>NZ_CM173232.1:0-1315000 GCF_057747995.1 Neobacillus sp. DHD-1R
CTTTTTACGAAGGATCGCAATCCTCGTCTCTAAATCCGGCGGGGTTATATCAGTTATGAGTCCCCATTCAAAACGTGAACGCAGCCGGTCCTCCAACGTTGGAATTTCCCTTGGCGGCCGATCACTAGAGATAATTATTTGTTTACTTTCCTCGTGAAGAGCATTAAATGTATGGAAAAATTCTTCCTGGGTTGATTCTTTTCCAGCTAAGAACTGAATATCATCAATAAGTAAGATATCGACATTTCGATATTTATTGCGAAAACTCTCTGCTTTATTATCACGAATAGAGTTAATAAACTCATTTGTAAATTTTTCTGATGATAAATAAACCACTTTTGCTGAAGGGTTATGTTCCAAAACATAGTGACCAATCGCATGCATTAAGTGTGTTTTGCCTAATCCGACTCCACCATAAATAAATAATGGATTGTATGCTTTTGCTGGTGCTTCAGCTACTGCAAGGGATGCGGCATGGGCAAACCGGTTACCAGAGCCAATGACAAAGGTATCAAAGGTGTGCTTTTTATTTAATATTCCTGAAGGGAAATCACTATGATCATCATCTTTTTTCACCTTTTTAGGTGGAGTAGGGATGTTCTCTTCATCCTCTGATTGATTTTGCGGAATGATAAATTTTACAGATAATTCTTCTCCGGTAAGTTCATAGAGGATTCCGGAGATTAACTGTGAATAACGTTCTTCCAGCCAATCACGTGCAAATTCATTGGGAGCCGTTATCACAAGCAGATCACCTTTTAGGGAATGAGCCTTGGTAGACTTGAGCCAGGTGTCAAAGCTAGGTTTGCTTATCTTTTTCTCGATATTGGCCAATGCTGCATTCCAAAGATCCGCAATATTTTCCAACTAGTATCCCTCCTTTTTATATTTGTAGAAAAAATTTAGTTGAACTGACACTCTCATTCATGTCTAACTCCATAAATATTTATTTAAAGGAGTATTCTCTTAGCAACCGGGAAAACTATTCGACTAAAGTTCCGTGCAAAATAAGGGTTATACTGGCAGTACAACCTATTAATTTATAAATATACGAAACAGTGGTTGTGGAAAACATATAATAAGGAATAAATGTGGAGTTTCGACAATATCCACCGCTTGTGGACAAGTTTCTACAGAACGCTAGGATAAACTATCCACAGGTTATCCACATCTGTGGATAAAATATAATCTATGCAGAAGTTATTCAGAGTGAAAACACAAATATAATAACAAATAATTGCAGGACGTGCAATGCTTTTTAGTAGTTTATCCACAACTGTAACAATATGTGCGTAATAATTGTCCACAGGTTGATAGTTTGTGCAAAACCTGTCAATATCTTGTGTGGATAATAAAAAAATGTCGAAAAATTATCCACAGATAAAGAAAAGCGGCGACCGGTCGCTGGAGCTAGACAAAGAAAAGCGGAAGTGATAGGTTGGTCTGGATCTTGGAAAACCGCAGTATGAAATTTTACGTTTTGTCTTTCTGATTTACCTCATGAGTATAGAATTTCTGGAAATGGATGAAATCATGTTCGAAAAATATTGGAAATGGGGAATAATATTTAGAGAGTTGTTGACAATTTTATACTGACGTCTTTATAATAAGTAAGACTGTCAATTAAGGTTTAACTTGATAGCTATTCCTCAGGGAGGTGTCATATATGAAAAGAACATATCAACCAAATAAACGTAAACATAGTAAAGTTCACGGTTTCCGTAGTCGCATGAGCTCAGCAAATGGACGTAAGGTTCTAGCTCGTCGTCGTCAAAAAGGAAGAAAAGTATTATCAGCTTAGACCACTGAACTGTCAGTGGTCTTTTTTCTCATTAAGAGAAAAGTACATGCGCCCGTTTAGAGCTCCGTGCCCTGAACTAGGGCGCTGTTACTGAACTCTTTAGAGCATAGAATACATTTTTATCATAAAATGAAGGAGTTTTTTTTATGAAAAAAGAATTCCGCATTAAAAAAAATAAAGATTTCCAGGTCGCCTTTCAAAAGGGGCGCTCTTTTGCTAATCGACAATTTGTGATTTACTCATTAGAAAAAGAGGAACAGGACTTTTTTCGAATCGGCTTATCGGTAAGTAAGAAGATTGGAAATGCTGTTACCAGGAATAGAATTAAAAGGTATGTACGACAATCCATCTTTGAATTACATGATCAATTATCTTCAGGGGTTGATTATGTTATTATTGCTAGAAAGCCAACAGCTGAAATGGACTTTTTTGAGGTAAAGAAAAGTCTGACTCATGTCATGAAGGTTGGAAAAGTATTAAAAAGAAACTAATTTTCTGTAAATAGTCAAAATATAGCAATGTTATAAAGACATTTACATGGAAAAAATGGTAGAATGAAAAGCGATAGTGACCGTTGGTGCACAAGCTGGAGGCTATCCATGAAATTAAAAATTTCTTTTAGTAGCGATAGTAAATATATACATAAAAGTTGAACACATACTTTTGAAGTCTATATTAGGCAAGGAGGAAAATTTGGTTGAAGAAACGATTATTACTTTCGTTCGGCCTCCTCTCTGTATTCCTATTTTTAACGGGATGCAGTGAAATAAAGAAGCCGATTACATCGGAAAGTTCAGGTTTTTGGAATGAATACATTGTCTATCCTCTTTCATGGCTGATTAAAGAAGGCGCGTATTTGCTTGGAGGAAGTTATGGGTTATCACTGATTGTCGTAACCATTTTAATTCGTTTGTGTATTTTGCCGCTGATGATTAAGCAGACAAGAAGTTCTAAAGCAATGCAGGCCCTGCAGCCGGAAATGAAGGCACTACGCGAAAAATATAGCTCCAAAGATCAAAAAACACAGCAAAAACTGCAACAGGAAACAATGGCGCTTTTTTCAAAGCATGGTGTTAATCCGATGGCAGGCTGTTTCCCATTAATCGTGCAAATGCCGATTTTGATCGGTTTTTATCATGCTATTTCAAGGACGAGAGAAATAGCTTCTGATAGCTTCCTATGGTTTGACCTTGGTGAAAAAGATCCGTATTACATCTTGCCGATTGTGGCGGGGATTACCACTTTCATCCAGCAAAAAATTATGATGGCAGGCCAAGAAGCAAATCCACAAATGGCGATGATGACTTGGATGATGCCGATTATGATTGTGTTCTTTGCATTTAGTTTTCCTGCAGCACTTTCATTGTACTGGGTTGTCGGAAATATCTTTATGATTGTTCAAACGTATTTTATTAAAGGACCGGATTTGAGGGCAAACGCCACCGGTAATGCGGGAGGAGCAAAGAAGTGAAACAGGTAACTGCTACAGGACAAACTGTCGAAGAAGCAGTAAAATCAGCTTTAGCTCAATTACAGACAACTAAAGACCGCACAGATGTAAACATTATCGACGAAGGCAAAAAAGGGATATTCGGTATTTTCGGTTCACGTCCAGCAATTGTGAAGGTATCCGTGATTATTGATCCGATTGAAGAAGCAAAGAAATTCCTTACTCAAGTAAGTGAACAAATGGGTGCACCAGCGGAAATAGAGATTAAACGTGAGGGTAAACAGGTTACCTTTGTGATGACAGGAGAAAAGATTGCGCTTTTAATTGGAAAAAGAGGTCAAACGCTAAATTCTCTGCAATATTTGACCCAATTAGTCATTAATCGCTTTTCTAATCAATATCTAACCGTCATTTTGGATGCGGAAGATTACCGAAATCGAAGAAATGAAACACTTATTCAATTAGCACATCGTCTTGCCGGGAAGGCGATTAAGACAGGAAAAGATGTAGCTTTAGAACCAATGCCTTCCTATGAGCGTAAAGTAATTCATACCGCTTTATCCGAAAACAAGCGTGTAAAAACATTTTCAGATGGATCGGAACCACATCGATTTATTGTGATTACACCAGTAAAAAGGTACGAAAACCAAAAATAGTCAGACGAAAACATCCTATTTTGATAGGGTGTTTTTTTTGCCCTCTAACATCATTTTATTTAGAGCTGTTGATAACTTTTTTTGTGAAGTTTCATTTTTTCATCAATCTTCAACTTATTGTTATTCACATGTGGATAAGTTAAAATAATAAAAGGACAATAAAGTGGATTGTGGATAATTTGATGAAGTGTATTTGCTTC
Source organism: Neobacillus sp. DHD-1R (assembly GCF_057747995.1). Lineage (NCBI taxonomy): Bacteria > Bacillati > Bacillota > Bacilli > Caryophanales > Bacillaceae > Neobacillus > Neobacillus sp. DHD-1R. Next base: position 4,108 of record NZ_CM173232.1, read on the forward strand.
TTAAACAGAAACTGATATGGTATATTAAGTTTTTTGAAGTCAAAATATTAATTTCATATATAGCGTTAGATTTTTTTATTTGTGAGGTGAAGGAAATGGAATACGACACAATTGCTGCCATCTCGACACCGATGGGAGAGGGAGCTATTGCCATTGTTCGATTAAGCGGTGATGATGCCATTCCAATAGCAGACAGGCTCTTTAAGGGTGTTGCTGGAAAAAGACTTTCGGAGGTGGCCACCCATACCATTCACTATGGGCATCTACTTGATCCAAAAAGTGATGAAGTGATAGAAGAGGTAATGGTCTCGGTTATGAAAGGACCAAAAACCTTTACAAAAGAGGATGTAGTAGAGATAAACTGCCACGGCGGGATTGTTTCTGTGAATCGGGTCTTGCAGCATGTATTAAAATATGGAGCAAGATTGGCGGAACCGGGTGAGTTTACAAAACGAGCCTTTTTGAATGGACGGATTGATTTATCACAGGCAGAGGCAGTCATGGATTTAATTAGAGCGAAAACAGATCGGGCCATGAATGTGGCACTTGGTCAAATGGAAGGCCGATTGTCAAAACTAATCCGTAGACTAAGGCAGGAGATTTTAGAGGTACTTGCCCATGTTGAAGTAAATATCGATTATCCTGAATATGATGATGTCGAAGAAATGACACATAAGATGCTCTTGGAGAAAGCCAAGTTTGTTCGTGAGGAGATCCAAAAACTCCTGCAAACATCACAGCAAGGAAAAATTTTACGTGAAGGGCTGTCGACTGTCATAGTTGGACGTCCAAATGTCGGCAAGTCTTCCCTGTTAAATAGCCTCGTTCATGAAAATAAAGCCATCGTTACGGATATCCCTGGGACCACACGCGATGTGATTGAGGAATATGTCAATGTCCGTGGTGTTCCGCTTAGACTGCTGGATACAGCCGGCATCAGGGAAACCGAGGATATTGTCGAACGGATTGGGGTTGAACGTTCTCGTCAGGTATTAAAAGAGGCAGATTTAATCTTACTTGTGCTGAATTACTCTGACGAATTAACGATTGAAGATGAGAATCTTTTTGAAGTAGTAAAGGGATTGGATGTCATCGTTATTGTCAATAAAACGGACCTGCCGCAGCAAATTGATATGGCCCGTGTTAATGAGCTCGCTAACGAACATAAACTTGTTACTACCTCATTACTTGAAGACAGTGGTGTTGATGAACTCGAGGAAGCCATTGCTTCATTATTTTTTGAGGGATCCATTGAGGCCGGCGATATGACCTATGTGTCAAACAGCCGCCACATTGCCGTGCTCAATCAAAGTTTAACTGCGATTGAGGATGCAATCGAAGGGGTAGAAATGGGTACTCCGATTGATATCGTGCAGATTGATTTAACGAGAACATGGGAATTGCTTGGGGAAATTACGGGAGACAGTGTCCATGAAAGCCTGATTGATCAGCTATTTTCACAATTTTGTTTAGGAAAATAGATAAGCATACAGGTGGGCGTTTTACTCATGTCAATCCTGGATAGGATAATTAGAAACGCGTAAATAATATGAAACGGTGCGTAGACCAAAACGAATCATTCCTAAAAACTAATGGTCCGCTTAATATAGATGAGAGCAACGTTTCCGTCAGTGGACGGAAAAGGAGGAAGCAAATGCAATACGAAGCAGGAAATTTTGACGTCGTTGTTGTTGGGGCTGGGCACGCCGGTTGTGAGGCCGGACTTGCCGCAGCCAGACTAGGCGCAAAAACATTAATGATCACAATTAATTTAGATATGGTTGCCTTTATGCCATGTAACCCATCTGTGGGTGGACCGGCAAAGGGAATTGTTGTGCGCGAAATTGATGCGCTCGGTGGAGAAATGGGTAAAAATATTGATAAAACCTATATCCAAATGAGGATGTTAAACACCGGAAAAGGTCCGGCTGTTCGGGCCTTAAGGGCGCAAGCTGATAAGTATGATTATCAGCATGAAATGAAAAAAACACTTGAAGAAGAGAAAAACTTGACCTTGCTTCAAGGTATGGTGGAACAATTGATTGTCGAGGATGGGGTAGTTAAAGGAGTCATCACGAAAACAGGGGCGATCTATCGCTCAAAAACGGTTGTTATTACAACGGGGACTTACTTACGTGGTGAAGTTATTCTTGGCGAATTGAAATACTCCAGCGGCCCAAATAATCAGCAGCCATCGATTAAGTTATCCGAGCATTTAGAAGAGCTTGGTTTTGAGTTAGTTCGTTTTAAGACCGGAACGCCACCAAGGGTAGATAGTAATACGATTGATTATAGTAAAACAGAAATTCAACCTGGTGATGAAGTACCAAGATCATTTTCTTATGAAACAACAAAATATATTACCGACCAGCTGCCATGCTGGTTGACGTATACAAATGAGCATACACACCAAATCATAGATGCCAACCTTCATCGTTCTCCGATGTTCTCTGGCATGATCAAAGGAACAGGTCCAAGATATTGTCCTTCGATTGAAGACAAGGTTGTCCGTTTCAATGATAAGCCGCGCCATCAAATCTTCCTTGAACCAGAAGGAAGAAATACAAAAGAAGTCTATGTACAAGGGTTGTCAACCAGCTTACCTGAAGATGTCCAGCAGCAAATTCTTAAAACGGTTCCTGGTTTGGAAAATGCCCAAATGATGAGAGCCGGTTATGCGATTGAATATGATGCGATTGTGCCGACACAATTATGGCCGACACTTGAGACGAAAGTTGTTCAAGGTTTGTATACAGCAGGGCAAATAAACGGTACATCCGGTTATGAAGAAGCTGCCGGTCAAGGAATTATGGCTGGTATCAATGCTGGTTTAAATGCATTAGGCCGGGAACAATTAGTGTTAAGCCGCTCCGATGCGTATATTGGGGTGCTAATTGATGATTTAATTACAAAGGGAACCAATGAACCCTACCGTCTGTTAACATCGCGAGCGGAATATCGTTTGTTATTGCGTCATGATAATGCCGATTTAAGGTTAACAGAAATAGGTCATCGCATCGGCTTAATCCGTGATCAACGTTATCAAACATTTTTAGTCAAGAAGGAAGCCATTGAAGCTGAAAAGCAACGATTAAAATCCACTATTCTCAAACCATCTGCCGAAGTTCAAGCTTTGATTCGCAGTGTTGGAGGCAGTGAACTTAAAGATGGGATCCATGCGGCTGACCTGCTAAAAAGACCGGAAATGACCTACGATTTGATTGAAAAGCTGACCAAAAGTGAGCTCGACTTAGACCATGATATGAAAGAACAAGTAGAAATCCAAATTAAATATGAGGGCTATATTGAAAAATCTCTCCAGCAGGTAGAACGATTAAAGAAAATGGAGAATAAGAAAATTCCTGAGAATATTGATTATGATGCAATTAACGGGTTAGCAACAGAGGCAAAGCAAAAGTTAAAGAAGATCAAACCGTTATCGCTTGCCCAGGCATCCCGGATTTCTGGAGTAAATCCAGCTGACATTTCCATCTTGCTTGTGTACCTTGAACAGGGCCGGATAGCAAAAGTAGCTAATGAATAAGAAAAGCGGAAGCGCCTTGCCAGGCGCTGAAGCTGGAAAATAGTGAGGAAGATTTGTTAATGATCATCGAACAATTTGAGGCAAACCTTCGGGAAAAGGGGATTACCCTTACTGAGCAGCAGTTAAACCAATTTGAAGCCTATTTTACGACATTGGTCGAGTGGAATGAAAAAATGAATTTAACGGCGATCACAGATAAAGCTGAAGTTTATTTAAAGCATTTTTACGATTCCATCACGGCATCATTTTATTTCGATTTTACTAAACCGTTTCATCTATGTGATGTTGGGGCAGGTGCAGGATTTCCGAGTATTCCATTAAAAATTGTTTTTCCTCATATCGAAGTGACGATTGTGGATTCACTAAATAAACGGATTTCCTTTTTAACTCATCTTGCCAATGTATTAAATCTTGAAAATGTACATTTTGTTCATGATCGGGCTGAAACCTTTGGAGTAAACCATGCATATCGAGAGAGCTTTGATGTCGTGACAGCAAGAGCAGTGGCGAGAATGTCGGTTTTAAGTGAGTTTTGTTTACCACTTGCAAAAGTAGGCGGACATTTTATTGCTATGAAGGCATTACATGCCAAGGAAGAATTAGAAATGGGACAAAAGGCAATAACCACTCTTGGCGGTAAGGTGGAAAACGTTTTTACATTTACGCTCCCAATGGAAGATAGCGATAGAACGATCTTAATTATTAAAAAGGAAAAACAAACACCTAAGAAATACCCTCGGAAGCCTGGGACACCAGGAAAGTCACCCATTGAGTAACATGGTATTACTGATTGAGATAAGTACCCTTCGTTAATAAGTAGATAGCCCTATAACTATTTTTATAAAAATGGTATCCTAGGCAGGAAGAATTTATTTAGATAGAGAATTAATAATAGGGAGTTTCGTAAAGGTGGTGTTGGGGATGAAGAGTTCATTTACACGCTTTTTTGGCCTCGGCGATAAGGGAGAAGAAGAGGTTGAGTTTGAGCAAGAGCTGGATGTAGAACGAAACGAAGAAATAAGAAAAATACCAATTAACCAAATAATACCGAACCGATTCCAGCCACGGACGGTTTTTGATGCAGATAAAATCGAGGAATTATCACGAACCATTCATATACATGGTATTATTCAGCCCATTGTTGTCAGGGAGTTTGCTGTCGATAAATATGAAATTATAGCGGGAGAGCGGCGCTGGCGTGCAATGAAATTGCTTGGCTGGGCAGAAGCACCTGCAATTGTTAAAAATCTATCCGACACAGAAACGGCATCTGTTGCGCTAATCGAGAATTTACAACGTGAAGAATTATCGCCCATTGAAGAGGCGATGGCTTACGGGAAGCTGCTTGAGCTGCACAATCTGACACAAGAGGCATTAGCACAGCGCCTTGGCAAGGGCCAGTCCACTGTTGCAAATAAGCTGCGTCTTCTAAAATTACCGCAGCCTATTCAAGATGCCCTTTTAAACAAAATTATTACTGAACGGCATGCACGCGCCCTCATTCCGCTTAAGGATCCAGAAAAACAAGTGACCCTATTAGCAGAAATCATTGAAAGAAATTGGAATGTAAAGCAAACGGAAGAACGGGTCGTCAAACTGCTGGAACAAAAAAATGAAAAACCAAAGCCGAAACGAAAGGCTTTTAGTAAAGATATGAGAATTGCAGTGAATACCATTCGCCAATCCTTATCCATGGTATCCGACAGCGGGATTAAATTGGATGCGGAAGAAGAAGAATTTGACGAATTTTACCAATTTACCATTCGTATTCCAAAGAAAAAATAATAAGCATTTTTTTGAAAGAACCAGACCGTTTAATGTTTGGTTCTTATTTTTTTGTTTGTAAGATGTAATTTCTCGTCACCAAAGAAAATAGGAGCAAACACATTTTGGAATTTTTTTAGAAAAAATCCAACAACTATTAAAATCATGATAAAATAGAGGAATGGAATTTTACTTTCCTTGTCTCATAGAGGATAATTAATCATATTATTACTAGTTTATAGAATCTAAGATTACTATTTTTTAGAAATAAGGGTAGGTGACAACGTGGGGAAAATCCTTTCAATCGCAAATCAAAAAGGTGGAGTCGGCAAAACGACAACCTCTGTCAACCTAGGCGCCTGCTTAGCATACATAGGAAAACGGGTCTTACTAGTAGATATTGATCCGCAGGGAAATGCAACGAGCGGGGTTGGAATTGAAAAGGCAGAAGTTGAACAATGTATATATGATGTACTAGTAGATGATGTAGAAGCAAAAGAAGTAATAAAATCGACATCTATAGAAAATTTGTATGCTATTCCTGCTACCATTCAGTTGGCTGGAGCCGAAATTGAATTGGTACCGACGATTTCTAGAGAAGTTCGTTTAAAGCGAGCGCTTGGAGAAGTGAAGGACCAGTTTGATTATATTATTATTGATTGTCCGCCATCGTTAGGGCTGCTAACGCTAAATGCCTTAACCGCTTCTGATTCAGTATTAATCCCAGTGCAATGTGAGTATTATGCACTTGAAGGTTTAAGCCAATTATTAAATACGGTTAGACTCGTTCAAAAACATTTGAATCAGGATTTAAAAATTGAAGGCGTTTTATTAACGATGCTGGATGCACGTACGAATCTCGGCCTTCAAGTTATTGAAGAAGTAAAAAAGTATTTTCAAGATAAAGTCTATAAAACCATCATTCCAAGAAATGTGCGTCTAAGTGAAGCACCAAGCCATGGGGAACCCATCATAACCTATGATGCTAAATCCCGTGGTGCGGAAGTATATTTAGATTTAGCAAAGGAAGTGGTCTCAAATGGCTAAAGGTTTAGGAAAAGGTCTGAATGCCTTTTTTACTGATGTTAGTAAAGAAGAAACAGTCCAAGAAATCAACCTAAAGGAGCTTCGTCCCAATCCTTATCAGCCTCGGAAAAACTTCCAGCAAGAAGCAATAGATGAATTAAGAGATTCTATTTTAGAACACGGTATTTTACAACCGCTTGTTGTTCGGAAAAGTATTAAAGGCTATGAAATTGTCGTTGGTGAGCGCAGATTCCGTGCGGCTAAGGAAGCAAAGCTTGGAACCGTTCCAGCTGTGGTCCGCGAGCTTTCAGAACAGCAAATGATGGAATTAGCAGTCCTTGAAAATTTACAAAGGGAAGATTTAAATCCAATTGAAGAAGGGCTCGCTTATCAAACGTTAATGGAAAAGCTAAAGCTGACACAGGAGGAAGTGGCTAAGCGTTTAGGCAAAAGCCGGCCGCATGTCGCTAACCATATCCGTCTGCTCTCCCTCCCTCCTAAGATTCAAGAGCTCATCTCAGCGGGCAGTATTTCAATGGGTCATGGGCGTGCCTTATTAGGACTCAGACAAAAAGCAAAACTACCTAGTCTAGTAGAAAAAGTAATCAAAGAAGGACTAAATGTAAGGCAATTAGAAAAATTAATTCAGCAACTAAACGAAAATGTTTCACGTGAAACAAAAAAGCCAGAAAAGAAAAAAGATGTGTTTTTACAGCAACGCGAGCATTCCCTGCGTGAACGGTTTGGTACAACCGTTAACATTAAACAGAATAAAAATAAGGGGAAAATTGAAATTGAATTTTTCTCTCAAGAGGATCTAGAACGAATTCTTGAACTGCTTAACCAAGAGGATTCATTATAAAGTGGATGTCCCAAAAGGGTCTTACCCTTTGTTTTGGGGCATCTTTTTTAAATCCCGCTTTCCATCCAGCTGGAAACATGATAGTTTAAGATTATTACTATTTCGAGAGGCGAAGATAAAGGTGAAAATGAAATGTTTTTAATTGGAACACTAGTAAACGGCCTTTTAATCATTATTGGTACCCTTTTAGGAAAGCTATTAAACCGGATTCCAGAAGGAATGAAAGTGACAGTCATGTATGCAATAGGCTTGTCCGTCATGGTATTAGGCCTGCAAATGGGCATGAAAAGTGAAAATTTTCTGATTGTCATTATTAGCCTGGTAGTGGGGGCTGTTGCAGGTGAATTGCTAAAATTAGAGGAGAAACTAAATGCTTTAGGCGGCTGGCTGGAGGGCAAAGTGGGCTCTAATGGAAAAGGGAGTATTTCCGAGGGCTTTGTCACAGCTACCTTAATTTTTGTGATTGGGGCAATGGCTATTATTGGGGCCCTAGACAGCGGCATTCGTGGAGATCATGCGGTATTATATACTAAATCATTGATTGACGGCTTTACCGCGTTAATTTTAACAACAACATTAGGTATTGGTGTTATCTTTTCAGCTATCCCAGTTGTTCTTTATGAAGGTTTAATTGCCTTATTTGCCACCCAAATTGACCTGTTTATTCCCAAGCCGTTAATGGACCAATTTATTGTTGAAATGACGGCTACAGGTGGAATCATGATTTTTGCAATTGGCTTGAATCTTACAGGGATGGTGAAAATTAAAGTGGCTAACCTGCTCCCTGGTATTGTTGTAGTGGGTCTAATTGTCACAATCCTCTTTAATTATCAGTGATTTTTCCATTAAATGGAATTTTAAAAGAGTAAACCAATCATAAATGGTTTGCTCTTTTAATTTAAGTTGGTCTTTTCTTCTTCGATCCAATTTAATTCTGTCCAGGTTTGGTTAGGATAGTGCAGGCTTGCCTGATATATTCCACCTGCAATGGTTTTGGCCATTTTCATAACAAGATTTAAGCGCGTATTTTGTAAAACAAAAAATTCCATAAATCCGCTGACATTTACAATCCCTGTAATATGGATGTCGCCAACAGAAGGAAGTTCCTTGTTCACCCCGGCACCAGGCTTGACAGGTCCATTTCCCAATTGAATAACGCCCACATTTTTAATTCGTCCTAAGCACGCATCAATCCCAATTAAATAGGGATTATCATGTCTTAGGTTTATTTCCTTCAGCCTATCAGCAAGATTAACAGCATGAATCGGCTCATCTAATGTTCCATATACGTAAAAAGATTGAAGGTTCTTTTCTTCTAACAAACTGCCGACTAGCGGTCCTAATGAATCCCCTGTGGAGCGATCGGTCCCAATACAAATAAACACAATGGGCCTCCTTGTCATACTAGGAATATTCACGAGTAACTCCTTAGCAAGATTGTCAGCGGCGTGAAGATCATCATGTATAATTTGTACCTTGCTCCTCCTATCAAAAAAGCTGGTCTTCAGATTCATTAAGTCCACTCCCTAAATAAAGTAAGTTTTACTATTATACGGAAAATTCTAAAAATCTATACATAATAGGATAAGAAAAACAAAAATTCATAATGCTATTATCTAGATAAAAAAATTGCTAAAATAGGATAAATGGGTTTGAGGAAGGTGTAAAATGAATCTCACATCAAAAGGAATTCAAGCAGATATTAATAAATTTCAAAACGAAGCTACATGGCTGAATCTTGGGGAAGGTTTGCTAAAAATTATCGCCATTTTGGTTGTGGCTAATATCATAATCCGTATTGGCAAAATAGCTATCCATAATATTTTCAAAATTAGAACTCTGTCGCCTCTTAATACGACCGAACGGCGGGAAGATACACTTTCAAAGCTGCTGGATAGTGTGCTTACCTACGCGGTTTACTTTATTGCGATTATGATGATTCTTTCTGTCTTAGGAATTGATGTGAAGGCCTTGCTTGCGGGTGCCGGAATTGTCGGTTTGGCAGTTGGTTTTGGTGCACAAAGTTTAGTAAAAGATATTATTTCCGGTTTCTTTATTATATTTGAAGATCAATTTTCAGTCGGTGATCATATTCGTATAGGATTATTTGAAGGTAATGTCGAAACCATTGGATTAAGAACAACAAAAATTAAAAGCTGGACGGGTGAAGTTCATATTTTACCAAATGGCAGCATTACTCAAGTAACCAATTTTTCGATCAATAATAGTCTTGCCGTTATTGACATTGCGATTTCTTATGGTGAAGACATTGATCGAGCGGAAAAGGTGATCGCTGATGCTCTTCTAACCATGGCAGACCAATATGAAGAGTTAACGAAAGCGCCTGAACTATTAGGAATACAAACGATGGGACCTACAGAGATTGTTTTACGTGTAATTGCTGAAACACTGCCTATGAAGCAGGCAGGCGTTTCCCGGGCGATTCGGAAGGATATTAAGCTTCTTTTAGACAAGAATGGTATTAAAGCTCCAAATCCAAGTCTTATGATGTACTCAGGAGGGTCTAATACCTAATTCATTAATAAGGGGGTTTAAGCAATGGAAGAAAAAGAATTTGCCCTAAATGACGTTGTTGAGATGAAGAAACAGCATCCGTGCGGCACCAACCGTTGGAAAGTTATCCGTATGGGAATGGATGTACGCATTAAGTGTGAAGGGTGCGGGCACAGTGTCCTCATTCCAAGGAAAGAGTTCTCTCGAAAAATGAAGAAAATCTTAGTGAAGCATGAAGAATAAATTTCATGCTTCTTTTCAATAGAATTTGATAGTTAGGGGGTGGAGTTAGTGGCAGAAATATTTAAGGCAGCGTGTCCGTTGAATTGTTGGGATAGCTGCGGTTTCAATGTAACAGTTGACCAAGACAAGGTTGTTAAAGTAGAGGGAGATCTGACACATCCGATTACAAAAGGGAAAATTTGTGGACGAGGCCGGATGCTGGAAATAAGAGCTAATTCCGAAGAACGCCTTTTACACCCCTTAAAAAAGGTAAATGGCGAATTTATGCGGATCTCGTGGGAGCAAGCACTTGATGAAATAGCTGTGAAATTAACAGGTATTAAAGAAAAGTATGGGACAACCGCTGTCCTCCACAGCCATGACTATGCTAATAATGGGATCCTAAAAAACCTTGATCAACGTTTTTTTAATTGTTATGGCGGGGTTACGGAGCTCTATGGTTCACTTTGCTGGGGTGCGGGAATAGAAGCGCAAAAATGGGATTTTGGTAATGCATATAGCCATGAACCAGATGACATATTTAATAGTAAAAACATTGTGATCTGGGGAAGAAATGTAGCGCGCACCAACATGCATCTTTACGAAAAGCTGCTGCAAGCCAAGAAACGCGGGGCAAAATTATATGTGATTGATCCGCTTTATAATGCAACAGCAAAACTAGCCGATGCGTTTATAACCGTTAAGCCAGGAATGGATGGCTTATTAGCCGCTGGTATGATGAAGGAAATCCTCCGTTTAGAGATGGAGGATCGGGATTTTATTGAGCAATCCACACACGGGTTTTCAGATTTATTGCGGCTGCTTGAAGGTATTTCATTAGAAAAAATAAGCGAAATGACAGAAGTGCCTTGTGAGATTATCACAAAAATGGCAGCTGTCTATGGCGAGCAGCCAACGGCAACTTATATGGGGTTAGGGTTACAACGCTATAAAAATGGCGGCAATACCATTCGGATGATTGATGCCCTTGTGGCGATCAGCGGAAATATCGGCCTGGCCGGGGGCGGGGCTAATTATGCTAATCTTCAAGTAGGTCAAAGTTTTTCCTTTGATGAGTTAACCCTTCCAGAGCGCAAACAACAACATCGGCAATTTTCGATTATGAAGCAGGCAGAAGAGATTCTTCGGGCAAAGAATCCTGAAATACAAATGATTGTGGTTTCTTGTGGAAATCCGTTGACCCAGGTGCCTGACACCCATGTCGTTGAAAAAGCCTTCTCCTCTGTGCCGACTCTTGTCGTGCTGGAGCAGTTTATGACGGATACGGCGAGGCTGGCTGATTATGTGCTGCCAATCACCAATGCATTTGAAGAAGCAGATTTTTATTATTCTTCCATGTATCATCATTATGTGAATTATGGTCCTAAGCTTGTCTCTTCTCCTGGTGAAGCACAACCGGATTTATGGATTTGGACACAATTAGCAGAACGGCTCGACTTTGGAGAAGATTTTCATTTTTCAAGAGATGAGTGGCTGGAGATGACCCTTAGGCCATTAGAAAGAAAAGGCATTACCCTTGAAAAATTAAAGAAAATCCATCATATCGAGCTCCCAGTGGATAAAATACCATGGCAGGACCATAAATTCCAAACCCCAACCGGTAAATATGAATTTACTTCGTTAGCAGGTTGGCAAAAAGAGAATAACGGCTTGTTATCATTGGCAGTTCCAGACGAGTCGAAATGGGTAAATCCTTTGCTTGCAGAAAAGTACCCTTATCATCTGCTGACCATTCACCCCTTACGATCTAACCACTCACAGCATTATCACCTTTTAGAAGGAAAGCAGCAGCTAAAAGTAGAGGTTGCTGCAAATATAGCTGAAAAATTGGGATTGAAAAATAATGATTGGGTCAGAGTATGGAATGAGCGCGGTGAAGTAAATGGTTTTGTGACCATCATACCTAGAGCCCACCCGAATACGATTAATATCGATGAAGGGATTTGGAAGAGGTTTGGCGGGTCTGTCAATAACCTGACTGCTAGTGGTGTATCTGATAATGGTCTTGGCAGCACCTTATATGATTGTCTAGTCAATCTTGAAAAATTAAATTAACGGCTGGTCTGTCGCTCCTCCTTGTGAAGGGATGTAGTGCCGCAAAACGCTCGATAAGTTTAGTATGCCTTGTCTTTTTAGGATTAGTTGCCTATAATTGTGAGAGGCTTTTTAATCTCAGAACTAATTTATTCATATAGATCATCGATTTTTTTAGAGGAGTGAAAGAAAATGGCATTAACAGCCGGTATTGTTGGTTTGCCGAACGTTGGTAAATCTACATTATTTAACGCAATTACACAAGCAGGAGCGGAATCAGCAAACTATCCCTTCTGTACCATTGACCCAAACGTGGGGATTGTTGAAGTACCAGACCACCGCTTACAAAAATTAACGGAACTTGTTCAACCCAAAAAGACTGTGCCAACCGCATTTGAATTTACCGATATTGCCGGGATTGTTAAAGGGGCAAGTAAAGGGGAAGGGCTTGGAAACAAATTCCTTTCACATATTCGCCAAGTGGATGCAATTTGCCAAGTCGTTCGTTGCTTTGCAGATGATAATATTACCCATGTATCAGGTAAAGTTGACCCCATTGATGATATTGAAACGATCAACCTCGAGTTAATTCTTGCGGATATGGAATCTGTAGAAAAGCGAATTGGCCGTGTTGAAAAATTAGCTAAGCAAAAAGACAAAGATTCTGTTGCTGAATTTGAAGTCCTTTCGATGCTTCGTGATGCTTTTGAGGCAGAAAAGCCAGCTCGTACCGTTGATTTCACGGAAGAACAATTGAAATTAGTTAAAGGTATGCACCTTTTAACGATCAAGCCTGTCCTATATGTAGCCAATGTTAGTGAAGATGATATTGCTAATCCTGCGGGAAATGAATATGTTCAAAAAGTACGCGAATTTGCGGCTGCTGACAATGCTGAAGTAATCGTTATTTGTGCAAAAATAGAAGAAGAAATCGCTGAGCTTGAAGGCGAAGAAAAAGCGATGTTCCTGTCTGAGCTTGGGATTGAGGAATCCGGCTTGGACCAATTAATTCGTGCCGCATATAGCTTGCTGGGATTAGCTACTTATTTCACTGCAGGTGTACAAGAAGTGCGCGCCTGGACATTCAGAAAAGGAATGAAGGCTCCTCAATGTGCCGGAATCATTCACTCTGATTTCGAACGCGGCTTTATCCGTGCCGAAATTGTTTCTTATGATGATCTACTTGCTGCCGGCAGTCATAATGCAGCTAAGGAAGCAGGGAAAGTCCGTTTAGAAGGTAAAGAATATGAAGTAAAAGACGGCGACGTCATTCACTTCCGATTTAATGTTTAATCATGGCGATGGCGGTGTGAGCGAAGCTCCACCCCATTTTCTTTTTTTCAGGGATTTTCGATTAGCTCCATCCTTCTTTTCATAATAAAATTGGCAAATCTGTGAAGAGAATTGCTTTTAGTGAATACTTGTGCTATAATTTTAACTTGTGAGTAATGAATAATTGCTCCTTGCCCATTAGGGCCGTTTAGACCAAAAGGAGGTGACTGTGATGAAAAAGTACGAAATCATGTACATCATCCGCCCAAATATTGAAGATGAAGCAAAAAAGGCTCTTGTTGAGCGTTTTAACACAATTCTTCTTGATAACGGTGCGGAAACTGCTGAAACAAAGGATTGGGGTAAGCGTCGTCTTGCATATGAAATCAATGATTTCCGCGACGGATACTACGAAATCGCTAAAACAACATCTTCAGCTGCTGCAGTACAAGAATTTTCTCGTCTTGCAAAAATCAGCGAAGATATCATTCGCCATATCGTAATTAAAGAAGAAGAATAAGATAGAAAAGCGAAAGTGACCATTGGGAACTGGAGCTGAACATTATACAATTTCTGAACTGATTTGTTTCACGTGAAACAATGATTCAGAAGAAAAGGAGTTGATTCTGATGATGAATCGTGTCGTGCTTGTTGGCCGTTTAACAAAAGATCCAGATTTGCGTTATACACCAAATGGGGTTCCTGTAGCTACTTTTACTTTAGCGGTTAACCGTCCATTTTCTAATCAATCGGGTGAACGGGAAGCAGATTTTATTAACTGTGTTGTTTGGCGTAAACCTGCTGAAAATGTGGCAAACTTCTTGAAAAAGGGCAGCCTAGCAGGTGTTGATGGCCGTATTCAGACCCGCAACTATGAAGGACAAGATGGTAAACGTGTTTACGTTACAGAGGTTCAGGCAGAAAGTGTTCAATTTCTAGAACCAAAATCATCTGGCGGTGGAAGAAGCAATGATTACGGTGTTCCTCCAATGGAACCGCAAGGTAATCCATATGGCAGCAACAATCAGAATCAACGTCCAAATCAAAACCAAAACAAAGGTTTTCAACGAGTGGATGAAGATCCATTTGCTGGAACTGGTCAGATTGACATCTCTGATGACGATCTACCGTTTTAAAGAAACCTTTTAAACGTTACTAAATAAACCTAAAGGAGGGAATTTTCATGGCAGGAGGACGTAAAGGCGGTCGCGCAAAACGCCGCAAAGTGTGCTATTTCACAGCAAATGGTATCACTCGCATCGATTATAAAGATGTTGATTTACTAAAAAAATTCATCTCTGAGCGTGGAAAAATTTTACCACGTCGTGTAACTGGTACAAGCGCTAAATATCAACGTAAACTAACAGTTGCAATCAAACGTGCACGTCAAATGGCATTATTACCATTCGTGGCTGGAGAATAAAAACTAAAAGTAAAAAGACAGTAAGGTGTGTCCTTACTGTCTTTTTCTTTTTATAATATTAGAATTTATAAGTCTTGACTTTGAGAATTGTCCAGCTCCAGCGCCCTAGCGGCTAGTATCCTTCGCTCTCCGCCCTACGATAAGTCAACATCGAATCGCTACCGCTCTTCGTGTTTCCTTTATCTCAGTTGGAGCGCTCCAGGCCATACGCCGCTGACCAGGGCGCTTGCGCTTTTATTATTAAAGTTGTATCAAAACATGTAAGTGGCTAAAATAGAGAGATAGATTTAATTATTTATGAGGTGTTGAAGTGAAAAATGTTCGCAACTTAACAGAAGGGGCTGTTCTGTTAGCCGCCTTTATAGTTTTTTTATTAATAACCATCTACATACCACCTTTAACTGTGATTAGTGTCTTTATCCTGCCGCTGCCATTTATCATGTATGCTGCTAAAAATAACCTAAAAAATATAGCTGTCTTTTTTATAGCTGCTTTAATCCTTTCGTTTATAACCGGTTCTTTTCAAGGTCTTGGTTTAATGCTTCTTTTTGGAATGGCTGGCGTTGTCATGGGTTATTTGGCTCAAAAAACGAACAGTAGAACAGCTATTTTAATTGGAGGTACACTTACCTTTATTGTCGGATTGGTTCTTTTTTATGTAGTGCTTGTGGCCTTTATGAAAATTGATTTTATTCATGAGTTAAAAATGGCCTTAGAACAATCGATGAAATCATCCCAAACCATGCTGAAGGCAGTCGGAAAAGAAGACAAGATTAAGCTTTTGCAGGAGCAAAACGCGGCTTTTATTAAAGGTATTAAAGAGTTAGCTCCAGGATATTTAATCACTGTGTCTATCTTATATGCCTTTATTACGCAGTGGATTTGTTTTCCTATTGCCAAAAGGTTTGGTATAACAGTTGAATCGTGGGGGAAATTTAGAAATCTTATGCTGCCTAAAAGCCTACTTTGGTATTATTTAGCGGCGTTAGGAGGATACTTGATTTTTCATCCTCAAGAAGGCACTTATTTGTACTTAGTTTTTATGAATGCAAGATTTATTTTGGAAATCTTCTTATTCCTGCAGGGACTAGCTTGTTTATTTTATATTTTTCATCAACGTTCGATTGGAAAAGGACTTGCCATGTTCGTTGTAATTCTATCTTTCATCATACCGATTGTTCATTATATAATAAGGATATTAGGCATTGTCGATTTAGGATTTGATTTTAGAAAGCGGTTTGAGAAAAAAGAGTAAGACTTACGTCAAGGAGCTGAAGAATTTGCCTGCATTTTTAGAAAAGCGGTCAATACGGTACCCTTTTTATGGGCTAATTGGCGTTACAATCATTTTGCTTATTATCCTAACACTATATAATTGGATCTTAAGTGCAGCTGGGCTCTTGTTAATGCTGTTCCCTCTTTATTACATGGTGGTCATTGACCGCCGTGAGCGAAAAGAGATGGAAGAGTATATCTCCACCTTGTCCTATCGGGTTAAAAAGGTGGGCGAAGAAGCCCTAATGGAAATGCCAATTGGAATTATGCTCATAAATGAGGAATATTACATTGAGTGGTCTAATCCCTATCTATCCACTTGTTTTGATGAAGAAACATTGGTAGGTAAATCACTTTATGATATTGCCGATGTGCTTATTCCATTAATTAAACAGGAAGTTGAAACGGAAGTAATTACCCTTCATGAACGTAAATTCCGTATCGTTCATAAACGAGATGATCGGCTATTATACTTTTTTGATGTAACCGAGCAAACTGAAATTGAGAAAAAATATCAGGATGATCGTACGGTCATTGCTACTATTTTTCTCGACAATTATGATGATCTTACCCAAGGTATGGATGATCAGATGCGAGGCAGTATTAATAATTTAGTGACTTCCATTTTAAACAAATGGGCCCAAGATAATGGGCTCTTCTTAAAAAGAGTTTCCTCTGAACGATTTATTGCTGTTTTTAGCGAACGAATTCTTCGGATGCTTGAAAAAGGGAAATTTTCCATTCTCGATGAGGTGAGGGAAATGACCTCTAAGCATAATGTTTCTTTTACCTTAAGTATCGGCATAGGCACGGGTGTTACTTCCTTAACAGAGCTAGGAGCTCTTGCCCAGTCAAGTCTTGATTTAGCCTTAGGCAGGGGTGGAGACCAAGTAGCTATTAAACTGCCAAGTGGCAAGGTGAAATTCTATGGTGGGAAAACCAATCCTGTTGAGAAGCGGACAAGGGTTCGAGCACGGGTCATTTCCCATGCTTTAAGGGATTTAATCATTGCCAGTGATAAAGTCATTATTATGGGCCACAAAAACCCCGATATGGATTCGATTGGTTCAAGTATTGGGATTTATAAAGTTGCCCAAATGAACCAGAAGGAAGCCTTTATTGTGGTGAATATGCAAGAAACAGATAATAGTGTGAAGCGGTTAATGGATGAAATCCGTCATCATGAGGGATTATTTTCCCACTTTATTGACCCTGAAGCCGCATTAGATATTGCAACAGATAAAACCTTGCTTGTCATTGTTGATACCCATAAACCATCACTTGTGATTGAAGCACGTTTATTAGACAAAATTGATCATGTGGTGGTTATTGATCATCATCGCCGCGGTGAGGATTTTATTTCAAATCCACTGCTGGTTTATATGGAGCCCTACGCCTCTTCAACAGCCGAATTGGTCACAGAATTTTTGGAATACCAGCCAAAACGGGGTAAAATAGAGGTTATAGAGGCAACGGCCCTTTTAGCAGGAATCATTGTTGATACGAAAAGCTTTTCATTAAGAACGGGCTCAAGAACCTTTGATGCTGCGTCCTATTTACGCGCACATGGAGCCGATAATATCCTTGTTCAGAAGTTCTTGAAAGAGAATGTCGATACATATATCAAAAGAGCTAAGTTAATTGAGTCGGTCTCCTTCTACCGTGATGGGATTGCAATTGCGAAGGGAACGGAAATAGAGCCTTATGATCAAGTGATTATTGCCCAAGCGGCCGATACCTTGTTAACAATGGATGGGGTACTCGCGTCCTTTGTGATTGCTAAGCGCGGCGAAGGAATCATCGGGATTAGTGCAAGGTCGCTTGGAAATATCAATGTCCAGGTGATTATGGAAAGTCTTAAAGGCGGCGGTCATCTCACAAATGCTGCGACCCAGCTGACTGGTCAATCGATTGAAGAAACAGAAGAACAATTAAAGCTGGCTATTAATGATTATTTTGAAGGAGTGAAGAAGGAATGAAAGTAATTTTTCTGAAAGATGTTAAAGGTAAAGGAAAAAAAGGTGAAGTTAAAAATGTTGCAGACGGTTATGCACATAACTTTTTAATCAAGCAAGGGTTAGCGAAAGAGGCAAATAGTGCCAACATTAGTACCTTAGATGCACAAAAAAAGAAGGAAGAAAAGGCTGCAGCAGAAGAACTTGCAGAAGCTAAGAAACTAAAAGAAGTTTTGGACAAAATTACGGTTGAATTAACAGCAAAAGCAGGTGAAGGCGGCAGATTGTTTGGCTCCATCACCACAAAGCAAATTGCTGAAGATCTGCAAAAGAAACATGGCATAAAACTTGATAAGCGTAAAATGGAATTAGCCGACGCGATTCGCACTCTTGGCCACACTAAGGTACCAGTGAAGCTTCACCATGAAGTGACAGCTACCTTAACTGTTTCGGTCACAGAGGTAAAATAAGGACAAGTGGTGCTGTAAAAAATTTGCCAGTACGCAAGGACGAATAAACATGATAGAATAAAAAAGTAATCAATGTGCTGTGATCGGTTTTTTACTGGTCACTTTTTCTTTTGGAGATAGGATATGTTTGAAATGAATAATAATCTTCCTTCTAAGATAGGAGGTTTTTGATAGATGAATGATGTATATGCGGATCGTATGCCGCCACAAAATATTGAGGCTGAGCAAGCTGTATTAGGTGCTATATTTTTAGAGCCATCAGCTCTTACGTTGGCTTCAGAAATCCTAATACCGGAAGATTTTTATCGTGCCTCACATCAAAAAATCTTTAATGTGATGCTAAATTTAAATGATCAAGGGAAAGCCGTTGACCTTGTTACGGTAACAGAGGAGCTGGCAGCTGCCAAACTCATCGAGGATATTGGCGGTGTCAGTTATTTAAGTGACTTATCTGGTTCTGTTCCGACGGCAGCCAATATTGAATATTATGCTAGAATAGTAGAGGAAAAGTCACTACTTAGAAGGTTAATTCGGACAGCAACCAATATTGCCTCTGATGGATATTCCCGTGAGGATGAAGTTGAATCACTATTAAGTGAAGCAGAAAAAAGTATTATGGAAGTAGCTCAGAGAAAGAATGCCGGTTCTTTCCACAGTATTAAGGATGTCCTTGTTCGTACCTATGACAATATTGAGGAAATGCATAATCGTGTCGGAGATATTACGGGTATTGCAACAGGGTTTGCAGAGCTAGACCGGATGACGGCAGGTTTTCAGCGGAATGATTTAATTATTGTTGGTGCACGTCCTTCTGTTGGTAAAACAGCCTTTGCTTTGAATATTGCTGCAAATGTCGCAACCAAAACGAGTGAAAACGTCGCGATATTCAGCCTTGAAATGGGTGCTGAACAGCTGGTGATGCGTATGCTGTGTTCAGAAGGCAATATCGATGCACAGCGGCTTCGTACGGGGTCGCTTACAGATGAAGACTGGGGTAAGCTGACAATGGCAATGGGGAGTCTCTCCAATGCTGGAATCTATATCGATGATACTCCAGGTGTTCGTGTGAATGATATCCGCTCAAAATGCCGCCGCTTAAAGCAAGAGCATGGCTTAGGAATGATATTAATTGATTACTTGCAGCTTATCTTAGGAAGCGGACGATCTGGTGAAAACCGCCAGCAGGAAGTATCGGAAATTTCCCGTTCCCTTAAGCAGTTAGCTCGTGAATTGAAGGTCCCTATTATTGCGCTGTCTCAGCTTTCCCGTGGTGTTGAGCAACGTCAGGATAAACGTCCGATGATGTCTGATATTCGTGAATCAGGAAGTATTGAGCAGGATGCCGATATCGTTGCCTTCCTTTATCGTGATGATTACTATGATAAAGAGTCAGAGAATAAGAATATTATAGAAATTATTATTGCCAAACAGCGGAATGGTCCAACAGGAACGGTGGCGTTAGCGTTTGTGAAGGAATATAATAAATTCGTAAACCTCGAGACACGCTATGATGCTCCAGGTGCATAGTATAAAGGATATCTCAAAAAGGGTCAGACCCCATTTT
This sequence comes from Neobacillus sp. DHD-1R, assembly GCF_057747995.1. NCBI lineage: Bacteria > Bacillati > Bacillota > Bacilli > Caryophanales > Bacillaceae > Neobacillus > Neobacillus sp. DHD-1R. The sequence goes on from NZ_CM173232.1 coordinate 24,054, forward strand.
TGAGATATCCTTTTTTGTATTTTGAAAGATACATATATTTACGAACATAAATTTATAAAATAATATAAAACGTTCGTGTTTTATTGACTTTCCTTTCATTAAATTGATAAAATATAAGAAGAATAAATAAGAACAGAAATTTCGGAGGTGCCATTCATGTCATCAGTAGTGGTTGTTGGAACGCAATGGGGAGACGAAGGAAAAGGGAAAATTACTGACTTTCTTTCTGAAAATGCAGAGGTAATTGCTCGTTATCAAGGTGGGAATAATGCTGGCCACACGATCAAATTTAACGGAGAAACCTATAAATTACATTTAATTCCTTCTGGGATATTTAATAAAGAGAAAATTAGTGTAATCGGCAATGGTATGGTTGTAGATCCTAAAGCCCTTGTTGAGGAACTGGCATACCTACATGAAAAAGGAGTAACAACCGAGAATCTACGGATTAGTAATCGTGCCCATGTCATTCTTCCTTACCATTTAAAATTAGATGAAGTTGAAGAATTACGGAAAGGTGCCAATAAAATCGGAACAACGAAAAAAGGAATTGGTCCTGCTTATATGGACAAAGCTGCTCGTGTTGGAATCCGGATTGCTGATTTACTTGACCGTGAAATTTTTGAAGAAAAATTGGCGCAAAACCTCGAAGAAAAAAACCGTCTATTTGAACGTATTTATGAGACAACTGGCTTTACAAAGGAAGATATTCTTGATGAGTATTTTGAATATGGCCAACAAATTAAACAATACGTTTGTGATACTTCTGTTGTATTAAATGATGCTTTAGATGATGGCAAACGGGTTTTATTTGAAGGAGCTCAAGGGGTTATGCTTGATATTGACCAAGGTACTTACCCATTCGTTACATCATCCAATCCTGTAGCGGGAGGCGTAACGATCGGTTCCGGCGTTGGTCCTTCTAAAATCACTCATGTAGTGGGTGTTTGCAAGGCCTATACGTCTCGTGTTGGAGACGGCCCATTCCCAACAGAATTGAATGATGAGACGGGTAATCGCATCCGTGAAGTAGGTCGTGAGTATGGAACAACTACAGGCCGCCCACGCCGTATTGGTTGGTTTGACAGTGTTGTTGTTCGTCATGCTCGACGGGTCAGCGGTTTAACTGATCTTTCTTTAAATTCCATTGATGTGTTAACAGGGATTGAAACCTTAAAAATTTGTACAGCTTACCGGTATAATGACGAAGTGATTACTGAATATCCAGCCAACTTAAGAATATTATCACAATGTGAACCTATTTATGAGGAACTTCCAGGCTGGAATGAGGATATTACCGGGGTAAAATCATTGGATGAATTACCTGAAAATGCCCGTCATTATGTGGAACGCGTAACCCAGCTGACAGGTGTCCCATTAACAACCTTCTCTGTTGGACCTGATCGCACACAAACAAATGTCGTACGCAGCCCTTGGAGACAGGCATAATATCTAACAAAGAAGCCCTCTTTTTAGAGGGCTTTTAAATTAAATGAAAGTTTTTTTAAAAAAGTATTGCACAATCTTCTACTTCCATGATAATATAAAAAGCGTCGTCACAATACGACAAACAAACACATAAGTACGAGCCATTAGCTCAGTCGGTAGAGCATCTGACTTTTAATCAGAGGGTCGAAGGTTCAAGTCCTTCATGGCTCACCATTTTCGTATTATTTATGGCCCCTTGGTCAAGCGGTTAAGACACCTCCCTTTCACGGAGGTAACACGGGTTCGAGTCCCGTAGGGGTCATTGGCTTTTGATTGTCAGTGAGTGACTGGCAAGGACGGTTTCCTTGCTGATGATCAATTTAATAATGGTCTGGTAGTTCAGTTGGTTAGAATGCCTGCCTGTCACGCAGGAGGTCGCGGGTTCGAGTCCCGTCCAGACCGCCATGATTTATGGCTCAGTAGCTCAGTCGGTAGAGCAAAGGACTGAAAATCCTTGTGTCGGCGGTTCGATTCCGTCCTGCGCCATAAAAAAAGAAGTTTGCACTGGCAAGCTTCTTTTTTATTTTGAGTACAACATCCCCCCTTTCGTAATACCATTGCAATAATTTTTCCTCTTTTTTACAAAAAACCCTCCTTTATTTATCCTAGACCATTAACTATAAAACTACTACTCTAGAACTATCAAAAAACCTTAATCTATAAGTATTTTTATCTATATTTCAAAGCTAAAACGACAGAAATCTGTGACGAAATGACTAGAATATTACACCGGAATGTAGAAAAATGTCAGCTATTATACATTTTTATTACATTATTAAGACTATTAATATTTTAAAATTAAATTATGGTAAAGTAAAAGAGGTCTAAAATTCTAGAAATTTATTACTGAAAAAGTAACAGTTTATAAAGGTTTTACCGTGGTTTAGGAGGAAAAAATGTTATTCTTGAATAAAAGTTCAAAGTCAAACAGGTTCCTATTTTTAAAGACAACTGTTATCACTGCCATGGCTGCATCTGTCATTGCCTTCAGTAGTGGTCCACTTGCACTGGCTACAGATTCAAAATTAACAACAATTTATCATGTATATCTTAACGATACATATATAGGCAATGTGACAGATAAAGATGTAGTAAATAAACTGATTGCTGAAAAGGTCGACACCGCAAAGAAATCCTACAAGGATGCCAAGTTAACTATTGACCCACAAGTTCGATACATACCTGAGCAGGTCTTTCAGTCTTCCGCCAATAATCGAGCAACCGTTCAAACCATAAAAAATACACTTCAAATTCAAGCTGAGGCTTCTGCAATTACGATTGATGGAACGCCTGTTGTTTACCTCAATCATCAAGATACAGCTGAAGAAGTTATCAAAAAATTAAAGTTACAATATGTGTCTGAGGATCAATTAAACGAACTGGAGACAAGGAAGGGACAAGGAAATGTGTCCTTACCAGCCCTAAAAGAAAATGAATCTCGCTTGTTAGACGTTCGCTTATCGAAAAATGTTTCCATTGAAGCGAAAAAAATTGCACCTGAAAAAATAATGTCTGTTGATGACGCCGTTACATTTTTACAAAAAGGGACATTAGAAGAAAAGAAATATGCCATTCAAGCAGGCGATGTAATTGGAACAATTGCCGTAAATCATGGCCTTAAGGTGGCAGAGCTTTTATCATTAAATCCTGGGTTAACGGAAGATTCTCTTTTAAAAATTGGCCAAGAAATAAATGTAACAGTGCTTAAACCATATATTGAAGTGATTGTTGATAAAGAAGTAAATCAAAAGGAAGTGATTCCTTTTACGAATGAAGTAGTTGAGGACTCATCCATGCCAAAGGGTGAAACAAAAGAAAAGCAACCAGGTCAAAATGGTTCAAGGTCTGTAAGCTATTTGATTTCCGAACAAAATGGTGTAAATGTTAAAAAGGAACAGTCGGATGAACAAATAGTGCAGCAACCTGTAAATCACATTGTTTTAAAAGGAACAAAAGTGATTCCATCTAGAGGTGTTGGCAGCTTTACATGGCCAACGGTAGGCGGTTATGTATCAAGTAAGCAGGGCTATCGCTGGGGTAAAATGCACAAAGGAATTGATATCGCTAGACCAAGCAATCGAACCATAAAGGCAGCTGATAATGGTGTAGTTGTTTCTGCTGGCTGGGGTGGCGGTTATGGAAATAAAATTGTGATTGATCATCAAAATGGTTTCCGTACATTGTATGGTCACATGTCATCCCTAAATGTGAAAGCAGGCCAAGTGGTTGAAAAAGGGACTGCAATTGGTGTTATGGGAGCAACCGGTGACGCAACAGGGGTTCACCTTCACTTTGAAGTATTCAAAAATGGGAGCTTGGTCAATCCGCTATCTTATCTAAATCAATGATTCAAGAGTCTCTAGTTCCAGGCTAGAGACTCTTCCTTTTTTGCGGAAGTTTCCAACTTTGCCAATAATAGTTATCCCAGTACTGCCAAATGCTAGTTATAGGTGAATTTAAGCCAAGAAAATGGTAAAGTAGAATAGTATAGGTATGTCATCTAGTGGATAAAAGGCAGAAGATCGCAAAAGCGATTCTGCCTTATCAGTCTGAATAAATGAAGTTGTTTTTTGAATAGATTCTAGGAATGAAAAGGAGTACTGGTATGGAAAAGAAAATTCTTGTTGTTGATGATGAAAAACCAATTGCTGATATTTTACAGTTTAACTTAAAAAAAGAAGGATATGTCGTCTATTGTGCCTATGATGGGAATGAGGCACTACAATTAGTAGAGGAAATCCAGCCCGATTTAATCCTCTTAGATATTATGCTTCCCTTACGTGACGGAATGGAAGTTTGCCGTGAAGTCCGTAAGAAATATGAAATGCCGATCATTATGCTGACAGCGAAGGACTCTGAAATTGATAAGGTTTTAGGTTTGGAACTGGGCGCTGATGATTACGTGACCAAACCATTCAGCACACGGGAATTAATTGCCCGTGTCAAGGCTAATTTACGCCGTCATAATCAGATCCTCTCTCAGTCTGATGAGGAAAATGAATCGAATGAAATTGAAATTGGTTCCCTTGTCATCCATCCCGATGCCTATGTGGTTTCAAAGCGGGGGGAAACAATTGAGCTGACGCACCGTGAATTTGAATTGCTTTATTATTTAGCGCAGCACATTGGCCAAGTTATGACCAGGGAGCACCTGCTGCAAACGGTATGGGGCTACGATTATTTTGGTGATGTCCGGACCGTCGATGTAACAGTACGGCGCTTGCGTGAAAAAATTGAGGATAGCCCAAGCCATCCAACATGGATCGTTACACGTCGCGGGGTTGGATACTATTTGAGAAATCCTGAACAGGAGTAATGTAATTGATGAAAAAGGTCGGTTTCTTTCGTTCTATACATGTGAAATTTGTTATCATCTATGTCCTTCTATTACTAGTGGCGATGCAAATTATCGGTGTTTACTTTGTCCGGCAATTAGAAGAAACATTGCGGACCAACTTTCAGACTTCAATCAAGCAACGGGTTGATTTGCTGGCCTATAATATTGTCGAGGAAATGGAAAAAGAAAGAATGCCTGAAGACCCAACACTGGAAGAGGATATAAAGAAAATTCTTAAGGATTTTGATGCAGGGGATATTTCTGAAGTCCGAGTGATTGAAAACCGGTCTTTAAAAATCCTTGGTACCTCTCAATCAAGTAATCAAGGGGTAGTTGGACAAAGGACAACCGAGCTCCAGGTTAAACAATCGATGGTACTGGAAGAGGACCAAAGTGTGATTAAAATCGACAATCAAACCGGACATCGGATTTGGGTGCTCTCTACCCCGATAAAATCTGGGAAAAAAGTGATTGGTGCAATTTACTTAGTTGCCAAAATTGAAAATGTTTTTGAACAAATGAAAACCATTAATGGGATTTTTGCAACTGGAACAGCGATTGCCTTATCGATTACGGCCGTTCTCGGGATTTTATTGGCGCAAACAATCACAAGGCCGATTGCTGATATGAAGAAACAAGCCTTAGCGATGGCCAAGGGGAATTTTTCCCGAAAAGTTAAGGTGTACGGTCACGATGAAATCGGTACGTTGGCAGTTACCTTTAACCATTTAACGAAAAAACTTCAGGAAGCTCAAGCGATGACAGAAGGGGAACGGAGAAAGCTCTATTCTGTCTTGTCGTATATGACCGATGGAGTGATTGCTACCGACAGGAAAGGCCGGGTTATTTTAATAAATGAACCGGCGGCGGAGATGCTGAATGTTTCACGTGAAACAGTTCTCTCCCAGCCGATTGTTTCTTTGTTGGACTTAGAAGACACGAATACTTTTGAGGACCTTTTGGAAGAACAGGACTCATTAATATTAGATTATAGTACGAAGGCAGAACGCTATATTTTACGAGCAAATTTCTCCGTGATCCAAAAAGAAACAGGGTTTGTCAACGGATTAATTGCTGTCTTGCATGACATTACCGATCAAGAAAAGATTGATGCGGAGAGAAGAGAATTTGTTGCGAATGTCTCCCATGAATTACGAACGCCGCTTACCACCATGCGCAGTTACTTAGAGGCACTTGCAGATGGGGCTTGGCAGGATGCTGAAATTGCACCAAACTTTTTAGAAGTAACGCGGACAGAAACAGAAAGAATGATCCGCCTTGTCAATGATCTGCTGCAATTATCAAAAATGGATAGTACCGATTATAAGCTCAATATGGAGTGGGTCAACTTTGTTGATTTCTACGACCGTATTATCGATCGGTTTGAGATGTCCAAGGAGCAGAACGTCACCTTCAAACGGAAACTGCCGAAGCAGGCAATTTTTGTTGAAATTGATGAGGATAAAATGACCCAGGTATTATACAACATCATTTCAAATGCATTAAAGTATTCTCCAGAAGGCGGCCAAGTTACTTTTTCCATCAAGGAAAAGGATGACAAAATTATTGTCAGTGTGTCTGATCAAGGTGTGGGTATTCCCAAAGAGAACATTGGAAAGATTTTTGACCGTTTTTATCGAGTTGATAAAGCAAGAACCCGAAGATTGGGCGGTACGGGCCTTGGTTTGGCGATTGCAAAAGAAATGGTCAATGCGCATGGGGGGAATATTTGGGCAACTAGTGAGGAAGGAAAAGGAACTAAGATTTCCTTTTCATTACCATACGAGCGTTCTGAAGAGGATGAATGGTCATGAGATACGAAAAAATAAAATCAGGAATTTTAACTTTTTTAGTCTTGGTTAGTATTTTGTTAACATGGAATCTTTGGACATACCAGCCCAACTACGACACCATGGAAAATGGCAATGTTGTTGCAGAGGTCACAGTAAGCGAGAAACAAGAGGTGCAAAAAATCATTCGGCCAGATCAAATATTGTTTCATATAAAAGGACAGCATTATGGAACAAATCATGCAGATGAACTTGATAAGGTGATCAAGGGGATGAGCCAGTGGTCTATTTTTGATCTTAAGAGGTATAACGTCAAAATTGATAATATTGAGGAATTCATCCATGACAACGGCAATGCTGAGATTATATTTCCTGGCGAAGTACCCATTGAGTTATATCGCAGTGTATTAAATATTGAAGGAAAAAAAGTACCTTCCTTCAATTTCAATCGAATTGTTATTAATGTGGAAGGATCTCAAAGGGATAATGGGATTATCTATTTTGTTTCTACTGAGAATCAACAAGTCTATATTAGTCATATATCGTCAACAAGTTTGAATCAGTTTAACCATGACTTTTATAAGAATGCCACCCATTACCCAAGTTATTTTGCGTATAAGCCATCGGAACGGCGGACCATTTTTCTTCCAGAAGGTGAAACGGAAATGACGACCTATAAATATTTACCCATAACCCTAAATTCAGATGAATTTAAAGTGGCGCTCTTCAACGACCCAAGCTTTGTACAGAAAAGCTTTGTCACCGAAGGAGAAGAGTACACAAATGACTCTAGTAAAATGAGTATCAATTACGATACGAATATTCTGCGTTACGTGAATCCCACAGCAGATGAGAGTTACATGGATAACTCCTATGATTTAGTTAAAAGAAGCATTGATTTTGTAAATGAGCATGGCGGGTGGACAGACTCATTCCGTTATGTATCTAAAAGTGAATATAACCGGTCTGTTACGTTTCGGTTATACAGTATGGATGGCTTTCCAGTCTTTAACGATCGCGGACTTTCAGAAATGAAAGAGGTATGGGGTCGGGATGAAATCAACAGCTATACACGTCCCATTATTGCGCTAGACTTACCCATTACAACGGAAATGCAAAAGGTTAAACTTCCTTCAGGTTATGACGCCTTAGCATTTTTAAAAAATAAAAAGAATTTTAAGCCAGAGTTTCTTGAGGAAATCACCCTCGGGTATCGAATGGGAAAGGATTCAGAGGAAAATAAACTGATCCTCTTAGAACCTGCCTGGTTCTACCGTTATAATAAAACGTGGGCGCAGATTACAATGGAAGACCTTGGAGGACCTGCACATGGATTGGAGTAAAATTAAAACAATTTTTATCATTACTTTTCTGATCTTAGATGTTTATCTTTTATTTCAATTTATGAAAATCCGGGACGCCAATAAATATGAGGTCATCACTGAAACCTCCTTTGAAGATAAATTAAAGGCAGATGAAATTACGTACGTCGAACTTCCAAAGGCGCCGATCAAGGATCAGTATCTCAGTGCAAAGCCAAAGAGTTTTACAAAAAGTGATGTCGCCAAGCTGAAAGGACAAGCTTCTTCTTTTAAAGGGCCTGGTACAACCTTGCTTGTTACACTCGAGAAGCCGCTGCAGTTAAGTGCAAAATTTGAACCAGCGGAGCTTGCCTCCTTTTTAAAGGATAATATTCTTTACGGTGAACATTATGAATTTTGGGAGAAAGATGACAAGAAGAATACAATTACGTATTTTCAACATTATGATAAATACTCCTTATACAAAAATATTAATGGTATGATTACATTTACGGTAAATCCAGATAACCAAATCATTTCCTATCAACAAACCTATTTAGAAGGAATTGAGAAACTGACGGCTAAGGAGGAAATCCTTCGACCGATAAATGCGATTGAAACCTTGCATCAAAAAGGGGTATTGAAACCGAAAAGCAAAATTACGAAGATTGAGCTTGGGTATTCGACACTGATTCAGTTAGCCGCTTCCCAGGTATTAGCTCCTACTTGGCGCTTTGTCGTGGATGATAAGGAGAGCCTTTTTGTGAACGCCTTTGAAGGTCAAATTATTGAATTTAACAACGAAGAAAAATTGAGTACGGAGTGAAAATATATGTCTTTACGTTATAGTATTCTAGCAAGCGGGAGTACAGGCAATGCCCTCTATGTAGAATCTGATGAACACTCCTTCCTAGTCGATGCCGGTTTTAGCGGCAAACAAATGGAATCACTGTTTGGACAAATTGACCGTGATATCAGTAAGCTTTCCGGTATTTTTGTTACGCATGAACATAGTGATCACATTAAGGGAATTGGGGTTCTCGCTCGAAAATATCACTTGCCTGTTTATGCAAATGAAAAAACATGGCGTGCTATGGAAAACTCCGTTGGTGTCATTCCAACCGAGCAAAAGTTTGTTTTTAATATGGAAACCGTGAAGAGTTTCGGTTCAATCGATATTGAATCGTTTGGTGTTTCTCATGATGCTGCGGAACCTATGTTTTATGTGTTCCATCATTCGGGGGAAAAACTTGTGTTAATCACTGATACAGGTTATGTGAGTGACCGGATGAAGGGAACGATTTCAAATGCCGACGTCTATATTTTTGAATCGAATCATGATGTCCAAATGCTTCGAATGGGCAGATATCCTTGGAACATCAAACGTCGTATTCTAAGCGATGTCGGTCACGTCTCTAATGAAGATGCGGCCTTAGCCATGAGTGATGTAGTCGGGGATAGAACAAAACGAGTTTATCTTGCTCATTTAAGTCTTGATAATAATATGAAGGAATTAGCCAAGATGTCAGTGGCACAAACACTAGAAAGCCAAGGTCTTATTGTGGGAGAACAGTTTGATCTTTGTGATACAGATCCCAAAATACCAACTATATTAACAGCAGTTTAAGATTGTAGAAATGGAGGTCCACTTAATGGGCCTCCATTTTTTCAACAGTAAAAATGAACAAAGCTTTCGTTTTTATGAAAAAACTATGAACAAACTTGTAACTTTTTTGAAACAGCTAGCTAATTTTTAGTAAATTAAGGATGAATGAGTATAATTGTTATTATAAGCTAAAATAAAAAATAGCATCTTTTTGAAAGAGAGGGAATGGTGTAAATGGGTTATTATGATGATCATTCAGAGGGGCGCTATAAAAAGGCGGTGTCTTTCTCGCCAGCTTGATTGGAGCCATTATTGGAGCAGTGTTAGTGCTTCTAGCGATTCCTACGTTATCAAAGCAAGGAGTCCTGCCTTATTCTATAAATACAGACCAAAATGTAACCGAAACAACAAATAATGATAACCAGCAGAATGTGGTTAAGCAGATATCCTATGATGTCAATACCAATACGACAAAAGCCGTTGATAAAACGGCTGAAGCAGTCGTGGGTATTAACAACATTCAATCATCTAGTTTCTGGTCAGAGAATGGCGATTCATCAGAACAGGCAGCCGGTACAGGCTCAGGGGTGATTTATAAAAAGGCAGGCGGCAAAGCCTATGTGGTCACAAACCATCACGTGGTTGAGGGGGCCACTTCCCTGGAAGTAACCATGGACGATGGAACAAAAGTCCCTGCTAAATTGCTAGGCAGTGATATTTGGACCGATTTAGCAGTTCTTGAGGTTGATGCAAGTAAAGTAAAGAAAATTGCTGAATTCGGTAATTCTGATAGCTTAAAAATGGGTGAACCGGTCATTGCAATCGGAAATCCACTAGGGGCTACCTTTTCTGGCTCGGTAACACAAGGAATAGTTTCGGGTCTTAAGCGAACCATTCCTGTTGATATCAATCAGGATGGTGTGGTTGATTGGCAGTCAGAGGTATTGCAAACAGATGCGGCAATTAATCCCGGTAATAGCGGCGGGGCCTTAATTAATATGGCTGGCCAAGTCATCGGAATTAACTCTATGAAAATTTCTCAAGAAGCTGTAGAGGGTATTGGCCTTTCGATTCCGATTAATTCTGCGAAGCCGATCATTGAGGACCTTGAAAAATTCGGCAGCGTTAAACGACCATATATGGGTGTTGATTTAAAATCAGTAGCTGAAATCCCAGCCTATTATCAAGAGGAAGCGTTAAAACTGCCTCGAGATGTGAATTATGGTGTTGCACTTAGACAGGTTTTACCTAATTCACCAGCATCCCAAGCTGGTTTGAAAGAGCTTGATGTCATCGTTGAAATGGATGGACAAAAAATAAATGACGTCATCGACCTTCGTAAGCACTTGTATCAAAAAAAGAAAGTCGGCGACAAAATGACCGTTAAGTATTATCGCGAGGGTGAGTTAAAGGAAACAAGTTTAACCTTAACCGCTGAAAAGCTTCAATAATTATGCCTTCTGTTCGCAGGAAAGTGATTCGTCACTTTCCTGTTTTTTTGGTATGATGGAGGATGTGTTTGAGTTGTCGTATGACAGAGACATACGAAGTGAACAATAAAACTAATAATAAGTTTTTAGGATGGTGTAGATCATGATTTTTAGCTGTGAAGAGCATATAGAAATTGCTTTAGATGACATTGTGGATCAATATCAAACGTATCCTGTTTTATCGCAGGTGCCTGTGGATAAGTCAACCACAACCTGTGAATATTGTCAAAATCCAGCTGTATATATGGTGGCGAACAAGTGATTCCATACAAGATGTGGATAAAAATTGTGCATATGTGGATAACTTCTGTGGATAACTTGTTTGTAAGCTGTTTGTAATATTGTTGAAAAGGGTTGTGGATTGTGAATATCTCAATTATTACGGTTGGAAAATTAAAAGAGAAATATTTGCGGCTTGGAATTGAGGAATATTTAAAGAGGCTCTCCGCCTATGCAAAAGTCGAAATGATTGAAGTTTCAGATGAGAAAGCACCAGAGGAATTAAGTGAGTTGGAAATGGTACAGGTGAAACAAAAAGAGGGAGAAAGAATCTTGGCAAAGATTAGTCAAGATACATATGTGATTGCCTTAGCGATCCAGGGGAAGCTGCGGTCCTCCGAGGAACTGGCCGATACATTAGATAAGCTGGCGACATACGGAAAAAGTAAAATAGCCTTCGTCATTGGGGGCTCGTTGGGATTAAGTGAGGAAGTAATCAAGCGGTCAAATGAACAGCTGTCTTTCTCACGGATGACCTTCCCCCATCAGCTGATGCGGCTGATATTGATCGAGCAAATTTATCGGGCGTTTCGGATTAATCGAAATGAACCGTATCATAAATAGAGGCAGTTTTTTTACATTATTGTCTATGAACCATATTCTAAGTATTTAAGGTCAACATTCTATTGGACATTTGCTAAACAAAAAGGGACCGGGCTATACCTGGTTTTTCTAATTATAGGGCTGTGTTAAACTTCTTTAAATTACTCGTGAATATATTAAGTTAAATAGTAAAATTTATATTATTTTAAAATAGGCTCTGTTAATGTTTAATGTTGAAAAGTGCATAAAATTAAGGGAAACCCTATCTATCAGGGTTTCCCTATTCTTGCTAACGATTAAATTAACATTTAGTTTCACACATTTATAATATTTCTCTTTGTTAAACATAGTCGAATAAGGACTATACATTGAATTTTGACAAGCGTAAGCTATCATAAGTATCTGTCATTTCAAATACAAATGATGTTAATAAAAATTCTTTGATATTATGTCTCGTACTTTCATTACTTCGACTATCTATAAACAAGAACCAAGCAAGGTAATTGTCGAGATATTTTGTAGCCACACCTTTAAAACGGTCAATCCATTGTTTCATACGAGAATGGAGGCCATTTACATTTTGGATGTGATACAAGCCCTTTATTACGTGTTTGCCATCATTAGACTTAATCCGATAGTGTTCTATTCCTTTTTCTTTTGCATAGGTTTTATAAGCTCTCCAAGCATCCGTTACAAGTACATTGTTAGTTGATAGTTTTGAACCAATCATACTATCAACTTTAGTTTTCACTACAAGCCCCATACAGGCTACTTTTGAAACTGTTGCTTTTGTTCGGTCTCTGGCAACAAGAACACAAACCTGTTCGTGGCTAAAACCTCTATGTTTAGATTTCCCTCCACGCTTACGAGGTTTGCGATCTGCTATACCACGTTGCCCTTTTTGAGAGTATAAGAAATAGGTCTCGTCAACTTCAACGATACCTTCAAATTGCTCAAAATCCATTTGTTTAAGAGCGTTTAATAGTTTGTATCTCCAATAAAAAAGTGTAACCCAAGTAGCCCCTACAATTTCAGCCGATTTTCGCAGGGAATAACCTTTGAACATACAATCTACAAACGTAATCCATTCGTCACCTTTTCGAGTACGATAAAGAACAGTGTTAGTCGTGTCAGTAAAGGTTTTATTACAACATTTACAACGATAGCGTTGGCAACCATTATATTTTTCAAACCGAACAACGTGTTCAGATGAACAATGAGGGCATTCAAATCCTTCTTTAAAACGAGTTTCTCGCATTTCATTGATTAAACGACCACCGACAGAGGAAGAAGGTTGAACATAGCGTTTCAACCAATGATATGCTTTTTCTTTTTGTGTGGGATTTAAATTGCTCAAATGCTTTAGTAAATTATTGAAAGCCTCGTTCATAACCTTTTATCTTCCTCGAAGTTATCCTTGATACTTCGATTATGGACAATTATATTAACAAGTATTCAAAAATCAACAATTAAATTTAACAGAGCCTTAAAATAAAAAATAAAATTTTTACAATCCTCTTACAATACACTCTTTCCTCAATACCACTTTTTTCTCATTGTTCCACCCATAAAACAAGAAAGAAATTAATGTTATAAGTCAAATTATCTAAAAATATGCTCGAATATGAAAAAAATCTATCTTACATATAATTAAAATGGGGAAAAATTACTAATTGGAATCATATTAAAAAAATTTACGCTGCTATAAAACTGAATTTACAATCTTTTGATAAAGTGTGACATGTACAAAAAGTTTAATGCTTTACAGTTCAATTGGCATGATTTAAACAAATATAATCTATTAAGGGAATAGGGGCGGATTCCAATGAGTGAACAAAATGAAAACAAGGTTTTTAACAGAAGGGACTTCATCAAAGTAGGCGGGATGAGTACACTTGCCTTAACGATAGCGTCTGCTGGATTACCTGGCGTAAATTTATTAAGCACCGCTGCTCACGCAGAAACAAATGTGAATCCTAAATTGCAATTTAATGCAGATGGGAAGTTCAAAATTGTGCAGTTTAACGATACACAGGATGATGAGCATATTGATCGCCGCACCATCCAGCTAATGGAAAAAGTGCTTGATAGTGAGAAACCAGATTTTGTAGTACTAAATGGTGACAATATCACCGGCGGGTGCAATTCGGAGCTTGGGATGAGACAAGCTATGAACAATGTGGCCCAGCCAATGGAACAGAGGGGTATCAAGTGGGCTGTTACTTTTGGCAATCATGATGAAGATTCAACACTAAAAGGCGGACTTGATGAAGAAGCCATGATTAAATTTTATATGGCATATAAATACAATGTTAATCAGCCGGGAGTAACTGACATAAACGGAACGGGGAACATGAACCTGCTAATTAGGGATTCCGCAGGAAAGAAAGCGGCATTCAATCTTTGGCTGCTAGATAGCGGCAGGTATGCCCCTGACACAATTGCAGGACAGGATTTTAGCGGTTATCCAACCTGGGATTGGATTCGATTTAATCAAGTAAAATGGTATTATGAGACTTCCAAAAAGTTGGAACAGCAATTTGGCTATAAAGTCCCTTCGCTTATGTTCATTCATATTCCACTTTGGGAACACCGATATATGTGGTTTGACAGTGTGGACAGCAGAACTGAGGCTGACCATGCCCGTGCTATAGAAAAGCATCAAATAGTAGGAGAAAGAAATGAAGAGGAGTGCCCGGGGCCAATTAACAGTGGAATGTTTTCGGCCATGATTGACAGAGGAGATGTCAAAGGCGTGTTTTGCGGTCATGATCATGTAAATACATATATGGGGAATTATTTTGGAATATTACTCGGTTATTCAGGCAGTACCGGATTTGGTGCGTACGGATTGTCGGGGGCTGAACGAAATCGACTGCGCGGTGCCCGTGTATTTAATTTGGATGAAAATAAAGCGGATGTATTAGTTGAAACACATATGGTTTTCGCAAAGGACTTTGGCATTGACCTACAAGCAAACGATCAAAGCACCGACCCTGCCCCAATACCAGAAAACAAAAAACAAGAAAAAATAGTAAGATAGAAGTGTGAGATATAATCATTAAGAATGATGTAATTTCCCCACACTGTCAAGGGTTTATTTTTAAATCAAAGGGCTGCAGGAAGTAGCTTCCACTACGGTGCCTATGGGTGTCCAAATGTCTAATGAAATGGAAGAAGACCAGCACCATGCCCATGCCCGTGCACATGAAATACAAATGGAGAAAAAGCGTAAATGTGATGCTGTGAATTAAGTCAAACAGAAAATATGAAAATAGATAAATGGCAGTTGAACTCACAACACTCGGGTAGCTGCCCTTACTTAAAAAGGAGATGAATCTAAATGCTTTCCAATATTGGTATTCCTGGGCTAATTTTAGTGTTGGTCATTGCTCTTATCATTTTTGGTCCTTCAAAGCTGCCAGAAATTGGCCGGGCATTCGGGCGTACATTAACCGAATTCAAAAGTGCCGCAAAGGATTTAGTATCTGATGATAACAAAGAGGGAACGAAAAAAACTGCGCTTTCCGCTGTTAAAAAAGAAAACTAATAGAAAGAGAGTATGCGGGGCTGCCCGTCAGCTCTCATTCTGTGTTATATAAAACAGGAGGCATCCAGCATGGAAAACAGAGAGCTGCATCTGGCAGATCATTTAGAGGAGCTTCGCCGGCGGATTATTATCACGTTACTGGCGTTTGCTGCTTTTCTCATCACCTCTTTTATTTTTGCTCAGGATATTTATAAGTGGCTTGTGGCGGATCTTGATGGAAAGTTGGCTGTCCTTGGTCCGAGTGATATCCTCTGGGTCTATATGATCATCGCAGCTGTATTTGCAATCGCGTCAACCATTCCAATAGCAGCCTATCAGATTTGGCGCTTTGTGGCACCTGCACTGAATCGTGAAGAAAAGAGGGTAACTCTAAGGTTCATCCCAGGGCTATTTCTGTTGTTTATTGCGGGGATTTCATTTGGATATTTCGTGCTTTTCCCGATTGTGCTGAGATTTTTAACTAATTTGGCAGCTGGGCAATTTGAAACTTTATTCACCGCGGAAAAATATTTCCGGTTCATGATTAACCTAACATTGCCATTTGGATTTTTGTTTGAGATGCCCCTCGTGGTCATGTTTTTAACAAGATTGGGGATTCTCAATCCAATAAGGCTGGTCAAGGCAAGGAAACTCTCCTATTTTGGCTTGATTGTTGTATCCGTTCTTATCACGCCGCCTGATTTTCTATCAGATTTTCTGGTGACCGTTCCGTTGCTTATTCTATATGAAGTAAGCGTATCCCTTTCCAGGGTTGTTTACAGAAAAAAATTGCAGCTTGAGGCAGAGAGATTAAATGATGAAGTCCTTTGTTAGGATATTAATGAAGGAGAGAAATATTAAAAATATAATTAGAACTTTTCACGCATTATGATGTGCAAAAGTGCATACCCATTTTGCGGCCAACTACTCATAAAGGTGGTTGGTACTCTTTTGAAAAAAAACTGCCGCATTAATAGGTGCGGTGAACCGTATCACAAGTAAGCACATAAAATAAGTGCCTGTCACCGCCCGCTTTTTGTCGAAAACTTCAACATTATTCGGGCAGTAACAGGCACTTAATTGATAACAATTTATCATAATATTATTTTAATTTCTTCTATTTTAAATTATAATCTTGCATTTATAATCAATTATTGTATAATACAGATAATTATTACAACTTTATAAAACCTTTAATGACGATGATGAGAAAAAGTAGGGTTACTTATTTTACACAGAGAGCTTCGGGAGCTGAAAAGAAGCAAAAATAATAATCTGAACAATGGCCTCGGAGTTTCGTGCTGAACGTTTTTAAAATAAGTAGGACACGGCGAGAATTGGTACTCGTTATCAAAACCACAGTATAAAGAGATGTTTTTTTGATCTCTCGTACTTGCAAAGGCCGAGTTGCGTGAGCAAACGGCAAAATAAGGTGGTACCACGTGAATTCAACCACGTCCTTATCGTAATCGATAAGGGCGTGGTTTTTTTATGTCCAAAAGGACAATTTTAAATTTGGGAGAGATTATGAATGACGAAAAGAAATTTAGTTTTACAAACGGATTTTGGTATAAGCGATGGGGCAGTAAGTGCAATGTATGGAGTGGCGATTTCAGTTAACCCTTCCCTTCGAATTTTTGACCTCACCCATGATATACCACAATATAATATTTGGGAAGCGTCCTATCGCTTATATCAGACCACTTCGTATTGGCCTGAAGAAACCGTGTTTGTTTCCGTTGTCGATCCAGGGGTAGGAACGGAACGCCGCAGCATTGTCGTCAAAACTGCCAAAAATCAATATATTGTTACTCCTGATAATGGGACACTTACTCATATAAAAGCAGAAATCGGTGTTCTAGAAGCAAGAATCATTGATGAAACTGTCAATCGCTTGCCAAACTCGGGTGAATCGTATACATTCCATGGTCGTGATGTGTATGCTTATACCGCTGCCAGACTTGCTTCAGGTGTCATTACCTTTGAACAAATAGGGCCTGAGGTTCCTGTAGAATCCATTATTCAGCTTGCAAAATTTGAACCTTATCTTGAGGAAGGTGCCCTTATAGGCAATATTGATATTCTGGATATTCGCTTCGGCAACCTTTGGACCAATATTGATCGAACGCTTTTCAAACAATTGGATGTTAAGTATGGCGATTCATTTGAAGTAACGATCCAAAATGATATCCGGCAAGTGTATAAAAATATCATGACATATGGACGCTCTTTCGCTGACAGTCATTTAGGAGAACCACTCCTATTTGTCAATTCACTGGATAAGCTTGGAGTGGCGATTAACCAAGGTTCATTTGCCCAAGCATATCATATCGAAACTGGCTCAAAATGGAAAATTTCAATTCGCAGGATTCCAAAAATAAGCTATAATCAATAAAGTGTTTTCATACCTATTACTAGAAAGATTTTCAAAAAGGGGGAGTTTGACATGCGGGGAAGCAAATTATTATCCATTCAAACAATTGTTGCAATTGGAATTGGAGCGGCAATCTTTGTGATCTTAGGCAGATTCGTTTCAATCCCAACAGGAATTCCAAACACGGAAATTCAATCAGCGTATGCCTTTTTAGCCTTGATGGCGGTTATTTTTGGCCCGATTGCAGGAGGACTTATTGGTTTAATCGGGCATGCATTGAAAGATGCGATTTTTTACGGTTCACCATGGTGGAGCTGGGTTCTTGTTTCTATGCTTGTTGGATTTTTAATCGGCCTTGTCTCGAAAAAGATCAATATTGAATCAGGTGTATTCCGAGCAAAACAAATCATTTCATTTAATATAGTCCAAGCACTTGCTCAAGCATTCGGATGGTTTCTTGTTGCACCGACATTGGATATATGGATTTATGCAGAACCAGCGAATAAAGTCTACACACAAGGGATTGTTGCAGGACTTTCCAACATTGTTACGGTTGGTGTAATTGGAACACTGCTGCTAATCGCCTATGCCAAAACACGGGTTCAAAGCGGGAGCCTGGAAAAAGAATGAATTCAAATAAAAACATTCAGCAACGATCGGGTGGTGTCTATCATCGCCCGGTTATTCAATTTGAAAATTTCAGCTTTAAATACCGAAGCCAGACAAAGCCTACCCTTCAAAATATTAATTTGACGATTTATGAGGGAGAAAAAGTACTGATCGTTGGGCCTTCGGGGTCAGGAAAAAGTACAATCGGCCATTGTATAAATGGCCTTGTCCCATTTTCCTACAAGGGGGATATAACTGGGAGTTTAAAAATCTTGGGCCAGGAAACGAAAATGCTCGACGTTTTTTCCTTATCCAAAATGGTTGGCACGGTTTTACAGGATCCTGACGGCCAATTTATTGGGCTTACGGTTGGAGAGGATATTGCATTTGCATTAGAAAACGATTGCAGGTCACAGGAAAAAATGCTTTCAATTGTAGCAGAAGTTGCAGAAATGGTTGGGATGAATGATTATTTACATGCTTCCACTCATCAATTATCTGGCGGGCAAAAGCAACGGGTATCACTTGCAGGTGTGATGGTAGACGATGTTGACATTCTTCTCTTTGACGAGCCGCTTGCCAATCTTGACCCAGCAACAGGAAAACATGCGATAGCGCTTATTGATCGCATTCAGAAAGAAACGAATACAACAGTCGTCATCATTGAGCACCGGCTCGAGGATGTATTGGATTGCCCAGTTGATCGAATCATCGTCATGGATGAAGGTCGGATTGTAGCTGATATGAAGCCCGATGAACTATTGTCTTCATCCATTTTAGAAAACGCCAATCTTCGTGAGCCATTATATGTAAAAGCAGTGAAATATGCTGGCATTCTTGTGAAGGAAGAAATGAAACCTTCACATATCCATTCGTTTCAAACAAATATGTTTAAGGACAAGCTCATGTCTTGGTTCGAAGGAACCAGTCCGCCCAAACCGAAGGCAGCGACCGCTCCTATTTTGGAACTCGAGGACATTTATTTTGGCTATCAGCCTGGTCAGGAAACGATTCGGAATGTTTCCTTTTCTATTAATAAAGGAGAAATGATTGCGATTGCCGGTAAAAATGGTGCGGGAAAATCGACACTTTCCAAGCTCATTTGCGGTTTTGAAAAACCAATGTCAGGGCGTATTCTGTTTAACGGGAAGGATATTTCAAAGGATACGATTAAGGAGCGCTCACTAAGAATTGGACTCGTCATGCAAAATCCAAACCAAATGATATCCAAGCATATGATTTTTGATGAGGTGGCACTCGGTCTTGTATTAAGAGGGGTACCAGAAGCAGAAATAAAGGATCGAGTTGAAAAAACTTTAAAAGTTTGCGGACTTTATCCTTTTCGAAACTGGCCAATTTCTGCTTTAAGCTTTGGCCAGAGAAAAAGAGTGACAATTGCTTCCATTCTAGTGCTTGAATCGGAAATCATTATTTTAGATGAACCGACAGCGGGTCAGGACTTCAAACATTACACAGAAATTATGGAGTTTTTAGCGGGGTTAAACGAGCATGGGATTACAATCATCATGATTACCCATGATATGCACTTAATGCTTGAATATACTCCAAGGGCGATTGTAATTGCTGGGGGTGAAAAAATTGCCGATGATACAGCTGCGAATATTCTTACCAATCGTGAAGTGATCGAGAAAGCGAATTTAAAGGAAACCTCGTTATTCAAATTGGCGATTAAGGCAGGGATTGGCGAACCGAGAGAATTTGTTGGACGTTTTATTGCCTATGATAAGGAGGTTCGAAAAAGATGGCTGTAGAAATGCTAGCCTATATTGAGCGGCGTTCACCCATCCATCAGCTTACAGGGGTGACAAAACTCCTCTGCTTTATCATGTGGTCGACCGCTGCAATGCTCACCTATGATACTCGGGTGCTCCTGTTTTTGTTGGCTGCAAGTATCTTCGTTTTTGTATTGTCAGAAATAAAAATAAAGGAAATTTCCTTTGTCTTATTTTTTATTTTAATTTTTTTACTGCTAAACAATATTGCAATTTACCTTTTTTCTCCTCAAGAAGGTGTGAATATATACGGCACAAGCCATGTGGTATTTGAAATTTTTGGACGATACAACCTGACAATGGAACAGCTTTTCTATCAATTTAATATCACGATCAAATATTTTACAGTGATCCCGGTAGCAATCCTATTCATCGTTACGACTCATCCTAGTGAATTCGCGGCTTCGCTTAACCGAATTGGTGTTAGCTACCGAATTGTTTATTCCGTGGCACTTGCATTAAGATACATTCCTGACATTCAGCGGGACTTCCGCAATATTGCGATTTCTCAGCAGGCACGTGGAATAGACATGTCGAGAAAAGAAAAGTTGTCAAAGCGAATAAAAAATACCGCCTCGATTATCGTGCCGCTCATATTATCCAGCTTGGATCGTATCGAAGTAATCAGTAATGCAATGGAACTGCGGGGCTTCGGAAAAAACAAGAAACGCACGTGGTACAGTGCACGGCCATTTAGGAGAAAGGATTACCTTGCACTTGTGGTGGTTATTGCTACATTGATATTATCACTCATCATCACTTTTCAGGATGGGAATCGGTTTTATAATCCATTTTTAAAAATGTAAAAAAACAACTAACCATAGCATGAAATAAGTGCCTGTCACCGCCCGCATTTTGTCGAGAACCTCGCGGGGAGTGACAGGCATTGTTATTTTAAAAATTACTCATTAGATAAATCTGAGTGAGGTGTAAGAATTCGAATATGATGTTCACTATATTCCTTTTCTATAATTGAAGGAAGGGAACTGTCTGTTACGATTAAATCAATATTTTCTAATGGACAAATATTAATATAAGCATTAGTTTCGAATTTTGACGAATCTGCCACGACAACTTTATGTTTTGAACGTGACAGAATGGACTGAATCACCCCAACTTCATGGATTCTAAAATCTGTTAAACCATGTTCAAATGATAAGGCATTAACCGTAATAAAGGCGATATCAATATTAAAATTAGATAGAATGTCCTCACAATGTTTTCCATATAACGTGCATTCTTCTGGATTATAAAAACCACCTGATAGAATAATGTTAAGATTTTCATTCTTTCCAAGAATACCTACAATTCGCAGATCATTGGTGATAATGGTTAATCTTTCGAATTTGTCTGCCAAGACTTTTGCAAGTTCAATGGTAGTGGTTCCACCATTTAAAGCGATGGCTTGCCCCTCTTCAATTAATTCAACAGCTACTAAGGCAAGTTGTTTTTTTTTCTCTAAATTTTTGACTTCTCTTTCGTTAAAAAGTTTATTAAGTGCAGTATCCTCTTTTTGTTTTAAGATCGCTCCTCCGTGAACCCGTTTTACAATACCCTTTTTCTCCAAGACCTCTAAATCTCTTCTAATTGTATCGATGGAGACATCTAATAATGAAGCCAGTTCTGCAGCTTTTACAGCTTTTTGCTGCTTTAAGAAGGTTTCAATTTCATGATGTCTTTGTTCTTGTAACAAAATACCGCCCTCCAATATCATGATAAAAGTCCATAAGTAAATAATATACTAATGATTATACCCTTAAAATAAAGAAAAATGCGGCAATATAACGCAAAAAATATACAGAATTCATATAAAATTATGTAAACATCACGTAAACTATGTTGATATTGTGTAATGAAACTGTAAAACTCATTGTAAAACAGCAAAAAACGGATTAATCTTGCATTGTAAGGCAAACGAAACAATCTAGACTACAGAATAAAGAGCTCGTTAGAAAGGACATGAATAATGGGTAGGTACTATAATCCGGTAAAAATCAAAATAGATTCTCTCGAGGTAATCGAGAATGTATTGAATAATTTAAGTTTTAAACCACACAAGATTTTGCTGTTAACTCGAGGAGGTGATTTTTCAATATCACAAGCTGGACAAGCTTTGGAAAAATATCTTGCAAAATTTGAAATCAGACAGCTTGATGTACAAATATCCAATCCTGATATCGAAGACTTATTTCGATATGCACAACTGATTAAAGAGTTTGATTACGAATGTATAGTAGGCATTGGGGGGGGAAGTGTTCTCGATCTTGCAAAATCCTTAGCTGCTTTAAAGAAGATGGAAGTAGATTCCGTTTCTATATTACGAACTGTGATTAAAGAAAAACTTTATGCGGAAAATCCAAACAGAGTTCCATGGGTTGCCATACCGACTACATCTGGAACTGGTTCTGAGGTGACTTGCTGGGCAACGATTTGGGACAATGCGAACGGAGTAAAATTGTCCGTTGACTCTGAAAACTTATATGCCCATACAGCAATCATCAATCCGGTACTAACGGCCTCATTACCGATGAGTCTAACCGCTTCAACGGCATTGGATGCCTTGTGTCATGCCACGGAAGCTTACTGGTCAAAAAACTCAAATGAAATTTCAAGGGTTTATTCATTAGAAGCAATCAGTCGTATTGTTCAAAACCTTGAAGATGTCCTAACACATCCACAGGAAGTGTCTTTAAGAAAAGAATTGGCTTTGGGCAGCTTGTATGCTGGATTGGCATTCAGCAATACAAGAACGACCGCATGTCATTCCATTTCATATCCTCTCACGTTGGAACTTGGAATGGTGCACGGCATTGCAGCTAGTATCACTTTGGCTAAAGTAATGGAATTAAACTTAGCCTCTATTTTTGAGAGTGATAAATTACTACAAGCTTTTGGAGTGAGCAGCTGTCAGGAAATACAAGAGCGAATCGAATACTTCTTTAAATTATCCGGTTTTTCAAGCAGATTAAGAGATTATCATGCAAATGAGGAAATAATTGAAAGAATCGCAGGAAATGCTTTTACTAAAGGACGAATGGATAACAACCCGGTTGATATGACCAAAGAAGATGTCAAACAAATTTTAATGTCAATTTATTAATAAGGGGATAAGAACATGAAAACAAAATTATTGCTAACTGTATTTTTACTAGTCTCTGTTTTCTTAGCGGCATGCAGCGGAGGTAATAACAATAATGCCAGCGGTAATAAAGGTGGTAAGGCAAAGACAGACGATGTGATTAAAATGGTTTGGTATCCGAACGAATCCGGGGAAAATTTAAAAGCATCTCGTGATGAAATTGGCCGCTTAATTTCAGAAGCAACTGGTAAAAAAGTAGAGCATCAATTAACAACTGATTATGCAATTGCCATTGAAACGTTAGTGAACGGTAAAGCTGATCTTGCCTTCACGGGTGCGCAAAGTTATGTGGAAGCGAATAAACGTAATAAAGCAGTTCAAACGATTGTGGTAAAAACAGGAGAATCAGGTACTTTAGATGATGCAATGTATCACAGCTGGTTAGCTGTTAATGTAGACGAGCAGGATAAGTTTAAAGAAAACGGAAAATTTTCACTGGATAAATTAGCGAATACAAGATTCTCTTTTGTGTCAAACAGCTCAACTTCTGGATTTAAAGTACCATCCCAAAATATTATTGCTCATTTTTCAAAGCAGCAAAAATATGCAAATTTAACACAAGAAGATTTAATGCAAGGCGGTCCATTATTCTCACAAGTATTATTTGGAAACTCTCACCAAGGATCTGCCGTTAATTTATTATCAGGTAAAGCAGATGTGGCAGCATTCTGTGATACATGTGTAAAAGATTATGTAGAGGTTTCAAAAGGTGAGGCAAATAAAGTAGGTTCTGTATATCGTGTGAAAGATGGAGCGGCTGAACCATTTAACACGGTTGTAGGCAAAGAATTTACTTTGATGAGCGTAACACCGGTATTAAATGAACCATTTGTTGTGAACAAGGATGCACTTGGCCAGGAGGACTTTGATAAAATCCAAGCTCTCTTCACTTCTGATGATTTTGCAAACAATGAAAAAATCTTTGCCCCTGAAGGTTCAGGACAGTCTGCTCTTTTCGCTAAAAAAGGTAACGAAAGACTTGTTGCTGTTGAAGACAAATGGTATGATCCCATCCGCGAACTTTCAAAATAATTTTCTTTTTAAAGAAGAAAGTAAACTGTAAGAGAGTGCTGAACAAGCACTTTCTTACAATGAAGCTTATAAAAAGGAGTCAATTCAAATGGCATTATTAAAGGTTGAAGGACTTGGAAAATCATATTCACCTGACAAGAAAATATTGAAGAATATCAACCTGGAAATAAATTCTGGTGAATTTGTTTCCATCATTGGTCCGTCGGGGGCAGGTAAGTCAACTTTTTTACGCTGTATCAATCGAATGGTTGAATATAATGAAGGTAAGATTATGTTTAATCAACAAGATGTTGGCCGTTTAAATAAAAGAGAGCTGCGGAAAATGCGAACCAACATTGGAATGGTGTTTCAACATTATAATCTGGTTCCCCGTTTGACAGTGATTGAGAATGTCCTACATGGCAGGTTTGGCTATAAAACAACGATGCAGGGGATTTTAGGCAGATACTCAGAGGAAGAGAAAAAACGCGCCTTTGAACTGCTTGAGAAATTAGGCATTCAAGAGCATGCCTATAAACGCTGTGACCAGTTAAGTGGCGGCCAGCAGCAACGTGTCGGGATCTGTCGAGCGCTTATTCAAGAACCGAAATTAGTTCTTTGTGATGAGCCGATTGCTTCACTTGATCCGAATTCCTCCAAAATTATTATGGACCATTTAAAAGCATTTACAACTGAGCTTGGTATTACATGTTTAGTTAATTTGCATCAAGTAGAAGTAGCGCAAAATTACTCTGATCGTATCATTGGTTTGAATCATGGTGAAATTGTCTTTGAAGGTGCAAGTAATGAACTTTCTGAAGAACAAATTCGCAAGATTTATGGGACGAAGACGAAGGAATTAATCATAGAATAAGGAGAAATAACTGTGAATGAAAAAGTGATGCGTAAAAACAGATGGCAGTCAGTCATTTTTCTGCTCATCATCATCGTTCTAACCTACTGGTCTTCATTTATCACACAATTTAATTTTTTAGATGGATTAGCGACCATTCCTGAAGCAGCAGGCTGGATGATATCAAACCTTTTGATTACTCAGGAGTCATTGGCAAGATTGCCTATGATTTTGGAAAAGTTAGTAGAAACGATTTTTATGTCCATTGCCGCAACAACGTTAGCAGCAGCTGTTTCTCTCTTTTTAGGGTTATTCGGATCTAATACCACTAAGGTAAACAGCTTATTAAGTGTGTTTGCCCGTTTCGTTGCTTCCGTATCAAGAAATATTCCAGTGGTTGCATGGTCATTGATCTTACTCATATCTTTTGGACAAAATTCAGTGACAGGGTTTTTAGCGCTGTTTGTAGGGACGGTAGGATTTTTAACGAGGGCGTTTATTGAGAGCATTGATGAAGTCGGGCAAGGTTCTGTTGAAGCACTAACTGCAACAGGAGCGACCTATTTCCAAATTGTAAGCAAGGCCGTTATTCCTCAATGCTTGCCGCAGATGCTGAGCTGGATCTTGTTTATGATCGAAACGAATATTCGAAGTGCTACATTGGTTGGCATGTTAACAGGGACAGGAATCGGTTATACATTTGATATGTACTACAAAACCTTGAATTATAATGCTGTCGGACTCGTTACCTTATGTATTGTCATTGCCGTTATTGTGGTTGACCTGATTTCAAATTATATTCGGAAGGTGATTCTATAATGGAAGCGGTGCAGATCAGGAGAAAAAAAGACGGCCGAATTAATATTAAGGTGGGGAACAAAGTCGATCAGGTCGTAACTTGGACTTTGATCATCCTGACTATTTTGACCATCGTTGCTTTTGTATTATTTAACTATACAGGGCTGAATATCAAATCAGCCATAACGGAAACAGCTTATAACTTGAACGTGATGTTCTTGCATCCGGCAATAAGCCATTTCAGTATGGAAGAAGCCTTCTATCAAATGGTTATTACTCTTGGTTTAGCCTTCCTTGCAACGGTGATTGGTGCTGTCATTGCTTTCTTCCTTTCATTGATGGCGGCCACAAACTTATCAAATAAATGGACAGTAAGAATTGTCCGTGTAGTTGTCGCCATTATCCGGGCTGTTCCAACGGTCTTGTGGGTGTTAATTTTTGCGATTGCAGCCGGTTTAGGAAGCGAAGCAGCTATTTTGGGAATGTTATTTCATTCCGTTGCCTATTTAGTTAAAGCCTTCTCTGAGGCATTTGAAGAAGTTGATAAAGGAATCATTGAGGCATTGCAAGCAACGGGTGCTAATTGGTGGCATATCGTAACAAGAGGTGTATTACCTTCAACTTTTACTTACTTATTGTCATGGGTTTTCTTACGATTTGAAATCAACTTCGGCGTAGCTGTCGCAATGGGGGCTGCAGCAGGAGCAGGTGGTATCGGGTTTGAACTTTTTATGGCCTCCGGTTTCTATTTCAATCTGAAGGAAGTTGGATTTATTACCTATGGAATTTTAATTATTGCATTTGTATTAGAAGTGATTTCAACGCGTTTGAAAAAGCGTTATTTTCCTGCAAATTCTAATTAACATAGGAAACTTTGGATTGATGGATTGTTCCTCACTAAACATAGAAGAGGAAGTTCTATGTTTAGCATGAATTCCTCAGTATCTTTTCCTCTAAAAAAATTACGATTCTTAGGGAGGTATGTGAACATGGTTCACTATAAATTGTTAACACCCGGACCTTTGACGACGTCAACTACGGTAAAAGAAGAGATGCTTTCTGACCGCTGTACCTGGGACAATGAATATAAACAGATTACGCAAAAGATAAGAACAAAGCTTCTTGAATTAGCTGGGACTTCTAAAGACGACTATACAGCTGTTCTAATGCAGGGAAGCGGCTCGTTTTCGGTTGAATCCGTGATGATGTCTGCGATTTCGACTCAAGATAAACTACTCATTATTTCGAACGGCGCATATGGGGAGCGAATGGTCAAAACGGCTCAATATATTGGGCTAAACTATCGGGTATACGATGCTGCTTACAACGAACATCCAAATGTGGAAGAAATCAGAGGGATTTTAAAGGCAGATCAGGAAATTACCCATATCATGATGGTGCATTGTGAAACAACAACCGGAATTTTAAATCCTATTGAAATGATGGCAAAACTTTCGAGCGAATTTGGGAAAACAATCATTATTGATGCGATGAGTAGTTTTGGCGGTATGGAAATCAATGTCTCAGAACTCGGCATCGATTATTTAATCAGCAGCGCGAATAAATGTATCCAAGGAGTTCCCGGATTTGCTTTTGTCATTGCCAAAAAAGAGAAACTATTAACTTGTAAAGGAAATTCACGCAGTTTATCTTTAGATTTATATGATCAATGGAAAGAAATGGACAAGGATGGAAAATGGCGCTTTACCTCGCCAACACATGTTGTAGCTGCATTTGCCCGAGCGATTGATGAACTCGAAGAAGAGGGAGGAATACCCGCAAGATTTGCCCGCTACCAGCAGAATAATAGGATTTTAAGAGAGAGAATGGAAATACTAGGGTTTAAGGCTTATATTTCAGAAGAAAAGCAGTCTCCTATTATTACAGCTTTTCTTTTTCCAAATGAACACTTTAACTTTGCGGAATTCTATTCATTTGTGAAAGAAAGAGGATATGTGCTCTATCCTGGTAAATTAACAGACGAGAATACGTTCCGAATTGGAAACATTGGTGAAATCTATCAAGAAGATATCGAAGATTTATGCCGAATTATTGAAGAATATATGGGAGTGGTGACAAAATGAATAGAGTAGAAGGAGTCATTCTTGATTGGGCTGGGACAGCAGTTGATTTTGGCTGCTTTGCACCAGTAAATGTTTTTATTGATATTTTTAAAAATGCGGGCATTGAAGTGACGATGGAAGAAGCACGAGAGCCAATGGGGATGTTGAAAATTGACCATATTCGCGCGATGCTGTCGATGCCTAGAATAGCTGCATTATGGGAAGAAAAGTTTGGAAGAGTGTTTACTGAACAAGATGTCGAGACCTTGTATGCTGAATTTGAACCTGCACTGCTTGTCTCATTATCAGAGTATACTGATCCAATTCCTGGGGTGATTGATGCTGTCCAAGAAATAAGAAGCCAAGGGTTGAAAATTGGTTCGACAACAGGATATACCCAAACGATGATGGATGTTGTTGTTCCTAATGCAATGAAAAAAGGCTATAGTCCGGATTTTTACATCACGCCTGATGGAACGAATTCGCTTGGAAGACCGTATCCTTATATGATTTATCGAAACATGGAAGCATTAAAATTATCAGCTTCATGGAAGGTAGTAAAAGTAGGTGATACGACCTCAGATATCAAAGAGGCGATTAATGCTGGTGTTTGGTCAGTAGGTGTCATCATTGGAAGTTCGGAAATGGGACTAAGCTTAGCTGAATTTAATGCCCTTTCTGAAGCGGATCAAGAGAAAGCCATTGCTAAAACGGAACAGTCCTTTTTACGATATGGAGCCGATTTTACGATTCAAACGATGAGTGAACTGCCTCAATTAATTGAAAGAATCAATCATCTTATTTCAGAAGGTAAGAGACCTTCTGAAAGATAAGTTTTCGCTGGTATATCTGTTACGGTGAGCCGTATCATAAGTAAATACTGTAAGTGCCTGTCATCACCCGCATTTTGTCGAATTCATCAACAGTATTCGGAGTATAACAGGCACTGTACTAAAATGAGTGGTCTTTCAAAATAATGTCAAAATATGAAGTAAAACCGTATCCAGGTGTAGCCGGAGCTTGCAGGTAATAACTTTGTCACTAAAATACGTATTGAATAATAAAATTTCCAATAAATAGAATGGCGATCAAATAAAGGACAGGGTGAACTTCTTTTCCTTTCCCCAATAAAAGCTTCATCAATGGGTATAGAATAAAGCCAAAAGACATGCCATCTGCAATACTATAGGTTAATGGAATCAATACAATTATTAGAAGGGCCGGAAAGCTCTCTGTTAAGTCATCCATTGAAATACGAACAATGTTTTGCAACATAAGAACGCCTATTAATATCAGAATAGGGGAAACTGCACTTGCGGGAACCATTTTAATGACAGGTATAAACAAGAGCGAAACGAGAAACAATATTCCGGTCACAATGCTGGTCAACCCTGTTTTTCCGCCGGCTGCAATTCCTGCTGCTCCTTCCACTGATGCAACAGTAGGACTTGTTCCAAAGATCCCGGAATATAAAACGGAAACAGCTGTAGCCTGGAGTGATTTCTTACTGCTCTCAGGTTTTTTTAACATTTTGCTATGTCCATGAATCAAGCCAATATTTTCAAACACAACGACCATTGCAAAAGAGATGGAAGTCAGCCAGAATACAATATTACCTACTTGTGACCACGAAGCCTGACCAAAAACGCCAAGGTATCCATGAAAGGATGGCATTGAAAGGGAAAGCCCCTCAGAAGTGCCTCCCCCAAGCCAAATCGATAACAACGAGGTAATGATAATACTTATTAAAAGGTTTCCCGGTACATTTTTAATAAATAATAAAACCGTAATAACCAAACCAATGAATGTAGTGATTGCTGAGGGACTGCTTAAATCTCCAATTGCAAGCAGGGTATGCTCAGAATTTGTAATAATACCAGCATTGTCAAATCCAATTAAGATCAATAAGATTCCAATCCCAACGGTAATGGCTTCTTTTAACGAATTAGGAATAGAGGTCATAATCATTTTCGCCATGGGTGTAAAGGCAATCAATACAAAGATCATTCCTGCAACGAAAACCATCGCCAACGCTTCCTGCCAAGTAAATCCCCCAGTTTGAACGATCGTATAAGTAAACATCGCATTAAGGCCCATACCAGGAATGAGGATAAGAGGGGTATTACTCCATAGGCCAACTATTACGCATCCAAAAGAACTGGTTAATATGGTCGAGATGATTCCTGCTTCCATCGGAATTCCTGCTACTGCCAAAATCGTTGCATTGACAATAATGATGTAGAACGCCGTTAAATATGAAATAAAACCTGCAGAAAATTCTTTTGTCATGGTCGTACCATGTTGATTTAATTTAAAAAGTCGTTCCATGTGATCACCTTTCTATTTGCATTGAAATCGATAGTTATCATATCATGGACATATACTATATGAAAAATATATAATTTATATAAAAACGATATATTTTTTAAATATAAGGTGAATTCAATGGACATTAAACAATTACGGTATTTTATAGCAATAGCTGAGGAAAAGAATATAACAGCAGCTGCAAATCGGCTGCATTTGTCACAACCACCACTTAGCATAATGATGAAACAATTAGAGGATGAGCTAGGTGTTAAATTAATCGAGAGAAATGGGAGGAGTATGGAATTAACCGATAAAGGCTATGTACTCTATAAAAGAGCAATGCATCTCGTAAACAGTTTTGAAGAAATAAAAAATGAATTACAGGATACAGAGGAGGGAAAAAGGGGTATTCTTAATGTAGGAATCAATACATTATCGGTTTCGGGGTTTTCGGAAATGCTTCAATCTTTTCACAAAAATAATCCCCTTGTTTCTCTAAAAATTGTTCAAAATGACTCCTTTTATTTAGCGGAATTGGTAAAAGACAGGGTGATTGAAATTGCATTTGTACGTCTCCCGCTTGAACATCGTGGTTTGACCTATCTTCATCTAATTAATGAGCCTTTTGTTTTCGTAAGCAATTATGTAGTACCTATTATTTCTCTAGAAGAGATTTCGCATAAGCCCCTTATTATTCCTAGTACAGAGGGCTTGGGCATCTATAATACGCTTATTGAAGCATTTACTAGACAAAATCTCCAAATCAGAAGTATTGCGGAGTGCTCTGATATGCATGTCTTAATGGAACTAGTTAAGGGGGGAATGGGGGCAACGATTGTTCCGAAATCTGTTTTTGATGTCTATGGGGATAAAAGTCTCTTCTCTACGCCGATCAGCACTCCCAACATGACCTCGTCTTTAGGAGTCATTTGGCTTGAACATCATTTTGTCTCTACCCCAGCTAAAAATTTCATGAAGTTAGCAAAGGAATACTATAATTGAAAAAGATGCCGAAAAAAGCTAAAAAATCGGTCGAATTAACAAGACCTCTATCACTGAAGTAACAACAAAAGGAGTATGTATGAAGGGATTTTATACTCATATAAATAAAAAACTATATTATATGACAGTGCTAATTGTAATCACCATTATGATAATGGGTTTGTTAATTGATAATCCACGTTTTGATGAACTTGGGGTTGGTTATATTTCTCATAGTGTACTTGTTGTCATTCTATCTGCATGTTTATTGCTTTATCCTAAGTATGTAACTCATGTTTTTAGAATGATCATTATTATAGTAGCGTGCGTTTACTTTTATTCGCTTTTCTTTTTATATCCAGACACTTGGTCCACCTTTATTTTTCTATGTTTTATTCCAGCAATTTCGATCTTATTTTTTGATGCAAAGCTCTTTTATTTTTCTTTACTATTAAACGGTGTATTAATAATATTTACATTTAGTTACATTATGCTTATTGATCAAGGAAATTTATATCCCTATATAAAACAGGATTTAATCGGAAATGTTATTAACTTTATAGGGAGCCAGGTGACGATCTATTATATTTTTTATTTATCGTATGGACGGATAAATAAACAGCAATTATATTATGAACAAATACAACACTCAGAGCGATTGAAGACAACTGGACAACTAGCAGCTGCCGTTGCTCATGAAATTAGAAATCCTTTGACCGTTGTTAGAGGTTTTTTGCAGTTATACGAACAAGACACTTCCTATAGCGATGATGTAAAAAGACATTTTACTTTGATGATTGATGAATTAAATACAGCTGAACAGGTGATTTCTCAATTTTTATCTATTGCAAAGCCAAATAAAGATAAAGAAACGGAAACAGTGAATGTAAAGATTGTTCTTCAGAGTGTGACAGATTTACTTCATTCATATGGGCTTTTACATGATAATAAGATCGAATTAAATGTGGTAGAAGATTGCTATATTGCTGCTAACAACATAGAGTTTAAGCAATTACTAATAAATGTTATTAAAAACGCAATTGAGGCCTCCAAAATTGGTGATCCTGTTATTGTAACTTCTGGAAGGATGAAAGATTTCGTTGAGATTAAAGTAATCGATTATGGACACGGAATGTCAGAAGCAGAAGTTCAGTCTCTTGGTACTCCTTTTTACTCTTTAAAAAAGAAAGGGACAGGATTAGGTATGATGATTTGCTATAATATTGCAGAAAAATATAAAGGGACAATTGACTTCCAAAGTTCAAAAGGTGAGGGAACTGCGGTTACTATACGCTTTCCATCAAAAAAATCATGATTATTGTTACAACATCTAATCCTAGCGATTCTTAAAATAATGTGCTTGGCAATACTCTCCTAAGAGAAAGGGCTAAAGTTACTTTTAGGGCACCCTTTTTTTAAGTCTATTTAACTAAAAACAAAACACTGCAGCGCCTTGATAAACAAAGGGATGCAGTGTTTTGAGAACAAACTGAAATTCGCTGGTTTTGAGCTTGTTAGTTTAATATGGTTACATTTAATTGTTTTACTCCAAAATTGATTGCATCTTGTTCAGAAGGAATAAAGATATCAATTCGATTTCCTTTAATGGCTCCACCAGTATCTGCTGCGGTTGCTTCACCATAGCCTTCTACATAAACTTTACTGCCAAGCGGTATTACTTTTGGGTCAACGGCGATGACCCTTTCATTTGGATTTTCTAGTAGGTTAACTCCAGTAGCAGTGGTACCCGAACATCCCTCACACGAAGCCGTATAGGCTGTTGCTTTCACACTAATCCCCTTTGAACTTGTAGGACTACTAGTGGATGCAGCCTCTACAGCAGGTGCGCTTTCCGTTGGTGCTTGTGCAACAGGCTCACTTTCTGTTGGAGCAGGCTCCGTTGTTTTTTCATTTACAGTTTTAGCAGTAGTATTTAAACCATCATAGATTAATAAAGTTAATCCCGGATGGATGAGATCGGTATGTAATTGGTTCCACTCTTTAATTTGCGAAACCGTTACCTGATGGGCTTTGGCTATATTCCATAATGTGTCGCCTTGTTTAACTGTATATGGTTTTTCAAGTGAAATGGTTAGGACATCTCCTGGTTGGATATGGTCCGAAGTAAGATGATTCCACTTTTGGATATTTTCTAATGATATATTATTTTCGCGTGATAAATCCCAAAGGGTATCCCCTTTTTGTACAGTAACAGTTGCAGCTTGTACATTAGCACTTACAGTTCCTGAGAGTACAGCAACTGCTATAATTGTTATAATTTTTTTAAGCATTCTTTTACCCTCCATGTTCTTTGGTTGCTATGTTTTTATAATCGTAACATGAATTTTTCTGAGAAAAAGAACAGGAAGATGTTAAATTGTTTACGTCCGTGGCATTTATATTGCAATAATATTTCTAAAATAAACGAAAAATTAGAAAATATTATCTTTCTACCTCGCGATCAACAAATAAAAAACATCGTTCCGCATAAATAGGAACGATGCTTTTCAATAGGATACTTATTGTGACCGTACATACTATCATTCCAAAATCCCGCATACAGTGGTTGAAAAAATATTCATCTAACTTGTGGCAATTGAATTTTCTTGATCCGTCCTTCGATTGAATAAGAAAATGGCTGCTTCAGCTGCTTCACGTAATTTTCAATCACATCGATGTCAACAGGACCAACCTCTTTATCTGTCCCTTCACGTAAAACGGTGAAATCATCCCCGCCGTTAGCCAGGTATTCGGGTACCGTAACCGTATATTTTGCTTTTGGATCAAGGGGGGTTCCGTCAGCACCGTAAATAGCAATGACTTTGCTTCTGGCACCTTTTGATCCGTGCCAGGTGTATTTCAAACCGGAAATTTGCAGCATACGTACAACTCCCTGCGGCTGCCACTGCTGATTCAAGAGACGGCGGATTTGGTCGCCAGTTAACGTCAATTTGACAAGTTTTTCTTTAAACGGTTGAATGGTGAACAACTCTCCCCAAGAGACTTCTCCAGCTTGGATGTCCGCCCGAATTCCAGCAGGGTTCATAAAAGCAAAGTCAGATTTCATGGCTGTTCGTTCTGAATCTGCAATCAGATTGCCCATAGCGGATTCACCTTCTTTGTTACGAGTGCTGGTAATGTCATTTACAGCCGTCCCAATGAATTTATTAACAACGGCAGCGACTTTAGCTTCGTACTTTGTAATCATTTCCGTGATTTCTGGATCCGGTTTGATAGCGTCCTGATAAACGGTTACAATTTCAGCTTTTTTCGACGCGATCTCTTTCGTTGCTGGATCAATCTCCAATTCGACGTCTGAGAAAGCTTTTCCGTAAGAATAAGCTTGAACAAGGAGCTTTCCGTGCACTACCGTGTTGAGATACGTATGGGTGTGACCGGCAAACATTACGTCTACTTCATTGTCAACCCTTTTGGCCATATCAACGATTTCTCCAGTAGCGTCGCCCCCCTTGGTGGACTGACGGCCGCCATTGTGTGCGAGTACAACAATAGCTTTAACGCCTTGTTTTTTGAGTTCTGCCACCGCTTTATTAATGGCTTTCACTTCATCTGTAAACTTTACTCCCGCTAATTCACTTGGAGTCTCAATCTTGGGTGTATCACTTAAGACAACACCAATAAACCCTATCGGTATGCCGTTAAACTTTTTAATTTCAAAGGGAGGGAGAATCAGTTTACCTGTCTTTTCGTTAATTACGTTGGCGCATATATAAGGGAACCCTGCACCTTCAAAGGGTCCGGTTTCCATGTTGGTCCCACTGTGAATCAGCCGCATCATTTCTTTCACTCCGCGATCGAATTCGTGATTCCCTAACGTTCCCAAATTAAAGCCCATTTTGTTCAACACTTCAATTGTGGGTTCCTCATCCAAAAGCGAGGAAACAGGTGCGCTTCCACCAACCATGTCACCTGCATGGACCAAAAGGGTGTTTTTGTTTTCCCCTTTCCGTTGCTTCAAATAGGCAGCGAGATAGTCCACTCTGCCTACATATCTTCCGTTAAATTTACGGGTCGTGTCCAATTGTCCATGCAAATCGTTAATTCCGAGTAATTGTACTTGAATGAAACGGTTCTTATCATTCTCGGTGTTTTTGGGGCCGCCAAGTGTTTTCGGATTCTCAGATGCCATGACAATGCCCGTAGATAATGTGGCCGTAAGAACAAAAGCAAGAGCTGCCTTTTTCCATGCGTTCCGATTCAAAGTTTTTCTCACTCTTCCTTCTCCCTCCATATCCTTAAGTAAGTTACAACTTTAGAATAAGAGGTAATTGTAAAAAATTAACAATAATTATGATAAATTTCAGTAAATTTAAAATAAATAATCAATTTAATATTTGTGGTTTTTCCTAAATTACTTCAAGCAGTAAAATTTGTGCTTAAGGTTTACTTTTAGTTAACGAACGAGTATCTGCAATTTTGTTATAATGGAAAAAACTACTCATTTTATAT
Organism: Neobacillus sp. DHD-1R; assembly: GCF_057747995.1. NCBI lineage: Bacteria > Bacillati > Bacillota > Bacilli > Caryophanales > Bacillaceae > Neobacillus > Neobacillus sp. DHD-1R. The sequence continues at coordinate 59,818 of NZ_CM173232.1, forward strand.
TCATATAAGTATTATTTGAAAGTGGTGATGTGTTTTGTTGAAATTAGGTTTAAAATGTTCGTACGATCCGGAACAATTGTATGACCGATTACGATATAAGCCAGATATTATCGAACTGCATTTAAATGAGGACGATTTGTTTAGAGACAAAAGAAGACAATTAGAAAATACCATTTCAATGCTTTCAAGCCAGGGTTGTGATGTATATTTACATCACCCTTCAAAGTACAATGGAAGATATTTAGATATTATCAACGAACAGAAAGAAGATTACCTTTTCTATCATTTATCTACAAGGATTCTTGCTGATATTTGTTTATCTCATTCTGTAAAATGTGTGATTCATCCTCACTATCTGCCCACTGCAACCTCCACTATCAATAAAAAAAATAAAGATAAATTAGTGAATGAGATAAAACAAATTTTGTCATACGGAAAAGATGTGTTTTTATGGGAGAACTCTATCCATGGTCTTTTTACAGCCCAAAACCCTAATTGGCTCGAGGAAATTGTTAGACCCTTAAATTTGCCATTGGCTTATGATATTAGCCACGCTTTTATCTCTCTGAGAGGTAATAATAGATTATTGTTGGAACAGCTAGAAAAATTAGATTCATATATTCAATATTTCCACGTGGTAGATAGCGAAGGCCAGAAACATGATGGGTTAAAACTGGGTACGGGCAAGATTAATTGGAAACCCATTCTTCCGTTTTTAACAAGCAGACCGTATATATATGAAATTACTCTTAAAGATATTACAGATGCAGTCCAAATGTATGAAAGCCATCTTTATTTAGTACATTTATTAAATCAAAATGAATCTTAGGAAATGACGACGGTTAAGAGCTATATAGTAATGGCGGGGATTATTTAAAGATTCCCAAGGTTCGAGAAATATTTTCAAACATGGTAGTTCACTGGCCAAACAAACCAAAGCCTCACCTCGCGCAAGTAGCTGAGTGAAGGCTTTGGTATTTTTTGTGTACCCAGGGAGCACTTCACACTTTTTTACTAGCCTTAAATGGTTTATAATTATTAGAATAGTAGATATATTGATAATAGGGGTTTCGTTATGACAGAAAAGGTGTTCTCTTAGGTGATGCCTTGCTTTATGTGAACCTAAACACGAACGCCAGTATCTTTTTTAAAATATAGGGGATAAGGAAGCGGTTTTAATGAGCAACGGGCAGAAAAAAACAGACGTTATTTTAATTGGTGCCGGAATTATGAGCGCGACTTTGGGAGCAATACTGAAGGAATTAGCACCGAATTGGGAAATCAAAGTGTTTGAGAAACTCGAAAACGCAGGCGAGGAAAGCTCTAACGAGTGGAATAATGCGGGGACGGGCCATTCCGCACTTTGTGAGCTGAACTATACATCCGAAAAAGCTGACGGATCTATAGATATTAGCAAAGCAATAAGAATTAATGAACAGTTTCAGCTTTCAAGGCAGTTTTGGTCGTACCTTGTAAACAGTAATCTGATTCGTAATCCGCAGGACTTCATCAAGCCAATACCTCATATGAGTTTAGTACAAGGGGAAAAGAATGTAGCCTTTTTGAAAAAACGTTTTAAAGCGCTGTCAAACAATCCCTTGTTTCAAGGGATGGAATTTTCGGATGACCCAGAACATCTCATGGATTGGATTCCGCTTATCATGGAAGGCCGTAATTTGACTGAACCGATAGCAGCAACAAAAGTGGACGCGGGAACGGATGTCAACTTTGGCGCGTTAACACGCATGTTGTTTGACCACCTAGAGAATAAACATGTTGAGATTAACTATAAGCATAGTGTCGAGGATATTAAACGTACTAGTGACGGCTTATGGGAATTAAAAGTGTGGAATATGGACACCGGTAACATCGAACGCCATACTGCAAAATTCGTCTTTATCGGTGGCGGGGGCGGAAGTTTGCCTTTACTGCAAAAAACCGGTATCCCTGAGTCAAAACATATTGGCGGATTCCCGGTAAGTGGATTATTTTTGGTATGTAACAATCCGGAAGTGGCAGAGCTGCATCATGCAAAAGTATACGGCAAAGCTAAGGTTGGTGCTCCTCCAATGTCTGTGCCGCATCTTGATACCCGATATATCAACAACAAAAAATCCTTACTGTTTGGACCGTTTGCCGGTTTCTCACCCAAGTTTTTAAAAGCAGGTTCAAATATGGATTTATTAGGTTCTGTAAAACCGAATAATGTCTTAACGATGTTAGCGGCAGGCGCCAAAAACGTTCCATTGACAAAATATCTAATCCAGCAAGTTCTGTTATCGAAAGAACAACGGATCGAAGAGTTACGGGAATTTATTCCGAATGCTAAAAGTGAGGATTGGGATATTGTAGTAGCAGGCCAACGTGTACAAGTTATTAAAGATACGGAGGCTGGCGGTAAAGGAACATTGGAATTTGGTACGGAAGTGGTTAGTGCCGCTGATGGCTCGGTCGCTGCATTGCTCGGCGCTTCTCCAGGTGCTTCAACTGCCGTTCACGTTATGCTGGAGGTATTAGAAAAATGCTTCCCACAACATATAAAAGAGTGGGAACTGAAATTAAAAGAAATGATCCCTTCTTATGGCGTGTCACTATTGGAAAATCCAGAGCTTTTACACGAAATTCATATTTCCACAGCGCGGACGCTTGGTCTAATCGAAAAAGAGCTAGTCTATAGTTAATTTTTAGAGATAAGAACAATGATATTTAATGAAAATTTGTATTGCTTCCCTATTAAATTGCAAAAAGAAAGCCGCTGTACGTAAGGTTAGATCGTACAGTGACTTTCTTTTTTGGGATTGTCTTATTATAGTAACGCTATTAATTTCGGATTAGATAGTCGAAGGCACCTAGGGCTGCATTCGCACCAGATCCCATCGAAATGATTATTTGCTTATATGGATTATTGGTACAGTCTCCTGCAGCAAACACACCAGGAATGGTTGTTGCCCCATGATTATCAATGACAATCTCACCCATTCGATTACGTTCAACCGTTTCAGCTAACCAATCAGTATTTGGTACAAGACCAATTTGAACAAACACACCTTGCAATTCAATATGATGTTCTGCTTCTGTTTCACGGTCTACGTAAGTAATACCGTTTACTTTGTCGGTACCAGTAATTTCTTTTGTTTGAGCGTTCTTGATAACTGTTACATTAGGAAGACTGTAAAGACGATTTTGCAGGACAGAATCAGCTTTCAGCTCTGGTGCAAATTCAAGGACCGTTACATGTTTCACAATACCTGCAAGATCAATGGCTGCTTCAATACCTGAATTACCGCCGCCAATAACAGCTACGTCTTTTCCTGCAAACAATGGGCCATCACAATGAGGGCAGTAGGCTACACCTTTGTTCGTAAACTCAGCTTCGCCAGGTACGCCAACATTGCGCCAGCGGGCTCCAGTTGAAAGGATAACGGTCTTGCTTTTTAGTACAGCACCGTTTTCCAATTCAATTTCGATAAAATCCTTCTTCTCTAAACGTTTAGCGCGCTGTAGATTCATCACATCTACATTATACTCTTTCACATGTTCTTCAAGACTTGCTGCAAGCTTAGGACCTTCTGTATATTTTGTACCAATAAAGTTCTCAATGCCGAGCGTGTCCATAATTTGACCGCCAAAGCGATCAGCAACAATACCTGTACGAATGCCTTTACGGGCCGCATAGATGGCTGCACTGGCACCGGCAGGACCGCCTCCAACAACAAGCACATCATATGGATCTTTATCAGAAAGCTCTGAGGCATCTGTCGTAGTTCCCATCTTAGCGAGAATTTCCTCAAGTGTCATACGGCCGCTGCCAAATGATTCTCCATTAAGGAAAACAGAAGGGACAGCCATGATGCCTTTACCTTCTACTTCCTCTTTGAAAGCCGCGCCGTCAATCATGGTATGTGTAATGCCGGGATTGAGAACGCTCATTACGTTCAATGCCTGAACAACATCAGGACAGTTGTGACAGCTTAAGCTGATGTATGTTTCAAAGTGGAATTCACCTTGGATGTTTTTCACTTGCTCGATGACCTTCTGATCAACCTTTGGGGCTCTTCCGCTTACCTGCAATAAAGCTAAGACAAGGGAAGTGAACTCATGGCCAAGAGGAATCCCGGAAAAAGTGACCCCAGTGTCATCGCCAATCCGATTCACACTAAAGCTTGGTGTTCTCTCCAATGTGGTTGTTTCTACTTTAATTTTAGATGACATGGTTGCTAGCTCATCAACGAGAGCTAGCATGTCCTTCGATAAATCATCAGTGCCTGCACTGACTTTGAGTAGTACATCGTTTTCCATCAGTTGAAGATATTGATTTAGTTGTGCTTTAATATCGGCATCTAGTATCATTAATAGGACTCCTTAAATTTTACCTACTAGGTCAAGGCTTGGCTTAAGTGTAGCGGAACCTTCTTTCCATTTAGCAGGGCAAACTTCACCTGGATTGTTACGAACATATTGTGCTGCTTTAATTTTGTTAATAAGTGTGCTGGCATCACGGCCAATGCCATCTGCATTAATTTCAATGGCTTGGATGATTCCGTCTGGATCGATAATGAAAGTACCACGGTCAGCTTGACCTAATTCTTCAATATATACATCAAAGTTACGTGAAAGAACATGGGCAGGATCACCAATCATTGTGTAGGCAATTTTACCAATCGCTTCTGAAGTATCATGCCATGCTTTATGTGTAAAATGAGAATCTCTTGAAACTGAGAAAACTTCTACACCTAGTTCTTGAAGTTTTGGATATTGGTCTTGCAAATCCTCTAATTCAGTTGGGCAAACGAATGTAAAGTCTGCTGGATAAAAACAAACGACACTCCACTGACCTTTTAAATCTGCATCTGATACTTCTAAAAATTCGCCATTTCTGTACGCTTGGGCTTTAAATGGTTGTACTTCTTTTCCAATAAGGGACATAATTAAAATTCCTCCTAAAAATAATGTTTAAAATCATAGACAGCTTGTCCGGTGAATACCGTTATTGTTTGCTTATCTATAATTATTATTAGTTTATATTTGTTATTATATCTATCTATTAATATTTTTGTCAATTAAAATACTATAATTATTTTAATTAAGTAATAGATATTGAGAGTTGTAGAAAGGGATACGTCTTCATTTTTAATAGGCATTTCAACTAATTTTAGTTATTAGCATAAACATTGGTTATATATTAAGTAATTGAGAATTCATGAGATAAATGAAAAATCTATTGGTTTACTATTGGTAGGATTTTTTGTATGACAGAGGTTTCTCTTCACTATTGTCATTTTTTAACTATTTTTTTCACTAGTGGTACAGTATTATAAAATTAGATTCATAGATTAGCTAGAAGGGATGAGGAAATGAAGTTATATAAGAAAATAGTTGCATCTGCTTTGGTGGGATTGGCCATGTTGCTTTTTGTGAAAATGCCTGTACATGCAGCAACAATATTGGGAACGGATGTAACCAATTATATTAGTTCGAGAAGTAACACAGTTTCAATCGGTGTTTATGATGCCAACACTGGTAAGACATATACATACAACCCTTCTAAAACCTACTATACTCAAAGTGTTGTGAAGATGTCGATGTTAGCAGATGTACTCTATCAAAATATACCAATCACAACCTATGAAAATTCATTGCTAACTAAAATGATAGAAAATAGTGATAACAGTGCTGCAAGTACGATATGGCGGCAGCTTGGCAGTGATCAAAGCGTGCAGGCCTTTTTTAGAAAAGTTGGTATGACCAGCACGATTGCAGGTACAGGCGGCTGGTGGGGACGAACCACCACAACGGTTTCGGACCAACTTACCATGATGAAACTCTTTGCCTATCCCAATACATTCTTAACGGATAAGCAGAGGGCATATGGTCTAAATCTTATGCGGAATGTAGTGTCGGATCAACGTTGGGGTACTAGTTATGGTATTCCTTCAGGGGTGAGTGTTGCATTAAAAAACGGCTGGGTCACTACTGGCAGTTATGTGAATAGTGTTGGGTACATAAATGGACAAGGTAAAAATTATGTTATTGCTGTTTTGACAACGAATAATAAATCCCTATCCTATGGTATTGAAACCATTAATAAAATATCAAGCATGGTTTGGAATGAAATCCCAGGAAATGGTTGGGTGTTTTCGAAGGGCAACTGGTATTTTTATACGGCAAGTGGGAAGTACACGGGGTGGCTTTACAATAATGGTCTCTGGTACTACCTAGATTCATCAGGAGTTATGAAAACGGGATGGATAAAGTCAGGCGGTTCATGGTACTACTTAACTAGTAATGGATCAATGAGGACAGGCTGGCTATATAATGGTGGTGCATGGTATTTCCTTGATCGCTCGGGAGCGATGAAAACAGGCTGGATCCAAGCTAACGGTAAATGGTATTACCTTCAAGCCAACGGAAAAATGAAAACGGGCTGGCTGCTTTCCGGCAGTAAGTGGTATTACCTCCAGTCTAATGGTGTAATGCGTAAGGGTTGGACTTTAGATAAAGGGCAATGGTATTACTTAGATCAATCAGGAGCAATGAAAACGGGCTGGCTTGAATTATCAGGAAAGAAATATTTCCTTTCGAGTAGTGGTGTGATGGTTACAGGCTGGGTGCAAATCAATGGTAACTGGTATTATTTCTATCAAGAAGGGGAAATGGCTGCCGATACTGTCATTCAAGGTTATAAAGTAGATCAAGACGGTGTATGGATTCAAACCGATAATGCTACTTCGGGGGATTCAGAAGCGGCTGGGATGACCCCGTAAGGCCATCCTGGTTATTAATCCCATTGACATTAAAATATTATTATTTTAGAATATACAAATAATTAAATAAACCTCACTTGAATCTAGTGAGGTAGAGGTGCGATCTTTATTAGTCCTTAGAGGAGCTTGAGAATGCTTTGATCCTAAGGAGAAGGAAATGTCGCCGAAGTGTGTAATCATTCTCGATGTTACATGCTGGGACTGCAGTGAATAATTGCAGTACTGTCTTAATAAACTCCCTGGTTTATTGAGTTGTGCTATCTCAAATGGGATAAGGGTGAGGACTTTAGAATCACTACAACGTTTTTCTGAGTTCATCTCAGATTTGGTTTGTAGTTTTTTTATTGCCAAAAAGGAGAGGAATAACATGCAGATTTATGTTATTTCTTTTTTTATTCTTTTTTAGCGGTTAAGGAATTGGAAGAAACTATCTATTTTCAGGAGGACAACATGATGGAAAAACAAAATTTACAAACTTTATACTATGAATTTGTACCAGCCGGTGAGGATAGAATTCAGCCGGATCCAAGTAAAACGGCTCTATTAATAGTGGACATGCAAAATCAATTTGTGAGCAAGGATTATGGTGATGCGGATGTAGCTAGAGAAAAAGGGATGTGGGATAAATGGGAATATTTTTATAATCGTTTAGAAAACATTGTAATCCCAAATAACCAAAAACTACTAGAGTTCTTCCGGAACAATCAATTAGAAGTCACCTTTGGTAGAATTGCCTGCCATCATAAAGATGGACGTGATAGATCTCCGGTTCAAAGAAGACCTGGCTGGAATAATATCCTGCTTCCAATTGGACATTATGGGGCAGAAATGATAGATGAACTGAAACCTTTAGAGGATGAAATTGTCGTTGAAAAAACAACAGATAGTGTTCTAAGTGGAACCAATTATGAATTTCTTCTTCGAAATATGGGAATTGAAACGGTAGTTTGTACAGGTGTTGTGACGGATCAATGTGTGGCATCGACTGTCAGAAGTTTAGCTGATGCTGGATTTGAAGTCATTCTAGTCGAGGATGCTTGCTGTGCAGCAACCCAACAATTACATGATGCAGAAATTATGATTATGAATCAAATTTATTGCGAGGTCATGAGTACAGAGGAAACAATTGAACTTATTAGCATGCAGCTGGAGAAAACACCACAGGAAGCCTAGTGAGAGGAAGTTATGAAATGAGTTTGAAAAATAATAGCGGAAACAATCCGCAGTTTAAGAGAGTACTAAGCTTATGGGACCTTGTGATTTATGGGATAGCTTTTATGACGCCCATTGCACCTGCGTATATTTATGGATATGCAGCCGTTTCTACGGGAGGAATGCTCCCATTAGCGTACTTAATCGCCATGGTTGCCATGATGTTTTCTGCTTATAGCTATGGACGAATGGCTGCAGCCTTTCCAGTTGCAGGTTCTACTTATTCTTATACACAGCGTTCGATCAATCCGCATCTCGGTTTTTTTGCGGGATGGGCCATGTTTATGGACTACGTTTTAGTACCATTGATTGTTTTCATGGTAGGTGCTTCCTATGCAAATGCCCTAGTTCCTGCTATCCCATATTGGGCATGGGTCCTAATCATTGCTGCTGTCATTACATTCATTAATATCCTGGGGATTGAAATGGCTGCAAAAACAAACAACATTCTTGTTCTCTTTATGGGTGTAGTCGTTGTCATTTTTGTGATATTCTGCATCAAGGCCATTGTAGGCGGTGAAGGAGCCAATACCCTTATTTCGATTAAACCCTTCTTTAATGGAGAAACGTTTACTACCTCTGCTATTATTGCAGGAGCTGCTATGGCATGCTTCTCATTTTTAGGGTTTGATAGTATTACTACTTTGTCTGAAGAGGCAATTAAACCTAAAGAAGATATTTGGAAGGCCGCTATTCTTTCTTGCCTTATCGGCGGTTTAATCTTTATTCTACAAGCATATGTTGCTCAGCTTGTTTGGCCGGATGTGACTTCCTTTAGTTCAGCAGATACAGCCCTTTTTGATATTGCCCATGCGGCTGGGGGGGCGGCACTAGCAACGATTTATACAATTGCTATTATCGTTTCTACCTTTACAGCAGGTATGACCGGGCAAGCAAGTGCTTCCCGTTTAATGTTTAGTATGGGCCGTGATGAAGTACTTCCGAAAAAGTTCTTTACCTATGTCCACCCTAAGTTTAAAACACCTATTCTTAATATTTTATTAATGTGTATCATTAGCGTGATCGGAGCACTTGCCCTTCCGATCTCCTTAGTAGCAGAGTTAATGAATTTTGGCGGATTAACAGGATTTATGTTTGTGAACCTTTCAGTTATTGTTTATTATTACTTCCGTAAAAAAGAGAAGAAGTTCATCCGCTACTTCTTAATACCAGCTTTAGGATTTCTGATCTGTTTTTATTTGTTCATCAATCTGTCCGCCTTAACTTTAAAAGTAGGCTTTGTCTGGCTGATCATTGGTTTTGTTTACGCATTTATCACGACAAAAGGATTTAAGAAAAACCCACCCGTTATGGAGGGACTGTAATTATAGAATTTGGTTTATGATCTATAAATGCAGATAAAACTGGTACGGTGAACTTTATCATAAGTTAATGATGTTTTTAAAAAGAAAAGGCGGCTCTTGTACTTCCTTGTCATTGTCGGGAAGCACGAGAAGCCGTCTTTTTTAATATATTACAACCGGTTCGTATGTGCTGAGATTGTCATACACGGTTTTCATTACAGTGGGTGGTGTATTGACGCAGCCGCCGGATCCAGCCCCAAGATAAGCAGTACTTGACCAGTTTTTTCGCCAGCCGGCATCGTGGAAACCTTGCCCGCTGTTCGTAAATGGCGCCCAATAATTAACTTCAACTTCATAAGACCCACTGCCTACGTGGGAGCCCCGGAGTGTGGATGGTGTCCGTTTATAAAGGATGTACCAGACTCCTTTTGATGTATCTTCACCGGTGCTATGCTTACCTGTCACGACATGCGTTGTGACAGCCAATTTGCCATTCTTGTAAATCCAGATACGCTGTTCAGCTATGGACACTTCCGCATACGTATCACCAATGCCGTGGTTCGCTGTCGTTTCATAACCGTAGCCTTCATTACTCCAGCCATGGCCGATAATATTCGAAGCAGAAATAGATTTGTCGCCTTTTTCAAAAGCTGCCTGAATCTGTGCTGTTTCTTTGTCCACATCTAGGGCCCAGCCATAACCTTGTCCTTTTACGGAAATAACTGAACCTGAATGGGTTTTAAAAGTGAAATTTTTATTTAAGGTAGATTGAGATTGATTAATTTCAGAAATCTTTTTCTTAATATCATCTGCATCAATCGTAATCTTTAAATCTTTTGCCACGGAGGCATTTTTAATTAATTCGCTGGCGTTTAACGTATAAACTTGATTCTGTACCTTATAATCAACGGTTTGTTGAAGGAACGCCTGCAGCTTGTTCCTTTCATCCTTTACAACCTGACTGTTTTCTTTGATTGGTTCGATGAAGACAGGATTCAGGTGGATTTCACTCGTATATTCCTGTTTTTCGTAGTCCCTTAAAAGACTGGCAACATCGTACTGCTCCCCGCTAATGCTTTTAGAGACGACAATTGATCCTTGTTTCAAAGAAACCTTCGCATCCTGGGGTGCTTTTAAACTCTTATTCAGGGATATAAGCTTTTCTTCAAGCTGTTTTTTCATTGTCTGGCTTCGATACTGATCAAGTTGGCTTGGCAGTAACGAGAAATTTTTTGCTTTTGCAGAAGGAAAGTAAGTCCGCTGGCTGCTTAATAGTTTTTTGACCCCTGGCAGATCTTTATCCGCAAATACCATCTTCGTATCTTTTCCATCGAAGATTAATTGTTCTCCGACATAGACTACGTTTTTTAATTCAATGGTTTTTAATGTTTTAAGTGCCTGATCAGCAGTCAGCCCACTGACTTTAATGCCATTAATCTTAATATTGGCGTTAAAGTGGGTCGCCTGATAATAACTGATTGCCGCAAATATGAGTGCAATAACAAGGATGATAGTTGTTGTGATAAACTTCCAGCTTGAAAATCGTTTAGATGGTTTTCTCCGATGTAAAGTAACTTCATCGACTTTTAATGTACTTTCCAAAAAGATTCCCCCTGCAACCTGGTGGTCTAGCTAATAATGTTCACCGGCATAAAACTGACGTAATTGCATTTCAATATTACAATTATATTACACTATTTTAAACTTATATTACTATTTTACAAGATGTAATGTTCGAACTGTGTCACAATTTGTAAATATATCCAACTTTTATCTCAGAGTTGATCTGTTTTCACAAAAAAATCCAGATTCTTGGGTTAGAATCTGGATTTTAAAAGATACTCCGTCTTTGTATCTTTTTTTCGAGACGGTTTTTCCGTTACAGATTTTCCTTTTACTCTGTTATGCTAATCTCATTTTGAAATCTTGATAGCCAAATTGCTGGACAATCTGACAATCTCCATTTTTATCTTGAACAGCAATGGCTGGTAAGGGCATGCCATTAAAAGTGGAATTTTTAACCATTGTATAGATCGCCATATCACCGAAAACTAATCGATCACCGCTCTTTAAGGATTGATCAAAAGAATAATCACCGATTACATCGCCTGTAAGGCAAGTTTGCCCGCCAAGTCGGTACGTAAATGGCTTCTCACCTGCTTCTCCAGAGCCCAAAAGAGGAGGACGATAAGGCATCTCTAACACGTCTGGCATATGACAGGTTGCCGAAGTGTCAAGGATAGCAATTTCCATTCCGTTTTGATGTAAATCAAGTACAGACGTAATCAAATATCCTGCATTGAGAGCAACTGCTTCTCCTGGTTCAAGATATACCTCTAAACCGTATTTATCTTGCATTCTCTTAATACACGCTTCTAATCGAGGGATATCATAATCTTCTCTAGTAATATGATGCCCGCCGCCAAAGTTAATCCATTCCATTTGCGAGAGGTATGGACCAAACTTTTCTTCTACTGCATTAAGAGTAGTTTCTAAATCGTCAGAGTTTTGTTGACAAAGTGTGTGGAAATGCAATCCTGACACCCCATCAAGCAAATCGGGACGAAAATGCTTGATGGTTACGCCAAATCGGGAGCCCGGTGAACAGGGATCATAGATGGCATGCCCAATTTGTGTAGAGCACTCAGGATTGATGCGCAACCCAACTTTCCTGCCAGCTTGAAGAGCTTTATCCTTAAATTTTTCCAACTGTGAGAAGGAATTAAAGATAATGTGATCGCAAATGGAAATAATTTCATCCATTTCATCTTCGCGATAGGCAGGGGCAAAGACATGATTCTCTTTGCCCATTTCTTCGTAACCTAGACGTGCCTCGTACAAGCCGCTTGCAGTTGTACCACTTAAATACTCTCCAATGAGAGGATACATTCTTGTCATTGAAAATGCTTTTTGTGCCAAAACAATCTTACAACCTGTACGGCTTATAACTCCGTTCAGGATTTTTAGGTTTTTTTCCAGAAGACCTTCATCGACTACATAACATGGGGTTGGTAATTCTTCAAATCTCATTTTAACGTACAAACTCCGGTTTAACGTCTTTCGCAGGCTCAGCATCGACAAGTTCTGGATCAAAAGATTCTTTCCATGGAAGTCCCCATTTGTTTAATGCTTCCATGAACGGATCTGGATCAAATTCCTCAATATTGAATACTCCTGGCTTATTCCATTTCCCAGTCATCAACATCATCGCACCAATCATCGCAGGAACGCCTGTTGTATAGGCTACTGCCTGTGAGCCGACTTCTTTATAGCATTCTTGGTGGTCACAAACATTATAAACATAATACGTTTTATCTTTTCCGTCTTTTTTACCTTGGAAGATACAGCCGATGTTTGTTTTTCCGACTGTGCGCGGTCCAAGGGAAGAAGGGTCTGGTAATACGGCTTTCAAAAACTGAAGTGGAATGATTTGTTTTCCTTCGAATTCAATTGGCTCAATCGAAGTCATGCCTACATTTTCAAGGGCCTTAAGGTGTGTAAGGTAGCTTTGGCCAAATGTCATGAAGAAACGGATCCGCTTAATCCCAGGAATATTTAAAGCAAGCGATTCAATTTCTTCGTGGTGCAGCAAATACATATCTTTCTCGCCAATTTCAGGGAAGTTATATGTGCGTTTGATTTCCATTGGCTCAGTCTCAATCCATTCCCCGTTTTCCCAGTAACTTCCTTTGGCAGAAACTTCACGGATGTTGATTTCAGGATTGAAGTTGGTTGCAAAAGGATAGCCATGATCGCCGGCATTACAGTCAAGAATATCGATATATTCAATTTCATCAAAATGATGTTTAAGGGCATGGGCAGAAAATACACTTGTTACACCAGGGTCAAAACCGCTGCCTAAAAGAGCTGTAATCCCCGCTTTTTCAAATCGTTCGCGATAATCCCACTGCCATTTATATTCAAATTTTGCCGTATCTTCTGGCTCATAGTTTGCTGTATCCATATAATTTGTTTTTGTTGCCAAACAAGCATCCATAATCGTTAAATCTTGATATGGTAAAGCCAAGTTCATCACGATATCTGGTTTTACTTCATTAATTAACGCAATTAATTCATCTACATTATCTGCATCAACTTGTGCAGTTGTAATTTTTGTTTTACCGCCATCTAATTTAGCTTTTAAATCATCACATTTTGATTTTGTACGACTTGCGATACAAATCTCTTCAAATACCTCACTGTTTTGTACACATTTGTGGATGGCAACAGAAGCAACGCCGCCAGCCCCGATAATAAGTGCTTTTCCCATTCTCTTATCTCCTAACTAAATAGATTTTTCAAGCAAAGAGGAATTCCATCACAACTTAATTAGATTAGGCTGCCTGTAGGAAAAAGATTATTGTCATAACCCCTCAAAAAATTTACACACAAAAAAAGCAAGTGCAAAACGCATACCTGCGCACAACACTTGCTTTAGATATAATCAATATTAAAAAATCAGTATCAATGACAAAAAGTCATATGCATACGTCCACCATAAAATACAAGGTCATTATGGCAGAAAGCTCTTTAATATTCAAGATATATCAAATAGGTTCAGAGTCTATATAGCAAATAATTACTTTTACCACTCTTATTGACCGTTTCACAAGTTGTGTGCTGATGCACTGGTTGTAAAGTAACCAACTTATAAAATTTGAGCTTTTAACTCAATCAATAAGGCAACTAAAGTTGCCAATCGGCATTTGACCCGGCTGTCCGTATGGCCTTAACTTCCTAAAAAAGAAGTGGTCAAAATTATCTGCTTGGAAAGACTCAAGATATATTGAATTAATCGCTTTCCAATAATGCTATTTTATATTATCAGTATATAAAAATAATAGCAATAGGGTAAATGAAAAAAATTTGATAAATTTACTTCAATTATCGTTTGATTTGACTGAAAGAAGAAAAGTCGGATAGAAGTGGATTATTTTAGGTCAACCAATATAAAGCATTTGTCGTCACTGATGTGATGGCCAATCTCTTCTTTATCCAGTGCCTGTATGATTTCTCCTTTTAATTCAGATAAGGATAAAGTCGGATTCTTCATTAATAATGGAGATAAATAGTTTGTACCAAGGGGGTCTACCCCATCAGTATAAAGGAGTAATCTATCTCCCTTGTTGTATGTAAAGGTGTTGATTTTATAAGACATCTCCCCAAATGTGCCTAGTGGAGGAGTGGTCGCAGATAATGATGATTGCTTTCCATTAGGACTTTGCCATAGTGCCGGGGGATGACCAGCGTTGATATAGTCAATTTCGCGTTTTTCCGTATCAATGGTGAGATAGATCGCTGTGCAATAATGCCAAGCTTCCTCATTGTTTTGAAACAACTCGTGAAGATGGTGATCTAATTCTTTCATCACATTTTTAACCGTAAAGCCTCTAGAGATTAACTTTTGGAATAAAGATTGAAGCGACATGGTAATAATTGCAGCCGAAATACCATGGCCCATTACATCAAGAATGATAATGCCATAACGGGATGGATCAATTTGATAAAACCCATAGATATCTCCTGATAATTCACAAGAGGCTTTATAGCACGCCTCGATTTGGATTTGTTCAGTAATAATCGGGTCCGTTAAGGATGTTTCTTGAATTTTTCTAGCTAACTCCAACTCTTTTTCCGTATCAATTTTGTACTTTTCATTTTGCTTGTACAGTTTAAGGAGTTCAGTTTGTTTGACCTCCAAGGTTCTAAGAGCAGTTTCTAAGTCTGCATTCGCTTTATTTTTGGCAAGTAAAGCAGCCTCTGCCTCTTTCTTGGCCATGAGCAGTTCAGTTTCATACTCACTTCTTTTGCTCATCGGAATAAGAATACAATCAATGACTGTTCCTTCCTCATCATTCCTTTGCTGCGCATTGATGAGCACGGGTAATTCATCTCCATTCCGGTTCGTAAGGGAGATATAAATTTCTTCTACGCGCTGTTGTTGCTTAATAAGCGGCACGAAGTAGAACTGATAAAAGAGACGGGCAGGGACAGAAAGGATGGCATTGATATGCTGCCCCCGCAATGCATCAAGGTCATATTCAAGTATAGTAAGTAATGTTTTGTTAATCGATATAATGGTGCCATCTTCTAACAGCGTCAGAAATCCACATGGTGCATAATCCAATTGGCGGTCCATTAAAGGTGGACACCTCTATCCTTCAGACATTCTTCAATAGAAAGGCCTGTCAGATAGTGATGAATTAACGTGATCGTCTCCTCAGGATGACTTAAATGCGGGCAATGTCCTGTTGCCTTCATTTTTTGCAGCGTACTATTAGGAATGTGCTGGTGGAGATATTCACCGACTTGAACAGGAGCGATAATATCATCAGAACATTGTAAAATAAGGGATGGGACTGTTACCTTTTGTAATTGCTCGCGGTTGTCTGCGAAAAAAGCAGCCTCGGCAAATTGGCGGGCGATAATTGGATCAGTTGAACAAAAACGATCCTGCATCACGTTTTGTATATCCGGTCGTTCTGGATTATTCGTAACCGAATATGCGAATACATTAGCCCACCCAATATAATTTTTATCCATCATATCCAATAATCCTAAAAGGTCTTCTTTTTCAAATCCTCCGAAGTATTGCGGCGGATCGTTTATATAGCAGGGAGAAGGTCCGAGCATAATAAGATGTGAGAAGTATTCCGGTTGTTTCAGTGACGCAAGCATAC
Source organism: Neobacillus sp. DHD-1R (assembly GCF_057747995.1). Taxonomy (NCBI): domain Bacteria; kingdom Bacillati; phylum Bacillota; class Bacilli; order Caryophanales; family Bacillaceae; genus Neobacillus; species Neobacillus sp. DHD-1R. The sequence goes on from NZ_CM173232.1 coordinate 75,778, forward strand.
CAATCATACCGGCAACAGAGTGTCCAACGAAGACAGCGTCTTGTAAATCTAAGGCTGAACAAATATCAAGTACATCTTGTGCATACCCTTCCAAGGTACGATACCGATTGGAATCATACGCACGTAAATCTGAATTTCCCGACCCTACATAGTCAAAAAGAATGACTTGATAATCATCTTCGAAGGCTTCAGCAGCAAGGTTCCACACCGTTTGATCACAGCCAAAACCTGGCGCAAATATCATTGATCGTGTACCGGTGCCTCGAACCTTGACATTATTACGAAATAGAATATTTTGGTCCATCAAAGATCGATCTCCTTCCACGTAAGATACTCCTTTATAGTAACACTTTACACTATGAAAGACTTGTTTTTTCGACAAAATAGGTAGGTTTTACCATGGGGAAAATTTTGATATTTTAGAAAAAAAGAAGGACTCGTTCCCGAGGATGGTGACGAGTTCTTCTTAAATGAAGGAAAAGACCGTTTAGAAAATGTCGGTAAGTTCGGTATCAGAATAAACGGAGATTAGCACAACGGCCTTTCCTTCCCCAATGTTTTTAACAAAATGCGGAACGCTGGCATTCCAGCTAAAAGAATCCCCTTCTTCAATGATCATAGAGTCTTCACCTTGTTCGGCAAGGATTTTTCCCTCCAAAACTAAATGGCATTCTTCTCCTTCATGGGCATTTGCTTCGCCCATCGAAGTACCGGGAGGAAAGTCCACTATCATCATTCGTAATCCACCCTTGGAAGATAAATGCTCTATTTTTAAGTCGTTAAGAGTTGAGTAGGTCCTCTCAGACTTTCGAATAACTCGCATTTGCTGCTTCTTTTCTAACAATAAATAGGGTAATGGCACCCCAAGAAAGGTTGCAATAGTATGCAATGTGCTAATTGATGGAGAGGTATTATTGTTTTCAACATTGCTGATAAAACCTTTTGAAAGTCCAGTTCCCTCACACATTTGAGCAATGGTTATCTTTTTTCTATTCCGGATTGCGCGAATTTTTGAGCCTATATCCACATGAACCACCTCGATTGTTTCCTAATAAAAAACTTAATTTTATATTAGCAAAAAAAAAGTTGACAATCTAGCAGGAACTTGTTATCTTATAGATAATAATTATTCATATTAAAAAACAAATGGCGGTTTCTTTTTTTGATCACTTGTTTTCTTATATGAATATTTTATTTTTATTTGTTAAAAAATGAGTCCTTTTCATATAGATTTAAAATAAAGGCAACCTACTAGTAGGTATCGATTATTTTTAAAAGAAGGGATGAAGAATAATGAATTCACCTATGATTTATGAGCTTCGTCGGCCAACACATGTTGATCCAGATAAGACCTATCCCGCTCTTTTTGTGATGCATGGCATTGGCAGTAATGAACAAAACATGCTGTCATTGGTAAATGGCTTAGAAGACCAGTTTTTTATTTTCAGTATTCGTGGTCATTTGACACAGCCTCCTGGGTTTGCTTTCTTTACCATTCAAGGCTACGGAAAACCGCATCGTGAGGTATTTGATCAAGCGATTCAAAAACTTACCAGCTTTATTGATTATGCCTCGGAACAATATCCTTTAGATGTAAGTCAATTGTATTTACTCGGCTTTAGTCAAGGTGCGATTCTATCCATGACACTGGGGTTGACACTAGGTGACCGCATTAAAGGAATTGTTGCACTAAGTGGCTATATCCCTGAGTTTGTGAAGACAGAATATACTGTAAAACCGATCAAGCAAATGTCCTTATTTATTTCGCATGGTGACATGGACCAGGTCCTGCCATATGAGTGGGGAGTCGCCAATCATGAGTATTTTCAAGAATTAGGTGCACATGTAACATTCAAAACGTATCACGAAGGACATTCCGTATCATTGCAAAATCATGATGATTACAGGAAATGGCTGATGGATTCGTTGGATAAATGAAAAATAAAACCTTAGAGGAGATGAAAGCATGATTCCATCCTTATTTATCGCTCACGGCGCTCCATTACTGGCCATTGAAAATAATGAGTATACTCGGTTTTTAAATCAGTTAGGCACCACTTTGCCAAGACCAAAGGCGATTATCTTATTCTCAGCTCACTGGGAGTCAAATATGCAAAAAGTAAGCAATGTCGCTGATGAGTATAAAACGATTTATGATTTTGGGGGATTCCCGGAAGCCCTATATCAGATTCAATATCCGGCTAAAGGAAATAACGAAATAACGAAGGAAATTCAAGATTTATTTGAGAAACAAGGGATACCTTATGAGATTGATTCAACCCGCGGCTTGGATCATGGTGCTTGGGTTGTTCTTAGAATGATGTACCCAAATGCGGATGTTCCAGTTATAGCCATGTCGGTTAATCCTAATCTTTCACCTGTGGAACAGTACAATATTGGGAAATCTTTAGCGGGATTAAGGGAAAAGGATGTCTTAATTATTGGCAGTGGTGGAACAGTGCATAACCTTAGAGCAGTCAACTGGGGTAAAGATGGCACTGGGGAAATTGATGATTGGGCCCTTTCTTTTGATGAGTGGTTAGCCATTCGTTTAAAAACGTGGAATAAAGAAGAGCTTTTTAACTACCGAACTGTGGCAATGACGGCGGAGCTTGCTGTACCACAATATGGAACAGAACACTTCGTTCCCCTTTTCTATGCCATGGGCGCTGCTGATAATCAACAAACAGCTAACCTTTTACATCGCAGTTATCGATATGGAAACCTTAGCCACAGTGTTTGGCAATTTGGCGGAAAGTAAACGATATAGAAGAAAATAGAGATTAAACATAAAATGTTAATTTGGAGGAGAAACAATGAAAAATAAAAATGAAGTAAGTATATTGGTATTACGTGTAATCTTAGGAATTAGCTTTTTCATCCATGGGTTATCTAAATTCCAAGGTGGGATTGAAAACACGGTAGGCTGGTTTGACAGCATTGGCATACCTGGTGGAATGGCTTATGTAGTAGCAATTGTAGAAATGGTCGGTGGATTGGCAGTCTTGATTGGTTTAGGTACTAAAATTGTGTCTATTGTATTGTCGTTACTTATGATTGGAGCAATTGTTAAAGTGAAATTTGCTGTTGGCTTTTTAGGTAATGGCCAAATGGCTGGATATGAATTAGATTTAGCTTTCTTAGCGATGGCAGTGGTTATTGCGATTAATGGCAGTAAATTATTGGCAGTCGATCAAGTGATGTCTAATAAACAAGCGAATTAAAAGTGAAAACTATTAAGCAATTACATCCTGTTTTCACCAGTCGAAATGAACAGAAATAAAGAGAGGATAAGCAGAAACGGTTACGTTTTCTGCTTATCCTCTTTTTTTATGGAGATGAAGGTGAACTTAATGCTTTCTTACTTTTTTTACCATACTTTAGGTTCATAGTTCAGGTCAGTAAATAATTGTGTTTTTTCTTTTTTGCTTAAGTCACGCCACTGCCCTACCGGAAGGTTACCTAAATGGATATTCATGATTCGGGTGCGCTGCAGTCTGGCTACTTCATATCCAAGTGCGGCACACATGCGGCGAATTTGTCGATTTAGCCCTTGGGTTAAGATAATTTGAAATACATATTTAGAAACCTGTGTGACTTTACAAGGTAATGTTTTAGTATTTAAAATCTCTACCCCTGCTGCCATTTTCTTGAGAAACTCAGCGGTTATCGGCTTGTCAACGGTAACAATATATTCTTTTTCATGCTTATTTTCAGCCCGTAGAATTTCATTGACAATATCGCCATCATTCGTCAAAAGGATCAGGCCTTCCGAATCTTTATCCAAGCGGCCAATATGAAAAATCCGTAATGGATGATTGATGAAATCGACAATATTTCCTTTTATATGACGTTCCGTTGTGCTCGTAATTCCAACCGGTTTATTCAACGCAATATAAACATAGTTGCTTGTGACCCTAATAGGACTGCCATCAATCCGGACCTCATCCCCAGGTTCAACCTGGCTGCCAATCTGCGCAACCTTGCCATTAATCTGGACCCTGCCTTCACTAATCAATTTATCCGCCCCACGTCTAGAGGCTTTTCCCGACTCACTAATAAACTTATTAATCCGCATATAACCACAACCTTAAGTCGAATTGTCTGCTTAAGAATACCCCAAATATCAGTCCCTTTTCAAGCTGATAAACATGTGAATTAATTCACATGGTGCCTGACACCATTATTCCTGTTAACAGAGTAAATATATGCTTATTTGATAAGTGCTCAGCCGTTTAAAACTACATAAATAGTTCACAAAAAATGGAAGTAGGTGGGTTGTTTTTTTACCCTATAAAACTATAATGATTTTAAATTAGCTGAATTGATCGCTTACGGTAAAATGCGGAGGGAGTCTTTTATATGTTCCATTGGGTGAAGTGGCTTGAATGGGCATTAGGGATTTTTGCAGTGGCATCTATATGGTATTCAGTACATAATTTTAAAAGCGTAAAGAAAATGCTAGTCGGTCGTCCGATAAGGACGGCAGAATTACAGAGCCAGCATACAAAACTATATTGGTTTATTGCCCTTCCAATCCTTTCAGCAGATTTGTATTCATCTGTTTCCTACGGTCCGGAGTCAGGTTTAACTGAATTAGCATCACTCGGCTCCGATGCGAAATGGTTACTCCTTCCGATTACGCTGGTAACGATTCTTCTCTTAAGCATATTAATTTTATCCTATATCATGGGAATCTTAGCGTATCCAAATGGTGGCGGTGCTTATGCGATTGCTAAGGATAATTTTAACTCCAAATGGATTTCCCTCGTTGCTTCAAGTTCCTTATTGATTGATTACATCCTAACCGTCGCGGTATCAATTTCTGCTGCGATGGAGGTGTTAGTTTCTGCTTATCCGGCATTAGCGCCATTCGAAACGGTCCTAGCTATTCTTTGTGTCATGCTGCTTGTCCTTATAAACTTACGTGGAGTAGCGGAATCTGCGCGAATCCTAGCCTGGCCGACGATTGGATTTATGGTTTGTATGGGGCTTATCATTGCAATGGGATTTATTGATGGTTTTCAGTCCGGTTTTATCAAAGGCCGTACACCGGCAATTGGGACTATTCCAGAAGGCTTGTCTACTTTATTGCTTTTAAAGGCGTTTAGTTCGGCCTGCTCAGCCTTAACGGGAATTGAGACAATTTCCAATTCGGTTCCTGTCTTTCGTGAACCACAGCAAAAAAATGCGATTAAAACTTATATTGCCTTAGGGGGCATCACGGCGGTAACGTTGGTAGGCTATACGTTCCACGTATTTGTCAATGGAATCTCGGTGGACCCTCATAACACCATGCTTTCACAATTGACGGGGATTTATTTCGGAAAGGGCATCATGTATCAGGTCATTATCTGGTTTACCTTTATTGTCTTAATCTTAGCGGCAAACTCTACATTTAACGGCTTTTCTCAGCTTGGAGCCATCGTGGCAGCAGATGGATTTTTACCAAGAGCATTTTTAAATAGAGGAGACCGGCTGGGCTTTTCGAATGGAATTATTGTTTTAGCAGCCTGTTCAAGCTTACTAATTATTGGCTTTCATGCCCATACGAATGCCCTCATTCCTTTATATGCCATCGGAGTGTTTCTTTCCTTTAGTATCGCCCAATTTGGCTTGATTCGCAGATGGTTAAAAGTAAAAGGTCCCCACTGGCATTGGAAACTGGCTGTAAATGTGATTGGAGCAGTTATTACAACGGTTGTCGCCATTATTTTTTCTGTGACAAAATTCAGCGGCGGTGCTTGGATTGTTTTAGTGGTATTACCGATCTTTGTCCTCACGTCTTTAGCCATTCACAGACATTATGCAGATGTTGGAAGGGAATTGAAACTGGATCCTGGTACATTTCCTTTAAAAAAGGATGTATTATCGATTGTTCTGGTTTCAGGGGTACAACGGATTGTGAATAACACGTTATCTTTTGCAAAAAGTTTGAATGAGGATGTTATTGCCGTTTATATTGGCTTTGATGAGGAATCGATCCACACGATGGAGACAAACTGGGCTGAGTGGGGGACCCCGTGCCGATTGGTATGCCTAAAAAGCAAATATCGTTCCTTGATAGAACCTTTATCACGATTAATCCATATCATCGAAGACAAGCATAGCGAGAAAACGATCCATGTACTTATTCCCCAATTTATCCCAGTAAAGTGGTGGCATAATTTATTGCATAACCAGAGTGCCTTATTATTAAGAATTTGGTTTTTGCACCATAAAGATATTGCTATTACAATCGTGCCTTATCATTTAAAAAAATAGCTATGTCGAAAGAATTATAGTCTATTATTCTACTTTTCTAAAAAAATCCAAAAATATTACAGATTCCACTTCAAATTATGACAAAAAATTCAATTATGACATGTTACTGTAATAAAAACTACATAATTGAGGAGAATGATATGAAAAAAAAGTTAGCGGTTATCTTTATTCTGTTATTTAGTGTCCTTTTCTTTAATGTACCAACAGAGGCTGCTGGCAGCTCACAATTAATTATTATTAACAAAAAGACCAACACGCTTGCCTATTATAATGGCGGTAAGTTAGTCAAAACTTTTAGTGTGGCTACTGGTAGATCAAGAGATTTAACCCCGGAAGGTAAATTTCGAATTGTGAACAAGATTGTCAATCGCCCTTACTATAAAGGTGGGATTCCCGGCGGTGATCCACGGAACCCATTAGGGAATCGATGGATGGGGCTAGAGGCAAGAGGTACTTATGGTACAACATATGGGATACATGGAAATGCCAATGAAAATTCGATTGGTAAGTATGTAAGTTCAGGTTGTGTACGGATGCACAATTCTGAAGTTCGCTGGCTTTTTAGTCAAATTCAATTGTACACAACGGTCATCATCACCTATTCAAGCAGCAGCTTTGACTCTATTGCGAAAGCAAATGGTTATTCAATTAGCTCGAATGGATGGGTGTTGTCAGGTGGGAATTGGTATTATTACGTTAACGGTGTCGCAAAAACCGGCTGGCTTTATCAAGGAAATAACTGGTATTACCTTGACAAGTCTGGTGTCATGAAGACTGGCTGGGTTTTAGATAAAGGAAAGTGGTACTTTTTACAAAAAAGCGGCGCGATGAAAACGGGCTGGCTGTTAGATCGCGGCAAGTGGTACTATTTAGAAAAATCCGGTGCGATGAAAACGGGCTGGTTAACGCATAATGGGAAAAAGTACTTCCTTGAAAATTCCGGAGTGATGAAAATTGGCTGGCTGAAGAGCGGTAATGACTGGTATTATTTCGACAATAGTGGTGCCATGAGGACCGGCTGGACTTCCGTTAAGGGGAAATGGTATTACTTACAAAGTAACGGAGTCATGAAAACGGGCTGGTTAGATGTATCCGGTAAAAAGTATTTCCTTCACAGCAGTGGCGTCATGGCCACAGGCTGGGTGAAAGTTGAAGGCAAGTGGTATTACTTTAATCCAAGCAGCGGCGTAATGGCGGTTAATACTGTCATTGAAGGGTACAAAATAGGTCCGGATGGTGTTTGGCTGGAGGTTGAATATGTCGCATTAGGGGATTCCTTAGCTGCTGGGATCACGCCAGAGGGAACAGATGGCTTAGGCTATCCTGACTATATTGCTAAAAACTTCAAGAAGGATTTAGTTGATTTTGATAACTTCGGTGTTTCGGGTTACACAACTGCAAAAGTGATTGATCAATTAAAAGATGTAAATAAACAAAAAGAAATTAAAGAAGCAACACATTTAACTATTGATATTGGGGCAAATGATTTACTTCCTGTACTTCAAACAAATCCAGCTCAAGCCCCTGCAGCAATTGCGGCAACAGCTGGGAATATTAACACTATTCTTACGACCATTGATCAATTGAATCCAAAGGTGAAGGTCTATGTAATGGGCTATTATAACCCATTCCTATATGTGAAAGATCTTCAACAAAAGGAACAGTTAAATCAATTATTACAAGCTTTTAATGCTCAAATTCAAGCCCAGGCGATTCAACATGGTGATACATTTGTCGCAACTGATACATTAATTGCAAGTAATTTGAAAGATTACCTTCCAGAGAGTCCTAATCCACAGTTAATAAATATCCACCTAAGTTTACCAGGATATGAAGCAGTGGCCGGAGAGTTCTGGAAAGTGATGAAATAGGGGTCACTACTCCACCCATTAATCAATAGTTCAATGAGTAATCTAGGCACCTGTCGAAGGGTGCCTTTTTTCTGTTCTAAACGGGCCTGTTGTTTTCAACTTTGGGAACCTCCGATGAAATATTTGTCACATTACTTAAATGTTTACAGTGGTGTATACGTGTATACGTTTTGTAAACTTTGTGTGTACAATAATGTTTACATGTATACAAATGTGTTTACATATTGGTATAACTGAATGTATACATAGTTTGCTTGATTGTTTACAAATATGTATACCTGTAGACATTTGTTTACATATTGTTTACTGTTTTACACTTTCATTTCTTTTTGGGTAGCCTCATTGAAGAATCTACTAATCTCCTATAGCCTTAATAGATAGGGATTGAGATAAAAGTACTTAATCTATTAAATGAAAAGGAATGATAGTAATGACTAAATCCAGAGTTGCCGCGGTTGATGTCGGGAATGATTCCATTAAGGCCATTTTCGGAGAATTAGAGTATGAATTAAATATTCCTAACATTATCGCTCGAGATACAGAAGACCGCCCTGTCATTGGGATAGAAGAACTAGATAACAAAAATCCATTAGACGGCGTTCACATTAAGGTACACTCCCCTGCCCTCAAAGAAAACAATGTCGTTTATCGTGTGGGAAACCTTGCAACCAAGAGTAATAATGCGACTGAATTAGACCCTGGCAGCAGCAAGTCTGAGGAAGACCAAACACTGATTATGCTTTTTGCTACATTGGCCTTAGATGCGGTCAAACAAGACAGCTTTCCACGAGCCAAAAATGTGATTGATGCGACCTATACATTGGGAACAGGCCTGCCTCTTCGTGAAGTGAAAGAAGGTAAGGATGCCGGATATCGATCAAAATTAGTGGGTTCGGTCCATCAGGTTGAATTTTTAGTCACACCGAAATACCAGGGCTTAAAGGTTAATATTAAATTCAATGAAGTTAAGGTTTATCCAGAGGGATTTGCCGCTTATATTAACCTAGTCATGGATAATAATTTAAAAATCATTAATAAGGACTTAATTGATAAGCGAATCTTAATCCAAGATATTGGCGGGTTATCAACCGATATCGCGGTGATTAAAAATCGTAACGTCGATGATGATAAGGCACAAGGATTTAATCTGGGCGTTTCCGAATCGTTAGAAGCCATTCGTGAAGAAATTAGGACGAAGCACGGCATTGAACTAGATAGCCGCCGTGATGTAGTAGAAATTATTACGAGAAAAAATGACCGAAATCATATTATGGTTAAAGGGAGCAGGACAAGTGTTCATGACATTACCGATCGCATCTTGCTTGATTTAGCCAAAAAACAATACCGGTTATTACGAAATGTGTGGCAGAAGAACTCGCAAACGGAAATTTGTTATTTCGTCGGCGGCGGAGCCCATGTTTTGAAGGACTATCTAAAAACATTAAATAATAATTTAGATGGCTATAATATCGAATTCTTTGAAGACGATAAGGAAAGTATTTGGATGATGGCTAATGCCTACTATAAACTGATCACAGATTTTATCAGAAAAACGGAGAAACCCGCAGCAGAGCCAGTCAAAACTAAATAGGTGATGGTATGAACAAAACACCTTCAAATGAAGTGAAGCGAGGCCAAGCGATTTCTTTTCGCGTTCCTTCAGATACCCCTGACCATATAGTCAAACATTTGCAAAAGTTAAAGGAAACAGAGAGAAGAAATTTTTCTAGTAAGATTGCTGAGTTTGTCTTGCAAGGAGTTAGCCAATCTTTTTCAAGAGATAAGGAAACCGTCACCATCCCGCTTCCGAAAAATTTAACAAAGGCCCAGCGGGATTGGCTAAAGTATGAGCATTCAGAAGCATTATTAGGAAGTATTGTCTATCAACTCATTTCAGACCCAGTTCGGGCCACATCCTTATTGGCTTCCTTAAATAGTAATGCTGTAGATATTGAGGAGGCATTGTATCTTCAAGAGGAAGGAGTGTTTCCCGCACCCCCTGACTATGTAACGGTTGAAACCGCAGCTGCCAAAGAGGTTGTGACCGTCCCTAGCGACTTGACTGATCTAGAAGATGATTTGGATTCCTTTGATTGGGAAAGTGCTAATAAGGAGCAACCATCTGCTGAAGATGAAACTAATCAGGAAGAACTTGATGCAGATGATCTCTTGGGGGGATTTTTGGCGAATATGAATAAGTGATATTGATAAGAAGGGCCAAAACTAGTTTGTTGACTAGCTTGGCCCTTTGTTTGTTATTGGATTAGATGGTTCTATGCAGAGCCGCCGCTGACCAGGGCGCTTGCGCTTTTCTATTTAATGCTCGTGATTAGGTAATTTTTCCGCTTGATGTCCTTTGCTCTGGCGCTCTTTATTTTTCTTGTCTTTTTCCTGCTTTTCATGCAGCTTTTCGACGAATTCATGTGTGTTACTTTGATCCATATTTGTGACCTCCTTTTGGAAATTGTACCAATGTTAGTGTGACCAACAAGTATCAAAATATGTAACCCCCTTGAGTGAATATTTTTGAAAAATTAAGCCCTTTATCCTGAAATGAGAAATAAACCTCCACTATGTTCATAAGTATTAAATAAGTCTTTTTGGCGGTTATTGATTGATATCGATGTAGACCTATACACTTGCTATAAATGCAGATTGACATTATAGCCATTGTGCAAAGGTAATGAATCTATAAAACTATTTTTTATGAGTAGGTGGAGGCCTATGGAATTGCCTATTAATATTGTCTTGGACAACGGTATGCTGAATGATGCGTTAATTGTGGGAAAAGAAATCCTCTATAAAGGGATGAACGGGAGATTTGTGGAAAGATTTTATCTATCACCAACGGTAAGTTTTATTTTTAAACCATTAACCAACAATGGTCAGTTAGGCAAAGAAGTATGGGTCCACGAACATATCCTTCCTCATTTTCCTGCCATATTTCCTAAAATTATTTCCTATAAAATAACTGAGCAGCCAGAACATAATTGGATGATTCTAGAAGACCTTGGACCATTATCTCATGACTTTAATGAGGCAAGTGTAATGGGGGTAATCAAGTGGGCGGCATGGTGGCACTCTTTTCCCATTGAAAAACTAGGCGATATCCCGGCGACAGGACTCAAGCCGCAGATCGAAGACATTGTCGCTGAGGTCACCCGTTTGAAGGATGAATTCTTACGTCAGTTGCCGGCGTTACAGTTGGAGATACGCCCAATTGAGCATATTTTTATCCTTCTTAGGAAAATTGAATTTACGAATCGGCTGGTGTTGTCGCATGGAGATTTGCATGTGGGTAATTTTGCAATCGCTGCTAACAGGTTGATAATTCTGGACTGGGAACATACCCACTTAAATACTCCTTATTGGGATTTGTATCATGTGATTGATATGTCCCATCCCCTCTTTCCGAAGCAGGTGAGCTTGGAGTTTCGGGAGCAGATCTTGAAAACTTATCTTGATCAGATAGAGATCGAAATAGATGGCGAGGTATTTATGAAAGAGTATTATTTGTTCTCTGCGGTGTTTTCCATCTGGATGATTTTACTCATTCAAAGGGACATCCAAGAGAGTGACGGCAAATGGCCTGTGGAACAACTGCATACCCAACTAAAAGAGACGATTTTAAGTCTTCAGCAATGTGCAGACGCACTTTGTTCTTAAAGCTCTTTTCATAAAAAAACTAACCACTCATCATGAATGGTTAGTTTTTTTGAAAAATTAAGCCTTTTTCTCTGTTAGTTTGATGATTTCAATAACGGTTTGTGTTGCTTTAATCATATTATCAACAGAAATAAATTCAAATTTGCCGTGGAAGTTTTCGCCGCCAGTAAAAATATTAGGCGTTGGCAGTCCCATATAAGAAAGCTGAGAGCCATCAGTGCCGCCGCGGATTGGTTTAGTAATCGGTGCGATGTCCAAGCTCACCATCGCTTCATGGGCAATGTCGACAATTCCCATGACCGGCTCAATTTTCTCTTTCATGTTGTAATATTGATCCTTTAATTCAAGCACGACCTTGTCACTGCCATATTTCGCTTGAAATTCATTGACGATGTTTTCAAGCGCCGTTTTCCGGGCATTGAATTTTTCTCTGTCATGATCCCGGATAATATAATGAAGAGTTGTTAGCTCCACATCACCATTGAAGGCAAGCAGGTGGAAGAAACCTTCGTATCCTTCCGTGTATTCCGGTGCTTCTTGGGCTGGCAGCTTGCTATGTAATTCCATGGCAATCTTCATTGAATTCACCATTTTGTCTTTCGCAGATCCCGGGTGAATGTTGTTGCCTTTGATGGTAATTTTGGCTCCAGCGGCGTTAAAGCTTTCGAATTCCAGCTCCCCTAGCGGACCACCATCGACCGTGTAGGCATATTTCGCATTGAAGGCCGCAACGTCGAACTTATGTGGACCTCTGCCAATTTCCTCATCAGGTGTGAACGCAACGCGAACCTTACCATGCTTAATTTCCGGATGCTGAAGAAGGTAGGCCATGGCGGTCATGATTTCCGTCACACCGGCCTTGTTGTCAGCACCAAGCAGGGTCGTACCGTCTGTAGTGATTAAGGTATGGCCTTTGTAATCTGGTAAGCTCGGAAAGTCTTTTGGTGATAGGACGACATTTAAGGCATCGTTAAGTACGATTTCTCCGCCGTCATAGTTTTCAACGAGCTGGGGATTGACATTTTTGCCGGTGAAGTCAGTAGCTGTGTCAACATGGGCTAGGAAACCGATCGTTGGCACGTCCTTTTCCGTGTTGGACGGTAAGGTCGCCATTACATAACCATTTTCATCAATGCTGACCTCATCCATGCCAATTTGTTTCAACTCTTCCACTAGCATGCGGAGCAATGTCCATTGTCCCTCCGTAGATGGACATGTTTCACTGTTTTCATCCGATTGTGTGTCTACTTTTACATAGGAAGTAAATCTTTCAATTAATTCATTTTTCACCTGTACTGCACACCTCTTTTTTAGTTATTTACATGCTTATAATATCACTCTGAAAGAAGGAAGGCGAGTTGTGCAGCGGAAAAGCGGGCGCATCTTGCGGATAGGCGATGCCAACTAGCGGAAGACATGCTGCAACTAGCGGAAAAGCGATGCCAATTAGTGAATGGCAAGCCAACTAGCGGAAAACGTGCGCCAACTAGCGGATAAGCATCTGCAACTAGCGGATAAGTGACGCCAATTAGCGAAAGGCAAGCCAACTAGCGGATGGCGTGCTCTAACTTGCGTATAGGCATCTACAACTAGCGGAAAAGCAACGCCAATTAGCGAAAGGCAAGCCAACTGGCGGAAGACGAGCGCCAACTAGCGGATAAGCATCTGCAACTAGCGGATAAGTGACGCCAATTAGCGAAAGGCAAGCCAACTAGCGGATGGCGTGCTGCAACTTGCGTATAGGCATCTACAACTAGCGGAAAAGCGACGCCAATTAGCGAAAGGCAAGCCAACTGGCGGAAGACGAGCGCCAACTAGCGGATAAGCATCTGCAACTAGCGGATGGCGTGCTGCAACTAGCGTATAGGCATCTGCAACTAGCGGATAAGCTGTGCTAACTTGCGGGATGCGCTCAAACTTGTGGATGGAAGTTATTCACTCTTTGAACTAAAGTCCATTTTATATAAACGATATCTAAATGCTCCCTCACTGGTGAGGTTCATACTTCGCAATATACGAGTAGCAGTGTAAATATCAACATGCAGAAACTCCCTGCACTCTCGATTTGTCATACTCGGTTTAAACAACAAAAACCACTCGCGCAATGTCCTTTGAGCGGCCTGGTAATCAGTTGCCTGACAAAAAGGACAAACCCATGTCCTCGGAATCTTAACCATTCCCAATTTCCCACACTTAAAGCAGCGTACACCCGTTTGAAAATCTCCAAAAGGTATATGATAGGACTCACAAATCGGCTTTGGAATAAAGGGCTGATGACTATGCAGGAGCTCGTTAGAAAGCCAGTGGAAAGTTTCTACATCTAATTTTTTTCCTTGCTGCGGGAGACTTTTTATAAAAGAGGGAATCAAACTAGGGAAAAAAAGTTTTGTGTTTGCAGGAGGATGGGAGACAATTTGCTTCGGATACGCTAGAACTACTGCACCATAAAGAGGGAGATGGATGTTTCGCCGTCTAAGCCAGTCCGTTAATAATTCATAGTTGCGCTCTAATTGGACAACTGGGCTCTCAAAACCATCCCTATGTCCATCCTCCCTTGTTCGAATTAATTGTGGAGGATTATTTTTGAACTCTAAGATGCCGCCAATATTTTTTACTTCTAAAACCGCACCAAACCAAGGGGTCATCGCAAACGTGTCCATTTGAAATTTTTCGTCAGATGAAGGGGATAAATCGTGGAAAGTATGCTGCATAAATGGAAATGAGGTATTTCGGAAGATCTGGCCACTCTCTCCTCTCCTCCGATACCCGCTTCAACTGCCGCTTGTTTCCCTGCTAAAACCGGTTGGATAGGATGGTCTGCAGATAAGCGATTTTGCGCGGAGATGAATCCTTCTAACCTCAATGATGGATCTCTCTCTTTAATAATAATAGTCATACACCTCCATAAAATAGTGCTTCCACATGCATCGTAGCACATCCCCAAGACCCATACTATTACCACAAAACGAAATTCATATTTTTGTAAAAATTTAGGTCTTTCATCTATTGACCAGAGGAGTCAACGGGATTATAATGACACCATTGACTAGTGTGGTCAATTGTTATACAAGGAGGTTTGCCTAACATGTTTTCTAAATTTCTCAACTTAGATAAAGAAAAACAAGATCGAATCATAAATGCTGCCATAAAGGAGTTTGCTCAGAAAGGATATGACTTGGCCTCGACAAATGAAATCGTGAAGGAAGCGGGCATATCTAAAGGATTACTGTTTCATTATTTCCAAAACAAGCAGCTGTTGTTCTTATTTTTGTTCGACTATTGCGTTCAAATCATGACCGATGATTTTTACAAAAAGGTCGACTTGACAGAACCGGATTTTTTCACCAGAATCCGCCAATCAGTATTAATTAAAATGGAGCTGTTGAACCAATACCCCGACATCTTTAAATTTATCGAAGAGGCGTATTTGGATGACTCAAAGGAAATAAAAGCTGAAATAGAAAATAAGACGAAAAAACTGACCGAGATTAATATCGGTAAAATTTACGAAGGCATAGACATATCCAAATTTAGAGATGATATTGAGCTTCAAAAAATCTTTAAAATAATCATGTGGACCTTTGAAAAATTGAGTGATGAAGAGCTTTACAAAGCGAAGTTATCACCGGGACACAAACTGGATTATCAAAGAATTAGTGCCGAAGCGGAAGAATACTTCGAGGTGTTAATGAAATGCTTTTATAAATGATGACGAGCAATCAGGTTCATGAGATGTAGTCAAATAAACCATTCAAATGAGGGGGCTGGAACCATGAATGTGATCGAAATAAAAAACCTTACCAAAACTTACGGCAAAGCTAGAGGAATCAGCAACATCAGCTTTAACGTGGAAGAAGGCGAGATCTTTGGCTTTATTGGACCAAACGGTGCCGGTAAATCCACGACCATCCGAACGCTCTTGTCACTTATCTACCCAACCAGCGGCAGCGCAACGATTTTTGGAAAAGATTGCATTCAATTTGCACCGGAAATAAAAAAGGAAATCGGCTACCTGCCGTCAGAGGTTTTTTACTATGACAATATGAAGGTAAAGGATCTATTAAACTATTCAGCTAGCTTTTACAAAAAGGATTGCAGGAAGAGAATCAGAGAATTGGCGGAAATTATGGACCTTGATCTCCATAAAAAAATTGATGATCTCTCCCTGGGAAATAAAAAAAAGGTCGGAATCGTGCAAGGGCTGCTCCACGAGCCAAAGCTCATCATTTTGGATGAGCCGACAAGCGGCCTCGACCCGCTCATGCAGCAAAGGTTCTTTGAGTTGCTCGAAGAAGAGAATAAAAAAGGAGCGACAATTCTCTTTTCGTCACACATCTTAAGCGAAGTGCAGCGGTTGTGTAATCGGGTTGCCATCATTAAAGAAGGTAAGATTGTTACCGTAGAAAAGATTAGTACGTTACAAGAAAACAACTATAAAAAGTTCAAAGTCGAAACGAATGCCCCCCTTGATCCGAACTACTTCAACATAATCGGCGTTAATAATCTTGAGGTGAAGGGTAATCTAACAAGCTTTTTATTTAAAGGGAATATTAATACCATCATGAAAAAATTAGCGGAAATGGACATCGCCAATCTTTGGATTGAAGAGCCCGACCTTGAGGAGATCTTTTTGCATTACTACGAAAAGGAGGCCTAGAAAGCTATGAATATCTTTAGGCATGAATTAAAGGCTTATCGGAAATCAACACTGATCTGGTCAATCTCTTTAATCCTGATGATCGTTTTGTTTATGTCCTTTTATGCTTCCTTTGCGAAGGATGCAGAGGAGTTTATCACCTTACTGAAAAATTATCCGGGGCCGATCAGAAAGGCCTTTGGGATCAACTTGGATAACTTCTTTTCCATTCTTGGATTCTATAGTTATCCGCTTACCTTTATCACGCTATGCGGAGCGATTCAGGCTATGAATCTCGGAACGAGTATTGTCAGCAAGGAGGTTCGGGATAAAACAGCTGACTTTCTGTTAACTAAACCGGTAACCCGTACGTCGGTTTTAACTGCCAAGTTATTGTCGGCATTCGTCTCAATTGTGATCACCTTTGTCGTTTACTTCGTTGCGGCCAGCATCACGGCCCTGCAAGTGAAGACAACCGAGTTCAGTTTTACCGTCTTTTTTCTGCTGTCACTTACCTTATTATTTGTGCAGCTTATTTTTCTAGCGATAGGAATCATCATTTCTGTGCTGGCTGCAAAGATTAAATCGGTTCTGACCGTGTCACTAGCTACTGTATTTGCATTCTACTTTATTGGCATGTTTAGTGCGACATCAGGTGATGAAGTGAAACGATACCTCTCACCATTTAAATACTTTGATAACGGTTATATCATGGAACATTCCAGCTTTGAAGCGTCCTTTTTAATAACCGGTGCGGTCATTATCATCGTTGCGATTGCCGTAAGTTATTTCGTTTATACCAAAAAGGATATCCATGCGGTTTAATGGAAAGCGATGAGGGGAGGGTTTGATCATGAATATATTTTTAAAAGAAATGAAGTCGCATCGAAAATCGCTCATCTTTTGGTGCATCGGTGTCTTCCTCATGGTGGTATCAGGCATGAGTAAATATGAAGCGTATTCGTCATCGGGTCAATCCATGAACGATTTGCTGGCCGACATGCCTAAATCATTAGCCGCCGTATTAGGTTTCAATGATCTGGATGTCTCAAAGGCAAGCGGCTATTATGGATTGCTGTTCCTCTATTTGTTATTGATGGCTACCATCCATGCTGCGATGCTGGGGGCGACGATTATTGCCAAGGAGGAGCGCGATAAAACGGCGGAGTTCCTATTCGTAAAGCCGGTCTCGCGGAGTAAAGTAATTACCGCCAAACTTATGGCGGCTTTTGTGAATGTGGTTATCGTTAATCTCGTTACCTTTGCATCATTCATTGCTTTAATGGGAAAATACAGCCATGGGGAAAAGATTAATGGTGATATTGCGATCACCATGGCGGGCATGTTTATTTTGCAAATCCTGTTTATGGTCATTGGCAGTGCCCTTGCGGCGGTGAAAAAGAAACCAAAAACTGCGGCTTCACAAGCGACAGCCATCCTGCTGCTTACTTATGTACTGTCCGTTGCTATTGATTTGAATGAGGACATGGAAGGGTTAAAATACCTCACCCCTTTTAAATATTTTGAAGCGAAAAATGTCATGTATGGCGGCGGACTGGATGCGGTGTTTGTCGTCCTATCTGTTGCCTTGATTGCATCACTAGCGGTTGTAACCTATGTATTTTATAAAAAGAGAGATTTAACGGTGTAAATAGAAAAAGCGGGAGCCCTTTGTTGGGGCTTCCGCTTTTCTTACTATATAAGAATTTATAAGCTTTGGCTTTGAGAATTGTCCAGCTCCATAAGAGTAAGCTTCGGAAGCATAACTTCGCACGAAGGAAAAGCGATAGCTTTTCCGAGGAGCGCCCTAGCGGCTAGTGTCCTTCGCCCTCCGCCCTACGATAAGTCAACATCAAATCGCCTCCGGCTCTTTGTGTTTCCTTTATCTCAGTTGGAGTGCTCCAGGCCATACGCCGCTGAACAGGGCGCTTCCGCTTTTCTTACTTTTCATTTGCCATTTTAACCAGTGTAATGATATCAGTTGATAGAGAGGTATAATTAGGCTTGTCCGCTTTAATGTTGGCCTTAATTCCATCAATAAGCGGCAATGCCTTTGGATTGGTAATCGTTAAGATTTGTACTTGGCCGTTAAAAGCTTTTTCCATTACTTCTTTGGCTTTTTCCATATTATCATCGGTATTTAGTTTCGATACGTCAACTCCGTCAAGGTTTCCCTTTCCTGAAGAACCGGAGGTATTCGTTAGCACTTTTGTTTGCATCTCGTCGTAGCGGGTAGAGGTAGTTTCTTGTCCTGCCCTTGCTAGAACAATTGTATCATCGAGTACAAATACTTTTATGCCCGGGATCCCTTCTCCTGCAAGCCTCGATTCCAAATGTGATGAAATTCCGCCATCATGCAAGCTTGAGCTGCCAATCAAGCTATAGACATTTGTCCCCATTCCATTTGTGGTTTGCTTGTTTCCGTTCGTCGTATTTTTCTTCTCACGGTCCACACTTGGAATCACATTTGGATTATCCGTAGACCCATGGACATGACCATTCCCTTTCGTATTTAAAGATTTATCATGAAGATTTGAAGCTGCCCCTACTCGATTCTCCCCTTGTTGGCCTGAGCATCCAGTAAGAACGAGTACCGCCATAAAAAATGACACACAGGAAGTTTTTAAAATTGGTTTCATAATTTTTCCTCCTTTTTTTATGGTTTGCCCTTTTCCTTTTAAAAGTATGAATGGATTTTTATGGGAACACACATAATAACCAGAAATGGTGATTTTGCTGAAATGTAAAGACGTTTGTTGAAGAAAATCAGGAGGTGTCGACATTGGTTGAAGAAAATAAAGAAATTCCAGAATCCGTTTCAAGAAGGAGTTTTATTCGTAATGCCGGTTTGACAGTTGGCGGGCTGGCAGTTGGCGGAATTATTGGAAGCCTAATCTCCCGTGACAAGGAGAAAAATACAAAAGAAACTCAAAAGAAGACCGAAGATTTTAATCAAGCTCTGATGTACTTTACACCTGAGCAATACCAGGTGGTAGAGGCAGCTACGGAGCGGATTTTCCCAGCGGATGATCATGGTCCAGGAGCAAAAGCACTAGGCGTGGCCTTCTTTATTGACCATCAATTATCCGGTAATTGGGGCTTTAATGCCCGCGAATATATGCAGGCCCCTTTTTTTCGAGGCGAAAAAGTACAAGGATATCAAGGCCGTCTAAATCGCAGAGACATTTTCGATATTGCTCTCCGTGAAATACAAAACCATTGTCAAGCCGTCTATAAGAAGGCCTTCACTGAACTAAGCGGGGAGGAACAGGATGCGGTTCTAAGAGACTTTGAGGGAGATAAGGTAAATGTAACAACCATTTCTCCAAGTGGTTTTTTTCAAATGCTGAGGAGTGTCACATTGGAAGGTGCATACAGTGATCCACTGTATGGCGGAAATAAAAATATGGATGGCTGGGAAATGAAAAAATACCCTGGCAGCCAAATGGCTTACGCTGAAATTATAGAAAAGGATTTTCAGAAGATTAAGCCGCAAAGCCTAAAAAGCCATTTAAATCATTAAAAACAGAAGGCCTGGGTACTGCAGCAAGATACTAGAAAAACGGAACCAACTTTTAATTATATAAGAACTACTTAAATATTTTGCTAACTATTAAAAAAAGAAGGTGGATGTATGGCGAGGAAATTGCCAAAAGTCGATGTTGTCATTGTTGGAGTTGGTTGGGCGGGAGGAATTATAGCCTCCGAACTAACAAAAAAGGGGTTAAAAGTAGTTGGTTTGGAAAGAGGAAAGGAACGAAAAACGGAAGATTATTTTATGGTGCATGATGAATTACGCTACGCACTCCGATATGAGCTCATGCAAGACCTATCAAAGGAAACCATAACGTTCAGAGGAAATGAAAATATCCGTGCCCTGCCAATGCGGCAATACGGTTCGTTTTTGCTTGGTGATGGCTTAGGCGGTTCAGGTGTTCATTGGAATGGACAAACGTTCCGTTTTTTGCCGTACGATTTTGAAATCTATAGTAAAACTGTTGAACGGTATGGAAAAAAGAAAATACCGGCCGATATGGCAATTCAAGATTGGGGAATTACTTACGACCAATTAGAGCCATATTACGATAAATTTGAGAAGCTTACCGGGATTTCAGGGGAGGAAAATCCACTCGCTGGAAAACGGTCTGATAAATATCCGACGCCGCCAATGAAAAAGTCGCCTGCCATTAAAATGTTTGAACAGGCCACAAAAAAGTTGAAGCTCCATCCGTATATGATGCCATCTGCTAACCTATCGGAGTCTTATAAAAATCCAGATGGTATTCAAAGAGCAGCTTGTCAATATTGTGGGTATTGCGAGCGCTTTGGCTGTGAATATGGGGCAAAAGCCGATCCAGTCGTCACCGTTATTCCCGTCGCCAACAAAACAGGCAACTTTGAAATTAGAACGCATTCCAATGTTAGAAGGATTTTAAAGACAGGAAATACAGTAACGGGTGTCTTATATACAGATGTAACAACCGGTGAAGAAATTGAGCAGCCTGCTGATATTGTTGTGTTAACAAGCTATGTATTTAATAATATTCGCCTGTTGTTAATGTCTGATGTAGGCAGACCTTACGACCCTAACACGGGAAGGGGTGTAATTGGGAAAAATTATGCCTATCAAGTGATTAAAGGGAATGCGATTGGCTTTTTCGATGATAAAGAATTTAGTACCTTTGCCGGTGCAGGCGCCCTAGGGATGGTGGTGGATGATTACAATGGTGATAATTTTGACCATAGCAATGTGAATTTCATTCATGGCGGGATGATTTCACTTGCCCAAACAGGATTAAGACCGATTCAAAACAATCCAGTTCCTGGAGGAAAGCCAACATGGGGCAAGGAATTCAAGGCAAATTCAATCAAGTATGCCAATCGCTTCTTATCAGTAGCATCCCAAGGCTCCTCCATGCCGTTTAAGCGTCATTATCTAGACCTTGACCCAAGCTTTAAAGATGCCTATGGAGATCCTCTTATTCGGATAACCTTCGATTTCGAAGAACAAGACCGTCAAATGGCAATATTCTTAGCAAAAAAGTGTGAATCTGTATTAAAGGAAATGGGAGCAAACCATATCGATACGATGAAGGACTTAGGGCCATATGATATTACTACCTATCAATCCACCCATAATACCGGCGGTGTCATCATGGGGGCTGATTCGGATACATCGGCAGTAAACAATTATATGCAAATGTGGGATTACGATAATCTATTCGTGGTTGGGGCATCTGCATTCCCGCATAACTCTGGCTACAATCCAACAGATACGGTTGGGGCATTAGCCTACCGTGCGGCAGAAGGTATCCTTGCTTACCGTGATAAAGGTGGACAGGTTGTTTAGCAGCCTCGGACATACGCTTGAAATTGGATTTAACTATATAGAAAGTGTTAATATGGTAAAATAGACCAAGTAAGAGAGGAGTGAAGACAAATGCCAAATAATAACGAAACGCTGCCGCCAAAAACCTGTTCAATTGAACGGTTAGTTACACTCCAGCCAGATGTACAGAAGGTTCTTGCTGGAGAAAAAACGGCCACACGCCGAAATGGCCGTTATGCCGATCCAGGAGAGATTATGACGCTAGAAGGGCGCCAGTTTGTGGTTGAAAAGGTATATTCGCAAAGCTTAGGTGAACTGACAGATGATGACGCCCGCCGTGAGGGCTTCGAAAATGTTGAGGAATATAAACAAACGATTCTTTCTTATCATAAAGGCATGCCGTGGCTGCCGCAAATGCGCGTCTGGGTTCATGAATTCCGCCCTGTCCAAGACTAATAATAAAACACTCCCCATGCATGAGTTTGCCGTTGCAACTCATGCTATTTTTTTTGTCATATAAGAATTTAAAAGTTTTGGCTTCGAGAATTGTCCAGCTCCAGCGCCCTAGCGGCTAGTGTCCTTCGCTCTCCGCCCTACGATAAGTCAACATCGAATCGCCTCCGGCTCTTCGTGTTTCCTTTATCTCAGTTGGAGCGCTCCAGGCATACGCCGCTGACCAGGGCTCTTCCGCTTTTCTTGTAATCCAATTTAATTGTGTTATTACGGTAAACGAAATTATAATAGCATTACAACATTTGGCAGATCGTATGGGGTGAGAGGATGACGTTTTTAGCAAAATACATAAAAAGATATTGGAAGTCGTTTAGCATAGCTGTTCTTTTTCTTACCTTTGAGGCGATTAGTGACTTGATGCAGCCGACCATTATGGCAAAAATTATTGATGAGGGAGTGGTGAATCGAGATATTCATTACGTCCTTAAAATGGGCGGTCTAATGCTGCTGATTACCGCGTTAGGGGCAATAAGTGCATCAACAAGAAGTGTAATTGCCAGTATTGTCTCACAAAATTTTGGAACAGAACTTCGGTCGGATTTGTTTAAGAAAGTTCAAACGCTGTCGTTCAAAAATCTCGATAAATTTGACCGTGCATCCTTAATCACCCGCCTCACAAACGATGTGACCCAAGTGCAGGTGTTCGTGAATGGGCTGATGCGTATTTTCGTGAAGGCCCCCTTATTGGCGATTGGCGGACTTGTGATGGCGACACGTTTAAATCTGCATTTATCGGTTGTATTAGCAGTGGTCGTGCCGATCGTTGCTCTATTAATCGTCCTTAATTTACGCTTGGGATTTCCCCGCTTTTCCAAAGTGCAACAGGCATTAGACCGGGTGAACTCTGTTGTCAGGGAGTATTTATCAGGTGTCCGCGTGGTCAAGGCGTTTAACCGCTTTGACATCGAGATGGGCAAGTTTACCAAGGCCAATGTCCTTTTCAAAGATCAATCGATCGCCGCAGGGCGTCTCATGGCGACGTTTAGCCCGGCGATTATGCTCACCGTGAATCTTGGTATCGTCGTCGTTCTGTGGATCGGCGGTCTTGGGGTTGATTCCGGTGACATTCAAGTTGGTCATATCATTGCATTTATCAATTATATGACGCAAATTTTATTTTCCCTAATGATGATCTCGATGGTTTTCAATATGTTTGTCAGGGCAAAAGCTTCAGCTGGAAGAATTAATGAAGTATTTTTACAGGAGGATTTTTTCTCTTGGGAAAGTGAGACCGTACAGCCGGACTCAATTGAAAAAGGGAGAATTGATTTTGAAAATGTGACCTTCTCCTATGAAGGAATAAGCGGTGAGCCTATCTTAAAAAATATTAATCTTACCATCCTGCCTGGCGAAACGGTCGGCATTATAGGTTCCACCGGCTCGGGTAAAACGACTCTCGTAGGGCTGATTCCTCGCTTCTACGATGTCAAGAGCGGGACGATAAAAGTAAATGGTCAAGATATCAAACGGATAAACCCTAAACAACTACGGGATAAGATAGCCTTTGTTCCACAAAAAAATATTCTGTTTACCGGCAGTGTTGCAGCGAACATCCGCTGGGGTAAAGAGGATGCAACAGAGGAAGAAGTCATCACTGCCGCAACGATCGCAGGCGCTCATGATTTTATCGAAACCTCCCCAGAAGGCTATCAGACGAGTATTGGCCAAAGTGGTGTTAATTTTTCAGGCGGGCAGAAGCAGCGAATCTCGATTGCTCGCGCATTAGTCAAACAACCGCAGATATTAATCTTAGATGATAGTACCAGTGCGGTTGACGTCGCAACCGAGACTAAGATTAAAGCAGCCTTGAAAAAATATGCTAAGGGTCTGACCTGTTTATTGATAGCCCAGCGAATTACCTCTATCATCGATGCAGATAAAATTGTTGTGCTGGATCAAGGAGAGCTCGTTGGCGTGGGGACCCACCGTGAATTACTCGCAGAGTGTCAGGTTTATCAAGAAATCTATCAATCACAAATGGGCAAGGAGGTCTTGTAATGGCAAAAGGAGCGGAACAAACACCCACTACCCCTCCTCCTCTTCGGCCCGGCGGCGCTCACCGCATGAGGGGACCCGTTGTGAAGCCGAAGAATTTTAAAGGAACCCTCAAACGCCTTTGGCATTATTTTGGCCATGAGCGAAAAATGCTGTCCCTGATTTTTTTCTTTATTATCATCGATGCGGTCCTGATGCTGCTGGCCCCGTATTTAATCGGAAGGGCCGTTGATGCGATGAGTCTCCATCATGGCAAAGTAGATTTTAATTTTCTAGAAATCATGATTGTCATCCTCATTTGTGCCTATGTAGCCGACGCCGCCCTCACGTTTTTGCAGGGGTGGTTGATGGCTGGGGTTGCCCAGAGAGTAGTCAAGCGGCTAAGGGACGCCCTGTTTAAGAAACTGCAAAAGCTGCCCGTGTCCTTTTTTGATTCACGAACACATGGGGAATTAATGAGCCGGCTATCCAACGATGTCGATAACGTAAGCAATACCATTTCTCAGTCCACCACGCAATTAATGTCAGGGGTAATCGTGATTGTGGGCTCTTTACTCATGATGGTCATGTTAAGTCCGTTGCTAACACTCGCAAGCTTAGTGACGGTACCGCTTGTATTTTTGCTGACACGGACGATTGCGAAAAGAACAAGTGTATTATTTAAAAATCAACAAATCCAACTTGGGACATTGAATGGTCATATTGAGGAAACAATCTCGGGGATTGAGGTTGTTAAAGCGTTTAATCATGAGGATAAGGTGATCGAGGAGTTTGAAGCAGTGAATAAAAAACTGCGCGATGTCGGCTTGAAGGCACAAATTTGGTCTGGCTTTTTAATGCCAATCATGAACGTGATTAATAATCTTGGCTTTGCAATAGTCGCCGTTATTGGCGGGATTCTAGCTGTTAAGAGCTTAATCACGGTAGGGGCCATTGCGAGCTTCATCACCTATTCAAGACAATTCGTCAGGCCCTTAAATGACCTCGCTAACATTTTTAATATTCTTCAGTCAGGTGTGGCGGGGGCTGAGCGGGTCTTTGAGGTTATTGATGAACAAGAAGAGCCGGCAGACTCGCCAACAGCTATTGATTTAGTAAATCCGAAAGGTCATGTTGTTTTTGAAAACGTCAGCTTTGGTTATCGCCCGGATGTACCGATTTTAAAAAATGTCAGCTTTGAAGCGGATGTGGGCAGTAGTACTGCCTTAGTAGGACCAACGGGTGCAGGAAAAACAACCATCGTGAACTTATTAACAAGATTTTATGACGTGACAGGCGGAAGAATTTTGCTGGATGGCCATGATATTCGGGACTACACAAGGGATAGTTTACGGAAATGCTTTGGTTTTGTCCTTCAGGACACTTACCTATTTTCCGGGACGATTAAGGAAAATATTAAATATGGGAAGCCGGATGCAAGTGATGATGAAGTAGAGCAGGCAGCAAGGATGGCCAATGCTGATGTCTTTATTAAACGGCTGCCTAAACAATATGAAACGGTTTTATCGGAAAATGGCGGCAACCTAAGCCAAGGACAGCGCCAGTTGCTAGCCATTGCCAGAGTGATGTTAGCAAAGCCTGCCCTGCTCATTTTGGATGAGGCGACAAGCAGTATTGATACAAGAACAGAGCTTCATATACAAGAAGCCCTGCTAAAATTAATGGCGGACCGGACCAGCTTTATCATCGCCCACCGCTTAAATACGATTCGCGATGCCGATGCGATTATGGTAATCGACGATGGCCAGATCATTGAAAAAGGAAATCATGAGGAATTAATGAATGCACAAGGAAGGTATTATCAGATGTTTTTTAATCAATTTAAAAATGTCGATGGGGATTAAAATAAATATAGATTGGAAGAATTAATAAAAATATTGTAGAATTTGGTATATTTATGTAAAATATAACTATTGCTTCTTTTGTAGACTAGTAATCTAGTTTATATAGTCAGAGGTTCATTACATAAGAAATAGGAGGATTTTTGTGAAAAGAATTATTGCTCTATCAAGTTTTTTATTCATTTTCCTTTTAGCAGTGCTTCCAGCAAATGTTTCACATGCTGCTTCTAAACCTGCTGAGCTTTCTAGTATCACTCTTTTTACCAATAAAGGTGAAATCAAAGCAGTGAAAACCGGTAACAACTTTGCATTCAACTTAGTAGGAGTGAATGGAAACATTCAGGTTCAAAAGGTTGGATTTACTTCTACAACTGATGCTAAGATTGTATCTCTTTTTTCTGATTCTGATGAAGATTCAGACCTACAATTTGTGGATGGGAAAGCTGTTTTAGATTTAGAAAAGTTACTTGGTTGGTTAGACCGTGGTAACGATGATTTAGGTATTTATGACGGAGAAAATTATCTATTCACAGTTCAAACTATCAAAGATCTTGCTTATGATGAGGAAAAAATTAACGGTTTTGTTGATGACGTCAATGGCAAGCAGAGTAAATTTACTGTAAGCTTTGATACTACTAAATGGGTTAGACAAAATAGTAAATGGTACTTCATCGGTCCAGACAGTGATTCAGCTACTGATTTTGCCAAAGGATGGGCAGAAGACCAAGGCAAGTGGTACTATTTAGATCCTGCCAGTGGTGCAATGAAAACTGGCTGGGTAAAAACAGGCGGCAAATGGTACTTCCTAAATCCAAGCGGAGCAATGGCGACAAGCTGGGTTAAATCGGGAGGTAAATGGTACTTCTTAAATCAAAACGGTGCGATGGCAACTGGCTGGGTTAAGGACAAAGGTACATGGTACTTCCTAGACGGCAGCGGAGCAATGAAGACTGGCTGGATTAAATCAGGCGGTAAATGGTATTTCTTAAAGTCAAGCGGGGCAATGGCAACTGGCTGGGCTAAAGTATCAAAAAATTGGTATTATTTAAATGGTAATGGTGCGATGGCAACCGGCTGGGCTAAAGTATCGAACAAATGGTATTATTTAAAGGGCAGCGGTGTAATGGCAACAGGCTGGGTTAAAGTATCAAATAAATGGTACTATCTAGATGCTGGCGGTGTCATGAAGACTGGCTGGGTAAAAACAGGCGGCAAATGGTACTTCTTATACAGCGGCGGCCACATGGCAGCTAACACAAGAATTGGAAAAGACTGGGTAGGCGCTAATGGCGCATGGGTCCCTGGTAAATAATATAGTTGATTGAGAGAGTGTCTAGTGCATTCTCTCTTTTTTTATCCACTTTTTTAATAAAGTGGTGACAAGTGTAAAGACAGTTGATAGAATACATATTGTTTGATAGTTTTACGACCTGTACCTAAATTAGTGGATTTTAGGGAATAATGTAAATAACAGTTAGAACATAGGGGGATCCAGATGAACAACAAAAAAGAAATATCAACCCGGAGATTATTAGGGATTGCCGGAATGGGCTGGATGTTTGATGCTATGGATGTGGGGATGCTCAGCTTCATTATTGCAGCCTTAAAGGTCGAATGGGAGTTAACACCAGGACAAATGGGCTGGATTGGGAGTATCAACTCGATTGGGATGGCCGTAGGGGCCCTTATTTTTGGTTTAATGGCTGATCGAATCGGCAGGAAAAATGTCTTCATTATAACCTTATTATTATTTTCTGTTGGGAGCGGCGCTTCCGCTCTCACCACTTCATTTGCAGTCTTTTTAATGTTTCGGTTTATCATTGGTGCCGGCCTTGGCGGAGAGCTTCCTGTTGCCTCTACACTTGTTTCTGAGACCGTTTCTGCAGAAAAGCGCGGCCGGATTGTCGTTCTGCTTGAAAGCTTTTGGGCAGGCGGCTGGTTAGTGGCCGCACTCATTTCTTATTTCATCATTCCGAAATTTGGCTGGCAGATTGCCTTACTAATTAGTGCCATACCCGCTTTATATGCATTATACTTACGAATAGGATTACCGGATTCACCACGTTTTACAGCCGTAAAGGACAAGGTAAGAATCTCCCCCCTCCAAAGTTTTAAAAAATTATGGACGAAAGATTACGGGCGGGCAACGGCAATGTTATGGATTGTTTGGTTTTGTGTCGTCTTTTCTTATTATGGCATGTTTTTATGGCTCCCAAGTGTCATGATTATGAAAGGCTTCAGCCTAATCAAAAGCTTTGAATATGTGTTAATCATGACGTTAGCACAGCTGCCTGGCTATTTTACGGCAGCATGGTTTATTGAAAAATTAGGCCGGAAGTTTGTGTTAGTGGTCTACTTAATTGGTACAGCCATAAGTGCGTACCTGTTTGGCTCGGCAGAATCAACGGCAATGCTGATGACTGCAGGAATTCTTTTATCCTTCTTTAACCTTGGCGCATGGGGCGGTCTTTACGCCTATACCCCTGAACAGTATCCAACCATTGTTCGTGGGACAGGCACCGGTATGGCTGCAGCAGTTGGACGGATTGGCGGTGTCTTAGGACCATTATTAGTAGGTAATCTTGTTGCCAAACAGGTTTCCATTTCATCTATTTTTATGATCTTCTGCATTTCAGTCCTAATCGGGGCAGGCGCGGTCTTCTTTTTGGGAAAAGAAACGAAAAATAAAGAATTAGTATAATAAAAAAGCTTTAAGAGATTCCTTAGCTGGGGTCTCTTTTTTTCTTTGCAGCCAAAAAAAACATATTCAGCCCAAATAGTTAAAAAGTGATTTTCCTATTCACAGAAAATTAAATTATTCTTGACTTTAGTCAAATAGAGCGTTTAAAATAAGAAACGGCTCATTTCTCTTAATTTTTAAAATTATTTTAATATACCTCATAATAAGACTAGACGAACGTCCAAATATTTTGTACAATATTTTCAGAATATTATCTCTTTTTAAAACAGTTGGACAACGTAATTGGGAAAATTTTTTACGAAAAAGAGGGGGAAGGTCTATGAGGAAAAAGAGATTAGCTGGTGTTTTTATGTCGTTTATGGTAGCAGCAGGGGTTTTGGCAGGATGTAATTCAAGTGCTAGTGGTGATGGGGACAAGGGGGGAACGATTAAAATCGGTGCGAACTTAGAACTATCTGGCGGGGTAGCTTCTTATGGCCAATCGGCAAAAGAAGGTATTGAACTAGCGATTGAGGAAATTAACAAAAAGGGCATCGATGGTAAAAAACTGGAGCTCGTGACAGTCGACAATAAGTCGGATGCAGCGGAAGCTACCAATGGTGCTATTAAACTAGCCTCGCAAGATAAGGTCGTAGCGATGATTGGTGCAGCAACGAGTACCAATACATTAGCACAAGTGCAGATTGCACAAGATAACAAAATTCCATTAATTACACCAACTGCAACAAACGCAACGATTACAAATAAAGACGGCAAGCTAAATGACTTTGTCTTCCGGACATGTTTCATAGACCCATTCCAAGGCACGGTTGCAGCGAACTTTGCCACCAATGATTTGAAGGTTAAGTCAGCGGCTATTTTGATTGACAGCTCAAGTGACTACTCCAAAGGTCTTGCAGCTTCTTTTAAAAAGTCATTTACTGAAAATGGCGGAAAAATTGTTAAAGAAGAAGCATACGTGGCAAAGGATACGGATTTCCGTGCCACTTTAACCAATATAAAAGCATCAAATCCAGAGTATGTATTCGTTCCAGGTTTCTATGAAGAAGTAGGGTTAATTATCAAACAAGCTCGTGAGCTTGGCATAAAAGCACCAATCATGGGTGGCGACGGTTGGGACTCTCCTAAACTAGTAGAAATCGCAGGAGCAGCTTCACTTGATAACACATTTATTACAAACCACTATTCATCTGGTGATAGTGACAAAAAGGTTCAAGAGTTTGTTACAGCTTTTAAAGCCAAATACAACGGTAAATCTCCAGATGCCTTTACTGCACTTGGATATGATACAGTCTACTTCGTTGCCGATGCGATTAAGCGTGCTGGAAGCAGCGATCCAAAGAAAATTCAAAAGGCGCTTGCAGAAACAGATGGATTAGAACTTGTTTCTGGAAAAGTGAAGCTAGATAAAAACCATGATCCAATCAAAGCCGCTGTTATCTTAGAGTACAAAAATGGTGAACAACAATTTAAGACAAAGATAAATCCATAAAAAAAGCTGCAGGTGCTGCAGTTAGACATTCACATAGTTTGTCAAAACGGATAGGGAGCGTGACGCCTCCCTATTCCCCTTTATAAAAGAAAAGCACGTTTCCCAACATGCCAATCTTGTTTAATCATAATTTATAGAAATGTTAAAGTCCGTCGAAGGAGTGTAAGACATATGGAATTAATACAGCAGCTTGTAAATGGAATTTCCTTGGGCAGTATTTATGCGTTAATCGCCTTAGGGTACACAATGGTATATGGCATTGTAAAATTGATTAACTTTGCCCATGGAGATGTGTTCATGGTCGGTGCATTTATTGGTTTTTATTCAATTACTGTACTTCATGTAGGGTTTTTCCCGGCATTATTGATTTCGATGGTGGTCTGTGCGATCTTTGGTGTTTTAATTGAGCGGATTGCCTATAAACCACTAAGAAATGCCACTAGAATTGCGGCCCTTATTACAGCCATTGGAGTATCCTTATTTATCGAATATGGAACGATTTATGTGCGCGGTGCACAGCCGGAAGCATACCCAAGCGGGTTGGTTCCCTTAAAAAGCTTAGAGATTTTTGGAGTGAAAATTAGTGGACAATCCATCCTTATTTTAGGTACATCTCTTGTCCTCATGATCCTGTTGCAATTTATTGTGCATAAAACAAAAATTGGTAAAGCGATGCGTGCCGTGTCTCATGATATGGATGCTGCTCGGTTGATGGGGATTAACGTCAATAACACCATCTCAGCTACCTTTGCGATTGGTTCTGCTCTAGCAGGGGCAGCAGGGGTTATTTTTGGAATGTATTATACAAAAATTGAACCGCTAATGGGGATTATCCCAGGTCTAAAAGCTTTCGTTGCGGCTGTTTTAGGCGGAATCGGAATTATCCCAGGTGCAATGGCTGGTGGATTAGTATTAGGTGTCATTGAGTCACTTGTTAGTGCAGCCGGCTATTCTCTATGGCGAGATGGCGTTGCATTTGTGGTCCTTATTTTAATTTTAATTTTCCGGCCTGCAGGTTTATTTGGTAAAAATGTCAGGGAAAAGGTTTAGGGGGTGGCTTGAGCGATGAATATTTTTAAACAAGCAAAGTTTTTTTGGACAACTATCGTTTTAGCCGTTGTGTTTTCACTAGTCATGCAGTTTCTAATCGTGGGTGGCACATTAAATCAATTTTATGTAAATACCCTGTTTTTTATTGGCATTAATATTATTTTAGCTGTTAGTCTTCATTTAATAATTGGCATAACAGGACAGTTTTCGATTGGACATGCAGGCTTTCTAGCCGTTGGTGCATATGCATCGGCAATTATGACGATGAAATTAAGTTTGCCCTTTCCAATTGCTTTATTAACAGGTGGAATCGTTGCAGCGGTAGCAGGTCTTATTATCGGGATCCCAACACTACGGCTAAAAGGTGATTATCTTGCAATTGCTACACTTGGTTTTGGAGAGATTGTCAGAATTGTATTTTTAAACATTGATTATGTTGGTGGAGCAAGTGGTATGACGGTCACGCACTTAACGACATGGCCGTGGCTTGCAGGCTGTGTTATCATAACCATTTTAGTCATTGCAAACTTCACGAATTCCACACATGGCCGTGCTTGTATTTCGATTAGAGAAAATGAAATTGCAGCCGATGCCATGGGCATAAATACAACCTATTATAAAGTTGCCGCTTTTGCGCTTGGTGCCTTTTTTGCCGGCATTGCTGGTGCCTTGTATGCACACAACTTTTATATTATTCAGCCAACCAACTTTGGCTTTTTGAAATCATTTGATATTTTAATTTTTGTTGTACTTGGTGGTTTGGGCAGTATGTCAGGTGCCGTTATTGCGGCAATCCTATTAACGATTATTTCAACCTATCTGCAAAGCTATCCAGAAATCCGGATGGTTATCTATAGCTTGGTCCTTGTTGTGATGATGCTTTACCGTCCACAAGGGTTAATGGGCACAAAAGAGATTACCTCATTCTTTAAAGTTGGTAAATCGGCTAAAGGAGGAGTGCAGCATGACAACAAAAAACCAATTGCTTAAAGTAGAAAATGCCGGAATCCGATTTGGCGGCTTAAAGGCTGTTTCTGATGTGAACTTGGAACTAAAACAGGGTGAACTTGTCGGTTTAATTGGACCAAACGGAGCTGGTAAGACCACATTTTTTAATTTATTAACGGGCGTATATGTTCCCACTGAAGGAAGCATTTCCTTAGAGGGTGAAAAATTAAATGGTTTAGCACCCTATAAAATTACGAAAAAGGGTATCAGCAGAACCTTCCAAAATATCCGTTTGTTTAGTGAACTTTCCGTTCTTGACAATGTTAAGGTTGCCTATCATTCTCTTGCGAAGCATTCCATGCTAAGCTCGATCCTCCGCCTCCCTTCCCATTTTGCCGGTGAGCGTGAAATGGAAGAAAAGGCAATTGAGTTCTTGAAAATCTTCAAGCTTGATGAAGTGATGTATGAGACGGCCAAGAATCTGCCTTATGGTCAGCAGCGCCGGTTGGAAATTGCTCGGGCACTGGCTGCTAATCCTAAATTATTGCTGCTCGATGAACCAGCAGCGGGAATGAATCCCCAGGAAACGGAAGAGCTCATGAATTTAATTGCCTTAATTCGTGAGAAGTTTGACTTAACGATTCTCTTAATTGAGCATGATATGCTGCTTGTGATGGGAGTATGTGAACGAATTTATGTACTTGACCACGGTCAGTTGATTGCCAACGGTACACCAGAACAAATTAGAAATAATCCTAAAGTCATCGAAGCGTATCTTGGTGAGGAGGTCTCTTAAATGCTTAAAATTAACGACATTAATGTGTACTATGGAAATATTCACGCATTGAAGGGCGTTTCCCTTGAAATTAATCAAGGAGAAATTGTCACCTTAATTGGGGCCAATGGCGCCGGAAAAAGTACGCTGTTAAAAACCATTTCTGGTTTGTTGAAGCCTAAAAATGGCGAAATTTTATTTGAAAATGAACATGTGGCGGGAAAAGTTGCCCAGTCCATCGTGAAGCGTGGAATTTCACAAGTTCCGGAAGGACGGCGTGTGTTTTCTAATATGTCGGTTGAGGAGAATCTCGAATTAGGGGCCTATTTGCGAAAAGATAAAAAGGGCATCAAAGAGGATTTCCAAAAAGTGCTTCAGCTCTTCCCGCGCCTTGAGGAACGCCGTAAGCAGCTATCAGGGACACTTTCAGGTGGAGAGCAGCAAATGCTTGCGATGGGCCGTGCACTCATGGCAAGACCACGCCTTTTGCTATTAGACGAACCCTCCATGGGACTCGCTCCGATATTAGTTAAGACGATTTTTCGGATCATTGAGGAAATTAATCAAACCGGGACAACTATTTTATTAGTTGAACAAAATGCCAATATGGCACTGTCAATCGCTGATCGGGCCTATGTTATTGAAACAGGAAAAATTGTGGCCACAGGTACGGCTGCAGAACTTAGTCAAAGTGACCAAATTCGCGCTGCATACTTGGGTGGACATTAAAAGGTGTTGGGGCATTGCCCAACACCTTTTCTGATTAAATTTTCATTTTTCTTCTTTCGGGTTCCAACTGGAATTGCTGCCGCCTTTTCGGACTTAAGCGATGGCGGATTTTGATCATATAGTCTTCATATAGCTGTTCCATTCCTACTAAGGCAAGGGAAAAGAAGTTGGCATAATTCTTTTGGACTTCCCACTTTAATTCGTTTTTCCCGCAGATACTATATTTGTTTAACTCTTGGATTTCTTTTTGAATTTTGGCAAGTTCTATTGCTTGTTCCTCTGCCGGCAGGGCAAGGACATGGTCGATTTTATCAATATAGTCCTTTGATTTTTCAATTTTCCCCTTAATTTCTAAATAATCCTCATGATTAATCAGATTATACTTTAATTTAAAATCATTCAGTTTTCCAGCTGCTTCATAGGTGGAATTTACAATATCATCCCTTGTCATATCGTTTGTTTCATAGCTGAGCATATGCTTCCACGATGGCTGCGTAATCGCCTTGCGGTGGTCCTCAAGTGTCTGACAGTACTTCTTATATCCATGGATTTCCGGATGTTCAAAGGCCGGGCTTGCAGGATCAAGGAAAGGCGCAAGTGGGGCAACAAAGTAAAAAATTCGTGGGTCATGGTTACAGGCAAGATGAATGGTTTCACAGAAATCAATGTTTTCCACTGCGCTTTGATAAGTCTGGCCCGGAATCCCCACCATAAAGAACAAATCGATTTTTTTACAGCCATTTTTTAAGGCAAAATTAAGGGTATCAATTACCTTTTGGTTGGTACAGCTGAATTTTCCATTATAGCGCCTAATTTTTTCATCATGGGTTTCCAGTGTGATTTCAATGCTATATTTTGGCACACTTTCATTCATCATTTTAAAGAACTCTTCATCGGCATATTGGAACAATTCGAAGACAATTTCATTTTTAAGGTTAAGGTTTTTCAACCGGCTGAAAAACTCTTGATAATATTCGCGGCCGCCTTGGCGCAAGTCATGAAGGATAAAAATAGGCGCTCGGCTAAAGCGTGAAATGAATTGGATATCTTCGACGAGTTTCTTCGGTGAACGTAAGGCCAGCGATTGCCGGTTACAGTTTTGATCATAAGCTTCTCTGGAACCCCCGCAGATGAGACAGTTTTGCGTACATCCCCTTGCTGTTAATAAGGCAGTGTTCGGATATTGCAGCCAGCCATTATAGGGAAGCGGGTCAAGAAAATTCCGATATTTAAAGACGGAACGTATTGTATAGCGATAGCCTGGGACGTCAATATCATCTAGATCCTTAGGCACATACGTAAGGGGATTGTAGCCGCATTCGCTGCCTTTTTTCCAGGTTAAGTTTGGGATATCGGCATAATGGGTGCTGCCTGCTTCAATCTTATTCATTAGTAGGAGCGTCAGCTTTTCTGTGGAATCGCCGCGGATGACGAAGTCAATAAATGGATATTCAATTAACTCTTTATGATAATAGGTGGCTGATAAGCCCCCAAACATGATCGGTGTTTCCGGGTGGAGTTCCTTTACAATCCTGGCAAGTTCGATACTGCCATGGGCATGGGGCAGCCAATGGAGGTCAATTCCGAAGGCTTTTGTTTTGATTTTTTTCAGTTTGGCCTCGACATCGAACCTTTCACTCATTAGCATGCGATTAGCAATGTTAATGATTTTAACGCGCAGCCCGTACCGCTCTAAATAATCAGCAATACTTGTCAAACCGATGGGATACATTTCAAACACTGGTGATGATGGGACCACATCACTAATCGGCCCCGCAAGTAAAGAGTTTTTTCGAAAGTCATATACACTTGGTGCGTGTAATAATACTAAATCATATTTCATTGCTTTCACCTCAGGTTAAATTGTAATAGAGGACATTCCTCCATTTGTATGTGAAAAGTAGCAAAAAGGGGTTTTATGTAATATATTTTCATGTGAAAGATTTCACATATAATGTCAATTACGGAAAAAGGATGAGAATAACCATCTTTTTTGCCTATAAAACTATAGGTGTTTCTAAATTTAGTTTACTATAATACCTATTTGATAGAGTGACAAACGGGTGACAGATTTTGGGTGATTTTGTGTAATTTTTGAAAAAAATGCTATGATTATTCACATAGTTGGATCGTATTTAAATGGGGGGTTTGGTACATGGCACAAGCAAAAACCAATGCAATGCGCATACTGGATACTAAGAAAGTGGAATATGACATGCTTACATATGACAATAAGGATGGGAAAATTGATGGGATTTCAGTAGCGGCAAAGATCGGCAGGGATCCTAAGCAAGTGTATAAGACGCTCGTTGCCCAAGGCCAAAGCAAAAACATTAATGTCTTTGTCATTCCCGTTGCTGAGGAATTGGATTTAAAAAAGGCGGCCAAAGCAGCCGGTGAAAAGAGCATGGACATGCTTCCAGTAAAGGATATTCAAAAATGGACCGGTTATATCCGTGGCGGCTGCTCACCAATTGGCATGAAAAAGGAATATAAGACATTTATCGATGAAAGCTGTCTACTTCTTAACCAGATCGTGGTCAGTGGCGGGAAAATCGGTATCCAAATTGTACTAGAGCCGATTAAACTAAAGGAATTAACCAAAGCAGAAACGGTTCCATTAACTAAATAAAAGCGGGACTAACAATCAATTTGGTTTTCCCGGTACCCTAATGTGAGATAAAATTTTTCTAGGCACTCACCTATATAAGGCAAAAGCATAAGATATGGAGAAAAGTCCAACACCCACACCCAGTATGACTGGATATGGAGACTTGTTCAAAGGCTTGTGTTAAAAAAACTTCCTGCACCAAACGTTCAGGTTCCGTGCAGGTCTAGTTGATTCACGAAA
This sequence comes from Neobacillus sp. DHD-1R, assembly GCF_057747995.1. Classification (NCBI taxonomy): domain Bacteria; kingdom Bacillati; phylum Bacillota; class Bacilli; order Caryophanales; family Bacillaceae; genus Neobacillus; species Neobacillus sp. DHD-1R. Next base: position 112,439 of record NZ_CM173232.1, read on the forward strand.
AGGGAGTGTAGATGAGTGGCAGGGAAAATTAGAAATTATTTTGCCGGCGGGAATACTGCGAGAGGCTTTTATAATCTTTATGACTCGAATCTGCAAGGATTAGACCGGTTATTTATCCTAAAGGGCGGTCCGGGAACAGGTAAATCTTCACTAATGAAGAAAATTGGCCATGAGTGGGTCGAAAAGGGTTATGATGTCGAGTTTCTTCATTGTTCATCCGATAACAATTCCATTGATGGTGTCCTCATTCCGGCACTAAAGGTAGGAATTGTCGACGGTACGGCACCGCATGTCATTGAGCCGAAGGCACCGGGCGCGGTGGAAGAGTATATTAACCTTGGTGTAGCCTGGAATGCCCGTGCATTAAGTGTGCAGAAAAATGTTATTCAAAGGCTGACCAATCAGATTAGCGCCTCCTTCCAAAAGGCATATGCCACTTTTAAGGAAGCGTTGGAGATTCATGATGATTGGGAGAAAATTTATATAAATAGTATGAACTTTAAAAAGGCTGATCAATTGACGAATAAATTAATTGATTCTCTTTTTGGGAAAATGAAGTTAAATAAAGCTCCGGACGTGCGTCATCGTTTCCTAGGAGCAGCAACTCCAAAAGGTGCTGTCGATTACGTGCCAAATTTGACGGAAGAGATCCCGAAGCGTTACTTTATCAAAGGACGGCCAGGTTCAGGAAAATCCACGATGCTGAAAAAGCTGGCAGCGGCAGCGGAGGAGCGCGGAATGGATGTAGAAGTCTATCATTGCGGCTTTGATCCGTGCAGCCTTGACATGGTTATTTTCAGAGAAATGGGGGTGGCTATTTTCGATAGTACGGCCCCACATGAATATTTCCCAAGCCGGGATGGCGACGAAATTATTGATATGTATGAAATCTTAATCGAGCCGGGAACGGATGATCTTTTTGCCGAGATTATTGATAAAATTTCTGCAAAATATAAAAATAAAATGACTGAAGCAACAAGTTTTCTTGCCAAAGCCAAAGAGCTGCATGATGAGTTGGAAGCGATTTATGTCGCCGCGATGGACTTTTCCGTGGTGGAGAAGATTCAAGAAAAAATCGCCCAAGAAATAAATGAGCTGGCAAAGGCCAGGGTGTAAGAAAGAGGATGTCATAAAAGGGTCTGACCTCACGTTTAACACTCAATATATAGTCGCTTATTAGGAAAAGTTCAGCGATATGTTGAGGTTGTGGGGTCTGACCCCTTTGTTTTGAGACATATTTATTATTTTTTCTTCTTTTGAGTGTGATTACTTTTTTTGCCTTTGCTGTTATCTCCGCTCACAAACTCAGTTGCAAATTCGGCCTCAGCATGCCCTGCCTGCGGAGAGTTTTGGTTGCGGCTGCCTTTATTAAATTTCTTTGTCATCTAGTATCCCTCCTTTGCTGTTACGTTTAGTGTGGCATCGCCAGAATGGTTTATGCCAGCAATATAAAGGTTAAATTGGAAGATAGTAGAATCATTAAAAGAGGTAAACTTAGGAGAGGATGGATGGAATTGTCTGTTGTTTTGTTGACAAAATTATTTGAGGAAAACGCCAACCCGGCAAATGCTGAACCGATGAAGAATTATATGAAGGGTCACTTCCCTTTTCTCGGGATTAAGTCGCCATTAAGGAAGGCGTTAGAAAAGCAATTTTTTAATGAAACCGGGATTTTAAAGGAACCTTTTAATCAAGAATTAGTGGTAGAGCTTTGGGGGAAAAATGAACGAGAATACCAATATACAGCCTTGGTTTATATGGAAAAATCGATGAAAAAGCTGCAAAAAGAGGATTTGCCCTTTATGGAGCAATTAATTACAAGGAAATCATGGTGGGATACCGTAGATGCCATCGCCCCTAAGCCAGTGGGCAAAATAGCGGAAATGTTTCCAGAAGTAATTGAGGAAACGATTGACGGCTGGGCAGTTCATGATCATATGTGGCTGCGAAGGGCCGCCTTGCTTTTTCAATTGAAATATAAACAGAACACAAATGAAGCATTGCTTTATCGATACATACAGCAAAATGCGGAGAGTAAGGAATTTTTTATTCAAAAAGCGATTGGCTGGGCGTTACGGGAATATTCCAAAACCAATCCTGCTTCTGTGAAACAGTTTATCGAGAGCCAGCCGTTAGCACCACTAAGTGTACGGGAAGGAAGCAAGTATGTGGGATAAGCTTTCTGGTCGTTTTAGTTCGAGGGTTCATGTTAGAATGGCACTAACGAAGCAAAGAAAAGGTGGGACAGCATGATTAAATGTATTGCATCAGACATGGATGGAACATTATTAAATTCAGTCCAACAAATCAGTGAGGAAAATAAGCAAGCTATTTTAAAAGCACAATCCCAAGGGGTAGAATTTGTCGTTGCCACAGGCAGATCCTTTCAGGAAGCAACCTATGTGTTATCCGAAGCAGGATTAACCTGCCCTGTTATTGGTGTCAATGGTGCCGAAATCCGCTCCAAGGACGGGGAAATTCTTTCGTCTACTCCTTTAAGTAAGCAGCTGGCACGAGAGGTAGCAGCGAAACTGACTGAAAATGACGTTTACTTTGAGATCTACACGGATAGGGGTGCCTACACGGTAGATCCTGACAAGGCGGTTTCAATACTGGTTGATATTATAGTCAGCGCCAATCCGGAAGTGGATCGTGACGAAATTACCTATGCGGCCGGAGCACGAATCCGCGATGGATTGATACATACAACCGAAGATTACGAAAGCCTGTTTGCCGATGAGGACTTTCAAATTTATAAGGTGCTTGCCTTTTCATTTGATGCTGGCAGACTCAAAGCGGCAAGTAAGGCACTGGCAGGCTTTGATGAACTGGCCGTATCTTCTTCAGGTCACGAGAATCTTGAGATTACCAACAAAAATGCTCAAAAAGGAATTGCCCTTGAGACCTTTGCTAAGGCTAATGGAATTGAATTAGCGGAAACGATGGCAATTGGAGATAACTATAATGATGTGTCGATGTTTGAGCGGGCCGGAAGGTCGATTGCGATGGGGAATGCCAATTATGAAATAAAGTCTCTGTGTGACGATATCACTGATACAAATGACGAACACGGTGTGGCGAAGGCAATTTTCGACGTTCTATAAGGAAAGGATTTATCATGAGGACAAAACTCGGCTAAGGAGAGCGAAACTTGTCCTCATGAACCTGAACAAACCCAAAATAAGCTGATACCCCCTACTGAATCTCAATCTTCATGGAGCTTACTTGGGAGACGAGGAGATCTTCGTATTGCTGTTGTGCTTGATAATAAATTTCTTGCTCCACGGCAGTTGGGTTTTCTTTTTTAACCTGTTCAATCAGGTCTTTTTGGACCTTTTGGGAGAGGACGATGAATTTGTACTGTTGCTTTTCCGTTGCCCAAAACTTGTTTTCCCCGTAGGCGCTGATTAATTTTTTGGCCCCAGCGTATTGATTATATTGAGCGCGCACCTTTTCAACAGCTCCATCAATTTCTTCAGCTGATGCCGTATGCCCCTTTTCCTCTGCAAGCAGCGCAACGGAGCGAAGGCGGATAATTTGTGTTAAAAGCTGATTTTGATCATCGATCGTCTTTTCCTGGGATTCCAAATAGGCTAACTGTTCCGCTAATTGTTGGCCGCTATATTTCTTGTTGGCGGCAGCTTTGTTGATCTCGAGCTGAAGCTGATTTATTAACTTATAAAAAGTGACATCTTCATCGGTGATCCATGTGCCATTAATTTCCGCCACCCCTTTTGGCTTAGTCACATTAAGTTGGATTACCTTTTCTGTCTTCTGACCATCCTTCTTTAATGAAAACACTGCTTCATATTTGCCGCCCATTGGCAGGTTGATTTTTCCAGAATAGGTTCCATTTTGTCCTTCGGTAAACTTCATATCGAAGGTACCATGATCCATGCCGGTCATTGCTAATTGGGCCGTGATATCAAGGCCTGTCACTGCCTTTTTGTTATCTGTTACCTTTATTTCAAAAGGTGTGGCCGTATCCTGCTGGTAGTAAAGCTCCTTCGTAACTTCAATTTTATAATCAGGCTGGCCAACGCTGCAACCTGTTAGTAAGGCTAATAGTAAAAGTAAGCCAAGCAGTAATCGTGACTTCATAAACCAATCCCTCCTAAATGATGTTTTTCTAAAAATTCCTCTACGGTGTACTTTTCCATTTTTCCATCCTGCAAAAAGGCAACATGGGTACAAATTTGTTTTATTTCATCAAGATGGTGGGACGATAGCAAAATCGTTTTATCACGAAGCGCAGCGAGTACCTCTAAAATTTCCTTCCTCCCCATAGGATCGATCCCACTTGTGGGTTCATCCAAAATGAGAATATCGGAATCCTGATAAAGGGTAATCGCGAGGCCAAGGCGCTGCAACATTCCTTTTGAATACTTTTTGACCTGGACATCACGGTCGTCCCACAAGCGGACGGACCGCAAAACTTGTTCAATAAGCCCTAAATCGGCCGCCTTGGAAACAGCTTCTGCAAAAAAGGAGATATTCTCAAGACCGGTTAACATGGGATAAAGCATAAATTTTTCCGGCAAGTAGGCAATCGCCCTTTTCCATTCATCATGTTTCTTGGTAATCTCCATGCCATTAATGGCAATCGATCCTTGTTTCACCGGCAATAAACCAAGCAGACTATTAATAAACGTCGATTTTCCTGCTCCATTCCGGCCAACAAGGGCACAAATTTCATTCTTATTAATCTCCAACGAGACCGAATCTAACACCATCTTTTTCCCAAAGGATTGATTTAAATTGGTAACCTGTATCATTCATACCCCTCCTTCCGATTGAACACAATCGCTGTACCAACGGATACAACGATCCAGGTAATGAGATTTCCCAGTAAAAAGAATACCGGTTTCGTCCACATAAACGCCTGCATGAGTCTGGACATATGGCCGAAGGAATACACGCCCATCCCCGTTTCTAAAAACAATCTTACCGCTTGAAGGGGATTTAAAAAGAAGCCCGCCGAAAATAGTTTGACATTTTCATGGGTGACATCTGGTAAAAATGACAGCAGGATAAAATCGTGTAGGAAGAAAAAGTAAAACCACACAAAAATCGTATAGCCGATAATTTGCATGCGCGAGCGGCTAAAGCTGCCAATGGCTGCGCCCATTTGCAAGAATAGGAGAGCCATTACAACAATGGCTAATACAAAAATGAGATAGCTTTTAATATCAAGCTGAAACTGAAATTTTAATAATAATAGATACAGGAAAAACCATGTAATCAACGGCACCAGCACCACTGCATAGAGGCTCAGGCTTTTTTTAACCAAGAAGCTGGCATAACTATCTTTCTTGGTCAGCAGCATAATTAAGGTCTTTTGTTCCTTTTCTTGAAAAATCGAGAAGGCCCCAATAAACAAACAAAGAATGGGGATGAAATAAATAATCGTATCAAATAAATTTAGTAAGAGCACATAAAAGCCTTTATCAAATGAAAGGGCAGAGGACCGAAACAAAATGCTGATTGTTAGGAGAACAATGATACTTAACGAAAGCCAGAGCCCTTTCCCTCTTATGTTTTCTTTCCATTCCTTCCAAATGTAATGCATAGTAGATGTCTCCCTTTTAGTAAAATAAACCCGCCAGCGAGCCCAATCACAATAAACAGAATCACAGGCTGACTGCCTTTTTCAGCTGCTAGTGGATGTCGGTCTGTAAACATGACTTCATCATCATTCAGGGTGCTAGTTATTTTTTCATAGATGGGAATCGCCGGACTTTTTAAAAATAAACTAGTTAATTCTTCTTCCTCGATCAACTGATGGAGGGAAGAATGATAGGTTATCGGAAAGTCGCCAATCCCATCTTGGTCTAGGTCGGTAAGCGGAAAAGAAGAGCCCCAGTCATTTCCTATACCGTTTTTATTCCAAGCGTTGTTTTCTCCGGTACCGCCTAAGGTAACAGCTGGTATTGTGTTTTCTGAAATATGGTTTAAGGTAAATGTTTGTTCATTTGAACTAGCCCAAAGCTCAATGCCTATTTGATTTTGCGTAATCCGGTTGCCCTTAATCATGTTTCTGGTGGCTTGATCGATGTATAATCCCCGCTGGTTCATGTAAAAGGTATTATTGGCTATATAATTATCATTGGCCTGTAAGAGTAAGAGGCCAAATGATTGATTTCCATAGTTAACGATAAATTGATTATCTTCTAGTTTCAGATGATTAGAGTTCATGATGGCGGCTCCGCCCGTATTCATCGTAAAAACATTCTTTTTAAAAATATTTTCATCGGAATACATGTAGTGCAAGCCATAGCGTGTATGACTTATTTTGTTTTGATAGCTGCGGTTGTGGTTGGCATAGTCAAAGAACATTCCGTCACGGGTGCCTTCAATCGTGTTATGTTCTAGTAAGTTATCGTTTGCATAATAGACATGGATGCCGTTGCCTTGGGCAGCAATTTCACCATTTCCCATGCCTTTAATCTGGTTAAATCGAATTTTATTATTATGGGCCTGGCTTAAATAAATACCGTGAAAGGAATGGCGAATCCTGATGTGGTCAATCACATTGTTGTTCGTATAAATCTTAATCGCTGCATATTCTTCAGCAGAGTTTCGATTCATACTGCTATGGGTGACAGTTAGCTTGCTTACTTTCACATTGGGAGCCTTAATGGAAATGACATTTCCCGTTCCGTCTCCATTAATCACGGTTTTATCCGAGCCTATTAGTGTTATGCTTTTGTTTATGACGATATTTCCATCATACGTTTTATTTTCCAGCCTCAAAACCGCCCCCTCTTTCAAGCTATCGATGAGAGCCTGCAAATTTCCGACTGCCAAATTTTTTTCTGGTTTTATTAGGATAAAAAGAGAAAAAACAAGAAGAAAGAGCGTGAATTTTTTCATTTTACTTTCGATCCTTCCATAACGGAATGAGCAATAATAGGAAAGCAGCAATTAAGAAATAGGAACCTGTACCGAGAACACTGTTGGTCACAAAGTTTGCAACGGTATTATGCCCGAGTATGGGTGGCACAAATGGATCAATTTTAATGGGTGCATGGGGGCTTAAGTTGGTTCCGAAATCATGTAGAGCTTTTCTTAGATCGAGAACACCAAGAACGCCGCCGATGAAGAATAGGCTAATTAATCCATATAGAACAGACTTTTTACGTAAGATCGCTGTTAACAATGTGACTGCCGCTAATCCGCCGACAAGATAGGTTAAATAGGCTAATTCCGGGAAGTTCTCTTTGCTAAAGTTTGCCATGCCAATATAGTGGTTAAGACCATTTACAATATCTATTTCCCCCTCCAGCTTATTGGGGTAAACAATAATATTTAATCCTTCCGGATATTGGGGGGCAAAGAACACCATCTTCCACCAAGGGAAGAACATAGAAACGATGAGCAGACCTGCTGAAACAACTATTAATAAACTAGAAACCATCGATAATTTTTTCTTTTGTTCATTCAAGTTAATCACACCTTTCAAAACAGAGGGTCAGACCCCGGCAGTTCATGAGGTCAGACCCTTTTTTTACTATCTTTTCGCCCGAAATACCTTTTTTAATTAATTTTTAGGCTTCACAAGGAAGTAACCGTTCATTTCCTGGTGCAGGGCAGAACAGAAGTTGGTACAGTATAGCGGATATGTTCCGGCTTTATTGGCGGTAAATTCCATCGTGTTGGTTTGGCCAGGCTGCACTTCCATGTTCAGGTTGTAACTGTTAATCGCAAATCCATGCGTAATATCCTCGTCGAAGTCAATGTTAGTCAGGTGGATAAAGACATGATCCCCTTGATTGACCTCAATGACGTCAGGTCGTTTTGCTTTTGCATCAAAGATGAATTTTGACCGCATCGCAATTCCGTAGACGTGAACCTCGTTGCCTTTTCGGACGATTTTCGCGTCATCCTTCTTGTAAATAGCATCCTTATTCTTTTCGTCCTTAGGGTAAACATTAATGGTCTTGATCTTATCGGCTTTAATCATTTGAGCATAGTGTGGCTCAGGATCGACTGGTGATGATTGAATGACTTTCATCTTCCCGCTGATGTCAATTAATTGCATCGATTCAGGGTGGGAAGGACCAACAGATAAATAGCTGTCCTTGGCAATCTTGTTTAAAGCGATCAGCCATTTTCCGTCAGGTGCTACCGTATCACCTTCAGCTGAAACAGAATGTCCTGGGGAATATTGAACTGGAACACGGTCTAAGGTTTCACCTGTGTTTGGATCCCATTTGACAATCTCAGAGGAAATAAACATCGTTGTATAGGCCATCCCTTTATCATCAAACTGAGTATGAAGCGGTCCTAGTGCATTTTCTGGGTTTACTTCGCTCTCCATGACGGATTTATAATCAAGGATTGGAATTCCGTTCCGTTCCCCGGCGAATTTTTTGTTGGCAACGGCTTTAAAGGCTTTTTCAAACGAAAATACCGTCATCGATGGGGCAAGTTTACCAGAAGCAATGAAGTATTTTCCGTCAGGTGTAACGTCAACACCGTGCGGCGACTTCGCGACAGGCACTAAATAAATCCCGCCTTTTTGTTTTTCCGGATAAATCATTTTTTGGCCGCCAACATCCTCGTATTTCCCGTCTTTAACCATTTTCTCAAGCTCTTTCCAGTTAAAAAGCACAATGTAGTCACGGTCGGCTTGGGATGCGTTAATTTCAAGGTTTGTTGTAGCTTCCTCGGTATTATAGGTCGTCATGACGGCCCAGTCTGCTGACCCTTTTTTACCAGCATCTGAAAGGTCATAGGACCATGGCGGCAGGGCAACCTGATAAGCAATCCCGAGCTTTTCATTCTTTTCATCAAATGTTACAGCAGACATAACGCCGCGGTACTCTTTACTAAAGTTATCGAGTGATTCATATTTTTGTCCGACCGGCACAGCGAAACGGGTCGGTAAGAACATGTACTCCGTATTTTCAGTCACAAAGGCTGCGCAGTGCGGTCCTGCGGTATTGGGCACTTCAATGATATCCTTTGTTGTAAAGGTTTCAAGATTGACAACGGCGGCACGGCTGTTGCCCACATCAGTGGCAAACATGTATTTTCCATCATAATCACCGTTTGTTTCTGAGAAAGCTGGATGATGAAGGTCACCCCATGTATAGTTACCCATCATTTTTTTGGAATGCTCATCAAAGCCGTATCCCGTTGCTGAATCTGGTGAGAATACGGGAATGGTTCTGATCTTGCGCATCGATGGAACGCCATAAATAAACATTTGTCCCGAGTGACCGCCAGATGCGAATAAGTAATAATCGTCTTTTTGACCGAATGGAACATAAACCTTTTCTGCATCGCTCTTGTTGCTGGCAGTCGCTTCTGTGTTAGTTTTGGCTGAAAAATCAGCAAACGAAATCGTTGCGGCCACAAAACCGGCAAGCAAACCGGATGCAATTGGAATCCATTTTTTCATCTACATTACACCACCTTATTTTTATTTGGCTTCAGAAGCTTGTTTCAGTAATTCAAGTACTTGCTTACGTTCCTCATCAGTTAATGGATTTTTACTTATGACGCCTGACATAACAGCTGAAGTAGGCGCTTTCAGAAATTCCTCAATGGGCTTGCCATGCTTTCCTTCAACGTTAGCAAATGCTTGAGATAAGTCCGGTCCAACTGCTCCGCCTTTTAAATGAAGTGATTCAACACTATGGCAGCCAAGGCATCCTCGACTATTAAGGATGTTGTCTTCACTAACAGAAGCACTTGTCGTGGCGGCTTCTTTTGTGTCCTTCTTTTCGCTGGCAGCAGTGTTTGCAGCCTTAGTCTCTGTTTGTGCGACTTGCGGCTGTTGGTCAGAATCTCCGATAATAACATCAAACACGAGATAGCCAAGCCCAAAGCCCAGCAAGACACTAATAACAAAACTAATGATGACCTTATTCATTTTGTCCCCTCCCTTTTTTTGAAAAATGAACACCTTTATCCTAAACGGAGGGCAAGGGAAAAATAGTGATGCACAGCACAACTTAAAAGAGAATTTTGAACATTTTGTGAAGAGATGAGGGTGGAAGCAGGTCACTGGGGGTTATGGTAAAAATGAACATTTTGTGAAATGTAAAAGAGGATGTCTTGAGACATCCTCTTGCTCTTACTTAAGCAAATTTATAGGTCCAAAAACGTTCATTGTGAATCCAAATCATCATTTGCGGGTCTTGATTTTTCATTTTTTCTTCCATATCTTTTAACATTAGCTCTGTCTGTGAGCGGTGGGCCCGAATAGCGGCCAGTTTCTTATCAGCAACAGCCGTAATATCGTTGATAATATCCGCTTCGCCAAGATCCTCGACGCAATTATTAGAGAAGGCGGAGCAGTGTACAACCGGACGTGCGTCGGGAGGCATTTTTTCCACCGCTCTAATGACCGCCGCACCGGTGGCATCATGATCAGGGTGAACGGCGTAGCCTGGATAAAAGGTGATGATCAAGGAAGGATTGACTTCCTCAATGATGGCAGAAATCGTGTCCGTCAATTTATTTTCATCTTCAAATTCAATGGTTTTATCACGGAAACCAAGCATGCGCAAATCTTGAATTCCGATCGCTCGTGCCGCTTCCTTTAACTCTTCTTTTCTAATTTTGGGAAGGTTTTCCCGATTAGTAAACGGAGGATTGCCCATATTGCGGCCCATTTCTCCTAAAGTTAAACATGCATAGGTGACGGGTGTTCCATTCTGTACATGTGTCGCAATAGTTCCGGATACCCCAAATGCTTCATCATCAGGGTGAGGGAAAACGACCAATAGATGGCGCTCTTTTTCCATTATTTAATCTCCTTTCGGCTGAAGGTTGGTAACTGAGAATGGTCCAGCTCTACGCCGCTGACCAGGGCGCTTCCGCTTTTCTAATCAAACGGAGTGGCACTTATTTCAAGGGCAACAGCCAGCTTCCCGCTATGATCGTGACCGGCTAATAATAGATGATTCTCTGCATCGATTTCAAAGTGTGTAAGACCTTCCGCATAAATCCAGCCGAGGTTTATTTTTAAACCAATCCGATAAGGGCCGTTTCCGGTAATTTTCCCTAGCTCATAACGGACAAGAGCATTGCGGATATACGCTCCGGCAGAAAAGAAAGATTGGTCATGATGCGATGCATAGGCACCATTGGTGGTTTCAAGATGAATATAAACATCCTTATTAGCAAAGTGATTGATTGCGTCCTGTACGTTTTTTACATCAATGATTTCCAACATGCCGCCTCCTTTCCCGTTCATAATGATGGATCATCTTTAATGTGTATTCTTGTTTATAATGTATTTATCATACTAAAATCATTAGGAAAATGCGAAATCCTTGCCTCAAAAAAGTCGGAGAGCCGAACGGTTACGCCCAGCTCTCCTAACATCTATTACATTCTATTCTTCACAATCCTCGCAATACTCGGTTACTTTTACGGCATTACGGTAGGCCCCATGCCAAGTAGGTCCCACATACTCGTTTAGGCGGAAGCCTTCTTGGATGGCTGCAGAGACAAATCTCTTTGACACATCGACTGCATCGTAGACGCTGTTGCCTTTAGCAATTTCAGCTGCGACGGCGGCTGAATTGGTACAGCCAGCTCCGTGAGTAAAGGTAGTTTGAATTTTTTCTGATTCGTAAAGCTTAAATTCCTTTCCATCATAGAGGAGGTCAAGTGACTTTTCTTCTGTCTGCAGCTTGCTGCCGCCTTTAATCAACACGAATTTGGCTCCCTGTTCGTGAATTTTTACAGCGGCTTCCTTCATGTCCGCAACTGTCCGCGGTGTTTTCATACCGGCAAGCTGGCCAGCTTCAAATAAATTTGGCGTAACGACATACGCACGAGGAAGGAGTAGTTCCCGCATTGCCTCAGTTGTTTCGGGATTTAACACCTCATCTTCTCCCTTACAAACCATAACAGGATCAATCACCACACGTTCTAAATGATGCTCATCTATTTTCCTTGCTACCAATTCAATGATTTCAACTGTACCAAGCATGCCTGTTTTCATACCGTCAATCCCAACGGAAAGGATTGTTTCCAGCTGTTTCTCAAGTATGTCTACATCAATCGGAAACACGTTGTGGTGCCAGTTGGCCTTTGGATCCATTGTTACGATACAGGTAAGGGCGGACATACCGTATACGCCAAGCTCTTGGAATGTTTTTAAATCAGCTTGCAGCCCAGCCCCGCCGCTTGAATCTGAGCCGGCAATTGTTAATACCTTTTTAATCGACATTATCTTTTCCTCCTTGAAAATAAAACCTATGTCTTATTATAAAACAAATTTATAAATATAAAAGGAATCTGGTTGAATCCTCGGACTATTCTAACTGCCATTCGTTACAAAAAAATGACAATTCCTCTATTTGTACGGTAAACAAGTATTTTGCGTGATAAATATTACTTTCAAAAACGACATTGGGACGTACGATTGACTCAAAAGGGCGTTAATTTAAAATGAAACCGTTTTCCAACCCCTATAAAGCAATATAGGTACAATGGTTAGCTGTTTATTATTTATAAAATGTTGGAAAATCGACACATTTCGGGCAAATCTGATAAAACCGCCATTTCTTAGTGGGAATCGATTTTTATTCTTTCAAAATCCTCCTTCTGATCTTGGTTTCTTTTTGAAATAGTGACAAATGTCGCTGAGTGCCATTGGTCCTATTTTTACAATGATAAAATAAGGAAAATTTCCTGATGAGGAGGGAATCGTATGAACCGCAAAGGTTGTCCCGATGAATATCCAATTTCCTTAATCATTAACGGCTACGAAATCGCCGTTTTTCAACTGACAAAATACGACCTTGAAGATTGGACATATGGATATTTGTTTTCTGAAGGATTTATTCAATCTGCAAGAGATATTGAATCCATTACGGTAAATGATGATCTGGGAAGCATCCACGTTTCACTTTGCTCCCGATTTGATGAAGACCAATTCTTTTCAAAAAAGAAGCATTACACTGCCGGATGTGGCAGAGGCGTGACCTTCTTTTCGATGACGGATGTGAAAAATTTTTCCAGGGTCGCATCCAGTAAAATAGTGACACTTAGTTATCTTTTAAAGAAGCGAAGTGAATTTGCACAAAATTCATCCCTCTACCTTGAAACAGGTGGTATGCATGGTGCCTGTATTGTCGAAGAAGACGGTTCAATGACCATCCGGGAAGATATTGGCCGCCATAATGCAGTGGATAAAATTATTGGCTATGCCTTACGAAAGGGTTTACAACCTGAACGGTTGATTTTACTAACAACCGGCAGGGTTTCATATGAAATGCTCTCCAAAGCAGCAAAATTTGGCTTTCCGATCATCGGCTCTCGCACCGCTGCCACGAAGCAGGCCGTCCAACTGGCCAAATACTTAAATATTGAAGTGATTGGCTATTTGAGAGGGAAAATGGCAACTGTCTATACGTCAACAGGAAGAGTCGAGCATGATCTAACAAATGAACCAGCCTTAGAGAGGAGTATTGAAGGGGGGAATCAATCACACAAACCTAGCAATAAAAGATAGAGAGAAAATTGGGAGTTCTAATCATGTTTGGGGAAGGAGAATAGTGATGGTTGAAATGAACTTAAATCGTCGGCAATTTTTAAAGCTATCGGGTGCCACTGCTGCAACACTTGCTGTCGTGGAATTAGGCTTTAATGAGAAAAAGGCCTATGCAAAATCAAAAGATTTCAAGATTGCCAAAGCAACTGTAACACCAACCATTTGCTGCTACTGTGGCGTTGGATGTGGAATCCTCGTTCACACGAAAAATAATACCGTGGTTTATACGGAAGGGGATCCGGATAATCCAATTAACGAAGGTAAACTCTGCAGTAAAGGAACCACATTACGCCAGTTATATACATCTGAAAAACGCTTAACAAAACCACTTTATCGTGCACCTGGCAGCAGCAAGTGGGAGGAAAAAGATTGGAATTGGATGCTCGACACCATTGCCAAACGTACAAAGGAAACACGTGACAGCTCATTTGTTGAAAAGGAAAATGGGATTTTCGTTAATAAGACTGAAAAAATTGCCAGCTTAGGCGGCGCAGCACTTGATAATGAAGAAACGTACTTGCTCACTAAACTAATGAGAGGGCTTGGTGTGACTTATTTAGAACACCAGGCACGAATATGACATAGTTCTACGGTTGCCGGTCTGGCACCTACATTTGGTCGTGGAGCAATGACTAACCATTGGAATGATCTACAGCATACTGATTGTGCATTGATTATGGGCGCGAACCCTGCTGAAAATCATCCCATCAGCTTTAGATGGTTAACAAAAGCGAAAGAAAAAGGTGGAAAAATTATCAGTGTGGATCCGCGTTATACTCGGACATCTGCACAGTCTGATGTTTATGCACCGCTTCGTTCCGGTACGGATATTCCGTTTATCGGCGGGATGATTAAATATGCGCTTGAAAATAATCTCATTCACAAAGAATATGTTGTTAACTATACAAACGCGTCCTTTATCGTGAAAGAGGGCTATGACTTTAAAGATGGCTTGTTCTCTGGATATGATGAGGCAAAACGTACTTATGATAAGACAAAATGGGCAATTGAAACAACCCCAGATGGAAAACCGGTCAAGGATCCGACCTTAGCAAATCCTCGTTCCGTTTTTCAATTAATGAAGAAGCATTATTCGCGTTATGATGTCGACACGGTAACGGCGGTTACGGGTACGCCAAAAGAGGACTACTTGAAGGTTTGTAAGGCATTCTGTGAAACAAGTAAGGTGGGAAAAGCAGGAACAATTCTGTACGCGATGGGTACTACTCAGCATACCGTCGGCTCGCAAAACGTTCGTATTTTTGCCATTCTACAGCTTCTTTTAGGAAATATTGGTTTACCGGGCGGCGGAATCAATGCCATGCGCGGTGAATCTAACGTTCAAGGTTCAACAGACTTTGGTCTATTATGGGATAACCTTACAGGCTATCTAGCAGCACCAAAAGCAATGGTCCCTGAGCATGCTACCCTTAAAGGCTACTTAGAAAAAGAAACACCAAAAACAGGCTATTGGAGCAACAAACCAAAATTCGTTGTCAGCCTATTGAAATCCTGGTATGGCGCCAGCGCAACAAAGGATAACGAGTTTGGCTATCAATTTTTACCAAAAGGCAATAAAAATTATTCACATATTAACCTATTTAAAGCCATGTACAACAAAGAGCTTGACGGTGCCTTCTTGTTTGGAACAAACCCAGTTGTGGGCGGACCTAACGCCGGTAAAGAAAAAGAGGCGCTTGGTAACTTAAAATGGATGGTAGCGATCGACCTTTGGGAAACTGAAACTTCAGCATTCTGGCAAAAAGAAGCCGGCAGTGACCCTTCGAAGATTAATACAGAAGTATTCTTACTTCCAGCATCCGCTTCCTTTGAAAAAGAAGGCAGTATTTCGAACAGCTCACGCTGGATGCAATATCGCTGGAAGGCAATTGATTCAAGAGGTGAAGCAAGACCAGACCTTGATATCATTCATGAACTAGCATTAAAACTGAAAAAACTCTATTCAGGCAGTGCAACACCTGCTGCGAAACAATTCTTAGCGCTTGATTGGAATTATGGCACAGGTGAAGTTCCAGATATTGATCTTGTTGCAAAAGAAATCAATGGCTACAATCTTACCACAGGTAAATTACTCGCAACCTTCGGTGATCTAAAGGATGATGGAACAACCTCTAGTGGTAACTGGATTTATTCCGGCTTCTATCCTGAAGAGGGTAAAAATAGATCTAAAAACCGTGATAATAAAGATACGGGCGGTGAGCACTACCTAAACTGGTCGTTTGCATGGCCAGCCAACCGTCGTATTCTCTATAACCGTGCAGCCGCAGACCCAAGTGGTAAGCCGTGGAGCCAAGAAAAGGCCGTCATCTGGTGGGATGCACTTCAAAAGAAATGGGTTGGAAATGACGTTCCTGACTTTAAAGCAGTAACAGCACCAACAGAACCAGGCGGTACGGGTGCCTTTATGATGAATAAAGATAGTGTGGCCTTATTATTTGCACCAACCATGAATGATGGTCCATTCCCTGAACACTATGAACCATTTGAAAGTCCTGTTCCAAATGCATTCTCATCGATAAATTTGAATCCTGCGGTGGTCATCAATGATGGGGATTTCAACAAAAAAGGCTTCAAGGCAGACTATCCGATTGTCGCAACGACTTACCGGGTAAGCGAGCACTGGCAATCCGGCTCAATGACGCGGAATCAAGAGTGGCTATCCGAACTTGCCGGCCATATGTTCATTGAATTAAGTGAAGAATTAGCGCGTGAAAAAGGCATTAACAATAAAGACAAAGTGATTGTCAGCTCTGCGCGTGGTGAAATCAAAGCCTATGCAATGGTAACCAAACGCTATAAGCCTTTTAAAGTTAGCGGTAAACAAGTGCATCAAATTGGAATGCCGTGGCATTTTGGTTTTAAGGGATTTGCAACAGGTGATACAGCCAACCGCCTGACTCCGCATATTGGGGATGCCAATACAATGATTCCAGAATATAAAGCATTCCTCTGTGACGTTAGGAGGGCTGACGTATGACGAAATATGTAAAATATGTCGATGTAACGAAATGTGATGGCTGTAAGGCCTGTATGGTAGCGTGTAAAAACTGGAATGACCTTCCGGCAGAAGCAACAGAATTCCAAGGAAGTGCGCAGTCGCATGCGAAAACAACCGCGGATACATGGAATGTCTTGCAATACATCGAGCATGAGAATGGCAAAGGTGATTTAGAATATCTCTTCCGTCACTCCTCTTGCTTCCATTGTACCGATGCAGCCTGTGAAAAGGTTTGTCCGGAAAATGCCATCAGCTATACGAAGTATGGCACGGTTGTCATCGATCAGGATAAATGTGTAGGCTGTGGTTATTGTACGCAAAACTGTCCGTTTGAAGTGATTTCCTTGAAGGAATATAAAGACAAAAACGGCAAGGAATATCGTAAAGCTCATAAGTGTACGATGTGTACAGATCGAATCGAAGAAGGCTTACAGCCTGCCTGCGTAACGACCTGTCACACTGGCGCGATGGAGTTTGGCGACCAAGCGGCGATGATTCAAAAAGCAGAGAAGCGCGTCCAGGAAATTAAAGGCCGTTATCCAAATGCTCAAGTGTATAATCCACAAGGCGTTGGCGGTACGCATACGGTGTATGTATTAGCTGAAAAACCATCCGTATATGGTCTTCCGGAAAATCCTAAAGTTCCAACTTCTGCGGTTCTTTGGAAAGATTATGCCCAGCCAATTGGCAAAGCCATGATTGGGGCAACAACCATGGCCGTAGTCGGTGCGTTCATTGCAAACAAGCTATTTAATAAAGAAGGCAAAGAAGAAGATGGAGGTGGCCGCCATGAGTAAACAGCCAAAGCCAAATGTGAAAATTAGACGTTTTTCCAAAGGATTTGTTGCGGCTCACGCGGTCAACGGCATTTCATTCTTAGCCTTGTATATTACAGCCCTGCCAATGTACACAGAGTTCTTTGACTGGTTGTATCCAGTTTTTGGCGGTCCAGCGGGTGCTCGTTTGTTACATCGGATTTTTGCGGTAACATTCGTCTTGCCAACCTTTATTTGGGTCATCTTTGACCTGAAAGGCTTTAAGCTTTGGATGAAAGAGCTTGTTACATGGAAAAAGAGGGATCTCCAATTTTTTAGCGAATTTGTGAAAGAACTCTTCGGCTTTAAATTTAAGCATATTAGACAAACCTTCTTTAACGCTGGTGAAAAAATTAACTCGATTATCCAAATCTTTACGGCGATCTTAATCATTGGTTCTGGAATCCCAATGTGGTTTAATGAATATTTTCCAAGAGCGCTCGTGCAGTGGGGCTATTTCTTCCACAATGTGGGCTTCGGCTTAGCCATTGCTGTTGTTGTTGGCCACGTCTACCTAAGTGTCGTTCATAAAAACTCTAGACCAGGCTATTCAGGCGTTGTTACAGGCGAAGTTCCTGCCTGGTGGGCTAAAGAACACTATCCTGACTGGTATGATGAAGAAGTCAAAAAAGGCAACTTCCCTAATTTGGATGACCCTAAGCATAAAAAGGGTGCTTAATACCATAAAACCATTCAACTAAATTTTAAATTTTATACAAAAGAATGGCTGTCGAACAATTGACAGCCATTTCTGTTAAAAAGCCTTTTAAGGCCGTCCATGAGGACAGAAATCAGAAGTAAAAAGCAAGATTTGTCCGCATAAACAATTTCACTCGAATATATCTCTTATAAATTAGTAGAACAAAAGTCTTTATTATATGAAAGAGGTGCGACAACGATGATTAAATCCGTTGTTTCAAAAGAATATCTCGACTTGCAAAAGGAAATCGTCACGCTTCAGGAGCAGTGGAAGCTTCAATTAGACCCAAAAACAATCAAACCTAACCTCGATAAAGCGACCATGGATGCAGGTGTGCCAGTTGCTGCTTTAACGGCCATTGATTTTGAAATTTCACTATTTTTACAGTGGATAGAGGAAGTAAATGCAGCGCTTATCAAAAACAATCCAGACCTCGAGACAAAGCTTTCCGGGATTACAAGTCTATTAAACGAGGAAACAGCCGTCCGTTGGATTGAAGAAGCCTTCTCCTTCAACCATGTGTATTTTACAAGCTTTGCCGCCGAGCACGGACTAGAGGAATGGATTCCTCAATTCCTTGCGGAAACCGCGCTGCGTCCATACCTGCAATTAACAGCAGAAAAGGTCCAGCCCAAAATCGACCATGCGGTTCCTGGTGCAGGCTGCCCTGTTTGCGGTGAGCCAGTAAGATTGGCTTCTTTAGATGAAGCAGGAAAAAAAGTTATCCATTGCCCTCGCTGCCTCGCCCACTGGCATGCAAAGCGTTTAGAATGCTCGCATTGCGGTAATGAAGACCACAAAAAGATGCAGTTTTTAGAAATTGAGGGCGATGCTACATCTAAAATTCAAGTTTGCGAAGAGTGCAGCGGCTATATTAAAATGATTGATACAAGACAATATATTACAAAACCATCTCCTGCCTTACTAGATTTGAATTCCATTCACCTCGATTTTGTAGCCCAAGAGAATGGCTATAACGCCGTCGGTGAGAAAAAAGAGACTAATTAATACATTTCCATGAATAAGCTAGGAGTTGGATCTTATGGTGGTTCTGATATGAAAGCAGCAGCAATCATTTTAGCAGGCGGAAAGTCCAGCCGGATGGGCACCAATAAAGCGCTGCTAAAAATAAATGAGAAAACGAATATTGAGAGAATCCAAGATACGCTTAAGCTTCTGTTTGATGATATAATTTTAGTAACAAATGAACCAGAAAAATATGAATTTTTAGGACTGAGGATGGTCGCGGATCAATATCCTGGCATGGGCCCGCTTGCCGGAATTCATGCCGGCCTAAAGGCTTCAGATTACGATGTCAACTTTATTGTCGCCTGTGATATGCCGTTTGTTTCCGTTGAACTGGCAGAGGTGCTTGTGAACAGCAGCAGTCAGTATGATGCCGTCATCCCTGTCATTAACGGTAAGCAGCACCCGCTGTTTTCTGTTTTTCAAAAAAAGGTGGTCGAAGAAGTCGCTCAACAGATTGAAGCAGGTCGGCTTAGAGTTAAACATCTTCTTGATCAATTAACCGTCAGATATATAACGGAAGAAGAATTGCAGACATATAGCAATAGCGATTTAGAACGAGTCTTTTTTAATATGAATCACCCACACGAATATGAAGATGCCAAAAAGTGGGCCGAGGCAGATCTTTAAAGGGGGAATAAGGGAACCATGCAATTTTTCAAAGTGAAAACAGTTGAAGAGACATTTTCCTTAATTGAGGAAATCATACCGGCGACGAAACAAACGGTGGTGAAGGAGCTTGCCGATGCACTAAACCTCATTTTAGCCGAACCGGTTACCGCAAAGGAAAATGTGCCGAGTTTTGATCGCTCAACTGTAGACGGATATGCTGTTCGTGCGAAGGATACGTATGGTTCCTCTGAATCCATGCCCGGCTTTTTAAATATAGCTGGCGAAGTAAAAATGGGTGAGGTTCCAACGGCAGTAGTTGCCCATGGCGGCGCTGTTTATGTACCGACAGGCGGCATGATGCCAAAGGGCAGTGACAGCGTGATCATGATTGAACACTGTGAGGACCTAGACCAGCTGCTAAATACGTACAAGCAAGTGGCACCCGGAGAAAACGTTATTCGCGCCGGCGAAGATATTAGAGAAGGAGAAGTTCTCCTCGAAAAGGGGACAAAGCTGCGACCGCAGGAATTAGGCGCGCTTGCCTCATTAGGGGTGACCCATGTATCCGTCTACCAAAAACTGAAGATCGGCTACCTTTCCTCTGGTGACGAAATTGTCCCATACCAAACGGAAACACTGGTAGAAGGGCAGATTCGCGATATCAACTATTTAACGATTGCCGGACTGGCGAAAGAATGGAATGTCGATGTCATCTACGGTGGCATTGTCCCTGATGACTTTGACGAATTTTGCCAGAGGGCGCGTGTACTCTATGATCAGGTTGACTGTTTAATCCTTTCCGGCGGCAGCTCGGTCGGGGCAAAGGACTATACAACCGATGTGATCCAATCATTAGGGGATCCCGGCGTTTTCGTCCATGGTATTTCCATCAAGCCAGGGAAACCAACGATTTTAGCCTTGGCCAATGGTAAACCAGTGATGGGACTTCCCGGACACCCGGCAAGTGCGATGATTATCTTTAGACTTTTCGGTGAGCGGATTTTACGAAAGCTAAAGGGTGAAAAAATGGACCGTAAACCCGAGCGCATTTTTGCAAAAATAACCAAAAATATTCCCTCGTCAATGGGACGAGCCGATTATATCCGCGTCCGCCTGTTTGAAAAGGATGGCGAATGGTGGGCCGAGCCGATACTTGGCAAATCAGGCTTAATCACCACATTGGTGAAAAGTGATGGCATCGTTGAGATTAGTTCAGAAAAAGAAGGAGTTTCACAGGGAGAATTTGTACCTGTGATTCCATCAAGGTAAGGGGGTCTTAAGTATGGAACAGAAACAGTACAAACGAAAAATTTATTTAGAAGATAAACCCCGAGCGGAAGCAAGAGTAGAAGTTCTGGCAGCTTCTCAGCTGACCTCTGAAATAGAAGAAATCTCAGCTGTTGATGCCTTAGGCCGCGTGACTGCAGCGCCCATTTTTGCCCATGTGTCGATGCCGCACTACCATGCTTCAGCGATGGACGGAATTGCCGTTGTGGCAGAAAACACATACAAGGCCCATGAGCAAAATCCACTCCAACTGAAGCTCGGCGAACAATTCGTCGTTGTCGATACTGGAAACGCGATTCCTGCTCCCTTTAATGCAGTGATCATGATCGAAAATGTCCATATCGTCGACGATGAAACAATTGAAATTATTGAACCTGCTACTCCTTGGCAGCATATCCGCCCGATTGGCGAGGATATTGTCCAAGAGGAAATGCTTTTTTCACAAGGGCATGTATTAAGGCCAGCCGATTTAGGTATCCTAGTGGCCGCACAGCAGCTGAAGGTAGCGGTTGTTAAAAAGCCAGTCGTAACGATTATACCGACCGGGAATGAATTGATCGAAGCAACTGCATCACTCTCTTCCGGGAAAATTATTGAATTCAATGGCACGGTCTTTTCCGGCTTTATTAAGGATTGGGGCGGCGAACCGAGACTGCATTCCATCGTCAAGGACGAACCGGAGAAAATTAAGCAAGTGCTCTTAGAGGCCGCAGAAACCTCCGATATCATCGTCATTAATGCCGGGTCATCGGCAGGACGAAAGGACTTTACCGTTCACATCATTGCGGAAATAGGCGAGGTCTATACCCATGGGGTCGCCGCACGGCCAGGTAAACCGGTCATTTTAGGAAAAATAAACGGAAAAATCGTTGTCGGCGTACCAGGCTATCCCGTTTCCGCGTACTTGGCGCTCGAATGGTTTGTCCAGCCGCTCATCTGCAAGTATTTAGGGATTTCTGTTCCAAAAAGACAAACCGTCACAGTCAAGCTTGGCCGCCGCATTGTCTCGTCAATGGGGGCAGAGGATTTTGTTCGAATGAATATCGGCTATGTGAATGGACAATATGTCGCCAACCCACTCACAAGAGCAGCAGGGGTAACGATGTCCTACGTCAGAGCAGACGGCCTATTAATCGTACCGCCCAATATCATTGGCTATGAGCAAGGCGATTCAGCAGAAGTCGAACTGCTGCGTCCGCTCGAAGAAATCAAAAATGCCATTGTCTTTTGCGGCAGCCATGATATGACCATTGACCTTCTATCAGCGGAGCTTAAGCGCGCCCGGACGGAAATGAAAATTGTCTCCTCCCATGTCGGCAGCATGGCCGGGATCATGGCGATACGAAAAGGCGAGGCCCATGTAGCGGGCATTCATTTACTCGACCCAGCCACAAAACAATACAATCTATCCTATGTAAATAGAATTTTAGCAGGCCAGGACGTCATTCTTTATCCTTTTTTAAAAAGGAAGCAAGGCTGGATCCTGCCACAGGGCAATCCCCTCAACATCGAGAACGTCACAGATGTAGTTCGGTCACACGCTAACTTTGTAAACCGGCAAAAAGGAGCGGGCACCCGCATTTTGTTTGATTTACTTTTGGAAGAAGCCGGTCTTACCGCTGAGGAGGTAATCGGTTATGACCGCGAAATGTTCTCCCATTTAGCAGTTGCAGCAGAAGTAAAAGGGGATCAGTGTGGTGCCGGGCTCGGCATTTATCCTGCCGCAAAGTCAATGGGCTTAGATTTTGTGCCGGTTGCCGATGAAGAATACGATTTATTGATGACGCGCAGCTTTTATGAAAGTGAAGGCGGCCGGCAGCTGATAGAGATCATTCAATCTGCAGCGTTTAAAGCGCAGGTTGAAAAAATTGGCGGCTACTTGGTCGTCCAAAATGCGGAGCCAAAGCGATTGGCCGAAGAGGTGAAAAAATGAAAATGTACGAAATCTCCAAGGACCCGATTGATATTCAAGCGGTCATTGATAAAGTCATTCAGCGTGAAGCAGGTGCGATTACCACTTTCATTGGGACTGTTCGCGAATTAACGAAGGGCAAGAAGACATTGTTCTTAATTTACGATGCTTATGAAGCGATGGCGGTTAAGAAGCTCGAGCAAATTGGTCAGGAAATTGAAGAACGATGGGAAGGCTCCCGTGTTGCGATTACCCACCGAGTCGGCCGGTTAGACATTACCGATATCGCCGTGGTGATTGCTGTATCAACGCCGCACCGCGCTGATGCTTATGAAGCGAACCGCTATGCGATTGAGCGTATTAAGGAAATCGTCCCAATTTGGAAGAAAGAGCACTGGGAAGATGGCGAAGCATGGATGGGCAATCAGCTAGAAACGGTTGCCTATCCGAGCGGTAAACCGGAGGCAGGTGATTTAGATGAATAAAGTCTTATTTTTTGCTCATTTGCGTGACGCCGTCGGCAGTGAATTTTTATCATTGGATGCGAGCGGAAAAACGGTAGCTGAATTGAAAGCGGAATTAGCTTCGAAGTATGACCTTCCCAAAATGGATACCGTTATGACAGCGATTAACGAAGAGTTTGCTTCAAATGATGAAGTCATAAAAGAAGGCGATGAGGTTGCCTTTATTCCTCCCGTAAGCGGCGGTTGATTTTTTAGCGTGCGGTTTCGTGAGTGGTGGGCTATTCGCAAATAAACCATGTGGATTCGCAAATAAAAAGTAGTTATTCGCAAATAAACGATGCAGATTCGCAAATAAACGTAACTTTTTCGCAAATAAGATTTGTGAATGAAAAAATGAACGATATATTTGCTTTAAAACTGAGTAAAATTCATTGCAATCATGGATTTTAAACGGTTTTGAGAGCTTACAGAAACGATTTTGCCCTAAAAGCTCGCAAAAGTGGCAAGTTTTCTTGACGATAGGGGGGAAAACGATGAACGA
This sequence comes from Neobacillus sp. DHD-1R, assembly GCF_057747995.1. Classification (NCBI taxonomy): domain Bacteria; kingdom Bacillati; phylum Bacillota; class Bacilli; order Caryophanales; family Bacillaceae; genus Neobacillus; species Neobacillus sp. DHD-1R. The sequence goes on from NZ_CM173232.1 coordinate 136,334, forward strand.
ACGCTATTCAAGGCAGGTCCTTTTTCCGGGCATCGGCAAAGTGGGACAGGAGAAAATAAGCAGCAAGCATGTCCTCATCATCGGCGCCGGGGCTTTGGGCTCAGGAAGTGCTGAGGTGTTGACGCGGGCTGGAGTCGGAAAACTAACGATCATTGACAGGGATTATGTCGAAGCTAGTAATCTGCAGCGTCAGCAGCTGTACACGGAAGAGGATGTTGCTGAGAAGCTTCCAAAAGCAGCCGCAGCAGAAAAGCGGCTCCGGGCCATTAATTCAGACGTGGAAGTCCGGGCGATTATCGGCGACGCTACCCCAGCATTGCTTGAGGAACTGGCTGTCGGTGTCGATCTGATGGTAGATGCGACCGATAACTTTGAAACGCGGATGGCGATGAATGATGTATCGCAAAAATATAATCTCCCGTGGATTTACGGGGCTTGCGTCGGCAGTTTTGGGATGGGTTTTTCGATTATTCCCGGAAAAACACCATGCTTAAATTGTTTGTTGCGGTCGATTCCACTTCAAGGAATGACCTGCGATACGGGCGGGATTATTTCTCCTGCTGTGCAAATGGTGATTGCTCATCAAACAGCGGAGGCCTTGAAGATATTGGTCGAGGACTGGGACGCAGTGCGCACCTCCTTTGTCAGCTTTGATCTATGGCGGAACCAATATACCAGCTTAAAAATGTCAAAGGCGAAGTTTGCCGGCTGTTTATCCTGCGGCGAGGAACGGACCTATCCGTACCTAGACCGTGAGAACATGACGAAGACAACTGTGTTGTGCGGCCGCGATACGGTGCAAATCCGTCCCTCAAACGAGGGCGAGCTTTCCCTTGAGAGGCTTGCCGGCCAGCTTAGTTCGCTAGGATATCAGGTAAAAGGCAATCCCTATTTAATATCAGTAGAAATGGGCGGGGAACGTATGGTTATTTTTCAAGACGGCCGCGCCCTCATCCATGGTACCAAGGATTTAACCCACGCCAAATCCATTTATCAGCGAATATTAGGATAGTTTTGAACCCGTACCTTCAGTGGTGCGGGTTTTTTCCTTAAAAAAGGGCCTTGCTTTCATAAGTGACCTGTTAGTAGAAGGGAATTCTATGAAAAAAGGAGTTAATTCTACAAAAGTAAGGATGAATTCTACAAAAATCAGAGGCAATTCTACAAAATCCAGTGGTAATTCAACAAAAATCAATCATTATTCTACAAAAATTGGATATTAATCCCATTTTCGAAAAAATCGCTTATACAGCAAAATTCAAAATCCCAAATCGACATGTTTCACGTGAAACATGTCGATTGGTGGGAGGCGTGTCTATAATTTCGTAAAATAGCCAATAATCATGTAGAATATAGACGAGACTGAAATTAGAGGTGTCAAACATGAATATATCTGTCCATAAATTACTTGCCAAAATAGAAGATGAATTAAAGCTGGCCAAAAACAGCGCGAAGGAAGAAAACTTGCGAGAAAAAGTTTACTCTATTAAAATATTATGCGAACTGATCTTAGATGAAAAGTCGGCGCCGGAACATCGACAGGCACCGATTCAACCTGTGATTCCACAGCAGATCTATCAACAACCATTAATGACTCAGCCCGTCTTTCAACAGGCAGCCTCCATACAACAGCCTAAAAAAATAGAGATGGACGATGAGGCCAATGGTGATTCACTGCTAGATTTTTAAGTAGTTGGGTATTTACTACTCCGGGCTTGATTTTTAGGTGAAAAGTAGAAGTGTCCGCGAACTGATCGTTTTGGTTTGACCAAGAGGAGATTGGCATGGAAGCTAACGAAGGAAAGGGGATATTTACATGAAAACGTTTATTATTGTAGGGGCCATTAATGCCTTTTTGGCAGTAGCACTCGGTGCCTTTGGGGCACACGGATTAAAGGATAGGCTGGATGCACATTATTTAGAGATTTGGAAAACCGGCGTCACTTATCAAATGTTTCATGCCATAGGCATCCTGATTATCGGTCTGCTTCTTGGCAAAGTGTCCGCCAGCTCACTTTTTGGCTGGTCTGGATGGTTAATGCTCGCAGGAATTATTTTATTTAGCGGAAGCTTGTATCTTTTAAGCCTTACAAAAGTAGGTGTGTTAGGCGCGATTACGCCTCTTGGCGGGGTTTGCTTTTTAGCAGCCTGGGTCTTAATGATCGTTGGAGCGGTGAGGAATTTCTAATATTACAAAAGGCATTGGATTAGAGTCCAATGCCTTTTGTCTTTAAAAAATTATCTTGGCGGGAAGGTGCTCATGGATGGCCCGCCTCCGTATGGATATTCATACTCAATTTCCTCAGAGAAGGTAATGTAATCTACGGCTACCATTGGGATAAGGTAACGGGTGCCGCTCTGCGGGTCGCTTAAAATAACGTGATCTCTTCCGGCAGCTTCAATAATTCCTTTAAATTCTTTGGCATTCCATTGGGAGTTGCCTTCGAAGGTAGCAAATACAGTTACTAATTTTCCTTTGTTCAAACGCAGAATATTTTCGATGTATGACTGCTCAATCGGAAGCATTCCTGGGGATCCACTTGGCGGTGATGCTGGAAGCGACCCGCTAAAGGCTGGCGGAACTTGTTGAAAACTTTGTTGTGGCGGCATAAATCCTTGCCCGCCGCCAGCGATCGGTTGTGCTCCCTGCTGACCGGCGGCCCCAGTGTAAGGTTGAAATCCTTGAGGATTGTAATATTGGCTCATGTCTTTCCCTCCTAATAATAATTAAGGTTAATCGCTAATCTGAGTGACGCCCGCTTCCCCTTTTAATGGGATAAACGAACCGCCTAGCATCCTATCCATACTCCCTTGAACCCAATTTGGTTCCACATAAAAGGGTCTATTCTCACCTCTTTTTGATGAGACCTTCGGAGCTTTAACTATAGACTCGCTGTTTAAATAGTATGAGAGGATAGGGAGATTTATGACTTGGTTATAGGGTAGTAATCATAAAAAAGTTCTCAAGCCGGGGCCTGAGAACTTTTTTATTTCGATATGATTTCAGCAACTGGGGCTTTTTTTAAACGTGAAGGAATCGTGCTACGCGTTCTTCCTCTAACAGATTACCGACAAAGAAGGCACCAAATTCACCGTAGCGGGCGCTTACTTCATCAAAACGCATTTCATAAACGAGCTTTTTAAATTGGAGTACATCTTCTGCAAACAGGGTAACGCCCCATTCATAATCATCAAAGCCTACAGAACCAGTGATGATTTGTTTTACTTTACCAGCATATGTACGGCCAATCATACCATGGCTGCGCATGAGGCTGCGGCGCTCTTCCATCGGCAGCATGTACCAGTTGTCATTGCCTTGACGGCGCTTGTCCATTGGGTAAAAGCAGACATACTTTGCCTTTGGCAATGTTGGGTAAAGACGTGATTGTACATGTGGATTTTGGTATGGATCCTCATCGGATGGCAAATAGTTACTAAGCTCTACCACAGATACATAGGAATGAGCTGGAAGCGTGAATTCAGCTAATTTGGTTTTATTGAATTCGGTTTCAATTTCATTTAGTTCTTCCATGGTTGGGCGTAAGATCATCATCATAAAATCAGCTTTTTGGCCGACAATTGTATATAAAGCATGGCTGCCTTCTTTGCGTTCTTGTGTGTGGTTCCAACGTTCAACCAGACTTAAAAACTCATGAATGGCTGCTTCTCGCTCATCACTAGAGAGCATTTTCCAAGTTGTCCAATCAACGGTACGGAAGTCATGCAGGCAATACCAGCCATCCAGCGTTTGTGCTGCTTCACTCATTATAATCACTCCTAAATAATCATACTTTTTATCATCCTTAACTATACCATAGTTTGACCAAGTGGCGCCCTTTTGAAACTCTTAATGAAAGGATGTGGATATTTTTATAAAAAGGGGTAAATAGTAAAAGCGTGAGTGAAGTTTTTTGAAAACATAAATATTTAGGTGTAATCGCTTACCATTGTGTACTTAACTTGAATTTTCACCCTAGTAAAGTATGCTAGAAGAGGTAGTTTTTTTTAAGGGAGGATATTATTGTGAGTGACTTATTTGAAGGCTTAAAGCAAAAAATTTCTGGACGTGAATTGAAAATTGTTTTTCCAGAAGGATTAGATGAGCGGATTGTTCGTGCAGCAGCTCGTTTGGCTGAGGAAAAACTAATTACGCCGATCTTAGTAGGAAATATTGAACAAGTACAGGCAAAGGCGAAAGAGGTTGGTGTGACGCTCGAGTCAGCTGAAATTTATGATCCTGCCACATATGCTGGCATGGATGAATTAGTGGCTTCCTTTGTGGAACGCCGTAAAGGCAAAGCAACCGAAGAAGAAGCTCGTAAAATCTTGTTGGATGAAAACTATTTTGGCACCATGCTTGTCTATACCAATAAAGCACATGGTCTTGTCAGCGGTGCAGCCCATTCAACTGCAGACACTGTTCGTCCAGCATTGCAAATTATTAAAACTAAAGCGGGCGTGAAGAAAACATCTGGCGTATTCATCATGGTTCGTGAGGATGAAAAATATGTATTCGCTGATTGTGCGATTAATATTGCCCCAGACAGCAATGATTTAGCGGAAATCGCGATTGAAAGTGCAAAAACGGCTGAAATGTTTGATATCGAGCCACGTATTGCGATGTTAAGTTTTTCAACAAAAGGTTCAGCAAAATCTGAGGAGACAGAACGTGTGGTTGAGGCGGTAGCTGAAGCAAAACGCCGTGATGCTTCCCTTGTGTTGGACGGGGAATTTCAGTTTGATGCAGCGTTTGTTCCATCTGTTGCAAAAAGTAAGGCACCAGGTTCCGTACTGCGAGGCGATGCGAATGTATTTATCTTCCCAAGCCTTGAAGCAGGTAACATCGGTTACAAAATTGCTCAGCGTTTAGGCGGATTCGAAGCGGTGGGTCCAATTTTACAAGGCTTAAATGCGCCGGTAAATGACCTTTCCCGCGGCTGTAATGAAGAAGATGTGTACAAGCTGGCCTTAATTACAGCAGCACAAGGTTTATAATTTTAAATGAAGAGCTGGTCCGGCGGGCTGGCTCTTTTTTCTAAAGGATATGGGCGGAGCGATCCATTGAATGATGCGAAGCTCGACTTTTATTATATAAAAATTTATAAGTATTGGCTTCGAGAAATGTCCAGCTCCAGCGCCCTAGCGGCTAGTGTCCTTCGCTCTCCGCCCTACGATAAGTCAAGCACGAATGCGCCTCCGGCTCTTCGTGTTTCCTTTATCTCAGTTGGAGCGCCCCAGGCCATACGCCGCTGACCAGGGCGCTTGCGCTTTTCTTAAGTATGATAAAATAGGAGTATTCTTTATAAGGGGTTTTTTAGGATGGAAGGTTTACTGCGCCAGCCAGAATGGCGAGTTATTGACCAGTCTGCCATTGGTCCTCATTTTCAAGCATTACAATCATTTGGAATGGATGATACGTTGTGTGCATCGGTTGGTGCAGGCGAAGCGCCGGCCACGGCAAGGACGTGGGTTCATCATAATACCGTGGTTTTAGGCATCCAGGATACGAGACTGCCATTTTTACAAGAAGGGATCAAGTATCTTAAAGAGCAGGGCTATCAATCTATTGTCAGGAATTCGGGTGGACTGGCCGTTGTACTTGATGAAGGCGTCCTCAACATTTCGTTAATTTTTCCTGAAGCGGAAAAAGGAATTGATATCAATCGCGGCTATGATGTGATGTGGCAGCTGATTCAAACTATGTTTGCCGATTTCCCGCAGCAGATTGAGGCTCGGGAAATTGTCGGCTCTTATTGCCCGGGAAGTTACGATCTTAGTATAAATGGGAAAAAGTTTGCTGGCATTTCCCAGCGCCGCCTCAGGAAGGGTGTAGCGGTGCAAATTTATCTTTGTGTGTATGGCAGCGGCGAAAAACGAGCGGAGATGGTTAAACAATTTTATAAACTGGCTAAACAAGACGAGCCCACAAAATTTGCTTACCCGGACATTGTCCCTGAAGTGATGGCCTCATTGTCAGAATTGCTCGGAACCCCGTTCACCATTGCCGATGTGATGCTTCGGCTTTTACACCAATTAAAGGCTAATAGTGATGAATTATATACGGGCCAGTTAAATGAATACGAACTTGGCTTATTTTCTGGCTATTACCAACGGGTCATTGACCGGAATGAGAAAATTGCGGAAATGTAAAAAAGGATGTCTCAACAGGGTCTGACCCTTTTGAGACATCCTCTTCTATATTAAGGTTGCTGCACTTGCCTCTTCTCCCTTTACTCTCTCTAAAAAGGCTTACTCTGCTACCTTTTCTAGATTGCCGTTGCGATCCATTTTGAATTTAGTAGCAGGTCTTTCTTCTTCTTCAAATAAAACAAGTTTGCGAGCGCGATTCATGATTTTCATTAAGGTCTCGTAATCTTCTTGAATGGTTTCGGTATTCTGCTCGAGTCCCTCAATTTTTGCAGCCATTTCTTCATTTTGCTTACGTAGCTCTGCCATTTCTCTTTTTAATCTTTCATTCTCACTTTTTAATGCTTCATTTTGCAGATTGGCATGATGGAAGTTTTGTAAGTAAGAAATAACAGAATCAAGTGTCAGTCCTCCAGACGATGTTGTTGGTCTGTAGCTTGGCGCGGCTGGTTTGTAGCTGGAGGCCTCTGGTTTAACATAGGTTTCTACAGCGATCTCAGCTGTCAAATCTGGCATGTCAACCGGTGTTTCGAGCGGCAGTTCCATAGCCAATGGTGCGAGCGTGTCTAATTCTGCAGAAGCAGTAACGGGCGGATTGTAAAGTAACTTTTTCTTACCACCTTGGTCTTTGCCTAACACTCTTTGTCGTTGTTTCCGTTGCTTTTTAGCTAATTGTAAGGCTTTTTCATAGGTATGGCGGACGACGGCGTTCCATCTGAAGCCGCAGGCTGCCGAGGTGCGGTTAAGCTTGTCCCCTACCTCTTCAAAGGCATTCAGCTGGGTACTGCCTTCTCTTACATGCCTGAGCACCGTTTCAGCCAATAGGAGATCATTCTCATCTGTCCATGCATCTTGACGAACTTTCATATCTTTCAACTCCCTAAAATAATTTACAAATTGCCAGTCCAATATCTGACGTTTTTTTTTAAAAGTTCTAGTCTTAGGATTGACAAGTTTTTCAGGCTTTATACCAAAAGGATTAAAAGGATAGTAGATTTTTTAACTAAAAGATTTAGTAAGATTGACAAGAGTTGCTAAAGATTGCAACTTGCATTGAGAAAAAAGAAACTGTAAAATACCTATGGAGCTAGACACGTGTAGATAATTGATTTCGACAAGCTTATGTTGATTGCTTGTTGGATAAGATAAAGACTAGATAAAGATTGACCGCAGAAAGGATTGTTTGGAATGTCCAATGAATTTCGTGTTTGTGATGATTGCCAGGCCGTAAATTTAAAGACATTAATCCCTCGTTTGAAAGAAATTGACCCGGACGCTGAAATCAAAATTGGCTGTCAATCCTATTGTGGCCCTGGCCGGAAAAAGACCTTCGCCTTCGTCAACAACCGCCCAGTCGCTGCCTTAACAGAAGAGGAATTAATGGAGAAAATAAATAAAAAGATTAAATAATCACCCATCTACCAGAGCTCGGGTGATTTTTACTTTTATTGAGTTAATAATGGTGCCTGACACCATTTTTACTCTCATGGTGATGTAAAAGGTGCAAGGCACCAATGTCGAAAAATCCTGCGGAATTTTGTAGATATTTGGTATATAATAGGAATACTGAATACTGTCCGGTTGGCAGCAGGTAAGTTAGGAATGTAATGAGGAAGAGGGAATTCTATGCAATATTCGGCTGAAAAATTGATGGAAGAAAAAGTGTTTAAAGATCCCGTCCATCGCTATGTTCACGTCCGTGACCGTGCGATTTGGGATTTGATTGGCACAAAAGAGTTTCAGCGGCTGCGCCGAATCAAGCAGCTGGGAACCACCTTTTTGACCTTTCATGGTGCAGAACACAGTAGGTTCAACCATTCTCTCGGCGTATATGAAATTGTCCGCCGCATCATTGATGATGTATTTGCAGGCAGACCGGAATGGAATGACGATGACCGTCTTCTGACCCTCTGTGCGGCTCTTCTCCACGACCTTGGGCACGGCCCGTTTTCCCATTCCTTTGAAAAAGTGTTTGACTTTGACCACGAAGATTTTACCCGAGCCATTATCTTAGGCAATACTGAAGTGAACAAGGTGCTCTTGCAAGTAGGTCCTGAATTCCCTGCTCAAGTGGCTGAAGTTATTGCGAAAACATCCGAGAAAAAGCTGGTTGTTAGTATGATTTCCAGTCAGATTGATGCTGACCGGATGGATTATTTGCAGCGAGATGCCTATTTCACTGGTGTCAGCTATGGTCAATTTGATATGGAAAGAATCTTGCGGGTGATGCGGCCTAGGGAAGATCAGGTTGTCATCAAAAAGAGTGGTATGCATGCGGTTGAGGATTACATTATGAGCCGCTATCAAATGTACTGGCAAGTATACTTCCATCCTGTTTCGCGCAGTGCCGAGGTGATTTTAACGAAAATCCTCCATCGCGCTAAGCAGTTATTTGAAGAAAACTATGCATTTAAATATGAACCGATTCACTTTACGTCCATCTTCCATGAGCAAGTGACAGTAGAAGACTACTTAAAATTGGATGAATCCGTTATTCTATACTATTTTCAAATCTGGCAGGAGGAGGCCGACCCGATCCTAAGTGATCTTTGTCGGCGCTTTGTCAATCGCAATCTATTCAAGTATGCGGAATTTGACCCTGCGAAAGAATACAAGAAGCTTGCTAAATTAACTGCACTTTTCCAAAAAGCAGGGCTTGACCCTGAATATTATTTAGTTGTTGATTCATCGTCCGACTTGCCTTATGACTTCTATCGCCCCGGTGAGGAAGAAGAACGGTTGCCGATTAATTTATTGATGGAAAATGGGGACTTACGGGAGCTTTCCCGGGAGTCAGAGATTGTGGAAGCTATTTCGGGGAAAAGAAGAACGGACCACAAACTCTATTATCCAGCTGATATCCTTAAGGATGACGCGACAGAAAAAGAGCTTAAAAAGCAAATTCTAACCCTTTTAGAATAGTTAAAATGGTTAGGATGGTGGAAATCTTAGAATTGGTGCCTGACACCAAAAAGTGACACCACATAGTGGAAACCTATAAAGATAAAGTACCCCAAATGAGACCTGTTAGATGGAGTAGGAGTTGACGAATGTTGTTAAAAGATCACGCTAAGCTGATGCAGGCAATTATGGTTTCTGGTGAGATCACCGGGAGAAAAAAGCTGCAGAAGATGATATATATTGCCAAAAAGGTTGACTTTCCCTTTCATGAGCGGTACCAGTTTCATTTTTACGGGCCGTATTCGGAGGAATTGACGACAAGAGTGGAAGAACTTTGTAATATGGGTTTTCTGAATGAAGTGAAAGAGAAAAAAGGCGGCTATTTTCAATATTGCTATACGCTAACAGATTCAGGAAAAGAGTTTTTGAGCATGAATGAAGTAGAGATGCCGTTTTTACAGGATTGCTTTGCCGATATGAATGAGCAAAATGCTAGATTCCTCGAGCTAGTTTCTACGGTTTTATATTTTGATAATCTATCAAAAGAGGAAGTTACCAATAAGGTGTTTACCTTAAAAAGCAGCCAGCGCTATACAGAGGCTGAAATTGATGAGGCCTATCAATACATTGAGACCTTAAGAAGGAAAATTCAATAGGATGGAAGAAAAGCCGCCTGGAGCGATGACGATCGATCTCCAGGCGGCTTTTGTCTTGGGAATGCTTAACAAAAGAATACCCATTTATTTGTTCATTTGTTATCATTTGGATAAAGTGATTTTTTTTAGGGAGGCTCTTCATTATGACGGGAACGATTGCAGTTATTATGGTATTTGGAATTCCGATTATCGCCATCTTAACCACCCACTTTCAGAAACAGTCCAAAATTAAGGCCAATATGCTCAAGGATCAGCTCGAGCTCGAAAAATTAAAACACGAAAACTATTTAATCGAGACAGAAAAAATGAAGCTCGAATTAGAAAAAATGAAAATTGACAGCCCAAAAGATGAGATAAAATTTATGTAACCAAAAAGAGTGTGAAATTGATTTCACACTCTTTTGCTTAGGTTTAAGATCACTAAAAACATTGTGAAAATTTCACATGGTGCCTGACACCATTAACATCATTAACACCTTATTTATCGCTTGCTCTGACGCCGCCTACTGCGTAGTGGTTTTTGCTCATTTCTTCGATGAAGACAGTGACGTTTTCTTTTGGAGCGCCTGTGGTTTCGCTGACGGCTTCGGTTACTTTTTCTACTAACGCACGTTTCTGATCTTCGTTGCGTCCCTCAAGCATTTTAACGGTAACATATGGCATAAGTCTTTCCTCCTTTTAATGAACTAATTGTAGTTTTCCATAAATAAAGTAAAAGTGCAATAATGGTTGCACTTTTGATTTTCTTTTTACGAGCGGTTTCAGTTATACTAAAAGGAACAAATCATCTGCATAAGAAAAGCGCAAGGCGCCCGCCTATCGGTGTATGGACTGGAGCGCTTCGACTGAGATAAAGGAAACACGGTGAGCGGAGCGATCCGATGTTGACTTATCGCAGGGAGAAGAGCGAAGTACACTAGCCGATGGCGCCTGGAGCTGGACAATTCTCAAAGCTTAAACTTATAAATTCTTTTATAACAAGAAAAACGGAGGCTGGCTAGCTCAACGTGGGTCGACCCCATCCGTTACAAGAGGGAAGGAGAAACCATATTGGAAAGATTTCTGGCATATCCGCTATCGGTGATTCCGTATGTCGCGATTACGCTTATTTTTGCCTTTACATTCCATGAGTTTGCCCATGCCTATGTTGCATATAAATTTGGGGACAATACCGCCAAAAAGCAAGGGCGTCTGACGTTGAACCCGCTTAAACATTTGGATCCATTTGGGACGATCTTAATCTTAATCGCAGGTTTTGGATGGGCCCGTCCAGTCCCGGTCAACCGCTTTTATTTTAAAAAGCCGCGCTTAGCTGGCGTTTTGGTGTCTGTCGCGGGGCCGCTGAGCAATTTGGTCTTGGCGATGCTTGGCTTTGCAGCAGCCTTTGGGTTAAGCCGCTTCGGTGTAACCATATCAGACAACTTCGCCCATTTTTTAGAGATTTTTATCAATCTGAACCTCGTGTTATTGGTCTTTAACCTGCTGCCGCTTCCGCCGCTAGATGGTTATCGGATTGTCGAGGATTTAGTCCCCAACCATACCAGGGCGAAAATGACGCAATTTGAACAATATGGAATCTTAATCTTTTTAATTTTAGTGATGGTACCGCCATTAAATAACTACACCATTCAGCCGATTTTTAACAATGTCATCCCCTGGCTGTGGAGTGTGCTCGGGAATTTTATTAGAGGTTTATTTTTATAAAGGAGGCCTACACCAACAATGGCAGAGAATAAGAAGAAACTCGGATTTAATATTATTAAAAGTGACCCGACGGATGGTCACAAAGGATTTGGTAAAGGGGCTCTAAGCCTTGATAATGTATCACCTGTCATCATAGATGTCGATGCCGGCGAGGCGGAGATTGATGTTGGCGCCATGCATGCCCGAAGTGCGGTTGAAAAGGGAATTAAATTTTTGAAAAATAAAGAAGAGGTTCCAAACGGGAAACCATACTGGCTTGTATGGGTGACGATCGACCGCATGCCAGAAGGTCCGTACTATGCTGGGGTAACCGCTTGTTATATGACAGTGGATCGTGAAATCCGCCGCGGCTACAAATCCTTGCCGGAACACGTTAACCGGATGGATAAGTCGTTGAAGCGTCATATTATCATCGAGGAAATGGATGACAAGTCGAAAAAGGTGTTAGCGGAGTTCTTGCGTAACCATAATGAGGTTTTATGGAATAACTCTACGGAAGAATTGAAAAAGGGATTATTAACAGAGTAAAATTTTTTAGAAAAATAGAATGGAATTTACTTGTAGTTTTTTTTGAAAATCGGTAGTATTTATGGTATTCAGTGTGAAAATACTGTAAAACTAGGACAAGAAAAGCTCCGGAGCCATCCGGAGCTTTTCTATTTATTAGGTGATACCATATGCCGCTGACCAGGGCGCTTCCGCTTTTCTTAGCTCCAAGGCATGATTTTTTTATACCAAGGTATTTTTTGGGTTTCTTTCTGATTGGCTGGTTTGTGATTTTTATTTTTTAAATGATCAGTGCAATACTCAGTCGGCTCTGTGCCTGCCACAAAATAAGTGAGCCGTCTTACAGGACAATCTCTTGTTGCCAGCTTACCGTTTGCCGGGTTCACATAAACACCGACAACACCCTCTTTAGGCGGTTTAAATGCTTTGACCGGCTTCCCTTGTAATGCTTCTTCCATAAAGTTAGCCCAGATATTCTTAGCGTACGTTTTTTCCGCGACAAGATTAATCGGCTTACCGACATCATAGCCTGCCCAAACCGCTGTTACGAGCTGCGGAGAGTAGCCGATCATCCAGCTATCGGTTTCGGTTGAGCCCGATTTTCCGGCATATGGCCGGGTTATATCTTTGATAACCGTGCTGCCCGTTACTTTGGCATAGCCGTTTAACTTAGGATCGAAAATGCCTGTCAGCATTTGTGTCATGACATAGGCCTTGGCAGGGTCTAATACCTTCTCCGCGCGATCTTCTTTTTCAAAAATGACATTCCCATTATAGTCCTCCACTCTCGTAATCAAGGACGGATTAACTCGTTTTCCACCGTTGGCAAGCATACTATAGGCATCTGCCATTTCAATGACGCGTACACCAGATGTCCCTAATGCTAACGACGGGACTTCGGCCATTTTGGTAGAAAGCCCAAATTTCTTGGCTGTTGCTATTAACGTCTCTTCTCCTAAAAATAAATGCGTTTTTACAGCAAAAATATTATCGGAGACGGCAAGTGCTTGGGCAAGGGTAATTTCGCCGTCCGCATACTTATTGTTAAAGTTATGCGGTGTATAATTGGCCTGCCCATTATCAAACTTAAACGTGGTAAACTCGCTTCGCATGGTTGATGAAGGGGTAAAACCGTGTTCAAGGGCAGCATAATACAGCAACGGCTTAATCGTCGAGCCTGGCTGCCGGATTGCTTGAACGGCTCGATTAAATGGACTTTTTTCATAGTCTCGGCCACCAACCATGGCTTTGACATTCCCCGTTTTCGGATCCATTGCGACAAGCCCTACTTGAATTTCAGATGAACTGGCCACGTAGTTGTTGACCTGCCTTTCGGCTGCTTTCTGTTGCTTTATATTTAGGGTTGTAAATACCTTTAAACCACCGAGGGCGATCGTCCGGTCATCTAAATGTAATTGATTTTTCAATGCATTTTGAACCGCATCCTGGAAGTAAGGAGCTGTTTTAATTCGTTGTGTCCTTTGTTCGCCTACCAATGTGAGCGGCTGGACAGCCGCAGTTTGAGCGGCCTTTTTGGTAATGTAGCCGTTTTTCACCATCGTTTGTAAAATAATCGCTTGGCGTGTTTTTGCTTTTTCCATGGAGGCAAGCGGTGAATAGAGGCCCGGCCCCTTTGGAATTCCGGCAAGCATACTTGCCTCTGCTAGGGTTAGCGCAGACGCCTTTTTACCATAATAAAATTGGCTGGCGGCTTCCACCCCATAGGCACCGTTCCCATAGTAAATGGTATTTAAATAGCCTTCGAGAATATCCTTTTTGGAGTAGTTCATTTCGAGCCGAATCGTATAGAATGCCTCCATCAGTTTCCGCTTCCACGTTTTGTCGTGTTCAAGAAAAAGATTCCGAGCATATTGCTGGGTGATGGTACTTGCACCCTGCACCTTGGCAAAGGCTTGAATATCGGCCACAACTGCACCAGCAATCCGTTTATAATCAAACCCATGGTGCTCATAAAAATTTTTATCCTCAATTGAGACGGTTGCATTCACTAAATCAGGTGAAATATCTTTCATTCCGACCCAATAGCGTTTTTGACCGCTATTACTCTCGCCAATTAATGTCCCATCGTCAGCGAAAAATAAGGTCGATTGTGGCACGGCCAGCGGTGGTGCGCCTAAAATTTTTGCATAGGCCAGTACACCAAAGAGGAGAATAAGCATACAAATCATGCCGATCAAACTGATGATTATGAATACCCGCAAATATTTGATCGTCTTCCGAAATCCCTGATCAGTCATGATTTCCATCTAGGTTCACCTCGCCTTTTTAGTGGAAGCGCATGGAGCAGAACTCCAGCTAGATCGCTTGTTTTTCCAGTTTTAAAAAAATTAGATAGTAATAGTATTGTAAAAATAGAGTCTTTTTATACTTCGATGGAAAAATTCTTTAATTTTTGCTAGACTTTTTCTTATGTTTGTAATTCAATAGTTTGGGTAGCATAAAAAAGAAGAATTGCGGAAGCGCCACTACACAGTTGCTGAGTGCTTGAGCTGGACAATAAAAGAAATCATGAAAGGAAGATGGGCATGGCTATTTGGTTCACAGAGTATCAAACCGAAAAATTTGGTATTACAATGAAAGTAAATAAAACCTTACATACAGAACAAACTGAATTTCAGAAGCTTGATATGATTGAAACAGAAGAGTGGGGCAACATGCTGTTATTAGACGACATGGTGATGACCTCTGTTCGTGATGAGTTTGTTTACCACGAAATGGTGGCCCATGTGCCGTTGTTTACTCATCCCAACCCTGAGAATGTGCTTGTTGTCGGCGGCGGCGATGGCGGCGTTATTCGCGAAGTGTTAAAGCACCCTAGTGTGAAGAAAGCAACACTTGTGGATATTGACGGGAAAGTGATTGAGTATTCAAAGAAGTTCCTTCCTGAGATTGCTGGAAAGCTTGATGACCCACGTGTGGATGTGCGAGTCGATGACGGCTTTATGCATATTGCCAACAGCGACAAAGAGTATGACGTTATTATGGTAGACTCGACGGAGCCGGTTGGTCCTGCCGTAAACCTATTTACAAAAGGCTTCTATGCGGGTATTTCTAAGGCATTAAAAGAAGATGGAATCTTCGTGGCGCAATCCGATAATCCATGGTTTAAAGCGGATCTAATTCGGAATGTTCAACGCGATGTGAAAGAAATCTTCCCGATTACTCGTTTGTATGTGGCTAATATTCCAACATACCCAAGTGGTTTATGGGCATTCACAATCGGTTCAAAGAAATACGATCCATTAGAAGTAAGCGATGACCGCTTCCACGAAATCGAAACAAAATACTACACAAAAGAACTACACAAAGCCGCCTTCGTCTTACCTAAATTCGTGGGCGATTTAGTGAAGTAACTGGGTGGGGTCATCCCTCCTATAGGGGTCAGACCCCCGGCGCGGTAGTGCGTTAAAGGGACGGGGGACTGACCCCTGATACAGCAGTGCGTTAAACTAGTGGGGGCGAGTGACCCCCATAGGAAAAGGGGATACATAGATGCGTTTTGATGAAGCTTATCAAGGTAATATGTTTATTAAGAGTCACCAGAATTTTGAAGAGAGCCAGGTTGTTTTATACGGGATGCCGATGGATTGGACAGTAAGCTTCCGTCCTGGTTCACGTTTCGGCCCAGCGCGGATTCGCGAGGTGTCGGTTGGTCTTGAGGAATATAGTGCATACCTTGACCGTGAGCTTGAAGAGGTAAAATACTTCGATGCAGGTGACATTCCGCTTCCGTTTGGAAATGCCCAGCGCAGCCTTGATATGATAGAAGAGTTTGTTGACCAGATTCTTGATGCGGGTAAATTTCCGCTTGGCATGGGCGGCGAGCACCTTGTTTCTTGGCCGGTCATGAAGGCTGTCCATAAAAAATATCCGGATTTAGCGATTATCCATTTTGATGCGCACACTGACCTGCGCGAGGAATACGAAGGCGAGCCGTTATCACATTCAACCCCAATTCGTAAGATTGCGGAACATATCGGTCCGAAAAATGTTTATTCATTCGGGATCCGTTCCGGAATGAAGGAAGAGTTTGAATGGGCGAAAGAAAATGGCATGCATATTTCTAAATTTGAAGTGCTTGAGCCTTTGAAGGAGATCCTGCCAACGCTGGCTGGTCGTCCTGTCTATGTCACGATCGATATTGATGTCCTGGATCCGGCTCATGCGCCTGGTACGGGAACCGTTGATGCAGGCGGCATCACATCAAAAGAATTGCTTGCCTCGATTCATGCGATTGCTCGTTCCGAAGTGAAAGTAGTTGGCGGTGACCTTGTTGAAGTAGCACCAATCTACGATCCATCTGAACAAACCGCAAACACGGCAAGCAAACTAATCCGTGAAATGCTGCTTGGCTGGGTAAAATAATGCTGCACACTTTTGGTGCCTGACACCATTTGTAAGTCACATAGATTGTAAATGGTGCCTGACACCATTTGCCCGTCCCGAATTGGGGCGGGCATCTTTGATTTGTATGGTTAGTATGTTTATAATAGAAAAAGTGCTGCGGTGTTGCGGTAGATTTCAGTTAAAGACGCAAAGATCCTTTTATTAAAGTAAAAAGGGATAAAGGATGTGCTGATTCGTTTGGCGATGAATGAAATACCCATGAAGATTAAGGTGAAGACGACGATTGATGAACAGGAGACTTTTGAATTGATGGTGTTTGGCCGATACTATCAAAAGGGAAATGCTTCTTTTTTACAGTATGAGGAAGAACTCGAGGAAGGCACAGTCCGCACGATTGTGAAGGTGGCGGACGATGAGGCGTTGATATTACGAGGCGGTGCGGTGAAGATGAGGCTCCCGTTTCGGTTAAATATGAAATTGCGAGGCAGTTACGAGCTGCCGTTTGGTGTGTTTGAGACGATAACATTGGCGAGAAGAATTGAGCATTCTGAAGGTCTGATTGATATTCTTTATGATTTCACGATGCAGGGTTCGCCGGGCGGTACATACCATTTAGAAATTAGTTTTCAGGAGGATCGGAAATGAATATAGTTGAACAGGTGCAAAGTAAGATTAAGGAAGAAATCCGCGCGGCGGTGTTAAAGGCGGGCCTTGCAACGGAGGAACAAATTCCGAATGTGATTCTCGAAACCCCGAAGGAAAAGACGCATGGCGATTATTCGACGAATATGGCGATGCAGCTGGCACGGGTGGCCAAGAAGGCACCACGGGTGATTGCGGAAGCGTTAGTGGAACAGTTCGATCGTTCTAAGGCATCAATTGAAAAAATTGAGCTTGCGGGGCCGGGCTTTATTAATTTTTATATGAACAATGGCTATTTGACAGAATTGATTCCGACAGTGCTCGAAGCTGGGGATCAGTACGGGGAAACAACGGTTGGCGGCGGCCAAAAAATTCAGGTTGAGTTTGTGTCGGCGAATCCTACTGGTGACTTGCACCTTGGCCATGCCCGCGGTGCGGCTGTGGGTGATTCACTATCCAATATTTTAGCGAAGGCCGGCTACGATGTGTCCCGCGAGTACTATATTAATGATGCGGGCAACCAGATAAATAATTTAGCGATCTCTGTGGAAGCTCGTTATTTTCAGGCACTCGGTCTGGAAAAAGACATGCCGGAGGGCGGCTACCATGGGGCCGATATTATCGGCATCGGCAAGACGCTTGCCGAGGAGTATGGCGACAAGTATGTCAACGTTTCCGAAGAGGAGCGGTTTAACTTTTTCCGTGAATACGGTTTGAATGTGGAAATGGCGAAGTTAAGGAAGGATCTAGAGGATTTCCGCGTCGGCTTTGATGTGTGGTTCTCAGAGACCTCTCTTTATAAAAATGGAAAAATTGATGAGGCGCTTGCTGCACTCCGGGAAAGCGGCTATGTGTATGAGCAAGACGGCGCAACATGGCTCCGTTCAACCGATTTTGGCGATGATAAGGACCGCGTGCTCATTAAGCAGGATGGTTCCTACACCTATTTAACGCCGGATATTGCCTACCACAAGGACAAGCTCGATCGCGGCTTTGAAAAATTAATCAATATTTGGGGCGCCGACCATCACGGATACATTCCGCGGATGAAGGCAGCACTTCAGGCATTAGGTTATGACCAGGATACTCTTGAGGTTGGCATTATTCAGTTGGTCCACCTATACAAAAATGGCGAGAAAATGAAGATGAGTAAGCGGACCGGTAAAGCCGTAACAATGCGTGATTTGGTCGATGAGGTCGGCCTCGATGCGACGCGTTATTTCTTTGCGATGCGCAGCTCGGATACGCATATGGACTTTGATTTAGATTTAGCGGTGTCAGAGTCGAATGAAAACCCGGTTTATTATGCGCAATATGCCCATGCCCGGATTTCAAGTATCCTGCGCTCGGGTGAGGAGCAAGGCTTTGTGGTAGATGCCGGGGCTGATTTTTCCTTAGTGGCATCCTCTGAAAAGGAAATTGATTTGTTGAAAAAGCTGGGCGAGTTCCCGTCCGTTGTCGGTGAGGCCGCAGTAAAGCGTATGCCGCACCGGATTACGAACTATATCTTTGAATTAGCGTCGACGTTCCATAGCTTTTATAATGCTGAAAAAGTGCTCGATCGTGAGAATGTAGAGCGGACGAAGGCGCGATTAGGGCTGGTAAAGGCCGTGAAGATTACGTTAAAAAATGCATTAGCGTTAATTGGAGTTTCAGCTCCGGAAAAAATGTAGCATTGGTATTTGTGGCTCCCTTTTAGATGAAGGGGGCTTTTTTTTATAAAGTGGACAGTAAATATGAAAGTGGGGGTGCAACAAACTTTCTCAAAAACGGTCCATTTTTATGAATATCGTCCAAAAAAATGCAAATATTAGTAGAGTACATTTAGTGAGGAGTGAACCGAAATGAATGTTGGAAGAGCCAAAGAAATTGCTGAATCCGCTGATATGATCCATGTAACCTATGACGGCACACCCGTTATTATTCAACATGTGGATGAAGCCACAAAAATGGCACGGATTTATTCACGGCAAGATCCGGAGAATGAGAAAGATGTGCCCGTTTTAAATCTAATTGAAGAATAGAAAAGAGTCTCCAGGTTACTCGGAGACTCTTTCACTTTATTACAATGCTGGCCCCGCTAACCCGCTTATAGCCGCGCAGTTTGCTTAAATCCTCGACTAATTTCAAGGCCGCCTGGTCCTTTGCCTTCGCCTCAATCATAAAATCGACATCCTGACCGAGCTCGCGCAGCAGCGTCAAAAAGGGCATGATAAAGTCCGGATCCACAAAATCGGCATGCGAGCGGAATTCCTTGTCATTTTTCGGAGAGGAAATATGAACCTTCGGAATGGAAGGGACATGGGACCATGTTTGAAAAATCCGCGGCAGCAACTCCTCAAGTGGCACCGCGCTTAGATTCGCCATATGGTGATGATAGTCAAACACGAGTGGTACAGTCTCTTTTTCACAAACAAGTATGGTTTCTTCGGCCGTATAGGTTTTATCATCATTTTCCAACGTCATCACTTTTTTAATAGGAGCAGGCAGTGATTTCAAATTTTGATGGAAGCGCGTTAAGGCCAGTGGTTTGTCTCCATAGGCACCGCCAATATGGATATTAATCAACCCGCGGTCGGCAATTCCCATGGCCTCCAGCATTTGATAATGGTACGTCATGTCAATCACCGCATTTTCGGTAATCATCGATTTTGGTGAAGTAAACAGCGTAAATTGATTCGGGTGGAAACTGACCCGAAGGCGATTTTTGATGACCAGCTCACCAATTTCCTGCCATTCCTGTTGAAAAGGAGTCATAAAGTCCCAGCGCACCTCCGGATGAGTTGCAAGCGGGACAATTGAACTAGAGAACCGATACAATTCAATTTCATGAGCCAGATTGTAGTAAAGCATTCGCAACGTATGATGCAGATTTTGCTTTGTGACCTCGAGCAGCTTTTCCTTGCGCTCAGCCGCACTTAACTGCTGGTAACGGGTAAAGGTGAGCGTTTTCGCAGGGGAAGCGTCCCATAAGCTAATCGCGGTTGAAACATATCCGAATCGGATCTTCATTGGATCACTCCCCGCTTAAATTTTATAAAAAACAAGAAAGCGCACCGGCCAGACCTTCCTTCACAGATCTGAACAGGTTCGGTTTATTGAGGGCCGCCAAGGACATTTGAGTGGAGTCCAGGATATCCTTTTCAATGATTCCCTTCAATTTTTCCAAAAAGGCAGCATCATAAATATAGCAATTAATTTCTTTATTTAAAAATAAACTGCGTTTATCAAAATTAGCGGTGCCAATATCGCAAATTTTATCATCAATGAAGAGCGTCTTTGCATGATAAAAGCCATTTTTATATTGATAAAAGAGAACCCCTGCTTTGATTAGTTTTCGTATATAGCGATAGGAGGCCTCTTGGACAAGCATATGGTCCGCAGTGTAGGGGACAACAACCGTAATGCTGACGCCGCGCCGCCGTGCTGCTACTAGTTCCGCGAAAATGCGCGGGCTAGGAATAAAGTACGGGGTCCCAATGAAAATGGCTTGGGTCGCTTTTTGAATCAGAAGAATGAAATGTTCTTCCAGCTGCCCCGCCTCGGCTGGGATAAATTGATGGCGAATACCCCCTTTAGGCTGTTTTGAAAAATAAGCAGGCTGCTGATGGAGATTTTCGCCGCCGTATTCGTGCCAATCGACCAAAAATTCACTTTGCAAAAAATTGACACTCTCACCCGTCATCCTTAATTGGTAGTCGCGCCATGGACTAAGTTTTGGATCTTCATCAATATATTCCTTCCCAATATTAAAGCCGCCCATAAAGCCAATCTCACCGTCAATAATCGTTATTTTACGATGATTTCTGACTTGGGCGGAATAAAAGAGGTAGGGGAGCTTGATTCGATTGCTAAAGGCAACCTGGATCCCCGCCTCTGTTAAGGTCTTCACGATCGCCCTCTTAATCGTTGAGCTGCCGAGCCGGTCCATCAAGAGCCGAACCTCTACGCCTTCCTGCGCCTTTTCTTTTAAAATGGCGAAGAACTCACGGCCAAGGTCATCATTTTTGACAATATAATATAAGATATGGATATGTTTTTTTGCCTGACGCAGTCCAGTAAAATAATGATGGAAAAATTCCTTTCCATGGGTATATACGTCAAAATGGCCGTGGAGGATCGGTGTTTCCATTTTGCTAACCAGGGAGTGATGCTTCTTTCTGCCTAATTTAAAATCTAAGACAAGCCATATAATGATGAGAAGTAATATTCCGCTCAAAATGAGTACAAATTTCATTAAGAATCTATCCCCCATTCGGTTTTTTTAGTGTTACCGAGAGCAGTCATTTCTATAAGTCGAACGATTTTTACAAAAAATTGGTTGACTGAATGCTCATTCATTATATAATAGAGTTAAATATGGATTCAGAAAATTATTTATTTTCTAGAAATACAAAGAAAGGGGCGTTTCATTTGAATGGTCTATTATGGATCAATCTCATTGCGTTTATTGCTGTAACCGCTTACGCGATTAGTCTATTCGTTTATGTGGTCAAGACGCGGATTGAGTTTATTAAGCTCGGGAAAAAGGTTGAGTTTGATAACAATGTCAAAGAGCGGCTGCAAAAAATTTGGGTGAACGTGTTTGGCCAGAAAAAGCTTTTAAAGGACAAGAAAAGCGGTGCCATCCATGTTATGTTCTTTTACGGGTTCATTCTCGTTCAGTTTGGGGCAATTGATTTTATTTGGAAGGGACTTGTTCCAGGCTCACACTTGCCACTGGGACCGTTATATGCCGGGTTTACCTTCTTCCAAGAAATTGTCACTTTAATGATTCTTGTTGCTGTGTTCTGGGCGTTTTATCGCCGTTATGTTGAAAAATTAGTCCGCTTAAAGCGTAATTTTAAATCAGGTCTTGTGCTTATCTTTATCGGCGGGTTGATGATTTCTGTGCTGCTCGGAAATGGGATGGGCCTAATCTGGCATGGAGAAGAGCCTTCCTGGACGGAGCCTGTCGCCTCGGTTCTCTC
The DNA here is from genome assembly GCF_057747995.1 of Neobacillus sp. DHD-1R. Taxonomy (NCBI): domain Bacteria; kingdom Bacillati; phylum Bacillota; class Bacilli; order Caryophanales; family Bacillaceae; genus Neobacillus; species Neobacillus sp. DHD-1R. The sequence continues at coordinate 158,229 of NZ_CM173232.1, forward strand.
ACTCGCTTTTTCGTGGGTTGGTGAAACCGCCTCGATTGTTATCTTTTACATAGCATGGTGGGCTCACCTTTTATTCTTATTAACCTTCTTAGTTTATGTGCCGCAGTCCAAACATGCCCACTTGATTGCTGGACCGGTAAATGTCTACTTTAACCGCTTAGACAAACCAGGTAAGTTGAAAAAGGTTGATTTTGAAGATGAAACCCAAGAATCGTTTGGGGTTGGAAAAATTGAAGACTTTACCCAGCACCAAATGATCGATTTTTATGCCTGTGTCGAATGCGGCCGTTGTACCAACATGTGTCCGGCAACCGGAACAGGTAAAATGTTGTCTCCAATGGATTTGATCGTGAAAATGCGTGACCATCTCACCTTTTACGGTGCGTCGGTGACGTCGAAGCAGCCATGGGTGCCGACGTTCGCGTTTGCTAACACAAAAGGAAACCAAATTGCCCTTGCTGCCAGCGGTCAAGGGGCCGAAGAAACGGCTGCAGCCTTGGCATATAGTCCAAGCCTAATTGGTGACGTCATTACCGAAGAAGAGATTTGGGCGTGTACCACCTGCCGTAATTGTGAAGACCAATGTCCAGTTATGAATGAGCACGTTGATAAAATCATCGACCTGCGCCGCTATTTAGTGTTAACCGAAGGAAAAATGGATGCGGATGCTCAGCGTGCAATGACCAATATTGAGCGCCAAGGTAATCCATGGGGTCTAAACCGAAAAGAGCGCGAAAATTGGCGCGAGGCTCGTGAGGATGTTGAGATTCCAACCGTCAAGGAAATGAACAAGAAGGGCGAAGAATTCGAGTACCTCTTCTGGGTCGGCTCAATGGGCTCTTACGATAACCGCAGCCAAAAGATTGCCTTGTCCTTCGCAAAATTGCTGAATGAGGCCGGCGTGAAGTTCGCCATCCTTGGCAACAAAGAAAAGAACTCTGGTGATACAGCCCGACGTCTAGGCAATGAGTTCTTGTTCCAAGACCTTGCAGCAAAAAATATTGAGGAATTTGAAAAGGCTGAGGTCAAGAAAATTGTTACGATTGATCCGCATGCCTATAATATTTTCAAAAATGAATACCCTGATTTTGGTTTAGAGGCCGAGGTGTATCATCATACCGAGGTACTCTATGAGTTGGTTCGTGATGGCCGCCTTGTACCGAAGCATGCCGTCAACGAAACGATCACCTTCCATGATTCTTGTTATCTAGGCCGGTACAACGATGTCTACGATCCACCGCGGGAAATTTTAAAATCGATTCCGGGCGTGAAGCTGGTGGAAATGGAACGAAATCGCGAAAAGGGCATGTGCTGTGGCGCCGGCGGCGGTTTGATGTGGATGGAGGAAGAAACAGGCCACCGCATTAACGTAAGCCGCACCGAGCAAGCACTTGCCGTTAAACCGTCTGTGATCAGTTCAGGCTGTCCGTACTGTTTAACGATGCTGTCGGATGGAACGAAGGCGAAAGAAGTTGAAGAAAAGGTGTCCACCTACGATATTGCAGAATTGCTTGAAAAAGCGATTTGCGGGGAAGTAAAAGTCGTGGCATCTTAAGGAAATATTTTCATCTGAGGGGGCCCTTCCCCTCTGGATGATCAGCAGATTCATCGGGCAGCTGTTCAAGGGGAACTTCCTGCCTGTTCTGCTGAAAGTTAAATTTTTAAGAATTTCGCGTAAAATATTTCAACTTTTGTGATTTTTTAGATAAAATAGAATAATAGTATAAAGCGCTTACATGATTTCTGCTTGCTTGTTGTTTGACGGTGGATCCTTGCTGGCGTTAAATTTTTGGGTATTTTTCGAGCGAGCGTTCAGTCGATGCAAAGGGGATATTTTAAAAAAAGGAGAGTGTTTGGTATGGGGAAAACGGTCATTTTAAGTGGGGTACGAACACCGTTTGGAAAATTAGGAGGAGCATTAAGCAGCCTTACGGCATCACAACTTGGGGGAATTGTGGTGAAGGAAGCCCTCGTGCGGGCTGGCGTAAAGCCTGAAGAGGTGCAGGAGGTCATTCTCGGCACCGTTTTGCAGGGCGGACAGGGACAAATTCCTTCCCGCCAAGCAGCCCGTCATGCCGGCCTGCCATGGGACGTCAAAACAGAGACTATTAATAAGGTATGTGCTTCCGGAATGCGCAGTGTTACCCTTGCTGATCAAATTATCCGCGCTGGTGATGAAGAGGTGATTGTAGCGGGTGGAATGGAATCGATGAGCAATGCCCCTTACATGATGCCAAAAGCAAGATGGGGTTTCCGGATGGGGGACTCCACTGTTCAAGACTTAATGATTCATGACGGCTTGAGCTGCAGTTTCACTGGTGTACACATGGGCACTTATGGAAACTCAACAGCGGCCGAAATGGAGATTTCTCGTGAGGCACAAGACGAGTGGGCATTGAGAAGCCATGTACGGGCGATTGCTGCAATCGAAAGCGGCAAATTTGCCGAAGAGATTGTTCCCGTGGAAGTGCCGCAGCGCAAAGGGGCACCGGTTGTGGTAACGGAAGACGAGGGCCCGCGCAAGGATACTTCTTTTGAACGACTTGCCAAACTGGCCCCTGTGTTTAATTCAACAGGAACAATCACGGCAGGCAATGCACCAGGTGTCAACGATGGCGCGGCGGCGCTTGTGTTAATGAGCGAAGAACGGGCTGTCCGCGAAGGACTTCAGGTGGAAGCGGTGATTCTAGGTCATGCTGCCGTTGCGGTAGAAGCAAAGGACTTCCCACAAACACCAGGACTTGTGATTAATGAACTTTTACGGAAAACTGGCCGAAGCCTGGAGGAAATTGATTTATTTGAAATCAACGAAGCCTTTGCAGCAGTTGCTTTAGCTAGCAGTAAGATCGCCGGCCTTGATCCGGAAAAAGTAAATGTCAATGGCGGTGCGGTCGCATTAGGTCATCCGATTGGCGCTAGCGGGGCCCGCATCATTGTAACGTTGATAAACGAACTTAAACGACGCGGCGGAGGGATTGGTATTGCCGCCATTTGCAGCGGCGGCGGTCAGGGCGATGCCGTGATGATCGAAGTGCCAAGGGCAGAGTAACTGTAACTGTTTGGTAGCGGTGTGCACATATCGGGTAGCGATATGCAAATGTGGGCTGACGGTCTGCAACTGGCGGATCGCCATCTAAACATAAAATTTGTTTTTAAAAATAGAGGCCGGAGCAGGTTCCGGCCTCAGATGGAGGGGAACTAATGAAGGTTTCAAAGGTAATGGTAATCGGAGCGGGGCAAATGGGCTCCGGGATAGCCCAGGTTTGTGCCCAAGCGGGTTACCAGGTGTTGTTAAATGACCTAAAGCCGGAATTTGTCGAGCGAGGCTTAGGTATTATTCAAAAAACTCTTTCCCGCAACGTGGATAAAGGCCGGCTGACGGACGAACAAAAGCAGGATGTATTAGCGAGGCTGACCTCGTCAACGGACCTAAATGATGCCGCAAGCGTTGACCTTGTGATCGAAGCAGCAGTTGAAAAAATGGAAATTAAAGCGAAAATTTTTGCCCAACTAGATGAAATTGCCCCAGCGCATGCGATTTTAGCCAGCAACACATCCTCCCTGCCCATCACCGAAATTGCCGCCGCCACAAAGCGTCCTGAAAAGGTAATCGGCATGCATTTTATGAATCCAGTTCCAGTCATGAAGCTCGTCGAAATTATTCGCGGCCTCGCAACTTCAGACGAAGTGTATCAAGTGATTGAAGATATAACCAAAACGTTAAGCAAGGTGCCGGTTGAAGTAAATGACTTCCCAGGCTTTGTCTCCAATCGTGTGCTCATGCCAATGATCAATGAAGCCATTTTTACGTTATACGAAGGGGTGGCCACAAAGGAAGCCATCGACGAAGTGATGAAGCTCGGGATGAACCACCCAATGGGCCCATTGACCTTGGCTGATTTTATTGGCTTAGATACATGTCTGTATATTATGGAAACACTCCACGAAGGCTTCGGCGATGACAAATACCGTCCATGCCCGCTGCTCCGCAAATATGTCAAAGCAGGCTGGCTCGGCAAGAAATCTGGTCGTGGATTTTACAGCTACGAAAAATAAGCAAAGCGAGAGCGTGAGGTTATTAGCCGTTGGAAGCTGGAGTTAGACAGTTATAGACTGATCAGAAAAACCAGGTGGATCATACCGTGCTACATACCGTTGATTCTGTGAACTCCCCTGGTAGTAGGCATCGAAAAGAATCCATCCTCAAAAAGGGGAGTTAATCATGAATCTTACTTTTACAGCAGAGCAAGAGATGATGAGAAAAATGGTCCGTGATTTTGCCGAGCGCGAAATTACCCCATTTATTAAGAACATGGAAAAAGGAGAGTTTCCACGGGAAATCCTCCGCAAAATGGGCGCAATTGGCCTGATGGGCATTCCAGTTCCGGAAAAATACGGAGGGGCTGAAATGGATTTCCTCTCGTATATTATTGCGATTCATGAGCTGTCCAAAATAAGTGCAACGCTCGGTGTCATTTTATCTGTCCATACATCGGTCTGCACGAACCCGATTCTTTACTTTGGTACAGAGGAACAGAAGCAAAAGTATATACCAAAGCTGGCATCGGGTGAGTATTTAGGGGCCTTCTGTTTAACCGAGCCAAGTTCAGGGTCTGATGCCGCCAGTTTAAAAACGCGTGCGGTGAAGATGGGCAACTATTATATCCTTAACGGCTCAAAGGTGTTTATTACCAACGGCGGCGAGGCTGATGTGAATATTGTCTTTGCCACGATGAATCCCAAATTAGGAACGAAAGGGATTGCCGCCTTTATTGTTGAAAAAAATACCCCTGGTTTCATCATCGGTAAGGATGAGAAGAAAATGGGACTTCATGGATCAAGAACGGTGCAGCTGACGTTTGAAGACATGAAGGTTCCCGTGTCTAACCTGCTTGGCAATGAAAGCGAAGGCTTTAAAATTGCCATGGCGAACCTGGATGTCGGCCGGATTGGGATTGCTACTCAAGCACTTGGGATTGCCGAGGCGGCACTGTCTGCAGCTGCCGCCTATGCGCAGGAACGCCGCCAATTTGGTAAACCTATCGCCGCTCAGCAAGGAATTGCTTTTAAGCTGGCGGATATGGCCACATGTGTGGAGGCTGCCAAACTATTAGTCTATCGTGCCGCAGATTTACGCAGCCGAGGAATGAAGTGCGGCTTGGAAGCCTCGATGGCGAAGCTGTTTGCTTCGAAAACAGCTGTTGAAGTAGCGACGGAGGCGATCCAAGTGTTTGGCGGTTACGGCTATACGGAAGATTACCCGGTTGAACGCTATTTCCGCGATGCGAAGGTAACGGAAATTTATGAGGGTACGAGCGAAATTCAGCGGATTGTGATTAGTAAGTATCTTTGATTCGGAGTGATTACAGATTCAGGATGAATGAGTTAAAAATGGTAATAAAACCCATGTTTTGTAGAATTAATACTGGATTTTGTAGAATGGTTAGTTAAATTTGTAGAAATCGTACTTGAATTTGTAGTATTACCATCCAAATTTGTAGAATCAGGCAACCTTAGCTTTAGATTAGCACTCAAATTTGTGTGATAGCCCCCAAGTTTGTAAAATGATCTTTTTATTCAGAGGAGGAACCTAGAATGCAATTTAAATTATCCGAAGAGCATGAAATGATTCGTAAAATGGTTCGTGATTTTGCACGCAACGAGGTCGCACCGACAGCGCCAGAGCGGGATGAGGAAGAACGCTTTGATCGTGAGATTTTCGACAAAATGGCGGAGCTTGGCTTAACCGGGATTCCTTGGCCGGAGCAGTATGGCGGGATCGGCAGTGATTACTTGGCATACTGCATCGCCGTTGAGGAGCTTTCCCGCGTAGACGCGTCAATCGGCGTCCTGCTTTCGGCTCACACTTCACTGGCTGGCTGGCCGATTTACAAATTTGGTAATGAAGAACAAAAACAAACCTATTTGCGCCCAATGGCGGAAGGGGCAAAAATCGGTGCTTACGGGTTAACGGAGCCTGGCAGCGGCTCAGACGCAGGCGGGATGAGAACGACAGCTCGCTTAGAAGGCGACCATTACATCCTAAATGGCGCAAAAATATTCATTACGAACGGCGGCGAGGCCGATATTTATGTAGTATTCGCCTTAACCGACCCGTCCAGCAAACAAAGAGGAACGACTGCGTTCATTGTTGAGAGCAACTTCCCAGGCTTCTCTGTTGGCAAAAAAGAAAAGAAGCTCGGGATTCGTTCCTCGCCAACAACGGAAATCATTTTTGAAGACTGTAAGGTTCCGGCTGCCAACCGGCTTGGCGAAGAAGGCGACGGGTTTAAAATTGCGATGATGACCCTTGATGGCGGTCGTAACGGGATTGCCGCCCAAGCGGTCGGGATTGCCCAAGGCGCCTTAGATGCCGCGGTTGACTATGCAAAGGAACGCCATCAATTTGGCAAACCGATTGCAGCAAACCAAGGGATCTCCTTCAAGCTAGCTGATATGGCGACCAATATTGAAGCAGCAAGACTATTAACCTATCAAGCGGCCTGGCTGGAGTCCAATGGCTTACCATACGGAAAAGAGTCGGCCATGTCGAAATTATTTGCCGGCGATACGGCGATGAAGGTGACGACAGAAGCCGTTCAAGTGTTTGGCGGCTATGGCTATACAAAGGATTATCCGGTCGAGCGCTTTATGCGTGATGCCAAAATTACGCAAATTTACGAAGGCACACAAGAAATTCAACGCCTCGTTATTTCGCGGATGTTAACTAAATAACATTACATGAAAGGCGGTAATCAGCGATCGCCTAATTCGAACAAAGGCGGATGAAGGGATGAAAAAGAGGGAAGTTCAGGCCTCGGTCAAGGATGAACGCCTCGTCCAAAAAAGGCGTGACCAAATGATCAAAGGGGCCGTAGCGCTTTTTAAACAAAAGGGGTTTCATCGGACAACGACGAGGGAGATTGCCCATGCAGCCGGCTTTAGCATTGGTACACTATATGAATACATTCGGACAAAGGAAGATGTCCTTTACCTTGTCTGCGACAGCATTTACGACCATGTTAGTGAACGCCTCCAGCAGGATCTGGCGTTAAAAAAGGGGACGATCGACAGTTTGAAGCTCGGAATCGCCAATTTCTTTCAAGTAATGGATGAAATGCAGGCAGAGGTCCTCGTTATGTATCAAGAAGTGAAGTCGCTATCTAAGGATGCGCTTCCGTATGTCCTGAAAAAGGAAATGGAAATGGTCGGAATGTTTGAGGACCTCCTGTCCAGATGTGTCGAGAACGGGGAACTGGCCTTATCAGAAAAACAAGTGACCATTATTGCCCATAACATTTTTGTCCAGGGGCAAATGTGGGGCTTTCGCCGCTGGGCGCTGCGGAAGCTGTTTACCCTTGAAGAATATATCGAGTTGCAAACGGAGCTTATCTTAACGGGGATTCATGGCGGGGGTTCAGCCGCCGTTGCCAACGTTCTGGAACCGTAACCGCGCGAAACTCTGCCACGGGTTCAAGAGCAATGGGAGCAGCATAAAATTTTTGCGTGCCGCTGCTCAAAAATGTTTCGTGAGGCTCTGAAAAGTCCGAAAAACGACTAAACACAGCGAACGGTAAATAAGGTTCATTTTTACAAAAGGGGGAGCACGATGGGGAAATATCAGCCACGGCATCATATCCGATTTGTAACGGCGTCGAGTTTATTTGACGGCCATGATGCTTCGATTAATATTATGAGACGGATTCTTCAGGCAAAGGGGGCGGAGGTGATTCACCTTGGCCATAATCGCTCGGTCGAAGAGGTGGTGAACGCGGCAATCCAAGAGGATGTGCAGGGGATTGCGATTTCATCGTACCAGGGCGGGCACGTTGAGTACTTTAAGTATATGTATGACTTGTTAAAGGAAAAAGGCGCGCCGCATATCCGCATTTACGGCGGCGGCGGCGGGGTCATTATCCCACGCGAATTGGATGAGCTGCATGCTTACGGGATTGCCCGGCTGTTCTCGCCGGAGGACGGGCGGACACTTGGGCTTGATGGCATGATCGAGCTGATGATCCAAGAATGCGACTTTTCCACGGTGATAACCGATGTAACAGAATACATTGAAAAACTGCCAACAGGCGATGTAAATAGCATTGCCAAGCTGATTACCTTAGCAGAGCTTCATGTGGATAAAAGGAACGAGGCTGCGGCGACAGCTGAGCAAGTGCTGGAACAAGTGAAGTCGCTTGAGAAGGGGATTCCGGTCGTCGGGATCACGGGTACGGGCGGTGCTGGAAAGAGCTCGTTAACAGACGAGTTAATCCGCCGCTTTATTAATGAATTTCCGGAGAAAAAGGTTGCGATTTTATCGGTTGACCCGACTAAGCAAAAAACGGGCGGGGCGTTACTTGGCGACCGCATCCGCATGAACGCGATTTTCTCGCCGAATGTGTATATGCGCAGCCTAGCGACACGGGCATCGAAGAATGAATTATCGCTGGCGATTAAGGATGCAGTGGCCGTGACGAAGGCGGCCGGCTTTGACCTTGTTATTGTTGAAACGAGCGGGATTGGTCAAGGCGATGCGGAAATCACGGAAATTTGTGATGTGTCGATGTATGTGATGACGAGCGAATTTGGGGCGCCCTCACAGTTGGAAAAAATCGATATGCTCGATTTTGCTGATTTAATTGTCATCAATAAATTTGAGCGCAAAGGCTCGGAGGATGCAAAGCGCCAGGTGCAAAAGCAATACCAGCGCAATCATATGCTGTTTGAGAAAGAGTTAGAGGAAATGCCAGTGTACGGGACGATTGCCAGTCAGTTTCATGATCCGGGTACGAATGCCTTATTTGCAGCGTTAGTGGAAGTGATCAATGAAAAGACGGGCACGAATTGGGTGACGTCTTTTACAACGGATGCGATTGTGGAAAAGCAAAACGTAATCATTCCAACGGACCGGCGTTATTATTTACGGGAGATATCGGAGACGGTACGCGGTTACCATCGCAAGGCTGAAGCGCAAGCGAATATTGCCCGGAAATTATTTCAGCTTGAAGGGGCGATTGAAGCGGTTAAAGACCAGCCGGAAGTGGTGGCGGCGTTAGAAGTGGTTAAGCGGGAAACGGAGACGCAGCTGACGGCGGAGTCGCAGAAAATCCTTGCTTCATGGGCGGAAACGAAAGCGGCCTATGCCGGCGACCAATTAGTGACCCGTATCCGTGATAAAGAGATTATTACGATTCTGAAATCAACAAGTCTTTCTGGCCTGGATATTCCCAAGGTGGCCTTGCCGAAATATAAGGATTACGGTGAAATTTTAAGATGGGTCTATCAGGAGAATGTGCCGGGGGCGTTCCCGTATACTGCCGGGGTATTCCCATTCAAACGGGAAGGGGAAGATCCAAAACGGCAGTTTGCCGGCGAGGGGACACCAGAACGGACGAATCGCCGCTTCCATTATTTATCGAAAGATGATGATGCCAAACGCTTAAGTACGGCGTTTGATTCGGTTACCTTGTATGGTGAAGACCCGGATTACCGCCCAGATATTTACGGGAAGGTTGGGGAAAGCGGCGTCAGCGTTTGTACGTTAGATGATATGAAAAAATTGTATGATGGCTTTGATTTATGCCATCCGTCGACATCAGTTTCGATGACGATCAATGGCCCGGCGCCGATTATTTTGGCGATGTTCATGAATACCGCGATTGATCAGCAGGTGCAGCGGAAGGAAGCGGAGCTTGGCCGGGTGTTAACGGTGGAGGAATTCGCAGTGGTTCGCGCTTATACACTGCGGACGGTGCGCGGTACGGTCCAGGCGGATATTTTAAAAGAAGACCAGGGGCAAAATACGTGTATATTTTCAACGGAATTTGCGTTACGGATGATGGGGGATATCCAGCAGTATTTTATTGATCATCAAGTACGTAACTATTATTCGGTGTCGATTTCGGGGTATCATATTGCGGAAGCGGGTGCCAACCCGATTTCCCAGCTGGCCTTTACGCTGTCGAATGGCTTTACGTATGTGGAGTATTATTTGAGCCGCGGGATGAAGATTGATGATTTCGCGCCAAATCTCTCGTTCTTTTTCTCAAATGGGTTAGATCCGGAGTACACGGTGATTGGCCGGGTAGCGCGAAGGATTTGGGCAACGGTAATGCGGGATAAGTATGGGGCGAATGAGCGCAGTCAAAAGCTAAAGTACCATGTGCAAACCTCAGGCCGGTCCCTGCATGCCCAGGAAATCGACTTTAATGATATCCGGACGACACTGCAGGCGTTAATGGCTTTGCATGATAACTGTAATTCCCTGCATACGAATGCTTATGATGAGGCGATTACGACGCCAACGGAGGAATCGGTGCGCCGGGCGATGGCGATTCAGATGATTATTACGAAAGAGCATGGGCTGACGAAAAATGAGAATCCGTTGCAGGGTTCGTTTATTGTCGAAGATTTGACGGACTTGGTAGAGGAAGCGGTATTACAGGAGTTTGAACGCTTGAATGATCGCGGCGGGGTGCTTGGGGCGATGGAAACTCAGTATCAGCGCGGCAAGATTCAGGATGAATCGATGTACTACGAGATGAAGAAGCATACGGGCGAATTGCCGATTATCGGCGTGAATACGTATTTGAATCCGAATCCACCTTCGCTGGAAGAGGTGAATAATATGGAACTGGCCCGGGCCACGACAGAAGAGAAGGAACTGCAAATTCATAATTTGCGCGCCTTCTGGGATGCGCACACTGCAGAGAGTACGGACGCCTTGAACCGGCTAAAGGAAGCTGCAGTGAACAATGGCAACATCTTCGCCGAACTCATGGAAACAGTCAAAGTCGCCAGCCTCGGCCAAATCACAAGAGCACTATACGAAGTCGGCGGGCAATACCGGAGGAATATGTAACACGAAAATAGTATAAAGGGTGTCAGGCACCATGTGAAATTTTCACATGGTGCCTGACACCTATCTTATTATATAAAAATTTATAAGTTTTGGCTTTGAGAATTGTCCAGCTCCAGCGCCCTAGCGGCTAGTGTCCTTCGCTCTCCGCCCTACGATAAGTCAACATCGAATGCGCCTCCGGCTCTTCGTGTTTCCTTTATCGCGTTTAACGGGCAGTAGTTTCTCAACTGCCCGTAAGAACCCGATCGGCTCAACTAACAATCAGCGAGAAGGACGTTCGCTGATTGAAGTTTCACCTTATCTCAGTTGGAGCGCTCCATAAGGAAGGCTTCGGCAGCATAGGCATCGCACGAAGGAAAAGCGATAGCTTTTCCGAGGAGGCCATACGCCGCTGACCAGGGCGCTTCCGCTTTTCTTAATTTATGGTAAAATTATTTTTGCGAATGATAGGAAATTAATCTTGTATCTTATATAATCGAACTAGCATTCAAACTTCTATGAGTTTACGGGCGGGTGTGTATGGATGAAGGGTAGTCTTATAATCATTATTTTACTTATATTTGCCTGGCCATTAAACTATCTTTATCAACGGCAGCTGGGTGCAGTCTCGTTTTTGCTGCTGGCGATTTTCTTTCTCTTTATTTCGATTAAGGAAATAAAAAAGCTTAAGAAAGAGACGGAGCGTCACAACGATCAATTATCAAAGGAAAAAATCAAGAGAAACAATAACTAGAACTAGCATAAACCGGAAGAATTTGTTTATAATGAAGAATATGCAAATTGGGAGAAATGCACTCTTGCTAGTTTTGAGAGTGTTGAATAGAGAAAGGAAGTGCCAATAGTGAGTTTAGCACAGTACTCAAAAGAGGAATTGAAAGAGTTATCCCTCATCGAAATGGCTTTTGAATATTTAAAAAATAGTAAGCAGCCAATCTCATTTCATGAATTAGTCAATGAGATTAAAGCCGCCTCTGGAATATCAGACAAAGAAATCAAATCTCGCCTGGCACAATTTTATACTGACATCAACATAGATGGCCGCTTTTTATCATTAGGAGATAACCGTTGGGGACTTCGCGTTTGGTATCCAGTGGATACAGCAGAAGAAGAAGTTGTCACCGTGGTTAAACCGAAGAAGAAAAAGGCGAAAAAGGTTGTTGAAGAAGAAGATTTCGATGAAATTGATGAAATCGAGGATGAGGATTATGACGATCTCGATGATTTTGTCGATGAAGACGATCTTTTAGACGATGATGACGATGAAGATGAGGATATTGATCTAGATGAAGATATTTTGGATGATGACGATGTCCTGGAAGACGATGAAGAATTCGAGCTTGATGAAGACGAAGTTCTGGATGAAGAGCTTGAAGAAGAAGAAGAAGAATTCGACGACGAGGAAGAAGAAGAAAAATTGTAATCCTCTTTTTTTCTAGTGGAACAGGCCAGAGGGCTTATGGAAGGGTTGCTTAAATGGAGATTGATCGCCATGTCCATTTGATCTTCTATTGGCAAAACAGCTTGACTTTTATCGTGAGCCCCTGTATTATCTTTTTTGGGCTCCTTTTAAAAGGACGAATCAATATTACTTATATGCGCTCCCTTGCCATAGCGAGATGGAGCGCTTTTATTTTATTAAAAACTCCTCCCTATTAAGGAGTTTTTTCGTTTTTGGAGATCAAATGAAATTATTTTTCGAAAAAATATCCTTAAACAACCTGAATAATGTACAAACTGTAATCAAGGGGGAATACTTATGACAAAGTATATTTTTGTAACCGGTGGGGTTGTGTCTTCACTCGGAAAAGGGATTACCGCTGCCTCTTTAGGCCGCTTATTAAAAAATCGAGGGTTAAATGTAACGATTCAAAAATTCGATCCATACATTAACGTCGACCCAGGAACGATGAGTCCTTATCAACATGGTGAAGTATTCGTGACCGATGATGGCGCGGAAACAGATTTGGACCTTGGCCACTATGAGCGTTTTATTGACATCAATTTAAACAAGTACTCTAACGTAACAACAGGAAAAATCTATTCCACTGTGCTGCGTAAAGAGCGCCGCGGCGACTATTTAGGTGCGACGGTCCAGGTTATTCCGCACATTACCAATGAAATTAAGGAGCGTTGCTTCCGTGCTGGTAAAGAAACGAATGCCGATGTGGTCATTACCGAAATTGGCGGAACCGTTGGGGACATCGAATCATTGCCATTCTTAGAAGCTATTCGTCAAATCAAAAGTGATATTGGCAGTGACAATGTCATGTACATTCATTGTACGCTCATCCCGTACATAAAAGCGGCGGGTGAAATGAAGACAAAGCCAACCCAGCACAGTGTGAAAGAGCTCCGCAGTCTTGGAATTCAACCAAATATCATCGTCGTACGGACGGAAATGCCAGTTTCCCAGGACATGAAGGATAAAATTGCCTTGTTCTGTGATATCGATGCCAAAGCCGTTATTGAATGTATGGATGCCGATACGCTTTACTCGATTCCGCTTGCCCTTCAAGAGCAAAACATGGATCAAATTGTCTGTGACCATCTGAAATTAGTGACGAAGGAAGCCGATATGACGGAGTGGAAGGTATTGCTTGACCGCGTCGTCAACCTTTCTGGCAAAACGCGCATTGGCCTTGTCGGCAAATATGTGGAATTGCAGGATGCTTACATTTCCGTTGTTGAAGCGTTGAAGCATGCAGGCTATGCGTTTGATACCGATGTTGAAATTAAGTGGATAAATTCGGAAGAGGTTACGCGTGAAAACGTAGCGGAGCTGCTCGATGATGTGGATGGAGTTCTTGTCCCAGGCGGGTTTGGCGACCGCGGCATTGAAGGGAAAATTGAAGCGACTCGCTATGCGCGTGAGCAGAAGAAGCCATTCCTAGGTATTTGTTTAGGGATGCAGCTGGCTACGATTGAATATGCCCGCAACGTGCTTGGCTATACGGATGCTCATTCATCTGAATTTTTGCCTGACACTACCCATCCGATCATTGATTTACTTCCAGAGCAAAAGGATGTGGAGGACTTAGGCGGTACATTACGCTTAGGCCTATACCCTTGCCGTCTTGTGGAAGGAACAAAAGCATTTGCTGCCTATGAGGATGAAGTGGTTTATGAGCGCCATCGTCACCGTTATGAGTTTAATAACCACTATCGTCAAGAAATGGAAGCTGCTGGCTTTACATTCTCTGGTACAAGCCCTGACGGTCGTTTAGTGGAAATCATTGAGCTGCAGGACCACCCATGGTTCGTAGCATCTCAGTTCCATCCGGAATTTGTGTCAAGACCAAATCGGCCCCAGCCATTATTCCGTGATTTTGTTCGAGCTACAATTGAAAAATAAACAAATGACCAGTTCCCTAGTTAATGAAGGGGAACTGGTTTTTTTATAAGAAAAGCGGAAGTGCCCTGGTCAGCGGCGTATGGCCTCCTCGGAAAAGCTATCGCTTTTCCTTCGTGCGATGCCTATGCTGCCGAAGCCTTCCTTATGGAGCGCTCCAACTGAGATAAGGTGAAACTTCAATCAGCGAACGTCCTTCTCGCTGATTGTTAGTTGAGCCGATCGGGTTCTTACGGGCAGTTGAGAAACTACTGCCCGTTAAACGCGATAAAGGAAACACGAAGAGCCGAAGGGCGATTCGATGTTGACTTATCGTAGGGCGGAGAGCGAAGGACACTAGCCGCTAGGGCACTGTAGCTGGACAATTCTCGAAGTCAAAACTTACAAATTCTGATATTACAAAAAAAACAGGGCGATTTAACCCTGTTTTATTCCGCATATTCCCCCAAAATCTCATCAATGGTAAATTTCAAGCCATGGTAAACAAATAACGCGGCCATCGCACTTGGATAACCATACCGGTTACCGAAATCATCAGGGAGCAGGGCTTTTGTCAGCCGAAGATCAATATGAACATCCGCTAATTCAGCCAAATCCTCCTCATCGTTAGAAGACGACTCCATCACCGTTGACACGGCTACAAAGGGAATCATGTTATCGCGCAGCAAACCAGCTAGTTTAACAGCCGCCTCATCGCGGGAAGTTTGTGTGAAAATCAGCACACGGTCAGCCACGCTTAGCTTTGCCGCATCAGTCGAATCTGCCAGCAGCTTTGCCCCAGGGAAAGGCTCGGCCCCGTTTAACGCCTCACATTCTACTGCCTTCATTTCCTTCGTTCCAAAAAGATAGATCGAGCCATCGCCAACAGGCGCCTGTGCGAGCAAACGGGCCCCGTCCTCAAAAGCGAATTCCTCTTTTTCATCTATTTTTTTAAAAACTCCTGTTAATTGGGTAGTAAACATTTTTAACATAGTAACCCTCCTTATACCCTACCTATTATAAGCTTTTTCTCGAAATGAAAAAAATAAATGCGAATTTCCACAATATAACACTATATTAGTAAAAAAACAGGCAGGATATTCTCTTCTCCAGGTAGAAATAAAGTATTACAGGATCGTATGTATTAGTATAGTCAAGTTAACAAACCAAGGAAGAGGTGGAGGAAATGAAAGAGAAAATTTTAATCGTTGACGATCAGTTTGGTATTCGAATTTTATTAAATGAGGTATTTCAAAAAGAAGGATATCAAACATTCCAGGCAGCAAATGGAATCCAAGCATTAGACATAGTCACCAAGCATGACCCAGACCTTGTATTGCTTGATATGAAAATTCCAGGGATGGATGGAATCGAAATCTTAAAACGAATGAAAGTCATCGACCCAGATATACGCGTCATCATCATGACCGCCTATGGTGAATTGGATATGATTCAAGAAGCCAAGGACCTTGGTGCCATTACTCATTTTGCGAAACCTTTTGATATTGATGATATCAGAGCGGCCGTTCGCAAACATATACCGCAGCAGGCAAACTAAATAACATTTTTTGACAACAAAACTTATTAATTTTTTTCAATAAATTGTGCAGCCTTTATATGTTTGCGCTTTCATTATGACAGTTTAAAAAACTGTGGTCGATTAATGGCATTTCCTGTTAGGTTCTGATATGATACATATGAACTTTTTACAGGCTGGATATCCTTTTTGATGTATACATAATCGTCAAAATAGAGGGAAACCTTTTATGGCGCACCTTGATTCGAAATGGATAACAAGCCAATCTAAGGAGGAATAGAAATGCCTTTAGTATCTATGAAAGACATGCTTATTAAAGCGAAAGCGGAAGGCTACGCTGTCGGGCAATTTAATCTAAATAACTTAGAGTTTACGCAAGCAATTCTTCAAGCTGCCGAAGCTGAAAAGTCACCAGTGATCCTTGGTGTGTCTGAAGGCGCAGCACGTTATATGTCAGGCTTCAAAACCGTTGTCAAAATGGTAGAAGGCTTAATGGAAGACTTAAAAATTACTGTACCAGTAGCAATTCATCTTGACCATGGTTCAAGCTTTGATAAATGTAAAGAAGCGATTGATGCAGGCTTCACATCGGTAATGATCGACGCTTCTCACCACCCATTTGAAGAAAATGTTGAAATTACTTCAAAAGTAGTAGAATATGCGCACTCAAAAGGTGTATCTGTGGAAGCCGAATTAGGAACAGTTGGTGGACAAGAAGACGATGTGATCGGCGGAATTCAATACGCTGATGCTAACGAGTGTGTCGAGTTAGTAAAACGCACAGGCATCGATTGCCTTGCTCCTGCATTAGGTTCTGTTCACGGTCCTTACAAAGGCGAACCAAACCTTGGATTCAAAGAAATGGAAGAAATCGGAAGCCTTACAGATATGCCGTTAGTTCTTCACGGTGGAACCGGAATCCCAACAAAGGATATCCAACGTTCTGTTTCACTTGGAACAGCAAAAATCAACGTTAACACAGAAAACCAAATCGCTTCTGCAAAAGCTGTACGTGAAACACTTGCTGCAAAACCAGAAGAATATGATCCACGTAAATATTTAGGCCCTGCTCGCGATGCCATCAAAGAAACCGTAATCGGCAAAATGCGCGAATTCGGTTCATCAGGCAGAGCTTAATTTCAACAGCGAAAACCTGACACAATCAGACAGCCTTGAACCATTTTTGGCTGTTTATGATTAATTATGGTAAAATAAAACCGCCCTTACCACTAAGGGCGGTTTCAATATGTATCTAAAAAACAGAAAATTTAGTCGAAAAATGGAGGCATAAAACGATGAAATTCTTTATTGATACTGCAAACTTGGACGAAATTCGTGAAGTAAATGAACTAGGATTATTAGCTGGTGTAACTACAAACCCGTCACTTGTTGCAAGAGAAAAAGGCGTGTCCTTTCATGAACGCATTAAAGAAATTGCTGCACTAGTTCCAGGCTCAGTAAGTGCTGAAGTGATTGCCCTCGATGCAGAAGGCATGATTCGCGAAGGAAAAGAATTGGCCGCTATTGCACCAAATGTCACCGTTAAAGTGCCAATGACTCCAGACGGCTTAAAGGCATGTCACGCTTTTTCAAAAGAAGGAATCAAAACAAACGTTACCCTTATCTTCAACGCTAACCAAGCACTACTTGCAGCAAGAGCAGGTGCAACCTACGTATCTCCATTCCTAGGCAGACTAGATGATATAGGCCAAAATGGACTTGAGCTAATCTCTACCATCGCCGAAATCTTTGCCGTACATGGAATCGAATCAGAAATTATTGCTGCCTCCATTCGTAACCCTATCCATGTCACAGAAGCAGCGTTAAGAGGCGCTCATATTGCGACCATTCCTTACAATGTATTAATCGGCCTAACCAAGCACCCACTTACCGATAAAGGAATCGAAGGATTCCTAAAAGACTGGAATTCCCGTAACGAAGCCTAACAAAATGCGGTTTTTCCATTTTTGTCCTAATTTTTTTTAATATCCATACATGAAAATGAAATTTTCGTGTAAACTAAAGAATAGACAAACTGTCGGAATTTGACTTTTGGTGTTGGAAAAATATACCTAAAGCCATACTTGATACGAGGATCTTTTTAAAAAATAGCGAAAGCGCGCATATGCAGGCTTTTGAGCCCGGCAACGCGCTTTCGTTTAAAATAAAAGTCCGATCCTATCAACTAAAATCACCAGATGGGCTTAGAAGGGAGTCGAAAATGGAAAAACTTAAAATTGCAGGCGGATACCCATTAAAGGGAACAGTTCGCATCAGTGGAGCCAAAAATAGTGCGGTTGCCTTAATACCTGCTACCATTTTAGCAGAATCACCAGTCACAATTGAGGGCTTGCCGATGATTTCAGACGTCGAAATCTTAAAGGACCTGCTCGAGGAAATTGGCGGGAAGGTTCAGATTACGGATGATGAAATGACCGTTGACCCATCAGCCATGATTAGCATGCCGCTGCCAAATGGCAAGGTAAAAATGCTGCGTGCGTCCTATTATTTAATGGGGGCCATGCTCGGACGGTTTAAAAAGGCGGTTATCGGCCTTCCAGGCGGCTGCCATCTAGGCCCGAGACCAATTGATCAACACATTAAAGGCTTCGAAGCACTCGGTGCTCAAATCACGAACGAGCAAGGTGCGATTTATTTACGTGCCGACGAACTTCGCGGTGCCCGTATTTACCTTGATGTTGTCAGTGTTGGGGCAACGATTAATATTATGCTGGCAGCGGTACGAGCTAAAGGACGGACGATTATTGAAAACGCTGCAAAAGAGCCGGAAATCATTGATGTTGCTACACTGTTAACAAACATGGGAGCAAAAATTAAAGGGGCCGGAACTGATGTTATCCGGATTGATGGTGTCGACACCTTGCACGGCTGCCGTCACACGATCATCCCTGACCGGATTGAAGCCGGGACCTATATGATTCTGGGTGCCGCCGTTGGAGAAGGGGTTTTAATTGATAATGTCATTCCACAGCACTTAGAATCGCTGATTGCGAAGCTTCGTGAAATGGGTGTTCATATCGAATCCGGTAATGACCAAGTGTATGTCGACGGTTCAGCCAATTTGAAAGCCGTTGATATTAAAACGCTAGTCTATCCGGGATTCCCAACCGACCTGCAACAGCCATTTACGACTCTGTTGACAAAAGCCACAGGTTCAAGCGTTGTCACCGATACGATTTACGGTGCTCGGTTTAAACATATAGATGAACTAAGAAGAATGAACGCTAATATTAAGGTGGAAGGGCGATCGGCGATTATTAATGGCCCGATTCAGCTGCAAGGTGCCAAAGTAAAGGCAAGCGACCTCCGGGCAGGTGCAGCACTCTTCATTGCTGGACTCATGGCTGAAGGAATTACCGAGGTAACCGGACTTGAACATATTGACCGCGGCTACAGCAATCTTGTTGAAAAATTAAACGGTCTCGGTGCTACTGCATGGCGGGAAGAACTGACAAAAGAAGAACTAGAGCATCTTAAAAACACATAATGGATGCACTTGAAGGTTGTTCGCGCATAAATACAAAGCTACTTAGATGAGCAAATGAATATAGGAGATGGGGACGGATGGAAAGAAGTTTATCGATGGAACTTGTTCGCGTCACCGAAGCAGCTGCGCTTGCTTCAGCTCGCTGGATGGGACGCGGTAAGAAACCTGAGGCTGACGAAGCTGCGACATCAGCAATGCGGGATGTGTTTGATACCGTTCCAATGAAAGGAACCGTTGTGATCGGCGAAGGAGAAATGGACGAGGCTCCTATGCTTTATATTGGTGAAAAGCTTGGCACAGGCTATGGCCCGCGTGTCGATGTAGCCGTTGATCCGCTCGAAGGAACCAATATCGTCGCATCAGGAGGCTGGAATGCCCTTGCAGTGCTTGCAATTGCCGATCATGGTAATCTGCTCCATGCTCCAGATATGTATATGGAAAAAATTGCTGTTGGTCCAGAGGCAGTTGGACAAGTAGATATTAATGCTTCTGTTTTGGACAACCTTAAAGCGGTTGCTAAAGCAAAAAATAAGGATATCCAAGATGTGGTGGCAACGGTTTTAAATCGTGAACGCCATGAACATATCATTGCCCAGCTACGTGAGGCAGGGGCACGGATTAAACTCATCAACGACGGCGATGTTGCTGGTGCGATTAACACCGCTTTTGATAACACGGGTGTCGACATTCTCTTTGGTTCAGGCGGTGCTCCTGAGGGCGTAATTTCAGCTGTTGCTCTTAAATGTCTGGGTGGAGAAATCATGGGTAAATTATTGCCGCAAAATGATGCTGAGCTTGAACGATGCATTAAAATGGGTTTAGATGTAAGTCGTGTCCTAAGGATGGAAGACCTTGTTAAAGGCGATGACGCTATTTTTGCAGCTACCGGCGTTACAGACGGAGAACTGTTACGCGGCGTCCAATTCAAAGGGGCTTACGGTTCAACACACTCACTTGTTATGCGCGCTAAATCAGGCACCGTCCGCTTCGTCGAAGGCCGCCACAGCCTTAACAAGAAACCAAACCTAGTAATCAAATAATAAAATGTGGTATTAAATCTGGTGTCAGGCACCAATACTAATATGTGTGTAGTGCAAATGGTGTCAGGCACCAACAAGTAGAACGATCATTGCATCAATTTAAACATTGCTATTAGGACTAGATTGTTTATGATCTAGTCTCTGGATGGCAATGCTCCGAATACTCCTAGAGGAAACTTTGAGTAAACTCCTGCCAGAAATTATTTCCAACGAATGAAATATTAAATTTTAGTTGATTAATTTTTTGTACAGAGGGTAAAATAGTAATTGTTTTTAGTATGCATAAATTCTGCAATTCTATTCATTTCTTTTCTACTTCAATTTCAATTCCTCTAATCTCTTAATTTATATCTTACTGAACGATTTCTCGCGAATGAAAAATAAGCGGATTTGATGAAAAAATTTTAAAGAGTGGTGTACACATGGACTTAACAATTTCAAGTTTAGAAAATATGAAGCTGAAGGAACTTTATGAACTTGCCCGCGAGTATAAGGTGACCTATTACAGCAAACTAACAAAAAAAGAATTAATTTTTGCGATTTTAAAATCGCGCGCGGAGCAACAAGGTTACTTTTTCATGGAAGGCGTACTCGAGATTATCCAATCAGAGGGTTTTGGATTTTTACGACCAATTAACTATTCGCCAAGTTCAGAGGATATTTACATCTCAGCTTCGCAAATCCGCCGCTTCGACCTTCGCAATGGAGATAAGGTTTCCGGTAAGGTTCGACCTCCAAAAGAAAATGAACGGTATTATGGATTACTCCACGTTGAAGCCGTTAACGGGGAAGATCCTGAATCAGCGAAAGAGCGCGTCTACTTCCCAGCCTTAACAGCACTCTATCCTAACAGGCAAATGAAGCTTGAAACGGCGCAAAAAAATCTGTCGACCCGGATTATGGATGTAATCGCACCAGTCGGTTTTGGACAACGTGGTTTAATTGTGGCACCTCCTAAAGCAGGTAAAACGATGCTATTAAAAGAAATCGCGAATAGCATCACCACAAATCATCCTGATGTTGAGTTAATTATGCTGCTGATTGATGAACGTCCGGAAGAAGTAACCGATATTGAACGTTCAGTAGCGGGCGATGTTGTCAGCTCAACGTTTGACGAGGTACCGGAAAATCATATTAAAGTGGCAGAGCTTGTCCTTGACCGAGCGATGCGCTTGGTTGAACACAAACGCGATGTGGTTATCCTAATGGATAGCATCACTCGTTTGGCTCGTGCGTATAACTTGGTGATTCCACCAAGTGGACGAACCCTTTCTGGTGGTATTGACCCGGCTGCATTCCACCGTCCGAAGCGTTTCTTCGGGGCTGCTCGTAATATAGAAGAAGGCGGCAGCTTGACGATTCTGGCTACTGCTTTAGTTGATACGGGTTCCCGGATGGATGATGTTATTTATGAAGAATTTAAAGGAACAGGTAATATGGAGCTGCATCTTGACCGTCAACTTGCAGAGCGCCGTATTTTCCCTGCACTTGATATTCGTCGTTCAGGAACACGTAAGGAAGAGCTTCTTATTCCGAAAGATCACTTGGATAAATTATGGGCGATTCGCAAATCCATGTCCGACTCACCTGACTTTGCCGAGCGTTTCTTGAAAAAATTACGACAAACCAAGTCAAATGAAGAATTTTTTACCCAGCTTGGGGAAGAGTTAAAACCAAGGAGATAATAGGGGATTTTGTGGGGGACAAGCCAGATAGAAGGGCTTCAAAGAGTTCCTTTTAAAAAAAAAGAAACCAACAAATCCCAGCTTGCAAAAGTGGGGTTACCTTGTTATAATGGGGACAGTGTCTTTTAAGTAATTCGTGCTTGTTATAAAGACAAGCATTTGAGGGTTCACCTTATATAACTCTGTTTCGAAAGATTCAGGGCGGAAGGAGCTGAAAAGAATGAAAGCAGGAATTCATCCAAATTATAAAACAGTAACGGTGACATGTGCATGTGGTAATACGTTTGAAACTGGTTCTGTTAAAAATGAGATCCGTGTTGAAACATGTTCAGAATGTCATCCATTCTATACTGGTCGTCAAAAATTCGCTGAAGCAGGCGGACGTGTTGACCGTTTCAACAAAAAATACGGCCTTAAGCAACAGCAACAATAATTGCTCAAGAACAGGCAAGAGAACTTTTAACTTGCCTGTTTTTTATTGGAAAAATAAGTTGTTCACATAGATGAAAACACGTCTGACAGGGCGTGCAGCATATAAATACTTAAAAAGATCGTTAGAGGGTTCGTTATAGGGAGGAGACACCGTTTATGTATTTAATGAAGCAAAGCGGATGGGTAGAGGTTATCTGTGGCAGTATGTTTTCTGGGAAATCGGAGGAATTGATTCGTCGTGTTAGACGGGCTCAATTTGCCAAACAACAAATCGCTGTATTTAAGCCGAAGATTGATAATCGCTATAGTGAACATTCTGTAGTCTCCCATAATGGCGCTTCTTTTCATGCAAAGCCGATTTCTCATTCTACCGAGCTGCTGCATCACGTTGAAGCAAATATTGATATTATTGCGATTGATGAGGTTCAGTTTTTTGATGAAGGCATTGTGCGGGTTGTTCAGCAGCTTGCGGACAGCGGCCACCGTGTGATTTGTGCAGGTTTGGATATGGATTTCCGTGGCGAGCCGTTCGGACAGATGCCCGCATTGATGGCAATTGCGGAATCGGTGACGAAGCTTCAGGCAGTATGCACGGTGTGCGGTTCACCATCAAGCCGGACGCAGCGACTCATTGACGGTCGTCCCGCATCCTACCATGACCCCGTCATTTTGGTTGGTGCAGCTGAGGCATATGAGCCCCGCTGCCGTCATCACCACGAAGTCCCAAAAACCGCACCCGTTTCAGCAGCAAAATAAGATGGTGTAAGGGTAATGGTGCCTGACACCGTTGACCATGTTAACATGGTTGTTATTGTCTAGAAGTTATAATTGGTGCCTGGCACCATTACCACTGTCTGAGAGTTGGATTCTCAGGCAGTTTTTTTGTGTGGTTTTTTAGGGGTTTGGTTGTTTTGGAAAGATTTCACTCGCTCAATTGTTGGGTGGACGGGCATGATAGTAATTAGGAGGTGTAGTATGTTGAATAAGTGGATGGTTCTCTCGTTCATCATGTTGTTTGCCGTGACCGGCTGTCAAAATAAAAATAATGCTGGTCAGGAAGCGTATGACTTGCGTAAAGATACAACCGCACCAAATTATATGTCCAATAGTGAGAATGATCAAATTCAAAATGTACCTAAAAATATGGCCAACGGTGGCAATAATGTTGACACGACGGCTGACCGTGGGAAAAACAAACAGCATCAAGTGGAAAATGATATCACCAATCAAAATCCAAACTTCCTTGATCTTAAGGGAACGGGCAGTGGTGGTGAGGCTGGTGCAAACAATCAAGGGAATGATATAAACAAAGCAAAACAAGTCATTGCCGGAACGAAAGAATTTACGACCGATTCGGTTTGGATTAATGGAGATCGAATGTGGGTGTCTGTTTATAAAAAAGGAATGTTTTCGGATCAGCAAAAAAATGATGCAGAAGCACGACTCCATAAGAAATTAATTCAAGCTCTTCCCCGCTACAATATTGAAGTGAAGGTACAGGAAGATCGACGTTAGCATGCTCTGATTTTAGGGCATGTTTTTGTATTTAAACAGGGGTGAAATGCATCATTTTTCGCTTGAATGCTGCCCGGCTATGCTGTTTTCACCCCGCGTTTATTTTTCCAAACTTCTCCATAAAAAATTTCTCCCGCAAATTGGTTTTGACGATAGTTTTCACCTATACTATAATTAGAATGTTATGGACTAAAAACTGAGGTGAATGGACTGTGTTTGATCGTCTTCAATCCGTGGAAGATCGTTATGAAAAGTTAAATGAACTTTTGAGCGACCCACAAATTATTAATGACACTAAAAAACTTCGTGAATATTCAAAAGAACAATCAGATATACAAGAGACTGTACAAACGTATCGTCAATATAAAGAAGTTCGTGAGCAGCTTCAAGAAGCAAAGGCTATGCTTGATGAGAAGCTTGATGCTGAGATGCGTGAAATGGTAAAAGAAGAATTACATGACCTTGAGGCGCAAATTGAAGAGTTGGAAGCTAAAATGAAGATTCTGCTTGTTCCAAAGGATCCGAACGATGACAAAAACGTTATCTTTGAAATCCGTGGTGCAGCTGGTGGAGATGAAGCGGCCCTTTTTGCTGGGACTTTGTATCGGATGTACAGCCGCTTTGCAGAAGCACAGGGCTGGAAAACGGAACTGATTGATGCCAGTCCAACCGGTCTTGGCGGCTACAAGGAAATTAGTTTTATGATCAACGGTACCGGAGCTTACTCTAAATTAAAATTTGAAAATGGTGCGCACCGCGTGCAGCGTGTTCCGGAAACGGAATCAAGTGGACGCATTCATACTTCAACGGCAACTGTTGTGTGTTTGCCAGAGGCAGAAGAGTTTGAATATGAAATTCATGATAAAGATATCCGTTTTGATACATTCGCATCAAGCGGTGCCGGCGGGCAGTCCGTTAACACAACGATGTCAGCCGTTCGTTTAACCCATATTCCTACAGGAATCATGGTATCGATTCAGGATGAAAAATCTCAGCATAAAAACAGAGATAAAGCGATGAAGGTATTACGTGCGCGTGTGTATGATAAGTTCCAGCAGGAAGCACAGGCTGAATACGATTCAGTTCGTAAATCTGCCGTTGGTACGGGTGACCGTTCGGAACGGATTCGGACGTATAACTTCCCGCAAAATCGCGTGACGGACCACCGGATTGGCTTAACGATTCAAAAATTAGATCAAATCATTGAAGGTAAGCTTGATGAAATCATCGATGCGTTGATTATGGATGAACAGGCAAGAAGACTTGAAGAGGCATCTAATGAGTAAAAAAGTATTTGAAGCTCTTCAATGGGCTTCTTCTTTTTTAATCGAAGCGAATCGCGATGAAAATGCCGGAGAGCTCTTGCTGCGGCATTTGACGGGCATGTCGCGGGCCCAGCTGTTTGCCAATGTACGTGACGATTTAACGCCTGCTGTTTGGGATGCCTTTGAAAAAGCCGTCATGGAGCATGTGTCCGGAGTGCCGGTCCAGTACATCATCGGGTCGGAAGAATTTTACGGCCGGACCTTCATCGTGAATGAAGAGGTGTTAATCCCGCGCCCGGAAACAGAAGAACTTGTTTACGGTACACTCCAAAGAATGAAGCAGCTATTCAACGGCTGCAAAGAAATCAAGCTCGCCGATATCGGCACAGGCAGCGGCGCCATCGCCATCACCATGAAGTTGGAATACCTGGTGTCAGGCACCAATTCTACTGTTAATCAAGTGTTAACGGTGATTGGCACGGATATTGCTGAGGCGTCGCTTGTGGTGGCGCGGGAGAATGCGGTTCGGCTTGGGGCGGATGTTCGCTTTGTGCATGGGGATTTGCTGAAGCCGTTTATCGCCAGCGGAGAAAAGCTGGATGTGGTAATGTCGAATCCGCCGTATATTCCAGTCGGGGATATGACGACGATGTCCGAGGTGGTAACAGAACATGAGCCGCATCGAGCCCTGTTTGCCGGGGAGGATGGCTTGGATTTTTACCGCCGGTTTATGGTGGAACTTCCGCAAGTTCTCGCTCCGCACGCCCTTGTCTGTTTCGAAATTGGCGCCGGGCAGGGGGAAGCGGTAGCGGTACTCCTCCAAAAAACATTCGCGGATGTGACCGTGGAAATTATCAATGATATAAACGGCAAGGACCGAATGGTGTTTGCTGAAATTGGCTTCGGGGATTAACAACCCGAAGTCTTTTTGTGTTTAATTGCAAGAGGCGGGCAGTAAAATCAACAACATTCCCTCGATTTAGGTTAGGAGATAAAACTCAAAAGTAAGCAAAAATATTAAAAAATACTAGTTTAAGATTCTGGCATTTTGTCCACAATGTAGATATTAAGAAGGGACGGTGCGGAGAGTGAGAGGCAAACTAGTGGTTTGGGGATATTTAGTGGTTTTATCATTGGGAACAATGTTGAGTTTATATATGCCAAAAACGGAAGCAGCGGCAAAGGAGTCGATTGTGATTCCAGGTGAAGCGATTCGCTTGAGGATTTTAGCAAACAGCGATTTTGAAAAAGATCAAGCGATTAAACGTAAGGTGCGCGATGCGGTCAATGCACAAATTACGCTTTGGGTGCAGGATTTAACCTCGATGCAGGAAGCAAAGAAAGTCATGAATGCGAAGCTTCCGGAAATTCAGGCGATTGCTGAAAATGTCGTGCGTGAACAAGGGTCGGACCAGTCGGTAAAGGTTGAGTTTGGTAAAGTGCAGTTCCCAACGAAATTATACGGTCAGTTCCTCTATCCTGCCGGAGAGTACCAAGCCATTTTGATTACGCTGGGAAGTGGGGAAGGCGCGAATTGGTGGTGCGTGCTCTATCCGCCATTATGCTTCCTTGATTTTTCAAATGGAGTAGCCGTGAGTGATGGGTTTGAGGAAGAAAAAGTCGCCAAGGCAGAAACAGTTTCCGAACCAAAGGTAAACGCGGAACCAGTTAAAGAGGAAGCGGCATTGGCGGACGACGATGACACTAAAGGTAAGAATCAACGGGTTATAGAAAAAGTAGAACCGGTGAAACAAGAAATAGAGGAGAGTACTCCAAAGAAACAAGAAGTAGAAGAGGAGAGTACTCCAAAGAAACAAGAAATAGAAGTGAAATCTCCTGAGAAACAAGAAGTAAAACAGGAAACACCAGTAAATCAAGATGAAGAAGTGAAAAAGCCGAAGAAACATAGTAAAAAGGATGCTCCTGTTTACACAGCCGAAGATGAAGAACCCGTTAAAGTTAAGTTTTTCGTAGTAGAAATGTGGGAGAAAATGTTTAAGTAAAAGCTAGTTCCATGCGGACTGGCCTTTTTTATTTTTAAAAGAAGTAACGCTGATAAAATGCAACCATCCTCTACAAAAAGACGCTATAAACAAATCCCACGTAAATCTTAATAGATTCCCCCATTCAAGCTGTTCTATTTTTCCTACTTTTTCATAGTAATAGAGTAGAATCTTTAAAAAGAGGTGGATAGGATGCAGGCAATAATACGCAAAGCAAATAATCAGGATTTGGGGAAATTACAAGCGTTTCTTGTTCGAGCAAACCTTGGGACGGATGGACTAAGCGAGGAAACTGTTGACCATTTTCTCTTGCTGGAGAATGAGGACGGAACACTCAGAGGTTCACTAGGCATGGAGGTATTTGGGGAATCCGGGTTATTGCGATCACTCGTGGTCACACCTGGACAAGCAGATAAAGAAATCTTCCTCCTTTTTGATCAAGTGGTCCAACTAGCAAAAGAAAAAGGGATGAAAAGTTTGTTTTTGGCAACTAATAAAAGTGTAGCCCTGCCATTTTTTGAATTAATGGGGTTCCAACGAATTGAGCGGGAAGAATTACCCCCAGAATTTTATCAATCAAAACACATTCGACACGTTTTAAATGTGGATAACTCATTATTTTTAAAATTTTCTTTATAATTGTGGATATATCCACAAAGTTATCCACTTTTTCCGCAAAGTTATGCACAAATTGTGGATAACACTTGTTTTTAAGCCCACCTTATTTTATACTTTCAAACGTACTAAGTGAAAAAAATGGGTCTTTCCGTCTAAATTCGCCAAATTTCGATAAAAGACTCATAGACGATAAAGGTGGATAACTATGAACACAAAAGTCTGGAAAGTGGATAAGTATGTGGATAATCTTGAAAATAATCCACAAGTTGTGGATGCCGCACATTTTTTACGAGAAAATGAAGTAGTTGCCTTGCCGACGGAAACGGTTTACGGACTTGGCGGCAATGCTGAAAGTGACGAAGCGGTAGCGAAAATTTTTGCAGCCAAAGGACGACCTGGAGATAATCCGTTAATTATCCATATTGCCGACCGCGAGCAGCTGACTCGATTTGTCACAGCAGTTCCGGAAAAGGCTAAAACGTTAATGGACGCATTTTGGCCAGGACCGTTGACGATTATTCTAAATAGAAAGGAAGGTGTCTTGTCGGAAAAAGCAACAGCAGGCCTTGCAACGGTGGCAGTACGAATGCCGGATCATCCGGTAGCGCTGGCGTTGTTGAAAACATGTGGACTGCCGATTGCCGCACCAAGTGCGAATAGCTCTGGCAAACCGAGCCCGACGAACGCAAGCCATGTGTTAGATGATTTAAATGGAAAAATTGCCGGTGTCGTGGATGGAGGCTCCACAGGAGTGGGCGTAGAATCAACCGTTGTGGATTGCACCGAGGCGATTCCGGTTATCCTAAGGCCAGGCGGTGTGACAAAGGAACAGCTTGAGGCAGTGGTTGGGGAAGTCCATGAGGATGCAGCATTAAAGGATGAGTCGGCTAAGCCAAAAGCCCCTGGAATGAAATACAAACATTATGCTCCGAATGCTCCGCTTTATATGGTGTCAGGCACCACCACGGAATTTTTGCAAAGGCTGGTAGATGAAAAGCAGCGGGAAGGACTCCGTGTCGGCGTGTTGACGACGGAGGAAAGAGTGGATGTGTATCAGGCTGATCTTGTCCTAGCCTGTGGCAAACGGGCGGAATTGGAGACGGTCGCTGCGGCCCTATATGATACACTGCGCTCGTTCAACCAGGGAAATGTCGATGTTATTTTTAGTGAAATGTTTCCGAATACAGGCGTGGGCCACGCCATCATGAACCGCCTCCAAAAAGCAGCCGGACATAAACTCATCACAGAAAATGCACCAGGATCTCCTCAATGAGGGGGTTAGGTGCTTTTTTTTGTGGGGATTTATCCCTTCAATCTCCAATCAGTTCATTTCCCCTTCTGACTTCTAAATCCGTTTGGACGTGCATATGCTTAGGTTAGTTAGTCCAAGGGGGCGGGAAAGGATGTCAGAAACGGTTGGTGAAGTGAGTACACTCTTATTAATGGCATTTGCATTAGGAATGGATGCCTTCTCGGTTGGGCTTGGCATGGGGATGTACAAACTGCGGCTGAGGAAGATTTTTAATATCGGTATTACGATTGGCCTATTTCACGTCTTGATGCCGCTGTTAGGCTTAATAGCAGGAAAATTTCTATCAGACAAGTTTGGGGGCTTTGCCACCATTATCGGCGGTTTACTACTCATCTTACTAGGAGTGCAAATGATCTGGTCGACGCTGAAAAAAGGGGAGGAAAAGGTGATTACACCAGTCGGCTTAGGCTTACTGGTATTTGCATTAAGCGTCAGTCTGGATAGTTTTTCAGTGGGCCTGACCTTGGGCATTTACGGAGCAAAAACCATTTTGGTTTTATTATGCTTTGGAATCGTTGCCACCGTACAAACATGGGCAGGGCTTTTGCTCGGCAGAAAAGTACAAAGCTGGCTCGGAACCTATAGTGAAGCCCTAGGCGGCTCGATCTTACTTGCCTTTGGTTTAAAGCTGCTGGCGAACTTTTGGTGAATAAAATACAGAATCTTCAAAAATCCATCCCAACTATGATAGAATAGAGATTGGTAAATTTTCACTATACCAATCTATTAATCTTAAATCATATAGGGGAGGGGCACCAGGTGCAGCGAACACTATCGATAAAGCTGTTTATTTCTTTCATCGTAATCTCTCTATCACTATTTCCAAAGCTTGCCTTTGCGGAATCAGCTGGATCGGTGGAGGATTCATTCCAAATTCAATTATTGGAAAAAATAACAACTGAAACGACAATCATCAAGGGGACGGCATTTCCGAATGCTGCCATTAAGGTGGAAACCAATGCAGGCGTCCTGCTTAATTCTACGCAAGCGAATGCAGAAGGAATGTTTGAGGTTGCGATTGCGAAACAGCCTGCCAACACAATCCTGAAACTAACGGCAGATGATGGGATAGGTCATACATATGCAATAGAGGTAACGGTAATATCCACCGGCTGGGTCAAGCAAAATGGCCTCTGGTACTTTTATGGACAAGATGGCACAAAGCAAACGGGCTGGATAACCGATAAGGGCAGCCGCTATTTTCTGGATCAAACGGGTGCCATGAAAACTGGCTGGCTTTTTACTAATGGCAAGTGGTATTTTTTAAAAAATAGTGGAGTGATGCAAACGGGCTGGATAACCGATAAGGGCAGCCGCTATTTTCTAGATCAAACGGGTGCCATGAAAACCGGCTGGCTTTATACTAATGGCAAGTGGTATTTTTTTAAAAATAGCGGAGTGATGCAGACGGGCTGGCTTAACGAAAACGGTAAATGGTATTACCTCACACCAAGCGGCGCCATGGCCACCGGCTGGGCCTTTGATGCCGGAAAATGGTATTATTTAAGTGGTTCCGGTGTGAGGCAAACGGGCTGGGTGAAGACCTCGAATCGTTGGTATTATTTAAAGAGCAGCGGGGCAATGCAGACAGGCTGGCTGTATAATGGCGGCAAGTGGTACTTCCTCAATCAAAATGGTGCCATGGCAAAGGGCTGGCTGTATAATGGTGGGAAATGGTACTTCTTAAATTCAAACGGTACGATGAGAACGGGCTGGATGCAAAGCGGCCAAGATTGGTATCTTTTAGGCAGCAGCGGGGCTGTTTCAGGGGCCAAGCTTGACGCTCCGCTGGTTGCGCAAATGCCTGAGCTGCCGCGCGGCTGCGAGGTTACCTCGCTAACGATGCTGCTGCTCGATGCCGGCGTTAAGACAAACAAGATGACGTTGGCATCTCAGGTGCGAAAGGATCCGACCCGTTATTCAAAGACCAATGGACAAATAAACTTTGGCAATCCGTATAATGGCTTTGTGGGCGATATGTATTCCTTTAGTAAACCCGGTCTCGGTGTCTATCACGGCCCGATCGCCGAGCTGGCAAAGAAATACCTGCCAAATCGTGTCATTGATTTTACTGGATCGAACTTTGAAGAGATCTATAAGCATTTAAATAATGGGAAGCCAGTTTGGGTGATTAACAATGTGTTGTTTGATACCGTGCCATCGAAATATTGGCAGACCTGGAACACCCCGACTGGAAAAATCTCGATTACGTATAAGGAACATAGCGTCCTCATCACAGGCTACGACAGACAGTATATTTATTTCAATGATCCGCTGTCCGTGACCAAGAATCGCAAGGCAACGATTAGTGCCTTCAAACGCGGCTGGGTGCAAATGGGCAAGCAGGCCATTACGCTTCGTTAATTTTTGTAAACCCTTCTTTCGAATTGATCGGGAGAGGGTTTTTTTAAAAGTCATGTTAAGTTGCAGCTGGTTCAAATATCTGTGCCTAGGGTAAAATTAAACCCATAGGAGATAGGAAAGGGGGCAAAAAGTGTGCAGCGCATCTTGTTTGTATGTACGGGAAATACGTGTCGGAGTCCAATGGCCGAAGCCATTTTGAAAAATAAAAACCTTGAGGGCATTGAAGTAAAATCCGCAGGCATTTATGCTGCAAATGGCAGTGAGGCATCTACCAACGCGAAAAAGGTCCTTGATGCCAATAATATTCCGCACCAACATCGCTCAAGTATGTTAACGGGTGCCGAGGTAGATTGGGCGGACCTCATCTTAACGATGACGACGTCCCATAAATTTGCGATCCAACAGCAATTCCCTCAATCTGTTATGAAGGTGTTTACCTTAAAGGAATACTCAGGTGAATCACTTTATCACGATGTGGTTGACCCATATGGTGGAAATGTCCAGATGTATGAGGCAACCTATCATGAATTAGAAGAATTAATTGAGAAGGTCATCGAAAAACTAAAATCATAAGCGGCGATTTCAACTTGTGATAAACCATTTCAGAATATCACGGTTAACACTCCATATAGAGCCGCCTCTCAGGAAATATTGAGGTTTACCTCCTGGTTTGAGAATATCCTCTTTCATTTGGTTCTCGAGATCTAGTCTAAGAAGAACGGACAGGCTGCCCTCTGAGGGTAGTCGAAGTTTGACTTTATATTTTGGGGACAATGTGTCAAAATGGAAGCAGATTGTGTGAAGAACAGGAGGATTTTACATGAAGGTGGCATTAGCTTCAGACCATGGCGGCGTCAATATTCGTAAGGAAATCGCCAATTTACTTGAGGAATTAAAGATTGAATACGTAGATTTTGGCTGTGATTGTGATACTTCAGTGGATTATCCTGATTACGCGCTGCCCGTTGCGGAAAAGGTAGCAAGCGGTGAGTTTGACAGGGGCATCTTGATTTGTGGAACGGGCATTGGCATGAGCATTTCCGCCAACAAAGTGAAAGGCATCCGCTGTGCCCTCGTGCACGATACATTTAGCGCGAAAGCCACCCGTGCCCATAATGATTCCAACATACTTGCCATGGGCGAGCGCGTCATTGGCCCTGGATTAGCACGGGAAATCGCTGAAATTTGGCTGACAGGCGAATACGAAGGCGGCCGTCATGCCAATCGTGTTGGAAAAATCACCGAATATGAGAATAAGCACTCTTAAGAAAAGTCGATGATCCAGCTATAGGAAAATAGTTTTGCATTTCAAAAAGCCACATTAACGTTCCATGGATTTCTTTATAATGAAAGGTCGAGGAAAATGATAAAGGAATGGGAATTAGAGCTAGAAACGGTTATAACAGAATTAACAGAGCAGATCGCCTTTAAACCTGGACAACTGTTGGTCGTTGGCTGCAGTACGAGCGAGGTCGTGGGCGAACGAATTGGCACCTCAGGTACCGAAGAAGTAGCTGAAATGATTTTTCGCCAGTTGCAAAAGCTTCAATCACAAACAGGCATCCATCTCGCTTTTCAATGCTGCGAACATTTAAATCGAGCCATCGTCATCGAACGATCGGTGGCCGCAGCAAGAGGGTATGAGGAGGTTTCCGTTGTACCTGTCCGCACAGCAGGTGGGGCAATGGCTACCCATGCCTTTGGGCACATGGAGGATGCCATTGTAGTGGAATTCATAAAAGCAGATGCCGGGATTGACATCGGACAAACTTTAATCGGCATGCACTTGAAACATGTCGCCGTGCCTGTCCGCGTCAAGCAAAAAACCGTCGGCCATGCTAACATCACCATCGCAAAAGTACGCCCAAAACTAATCGGCGGTGCCCGAGCCGTCTACGAACGCAACACAGAAAATCTAAGCTGCTCGTAGTGCAAAGGGTGTCAGGCACCAAAACTACTATCTATATGTAATAAAGGGTGTCAGGCACCAATACCAATGTACCAAAAAGCCAACAAATCAAGGAATCATTTCTCCTATTGTACGGTTATAAAGGGTGTCAGGCACCAATTTTACTATTTTTATAGGGTTTAGGGTGTCAAATGACGAAGGGTGTGTTAGAATAAAGGTGGAATTTTTTAATTTTTGAATTTTGTAATTTTTGTAATTTTTGTGGTTTTTACATAAAAGGGGGATTTAGGATGAAGCATTTGTCTCAAGCGGATGAGCAGGTTTTTCAAGCGATTCAGCAGGAATTAGGTCGTCAGCGCTCTAAAATTGAATTAATTGCCTCAGAAAACTTTGTTAGTGAAGCAGTCATGGAGGCTCAAGGCTCTGTATTAACCAACAAATATGCCGAAGGATATCCAGGACGCCGCTACTATGGCGGTTGTGAATACGTTGATATCGTTGAAGACCTCGCACGCGACCGTGCAAAGGAAATTTTCGGCGCCGAGTATGTTAACGTTCAACCGCATTCAGGGGCACAGGCCAACATGGCTGTTTACTTCACAATCCTCGAGCAAGGTGACACCGTGCTCGGCATGAATCTATCACACGGCGGTCACTTAACACACGGCAGCCCTGTTAACTTCAGCGGGATCCAATATAATTTCGTTGAGTACGGTGTTGATGAAACGACACACCGCATTAATTATGAGGATGTACGTGAAAAAGCCCTTACTCATAAACCAAAATTAATCGTAGCTGGTGCCAGCGCCTATCCGCGTGAAATCGATTTTGCTAAGTTCCGTGAGATTGCCGATGAAGTGGGAGCCTACCTAATGGTGGATATGGCTCATATCGCCGGACTTGTAGCTGCAGGCCTGCACCCAAATCCAGTGCCATACGCTGATTTCGTGACCACAACTACACACAAAACACTAAGAGGCCCCCGCGGCGGGATGATCCTTTGCAAAGAGGAATTTGGCAAGAAGATTGATAAATCGATCTTCCCTGGTATTCAAGGCGGCCCACTAATGCACGTGATTGCAGCGAAAGCCGTCGCTTTTAGGGAAGCCTTACAGCCAAGCTTTAAGGAATACGCCGGCAATATTATTGCCAATGCCAAGCGCTTAGCCGAAAGCCTGCAAAATGAAGGCATAAAGCTTGTTTCTGGCGGAACAGACAACCACTTGCTGCTCATCGATGTACAAAACCTAGGCTTAACAGGCAAGGTTGCTGAAAAGGTATTGGACGAGATCGGCATTACCGTCAACAAAAATACGATTCCATTTGATCCGCAAAGTCCATTTGTAACGAGCGGAATTCGTGTTGGAACAGCAGCGGTTACCTCTCGTGGTTTCGGTTTAACAGAAATGGATGAAATTGCATCCATCATCGCCTTTACCTTGAAAAATCATGAAGATGAAGCGAAGCTGGAAGAAGCACGCGGTCGTGTGGAAGCATTAACAAACAAATTTACACTTTATCCAGAATATTAATC
Organism: Neobacillus sp. DHD-1R; assembly: GCF_057747995.1. Taxonomy (NCBI): domain Bacteria; kingdom Bacillati; phylum Bacillota; class Bacilli; order Caryophanales; family Bacillaceae; genus Neobacillus; species Neobacillus sp. DHD-1R. The sequence goes on from NZ_CM173232.1 coordinate 193,137, forward strand.
GTAACAAACGAGGCTGTCTTTTTGAGACAGCCTTTTTTTTATGAAAAAAAGTTACCTTAAAATGTAAAATTTTTGTATGCAAAATGTAAAGTTTGTGTTAAGATTCTTATTGTTCAAATATTGAACAATAAGGAGTTGAGACCCTACTATGCATCGATTTCTATTACTAGATGCTCTTTCAAAAAATGCGAATCTTTCACAACGAGCGCTAGCGGAACTAACTAACCTCTCAGTTGGAAAGGTAAATTACACCTTAACCGAACTTGCAGATGAAAAGATGATTCATATAAAAAAGTCAGGCCGGGCTAACCACTATCAAGTAACCGAACTAGGGAAAGAATACTTGAAAAATGAATTAGACCAATTACAGGAAACAAAGGTCATTCTTCATAATCAGGAAACAAAAACCGTTAAGCAGGCTGTCATTCTAGCGGCTGGGGAAAAAGCTGAATTCGATCAACCAGCATGTTTACTGCCAATCCAGGGCACCACGCTATTGCAAAGAACGATTGGAATCCTTGAGAATAATGGGATTGAAAAAATCATCATCGTAACCGGCTATAAAAAGGAAACGTTTGCCGAAATAAAGGCCATACAAGAAAATCCTGCCATTCAGTTTGTGGAAAATCCACGTTACCTTTGGACGGGGAGCATGGCTTCGCTTGCAGCTGCGGCTGACTTAATCACCGATGATTTTCTCTTGATTGAGGATGATATTTTAATAGAGGAAAATGCAGTTACAGAACTGCTAAACCATGAGGAACGAGATTGTCTTCTGATTACAAAAGAGAGCGGTTCAGGGGATGAAGCCTTCATTGAAATCCAAAATGATTATCTTTATAAAATCTCCAAGGATATTCATCAGTTAAATAGAATTGACGGTGAGATGACTGGAGTTACGAAACTTTCCTATGATTTTTTCAAGGAAATGCTGAATGTATATGAGAAAAATAAAAACCCTTATGTGAATTACGAGTACATTCTCTTGGATGTATCAAGGGTTCTGAATGTTAACTTATATAAAATTGCCGATTTAGTCTGGGCCGAAATAGATAGCTATGAACAGCATTTTAAGGTAGTTGATAAGTTTTACCCGATACTAATGCGAAAAGAAGCCGATTTTAAGGAACGCGAAGTAAAGCAAGCGATTGCTTCTGCGTTGAAAATCAGCATCGATGAGGTGACCTTCGTCGAAGTGCTTGGAGGCCTGATAAACCGTAACTTTAAGGTAATCGTGGGCGGTGAAGCGTACGCAGCGCGAATTCCCGGAAAAGGAACGGAACACTATATTAATCGGTTTGATGAAAAAATCAGCTCCGAAATCACGAGCCGGCTGGGAATCAATCCTGAAGTCATTTATTTTAATGAAAAGACAGGCTTGAAAATTGTTCGGTTTATCGAAAATGCCGAAACGCTGAATCCGAAAACAGGTACGCGAGAAGATAACTTGGTTCAGGTAGCAGGGCTATTTTATAAATTGCATACCTCGGGAGAAACCTTTAATGCCCGCTTTGATGTGTTTGAAAAAATCACCGAATATGAAACGATCTTAGCCGATCTAAACGGAGCCGTTTTTGAGGGCCACGAACAGGTCAAACAGCAGGTGCTGGAGCTTGAAGAGTACTACAAATCGTTAAATGTGCCCCTTGTTCCCTGTCATAATGACCCGCTTGCCGAAAACTTTGTCAAAAGCGGAGAAGAGAAGATGTTCTTGATTGACTGGGAATTTTCTGGTATGAATGATCCGCTTTGGGATGTGGCTGCTTATATTATTGAAGCCGAACTGTCTCCGGCAGAGGAACAGCTCTTTTTGCTGGAATACTTCAAGGGGCAGGTAACGACTAAAAGCCTGCAGCAACTTTTATTGAATAAGATTTTCTTAGATTTTCTATGGACGATCTGGGCCTTGATGAAAGAAGCAGGCGGAGAAGATTTTGGATCCTATGCGTTCAATCGTTTTACCCGTGCACAAACTAATTTACAGGAATACCAAAATCAATTTAAGGGGACCGAACAACTTGGAAAAATTTAATGCAAAAGGCGTTACGATTGGGTTAGGAGCAGGCTTAACATGGGCGATTGATACCATTTTAATTGGCTATGCCTTATCCTCAACAACCTTTTTAAAATTTAGTGATATTGTCCTGGCTGCACCATTACTCAGTACCTTTTTACATGACGCCTTCTCATCGATTTGGATGATGATATTAATGGCTGTCAGAGGCGAGCTCGGCGAGTCCTTCCGCAAGCTTAGAACGAAGAGCGGTTTGTGGGTCGTACTCGCAGCCACACTGGGCGGCCCAGTGGGGATGACCTTTTATGTCCTCTCGGTTCAAAAAATCGGCGCATCGTTTACCGCCTCGATTTCGTCGATTTTCCCGGCAGTCGGTGCCCTGTTTGCTTTCTTAATTTTAAGGGACAGGCTTTCCTTGAAAAACTGGATCGGACTCTTGGTCAGTATCGGCTTCACGATTGCCCTTAGTTATTCCGGTGAGTTAATTACAGGCACGTCCGTTTCAATTGGCCTTATTTTTATCATTTTTTGTATTTTTGGCTGGGGCATGGAGTCTGTGATCTCGGCATACGGGATGAAGGATGACGAAGTAAGTCCATTGCAAGCCTTGTTCATCCGCCAATTAACCTCGGCAGTGATTTTTGCCGTATTAATCATTCCCATCTTTGTCGGTCATTCACTTACCGTCCAAGTGGCATCTACAAAGACCTTTTGGTTTATAGGACTGATTGCCCTGTTCGGCACACTTTCTTATGTGTTGTACTATCAAGCTATTAAGTTAATTGGTCCTGTAAGGGCAATGTCCCTGAATATTTCGTATGTAGCCTTTGCTATTTTCCTTGATGTCTTATTCCTAGGCGGGGAGTTCTCCTTGAAAAATATTATCTTTGCCGTCTTCATTATGGCGGGTGCTGTATTGACGGTTATGGTCGATAAAAAGGATCCAAGTTTAGATACCAAGGTTGCATGAAGCAGGCAATCTTCATGACTCGCCGGCATTGTCGGCGGGTTTTTAAGTGGGAATATTTTAAATTTTTTTAAACTATGGACACCTAAGGACAGAGGTTGCTCTATGGCTTTTTTTTCTGTAAAATGAGACGAATGAATGATAATTTTAAAAAAAGGGGCGATTTTTGTGGCAAAGGTATACGTCTTCGACCATCCACTCATCCAACACAAGCTAACTTACATACGTGATAAAAATACAGGAACAAAGGAGTTCCGCGAGCTCGTCGACGAAGTGGCAACATTGATGGCGTTTGAAATCACAAGGGATATGTCATTAGAGGATATTGATATTGAAACCCCAGTTTGTCCAGCAAAGTCAAAGGTTCTTTCCGGTAAAAAAATCGGCCTTGTCCCTATTTTACGGGCTGGAATTGGCATGGTGGACGGTATTTTAAAATTGATTCCGGCTGCAAAAGTAGGTCATATCGGTTTATACCGCGACCCTGAAACGTTATCGCCAGTTGAATATTATATTAAGCTTCCAAGCGATGTCGAAGAACGCGATTTCATCGTAGTTGATCCGATGCTGGCTACTGGTGGTTCCGCGATTGAAGCGATTCGCTCTTTGAAAAAGCGCGGTGCAAAACATATCAAATTCATGTGCTTAATTGCCGCCCCTGAAGGCGTTGAAGCTCTGAAAGAAGCTCACCCTGATGTTGATATCTATATCGCTGCATTAGACGAGAAGTTAAATGACCATGGCTATATCGTCCCAGGCCTTGGTGATGCCGGCGACCGGTTATTTGGAACGAAATAAAAAGAAGTCGAGCGTGTTGCTCGGCTTTTTTTTGTGGATTTTTTCTAAAAAATGTAAAATTGTACAAAACACCTGGAAATCGCACAAAACAGTGAGAAATTCGCACAAAACTTATCCAAAATGGCACAAAACCCCCTAGAAATAGCACAAAACGCAAAGGGGTCAAAATAAATTCACAAATTATTCTTACTTTTTAAGAAGGATTCCGCAAATCTAAAGAGAAATTACCTCTGAATATATTAAATGAGGTGAAATAATGGTTGTTTTAGAACTAAAGTTACCTAATATGGCGTACCAGTGTATGGCGATCCTGCGCAGGATTATCAAGAATCACCCAATCAGGCCAACAGTTGAGCGAGATCTGCGGTGGTGGCTGAAAGGGTATTATGGCGAGAGGGAATGCACCTATTATCTTTCGCTTTTGCCGGAGGACAAATATTACATTTTTCATGGCCTGCGGTTAATCGATAAGAAGCCCTTTCAAATTGATCTAGTGATCCTTTCACCGAGGTTTATCTTGATGGGTGAGGTGAAAAATCTATCGGAAAAATTGATATTTCACCAGGAATCCAATCATTTCACGAAAGAATACAATCATCAAGAAGAAGGAATTTCGAATCCGATTCTTCAGGTGAAAAGGCAGAAACTGCAGTTCGATAATTGGCTGAGAAAACTGAATATGACCGGTCTGCCGATTGAAAAAGTGGTCATTATCAGTAAATCCACCACTAAAATAGAAACGAACCATCAACAAATTTTTAAAGAAGTAATTTATGCTGAATCCCTTTTGGATAAACTGGAAGAACTAGAAATGAAATATCAAAAAACTGTGTTCAGCAAAAGAAAAATGAGCCATTTAGTTGATCTCCTATTAACCCACCATCAAACGCCCATTCCTGATATTCTCCCCACCTACAAATTATCAAAAGCTGATATTCACACAGGTGTTTTCTGTCCGATTTGCCAAACAACGGTGATGAGTTATTATTCGGCGAATTGGCATTGTCCTAAATGTAAGTTAACCTCGAAAACAGCCCATTTTCCGGCTGTGGATGATTATTTCCTCCTGTTCGGACCGACGATTACGAGGAAACAGTTTGGTGAATTTTTGCATATCGAATCCACCTTCGTGGCAGGAAATCAATTGCGCGCGCTCAACCTCCTTCCGACCGGCTCCAAACGGGGTACCCGATATACCCTTCCGAAGAACGAGCTTCTGTGCCCATTAAATGATAAGAAAATCAATGAATACACGATTCCGCATTGATAGGTGCATACTTTCCCCTCTCCAGGAAAACGATATGAAAAAAGGGGAATTTGTCACATGAAACTTCTGCTTGCTATCCTTCTCACCATTCCACCCATTCCGAAACCTGCGCACGATACGGTTGCGATTGTTGTCTTGGAACAGCCGCAATCCGAACAGGAAATTAACCAGCTCGTCAGCTCCACTAAACAGGTAAAGCTGCGCCGCATTTTTCGTGAGGCAATTGACGGTTTTTCCGTCGAGGGCAGCCCAGAAGCGATTGCTCAACTTGCCGGGCGTGAGCATATTCTTAACGTCTCGCCAGTCACCGAGTACCGGGTTGAAACAGAGGAAAGTGTCAAAATTATTGGCGGCGAAGAAGTGCGCCGTTTTTTTGATAGCAAAAATGAACGGCTCACCGGTAAAGGGGTGACGGTTGGGGTGATCGATACCGGGGTCGATTACACCCATCCTGATTTAAAACGAAATTATGCCGGCGGTCATGATCTAGTCGATAAAGACAAGGATCCGATGGAAACCTTGGCGATTGGCAAGGCCACCATTCACGGCACCCATGTTGCCGGCATCATTGCCGCCAATGGAAAAATAAAGGGCGTCGCCCCTGAGGCCAGAATTGTGGCCTATCGCGCACTCGGACCGGGCGGGGGCGGAACGACCGAGCAGGTCCTTGCTGCGATTGAACAAGCGATCAAAGATAAGGTCGATATTGTCAATCTGTCGCTCGGGAATGATATCAACGGACCGGACCTGCCGATCAGCCTCGCCTTAAACCGTGCGGTCGACAAAGGCATCGTCGCGGTGGCGGCCTCCGGTAATTCCGGGCCCAATGTGTGGACGGTTGGTTCTCCGGGGACTGCGTCCAAGGCGATTTCTGTAGGGGCCTCAACGCCAACAATGGAGATTCCATCTTTATTAATAGAAGGAAGGCGGGAGAAAATCGACCTCCAGCCGTTAGAAGGCTCAAGTAAATGGGCACTTGACCGCTCTTTGCAGCTGGTGGACGGTGGACTCGGTCGGAAAAAGGAGTTGCAGCATGTTCAAGGGAAAATGGTCCTCATCAAAAGAGGGGTATTAACGTTTTCGGAAAAAGCCAAAAATGCCTTGGAGGCGGGTGCGAAGGCTGTGTTGATCTACAATAATATGAGCGGCAGCTTCATGGGAAACCTCGATACTCAGCTGACCATCCCTGTCGGTGCACTCTCTAAAGGTGACGGAGCTATTTTACAAAAAGAATTAAAAAACGGCAGTGTCGTCGCAAAGGTTTTGGTCAGGGAAGAGCGGGACCGGCTGGCTGACTTTAGTTCGCGGGGGCCGGTGACGGGGACGTGGGAGATTAAGCCGGATCTTGTGGCGCCAGGTGTAGCGATTAATTCGACGATTCCGGGCGGTTATTTGTCGTTACAGGGGACGAGTATGGCAGCTCCGCATGTGGCGGGGGCCTGCGCGTTGATTAAACAGGCACATCCGGAATGGACGCCGGCGCAAATCAAGGCGTCGTTGATGAATACGGCAAAGCCGCTTTTAAAAAATGGGGCGGAACCGGGCTTGGGCCCTGTAAAAAGCTATTACCGGACATATGAGCAGGGGGCCGGCAGGATTCAAGTTGATGAAGCGATTAAAGCATCGTCGCTGGTTACGCCGAGCAGCATTCGGTTTGGGAAATTTATCGTTGAAAGTGACAGTCATAAAGCACGTTTGCATATTGAAAATACGAGTAATAAATCGCAGCGCTATTCGTTTGAGATTCCACCCCAGGTCGAGGGGCTGAGCTGGCGGTTCCCATTATCGTTTACGTTGGCGGCGGGCCAGGCAAAGGATATCACCGTGGAGCTGCTGGTAGACCCTCGCGTTTTTAAAGGAAAGATTCACGATGGTTATTTACGATTGCAGGCCGGAGCGGCGCTGATTCAAATCCCCTATTTATATGTGTTTGAGGAACCGGGCTATCCGCGGGTGATGGGCTTTGATTTTGCAACAGGCGACAGGCCGGGAGAGTACAGGTACGAGGTTTACTTGCCCGGCGGGGCGGAGGAGTTTGGAATCGCCTTGTTTAATCCGGAGGATCACCGTTTTGTTGGCTTTTTGGATTCGGAGACGAACGTGAAAAAGGGGCAGCTTCGGAAGAATCTTTCCGCGGAACAGCTGCCTGTTGAAGGGACCTACTTAATCAAGGTATTTGCCAAAAAGGCAGGGAAAGAGGATTTTATTGAACGGATGATTGTGATTGAAAATGATGAATAGCAGATAAGGGCTGAGGGAAAAACGAGGGGAAAAAACACACTTCTCAGCCCGGTGCATTAAAATTAGATTAAAATCGAATTAAAAGTTCACAAAATAGACACATTTCCGCCAAAAAACGTTCAAGATTTCCAATACAATAATAGTGTAAACAAAATGATATAATGGTGAGAGTGTTTGTGGATTAATTCACGTAAACCGATTGACATTGATTGGTGCCTATTGTATGCTAACAAAGGGTGTAAATGGTAGGGTTTTCATAGGATTTTATCTATAAAAAGATAGTATTTATGGAACAAATTTACCCTAGTGCCCGATTGGCATTCTCTTAGAGTGAGGATGTGATGAAGTGAGTCAAAACAACCGCAATCCCTTTCAAGCAATGGCGTTAATGTCCGCGATTGTCTCCCAGTTAGTCGGCTCCATTCTTATCGGTATTTTCGCAGGCAGATGGCTTGATCGGCAATTGGACACAGAGCCAATTTTCTTAATAATCGGACTGCTTGTCGGACTAGCTGCGGGAACTTATTCTATGCTTCTTTCCATCCGCCATTTTTATTCAGGAGATAAATAACATGCCAGATTTCAGAGTAATGTACAACAGGCAAAAGAAATGGATATTCTACTTGTTGGCCATTTATGTTCTTGGCTGGGGCTTTACTTCTTACCAAACTATCTTTTTAGGATTGATTTTGGGGACTTGCTTTGGTTTTCTTAATCTTTGGTTATTAGTAAGGAAGACAGAGAGCTTTGATAAATTAGTATCAGCAGGCAAAAAAGTCCGCTCCCTAGGCTCCCTTTCAAGGATGGCAACAGCGGGTATTGCGGCAGTGATCGCACTTAGATACCCGGAATATTTTAATGTTTATGGTTTAGTGATAGGACTAATGACATCCTATATTGTCATTATGATAGATTATTTTTACAACGCTATACATGTACATAAATGAAGCGGAAGTGAGGTGAATTTATATGGAACATAAAGCTCCGGAGTTTGAATTCATGGGTCTTTGGTTTAACGGCGCTAATATGCTGATGATTACGATTGCGAGTGTAATTGTCTTTTTAATCGCTGTTCTTTCAACCCGCAAGCTTGCAATGAAACCAACAGGGATGCAGAACTTCTTTGAGTGGGTGATGGACTTTGTAAAAGGAATCATCAACAGCACAATGGATTGGAAGGATGGGGGAAGATTTCATATCCTTGGAATCACGCTCCTCATGTATATTTTTGTATCCAACATGATAGGTTTACCGTTTGCAATTGTGGTTGATGAAACGCTTTGGTGGAAATCACCAACGGCAGACCCGATGATCACGTTAACTTTAGCTGTAATGGTTGTAGCTCTTACCCATTTCTATGGTGTGAAGTTAAAAGGTGTGAAGGGATATGCTGAAGGATTCTTCAGCCCAATGAAATTCTTGTTTCCATTAAAGATTATTGAGGAATTTGCTAATACGTTAACACTTGGTCTTCGTCTTTACGGTAACATTTTTGCCGGTGAATTGCTTCTGTCACTTTTGGCAGGCGGATTGGCGCATCAAGGAATTATAGGTACGATTGCAGCAGTACCGCTAACCCTGCTATGGCAAGGTTTCTCTGTTTTCGTAGGTTCCATCCAAGCGTATATTTTTACCATGCTAACAATGGTTTACATGGCTCATAAAGTGAGTCACGACCATTAAATAAACGTTCATTCTTATGAACAAAACAAAAAATCATCTATTTTTATACATTTAAGGAGGAAAAAGAAATGACAGGTTCAATTGGTATTTTAGCAGCAGCGATCGCAATTGGTTTATCAGCTATTGGTGCAGGTATTGGTAACGGTCTTATCGTAGGACGTACTGTAGAGGGTGTTGCTCGTCAGCCTGAACTACGTGGTACGCTTCAAACAACAATGTTTATCGGGGTTGCGTTAGTTGAAGCATTACCGATTATCGGTGTAGTTATCGCGTTCATGGTATTAAACCGATAAAATTAGAAAAATTCTAGATGGCGGAGATCAACAAATCCTCGCCATTCATTTATGTGTTTTTTCTATCGTTTAGCGACTCTTGAAAGGAGTGAGCCCAGGGTGTTAACAAGCAGTTTGGTTTTGGCAACTGCTGCTGAAGGCGGCAGCCATATAAATTTTGGAGATATCTTCTTCCAGTTAATAGTATTTATCATTTTGTTAGCATTGCTTAAAAAATTCGCGTGGGGTCCTTTAATGGGCATTATGAAACAACGTGAAGAGCATATTGTTAATGAAATCAATGCGGCAGAAAACAGTCGTTTAGAAGCGAAAAAAGTTTTAGAAGAACAAAGAAGTCTTTTAAAAGAAGCGCGCAGCGATGCTCAAAATTTGATTGAAAACGCGAAGAAACAAGGCGATATTCAGCGTGATGAAATTATCACGGTTGCCCGGACTGAAGCGGAACGTATCAAAGAAGCGGCGAAGCTGGAAATTGAACAGCAAAAAGAAAAGGCAGTTACAGCGATTCGCGAACAAGTTGCGTCTTTATCTGTATTAATTGCTTCTAAAGTCATTGAAAAAGAATTAAGTGCAAATGATCAAGAAGAGCTTATTAATCAATATATTAAAGAGGCAGGAGAAGAGCGATGAGCAACTCCATGGTAGCAAAACGCTACGCGGCAGCTCTTTTTCAAATTGCTACGGAACAGCAGATTCTAAGTCAAGTAGAAGAGGACCTTCGTGTAGTTAAGGAAGTCTTACAATACGATGCCGAAATGAAAGCTGTTTTAAAATCTTCGAAACTGACGATTGATAAGAAAAAAGAGATTTTGACAAATGCTTTTGCATCGATCAATGTCTATATTCTTAATACGTTATTAATATTGATTGACCGCCACCGCGAGGACGAAATCATTGAAGTGGTAAGTCAATTTATTGAGCTTGCAAATGAAGCAAGTGGTGTGGCGGAAGCTGAAGTCTACAGCGTTCGTGCGCTTACAGACGCTGAGCGCGAGGCCTTATCGACTACGTTTGCTGCGAAAATTGGCAAAAAGTCATTAAAGATCGAAAACATTGTCGATTCCAACTTACTTGGCGGTATCCGCCTCCGAATTGGCAACCGTATCTATGATGGATCATTAAAAGGTAAATTAGACCGGTTAGAACGTAAATTGATGTTAAGCTAAGATTGAAAGAATAGGGGTGAAACTCATGAGCATCAAAGCTGAAGAAATCAGTGCCCTGATTAAAAAGCAAATTGAAAATTATCAGGCAGAAATTCAAGTGACCGATGTCGGTACAGTTATCACAGTCGGTGACGGTATCGCTCGTGTTCATGGCCTCGACAATGTCATGGCCGGAGAACTTGTTGAATTTGCAAACGGCGTTATGGGTATGGCACAAAACCTTGAAGAAAATAACGTTGGTATTATCATCCTTGGACCATATACAGAAATCCGTGAAGGCGATGAAGTACGCCGCACAGGCCGCATCATGGAGGTTCCTGTTGGGGAAGCCATGATCGGACGTGTTGTAAACTCGCTTGGACAACCTGTTGATGGAATGGGTCCAATTAACACAACAAAAACACGCCCAGTTGAAGCCGTTGCTCCTGGCGTTATGGCTCGTAAATCTGTTCATGAACCATTACAAACAGGTATTAAGGCGATTGACGCCCTTGTGCCAATCGGCCGCGGCCAGCGTGAGTTAATTATCGGTGACCGTCAAACAGGTAAAACATCTGTTGCCATCGATACCATCTTAAACCAAAAAGGCCAAAACATGATTTGTATCTATGTCGCGATTGGTCAAAAAGAGTCAACTGTACGTGGTGCGGTTGAAACCCTTCGTAAATATGGCGCATTAGATTACTCAATCGTTGTAACTGCTTCGGCATCACAGCCAGCTCCGCTTCTTTACTTAGCTCCATATGCTGGTGTTGCGATGGCAGAAGAATTCATGTATGAAGGCAAGCACGTCTTAATCGTATATGATGATTTATCTAAACAAGCGGCTGCATACCGTGAGCTTTCCTTGCTGCTTCGCCGTCCTCCAGGTCGTGAAGCTTATCCAGGGGATGTTTTCTACTTGCACTCCCGTTTGCTTGAGCGTGCATGTAAAGTTAATGATACTCTTGGTGCTGGTTCGATTACAGCTTTACCATTTATTGAAACACAAGCGGGTGACGTTTCTGCTTATATCCCAACAAACGTTATTTCCATCACAGATGGACAAATTTTCTTACAATCAGACCTATTCTTCTCCGGTGTTCGTCCGGCGATCAACGCAGGTCTTTCCGTATCCCGTGTAGGTGGTTCGGCGCAAATCAAGGCAATGAAGAGTGTTGCTGGTACATTACGTCTTGACCTTGCGTCATACCGTGAGTTAGAGGCATTCTCGCAATTCGGTTCTGACCTTGATAAGGCCACCCAAGCAAAACTTGCCCGCGGTGCCCGTACGGTTGAAGTATTGAAACAGGATCTTCACAAACCGATCCCTGTTGAAAAACAAGTAGCAATCCTATATGCGTTAACACGCGGTTTCCTTGATGATATTCCATTGGAGGATATCCGTCGTTTTGAATCTGAATTCTATAATTGGTTAGACCATAACCGCAAAGAATTGTTAGACCATATTACAAAAACGAAGGTTCTTCCTTCTGATGACGATATGGCTTCTGCAATCAACGACTTCAAAAAGACGTTTGCAGTTTCCGAATAATAGGGTCTGACATGTAACAAGGTTTTGCGTTGCGGCCGTCGTATACTGCCGTACGCCGAGCTGGACATTCTTTGAAAAAGGGTGGTGAGAACCTATGGCTTCATTACGCGAAATAAAAACGCGTATTAATTCAACAAAAAAGACAAGTCAAATCACAAAAGCAATGGAAATGACTTCTGCTGCTAAATGGAATCGTGCTGTCGTCAATGCCAAATCATTTGTTCCTTATATGGAAAAAATCCAGGAGGTAACGACATCGATTGCCCTTGGCTCAGGTGGTGTGAACCATCCAATGCTAAAACAACGACCTGTTAAAAAAACCGGTTATATTGTGATGACAAGTGATAGCGGTCTAGCTGGTGCGTTTAACAGCAACGTGATTCGTAAAGTTCATCAAACAATTCAAAGCCGACATAAATCGAATGAGGAATTCGCTATTATTGCGATCGGAAGAATCGCCCGTGACTATTTTGTCAAGCGCGGTATAAATGTTGCTCTTGAGATTATTGGGATTCCTGCACAGCCAAACTTTGCCGATATTCAAGATGTGACCCGTAGCACGGTGGGCATGTTTGCTGATGGAACATTCGATGAATTACATGTCTTTTATAACCATTATGTAAGTGCCATTTCTCAGGAAGTGACGGAAAAGAAATTGCTTCCATTAACGGATTTAACCACTTCTCACAAGCTCATCTCTTATGAATTTGAGCCATCTGCAGAAGAAATTTTGGAAGTTCTCCTGCCGCAATATGCCGAAAGCTTAATTTACGGTGCCCTGCTCGACAGCAAGGCGAGTGAACATGCTGCCCGGATGACAGCAATGAGAAATGCCACTGATAATGCGAAAGAATTAATCAATCACTATACATTAGTCTTCAACCGTGCCCGTCAAGCGGCGATCACACAAGAAATCACCGAAATCGTTGGCGGTGCGGCGGCGTTAGAATAAGAAAAGCGGAAGCGACCGCTTAGTGGCGTATGGACTGGAGCGCTTTGACTGAGATAAAGGAAACACGAAGAGCGAAGCGATTCGATGTTGACTTATCGTAGGGAAAAGAGCGAAGTACACTAGCCACTGGTCGCTGGAGCTGGACAATAATCTTTTTGAAAATGAACCCTATTTTGGAGCTCTGACTAGATGTTGAGAATAGGAATGGGTGAGACGCCCTCGACTTTGTGCCACAACGTTAAATTATAGAGAGTACGAACAAGGTTCATTTTTAAGAAGGAAGTTTGAGAGTAAGTCAGGAGGGAAAACGATGAACAAAGGACGCGTTCTTCAGATTATGGGTCCGGTAGTTGACGTTAAGTTTGAACACGGTCAATTGCCTGAGCTTAATAATGCTTTGAGAATTGTAACCAAAGCGCGTAATGAATCAGATGTGGATATCAACTTAACCCTTGAAGTAGCCCTTCATTTAGGTGATGATACAGTTCGGACGATTGCGATGTCGACTACGGACGGGTTAACTCGTGGTTTAGAAGTAGAAGATACTGGTAAGCCGATTTCTGTTCCAGTTGGAGATGTAACACTTGGTCGTGTATTTAACGTTTTAGGTGAAGCAATTGACCTTAAAGAGGATATCCCAGCAAGTGCACGCCGTGATTCGATTCACCGTGAAGCACCAACCTTTGAAGAGCTTTCAACTGAAGTTGAAATTCTTGAAACGGGTATTAAAGTCGTTGACTTGCTTGCCCCATATATTAAAGGTGGTAAGATCGGTTTATTCGGTGGTGCCGGTGTAGGTAAAACCGTATTAATCCAGGAATTAATCAATAACATTGCTCAAGAGCATAGCGGTATTTCTGTTTTCGCCGGTGTTGGTGAACGTACACGTGAAGGAAATGACCTTTACCACGAAATGACAGATTCCGGCGTTATTAAGCAAACAGCGATGGTTTTCGGACAAATGAACGAGCCGCCAGGTGCACGTATGCGCGTTGCCTTGACTGGTTTGACAATGGCTGAATATTTCCGTGATGAGCAAGGACAAGACGTGTTATTGTTCATTGATAATATTTTCCGTTTCACGCAAGCAGGTTCTGAGGTTTCTGCCCTATTAGGCCGTATGCCTTCTGCGGTAGGTTACCAGCCAACACTTGCTACGGAAATGGGTAGATTAGAAGAACGGATTACGTCTACTAATAAAGGTTCTGTAACATCAATCCAAGCGATTTACGTACCAGCCGATGACTATACAGACCCGGCTCCGGCTACTACTTTCGCTCACTTAGATGCTACAACAAACCTTGAGCGTAAGCTTTCTGAGATGGGTATCTACCCTGCGGTGGATCCACTTGCTTCGACTTCTCGTGCCTTGTCACCAGATATCGTTGGTGAAGAGCATTATAACGTAGCACGTCTAGTACAATCCACATTACAAAAATATCGTGAATTACAGGATATCATTGCGATCCTCGGTATGGATGAACTTTCTGATGAGGATAAGTTAGTCGTACACCGTGCACGTCGTGTCCAAAACTTCTTATCGCAAAACTTCCACGTGGCTGAGCAGTTCACTGGCCAGCCAGGTTCTTATGTACCTGTTAAAGAAACGGTTAAAGGATTCAAAGATATCCTTGATGGTAAGTATGATCACCTTCCAGAAGATGCGTTCCGTCTTGTCGGCCGCATTGAAGATGTGGTTGAGAGTGCAAAACGCATGGGTGTAGAGGTCTAAAGAGAGCCAGGAGGGTAAAAAATGAAGACGATTAAAGTCAGTGTTGTTACTCCCGATGGCCCGGTGTATGATTCAGATGTGGAAATGGTAAGTACCAAGGCTAAGAGTGGTGAGTTAGGTATTTTACCTGGCCATATTCCCTTGGTAGCTCCGCTTGAAATTGGTGCAGTTCGTCTGAAAAAGGGTGGAAATACGGAATTTATCGCGGTGAGCGGTGGATTTTTAGAGGTTCGCCCTGATCAAGTGACGGTTCTTGCCCAATCGGCTGAGTCAGCATCTGAAATTGATGTGGAACGTGCCCTAAAAGCGAAGGAACGTGCCGAACAGCGGATAAAAGACCAGCAACTCGAACATATTGATTTCAGACGTGCTGAACTTGCGCTGCGTCGTGCCATCAATCGCCTCGCCGTATCGGAAAAAAGATTGCATTAATGAGAAATGCGCAAGCGCCCTGGTCAGCGTCGTATGGCCTGGAGCTGGACAATTCTCAAAGCCAAAACTTATAAATTCTTATATAAAAAAACCCTTCCAGGCTGCTGGAGGGGTTTTTTGTGTTATTTGGGATGGTGGCATTGGTAAGAAGGTGGAGTTTTTTGTTTGGTTGATAAATCGTGAAAATCGGTTGAAATCTGTTTGAAACCGGTTGATATCTCACGAAAAGTGGTTGATCTTTTTTAATATCGGTTGGATATCTTTGAAAAAGTGGTTGATAAGTCTATTTTGATAGGAAGAATCGTCTGTTCGTTTTTATGAAAATGGTCATAGCTAGCTAGATTTAAGAAAAATTTACTTGTTTCAGCCTAACTCCTAGTAGGAAAGGGCTGGTTTTTATATTAATATGCATGTTCACGGCTGTGAAGCATATGCTGTAAGGGAAAAAGCTAGGATGGGCTCATTGGTTGGGTTAGTTTAATGATGTAGTTTATAAGTTTTTGGTCATTCAAATAGTGGTGGGAGATAATTTTAAAAAAATAGCTAATAACTGGATATTAAGTGAACATTAAATGACAATTCTCACTGACATCGTCTAAATTTTGCGGTTAAAATAAGGTTGTTGTCGAATGTCCAACTAGGTTATTTTTAAAATTCTTCGCCAGCTCATCAACTATCACGAAGGCATGCAAAATTTAACAATGTAAGGTCATTTGAAAGTGAACTCTAACATGTCATAACTGGTAAATTTCGAGGCGCTAGAATTCCAATTTTTATGGAATTGGCTTGTCGACACACGTTTGTAACAATGTTATAATGAATTCGGTTACAAGTTTCATTAGTATGAAAATTTACAACATTGGAGGGGATAGACATGGAACTTTTAAATGTATATCAGAATAATTATCTGATAGTTTTTGCGTTCCTATGTCTTGGGGTGCTGCTGCCTGTGGTAGCGTTATATTTGGGAAAACTTCTGCGTCCGCATATGCCTAGTGATGCGAAGAATACCACATATGAAAGCGGTATTGAGCCATTTCACGATTCACGTGTACAGTTCAATGTCCGCTATTATATTTTTGCCCTGATGTTTGTTATTTTTGATGTAGAAACAGTGTTTTTGTATCCTTGGGCGGTGGCCTATGATAAGCTCGGGATTTTTGCACTGATTGAAATGTTAATTTTTGTGATTATGCTTCTAATTGGCCTAGTGTATGCTTGGAAAAAGAAGGTGCTACGATGGATTTAAACCTAGATGCTATTTCACCAAAAGAAATGGAAGAATTGCAAAGAAATGTATTTATGACTACGCTGGAGCAAATTAAAGCTTGGGCTCGAAGCAGTTCGATCTACCCAATGACATTTGGTCTGGCTTGTTGTGCGATTGAAATGATGGGCGTTGGCGGGGCAAATTATGACTTGGACCGCTTTGGGTCGTTTTTCCGGACGTCCCCACGGCAATCGGATTGTATGATTGTGTCTGGAACGGTGACGAAGAAGATGGCACCGATTTTACGCCGTTTATATGATCAAATGCCTGAGCCAAAATGGGTCATTGCGATGGGTTCTTGTGCAACTGCAGGCGGGCCGTACGTTAAATCGTATTCCGTTGTTAAAGGAGTCGATCAAATTGTTCCTGTTGATGTATACATACCAGGATGCCCTCCAAACCCAGCCGCTTTAATTTATGGTATCAATAAGTTAAAGGAAAAAATTCGCTATGAAGCGAAGACTGGGAAGAAGGTGATCTAACCGATGAGCGGGGAGAAAGATCTCGATCAAATAAAGAAAGAAGCAGCAGAAAAGGCGAAGGCAGCTGCTCTTGCTAAGCGGAAGGCGAAAGAAGCCGGCGCGGCCGAAGCAACACCATCGTCACCAGTGTCGGCACAAGAAAAAGCCGATTCTTCAGGATCCGGTGATGCGGATGACCTAGCGAAGAAAAAAGCCGCTGCCGTGGCGAAAGCAAAGGCGGCCGCAGCAGCGAAACGCAAGGCGATGGAGCTAGCGGGAGCACCAGAAGAGTCAGCCGAGCCAGCACCGTCAGAGGAAGCGGACGCGGATGACCTAGCGAAGAAAAAAGCCGCAGCTGTAGCGAAAGCAAAGGCGGCCGCAGCGGCAAAACGCAAGGCCATGGAGCTAGCGGGAGGCGAAGCACCAGCGGCTGAAATCACCGAGAGTGAACCTGCCGGAGATGATGCCAAGGCAAAGGCAGCGGCCGTGGCGAAAGCAAAGGCGGCCGCGGCAGCAAAGGCCAAAGCAGCAGCCGCCGCAAAGGCAAAGGCAGCCGGAGCAGGAACAGATCCCGATGGGGCAGCGGGCGGCGATGATGAAAAAGCCAAGGCGATCGCAGCCGCAAAAGCGAAGGCGAAAGCCGCGGCAGCAGCGAAAGCCAAAGCAGCAGCGGGCGGAAAAACGGACGACAATGCAGCCGTTAAAGAGGAAGCAAAGCCATCCGTCAATCAGCCAACCTTAGATAAATATGTAAAAGTCATTGCAGAAAATTTAGGTGCTGATGTTTTAGAAGATTCTTATATTAATAAACTATCTAAGGATGTTCCAACACTAGTGGCGAAGCGTGATACATATTTTAAAGTGGCTCAATTTTTAAAATACAATGAGCTGTTAGGTTTTGATTATTTATCAGAGCTTCATGGAACAGATTTCGAAACACATATGGAAATTTATGTTCACTTATTCTCATACAAAAAACGTCAATCTGTGGCGTTAAAAGTAAAGATTGACCGTAATGACCCAACAATCGAATCCGTGCAGCCGCTTTGGGCAGGTGCAGAGTGGCCTGAATGTGAAGCATATGATTTACTAGGAATTAAGTTTACAGGGCATCCGGACTTACGCCGTATCTTGCTTGGCGAAGATTGGGTGGGCTATCCACTGCGAAAAGATTATGAGCCGTACGATGTGGAGGTGTAGACAATGATCAGAACAGAAGAAATGCTACTAAATGTCGGTCCTCAGCATCCAAGTACGCACGGAGTTTTCCGCCTCGTCGTGAAAATTGATGGGGAAATCATTACCGAAGCAAAGCCTGTTATCGGATATTTACACCGAGGGACAGAAAAATTAGCTGAGAACCTGCAATATACGCAAATTATTCCTTATACAGATAGAATGGATTATCTATCTTCCATGACAAATAACTATGTCATCTGTCATGCTGTCGAAACGATGATGGGAATTGAGGTTCCTGAACGAGCCGATTTTCTCCGCGTCATTGCGATGGAATTAAACCGGATTGCCAGCCATTTGGTGGCATGGGGGACATACATCCTTGACCTTGGGGCGACCAGTCCATTTATCTATGCCTTCCGTGATCGTGAAATGATTATCAATATGCTGAACGAACTGTCAGGTGCGCGCTTGACCTTCAACTATATGCGGGTTGGCGGGGTGAAGTGGGATGCTCCTGAAGGCTGGATTGAAAAAGTGAAAGAGTTTGTCCCTTACATGCGCGAACAGGTCAAGGGCTATCATGAGCTTGTCACTGGAAATGAGATCTTTATAGACCGGGTAAAAGGGATCGGCAAGTATTCGAAAGAGGATGCCATCAATTACTCATTGAGCGGGCCTAATCTTCGCAGCACCGGTGTGAAGTGGGATCTGCGCAAAGATGAGCCGTACTCGATTTATAACCGTTTTGACTTTGATGTCCCAACATCGGAGGACGGCGATTGCTTGGCCCGCTACAACCTAAGACTGGAAGAGATTGGAGAATCGCTTAAAATTCTTGAGCAGGCAGCGGAACAATTCCCGTCTGAAGGCTCCATTCTTGCTAAAGTGCCGAAAATTATTAAGGCACCGAAGGGGGAGGCCTTTGTACGAATTGAGTCACCTCGTGGAGAGATTGGCTGCTATATTGCGAGCGATGGAAAAAAAGAACCGTATCGCTTAAAGTTTAGAAGACCGTCCTTCTATAATCTGCAAATTCTCCCAAAACTATTAAAGGGTGAAAATATTGCCAACATGATTGCTATTTTAGGGGCAGTTGATATTGTCCTTGGGGAGGTTGACGGCTAATGATAGAAGAATTGCTGCAGTCGAGTCCTGGTTGGGCTAACTTTGGGATTTTCTTTTTACTCGGTGCTGTCTTGCTTTTAATCGTATTAGGCTTCGTTACCTACGGAATTTTAGCAGAGCGGAAAGTCTTGGGCTACATGCAGCTGCGCCACGGTCCAAATCAGGTGGGCGGCAAATGGGGACTCTTGCAAACGGTCGCTGACGTCCTTAAGCTTTTACTAAAAGAGGACATTATTCCGAAGGCAGTCGACAAGCCATTATTTATCATTGCACCGGTCATTGCGTTCGCCCCATCCTTTATGGTGCTGGCAACCATGCCGTTCACGGACAAATTCCAATTTGCCGATATCGGTGTAGGATTACTATACTATATTGCTGTTTCAGGGTTAACAACCTTCGGCATGCTGCTTGGCGGCTGGGCATCAAACAATAAGTACGCCCTTTTAGGAGGCATGCGTGCTTCAGCCCAGATGATTTCCTACGAAATTCCACTGGTCATGTCGGTCCTGGGGATCATCCTGTTAACAGGAAGCTTAAATTTAAATGATATCGTGGAACAACAGGAGCATGGCTGGTTCATTTTGTTACAGCCAATCGCGTTTATCGTCTTTTTCATTGCATCCATTGCCGAATTAAATCGGACACCATTTGACCTTCCAGAGTCAGAAAATGAACTCGTTGCGGGTTATCATGTTGAATATTCGGGATTCCGCTGGGCCTTCTTTATGCTCGCAGAATATGTGTATTTGTTTGCAATGTCCGCTCTAATAACGGTCATATTCCTAGGCGGCTGGTTAGCACCATTTGGTTTCCTCAGCTTTATTCCTGGAGCCGTATGGTTTGCACTTAAATTCAGTTTGGTTGTCTTTGTGTATATCTGGCTGCGTGCGACGCTCCCGCGTTTCCGTGCCGACAAACTGATGGAATTTGGCTGGAAAGTCTTGCTGCCAATCGCACTAGCCAACATATTCCTAACCGCTTTAATCAAATCATTATTCTTTTAATGCATAAAGCATATGGTGCCTGACACCAAAAACGGGCTATTCACTGTGATAGTGGGAAAAATGGTGCCTAACACCGTAAACAATCTTTAAAATGTAAAAGGGGTGAAAAACGTGCTTGGAGTATTTAAAGGCTTGAAATATACCCTAAAACAATTATCGCGCGAGAAGGTTACGTATGATTATCCTAACGAGCCGCTGCCACTTCCTGACCGCTTCCGCGGGATTCAGAAGTTTTATCCGGAGAAGTGTATTGTTTGTAATCAGTGTGCGCAGATTTGCCCGACGGATTGTATTCAATTAACGGGTAAGAAGCATCCGGATCCAGCGAAAAAAGGAAAGATTATCGACACATATGATATTAACTTCGAGATTTGTATCCTTTGCGATCTCTGTACAGAGGTTTGTCCAACGGAGGCCATCATCATGACCAACAACTTTGAGCTCGCTGAATACAGCCGTGATATGTTATTTAAAAACCTAGAATGGCTTGATGAAAACGATGAAAACATACGGCAGGTGAATAAAGCATGACATTTTCAGGTGAATTTCTCGCTTTTATGGGCCTCGCACTCGTGGCGATTATCGGCGGCGTACTGTTATTGAACCTTACGAAAGTCGTGCATATGGTCGTAGCTCTGATTTTCACATTTGTAGCGATAGCAGGCATTTATGTGGTGCTTTCAGCAGAATTTGTGGCCGCTGTCCAAGTTTTAATTTATTCAGGGGCGATTACGATTATCATGCTGTTTGGCATCATGTTAACGAAGCATGATGATGAAAGTGAACCGAAAACAGGCAGATGGAGAAAGGTGCTCTTGTTTTTAGGAATTGTTGGCTTTGGCATTGCCGTTTACTTGGGCATCTACAACTTCGGTATTGAACAAGTGCCAACCAACTTGCATGAAAACAATACGTTCCAAATTGGGGAAGCCCTTTACTCAAAATATATCATTCCATTTGAGTTAACCTCTGTTTTACTTTTAGTAGCGTTAGTGGGTTCAATCGTCTTAGCAAAAAATGAAAAGAAAAAGGAGGCGGATGAGGAATGAGTTCAGTTCCCGCTTCAGCCTTCCTGGCACTTGCACTGATATTATTCTGTATCGGTTTATACGGTGCGTTGACAAAGAAAAATACCGTCATTGTGTTAATTTCGCTTGAATTAATGCTGAATGCCGTCAATATTAATCTAGTTACCTTTAGTAAATACGGCGTGGCTCCATCGATTACTGGTCAAATCTTTGCTCTGTTTTCGATCAGTGTCGCAGCAGCAGAAGCCGCGGTTGGTCTAGCGATTCTCATCGCACTTTACCGCAACAAGAAAACCGTCAACATTGAAGAAATGGATACAATGAAAAACTAGAGTAATCGACAAAATTCGGGTGGCGGCAGACTCTACATGTCCCTCCCGAGCAAATCGACAAAATTCGGGTGGTTTCAAGCATCACAGGCACCATCCGAAAAGGGGATAGTGATAATGATGGAAAATGCATGGCTTATACCGCTTTTCCCGCTATTATCGTTTTTGATCCTTCTTCTATTCGGTAAGCGACTGAAGGAGGCGAGTGCGTATGTGGGGATTCTCTTCACATTAGCATCGCTGATCTATTCGATTTTGGTGTTATTCGAGCGCTTTTCAGAGCCAACCTACGTCACGAAATTGAACTGGCTCACGATAGGAGATCTGCATCTAACAGCGGGCTTTGAAGTCAATCAATTAAATGCATTAATGCTGTTTATCGTATCGCTCGTAAGTTTCTTAGTACATACATACTCGAAAGGGTACATGAATGGAGACGAGCGGTTTCCAGTATTCTATGCCTATTTAGGATTATTTACCTTTGCAATGCTAGGGCTTGTCATCTCGACTAACCTCTTGCAAACTTATATTTTTTGGGAGCTTGTTGGTGTAGGTTCCTTCTTATTAATTGGATTCTATTTTTACAAGGAAGAGGCAAAAGCTGCCGCCAAAAAGGCATTCATCATGACTCGTATCGGGGATGTTGGCCTGTTTATCGGCATGATTCTTCTTTTCTGGCAAACGAAAACCTTTGAATATAGTGAAATCTTCCATGCTGTCGAAGCTGGTGCCATTTCACAATCCATGATTACCTTAATTGCCATCTTAATTTTTATCGGGGCTGTCGGAAAATCAGGTCAATTTCCGCTCCACACCTGGCTTCCAGATGCGATGGAGGGGCCGACGCCTGTGTCAGCGCTCATTCACGCAGCGACAATGGTGGCAGCTGGGGTTTATTTAGTGGCAGCACTATTCCCATTGTTCTTAGCGAGTAAAACAGCATTGCTCACGATTGCTGTGATCGGTGCGTTTACCGCCATCTTTGCGGCCAGTATTGGTCTTGTGCAAACCGATATCAAACGAGTACTCGCCTACTCAACCGTCAGCCAACTCGGCTACATGATGCTGGCACTGGGTTCTGCCGGCTATGTGGCAGGTGTGTTCCACCTCATGACACATGCCTTCTTTAAAGCACTGCTCTTCTTAGCAGCAGGATCTGTCATTCATGCGGTTCACACGCAGAACATCGAGGAAATGGGCGGGCTATGGAAAAAATTAAAGCTGACCGGGCCGTTGTTTTTAATCGGAACCTTGGCAATCAGCGGCGTGCCGCTATTATCCGGTTTCTTCAGTAAAGATGAAATTTTAGCAGCAGCATGGGAAGGCGGACATCCGATTCTCTTCTTGCTTGCCCTTGCGGCCGCCTTCATGACCGCATTCTATATGTTCCGCTTGTTCTTCATGGTGTTTACGGGAGAAGCACGCGGCGATCAGAAACATGTTCACGAATCACCAGCTAATATGACAGGACCAATGATTGTCCTTGGCGTCCTTGCGGTCATAGCCGGTTATGTGAACACACCATGGTTCGGGACGTTCCTTGGCGATTGGCTCGTAGACGGCAATGAGTATCTTGCCCACAACGGTCATGTCGAAGGGCCAGTCTGGATCATGATTGCAGCAACGGTCGTTTCCTTAGCAGGAATCTATCTTGCCTACTTGATGTACTACAAACGTTCAATTGCCCGTAATTGGTTAAGCGGGACAGGTGATACCCTGCATACGATTTTATTGAACAAATATTACGTCGATGAGTTTTATCAAATGACCGTCGTAGCCTTCACAAAAGGATTAAGCTACTTCTTACGGTTCATTGATGTCTTCCTCGTCGAAGGACTTGTTAAAGGCGTGACCGGGATTGTCCAAGGACTCGGCAGGGCCGGATCCAAGCTGCAATCCGGTCAGGTTCAGACCTATGGTGCAGTGGCCTTCATCGGACTTGCATTACTCGCCGTCATCTTTGCGTTTACAGGGGGGTACTTACGATGAATTTATCAGCTGTTCTTTCAATCCTAGTATTCTCCCCTTTACTAGGGATCATCGTTTTGGCACTCATGCCAAAACAAGCAGCAAAAGTGATTAAAGTGGTCGGCATTTTAGCAACCCTGCCAGCTTTATTTTTGGCGCTAGCGGCCTACCTTCATTTCTTAGTTGGTAAAAATTTAGCTGATTTCAATGTGGCAACAGATTGGATTCAATTCCGCGGCATGAATGCAGAAGAACCGATCTTCTCCGTTTATTATGAGCTGGGCCTCAGCGGCTTTCAGCTGTTGCTCGTGGCATTGACGTCGATCGTCGCAACCTTATCAGCGATTGCTGCGGCTAAATTTATCAAAAAGGAATGGAAAGGCTACTTTATGCTCTTCCTTCTATTAGAAATAGGCATGCTCGGCGTGTTTACGGCTGAAAACTTAGTGCTCTTCTTCATCTTTTTTGAAGTGACCCTGATTCCAACCTTCTTCTTAATCGGAAAATGGGGTTATTTTGAAAAAGAAAAGGCAGCCTACAGCTTCTTAATCTACAACGGTTTAGGTTCAGCCGTGCTGCTGATTGTCATTATGATTATGTTTGCAAAAACAGGCACAACCAACATTGCGCTGTTAACGCAAATCATGGCCGACCCAAGTGCACCGCTGTCCAGTGACTTGAAGCTTGGTTTGTTCATTGCCTTACTGATTGCCTTCGGCGTCAAATTGCCGATCTTCCCATTGCACAGCTGGATGTTAAAGGTGCACGTTCAAGCACCGCCATCGGTTGTGATGATTCACTCTGGGATTCTATTAAAAATAGGTGCGTACGGTTTAATCCGTTTCGGAATGGGGATTTTTCCCGAGCAATTTAGGACTCTTGCGACGCTCATTGCCATCCTTGGAGTCATAAATCTTCTCTACGGGGCGTTCCTAGCGTTCATTCAAACAGACTTTAAAATGGTTTTGGCTTATTCATCTATTTCCCACATGGGAATCGTACTAATTGGACTTGCGGCCATGAACACGGCTGGGGTGCAGGGGGCGATTTTTCAAGTGGTGTCGCACGGCTTGATTTCTGCACTGTTGTTCTTCCTAGTCGGTATCTTGTACGAGCGTACCGATACATCGCTGATCGAAAACCTTGGCGGAATGGCGAAGGGGATGCCGATTGCCGCAGGCTTCTTGCTTGCCGCAGGTATGGCGTCACTCGGTTTACCAGGTATGTCCGGTTTCGTCAGCGAATTTATGGCCTTCCTCGGCTTATTCGAAGAATTACCGTGGATTGCTGCGATTGGAACGATCGGGATTATCATGACGGCCGCGTACATCTTGCGGGCAGTCCTGGGCATTACCTACGGCAAGTCGCACCGTGAATTTGCCGGCGTTTTGGATCTTAGAGGTGCGGAATTTATTCCCGTCATCGTACTTATGGTATTAATCGTGTTAATTGGTGTTTATCCAAGTGTTCTAAGCTCTCCACTGCAAACTACACTTGAAACCATCATGCTAGGGTTAGGAGGGTGATGAAGGATGGACTTAGAGACATTGAAATCATTTAACTGGAGTGTAATGACACCGGAATTCATCATCCTGGGTGTTACGGCAGCTCTTACTTTGTTAGATTTATTTTTGCCGAAAAAACAAGATCGACGCATCCTTGGCTGGATCAGCATTCTCGGCATACTTGCCGCGACTATATCGGTCGCCAGCCTGCTGAACACACCGGCTACGTCGATTTTGGATGATAGTTTTACATTGGATACGTTTGGCAAAGCCTTTAAAATCATTCTCTTGGCAGGTTCGGCCCTCGTCATGTTTTTAGCCGTCAGCTATGAGGCAAAGGATGGCTTGGAAGACTATCGCGGCGAGTTTTATTACTTGTTCTTAACCGCCTTGCTCGGTGCCATGGTGATGACATCAAGCGGCGATTTAATTACATTATTTATCGGGTTGGAATTGTTAACTGTTTCTTCCTATATTTTAGCCGGCATCCGCAAGCACAACCTGCAGTCAAACGAAGCCGCTATGAAATACGTCATCAATGGCGGTATTTCCACGGCGATCACGTTGTTTGGGATGAGCTATGTGTACGGCTTAACAGGAACAACCAATCTTTTCTCGATCGCACAAACCCTGTCCGCCGTAACGGATGGGCAGCAGGCCTATTTGCTTGGCCTATCGTTCTTAATCCTTTTTGTTGGCTTATCGTTTAAACTGGCCGCGGCTCCATTCCATATGTGGGCACCGGACGTGTATCAAGGATCACCAACACCAGTGACAGCCTTCTTGAGTGTCATTTCGAAAACAGCCGGCTTCGTCATCGTCATCCGCATTGTTGTTTCAGTCTTTTACAATGCCGCGCCGATAGGTGCCAACGGTGAAGGCATCCTGTTTAAAATGCAAGATTATCTTGCCTTCATTGCCGCTGTAACGATGATCGTCGGAAACGTCGTGGCCTTGAAGCAATCGGATATTAAACGAATGTTCGCCTATTCGAGTATCGCCCATGCCGGTTATATCCTTGTGGCTTTAACGACGATGAGCTCGAACATGCTGTATTCCATCTGGTTCTACCTGCTTGCCTACATGCTGATGAACCTTGGCGCGTTTGCGATTATCCAAGTCGTCACCGAGCAGTCCGGTTCAACCAAGATTGCTGACTTTGCGGGTCTATACCGCCGCTCGCCAGTGCTGGCCGTCCTTATGGGAATTCTACTTGTTTCATTGGCAGGCTTCCCGGGTACAGCCGGCTTCATCGGCAAATTGAACATCTTTATCGGCGCCTTTTACGGCACACCGCACTATGTACTGGCGGCCATCATGATTGCCACCACCGTCGTGTCGTATTTCTACTATTTCGGCGTCATGACGCAAATGTTCTTCCGCCCGGCCAGCGACGAACGCAAATTGAATCTACCATTTGGCATCGTCGTTGTCCTGCTAGTCGCCGTCGTCGGCTCTGTCTTGTTTGGCATAGCGCCAAACATCGCGCTCGACTTCTTGAACAATCTTCAATAAAGAAAAGCGGAAGCGCCCTGGTCAGCGGCGTATAGCCTGGAGCGCTCCAACTGAGATAAAGGAAACACGAAGAGCCGGAGGAGATTCGATGTTGACTTATCGTAGGGCGGAGAGCGAAGGACACTAGCCGCTAGGGCACTGGAGCTGGACAATTCTCGAAGCCAAAACTTAAAAATGCTTATATTAAAATAAAGACCGGCCGCTTTGGGGAAAGCGGCCGGTTCTGAGCAACAAACGGGAGAAATGCACAAGGAGTCAAATTAAAGGGGTAAACATACAAAAAGAAGAGGCTGGGGGAAGCCTCTTCTTTTTCATTCCTTTATTTCAACGATTAAAAAAATCGACATGATAGGATTGGGTAATTCGTATTTTCGGGAATGAGAGTTATTTCGTTTTTTCTTTTAATTCGCCGATTTCTTCCTGCACTTTACCCTTTACTTTATCGAATTTTCCCTCTGCTCTAGTCTCAGGATCATCCGTTGCTTTACCCAATTGATCTTTTGCTTCACCTTTTACTTGATTATAGCCGCCTTTGATTTCATCTTTATTCATGGTTCATTCCTCCTCGAAATGTTTTAGGTTCTATTTGTTTAGTACCCGATTATTACGAAATATAAACCTATTGATTATCTACGGCATCTTTCTTTTCTCCATCACTGACGCCATTATCTTGATCGACACCATCACCGACGCCATCCTTTTTTAATTCACTTTCTACATTATCTTTAATATCGGATAAATTCTCTTTCGTTTTTTCAACAGAGTCATTGGCTTCTTTCTTTGTATCATTATCTACGGCATCTTTTTGCTCGCCATCACTAACCCCATTATCTTGGTCAACCCCATCGCCGCACCCCGCCAAACCGCCAAAGGTAAGTAACGCAGCCAAGCTTCCTGTTAACAATGCTTTCTTATTCATGTGTTCTCCTCCTTTGTGTTGATCGAACTAGTGATTATATTCCCATAGAAAATCAAAGTGAAACTTTTTTTCAATAAACGTAAGACAGGTGCTTCATGTTTAAAAACAGCCTCACAGGGTATTACAACAATCGAACTAATTTAGAGCTAAGAAAAGGAGAGATGTTAAATGAGTCTAAGAAATATGATGGCTGGTTGGTACATATACACTGACCAAATTCCACACCTACTATTAGCACTTCTCGTCTTATTAGTAGGCTGGCTGATTGCCAAGTGGATTGGGAAGGCCGTAGAAGCAGCATTAAAGAAAACCAGTCTCGATGAGAAGTTGTTTTCCCATGGTGGAAAACGAAGTAAATACTCATCTGAACACATTATTGGAAAAATAGTTTACTATACATTACTAGTCGTCGTGTGGATTATCTTTTTCAATATGTTGAACCTGAGCTTGATTGCCCGTCCACTCGTCGTCATGATGTCGACATTAACGGCGGCAATTCCGCATCTATTAAAAGCGGCTTTGATTCTATTATTTGCATATGTAGTTGCTTTTGTCCTTCGTCTCCTCTTTAAAAAGGGAGCATCAATGTTCCATTTGGAATCTCGACTCGTCCAATGGAAAATGGCTGATAGTCAGCTAGAAGCACTAAACAAGGTGGACAAGATTGCCCAAGCCATCTTTTATTTTGTTCTCCTCTTATTTATCCCAGGGGTATTGGGTGCATTACAGCTAGAAGGCATTTCTGAACCATTCTCACATGTTCTTTCGACTATGCTTGCCTTTATTCCTAAGTTATTTGCCGCCGCACTGATTGTGTTCATCGGCTGGTTAATTGCCAAGCTTGTTCGCGATGTTTTAACCAATCTATTAAAAAGTCTCGGTGCCGATAACCTAGGCCAGCGGTTTGGCTTGGTGAAAAATATTGAGGAAACGAGTATATCTAGTATCATTGGAAATATCGTGTTTATCTTTATCCTCATTCCAACGGTCATTACAGCCCTAGAAAAATTAGATCTAAAAGGGATTTCCGAACCAGCCATTGGCATGCTGCATCAAGTGCTATCATTGATCCCTAATATCGCGGTTGCGATTATCCTGATGTTAGTAGGGATCTGGCTTGGAAAATGGGTGGAAAAGGTGGTCACCCAAATGCTGTGGCGTTTACGATTTGATAATATCTTCCACCAGATGGGCATTGGTAATGTAACACCGGAAAAATCAAAATATACGCTGTCACAATTAGTTGGCTTGCTTGCTAAAGTAATTGTCGTCTTATTATTTACGGTCGAAGCGTTACAAATTGTTCATTTAGACTTCTTAGTTACCTTAGCAACAGGAGTCATTGCCTATTTACCAATGTTGTTAGCAGCAATTTTAATATTAGGTATAGGGCTATATTTAGGCCACTTCATTGAGCGGATTTTACAAAATATCATCAAACATAATTACGCTCGCACCCTTGCGGCGATTGCCAAATATGCCATCTTTACGATTACCGTGTTTATGGCCTTGGATCAACTGGGTGTGGCCCACTCCATTGTCAATGCAGCCTTTATCCTCGTCTTAGGCGGATTGGCGCTGGCGTTTGGTCTAGCCTTCGGACTCGGAGGAACAGAGTTTGCCGCTAAATATTTAGGTAAACTAGACAATAAAATAGACGAGGAAAATAATCGTCTATAGGTTTAAACCATGACAGAGGATGTCTCAAAAGGGTCTGACCCCGCGTATTACCCTCAATATAGTCGCCCTTTAGGAAAGTACCAGCGAGATATTGAGGCAGTGGGGTCTAAGCCGTTGGTTTGAGACATCCTCTTTGTTATTTTTAAGGGAGGTGTTGCGGCCCATGCTGGCGGTCAACATATTAGTCATTGCCCTATTAATTGTCCTAACAGGATTCTTTGTGGCAATTGAATTTGCCATCGTGAAGGTAAGGACATCCCGGATTGAACAATTGATTATCGAAGGAAAAAAGAACGCGGTCTCAGCTAAAAAGGTAGTGACCCACCTTGATGAATATCTATCGGCCTGTCAACTTGGCATCACGGTGACGGCGTTAGGACTTGGCTGGCTGGGAGAACCGACGGTGGAGAAGCTGTTCCATCCATTACTTGCGGCACTGCATTTGAATGAAACGGTGACGCACCTGTTATCGTTTGTGCTGGCATTTGTCATCGTGACCTTTATTCATGTTGTTGCCGGGGAATTAGCTCCAAAAACCTTTGCCATCCAAAAGGCAGAACAAATTACCTTGATTTTTTCGAAACCAATTATCTGGTTTTATAAAATCATGTTTCCGTTTATTTGGGCATTAAATCATTCGGCGCGCCTGCTCGTCGGGATGTTTGGCCTAAAGCCGGCGTCCGAGCATGAATTAGCGCATTCTGAAGAAGAGCTGCGGATTCTCCTGGCTGAAAGCTTGAAAAGCGGGGAAATTAACCAAACGGAATGGAAATATGTTGACAATATCTTTGAGTTTGACGAACGAGTTGCCAAAGAAATTATGGTGCCCCGCACGGAGATGAGCTGCATATCGCTTGACGATACGCGTCAAGAGGTGATCCATACTCTGAAGACGCAAAAATATACCCGCTATCCCGTCATGGATGGGGATAAGGATCATATTCTCGGTGTAATGAACGTGAAAATGGTATTAACGGCTAAAATGCTAAATAAAAGATCAGGTGAAGAATGGGACATCACTTCCTACATCCAGCCGGTGATTCAGGTAATTGAAACGATCCCGATTCATGATTTATTAATAAAAATGCAAACCGAACGGACCCATATGGCGATTCTCATTGATGAATACGGCGGTACCTCCGGTTTAGTGACGGTCGAAGATATTATTGAGGAAATCGTCGGGGAGGTCCGAGATGAATTTGATGGGGATGAGGTGGCAGACATCCGCACCCTGGCAGCCAACCATTATATCATCGCGGCCAAAGTCTTAATTCCCGATGTGAATGCAATACTTGGGACCAATCTGTCAGCCGAAGACGTCGATACCATTGGCGGCTGGTTTCTCACCCAGCAGGCCGATACCCAAGTGGGGGCATGGGTGGAGGCAGAGGGATACAGATTCCAAGTCCAGCAAGCTGATGGCTACCACATTATGTATTTAGAAGTAGAAAAAAGTAACCAAGGCCTCTTTTAGGAGGCTTTTTTGGTGCGGAGTTTAGCCGGAAACCACAAAAAAGCCGTAGCAGCGCTGCTACAGCATTTCGTTTGGAAGTGTTTCAAGGTCCTCCCGCTTCTTCTTCATAATGGTAATGTCATCGTTAAAGGTCTGCAAAATGACCGTTTTCGCACCATATAACAAGATGTGATCTCCTTCATGAATGACAGTGTCATAAAGATTTTTGCGAATCTTGATTTCGCCGCGCTGGATGAACAAGACCACGAATTCTAACTCATCATAGTTGTTTATCGCTTGTTGAACCGTTCGATTGACGAGAGTGGAATCTTGATAGACATGAAGATTGAGCAGGGCATCATCTTTATTTTTCAAAAATACGTCCCGCATGGGCAGGTCAGCAATCTCGATATGTTGTTTCATTTCGTGATTAAAAAACTTATATAACAATCGCTGAAAGCCCTTAATCTTAAAAATGAAAAAAATGATGATGACTACCCCGGCGCTATAAAAAATCTCCTTTGTCCTGAGCCCCTCGGATAGGAATTGACTAATGGAGGAAATAATCACCGCAAGGGAAAAGGCGCCAAACAGAATAAGAAAGGTAGCCAGTTTCCGGCGAATCGGATGACCCAAAATGAGCTCGGATTCCCCCGTAGTAAAGCCAGTACCCGTCATCAACGAGATGACCTGAAATCTGGAAATCTCCGTTTTAAGCCCCGTCAAGCGGAATAAAACAACGAAAATTTCAATGACCGCCACAATGATAATAAAATAGATAAATAAAAAAAGTAGATTCATAAGTCACCCCTTAAAAAGAGCGGAAGCACGCTGGAGTTGGACAATTCTCGAAGCCCAAATTTATACTTTTTTTCAATCAACAAAATAGTTGGGGCACTAAGCCCCAACCACTTTTCCATCACTGGATTTTCTCATTATAAAATTTTACAGAATACATCGCGCCCTCGCTGACCATGTTGTTATCTTCAACATCCTGTGGATGCGGATTGCCGCCCTTTTCAATCGGAAGCTCTTCCGCTTTATCAAAGACAGTTGGTTTTACCTTTCGTTTCCATTCTCTAAGGAAATTCTCAGCTTTGATACGATTCGGTTTATTCGATAACCAAAGCGCAGCCGTTGCCCCAACACCTACCGCAAATAGTGAGCTCATACCTAAGACTTTCATTAGAATTCCTCCTTAAGAGTTGAAAAACTCTATTTTCCTTATGAATACCCCGCCAATCTTGCTATCAAACCTATTTTAAACGTTTCATTTCAGCATTTTGTGGGGATGTAAATGAAAAACATCATTTAAAAGGAGGGGATATGCTTTGGAAAAATATAGTGGGGCTAACAAGTGGAAATGGGTTCAATTGAACAGTGATGAGATGGACCGCATGCCGGCCCCGCTGTCGCACGAGGAATTGGTGAACGATTGGCTCGAGCATGTCCGCTCAAGTAAATCGAACTATTTGCGCGTGGCCGGCTTGGGAAATGAGGAAAAAGTGGTCCAAGGTTCACTCATTTGTAAGCAAAGCTTTACCGAAGAACGCGACTATAAGATCTTTCACTTTTTTCTAAAAAAAGACCTGCTCGTGACCATTGATCTGGACGTAAACGAGCCGGAGCGACAAATGGAACGAACGGAAAATGCGGTCGATGGCTTTTTATTGCTTCTTGGAGACCTAATGAATGAAATGTTAAGTAAGATTGATCTATTTGAAGAGGAGCTTAAAACGTTAATATGGAGCATTCGAGACCGGAATGAAACCGGGATTCTTGAACGGGTTTACCGGCGCAGGCATGAGTTATTGGTTTGGAAAAACCTTCTCATCCCCATAAATGAGGTGAAAATGGCGATAGACGAAATCCAGTTTCCGGGAATCAGCGACGGCGATATTTTTACGAGTACCTGCAAACGGATTGAACGGGCGATGGTCCTGCTTAATGAGTATGAACATGAGCTCGATTCGATCATTAATTTGGAGGAGGTCATTTCGTCGCATCGGGGAAATGAAATTATGAAAACCTTAACCGTCATAACGATTATTTTTACACCGATTATGGCGTTCGGGGCATTATGGGGCATGAATTTCAAGTATATGCCTGAACTGGAGTGGCGGTTTGGTTATATTCTTTCGATTTTTTTGATCGTCGTCTCGACGTTCTGCCTTTACGGGTATTTAAAAATCAAAGGCTGGACAGGCGACTTGCTAAAGGGGAAAAAGAGAGGCTCGTTTTTCAAATAGTCCATTGATGAGAGTAGATAAATGGGAAAAAGGGTTTTGAAAACCTTGTTTGGTGGTACAACACTAGTAGGGTAGCAAATAAGCTTACCTAACTTACGAATCTAGCTAACAATAGAAAGAGGGTGGTGTAAATATGAAGTTGCATGTTCGGTAAAACCTGA
The DNA here is from genome assembly GCF_057747995.1 of Neobacillus sp. DHD-1R. Taxonomy (NCBI): domain Bacteria; kingdom Bacillati; phylum Bacillota; class Bacilli; order Caryophanales; family Bacillaceae; genus Neobacillus; species Neobacillus sp. DHD-1R. Next base: position 226,062 of record NZ_CM173232.1, read on the forward strand.
GGAACGTATTAGGGATGAAAAACAGGCAGCAAGTGAAAAATAAAGGAGGAAACTAGCATGGCTATTAATAAAGCTGAACAGAAGAACATGGATGAAAGAGTAGGATTTATAGCTGGAGAAAATGTTACCAAGGAAAATGAAAAAGACTTAAAAAATGTTCGAAGCTCTCAATTGGGCGATCCGAAACTTGAGCAACAGAATGGCCAAAGAAATGACAATGGTGATCCAGAAGTGCAGCAGGCAAATCAATACCAGAACGAGTATCAAGAACGGCTCAAAGCCAATCAACAAACCTTTGGAGCTTCTGAACGTGAACGGCAAAAAGGTGGAAATTCGCCTTCCATGAATGGTGATCAAGACCGACAGCAAGACGATGAGACCGTTTCTAAGTATGTAAATGAAAAACAGCGGGATGGAAATTTTGATTCCGAACTGCAAGATGAGAAATTTTATCAAGAAACCGGACAAAAAAGACCACCCAACTAATCATCAACGTGAAAACAACTGATTCATTTGAAACAGCTATTAAGAAAAGCGCAAGCGCCCTGGTCAGCGGCGTATGGCCTGGAGCGCTCCAACTGAGATAAGGTGAAACTTCAATCAGCGAATGTTCTTCTCGCTGATTGTTAGTTGAGCCGATCGGGTTCTTACGGGCAGTTGAGAATCTACTGCCCGTTAAACGCGATAAAGGAAACACGAAGAGCCGAAGGCGATTTGATGTTAACTTATCGTAGGGCGGAGAGCGAAGGACACTAGCCGCTAGGGCGCTGGAGCTGGACAATTCTCAAAGCTAAAGTTTAACTTTCTTGTCATTTAACATAAAAAGAGGCTTGCACCGGAAAAGTGCAAGCCTCTTTCATGTAGAAGTAAATAAAAAAACGACCCTGTAAAAGGGCCGCTCCTATTGCAGTGGATCAGGAGTCAGGTTGTCTTCCTCTTTGAGCTCGGTGCCGGTTTTTGCCTTCTTCATTTCCTTGCCGAGCTTCTTCATTTCATCCAAATCGTTTGCCATCGAGCCATTCTTTGTTGTATGGACCTTAAGATCAGGATACAGTTTATCTAAATTTGTTTTCTCATCCATCTTATTCCCACCTTTATCTCGTATTTTTTTACTTTACTAATCAGTGTTTACCCTATTAATAAAGGAATGAAACCTGCTGGGTTTTGATTGGTCCTGAGGTCTATTCGTCCTATTAGTATATTTGGTATAATAGGAGTTAAGAAAACGACACTCCGTCATCGGTTTTTATTTTTTTTTTTTAAAAGGTTTAGATGTGTTTGAGTGTGGGTATGTACGAAATAAATACGTCAGAGGTGATGATGATATGGATTTACAAATAAATAAACATCAGAATAATGAGGACATCTTGGTGAGTGTGGCAGGGGAAATTGATGCATTTACGGCAACAAAGCTAAGAGAGGAATTATTTCCGCTGGCGGAAGGTCATAATAAATCGATGATCGTTAATCTAAAGGATGTTTCCTATTTAGATAGTACGGGTTTAGGCGTTTTTGTTAGTTTGTTCAAGCAGTTGAAGAAAAATGATGGTGATTTACAGTTGGTCGACTTATCAGATCGATTGAAACGGCTCTTCGAAATAACGGGCTTAAGTAACATTATGAATATATCCGCAAATTAAGAGGGTGAGGGACATGAATCAAGTGATGGATTATCTCGAAATTAAAATTCCTGCCAAGCCAGAATATGTTGGTGTCATTCGATTAACATTATCAGGTATTGCCAGCCGGATGGGTTATACATATGAGGAAATTGAAGATGTGAAAATAGCTGTAAGTGAGGCATGTACAAATGCCGTTCAGCATGCTTATCCCCAGGAAGAAGGAGGAGAAGTAATCGTTGGATTTGGAGTGTATGCGGACAAGCTAGAAGTCATGGTGTCTGACAGTGGTAAGAGCTTTAATTTTGTTCAAACTAGAAATGAATTAGGCCCTTATACTGAATCTAGTACGGTCGACCAATTGACAGAAGGAGGTTTAGGGCTATTTTTGATAGAGACACTGATGGACGAAGTCCGTGTGTTGAATCAATCCGGCGTGACGGTCTTCATGGTGAAGTATCTAAGTGGGGAGCGTGAGAATCATGGCACAACTGCCTCAACCCGTGAAGCGAACTAAGGAAGAAATCGATGCTCTCATTTTATCGTTTCAAGAGAACGAGAGCTCTTTAGCCCAAACCATCTTAGTTGAAAATTACACGGCTTTAGTCGGCAGCCTGGCAAGAAAATATTCAAAAGGTAGAAATTTCCATGAGGATATCATGCAAGTAGGAATGATCGGGTTATTAACCGCGATTAGAAGATATGATCCAAATTTGGGAAAATCTTTTGAATCCTTTTTGATTCCTACGGTCATTGGGGAGATAAAGCGTTATTTACGCGATAAAACGTGGAGTGTTCACGTTCCGAGACGGATTAAAGAGGTATGGCCAAAAATTAAAAATGTGGTGGACGAGCTGACCACTAAATATCAACGATCCCCAAAGATTTACGAAATCGCTGATTATTTAGAGATATCTGAAGAGGAAGTATTGGAAGCGATGGAAATGGGGAAAAGCTACCAAGCTGCTTCTGTCGATCTTCCGATTGAAACGGGTTCGGAAGGAAGTACCGTTACCACTTTAGATATTGTTGGTTCCACTGATGAAGGATACGAAAAAGTGGATCAAAAGCTCCTGCTCGAGAGTGTCATGCATGTATTGACAGAAAGAGAGCGGGAAATCATCCATATGACATTCGTGGCCAATAAAAGTCAAAAGGAAACGGGTGAGCATTTGGGAATATCACAGATGCATGTCTCCCGTCTTCAAAAAAAGGCAATCGAAAAACTGCGTAAAGCACTTGCCAGCGATGCGTATCAACAAGGGATAAACAATGTTTAGGTACCTGAACCCCGTTGTGTTAAAGCATTAACGCGCTGGGGAACAGGTGCTTTTTATACTAGAGGTGATGGCTATGAATATTGTTGTTGTAGATGATAATGTAACAAATCTAATGATTGTGGAAAAAATTTTACATCATGCCGGCTATGATAAGTTAGTATTATTGTCATCCGCCAAGGAGCTGTATCAATTTTTGCAGCTTGAGGCACCGGATCCTAAAGAGGTTCCGGTTGATTTAATCCTGATGGACTTAATGATGCCTGAAATTGATGGGATTGAAGCGTGCCGAACCATTCTGGCCAATGAACGGTACAACGACCTGCCGATTATTTTTGTCACGGCGATGGGTGATTCATATAAAATGGCGGAGGCAATGGATGCCGGTGCCCTTGATTATGTGATGAAACCAATTAATAAAGTTGAACTGCTGGCTCGGATTCGGTCAGTTCTCCGTATTAAGTATGAGAAGGATTTACGGAAGGAACGGGACCAGCGGATTCAATATGAGCTGGATTTGGCCAAGCAAGTACAGCGAAGCATGCTGAGCGGCCCGTTTCAGGAAGGAAATGTATCGATTTCGGCCTTTTACGAACCATCCTTTGAACTGGCCGGAGATTTGTACGCTTGGTATCAAATCAGCCCGAATCGTTATGGCGTGATTTTGCTTGATATGATGGGCCATGGAATTTCCTCGTCACTCATGTGTATGTACATATATTCAGCTTTAAAGGATACGATTACGGGTATAAGTAATCCGGAAGCAGTAATGAAAGAATTGAATCGCCGCATGAATCAGCTCCATATTGCGGATAGTACGATCAACTATTATTTCACAGCCATCTATTTTGTGCTAGACACGGAAAAGCAGTCAATTGAGTATGTAAATGCCGGGCACCCAGCAGGGATTGCGATTGTAGATGGGGAAGTGAAGCTGCTGACGGATGGCTGCTGTGCGATTGGTCTTTTTGAAGAGATTGAAGTGACCAAAGGTATCATCCCATACGAGCAAGGAACGCGGATCATGCTGTTTACAGATGGCTTATCGGAATGGTTGGCGGATGACTATGAAAATGCGCTTTCCAAGTTGATTAGTAGTTTACAAGATCAGGAACTGGCCGATCCAGCGGTGTTATTAGAGCAGTTACAACCCGGCACGCAGCTGCCGATGGCTGCAAAGGATGATGTGTGTTTGGTCATGATATCAGCGAATGCTTGAGGCGCTTACTTTTAGATTTGGCTGGTGGCTTTTTTGGGTTTTAGGTGTAAAAATTAGGATGAGCCAGGCGGATGCCTGGCTTTTTACTCTGCCAACATCCAACATGCTAAAGGCCGCCAATCAACCTCAAAGCGGCGGCCCACACCTTCACTTATTAAATCAGCATCTAAAAATTCAAACCAACTTTACTCCCCCAAAAATGCTTCCAGCATCCATTTATGCTTTTCTAATGAAGTACGAATTGCAATGAATAAATCGGCAGTAGGCTGATCATTATTGTCCTCGGCTGTCGTGATACCTTCCGTTAGTTCAGAACAGATCGTGTTAAAATCATCGGCTAAGGCCTGAACCATCCCTTGCGCATTTTCGTCGCCTGCCGCTTCCTCTATCGATGCAAGCTCTAACTGCTCTTTCAACGTAGCCGTCGGTAAAGTCCCAAGTGCCAGCATTCGTTCCGCAATCGTATCAAGATGTAAGCCCGCTTCAGTATATAACTCTTCGAATTTTACATGCAGGGTGAAAAAATTTTCCCCTTTCACATACCAGTGATAATGATGAAGTTTCATATAAAGAACTGAGAAGTTAGCCACTTGGTGGTTGAGCGTATCAGCTAAGGTCACTGTTTTTTCATTTGCTTTTGTTTTTGCCGTTGCCATATTCCTACCTCCGTTAAATTAAATTAATGTTTATAGCTATTTCTTACCCGTGCAGCTACACGTTGAAACATAATTTTTTTTAAAAAAGAGGTTTCATCGAGGAAGAAAGCGGGTAATAAACATGTGGTAGAGATAGATAGAAAGAGATAGAAGAAAATAACCTTTGCATAGTCCAAATGATGGAATCTTACTCGAATGGGGTGATACCAGTCTAGGGGTATGGTAGAATAAGGTATATTTTAATAGAATAATATACTGGGGGCGATTACCATAAAAGGCTTGAACTTTAATATACACGCTAAAATCATTACAGGCTATTTAACCATTTTGATTTGTTTGGTTATCTCCCTGTTAATTGTGATTAATAGAATGTCAGATATGCAGCAAGAGGTCGACTTCATATCTGAACACGATATAGAAGTACACGATCTGGCCAATCAGATTCAAAAAAATGTGCTCGACATGGAAACCGGAATGAGAGGATTTGTCATAACGGGAAATGAGGAGTATCTTGAACCCTATAATCAAGCAAGCCGCAGCTGGCTTGACAACTATAATAAACTTCATGCCTTGTTAGCCGATAACAGCAGACAGCAGCGGAGTTTGGAAGAAATTAAACCGATGATTATGGACTGGCAGTCAAGATCTGGAGAATATGTCATCAATGCGAAAAGGACAAATAATGTCGCCAATTTGAACGAGCATTTTGCCAATAACACGGGAAAGAAAATAACTGATCAGCTCCGCACCCAATTTGACTCTTTTCTTGAAAATGAAAGAAAAATGACGGCAGCGCGGACCGAACGGCTTAATCAAAACAATGCAAATTTAAAAATAACATTGTATGCGCTGATCGCGTTGGTAACGGCCATTACAGTCGTAACAGCCGTTTTCTTATCTAATTCCATCGTTAAAACGATTAAACAGGTTGTGAGAACGATTAAGGGGATTACCGACTCTGAATCAGACGTCGACCTTACTACAAGGATCAAGGTCCACACCCGTGACGAGACTCGGGAACTTGCTGAGGCTATGAACAATCTCCTCAGCAATCTGGAGAAACAAAGCTGGGTACAGAAAGGTCTTACGGAAATTGCCACGATGTATCAGGGAATAACCGATATTAAAGAATTGTCAGAGGCCTTTATTACGAAGCTGGCTCCACTGATGAATGCCACGTACGGAGTCGTCTATCTGCGCAGGCAGGAAGGCGGGGTCACGGACTTCGTTAGAGTAGCGGGTTATGCGATTCCGGAAGAAGAACGGATTGCAACAAGCTTTCGTTTTGGAGAAGGTTTAATCGGACAAGTTGCCCTTGATCAAAGACTTTTTCTCGTGGATAAGCTTCCGGATGAACACATCAAAGTGACTAGCGGCTTAGGGACTTCCTCACCACGTAACTTATTAATTGCTCCGATTCTCTTTGAGGGCAGGGTTGAGGCCGTTGTTGAATTCGCTGCCCTGCAGCAGTTTAAATCACAGCACCTGACCCTGCTGGATCAGCTTCAAGATAAGTTTGGTTCGGCCATTAACAGTGTGGCCGGCCGGATGGAAGTAGAAAGACTGCTTGGAGAATCGCAAGTATTAACCGAAGAACTACAGGCACAATCAGAAGAGCTTCAAGCGCAATCGGAAGAATTGCAAATGCAGCAAGAACAGTTGCGCATTACCAATGAATTTTTAGAAGAGCGGAATCAATTTGCCGAACAACGCGCGGCTGAGCTGAAAAAAGCGAAGGATGAACTGGAAGATTATTCAATGAAACTGAAGATGAGTTCGCAATACAAAACGGATTTTCTTGCCAATATGTCCCATGAACTCCGTACCCCATTGAACAGTATTTTGATTTTGTCACAGATGTTGATGGAGAACAATCCGGAAATGGAAAAGGATGAAGTAGCCGAATACGCTCGAGTCGTCTATACGTCAGGTGGAGATTTACTGCGGCTGATTGATGATATCCTTGATTTATCCAAAATTGAGGCAGGCAAAATTGAAATTGTAACAGATGAGGTCAACGTAACGGAAATTCCGCAGATGTTGACGAATCTGTTCGAACCGGTTGCTGCGAAAAAGAATTTGGAGTTTGACGTCATCACCCAAACGGATGTACCGCCGGTTATTTCGACGGATGGACAACGATTGCAGCAAATTTTAAAGAATTTACTATCCAATGCCTTTAAATTTACCGAACAGGGATCTGTAACCGTTCAAATCGAACTGGCCGATCCTGAAAAAGTAGAGGAATTATTGAGACTAGAGGATGAGGAAGTACCTGTGCTGGCGATTTCTGTTACGGACACCGGCATCGGCATCCCAGTTGAGAAGCAGAAAATTATTTTTGACGCCTTTCAACAGGTTGATGGTACCACGAACAGGCAATATGGCGGAACCGGCTTAGGCTTATCCATTTGCCGTGAATTTACCCGCTTGCTTGGCGGCGCTATTGTCGTACAAAGCGAGCCGAAAAAGGGAAGCACGTTTACCTTATATATTCCGAGCAGGCTGGAGTACGACTATCATGAAGATATGAATATGGAGCTGGCCCTCGAAGAAGCGGCCGTAAGCTCGAGTACAGTCGTAGTGGAACAGGAGCAACAAAGCATCGAGGAAATGGAAACTCACTCAGAGGCCGAACCAATTGAAGCCGAAGGTTCAGGGGAACAGTTGTTTAAAGGAAAGAAAGTGCTGTTAGTCGAGGACGATGGACGCAATGTATTTGCGCTCGTTACCGCGCTTGAAAGAAAAGGAATTGATGTTCAAGTTGCGAACAACGGGAAGGAAGCATTAGACCTATTGCATGATGAATCCGCTTTTGACTTGATTTTCATGGATATCATGATGCCTGTGATGGGGGGCTATGAGGCGATGGAGATCATCCGAAACGACCTCGAGATGCATAATATTCCTATCATTGCACTGACCGCAAAAGCCATGAAAGGCGAACGTGAAAAATGTATGGAAGCAGGGGCTTCTGATTATATTATGAAACCATTAAATATCGAGCAGCTATTCTCGTTAATGCGGGTATGGTTAACAGAGCAGGTGAAATCACGTTGAACAATTCATCAAACCAGCACTCGGAGGATATATTCACAGAACAAGAGACAGAAGCGCTGAACGAGCTGCAGGAAGTAGAAATAAATTTACTTCTCGAGGGACTATACCAGATGTATGGATATGACTTTCGGCACTATGTAAGAGCCTCCTTGACCAGAAGGATAATGAACCGCGTGAAGGCGGAACGGCTGCCAACGGTGACGGCTTTAACGGAAAAAGTGCTCCATGAACCAGGGTTTTTGGAACGGTTATTGAATGATTTGTCGATCCGGATGACGGAAATGTATCGCGATCCAAGTTTTTTTGCCGCCTTTCGAACAAAAGTTGTGCCCTTGCTGAGGGAGCTCCCAGAAATTCGCATTTGGCATGCCGGCTGCGCGACAGGGGAAGAGGTCTATTCGATGGCTATCCTGATGATGGAGGAGGGCCTGGAAGAAAAGACTAAAATCTATGCAACCGATATGAATGAAAAGGCCTTACTCGCTGCCCAAAAGGGGGCATTCCCCCTAAAGAAAATGCAGCAATACACGAAAAACTATTTGAAGGCTGGCGGGAAAAAGGCCTTTTCCGAATACTATACGACCGACCACCAATTTGCTTATTTTTTTCCTGTCTTGGAGGAAAATCTAATCTTTGCTCAGCATAATTTGGTGACCGACGGCTCGTTTAATGAGTTTCATGTGATTTTGTGCCGGAATGTCATGATTTATTTTGACAACGCCCTCCAGCAGCAGGTCCATGCCTTGATGCATGACAGCCTTGCAGACGGGGGATTTATTGGACTCGGCAATAAAGAATCGATTTTATTTATGCCCAAGGGAATGCAATACGAAGAATTTGTTCCCCAGGAACGAATCTACCGAAAGGTGTAGATGCCTGCGCCCATGTGTTCATGGGGGCGGGCTTTTTTTATGTCTAATCGAAGCGGTCTTTGGTTTCACAAATGGCTGGTAAGGGTATTTCATAGTAAAAAAGATGTAGGGAGAACGCCATGATGAAACTAAAACGCTTGGAATGGGTCTTTGTGATTGTAATGCTTGCATTTACATACTTGATCTTTTATACGGGGCTGCCGTTTAGGTGGAAAGCCATTTTTGTGACACTTTATGGCGTTATCATTTTCTACACGGTACTGGCCTTGTGGCTTGAAAATCGACCGGCCCAAAATACATTATTATGGACCTATATCTTAGTGTTATTGCCGGTATTAGGCTATATCTTCTATGTATATTCCGGTCAATTATTAGTAAAAGGGGAGCTATTTAAAAGTAAGCGGACGAGCGACCGCGAACTATTCGAAGCACTCGGCAAAAAGCAGAGAACGGTGGACATGTCCGAGCTGAATGATCAACAGCGCTGCTTTGCGAGCTATTTAGAGAAGGTAACCTTAACCGATCAAAATCAGAATACCTGGACAAAAGTATTGCGAAATGGCGAAGAAACGTTTCAGGAAATTAAACGCAGATTGAAGGAAGCAAAGGACTTTATCCATCTGGAATATTATATTTTTCGCTACGACCGGCTCGGGCAGGAGCTGATTGAAATATTAGCGGAAAAAGTACAGACAGGGGTTGAAGTTCGGCTGTTATACGATGCGGTTGGCAGCTACTCCCTTTCAAAAGCGAATATTCAAACCATGATGGCAGCTGGAATTCAAGTCCAGCCTTTTTTACCGATAAAATCAGCTTGGTTTAATCAAAAATTTAACTTCCGCAATCATCGTAAAATCATTGTGATAGATGGGAAGGTAGGTTTTGTCGGCGGGCTTAATGTTGGAATCGAATATCTGGGTGAAAGTGAGGAGTTTGGCTTTTGGTGTGATACCCATGTTGTGCTGGAAGGGGAAGCGGTTCAAACGTTAAATGCTGTGTTTTTATTGGATTGGAAGTATGTGTGCGGCGAGAAGCTGTTTGACGATGAACGGTATATGAAGCCGGTACCGGCAGCGGGTGATGGCCTCGTCCATGTCGTGGCAACTGGTCCGGAAACGCGTGACATGAGCGATCACTATTATGCGATGATCACATGCGCAACCGAATCGATTTGGATTGCGACTCCGTACTTTATTCCTACTCAGGCTATTCAAACGGCCCTTCGCGTCGCGGCCCGCAAAGGCATTCAAGTTCGCCTCATGGTGCCTGACACCAATGACGGCTTTCTCACCCAATATGCGACCCAGTCTTATTTTCCGGAATTGCTGCGGGCGGGGATTGAGATCTATTCGTATGAAAAGGGCTTTTTACATAAAAAGATTATTATCGTCGATGGCGATCTAGCCTCGATTGGCACCGCCAATGTCGATATGCGCAGTTTTCGATTAAACTTTGAAGTCAATTTGTTTTTAACCGGCACCGCTTCAATTGGCAGCCTAGTCGATCATTATGAAGAGGACATAAAGGATTGCCGCCGTATTCGCCCTGTCGAGTTTTATAAAAGAAGCATGGCTGTTAAATGGAAAGAATCGTTTGCCCGGCTGTTTTCGGGGGTTCTTTAATGAAAGGTATTCGCATTGGCGAGTACCTCTTTTTTTTTGTTTAGATTAGGGTTAGGGGCGTTTTCATGGACCGCCGGGAGGGATGTAACTTCAATGTATCCCGCATTCTACTTATATTGTAATTTTTTCTCAGTTATCTTCTTTGTTTAGCGGGTACATAAATAAAGAACATCCTTTACACACTCAAACGAATTGACATATTCTACATCGTCAATTTTAGGGGGATAGTCATGTTTGGATTCGCTGACATTGTAAAATTTCTAATCTCTTTTTTCGGGATCCTGCCTATCGTTACTCTTATCCATTTAAGCGGGCATATTTTTTTCGTTACGCTTTTCGGGGGAGCCGAGAAAAAAATCACCATCGGATGCGGGCCAATGGTATTTTCCTTTTGGAATATTGAAGTAAGAAGATACTACTTCTGGAATGGGGCCTGTGAGTTTAAATCGTTAAAGCATGATAACCGTGTTACGAACGCCTTAATTTACCTTGGCGGGTCTTTATTCAACCTGGCAGGTATATATCTGGTAAACACCCTCACTTCTCAAGGAATTATAGAAGCGTCTGTTTTTTGGGATCAGTTTATCTATTTCTCATTTTATATGCTGTTTTTCTCGCTATTTCCAATGTATTTTTCGGATGGGTCGCCCAGCGATGGGAAGGCGGCAGTACTCACATTGAAAAACCAGCATGAAAAGAAAATTAGTGATGATATTCTTATAAAAATGGAAGAACAAAATAAGCCCAAGGACCAATCTGAGGAAAATAATTAAATATAATCTGCAGGGGTACACTGGCCAGTGTACCCCCTGCATTTTCATAAAATTTTTGCGTAAACCGCTTTATATCAAACAAAAATGACCAACAAATTGATGTACAATTTGTTGGTCATTTTACATTACATTTTTAAAGTTTTTGGTTAACCGTTAGGCAGTATGTTTTTTTGTACTTTTTAGGATGAGACTCAAGATAAAGACTAGGGCAATTGCACCGATAAGGGCTGGAATGATGAAGAATCCGCCAATTTCTGGACCCCATCCACCTAAAAGCAGTGATCCAAGCCATGCACCGATAAATCCGGCAATAATATTCCCAATCACCCCTCCAGGTATATCACGTCCAAGAATGAGTCCTGCTAACCAACCGATAATTCCTCCAATAATTAATGACCAAATAAATCCCATAATATTTCTCTCCCTTCTGTTTTTCAATGTGTATGGTTATTAAGTACCCGTATCTACAAGGGATAAACCTCCTTGTGAAAAAAAGTTACGAGTGATTCTGGTTCTGCTTTAATCTCTCCCTGAAGCGAAACTCTGGATCTTTTAAGCCGGTTTGTAAAAAATGCTGGCAAATCTTTAATTCACTCGTTAACTTTTTAAAGCGCTCCAGATCGCGTTCATCAAGACACTTGTCAATTTCCCGTTTGAGAATGCTGACCTTCGAGATGACTTCCGCCTGACGTTTTTGATTTAAATGTAGATGCTCTTTCCATTTTTGCGGGTTTTCTCTGCGATAATCGCTTGGTTTGGTTAAATGTAAGCCGCACTTGCATAGGTTTTCACCTACATCTAACACTGTGAATTCTGCATTTCCACAATTTTTACAAATTAGTTTCCTCATATATAACACCTCCGATAATTTGCGGGCTCATACCGCTTGTTGAAAAATTGAATAAGTATTGTCTTATATACCCACGATGTCTTCAGGAATAAACCTAATAGATTGTTAGAAAAGTAGGTTTCAATATTTTAAACGGCGGTTATATATCTAATAGTAAGACAAGCCATACTGAATCAATCGAGGAGGGAATTAAAATGGAACAAGTAAAAATTGTTGAAAATGGTGTTCAAGCGAAAAAGGAAATTGAACAATTCATGACACAAGGTTACACAAAAGAAGAAATTTATCTATTGGCACACGACAAGAACCGCTCTGAGGATTTAACAGATGCGCTTGATATTAGCGATATTGGTGTAGGAGAACAAGGAGTCTTTGATTCGATAGCTAACGTTTTCCGCACACGCGGTGATGAACTTCGTACGATGTTAGAGTCACTGGGACTATCAACAAATGAAGCTGAACACTACGAAGAAGAAATGGATCATGGCAAAGTCGTTGTGATCGCATCAAAGTCGGCCTAACCTTAAAAGATTGAGGATTGGATAGGAAGCAAAAGCAACCAGCTTTTGTTTCCTCTCGATTCTTTAAAAAATAAGGGCTTGCTACTAATAAAAAAATGAGGTGAAAGGATATGAAATTTTCTAAACAAAGCTTAGATGCATTATTAGGTGGTCAAAAAATTGCAAGGCATAAACCGAAGGAGGAACGCAGCTTAGAGCAATATTTTGAAAATCCCATTCTCCACAAGGAAATTCAAGGTGACAGGATCTACGTTCCATTGAATCTCGATAGGGTCTGGAATGGAATTTAGTCGTGCAGCCAATTAACAGCCTAAATACTTAAAAATGTGTTTAGGCAGCCAAAGCGGAGTGGCGATTGTCTATTTAACCGCCTTCATTTTTTAGAATTTTCCAAAATTAACCTATTAGTGAAACTTTTCGGACTTTCATTCGTCAGTGTGATAGAATAGTCATGGGTTAATAAAGGAGGACAGAATGATGGCGGATTTAGGGCAAATAGCTATGTTGAGCATCATATCCCATTTGGTGTTTATTGCGATTTCCTGGTGGGCACTGCAGTCCATTCGTTTAGATAAGCTGCTGCGGCCAAACCATGTTTTTCAGGCGCGATTACTTTACATATTATTAGCCATATTCATCGGGTCGTCTGTTAGTAATTTTTTCCTGGATTACCTCCACTGGTCACAACAATTGCCAATGGTCTTTAACTAAGAACGGGCGCTTACACTTTTTGATAAATTGGTAAAAATTTAGGTCTTCTTACATGTTCCCATTTATCGAATATTTGAGTACAATCGAGTTTATGTGGAAAGCTATGTTTGTCCCTTTCATTTGAAACTTATGTAAATATTCATTTTCTGGCGTTTTTTGTCCCATTTGGACGGTTTGTTGTTTTAAAAACTTGTCTAAAAGTGACGACATTTCCCAAGTATTGCTCTCTCACTACCTGGCAACAATGGTAGTAAGGGGGAGTAGAGAGATGAAAAAAAATGTAACGATGTTTTTATACATGATTTCGATTGTATGTTTGATCCTGGTGGTTATGGGGAACCGAGCAACTAAAGCTATAGATATTTTCCGCGCTGAGGCCGGCAAAGACCTTATCCAGATGGAAGATAGGGACGCCGTTGGTTCAACCTTTGTTACTGCGAAAAAGCAGGCAGACGGCAACTTGTCCATTTTTCCAAAAGGTGCTGATGATTTGGCGAAAATCGGTTCTGTTTTGGAAGCCGAACATATTTTGCTCGATGATTGGTCTTTTTATGCACGGGAGCATGTGACGGGCATGAAGAGTTTGCAGGAAGTGAAGGATTATGCGAAAAAGCTTCAGCAAAAGTTTCCTGATTGGGAATGGACTGTAACGAACACCAGCCAGAAATGGGAAGTGACAGCAGTATCTCCAACTTCTAAACACCACCAAGAAATGCTTCAAATGATGGCAACCCACACAAAACAACCTGTCAATGCGTATATAGTATATAGTGTGAAAGGGAAGGCGTGGAATAAGGCGTCAGAGTCCTTTTTCACTACTAAGAATTTCCAAAGTAGGCTATCCGACATATTTCGAGGAAAACCTACAGTTTTTTCTTGTATGAAAGGCGTTTACAGTGATAAGATTGATACGGCTTTAAATACAAGAGCCAGTAAGGTATTGTCAAGTTTTAATGCAAAAGAAATCGAAGCGTTAAAAGAGGAGACTTTCATGTCTGTTTCGGCGAGCTCGCCGATGTTTGCAGGCTCAATAGATGAAAAAAATAGCATGAATTTGCAAATTGGCATACGCTCCGAAGGATTGGGCGCGCAGACTACCATTGTAGTTGGAACCCCTATCATTACGATTGAATATTAATATAGAGAAAATGGACGCGGAGGGGAATACTCTTGGAAAAGATCATCGTCCGCGGCGGACAAAGGTTATATGGAACGGTTAAAGTTGAAGGTGCAAAGAATGCCGTTCTACCTGTTCTCGCTGCAACATTATTAGCAAGTGACGGAAAAAGTGTGATACGTGAAGTACCTACACTCTCCGATGTATACACAATTAATGAAGTTTTACGCAATCTAAATGCTGAAGTGGTATTTGAAAATAATACAGTTGTAGTTGACGCATCCAGAGTGTTAAAAGATGAGGCGCCGTTTGAGTACGTACGAAAAATGCGTGCGTCTGTGCTTGTTATGGGGTCACTGCTCGCTCGAAATGGCCGGGCACGTGTTGCTTTGCCAGGCGGCTGTGCAATTGGATCCCGTCCTATCGACCAGCATTTAAAGGGCTTTGAAGCCATGGGTGCACGTGTGAAGGTAGGAAATGGTTTTATTGAAGCGGAAGTAGACGGCCGCTTAAAAGGTGCAAAGATTTATTTGGATTTCCCAAGTGTTGGGGCAACGGAAAACATTATGATGGCTGCGTCCCTCGCGGTTGGGACCACGATCATCGAGAACGTTGCAAAAGAACCAGAGATCGTGGATTTGGCGAATTTCTTGAACAAAATGGGCGCTCGTGTGAAAGGTGCCGGCACTGGCACGTTACGAATTGAGGGCGTTGATGTATTATTTGGCGCAGATCATGCGATTATTCCTGACCGGATTGAAGCGGGTACTTTTATGGTAGCTGCAGCGATTACGGGCGGAGATGTATTGGTGCAAGGCGCTGTTCCGGAACATCTTTCTTCCTTGATAGCGAAAATGGAAGAGATGGGTGTGGAGATTCATGAGGAAGGCGATGGCGTTCGTGTCATTGGTCCTGAACGATTGAAGGCGGTTGACATCAAAACGATGCCGCATCCAGGTTTCCCAACGGATATGCAGTCACAAATGATGGCGTTATTGCTTCGTGCTGACGGTACTTCGATGATTACTGAAACGGTGTTTGAGAACCGGTTTATGCATGTTGAAGAGTTCCGCCGTATGAATGCAGATATTAAAATTGAAGGCCGTTCTGTTATTTTAAATGGTCCGTCGAATTTACAGGGCGCTGAAGTGTCAGCAACCGATCTTCGGGCAGCGGCTGCGTTGATTTTAACTGGTTTAGTGTCTGAAGGCGTGACACGCGTGACTGAGTTGAAACACTTAGACCGCGGCTATGTAAACTTCCACGGCAAGCTGGCTAGTTTAGGTGCTGACATCGAGCGTGTTAAAGAAGCAGATGAAATTTTCGTTGATGTTCCAAAATTCGTCTCCGATTTGAACGCATAATTCAATCGTGCTTTTGATGAGCAAAATCCCTTAGGGTGAAGTCGTCTGATATCAGACAGCTGCACATTAAGGGATTTTTTGTGTTGTGCGGGGGTTCGATTGAGCGTGATGGGGCACATGCGTGGTGTCAGGCGCCGTTTACAGCATTTAGGGAGTGTTATGGTTGTTATGGGTGTCAGGCACCATTTGGCAGCTTGGCACACTGTTTATAAGGATCGGTGAGTGGCCGGACAGTTTTCACGTTTTCACTATGTTTACTGTGCTTTCGGTGCCTGACACCATGAACAGTTTTAGAAAAAATCTGTAATAAATGCTTGTCCGCTTCCATATGTATGAATGGAGACACATCCCAGCTGTTGGGCTGGCTGTGAATTTTACAAACTGGAGGCACTATCATGAAAAAAATCAAACCACTCATCGTACTAGCATCACTCCTCATTGCCTTGACCTTAATAATTCCTGCAGTGCTTGTCTTACCTTTTTCGAATGGGCATCAATCGAGCGGGAAATTAGGAGAGGATTTAAGGAAGGCCTCGGCGAAAGAGACGAATGGAACCTCTACGATCGACTCAAATACGGCAGTAGACATTGCAGTGTTTCGCTCATCGAAGAAAATCATTGAAAAAGTCCCTTTTGAAGAATACCTTGTTGGGGTAGTGGCCGCGGAAATGCCTGCAGAATTTAAAGAGGAGGCCCTAAAGGCTCAGGCCTTAGCAGCTCGAACCTATATTATAAACAGATTAGTCAGTAAGGATACGATGGGCGTACCAAAGGGTGCTCAGGTTACGGACACCCAAATTCATCAGGTTTTCATGAATGATGCGGAAATGAGGCGTGACTGGGGGAAGGATTATAGCTGGAAAAGGGAAAAGGTCCTTGAGGCCGTCCGAGCGACGAGCGGCCAAATTTTAACCTTTGATGGAAAACCGATCGATGCGCTGTTCTTCTCCACAGGTAACGGCTATACTGAGAATTCCGAAGACTACTGGGCTGGGAATATCCCTTATTTACGAAGTGTGTCCAGTCCATGGGATAAAAAGTCCCCGAAATTTTCCAATCAAAAGGTGCTGACGGTTAAACAGTTTGAAGCAAAGCTGGGTGTTAAAATTGGCTCGAGTTCAACGATTGGAAAAATTGTCGAACGGACGACCGGAAAGCGTGTCGGAAAAGTGGATTTTAACGGTAAGGTGCTGACGGGTAGGGACATCCGAGAAAAACTCGACCTGAAATCGTCTGATTTTGCTTGGCAGCGAAAGGGTGACAATATCGTGATCACGACGAAAGGCTTCGGTCACGGTGTCGGTATGAGCCAGTATGGTGCGAACGGAATGGCGGAAGAGGGTTCCGATTATAAGGCGATTGTGAGGCACTATTATAAAGGTGTGGAAATCACATCGGCAGAGAATATGCTGGCGACGATAACTGCGAGGAAGTAGGAATTGGGATTGGTTGGGAAAGCCAGGCTGGTGTGCCTGGCTTTTTTTTAGTGTGTTATTTGGAGGTGTGGTTGATAAGAGGCGGGAATCGGTTGATATAGGTGGGGCCTCGGTTGATAAGACAAGGAAACCGGTTGATATCAGGGCGAAATTGGTTGATATCTGCCCCAAACTGGTTGATAGCGCGATTCCCCACTTAAAAAAGGCCATTTTAACTGGGTCTCAGCCTCCAAATGGAACTTTTCTAAGATATATGGATAAAAAACAATAAGCTTGGCCAGGCTGGAGCCTGGCTTTTTAGCATAAAAATGACAGGAAAAGGGGACTGGTTGATATTTGATCTAGACCGGTTGATATCTAGGCGGACCGGTTGAAAGGTGCCGGAAATCGGTTGATATCCCAGCGAAATCGGTTGATACACGCCCCAAACCGGTTGATACCTCCATACCCCCTCCCAAAAAAGGTAATTTAAAATGGATCTGAGCCAGGGAATTCCACCTAAAATGGAGCACTTCTTTATACATGGAGAAAAACAATGACCTTGGTGAGGCTGAAGCTTGGCTTTTAACTAAAAAATGGGGGCTGGTTGATAAGAGGCTGAAATCGGTTGATATCCCGGCGCCCTTGGTTGATAGGTCATGGAACTTGGTTGATATCCCACCGAAACTGGTTGATAATCAGCGAACCCTAGTTGATATTCCCACCCAACCCGGTTTATGGCTCCACTCCCCACGCTACCTCAATCGAATATTCATAAATCAGACAAAGTTTACATTCAATACTTGCAGGAAATCAGCTAGGAGAAGAGAAATTTTTAAAAAACAGAAAGGACTGATGCCATTGATCGCAAAGGAATGCACACTACCATTGAGAATCCAGAAGTACGAAGCGCTTGAACCGAGAATCCCCGCTAATCATCCCATCCGCGAAACCCTATTAACCGAATATAAAAATTGGATGGCTGGTTACAAAGGTGAAAAATCCCTCGACTTCCACCTAAGCATGCTCCCAGACGAGAAATATCTAATCTTCCATAACATTCGCCTTCCATTGGGAAAATACTTTTTCCAAATAGACATTTTAATCCTTTGTGCTGCATTTGCGCTTGTTCTCGAGGTGAAAAATCGGATTGGAGAGTACCATTTCGAAAAACATCTTAATCAAACCATTCTAAAATGGAATGGAAAAGAGGACAGAATTATGAATCCCGTCCTCCAAGCCAGGCTGCAGGCGCTGAAACTGAATAATTGGCTAAAGAAGCATAATTATCCTGAATACCCAATCCATTATCTATTTGTCAATAGTAATGAAAAAGCTAGGATTAAAATTGAACAGGGCAACGAGCAAATCCTTCGTAATATATGTAATAGCGAGGGGTTAATGGGAAAAATTTCGCAAACGGCCGCCTATAATAAGCTAGAGAGACTAGGTCCAAAAGATTTGCGCAAATTAAAACGCCTTCTATTGACCTGCCACACGCCTGAAAATTTCGATATCCTCGAACACTTCCACCTTTCGAAAAATGATATTCACCCTGGAGTTCAATGTCCACAATGCCAACACTTACCTATGGAATATAGTTTCGGCACCTGGATTTGTCCCAATTGTAACGGCAAATCAAAAACGGCCCATCTGAAGGCCATTAATGACTATTTTCTTTTAATCAAACCTTCAATCACTAATGCAGAGCTAAGACGATTTTTACAGATTGACTCAGCTAGAAGTGCAAATAATATGCTGCGGAAGCTGGGCTGCACGTCTTCAGGCACGAACAGAGGCAGAATTTATTATCCGGCGTGGAAGTAAAAAACCACCGCAAAAAATTTGCAGTGGCTCCATAACCTTTACCTACATCCCCCGTACATGCTCCAGCCAACCTGCCAGTCGCACAAACTTCCCTTTAAACAACGCCCCGCGTACAAAGTAGAAACAGACACTAATCCCAATGAAGTCCTTCACAAGGTCAAACCAGGACGCTGAGCGGTAGGAATAGAAGGATTGGTGGATTTCATCACTGACGCCGTAGAGGGCCGCAAACACAGCACAAGCGACGTTTAACGAAGAACCAAAGTTTCCGCGCCGCGTTAGGAACGCCAACACTAGTAAAACATACAAAATCGCGAACTCTATTAAATGCAAAGATTCTTTCATATAGTGATCAATAGCCGAATTGGGCAGCTCGACAAATTGGTTGGATGGCAGGCTCGACATAATAAACACTGCGGCCATATAAAGAAGGGGCAGCATACGGAGCACCCATTTACCGATTTTCATATAAGGATCCTCCAATACAAAAAAATTTTTTCTACCTTCATGCATAAAATTATTCCCACTGTCGAAAAATAACTTTTTAAAAAAATTTTTTGACTTGTGTATATAATTCTACTGATCTGTTCAGAATGATTGCTGAGGTGATGAAAATGAGAGAGGAAGAAAACAAACGATCTTCTCAAGGTTCCAGCGTAAAACGCTTTTTCAAAAAGCGTTGGGTATTTCCAGCCATTTATATTGCAAGTGCAGCAATCATTTTAACGGGAGTTCTTTGGTACCAATCAAGCAGCAGCAATACAGATAAGTTCGATTATAAAGCTACTGATCTTTCTGGTAAAAAGAACCAAGCACCCGCAGTTGAAGTTAATAAAGCAATGGAAAACTTCAAAATGCCAGTGGCCAAAGCTGACGCAGCAATCGTCAAAACAAAATTCTATGATTTCCAAGGCAAAGCAGAAGACCAGGAAGCCGCACTCGTATTTTACAATAATACGTATGTGCCAAATACTGGAATTGATATCACCACTAAAAACGGCGAAAGCTTTGATGTAACAGCATCACTAAGCGGAACCGTCACACGTGTGGAAGAAGATGCAACCCTCGGCAATGTCATTGAAATCGAACACGACAAAGGTATTGTAACACAATATCAATCCGTTAAAGACATAAAGGTCAAGGTTGGCGAAGAAGTAAAACAGGGACAAGTTGTTGCCAAGGCTGGACAAAGCTTGTTCAATGAAAAAGCTGGAACACATGTGCATTTTGAAATTCGCAAAGACGGTGTAGCTGTAAACCCAACGAACTATTTTGAAAAATCGTTGAATACGTTACAGGAAGACACACTTTCCGATGATAGCAAAGAATCGTCCACTCCGGAAATGAAGGAAAATCAACAAAAAATTGATGATCCTGCATCCGATACAAACGACGAATCAACCAATTCTACAGATAAAGCAAATTCTTAATATGGGTACAAACAAAGGGGAAGGGGAAAAACACTTTCCTCTTTTTTTGTTTTGTTTTTAGAAAAGGGTCTTTGGGCAAAAAAAAAGCCCGGCACAAGGCCGGACTATAGTAAAAGGGGGTTTAATAAGTGTGAATATGTACATATCATACCCCCCACATATGAACAAACTATGACTAAACAATGTAAAAACTATTAAAAAAAGAAAAAGGGTGTCAGGCACCAATTTTACTACCCAAAAAGTGGAAATGGTGCCTGACACCCGCTTTGATATGGTAGAATGAAGGGTAAAAGGAGGGGATTATGTGAAGAGAATGATTGGGGTGGTACTTTTGCTTGTGTTGGGAGTCCTTATGGCGGGGTGCAGCAAGGAACCCACGCCTCAGGAGCGATTCTCGCAATACATAGATTTATGGAACAAGCAAAAGTTTGAGAAGATGTATGATTACCTTTCAAATGATGCCAAACAAAACATCACCAAAGAAGAGTTTACTAACCGCTATCAAAAAATCTACGAAGACCTTCAGATTAAAGACCTCAAGATTGACTTCAAACAACCAAAAGATGATAAGCAGAATGATCAGAAACAAGTTCAATATTCTTTTACCGCAAATATGAACAGCATCGCTGGGTCGATTCAATTCACCCATAAAGCTTCATTACAAGAGGAAAAAAGAGACGATAAGAAGAACTGGTATGTAGACTGGAATACGGAGTATATTTTTCCGGAATTAAAGGAAGGCGACACGATTGGCGTAAGCACGGTGGCGCCGAAACGGGGCGAGATTGTCGACCGTAATGGGACCGGGCTGGCAGTGAACGGCCAGGTATACGAGGTTGGCGTGACGGCCGGGAAGGCAGACGATGTGATTATCGGCCAGTTGGCGCCGCTGTTGAAGATGACACCGGATCAGATCAAGAAGGCGCTTGGCGCGAGCTGGGTGAAGCCGGGGCTGTTTGTGCCGCTGAAGAAGGTGTCAATGGATGACCAGGAGCGGATTGCGCAGCTGGTGGCGCTTGAGCCGGTGCAGACGCGCAAAGTCGAAGCACGGGTGTATCCAAATGGTCAGGCCGCGGCTCAGCTGATCGGCTATGTGGGTCCGATTACAGCCGATGAACTGGAAAAGCGAAAGGACAAGGGCTATACGAGCAGTGACGTGATTGGCAAGCGAGGCTTGGAGCAGGTACTGGATGAGCAGCTGAAGGGCACAAGCGGCGTTAAGATTGTCATTAAAAAGAAGGCTGAGGGTACTGCGGATGTCGTGCTCGCAGAAAAGCCGGTGGTAGATGGGAAGACTGTTAAGTTGACAATTGATGCTGATTTGCAGACTTCGGTGTTTACAGAGATGGCTGGGGAGACAGGGACAGCGGCGGCCATGAATCCTGTGACTGGGGAGACGCTGGCGCTTGTCAGCAGTCCGTCGTTCGATCCGAATCAGGCCATGCTTGGCTTCTCTGCTGATGAGTGGAAAGCACTTCAGGAGGATAAGCGCCAGCCGTTGACAACGCGATTTAAACAGGCCTATGCGCCAGGCTCAGTGATGAAGCCGCTGACGGCAGCGGTGGGGTTATCGAGTGGAGCGATTGTACCCGGTGAGGCCGTGCCAATCCTCGGTAAAAAGTGGCAAAAGGATAAATCGTGGGGCGGGTACTTTGTGACACGGGTTCACGCTGGAACAGAACCAGTTAATTTGGAAAGGGCATTGGTGTTCTCGGATAATATTTATTTCGCACAGGCTGTGTTGAAAATGGGGAAAGGGACGTTTGTAGAGGGGCTGAAAAAGTTTGGTTTTGAAGAGGAGATTGCTTACCCATACCCACTGGAGAAATCGGTAACGGGAACGCTTAGCAATGATATAGCGCTCGCGGACTCAGGGTACGGACAGGGGGAGGTGCAGATGAGTATCGTTCATTTGCTAAGTACTTATACGCCGTTTGTGAATGGCGGCAATATGATTAAGCCGATATTATTGGCCGACGAGCAGCAGGGCCAGATGTGGAAAAATGCAGTCATTTCCGCTGAACAGGCTGGGGTGATCGCGGCGGATTTACGGAAGGTTGTCAGTGACGCAGGCGGAACTGCCCACGCTGTGGAAATGGCGGATTATCCGTTGGCGGGAAAAACAGGTACAGCTGAGATCAAGCAAAAGCAAGGCGAGACGGGAACAGAAAACGGCTGGTTCATCGGCTATAATTCGCAAACGCCGAGTGTAATGGTGGCGATGATGGTGGAAGATGTCCAAGGCCGGGGCGGCTCCCTAATCCCTGTTAAGCTAGTCAAGAACGTGTTTATAAAAATAAAATAATCTGTGGGTCAGTAGTGGGTGCCAGCTATACAAGTTGGCACCTAGTTTATTGTGGGGGGGATGTGTGATACGGTGTCATCGACAGCGAGTGTGGCTTCCATTGATATCTCTCCAAATCAATTATCCCATGTAAGCCCACTTTAACCCCTTCAGCTTCAAGTGACATCCACTGCTCGTTGTAGTATTCATCGTCCTGCAAGGCGATTTGGCCTTTTGCGTTGATGACACGGTGCCAGGGAAGCCTGTATTTCCGACTCATAGAATGGAGGATGCGGACGACCTGCCGTGCAGCACGGGGGCTGCCAGCGAGCCCTGCAATCTGTCCGTAGGTCATCACCCTGCCCTCGGGGATACTTTGGATAATTTCAATTACATTTTCGGTAAATGGTGTCACGAGTAGGTTCCTTTCAAATTGCAAATCGATAAACGCTGCAAATATAGTAGTAAGATTCACGATATGAACATTATATATTATTTTACCAACTAACATGAGGAGAATCCGCCAGATAAAAATAGGTTAAACCTTTCTTGGTAATCAGATTAAGCGTTCTTATAAGAGAGTATATTTCCAATCCAACAGTTGCATAAAATTCAACCGTGATTGTCCCGAGGCAAGAAACTTAGCGATTTCGATTTAAAATAATTAGCAAAGGGATCGAGATTTGCAGTCTAAAAAGTGCTAAATACCACCTTGGAATAACATTTAACAGAAAAAATCGACCGACAAATTTCTCGGGAAATATTGATGCTCAATCGTTATTTCCACATAAAGACCTAGAGCCGCATGGGTTTATCGGAATGTCGAAAAAAGCAAAATTGTCCAATTTTCAAAAAACATATTTATCACCTTGTCCCTTTTGACTATTTTGTGCATAAACCCGTATCCAAGCTAATAAAATGGTTACAAACCTTTACAAAGAGAGTGTTTGAGGTGAAGAGTCGTTTGAAGTTAGCGGGTATTCAGTTGGAGACATGATTATTCATCGTATTGTCAGAAGGTAACAACTTTCTGCCGTGTGGGGCCGCGCATCCCTTTAGGGTAATGTCCACCTAACGTGGACACTGTCTTTTTGTGGTGCCTGACACCAAAAAGTGACACCAAAAGTAACCAATAAAAACACACACGGAAGCAGAATTGGTCGAAGTGATAAGCGGGTCTCATTTCACACTTCTCACATCCAATTTAGGGAGGGCGAGAGTGTGCACGATTACATCAAAGAGAGAACTATCAAGATTGGAAAGTATATCGTGGAGACGAGGAAAACGGTTCGCGTGATTGCGAAGGAGTTTGGCGTATCCAAAAGTACAGTCCATAAGGATTTGACAGAGAGGCTTCCTGAAATTAATCCAGAGTTGGCCAATGAAGTGAAGGAAATTCTAGATTATCATAAATCGATCCGGCACCTAAGGGGTGGAGAGGCCACAAAAATGAAATATCAGAAAGAGGAAAAGGAAGGCGAGGTTGTGAAATAAGCAGCACCCTCTCCTTCCAGATTTTTCGATTTGAAAGAAAGACATTCTCTTGGAATCCTCAAATCCGACAAATTTCCACAAAAGTCTACGTATTCACATTAAAATGTTATGGAAATTTTATAGGATATGATAAAATAATCAATTAGGAATAGATTGAGGGATTTTGTTTCCAAGGAGGAAAGAAAAGAGAATGTTTGCAAGGGATATTGGGATTGATTTAGGAACGGCCAACGTGCTGATTCACGTAAAAGGCCGTGGAATTGTGTTGAATGAACCTTCCGTCGTGGCGATTGATAAAAATACAAACCGAGTGTTAGCAGTTGGTGAAGAAGCCCGCCGCATGGTCGGCCGTACACCAGGAAACATTGTGGCGATCCGTCCGTTAAAAGATGGCGTTATTGCTGATTTTGATGTAACCGAAGCTATGTTAAAGCATTTTATTAATAAATTAAACGTCAAAGGCTTCTTATCAAAGCCGCGTATCTTGATCTGCTGTCCAACCAACATCACAAGTGTGGAGCAAAAGGCAATCAAAGAAGCTGCTGAGAAAAGTGGCGGTAAGAAGATTTACTTGGAAGAGGAGCCTAAGGTAGCCGCAATTGGCGCTGGAATGGACATCTTCCAACCTAGCGGAAACATGGTAGTGGATATCGGGGGAGGAACGACTGATGTTGCAGTGCTTTCAATGGGCGATATCGTGACTTCTTCCTCTATCAAGATGGCGGGCGATAAGTTCGACATGGAGATCCTTAACTACATCAAGCGTGAATACAAGTTATTGATTGGTGAGCGCACCGCTGAAAATATTAAAATCAACATCGGTACCGTATTCCCAGGTTCTCGTTCAGAGGAAATGGAAATTCGCGGCCGTGACATGGTGAGCGGGTTACCGCGCACGATTACAGTCCGTTCGGAAGAAGTTGAAGGAGCGTTACGTGAATCAATTGCCGTTATTGTCCAAGCTGCAAAAAGTGTTCTTGAACGTACACCTCCAGAGCTTTCTGCAGACATCATTGACCGCGGCGTCATTTTAACCGGTGGCGGAGCCTTACTGCACGGCATTGACATGCTGCTTGCCGATGAGCTTAAAGTGCCCGTATTGGTTGCAGAAAACCCTATGGATTGTGTGGCAATTGGCACAGGCATCATGCTTGATAACATCGACAAAATTCCAAACCGTCGTTTAGGGTAATAGTCATTGTTTCAAAATTCACCCGATCCCATGGACATTTTTGTGGTAGGACATCTTACCACAATATAAGAGTTTATATAAAAAAGTCTAATGAAGCAGGCTGGACAAGCCTCGATCATTGGGCTTTTTTAATTTTTGTTAAAATAAAAAACCGCAAACTACGAGTAATTTTTACAAAGATTGACTTTTTTCTGTAAAAAATTAATGTGCAATTACGAATAATTTTTTATAATAGAGATAATGAACTTTAAAACAATGCAATTTTTATAAAATAAATCGGTTATAATAGGTATTAACTCGCCGAATCCGCAGAATGAACGGAATTGGGTTAAAGGGGAATTATGAATGACAGTGAACAATCTAAATCAAGAACAGCCAAGGACAAGAGAAGAATATAAAAAGGCTAAAACCGAAGCGCAGCAAAAAATAAAAGACGGCAAGAAAAAGGTACAGGCGGAAAAGACGGATGCACCCACAGCACCACAGTCAAGTAAGCGGATTCGGATTCGCTTGATTCCGATTTGGCTGCGTCTTGTGATTTTGGTTGTCCTTGTTGTCATTTGTGCGGTGTCCGGTGCTGCCGTTGGATACGGTATGCTTGGCGGCGGAAATGTGGCAGAGGTTTTCAAAGAGTCAACGTGGACACATATCATGGATTTAGTGAATAAGAAATAGCCGGGAAGGAGCGATGGCCCTTCCCTTTTGTATAGGATTAATAGTAGAATAGAAAATAAACATCTGTTTCTAGTAGGAGGTACTAAAGACATGCTTGATATTGATCAAATAAAAGAAATTATCCCTCATCGCTATCCATTTTTATTGGTAGACCGTATTTTGGAAGTAGAAGAAGGAAAAAGAGCGATTGGCCTAAAAAATGTTTCCGCTAACGAGGAATTTTTTAACGGCCATTTTCCGGATTATCCCGTCATGCCTGGCGTTTTAATTGTGGAAGCACTTGCGCAGGTTGGCGCAGTTGCCATGTTAAAAAAAGAAGAAAACCGCGGCCGCTTAGCCTTTTTTGCAGGAATTGACAATTGCCGTTTTAAAAAGCAAGTGAAGCCTGGCGACCAGCTTCGACTTGAGGTTGAAATCATTCGCTTGCGCGGGCCAATTGGCAAGGGTAAAGCGGTGGCAACGGTGGACGGCGAGATTGCGTGCGAAGCGGAAATCACTTTTGCTTTAGGGGAGAAAAAGGAATAATCAGAAAGCTGGGAGTGATCCCAGTTTTTTTTTATAAAAAAATTGGATAAAAGTTCTTGTAAACATTTTTTTGATAAGGGGAACGATAACCTTGAATCAATTAAATGATGAAAGGGGCTTTTTATAATGAATCGAAAGCTATTTATGTTACTATCTGGTTCCATTCTTTCAGCAGCCATGCTCGTGGGCTGTAACAATAATGATAATCAAAATCCGCCACCGCCAACGAACAATAATCTCAACAATCCAGCGGATAATAATCTAAATGACAATATCAATGATAACAATCGTGTAAACGATAATAATCTAAATGACAATATCAATGATAACAATCGTGTAAACGATAATAATGTAATTGACAATAATCATTATCCAGAGTCGGAGGACAAAAATACCGATACCGACAAGGACCCGTCTAAAGACAACAATACACCTCAGGAAGACATCATCGAGGATGATATTGATAGAAACGACAAAGATAAGAAGGACGAATAAAAAAAGGGACAGCTAGTCTGTCCCGTTTCTAATCAAGAAAACCCGCCATTTACAAAAAGAGCGATAACGGCGGCAAAGACAATAATGAGCACGATAACAACCAATATTGCTAAAATGGTAATAATCCAGCCGGCTACTTTACGATCGGTTTTAATAAAATAAATTCCTAAGGCAATCGGTCCAAAAATAAACCCTAAAATGGCCCACAGCCAGCGGCTTTTGTTGTGCTTAGGTGCGTCCACATACAAATAAATGGCAAAAATTAAACTAATTATAAGTCCTAATGATCCTTCCAACAAACTTCCTCCTTTCGACTAATAATTCTAGTATCTCTAGGAATTCCCAAAAAATCAACAAAATTGTAAAAATTTCTTCTATTTGTATTAGAAAAGCGAAGCTCACTAGCCAATGGGGCCTGGAGCTGGACATTTCTCAAAGTCAAAAATTCTTAAATAAAAAACCAGCCCACGGACTGGTTTTGAAAAGATAATCATTAATGATGTTTTACTTTAATCTTTGGTTTGCTTTGCATTTTATCTTTGAATTCAGTCAGTAGCTCCGTGCCTTCTAACCCTTTTTGCATCAAATTTTCGAGCAATAGCTCGGAGTAGTCGCTTTTATTGCGCCGCATTTGACCTTGGAACAAGACGCTGATATGGTTTTCAAATTTAATCAACGAGCAAATTTTTGTTTGAAAATAGGCAGGGGCATTGTCTTTCTTCGTAATAACCGCTTCCACAATAATGTCGCGATCTTGCTCAGAAATTTTTTTAAAATAATCATAGAGGGACAGGTCTGTATAAGCCTCAAGCAGCCAGGTGGAATGTTCGTCTTCCTTGTTCAGTATTAAGCCATCCACTAACGGAACTTCAACGGAAGTGTCATTATCCACCACATCCAATGAGTATAACTTAAAAGATTTCATGGTAACCTCCTGTTTATTTTTACTAAATTATAACATACGTGGAGAAGAAGGAAATGTCGAAAAAAATTGTCGATATTCAGATAAACTGTTTTTGGAGCCAATAACTGCTCATTTTTGACAAAAAAGGTGGTCAAAATTAAATTTTGAAGCAAAATTCGCCTTGATAATTGTTTTTTCACCATTTTACAACGATTGGGACCCGGTCTATGATTAAGCCATCAAATAATGAAGGAGATGAGAATATGATTAATCAGGTCACGCTTGTGGGTCGATTGACCCGGGATCCGGAATTAAAAATGACGACAGAGGGGACTCCTGTTGCACACATAACACTGGCGGTTAACCGCAATTATCGCAATCATAATGGAGAGATTGAAACGGATTTTGTGCAGTGCACACTATGGCGAAAAGCTGCAGAAAATACCTGTCAATATTGTAAAAAGGGGGCAGTGGTCGGGATTACAGGCAGGCTGCAGACCCGAAATTACGACAATAAAGAGGGAAAAAGGGTTTATGTTACCGAGGTAATTGCTGAAACGATCCGCTTTCTCAGTGCCAAGCCGAATACCATTTTACCTCAGGAAAAGAAGGAAGAAACCCAGGTGTTACCAGAGGCAAAGAGGGAGGAAACGACGATTGGGGTATCGTGAAGCAGATCTCAACAACTTAGAAATGTTACTTGAAAGTTTAATTAAGATGGTTGGAAAAGCTAATAAAAATGTAGACAGCCTGCAAAAGCGGGTCGGCCAATTAGAATGGCTAATAAGAGAGCAGCAGCTAGAAAGCAAGGACCAAGGCCCCATCCCAAACTACTCCAGACACCCACAAGAAACTTCAGCTAAATTTCCCTTACACCTTTGAATACCGCTTTTTCCGAAAAAATACGCCTCAGACCAGCATCAGGAGTGCTTATCAAGAGCAGGCGCGATGTACTTGAAAGGTCACCCCCCGCAACGGGTTTTAGTTCGTAAAGAAAATCAAATACATCCCCGAAGCATCCTCATTCTCCCGGCATCTATCTAATAGGTGCCGATTTTTTTGTGTGAATTTAAAGCTGAAGGTTAAATTTCTGGGTTTAATAATGGGGGATTCGGGTACACTAATAGAAAACCCCCTGATTTTTTATTTAAAAGGCCGCTGAACTTAGATCAGCGGCTTCTTTTTTGGTTTCAAAACTTAATAATAAAGTCAAATTTTTCAAAAAATAGACACAAGTTCTCTATCCAAATGCAGGAAAAACCAAATTATTGTCGAATAATTATGGCGGATACGTGTGAATTTGGAGGAATTGTGTTGAATAAAAAAATGACGTTACACTTTATTGGTAAACTCGTGGACAACCAAAAGATCCATCCAATCAGCAAGCCAAGTTTCTATGATGCTATTCAACTATTATCTCAGTCACCCCAGCTTAAGCAATCTCCTTACCTGTCGATCCCGTTTAAAAGCGACACACCTACTTTCTGTTACAGTCATTTCAACATCGAACTAAACCATCACCTCCGATTATTACGGATGATAGAGGAGGATATTCTTCTTACGGAAGAAGTAGTCTTCGATATTTTCGCCCACTTTTTTGTCAAAGAGGGTAACCGGGTCACCTACTTGGATCTCCCTGCGTACCGTAATATACCGCCAAATAAAAGAAAAAAGATGCGTGCATTTGAAAAAGAAAAAAAACTCGGAGACAAGCAGCGGCCAACGAGCGATAACTGATGGAATAATAAGGTGGTATCACCAAAAGTAAATAATTATACCCAAATATTTACACTGTTATGCCACAGAATTGACACTTTCTCACGAAATAAGACAAATTGTGATACACTTTTAATATTTTTGTAACATAGCTGGTACATTAGTCTGTTATAAATATAGTATTAAGGAGGGGGAAGCGTATGCAAACGATCAGCAAGCGTATAATTCTCATGTTACTTACAACGATGTTATGTGTATCAGGTTCCATGGTTACATATGCACAAACTAATAGTAATGCGCTACATAATGCTCAGCAGCAGCTAGAGCAAAAACAAAAAATCGTAGAGCAAAAACAACAAGAACAACAAGCGGTTAATAAAGATATAGAAAATATTCAAACAGAATTAGATTCTCTTTACAATGAGATTACAAAGAACAAAGAAGAAATGGCAAAAACACAGGAAAAAATAGATGCAACGAACCAACTCATTGAAAAGAAAAAAGAAGAGATTGTGGTACTAGAGGACAAAATGCTGGCTCGCAAAGATATTATGAAAAAACGTGCCGTGGCCATGCAACAAGATAGTAATGTTAATCTAGTAATTAACTTATTCTTCGAATCTAATAGTATATCTGAATTTATCCAGCGTGCTAGTGCGGCATCGACTTTAATAGATGCGGATAAAGACATTTTAATAGCACAGAAAGAAGATTTAAACCAGGTCGAAAGTGATAAGGCCGAAATTGACCGTCAAGAGACAATATTAGAAGAGGGTCGGAAAGCGCTTGCAAGTCAGCAGGCTAATCTTGATCAAAACATGCAAAAAAGACAACAAGCGTTAACCGTTATGCAAGAAAAATATACGCAAATTTCTCAACAAGTGGCGCTTGCCGAGCAAGAAAAAGCAGGCATTGAAACACAAATGAAGGATCTGCAAGCAAGCATTATTAGGGAGCAAGCTGAGGCAAAAGCTCGTGCAGCTGCTGCTGTCAAAGCGACACCCGTTTCTACAACTGCATCTGCACCTGCACCACAAGCTAAAAGTGCTGCAGCCGTAAATGGTACTGAAATGTATGTTACAGCTACTGCTTATACTCCATATGATTCAGGATCTATCACAAAATTGGGTTATAATATTGGAGCCAATCCGAATATGAAATTGATTGCGGTTGACCCATCTGTTATTCCATTAGGCAGTAAAGTTTGGGTTGAAGGTTATGGCGTGGCAATTGCTGGCGATACAGGTGGTGCCATTAAGGGCCACAAAATCGACGTGTTATTACCAACAAAGGCAGCCGCGTTATCATGGGGCAGAAAAACCGTAAAAGTGGTTATTATGCAATAAGAATAAGATTAAGAATAGGAGACCTAACATGGGAAGTGTTAGGTCTTTTTTTATTGCTAAAAGAGAGAAATTACGTCTACACTAGATTTAACGACACGATAATACCAAGTGTTTACCCTTTTTTAAGAAATATAATATAAAATTATTCTTTTTCCATAAAAAAGTTGATAATAGTAGAAACGGTGCCTGACACCTATAATAGATTTAGATTTAAATTTCCTCTATGATTGAAGTTCCCTCAGTGGCTTCAGCGTCAAGCCATTGCCACTTTTCGTATAGTCTGATGCGGCCATCTGGTAATAGGTTAGGAGTAGAAATACATTTTCCGCCCCTTATTTCATTGTTGTTATTAATGTGGTTATATCTAAACTCTAAACTACTATCCTCTTTTACTAATCCAATAAGTGTTCCTTGGATAATCTGTCCTCCACTATAGCTGGCTGTAATGATATTTCCCTTTTGTTTATATTCAAAAATAGTTTTTGAAGAGACCTCACCGTTAGCTGTATTTTCAATTGAAACAAATTTTCGACCCTCATAATTTATCATTTTTCTTACTCCCTTTTCCTGCGGTTTTTCTAATTATACCTTTTTCATGTCGTAAGTGTTTTAACGGGTTCTTTAAAAGTGAAATTTAGGTAAGTGAAATTTCCTGCCAAATGTCTTGAAAGGAAAAGGGGGAATGGATAGATTTAACTTGTAGGCACTTACTATTTACAAGATCGGTCTAACGGAGGTTTTTATGGATATTAAGTTAGATGATTTAACAGGTTCGGAAGTGAGGGCGTTGATAAGGGAGCATCTCCAAGGGATGAGCTTGAATTCGCCGCCGGAAAGTATTCATGCCCTAAATCTCGATCAATTGCACAGACCAGAGATTACCTTTTGGAGCGCCTGGGAAGGTAAGGAATTGGCAGGATGCGGGGCACTGAAAGAACTTGATGGCCAACATGGAGAAATCAAATCGATGCGAACGGCCTCGGCCCATCTACGAAAAGGTGTGGCCAAACAGATGCTTCAACATATCATCGAAGAGGCCAAACGCCGCGGTTATCAAAGGTTAAGTTTGGAAACGGGATCGATGGCTGCATTCGAACCCGCAAGGAGCTTATATGCCAGTTTCGGGTTCCGCGATGGTAAGCCGTTTGCCGACTATAGCGAGGACCCCAACAGCGTATTTATGACAATGGAATTATGAGTTTGCTTTTTATTGAAAGGTCATTTTACGAAAAAAGAAACGCACATCGCCTACCTGTGCGTTCTTTTTGTATAGCTCATTTTAAAAAAATTGCTGTTTTTATTCATTCGCTGATAAAATGGTAAAATCGTGGATAAATGGATTAGATTCGCTGATAAAATTTAAGATTCGCTGATAAATCGATGAAATTCGCTGATATGGTGAATTTTACACTTAAAATGAGTGAGCAATCCTAGGTATTTCCGCCGGTTAGCGCTTTTTCTTTTTGGAAGGATCGACAGCAACGAATTTATTTTTATTTACAGGTTCTAATACAACTTGAACATGCACATTTTTTTCATCCATATTCTTTACAGTGGTGACTTTCGCCTTACGACCTTTGATTTTTAAATCTTCCCCTTCAGCAGGAATACGTCTAAGCAGCTGAGTTAATAGCAGATTTTTATTTTCAAAAAAATGAACAGCAAACATGTTGATCCCACCTATTTCATATGGAATGAATTTCAGATTCTTCCTATAAAATATTGGATTTACGAGAGATTTAGACCACATAATGAATATAAAAATAAGAATGTTACATAAATTAAGTCCATGTTACACCTATAAGGAAATGTTTCATCCTCCGCCAAGCCGGGTAGGTATAGTAGTGTAGTGACTACTCGTCCAAAGGAGGAATTTCAATGTATGAACATGAAAAGCACCTAGTAGGAGTTTACGATACTGAACATGAGGCAATCAAAGCGGTTGAAGATCTAAAACGTCAAGGCTATGCGCCCGAGGAAATTTCAGTAATTGGAAAAAACAATGACGAAGTAAACACAATTAATGATGCTACTGGTACAAAAACGGAAGAAGACCTTGTGGCCGGGGCAGCAACAGGCGGTGCACTTGGCGGAATTTTAGGCTTGTTGGCAGGCGTCGGTGCCCTTGCGATTCCAGGCATTGGGCCGCTCGTTGCGGCAGGACCAATTGCCGCAACCCTCGGCGGTGCAGCAGTTGGTGCAGGCGTCGGCGGCTTGGCAGGCGCTTTAATTGGAATGGGCTTTCCAGAGGAGGAAGCGGATCGTTATGAAGGCTATGTCAAGGAGGGTAAAATCCTTGTGCTAGTGGATCGCCGCGAAAACCGTGTAGGACAGAGTCCTTTTGATGCTAGTGCCAACGACAACTTGACAGGTGGACCGATGACATCCAATCATCCAACCGATTCGGCACTCACTTCAGACAATCCGAATGACCCGCGCTTAAGATATTAATAAAAATGAAAAGGGTGCCGTCCCAAACAGGGGCAGGCGCCCTTTTTGTGTTTTGCTAAAGTCGCGCTGCTCAGGCTTTATACATAATCGCAACTGGTAGTGGGTGGTCAGTTCTTTTTATTTTGACTATAAAATAGTAAATAATTGATTACTATATATTAAATACAAACTTGTGTTTTTAAGAAAATAGTATAAAATAAATGACTATATTAGGAGCTGATCCATACTATGTCGCAAATTAGTAAAGAATATATCGAGTTAATCCCGAATGTATTTAAGAGTTTTCAACGATTAAATCAAAAATCTAGTCATTTAACACATTTACAGAACCAAATCTTAGAATTCGTCTATATGAATCATTATCCCCTAACGATCAAACAAATAAGTGAAGGCTTAAATGTACCAAAGCAGCAAATGACAGACCTGCTTAAGCGTTTATTTGAGCAAGGGTATATTACAAAAAGTCAAAATAAGAAGGATAAGCGCTCGATTGTCATTGAGTTAACAGAAATAGGGAAAGCTTCACAACAAGAAAAATGGGCAAAAATTTATCAGAACTTTGTCAATGACCTAGCAAAGTTAGATCGTGAGGAGCAACAAGATCTTCAGTATGCGTTGCATAAGGTGAATTACTTGCTTAGAAAAATGGAGGAAAAATAACATGCCATTAAATTTGCAATCTGTTCAAGGCACCATGTTAATACCTCTTTGGGGACGCGCTCAGGCAAGTGAACAGAATCCAGAAATTTTGTACGATAAGGAAGCAATCGAGATTATCGCAGGTTGTGATTTTAATTTTTCTGAAATAGCTAAGACCTTTGGAGAATATGGCGGCATCAGTTATATCGTCCGGGCACGAAAAATGGATAATACCATTCGAGCTTTCTTAGAAAAACATCCTCGGGCCACGATTGTAAATATCGGTGCTGGACTGGATACTACCTTTTCACGAGTGGATAATGGCACACTTAACTGGTACAATCTTGATTTACCAGATGCGATTGCTTTCCGCAAAACACTGATCGCTGAGTCTCCGAGGAACATCAGTATTGCCAAATCCTTTTTTGATGTTTCATGGTTTGATGATGTGATATTTAATGAGGAAGACGGCATACTTTTTGTCGCTGCGGGAGTATTCTACTATTTTAAGGAAAATCAACTCAAGGGAATCATTCAGGAAATGGCGCTTCGCTTTCCAGGTGGTGAGTTGTACTTCGATGCAGAATCAAAAATGGCGTTAAAGACTTCAAATCGGACAGTTGAAAAATCGGGGAACAAGGGCGCAAAAATGTTTTTCTATGTTAACAATCCAAAAGTACTAGAAG
Source organism: Neobacillus sp. DHD-1R (assembly GCF_057747995.1). Lineage (NCBI taxonomy): Bacteria > Bacillati > Bacillota > Bacilli > Caryophanales > Bacillaceae > Neobacillus > Neobacillus sp. DHD-1R. The sequence continues at coordinate 260,802 of NZ_CM173232.1, forward strand.
ACTGGTCATCAAAAATCAAGGTCCTATCGTGCGAACCCTACTTCAAAGGTATACCGGCAAGCAAGAAGTGGGAAAGTGGAACGCGTGTAATGGTGAGGCTTGTAGATTTATTAAGGATGTTGAAATTTGTTCATTTGCGGTTTAACAATGTATACACTCAGTAACGCTATTAAATAAAGTTTTGAAAGATGTACCTCAAAAGGAAGCAGCCTAAAATTAGGCTGTTTCTTTTTTTGGGGGTGGTAAGTGGATGGTGGATCGGGTCTAGGTTCCAGATAAATCCAATTATTGTTGAAAGGATGTGTAAATTTGTTGTTAAAAATAGGAGGAAGTTTACAAAAAAAGAATTTTTGTGGAGGGAATTGACGGTGAAAATGGTTATGAAATAAAATAGATTAATATTGTCATATACTAGAAAAAGAAATAGGGTGGGAACTTGAACGAATTAAAGTTGCGGTCGATTTTAAAGCAGGTAAAAAGCGAGAATCCACAAAAAAGATATGAGGCTCTTGATCAGCTTTTTCAATATAAGCTTGAGGAAGGGCTCGAATTGCGCATAGATGTTCTGAAGGATATCATCAAAACGGCTGCCTCCGCCTTTCCGGAGCGTGTCGATCAGTGGGACAACCCATCCTATTATCTTATCGATTTTGTCTGTGACTTTCCGATGCAAGAAGTGGTGGACGGTCTCCTACAGCATTTCGACGGACTTGACCTGCAGGCAAAAGAGCGCGCGATTGAATTTTTGCTTGGAACAGAGGACGAAGGTATTTTTTATGTGCTCGAGGAAAAAATCGTCCAGTTGATCGAGACAGAGGATTTCCTTATTCCCATCAAGGAGCTTGCTGCCTATCCGATGCTAATCAAGGGGATTCTTGATAAAACGCTGGACAAGCTCCATACCAGCCATTATAAATTCATGTTGTATGATTTATTATTATCGTTGAACGCCTCCGGTTTTGAAAAAGGCTATAAAAAAGAGGTCATTCTCCCGTCCTTGCTCGAGGATTATCAGGTGAAGAAACAGGAATACCTCAAATTCGATCCTGATTTTTCAAGTAAATATGTGTACACCGCTTGGAAAAATAGCTATTTTGCCGTTCGGTCACAAATGCGATTATATATTAGTTTAATGGAATTTTATTATTCCGCTGAGATCGGTGCGGAGCTGGAGCAGGCGATGAGGTTCCGCGATCCTTTTCTGAAAACCCAAGCACTTGTAGTATCCCTGGCAAAAAATCTCCCTTATAGCCAAACCACCTTACTAGAAGCTGCCCAGCATATTGAAACAGCGGAAATGGTTTATTGGGAATTAAGGGAACAGAATCTTGAGCATTTGTATCCTATCCTTGAAGGAAAGCAGCCCCACTTGGCAAAAACCAGACTTTTTTCGACCATTATCAACCTGCCGGAGGAAGAAGAAGGAGTCATTCGCTTTCCGGAGGAGATCCACGTCATCGATCAAGTCGAAACGGAAAACACCTATGGCCAGCCTGTGCGCTATTATTTGCTAAGCTTTTTAGAGAACGGTACACGGTATGCCGGCTGGGCAGGCGGCTTTGCGCTCGAGGATGGCGATGATACGGCGGAACTATGGGACGGCAGCTACACGGATTTTGTCGAATGGGAAGCAGTCAGCATTTCAGAGCACAAGGCCGCTTTTTTTAAAAAAAGGGAACAGGAACAGCAAGAACATGAAACGAGTGTTTATTTTGAAAGCTCACCACGGCTTAGTCGAGGTGCTTGGTTCTTCCTTGGGCTTGCCATAGTTCACTGGATAAAAACGGTTGCAACAGGGTTTAAAGAAGATTCCATACCATTCTTGGTGATGATTACAGTCATTGGGGGCGCAATGTGCCTGTACGAGCTGACAAGAAACAAGAGGCAGAAAATTCAAGTCGTCGGCCAAAAGCTTGTCAAGAAAGATGGAACCAAGCTAAACACGATTGGAATGGATGAAATCAAAAAGGTAGAATACAACAAAAAGCACGTTCTCGTCTACAACAAGAAAAACGAACTTGCGTTTACATTCCCGCTTCGCTGGGTGCGCTATGAATTGTTTTACGTTCACATGAAGGAGCATACGGACCATCTTAAAGATCGCCCGTTTATCCAATCATAGCGTTGCCCGAGAAACGGTTCGCCATCATTGGCGAACCGTTTCTTTATTTGTCTCAAGAAGTCATTTCTTTTTTACATCTGGAAGGGATGATGAAATTAAATCAATGGGCGACGTGTTGTTTCGCTTTGTTGGGTATAGTTCAAAAGAATCGGGAATGATTTTTGTCGAGCGGTAAAGCAATTCCGAGACCGTCACACACTTATAGCCGTTCTTGTCTAAAAAGTCTAAAATCGTCGCTAATGCCTTAACGGTCGAACATTTTTGAGAAAATTCACTCCCATGCCAATCATGAAAAAGAATAATATTCCCTGGCTTTACGCCTTTAATGACATAGTTACAAATTTGACTTGCGGGAGGGTCGGTCCAATCACGAGGATCTTGATTCCATGACCATAATACAACTTCTTTTCCGTTTTTTCTGGCTGTATTGATAATCCGGTCATTATAAACACCCCCAACAGGACGGTAGAGAGCTGGGATCTTACCAGTATACTTCTGAATGATTTTATCGGTTTCTTGTAATTCTGTTGTTAGTTTTGCTGAAGTTAGTTGATTAGCATAAATATGGTGGTAAGTATGATTAGCAATTTCGTGCCCTTCTTTTATTTCTCTTTTTAAAACAGCCGGGAATCGGATCACTTTATACCCAGCCACAAAAAAGGTCGCCTTCGCATCATATTTCGCTAATAGGTCAAGGATTTGAGGAGTGAAATAGGGATGGGGACCATCGTCAAATGTAAGGGCAACTACCTTTTCCTTCGTGTTTATATCCCAGAAAACATGTCCCGTTTTTTCATAGGTCTCACGACTTTGAGTCGATGCCGCTGCCTCGATTTGAAAGGAAAACACCATTCCTAACAGGACACTAATCAACAATAATGGCTTCATCCGAAACACTCCTCATTCATAATGGCTTTAGTTTATGACAGAGGGATGAAAAATATTTAAAACCAAGCGGGAGAAATGGATGGGCAGGTCTTAGGTCCAGAGAAAAGTAGAAACAGCGGATGACTCTTACATAATGAATTCGACTCTTTGGGGAAATGACTGTTTAAGGAAAAGGATGTGGGGTACGTAAATATGGAAGAGATGATGAAAGGAGGAAATCAATTATGTCTCATGAACAACATCAAGCCGTCCTTGAGACCCTGCATGAATGTATGATGGATTGTAATCACTGTTATGACGCTTGTTTGAAAGAAGAGAATATTAAAATGATGGCTGATTGTATTCGGTTGGATCGAGAGTGCGCCGATATTTGTGCATTTTTAGCCCAATCCATTAGCAGAGGAACTCCGTTTGTTTCCGAATTAGCGGAGGTATGTGCGAAGATTTGTGAAACTTGTGGAAATGAGTGTAAAAAACATCAACATGACCATTGCCAAAAATGTGCCGATACTTGCTTCAAATGTGCAGAAACATGCCGGAAGTTAATCGCATAGGCTTATATGTATTTCATTAAAAGAGCTTGTTTCCGGTAAAAGGAACAAGCTCTTTTAATGGAAAAGCAATCAAGACGAAAAGTGATCAAGGATGAGGGAGACCAGCAAACCTAAGGCAGCCATTAATCCCGTCACGGGTCCGCTATCTTCATAGGCTTCAGGCAACATGGTTGAGGCCACCATCGCAATAATGCCGCCCCCTGCAAACGCGGCGATTCCGGCCATCAGGTAGTCCGGGGCGTTTGACAGGAAAAAGAATCCACCCCATGAACTTAATGCCGAAATAAATAGAACCGTAAACCATAAAAAGAAGATCTTTGTTTTCCTGTAGCCACTTTTTTGTAAACCTGCGGTGCTCGAAAGTCCTTCAGGAATGTTACTCAAAAAAATGGCGACAACCAACAGCCAGCTGACGGACGCCCTTTCTAACAGACTGGCCCCGACCATGATCGACTCAGGCACAGCATCCATTACCGTTCCTATAAAAATGGCAAGCCCGGCTCCTGTGGCCTGCTGTCCGGCCCTTTTTCGCTGAGACGCCCCCTTTTTGGAAATGGCATAATCAAAAAGGGTAAACAGCGCAGCGCCGAGCATAAAGCCGATGGCAGTCGCAATTAATCCGCCTTTATGGATGGAATCGGCGAGCAGTTCGTAGGAAGCGGCGCCTATTAAAACGCCGGTACCAAACGCCATAATATCGCCTATTATTTTTTTCTTAATAGGTAAAAATAAGGCGCCAAGGGCACCCAGGAACACCGCCGACCCCGAGATCGCTCCCCACATTGCAGCAATCCACATGTGATCTCCTCCTCCTTACAACCTAGCCATTTCTTATATTTAAACGTAATTCCTCGTTCTTAAACGTAATTTTGATGCCGATAGCATTTAGTATGTATAACCAATCCGTTTATTAGTATAGAACTTCCTCGTGTATTGCCCCATCTCATTGGGAAAACTATCTATAATTCAAAAAGGGGGTTTTTTCAATGGGTTAGTATTTTGGCAATCTATAGTATTGGCCTTTTTTGGGACATTGATTTTAAGAATAGGCGGTCGGAAATCAATCTCAGAAATGTCGATACCTCAGTTTGCTATCTTGCTTACGATTGGTGCGGTGCTCGGATCTGAAGTGTCCGGTAAGGGTCTACCCGAATCGGTATTAGCTACAGCGACGTTTGTGGGCTTTCTCGTGATATCGGAGTGGATCGCTCTGAAATGGAAACCATTTGAAACCGTGCTGCAGGGAAAATCCATGGCAGTGATTGTTAATGGCCAAATTGATCTAATCAATTTGAAAAAGCTGCGTTTAACCGTGAATGACTTGGAAAAAAGGCTGAGAATAGCAGGTATTTCAAAGGTTGAGGATGTAAAAATAGGGACAATCGAAGTGAACGGTCAATTGGGATATGAACTAATGCCCCACGCCCGGCCGGTTACGATGGGTGACTTGGAGAAATTTATGAGAGGGAATATGAATACAGCTTCTAGTACAAAGGAGGATATATTTACAGAAGTAGTTAATGAGCACCAGCGGAATGTACCTAAACAGCTTCACTAAGGAGAGCCATCAGGGTTTATGAAACGGTTAGATGTTTCTCTTATATTCAAAGTGTTATTTAAATCAAAAAATGGAATTTATGTTAAAATAGTCCTGTATGGATTCTTTGTTAGAGGAGGCCTAAATGTGATACTTTTAACGAAAAATAAATGGCTTTGGTTCAGTGTTTTGCTCTCGTTGGTGATTACCTCCAATTTCTTGATTTACCGTTTAGACAGTCTAGGACCTCTACCCATCGGAATGGCCCTAGGCACCTTATTCGATTTTCTCATTACCATTCCACTACTCGTATACTTTTTTGTCATCCGAAAGAGGTTCTCCTTAAAGTATATATCCCTTGTCATGGTGGCGGGATACGGTGTTTCATTGCTGATTATTCCGCATGGCCTACTATCTGCTTATTCCTTTGTAAAATATATTTTGTTTGCCGGCGAGGCATTGTTTTTCCTAGTCGAGCTTTTCGTTGTGTTTCAACTGTTGCTAAAAATTCCGGCCATCATCAAAAGCTACCGGGCAAGCAACACCGACATTCCTACCTTTAAGTATCGAATGAAGGGTGCTTGGGATCAGCATATACAGCCATCCCGTTTAGGCGAGATTCTTTTCTCTGACCTGACTACGTTTTATTACGGCTTATTTTCTTGGCGGAAAAAGCCATTGTCGATAGTGCGAAATGATGAGGTCGCGTTTACCTATCATAAAAAAACCGGTGCCATTGCTCTCTACGTGATGTTGATCCACGCGCTTGTTTTAGAGTCGGTTGGGTTTCACTTCCTTCTTCATTCGTGGAATGCGATTATGGCGATCATCGCTTTAGTATTTAATGTTTATGCTCTATTAATCTTTCTAGCTGAAATACAAGCAATCCGGCATTGTCCGTTTATGATTACAGATTGCCATGTCTACATGCAGGTCGGTATCATGAAGCAGCTAATCGTTCCACTTGAAGACATTAAATGTGTTCACTATAATCCTGAAAAATTAACCAAAGCAGAGGAAAAAAATATCTTCAATGCAGTCGTGGCCGACTTTATGAAAGAAAAACCCACCATCGAAATCGAATTCCATCATCCAATCGAGGCCAAATACCTATACGGAATTAAGAAAAAAGTCACCAAAGCCCACCTCCGCCCAGACATCCCTCAAAAATTCTACAACACCCTAACCGCAAAAATAGAAAGGGTGTCAAGCACCGTGGACATAATAAAAGATCCTACGGCTAAATAGGATCAAATACTTTTCTTCATTCCGCAGGTGCGGCATTCGCGAATGAAGACAAAATTTTTAACTGAACTATGAAATAGGGCATTTCCACAATTATCACAACGTCCACTAATTTTATCTGGGTACTCTTTGTAATCATAAATAATGCTTGTATCGAACCCCTTTAGTTCTTTTTCAGCTTCGGTCAATGTTATTCACCTCGATGACTTTATTTTAACAGAAAAACGGGATTATCGGACCACAGGTTCGGTCAATTCATTAGTAAAAAACTCGCCTATTTCTGGAACTGTTTATCAAAATTAACCAACAGTCCCAAAATGTAGCGAGTCTTTATTTTACAATTGGAAGGAAAATTCACAAACCTTGGACAAAATCACCCCAGGTAAACCAAATCCTTCAGTTCATCGGTCGAAAGCTCGGTAATCCAGTTTTCGCTGGTGATGATTTGGTCGTTGAGAAATTGTTTCTTCTCAAGCATGGCGTCGATTTTCTCTTCCAAAGTACCTGTACAAATGAGCTTATGCACGTGGACAAACCTTGATTGCCCAATCCGGTAAGCGCGGTCTGTCGCCTGGTTCTCAACGGCCGGATTCCACCAGCGGTCGTAGTGAATAACGTGATTCGCCGCTGTCAGGTTCAAGCCTGTACCGCCTGCCTTCAGCGATAGCAAGAACACAGGGAACTCCTGATTCTGGAACCGCTCGATCATGCTGTCACGCTGCGTTTTCGGTACACTTCCGTTCAAGAACGGTACCTCGATGCCAAATTTCTTCTTCAATGTCGCGCGAATCATTTCACCCATTTCGATATATTGGGTAAAAATCAAACAACTTTCACCCTGATCTAAAACCGCATCCACAAGTTCGACCAGTTTCTCCATCTTATTCGAACGGTCAAGCAGCTCGCGCCCTGCTGATTTTTCTTTTAAATATAGGGCAGGGTGGTTGCAGAGCTGCTTCAAGCGGCTGAGCATTTGTAAAATTAGCCCCTTCCGCTCAAAGCCAGACAGCTTTTCAATCTCAGCAAACGTGTCATGAATGAGCTGTTCATACAATGACGCTTGCTCAGTGGTCAATGGGATATACTCTTTTTGTTCCAGTTTATCGGGAAGATTGAGAGCAACCTCCTCATCCTTTTTCGTACGGCGCAGCAGGAAGGGTCGGATCAATGATTGGAGCTGTTGGACTTTTTCCTTCTTATCATCCTTCTCAATCGGAATGACGAACTTTTTCTGAAATTGTCCCAGGCTGCCAAGATAGCCGTGATTGGTAAAATCGAAAATCGACCACAGCTCGGAAAGGCGATTTTCCATCGGCGTTCCTGTCAGGGCTATGTGGTGACGGCCGCGCAGTCTCCGCACCGCCTTCGATTGCTTTGTAGCCGCGTTCTTAATATTTTGGGCCTCATCAATGGCAATCGAACTCCAAAGCTGGGACTCGAACTCTTCAGAATCTAAGTGACTCAATCCATATGATGTCAGCACCACATCGGAAGCTTGAGCCATATCGGAGAAGGCATCTTCCTTCAAGCGGTTCGATCCATAGTGCAAATACACCTTCATCTCCGGTGCAAACCGCTCCAACTCCTTCTGCCAATTCCCCAGCACAGACGTCGGACAAATAATCAGCGCCGCCTTCGTCGGAACCTTCTCCTTCGAAACGGATGCCGTATCTACGGTTTTCCTACTCTTGGTAGTAGCAACGGTGTCATCACCGGTGTCAGGCACCATTTCTACGGTTTCCTTGATGTTAGTAGTGTCAACGGTGTCAGGCACCATTTCTACGGTTTTCCTGCTCTTAGTAGTAGCAACGGTGTCAGGCACCACCTCTTCATCTTTTACCTTTAATAGGTAGGAGATGAGTTGGACGGTTTTGCCGAGGCCCATGTCATCGGCGAGGACGGCGCCAAAGCCGTATTGGCGCAAGAACCAGAGCCAGCTCATGCCGAGCTGCTGGTATTGGCGGAGTTCGCCTCTTAGCCCGTCTGGAACAGGCTCCATCGGAATATCGTGCACCTCTGCTAGCTGCTTGACCATCTGTTTCCATTGCCGGTTTAATTCAATTTGAATCTTCGCAAACGCCTTTGGATTTTCCAACTCGTCCTCGGTTGCCGTGGATTCCACGAGCTCTTGTTCAAGTAAATCCCGTACATGAAGACCCTCTTTTTCAGCTCGTTTCATCAAATCTTGAATTTGTCGAATAAACTGCGGGTCGAGCTTCACCCAGCGCCCGCGAATATAAACGAGCCGCCGTTTTTCCTCAACAAGCTGGCCAAACTCCTCTTCAGACAAATCCACGCCATTCATTGAAAAACGCCAGTTGAAATCGAGCATGGCCTGCAGTCCCACGAACGACGGACGGTGGCTCGAAGTTCCTTTCAGTGATGCCTTTACCTTCAGGTTGGCATTTTTCATCGCCTGCCACCAAGAAGGGAGGAGAATCTCGACATCCAAGGCCACCAACGTCTCGCTAGCCTCGGTTAAAAACATCCAGGCTTCTTCCTCGGTAAGATGGGTTTTGATGTAGCCATCCTCCTCGAGCCATGGAATCAAGAGGGCCCAGCGGCTCCGCTCTCGATCGACTTTATCTAAATAAGGCTGCCATTTTGCCGGAATTTTCTTGGTTCCTTCGATATCAACAATTTCATCGATATTTTTCTTACCGCGCAAAAAGACGTCGAGCGTCCAGGCACCTTCGCCATCGATTGGCTCATCTAAACGGATCCCGATTGTAAACGGCGTGTCGCTTTCCTTAATTCCGACCCACTCAAGCCAGCTTTCCTCATCAAAATAACGGGCTAATTCTCCGCCCGAAATATTTTGTTTTCGCAACAATTCAAGCTTCGGCCCGAACAACTCCTTCATCGCTGCGTTTCTTGTTAAATAGGCATCAAGGGCGCTATTAAATAAAACGGAAATGTATTCTTTAGTTGTGCCGACTTGGGAGGAGTCCGCCTCACCAGGTTCTGACTCCGGATGCAGTTCGACTTTTTGTTCCCAAAAAGAAGGATCAAATTCATCTTTCACTCGTTCTGGAAGCTTCCAGCGGAAATCGCCATGCTCCCACACCGAAAAGTCTGGTAACCAGTCTTTCTCTAAAATCCCCTCATAAAGCGAAAAAGCTGCTGCTAAACAAATCTCTGACTGCTCATTCCAGTCCCATTCAATAAAGCGATTGAACGACTCCTTGGCAAAAAGAGAAACGAGCTGCCAGCCGCTGACGGCCACGCCTTCCACTCCATTGACGGTCTCCGTTTCCAAAAGCGTGCCAAAAAAGCTTTCTTCATGGTTGCTAAAAACGAGGTTTTTCCACCTAAATGGATTCATATACGAACCACGTTCATCCTGAGCCGTCAGAAGAAAGCGGCCATCCCCTAATTTAGTTGTCATTAACTTCAAAAACCTAGTCTTCAGCATCGTGCCACGTGCTCCTTTAACAGGGGGATTAGGATATTTTAGTGGTAAAATCGAATGATTTTTTCTAAATAATGTCTATTTACACAAAACTACCTTAAAAAGGCACAAAACCCTTAAAAAAAGGCACAAAACTACCTTAAAAAGGCACAAAATCCCCCAAAAAATATACAAAACCAACTTAAATTTATACAAAACCCCATATGAACGAATAAGAAAATTACCGAGTTTAGATATCGATCAACTTACTCCGCCGGCATTCCTCGTGAAAGGCACGCAGTCGTTTGGTGCGCTCCATTAGCGTTTCCAAGAAGTATTCCCAGTCATCGACGCGCTTCAGCTTTTTATACAGCGTCCGCAGTTTCTTCAAATGCCGGACCGCGAGGCGATAACTGGACCGGTTTTTCTGGTCGATTTCACGCTGTGCGGTCTGGTGCAGCATCCCAAGCAGCACCTCTGGCCGCTCTTTCTCAATCACCTTCAACCGCTCCTTCGGCAAATCATAGAAATCCAAGCCGACAAACGCCTGGAGTTCGCCCCAACGGTCGTACTGCTTGCGCTCAAACAACAAATATTCGTAATCTCCGAAACTATACGGGAGCATCATAAGCAGCGAGCGCTCATACAAATCAACCCGGTCATTCTCCGCACAATACGGCGCAATCACCTTCAAGGCATTCCGAGTAAAGGTCACACAGCTATGATAACCACCCAACACCTCTAAATAAGCCTTTACTTTATGCAAAAATAACTCAATCATCGGCCCGACACGCTTCCACGCCTTCAAGCCAGACAAATAATCAATCCAATACACCAGATAGGGCACAATTTCTTCATCAGTAAACTGTCCAATAAACTTTAACGCTTTTTCATCGTCCCCAACCAGCAGATTGAGATGAGCACCGGCTATCATCAACGGTAACGGACTCTCCCAATCCTGCAGCCCCTTTAGAGCCGCCTGAATCTTCACCAACTCGGCCTCACGCCAAGCTTTCTTTTTGAAAAATTGGACCCACAACAGCCGATACAAAATGGTCCGCTCAAATTCCAACCTGCTCGCACATGTCAGCAACTCAAAGGCATCATCCTTCAACTTTTCAATAAACTCATCAAATGCAAACGGCAGCGATTGCACACCAATCTTGACGGCCAAATCCTCCGCATCATCCAGCAAATTCTGGAACAAATGCAAATAGACGCGCCTTACTGTGTCCTCATCATGCCCGAGCTGCTCACTGAGCACGGCCAGCTTCCGAAAGGACACCACGATCCCGACCAGTTCATAAAGCAGGCGCCATTCCTGCTCAACAGGCGCACTCGCATGAATGCGGCGCTCATAAATCCCGAATAACTCCGGAATCACATACGCACTGGTGAACTTTTTCGAACCGAGCAGTGTATCAAAGCTCACCTCAAACGAATGGACCCAGCGGCTGTAGTCTGGCTGCATCACTCCGTTCGCCTTGATCAAATCTCTTGCCGTCTGCAAGCCCCAGCCGGAAACCGCATTAGACTCCCGAATCGGCTCGCGCCACTCCGCCACCCAGTCGGCGACACTGCCAACCTTTGCGTAAGCCGCGAAAAAAGTTGCCATCTGATGGCGGCAAAAGCCTTCAGCAGGACACGAACAGCTGCTCATGGTCAGAAACTTTAACTCCAGTTTCACATAACAGGGTGTCACGTCCTGAACCGTAGATGTGACTTTTTCATTCCAAATTTGCAATTGCTTCACGAGCCCTTGCCGGTAAAGCATTAACCCTTTTTGAACCAGCTTCGCATCCTCCGTAGTAGTCGGCTGCAGCATCTCTCGCACCTGTTCCGCGAAGAGTTCAATCCGTTCAGCAGCAGGCGTTGACTCCATGGCCGCGCCCCCCTTTTTTTGAAAAATAAAATGCACTTTATGAAAAAAACTCTTTGGTTTTTAAACTAGTCGCTCATAAAAAAATCCATATTCCATTATTATACCCAAAAAATCGCATTTAGAGGAGGGGGCGGCTTGGAAAGAAGAAGTTTTTGATTAGAAAACAACGATTCGCAAATGATTCGCAAATAGTAGGTAAAAATCTCATCTTATAATTACAGTAAATAAGACGTCAAAATAATGAAAAAAGCACACGTGATTTTATTCTCAACGTGTGTCTTTTGTTTTAATAAGAATTTTCGTTTGATTGTTCCTCAGTTTGTTCATTATTGAACCCGAATTGCTGGTTTATTTCTTTTACTAGCTCATCTAAAAATTCATCGGAAAATAGGGGATTATTTTTTTTGAACATAATAGCCCTCCTTTGTGTCTAGGATTAGTATCTCTGTTTTCCAAAACCTTAAACTCTTTACATAAAAATCATTTACTTTTAAAAGATACAGGAGTAATATAATCACAGTTTCGATGTTCTAAACCGCTGAAACCAATAGGTACGGGGGAACCATTTTAATCTATGGGGTGAATCCTTTTAAAAGGTAGGGCTACTCAAGGTCCGAATCCGACAGCTAACCTCGTAAGCGTTATATGAGAAGGATGGTGAAACTGGTGACGCAAGAAAATTGATGTGTCTACAGGTCTATTTCCTTTGACTTGTAGGCATTTTTTTATTTTTCCCCTGTGAAATCTTTGTTAATGGGGGAATATATAGTTTATTAACATGACAGGACGGTGAGGAAGACATGTTTTCATCCATTAAAAAATTTCTAATTGGGCGGCCTTTAAAATCATATGAATTAGGCGAGCAAAAAATTAACAAAACGAAGGCATTAGCCATCCTTTCCTCTGACGCCCTCTCATCGGTGGCCTATGGTCCGGAACAAATCCTGATCGTATTGTTTACCATCGGAGCAGCCGCATTTTGGTATTCGATTCCGATCGCGGTGGGTGTACTAATTCTGTTAACGGCGCTCATTTTATCCTATCGGCAAATTATTTTTGCCTATCCGCATGGAGGGGGAGCCTATGTTGTTTCGAAAAATAATCTGGGTGTGAATCCAGGCTTAGTTGCCGGCGGCTCTTTATTGGTTGACTACATTCTTACGGTGGCGGTAAGTGTTTCTGCCGGTACCGATGCGATTACATCAGCTTTTCCCAATTTACATAGCTATAATGTCGAAATTACAATATTGTTTGTTATTTTTATTACCTTGTTAAATTTACGGGGGGTAACGGAGTCCGCTTCGATACTAGCTTATCCCGTCTACTTATTCGTTTTAGCCTTGTTCATATTAATTGGGGTGGGAGTCTACCACATTGTAACTGGCGGAGTTGCGCCAGAATTACATACCCCAATTGGGACGCCTGTGGCGGGAATCAGTTTGTTTATTCTTTTACGGGCGTTTGCCTCAGGAAGTTCAGCCTTAACAGGTGTTGAGGCCATCTCGAATGCGATTCCGAACTTCAAAGATCCAGCACCGAACAATGCGGCTAAAACGTTAATGATGATGGGCCTCTTGCTTGCCGTCCTGTTATCGGGAATTGTGACGTTAGCCTATTTTTACGGCGTTACTCCAAAAGCAGAGGTCACGGTGGTTTCGCAAATTGCCGAGGAAGTGTTCGGACGTAACTTTATGTATTTCTTTATTCAAGGAACGACCGCGTTAATTTTAATCCTGGCTGCGAATACTGGTTATTCGGCCTTCCCGTTGCTGGCGGTTAATCTTGCTAAAGATAAGTTTATTCCAAGGATGTTCTTAATAAGAGGAGACCGACTAGGCTATTCAAATGGAATTATCATTCTTGGCGTGGCATCGATCATTTTAATCCTTACATTTCACGCGCAAACCGAGCACCTGATTCCACTTTACGCCGTCGGGGTGTTTGTACCATTTACATTGTCGCAATCAGGCATGATGGTGAAGTGGATCCGTGAAAAGCCGGCAGGCTGGGTTCCAAAATTTATTATTAATACGATCGGTGCACTGATTAGTTTGACGGTAACCTTAATATTCTTTTTAACAAAATTTGCTCAAGTTTGGCCAATTTTAGTATTTCTACCGCTCATCATCTTACTGTTTCACCGCATTAGAAGGCATTATGAAGCGGTAGGGGAACAGCTGAGGGTTATCAATAATCAGGAGCCTTTTCCGATTGAAGGGAATGTAATAATTGTCCCAGTTGCTGGGATAACGAATGTGGTAAAGAACTCACTAAATTATGCTAAATCCCTTTCGCCAGATCAAATTATTGCCGTTTACGTAGCGTTTGAACGAGAGGACGAGCAAAAGTTCGAGGAAAAATGGAAGAAATGGCAGCCAGATGTGCGACTCGTGACGCTGCACTCGCATTACAGAAGTATTATTAATCCATTAACTAAATTTATTGATACGGTTGAACATAAAGCTAGTGAGTCTGATTATCGAGTAACTGTCGTGATCCCGCAATTTATTACGAAGCATAGCTGGGAGAATATTCTTCATAATCAATCGAGTTTACTGATTCGATCTTACTTGCTTTATCGAAGAAACGTAATTGTCACCACGGTGCCTTATCATTTTACGAAATAAAAGGGCTTATAGGTGTCATTAGCTACTACCGGATCTTAGTTTTGGCCAAGAAGGTCGCTTATAAAGTTCATAAACGCCCGGAGGCCAGGGGTATAGGTCCGAGGGGTCGATTAAAAAGCCGATAAACGCCCGGAGTCCAAGGGGATAGGTCCGAACGGTCGTTTATAAAGCTCATAAACGCCCGGAGTCCAAGGGGATAGTTCCAAAGGGTCGATTAAAAAGCCGATAAACGCCCGGAGTCCAGGGGGATAGGTTCGAACGGTCGATTATAAAGCCGATAAACGCCCGAAGGCTAGGGGAAAGGGTTCGAACGGTCGTTTATAAAGCTCATAAACGCCCGGAGGCCAGTGGGATTTGTCCGAACAGTCGTTTATAAAACTCAAAATGCCCGGAGCCCTGAAATTTAGTCAGGGCTTTGCTCCATCGTACTCATTGTCTTCCTTTTTATTGGATTGCCACTTAACTAGCTTAATAGCTATCACCTACTTTACTGGCACTAAACCATTAGCTGAGTTATCATAAACTTAACTATCATATTATTAAAGTAAGAGGGAGAAGTTATGGGGAAAATAAGGGCTTGGGCGAAGCTTCTAAAACGACAGATATTTGTTCTTTACTTTGCTTACAAAGATGAACGAGTACCTTGGTATGCTAAATTATTTACGGCCTGTGTTGTAGCGTATGCATTCAGTCCGATTGACCTAATCCCTGATTTTATTCCGATTCTTGGTTACTTAGATGACATTATTATTGTTCCATTGGGAATTATGCTGGCATTAAAAATGATACCGAAGAATGTCATTTCGGATTGTGAAGTGAAGGCAGAAGAGTTGATGAAAAAGGGTAAGCCCAAGAATTGGATCGTGGGTTTCCTCATTATTGCCCTGTGGAGTGCAGTGATCCTGTGGGTAATTGTAAAAATATATGGATTATTGAAATAAAGTAAAGGTGTTGCTGCGGCAACGCCTTTTTCTGTTAGGTACGAATGTGGCAATTGTCGGATAAGCAGCTGCAATTAACGGAAAAGTCGGTCCAACTGTCGGATAAGGGAGTGTGATTGTCGAGGAGCACCGGCAATTGTCGGAAAAGAGGCGGCAATTAACGGATAAGGCAGCGCAATTGTCGGATAAAGTTGTTAAAATGGTGCTTTGGTTAATGGTCGCTGGGATCATAACAACTTTATTTATTATAGTAGCTATTTTGTCGATAGAATCGCAGTTGATGAGGCTTAATAAATCCAATGAAAAGATAGTGGAATTGCTAAAAGAGATAAAAAATACAGACCAATTCAACAACGAATAACAATATAGTCCCTGTAAAGAATAAGGAGTAAACATACAGAAGAGGTGAATCTCGATGATGAGGCGCTGCTTAATCTTTTTAGGGTCCTGTTTAATTGCCTTTACTCCTTTAAATGCTGTTCAAGCAGCAAACGTTGATGAAGGTATCTATGTGACCACGGAGGATATTATTTTCGATATTATTTTTCCTATTGTAGATAAGGCCGTTCAAAAAGAATATCGTGACGATAACATTGGATGGCAATGGACAAGAATAACAAATATGCATTATAACCAATCATTCATATGATTTAACCGTTAGGATTAAAGTAGATGCCCCGCTTAATGGCAGCGTACAATATGTGGATGACCTGATCCATTTAAAAGTATTTCCGTCCTGCAACAGTATAAAGTTGAACTGTAAAGGTGATTTTAGAGTCGTAATGGAAGATTACAGCCATTTATCCCCATTAGAACAATAAGTTATCATAAAAGCACCATTAGCAGAAAAAACTCAGGGTTCGTTATACTCTGAGCCTTTTTTATTTTGTGATAGCATTTTACAGGTGTTTATCATTAACTCATCAATAACTTTTAACAAATAAATGACTAGTAAGAGAATGAACATATGTTAATATTTAGTAAAACTGATCTTGCCATTTGTATCGCCCAAGCAATTTTTTAAGCATACGGCCGAAGGAGTGGGTTTCCATTAGTAGTTTTTTTGAATTTATTTTTGAGGTAATTGTTGATCTTGTAGGCGAAGTCATTGAACATCTCATTCCTAATTCAAAGTCAAAATTTGAAAAAAACATTATCAGATTAAAAGAAGAAGATTGGTTTGCCACCATGGAGAAGGATGTTAGATACGGCTATATTATTTATCAAAACATAAGAGTGAAGCGCTTCTTAAGCAGCGAAAAGAATGTCAAAATGATTCTTAGTATGGACGACGAAAGAGAGCAATTCATCCGTTTAGTAAAAGAAGAGCATGCCAAATTTACAGGGATTCATTAATTATAACTATATAATAACTAATTTCATTAAAGAAAAGTTTTTTCATGCATTAACCATGGCGTTTCTATTATAAGCAGGAATGCTTTCTTATTAACAGACCGGTTTAGTTCCCTTAGAAGTCGCTTTTTTTTCGAGTGATTTCATCAAGAGCGAAAAAGAGGATCGAGCAAATAATCGCTGGGATAAAAAAGTCTGGGGCAATTAAATAGGTCACAAAGCCAAATCCAATATGAATGACTGCAGAAATCCAAAAACGAATATTAAAAAACTTCAATGAGATCAATTCAGCAATGAGTGATACAGGTAAGCCATAAATGAAATTCCCAATTAAACTATAAGAAAGCACAATTAGCATAAAAAGAAAGAACTCTCCATTTAAATAGAATGATTGTCCCTCAATCATAGCGAATAGAAAAATTCCAAATGTAAAGGTCAACGATGAATAGACAGCTACTTTCATTTTTCTATATTTATCTTTAAAAAGAACCCTTCTAATAATAGGAAATAGAAACCCTATCGTAATAATAACAAGTAAAGTTTTAATGATTATAGGTGTAGTGGAAACAAATAGTATGATTAAAAAGAGAACCATAGAGAAAACAAGAATATAAGAATTTCCTTTTATCATGAGAGCCCTCGACTTTTTTAGATATATTTTACAATAAGAGGAAGTTAAACGGAATTAGATAGTAGAAAGAATCCTGAATATAGATTAGGAGTATTCACGACTCATAAATAGATAAAAAAGGTACCCAAAAGGTACCAAAGGAGATTTTGTATCTTAGAACACGATTTTAGTTTATGCAAATGTCCAGTAATTGTTAAAAAAAAACCCCCGATAAAGGGGGTTAAACGAAGCTAGAATCCAAATGGACCAGTCGGACAACAAGGATTAACCGGCACACCGCACATCGTATGTGTTTCACAGCATTCATTTACACATGATTCTGTGTGCGGGAAATAGTGTTGATGATTAATATGATGTTTGTTGACTGTCGTTGTGTGGGAAGGATGTAGATGTGTAACGACCTTATTAAATAAATTAGTTTTTACATATTCCTGACCCGGTGAAACGAGTGGTGGATCATACTGAGCTGGAAACACTTGAGGTGGACAGTATTGCGGACATGGCGGTGGTGGCAGGCATGGTGCGGGCATTGCTGGCATTGGAGCAAACTGACTTGGCATTAAATTTGGCTGCACGTTTGGCATTACATTAGGCATTGCATTTGGCATCATATTTGGCATTGCATTTGACATCATATTGGGTGGAAACCCACCAAAACCACTTTGTCTTTTCATCATTAAAATGACCTCCATTGGAATTTGTCATGTTACATCATTAGTCTATGTAACTCTTAATGGTACGGACTAGTATAGATACCTATTTTTACAATTAAAAGAGGATAAATCACCCGAAGAACACTGATAATAATGATTCATAAAAATAGGAGGATGTTAACATGGAAACGTTAAATGAAAATGAAAAAACTTGTAACAGCGGCCACATATATTATAAAAGCAGCGATTGTCCGACCTGTCCGATCTGTGAGCAAGAACGCAAACCAAAAAATGGGTTTCTTGCCTTGCTGTCAGCACCAGCGAGACGAGCACTCGAAAACAATGGAATTACTACTTTACAGAAGTTATCGACCTATAGTGAAAAAGAGATTTTGAAATTTCACGGGATGGGACCAGCCTCTTTACCGAAACTAAGGGCAACTTTGGAGGAAAAAGGATTATCTTTTAAACAGTAAATTTAGTTAGGCCTTGAAGTAGATGCTCTGATTCAATTAGCGACCGTGTCTATTTACTGATTTCCAAACAACAGATTTAGTTTATAATACAGCTATAAGAATTTAGTAAGGGGATTAATATGGAACTAATTACTGGTAAGGTAATCATGATAGCACTATTTTTATTGATCATTACAATGATTGAGACATTAGCCTATTCAACAAGGATTTCAGGGGCAAGGGTAAAATTAATTGCCACTGCGTTATCTTTGTTTAGTACATTGGTGATTGTTTCGAGGTTTTCCACCATGATTCAACAACCTCTGACAGCAAAACTTATTGCCGAAGCCCCGCATTTACACAAATTACACTACATAGAGGAACAATATAGAATTTTAATTGGGGTCACATCTTTTGGTGTGTTGTTGGGAATACTTCTGTTTCCGACATTCATCAATATCTTCTCACGAGCCATTGTGCAACTTTCCAATCAACGTGGTTCCATTATTGCCCTATTTATGAATCAATTTAATCAAAATGGGATTAAAAAGGTCGTTAGGTGTTTTAGACTTCCACGACTTACGTACCTAAAAGGAATTACACTAAAAACTATTCCAAAACGTCTCTTTGTGATTAATGTAATCATTTCTGCTGTATTTACCATTGGAGTGTTATCTTCCATATATGCATCTATGTTAGTTCCTAAAGACTATGCGCAGGCGGCATTAATGTCATCAGGGATCATAAATGGTATAGCCACGATTTTATTAACCTTGTTCATTGATCCCAAAGCCTCCGTGTTAGCGGATCGAGTGATGAAAAAACAAAGTGATTATATTTTTTTAAAAAGTTATTCTTTGACAATGATTAGTTCTAAATTTTTGGGTACAATTGTGGCTCAACTTTTGTTTATCCCTGCAGCCTATTATGTAGCCTGGTTTGCTAAATGGATTTAATCCGTTTTTTTTAACTAATGAGGGAGCTTCTTTAATAAGCGGGAATTTTTTCATTTGTAGGAACCGAGCAGAAAGTTAAAAAAGGTTTAATTATTTGTGCTGTAGAATAAGTTCTAGAAAGGGAAAAATAGGGGGTTATTATGAATAAAAATCTAATTTCATTTTCCATTATCTTTTTGGGACTTTGTATTGCTTTAGCTTCTTGGTTTATAGCACAATCGTTAAAATCCTCTGAGAATAAAGAAGAAATAGTAAAACAGGATGACACATTCAGATATGAGTTAATCTCACCAAATGATTCCAACATCATTTTATTTGATAAGCAAAGTGGGGACTATTGGCGAAAGTTTATTGAACCAGCTGAGGGACCTACAGATTGGGAAAAACAACAATCACCTGTCACTTCAGGAACTAATTAACGTACATCAATCTTAACTAAATCGTCCAGAATTATAGAACAGAGCTGTCAGTTGGCAGCTTTTTATTGTGTCAGTTTTGATGAATTTGGCTTGATAGAATAATGAAAATTCTGCCAACGATGATAACTTTCAAGTATAATAGGGAATAATCACTAAATCATTGGATTCTTTTGGAAGGTAACGAAGATGAGTATAATAAAGGATTTTTTACTGCAAACAACGCTTATCGTAATACCCATATTTATTTACTTTACCTTTATTACGGAGAGGGTAAAGAGTAATAAATGTAAAAACGTAATAATGTCCATTTTGTGGGGATTATCCATATTAATTTTAATGTCCTTTCCAGTGAGTTTTGGTCAAAATTCACGGGTAGAGTTAAGAATTATTCCGCTATTATTTGGGAGCTTATACGGAGGAATTTGGCCAGGTATCTTCCTTTCAGCACTTATCATCCTTTATCGACTTTATTTTGGAATCAGTATCGGTTTTTATAATACAATTCTTGTCTTATTAGTCTCATTGCCAGTTATATTGTTTTTTCAAAAGTCGTTTATACGTTCGAAAAAAGATAAACGGGTTAAAATTGCGGTTGGTCTTTCTTTTTACTACTGTTTAATTGGCCTGACTTTTTCCGGTATTCTAAGAGGTTTCTCGATAGAGAATCTTAAAGTACAGATTATTCATCTTTTCTTTGTAGTGGTAGTTACGTGGTTCTTTATTATGTTGCATGAAACGCTCAGAGAGATTCACCAGCTCCGGGCGGATATGCAAAACTCGGAGAAATTGCGAGTTATAAGTGAATTAACAAGTGTTTTTGCACATGAAATTAGGAATCCGATGCAAGTGACACGAGGTTTTCTGCAGCTTCTAAACGAGCCTGACTTGCCTAAGAACAAGAAGGAATATATCCAAACTTCGATTGAAGAATTAGATCGGGCCAATGAAATTATTAATGATTTTTTATCGATTGGTAAACCCTCATTAAATAGCAACGAAAGAACCGACGCAGGTTATCAGGTACAGCGTGTAGTCAATATCATGCAAGGTTACGCCCTAAACCATAGTGTTGAGATGAAAACGGATTTTGTTGATAACTGTTGGATTTATGCTAATCCGCAAAAATTAAATCAGTCTTTGATTAATATTTTGAAAAATGCGATAGAGTCTATGCCGAATGGTGGATTGGTTTGGATTACTTGTTTTCCAACAGATGATGGATCTATAAAGATTACCATTAAAGATCAAGGAATTGGGATGACAAAAAAGCAAATGGATAGGCTTGGCTCTCCGTTTTATTCCTTAAAGGAAAGTGGGACAGGACTAGGAATGATGGTAAGCTATCAAATTATCCGTTCTTTCAAAGGGAAAATACAAGTAATCAGTGAAAGGGAAAGGGGGACAGAATTTATAATTCTTCTCCCCCAGATAACCACCAGAATAAAATAAATATATATGTTAAAATGTGGTAAAGGGGGCGGTTGGATGAAAGAAGAAAATAAGCCTTTTAATGATGTAATAGACCACCTTAACAAAATAGAAGGAAATGCTGCAAATGTTGTGAGCAAGGATGCTGTAAAAAAATTGCCTAAACCATTAAAATATTTTGGGTATTTTATGGCTGGCTTCTTTTTAATATCCCTATTGTTAACAATTATATTAAATTTATTAAACTAACTGAAACGTGATTATTAAAACTGCGTAAAGAATATTTAAGATAAAATAAGGGCTTAATTTAACGATACTTTATATAAAACGGATGCATAAGCTAGAAGTGCCATCAGCCATACCGCGTTACCTTTTACTTCCTCAGCGCTTTTTATGCGTTCGGTGCATGAAAGCCAAGTAAAAAGGCCCTAAAACAGGGCCTTTTTATTTGAAGAAATTTGGTTGGATGCTTTTAATTAATAAAAGCAAGTTGCTCCAATGATAATTAATAAAATAAACAAGACAACGATTAAGGCAAAACCTCCGCCATAACCAAAGCCGCCGCCGTAACCGTAGCCACCGCAGCCACAGCCGCCGAATCCTCCATATCCGAACATATATATCCCCTCCGTTTAAAGATTATTTGTTAATTAATAAAATCCTCCGTATCCTCCGCCGCAAAAAGATGCTCCTATAATAATAAGAAGGATAAACAATACAACTATTAATGCGAATCCTCCGCCAGCTCCTACACCATCCATTTAATAACCTCCTTTAAATCGATTCAATACAAAATATGTTAAAAATCAAAAGGTGTTAAGGCTCTTGCTAAATACAATAGCCCAATCTTTACTATTAGAGAGAATCATTACAGGAAACTGCACTATGTAGCGAAAAAAGACTCAAGTGCTTAGTTACTTAAAAATAAAAATATAAAAAATGCTTAACCACCTGGTTCTTTAAATAAACAGATGCATAATCTAGACTGTAGCCGCTAAAAGATCATATTCAAGCACAGACTTACACCTTATAACAGGGATAGTCGCAATCAAAAAAAGCCCTTCAAGAAAGGGCTTTTTTAGGTGTTTCTTAGAAACAAATGGTGATAATACCGATCCTCTAGTCTTTACTTGATATACGATTTATAAAGATAGACGGCCATTTGCACCTTTAAATAGTCTTCGAAAAGATTAAAATCCAGATGAAGAATTTCTTCAATTTTTTTAATGCGGTTATAGAGGGTATTTACGTGAATATGTAAGTCTATAGCCGTATTTGTCATAGAACGATTATTTTGGATAAACGATAAAAGCGTATGAAAAAGTTCCCCGTATTTTTGTTGATCCTTCCATAACTGAGAAAACGTTTCTTCTAGGAATGAGGTAATTTCTTCGGAATGGTGATGTAAAAAGAGACGGCTGATCCCGATGTCTCTGTAATGCAGGACGCCCTTTTTCTTTTGCTTTTTTAATTGAAGCAGGGCCTTTTCGGCTTTTACATGATTTTCTTCTGCCTGTTCTGGATAGTAATGTCCTGTACAGAGGCCCGCTCGAGCGGATACGGGAAACTGCTGGTTCCACCAATGAATAGTACTCTCCACCATCTCAATAAAGCGGCCTTCATTGCCTCCATTAAGGGAGGAAGAAAAGATGGTAATTTTGTTATTATAATGAAAAAGAAGACTGTTTTTTAGATGTAACTTCTTCTTCAGTTGTGTGAGTAGTAACATGGCATGGTTTTCAAGTGATTGCAAATCCGCGATTCCATCAAGCTCGATTAAAGCGGTCATGTGAAAAGAATGCGGTTGAATTCCTAATTCCCCTGCAAGCAGTTCCACCTGTTTGAGATTTTTTGTCTTTAGATATTGCTGATACGCCTCATAGGTTTTTTTATACATAATCTCCGTTTGTGACCGAAGCTTCATTATTTCTAAAGAGAGAATAGGCGCTCCTTGTTCAAGGATTAAGCAGTCAAGCGGTGACATGCCGCTAGGGGCTTCTACAATTAAGCATCCTAAAAAAATCGATCCGGACCGAATCGGGTAAATATAGTAGTCAGTTTGGACTGAATCATAGATGGACACATAGGCAGGCTTCGTTTTATTTGTAAAAAGCAGTAATAGATCATCAAAGCTTTGGTGGAAAGGAATATTGTGTTCGGGTTTGCATTCTCCTGAAAGGTAATCTAAAAAGAATAGTTTTTTATCCATCAGTTTATTCATTTCAACGATAATGGAATCGAGTCCTCGGTTTTGCATCGACAATCTGGTTAGGAGATTGTGGATGTCTGTCCTCTTTGCCAGTAATCTATTGGCATCCGTGAGCTTTTTTGATAAAAACGTGACTTCCTCCAGGCTTTTTTGTACCTCCATGTGTAACTGAGCATTATGGATGGCAATCGCAGCTTGAGAAGCAAAACTCTGCAAAAAGAGAAGGTCTGTTTCATTGAGTCCATCTTCTTTATCAAAGCAGTGAAGCGTCATAACGCCAATTTTATTGCTTCTAAAAGAAATGGGAACCGATAAAATAGACTTAATATTTCGCTGCCCATGTGCTATTTCAAGACAGTCTATATTCTCTTTTCTTAAGTCAAACATATTTTCATAAATTTTTGCTTTTGATCCTATCAAACTTACAGTACCGTCCCGATAGACCCTTCCAGTAATGGACTCACCCACATTTATCTTAAAAAATTGGATATGATCGTTAAAACCAACGTAGGACTTTATCACTAGTTTGTTGAGAAATTTGTCATAGAGTTGGATATACCCGGCATCTGCATTCTGGACAATATTGATGGCACTATAAATAATTTTTTTCAACACTTTATCCAATTCAAGTGAAGAGTTAATGGCTTGAAAACTTTCAATCATATTTATCAGAGCATTTTGTGCCTGCTGATTTTCCATCTTTAACTCTCCAAGAAGGGAGCCTTTTCCCATATCCATGACCTCCACTGTGGATAATAACAACTAGGTTGAATAAACAGTGGAGATATCCACATTGTTTATCTATCTAATATTTTATACTATCTATTTAGTACTGAAAAGTACAAAAATTCAAACTATTTATGTATGCGGTTTCATTTTATGTAAAGGGGGATAGACATTTAGATTCTGTCTATTGTTTTTAGCCAGAAGGGTAAATTTTACAAGAACATGTTAAGGGGGAAGGTTATGCAAAACAGCATAAAAGTAAATAAGAAAAGGTATATTATTCTGACGTTTTTATTTATTGGCTGGTGTTTATCCTATCTTGATAGAATGGCCATGAATGTAGGAATTGTGGAAATTGCGAAGGATTTTAAACTCAGTCCGACTGTTATGGGAGTTGTGCTCAGCAGCTTTTTTGCCGGCTACGCTTTAATGCAGGTACCTGGGGGCTGGCTTGCTGATAAATTCGGTTCTAGAAAAGTAATAACCATTGCCATCATATTCTGGTCTTTATTTACAGTATTAACGGGGATGGCCTGGTCGTTGATGGCGATGGTAACGATTCGCTTTATGTTTGGTCTTGGAGAAGGCGCATATCCTGCAGCAAGCTCAAAAGCAATTGCGAGTGTTTTTCCAAAGAAGGAACGTCCTGGTGCACAGACCATTATGATGTCTTCCAATTCACTTGGCGGGGTCATCGCACCACTGATTGCAACACCATTACTTGTGTGGATTGGGTGGAAACATCTTTTTATTTCAATTGGTATTCTTGGTGTACTTGTCGCCTGGATCCTTTGGAAGTATCTTAAGCCGGAGAATATGATTGAGGACAGTTCAGAAGAAGCGGTTCAAGAAAAAGCTTCAATTAAAGATGTAATCAAGATCCCTATTACATGGAAATTAGCGGTAATTTGGTTTGGAATGAGCACGGTTGTCTGGGGCCTTATTTCTTGGATGCCCCCTTATCTGGTAGGAGTAAGAGGCCTTGACCTGTTGTCAATGGGAATGCTTACGTCCATTCCAGCGTTAACTGGAGCTATAGGGACTGTAGTCGCGGGCCAACTTTTCCAATCTTACTTAAGCGGAAAGGAAAAAATAGTTGCCATTATCAGTTCCATTTTAGTTATTTTGTTTCTCTACTTATTATTTAACGCACCCTCTGTAACTTTGGTGATTTTCTATCAATCTATTTGTTTGTTTTTCCACGGCACTGTATTTGCAACAGTCATGTCATTGCCTCATAAAGTCATTTCAAAAAGCAATATCGGCTCAGCAATCGGGATTATCAACCTAGGGGGAATGATTGGCGCGTTCTTTGCACCGATGGTCATGGGGTATTTAATTGAAGTCTTTAATGGATCCTATAACCCTTCTTTCATTTATTTAATCTGTTGTGCGGTAGTGAGTATTATTGCCGCTTTGTGCATTAATTCTAGAAAGGAACTTAACTTCGAAAGGAATGAGACGGTAACGGGGGGAAAATCCATGTAATGTTGTTTTATTTCAAAAATACTTTCCCGCATTAAAAGGAGTGAGTCGTTCTGAGTAAACAGGATATTCTACAATGGTTTAATGAGAATCAGCTTATTTTCACCAATATGGCCCAAAAGATATGGGAGCATCCTGAAGTGGCATTTAACGAAACATTTGCTTCAGAATTACAGATGGAGAAACTTAGCGAAGAAGGTTTTAAGATTAAAAGGAATATCGGTAATCTGCCAACAAGTTTTATGGCGGAATACGGTTCCGGTAAACCAATCATCGGCATTTTAGGGGAATTCGATGCCCTGCCGGGATTATCGCAAAAGGTAAGTACCGCGCGAGACCAAGTGGTTCCAAACGGACCGGGTCATGGATGCGGTCACAATCTGCTTGGGACTGCCGGCGTTGAAGCAGTACTGGCTTTAAAAACGGCCATTGATCAAGAAGGACTGGGTGGAACGATTCGCTATTATGGCTGCCCCGCTGAGGAAGAATTATCAGGCAAAACCTTTATGGCCCGAGCCGCATCCTTCGATGATTTGGACTGTGCCTTGACCTGGCATCCAGGTACTTCAAATGAAGTGACCAATTATAGCTTACAAGCGATGATTTCGATGAAGTTCTATTTTAAAGGAATTACCGCACATGCCGGTGCAGCGCCACACACCGGCAGAAGTGCTCTAGATGCAGTAGAACTAATGAATGTGGGATCCAACTATTTGCGGGAACATGTTCCTGATGGCTCAAGAATTCATTACGTTATTACAAATGGAGGACTTGCTCCTAACATTGTCCCTGATGAGGCGAGTGTTTGGTATTATTTGCGTGGAGCAACAAAAGAACTAGTCGAGCACATGCAAAAAAGATTAATTAAAATCGCCCAAGGTGCTGCGATGATGACCGAAACAACTGTTGCTTGGGAGATATTGGCTAATCCATATGAAACGCTGCCGAACCAAATATTAAATGATTTGATGTATGAGAATATGTTACAACTAGAATGCCAGGAGTTCACAGAAGAGGATTGCATATTCGCTAAAGAATTAGTCAAAACTCTAAATCATAGCAGAATAAAGGATGGCATTGAAGACTTGCTGCCTATCGCTTATCAGAACAATAAACACCAATTGGGAACATCATTTGGCGCTTCGACAGATGTTGGTGATGTATGCTGGATCATTCCTGTTGGACAAATTTCTACAACTTGTGCACCAGTCGGAGTCCAATTTCATACTTGGCAGGCTACCGCCAGCTTCGGCTCACCGATCGGTTTTAAGGGCATGCATCTTGCAGCAAAAACGATGGCCTTGTCGGTCTATGACCTTCTGCTAAACAAAGGTCATGTACTGGAAAAGGCAAAAAGGGAATTTGAAGAAAGTACGAAGGGTAAAACCTATGAACCAGGAATTCCAGAGGATGTTATGCCTCCTGTTAGAGAGTCTAAGCCGTATACCATGAAGGATAAAGCAACTATTTAAGCTGGTTTTTTTCCCAAGAAACAAGTAATTCTCTAGAAAAATTAATGATAATCTTCGCATGGATAGCGGGGAAGCTGTCCTCAATAAAGGCTATTGAGGACAAACCTCGCATGGAAAGCGGTGAAACTGTCCTCAATAAAGGCTATTGAGGACAAACCTCGCATGGAAAGCGGTGAAACTGTCCTCAATAAGGGCTATTGGGGACAAACCTCACGTGGAAAGCGGTAAAACTGTCCTCAATAAGGGCTATTGGGGACAAACCTCGCATGGTTAGTGGTGAAACTGTCCTCAATAAAGGCTATTGAGGACAAACCTCGCATGGAAAGCGGTGAAACTGTCCTCAATAAAGGCTATTGAGGACAAACCTCGCATGGAAAGCGGTGAAACTGTCCTCAATAAGGGCTATTGGGGACAAACCTCACGTGGAAAGCGGTAAAACTGTCCTCAATAAGGGCTATTGGGGACAAACCTCGCATGGTTAGTGGTGAAACTGTCCTCAATAAAGGCTATTGAGGACAAACCTGGCATGGATAGCGTGGAAACTGTCCTCAATAAAGGCTATTGAGGACAAACCTCGCATGGATAGCTAGAAAACTGTCCTCAATATGGAGGGCTCTGGCGAACAAAGACTTATTTGTGATGTCCCGTGAATTTAGTGGTGAAAAATTTGCGAATTAAATAATGATTTAACTTGTGTATTAATGTTTTGCACCTCACAAGTGAACCCGTTATGATAATCTCTACCCTTTTAAAACTTTTGCCTTGTATGATGGTGTACAAAGTAAGAGTTTTTTATTTGTTATAATAGATTAATCAACCTCGTTGCTCGCTATATAGAGCAGGTTTTATACTTTTTTCTCAAATAAGGACACGCTTATTTTTGTCTAAAGAACACATTTTACCTTAAGGAGTGGTTATAATGGCACGTGTTTTATTTATTAATGCTGGTTCAGAGGGACATGTCAATCCCACGATTGGAGTTGTGCAAGAGCTTATTGCGCGCGGCGAAGAGGTGGTGTACTTTACAATCGAAGATTTTCGAGAGCGTGTGGAGAAGACAGGGGCAACGGTAAGAACCTTTGATGTTCAAAAATTTGTAAAAGCCTTTATTTCAGGTGGAAGAAATTATTTACTCGAAAGAATCAACGGTCTTTTGCTTACAGCAGATATCGTGATACCTAGTGTTCTCGAGCAAATCGAAGGAGAACATTTTGATTATCTCATTCACGATTCTATGTTTGGCTGTGGATCTTTACTTGCCCAAATCCTTAAACTTCCCGCCATTAATTCGTGTACTTCGTTTGCACAGACAAAAGCATCCTTCGATAAAATGGCCGAACAGCTATCTAAAAACATTCCTCCAGAAATAGTTGAACCCATAAACGATAAATTTCAAAGTCTGACGGAAATGGTGAAGGAAAAGTATGGTGTAGAGATTCATTCTCCTTACGAGGTTTTTTGTAATCCCGCCCCACTTACGATTGTTTATACAACAAGGGAATTTCAACCTTTTGGAGAAGCATTTGACCAAACCTACAAATTTGTAGGAGCTTCCATCTCTTCACGAATAACGCAGGAAAACTTCGATCTGACTTCAATCAAGGGAAAATACCCAATTTACATCTCACTGGGTACGGTCTTTAACCAAGCAATTGATTTCTATAAGCTTTGTTTTAAGGCATTTGAGAACACCGATCATACTGTGGTCATGTCGATTGGAGAAAGAGTTCAACTAGCTGATTTAGGAGAGATTCCTAAAAACTTCATTGTAAAAAATTATGTTCCACAAACGGAGGTGCTGCAATACGCGAAATTATTTATTACACATGGAGGAATGAACAGTACCCATGAGGGTCTCTATTACGGAGTTCCGCTCATTGTAATCCCACAAAGCGCAGATCAGCCGATCATTGCCGGGCAGGTTGCCCATATCGGAGCCGGAATGAACATACCAATGCAAAGCTTGACTCCAACTCTACTACTTGAAACCGTAGATCATGTGTTAAACCACCCATCTTTCAAAACAGCTGCTGTCAATATGAGCGAATCCTTTCATAAATCGGGTGGATATCACAAGGCTGTGGATGAGATTTTTAACTATAAAAGTCAATTAGATCTTAAGTAAACCAAATTGACAACCAAAAGGGGATTTTGTATAGTAGGTGGCGAAGATTAGGATTGGAGTGAATCATTTGATTTCAAACTCTGAATTACAGCATTTAGATCTGATCGACCTATTAAGCGAGCGCCATAGTTTAGTTCGAAGAATCTCCGAGAAAGCCTGGAACGATCAAAGTGAGATTTATATTTCAAACTCTGAATGGTATATCATGGCTCGGATTTATAAAAAACAACCTAGTATTTCGTATGTGACAAAAAACGTAGAAATATCTCGTCAGGCGATACATAAATTTATTCAAAAGCTTTCTGAAAAAGGCTTAGTTGAAATTAGCAATGTGGAGAACAATAAGAAAGAAAAGTGTATCCAGTTAACCGCCTTAGGCGAAGAATGCTACGAAAAAAACGAGGCCCTTAAAGCTCTGCTTGAGAATAAAATAGCCGAAACAATAGGTGCTGAGCAAGTAACCATGCTGAAAAACCTGTTAAAGTTAGATTGGAAAATATAAACATTACCGCTAAAAAAAACCCCCGTTTTGTTAACTTAGTTGACGAAGCGGGGGTTTTCTTATATAGTAATATAGTCAATCTAGTTGACAATATTCGTCTATTTCACCTTTTATCAATTTTATGACCATTTCCTCTATCTCTTCCATAGTCGTGTCCAAGGATAGTGCTAATTCTTTAAAGAGGATATTCTGTATTTTGGTCAAAAGCTTCTTGTCCTGCTCAATGAATTTCTTTCCTTGGTGTTCAGCTTCTATTTTTTTTCGAATCAGTGTATTGATCACTCCAGCAATCTCAAATCTGTCACCGGTGCTGACAATATCGGAATAGATATGGAACCGCAGGTTAGGTTTGTCATTCCATGTTACCCCTGGACGTGTAAAGGATTCCAATAGTTCATGGGCTTCCTCTTTATGGATCAAATCAAGAATAGCTACCTTATCATTATTAACAGGAATACTTATCGTTAATTGATGATTATTATCCATAGGGTGCAAAACATAATAGGTGTTGGTAATGCCTGACACGGTTTTCTCGCAAATATCATCCACAGTACAAATGCCATGTGCGGAATAGATGACCAAATCTCCAATATTAAACATTTGTTCACTCCCCATATATTGTCAACTAAGTTAATAATAACTTAACAAAAAAAATTCGTCAACAAGGTTGACAAAAAGAAAAAATTTTTGATATAGTTAACCGACGTTAGTAGCAGGGGGTACTACGGAAAGGAATCATGGCTGGTTCATCGGAGTGCGACTAACTCTTTTCAGTGAACGGGGTATACGTAAGGACGAAATGTTAATCTCTCATTTTCCGAATCGGACTGAGAGTAGATTGATAGGATTTTACCAAAAGACAAGTGAAATAAATTAATTAAAGGGGTTTGAATCATTGAATCAACAAGTAAGTACGGCTCAGAATCAACAAATTAAAACAGGTCCAATCATGGCTGCGCTTTTAGTGGCAGGTTTTGTCGGACTATTTAGTGAAACGGCATTAAATGTTGCCTTAGGACAATTAGCTCAAGTATTCCAAGTTGGTCCAACAACCATTCAATGGTTAGCAACAGGTTATTTCTTAACATTAGGTATTTTAATACCTGTAACAGGTATTTTGATGCAAAAATTCACCACCAGACAAATGTTTTTGACTTCGATCATACTAAGTCTAGTCGGTACCATTTTAGCTGCTTCCGCACCCGTATTTGGTGTACTACTTACGGGACGTGTGATTCAAGCGGCAGGATTAGCGATTAGTTTACCGTTAACGCAAAATGTTATTTTCACCATCTTCCCTCCAAATAAACGAGGCGGAGCAATGGGACTCATGGGCTTAGTTATGTTAGCTGGTCCAGCATTAGGCCCAACCTTAGCAGGACTTATTTTGGATACATTATCATGGAATTGGATTTTCTGGGTTACCGTTCCATTCTTATTGTTCTCGCTTATTTTTGGACTTGTTTATTTACCAAATGTGAATGAGGTACGTAAGGTTTCGATTGATGCATTATCTGTTATTCTTTCGACGATTGGATTCGGTGGGCTCGTTTATGGATTCAGTGTATCCGGTGTTGCCGGTTGGACGAGTACAACGGTTCTTGGATCGATCATCATTGGACTTCTCGCACTCATCATTTTCTCCATTCGCCAAACGAAAATGGAGACTCCAATGATGAATCTAAAAGCATTTAAATCTCCACTTTTTGTGCTTGGTGTCATTATGAGTTTTATTACGTTCTTCAATATGTTGTCTATGCTTGTTATTTTACCTATGTATATGCAAATGGCGTTATTAATTGCCGCTTTTACAACAGGTTTAATCTTGCTGCCGGGCAGCTTGCTTAACTGTATCTTAGCTCCAACGATTGGTAGTTTATTTGACAAGTATGGTCCAAAAGCGGTGATTACACCTGGAACCATTCTCGTAGCAATTGGTTATATCCTTTATGCCCAATTTGGTACAGATACGGCTTTATGGATGGTTATCGTTACACATATTGTCATGATGTTAGGAATAGGGGCAGTGCTTGCTTCTGTCCAAACGAACACGTTAAATTCTCTTCCGAAACAGTACTATCCAGATGGAATCGCGATTACTCAAACAATTCAACAGGTAGCTGGTGCGGTTGGGATCGCGGTAATGGTATCGATTTTATCAGCAAAAGAGAATAGTTATTTAACAACCGTTGGAAATGAACCGGCACAAGCGGCTGCAGCAGGATCCTCACTCGTGTTTACGATTAGTTTAGTATTAGCCGTTATTAATATTGTCCTTTCATTTTTCATCAAAAAGCCGGCGCAAGCTGATGTAAAGGCAAAAGCTGCTGTAAAAACAACGAGTCCTATACAAGACAGAGTGTAACATTTCGATTACATTTTAGAGATTGAGAAGCTTTCAATTTAGTTGAGAAGGAGAAATGGCGGAATGGCAAATCATTATAAAAGTATTATCGTAGCAATAGATGGTTCAAAAGAGGCTGAATACGCATTTCGCAAATCAATCGATGTGGCAAAACGCAACAAAGGTGCATTACTAAACATCGTAAACATTATCAATACTCGTTCATTTGAAGCGTTTGACCCTTCAAGTGTGGAGCGTGCCAAACAGCAATCCGAGGAACTTTTAAATAGTTACAAGGCCAAAGCGGAGGCTGAAGGGATTGAGAACGTTAAGGTCGTCATCGAATATGGTTCACCGAAAAATACAATCACCAACGATGTTGCCAGCTTAGTTAATGCTGATTTAATAATCTGCGGCGCTACGGGGCTAAATGCGGTTGAGCTATTCTTACTTGGTTCCGTATCGGAAGCCATTGTACGTTCTGCTAAGTGTGATGTGTTAGTAATCCGTACCCCTGAGTGAGTGGATGATCCTTTTTAAAAGAACGTATCTGATTTTGATCAGATACGTTCTTTTTTTTAAACTAATCCATATAAAAACCAACCGGCCAAAAGGGGTCGCCATTGTCGGATAAGGGGCTACAACTAGCGGATGGGAGGCCGCCATTGTCGGATAAGGGGCCGTAACTAGCGGATAAGCAGGTCCAATTGTCAAGAGGCATAATATTCATTAATTAAAATATTTCGTTTAATTAGAAAAATAAAAATTGTTTGACTTTGGTATAACAATATTATAATATGTTATCAAGAACTAAGATTACTTCACTGTTTTATCGGAAAAGAAAGCGATTACACTCAAAAAAAGTGGCATTCTGGGGAAGATAATGCAGTTCAACCCCTCACTTTTTCAAGCGAGGGGTTTTTAATTAAAGTGAGGAAGGCTAAACGGGATTAGTTGTGTAAATGGGCTTTAGTAGTGTGAATTTGCTTGTGCTTTTTCCGTACCGACCGGTCTGTTTAGATGACTC
The DNA here is from genome assembly GCF_057747995.1 of Neobacillus sp. DHD-1R. Classification (NCBI taxonomy): domain Bacteria; kingdom Bacillati; phylum Bacillota; class Bacilli; order Caryophanales; family Bacillaceae; genus Neobacillus; species Neobacillus sp. DHD-1R. The sequence goes on from NZ_CM173232.1 coordinate 293,774, forward strand.
GCTTTTAATGAAATCATCATATTCGACACCGTAATGGTGAGGAACTATTAAATGATAGGAGGTTTTACAATGCAAGATCATGTACAAGAAAAAAGTTCAGGTGTTGTTCGTACAGTTCTTGGACTAGTGCCAGCTCAAGAATTAGGTGTTGTCCTCATTCATGAATCACTTCTTTCCGTGGTGCCGGGTGCGGAATTTGCACCGGAGATTAAGATGGACAAGAGCGAGATTTTTGAGGTCTTAAAAAGAAAGCTTACTGATTTCCGTCGACTTGGAGGAAAGACCATTGTCGATCGCAGCGGTATGTTCCATGGCCGTGATGTAAAACTTTACGAAACACTTTCTAAAACGACGGGTGTACACATCGTAGCGTCAACAGGTTTAGGGCCAGAGCCAATGTTAAGCGGTTACTTTCTTACACCGCAAAAAAATCCGCCTACACCGTGGTCTGCAGAACAATTTGCTGATTTGTTCGCTAAAGAGGTGACAGAGGGAATCGTTGTACCACGGATTGAACGTTCAGGTCTAGCTGGCTTAGTGGCGTCGATCGCAAGTCCAAGTGGGATTTCAGAAAAAGAAACAAATCTTTTCCGTGGATCTGCACAAGCAGCTCTGGCTACAGGGGTACCTGTTTCGGTACAATACGGCGCAGATGCTGTTAATGATTTGGAAATTTTATTAGGTGAAGGCATTGATTCAAACCACGTTATCATTGGAGGGCTTGACCGTTTAGATGCAGTTAAAAGGAATGAAGCATTCGCTGTTGCACGTCGCGGCGCGTATGTCGCATTAGATCATGTTGGCTGGTCTTCACCTGAAGGCTATATAAATGATACAGACCGTGCACGTTTAATTGTTGAATTATTCGAAGAAGATCTTGGCGATAGAGTACTAATTTCAACGAATGCGGTTGGTGTGGCCAAAGGTCATGAAGCAAAGGATATCGACTATGACTACTTACTATCCACTTTCGTACCAATATTACGTAATGCAGGCGTGACGAATGAGCAAATTCAAATTTTATTAGAAGAAAACCCACAACGCGTACTTACTGTTGATGCTTCAGTAGCCGCAGAAAAAGAAGCCGTTGGGTCAGCGCAGAAAAAATAAAGATGAGGAGTGAATAAACAATGGGTAAGGTAAATACGGTTTTAGGCCCAATCGCGACAGAAGATTTAGGAATTACAGCCATGCACGAGCATATCGGATTCGGTCTGCCAGGATGTGACTTGGATACACAATGGTGGAAAAAACCTGAAGAAGCGTTTGATGTGACAATCCAAAAGCTGCGTCGTTTCCGTGAACACGGCGGCAAAACATTCGTAGACTGTACAGGGATTGGAAATGGACGCGATGTCGAGTATTTCCAAGTGCTGTCACGCAGAACGGGCGTTAATATTGTGGCTGTTACAGGTTTTGTAGCAGGTGATTCAGCGCTCCCATATTTCCGTAACAAACCAGTCGAGTATCTTACAGAATTATTCATCCATGAAATTACCATTGGGATTGACGGTACAGGAGCAAAAGCAGGTGCGGTCAAAGTAGGTGTAAGCCGCGGGGGGAAACTAAGCGAGCTTGATAAACGCATTTATCGGGCGGCGGCACGGGCAGCATTGAAAACGGGTGTTCCAATTATTACCCATTTATGCGTCGATGCAGAAACGGCCATTGCCATCTTTGATGAAGAAGGCTTACCACTTAATCGCGTCCTTATGGGTCATGCAGACGATGGCTCATATCTTAATGAAGAACGTGATAATTTGATCGCCGATCTAGGTGGATGGGTAGGCTTCGATACCATCGGTTATGACAGTGAGATGGAAGGTGCTCCATATTGGTCACGTCCTCGTCAAGATCGCGTTGAACATTTCCTTCGTTTCCTTGGTAAGGGTTATGTTGACCGTGCCCTTATTTCAGCTGATGCCAACTGCTGTGCTCTTGGCTGGCCAGGATTAAAAGGACACTCAGTAAACTACCTGTTTGAAGAATTCATACCTGATCTTCGTAAAGCAGGTGTGGGTGAAGAAGTATTTGAACAACTTTTAGTACACAACCCTGCGAAAATCTTAACCATGCAAGAGCCTCGTGTGCAGACTCCTGCGAATGACTTAACCATGCAAGAATCTCGTTAATTCGAAAAAAGGCAAGCGTTGCCAAACGGAATAAGAGGTGCCGGACCGGCTTCTGAACCTAGAGGCCGCGGCTCTTCTGATTATGCTGGTATGATTGAGCGTAAAGTGACGTGATGTGATTTCGGATAATGGTTGAACAATAGGAGCGGGAGGGTATCGAATTTATGAGTATTAAAGGAATGGCCTATATTGCTGGGGCATTTGAGCACCCAATACGGAAAGCTCCAGACAAATCGGTTGCCGTAATCCATGCGGAATGTGCAAAAGGTGCATTGGCAGACGCCGGACTTTCATTTGAAGATGTGGATGGCTACTTCTGTGCTGGTGACGCACCTGGCGGCGTTCTATCGATGGTCGATTATTTAGGACTTCATGTCCGCCATGTAGATGGTACAGATACAGGTGGTTCGTCTTACATTGCTCACGTTTCACATGCAGCACAGGCAATCGCAGCGGGAAAATGCAATGTGGCGTTGATCACAATGGGAGGCCGCCCACGCTCAGAAGGCAGAAGTGGTGTCAAACAGAAGGTAGTAGGTGCAAATGTCCCTGATGCACCATTTGAGCTTCCTTTTGGTCCAACCGCCGTAAACGAATATGCGATGGCGGCGATGCGCCATATGTATGAATACGGTACAACAAGTGAACAACTTGCATGGATTAAAGTGGCAGCTTCCCATCATGCCCAATACAATCCAAATGCGATGCTGCGCGATGTAGTAACAGTAGAGGATGTTCTTTCTTCTCCAATGATTGCCGATCCATTGCATCGTTTAGATTGCTGTGTAGTAAGTGATGGTGGTGGTGCAATCGTAGTGGTAAGCCCTGAAATCGCCAAAAGTCTAAAACGTCCGCTTGTCCGAGTCATGGGTGCCGGAGAATCACCGAAAGGATTATTGGGCGGTAAAGTAGATCTTACGTATAGCGGCGCAATATGGTCGGGGGCAGCTGCCTTTGAGGAGGCGGGGGTTACCCCTCAAGATATAAAATACGCTTCTATCTATGATAGCTTCACGATTACGGTATTGATGCAGCTCGAGGATTTAGGTTTCTGCAAGAAAGGCGAAGGCGGTAAGTTCGTTGCTGATGGAAACTTGATCTCAGGGGTTGGGAAGATTCCAATCAATACGGATGGCGGCGGGTTAAATAACAATCATCCGGCGAGCCGCGGCGGCATGGTGAAAGTGTTAGAAGCTGTGCGCCAGCTGCGTGGTGAGGCACATTCCCAGGTGCAAGTAAAAAATTGTGATCTTGCACTAGTACATGGTACAGGCGGCGGACTGGCGAGCCGCCACGGCAGTGCCACATTGATCTTGGAGAGGGTGTAGAAAATGGCAACTCTGTATCAATCCAGAACGATGGCGATCCCAGAGAATCATCCAGAACATCAAGAGTTTTGGGAGGCAGCTGCAGAAGGAAAGCTGCTCATAAAACAGTGCGATTCCTGTGGTGAATATCATTATTATCCGCGTGTCCTCTGCCCCTATTGCATGAGTGACAAGACGGTATGGGAGGAAGCAAAGGGTACCGGCAGCATTTACAGCTTTAGTGTGATGCGAAAAGGAATTCCCTATACCATTGCTTTTGTTGAACTTGATGAAGGTCCAAGAATGATGACGAATATCGTCGATTGCGATTTCGATTCAATCCGAATTGACCAACGAGTAAAAGTGGTATTCAAGCAAAGCGGGGATCAAGACAATCCGGGGCCTTTTGTGCCGTGCTTTACACCAATTGAAGGTTAATAAAGACAGTTCATGTTTAACATGTGAAATCCTGCAGCCATGGCTCAACATGATACATGAACTTTGAGTGATATCACAGTGGGATTAAAAATTTTTACGGTTGAACTTAATAGTTTTTCAAACATATAGGTTTTAAGTCTCTTAAACACATATTTAGAAGAACTAAGAATAGGAGCGAATTGGAATGATTATCACTAAGGACGTAAGCATTAAAATGCGTGATGGTGTGCATATCGCTGCCGATATTTACCGTCCTGATAGCTCGGAAAAAGTACCAGCCTTACTTGCTCTCAGCCCATACGGAAAAGAGCTGCAAGCACAAGCGCTAACATTACCGCCGCAAGCACGCCCAAGTCATCTTTGGAACGGAGCAATTGAAGCAGGTGACATTCGTGAAGTTGTATCGCGAGGTTATGCCCATATTATCGCAGACGTACGCGGTACAGGTGGTTCTGAAGGTCAAATGTGCGGAAACTATAACTCTGGCGGTCATGGAGATGGAAAAGATATCTATGACCTCGTGGAATGGTTAGCCAAGCAAGATTGGTGTGACGGTAACATCGGGATGATCGGTATTTCATACTTTGCATCCGTGCAAATTTTAGGTGCAGCGGAGCAGCCGCCACACTTAAAAGCAATCTTTGCGAACGGCGGCCACTTCGATCTTTATGAACTATGTTATCACGGCGGGATCATGTGGTTAATGCCGCGTGCTTCTCGCGAAGGACGCGGGGGCGACAGCGGTAACGCCTTCAATAACGTAGCAAGTAAGAGCTCAAAGGTATTCACCCTAGAAGAGCTTCAACAAAAAACGCAAGAACGCTTAAACGATCCAGATATCGCTCATTGGTCAGATTTCGTTCACCTTTTACATTATCAAGACCGTCACGAATTATGGATCGATTACTTACTAAATCCACTTGATGGCCCATTCTGGCAAGAAGGGAACGCCATGGATGTAGCCGATAAAGTCACAATCCCAACCTACTTCCAAGCAAAATGGGGCCGCGGTTGGAACGTGGAAGGCACAATCGAATGCTTCCACAAAGTAAAGGGTATTAAAAAGCTGGATATTCAAGCGCTTCCACCGATGTTAGAGCGTCCGTTCCATGAAAGCCATGACGAAATGTTCCGCTGGTATGATTACTGGTTAAAGGGCATCGACACAGGCATTATGGACGAACCAACCGTGCAGTTCTCTGTTGAAGGGTCTTACAAATGGCGTAAAGAAGAGCAATGGCCATTGCCAAATGAAGAAAAGAAGGATTTCTACTTACGTCCTCGCCACAAAATAAGCGAGAAACCAGAGCCATTAACATCAGAATATGCCCATCCGGATGGCTTCTACCAAGCACCATTAACGGTAACGACAAAGTCAGAAATGCTTAAATGGACGAGTGATAAATTTCGAGAGCCTGTGGAAATGACCGGTACAGGTGCATTATATATCCATGCGGAAATAGATACAGAGGATACTAACTTCATTGTGAAACTTTATGATGTAGATCCTAGCGGCAAACGTACATTAATGACATCAGGTTATTTAAAAGCCTCTCATCGTGAATTAAATGAAGAAAAATCAACATATGGTGAGCCATGGCACCCACATAACCGGGTGGTACCAGTAATACCTGGTGAAATTAACGAGTATGCGATTCGCTTATATCCATTTTCATTTTTAATAAATCCAGGACATCGGATTGAATTAGAGCTTGCCTGTAACGAACCGCTCGATGGAGAAGATGCAAAATTGCTGCCGCCGGATAGCTATCACTTGCCAAGCGGCCGTGCAACAACGCATAAAATTTATCGTGATGCAGAACACCAATCACGTTTAGTCTTACCAGTCATTCCGAAACAATTTGACGTCACAAATAAATAATCTAACAGATTAGCAAGGAAATAAACGTAGGCTGAATTGGCCTGGGTCTCCTGCTGACAGACGATCCACAGCGCCTCTTGATTGAAGGCGTTGTGCTCATAAACTAGGTTAATAGGAGTGAACAAGATGACAAATGCAGTACGTGTTATACCGATTGAGTGTAAATTTGGTCCAATATCTGCATTTGCCTATTATGTGGATGCGCCAGAACCAGCGATCATTGATACCGGTGTCAGTATCTCGGCAAGGCAAGATATTGAGCCAACTTTAGCTAAGCATGGAATCCGGATTGAAGATATTCGCTGGATTTTACTAACGCATGGTCATGTGGATCATCTCGGTGGTGCCTATGCAGTATGGGAAAAAACCGGGCGAAAAGCCAAAGTGGTCATTCCCAAAAAAGAAGCCCGACTAGTGCGTGATAAGAATGAACATATTGTCGATTACAAGGCACTGCAAGGTAAATACATCACCGATCCAGCCATCCAAGAAAGACATATCTCCATGCTAACAACAGATATTGGCGACAATATCGAACCAAGCTTAGAAGTTGTGGAGGGCGATTCTATCCACCTTGGCGGTGATATCACGCTAAATGTGATTGAAACTCCAGGTCACTCCATCGGTTCGGTGACATTTGTATTGGATGGATTAGATTGGGCATTTGCAGCGGATGCAGTGCAAATGTATGGCGGTGCAGGCGGCTTACCAACAATTGAAAACCCAACCTTATATCGCAAAAGTGTACAACGTTTATTAGATGAAGTTCGGCCTAAACGATTATTTTTAGGTCACCCATTCCGCAATAGCAATGGTGACATGCAAAGTGCCCAATTGGAAGGTGGGCAAGTAGTAGCTTTGTTACAAGCGAGTCTTGATCGGGATGCCCAATTGCGTGAGGTCGCACGGCGCCATTTAGAGAATGGACTTCCTACTGAACACCATGAATTATATGGACCATTTGCGTCGATTGCGGATGAAATAGGCTATACAGGGGATCCGCGCCACTTACCTTGTGCATTCTTTGTGACGATACATGGTTACAAAGAAGAACTTATGGGTTCGCAAATTAACTGAGAGGAGGAAGATTAACATGATCCAAAAGAAGTTTGAAGATATAGCCAAGGCCGTTGCGGATATACATGATGGAGCAACGCTGCTTATTGGAGGATTTGGGGGAAGCGGGTTACCGTCCCATTTAATCGCTGCTCTTGTCGAGCAGGGAGCGAAGAATTTGACAGTCGTATCCAATAATATTGGAGCCGTTAGTGATGGGGTTGCCGCATTAATCAGCAATAATCAAGTTCGAAAGATCATCTGCTCTTTCCCTGTCGGTCCACACGCTGACGATTTGATTGCACGTCTTCAGAATGGAACGATTGAGTTAGAAATCACTCCGCAAGGAACATTAGCAGAACGCATCCGAGCAGGCGGCGCAGGCATTCCGGCCTTTTACACACCGACGGCAGCGCACACTGAACTTGGAGAAGGCAAGGAAACGCGTATGTTCAATGGTCGTTTGCATATCTTAGAGCAAGCCATCATAGGTGACTTCGCATTTATCAAGGGACATCGAGCAGATCGCTGGGGGAACCTTGTTTACAATAAGACCCAGCGTAATTTTAACCCGGTAATGGCCACAGCAGCAAAGATTACCATTGCCGAGGTAGATGAAATTGTAGAAGTCGGAGAATTGGATCCAGAGAATATTGCCACACCGAGCGTCTATGTACATCGGTTAGTAAAATTAGAAACTCAAACTGAAGGGAGGGTGTTAGCAAATGGGTAAAGACGAACAGAAGGTTGGATGGTCAAAGATCGAGTTAGCCACTCGAGTAGCTCAAGATCTAGAAGATGGATGGTTTGTGAATCTAGGGATTGGAATTCCGACACTTGTAGCTGATGTCATCCCTGAAGGCCGGGAAATTATTTTACACAGTGAGAATGGTCTGCTTGGACTCGGTCCAAAACCTGAACCAGGAAAAGAAGATATGGACCTTGTCAATGCTGGGAAGGAGCCTATCACATTAAAACCGGGCGGAAGCTTTTTCTCACAATCAGACTCATTTGCGATGATTCGTGGCGGTCACCTTGATGTAGCCGTACTTGGCGCCTTCCAAGTCTCAATGTATGGTGATCTTGCTAGTTGGAAGGTTCCGAATGATCCGCTTGGCCGTGTTGGAGGCGCCATGGATTTAACGGTTGGCGCAAAACGTGTCTTCCTCTGTATGCAGCATTGTACAAGGAAGGGAGAAGCGAAAATCGTGGAGGAATGTACGTATCCATTGACTGCGCCTCGCTGTGTAGATCGTATTTATACAGACCTTGCGGTGATTGACATAACCGATGATGGCCTTGTCGTCCAAGAACTGGCACCTGGCGTTACGTTTGATTACCTGCAGGATCGTACGGCTGCACCGCTTAAGATTCATGAGAATAAAGACCTGAAGGAAGTGACACTCCACAACAATGATTGAGCGCTTAAAAAAACGTACCATCGATCGTAACTCATCGGTGCCGCTATATAAACAAATTAAGCAAATATTAATTGAGGAGATACAGGCAGTTGGCAGTGAGACTGGACGCCCCATCAGCACTGAGCATGAGCTTATTCAGCGCTTTCACGTGAGTCGGGCACCTGTTCGCCAGGCAATGAAGGAACTTGCCGATGAGGGGTACGTTTACCGAGAGCGGGCAAGGGGCACCTTCCCTGTTCAAGAACTCCCTGTCCGGCCGCCAGGGTTAGAGTTAGGCGGGCTGGTTGGCTTCCTTCGCGATCAAGGTTTAGAATGCACTTCCAAGATATTAGGTGTAGAACGTGAATTACCTACAGAGAAGCTTTGCGCCATACTTGGTCTTGAACAGAATGATAAGCTCTTGCGAATCTCTCGATTAATTTTGCTCAAGGAGAATCCATTTGTTTGGACGCAGACCTATTTGTCCGTTTCGGATGATTTCCAACCGGATAAAAGGGAGGTTGAGAAGGTCGACAGTGTCTTCGAGCTCCTTCTGAGCGAACAAGGTACGATCATTTCTCGAGGTGATCACCAAATCTATGCATCAGGTGCGAACTGTGAGGAGGCAGAGCTTTTGGGCATCCAAACTGGGGAGCCTATTCTCGTCATAGAGACGAAGCTATACACACGTAATGATCGCCTTATTGGCTGGAGAAAGGCGATCCATAGAGCCGATGACTATAAGTTCTCTTTCACGGTAAATCGTTAGACGACTGGGGGATTAAGGTTGCCTAAAATAAATATTGCCGACGTTGTGAATGAAGGTAAATTTAACCGCTTTCATATCGGATTATTGATTTGTTGCTGCTTCATTATTATTTTTGATATGTTCGATCTTATTATTTATAGTTCCGTCATCCCTATCCTTTTAAAGGAATGGTCCATATCACCTGTTCAAGCAGGAATTATTGGCAGCTACGGATTATTCGGGATGATGATCGGGGCAATAATCTTTGGGATTTTGGCTGACAAATACGGAAGAAAAAATATCCTTATTTCATGTGTAATCCTATTTAGTATATTTACATTTTTATGTGCATTTACAGCTGGCCCAGTACCGTTTTCTATTTTTCGATTCATTGCTGGGGTAGGGATTGGCGGTGTTTTGCCAAATGTGATTGCCTTGATGACAGATTACGCACCAAAACATAAGCATAACATGATGGTCTCAATTGTCATGTGTAGTTTTTCTGTAGGTGGTATTTTAGCAGCTCTACTAGGAATCTACTTAATACCTCTTATGGGATGGAAAAGTGTTTACTGGGTAGCAGCGATTCCGCTTTTGTTCATACCATTTATAGTTAAATATTTCCATGATTCACCGACTATTCTTTTGGTAAAGGGCCGAATAGAAGAACTATGTTTGGTTCTTTCAAAAGTTAATACCCAAGTAACCTTAACCCCAGATATGGAATTTGAAGCAATTAATGAAAAAGATGTTGGATCTCCTGTTATAGCATTATTTAAAAACAATCGTGCACTCGGTACAGTGATGATTTGGATAGCCTTTTTCATGTGTTTGTTAATGATTAATGGTTTATCTATTTGGCTTCCAAATTTGATGTTTAGTGCTGGCTATGCACTTAGTTCCAGCTTAAGCTTTGTCATTGTTTTAAATGTTGGGGCTATTATTGGCACGTTAATACTGGGAAGTCTTGCAGATAAATTTGGTGTTAAAAAAGTTCTCGTTCCAATGTTTATCATTTCGGCCATTTGCCTGACACTACTTGGCTTTAAAAGTAATATGCTCATTTTATATTTGCTGGTTGCGATTACGGGTGCATGTACAATGGGGGCTCAAAATATCTCATATTCCTTTGTATCACAGTATTATCCTTCATTAATGCGTTCAACTGCTGTAGGGTTTGCTTCTGGAATTGGAAGAATTGGCGGGATTATCGGACCAACCTTTGGTGGAATTCTCATATCACTTCAATTATCGATACAAATGAATTTTCTTGCGTTTGCGATTCCAGGTATTATAGCTGCTCTGGCAATTTCATTTGTTCCTTTAAAACTTGCAAAACAAAAAAAAATGAAAAAAGAAACCAATATAGCTTAGGAGGGAAATGTATATGAAATCAAATTCTATAAGAATTGCAATTATCGGTAGTGGAATTGGCGGGGCAGCAACTGCGGTGGCTTTACGGCATGCAGGATTTAATGTAAACGTCTATGAGCAAGCATCAGCAATAAAAGAGGTAGGTGCCGGAATAGGTTTGCGTCCGCCATCCATCCGTTATTTCAAAAAATGGGGCCTTCTAGACGAAATTGAAAGAGTGACACATAAAAGCGTTTTGATGGAAATCCTTTCAGATCAAGGAGAAGTATTACTTGAGGAAAAATGGCCTGCGTTAACAGATGATCCTAATGAAAGATGGGCGAGATTAATTCATCGTGCCGACTGTCTGGACACGTTAATTAATGCAATCCCTTCTGAGTTCATCCATTTGAATCACAAATGTAAAAACATCGTCCGCCATGAAGATTATGCAGAAATTGAGTTCGAGAATGGTGTCAAAGTGGAAGCCGATTTAGTCGTTGCTGCCGATGGTATTCGTTCCCTAACGCGTTCGCTATTTTTCAGCCAAGCTGAGCCAGTATTCCACGGATATCATGCTTACCGGGCTCTTGTGAATGAGGATGAAACATATGGTTTAGCTTCTGAAAACACATTGCGAATTTTCTGTGATGATAAAGTCAATTATTATTTACTGCCTTTGAAATATCGGAAACAAGTTTCAGTCGATATTACCGTTCCACACCAAGACAGAACAGGCAGACCGAACGTACCGAAAGAAGATATGCTCAAAGAATTAAAGAATTTCCACCCTAGCCTTCAGAAGATTGCGGAAAATATCAATCATTTCGATGTTCGGGCACTATACGATATCGATCCAGTTGATCAGTGGACAAATAATTGTATCGCCCTGCTTGGTGATGCCGCCCATTCGATGCTTCATAACCAAGGACAAGGTGCCAATATGGCCATTCAAGATGCAGGGGTATTGGCTGAATGTTTACTTGAAGCTGACAGCGTTGAAAAAGCCTTACAAGAATATGAGACTCTAAGAAAACCATTGGGACATTTATTTCAAAATTTATCCCGCCAATTCCATAGTGACAAGGAAGAAACGGCATTCCCTGAAAAAGAATTCCTTGAAAAGACTCCTGAGGCACAATAATTGAATTTGCTGGATGTATTCAGGGAAACCAAAATAGGATTTACCGAATTATCTTAATATATTTCAGAATATTGATATTGATTATAATTTTCAGTCTATAACCTAGTCAAATAAGGAAAAAATTGAAATACGGAGGTTAGCACAGATGCCTGTACATCCCGAGATAAAAAAGATTCTAGATTTCATTCCACAATCCGATACGAAACTGAAAATTATTCCGGAAGAGCATAGAAAAATGTTCGATGCACCGATTTTACCCATTGAACAACGTGTACAAGTATTTTCAGTTGAAGAAAAAACCATTCCGACGGCTGAAGCGGATATCCCAGTCAGAATTTATACGCCGAAGGAAGCAGATGCTTATCCAGTTCTCGTGTATTTCCACGGTGGCGCATTTTTCTCAGGAACTTTAGAAAGTCATGATGAAATTGTTCGCCCGATCTGCCTGGAATCCGGTTATAAAGTCATTTCGGTAGGTTACCGTCTTGCTCCTGAACACCCATTTCCTGCGCCGTTAGTAGATTGCTATAATGTAACAAAATGGGCAGCTGAGCATAAGGACGAATTAAAATGGGATGGGCAAAACCTCGCCGTTGCAGGGGACAGCGCGGGTGGTAACTTAGCTGCAGCTGTTTCACTAATGGCCCGTGACAAAAAGGAATTTGCGATTACGAAACAAGTTCTATATTATCCATCCTTAGACCTTGATGTCAGTGAATTTCGTTACCCATCACAGGTGGAAAATGGAAAGGGCTATTTCGTAGAAAGCGATCAATTAGCGGAGTATAACTCCTTCTATTTAATTGGAGATGTAGATACGGATAATCCGCTTGTTTCACCAATTCGAGAAGAGAGTTTAGAAAATCTTCCAGCAGCCCTTGTCATCACAGCAGAATATGATCCGATGCGAGATGAAGGGGAACTCTTTGCGGAGAATTTAAAAAAGTGCGGCGTGCCTGTTGAAACAAAACGATATGAAGGGGCTACACATGGCTTCTTAGGTAAATTCACACATCTTGATGAATATAAGGATGTTTATAAACGGACAGCGGAATTTTTAAGTTCTAAATAGACAATTTGATAGGTTAACAGACATTTCTAGGAAGTGGTCATCGCGGCAGGTACAAAGGCAAAAGCGTTTGATCACTTCCTATTTAGCTTTCAAGAATTTAAAATTTGCGGTTCATTGCTTTAAGAGATGAAAATGGACATTTGAAACAATGACATCAAGGTGGATGGAATAGAACTACAACAAATATTCTAAATATTCAGAACTGTAGTTAAATTTTAAAAGGAGTGTTTTATGTTATGGAAAAGAAAAAGTTTTGGACCTATGAAAATAAGTTAGTAGTAATTGTCTTCTTCACAATTGGATTCGTCTTCTTTGATCGTTTAGCAATTAACTACCTATTTCCAATGATTTCTAGAGATTTAGGACTAAACTACACGCAATTAGGCTTACTTGGAGCAGCTCTTGCGTTAACATGGTCAGTATCTGGTCCATTGGGCGGATTCATTTCAGATAAAGTGAAGAGTAAGAAATCAATGTTGGCCATTTTAGTATTAGCGTTCTCGGTTGTTTCATTAGCGCACGGGTTAGCACAATCATTTGCCATGTTATTCGTCTTACGTCTATTAATGGGTATTGTAGAAGGTCCAATGATTCCGCAAACACAATCGATTTTAGCAATGGAATCGTCGGAGCGTCGGAAAGGCTTTAACTTAGGTTTCACCATGAACACAAGTAACGCATTATTCGGTAGTATTTTAGCACCGGTAGTCATCGTTGCGTTAGCAACTAATTTTGACTGGCATACTGCCTTCTATTTAACGATTATTCCAGGAATTATTTTAAGCTTTGTCATCTTCAAATCAGTTAAAAATCCAGATCCAGCAAAATTTCATGCGATGCATACGATAAAATCGACTGAAAAAGTGAAAGTGAAGGATGTTCTGAAGCACCGTAATATTTGGTTATCGATTGTGGTTTTCAGCTTAGTGATGACAACCCTTATGGCCTTCCAAATTTTTGGACCCACCTATTTAGTAAAAGCAAAAGGATTATCGGAAACAACAATGAGTTTCGTTATGGCTTCATTCGGAGTTGGCTATGCAATCTTCGGTTTCTTAATTCCCACCATTTCAGAGCGTACTGGACGTAAACCAGCTTCGTTAGTTTCTGGCTTGTTGTTAATTCTCATACCACTAGCGATCGTCTACGTGGATTCAATTCCATTAATGATGGTACTTTTATTCATCGGTTCAGCTGGTTCAGGTGTAATTGGTATGTCGATGTCCGTTATTCCAGTTGAGTCTGTTCCATTAAGATACTCAGGTCTGGCAATCGGTTTAACAATCGGTATTGGTGAGTTAATCGGCGGATTCTTAAATCCAATGGTGAATGGTGCTTTAGCAGACATGTATGGAATTCAAACACCATTATTGGTAGCTGCTGGTGCGGCTGTGTTGGCTCTCCTATTCACATGCTTCTTCAAAGAAACAGTACCGTCGAAAGTTTTAGCATCAGAGCAAAAAGGAAAAACTAATTTCCAAGTATAGATTTCGTTCTTAATTACATTTCAATATACTTTAATTTTCGAAGGAGAGTCGAATTGGTGAACCGAAAACTTTTATTTTTTGTCTTATTAATTGTTATGCTAATGAGTGGCTGTGGTCAAAGTAAATCAGCTTCTGCTGATAAAAAACTTCAACAAAATAAAAGTGGTAGTTCCCAAACTAGTGCCAGTAAAGAAAAACACTCTGTATTTGAATCAGTTCCTGACGGTTTTCGAGTCGTGACAGTTGGATCTGGTAATCCAAAAACGGAGATTGGCCGCGGAGCACCAAGCACATTAGTCCAATTTAAGGATAAATTTTTCTTAGTTGACAGTGGCGAAAATGCAACTGGTACACTATTAAAGATTGGCCTGCCTGCAGAAAGAATTACAAATATGTTGTTTACCCATCAACATGTTGATCATAATGGCGGATTTTGGACCTTTTTTATTGATGGTTGGCAAGGACCTACAGGAAGGCGTTCCCTTAATTTAATAGGACCTCAAGTCCAAGAACTTTATGATACTACTGTTAATTTCTTTAAGACTGATTTAGAGTATCGTGCTAGTTTAGGCTGGCCAAAAGATGGACTTTTAACAAATGTGAGTATTAAAGATTTAACTGAGGATAAATATAGTTTTCATCTCGATGGTGTGAAAATTACCTCAATCCCTGTCCCACATACAATTCCAACATATGCATATCGTTTTGATGCAAAAGGCCATAGTGTAGTTGTATCAGGTGATTTAACATATACTGATAAATTTGCACCTTTTGCAAAGAAAGCAGATATTCTAGTGATCGATGGAATGTTAACAAGTGATTTTTCATTCGTACCCGAACAAGCCCGGGAAAATTTAAAGAAAAGCTTAAAGCAATCTCATGCTACTACAGAAGACCTTGCCAAAATGGCGGCAGATTCACGAGTGAAAAAAGTTGTCTTAACCCATCTTGGCCTGGGTAAGGAAGATATGGAAAGTATTTCAAAGGTATTTTCAGATGCAGGTTTTAAAGGGGAAATTATCGCTGCTGAGGATGGCCTTGTGATTAATCCCTAAATCTATCATTTCAGGCACAGCTTAGCCTGCCTCTGATGGAAAGACGTGGGCTAAGACATTGTATGGTAGAGGAACCATACGATAAGGATACCAGTGGAGCTGATGTTATCAGCTCCTTTTCATGCTATGTTAAGATAGGGTAATAACCAAAGCCGATCGGTATGGAGGAGGTTTTCAACAGAATGGATTCAAAAACAATGATCATCGACATCGCGACAGCGCTCTTTCAGGAAAAAGGATATATGGGTGTAGGAGTAACGGAAATTTTAACAGCATGTAAGCTTTCAAAAGGTTCATTTTATCACCACTTTCCAAATGGAAAAGAAGAATTACTTATTGCATGCCTGCAGTCCGTGAGTGATGTGATTATTACCGATATCGAGGATATATATAAACAATATCCCACGGCTCAAGAAGCCACAAAGAGGATGATTGAAAAATTAATAGGCGTCTTCGATCGAGAAGGTAGCATTACCAGCTGCACCTTTAGCAGCATCGTGAGCGAAATGGGGGCATTAAGTGAATCTGTCAGACAGGCTTGTTTGGATCATTACATAAAGATGCAAACGATTTATTCGAGTAAATTAGCGGCAGATGGCTTCTCGGAAGAAACGGCTCATTCCCTTGCCGTGATGATGACGGCTTCTCTTGAGGGGGCAATTATGCTGTGTATAACCCAAAAAGCAAGCGACCCACTAAAGTCAGTTTTGCAGCTATTACCTAATCTAATGAAGAATGATTAATTCATAAATCACCACTCGCAGTCCCTTTGTCAAAAATGAACAAACTCCAGGAAAACTTTAACGGGTTTACTTGTGAGGTGCAAAACATTAAAACACAAGTTAAAACACTATTTAATTCGCAAGTTTTTTATCACTAAATTCACGGGACATTTCAAATAAGTCTTTGTTCGCCAGCGCCTCCATCCATATTGAGGACATTTTTCTAGCTACCCATGCAAGGTTTGTCCTCAATAGCCCTTATTGAGGACATTTTTCTAGCTATCCATGCGAGGTTTGTCCTCAATAGCCCTTATTGAGGACATTTTTCTAGCTATCCATGCAAGGTTTGTCCTCAATAGCCCTTATTGAGGACATTTTTCTAGCTATCCATGCGAGGTTTGTCCTCAATAGCCTTTATTGAGGACAGTTTCCCCGCTACCCATGCGAGGTTTGTCCTCAATAGCCTTTATTGAGGACATTTTCACCACTACCCATGCGAGGTTTGTCCTCAATAGCCCTTATTGAGGACATTTTTCTAGCTATCCATGCAAGGTTTGTCCTCAATAGCCCTTATTGAGGACATTTTTCTAGCTATCCATGCGAGGTTTGTCCTCAATAGCCTTTATTGAGGACAGTTTCCCCGCTACCCATGCGAGGTTTGTCCTCAATAGTCCTCTATTGAGGACATCTTTCTTCGTTTCATGGCAGTTTTTGTCCTCAATAGCTCTAATTGACGACTGAGATTAAATTGAAAAAATTCAGGTAGCCAACACGATAACCCTTGTAACCATTCACACTATAAAACATAGCAATTTCACATAGCATCCAATAATTATTTCCACCATTGAGAATTACCTTGTGAATTCGTATATGGAAAAGACAATTAAACACTTTTCTACCTAGTTCTCCGTTTCGCATATTGTGACGGGGTGACCGACGTTAACTTTTTAAATACTTTACTAAAGTAATTTAAATCATTAAATCCCACCAAAAAGGCGATATCTGTAATGGATCCATTCCCACGTTGCAAATATAACTTTGCTTCATCCACCCTCTTTTGATTAATAAATTCAGTAATGGTCATTCCTGTATCCTCTTTAAATTTCCGTGAAAGATGGGAAGGATTGACGTGTATTTGTTCGGCAATTTGCTTTAGTGTTAAGGGATTTCCTAAATACAGCAGGATATAATCGACTGCCTTTTTCACAATTGGGCTATAATGCCCTGTTGAAAAAGTGTTCACGAGGTCACAATATTCATTCACCATTAAGACCATTAACTTTTTCAAATGGGGAATCGTCGTCGTTCGTTCAATCATAATCGCAAATCGTTCAGAGATGTTGTGAAGATAAACAGGATGGACGCCACTTCGTTCAGCGGCAACTCGATATAAAGTATTCGAAACAAACGCCATATTTTTCGAAGAACGAATCGGACTTCCAGGTACTCGGTTCGAAAACTCGAGAATGTCAGTCGAAAAATTGATGATGTGATTTACTTCTGTTTTATCTCCTCTTGTGATGGCATCCATCAGTCTATTTTGATATTCATATCTACTTTCGATAATATGTTTGTTTTCTTCAATAGTCATTTTTAGGAGAGGCTGGTCTAGTGCTGGTGTCAAGGCAGGAGAGGAAATCTGCTGAGACTGAACATAATCATGTACACACAAATTCACCAGTAATTCACCGATATGCTTGTATTCCGTCTCACTTAAAACCGGCAAGGATTGATAGAATTGTTCCAATTGTTTTCGTTCACCAATTGGGAGATTGTTTTTTGAAATAATATCTTTAATCAGATCGAGCACCGAAAGCTTAGAGATTAAAGGACCGAGCAGGATGCTGCCATGAAAAGATTGGTTTTTCCAAATACCAACAGCCATATATTCAAGCCCATACGTATTGGTATAGTGGTAATAGTGATTGGCTTGGTTCTGATGAAGGATGTCATTTAAATGGGCGTACTCATCATCAAGATGATCTAACACAACGGGGATGAAATGGTTGATCAATTGAAAAAGGGTGTGCCCCTCCTGATCATTTAAACGGACATCTAGCTTTGTAATTGAATGCAAAATTTGGCTAATGTTAATAAAATCTTTTTTCTCCAACAGAATTCACCTTCCTTTTTTAATTTACTTAAAAAATTAAAAAATAGCAATATAATTACTAGTCTAGCAAAAATAGTACGATTAATGTTCAAAAGGATTCACTATAATAAATTTAAAGCCCTTACATTTTTCGGTGAGGGATGAATTTTTCAGGTTAGATGAATGGAGGAGAGAGCGTATGTTATATCCAATTGCTACGGACAGCCGTGTTGTAATGGATTTAAGTGGAGTTTGGAAGTTTATGATTGATGATGAAGTGAAGGAAGTAAATGTGAATCAACCGTTACCAACGGACGAGGTAATGGCCGTTCCTGCCTCTTTTAATGATCAAGCAGTTTCAACGGAAATTCGCCAACATAGCGGATATGTATGGTATGAAAAGAACTTTACCATTGCAAAAGCGTTACGCAATGAAAGACTTGTTGTACGTTTTGGTTCTGCTACACATGAATCATGGGTTTACTTAAATGGTAAAGAAATCGCCCATCATAAAGGTGGATTTACTCCATTTGAAGCGGAGATTAATGATTTCATCGTACCAGGTGCCAATCGTTTAACGGTTCGCTTAAGTAACCTTTTGGATCATACGACACTTCCAGTCGGAAATTATAGTGAGACGAAAGATGAAAATGGAAAAATCATCCGTAAAGTCGATGAAAACTTTGATTTCTTTAACTTTGCTGGCTTGCATCGTCCTGTTAAAATTTATTCCACTCCTTTTAACTATATAGAAGATGTTGCGATTGTGCCTAATGTAGATTTGGACAAGCAACAAGCCGAGGTTCAACTTTCTGTTAAAACGGTTGGATCATTCGATGAAGTACGAGTAACGATTCTCGATGAACAAGGAAGAACGGTTGCAGAGGGCACAGGAACCACTATCACTCCTACAATTGAAGATGTTCATTTATGGCAGCCATTGAATGCGTATTTATATACGGCAAGAATTGAAGGATTGAAAAATGGCGAAGTAGAAGATGTGTATGAAGAGCAGTTTGGGGTTCGTAAGATTGAAGTGAAGAATGGAAAATTCCTAATCAATGGTGAGTCGTTCTACTTCAAAGGTTTCGGTAAGCATGAAGATACGTTCGTACGTGGCCGCGGTCTGGATGAAGCCTATAATGTGCTTGATATCAATTTAATGAAGCAAATGGGCGCCAACTCCTTCCGTACTTCCCATTATCCATATTCGGAGGAAATGATGCGTCTATGTGACCGCGAAGGTATTGTGGTCATTGATGAAACACCAGCGGTTGGATTGTTCGCAACCTTCTCCTTTGATGTGTCTATATTAGAAAAGGGCGGAGAAATAGAAGATGATACGTGGACAATAATGAAAACGACTGAAGCCCACCAGCAGGTTATCCGTGAATTAATTGATCGTGATAAAAACCATGCCTGTGTGGTCATGTGGTCCATTGCCAATGAACCAGCTACTTATTCAAAAGGATCGCATGAGTACTTTGAACCTTTATTCAATCTTGCTCGCGAGCTGGATCCGCAAAAACGTCCTTGTACCTTTGTAAATATCATGTTGGCACCTCCTAAGGCTGAAAAATGTATGGATCTTGTTGATGTCATTGCATTAAACCGCTACTATGGCTGGTATGTGCAAACCGGTGATCTAAAAACGGCAGAAGAAAAGACCCGCCAGGAGCTCTTGGAATGGCAGGAGAAATACCCGGATAAACCGATTATGTATACTGAATATGGCGCTGATACGGTGGCAGGATTCCATAGTGCATATGGAGAACCATTTAGTGAAGAATATCAAGAAGATTATTATCGCATGAATAGTAAGGTATTCGATGAAATTCCTAACTTTGTTGGTGAACAATTATGGAACTTTGCCGATTTCCAAACGAAATTTGGTATCATGCGTGTTCAAGGTAATAAGAAAGGTATTTTTACAAGAGCACGAGAACCAAAAATGGTCGTACGATACTTAAGCCAGCGCTGGAATAACATTCCAAACCTAGGATATAAAAACTAATTCTAATCATGCTTCAAAAAGAGGTAGATATGGCATGCCCATATCCGCGACCTTCTTTTTGAAGCATGATTTTTTTGTGTCTTTATCTTTGGAAGGGAAATAGATACTATTCACTTATGAGGATTTATTTTAAGAGTGGAGTGGTGGACAGTGAATTATCGTAAAGCGACGATCGATGATATTGAAGAATTGATGGAGTTAAGAAAAAAGCAATTAGCGGATGAGGGAATTGAACCTAATATAAACATCGATATGGAACTATATGAATTCTTTAAAAATAAATTAACTGATGGTTCTTTGATTCAGTGGGTTGTGGAAGATAACGAAGAAATGATTGCATGTGGGGCCATTATTTTTTATGAATTCCCACCTTCCTATACCAATAAGAGTGGAAAAAGGGCTTATATTGCCAATATGTATACAAATGGACGTTACCGTGGTCAAGGAATCGCAACCAGCTTGCTGACTAGATTAGTGGATGAAGCAAAAGCGTTAGCTATTTCAAAAATTTGGCTTGGAGCTTCAAAAATGGGGAGGCCAGTGTATAAGAAGTTTGGCTTTAAAGAAACGGATGAATGGTTGGAATTAAATTTTTAGATGGGTGTTCAAGTAGCGGTGCTTGAGTATATTAAAGCGAGAAAGTGGGAGGAGAACTGGATATGATTGAATTGAGATATTTTACACCATCAGATTTTAAACAACTGATGAAATGGGTTGACTCACCTGAATTTATGCTTCAATGGAGCGGTCCAGCATTTGAATATCCTTTAACCGAAGATCAATTAGCAAAATACATCGAGAATGCTAATAAGGATCACTCTGAGACGTTGATTTATAACATAGTAGACAAAGAAACTGGAGTGGTGATAGGTCATATCTCTTTGGGGAGAATTGATCGAAAACACAAATCCGCAAGAGTGGGAAAAGTATTAGTCGGGGATAAAAATGTAAGGGGAAAAGGAATCGGTCAGCAAATGATAACGGAAATCCTTAAAATTGCATTTGATCAACTTCACTTACATCGTGTAAGTCTTGGCGTTTTTGACTTTAATGTGGCTGCCATCGCTTGTTACGAAAAGGCAGGATTTACAAAAGAAGGTTTACATAGAGATACATGTAAAAATGATAACGAATACTGGAGTTTGTGGGAAATGAGTATGTTGGAGGGTGAGTGGGTGAACAGAAAACGGTCATAATCTGGATGAGCTTGATCATAATGGTCATTAAAAGATGTAAAGAACTAGTTGGTGGGGCATTTCTGCGAATAAGCAGGAACGCTTTTTTACTAACGAAAGTAGTTTCGTTCAACAGGAAGGGAATATTTACTTTTTAGCGAAATTTTATATTTACCAAATTTTTTGGAGGTTTGTTTATGAACCCTATCTTAAATCAAATAGGAACTATTTTTATCCCAGTAAAGAATATTGTGGAGGCCCGCAATTGGTATTGTGACATATTAGGGCTACCTGCCGAGGGCGAAATACTATATGGTCATTTATTTATCGTACCTATGCAGGGAACAGGAATGGTATTAGATAGCAAGATTTATTCAGAGGAGAATATCTTCAAAACTCCACCTTTTCATTTGGACACGAACAATATAGAAGAAGCCTATGCGTATATGAAAGCCAAAAATGTCGAATTAACAACAGAAATAGAGCACAACCATTGGTTTAATTTTAAAGATCCGGATGGGAACCATTTAATGGTATGCAAGTGTTAACTCCTTTTACAAGAGAGGTGCGCTTGAACCCAAGCTTGCGCATCACTGTTAATACCCTTGAAGGGCTTGACGCAGCTGGTGAATTCTGAAGTTGATGAAATTGAAATGAATGACTCTGGCATGACGGGAGAAAGTAAGGGTAAAAACTAAAGGTGATAAAGTCATGAAATCAATATGCATATGTTTCTTGGTGGTTGTTGGAATGCTTTCCTTGGAGCCCGTAGCAGGTGCTGAGATCCCTGATACATCTAAACGTAGTACGGCTGAATATCAGCTTCCGCTCCTTAAAAATGGAGATGTGATGTCTTTGGAAGTCAGTCGTTTGTCAGGGGAGGCCCGCATATTTCGCTATACAGATGGCTATCAAGAAGTGGTTATAAGAAAAATCATTGCTTGGGTTAACGAATCAAGTCCTGTGAAAGGAGAAACGGAGTCTAGACTGCCTAAGATCCCTACGGTTTTGAAATTGAAAATGACCAATGGGGATGTTGCCGTTATAGAACCTGCCTATCACTGTGTGCTCGAAAATCACACAAGGACATGCACACCGGCTGAGGGGGAGGTTATTTATTCAAGTAAGAAACTAAAAGTTCGACTGAAATCACAAAAACTGTATGACTGGATAATGGTAGGCTGGAAAAATGAAGTAGATGGGCCGTCAAATGATGAGTTGTTGGAAGAGACGTTATATTCACGGTACTTTTCTTATATCGAGAAGGATGCAAACCTTGCTGAATATATCCTTTGTCCCAAAATAGATAAGATCGAAAGAATTGATAATACTCGACGTCACATGGTTCATGCAAGTGCATTAAATTATTCATCCCATCATTCTGGTCCTGCTAACAGATTCAATTTTACTTTAACGGATACACCTGAAAAGGGTGTAAAGATAATGAATGTTAAAGTCACAGAAAATATTCCTGAAAACGAAGTCTTAACGCAATGCAGACTCAATTTTTAAAATTAAAAGGGGCGATAAGTGATATGGTATCAACCTACCGCCCTTCGTGTCTTTACGGTTTTATTTAAAATTAATCCGATTTAAGATTTTTGCTTTATGATAATGAAAGATAGATTTGGATAATTCAAAGATGGTTCCGTTCGTTAGCCATACCGTATTTTCAATAATCAATGCCGGATCTAACGGAAGAATGTGCAGCAGTTTTGCACTAACTGCATCAATTTTTTCACAGTTAATAACTTTGTCAGCAAAACCAATGTTCAATTTTAGGTCCTCAATGAGGTATTGATAAATAGAACTCGATGCGATGTCCTCGTTTAAATAGGGGACAATATCTTTTTTAAAATAACTTATTTCAATCGAAAAGGGTTCATGATCGACAATTCGCAGCCGCTTAATATAATAAAGTTTGGTTCCGATTTCACAATGCAATTGAGTTGCTAATCCTTCATCAGCGTCTAGCACACGTAAATCCAAAATTTTGGTCTCAATTATTTTTGAATCTAAATCCTTTGTTAAGCCTCGGAGGCTGCCTAAATTTATATAATCGGTCACCGATTTTTCCCGTAAAAACATGCCGCTGCCTTGGACCTGATAGATATAACCGCGATTGACCAGCTGATTAATGGCTTTTCGAATCGTATTTCGGCTCACTTCAAACTTGTTTATCAATTCTTCTTCGGTCGGCAGCTTTTTGGTTTGATCAAATGTCCCATTCTGAATGTCCCGTTCTAAACAATCCGCAATTTCTTTATACTTTACCGCCATATAATCTCCTTACTATTGGAGGGGTCTGACCCCCTCTGACACATTTTCTTTTCCTTACAACTCTTCTCCTCTGGTCTCAATTATATGCTTGTACCAATGAAACGAGAGTTTTTTCTTTCGGTTTAAGTGATCCTGGTGGTCGACGTAAATAAATCCGTATTGCTTTTTATAGCCGTTTAGCCAGCTTAAAAGATCAATGACTGACCATGCATAATACCCTTTTAAATTGATGCCCTCTTGGATGGCGAGCTTAACCACTTTTAAATGTTCCTCAATATATTTTATCCGAGGAACATCGACAATTTCACCATCAATGATCGGATCCTCGTCACCCAGTCCGTTTTCCGTTACATACATTTTAATATCACCATAACGGTCTTTTAGCATATGGAGCCCATCTAAAAAGCCTTGCGGAGAGATTTCCCAGCCCCATTTGGTATAGGTTTTATCCTCCATTTTTACGGTTCGATAAAAGCCATCAAACGACGGATTACCTGGTGCCAGCGTTGAGGCTTCTCTTGAATGTTCCATTGCTGAAACGGCTTCATGGTTTTTTTCTACTCGAATGGGCTGGTAATAATTAAGACCAATAAAATCATTTTTGCCTGCATTTCTTTTTAGCGTAGCTAGTTCTTCGTCTGTCCAACTTGGTGTCCAGCCTTTTTCTTTTAATTGCTCGACCACATATGCCGGATATTCGCCTTTTAAAATGGGGTCGTAATACCAAAATGTTTCATATTCATTGGCATGTCGGGCCGCTAAAATATTCTCTTGTTGATCATCTACGCTGTAAGCGGGTAAAAACACATGGGTAATCCCAATTTCACCGTAATGATTTAGATTTTTATAGACTTCTACGGCCTTTGCATGTGCATAGAACACGTAATGTGTCGATTGAAAGTATTTTTTCTCATCGTTTTGGATACCAGGCGGATGCGCTCCTTTTAAGTAGCCTAATCCGGTAAACATAACGGTTTCGTTAAAGGTAATCCAATGTTTGACCCGGTCACCGAATGCCCGAAAACAAATGTCAGCATACTTAACGAAGGCTTCAGCTGTGCGCTTATTTGTCCAGCCTCCATCCTCTTCAAGCGTCACAGGCAAATCCCAATGATACAGCGTCACAAAGGGAACAATCCCGTATGTTAAACATTCATTTATGACATTATTATAAAATTCCAATCCCTTTTCATTAACTTCGCCGTCTCCATCGGGCAAAATCCGGGCCCATGAAATGGAAAAACGGTACGATTCAAGCCCCATCTCTGCCATTAATTTAATATCTTCTTTGTAGCGATGATAATGATCTATCGCTACATCTCCGTTCGTGCCCTCATACGTTTTCCCTGGAATCTTTGAAAAAACATCCCAATTCGTTACCCCTTTACCATCTTCATTCCATGCACCTTCTATTTGATAAGAAGCAGAAGCGGCCCCGAATAAAAAATCATGTGGAAACTTCATTAATAGCCCTCCATTTGAAAAAATTCATAATAATGTATTTAATTTATAGGTACAAATTTAATGTAATTATATACCCTTTTTTAAAGTTTTACTACCAGTAGTATCTACTCTATTGGGGAATGAAACCTAGTGCAGGTGGCGGAGGGATAGTGAATCTAGCGCATTTCCAAATAAAATCCAATTATTGTTGAAAGTAGTGGGGAATTTGTCGTTATGGTTGTAAAAATGGTTGTGATGGACACATTTGAGGTGGTAAGGGGATTGCCAACCGAGTGGGAGGGGGAAATCAACTAGCATACCCTGCAAAAGAAGGTAGCAAACTAAACTCGTGGTGCCGATAACTAGGCATCCTGGGATGAAAAACTAAAAAGGGTGGTGGGAAAATGGCTAAAAATAAAAAAAGCAAGTTTAGCAAGGATAGAAAAGGATTGCCAAAGGCCGATGTGGAATTTGCAGGAGAAAATGGACTAGAAAAGATCGCAATAAAAGCGCAAGAAAATCAAAATAAGTAAGTTAAAGGGACAGAGCACTTGCTCCTCTGTCCCTGAAAATTCACACAGAAGGGAGTTCCTTCTGCCTCGCTATAATACTATCCTAATATGCGCAAGCTCTCTTGCACAAAGGCCGGGATGTCATCCGGCTGTCTACTGGTGACCAGCTGATTCTGGCACACGACGACTTCTTTGTCATGCACATTAGCCCCGGCATTTTTTAAATCGACTTGAATCGATTTATACCCCGTTACATCACGCCCATCAAGCGTTTCAGCTGTGATGAGCAGCTGGGGTCCGTGGCAAATCGCTAACACCGGTTTTTTCGCATCCATAAAGGATTTGGCGAACTGAACAAAACGCTCGTCCCCACGAAGAAGATCCGGCGAAAATCCACCTGGAATAAAGAGGGCATCAAACTGGTCTGGTGAGACATCATCAATGTTTTCATCAATGGCGATTTCACTCTTGCCCTGCTTACCCTTCACGGTTTTGCCCTTTTCCTTTTCGATGGTAGTTACCTCATGGCCCTTTTCCTTAAAGGCCTGCGCCGGCTCGTCGTATTCGGAATCCTCATAATGATCCGTTACTAAAACAGCAATTTTTTTGCTCATAGCAATCATCTCCTTATTTAAGACTCCCTATTAAAGTACCCTTCTTTACAACGGGCAAAACGTAATACTGTTATAAAAAGGATAGATGAAGTTCTGATTACCTGGCATACAGATAGGATTTCACATCAGTCCCGACAAAGGCTTTCCAAATAATCAAATTGTAGGGGTAGTTCCAGTCAATACTTTTTTGATCGCGGGTAAACATTTGGTGGAGCCGGTTACTATTGAAAATAATCGAACCTCTTTGATCAAAGGCCACACCATCGACCCACAGCATAAAATCATCAGAGAGGAACTTTCGAAAGCTGCCGTCTTCTTTCATATAAATTCCGATGCCTTTGTCTTCAAGCATCGTGTAAAAGACATTACCTTTATTGTCAGCGTGCATACCATCGGTTGTTGTTCCCTTGCTGCCCAAGCGCTTAACGGCTCTGTTTATCTCCTCAAACGGAGTACTAAAGTTTCTCAGCAAGGCGGTGTCGATCGAATATAAATTTCTACCTGTAACCGGGCAGTAGTACAAAATAGCGCGGTCGGCCGACAAGGCAATCCCATCCGCGCCAATTTTAATAGGTTTGTTATTAAATACGGCCGGCCGGGTGTCAATTTCAAACACAAATCCCGGAACATCTTGTGTACTTAAATGTCTATTCAGCACTCTCCGAAAAGCCTTTGTGTTCATGTTATAGACAATAATCCCACCATCAAGCAGATGGTCGGGCCAGCCATTTCCAGAATCAGTCATATACACGAATCCATTCCTATTGTCCACGACTAGGTCATTTAAAAAAGAAGTACGATACGGCGCAATTTCATCTGGAATTGGAATCGAGTCGATTAACCGATTTGTATGGAGATCCCAGATGACGAGTTTTTGGGAACCAGGAGGAGAGGAGCCGAAGGAGATTTTGCCTTGATCTAAAATCCACATCCGGTTATACTCATCAATTTCATAGCCTAGCACGGATTGGAGGACCTGAGCATTCCCGGCCTCATTCCATTCCCAGCTTGGGAAAGCATCGAGAAGAGGTTTGCCATTTTTAAAAACAATTCGGTTCATGGTAGAAGGGATCCCATGAGCCCACCGTGGCACGGAACAGTAATAATGTCCTTGCTGGTCGACCTTAATTCCGGCCGGCATAGCTTTTTTCCAATACTGATTTGCTTCAAATTGCTCTTTCAAAACGTCATCAGGGAAGTCCCAATTTAAGCGATTCCAATGAAGAACCATTTCATACCGGGATCCCTTCGATTCCTGTTGGGAAGGGTTATTCCGACTGGGGGCGTGAACCGGATATTGTTGTTGAAACGGGGCATGCGGATTATGCGGAGTTTGATAAGGATTCATTCCATTTGGTACTTGTGACTGATAATGATTGGATCGATCAAAATGGTTCATTAACCTACATACCTCCTTCTAGGTTAAATTTTCCTGTCTAGATGTATATGCCTAAAATTTGATAAGTATGCAGTTGCGATTTGCTATAATGTTAGGTAATTCAACTGAAGCAGGAGTGATCAACGATGAGCCCCAAGCGGACATTGCATATTCTAAATGGTCAAGCGATGTATAACTTTTTCAAAAAAACACATTTTCTTGAAAAAGAATTAATGATTCCCTTTAACGAGGCGATGTGTTACGGCGACACATGGAAGGATCTATTTTCAGATGAATTCATCGAAATACGTGCGAAGGTCCATCACATAACGCCCGTGCAATATACGGAACACACGCTAAAGCCATTGCAGCCTCTTTTTAGTAGGGATTTTACTCACATTGCATTATGGTTTGATGCCGATATGTTTTGTCAAATCAATATCCTGACCATTCTGGCTTGGTTAGATCAAGCAGAGTATACAGGGACTATTGATCTCACGATAGTCGGGGATCGGTTTGAACCTGTGAGCCAGTATACCCTAAAGGCAAAGGGGTATGATTTTATTTATAAACAAGTGTTGATGGATAAAACCATGCCTGTACATAGCTACCCAGACCCTTTAAAGAACGGCATTGAGCTATATTTGCATTATCTTAATAAAGACAGTGAGCTTATCCAATATATTCAAACCCACCAAGCTGTTCCCGAAAAAGAACTCATGATCACACTACTCGAAAGATTTAAAGCGTATGGGTTAGGAGATACTCAGTATCTTGAAATCATAAAATCCTATCGGTAGGCCATACCATGGGAACCGCTCGGGTGGTCAGCCAAGACATCCATTGACATTTTTTTCAGGTGGTTGGCGGGAATTATTCAGGATTGGCGCGGAGTGAGGCCGCTTTTAATCAAACGTTTGATTGATGCAGAAAAGAGTAGAAATAAATGGTAAAAAGTAAGATTAAGATAAATAAGTCCCATTTTGTGGAAAGAGGAGTTTCTTTCTGTAAAAACTATCTGCATAATTCGACTTTCTTTTTTCATAACTTAGATTGAAAATACGGTGAAATCAGTAGTTCCAGTCGTTTTAACCAAACGATTGAATAGTATAGCCTATAAGGTATGAAGTCGAAAGAATGTCGCTTCGTGTAACCTGTAATTCGATCAGTAGGAATAGCCGCATTTTAGTTTTTGTAGATGTGTCCACACCCTGATGCCAATCCAATCATAGTTTATCTTAAGGAATAAGAAGGAAAGGACAAGAATGGCATTGGTGGAGCATGAGAATAAACAGAAACAGGAACAGGAACCGAATCAAGAAAGGGACCGGTTTTCAAGTTTTATGTTTGGAAACAGTAAGCCCAGAGAGACTTATAAAAAAGACGAACATTCTTCACAGGAATTAACCGAACAAAAAGAGCCATCAGCTTTTGCGCATAATACACCAAATCGGATCGATGATTGGTTTTTTGGCTCCCGGAGAAAAGAACCTGAGACCAGCACTCACACCACCTTTAATCAGATAGACAGTATTCTTAGTAATGTGGATTTTGAATTGCTTATGGAAACGGTCGATATGTTTGTTGCCACAACTGAACAATTTAAACCTTTATTTAAAGAAGTTACCCCTTTAGTGCATCGATTTATTAAAAAATTCAAATCCAGTAAATAGACCATGGGGCGCTTCCTGTGGTCTATTCTAATCTCTTTTAAACCTTCCTAGTGGTATAAATTCAATTTTCAGCAGACCTCCATTGACATTTTTTTTAGGTGACCGGAGCGATGAATTCAGTGTTGAAGCATGATTAGGCCATTTTTAATCAAACGTTTGAATAATGGTGAAAAAAGTTAAAATGAATAGAAAGATGTAAGATCAAGAGAATGCAGTCCTATTTTGTGGAAGGATGAGTTTCTTTCTGTGAAATCCAACTGCGGGATTTGACAATCTTTTTTCAAAATTTTGATCGAAAATCGTGTTAAATCAGTAGCTACAGCCGTTTTAATCAAACGATTGAATAGTATAGCCTAAAGGGACTGGAGTCGAAAGGATGTCGCTTTGTGTAAGTGGTCGTTAGAACCCTATTAAATGGGTCCTTTCATTACAGGCTTCAACAAATTTTTCATCTAAAAAGAGGGGTTTAAGCTTATTTTTCAAGGGATATGGCCTTTTTAATCAAACGTTTGGTTAAAAGGGAATATTGGAGAGAATGGTCGAGTTTTTGGAGATTATGGGGTGTTTCTAATTGAGCAAAGAAAGGATGTTGAAAAAATGAGCAAACCAATTAAACTACAGTATTGATATTGAAGGGCAATGGTATTTATTTCGTGACCAACGATATAAAGAGATTGCAATAGAATGGTGTCAGGACCATAACATAAGCTATATGTAGACCGCTGGGACGGTTCTTGTGGCCGTCATAAACCTTGGTAAAAAGAAAAATAGCCAAAAGAACCATCCCGTTGGTGTTTAGCTAGAATCCGCGTCTTCTTCTTCTTTCGATTTCGAACCGTCTTCTTCTCTCGAATTCGATTTCAATTTCAATGCGTCTTCTTCTCTCGATTTCAATTTCAATTTCAACTGGGAAAAAACGTCTTCTTCTAAAGCCGTCAAAAAACACGTCTCTTCGACCAAAACCAAAAAATGGCATGATTTACCCTCCTTTCCTTTCAGAAACCTAGGACAAAGGACAGATTAAAACACAATCTGCCCTTTGTGACCTACATTATTAACCCATAAAAGATGTTCCTACAATAATTAACAGAATGAACAATACTACGATTAATACAAAGCTGCTGCCGCCGCCATAGCCACCGCCATATCCGTAGCCGCCGCCGTATCCATAAGATCCCCACATAACCTTTCACCTCCTATTTGAAGATTTGAAGGAAACACACACCTTCTATGTATGTATATTCCGTAAGACAAGGGGTGATTGGACAAGCATCATAGTGAAGGAGAAAATCAGCGATTTGCTTAATATTTTAAAAAAATAACAAAGCGTCTGCAACATCTGCAAACGCTTCGCGGAGGTAACGATATGGTGTGAATCGGTGGCATTAATAATATATGCACGCAGAATAATAATGAGTGGACAAGCGCTGATTAAAAGTAAATTAGGCGGAAGGCCCAGCACCCATTCTTAATAGCTGCTTTGCTAACGGGGCGGTTTGATAATAGAATGATAATTAGAAATGAGATTTAACCCTTATTCAGAACGGAGGGAAACAATGAAAGGAACAATTATAAAAACGCTGAAAAAAATTGAAATTGATTATAACGTTAAAATACTGTATGCATGTGAATCCGGCAGCAGGGCTTGGGAGTTTCCCTCGAAAGACAGTGATTATGATGTCCGATTCATTTATGTTCATCAAAAAAATGATTATCTCACGATTGACCCAATGGGGGTTGGAAAAAAACGAGATGTCATTGAACTACCCATCAATGACATGCTGGATGTTACCGGTTGGGAATTAACGAAAGCATTAAAGTTATTTCGCAAATCCAATCCTCCTTTGATGGAATGGCTTTATTCAGGAATTGTGTACTATCAAGCTTTTTCCACCATTGATCAAATGAAGGAGCTTAGCAAAATGATTTTTGCCCCCCATTCTTGCCTTCATCACTATCTCAATATGGCAAGCAACAACTTCCGCGGATATTTGCAAGGGGACGAAGTGAAGATCAAGAAATATTTTTATGTGTTGAGGCCGGTTTTAGCTGCTAAGTGGATCGAATATTTCAATGAATTCCCACCATTGGAATTTCCTACATTATTGGAGACTTTAGTACCCGCAGGAGAGATAAAGAATGAAATACAAATCCTTTTAAAAAGAAAAATGGATGGAGATGAACTGGATT
Organism: Neobacillus sp. DHD-1R; assembly: GCF_057747995.1. Lineage (NCBI taxonomy): Bacteria > Bacillati > Bacillota > Bacilli > Caryophanales > Bacillaceae > Neobacillus > Neobacillus sp. DHD-1R. The sequence continues at coordinate 324,941 of NZ_CM173232.1, forward strand.
TGGAACCACGAATCGAAGTCATCAACCATTATGTAAATGAGGAAATCACGCGCCTTCGTGAATTCACCAACACCCTAACGATCTCTTTACCGGACTTTACACCGAAGCTGGATTTGCTATTCAGAGATACTCTGGAAGAGGTTTGGAACTAATAGGGTAATATCTAATTACTAACAAACGTTAAGAAATTAGTACTATGTTTTTACCGAGAGCACCCATATCTCTGTAATTTTTAACTAAAAGGCGAACGTTAATTTACTGTTTTTAAATAAATGTTCATATTTTTGTTGAAATCCCCCTATATGTTTGCTATATTAACAAAGTAATTACATAACATTACTCGTATATGCTTGGTAATATGGTCCGAGCGTCTCTACCTGGTTCCCGATGAAAGAACTGGACTACGAGTTAAAGTATTCGGCAGCTTTTCTCGCTGCATTTAGTATATTCGCTAAATTTTAATACTTTGACTCTCGTAGGCCTAGTGGTAGAAACAGTACCTTCTAGGCTATTTTCGTTGGATCCAATTTTTCGAGTGATTGAAAACAACAAGAAAAGGGGAGAAATATTTCATGAAAAACAAAATGCTGAAGAAATATGCTTCATTAGCAACGATTGCTGTTCTGTTCTTATTAATATTTGCAGGATACAATTCAACATCAAAATTTGAAACGAAGGTAGAAGGGGCACAAAGGCCAATCCTCATTCAAGGTCCAATGCCAATCGAAGCTGAACATTTTGCACAAAAATTAGAAAAAGTGAAAGTAGAAAAATCAGGTACATTTGTTTTTTATAAAGGAAAAATAAATAACTATCCAGTTATCGTGGCAAAAACGGGCAAGGGAATGGAAAATGCCGCAGCGGCTACAGCCATTGCGATTGAAAAATATAATCCTATCGCGATCATCAACCAAGGAACATCTGGGGGACATGATCCGAATTTAAACGTATTTGATATTGTGTTAGGAAAAAGAACGACCAATATCGGTTCCTTAAAAACAGAAGTCAAGAATGCAAACGAGGGGATGGATCCATCTCAATGGATTCCAATGGACTTAATGGCTTCTGAAGGAAGCGGATCAGATCCAAATGCTGAAAAAATCCGTTACTTCGAGGGAGATAAGGGTTTACTCGCAGCGGCTATTGCAGTAAAAGATAAATACACTCTAGGTAAGGTCGTCGAAGGGACGATCGGCTCAGCAGACGTTTGGAATAATGAAGTAGATCGAATTAACTGGTTCCATTCGAAATATGAGACATCTGTCGAAGAGATGGAAGGGGCCGCAGTTGCCCAAATCGCCCAAGCATATGACGTACCATTCCTAGGTATTAGAATCCTATCGAATAATAAAACAAATGGTGGAGCATACAACCCGAATACAGCCGCAGCCAATCAAGAATATGTTTACGAGGTAGTTAAAAAATATATCTCCACCATACAAAAGTAAATAAGAGAATACGAGAGAGCTGTTTATCAGCTCTTTTTTGATTTAACGAGTAATCAGGTTTATTAGATTCGCTGATAAAACTTCAAATTCGCTGATAAAAGTATGGGAATCGCTGATAAAATTAGAAATTCGCTGATAAATCGTTGGGATTCGCGGAAATGGTGTAATTTTTCCCCTCTATAGCATTTTATGAGGACAAAACTCAGTGAATCTAGCACACTTTTGTCCCGATAACCTCGTCATGAGGACAAAGTACGGTGAATCTAGCACACTTTTAACCACATAACCTCATTATGAGGACAAGATCCGATGAAACTAGCACACTTCTGTCCGCATAACCTCTTCATGAGACCAAGATCCGGTGACTCGAGCCCGCCACCGTCCACATAACTTCATCATGAGGACAAAACCCAGCCCCCCAACCCCAGCCCTGTCCCCATAACCTACTCACACCGTAATAACAACCTTCCCTTGCGCGTGGCCTTCTTCAAAATACCTAAAAGCATCGGGAACTTCGCTCAGCGTATAACTCCGATCAATCACAGGCTTTACTTTGCCACCCTCAACGAGTTCTTTCATAAAAACCAAATCATTCAAATTAGGTCTTTGCAACATGGTTCCCATTTTCTTCGTACCAGTCTTTGAAAACCATGGCCCCAGCACCATGGCTTGAAACATTTGAGCACCAGAACCTCCAACATGAACAAAAGTTCCATTAGGACTTAATACACGCTTATAAGCGGAAAGCGGGTGATGTCCGTTCACACCAATAATCAAGTCATAACGCTGCGTCTGTTTCGTAAAATCCTCACTCGTATAATCGATGGCATGATCCGCACCAATCGCCCGTAAAATGTCTAAGTTTCTCGTACTACAGACCCCCGTTACCTCGGCCCCAAAGGATTTGGCGATCTGGACAGCGAACGTTCCCACCCCGCCCGAGGCACCATTAATCAACACCTTTTGTCCTGGCTGAATCTGGCCTTTATCTCGCAGACCCTGTAAGGCGGTGACTCCCGCCATCGGTACCGCTGCAGCTTCCTCAAAGGACAAATTGGCTGGTTTTAATGCGAGTGCCTGTTCGGGCACAGCGGCATATTCGGCAAAACTACCCCAACCACAACCGGATAAGTCTCCAAACACCTCATCGCCAACTTGAAACTCCTTAACATTTTTGCCGACTGCTTCAACCCGGCCTGCGATGTCGCCTCCAGGTATGGTGTATTTTGGTTTGAACAGACCGAAAGCAAAGCGCGCTAAGAACGGTTCCCCCTTCAACAGAACTAGGTTACCAAAATTGACGGAGGCAGCCTCGATTTTTACTAGCACTTGGTTGTCCTCAGGAATAGGTGTTTCGACCTCTCTTAACTCTAGAACATCAGGGGGACCATATTTCGAATAAACGATTGCTTTCATCAACATTCCTCCCACTTTCCAACTAATTCTTTAATACCATAAAAAACTCACTAACTAAAAGATATTCAAGATAAAAGAGATTCAAGACTGAAACTTAGGAGAAGATGGAAGCGTAGTGAAACGGACAGGTGACGAAAGTGCAAAAACATCTCATAAAGTGTTTCAAACAAGCAAAAAGTCGATCCCAAAATGGAATCGACTTTTTGAATTACTTCCCAGCTACTGCTTCTTTAAGGGCTTTACCCGGTTTGAAAGCAGGTACTTTGCCAGCTGCTATTTGAATTTCTTCTCCAGTTTGTGGGTTGCGGCCTGTACGAGCAGCACGTTCGCGAACCTCAAAGTTACCGAAGCCAATCAATTGAACTTTGTCGTTGTTTTTTAATGCTTCCAAAACAGTATCAAAAACGGCTTCTACTGCTTTTGCAGCATCTTTCTGAGTAAGCTCAGCTGTTTGAGCTACTTGGCTAACCAATTCAGTTTTATTCATGGTAACACTCCTTAAAATACTCTCAATCCCTTGAGGGACCTATCCTAGTTGTACCACACCGCACATTAGTTCGCAAGTTTTAAGGGTATCTTCTTCCAAATTTTATTAAAAACGCCTTGCTTTGCGTCTTACTAGATTGCCAATGGTTAGCTTGAACGAGTGGGAAAAGGATTAATGTGATTATTCTTGTAGTCACTTTAGTTTGAACTATTTATAATGTGAGATAAGTAGTTCGAAAGGGAGACGGATAATGAAAAAACAATATCGTTTATTTTATACGATTCTGCTTCTTTTACTAGCAGTAGCAGGGTGTTCAACCAAAGATACGGCTGATAAGAAAGTGGAATTGACGATTTCAGCCGCAGCAAGCTTGCAGGATGCCTTAAATGACATCAAAGCCACCTTTGAAAAAGAACATCCGAATGTGATCGTCAATTATAACTTTGGAGGTTCAGGGGCACTTCAACAACAAATTTCTCAGGGCGCACCTGTCGACCTTTTCTTCTCTGCCGCTGAAGACAAATTTGATCAATTGGTTCAGGATGGACTAATCGAAAAGTCGAAGGGGACAGATCTAGTTGGAAATGAACTGGTGTTAGTGGTACCAAATGAATCCGCGAAAGGGATCCAATCATTTGAAGACCTTCCCAAAGCAGAAAAACTATCGATCGGAACGCCAGAGGCGGTACCGGCAGGACAATATGCCAAGGACACTTTAGAAAAATTAAATGTCTGGAAGGCGGTCGAAGCGAAAGTGGTATTTGCCAAGGATGTCCGCCAAGTGCTTACATATGTAGAAACAAACAATGTGGACGCAGGAATTGTCTATAAAACAGATGCCTTAGTTTCGAAAAAAGTGAAGATTGTCGCAACCGCAGCGGAAAAAACGCACGCGCCGATTATCTATCCCCTAGGGGTAATTAAGAACAGCAAACACCCAAAAGAAGCCCAATTATTCTACGAATTTCTTCAAAATGAAACAGCCATGAAGACGTTAGAAAAGTATGGATTTAAACATCTTAAATAAAAATAAGAGGAGCTGTCATGGTGGCGGCTTTTCTTTTTATATAGGGGCCTTGAAAAAGGGTTACATTGCCCTTAGAGAGAAAAAGCAAGGACGCCCGGTCAATGGAAATCCGTTTCATTGACCGAAAAGAGAAAAAACAAGCACGTTAGGTCAATGAAAATCCATTTCATTACCCGAAATGAGGAAAAGCAACCTCTTAAGGTAAATGAAAGACAGTTCATTACTGATTAGTTTGCCCGTTCATCATTTAAAAACCTGATCAATTTGCGCCCTGTCGTAATCTAAGATCCAATCGTTATATTTAACATATATCTCTCGTAGAGCTTCGGGTGAGGCGGCCAGCAAGTCGCAGCCTCGATCATCATAAACATAAAATATCGTTTCTTTTTGTAGATTTATAAAAAAGACATCGTGAAATATACTCGGTTGTATCCCCATATCTTGGTTGCAAATGGCTTTTAACAGGGGAATATATTTAAGGTCAGCTGGTTTACATTGTAGAAAAAAACGATGCGTTCGGTACGAATTATCGTCATTATCTTCAGGAAAAAAAGATGTATGCTGTAATTGATAGAGAAGATTCTTATCGCGAACATATTGCTTAAACATAGTTAGCTTCCGATTAGCGCCGTAATCATTTACATTGACGGCCACCATCATATCTTCATCATCGGCATGTAAGGATTTAAAAAGGGTCATTGCCCTGTGGTAAACACCTTTCATATAAGGGCTGTTTGCACCGTCATGGTCTCTATCCCAATTTATCCCTAACTCAATCCGAATCCCAATTGCCCAATTATAAAACAAGGGTGGCTCAAGTAGCAGGTGAGGAAACTTCTCATTCATAAAGTCGTTTACATGCATCTCTCGTACCTCATTTTTTCAGAATAAATGGCACAATCCCATATTATCATACTACCCAGCTAAGGGTTGATTCTGTTTCTTCTTTTTCCAAGGCCTCAACACAGACACCCCGAAAATAAAGATCGTGATGACTACTTGGACCCACACTGCAACTTGCCTATACAGCTCATTTTGAATAAAAACAGGATTACTCAAAGCCAGGCTTCCATCTGTATCAAGCAAAGCCATATTGCTCATCATTAACTTATCCACGATAAAAATGCCGATCAAGGTTTGTCCGATAAAAAGAAACCATTTGACCGTAATCCATCGATGCTTGAAAAATCCCCACGGGGTTGCGATACCATAGAAAACGCCTACCAATAAAGTTCCGACCGCGCCAATTCGGATGATATGATCACTGATAATGACAAAACTCTTATAGGTTTCAGGGAAGGTGGAGGACTGCGACCAATAATTTAGAGCGACGGAACTCATGATGCCGCCAAAAAACAACGCCACCAACAGAATATGAACGATTTTTAACCATTTTAGCCCCTTCGGACCTAACTTTTTCATATGTTTCAATTCTTCCTTTCTTGCCAGTCATTTTTAAGACGCCATTATTCAGTTTAGCAAGAAAGGCTTTTTAAAAATAACCGCTAGAGACGGAATTGTTTCTAAGTCTGGAGGCTGATTTCGCTGACCAATTAAAGTTGATATTTATTCAAAACAAAAAGGAGCCATATAGGTCCAAGAATAGCCTTCTTTAGCTAACTTCTTACCCTTAGGCTCATGGAAACACAGTTTAAATCAATTTTTTTAATTAGAATCTGCGTCTTCTTCTCTCGATTTCAAACCGTCTTCTTCTCTCAATTTCGATTTCAATTTCAATCGGGAAAAACCGTCTTCTTCTAAAGCCGTCACGAAAAAACAGGTCTCTCCGACCGAATCCAAAAAATGGCATTTGCTTCATCCCCTTTCATTTCACAAATGTACTGACAAAGAACAGATTAACTTAACCTGCCCTCTGTACCGTACAATTTAGTAGCCGTAGCCGCTCATAAATGAAGCTCCTACAATGATGAGGAGAATAAACAATACAACGATTAACGCAAAAGCGTTTCTTGAACCATCCATGTATAACACCTCCAATACTTGCTTAAATAGGATTTTACTTAGTCTAAATCAATCATACTGTTTGGTTTATTAAAAAGCAGACAGTACGATGATCAACAGAATGAACAACACAACGATTAAAACAAAAGTTGAACCGCCGCCATAGCCATAGCCACCGCCGTAGCCATAGCCACCGCCGTAGCCATAGCCGCCGTATCCGCATGATCCCCACATAAATCTCACCACCTAATTGGAATTCATAGGAATTTTTTTCCTACAATGTATATGTATTTTCTTAAGACAAGGGTTGATTGGACAAACATCCACGTGATAGGAGAAAATTAGCGAGTTGCTTAAACAATTTGTAAAAATGAAAAGAAGCGTCTGCAATACATGCAAACGCCTCTTCTTTGGAGGTATTTCTATATGCTGGGTGTTGCTGGCGGTGGTAGTTATATCATATGCACTTAGAATAAAACGGAATGGGACAAGCGCTGATAATTATAGCCAAGCCTCTAAAAAGGGCTTTTTTATCATGGATTCCATCATGGTTGTGAATGTTATCCGATTTATCACCACGGGCACTGTTGTCAACTCAAAAAATAGATGTAACCCTTGGAGCGATGTCTTCAGGGGTTTTAATTATGGAATTATTTATATTGAATATTAAAGTTGTATTTACTCAAACCAAAAAGGACCCATTTAGGTCCTCGAATAGCCTTCTTCCACCAGCTTCTTAGCTCAATAAGACCAGTTGCCTTTGATCACAGCATGTTCTTACCCGTAGGCTCATGGAAACACTGTTTAAATCATTTTTGTAATTAGAATCTGCGTCTTCTTCTCTCGATTTCAAACCGTCTTCTTCTCTCAATTTCGATTTCAATTTCAATTGGGAAAAACCGTCTTCTTCTAAAGCCGTCACGAAAAAACAGGTCTCTTCGACCGAATCCAAAAAATGGCATTTATTTCATCCTCCTTTCATTTCAGAAGTGTACTGACAAAGGGCAGATTAACTTAACCTGCCCTCTGTACCGTACAAATTAGTAGCCGTAGCCGCTCATAAATGAAGCTCCTACAATGATAAGGAGAACGAACAATACCACGACTAACGCAAAAGCATTGTTTTCTCTACGTTCGTGTCTAAATTCTTCCATGTATAACACCTCCAGTCTTTCTTAAAAAGGATTTTACTTAGCCTAAATCAATCATACTGTTTGGTTTATTAAAAAGTAGACAGTACGATGATCAACAGAATGAACAACACAACGATTAAAACAAAAGTTGAACCGCCGCCATAGCCACCGCCGTAGCCATAACCTCCGCCATAGCCGCCGTATCCGCATGATCCCCACATATTTTTCACCACCTATTGGATTATTAATAGGAAAAAATTTCCTACTATGTATATATATTTTCTTAAGACAAGGGTTGATTGGACAAACATCCTCGTGTTAGGAGAAAATTAGCGATTTGCTTAAACAATTTGTAAAAATGAAAAGAAGCGTCTGCAATACATGCAAACGCCTCTTCTTTGGAGGTATTTCTATATGCTGGGTGTTGCTGGCGGCTTAGTAATAACATATGCACTCAGAATAAAGTTGAATGGGACAATTGCTGATAATTAAAGCCAAGCCCCTAAAAAGGGCTTTTTTATCATGGATTCCATCATGGTTGTGGATGTTATCCGATTTATCACCACGGGTACTGTTGTCAACTCACAAAATAGATGTAACCTTTGGAGCGATGTCTTCAGGGGTATTAATTATGTAATTATTTTTCTTGAATTACTGACAAAGGGCAGATTAACTTAACCTGCCCTCTGTACCGTACAAATTAGTAGCCGTAGCCGCTCATAAATGAAACTCCTACAATGATAAGGAGAACGAACAATACCACGACTAACGCAAAAGCGTTTCTTGAACCATCCATGTATAACACCTCCAATACTTGCTTAAATAGGATTTCAATTAGCCTAAATCAATCATACTGTTTGGCTTATTAAAAAGCGGACAGTACGATGATCAACAGGATGAACAATACAACGATTAAAACAAAAGTTGAACCGCCGCCATAGCCACCGCCGTAGCCATAACCTCCGCCATAGCCGCCGTATCCGCATGATCCCCACATATCTCTCACCACCTAACTGGAATTTACAGGAAAATATTTCCTGCTATGTATATATATTTTTTTAAGACAAAGGTTGATTGGACAAACATCCTCATGTTAAGAGAAAATCAGCGATTTGCTTAAACAAATTGGAAAAAGAAAATCAGCGTCTGCAATACATGCAAACGCCTCTTCTTGGAGGTATTTCTATATGCTGGGTGTTGCTGGCGGTGGTAGTTATATCATATGCACTCAGAATAAAACTGAATGGGACAAGCGCTCATTAATAGTAAATTAAATAGATAATGGACAATGATGCGTAGCAATTAATGGTAGAACAAATACGGGAAAAAGCGCTCAAAATGATGAGCGCTTTTTCCGTGCATAAAAAATCCCATAATTTCCGTTGGGATTTTGACTTACCAAGGCAGTAAGCTTACTTTTATTTTACTTTCCTTGGTTTAGAACAGGATCTGTAGAGTCGCGAAATTAATACCCACCTAGCATAAAGGATGTTCCAACAATGATTAAAAGGACGAAAAGAACAACGATTAAAGCGAAGTTATTATGTTCACGATGTTCGCCTCCCATAGTTTATCACCACCTTTAATAAGAGTCTGTACATATTATGTATTGATGGTTAAACCTGAAAGGGACAAGCATGGAATATATAATAATATAGCTATTCTAATATCAATATTTTTTAGTGCACGGTACATTGATATTTCGTCATAAAGACAAATGCCCTTATTCCACGAACGGGTGCAAGAGTTGGCACAAACTGTGTAATAAAAAAAGGTGTACCACTATTGTGATAGCACCTTTGGATTTGCTTAATCCCAGATACGGATTCTTGGAACCCCTGCTGTCCTTAAATAATCCAATAACTGGCCAGTATGAACGGATTCGTGATAGGCAACACGTAAAAGCATATCCCCTAAATCTCTTATGTACCCCGATTCAGATCGGTCAATTTTTATATTTTCTAAATCATCTTCAGAAAATGACTTAATAGTACTGATGAATTGCCTTCGGTATGGTTCTGCAAATTCCAATTCTGCATTTACTGAAGTGAATGGCTGATTCTCGAAAGGGGAATCGAAAACGGATAAACTTCCTCTATTTCTAATTGCTAGGTCGTAATAATGTTCGCTTTCTAGTACGTGCCTAATCATTTCTAGACAATTCATTGCTTCCTCATCCGGCTTCCAGTGAAGCTTTTCTTCAGGAATAGATGTCCAGACCTTTATGCTTCGCCTTCTTACTTCATTAAAGTTTAGAATAATTAAATCGATTGACTTCATAAAAATTCCTCCTAAGTAAGGCATATATTAATTATACACGAATGAACGTTCGTGTTGAAAATATTGAAAGAATTTTAAGAATTTATTACTTAGTTTTTGAATAGGAAAGGTTAGGAGGAATTCTGAAAAAACAATATAACCCCATTTTGCGCGCGAATCATTTTTTCACAGTTCCAATGAGAAATGTACTAATCCATATAGAAAGGGGCATATGGCATTGAATCAGGAAGTAGAACAAATAAATGATGAACAGGCCGTTGAGATTTTTAAGGCCTAATGAATAATAAACTTGCAAACCCTTTCGAAGAATGGTATTCTAAGGAAGAATTATTTTTGTTCGGTGTAAAGGATAGTATTAGTAGAATTTTTCGTCTTAACTTTTCGTCTTAATGATCACTGGTAGCAAGGATAGTAACATATTGTGTGCAAAAGCACACAGCAGGAGGAAACACACATGGAACAAGGTAAAGTAAAATGGTTTAACGCAGAAAAAGGTTTTGGATTCATCGAACGCGAAGCTGGAGACGACGTATTCGTACACTTCTCTGCTATCCAAGGCGAAGGTTTCAAATCATTAGACGAAGGTCAAGCAGTTACTTTTGACGTAGAACAAGGTCAACGTGGACCACAAGCTTCTAACGTTCATAAAGCTTAATAACAATGTCTGATATAGGCAGGCTCTATTTTAGAGTCTGTCTTTTTTATTTGTTCTAAAAACAAGGAACCCCGCTCATAAATGAGCGGGGTACATGTGAACAGTAAATCAAATGGTATATGTAGTGTATCACATAAACACGAAATCTCCTAATTCTCATAGGTTTTAAAGATGATTTAGGTAAGAGTGGCTGAAATGGTCACTTTTTTTTGGATCTTTTAAAAGGTATTTTGTTTACGTAAGTCTTGATAAAGAATCCATGATTCAAGATTAACGGTTGCATTTCTGCAATAGGAAGAACGTTTTTTCACTCATGGAAGCAGCATAATATGTCAGGAATTTTTAACAAATGAATCGTTAAGTGAATTGTATTAAATAGTATAATTTACCTGAATTAAATAATGGCTAGCAAACAACAAATCATTTTTTACCGAAAGAAAAATAATTATTTTTTCAGGAGGTATTATATGTTAGGTCATTTAGGATTTTCATATATAGGCCTGATCTATTTATTGATGTTATTTATTCCGAATATCATTTGGACAAAGAATCAACCAATAGATTATGACTATACCCATGAAAACAAAATATTATTAGTGTTTGAGCGTATTGGACAAGTATGTTGTTCGTGCAGCATATTGATTTTTAGTGATTTTAACCTTGCTTCCTTTTCAGCATGGAGTTTGTGGCTGCTAGCCTCATTTTTACTTATGGTCCTTTATGAGATTTGTTGGGTCAGATATTTTACGAATGAATATACAGAAGAAAATTTTTATCGTAGTTTTTACGGGGTGCCCGTACCGCTTGCGAGTCTGCCTGTCACGGCTTTTTTATTATTGGGCATTTATGGTAAAGTGGTTTGGCTAAGTGCATCTGCTATCATACTTGGGATCGGACACATAGGAATACACCTGCAGCATTTAAACTCGATAAAATTTAACAAAGTGTAAACGAGATTATGAAATAATGTACGTAAAGTAACAGGTGCACGAGTTAAACATCCAGCTGCCATCTTGGCGGCTTTTCTTTTTGAGCTTACGGGTCAGTGTAGTGAAAGAAGGCAGTTACAATTATAATGATGAGTTGACTATTTTTTAAACTTGATGAGTATGTGATGCTACTCTAATATAAACTAGTACTAAGATTCTACTTAAGAGGTGTATGTATGAAGTTTGATGAGTTTACAATTGGACAGGTGTTTGAAACTAGGTCTTACAAATTAACAAAAGAGGATATTATGAGATTTGCTGGAGAGTTTGATCCTCAATACATGCATGTGGATGAGGAGAAAGCAAATCAGGGAAGGTTTAATGGAATCATTGCTTCTGGTATCCATACGTTAGCCATTTCATTTAAGATGTGGGTTGAACAAGGCATCTATGGTGAGGATGTCATTGCCGGAACACGGATGAATAATATCAAATTTATAAAGCCTGTTTATCCTAATGATGAATTACATACCATTGTGGAGGTTATTGATAAAGAAGCGAAGAAAAAGGAAACAGGAATCGTTACGGTATTATTAACTACTTTCAATGATAAAGAGGAAAAAGTATTTCAAGGTGACTTGTCGGTATTGATTAAGAGATAGAGTGTTATGGAAAGTCACTGAAATACTATGTTAGAGGTGAAAAAAAACCCTTCCTGTGGGTTAATTTGTCCATTGCTTCAAAACTTGTTCTTTAGCGATTTGATAAACTTCTTCCTCAGATTGGTTTTTGCCAGCTATTACATTGGTTTGATACTTTTTCCCCTTGAATGTTACGTAAATGGTATACATGCACATGTTGTTCTTTCTCCTTTCGATTGAGTATTGGCTTACAATAATAGTATAAAAGAAATTTTTTAAGTTATGATTGATTTGATGTAAAGGTTTATTAATTTTTACCCGCTTGTAAGGAAAGATAAACATAACCCAAACCAGCCGAAAGGAGTGGGTTCTTTTTTTATACCCATTTGTCCAAGCATTCCTTCCTCATTCTGAATAAGTTATTTGGAAAAAATAATTTAAGGAAGGAGACGTTTTTTTGCCAAAAGCGATGCATTTAAATTTAAGAGTTGATCAAACGCAATATATCCCTCAAATCCGCGAAGTTCCAGGCTATGATTATATTCATTTGGTCCGACAGCCAAAGTATATGACAGACCTCTCGCTCCTCAATGAAAAAGTTTATTATCTTAGTGAGATTTTTTTACCGCAGCAATTTGTTAAAAAGAATCAGGTCTCTCTCTTACATGCCCATCACGGACAATTAGGGTTATTATTCCTCCCTTTTAAGAAAGAAACGAATCTTCCGTTAGTAACCAGTATTCGCGGAAGAGATGCAACGTTAGCAAATCAGCCAATCGGCTATTTAGAGAACATGAAACTGCTTTTTGAAGAGGGAGAGATGTTTTTCCCAGTTTGTCAATATTTAGCCGACAGAATCATGGAGTGGGGCTGTCCTGCCGAAAAAATTAGGGTGCTTTACGGCGGAGTGGATTTAAGCAGATACGAGTATCATCCGCCCAGTCTTGGAGACTCGCAAAACATCTTATCTGTAGGCAGATTAGTAGAAAAGAAAGGCCACCATATTTTAATGCAGGCATTTCAAAAAATAAAAGGACAATTCCCCAACGCTACGCTAACGATCATTGGAGGAGGAGAACTTCAAGAATATCTTACTTCATTAGCTGCACAGCTAAATTTGGGAGAATCCTTTCAGTTATTAAATCATCTTCCCAAAGAGAAAGTTCGAGAGCATATGGCCAATGCAGATTTATTTTGTGCAGCCAGCATCGTATCCTCAAGCGGAGATGTGGAAGGGATTCCTAATACACTAAAAGAAGCAATGGCCCTTGGTGTACCAGTCATCTCCACTTATCATGCAGGCATACCTGAATTGGTTACCCATAATCAAGAAGGATATTTAGTCCAAGAAAACAATGTGGATGAACTTGCTAATGCCCTTGAATTTATGCTGACAAACAGGCATCTTTGGAGACGATATGCAAGTGCTGCCCGTAAAAAAGTCGAGGAAAGCTTTGATGAGGCGGAGCAGCTTATCTTGCAGGCAAACTATTATGATGAATTGTTGGGGGGATCATAATGGCAAATTTTAAATCCATTAGCGTTACCAAGGGTTTAAAAAACCTAGAAATTGATAACCCGGCTAACTATCCTCTAGTAGGAATGGGTGCGAAAGGAGCTGTATTTAAACTTTCAAAAAACAAATGTGTAAAAATATACACAGACCCGCTTGAGGCCGAAATGGAGGCAAAAGCTCTTAAAGCTGGAAAACATTTGTCCTTTTTTCCTAAGCTATATGAAACAGGTTCAAATTTTGTAGTAATGGAATATGTTAATGCTCCAACGTTAAAAGAATACCTGCGAAATTGCACCTACATCCCTGAATCCATCACAAGAAAGCTCCTGGATATGTTACATGAGTTAAAAAAGGCAAAATTCACTACGATCGATGCTGCTCTTCGCCATATTTTCGTCCTTGATCAAGAAGAGCTTAAAGTGGTTGACCACGTTAATGCGTTCACAAAAAATGATCCCGTTCCTCTTAAACTACTGAGAGATTTAAACATTATCCTCTTAAAGGACTCATTCTTAGCCCAAGTGAAAAAGTTAGAACCGGAGACCTTCGAAGCTTGGCAAACCTATTTCAACAAAAACCATTTGGACTATAAAAACATCCCTGTTACATCCGGCGGTTCAGGGGAGGGTGTAAGGGTGGACAGTGCCGTCACACAGCGGCTCATCGGAAAAGGACATCAGGGTGCTGTATACCGTGTAGCAGAAGATAAATGTGTTAAAATTTACGGGAAAAAGGAACATGCTAAACAGGAAAAAGAAGTTTTATTATCTTGCAAAAACTTATCCTTTATTCCAAGAGTTTATGAAACCGGGGAGAAGTATGTGGTCATGGAATATCTCGCCGGACCTGATTTAAACACATTTCTCAAAACCCAATCTACATTATCGAAAGACATAACAAGACAATTACTAGATATTTTAACGGCCCAGAAAAAATCAGGGTTTAAGCAAATCGATGCCCCCTTAAGGCATATTATTATCACCAATAAGGGTTTTAAAATGGTTGACCATGTATATTCCTTCACGCGTGAACAGAAAAAACCGCTTGAATTATTTGAAAACCTGCGCGAAAGAGGCTTCTTAGACTCCTTCCTCGAGCAAGTAAGGGAAATTGATCCTGATACCCATGCTGAATGGACAAGCAGATCCAATTCTCATACGAAAGAAAAAACAGTCCAAAGGAACAGACAAGAAAGCAAACATGATAAAAATCGTAAAAGAGATAAGGATCGGAATAAAAGGCACAGCCGTAGAAGGGACCATCATCATAAAAAGGAGAACCGCCATAGAAGGACAGGTCGAAGAAGATGAACATTTTAGTGACGGGAGCAGCAGGGTTTATTGGGTTTCATCTTACGAAACGTTTGTTAGATCAAAATTATCATGTGATCGGTATAGATAACCTGAATGACTATTACGATGTTTTTTTAAAGAAAGACCGATTAAGGCTACTAGAAAAAAAACCTAATTTTGAATTCTATAAAATAGATTTGGCAAATGAAGAATCCGTACTTCAACTATTTCAAAACAAACCAATTGATATTGTCATCAATTTAGCAGCACAAGCCGGAGTTCGTTATAGTCTTACCAATCCACATTCTTATATTCATTCCAACCTGTTTGGGTTTATCAATATTTTAGAAGCTTGCCGGCACTTTCACGTAAAGCACTTGATTTATGCATCATCGAGCTCCGTTTATGGGGCTAATGCTAACATTCCTTTTTCAACAAGAGACTCCGTCGATCATCCTGTAAGTATGTATGCAGCCACAAAAAAGGCCAATGAATTAATGGCCCATTCCTATAGTCATTTATTTAACATTCCCACCACAGGTCTGCGTTTCTTCACCGTATATGGTCCTTGGGGAAGACCGGATATGGCTTATTACTCTTTTACCAAAGATATCTTCGAGGGGAATACCATCAAGGTATTTAATAATGGCGATATGTACAGAGATTTTACCTTTATTGATGATATTGTCGAAGGAATGATTCGCTTGCTTCATCACCCGCCCCAATACAACTATAACTGGGATAAAAAAAATCCTGATCCAGGCTCTAGCTATGCTCCTTATAAAATCTATAATATCGGCAACAATAATCCAGTGAAGTTAATGGATTTTATTCGAATTTTAGAGAATCATATTGGCAAAAAAGCAAAAATAGAATTCCTCCCGATGCAGCCGGGTGATGTTAAAGAGACCTATGCAGATATTTCAAATTTACAGCAGGATACAGGGTTCCACCCAACAACACCAATCGAAAAAGGGTTAGGACAATTTGTAGATTGGTATAAAAAGTATGATCGGAGATAGAGGATGATGGAGTTTGTTTCTAAATAAGCAGGAAAGATTAAAATAGGTATTGAATTTATAGGGATGCAAGGAAGCACTTCATCTCTATATCAGGAGGTTTTAGGTATGTCGAAAGAATTATGGTTGAACCTGCCGGTACGAGAACCGGAGCGGGCAAAGGAGTTCTATACGCAGCTTGGTTTTCGCTTAAATGAGCAGTATGCAAGTCAAGATGGCTCATTCAGCTTGATCGTCGGCGAGAATCAGGTTGTTTTGATGCTCTTTCCGGAATCCACTTTCCACGGTTTTACCGGGAATGCTGTTGCGAATACGCGGCAGGGTACGGAAGTGCTATTCTCTCTGGGGGCGAACTCCAGGGATGAAGTGGATGAACTCGCCTTAAAAGCGGAGCGTGCCGGCGGCTCTGTATTCGGCAAGCCGGGAGAACGAGGCGGCTGGATGTACGGCTGCGGTTTTGCCGATCTGGATGGTCATCGGTGGAACGTATTGTATATGGATATGAGTAAATTGCCGCAAAGCTGAACGCCCGACGCTTGCGGCGTTAAAATAACAAAATAAAATAAAGTTACTAAACGAACGTTGGTGATGCCTGAAGCACAGGGCATCGCTTTTCTTTTATTGTTCAGACAGAAACGTTGTTCGCTGCTGCATAGGCTTGTTTCCTAATAGGTAATGGGTATTCTTATAAAAAATCTAGTGAAAGCGCCCTTACCATTCTTCGTTTCCTAACATAAATTGTATGGAATAAGTTTAAAGGAGGACTATAATATGTTTGGTTACGGTGGATACGGCGGATTTGGCGGTTGTTGTGGCGGCTATGGCTACGGTGGTTGCGGCTTCGGCGGCGGATTTGCTTTAATTGTTGTATTGTTTATCTTGTTAATCATCGTAGGAGCAGTAATCTGTTTCTAAGACAAATACGCTTATCTGAAAAAAGCCCTTTTAGGGCTTTTTTTTTGACTCTATACCTTATTAAGGTATAAGGTCCATGGATTGGTTATGGGATTTTGGCTATACTCTAGCTTATCCATCAGTGCATGTGAATAACCAATGGGTTAAGCCTTATTTTGGAGAATCCATTACCAGCGTGCTTTCTCTTGGAAAATATTGAAGGTGGCATAAATTCAGATAATGGATGGTAAACTTGCAAACCCTTTCGAAAAATGGTATTCTAAGGAAGAATTATTTTTGTTCGGTGTAAAGGATAGTATTAGTAGAATTTTTCGTCTTAACTTTTCGTCTTAATGATCACTGGAAGCAAGGATAGTAACATATTGTGTGCAAAAGCACACAGCAGGAGGAAACACACATGGAACAAGGTAAAGTAAAATGGTTTAACGCAGAAAAAGGTTTTGGATTCATCGAACGCGAAGCTGGAGACGACGTATTCGTACACTTCTCTGCTATCCAAGGCGAAGGTTTCAAATCATTAGACGAAGGTCAAGCAGTTACTTTTGACGTAGAACAAGGTCAACGTGGACCACAAGCTTCTAACGTTCGTAAAGCTTAATAACAATGTCTGATACAGGCAGGCTCTATTCTAGAGTCTGTCTTTTTATTTGTCTTAAAAACAAGGAACCCCACTCATAAATGAGCGGGGTACATGTGAACAGTAAATCAAATGGTAAATGAAGTGTACCACATAAACACGAAATCTCCTAATTATCATAGGTTATAAAGATGATTTAGTTAAGAGTGGCTGAAATGGCCTCTCTTTTTTGTGTGAATTTTTTTAAGGGTAAAATGATTCATCTGATAACGCTATAAATAAAAATAAAGTAGACAAACATTGTAACCAGATTGCGGTTCTAAGGTAATGAAACTAATTTTAAGTATCGCCTCGTTTATTATTGCCTTTGCATCGGTGACTTTAAAAATAGACTGCCCATTTATCAATCTATTATATATTCGTTTAAGCTTGTCCATTATATTAACATAATATATGTAAGGTAAGGGGCCCCTTATGAAGCTATAGCAGAGGAAGGGGGGAGAATCATACTCTTGCTAATTTTATTACAACATTAGGCAAAGTTCTTGTGATTATTTTGTTATTACTTGCTTTGCTTGCTGCAAGCTTATTCGGCCTCAATACAACTCCAATCAATGCAGCGATCATTGCTATTCTTCAAGACCCGTAGATTTTGAAAAAGTTTCCCATTCTATTTGACAAAGGACTGAACACTAGAAGATTATTTTGAAAAAATAATCTTCTAGGTTCTTTATTTTACTAAACAAAGGTGGTATAAAAATTGAATGAGAATAATGAAAAAAATATGTTGAATCAGGATAAGGATGCTCCTTTAAATCAACAGAAAAGTTTACTGGATTCCTTTGACATGGGTTCCTTAATGAAGAACCTAGATATGAATTCTTTAATCAAAAATGGTGATAAGGGCGCTGAAATGAATAACCTAGATCTAAACTCCTTAATGAGTAATGTAGATATGAACGCATTATTAAATAATGTAGGAGCTCATTAATGAATATGGCAACGGATCTGCTTAAAGATGATTCATTAAAGAATGCAGCAACGGATTTTGGTAAAAATACGGACAGCCCAATTTTAAATTTACTCAACTCAACGGAACTGTCTGATGTGAAAAATCAACTGGCAGCTTCTGTTTCATTTTCAGAGCAACTTGAGGGGATCGCTAAGGAACTAGCTGAACTAAAAAATCAACACGAACAGCTATATGAACAAATGAAAACTCCGGTTATACATGATCCTGAAATGAAAAATGAACTCTTAGACTTAAAGGAAGAAACGAAACAACTGACTGAATTAATCCAGAAATTATTAAAAAACGATTCGAAGAAAAAGCACAAATGAATTTATTCCACTAAAAAAAACCTTGGAAACCAAGGTTTTTTAAATTTGTAAATGAAGTTATTAAAATTCAATTATACTGATAATCATACCGATAAGAACGATAGTGGTGGAACTTGTGGGCCTCGTTAAAGTAATCCATCGTTACTTGGAAGGCCTGCCCGTCGTCATTCCAATAAACCAGCACAATCACATCCGTCGACCCCTTTGCCAAGTCCTCAGCACCGAAGTCTTCGCCATTCAACTTCACAGCCTGATAACCTGCATCGGTGACCTTCAAGGTATATAGCCAATATTTTTCTCCTTCTAGCCCGGTCAAATTGTGGTAGGCCGATCCTAGTTTCGCCTGCAGGTCCGCCTGGGTCATCCCTACTTCAATTACCTTTTTCAATTCCTCGACCGCAGCGACAACCCCCGCACTCCCCGCGTTGGTCATCCGGCCGTCGTTCATCAGGTAGTAGCCATTCGCAAAATTCAGCCGCATCTTTGTACCGTCACGAGTAAAATAATACCAAGCACCAGAAATCGACTTCCAGCCCGTCACCATCGCCCCGCTCTGCTCCAGGTAATATCCTTTTCCGCCGTACTCCAGCCAGCCGGTCCGCATCGCCCCCGAACTATTCAGGTAATACCAGGTGCCTGACACCGATACCCAGCCGGTCTTCATGGCGCCGTTCTGGTCCAGGTAGTACCATTTGCTGCCATCCAAGAGCCAGCTGGTCTTCATGGCACCGCTCTTGTCCAAGTAGTACCAACGGCCGCGATCCAGGAGCCAGCCGGTCTTCATGGCACCGCTCTTGTTCAAGTAGTACCAGCGGCCGCGATCCAGGAGCCATCCAGTCTTCATGGCGCCGCTCTGGTCCAAATAGTACCACTTGCCGCCATCCATTACCCAGCCTTTCTTCATCACACCGTGATTAAAATAATGCCATTTGCCACTCTCGAACGCCCAACCCGTTGATGGATTTCCACTTGCGGCAGCCACACCTGAATAACCCAGCAACACCCCGACACTCAGCAATCCTACAAAAAACCGTTTAATCTTTGACAAATGAACTCACCCCACCTATGTTGTGAAAACCTGTTAATCTATTAAACATTAGGCCAATTCTATGTAAAATCCTCTAAAAATTATCTGACAATTACTGCATCCCCTAAATTCGATAGGGTTAAACAAAAAAGGGCTAAAATTTTTATATTTAGGGAAAGACAATGAGCTGGTCAGGCTAACCGCCTGACTTTGGGAGGGAAGGGTTAGTTCATGGTTAAAGGAGGAAGTGGGTGATAATGTGGGGAAATTGGTTGATAAGTGACGAATCTTGGTTGATACTTCACCCAGATCGGTTGATATGTCATCTCGGTTGGTTGATAAATCCCCAAACCCGGTTGATAAGATCCCGATTGGCTTATACTTCACCAAACCCGGTTGATATGTCATCCCAATTGGTTGATAAATCTCCAAACTCGGTTGATAAGATCCCGATTAGTTGATACATCCCTAAAATCGGTTGATAAGTGACGAATTTTGGTTGATACTTCACCCAGATCGGTTGATATGTCATCCTAGTTGGTTGATAAATCATCCCAATTGGTTGATATCTCAAAATCAACGGCCGCAAAACCGGTTATAAACAAAAAAAAGGCCACCCTTAGTTACGGGTAGGCTCCGTAGTGGTGTTGTCATAGGTTGTTAGTGTAGCAAAACTATCAAATAAATGGGTAATATACTCATTTAACTCAAAACCCTCTTCATTAGTAAACTTCGATAATAGCAATGTACTTTCATTCATCTGGCATTCCTCCTTAAAATTAGTTTCTAACATAAGTATTGCCACACTATCACTCTTTTAAACATAAAATTTAAAAAAAGGGGTCAGACCCCACACCTCAATCAAAGGTAGTGGGGGGTCTGACCCCTTTGTAGTTTAATAAAATCTCTTAAACGCCGCAAAGTGGGCGGTGTAGTAAGTGCTTTTTAGATTGGAAATCATGATGCCATGGGCTTCATCGGCGTGGATGAATTGGTTATCGCCGAGGTAGATGCCCACGTGCGAAATGCCCCTTTTATATGTATTCTCAAAAAAGACAAGGTCGCCTGCCTGTGGAGAATTTACATAGTAGCTGCGATCATAATAGCCTGCGGCGGACAAGCGGCCAATTTTCGTGCCGGCTTGGTTTGCGACATAATAGATGAACCCGCTGCAATCGAAGCCGGAAAGGGAGCTGCCACCCCACACATAGGGGATTCCCATTAAGCTTTTGGCAACAGCAATCGTCTTGGCTGCCGTATTGGTAGTTGCCGGCGTTGTGGTTGGCTTAGATACAGCCTGCCCGTTAACTTTCAGTTTTTGCCCGACATAAATCATGTCAGAGGTAAGGCTGTTCAGCGACTTTAACTCCTGCAGGGACATCCCAAATTGAACAGAGATCTTGCCTAAGGTATCGCCGCTTTTTACGACATACTGACTCGTTGCGGACGGCTGCACAGTCGGTGCCGGAGTCACAGGAGCAGGCGCAGCAGGTGCAATCGGCTTTGCAGCGGCCGCCTTACCGGCAACCTTCAGCTTTTGTCCCACATAAATCATATCTGATTTTAAGTTGTTAAGTGTTTTTAACTGTTGAACAGTCATGCCATATTGAGAACCAATTTTACCCAGATAGTCACCGCTTTTAACGGTGTAGACACTGGTCGATGCTTGTGTGACTGTAGTCGTTGTCACTGGTTTCGTGGTTGCTGGTTTCACCACATTAACCGTTGCAGGCTTCGGTGCTGTTACAGTCACGGTCTTGCCCGGAGCAGACACTTTTAATACCTGTCCCACATATATCATCGTGCCCTTTAGGCTGTTCCACTGCTGCAGCTCGCCCACGGTGACATGATAACGATTGGCAATCTTGATCAGGGCGTCACCCCGCACAACCGTATAGTTCGTTTGCTGCACCGCTTGGACAGAAGTAGTCGCAGGGGCGGTAGAAATTTTCAAAATTTGATTTTCATAGATTAAATTCGATTTCAACCCGTTTTGGGTCTTAATTTCATTAACATTTGTTTTATATTTCGAGGCAATTTTTGATAGGCTGTCACCTTTTTGGACCTTATATGTATCAGCGAGGGCAGAACCGGCAAAAAGCGTCGAAAAAAGAGCGGTTGTCGAGAGAGTGCGAACGATGGTTTTCTTCATCTAGTAAAAATCACCTCATATTTTCATTTTTTTATTAATTTTACCATAGTTTGCTAGTATTTCGAGGTAAAAAAGGACGAAATTCGAAGAAATTTCAATAAAAATGGAAGAAAAGGGGTGCGGATAGCATCACCTATTAGCGGATAGCGTCACCCATTAGTGGATAGCGCCGCCCAATTAGCGGATAGCGCCGCCCAATTAGCGGATAGCGTCACCCAATTAGCGGATAGCGCCGCCCGATTAGCGGATAGCGCCACCCAATTAGCGGATAGCGTCACCCAATTAGCGGATAGCGTCACCCAATTAGCGGATAGCGTCACCCAATTAGCGGATAGCGCCGCCCAGTAGCGGATAGCACCGCCCAGTAGCGGATAGCACCGCCCATTAGCGGATAGCGCCGCCCAATTAGCGGATAGCGTCACCCAATTAGCGGATAGCGCCGCCCAATTAGCGGATAGCACCGCCCATTAGCGGATAGCGCCATCCAATTAGCGAATACCGGCCTCCAATTCGTAGATAACATCTCCAACCCGCGGAAAACGTGTAATTTTACACCCGACTATCCCCTTTAGGGAGCAAATCAGGAATTCATAAAAAAATAGACCACTAAAGAAAAGTAGTCTATTGCTTAATCTTATAAAAAGATCCGTTGCACAAGCCAGATGGCCCCTAAAGCCACAATCGCGTAAGAACCATAGGTCACGATTTTTCCAGAACCCTTTTGCTTGAACAGCAAGGAGAGTAATGGAAGGAGCAGGAGAACAATAACTAGTTGAACCAATTCAATTCCTAGGTTGAAATTGATTAAGGCGACAGCCAGATGACTTTTTTCGATCGCCATTTCTTTTAAAATGGTGGCGAAGCCGAGACCGTGAATGAGACCGAACAGGAAGGTGATGCTCCAGCGGTGGCGGATCTCTTTTCGAAAAATATTTTCGGCGGCCACATAGCAAATACTAAAGGCAATCGCTGCCTCGACAAACCGAGACGGAAGTGTGACCCAGCCTAATACGGCCAGGGTAAGGGTAATACTGTGCGCAATCGTAAAGGACGTGACAATGGCTGCGTATTGTTTAAAGGTCTGCTTTCTGAATAACAACGCTAACAGGAAGAGTAAATGATCATACCCCGTTAAAATATGAAGGGCACCAAGCTTTAAAAAGGAAAACCATGAAGAGGTCGTTGCTTTTTCAACCGGTTTTGCAGTATCAGGCTGCACGGGATGAGTGTCAGGCTGTGTAGTTTGCTCTGCCCCTTGCTCCTGCTGAGCCTCCGTTAACAAAATCGTCCAGGTGCGGTCTTTTCCTTGTAAAACGGCTTCACTGGTTTCCCCCATAATCGACGCTGTAATAAGATTCACATAGTTCGTTCCGGTGTCATGGAAATAAAAACCATCATTAAAGACAATCGTTTCACCAGGAGAAAAAACGGGAAAAGTCATAGAGGTAGAGAGATACTCTTTATTTTCCTTTTTGACGAGCTTCATTTCTCCAACTGCGGGTGTTTGTTCCTTGTTATCCTTATCCAGGGTAAGGCCTTCTGTTAGTAGTTCTTCTAAATGATGACTGCCTTTTTTTATTTCTGATTTTTGAAGGATAAAATCTTTGTTTAAATCAATATCCGGAAGTAACTCGATAATCGATAACGTATCCAGAGTAAAGACGATTTCCGTATGTTTCTGATCCATCGTTATCTTCGTATAACTTGCGCTATAGGCATGGGCTTGCGCCAGCTTTGGGCAAGCAATAAACGCAATCAGTGTAAGAGATAGAATACTTAATAAAGAGCGTTTTAATATAAGCGTTGTCGCCTTTTGTTTAAATTTTTTGATTAAAGAAAACAAGTAAACTCCTCCTAAAATACTAGAACGGATAGGATCAGGTCCTTTTTTACAAAAATATAACATAATAATATTGTTAACCTTCTTACATATAATCATATTTTACTTGTTTTTGTATAGATTTGGATTGTTTTTCTAATAATAAATTAACAAAGAATTAACCGTGAATTAACATTAAATCTGAATAATCTATATCTTTAGGCCTAAATATTTTGTAGAATAATAGGGTGTTTGAGAATTTTTTGAAAGAGGGGAGATCCTAAGGTACTTCTGCTTTTTTACCAAAAAATATCTTTTTTAAAGGATGGTAGTTGAATGAAGGGGAGAAAGAGGAGTTTTAAGCGTTGGACAAGCACCTTCATGGCAGCACTTCTATTGATTAGCACGTTTTTGCCAAGTAGTTTTATTGGCAAAGCGCATGCGGAGCAGGCTAATCATGTAGTCATTTCTCACGTATTTGGCGGGGGAGGCAACTCAGGTGCTCCATATAATAAGGATTTTATTGAATTATACAATCCAACCGATCAACCAATCTCATTAGCAGGCTGGAAGGTGGAATATGCCTCCAGTACAGGGACATTCAATAGCTCAACACTATTGAATAAAACCATTCCTGCTCATGGCTATTATTTAATCACTGAGGCTGCGGGAGCTAACGGAGTCGATACTCCAGCTGCGGATGACTCAGGGACAATTGCCATGTCTGGTACGAATGGAAAAGTAAGATTAGTAGACACGGAAGCAGCTGTCATTGATTTGGTTGGATTCGGCAGCGCCACTACATACGAAGGTTCCGGTGCGACAAAGGTCTTATCTAACACAACAAGCGCTCAACGTAGGCCGTATGCAAACGTAGACCCAGCTCCTGGTAAAGGAAACGCATGGGATACAGATGATAACGCGTCAGACTTCTTCGTAGGACCTGTTGCAGCTCCAAGAAACACAGCAAGCCCAGCGGAAGAACCAATGGTTCCGGTCACAAGCTTGCAGCCAAAAGGAACTAATATTCAACTTTTACAAGAGGGTACTTCGGTAAAAGTTACAGGTAAAACGGAAGCAGCACAACCTGATTCCGCAGTAAAAGTATATGAAACTTCAGCAAAAGGAATGGCGCTTGGTACAGCAACAGCAAGTGCTGATGGTTCATTTGATATCAGTTTCACGACGGATAAAGTGCTATCCTCTGTGTTCGTTTCTTCGACTCAGAGTGGTCTAGTCGAAAGTACTGCCATCCAAATTGACGTGGCGAAAGCAAGTACAGCGATCACACAAGCAAAATTAAGCTATGTCGTCGCAAACGGTGTAGGAACACTGATTGGCGGTGCAGGTGCAGCAAGTGCAAATGCCATTATCAATGTTTATCCAAATGATACCGCAACTGCATCTGAAAGATTAACTACTGAAACAGTGACGGCAGGTACTGGTGGAGATTTCTCGATTACAATCAGCAATGCTCCTGATACTGTCTATGTAACACAGTTAACAAGTACTGCAAAGGGAATCATGCTAGAAAGTGTTCCAGTTTCGGTTTCAAAAGCAGATACAACGGCTGTTTCAAAAATTGCCGATGTTCGTGTATCAGATGCAAAAGGACAGCCAGTAAACCTAAATCAATTCTTTACGATTGAAGGGGTTGCCACCGTTGATACGCAAATTCTTGGTACACAAAAACAAAACTTCTATCTCCAAGATGATACAGCGGGCATCAACATTTTTAGTGGTTCATTAGATACAGGATATAAGGTGCTCAAAGGTGATAAACTTCGAATCACTGGTAAAGTACTTGTATACAATGGGTTAACGGAATTTGAACCAACTTCGATTAATAAAGTGAGTGAAGGTAACCCAATTCCAGCAGCTAAACCACTGACCATCCTTGATTTAAATACCTATGCCACGGCTGAGCCAAATGAAGGCAGCCTTGTTACGGTAACAGGTAAAGTGTCAGCAGTTGCCGCTTCTGGGGCAAATTATAATGTTACATTTGTCGATGAGAACAATAAAACGACGACCCTAAGGGTAATGGGTGCAACAGACATTAAGCCGGATACAGATCTTGTAACGGGAAAAAGCTATACCGTAACAGGTGTATTAGGGCAATATACGACCAATGCATCGGCAACAAACGGGTACCAAGTTTACCCGCGTGATGGTAAAGATATTGCTCCTATTCTAGGAATTACACACATCCCATTAAAAGAAGTCTACAAAGGCATAAATGTTGAATTTGAAGCCAATGCCGATGGTGCCGAAACCGTAACGGTTTATTATAGAGAAACCGGTGCGACAGAATTTACGGCATTACCAATGGTAAATGGCGGCGACGGACGTTACACGGCAACATTAGAAGCAGCCAATGTCCCTCAAAGCGGATTCGACTATTATATGGAAGCAAAAGCAGGTACACAAGTCCAAACTGCCGGATCAGCAGCAGCTCCATATGCTGTCACCTTAATTGAGGATACATTCGGACCGGCGATAACAGGCATGACCCCACAGGACACGACAAAAATCGAGAGTCCAACACCGGAAATTTCGGCGTTGATTGACGATCCAAGTGGTGTGAATGAAACAACCGTGCAAATGTGGCTTGATGGTCAGGAGCTTACAGCACCGGCAGCAACTCTTAGCAAAACACAGGTGAAATACACGCCTGCAGCAGATCTTTCACTTGGGCTGCATACGGTGAAGGTTTCGGCCAAAGACCTATTAGGAAACGCCACAGAAAAACAATGGACATTTGAAGTCGTGCCGCGTTTTACAGGTGGAAATCACTACCGCGGGACAACCCATAACCATACCAATATTTCACACGATGGAGCGGGAACACCTGAAGATGCCCTAAAAGCAGGGAAAGCCCATCATTACGATTGGTTTGCCTTCTCTGATCACTCCCATGATATCGATCCTGAAAAATTAGGGACAGATACCGTTGTACGGGATGGCATGCAGGAACGTTCCGGTGGAACCGATTGGCAGTTAACCAAAGACTTAGCCAAACAATATACAACTAGCGACTATGTTGTTTTCCCGGCATTTGAAATGACCTCAACAACATGGGGCCACTCTAATATTTTTGGAACAGATAATTTTATCGACCGAAATATTAACGGAAAGCAATACCAAGATTTAAGTCAGTATTATGCATGGGTGATGACATACGATGATATCGTGGGTCAATTCAACCATCCAGATATGTCGGCGAATGCCTTTAACGGCTTCAAGCCTTACAACAAAGACGTAGATAAATTATTTACGATGCTCGAAGTGGGCAATGGTTCCGGTCATTATGGCTATGCCAATGCAGAGGGTAAATTCTACTCGGCCTTAGATTTGGGCTGGCATATCGCACCTACGTATGGTGAAGATAACCATGAAGGAACATGGGGACAGGTAAACGCCCGTACAGTAATCGTTGCGGACGACTTATCTCAAGCATCTTTGCTTCATTCGATGCGTAATATGCGCGTGTATATGGAGGAAGATCCAAACTTCACCTTAGATGTGTTAGCAAATGGATACTATATGGGATCAACTGTTGACAGCAAAACGTTGAACTTTAACATTTCCGGAAGTGACTTAGTAGCGGAGGCGCATAATGACAGCGACTATAGTTATCTCCCAACAACATACAAGTCTGATGACCGAATTGAAAAGGTAGAATTAATTACCAACGGTGGAAAAGTTGTCGATTCGATCGCACCAATGGAAAAAGATTTTACATGGAAACCAACTTACACCGTAACAGGCGGCCAGCAATGGTTTGTCGTAAAAGTAACGCAAGCAGATGGCGAAAGAATTTATTCTTCTCCAATCTGGTCAAAAGAAGAAGCCGTTGACGTAAAAGTGAACAGCATTGATATTGACGGCGGCGTGATTATTGGCGGCAACCCTGCTACCTTAAAAGCAACTGTTGCAAACAACGGTACAGAAGTAGTCAAAAATCTAAAAGTAGACTTCTACTATGATGAAGTGAAACAAGATAATCTGATTGGAACCAATACAATTTCATCGATCTTAACAAAGAGCTCAGCAACCGCATCGGCAACATGGGCCAGCCCATTAACGGGCGACCATCAGATTATTGCAGTTGTCACCTCTCTGGATGGTCTTGATATTGGTGATGCAAAATTTGTTTTACCAGTAAAAATTAAAGAACCGCTCGGTATGAAAGTGTTAATTGATGCCTTCCACGGCAATGAAAACACGAGCGCAGACAGTGGAACCTATAAGGATAACTTAAAATCCTTTACGCTGATGCTTCAAAAAGAAGGATATACGGTTGTTGAAAACAAAGCAGCCCTTACAGACGCAGTATTAAGTACAGTAAAAGTATTAGTGCTTACACATGCAAGAACAGCGTTAACAACGGATGAAAATGCAGCTGTTGCCAAGTTTGTCAAAAACGGCGGATCCTTATTAATGGCAGGAAAGAGCAATAACAGCACCGACCCTACTATTAACAACGCCCTACTAGGTGAAATTGGCTCAACCATTCGCATGGGTAACGACGGGGTATTTGACTTAAGTAAGAGCGGAAACTTCTGGGGCGACCCAACGTTAAGCCCGTATGCAGTCAGACTACATCCAGGATTAACATCAAACTATATTACAGACCGCGTATCGTTTATCGATTATTACAGCGGAACAAGTCTTTCAGCAGCTAACGATCAGTCGCTAATGGGATCCGATAAGGTAACCATTCTTGCAAACGGAAATGACACCACCTATCAAGGTAATATTAAAGGCGGCTACACCTATGATT
The DNA here is from genome assembly GCF_057747995.1 of Neobacillus sp. DHD-1R. NCBI lineage: Bacteria > Bacillati > Bacillota > Bacilli > Caryophanales > Bacillaceae > Neobacillus > Neobacillus sp. DHD-1R. Next base: position 353,363 of record NZ_CM173232.1, read on the forward strand.
CGGTGTCGGATGAGACAGGCGGATCAGCGATTCCGTTAATCGCCTCTGAAGAAATTGGCTTTAGCGGCCGGATCGTTGTTTCGGGTATGAACATCTTTAACGACAAACAAATGGATCAATCCTATGAGCCTAAAGGAAACGATGAATTCTCGTTAAATACCGTAAACTGGTTAGCCCATCGTGAAGCAAAAGTATCAACGATTGCAGATGTGCGTAAGCTGGCCGATGATACGGATGTAATCGTTGAAGGAACGGTTACCACTGGTGCCGGTGTATTCTTTGATTCCTTCTATCTACAGGACGAAACAGGCGGGATCATGGCCTTCCAAGAAGTTCCTGAAGGCACATTGAAACCAGGCGATAAGGTACGTGTCTATGGACACATTAAGACCTTCGAAAATAACAAAGAATTAGAGTTTACAAGCTTTGCAAACGACGTTCTTAAAATTGGAACAGGGGAGCCAGTAAAACCGAAAGCTGTTCCAACTGGGGAAGCAACATCTGATACTAACCAAGGACTCCTTGTAAAGGTTAAAGGTAAGGTTGTATCGAAGTTTGATGATAATTCTTATGTGATCAATGACGGTTCCGGCGACGTGTTAGTCTTTACGGATGGATACATCGTCAACCAAAGTGGTCCAGTACCGGTTCTTAAAGTGGGAGACACATTAGAAGCAGTCGGTCTTTCAGGATCATTCTCACAAGGTACACGGATTCGGGTAAGAGATACGAAGGAATTGGTTGGAACCTTGGCGCCAGATACGACAGCACCATTAACTCCAGTTGTAAATCGTATCACTGATAGAAGTACAGTAGTGACAGGGACAACAGAACCAGCAGCTGTAGTCTTTATTAAAGCAGGCTCAACTATTATTGGAAGGGCAATAGCAGATACAGCTGGTAAATTCTCAGTTAAAATAGATAAACTGAAAGCTGGGACAAGAGTAAATGTAATAGTAAGAGATGGAGCTGGAAATTACAGTCCATATCGATCATTATTTGTAGCAGATGTTACTGCACCATTGGCTCCTGTTGTAAGACCAATTACCAATAAGGATAGCGTAGTGACTGGGACTGCTGAACCTGCATCAGCTGTCTTTATAAAAGTTGGTTCAACCATAATTGGAAGAGGAAAGACTACTGCATCAGGAAAATACTCTATAACTATTCCGCTGCAAGCAGCAGGGACCAATATAAGTGTATTGGTAAGAGATGGTGCAGGACATTACAGTCCATACAAAGTGGTGAAAGTTGTAAAATAAAAACACCTTGTAATCCTATTTGTCTGAACTAGTAGAATACATGAATAAAGTGATCCCCATCATTTTTACTGGTGGGGATTTTTTTGCCTAATCCATACTGGATTAATCCCACTATAAAATCACTCCTTCCTTTCTTTTAGTCGTAGGAGAATTTTCCATATAAAATGCAAATTCGACAAAAATCGACAGATTTCACCCTTTACCCCTATTTCTTTTAATGATAAACTTATTTAGATTTAAAGATTTGTCATTTTTTAAAACTATTAAAATTTAGATATTTTTGGCCTAAATTATAAAATATTTTAAATATCTAATGAAGATAAGGTGTATGTCTCTTATATTTCCATTAGATATTTTTTATTTTTATCGAATAAGGCATCGATTTTATAGATATGTGGTTGTGAACATACGAGCAAAAACTATTATAGTGGGTTATTCCAAGTAAATCGCATGTATTTTAATAGGATTCTTAATTGGTAATTGATTGTAAATTCATAGGAACTATTTTAAGTTGGTATAATTGATGCAATAATTATGGTAGATTAACAACTAATTTTCCATTAGTTATAAAGAGCGGCAATAAAAAAAAGTATATAAAAAGCTAGTTTAAAAAGGGGCAATGGGATTGAAACGTGTACTAATTATTTCACAGCACTTTTACCCGGAAATAGGTAGTCATGCAAACCGCATTAAGCACCTGTATATGCTGTTGGGTAAAAATGATTTTGATGTAACGGTCTTAACGACAGAACCCTCATACCCAAATAAGAAGATTTATCAAGATGATCAATTTTGGGATGAAGAGTCTTTAAACCATGACAATGAACACATTGTTAGGGTTGGAATAAGTAGCAGAAAATATTCGAATCATATTTTTAATCGCTTATTTTATTATTTAGAAATAGCGTTAAAATTTATTTTGCTCATTCTTAAAGATAAAAAGAGTTATGATTATATTTTTGTTACCTCTCCTCCGATCTTTACTGGGTTTGTTGGTCTTTTTGCTAAGTATAGATATAAAACAAAGTTTATCTTAGATATAAGGGATTTATGGCCAGAATCGTTAAAAGGTGTTGGTGTATTTGATAATGCCTTTATCTTGAAGGTTTTTGGCATGTTAGAAAAGATTTTATATAAAAAGTCTGACAAAATTATCATAAATAGTCAGGGTTTTCAAGAATATATTCAGAAGAAAGCCAGGATCCAAGAGTCAAAAATCCTCTTCATTCCTAATGGTGTAGTAAAAGAAGAATTAGCTCCATTAAATAGAGAAAAAGGAAAATCCAAAAAGATTATTTATGCAGGAAATCTTGGTCTTGCGCAAAATACCGAAATCATTCATCAACTTGTGCCGCTGTTAGCTGAACAAGGAATACAGCTAACCATCATTGGTTATGGAGTTAATAAAAAACAGCTGATCGATTCGATCAAAAATTACAAGAATGTAACTTTAATCAATCCGGTAACTAAAAAACAATGCTTTAAAATTATCGCGGAGCATGATTTAGGGTTGGTTACCTTAAAAGACAAAGAAGTTTTTAAAACAGTACTGCCAGGAAAAATAATTGATTACATGACTTGTGGGGTACCAGTGGTGGGTGTGATTGATGGATATGCAAAAGATCTAATTAATCATGCAGGAGTAGGATTAGCCATTCATGCTAATGATCCTGAGCAAATTATGTCACATATTTTGAAGTTGTTAAATAACGATTCAGCAAGAATCGAAATGTCTGAAAAGGCACAGAGAGTCATTCTTACTCATTTTAATTGGGAAAAAAATATTACTAGTTTAGTAGAATATATGAACGAATCTACTTTACCTCAACAAAGGAAGGACACTAAAGATGCCAAAGAAAGTATGCATGTTCGTCTGGAATCACTTCACAAATGATGCCAGGGTATTGCGTGAGTGCACAGCGTTATCCGAAGCAGGGTATGAAGTTGATTTAATGTGTATCCACGATCCTAAGGATCCTGCCTTACCAAGATTCGAACAAAGAAATGAAAATTTTAAAGTATACAGAATTAAACGATACCCAATTTTATTGGAATTATTCCAAAAAATCTACAGGTACTCCATGCAAAACAAATTGTTTGGAGCTTTTTTCTTGCTTATTTGGGCATTGCTCATTTATACAGCTCCAGTGTTATTTTCTATATTAACCGTATTAGCAGTTCTTTTGCTGAAAACAAAGCTAAAGGTTGTCTGGGTAAGAGGGAGTCTTATTCTTGGCATGATCATAAAGGGATTTCAAAAGAATTATGATATTTATCATTCCAATGATTTAAATACACTCCCACAAGGTTATATCTGTTCCAAATGGCGGTTAAAACGCAAAAAGCTGATTTACGATTCTCATGAAGTACAAACAAGTCGTACCGGATATCAAAGTCCCATCTATGGAAAGATGGAGGGCTTTTTAATTAAAAAGATTGATGAAATGATTGTGGAAAATCATACGAGAGCAGGCTATAACGAAAAGTTATATGGTTTTTATCCGCATGTTGTTCATAATTATCCATTCAAACAATCAAATATGATTGAAGAAAAAGTAGATTTACATGAAATGCTGGGCATTCCAAAAGACGAAAAAATCCTTCTTTATCAAGGTGGTATTCAAACCGGACGTGGTTTAGATAAGTTGATCAAAGCTGCACCACTATTTAAAGAGGGAACTTTGGTATTCATTGGTGATGGGAAAATTAAAAAGGATCTGCAAGCAGAGGTCCAAGCGATGCAACTTGACGAGAAAATAAAATTTCTCCCAAAGGTGCCGCTTGCAGAACTTCCAAAGTATACACGAAATGCGTATTTAGGTTTTCAAGTATTAAACAATGTCTGTTTTAACCATTATTCAGCATCATCGAATAAATTGTTTGAATATATGATGGCTGGTGTGCCCGTTGTGGCATGTGATTTTCCGGAAATTAAGCGAGTAGTCGAAGGTGATAAAACGGGGGTTAGTGTGGATTCCCACGATCCTGAATCGATAGCCAATGGCGTAAACTGGATGTTGGAAAACCAAAATAAACATAGAGAAATGAAATCAAACGCCTACTCGGCAAGTAAAAAATACAATTGGGAAAATGAAAAAGATAATTTCTTAAGTATTTATAATAACCGCACATCAGGAGTAAATAGCTCATCAGTTCATGACTATTCTGAAGCAGCTAATTAAAACTCTGGAAAAATTTTTGTGCTTTATAGATTAACCAAATCAGGGTCAGATCATGTATGGAATGACCCTGATATGACATAATTCCGATGAAGATTGGAAAAAACAATGGGAGGGCTTTATATGGGTGAAGTCGTAAGATTCAATCTAGAAACTCAATCATTAGAGTTAGAAAATAAAATGCTTCAAAATGAGATCGAGTTGCTTAAAAAAGAGTTAAGGTCACAATTGGATGCGCGTGAATCTGAATTAAACGAATATGAAAAGCTGCAAAAAAAGTACGGTGTTCTAGAAAAAAGATATAACTCCATTAGAAATTCGGTTCTGGGAAAAGTGACAGTTAAATACTGGAAACTTCGAAAAATGATGAAAAAATAAATCGAATACAAAAGGAGTACATCATAGATGAATAATAGTATCAAAAAAAAGCTGGATCAAATAAATAAAACAAGAAAATGGCTAAATCAAAGCCATATTACACAATTTGAACGCAAGGCGGTTGCTGAAATAGGAAGTACGGGCTGGTACAAACAAGCGAATGTGCCAATTACATTTGACCAGTCAGCGAACACATTTTACTCTGAATTAAAAAATGGAGAACATGCTTACTTTTCCTTCAAAGAGCAGAATACGAAATTTTCGATAACCCCCGCATCTAATGATTTGAATTTACAATCAGGGCAAACATACCACTTTTCTATTAAGGGAAATAAGGACAAAGATGTTAAAATCTCATTGTTTGCTATCTTTTATAAAAATGGAGATCGGATTAAAGATGAGGTAATTTCTTTTAATAAGGTGAAGGAAATTACTACATCTGATGATTTTGACGGCATCCGCCTTGCTGTTAAAGTGGCTGGTACTGGCATGTTTATGATTGATTCAGTTCAAATTGAAGATATCTCCGTTTGGAATCAGGAACCAATTGATCAAACTTCATTTGCACGAATTAATCAAATGAATTGGTACCTGCCTAATGAAAAGAACGTTTCATTTGATCGCGATAGTTCTTCTTTTTATATAGATTTAGAAAAAGGTAAACATATCTATATTCCTTATAAAGAAGCAAATATTAATTTTTCTGGAATTCCTCATAACCCGATCCCAATAAATGAGAACCATAATCTCCAAGTTCTTTTTGAAGGAGAAAAAGATGCACAGCTTGATGTAAAGCTATTTTTAGTTTCTTACAATAAAAATAATGAAAAGATGGACACCCATCAAGTAGAACTCAATCAAAGAAGATTAATTAAACTGGAAAAAGAAGCGAAAAATATCAGGCTTGCCATCAGAGCACAAGGGACTGGGTATTTGAAACTAGCAACTGTTGCTGTTTCTGGAGAAGGTTTCTGGCTTAACAATAAGATGGAATCAACTCTATCTAGTTTTCCAAAATATGACTATACATTTGATCTTGATAAAACCAATTTAAACGGTTTATTCCATGATAATCGAATCTTAGTTCACGCGGATGATGATTGTTTTGAATCCAAGTTGACTACGAAGCAATTTCGATTTTTGCCATGTTTGGATGACGGTGAATTAAATTCACCACCAAAAGAAACGGTAATCGTACCTAAAAGGAACTATTATTATGAAATTCACCCGATTGCAGCACTTGCAGGACAGGCTGGCCTAGAACTCTTTATCTTTAGCTTCAAGAATGGAAAAAGGATTAACTTAAAACAGGTTCCATTCAATCAGCAATCGATCATCCGTTTTAGTGAAGATACTACTGCAGTAAAATTTATTTTGCGAGTAAATGGAACAGGATTATTCAAAAATATCCGCCTATTAATAAATGAAAAGAAGATAGAAATTACCAATGAATTAACAATAGAGCTAAACAAGGAGAATTGGTATCCATCTAATAAGTTGTTGAGCTTAAGTAATCAAGGGAACACATTGCTTGCAGATTCAAGGGCTGGCGATAAAAGGGCCTATGCTTCCTACCGTGAGCAGAATAACAGCTATGCTATTCCGCCTATTTCACACTTGATGTCGATAAATAAAGACGCAGTATATGAATTTATGCTTCAGGCAACGGTACCGGAAGATGTACAATTCATCCCAATGGTAGTGGAATATATTGGGGAAAAGAAAGGGCAAGTCTATCAGTTTAGATTAAATACTGAAAATACATTTAGATTTCACCCTGAAACGACAGATATCCGTCTAGCCTTTAGAATTGGCGGTACAGGTAAAGTTAATTTAGAACAGTTTACGATTAAAGAAATGATGGTCCTGCCAAACACAGACCGTCCTCAATATGTCAGCAATCGGGAGCCATATGAATTAAACTTGGTGAAGCCTAAGCCATTAAATAAATTAAAAATGGCCGTTATATTTGATGTGTTTACTACTGCCTCCTATGCTGGAGAATGTGAGTTAATAACGTTTACTCCTCATAACTGGCTGGAAACATTAACAAGCAATAAACCGGATTTACTCATGGTTGAATCGGCGTGGGTTGGAAATAATGGAAGCTGGAACAAACTTGTCGGCTATTATGGCGAAGAAAATATGAAACCATTATTCAGCTTGATCAAGTGGTGTAATGAAAACAATATCCCAACCGTATTTTGGAATAAAGAGGACCCTGTTCACTTTAATCGTTTTATTAAAACAGCCATTAAATTTGATTATATCTTTACGACCGATGAAAATATGGTACCAAAATACAAAGAGCTGGCCGGACATGAACAAGTCTTTGCCTTGCCTTTTGCTGCACAGCCAGCCATTCATAATCCGATTAAAATTGTCGATGAACGTGAAAATAAGGCGTGCTTTGCTGGTTCCTATTATCGTCATCATGAAGAACGCGCAAAGGATATGGATCGAGTTTTAGATAGTGCAGCCAATTTTGGTTTAGATATATTTGATCGTAATTATGAGAAAAACTTAAAAGGCCTTATGCCGAATCACATGTTCCCTGAACGATATAAGGAAAATATAAAAGGGAGCCTCAAGTATTATGAAATTGATAAGGCATATAAAGGCTATAAAGTAATGATCAATGTTAATACTGTTAAGGATTCTCCAACCATGTTTTCTCGAAGGGTATTTGAAGGCCTTGCTTCAGGAACACCAGTAATCAGCACTTATGCAAAAGGCATCGAAATGATGTTTGGGGACTTGGTAAATATTTCGGAAAACGAACAGGAAATTGACCGTGCTTTTAATGTCCTGCTAAATGATGAAAAAGAGTATAGAAGAAAATCAATGCTTGGGATCCGTGAAGTGCTAAGCAAACACACCTATACACAAAGATTAAAATTCATCTGTGAAATGGCGGGGATTCCTGTCAGCTATCAACTTCCAAAAGTGACAGTAATTGCCCTTATTCACTCTAAAGATGAGTTTTTTAGAGTGTTGGATCAATTTAATAGCCAAACCTATGAGCATAAAGAGCTCTATATGCTAGTGGATACATTTGACGGTTATCTCGATTTATTCCGAGGCTATAATACAAAAACTGTTAAAACCTTTATCAGAAGCTATATGCACAAATATCAAAATATGCTGGAATGGATCGATACACCATATATTACCTATTTTAGTGAAAAAGATTATTATGGCAGCGATTATTTAGGAGATCTAATGTTAGCAACCACTTTTACAGATAGTGAATTTATCGGTAAAAGTGCACATTTTGAATATGATGGTAAAGCGGATTCCGTAAAAGAGGTCAATCGAAACAAGGAGTATGAATTTGTAACATCTTTGGAGCCTGCGTCGACGATTGTAAAGACAGAAGTGTTTGCTAAAGAATCCCTTCAGACGGTGTTGGTAAGACTAGAAACCGGCTCTGATTATTCTACCTACCTAAAGTATGGAAAAAAACTACTAAGTAACGACAAATACAATTATGTATCAAATGCATTTAACCAGAAAAACAATCAGCAGTTGAATATGGAAATAGTAAAACAAATTCAAATATGAGGCCTGATATAATGAGTAAAGTGAAAATAGTTTTTGCAGGGCATGATTTAAAGTTTGCTAAATTAATTATCGACTATTTAGAGAAGACGGACCGTTTCGAGATTCGGTTAGATCAGTGGACAGGTCATAATGTTCATGATGAGAAATTCAGTAAAGATTGTTTGGATTGGGCAGATTTGATTGTATGTGAGTGGGGATTGGGGAATGCGGTTTGGTATTCTTCTCACAAACACTCCCATCAAAAGCTAATCGTTCGCATGCATAGACAGGAATTGGATACGGCTTATCCACAACAATTTACGATTGAAAACATCGACGCATTGGTTGCGATTTCTCCATATATATATGAGGAGTTTTATCGAGTCTTTAAACTGCCTCGTGAAAAGACAAAAATGTTATACAACGTGTTGGATGCAGCAAAATTGGACAAGCCAAAAACAGAGGCTGATTTTCATTTAGGAATCATCGGTATTGCTCCAAAAATGAAGAGATTAGATTTGGCCTTGGATGTGTTAGAAAAATTATGGTCAAAAGATAAGCGTTATAAGTTGTTTGTAAAAGGCAAGCTGCCTCAAGAGTATCCTTGGTTATGGAAAAAGGATGAGGAAAGGGAATATTACGAAACTCAATATCGCAGGATTGAACAAGCACCATGGAAAAATGCGGTTGCTTTCGATGGATTTGGTGATATTGATGAATGGCTTCAAAAAATCGGCTTTGTTCTCTCTACAAGTGATTTCGAAAGCTTTCATTTAGCGCCAAGTGAAGGAATGGCCTCGGGAGCAATTCCGTTAATTCTGAATTGGGACGGCAGTGAAACCATTTATGATAAAGAATATCTATATGAAGATATTAATGATTTTGTGAACCATATCCTTGAATTCAATAAAATCGATGCTGAACAAAAACAAAAGATGCGTCAGGAAGCAAAAAACTTTGTAAAACAACGATTTGATATTGAAAAGGTTGGCAAAGAATGGGTAGAATTAATCGGAGAAATATTACCCAAATAACTGGAAGTAATTTTACATTTATTAAGATCCTGTATTTCTAGTAAAATGATAATCGAGGAGGGAAGATGTGAATATATTTATTCCGTCAAATTTAACTGCCGAGAGACTGGAGGCTATTCTTCAAGCGCTGCCGAAAAGCAGAAACAAGGATTCTTTACTTTCTGCCAACAACATAATAGAGAAGAATGCTTATACTCTGCCTCCGTTCGGAGTAGTTAAATTCCCAAAATTAATAGACTGGAACGACCAACGTTCCCGTAGTTTTGAAAGACTCCTGCATGGCTTCACCTTTTTAGGCTGTCTAACTGATGCCTATCAAGCAACGGAAGACATGAGATATATAAACAAGGGTCTGGAGTTAATCAATGATTGGCTGGTCAAGCATTCGTACGAGGAAAATAAAGGGACCATGGCCTACCATGATGAAACAACAGCCCTCCGGCTTCAATACTTTTTAAGATTTTATATACTAGCTAGAAACATCATACCGGATGAGGATCGAACCAGGATTGAAACAAGAATGTGGGAGACAGCTGCATTGTTAGCTGACGATGAATTTCATGCGACCAATACTAACCACGGGATGTTCCAGGATATATCGCTTTTACTTTTTGCCTTTTACTTTAATGATGAAGAGAATCACCTTTGCCAACGTTATGTAAATTTGGCGGTAACACGCTTAAAGGATTACTTCTTTGACGTTTATACAAAGGATGGAGTTCATAAGGAACACTCCCCTAGCTATCATATGCTCGTTGCAACAAATATTAAAAAATTAGTCTCCTGGCTTGATGAAATTGATCAAGACATCAGCAAAGAATTTGTTATATTATTCAACAAATCAGAGGAGTATTCCACCCATATTATCCGCCCGGATGGCACGTTTCCACCTATGTGTGATACGGAGTCAATGCCTGTAAGGAATAGCAGCTACGCACGATTATATGATAGTCAATCATATAAATTTGCTGTTACGTCAGGTAAAGAGGGTACACGGCCCGAAGAAAATGTGAAAATATTCCTAGATGCAGGCTATGCGATTTTCCGTGATGATTGGTCCAAAAAAGAAAAGGCATCTTATGTCCTATTTTCGGCGGCCTATCATGCAAACTATCATAAACATAGTGATGATTTAAACTTAACCATCTTTTCTGGCGGTGAAATTATTACAGAAGCCGGTCCAAATGGTTACAACTATCAGGATCCCTATACTAAATATGCTTACTCATCTTTTGCCCATAATACATTGATTGTCGATGGCAAGGGGCTACCGCGTACAGATGGTAAATATGATAAAGTGTACTTTACTGATGGCAAGGTATTAGATGATATCAGTGAGGTGACTGGTATCAATAAACGCTTTGATGGTGTAGAACATCAGCGGAATGTAAAATACTTTAACAAAAGTAACTCGGTAGAAGTAAATGATGTCATAACGTCCAGTAACAAACATGAATATAAACTATTATGGCATGTAGCCCCTGATATACAGGTACAACTGCGTGATAGAATAGTAGAGCTTTACCGCAACGATGATAAGGTAATGGAAATCGAAATCACAACTGCTTCTCCGATCAAGATTCAAATGGTTAAGGGACAAACGGTACCAAGTGTTTTAGGATGGAAATTTCCTAAAATGGAAGTAAAGGAAATGCTGACAACAATTGAAGTTGACTTAAGCGGCGACAATGTTCACTGTACGACAGAATTTAGATTATCTGATTTTAAGGTACCGAATCGGAAGCAAGCTCCTTTTAAAATGGAAAAAGTTTTCCCTTCGTTTAGAAGCTTACGTTATCACTTTGTACCTGCGGCAGCTGATGAATATAAGGATCAATTATTCGTGATATTCTCAGCACTTGGAACCAAATATAGTTATTTGTATAACTATATGAATACCTTGAAAGATCTACCTGTAAATAAGTTGTTTATTCTCGATGACTTTGGAGATCAAGGGTCATATTATTTAGGGAAAAACAGGGATTTTAGTATAGAAACCTCTGTGATTTCTCTCATTCAATATATTATGAGACAGAATCAGATATTGTCTGAAAATGTCACTGCACTTGGGTCTTCAAAGGGCGGTTTTTCAGCACTTTATTATGGAATGAAATATTATTTTGGCCATGTCATTGCAGGTGCACCACAAAGTAAGCTGGGAGCATTCTTATTGCAGCAAGCCAATCACCCGAATATTGCTGAGTATATCGCAGGGGGATCAGAGGAGTCCGATGGTTATTATTTGGATGGTCTTCTGTTAAATGTCCTTAATCAGCCATGTGATATTTCACCTGATATCAATATATTTGTTGGAAAAGATGATCATCACTATAAGAATCATGTTTTACCTTTGTATAATATCTTGGTCAACAGGGGCTTTAAAGTAGATTTAAAAACCGCTGATGGAGTTAACCATGATGAGTTAAAGGTTTATTTTCCTTATTATCTTTTAGGAAAAGCGAAACAAATCCTGGGCATCCCACTAGATGGGAAAACGGATGTCCTTCCACAGGAAGAACTACTAAAGATTATTAAGTCATCAATCTCTTCTGCTGATAGAAGGATTAAAGTCGAAGCAGTCACTAGTGGAGCAGGGGTTACTTTTGCTTATTATCTTTATAAAGATAATGAAATTATTAAAAAGCTTTCCTATACAGGGAGTTCTACTTTTGAATACGACGTGGATTCCAGTGGAGAGTATTTCGTAAGAGTGTATGTACGAGATAAATTTGGCGGACAAACAGCAAAGAATACATCGAAGATTGTCATAAAATAGTAAAGGTAAGGTGTTTAATTGTGAAAATTTGTACAATTGGTTTAGGCTATATTGGTCTTCCAACATCGATCATGTTTGCGAAACACAATGTAGATGTTGTAGGTGTTGACGTTAAGCCTGCAGTAATAGAGTCGTTAAATAACGGTCTTATTCATATTGAAGAGCCAGGTTTACAAGAGGCTTTGGAGGAAGTAATTGCAAAGGGAACTTTCCGTGCATCACTCGTACCAGAAGAAGCAGATGCGTTTATTATTTCGGTTCCAACACCAAATAATGATGATTTATATAAATCATGTGACTTGAATTTTGTATTGAGCGGGGTTAGATCAGTACTTCCATATTTAAAAACGGGGAACGTGGTAATCGTTGAATCTACGATTGCTCCAAGAAGTATGGATGATCATGTAAAACCAATCGTCGAAGCAGCTGGCTTTGTTGTTGGGAAAGATATCTTCCTTGTGCATTGTCCGGAACGTGTTCTTCCAGGTCAAATCCTGCATGAATTAATTAATAATAACCGAATTGTCGGCGGTGTTACTCCTGAATGTACAGAAGCCGGTGCAATGGTTTACAGCACTTTTGTTAAAGGTGAAATTATTAAAACAAATGCAAGAACAGCAGAAATGTCGAAATTAATGGAAAATACCTTCCGTGATGTAAACATTGCCTTAGCAAATGAATTAACGAAAGTGTGTACAGAATTAGATATTAACGCACTTGAGGTTATTGAAATGGCGAACAAGCACCCACGTGTAAATCTTCATACACCTGGACCAGGGGTTGGAGGACATTGTTTAGCGGTTGACCCATATTTTATTGTAGCTAAAGCACCTGAGCAAGCTAAATTAATTAATCTAGCCAGATCAATTAATACTTCAATGCCAGAGTTTGTGGTAGAAAATATCGATCAATTAATGGCTAATGTAGATGGAAAGACCGTTACTGTATTTGGATTAACCTATAAAGGGAATGTCGATGACATCCGTGAAAGTCCAGCAATGGAAATTCTGCATATGTTAGACGCCCAAGGAAAATATAATGTACGTGCCTACGACCCGCATGTATCAGCGGACTTTGTAATAAAGAATATGGACGAGGCAGTAGCTGGGTCCGATTTAATTGTTGTCCTAACAGATCACAATGAGTTTAAGGAATTAAAATCAGAAGAACTTGAAGGCATGGCAAATAAACGAATCTTTGATACAAAAAATGTAGTGAAAATGATTCCTACTGATGTAGAGTATCTAAACTTTGGAAATTTATACAAAGCAATTAAGAAGGAAGCTCTTACTGTATGAAATTTGTCTTTCAAGTCATAAATGAACAGTTTAAAAATGTTCACCTTATCTTTAGATTAGCCATCTATGATATTAAAGGCCAATATCAATTGCACTATTTAGGGTGGTTATGGCAAATTTTAAACCCAGTCCTTCAAATAGCATTATATTGGTTTGTGTTTGGCTTTGGAATCAGAAAGGGGTCTCCGGTTGGGGATACTCCTTTTCTGGTTTGGCTTTTAGTGGGATTGATCCCATGGTTTTTTATTGGCCCAGCTATTTTGCAAGGGTCGAATAGTATATATACAAGAATAACTTTAGTTTCAAAAATGAAGTTTCCTGTCAGCATTTTACCAACGGTTAACCTGATGACAAATAGTTTTAGCTTTTTTAGTATGATGCTGATTTTATTGATATTACTGGTGGTAAATAAAATAAATGCAGGACTTTATTTGCTGCAGCTTCCCTATTACTTGCTATGTTTATTTATATTTCTATTTTCTGTTGCGTTGTTATTTTCTACGATTTCGATCATTATTAGGGATTTTCAATTGATGATCCAATCGGGAATGAGAATGTTGTTTTTTCTCCTGCCAATAGTGTGGAAAATGGAAAACCTGCCAACATTCTATGTTAATATATTGAAATTGAATCCAATCTTTTACTTAATAGAAGGATTTAGACATACATTGCTGGGTGGAGGATGGTTCTTCCACGAATTAACCTATACAGCTTATTTTTGGAGTATAACATTATTTATTTTATTCCTCGGTTCATATTTACATGTAAAATTCCGCAATAAATTTGTAGATTATATTTAATCGGAGGCTTATTGATGAAGCCAAAAGTTGTTTTTGAAAATGTGACAAAAACCTATACTCTGTATGAGGGTAAATTAGATAAAATAGTCGATTTATTTACGACAAAAAAGAAAAAAAATAAAACCTTCTATGCGCTTAAAAATATCTCTTTTGAAGTGTTTGAGGGAGAGACGATTGGAATTATCGGTGTAAATGGTTCTGGTAAATCAACGCTATCTAATTTATTAGCACAGGTGATACCACCTACTTCCGGAAACATTTCAATCAATGGTGAAACATCGCTAATTGCCATCTCTGCTGGTTTGAATAATAACCTTACAGGTTTTGAAAATATAGAATTAAAATGCCTAATGCATGGTTTAACGAAAGAGACCATTAAAGAGATCACGCCGAAAATCCTTGAATTTGCGGATATAGGCGATTTTATTAGGCAGCCGGTCAAGAGCTATTCTAGTGGAATGAAGTCGAGATTAGGCTTTGCTATATCCGTTCATACGGACCCTGATATTTTAATTATCGATGAGGCTCTATCTGTGGGAGACGAAACATTTTATGAAAAATGTTTAGCCAAAATGGAGGAGTTCAAAAAGCAAGGAAAGACAATTTTCTTTATCAGTCATTCCATCTCTCAAGTACGGTCTTTTTGTGACAGAATCATTTGGCTGCATCACGGGAAGATTGAGAACTTTGGAAATATTGGACCTGTTATAAGGGCGTATAAGGATTATATTGCCTGGCATAAAGGTCTTAGTACAGAAGAGCAGAAAAAATATAAACGAGAAATGATGGCAAAACAATTATTGCCTGCTGATAAGACTTACAATCTGGAAAGTGATCCAGACATGCTGCAGACAAGGTCAGAGAAAAAGAAAAAGACTCCCGAAAAGAAAGGGAAAAATATAATCTTAACCGCCTTATTTCTGTGCCTGATGATTAGTGCGTATATGTTGTTAAATGATGGACTTCATTCTGCTGCTGATGTTCCAAAAGCGATTAAATCAACTGAAAAGCAGTTAGACGTAAAACAAGCGGTTCAATCGAAAACTACGCCAAAAAAAATACGTCCTGTTAATCAGGAAGGGTTTGTACAAGAGAATCAAATCAAAGTGTTTAAAGATATTGAAAAAAAAAACATAGCAACATCTTTGGATTTTTCGAAAAAGGTAATGGTTTTAGGGAAAGCGGACCAGTTTTATAAAATTCGTTTGGATGATGGGACAGAAGGCTATACGGATCAAAAGAATATTAGTCTTTTGAGTAATCAAGAAGCTGTGAGTAAGCTAACAATGAGAGAGATTGTGCCTGTTACTCCAGAAGTGTTTAGTGAAACATACGAATTTTATTTAGCCTATTTAAACTCTAAAGAAGAGTATATTAAAGCAGATTTGCGTGGGTTGACTGATGAAATTGAACAGAATTCCAATGAAAAGTTATTAGTATTTGGAAACGGTAAGATCCAATATCGAATCAATAATGGGATGTCTAATGCTGTTATTGTGAAAGATGTAGATACAAACTCCACAGATTTTAATCAGTTAAGTGAGAATGCAGTCTTAAAAGACCAAAAAGGAAATTATGGTCTTGTCGTTACCGAGAAAAATAATATTATTTACAATAAATCTGACGGTTCGTTAACAATTGAAATGAAATAAAAATATCCCCGATCAAAAACTTGGGGATATTTTAATATAAATTTTATGATAAGCAAGGGATGTAACATACATATTTTCAAGAGGATTTGATAAAAGAGTGGCTATTAAAATTGAAAAATTACATACGCATTTATTGAACTTCTTTCAATTAAGAGTAGATTGTGTGGCTAAGGGTGAAAAATTACAATATGCTTTCTATCTTTACAAAGACCATGAAATTATTGAAAAGCAGCCGTATTCTAATAGTCCCCAAATGGTATTTAATCTGAATGACAAAGGAATTTATTCTGTACGTGTTTACATTAGGGATAAGGACAAAAATAGTTTAGTAGAAACAAGTAATAGATTTAAGTTTGATGGTTTTCGGGATAACGGGATTGTGGTGCAAAACCCTGAAATTGCTATTTATGGTGTCTCTAGAATGGGAGCAATGGTGAAAGCAATCCTGGAATCTAAATATACTGTCTCGTATTTTATTGATGAGGACGAGGAAAAATGGGGTCAATCATTTTTTGGAGTAGAAATAATCAGTTCCGCTGATGTAGAAAAACTAGAAAACGTAAAAATTGTTTATGCTGATCACTATTCAAAAAATCTAGATAACCAACTTGATATTTTTACGTCGGGATTTGTTCCCGATAATTTAGTAACAAAAACCATGTATGACCTAAGCTTGCTCCAGTTATATAAGATATCAAGGTTTTGTTATTTGAATGGGGTAATAAACGGCGCAAATATTATTAAAAGCTTTATTCATTTTCGCTTTAACTCTATTATTCCGTATACAGCAGAAATTGGTGAAGGTACTAGATTTGGCTATGGTGGGATTGGAGTGGTCATTCATACGAAAGCAAAAATCGGAGAGAATTGTATCATTGGTCAAAACGTCACAATTGGTGCAAGAGGGGAACTGCCCGTTATTGGAAATAATGTGTTTATTTCTCCTGGAGCAAAGTGTATAGGCGGGAAAATTGGTAATAACGTCATTGTGGGTGCGAATGCGGTTGTTGTAAAGGATGTTCCTGACAATTGTGTCGTGGCAGGTGTTCCGGCAAAAATTATTAGTACGGAAATGGAAAAATATAAGGGATATGTCAGCAAGTAATTAAAAATGTAATGTTTCAAATAAAGGAGGATTTTTAGTGGTAAAAGTAGATATTTTCGGCAGTTGTGTGACCCGCGATGCATTTGCGGCAGAAAATCCATATACAATCAATAAGTATTTCGCCCGTACCTCTATCATAAGCCAATACTCAAAACCACTAAACATTAAGGAAGAGGCCATTAACCTTCCTTCCAAATTCCAACAAAGAATGGTCTATTATGATTTGCAAAAGATGTTCAGGAGATATATACAGAATCCGTCCTCTGATTATTTTATTATTGATTTAATTGATGAAAGAATGAATCTCATCAAAATAAAAAGCGGCCCCTATATCACGAGATCAAAGGAATTCATAAACGCTAAATTAACAGTAGATCAGGCTGCTGTTCTAAATCGTCATAGTCTTCCGGAAAATTTGTGGTTTGAAAAAGCACAATTATTTATCGATGATGTGCAAAAGAAGTTTAGTGCAAATACAATCATATTGCACAAGGTTTTCTGGCAGGAGAAATATAAAACCAAAACAGGGGAAGTTAAAGAGTTTGAAAATATCGAGGAAATTAGACAAAATAATCAGTTACTAAACACATATTATTCCTTTATGGAAGATCAGATGGCGGGTATCCATGTGATAGACCTAAATGGAAAGTACTGTTCTGATGAAATGCATCGCTGGGGAAAATCACCCTTTCATTTTGAAGAGGATTATTATAAGGAATTTCTTCGCCAACTGCAAGGCATCATCAATCAAGAAGAATAATAGAGAGAGAACATATAAAGGGTGGGTAAAGTGTCTTCCATAACAGAGATGATTAAAGAAAATGAAAAAATATTTAATGGTGCACTGCCGATTAAGTATTACTTTTCACCTGCAACTGAAGCATCCAATCATTTGATTATAGGATTTTCGGGGTTTAATGGAAAGGAATCAAGTGGTGAACCAGCAAGGTATAACTATGTCAAACAACTAAAAGATTTCAATTGTCATAAGCTGTTTATCCTAGATAGTTACGAAGGGCATCCCTGCTATTATATTGGAAAGAATAAATCATTAGATTATGAAGTAACCGTGATGGCACTGATTAATTATATTGCAAACAGATTACGAATTCCGATGTCAAACGCGATTACGATTGGATCAAGTAAAGGCGGAACGGCTGCTTTATATTTTGGAATGAAATACAGTTTGGGTCATGTAATCGCAGGGGGAATGCAAACAAAAGTGGGGGATTACCTCTGGTTGGGTGATTATACGAAAAACACTGTTTTGCCGTTAATAACTAATGGGAACGGAGAAAATGATCGACGTTATTTGAATCGGTTTTTTGATAAAATTTTCTCTAATCCTCGAAAAAACACAGAATATAATATTCATGGTGGAGCAGGAGATCATCACTTTTTAAATTATGGAAAACCATTTATTGAAAATCTAGAGAAACATAGAATTCCTTATCGTTTAGATGTGAAGGATTATTCCGACCATGGGTTAATTGGTCAGTATTATACACCTTTTCTTCTAAATCAACTATCAAGAATAACGGGGAAAGTCACTGCTTCGCAGGCTCTTTTAGAACTAGAGGGAAATCAACTTAAGGTTTCGTGCCAAATTGCCGATACTTTAAAGCGTGATAGCACTGTCCGATATGCGTATTATTTTTTTCGGGATCAAGAGAACGAACCGTTTGAAAAACTACACTACAGTAGAGCAAATACATCTACATTACCGATCAGTCAATCCGGAAAGTATCGAGTTAGAATTTATATTCGAAATGAACTTGGAATGGTGAAAATCGGAACTAATTTAGTGGAAGTTAAGCTTTAAATAGTTGGAAATTTAGAAATACTATGATATTTTAATAATGAAAGAGGGGAATTTATGAATAAAAGACATTATTTACTAGTTACTTTCATCATCCTCCCCCTTTTTCTAATCTTCTGGTTTCCAAATAGTTCTGAAGCCTATACGGATTTATCAACCTATACCATTCAAACTGGAAAGTTCAGCGGAGAAGAAAAGGTACGGTCCGCGCTTAGCCAACTGCAAAAAGATACTGGCTGGAGTGGACAATACGAAACAACAGGGGAATATGAAAAGTATTATCAAATCGTAACGGGCGGCTTTTCGGGTCAAGAACAGGTGAAGAAGGTTCTTGAGGAGTTTAAGAAAACTACGAATATACCAGCCTTTTATACGGGATTAGGAGAGCCCATAGAGTATTATCAATTAATAACGGGTGGTTTCTCTGGAGAGGACAAGGTTAAACAGGTTCTTCAGCAATTTAAAACAGCAACCGGGATCAACGGGTCCTATTATGGTATTGGTAATCAACAAACCTATTATCAAATCATCAGTGGTGGTTTTTCAGGCGAGACCCGAGTGAAAGATGTACTCCAACAGTTTGAAGAAGCTACACATATTAACGCCAATTATGTTCCAATTGGAAACAATCGGTACCAAATTATTTCTGACCCCGTTTTAGGGATGATACTGGTAAATAAAGGCCGGGATTTTTTCAAAAACCATAGCTGGTCGGTTACGTATAAATCGACGGGAGAAACAGGGTATGAGAGGTATCAGATCAAATCCGAGCCAGTGATGGGGATGACACTGGTTAATAAAGGCCGCCAATTCTTTAAAAGTAATAATTGGTCCGTAACCTATCAATCTACTGGAAGAATCGGATATGATCGCTATCAAATCAAATCACTGCCTGTACTTGGACTGGACAAAGTGAATCAAGCCCGCAAGTTTTTTAAGAGTCGTAGTTGGTCCGTAACCTATTATGAGACTGGAAATATACAAAACTATTATCGAATCGTGATGAAAGACATTGCTGGTTATGACCAAGTTTCGGCCATGACACAAAAAATGTATCAACTCTATGGCTGGTATTCGAATGCTGTGAAAACGAAACAAGGACCACAGCTAATGTACACGGATTATCGCATTTCTTTAAGCAGTATGTTGGATA
This sequence comes from Neobacillus sp. DHD-1R, assembly GCF_057747995.1. Lineage (NCBI taxonomy): Bacteria > Bacillati > Bacillota > Bacilli > Caryophanales > Bacillaceae > Neobacillus > Neobacillus sp. DHD-1R. The sequence continues at coordinate 373,362 of NZ_CM173232.1, forward strand.
AACAAATGGCTTTATATCCGCAAACCGATCTACATCGGAATGAACCCAGGTATGTATATGCCGCCTATGTAGATATGGATAAGCAAATCATCACCGCTGATGGGGTTAACTTAAGGACCGAACCATCGACGAGCGGACCTGTGGTTGAACAATTAAACACGGGTGACAGTGTCCTAGTTATCGGTAAGACAGGAGATTGGGTTGAAGTGCGGCTAACCTGGCAAAATGCAAATGAGGCTGATGTAACAGCGTATCTTAATCCATCCAATTTTTCAATCGACAGCAAGGATTATTTCCAATTTTTAAAGCTTTCTCAGTCAGCTAACCTAAATGCCGCTGAGGTCAATCAAAAAATTCTGAATGGTAAAGGAATCCTAGCAGGAAAAGGACAAGCCTTTATTGATGCAGCTAAGAAGTATAATGTGAATGAAGTGTACTTGATTTCACATTCTTTATTAGAAACAGGTAATGGGGTATCTCCATTAGCCAACGGTGTAGAATACAATGGCAGAATTGTTTATAATATGTACGGCTACGGAGCATATGACTCCTGCCCCCTTTCCTGCGGGGCGCAAAAAGCCTATGAAAACGGGTGGTTTACGCCTGAAGCAGCCATCATTGGCGGAGCGCAATTAATCAGCCAAGGCTATATTTATAACGACACCTTCCAGCAAGATACACTGTACAAAATGAGATGGAATCCTGTTGCAACGTGGCATCAATATGCAACCGATATCGCTTGGGCCAATAAGCAAGTATATAGTATTTATAATTTGTATCAATTGATTGATAACTATACACTTTATTATGATGTTCCTCAATATCGGTAACAAGAAATGAGCGAAAGAGGATGACCCTATTGGGACATCCTCTTTCTGTGCTATTATTGGCTAATGAAATTTTTCGAGACAATCTTCTGCTGTTTCATTAAAGGATTAAGAAGTGTATTATTACTAAACTGACTCAGGCTTGCTTTAATAGGGAAATCGGAATTAATAAAATAAAACGGTTCTCTATTCTTTCGGTTCGTATGCCTGATTTCATTATCGGTAACGTGAAGATTTTTGATTTGGTCATTCTTGATTCCCTTTGTATCTATAAACTTTATGAATTCTCCTGAAACATCTAGAGCCTTATTTCCTTTAATCTGAAACATACTATTGTTTAGGTCATAGGATCGTTTAACCGTAAGAAAGGTTTTAGCAGTAAAGTCTGTAATATTCTTCGGAAGATCATTGTGTAAAGCAAACTGTGGAATATCATTTCCGCTAATAGTTTCATTGTCTATGATGGAAGCATTTCTTCCATAAGCAAGAATAATAGACGAGCCCTTAAAATATCCTAAGAATTTGTTTTGCTTGATTGTGACATTCGCACTTCTAATATTGATCCCATAATTGAGATTGGCTACTACGTTTCCTCTAAATACAGTATAATTCGCCGTTGAATGTGTCCCAACACCGTATTGTGTATCTTCGGTTAAATAATTTAAGCCTAATTCATTTTTACCGCCGCCAAAAACATTATTAAATTCAACAGTACTGTAATAATCCGGATAAGTTCCGGATACATCGATTCCCCTTCTGGAACCTGTTATTCGATTATCTCTTATAGTTGAATATGAGCTTCCATATGTCTGGATTCCATAGCCGCTATATTTATCATTTGCTCCGGTAACAAAGGAATCTTCTATATTTGTCCGATAGCTGCTCACTACGTGAATTCCAACAGCTGTCGAATTTTTGACGTTTACTTTATTAATGGAACTATTCACTCCATATTCCAGTTTAATCCCTACCGTGCGGTTGTTAGAAGGCAAACGGACAACGTTGAGTTTTTCAATGTTGACCTTGATAGGGTCAATTAATGATAGTTGGATATTTTCTGTCTCTGAGTTATAGGTATCCCAGATTCCCTCTGCAAGTAACAATGAGGATTGATTATACCCATTGATCCGATGCAGTTCACCTTTATGTAAATTCTCTGTACCTGTTCGCGGTTCGAAATACCAAGGTGTATTACTTTCGATTAGTAACAGATCATTCGAATTGGCATTTTTAATGTTGGGCAATTTGACTTCCATATCTCTTGTTTTCAGAGCACTATTTTTGACTTGAATAGTGCTTTTTAGTTTTCCTTTAAAATAAAGGACCGGTTTTTTTGAATTGTTACTGCCCATTAATAAAGTAGCATTTTTTTGTCCATTGGTAGTAAAGGTGATATCCTTTGTGACCAAAATGGTATCTGTAATAAGATAGGTTTTACTAGAATCAAAGATAAGATTCCCGCCGTTTTTCACACGAGTAATGGCCTTTTTGATGGCTTTTGTATCATCGTGTTTTCCATCACCAACGGCTCCCAAATCACTTACGTTTATAAATGAGTGTAATTTCACTGTTGGACTTTTTTGTTTTTGTTCCGTTTGCGTTTGGTCGTTAACTTCCGATGGCTTTGCAAAAGGAATAATGGAAATAATGATAAGTATTAAAATAAGTATAAAAAGAACATATGCCTTATTAGGTATTTTTTTCAATTTTTAATGTATCCTTCCCATGAGTTAAAGTTAGCTTAATATTCCTATTTTAGGATAGCAAACAGGTTAGTTCCACTGATAAAAGCCCTATTTTAACATATCCTATATGCAGTAATTGTATGATATTGGTCTGATTCATCGAACCCATCCTATGTTCTTCTTCAAACTATATAACTTCTCCCTAAGGGAAGTAAACTTTAAACAGTAGAATTGTTTGTGTATAATTTAAATTATACATTTTTCATCTGAGGAGGAGTCAAACATGAAATTAAAGTTATTCACTCTATTGATGATAGCTTTATTGGTTATTACCGGTTGCAGTAAGGATTCAACTACAAAGCAAGAATCTAAAGGAGATCAGCCCAAAATTGTTAAAGTTGTGATCAATAAGGGAGATTCAAAAAACTTTAACGTAGTAACAACAGCGGAAGGAAAGCAATTAACGTATGCCTTTTATGTATATAAGGATAATAAATTGTTAAAAAAGTTCCCCTACAAACAAGATTCTCATTTTACCTTTAAAATAAGCAAACAAGGTGCTTATAAAGTAAGAGTTTTTATTAAGGATAAAAATGATAAGATTGATGCAAAAACGACAAAGACTATAAAAATGTGAGCAGAAGCTAAAATTTAAACGATATTGTTAAACAAAGGAGCACGTAATGGATCAAAAAATAAAAGTAATGACCGTATTCGGGACAAGACCAGAAGCGATTAAAATGGCACCGCTTGTGAAAGAACTAGAAAAACATCCAGACACCATTGAACCCATTGTGACAGTAACGGCGCAGCATCGCCAAATGTTAGATCAGGTTTTAGAGATTTTTGACATTACGCCAGACTATGACTTGAACATCATGAAAGATCGTCAGACCTTAACAGATGTCACCATTCGCGGACTAGAAGGATTAAATAACGTACTCCAGGAAACAAAACCGGATATCGTGTTAGTTCACGGAGATACGACTACCACTTTTGTAGCAAGTTTAGCAGCTTTTTACAATTCTATTCCGATTGGTCATGTCGAGGCCGGACTTCGGACGTGGAATAAATTTTCTCCGTATCCTGAGGAAATGAACCGCCAGCTAACAGGCGTGATGGCTGATTTACATTTTGCGCCTACTAGTGTATCAAAGCGAAATCTTACTCAGGAAAACAAACAGGAGGAGAATATTTTCATTACCGGAAATACAGCGATTGATGCGTTGAAAACAACCGTAAAGCAAAACTATTCCCATCCTGTTTTAGAGAAGCTTGGAAATGACCGTTTAGTATTAATGACAGCCCATAGAAGAGAAAACCTAGGGAAACCTATGGAAAATATGTTTACTGCCATTCGAAGATTAGTGGAAAAACATGAGGATGTCCAAGTGGTTTACCCTGTACATATGAATCCAGTCGTTCGAAAAATCGCGGATGAAATTCTGGGTGACAATCATCGGATTCACTTAATCGAACCGTTAGATGTGATTGATTTCCATAACTTTGCGTCTAAGGCTTATTTAATTCTGACAGACTCTGGCGGTGTCCAAGAAGAAGCTCCATCATTAGGCGTCCCTGTATTGGTTCTTAGAGATACGACCGAACGGCCTGAAGGGGTTGAGGCTGGAACGTTGAAGTTAGCCGGCACAGAGGAAGAGACTATTTTTACACTAGCTGATGAGCTGCTAAGTAACAAAGAAGCCCATGATAGGATGTCAAAAGCATCGAATCCATATGGAGACGGACATGCTTCGAAACGGATTGTAGAAGCCATCTTATACTATAAAGGTGTAATGAAGAACAGACCAAAGGATTTGGGAGAGGATCTTTAATTAATCTTCTTCTAATGGTAACATCATCGGTGCTTCCAAGACCGCACAAAGAATAATCAATGGAATGATGAGTATCATTTTTAAATAGCTCATATAATCACCTCTTTCCTTCATAATAAGTGAGCGAGAGCAAAAAACATGTCATTTTTAAAAAATGATTTAGGCGCTTTTTGTCGGACTAAAGACATTGTATTCTTAGGGTTTCCCGATAAATAGTCCTTTTAAACTAGGGCCGCCCTAATTGGAAAGTAGTAATGAATAAAAAAAGCTGATTAGGGTCGATCTCTAATCAGCTTTTTTGTAAGTTAAGAAAAGTATAAAAATCTTTGAGAATTGTCTAGCTCCAGCGCCCTAGCGGCTAGTGTCCTTCGCTCTCCGCCCTACGATAAGTCAACATCGAATCGCCTCCGGCTCTTCGTGTTTCCTTTATCTCAGTTGGAGCGCTCCAGGCCATACGCCGCTGAACAGGGCGCTTGCGCTTTGCTAGTCTATTTTAGCTCTAATTGTGTTTTCAATTCGTTTTGAATCCGTTGCTTTTCATCAGCAGAAACAATTCCATAATAGATGCCATCAATCTTTGTGCCTTGTTCTTTTATCTCAATTTGTTGAACCGACTTGCTGGCATCTTTATAATTCTTTTGAATATCTACCATTTGGTTAAATGTAAGGTTCGTTTTTACGTTCTTTCCAAGTGCAGTGAAGATATCTGAGTAATTTGTTAGGGTAGAAAGACTTGCTCCCTCTTTAAGCACAGCTTGGATCACTTGACGCTGTCTTGCTTGACGTCCGAAATCACCGCGTGGGTCTTTCTTTCTCATTCGGGAATAGGCTAACGCCTCTTTGCCGTTTAGATTTAATTCGCCTTTGGCAAAATGGATGCTATCTTGCGTAAAATCTAAATTATTTTGAACCGTGATGCCGCCAACAGCATCAACAATATCTTTAAAGCCTTCCATGTTCACTTGCATGTAATAGTCAATTGGGATATCGAGGAAATTCTCAACTGTATCCATTGACATTGGCACACCGCCAAAAGCATAGGCATGGTTTATTTTATCCTGTGTCCCTTTTCCAACAATCTCTGTGCGAGTATCACGCGGTATGCTGAGCATCTTTACTGAGTTGTTGTTCGGATTAACCGTTAAGACAATCATCGTATCGGAGCGCCCTCTGTCGCCTTTTCTCTCATCGACACCGAGCATTAAGACGGAAAATGGATCTTTTTCCTTAAAAGCAACTGGCTTCGGACGTTTTTCTGACTGTTTTCGTTCAATCGGCTGATGCATCGTGGTCACAGCGCTTTTTAACGAACTATATACATTATACGCGTATAACCCGACACCAATAACAAGGATGAGAAGAATGATTCCAGTGATCTTCAGCCCTGTTCTCTTTTTTTTCGTTTGAGACCTCATTCGATAATACCTCCAAAAAAATGACAAATATTTTGCATTCAGTTAATAGAATATCAAAAAATTAGGAAAATAGATACAAAAATATCAGGGATTTTACTGGAAGTATTGTTTTGAAGACAGGTGCTAATGCCTATCGCGAAAAATGGCGAATTTTAGTATGATAGACAAAAACCACTATCGATTTGGCGGAGGTTAGTACATGGATTCCATCAATGACCAAAACACAGATATTTATAAATCCCTATTCGATTATAGTCATAATGCCTCTTACGCTCTCGACCTCGACGGCAACTTCATACTCGTCAACGACGCGGCCGTTGCCGTAGCTGGGTACCAAAAAGAAGAAATACTGAACATGCCGTTTATTTCGATCATGCAAGAGGATTGTATCGACAGGGCCATGCACTACTTTCACTGTGCCTTGCAAGGACACCGCCAAACCTTCGATATTTCGATAAAACATAAAAATGGAAGCACACGAGACCTCTATATCACAGCAGTGCCGATTTGGACAAACGGACAAATCAACGGAGTCGCCGGAGTCGTCAAAGATATGACGGAAAATAACAAACTAGAAACCTTATTCGGCGGACAAAACGTGGTCCTTGAAATGATTGCCAAAGGTTCTGCCTTTACCGAGATCTTAGACCAAATCAATTATTGTGTTGAAAAACTGATAAAGGGAGCAGGCCTCATCATGCTCGCAGACGAAACGGGGAAGAACCTCCTGCACGGCTCGTCCCCGTCGTTACCAAAAGAATTCAGCCACTATGTCAAACAGAATCCGATTGAACAAGGGGCTGGTCCGTGTGGGACTGCGGCATACTTCAGACGCCCCATCTTCGTGACCGATATTGCCAACGATCCCTTGTTGTGGACCGATTACAAGGATGAGGCGTTAAAACATGGCTTACGTGCCTGCTGGTCCTCGCCTGTATATGACAACCTTAATCAAGTCATCGGCATCTTTGAAATCTATTTTGATAAACCGACGGAACCGAAACAGGGAGATCTCGAAATCCTGGAACGAGCCATTTACCTCACCAGCCTGGCCATCCAGCGCTACCAAGCGGAAAAAACGATTCACTTTATGGCATTTCATGATGAGTTAACCGGCCTGGCGAATCGACGACTGTTTAATCAAAGCGTCAAAACCGCCATCGATTGTCATAAAAAAGACCCTGAAAAATGCTTGGCGCTGCTCTTTGTAGATATCGACCGCTTTAAGCTCATCAACGATTCGCTTGGACATTCTATCGGTGACGGTCTCCTCATCGAGGTCGCCCGCCGAATCCAAACCAGTCTCCACGAAAACGATATCGCCTCAAGGCACGGCGGCGACGAGTTTATGATTTTACTGAACAGGGTATCCAAACAGGAGATGCACACGATCGCCCAATCCATTTTAAAAACGTTAGCACAGCCCTTTTACATCGACGGCCATGAGATTTTCGTGACAGCGAGCATCGGCATCAGCCTCTACCCAACCGATGGCGGCAATGCCGGCGATCTCATCCGCAAAGCCGATGTGGCCATGTATAAAGTGAAAAAGGAAGGCAGAAATAACGTTAAATTTTATGAAACGATCTTTGACGATGAATCTAATGCACGCTTAGAGCTGGAAAACGAACTCCGCAAAGCAGTTGCTAAGCAGGAGCTTATATTAAACTACCAGCCGATCATTGACCTGTCCACTAATCAATTGACCGGGGTCGAGGCATTACTCCGCTGGGAACACCCCCAGCTTGGCCAAGTTCCGCCTGACCGCTTTATTCCGATTGCTGAAGAAACAGGCATGATTGTCACAATTGGGGAATGGGTGCTGCGAACGGCTTGTCAGCAGTGGAAGCAATGGGAACAGAACGGACGCTTGCTCTCATCGATATCGGTCAATATCTCGATACGCCAGTTTTATCAGTCCAATCTCATTTCCATGATCGAACAGATTCTAACAGAAACCAAGATGGACCCAAAATATCTCACGATTGAAATCACTGAGTCTATGACCATGGATGTCGAACGAGCCCTAAAAATTTTACAGGACCTCAAAGAACTCGGCATCAGCATTTCCATTGATGACTTTGGAACAGGTTATAGCTCGCTTAGCTACCTAAAGACCTTGCCCCTCGATTTTTTAAAAATCGATCAATCGTTTATCCGCGATATCGCCAAAGGTAAAGACGATGAAAATATCGCCACAACCATTCTGATGATGGGCCAAAACCTTGGCTTAAGCGTCGTTGCCGAAGGAGTCGAAACACCCGAGCAGCTCGAGGTGCTCCGGAAATACAAATGCAATCGCGCCCAAGGCTATTTCTTTAGTAAACCTGTACCGGCCGAGGAGCTGGAACGATTCCTGGCCCGCAGCTAATCCGCAAATTAAAAATACCCTCATTAGAGGTGGAGGACATTTTCTTGAATTTAAAACTACGCACCTACGTGGCCGGATTATTTGCGGCCGGGATCTTCAGTATAACGGCGCTCCTAAGCATCATGATCGAAATCCAAGCGAGCAAAAAAGTCGAAGAACAGATTGGAAATACGTTATCCAGTACGGCCTTCCAAATGGCCAACAAGCTCGATTCCTTTATGTGGTCCAGAACGGGGGAGATCGATGTCCTCAGTCAGTTAAAGGACATCCAACATCCCGACGACACCGAAAACGTCCAAACCCAGCTCAATCAGCTGCAAGCCAGCATTCCTTCATTCTCCTGGGTCGGCTTAACCAACGAAAACGGCACCGTCCTCGCGGCAACGAATGGAATTCTAAAAGGAGCAGATATCTCCCAACGCCCGGTCTTCCAACAAGGCAGCAAAGGACCGTTTATTGGTGATGTTCATGAAGCGGTCCTCTTGGCCAAACTGCTGCCGCCCAACCCAAGCGGTGAGCCGCTCCAGTTCGTTGATATCAGCCGGCCTGTTTTCAACGAAAAAGGCGTGAAAGTCGGCGTATTAGCGGCCCATCTTAGCTGGGAATGGTCTCGTCAGGTCCAAAAAGAAATCCTTGAGCCCTTAAAGAATCATACACCAGGCGCGGAAATCTTTGTGGTCAGCAAAATCAATCGAACCGTCCTATTGGGTCCAGACAACAACGTCGGCAAACCGCTCAACATCACCAGTTTAAACGAAGCCCAAAAAGGTGAAAACGCTTGGCGGCTTGAAACCTGGCCAGATGGCAAGAAGTATTTAACGGGCTATGCATTAGGGACTGGGTATCAGAACTACAAAGGCTTAGGCTGGTCGACCTTAATTCGAATTCCCATTGAAACCGCCTATGCCCCAGTCAAAGAGCTGCAGCAATCGATTTTGCTGATTGGATTCATTTCATCCCTGCTGTTCGCGATAATCGGCTGGATTGTTTCCGGCTTTATCACCAAGCCCTTGCAGCAAATCACCCATTCCGCCAATCTCTTGCGGGCCGGGGAGCAAGTCGAAATTCCTTATTATAAGGGCATTAAAGATATCGAAATTCTCTCGTTATCACTTAGAGAACTCGTCGATTCACTCGTGCGAACCGTCTCTGACCTGGGCAAAATGGAGAACCTGGCCCACCATGATAAACTGACAGGCCTGTTAAACCGGATCGCCTTGGAGCACTATCTCGAACAAGCCGCACAACAAGCCAGCCAGCGTGGCGAAACCGTGACCTTTCTGTACCTTGACTTGGACGGCTTTAAACAAGTTAACGACACCTATGGTCACCTGGTCGGCGATCAATTATTACAAGAAACCGCTAAGCGACTTAAAAGCGTGGTCCGAAGCGAAGAAATGGTGTTCCGCCTCGGCGGGGACGAATTTCTGATTGCCCTGTACACCCCGTTGGATGTTCCAATACAAGGTGCCACCAAGGTCGCCGAGACCATTATAGCCAGCCTCAACCAACCATTTGAGCTGGTCAATCAAACCATCCGGGTGGGCTGCAGCATCGGCGGAGCCGTCTGGGAAGCAGAACATAAAGCAGTAGAAGTCATCCGCTACGCCGACGAAGCCTTATACGTCTCGAAACGAACCGGCAAGAACAAAGTCACCTTTCATGGTGCCTGACACCAATTTCAATGCAGGGACATTGCAAACGGTGCCTGACACCAATAATCAAATTATGCGAATTTCGACTATTTTCACAAATTTTCCACAAGAAACAACTGGAAATCCATTTACAGATGAATAAAGTAATAGTAAAATAGGTAATTAGCATATGATAGGGAAGGAGAGAATTGGGAAGTGGAACGCGAAGCGAAAAACACTAGCTCCAATGTTGTTGATTTTACGCAGATTGTAAAAAGGGCCTATGACAAGGGTGAAAATGAATCCGAAATCACTCTTGAAAGATTAATAGATGATATTAAAGCAGATTTAAAACAATTAGTTTTTTAATAAATAGATAGATAGATTGATAAGACTGTTAGGGAATCCCTTACAGTCTTTTTTATGTTTCCAGGTTAAGTTTTACCTAGTTTCTTCTATAATAATGTATATATTGTAACCGCTTACGAGTAAGTGGTGTTCGCGATGAAAGGATTGGTGGATATTTCAAGTTTGTTATGCCTTTCGTCCCACTTCCATCCGACTGAGGATTTTCAAGTTATGTCCAAATTTATAATAGAAAATCCATCAACGTAGGAAATATCTCTTCAATTTTCTTGCGAATAGGTGTTTAATAGAGAAGGAAGATTTATTTGACAGAAAATGAAATTAAATGACAATTTGTGATATAATACTCTATGTTTTGTAAAAAGATTTTAGGAGGACACAATGGAAGAGACAATTAGTTTAAAAGAGTTGTTAGAGACCCTGAAAAAACGATTGCTTTTAATCGTATCGATAATGGTCGTAGCCGCATTAATTAGCGGAATCGTCAGTTTCTATTTTTTAACCCCGATCTATCAGGCTTCTACACAAATTCTCGTGAATCAAACCAAAAATGAACAATCCGTTTACAGCCCAAGTGAAGTACAAACCAATCTACAATTAATTAATACCTATAATGTGATTATCACCAGCCCGGCGATTTTAGATATTGTCTCAAAAGATCTTAATTTGGACATGACCGCTTCCCAATTAAAAGGAAAGATTACTGTCGGAAGTGAAAAGGACTCCCAAGTCGTGAACTTGTCTGTTCAAGATCCGGATGCAAAAACAGCGGCTGAAATTGCCAATAAAACCGCAGAAGTGTTCCAAACAGAAATCGTCAAAATCATGAATGTCGACAATGTTAGTATTTTAGCCAAAGCAGATGTCACTGAAAATCCAGCGCCGATTAAGCCAAGACCATTATTGAATGTTGCGATTGCGATTGTCGTTGGGTTAATGGCCGGTGTCGGAATTGCCTTCTTACTGGAATACTTTAATAACACGATTAAAAACGAACAAGATGTTGAAAAGTTATTAGGTCTGCCTATCTTAGGTGTGATTGCGACGATTGATGACCAAAAAATTGAAGAATTAAAAATGAAACGAGCAGCACGAAAAACAAAAGTAAGAGGTGAGACACTTGGCTCTTAAAAAGAAAAAGAATCAAGCCAACCAGGACGCTAGTCGAAAATTAATTAGCGCAATTGCCCCAAAATCGCCGATTTCGGAGCAATACCGAACGATTCGGACCAATATTCAATATTCATCGATCGATGAAGAAATCAGAGCCATTTTGGTTACCTCTTCCGGTCCGGCCGAAGGAAAGTCAACCACGGCCGCTAACCTTGCAATCACGTTTGCTCAGCTTGGGAAAAAAGTACTACTTGTTGATGCCGACCTGCGGAAACCAACGGTTCATCACACGTTTGAAGTGAATAACCTTGTTGGGTTTACAACCGTGTTGACAAAGCAGCAACCGCTTGGAAAAGCAGTGATTGATACCGAAGAGCCTGATTTGTATATCTTGCCAAGCGGTCCGATTCCACCGAATCCATCGGAGTTATTAAGCTCGAAATCAATGGAGCAATTTATGGTGGAAGCGAAAAATGAATTTGATTACATCATTTTTGACACGCCGCCGTTATTAGCCGTTGCCGATCCGCAGATTTTAGCGAATCAGTGTGATGGGTCAATTTTGGTGGTCTTTAGTGAAAAGACAGAAATTGATCAAGCGAAAAAGAGTAAGGAATTGCTCGGAAATGCCAAAAGCAAGCTCCTGGGTGTCGTGCTAAACCATAAAGAAGTAAAGAGCAATGATTATTACTATTATTACGGTGCAAAATAAAAAAATGGTTAAATGGTGATGATTTCCAGTTAATCTTTACCAAATGCGACAAGATTCGACAAAATCCACCCTTTCTCATTGCTTTCGATGGTGGTACTATAGATATAGTCTAAAATTACCAGAGTGGGTGGGTTGTTCGTGATAGATTTGCATAGTCATATATTGCCTGGAATTGATGATGGGGCAAAGGATTTGTCAGAAAGTATCAAAATGGCGCAGAAGGCTGTCGAACAGGGCATCCATACCATTGTGGCAACCCCGCATCATTTGAACAACCATTATGAGAATCCAAAACAACGAATTCTGGAGAGAGTCGCTGAATTAAACAAGGCTCTAATAGAAGAAAAGATTGATCTGAATGTGTTACCTGGTCAGGAAACACGTATTTATGGTGAGATGGTGGAAGGATTTGAAGAGGGCGAAATTCTACCGATTGATCAGACACAATATGTCCTAGTAGAATTCTCTTCGAGCCATGTCCCGCGTTATACCGAAAAGCTGTTTTATGATCTGCAGATGAAAGGTCTAATTCCAGTGATTGTCCATCCAGAACGGAATCAGGAGATCATTGAACGTCCCGATATTCTCTATAGGCTCATTAAAAATGGTGCCTTATCGCAAGTGACTGCAGGAAGTGTCTGTGGAGACTTTGGGAAGAAGATTAAGAGTTTCTCCCAACAATTAATTGAAGCAAACTTAACCCATTTTATTGCGTCAGATGCTCACAATACGCGAAGCCGTACGTTTAAGATGAGAGAGGCATTTGACTTCATTGAAACAAAGTTTGGCATCGAAACCGTTTATTTATTAATGGAAAATGCCGAGCATGTGATTAATGGTCATCATGTCTATCAAGATGTACCAGAACGAATCAAGAAGAAAAAATTCTTTAAGCTTTTTTAACCGACTAAGCCGATAAGATTAAACGGAATATACACAACATTATCATCAGGCCTACTTGCCTGAGCGGCGAGGCTTCCCTGTCCGTTATCCATGGGGGCACTCGATCATGCTGTGGAAGGGTGGAAGCATCCCCCTTCTTAGACGCATGTCGTCACTTTCATGATGTGAGGCCAGGTTAAATGCCTATATAAATAGCAAACAACAAAACAATAAATAGCTAATGAAAGAATAAGTGTCTATTCACTTGCGATTCCATTAGGTATTTATTTTTTTGGCCCTATACTTTAGTCAGTGAAAGTTGTATACAACAATAACAATTCAAGATAAAAGGGGAAATATTTGAGTGACATATGGGAAAAGATTGACCACGCTGGCGCTGCTTGATTCCATTATTGTTCTAACCGCGGTGTACATAAGCTATTTTACACTGAACCCAGAGCTACAAATTTTTAAGATTCCGATGCTGCTTGTTACGGCTCTAACCTTATTAATCTGCCATCATTTTTTTGCTTCAATGTACAAGCTTTATAATAAGGCATGGCAATATGCGAGCGTCGGAGAATTAATTGCAATTGTTAAGGCAGTGACTTTGACGATTGCGGTTACAGCGCTAGTTCAAGAGATTATTTTTCATAACATGTATGTCAGGGCATTAATGATCACTTGGATGCTGCATGTATTATTCATTGGCGGGTCGCGGTTCTCGTGGAGAGTATTCCGAGATAACTATATTAGTAAACAGAAAGATGTTAAAAGAACACTGATTATTGGTGCTGGTTCCGGCGGGACGATGGTGGCTCGGCAATTGCTAGCTAATCATGAAGTGGACTTAAGGCCAGTTGCGTTTATTGATGATGATCCGAAAAAGTATAAGTTGGAGATATTGGGAATTAGGGTTGCGGGTGATTCCAGTCATATTAAGGAAACCGTTGAAAAATACCAAATCGACAACATTGTGATTGCGATTCCGTCTTTAGGTCAAAAAGAGTTGAATCGGATCTTTGAAGAATGTGCGAAAACAAAAGCAAAAACACAGATCATTCCGAAGCTCGAGGATTTGATGACCGGAAAAATATCCGTTAATCAATTCCGTGATGTCCAGGTCGAGGATTTATTGGGAAGAGAACCGGTTGAGTTGGATATTGCCGGTATTTCTGAATATGTATCTGGAAAAACAGTGATGGTTACGGGTGCAGGCGGTTCAATAGGGTCTGAAATTTGCAGACAAATATGTAAGTTTAACCCTAGTAAAATTGTTCTGGTAGGACATGGTGAGAACAGTATTTATTTGATTGATATGGAATTACGAAGACAATATCAAAATCAAATTGAGATTGTTCCAGTCATTGGTGATATTCAAGATCGGACTAGAATTTTTGAAGTGATGGAACAACATCGACCGTTTGTGGTTTATCATGCAGCGGCACATAAGCATGTTCCGTTGATGGAGTATAACCCAAGAGAAGCAGTAAAGAACAATATCTTTGGAACAAGGAATGTTGCAGAAGCGGCGGATACTTTTGGGGTTAACACATTTGTAATGATTTCTTCAGATAAAGCGGTCAATCCTCCGAATGTGATGGGGGCGACGAAGCGGTTTGCTGAGATGGTTATTCAGAGTTTGGCAGCATGCAGCAAGACTAAGTTTGTTGCGGTTCGTTTTGGGAATGTGCTTGGCAGCCGTGGCAGTGTGATTCCGTTATTTAAGAAACAAATTGCGGCAGGCGGGCCGGTTACGGTGACACATCCTGAGATGACACGGTACTTTATGACAATTCCGGAAGCATCACGGCTAGTGATACAAGCAGGATCATTGGCGCGTGGCGGTGAGGTATTTGTTCTAGATATGGGTGAACCTGTTAAGATCGTTGATTTGGCTAAAAACCTTATTAAACTATCAGGATATTCCATAGAAGAAATCGGGATTCAGTATTCCGGACTTCGTCCCGGGGAGAAGATGTACGAAGAGCTTCTTAATGAGAATGAAGTGCATCCAGAGCAGGTCTTTCCAAAGATTCATATTGGCAAGGCAAAGGTAATTCATGCTACAGCTTTAGGTGAGTTAATCGAGAGCCTCTTAATGATGTCTGAGACGGAAATGCACGATACATTGATTGCGGTAGCGAATAATAAGTTTGAAGGTGCTGCTGTTTTAGCTAAGGTAAATTAGATTAACTGATTAAAAGACTCAAACCTTTCGTTTGATTTTGAATGTAAAAGGTGGAATTTGCATGAAACGAGTGCGTAAAGCAATTATACCAGCAGCTGGACTTGGAACAAGATTCCTCCCTGCAACAAAAGCAATGCCAAAAGAAATGTTACCAATTGTTGATAAACCAACGATTCAATATATTGTTGAAGAAGCGGTGGCTTCTGGCATTGAAGATATCATTATTGTTACAGGTAAAGGGAAACGGGCGATTGAAGATCATTTTGATTTTGCTTATGAGTTAGAGCAAAATCTGATCGAAAAAGGTAAATTGGATATTTTGGAAAAAGTCCGCTATGCGACGAATCTTGCTGATATACATTATATACGGCAGAAAGAGCCAAAAGGTTTAGGGCATGCAGTATGGTGTGCAAGAAATTTTATTGGGGACGAGCCGTTTGCGGTTCTTTTAGGTGATGACATTGTTCAAAGTGACACTCCTTGCTTGAAACAACTGATTAATGTTTATGAAGAAACGCATTCATCTGTAATTGGGGTACAAACTGTTCCATTTGAAGAAACACATCGGTACGGGATCGTTGATCCTTCAGTTCAGGAGGGTAGAAGATATCAAGTTAATCATTTCGTTGAGAAGCCTAAGGCGGGCACTGCTCCTTCGAATCTAGCGATTATGGGACGATATATTCTTACTCCAGAGATATTTATGTTTTTAGAACAGCAACAAACTGGAGCTGGTGGGGAAATACAGTTGACTGATGCAATACAGCAGTTGAATCAAATCCAGCGGGTGTTTGCTTATGATTTTGAAGGTAAGCGGTATGATGTTGGAGACAAGATTGGGTTTGTGAAGACTACGATTGAGTTTGCATTACAAGAACCGTCTTTACGAGGAGAACTTCTTACTTTTATGGATAAGATATTAGAGGCGGAAAAGGTTAAATGAGTATTTTACCTTTTCTGATTGAGGTGGATATAAGAGTGATTTATAGAAGATATATTAAGAAGGTTTTAGATATATTGCTTGCATTTATTGGGATTGTCGTCCTTTCACCTTTGTTTTTAGTGTTAATCATTTGGATTAAGATTGACTCCAAGGGACCGGTATTATTTAAGCAACGGAGGATTGGAAAAGGCAAATCAGAGTTTTATATTTTGAAGTTTAGAACGATGAAAAATGATACTCCAAAAGATACCCCAACACATCTTCTACAGGATCCTGACAGCTATATTACTAGAGTGGGCAAGATCATGCGTAAAACAAGCCTGGATGAGCTTCCGCAAATTATTAATATTCTTAAAGGTGAGATGAGTATTATAGGTCCTCGGCCTTGTCTTTGGAATCAGTATGATTTGATTAAAGAACGAGATAAATATGGCGCAAATAATATTACACCCGGACTTACAGGATGGGCACAAGTTAACGGAAGAGATGAGATCGATATAACTGATAAAGCAAAACTAGATGGATATTATAAAAGTAATATAAATTTTCATCTTGATATTAAGATATTCTTCCTAACAGTTATTGGAGTTATAACCTCAAAAGGGGTAAAAGAGGGAACTTTAGAATCCAAGACAAAAAATATAAGTATGTAATCTATATTTAAATATTTCCTGACTTACCTTTAAATAATGTAATTAGAATAATTGCATTATAAAAATAGAGAAAACTAAGTATTCTTAGGAGTAGAAATATGAAAAAAAAAGTTTTATTTGTTGCATCTGTTGATAAAGAGCATGTTCTGAAATTCCATATACCATTTTTGAAGTATTTTAAAGATAATAATTACGAAGTTCATGTAGCTTGTTCTGGAAATGAAGAAATTCCATATTGTGATAAAAAGTTTGTTCTACCATTTGCTAGAAATCCATTTAAGACAACTAATATAAGTGCTTTTAAAAAGTTAAAGAAAATAGTTAATTGTAATGATTATTCAATTATTCATTGCCATACTCCTATTGGGGGAGTTGTGGGACGTCTTGCGACCCGACATTTAAGGGAAACCGGACTAAAAGTGCTTTATACGGCTCATGGGTTTCACTTTTTTAAAGGTGCACCTCTTTTAAATTGGCTCATTTATTATCCTATTGAAAAGATTTTAGCTAAGTATACTGATTGTTTAATTACAATAAATAATGAAGATTATGAGTTGGCTTTGAAAAAAAAGTTCAAAGCTAAAAGAATAGAACATGTTCATGGTGTCGGCGTGGATACTAAAAAGTTCAAAAAGATTGATATAAAAGAAAAATTAGATCTCAGAAAAAGAAATAATTTGAATAGTAAGGATTTTATAATTATATATCCTGCGGAATTAACAAAAAATAAAAATCAGCAGCTTCTTATTCGCTCTTTAGTAAAGATTAAGGAAAGGATACCAAATGTTAAATTGTTGTTACCAGGGATAGATCATCTTAACGGTTACTATCAACAATTATCTAAAAAACACGGCGTAGAGGATGTTGTATTTTTTCTTGGCTGGAGAAATGATATTAATGAGTTAATTGCAATGTCTGATTTAGCTGTTGCAACGAGTATTCGTGAAGGCTTAGGTATAAATTTAATTGAAGCAATGTCTTGTGGAAAAGCTGTAATTGCAAAAAGTAATAGGGGTCACCGGGAGTTGGTGAAAGATGGAAAAAATGGTGTTCTAGTTAGTGATGATAAAATTATGGCTGACAAAATAATCGAACTTTTCAATTCACCTAATCTCTTAGAGAACTTTGAAAAAAACGCGAGTTCTATGATAAAACCCTATTCAATAGAAAATGTTTTAGATGAGATGGATATAATATACAAACAGTATATGATTACTGTTAGAACTTAGTCCTTTTGTACTTTTGCAGATACTGTTAATATCAGAAACTTTAATAAGTTTAATTTTATCATTTTTTTGTAAATTTAAAAAAATAACTGAAAAGAGATGATTATTAATTGCATTATTCTCCTTTAGTTAGCATTGTAATTCCTGTATATAATGGTAGTAATTACATTCGCGAGAGTATAAATAGTGCCATAAATCAAACTTATACAAATGTTGAAATAATTGTTGTGAACGATGGGTCAACAGATGATGGCGAGACTGAAAGAATAATCCAAGAAGAATTTCAGGGGAAAGTTAGATATTATAAGAAGTCTAATGGTGGAGTTTCTTCTGCTATAAATTTTGCGATAAAGGTTATGAAGGGTGAGTGGCTTTCATGGCTTAGCCATGATGATCTTTATTTACCAAATAAAATTGAAGTTCAAATAAATTACCTAAATAAAATGATTTTAGAAAAATCTAACTTTGATTTATCGAAAACAGTATTGTTTGGTTTTAGCGAATTTATTGATGAGAATGGTAAATATTTGATGCGTTTAAACGAGCGACAAAACCTTAACACTGATCCACTTAATCTAATATTAAAAAACATGAAAAAAAATAGACTTCATGGATGTACGTTTTTGCTTCCAGTAAGTTGTTTTAAAAATGTAGGTTTGTTTAATGAGAAACTAAGAGCTGTTCAAGACTATGAATATTGGTTTAGATTGCTTTTTTTAGATTTCAAATTCCATTGTATTCCTAAAATTATAGTTCAAGGTCGTATGCATAGAATGCAGGTAACACATAATTTAACAGTTCGTATGAAAGAAGAAGGTAGTGAATTAGGAAAATGGGTGTGCGATAAATTATACTCTGACGCAAGGTTTAGGAAGTTTATCGTTTTTTATAAACTCGGTATTAATGCATGTGAAAAAGGTGACTTAGTGACCTCTACTTATGCTTTAGGTTATGCCAAGAGATTAAGTTCAAGACTTTTTTATATCACTTATATTCCGGGTATTGCTTATGGTGGAATTAAAGGTAAAGCTAAGTCTGGACTTAAAAACCTATATATTAAATATAAATTAAAAGTAAATTCGTAAGATCCGAAAGTTCCGTACTGACAGTAGATAGTTCAAAAAAAGGGGTGCTCAAAATGTTCAAAGATAAAACTTTATTAATTACAGGAGGAACTGGTTCCTTTGGTAATGCTGTAATGAAAAGATTCTTAGATACAGATATCGGTGAAATTCGTATTTTTTCGAGAGACGAGAAGAAACAAGATGATATTCGTAAACAATATAAAAGTGAGAAACTTAGGTTTTATTTAGGTGATGTTAGAGATTT
Organism: Neobacillus sp. DHD-1R; assembly: GCF_057747995.1. NCBI lineage: Bacteria > Bacillati > Bacillota > Bacilli > Caryophanales > Bacillaceae > Neobacillus > Neobacillus sp. DHD-1R. Next base: position 392,544 of record NZ_CM173232.1, read on the forward strand.
AGCAAGTGTAAAAAATGCAATGCATGGTGTAGATTATATCTTTCATGCAGCAGCATTAAAGCAGGTACCTTCATGTGAATTCTTTCCGCTAGAAGCAGTAAAGACAAATGTTTTAGGGACTGATAATGTACTTACAGCTGCTATTGAATATGAGGTTAAAAAGGTGATTTGTCTTTCAACAGATAAAGCTGCTTATCCAATAAATGCAATGGGAATTTCAAAAGCGATGATGGAAAAGGTTTTTGTTGCTAAATCAAAGACCGTTTCTCCTGAGAAAACCCTTATTTGTGGTACTAGATATGGAAATGTTATGGCTTCAAGGGGATCAGTTATACCATTATTTATTGAGCAAATAAAAAGTGGTCATCCTTTAACAGTAACAGACCCAAACATGACTAGATACTTAATGAGTCTTGAAGAGGCAGTTGAGTTAGTCATATTTGCATTCCAAAATGCTGAAGCTGGAGATATTATGGTTCAAAAAGCGCCTGCGAGCTTAATTGGAGATTTAGCACAAGCGGTCAAGGAACTATTTAATGCTGAAAACGAAATTAAAGTAATTGGTACTCGTCATGGTGAAAAGTTATATGAAACTCTTCTAACTAGAGAGGAACATGTAGTCGCAGAAGATATGGGCGGTTTCTTCAGAGTTCCTGCAGATCAAAGAGATTTAAACTATGATAAATATTTTGTAGATGGAAACCAAAAGTTAACAACTGTAGATGAGTATAATTCGCAGAATACAGAACTTTTAAATGTAGAACAAATTAAGGAAAAACTACTTGGTCTAGATTATGTGCAAAATGAGCTTAAGAAATGGAACGAAAATAGTTACATCGTGAATTAAGGGATGGCATAAAAATGAAAATTTTAATTACAGGTTCTAAAGGATTTGTAGGTAAAAATCTTATAGCTGAACTTAAAAATAAGGGTTTTAACGAAATTTATGAATTTAGTAGAGAAAGTGATCGTTCTTTACTAGAAAAATATACACAAGATTGTAATTTTGTATTCAACCTGGCTGGTGTTAACAGACCAAAAGACGAAAAAGAGTTTATGGAAGGTAATTATGGCTTTACATCAGAATTACTAGAACTACTAAAGAAATACAACAATAAGGCACCTGTGCTTATTACTTCATCTATTCAAGCAGAAAAAGATAATCCATATGGTAGAAGTAAAAAGGCTGGAGAGGACTTATTAAATGACTACTATAAAGAAACTGATGTAAAAGTTTTCATTTATAGATTACCAAACCTATTTGGAAAATGGAGCAAACCTAACTATAATACTGTGGTCGCTACTTATTGCCATAATATAGCTAGAGATTTGGATATACAGGTAAACAATCCAGATGCAGAGCTTACTCTTTGTTATATTGATGATGTATTAGAAGAATTTTTAAGAGCCCTTGAGGGAAACCCAACTATTCAAGACGACTACTGTGCTGTACCTGTTACTCACTCTATCAAACTTGGTGAGTTAGCAAATGTAATAAGAAGCTTCAAAGAAAGTAGAGGAAATTTAAGTATTCCTAATATGGAAGATGCTTTAATAAAAAAGCTATATAGCACTTATTTAAGCTTTCTACCAGAGGATAGATTTTTATATGATCTAAAAATGAATTGTGATACAAGGGGTTCTTTTACAGAATTTATACGGACTCCTGATAGAGGTCAAGTTTCCATAAATGTATCAAAACCAGGAATTACAAAAGGGAACCATTGGCATCATACGAAAAATGAGAAATTTTTAGTGGTAAGTGGCGAAGGCTTAATAAGATTTAGAAAACCTGATTCAGAAGAAATTATAGAATATAAAGTTAGTGGAGATCGGTTACAAGTTGTAGATATTCCTACTGGATATACACACTCGATTGTTAATGTAGGAAAGAGTGACTTAGTAACAGTAATGTGGGTAAATGAGTGCTTCGATCCAGAAAAGCCGGATACTTACTTCTTGGAGGTATAACATATGAAGAAATTAAAGGTCATGACAGTCGTTGGTACCAGACCAGAGATAATAAGACTGTCAGCTGTTATAAATAAATTAGAAGAATCAAATGCAATAGAACATACTCTTGTTCATACAGGACAAAATTATGATTATGAATTAAATGAAGTGTTTTTCAAGGATTTCAAATTAAAAAAGCCGGATTATTTTCTCAATGCAGCTACAGGAACTGCAGTAGAAACAATAGGAAATATTCTAGTTAAAATTGATCCTATTATGGAAGAAGTAAAGCCAGATGCATTGTTGGTGCTCGGTGACACCAACAGTTGTTTATGTGCTATCGCTGCGAAGAGGAGACATATTCCAATTTTTCATATGGAAGCTGGTAACAGATGCTTCGACCAAAAAGTACCAGAAGAAACCAATAGAAAAATAGTTGATCATACAGCGGACATTAATTTAACTTATAGTGATATCGCAAGAGAATATCTACTAAGAGAGGGCCTACCTGCTGATAGGATTATTAAAACGGGAAGCCCAATGTTTGAGGTGCTCAATTCTAGAAAAGATGATATTGAGGAATCAGATGCTTTAGAAAGATTGGACCTCGAAGAAGGAAAATATTTTGTTGTATCAGCACATAGGGAAGAAAATATTAATTCAGAAACTAATTTTTTGGATTTAGTTGATAGTTTGAATGCAGTTGCAACAAAGTATAATTTGCCAGTGATTGTAAGTACACACCCTAGAACAAGAAATATGATTAATTCTAAAGGGATAGAGTTTAACTCCTTGGTGAAAACAATGAAACCCTTAGGATTTAATGATTATGTAAAACTTCAAATTAATGCAAAAGCGGTACTTAGTGATAGTGGTACAATCAGCGAAGAATCTTCTATTCTTGGTTTTAGAGCACTTAATATTAGACAGGCACATGAAAGACCAGAAGCTATGGAAGAGGCATCAGTGATGATGGTGGGGTTAAAGAAAGAAAGAATTTTGCAAGGGCTAGAAATATTAGAAACACAAGGAAATGATACTTTGAAAAACGTATCAGACTATAGTAAACCTAATGTATCGGATAAAGTTCTTAGGATCATTATTTCATATACAGATTATGTAAATAGAGTTGTTTGGGGAAAGTATAAATGAAAATAGTCCAAATAAACTCTGTATGTGAATATGGAAGTACAGGAAGAATTGTAGTTGATATTAGCAAAAAACTCAACGAGTATAACATTGAAAATTATATTTTTTATGGAGTGGGAAACTCAAATTACCCAAATGCTATTAAATTTGGTAGCCAATTAAATGTTAGAGGTCATCAATTAGGGACAAGACTTTTGGGGAAACATGGTTTTTATTCAAGGGTTGCTACCCACCAATTGATTGGAAAATTACAAAAAATAGACCCGGATATAATCCATTTACACAATTTACATGGCCATTATTTAAATGTAGAGATATTATTCAATTATTTATCCAACTCAAATAAAAAAGTAATATGGACATTGCATGATTGTTGGAGTTTTACCGGACATTGTGCACATTTTGATTATTTAGGGTGTGAAAAATGGAAGACCGAATGTAAAGAATGTCCTCAACTAAATTCATATCCCAATAGTTTAATATTTGATCGTTCAAAAGAATCTTTTTCGGATAAAAAAAGACTTTTTACAAGTATTGAAAATATGACAATAGTTACTCCCTCAAATTGGCTTGCTGGTTTAGTTAAACAATCTTTTTTAAGAATATCTCCTTTAAAGGTTATTAATAACGGGATTAATTTAGAATTATTTAAGCCTAAAGATACTATATTCAGAGAAAAAAGAAACTTAAAAAATCAGTTTATTATATTAGGTGTTGCAAGTGGATGGGGAAAGAAAAAAGGTAGTAAAAGTTTTATAGAGTTATCTAAGTATATTAAAGAAGATGAAATTATAGTTTTGGTTGGACTAACTGAAGAACAAATTAAAGAGTTACCATATAATATTATTGGAATACCAAGAACTAACAATATTGAAGAACTAGTAGAAATATATTCCTCGGCTGACGTATTTGTTAATCCTACATTGGAAGATACTTTTCCAACAGTTAACATTGAGGCTTTGGCATGTGGAACACCTGTTATTACTTTTGATACAGGTGGAAGCCCGGAAATAATTGATGAAAAAACCGGTTTAGTAATTGAGAAAGGTAATTTCTCTAAATTACACGAGGCAATTAATGATGTTAGAACAAATACCAAATTCTTTTATTCTGATAACTGTGTTAAAAGAGCTAAGGAAAACTATGAAAAAGATAAAAAATATGAGGAATATATTGATTTGTATAAGAAATTAAATTGAATAAGGATTAAAAGGAAACATAGCATTACCAAATAAGACAAGTAGTGTAATAGGGAATTCAAATTATTAACACCTCAATCGTTTATATTTCAAAAGATTATCACTATACCTAATATGAATTCTACTTGGAAAATCCATAATGGTATTCCCTGGAATAATAGATTTAATTAGCAATTAATTTCCTATTTTTTTTGGTGGAAAGTAGAGAGAATATACTGATATTTACAATGATTTCCAAATATCTTGCGGTTTACAATACACAATGAAAGGGCTCCTATACATGAGAGAAATATTAGTGGAAATGAGCCAATTTTTTATGTGAAACATTGATATTAACTATAATCACTAGATGCTGGACTTCTATTATTCTTTTATATCTGAAATGTTAATCCTAACCATTTGCGAGGGATTTATATATATTTAAAAAAATTGATGTATCTAATGGATAACATAAGTGGTTAAAAAGGGACTAGGAGAATAACAGAAAACTACATTCCTTTTTAAAAAGAAAATATTATTTATGGTGATAAGTTATCTGATTTAATAATTACAATTGAGTGGAGCATAAATTAATATCTAGGAGTATCACATGACCGCATATCTAGTCAATATTCTTTTAACAATGATATTTGGATTTGTTTTATTATGGTATAAGTCATCAATACTAAACAAAAAAATCTTTTGTATTCTTGCAACTTCACAATGGGTGCTATTATCAGGACTTAGGCATATTAGTATTGGTGCTGATACTTATACTTATAAGGCATATTTATTTGAACCAACGATGAATGAATCATGGAACAGTATAATTAAAAATTTTATTAACATAATTTTTAAGGGGCAACCTGGAAAAGATCCTGGCTATCAAATATTAGAGAAGCTAATCCAAGAATTTTCCACTAATTACCAGTTATTCTTAATTATTATTGCTTTAATATTTACCGTATCTCTTGGTATATGGATTTATAAGAATTCCTCAGAACCATTTTTAAGTTTTCTGATTTATTCATGTTTATTTTATTCTTTCTTTGCTATAACAGGACACAGACAAACAATAGCAACAGCTTTGGTAGTGTTGATAGGCTATAAATTTATAAAGCAAAGAAGATTTTGGCCGTTTTTAATTCTTGTATTAATTGCTTTTACTATTCATAAGTCTGCTGTCTGTTTCATTCTGTTTTACTTTCTAGCAAACAAGAAAATTACAAAAAGCTACCTTCTATTTATGTTTGCTATTATCTCATTTGCGTTTGTTTTTAAGAATCAAGTAATGTTCGTGTTAGGAACCTTTATGGGATATGAAGATTATATAGATCAATATAAAGGGGCTGGTACATGGACATTTACCACTGTTTTATTATTATTAACTGGTGTTACAATATGGAGAATTAAGCTGATAATAAATAATAATCCACAAGTAACGCACTATGTTAATGCACTATTAATATCTTTGGTATTTGTACCGTTAACTTTTATTGATCCGTCGACAATGAGAGTTGTCCAGTATTTTTCACTTTTTTTAATCTTATTAGTACCTGAGATTATAAAATCCTTTCATAATTGGGAAAGAACAATAGTCTTTTATATAGTAGCTTCAATGTTAATTTTATTATTTGCAAAAAATAATCCACAATATTTGTTTTTCTGGCAATAGGGAGATAATAACAAATGTAATCCGAAGTATCAACAGTGATTATGAACTATTGTAAATCAGTGCTTTTGGGTATTAAGTGTTTACAAAAAAGTAAGTCCATAAGAAAACAGTGACAATGATGATAATTAATTCGGAGGTTTATTAGTCTCTCATTTTTCAATAAACATCCATAAAATATTGGAGTGAGATATTTGAAGGTAACGTTTTTTTCCAATTTTTTGAATCACCATCAGTTACCATTTTGTAAGGAAATGGTCAATATTTTAGGTGATGATTTTAAATTTGTAGCTACACAACCCATTGAAGAGGAAAGACTAAGATTAGGCTATGCTGATATGAACAGCATGTTCCCTTTTTCCATAAATACCTATAATAGCAAAGATAATTATGAAAAAGGGCTTAAACTAGGATTTGAAAGTGATGTTGTTATTTTTGGATCAGCTCCTAAATGCTTTATAAAAGACCGGTTAAAAGAAAATAAGCTAACTTTTTACTACAGCGAAAGGCTATTTAAAAGAGGAAAATGGCAAGTTTTTAATCCAAGAACTTTAAAAAACCTTTACAGTAACCACATTGTTTATAAAAAGAAAAACTTATACATGCTTTGTGCAAGTGCATATGCTGCAGGGGATTTTAATCTAGTAGGTGCATACCTAAATAAAGCATACAGATGGGGATACTTCCCCGAAGTCAAGAAGTACGATATAAACCAATTAATATCTAAAAAAAAACATACTATACCTAAACTTCTTTGGGTAGGGAGATTTTTAGATTGGAAGCATCCAGATGATGTTTTGAGAATCGCCAATATCTTGAAAAAAGAGGGGTATCTCTTTACCTTGGATATAATTGGAACTGGGGATATGGAAGCTGAATTAAAAAAAATGATAGACAAATATGATCTATCCGATCGTGTTAGACTTTTAGGTAGTATGAACCCTCAAGAGGTAAGAGAAAACATGGAATCTGCGGATATTTTTCTATTTACTAGTGATTTCTATGAAGGATGGGGAGCAGTTTTAAATGAAGCAATGAATAGTGGATGTGCAGTAATTGCAAGCCATGCTATTGGTTCCGTACCATTTTTAATAAACAATAATCAAAATGGCTTAATATATAAAAACGGAGATATAAACCATTTGATAGAATGTGTAAAAAAATTACTAGAAGATAGAAATCTCTGTGAAAAAATAGGCAAAGAGGCTTATGAGTCGATTATTAAAACATGGAATGCTAATACTGCATCACGGAGGTTGCTCGAATTATCAGAAAAATTACTCGCAAGAAAGACAATTGAATTTGAAAGCGGTCCATGTAGTAGAGCTAAAATAATTAATAATAATTGGTATAGGGGTTCCGAATTGTGAATAATCTGATAAGTGTTATCGTTCCCATCTATAATGTCGAAGCCTATTTGCATCGTTGTGTGGAATCCGTTATAAACCAGAGTTATAGAAATCTAGAGATAATTCTTGTGGATGACGGTTCTCCAGATAAATGTGGTGAGATTTGTGATGATTATGCGAAACTTGATAAACGGGTTAAAGTCATCCATAAAAATAATGGCGGAGCTAGTTCTGCTAGAAATGCCGGTCTTAAAGAAGCGACTGGGGATTACATTGGATTTGTAGATAGTGATGATTTTATTGATTCGGATATGTATGAAGTTCTGATTAAGGCCGCTATATCACAAAATTCGCAAATTACTTCTGTGGGATATAATCAGATAGATGGGATCCAAAGTATTAATAATATTAATAACCAAATAAAAGAAGATTATTTTATGCAAACTTTTATTAAAAGTGAAACTTATATTAAAAACTTATTTTTGCATAAAGGAGATACATCATTCTGTACTAAGATATTTAAAAGTGATTTTATAAAAAAGTATAAATTTCCTTCAGGGAAGCGAAATGAGGATTTCATTTTATTATTTAATATGTTAACAGATGTTGATGGAATACTATACTTACACACTAATAAATACAATTATTTCAAGCGGCCAGGGAGTATTACAAATAGTGGTTATAGTGAAACTATTATTGATATGGTAGAAAACGCATATGAAGCTTATAAATACTCTTTAACAAATTATACTAGATTAAGGAGTGTGGCAACAAGATTTTACTTATATCAAACAATGGTTTATCTGTTATTAATACCATTAGACGAGATGAATGGGAGTAATGAGTTATATGTTAAATCAATAAAAGAGATCAGGAGATTAGTTATAGAAATCATATTAAATAAATATCTCAGGATTAAAGATAAAATAATACTAATAGCTAATTGTACTACTCCGAAACTATTTAAAAGCGTATTAAGTGGTATTAATTATAAAGATTGGTATAAGAAAAATTAAGGCTAATAACTAAAGCTTTTAAGATTAACTGTTATTTAATATGTAAATAATTTACAATTTATTAAAAGAGGTATTTTAGTAATACAAATAGTGCATGAATATTGAGTTACAACTATTTAAATTAAAATAGAGGTAAAAAATTATTTACTTTTATAAATTATTAAAACTTATTATAAATTTCACTAGTGTTGCATAAATAGTGACGAAATTTCCAATTTATTCATTTCCCATTTTTAGAATCAAAAAGTTAAATGCCTAATTAAAGGTGGCTCTGTCCATTTAAAAATTTATTTACAATTAGACCTGTGTGACAACAAAAATTTGCGTATCAAGGAATAGTTTTTCCTTCAATCTTTCGAAGCCAAATATGCGCTGGTTTCCACAACGCAGCCCTTAAATATTAGCTAATTTGTATGATTTTTCGCTTGCTTATTGTTTCAATTTGCACGAGTACACCTATGCAAAAAACAATGAGGGCAATGAACACTTGATTCTAGATCGCCCATTCGATTTGACCGTAAAACCTTTTTATGTTAGGTGCTGTTTCATCCATTTTAAAAAAACTCAATTGCCCAGCGTGATTTGTACATTTCTTAAATTTCGTCAGCACTCAAATCAAAACGATTTGTGATTAAATGGAGTTCATTTCCTTTTGAATCTAGGACTTTTATTAGGCGAAAATAATTTTCAGCACGGTTTTGTGTCGTGCAAATCAACACCATTTGATCCGATAAAACAGACGTATTCTCGGGCAGTTTAAAGTTATAAACTTCCCGTATAACAGCGTTTATTCTTAGTCTTGATAGAAAAAGGTACCTATCATTAGTTATTGGCTGAAATCGTTCGTAATCTAGGTAGCCAGGATCATGTTCTTTGGCAGTTGTCATAAAGGCTTTTTCAGGGTAGGAAGTTCCTTTTTCCATAAATACTAGCCACAGATGCAATTTCACTCCGGCCTTTGTTTTACGGAATTTTGCCCATTTATGATTCGTCAAATTAAGTGACTATGTGCTTGAATCTATTACTTTTAATAGCATCACAAGTTTTGTGTAATGCGTTCTGTAATGAATTTGGGACACCAAATCAAGAAAAAGTCTTGGAATAGATCTGGATTCAAACCATTTAAACGGCGTGATAGCTGAGAAATACTAATAGAAACAAGGTCAAGCCCCTGTTGTAGCTGGTCATCGAAGAGATAATCACCTAGCGCATGAAGGCTTTCTACTTCTGGTAGCTGCGCAAAAAGAAGTAATTTTAGGGACGACTCCGTTGTTAATTTTTTCGTGTAATCTTGTCCATGAGTTAGTCCTTTTAAAGTGGATTTGTACGGATTACCACCTGACTTTATCCACTATAAAGGACTTTTTCTTTGCGTAAAATGATAAAATTGAACATTTCGAGTATTCCTAATAGTGGAATTAAATTAATGCAACGCTAATGTATAAATTTCTTTTTGGAAAAACTTTTGAAAATAAAAAAATTAAGATAGAAAATGGGACACTTATGAAAATATTAATTGTTGTTAGTGATTTTAGTACAGGTGGTATTACAACTTCCTTAATAAATTTAGCTAATGAATTAGTGAAAAACGATATTGAAGTATCTATACTAGATCTATCAAATTCAAAAACTCATCCGGTTGAGTTTGATAAAAATATTAAGATATTAAGGCTAGGTGGAATTTCTTCTTGGTGGAACTTATCATTTACAAATATAAAAAACGAGAAATCTCTTTTTTTGAAAATTATTAAGCTTGTTTTTGGAGGGTTAAAAAAAATACTAAATCAATTTGGTATTTGGGAAGTAATTATATTTTCTTTTTCAAAAAAATATAATGGGTACGATACAAGTATAGCTTTCCGCCAAGGTTATCCATATTACTATTTTGTGCTAAGAAAAACTATTGCAAAATCCAAAGTTGCCTTTTTACATGGAGATATTGATTATATGGGGAGTATCAGTAAATGGGATAAGTTTTTTAGGGAGTTCACCTCTATTGCATGTGTTTCAAAAGCTATTAAAAATAAGATGGATTATAAATACCCAGAATTAAAAAATCAAACATATTCTGTTTACAATATGTTTGATAATGATAGATTAGTTAAAAGTTCAAATATTATTAATCCATATAGTAAGTTTAATGGTATTACATTCATTACTGTTTCCAGAATTGATGAAGAAAAAGGGACTGATAGAATTCCTGAAGTATGCAAAAAGTTATTAAATATGACAAAAAAGCCTTTTAGATGGTACGTTGTTGGTGGAGGTAAAGACTTAAATAATTTGAAAGAGAAAAGTAAACATTTAGGTCTAGATAAAGTACTCTTTTTTGTTGGGGAAAAAGCTAATCCCTATGTATATCTAAAAAATGCTGACTTTTCCGTATTAACATCTTATTCAGAAGGTTATCCTATGGTTGTTATGGAGTCATTAATTTTGCAAACACCGATAATTGTAACAAGGTTTGCTGCTGCTGAAGAGATGATACAGCATGGAATAAATGGTATCATTGTAGAAAATTCTGTAGAGGGCTTATGTTGCGGAATGCGAGAGGTTCTAGAGGATAATAAATCCATTGAAATATTGAAAGGAAATTGTAAGAAATTTGAATACAAAAATTCTTTAGCGCTAGAACAATTTTTTTCAGCAATAAAGGTTAATTAAAAAAATAGAGAAATTGGACATATATCCAATTGTTTGGTTCGTAGGTAGTTCAAAATATAATAAAATAAATTTCCATAAATATGAACAATTGTTTAAACATAATGAGGTGGAATGGTGCCTAAGTATAGTATTATTATTCCCGTATATAATTCTGAAATGCAATTAAGACAATGTGTTGATAGTATTTTAAATCAGACATATGATGATTTTGAACTGTTATTGATTGATGATGGTTCGCAGGATAGTAGTTTTGTATTATGCAATAAATATAAAGCCTTGGATAAACGAGTTGTGGCAATTCACAAAGAAAACAGTGGTGTATCAGATACTAGAAATTTTGGCATAAATCGATCTAAGGGTAAATATATTTTATTCATTGATTCAGATGACTATATAGAAAGTAATTTAATAGAAACAATAGATAAAAGCCTTCAGGATTATGATTATGACTTAATGATTTATGGTTATTATGATGATATTTATAGTGATACTAGGATATCCGTTACGGAAAATAGGGAAAGAATTAATTTTAAAACATATAAAAAACCGACTATCGATGAATGGCAAAATCTATTTTTCGGTGCAAATATGGCTTCCCCGTGTAATAAAGTATACCGTTCAGACATAATAAAGCAGCATAAATTGAAATTTAATGAGTCGTGTGTAGTATATGAAGACCTTATATTCAATCTTGACTATTGTTGTTATGTAACCTCAGTTTATTCTGTTACAGAATGTTTTTATCATTATCGTCAAATTGAAAATCAAACTAGCATACTGAAACGTAACTTTAGTAATATATTTATCAATTCTAGGTTTGTTGCTTATGCAGTTGAAAACTTTTTAAATGAGTTAAAAGAAGTGTCAGATTACAATAGAAGTTCATTTGTAAAGTTTTCGTATCATATGTATGAGTTAGAATTACAATATTTAGTATCAACAAAAAAATTCACAGAAGTAAATAAAGCATTAAAATTATTAGGTAACGATAAGGTTTTTTATAGTGTTTATAAGAAAATGAATCCCAAAGGAAAATTTTTAAAAACTATTTATGGATTATTGAAAATGAAATTGTTTCTATTTCTATTTATATTGTTGAAAATTAAATTTAGAAATAACATGAAGTTAAGCTAAAAGCTATTTCTTATTTTATATATGGAGAGTTGAGAATGAAGCAAGCAATGATTTACGCATATACACGATTCAATTTTGGTGACGATTTATTTATTAAGATACTCTGTGAAAGATACCCGGATGTACAATTCAAACTCTATACATTTGCTGAATATAAAAGTGTTTTTTCGAGTCAAAAAAATTTAAAAATTTATGCATATACGCACCCCTTAATTCGTACTTTTAGTGTGATTAGCAATCGATTAAAATTAAATATTCATTTTGAACGTTTAATTGCAAAAGGTTGTGATTTTGGTATATATATTGGTGGCTCCTTATTTATGCAAACTACTGATCTATGGAAAGAAGATTTTGAATATATTTCACGCCGTTATATTAAGGGGAAACCATTTTATTTGTTAGGTGCAAATTTCGGACCTTATACAGATAAAAGTTATTATTTAAAATATAAAGAGTTGTTTTCGTCTTATACAGATATTTGTTTTAGAGAAAAAAAATCATTAGCATTATTTAGAGATTTACCTAACGTAAGGCAAGCAGGAGATATTGTGTTTACTTATAAAAATGTAGATCAATCAAAAGAAGAAAACCAAGTCGTTATTTCAGTACTAAATTTTTCTGTTAGAAGGAAATTAGAACAATATAATACTGTTTATAAGCAGAAAATAGCAGACATATGTAAGGAATTTAGTAACCAAAATATACGAGTTAAATTAGTTTCATTTTGTAGATTAGAACATGATGAAGATGTAGTGGATGCTATTTACAATTTATTAGACAGTGATGTAAAACAAAACGTTGATAAGGTTTATTATAGAGGAAACATAAATGAGGTTATTTCATTATTTAACCAATCAAAATTTATTATCGCTACAAGACTTCACTCGATGATACTTGGTTGGGTTTTGAACAAAACTGTATTTCCAATTGTCTATAGTGAGAAAATGCAAAATATTATTGATGATATTGGTTTTAATGGAGAATACGTAAGGATAGAAAATATTCAAAAGTTAAGTGTAGATGTTTTAATGAATTATTTTTATAACAATGAGGTTTTTTGTATAGATCATCAAAGGGAAAATGCAGAAAAGCAATTTGAAAAGCTGGATATGTATTTAGGAATAGATGCAAAAAACGAATAGATTTGTTTATGTTGTAAAAATAAAGGAAATTTATCTTTGGATATAACTGCAGTGTTACTTTTCAAAGTAAGGGTATTGAAGTTCTGAAGTAATAATATATATTTTCAGATTGGAGAAAAAATGTCTAGAAAGATAATTGCTATAAACCTTTTGGCAAATTTTATTTCTTTTTTTATTACACTAGGAATAAGCTTTTTTCTTACACCTTATGTTGTAAGAACAATTGGAGCCGAGGCTTATGGATTTGTAACATTAGGGAATAATTTAGTTGAATATATATCAATCATAACAATTGCGTTAAATTCTATGGCAGGTAGATTCGTATCAATTAGGGTGTATAAAAATGATCATGATGGTGCAAATGTATTTTTTAGCTCAGTTATTTTTGCAAATATAGTCATTGCTTTGGTATTAATTATTCCTTTATCGGTATTCCTTATTTTCATTGATAAATTTATCGATATTCCAATTCACTTATTAAATGACATTAGAATACTTTTTGGATTCATTTTCCTTGGTTTTCTAATATCATTAATAACTTCATTGTTCGGTGTATCCTTATTTATTAAAAATAAGCTCTATCTAAACTCAATTCGAGGTATTGAGGGGGCGATAATAAGATTAGTCCTCTTAGTATTTTTATTCTCAATATTTCCCCCAAAGATTTTTTTTATTAGTTTTGTTGCTCTAATAATTCAGATCTACATCATTCTCTGGAATGTTTACTATACAAAAAGGTTTACACCTGAATTACAAATAAAAAGAAAATACATCAAGATTAAGGCAATAAAAGAGTTAATATCATCAGGAAGCTGGAATATTCTTTCACAACTTAGTGGAATTTTGACTACGGGTCTTGATTTACTGATAACAAATGTTTTTCTTGGACCAGTACCAATGGGAGTTCTAGCCATTGCGAAAACTATTCCGAATATTTTGTACAGTGTTCTTTATTTAATAACAGGGGTATTTGCACCCGACATGGCCAAGTATTATGCAGTAGGAGACAATCAGCAAATAAAGAGTGTATTAGAACAAAGCATGAAACTAATAGGGATTTTGATCAATATTCCCTTGGCTGGCTTTATTGTATATGGGGACATATTTTATCACCTATGGGTTCCTTCACAAAATGCAAAAGAATTATATATAGTATCCATCTTAACTGTAGGTGTAATGATATTAAGTGGTACCACATTATCAATATATAATATTTTTACGGTTACCAATAAGATTAAGGCCAATTCACTAGTGAATCTAGGTGTTGGAATCCTTAATGCATTGATTGTTATTATTTTATTGAAGACGACAAATTTAGGTATTTATGCTGTTGCTGGTATTAGTACAGTATTAGGATTAATAAAAGTATTAGTGTTTATTTTACCTTATGGGGCCAAGTGTCTTAATCAAAAGTGGTATGTTTTGTTTAAACCAACTTTGCGTAATTTATTTTCCTTAATTATATTAATTGGTATTATGTTCTTAATAAAATTTAATATAAATATAACATCTTGGTTGGAATTTATTTTAGTCGTACTAATGAGTGCAGTAATTGGTCTTATTTTTAATCTATTTCTAGTTCTTTCGAAAAATGAAAGAGCCCAATTTTTTATTCATATAAGTAATCGAAGGTAAATAGTATTAAAATAATCTATGGACAAAAAAGTGAATATATTTAATGTAATTATTATATAAACATTTTTTTGTATACATATTTGAAGGCAAAAAAATTGAATAAAATGCGCATGGATCAATAGAGATAGAAGAAAGTGAAACCGAATTGGTAAAGAAAATAAATATATTTAAATGGATAAGGGTTTCTAATTTGATGTCCCTTTATTTAATTTTGAGCTTAGATTCAAAACTAGTTAGAGTTAATACAGGTAGGGGCTTACATGCCAAGTATGAAAATAATATTGCTAATCAAAAGTTCCAGGCGTTTCATATTTTAGGCCAAATTGTAACAGGATGGGGATACAGTAGCGAAAGTGACCCTACTTCTTTGTAAGTAACCTTTCTTTTCATTGATGAATTTTTTAAGTCTTTGGTCCATATTGCTTATCAATAAATTGACAATGAGTTGTGAAGATTGTGTTTCAATTTAGTATAATATAGGGTTTCCTTCCTATAATCCAACACGATCCTTGTGTTAGGTGTTACATACCAATATAGAAAAATCACTATAATTGAAAATCCATATTGGAATGGGGCTAGATATGAGAAACTGTTAATAAATGTTATAAGGTTTCCATTTCTGCTATAGGTAAACTTGAACTCTCATTATAAACAGAAGAATTATTTGAATGTCTCAAGTTGTGATTATTAAAATAAAGACTCTAATTGGTTATTTTTGATGAATAAATGTATATAGCTTTGGATCAAAAGGAAGTAAATTGTATCTACACCTAACTAACGTTGTACTTAATATTGACATCGAATATTTTTTGTAAGAAATGTTTTACTACAGCTATTTAGATTGTTTACTTCATTTAGTGGAAAAGTCTACTCAACGAAAGTGACGGTTATAGACTTTGGCATACTGCTACCATTTTCGGTAAAGAAAGTATTCAAAACTACTTGATGGTTACAAGGGCTTCCTCGCTATTCCCGAAAATGCTATACCGTTGAATTTAGGTGAATTTATGGGATGAAATAACAAGATTAGAACTCATTTAAATATATTAAGCTTAGGGTGAGAGAATGAATATTAATACCAAAAATTTCTTTATTAGAACGGTGTTAAATATGCTACAGCAATATAATCACGAAAAATACTGGGTAATGCGGAAGGAGGTAATTAACCCTAATTCAAAAACCCCATTCATAATAAGAATGTATTATTTATTTCGTATTAAGAAAATGGATGCCAATAATAATTCCTCGATGGGTACCGATTTTGGAAAAGGTGCTATTTTTGATTCCCCACCACTTCTACCTCACGGTTTAAATGGTATTATTATTGGTCACGATGTAAAGGTGGGTAAAAATTGTACAATTTGGCAACAGGTAACAATTATGCAAGGAACAGACTTGAAATCTGTTGTAATTGGAGACAATTGTGTGTTAGGGGCAGGTTCGAAGATACTTGGTGGGGTACACATTGGGGATAATGTAAAAATTGGTGCAAATGCAGTTGTTGCTAAGGATATTCCAAATAATTGTATTGTTGTAGGTGTCCCAGGGCGTATCATAGATAATAAAATAAAATGATACTTCTTCTGTTTAGTATGTGCAAAAGGAAAAATAAAAAGGTGACTGGAAACAGTTCTTATATATAAGGAAAGTAAGTTGTCATTATCATACGCTCATTAATGAATTTTTCCAAGTCCACTCCTCTGAGTTAGAAAAAAATTAAAACATGTTGATTAGAACATTTAGAAATAAATAAAAATACATTATCACAAGAATAAAGAATGTAGTGTAAATTTCCTTCGGAATAATCTGGTTCTTCCATATATCTGGAATTAATCTCTGTTGCAGCTGAGTGAGAGCGGAAATCCATGAAGATAGCCAAAATACCAATTTTCCATTATTTGTAAAAGTAAAAAGGGTTTGATTTCGTTGGTTAGATTATTTACTTATAAACCAGAACGAATATTAGAATACATAATATTGGAATACTGTATGCTCAATTACATTTAAACACACTCGCTTAATTTCGAACGCTTTCATCTCATTAGAAAAACCTTTGTTTTAGTTCAAATTATTTGTTTGCCAATTGCTTATTATCCACACTAATATTTAGAGGCTCCTGCAAAAAAATGGAGCAAATCTATATCACAAAAAATTGGACATTAAGCTTTTTTAATGATAGCTATAAAAAAGCTAACTTAGAATTGGTGGTTTCATGGAAAAATCATATAACAAATAAGGTTTTGAGTCATCAAACAACATTAAAATTCGTTTGTTATTCAAATAATTGGTATAAGGTTTAGTGTTAATTTTGACGTAAATTGTAAATCTTCAATTGTGATAATAAAATTCATTGTAATTCATTGGAAAGGTGGTAAATATTTGTGGTTTTAAATTTTAGACAATTAATAAAGAGAATTATTTTAGGGAAAAATTCTATTCCATACAACGCAACTTCTGAAAGATACGTTAAATATCTAAGAGATCTTGGCTGTAAAGTTGGAGAGAGAACGCGTTTTTTTGATTCTACAACTGTAGTAATAGATGTAACTCGCCCAAGTTTGATTGATATTGGGTCTGATGTAAAATTTACAAAAGGTGTTACTGTTTTAACACATGGCTATGATTGGTCAGTATTGAGAAACGTATACAACGAGACTATTGGATCAGCTGGAAAAGTTACGATTGGGAATAATGTGTTTATAGGTGTTAATACAACAATACTCAAAGGTGTAACTATCGGAAATAATGTAATAATAGGTGCTAATTCTTTAGTTAATAAAAATATACCAGACAATTCAGTATACGCTGGAAATCCAGCTAGATTCATTATGTCTTTAGAAGATTATTATGAAAAGAGAAATAAAGAAACTGTTAACGAGGCTAAAGAGTTAGCAGTATCATATTTTGAAAGATATAAAGAAATACCACCAGTATCATTATTCCGTGAATTTTTCATGTTATTTTTAGAAAGAAATATTGAAACTCTAGAGTCACACGGATTTTATAGAAAATGGGAAATAGCCTATCAAAAAGAATACTTAGACACGTTCTTAAATTCCAAACCGATTTTTGAAGGCTATGAAAAATTTATAGAATGGTGTTTAAGAGATATTAAAAAAGATTAAACATTTAATACGAATTAGGCGGAAAAAGCCAATCAAACCGAAGTTGATAGACAGATTGCAGCAGTAACAAGCGGTTCTCCGAAAGGTGTTTATGCTACCGTTTCATCACTACAAACAGCATTTCCGGCAGGAAATACTAAATATTTCTGTCGTTTCAATTGATGGAAAATGATATTACTGGAATGGTTCAGCGTGGACAGCAGGAGGTACATATCACTCATCATCAGATTTTCCTGCCACTAATATTGTTTTAAATGCTAATTTTAGCAAAGGTGTTACTGACTGGGTAGCACTTTCATCATCACAAACAGCAAGTTCTAATAAACTAAGTTTAACTGGAGACGGTACTTCACATTTATAAGAAGTCTATAATAATAACCCAGCATTAACGATAGGACATAAATATACATTAGTTTAAATGCTGTGCTAGTTATTACTAATCCAACAGCTAATACCGTGCAAACTTTTCCAGTTAATCTTAATTAATCATATAAATTTAGAAGTGATTGGTTGCGAAATATCACTTCTGGTTCATTGACTATTGATTTTGGTTGCATGACACCGAAGGAGTTATTTCACAAACAAACATGGTGACTATAGATTCCGCCAAAACTCAAGGAAAATAGCAAAGGTCAACACTTAATATTACCATGCCACCTAACGCAATTCGAGTATCATTTCGTTTGCAACAGTCAAATATGGTTGGTACGGCAAAAATATATTTACCAATGGCTATACCGACTAACCAATATTGCTTTTTGTTAAAAAAAATATCACATGATATAGTAACGTTAACATAAAAAGGGAGCTTAAACTATTTGAAAAATCAAAACAGAATAGACTCATTAGACTCATTAAGAGGAATCGCCTCATTAATTGTAGTCATATTTCATTGCATGTTAGCTTATGCTGTTTTTTACGAAGCAAACTATTTTAACGTGTTCGCTAATGGTTTCGTAGAATTATTCACACTTTCACCTTTGCGATTAGTGTGGGCAGGCAAGGAGGCGGTTTTACTTTTTTTTATATTAAGTGGCTTTGTTTTGTCTATCCCATTTCAGAGTGGGAGAGCTCCTGCATATACTGAATATGTTGTAAGACGATTCTTTCGTATTTATCTACCTTACATCACAGTGATGATAGTATCTGTTATACTAGTCACTATATTTGCAGGCTATAAAGACGTTGATGGAATGAGTAGTATTTATAATAATAGGTGGGAGCATCCTGTTTCTTTAACAGCGATAATTGCATATATCCTAATGATTAATGTGGATACTGCAAATGTAAATGGAGTGGTGTGGACACTCTATCATGAGATGAGAATTTCAATAATTTTACCGTTATTCTTGATAATAATTAATAAATTTAAGTTTATTAAAGCCTCCATCTTGTCACTTGGTATTAATCTTATTATCTACAGTTTACTAAGAATTGTAATTACCATAATAGGGGGATCAGTAGCATCGGTTTTATTACAATTTCAAGAAACTATTTATTATTGCACGTTCTTCATTTTAGGAGCGATTCTATCAAAAAGTCGTTTGAATTTGGGTATCCTAAAAAACATAGGTTCTGCACCAAGAATATCATTATGGATTATAACATTGTTCTTAATAAATTGTAGATGGCTGAATGTTGTTTTTGATGTAATCAATAGTAAATTAGAGGATCTTGTCTCTGCTATTGGGATACTGCTACTATTTTCATTGATTCTAACATCAATTGTTGCAAATCGTTTGCTTACAATAAGGCCATTAATTTGGCTTGGTCAAATTTCATTTAGTCTATATTTGATTCATATACCTGTGTTAATGTTAGTGACGATATTCTTAGGTAAATTGATTCCATTGGAACTAGCGTTCATTTTAGTACCTTTCATCAGTTTACCAGTTGCTCATTTTACACATAAATACATTGAAGTTCCTTCAAATAAATGGGGTAAATCAGTAGCAAAGAAAATTGGGAAAATCGGCTTTTTCAACAAACAAAGTACTAATAATCAAAAAGCTTCTTAATTCACAAAAGGAGACAATAGCGACGTAAACTTTATTCAGCAAATCAGGGCTAAAAATGCTGGATTTATTGTTTACACAACGTTCATTTAAAAAAGTTTACGTCGTATGTTGCACAGAAGGCGAAAAAGTATGAAGCTGCAAATGAAATTAATAATATAAGGTGCCTGATACGACACGAAATTTGTCGAGGTTCAGTAAATTTTTACAGTATTTGGACATTAAATTTTGGTGCCTGTCACGCCCCGGATTTTGTCGAAGATTGATAGGCTTTTAAATAGAAATAAAATGATAGAATTAAGTTGCAACTGTATATTGTTGGGGTGGTGGATTGTTACGCTTCTTTCCGTTTTGGGAGGGAGGTGATAATCATGGAAACATTTCTTGAAATTCTACGAGAAGTTCTGAAGGGAGTTGTGCGTGAATTGAGCGCATATTTCTTTCGGAAAAACGTTCTAGAAAACAAGAAAACCACCTTACGCCGTCACAAGCAAAAGGGTGGTTCTCATAAAAATAACACATAGACAACCACCACCCTGACGGTAGAAGTTGCAGGGAGAAGTGTTGGTAGCACTTCTCTTTTTTTATTATATATCCATTATATACAAAATCATTCCCATTTAAAAGTGGAAAGAAATTTCAGTGCCAGTGCGTTGCGATCCTTAATTCCGGTGCCTGTCACGCCCCGATAACGCCCCGATATTTGTCGAAGATTGATAGTCATTTAGGTTGGTAGGAAGTGATAGAATGGAGTTGCAACTGAATGGTGTAAGGGTGACTGGTTGTTGATTTTCTTTTCCTTTATTCATTTTGTGTTTGTTTTGAAGATAGCCTAATAGAGTCTAGGAGGGTTTAGTGTGACGGTTAAGGTTTCGAGTATTGGTTTGAAAGGAATGGAAGGCTACCTTGTGCAAGTGGAGGTTAGGATTAAGACTGGTACCGAGTCGATGGTGATTGTCGGGTTGCCGGATGCTTCGGTAAAGGAGTCAAGGGAACGGGTTGTTGCAGCACTGGGGCACTTTGATGTAGATGTTACGGACCAGAAAGTGGTGGTCAATCTCTCGCCATCAGAACAAAAGAAAAAAGGGCCTCTTTTTGATTTGGCGATTGCGATTGCTGCTTTGAAGGAGCTGAACATGATAAGGGGCGAAATTCCTGCGAATACTGCGTTTATTGGCGCATTATCTCTTGATGGGATGGTGGTAAAGGCGGAAGGGATGCTGCCTGCGTTACTTGCTGCTAAAGGATTGGGTCTAAGGAAAGTTTATCTCCCTTTTGATTCTACAATACCCATACACATGCTGAAAGATTTGGATTGTATTGTTGTGCAGCATATCGAAGCAGTAGTTCAGCATTTAGAAGGTAAAGAGCTGCTGTCATTCCTCCCGAATCAACCCTCAAATGAAAAAATGTCTCCTTTTACGAACTCCACACAAAAAGATTTCCGTCATGTTATTGGTCATACACAAGCTAAACGAGCACTTGAAATTGCAGCAGCAGGTGAACATAATGTGCTTATGAGTGGTCCACCTGGATGTGGAAAAAGTTTGCTGGCAAAAACTTTTCCTTCTATCTTACCGATTCTTACTAATCAAGCCCAACTAGAAGTCATGAGTCTTTATCAACTTGCCGGAGAGAAACGGCATTTTCACCAACATGCTCCATTTCGACATCCCCATCATTCTGCATCTTCTGTAGCGATCATTGGAGGAGGTTCTTCTCCGAGGCCAGGCGAAATTTCACTAGCCCATCATGGGGTATTGTTCCTTGATGAAATCGCCGAGTTCACGAAAAAGACCCTTGATATGCTGAGGCAGCCTCTTGAGACTGGGGAAGTGACGATAAGCAGAGCCCATTCAACTGTCACCTACCCGTCCTCTTTTATTCTAATTGGAGCGATGGATGAACCCATGCTCATGTGGTTATCTTGGGTCAAATGATCATTATTGCACGTGTTTGCAAAAACAAATTCAACACTATCAAAGTCGATTATCAGGCCCTGTCTATGATCGGATTGATATCTTGCTATCACTAAAGTCGGTTAATCTAGTTCCATCATCACAGACTCATGATTCTTCGACTGTTATCCGGGAACGGGTTGAAAAGGCACGCCAACAACAATATCAGCGTTATCAAGCGGAAATCACGAATGCCAAAGTTCCGTTGGACTTGATCATGGAAACCAGTCCATTAACGACTGACCAACAAAAGATGCTCATGAATGTGGCTGCAAAGCAAAACTGGAGCAACAGGGTTCAAATCAAAATCATTCGACTAGCAAGGACCATATCAGACTTAGCTGGGGAGGAGCAAATAACCGATACAGCTTTTTGGGAAGCGATGACGTTAAGAAGATGGGGCATCCATAAAAAACAAACAGTTGCGAGGGAAACATAATGTCGCGAGAGAAGAGAATTTGGATTCCACATCGATTTTACCATATTGTTTGCAGGGGCAATCGGCGAGATCTCTTTTTCGAATGCAACTGATTTTCAAGCTTTTTTGTTTATCCTCTATCAGCTTCATGCATGATCTAGCCTCCTATTGGTTTAATGACCAATCATTATCACCTGCAGATTCGATCCCCCGAAATCCCATTCTCCAAACTCATGGCGCTCATCAACAAACGGTACGCAAACTATTACAATACTAAGTACCGGTTAACAGGCCATGTGTTTGAAAAACGCTATTATGATAAAGTCATTGAAGATAAAGAAGGGATGTTAGAAGTTAGTCGCTATATTCATTTAAATCCTGTCGAAGCAAATATGGTGAAACAGCCAGAAAATTATCCTTGGAGCAGCTACTATTTATTTAAGGATCCAAATTCCAATCCACCAAGATTTATGAATATTGAAAGCCTCTTACATTATTATGAAGGGGCACAAGAAATATAGGTGCAAAAAGCATCGGGATTGAGGGATGCTTTTTGCCTGAAATTCTGGTTCTGGTTCCCGCACCATCTTAAATGGCGCGATTTCCTATTTTTAAAGGAGAGTTGCCCGTCCATTATGATTCTTTTTATTGGTTCTAAATATCCTTCGAACATGGTAATGCAATTCATCCACGGGCTTGCTGTCAATTATTCTTGATATATCAGATGACTGATAGTTCTTACCTGAGCCATTATCTCGAGTTTCCCTATTTATCTTTTCCGCTACCTTGCTTACACTTCCTAAGAAGGCATATTCCTTAATTACTTTTTGTTCAAAGCTATTGGCCTCATAATTCTCTGCTAGGTCGATAAAAGATTGTAAATCTGCAATTTGGTTTTGTAATCTCATTATTTTGCGTTCTGCATGTTCAACATTCATAGATACTCCCTTCTTGGGAAAGATCCCACTCGGCTAAAGTTAAATTAGTATAGCCTGCAAGTAGATTTTCAAGGTAAGAAAAGAATGAACTAATCTGGGTTATCATCTCTTTCGATAATTCCAAATAGTAAACCATTTTTCTCTATTTCTTTAAAAAGCTCAGATGGAGTCATGTCAAAGTTTATAGCAAGATAACAGAAGGTTTCTAGGCTCGGCAAGTGCTTCCCTGTTTCGATATTGCTCATGGATTTCCTATTAATATGGCACCGAAAAGCTAGTTCCTCTTGGTTGAGTCGGCTAGCACGTCTATACCTCTCGAATAATTTCCCTAAATCTATTCTTTCATTATTCATGGAATTCTCCTTTTTCCTCATTAGATAATGAGGAGGGAGAAGTATCTATCCAGTTAACTACTCAAATGTTTCCCTTGGGAAACAAATAAATTTTTTCCCCAGTTTCTAGTGCTGCCGTTCTTTGTTGGGGAACGCGCAAAGGGAAAAGGATCGATAAAAAAGTACCAAAGCAATGGATTTGTGTTCAATGGCTGGTGTTAAATTTAAGCACTAGCCTTATTCAGCAGCAAGCCAGGGTTCCTTTTTAAAAGAAGTGGTAAGACAGTTGTCGACATTCTTTTTATGGATGTTAAGGGATAAATCGAGGATTAGAGGGGGCTATTTTTTTCAATTAAACGTTTAAGTAATGTTGAGAAGGGGAGAAATTCATAAATTCGTGTTAGTTCGGGAGAAATCAATCTATTTTTGTGGAAAATTAGGTGATGATCTGCTGCTAGCTTATGTAGTCCACGACAATCTTCTTTCTTCCAAGTAGGAGAGAATTCGTATAGAACAGTACTTTCAGCTGTTTTAATCAAACGTTTGAATAGTATAGCCTATAAGGAATGTGGTCGAAACGAAGTCGTTTTGTGGATAATGTGGGTTGGATGGGTTTCATCGATCATTTTAAAGCCATTTTTCAACAACATTTTCATGTGTGGAGAGGAGAGAATGTTTGTTTTTCAAGGCATGCAGCCATTTTAATTAATCGTTTGATTGAAAGGGAAAAGTGGGGAGAATGGTCGAGGTTTGTCAGTAGAACGACGGCATTTTGTTTGATTTCACGAATTTGTGAGTTGCTCAAAATTTTTTCCATGCGCCTGCTCTTCAGAGATGGAATTACTTATTGTCAGTTACATTTTGACTATTATTGAGTTTACATGCCAAACCCCACGTATCTAGGACAATCCATTTACATTCTTTTTTATTAATCCGAAAAATCCTCCGAACGTATTTATGTAATTCATCCATGGGTTTGCTGTCAATTATTCTTGATATATCAGATAACTGAAATTTCTTACCTAAGCCATTATGATTTCTACTTGACGGTTACATAAGGAAAAAAATAAGCCCAACTCAACTAATGAGAAAGGCTTTGCATTCACCACTATATATTTCATTCAGTCCATATATTTTTACCTTTAAGATAATTATCATTTACCTCTTCCTTACTAAAATACCAAAGAAGGATGGAATAAATAGAAAATACAGTTCTTATGTGTACTCGATTATTTAAGTCGTTTTTTAGTAATCTGTTTAGAATCTTTCTGTTAAAAAGTGATGCTACTTGACTAGATGGCATTGAAGAAATTAATTCCATTGTCTTTTGTTGCACCCTTTTTATTTCAACAACCTGCCAAAGATGAGCTTTCAATCTCTTTGCTTTGTCCTTTTGTTCGGGTGTTGCTTCTAGGTACCTATTTAGTTCTTTACCATATATTAGCTCGCTTAAACCAAATTTAGGTTTAGCAATGCTACTATACTCTCTTACATTCGGTTTTTCTCTATATTTTATAAAATTTTCATTAAAAATTTCTCTATCAAAAGGCAATTTAATTAAATCCTTATACAAATGACTCATGATATCAATACCCACAATATTTGCTGAGCGTAGCTCCTGTGGTAATGATAATGCACACCTTATGGCTGATAATGAATATAGCGGATCAAATCTAGAAGCAAACTCCGACCAACTATGGGATTGGAATCCTATATAATATCGATTTCTGATTCTGGTGTACAGGTAATCCAGATATGCATCTTGTCTTAGCCCATTATCTTTAGCCTCGTCACAAATATATGTAATTTTTTTAGCCAACTTGTTCTTAAAGGTGGCTGAAAATAAAGAATCATCATCATTTTCGTTAAAAAATACATTCCCCCATAATTTTGGTAATAAGGATAAGATATTTGTGGTATTTTCAGTAGTTCGCGAACCAAAGAATGACCTGAAACATTCTCCATAACCGCCACTAAGTATTATATTAGTTGTTTTTTGATAATTCCCATGAATTCCAGCAGATAGGATACCCCCAGAAAATTGCATGGGTAAGAGATATTCTTCCTCTAATGTAGAAGGAGTTTTCAACGTATTGTAGCCTGGGTATTCAGTCATTGTAAGATTAAATTCTGTTGATAACTTTTCTGCAATTAATCGATCGGCCAATTCAAATTGATCTGAACAAAAGAAGTGATAATCATCAGATGAATTTATATTTAGAATACTAGATAAAACTAGTCTCGAATCAAAACCACCAGTTAAATGCGCTATCTTATGGGCACCATCATCATAATTAGATACAGCGGTTATATTATTCTTTATTTCCGCTACTGCCCTTTCAATTTCTTCATTATAATTTGTGACCGGAGTAAAAAATTGCTGTTTCCATAAGTAATCCTTAATAGTAAATGAATGATTCTGTGCTTCAACGTATTGGAATGGCTTCAAAGCTTTGATTTCTTCATAGCTTGAATCAAAAAAACCGCCGTTTCCTGTACCCACTAATTCATTTAGATAATCCATAGACTTTTTTAAATGAATACCCAGTGCATTAAGTATACTTTTAATACTATTAATACTATTAGAAAATACAGTCACTGCTTCAGATCGAAAGTAAAAAACTATTCCTCCTGATAGAGGGTCGGTTATGATAGTCGCTTTATTTTCAACCTTATTAATTACATAAAAGCTTAATGAACCTCTTATATTTTTACCAATTGAGTCACTAGATAGATCATATATAATGTCATATGCATCACTGCTTTTTGTTATAAATTTATTTTTATAAACACCTGAGCCACTTATATCTATTATTATTTCATTTTTAGTATCGAAAGCTTTAGTAGAGGGAATAAAATAACATCCATCATAAATTTTAAAATTGCAAAGTTGATCATACTTATTTTCTGAAAAAACTATTGCAGGACAGTCTCTAAGCAATGTTGTAAGCCTACCTTCCTGTTTTTAATGAAAATTTTTTTCTTCTTTAGCATAATTCTACTAAAATAAAAACTTTATTACTATTAATATTTATATCATTATCAAATAAATAGATTTAATAAAATAATAAAGCGGTCCTATAGGAGAAATCCTCTATTTGTTATTCAGTAGCATAAACCGAATAATCAATCCTAATTTCGGTGCCTGGCACCACACGATTAAAAAAGACATCAAAGTGATGTCTTTTCATAATTTATAGATATTGAACGAACCATAGGATTTTTCCCAACAACTATTTCCCATATATTCTTTTTTTGGAATCTTCCACTAGTCTTGCTTTAATAACGGGCGCTTGTTCATAAAAAGTTCCTCCATCGTAATAAATGCTGTACTGGCTCCCGTTTAGGAAATCGCTGATATAGGATTGGCTTTTTGAATAATTGCTGACCATTTCACCATAGATATCAATGAAATCTCCTTCCACTAAGGAGGTTCCGGTTGGAAAAAGGACGAAAACATCATCACCGTAATAATCACCGTCCGCATATGATGTAGCTAGTGAAAGAATTGTTTTCCCACTGACTTCTTGGATGTTGTAAATCTTTCCGGCGAAGTGGATTTTCTCCCCTTTGTATGCCTCTGGGGCCTTTTTTAACTCTTTATAGTCTATATCCTTGCATTGTTCAGCAAACTGATTAAGCTTGATGTTCCTGATATACTTTTGTGCTTCTTCATATCTTTTCGATTTTTTATTTACCATTTCTAGCTCTTTTAGCGCTTTTTGTTCCTGTCCATCATGCATGAAAGCAATCCCGTTATTAAAACGTTCTTCATCTTTATTAACTTGTGCTTCCACCTGCTTCTTTTTACTTTCTTCTTTTTCTTTTTTTTGTTGTACTTTTAATTTCTCTTTAACTTGGTTCAATAACTTAGAGGCATCTTGAGAAGATGGGTCAATTTTTAGAACTTGATCTAAATCTTTTTTTGCCAATGTATATTCTGATTTACCAATATGAGTTTCTGCACTCATCATAAGTGAATCGATTTGACTTGAGTTCTTCGGCGATTTCGCAATCGCGGCAGCTTTCTCTGGTTCTTCCGATTCGGAGGTTGTTATTCCTATGACTAATAAAGCAGCAAAACAGAAACCCGTTGCTCCTGCTAATACACCAAAAAATACAAGTACTTTCCTTTTCCAACCTTTAACGACCTTCACAATTTCTTTTTCTATAATAGTATCTAGCTTCTTGACGGGTACATTTAGCTTTTTATCGCTTAGCTCATCATAAACTTTTCCCTTTAAACTCTTAATTAGTTCATGTTCTTTGAAAGTTTTGTTTTTAAGATACCTTATAGTGTTAGGGTGTTTTTTGATAATTCTTCTAATCTTCCTCTTTAACGAAAATCTACTTTTGATTAACATGAAAGCTATTATTAGCAATGCTATAATAATTAACCAACTACTCAAGTTCTTACCTCCCAACAATCTATGCAACTATATGTATGATTTAGAAAAAAGGCTGGAATAAACATGAAATGTTATAGTTAAATATTACTATATTTTATAAAAACTTAAAGACTGAATTTTTAATACTAGCGCCGTAGTTAAATTTAGACATATAAAAACTGCACCTCCACTTGTTAGCTGTGTGTCTAACAAGTGGGGTGCAGTACAATTTCTGGTTGGCTGGCACTTTTTTGGTGGCTGTCTATATCGGGGAAGTAAACAAGAAAAAAGGATTGAATCCTACTGAGAATTCAATCCTTCTAACGATTAATATTCAGTTATTCAACGACCACCGAGCCTTTGTAAGGCGTATCTTCGCTAGATGTGCCAAGATATACGGTGTACTCGCCAGGCCTCACCACGAAGTCATGGTCGTAGTAGTCCCATACACTCATCGGATGGTTCGTAGCGCTCGGATCGATCGTGATGGTCACTTCGCGTGACTCATTAGGCTCAAGGTAAACCTTCTGGAACCCAACAAGACGCTTAGGTGGCTGTCCGTTGACAGGAATGCCTAGATATACCTGAACAACCTCAGCTCCAGCAACTTTTCCTGTATTGGTTACAGTCACATTAACCGTGATAGGGGACTTGCCATCAGTTTGTGATGGTGTTACAGAGAATCCAGAAAGCTCAAAGGACGTGTAGGATAGGCCGTACCCAAACGGGAATAATGGCTTAATTTCTTGAGACTGGAACCAGCGGTAGCCCATGTTGAGGCCCTCAGAATAACGGATAACCGGGAAGCCATTGCCTTCATCTGTACCAGGATAGCGCTCAGCGTTGTCTGCGTACAAAAGATCGCCCTCGGAAGCTGCGTATGTGGTAGGCACCTTGCCGGATGGATTGACAATGCCGAAGAGTAAGTCGGCAACGACGTGACCATCTTCCGTGCCTTGATTCCATACTTCCAGAACTGCTTTCGCCTTGGAGATCCATGGCATCATCACAGGGCTGCTGTCTTTCATCACGACAACCGTTTGCGGATTGATTTCCAGTAGTTCATCGACCATGCGATTTTGGTCGTTCAGCATGTTTGGACTAGGTAAATCGGCACCCTCAGTGGCAACTAAGCCGGCCATTAGAATCACCACGCCAGCTTTAGTGGCAGCCGCTTTCGCTTCTTCAAGGTTCGACAAATCTTTAGCGACAGTGACCTTGCTGACCAACGCATTAGAACCAAGACCTTGCAGGACATTCTGCATGCCTTCTACCGGTGGTACCGTGTAGAGCGGAGTGACCTTGGATGAGCCGCCACCGCCATTGCAGGCGTCATCAACGAACTCAGACTGACCGATGATCACGATGGAATTATAGGCTTTCGGGTCGAGCGGCAGTGTCTCGCCTTCATTCTTCAGAAGAATAGCGGTCTGGGAGCCAATTTTTCGAGAGATGGCACCATGACCTTTTGCATCGATCTCACCTGGATTGTAAGGACGCTCAAACTGTCCGAAACGGAACATCTGCGTGTAGCGGCGGATCAGGGCACGGTCGACGGTTTGGATCTCAAGGCTTGAGTCATCAAGGGCATTCTTGACATTCGTCTCGTTTAACCACTTGGCATCCGGCATTTCATGGTCCATACCAGCGTTCAATGATCCTGCAGCAGAACGGCATGACCAGAAATCAGATTGCACGTAACCCTGGAAACCCCACTCGTCACGAAGAATATCGTTAAGGATATAGCGGTTTTCCGTTGCGTAAGTGCCACGAACACGGTTGTAGGCGCTCATGATCGCGGCAATGTCACCGTCCTTGACCAACATTTCGAATGGAAGCAGGTACAGCTCGCGCAATACGTGCTCATCCACCTCGACACTCGTGCGGAAGCGCTCGTACTCCTGATCGTTAACCACATAATGCTTACCCATGGCAATAATGCCGTGTTCCTGGATGGCCTTGGTCACCTCGACGCCCATCACCCCGGAAAGGTACGGATCTTCTGAAAAATATTCAAAGTTACGGCCAGCAATCGGAGTTCGATGTAAACAAACGCCCGGTCCTTCTAGTACATGCTGGCCAAGTGTTGCAGACTCAGAACCAATAATGTCGCCGTACTCACGTGCAAGCTCAGGATCAAAGCCAGCAGCAAGACCGATGGACATTGGTAATGCTGTAGCGGCTGGACTCGGATATCCATCGCCCATACCCACACCTACTGGGCCGTTGGTAATCCGAAAGCGCGGGATCCCCAGTTCATCGATACCCGTTACATGGCGCTCTATCCGGATTTGGGCCATGAGTTGCTCTTGCTCCTCCGCGTTCATAGTACTCATTTTATCCGCTGACGCCAATTCGTAGATATTGATCGTCTCCATCGCGCCGTGAAGCTGAGCGATTTTCTGCTCCAAGGTCATCGCGGCTACGAGCTTCTCAGCACGCTCACGTGGCGACAATGACTTGTCCATCCATGGAAACTGACTATTCTTTTCTGTCTCTGTTTTAAGTTGATTATTCATGTAGAAAGCTCCTCACACCATATTTTTTATAAAAATGATCGTATTCTACTGCTTTTTCCGTTTAAACCTAAAACGCTTACAAATTTAAGATATCCAGATACCCTTCAAAGATTATAAAATACTCCAAGTGGAGCAAGTAAAATTTCCCTGTTATATCCGGATAAATCCTCTTTTATGATTGGGTATCCTTTCATCATTATATTATTTTTCTCATCCTTTTTATCGTACTATTTTTACTATATTAGTAAATATTTGATGAATTTTGAAGTTTTGGTGCCTGTCATTCTTCACCTGCCGTAAGGTCGAGTTCAAATCCATTAGGAATAGCTCGTCCCGTTGTAAACGATTTTGTTGGTGGCCTTTCAGGCTTTTGGTTCTTTTGATACAAATCAATTTCTTCAGCGGTCAATAACGATTCATTTTCCCAGTTCTTCAGAATGCCAACAATATAATTCAGCTTTCGCTTATTATTGGCACACGCAATAGTCATGGCTTTTAAAATTACATCTTTCGGTTGTAAAAAACGAGAATCATCCAGCCACGACAACAACTGCTGTTTGGCATTCGTGTTCGAAAAACCAAAGCCATTCGAGTCCCAAAACTCCATAATTTCTTGTACATCTTCGGTCTTTGAATTTTCCTGCAAGGGATTTTCTACTAGATGATTCTCTATATTGGGATTAAAAGCTTTTTGTTGTTGTTTTTCATTTTTATTTTCTTTTTCTTTTTGCCCACGTATCGTATCACGAGACCGTAACGTATCGTCATTTTCTTCATATTCCGTTATGTATGCATCACTTTCTTCTTGAACTCCGCCTTCCTTGCCGAAAACAATTGCTTTGCTTTTATAAAAGGATTGATACAAGCTGCGAATTTCTTCTTTAAGAATGGATTCCGCAACATATTGAATAAGTGAGGTATCCTCGACATCCTTTAATTCGGAATAAATACAATCCATGACCGGTTTCCCGCCTTTAAGCAGGTTCTCTTTCCCCCAGTTTTTAATCGCAAGTTCTCTTGTTTCTGGATTGTACCGAATCAACTTGTGGTGCTCGATAAACCGCTCCATTAACGAAAGAACACTCTCGATCGAATAGCCCAAATCAAAGCCATTTGTTTTTTCGTAATTTTATAGATTCCAATTTGAGTTGTATTTGGATTCGTAAGCAGATATAAGTAAAAAAATTTATCCTCTGGGGTCATCTCTTCCAAAACAATCGGATTCCTCCAAAAATCAGTTTGCACCATTCGATATTTAGCCATATTCCACCACTGCCTTTCTTCTAATAAATTCTTTCATATATGATATATAGTTTTATAAAGAAAACAGACAGGATGCTTTTCATATAAATGAGAATATTTAATGACAAACAAATTGGTGGGAAATGGTTGATAGTTCGGGAGATCTATCAATGATTCTTAATGGTGTGAAAGAATGGGAATTCCAGCCAAACCAGCCAGTGGACCTAATTGTAAAGTATTTGATATCTGGAATAGAAGAAATTATGATGCATCGTTTGGCGTTTGGAGCACAGCAAATTAATACGGATCAGCAAATAAACCAGTTAGAGAACCAGATAATGCTCATATTTTTTGTAAATTTACAGAAATAATGGAAAAATATGTTGTGTAATGAACCACTTGTCTTTTATTATAAATGACAGGTGGTTCATTTAGTTATCTTAATAGAAATGCCCATCATAACGGCTGCTTTCTCTGAATAAATTGGTAAAAGAAGCAGAACAAAAAAATGAACGATTTTGCTAACTGACACGTACTATCTGTAGTTGAATTTTATCAATTAAAGAAAAACAAATAAATAAATAAATAAGGAAGTTGAAAATGATGAGTAAAGAGATTGAAGTGGTGATACAAGGACAATTTCCATTAGCAGCAACCGTAACGATCCCAGAAGGAAGCAGTGAAAAATTCCCTTTAGTTGTAATGGTACATGGAAGTGGACCAATAGATCGAGATTCGAATGCTAAAGGAATGCCTATGAATATATTTAAGGAATTAAGTGATGTATTGGCCGCAGAAGGTTTTGCGAGTATTCGTTATGATAAAAGGGGAGTAGGAGCGAGTAAAGGGGACTATTATGAAATGGGCGTGTACGATTTAATTGACGACGCTCAGGCTGTATTAGAATTTGCTAAAAAGGATCCTAACATAGACTCTGAAAATGTGATTTTACTAGGACACAGTGAAGGATGTATTATAGTACCATTCGTAAATGAGAAAGTTTCGGTAGATGGGATCATTCTGCTTGCCGGAATAGCTGAACCTTTAGCAGAAACAATGGCTTGGCAGCGTCAGGAAATAATGAAGGATTTACGATCTGTCAAAGGATTTCAAGGATGGTTACTTCGATTATTAAAAGTAGATGAAAAAATCACAAAAATGAATGATGACTTAGTAAAGGCGCTGCAAGCATCGGATGAGCCGGTTATTAAGTATAAAGGGAAAAAAATTAACGCTAAATGGAATCGGGAGACAACACTATTTGACGTTTCAAAACCGTTACAAAAGATCACGTGTCCTGTACTAGCTATTACTGGAACAAAGGATGTAAACGTAAAGGTTAGCGATTTAGAAAAAATTAAATCCCTTGTTCAAGGTGAATGTGAAACACATATTATTCAAGATATGACTCATATGCTTCGTAAAACAGATGTTGAATACAGCATGAGCAAAATCAT
This sequence comes from Neobacillus sp. DHD-1R, assembly GCF_057747995.1. Lineage (NCBI taxonomy): Bacteria > Bacillati > Bacillota > Bacilli > Caryophanales > Bacillaceae > Neobacillus > Neobacillus sp. DHD-1R. Next base: position 425,828 of record NZ_CM173232.1, read on the forward strand.
GAATCATAATAAAAAATCACTTAAACAACCAATTGATTCGGAATTAAAAGATAAACTTATTGTATGGTTAAGAAACTGGAAGAATAGACAGGTTATCGTCGAGAAATCAGAAATGTTGGTAAAATAGAATACTAAAAAAATACCCCAAACGTTAGTTTTTATCTCTAACCTTTGGGGTTCCGTGTTAAGAAATTGCTTAGAAAGTCTCATAAAGGAACTCTCAAAATTCGGTCGACATATACATGACTGTTCACTTGTGAAGTAAGCTCACTTTAATGAATGGGTGCGATCATTTTTCATAAGCCTAAATATACATGCTCTCCGGGTTAATCAACTACAGCCACTCCCACAACATCCTCAAATGCAATCCTCTTAAACTGACCAGACCTAACTTCAATACGCATCTGCTTAGTAATCGGGTCGACATAATGAATGCGACCAGTAATGTCAGTGAAGGAACCATCAAACCATAACGTTACCTTTGCGGAAAAGTTCGATTCCATCGCATAAGCTATCCGCCGATCGAACTCCTCCAATTGATATTCGTCTAAGACTGGCCTTGCTGTGCGTTCCGTATCACGCCATAAATCGCGTTGCCCCTTTACTAATTCAGGTAATTGAAAAGCAGCTTGCCATTTAACTATACCTCGGTTACGTATCGCCATAATAATCACCTCGCTATCATTATATACGAACGAACGTTCTGTTTGTAAAACAAATAGAGAAAGACCATTTTGTTAGCAATCCTTAGCTTTCTAATTTCTGGGTCATACCCCTACAATCATTAGGAGTAAAGTGAAGATGAGTATCGGGGCTGATCTTCAATGCTTGGGATGCGATTTTAGCACTGCTCTCATTCCAAGGCGATCCAAGGTTCCTTTTTAAAAAGGAAGTGTGATAGGAACAGTTCTCGACATTCTTTTTATCGATTTTGAGGGGAAAGTTCAGGTTTGATCTATGTTAATCGATCTCCTAATCAAACGTTTGTGTAGTGTTGAAAAGGGGAGAGATTCCTAGAATGTTGTCACTTGACGAGTATTCTATCTAATTGGGTAGAAAGTTTGGTTATCATCAATGGGATTCTTGTTTGGATAACGACAATTATTTTCCTTGCAAGTGGGGGCGGATGGCACTAGGGCAGTATATTCAGCATTTTTAATCAAACGTTTGAATAGTATAGCCTATAATGAATTTGGTCGAAAAGAAGTCGTTTTGTGGAGAATGTGGATAGGACGGGTTTCAGCAATCACTCCAACGCCATTTTCCAACACCTTTTTCATGTGTGGAGTGATGAGAATGCTTGTTTATCAAGGTATGCAGCATGTTTAACTAATCGTTTGATTGAAAGGGAAAGGTGGGAAGAATGGTCGAGGTTTGTCATTCTACGTATAAAATTCCCTGCTTCTAGTCTATTAGCAAAATCTATTTTAGAGTGGCATTACACGTTTATCTCCTTGACAGGGCGGGGTCATGGGTTCAGGTCCCTCACAGGTTATTTTATAAAAAAAATTTTGGGCTGCCACCCTTTAGTGGAAGCGTTTCCTTTTTGAACTAAACTGACAGTTAGTGAAATAAGAAAAAAGCTGGCGAAGAGGCTGCCTATATTCAACTCAAGCACGCTCTAGTTAAGGGAAAAATATGGCTTTTTTTGCCTATTCAAACTGAACAAAGTAGTTACAAATGCCGATATATTTAATTGAAATACTTTATTGGAGAATATAGATATATGAGAAAAATGTGCTATTTTTTTAAAACTGTACATCTTTTTGAGTCAGGGGGTTAATATGGCAATACTAATTGGGATTTTAATAGCAATTATTCTTTATTTCCGCATCAAAAAAATTATCAGGATATTTTTTTCGTTTAGGTTCTGGATTGGGTTGGTAATGAATGCCGTTTTCTTTTATGGGGTTTATACATACTTTTCTACTATTAAAGACACGCTGAAGTATTATATCAACACCTATATAGATCCTTTAAATTTAGAACAGGTGGAATTTATAGCAATTATTTCTGCTGGAGCACTATGCTTCTTTATCTGGTTATTTTTATGTAGACGGTCTCGAGCGTTTGTTACTCCGTTTATTTTTGTTGTATCCGTTGCAACTTTGGGACTTGTAATTTTTAATGTTTCTGATGGTTTTGACTCAGCATTTGATGATGATTTTGATAGCAGTGACTCAACTTCAAATCAAACGTGGGTCGATCCACACGAAGTGAGTGGTTATGAACGTGGTGATGGTACACATGTATCTGGCTACATTCGAGACGGAGAAGGTGAAGGCTATCTACGAAGAGATTAGTATTTTTACAAAGATGTCCCATTTAGACATTCCCCTCATTCCGCATCTTCTGCAGCCATCATTTCGGAATTTACTCTGATATAAAAAATTTAGCATCCCGAAGAAAATCCGACTATTTTCGACACCTACAAGAAGAAAATTGTAGTAAATTAGTAGTAAATTAGTAGGATGTAGAATTGATGTTCTATTATTTTTTACCTAGAGTTTTATATAGAAGGGGTTTGGATGATGGCAACAGTGACAGAGGATGTCTTAAGCAGGATTCATGAAACGAATATTCTCCTCAATTCCAATATGCTTGATGCTTATGACGCTGCAGAGAAAGCCAAGACGGTTTCACAGGAGGTTCTTGTCGGCCTTGGCTCGTTGGATAAAGAGACAGAGGAAAACATCAACAATGCAAAGACAGAACTAACGAAACAATTACAAAAGCTGGAGAAAGACATCAATAAAGAAATCAATGAACTAACTAATAAATCGTTACAGAAAATCTCTAAAGATAATGTAGAGTTGAAGGACGCTGTGAAGCTCTCTATTAATGAAATGCAAATGAAACTGCAAAAATTCCAACAGCGTCAAGATCAGCAATTTCAAGCTCTGCAAAATGGCGTAGCACAACAGGCTCGTGATCAAAGAGAACTAGTCTTAGAAGTTCAGAAAAATCTATTTGCTAGTATAGACACCAGTTTTTCCAACCAAGAAAAGCTGTCAAGGAAGCTAAGCGAGTTAGCGAAAACTCTTAATAATCTAAATGAGGCTCAAGTGAAGAATCTGAATGAGCAGAACCAAAGCCTTAAGAAATTCCAAAAGAAATGGTATATAACAACGTTTATTGCTATTTTAATAGGATATTTCTTGTAGGGAGCTGCACACAAATGAAAATAACTATTTCTGAACATCAAATCACATTAGCAGGTCAGGAATTGATTGAATCTATTTCTCCTTACTTTTATTACCATAACCACAAAACGATAATTGGAGATAAGGTCGAAAAAGCGATCAATTTGTTCCCAGAATATATCTTTAATCTTTTTACAGAGAAAGATCAGGAAAAGATCGAGGCTTTCTTTGTTGAACTAAAATACTCACTAACCGAGGATGTGAGTACAATCCACTTACATCCCCTATTCCGGAGATTTGAAAAGGTGTTGAAAGACGTCTACCCAACAGCTTCCGTGAGCATGGCCGGCCAAAAAACGGAAATATACAGAAAACTGCCGATTGAACTGGAATATCAATTTGCGAATGTGTTTGCAAGCACATTAACTAGTGAAGTCATCAACACTTGCCATATTCCAGGACGGTTGTATCACAAATTAAATCAAATCATTCGTATAAGGCTGCCTTTATACTTTAAAGAACTTTTGCAGCAAGGGAAAACTACGATTGATTTGAAGGTAATCGATCATCCTGCCAATGTATTCGTTGTAAGGGAAGAGCTTCATAGTCACCGTCCTGCGCTTCAACGATTGATTGAGATTTATCAGCACGCCTATACGAACTATGACCAAGTCGTTAGGGCCCATTATCAGCTCTACGAAGGTAATTTCAAGGTTACCTTTATCAGTCCCTTTTCCTTTGGGAAATCGACGTTGATTAACGGACTGCTCGGTGAAGAAATGCTAAATATGGATATCCGCGCAGAGACGGCGATTATTACGAAGGTCGTTAGTGCCCAAACTAACCGACTGTTCGTGAAATACGATAACAACCAAGTCGTTATGGAACCGTATGACGACGTGGTCGAATTAAGAAGGAAGTTGCAGGATCTTACTGGTGTAAGAAGTAAGGAAACGCCTTCCGAGGTGCAAATCCATTATCACCTGCCGCATCTGCCAGGAATCACGATTATTGATGCTCCCGGGTTAAACTCACGGCATTCGGATCATAACCTAGTTGCATCGGATGCGTTCCAAATGAGCGACCTCATCCTTTTCTTAATTAATCCTGCCCATATTGGAGAGGCTAATTTTTCAAGCCAAGTGAAAGAGTTTCTTGAACAGATGAAAGAAACTGATAAAAAGTACGGCTTTGTTCTTTCAAAACTTGATCTATACAGTGATGATTATGAGGTAATTATGCAGGAGATGAAAATCGTCTTAAAGGATTTGGCTCCCATTTATGACGGGGAGGATTTATTATTCATATCCGGCTATTTTGCCCTTTATGGAAAGCTGCTCGCCAATGACAAGGCCGATCTTCATGATATCCGCAAGAATCGCGGGATTTTTATCATTGAGGATGAAGAAATCATTATGGGGCGCAGGATTGAAAAGCACCATGCAGCTTCACTAGTGACTTTTAGTCAAATTGAAAAGCTTGAACAATTCATACGTGAAAGAGGTGAACATCGTGCACCAAACAAACTCAATCTGGATCGTAGAAAACCGGCGGCAGCTAGAGTCCCTTCAGCAACTGAGACCAAGACTTCAATATAAAAAGGCAGTTTTGGAAGAAGATTGCGATATTCAGTCGCTGCCAAACTATGATATGGTACTTTTCCTGCTTACTCCAAGACAGATTGGCAACAAGTTCTTTATCCAAGCGATGGGCGAAGTACTTAGAGTACGCAGAAGTAGTAAAACGATTTTTTTAGCAATTGATGATCTATACAGCCTGGACGAGCAGGAGTCCTATAAAGTGATTCTCGAACTAAAGGATTCAATTAAAGAGTTGATACTGAACCCAGTTATATTCACGGTTTCCACCTATTATGCGGCACTCCATAGCCAGTATGAGCGCGGGGAGATTACCCTTGAGGACATTCGACAAAACCGGGATGTTATGATTCCGGCTGCTGATGGTGAGTTTCTAACCGGCCGGCAAATCATGGAGGAAAACCTCGACCAACTGGAGCCATTGAGCAAGATGGACAGGCTTTATCAGCTGGTCGCTGAATTATCAACAGGTATCCAAGTGACAGGGATTGATGTCAGCAAGAAAAACTGGCTCGTCCTCGGTCAGGAAAAAACGGGTAAGAGTATTGTCGGTGAGCTGTTGCAACATTCTTTGGGGGAGTCTTTTCATTTTATCGATAAGCCCCCTGAAGTAACCGAATTGGATAAATACTATGATGGAATGATCGTTATTGTAGATTTAGATATTCAAGACCATCTTCATTATCTAGAAAAAATTTGTTCAACGTATGTCGATATTGAAAAAATAATTGTTGTAAATAAATTGGATGATTTCATGTTTTATCAAATGAGCCAGCAGGAGCTGCAAATGGATATCAAAAAGAAGATTAAGAGCTTAACAAGCGAACCAGTCTTTTTTATTTCTGCTTATTATTACAAGCAATACCTTCAACTAAAAGAAGAGAACATGCAAATCTCTGAGATCATAGACAATCCTGCGATTGTATTAGTTGATTCGTTTAATTTTCCAATATCCAAGCAAAAAAGCAAAACCATCCTGCCAGAGCTTTTACTAAAACAATCAGGGTTCGACCGTTTACTACACCATTGGGAGTGAAATGAATGTTAGAGAGATTTAAAGAAACAAAAAAATTCCTTTTAAACTATACAAGCGAGTTGGAAAGGTCGAAGAATATCGACCGCGATATCCTAGAAAACTCTTCCATACACCAAGAAATTGACCGCCTTGAAAAAGGTAATTTTAAGATTGCACTTGTGGCTCCTTTCAGCGCTGGAAAATCGACTTTTATTAATTCTATCATTGGTAAAGACCTGTTAAGTATGGATATTCGTGCTGAAACTTCAGTTATTACAAAAATTAGTTACTCGGAGCTAATTAAAATCCAAGTTACATATTTTGAGAACAATAAAGTCGAGATGTTTGATACAGATGATTTCGGAAATCAGCTTACTTATACGACTTGTAAAGAAATTCTCAAGAAGATTACAACGGTCCGTGATGAAACAAACGAAGAAAGAATTAAGGAAGTTATTGTTTATTGTCCATTAGATATCTGCCGAGACAATGTTGAAATTATTGACACCCCGGGTCTATTTTCGAGACATGAGAAGCACGAAGCAATTACTAATAACATTATTCCTCAGGTGAATGCCGTTATTTTTATGATCGACCCTGATAGTGTCGGCGAGGAGCATTTTACCGAAAAAATAAGGAATTACGTGAACTCAGCTAAGACTTCCAGCTTAGAGGAGGATGGACGCCATATTTTCTTTGTTATCAATAAAATTGATGTCTTTGATCCAGAAGATATAGCGAAGGCACGCCTTGAATTGGAGCAGGTACTTTCCGGTATTATTATGAAGCCGAATATCCATGAGGTTTCTGCTTATTTTGGAATGAAAGGAAAGCAATTGCTGACGAAGGACATTGATATTACTGAAGTGCAGAAGGATCGGAAAATTAAAATCCCTGATCCGCTTGATCCGGAATATACCATAGCAGGCCGCCAAATAACGGAAGAAAATGCCATCGATATTATCGATTTCAGTAAAATTAAAGAATTGGAGAAGTCACTTGGCGAGTACCTCCAAAGTAAAAACCAATATTTAATTACCGATGTTATGTCGAGCATCAGAAATGTACTTTCCGGCACCATCAACAAGATGAAGTTTGAAATCAGAGAAGTAGAAAAAACAATCACTGAGGATAAAACCGTTTATATCCAGAAGATTGAGGCACTTCAAGAAGAAATTGAATCGTTGAAGGATGAAACGTTATTTAATGTTAGAACAATTATCAATAAAAAAATTCTTGGCGGCACTTCCGGACGTGGCTTAGACGATGAGATTTATGATGAAGTAAGCGGGCACCTAGTCGATGTAGGTAAGGATATCGATAGGGAAATCTTTAAAAAATGGTCAAAAGCTAAACAAGGAATTACTCGTGAAAACGGAGAAGATGTTGTTAAATCAGTGATTCTCGATGCTGAGGAATTTCTAGTGTTAAAAATTAAGGAATTAGTCCGTACATCCTTTATTTTTGTAAAAAAAGAAATCTCCTCATTAATCAGTGATATTCAGGAGCAGTTGGATATCGTTACAGAGAAGTTAGAGGAAGCAGAATTGAAGAACCTTGGTATCAAAATGGATACGATCAGTAATATGAATGTTGATAACTTAGTTGGTTCGACAATGAATAAAATTGAACGCGAATTCTCTGACATTATTGTCGGTATTGCTAAGGACTGTCAGGAAAAGGTTCAAGGAGCCTATAATTCTTCCATTTACGAAGTGAAAAAGGCAGGGCTTTGGAACTGGTTTAAAGGTTGGTTTGGTAATGAAGAGTATGAGGAAAAATTTGATCTATATCGCTTTAAACGTGAGCTTGATCTTTTAATCGATGATTTAACGGCAGTGATGCAAGATAAGGTGCTAGAGAGCCAGGTTGAAATTGCGAAGCCTATTTTTGATATGTCACAAAAGATTGTTGAGGATATAAAAACGGAATCGTCCAAAATCATCATCAATGTCATAAAGGTTAAAGAAAATGTCCTTAAGGATTTGAAGAAGGAAATGTATAAGAATGAGGATGAAAAGCTAACGTCTATCGGCCAGAAGAAGCAAAAAATTTCTAATGTAAAAGTCATCAGCCAGCGCTTTGAAGAGAAAGCCTTACAATTTTCAAAGGAGGCGTTTGAGAGTGAACTTCACGAGCAAAGCCCAGTCTATCAATAATTATTTAGATAACTATTATAAAAAACTACTTAAAGATGGAAGTATGGTTAGAGATTATCAGACATTGTTAAAACAATTCAATCTTGAAGCTACTAAACTATCTAACTATAAATTTGCGATTAAAGAAGAAATCGAGGGTGAGCTTGGTCAAACGCCCGATTTTAAGAGTTTAGATGATGGATCTAAACAGCAAATCTTGTCTAGGTTAGACCGGGTTCATCAAGAATTACGAATCCCTGAGTTTACTGTTACAAAAGAGGATTGCTTGGAAATCGTGACGGTATCAACCGAAATCACAAAGGCTCCTGCTCTTCAAAAACAATCTCAGGGCGTTGTCAACATCGGGACAGTATTTGGAACAGTAGTTGGGATAGGGATTGGCATTCTTATTCAAAAAAGTCTTCCTGTTATTCTCATTGGCGGAATTGGTGGCGCTGTGATGGGTTCATACCTGGGTAAAGGGATGGGATCCAATCGTAAATCAAGCCAGCAGGGAACTCCTGTTACTGCAGAGCCGCGTCAGATACTCGAAAAAGTGAGCCCAGTGAAGCTCGAAACAGTTATTCAAGCAAGGAAGACAGCAATCAAGAGTCTTTTCAGCCAATACTGTAAGCAATTAGAAGCAGCCTGTCAGACAAGTCTAAAATAGGAAGTGGAATTCAGCTATCATGATTGAAGACATTGTTCAAATAAAAAGGATAACTATCAGTATCAACGAAGACCGCTTTAGCAGCAATCTTGTTAACACAGCTGACTATCAGTTTTTTCGCATCAATAAAATCTCGATTTCCGATGAGATTGAAAAAGAAGAAATTCAAACGTTTGTGAATAACAGCATTTGCCGCTTTCTTTCTTCGTTAACGAATAGTCTTTCTCCAATTATTTTTCGGATAAAAAGCAGCAGCGCAGATCAATCTGTTTCTCTGTATATCGGAACAAAGCGGAAGTTTGGCCAGTCACTTGCTGAGAGATTTGCTTCCTATTTTCAGTCTGTTCATTTTCATGAGGTTTCTGGCCAGGAGGATCAGAACCTTTACCAAACTCAGGCGCTAATTACAGGAATTCCGATCAAAAATGAAACGAAAATCTTTACATATATGGAGCCATTTATACGCTATATCCGCGGAAAAGATGTAATGCTTGAGGTTGTCGTAAAGCCAATCAAGAAAGCATCCATCGTTCAACAATTAGATAAAATCATGGAACACAGGTCCATTAATTCTGCCCATTTGAAAAATACTCATCAGGAAAGCGTCGCTGACTCGGATACGTCGTCCACCAATTCCGGCCAGACACTCACGGATGGCAACAACAATGGCGGCGGTTTGCTTTTATTCAATATCGGCAGCTCGCGAAGTGAAGGTTCAACAAGTACCTATACTGATTCTAAGGGCCGGACTGAGACGGTGACGAAAAGTATTGAAAAAACGGACCATCAGGCATTAGAGCTCGATCAATTATTAGAAACGTATACGGAACGGTTGGAGCAGGCATTGTCCTCTGGTTTATGGAAAACGTCGATTTCTATTTTTACAAAGGACCGGAGCAACCTTTCTGAGGTTTGTGAAGTATATAAATCCAGTTATAGTTCTGAAGCGGTCGAGCCTTATCAAGTGTTTCAATTGAGGGATGTTTATGAGCCGTCAGCTTGGCTCGAAAGGGATGCCGTGGGTCACTCTCTCGATCTTTTTGATGAAGAATCACGCGGCTTTAGCTTTTTGACAGGGGAGGAGCTCTCCTATGTATTTGATGTCCCGAAAGAGGAGTATAAGGGTTATGAGTTTTCGTTAACGCCAAGGTTTAGCCAAAATCCACCAAATTCCACAGGGATTCCACTTGGGAATATTTATGATGGCGACAAGAAGACACCGTGGCTGTATCATTTACATCCGAACCAGCTTGTGAAGCACCTGTTGGTAGCTGGGATTACTGGCAGCGGTAAAACCAATACAATCTTTAATTTGTTAAAAAATAATCATGTGCCATTTTTAATCATTGAACCGGCAAAGAAGGAGTATCGCGGGTTGAGGAAAATTATTCCCAACTTACGGGTTTATACCCTCGGAAAGGAAGAGGTTTCGCCGTTTCGAATCAATCCTTTCTATTTTCCGCCCAACGTCAACATTCAGCAGCATATCGATAATTTGAAGGTGATTTTTAATGCTTCATTTACGATGTATGCGTCAATGCCGAATATCTTGGAGCAATGTTTAACAAATGTATATATGAAAAAAGGCTGGAGCCTGTCCACTTCAAGGAATATTTATCAGGGAAACGGCCTTTCTTCTGATAAATACTTCCCGACGATTGAAGACCTTTACTATGAGATTGACAGTTATACGAAGGAACTGGGCTATGCTCAGGAACAGATGCAAAACATTCGTGCGGCCCTATTAACACGAATTAAAAGCTTAATGACCGGTGGAAAAGGCTTCATGCTTAACACTGTGGAGACGATTGATATTGGCGAGCTTCTTCAATTTCCAACCGTCTTGGAGCTGGAAGCGATCGCTGATGATGATGAGAAAGCACTGATTATTGGTCTGATTTCGATGTTTATCTACGAATACTTGAAGGCGAGGGAGAGTGATTTTTCAGGAGAATTAAAGCATTTGCTTGTTTTTGAAGAGGCCCACCGAATTTTCGCCAATGTTAATCAGCAGGGCGGGCAGGAAGATGTAAATATCAAAGGAAAAGCCGTAGAAAGCTTAAGTCATATTCTGTCAGAAATCCGCGCCTATGGCGAAGGGATGATTATTGTGGACCAGGTGCCAACGAAGCTTGCTCCGGATGTTTTGAAAAATACCAATACGAAAATTATTCACCGTATCGTTTCAAGGGATGATTGTGAATATGTATCGAATTCACTGGGCTTGACCGATGAGAAGGTGAATTTTATCAGTACATTAACAAATGGGGCTGCCCTTCTTTTTACTGACGGCATGAATGCCCCGGCGCATTTGCAAATTCTTCATGGGAAGGAACATATTCCTTTCTTTAGCGATGTTGACGTTCATCGCTTTAGTCAGGCCTTCAATTTGCAGTTAGAGTATTCGAAGAAAATGCATCCGTTAACTGAGATTATTATGCAAAACCTGCGGGGTTATCCTGAGTTGGAGGAAGAAGTTAAAGGATTTTACCATTTCTTACTGAAGGAAGACCTAAGCGGGTTGCAGGAGCAATATCAAGCGACGAAGGAAAAAATTATGCGTTTATCGATTCAAGCAGGATTTGATATGAATATCGATGTCGAGGAGTTTGTATTTTCATTTATTAAAGAGGCTTTGAAGCGGTTAGTGAAAACGAATGAAAAGATTAAGAAACAAGTGAACAAGCTGATCTTTATAGAAAGATATATCGAGGCTTGTCTTGACCTTCTCTCAAAGGATTATCAGGTCCATAAAAAGGAATACGTATTGATTACCATGAACCGACAAAAGTTAGGGGGTGACTACACTGTTTGAAATAGCGACGGTAATTGAGGCTCTGAAAGGTACAATCGAAACAGGTGGTGTAACAGAAGTGGGCAAGCTCGAGCTGGTTCAGGAAGTCCCCTTTGATGAAGGCCTTCTGGATGGTGACAGCTTGACTGATGTGAAGTCTGAAAAGGAACTTCAAGAGTTCAATGAAGTCGATCAATATATGTTCGATGATATCGGCTTGAAAGGGAAAACCGCTGAATTCGGTGATTCTGATTATATCGGTGAAATCCGTAATGGGAATGAGAAAATCAATCAGGTATTATTAAAATCAGAAGCATCATTACAAAATGATCCCTCTGATCTAAACTACCAGCGGGTATCTGAAAATCTTGAGCGTTATAAAGGGACAATTTTTGAGCATGAATTAAAGGATAGTCTTAAGGAAAAGTTTGAAAAAGCCGAGGACAAGCAGCAACTTGTTACAACGGAATGGGGCGAAACGAAGCCGGATGTGATCCTTCGCGAGGCGCAAGAGGATATGAAGATTGGCAGTTTGGAGATTCAAAAGGGCGAGGATCTTTATATTGAAGCAAAATGCGGTTCGCCGGAATATATTCGCAATGAAATGGGCCATATGTTAAAGCAAGTGGAAGGACATGAGGGTAATTCTTTGGTCGTTGTAACGAAGGACTATTTAGAGCTTAGTCCAGAGGTACGCACGGATTTTGAAAAGAAACTGGCCGAAAAAGGCTCCCATATTTATATTGCCGACGTGACGGCCTCTGAAGTAAGTGCCGGACTATTCAACAGTCTTCATCTGTAAGGAGAGGGAACGATAATGAGACAAACCTACTATGGTGTCGATCAGAAACAATATAATGGGTTAGAAAATGACATCAAGAAATACAGCCAGCTGACAAGAGAAATGTTTAATAAGTCAATTGCTGCTGAGGAAAAAGCAGCGATCCAGAAGCAAAAAGAGACTTTAAAAGATGAGATTCAAGATCACCTGCTCGAGAATGGGACAATCCTTGGATTCTTAGCGAAGGAAAAGATAGATGAGTTTTCGGATGCCATTCAAGAAATGAAGGACGAAGAAATTAAAGCCTATCTTCATTCTAATTTTATTCCGATGGAGAAAATTGAGGAAGTCTTAATCACCTTAATGAATCTACCTGCAACCGAGTCAGTGAAGAATGTAAAGGTCTTTTTAGAAAGAGCAAAATCAAATAAGCAAAACATCATTGTTTGGATAATGTAGGTGATAAAGTGAATTTTCAACAGTTAAGAAGAGATGCCGCTAATTTTCTAGAAGAAAATAAACAAAGAATGCATGATAACCCTCACAGCATCGACTATGTCCTGAAGAAAATCGATAGTTATATCGATATCTTTCGAAGCGAGATTAAGGGATTGTTTCCTATGGATGAGAATTTGATAGTGGAAATTGAGCAACAATTGCTTAGGCCCCGGGTTGGTGAAATAGACAAACAGAATAAGTTTAATACGATTAAAAGTAAATTAGTGTCGGTTTCTAACAAACTAGAAAATGAATTAAAAGCATATCAACGGACATTTAGTAGTTTACTCGGCCCAGTAGATGCATCTGAATTTAGACAATATAAAGCAAAGGTTTTTAAAGTTTTCAATAGTGAGATTGATTTCCCATTTCAAGATACGAAGTTACAGGAAATTGTACGTAAAATTGATCATGAGAACTACGAGCTATATAATAGTGGAGATACCAGCTCAATTCAGACCCTTTATCAAAGAATCCGAAGTGAAGATACGATTGATGATTTTAGGAAAAGAGAAGAAGGGCAGCAATACTCTAAGGTCGATGAAATCATAAGCACCTACCGCAAGTATTTAAATGATTATCTCAATGTTTATCAGGAATATTATCAACGGTTTTCCAATGGAGGTTCAGTGAAAAAGGAAACAATTATGATTAGTGAAAGGGAAGAAACCGCGGGTTTCAATGTAGATGAGGAATTCGGAAATACGGAAGCCAAACAGGAGACAAATGAAATGGATCAGGAACTTGAACCTGAAACAGTGAGCAAGCTAGACGAAGGATTAGAAGAAGTAGGTGCGATAGATGAGGAAGTCCGTCGAAAAGAAGAGACGAACTACATCAAAACCGTTACCTTCACCTACAATGATGGCTACACTATCACACTAGACATTCCAGAGGAATCTCGGGAAAAGTTGAAAGCAGGACTTGCGAATTTGGTATTTGGAGTGTCGTGAATTCCTACCCCAATATTTGATAATATAATTTGTTTTTTATAGAAAGGAACAAGTGATAATCACTTTTGTTCCTTTTTTGGAATTTCGGCGCCTTAGCGACATTTCGCGACAAAACGGAGATTTATTCTGGTGTCTGTTACGCCCTGCTAACTTTTTATATTGTTGTTGTTGTTATGGCAATGAGTTTACATGGCAAACACCACCTGATAAGCACTATCCATTTGCATTCTTTTTATTTGTTTTAAATATCTTCCCAAAGAATTTATGTATGTCATCCATGGGCTTGTTATTAATAATTTATTAAAATTTCAGATGGTTGGTATTTACTCCCCATTTCCCTTTTAATCTTTTCCGCTACCTTGCTGACACTGCCTAAGAAAGCATTACTTTCATTACTTTTGTTCAATTTTATTAGCCTCAAGACCTGCAACATTTTTAATTAAACGTTTGATTAATAGGGATAATGGGGGAGAATGGTCGCGGTTTGTCAGTAAAACGACGCGATTTTATTTGATTTCACTGATCTATGAGAGGCGCTAAAATTTTTTCATGCGCCCCTCTTCAAATATAAAACCACTCATGATTATTTCTATTTTTGAGGTTATTAATCTTTCTTAGTGATGGGATGGAAATGTTTATTATTGCTGAGATTCTACTATTTAGATCATCTCCGCTTCTTTAAAAAAGACACCTGATTCTTGTTTAAATATAAGCTTGGTCGTGCCAACATGACCGTTTAGATTATTAAAAAAACTCAATTCCTTCCATTGATAGTGATCGGCTGACTTTATAGAAGGGAATTCATCACTATTTCAATATTATATTGTATTATCTCAGAATATTTTTAAGCCCTTAAGAGTCCCTCTCTGTTAAATAAATAGAGAGGGACTCTTAAGGGCTTATTTATATAAGAAAGATGTTAATTAGTTAAACTTATAGTCCGTCCTCTTATCTCATTATCCGACCCCCAAACATAGATGAAATTTCTTTTCCTTTTTTTAAAAGGGATTGCGATAACGGATGTTCCAAATCCTGAGGGATATTTTCTTTGAAACCGACAATTGTAACCGATGCTACCAACTGATGACGATAATTTAACACAGGGATAGATATAGAAGAAACATAACGAGAAACCGGTTCCTTAGCAAAAGCTATATAATTTTTACCAATCAGTAAAAATTCTTGCTCTAATTCCTCAACCTGCATTGGAGAGAACCGTTGAAACTCCTTTGCCTTCCATTCCTCCACTTGTACATCATGAACAAATGATGCAAATAGTTTTCCTGTTGCAGAATGAATGGGCATATAAGAGCCTATTTGCGCACTAAGATTCGTCATTCGATTGCTGTTTACAATGTGAACAACCATGGGTCCATTATGCGTCCAAACTTGTAGTGATACTGATTCTCCGCAGTCTCGGTTAATTTCTTGCATAGAAGGGATTAATCGCTCGATGATATTTTCCTGATCTACTGCAGTTATTACATAATCTATAATCCTGCTGCCCAGTGTATACTTACCGGCATTATCCTTGTAGAGGACATTTAGAAACGTTAAGGTATTTAAATACTTATACAAATTGCTTTTTGATATCCCTGTTTTTTCATAAATCTCCGTCAATGTCACGGGTTGTCCATATTTGGCTACTAAATCAATAATTGTGAAACCAATTTGTAAAGATTGGTTGGATGACTCTTTCTTTAACTCATTTGATTCATTTTCGATCTGCATTTTCTGATTCCCCACCTTAATAACTTATCTTGACCTTCTTTTCCTTAGTTATTAGAGAATATTAAAACTATAAAAGATTCTAAGTTTTAACTTCTATTTTGTCAATTTTCTTACTTTAATTATTTAAATAGGGAATGGTATCACTATAACAATATTTTTTGAAAATTTTACTATAAAATTTATTGACAATTAAAAAAATTAAAACTACTATTATCAATATAGAAAACGATTTCACTATGTTGATAGTTTTAATTATCGGTATAGTGAAAGAATTCCCTGTAGTTATAAAGTGATATTAAATTATGGGGACAACCCTTTATTTATTTTTGCGTATGAAAATTAAGGAGGAATAACAAAAATGAAAATTGCTTTATTCAATGAAAATCAGTTAGGTATTGTTAATGGGGATCGAATCACGGATGTCAGTTCGGTGGTACCATGGGACACTACATCACCTCAGGAATCTTTGGTTAGATTGATGAAGGATTTTGAAAAAGTAAAAGCCCAACTTCACGATCTCGCTGGTGCGCCAAGTTATTCTTTATCAGAAATTTCGTTAAAAGCACCTGTTCCTAATCCAAGTAAAATTGTCGCCGCCCCAGTGAACTATTACATGCATCAAGATGAAATGAATGAACAATTTAATAATGCAGAGTATACGATTGAAAAGTTAGGATTCTTCTTAAAAGCACCATCATCCATCATTGGACCGAATGATACAGTCCTACTTCCATTTAAAGATAGAAGAACAGATCATGAAGCTGAACTGGCATTTATAGTGGGTAAAGAAGCAAAAGACGTACCTGCAGCGAAGGCTAGTGAGTATATTTTCGGCTACTTTGCTTTAATGGATATTACTGTACGCGGAAAAGAAGATCGTCCTTGGCGTAAATCTTTTGATACATTTACACCGATCGGCCCTTGGATCGTAACCCAAGATGAAATTGGGGACCCAAATCAGTTGGGGTTCAAGCTATGGGTGAATGATGAATTACGTCAATCAGCCAATACCAAGGATCTGATCTATGATTGTTATAAATTCTTTGAGGTTGCATCGAGTGCCATGACCTTAAAGCCAGGGGATATCATTACAACAGGAACACCTGAAGGGGTGAATTCTATTACTAAAGGAGATCAAGTAAAGATCAATATTGAGAGAATAGGAGATTTCTCCGTAAATGTTGATTATAAAAAAATTTCTTCCTTATCTAAAGTTATGAACAGATAAATGTTACTGCCGATGTTTTTTTCAATGGTTTCAAGTTGACTAAAATAAAATTTAGGGGTGATTATGATGACAAAAGTGAAAGAAGTTCCATTTCTCATCGTTGGTGGAGGTATTGGCGGCCTTGCGACAGCTCTCGGTATTGCTGAAACAGGCCGACCCGTACATGTATTGGAACAAGCACCAGAGTTTGGCGAGATTGGAGCAGGGATTCAATTAGGGCCAAATGCTTCCGCTGTTTTAGATCGATTGGGCGTACTAAAAGACGTACACGAATATTCCGTCTTTCCTCAACGATTTGTATATATGGATGCTGTTTCTGGAGAAGTCCTCACTCCGATCGATTTCGGAAAGTCCTTCCAAGATCGTTATGGGTACCCGTATATTGTTTTACACCGTTCTGATCTGCACAAAGTACTGATTAATGCCTGTCTTAAAAAGAAAAACATCACTCTACACACTAATCAACAGGTTATGTCTGTTCAATCTCAATCCGATAAGAAAGCTATGGTAACCTGTCAAGATGGAACGACTTACATCGCTGAAGCTTTAGTTGGTGCTGACGGTTTATGGTCAAAGATGCGTCAACTATTTAGTGATGATAAACCAGTCTGCTCGGAGTTTGTTGCGTATCGTGGTACCATCCCGATGTCTGAATCCCATTCTGTCATCGGTGTGAACTCGGATGATGTCCTTATGTGGATCGGTCCGAATCTTCACTTGGTACAATATCCTGTTCGTCGGGGTGAGCTCTATAACCAGGTGGTCGTCTTTAAGAGTAATCAGTATAAAGAAGGGTCTGATGATTGGGGAACGCCGGAAGAGATGGATGAACGCTTTAGTATTTGTTGCCCGCAGGTGCGTAATGCATCAACCTTTATTCAACGCCAACGCCGCTGGCCAATGTATGATCGGGATCCTATTCATAATTGGACATTAGGGAATATTACATTACTTGGAGATGCAGCACACCCCATGCTTCAATATTTGGCTCAAGGAGGGTGCCAAGCACTTGAAGACGCAGCTTGCCTGACAGAAATATTATTAGAAGAGCCAAATATTGAGAACGCTTTCTTATCCTACCAACAGGATCGCATTCCACGGACGGAAAAAGTACAACTTACAGCCCGAACATGGAGCAAAGTGATTCACACCGAAGATCCAATAACGAAGACCTTGAGAAATATAGTAATGAACCAGCGAAAATCCGATGATTATAGTTATCTTGATTGGCTTTATGAGCAACAATATGTCAGAAATGAAGGCGTAATGTAAATAATCAATCTAAACAGGGGTGGAGATTATGGTCGAATGGTCGAATGAATTAAAGGCATTTCATGAAGAACTGGATCAAGTCAATTTAGGACCGTTGTGGGCATCAATTCAGCATATGAACTCAATAGAACCAATAGCAAAACCGATTCCGTATCTTTGGAAAAAGGAATTAATTAGCCATTATCTAACCCGTGCTGAAACCTTATTAAAAGTAGGTACTGGTTCGGCTGAACGACGAGCTGTATACTTGGTCAATCCAGGAATGAAGGATTTGCAGCCTGTTGCATGGGGCGGTGCAACCCAAACCTTATATGCAGCTGTTCAGGCAGTCAACCCTGGGGAAATTGCCCCGCCTCATCGGCATACAACCTCTGCTTTAAGATTTGTGATGAAGGGAAAAGGTGGGTTTGGACGTGTAAATGGTGAAAAAATCACCTTTGAACCTGGAGATTATCTCATTACTCCGGATTGGTCGTGGCATGATCATACAAATGAAGGAGATGAACCCGTCATATGGATGGATTGTTTAGATACTCCGTTTACCATGGCGCTGAACGTTTCCTTTACAGAGTTTCATCCAGAAAGTCAGCAACCTTTGTTAGTCCCAGATGATTATAGCTCACGACGTTATCAGGGAGGAATGGTACGTCCCATTTCTGATAGAACTCCAAATCCTGCTGCTTTAGGCAGGTATAAGTGGGATCTTACTAAACGCGCTTTAGATGGTTTGGCTGAATTTGAACCAGATCCTATCGAAGGTTTTGCTATTGAATATATTAATCCGTCTACAGGAAAAGATGCAAATGGACGGATTGGAGCTAGGATGCAACAATTACCCCCTGAATTTCAAGGGAAGGCTCACCGCCATGTCCACAGTAACGTTTTCCATGTTCATAAGGGACAAGGGTATACGGTTATGAATGGGGTTAGATTTGATTGGTCCGAAGGTGACTTTTTTGTCATCCCTTCATGGGTATGGCACGAACACGTAAATACGTCAGATAATGAGGACGCTTATTTGTTTTCAACTAATGATTTACCTATTATGGAAGCATTTGATTTTGAAAGAGTTGAAGAATATCAACTAAACATGGGGCATCAAGAAATAAATGATATATTTCAGCCATTAATGCCTTAGCCGAAGTTTTGGGAGGGGGAACCCTACCTTTGTAATGTTAAGTAGAAATTCGAGAATGTTAGAAAAAAACAAAAATTCGAAGGAGGAGTAAATTTATGACGATTAACTCTACGGAAATTATTACTGAGAGTAAATTCAATCGCTTTCATTTGAATTTACTTATATTAGGATTCTTTCTTATTCTATTTGATGGGTATGATATAGCAGTATATGGTACGATAGTGCCTTTATTAATTGGAGAATGGAATCTAACCCCAGTTGAGGCAGGTGCAATAGGAAGTTACGGTTTATTCGGTATGATGTTCGGAGCGATTTTTTTTGGGACAATAGCAGATCGAATAGGTAGGAAACAAGTTATTTTGATAACAGTAATATTATTTAGTTTATTTACAACACTATGCGGGTTTGCAGATAATCCCACATTCTTCTCCGTTTGCCGTTTTATAGCCGGCTTAGGGCTTGGCGGAATTATGCCAAATGTTATTGCTTTATTAACAGATTACTCTCCTAAAAAAGTGAGAAGTACGGTGGTAGCGATTTTATTGTGTGGTTATTCTGTTGGGGGGATGATTGCCCCATTAATGGGAATTTATATTATTCCATTCCTTGGTTGGGAATCTGTTTTATGGATTGCAGGGATCCCGTTATTGCTTTTACCCCTATTGTATAAGTCATTACCGGAGTCGACGTTCATTTTAATTAAAAAAGGTAAAAAGGAAGAACTATTTGGTCTTATCAAAAAAATTAGTCCTAACATTAAAATTGATAAGAATAGTGAAATCATTGAGGAACCTCGGTCACTGGCAAAGCTGCCTTTAGCAGATTTATTTAAAGAAAATAAAGGATTAAGTACGGTTATGTTTTGGTTAGCATTTTTCTCCTGCTTACTGATGTCATATGGATTAATAAACTGGCTTCCTAAGTTGATGATGGATTCCGGGTATGGTTTAAATTCAAGCTTAGGCTTTTTGATCGTTTTACAGGTAGGGGCTACAATCGGCACTCTATTGATGGGGAGATTAGCAGATAAATATGGTTCGAAAATAGTGCTCATTCCTATGTATACTTCGGCAGCAATTGTTTTAGCTCTTATGGGAATTAGTGATAATCAATTTTTAACTTACATTTTGGTAGCCATTGCAGGTGCTTCTACTATTGGAGCACAAAATTTAGTTCAAGCTTATGTGTCCCAATATTACCCTCCGTATGTAAGGTCAACTGCCTTAGGTTCAGCTTCTAGTGTAGGTAGAATTGGAGGAATGTTAGGGCCGTTATTAGGGGGATTCCTATTGTCTTTGTCTCTCCCCCATCAAATGATTTTTATCGCATTTGCCATTCCTGGTTTAATTGCTGCTTTTGCCTTAGTGATGGTTCCGGATAGACTTTCCTATTACAGGCTGCAAGCCACGAGAAACCATAAAGAAGATATTATTCAAGTTATTAGTGAGTGAGTAGGTACTTTTATTTAATTAGTAAAAGGGTTAATGGTTGAATATTGATAAACAATTAGTTTTTTTCCCTCCAGTGGTTTTGGAGGGTGTTTTTTTATATGAAAATAAAGTGGTTTATGTGAACACATTCAAGCAGCAAAACATTATTCGTATTTTATAGTATTTATGACTCATTTTAAAAGGGGCGGGAAACATGAAGCCAACAACGATATTTGAAAAAATTTGGAACGATCATATCGTGGAACAAGAAGAGGGGAAACCGACTCTTTTGTACATTGATTTACATCTAGTAAATGTGATGTGAACCCCTAAAGTTGGACATAAAAATCCAACTTTAGGGGATATTTTATGGTTGGATTTTCACGTTATTTTAGTGTGTAAGAGGGTTAAAAGTCAAATCTCTCTCAACCTATACAGAGAATTTTATGGATTTCATCATTCGCTACTACCACAAATATTATTCATTCTCCTTTTAAATATTCTCATTCAATATAGCAAATAACTAATGGTAATAAAGTAAATTCAAAATAAGGGGAATAACACCGTGAAACGTTTGTTTAAGTTGAGTTCTACTTGGTTTCCGATTTGGTGTATTTTATTACTCATGTTGGTTATGGTTGGTGTTTACATACCTGTCTTTGGCGGTACGAATCAGAATTTATCAGATGTTCCGTTGATTATTGTGAACGAAGATCAGGGCAAGGCGGGAGATGCTATTTTATTAAATCTGATTAAAACGCAAAATGGGAATTCCTTTAAATGGGATTTAGTGAAAACGAAGGAAAAAGCATTGAGTGATTTGAAAAATAATAAAGCCTATGGTGCCTTAGTGATTCCTGCTGACTATTCAAAACAGCTTTCCCACATACACGATTTACTGATATCCGGAAATGGAGTTGGAAAACCCACAACATTAGACATTTTATTGAATGAAGGGGTCGGCCAATCAGCTTCTATGATTGCAAGCAATACCTTACAAACGGTTGCTTCCGCCACTTCGAATGGGATTAGCGGTCACTTTAAAAGTGAGTTAAACCAAAAAGGGGTTACGTTATCCCCTATGAATGCCTCTTTATTAGATCGACCTGTACAATTTACCACGAAAAATGTACTGGGGCTGCCGATCAATTTAAATAAAGGGATGACTCCGTTCGTGATGAGCATCATTGCTTCTATATCAGGGTTGGTGGGAGCCAATATGATTCGTGGGTACCTTATGAAGAGCAATGGAATTCTTAGCAAGAAAGGTTCCCCTTTACCTGAGTCGCAAATTCTTAAATCCGCCTTGTTATTGGCGGTCATATTAGCATTTTGTGGCTCCGTCATTTTGCAATTGTCGGTATTTGGCTTTTTTGGCAGTGCACATGCTTCAAGCATTTGGTATATTTTCCTGTTTTCCTTTTTCTGTTGCTTAACCATGCTCTTCTTATTTAAAGCTTTTGCTTTATTATTTGGCGGCTGGGGAATTTTGGTGATGTTCCCCATCAATTTTATGGGAATTTTTTCGAGCGGTGGAGCCTTTCCACTCTCGACCTTGCCACCGGTTCATCGTATTTTTAGTTTCCTTTTACCTACTAGATATATGGTAGATGGCATGAGAGCGCTGCTATATTATCAAGGAAGAATGGAAGCAGGGCTAAAGGAAGCATTATGGGCCTTATCTATTTACTTTGTTGTCTCATTGGCTATTATTATTGCCTTCATAAGCATTGAGCAAAAAAGAGAGAAGCAACATGTCGCTGCTAAAAAAGCGGAGAAAGTTGGCATACAAGTGGAAAATGAACTTCATTATATGCAGCCTGCGGAACAAGGGAAACCTCATCCTTCACATCAGGTAAAACAGCCCCCGACGAACACTGCGGAAAATGATGACTATTTCAGGCAAGCATTAGGTAAGTTGGCAGAAGGCAGAGAAGAGGACTCCCACTATCTGAAGAAAATATATGAAATGATGAATGATGAAGACTTTCGAAATGCATTAAAATTAATACGTGATAAAAAATAAAGTTTTTTTAATAAGGCTTCTTGAGGACAAAAATTGGCGAGAAGATGATGGAAATGTCTTCAATAAAGCATCTTGAGGACAAAACTTGGGGAGTGGATGGTGAAATTGTCTTCAAAAAGGCTTCTTGAGGACAAAACTTGGCGAGTGGATGATGAAATTGTCTTCAAAAAGGCTTCTTGAGGACAAAACTTGACGAGTGGATGGTGAAATTGTCTTCAAAAAGGCTTCTTGAGGACAAAACTTGGCGAGTGGATGGTGAAATTGTCTTCAATCAGGCTTCTTGAGGACAAAACTTGGCGAGTAAATGATGAAATTGTCTTCAAAAAGGCTTCTTGAGGACAAAACTTGACGAGTGGATGGCAAAACTGTCTTTAATAACTGATAGCCTAGATAATGATAAAGACTTACAAGGAAAAAGTGAGCCTTAAAGCAGAGATGATCCATTCCCCACCAAACGTTTGATTGGAATTTAAGATGATAGAAAAAAGCCTAATCCCTCCGTGAACTGCCCCGTAAATGTTAGAATGGTGTCTAACATTTACGGGGCAGTTCACTCCGTATTTTAGCGAGGAATTAGGCTTTTAATTTAATTGCGCCCGATTGTAGAAAATCATTGCTTAAACCTTATTTAAGATAAGACCCTTCGTTTAATAACCATTATGATCGAAATTACCCTATTTCGCTTTCCTGGTCAAAGTTTGCCTTAATTTTAGGGGACTTTATGCGGACCTGTTTCGTTTTATTTACCCAGTCTTGAAGGAATTGTTGATAATGCATCATCATCCAACCGACAATTTTCCCAATGAAATACGCAGCAACCACGGTGCCGATTCCGATTGAGCCTAATGAATGAATAACCATTAAACAGACTGCACCAGCCACACAAACATTCAATAAATCACTTGTAATTTTTGCTTTACTAAATTTCAGTTTAAATCGTTCACTAATTGCATAAGTTAACGCATCATAGGGCATTAATGGAAATTTCGCTGAAAAGTAGCCGAGCAAACCGAACGAGACAACAAATAAACTAATAAGTAGAAATAAACAGCGAACAAGGATTGTTTCAGGTGTTGGCAAAAGTTTTACAATGAATAGCGTTGCATCCATAAAGAATCCGAATAAAAATGAAATAATTAATTGAACCGCAAATTCTCTTAAGTCGATCCGTTTATTTAAAATGACCTGGAGAATAATAAACAAGATATTTGCAAGCACGGTTGTAACACCGACTGATAAGCCAGACGTTAGCGAAATGGCATACGCTAGGGAAGACACGGGCGATACGCCGAGTCCTGCTTGGATAGAGAAACTTACGCCAAGCGACAAAAAAAATAAGCCGAACACGTACAAACCGAGCCGCTTCATTGTGACATTCATATGATTCATACGATCCTTCCCTTTCTTAAATGAATTTACTTTTAATGATAACATTGAATTTAAGATATGAATAATATATAAATGATTAACTATTCATATGAAAAAACATATAACGGGGATACAACATGGATATTCGACAATTACATTATTTCAAAGAAATTGTAAACCAGGGCAGCATTTCAAAAGCGGCAGAAGTACTCCATATCGCACAGCCGCCGCTAAGTCAGCTATTAAAAAAGCTTGAAACGGAGCTGGGTACAACTTTGATTCAACGGTATCGTAAAAAATGGGAACTTACAGAGACAGGTGAATTGTTGTATCGATACGCTGAGCAAATGTTGAGTCAATTGCAAGATGTAAAGCATCGCATTCAAGAAATTGAAGAAGGGACGGCTGGAAAGGTGCGCATCGGTGTATCGTCTACTTGTTCGAATATGCTAATTGACTATGTCAGTATGTACAGAACAAAATTTCCAAATGTCAAAATCAGTATTATCAACGGTAACTCGGAGGAATTATTAAAAAGGCTTGAACAAAGAGAAATTGATGTTGCTCTAATTCTTCGGGCGAGCAATAATAATGAACAATATCATATGAAAGTGTTAAAAAAACAATCCTATGTCGTGATTATTCCGACTAGTTGGGCAGTATCGTTCTCATCACCGTTCGTGACGTTTGGACAAATTGCTCCATTCCCATTCATTTTGTTAGGGGCAATGGAGGGACACTCTTTTTATGAAGACATCCTCCAAGCATTTGATGAACACGATGTGAAACCAAATATCATTATCGAGTGTAAAGACATAACGATGGCTGTAGCACTAGTTAGTAGAGGATTAGGCATATCCATTATTCCTAGAATGGATTATTCATCGCCTTTTTTAGCACATGTAACGCTTTTTGAATTGGAACAATTTAATTTTAGTGTAGAGCCCGTCATTGTACGATTAAAAGGAGAATCAATCTCAAAAGCAGCCAGTCAATTTTGGGAGATCGTTGATTAATGGGGATGGGACGGTTCTCATGTGAATAAGCAGAAACAAAGCAACCACTCTTGTTGTGATTGTATTCTTAATTGGAGTTGGATTAAGTTCTATCAACAGTTTAATACCCCAACCAGGACAATAATAGATTTTTGTACCATTAATCTAACTGGATTCTGAACCTTAAGAATCCAGTTAGTATGATAAATCAAGAAGAAATTTCCTCTGTCACAATCGTGCCCTTTAAAGGAATACTAAATACAAAAAATGGCTGGATTCCTCAACTTGCGCTTTTGCTACTTTAATATTCTCCTTTAATGACAAAATACGAGCCCCGAATGGTTCCAGCGAGTTTAGACTTTTGCCTAGCAAACTTAAACTTCCCTTCTAACTCCATAGGTACTTCCATCCCCTCAGAAAGCTTAAGACCAACGGCCCGCTTCTTAGGGTCATCAACTGTATACATGACGTTGATCGAAAGACCATCCTCATAAAAGACGTAGGCAATTTTGATATTTTCTACTTGAAAACGCGACGTTTCTAAAGGTTTGGCCGCAAACTCAATATCCCGTTCTTCTTTCAAAATTCGGTTAACATAATCAAGTGTCTCCTGACTTTCGCTTGCTGGAACAACCGTAAATTCATGTTTGTATTTGTTCATAAAGTAACGGGCTTCATTAGCACGTAAACCAGCAAGCGCTTCTACTACAGGGGAAGATTCTAAACCAACCGTAGACACATTTTTAAAATCAACGATATAGGACATTTTCAGCCCTCCTTATATCTCTTTATTTCCTAACAACCGGAATCCACATTTCACCAAAAACTAAGCCGTTGTGCTGCCCCATCTCAACTGCTGCATTTGGTCCGCCCACATAGGCAACATCCTTTGCTTCTGCCAAGGCTTGACCAAAGGCAATGCCAGTAAGTGTGTTACTTAATTCATCGGCCGTCTTCGCTTCCCCTTTAACCACCAGGTATTCTCCCTTAGGAAATTGGATCATTCGGGTTGCCTCTGGCAGCGATGTCTCTGTCATAACGCCAGCATAATGCATCATCTTGTTATTCACCGCTTCATTCACGGCAAAAATGTAGTCATTTGTGGCTATGGCTTTTAACGTGTCAAGCCTTCCATCTTGTTTGATTGCCTGCCAAAAGTCTGACTTTTCCTTGGTTATGCCAGCAAAGTCTGTGTAATGGCTCTTAAGCTCCGTGCCAAAACCTAAAACGGTAAAACTGTCTTTTTCTTCTAGCGTATAATTTGTCATCTTCAAAACCTTCCTCTTTTTAAAATTGATCAAATGATTTGTTTTTTCACTTGATGAGTTTATAATAGCCTTAAATCATGTCAAAAAGTGATACTGTTTTGGAGGTCCCGATGAAAAAAGTTGAACGGATTAATACCATCATGCGGTATATCAACAACCGTGCCCACTTTACCATTTCTGAAGTGATGCAAGAGTTTAACATCTCTCGTTCGACAGCTATTCGAGACATCAGAGAAATTGAAGCCATGGGGATGCCGCTAGTCGCTGAAGTTGGAAGGGATGGGGGGTATTTTGTTATGAACAACTCTGTCCTTCCCACCGTTCGATTTACTGATAATGAAATCAAGGCTCTGTTTATTGCCTTTATGGCCACAAGAAATCAACAACTCCCCTTTTTAAAGAGTCGTCAGTCTTTAGCTGAAAAATTACTTGGCCTTATTTCAGAAAACCAGCAAGATGACCTTGTTCTATTAAATCAAATCTTGCTTTTTGAAGGGACCAACCCCCATAATCCCGACCTGCTTGATCTGTCGGACCTCCCCCATCCCATGTTAGAAAAACTTATACAAACCCTTCTTTTGGATCGCTATTTATTGATTACAATCGAAGAAGAGAAAATAATAAAGTCTTACACAATTTATCTCCTGCACCTTTATCGTGAAAAAAGTATTTGGCTGATTGAAGGCTTTGAGTTAAAGGAAGAGAGGAGACTAATTTTTCCTGTCGACAATCTCACCAATGTCATCCCATACTCTACGAAACAAAGATTAAGTATGAAAAAGATTCTGGAAAAACTAAGTAAGCAGGAAGAAGAAATCAATCTTGTTCTTGAACTTGGTCCAAAGGCGATTGCCCAGTTCAAAAAATACCATCCTTTAAAACTTTCCATTTCCTATACGAATCCTTACCAAACCACTGCCATTCTAAAGACGTTTATCAATGTTAGTATGCCCGAGGAAGTGACCGAAATAACAAATTGGCTGCTATTCCTAGGTGGGGATATCAAAGTCAGGGAAGTGCCAGAAGAAGTCTTAGGAGGTTTAAATGAGAGACTAAGCATATATTGCCCATAAGCAATTTCTAGTTAAAACCCAAATAATTTTGAGCTTGGCCAATTGCCAGTTACCTCTTATTTCCGCACACCCAGAGGAAACTTTTTTACTTGCTGCCGCTGCTTTACATGTACGTCTATTAACTGCATATTTGGGTAGAACCAGCGAACCGGTCACATTTTTTGTGCAATACAAGAACATGTTATAACAGTAAAATGAGCATACCAGCAGCACAGTAATAGAAATCTTATTGAAAATCAATCAAATTTGTATAACAACTATAACAATTTTCATTCCAAAATCTCTGGTTTTTATTTATGATCACCAGAAGGTATGAAGTGGTAAACAGTCTGTCATTTATTGGTACACTTTTTGTCATCAGGGGTAAAAGCTAAATCTCGACATCTTTTTTTATGACCTACAAGGAAAAAGTGAGCAATGAAGCAGAGTTGATCCATTTTAGAGAGGATGTAAGCGACCGAAGCTAAGAAAAAAATAAGAGTTCGGTAGCTTAGAAGGTTTATAAGCGACCGAAGCCAAGATAAAATGGTTTTCGGTAGACAATAACGGAGATTCAATAACTTCACAATGTTTCCTGTGAAAAGTGTTAACTAGGAACGTATCCTGATTTTTATTTAGCTAAAGCCGGAGATTGCATCAAACGCTTACCTATTGCCAGCATTACTGGATTAACGGTAATGCTTTTTTCTTGTTCAAGTCAAGGGGCAGGATAATGGAATAAAATCCTGAAAAACCAAATAGGCTTATATGAAACCACTATACAGGTAGGATAAAGATGGGAGTTGGAAACAGTCCTGTTTATAACTCAATCTCGAGGAATGTTGTTAGGTGTCCTAGGAAACTGTCGAGGTGATCGTTAATGGATACGAGTCTGTCGTCGAAACTACCGCAATCAAAATCAACCGTTTGGGCTGGGATCGCTGTTTTTGTATGGTCCACTGCCTATATGCTGCCACACCTATATTGGGCTTTAGGCGGAAGAATCGGGCTGTCCCTACTAAAACCCAGCGTGGCTGCATCCTCCCAGTTTGAACTAATTAATTGGGTTGCGTTACCAATTTTTATTGTTGCGGGACTCGTAGGTCTTGGTTTCATTTATTTAGGCAAAAGTAAAATTCTGCGCTCCTTGCTGCTTTCCATATCTATTTTAGGGTGTTCGATAGCCACTTCTCATGGCATTTTTGGCATGAGTTATCGTGGTTTGCAAATCGCAGGGGTGATTGGCTTGGAGAATGGAGCATTTCATATCCATGATGATAAATACGTGGTGTGGGATTTGGTCATCTTTGAACCGTGGTTTTTGATTGAGGGCATTTTACTTTTCATTGCAGGATGGTGTTTTTTAAAAGGAGCGGGGAGCAGGAAAATTTGGCTCGCGGTGTGTATGCTTGGCACGATTGTTGGGTTGGTCACAGGGATGCTGGGTGTGCGATTTGCATAGTTAATGTGTTGCAGATACCAAGTAAGTATATCTAGGAAAAGACTATAGATGGAGGGCTGTTTATGGCATTAGTTTCAATCTATACTGTTGGCAGGCTAAACCATCCCTATGATCACCCTGCCTCTCGTGAATTTTTTCAAGTGGGAAATGAAGTATATCGTCAGGCAACTAAATCAGGACTTATAGAGATATTTTCACCTGAAGGGGTCCCTTTTCCCGAAGAAACCGTAAAGGGAAAGGGTTCCCCTATTCTCACACTAACGGTCTGGAGAAGCCTTCAATCCTTATATCGCTTTACCTATTCAGGACAGCATATGCAAGCTTTAAAAGATAGAAGCAAATGGATCGAGCCATATCCAGAGAAACACCTTCTTTATGTAGTTTGGTGGACCGAAAAGGTGAAGGATGTCTCATGGGAGGAGGCATTCAAGAGGTACAACTATTATATTCAGCATGGTCCCACTCCTTTTGCCTTTGATTTTAAGCATGCATTTGATGAAAAAGGAGAGACGTTCTTGATTAAGTAGCAGGGCGACCCTTTATTAATTGAGAAATTATCCATTTAACTTAATGGTGACGTTAAGGACTCATACACCTTCCTGTGACATTTTATCGCCATTTTTATTTATTCTGGAGGCAATTGTGAAGTATTACACTTAAATTATCGGGGGCTTTACTTAAACAGGAGTAAAGCCTTTTTCTTGCAGGATATTTGAAGTACGTGTTGAAGTGAACAGGGGGGAGGAGGAGTTTTAGGGTGCTTAAAGTGGAGATAAGAAGGCCAAGAATTGAGGACATAAAAGAGTTACATTCATTTTTTAGAATAGTGATTACCGATACGTTTATTAAAGAAGGTTTAGGCGAGAAGTTGAATGATATTAATGATGAAGTCGAAGTTAAGGAAAAATACTTAAAAAGTGATTTTGAAAGCAATGGTAAGAAACGATATTTTTTGATTGCTTTAGATGATCATAAAATTATTGGTTCAATTGAATATGGCCCAGCAAGTGATCTCATTTGTAATTGTACAAACAACATTCTCAGAGAGCTAAATGAGGTAGGTACAGTATTTGTTCTGCCGGACTACCAGAGAATGGGAGTAGGGAATTTGCTATTGCATACAATGGTTTTTACATTACAGAGTAACGGCATAGAAGAATTTTGTTTAGATAGTGGATATATTAGTGCACAAAAAATCTGGAAAAAGAAATTTGGAGACCCTAATTATTTGTTAAAGGATTATTGGGACAAAGGATTCGATCATATGATTTGGAGGATCAAGATCAGCGATTTAGCATTAGGTTGAGAAGTAAGAAAATTAAGTGTTTCTTCAAACAGGGTAATGCCATTTTATTATTTAACGATTTGTGAATTTGTGAAGGAGTGTACTTAAAGTAAGGGTGCTTTACTTGAACAAGACAAAATAATAAAGTCGATTTCCTATAAGACATTGAGGAATCGACTTTTTTATGGGGTGATTTTCTTAGCGTTGTAAATTCACATTTTCTAGACGGTACCCCTATTATGATTCAACTAGATTCATCATTGGTGAACTTTCTTTCTTCGTATCAGTTCCTTGTTCGTTGAACAGGCTAAAAAACGCATCCGCTACTTCAGGATCAAATTGCTTCCCTTTATTTTGACGGATTACATCGAGTGCATGTTCTATTTCAAATTCATTTCTATAAATGCGCCTAGAAGTCATTGCATCAAAAGTATCAGCAACAGCGACTATTCGAGCAGGCAATGGAATTTCACTGCCTTTTAATCTTGCTGGATAACCTTTGCCATCATATCTTTCATGGTGATATAAAACAATATCTAATACTCCATCTTTCTTAAATCTATCAACATGTTTAAGCATTTCATAACCTATTGTTGGGTGCGTCTTGATAATATTAAATTCATCTTCTGTTAATTTCCCTGGCTTAGTCAAGATGTATTCAGGGATACCAATCTTTCCAATATCGTGTAATAATCCTCCTGTGCGAATGTTATTGCAAACATCCTTAGACAAATTCATTCTTTCTGCTATTTGCACTGCATATTTCGACACATTTTCAGAATGGTCATAGGTATAAGGATCTCTAGAATCCAAGGCTTTGACGAGAGATGTTATTAAATCTAAATTGTTTTTTTTAACTCTTTTAACATATGTCATCATACAGGCTGAAATAAACGTTATAAAAAGATAGCTCACTAAATAAATAAAAAATATACTTTCTTCTCCACGCGGAACGAAATAAAATCTACTGGCACTCACCAATACAGTCAATAAAACACAAAAAACAGGTTTATTATAAAAGCCAATACCTAAAACAATTAAAGATATATTATATAATGCAAAAAAATTATGATTTTGGAAGAATAGGCTGATTAATATACTTAATGCTAAAAGAATAAAAAAAGCATAACGAAAATAAATATAATTATTGAACCATTTATCTAAGATACCTAGCATAGCTTCCCCCGCTTTTAACACAAAAATTTGAAAAAATTCCCTTAAATAGAATATCATACAATTTTCCAAATTAAGTTTTTAACTGAATAGAGAGTTTTTTAAAATGATTCAGATATGTTAGCCTTTACAACAAGATAAACTAATCTATTTAGGTTTATGGTTAAAGTAGATTGGTTTTTAATGTTCTGTTGCAAGTTCTTCAGTAAACATATAGATAAATTAGCAGTAAACCTTTGGATATATTTAAAGAATAATTTTGATTTAAAGGGATTGTTTAAAATTGACAAATTAAATTGTTAAGAAACAAAAGCTGTATTTATTCGTCTGATTATTAAGGGGGTGTTTAAATATATGTATAGGAAGGTTATTATTGTGGTTATGACAGTTATGATTTCTTTAATTACGGTTGCGTGCACTAATACCACAAATAATAAAATTAAAGGTTGGAAGGAAAGTCCAACTTTTAAAGTCGGTAATTATACGATGATTGGGGAAGAAGGGCGGTTAGGATTTATTTATGATTCTGAAGTAACAAAATTTCATCCTAACCAAGATAATAAGTATATGTGGCATTTTTGGGGAAAAGATAGTGAATTTAATGGAGAACTCAAAGTTATTGCCACTTATGAAAAAACTGGAGAAAAAATTACTGTATTGGAAGGCCAGCCTTTAGGTGGTGCCAACAACGGAGCAGACCAACACGTACCCTCAATTATGTCACTTCCTAAGAGTGGAATGTGGAAATTAGATGCCTATATTGGAGATAAACTATTTGGGACTATTTTTGTAAAAGTTTATGAATGAAAACGACATCTAACTCGGATGTCGTTTTTATATTCTCCAATTTCATCAAGCGTTTTCTAGGTATAAGAGGCCTCAAATTCGGATGCCCGTCACGCCTCGATAATTGTCGAGGAATGCTCAGTTTGTTTCTATTTTTTGGGCTATGTTAATATTTATTGTTGATTTCCGCTAATGAAAAAAGCTTTTAGATTTAAAAGCCTTTTCATTAACTTATTTTCAAGTCCATTTTAAATTTACTCGCATTCATAAAACTCTTTATTTCAACAAAAACCCCTTAATGGATACAAAAAAGATAAATAAAGAAACAATGATGCTCATATAACCCCAAAATTCTTTTCTATCTTTTTGAAGTTCTATAACCCCACCTAATAACATAAATGCCCCTAAGAACAACATTAAATATGGCATCATATCAAAATCTTTTGTTATTA
This sequence comes from Neobacillus sp. DHD-1R, assembly GCF_057747995.1. Taxonomy (NCBI): domain Bacteria; kingdom Bacillati; phylum Bacillota; class Bacilli; order Caryophanales; family Bacillaceae; genus Neobacillus; species Neobacillus sp. DHD-1R. Next base: position 458,084 of record NZ_CM173232.1, read on the forward strand.
GACTATAACCTGATAAAAAAATTACTATAATTCCAAAAATTGCTCGGATAATTTTAACCAAAATGTTCTGCCTCCTTTCATTTCAAATATTGATACGTTCTTAATAACTGATTAGTTTCATTAATTGGAAGTAAACAACTTTCTACTAAATTCGGTGCCTGTCACGCCTCGATAAAGTGGCAGTTTAATTTAAGTGTAATTATTCACAATCTGTATTATTAAATGTCCTTTTCCTCCACACAAAAAGACTCCCACCAGATGAAAAAGGAGAATGAATTCATTATGAAATCATCCCCTCAAATAGTTTGAAAATGCTTATAGTGATATTACTCCTCAATGACTAGCTAAACGTTTTTCAAAATCCGCCTTAAACAACAGAATAGCATCAATATTTACAGCAAAATCGTGGTCACTGATATTAAAATTAGATATAAACTCGTCAGACCTCTCACGAACCATAATTGTCGGACGGATATTGTCTCCAATAGCGTCCTGAGTTACACCGCTTCCATAAATATACCAGTTAGTTTCAGTAGGCTTATTTGCTGCATTTTTAGATAAGTCATTTTTTATTATTTCGCATAAATTATCCATAAAATCTTCATTAAGATTAATGTTTTTTCCATATTCACCATCAACAGTTAGATCAGCATCTCCATACCAAATATTCCTGCTTGATCGCTTTCCGTCATTTGAAGTGTAAGTTTCATCAAACAAAATCTTCATTTTCATTACCACCCCGTTAAAATACAATTTCTTCACAATATTATACACCAATTAGAAATTGTAAAATAGCTTGCTGTTAGTCTCACTAAACTTGTAAGAGTTAGGCAAGCTAACTTCATAGTAGGGTTCCTCCTAAAGTTGTGAGTTAGAGTGGTGTCTATACTCAAATCTTACTGAGGAGCCCTATTTTTATCAAAGCCGAAAAGTAACGATCTACAGGAATGCTAACGGGGGCTTTATTTTAATATTTTTTGAATGAACCGGCGGTTATCTGTCGGTTTTTTCATGTCCAATGCCTAATGTTTGATCCTAGCACTAGCTTTGTTCAGTAGCTAGCCAAGGTTTTTTTAAAAAAAAAGCGGTAGGTACAGTTCTCGACATTGTTTTTATGGATTTTGAGGGATAAATTCAGGAGCGGTGCCTGTTAAGGGTGGTTCTAATCAAACGTTTGTGTAGTGTTGAAAAAGCGGGAGATTCATAGAATGGTGCCAGTTGACGAGATTTTTTTCTAATTTAGTAGAAAGCTTGGTTATCATCGTCTGAATGTTTGATTTATTAACGACAATTTTTTACTTTGTTAGTTAGTGCGGATGGGTCTAGGGCAATCCTTTTTGCTGCTTTAATTAAACGTTTGAATAGTATAGCCTATAAGGAATTTAGTCGAAAATACGTCATTTTGTGGGGAGTGTGGATAGGACGGGTTTCAGCTAGCGTTTTAACGCCATTTTTCAACAACTTTTTCATGTGTGAAGAGGGGAGAATGCTTGTTTTTTAATGTCTGCAGCATTTTTAATTAATCGTTTAATTGAAGGGGAAAAGTAGGGAGAATGGTCGAGGTTTGTCAGTAGGACGAAGGCATTTTGTTTGATTTCACGGATCTGTGAGAGGCGCTGAAGTTTTTTCATGCACCTGCTATTCATAAAGTGTTTGAAAGGCTTTTGTCATGTGAATCCAATCCAACTCCTCAATCCCTGAGAGAATTCCTATGGGTGCAGTGTCTTGTTGGAGATCAGCCCATATTTATTATAATGACAAGCGTATAAAGAAAAAATTAGCAGGCATGAGTCCGGTCCAATACCGCATTCATACCAGCCAATTAGCTGCTTAAAATAAAACTTTAACTTTTGGGGATTACCACAATTGCGGTGTTTTTTGTACTTAGTTTCAAATTTGAGAATAATGGTTGTTTCACTTACTTACCTTCGTTAGAAAAAGAAGGGATTGCTCCTATTTAGCTTTAACTTTTTATATAAATTTTCGGTGTATGAAATCTCAATATATGGATAAGTTGATCTCCCATATACGAAGATGATTGGATAAAATCATTGTCAATCCATTCTAGGATCAATCCAATAATACCATGTATTCGATACGTGCTAAAAAGGTTTATATCGATGTTAGAATCTATCTCAGAATACGAGAATTTAAACTCTTCTCTGAATAACTGTTCTAATCTTTTTGTCAATTTTTCATGAAAATTATAGTTTGTTGTTGGACTCAACATGATTTTATAAAATTTTTTGTTTTCTAAGAAATGATCAAATGAGACAATAGAATTAGAAGGGATTTCATTGAAATCTACAACTGATAAATGGAGATATGGTTTCCGAAAAGCTTCGGTCAGTTTTTCAAATATCTCTTCAATGATCTCATCCAACAAATCTTCCTTTTTTTTATAGTGGGCATAAAAGGTTCCTCGATTGTAATCCGCAGCTTTTACGATTTCTGTAATTGTAATGTCATGAAAACTTTTTTCTTCCATCAACGATATTAAGACTGCTTTAAAATCCTCTTTTGTTCTTTTTACAAGTTTATCTGGATGATAAATAGTCATGAGAAAGCTCCTTTTATATTTTTAACGTACAAAATCAATTCATTTGTTGAATATTGTACATTTTTTTAATTTTTGCATATTGAATCGCTTTCATAAAAGTTTTATGCTTGAAATGTAATATCTCAGTATCAAGATAAATTAAATTCAGTATGGATTATTTTCGTAATATTAATTCAAGGAGGATGGTTAATATGTTATTTGAAAATAAGGTAGTGTTAATTACTGGAGCAGCTGGTGGTATCGGACTTGCTACTGCAAAAGCATTCGCTAAAGAGGGAGCTAAATTAGCATTAGTTGATTTGAAAAGAGAAGCATTAGAGAAAGCAGCTTCTGCAATAGATGCAAAAGACGTATTGTTACTTACAGCTAACGTAACAAAAGAGGAAGACTCAAAGGCATATGTTGAAAAAACAAAAGAACATTATGGCCGTATTGATGTTTTCATTAACAATGCGGGTATTAACGGTGCACGTGAATTTATTACAGACCTAACTGAAGAGAACCTACGAAACGTATTTGATGTAAACGTTATGGGTGTATTCTTTGGATTAAAGTATGTTCTTCAAGTGATGCAAGAACAAAAAAGTGGCGTGGTTGTCAATACTGCATCTAACGGTGGTTGGTTAGGTTCTCCAGGAATGAGTGCTTATGTAGCTTCCAAACACGCTGTAATCGGGATAACAAAATCAGCAGCTCTTGAAGCGGCACAATATGGTGTTCGTGTTAATGCGGTTGCGCCAACAGCTGTAGACACTGATATGATGAAGAGAATTGAGAATAATATTAATTCGGAAGATGCTGCTTCGGCAAGAAAAGCAATCGAAGCTAGTATTCCGTTGGGGCGTTATTCTACACCGGAAGAAATTGCTGATTTAATGGTGTTCTTATCTTCAGAAAAAGCATCGTTTATTAGCGGTTCGTACTACCGAATTGACGGCGGTCAATCTTCTACATCTGCTTGATCATAGATATGAAAAACTCTACATTAAGATTTAATGTAGAGTTTTTTTGCTTGAAGGACCATGGGACGGTTCATCAATCTACCTATCTACTCTTTCATAATTCATGGAAATTCTCCTTTTCCCTCATTAGATAATGAGAAAAGAGAAGTAGCCACGTAGATAATTAAACAAAAGTTGCACAAGGGAAACTATTGAGTGATCCCTGTTTATTGAATTGTTGATTGTGCTCAAAAAATGAATGGGTGAAGAAGGATTTCCGAATGTCCCTTATGAGCACCTTACCTGTGGAGTTTAATAAATTTTTAATTCCTAGTTGACACATGGGATTAATGCACTTATTATAATAGATACATAATATTCAAAAAATATACACTTATGAGCTTAGCTTATCAGTCAACTGAAGGCTGCTCCCATTTTTTTATGGGGGCAGCTTTTTCTTTTAAGTGTTAGAAAGGAGCAAAGGGCATGCAGGAATTATTTATTAAAAATAGTAAACAACGGGAATGGCTTGAGCGATTGTCCCCATTGGAAACGGATTTTAAAGAACGAGCCTTCCAAATCGATGAAGAGGGCAGTTTCCCCAGGGAGAATATCCAGGCATTACGAAAAATGGGTTATACCAAATTAACGTTACCGAAAGAATTCGGAGGATCAGGCTTTACGCTATACGACGCCATTCTTGTCCAAGAAAAACTAGGAAGCTTTGATGGCAGCACCGCATTGTCGATTGGCTGGACCTTAATGACAGTTGGAGAACTATTTGAAAATCGATATTGGGATTCAGAGAAGTTAGCTTTTTTTGCTGAAGAAGTAAACAACGGGGCGATTATTAACCGAGCCGTCAGTGAAGTGGCTACAGGCAGCCCAATTCGTGGGGGGAAGCCTGAAACAAGTGCCAAGCAAATTGCTGGCAAATGGGTGATTAATGGACGTAAGAGTTATACCACCTGCTCACCGGAGCTGGATTACTTTTTAACCTCTGCATGGATTGAAGAAAAAGAAACAGTTGGCTTTTTCCTGATTCCAAAAGAAGCAAGAGGTCTAACGATCGAGGAAAATTGGCATGTGATCGCCATGCGTGGTACCGGCAGTCATGATCTCGTATTAGAGAACGTGGAAGTGGAGGAGTCTGACTTAGTTGAAATTCCAAGTTACCATACGGGATTCAAACTGAATGGCTGGGGGCTTTTAATTCCTGCCAGCTATTTAGGCATTGCCCAGGCGGCCAGGGACTTTGCCTTGCAGTTTGCCAATACCCATTCACCCAATAGCATTCAAGGTCCCATCGCTCAGCTGCCGAATGTGCAGGCATTAATAGGCGAGATGGACTTAGAATTATATAAAGCAAGATTTGCCCTATATGGTACGGCAGAAGCGTACATAGATAAAAATCGTCAGCGGGATATTACGAACGAAGCACTTGTAGCCAAACATATTGTCACCAACTCAGCGATTACCGTTGTCGACAAGGCGATGCGATTAGTCGGGGCAAAAAGCCTGCAGCTCGCCAATCCGCTCCAGCGTTATTACCGAGATGTCCGGGCAGGTCTGCATAATCCGCCGATGGATGATCTAACCATTGCAAAACTAGCTCAAACCGCTATTCAACAATATGAATCTAAGGGAGGAAAACAAAATGAAAATGAAAAAGTTTTTTAAAATCGCCGCGACAGGAATTGCTTTCGTCACCCTCATCGCAGGCTGCGGTTCAACTTCTACAACAGGGGCAAAATCGGATGCAGGCGAGGCTAAGAAAGAGGTAAGAAAAGTAAAAGTAGCATTTGATCAAGGCGGTAAACCAATCGGATATGTGGATGAAAAGGGTAATCCAACTGGATATGAACTTGAAGTTATGAAACTAGTCGATAAGGCCATGCCGGAATATGAATTTGACTATGTGCCAACCTCCAGTGAGGACCTATTGGTAGGGGTGCAGCAAGGCAAATATCAAGTAGGGGTAAAAAATGCCTGGTTCACTGAGGAACGAACGAAGAGTTATATTTTTCCGAAAGAATTCCTCGGACTCAGCGGCGTTGGCATTTTATTAAAAAAGAAAAATGAACAGATAAAAGACTTATCCGATTTTGCGAAGGCTAAGCTTTCGTTAGCTCCGATTGCGGCCAGTAATGCTCAATATACGATTGTGGATGAATATAATCAGGCCAATCCTGACAATCAAGTCAAGCTGGAAGCAGGTGATGCCTTCTCAGTTGATGTCGCTCAATGGGTAAATGAAGGACGGGTAGATGGAGGCATTTATTTAGGCGCTACGTATGAAAAGCAAGTTCTTGCAAAGGATGGTCCTTATCATAATTTAGCGAATGAGCTTGTCTATAATGAGTTTACGGTTGTCAAAACGTGGCCATTATTCAACAAAAAGGAACAAGAATTTGCAGATGCTTATGATGGGGCGATTAAGAAATTAAAAGAGGAAAAGAAGACAAACAAACTGATGGTTGAATTCTATAATACTGATTTATTTAAACTATTGGATACTGTAAAAAGGTAACCATCTAAATAGAGGTGGAATATGCAAACGTATTTTGATATTACCTACATTTGGGGAGCATTGCCACAACTTCTTTCCTTTTTAAATATAACTTTTATGGTAGCAGGTCTATCGGTTTTGTTCGGGACAATTCTAGGGTTTATCCTAGCTGTGATGAAACTGGGAACGAATAAGGCTGCCAAAAAAATTGCCAATGGATATACCACCATTTTAAGGTGTACTCCGTCTATTGTTCTATTATTTTTAGTGTATTACGGACTGCCGGCCATCGCTAGTAATTTTGGTTCAGACCTGAATCAACTTCACACCGCAGTTTTTGTGGTGATTACCTTTTCACTGCAATTTGGGGCCTTCATGTCAGAGGTAATGAGAACAGCCTATGAAGCGATCGACCGAGGCCAATATGAGGCAGCGGTTAGTGTAGGGCTTAGTCCCGCACAAGCATTTAGGAGAATTGTGTTACCGCAGGCATTTGTTGTCGCCTTGCCCAATTTCGGCAACAGCTTTCTTGAATTAATGAAAGAAGGGTCATTAGCTTATACCATTGGTTTGGTAGATATTATGGGGAAGGCAAGTCTGATTATTTCTAATAACTATAATTCTCATTCCCTAGAAATCTATCTTGCCTTATCGCTGATCTACTGGGTTTTATCCATTTTGATTGAACAGTTCTTTTCCAAGTTGGAAAAAATCTTTAGTAAAGGAAAACTGGTTATTAAAACGACATAGGGGGTGAAAGGATGTCGGTAGGATTGGATGTTCCATTTTTAGTGAAAACCTTTTTTATTGCTTTATCAGGAGTGCCTATCGCCTTAATTATTACGATTGTCTCCTTATTAATTGCTCTGCCTTCAGGCTTTTTGCTCGCCTTAGCTCGGATTAATCGGATTCCCGTTATAAGCCAGCTGGCACGAGTCTATGTTTCGTTTGTGAGAGGGACACCTGTCATTGTGCAAATTTTTATTATCTTTACTAGTGTTCCGTTACTATTGACTCCCATATTTGAAAAGTATCATGTGAAAACAAATATTTACGATATTAATCCGATTTGGTACGCCTTTATTGTGTTCTCGTTGAATACAACGGCTATTTTAATAGAAGTATTTCGTTCTGCGATCAGCACGGTCAGCAAGGGACAGCTGGAGGCAGCCTATTCGGTTGGTTTGAACAATCTGCAGGCGTTCAGAAGAATACTGATTCCGCAAATTTTAGTGGTGGCCTTGCCCAATATTTGTACCGCAACGGTCAATCTCATTAAAGCCACCTCTTTGGGTTATGCTTTGTCATTGCGGGAGATTACGTTACGAGCCCAAGTGGCAGCCAATGTTGGCTACAATTTTATTGAAGCGTACATTGATATCTTTCTGGTCTATCTCCTTTTATGCAGCTTGGTGGAATACCTATTTAAACTGTATGAAAAACGGTTACGGAAATTTAAAGCAGCAGCGGCTTAAGTTCATGATGGGAGGCTAAATCATGTTAGAGATAAAGAATATCCATAAATCGTTTGGGAACAATGAGATTCTGAAAGGGGTAGATTTAAAGATTGATAGGGGGGATGTGGTTGTCGTTCTTGGCCCAAGTGGTTCTGGCAAAACGACGCTGCTTCGATGCATTAATTTTCTGGAACGAGCTGATCAGGGGCAGGCCATTTTTGGTGAGATTGATGTCAATCTTAAATCGGCAAGCAAAAAGCAAATTCATCAGATCAGGCAAAAGATTGCGTTTGTGTTCCAAAATTATAACTTGTTTACGAATAAAACGGCATTAGAGAATGTGACAGAAGGTCTTATTATTGGGAGGAAGATCCCGAAAGCGGAAGCTAATGAGATTGGGAAGCAGGCATTGGCAAAGGTGGGATTGTCGGATAAATTGAATGCCTATCCTAGTGAATTGTCCGGCGGACAGCAGCAGAGGGTTGGGATAGCAAGGGCGATTGCGTTAAATCCGGATATTATTTTGTTTGATGAACCAACATCTGCGCTGGATCCAGAGTTAGTCGGGGAAGTCTTAACCGTCATGAAAAATATTGCGAAAGAAGGGACCACTATGTTGGTGGTGACGCATGAGATGTCGTTTGCAAAGGATGTAGCCAATCGAGTTATTTTTATGGATGGCGGGGTGATTGTGGAAGAGAATTCTCCTCAGGAGATTTTTTCAAAGCCAAAAGAAGAGAGGACGCAGCATTTCTTGAGGCGTGTTATACCGGAGGATTTTATTTACAATATTTAATGATAAGTTAATGCGGTGCTTTAATTTAATATTTTTTGATTGAACCGGCGGTTATCTGTCGGTTTTTTCAAGTTTAATGTCTGGTGTTTGATCCTAGCACTAGCCTTGTTCAGTAGCTAGCCAAGGTTTCTTTTTAAAAAAAGCGGTAGTTTCCTAGAATGGTGTCAGTTGATGAGAATCCTATCAAATTTAGTAGAAAGTTTGGTTATCATCGGCTGAATGGTTGTTTTAATAACGACAATTTTTTTCCTTGCTGTGGGGACGGATGTCCCTTGAGCAGTGTTTTTCGCTGTTTTAATTAAACGTTTGAATAGTATAGTCTATAAGGAATTTGGTCGAAAAAACGTAGTTTTGTGGGGAATGTGGGCTGGACGTGAATATCCCAGTTGATCATGGAATGGTTTGTATTTGATTACGGCATTTAGAATTTACCACATCCGCCATCTTTTGTACCAGTCTTTGACAAGTAATGTGCCACACTTTGCCAACTTCTAACCAATAAAGGACTTATCTAATTTACTATTTTGTAAAGTAAATGTAGCATCAGGAAAATGCGGATTTACAATGTTATGGAAAACAAATATAAAAAGCCTAATTTCACGGTGTTGTAAAGTGTGAACTGAACCAATAAAGTTAGACAAATATTTTAGGCTACATTGAGGACCTGAGCTCGGTATTCTACCGGACTTAGGTCTTTTAATTTTGCCTTTATTCGTTTGTGATTATAATAGTGAATATAGTCTTCTAATTCTTTTTCAAAATGCTCAATACTATCAAACTCCTGTAGATAAAGAAGTTCAGACTTTAATAAGCCAAAGAAATTTTCAATAACTGCATTGTCCAAACAATTCCCCTTGCGAGACATACTTTGCGTAATCTGGTGCTGTTCTAATGTTTTTTGATACTGCTTCATTTGATAATGCCATCCTTGATCTGAATGGAGAATTACTTGGTCCCCAGGTTGAAGACGCTCTATCGCTTGATTTAACATATCGCCAACTAATTTATAAACAGGTCGTTTCATCACAGTATAAGCGATTATTTCTCCGTTACATAAATCAAGTACTGGTGAGAGGTAACGTTTCTCACCGAATAGGTGGAATTCTGTAACATCGGTTACCCATTTTTGATTCAGTTTCTCGGCAGAAAAATCGCGGTTTAATAGGTTTGGAGCGATTTTTCCTACATTTCCTTTATAAGAACGATACTTTTTCATTCGTACCAGGCATTTTAGGCCGATTTCATTCATTAAACGATTGATCGTTTTCGGATCGTGATGAAATCCTTTTTTCTCAAGTTCTTTCGCTATACGACGGTAACCATAACGACCTTTGTGTTCATGGAAAATCACTTTGATAGCTTCTTTTACTTCGGCATATTTATCAGCTTGATTTAATCGTTTTTCCCAATAATAATACGTACTACGTGGAATGTCAGCGACTTCAACTAAATCCACGACTTCATACTGATACTTTAGTTCAAAAATTACTTTCGCTTTGATTTTGTTTGTAATTTTTCCTGCATTTGAACTAAAGCATTCAACTTTTTTAGGTAAGCATTTTCCATTTCTAATCGGGAGATTTTCTCTTGTAGTGCTTCGACTGACCCTTCTGCAGGTATTGTTCTTTTTGAATCGATTTTCTTTGCCTTCTTTTTCACTGGTGGACGCCCCTTTTTCTTCTGTTCTAGGGCACCAATTCCACCTTGTTCAAATTTACTTCTCCAATTTCGAATTAGTCTAGGAGATGAAATATTGAATATAGCCGCTGCATCGTAAGATGATGTACCCGTTTCGTTCATATAATTCAGTACATCCATTTTAAACTGTAGAGAGTAGCTTGTATATTTTTTTTGAAAAGCTTCTATACCTTGTTGTTCATAAAGTCGAATCCATCCACTCACAATACTAAGGGATACCTTTGCCTCCTGCGCAATCGCCTTGATAGATTCGATCCCATGTAAATACCGTAAAACAATTTGTATTCTTTCTTCAACTGTAAATTTGGCCATAAAAAAACCCCCGTAAACGTTAGAATGGTGTCTAACATTTACGGGGCAGTTCACAATCGATTTAGTTATATTAGATGAACATATGTTATTTTAGTTCATCAATTAAAACATTTTCAGCTATAAGTACCAGTTCAGCCAAGTCATCAAAAAGTACCCGCAATTCAAATCCATTATGTGAAGGATATATTTCATCATAAAGCCACCATCTACCTGGAAGTTTATTAGGTATCGTTATTTTCTGTATATTAGTGAATGTAAATTTCAAACCTCTATCGTTGAATCTAATTTCACAAGTTTTATTGAATATATCAATACCGCTAACCCTTGCATAGTGCATACCAAGTGCGTGTATTTCATTAACGTTAGGAGGGAGTAAATCTTTTACGGAGTTGTAATACTTATCGTAATCGTTAAGCATTTTTATTGTTTTTTTCTCTGTTTCCTTTATCCAATTTTCAGCCATTTCTCTAAGTTGAGGTGAAGGAAAGGTTGAATTCAAAGACCCATCATAAATATATGAATGAAACGAATCAGGGAGAAACTTTAATAAGTCTTGTTTTTGTTCTTCTAATTCTTCTTTGCAGTTTTTTTCAAAGTCAATCCCATTTTCTTTATACATTTGTAAGCTTTCTTCCCATTCTTCGATTGTTTCAGGAAAGACTAAGAAACCCATTGTTGTCATTTCTTTATACCAGTCTTTTGTAAAAAACTTCAAAATACTTTCCCTCCTACTCCTATTAGTTTAAGTGAAGTTCTTCACAAGTTCTAATTAATCCCAAAATCTATCATTTTTAATATCATCCACAATTTCTTCGAATGTTTCTAATGCATTATCCTCGGAAAAAGAGGTATAAATCATTTAGCTTTTTTCTACAATTCTGATCTTTATATAAAACCATTGGGCCAATATAAAAAATCCCCTAACCGAGTTTCTTAGGAATATTTGTCTACTTTCGATACAAAATACAAATTAGATTCTTATTTTGATTGGATTTGTCTATTCCTGGCGATCAAGGAGAAATTAGGTGAAGGATTTTTGAAACAGATATCTAAAAAAAAGCTCTTTTTATACTTAAAAATTCTATTTCCGATGATTTTATTAGTTCTCGCAGGATATGAAATAAAAAAGTTCACTGGAAACATGAATATTCAGTTGTTCCGCCATGAAGTAAGTCAATTACATTTGGCTAAGATGGTCTTGATTTTTCTCATTACCTTTTGTGCCATTTTCCCAATGTTTTTCTATGATGTATTTTTAGCAAAAATATTAGGCGTTAAAATACCGGTAAGAGAGCTGGCGAAAAAGTCTTTTATTGCGAATACCTTTTCAAACTTAATTGGCTTTGGAGGTCTTATCGGCGCTACACTTAGAACCTATTTCTATCATGAAGCTGAAGCAGACAAAAAGATACTGGTGAAGAAAATTGCCTCTGTTTCATTGTTTTATCTCACGGGGATCTCTTTGCTTACCTGGGTCGTTCTTGTCGGTTTTCGAAACACCCCTCTTTTTCATGATAAAAAATGGCTTTTTTGGGCAGTGGCAGCGGTAAGTTTGTATCTGCCGGTTTTTATCACCATCTATTTTATTCAACGAAAAAAACAAGCAGATTTAACGATCAAGCTTGATATGGGGCTCAAACTAATTATCGTTTCATTACTTGAATGGATGGCCATTTTCGTTGCTATTTGGTTATTATGCATAATGTTAAAAATCCCAATTGATTCTGCCGGGCTTTTACCCGTTTTTATCATTGCTTCATGCGCCGGAATTATTAGTATGATTCCCGGCGGTTTAGGATCCTTTGACCTAGTTTTTATTTGGGGTATGCATGTTTTAGGTGTTCCAAAAGAGCAAGTCGTGGTTCTTCTGCTATTTTATCGGATCGGCTATTTTATTCTTCCATTTTTAGTGGGGGTAGTTTTATTCATTAAGGATTTTTGGAACAAGTGGAATCAATCGTGGAATCATGTTCCTGATGCCATCCTGGTAAGGATTAGCCATATACTATTAACCTTCTTGGTCTTTCTGTCAGGACTTGTTTTGCTTCTTTCAGCAGCCGTCCCAGGTATTATCGGAAGGCTAAAGATCGCTCAAGAATTTTTATCCTTTCCGATTATGAATATCTCGCATCAGCTCTCCGTAGCAACTGGTTTTATCCTGCTCGGGTTATCCCGTGGTATTCAATATAAAGAGAAGCGTGCCTATCACCTAACGATGGTCGTTTTAATTTTTGCGGCCTTATTCACCTTCTTAAAGGGGTTTGATTATGAGGAGGCAATTTATATTTTAATTGTTGTCGTACTTTTGAGAGCTTCTAAAAAGCGATTTTACAGAGATCGCTTTGTTTTAAGCTGGGGCAAAACTATTTTTGATATCGGTATGTTTGTCGTTATTACCTTTATGTTTATATTAATCGGCTATCTCAATTTGCCTTCCACTGAAATTAAGGTGAGTCCCAAGCTTTCACCCTATCTGATAAAAGACTATCGTGATTTATTTAATAGCGCATTCATCGGCTTGTTAATAGCAATGCTCCTTTTTTTCATCGGCTATTTGATTCGACGGAATAAAAAATGGGAATTGCAAACATCCATTACCCAGGAAGAGAAAATCATGAACCATTTGGATCATTATAATGGAACGGTTCTAACCCATTTAATTTTTTTACATGATAAATATATTTATTGGAATAAAAAAGACAACGTCATGTTTGCCTATCGAGTATATGCGGACAAACTTGTGGTCCTTGGTGACCCTGTAGGAGACCATGATGAATTGCCACTTGCCATAGAAGAATTTCGCGACACAGCGGACCTTCATGGGTATACCCCAGTTTTTTACGAGGTCAGTGAGAAAATGCTGCCTTATCTGCATGAAAACGGTTATGATTTTTTCAAGCTCGGCGAGGAGGGGTATGTTGATTTAGTCAGCTTTTCATTTAGTGGCAAAAAAATGAAAGGAGCTCGGGCAGTAAAAAATAAGTTTGAAAGGGAAAATTATCAATTTGAGATGGTAAACCCTCCCTTTCATGTGGAATTCTTGAAGGAACTTAAGGATATATCTGATGAATGGCTTCAAGGAAGAACGGAAAAAGGGTTTTCCCTCGGTTTTTTTGATGAGGCTTACCTCAATAAAGCGGAAATAGCCGTTGTTAGAGCAAACGGAACAGAGATTCTTGGATTTGTCAGCATAATGCCGGTTTATGATCAAAACCAAACCATTTCGTTGGACTTGATGCGCTTTGAAAAGGATGCGCCAAACGGAACGATGGACTTTGTTTTTCTATCATTATTTGAATGGGCAAAAGAACATGGATATCAATACTTTAATATTGGAATGGCGCCTTTATCAAATGTGGGGCTGTCAAAATATTCGTTTTTAGGTGAAAAGGTTGCATCGCAAATATTTTTGCATGGGCAATTTTTCTATTCGTTTCAAGGTTTAAGAAAATTCAAAGATAAATATGCCGATATGTGGCTCCCTAAATATTTAGCTTATCGAAAAAAGAGCTCATTGCCCATCACGATGGGACAAATCACTTTATTGATTGGAAAGAAAAGAAAAAAAGGAACGTAAAGAAAGATTGGCTTTTTTCGAGCCAATCTTTCACAAGTTGTCCTATTTCGTGTTGTTAAGCTGCTTTTTGTCCACGATCCTCATCAAGGCTATGACCTTCCCACTTTGTAATCATAATAGATGCCAAGGAGTTTCCGACAATGTTTACACAAGTGCGCGCCATATCCAGAATCCGGTCAATCCCCGCAATGAAGGCGAGTCCCAAACAACCCCGAATTTAATATTTTATTAAGGTGTACCATCTACGAAGGTATTTTTATTATTAATTGCTTTTATTGAAAGGCTCTTTTCGTAACTTTTGTTGCTATTTTCCTACTTAAAGGCTCATTCGGACAGGCTTGGGGTATTTTATAGCAACTGTGTCCGAATCAAAGGCTATAATTTGTTCAAAAACAACAAACATTGCAAAAACAACCTATTGAAAACAACTCTAAATATTTTTTAAAAATAAGGAGAGAATAAATTTGTCATGATTAAAAAAGCAATTTTCTCGTATAAATTTTAGAAATAGCCTTGAAAGGCGGTCTTATACCATGGCTAAAGAAAAAGTTAAACTATGGACAAACCAATATTTAATTATTGTATTATTGTCTTTAGTAATGTTCGCTTCTTTTTATATGATTACAGCAGGTTTCCCCATTTTTGTATCAACCATTAGTGATAATCCTGCGATTGCAGGAATCATGACCACGACTTTAATGTTAGCATCACTAATTACGCGCTTCTTTGCAAGTGTAATTATCCAAAAAGTTAATATGAAATTGCTCCTCATTATTTCCCTCCTTTATTTTTTGGGCACAATCGGTCTTACTTTGGTAAACGACTCCGTCGGATTTTTAATAGTCATTAGAGCACTACAAGGTATTGGATTTTGTATGCTTACGACTCTAGTCTTTACGATATCAAGTAATATTGTTCCTAAATCTCGGTTAGGTGAGGGCATTGTTTTTTTCGCAATGTCTACAAGCGTTGGGACAACACTTGGACCACTAATCGCTATTTCTTATCTTGCAAATTATTCATTCCGTTCCATGATGATATTAACTCTCGGACTTATGACTTTTTCAATAGTGTGCAGTTTTTTCACAAAAAATACGGTTAAAAAAGAAAAGGAAAATCCACAGTCGAAAAATAAAGAACCTTTTTATAAGTACATGTTCGATAAGCGTGTCCTTCTTCCAAGTATTTTGGTAGCGTTAAATTATATGGCAATTGCAGGAATTGTCAACTTTATGGGGGCGTTTGGTAAAGAGATCAATGTTGGCGGAAGGATTTCACAGTTTTTTATCGCACAAGGGATTGCAATGGTGATCGTTCGTGTATTCTCTGGTAAAATTTTCGATAAATTCGGTCACAGAATCCTTATTATACCGGCGGCCATTTCAGGGACTGTAGGGTTGATCTTATTAGGCTTTTCTACTAGTATGGTGATGGTTTGGGTTTCAGGGGCATTATTCGGAATCGCTTATGCCATCATCCATCCAATTATTCAAGCTTGGGCATTAACTCTTGTTCCTCCCGAGAAAAAAGCAACAGCCAATTCTATGCTTCTTATTTTTATCGATTTTGGTTTGGCCATTGGATCAGTAGGTCTCGGGTTCTTAGCAAAAAATGTTGGGTACGGCTTGACTTATACTTATTCTTCAGCTTTAATGATTATTATTTTGTTATTGTATCTAATTGGGAGCAAGAAAACGGTAATATTAGAAGCTAATAAGAAAAAATCATCCTGAACGAAACATACTAGCATACGATCGGATAAACCATGATGGAACGGGTCTTCTAAGTAATTAAAATATCAACGGATTGAGCATGTTGTTATGATGGGATGTGAAACAAAACACTGCATAGATAGTGCGGTCAGAACAGCAACTATTAATGGTCAGGATGTGACATTAGTCGCTGATGGGCATTCAACAAGGGGAAATGATGTTTTAAGTGAAACACAAATCATAAATCATATACTACTTTCTAAAAAACGAGATAGTCTTTTTGTTATTGTAGCCTGGGGACAGTTCCCAGTCTTTTGTTTTTTTTTCTAAAAAATTATTTGAAAATTCACATTAGTGTGATACACTGATTTTAGTGGTTTAATATTTAAAACTTGGTTTACTATAATAAACCATTAGAAATGAAGTGACAGGTTATGAAGGAAAAGTATTGGGTTCCGGCTATTGAGCGGGCCGATAAGGTTTTGAGGCTTATTGGAGAGTTTCCTAATCAGCTGCGGTTGATTGAGTTGTCAAAAAGACTGGAAATGAATAAAAGCTCTCTATTTTCTCTGCTGAATACGTTGGAAACATTAAAGTGGGTCACCAAAGAGGATGGTGATACTTACTCTTTAGGTCCTGCCTTGGCGGGGATTGGTGCAGCTTATTTTCAACAGTTTAATATTGTCCAGTCTTTCTATAAGGAGGCAGCTCGTTCGGTTAATAAAATAAATGAACATATTCAATTAGGCATTTTAGAAGAGGGAGACGTCATTTATTTAGGAAAAATGGAAGGGGATTCACGCGTCCGCTTGGTTACAGATCCCGGAATGCGTTTTCCTGCCTATGCCTCTGCAATAGGAAAAATGCAATTAACCAAATTCTCTAAAGAAAAACTGGAAGAAATTTTTCAGGAACCATTGAAGAAAAAGACAGAGTTTACGATCTCAGATATTGATACGCTTTATGAGGACCTGAAAGTGGCGAAAAAAAATGGTTATGCTATCGAGAATCAGGAGGCTTCTTTAGGATTTCACTGTGTAGCAGCCCCAGTATATAACTTTGAAAATAAAATGATTGCTAGTGTCAGTTTTACGATGATGACCAATAGCTGGGAACAAAAAAGAGAGGCGGCAAGGGAGGAAATCATCCAGTTAGCAAGCCGCTTATCACAGCTTGCCGGCTATGCCGGCGACAAAAGCAAAGAACCAAATAAATAGTTCTAAACAGCTGAGTCCAAGTCAAGGCCAAAAACCAGATTCATTTTCAAACTGGTTAAGCCGGCAGATATAAAGCAAAGATCCAAATACAATATTCCAAAGGGAGTGGGACTTTAATGCTAATCGACACAAATGTTAAAACGTTTAAAAACTTTATTAACAATGAATGGCAGGAATCAGCATCTGAGAAAGTCATCCCCAGTATTAATCCGGCAAACAAAGAAGAAATCGTCGGCTTTGTGCAAAATTCTACCGTTGAGGACCTTGATAAAGCGGTTCTTGCCGCCCATCAGGCGAAAAAAAACTGGCGCAAACTGGGGCAGGCTGCCCGGGGTCAGCTTTTATTTAAGGCAGCCAATATTTTAGAAGAGAATTTGGATGAGATCGCGGAAACATTAACAAGGGAAATGGGTAAAACCCTTCCGGAAGCCAAAGGCGAAACCGCTCGCGGTGTAGCCATACTCCGCTATTATGCAGGGGAAGGCATGCGGAAGGATGGTGAGGTAATTCCGTCTTCTGATTCGGAGGCATTAATGTTCACGAAGAGGGCTCCGCTTGGAGTGGTTGGCGTAATCACTCCTTGGAATTTCCCTGTAGCCATTCCAATCTGGAAAATTGCACCCGCGCTTATATTTGGAAATACCGTCGTGTTCAAACCGGCAACAGAGGCGGCTGTAACGGCAGCAAAGGTTGTCGAATGCTTTGTCAAAGCAGGCCTGCCAGCTGGTGTGATGAATTTCATTACAGGTTCCGGGTCCGTCATCGGCCAGGGCTTGATTGATCATCCACTCCTAAACGCCATTACCTTTACTGGATCGGAGTCTGTAGGTGCAGGGGTGGCCAAGTCAGCGGCGGAGCGCGGGATTAAATTCCAACTGGAGATGGGGGGTAAAAACCCTGTTATCGTGGCAAAAGATGCCGATTTAGATGCTGCCGTTGAAGCCGTGATTAGCGGGGGATTCCGTTCCACCGGTCAAAAATGTACCGCCTCGAGCCGGGTGATTGTCGAAGAGGTCGTTTACGAAAACTTTAAAGAGAAGTTAATAGAGGCAACAAAGAAAATTACGGTCGGTAATGGTTTAAAAGAAGGAATATGGATGGGGCCATGTGCCAGTGAAAGCCAATTCAATACGGTACGAAGCTATATTGAAAAGGGAAAAGCAGAAGGCGCTTCGCTTATTTACGGTGGAGAAACGTTGACCGGCAGTGAATATAATCAAGGGTTTTATGTTTCACCTGCCATTTTTGATCATGTAAAGCCTGATATGGTCATTGCCCAAGAGGAAATTTTTGGTCCTGTAGTAGCTCTCACTAAAGCAGCTGATTTACAAGAGGCGATTGAGATTGCCAACGATACGAAATATGGATTGAGCGCATCCATTTTTACAACTAATATTGCTTCCCTGCTTGAATTTATTGATGAAATAGAAGCAGGCCTTGTACGAATTAATGCGGAAAGCGCAGGAGTAGAGCTGCAGGCGCCATTTGGCGGGATGAAATCATCCAGCACTGGCTCCCGGGAACAAGGAGAGGCGGCAAAAGAATTTTTCACTGCCATTAAAACCATATTTATTAAAGGGTAAGAAAATGACAAACTTAGTGGTTCCAGTGGAGCTCTGCTGACATCATTTTGGGAGTTTTAGACTAAGGGTTTCTATCATATCCATTATGAAAATAGATAGAAATCTCTTAGTATTTAATAGATTAAAAAAGAAAGCGCTTCACTATTGAATTGCGAGAAAGAGGGGACAAAAAGTGAGAGAATCCAGAGAATTTTTAGAAAAGCTTGGTTATCCATCAACCGATTTAAGGGAGCTGCCTACTTCCACCAAAACCTTTCCAGATGGGGCGCAGTACCGCATTGAACTTCCAAGTGTAGAAGGACCAGTGGCATTAAGAGAGATGTTAGAGGAAATCGACCGCTATGGTTTAACGATTCACCGGGTGTCACAGGGAAGTGGAATTATGCTCCAAACAGACGATGAAATTTTGGAAATGTGCCGACTGACCGCTGAAAGAGGAATGGAACTCAGTTTGTTTGTGGGACCGAGGGGCACGTGGGATATTAGTGCCCAGCCGCTGACGGACGGAGGGAAATCGATTGCCTTGCGCCACGAGGGAGCAGACCAGCTTGTTTATGCCATGGAGGATTTAAAACGAGGCGCTAAACTTGGACTGAGGGGTGCACTAGTGGCGGATGAAGGCCTCTTGCTGTTGACAAAGGAAATGAAAAAACAGGGCCAGCTGCCTGAGGACTTTGTGGTTAAGGTATCGGTTCAAATGGGTGCCGCAAATCCTGTGTCCGTAAGGTTAATGCAGGACCTCGGAGCCGGAACGTATAATGTTCCTACAGCCTTGACGCTGCATAAGCTGGCTGCTATCCGGCAATCGATCGATATCCCGATTGATTTATATGTAGAAGTGCCGGATAATTTGGGCGGTTTCCTCCGCTACTATGAAATTCCGGAAATTATTCGTGTATTGGCACCGGTGTATATTAAATTTGGCTTGCGCAATCATCCGGATGTATACCCATCCGGCAAACAATGGGAGAGTACCAACATTTCGCTGGTGAAAGAACGTGTTCGCCGTGCGGCGCTGGGCGTCCAAATGATTGAACGATATTATCCTGAGGCCAAAACATCCAAACTAGGTGCTGAAGGATTGGGAATTCCGAAGATTGTCTCTGCAACAGCTAATGTATAATGGATATCTTAAAATTTTACTAGGAGGAATTGAAGATGAAGTTTGTGACGTATCGTAGTAAATCCGGGCCACAGCTTGGCGTTATTGCAGCAGGAGATCAAGTTTTAGATGTAGGAGATTTGAATACACGTTACAAGGCACAGCTCTCACAAGACTATAAAATCCCTAATGAAATGAAACAGTTAATTGAACTAAGTGAAACCTTACTTCCGTATATAGAGGCACTTCTTACTTGTTATGAGAATGATTCGGAAAAACTGGAACTTTCAATAGGCTCCTTGACCGATATAGAGGTATTGGCCCCTGTCTCGCAGCCGGAAAAAATCATTTGCGTCGGTTTAAACTACTTAGACCATTGTAAAGAAACCAACATGGAGCCGCCGGCATCACCGGTAATTTTTTCAAAGTATGCCAATACCATTATTGGCGATAAGGATGCGATTGTACTACCTATCAATTCCCAGCAAGTCGATTATGAAGCAGAACTTGCGATTGTGATTGGAAAAGAGGCAAAGTGTGTTTCAGAAGCGGAAGCGGAGGACTATGTGTTTGGTTACACAATTATGAATGATGTTAGTGCCAGAGATCTTCAATTTGCTGACGTTCAATGGTCCCGTGGCAAGTCGGCAGATACCTTTGCACCGATGGGACCGGTGATTGTCACCAAAGAGGAAGTCGGAGATCCACATCAGCTGGACATTTCGCTGACGTTAAATGATGAATTGATGCAGCAATCCAATACACTGAATTTAATTTTTACTATTCCAACCATCATTTCCTACTTATCTCAGAGCATGACGTTAAAACCCGGTGATGTGATTGCTACTGGGACGCCTCCAGGAGTAGGAATGGGCAGAAATCCACAAGTTTGGTTGAAGGAAGGGGATATGTTATCCATTTCCATTGAAAAAATTGGCACGCTGACTAATCATGTTAAAAAGGATTCCAATAACATCCAACATACATCAGACAAGACTCTTTTATCCTCTTTGTAAATTCTTCTAGATATATACTATAAAGCTAACACTACCTTACCTAGCTGACACAGAAGCAAACTGTTAGGCCCCAAGCTATGGAAAGATTTTTTAAAATCCTTTAAGCTATTGATTTAGTTGTGAGGTAAACCTACTTACGGGTCAGCCTCCACTCTCTTCTTAGAATTAACAGAAATTTTATGTAAACGGTTACAATCTCTGCTTTTTCAAATCGATAAATATAAATAGGAGAGTGATAGAATGAACATTAAAAAAACGATTGATAGAGTTCCCGGCGGTCTCATGGTTGTCCCTTTATTAGCAGGTGCCTTGTTTAATACGGTTGATCAGCTCCATCTTTCCTTTATTATGGACCTCCTCAAATCACTGGGGGTGGCCCCTAACGAGGCTGGAAACTATGAGTTTATGAAAATCGGAGGTTTTACACAGGCGTTATTTAAGGATGGCGCTGCCACCCTATGTGCCTTATTCTTGTTTTGCGCCGGGAGCCAGATGAATCTCCGCGTGGGCGGAAAAGCACTTAAGAAAGGTGTGTTATTAACAACATCTAAGTATTTAGCCGGGTTTGCCATCGGGATGATTTGGGGGATGCTGTCCGACCCGGTTCATGGCTTCCTTGGTTTATCGACGATGGCGATTATTGCTGCGATGACAAACGGAAATGGGGGAATGTTTGCGGCGTTGACGGGACAATATGGAAATCGTTCGGATGTCGGAGCAACTGCTATTCTTTCCCTGAATGATGGGCCGTTTTTTACCTTGATGGCGCTAGGCATGATGGGTGCCAACTTCCCGCTTATTGCCTTTATTGCTGTCCTGCTGCCGATTTTAATTGGTATGTTATTAGGAAATATGGATAAGGAAATCCGCAAATTTTTAGCGGCTGGAGAAACGTTGGTTATTCCATTCTTTGCCTTTGCTTTAGGGGCCGGTATGAACCTGGCAAGCTTCTTTAACCCAGAGGTAGTAGGAGCTGGTGTGGTTCTTGCCATAATGACTGTTCTAATTTCAGGCGGTATGATGGCACTTACCTTCAAGCTGTTCCGTGAGAAAAGTATTATTGCCCCCTGGGCGGAAGCTTCTACGGCCGGAAATGCAGTGGCCACACCTGCAGCGATTGCAGCGGCTGCAACAGTTGCCAGCAGTTCAGGGTTAATGTCTGCTGCTGATGCAGAAGTATATCATGGCCTAGTGGAAATAGCATCGGCACAAATTTCCATATCAACGATTACGACGGCCTTTCTCGTTCCGATTGCGGTTATCTTGGCAGATAAATATCAAAGGAAACGCGGCATTGATGGAAAAGTAGAGTTCCATGATGAGGTGCGAACATCCGGGGGGGAAACCAGTATCGAAGGGAATATCGGTTAATTTATATTTAAAATTTATGTGCTAAAACTGAAGGGAGCGATAACGTTGGACTATTCTTTTAATGGGTACAAACGAAATGATGGGATGGCAGGGATCAGGAATCACATTGGGGTGATTTGTTCTGTAGTATGTTCCAGTGTGGTGGCTCGGGAAATTGCCGAAAAGGTTCCTGGTGCGGTTCCATTTGTTCATGGCAATGGCTGTGCGCAGCTCGGAGACGACTTTAAATTAACGAAAAATATGGTAGCCGGTGTCGCGGATAATCCCAATCTTTATGCCTCACTGCTCGTCGGATTAGGCTGCGAAACGAACCAAATCAGCGGCTTGCTTGAGAGTATTCCAAAATCCAAGCCGGTAAAAGGTATCGGGATTCAGCAGCTTGCAGGAGGCGAAAACACGATCAATAGAGGAGTGGAAATAGCCGGAAAGTGGTCACAGGAAGCAGCAAGTCAAAAGCGGGAGCGTCTGCCTATCTCCTCACTGTCGGTTGGCATTTTACCGGTTGATTTAGATGAAGTCTCCCTCCAAAAAGCGGCTCCGGTGATTAGCGGGGTGGTGGACCGTTTAGTGGAGAAGGGAGCCAATGTCCTGTTTGGTCTTTCTCAAACTTTAGAACCGGCCGGTCACTTATTATCACAGCGTTCTGATACCGAAAAGGTGAGCAATCGCCTGAAGCGGGCCGGCGAGGGATTGCAGCGGCGGCGCTGGAAGGAGGTCAGCAACGGATCGCTTAGCCATGATTCTTTTTCAGAACCAGAACAAAGACTTGCTCGTCTTGAAGCGGGGATGACGGGTACCCAAACGATCAAAAGTGTGCTCGGTTATAGCGAAGTTCCTGCTGAAAAGGGGCTTCATTTGATAGCGGTTCCAAGCAATATTGTGGAGGCCTTATCGAATATGGCTTCGAGCGGATGCAGTCTTGTGTTGATTGTCAGCAGTCGAGGGGTGTTGACTGGATCGCTGGCACTGCCTTGCATGACGATTGCCCCGCAGCGTCCAAATGAAGCATTTGAAGAGTTAATTGACTACACCGTTACATCGGAGCCTGTTTCCCTTCAAGTGGAAGCGGTGATCTCGGAACTCCTTGAGATTTGTTCTGGTCAAAAAACATGCCTGGAACAACTTGAACTTGGTGAGTTTTCTATACCTCATGTCGGTACGACTTTTTAAACAAAGGATGGTGGGAATGAAATGAGTCCAAAATACAATGCACTGAAGCTTAATGAGAATGATAACGTAGCCGTGGCACTTAGGAATATAAATGAGGGTGAATGGCTTTCTATTCAAGGGAGCGATGAAACCGTAGAGGTTAGGAAGGCGATCCCTTATGGTCATAAAATTGCGACGGTAGTTATCCCTAAGGATGGAAAAATCCTTAAGTATGGCGAATGTATGGGCATTGCTACAGAAGAGATTCAGCCTGGTTTCCATGTTCATGTCCTCAATGTCCGTGGATTGAAGGAAGAGGAACGATTAAGCACGCGAAAGGAGGTTCACTTACCATGAAAACTTTCCAAGGATACCGGCGGGCGAATGGAAGTATAGGGGTTCGGAATCATGTCATTGTGATGAATACGGTTGGCGAATTAGCCAGTTTCACGAAAAAAATGGCCCAATTGGTTCCAGGGGTCATTCCTGTTGCCCATCAGGCAGGAAAAGCCCAATATCCGGAGGATTTAGAACAGACAATCCGAACGTTGAAAGGTACGGCAGGCCATCCGAATGTGAGTGCGGCTCTTCTTTTAGGAATGGGCGATGACGATCCCGCTGAGGAAATTGTTGAAAGCTTAAAGGAAGAGGGCTTCTATGTCCATGCGATTATTTTTCAAAAGGATAAAAGCATTACGGATATTCTGAAGGAAGGAAAGCAATGGCTCGAAAACGCAGTCGAACGGAGCCGCGCCGAAGAAAAGGTAATGGCCGATGTAACTGAATTGATAATTGGGCTTGAATGCGGTGGATCGGATGCATGGTCCGGAATCACTGCCAATCCGGCGATTGGGGCCTGCTCGGATACGGTTGTACGTGACGGCGGTACCAGTATTTTAGCGGAGACAACTGAAGCCATCGGGGCGGAGCATATTTTGGCCAAACGGGCCGTCAGTCCGGCGGTTGGGGAAGCCTTTTTAAAAATTGTTCAGGAATACGAAGAACGAATCCGTGACACAGGTGAAGATATCCGCTCGGCGAATCCAACGCCGGGTAATATGGCAGGCGGGTTAACGACCCTCGAGGAGAAATCGCTTGGATGCATTAAAAAGGGCGGAAATTCGACGTTAATGGAAGTGATCGCCTATGCACAAAGGCCGACGGAAAAAGGGTTTGTCTTTATGGACACACCGGGTTATGATGTGGAATCTGTTGCCGGTCTGGCTGCAGGTGGGGCGCAAATTGTCTTGTTCTCCACCGGGAAGGGCTCGCCGACAGGCTCGCCCATTGTCCCAGTGATTAAAGTGGGAACCAATCCGCGACTCTATGAAATTATGTCCGAGCATATTGATGTGAATGCCGGAAAAATTATTCAAGGTATCAATACAATTGAGGAAATTGGCCAAGAAATCTATGACCTAATCATGGAAACGGCAGGCGGAGAGTTGACGGCGGCTGAAAGACATAAAAATCAGGAATTCGCGATTTGGCGATTGGCAGAAACGAGATAAGAATCCTAGGGACGGTTCTCAAATTGGCGTACATTATGTTCAGTATGTACGCCTTTTTGGTGGGAATTTAACATCTTGTAGGAGTAAAGGAGTTTTAAATTATGCAACGATTTTACATTATTGCGGATGATCTAACAGGAGCAAACGATGCAGGTGTGCAGTTATCCAAAATTGGGATTTCTTCCACGGTTTTCCTTGATTTTAAGGAGCTAACTTTACAAGTTACGGACGATGTAGCGATTATTGATACCGATAGTCGTGCGATAAGTGAAAAAGCAGCTTATGAAACTATCTACAAAGCCAGCTCGATGTTTTTGGAACAAGGGTATGAACAGGTTTATAAAAAAGTCGATTCTACCTTAAGAGGAAATGTTGCAGCAGAATTGGCAGCGGTTGTGTCTGTTCATCATCCGGAAATTATTGTTGTTGCGCCAGCGTATCCAAAAATGAATCGGCAAACCATTAATGGGTATCAATATGTGAACGGTCAACTTCTATCGGAAACAGAGTTCGGAAAGGATCCCAAAACGCCGGTTAAGAATAGCTCTATTCCAGATATAATCAATCAACACGTAGATGAAGATGATCGAATTTTTCTGATTGACTACTCTTTGGTGAATTCGCCAACAGAAAAAATAATGAATTTTATCTTAGAGAATCTTCAACAAGGGAGAACCTGGTTTATCTGTGATGCCAAAACGGATAATGACTTGAAGATCATTGCCGAGGTTTTTGCAAAGGTAAATAAAAAAACAGTTTGGGCTGGGTCTGCCGGATTAATTGAATATTTACCAAATGCCTTGCAACTGAAAAAGACGAGGGAAAATCAAGAAGAGCCCCTTGCTATTACGAAAACGTTGACCGTATCGGCGAGTTTGTCAAATGTTACAAAACGTCAGCTTGAAATGGTAAAGACCATGTCTGATGTCTACCTTTTAGAAATGAATCCAGTAACCTTAGTAAAGCAGACCTATCATATGCAAGATATACTGGATAGGCTGAATAAGAAATCAAGTCATCAGCACTTTGTTTTGTTTGTAGATGCTTCCATTGATAATCGAAATGCGACAAAGGAGCTTGAAGCCGAACTTTCCTTAAGCAATACACAAATTAGTGAAGCTATTTCTATCGAGCTTGGGGTGATTGCCCAAACAATTGTCGATCGCTTCTCGGATATTAATGGGCTGATTCTTACTGGTGGAGACACCGCAAAGGCAGTTTGTAATCAACTTAAGATGAATCAAATGGAGTTGTATTCCGAAGTGGACGTTGGATTGCCACTAGGGAAATTGAGCAATGCCAAATCGGAATTTTGGGCGGTTACGAAGGCGGGCGGGTTTGGAAATGACCATTCACTAGTAAGGACCTTGGAATATATGACAAGAAAGGATGTTTGACATGAATCATACAAAAGCTATTCTCGGGATTACAATGGGGGATGGAGCAGGTGTTGGGCCAGAAATTATTTTAAAAAGCCTTCAAGCTCAAGAAATATATGACTTATGTAATCCAATTGTTATTGGTGATAGCAAGATCCTGAATCGTGCAAAAGGATTTGTAAACAGTGATTTAATGATTGAGACGATCACGGAAGAGCAAATTAGTAATATCTCGTTTAAATGCGGAACCGTATACTGTTTAAATCTTGATTTATTAAGTGCAGATCTTCCAATTGGACAAGTGTCTCCCGAAGCAGGGCATGCAGCTTTTGAATACTTAGCAAAATCGATTGAATTGGCGAAGGATAAAAAGATTGATGCCATTTGTACGGCACCATTGAATAAGGAGGCTTTGCACAAAGGGGGACATCAGTATCCTGGCCATACAGAAATTCTGGCCGATTTAACGGATACAAGTGAGTTTTCCATGATGCTTTCGGCCCCTAATTTAAAGGTCATTCATGTAACCACCCATGTAGGTATTATCGATGCTGTTAAAATGATTAATCCAGAGCGTGTCTACCGTGTCATTAAATTAGCTCATGAAACGCTTACTAAATCAGGAATTGAAAATCCGAGAATTGCTGTTTGTGGAATCAATCCGCATGCGGGTGAAAATGGTTTATTTGGTTATGGTGAGGAAGAAGAGAAAGTTATTCCAGGCGTAAATAAGGCAAAAGAAGAGGGAATTAACGTTGTGGGTCCACTTCCAGCCGATACCTTATTTTTCCGAACGGTCCGCGGCGATTTTGACATCGTTGTTGCGATGTACCATGATCAAGGCCACGGTCCTGTAAAGGTATTGGGCCTAGATGCTGGTGTAAACATTACTGTAGGTTTACCAATTATTCGAACAAGTGTTGATCACGGAACAGCGTTTGATATTGCTGGTAAGGGAATTGTTGAAGAAAAGAGTATGATGGAAGCCATTCGCCAAGCAGTTGAACTTGCTCCGAAAAAATCATCATGACTAGAAAAGTGAATGTCAAAGTAGGGATCAAAAGGTTGATTAAGTATTGGGAATCCGATCCTGAAACCTTGGAACTATTAATAGTAACTTACCACAAAAAAAGAAGTATGAAGAAAGAATTTTAAATCAGGAATAAGAAGGTTAAGTAATGGAATGGAGTCGAGTGAAGATGAGTATCGGACTGACGTTCAATGCCTGGAGTGCGATTTTAGCATTGGCCTCATTCCATGGCTATCAAAGGTTCCTTTTTAATAAGGAAGTGTAATAGGAACAGTTCTCGACATTCGCCTTTAATTTAATATTTTTGATTAAACCGGCGGTGATCTGTCGGTTTTTTCTTATTTTCTCCTCTAGTTTGTTTCCAATAGTTTTACTATTCTTTTTAGATTAACAATTAAGATTGCCATATGCAAATGATAAATATTGCTAGGGCTTTTGGTATTCAAACTGACAAGATGAATAAAAGTGATGCTGCTTATGCCGCTTCAGAGGCCACTCTGCAACTCTTAAAGGATATTGGCTTACCGACAACACTTGAGCAAATTGGAATTAAAGAAGATCACATTAAAGAAATTGCCAACAAAACTTTAGGTATTTCACGGCTAGTCAGAAGTAACCCAAGAGTTCCAACGGAAAAGGATTTAGAAGATCTTGTTAGAAAAGCATTTAATTAAAAGGTTAATCGTTTTGGAGGGACTTTTGTAGTATTCATTACGAAGTCCATGGAATTCTTTCGGGTTGGGTTTGCAAGGGCGATTGCGTTAATCTGGATATTATTTTAATGCGGGTGCTTTTAATTTAATATTTTTTGATTGGACCGGCGGTTATCTGTCGGTTTTTTCATGTTCAATGCCTGATGTTTGGTCCCAGCACTAGCATTGTTCAGTAGCTAGCCAAGGTTCCTTTGTAAAAGAAGTGGTAGATACAGTTCTCGACAATCTTTTTATGGATTTTAATGGATAAATTTAGGATTGGTGCCTGTTAAGGGTGGTTCTAATCAAACGTTTGTGTAGTGTTGAAATGGCGGGAGTTTCTTAGAATGGTGTCAGTTGATGAGAATCCTATCAAATTTAGTAGAAAGTTTGGTTATCATCGGCTGAATGGTTGATTTATTAACGACAATTTTTTTCTTTGCAAGTGGGGACGGATGACCCTAGTGCAGTGTTTTCCACTGTTTTAATTAAACGTTTGAATAGTATAGCTTATAAGGAATTTGGTCGAAAATGCATCGTTTTGTGGGGAATGTGAGTTAGATGGGTTTCGGCTGTCATTTTAACGCCATTTTTCAACAACTTTTTCATGTGTGAAGAGGAGAGAATGCCTATTTTTCAAGGCATGCAGCATGTTTAATTAAACGTTTAATTGAAGGGGGAAAATGGGGAGAATGGTCGAGGTTTGACAGTAGAACGACGACATTTTGTTTGATTCCACGGATCTGTGAGAGGCGCTGAACTTTTTTCATACGCCTGCTCTTTAGATATTAATTTCGGTGCCTGTCATGCCCCGCAGCTTGGTGTTTTTTTCAAAGAATGATTGATTTTCAGAGTATTAAAGAGTGATAGAATGAAATTTCAACTAAGTATTGTGAGGGTGGCTGGTTGTTGATTTTCTTTTCCTTTATTAGAGAAGGAGGTGATATATCTGGAACGTTTTTTGAAATTTTTTACCAGAAATTTTAAAGGCAATTTTGCACATATTTCTCTCGCCAAAATGTACTAGAAAACAAGAAAACCACCCTACGCTGTCGCAAGCAAAAGGGTAGTTCTTATAAACAATAAACCTTGATAACCACCCTGATGGTAGAGGTTGTAAATTAGGTGGTGCCTGGCACATTATGATTATAAATAAAATAACCTACTAATCTTCGATATTCTTCACTCCAGAATTATTTTCTACCCCAAAACACTTCAATTTCATCAGAAGATTTCTTAGTTTCTTCCCCCATAAAATACTTAGCTCTCATAAGTAATTCTTCCTCATCTCCTAGCCTTTCTAATATGGTAACAATTAAAACCTCTCTTATATCTAAATTTCCCTGAATTGCCATTTTCTCTAGAAAAGCAAATATTTTTTCAATTTCTAGACATGTGGCAAAAAATCCCTCTCATAATCTTCTAAGTGCTCATTATAGAAAGTTAAGTATTCAGGAAAACAATTGAGAAAAGACCCAATTAAAACCTGTACATTCAATGAATTCACCTCTTTTATTCACCATTTAATTCAGAACATCATTTGTTTCTAAATTCACTACACAGTAAATTTTTACTAATGTAGAAAAATACGTTCAGTTGGTAATTTGATTTCAAAGACTGTATTTTCTTTTTCACTTCTAAAATGCATCTCCCCTTGGAAATCACTAGAAACAATTCCTTGTAAAATAGATAATCCAAGGCTATCTAGTTTTGTCATATCAAAATTTTTTGGTAAACCTCGCCCATTATCCAGAACAGATAGGAAAATATAGTCACTAAACCGTTTACACTGAATATTTATAATACCTGATTTCACATCTATAAAAGCATGTTTAAAACAATTCATTACTAATTCATTAATAACAAGTGCAATCGATGTTGCCTTGTTATAAGGAATGAAAATGTCATCTAAATCTAAATGAATCACAATTCTTGGATCATCATTTACTAGGTTAATAATCGCTTCAATTATCTGTTTAACGTTAATAATACTTCTTCCTAATTTGTCTTTTGAAAGGAGATTATGAACAGACGCAATACTTTTTATTCGATTAATAATACTATCTAATAAATCATCGATTGATAGATCAGGGGAATTTTTTACAAACATTTTTTGTAATGATATAAGTCCTACAATAGATTGAAGATTATTTTTTATTCGATGATGACTTTCTTGTAATAAGGCAGATCTCCCCAATAATCTTGTATCTTCAATAGCAATAGCGGCATGCAGTGCTAAAGCTGATAAATATTTAGATTCTTCTTTTGAATAGACATAAAAGTCTTCGTAAGATAATTGTATGATTCCTGTTACTTGAGATCGAATCAAAACAGGAACACAAATTATTGTTTTTACACTATGAACCTTTTCAAATAATGAATTGAATTCTCTATCATTTTGATTTGCATAATAGATGTCATTCACTTTAGCTATTCTTAAAATGGCTTCTTTTGTTAATTGAGCTTTTATATCCTTATTATTTTTGAATTCAAAATCGTCAATAATACTCCATGTAAACTCGTCTATTAATTTAATTGAACAAACATCGGCATTCATTACACGAGTAACTTCCTTTGCCAAAAGTAATAATACATCTTTTAGCTCATATTCAGATGTGAGAAATTCTGCAGCTTTAAAAACAGCATCAAGAACTCCTTTTATATTATTATCATGATACCTATCGGTTTCTTTAACATTGTAATCCTCAATCTTCCTTAACAACCTTTGTGGATCACTTTTTGCTATGTCAGCTGACATTTCATCCGTAATGGTTCCCTTTGAAAGAATAGATATTCGATCAGCGAGCTTTAAAGCATCTTCCCATTGTTTCGTGATATAGATAATGCTTTTGCCTTCTTCTTTAAATTGTTTAATAATATTATATAATTTTGTAGCATTTTTAGCTGACAGTCCCTCCATAGGTTCGTGCATAATAATGACTTCTGGGTTTTGCAAAAATACGCTAGTCATATATACAAGTCTTTTGTCTTCATCAGATAAATTTCGTACCTTGGTTCTATAATCCAACTGAAAATCTAGTTTTTCCAAATTACTTCTTGCATGACTCTTAATTTTGCCCCAGTCTATAAAGGGTAGGAATCTCCTAGTGGGTATATTTGTAAAATTAAGATTTTCCGCTACCGAAAAGTTGTTAATCAATAATGGTTTTTGATGTAATATGGCAATTTTATATCTAGAATGTTTTCTATTTTTAAGTAATTGATTCTTAAACCATAATTCTCCTTGAGCATTTGGATGATCCAGTAAACTCTTTAGGGATTCGATGAAAACTTTTTGTTCAGAGCTGTTTTTGACAATTAATGCATGGATTTCAGAATATCCTACATTTAAATTAATATTATTTATATATCCGTCCGGACTACTATTTGTTATGTGCTTACATTCAAAAATATACTTTGACAAAATCCCACCGCCCACTATATATAGTTTTGCAAAATAACATTTTAAAAAATTTTTCAAGATTCATCCTAGTACTATTTAGTTTGGTATTCTCTATATGATAATAAATTATGTTCAGAACAACCACAAACTCAAAATACCAATCTAGTCTTTTTAGCATAATGATAAATCACTATTTTTCTTTTGAAATTTATGAAATTTCTGTCTAAATTCGACAGAGGCATATGGATTTTTTTAAAAATAATGTTACTATAAAACAGTATATAGGGAGTAGGTAACTTTCTTTAGTGTGGCAAAAATAGAGAACGCTTTCATATTGAATATGCTGCAAATATCAAATGGGGTGAGGAATTGTGATAAAATCATTGCGAATTTTGCTTGCTGAAGATGAATATTTAGTTCTAATGGGGATTAAGTCATCCATTGAAAAGCTGGGCCATCAAGTGATAGGTGTAGCCACAGACGGTTTAAAAGCAGTGGAATTAGCGATAGAAAAAAAGCCAGATCTCATTTTAATGGATATTAATATGCCAAATCTTGATGGTATAGATGCGATTAAAAAGATAAATGAAATATTATATATCCCTAGTATTATTGTAAGTGGTTATCATGATGAAAAACTAATAAAACGAGCAACAGAAGAAGGTGTACTTTATTATTTACTAAAGCCGGTCGATATTGGGGATTTAAAAATAGCAATCAATATTAGTTTATCTAAGCTTGAAGAATTTAAGAAATTGCAGGATGAGCTTAAGAGCACAAGAAGTGCATTGGAAGCACGTAAATATATTGAAAAAGCAAAAGGAATATTAATGGACAGAATGAATTTAAAAGAAGCAGAAGCTATGAAACGACTACAAAAATTAAGCAGAGATAGAAATAAAAAATTAGTGGTGGTTGCAAAAGAACTGATTGAGGCAGATTCTCTATTGCATTCTGAAAAGGTATGAATTTATGCTTGACTCTTGTAATATGTGAAACTATAATGAAAATATAGTTGGAAAAGTGAAATGATTCAAATTTTTCTATACTTATGTTTGGTATAGAATTACTAGTTGATAAAATTAAATATTTTAAATTTTATACTTATGGCTGGTATAAAATTTATGATGGCTATGGGTGCCTTATTTGCGTAAGTTATTATGTTTTATTTGAAAACATAAGGACTGGCGTTTATAAGGCACCTTTTTGTTTTCTTTTGGAAATGGAAGCGTGTACAAATGACTGACTTACTAATTTGAAAGGGGTGATATGATTTCTGTAAATCGTCTTAACAAGGTTATCTTTTTTAACATAATCATTTCTTTTTAATTTAAAAAATATGGGGGAATAGGAAAATGAAAAAGCTGTCCAAAAAGTTGTTGGTACTTTTACTAACATCCATCATGTTAATCGCGGCAGGTTGTTCTAGCCAAAGCAGTGGTAATGGAGAGAAAAAAGCAAAAACTATTAAAATCGGTATGTCATTTCAAGAAATGAATAACCCTTACTTTATTTCAATGAAAGAAGCGTTTGAAGAAGCTGCAAAAGAAATTGGAGCAGAAGTGGTTATTGCTGATGCTCAACACGATGTATCAAAACAAATTAATGATATTGACGATATGATTCAAAAGAAAATTGACATATTATTAATCAACCCTACTGATAGTAAAGGTGCAGAAGCAGCAGTTGTTGCAGCAAAAAAAGCTGGTGTGATTGTAGTAGCGGTTGACGCACAAGCAGAAGGCCCAATCGACTCATTTGTTGGATCAAAAAACTATGATGCTGGTTATTTAGCAGGTAAAAAAATGGCTGAAGATTTAGGTGGAAAAGGTAAAGTTGCTATCTTAGATGGTATTCCAGTAGTACCAATCCTTGAGCGTGTAAAAGGATTTAAAGCCGCCATTGCTGAGAATCCTGGAATTGAAATCGTTAACACTCAAAACGGCAAACAGGATAGAGCAGAAGCAATGAAGGTTACAGAAAATATGTTACAAGCTAATCCAGATTTAAATGCATTATTCAGTGTGAATGATGAAGGTGCTCTTGGTTCACTAGGTGCAATAGAAGCATCTGGTAAAGATGTAGGGATTTATAGCGTTGATGGACATCCAGATGCAATTAAAGCCATTTTAAAAGGCGGCGAATTTAAAGCAACTACTGCCCAATTTCCAAGGGACCAAGTAAGAATCGCTCTAGGTATGGCATTAGCTAAACTTTGGGGAGCAAAAGTAGTGCCTAAGGAAGTTCCAATTGATGTTAAATTACAAACAAAAGAAAACGCAAAAGACTTTAGCTGGTAATCTTTACAGGTGGGCGCTTTAGCATCTTGTGAAAGCGCCCTGCTAAATCAATGTAAGAGGGAAGGTGATTGCGGTGGATAAGGTATTAGAAATTGAGAATATAACGAAAGAATTTCCTGGAGTTAAAGCACTAAAAGGTGTCAGTTTTGATATTAGACGTGGTGAGATTCATGCTTTAGTTGGGGAAAATGGAGCAGGAAAATCAACTTTAATGAAAATTCTTTCAGGTGTGTATACCCCTACTACAGGTAAGATTCGTTTAGATGGCAAGGAAGTAACATTTAAAGATCCTAAGCAAGCACAACAATTAGGAGTAAGTATTATTCATCAAGAGTTTAGTTTAATTCCATATTTGAGCGGTGTTGATAATATTTTCTTAGGCCGTGAGAAAAGGCAGACCAATGGATTATTAGACAGAAGAAAGATGAGAAAAGAAGCTGAAGAAATATTGCAAAGGTTAAATGCAGATATTGACCTAAACAAACCTGTAGCACATTTAAGTGTTGCAAACCAACAATTTATTGAAATTGCCAAAGCAATTGCCATTGATACGAAGGTATTAATTTTTGACGAACCAACAGCTAGTTTAACTGGAAAAGAAATTGATAAATTATTTGAGTTAATTGAGAAATTGAAAGCTGATGGTGTAACCATTATATATATATCACATCATTTAGATGAAATCATAAAAATGTGTGACCGAATGACTTGCTTACGAGATGGGGAATGGGTTGGCACAAGCGTAGTAAAGGACGTTACTAAGCAAGATATTGTAAAAATGATGGTTGGCCGCGAAATCGTAAATGCGTTTCCAGAAAAGCCATCCCAAAATGGCAAGGAAGAAATGCTCCTAGAAGTGAAAAGGTTAAGCAATAAAAATATTACAGATATTCAATTTTCATTGAAAAAGGGTGAAATTATTGGGATTGCCGGTCTAGTTGGATCTGGTAGAACCGAAACGGTAAGGGCTCTAATAGGTGCTGATCCTACAAAAGAGCGAGAAGTGTATATCGATCGGCAAAAGGTGGACATAAAAAGCCCTACGGATGCATTAGAACATGGCATAGCCCTAATACCTGAAAGTAGAAAGACCCAAGGGCTCGTATTGAATATGACCATAAAAAATAATATAAGTTTACCAATTTTTAAGGAACTAACAAATTTTGGATTTATTAATAAGAAAAAAGAAGATGCCCTTACTAATCAATCTATTAAAGACTTATTAATAAAAACACCAAGCAGCAGGCAAATGGTAAAAAATTTAAGTGGTGGTAATCAACAAAAGGTAGTCCTGGCAAAATGGTTAAACACGGACTGCAAAATACTGATTTTTGATGAACCTACCCGTGGAATTGATATTGGGGCTAAGGAAGAGATTTATAAATTAATGAGAAACTTAGCAGATAAAGGACTCTCAATTATTATGATATCTTCAGAATTACCAGAGATTTTAGGAATGAGTGATCGGGTTCTAGTAATGCACAAAGGAAAAATAAAGGCGGAAATCGATGGAAGTGAAGCTACTTCTGAAAAAGTAATGTATTATGCAACGGGTGGTGTTGATGTATGAATGAAGTGAATTACCAAAAATTAAATTACCAAAGAAAAGTATTTAACTTAAAAGAAATGTTTAAGTACCCAGAGATGTTAACACTAGTTGGATTCTTTGTACTCTGTGCGTTTTTTAGTGTTGCCAGCGGCCAGTTTTTAACGGGTGAAAACATTTCGAATATTATTAGACAAGTTTCGATTAACGGGATTTTAGCCGTTGGTATGACCTTTGTCATTTTAACAGGTGGTATCGATTTATCAGTTGGTTCTGTAATGGCATTCACGGGTACGATTATGGTTGGTATGATGGTCAACACGGGAATGCCAGCCATAGTAGCCGTTTTAATTGGAATTGTTTTAGGGGCCTTGTTAGGTTATATAAGTGGTTTATTCGTTGCCCATGCAAGAATACCGGCAATCATCGTTACATTAGCGATGATGGAGGTAGCACGTGGAGCAGCCCTATTATATACAGGAGGATACCCATTATCCGGAGTATCTAGTGCATATGGTTTTATCGGAAAGGGATATTTGTTTGGAGTTATTCCAATGCCAGCCGTTATCATGATTCTAGTGTTTATTGTTGCTTATATCATCTTAAATCATTTACCAATTGGAAGATACATTTATGCAATTGGTGGTAATGAAGAAGCTGTTAGATTATCAGGTGTTAAGGTAAAGAGAATTAAAGCATTTGTTTACTTAGTAAGTGGAATTACTGCTGCAATTAGTGGCTTAATCATGACCTCAAGACTTTCTTCAGGACAACCAATGGCTGGGGAAGGATATGAGTTGGATGCCATCGCCGCAGTTGTATTAGGTGGAACTAGTATTGCTGGAGGCCGTGGACATATATTTGGAACCATACTTGGTGCCTTATTATTAGGTGTTTTAAGTAATGGACTAAACTTAATGGGTGTATCACCATATGTTCAAAGAGTTCTTAAAGGTGTAATTATCGTTGGAGCAATCTATTATAGTAGTTTTCGTCAAAAAGATTAACCTTCTATTGTAGATGGCATTCAGCGTTAATAATAATTTTATATAACAATTTATTAATCTATTTAAATTTAAACATACAGGGAGATGTTTGTAATGTCAGTATTACCAGAAACTATGAAAGCCGTTGTAGCATATGGACCAGAGGATTACCGTGTAGAGGAAAGACCTGTACCTAAAGCAGGTAGGGATGAAGTCGTTATTAAAGTAGAAGCTTGCGGAATTTGCGGAAGTGACTTAAAGGCTTATCATGGATCAGCAATGTATTGGGGCGGAGAAGATCCGTGGTTAAAAGCACCGGTTATTCCTGGACACGAATTCTATGGTATTGTGGCTGAATTGGGAGAAGGTGCTGAGGAAAAATATGGTCTGCAAGTTGGTGATCGCGTAACAACAGACCAAATTAACCCATGTGGAAAATGCAGATTCTGCCAAACAGGAAAGTACTGGATGTGTGAAGTTCATAATATTTATGGATTCCAAAAGAGTGTGGCAGAAGGCGGCTGGGCTGAATATATGAAATTTAGCAGTACTGCGAGAATCTATAAAATTGGTGATGGTGTTACGGCTGAAGAAGCAGCCTTAGTAGAACCAATGGCCTGTGCAGTTCATACCGTTCAAAGAGCATCCATTGAATTTGAAGATGTAGTAGTGCTGGCAGGTGCAGGAACTTTAGGATTATGCATGGCACAACTAATTGCTTTAAAAACACCTAAGAAATTAATCGTATTAGATACAAATGAGAAAAGGTTAGCAACAGCAAAGAAGCTTGGTGCCGATATGGTTATTAACCCATTAAAAGAAGATGCGATCAAAATCGTG
Source organism: Neobacillus sp. DHD-1R (assembly GCF_057747995.1). Classification (NCBI taxonomy): domain Bacteria; kingdom Bacillati; phylum Bacillota; class Bacilli; order Caryophanales; family Bacillaceae; genus Neobacillus; species Neobacillus sp. DHD-1R. The sequence goes on from NZ_CM173232.1 coordinate 494,771, forward strand.
AAGGATTTAACAGAAGGTTATGGCTGCGATGTATATATTGAAGCAACAGGAAATCCAACTGGTGCAACACAAGGGCTAGAAATGATAAGAAAGCTTGGCAGATTTGTAGAATTCAGCGTATTCGGCAAAGAGGTAACAGCTGATTGGAGTGTCATCGGTGATAGAAAGGAACTAGATATTAGAGGTTCTCACTTAGGTCCATACACTTACCCGGTTGCCATTGATTTATTTGAACGTAATTTAATTACTTCTGAAGGAATCGTTACACATAGTTATAAAGTGGATGACTTTACAGAAGCTATGGAAATGGCTCATCATCCAGAGGCCATTAAGGTATTATTAAAACCCTAATCAACTATAAAGTTATTAGCATATGAGATTCGACACGTAACAGGCTCAACTAGATAGTGTGAAGGGTGATAAAATGAATTATTTAATTGGTGTTGATATAGGAACCCAAGGTACAAAAGCGGTATTAATTGATCCAAATGGGAAAGTGTTAGCACATAGCTATAAGGGGTATGATGTAGAAACACCCAAGCCATCCTGGGCTCAGCAGTGGCCTGAGCCTTGGGAAGAAGCAACTAATATCACGATTAAATCAGTCGTTGAAAAATCAAATGTAGATCCTGAGAATATTAAAGGTGTTGCTATCAGCAGTTTGTATGGAGGATCTGGAATCCCAGTTGATAAAGATATGGAACCATTAGCACCTTGCTTAATTTGGATGGATCGCCGAGCAGAAGAAGAAGTAAAGTGGGTAGAAGAAAATATCGACCTTGATGAATTATTTGAAGTAACAGGGAACTCCGTCAATTCTTACTTTGGATTTACGAAAATTCTGTGGATGAAAAATCATTTACCAAAAGTTTGGGAAGAAATCGAGTACTTTCTACCTCCTGCACCTTATATCGTTTACAAATTAACAGGAGAAGTTGCTGTTGATTATTCATCGGCAGGAAATATCGGAGGAGTTTTTAACTTAAAGGAAAGAAAATGGTCAAAGGAAATGACTGAAAAATTAGGTATTCCTTTGAGATTTCTCCCTAAAAGAATCGTTGAATGTACAGACATTGTCGGAGGAATTACTGAAGAAGCTGCTGTGAAGACAGGCTTAAAAGCAGGTACCCCAGTCATTTGCGGCGGTGTCGATGCCCCTGTTGCAACAATGGGTGCTGGTGCTCTTGCTGAAGGTAACCATGTAGCTATGCTGGGTACATCCATGTGTTGGGGATTTATTACAGAAACGCCAAACCTATCTCCAAATCTAGTGAGTATGCCGCACTGTGTGGATTCAAGTGAAATCATCTATACTTTCGGAGGAGCAGCCACTGCCGGGGCCATTTTAAGATGGTTTAGAGATGTGATTGGCACTGAAGAATTAGATGTAGAAGGTAAATTAGGCATTAATGCTTATACCTTATTAGATTTACAAGCAAAAGATATTCCAGCAGGTTCTAATGGCTTATTGGTTCTTCCCTATTTCATGGGTGAACGAAGTCCCATTTGGGATAGTAGTGCACGGGGAATGATTCTTGGCCTAAGCTTAGTTCACACGAAGGCCCATTTATATAAAGCGTTCATGGAGGGCGTTGCGTATTCGCTACGTCATAATATGGAAATGGTATTAGGAACAGATGCAAAACTAGATAAAGAGCTGATTATCGTTGGTGGTGGTTCAAAATCTGCGAACTGGCCGCAAATTTATGCAGATGTTACAGGTTATCCAGTTAGAATTATTAAAAATGATGTAGAAGCACCTTTAGGTGATGCAGTGTTGGCAGGGATTGCCACTGGTATCATTCAAGATCCAAATGTATTGAAGGATTGGTTAGAATTTGAAGAGCCCATTCAGCCGAATCCTAAAAATACTAAAATATATAATCAGTACTATGAAGAATATAAGAAATTGTATGTAAATGCAAAAGATATTATGAAGAGTGTAACGAACATCGAAAATCGATAGTAGATAAGGCAGAGTAAAGATGGTCCACAGAAGTGTAAGCATTTTTGGGTTTTCTAGTATAAGCCATGGGGAATGAAAAAACGCTTCCCTAAGATTCTATGAAAAGGAAGTAGGTCCAGATTATTTCATACTAATCCAGCCTACTTTCTTTTTTATAAAAATGATGAAGCGAGTGATTAGATTGTTAGAAGAGCTAAAGAAGAAGGTTTTAGAAGCAAATTTAGAACTGCCAAAGAAAAACCTAGTTATTTATACATGGGGAAACGTGAGTGGAATCGATCGTGAACAAGGACTTGTTGTGATTAAACCAAGTGGTGTTCCCTATGCAGAGTTAAAAGCAGAAGACCTTCCTGTAGTTGATTTAAATGGAAATAAGGTTGAAGGTGAATTAAATCCATCCTCAGATACAGCGACCCACTTAGAGTTATATAAAGCATTTCCTGAAATTGGCGGTGTCGTACATACTCATTCTCCTTGGTGTACGAAATGGGCACAAGCAGGGAGAGCGATCCCTGCTTATGGAACAACTCATGCGGATTATTTTTACGGTGAAATCCCTTGTACTCGTCCATTAACCTCACTTGAGATTGCTAATGATTATGAAAAGAACACAGGCGAGGTTATTATTGAGACATTCAAAGACATGAATCCTCAGTTTACTCCAGGTGTTATTGTTAATAGTCACGGACCCTTTAATTGGGGAAAAGACCCCATAAAAGCTGTTGAAAATGCAGTTATTATGGAGGAAATTGCAAAATTAGCTTACTATACCCAAAGCTTGTCACCAGAGATTGATTCAATTGATGATCATCTACTAGATAAACACTTTTTAAGAAAACATGGTAAACATGCCTATTATGGTCAAGTTCAAGATGCGGGACATTAGAGCAGGGATTGATATTATGCAATATAAATTGGTTGTACTAGATATGGATGGAACGTTACTAGACGATGATCACCAAGTGTCGAATGCTAATAAAGAAATCATTCATAGGTTGATAAGAGAAGGGACCAGCGTTGTATTGGCAAGTGGAAGGCCGTATGAATCAATATACCCTTATGTTAAAGATTTAGGAATTGATTTACCCATCATTGCCGCTAATGGTGCCTTAATTAAACATCCTTTAACAAGTGAAGTACATTATTCTGCAGGCTTACCAATCCATTTAGCCAGTGAAATCGTAGAATTCGGACAAAAAAAAAATTACCCCATTAGTCTATATCTTGAAGGCGAAGTGCACACCTTTAACGAAGGAATGGTAAAGGTACATTGGGAGCTTGAAAAATTAAAAGCTAAGGTCATAGAAAAATTTGAGTGTGAAAAGGATTTATATAAAATCATTTTTGCAAATACTCCTCAAAAAATTGAAGAAGCCTCCAACTATTTAGAGCAAAAATATAAAGGAAAATTGTATATTACCCGTTCAGCGGATATTTATTTAGATGTAATGAATATTAACGTATCTAAAGGAAAGGCGCTCTATCAGCTTATGGATATGCTGCACATTTCATCACATGAAGTGCTCGTAATGGGGAATAGTTTTAATGATATAGCCATGTTTGAGGTTGCTGGTCTTTCAATAGCCATGGGTAATTCCCCTCAAGAAGTAAAGGACGAAGCAGATTTTGTTACTAAGTCTAATAACGAAGATGGCGTTGCTTATGCGTTAGCGACCTTTATAAACATTGTTTAACAATATCTATAGCAGGTAAAAGAAAAAGTTGGGCAGTTCATCGCTCTACTGTGAGAAAGTTACTGCTATGCCGTTTTGGCGGAAATGTATTCCTGACAGGTAGTGCGGTATCGAGTGATATCGGATTTTCACTTAACTAATAATGCTAGCTTTCTGATGGAAGCAGGCCTTCCATATAAAAAGTACCCTTGAGGAGTACTTTTTTCATGCTAATTATTACATCTCTTTTTGGGAGTCTATTTGCCCTTTTTTAGTTTATCCGATACAGATACTCTATATTTAGATCCAACTTCTAAACAAATAGGATCCTACAATTATAATATTTCATTCTCCATTTCTAATTCTGAATGGGCGAATATAGAGGAAATCAGGAAATATCTTAAAGAAAAAATCCAATACGCAGTGGGTTGGCTCGACGGTTCTTTTGCTTTAATTTCCAAGCTTGAAACAGGGAGGCGATACTTTACTCTAGGTTCCAAAAAACTTTAAGGGGATAACCGCTGCAGGAATTGGAACTTTGGGGGTTTTTTAGTAAGATTAAAAAAATTTTAATCTCATTTACTTCTTTTCTCTTCAGATATATTAATATATAGTATTTTATATTAAATGTTAGTATACTTAATATTAAGGTATGAAGAGTAAAGGGTGAGTTAAGATTAGAAATGAACCTCTATATCAACAAATAAAAAATAAAATTAAAGATCAAATACAATCCGGAAAGCTGCGAGTTGGTGACCGGGTTCCTTCTGAAAAAGAGTTAACAGAGGAATACCATGTTAGTCAAATTACTACCAAGAATGCACTTGCTGGTCTAGCGGAGGAAGGAATTGTCGAAAGAATTAAAGGTAAAGGAACGTTTGTTTGCGAAAGCGATCTTACATCAGCGAACAATCCACTGTATAAACAAAAAGGATTAATCGGGCTTATTCTACCTAGCATGAAAACGAAGGTTGAACAGGAGTTTGTAAATTTTATTGAAAAATATGTGTCAAAGAATGGTCATAATCTGATTATAAAAATAACAAGAGAGTCACAATTTGAAGAAGCAGATGCAATTGAGATATTTAGGAAATTGGAAGTTAAGGGAATGATTATTTTTCCTACTGAAAAAGAAAATTATAATGAAGCTGTGTTGAGACTTTCACTGGATAAATTTCCTTTTGTTTTAATTGATAGATATATGGAGAATATTTTAACTTATAGTGTGACGTCTGAAAATGAAGTGGGGACTCTTGAAGCTATTTCATACTTGTTAAATAAAGGACATAAAAATATTGGACTTATCTCTCCAATCATGACAAATACGGTAACGGAAGAAAGAGCAAAGGGTTTTGAAAATGCTTTTCTAAAAAGGAAAACGACCATTAATAAAAATCTATGGCTTACATTGGAATTTGCAGAAATTTCTCGGAATAAAACGCCAAAGTTAATTAAAGAATTCCTTTTAAGTAAACCTGAAATAACAGCCGTGTTTACAATGAATGCTGAATTAGCTTTGTTTACTCATTTAGTCCTAAGCTCGATAAAAAATGAAACGGGCAGAGAGATTGAGTTACTCACATTTGATCCACCTGGTATATCAGGCGTTTCGTTTATAAAGCAGGATATTGATGAATGTAGTAAAAAGACAGTAGAACTCTTACTAGAGCAAATTGATGGTACCTATAATCCAAAAAGAATATATGTGCCAGTCAAACTTAAATCAAGTGAGAATTTAGATGTGTTAGAAACAATCATAAGATAGAGTTATACATTCTATGTAACATAATACTGTATCCAATAAGAATCTTTTTTGTAAGTTGATAAAACCCAAACTTTGACTTAGTTTTTGGTCGAGGTTTGGGTTTTATTTTTTATCCTAATTAGATTATTTTCGTTAAGTAATCTAATTAATTATAGAATGATATATTTTATACTAAATTTAATATATTAATAATAATTTAGTTGTTATAATATATGAATGTAAGCACTTTCAGGAAAAGGGGAATACTTTATATCTTTAGAAATTCCCATAAAGGAGATTTGTAGAATGATGGAAAACGGTATACCAAGAAATGAGTTTCCTCGCCCACAATTTGAAAGAAATGATTGGATGAATTTAAACGGGGAATGGGATTTTAAATTTGATCCTGAGAATAAAGGCGAAACGGAGAAATGGTTTAAAGACACAAAGTTTGATAAAAAAATTATTGTTCCCTTTACATATGAAACAAAAGCTAGTGGCATCGGAGAAGACGTATTTTGTCCAAACATCTGGTACCAAAAAACCATTAAGATTCCTAATGAGTATGTAAAAAAGAAAATTGTCCTTCATTTTCAAGCGGCAGATTATATAACAAAGGTTTGGGTGAATGGAAGTTTTGTAGGAAAAAGAAAGGGTGGCCAAATCGCTTTTTCGTTTAATATTACTGACTATTTAGATGAGACAAATGAATTAACAATTGTCGTTAAAAACGAGGATAGCCAGAGTTGTTTTCAGCCAAGAGGAAAACAAAGGTGGTTAGAAAATAGCTATGAATGCTGGTATGTTCAGACAACGGGAATATGGCAAACTGTATGGCTTGAGTTTTTAAACGAAGCGCATATTGAATCCGTCAAGATAACACCTGATATTGATAGAGAATCCGTTGAGTTTGTGTATGATGTTTCAGGTGACACTAATCAGTCCTTGGTTATAAAGACAACAATATCTTATAAAGGCGAGCTAATTAAATCATTTGAACAAATCGTAACTCGTCGAGTTCAGACCATTAGTACAAATATTGCAAGTGAATTTCATCATTGGAGAGTTCTCCATTGGAGTCCACAATCTCCAAATCTATATGATATTGAATTTACCTTATATAAAAATGGAGTAGAAGTCGATCATGTAAAGTCCTATTTTGGGATGAGGAAAATTTCTATTGAAAATGGTAATGTGTTGCTTAATAACATCCCAATCTACCAAAGGCTCATTTTAGATCAGGGGTATTGGCAGGAATCATATTTAACCCCCCCGTCTGATGAAGCCATTATTGAGGATATAGATAGAACGCTAGAGATGGGTTTCAATGGTGTAAGAAAGCATATGAAAGTGGAGGACCAACGTTTTCTATACTGGGCGGATAAAAAGGGATTACTTGTTTGGTCTGAAATGGCTGCAACCTATGAATTTTCAGATGAGGCTATTCAAAATTTTACAGAAGAATGGATAGAAGTTGTAAAACAGCATTATAACCATCCCAGCATCATAACTTGGACGCCTTTTAATGAATCATGGGGAATTAAAAATATTTATACGGATCGTCAACAACAAGTGTTTACAGAGGGAATCTATTATCTTACAAAAGCTATGGATAGCATGCGGCCTGTTATTGTCAATGATGGATGGGAGCATACGGTTTCAGATATTATTACTTTGCATGATTATGAGGAATATGGTGATAAATTTTTAGAGCGATATACCCTTAAAGAAAAAATAGTTAATAATGAAATAGCTTTTAATAATGCCAAGCATGCTATGGCACAAGGTTATAAATACAAGGGTCAGCCGATCATTTTAAGCGAATATGGCGGGATCGCGTTTGATTCAGAAAAAGGCTGGGGATATGGGAACCAGGTAAAGAGTGAAGCAGACTTTTTACACCGTTATGAATCGATCACCCAAGGAATTAAAAATACACCTTATATATCCGGGTTTTGCTATACGCAGCTTACTGATGTCCAACAAGAAATTAATGGATTATTGACAGAAGATAGAGTACCCAAAGTAGATTTAAAGAACATAAGAACCATTAATAATAAATAATTCCAACACTCTGGATGAAATAAGCTCGTATTTTGGAATGAGAAAAATTTATACAAAAAAGGGGGGGAAACAGGATTTTTGGTTGGTAGGTAAGGGATTAAATAAAAAACAGGGGGAAACAAGATGAGCAAAAAAGTAGTTTCAATGTTTTCGATCATTTTAGTGTTATTAGTTGCATTATCAGGATGTAGTTCAAGTTCTTCAAGTACAAGTGAAGCTAAAAACGAGATTACCTATTGGAATCCATTTACAGGTCCTGATGGTGAAAATATGAAACAAATTGTAAATGAATATAACAAGACAAATCCAAAATATAAGGTGAAAAATGTATCCATTGAAGCAGATGATTTGTATAAAAAGATTCCAACTGTGGTGAACTCGGGAAAAGGGATTCCTGATCTAACCATTGTACATGCTGAGAGGATTAAACAATTTGTTGAAAATGATCTTTTAACACCTTATGATGATAAATTAGCTGATTATCCTGAAATTAAAGCAGAAAACTATGTGCCGGCAGGATGGAAGATTGGTGACATTAATGGAAGCAGATATAGCGTTCCGTTAGACGTACACAGTTTTGTTATGTACTACAATAAAGATTTATTAGAAAAATATGCACCGAATGCGCTTGATGATAATGTTATAACTTTTGATGAAATAAGAGCAGCTGGAGAAAAATCCAAAAAAGACAAGATTACAGGAATTGGTATAACTTGGACTCGGCCCATTTTCTTATCCATTTACAATCAACTTGGTGGAGATATCACTAGCGATGGTGAAACACCAACTCTTAATACTCCAGAAGCTAAGGAAGCACTACAATTATTAAAAGGTCTAATCGATGATAAAATTGCTAACAAGGATGGCGAAGATCCTGGTCAGTTATTTAAATCTGGTAAAGCTATTTTTTATCCAGAAGGTATTTGGATGCAAAATAGTTTAAAAGAATCAAAAAAGTTAACTTGGGGCTTAACAAATTTCCCGCAAATTACACCTGATAAAATCGTGAACTGGACATCGTCTCATCAATTTGTCATGTTTAACGATAAAAATCGCTCAGAAGAAAAAGCAAAGGGTGTCATGGATTTCCTTGAATACGTTCGAGAAAATTCCCTTCCATGGGCTCAAGCCGGACAAAATCCAGCAGCATTAGCAACATTAGAAAATACAGAATATAAAAAATTGCCACAAGCCTTCTTAATTGAAGATCCAGAATTACAGAAAACGCTCAAAATCTTTGATTATAAGTATAATGGCTTTGTAGCTGAAGAAGTTGATAAATTAGTAGGGGATGCTATTTTTGGAAAATTAGATATTGATAAAGGGTTAAAAGCTGCTCAAAAAGCAGTTGAGGATAAGATAGCAACCAATAATAAGAAATAACCAAATTAGGAATTTATATTAATTATTGAGAAATCCTTATAAGCGCTTAAGGATTTCTCTCTCTATTCGATAACTAAAGAATAGGAGTTAAACTATATGATAAATATTGGAGAGGCGAAGGAATTGCATATGTCAGCAGTTCTTGGAAAGAAATATAGAAAAAAACGATCGAATCTATCTCCCTATCTTTACATTGGTCCACATCTCATTTTATTTACCATATTCTTTTTATTCCCCACTTTTTATGGTATTTATATATCCTTTACCAACTGGGATTTAATAGGTGATCCAGAATTTGTAGGACTTGCTAATTATACCGAAATATTATTTAACAAAGATTCTACATTTTATGAACAACTCCATGTTGGGTTAGGTAATACATTCAAATTTGTGCTTTTTACGGTTCCAGCCTGTATAATCGTTCCATTACTTTTAGCAGCAAGTCTTAATATGAAACCCAAGGGATTAAAGTTTTTTCAGGCTTTATTCTACTTGCCTACATTGTTCTCAGTTTCTGCCGTAATGATTATTTTTTATATGCTATTTAGTGTTTCGTTTGGACCGATTAATCATTATCTGAATGTTGACACCAACTGGATAGCAACACAACCATACGCATGGATTACGTTAGTTATTGTAACCGTGTGGTGGACAATTGGTGCAAATATGATTATATATCAGGCCGCACTTAACGGTATTTCAAAAGATTTATATGAAGCGGCATCGATAGATGGTGCAAATAGCATTCAAAAGTTTTTTAGAATTACTCTCCCTAGCATAAGAGCTCAAATATTATATACCCTTGTAATTACGACAATTTCTCAATTTAACGTATACGGACAGCCCCTCATGCTTACAAATGGCGGACCTACGAGCTCGACTTCCGTGTTATTAATGTACATTCAACAAAACGCATTTGGTTCGGGAATTTCTATTGCCGGGATTGGGTCAGCAATGGCTGTAGTCCTTGGTTTATGTATTATGGTCGTATCAGCAATACAATTTATCTTTTTAAGACAACGTGACTAGGAGGTGATTTCCTTGGAGAAAAAAGCAGTTTCAAAATTTGTTTCTATCATTTTTTTATCAATAATGGCACTGATTTGGGTAATTCCTCTCTTGTATACATTCTTTTCTTCATTTAAAAGTGAAGCTGACATTCAATCTAATGCCTTCACGATCCTGCCCATTCATTGGGTTATAGGCAATTATCAAGATGTTCTTTTTCAAAACACAAGTGCCCCAGTAGCCAAGTGGTTTATGAACTCGCTCATTATTTCGGCATCGCAAACGGTGTTGGTTTTAGTCCTTGTTTCATTAGCTGGATATGGATATTCAAGAATGAAGTTCAAGGGAAGAGATGCTATCTTTGTGTTCTTAATGGCAACCATGATGTTTCCGGCAGTTGTAAACCTGATTCCACTCTATAAAATTATTGATGCTTTAGGGTGGGTAAATAACTATTTGGCGGCAATTGTCCCAGGTTCTGCAGCCGTATTTAATATTTTTCTAGTGAAACAATTTATGCAAGGAATTCCGATTGATTTTGATGAATCTGCAAGAGTCGATGGTGCTTCCGATTTTCAAATTTTCACGAAGTTGATTTTACCGTTAATGAGACCAGTGCTGACTGTTGTAGCACTCTTCACATTCACAGCCTCATGGAATGACTTCTTATGGCCATCCATTGTATTTAATGATATTGAAAAAATGCCCATAACCCCAGGTTTACAATTGCTGCAGGGAATGTACGCTCTGGATGTTGCTCACGCTTTAACTGGGGCACTGATCGCGATTGTTCCAACCTTTATTCTTTATTTATTTACACAAAAGTATTTTATGGAATCCCTTTCTTTATCATCAGGAGTTAAAGGGTAATTGGACATATATAATAAACTGTCTCTATAGGAGTGGTGATCATGAATAGAAAACTTGAGAGAAATCTAGTTTTAGCAGGATCGTTATGGCAAATAATATCAGGTCTTCTTACGATATTTGTTTATGCATCCTTTATAAAAAAAGAAGGATTACATGCTTCCTATCATACGGTTGCAAACCTGGAGGCAGCCCAGTCCATTTTCGGTAGTTTATATATGTTTTCGGTTTCCTTTGGTTTGTTCTTTATTATTTTAGGAATTTTAAACTTAGTTTTAGTGAAATCAATGAAAGATGTTAAAACAGAAATAAAAAAACCTATATGGTTTATCGTATTAGGGATACTTTCCTATTTCTTAATGGATATTTTAGGAGCTTTTTTATTTTTATCGGCAGGGATTTTAGCAATTGCTAAAAATAAAACTATATCAAAGCTAGATAACTACCAAGTGCAAAATTAATAGGAGGGGATTTTTCTGAAAAAGATCATGATGATGGTATTTATAGATATCTTTATTTTATCAGCCCCATTAACATCGCTTGCCTATAGTAATCCATTTACATTATCAAATTCTTGGACATGGGATACAGGCGTGTTCTATGGAGAAGGAGACCCCTTTATTTTAAAGTATAACGGTACCTATTATCTATATGTTAGTACCGTAGATGATAAGAGTGGTGTAAAAGCTTGGAAGTCTGAAGATTTGGTGAATTTGGAGTATCACGGCTTAGTTACAGAAGAACCAACAACGAAAGCAGCCTATGCACCGGAGGTTGTTTATTGGAATGGTGAGTTTTACATGTATACATCACCTGGTGGAAATGGGCATTATGTGTACAAAAGTTCAAACCCGTTAGGCCCATTTGTGAAGCAAACAAATAACCTAGGTATGGGGATTGATGGTCATGTTTTTATTGATGATGACGGTAAATGGTATTTTTACAGTACAGGGGATCAAAGAATTGATGCACGTCCCATGTCAGATCCATACACTTTTGGTAAAGCTTCAGACACTGGAGCAAAAATGAATGGTTGGACGGAAGGACCTACCATTGTAAAAAGAAATAGTAAATATTATATGACTTACACTGGAAATCATGTATGGAATAAGGGGTATCGAGTCGATTATGCCATGAGTGAAAGTCCAATTTCTGGTTTTACTCATACCTTTGATCAAAATCCAATTTTGCTAAATTCTGAAGGAGAGAATGTAGGACTAGGACATAATTCAGTTATTAGAGGACCTGATTTGGATTCTGATTATATCGTGTATCACAGTCATGCTAATCCTGGTAGATATTTGAATCTAGATCGAATTGCGTGGAATGGAGATAAAATGCTCGTTCTTGGTCCAACTACAACCGAACAGCCTAATCCCAACTTGCCAGATTTCAGTGAGCGATTCGCTCAGTCTTTATTTGAAGAAAAATGGCAAAATATAGGCGGCGGAAGTTGGAGTGTTACATCAGATATGAAGGGCTGGCTTCAACAATCAACGGTTAATCATGCTAACCTATTTAAACAATTGACAAAGGAATCTACAACGTCTGATTACACGGCAGAGTTTAATATGAAATCCATTGAAAAAGGTTTGAGTAGTGATTCATATTTTGGTGCTGTCTTTTCTTATAAGGATGAAAACAATTATGGATTAGCCGTTTTAAATCCTAATAAAAATCAACTTGTAACGACCTTTTTAGTCAACGGGGTTGAGGTAAAGAAAGAAGTATCAGACCTTCCGGAAGACTATGATTATTCCAAGCTTCACCAAATCAGAGTAGAAAAATCATCTACAACCTTTAAGATATTTGTTGATGGAATGCATAAACAAACATGTGAGGTATCTGAGCTAGATGGAGGGAAGATCGGTTACGCAACATCTGATATTCATGCCGCATTTGGTTATACAGCTTTTAGCAATAAAGTGAACGGAAGTAATGTATATGATGCTTATAAGCCTTTACCAGGAAAGATTGAGGCGGTTCATTTTAATTCAGGTGAGGAAGGCACAGCCTATCATGATACAACCACTGAAGATGCAAAGGGTAAGTATCGAAAGGAATCAGTTGATATAAAAACAAATTCCGAAGGCGGTTATAAGGTAAGTTTGAATGATGCTGGGGAATGGTTGAACTACAATGTTAATATTGCTGCAGATGGTACTTACAATGTAGATCTAAGAGTATCAAAGTCAAGCGACCATGCACAAGTGAAACTAATGTTAGACGACTCGACTGATTTGACAGGTGTTTTAAATATCCCCAAGACTGATGAATGGAAAACCTTTTCGATCGAAGGATTAGATTTACCAAAAGGCAAGCACACACTTAAACTTGTCGTTGTAAATGGAACATTTGACTTGTCTACGATGAATTTTCAAGAGCATAAGCAGGTAAATGAAATCTCAACGGATTTTAATGATGGAACAAGTGATGATTGGGACGAATTAGAAGGGTTTTGGACTGTTAAAACAAATAAACCGAGTTCTTTTGATGCTTATAAACCAATTCCAGGTTCTGTAGGAGCAGCCTACTATATAACTGGTGGAGAAGGGGTTGCTTATCATGATACAACTTCTAAAAATATTGGAGGTGCATTAAGAGGAGATTCTGTTGATATTCGAAATAACCCAAAAGGCGGTACTGCGGTTGGGTGGAATCAAACAGGAGAATGGTTTAAATACAATGTATCAATTAAAGAAGCAGGTCTCTATAATGTCCAAATTAATACTGCAACCACATTTAATGCGGCTAAGGTTCGGTTATGGTTAGATGATGAAATAGACTTAACCGGTGTCCTAGATGTTCCGAACACAAGGGATTGGAACAATTGGCAGCCTGTCATAAAAAGAGGGATTAATTTACCAGAGGGTGAGCATACGATTAAAGTGGAAATCGTAGAAGGAGAATTTGATTTTACTAGTCTTGATTTTTCTTCGTTTGCTATTCATAAGCCAGTGCCGGGAATCATTGAAGCTGAAGATTACAATCTCGGTGGTGAAGGTGTAGGCTTTCATGATAACACAGTAGGAAATAGTGGATCGCGGTATCGTGATGATTCTGTTGATATAAGAGCCGCTCGAGAAGGTGACTACGCCGTAACTCCAAATCAAGCAGGAGAATGGCTGGCGTATAATGTAAACATGGAAGAAGAAGGCACATATGGTCTTGATCTACTTACTTCTGCAATTAAGGACGGAGCGAAGGTAAAGCTCTTGTTAGATGAAAAAATTGATTTAACTGGAGAGATAAGTATTCCAAATACAGGTGATTGGAATAACTGGAGTAACGTTTCATTAAAGAACATTACATTACCAGCCGGTAACCACACTTTAAAGCTAATCACGCAGCAGGGTGAATTTGATATATCTAGATTCGCACTTCATAGATTTGATCACGATAAGAAGTTGCCAGGAAACATAATGGCGGCTGATTATATAACAGGTGGAGAAGGAGTTGCCTATCATGACAATTCGCCTGAGAATATTGGTGGTAAATATAGGAGTGATTCTGTAGATATTCGAAACAATCCTGAGGGTGGTTATAATGTTGGTTGGAATCAAGCTGGAGAATGGTTAAAATATAATGTTGATATAGAAAAAGAAGATAATTACCAGGTAGCTATAAAAGTCGCAACAGAACTTGAGGGAAGCCAAATTAGACTTTGGCTAGATGATACAGTTGATTTAACTGGTATTATTGATGTCCCCAAAACGGGAGGCTGGGATAACTGGGATAGTGTCATTAAAGAAAAAGTATCCTTACCAGCTGGAACGCACACGATAAAGGTCGAGATGGTGAAAGGTGAATTTGATTTAAGAAGTATCAATTTTACTTTAGCAGATGGAAAAGAACCACAAGCAACTGAAGGGGAATACAGTACAGCACCAGGCACGTTTGCAAAGTCTGTAATCGGAGATCGTAGATGGAGAGATTATACAGTAGAAGCTGATGTTAATATTGGAGCTGGGACAGGTGACGGCGGGATTATATTTAGAGTGAATAATCCAGCCAATGGTATCGAGCTAGGTCAAAATAATCCAAACTTTATGCAAGGATATATTGCATATATTAATAAAGAAGGTGTTCATTTAGGGAAGTTTAATTATAATTGGACTTACTTAAAAGGTGCAGACATACGTGAGCCGTTACACACATGGCAGCATATGAAAGTTGTTGCGAAAGGAACAAATATTAAGATATTTGTTGGAGATATGGATACTCCTAAAATAGATTATACAGACAACAGCAGCACTCCGTTTACTCAAGGAAAAGTGGGACTTCGATCCTACTATAATAACTCGAAATTTGATAATTTTATTCTAAAACCAATCGAGGTAACCCATACTTCAATGAAAAACACTCTTGATTTGATGTTAGAATCTGGTGATGTTGATCATAATCTGTATAAAATATTAACAAATAAGTTAAAGCAGTCAAAGGAACATCTTGAAAAAGGAAATTTCACTCAATCGATTAAACATCTTGATGATTTTCGAGAGTTTGTTGAGAAAGATAAAAGTATATCAGAACATTTCAAACAGTTACTCGAGGAAGATGCTGTTAAGTTGTTAAGGAACATAGAAATAAGTAACCGTTGATTGGCATGGGTCTGCGGGAAAGTGAGAAGTTCTGAAGGGAGTTATGCGTGAATTGAGCGCTTATTTCTTTCGGAAAGCCGTTCTAGAAAACATGAAAACCACCCTACGCTGCCGCAAGCAAAAGGGTGGTTCTCTCAATTAGTATCAGCATGAAAAGAACAAATTATAGCCTTTGATGGCAAGATTGCATTAAAATACCTCAAACCTGTCTGAATGAGCCACCGATTCGGACACGATGGCATTAAAATACTTGGAGAAGATGTGAATTGGCACCTATCCTTGATGGATTTCGTTTCCTTCCACTGGACAAATTCCCCGCTATTCGATTCGTTCTATCGATAATTTTTGCTATTCCAGAAAACTACTATCTTTTTTTAGCCTTATATTTGATATAATTAATCTCGGCCGCAGCTAGGCCTGCATCCCTTTACATACAAGGGGGCAGGGACTATTTTTGGCCATTTTAATGTGTGTTGAACCAAAAGTCATTATCAAACTTTTAAAATAATTCTATATTAAAAAAGGTTTTATGAAAGGATAAAAAAATGGACAACGAAGAATTGCTGAAAAAGCAGATTGGTAAAACGAAACGTTCTAATAGAAATCCTAGTATTGAATTATTAAGAATCATTTCGATGTTGATGATTTTGGGATTACATTATTTAGGACATGGTGGTATTTTATATGGTAGTCAAAAGTATAGCTTAAACTGGGTTATGGGTTGGGGGATTGAGGCTTTATGTATTGTAGCTGTAAACTGTTATGTCCTCATCAGTGGTTATTTTTTAATTCATTCTACATTTAATATAAAGAAGATGGTTCGATTATGGTCAGAAGTTTTATTTTACTCTATATTGATCTATTTCCTTGTGTTGATGTTTGGCTTTAAAACATTCACTACCATGGATTTCATTCATTCCATATTGCCAGTCCTTACGAGTCAGTATTGGTTTGTAACGACATATATAGGTCTTTATCTACTATTTCCGTTTCTTAATAAGTTGCTTAAATCGCTATCGCAGAAGCAGCATAAGGCTTTCATTTCAGTCTTACTCCTGCTATTTTGTCTGTGGCCTACCTTTTTTCCTTTTGTCGCTACGTTAGATGGTACCGGAGGATACGGGATCATTTGGTTTGTCTGTTTGTATGTAATAGCAGCATACATCAGGTTATACGATTGTGCTAATCTTAAAAGTCGAACCTATTTTGTTATCTATTTAGTAGTCTCTTTATTAATGCTTTTATCAAAGATAGGGATTGGCAAATACGGATTGGTGTTGGGACATGGATATCGGTTTGATTATATTTTTTATCGATACAATTCGGTAACGGTACTCATTTGTTCGGTCACTTTATTTCTTTGCTTTTTGAACATGAAATTACCTAACGGGAAACTTACTGGATTCATCCCAAAGGTATCAGGCCTAGCGTTCGGTGTCTATCTCATTACGGAACAAAGTTCATTTAGAAATGTACTGTGGGGGAATCTTCTGCATGTAGATCGATATGCCAATTCTCCATACTTACTCATTCATTTTATCATTGTCGTTTTATCTGTTTTTACTGTTTGCGTTGTGATTGAATTTTTAAGAAAAACGCTATTTGAAAAAGTGGAAGCTATGAAAGTTTTCCGCTGGTTAAATAAGATAGCGGTGGATAGTCGTTATAAATTGAAAAGTAGAATCGTTAAGTTTTGATCATGATTATTAAATCTGGAAGCAAAAGAATCCTCTATGGGCGTTACCATAGGGGATTTTTATAGCTGATAGTTTGGACCGTGAGAACTTGCTATTTTTTAGAAAATTATGTCGATTTTCTAGGGAGTTGCGTTATAATAATAGGTATTAAAATACTTTGGAGGTTTAAAGTGATGAAGCGAATAGTGTTACGTATGCTGGCGTTTGGTTTGACGCTGGCGCTAGTGCTTGCTGGCTGCGGGCAGCAGGAAGATAAGGGGAGCCAGTCTTCAGGTTCGGAAAAGAAGTCTTCTGAAGAGGTTTCTGTTGATATTGGGATGTTAAAGTTAACGAGCTCGGCTCCGCTATTTATAGCAATTGATAAGGGATTTTTTAAAGAAGAAGGAATTAAAGCGAATGTAAAATGGTTTGAGGCAGCTCAGCCGATTGCGGTTGCAACTGCAGGAGGAAGTGTGGATGTTGGGGCCACTGGCATTTCCGCTAGTCTTTATAATATGGTAGCGGGCGGGCAAAAACTTTGGATCGTGGCAGATAAAGGCCGTGAAGCGAAGGGGTTTTCATCATCAGCCTTGCTGGTACCAAAGGATTCAGACGTTAGCTCTCCAAAAGACCTAAAAGGGAAGAAAATTGGGATTACTCAAACCGGTTCCACTTTTCACTATATGGCAGGCAGAATTTTAGAAAATCATGGTCTTTCATTAAAAGACGTTCAATTAGTACCGCTTAACAGCATTAAAGGTTTGATGGAAGCGTTGAACAGTAAGCAAGTAGATGCTGTTATTTTAAATGAGCCGAATATTTCCACGGTTGTTCAAGAAGGCTATGGGAAAGTGATCACCCAAGTGGGAGATGAAATGGATTACCAAACTTCCGGCGTCTTCTATTCACCAAAGTTTGCCGAAAATAAAGATACTGCCGTCCGCTTTTTAAAGGCGTATGCAAAGGCTACCCGTTACTACTATGATGCCGTATTAACCACAAAAGACGGTAAAGTGGTTCCAGGTGCGAACTATGATGAAGTCGTGAATATCATCGCCAAATATGTGGACCAGGATCCAGAACTGATTAAAAAAGGTCTTCCCTATATCGATCCAGATGGCAAATTGTTAGAAAAGGATATTCAAACTCAAATAGATTGGTATGCGAAGGAAAAACTGATTGATAAAGCCATCGACGCAAAAGAAATTGTGAATACCAAATTACTTGAGGAAGCATTAAAGCAGTAAGGAAGTGACAACATGAGAGTCGTCATTGAAAATGTTGAAAAACGATTCACTGATACGAAGAAAAATGAAGTAACCGCACTGAAGAATATTAATTTTTCCATAGAGGAACAAGAGTTTGTTGTACTGGTTGGACCGAGCGGCTGCGGCAAATCGACCTTGCTGAATATTGTCGGGGGATTGCTGTCGCCAAGTCAGGGTGAGGTCTATTTTGAAGGTGGGCAGGAGAAAGAACCATCCTTAGGAATTGTGTTTCAAGAAATTGCCCTCCTGCCATGGCGGACTGTTTATCAGAATGTCATTTATGGTTTAGAGGAAAGAGGCATGAGCAAAAAGGAATGTAAGGAAATCGGTCAGCATTATATTGATATGGTGGGCCTGACCGGTTTTGAGAAGTCTTATCCAAAACAGCTTTCCGGAGGGATGAAGCAAAGGGCAGGCATCGCCCGGGCCCTCGCGGTCGAACCTGATTTGCTGCTGATGGATGAACCATTTTCAGCATTGGATGCGCAGACACGTACGATCATGCAGGAAGAATTACTAACCATTTGGAATCGTACGAAATTAAGTACGCTCTATGTTACCCATAATATTCAAGAAGCCGTGTATTTGGCTGACCGAGTCATTGTCTTGTCGCGGCATCCCGGTGAAATCAAAGAGATTATCCAGATTGATCTTCCAAGAATGGGTCGTGACCAAGAACAATATCGCCAGCAATTTGAGCAATACGCAGACCAGATTTGGAATTTGATCCGTCATGACGCTCAAGCAGCATTGAAGGAGGCGTAAGAGATGGAAAAAACAACAAAGAAGGTTATCAAAAATCGTGTTGCCTTCCTGGAACAAAAAATTCCAGGTTATGTTTCGGTTGCTGGGATTACCGTTCTGCTGCTTCTCTGGGAGTTAGTTTGCCAATTAAATATCGTGCCGCCGCTATTTTTGCCGGCTCCATCAGCGATTATTATGGATGGCTGGGAAATGATTAGCAGCGGGGAATTGTTTAAAAATTTAGGTGCCAGCTTGTACCGGATTCTTGGCGGCTATGCCATTGGGGCCGTATTGGGGATTCTTGTCGGGCTTATGCTTGGTTTTTCCAAATGGGCGGATGCGGTGTTTACACCGATTGTTTATTCGATCTATCCGATTCCAAAAATTGCCCTATTGCCGTTAATTATTCTCTGGTTTGGGATTGGCGAAATGCCAAAAGTAGCGATTATTGCACTCGGGGTATTTTTCCCTGTATTGATTAATACCTTTTCCGGTGTGAAAAGTGTCGACCCGATTCTGATTAAAGCAGCAGTTACATTCGGTTCTAATCATGTGAACGTGATTCGTAAGGTTATTTTACCAGGGGCGCTGCCCACGATATTTGCCGGTTTAAAACTTGCGGCCGGCACCGCCCTTCTGCTGCTCGTTTCAGCAGAAATGATCGCGGCACAATACGGAATCGGGGCCATGGTCCTTCACTACGGCAACCTCATGATCACCACCAAACTAATGGCCGGTGTCCTCCTCTTATCTTTATTGGGATTATTATTTAACAGAGGACTGCAATGGCTTGAACGAATCTTGATTCCTTGGAAGTAGGAAGCAGAATGACGAAAATACCGGTGCCTGTCACGCCTCGGATTTTGTCGAAGATTGACAGAGCACGGGTACGGTTCTCTTAGGGGATTTTTTGCACGTAAAAAGGTACAACTAGCGGGTAAGGGCTAGTTGTGCCTTTTTGCTATTTTTGGCGGACCATGGGGACGGTTCTCCTGGCAAATGAGTGAACTCTTTCCCGCACGTATTCTTAAGAAGTTTGGCCTAACTCTGCTCACACCGCCTTTATTGATTGCTTAGCACAACTCTCCCGCCTATTGTGCATTAATTTAGTTCAGTGCTCCTGCAATTGCAATCAGACTACGAATATACCGAAAAGCAGTGATGAAGTCATTTGTCTTAAAGCTGTGGGTTGTCGAGTTCACTCTTTCGACGATTGGCAGAATCCCGGCGGCATCAGCCAAACCTGGGTGCAGATAAGCGACTTCAACCTGGAAGGGACCTTGCAAAGTGACAGGTTGAATCTTATGAAGACACGAAAGCGATTCAATCGTTTTTTCCTTGATCAGGCATCGTGCTTTCTGTGGGCTTAAATTTTTCGCCGTTTGCCGATTGATTGTGTGTTTAACTACAGCCGTTTCAATTCCCGGAATAAAGTCCATCGCTTCTTGGGCTGCGTACTGACATCCCGTAACAAGGGCAACAGGCACTCTGAAAACCCCGGCAATTCCTGCATTTAGTGCGATTTCACCCATATCCTGGTTATTGATTTTTATATTTCGAATTACCCCTCCATGAAAAGTATGATTCAAAATACCATCGTTACCCATCCTTGAATGATAGCCTACAAATAAAGCGGCATCAAACTCCGGACTAATCCCTTCCATCATCGCAAGTGTTTTCGGGGAACCAGTGATATACTCTGCATCCGGGTGCATAGCTTCTGGGATCAGATTACGCATCGTTCCATGAGAATCATTCACAACAATTTCTGCAGCTCCCCCTGCAAAGGCGCCTTCAATACAAGCGTTTACCTCTTCGGTCATCAGCATTCTTGCCCGATCGTGTTCCCTGCCGTCCCGTGCGGTATGCTCACGATGAACGACTCCAGCTACTCCCTCAATGTCCGCAGAAATAAAAACTCTCATACTTATTACCCCCTATTAAAACCTATTTAATCAATAATTCTATATAATTCCTGTTTTTCCTCTTTTTTAAAAAATAGGTTGAAATAGGTTGAATAATATAATATGATTGACGAAAGATTCTGAAAAATTTTGAGAAGAGGTGCAAAGATTGTATTCTTCAAAACTAGTAGATATATACCGTGGGGGTAGAGTAGAAAGTTCTCATTTCGGACACATAGCTGTCGTGAATTCGGAAGGTAAATTGTTATATTCGCTTGGCGATCCAGATCGGGTAACCTACGCCCGGTCTTCTATGAAGCCTTTACAAACTATCCCGTTAGTGGAAACAGGGGCTGCAGATGCCTATAAGCTGAGTGAAGCGGATGTTTCGTTATGTTGCGCTTCACACAGTGGAGAGGATCAGCATACTGATCGGGTACTGGCTATTCTTGGACGAGCAGGAATTGAAGACAATTCTTTACAATGTGGAACCCATATTCCACACTCACAGGATACATATAAGAAATTGATCGCTGCGGGCAAGGATCTCACTCCTTTATACAGCAATTGCTCTGGCAAGCATACAGGTATGCTGGTGACCGCTAAGCATATGGGAGAAACGCTTGAAGATTACTATCTGCCCAGCCATCCAGTACAACAAAGAATTTTGAAAACAATTTCCGAAGTGGCTGATTATCCTATTGGAAAAATTGAAATGGGAACGGATGGCTGCGGCGTACCAGTGCATGCCCTGCCATTAGAACGGTTTGCCTATGCCTTTGCTAGATTGGCCCGCCCTGATTCCTTAGGAGAAGAAAGAGCCAAGGCTGCGAATCGAATTACAACTGCAATGATGAAGTACCCCGAGATGGTAGGCGGAACTGGCCGTTTCTGTACCGATTTTATGAAAGCGACTGAAGGCCGTTTATTTGGCAAAGCAGGGGCAGAAGCTGTCTACTTGATTGGGGATAGGGAAACGGGAATCGGCATCGCGATCAAGATAGAGGACGGAAATGGACGAGCCGCCTATCCAGTCGCTCTAGAGACTTTAAGACAACTCGACTTTATCAATGAAGAGCAGCTCAACAAAGTTATGCATCATTACCGTCCTGTTCTGAAGAATGCCCGCCAAGAAAATGTGGGTGAATTGGTACCATCCTTTTCGTTACACCAGTGCTAAGTCACTTTTATCAATAAAAATGATCAAGGGGGAAATAAAATGGTAAAAAGAAAATACCTGACCACCGTACTTACTGGATTAATGGCCGTAAGCCTTGCACTTGCGGGATGCTCCAGTCAGTCTAGTTCATCGAATGAGAGCCAGAAACCGAAAACAGTGACAAAGCAAAAAGAACAACCGCTTGCGAAAAAAGACGGAAACAAGCTTACGATTGCCATCAAGGATAACCTTGTAAGCATGGATCCGCAGGACACGAACGATACGTTGTCCGGTTCCGTTCAAGGAACGATGTACGAAGGCTTGGTTGGATTCGACAAAGATATGAAAATGGTTCCTGTTTTGGCGGAAAGCTATGAAGCTAGCGATGATGCAAAAGTATTTACCTTCAAATTGAAGCAGGGAATCAAGTTCCACGATGGTACCCCGTTTAATGCGGAAGCCGTGAAGGTAAATATCGACCGCGTAGCTAATCCAGATAATAAATTAAAAAGATACAGCATGTTTGCACTAGTTGACAAAACAGAGGCCGTAGATGAGTACACCTTTAGAGTCACTTTAAAGGAACCGTTTGGAGCCATGCTGAATAACTTTGCCCATCCTGCGGCGAGGATTATCAGTCCCGAAGCTTTGAAGAAATACGGGAAAGAAGTATCCAAGAATCCTGTTGGAACTGGCCCGTTCAAATTTGCAGAGTGGGATCCAAGCGACCATTTGACCGTTGAAAAGAATCCGGATTACTGGGAAAAAGATTTGCCGAAGGTAGATAGCATCAAGTTTAAGCCTGTACCAGAAAACGGAGCACGCGTAGCGATGTTACAAACAGGGGAAGCTGACTTTATTTATCCGGTTCCTACCGAACAGGTGGAAGCCATCAATGGTAAAGACGGTATTGTAGTGGAAAATAAACCTTCCATTGTAGCCCGTTATATGACCATGAACGCGACAAAGAAACCTTTTAATGATGTTAAGGTACGTCAAGCGATTAACTATGCGATTAATAAAGAAGCATTCTTAAAGGTTGTTTACCGTGGATTTGGAAGCCAAATGGATTCAATCATTCCAGCCGGCCTCCAATTTTATTCTAAGCAAAAAACATACCAATATGATCTAGAAAAAGCAAAAAAGCTGTTGAAAGAAGCAGGCTATGAAAAAGGTTTTACCACTACCATATGGGGAGCAAACAACTCAGATGCCATGAAAGCAATGGAGTTTTTGCAACAGCAATTGGGGCAGGTTGGCATTAAGGTAGAAGTAGTTCCTATGGAAGCAGGTACACTTTCGGATAAAATTTGGTCCGTTCAGGATGCGAAAGATGCCGGAGTCGAGCTTTACTATGGCGGCTGGTCTTCTTCCACGGGGGATGCGGATTGGGGAATTCGTCCGTTACTTGCCGGAGATTCCATTCCGCCAAAATCCTATAATGTAGGCTATTACCAAAATGACAAGGCGGATCAGCTAATTAACGCTGCTTTACAAACAGCAGATCCAGAAAAGCGTCAAGCAGCTTACGCAGACGTACAGAAAATGATTTGGGATGATGCACCTTGGGCACCTCTGATTGTCGAAGATACAATCGCTGGGAAAAAGAACTACCTAGAAGGCGTTTACTTACTGCCTGACGGTTCTCTGAGTGCAAAAGCAGCAGAAATTAAAAGGTAGGGAAATAGTGGGCGGTCGCTAATTAACGATTAGTGATCGCCTTATCTTTAAGACAGGAAGCAAAAGGAGGCGGGTTATGTTTCGTTATATCTTAAAGCGTTTGTTGGGTATCATTCCTATTCTATTGATCGTTTCCATCTTTATTTTCATGTTTGTCCATATGATTCCTGGGGATCCTGCACGGCTTGTAGCTGGTCCGGATGCAGGGAAAAAGGATGTGGAGCTTGTCCGTCAACAGCTTGGTCTGGATAAACCAATCACGACGCAGTATTTCACTTACATAGGCAATCTATTCCAAGGCGATTTGGGCGTATCTATGAAAACGAAGAGACCTGTATATGATGAGATTGCCCAAAGATTTATGCCGACTTTTTGGCTGACGGTTTGGAGTATGGTCTGGGCCATCGTTTTCGGGCTGTTAATTGGCGTGATTTCGGCAACAAAACGGAATAAATGGCAAGATTACGCAGGTATGTTTAGTGCCGTATCGGGTATTTCTTTACCATCTTTTTGGCTGGGTTTAATGCTGATTCAACTATTTTCCGTTAAGCTGGGCTGGTTTCCAACAGGAGGCAGTGATTCTTGGAAATCGTATATTTTGCCGTCCATCACCTTAGGAGCTGGAGTAGCTGCGGTCATTGCCCGCTTTGCACGTTCTTCCCTGATGGAAATTTTAAAGGAAGACTATATTCGGACTGGAAGAGCCAAAGGATTGAAGGAGAACGCTGTCGTGTGGAGACACGCCTTAAAAAACGCAATGATTCCCGTCATTACCATGACAGGATTGCAGTTTGGATTTCTATTGGGAGGTTCGATTGTGGTAGAGACGGTATTCAGTTGGCCAGGATTGGGCCGGTTACTGATTGATTCTGTATCATTCCGCGACTACCCATTGATTCAGGCAGAAATGTTACTATTTGCTTTAGAGTTTATTTTGATTAATTTACTTGTGGATATCCTATATGGGGTAATGAATCCGCAAATTCGTTATAAGTAGTGAAAGGGGGAATGAAAATTGGCAAATAGCGGTGTAGTTATTCAACCGAATGAACAAGTGACTCAACCAGAAGTAGAGAAGGTACGCACCCCGTTTTTGGAGTTTTGCAGGAAATTTAAAAAACAGCGTTTGGCCATGATCGCTGGGAGTTTTATTGTTTTACTGTTTCTAATTGCCCTTATAGGTCCTGCTATTGCACCTTATTCTTCGATAGAGCCGGACTACGATAATATTTTAAGTCCCCCCTCGATGGAACACTTGGCGGGCACGGATGCTTTCGGCCGGGATATCTTTAGCAGGATTCTCGAAGGAACGAGGATTTCTCTCTTTGTCGGCTTGACCTCCGTGTTGGTAGGAGCCATCGCCGGAACCATCCTTGGTCTGATCAGCGGGTACTATGGAAAATGGGTAGACAGCCTCATCATGCGATTTTGTGATGTATTATTCGCCTTCCCAGGAATTCTGCTGGCGATTGGCATTATTGCCATTTTAGGGCCGGGTCTTGGGAATGTGATTATTGCCGTTGCGATTTTCAGTATTCCAATTTTTGCACGAATTGTACGAAGCAGCACCCTCTCCATCAAAGCTACCGTGTTTGTCGAGGCAGCACAGTCCATTGGGGCAGCCCCTCGACGGATCATTTGGAAGCATATTTTCCCAGGTACGGTGTCCGGCATTATTGTGTATTTTACGATGCGGATTGGAACTTCAATTTTAACGGCGGCAAGCCTTAGCTTTCTAGGATTGGGTGCCCAGCCTCCTTCACCAGAGTGGGGTGCGATGCTCAGCTCCGGCCGGGACTTTTTGAATACAGCTCCGCATGTCACCTTCTTTCCGGGACTCGCTATTTTCCTTACCGTACTTGCCTTCAATCTGCTGGGTGATGGATTACGGGATGCTCTTGATCCGAAGTTAAAAGATTAATAGACAGGGAGCGATCATATGAACAATAAACTATTGGAAATATCCAATTTAAAAACCTATTTTTTTTCAGACAAAGGTCATGTACCTGCCGTTAACGGTGTTGATCTATATATAAACAAAGGGGAGACGCTCGGAGTCGTGGGGGAATCAGGCTGCGGAAAAAGCGTCACATCCCTTTCCATCATGCGTCTGCTCACAGATACACCTGGAAGAGTAGTGGATGGATCGATTCTGTTTGAAGGAAGAGATCTTTTATCCCTTTCGGATAGTGAGATAAGAGAGGTACGCGGTAACGAAATTGCGATGATCTTCCAGGAACCGATGACCTCCTTGAACCCGGTATATAAAATCGGAAAACAGATTGGCGAGGCTGTCCAGCTTCATTTAAAGTATGACAAGAAACAGGCCCGGGAACACGTGATCAAGATGTTGAAATTAGTGGGAATCCCGCGTGCGGAAGAGATTATTGACGAATTTCCCTATCAGTTGTCTGGTGGGATGAGGCAGAGGATTATGATTGCGATGGCGATGTCCTGTGACCCGACACTTTTAATCGCCGATGAACCGACAACGGCTCTAGATGTGACCATTCAGGCTCAAATCCTAGAATTAATGAGGAAGCTGAAAGAAGAAAAAGGGACAGCCATTATGTTAATTACCCATGATTTAGGGGTTGTGGCAGAAATGTGTGATCGTGTCGTGGTTATGTATGCTGGAAAAGTTGTAGAGGAAGCCGATGTGTTGGAGATCTTTGAAAATCCTAAACACCCTTATACCAAGGGATTGCTTAACTCCGTACCAAAGATGGGTCAGAAAACGAACCGGCTTGAATCCATTCCCGGTAACGTTCCTACTCCAGCGAATATGCCGCTGGGGTGTAAATTTGCTCCGCGCTGTTCTCAAGTAATGGACATTTGTAAGGAACAAGATCCGGATCTTCTACAAATCGCAGAAGGGCATCAATGTCGGTGCTTCCTGTATCAAAGTGAACTGGCAAGGGAGGCGTAATAAATGGCAGAGTTGTTAGTAGAATCTAAGGGGTTGAAGAAGCACTTTCCGATTAGCAAAGGATTGTTCGGCCAGAATAAATCCTATGTCCGGGCTGTTGACGGGGTTTCTCTCTCCATTCGAAAAGGAGAAACACTCGGATTAGTTGGGGAAAGCGGATGCGGAAAGTCTACAACAGGGCGCATGATGATGCGGCTGCTGGCACCGACGGAAGGGGAAATTTGGTTTAACGGACAGGATATCAGCAAGTTAAATGATAAACAGTTGCGTGAAGTTAGGAAAGACTTCCAGATGATTTTTCAGGATCCTTACGCCTCCCTCAATCCTCGGATGACGGTTGGGGAAATTATTGCAGAGCCTTTGATTGTTCATAACATGATGGGTAAAAGAGAAAGAGACAAGCGGGTTCATGAATTATTAGAATGTGTCGGTCTTACTCATTATCACGCAAACCGTTATGCCCATGAATTTAGCGGAGGGCAGCGACAACGAATCGGCATTGCAAGGGCGCTTTCCGTAAATCCGAAGCTGATTGTGGCGGATGAGCCTGTTTCTGCGTTAGATGTGTCCATACAATCTCAGGTATTAAATCTCATGCAGGATTTACAAAAAGAACTAGGGCTGACCTATCTGTTTATTTCCCACGATTTGAGTGTGGTAGAGCATATAAGCGATCGTGTAGGTGTTATGTATCTAGGGAAAATTGTGGAAATATCCCAGAAGGAATCCCTGTATGAAAATCCATTACATCCTTACACTCAAGCTTTAATGTCCGCCGTTCCCGTGGCCAATCCGCGTATGAAAAGAGAACGGATTATCCTGGAAGGTGATATTCCTAGTCCATCAAACCCTCCAACAGGGTGTACGTTTCATCCCCGTTGTCGGTCTTGTATGGAGATTTGTAAAACAACAGTTCCTGAACTAAAAGAGATCGAGCCTGGGCATTTTTCCGCATGTCATTTGTATGTATAATAGGAATGCTGGTTGGTTTTCTTATAGTAAGGAGTGAAAGACACATTGATTGATAAAGTATTAACGATTATTTCAATTCAGGATGAATATTTGTCGACAGTCTCAAAACAGATGACTGAGATTGCCGGTGATTTAATAAAGATTCGTCCGATTTCCATAAAAAACTTAGCAAGGGAAACGATTTCGGAAGGTGATATCGTTTTATTAGGTGCCAACTTCATTCTTCCACTTGTTCGGCCTTTTTTGCCAAAAAATGTAATATGCATTAAAGCTAAACGAGGGCTGAATTTTGTAAACATAAAAAAACTAATTTATGCTCCTCAAGGGAAAAATATTTTAGTAGTAAACGATACGGAGCATACCACGGAGGAAACGATCCAAGCGCTTCGAGAGACTGTATTTGAGCATAACTATTACGCATATGCCCCGGATACCCCGATTCCGGAGCAAATCGATTACATCATTACCCCCGGAGAGATGCAACTCGTTCCGAAGGGGGACATGAAAGTGGTCGATATTGGCTATCGTGTTCTTGCTTTGGAAACTGTTTTTGAAATATTTGAAGCAATGGAATTAGATTGTCAGCCATTCTTTCTGGCTAATCGCTATATGAAATCCCTTGTGGCTTTATCCAATGGAAATCATGCTCTTAATACGGGCTCTACTATTAGCAAATGGACCGAGTATACGGGAGGAAAAACCGCCAAGTATTTCTTTGATGACGTGATTGATCATAGTCAAGCTATGAACGATGTTCTAAAGATTGCCAAGAAACTTGCCAAAACAAGTGATCCTGTCCATATATTTGGAGAAACGGGAACGGGCAAGAGAATGCTTGCGCAGGCGATGCATAACGATTCTCCGGTAAAGATGGGGCCCTACCTCAATATCAATTGTGCGGCACGATCATCAGACGTGCTGGAAAGGGAATTGTTTGGTACAGAATCGGGTGGACAGACCTTTCCGGGCTTGTTCGAATTGGCTAATGGAGGAACCTTGTGTCTGGAAGAGATTGATGAATTACCCGTTTCCCTACAAGGCAGACTATTGC
The DNA here is from genome assembly GCF_057747995.1 of Neobacillus sp. DHD-1R. Taxonomy (NCBI): domain Bacteria; kingdom Bacillati; phylum Bacillota; class Bacilli; order Caryophanales; family Bacillaceae; genus Neobacillus; species Neobacillus sp. DHD-1R. Next base: position 523,460 of record NZ_CM173232.1, read on the forward strand.
GGGTACTTGAGGAAGGTCAAATTATTAGGATAAATGGACATACTCCGATTCCCATTCAGGTAAGAATTATTACGACCAGCGATGCCGATTTCTCGTTACTAGTGGATGAAGGAAAATTCCGCAGGGATCTATTTTATTATCTGACAGCTTTAACGTGCAAAGTTCCGTCCTTGTCAGAACGCAAGGAGGATTTTGAGCCGCTTATTCAAACGTATCTGCAGTCCCATTTGCAAAGGGGTGATTTGGTTATTCCGCCCGATATGATTAAGCTCCTGCGACAATACCCTTGGCCTGGGAATGTAATAGAATTGTTTAATGCCCTCTCGTATATGGCCTGTTTGGAAGAAAAAGAGATCACTTTAGAATTATTGCCCTTCTATATAAAGGGGAGGCTTCAAAAAGCGGCTATTGATTCTTCCATACCGCAAGAAATGGATGAAAGTGAATTAAATGAATTGTTTATGAGTATTGAAGAGCACGGTTTCTTGGAAGAAAGCTTGGCGATCCTTGAAGTTTATGATGAAGGAAAGAAACAGCATACATCTTATGGGCGTGCTATGTTACAGAAAAGGCTTGAGGAAAAGGATATGACTCTTTCCGAGCAACAGTTGAGAACACGATTGGATGCCCTCAACCAATTAGAGTTATTGAATGTACGTCAAGGACGTTCGGGAACAACGATTTCGAGAAAAGGTGAGTTGTTCCTTCAAACGCTTCGTATGAAAAATAAAATGTCCAAAGCTTAACAAGCGGGAAAAATGTTTTGGTGGTGTAAATGATGAATAGAGTTCGGATTCGTGACCTTGGTATAAGCATTGGAAGATATAAAACTGGAACGTATAATGCGATTACGGATATTTCTGGAGTTATGGTTGGGCATACGACACTTTCCTATAAGAGTGCCGAAGATCGAATGGTTCAAACCGGAGTAACAGCCATACTTCCGCATTCGGGCAGTTTGTTTCAAGAAAAGGTATTGGGAAGCTCCTACGTGATCAATGGATTTGGCAAGACTGTGGGGACCATTCAACTGCAGGAACTTGGAGTAATAGAAAGTCCCATTCTTTTAACCAATACCCTGTCTATTCCTGCGGTCTTGGAAGGCACCATACGCTATCTCCTCGACCAGAATCCGCAAATTGGTGATACAACGGGTACGGTAAATATAGTCGTAGGAGAATGCAATGATGGCTACCTCAATGATATCCGCGGATTACATGTCAGACCGGAACATGCCTATCAAGCGATTCAATCTGCCAAATCTGGAATAGTGGAGGAAGGCTGTGTCGGGGCAGGAACCGGAATGTCTTGTCTAGGTTTCAAGGGAGGCGTTGGAACAAGCTCGAGAGTCGCTTCCTTTGGAGAAAAGTCCTATACCATTGGTGCGCTGGTGGTCAGTAATTTTGGCGAGGAGAAGGATTTGCGCACTCCTGCGGGCGGCTGGTTACACCGTACAGGAGAGGAAGAAAAAATGCCCGATGGATCAATTATGATAATTTTGGCAACGGATGCACCACTCAATGAGAGACAACTTGGCCGAATAGCTAAACGAGCTACATTCGGACTTAGCCGAACAGGTTCTTATGGGGCTAACGGAAGTGGTGATATCGTCATTGCCTTCTCTACGGCGCATCGGGTCCCTCATGAACCAGACCAAGAAACTATCTCGTATTCATTTATGAGAGAGGACGGCAAATGGATTTCCCAACTGTTTGAGATGACGGTTGAGGCAGTGGAAGAAGCGATATGGAATTCTATTTGCATGGCGACCACAACAAAAGGAAATAAGGGAAGAGTTCGAAAGGCAATTCCTTATCATATTCTGTTGGGGTCATCTTCATAAAGGAGGGGGTTTGAAATGATATCAGCCTATTTTAATGGGAAATTTGTTGAACCAAATGAGTCAGTTATTCCTATCGATGAAAGAGGTCATCAGTTTGGTGACGGCGTTTATGAGGTTATTAGAATTTATGATGGAAAACCCTTCATGATGGATGAGCATCTGTATCGATTGTATCAAAGCGCTGATGCTATCAAGTTAGGTATTGATCCTAATCGTGAAGCCTTCAAAAACTCCATGTTGGAGTTGGTTCAAAAAAGCGGTTTAACGAACCTCGACCTATATGTGCAAGTGACCAGAGGCATGGCACCGAGAAATCATCTATTCCCGGAATGCCCCGTATCTGTTTCAATGACTGCTAAACCATTTCGAAGCATTCCAGTTGGGGATAAAGGTGCAAGTGTCATTTTGCATCCAGATGAGCGTTGGGCAAATTGCTACATCAAATCGTTAAACCTGCTGCCTAACATTCTGGCCAAGCAGGTGGCGCATGAAAAGGGCTACTTAGAAGCGATTCTGGTTCGAGATGGTAAAGTGACCGAAGGAACAAGTTCCAATGCATACATAGTAAAAGATTCCTCGATCATCACTACACCGCTCTCCAAACATATTTTATCCGGAATTACGAGAATGGCAGTGAAAAAATTGGCAGAGCATCTTAGAATTCCATTTGTAGAAAAACAGTTTACGCCAGATGAAATGATCCAAGCTGATGAAGTTTTCATTACAAGTACAACGTTAGAAATAACACCAATCATTCGCGTGGACGACAAACAAATCAATGATGGTACGCCAGGTCAAGTTACAAAGGCATTGAAGGAACAATTCAAGCAGATTTTCTAAACAGGCTTAGTCAGAGGGTTTGCGGGTGAAATGGGGGAAATGACGGGTAAATCGGTTAATAGAAACCCATCTAAATTTGTGGAAAGTTAGGTTATAAGTTTTTCGATGAACTCGTTTATTTCCGTAATGGCAATTTGCTGTTTACCGCCCGATAATGGCTTGAACGAATCTTAATACCGGTGCCTGTCACGCCTCGGATTTTGTCGAAGATTGACAGAGCACGGGTACGGTTCTCTTAGGGGATTTTTTGCACGTAAAAAGGTACAACTAGCGGGTAGGAGCTGGTTGTGCCTTTTTGTTGTGTAAAATCTTCCGAATATTTGTAGCTAGTCTTCCCAAATTGTAAAATGTTTTTAGGAAGTGATAAAACAGATGAAGATGATCGATGCCCATATTCATTTAGATCAATATAAAAATGAAGAAATTGAACGGATGCTGAAGGGTTCAGACTCGATTGAAGCATTGTTGTCCGTTTCATTTGATCTGGAATCATGTAAGCGGAATCTTCAATTAGCAAGAAACTGTTACAAGGTAAAGCCTGCCTTTGGGTTTCATCCGGAGCAAAGGCTGCCAACTGAACATGAGCTGAATCGACTGACGGAATGGATGTTCCACCATCGAACGGAAATGATTGCGGTTGGAGAGGTGGGTTTGCCGTACTATTTAAGACAGGATCAAAAGGTATCCAGCTGGCAGTACGGTCAATATTTGGAACAACTTGAGATGTTCATGGAACTAGCAAAGAAATGGGACAAGCCGATTGTCCTGCATGCTGTCTATGATGATGCGCCGGTTGTTTGTGAGCTTTTAGAAAAGCATTCCGTGACACAGGCACATTTCCATTGGTTTAAAGGGGATGAAAAAACGGTTACGAGAATGATTGAAAATGGGTATGTTATCTCCGTTACACCTGAGATTGTCTATAAGGAAAAAATTCAGAAGTTAGTTCACACCTACCCATTAGAGCAATTAATGATTGAAACAGACGGTCCCTGGCCGTTTGAAGGTCCTTTTTCCGGGAAAATGACTCACCCTGATATGATGAGACAATCCATATCGATGATTGCAAAAATAAAAACTCTTTCTGAAACAGAAGTTTGGGAAAGAGTTTTAGAGAATACAAAAAGATTTTATAAGATTTAGAACGATGAGGACGGTTGTTCTTAGGAACCAAATCACGATTCATGATGATGACTATTCTCTTTTATACCATTATAAGGCTTGATCGTTTATTGACGACCGAGCAGGGGAAAAAGGGGCAGCTAGGGTAGCCAATCGCCCGTATAGACGACCGAGCAGGGAAAAAGAGGTCCCCGAGGGTAGCCAATCGCCCGTATAGACGACCGATCCGAAAAAAAAGGGACCCCGTTGGTAGTCAATCGCCCTTATAGACGACCAGTCAGGAAAAGGTGAATTTCTATATCGGAGCAGGAACCTAACTGAGTACTTTTATATACACAATAAAGGAGCTTGGATACCTCAAGCTCTTGTGTAGAAGTGAATCATTTTCTGGGGAATAATGTTTTTTTCTGTCTCATCTTGTCCCCCATCAATCGACATTAATCCGTGAATTTCCTCCATATATCTTCATCTATGCAGATTAATGGATCTAATTTTATCATCATTCCTTTGCTGCGGAACCAGATTTTCATCTCCTGGCATGAGACGCCAACCCTTCGAGACAACCAGCCGGAGCCACGTTCCGGGAATCCAGGACGTAACGAGTGCCAGCATGACAAGAATCGCGAACAACTCCTGATTAATAATGCCGGTAGAGTAGGCAACGGAAGAAAGAACAATTCCGGGGCCGCCGCGGTCATTGATGGCTACACCGAGATTAAGGCTAGTAAAGCGGTCTTGTTTAATGAATCGAGAGGTGATATAAACGGCGATTGTCTGGGTTAGGGTAGCAAATAAGAAATAGCCAAGAAAGAAGAGGACATCAAAGTGTCTGACTAGGTCCAGCTGTAATCCAACGGTTGCAAAATAGACGGGAATAAACCAGGAAAAGGAAATATTTGAAACGTTTTGCTCCAGTCGTTCTGACAGCGCTTTAGGTAAGGCCATTTTTGCCACAATACCGGCAAGCAATGCTCCAAAGATGGTTTCTACGTGTAGGTTGCCCGCCAGTGAGGCCAGCATGAACATGATAAATAAAAAGTAGCCCAGGTTCGACGACCTAAATAATAGGTTTTGTTTAATGATGGTCAAGCGTTTAAAGAGCAGGTAGCCAAGTGCGAAAGTTCCAATGATAAAGCCCAAGGAAATACTTACACTTGTTAGTGCCGATTCAATTGTAAAGGTACCTCCTTGGCTAGCAAGTGCTGTAGCAAATCCTAGTGCTACCCAAAGCAGAATATCATGGATACCCGCACAGGCAATCACAATTTTCGCAAACCGTGTATGCATAATTCCAAGATCATTGAAAATTTTCGATATCACGGGAATGGACGTGATGGCGATAGATATGGCAATGACAATTTTCATGGCCAGGGAATTGTTTGCCGTTCCTAGATAGGGTGTGATATTGAATATACTTGTCGCAAACCATCCCACGATAAAAGCAGGAATGGTTGCCCCAATCACTAATGAGGAGGTGATTTTGGCATCCTCTTTACTAAACCGTGTTTGGAATTTCAGCCCTGAACAAAACATTAGCATCAGTAAACCCAATTGATAGAGAAGTCCAAATAACTTTCCTTCAGAGGGAAACCCTAAAAACATCCAATTGAACATTTCCGGAAAAAAATGTCCTAAAATAGTAGGACCCAGGACTAGGCCAGCTGCTACTTCCCCAATGACACGCGGGATAAAGATGCGTTCTGCGAGGTATCCCAATAAATGAGCCATTGCCAGTAAACAACCCATTGCTAACAAAAAATGACTAATTTCCTCACCACTTAAACTAAACATCCATAAATCCTCCTTAAAATTGTGAGTCTCTTGTTAGGGTATGTGTAAGTTGTCCAATAGAAGTGGGCAGTTTTACCATTAAATAAAAAAGAAGCTGAATATTGATGAACATTTGATCAATCTTGGTTAATCCGAATGTTTCCGGTTGAATGATATTTGAAATGATTAAAAACCTCTAGCTGATATCCCGTATCATTTGGAAGGGTAAAGGTATGATTGAACTCCCCATCTGAATGGGTGCCATAAAAAGTTACGCTGTCATAGTATTTAATGGAAGTTCCTAGCTTGGACATTTTTACAATGGAATACTTTATGGGCCATGTATGATCATGGGTGGTTTGCGATCCTGTTATGGTGATGGAGTTCCTTTCAATGGAGAATTTTGAACTAAAAAAAAATGGTGCCTCAATCCCTAGTGTCCACTTTATATGGCTTGCAGGTGATGGTGGATCCTGCCCGCCGTTTATTTTTCGAAAATACTTGTTGAAGAAATGGGTAATTTTTTTTATCCCAAGATTCTCACTCTCCTAAAAAATATGTCAATTACTGTATTATTTGCTAAATAGGTACAAAATGGAACGGCACTGCCCCAGCTTGTCACACTTTTTTGGACAAATATTGAGATAGAAGTGGAGGAATAAGTTTTAAAATCTGGCGCACGATAGTAAAGAAATCCGATGATTGGCAGTATGCCTTTCAGAGTCTCAATGCTGATCATCTAAAAAAGGCTGTTTTCGTAACCTTTGTTGCTATTTTTTCTATTAGAGACTGATTCTGACAGAGTTGAGGTGTTTTAAAGCAATCGTGTCCAAATGGATGGCAGATTCGGACAGGCTAGAGGTGTTTCAAAGGAATTGTGTCTGAATCGAAAGCTATAATTTGTTCGAAAAACAACAAACACTGCGGAAATAGCCCAAAAAAGAGGAGTGTTATGTGTGAAAAAGTTAATATTGTTCGTGATCTTTTTTATCTCTATCGGTTCTTCAGCCTATATGCATGTAGGCCATGCTAAGGCAGGTCAAGTAGAAGCGGAAAATACGCGCATCTCGAAAAAACAGGCAGAAGCCATTGCTTTGAAAAAGGTTAAAGGTCAGGTCGTCAATATAAAATTAGAAAATGATGACGGCAAGGAACAATATGAAGTCATCATAAAAAGTGCTGGGGCCGTTTACGAGGTAGAAATTGATGCAAAGACTGGTCAGGTATTAGAAGTAGAGAAGGAAGGTTCTTCCCGTGATGGTCATGAGGATGGAGATGATGATCATGATGGTCATGATGATGATCACGACGACCATGATGACGAGCCTGGGGATGACTAAAACATAACGAAAAAGTTGCATGTCTATAGATATGCAACTTTCCCTATTTGTATGAAAGATAAAAAGTTAGTAGGTGGGCTTCGTTCCCTAGCAAATGGTTTTGTGAAACTCATTTACGTCTCGTAGGAGGAATTCGATGCTGAAAAAATTTGTAATGATTCTCTTTTTTTTCGTTTGCTATACCATCCTGTGTTTGCATCCATATGCTGCAGAAATTGCTGATGCCGAACAGAGTAAAGCTGAAGAAAATCAGCCATCTGAAAAACTAGAGGAAATGATGGATTTGGATATGGATGAGGGCGCGGACCCTTTAAAAATGAATAAAGGCGAGATCGATTCTGATTTAACGTGCACTAAGGAAATTCCCTATACGGTAGCGCAAAAAAAACGGCTTGATCAAATTTATCATCGTATTTATATGGATTATATTGACTTGATAGAAACCTATGCCTGGGCCGGTGCGTTAACACAAGATCAAAAATTAATTCGCTATAATATGTTGAAAAATTATGTTCTTACTTTTCAGAAGAGAAATTATAAATGGTGCAGCGAATCTGAGGAAGATGAATGGGAAGAAGAATGGTTTAATAGTGATAATGATTAACAGTTGATTCAAAAAATCGTATACTATTAGCATTTTTTTTAATAGCGGGAATATATTAGCTAAAAAGAAGTGATGATAATGGTATATATGGCTGTGGGCATCGGGGGAATCCTTGGCGCGATGGGACGATTCCTCTTCGATTATTTTATTTCTCGTACGTTCCTTCCACCATCTTCCGGGATCTTACTCGTTAATCTACTGGGTTGTTTTATGATTGGATTATTTTTATCTCTGCATGCGAAGCGATTTTCTCCGGTAGTGAGAATTGGATTTTCAACAGGATTTGTCGGCTCCTTCACTACATTTTCTTCGTTTAGTCTTAAAACACTAGAGCTTTTTTTAAAATGGGGTCCCGCTCATAGCATCCTGTATGTCCTGTTAACCATGGTTGGCGGATTTTGTTTTGTCCAATTAGGGCAATTTTTTGCTTCGAAAATAGAGAAAGGCAGCTTATGATATGTTGAAAACACTTCTGGTCATAGGGGCTGGCGGGTTTCTGGGTGCCATTTTTCGCTATTTTTTAAGTAACATTTTTTCAAAATGGACGATTATTTCGATTCCTACCGGAACGTACATAATAAATGTGTTGGGCTCTTTTGCCATCGGGCTGATTTATGGTGGAAACAATTTCACAGATGTCCAAATTAATTTCTTCACGATTGGTTTTCTCGGCTCCTTTACCACCTTCTCCACCTTTAATTTTGAACTGCTGCAACTCTACAAAGGAAAAAAACCACTTCAGCTTTTCATCTATGGAGGCGCCATGTACACCTCAAATTTACTGGCCTGCCTCTGGGGATATAGCTGGGGATAAATTTGGGGGTCAGACCCCCACTCGGCTAAAGTTTAAAGCGGTAAAGTGTGAATGCATGGTGGGGAGCGAGGGCTCTCTGCTTTTTTTGTGTTTTATTGGAAATTATAGATTTCATCTCTGTAGATAACTTTTGATGAGTTAGATTCGTCCAGCTCTAGCTCCCTGTGACTAGTGTACCTCACCCATCTAAAAGTTGGAATGCAGGCCTGACACGATATGATACAATAAAGTCAAAAAATAATTAAAAATTCAAACAGAAGCAGGTGTATAGATAGTGGTATTTGCTGGAAGGGGTGATTTGAATGGTATCGTTAAAGAAACGCCAAAAAGATATTTTACAGTTTCTAATAGAATCCTCCGAACCCATAACGGCTGATTGGATTGCTAAAGAAATAGGTATTAGTGACAGAACAGTCCGTAGTGAAATTAAACAGTTGCAGCATTACAGCAGTATGCTAGGTATTCATATTGAATCGATACGAGGACAAGGCTACAAATTAAAAGTATTAAATTCTGAATTTCTTTCAAATGAACCTTCTCAATTGTTTGAAGAGAATAACCAGTCATCCGCTAGTTACATGGAACAGGAAGACAGAGTTCGATATCTATTAAAACGATTGCTGCTGGCCCAGGACTTTATAAAATTTGAAACTTTGGAAGAAGAAACGTTTGTTTCCAGATCAACGCTGCAACAAGACCTGAAGCTAGTCCGAGAAATTATAAAAAAGTACAAATTGAAAATTATGAACCGTCCTCACTACGGAACAAAGGTAGAAGGCGACGAATACTTGAAAAGATCATGTTTGTCAAATTTGATCTTAAGAACAAATGGGGATAAAAGCCTGAATGGTGATACCCTTCAATTATTAGATGGCGTACTTTTTGAAAAAATAAAAGAGGTCCTGATAAAAAAGGTAAATGATTATCATATTAACATTTCGGATGTAGAACTGGAAAACTTGACTATTCATATTACGATTGCATGTAAAAGAATTCAAGAAGGCTTTATTAGTGATCCATTGGGTGTTCAATTAGGGAATGAACATACATTTGAAAAAGTAGTTTCTATGGAGATTATTAAAGAGGTTGAGTCCGTAACCGGATTAACGTTTCCAAAGTCGGAAATCGATTATATTATAGTCCATTTATTAGGTACAAAATTATTAACGAACGAGGAATTAACCAGTTTTGGAGAATTTGATGAAGTAAATAATCTTGTAAAATGCATGATTGAAAAATTAAGGACAGAGTTTAATTGGGACTTCCATGGTGACTTAGAATTTATAAAAGGAATCACCTTACACCTTCGGCCAGCCATGAGTCGATTAAGATACGGTTTAAATATACGAAATCCGTTATTGAGCCAAACGAAGACGAAATTTCCAAGCGCATTTGAAGGGGCTGTTGTTGCAAGTAAATGTATAGAGGATTATTTAAAAATAGAGGCTGGTGAAAACGAAATCGCCTATATTGCCTTGCATATTGGAGCAGCACTTGAACGAATGAATGAAAAACAAAAACAAGCAAAAAGGGTGTTAATTGTTTGCGCCTCTGGTATGGGAAGTGCAAAACTTCTATTTTATCACTTGCAAAATGTATTTAAAGGTGACATCGAAATAGTAGATACAATCAGTTATTATAATTTAACCTTATATAACTTATCAGGTATTGATTTAATTATCAGCACCATTCCTATTAAGGAAAACTTAGGTATCCCGGTTCTTGTAGTCAATACCTTTTTAGAAGAGGAAGATATAACAAATATAAAGAAAAAATTAGTTTCCTCTAAAAATGACAAACAGGAGTTTTTACATTCATCAAGAATTTTTATTCACCAAGAATTGGATACCAAGGAACAGGCGATACGATTCATGTGTAAACAATTATATAAACAAAGTCTCGTTTTAGAGGATTATGTAGAGCTTGTATTAGAACGAGAAAAACTGGCATCCACTTGTTTTGGCAATTTAGTTGCTGTCCCCCACCCAATTACACCCGTAACAAATGAAACATTTTGGACAGTATGTACGCTAAAATCACCGATTCAGTGGGATGAACAAAAAATGGTTCAACTCGTTTGTTTATTAAATATTAACAAAAATAATACCCGTAATTTAAATCAAATGTATCAGCAATTAATTAAAATTATTGAACATAAATCCATCGTTCAGAAATTAGTTAAAAGCAGTTCCAAAGAGGAAATTATGAAAACCATGTATGGACAAATACGTAAATGAGCTAATTGCTTACCAATGCAATTGGCTTTTTATTTTCACTTTCCGCCTTTTAGTTACCATTCCAAAGTCATCCATTTTTGTCATCCATTTAATGAGTAACTTTTTCCGTTAACCAAAGGAAATAGTTCAACTCAAAAATAAAGCGTATACAATATATACTTGCAGTGTAAGTAATGGTCCTGATAATGGTAAAAGGAGAAATGAAAAATGAACAGTAAGAAAATTCTACTTGTATGTTCTGCGGGAATGAGTACAAGTTTATTAATGACTAAAATGCAAAAATCGGCACAGGAGAAAGGTATCAATGCCGAAGTAACGGCAATGTCTTCTAACGAAGCTACCAAGTTATTAGCAAAGCAAAAAGTAAATGTTTTATTGATTGGTCCGCAAGTGCGTTTTATGAAAGATAAGTTTGAAAAGCTAGTGGCCGATACCCATATTCCGGTCGCAGTCATTGATATGAAAGATTATGGCAGAATGGATGGCGAAAAAGTGTTAGCCACTGCATTAGAATTAATTAAAAACAATGAAAAATAATTGGTTAGGACAATTTAAAAAGCTAAAAGGGAGGGAAACATTCGGTGGAAGAGCCAAAAGATTTAGAAGTTGTCATGGGCTTGATTATGCATAGCGGGAATGCCAAAAGCTTTGCCATGGAGGCCGTCCAGGCAGCCAAGGAAGGAAATTTCAAAAAGGCAGACCAAAAGCTTGAGGAAGCAAACGAGGAATTAGTAAAAGCGCACCATGCACAAACGGGTTTGTTAACTCAAGAGGCTAGCGGGGAAAAACTTGAGGTTACGCTATTAATGATTCATGCCCAAGATCATTTAATGAATGCGATTACATTTTTGGATTTGGTAAAGGAACTAATAGATGTGTATAAAAAAGTGAATGTACCCGTTTAAGATCCAAACCCATTTGAAAGAAAGTGTCGTTTTTTCAAGGGTCAAGTGAAAGAAACAGGAGGCAAACATATGAAACGTATTGGCATATCGATTTATCCGGCAAAGAGTAGCTTTGAACATGACAGGGAATATCTGGACCTTGCCAAAAGTTATGGATATACAAGAATTTTTACCAGTTTGTTAGAAATTAATGGAGATCAAGATGAAGTTATTACTAAGTTTAAAAACATAATAGAATATGGCAATTCCATTGGTATGGATACCATCTTAGATATTAATCCCGAATTATTCGAGCAGTTAAATATCAGTTATAATGATCTTGTTTTTTTTAAAGAATTAGGTGCGTCAGGAATTCGTCTGGATTTGGGTTTTACAGGAGCAGAGGAAGCGAAAATGACAAAAAATCCATATGGTTTAATCATTGAAGTCAATATGAGCAGTGGTACTAGATATATAGATAATATTATGAGCTACCAGCCTAATCTGGAAAATTTATATGCTTCACATAACTTTTATCCTCAAAAGTATTCAGGGATTTCCCAGCGCCATTTTGAACAAACAACCAGTGTGTTTAATCAACATCATATCAAAACGGGGGCTTTTGTTACCTCTCAGGAGGGCAAGTTGGGACCATGGCCGGTTCAGACAGGATTATCCACGCTGGAACAACATAGAAATTTAACCATTCATACGCAAGTTACTCATTATCGATTAATGGGAACGATTGATGATTTATTAATTGGAAATGCATATGCTACAGAAGAAGAATTGAGGGCAATGTCAGATGCGTATCTAAACACCCATCCGACATTTGAAATTGAGTTCTTATCCAATATTACAGAGTTAGAAAAAAACATCATTCTTAATGAAGTTCATCAGTATAGAGGCGACCGATCTGAATACATGATTCGATCATCTTCCACACGTGGTAAATATAATAATGAGGATATTCGGGCCAATCAGACCCTCCCTATAAAAAAAGGAGATATTCTGATTTGTAATAATCATTTTGGCCAATATAAAGGAGAAACGCAAATTGCACTAAAAGATATGGAAAATGAGGGAAATAGGAATGTAATTGGCCATCTTACAGAAGAATCCATCTTTCTATTAGACTATCTAAAGCCTTGGTCCAGTTTTATGTTTACCCTTTCATAAAAGAATGTTATCGGGATGATTCAGATAAACCTTTAAAATAGAGGAGTGAGTAAGTTGTTAGATAAAGTGGAAGCGATTGCAGCTAGAGTTGGTAACCAAAGACACCTGCGATCATTACGGGATGGAATTTTATTAAGTATGCCCCTTATTATTATCGGATCCGTATTTCTTATCTTAGGAAATTTACCGATAAATGGTTACACTGATTGGTTGGCTGACATCGGTTTAGCATCCATTTTTAGCAAAATCGTTAATGGCTCTTTTGGATTGATGGCGATTATTGCTGTTTTTGGAATTGCCCATAGTCTAGCTGAGTTTTATGAAGTTGATGGTGTTTCCGCCGGAATTATTGCATTATCCAGTTTTGTCATCGTTACGCCAGACCTAGTTTCGAAAGCGGGTTCCGGAATTTCTTATTCCTACCTTGGTAGTGGCGGTTTGTTTGTAGCCATTGTAGTAGGATTAACATCTGCGGAAATCTTTAGATTCTTCGTCCAGAAAAATTTCACGGTAAAAATGCCGGAGGGTGTACCGGTAGCAGTTGAGAAATCATTTGCTGCATTAGTACCAGGATTAATGGTGATCTTGTTTTGGGGTCTAATTTATTTATTCTTAGGACTAGCAGGTATAAATAACATTCATACTCTATTAACAAATACGCTAGGGAAACCACTTAGTGTTCTTGGTGGAAGTTTATGGGGTATGTTGGTGATCATTGCACTAAATTCAATATTTTGGTTTGTTGGCATTCATGGTGCAAACACCATCAACCCGGTAATTCAACCGATCTGGTTACAAAATACAGATGCTAATCGACTGGCATTTCAAGCCGGAAAGGAATTGCCGCATATTGTTACAAATGAATTTATGTTTAACTTCGTTTGGATCGGCGGTGGAGGAGCAACTATTGGACTGGTTATTTGCCTATGGTTATTTTCAAAAAGTAAAAATAATAAAGCAATGGGAAAACTCACGGCTGCACCAGGACTCTTCAATATTAATGAACCAGCGTTATTTGGACTGCCAATTGTCTTAAATTTTAAATTGCTCGTTCCATTTATTCTCGCTCCAATGGCAACAGCGCTGATTACCTACTTTAGCATGGCTTGGGGATTAGTAGCAAAACCGATTGGTATTGTAGTGCCATGGACAATGCCTCCGATCATTAGCGGGTATCTGGCAACGGGAGGTAAAATCAGCGGTGCCATTATTCAAATCATTACTCTTGCTGTAACAGTAGCTATTTACTACCCATTTGTAAAACTGACGGATCAATCTCAGCTAAGAGAAGAATCACAAGAGGAGTCAGCTGAATTATCGAACACGATTTAAGATTGCTTCCTAAAAGCCTATATCCCAATTTACCTTCTTGATACTCTCTTACTAACTTTAACTTTAATTTTTCACTATATTTAGTCATAAAGAGACACCCCAAAGTTAGAATTCAACTCTAACTTTTGGGGTGCAGTACAAAATAGGGTGGTGCTTGGCACATTATGATCTTAAAAACGTTCGTTAAATTCCCAAGTTCAACCTATTTAAAACCATTTCTAATGAAGGCATACCACTTTGTGCGCCCTTTTTTTCAACTGATAAAGAAGCACTTGCATTTGCAAATCTTACTGCTTCCTCAATATTTTTCCCCTCTGTTAAGGCAACAGCAAGACTACCATTAAAAGTATCTCCGGCACCTGTTGTATCAACAGTATTCGTTTTAAATCCTTCAATGAATTTATGATTTTTTCCGTCATAAAAACGGGCGCCTTTGTCACCTAAAGTGACAATTAATTTATTTGGATACCGTTCTAATGATTGTTCAATATTTTCACCAAAAATACTCATACATTCGGATTCATTTGGCGTAATATATGTTGCTAAATCAATAAATTCATTTTTAAAATTATCGACGGGTGCAGGGTTCAACACAACAGGAATGTGATGATCCTTGCATAATTTTAATGCTGCAAGAACTGTGTTCGAGGGTATTTCTAATTGAATAACGACCATTTTACTTTTAATAATCTCATTTTTAACAAGTTCTATTTCAGTTGGTGTCAATCGATTATTCGCACCAGGAACGACAATAATTCTATTATCAGCATTGGAAACCATGATGGAAGCGATACCTGTTGTTTCATCCGGATATAAAAACAAATGATCTGTATTTATGTTTTCTTGTTTTAATGAAGTCAAGGCCATCTTGCCATATTCATCCGTACCGCATGCTCCAATCATTTGAGCTTCCTTCCCTAATCTCGCAATGGAAACGACTTGATTTGCTCCTTTTCCGCCAAAGAAAGTTGAAAAAGAGTACCCTAACGTAGTTTCTCCATTTTCTGGTACGTGATTTGTTTCAACAACTAGATCCACATTGATGCTTCCAATTACAGTAATCACATTATCACCTCTACTAAACGGCTCTCAATTATCAGATTCTAGTATTTTTTAAGTGCTTCAATCATTAATTTCCAAAAACCTTCTACGTCAAGTTTTAATCCAAACTTAGCATTAACCTTTCTGCCTGTGGTCCCAAGTAAATCAACTACGGTTGTTCCTGCAGTAAACTCTCCCTTTGTTTCCACTGTAATATTTACATCTTTCATCTTAAACAATTCCGGTGCAACACAATATGCCACAGTTAATACATCGTGTACTGGCGGTGCATCAAAATCGAATGTTTCTTTATATGCTGATGCAAAAAACACTAATAATTCACCAACTATTTTTGCAACCTTGTTATCAATTTTATTCACTTGATCGATCACTTCTTTTGTTGCTAAGGCTTGATGGGTGATATCTAATCCCATAACGACTAACGGGATACCGCTATCAAAAACTTTTTTTGCTGCTTCTGGGTCAGCCCAAATATTAAATTCAGCAGTTGGTGTCCAGTTCCCAAATGTCCCACCGCCCATAAGGACAATCTCTTGAATGTTGTCCTTTATTTCCGGAGCTTTTGATAAAGCTAACGCAATATTCGTTAATGGTCCGGTTGGAAGAATGGTAACAGGCTCTTTTGACTCTTTTACAAGTCTTATGATGGTATCTGAACCATGTTCCCCACTCCAGCTCCTGGAAGGTTGAGGCATCTCCGGACCATCTAAGCCCGAGTCTCCATGAATACTAGGTGCCGTTTCTCGTACGCGAATTAATGGCTCACTAGCCCCTTTTGAAACAACCACATCGGTTAATGAAACTAAATCACAAATTTTCAAGGCATTCATTGTCGTTTTATCAATTTCTGCATTTCCAGAAACAGTTGTAATCGCTAAAATTTCCAATTCCGGTTGTGCAGCAGCTAAAATAATCGCAATTGCGTCATCATGTCCTGGATCACAATCCATAATAATTTTTCTAGTCGTCATCCTATCTCACTCTCCATATTAAAAATAAATAACTAATCTCATTCCAATTCGAGTCTCCTATAGGTTAAAAAAACATACCAACAATGGATGCTGTTAGAAGTGAAGCCATTGTAGCACCAATTAAAAGTTTTAATGAATACTTGGCAACAATCTTTCCTTGGTTCATATCGATCGCTTTAATAGAACCTGAAACAATTCCTAATGTCCCGAAATTGGCAAAGCTTATTAAATAGGTAGAAATAATGGCATTTGCTTTAGGAGATAACGTAGCAGCTACTTTTGCTAACTCTCCCATTGCTACAAATTCATTGGTAATCAATTTAGTGGCCATTAAACCTCCCACTTTAATCATATCTTCCTGAGGGATCCCGATTAAGAAAGCAATCGGTGAAAAAATCCATCCCATGATATCGATAAACGTAATATGAAATAAATAATCAAATGAGTTATTTAATAAAGTCACTAAGGCAATAAAACCTACTAACATGGCAGCAACCGTGATCGCTAATTTAAAACCATCTAAAATATACGTACCTAACATTTGGAAAAATGGTTCTTTTTCTGTGCTCTCCTCTAGATTCGCTGGCTCAATGCTTACCTCTTTAGGATTGTAAGGGTTTACAATACATGAAATAATTAAGGCAGAAAAAATATTTAAAAATACGGCAACTACGACAAATTTACCTGGAACCATGGTCATATAAGATGCCAGCATGGCTGCACTGACAGCTGACATGGACGAAGCACAAATGGTATAAAGTTGTTGTGCTTTCAATTTAGGAATCTGATCTTTAATGGTAATAAACACTTCAGGCTGTCCTAAAATTGCGGTTGAAACAGAAAAGTAACTCTCCAGATTTCCCATTCCGGTAATCTTATTGATCACTTTTCCTAACCATTTAATAATAAATGGTAAGACCTTGATATAATTTAAAATTCCCACCAAAGCTGATATAAAAATAATCGGCATTAACACATTAAAAAAGAAGACAAAGCCGCCAGACTCCAGCTTTATACCGCCAAATACAAAATTGACGCCGCCGGCTGCTTGCTGCATTAACCAATTAAAAAAAACAGAAATACTATTTAGTACTTTGATACCACCCGCGGTGTGTAAACAAATAAATGAAATAACTAGTTGTAAAAGAACCATAATGCCAATTTGTTTATAGCGAATATTTTTTTTGTCAAAGCTTATTAAATAACCTAAACCAAAGATGAAAGCCAAGCCAATGATTCCTCTAATGATGCTCATTTTTTCTCCTCATCTCTATCTTCTGACTTTAAAGTTTCGTTATACCTTATTTTTAAGATATTTAGTAATCTCCTTCTCCAAAAATAACTCTCTTTTTGAAGAAGGAAACTACTAGTATGATAGGTGTTATACGTTATGATCTTGATTCATTACTTTTTATACATAAAGCTTTTCTAATAGAGAACGTGCACCTTCAATATCAAGTGGACGTGGTGAATTCCCGGCAAATCTTTCTGATACTACATTTTCTGCATTGCTCACTAATTCTTCTTTACTAATCTCTAAATGACTAAACGGACTCATTCCTAAGATAGTGTCTCTAAAATGACGCAAAGCCTGTGCCGTCACATTGCCAATTTCTAAATCAGTGAGGTTGTCCGTAAAGTTCGCGCCTAAAATTAAACCGATTTCTTTTACTTTTTTAGATTCAACCGGAGCAATATATTCTAAAACGCCCGGTAAAGCATAGGAACAAGCCATACCATGAGGAATATGATATTTGGAACCTATGATATGAGCAATCGAGTGACCTAAATGGGTACCGGCATTATTCAGCATCCACCCTGCAAGTGCCGCCGCCACCATCATGCGTTCTCTAGCTTCTCGATCATTCCCATCTTCCACAGCTCTTGGTAAATACTTCACAATTAAATACATCACTTTTTCACAAATAGCGTCTGTTATCGGACTAGATAAATTGGACGTGTAACCTTCGGCGGCATGAGCAAACGCATCTAAGCCAGTCGCAATCGTCATATTTTTTGGTAAGGTCATGACTAATTCCGGATTTAAAACGGCATATTCACTAACAGCTTGATCAGCTAGCACGGCTAATTTAGTCTGTGTATGTGTATCCGTTACGACCAGGGCATTGGATAATTCACTGCCTGTACCGGAAGTAGTTGGAACAGCAATCAGGTCATGACATGGTTTTATTGCTTTATTCGGATCCACATAGTCAGCAATATTTCCGCCATTTACTCTGACAATATTAATGCCTCTGGCTACATCAATCGAACTGCCTCCGCCAACCGCAATAATACAATCGCACTGATTCGAACTAAATAATGGAGCGCCTTCATCGACGACTTCTGCTGGTGGATCAGGGACGACTTTATCATAAATAACATACTCAAGATTTTGGTTCTCCAGTTGTTCTAGTAAACTTTTAATAATGGGTACCGTACGTAAAAATGAATCCATCACGATAAATGGTTTATGATAATTTTTTTCTTCTAAAATTGATAAAATCGTATCAGGTAAATTATCCGTTACCTTTACTTTGACGTTTTGAATTAATTTATAATCCATCTAGCTTACCTCCTCTAATGTATTATTTTTATTGAAAAACTTTTTTTCGAAAAGTTGGCTTAAATATTGAATAGCCGGCCCTGTAGTTAAAGCTGTTACTATGGTGATAATTCCAAATTTGCCGCTTAATAAAAAGCCAATCACAATTAGACATATATCCATGGTTACTTTTGATCTTCTCATGCTCCATTTGGTTTTATCTCGCAGGGTCAACATTAATCCATTGAAGGGATCTACACCTATATTGCTGGCCACAAATAAACTAATACCAACGTAGTACAGCGTGCACCCAATCAATCCTCCTAAAATCCTGTGGAAATAGATACTATTATCAAACAGGAATTGATAAAAATGACTGCCAAACGAAACGAAAAGACCATAAGGAATTAAATATAAAAAGGTACCAATATTGACGTATCTTCTGCCAAAGAAAAGCAATAATAAAATCAAGCCGATGTTTATATAATTAGAAACGACTCCTAATTCTGCCTGGTTAT
Organism: Neobacillus sp. DHD-1R; assembly: GCF_057747995.1. Classification (NCBI taxonomy): domain Bacteria; kingdom Bacillati; phylum Bacillota; class Bacilli; order Caryophanales; family Bacillaceae; genus Neobacillus; species Neobacillus sp. DHD-1R. Next base: position 542,521 of record NZ_CM173232.1, read on the forward strand.
AATGCAGTGTAGTTCGAATGCCATCATAAACCATCCCGACCGGGTCATTCCCAAACTGTGTATTATTATTAAACGCTACGCCCATACAAACAAAAGCAATCCCTATGATAGATACAAACAGTTTTTTTGGTGTGATTCTAGGAGAATTAGATCTATTAAACTTCCAATTCACGAGCTGCCTTATCTGCTCTTTCACAAAATTCTCTTACCTTTTCAATATCTTTTTCCATATGCCCGCCGTCATACTTAATGCTTGTTTTCGTTAATGAATCTACACCATATGGTCTAATTTGTTTGATTGCTTCTTCTACATTATCTGGTCCTAATCCACCGGCAATAATAACAGGGATATTCACACTGCGGACGATTTCCGCATCAATGGACCAATCATGTGTTTCGCCGCTGGCTCCAATTCCTGTATCTGCAGCTAGACCCGAATCTGTTAATAAATAGTCACAGAACTCTGCGTATTGTTTGGCACGATCTACGGCTTCCGGTCCATCAATTAAAACGGCTTGCATCAGGCCTGTATTTGGACATACTTCCTTTAATTGCTTGGCAAATTCAGGAGTAGCCGTATATTCCATCCCTGCAATATGAAGAATATCGGGTTGGATTTTTTGGGCGATGTCCAATATTTCATTTGTATCTTTGTTTAGCATGATGGCAACCGACTTAACGCCTCTATTTTTTGCTTCTGCAAAAATTTTATCGACTACATCTAAAGGTACACGGTGAGCAGGTACTCCTCCGTTTTGCATTGGTACTAAGCCGATATGATCTGCTCCAGCTTCCATTGTTTTAATACTTTCCTCGTATGTTATTAAAGAGTAAATTTGTTTAATCATTATGTTTTCCTCACTTTACTAAAGATTGTTGTGTTCGTTTAATAATGTTTGTTACTGTAATATCTGGTGATACAGAATGCGCACTTTCAATGGTAATGCTAGCCGCTGCTTGGGTAAATTGGCCAACTTCTGCTAGGGGTAAACTTTTACCAAAGTAATATCGTGCCCATGTAATCGTTGCCATCGTACAATCACCAGCACCATTGCAGCTAACGACATCCGTTTTTAAAATAGGAACTATAACCATTTCGTATTGATTCGTACAGAGGATTCCGTTGGAACCCAGTGATATAAACACATTTTTAACACCTTTGCTGATTAGATGATCAGCTGCCTTTTTAGCAGAATCTTCATCGATAACTTGGATACCGGTTAAAAGTTCGGCCTCAATTGCATTGGGTTTAAAGGTATCAATTTTATTTAATACATTTTCAAATCGATCTACTTTAGCCACTGAAACGGGATCGACAAAAATAGGAGCCTTACAATTATTTGCCAGCCATTCAATCGACTCTTTTGGGATATTTCCGTCAATGACACAAATAGCAGCATTATTTATGAAGTCGATACGGTCATTTAGAAACTCTGGTGTTACTTGATTGATAATGTCCATATCGTTGATTCCTACAACCATATCTCCGTCACTATTTGTTACATATAAATAGGTGGAACTTCTTTTACCGGGAATTTCTTGAGCATATTCCAAGCTAATAGAATTTTTCTGGCACTCTTCACTCAATATTTTCCCAAAGTAATCATCACCGTATGTGGTAATTAAATAGGTAGGAACATCTAGTTTGGTCAAATTTTGAGCTATATTTTGCCCAACGCCGCCCTCGGATAATTTAATCGATCCTATATTTGAATCTCGTTCCTTAAAATTTTCACCAGAAATACCTGCAAGATCCATATTTAAGCCGCCTACAACTACTACATATTTTTCTTTTTCCATTTTATCCACCTCCTATTAATTGTTTGCGGTTTCATAATAGAATAAAAATAAAGTAAAATAAACATTTATTTATAATATAAACATTTATTTATTTTGTTTACGTTTTCATCATACAACCGAAAGATAATTTGGTCAACAATTATTTGTAATCTAAACAAATGTTTAGTGATTGAACTGATGGAGTTTTTGAAATATACTAGAATAAACATTATAGGAAGAGCCGTGGTGATTACATGAAAACAGCAAGGGAAAGTGAAATATTAAACTTAATTAAGGAAAATCCGCTTATATCACAAAATGAATTGGCTGAATTATTGAATATAACACGCGCTAGTGCTGCTTCTCATATCCATAATCTTACGAAAAAGGGATATATAAGTGGGAGGGGGTATGTTTTAAGGGAACCAGATTTTGTTTGTATCATTGGTGGAATTAATATGGATATACTAGGTATTTCTAAGGAAAGGTTAATTGAACATAACTCCAATCCTGGCAAAATCATTTTCACACTAGGTGGGGCAGGGAGAAATATTGCATTAAATTTAACAAAGTTAGAAGTCTCTAATTATTTAATTTCTGTTTTCGGTAATGACGTAAATGGAGAGAATTTTATTACAGATTCGAAAGAAAATCGAATGGATATACAACATTGTAAGCAAATAGATGGTGAACACACTTCGACTTATCTATATGTAGTGGAACCAAATGGTCACAGAAAAATTGGTATCGATAATATGGATATCTATAATCAAATTACTCCAGAATTTTTAAACAAAAAACTAGATTTAATCAATAGCTCAAAATACTGTGTGATTGATACAAATATTCCAAAGGAAACAATTGAATGGTTATATGATAATTGCAAAGTTCCCATTATCGTAAAGACTGTTTCATTAAACAAAAATTATAAATTAATAAAAGGGATTCACAATATTAATACATTAATTATTACCCCAGATGAATTAAAACAACTAGTTGAAAGATTTATAGATGAGGAAACAACGATCGAAAAGAGTATAAACATTCTTTTGGAAAGAGGAGTCAATAATGTGATTGTTTTTTCTTCAGACGAGGGACTGCTTTTTTTCAAAAACGAAGAAAGGTCAATAAAAATTAATAAAGTCATTAATAGCAGGGCGAATACAAATGGGGCAAGTGCTGCACTGACTTCTGCGGTTGTTTGGGGGCTAATGAATCAAATGAATTGGGAGGAAATCCTTAAATTTGCCTATATGACAGCTGTGAATTGTATGGAGACAGAGGGTTCCGTAAACAATGACTTATCAGTGTCTCTTATTCAACGAAAAATGGATGAAATTATTTTTTAAAATGGTGTTTGGGTGGCTGATTATTTTGACTGAACTACACGTTTCGATGCCCGACACAACCCAAAATTTGTCGGAGATAAATTGGGTGGTGCCTGGCACATGATGATCTTGAGCTTTTTCAAACAATGCTTGAAGTCTGATTTTCCTTTACTGAGGCTAATTTCTTATAAAGCGACCGCAAAGTTGGCGATACAAGGAGTAAGACGATAACCAAAAAGACAAAACTGCTACCTGATGAGATCATGTTCATTTTCGTCGGAATGATTTGGCTAAGAGATCCGTATAAAAAGTTCCCTATTGCCATGGCCCCAGAAGCGATAATAAAATTCACGCTTGCCACACGTCCGCGGTACTCGTCGTTGGCTTTTTGCAACACAAAGGACAGGTTGATAGCCATAAAAACCGCTTGGGAAGCCCCAACTGTAAGTCCAACGATAAATGCTAACAATGGAGTAGACGTAAATGCTAGGGCAACCAAGGTAAGGCCGCTTGCCAACGCCATAATGATATAGAGAATCCCCTGACCGCGTGGTGTGGAGATTGATGCAGTACTTAAATTGCCGAGTATTGCGCCCAATCCGATAAACATCATGAGGGTCCCATAAATTCCGCTGTCGGCACCTAGATCATCCCGAATAAACTGCGGCAGCATAGAGGTATAGGCCATCGTTAATAAACAATGTAGTCCGACCATTACAATCAAGAGGCCTAGCATTGGCGACCTCCGAATGTAAACAATCCCCTCCATGACAGGGCGAAAGATATTTGCGTCACGCTTCACTCCTGACTGGGATCTAGGTTGATTAGTTTGAATCCATCTTGATTGGATAGCAGCTCCTGTATACAGCAAACAGCATAATGTAAAGACGGCGATCGGACCGGCAAATACCAAAAGCGGACTGGCTAGAGCCGAGCCTAGGAATCCTGCTCCATGCTGAATACTTCCTTGTAGAGCCGTTGCGTTGAATAGTGCGTTTTTTGGTACCAAGTCTGGCATTACAGCGTTGGTGCAGGTCATTTGCAGATTAAAGGAAATTCCTAAGAAAAACGCACTTGCAATCACAATCCAAGGCGAAACAAACCCAGTGATGCCTATTAGAGCCAAACAACCAGTATTACATGCGTTGGAAAATAATGAGATCGATAACAAACGTCGTCTATCAAAGCGGTCAACCAACACACCGATAATTGGCCCAAACAGAACTCCCGGGATCATCATAGCAAACATGGATGCTCCTACTAGCGCCGTTGAATTGGAAAGCGAAAAAATGAGCCAGCTTGATGCAACTGTAAATGAGTATTGTGCGGAATTGGCAAGTGCTGAACTGAACCAAAGAAAGCGGTAGTTTCGAAACCTAAGTGAAGCAAATGTTTTTGGAGCCTTCATTCTATTCCTCCCTTTTTCATGCTACTTAAAGTGCCCTTGAACGTATTAATCCTATCTGCAATCACGGAGCTTCCTGTTATCGTAACTCCGATTTCTTCCATTATATTCCGATGGTCTGCAAAGCAGTTGACATAGTTACCCTAATAAGAAAACATTAATAGGGGTACCAAATGCCGGGACCCCTATCTTGACTATATTTTATTGGTAGTGGCAATAACCTCTATTTCAATTAATGCATCTTTTGGAAGACGACTGACCTCGACTGTAGATCGAGCGGGACGATGATTTCCTAGGTGTTTACTATATTCCTCATTGACGATAGAGAACTGATCCATATCTTTAATAAAAATAGTCGTTTTAACGATGTTTTCGATTGTAAGGCCTTCATATTCTAAAATGGCTTTAATGTTTTTCATCACTTGGTTCGTTTGCAGGACAATATCGCACTCGACGACTTCATTTGTATCTGGATCTACTGGAATTTGTCCCGATAGAAAAATGAAGTCTCCTGCTCGAACCCCTTGAGAATACGGACCAATTGCTTTAGGAGCATTTTCTGTAAAAATAGTATGATACATATCGTTTCCTACCCCATTCTTAAAATATAGTTTTCTTAACTATCTATTAGTCTTGATAAGCATTTAGTGCGTTTACACTATGGGCAAGTGCTGATCCTGCTTTTAATGCTGTAGCTACAAAAATCGACTCTGTCACTTCTTCTAATGTCACTCCCAATTGCTTGGCCTTTTTCGTGTGTGACTCAATACAATAGGCACATCCCGTAACATGAGCAACGGCAATCGCGATTAATTCCTTTTCTTTTCTGCTTAGTAGTCCTGCTTTCATTGCTTGCATATCAAAACTAGCGAATGCACCAAACGTTTCTGGATTGATGTCCTTGAATTCCTTAAACCGCATCATATTCGATCTTTTATAAAGCTCCTCATCGGCCGTTCCATCGTAAGCATTTAATCCATTTAAACCATGAGCAAGCGCTGAACCAGCTTTTAACGCAGTAGCCACCATAATGGCTTCCGTTATCTCTTCTTTTGACGCTTCTAATCTTTTCGCAGTTGAAACATGCCCTTCAATACAATAAGGACAGCCAGTTACGTGTGCTACCGCAACGGCAATTAGTTCTTTTAGCTTCTTCGGTAACTTACCTGGAGCCAGTGCTAATTGATCAAATGCTACAAATGCTTTAAATGTTTCCGGGGCGAGTTTGCCTAATTCTGGTAGTCTCCGAATATAGGATTTTTGATATAAACTATCGTTTGTCATTTAAAAAACCTCCATTTATTTAATTTCAGTGTTTGTCTTTATGAAACTTTTAATAAATGCACCTATTTTTCTGCTAAAAAGTAAGTACTGCTTTCTCGCGTTTAAGCTCCCACATTATTATTCGGTCCGATTGTAGGGTCAACTTCTTCGTGAGAAAAATGAAGTTGTTTCTTCACTCCAGACTTTGAATGGTTTCCAACAATCACCACGTATAATGCGGCTGCCACCATGTAAGCAATAGCCCCTATTATTATTTTGTATGATAAAGAGGACATAAGAAGATAGCCTTGGAAAAATAGTAGAGCTACAGCAATATATACAAAGGCATTTAAAATTTTTGGCGGAAGTTTAAACGGCGCTTTCTTATAAAGTTCAGGATATTTTTTCGGTAATTTTGTGGCAGCAAATACGGGAAGAATATTAGCAATCAAGAAAACTCCTGTTCCTAAGGCTGAAATGACTCCTAAAGATAATCCAGTAAGGATAGGAATAGTCCCAATAATATAAAACACAGTCAAAAGCCAATGAGGCGTCCCAAATTTTTTATTCACTTTTCCTAATGATTTTGGTAACCAGCCGTCCTCACATGCAATCATAATCCCTTTGGTAACCCAAGAAAGTGTTGCATTTAACGTAGTTGCCAGAGCAAACATAGCCCCGCCAACCATGAAGAAAATGAAGAGAGGAGCCGGCAAAATAGTTCGGGCAACATCTGTTAAAGGTTTGTTTGCGACATCTGCAATTGGTAAAACTCCGGCAGCAATCGTAGCCATAAAGGCATAAAGGATTCCCACCGCTATTGTGGTTACAATAATGGTCAATGGTATATCTCTTCCTGGATTTTTCATTTCTCCACCCAGCTCAGCCACCACTTGCGCACCACCTGTAGCAAATGAAAGCAATCCTACTGCCATAAAAAATCCAACAAATCCACCCGAGAACATTTCTCCTGAATTGAAAACAGAATAATTAATTTCTGGCATTCCCCATACTACAAAAACAATTAAGGCAAGAAGCAGGACCACAACCATGAATTTTTCGACAAGTGCTGCAAATTGAACCCCTACTAAATTAGCAATAAAAAATACGGTGAGAAGGACAAATGCAATCAGCTTGAGGGGTGCTGATGGTACGAGTCCTTGAACATATTCTGCGAAAGATATCGCATACATGGCTAGTGTTAATTGGGCAAGAATAAAGAGCAATAACCAAAAGAACCCTATTTTAGGAGACAAGAGGCGACTTGTATATCTGTACATTCCGCCTGTTGTTGGGATGGCTGATCCCATCACCGCTATTGGTATAGCCATAAACAATGTGAATATAGATGAAATGATAAATGCCAGGGAAACTCCACTTCCCGTCATCCCAATGGCAATACCGGTTAAAGCCATTACACCCGCTCCGATAATTTGCCCCACCCCAATGCTCATTACATCCCCTAAACCTAAAACTTTCTTTAAATTAGATTCTTGACTAGCCATAATTCCACCCCTTATTATTTTTTTAAAATTCAGACTATTTTTAAAAGATTAGATTTATATAAAAATTAAGTGAAGCTCCAAATTAACCTTTATAAACTATTAATTTGGAACTCACACATAATATCGTTTTAGAGGTTATTTAACGACCTCTTCTTTTATAGAGTTAGTTGCATTAATGTCTTCAAATTCTCTTGCGATTCTTTCCATTGCTTCCTTAATGATTGATCGAGGAGAGGGAAGACAAATTCTCTGATAGTCTAATCCCTCATCTCCAAACATTTTTCCATCTTCTAAAAGAACATTCGCTTTGTTATAAATACGATCATGAACTTCATCAGGAGATAGGCCATAAGCACTGAAGTCCATCCACATGATATACGTTCCTTCTGGAATTCTCACCTTCACCTTAGGCATTCTTTCAGCTAAGAAACTTTTCACAAATTCCATTGTCTCATCTATATATGTTTTTAACTGCTCTAACCACTCTTCACCTTCATTGTATACCGCAATGAGGGCAGAGATGGTAAATGGCGATGCTAATTGAAACCCCAAGACTTCAGTGAATCTTTTCCTCAGACTAGCATTCGGTATAATCGCATTTGTACAATGAAGTCCAGCGACATTAAATGTTTTGTTGATTGCCGTAAAGGTGATAATATGATTGTCATTCTCTGAAGCCTTTGCGATTGGAATAAACGTTTGATTACGTCTTATTAAATCTCCATGAATTTCATCTGCAATGATGAGCACATTATTTTTTGCACAAATGTCCGATAATTTTTGAAGTTCTTCCTTAGTAAAGACTCTTCCGGTTGGGTTATGAGGATTACATAAAATGAACATTTTTGTCGTTTCTTCTTTTGCTTTCATTTCAAAATCAGTAAAATCTATCGAATAATACCCTTCTTCATCACATTGGAGAGCGTTATTAACGACTTGTCTTCCATTACCCTCTATTGCTGATGTAAAGGGTGGATAAACTGGACGCTGAATAATGATTCCATCACCTGGATCTGTAAATGCTCTTACGGCAATATTCAATGCATGGACAGTCCCTGGGCTGTATACAATTTCTTCCTTCTTGATATCCCAGTCATGCCTCTTGTTAAACCAATGTTGGATGGCTTCATAATACTCATCAGGGAATACGGAATACCCAAAAATTTTATGATCTACTGTTTTATGCAAGGCATCTATTAACGGCTGTGGTACAGGTAAATCCATATCGGCTGTAAATAAAGGTAATGTATCTTCATCATATCTTTCCGTAATACCTATTTCTTTAATTAAATTTCCCCCATCCCATTTTAATGAATAGGTTTTTCTCCGGTTGACTACCTCATCAAAATTATACTTCACGTGAAATCCACCTTTCTTATTTTTATATTTATCTACCTTTTGTCGGTGTTAACGAATTGAATAAAAATAAAGTGGCAATCCCTATCAATATTGCTTTATATCAATTTTATTTAAATATCGATAGACTGTTGCTTCGGATGTTTTCAAATGCACGGCTACTTCTGCTACAGCACCCTTAATTAAAAACACACCTTTCTCATTCAACTGTTTAACTACTTCAATCTTTTCATCGGCAGACATCCGATCTGCTGAAATGTTTGTTTCTGCAAGCGTAGTTAAAATAATGGATGTTGTCAGATCTTCGATTGACGTATTAAGGTCTTCAATTGGATTTTCAAACTCACTAGGAGTCTTTCCATGTAGGTCCAAACCCCTTGACGGTACATTGTTTAATCCATTGATAAGGCTATCCAAGAGATTCCTGGTCTCAACCATTATACTAAGGTCCATGTTAATGCAAAGCATACCGACGACGTTCCCTATGTCATCTTTAATAAAGTAAGTGGATGAGCGTACAATTTTCCCGTCTTGTGTTTTTCCTGAGTAATTAATCAGGTAATCCTTTTCGATATATGATTTATTCTTTACTATTTTTAAGGCTAAATCTGTTAGTGACCCACCAACCTTTCTGTTGCTTATATGGCCATTTTTAATTGCCACAATAGAATTCTCAATATTCCTCGTATCATGTAAAACCACTTCACATTGGTTCCCCATTACACTTCCTAAAAATTCAACCATTTGAATATAAGGTTGTAATTGGGAAGGTATGTTATCTCTCATTCCGAAATTTCCTCCCTAGTCTTGTCATTTCAGCAACATTTATCAATCTACACCAAATTGAAGTGTATCCCATCAGAACAAACTAGCTGTAAAGTTATTCTGATTGGTCATTATTCAGACAATGATTTATCCTGATAATAAAATATTTATCACTTGGATAATAAATTATCATCGTGATAATTTATTATTACTGTGCAACTAATTTTATTATAACTAAAATGACAGCGTTTTCAATATATTTATTTTAATTTTTCCGAATTTTTTATATTGGGAATTATATAAATGAATTTCTCTGTAGTTGGAAGCGTAACTTCAGCCAATGTCGACTGTTTTCTTCGAGCTAAAAATACTCTTCCGCAAGTTTAATAGCTTAAGAGGACGAGTTGACTAAAAAAGGGACACTTAGGGTAGTTAATTTGGCTTATAGACGACCGAGCAGGGGGAAGAAGGAGCACGTTGGGTAGCCAATCGGCGCTATTGACGACCGAGCAGGGGGAAGAAGGAGCACGTTGGTAGCCAATCGGCGCTATTGACGACCGAGCAGGGGGAAGAAGGAGCACGTCGGGTAGCCAATCGGGCTTATAGACGACCGAGCGTGGAAAAAAAGAGCACGGAGGGTAGTTAATCGCCGCTACCGAGCAGGAAAAAAGTGATCATTCCATGGGTTGGGAGTTTAATCTCGTGATGTTTTTCCTTTATTGGCTCTGTTAATGGTTATTGTTGAAAATTGCATAAAATTAAGGGAACCCCCACTTAAACTAACTTGCACCCTTTAACTCAATAAGAATTCACCCGTTACGCAATTTTTTTAAATTTCTTATAAATGTAATGATCTATAATTACTTTTTTAAAATTCACCTTTTTATTACTTGTCCAATCGGGTACATCTGTTATGTTAGTAATCTTTCCGTTTTCAACTTCAATGATTTTCCCACTTTTTTCAGAAGCAAGTAAATACATAACTTTATCGTACAATAACTTTGTTGTAGTAGATGGTATTACATCAAATACAATATCCCAAAAATGAAACCATCCAGACCTTTTTTCAGATCTGTAAACCTCGTAAATTATGTCTTCTGGAGACTTTATTTTTTCAATTGCATCTAACGCTTCTCTTGTTTTTCTATCCATTTCTGATACATCTCCTCATCATTGAACTGTTAAGTTTAATACGATTAAATTAACATTTGGTTTCACACATTTATAATATCTCTCTGGATTAAAGGGGTTTCGGCGGTCATTTTGCCTGCTCTTCAACTATAAAATCACATTACTCTTGTATTGCATGGTATATTGATTTACAATGTGGATATACCTTGTAATGCAAGATAATAAGAATGGTGGAAAACAAATGTCGCAAACACAAATGATGAAGGGAATATTAGATGGTTGTCTCTTGGCTATTATCAAAGGGAAAGAGTGTTATGGATATGAGATGGCAGAGCGTTTAAGTGAGTATGGTTTTGGTACTGTCAGTGAAGGCACCATTTATCCATTATTGCTGCGAATACAACGTGAAGGATTTGTCACCTCTGTTCGAAGAGATTCAATAGCTGGTCCAAAGAGAAAATACTATTCATTAACCAATGATGGACAGCAAGAATTAGACGATTTTTTAATTAGATGGAACCAACTTGAGAAAAGTGTTAACGCAGTTATTAAGAAAGAAATAAAAGAATGAGGTGAAGAGAGTGGAACAACTTCAAATGTCTGATAAGAGTAAGAAATTTATCGATGATTTAAAACTATACTTGTTTTCAAGTGGAAAAAATGATCAAGAGATTAAAGAAATTACGGAAGAACTTGAGGTTCATCTGTATGAAGCAGAGATAAATGGTAAATCAATTGATCGAATTATTGGAGTTTCGCCAAAGGATTATATGGTGAGTATCTCCAGTGAAATGAAGACTGATTATAAAGAATGGGCTAAATATATCTCACTAATTATCATTGGTGCAATGTCATTTTCTGTGTTTGGAGATCTTCTACAAGGCACATTAAGATATAGTTTATTAAAAATCATAGGAACGCTTGTATATAGTATTATCTTCCTTGTAGGTGTGTTTACCGCATTTCGCTATATGGCTAGCAATCAAGTTTCTAAAATTAGAGAGTTTTTAATATTATTGTTTCCTATTTTTATTAGTACTTTCTTTTTCGGGGGCGTAATAATTGCGGATTCAATTTATACTACACCCATAGTTGACTTTGGTATTGTAGGAAGTATCATAATCGCCTTACTTTTTCTTTCTTTTGTCGTTTTATTTTCAATTTGGGCAAAAACTACTATTCTGCCCGTAATGTTAATTGCCCTTCACTTACCAAAAGTATTATTATCCCTTACTTCTTTCAATGAAGGATCACAGTTAATTATCGGGTTCTTGATAACGTATTTATTGATTGGTGTATATTTATTTTACTTACTGAAAAAAGAAAAAGTAAGAGAATAGGCTCATCTTAACCCTGGGTGACTTACATAAAGTAACCAACTTAAATAGAAGACATGCCTGGTTCCGCCACTGGCCAAGGTTCCTTTTTAAAAAGGTAGTGGTAGGAACAGTTCTCGACAACCTTTTTAGTAGTTAGCGGGGATAATTGTAGGATTGGCACATGTTAAGGGTGATTCTAATCAAACGTTTGTGTAGTGTTGAAAAGGTTAGAAACTTCTAGAATGTTGTCATTTGACGAGAATTTTATCCAATTAAGTAGAAAGTTTGGTTATCATCGGCAGACAAGGATCATTGCCGTTTTATTCTTCCAATTCCTTGTTCTTAACTACGCTTTGCTCCCTGCCAATGCTTTCTATATCTCTCCCCACTTTGCACAACCTCCAACTCTAAATCTTTATCATTCCATGCTTAAGGGTGGGAAAATTTTTAATAGTTTTTACTTAGTTTCCTATGAATTCATTCATCCTCTTCTTTTAATAATTCCTATTTTTTAAACCTCCTATCTATATCAATCAGTAAAGTAGGAGGATTTTTGTGGGAAAATATTGATTTTTTTAAATATTTATTCTACTATAATAAAATACTTATTATTTAGAAAAGCGAAACAAATATGGGGGTATTTTTGTGGGAGTCATTGAGAAAATCAGCAGCTTTGCTGGAAAAACATTTACGTTTTGGGTTTTGATCTTTGCCATTATTGCTTATTCTTTTCCTAGTCACTTTGTAGGGCTCGGGGGCTATATTGTTCCACTATTAGGGATTGTTATGTTTGGAATGGGCCTTACACTGGAGTTATCGGATTTTAAAGAAGTATTTAGAAGACCAAAAGAAGTGGCACTTGGAGTTATCGGACACTTTATCATCATGCCGCTGCTCGCCTTTTTATTAGCAGTCGGACTCGATTTACCGCAAGAAGTCGCTGTAGGTGTCATTTTAGTAGGATGCTGCCCAAGCGGAACGGCTTCGAATGTTATGGTGTTTCTAGCAAGAGGAAATGTGGCACTGGCTGTTGCGATTGCCTCTGTTTCTACGATTCTAGCACCAATTGTCACTCCATTACTCATTCTTCTATTTGCAAGTAAGTGGGTTGATGTTAGTGTTGCGTCCTTATTCCTTTCAATTGTACAAGTTGTCATTGTTCCATTAGCGCTTGGCTTTATCATTAAAAAGTTCTTTGGAAAACAAGCGCAGGCCGGTGCAAAAGCATTGCCGCTTGTTTCCGTTATTGCGATTGTGTTAATTGTATCTGCTGTTGTAGCAGGCAGCGCTGACAGGATTGCGCAAACGGGTCTGCTTATTTTTGGAGTGGTCATTCTTCATAATTTACTAGGATTCTTAATTGGCTTTTTCTTTGCCCGTTTATGTGGGATGGATCTCGCCAAACAAAAAGCGGTAGCAATGGAAGTCGGCATGCAGAATTCCGGCTTGGGAGTTGCGATCGCGACGGCTCATTTCTCTCCTTTAGCGGCCGTACCAAGTGCTATTTTCAGTGTGTGGCATAATTTATCCGGTTCCGTTCTGGCCAATCTTTTCAGCCGAATGAAAGAAAAAGATCAAACCGAAAAAAGTATCAAAAAAGCAGTCTGACCTGAAATGATGTAAACCCTAGAGCTGGACATGAAAATCCAACTTTAGGGATTTTTTTATGAACAAATTTTCAATTATGTAAAATTTATAAATTTAGGAATGCCTTAAAATTAAACATATTGGGGGAACTAAAATGAGTGGAATTGCTAAAACTCCTCAACCACCATACTATGCAGTGATATTTGCTTCCCAACGAACTGAGGGTGACAAAGGTTATGGGAATATGGCTGAAAAAATGGTAGAGTTAGCGTCTCAACAGAAAGGTTTCTTAGGTGTAGAAAGTGCCCGTGACGAGGGACTGGGAATTACTGTTTCATACTGGGAATCACTAGATGCAATAAGGAGTTGGAAGGAACATTTAGCGCATCAAGTTGCACAAGAAAGAGGTAAAAATGAATGGTACAAAAACTTCGCACTTAGAGTTTGTAAAGTAGAAAGAGATAACTTTTTCGAAATGTAATATATTTAGACCTTCTGCATCTATCTACGTTAATTTAACAGGACGAATAAATAATATAAAAGATATTTCATTTAAAAACGATTTTATTATCCGAGAACAGCCGTGTAATGTTGACATATCGAAATAATTCGATATACAATACTAACCATGGAACCAATCGATTTATTCAAGGCATTGTCAAACGAGACTCGGCTTAACATTTTAAAGTGGCTGAAGGAGCCAGAGAAGCATTTCCCTAAGCAGCAAGCCCACCTTCCAAAGGAGGTAAGTATTGAGGGCGGCGTTTGTGTAGGGGATATCCAAGAAAAAGCTAAAGTTTCTCAATCTACGGTTTCCCACTACTTGAATATAATGCAGAAAGCTGGGCTCCTCGAATCTGTTCGCTATGGCCAATGGACGTATTATAGGCGTAACGAAGAAGCTATTCTTCAACTAGCTGAATATCTCAAAACAGATATCTAATAGTAGATTAGATATCTGTTTTTTACCTTTAATTATATCGATTTTTCTAGATATCTAATTATAAAGATGAAGAAGGAGGAATGATTTAATGCGTTACATATCTTATATATTAGCGTTATTTGCAGGGGCAGCCCTTAGTTTTGAAGGAGCTATCTACGGTGAACTAGGGAAAACAATAGGGCAGTTAGAAACTAGTTTTTATAACTTCTTTATGGGTTCTATCATCATGGGAATATTATGGATATTCTTTGGAAAAGGTAAACTTTCATATGTAGTTGAAGCACCTAAATGGTCACTACTTGGAGGTATTTTAGGGGTTGTTTATTTAACAGCTATTATTATTAGTGTTCCATTTGTTGGTGTTGGGATCTCTATGGTTGCCGTCATTATTGGTCAATTGGTCATGAGTATGGTCATTGAACATTATGGCTGGCTTGGCAGCAAGAAAGCAAGAATCAATAAAGAAAAAGTATTTGCCGTTATTTCAATGATTATTGCACTTATTTTAATTAATTAGGAGGTTTAAAAATGGGGATTTTAATGATTCTATTCACCTTATTAGGTGGTATCACATTAAGCGCACAATCATCTATCAATGGAACATTTAGTCGAAAAGCTGGAATAATTGAAACGACACTTTTAACCTTTATAACCGGATTAATGTTTCTTGTCGTTATGATTATTTTTTTTGGTCAAGGAAATGTACTAGCCATACTAGAAGCACCTAAATGGCAATTAAGTGCAGCATTTTTGGGTACGATGTACTTACTTCTCACTGTCATAGCTGTTCCAAAAATTGGCGTCATTGCCACCAATATTGCCGGTATCATTGGTCAGCTTGTAATTGGTATGCTTATTGATCATTTTGGTTGGTTTGATAGTTTAGTAATACCTTTAGACTGGAAACGTTCTGTAGCCTTACTATTTATGTTTATTGCTCTTTATTTCATCTACAAAGGAAATAAACGCTCAAGTGAACAAACCCAAACGTCTCTTAGTTAATAGCTTAAGAAATAATAACGCTGAAAATCATTAATTTAAAGATTTGGTCAAGCCCCCGAAAAAAAGACAATAAGAATTTTAACACTCAAACATTTTCTACTTTTTTTAGAAAAAATGGATTATTTTAGCTGGTGGATATTGCTATAATCAAAGATGATTCTTATTTTTATAGAGATATAGGGGGGCTTATGTTGAGGAAAGGCTTTACGATGAAAATGTTTGGTTCGGCTTTCATGGTTGGGTTCCTGATGATCTTTTTGTCAGTTCGAATGGCGGCGGCCGATTCATCGGTTGTTCAGCTGCAGAACGTCATGATTGACAAAAAGGAGGCAAAGGTTGGGGATACACTGCATTTATCGATGGAGGTAACGTCTAGTGGTAAAGTGAATGAGGTCATCGCCATTTACCAGCCGGACGGGTATGGTTCGGGGGAAGAGAGAATTAGTTTGAAAAACGATGGATCCACTAATCTGTGGCAAACAGATATTGCGGTAACGGACAAGTTTGCCAAGGGAAAATGGAAGATTAGAGCTGTCGGTGTCAAGGTAGATTCCTATTTTTATTATTCCTTTAATAA
This sequence comes from Neobacillus sp. DHD-1R, assembly GCF_057747995.1. NCBI lineage: Bacteria > Bacillati > Bacillota > Bacilli > Caryophanales > Bacillaceae > Neobacillus > Neobacillus sp. DHD-1R. The sequence continues at coordinate 558,481 of NZ_CM173232.1, forward strand.
GGAGATTTACACTACAGATTCGGATGCGATTGACCTAAGCGGCGGCGGATTTACTGTCGATCAGACCGGATATGTACCCGAGTTAAAGAGTATTGGTATTGATAAAACTAAGGTGACGCTGGGAGAATATGTGACGCTGACGGTTGCCGTTAATCCGCTAAGCGCAAACAAAGCGGCGTTGGTCGAGATTTATTACCGAGCTCCCTCTGATCTATCCCAGACTAAAAATTTCCAGGTTTATACGGATTCTTCTTCTCAATTGAAGTTTTATGTGAATCCTTATGATGAGACGGGTACTTGGAAAATTGATAGGGTGGCGGTGAGTGATCCTGGTACTTCTAACAAAATCGTTTATTATAACCAAGAGTTGTATGATAAGCCTGTTAGTATGGACTTTCGTCATGTCGATTATGAGGCCGTTTCTCCAATTGGCTGGGTCATGTTTTGGAATAAATGGTATTATTACGATCCTGAGACAGGGGAAAAAGTTATCGGATGGCTTGAGGATCAGGGGTATTGGTATTATTTAAATGATGATGGCGAACGATACAGCGGCTGGCTTGAGGAAGACGGTTATGAGTATTTCTTTGATGAAGATGGCCGGATGGTCACCGGCTGGGTTCAAGATCCAGAAGATGGTTCCTATTATTATTTTAATGAAGATGGGGATTTGGCTTACGGTTGGCGTTTGATTGATGGCGACTGGTATTATTTCGATGATGACTACGGTGCAATGGTTACGAACAACTGGATTGACTATTTGGGCAAACGTTACTATTTTGATAAAGATGGTCATCCTGCAGCTACGGGTTGGCGCTTCATCGATGGCAGCTGGTATTATTTTGCCAACTATGGGGAAGCCCTCACTGGTTGGAGATATTCTGGCGGAAAATGGTACTACTTAGATTCACAAGGGAAAATGCTCACAGGCTTCTATAAAGTGAATGGTTCCCTCTATTATTCTACTAGCAGCGGTGCGATGCAAACAGGCTGGAAGTTGATTAATGGTAAATGGTATTACTTCAATCTGTCTAGTGGAAAAGCAGCCATTGGCTGGTTGAAGCAGGGCACAGTCTGGTATTATCTTGATTCTACTGGGGTAATGGCTACAGGCTGGAAGCAAATCAATTATCAAAGGCCGAATAGTCCGAAACGATTGGTCTGGTTTTATTTCAATCAGAGCGGCGCCATGAAGACAGGCTGGATATATGATAAGGGCAAATGGTATTACTTAGAATCGGATGGGGTAATGGCTCTCGGGATGAAAAAGATTAGCGGTGCGTGGTATTACCTTAAGCCGGGCGGTGCCATGGCAGCAAACGAATGGGCGAAATTCGGAACGAGCTGGTATTACTTCCTTTCCTCCGGAAAAGCAGCGACAGACTGGCAAACCATAAAAGGGAAGAAATACTACTTTGATTCTAATGGTGTTTGGAGGAAGTAGAGACTGGTTTAAGAGACTGGGGTCAGACCCCCACTCGGCTAAAGTTTAAAGCGGTAAAGTGTGAATGCGTGGCAGGGAGCAAGGGTTCTCTGCTTTTTTGTGTTTTTGGGTGGGTGAATAAAGTAAGCCGATTTTTCTTTTGGAGTAGATTGATAGACTCTCGCTCTAGGATGGGGCAACATCTTGTGATGTGGCTGAAGAGAGGGGACGCCAAGTTGAATTGTGATTAGGTAAACTGGCGTTTCAACATAACCGGATACCAATGCCCCGCTTATTGGCTACCCGGTTGAATCATTTTTGGGGTTAACGGTCGTCAATAGGCTCTATTGGCTACCCGGTTGAATCATTTTTGGGGTTGACGGTCGTCAATAGGCTCTATTGGCTACCCGGTTGAATCACTTTTGGGGTTGACGGTCGTCAATAAGCTCTATTGGCTACCCGGTTGAATCATTTTTGGGGTTAACGGTCGTCAATAGGCTCTATTGGCAACCCGGTTGAATCACTTTTGGGGTTGACGGTCGTCAATAAGCTCTATTGGCTACCCGGTTGAATCATTTTTGGGGTTAACGGTCGTCAATATACTCTATTGGCTACCCGGTTGAATCATTTTTGGGGTTAACGGTCGTCAATAGGCTCTATTGTCTACCCGGTTGAATCACTTTTGGGGTTAACGGTAGTCAATAGGCTCTATTGACTACCCTGTTGAATCACTTTTTGGGCTTACGGTCGTCAATAGGCTCTTAGTAGATCAAGCATTTTACTGTTTCATGAAGTGCTTGATCTTTTTATCATTTACATTTCCTCATTTATGATCGCCAGGATCTGATGGTCTTCCCAATTTCCATTGATCTTGATATTTTTTCGGGCAATGCCTTCTTGATGAAAGCCCGATTTTTCTAGGACTCTGATGGAGCCCGCGTTATCCGGCTTAACCCCTGCTTCTAATCGGTGCAGCTTTAGCTCAGTAAAAGCATAATCAACGATTAACCCGATTGTCTCGGTCATATATCCTTTTCCATTATGCGCCTTGTCAAGGACATAGCCGACAATACAACTCTGGGCCGGACCACGCTCCACCTTATACAATCCAATATTTCCAATTAACTCTTCACTTCCATTCAAAAAAATTCCAAATCCATAGGACTGATCATCGTTCATATTTTTTTGACTCGTTTTAATCCGCTCCAGCTGTCCTTCCAACGTATAAAAGGTTTCCTCTCGATCGACGGAATATTCCTGGAAAAACGAGCGATTTCGTGCCTCTAATTGTAAGCTTTTTTCTGCATTCGCACTTTCAAGTGGCCTAAGAAAGACCCTGCTGCCCTCTAGTTTCATTTGCGCAATCTCCTGTTTTTCCTATTTTTTTCAAAATAACCAAAATTCTCTTTATACTAATTCTACTCTATCAGAAGAAAGAGGACCATCCACGGTTCAACAAGTTTTTTAGGAGCCGGGAAGGTTTTTCTTTGTATTATTCAATTTACGTAAATTAACAAAGAAAAGAGGTAGCATTGATAATGGTAAAACGAATTTTGCATATTTGTTTGACCTGTTTATAAAAAAAGTGTTACAATTTTTATAAAATTTACGTAAATATTATTGTGTGGTGATTTATTTGACAACTATTAATAAAATAGCCAAAGAAGCTGGCGTTTCTATAGCAACCGTATCCCATGTTATTAATAAAACAAGATATGTGAGTCCGGAACTTGTTGAAAAAGTTGAAGAGGCTATTAAGAAGACAGGCTATGATAAAAAATTAAAAGGGACTGATACAAATTTAAAGATTGGGAAGAAGTCCGAAATCGCACTAATAGTCCCCAATTTATACGGGACTTTCTATTCAAAAATAATTTCTAATATTTCCTCCTACTTAACTGAAAAAGGGTATAGTTTATCAGTATACTTTCATGATGATCATGTATCTCAGGAAAAAGACATCATTACAAATATCCTTGGCAATAAGAGAATCGCGGGATTAATGATTGTTCCTGCTAGCACGGGAGAAAAACAGTTTCATAAGCTAATCCAACAAAAAATTCCGTTTGTTTTCCTAGATAGAGCCGTCAAAATTAATGGCGTAGATTCTGTTGTCTCAGATACTAAAGGAGGAATTTATAAAGGATGCACTCATCTTTTGAGATCTGGACATGAAGACATTGCGTTAATTATTGAAAGCGGTAACTTTTCTTCTGCAGAAGGAAGACTTGAAGGATACCGAGAGGCTTTGGATTCCTATCAAATACCTTTCAGGCAAGAATTGTTGATTGAAATCGATCAAAATGATTTTGCGGATTTTGAGAAACGGATAAAAGAGGTTTGGATTCATGACAAGCCAACCGCTTTTTTGGCAAGCGGAAATAGAATTACGTTAAATCTATTAAAAGTTATGAATAAATTAGGTATTGAATGTCCGGCAGATGTTTCTGTTATTGGGTTTGGTGATGATGAATGGTCTGAAATAACGAATCCTCCTTTAACCATTCTTAAACAAGATACAAGAGAAATGGCGATCCAAGAGGTTAACCTGTTATTGAGTAAAATCGAAAATTACACAGAAGATTCTATAGAAATTAAAGTTCCATTGGAATTCTCCATTCAAAAGTCAACGCAAGTGATTGGAAAGGGACCTTTTGGAGAAAAAGCCTTTTCTCCTGAAGATTTAACGATTTCAAAAGAAGAGGCCGAAATATTGAGTTCAGGCCATTATATGGTTGGCATTTCCTTTCACTTTGGAGGAACGGCATGGGCAAGACTTTACGAGAATGGTATCCGTAACGTCTTAAATAGATATGGTATCTCAATCGTTTCGATAACAGATGCGCATTTTGATCCTTTACTGCAAGTAGCCCAATTAGAAGGACTAAGACTTCAAAAGCCTGACGCTATTATTGCGATTCCCGTTGATGATGAGATTACTTCGAAAAAGTTCCAAAGCATCTCAGAAGAAACAAAACTAATCTTTATGAGTAATGTTCCGCAAGGAATGAGTAAAGACCAATATTATTCTTGTGTTTCAGTTAATGAAAGAGAGCATGGTCAGAATATCGCATTACTCTTAGGGAATTATTTTAAAAATAGAAAAGATGTAAAAATCGGTTTTATCGGGCATGGGGCTCCGTTTTATGGGACGCATTTAAGAGATGCAGTTGCAAATGATTTTATTAGGAATAATTTCCAAAATATAGAGATAGTAGATGAAAACTATTTTTACAAAATAGAGAATACCTATGATGTATGCAAAGAAATGATGGTCGCTCATCCTGAAATAAGAGGATTATATATTTCATGGGATAGACCTGCCTTGGAAGCGATAAAAGCACTCAACGATTTAAACAGAAGAGACGTAGCCATTTTTACAACAGATTTAGATAATGAAATTGCTACGTATTTAGCTAAAGAAGAAATGGTCAAAGGGCTTTCAACCCAAAGACCTTATCAGCAAGGAATAGCAGTAGGGTTAGCTACTGCCAAAGCATTGCTTGGACAGGATCATTATAAGTATATTGGGGTTCCGCCTTATATCGTGGAATCAAATAATCTATTAAAAGCTTGGAAGGAAATAACATCTGAACCGGTTCCTCAAGAGATAGAAAAAATAATATTGAGCAAATTTACGTAAAAAGATGTAAATTTGCTTTTTTTTATGAATTTTTTAATTATTCATTGACATGATATCACTCACCATGGTAAATTTTACGTAAAGATTGATGAAAGCGTTTAATTAGGGTGAAAAAAGTCTGTGCGCACACAGGGATTTAAAAAAACTGTAGACTTTCTTAGTTAAAACGCAATTTTTGTAAAATGCATTCTTGTAAAATCTAAATCTATTACTATGGAGGCTTTCGTATGAAAAAACACTTTTTAAAGTTAGTTCTAATAATGCTAGTAGCAATGGCACTTACTGCATGTGGAAGTGACAAAGCTTCAGAATCAGCTAAAGATGGCAAGTACAATTTTGCTTTTTTACCTAACACACAAAATAATACCTTTCAAACTGCGATGAATGATACGTTTAAGAAGCTGGCCAAAGAAAACGGATACAAATATACAATGCTAGATCCAGATTATGATCTTAATAAGCAATTGAGCCAAATGGGAGATGCTGCTAACCAAGGATTTGATGCCGTATTTGTCATCCCAGTTGACTCAGCAGGGATTCGCCAAGGGTTAGAACAATTGAAAGATAGTAATATTCCCGTTTTTAATGTAGATACTGCTGTTATTGGTGAAGACAGAGAATTAGTGAAAAGTGTAATTGCTACCGATGCCTTCATGGCAGGTCAATTAATGGGACAACAAATGGTTAAAGACTATCCAGATGGAGCAAAAATTGCGATATTGGATTTCCCGGCTAATGAAAGCTGCGTACAACGTGTTAAAGGATTCTTGGATGGTTTAGGATCAGATAAGTCAAAATTTAAAATCGTTGCACAACAAGATGGGAAAGCTGCCCTAGATGCGTCTTTACCAATTGCTGAAGATATTATCCAGGCAAATCCTGATATCAACGCAATTTTTGCAATCAATGATCCTTCAGCTTTAGGTGCAGCAGCTGCAGTTAAGGCAAGCGGCAAAAAAGATATTAGTGTTTATTCTATTGATGCATCTCCAGATGGTAAAAAAGCAGTGCTTGATGGTTCATTTAAAGCAGTTGCGGCGCAGGTACCAATTAAAATTGCTGAGACTGCATTTGATGAGGCAGTTAAATCCCTAAAAGGGGAAAAAGTGAAAAAAGAGATTCTATTACCATCCCATGTTGTAACGAAGGAATTAGCAAAAGAAACAGATGGACAATGGCAATAATCGTGAATCGTATTGATAAGTAAGTTTTACGATTTCTAATCTAGTAGAATGCAAGAATCTCTTGCATTCTATGCTTTTATTATCCTTTGGGGGTGAACGATAATTGACGGAAGCAGTATTAAAAATGAATGGTGTATACAAAAGCTTTGGCAAAACCCAAGCCTTAAGTGGAATCCATTTTGAACTTAAAGAAGGAGAGATTCATGCACTTTTAGGTGAAAATGGGGCGGGTAAATCGACTTTAATCAAGGTCTTAGGCGGTATCCATAAACCGGATAAAGGTGAAATATCCATCAATGGGACTATTGTAGATATTGAAAATGTGCAAGATGCCAGATCGCACGGTATCGGTATTATCCATCAAGAAATTGTACTTGTTCCTTACCTAAGCGTAGCTGAGAATATTTTTTTAGGAAGAGAACCAAAGACTAAATTAGGCTTCAAAGATAGTAAACAAATTAATACGCAAGCGCAAAAAATGGTGGAGCAGCTAGGATTAAATATTAATGTAAACACGTTAGTAGGAGAATTGACCGTTGCCCAACAGCAGTTGGTTGAAATCGTTAAAGCTATTTCTTTTAATGTAAAAATTTTAGTCATGGATGAACCAACATCTTCATTATCAGATGAAGAAGTAAATAACCTTTTTATTACGATGAATAAATTAAAAGAAAAGAATGTAAGTATCATCTATATTTCGCATAGGTTTGAAGAATTGTTTAGAATGACTGATCGAATCACGGTAATTAGAGATGGAAGTTATGTTGGAACAAAGATTACTAGCCAAACGAATGCAAATGAACTAGTTGCGATGATGGTCGGCAGGGAACTAGGGAGTTTCTATACAAGAACGTATTCCGTTAAGGAACAAGAGGTATTAAAGGTTAACCATCTTTCTAGGGAGAATGTCTTTGAAGACATCACCTTTCGTGTCCGTAAAGGTGAGATTCTAGGTTTTTCAGGTCTTATGGGTGCAGGTAGAAGTGAATTAATGCAAACTATTTTTGGAGCTTTCCGTCATGACAATGGGGATATCTATCTTAACGGAGAGCAACTAAAAGTGAAGAATTGTATTGAGGCCATTGAAAAAGGCATTGCTATGGTACCAGAAGATCGAAAGGATCAAGGATTAGTATTAAATAACACAGTAGCCTTTAATCTCACTTTAGCTAACTTGAAAAACTTAATGAAAAATAAAGTAATTGTCAGCGATAAGAAGAGACAGAAAGTAATCGATAAATATATCAAGGATTTGAGAATAAAAACTGCTTCACCTGAGATCGAAGTATCAAGCTTATCGGGCGGTAATCAGCAAAAAGTAGTCATTGCTAAATGGTTAATGACACATCCTGATTTATTAATACTTGACGAGCCTACAAGAGGTGTCGATGTCGGTGCAAAAGCTGAGATTTATTCGATTATAAACGAACTTGCTAACGAAGGGTTAGCCATCATTATGATCTCTTCTGATCTCCCTGAGATTATTAATATGTGTGATTCTGTTTGCGTAATGAGAAATGGGAGATTAGTGAAACAGCTAAATCATTCGGAATTGTCGCAGGAAAATATTATGCGCTATGCAACAGGGGGTTAAGAGAATGATGGATGTAAACAATGGAAAGATAAATAAAATGTTTCTTTCGTTGGGAACAAGTAAAAATGGGAATAGCGGTTTCCTTTCGATGATAAAAAGCAATATAGGTATAATCGCTGTTTTGATGCTTTTATGTATTATATTGTCGATTACTTCACCAGTATTTTTAACAACCAATAATTTAATCACTGTTTTCAGGCAAATATCTAATAACGTATTCTTAGCCCTTGGCATGACGTTAGTAATGATTCTCGCAGGTATTGATCTCTCTGTGGGGGCAATCGTAGCATTAGCGGGAACATTAACAGTAGGGTTTATTGTTGGAACTGGAATGCCTATCTGGCTAGCGATATTGTGTGGCTTATTAATCGGTACTTTTATCGGATTCCTAAATGGAACAGTTGTTACACAATTTAGATTACCAGCTTTTATGGTAACGTTAGCAACGATGAATATTGCTCAGGGTGTAGCTTATATCTATAGCGGCGGGCAATCTGAAAGGATTACTAATGACGCCTACACAATCATTGGAACAGGTAAACTCTTTGGATTTCTTCCATACCCTGTCCTATATATGATTATATTAGCCATTATCTTTATTATTTTATTGAATAAAACAAAGTTTGGAACTTATATTTATGCGATTGGCGGTAACAGAGAAGCTGCTCGTCTATCGGGAGTGCCAATCAAAAAAGTAGAAATTGCTGTCTATACACTTACTGGGTTTTTAGCCGCTTTTGCTGGTATTGTCCTCTCGGCAAGAATGTATTCAGGTCAACCTTCCGTAGGGTCAGGATATGAGATGGATGCTATTGCAGCCTGTGTATTGGGAGGGGTTTCCATGGCAGGAGGCAGAGGGAAAATAAGTGGAACTATTTTTGGTGCCATGGTTATTGGAGTAATCAGCAATGGTCTAAACTTGATGGGAGTAAGTTCTTTCTGGCAATTAGTTTTTAAAGGGATCATTATTATGATTGCGATTTTAATTGATGCACAAAAAGGAAAAAAGCATAAATTTTCTTTTAAATTAGCTAAATAGCGATCTAATGTTATCTTAATTATGAAAAGAGGGCCTATGGGTGGAAAAGTTTAAGTATAAGTTTCAAATCATGCTAAATAATCCCGATAATTTAACTAGAAAAAACGAGCCGGTTATTACGAAGTTGAATTTTTCAGCTTACCAGGTTCATCAAGATAGCCTTGAATTATTTGATAATTCTAACAATAAAGTCCCTTTCCAAATTATTGATGCTGTTATTTCGGAAGATGGGTTTATCCAAGAGGCTTCAATTGTATATATCGTTAGTATGGAGCAATCCGTTACTTCTTATTGGCTATATGCTGACGAAAGACCTTTAAATAACCTAAAGGAGTTTAAAGGAATTGAGAAACTAGACGTTACCCAAGAGGATGGGTTTAGAAGACTAGATACAGGCTACTACATCTTAGAACTATGTTCAGGAACTGCCGATGGAACCTCTTATGGAAAATGGGGAATTCGCTATTTCGAAGCGAAGGAAGAAAAGAAAAATCTTATAAAAGATTATTCTAACGCTATTGGAGGATTCTATGGTCCATTTTTCACTCCGAAAAATGGCTTAATCAACCCTCCAGAGCACACAAAGGTGGATATAATCATTGAAGAAGAAGGGCCTTTATATTGCCGGTATTTATTCAAAGGAGCAGTACCTGATGGATTAGATGAAAATCTAAAAGGTAAGAATTTCACCATCACGTGGGAGTTCTTTTACAATACACCATGGTTTAGAAGAAAATACGATGTAGATGATTTTTCAACTACTGTTGACGGAATCCCTGTTGTAAACAAAATTACGGTTGGTGATGAATTCGAGAGCGGGCAAGGAGACAGAGTATTTACTTCCTTTGCATCCTATGGCGGCACTTACTACAGAGAAGGAGATTTATACGCAAATATTCTTTCTGAGGGTGTTCACGAGCTGCTGCAATCTGACGAACTGAATAGTCCAAATGTTAAAAAATATAAAGAAAGTATTGGTGAAGATATTAATAATGTTTCTTGGGATTTCTTCTGGAGACTGTTTTGTATAAAAGAAGGGATACTCTCGGCCGATGAAATCAAAGAACATATCTCTAAGATTATTCCTAAATCCCATCAACTTGTTCACCAAAGTGAGCGAAACCAGAATGTCTTATTTGATAAATGGGTCGATGTGAACAACGCACCGGAACAAACTATTTTCCCAATGAGTGCTAATAAAACAGCAGAGTTAAACGATCATACTGGCTATACTATGGTATGGTATACAAGTGAAGTAGTATCACGTTATCAAATCGTACAGAGAAATGATTCAGGCTGGGTAAACTGGGGAACAAATGGCGAAAACGAATACCCTGAATTACCAACCGGATCCACTATTTATACCGCATATGGAAAGTTCGACAATTGGGAAGCACAAGCTGTTACCATGGAAAAGAATATTGATTCCAAGCAAGGTTTAGCGATAATCCTAGATAATGAATTAGTACTAGTCTAGTAGAGTTACCCTAATCAAGTGGCATGCTTTTTGCTAGTGTAAAATTGGCATGTCACTTGTATTATATATTTCTTTACAAAAGTAATCCAAAAATTCGTAGAGGTGTAATATGAACGGAGTTTTATGCTTAGGGGAAGCCCTCATTGACTTTATTCCGCTGGATTCTGATAATCTAACTTACCAAAAAGCCCCTGGAGGAGCTCCGGCTAATGTTTCTGTTGGAATTGCAAAACTTGGGGGAGCAGCCACTTTCCTTGGGAAAGTTGGCAATGATGTGTTAGGGCATTTTCTTAAGGAAACATTAGATGGGTACGGGGTTAACACTAGTTCCATGATTTTTTCGGATGAAGCTAGGACAGGTGTCACGTTTGTTACCTTAGAGCCATCTGGGGAGCGTGACTTTAGTTTTTACATTAATCCGAGTGCAGACCGCTTTTTGCAAAAAGAAGAATTAGATAGCTCTTTATTTAACAATCATAAGATTTTCCATTTTGGTTCTATTTCCCTCATTGATGAACCTTCCAAATCAGCAACACTTCGGGCAGTGGAGATTGCAAAGGAAAAGGGAATGCTTGTATCTTATGACCCTAATCTCCGTTTAGGTTTGTGGGATTCCGAAGAGAAGGCAAAAGAAACTATCCTTTCCGCACTTCCATATGCGGATATTGTAAAGGTTTCAGATGAAGAGCTAGTCTTCTTAACAGGATGCAGCAGTTTGGAGGAAGGAATCGGTAAATTGCCTTATTTACCCCTTGTCCTGGTAACATTGGGCGGAGAAGGTTGTATTTATCGATTTAAAGAGGAGATAGGGAGGGTCCCTGCTTTAAAATGTAATGTGGTTGATACCACTGGTGCAGGGGATGCCTTTGTCTCTGGTATTCTTTACTCCCTAAACGAATCTACGAAAACACTACAAGAGTATTCTGTGTCAGAAATGGTAGAGATCATACGGTTTGCAAGTGTATCCGGAGGGTTAGCCACCACGAAAAAGGGCGCAATGACTGGCCTGCCATCGTTGAAAGAAATACTGGAATTAGTATGATAAATAGTCTATTTTAGTGGGTACCATGTAAAAATGGTATCCATTTTTGTGTCTTAATAAAAAGGTAGTGAACTCCTTGAAAATACAAAATTGCACTAATAGTTTAAGGTCAGAACGGATATTGTCGTGCATTTACTCGACAACCTTTTTAGTCAGCAGGGATAAATACAGGGGTGACGCCTGTCAGGAATCGTCTAATCAAACATTTGTGTAATGTTGAAAAAGGGGGAGTTTCTTAGAATTGTGTCAGTTGATGTAAGAAAGCCAACCGAACCGCCCTTGTGGTGCACCCGAATGGAAAATAGTAAAAAAATGAGTTATTATTGAAAGATGATTTATTTTGCTATGGTATCGAGGCTTGCATAGATAGATCTTACGGAGAAATAGAAAAGACTAGTGTTCATGTTAGATAGAGTAGTGTCTACTACAAGCGAGTAAGACTGAAACGCTAGAAAAGGTGAGAATCAATGAATCTCGCCTTTTTGTTTTTACATTAATAAATCAGAAAGAAGGTAGGGATGTTTCCTCGATAAGAGGGGCATTGCAAGTATGAAAATCCTAATCGTCATTTTGCAAATTTGCATTTTATTTATTTTTTCCTTCATTGGAACCTTGCTTCACAATCTTTTTCACTTAGTGATTCCAGGAAGTATTGTGGGACTTATATTACTTTTTATCTGTTTGTGTTTGAAAATCATCCCAGTAAAGATGATTGCGCATGGAGCCGGCTTTTTGTTAAGTATCTTAACTTTATTTTTTATTCCCGCTACCGTCGGGATCATGAACTATCCTTCCCTCGTTTCCATTCAGGGAGTATTGCTCATTCTCGCGGTTCTATTAAGCACCATTATTACCATTGCAATAGCAGGAAGGGCAAGTCAGTTTTTTGAAAGGAAAGCACAAAAAGGAGAGGATGAAGCAGAATGCAACAAGTCTTATTCGCAATCTTGATGATTTTATTAACCATCCTTGCCTATTTTACAATGGCACGATTGTACAAACGGTATTCGTATTCCTTCTTGATTCCTGTTTTAACGACTACCATTCTAATCGTAATTATCCTTGTTGTGCTCCATATCCCCTATAAAAGCTATATGATAGGCGGGCAGTGGATTAACTCTCTGCTGGGACCAGCTATAGTGGCACTGGCTTATCCTTTATATAGACAACGACATTTTTTAATGAAGCATTTTTTCACGATTATAGGGGGAGTGTTGATCGGTGCCATTTCCGGGATGGTAAGTGTTGGTCTTCTAGCTAAGCTGTTCGGGATCAATCATACCATTATTCTTTCGATCATCCCTAAATCTCTGACCATCCCTGTTGCGATTGAAGTGGCTAGAGGATTGGGAGGAAATGCCTCTATGGCTGTAGTGGGTGTCATGATTGCAGGGATATTTGGTGCTATGTTAGCTCCAACGGTCTTTAAATTCCTTAGAGTTCATAGTTTAATAGGGAAAGGTATCGCTCTTGGAAGTGCCTCACATGCTTTAGGGACATCAAAAGCTGCCGAATACGGGGAACTCGCCTTTTCCATGAGTTCCGTAACCATGACCTTAAGTGCCATCATCGGCTCCTTTTTGGGGCCCATCGTTGTGTGGGTATTTCACTTCTAGAGCACGGGACCATAGTGTTAAGCTCTTCTTTGGCAATTAAAAATTTTATACGGGGATCCTTAACCGATCAAACACGAAGGCACAACTAGCTCCTATCTGCTAGTTGTGCCTTTTTGTGCGTAAAACGTCCGATTGTCCGCTACTAGAACCACCCCTGCTTTTCCAAGATTCCACGCATATATTAGCGTTTCGATTAATAGAATGAACAGTGTACAAGCTTCTTTTGAATCGTAACGATTTTGCAGGGGTGCATTCATTCTGTTTGGTTGTCAGGGAGCACTTTATTATAAAAAAGTAAAAAGGAGGGTGACATGATTAAGGTAAGGAATCTTGTTAAGTCTTTTGGGTCCCAAACGGTATTAAATGGGATTGAGCTTACGGTTTCTGAGAAAGAAGTTGTCGTGATTATTGGTGCTAGTGGTTCAGGGAAAAGCACACTGCTTCGGTGTCTTAATTTTTTGGAGATTTTCGATCAAGGTGAAATCATCCTTATGGGAGAAAAGATCATCCCCAACCAAACCAATCTTAATAAAGTCCGAGCAGAGGTGGGAATGGTTTTTCAGCATTTTAACCTCTTCCCCCACAAGAATGTATTGGGGAATGTGATGGAAGCACCTTTATATGTGAAAAAAATGGACAAGGCAGAGGCTGAACAAAAGGCTATGATTTTACTGAAGAAGGTAGGGTTAACAGATAAAGCCTTAGCGTATCCGAAAAATCTTTCTGGCGGTCAAAAGCAGCGAGTGGCCATTGCTCGTGCCCTTGCCATGGAGCCGCGTATTATGCTGTTTGATGAGCCTACCTCCGCACTTGATCCGGAATTAGTCGGAGAAGTGCTTCAGGTTATGAAACAGTTGGCATATGAGGGAATGACGATGATTGTGGTTACCCATGAAATGGGCTTTGCCAGGGAAGTGGCCGATCGGGTTGTGTTTATGGGAGACGGAAAAATAATAGAAGAAGCACCACCTCATGAATTCTTTGTGAATCCGCAGAACGAGAAAACCCAACAGTTTTTAACTAATATTCTTTAAAAAGTGGAGGAGGTACTCATGAAAAAGAATGTGTGGATAGGAATGCTTGTTTCGCTGTCGTTGGTTTCATTCATTTTAACGGCCTGTGGATCGTCAGAAAAAAGCGCCGGAACGTCTGCAGATAAAAAGGAATTTCAGTATGCCATGAGCGGATTATATAAACCGTTTAATTTTAAAGAGAAGGGTAAGTTAGAAGGTTTTGATGTGGAAATTGGCAAAGCCCTTGCCGAGAAAATGGGAATGAAGGCGGTCCCTGTGACAAATCCATGGGAAACCATTATTCAAGGGTTGCAGGCGAAAAAATATGATGCGATTATTGGCAGTATGACCGTGACGGACGAACGAAAAAAGTCGGTGAATTTTACCAATACCTACTATCGATCAGGTGCACAGATTTTTGTCGCTGAAAATAACCAAGACATTCAATCAGCTGCGGACTTGAAAGGAAAGAAGATTGGGGTAGTCAAGGCAAGTAGTTACAAGGAATTGGCGCTGCAAAACACAGATAAGGACAAGGTGGTTGAGTATGACAGTGATATAACCGCCTTGATGGATTTGCCAACAGGAAGACTTGACGCGGTGATTACGGACCAAATGGTCGGGTTTCCAATCATTAAAGAAGGCGCCATCAAGATAAAGGATGTGGGCGAACCGCTTTCCAAAGATGATCAAGCCATTGCGGTGCGGAAAGAGGACAAGGAGCTGCTCGACAAATTAAATAAAGCCCTTGAGGAAATTATTAAGGATGGAACGTATGAGAAGATCAGTAACAAATGGTTTAACCGCAATATTTTAGGAGAGTAAGGGAGTAGTAGCGTGTCCTTTTCTAGGCCCTTTTTGACTATTAAATGGAGGGGGTGTTGATCATCGTTCAAATCTTCCTAGACACCTACGAAGTATTAATTTATGCAGCCCTGCTTACCTTACGATTAACGATTACTTCGTTATTAATTGGGATCATCATTGGGCTGATCATGGCGTTTTTTAGAATATCAAGAAATAGATGGTTAAACAAAGTGGCAATGGTCTATATTGGCTTAATTCGGGGAACACCGTTGATTGTACAGATTGCCATTCTTTACTTCGGCATTGCTTCCATCATTACCTTGTCTCAGTTCTGGGCTGGAGCGTTGGCTTTAGCCATTCATAGCGGGGCTTACATCGCTGAGATTTTCCGGGGCTCGATTCAATCGATTGATCGGGGACAAATGGAGGCAGCTCGTTCACTAGGGATGACTTATCCGCTTGCCATGAGGAGAATTGTTTTACCGCAAGCCTTTAAATTTTCGATCCCCTCATTAGGCAATCAATTTATTATCGGTTTAAAGGATTCATCCCTAGTGGCGTATGTCGGTATGGCAGATTTATGGGGCTCCGGCTTAAGTGAAGCAGCGTCCAATTTCCGGCAATTGGAAACGTACATCGTGGTCGGCTTCTACTATTTTATCCTCGTCATGCTATTTACGTATCTTCTTAGGAAATTGGAAACACGTTTGGATATTGATTCGAGGAAAACGGCATAATCTCGTTTGTTTTGAAAAGAAGTGGTGGGAACAGTTCTCGACAACCTTTTTAATGGTTAGCAGTGGTAAATGCAGGATTGGTGCCTGTTAAGGGTTCTGATAATCAAACGTAAGCATTGGATAGCAAATATCGTTTTTTATAGATTAACGTTGTATTTTTGAAGCAAAAGAAGCCTCTATGGGTGATATCATAGAGGATTTTTTATATCTAAAATTATTTTTGAGGATACTATTGTCCTTACTTCGCTTTAATCGGAAAGATCACGAGAGCTTTTTCCGTTTTCCTTATTGGCTGTCCATTTCGATGGTTCCTTTTTATTATTTACCCTTCTTTACCCTCCTGGACCGAGAGAATGCCACTTATACTTAATAGTCACTTAAGTTAATTTTAATCTGTTGTTAATAAATAGCTCCCCCATTTCTTATATAGTAGAGACAGTCATCATCTCAAATGAAAATAAGCCTGTGGATATTATCATTAATTAGTGGGAAAAATAAAATTTAGTTGTGGGAAACCACTTTAAAGAAAGGAAATTAAATATGCAAGAAAATCATAATAAACTGAATATTCTACTTAACAAAGTGCCACAAGTGACGATTTTCTTTTGGATCATCAAAGTTTTGTGTACAACTGTGGGTGAAACATTTGCTGATTTCATCAATTTTAATATGGGACTTGGTTTAACGGTTACAACCATTATTATGGGAATTGCGTTCTTTATTGCCTTGTTTTTTCAATTTAAAGCAAACAACTATGTTCCAGCCATTTACTGGGTAACAGTTGTTCTTATAAGCGTATTTGGAACATTGGTAACGGATAATTTGACAGATAATATGGGCGTACCACTTGAGGTTAGTACAGTTGTTTTCTCGGTGTTACTAGGACTGACTTTTCTATTTTGGTATCTTAGTGAAAAAACACTATCGATCCACTCGATTTTCACTAGAAAAAGAGAAGTTTTCTACTGGCTTACGATCCTTTTCACTTTTGCACTTGGAACAGCGGTCGGCGATTTATATTCCGAACAACTTGGTTTTGGATATCTTAACACAGGCCTAGGCGTTGTTATTATTATTGCTCTTGTGTTCTTAGCTTATAAATTTTTGAAACTTGACGGAGTATTAGCTTTCTGGATTGCGTATATTTTAACTCGTCCCCTTGGAGCTTCCCTTGGAGATTACCTATCTCAACCAAAAGTAAATGGCGGATTAGGACTCGGGACAACCGTTACAAGTGTGATTTTTCTTATCGCTATTTTAGCGATCATCGTGTTCCTTGCCGTTTCAAAAATTGATACAAATGCTAAATCTGATATAGCAGAAACAAAACAAAGTAATGCCAATAAGAAACATGTGCTAACACAAACGATTGTTGTACTCGTCATTTTCTTAGTGGTTGGTATAGGTGGTTATAACTTGCGCAGTAATTATATTGCATCACAAGGTGCTGCAGAGCAAGCTACATTAACAGGTCAATTAAACGATTTTATTAAAATTGAAAATGATCTACTAAATGCTGTAAATAAAAATGACTTTGCATCAGCAAAAAATGGTGCTGATAATTTGGAACATCAGTGGGATACACAAGAACCTAAGCTTCGAAAAATTGATAGCACTACATGGACAAAAATTGATGGAACAATCGACTCTGTGCTAGCAGCGGTTCGTTCATCGAATCCTGATGTAAACAAGTGTAAAACAGCACTTAATCATTCACTTAGTACCATAACCGCAGCAAATAAATAATAATCTCAGGAACCGCCAATCGCGGTTCCTTTTTAAATAGAACACCTATTAAACGATAACCTGCATTAATTCTTCAAGTGGAACAATGTCTTGTCCATTTATTTATGACTAGGAAACGTGCATGAACAATTTATCTGCCTTGCTTTTGTAAAAAATGATACAAAGCACCAAGCATCCCTGCATCATTTTGATGCTTGCATCTTTCAACGGGAATCTTAATCTCTTTCCATCCATGTAGTTGGTCAAGATGATGATTAATTTTATATAGCAAATCATGTTGGGCGATTACTCCACCACCGATTAAGATTTTTTGGGGGTTTAATGTTGCCGCTAGGTTATAGATTCCATAACTAATATTTTTACTCCAGTCATCAACCAGTTGGTTCACCGGCTTATGGGTATGAGATTCTAAAAAAATGGTCTCTCCATTCATTTCCTCATGTTTACTCATATCTTTTAGTTTTTTATAGGCACTGATTAAACTTGCCGTGGAAGCATTGTTATTCAGTCCGCCGGCTTGGGTAATCATAAAACCAAATTCGCCGCATCTAAAACTATGCCCCCGTACTAGTTTCCCGTTGATAAAGATCCCCCCGCCAATTCCGGTTCCAATTATCACACAAATAAAATCGGTACACTTTTTTGCGTTTCCACTTATTTTTTCTGCTAAAGCCGCACAGTTTCCATCGTTTTCGATTTCAATTGGCAGCGGGATTCTTGTTTCTAATAACCTTTTAAGATTTTGTTCATTTAGTGCTGTTACAGCGCCTGCTCGTTCTGAATAGCCTGTGTGGGGATTAATAAAGCCAGGCAGGCTAATCGCAACACCGCTCACATAATTACCTTGTGTGTACATCTTAATGGTGTCTACCATATCTTTTAAAAACAGGTCTAAATTTGTGCATTGCGTATGGTAACTATTTTTTGAAAGAATCGTTCCGTCCTCTAGTAATAGTCCATGCTTTACTTTTGTCCCACCGACATCAAAGGCAATGTATTTTTTCAAGTGATCCCCTCCTACATAGTTTGTTAATGAACCTTAATAATGTTCCCCTCGTCAAAAGTGGGTTTTTGAAATTCCTCATCAATTTGTTTTAAAACAGTTTCAGACAATCGCTTCAAGACTCTGTTCCGTTCTTTACAAATTTCAAAATCAGTATCAACGTGGAATATTTCCAACGTAAGTCCGAATTCCTTAGAAACACGGATCCATCTTTTTCGCCGTTCTCTCGTTCTGTTTGTGGTATCCACAATCACGTTATGCCCGCTTTTTAGTAAGGAACGGACCATGAGCTCGGCGCTTTGCCATACGAGTGGTTCCGCCTCTGCCTTATAGATTTGGCCATGCAAGGCCAGCCTGAGATCATCAAGTGATACACGTACCCACCCTTGGTTTTGAAGAATTTTAGCGTATGTGGATTTTCCGCTTAATGGCATCCCGCACATAATCCCCAGTTTCATGCTTACATCTCTCCCGATCAAATACTCACCTGCCCGCTGCCTGACACCAAGCATCAAGGAATCCTCCTATATGAAATGCGAGTTTGCGTTTATTGGAAAGGGACAAATTTACAGTGAACTCCAAATTTTTATTGAAAAAAATATGTGTTGATTTCATACAGCAACTATTACCAAAATAATCCGTGAATCATGATACGAGCCGTTTCAATGTTTCATGCCAAGACACATAATAATAAGAAAACTGTTAGGTTTGACTGGATTTATAAAAATCATGAGTAAAAGCCATTAATCTCTGGCTAAAAAGGAGAGTGTAGTTGTGCTAGAAAATGTTTCAATCATTATCCCCTTTCAAACGGACCATGGTCCACGAGCTCAGGCATTTGAATGGGTGAAAAAGTATTATAAACTGAACATGCCTGAGGCGGAATTATGTTTAGGAATCATGGATAGCCAGGAAATTAATAAAGCCAAAGCAGTTAACCAAGCAGCTAAAAGAGCCACAAGAGATGTTTTCGTCATAGCGGATGCCGATGTTGTCTATGACCCTAATATAATTGTTGAAGCTATTAAATTATTAAAAAAAGAAGCATGGGTCGTTCCTTTTTCAGATGTATATGATGTGAATCAGCCAGGTACAAATAGACTCCTTAATACAAAGCCACAATGGCCAATTGATTTAAGATCCGATGAATGTACTAGAGCCGGATGGTTGTATGAAGGATTCGCTGGTAAACTCTTTGTGATTACGAGGGATAACTTTCAAGCAGTCGGTGGTTTTGATGAACGGTTTATTGGATGGGGAGGCGAGGATGATGCTTTTTCCCATTCCGTCCGAACCGTTTGTGGTAAAATCGCAAATATAAAAGGTGAAATATACCATTTGTGGCATCCTAGTTCAAGCTATGCGACAAATCCAAATGGAATGGCCAATGGTGGACTTCTCAATCGTTATGTAAGTGCAAGTGGAAACAAGCAAGAAATGATCAAGCTTATTCAAGAACGAAAAAAGGATCGACATAATGAAAAAAATCCTTTAAACAGCTATGAACATGAGGTAATGAAATCACCACAAAGCAAAATTTGCTTTTCAATCCTTGTGCATGAAAACAGAGAGCTGGTTAAACAACTCATTAATAATGTCCAATACTATTGCCCTAACAGTGCCATTGTCTTATATAACGGGGGAGATGACCCTACGCTGTGTGATGGTTTAGGTGTTCCTGTCTGTCCTTCCAGCCGAAAATTAAATCGTGGGTGGACGACCATCTATTTTCTGGAAACAATGGAATGGTTAGAGGAATTAGGTGTTAACTATCAGTATTTTATTAATATTGATTCGGATGCGTTGTTTATCAAAAAAGGGTATGAAGAATTCATTCAAACGGAAATGGAACATGCTGATTATATGGCGGTATTGCTTCGGGTTCCAGAAGAAGATTGGTATATTGGAACGGAACTGAAGAAGGACATAAACAGATGGAAAGAATTATTTAACGTTGATCCTTTTTATGGAATTTTTAATGTTGGTCAGGTCATTTCGAGACCTATTATTAAATCCTTACTTGAACCTGAAAGAAAGAAAAAATTAAAAAAAGCTTTATTAGAAACCATTTCCTTCGGTACAGATGAGGTAGTGTTTGTGAACATGGCAAAGGAACTTGGATTTAACTTAAAAAGCTATCCAAATTCTATTGATAAAGAGATGATTCGTTATCGTCCCTACTTCACATTGGATGAAATGATTGCAAGCTTAAATAATAGCCAAATTTGTGGTCTATGTCACCCCGTGATTCGGGACAAGGCTGATCCTGCAAGAAATCTAATCCTTCATATTACTAGTGAAATTTATACAAAAAAATATAAAGCGAAAGGATATCCATGGTATCAGGATAACCCAAGCAATTATTCTGTTTCGCTGCCGATTAAGAGTAATTTTGGTAACTCCGAGCTTATTGTTCGATCGGGTTCTTCGTTAACTCACTATTGGAAGCATTCTAATGGCAAGTGGTATAAAAGTAAGACGTTTGCTGAAGGTGTTACAGGAGATCCAGTATTCTTTGAAACTAATTCCGGTCAATTTGTGGTCATTTGTAAATTAACGACCGGTGGCGTTGGAGTCTGGAAGAGAGACAACAAAACAAAGGGTCATCCTTGGTCTAATCAATATGTTATTTTCCTTGAAAATGTAGATCCTATCATGGGGTATAAAAATCAGGACGGCGGATATACCATCGTATTTAAATCAGGCGATCAATATGCTTATTTGCAGCAGGATAAAGATAAATGGAATAAAGTTTATCCTAAGTAGGAGGGACCGTGGGCGGTTCTGGTGGAATAAAACCGAAAGGAAACCATGTGAACCGTCTCTATGGCTTTGCTGTTATGGTTTTGTTCAACGCCTTGAAGTGTTGCTGGGAAGAGGGACGGTCAGTCGCGAGTGTCTAGTTAAACATGGAGTGTTACAGTAAATTACGTTTACTCTCACTAACATTGCAGTGGCTGTCGTAGCCGTATTTTGAATGGAGAGTGAATAGTTGTTAATGACGACGTGAGCACAGGTATTGGAAGCGTGACAATGGTAGCCATTCAATGCTATTGACGACCGAGCAGAAGGAAAAAGAGAGCACAGGGTAGTCAATGGACGGTATTGACGACCGAGCAGAGGGAAAAAGAGCGCGCTGGGTAGTCAATGGACGGTATTGACGACCGAGCAGAGGGAAAAAGAGCGCGCTGGGTAGTCAATGGACGGTATTGATGACCGAACAGAAGGAAAAAGAGCGCTCAGGGTAGTCAATCGACAGTATTAACGACTGAGCAGGTAGTTATTGGGATCAGTCAACATGTTATCTATTGTATTGTATCCGTTTCATCGGCTAAAATAACTTTTGCCTCCAATTAATGGCATAAGAAATGACGTATGCATTTTGAAGTGCCCCCGGTCAAGTAGACAGCGGAAATAAAAAAACGACACTAAGCGGCGTTAGCCCTGTATTCTAAGGGGCTAAGGCCGTTTAATCTTTTTTGTAATCGTTCATTATTATAAAATTGTATGTACTCCTCAATATCTTTCTTCAACTCTTCAAAGGTGCTGTACTTGTTTAGATAATACTTTTCACATTTTAATGTCCCCCAAAAAGCTTCCATTGGTCCATTATCGATGCATCTTCCAACTCTCGACATACTTTGAACTATCTCTGCTTTCTTAATTTTCCTTTTAAAAGCAGGGGATGTGTATTGAAATCCCCGATCACTATGGAGGAGGGGGGTGGCTTCTGGGTTAGTATCCAACGCCAAATTAAGGGTTTTAAACACTAATGCATTATTATTGGAAGTGCCTAATACATAGCTTACAGACCCATCGTACAAATCTAAAATCGCACTCAAATAAGCCTTCTGTGAGCTCCATACTTCATTTCTGTCACATCTGTTAACCATTTTTCATTTGGTTTCTCTGCTTTAAATTCTCTGTTCAATATGTTCTCGGCTACATGTTTTGGCGTACTTGGCTTATATTTTTTCCGCTTACGTCGAATAACCGCTTGGATTCCAGCGATTCTCATCAATCGATACACACGTTTAGGATTAATTTTCTTTGATAAGGTACGGTTCAGGTTCATCGTCATGCGGCGATATCCATATATACCGTTCACCTTCCTATCTAGCTGTTTTATCTCCTCCAAAATTTCCTGATTCAACTTCTCGTTCTCTGAGGGAGTACGATTAAGCCACTTATAATAGGAGGAACGTTGAATTCTAGCTATCTCGCATAATAGCACAATGGAGAATTTCTCTCTCTCATGGAGTTCCTGAATGGCTACATATTTATCGGTTAATCGAATTTGACTTATGGATGTCTCTTTAAACGCCTCCTTTCGAGTTCCTCCAACTTTTTTAAGAATGCGTTATCGACCCGAAGGCGATCATTTTCCCGCTCCAACCGCTTCATTTCGCGCTGGATCTTCTCTTCAGAAGTTAACTCCGGCTCTGCTTTACGCTTGCCTCGCTTGTCCTGCAGACCGTCTTCTCCTTCTTTCTCAAACTTCTTAACCCATTGATATACCTGTTGATAGGAAACATTGAAGTGTTCAGATGCCTGACGATAATTTTCCCCGTTCTGAATGCAGTACATAACGATTTCCAAACGTTCTTCTAGTGTGGTGGACCGGCCTTTAATCATAGAGCTATTCATCTCTTTTAATTCTCTATGATCATTATAATTCCTTATCCATTGTTTCAAAAGTGAACGACTAGATATTTCATACTTACGTACTATCTCATTCATAGAATAGCTCCCCGAAAGATAATCAAGGACTGCAGCTGTTTTAACATCTTTTGTATACCGTTTCCATCCTTTAGATCCCTGAAGTCCGTCCATTCCATATGTCTGATGTAAATAAATTCATTTATTTAACGTATCTTCAGTTATTTTGTTTTGTTCACAGAAAATTTTAATTGATGTTTTTCTGTTTTGATGAGCGATAATTAATTCTAATTTTTCTTGTGCAGAATAAGCACTTTTTGCCATAAAAAAACCCCCAATAAAGTAAACAGATTTTTATTATTTCATCTGTCTACTTTATCGGGAGCATATCATTTGCACACGTCATTTGCCTCTTTTACCAATCTATTGTTAATGGGGTTTGTCTGTTTTTTTTCAGGGACAACACGTGGCGCTTGAGGAATGAATGTTACCCCTTTTTTATTCATAATAGGTCCATTGGCCATATCCTATCAAAGTATAGTTTTGTTTAAGGATTCGACTAATTTTCTTTTTAGACTCAACTACTCTACACCATTCATATACTATATTAGTAGTGACTTTGATATCGGGAAAAAGTAGCATTATCTCCTCCACACTCCGTAAAACAGCGGAATCGACCGTTTCCTCGTGTCCACATGTTTCACAGACTATCTGATGCTTTTTCTCAGGAGAAGATATTAACGCGTTACACGATGTACAAATTATTCCCTTAAGTAATTGATTATACGCATAGGGAGGATAACGGGTATAGGGAGAGTCAACTTGATGCAGCGAAATTAACTGATCTGCAAGTTTTTTGTGGTGATTAGTTAGTTTTGAAGGGATTTCGTTTAGTTTTATCATCAGGTTATTAAGCTGGGAGGGGTGAACAATTGGCTCGTTTAATGGGGCTTGATATAAGGTAAAATAGGGGTTTACAAAGGAAACGTAACCTTCAATCGGTATATGAAAGCCGAGATTTTTAAGTAATTGGCGGAGAAGGGTCTTGCTGCGTTTTAATTGATCCAAGGGGTTTTTTATTTCTTCCTTTGATAGTTTAGGATAGAAATTTCCTGATTCAAACCTATAATCACCTTCATAGTTTTTCACTTCATATGGGTAGATCGTATTCTGAGCAATGACCAAGGTATCAATTTGAAAAAATGATTTATTATGTTCGAGGCATACATCATTTAATATGTATAAATTATTTTGCAGCTTTGACGTTAACTGGTCAAAGAGCACCTCCCCCTGATATCCTTTTTCAAGATAAGCATAATGCTGCTTGTCTTTTGAAGATAACTCCATTCGTGAGTTTAATGAGCTCAAGGTCCTTAGTTCTTTTGATTTCATACGCGGTTTATAAGGATGCATATCAAACTTCCTTTCCTATTATTAAATGAATCCAAATTAATATTAGCAAAAAAAGTCTGAAAAATATTTGAATACTTTGTTAACTTTAAGTAGATGCTTTATTTTTCGTGTTTCATAAATTTGTCGGCTCGCCTAGAAAATTTTGATTAATATACCTCACACCCCGTGTAGCCAATCGGAGCGATTGACGACCGAGCAGGAGGAAAAAAAGCACCCCGGGTAGCCAATCGGAGCGATTGACGACCGAGGAGGAGAAAAAAGAGTCCCACGGGTAGTCAATCGGCGCTATTGACGACCGAGGAGGAGAAAAAAGAGTCCCATGAGTAGTCAATCGGCGCAATTGACGACTGAGCAGGAGGAAAAAGAGTCCGCAGGGTAGTCAATCGACGCTATTGACGACTGAGCAGAAGAAAAAAAAGTCCCGCGGGTAGCCAATCGGCCCTATGCACTGTTTTTCTTTTTAGCCTAGACATTAAGCCAATAATAATAAACGCAAACGCCTGGACTCGTCATTCCCTGAAACACTAGCGTTTCTTCGTCATCATCTTCATCAAGCAGTTCCTCTAAGTCCTCGTGAAAGAGCCTATTAAATTTTTTGTCTAGAATTCCATAAAAATAGGCAAACGGATTTTTTACCTTTCGAGAGATTTTTAGCTTGTGAATGAGCTGTTTGAAGGCATCAATGGCGACATCCAGCATTCTTTCCGGTTTATCCTCGCAGTTATTTCGATAGGCTGCAATCGGGACCATTCGCCAATATTCTTCAATCGTTTTCGCTCCATCAAAAAAACATTTGACCAATTGAACAAATGGCTGCGGTACTTGATTGCTTGTAAACGTGTAATCCAATTCCGGTTGATCAGGCGTTTCTTTACGTTCTTTTATCTTTTGGTCATTGGTTTTTAAAGGATTAATGGTTTCATTTAGGTGGTTCACTTTTTCCTCTGTGGGTGGTTCAACTGATGGGAAGCGAAGAAAGACATAAAGGTTGCTCGACTGGGAACCATTTTTGCGCTCCGTTTCATAGACAGACAGAATTCCTAATTCTTGGGCTTTGAAAATCATGCGTTTAAACGTAGAACGCGAAATGCCGTTCCCATTATAGTTTTCATGAATAGCTTTTAACACGGTCCCAATTTTGGCATTGGCGATACCAGGGATTTTTGCCGCAAAGCGTACCAAATGTTTTAATCCGACCAATTCACTCTTCGAAAACTGATCCTTTGTCTCCAGCATCCACCACTCAAAATGCATATTAAACTCCTTAAGACTAGTAAACTGGGAATACTCTTCAAACCCTTCAATCCGACCCGATTTTAAATTCATTCTTTTGCACCACCCTTTCACCCGTTATATATGGATTTAAGGGCGGAAAGGACATGGTGGAATGGGGGAGTTTGTGACGATTTGGTGAAAAAGAGGATAGCAAGTATGCTATCCTCTTCCCTCATGTTCTCATTTATTTATAAGAATTTATAAGTTTTGACTTCTAGAATTGTCCAGCTCCAGCGCCCTAGCGGCTAGTGTCCTTCGCTCTCCGCCCTACGATAAGTCTACATCAAATCGCTAACGCTCTTCGTGTTTCCTTTATCTCAGTTGGAGCGCTCCAGGCCATACGCCGCTGACCAGGGTGCATGCGCTTTTCTATACAATAAGCTTGATTAGTTCTTCATTGGCCTGGACTTTTCCAACTTTGGTTGGGACGACATCTAAATATTGATCGGTATTGGTGATAACGACCGGCGTTTTTAGATCATAGCCTGCAGCTTTGATGTTTTCAATGTCAAATTGAATCAGCAAGTCGCCTTTCTTAACGGTATCCCATTGTTTTACATGAGCAGTGAAAAATTCACCTTTCAGATTAATGGTATTAACCCCAACCGAAATTAAGATTTCAGCCCCGCCTTCTGATGTCACTCCAATGGCATGCTGGGTTGGAAATAAGGTTGTTACCATTCCGTCTACTGGTGAAACCACTTCACCCTTTGTTGGTTCAATGGCTATTCCTTTTCCTACCGTTTCCGTTGAAAAAAGAGGATCGGCAATTTGATTTAATGGAACAATTTCCCCACTTAATGGGCTTAAAATGGTTTCCTTACTCACAGGACCTAATCCAAATTCCTTCACCGTTTGTGCAGGCACTACTTTGTGTTTTCCTTCATATCCAAAAACAAGTGTAAGAACCATTGCTAAAACTAGAGCAACTAGAACACCAATTATATATAATCCCATTGGTGTAAAAACAGGAATGGACAAGAAACTAGGGAGGGCAAATGCCTTCATTTTTACGGCAAATGCTCCATTAATTGCTCCGCCAATTGCTCCTGCTATTGCGACAATAACCATCGTTCGTTTATAACGTACAAGCACACCATAAGTAATCAGTTCTGTCGTACCTGCCAAGGCACCTGGGATAATTCCCGATCCAGTGACCGTTTTTAAGTCCTTATCCTTCGTTCTCAATAAGACACCAAGCGCCATCCCGATTTGAGCAAAAGGTGCGGCTGCTGCCATAGGGATAATCGGGTCACCGCCATGGGCAAGATTGGCAATCGCTAATGGAATAACTGCCCAATGAAGGCCTAATATCGTTAAGAAGGTCCATCCAGCGCCAAGCACTGCCCCCGTTATAAGTCCACTTTTCGAACTTAAAAACTCAATAACTAGTCCGATGGCCTCGCCAACATAGGTACCAAAAGGACCGAAAATAAGGATGGTTAAAGGAACAATCACTACTAAAGAAATAAGTGGATTGATGAACATTTGTATGTCTTTATAAATTACTTTTTTCAAAAACTTATCTAGTACAGCATAAATGGAAACAGCAATTAAAATAGGAAAAACGGTTGAAGAATAGTTCGCTATTATAACCGGGATCCCTAAGAAATCGATGTTTTGCGCTTTTGCTGCAACTAAATCTGTATAATGCGGTTCCAAAAGCGCGGCACCGATGGCCCCGCCAACATAGCCATTGGCTCCGAGTTTTATGGCCAATGTAATCCCGAGGAATACTGGGAAGAAGTAAAAAATAGCATGGCCCGCTGCAGAAAGAATGGCATAAGTTCCGCTTTCATGAGATAACCATCCTAATGTCGTTAGTATAGATAATAAGGCTGAAATTAATCCAGATCCAGCAAGTACCCCTAAAATAGGAGCGAAACTACCACTGACAGCTCCTAAAATTTTATTCATGATTGTTTCTTTTTTTTCTGTAGAAACATCAGAGTTTCTTGAAGTATTTGTCGCTTCCATATTTGTTTACTCCCTTTTTTGTTAAAGATTTAATAAGTGGGACTTTTAGCAAACTTTGTCTTATTGTTCTATTTAGTATTACTTTGCTAATAAAAATCATTCACATACAAATGGCATGTATACTAGTATACTGATTTTAAGACAAAAAAGGAAGAATAACTCGGCAGAGACTTCGAGGAATTCTTCCTTTTATAATATCGTTTTTTTAAAAAATAAAAAGTTGTAATGATGTTTTCTCGTTTTACACTTCACTCAAATGCCGATTGTGGATAACTTGAAACCCCCATGTAGGAAATAAGTCCATAAATCCGCATTATGAGGTTCATGGCGAAAATGCCTGATTTCCAAGTGGCTTTCGTGATCGCCTTTTGATATGAGGATGAGTATTATATTGTTTTATCTCGTTCTTATATAAAAATTTGAAAATTGTTAATTTTCTGTTGACAGAATTAACAAAAAAAGGTTATTGTTTTAACATGAAATATGTGAGAAATAGACAAAAAGAGATATTAGAAATGTTAAATCAAACAGAAAAAGTGTTAATACCCGACCTTAGTACTCACTTTAATGTTTCAGAGATGACCTTAAGAAGAGATTTGGATATCCTCGCCCAAAAAGGAGTGATTAAAAGAATTAGGGGCGGAGCAATTAAAATCAATCATGGATCATACGAAATGCCGTTTGAAATGAGGTGCGAAAAGGAGTTTGAAGCTAAAAGTCTTATAAGTAAAAAGGCGGCTAGCATGATTCGAGATGGTGAGACAGTGGTCATTGATACAGGAACAACAGCCTTAGCGGTGGCTGAAGAATTAAAGGAAAGGAATAATCTTACCATATTAACTTCGAGTCTTAGAGTAGCGTGGCTGTTATCGGATCGTCCTAATATAAATTTAATTGTATTGGGAGGAGTTGTTCGAAATGGAGAGAGATCTCTAGTGGGAACTTTAGTTGAAAACATATTTGAAAACTTCTTTCCCGACACTTTTATTATGGGTGTAGGAGGAATTGATGCAGAATGTGGTTTTACAGATTTTGATATAGATGACGTCAAAGTTAAAAGAAAAGCTATTCAAGCATCTCAACGAACGATTGTTGTAGCAGATGAAAGTAAAATTGACAAAAAGGCATTTGTAAAAATAGCCTCTATAAACGAAATTGATACCTTAGTTACTAATAAACCGTCAACTATGGAGAAAATTAATCGATTAAGGAAAAAAGATTTAACGGTTGTTTTAGCCTAAATAGATTTTTTAAAAAGTGGGGTTATACATGGACAAATATATTATAGGCATTGACATTGGCACAACGGCTACTAAGTTAGTCCTTATCCAAAGTCGAGGCACCATTGTAAATAGCGTTTCCAAACCGGTTAACCTTTACTCTTTAAAACCTGGATGGTCCGAAGAAGATCCGCAGCAATGGTGGGATAATGTAAAAGAATTATTGCCCATTCTTTTAACTGAATCCCACGTAAGTGCGGATCAAATACTGGCTGTAGGTGTAAGTGGAATGGTACCTACTTTAATATGCTTAAATCAAAATGGAGAACCAATAAGGTATTCCATTCAACAGAATGATGCAAGAGCATCAAATGAAATTGAAGAATTATCAAACATGACCTCAGGATATAACATACTTCAAAAGACAGGCTCCGAAATAACGCAACAGTCGATTGCACCTAAGATAATGTGGTTAAAAAAATACGAACCGCAAGTATTAGAACAAACAACCTCCATTTGTGGCTCCTATGATTATATTACTCGACGATTAATGGGAAATCAAAATGAATCGCTAGAAGCTAATTGGGCTTTAGAAAGCGGACTATATAACTATCAAACTCAACAATGGGATGATTACATACTAGAAAAAGCAGGTATCAATAAAGACTGGCTTGGTCAAGTTTACAATTCTCATCAAGTTGTTGGAACTGTTCAAGGCAATCATGGAACATGTCTAAAGGATGGTACACCTGTAGTTGCCGGAGCAGCAGACCATGTAGCAAGTGCTTTTTCTGCAGGAGTAATTGAGAATGGTGACCTTTTAATAAAATTAGGCGGTGCTGGTGATATTTTATTATCTTCTGCCACGCCAGTGTCAGATTCCAGATTGTTTTTAGACTACCATTTAGTGCCTGGACACTACCTTCCAAATGGATGTATGGCCTCAAGCGGGAGTTTAATTCGGTGGTTTCAGAATGTAGCAGCCAATGGTACGCCGCTTGAAACTCTTGATAAAGAAGCGGAAGCAACTGAAATAGGCTCTAATGGATTAATCACACTTCCCTATTTTCTTGGGGAAAAGACACCTATTAATGATACGAAAGCAAGAGGGATGTTCATTGGTCTTCACTTAGGCCACACTAGGTCACATCTATACCGCTCCATATTAGAAGGAATTGGGTTCGGTTTTAACCACCATATCGAGGTATTTCAAGAACTTGGATTCACATTTAACAGGGTTAGAATCACCAATGGCGGTTCAAAATCACGACTTTGGAGACAAATTATCGCAGATATAACGGGATTAACACTGGAATCCATTATTGAACATCCTGGTTCTTCTTTAGGAGCAGCATTTATTGCCGGAATGGGAGTGGGCGAATTTAAATCATGGTCAGACATTGATCGATTCATCAAAATTGAGGAAAAAATAGAGCCTAATCCAGAAAACACGAAGAGGTATAAGGTATTATACAATGTCTATCGTTCTATATATCCAAAGCTAATAAATGAACAACATATCTTATCAGATTTTCAATAGGGGGAAAAGGAATGTTAACTTTAAGGGGATTGGCAGTAGTTACTGGAGCAGGAAGCGGAATTGGTCAAGAAATTGCAAAACGTTTAGCACTAGATGGTTTTATGGTAGGCGTTACCGATGTGAATTTGGAGTCAGTGGATAGAGTAGTTTCAGAAATTAAGGATAGTGGTGGAGAGGCAAAAGGTGCTTATTTAAACGTTACAGATCAGGCATCTATTTCAAGTGCACTAGAAACCCTTATCGGAGAATTTGGGGATTTAAAGGTATGGGTCTCGAATGCTGGTGTTTCTTCGATGAATCATTTTGTTGATTTGAGTGAAAATGATTGGGATTTCAACATGAATGTAAATGCTAAGGGAGTTTTTCTATGCGGGCAAGTAGCCGCCAAGAGGTTTATTTTACAAAATGAGGGAGGGAAGATCATCAATACGGCATCAATGGCTGGAAAACAAGGTAATGTTCCATTTCTAAGCCATTATGTAGCATCCAAATTTGCCGTTGTCGGTCTAACGCAAGCAATGGCACATGAATTAGGGAAGTACAAAATTACCGTCAATTCAGTTTGTCCTGGTTTTGTTTCAACACCAATGCAGCAAAGGGAACTTGAGTGGGAAGGAAGCCTCAAAGGAAAATCAGCAGAAGAAGTAAAACAGGAAATGATTAAAGTAACGCCGCTCCACCGTTTGGAAACACCTCAAGATGTGGCTAAAGTTATTTCTTTTTTAGCTGGTCCCGATTCGAATTTTGTAACTGGCGAAGCTATTGCAGTAAATGGTGGCGCTTTCATGGACTAATAATCTATTAAAAATAAACAAAGGGGTGAGGTTAATGGTTAAAAAATTGTTATATTTCGTTTTACTTTTCGTGTTATTAGCAGGCTGCAGTACAGCTAAAACTGGTGGTTCTGATGGAAAAGTTGTATTAAAGGGGCTAATGGAACAGGTACCTGATTCTGATATTGTAAAAGAAATGGTGAAGAATTTTAATAAGGAGAATCCAAATATCCAATTAGAGATTGAAATGCTTCCATACGACCAAATGAGAGATAAACTTGTCTCTTCATTTCTAGCACCAAAGCCGTCCTATGACATTATTGTGGTGGATAATCCATGGATGTATGACTTTGCAGCTGCCGGATACCTGGAACCACTAGATAAACAGATAGAAAAAGCAGGGAAAGATTATAATTTTGAGGATTTTTCTGAGCCGCTTAGAAAGATTTCAACTGTAAAAGGCAAGGTTTATGGAATTCCTTTCTATAATTATGCAACGGGTTTGGTTTATCGTAAGGATTTATTTGAAGCAAACAATATTTCAGCTCCACAAACTTTAGACGAATTACAGGAAGCTGCTAAGAAATTAACTGGTGGTAAGCAATATGGCATCGCCTCCCAACCACAGAAGGGCTATAAAATTTTAGAAGAGTGGTCCAATTGGCTGTTTGCAGCAGGCGGGGAAATCCAAGATCAGGATGGAAATATTAAACTAGATTCTCCACAGGCAAGAGAGGCATTAACAAAATACATTGAAACCTATAAAAGTTCAGCACCACCAAATAGTTCAAACTGGGCATTTGATGAGGCTATGAGGTCTGTGTCAAGCGGTGAAAGTGCTATGACTATTAATTATAACTGGATGTTACCCACTTTGAATAATAACAAAGGACCAGCAGGGGATTTAGCAGGTAAGTTCGATCTTGCAGAAGTTCCTGGCGGTAAAGCTGCTTTAGGTGCTTGGTATTGGTCCATTCCATCTAATACGACTCATAAAGAAGAAGTGTGGAAATTTATTAACTGGTTAACTTCTAGCGAACAGGAGGTAAATAGAGTTAGCTTAGGTGGTGCACCTGTAAGAAACAGTGCAATGGATAATCCTCAAGTATGGGAAAAAGGTTATGGCGAAAATTATTATAAAACACTAAAAAAGATATTAGAAGATGCTGCTCCGCTAGCAGATGGACCGAATGCTGAAGAAACCATTCAGGTTATTGGAACCGAATTAAATGCAGCGGTAAATGGCCAAAAGAGTGTAGATGAAGCAATTAAAGATGCGGCTGCTCAGGCAAAGGAGACATTAAAGAAATGATTAAGAAAAGCGATGAAGGAAGAAAGACTTCTTTCTTCCTTTTTTCTTACAAATGGCGGATGATTTTGCCCCTGCTTGTTCTTATGTTTGTTATCCTAGCTTATCCGCTCGCATACTCATTATGGATTTCGCTAAGGGACTTTTCGATAACAAAACCAGGCCAAGATCAATTTATAGGTATTAGCCAATATACAAAAATTTTTAGTAATCCTCTGTACTGGACAGTATTTCGAAACACTATATTCTTTGTGATTTTGGCTGTCTGTCTTGAGTTGATTTTCGGTATGTTAATTGCTCTCTCCTTAAAGAAACAAGTGAAATTTAAAAACTTAACGCGTTCTATCATTTTAGCCCCCATGTTTATCACACCAATCGCAGTGGGATTAATGTTCAAGTTTTTACTAAGTGAACAATTAGGTTTTATACCAGCAATTTTTAAATTTTTAGGTCTATCCATTAACTTTTTTGGACCGAAAACAGCTTTAATTACTCTGGCCCTTATTGATGTATGGCAGTGGACCCCGTTTATGATTTTGATGCTCTTAGCAGGATTAGAGAGTTTGCCAGAGGAGCCTTTTGAGGCAGCGTATGTTGATGGAGCAAATAAATGGACTGTTTTTTGGAATATTACCCTGCCTTTAATGACACCCATTATTATTGTTGCCACTCTCATTAGAGCATTAGATGGATTAAAAGTATTTGAATATGTTTATGCCATAACAAGAGGCGGACCCGGCAATGCTACAGAAACTCTACAATACTATATATACAAATTAGGATTTGGATATTATCGTCTTTCAGAGGCATCTGCTGTATCATGGACAGTTGTTATTATAGTTATGTTAGGTATTGTCATGATGCTGAGGGGTCAAAAAAAGAGGGGAAACTCCTAATGAGAAACTACCAAAGAGAAAGTGCCATGAGTAAAACTATCAGAATATTATTTCTATTTATTGTTATTTTATTTGTCTTAACACCGTTTGTATGGATCATATTATCTTCACTAAAGACACCCTCAGAGCTTACTAAACCAACAAGCATTATCTTTTCTCCCGTTTTTGATAATTGGATTACCGTACTCACTGGAGATATCCCAATAAACTTTGTTAATAGTTTAATAGTTGGGTTAATTTCTGTAGTAGTTTCCTTACTAGTTGGTCTTCCGGCGGCTTATTCCATTAGCCAATTTAAAACAGGCGGCAGATTTACTCGTTTTAGTATTCTTATTTCTGAAATCGTTCCTTCTGCTGTTCTAGTAGTCCCTATATTTTTAGTGGCTTATTTTTTAAAAGTAAACGGTACATTAATTCCTGTAGTAGTAGCCCATTTAACCTTCGTTTTGCCCATAGTTACTTGGTTTTTAATAGGTTTTTTTGACTCTGTTCCAAAATCGTTAGAGGAACAAGCACAAATCGATGGATGCGGCCGGTTTCAGGCTTTTAGGAAAGTGGTATTGCCTCAAGTGCTCCCAGGAATTGGTGCTGCTAGTATATTTGGTTTTGTCCTATCTTGGAATGATCTGTTTTATGCCCTTATTTTGGGAGGGGAGGATACACAAACTCTTCCTGTAGCTATTGCAGCGTTTGATACGTTTCGAGGGGTTCAATTAGGTGAGATGTCTGTTGCCATATTAGTATCAGCCATTCCTACCATTATTTTATCGTTTTTTATTCAAAAACGACTGATTCAAGGAATGGGTGGAGGAGCAGTAAAAGAATAAAAATATGGGGGAAGCGGGGGTAATATGGAAGACAATTATCAAAGAGAATTAAATATTGCTATCAAAGCAGTTCAGTCATCAGGTATGATTCTGAAAAACTGGTCAAGACCATTGGAAAAGGAATGGAAAGGGGTCATTAATCCAGTAACCTCAGCGGATAAGGATTCTGAAAAAATAATTATTGAAGTTATTAGTAGGGAATTTCCAAATGACATCATCATTTCAGAAGAGATGAATCCTATTGAAGAGGAATTGGTTAATGGTAAACGACGCTGGTACCTTGATCCGCTTGACGGTACGGTAAATTACATGCGAGACATACCACATTGGTGCATTTCTTTAGCTCTTGTAGATGAAGATAATTTAACAGTTTGCAGCGTGGTATTTGACCCAATGATGGAGGAGTTGTTTACGGCCATCAAAGGTATGGGTGCTTGGTGTAATGGAGAAAGACTTACAGTATCTCAAATTACTGAATTAAACCGGTCGGTTGCTGCCTCAGGTTTCCCATATTTATTAGACGATCCCAAAACTAATAATTTATCGGAATGGACAATGATTACTCCACGTGTACTAACTGTTAGATCACTAGGAGCTGCAGCTAAAGATCTTTGTGAGGTTGCAAGAGGAAGAATCGATATATTTTGGGAACAAGGGCTTGGAAGATGGGACATCACAGCTGCTTCCTTAATCTGTTTAGAGGCAGGTGCAGTTGTTACAGACATTAATGGTGAGTTGCTTGAAGGACCGGGGGAAAATGTGATTGTAGCAAATCCTACTCTACATGAACGTGTTCTTGAAATCTTTAGTGATCTTTAGTTAGCATAATCTTTTTAAAAAGAATTAAAGACTAATTTTAAAAAAAGGGTGATAAAAATGACATGGTTAAAAGATGTAATAGGAACAGAAAAGGCAGTTATAGCAATGTGCCATCTATTGCCACTTCCAGGAGACCCACATTTTGATAAAGAAAAAGGAATGGAATATGTAGTTGAAATGGCAAGGAAGGATTTGAACGCTTTACAAGATGGTGGAGTGGATGCGGTCATGTTCTCGAATGAATTTAGTTTACCTTACCTAACGGAGGTAAAAACTGAAACAGTTGCGGCAATGGCCCGCATTATTGGTGAATTAATGCCTGACATTAAAGTTCCGTTTGGTGTAAATGTATTATGGGATGCAAAAAAATCATTAGATTTGGCGGCTGCTACCGGTGCAAAATTTGTTCGGGAAATTTTCACAGGAGTATATGCAAGTGATTTTGGTACTTGGAACACGAATGTTGGGGAAACTATTCGTCATCAACATAGAATAGGAGCAGAAAATGTAAAGCTGCTATTTAATATTGTCCCAGAGGCTGCTAAGTACTTAGCAGATAGAGATATTGAAAGTATTGCTAAATCAACTGTATTTAACAATCGACCGGATGCCTTATGTGTATCGGGCCTGACAGCAGGAGCCAAGACCGATGTTGCCTTGCTATCGCGTGTTAAAGAGGCTGTTCCTGAAACTGTAGTCTTTGCAAATACAGGAGTAAGATTAGAGAACCTTGAGGAACAACTTTCCCTTGCTGATGGAGCAGTAACAGGAACCACTTTTAAGTATGATGGTAAATTTGAAAATCATGTTGATGTTATCCGGGTTAGGGAGTTTATGGACAAAGTGAAGGCTTTTCGCTCACAACTAGTACATGTATGATCCGGTTTTTCCACAAGATATTCAGAGGTTAATTTTATAACCTTAAATGGAATTCTAGAAGAAATGTAACCCCGTCATTTATATGATGGGGTTTGTTTTTCATGGACTTTTTGTGTCGTTCATCCCTCTATGATTTCGGTTCCTGTTACGCGCCCCGAATCTTGTGGAAAAGATAGGGATTTGGGTAGAGAGTAATGATAACTGGAGTTGCCATTATATATTTTATAGGGTCGCGGTGTTGTTCTTTACTTTTTGGAAAAATGTCATAAAAAAAGAGAACCACCCGGCTGATATTAAGCAAAAGGGTGGTTCTCAACTTTGTCCTATTTTTTATTGTGCGTCGGCCAGAAATAACCGATAATCGCACCAACTACAGCTGGTAAAATCCATCCAAGACCAATACCATAAAGCGGCAAATTATCTCCATAGAACGCTTTAATCGATTCGAACAAAGAGATCTGCGCTCCTGGTAAGCTGCTGACTAACGTGCTGTATCCGTCGAAGAAACTTACACAAAAAGTGAGCAGCATAGCTCCTGCATAGACACTCCGCTTATGTCCAAATAGGGATGAGGTGAGTGCTAATAAAATCAATACAATCGCTAAAGGATACAATAACATTAAAACTGGCACAGCGTATTGAATGATATTGTTTAATCCGAAGTTAGCAATGATAAATGATACAAGACATAGGATGAGTACGAACATTTTATAGCTTACTTTTGGAAATACACTATTAAAAAATTCACTGCATGATGTAATAAGGCCGATGCTTGTTTTTAAACAAGCAAGTACGATAATAATCGCCAATAGGATGGCGCCGAATGGTCCAAAATAGTGCTGGGCAACAGCAGCAAAGATTAAACCGCCATTATCGAAGGTTCCGATTGTGGATACACTTGAGGCTCCCATATAGGTAATGAGCCCGTAAATCAGCATCATAAGGACCATTGCGAAAATGCCTGATTTCCAAGTGGCTTTCGCGATCGCCTTTGGATCGGTGATGCCTTGTCCCTTAATCGCATGGATGACCACGATACCAAAAGCTAGCGATGCAAGGGCATCCATCGTGTTGTAGCCTTCTTTAAAGCCCGTGATAAAGGCCAAATCACTATAGTCATCTGTTGGCGGACCGAATTGTCCCATCGGCTTAACGATGGCAATGATAATTAATAGGAATAAAAACACTAAAAACGCCGGTGTTAAATATTTGCCGATATAATCGATAATTTTCGCCGGATTCAAAGAGAAATAATATACGATGGCGAAAAATACCAGACTAAAAAGTCCGAGATATAAACTGCCGTGCTCGGGATTTATATATGGTTCAAAACCGACCACGAAAGGTACCGTTGCTGTTCGTGGAATAGCGAAAAACGGTCCAATGGTTAAGTAAAGGGCCATGGCGAAGACGACGCCAAAAAATG
This sequence comes from Neobacillus sp. DHD-1R, assembly GCF_057747995.1. Taxonomy (NCBI): domain Bacteria; kingdom Bacillati; phylum Bacillota; class Bacilli; order Caryophanales; family Bacillaceae; genus Neobacillus; species Neobacillus sp. DHD-1R. The sequence goes on from NZ_CM173232.1 coordinate 595,818, forward strand.
GATGGACGCGGCCTGCTAAGTCACGCAGTCCATTACTCCCCGATAGTCCAAATGCTAAAATCCCCATAAATGGCAGGCCAATAGCGGTGACGAGGAAGCCAATTAACGCCGGCCAAAAGTTCGTGCCAGCGAGCTGTCCCATTTGGATCGGAAAGATTAAATTTCCCGCGCCAAAGAACATTCCGAACAGCATCGTGCCAATGATGGCATAGGTTGAAAATGATATTTTTTGTTGCATGCATGTGCTCCTTCTAGGTGAATTTCTGATTCATTTTAACATCTTTTTTATGAGATAGCTATAGGATCCGGGGTCAGACCCCCACAGGGTTAAAGTTTTAAAGCAGTGAAGTATGAAAGGCATCGGAAGACAGTTCTCGAGGTTTGTCATACGTCATCATGTTTACCTAAAAAATAGGACGGGTATAAAATAGATAAGAACGAATGAAGGAGGAACTTAAAATGTATGTTGCAGATGTTATGACAACGAATGTGGATAGCTGTACTCCTGAAAGTACTTGTAAAGAAGTTGCTGTTAAAATGAAAGAACTCGATGTAGGTGCCATGCCAATTTGTGGTGAAAATGATAAAATAGTAGGGATTATCACCGACCGCGATTTGGTCATAAAGGGATTAGCCAATGGCCTTTCGGATGAATCTACCGTTGCTGATATAGTAACAGATATGGTAGTGAGAGGAACCAAAGATATGTCTATTGAGGAAGCTGCAAAAATAATGTCCCAGGAACAAATTCGCCGCCTTCCAATAGTGGAAAACGAAAAATTGGTTGGAATGGTCTCTCTTGGTGATTTAGCTGTAAATAATCAATCAAGTAAAAAGGCCGGAGAAGCTCTTAAGGAAATTTCCGTTCCAGCGGAGCCTAATCATTAAAAAGCTTTGTTAAACATGAATGTTGATTTTAAACATACAAAAGGGGAACTCCGTGATTTGGGAGTTCCCTTGTTCAATGAAAGCCCCGTTAATTGAAGGCTGAAAACACATCAATTAAAATTTAATGGAACTTTTCTGGATTTGCTGCATAAAGTTCGATAAATCCACAGGTTGGACATACATAACAAGGGGTTATATCACTCATCGTTTTTGCATTTGGTTTTTCAGTTGCTTTATAAATTCTAACAGGAAAACTATCTAGTTTAGCTTCTACCATTATGGTTTTACATTTAGAACAAATATTCTCCACGAATTTTTTCACCCTTCCAATTAAATCATTTACTTCAACAATCCTGCCCTGTAACGGAAAATTGCTCGATAATCATTTGGAAAATTTTGATAATCTAAGCTTATCATATGTGATGTCCGTTGAGAACAGGCAGCTTTCAACAATCGAATATTAACAGAGTTATTTAACATTAACTTAATAAAAAAAATAAAAGGGGTCAGTCTTCCACTGCGTTAACGCAGTGGGGGACTGACCCTTTGTTCGTGAGATGCAGCCCATTGTCGAAGACTTTGTCTTACGTCTAAACGGTTCTCCAGCTAATCTTATGTATCATTAAAAAAGGGAGAAGAAAATTCTTCTCCCTTAAAATGCAATCTTAATCATTGTCTCGTTGGTCAGATCGTGATTCTCCGCCTTTGCGGCCGATTTCTTGATAAAACTCTTTATCATGGTTATCCGATGTAGCTTCTCCGCCTTTGCGGCCGATTTCCTGATAAAACTCTTTATCATGGTTATCCGATGTGGCTTCTCCGCCTTTGCGGCCAATTTCCTGATAAAAATCTTTACCATGGCTATCTGATGTAGCTTCTCCGCCTCTACGGCCTGCTTCTTCCACTGACATACCTCTGTTTTTTTCATTTCGATTGTTGGTCATGATAGATTCCTCCTTTTTGAATTTGGAATTGCTCTTGACTTACAACTTACACTATATATATACCCGGCTTCTTGACTATTAAACTATCTTTTCTACTTTTTTGGGGTCAGTCCCCCGTTGCTTTAACGCAATGGGGGACTGACCCCAACATTCTTAGCCTTCGATTTTACTGTGCTGGTAGCCGTTATGGGAGGCATAGACCTCGAACCATTGGTATTGTGGGGTCTTGAACCAAGCGTACTGCGGCAGATAAACCAGATATCGTACATTGCCTTCCGCATCCAGGATGGATTTGAATATTTTCACCATACCGTATCCAAACGTTTGATCCAAGTAACCGTCCATTCCTGCGCGGACTGTATTTTGTTCAGCGTCCTTTTCTTGCTTATACAGCTTCATCAGCCCATCGATAAATAAACTCAGCAAAATCAACGTAATAGCAATTAAAACGAAAACCAGTATTTTTAGCAAACGAACAACCTCCTAATTTTTTCTACTTTTTTCCACCTGTGCCATCCATTCCATGTATCACTCTTATTGTAAAATTTATCGATAAAGAGAGGTGTGATGGAAATAACACGCACAGAAGAAAATTTTAAAAATAGATACTTTGGAGGTCGGAATGCACTTACTCACTGAACAGCAAATATTATTTACCTTAAATTTAAGATGGCTTAATAGTGGATTAATTTGAGTTTGTTACCATTATTTAGAATCTATGAAATTCATAGCTTTAAAAACTATGTGAGGAGTGATTGTCTTTGGGGAAATTCAGAAAGTATTTCGGGATTTTAACAAGTATCATCATTTTATCAAGCACTGTTAATTTTCCTTTTACTAGTTTAGCAGCAGAAACGAATGGTGAATTGGAACGTATTACTGAAGAAGTAGATCCTGCCAAACCAGCTGATGATGAACTTATTTTAGCAGTTATCGGTGATTATGGCGGTTGTGGAGTTGGTAATTGTGAAGGTGAACAAAAGGTGGCTGATATGGTCCATTCATGGAAACCGGATTATATATTAACTGTGGGGGATAATACTTATCAACGTGGATTACCAGAGGAAGTTGAAAAAGCACAAGAAGCATATATAGAAGATATCAATGCGGGTAGATTTTTCCCTATCATGGGAAATCACGATTATGGAAACGGCTGTACCATGGAAAGTGTTCAACCAAGTATTGATAAATTTGGGGTTCCCGTTTCATATGTTGCCGGATTTGGCAATGGCTTAGTTGATTTCGTCAATCCAGATGCAAACTGTAATAAATCAACAGGTGATCAAATGCCTCCAATTTATGATGCGTATAAGAACACGGTTGACAATAGTCAAGCAGAATGGGTCATTGTAGGTGAGCACCAACCCGTTTATTCATCTGGAAAAGCGGGTAATAATTTTGATCGTTCTTGGGTTATGACGCCAGGTGTCGACTTGATATTAGCGGGACATGATCATCATGCAGAACATATTGAAACGAAAGATGGATATAACATGGTGATTTCAGGTAATGGCGGGAATGGTAAAACACCGATATTTTCCCCAGTCGAGGGCAGTCTTTATCGGGATGATAAAAATTTAGGTGCTGTTCGTCTTACGGTGAGTAAAGAGGATTTAAAAGTAGAATATCTTACTCTTTCTGGTGAGAATCAGTATGATTTTACCTTAAAAAAAGATAAAACAACTGGTAAAGCCTATATTGCCGACCGTATGGAATGGGTCGATCCTAACCCTAATCCAGGTGCATCGCCGGTCCCAAATAAATATAGTGTGTCCATGGATTTTGATGATACAACTGTTCCAGATGGTTTATCCTATCAGAATTATCAAGATGGACCCGTTAGTGAAGTCACTATAGATGGCAGAAAGGCCCTTCAACTGGAAAAAAATCCTATGGGCGGCGGCAATCACGCTTACTTATTTGTAGACGACAAATCTATCCTAGGTGGACCTTATCATGCGAAAGCAACCATTGAATATCGTTCACCAAAAGCAGGTTCGTTTAGTCTGCAATACGAATCGGCTGATTCAGGATCAGCCTATCAAAAAACACAATCTATTACTATTACTGATGCTGAAATCAACCAATGGAAAACTACGACAATAGAGATACCAGATATCAAATTTACAAATCGCCAAAATAATGGGGCAGATATGCGTCTTTTAGCGGCTAATAACCTGCCGCTCCTGCTTGGAAAAATGAAGATTGAAATCGTCCCGGACAAGCCAGTAAATTTTGTATCCATGGATTTTAATAGTGAGCCCAATGGATTAACGTGGATTCCGTATGAAAGTGGTCCTGCTCACGAAATTATAATGGATGGCAGAACGGTCTTACAAGTCGATAAAAATCTGTTTAATCAAGGAAATAACCTCTATCTTTCAGTTGACGATCGATATATTTATGGAGGACCCTATAATAGCCGTGCAACCATTGAATATCGTTCACCTGTCGCTGGTACCTTTACCCTTCAATATGAATCAGCTGAAACAGGGGCTGCCTATCAATCTGCACAAAAAGTTACCATTAAGGAAGAAGATATTAATCAATGGCAAACGGTAACCATTGATATGCCGCAAGCAAAGTTTACCAATCGTCAAAATGGTCATGCAGACTTTAGAATCGTTGGTGCTAAAAACTTACCACTTATCATTGGTTCTATGAAAATAGAAATTGTTGATGAAAACAGTGAAACTAATAGACTGGCAATGGAAGCAGTAGTCAAAGCTGAGGAGTTAGCAGGAGCCGAGCTTGATGCGCAAGAAAAGATTGATGCCGCTGTCGAAGCAGTAAATTATGCAGGGGCTTTAATTGAAAAGCTAGAAGATGGTGAAAAGAAATTTGAATTACAAGGTCGTTTAAATATCGTTTCTGCTGAAGTAAATCAAGCCCAGGCAGTCTTAAATCTAAAACTGGCAAAGGAAGCCGTTGAGCAAGCTGAACAGTCACTTTCTGAAGAAAGTGTTGAAAAGGCTGAACAAGCAATTGATAAATTAATTGATGGTACAAACAAAAATACATTATTGGAGCGACTATATATCGTAAAAACCATTTTACAAGCAGACCGAGTCATTCATACATTGTTAGATTCTAGGCTGGAAAGTGTTGAAGAAGTTGATCATGCTATTGTTACGCTTGAAACTGCAAAAAAATTAGTCGAAGAAATACCTACTAATCAACGTGGTAGATTAACTGAAAATCTTCAAAGGGCAGAGAACCAGATTGTCGATGAAATGAAATCAATCCTTGGTCAAAAGAACAAGGAAAAGCCAGAACGTTTAAAAGAAACATGGCTAAATTTACTTATAACAAATACAATCAATCAACTGGATGGACAAGCAAAACCTGACGTTAACGAAATCCACCAAATCATAATGAAGATTGTTAAGGAACATGCAACAGGAAAAGAAGTTAGAGAAGCGATTGAAAAGCGAATGTCGACATATTAAACTAACGGCAATATTTTTATAAACAAGAAAATAAGGGTTAAAAAAAGCTCTATGGCATATTGCCATAGAGCTTTTTGCGTTGTCCATCGAAAAATAAACTTAGACGTACTTATGGTCGGCACTAAATCATTATAAATAAAGAGTTTTGTAACTTATGCTGCTCTTCGTATGGCTGCTTCCTTTTGTTTTGTTTCCGGGAAGGTAGCCACTAAGAAGATGTACAAACTGGAGGCTGCTATAAAGAATATCATGGCCGGTGTGTATCCGGAGTGTCCTAAAATAAAGCTCCACACAATTGTAGCGATGGTTTGGCCCGCATAAGCGATCGCCCAGAATAGTCCGAACATAATCGTCAATATTTGTGGAGTCATCCCTTTTAATTCATGGGGCAGATTCAAAAAGATTGGATACTGGATATACATCGCAAATCCCGAAATCGAAATGAGTGTGTACGATAGAAGTGGAATTTTATTGGCAAAGACGATGGCAAGGGCAAAGGTTGCTACCATCACAATCCCTGAAAACAGAAGGACTGGTTTCCGCAGCACCCCTTTATTCCCGATGCGAATCCCAGCAAAGGTTCCGAGAATGCCAAAACCTGAGATTAATAGGTTCGTAACCGAGCCATTTAACAAGGTATATTGATCAAAAATCGCTTTAAAGCTCACTAACGATAATACATACAGAGTTAAAAAGGAAGCAAACGCCAGGCCATAGCGCCAGAGAAATCCGTCCTTGAGCGCGTCTTTATAGCCATACTTTTCAGCTTTTCCGCCTGATTCTTTCGTTTCAAAGGTCTCTGCTTTCCAAAGCCAGCCGATAAAAAACAAGATCGTTAAAGAGGCGAAAAAGGTTAACGTTAAACGCCAGTTGACCACCATTTGCTTGGCAAAAACCGTAAATAAGACGGCGACAATAAAGGCACCCACATTATAGGAAACGGTATTGGCCGCATTAATGCGCAGCTTTGTTTTTGGATGGTTGACATAGTGAGCCACGATCGGGTTCATGTAGACAATGACCATCGAGCCTCCTACGGCCATGACCATCCTCGCGACGGTGTAGGCCCAATAATTAGGGAGATAAATCGCGACAAGTCCCATCATTAAAAGTCCGATTGCCGTGCCTGCTGCTTTTTTAGGCCCCAACTTCATAAGCACCATCGCGGCTAAAATGTTGGCAAATACACGAGCAGTCGTAATCGAATAATTCACTAATTGAGAAATGATCGGATCCACCGGTCCACCGAAAAACGTTTCGGTGATTTGGGGCGTCAATGAAGAACCCGCCACCCAGTTCATCGCAAAGGTTACATAGGCCAGCCATAAAACAGCCATCATAAAATAACCCTTTTTTGTATGATTGATCGTTACCATAGTTTCATCTGCTTTCATTCGTGATTTTCTCTTTATCTAAGGAGTTTTAATCGAAAAATATACTAAAGAACAGGTTTCATGGTTTCTTTTAATACTGTAACCGAGTGACAAAATTGTTGTTTTTCCTTTTCATTTAGCTCAATTTCAATGACTTCACGGATTCCGCCACGGTTAATAACCGCAGGAACACCGATAAACACATCCTGAAGTCCATATTGTCCCTCTAGATAGCAGGATACCGTTAAGATACAATTTTCATTATTTAAAATCGCCTTCGTAATTCGAACTAGAGACATCCCGATTCCATAGTACGTTGCCCCTTTCCGTTCAATGATATGATAGGCCGCATCACGGACGTTAACGAAAATGTTTTCTAAGCATTCTTCATTCAGTTTTTCAGCTGGGAGCTCTCCAAGTCTTTCAACCCCTATTGAAGCACGGCTCCAAACCGGAAGCTCTGTATCTCCGTGTTCGCCAATGATATAGGCGTGAACATTTCTTGTGTCCATGTTAAAATGCTGACCAAGCGCAAAGCGGAGACGCGCAGAATCTAATACCGTACCTGAACCGATAACCCGTTCTTTTGGCAGGCCGGACTCTTTCCAGGTTACATAGGTTAAAATATCGACAGGGTTTGTGGCGACTAAGAAGATCCCGTCAAATCCACTTGCCATAATGTTTTTTACAATTTCTTTAAAGATTTTTGTATTCTTTTCCACTAATTGTAAGCGGGTTTCACCAGGCTTTTGTGCTAATCCTGCGGTAATGACCACTAAGTCCGCACTTTCACAGTCCTGATAAGAACCGCTCCATACTTTGATTGGTGACGGAGCAAATGGAATGCCATGGTTAAGGTCCATCGCTTCGCCTTCTGATTTTGCTTCATTCAGGTCAATAAGAACTAACTCTTCGGCCACTCCTTGATTAATCATTGAATAGGCATAACTGCAGCCGACAGCACCTGTTCCTACTAAGACAACCCGGTTTACTTTCTTATTTCTGTTATCCATATTAACAATCTCCTTTTTATATAAAATGTGAAAAATGACTTAAGCTGGATGTTTGTACTGCTTGTTTATTAATTACTCAGTTGATGGTGTTAGTATATCACCAAGTTTGTGAAGTTTTTCACAATATTTGTGACATAAATTTGAATTTTTTATTGAAAACCTTTACATTTTGGCACAAGTATGTGAAGTAGATCTTGGAGGCGGTTCTTGGTTTTTACAAAGATTTTGTGGTTTAATATTTTTAGAATAGTTAAAAAATAGAGAGTGAGAGAGAGGAGAGTTTAGATGGGGACCAGTAAATTTATCGGCATTGCGCAGCGTTCATATCAGCAAGCAAGAAATGAAATAAAGACGGGAGATATTCTGTTTTGCAGCGGTCAATATTTAGTTAGTGAGCTGATCAAAAAAGCTTCAGCTTCTTTAATTAGCCATGTGGGTTTATTATGCTTTTGGAATGACCGAGTTATTGTTTTAGAGAGCGTGGAGGACGATGGTGTCAGGGCTGTTCCCTTGTCACATTATCTTTATAATTATGAAAATAGCAGAAAAAAGTATAAGGGCAACCTGTATGTAGCGAGGCATACCTTACTGGATGATCCCACTTTTGATCAAGAAAAGATAAATAAAATGCTCGGAAAGGCAGTTGATTTATTAAATCGAAACTATGATAAAGTCGAAATTGCCCGAATCGTTGCCCGCATCGGATTAGGGATCGGCCGTCATATTGATGATGATGAGTACATATGCTCAGAATTTGTGAATGAATGCTTTAAACAACTAGATATTAAACTTGCAAGTGACCCCATGGATTTTATCCTTCCTGAACACATTGCCGCCGACCAAAACATTCGCCCTTTGTTTGAGATTCAACCATGATGAAATCAGGAGGGACGGTGGGTTCTCCCCATTTGAAACCTCCAACACTATATTATTTCTATTCTATGTTTATAGGATGGACAAGTTTGCCTCAGTACCCCTCTCTTAAAGAAAAGAGGGGTACTTACTGTATTCCTTTAAAGCGGCGGGGGACTGACCCCTCATAAAATACCAATATAATGTTGACTAAATTCTGAAAATTGAATTATAATTAAGAAAACGTTTTCAGAAAACGTTTTCTTAAATCCGAATATGGGGTTTTGCTATGACGATAACCATAAAAGATATTGCCAGAAAGGCGAATGTTTCAATTACCACAGTCTCGCGTGTGATTAATCAAAAGAGTGAGGGGATTGGGGAGTCCACCCGCAAAAAGGTGCTGGACATTATTGAAGAGCTAGATTATCGGCCTAATACGATTGCTAGAAGTATGATTACGAAACAAACCAATACCATTGGATTAATTATTCCGGATATTAGAAACCCTTTTTTCCCCGAGCTGGTTAGAGGTGTGGAGGATTTTGCTAATAAACATGCCTACAATGTCTTTTTGTGTAATACCGATGGAGACCCGAAACGAGAATTAACGTATGTAAGTTTAATGAAGGAAAAAAATGTCGATGGCATCATTTTTACCTATTCTAGTGCTGAAACCATTCCGCAGCTAGAAGAAATTGCGCGAGAGAAGAATATTCCGATCGTCTTACTGGACCGCGGGGTAGATGACCAAACGTTTAGTGGTGTTTCGATTCATAACGAAAAAGCGGGCTATCTAGCAACCAAACATTTACTGGATCTTTCTCATACAAAAATCGGTTGTATAACGGGGCCGGCGCATTTTCCAAACTCGAAGGCCCGGTTGAATGGATATATGAGGGCTCTAGGAGAAGCGGGTATTCCCTTCAATCAAGATCTTATCCTAGCTGCTGACTACCAAATGGATGGGGGATACCGGGCAGCTAAAACCTTATTGGCCAATAAGGACATTACAGCGATTTTTGCCTTTAACGATTTAATGGCCTTTGGTGTGTATCAGGCAGCAGTTGAATTAGGGATTACCATACCAGATAATCTATCGGTAGTTGGCTTTGACAATATTAAATATAACCAGTTATTAAACCCTAAGTTAACGACCATTGAGCAATCCGTTTACGAAATGGGCGAAATCTCAGCCCAAATCTTATTTGAACAAATCACTCAAGGAGGTGATGTTAAAAACAAAACGTTGTATCTTGAACCATCACTGATTTTGCGCGAAAGTACTAGAAAACTTGAAAACTAAAAAAAGGAGAACGACATGTCCAAACCCATTATTATTGATTGCGATCCTGGAATTGATGATGCACTAGCAATCCTTTTAGCCATCTCATCAGATGAACTGGATCTAAAACTGATTACCACATGTGCAGGTAATCAAACGAGTGAAAAGATCACGACAAACGCCTTAAAGCTAGTCAGTTTTGTTGGAGAGGAAATTGAAGTTGCGAGGGGGGCGGCAGGACCGTTGCTTCATGAATTGGTACTTGCAGATGTAGCCCACGGTGATTCAGGTTTTGGGGGAGTCGAGTTAGGTGCACCGCATTATTCAGTGAGCAGCCGCTCTGCACTAGAAGCGATGAGCGAGACGATTCTCCAATCGCCGGAAAAAGTAACCATTGTTGCGATTGGACCACTTACCAATATTGCTCTATTGATTAAGTCCTATCCAGAGGTCATCGGGAACATTGACCAATTATCGATTATGGGTGGGGCATGTGATGGCGGCAATCGTACTCCAGTAGCAGAATTCAATATTTATGTAGACCCAGATGCAGCAAAAATTGTTTTTAACTCAGGAATTCCGATTACGATGTTTGGCTTAGATGTTACCAATAAAATCCCGATGTATAAAGAGGATATTGATCGTATTCGCTTTATTGGTAATAAAACCGGAAAAGCAGTGGCCAGCATGCTCGATTTTTATTTTCGCGATGGTCGTGCCGATGCCATGCATGACCCGTGTGCAGTGGCCAACCTGATTGATCCTTCCTTATTTACCTTCATCCCTTGTAATGTCGAAATTGAGACAAAGGGTGAGTTCACTAGAGGGCAAACTGTAGTGGATAAGAAGGGGCGAACAGGTAATCCCAAGAATGTCACTGTAGCCTTTGATGTGGACCGCGACAGGATTCTTGATTTACTCTACACTGCCATTGAAAAATTAACATAACCCGTCCTAGTCCTTTACCTGCACCTTTTGACCAACTCCTTTGTTCCACACATGTGAAAAATTGAATTCATCCGTCCTAGTTTTTCAGATTTCCATCCATTTACTCCTATGTTTTTACTAAAAAAACTTAACCCAGGGGGAATATATTTTATGAAAAAAGGTCTGAAGTACGATTTTACGCTGATTGCGATTTTACTTATTCCGATTGGCGTGGCGATTAATGTAGTCATTTCACAGCTTGTTCAAGTATTGCGCATCCCCTTATATTTAGATGCGATCGGCACGATGCTGGTTGCCATGATTGCCGGCCCATGGGTTGGTATGGTTACCGGAGGGCTTACGAACGTTATTAAATCAATCTTTTCTCCAACGGAATTGCCATTTGCGATTGTATCGATGGTGATTGGATTGGTAGTAGGTTATTTTTCTATCAAAAAAATGTTTACAAGCGTTGGAAAAACCATCATTGTCGGCGTTATTTTAACCTTTATTGTCATTATTGTGAGTACACCGATTAGTGTCATCTTGTTTGGCGGTTCAACTGGTGACTCCTCTTCTGCGGTAAGAGCTATTTTCCTAGCTTCTGGTCAAGGTATATGGAAATCCGTTTTTTCTTCCAATCTTATTATTGAGAGCATTGATAAAATTCTATCGCTGCTCATCACGTATACAATTGTGAAAAAGATGTCTGACCGCTACTTATCCAAGCATAATTATGGTCAAAACTTTTTAGATTCCTAGTTTATGATAATGAGAGGGTTTGCCATGAAGGAAAAATCCAACAATTTACTTCTTGATCTTTATCCAACAACCAAGTTTTTGATTACGCTATTTATTATTGTTTCCGTCTTTATTGTAAAAGGGTATTGGTATGGCTATTTAATGGTACCCTTATGCCTGCTGCTTGCTTTATATGCAGGAGTTTTTAAAGAATTACTCGGCTTGTTGATTAAGACGCTTCTCGTCTTGTGTACATTTATCTTTTTAATCCAAAGTTTCTTCTATCCGGGTGACACCATCCTGTGGAGCTGGAGTTTCCTTTCGGTGCGACAAGAAGGGATTGATTTCAGTTTACTGCTTACCTCTAGAATTACAGCCATCGGGTCAGCCTTGCTGCTATTTTTCCGGATCACTTCCGTTAAGGACATTGTCTATTCGTTAGAACGTTTGGGTCTTCCGTCCAAAGTAACGTATGTCGTTTTATCAACCCTGACGATTATCCCTGAAATGAAGAAGTTATCGTTAACCATCATGGATGCCCAAAAAACGCGCGGCGTGGAAACAGAAGGCAATTTACGTGTGCGGGCTAAAGCGTTTCTGCCCACCTTGACCCCGCTTATTTTAACATCAGTCGCCAGCACCGAAGAACGGGCCATTACCTTAGAGGCACGGGCCTTTACGGCACCTGTCAAAAAAACAAGCCTATACAGGATTGAAAAAACTACAAAGGACACTGTTGTAAGAATCCTATTACTCTTTTTACTTATTGTCATCATTGTCTGGAGGATTGCTTTATGAGTTTTATTCAACTGAAGAATGTATCTTATAAGTACCCGGTCGGGAAAGTCGATGTGTTAAAGGACGTCAATGTAGAAATTGAAAAGGGCGGTTTTTACGCGTTAATTGGGGCCAATGGCAGTGGGAAGACGACCTTTTGTAACGTATTACGCGGGTTTGTTCCCCACTTTTACAAAGGTGATTTACGCGGTGATGTGCTAATCGACGGCAAGGATATTCGTGAATGGGATATGGGAGAGCTCGCGCAGAAGATCGGTTTTGTTTTTCAAAATCCTTTTACACAAATCAGTGGAGTTAAAGAAACGGTCTTTGAGGAAATTGCTTTTGGGCTTGAGAATTTAGGGATAGACGTGGATGTGATTATTCAGAAGGTTGAGGAAGTGATCGGCCTTCTGGGGATTGATTATTTACGAGAAAAAAATCCGCAGGAGCTTTCGGGCGGCCAGAAGCAGCGTGTTGCCCTGGCATCGATTATCGTGATGGAGCCGGAAATCTTAGTGATTGACGAACCTACGTCACAACTAGACCCTCGTGGGACGGAGGACATTTTTAAAATAATCGAATTGATGAAGCTGAAAGGAAAAACGATCATTTTAGCCGAGCACAAAATTGAATTAATTGCGGAAAAGGCTGAAAAGATCCTTGTTTTCAAAGATGGCGAAGTGGTCATGCAAGGAGCGGTCGAAGAGATTCTTACGAATCAACGCGTGCAGGAATACGGTGCAGCACTGCCGCAATATGCCTTATTGGGTCTTGAAATGAAGAAGCGGAACTGGGAAGTGGGGCAGATCCCACTGACGGAACAGCAGGCGATTGATACGGTAAAAGGATTGATCCATGCGAAGGGGGGACAAATATGTCATTCTTAACGCTGGATAATGTTAGCTTTCGTTACCCTAATGGCTATAAAGCAGTGGAAAATGTAAACATGTCGTTTGCGAAAGGGGAAGCTGTTGCGATTGTAGGGCAAAACGGAGCTGGAAAAACAACAACGGTAAAATTAATGAACGGTCTATTAAAGCCGGAATCTGGCAATGTCATCATTGATGGCTGGAATACAAAAGACTATACGACCGCCCAAATCTCGCGAAAAGTGGGGTATGTGTTTCAAAATCCGGACGATCAAATTTTTCATAGTGATGTGTACAGTGAAATTGAATTTGCCCCTAAGCGGCTGGGGCTGCCGCCTGAAAAAATCAAAGACAATGTGGAAAAAGTGGCTGAACTTACGGGGATTGTCCCTTACTTAAAGGAACACCCCTATAATTTACCTTTTTCGATGCGGAAATTTGTGACGATCGCCTCTGTGCTGGCGATGGAGTCGAATGTGATTATTTTGGATGAACCGACAGCCGGCCAGGATTTACTGGCGATGGACCGATTAGGGTCGATTATTCGTACGTTAGTCAGAGAAGGAAAAACGGTGATCACGATTACCCATGATATGGAATTTGTCGTAAATCATTTTGAGCGTGTCATTGTCATGGCCAATCGCCGGAAGATCTCAGAAGGGAATAAACGAGACATCTTTTGGGATTTTGATGTGCTAGAAGAGAGCATGCTCAAGCAGCCGCATATTAGCCGTGTCAGCCGTGCACTGCAATTAGAAGAGAAGGTCTTGTCCATTGATGAGATGATGAATCATTTACAGCAAGTAAATAATTGGTAGAATTAAGCTTGAGGTGGGTTCTTTGAGTAAAATACTAGTCATTGGGAGCTTGAATATGGATTTAGTTACCCATGTTCCACATCTCCCGTATCCTGGTGAAACCATTAGCAGTACGAAGTTTCAACAAAATCCTGGCGGGAAAGGGGCCAATCAAGCTGTTGCGGCCGCGAAACTAGGAGGCAATGTCGCCATGGTCGGCCGGGTAGGATCTGATGATCATGGTCAAGTGCTCTTAAATCAATTAAAACTAGCCGGTGTCGATGTCACGAGAATACGGCAAGAAGGCGTGACAGGAATGGCGTTTATTAATGTCAGTCAAGAGGGAGAAAATCAGATTGTCTTAGTTCCCGGTGCCAATTATCAAGTGAGTCGTGCGGATATCGACCGTTCCATCCCATTGATTAAAGAGAGTGAGTTTATTATCTTGCAGTTAGAAATTCCGCTGGACGTGGTGGAATACATCTTGACCCTTGCTGCTGAGCATCAGAAGAAAGTGATTTTAAATCCGGCACCAGGTCAACGGTTATCTGCGGAGATGCTGCGCATGGTTCATACTTTGATACCGAATGAAACGGAATTGCAGCTGCTGACTGGGATGCCCGCGGGTACCACGGAAGACATTGCCGAAGCGGCTCTTTTCCTAAAGTCATTAGGCGTAGCTAGAATCATTGTGACGATGGGGGAAAAGGGTTCCTATTTACTTAATGATGAATGCCAAGTTCATATCCCGGCTAGGGAAGTGATCCCAGTTGACACAACAGCAGCGGGCGATGCGTATATTGCCGCCTTTGTTGTCGGGCTAACCAACGGGATGGGCGACTTGGAGGCAGCAGAATTTGCAACGAAAGTATCGGCTATCGTTGTCACACGAGAAGGGGCCCAGCCGGCATTGCCAACGTTAGCGGAAACGGAATAAGGGAAACAGGAGGGACGGTACTTGAGACCGTCCCTCCTGTTTTCCTTTTATCGGATCGTTTCTTTTTTATCAAGATAGTGATCATACATTTCTAAACTCTCCAGCAGTTCGTGTTTATACACTAATAAGGCTTTTCTGATTAACGGATTATAGTTTTGGCTCGCAAGTTCGTTGTTACATTCTATTAATTCCTTGTTCTTAACCGTTTGCAGCTCGATAAAAATACTTCCCAGGTCTCTCCCCATATGAACAACCTCCAACACTATATGATTTCTATTCTATGTTTATAGGATGGACAAATTTTTGAATAGTTATACCCTTAAAAAAGCAGGGAACGTCCAGTAAATTAGTATCATTAGTAGGCACTTATATAGGGTACTCAGGATAGGTGAATTTAAAGTGGGTTCAAGTTTAATAGGGGATGAGGTATACTAAATTCGACCTATATAAGAAAGAAGGGTTGAAGATGTCTAAGTTTTTAGCGGCTATTTCCATTCATCCATCCTGGCAGGAATTTTTTACTAATCCACATGTTTTACAAGAGTTGGAACAGATTGAACAAATGGTAGGAACTCAATATACGCCGGAGGAATCCTTCGTGCTGCGTTTTGCCACTACCGATTTAACCAAGGTGATTTGTATGTGGTTAGGAAGAGATCCATATCCACAAAAAGGCGTAGCCACAGGACGGAGCTTTGAAGTCAGTGGGGTTTCCTCGTGGTTTGATAAGCGGGTAAACAGTTCATTTAAAAACATTATTAAACTCATTCATAAGTCTTCAAACAATCGAGTGGAAGGGGCTTCTATTGAAGAAGTACGGAAAGAGATTGAAAAGGGCCAGTTCCGGATCCCGCCGCCAAATGAGGCCTTTTCGTATTGGGAAGAGCAGGGTGTACTGTTTTTAAACACCGCTTTCACATGTGAAGTTGGCGGAATCGAACAATCAGGGAGCCATGTGAAGATATGGAAGAAGTTTTTCTCCCTGTTACTGGAGTATATTGTCTCTCATAACCCGACCATTCGCTATGCGTTATGGGGAGAAGCACGTAAATATGGAAAAACACTTCAGAAGTTAGGCGTAAAAGAGGAATTTCTCTACAAAAGCAAGCATCCTTCCACCAATGGGGATCAGGGAGGGTATCAGCGAGATACGTCCTTCTTAATGAATCCGATTTTCTATGAGACCCAAGATTTGATGCAGTGGTTATATGAAGCAGAGGCAGAATAAGCCGTCTGCTTTTTTTGAGAGATTAAATTCAACTTATGTTTTTCAATTTTTCCTTTTTCCACTTCCCCACTTTATCCACAACGTGTAGACGATTCCACATTCTCATTTTACACATTTCAGCGAATTCCTTTGCTTTGGGCGTATAGTAGCTGGTTGTAATGAATAGTGTATCAGAGCACCCATAAAACTCTTTGCCGCCATTCAATTTAATAATATCTGCATTTCCAACACTATTTCCCTTTGCCCATCGCTTACATTGAACGGCGATCTTTTCACCATTCCTAGGATCCTTCATCACAATGTCCACTCCATGATCTCCAGAACCTCCAATTAATTCCGGGCTAAAGCCTTTATCTTTAAAATATAAGTAAATTAGTCTTTCAAAATCATTACCAGCTAAACTATCAATATTAGCATTAAGGAGTTGCACATCATTATTAATTTTATTTATGGTTTTACCTTTGTTTCCACTTTTAGGAATATCAACAACTTTCTTGACGGGTATAAATAAGCCAATTATCGAAGTAATTATAAAAGGAGTGATCAGAGCTGCAAGTAGATAGGGCCAGTCTAACCTTTTTAATAGAACATTGGATAGGTAATAAAATAGAAGAATAAAATATATAATACTTTTGATCATTTTCTTTTTTCTTTTAGTCACTTCTTTTTCTCCTCTTCGAATTCCCATTTAACATAGGATTATATTGTTAATGTGTGGCCTGTCACGCCCCTTTTATGCTTTCAGACCTTGTTAAGCCATAGATTTGTCTTTTTCTATATTGGATTCAGCGAGTTAGCACATATATTATTGAATATCGGTTAAAGGAGAACGTTTGTTTAACTGACCTCCGCTTGTATCCTGTTGTATCTCAATCATTTTATTTTGGAAAAATTATTTTCAGGTTCTCGATTCTGCTTTCAAATAATGAGGATACAAGGTGCTTGGCGCTAATCTTATTTTGGGATATTTCGATAGGATGACCTTTAGGGACTCATAATTTATGAATTGAGTTCATATATTACAATATCCCTCTTGAAAGCGTTTTTTTTCAATGGTTCTAAAAAGAGGTGGTAACATTTTCGTGGTCTTTATTAGATAAGGACGAGTTATTTTTTACAGGAGGAATGTTTTCATGAAAAAAACTTTTATTGCTTTATGCTCTATTCTACTATTATCTGTTTGTTTAGCAGGTTGCAGCTCCAATGATCGTCAATCAGCAGAAAAAGAGGTAGTAAAAGTGCAACAGCCTAAAGAAGATACAGTCAAAAAAGAGGAAAAGCCAGCGGAAGTGACGCCTACAGGAAAGACAGTAGAAGTGACGGTTCATGCGAAAAGTTTTGATTTTGATGTGAAAGAGATCAAGGCACATGTGGGAGATACCGTAAAAATTACGTTAGCAAATGATGACGGTGCTCATGGTCTGGGCATTGATGCCTATGGTGTTGATCTTAAGGGAGGAGAAACAAAAGAATTTTTGGCGGACAAAACAGGATCATTCGACTTCTATTGTTCTCTCATGTGTGGTGTAGGACACGATAAAATGGCAGGAAAATTAATTGTAGAATAATTATTCATGTTTCTTACTTTATAGAAACTTAGACTTGTAAAAATGTAAACGTTTACGGATTGAGGTTGAGCTCGATGAGATGGATTTAATTAATAGTCGAGGAGGAAATTTTATGAATAAAAAGGTTAAAATCGGTTCGGCACTTTTAACTGCTGCTCTTATCTTAAGCGCTTGCCAAGAGCAGGATTCAAAAGAAAAACCAAAAGATTCGGTACCAACAGTGAAAGAAGTGAAATATGGAAACTTTGCAACGTATGGATACGATTACGGATTATCGCGACATGTGCCATTTGCGCAAATCACAAAAGATAATGTCAAAGATTTAGGCCTTGTATGGAGTAAAAAATTTAAAGAATTAAATAGTAAAATTCCAAACGGAAACCAAAGTTTTCCTCTTGTTATAGATGGAGTGGCCTATGTCACAACTAGTCAAAACTACGTATTTGCCTTCGATGCCCTGACAGGAAAAACGATTTGGGAATGGCAGCCGCCCCAAGAGGTGTTAGATAAAATTGTGAATACGGGTATGGCTGGTACCAATCGGGGAGTTTCTTATGGTGATGGAAAAGTATACATGACTACTGCGGATAATGGCGTCGTTTCCATTGATGCTAAAACAGGAAAAACCGTCAAATTTGTGCATCTAAGTGATTTTCATCCTGATATAACAGCTGAAAATGGTTACTATGAATCTTCCGTTCCTGTTTTTTACAAAGGCAAACTATTAATCGGAAGTGCGGGTTCGGATAATGGTGTTCGTGGATTCTTCACCGTATTTAATGCAGACGATTTAACTCCTGCATGGGATGAACCATTCTGGACAGTGCCGCCTAAGGGCGAAGATTGGTTGAAGGATGGAATATTTGGCGGTGGGGGAACTGTTTGGATGCCTGCCAGTGTGGATGAGGAAACAGACACCATTTATGTATCTGTTGCCAATCCTGCTCCTGATTTTTACGGTGAAAATCGTCCAGGTGCCAACCCTCACACCAATTCTGTCCTAGCTTTAGATCTCAATACAGGTAAATTGCTTTGGGCACAGCAACAATTATCTCATGATTTATGGGATTATGATACGGCGGATTCCCCAGACGTTGTAAAAGCAACCGTTGGAGGAAAAGAACGTAAAGTGGTCCTAGTCGGAACAAAAGGGGCCGAATGGTTTGCCTATGACGCAAAAACCGGTGAACCGATCTATAAAAATGTGGCATTCGGTAAGATTGATCATCCAAAACCAACATCAGAAGGCGTAATGGTTTATCCTGGAGTATTAGGCGGACAAAACTATGCACCTGATACGTTTGACCCTGAAAGCAACCTAACCTTAATTCCATCTATTGAACAACCTGGTCTTTATAAATCGGCTAAAAACGAACAGGAAGCGAAAACAGGTTTGTTTTTTGGAGCAAATGCAATGGGTACATCCTTTGCAGCTCCAACGGACATCCCAGCATTTGGTCGTATTACGGCCATTGATTTAAATGATGGGAAGATTAAATACCAAATCAAAACAGATGACCCAATGCGCGGTGGTTTGACAAGTACCAAAACAGGTCTTAGCTT
The DNA here is from genome assembly GCF_057747995.1 of Neobacillus sp. DHD-1R. Taxonomy (NCBI): domain Bacteria; kingdom Bacillati; phylum Bacillota; class Bacilli; order Caryophanales; family Bacillaceae; genus Neobacillus; species Neobacillus sp. DHD-1R. Next base: position 615,032 of record NZ_CM173232.1, read on the forward strand.
CTATGGTGAATTAGGCGGTAAAGTTAAAGCCATTGAAACAGCAACAGGTAAAGAACTATGGTCTTTCCAAACAACAGGAAAAACGATTTCGGCAGCACCAAGTATTTTCGAAAAAGACGGCAAAACATATGTGATGATTACCAGTGCAGGGAATGATCCACAAATCTTTGTCTTTGGCTTAGACGGCGATAAAACACAAGCAGCAAATGCCGCTGGAGCTGGTACAAATGAGAATCCGCATGATAAAAAGAAAGATGACAAGAAATAAGAACAAAAAATAAAGGCAGAGACTCTCTGTCTTTATTTTTTAGATAAGGAGATTTTGATGAAGCGGAAAATTTATCTATTATTCCTAATGGCTGTTGGCATTTTCCTTGTTACTGCGTGCAGTGAACAAACCAAAACAGCGGGGCGGTCCGCTGCTCCTGTTCAGGTTTCCATGGAACTTGATAAAACGGATTTCACTGTTGTCAACTGGAAAGTGGATAATAGCCACACGGAACATGTAACAGGAAAAATTACGGTTAATCAAATCCCTGTTTCGGGAGCAAAGGTGCAAATTTCAAACAAGCGAATCATGGAAACAAACCAAGATGGAAAGTTTTTTCTTTCAGTCAATCGAAATGTTTTGGATGATAAAACCGTTCATGTCATAAATGTGAATCAAGCAAAAGTAAAGGGAAAATCCATTGATGATCAAAAAACAAAAAAAAGGTTGTTAGCCTTAGAAAAAAAAGTTGTTGTTCATTATCCGATCCAAATTGACAAAGTCATGACAAACGAAAAAGATAAACAATTAGTAGATGTTCATGCCCATGTCATTTTAAATAACGGCGAAAACTATCCTAATTTTACCCCGGATAAATACAAAGTCGGAGGAACCGTAAGGGATGCTGATGGCAATCCCGTGGAAGGGGCTACCGTTAATTTACGTCGTGATGGAGTAGAAGGATTCAGTATGTCCGAGCCAAGTGATAAAAACGGGCAATTTACCATGTATTATCTCCCGGAAGATGATGAAGACCATTATTTTTATGTTCATTATCAAAATAAAAATTATACCCTGCCTCCTAAAAAGGTCTATCAATTCCCTGAAGATATCAGTGTGAATATTGATGTTGTACTTCCCAAAGTGGGAACGATTATTGATGACAAACCACCTACTTTGGTGACAACGGTTGCCTCAGGTGCTCTTTATAAAGGGACGCTAATTGGAGTGAATGTAAAAGTTCCCTACACCATTACCATCCCGAATAAAAATGGTGAATTCGTGTTAACTTTGCCAAAAACCGAATGGGATCAACATCCTACTTTCTTTGAAACCAACTATAAGAACTTCCTTCTAGAAGATATCAAATCAAGTGACATCATCGATTCAACCTTTATCCCGAAACCGAAAGAAGAGGAGCCTGGAAGTATCGAGGCGGATGGGTTATAGTGGGGTCAAACCCCCAGTCAGCACTAGGCGCACCTAAAACCCCTCTCTTAAATAAAGAGAGGGGTACTTTCTTTACTGCATTAAAGCAGTGGGGGTCTGACCCCTTATTATAGGAACATATTAATAATTAACACACCGGCAAGTCCAACGAGGGATGCGATCGTTACCATTACGGACCAGGTACGAATGGTTTTACCGATGGTTAGGTTGAAGTATTCTTTGTAAATCCAGAAGCCGGCATCGTTTACGTGTGAGAAGGTCATGCTTCCTGCACCAGTTGCTAATACCATAAGTTCTGGGCTTACGTGTGCAGATGCCACGAGTGGTGCCGCAATACCGGCTGCTGTTAATCCGGCAACGGTAGCGGAACCTAAGACGACACGTAAGATTGCCGCGATTAACCAGGCTAGGATTAACGGCGACATGGTAGAGCCTTCCATCAAATGGGCCACATATTTATCAACATGACTGTCGATAAGAACTTGTTTAAAGGCACCGCCGGCACCAATGATTAATAAGATCATTGCGATGCTGCTGATTGATTCTGTAATCGAGTTCATGACTTCCGGCATTTTTTTACCTCTATTTAAACCAAAGGTAAAGATCGCGACAATAACGGCGATTAATAAGGCGACACCAGGATTTCCTAAAAATTTAGCCGCTGGAATAAGCGATGATTCAGGCATCGTGATTTCCACAATGGCTTGGAATGCAATCAAAATAACAGGAATAAGAGCCGTAAATACACTAATCCCAAATCCAGGCATTTCTTCTTCTGTAAATTGCTTAGGATTAAAAAGTCCTTTTGGAACTTTTACTTCTAACTCTTCCTTTTTAAACGTCTTTGTATATAATGGTCCACTGATATAGATCGCTGGAATGGCGATCAGAATACCATATAATAAAGTTTTACCAATATTAGCACCATAAACACCAGCAACCGCTGTTGGTCCAGGGTGTGGAGGAACAAAGCCATGCATGGTAATCAAAGCCGCTATAACTGGCATCCCAATATAAAGAATTGGTACACCTGCTGTTGCTGCGATCGTGAAGACTAATGGGATTAATACGACAACACCGGTTTCAAAGAATAGCGCAATCCCAACAATAAAGGCCGTTAGGACAGCTGCAAGCTGAACACGTTTTTTTCCAAATGCGTTAACCAATGTGGCAGAGATTCGTTGTGCTCCCCCGGAATCGGCCATCAGTTTACCAAGCATACCCCCAAAACCAATAACCAGTACGAGATTGCCAAGGGTTCCGCCCAAGCCGTTTGTGACGGATGTCATCGCTTCAATCGGGGTCATTCCCTCCATAACTCCGACAAGTAATCCAACAATAACTAATGAGATGAAAGCGTTTAATTTAAAGACGACCATTAATAATAGCAATAGGGCTACCCCTATACAAATATAAACGATTGGCATGTTTCTCCCTCTTTCCCCTTTGAAGGTAAGGATATCCCCAATAGGGGTCTGACCCCACGTTTAACACTCAATCTATTCGCTTATTAAAAAAGTGTAGTGAAATGTTAAGGTGGTGGGGTCTGACCCCATTGCTTTGGGCATCCTTTATTTATAATTTGAATTACTTATTACTTAAAATCTCAACGACAGCTTTTAAATCAGTTACCGTTCCCACATTGCCTGGAAAAATGACATAGGACATGCCTGGATACTTACTTTCTTCCCCAGTTCTCCAGACAGGAATTCCTGGTCTAATTTGACCTGCAACGGTTGCTCTTTTAACTTTTAGGCCTTTTGTGCCGACGTCACTAGAGGTAATGCCCCCTTTGGCGACAAGAAAATTCGGTTTCACTTGTAATCTCGTTACAATGCTTGTCACCGCATCAGAAATAGCAACGGACAATTTTAGCTCTTCTTCTTTTTTATTTTCCCCAAGGTCGAGCCGTTCTCTGCTCGTATAAACAGCAACGGTTTTACCCGAACGAATCAATGATTCTGTTGTTTCTACCACGCGGTCGCATTCCGCTTTGAATTGCTCTGGTTGTAAAACTAAATGACTATTAAACTCGATAAATTCTATCGTAGTTAATTCTTTTAATTTTTCAAGCTGCTCCGTGGTCTTTTTCACATGGGAACCGATAATAACTAAGCCGCCATTCCCTGTTTCTTCTATTATTAATTCTTCTCTTGTTAAGAGTGCTTTATCACTGACACCGCCAATGACCTTAGGAAGGGCAGCCGCACTTCTAAACAGGAAGTTCTTACCAGCATTGATGGCTTGTACTAATGCAGCCGTGAATATCTTAACATCGACTTCGTCGACGGCATTCACTACTACTTTATTAAAATCGTTTACTTGAAGGAGCTGTTCGGTAATGGAACGGATCTCCAATGCACGTAATTGTTCAAGAGAAATATATAAGGTATTTTTAGCAAGATATTCACCATTCGATTTTTCTTCAATCCATTCACCTAAATGAGAGCTAGAATAACCGAAGGTACGGTCTTTGGCAAATTCTGTTTCCCCAGCAGGGACAAGTTCCTCACCAGTTTGAACATAGTGGATATTATTGATGGTCAAACGGCCGCCTTCTTTGAAAAATGGAAGGATGACTTCACCATCCATTTTCAAGTCAGAACCTGATTCGAGCGTATCCTTTAAAACAGATGTTTCGAGTGGATAGTGGCCTCTAAGGGTTGAATCGCCACGGCTGATTATCAGGAATTCTCTATTTAACTTAGATGCTACGGTTTGAATATTGGCGGCAATCTCGCGATGAGCCTTTTCGGTTTCTTCTGCTGTAAATCCTCGGGAATTCGTTAAAATGAAAAACATTGACTGCTCTTCATTAAAGCCCTGCTCGATGCTTTCCACCGACCAATCGGTGAACACAGAAATATCATGAACAGTTTGGACACCTGTTGGATCATCATCGAGCACGATAATTTTTTTGTTTAAGCTTTTTAGTGCTTCTGCTAGTAACTGATTGACTGCTTCACGGTCCACTTCAGGGATGGTTTCTAGGTACTCTGCGGATAATCTTTTTGTTTCAGTCATCATTTACGCCTTCTTTACTTCAACATTGGCCAATTTTTCATAGTAACGAACAATGCTGCCATGATCGTCTTTTATTTTTCCATCGACCTTTAAGGCATGGAAAATTTCAAGCAACTGACTTGATAATGGAAGGGGTACGCCAATTTCATGGGCCGTATCCATTACATTGGTAATATCCTTCATATTGATGGCAATACTGCCGCCAGCCACGAAATTTCTATCCAAAATGAGTGGTACCTTGGCATCAAGAACTGCACTTCCGGCAAGTCCGCCGCGGATTGCTTGGTACATTTTTTCAATATCAATACCAGCCTTCGCAGCAAGAACAAGTGCCTCTGACATAGCGGCGATGTTAAGGTTTACAATAATTTGGTTCGCAAGCTTTGCGGTCACGCCACAGCCATTGTCGCCAACTAAAGTCACGTCTTTACCCATGCCATAAAGCACCGGTTTAACGCTTTCAAAAACATCTTCTTTACCGCCAACCATAATCGCCAATGTACCGTCAATCGCTTTCGGTTCGCCGCCGCTGACCGGTGCGTCCAACATGCCGACCCCTTGTTTAGCGGCTTCTGCTGCTAATTCCCGAGAAACTTCAGGGGTGATCGAACTCATATCGATAATGACCGAACCTGGTTTAGCCCCTGCCAAGATTCCATTTTCCCCTAAAACAACTTCTTTCACATGTTTGGAGGCTGGTAACATGGTAATAATGACATCACTGTTTGCTGCTACTTCTTTTGCGGATGGAGCAGAAACAGCGCCAGCTTCGACGACATGATGAACGGCATCTTGATTAAGATCGTTAACCGTAAGTGTAAACCCCGCCTTGATTAGGTTTAATGCCATTGGTTTCCCCATGATTCCAAGACCTATAAACCCGACTTTTTGTTCCATGAAAAATTCCCCCTCTTTGTATTGAATGCTATGAGTGAAACGATGCAATGGATGATCCAATCATCTGCAATCGCTTTCAAATATTGTTTACAAAAAATATTGTACTCGCTTTTTTTATTTTTGTATACATTTTTGTTATTTTTGTATACAAAAAATAAGATTACTGAGGTCTAATATATTTTTTTGACATGAATTTTGATAAGATAAATGTAGGTTTGAAGAGATATTGAGGTGAACAGTGTGTTAGAAAGTAATCGCTCTCGTCCTGCTTCCCATCAATCGTATGAAATCCTTCGGGATAGGATCTTAAATGGAGAACTTCCTGGCGGTACCAAAATTGTCGAGGAAAAAATCGCTGCGGAACTAGGTGTCAGTAGAACCCCAATCCGAGAATCGATTCGAAGGTTGGAGCATGAGGGACTTATTGTCAATAAACGAGTAGTCAAGCCGACCGAAAAGGACTTGCGCAATATGTTTCAAGTACGCATACTGCTGGAGGGCTACTCCGCTAAGTGTGCTGCGTCTTATTTAAAAGAAAATGAACTTCAATCATTACATCAATGTGTTGAAATTGGAAAGTCAGGAACCGTCGAGGAAATAATGGAAGCCAATGAGCGGTTTCATGAAATTATTGTGGGTGCCAGTAATAACCCAGTCATGATTGATATCATCGATCGGATGTCATCGATCATTTACCTATTTCGAAAAACAGTCGTATTCTACAACCGCCCCCATCTCATCGACGAACACGAACAAATCTACACTGCTATCAAAGCAAGAGACGGACAAAAAGCAGACATGCTAATGCAAGCACACCTCCAAGCCGACTTGGAATTTTGCTTGCATTTGTTGAATTAGGGGATCGTTGTTTTGGGATTGTTGTTTGGGGATTGTTGTTTGGGGATTGTTGGTTTGGGGTCAGACCCCCACTCAGCTAAAGTTTAAAGCAATAAAGTAGTAAAGTGTAAGGTGGAGAGCCAAGTCTCTCTGCCTTTTTGTCGTTTGATCGGTTATAGAAATCGACTTTCTTTTTAAGCGATTGGGGGTGGGAAATGATTGCTGATGTAGGTTGAAGGCATATTTAAACAAACGTTTGAGTAGTGTTGAAAAGGGGAGAAATAAGATGACTTATGGAGGTTCACCAAAATCGAATCATTTTCTGGGGAATATTGTTCTTTTTTCCGAAAAAATCTAGTCGGCCTATAGACAAATTATTTATTACAAGCTTAATAAAAAACCCTTTATAGCAAGGCTTACCTCTTAGTTAATTAAACGTTTGAATATGCTATTATAGATTGAAATTGGTCGATATTTGTTATTTTTGAAACAATAAATCAGCCCCTTTTGTATTCTCTAATGGTCTAATCGTAGTGCTATTTTCATAAAGTTAACATGATAGGCACTCTTTATTAGAAAGGAAAGGCAAAAAGGGGGAGACTGAATGCAATATCGGAAGTCTATTATCAGCGGGCTCATTGCGATTGTTATTTTAGCCATTGTCTTTTTTTCAGCTACCACAGTAGCATCAGGTTATAGAGGTATTCTTTTGCAATTAGGGGCGGTTAAACCGACCATTTTAACGGAAGGGTTCCATTTTAAGATTCCATTTATCCAAACGGTTCAACCGATTGAAGTGCGGGTACAAAAGGAAGAAAGTTCGCAAACGGCGGCCTCAAAGGATCTGCAAATGGTCACGGCCAACGTTGCCGTCAACTTTTCGGTTGATCCCGAAGCTGTCAATAAGCTCTATCAAGAAGTCGGATTGGATTATCGGTCCCGTATTGTTGACCCAGCGATTGCAGAATCACTTAAAGCCGTCACAGCCCAATACACAGCAGAAGAGTTAATTTCCAAACGTCCAGAGGTATCTGCCAAAGTGAAAGAGATGCTTGATGTAAAATTAACCAAATATTATATGATCCTAGAAGAAATCAATATTAAAGAATTTGCGTTTAGTGATGAATTTAATAAAGCGATTGAATCCAAACAAACCGCGGAACAAAATGCGTTACGCGCACAACGTGATTTAGAAAGAATCAAAATCGAAGCCGAGCAGAAAGTCGCCCAAGCCGGCGCTGAAGCTGAAGCATTACGGTTGAAAAAGCAAGAAGTCACACCAGAGCTCATCCAACTAAAACAAATCGAAGTCCAAGAAAAAGCATTAGAAAAATGGGACGGCCGCCTGCCAAGCGTAACCGGTGGAGCCACACCGTTTATCGATGTGAGTGGAGTTACGAAATAGGGGTAGGGGTGGGGGTGGGGGTCAGACCCCCACTCTTATACAGCGGTGAAGTGGAAAAGTTGACTTTTTTTAGCCGGATCTACTTGTCCCTGTGATTGCCTTTGGAAATTTCGTGTTTCATCCACTTCCACCCTAAAAAAATAGCAAGTTATCTGAGCCAGGCCGTCCGCCTGGCTTTTTAGTATTCCTTAAAAATCTGTTAGAGCCCTCATAAAGAGAAGATAGCTTACGAATTTCTATAAATAGTTTCATGTAGGAAGGTTCATTATTTTTATTTTGGGTATAACCTATTCACAAATTGTCAATTCCTCCATTCAGAACCACTTAGCGTAACTACATATATACATGGGAGAGAAGAAGTATGCCAGAAGAAATCTATCAATCTCGTGAAGAGCGAAAACAAGCTGAAAAAACAAGACAAAATAGTAATCGAATCCCGAAAAAAGGATCGTTGTTGAAAAAAGTGCTCATTGTCTGTTTGGTGCTTGGACTTGTTTCAACAGGAGCAGGAGCGATAACGTTCGCTTCGATGATTAAGGGTACGCCTAAATTAGATTCTTCTAAGCTGGTCGATCCGCTTTCAACAAAATTTTATGATAAAAACGGAAATTTTATTTATGAATACGGGAAGGAGAAGCGGACAAAAATCAAATATGAACAAGTTCCAAAAGTGCTGGAACATGCGTTTATTGCCACGGAAGATTCCCATTTTTATGAACATCATGGGATCGACATCAAACGGACGGCCAAAGCCATTTTCGTGAACTTAACCGGGGATTTCGGATCGCAAGGAGGCAGTACGATTACGCAGCAAGTGATCAAAAACTCCTTTTTATCGCCAGAGAAGACGTTAAAGCGAAAAGTGCAAGAATGGGACTTGGCGTATCAGTTGGAACAAAAATATTCCAAGCAGGAGATTTTAATGATGTATTTAAACAAAATCTACCTTGGAAACCGTTCTTATGGCGTGGCGGCGGCAGCGAAGAATTACTATGGAATTGAAGCCAATGAGTTGAAAAAATTGACGCTCGCACAGGCCGCTATGTTAGCCGGACTGCCACAGAGTCCGAATCGTTACGACCCGTCCAAGCCGGAAAACAAAGAGGCAGCCACCAAGCGCCGTAATATTGTCTTAAGTTCGATGCTGAGAGATGGTTATATTACAGAGAAACAATGGAAGGAAGCATCAAAGGTTCCAGTAACAGAAGGAATTGCAGCAAAAAACACGCAAGAAGGTATGGCTTATGAAGCATTTTTGGATGCAGCTGTGAATGAGGTAAAGGGAAAACTGAAGGATGTAGACATCAGCACGGATGGATTATCTATTTATACTACCCTGGATCCAAAAGCACAGGATTATGCAGACAAAATGATGAACACCAATGAAATTATTGCCTATCCAGATACGGATTTTCAGGGAGCATTTGTTTTTTTAGATACAAAGACAGGGGAAGTCAGGGCGATTGGAAGCGGGCGAAATGACTATAAAGCCGCATTCCTAGGGAATAACTTTGCCGTCGATCTTAATCGGCAGCCAGGCTCGGCCTTTAAGCCGATTTTTGATTATGGCCCTGCAATAGAACATTTAAAATGGTCCACTGCTCATATGATCAATGATCAGAAGACGACCTATTCAACCGGTCAATTAATTTCAAACTGGGATCATCAATATCACGGAATGCTGACGATCCGCACGGCCCTGCAAAAGTCCTACAATATCCCTGCGCTGCTCACGCTTCGAGAGGTTGGAATGGATAAGGCAAAGAACTTTGCAGAACAACTCGGCATTGACTTTAAAAATAACCAGGTCTATGAATCCTATTCGATTGGAAGTAATACCGTTAGTCCTTTAATGATGGCAGGGGCTTATAGTGCGTTTGGAAATGGTGGTAATTACAATAAACCACATTTTGTCCAAAAAGTTATTTTTCCAAATGGCAAAACGGTACAGTTTACGGGGAAATCAAAACGAGTGATGCAGGATTACACCGCCTATATGGTGACGGATATGTTACGCACCGTCGTAGATGCGGGGACCGGAACAACCGCAAACATCCCTGGACTTGATGTTGCCGGGAAAACAGGTACAACCAATTTTGATGCACAGACCCGTGCTAAATATGGATACCCGGATTCAGCGACAAATGATAGCTGGTTCGCCGGATATACACCACAGTACACTATGGCGGTATGGACCGGATATGCACAAAACGGTTCTGGTAACTATATGGCCGGAAATACGACGAAAATTTCACAGCTGATGTTTAAAGCGATGATGCAAACATTTGGAACCGATTCATCCAGTTTTCAACAGCCAAACAGTGTCTATAGCGTAAAGAACGAACTGTATATAAAAGGTGTCGGCAATGCAGAAGTACCACCAAAACCAAAACCTAGTACCAAATCAGCTCCTGAAAATGGTGGGAATAAGGCTGAAGTGAAGCAACAAAAAAAGGAATGGAAACAGCAAGGGAAAAGCAATGGAAAAGATCATGGAAAGGACCGTGGAAAAGACAAGGGAAAAGGCCATGGTAAAGGGAAGGAAAATCATTAATAGGTAAGATCGAAGTACGTGTTTTTAGATGAATCGGATTGGAAAATCCTTTATTAAAAAATGGTGTCAGATTCCTGACACCATTTTTGTTAATTAATATATTGTTTTTTTTAACTATACAAGAACCGTCCCTGTGGTGTTTTTATTTAGCGAGCCCAACAGATGTGTTTTCATATTATCTAGGAATCTTTGCTGGTGTTTTCAATATTACCGAAAGAAATACTCTTGCTTAAGATGATGCAACCATCACCAAAATTAAAATTGCCGCCGATTATGGAACTATTGGCAGTATGGCTGTTTTGAAAAGTACGACCAAAATTAATATTTGCATTATTAGAAAGAGAATGTACCTCAAATTGCCCAATATTGAATGAGAATGCCAATGCAATCACCGTCCTTACTCTAGTTTATTTTTATGAAAGAGCAGTGTTTGTCCAAATGCCTAGTAAAGGGTGTAAAAAAAGAGTGGGGGTCAGACCCCCGCTCTTATACAGCGGTGAAGCATCATAGTACAATGGTAGACAGTGCTCGACATTTTTTATGGATCATTTTCTTCTTCTATTATACAGGAGTTTCTACATTGCTTTTTTAGATGTATATTTTGAGATGGAGTCCTTCACTTTTTTCAGTTGTCTGATGTTATGAATTTCATCAAATTTTAATATTCTTCCTATACATTTAACCATGAGACTTGCTTCAGAAGATCCATTTTGAATCCAATGTACATGCTCAATCATATGGTACCTGAATGATTCCCTAAATGTGGAATCTTCTTTTATGAAAATTATCTTTTTATTAGTAGGAATCAAGTATCCATTCATTTTTCTCTGCCTTGATTGATCATACTTACAGAAAATAAGCCTTAAGGCTGTTTCGTTTGGTTCAAGCCCAATTTTAACAAGGGATTCGAATAATGGTTTGTTCCTTTTTATCTCTTTGTATTCATAATGAGATTTTTCTAGGCCTCTCCCCATCAATTTTGAAATTAAGGCATTTAATTCTCTTTCTTCTAGTTCTCTATCATCTAGGTCTCTTTGTTCAATTGGCTGACTTTCTTGTATTACAGTTTTCTTTTCTTCAATCGTGCTTTGTACAGCCACTTCTTTTGTATGTACAGCTTTTCGTTGGTGCAGGAGTTGTTCTTTTTCATTTCTGTATTGGTTTACTTTCTCTGCCGAAATTTTTACCTCTGTTTTTTTCGTTAGCATTTTTACAAATAAGTCCTCAACCTTATAACAAACTGCTTGATAAACTCCCATTCCCATCACCTTTATTTAATCATTTTCTTCGCTATATAGAATCTTCTGCCAAGCCAGCTTAATGCGATTACACCAACGCCACTAGCTGCAGCCTTTTTAGTATTGCTTTGCTTTTCTTCATATTCTTTAAGACCTAATTGGTAATAATGTTGGAATATCTCTTGGCTTTTGTTATATTTCTTTGGTGTTGTTAATGGTTCGCCTGATTTCCCCCATGCATAACCCTCATTTTGAATCTTCACTATTTCTTTATTCGATTCAAAACCTTCTTTATACCATTCTGTAAACTTTTCATTCGTTAGGTTAGGAGCTTTATATTTTAGCATTGTAAAAGCGGCTTCGTATCCTTGTTTAACGTAGTTCTCTTTTAACTCGCTTTGTCCCGTTTTATATCCCTCTTGATAGGCATTTACAAACATTTCTTCCACAGCTTTTGGAGGGGAATGAACATCCTTTTTCCCGTCAGAATAACCTACGCTAGTATATTCCTTTTTCTTTGCTTCGACTCGTTTCGATACGGCTTTATTAAATCCATCTTCAAAGGCCTTTTTCAAGCCTGCATGAGAAGCATATGTAGTAGGAATGTTGAGCTGGTCCTGTTTTTTTCCTAAAGAAGAGCCTTCATTTACGGCCTTTATTTTTGCTGCTTCAATTTTTTTCTTACCTTCTGCATATCCTTTTTCATACCCTACAGAATACCCGGTATTATAATCATATGAACCCGTCGAATTCGTCATATTGCTGGTTGCTTCTTGATATCCATCCTGAAGTCCAACGGAATATCCTGCTTTTTCGCCTTTTTGGTTATCTTGTTCCGCTTGGATGTGAGCTTTTTGTTCAGAACTATTATTGATCAATGTTCGGTCATAGCCATCAGGAGCTTCACACGGGATCCCGTCATCGACTTGACCGTTTCCCCAACCATCTAGATTTTCTGGGTCGTTTGTTGCTGAATAACCTTTTGCATTCCAATATGCAATCATATCATCGTAAGAGGCAAAGTCTGTACAATCCTTATCATTTATACTCGTGCTCTGACTCTTACTACTATTACTACTAGTGGAAGACCGGTTTGAAGTGGTTCCGCCTCCGTTGTGATAGTGATATTCTCCGGTACTAAGTCCCCAATTCCCGCAATTGGTTCGGCAAGTGTGGCCTCCATTTGAATCTGTTCGCCCTGGATGTGCAGAGGCAAACGTACCAAACATGAAGGTAAATAGTAGAGTGAAAAAAACGATTCTTTTACTCATAAATCATAGTGCTCCCCTTTATCTTTCAATCTCATAAAAAACAGTAGTGGAAATCACTACTGTTGTGTTGTTTTCTCATCTTTATATTTCCACATAATCCTGTTAATGACAAGAGGGGGTAAGACCCCCACTCGACTAAAGCGGTAAAGTACGAAGGTAGTGGGGAAGTCAGTTTTTAAGATCTTTTTAGGGTTTTTGAGGGGTAAACCTAGAATGGGTAGGCTTTATGGGCTTGGAATCCATGTGGTGTAGTGTATACATAGGATAATAAAATGGCAGATTTAAAGTCCGATAGAATCGTGTCTTGATTTTTTTAGATTAAGATTAGTGTATTTCCCTAAAATCGTTATTTTGGGGTCATTTTTAATTGCTTTACTCCTGAATTTAATATTGCATCGTGCTTATCCGCGAATCTCGGTTTTTATCCGCGAATCTGTTGTATAAGCAGAACAATGATAGAAACAACAAAAGAAAGCCGAGGATACAATTTTCCTCGGCTTCTCTATATTTCTCCATTTGTTAGACCTTGATTTTTTCACTAAAGGGAACGGTAATAGTAGTCTGATAAAACATAGTTGTTAACCCTTAGTGCATTATTTTTTATAGCTGAGACCAAAGCCAAAGGTGTAGTCATCACCAGCTGCATTTGTGTAAGTATAGTCGAACTTTTCGGCGTAGCCTGGGACATCAGATGCATTTTTCTCGACCGCCTCTTGGTTGGCTGGGATGGTGATTGGCAGCTTACCAGTTGGGTTGAAGCGTCCGCGAAGGACATCGAGTAGTGCTTCGGCCTTGACGCTATAGGTTGCCACAACGGATGCAGCGCCAGGCTCGACCTCATCAATCACCCATGGATTGGTCATATTGACCACAAGGGCAGTTGGGACGGCCGCTTCAATTTGTTTCACTTTTGCAACGTCAATGCCTGTGTTTTTGCCTAGTTTAATATCAACAGTAGAGTTGTCAGGGAACTCGTATGGACTTGGGCGCAGCCAGATAAGGGCGGCGTTCGCTTCACTAAGCGTATTGACGATAGTCACTGAAGGATCTTCCTTCGCAATGAGCTGCTTCAATGAGTCTGTGCGATTAGCACTGTTGCTACCGCTAAACACTTCTACATACAGCTTTGTAGAGGCGATTTTTTTATCAGTCAGTGGCAGCATCCCCTTGTTGTTACGAAGAAGTGTAACGGATTTAAGGTGCGCTTCATCAGCACGTGCCTGTGACTTCGCTGAGCTGGCGATCGCCTGAGCTTCTGCCGGGTTAGTATATGGGTCCTCGAAAAGACCAAGGTTGAAAATCTCAGTAAGCAGCTGGGACACTGATGGATTAAGGTCCTTCTCTTTAATTAAGCCTTTATTTACCGCAGAGATCAGCCCGCTTGGGTCGTTGTTGTCAGAAAAAATGTTGGTTCCGGCATCGATGGCCTTAGCAAATTTCTCCTCAATCGATAGGTCGTGAACACCCCAGTCGCGGGTGGTCAGCACGCCGCTATCGCTGTTGACATAGCCTTTGAAGCCCATCCGGTCACGAAGCAGGTCAGTGAGGAGGGTCTTGTTGTAGGCACCCGCCACCTCTTCGAACTGCTGGGTCTCCGATTGCCAAAGCTCACGCGGAAGCTGTGCGGCACTGCCCCCGTTTTTAGGAACATTGTAGTAGGACATGACCGAGCTCACACCTGCATCAATGGCGGCTTGGAACGGCGGCAGCTGGTATTTGTATAAGCTTCCAGGTGTTGGATAGGTCGCAAATTGGCCGGGCTCATTGTGCGGGTCGAGGCCTTTTACAACAGCTCCGTCACCAGGGAAATGCTTAACGGTCTGGGCGACAGACTGGCTGCTAAGTTCCTTGCCTTGGAAACCAAGGACGAGTTCTTTGGCAATTTTTGCATTCAACGCTGGGTCTTCTCCGAAGGTACCGGAGATACGGCGCCAGCGCGGTTCAGTCGCCGTTTCAATCTGGTAGCCGTAGTCCTTTTGGATGCCAGCTGCGCGCCACTCGTCACGGGCAATCTCGGCAAAGTCACGGATGAGACTGAGGTCACGTGTTGCTGCAAGACCTAGGGTTCCAGGCCAAGTTGAGAACTGACCGGAGGCCTCGCTGATACCAAACTCATTTTGTTCATTAATGTGATTTCTCGGGTTAGAGGTGAAAACGATCGGAATACCAAGCGGCGATGCCTCTGCGATCTCCTGATATTGGTTGGCGCGCTCAGCTAGTGCTGCTGCTGTAGGGTTGTCTCGGATGATTAGGTAGCGAATGTGGCGATTATTGATGTAATCGTTGATGGCGGTAGTGCTAAGTGATGTGATTTGCATGATGCCGGCCTTTTCCTCCATGCTCATGCGCGGCAAGAGGTCGGCTACACGCTTTTCGGTGGACAAGCGCCAGTCCTCATACGGATCTAACTTGCCGTTAGCGTTGAGATCTTTAAATTGACGTTGGCCAATCTTAATGATGGGCTTAACATGGGCTTCAACCGATGGGGCATTCTTCCCACCAGCATTTGAGTGGTCAGGCGGTGAGGCTAATGCCCCGCCGGCAATTGTGGCAGCCGCCACACTTGTGATAAGGGAAGACATGACCATTTTTCTTAATCGCTTCGATTTTTTTGCCAATTTTTCTACCTCCTAGAAATTTTATGGATAAAACTAGTCATAAAGCGCTTGCATAAAAATATAACGTTTTTCCCTCCTTTGCCCCCAAAGAATGGATATCCACCAATTGCAAGCGGTTACATTATGGACAATTTAATTATATGAAAATTAAGACAATTAACCATTGTATTAATTTTAGGTTTTTTTGTGATATTTTTATTAATTCAGATCAGTCCTAATTTCACCCAAAAAACGGTGGACGAAAGATAAACATCGGTTTCCCTTCCATGTGTATGATCGATTGGTTTTATTAAAATAATTTAATAATAGGAAGAAGAAGGTCATTTTAGTGAAAATACTATCCGCGATTGGCACCAGCCATGTTTATTATTTAATACTGTCAAAAGAAAGAGGTTGTTATCTCAAAAAAGGTTTTAAGGAAATAAAAATACTTTTGAAAAAAAGAAAAACTTTCTGTTGCATAATTAAATTAATGGTGATAAGATAAGTGAGTCGCTTTCAACAAAGGTTATATCAACTAAGAATGCTAACGAAAAAAGTTAAAAAATTATATTGATATAATAAAAAAGTTGTGATATGATTATATCACTGTCGCTTAAGACAAACAATATTGTTCTTTGAAAACTAAACAAACAAAAACGTCAACAAACAATAACAATCGTGTTTCTTCTATATATAATGAAGAATGCGAGCCAACGTAACATTTATGAGCTATATCAACTTTCTTGGAGAGTTTGATCCTGGCTCAGGACGAACGCTGGCGGCGTGCCTAATACATGCAAGTCGAGCGGATCAACAGGAGCTTGCTCCTGTTGATTAGCGGCGGACGGGTGAGTAACACGTGGGCAACCTGCCTGTAAGACTGGGATAACACCGGGAAACCGGTGCTAATACCGGATAATCTTTTTCTTCACATGAAGGAAAACTGAAAGACGGTTTCGGCTGTCACTTACAGATGGGCCCGCGGCGCATTAGCTAGTTGGTGAGGTAACGGCTCACCAAGGCGACGATGCGTAGCCGACCTGAGAGGGTGATCGGCCACACTGGGACTGAGACACGGCCCAGACTCCTACGGGAGGCAGCAGTAGGGAATCTTCCACAATGGACGAAAGTCTGATGGAGCAACGCCGCGTGAGCGATGAAGGCCTTCGGGTCGTAAAGCTCTGTTGTTAGGGAAGAACAAGTATCGGAGTAACTGCCGGTACCTTGACGGTACCTAACCAGAAAGCCACGGCTAACTACGTGCCAGCAGCCGCGGTAATACGTAGGTGGCAAGCGTTGTCCGGAATTATTGGGCGTAAAGCGCGCGCAGGCGGTCCTTTAAGTCTGATGTGAAAGCCCACGGCTCAACCGTGGAGGGTCATTGGAAACTGGGGGACTTGAGTGCAGAAGAGGAAAGCGGAATTCCACGTGTAGCGGTGAAATGCGTAGAGATGTGGAGGAACACCAGTGGCGAAGGCGGCTTTCTGGTCTGTAACTGACGCTGAGGCGCGAAAGCGTGGGGAGCAAACAGGATTAGATACCCTGGTAGTCCACGCCGTAAACGATGAGTGCTAAGTGTTAGGGGGTTTCCGCCCCTTAGTGCTGCAGCTAACGCATTAAGCACTCCGCCTGGGGAGTACGGCCGCAAGGCTGAAACTCAAAGGAATTGACGGGGGCCCGCACAAGCGGTGGAGCATGTGGTTTAATTCGAAGCAACGCGAAGAACCTTACCAGGTCTTGACATCCTCTGACACTCCTAGAGATAGGACGTTCCCCTTCGGGGGACAGAGTGACAGGTGGTGCATGGTTGTCGTCAGCTCGTGTCGTGAGATGTTGGGTTAAGTCCCGCAACGAGCGCAACCCTTGTTCTTAGTTGCCAGCATTCAGTTGGGCACTCTAAGGAGACTGCCGGTGACAAACCGGAGGAAGGTGGGGATGACGTCAAATCATCATGCCCCTTATGACCTGGGCTACACACGTGCTACAATGGATGGTACAAAGGGCAGCAAAGCCGCGAGGCCTAGCCAATCCCATAAAACCATTCTCAGTTCGGATTGTAGGCTGCAACTCGCCTACATGAAGCCGGAATCGCTAGTAATCGCGGATCAGCATGCCGCGGTGAATACGTTCCCGGGCCTTGTACACACCGCCCGTCACACCACGAGAGTTTGTAACACCCGAAGTCGGTGGGGTAACCGTAAGGAGCCAGCCGCCTAAGGTGGGACAGATGATTGGGGTGAAGTCGTAACAAGGTAGCCGTATCGGAAGGTGCGGCTGGATCACCTCCTTTCTAAGGATAATGCAGTCCTTTCGGACTGATAAGAAGTTGACCGCTTTTTGTTTGTTTAGTTTTGAGAGTACAATCTCTCGAAACATTCGTTCTTTGAAAACTAGATAATCGTAAGAAGAAGCAAGTAAAACATCGAGAATTCGCCATTTTAGTTTTCTCTCTTATTTATTAAGAGAAACAAACCTTTTAGGTTAAGTTAGAAAGGGCGCACGGTGAATGCCTTGGCACTAGGAGCCGATGAAGGACGGGACTAACACCGATATGCTTCGGGGAGCTGTAAGTAAGCTTTGATCCGGAGATTTCCGAATGGGGAAACCCACTGCTCGTAATGGAGTAGTATCTTTACCTGAATACATAGGGTATGGATGGCATACCCGGGGAACTGAAACATCTAAGTACCCGGAGGAAGAGAAAGCAAACGCGATTCCCTGAGTAGCGGCGAGCGAAACGGGACATAGCCCAAACCAAGAGGCCTGCCTCTTGGGGTTGTAGGACACTCAACATGGAGTTACAAAGGAACGGGGTAAATGAAGCGATCTGGAAAGGTCCGTCATAGAAGGTAAAAACCCTGTAGTTGAAACTTCGTTCCCTCCTGAGTGGATCCTGAGTACGGCCGGACACGAGAAATCCGGTCGGAAGCAGGGAGGACCATCTCCCAAGGCTAAATACTCCCTAGTGACCGATAGTGAACCAGTACCGTGAGGGAAAGGTGAAAAGCACCCCGGAAGGGGAGTGAAATAGTTCCTGAAACCGTGTGCCTACAAGTAGTCAGAGCCCGTTAATGGGTGATGGCGTGCCTTTTGTAGAATGAACCGGCGAGTTACGATCCCATGCAAGGTTAAGTTGAAAAGACGGAGCCGCAGCGAAAGCGAGTCTGAATAGGGCGAATGAGTATGTGGTCGTAGACCCGAAACCAGGTGATCTACCCATGTCCAGGGTGAAGTCCAGGTAACACTGGATGGAGGCCCGAACCCACGCACGTTGAAAAGTGCGGGGATGAGGTGTGGGTAGCGGAGAAATTCCAATCGAACTTGGAGATAGCTGGTTCTCTCCGAAATAGCTTTAGGGCTAGCCTCACGTAGTAAGAGTCTTGGAGGTAGAGCACTGTTTGGACTAGGGGCCCTCATCGGGTTACCGAATTCAGACAAACTCCGAATGCCAAAGACTTATCCGTGGGAGTCAGACTGCGAGTGATAAGATCCGTAGTCAAAAGGGAAACAGCCCAGACCACCAGCTAAGGTCCCAAAGTATACGTTAAGTGGAAAAGGATGTGGAGTTGCTTAGACAACCAGGATGTTGGCTTAGAAGCAGCCACCATTTAAAGAGTGCGTAATAGCTCACTGGTCGAGTGACTCTGCGCCGAAAATGTACCGGGGCTAAACGTATCACCGAAGCTGTGGATTGACATCAACGATGTCAGTGGTAGGAGAGCGTTCTAAGGGCGTTGAAGCTAGACCGTAAGGACTGGTGGAGCGCTTAGAAGTGAGAATGCCGGTATGAGTAGCGAAAGATGAGTGAGAATCTCATCCACCGAATGCCTAAGGTTTCCTGAGGAAGGCTCGTCCGCTCAGGGTTAGTCGGGACCTAAGCCGAGGCCGAAAGGCGTAGGCGATGGACAACAGGTTGATATTCCTGTACCACCTCTTTATCGTTTGAGTGATGGGGGGACGCAGGAGGATAGGGTAAGCGCGCTGTTGGATATGCGCGTCTAAGCAGTTAGGCTGGTAAGTAGGAAAATCCGCTTACCGTGAAGGCTGAGCTGTGACAGCGAGGGAAGTTTAGTACCGAAGTTCCTGATTCCACACTGCCAAGAAAAGCCTCTAGCGAGATAAAAGGTGCCCGTACCGCAAACCGACACAGGTAGGCGAGGAGAGAATCCTAAGGTGAGCGAGAGAACTCTCGTTAAGGAACTCGGCAAAATGACCCCGTAACTTCGGGAGAAGGGGTGCTCTTTGGGGTGAATAGCCTCGAAGAGCCGCAGTGAATAGGCCCAGGCGACTGTTTAGCAAAAACACAGGTCTCTGCGAAGCCGCAAGGCGAAGTATAGGGGCTGACGCCTGCCCGGTGCTGGAAGGTTAAGAGGAGGGGTTAGCGCAAGCGAAGCTCTAAATCGAAGCCCCAGTAAACGGCGGCCGTAACTATAACGGTCCTAAGGTAGCGAAATTCCTTGTCGGGTAAGTTCCGACCCGCACGAAAGGCGTAACGATCTGGGCACTGTCTCAACGAGAGACTCGGTGAAATTATAGTACCTGTGAAGATGCAGGTTACCCGCGACAGGACGGAAAGACCCCGTGGAGCTTTACTGTAGCCTGATATTGAATTTTGGTACAGCTTGTACAGGATAGGTAGGAGCCTGAGAAGCCGGAGCGCTAGCTTCGGTGGAGGCGTCGGTGGGATACTACCCTGGCTGTATTGAAATTCTAACCCGCACCCCTGATCGGGGTGGGAGACAGTGTCAGGTGGGCAGTTTGACTGGGGCGGTCGCCTCCTAAAGAGTAACGGAGGCGCCCAAAGGTTCCCTCAGAATGGTTGGAAATCATTCGTAGAGTGTAAAGGCACAAGGGAGCTTGACTGCGAGACCTACAAGTCGAGCAGGGACGAAAGTCGGGCTTAGTGATCCGGTGGTTCCGCATGGAAGGGCCATCGCTCAACGGATAAAAGCTACCCCGGGGATAACAGGCTTATCTCCCCCAAGAGTCCACATCGACGGGGAGGTTTGGCACCTCGATGTCGGCTCATCGCATCCTGGGGCTGTAGTCGGTCCCAAGGGTTGGGCTGTTCGCCCATTAAAGCGGTACGCGAGCTGGGTTCAGAACGTCGTGAGACAGTTCGGTCCCTATCCGTCGTGGGCGCAGGAAATTTGAGAGGAGCTGTCCTTAGTACGAGAGGACCGGGATGGACGCACCGCTGGTGTACCAGTTGTCTTGCCAAAGGCATCGCTGGGTAGCTATGTGCGGACGGGATAAGTGCTGAAAGCATCTAAGCATGAAGCCCCCCTCAAGATGAGATTTCCCATAGCGTCAAGCTAGTAAGAACCCTGAAAGATGATCAGGTTGATAGGTCAGAGGTGGAAGCATGGCGACATGTGGAGCTGACTGATACTAATCGTTCGAGGACTTAACCATTTTTAAGCGAACTTGAGTTTTACACACTTCTTCTGTATTATCTAGTTTTGAGAGAACGATCTCTCAATAAAATAGTCTGGTAATTAAGGCGAGAAGGTCACACCCGTTCCCATACCGAACACGGAAGTTAAGCTTCTCAGCGCCGATGGTAGTTGGGACACGCGTCCCTGTGAGAGTAGGACGTTGCCAGGCTACCCCATTTGGGGCTATTTTTTTGTGAAAATTTATTACGGCCCCTTGGTCAAGCGGTTAAGACACCTCCCTTTCACGGAGGTAACACGGGTTCGAGTCCCGTAGGGGTCACCATATTTGGAGGATTAGCTCAGCTGGGAGAGCATCTGCCTTACAAGCAGAGGGTCGGCGGTTCGATCCCGTCATCCTCCACCATATTTCTTTCTAAACTCTAAGCCGGGGTAGCTCAATTGGTAGAGCAACTGACTTGTAATCAGTAGGTTGGGGGTTCAAGTCCTCTCGCCGGCACCATTATGTACGAGCCATTAGCTCAGTTGGTAGAGCATCTGACTTTTAATCAGAGGGTCGAAGGTTCGAGTCCTTCATGGCTCACCATAATAAATTTATATGCGGGTGTGGCGGAATTGGCAGACGCACCAGACTTAGGATCTGGCGCCGCAAGGCGTGGGGGTTCGACTCCCTTCACCCGCATTCATTTATTTTTCCATGCGGAAGTAGTTCAGTGGTAGAACATCACCTTGCCAAGGTGGGGGTCGCGGGTTCGAATCCCGTCTTCCGCTCCAAATGCGCCATTAGCTCAATAGAAAGAGTATCTGACTACAGACCATATGGTTGTAGGTTTGGCCCTCTATCGGGCATGCCATATATAACGGGAAGTAGCTCAGCTTGGTAGAGCACTTGGTTTGGGACCAAGGGGTCGCAGGTTCGAATCCTGTCTTCCCGACCATTTTTATACTTTTGGGGCCTTAGCTCAGCTGGGAGAGCGCCTGCTTTGCACGCAGGAGGTCAGCGGTTCGATCCCGCTAGGCTCCACTTATTTGGAGGAATACCCAAGTCTGGCTGAAGGGATCGGTCTTGAAAACCGACAGGCGGGTCATACCGCGCGGGGGTTCGAATCCCTCTTCCTCCTCCATAATATGTATTCTTGATTTTTATTGTCGCGGGGTGGAGCAGTCTGGTAGCTCGTCGGGCTCATAACCCGAAGGTCACAGGTTCAAATCCTGTCCCCGCAATATGGTCCGGTAGTTCAGTTGGTTAGAATGCCTGCCTGTCACGCAGGAGGTCGCGGGTTCGAGTCCCGTCCGGACCGCCATTTTATCCCAGTAGTTTTTTTGAGCAAAGGACTAACATTAAATTTGTTGTAGGTAAGAATATTAAATTGGCTCAGTAGCTCAGTCGGTAGAGCAAAGGACTGAAAATCCTTGTGTCGGCGGTTCGATTCCGTCCTGCGCCATCATATCTTTTAATACGCTATTTCAACTTATACATGGAGGGGTAGCGAAGTGGCTAAACGCGGCGGACTGTAAATCCGCTCCCTCAGGGTTCGGCGGTTCGAATCCGTCCCCCTCCACCATTATGGCGGTTGTGGCGAAGTGGTTAACGCATCGGATTGTGGTTCCGACATTCGTGGGTTCGATTCCCATCAGCCGCCCCATTTTTCTAATTTGATTGGGCTAATGCCTATTAAATGTTGGCGGCATAGCCAAGTGGTAAGGCAGAGGTCTGCAAAACCTTTACCACCGGTTCGAATCCGGTTGCCGCCTCCATCATAAATGCGGGTGTAGTTTACTGGTAAAACCTCAGCCTTCCAAGCTGATGTAGTGGGTTCGATTCCCATCACCCGCTCCACACTTCTATTTGGGCCTATAGCTCAGCTGGTTAGAGCGCACGCCTGATAAGCGTGAGGTCGATGGTTCGAGTCCATTTAGGCCCACCTTATTCTAATAGTATTTTATTGTTCCGCAGTAGCTCAGTGGTAGAGCAATCGGCTGTTAACCGATCGGTCGTAGGTTCGAGTCCTACCTGCGGAGCCATTTTTTTGGATCGGAAATACTCAACAGGCATCCATGATAATGGTTAGGTCACGTGAGCATTCCGCCATTCAATAATGCGCCTTTAGCTCAGCTGGATAGAGCATACGCCTTCTAAGCGTACGGTCAGAGGTTCGAATCCTCTAAGGCGCATAAAAGTTAATATGGATTAGAAGCGCCTGAGTACTTAACATACTCAGGCGCTTTTTTACTAATATACTTCACTCCAACGGGTGAATGAGTTGAAATTCTCTACTAGAGCGCAGCTAAGCTTAACACAGCAGACCAACAGTTTGGTCTGCTTTTTTGATATTTGCAGTTCGAAAAATCGGTTATACCGTAGTTCATTTCTTAACTTCCCCTAACCAATTGCGTCTCCAAGGCCGGCACTTTGCCCTAATAGGCGGTGTCTGGTCTATTAACGTAATTTATACTTTACTTCATGTAAACTTTTTTTTACATCATGCATATAATACTATGCATGGTGTAAAAGTGAACATACAGGGGGTGTAAACCATGACTTATCAAGAAAAGAAAAGCATTGTATCATTGATCAGCGCCATATTCATTTTCGTATCTTATGGCTTGTACATGTACCCTAAGTACCCTGAAGGAGGTCTGGAAACGACCGAAACCTTTCGTTATTGGGGTTCCTTCGTCCTCATTTTGACTTTGGTTTCAATAGTCGCGCACATCATTATCAGCATTATTTTTAACATCGTCTTTAGAATGACGACTAAAGAAAAGGAACCAAGATTTGCGGATGAACTGGATAAATTAATTGACTTGAAAGCGAACCGAAATTCTTTTTTTGTGTTTATCGCCGGCTTTCTTCTTGCAATGGGATCATTGATCATCTATCAGCCGTCACAGGTAATGTTCATTATCCTGATCAGTTCAGGATTCATTTCTGATGTGACCGGCTCCGTTACTAAACTTTATCACTATCGAAAAGGAGTCTAATATGGGTAAAACTCTTGTCGGCAATCACATCCGTAAATTACGATTCAACCATGATGAAATGACTCAGCAGCAATTAGCTGACAAGGTGGGCGTAACAAGGCAAACCATCGTGGCTCTTGAAAAAGGAAATTACTCCCCATCTCTAGAACTGGCTTTCCGCATTGCTCACGCATTTAACTTACCATTGGAAGAGGTATTCTTTTATGGGGACAACACAAAGTTGTAAGAACTTTGCTTGATTTACTTTACCGTTTTTGAATTTACGATAGGGCGGAGATAAAAAATGAATTCAAATAAAAAAGCAGCAAAAATGGTAGGAGTACTGTTTATACTGGCAGCTGTTACGGCAATAATAGGTCTTAATTTATACAACCCAATCCTAAAGGGCCCCGATTACTTAATTAATGGTGCTGCACACGCTAATGAGGTGATACTTGGAGCGGTTATGGAATTAATACTTGTCGTTTCAGCGGTTGGTACGGCAACGACCATGTTTCCGATTTTAAGAAAATATAATGAGACGATCGCTCTATGGCATGTTTGCTTTAGGTTCCTTGAAGCGGTTATCATTACGGTTGGTGTAATCAGCGTCCTGTCGCTATTGACCTTAAGCCGAGAATCTGTGGCAGTAGGAATGGTGGATACCGCATCTTTTCAATCTTCAGGTACAATATTAAAAGCAATACATGATTGGACATTTATGCTTGGTCCTCTTTTCATGCTGGGTATCAATACAATGATGTACAGTTATATATTTTATAAATCTAAACTTGTACCCAGGTTCATTTCCATTTTGGGTATGACAGGGGCAACTTGTGTTTTTCTTTGTGCCTTGTTGGTCATGTTCGGGGTCATTCAGCAAATTTCTGTTTGGGGTGGTATTTTGGCGCTGCCAGTAGCAGCTAATGAAATGATTTTAGCAGTGTGGCTCATTGTTAAAGGATTCAATGAAAAGAAAGAAATAGCTGCGGGCGGGGTCAGACCCCCACTCCACTAAAGTGTTAAAGTACTAAAAACAGCCATTTTATGTTGTTCATAAAATGGCTGTTTTTTTATTTCAAATAGATTATGCATTTAATGCTAATTGAATTACTAGCTCTAACCCAGCAGGAATGGCTGCTTCATCGATATCAAATTTGGGATGATGGTGTGGGTATTGGCTTTTTTCCCCTTGCATGCCGACTTTAATGAACGCTCCTGTCTTTTCCTTTAAATAATAGGAGAAATCCTCCGCTCCCATGACGGGTTCTACTTCTGTAAAGACTTCTTCACCAAAGGTTGTTTCGATGATTTCCTTCGCCACTTCACAGGCTTCAGGATGATTGTATAATGGCAGTGTTCCTTCGATAAAATGATAATGGCCTTTTGCGCCAAAGCTTGCGCACAACGATTCCGTTAACTGAGCAGTTTTTTTGTGCATCAGGTCCGCGCCTTCAAACGATAACGCCCGAATGGTTCCCTGCAGTCTCACCTTATCTGGAATGACGTTATAGGAGTTGCCCGCTTGCATTCCGCCGATAGAAATTACTCCAGGATGCAGGGGGTTTAAGTTCCGGCTGACAATCGATTGAAAGGCCTGAATCAGATGGGTAGCAATGTAGATGGGGTCGACGGTTTCATGTGGATAGCCCCCGTGTCCGCCTTGCCCTTCAATGGTGATATCAAAATCGTCGCATGATGCCATCGCGTACCCGGTGGCAAAGCCAATTTTTCCAAGCGGTATGCTGGACATGTAATGAATGCCATAGATGACATCGACTCCGTCTAAGATACCCTCTTTGACTAGCTGTTGGGCGCCACTAGGAGAGGCTTCCTCCGAGCTTTGGAAAATCAAGACAATATTATTTTTTACCAGCTGCGGGTGTTGGCTCATCCATTTGGCCACGCCAAGTAATGTAGCTGTATGACCATCATGACCGCAGCCATGCATCACGCCTGGAACGGTTGAAAGATACGGTTTATCGCCCTCTTCCTGGAGGGGAAGGGCATCCATATCGGCACGTAGCGCAATCGTCCTTTTCCCTTCTATTCCATTAAATCTAGCAATCACATTCGGGGCTGAAAACCGAGTATCTAATGGGATTCCAAATTCATTCAATTTCTCTTTAACATAAGCTGCTGTGTTATATTCCTGTCCTGATAATTCAGGGTTCATATGAAAATGCCGGCGCTGTTCGATCGTCCAAGCAATTAACTCTGAGTCTACTAATTTTGTCTGCAACATGGTGTAATGTCTCCTTCTTTGTATAACTCTAACGGTTTGTATGAATATTTATGCAGTTAATTGTAAAGTAAATTCATCGAAAATGCAATGGAAATTTGGGGGGTCAGACCCCCACCGTATTAATGCTTTACCAAGTTAATTTAGCGGGGGTCAGACCCCAAAAAAAAATTTTTTACTTTTTTCTGCTTTTCACCAAGCTTTCACCATTCGCCAGTAGAATTCATTGTATCAAGTAGCGAAAGGAGGAAAGATTAGATGAATAGTAAAGTGAGAAAAGGTATTTTCTGGGGTGTGATTGTTGCCTCTACGGTTTTGGTGATTAACGTCCTCCATTTTCTTCTAGGTGGAGGCAGTGCTTTTGCTAGAGGTCCAGAAGGTCACGGTCATGGTCCTGGTGGAATGGGACCAAGGGGAGGCGACGGTTTTGGTTCCCACCAAATGATGAATGGCCCTCACCATGATGGCGGATTCCCATGGCTCATCCTAATTATTGGACCAGCTCTACTTGTTTTACTAGTAAGATGGCTTAGAAAGAAGGCAAAGGCTTCATCCATGCAACAGTTTATCGACACTTCGATTGTGAGTTCACATACACCCGTAATCAACCAAAACGCACGTCTTTTGGATCAGTGGGAACAAAATATGATCAATAAAAAGGAGAATGAATAAGATGGGTATTTTTAAAAGAATAAAGACGATTACAATGGCGGACATTAACAGCCTTTTAGACGGTCTCGAAGATCCGATTGCGATGCTAAATGAATATTCCAGAGAAATGGAACAGGAAATTGTAAAAGGTCAGAAAGCCTTAGCGCGACAAATTTTTGTAGAGAAAAAACAAGAGGCGCTCCTGATGGAAACGAGAGAGTTGGTAGCGAAGAGAGCACGACAGGCGAAATTGGCGATTGGCCAAGGGGATGACAATATGGCAAAACTGGCCGTGCAAGAAAAGCTTATTAATGAAAAGCAATTACATCTTTATGAGGAACAATACGAGGCTATTAAAGGGCAAACAGCCATTCTTGTTGAAAAGTTGGACGAGCTAAAGGAAACGTATAATCAAATGCAGCAGAAGAAAGTTCTGTTAGCTTCACGTGCCAATGTGGCCCAGTCGATGAAACAAATCCAAAAAGCGACAGTTTCCTTCCAAACTGACAATATTGTCAGAGGTGTTGCCCGTGCCGAAGCGAGGATTTTATTAATGGAAGCAGAGGTACAGGCGGGAAATCAGTTTTCCACTCCTTTAGCTCAGTTTGACGCGGCATATAGCAGCTATGTAAACGAGGAAGAGCTAAATAGGGAAATTGAAAAGCTAAAAGGTGAAAAAGTGACGTTATAAGGGTTTTGAGGATAAGCAGGAAAGGGAAGCACCACTCGTTAGGCTGGGTGAGTGCTTCTTTTTTTATCAAAATACTGAATAGAAAGGAGAGGGGTCAGACCCCCATTAAGCTAAAGCGGTAAAGCGTGTGATTTGGGGGACGA
This sequence comes from Neobacillus sp. DHD-1R, assembly GCF_057747995.1. Taxonomy (NCBI): domain Bacteria; kingdom Bacillati; phylum Bacillota; class Bacilli; order Caryophanales; family Bacillaceae; genus Neobacillus; species Neobacillus sp. DHD-1R. The sequence continues at coordinate 642,383 of NZ_CM173232.1, forward strand.
TCATGCTTCATATGAATCTTCTACATAGATAACATTTAAGGCACTACCAGCTAAAATACGCTAGTGGTGCTTTTTTCGCGCGCAAAACTTCCGATTGTCCGCTTTAAGAACTATCAACAAGCTCCACCAGTCCTTCACTACTTTAAAGCAGCGGGGGTCTTACCCTTCTAGGTCTGAGGTCGTAGTTGAGATTACATCAACTGCCCGATGTTGGAGAACTGTTTGGAAAACTATAATAAAAAAGGTAAAAAGAACCAGAAAACAAGTTTGGTAGGTTGAGAAGTAGTTAAACTGAAAAAGGACGATTTAACGGAGGGGAAGAGAAGGTATGAAATCATGGATTAAATTTTCTTTAAAGAATGCCGGGGTTATTTTTATCGCCATGTTAATGGTCATTGCAGGGGGATTATATTCAGTCAAAACCATGAAGATGGAATCGATGCCGAATGTAGACATTCCTTATATGGTCGTACAGGTACCCTATATCGGAGCTACTCCTGAACAGGGATTAGAGGATGTTGGCAAGCCCTTGGAAGGAACGCTATCGGGGATAAAACAACTAGATAATTTATATATCGAAGCACACAGTAATATGGTCGTAGCGATTCTCGAATTTGAAATGAGCAAGGATATGGATGAAGCAGAAAAGGATGTCACGACTGCAGTCGCTTCACTTAAGCTGCCTGCTGATGCTGAAAAACCGGGGATTTTCAAGGACGGTCCTTCCGCCATGCCGGTATTTTCATTTGCTCTTTCATCGGATACGGCCAATCAATCCGACCTGACACAATATATTAATGAACAAATTAAGCCAGCGTTGACAGGACTAGATGGAGTCGGCAGGATTGACATCTCTGGTGAAACGGAAAAGGAAGTGGCCGTGAAGCTTGATCCTGAAAAAATGAAGCAGCATGGAATCACGTATGAGACCGTAAAGCAGACATTGTTAGCTCATCACTTTTCATTTCCGGCTGGTCAAGTCAATGTAGACGATAAAACATTAAATGTGCAAGCCGATTTCAAGCTGAATTCAGTCGAAGATGTTAAAGCGATTCAAATTTTAGCACAAGGGCCTGCTGGTATTGAAAAAATAACCATGTCGGAAATCGCTGACATTTCCTATCACAACAAACAAGAAATGGTCTACACTCGATTAAATGAAAAGCCGGCGGTTCTGGTTGAAATGACTGCACAGCCAGGCTCCAATACCGTCGAACTGGTGGATCAAGCAAAGGAAAAGCTCGATGCAGTTGACCTCCCTGCTGGATACCAATTAACGAAGTTATATGATACGTCAAAAGAAGTGAAATCATCGGTCGATGGAATGCTGCGGGAAGTCCTGCTCGGCACATTGTTTGCTGTTATGGTTACCTTCTTATTCCTTCGTAACATTCGAGCAACACTCGTAGCCGTTCTTTCTATTCCATTGTCGATCTTAGCATCGATGATCACCTTGAAATATTTTGATTACAGCTTAAACATGATGACACTCGCGGGAATTGCGGTCGCTGTCGGTCGGGTGATCGATGACTCCATTGTGGTTATTGAAAATGTGTACCGCCGCACCTTAACAAGTCCCAAACGTGATGAACGAATGGTGCTGACGGCAGCAAAAGAAGTAGGCGGTGCGATTACATCTTCTACCCTGACGACGATTGCCGTTTTTGGGCCGCTGTCCTTTGTTCCAGGGATCATCGGCCGCTTTTTTGCTCCATTTGGCATCACGGTCATCGTGGCACTCGCGTTTTCACTAATCGTCTCATTAACGGTCGTGCCATTACTAGCTAAACTTTTCTTACTTGGCATCAAGCCGAAAGAGGAGAAAGAAACCCTTTTTCAAAAAGCTTATAAACATACATTATCATGGGTGTTAACTAAACGGGCGTTAACGATTGTACTGGCATTGGTCATGTTTGCTGGTTCGCTGTTTTTAGTTCCGATGATTCCGAAGAACTTTTTACCGCAGGAAAAAGCTGTATCCTATCGGTTAACAGGGGATTTACCGGCTGGAACTTCCTTGGAAAAAGCGAACGGCATCGCGGTTAAAATAGAAGAAATTTTAAAAGAGGAACAGGATATTAAGCATACCCAAACGATTGTAAACGGGGAACATATTCGCTTTGCAATTGATTTAAGGGATGACCTTTCGAAAAATCAAACGACTACTTTTGAAAAAAGGGTAAAAACCGAAGTAGAAAAACTCGATGATCAAATGCAGGTGGCGTTGAGTCCGGTTGGGATTGTTGGAACAAACGGGATAACGTTAATTGTTGAGGGCGGAAATGCCGCCAATTTAGAGACAGCCGGGATGCTGATCACCGACAAAATTAAAGGTATTGATGGCTTGGAAAATGTCGAGTCCAACCTTTCAGGGGTCAAAGAGCAGCTCCAACTAGAGATAAATGATCAGAAAGCGGTTGAAAAAGGCTTAAGTCCGATCATGGTTGCCGGATACGTCAGAGAGTTGATTTCCGGTGAGAATGTTGCCGAAATGCAAGTGGACGGGAAAACAACTAGTATTCATTTAGCATTGGAAGGAGATGCATTAAACTCGATCCATGCGATTATGAGCCAAACGATGACCAATCCAATAGGGCAGCAAGTCACCCTTTCAGAAGTGGCCACTCTTAAAAAGGCACCTAGTCCTTCCGCCTTGTATCGTTTGAATCAGCAGCAATATGTGCAGGTTACGGGCCGGATCACCACCGATAATGCCTCTGGTGTGGAAGCGGAGGTAGATAAGCGATTGAAAACATTGGATTTACCAAACGGGGTTGAATATCGTTCAGAGGGCACAGCGCAAGCGATGAATGAAGGATTTACCAATATGATGATCGCCATGGCAGTAGCCGTTGTGCTTGTATTTATCGTGATGTTGATTGCGTTTGGCAATATGCTAATGCCAGTGGCGATCCTGTCCTCCTTGCCATTCTTATTCTCTGGGGGCTTACTAGGGTTATATTTAACAGACCAAGCACTCGGGATGCCGGCGTTAGTTGGATTCCTGATGTTAATCGGAATTGTCGTAACGAATGCGATTGTACTGATGGACCGCGTGAAGCAAAATGAAAAGAAGGGGATGGAGCTCAAAGCCGCGTTATTAGACGCAGGAAAAACGCGCCTTCGTCCGATTCTCATGACCGCGCTTGCCACGATCGGTGCGTTATTACCATTAGCCTTATCAAGTGAAGGCGGATTAATTTCAAAATCGCTCGCGATCGTCGTTATTTCAGGATTATTAACCTCAACGTTATTGACGTTGGTGATCGTCCCTACTACGTATCATGTGATGAAGTCAATTAAAGGAAGAATGATGAAAAAACAGCGTGACATTGCAGCATAGGGGGTCAGACCCCCGCTGAGTTAAAGCGGTAAAGTATGTAATTTGGGGACGGTTTGTTAAGTTTGAAAATGAAAGAAAAGTGGAGGGCAAAAGCTCTCCACTTTTCTCTATCGATCATTAATGACAATATAGGTGGCTTTGATCGGTCCGTGAACGCCAACGACGAGATTCAATTCGATATCGGCTGAGTTACTTGGACCGCTGATAAAGTTGATGCAGGATGCGATATGACCTGTCTTTTGGTGAATCTCACGCATCTTTACGCCGGCCTGAGTCATTCTTGGCACCAGGGTGCTTTTTGGAATCAGCATAATTGACGTGGCTGGCAAAAAGCTCACTGTTCTTCCTTTATCTTTATCGCTAAACAAGACAACTGTACCGGATTCAGCCAGCGTAATTTCACTAATCGTGATCCCGACGTTGGCGTTCTTTGCTTTATGAATATTCTTGTCGCCCAGTATGTAATCCCATTCAAAAACCTCGATATTTTGCGCTGGCCATTCTTCTTTTAGTAAGGGATCAAGCCCCCACTCAGCGAACCGTTTGTCTTTCCAGGTCACAATCGGACCGCCGCCATAGTCTGACACCACATCGTTTACAACAGCAGACAAGCCCTTTAAGTCTGTCGTCATAAACTGAGTATGGATTTTTTTGCAATGCTCCTCCAAGATAGCTAATAGCTCATCCTGTGTCGCATCCTTAAACACCTCATGCTGAGGCTGGAATTTCCAGGCTGGCCTTGCAATCGGAGAAGATAGGCGCGGCCGGTTAAGACGAGTGGCTATTTGATTTAAAAATTTATCTCGATTTTGGATTGTGCCGTTCATGTTTACTGGTCTCCTTTTTCGCGATTTTTAAACCAATCTCTGAATCTCTCTTTATTTGGAGCCGGGAATTCCCGAATATCCGTCCAGGCCTTTAGTGGTCCCGGACCATGGGAGATCTTATCACCTGATGTAAATGGATTCATCGCAGCAGGCGCCATTTTTGAACCAAGTTTATAAAGAGTCGGAGAGGCAGCTCCAAGCCCAAACGCTTTCATTAATAATTTTTCGGAAATAGGTGCTTTCCCTTCTTTTTCAACAATGTTTACGCGGTGTTGATGAAGAAGATTGTGCAGGGGTATTTTCACTGGACATACTTCCGTACACGCACCGCATAGGGTAGAGGCATATGGAAGTTCCTTATAATCATCATAACCGCCGAGTAACGGTGTAAGAACGGCCCCAATTGGACCCGGATAAATGGAACCATAAGAATGTCCGCCAATATGGCGATAGACAGGACAAACATTGATGCATGCCCCGCAGCGGATACATTGAAGGATCGACTGGAACTCACTGCCAAGGATTTCAGACCGGCCATTATCAACAATGACTAGGTGAAATTCTTCTGGCCCGTCGACATCTAATTCTTCACGCGGCCCGGTTAGAACCGTAATATAGCTGGTTAATTTTTGTCCAACCGCACTGCGGGTTAACATGCTAACGAGAACTTCCATTTCCTCAAAGGTAGGAACGATTCTTTCCATCCCCATTACGGTAATTTGTGTTTTTGGCAATGCCGTCACTAGATCGGCATTTCCTTCATTCGTCACTAAGCTAAAGGAACCCGTCTCTGCCACCGCAAAATTACAGCCTGTAATTCCGATATCCGCTTCAAGAAATTTCTCGCGAAGCGTAATCCTAGCTTGATAGGCGAGTTCTTCAGGTTTAGATGTTTTCGTATAACCCAGCTTTTCAGCAAAAACTTCACGAATTTGCTCTTTGTTTTTATGAAGAGCCGGGACCACAATGTGGGAGGGAGGATCATGCTCATCCAGTTGGAGAATATATTCGCCGAGGTCCGTTTCGACTACTTCACAGCCTTCGTCCTCCAACATCGCATTTAAGCTGATTTCCTCGGTCACCATCGATTTTGCCTTGACGATTTTCTTCGCATTCTTTCGTTGGACGATGCCTCTAATATAATCATTTGCTTCTTCCTTCGTTTGGGCAAAAAAGACATGTCCGCCGCGTTTTGCAATATTTTCGCTTAACTGTTCCAAATAATAATCGAGGTGCTCAAGGACATGCTGACGAATCTCTTCGCCATGATTTCGCCAGTCTTCCCAGTTATCTAATTCATCGGTTGTTACAACCTTGCGTTTAATCCCCATGCCGTCTTGAGCACCAGCTACAGCCCCACGCATAAACTGGTCATGAATGCCATCATCGACACGTTTCTTAAACTGATCCGTGCTAGTCTTCATTGCCATACGAAATTACCCCCATACTATCAAAATGTTTATGGCCTTCTAGGCTTTATCTAAAACTTGCCACACACACCGATTCTTTTTAAACTATAAGAATTTATAAGATTTGACGTTGAGAAATGTCTAGCTCCAGCGCCCTAGCGGCTAGTGTCCTTCGCTCTCCGCCATACGATAAGTCAAGCACGAATGCGCCTCCGGCTCTTCGTGTTTCCTTTATCGCGTTTAACGGGCAGTAGATTCTCAACTGCCCGTAAGAACCCGATCGGCTCAACTAACAATCAGCGAGAAGAACGTTCGCTGATTGAAGTTTCACCTTATCTCAGTTGGAGCGCTCCATAAGGAAGGCTTCGGCAGCATTGGCATCGCACGAAGGAAAAGCGTTAGCTTTTCCGAGGAGGCCATACGCCGCTGAACAGGGCGCTTGCGCTTTTCTTAATGACTATTTAATATTTCTGCGATATGCATGACCTTCACGGGTTTCCCTAATCGTTCCAGCCGTCCGCCAATATTCATTAAGCAGGCAGCATCGGCACCAATCAAGTACTCGGCTCCTGTTTCTTCGACATGCCGGACCTTTTCATCGACCATCTGTTCTGAAATTTGGCTGTTTTTTACGGAGAAGGTACCGCCAAAACCGCAGCATTGTTCTTTGCCAGGTAATTCTGTGAATGTAAGACCTTTTACATTTTTGAGTAAAATCATTGGCGCTTCTTTTACGCCTAGTAACCTTGTCATATGGCAGGAAGTATGATAAGTGACCGTTCCTTCAAATTTGGCCCCCACGTCTTCTATTTTTAAAACATCAACGATAAATTGCGTCAGTTCATAGGTTTTCTCCGCTAGTTTTTTTGCTTTTGGCTCCCAAACAGGATCGCCGGCAAAAATATGCGGATATTCGTGAAACATAAACGCACATGACCCGGATGGTGAAACAATATACTCAGCTTCACTAAACGTATTGATCATTCGCTTCATCGCTTCCTTGGTTTCCTTCAAGTACCCGCTATTATAAGAAGGCTGGCCGCAGCATACTTGTGATTCGGGAAATTCAACTTCACACCCAAGTCTTTCTAGCAATTCGACGGTTGCTTTACCAACATTACTCTGGAACATATCGACTATACATGTTGCAAAAAGAGTGACCTTCATTTCTTTCTCCCTCTCTGACGATAATATCTTTCTCTATTAAACTGGTGAACTGGTCATCTGATGACCTAACAATATGTAATAATATTCATATTTTACATCAAAGGCATTTGAAAAAGAAAGGGTTTTCAATAAAATTTCTACTTTTTCCCTTATTGGCATGTTCAAAAAAGAAGGTTGTCTCAACGCGACAGTCTGGGGTCTGACCCCAGATTGCGGGGTTTGTCACACTGTTTTGAGGACATCCTTCTCATGCTGTAATCTTTATTTAAACATCATCGTTTGACGGAAATAATTTTTGAGCAGGGCATCGACATTATCAAGATGAAAGAGCATTTTGTTTCTTGCCTCCGCTTCATCCTGGTTCTTGATGGCTTCGTATATGGATAAATGTTCTTGATATAACTGCTCCAAGGTCGTTTGTTTGGAAAACAGCCATACTCTGCGTGTTTCTCGCATCGTTTCTCCCATAAGCTCCGACACATGGTTCATTAAATTGCTTAAGAGATGGTTTTGAGCGGCATCGGCAAGGGCCAAATGAAACTGTAAATCGGCTTTTTCGCCAAGCTCTTCATCGCCTTTTGCTTCCTTCATCAACTCAAGGGCAGCTTCCAACATCGCCAAGTGCTGATCGGTCCGTCGCTTTGCGGCAGCCTCTGCTGAGCCGCTTTCTAAAATCTTGCGAACCTCTAATAATTGGGCAATATCATCCTTATTCATTAAAATCGCGGTAGATAACGGATAGGTGATTTGGTCTTTATTGAATTCTCTTACGAAGGTTCCTTCTCCCTGCTTCATCTCCACGAGTCCCATCGCCCTTAATGAAGTCAAAGCCTCACGAATGGCGGACCGGCCTACCTGAAAGTTTTCAGCAAGCTGTTGAACAGAGTCCAGTTTATCACCAGGTTTTAGCTCTCCTGACCGAATCATTTCATGAATCACTTCTGAGACTTCTTCATAAATCTTTTTTGGTTTTATTTTTTGGTATTTCATCAACAGAGCCCCTTTAAACAATTCGTCACTTCATTCATTATACCTATTTTCTAACAATTTCGCATCTTCTTCAAAACGGTATTTCTTCTGTAAAAAATGGAGCTCGCTTTCCGCAGCCGACCTCAGTAGTCTCACCGATTCCCTCCATCTAAGGGATCATTTATCAAGACCTTTGGAAAAAAATTCAGAAAATTAGTCTTGTATTTTTTTAGAAATCTACCTATAATTTTCAATAGATCGTTTCATACGTCCAGTCATCAGATGACCTAGTCACCAATTGTAAGCGGTTACTATACAAGAGGAGGGGCAGGCACTGTGTATTTCGGGGAAATGTTTAAAAAAATAAGCTGTTAATCAGGGGGGATTACGCTAATGACATTTACACAAAATTTTACTGCGGTAGGAGACAGTCTCGGACTAACCGCCATTGTTGCACTAATACCCATTTTATATTTTTTCTGGGCTTTAGCGATTAAAAGAATGAAGGGGCATATAGCCGGAGTAACTACCTTAATCCTAGCAATCATTATTGCCGTTATAGCTTATAAAGTTCCAGTTGGCATGGCCGTCATGTCGGCTACTCAAGGGGCCGTTTACGGAGTATTGCCGATAGGCTGGATTATTATTGCCTCCGTATTTTTATATAAACTTACGGTAAAGTCAGGTCAATTCGATATTATTCGCCATTCTGTCTTATCGATTACAGAAGATCGCCGCTTACAAGCACTTTTGGTAGCGTTTTCCTTTGGTGCGTTCCTTGAAGGTGCAGCAGGCTTCGGAGCACCGGTGGCCATATCAGCGGCATTATTAGTGGGATTAGGCTTTAATCCGCTTTATGCGGCGGGCCTTTGCTTAATCGCCAACACGGCACCGGTTGCATTTGGTGCGATTGGTGCTCCTGTTATTGCGATGGAGGGGCCTACAGGTATACCGGCCCTTGAAATTTCAAAAATGATTGGCCGTCAGCTGCCATTCTTATCGGTGTTTATTCCCTTTTACCTTGTGTTCATTATGGCTGGTTTCAAGAAAACCATGGAAGTATTGCCGGCTATTCTCGTCTCAGGTATTTCATTTGCCGTTACCCAATTTTTATCCTCTAACTATTTAGGACCAGAATTACCGGATATTTTATCTTCACTCGTTTCATTAATTGCCTTAGCGGTGTTCTTAAATTTCTGGAAACCAAAAACGATTTTCCGTTTTTCAGCCGAACAAGAACTGGCAGCAACAGTGTCTGCACGGAAAACTCACAAAACAAACGCCGTTCATTATACGGGGGGACAAATTTTTAAAGCTTGGTCGCCATTCGTCCTGTTGACCGTCACAATCACGCTTTGGGGGATACCGGCCATTAAAATGGCGTTAGGCGGACATTATGAGGGGTCCAATGTCATCCTAAAAGCGGTCAATTCGATTGGGCATGTCTTAACCTTTATGCCTGAAGTCCCTTTAGTCTCTAACAAAGTATTGAGTAAAGCTGGTGCAGTACCAACTCCGGCTATCTACAAATTGGAGCTGCTTGCGGCTGCCGGTACAGCCATTTTAATTGCCGCTCTTATCACCAAGTATATTGTAAACATGTCCTGGAAAAATTGGGTGAGCACCTTTGGTGAAACCATAAATGAAGTAAAATTCCCACTCGTAACGATTGCTTCCGTTGTTGGTTTTGCCTATGTCATTAACCTTGCGGGAATGAGTACGACACTCGGACTGGCTTTAGCTAAGACAGGTTCACATTTGTTCCCATTCTTCTCGCCATTTCTTGGCTGGATTGGCGTGTTTGTGACAGGCTCGGATACCTCAGCCAATGTGTTATTTGCTAATTTACAAAAGGTTACGGCCGAATCGATTGGGATGAATCCAGTCCTGGCCCTTGCAGCTAACTCGTCCGGCGGGGTTACCGGGAAAATGATTTCTCCGCAATCAATTGCGGTTGCATGTGCAGCGGTTGGACTGGTTGGGAAGGAATCGGATCTGTTCCGCTTTACGTTAAAACATAGTATCTTCCTAGTCATTATTATTGGAATCATCGTTTGGTTACAAAATACGTACCTGACTTTTATGATTCCTTAAATTTGACCAAGCCTCTAAGGCTCTATCCTTTTGGGAAAGAGCCTTCCTGCTTTTGTTCGTAATCTATTAACCTTTCATCAATTTGTGTAACCATTTCATTCCAAGGGGAGGAATCCGAATGCTTCCTATCGAAGTAAAAGAAAAGCTCATTTCAATTGTCTCAAAGGAAAACTTTGAAGATGCCGCAATGGAAAGGCTCGCCTATTCCTATGATTCAACGCCGAACATGCAGTCCATGCCAGATGCGGTGCTCAGCCCCAGAAATACAAGCGAGGTTTCAGAGATTGTGAAGGTGTGCAACCACTATAAGATTCCGATTGTTCCTCGGGGCTCGGGCACCAATCTTTGCGGCGGCACATGCCCAACGGAAGGCGGAATCGTGCTTCTTTTTAAACACATGAATCAAATCTTGGAACTGGATATGGAAAATTTAACGATTACGGTGCAGCCAGGTGTTATCACGCAGGAAGTGACGACGGCCGTTGAAGCCAAGGGACTTTTTTATCCACCAGATCCGGGCTCGATGAAAATATCGACGATTGGCGGCAATATCAATGAAAATTCCGGCGGCTTGCGAGGACTTAAATATGGGGTAACAAGAGATTACGTTATCGCGCTTGAGGCCGTGATGCCTAACGGTGATATCTTCAGAACGGGCGGGAAATTAGCGAAGGACGTCGCTGGTTATGACTTAACCCGCTTACTTGTCGGTTCAGAAGGTACGCTAGGGATTGTCACAGAGGCGATCTTAAAGCTGGTTCCGATGCCCGAAGCGAAAAAAACGATGCTTGCCTTGTATCAAGATCTCGAAGCGGCGGCAAGAACCGTTTCAAAAATTATCGCCAATAAAATTATTCCGGTTACGCTTGAGTTCCTTGATCAACCAACCCTTATCGTGGTGGAGGATTATGCCAAGGCTGGGTTACCGGTTGATGCCAAAGCGGTTTTGTTAATTGAGCAGGATGGTTCACCGGAGGCAGTGGATCGTGACATTGAAAAAATCATTGAGATCTGTAAACAGGAAGGGGCCGTTTCTGTCCAGGTGGCATCATCAAATGAAGAGGCGGAAATGTTAACCCTGGCCCGGCGTACGGCACTTTCGGCGCTTGCACGTCTGAAGCCCACCACCATTCTCGAGGATGCCACCGTTCCAAGGTCAGAGGTAGCGAATATGGTTCATGCGATTAATGCCATTGCCGAGAAATACAACGTAAATATTTGCACCTTTGGCCATGCCGGCGACGGAAATCTGCATCCAACCTGCCCAACCGATTCCAGAAATCATGATGAAATGGAACGGGTCGAGAAGGCCTTCGAGGAAATTTTTGAGGCGGCTGTCAATTTGGGTGGGACGATTACGGGCGAACACGGTGTAGGAGTGATGAAGGCCCCTTACCTGGAACTGAAGCTTGGTAAAGAAGGAATTGCCGTCATGAAGGCTATTAAGCAAGCACTTGATCCTAACAACATTATGAATCCGGGAAAAGTATTTGCAAAGGATGACAGACAACGTGTGGTGGTAGGCAAATGACAACGGTGAAAGAACGAGAAATGATCCAAGAGCAGTTCAAAGAGCGATTGAATGAGGATGAGCTATTAAATTGTATGCGCTGTGGGTTTTGTTTACCTGCCTGTCCTACGTATATTGAATCTGGTTATAAGGAATCCCATTCACCACGTGGAAGAATTGCGATGATGAAGGCGGTCGTGGATGGCTTGGTGGAGCCGGACCAAGATTTTGAACGGTCCCTTGAGCTCTGTCTCGGCTGTCGAGCCTGTGAATCTGTTTGTCCATCTGGCGTTCATTACGGGCATTTGCTTGAAAATGCCCGGGATATCATCAATCAGAACAAGAAATTCTCATTTTCAACGCGGATGGTCCGAAAAACGGTATTTGAAGGGTTATTTCCTCATCAAAATCGAATGCGAAACGTAACGGGATTACTTGGATTTTACCAACGGTCCGGCATTCAAACGATCGCCAGAAAAATTGGTTTTTTGGGTATCCTGCCTGATCATTTGGCGCTGATGGAAAAAGTCCTTCCACCCGTTCCAACGATGAGGGAAATGAAAGATCGTCCCGAATATGCAGAACCGATTGGAACGAAAACACATCGAGTTGCCTTTTTTAGCGGCTGCTTAATGGATACGATTTTTTTAAAAACCAATGATGCGACGATCAAATTACTACAGCTAGCCGGCTGTGAGGTGGTCATTCCCAAGGACCAAGCGTGCTGCGGAGCCTTACATGGCCATAGTGGTGAAAAGCAAGGCGCGATGGAGTTAGCGAAACGGAATATCCAAGCATTTGAAGACCAAAACGTTGATTTTATCATTTCAAATGCCGGCGGCTGCGGCGCCTTTCTCATCGATTATGATCATCTGTTACAGGATGACCCGGTGTGGAGTGAGCGGGCAAAGAATTTTTCTAAAAAAATTAAGGACATTTCTGAAATCTTAGTCGCTGTTGATTTTCATAAAAAGGTGCCGTTAGAGCTGCCGTATCAACAGATCACCTACCAGGATTCCTGCCATCTTCGTAATGTCATGAAAACAGCGTCAGCACCAAGGACCCTGCTAAAAGCCATTAAAGGGGCAGAATATATTGAAATGAAGGATGCTGATCGGTGTTGCGGATCGGCGGGGATTTACAATATTATCGAGTCAGAGATGTCGATGAAAATGCTTGATTATAAAATGGAGCAAGCCAAACACACCCAGGCAGCCACCATCGTGACCGCCAATCCGGGCTGTTTATTGCAAATGAAGCTGGGCATTGAAAAAGATGGCCTTTCTTCGAAAATGAGAGGCGTCCATATTGTCGATTTGCTTTTGGAAGCAGTGGCTGCGAAATAGCGGTTCCCGATGATGCTGCGGATCGTTTTTTCGATTGGATCGATTAGTGAATTTAAAGCATTACCAACTTTAAAAATGTATGGAGGTATCGTTTATGTATCCGAATATCTTAAGACATCCTGGACCAACCCCTATCCCTAAAAAAGTACAGCTTGCTATGAACCAGGATATGATTAGTCATCGCACGGAAGAGTTTGTCCAGTTATACAAAGAAACCACGAATCGAGTGAAGCCGATCTTCGGAACGAAGCAGGATATTTTGCTGCTGCCATCTGGTGGTACGGCTGCATTAGAAGCGGCAGCGGTAAACACCGTTTCCCGAGGTGAAGAAGTGGTGGTCATTACGGTAGGTGCCTTTGGCGATTATTTCGTCTCGATTTGTGAGAAATATGGCTTTCATGTACATAAGCTTGAAAAGGCATGGGGCGAGGCCTGTACCGAGGAGGATTTGAGTGAGTTTCTTAAACCCTTATCGAATATAAAGGCTGTTTTTGCCACTTACAATGAAACGTCGACAGGAATCTTAAACCCGATTGAAAAATTAGCCAAGGTGGTTCATGCCCATTCAGATGCGCTCTTTATTGTCGACGGGGTGAGCTGTATCGGCGGAGCTCCTGCTGAGATGGATCAATGGGGAATTGATATTTTAGTAACAGGGTCACAAAAAGCGATGATGCTGCCGCCAGGATTAGCCTTTTTAAGCATGAGTGATCGAGCTTGGAAGGTCATCGAGGAAAATCAATCTTCTTCTTATTATTTAAATTTGTTAAGCTATCGCAATTGGGCAGAAAAGGGGATGACCCCAAACACCCCTGCCATTTCACTGATTATGGGACTTTCCGCTGTGTGTGATTTGATTGAGGAGGAAGGCGGTTTTGCGCAAACCGTCACCAGACACGAATTAATGAAAAATATGGTTCGTGAAGCGATGAAGGCCCTTTCCATCGGCTTGTTGACAAGTGATGAATATGCTTCTCCAACCATAACAGCTATTTATGCGCCAGAGGGAATTGAGGCTGCTGCCTTTATCGGGCATTTAAAGAAAAAATACCATCTTGACTTTGCCGGCGGGCTCGGATCCTTGCAAGGGAAAATTTTCAGATTCGGCCACATGGGCTATTGCTTCCCAAGCGACATCCTCCAAGCCGTATCCCTAATCGAAGCAGCCTTACAAGACTTCTCCTACTCCTTCCAACCAGGGGCAGGCGTATTAGCTGCACAAAAGGTTTTCTTAAAACAGTAAAAAAGGGGTCAGACCCCCACTCTGCTAAAGTGTAACGCGGTGAAGTATAAAGATTAGCGAAGAGCTTGGTCTCTTCGCTTTTTTGTGTGCTATTTTCCAGCAGACTGTTTTTGTTTTCTTGGCCGCATGTTTCCAGCAATTAGACGTTTGATTAGTACATAAGTGGGGGAAATTACTAGAATAATGGAAGTTCAAGTTGTTAAACGCGTTGACACAGCGTTCATATAAACGCCTTATCCTGAAACTATTCTATGTATTATTCGTATTACTAATAATAGAAAATAAGCGAACGAAGGTGGCTAAACATATATGGAAACAAGAGAGGAATTATTGGAAGAGCTGTCTGTGATTGAGAAGTGGGAAAAAAGCCAGAGTGATTTGTGGATTTGGGACCGCTTAGGGCGGCTGCCATTTAAGATTCTCGATAAAATAACACCCCAATTTATTCACAACAAAGTGGGCAAGCTCTTAGACGAAATCGGTTCATATATTCAACATGGCGGCAGCTATTTAACAAAGGAACAACATATCTTTAAGCTGATTGAAAAAGAGACGGGGAAGACGATAAACCAGGTATCAGATATCAAGGATCTTCCACTCACTACCATGAATAAGATAAGCCGCGAACTGAGCGGAAAACGGAAAAGGTTTGCGACCTTCCAAGGAGCCAGCACCGGAATCGGTGGAATTTTTACTCTTGTGATCGATATTCCGGCGTTAATGGGCATCTCCTTGAAAACCCTGCAGGAAATTGCCATCCTCCATGGTTACGATCCAAATGAGAAAAGTGAACGCATTTTTATTATAAAATGTCTGCAATTTTCATCCGCTGATATTGTCGGCAAACGGGCCATTTTGAAGGATCTTGCCAGCTATGCTCAACAAGAGGGCAGGTCTGGTGAAATGATGTCGCAGCTGCAGGGCTGGCGCGAGGTGGTTTATACCTACAGAGACCAGTTTGGCTGGAAAAAACTCTTTCAAATGGTCCCCGTCGCGGGGATGATCTTCGGAGCATTCACAAATCGGTCGATGATTAACGACCTTACTGAGACCGGGATGATGCTTTATCGGAAGAGAAGGATTTTGGAAAGGTTGGGGTCAGATCCCCACCATGTTAAAGCGGTAAAGCAGTGAGGAGCGTCTTTCTGCTTTTTTCTTTTTTTAGGTTGAAATTTTTATCGAATTTGGGAGGAAATTGGAGGTGGATGTTGAATAATATTATGGAGAAAATTTAGTAGATTGAGAGGTGCTATGTCCCGTTGTCGAGAAAACCACGTGTTTGGTTTCCAGGTGCCATGTATCATATTACGAGCCGAGGAAATCGAAAAGCCATTATTTTTTATGATGACGCTGATTTGTTAGCTTACTTAGATCTCTTAGAAGAAACGCGTCGTAAATTTCCTTTTCATCTCCACGCCTATTGCCTCATGACCAATCACGTTCATCTCCAAATCGAAACCATTCAACACCACCCACAAGATATCATGAAAATGCTTAATTCCCGCTATGCCATGTATTTAAATAAACGTCATGATCTAGTTGGCCACGTTTTCCAAGGTCGATATGGTTCAGACATAATTGATACCGCTGCTTATCTGTTAGATGTTAGCAGGTATATTCATTTGAATCCGGTAGCGGCTGAAATGGTGCAGTCCCCGCAAGATTATCCATGGAGCAGCTATACAGCTTATGTATCGGATACCGAGAATCCTCATATTACCACCACAAGTATCTTATCCACTTTTCCAGAGCCGCAGAAGGAACACTATCGTTTTTTTGTGGAAGGGCCGGTTGTTTTACCAACACTTAATACATTAACATAGACACTAAAACGCGTAAAAAAAATCCGCCGCTTTTTTGTGATGGTTACAAGCATGCAAGCGGCGGATGTTTAAATTAAATTACCGTTCACTAGTTTCCTAGAGTCACTTCTAGATTTGTGAACTTACTTTTCCATTTAGATTTTTTTAAAACTGGGAGAATGGTCTTGGCGTATTCAGTTCATTAATCTTCCAGTTGGAATGAATGGCTGAAATGAGTTTTTCCGTTTTCATCCTGGATTTCTACTGTAGCTTGCTTCGTTGCGGGATCTACCTTGAACACACCGAAGTTGTTGAAATTTCCTTCTGCATATAATCTTTCAGGGCCGAAGGTTGGATCCAATGTACCAGGGTTAATTTTTACAGCGCCAATCGGACCGCTGATCAGCTCGTTATAATCCGTTTTTCCGTCTTGATTAGCATCATATTTGATAACTTCAGCAAAATGCACATCGGTAGTAACGAAAAACACGTTTTTGATTCCTTTTTCAACGATAAAATCTGAGATTTTTTTGAACTCGTTCTCATACCCAGTCATATCATTTGGATTAACCTGATTGCCATTCGCCCAGCCGTCTCTTGCAGCCGCTTTTCCAGTTGGAACAGAGATTGGCACGGAAGTCGCTACAAGTTTCACTTTTGCATCCGACTCTAGAAGCTGCTGCTCCAGCCATTTTAGCTGTTCATCACCAAGCATGGTTTTATCCGCTCCATCCGCCTGGGTGTTAGGTGAGCGATACCCTCGGTTGTTAAGGATGATCATATCCATGGTATTACCCCAAGAATATTTATGATAAAGCTTATCCGCTGAACTGCGCTCACTTGAAATTGGCCAATAGTCCTTAAATGCTGCTAACCCGGTTGGTGTCAACTCCTGAGACGGACCTGAAAAGTCATTGATTACTTCGTGGTCATCCCAAATAGAAAAGGTCCCTGTCTTCTGCAAAAGGCTGCGCAAGCCTGCATCCGTACGGTTTTCTTTATATTTTGCCCAGAAATCCTCAACCTTTTTTGAAGGAGGATTCGGTACTGCCGGGGTAGCATTATCCGCATAAATGGTGTCCCCGCTAAACAGGAAGAAGTCTGGATTTAGCGCTGCCATCGCTTTAAACGATTTAAATGGCGGAATTTCGCCTTGGCCGCCCGTATCTCCGCCCCAAACCATTGTCATTGGCTTTAAGCTGTTTTCCTCCGGTGCGGTTTTAAATGAACCATTCACCGTATATTGACTGGAAACAGCATGTGCCCGGTAATAATAGGTAGTATCCGCCTTTAATCCGTTGACCTCTACGTTTACTGTATAATCATGTTCTTTATCGGCAGGGCTCGTTTTAACGATTGTACCGTGTTTAAAGTTGCTGTCAGTGGAGATTTCAAATTGAACGTTGGTGTCTCCATTTGTCCGGGCCCATAAAATGGCTGAAGAATCTGTTATATCCCCGCTGGCCACTCCATGTGAAATAAACGGCTTGTCTAGTAAATCCACAAGCTGGTCCGTATTGTTTGTGAACTCACCGTCCACACCTAGGGAAAGTAAAGATACCATATCGTCTTGAGAATTAACGGTCCAAGGGTGAACTAATAGCTCATTTTTATGAGCGGCTTCCATTAGCTTGGGAACAACAAGCTCTTTACTAGGTCCAACTCCCGCAGCATAATCAGAGATTCGTGTCATTTCCTGATAAACATCCTTGCCTGCCAGCATACTTCCTGTATATAGTTGAATCAGCTTTACATTAGGGGCAAGTGTTTTTAATTTGCGAAGGCTTTCCTCGCTAAATGATTCGAGAAAAAGCTTTTCGTTATCAAGGACATCGGTTTTTTTCAAGATATCGATTACTTTCTCTTCCATTCCCGGATAAACGTTCGGTGCTTTTGTTTCCATATAAAGACCAACTTTGCCATTTCCATGTTGTTTGACAAATTCAATTGCTTCCTCGAGGGTTGGGACATGCTGTCCAATGTAAGCCGTTTTGGCCTTGTCGGGATATGCGTTGTTAAACCATGAACCTGCATCCAGGCGTTTGATTTCTTCGAGCGTAAAATCTTTAACCCGCCATGGTGCCCGGTTTGGATAAAGTTCCTTCACATTCGTGGTTCTCGCCAGCGTTTCATCATGCAGGGCGATCAATTGACCATCCTTTGTCATTTGTAAATCGAATTCCACATAATCTGCCTTCATGGTCATGGCCTGTTTATAGGCTGCCAGTGTATGTTCCGGACCGTAGGCAGAAGCACCGCGGTGGGCAATAACGGCTACATCAGAGGTAATTGGACGTAAAGTAGATTGTCCATTGTCAGTAGCTGCGATTTGAATGGGGTGGGCTAAAACGGCCAAAGGGGCTCCTGAAGTCACCGCAAGAGACAGAGTAGTTAATCCAGCAATCAAACTCTTTTTCATGCTCAATTCATCTCCTATAAGATTATGTATTCCATATTTAAAACTATAGGAGATTTGTAAAGTCGCTATTAATAGAATATGAATATTCTGTAAAACGAACGAAAACACGACCTTTTCCTTAGAGGGAAATAGGTGAAATAGAACTAGTTTCATGATAAAGTACCTATATTAATCATCAAAAATGCAAAGAAGATGAATTTCATAAATGTATGGTTTGAGAAATTCAGTATGATTTAAAAGAGATTTTGTTGTTAGATTTGGGAGGGAAGTAAAGAGGGGTAGGCACTATCTACGGTAATAGTATTTTTTGAAATTAAACAATTTTCTTGAAAGTAATATTAACATAATTTTAAAGGGTGATATAATAAATTTCGGACATAGCATGTAATCTTTTATTTATGAGATTTAATAGATTGGAGATAGAAGCATGGATAATATAAGAGACCTATTATTTAATCAAGACACACTCGATTTATTATTAAACAAATGGGGAGCTGCTGATCATTCATTTATGATTCCTTGGAGCAATGGTTTTGCCCTAACCGATCAAGTGGGCAATATAACCAACTATTTGAATATCGATTCGAATGGCCAACTTCTTTTTCAAAATCAAGATTTTTCAACCGTTGGTTCTGTTTCGTCAGTGTCCGATTTTCAATATCAAATCTATGATCACCACGATTTGCTTGGCAATTTATTTACAAGCCCAGAGGTATTTACCGGTGTTTCTGGGTTTTTCGATATGGCCCATCATGGGTCCTCGGATCTATTAAGCAATGTCTTGGATATAGATGTTGATTCTGTCGATACGTTATTAAACATTCACGATATAATAGATTTCTTCTAAGAGGGTGATAGCATGATGACTAAAACAATGCCAAACATAGAACAACTATTAAATGAAAGCGGATATGATCTCTATTTTAAAAACCTTGATATGGAAGCTGAAATACTAGAAAGTTTCTCAGGGCTTGCTTCCAGTCCTTTTTTATCACGTTTCTCTGTATCTGCTAGCTCGATCGAACCATTCAATCATTACTTAGATTCTGTGGTGAGTACAGCTGAGTTTTTAGAAAAAATATCGAACCAAGAGGTGAGGGATTCTACCTTTTCGGATGTCATTAAGAGTTTAGATGTATCGAAATCATTGAAATATATGTTTGGTGAAGGCTTGGACAAGGATGCAGCTGCGATTGAAGAAGAGTACGATAACATGTTGACCTTAATGGAAGAGGCTTTTCCGTCTATTTCATTTAGAAAAAGATATCCCTTTACAGACGATATGAGGAAGTTTTGTAAAATCTATTTGGCTCATGCTCTTAAGCCGTTTGCGAACAAGATGACCGACCATCAGAAACAATTAAAGAAAACCTTTGAATTGTTCAAGACCTATATGAGGGAAAAAAAAGACCTTCAATCTACATATTTTATCTCAAAACTTGCCGGCAGTTTCCTAGGAGGAATCGCTGGTTCAATGGCTGTGACCGCTCTTTTCTCACATCTGAACTCCAAAGGTGAGCGGCAGTTTAGCCAGGAATTATCCACCTCTCACCAAACCTGGTATGGTATCCAAACCGCAAACTTAATTGATTCGTGTACATCGAATTATCGACCGCGCTTGCATCATCTTTATTTATCGTTGGTCGGGGGATTATTACTCAAAATAAATAAGGATTTATATGCGTTAGGTTTTGAAATCAATGAATTTGCTTTTACAGGTGACCGAATAAAGGTGGAGCTTCATGCTGACGGGGAACAAGCATTTAAGCAGCGACTCAATCATTTGCTAGAGTCTTGTGGCGATCTAGCGGAAGTAGTTACTACCATTGATACCTTTTCAACCTATCCTTCCTTACTAAGTTTGGTTGACGGAGAGAATAACTTATATATTGAAAGAGTAATAGTGCTTTATCTGCATTTGCAGGCTAAATTATTAATTGAAACCGGGTCTTATTATAGTGGAATGGAAGAGCTGCCTTCGTTTCATTGGACAAAAGAACGAATCAATTCAGCCTTTTCTTTTCTTTTAGACGACAACTATAAGGAAATTCTTGATACGATTGGGAATGCATTTTTTGACTTTCCAGACAGCATGCAGGAAATCTTCTTAACTCTAGTAGACAAATATCAGCTGTATACGTGGGAAAATCGATCAAGAACAAGAAAGATGTTGTCCGATGATGAACTGTCTAGTTTATATCTCATTACCTCTTTGGCGGTACAAGAGAAAGTACCTGATTTCTCTATTGAGAATATACATGAATATAAAGAAAAAATCTTACTTCCGTTTGTGAAGACATTAGATAATGCAAGGGTTGTTGGGGAATTGGCGGAAAGGTGGTTACCTTCGGCGCCGCGTAAAGGCGGGTTTTTCTCCAAAATAGTTGATAAAATTGGTGGAGAAAGCAAACTTGAAAAGGCAATCCAAGATTTAGACTACATTGCAGTCGAGAAGCTTTTCAAAGAGGGTACCAAGGTCAAGTCCCTTACGATTACGACCGAGATGGTTCAA
This sequence comes from Neobacillus sp. DHD-1R, assembly GCF_057747995.1. Lineage (NCBI taxonomy): Bacteria > Bacillati > Bacillota > Bacilli > Caryophanales > Bacillaceae > Neobacillus > Neobacillus sp. DHD-1R. The sequence continues at coordinate 663,024 of NZ_CM173232.1, forward strand.
CTGCAGCACCGGCCATTCCTTGATTTGTTAGCTAGCTTCTTGGAAAAAGTGGAAATAAGAATCGACCAGGAAATTCTTTTAGAGGTTATTAAAAATGATGATCCGGATGCTATGTTTGCACTTCTTCAATTAGGCCTAGATCCGTTTACCCCATTGGAGAATACGTATGTATTGGCAAGAGCCACTTCTCAGGGGAGTTTTTTAATGGCCGACACTCTTTATCATTACTGCCAAAACTCGATCCAACAGTATCAAGAATCCGTAAAAAAACTGCCAGAGGGACAATTGTCGCCTTATTACTTTTTGTATCTTGCAGGGAAGACGTATTGGCCTGAGAAGTATCCTGAATTAATTCAGTCTATTCCTGTTGAGACAAGAGAAAAGGAAGTAGCGATGGCGGTTTCCAGTTTGTCGAGTATGCTGCTGTGGAAGATGTTTGAGGCCGGTTATGATCCTAAATTTGTTTCTTATGCGGCTTACGGAGAGCAATCCTTTTTTAAAAACCTCTGTTCTACAAACCATTATTATGTGCTTAATCGGATTCATGAATTTGATCCAACTTTATTAAAGACCAAGGTTCAGGGAATCACTATGATACGAGAAATTTGGGAGCTTGGCCACATGGATATGGCCGAACATTTCCATGGTGTGTTTGAGATTCATGATGTCGGTCAAGTCACCTATGATGATGTAGAAAAGGCTGCAGTGTCTGAATTAAACGAAAACTATCTCATTCTCCTTAACAAACATATCGAAGGAGTAGACGATGTTTTAAAAGAAATTCAGCAAAAAGCAAGCGAGTACGGTCAATGGGTCATTGTAGACTTGATTAAAAAAGTATTCAGTGCTTAAGGACATGGCTTCGGTGCCTAGCACCACCAGATTGCATCTATCGACATTTTTCTTTCCTGTTTAGTAAGGGAAATCCTTGTGTATCAGTACTAGCCGTTTTAATTAAACGTTTGAATAGTATAGCACATAGGGAATTTTGTCTAAGAATGTCAGTTCGAAGAGAAATAATGAATAAACCACCCTGCTCTCGAAAGGGTGGTTTTTATAGTTGAGAGGTCTTTTTCATCCTATAAATTGGGCTAATTCTCGATTCAGTTTATCGTGTTCTTCCCAGAACAATGCGTGACCGCTGTTTTCAAATGGGACAAGCTTGGCATTTTTGATTCCTTGCCTTTGAGCTTCGGCCAAGGGGAAGCGGCAAACTTGATCATGAACGCCGTGAAGAATGAGAGTAGGAACGTGAATTTTTGCCAGGTCTTGAAAGAGGCTCTCCTCGCCTAACCAAGTGGCCGCAATGGCGGCGGTCGACCAACTGGCTGCTTGCAGACCTAATTGGAGAAACCAATCTGAGAAAGGCTCGGTTACATGCTGAAAGAAAAATAGGTTGCCAAATCCCCGCAGCATGTCAGGGCGGTCCTTATATGTTCCTTGAATGATGTTTGTGACATCTTCTTTTTTCAGCCCATAAGGGAAATAGGGGCGTTGGATTACGCTTGGAGCTGCAGCGGCAAGCAGGGCAAGCTTGGAAACCCCATAGCCATTGTGGCGGGCCATATATCGGATGGCGATTGCACCTCCCGTGGAGTGCCCGGCCAGTGTAATGTTTTGTAATTGGAGTGCGTCTATAACAGCTCGAACATCATCTGCCAAGCGATCATAGTCATATCCTCTCCAAGGTTTATCTGAATTCCCAAAACCGCGTTGGTCCATGCCGATACACCGATAGCCCATTTGGGGCAGGTGGTTAAACTGATATTCAAACATCTTATGATTTGCCGGCCAGCCATGAAGAAACAAGACAGCCTTCTCGCTCCCCGGATTAAGGTCTTCAACATAAATAGCCACGTTCGATTCCACTCGAATATAGTAACCCATACTAATACCCCCAAGTCGAGTATTCCTTTTAGACTATATTCGTGTGAGGAGGAGAAATGAACATAATTTTTTTTGGGGGTCAGACCCCCGGCGCTTTAAAGCGGTAAAATTCAAGTTACCAGTTATTATTTCTAACATCGGATATTCTTGAATATCCATCTGTAATAATGGTAAACAGGAATTTAAATAAAAAAGGGGCTGCCGCAATCACAGCCCTTCAAAAACCGAGAGATTTATAAAGAATCTTCCAAAGGTCTACTGTAACCAGATAGGTTACAAACCTTCTTTTTTAACCTTTATACGCCAGACTACATTTTTCGATGATTCTGTTACATAGAGGTAGCCATCATGAAAAGTTAGGTTGGTGGTAAATGTTCCTGCATCTTTCGGCAAACGAATCGTACCATAGTGAAATCCACTAGCATCGAGAACGGCAATTTCACCCGCTTGGAAATGTGCAACATAAAGATTGCCCTCCGAATCGACGGTAAGACCATCTGGACCTATTCCGCCTTCAAACTGACCGAAGACAAATGATACTTCGCGTTGGTCCTTCGCATGCTTTGATGGGACAGAGATAATTCGATTGGTGGCAAACTCAGAGATATATACACGTTGGCCATCCGCTGAGACGGCCACACCATTAGGATATGCAATATTTTCTTGAAAAAGCTGCAATTCAGAACCATCTGGCGGCAGATAGAAGACTCGGCCAATTGGCTTTGTAGCACTTGATCCCGCCGGTTCGGTAAAGTAAAGTCCGCCGAATTCATCAAATACCAGGTCATTCAGTCCTTTTAAAGGCAAGCCTTTATAAGAATTAACAATCGTGGTCCGTTGTCCTGTAGCGGTGTTGTAAGCATAAAGTTCGCCTGTCCCATCAGTGATAAAGAGTCGCCCATCTTTATGAAACTTTGCACCAACAGGGACCTTATAGGGATCACCCACAATTTTTACCTTATCATTCTCAACCTTCATGATTTCTCCGGTGGCTGGACTGACCATCCATATTTGGCCTTTGTTATCAAAATTTATCCCTTCCATGAATCCACTGCCGGTGACTACCTTTTCCCATACACTATCAGGCGAGACAATTTCTGAAATAGAATGTCTTTCCTTCGTTGGAACCGGTTTTGTTTCGTATAATGATTTTGCATCTGCCATTGTTACGGTTACAAGGGTTAGTAAAATTAATACTGACACTGTCAATGCCCTTTTTCTCATTATTGGTGAACTCCTCCTTTTTTAACATTTTATTAATCTCTCGGATTTCATACAGTCTGATAAAACGTCCTGGTGACCTTGCTGTTCTTACTTATTGTGAAACAACAAATCGCAATTGAAAGCGTTTGTAATCCTAATTTTGCATGGTATAAAGGATATAAACAACACCAAAAAATATCTGAATTTCAACTAATTTCAGTGGTTTTTTCAGCTATTTGGAAAATGGTTTATCTGTTAATCTAAAAGTTTAGGGGGTCAGACCCCCGGTGCTTTAAAGCGGTAAAATACTAAGTTTTTTTCTTCAATATTTCCTTTTTCGCTATAGGTTTTATTGTCATCATTTTGGGCAATATAGGTTAGGGGAAGTTATCTTGTCCATTTATTATGAAAGTAAAATGTCCCAAGTCCCAAGTCCTAACCTCACTCCCCTAACCCCACCCAAGCTGTTATTAAAAATACTCGAATTATAATAATCTTAGAAAACTATTTGTCACTTTAATTTATAGGTTTTTTATACTACTACAATAGTAACAATAGGGGAAACTAGGTTTGTTTTTGGGGCAAATGCCAGTATTTTCAGTATTGCCTTTGTCGAAAATTATATCTAGAATAATATAGTAGTATCATGTTATGATAGGAATTAACTATTTTTCACATAAAAAATTTTATATACAAGAAGGAGATGACTTATGAAAAAGATTAGTTTGGCATGGCAAATTTTCATTGGACTGGCCCTAGGGATTATAGTGGGGGCTATTTTTTACGGAAACCCGCATGTTGCTGATATCCTACAGCCATTTGGGGATATTTTTATCCGCTTGATAAAAATGATTGTGGTTCCAATTGTGGTTTCTAGTATTATTGTCGGAGTAGCTGGCACTGGAGATATGAAATCGCTCGGGAAGCTTGGCGGCAAAACGCTTCTGTATTTTGAAATTATTACCACTATCGCTATCTTAGTTGGATTATTAGCAGGTAATATTTTCCATCCGGGTACAGGAGTCGATCGTTCGCAATTAACCAAAACCGATATTAATTCCTATGTGGAGACTGCTAAAACAACAGAAACCCACTCCATGGTCGATACGTTTGTTAATATTGTCCCAACTAATATTATTCAGTCATTAGCTAATGGTGATATGTTAGCCATTATTTTCTTCTCGGTCATGTTTGGTCTTGGTATTGCAGCGATTGGGGAAAAAGGAACACCGCTTATCAACTTCTTTAAAGGTACGGCAGATGCGATGTTTTATGTTACCAATCAAATCATGAAGTTTGCACCAATTGGCGTGTTTGCGTTAATCGGTGTGACCGTTTCTAAATTCGGCTTAACTTCGCTGATTCCATTAGGGAAATTGGTCATTGTTGTGTATGGCACCATGATTTTCTTTATTTTGGTTGTCCTTGGTATAACTGCCAAATTAGTTGGCTTTAATATATTCAAGCTTATAGCGTATTTAAAGGACGAATTATTGCTTGGTTATTCGACTGCAAGTTCGGAAACCGTTCTTCCGAAAATCATGGAAAAAATGGAGAAGATTGGCTGTCCAAAGGCGATTACGTCCTTTGTAATCCCAACTGGATATTCCTTTAATCTAGATGGGTCAACACTTTATCAAGCCATTGCGGCGCTGTTCATTGCACAAATGTATGGCATTGAGTTGAGTATCATGCATCAAATCACGTTAGTGCTTGTCTTGATGGTTACTTCCAAAGGTATTGCCGGTGTTCCAGGTGTTTCATTCGTTGTTCTTCTTGCAACGTTAGGAAGTGTCGGAATCCCTGTCGAAGGACTAGCCTTCATTGCCGGAATCGACCGAATCCTCGATATGGCTCGTACATGTGTCAATATCGTAGGTAACTCCTTGGCAGCCATCGTCATCTCAAGATGGGAAGGGCATAAAGTAGTTGTTGATGAGGAAAAGTTAGCCGCATAAAAGAAGGGGTCAGTCCCCCGCTGCTTTAAAGCAGCGGGGGACTGACCCTTATTATGTTTATACGATGAAGTGAAACCAATAACTCCAAGAGAACTGGGCTGACAATAGCCCTTTTTTGCTTTTTTTGGAAAATTAGCTCATGATTCTAAAATAATTGTCCAAGCTCTTAATTCTTAATTGCATACTCTAGTGTATTAAGTTAAGGAGGTGATTAAAATGGTTCGAATTATTGATTATCAAGCTACAGAGCCAGTTAGTAGAGTTAATCAAATTAGACCAGTTACTATTCCTCATTCTCCAAAAAGAGTAGTATTAGCAACTATTCGTATAACTATTCCTCGAAGAGATGCAAATAAAAATCATGTAGAATTAATTGCAACAGTGGGAGTGCGCGGGGTTACAGGGACTTCTCAAATTTTATTTAAGATCTTCCGTGATGGAAAAGAAATCTTCAGAGCCCAAGAGGGAGTAGAATCAGATGCTGGATCAGAGCTAAACTATATTGTGACAGTCCAAGGGATAGATACGAATGTGGGAGAAGGTTCCCATACGTATCAAGTGACTGCTGAAAATATTACCAATGGTACAGAAGCTGCAGTTGTAGGACCAATTTCCTTTAGTGGCTTAGCAATTGCTCAATCTGACAAAGATGATGATGACGATAAAGATCGTATCACAAGTCGTGATAGAGATCGAGATATGGAGCGAAGGACGAGTCGTAATCGAGATCGAAACACAAGTCGAGATCGAAACACAAGTCGAAAAAGAAACACAAGTCGAAATCGAAACACAAGAAAGTGGAATTGGTAAGATAGGGGTCAGTCCCCCACTACGTTAACGTAGTGGGGGACTGACCCCCATTTTTTATCTATGCACGGTTTCAAGCTCTTTTTCGACTTCGATGTTCGTATGATCAAGCTTTTTGATCATGGCAATAAAGGGTTCGATGAATTGAGGATCGAATTGTTTTCCGGAGCATTCGCGTAACTCCACGATCGCTTCTTGGAAGGTTTTTGTTTTTTGGTAAGGCCGCTCCGTTGTCATCGCATCGAAGGAGTCGATGACGCAGAGAATCCGCGCTAGTTTTGGAATTGATTTTCCTGCCAGCCCATATGGATAGCCGTTTCCGTCAAATCGTTCGTGGTGAAGTTCGACTAATGGAATCAAGTCTTCTAATTTCTTATTCGTTGAAACGATTTCTTTTCCCCAGGTGACGTGCTTTTTCATGATTTCCCATTCATGAGGCTCGAGTTTTCCTTTTTTATTTAAAATCTCCCGCGGGATTTCGATTTTTCCAATGTCATGGATGATAGCTCCTAGAATCAGCGTCTTCCGTTCATGGTCACTTAAATTAAGTAACCGTGAAAAGTCGACCGCATATTGGTAGACGCGTTTACTATGGCGATACGTATAAACATCCTTGGAGAGGAAAATTTTTAATTGGAATTCCAATTCTTCCAGCTCACTTTCAAGTGTATGCGAGTGTTGGACGGAATAGTTAGAATGTTCATTATAGATTTGTACTTGGTTTTTCCCTTGTTTTTTCGCAGCATACATGGCTTGATCCGCTTTATTAAGTAACTCGGAAATACTGTAGGTTTCTTTTTCACATTCAGCAATCCCTGATGAAAAGGACAAGCAGCCATAGGGGAGACTTTCTACCCCTTTATAGTAGGTGTCATTTACTTTCTTTCGCAATTCATTCATGAATGCAAAAGCCGTTTGGCAATCGGTATTTGGCATGATGATTGAAAATTCTTCACCGCCATAGCGGGCAACGATGAAATTTGCCGTATCAGATTCCTTTTGCAAAATTGCACCGAATTCCTGCAGCAAATGATCCCCTTGAATATGCCCGTAGAGATCATTGTATTTTTTAAAATCGTCGATATCAAGGATGACAAGACTTAATGGCTGATCATTTTCCTTTGATTCCTTTACGTATTTTTCTAATATTTCTTTAAAGTACCCATGGTTATTAAGACCAGTAAGGAAATCTTTGTTTGCTTTCTCAGATATCTCTTTAAATAAGTTAAAATGCTGTTTAAAGGCTAACGACAATAAAAAGGCAATACAGGTAAATAACGACAGCCCGAATAATTTCTGAGGGTTCATCAAAATGACAAGTACTAATGAAAGCACAAGAGTACTAATATAGGTAGCAGTTGTCTCTTTAAGAATGGCCTTAAAAAAATTTATGATGTTTTCCGTTGCATCTAAAATAAAATAGATACCAACTAATAGTAAATTCAATCCAAAGTACACGCAAAAAGAAAGTAAATAGGGAAGGATATTATTGATACTGATTTCACCTGGAGCCCCATCTGTAAATTTAAATGCAGCATAGGCACCGATAATCATTAAAGAGTAAACAGAGAAATTAAATAGATGTTTCCACCAGGCAATTTTTCGCTGTATGATTGAAAAAATAATAGAATGTATTAATAAAACTACCAATGTCATGTGTAAGCCATACATAAAAAGACTTGCTAAATAAATAGAAGAATCCATCGAAAGGGAATTTCCCTTTGGGGGAATCAGGATGGTGTAGTAATTAAGCAGTAAAATGGATAAGGAAAGAGCAAAAGTCATAATCCAATCGACTTGTGTTTTATGTGGGAGTTGAATCAAGAAAGAAAACAGTAAAATGCCAGCGGCTGAAATTAAGGAAAGATATGTATTTGCAGGTGTCATTAAATTACGCATACTCATCACTCTCATATATATTAATTTAGGAGAAGTAAAAAAGTTTTACTTCTCCTACCATTTTACTCTTAAACTAATTTAAATCCAGAAGTTAAAGCAATAATAATAGAACCGATAATGATTGCATTGTAAAGAATGCCAGTTAACTTAATTCCTTGTTTTTGATCTTTTTTCATCTATTCTCACCTCCTTTAAGGAGATGAGGTGCAGGATTCGCTTTTTTAGCTATTGGATGATGAACCATCAGATACTGAATGAAAAAGAAGATTCCGATATTCATAATTATATCACCAATACTGATGATTTGTGTCCGTGGATAAGGATCTGTAATGGGAATGACGTCACCTAAAAATCCAAGATAGCTAGAAGAAGTTAACATCGTATGTTTAGCATACAGGCTTTCTTTCAAAGCATCAACATATGCTGGATCCAAAATTGAAGCTGCATTCACTGATACGGGCATTCTGCCGCCGTTGAGTACCATAACTATAAAGTTTAGAAATACACCTATAAAAATGAGCTTAAACCCCTTGTTTTTCCGATTCATGAATAAAAATAGTAAACCAAGGACATAAACGATTATGTAGATAGAGCCACTTATTTGGCCGAGAAATTTGCTGTCATTTTGAAGCGTAAAAACCGCCAATTCAATGATTAAGAGAAGTGGAAAGATCCAACCCCACTTTAGCTTTAGCTGTGCTAGGGCTCGTAAGTTTCCTTTTCGAAGAAACCCAACAATAAACGAGATAATGATGCCGTCAAATACCATCAGCGGTTACCTACCTATTTCAAAATATATTACAATTCTATCAAATGTAAAAATTGCACCTAGGGAAAATATTCCCACAATAATATAATCAAATATAATTGTCGAAAGCAAGGGAAAATTGTAAAAATTTGTGACGGAATGTAGACATTAGTCTTTACAGGGGTCAGACCCCCACTCCGGTAATGCGGTAAAGGCTAAACTTGTACCTTATTTTTATCACCGAAGTTCATAAAAAACATATGATAGATAAAGGACAGTAAGAGGTAGAAGGGAGGAGTAAGAGTGCCTTCAGTGATTAATTTAGGTATAATAAATATTAACTCTACACAGCCAAGTTCTGCCGTCTTTATTGGTGAATCCGTTGTTACGGGCATGGACGCTAATCGAAAATATAATTTAGGCTTTGGGGGTATTTATGGATTTGGAAATGTGATGGCAGGAAATTTAGCCAATAATGCAGATAGCTTCGAGGTTATGGATGGAGTTATTTTTGACCAGGACTTTAAGCCAAGTATTGGAGGAAATTTATAAGCAAGGGGTCAGACCCCCACTACTTTAAAGCAGTGGGGGTCTGACCCCTTTTGGTTGTTAAGGCAGAGCTGGCTTGCGAAAAGTTGTTTCGGTCTCCATGGATGTTTCCTAAGCCTTGGTTATGTTCTTTGGTGTTTTTGAAGTCTTCTATGAAGTTGTTTCCGATGCTGAAGCATGAAGCTCCTTCGATGGTTCCGATTTTGATTGTACCGATGTGAAAGGTGGGAGATAGAATGGGGGAAGACATGAATTAATCATCCTCTCCTGTTTCCTTTGTTGTGATCCAACGATTCTCGATTAGCTTATTGTTATTTCCAGTCAGTGATCCAACCGCTTCATTTATCGTTGTTTCCACCGAAAATTCCTTAAGCTTGTTATGGCTGCCGATAAATATGCCAGATGATGTTTCCAGTTGATCGACTGAAATATGGCCGAAAGTGATCTCAATCATATATCGTGTCTCCTTTCATTTCCTTATCAGACTATTCAATAATTGGGCGTTTGACACAATCTTTCTGATTTCCCTAGGCATTCGTCACCATCGTAAATCCAGACACATAAGGTGCATTAATAGTAAATATTGAAAATGTGGTGAGCAGAGTTGAAACATACTTCACAATTTAACTTTATCGGGGATATCAAAGTCCAAACCATGCGGAGGCAATCTGGGATCTTTATTGGGGAACGAAATCACGCCATCGGCTGGAGTACCCATGGCAAAGAAAACAATGTAATTGGGAGTGTTAGCGGGCAATCTAATCTTCTTTTTCAAAATATTTTAATCTTAAGTGATCCTGATTTTATCGATACACCCATTGATGATCGCGATATTAATTTTTCCGTTGAAAATGCAAGCAATGAAGACCATACCAGTTTTAATCTTGGGGCATTAAGTGTTAATTCGATGCAGCAAAATAGCTCTGTTTTTGTTGGGAAGTCACATGTGACCGGGATGGACGCCAACGAGAAAGCAAATTATTCACAAGGAGGCGTTTATGGAAATCAAAATCAGTTAATGGGGAATATCAATTCAACCAATGACCAAGATGTTGTCGATGGTGTGATGGAAGATCAAGATATCAAGATTGCCAATATTACCAAGTAAAAATCAATCATTGCGGAAGCGGTATCCCTTTGCTGTTTTGGTGATATTTTGCTGATTCGGTGCGGCCGTTTCACTCATGGTATTCTGTTTTGCCTTGTCCTTCTCCATTTTTAAAATAACGGGGTCGGAAAGATCTTCCATTCTTCCAATATGATTGCCGATAATAAGTTTTCCGCTCAGCTCGTCAATGTCTAGATTGTCCAGCCGGAAAATCATATTCTCTAAATAATCTATTTGTACATGATCAATTTGGATATTCCTCCCTTCCTTGCCTTCCTCTGCTTTTTGTTTCTGCTCCAGCAGTTCAATAATACGGTCTAATTTCGAGAGAAGGAGGGGGTCCATCTTAAGTTCCTTTTCAACCGGTTTCTTCTTAAAAGAAAAATATTTAAACATATCCTTCTCCCTTCCGGTGTCTGTCACGCTTATATTATATTTGCCTGGGACAGGAAATATACCAGGGCGGGGTCAGACCCCCGCCCTGGTAATGCGGTGAAGTGTGAAAAGGATTTCACTATTTTACAAATTTTGCAGACGTAAAGAATAGGTGTTTGGTATAATGTACATAGTGTTCGGAAATTCTTCTTTGAAAATCATATAAAATTTGGAGTGAACAAGTATGCAACTAAAAGATGCAGTCGTGCAAAATATTGACCTAGAAAAATCAACCTTTAATATGCTATTAACCTTCACTGATGATAATCATGCTATGTTATTTTGCCGAGTAGAAGATAACCGTGTTAAAGCTTATAACATTGGAATCATGAAAGGTACTTGCCCTTGCTGCTTAAAGCCTAATTGTCAAAGTCTATTTGCCAAACGTCATGAGTTACTAGTCGAAGCACAGAAGTTCACTGAGCTTCCAAAAGAATTGGTCTCAGAAAGAGTATTGGTGAATAATTAAGTTTGGGTGGGGGTCAGACCCCCACTGGGTTAATGCTGTAGATCCCCACTAGTTTAACGCACAAAAGCGCGGCATAGAAACTCTCTCGCCAAGGCAGGCCAGCCCTCGCACGAATTGAATCCTTCCTCTACTATTTATAATCATCTATCTATTAATCTACTTTTTTGAAACTCAGTTTTGGAGCACTTGTATGAATGGAAGCGTTTTATTTATTGAAATCATTCCGTATATTTTTGTTATAATAAACGTAACTACCATAACAAAGGGGGGACAAGGGTGAACCAGGCATTTGACAGAGTACCTAAAACTTGGCATGAGCAAATCACGAATTTATTAGCAGAGCGAGTCGTTATTGTTGATCGGGACGGGATTATTATATATATCAATGAAGGATATTGTGAGTTTATCGGCACGACGATGGAAGAGGCCATCGGCCGCCCCGTACAGGATGTGATTGAAAACTCACGCATGCACATCGTGGTTCAGACGGGTGAAAAAGAACTGGCTTCGATTCAATCCATCAATGGCAGTGAAATGATTGCCAACCGATTCCCTCTTTTTGAAAATGGAGAAATTGTTGGTGGCTTGGGAAGTGTGATGTTTCGCAATCCTGAGGAATGGCGGATGTATAAAACGAAGGTCCAAAATCTTGTTGAAGAATTAAACTACTATCAAAAGAAAGTTCAAAAGGACTTACGGAGTAAGTATAACTTCAACGACTTAATTGGGACGAGTCCTGCTTTTTCGGCTGTCAAAAAACTGGCTGAACGAGTTTCCTGGAGTGACTCATCGGTGCTCTTAATGGGGGAATCCGGTACGGGCAAGGAATTGTTTGCCCATTCCATCCATAACAGCAGCATGCGGGCCTCCGCGCTCTTCGTGGCCATTAACTGTTCGTCTATTCCTGAGCATTTACTTGAATCCGAATTGTTTGGTTATGAGGATGGGGCGTTTACAGGCGCCAAAAAGGGCGGAAAAAAGGGGCAGTTTGAAATTGCCCATGAAGGCACGCTTTTTCTTGATGAAATAGGCGATATGCCGCTTTCGATGCAAAGTAAACTGTTGCGGGTCTTGCAGGAAAAAGAAGTCCATCGTGTTGGCGGGCAAAAGTCCATCCCTGTTGATGTTCGGATTATTGCGGCCACCCATCGGGATTTGGAGACCATGGTCGACGAGGGCACGTTTCGCCAAGATTTATATTATCGCTTAAATGTTATTAAAATTGAAATCCCGCCACTGCGAAAGCGAAAGGTGGATATTCCGTTAATTTCAAACAGTCTATTAAGAAAGCTGGAAAAGAGATTCTATCGAAAGGGCATCGAACTTTCTAACGAAGTCATCGAAGGATTAATGCAGCATGCCTGGCCGGGTAACATCCGGGAACTTGAAAATGTGTTGGAACGCTGCATTAATGTACTGGATGGAAAAACGATTCAAGCGGCCCATCTACCATTGTATTTACGGGACCAAAAAGACCTAGAAATGGTGGAAGGGGAAGACGATGGAATTCGACCGTTCCCTGACTTAATTGAACCACCTGCCTCTTTGACCGTTCAGCCCTTAAAGGAAAGGCTGGCCCTTGCTGAAAAACAAGCGATTCAACAGGCATTAGCGATCACGAAGGGAAATAAAGTCGAAGCCGCAAAACTGCTCGATATTAGTAAAACTAGTTTTTATGATAAGTGTAAGTTGTATGATGTGAACTAGCACCCGGAGCATGTGTGTCATACCCGGGTGCTTTTGATGTTGTTTATAATCAAAAAAAAGCTACCTGAGCTAGGCAGCTGTTCTTGCTATCATTACTTATTTTTTTCCATAACAGCAAAGTAATTTTGTTCTTCATCAGCAAAGTTAAATACTTTACCAGAAGGCAGTGTAACCATGTCTCCGACGGTGATCTGTTTATCCTTATACTCTTGATATAACGCTTCTAAATTGTCTGAGAAAAACATTAATGAAGGGGTGCCCAGATTTACTTCTGGGGAAAACTTAGCAACAAGTTCCTTATTGTGAAGAACGAGGCTCGTTTGTGCATCCTTAGTTGGAGCCACTTCAAACCAGCGCATTTCTCCGTTAGTTTCTTCAGAAATGACACGAAACCCTAGTTTTTCTGTCCAAAATTTCACTGCTGCATCTTGATCATTGACGTAGATCATAATTTGACCAACTTGATTAATCATTCATTTCGCCCCTTCTACTAGTTAGATTAATCGCATTATAACATTTCTTTATTCTGGAACAAAATGAAAGAGCTTCCTTTTTCAGTATATAAGAATTTATAAGTTTTGGCTTCGAGAATTGTCCAGCTTCAGTGCCCTAGCGGCTAGTGTCCTTCGCTCTCCGCCCTACATAAGTCAACATCGAATCGCCTCCGGCTCTTCGTGTTTCCTTTATCTCAGTTGGAGCGCTCCAGGCCATACGCCGCTGACCAGGGCGCTTCCGCTTTTCTTATAATTCATAATATTGACGAAGTAAATAGGAAATCCACTTACAATGCGGATGGTTTCGGATGTTTTCGAGTAATCCTTTTACCAGCGCGGGACTTAACGTTGGTTTAAGTAAATGTTGTTGAAGCAAAAGCAGCGATTCTTTTTCAATCGATTCATCCATTTCATTTATCTTTTGGGCGATCATTTCAAGGAGCTGTTCCTTCGTTATATTTTCTTTCGTAGGATGATTATATGACTCAAGCAGCTCTTCTGAAATAAACGGAATTGTTGTATACCGGGCGAGTATATTTGTTTTTTCCACTAGCGATTGAGACAACAAATTCATATCGATTGCAGCGTTAGAAAATAAAAATAGATGCGAATAAATACTGATGAACCCTTTGATACAATAAATTAAATCATATTTTGTCTGTTGAATTGCTTCACCGTATATACGTTCAATCAGCGAAAGAATGATCGTTTCGAATAGCCGATCGTAGTTTTGCATTTTTATAAAAAGATCTTTATTGAGTGTTTGGGATTGCTCTTTCATAAGGATTTTGGCAAAATCCGTATGTTTATGAAAAGTTAAAAACGTGGTGTAATAAAATTCGTATAAAAGGTTTTCAGCCTTGTCAGTATTTCTGACTATGTGGTCAATATCAGAAGTGAATTGCATCATGAAGTGATCAACTAATGCGATAATCAATTCATCTTTTGACTTGAAGGATAAGTAGAACGCACCTTTAGAAATACCGCAATACTCGGTTATTTGTTGCACGGTAGTGGCTTCAAATCCTTGTTTTGCAAAGAGTTCCAATGCTTTTTCCATAATTAGTTGTTTTTTTATCATCTTATTTGATCCGCTCCTAGAGGTCACTTCGTTGACAAATGACTCATTAGTCATTATTATAAGGAAATGAGTTAAATAAGTCAATTTAGGTAGGTGTCATCGTGAAAGGGTTAGTCAACTTTGTCCTGAAAAATAAATTAGCAGTCTGGCTGCTTACCATTATTATTACGGTTTCGGGTATTTATTCAGGGACACGAATGAATATGGAGACTATTCCAGATATTTCAATTCCATACTTAATGGTTATGGACGTATATCCTGGGGCCACTCCTGAAAAAGTGATGGAAGATGTTTCTGTTCCAATCGAAAAAGCGGTAGAAGGCCTTGAAAATGTAAAGGCCGTTTATTCAAATTCCTATTCTAACATGTCAAGTCTTCAAGTGGAATACGAATATGGAATTGACATGGACGAGGCAAAACGTGCCTTGCAATCGGCGTTAGATGCCGTGAAATTACCAGAGGGTACACAGGAACCGAAAATTACGGCGATTAGCATGAACATGATGCCGGTTGTGGCTCTAAGTGTAAGTAGTACAAAAGAGGATATTGTTGATTTAACCTCAACCGTAGAGGATGTCATCCTTCCAAAAATCGAGAAAATCGATGGGGTTGCCTCTGCTACGATTACAGGTCAGCACATTGAAGAAGTGGACTTAACGTATAACAAAGCCAAATTAGCGGAGTTTGGATTAACAGAAGATAAAGTTAAGCAAATGATTCAAGCAAGCAATATGGCGGTTTCATTAGGGCTATACGAGTTTGAAGAAGGTGAACAGGCTGTAGCTGTAGACGGCAAGTTTATGACTACAGATGAATTAAAGAATATGCTGATTCCTGTCACACCTTCAGCGAAACATCCATCCCCATTTGTGAAACTTAGCGACATCGCGACGATTAATCTCGTCGGTAAAGTCCAATCGGTTTCACGGACAAACGGTAAAGATGCGATTGCGATTCAAATTGTGAAAGAACAACAAGCAAACACCGTTGACGTTGTTAACAGTGTGAAGAAAGTCATCAAAGACGAAAAAACAAAAATTGATGGACTCGTGATTGATGTTTCACTTGACCAAGGTAAACCAATTGAAGAATCTGTTTCAACCATGGTTGAAAAAGCCTTGTTTGGCGGTTTAATTGCCGTATTGATTATTCTTCTATTTTTACGAGATTTTAAATCGACGATTATTTCAATTGTCTCGATTCCAGTTTCGATATTCATGGCATTGTTGCTGTTAAACTGGATGGGAATAACGCTCAACATCATGACCCTTGGAGCGATTACGGTTGCCATTGGCCGGGTTATCGATGACTCGATCGTCGTCGTGGAAAATATTTATCGCCGCTTGCATCTAAAACAAGAGAAATTAAACGGACGCGCGCTTGTCCGTGAAGCGACGATTGAAATGTTTAAACCAATCTTGTCCTCCACTTTAGTAACGGTAGCCGTATTCGCACCGCTCATTTTTGTTGGCGGTATGGTCGGCGAGATGTTCAGGCCGTTTGCCTTAACCATGGCGTTTTCACTAGGTGCTTCGTTACTTGTCGCCATTACAGTTGTGCCGGCATTATCACATTTCTTATTTAAGAAAAAGTTATACGGTGAAAAGACTGTGAAAAGTCATAAAGGGAATGGGGAATTAGCGAACTGGTACAAATGGGTCCTCGAAAAGGCCCTTAACCATAAAGTGATTACATCCCTGATTGCGATTGTTCTATTAGCAGGCAGCTTGGCATTAACCCCATTAATCGGTTTTAGTTTTATGGGCAGTGAAGAAGAAAAAGTTATGTATTTAACCTACACGCCAGAGGCAGGCGAGTTGAAAGATGAGACGTTAGCCAATGTTCAAAAGGTTGAAGAGAAGATGCTGAACCGTGATGATATTGATATCGTTCAATTATCTGTAACGGAAAGCGGCGATCCCTCTTCACAAATGATGATGATGGGCGGCGGATCTGGCGGTGCTTTAATGTACCTCATCTTTGATCCTGATATGAAAGATTTCCCGAAAGTTCGTGAGGAAATAGAAGACTATGTGAAAAATATCGGCCAATCCGGGGAGTGGAAATCTCAAAACTTCTCGCCTACGTCGATGTCTTCAAATGAAGTCAGCTACACTTTTTACAGTGAGAATTTAGACAAGCTAAATGAATCTGTCAAAAAGGTTGAAAAAGTGATGCAGAAAAATGATGGCTTAAAGGATGTTACGTCAACGGCAGAGGATGCTTACGTTGAATATACCTTCAAGGTAGCCCAAGACCAGCTGCTGCAGCATGGATTAACAACGGGGCAAATCGTCATGATGTTGAACCCAGCGAAAACAAAAGATGTGTTAACCACTGTTGAAAAAGATGGTGACACCTTAAATGTAATTGTTCAGCAAGAACAATCCAAACAACCAAAATCCATCGATGAACTGTTAGCAACTCAAATACCGACAGCACTCGGTAAGCCTATGCCGCTTTCTGAGCTTGTCAAAGTAGAAAAAGGTACAACGTTAAATACCCTTGCACGTAGTAAAGGTGAGTACTACGCAACGGTTACTGGAACGATTTTGGATAAAGATATTTCAAAAACAACATCTGAAGTAGATAAACAGGTTAAAAAGCTGGATCTGCCAAAAGGTGTTACAGTCGGCACGGCGGGTGTGCAGGCAGATATGACAGAAACCTTTACACAACTTGGTGTAGCCATGCTTGCTGCGGTCGCAATCGTCTACTTTATCCTTGTTGTGACATTTGGTGAGGGTGTCGCTCCATTCTCGATTCTATTCTCGTTACCATTTGCGGTGATTGGCTCATTTGTTGGTTTATTAATCGGCGGTGAAACGATTTCTGTATCGGTTATGATGGGTCTGTTGATGCTAATCGGTATCGTTGTCACCAACGCAATTGTCCTGGTGGACCGGATCATTCATATGGAACGTGATGGAATGAGAATGCGCGATGCCATTCTAGAAGCAGGTGCAACGCGGTTACGGCCAATCCTGATGACAGCGATTGCCACGATTGGGGCGTTAATTCCTTTAGCACTTGGTTCTGGCGGCGGCGGTTTAATCTCGAAAGGGTTAGGGATTACTGTAATCGGTGGTTTAACAAGTTCGACGTTATTGACGTTGATTGTAGTGCCAATCGTTTATGAGGTCTTATCGAAGCTATTCAAGAAAAATCGCCGCGAAGTACAAGAAAATTAAGGGATTAGCCCTGCAGGATGAAATTTCATCCTGCAGGGCTTTTTTTGTTCTATAAGAATTTATAAGTTTTGGCTTTGAGAATTGTCCAGCTCCAGCGCCCTAGCGGCTAGTGTCCTTCGCTCTCCGCCCTACGATAAGTCAACATCGAATCGCCTCAGGCTCTTCGTGTTTCCTTTATCTCAGTTGGAGCGCTCCAGGCCATACGCCGCTGATCAGGGCGCTTCCGCTTTTCTTAACAGAACGATTGCTTATCTATTTTCCGGGTGCTCTTCGATCGCTTTAATAAGGTCTGATGCTTTCAGATCAAGCCCAGTTGCAAGTGCTAAGATGGTTGCCAGTCCAGGCTTTTTAATCCCTCTTTCCAGGATACTGATATAGGAACGGTCTAGAGAACTGTTAAGCGCCAAACCTTCCTGTGAAAGGTGCTTTTCCTCTCTTAATTTTTTTAATACCTTGCCAAAATGAACCGCTGAATACGTCTCCAAAAACATCCCCCATTCGAAACATCTAATAATGTATAAATTGAATTTCTAATTTTGCCAATCTTCTAAAACAGCAAAATTGTATTTGCCTGTTTCTTCCATGGCAAGTTGGTGAACTTTCTTCGGTTCAAGATAGAAGGTAATGGGACTAGGATGAGTGCCTCTTTCCAACGAAAGTCGAATTAATTGATTGGCTGTTTCAATTTTATTATTAAAGAAGGATAATTTTGAATCGACAATCATGGAATAACTATTATCAAACTCTACTTTTGTCTTTTTGCCCACTGCTGTGGTTTTCACAATATGTTAAGGGTTGAACCAGATACAATCCACCTTTTTAGGTGACTTTATTGGAAAAAGGCAAATCCCCTGATATGGGTTCACGATGATTGGGCACTTCATTTTCTTGCCCAATACAAATTTAGCCCCCGCGATTGCGCCTCTTAAGTCATAGCCTATGTATGTTAGTGAATCATCTAATAGCTGCAAGGGCGTTCTGTCCACCAGAAAGGAGGAATTGCCAGCCATGACTCGAGCACAAAGCTTGCCATTACGGTCATATTCCCCCATCATCAAAATTGTTTGCTTTTCGATAAAGTAATTTTTTTGAATAATAATAGTTATCCACTCCTCTAAATTCGCATGATTTGAAAAAGGCTCTCCTCCTACTATTTCTGATATGAACTCTTTGGTGCTCAAAATGACCACGCTTACATTTGCTTGTTTGTTTGAACGCTGTTCACCGCCTTTTACCCCCGCCAAGAGATTTTTTATAGTTTTATAGATGGGAACCTAAATCTCCCATTTCTATTTAACATGAATTAGGTCTTTTTTACCACTGACTAAAGTATTCAAAATAACCTATATTTCGACTAAAATTTTGACAATCATATGACAATTATGGGAATTTATTTTTTAATTAGTAGAAGATTAGGAGGAAAGGTTATCGGGGTGTTTCAAATACTTGGTTCAGGGGTGTTTTCGGCTGGTTAGAAGCACTTTGTTCCAAATATGACGACCGTGCTTCTTCCAACAACAAAAAGAGGTGGAAGCCTAAAACTTCGCACCCCATCTCATAAGAGAGTCTCAAATTCTCACTATTATTTACCATGCAGCTGCCCACCATGATTAATGAACAAGCTGTGATGCTTTTTGTTCTTTCTCTTTGACATTTCTAGTTAAAGCAAAATACAAAACACCGCCAAGAATGATGATAATTCCTCCGGCTAAAAAGACATTGCGATAGCCAAGCCCACTAGCAACTAATCCTAAAATATAAGCACCAATTGCCATACCAAGGTCCATCGAATTGAAGTATAAGGAGTTGGCAATTCCGACACGATCGGGCTCAACCGAACTAATAATTTGGGTTTGGAAAATTGGTGTGATCGAACCGTATCCAATTCCGATAATCGCCCCTGCAATAATCATTAAGGCAGCCGTTTGAGTTTGTAGTAATAGGAACATGCCAATGAAATAAAGAAGGACACAAGGATAAACAATGACTTTTGCACCGTAGCGATCTGACCAACGTCCTGTAAACGGACGGAACACAAGCATAAACACGGCATAAATCACGAAGAAGGTACTTGCCGCTGCGACTAAATTAATTTCCTGTGCAAATAATGGTAAAAAAGAAGAAATTCCTGAATAAGCACATGCTAAAAAGAAAGTTGGAATGGCGTATTTAGCTGCCTTTTTATCGACAATATCGTTAAAGGAAAATTTAGGTCTTTTACCATCTGGTTTGAATTCTTTTTCGGGAACATTGGTGATGAAGGCAAGGGAAACATTGATGGCGGAAATGACCATGCACAGAATGAAGAGCATGGTATACGCATGGATATTTGAAAGGTTTAGCCCGATTAACGGACCGAAAACCATCGCGAGACCCATGGCCAAAGAGAAAAAGCTTAAGCCCTCACCACGTCTGGAGGCGGGAATGAGTTCAGCACTAATCGTTCCTTTGATGACGGTAATGACGCCAAAAGTTAGCCCATGGAAAATCCGCAGAATTAATAATCCCCAAATATTTGTGGCAAAGGGATACAAAAGCGTACCAATGAAAAAGGCCAGAGCAGAGTATATTAGAATTTTTTTCTGAGAACCTTTGCTAACCCATTTTCCGGCAATCGGCCGAATGATAATGGCAGCTAGTAAAAATAAGGTAAGGACGAGCCCGACTTTGTCTGCCCCCGCATCAAGCTCACCAACAAGATACAATGGTAAAGCCGTCATTAAAATATAAAAGGCTAAAAATATAAAAAAACTAATCGAAGTGATGGAAATAAAGTCTTTTGTCCATAATTTTTCTCTCATTTGAACGATCTCCCCTTAGTTGTTAAATTTGTTCTTCTTATTTAAATAGTGCAACTATTTCATTATACTCCTTCTTATCATGCATGATTATTTGAATATTGTATGGTTAGCATGCATAATTGTAATATCAGATTGAATGGAGGGTTAATTGATGGACTTGCATCAACTTAAATATTTTCAAGTCTTAGCAAGTGAGGAGAATATAACCAAGGCTGCCGAGAAACTAAATCTTTCGCAACCGGCATTAAGCCGGTCGATTTCGCGCATTGAGGAAGAGATTGGGGTTCCTTTATTTGAACGGATGAATCGTGGCGTGTCGTTAAATCAATATGGAAAGGTATTTTTACAACATACCAATTGCGCACTTTCAGAAATAAATGAAGCGATTCAAAAGATTACTGATATGGTTCATCCTTTACATGGGACGATTTCACTCGCCTTTATTCAAACGCTTGGGTCAAGCTATGTACCGGATTTAATTAGTGAGTTTCAAAAACAGTTTCCGGATATTACCTTTCACCTGTATCAAGATACAACGAAAAGAATTCTCGAACAAGTTGATTCGGCGGAAATTAATATTGGCTTCTGTTCCCCGCAAGTACCGATTGAACAACTGGGTGTTTCCTTGATTATAAAAGAAGAATTGTATTTAATTGTTCCGGCGGGCCATCGTTTGGCATGCGCGCAAGAAGTTGATTTAAAAGAGGTTTCGACTGATCCATTTATTCTTTTTAAACAAAACACAGCTCTTCGGGAGGTCATTGATAGACTGTGTGCCGAAGCCGGTTTTCAACCAAAAATTGCCTTTGAAGGGTTGGAGGAAAAAACGGTTGCTAATCTGGTCGGAGCTAATTTTGGTGTCGCGATTATTCCGTTTATTCCTGACCTTGATGAAAATAAAGTCTCTTTGATTCGCGTCAGTAACCCGAAATGCTTTCGCAATATTTCCATGGTATGGAGGGAAGATGGATATATGTCACCGGCCGTGGCTGTTTTTAAAAAGTTTGTGCTTGAACAGACAAAATATGGATTTTTGTCTTAGGCTGGATTTTCCATACGTACAGCTGTTAAAAATCTCTCTTTTCAGAATTTAATTCGCAAATGGATGACGATTCTATTATTCTTAAGTATAATTCAAATAAAGAAAGGCGATTAGGACGGTGAGGATAAGGGTGAAAAAAATAACAGTTGAAAACTTGGTTCGGAGGTTTTCCTTGAAAGTAGTGGCAGGTGAAAGTCAACTGCAGAAAATGATTACGCAATCAAGGGTGCATCGTCCGGGCCTGGAATTTGTCGGGCATTTTGATTTTTTTCCGACAGAACGAGTGCAAATTTTAGGAAAAAAGGAAATTACCTATTTACATAAATTAAGTAAAGAGGAACGTAAAATACGCATCGGAAATATTGTTCACTATCATCCGCCTTGTTTTATTGTAACGGCTGGTGAAGAAGGACTTACCTATTTAAAGCACCATTGTGTGGAAGAAGGAATCCCATTATTAATAACAAATAAACCTGAGACCACGTCAGAGTTTATAATAAAATTGGATGCGTATTTAGTGAAGGAATTAGCCCCAGAAATTGCTGTGCATGGTGTTTGTTTAAATGTGTCTGGCATTGGGATCTTGCTTCGTGGTCATTCAGGGGTAGGGAAAAGTGAAACGGCACACACGTTAATACGTCGGGGACACCGGCTAGTGGCCGATGATATCGTTGTCCTAAAAAAGCTTAGTCCGCAAACCATTCTGGGGACTCATGATGAGAAAAACAAGGAGTTTTTAGCCCTTCGCAGTATTGGGCTGTTAAACGTGGTTCGTTTATACGGTCGTAAGGCTTTTCAAGATGAAACACGAATTGCGCTTGATATTCATTTGACCAAATGGGAAAAAGATGCCTTATATAATGAATTGGACCAGAAACTTAACTATTCAGATTATATGGGTGTGAAGATTCCTTCGATTGAACTCCAACTCCAGCCCGGACGTGATGTCGCCGGATTAATTGAGGCAGCAGCAAATAACTGGTATTTGAAGCAGCAGGGATACAGCGCTGCCGAAGAGTTCATGAGCAGGATTGAGGCGGACATGGCGGATGTTGGTGTGAAATAACTATTTACATAGTTAACAAGTTTTTTAAGGAGCGGCTTCTATTAAAAATGGAAAGAGGGAGAAAATCGATGACAGATTTTTTAACGGATCATCTTGGGAGACAGGTGAATATTCCTGAGACACCGAAGCGGATTATTTCCATTTGTCCAGCCATTACCGAGACCCTCTTTGCTTTGGGGCTTGAGAAGGAAATAATCGGTCGGACAAACTATTGTATTTTTCCTAAAGGAATTGTAGAAAACGTTTCCATTGTGGGCGGTACAAAAGAAGTAAATGTGGACATCATCCGTGAATTGCAAGCCGATCTCATCCTAGCTGAAAAAGAAGAAAACACAAAAGAAATCGTGCTTGCCCTTGAAAAAATTGCCCCTGTTTTCGTGATGGAGGTACAAAAGATTGATGATTCCTACCGTTTGATTGAAACGCTGGGATTACTGACCAAGAGGGAGCAGACAGCGAAACGCCTCATCACCTCTTGCCAATCTTCCTTCCCAGCTCGATCAAGTAAACAAGCTCTAAATGCCGCCTATGTTATTTGGCGCAAACCATATATGGTAGTAGGGGGAACGACCTACATAAATGATGTTTTACAGACCCTTGGTTTCCATAACCCCTTCGAACAGGGAGAATCAAGATATCCCCAGGTTACAAAAGAGGAGCTTGCAGCTGCCAATCTTGATGTGGTTTTGCTTGCTTCCGAACCATTTCCCTTTCAAGAAAAACATGCAGCGGAATTGCAATCCTTTCTTCCCAACGTAAAAATCATTCTCGTCGACGGCGAAATGTTTTGGTACGGGGCGAGAATGAAGATCGCAGGGCCTTATTTAGAAAAATTAATAAAAATCTAATATATTTAAGGCAAAATCCATAAGGCAGGGATTATACATGAAGGAACAACGGCGTGCAGATACTCCAAATTCACCTCTAAATCAAAATGGTCTTACGCCTGAATACATTGAATCTGGCCATAAGCTAAGGGACAAGCTGCTCTACGGTATTCAACAGGGTGATCGAGATTTGGTAACTGAATATGAAAGTGACTTGTTTCACATATTTGGGGAGGATCTATTTAACCTTCTGAACAGGGTCCCAAATAATAGGATTCGATCCTATAAAAATATTCTCCTATCACACAATACACTTTATAGCTATGCAGCTGAAAAGGGCGGATTAAGTCCATGGCAAAGCCATTTTATATCAGAAAAATATGCCATCATGATTGAGCACGCTGAAGCCATTACTGAGCTGGATAAAATTCATTACAATATGATAAAAGAGTATTCCGACCCTGCGATCCGAAAATCTCAAGGTAACAACCTAACCATTGTAGAGAAAGCAGAAAACTATATAGAGATGAACTTTGCGGAGGACATTTCCATGGAGCAAATGGCACGGAAATTACATGTTCATCCTTCCCATTTAATGCGTGCGTTTAAGAAAGAAAAGGGAACAACGATTAGTCATTATCGAAATCTGAGAAGAGTAAAAGAAGCGGAAGAACTGATTTTATTTTCCAATCTTTCCATGACGGAAATTGCCATTATGGTTGGGTTTAGCAACTCCCAGTATTTTTCTAAATTTTTTAAAGAGGTAGAAGGAATGACTCCTGTAGAGTTTAAAAAGAAACGTAAGAAATGATTTATAGAAGAGATGTATGAGAGAGGACCATCTTTTTAGTGGTGCATGAGAAATCATGCGCCTTTTTACTTACCTATTTTTAAAAAATTCATGCAATTATACTATAAAATCATGCAATTGGAGTACAAAAGTATTTTTTGTATTCGATGTATACTAGTAGTCAAGAAACACATAAAGCGCTTACAAACAGTTGAAAAATGTAGAATATATGCATTTTTTAACAAAATGTAAACGGTTAATTAGGAGAGAGGTAAGAATCATGCTTCAAAGCGAAGTGAAGGATGTTAGGAACTTTATAAAAAATAAAGAGGAGGGCACTATATGAAGAAGTTTGGAGTAAAAGACCAGGTTGGATATGCGCTAGGAGATATAGGAGGAAGTTTCGTTAATTTATATATTGGTTCATTCTTTATTGTCTTTTGTACTTATGTATTAGGTGTAAGCCCTTACTTTATGGGGACAATGTTTTTAGTCGGGAAAATATTCGACGCCCTTGTGACTGGAATTATGGGGACCATTACTGACCGTTTTAGAATAGGAAAAAGCGGAGATAAATTCTTGCCTTGGATTAGCTTTTCTAAATGGTTACTAGCAGCAGCATGTTTAATAGCTTTTGCAGACATATCAAGTTGGGAATCTACCGCTACTCACATTTGGGTAGTAACTGCTTATCTATTTTTCTGTGTTGCTTATACTGCTGATGCCATTCCATATGGTTCATTAGCATCTGTTATCACAAATGATCCAGTTGAACGTACAAAATTATCCCGTGCCCGTTCGATCGGCGGTATGATTGTAGGAGTTGGTTTCTTATCTTTTGTTCCAATGTTCATCTATGATAAAGCTGGAAATATCGTTCCTGAGGCTTTCTTCTATATCGCTATTGTATTCAGTATTTTATCATTATTATCTTATTCAGGGCTTGTAAAATTAACGACTGAACGTATCCGTGACGAAAAACCTGATGGAGCTAAGCTTGATGGTGCTAAGCCTGATTACGATTTCAAGGATGCATTTAAAGTAGCATTTTCCAACAGACCATTAATCGGTATGATGGTTGCAACTCTCGGTTCTACCTTAATCATTTCTGGTGTTGCTACTTTAGCTGCTTATGTATTTGCTGAGTATTATAACATGCCTAAGGCATTTGCTATTAACTCTTTCATTAGTATGGGAATTATACTTGTGTTATTCGTTGTAATTCCAAAACTCGTAGCAAAATTCAATAAACGCAACTTGATTCTTGCTACATCAGCATTCAGTTTAGTTGCATCTGCACTAATGACTTTTGTTACGTTTGAAAATGTATATGTATTTGCGGCATTATACAATATCGCAACAATCGGTTCATCCGTGTTCGTTATGCTTGTTTGGGCATTGGTTACAGACTGTATCGATTATACAGAGTACAAAACTGGAAAGAAAATCGAAGGAACCCTTTACTCCCTCTATTCTTTCGCTCGTAAAGTAGGAATGGGATTAGGAGCAGCAGTGGGAAGTTACTCTTTAGGTTGGGTTGGATTTGTATCTGGTGCAAAATCACAGTCACAAGAAGTTGCAGAAGGTATATTAAAAATGTACACAGGTATGCCAGTTGTGGCATTTATTATTATCCTAATCGGTGTAGGTTTAATCTTTAACCTAAATACAAAGAGCACAAATGAAATGTATGCAGTATTAAAAGAAAGAAGAGCGTCGTAATAAGGAGAGCTATTTTATAGTGAATCGTTATTAAATAGAATAATAGGAGAGGTTCAAATGCGTACTAGATTCCTTTCAAAAATGACAAATGGGGAAGTCGAAGAGTATTTAGAGCGAAATGATATAATTTATGTGCCGGTTGGGGTAACGGAAACGCATGGAGCTTTGCCACTGGATTCTGAAACCGTTTTAGCAGAAGCGATTGCATTAAAAATGGCTGAAGAATCAGATGGGCTTGTTTTGCACAACTTACCTTATTTCTTCCCAGGCGGAACGATTGTGGGCCGGGGAACGATTCAAATGAGTGTAAAAGACGGTATGGCTTATTTAGATAAAATTGCAAAGTCATTACTAAATCAGGGTTTTAGACGACAAATTTTTATCACTAGTCATGGGCCAGCTTATTTGACCGTAAGCGGCATGGTTCGTGATTTCTTTGATGAAACAAAAGTGCCTGTGCTTTATATGGATCTATTAAATGCAGCGGAGGCAGCCAATTTTAATGTGATGGATGCCTTCCATGATATGACCATTGGTGCTTATAAAGTTTTAGGCAGATTAGAAGATGTTCCATTGAATGTTCCTGTATCTCAGTCTGTTACGTATGATATTGGGCATATGTTAGCGGGGATGGGGAAGAATCCTGGAAATCAATTAGGAAAATATGCTTATCAATCCGGCGCGGTGGGTTCTTACTTTGATGCACCATCTGATCATATGGCTACTCCATTTTTGAAAACACCTGAAGAAAGAGAAGTACATGCAGATGCGGGTGTTCAAGCGATTCATGAACTTGTAAAGGCATTGGATATGCCGGCGATCGTTGAAACACTTCGTCAAGTCGATGTGTATACTAGGGACACCATACTTCCTAAATATGGAGCACATTTACCAGGCGGAAAAGAGTAATAAAAAAGGGGTCAGTCCCCCGCTGCTTTAAAGCAGCGGGGGACTGACCCCTTTTTTTCTATTTGGATGTTTACGTTTACAAAATGGTGGAATGTAAAGAGAAAGAAACTGGTAGGGGAGTCGGTGTTGAGTGTTGAATAGGCCAAATAAGTGGGTAGTGTTTTCAGGTTTTTTGGGACTTTTTATGATCTGCGTTCTTTTTTATACTTTTTTAACATCAGTGGATAAAAAGGAGCACGTGAATGTGAAGCCGGCAGAGGGTGGAAAGGGACTTGCTGTAAAAGAAATGGCCTCAAAGGAAGTTACAAAAAATCCAATGATTCCAGCGTTTTCAAGCAAGCAATTGACAAAGATACCAAAAGATGAGTGGATTTCAAACGGGGGTAATGTATTTAATCAACGCTATTCGGACTTAGATGAAATTAATACATCTACCATTAAGAATTTAAAAGGAAATTCCGTTACACATCTGGGCTCGGGACTTGAATTTAAGTATTCAGGAGAAGCTACTCCGGTTGTTTATAACGGTGTCATGTATGTGATTACAGGTGCGGATGAAGTTTCGGCGGTTGATGTCGAAAAAGGTGAGACTCTCTGGACTTATAAACCTGACATTGGGGACTTGAATACCGTTTGCTGCGGATGGACAAGCCGGGGTGTAGCGATTGGAGACGGGTTAGTATATGTCGGTCTGCTAGACGCCAGGCTCGTGGCTCTTGACCAAAAAACCGGTAAAGTGGTATGGACAACAACAGTCGATGACTGGAAAAAAGGATATACAATTACAAGTGCGCCGCTTTACTATCATGGAAAGGTGTATACGGGAATTGCCGGCGGCGAATATGGCATCAGAGGGCGGGTGACTGCCTTTAATGCGGAAAATGGAAAGGAGCTTTGGCGGTTCTACACCATCCCGGCGCCCGGAGAAACCGGACATGAAACATGGCCAAGTGATAACGATTCATGGAAGCGTGGAGGGGCTCCTGTTTGGCAGACACCGGCTGTTGACCCTGAACTGGGCATGCTTTATTTTTCAACAGGAAATGCCGCCCCGGATTTAGATGGAAGCAAACGAAAAGGCGATAACTTATTTACCTCTTCGATTGTCGCTATTGATGCGGAGACGGGGAAATACAAATGGCATTTTCAAGAGGTACATCATGATATTTGGGACTTGGATGCTCCAAATCCAGTAATTTTATTCGATGTAAAAAAAGATGGGAAAAATAGAAAAGCTCTTGCCCAGGCTGGTAAAACCGGCTGGGTTTATATCCTGGACAGAACAAATGGGAAGCCATTAATCGGGATTGATGAAAAACCTGTCCCGCAGGAACCGCGCCAGAATACTTCCGCAACACAACCGATCCCGGCAGGCGATGCGTTTGTGCCACAAGAAGTCACAGAAGAAATGATCAAAAAAGAAGTAAAAGGATATGACGGTAAATTATTCGGTAAAATTTTCACTCCATATTGGGAAGAAGCGATGCTTGTGAAGCCATCGACCTTTGGCGGGGCGAACTGGCCGCCATCAGCTTACAATCCGGAAATCGAGTATTTTTACGTGTTGGGTTCCGATCAATATTCTACTTTTACCCGAAGCTTGGAAGAGTATAAAGAGGGAACCGCTTATTGGGGCAGCATTATCCAGCCGATACAGGATGCACCGCTAAGGGGAACCGTAACGGCGATTGACGTGAAAACGAATAAAATTGCCTGGCAGAACAAATGGGATGCAACAGCCTACAGCGGACTTTTAACAACGAAGGGTGGACTCGTCTTTGTGGGCCATAATGATGGCAGGTTAATCGCTTATAACGCTAAAACGGGTAAGCAGGTCTGGGAATTTAAGACCGATGCTGGTGTCAATGCACCGCCAGTTACCTATGAAGTTAATGGGAAACAGTATTTATCGGTCCTTGTCGCAGGAAATTCCTTGGCTGGATCCAAGCATGGCGATTCGTTATGGACCTTCTCACTGGATGGCAAGATTGAATCCGGAACGGTCACAAACAATAAGGATCAGAAAGAAAATAAAGATCAGAAGTCCGGTGTGACAACGGCTAATGCAACTGCCGGCGAAGAGGTGTTTAAAGGAAATTGTCTAGCTTGTCACGGAGAACAAGGAGCAGGCGGACATAACGGGCCGAACCTGCAGATGAGTGAGGCAGCGAAACATCCGGACCAAGTCATGGAAAGAGTCAAAAAGGGCGGCACGGTCATGCCAGCCTTCGGAGACCTGTTGACCGATCAACAAATCAAAGACGTTACGGCCTATATAACGGAAATGGTCGCAAAATAGAGGAAGGGGTCAGTCCCCTGCTGCTTTAAAGCAGCGGGGGACTGACCCCTTTTTGGTTGATGAAGGACAAAAATAACCAGGAAGGCGAGAGAAGTGTCTTTCATCAGGTCGATGAAGGACAAACGTAACCAGGAAAGCGAGAGAAGTGTCTTTCATCAGGTCGATGAAGGACAAACGCAACCAGGAAAGAGAGAGAAATGTCTTTCATCGGGTCGATGAAGGAAAAAAATACCAAGGTAGTATGAGAAATGTCTTTCATAAGATTGATAAAGATAAATCTCCGCGGAAGATGGGGCTAAAATCGTACAAAATGTACCAAAAAAACAGGCTATCTGAATCATAGGATAGTAGGTAAATAGATTCGTTTCTATTTTTCGGTGAAGAAAACGGTCAAATAATGTTTCATTTCCTCGAATGCTGTCCATGAAAGAGACAATTAGATGAAAGGGGGTGAGAGATTGCACTTCCGTCCTTTTGTTATGTCCGCTCTAATGGTGGGAGCAGCCCTATTTTTGCCAGGTAATGTTTTTGCGGAGAAGAATGAGGTTAATGGACAATCGAAGTCAAACGAGGTATCTGTCCAGGCGAACGCCGCTTCAGAAAAAGCGAAGAACCCTGCTGCTGTACAAGCACAGGCTAAGATTCCGGTGAAAGCTGAAAATGCAAAACCAATTGGGAAACCAATTGCAAAGCCTATAGCAAAACCAACTAAATCTGTGGTAGTCCCTGAACAAGCTAGTAAGAATCAGAGTAAAGAAAAAGCGCAGGCAACCCATATTGTCCCTAAACAAGCTGCTTCTCATAAACCAGCAGTAACGCCAAAAACATTGCCGACGCAAGCAAAAGGGAACGGCTACGGTTTGTCTGCTGTCAAAAAGACTGAGAAGACCGTAAATGCTCCTGGGCAAGAGAAAAGCAAAGCTGTTCAGGCGAATAAGAGTGAGTTAGAAAAGAAAACACTTACGACTCATGATGGGGTTGAACCTGTTTCTGTGGTTGAGGCGGCTACTGTAAAAAATAAAACCGAATCAACAAGATTGGTGAATCAAACCGAATCGTACGAGAAAGTTTCAGACCTATCCATACCAAAAAAGGTGGAGCGTTTGGATGAACCTCTTGTACCAGAGCCACCCGAAAAGGGAAAGGTTCCTGTTAGTAAGGAAGAGATGCCAACCATCGATCAGATGCCTAACCCGACTCAACGTTCAAACAGTTCTGGCGGACAGCTAAATGATCGCGTCAGCCAGGGGTTACATACCATTAGCTTTTTGGATAATTGGTTTGAATGGAATAAATATTATCAAATCAAACTTATCCAGCCTTACCTTACTCGGTATGCGCTTATGAATCATCAATGGGTGAATGCTCCACCTTCACCGCCACCGCAAGCAGCTCCTTCTTTATAAACCGTTACCCGAAGCTAAAAGCCACGGAATACGAAAATAAGAGGAGCGAAAATAAAAATGAAACATTACTTAAACCCTAATAAAGTTGTTGTGAAATCTATGGTATTAGCTGGAGCGTTATCTTTTGGATTTTTTGCACAAGCGCAATTGGCTGCAGCTGCTGGTCCTGATCATGGAAAAGCTGGACAAGCTGTTCATGTTAAAGCAGAAAATAGTGTCAAGGTAAATGTAAAAGAAAAGCATGTACCAGTTTCAAAACCAGCTGTCCAAGTAAAACCAGCAGCACCCGTTCAGGCACAGCCCAAAGCTGAAAAAGTGAACAAATCTCAAGCAAGCGTGCATGCCAGTGAAACAGCAAAAATGCATGCTAATCCAAACTCAGCTGTTCTAGGTAAGGTTGGAAAAGTGGAAGAGGCAGTAACCGAGGAAGTACCGGTTCAAGAACCTGTTAAGGAAGAAGTTCCAGTTCAAGAACCAGTAAAGGATGTAGCGGTAACGGAGGCAACTCCAGTTCAAGAACCTGCAGTGAAAGAGGCTGACGTTACAGCGGAAACTCAAACTACTGAACCTGTTGTTCCTGCAACCGATGTTGTAGCTGAACCTACTGTCGAGTCTGATGATGAAGCAGTTGTTGAAGAAGAAAAAGCAGCGGAGGTTGAGTCTGATTCAGCAGTTGTAACTGATAATCAAGAGGATGTTGATCAAGATGCTGACCAAGATTCAGATTCTAAGAAAGTGGATTCTGATCATAATGCTGTAGTGAATTCTAAAGATGATGAAGATGCTGAGGCAACAGAAGAAGATACTGACACAGACAAAGACTCTAAGGTAAATCCTTCTGCTGAAAATAAAGTAAATTCTCAAGCTTTTGAACATGCAAGCGACAATGCTAAAGCACATGCTGCAGCAAACTCTGCTGTTCTAGCTAGTGGAGAAGTATCTGAAGACGTAGTTTCTGAAGATGTAGTTTCTGATGAAACTGCTGAAGAAGCAACAGAAGCTGTAACAGATGAAGCAACAACTGAAGAAGCAACAGAAGCTGTAACAGATGAAGCAACAACTGAAGAAACAACAGAAGCTGTAACAGACGAAGCAACAACTGAAGAAACTGCAGTAGATGCTGAAAAAGTAAGCCCATCCGTAGCAAACAAAGCAAAAGCTCAAGCTAGTGTCAAAGCAAGCAAACAAGCAAAAGCACACGCTGCAGCAAACTCTGCTGTTCTAGCTAGTGGAGAAGTATCTGAAGACGTAGTTTCTGATGAAACTGCTGAAGAAACAACAGAAGTTGTAACAGACGAAGCAACTGCTGAAGAAGCAACAGAAGCTGTGACAGACGAAGCAACAACTGAAGAAGCAACAGAAGTTGTAACAGACGAAGCAACTGCTGAAGAAGCAACAGAAGCTGTAACAGACGAAGCAACAACTGAAGAAACAACAGAAGTTGTGACAGACGAAGCAACAACTGAAGAAGCAACAGAAGTTGTAACAGACGAAGCGACAACTGAACAAACAACAGAAGTTGTGACAGACGAAGCAACAACTGAAGAAGCAACAGTAGTTGTAAAAGATGAAGAAACTGCTGAAAAAGCAACAGAAGTTGTAACAGACGAAGCAACAGAACAAGTTATTGTTGAAGATACAACTGTTGAAAAGGCTATAAAAGAATAATTGGGGTCAGACCCCACAAATGCAGGGTGGAGAGAGAAATCTCTCCGCCTTTTTTGATTTTCAAAAATGGTTGGTGATGCGCCCACCCATTTTTTGTATGATACGAATAGGGGGATTTTTATGATGAATAAAAAAATATGAAACTAAATATAAGCTTCCTTAGTCTTAAGGGTGTTAGAAAGGAGGAAGTTTTTAGGTGCCTAAATATAGTGTTGCAGATCTGTCAACCAATTTTGAAAACATAAGTGATGAAGATAGAGCAAGGATCATTGATGAACTGATGACCTTGTATTCGAAAAAAGTCTATTTACTAGCATACTCCTATGTAAAAGATCAGGGGCTTGCCGAAGATATATCCCAGGAAGTGTTTATCAAATGCTATAAGTCTCTTAAACAGTTCAGAGGAGATTCGCAGCTATCGAGCTGGATCTATCGAATTACAGCTAATACCGCCAAGGATTTTCTCAGGTCTAAGAGTTTTAATATCCTCAAGTATCCGAAAAGTTTCTTTGAAAATTTAACAAAAAGTGAGAGTTCCGAGGATGCTTTCCTCAAACAAGACCAGCGGCAAGCGGTTTTACAAACAGTTCTTAGCCTTTCAACCAAATATCGTGAAATGATCATTCTTTACTATTTTCAAGATGAAAAAGTGGAGGATATTGCTGATATTTTAAATATGAATGTAAATACAGTCAAAACAAGACTATCACGGGCTAGGTCTATTTTAAAAGAAAAGATAACTTCTTTTACAGGAGATGATTTACTTGAAAAACGATCTTAAGGATGTAAAAGAATACTATAACGAACTGTACTTTGAGGAAGGGATTGCCAATAGAATTAAAGAAGGCGTCCATCAACAAATTTATCGTAAAAAACGAACAAATCTCGGCAAAAAAATCATGTATGTCAGCAGTGCAGCTATAGCAGCCTTTGCGTTATTTATTGGTTTAGCCTTTTACTCACCTGCGGTAGCCAACGTGGCCGCAAAGGTGCCGTTTTTAAAAATGCTGTTTGAATCAAAGCCGATTACGGAAGAAATTCACGATGCGCTCACAAAAGAAGGTTACCATTTTGATGGTGTTGGTGTTCAATATAGACCAAATAAAATGGTGACGGTGAACATTATCGGGACGGATGATTATGTAAAAAAAGTTACACCAGAAGTGAAGAAGATTGTGACCGGCCTCCTCCTTGCTAGAGATTTGGATGCCTATAAAGTCGTAGTTGAATCGATCGATCGGACCGTTGAACTCA
Source organism: Neobacillus sp. DHD-1R (assembly GCF_057747995.1). NCBI lineage: Bacteria > Bacillati > Bacillota > Bacilli > Caryophanales > Bacillaceae > Neobacillus > Neobacillus sp. DHD-1R. The sequence continues at coordinate 696,344 of NZ_CM173232.1, forward strand.
CACCTGAGGAACAGAAGGTTGATGAAAAAACCACTAAGGTGGGAGATGTGGTCATCGCGGTGCTAAAAAGCTACGGTTATGAACAAGTTTCATTTGGACCGGATGTGGTGAATAAGACGATTGAATTAAGTTTACCCAATACGGAAACGAGATTAGAAGAAATGAAGCAAAGTGTTCAAACGGAACTAGCTGCAAAAGATTTCGGAACCTATACCGTTAAAGTGGAAGTCTATAACGCGAAGAAAAGAGAGCGGGAAGGTAGATGGGGCCCAATTATTCATACGATTGCGGAAGGAACGTTTGGCGCTAAGAAATTTAAAGTAACGGGTGTGGGATACACGAATCGGTCGGCCGAATATATGACGATTATCATCAAAACGTCTGCATCCTCGACCGACTCTGACTATAAAAAGGTCATTAAAGATATTGAAGAGACGATTCAAGAGTTCCTTATCTCCAAAGAAACCAAGGAAATTATTAAGGATGATGCTTATAAAGTTATCATTCGATCAAAAGACAAGAAGGAAACGGTGATTACTTCAGACTGATGCTGTGGCTAGGGAAAAAAATAAAGGTGCAAAAACACATTGGGAGTACAAGTGACTTCAAATGTGTTTTTTTGTTTTATTTGTATTTTTTACATATTTTGTAATTGGATAGTGTTATTATTTACATATATAGATAAAAGGGGGACTCTCCAAAATGAAACGATTACTGAACATAGCGATTACTTTATTAGTTTTACTAGGCTTGAGTTTTGGAATCACGTATTTAACCGATACAAAGTTCATTGATTATTCGTTTATGATTGGCTTAGGTGCCACCGTCATTGTTTGGTTTTCGACCTCAAAAGGCGGGTTCACCTCACGAAATCTCGATTTGACCATTCAAGGAACAACAGGGATCAAAGCAAAAGAACAAAAGTATGAGTTTTCACCTAATCTTGCTTTTTTTACATCCTTGGCATACACCATCCTATCATTCGCTGCTATGTTATATCATTATAGGAGCTATTTATAAATCGATACTGGCAATAAAAGAGCTTGGGGATCCAAGCTCTTTTATTTTGATTACCAACTTATTCATTATTTACATGCATTGAATTAAATACAGGATTTTTACAATTTTTTAATCGAGGGTCAATAATCGATTAGTAAACTTAACTTATGACTAATTCTTTGGAGGCTTTTTCTAGGAAACTAAGTTGATCAGTGGCGGCGTGCTCCTGCTGGAGAAAGAGAGATTTTAGCGGTGTTCAATTTTCCGTCAAAACATTTCTAACAAACTGTGAACTTATCACTACAGCCATGGTATTAATGCAAAAAAGTTATATATTGTAAGTATAAAGAACAAAACAAAAAATGAAGGGCGGAATCATTTATGTTTAATACATTTTTAAGAGAAAATAAAATTGCAGCGGCCATCCTAACAGTCTTACGTTTATATCTTGGTTATTCTTGGTTCACAGCAGGTTTAGGCAAATTAACAAGCGGCGGCTTTGATGCTGCTGGATTTTTAAAAGGCGCAATCGCCAATCCGGTAAAAGGTCCAGATGGCGCAGTCGTTTTTGGCTGGTACGTTGACTTCTTGAAACATTTTGCCTTGCCAAACGTTGATATGTTTAACTTCATCGTCCCTTGGGGTGAAACACTTATCGGCTTAGGTTTAATCCTAGGCTGCTTAACCACAACGGCAATGTTCTTTGGACTAGTGATGAACTTCAGCTTCTTCCTAGCAGGCACCGTATCTCACAACCCTAGAGACATTTTTTTAGGCTTCATCATCTTAACAGCTGGTTATAACGCCGGCAGAATCGGATTAGACCGTTGGGTAATTCCTTTCATTAGAAAAATGAGCAAAAAAGAAACTGGTACTGAAAAGCCAAAAGTTACAGCATAATTGAAACATCCAATCAAAAGACGATTCGGACTCCGAATCGTCTTTTTGCATGTTGTTAGGATGATACTATTACATCCATTTATTGAAAAATAGAAATTTCAGAATAGCGATAATTATTGACACAATTTTAAAAAAGTTATACTATTATATCAATTTTAAAAAATTTCTCTCGATTTAGTGACTGATAAATTTGAAAATTATTATTTAAAAATGGACTCAAGGGCCCTCTATAAGGTGATTAATGCATTTCGGAAGATAACTTTTATGAGACTAACAGCAAATAATTATTTGGAAATTTGATTAATCTTTAAGGTGGGGTAAACTATGAAACAATCTACAAAAAAATATTTAGTGGATCGTATGTATAAAGCATCACAAGGACTGGCCAATGCCGTTTTAGTTACACTTGGAATTGGGCTGTTGATTCAATCGTTTGGGACATTTACGGGTTGGGAAGGATTTAATGTAATCGGCACCTCGGCACAGCTCATGCTGGCACCAGCCATCGGAGCAGGAATTGCCTACCAGCTTGGCGGTAATACCTTAGTTATTTTTAGTGCCATGGCCTGTAGTACAATTGGAGCTAATGCGCTCCATATCGGTGCGAACGGTGGAGTTACCTTAGTAACAGGGCAGCCGATCAGTGCTGTCTTGGCAGCGGTTGTTGCGACTTGGGTAGGAAAACGTGTGACGGGAAAAACGAAACTGGATATGATGGCAATCCCGTTTGCTGCTGTTTTTACAGGTGGAATTGCTGGTGTATTTTTAGCAAAGATTACAACTCCATTGTTACAATGGCTAAGTGCACAAATTACGGCCTCCGTTAAGGGTTATCCATTAATGGGAGCCATCACCATCGCACTTGTGTGGAGTGTCTTCCTGATGTCACCGGCATCGTCAGCAGCGATTGCGATAGCCCTGCAGCTTGACCCTGTATCAAGCGCAGCTGCGTTAATTGGTTGTACGGCTCAATTTGCCGGCTTTACGGCAATGTCGCTTAAACAAAATGATCTTGGCGCCAATATTGCGCAATCCTTAATTACACCAAAGGTTCAGTTTCCAAACTTGGTTAAGAACCCCCGTCTAGCGATACCGCCATTTATTTCAGCGATTATTTGCGCACCAATTGCGACGATGATTTTTGACTTCCAAGTGCCATACAAATTAGCGGGCCTAGGCCTGAATTCCTTAATTGCACCAATTAATATATTAGCCAACCAAGGTGCGATTGTCTTTTCTGTGTTTATTGCAGTGGGCGTCGTTCTTCCGGTTATCATTTCTCTCTCTATCTATCATGGTTTGAAACTATTAGGCTGGGCCAAAAAAGACGATCTCCGAATGGTTATTCAATAACTTTGCGGAGGTTACCTGTCAGAAAAAGCTGAAGGTTGAAGTTGTTATTGCTAACGACTTTTCATTCAGCTTTTTTTTAGAAGAGGGATATATATGAATTTGACTTTATTTCTCAAAGTCCTTATGGTTAGATATATAGATAAAATGATAGTAAACTAAATGAAAATGACCTTTTTATTTTAAAAAATGTTCTTTAAGAATTGAATATTCCTGTCCTAGCGGAAGGGAACATGAATGGACCATTTTTGAGTCAGTTTTCCAATATGGATGGGAGGATACCGTTTGAACAGCGGTATCTTTTTTGTGAAATTGAAATCTAAGCGTTCCCTGTGGAATACTAGTACACAAAAGGAGAGTATGAGGATGTTTAAAAAATTATTTGGATTGAATGGAGCAAGCAAAGAAGAAACGATTGTCGCACCTGTAACGGGCCGTTTAGTGCCAATTGAAGAGGTACCAGACCCGACGTTTGCCGAAAAAATGTTAGGTGATGGCGTTGCCATTATTCCATCAGAAGGGGTAGTCGTGGCTCCTGTTGACGGTGAAGTCATCTCTTTATTTCCAACTAAGCATGCAATTGGGATCAAATCTAAGCAAGGATTGGAAATCTTAATTCATATTGGGCTTGAAACCGTGAATATGCAAGGTGAGGGATTTGAAACGTTTGTTAAGGTTGGAGACAAAGTATCAGTCGGGACAAAGCTCATCAGTTTCTCCATTGAATTAATTCAACAAAAGGCAAGCGCGATTATTACACCAGTGGTGATAACAAATCCCGACAAGGTCAAGGAAATAAATCGCGGGGACATGGGCGAAGTAACAAAAGGACAAACAGAAATCATGAAAGTCGAAGTAAAGTAGTAGAATTGAAGAGGATATCTCAAAAGGGTCTGACCTAACGTTTAACACTCAATATATAGTCGCTTATTAGGAGAAGTTGAGCGATATATTGAGGTTGTGGGGTCAGACCCTTTGTTTTGAGAAATCCTCTTTTTTTTGCCCATTTTTGATTAAGAGATGCTCCATTTATCCTGCCGTTACATATGACTAGAGTGTAAGATAATAAACTGAAAGTGGGTTGTTAACATGCCTCCATTTTTTGGCTCAGTTGGTTATCCTGTGATGGGGTTAGGCTATAGTCCGTTTGGTTATGGATACGGCGGTTATGGTGGGTACGGGTACCCATTCCATCATCACCATTATCCATTCTACGGCGGATTTGGGCATCATCATGGACATTGGGGTTACGGCTGGTAAGAGAAAGAGATTCGCAAAATGAGGAGGATATGGCATGGCCCAGTCCTCTACTACATAATTCAGATGGGGTCAGACCCCCGGTCCGTTAAAGCGTTAAAGGGAAAGAGCTATTTGAGTGTTTGTCCTCAAATAGCTCTTTTGAATCTTAATAAAATGGAGTGCCTGGCGGTCTCCAGTATGGATTTCCATAATGACCTTGGCTTGCAAATGGCTGCTGTCCATAGGACATACCCGGATTATGATGGGATTGCTGATAGGCAGACGGATTATGAGGAGTATGGACTATAAGAATAGTGGTTATATTTCGCCATACAGGCTCCAGGTTGTCCAGGATGTGGACCTGTTACAATCGTATGAGTCAAGGCTTACACCTCCTTTAAACCGTTTTACTTTATAGTATGAATCCGAAGTACATCATGTTCCTATTATCATTTTCCTTTATTAACCTGTTAAAATAAATAGATGTATCCCATATTTTTCCATTCTTACCTATATTTTTAACTATGTATATAGGTGTTTTTCATTGCTTTTTATTTCAGTTCCATATATTATGAATTCGAAGTAACTATTCAACTATAATATCTAAAGGAGATTTACAATATAATGAACGTTTTAGTAGTAAAAGCAAATAACCGTCCAGCTTCTGAAGCTGTATCTAGCAAAATGTATGAGACTTTCATGGAGAACTTAGAGGGTGTAAACGTCACTACTTATGATGTTTTTACAGAAGATATGCCTTACTTTGGTCAAGATCTATTCAATGCTTTTGGTAAAGTTCAATCTGGCGAAGCGTTAACAGACCTTGAACAACGCCTATTAGCAGCAAAACAAAAAGCGATGGATGCGTTAACAGCAGCTGACTTAGTTGTGTTTGCGTTCCCACTTTGGAACTTAACAATCCCAGCACCATTACAAACTTTCATTGATTATGTATACGCAGCAGGTTTCACATTCAAATATGATGAAAACGGCCAATTAGTCCAATTAATGACGGACAAAAAAGCGATTATTCTTAATGCGCGCGGCGGCGTTTACTCCACACCAGAAGCAGCACCTATGGAAATGTCTGTAAACTACATTAAAAATGTGGTAGGCGGCGTATTTGGTATGCAAATTGTGGATGAAGTCATTATCGAAGGCCATAATGCAGCACCAGATCAAGCACAAACTATTATTGCTGAAGGCTTAGCAAAAGTGGCAGAAGTAGCAAAACGTTATTCAGCTGTTAGAGCTTAAGTTGGATCCCACATACAAACATTTATCGTTTAAATAGCAGGGCAGGGAGATCAGTCTCTCTGCTTTTTTTTTATAAAAATTAATAAGTTGTGGCTCCGAGAAATGTTCACCCTCCATAAGTAATAGGTAAATGTTCTTACCTGTAACAGTATTGTTTTATAAGCATTCAGAAAGCTTAACAATCGCTTAATGCTGAGTTAACAATGAATATCTATTGTTAAAGATGGTTCAACAAAACACTGATTTTTTATAGTAAGGGGTAAATCTAGAAAAGTCATTTAAAGAAGCCTTCATTTCAGGAAGAGAGGGAAATGAAGGCTATTTTACTGAACTAAAAAACTATATTTATAGAAGGGTGATTTTGAATGAAAAAAAGAAACAACCTGAGCACCAAGCGCATTTTATCAGCTTCTCTTGCGCTAACACTTATCTCATCTCCACTTTTTTCATCACAAGCAAACGCAGCAAATCAGGAAAAACAGCAGCATAACAATGGAGCTGAAAATGTTCGTGCTGACAAACCAAACAAATTTGGTAAAGACCTTGTCAATTTACGCCTCATGGAAACGACTGATATACATACCAATCTAGCAGCCTATGATTATTTTAAAGATGCTCCTTATGAGAAGGTTGGCTTAGCGAAAACCGCTGCACTTGTCAAACAAGCACGGAAAGAAGTAAGGAATAGTGTTTTAGTAGACAATGGAGACTTAATTCAAGGCACTCCGCTCGGAACGTACAAAGCGAAAATAGCACCATTAAAAGATGGAGAAGACCATCCTGCGATTGCAGCAATGAACCAAATGGGGTACGACATGGCGACACTTGGAAATCATGAATTCAATTACGGATTAGATTTCCTAAATGAAACCTATGATGATGCGAATTTCCCCGTTGTCAATGCGAACGTGTATGTAGATGACCATGATGATAATCCCAATAATGATAAAAATAAATTCACTCCCTATCGCATTGTTGAAAAAAATGTGATCGATGAGAGAGGGAAGAAGCATAAAATCAAAATTGGTTATATCGGATTCGTTCCTCCGCAAATTACGGAGTGGGATCAAGCCAATCTTGATGGGAAGGTCATCACCAAAAATATTGTGGAAACGGCAAAAAAATTCATCCCGCAAATGAGAGCAAAGGGTGCTGATCTAGTTATCGCGATGACGCATTCTGGCTTCAACAGTGATAAAGCCAATACAGAGGACGTTATCTACTCCTTAAGTGAAGTACCTGGAATTGACGCCATTACCTTCTCTCATACACATAAGTTGTTCCCTGCTAAAACAGAAGCAGCGCTTGATGGATTATTTTTAGGCGCAGATAAAAAGCCATTACCAGGCGTGGATAATGCCAAAGGAACCATTAACGGTGTAGCCGCTGTTCAAGCAGGCTATGGCGGCGGGTCTCTGGGCCTCATCGATTTGCAACTTAAAAAAGAAAAAGGTAAATGGTCTGTTGTCAATTCTCAATCTTCTACCCGTGAAACGTATAAGGATGAAAAAGATTCTGTTACGGGTCAGACCAAAACAGTGAGCACAGTACAACCTGATAAAACCATTTCCAAGCTTGTGAAAGCTGATCATGAGGCAACCATCAATTACGTGAATATCCCAATTGGTAAAACGACTGACGATATTCACAGCTATTTTTCTTTAGTTCAAGATGATCCTTCTATTCAAGTCGTTACGAATGCGCAGAAATGGTACGTTGAGAAAACCATTGCTCAAAGCAAACCAGAGTTAAAAGATTTGCCTATTCTTTCGGTTGGAGCTCCTTTCAAGGCCGGCCGCAATGGGGTAGCTGAATATACAGAAATCAAAAAAGGTGATTTAACGATCCGCAGCGCTGGTGATTTATATCTGTATGACAACACTTTAAAAGCGATTAAAGTGAAGGGTTCTGTCGTGAAAGAATGGATTGAAATGACGGCAGGAAAGTTCAACCAAATTGATCCGGCTAAAACGGACGAACAACCACTGTTAAATCCAGCCTTCCCTGTCTTTAACTTTGATGTTATTGACGGCGTAAACTATCAAATTGATGTAACAAAACCAGCAAAATACGATACAACTGGAAAATTAATTAATCCAGATTCAAGCCGTGTCATTAATCTTACGTACAACGGTCAACCAGTCGATCCTAATCAAGACTTTATTGTTGTCACAAACAACTATCGTGCCGGCGGCGGCGGTAACTTCCCAGGTGTAAAAGGAAGTGAACTAGTGGTTGACTCCGCAGATGAAAACCGTCAAATTTTAATGGACTATATTTCGGAAACCAAAGAAATCGTTCCGACTGCTGATAACAATTGGTCGATTGCGCCAATTGATGGCGATGTAAATGTTACGTTTACAACATCTCCACTAGCTGAAACCTATATTAAACAAGGCAGCAATATTACGTATACCAAGCAAACAGATGCGCAAGGTTTTGGTATCTACAAATTAAATTTAAGTCCTATCAACGTACAATTACTAGGCTTAAATGACTTACATGGCCAGCTTGATACAGTTACCAAGGTTGGAACGGAATTGGCTGGTAACATGAAGTACACGGCAGCTGCAATGAAACAACGGAAAGCCACAAACCCGAACACCCTTTTAGTTCATGCGGGTGATATGATTGGCGGCAGCCCGCTTATTTCCGCACTCTTCCAGGATGAACCGACTGTCGAAGTGATGAATGCGATGAAGTTTGATGTTGGTACACTCGGTAATCATGAATTTGATGAAGGTATAGCGGAATTAAAGCGGATGATTCATGGCGGCGACCATCCAAAAGGAAATCCCGGCTATAAAGGAATGGACTTCCCTGTTGTCGCAGCAAACGTGTTTGACAAATCAACAGGTAATTTAATTACTGAACCTTACGCGATCAAGGAAATTGCCGGCAAAAAAATGGGATTCATCGGTGTTGTTACGCAAGAAACACCTAATATGATCGTGTCCAAAGGAAATGAAAATCTGCAAATTACTGATGAAGCTGAAGCCATCAATAAATACACGGCTGAATTAAAGCAGCAAGGCATCGAAGCGATTGTGGTTCTTGCCCATAACCCAACCACACAAACAGACAATTCCGCTTCATTTGATGCATCTAAAATTGCTGAACAAGTAGATGATGAGGTAGATGTCATTTTCGCTGCCCATAACCATGTGGGTGTGAATAAAGTAGTCGATAACAAGCTAATTGTTCAGGCATACTCTTACGGCTCCGCTTTTTCCGATGTTGATTTAGAGCTTGATCCTATAACAGGTGACATCGTTGACAAGAAAGCAGAGATCGTAACGGTATTCCAAAAGGATTACACACCTGATCCAGAAGTTTCCGCGATTATGCAGAAGTATGAAGATAAAGTAGCGCCGATGAAAGCAGAAATAGTCGGGGAGTCTAAAACCACTTTGGAAAAAGGATACCCTAGTGCAGTAACGGGTGATTTTGCACTAGGAAACTTGATTGCAGATGGAATGAAAGCCGAAATGAATGCTGATTTTGCCTTAATGAATGGCGGCGGTGTTCGAGCCAATCTTGATGCTGGTACAGTCACGTTCGGCGACCTTTTCGCCATCCAGCCTTTCGGTAATGTGTTAAATAAAGTCAAGCTAAGTGGTGCTGATTTGGAGACTGTTCTAAATAACCAAATTTCAGCAAATACGGCGCCAAATGGAACAAAATCCTATTATCTCGACTTCCATGTGGCCGGCTTTAAATACACATGGGATGGTAATACAGGTAAAGTCGTAGACATCTTCCTGCCAAATGGTTCGAGAATTGATAAGAATCAGGAATACACAGTTGTTGTCAACAACTATATGTATGGAAATGCGAAATACGGTATTAAAGATCTCGCGACAGATTTAGAGGTCGGTCCGGAAGATCTACAGGGTACTTTAAACTTTGTTAAAACACTTCCTGCACCATTCGAATATAAAGCAGAAGAACGTATTAAACAGTTAGTACCATTAGCAATAGCTCAATAAAATTTTATTGGTAAAAAGGCTTGGTTTAGAAATTTCCTAAATCAAGCCTTTTTTTATGAGGAAATTCTTCTCTTTTAAACAAAAAAACAATAATGGAGCAGGGGTCTGACCCCTCACTCCATTATTGTTTTTCCATTTCAACTATGAGTACATGTGTTGGTTCGTCTGCATGGAGCGTGATGTCTTCTTCGATAATTTCCATGGCATCTCGTGTTCCTAAGTTAATGTTATTTATGGTAGAACTGCCTTCTATTTGGACGAGGTAAGCTTGTCTTCCTTCTTTAACAGGGAAGCTGATTTCCTTGTCTCTATCCAAAAGTAAGGAGTAGATGTTTGCATCTTGATTAATCTTGATTGGTGCAGGGCCTTCTACACTAGAAACCATATGCAGCCATTGATTCTGGCGATCTTCAAGATTAAATCGATGGTCACCATAATTTGGTGTATGTCCGTTTCGATCTGGGAGAATCCAAATTTGTAAAAATCTTAACGTTTCCTCACCAAGGTTTCGTTCACTATGATACACACCCGTTCCTGCACTCATATACTGCACATGACCGCGTGAAATGGTCGATGTATTCCCCATGCTATCTCCATGCGTAAGCTGTCCATTAATGACATAAGAGATAATTTCCATATTTTGATGTGGATGCATCCCAAAACCAGTACCTGATTGAACGAGATCATCATTAATGACACGCAACACACCAAAGTGGAGATTTTCAGGATTATAATAATCTGCAAATGAAAAATGGAACTTACTCTTAAGCCATCCATGATTCGCACTACCCATATTCGCACTTTCTATTTTCCTCAACATAATATCATCCCTTTTTATATAGTATGAGCTAGAAAATTTATATAATAAAGTATCTTTAATTCGAGATAATTATAATCCTTATATTTGGATAGTGTCAATATAGTAATCGGTGCCTGACACCGTTATATGCGTTTGCACTGTTATAAACTGAGAAAAAAATTAAGTTTTGCATGTAATATCAGAATTTATAAGTTTTGGCTTCGAGAATTGTCCAGCTCCAACGCCCTAGCGGCTAGTGTCCTTCGCTCTCCGCCCTATGATAAGTCAAGCACGAATGCGCCTCCGGCTCTTCGTGTTTCCTTTATCGCGTTTAACGGGCAGTAGATTCTCAACTGCCCGTAAGAACCCGATCGGCTCAACTAACAATCAGCGAGAAAAACATTCGCTGATTGAAGTTTCACCTTATCTCAGTTGGAGTGCTCCATAAGGAAGGCTTCGGCAGCATTGGCATCGCACGAAGGAAAAGCGTTAGCTTTTCCGAGGAGGCCATACGCCGCTGACCAGGGCGCTTGCGCTTTTCTTAGTGGTGAAGCTTGTTTTTTGGCAATATAATGGGGAAGTAGTAAGGATGAACCTGATTGGTAAGAATATAAGGGAGAAAGGGGGATGGATATGGATTTCACTATTAACTGGAAAGAGAAAATGGCATTTTCCGGAGTTACGCCTTCCGGACATGAGATTACAATGGATGCAGCTCCCGAAGTTGGGGGAGAAAATTCTGGTGCCAGACCAACGGAACTGCTTCTGTCGGCTGTTGCTGGATGTACGGGAATTGATATTATTTCGATTTTGCATAAAATGCGCCTTGAGCCTTCTTCTTTTCAAATGGATGTTAACGGCGAACGGGCAGATGAACATCCTAAGCGGTTCACGTCGATAAACATCCATTATGCACTAGATGGTGACTTGCCTGAAGACAAAGTGATCCGAGCGATTCAATTGTCGAAAGACAAATACTGCTCAGTCTCTCATTCCTTGAGCGCAGAAATAACGGTAAGTTACTCGATTAATGGGGTTAAAGGAGAAAAATCCATATAATGTGTTAAAAAGTAACTGCCTTTTTTAAATAGGTGGTTATTTTTTGAAAAGAAGCGTAGAAGATTCCCTTACGCTTCTTATGATTTTGGTGCCTAGTTTGGCCCCAATTTTCTGATTACATATTTAAAGTACCAAGGCAGGAGAAGGTATGCTATTAAATAAAACGGAGTGGAGTACCATAATTTCCATCCTTTATATTTCATAAAGCCTGATTGAGTCAATAGAAATTCAATCAATAGAGAAACCACCGTCCAGATGACGGCATAAAGAAAACTTTTATCTATTTTCTTAAGGTTTAAAAATAAAATGGCAATTAAGGATGGAACAAATGTGATGAGGACCCAGTCCATAAATTCAACCTTTTGCGTGGGACCAAAGTCGATAAGATCTAAGATCACTCCAAAGATAATATGACAAATCCAAGCAAAATAACCTGCGGTTGGGAATAGTACAATGCTTTCTCTAAGCGTTATCTGTTTTGGAACTAATATAATGGCAAATACTAAAACCACAATGATGCCCCATACTATGAACAAATCTGAACAACCTCCGACCATGATTGATTTATTAACTGCCTTTTTATCAAAGGATTTATATTTTGTTCCGACTGTTATTTTGCCAATATACAGGAGGATTTATGCTTCATTTATTGAGATTAGCATTATTCCTTTCCTTGCCTGTCATAAGCTTCTAGGTTATAGATAGCTTAAAACATATTAAAGGGGATAATTCGTCATTTTTATGACCTAATTATCCCCACTTAGTTATATTTCATTAAAAGACCCTATCTTAATTCCTATGCTATTTAATCCAAGCACCATTTGCACCTAATTTGTAGCCTTGAATCTTTGTACTGTAGGCCATTTTGCCGCTGCTATAAAAGTAATACCATTTTGTTCCTACTTTCACCCAACCGGTCTTCATAGTCCCATTACTGCCTAAGTAATACCAATTAGCACCATCTTTCACCCAACCGGTTTTCATAGCTCCATTACTGCCTAGATAATACCACCTAGCACCATCTTTAATCCATCCAGTTGCCATAGCGCCGCTGTTCTTCAAATAATACCAAGCACCACCGGTTTTGACCCAGCCTGTTTGCATTACTCCATAAGCATTTAGATAGTACCATTTACCATCAAGTACCCAACCTGACCTCTTTACCCCTGTCTTCTTGTCTAAGAAAAACCATTTATTATCTATGAATAACCAACCGGTCTTCATAGCACCTGTAGTGGGTTCAAAGAAGTAATACTTTCCATTTTCGTAATACCATTTGGTGTTCTTTACGCCATTTGTATAATGATAACGCTGTCCGTTTTCTGAAACCCAGCCAGTAATTTTTGATGTGACCACCGTAACATAGCTTACTGCACTTCTGTTACCTGCTTGGTCAATTGCAGTTACACTCAATACTGTTCCTGTGGAATAAGTGATAGGTAGGCTGACTATGTATCTACCATTTTCGTTTGTTAATCCAGTACCTAAAATAGTTCCATTTAGTGATACTTCAATTGTAGAATTCGGTTCAGCTGCTCCTGTTAATTGTGTATCATTATCATCAATGCGGTTAACTTGTGGGGGAGATGGTGGTGTGGTATCTTGTGGCTGCTGCTGATCTAAAACATCCCATGCAAGACCGTATACATCATCTGTTACATATGAGCCTATGTTTAGGGCACCTACGTAATAAGTACCTGCTGCAAGATTGTATCCACTTGTTTGTTGATGATCATCGAGCTGCATATCGTCGGCATAAATTAAATTATCATACTCATCGGTTAAAACAAAACCTATATCAGATAAAGAATCGATAGGCATGATCCCAGAAATTGCTATATAACTGGGTTTCTCCAGAACAATTTCATAGGTATCCACATCATAAAGTGAGAATGTACCTAAAACAATATCTCCTTGTGGTAAAAAGTCTGCTTCATAAATGTTGTCATTGGGCTCATTTTCATAAATATAGTTTCCAGTTAATGATTGTGTCGTGTAGCCATTTTGAGGTTTTTGGGGATGTACTAAACTTTGAGGTAGTTGGGACTTTAACATTCTATCAATATTAGAATTATAAAACCCTTCCACTTTTTCTACTTTAACATGTGTTTGATCTTTTTCAAGTTTTCCTTTTGTGGCATCATAAGGCGATTCAGCTCTTGCATTAAAACCACCCAACAATAATATTCCAGTAGACAAGGCAACTAAACTACCAATCCTTTTTATGTTCACTGTGAACCTCCCATTCATTTATTAAATACAGTTAATTTTAACACAACATGTAAACTAATACTATAAATGTAAAATATTTACTATAAATTTTATTGTTAAGGTATAATCCATCATAAAGTTTTTCTGTTTTTCTCCGTTAGTAGATTGCTCTGTTTTATTATAGGTACAGAATGCTTGGATAATAAATAAATCATTTCCTTCATATAGTGTAAAAAACCTTACTATTGAAGGAGAAGCAATGAGGCGAAAACATGTTGGTTTCGGTACGTTAATCGGAATAATAATCGTCATGATTTTTTTGATTGTATTCATTAAGTCTGTTTTCTTTACCGACAAGGAAAAGGCTCAACGGGTCGTGGAGGAGTTTTATGCTGCTGAGCAGAAGGGGAATTTCACCGAGTCATGGGAACTATTTCATCCTTACATGAAGGAAAAGTGGGATAAATCAACCTATCTTAATGACCGGGCCCATGTGTTTATGGGGCACTTTGGAGCAGAAACGTTTGATTTTACGATCGAATTAATCGATAAGGTGAAAGGGTGGAAAATGTCAAAAGACAGAAAGCCTTTTAAAATAGCCTATAAATTTCAGGTCCTCCAGAAGTATAAAGGGAAATACGGGAAATTTAACTTTGAGCAGGATGTTTATGTGGTGCAGAACAAAGATAAATGGGAGATTGTCTGGGATTATAATTAATAGTCTCAATATTGTGTGGATGGAGGGAGGGAGGGAGGGGCGGGTGGAAATTACTATTATCACAGTAGGGAGACTACTTTGGGTGTCAGGCACCGGTAGTAAGCTTCAGCGCCCAGTAATTAGTATATTTCGCTAAACGGGCGCCTTGCGCTTTTCTTATGTTCGCTCCTTCATTCGGTCTGGCAGTCCCTGTATCGACTGGACGACTAGATCTAGTTTAGATTCAATCCGATAAAGTAAATAGAGGGTCACAACGATCGGGAATCCCACTTCGCTAATGAGGGGAATGACTTGTTCCACACGTTTTGGCTCCTTTCTCTTTAGGAATGTTGTAAAGAAGAGACCGACTTCATTACGAATCCGGCCTCACTGTTATTAAACAAGTTCATAATCGGTTACATTACGATCGATTATTCTAGCTCCCTTGGCTACCACAAAGTTTCCACCCGCGGTAGTAAATACTTCAGATGCAATAATTTGTCCCATCGACAGTCTCACCAACTCTTCATCAATTGGCTCTTTTGGATTATCAACTGAAAGGCGGGCCGTCTTTCCAAACTCCGTACCGAACTGCAACTCCAATGTCTTTGCCATTTCCATCACCTCCTTCTGATCCATCTTTTTGCTCCTTTTGGTGGGTAATCCCTGTGTCATGTGGTGTCAGGCACCATTAGTGGACACTGTCCACGTGGAAAGGACAGATAGGGTATAACTAGATCATTACGCTAAGATTTCAATGCTGTCGTTGCGTTCAACTTTGTTTAGAGTGTCTGTGCATAAGACAGAGATGGCTTGTGCTGCTTGATAGAGTTGATCTACGGTTGCTTCCTTTTTCACGTTGCTAAACGTTTTAGCTTTATAGATTGGTTTTCCTTCACCGTCGATCCCTGTTTGAAATACCAATCGAAGCTTGGTCCCTTCTAATAAGGCAAGTGCCATTGTCTCCCACCTCCTTTCACCTTCTATATATAGATTTAGAGCTAAAAAGGACAGGGGATTGGAAAATATTATTGGTTGATTGGTGGATTTGGACTTTGTTTGTTCTCGTGAGAGGTTACACACATTCAATAGCAGGTTATCAAGAACATAAAAATAAGCTTGGAGCAATGCCCAAGCGCCTTTTCTAGTGAGAGATTTAAACGATCTCGTTCGGAAGATCGGTTTTTTTACGAGGTTGTGTAAAAGCTCTAGCTAGGTTGATTGAAGCGCATGGAGCGCAAGGCAACAGCCAAGTTTAATAAAGCCTTTTTACAAACAAGCCCTGGGGTTAGGTTTGTCTATTGTTTTAGAGCACCGTTGCTATCAAAAGTATACTTCACTCCATTAATTTCACGTTCCCCAGTGGCCATCTTCCCTCTTGCATCAAGGTAGTACCATTTTCCTTTGGAACGTGCCCACCCTATCTGCATTTCTCCTTGGGGACTGAAGTAATACCAGCTATCGGCTACTTTGTACCAGCTAGTGATCATGACACCAGTTATTTCATTGAAGTAATACCATTTTCCTTTGTCCTGAAGCCAGCCCACTCGCTTTTTACCATTTTCGTAA
This sequence comes from Neobacillus sp. DHD-1R, assembly GCF_057747995.1. Classification (NCBI taxonomy): domain Bacteria; kingdom Bacillati; phylum Bacillota; class Bacilli; order Caryophanales; family Bacillaceae; genus Neobacillus; species Neobacillus sp. DHD-1R. Next base: position 712,413 of record NZ_CM173232.1, read on the forward strand.
AAATACCGTTTAGAATTTTCGTTAACCCACCCTTTTCGGGTTGGAACATAAGCATCCTGTACATCATGAACAAATTCGTTCCAAGTGACCCCGTGAGAGGTTAAATAGGCTAAGGGGTCTCCGTGGTCTGTTCCGCCCAAATTTCTAGATACCCAGGCATGAGACACTAAGGTTTTACCGTTGATGACACCCAAATTTTTTTGTTTTAACAGATAGGCAATTAACCAGACATATCGATGATAAGAATCGATAAATTTACCATGGTCGCTTGTTTCACATAATTCAACATGGACATAACGAGGATTTCCTTTTCCTGCTCCCCAGGCTTTATAATCTGTATTTGCTGTTTGTACAATCGAATCCCAATCGACAAAGAAGTGAACAAAAGCATTTCGATTGTCCCATTCTCTGTGAAAATAAGTTGATTCGGCTTCTGCGGTTGCTTCCGGTGTTGCTGTTGAATGAGCCACTACACCTTCATATGCGCCAACACCGTTTCGATACGGCTCTCTTGGTAAACCAGGGATTAAAGCTTTTTTAATCGGATAGGCCATGTTTACTTCTCCTTTCAATTTAATTAATCCACTGCATTTTTCGCTGTTAGTGAGGGGATGACATTATATATATTATTCATCTAACCTTTTTTTGCTCCCTTTGGGTGTTTCCAGGGCATATGTTTAATAGGATCCTTGAGCAGTTTTTGAATGGAATTTGGGATATCCTTCAGTTTAGTTTCTTGGTAAACCAGGATGATATAGCCGTAAAAAAGAGGCTGGATTTCTTATCAATCCGGCCTCTCCATTATTAAACAAGTTCATAATCTGTGACATTGCGGTCGATCACGCGTGCGCCTTTAGCAGCCACAAACTTTCCACCGGCAGTTGTGAATACTTCAGATGCAATAATTTGGGCCATTGATAATTTGACGATCTCTTCATCAATTGGTTCTTTCGGATTATCGACAGAAAGACGGGCAGTCTTTCCAAACTCCGTTCCAAATTGCAATTCCAATGTTTTAGCCAATTCCTTTACCTCCCTTCATGATATTTTTGGTGTCAGGCACCATTCGTGGGCACTGTCCATATGGAGCGGACACTATTGCTTTACTGATTCATTAGCCTAAGATTTCGGTGCTGTCATTGCGTTCGACTTTGTTTAGGGCGTCATTGCATAGGGCTGAGATTGCTTGAGCTGCTTGATACAGCTGGTCACCTGTTGCTTCCTTTTTCACGTTGCTAAATGTTTTCGCTTTGTAGATTGGTTTCCCTTCACCGTCTATGCCAGCCTCAAACACTAAGCGTAGCTTTGTACCTTCTAGTAATGCTAGTGCCATTGTCTCTCACCTCCTTTCACCTTTTATATATAGATTTAGGGACAAAAAGGATAGGCAGAGTGAAAATATTTTAATAATAAAACAAGTTGGACGCACCCGCCCATGCCTTTATCCCAGTTGTACCCGCAGTTTTTTTAGGGCGCCCATCCGCCACTGCTTTACTGCTGATACAGAGACTTTTTCCCGTACAGCAATTTCACGTACGGATAAATCATCAATAAACGTAGACGTCAGCCATTTCGTCTCTTTTTCCGTTAGTCCCTCACAATAAGCGAGGAGCTGCTCGACCGCAAAGGGCAAGATTGAATGGTGATCCTCCAAAGCCTCCCAGTATTCCTCTTTTGGATACGTGTTCCGTGCGGCATCCTTATTACGGTTGGTGAGGTCAAGAAGGAGCTTACCTTTTATGACCGTATAGGCATAATTTGTAAAGTTTCCCTTTTTGGCATTAAAGCCTTTTTGTGCCTCCCAAAGTCCAATTAAGGCAGTTTGATAGAATTCCTCCTGATTTTGATAAAGGCATAATGAGTGCATGATTTTAAAAATCATCGGCGTATACTGTTCGACTAATTGTTCAAAGTTATCCACTGCTGATCCTTCCGGGATCGCGCGCATTCCGATTTATTCCTAGGTAGCCTTACCATACCGAGAATAAAGGGGTTAATCGAATCTGCTATTTTCATTTATAAAAAGAAAAGAGGGGGAAATTTACATCCAATCTTGATAACCAATTACTTTCAGCGTAGTATTTTTGAAGTTAAGGAGGAAATGGTATAATTTACCTACCCCTAAAAATATATTGTATAGTCAGTCCTCATTAGACAGTTGGCAGATCTAATAATTTTGTGTTAGAAGGATTAGGTTAAAAGAAGTTTCACCAGTGGACGCTTTAGTAGATTTCTTAAAAACAATATTTTGTAAAAATGTAAAGGTGGAATGGAAATGCGAAAAAAATTAGCTTGCTTACATGCCCATTATTCCAACATAGACTATATTGAAAAAGCCCTTTCATCCTATGATATTGAATTAATACATTTTGTTGATCCTGCCTTAATGTATCGAGTGACATCCGATGAAACTTATAAAAAAGCAGATGCGGAGCAAAAGGTTAAAGAGCAAATCGAGTGGATTGCCCAATCTGATGTTGATGCCATCATGATTACGTGTACGAACTATATTCTATTTTTACAAGAAGAAGCACTTTCCACAGCAGTGCCCATCATAAAAATTGATGAACCTTTCTTCGAAACCATTTGCAGCATCCAACAATCCCAAACGATTCTTTTTACTAATCCTGCCACGGTAGAAGGGACGATGGAACGTCTCCATGCCTATGCAAAAAATCATCAAAAAACGTTGGATGTTGAGGTAATGGTCATAAACAATAGTTTCGAGCTGTTAATGCAAGGGCGGAAAAACGAATACAATCAGGCAATTTCTAAGTTCTTGAATCAATTCAATGCAGATAAAAAGAAGGTACTCTCTGTTGCGCAATTATCGATGGTGGATGGAGCCCAGCAATTTGAGAAGCAGACATCTCGGACGATCATGAATCCGCTGAATACATTAGTATCTTCGCTTGTTCGTCAATTCGAATTAGTGAAGAAGAATTCTTAATAGGAGGTTGATATTCTTGAAAACGATTCTAACGATGTTTGACCATTTGCATTGGGCTAATCAGCGTATTTTAGAAACCTTAAAAACGAGGGAAGATCAAAATAGCCCGGCGAAGCGCCTATTTTCTCATATCCTGCTTGCTGAGGAGGTCTGGTTTCAACGGATAAGAGGGTTAGACAGCTCCCCACAGGCACTCTGGACCGAGCTTAGTATAAAAGCATGTTCAGATCTTATTGAAAAAAATAATAGGAACTTTAGCGAACTTCTTGCAGGTTTGTCCGAAATGAATCTGGACCAGTTGATTGTCTATAAAAATAGTACCGGTAAGGAGTTTTCGACATCGATTCGAGATATCGTCACACATGTAGCGCTGCATGGTCAGTATCATCGCGGGCAGATTAATCGAGTACTTCGCGAAGAAGGATCCGAACCAGTTAATGTGGATTTTATTACGTTTGTTAGATGATTTCATAGATTAGTAAAGGTGATGACCATTTTGGAAGGTTGCTAGCGGTAATAGGATTTTCATAAGGTCAGAAGTCGGGCTGGTTTTAGCAGAACTTGTCCACATAGGAGGTTCATGATGACAAAAAGGAGGATGGCTGAATGGAACTTGTCCACATAGGAGGTTCATGAGGACAAAAATGTGGATAGTTGAATGGAACTTGTCCACATAAGAGGTTCATGAGGACAGAAATGTGGATAGTTGAATGGAACTTGTCCACATAGGGGGTCCATGAGGACAGAAAACGATCTAGTTAAGCAGAACTTGTCCACAAGATATAGTCGTTCAGCCATGAAAATTTTTCAACATGACTGCCTCATATTTAAAGATAGTTATAAATTTTTATAGTTTACCTTTCGACAAATTTCTCCCCAGTACCCCCTAAAAAAGCTATTTTAATAAGGTTAATTCGTGTTCCGATCATACTTGTCATTAGTGTTGAAATTGCTTGAAATTAGTCAATAAATGATGATTTTTGGAAGGTATTGCTTGTTATTTTCAAAAAGTTTTTCTGGATCGTAACAAGGAAGAAATGTCGAAAAAAATGCTTTGGAACAGTGACTTTTGAAACAGTCTCGAGGTGACTTTTAAATTATGATAGAAAAATGAAAGCATGTACTCATTTTTTAAAAGGAGTCCTTTATGAAAAAACAAGGAAAAACCACTGATTTAAGTTTGTTTATTCAAACCTTTAAATCCATTCTGCTCAATTTGCCCTTTCCCTGTTTTATTCTTGATCTAGAAGGCTCGATTGTTCTTTCAAATGATGCTGCAGTCCAATTAACAGGGGATGAAGGTGAAAGGGATTGCAAAAGGAACTTTATCTCTCAATTGGATGATGAATATATTGAAAAAACAATCCATCATATTAAAACGGTTCTAAAGGGAGAAAGGCTGCAACTTCAGATTGAGATTCGACATAAAAATGGAAACAGAGTTCCTGTCAAGGTGGTTTCCATCCCGCTTGAAATAGGCGGCGTTGTGCAGGGGATTTGTGGAATCATGCAGGAACAATCTGATAAAAAGGATGTCCCTTTTCAACTGTACGATCCGCGGCATTGGGATCAAATTTTTACGGAAATCGATATTTGTTTATGGTCAGTCGAGGCGGAGACCATGAAAACACTTCAGATTACCTCAGCCTGCGAGCATATTTTGGGTTATACCGAACAGGAAATTGTTCAGAATCCCCATATGTGGCTGGATATTCTGCATCCCGATGATAAACCAGCTGTCCTCGATCAGCTACAGTCACTGCAAAAGGGCCAATCGGCTAGACTCGAATACCAAATTCAGACCCAAAAGAAAGAGTATAAGTGGGTTTTTGATTATATCGTTCCCATTTATGAGGAAGCAAACAGACTGGTGAGATTTGATCGAGTGGTGATGGATATTGATCATCGGAAAAGGACAGAAAAAGAGTTGAAATATTTGGCCTATCATGATCCGTTAACAGGATTGCCGAATCGGAGGGAACTGGATAAAGAACTTCGTAAGGCCTTAATAGAAGCGAAAAAAAACAACCAATATGTGGGCATTTTATTCATCGACATTGATCGTTTCAAAGATATCAATGATTCGCTTGGTCATAAAATGGGGGATAAATTTATCCAAATGATGGCCAAACGGTTAAAAGAGAACCTTCGTGCCAATGATGTCATTTCCCGTCAAGGCGGGGATGAATTTGTTATTTTACTGAAAAATTTGCCCAATGCTCATGTGATTGAGGAAATGGCAGCAAGAATTAGTCAGGTTTTTGCTCAACCCATTCTGTTACTTGATCATGAATACAGATTGAGTATCAGTATTGGGACTAGTATTTTCCCGGACCATGGGCATGATCCGGAGGAGCTTATGATGAAGGCTGATCATGCGATGTATCTCGCTAAGGAGAATCAAACGGGCTTTCAGCAATACCAATTAGGCATGTTCAAAACCCTTTCACGCAAAATGCTTCTAGAACAATATTTACACAAAGCAATCGAACATCATGAATTGTATTTAGAATATCAGCCTATTCTCGATGTTTCAGCGAAGCAGGTGATCGGTCTTGAAGCCCTCCTTCGTTGGGAGCATCCCATCTTGGGGAAGGTTTCACCGGGGGAATTTATTCAAATTGCTGAAGAATCGGATCTGATTATTAAGCTGAGTAATTGGGTTTTAGCAACGGTCTGCCGCCAGCGACGCAAATGGGCGGATCAGGACTTACCGCCCTTTTATATTTCCATTAATGTGCCTGCACGGCAAATCCAGCAGGATGATTTCATTGATACCATCAAACGGACGTTACTCCAGTATGAGTTACCGCCTTCCTATTTAAAAATAGAGATCACCGAAAGAACAGCCATGACCAATGTAGAAAAAACCTTAACAACCATGAGGGAATTAAAAAAATTTGGGGTCGATAGTATTTTAGATGATTTTGGCATCGGCTATTCCTCGATTAGTTACCTAGTTCAATACCCCTTTAATACGATTAAAATCGATAAATCCTTTATTGATGGTCTGAACCATAAAAACCAAAAGTCAGTCTGCCGCGCCCTCGTCGCAATGGGGCGTAACCTCGGCATGAACGTTGTCGCCGAAGGAGTAGAGGAGCTCGAACAATATCATTACCTATGCAGCATCGGCTGCCATAAAATGCAAGGCTACTATTTTAGCAGACCCACTTCTGTCGATATGGTAGAGAAATTTTTTTAAGGGGTCAGACCCCCGCCGCTTTAACGCTCTGTCGCGGCGGGGGTCTGACCCCTTCGTTGTTTCAATTTCCTGTGTAACGTATTCAATTGCTCCATGAGTTGTGCATATTCGTCCAGTTCAATGTTGCAGGTTTGGATTTCTGCGCTGACAGTTTCGGTAATAGCCTGTTTTTGTTCAATAGCCTTCGGCTGGAGGTAAATAAGCACTTTTCGTTCATCGTCCATGGAACGTTCTTTTCGGAGCCAGCTGTTCCCTTCCATTCTTCCAATCATCGGGGTCAGCGTTCCCGTGCCAAGATGCAATTTCTCCCCTAATTCTTTGACGGTTCCGCCATCCTGTTCCCATAAAGCTAAAAGAACTAAGTACTGTGGATAGGTTAACCCAAAGGGCTGTAGCACACCTGTATAGAGCTTGGTAAATTCACCAGCCGTTTCATAGATGGCGAAGCAAAGTTGCTTTTTTAACGTGAAGAAGTCTTCCAAAATATCACCTAATTTATCCTTTTGATCGGGGTGCATGCAGAAAAGAACCCGGCATGATGTTGAGCTTTACAATAATTTAATTAAATCTTCTTCTATTTTTTCAGGCTCCGTTGTTGGTGCATAGCGTTCCACTACCTCACCATTTGCATTCACTAGAAATTTAGTGAAATTCCATTTGATGTTTTTCATAAGCAGGCCTTTTTTCTGTTCCTTTAAAAAAGTAAATAAAGGATCCGCCTTGTCACCATTTACATCAATTTTTGCAAAGATCGGGAAGGTTACACCGTAGTTGACTTGGCAAAATTGAGTCGTTTCTTCAATATTAGCAAATTCTTGATTATTGAATTGATCGCAAGGGAAACCTAAAATCTCTAAACCTCGATCCTTATAGTTCTTATATAATTCCTGAAGACCTTTAAATTGTGGGGTTAACCCGCACTTGCTCGCTGTATTGACAATTAGTAAAGGCTTTCCTGCATAATCTTGTAATGATTTGATCTCACCGTTGGTCATTTTTACATTAAAATCGTATACGGTTGTCATTGTTTCGTCCCTCCCAAATTTTCATTTCAATCGTGTGTGATTAAATCGTACACGATTGAAATTGAATTTGCAAGTTCCGACACTGTAATCTGCCTATCAAGTTCAGTGGGAGTAGGGTATAAATCTCATTGAAAAACAAAAAACCTGCATGCAAAATGCGACAAGTTTCTGATTGTCTCTTTTATTTAGTCAGTAGCCATTTAGCGATGATGTTAGTTTGTTCATCTGTTATGAGATGTCCAGGCATTTTCTCCGTGCCATCGGTGATCAGTTTCACAAGTTCTTTTTCTGTATATTTGCTGCCCATTTTTACGACGGAAGGTCCAACAGCTCCTTGCAGGTTTCCTCCATGACAGGCTGAACATTTTGCTTCATAAATGGCCTCACCATCCATTGGTTCCTTGCTCGTGGTACTGGATGAACAGCCTCCTAATAGTAAAAGGGTTATGGCGCCCACAGCCCAAAAGTTTTTCATAATAGATCCTCCATCTTTTTTATTAGTAATCAGCTGGATTTTTTGTAATCGGGAATGCTGTTTCTTTTAAAAATCTGATTCTACCACGATTATAAAGTGAATTACGTTCATAATAGAGGGAAAAACTTGAAAGTTTTCGTACAATTATCAGTCGCTTTGGCTGGAAAGGGAAGTGGGGAGCCATTTATTACAATTTTCCTACAGGGATTTTTTTGATATTGGTCCAAAATTCGACATAATATGCTACTATCAAAGGAGAATGAAAGTAGATTTTCCAGATCATTAGGGGCGGTTGAATATAGTGAATTTTCCAACAAAGCTTTTTAAAGATTCATCATTACGTTTATGGATGTTAATTGTCGTATTTTACTTGTTTCCACCCTTATTTGATTACATTGATTATAATGATCAGTATTTTAAAAACGTCCTTTGGTTTTTTTATCTGATTCCCACTTTACTAATTTCTTTTAAAAAAGGAACGAAGTATGGAGCCTTAGCCACGATTGTATCTTCATTGCTCTTTTTATATATTGAATCCTTTCAGCCGAGTGGGGTTAGTATTCATGAAGTATTCATTTTCTTTGAGATCCTCCTCATCAACCTAATCGTCGCCATTATCGTGGGGTTTCTGGTGAAAATAAACTACCAAAAACGCAGGGAATTGTCGCGTACGAAAAATTTGTTGGAAAGTGTGTTTCATCATCTTCATATCGGGATTTGGTCGATTACGAAAAGTAAAAGTTTGCTCCTCTCAAAAGGGATTGAGGAAATCTATGGGTTGTCCCGGGAAAAGGATCTACGAAACAACCGTTTTTGGAATACGTCGATTCATCCAGAGGATGTGTCGATTGCCGGGGAAATAGATCGAAAGTGGGAAATGCTGGAAGAATACGAATTTGAATACCGGATTATTCGCCCCGATGGTGAAATCCGTTGGATCTTGGATCGCGGCTTGCCTGTATTTAACGAGGCTGGTGAGCATGAAAGATATGATGGTACAAATGTCGATATTACCAAGCAAAAAATACTAGAGTTCAGCTTGAAAGAATCTGAAGAGAGATATAAAAATTTGGTAGAAAACTCGCTTATGGGCGTGTTTATGATTCAAAATAGACAATTGGTGTATGTGAATCAATGGATTGCAAACATCCTTGGGATCCCGCAAGATCAATTACTAGGTACCAGTTTATTAGATTACTTTATTGAAGCGGACCAGATCCGGGTGTTAAACCAAGTTCAACAATTGTTAGCGGGGAGAGAATTGTTTTTTGTCGAGCAGATTCAAACAAAGGATGGTCGAGCAGGAGCGACTAAATACCTTGAAATTCAATCAACGATAACCTCCATCAATGGGGCCACAGCGATTATTGGGATTGCGTTAGATGTCACCGATAAAAAGAAGGCAAAAGATGAGTTAGAATACTTGGCCTATCATGATGCGTTAACAGGACTTTTTAATAAATATTATTTAATTAATGATGTAGCAAAACAGTTTTATCAGTCAAGGTTGCTAGGATTGCCCGTTTATATCTTTTGCATCAATTTGGATCGGTTTAAATTGATTAATGATTCCTTTGGTCATCGCATTGGGGATCAGTTGATTCGGATGGTAGCGCAGAGACTTCAAGTTTGCCTTGAACGGAGTGGGAAAGCTGTCCGTGGTCAGGGGGATGAATTTATTCTCTATTTTCCAGATATAAATGAACATCTGGCATTAGAAAAGGCTCAATCGTTATTGAACATCCTTTCCGAGCCGTATGATCTTACTGACCATGACCAGGAGATTCAAATTACTGCCAGTATTGGGCTTGCCGCAGTGGAAGAGAATGATACCTTAGAGGAACTAGTCCAAAAGGCAGGCTCTGCCTTGCATTTTGCTAAGGATTTTGGCGGCAATCAGGTTCAACTGTATTCGGCTGAAATAGGGATGCAAGCGAATCGGAGGCTTCAACTCGAGCAGCGTTTAAGAAAAGCATTGGAGCAAAACAATCTGTCTGTTGTCTATCAACCTAAATTAAATTTAGAGACGAATACCATTACCGGGATGGAAGCTCTAATCCGATGGAACGACCCTGTGCTTGGTATCGTTTCACCGGCGGAGTTTATCCCGATTGCCGAAGAAACAGGCTTGATTATATCGATTGGGAAATGGGTTTTAGAAACAGCCTGTCAGCAAACAAGGGAATGGGAAAGGAATGGTTATCCGCCGATTCTTGTTTGTGTAAATATATCGAGCAGGCAGTTTTTACAGGATGACTTTGTGAAAATGGTGGAACAAGTTTTGAGAGAAAGTGACTTATCCCCTGAAAATTTGAATTTAGAAATTACCGAAAGAATTGCTCTATATAATATTGATGATGCGGTTGAAAAACTGCTGAAATTAAAGGCGTTAGGTGTGAGTATTTCTTTGGATGACTTTGGCACGGGCTATTCGTCGATGAGTTACCTAAAGCTGCTGCCGATTGATTATCTAAAGATTGATCGGTCCTTTACGAATGGGATCTTTGAAGATAAGCATGATCATGCGATTATCGATACGATTATCTCGCTATCGCATTCGTTAGGAATGAGTGTCGTGGCAGAAGGGGTAGAGGATGAACATCAGTTGAAGGCCTTGTGGGATCTGCGCTGTGATGAAATCCAAGGATACTATTATGCCCGGCCTATGCCTGTTCCAGAGTTTAAGCATTTCTTAGATAAAACCATGGCGGGCAGGTGCAGCCAGTTGAGTGTTAGAGGCTAAGGAAGTGGTTTGTTTTGCTGGTGAGGGCCAGGTAAATTTAAAAAAAATCGCAAAAGGGTCAGACCCCAAAGGTTTAGGGGGTCTGACCCTTTCCACATTAAGACAACAGTTCTACTTCTGATTCATGGACTAATTCGACATGAAACTTGCTTTCTTTCTCCCGAATCTCCCAATAACCCGACGTATATTTATAAATCACGACATACAGCTTTCCCTCGTATAACACTTCTTCCTCAATGTTCACGTTCATACCACCCTATCTATTAAATGAGTGATACTATATATATTCATTGAAGTAGTTATGTAGTATAAAAATATTGTCAAACGTTGTATCGGTGTCAGGCACCATTTCTCATACGCCGCTGACCAGGGCGCTTGCGCTTTTCTCACTCTGTGATATTTTAAATAGTCATCATTAATGAATTGGTTTATGATAATCTTTATATTATTGTAATGGGCTTAAATGACAAATTTGAAAAGGAAATGGAAATGATTTTATTTCCTTTGGGTGGGGAGTGTTGGCGGTGCGAAGTTATCTTATTTTGGGGATGTGCGCCTTATTTTTGGTTCAATATTTTGCAGAGTTACAATGGCTTCAATTAGTGGTGGTGGGACTTTCTTTACTGGCATTTCTGGGGAGTGCTTTTAAAGCCGATCGCTTTCCTCGCTGGCTCGGGATTATCATGATGACAGCCGGATTAGTGATTGAATGGAGAAAAGGAACAGGGATTGAGGGAATTAGTGATGGGATCTTTTTAATTCTTCCCTTGCTTTGCCTGCTTACGTTAGCTCCGCTGCTGTCGATTCCCTTAAGGCTCGGGGGATACTTCGAATCCATTTCCGTATTATTGCACCATTTAATAAATCGGCCGAAAAAGTTATACGCCGGTATAACGGGGACGCTTTTTTTATTGGCCCCTATTCTAAACTTAGGTTCAGTCCGAATTATTAATGAATTTTTAGAGGAAATTAAGCTTCCTTCTGCCATGTCAGCGAAAAGTTATCTGGTTGGATTTTCAAGTGCGATTCTTTGGTCACCGTATTTTGCATCGGTTTCACTTGTACTTCACTACCTGAATATTTCTTTCAAAGACTATATCCTTTATGGAATTGGCTTATCCGTGCTTTCCATCGTCGTCGGAAATATTTTGTTTGCCATTTGGGAGAAACGCCACCCTGTCACGGAAGAAATCTCTTCAGAGGTTCCCATCCAAAAGGGGCATCGGAATCAGTTGATTAAATTAGGATTGTTTGTTGTGATATTAATGAGCTTTTGTTTACTCATCGAGAATCTCACACATTGGTCCATGATCGTCATTGTTTGTCTTGTTTCTATTATTGCGCCCCTCTTGTTTGGTGCCCTTACAAGAGATTGGCAACGGATGAAAACGCCATTGATCGATTTTCGTGACCGGACAGTGCCCATGCTGAATAATGAAATCATGCTATTTATGAGTGCAGGGATGTTAGCCTTCGCGATGAAAGGCACGAGTGCGGCAAATGGAGTCAGTGCATTCCTTAGTCAGTTGGCTCAGCAATCGTTTGTTTTATTTGCGCTTGCTGTTATGGCGATTGTCTTGTGTATTACCTATATTGGCATCCACCAGATTGCAGCTGTAGGGGCTTTGGCCATGCAATTAAATGCAGCGGAGTTAGGGATGAGCAATATTGGATTGGCGTTGCTGCTCTTGCTCACTTGGTCAATCTCAACAGCATTAAGCCCATTTTCTGGATTGAATTTAATGGTGAGCCGCTTTACTGGGATTTCAGGGGTACAAACCGGTCTGCGGGCAAACGGATTACATTTGTCGATCATTGCCCTTCTAGGAATAGCGATTATCTCATTCATAGATAGAAAATAGTAATCTAGCAAAAAAGGATCTCTCAAAACAAAGGGTCTGACCCCACAATCTCAGCGTTACACGTGGGGGTCAGACCCTTTTTTAATTCATTTTATAAAGGATGTATCCCGTAAACAGCTGAAATAGATCGAGGAAATTTTTCGGATTTTTGTTTGATAGGACTTCAACCCGTTGTAAGCGGTAGGCTAAGCTGTTCCGATGAATATGAAGTTCCTTTGAAATGGCATTCATATCCCCGCTATGTTTAATATAGCTGACCAGTGTTTCGATCAGCTCGTGCCCTTTTGGATTTTCATCTAATTCTTTATAAAAATCACTGATTTCGCTGAAGGACACATCTTTATTTGTTAAATAATCGATAAATTTTAACTCGGTATTGTAACAGCAGATTGAAGGCAGATCGATTTTTTCAGCAATTTCGATGGCTCTTTTCGCTTCCTCAATCGACCTGGCCACATGTGTATAACCATTGCCAATTCCTATTTTGGTATCTTTTTGTGACAGCAGGGATTCTAATCTTTTTAAAAAATCACTGTCATTTGGAACAAGAAATAGAATCATATTTGGATTTAATCGGAAGGTGAATTCTTGATCATGCAAACTCGGTTCTTTCGGAAGGCTGCCCTTCACAATAATCGCTTTTCTCACTAGGTTTAGATTGATCCCAATCGCTTCTCCACTATTGATAAAAGCAGGATCATATTCTTCATTGCGAAATACCCATTGATACAAAAATTCTTCCTTCATCTGCTCTTTGATTCGACGCTCTCTGAATAAAAATTCCTGGCTAATTAATAACTCTGAAGTGACGCGGACTAATTCCGCAAAAGGTCCGACGATATGGGGGTCTCCACTAATCCCAATTACACCGATAATTTTACTTCTAAAGTGGATGGGAATGTTTACCCCGGGCTTTGACGCACCCTCTAAATCATAGATGGAAACAATCGTGCCACGTTCGATCGCTGTGATCGCCCCTTGATGATAAGTATTGAGCCGGTCCTTATCCCCGCTGCCAATAATTAACCCCACTTCATCCATAATATTGACATTATAAGGAATGACCTTCATCACTTTTTCAGCAATCTCTTGAGCTAGAATTTTATTAATCTTCATAAGACGAACCCCCAATCTCCGATTATGATGATAGTTATCAAACAATTACAAAAAATATTTGTTCATTTGCCTAAAAAATAATATTTTTTATTAGCAATTTGAATGATGATTTATTTGTAAGACAATTATACAATAAAAATGTAAACGGTTACCTGAAATGTATTAAAAGTTTTTAATTTAGATGATTTATCGTTAAAAAACAGTCACTTGACTCATAATAATTTCCTGTGACAACTATGAACCGATGAACTTATTGGTCAAATGACTAAAAAAAGCAGATAAACTTTATCGAAGCGAACGAAGATATTTTCTTTTTAACCGTTTACAATAGGTATGTGATAGGATTCACAAACAATAACAGCACTCAAACAGAATCGTTTATCCCAATCACATGTCTATAAATTGTACTACTTTTCGCATAAATGTTTCTATTAAAATGGTTATTATAAGATTACTAAGTTAGAAATAGTATTAATCGAACTAATAACTTTTTATAAAAACAAACTATGTGAAGTCGGTCACAAGTCTAGCGATATTTACAAGAATTTCGAGCGATTTGTGGGAACGTCAAAGAGCTAGGAGGAGTCAACCATGTTTAAGCCTAAAGGGGTTATCCCCGCGTTAGTCACACCATTGGATAAAAATGGGCAATTGATGGAAGAAGCTTTGAAAAATGTAATCGATTACACGATTGCAGGCGGTGTCCATGGATTGTTCATTCTCGGAAGCAGCGGTGAAATTTACGGGTTAACACCGGCACAAAAACGCCGAGTTGTCGAAGTAACAGTCCAACATACCGCTGGCAGAGTCCCTATTTATTGTGGGGCAAGTGAGATTACAACCAGAGATTGCATCGAAACAGCTCAGATGGTTCAAGAAATTGGTGGTGTTTCAGCGTTATCTGTGCTTACTCCTTATTTTATGACACCAACCCAACGTGAGTTAGCTGATCACTTTACCGCTATCGCCCAAGCAACAGACCTGCCGATTATCCTTTACGGAAATGAAGCACGGACGCAAGTGAAGATAGATGTGAAGACATGTGAGGAGCTCAGCAAGGTTGATAATATTATTGGGATTAAAGACAGCAGTGGGGATATGACGAAAATGGCTGAGTATCTAAGGGTGACGAATCGGGACACTTTTTCTGTTCTAGCAGGTCGTGACACGCTCATTTATGCAGGGCTTTGCCATGGTGGAAGCGGTGCTATTGCCAGCACCGGGAATATTGCTCCTAAATTAACAGCTGATATTTATAACACATTTATAGCCGGTGACTATCAAAAATCACTAGAGCTGCAGTTTAAATTGGCTCCATTAAGACTTGCAGTCGATAAAGCCACATTTCCGGTGGTGTTAAAAGAAGGCTTAAGAATGGTGGGCATTGATGTAGGCTATGCGTTTGGACCAGCAGCTGAGATGAATCCTGAAAGTAAGCAAATATTGGTAGATGTTCTCAAAGATTTAGAATTATATCAAACTATTTAACTTCTTGTGAAAGGAAGGAAAAGACTATGCCATTATTATATGTTGCATTAGCAGTCGCCCTTATTTTGATTTTGATGATGCCTTTAAAGATGAATGGTTTTATTGCCCTAATCGCTGCCGCCTTATTGGTTGGTTTTCTGCAAGGAATGCCAATGGATAAACTCATGGATTCAATCGCTGGAGGTATTGGCGGACAACTCGATGACTTAATTTTGATTTTAGGCTTCGGTGCGATGTTAGGAACGATCATGGCTGATGCCGGTGCTGCACAGCGGATTGCGAATACATTAATTGAAAAAATGGGCATTAAACGCGTTCAAATTGCGATGTTAATTGCTGCTTATATCCTTGGAATTACAATGTTCTTTGAAGTTGCTTTCGTCTTATTGATTCCGTTAGTTTTCGTCGTTGCTCGTCAAACAAAGTTAAACTTACTTTGGGTTGCGATCCCGACAGCCGTTGGATTATCGACTACACATAGTTTCTTGCCGCCGCACCCAGGACCTGCAGCTGTTGTAGGAGTGTTCGGTTCAAGTATGGGATTAACCCTTTTATATGGACTTATCATTGCGATTCCTGTTGGTAGTTTCATTGCCTTAGTTTGGCCAAGATTACCGTTTGTTAGAAAGATTAACCCTACAATCCCAGAGGGACTTATTCCAACAAAAGTATTCAAAGATGAAGAAATGCCTAGCTTTTTTGCCAGTGTCACTTCTGCGCTTGTGCCAGTTATCTTAATGGGAATTTCAGCAGTTTGTGAAGTCACTTTACCAGAAGAGAATAGCTTTAGACATGTAATGGAATTCTTTGGATCTGCCCCAATTGCGTTATTGATCGCCCTTGTGCTTTCCTTCTACCTTCTTGGTACTAGAGTGGGCCGTTCATTAAAAGATGTCATGAATTCTTGTTCCAATAGTGTAAAACCGATGGCGATGATTATCCTTGTAATCGGTGCCGGCGGTGCATTTAAACAAGTATTGGTAGATAGTGGTATTGCTGATTATATTAAAGATATCACTGGCGGATGGGATATTTCCCCAATTATCCTTGCTTGGTTAATTGCTGCTATCTTACGTATTGCCCTTGGATCCGCAACTGTAGCGGTTATGACGGCTGCCGGTGTTGTTCTGCCAATCGCACAAAGCTCAGGTGTTAGTTTAGAATTAATGACCCTTGCCGTAACATGCGGCAGTGTTGCTTTCTCTCACGTGACAGACCCAGGTTTCTGGATGTATAAGGAATATCTCAATTTATCGGTTGGAGACGCATTAAAAACAAGAACCACCTATACAACAGCACTCGCCATTCTCGGCTTGGGCGGAGTATTACTTCTAAATCTATTTATCGGATAAGTATTTTTTCAAAAGCAGCGGGCAGTAAACAACACAGACTTCCCTCATTTGGTGGAGTTTGCTGCCCAGCTATTTTCTTAAACCTTGATTATAAGAGGGTTTCCTCTTTATATATATTAAATTTTGTAGGAGTGATTGAATGATGAAGAAAATTGGATTTATTGGATTAGGAATTATGGGTAAGCCGATGAGCAAAAATTTGCTTAAAGCAGGCTATCAATTAATCGTTAGTGATTTTAATAAAGATGCCGTTAGAGAACTTGAATTATTGGGTGCTGAAGTGGAAACGACGCCAAAGGCAATTGCTGAAAAAGCGGATATCGTCATCACCATGCTGCCAAACTCTCCAAATGTAAAAGCCGTTGCCTTAGGTGAAAATGGTCTCATTGAAGGGGCACATGAAGGATTAATCTATATTGACATGAGCTCGATTGCGCCGGGAGCCTCTCAAGAAGTGTATAGAGCATTGGTAGAAAAAGGAGTTGACATGCTTGATGCGCCTGTCAGCGGCGGAGAGCCAAAGGCCATTGATGGAACCATTTCTGTCATGGTAGGCGGTAAAAAGGAAGTTTTTGAAAAATCAAAAGAAGTCTTAGAGGCCATGGCTGGTTCGGTGGTCCATGTTGGGGAAATCGGTGCAGGGAATGTAACCAAGCTTGCCAATCAAGTGATTGTCGCCTTGAATATTGCGGCTGTTTCAGAAGCCTTTGTATTGGCTCAAAAAGCAGGCGTAAACCCAGAAGCTGTCTTTGAAGCAATCCGCGGCGGCTTAGCAGGAAGTACGGTGCTAGAAGCAAAAGCCCCAATGATGCTTGATCGTAATTTCAATCCAGGGTTCCGCATCAATTTACACATTAAAGATTTAACGAATGCCATGGAAACGAGCCATGAAGTAGGAGCCCCAGCTCCATTAACAGCGGCCGTATTAGAAATGATGTATGCCTTAAAGGTAGATGGCCATGAATTTGAAGATCATAGCAGTCTATTAAAATACTATGAAAAATTGGCTGACGTTGAAGTAACACGATAATTTTAAAAAAAGTCGAAGGATGGCGGATTAACAAACATCATCCCAACCAATAAAAAATTTAGATTGGAGAAATCACTCATGAATACAGTAGAGAAAGTTGTTAATGTTACTCCAGTTGTAACCGAAATGGAAGTATATCCAGTTGCCGGCCGTGACAGCATGCTGCTGAACCTTAGCGGCGCACATGGTGCTTATTTTACCAGAAATGTTGTTATTTTAAAGGATAGCAATGGGAATGTTGGTGTCGGGGAAGTACCTGGCGGAGAAGGGATTCGTAAAACCCTTGAAGATGCAAAACAAATAGTAATTGGTTCATCCATCGGTAATTATAATAATATCTTAAATAATGTGAGAAAAACGTTTGCTGGTCGCGATTCCGGCGGCCGTGGATTGCAAACCTTTGATTTGCGCATCACGATTCATGCGGTAACGGCAATTGAAGCAGCGCTGCTCGATCTTTTAGGAAAGCATTTAAATGTACCGGTTGCGGCTCTATTAGGTGAGGGCCAGCAGCGTGATAAAGTAAAAACATTGGGTTACTTGTTCTACATTGGCGACCGCAATAAAACAGATTTACCTTACTATAGCAATCCTGATTCTGACGTAGAATGGTACCGGATCCGCCACGAAGAAGCGTTAACACCGGAAGCGGTTGTTCGTCTTGCCGAAGCATCGCAAAAGCTGTATGGCTTTAAAGATTTTAAGCTAAAAGGCGGCGTATTAGAGGGTAAAGAAGAAATGAAAGCTATTAGAGCATTAAAAGAACGATTCCCTGATGCCAGAATTACCTTAGATCCGAATGGTGCTTGGTCCTTAAATGAAGCGGTTGAGCTTTGTAAAGATATGCATGGCATTCTTACGTATGCAGAAGATCCATGTGGTGCAGAAAATGGCTATTCAGGCCGTGAAGTGATGGCTGAGTTTAGGAGACAGACAGGCCTTCCAACAGCAACGAACATGATTGCAACCGACTGGCGTCAAATGGGTCACACGATTTCCTTGCAATCGGTTGATATTCCATTAGCGGATCCACACTTCTGGACCATGCAGGGTTCTGTCCGTGTTGCCCAAATGTGTAATGAATGGGGCTTAACATGGGGCTCCCACTCTAATAACCACTTTGACATTTCGCTTGCGATGTTTACGCATGTTGCTGCAGCTGCACCGGGTAATATTACAGCGATTGATACTCACTGGATTTGGCAGGAAGGAACAGAACATTTAACAAAGAATCCATTCCAAATTGTTGATGGCGATATCACGGTTCCTGATAAACCAGGTCTTGGAGTGGAAATGGACATGGAACAAATTTTGAAGGCCCACGAAATGTATAACAACATGGGATTAGGTTCTCGTGATGATGCAGCCGGCATGCAATTCCTCGTTCCAAACTGGCAGTTTGATAACAAACGTCCTTGCCTTGTAAGATAAGAAATAAGAGAAGAATAAGCGCCTGTTTAGCGTACGACAGGACTGGGGCGCTTCAACTGAAATAGTTTTAAAACTTTAGGGGTGGCTGAAGGGTCACCCTCATCTTTTAAAAATGAATCTAGAACACGTTTAAATTTACTCATTAACTGTAAAGGACAGATTACTATGAAGTTTGTGCTAGCGCCCGATTCATTTAAGGAAAGTATGACGGCGAAGACTGCTGCCCTTGCAATGGAAAAAGGAATAAAGACAGTTTTTCCTGATGCGGAATGTGTGATTGTCCCGATGGCTGACGGTGGAGAAGGAACAGTAGACTCTCTCGTTAGTATGACAAATGGGGAGATCATTAAGACCGAAGTACTCGGACCATTAGGGGAAAAAGTAATGGCGGAATATGGTCTTTTAGGAAAGGGGCAAACAGCTGTCATCGAGATGGCTAGTGCCAGTGGTCTAGAATTAATCAAACCGGAAGAGCGTAATCCCTTACTGACCACTACTTACGGTACGGGTCAATTAATCAAACACGCCCTAGACAAAGGGGTGAGCCGGTTTCTAATTGGAATCGGCGGAAGTGCCACCAATGATGGCGGAGCAGGGATGCTTCAAGCGCTTGGTGTTTCGTTTAAGGATCGGAACGGCGAGGAATTAGCGTTTGGCGGCGGGTCGTTAGCTCAATTACATTCGATTGATATGAGTGGGTTGGATCAACGAATTAAAAACGTCCAGATTGATGTAGCTTGTGATGTGACGAACCCACTAATTGGAAAAAATGGTGCCTCAGCGATTTTTGGCCCGCAAAAAGGGGCAACTCCTGCTGTTGTGGAAGTACTCGACCGAAATTTAGCCCATTTTGCGGAGATGATTAAGCAGCAATTGGGTCAAGATATTGCCCATTTGGATGGTGCGGGAGCGGCAGGCGGACTAGGTGCAGGATTAATGGCCTTTCTGGATGCCCATCTAAAAAAAGGGGTCGATCTTGTGATTGAATATACGTGTCTCGAAGAACGAGTCAAGGGTGCCGACTTTGTTTTTACTGGCGAAGGCAGCATTGATGGCCAAACCTTGTTTGGTAAAACACCATACGGGGTAGCCTCTATCGCAAAAAAATACGCTATTCCGGTTATTGCATTTGCGGGTAAAATTGGCGATGGCGTTGAGCCATTATATGATAATGGATTTACTTCGATCGTAGGAATTTTAAAAGGAATTACCTCCTTAGAGGAAGCACTCGTGTCCGGGGAAGCAAATTTATCCTTCGCAGCTGAGAGCATCTGCCGGGTTCTAAAAATATAAATAATCGTGATAATTTAAAGATCGTTGCCGCAAGTTGTAGGCAGCGATTTTTCCTTTTAAATATGCATTTTGAGTTTAATCTATACTATAATAAGGCATATCTACCTATGAAAACCGAGGAGTCCGACGATGAAAGATTCACCAAAAGTAAAAGTTGAAACGCTAAATCGAACTACGTTATCGAAGCAGGTGGTGGAAAGGCTTGTCCAGCTTTTGAGCAGTGGTCAGTTGAAACCAGGCGATAAACTTCCGACGGAAATGGAATTAATGGGGATGCTTGAAGTCAGCCGTCCTGTATTACGTGAGGCCCTCAGTTCGCTTGAATTCTTAGGGGTTATTACACGAAAAACTCGTGAAGGCACTTTTTTCAACAATAAAATTAGCAGTCATCCCTTTTCTGTTATGTTAGCCTTAGCCCATGATAACCTGCAAGCGATGGTGGAGGCACGGATGGCATTAGAATTAGGCCTAATTGCAATTGCAGCAGAAAAAATTAGTGATGAAGAGCTGGTGCGCTTAAAAGAAACCATTGATGTGATCGCCAACAGTAAAGACGATAATTACGGAGAAGCAGATATGGAATTTCACCGCATCATTGCGTTAAGTGCCGATAATCCGATTGTCGAAGGGATGATTGATTCCTTGATCGTCACGCTTGTGAAAATTAACAGTGAAATCAAAGTTCGGGAACGGGAGCGAACCCTGAAGCACCATACAGCCATTTATGAGGCATTGGCCAATCGAGACCCATTCGAAGCATTCCATCAAATGTATTTACACCTTGATTATGTTCGGCAAAAAATAATGAGATAAATGTTAAGATACAACCTAGTGGATGTCCCAAGAGCCATTTATGTACCTTTCGTTACATGAATCGGTACTTAAAATATGCGTACTCCAGTTAATTTATTTATTTCGTTCCGTTTTCCTTTACTACACCATATGCTTTATGAATAGGGGTGAAGTAAAATGGAAAAAGACCAATTTGATCTCGAGACGCTGAAGCACATACGGAGTAGACTTGATCATATTTATTCTATCGCTAAAAGTAATTCCCATGACAACCCTGATTTAATGGAAACAATTGAAGGTTTAGCTCAAATCGCCAATATGTTCGCAATTATTAAAATTCAAGAGTTAAACAATGAGCCTGAACCCACGCAAAATCCTCAAGGTTACATTCTGTCAAAACTGTCAAACTCATACTCGAGGATGAAAGAGTATGAAACCAATAAAGAGGATCCCTTTCCAAATTGGAAGCTCTGAAGGGCTGCTGCTAGGAAGAAGGAGCCAAAGAATCAGCCTCGTTTGAGTCGTTCGCCGCAAAGGACTAATTTTATTATTAGTCCTTTTTGTATATATTTTTCCAAGCAGGAGGGGATATTATTTTTAAGGAATTCAGTAGGAGGTTTCTCAATGGAAGATAAAACAAACATACCCTTAACGGCTGCGGAAATGTCTACCTTATGGACGCAATATATAAATGACACACTCGCTTTTTGTGTAAATACATACTTTTTAGAAAAGGTGGAAGATGAAGAAGTTCGACCTGTTATTGAATATACGTTAAAAATCGCTGCAGGTAACCTTTCTATTATGCAGGAGATTTTTAAAAAGGAAAAATTCCCTATCCCGATTGGATTTACGGAACAGGATGTCAATCCTTCCGCGCCAAAACTCTTTTCCGATACATTTGTCTGTATGTATTTACGGCAAATGTCGATCCTTGCGATGGCTGCTAGCAGTGCCGCTCTGGGACTTGTCACCCGTCCCGATGTCGTTATGTTTCATAAGCGGGTTTTAAAAGCCGCGGTTGAACTGCAGGATTTAACTCGCGCGTTAATGTTAAAACAGGGAACCTATATTAAACCTCCCTATATCACTCCACCTGATAAGGTCGATTTTGTTGAGAAACAGCATTTTTTAGCTGGTTTTATTGGGAAAAAGCGAACTCTTACTACAATTGAAATTACTCATATATTTTTAAATGTACAAACCAATGCGATTGGAAAGGCACTCATTACTGGGTTTGCCCAAACCGCCGAAAATAAAGAGGTGAAACAATTTTTATTAAGAGGTAAACAAATCTCGCAAAAGCATGTCGAGCTATTTAGTCAATTGTTAATAAAAGAGGACCTGCCTGCTCCAATGAGTTGGGATTCAACCGTTTCGGATGCAACCGCCACTATTTTTTCAGATAAAATAATGATGTTCCATATCTCAGCAATGATTGCTGCCGGGGTCGGGAATTATGGAATGGCGATGGCCGCAAGTCCGAGAAGAGATATAGCATTGACATATGCTTCGTTGGTGCCGGAAATCTCCCTGTATGCTGAAGATGGCGCCAACCTTATGATTAAGCATGGCTGGCTGGAGGAGCCACCGCAGGCAGATGACCGAGAACAATTAATCCAAAAATAAGGTATTCTCGTCCATTTTGTATCAGGAATAGAGCGCAACGCCGACTAAGCCTGACAAGACAATGACATGGAGAGGATGCCACCGAAGTTTTAATAGGGCAAATAAGGATAACGCAAAGATGAGAAATAAACTCACCGAACGAAAGGTAACATCAATGGTGAATAAGTGATTGGATAAAGCAAAACTTAGCGCCGCATAGATAATTAAACTTGCAACGATTGGCTTTAGTCCATAAAACATAGATCTTACTGTGGGATTATGATGCACTTTCATGAAACATGCGGCAACGATGATCACTAATAGGATCGAAGGAAGCAGCATCCCGCTTGCAGCCATGAACGCTCCGAAAAAGCCTGCTGTTGAATACCCCACTAAAATGGCACTATTAACGGCAATGGGGCCGGGCGCCATTCCGGCAATGGCAATGATATTCGTTAATTTTTCCGGCGTCATCCAATCGTTATGGGTGACGGCAGATTCAATCAGAGGGATCATGGCATAACCGCCCCCAAACGACACGAAACCAAATAAAAAGAATGTTTTAAAAAGCTGCCACAGGATCATGCTGAACCCTCCTTTGTTAAATACCAGCACCCATGAAATAGTCATAGTTATTGGTTTGATCCGTTTCCTTATCTTTATCCTGTTCGAATGGGACGGTGCGGCCCATTTTTCGTTTAACAAAAACGGAAATGATGCCTATTAATGCACCGAACAAAATGGCTATTAAAGGGTGAATAAAGAACAGGGCAGGAACCCCTGCGAGCATAATCGTAAAGGTGGTCTTATCGATGATGGCTGTTTTTGCCGTTTTAATGGCAGCATAAACAATAATCGCTACAATGGTTGCTCTAATGGCGACAAAAGCGGCTTCGATTTTTGGATTGTCATGGATGAAAAAATAAAAAATCCCTAACGTCAGGACAATTAAGAATGTCGGAAGCGAGACCCCAATGATGGCTGCCAGTGCTCCTCTGATTCCCCCTATTCGATGTCCGATAAAGGTGGCGGAATTAATCGCAACCGCTCCTGGGACGGTTTGAGATAACGCAAATACCTCAGTCACATCGTCCCGATTTACCCAATTCCGCTTGTCTACTACTTCTTTTTCAATTAATGGGATCATCGCATAACCACCGCCAAATGTGACAGGGCTGATTTTGAAAAAGGTCCAAAAGATTTGAAATAGTAATTTCCATGGTGTTTTCATCTTTATTCCTCTTTCTTTAAGGGTGTTTTTTTAATAAACTATTTCTTTGCTGCAAAATAATAGTGTATCGTAAATGTATAAGTCCATCTATCTATTAGGTTATCAAAAGATACCGTCAACGTAAATTGCAACAAATTTATAGGGTATAACGGTTTGTTATACCAAGTAAACTGATGTAATCATTTTTGCAGATTTTAGGAGGTCGTTTTCGTTGAACATAGAGAGTCTGAAAATGTTTTGTTTGGTTGTGGATGAAGGTAGTATCAGTCAAGCGGCCCGATTAAGCTATGTGACGCAGCCGGCTGTAACGAGGCAGATCCATCAGTTGGAAAATGTTTATGGCACCTTGTTGTTCGACAGAACGAACGGAAAAATGAAAGTAACCGAGACGGGGAAAATATTATATCCCTTTGCCAAAACGATCATTAATGATTTCAACCGTTCTAAAGAACTGATTAAACAGGTAACAGGCGAGTACAATACAAACCTCCATGTCGGTGCCTCTTTTACGATTGGGGAATATTTATTGCCCAATTTGCTGGGGCTTTTTAAAAAACAAAAGCCTGACATCAAAGTATCATTAACCATCAAAAATACACCTAGTGTGATTGAGGATTTAGCAAATGATGTGATTGATTTGGCTCTGGTGGAGGGAATTGTGGAGAACGAGGATTTTAATGTCGAGAAATTTGCGGACGACGAGCTTATTCTCATTTGTTCCCCCGATCACGTTTGGAGTGACCAAATTCAGATTGAAGAGTTGGCAAATGAGCGAATGATCTGGCGGGAATCCATGTCAGGGACACGACTGATCGTAGAAAACACGCTGAGAGATTATGGAATATTAGAGAAAATCGAAAGTTATATGGAGTTAGGCAGCACCCAAGCCGTAAAAGGTGCAGTTGAAGCAGGACTAGGAATAAGTATCCTGCCAAGATTAACAGTCGCAAGAGAATTAGCGCAAGGGACCTTACGAGAAGTTGACATCACAGGAGTCACCATCACAAGAAGTCTATGGCTAGTCAAAAAACAACAACGATTCACTAAACGAGGCGTGACTGAATTCCTGGAATTTATAGAAGAGGGGGGCTAATCCCCAGGAGGGGGTCAGACCCCCGCCGCTTTAAAGCTTTACTGTATCATCTTTCTATCTATTTCCACAAAATCAATGATATTATATATAGATATACCCCCATACATTGGGGTAACTGGCATAGATTTACCATGAAATCAAGCCGATTGGAAGGTGATTCATATGCGTTATATAGTTTTCTTGCTTATTATCATACCGGCAGCAGAAATAGGTTTATTACTATTTTCCGGCAAAACAATTGGCGTATGGCCAACACTGGTCGTGATGATTTTGACGGGAGTCATTGGCGCTTATTTAGCGAAAAGGGAAGGATTGCAAACGATTCGTAAGGTTCAGGAACAGCTCAGAAACGGCCAAATGCCCGGTGATGCGGTATTAGATGGCATCTGTGTCTTAGTTGGGGGAACCCTATTACTTACGCCAGGGTTTATTTCAGACATTACCGGCTTTCTGATGCTTTTTCCACCAACGAGAAAGGTAGTCAAATTGTTCATGATTCGCCTCATCAAAAAGCGAATTGATCGAGGAAATATTAAAATTATTAGATGATAGTGTAAATAGTAAACAGGGGTCAGTCCCCCGCCGCTTTAAAGCTTTACTGCGGCGGGGGTCTGACCCCTTGTCTTATTTCCTAGGTGGAAAGAACTAGAAAAATTTACAATTTTCTATCAATTAATTCACGGTGGGACAATATTAGCCCTCTATCATGTTAGGTGTAAGTAAAATGACAGGGTGGGAGTGAATGTGAATGAAATCTCGTTTTAAGAAGAAGTCGATTCCATTGATTGCAACAACTCTTTTGGCAACAACTGCTTTTACAACTCAGACCTTGCAAAATGTAGGGCAAAATCAAAAAGCGGAAGCAAGTACACTTTCAGAAGAAAATAAGAATGGTGCGAAGTGGCTTGCCGGGGATCATCATGTACATAGCGAATGGAGTGTTGGCTGGGACAACACGAAAAATCCCCCTCAGGCCATTAGAGGTGGGGATGCCATTTATCCAATTGTAAAAAATGCCGAAAATGCTAAGAAATACGGGCTTGATTGGATGGTGTCAACGGACCACGGCGGACCGAATCACTCCAAAGTAAACTTGGAACAAGCTTACCCTGAACTGCTTAAATCCCGACAAGCGGTTCCAGACCTACTCCAGTTTTACGGCATGGAATTTGATACACCAGCAGCCGACCACAGTTCATTAATCATTCCAAAAAGTGATACGGAGTCCGAAACTCTTTATGGCATCGAAAGTCAATTTAATAAACGTGATCCCTATCCGAATGATAACAGCCGTGATAGCGAATCCAATATGATTGCGGCGCTTAACTATATGAAGCAATTAGAGGAACCACCTGTTCTATTTGCTAACCATCCTGCGCGCTCGGCAAGCGGGGATGCGAAGTGGGGTCAGGATACACCGCAAGAATTCCGTAATTGGAACGATGCAGCACCGAATGTTTCGGTAGGATTTGAAGGGGCACCTGGCCACCAAGCTGGTGCCATCAATAAGGATGGATCGATTGATCCAAATGGTGCGCGCGGTGGATACGGAAATGTGGCGGCACCAACTATGGGCGGATTTGATCAAATGTCCGCTAAAGTCGGCGGTTTATGGGATTCGATGTTAGGAGAAGGAAGACACTGGTGGATCACGTCAACATCTGATTCCCACGTCAACTGGCGCGATGGCGGAAGTGACTTCTGGCCTGGTGAATATTCCAAAACATATGTAAAAGCAGATAAAGATTATAAGGATATTATGGAAGGCTTACGCAATGGTAATGTGTTCGTCACTACCGGCGACCTTATCTCCGAACTTGATGTCAAGGCTCAAGCTAAAGGAAAAACGCCTTGGAATGCTGTGGCGAAAGGGAATACAGCTTCAATCGGTGAAACCTTGACCTTACCAGGCAAGAAAGCAAGTGATGTAACGGTGACGATTCGATTGAAAGATCCAAATGCGAAAAATGCCAATGGCGATAATCCAAAAGTAAAACGTGTCGACTTAATTGTCGGTGAAGTGACCGGTAAGGTGGAAGATCGTTCTACGGCTGTCAATCCAACCACAAAAGTTGTTAAACGTTTCACAGAAAAAGATTGGAAGCAAGACGGTGACTATATCACCATCTCTTATAAGTTAAAAGATGTGAATAAAGATAGTTACATTCGCTTACGCGGAACCAGCACAGACCAGTTAGAACCAACATTAGACCCTCGCGGTGAGAATCCATGGACCGATCTATGGTTCTATTCTAACCCAATTTTTGTGAAAACTAATAAATAAGAGTAAAGAGGACGAGGAATGTAAAAACTCCTCGTCTTTCAATTATTTTCTACATAATCGAGGAATGGATGGGGAGCATTATTTATGAAAAAACTTGTCATGACTTGTTTACTTAGTTTGCTTACGGTGAGCGGCTTATTTTCTTCATCAGTATCTGCTCATACGAATAACAGTGAGGGCTATTCCTTGATAGAGGTGAAGGATAACGCACTGGATTATGAACTGAAAGTCGATCTTGAGGAATTAGGGCATGCACTTGAACAGGAAATCGACCCAACTAAACCAATCGATGCTACCATTGTGCAAACCTATATCAATTCCCACATCAAGCTATATGCTGATAGCGTCCAAATTGAAGGAAGTATAAAAAAGTCGGATGTTGAAACGATTGGGAATCGCCAGTACGCGGTGATGAACATGACCTATGAACTCGAGCATAAGCCTGAAAAACTAATAGTCAATTATAATCTTTTTCTCGATGACTCTGATCCAAGCCATGCCAACTTGGCCACGGTTAAAATGGATGGAAAGCAGCAAGAAAAGATTCTCACCTACGAATCGAGAGAATTAGAGATTGGCCAGGTAACCTTTTTCCAGAATATGAAACAATTTATTTCGCTTGGATTAGTGCATATTTTTACGGGCAATGATCATATTTTATTCGTCATAAGTTTACTATTCGGGGTAAAAACCTTCCGTCATATTTTTTCATTTGTCACGGCCTTTACGATTGCGCACAGTATCACCTTGGCTCTTGCTA
Organism: Neobacillus sp. DHD-1R; assembly: GCF_057747995.1. NCBI lineage: Bacteria > Bacillati > Bacillota > Bacilli > Caryophanales > Bacillaceae > Neobacillus > Neobacillus sp. DHD-1R. The sequence goes on from NZ_CM173232.1 coordinate 740,151, forward strand.
CGTTCCAAATTGTCTCCCTGCCAATTAAATTTGTGGAGTCAGCAATTGCACTTAGTATTGTGTATGTCGCCCTCATCAATATTTTTAATAAAGAGCCAAAACATAAACCGTGGCTTGCATTTGGCTTTGGGCTCATCCATGGCTTTGGTTTTGCAGGCATTTTATCCGAAATGCGCTTGGATCCAGAATCGATGGCCGCATCGCTCCTGTCCTTTAATATAGGGATTGAAATTGGTCAGCTGATTATCGTTTCCTTGGCCATACCCGTTCTGTTATTGCTGACAAAAATAAAGAAAATGAACTGGCTGATACCTGGAACGTCGATTGGAATATTGAGTTTTGGGCTTGTCTGGTTTATTCAGAGAGCCTTTTGAATCGACGATGCCGGTCAAATGAACCAAATCTAGTGAGTATGCATAAAGTGGATTAAGTTACTAAACTGTAAAGGATGTTTTAGATGGCTGTTAATATTAATACGGTTTCCGGGGGCGTTGTTCAATTTGGTGGTGCGGTGTTTGTTTCTCCAAAAAGTGCTGCAAAGAGTGCATTTGGTTCTGGATCTGCCAATACAGGAGCCCAGATCTTAACGTTTACTGGAATAAGTTCAAATAATACGGTCGATGCGGATGTAGTAGATCAGCCGATTCTTAATGATAACTAAGAAAAGCGGAAGCGCCCTGGTCAGCGGCGTATGGCCTGGAGCGCTCCAACTGAGATAAAGGAAACACGAAGAGCAGTAGCGATTCGATGTTGACTTATCGTAGGGCGGAGAGCGAAGGACACTAGCCGCTAGGGCGCTGGAGCTGGACAATTCTCGAAGCCAAAACTTATAAATTCTAATTTTTATTAAAAAAAAACCACCCTTTCAAATAGGGTGGTACCATTATGTTGTTCACATGTTATTCAGATGTAAACTTTTTTCTGTAAAGTATTCCTTTGTGAGTAAATTAAGTTCGATGGAAAGCGAAATATAGTCGGTACTTGCTGGCCCTTTTTCAAGGTATAATTCATCCAAATTACTTCTAAGCTGAATAATTTCCTTTAAAAGTTCGATATTTTCGCTTTGAACATTTTCTATTTCTCTCATCATACACCTCGCTATAAATCATTAGAGTCTTAATTTTGGAAAAGCATGATGGCATGACTTTAAGCATCTATCTGAAGGTAATCCTTAAATGTAATTCCAAAACCGTACTGATAGTACCATAGCCCAACCCATATGTGAATGGGGAATTTGAAAGAAAAAATATTCAAAAAAATGATAAATGATATTGAAATATTAAAACAGAAAGTACCACCTTCTTTTTCCCATCAGCTATCTAATCACACCTTTTATCATCCAATCCGAAACAAGATATTAATATAGCATTAAGGATAAAAGTAAAAATATTAAAAAAATTACGATCTGCATACTGTGATTTTTAAATTGGAAGGTTTCAGCCGCCTTTTCAATCAATAGTCTTCATGTTACTCTTATAGAAAAAGAAAAAGGGTGTAGAGTATGACACGTGTAGTGGTTTTAAATACGTTAGCTTATCAACAGGTGTTCGATGAAAATCCAACCATCAGCCAAGAGGACGTGATGGATGAAATAAAATCAGCCGGGATTCACACGATTGAAATTCGAAGAGAATATTTCAACGATGTTAAAGCAGAAATCCCTCAAATTGCGGCAAAAGCAAAGCAAGAGCAATTGACGCTTTTTTATTCCGTGCCGGATGAGTTATTTAAAGCGAATGAAGTAAATCCAGTAGTGGAAGGATATTTCCAGGAAGCGCAAGCATTGCAGGCACGTCAAGTGAAGTTGACATTGGGAGAACTGGACAACCTTACGAAACAACAGGCTGAGCAAATCGCCGAGTTGATCCAACGATTTTCGATAAAATTAGTGATTGAAAATGACCAAACGATCGAAAAAGGCAGTGCCAGAAAGCTGAAGGCCGTTATGGAACAGGCTGCTGCATTTGACTTATCACTAGGTCTCACCTTCGATACTGGAAACTTTGTTTATATTAATGAAGTTCCAGCTGAAAGCGCAGAACTATTAAAGCCGTTTGTGCAGTATGTTCATATTAAAAATATTCAAAAGACCGAAGCGGGGATTACCTTAGCGGATATTGAAACAGGAGATCTGCCTATTCAATCAATTTTACGGATATTCCCTGAATCTGTTCCTTGTGCGATCGAATATCCTTGCGGTGGACAAAACGGGATTTTACAAAAAATAGTGAATGAGCGAAATTCACTACTTGAATCTTAAGACGGAGTCCCATTAAATGAAGCTATTTTTCGCCATTATGATCAGTCATGATCATAATGGATCGGAGAATAGCTTGATTTATGTATAGATAAAAATTGCCCAGCGACTAGTGTACGTCGCTCAACTGACGCTTTCGCTAACTCATCTTATACAAAAGAAATGCCAATTTTAAAACCACGTAATCGTCGATATTTCTAGGGTTGTAGCCTGTCAGCTTATCTATTTTATTGAGCTTGTATTGAAGGGTGTTTTTATGAATAAATAAATCGTCCGCGCTTTTGTTGATGCTGCCATTATTTTTTCCATAGACCTCGAGGATGCGGCTGAATTCGGTTAGTTCATCCTTAGACAAATCGGCTAACACTTTGTCGATAAAGTAAGTTTTATCACTTGGGGAGGTATGTTGTAAAATTAATCCTAAATCAAGATCCTTGAAGTAATAAATCCCCTGGTTCGCAAATGATTTTGCCCAATTAATGGTGGTTTTGGCCAGCTCATAGGACTGCTTATGGGTGATGGTCTCACTAGTAGTGACACCAATGCCAAATAGTAAGGGAATCTGGAGTGATTCTGCTGCCTCTTTGATTAATTGGCGAAGACTGTATTCCAAGTCTTGCTCGAAGGTATAATCGATCATCATGATGATTTCATCATTTTTGATCGTATAAATATTTTGCTGTTTACTCGTGAAATATTTATCAAGTAAACGATGGATTTTTTCCAGTTTATGGTGTGGGGAGTTAGTTGGATGCATCAAGTTGCCCACCACCACCCTTTTGGGCGACTGCAAATTTATCTCAAACATATTGGAAAAAGTAAATTTGCTTTCCTCGTAGTCAGTGCTAAAAAGTAAATAATCGATAATGGTCCGATAATTTTCCCATAGTTGAATGAAATAATCCTTTACCCATGCTTCTTTAATGAGGATTTCGGTCATTTTTTTTATGATTTGCCCATATTTAACGACTTCGTCTTTTTCTCCGGTTATCCCAATAACCCCAATTAGCTTTTTTTCAAGATAGATTGGAAGGTTTATGCCTTTTTTTGTGCCTTTAAATTGTTCATCAGCTTCAATGATCAGGTCTTCTTTTGTTGAGATTACTCTTTTTGCCCCTTCATGGTAGGTATTAATCCTGTTTGGGTCGGTGCTGGCAATCACCAGCCCGGTGATATCCATAAAATTTAGTTCTTGGTTGATAATTTTTTTCATGTCAGAAACAATGACTTGTGCTAAAGGCGGGGAAATATCCATGAGTTGATCACTTTCCTTGCTGGTTATTGAAATAAATATGTTATGTGTAATAAAAATCCTTTTATAAAAACAAAAAATCCTATTACCTATAATATATCAAAAAATCTGAAAACGCCTAAAATAATAAGTGTAAGTAAAAAATTTTTCATAGCAGCTTGGGTCCTTTCCAAATATTAGAAGCCTCTTATGGTTTGGTCAAATAGGTGAAAAGTACTGACTATGTGAAAAAATAAACAAACGTTATCACAGTTAAAACTTTACGAAAAGCATTCACATGAACATGGATAGGAATAAACCTAGAAAGGGGATTATGTAAAATGAAAATTGGATTTATCGGCTTAGGAATTATGGGAAAACCAATGGCAAAAAATGTAGTAAAAGCTGGGTATGAAGTAACTGTATTTGACTTTAATCAAAGCGCCATTGATGAGCTTACAGCTGTTGGTGCAAATGTAGCAGGAAATGGTAAGGAAGTAGCAGAACATTCGGATGTCATCATCACCATGTTACCAAATTCTCCACATGTAAAAAGTGCCTTGTTTGCGGAAAATGGCGTGGCTGAAGGACTTTCAACCGGTAAAGCAGTGATCGATATGAGTTCTATTTCTCCAGTCGCTAGCCGTGAATTTGCTGCAGCATTAGAAAAATATGAAGTGGACTTCTTAGATGCACCCGTTTCCGGTGGTGAACCTGGAGCGATTGCTGGTACAATTGCGGTCATGGTTGGAGGCAAAAAGGAAGTCTTTGAAAAATACTATGATTTATTAATGACAATGGCCGGTTCCGTTACGTACGTTGGGGAAGCGGGCGCCGGAAACATTACAAAATTAGCAAACCAAATGATCGTTGCTTTAAACATTGCAACCGTAAGTGAAGCACTCACATTTGCAACCAAAGCAGGCGTGGATCCTGAATTAGTCTATGAAGCTATCAAAGGCGGCTTAGCAGGAAGTAATGTTATGAATGCCAAAGTTCCGATGATGTTAGATCGAAACTTTAAAGCTGGATTCCGGGTGGAATTACATATCAAAGACCTACAAAATGCCTTGGATACTTCACATGAAATCAATGCTTCGATTCCATTTACCTCACAAGCAATGGAGATTCTTCAAGCACTTAAAATTGATGGTTATGAAAAAGAAGATCATTCAAGCATTGCAAAATACTTTGAAAAGCTTAACAATATTACCATTCAAAGCAAGAAATAATCCGTAGATGTGCGTTAAAGCAGTTTTAAGAGAGAGTGAGGGATTGATCGTGAAAACAGATTTTATTAAAGGCATTATTGTTCCAATTATTACACCCGTCGATGCCGAAGAACGGATTGACGAAAAAAAGCTGCGTTTTATGGTGGACCATGTTATTGATGGCGGGGTTCATGGAATTTTAGCGTTTGGAAGCAACGGAGAGTTTTACATGTTTGACGATGAAGAACTCAAACGCGGCTTTGACATTATGATGGACCAAGCAAATGGCCGTGTCCCAGTATTCTTCGGAATTGGCGCCATTCGTACAAAACAGGCCATCAAGCTTGCAAAAATGGCAGAAGAAAGCGGGGCAGATGGCATTTCCATCCTCCAACCCATGTTTCTAAAACCAACATTTGACGAACTATACGATCATCTTAAAGCCGTTGCTGATGCTGTTCCAAGCACACCTGTGTTACTATATAACAACCCCGGCAGAGTGGGCGGCTATACGATGACAGTAGACTTAGTGGAGAGACTAGCACGCGAGGTTGAAAATATTGTTGGGATAAAAGACTCTAGCGGCGACTTTACGTTGTTAAGTGAGTATGTAAGACGGACAAGAGATATCGATTTTAAAGTCATGGCTGGTAAAGACACACTCGTTTTCCCTGGTTTGTGTATCGGAACGGTTGGCAGTGTTTGTTCAACCGCTAATATGTTTGCACCATTAGTCACTTCTATCTATGAAAAATATATAGCAGGAGATGTGGCAGGTTCCTTGGAAGCTCAATTCTTATTAAATCCAGTTCGTCTTTCTCAGGATGCAGCGAGCTTCCCTGTGGCAACTAAAGATATGGCCAATTTACTGGGATTAGATGTGGGCATGTCTATTAAGCCAAGTCAAGCATCGAAAGGGCCCGTATTAGAAAATATGAAGAAACAAATGATCGAAGCAGGGTTACTTTAAGAACCGCTTAGAATCATTTAACGGAAATGGACAGGAAGGGGGGCAAAAATGAGATGAAAATAGTCATTGCTTCGGACTCTTTTAAAGGAAGTGCCTCCACCATAGAAGTAGGAAATTTTATTGAAAAAGGAATCAGAAGGATTGATTCAGAGGTTGAAATTGTCAAGATTCCGATTGCCGATGGCGGGGAAGGGACGGTTGATAGTCTCGTTCTGGGCTGCCAGGGGGAATACCGGCAAGTCGAGGTCGTCGGTCCGGCAGGAAATAAAATTATCGCCAAGTATGGATTAATGAACGGGGACGTTGCGATTATTGAAATGGCACAAGCATCTGGCTTGCATTTAGTCAATGACGAAACGAAAAATCCATTAACAACGACCACCTATGGGACAGGAGAATTAATGAAGTCAGCTCTTGACCATGGTGTAACGAAAATTTTTGTTGGTCTAGGCGGAAGCGCTACCAATGATGGCGGCGTGGGCATGGTCCAGGCACTTGGTGGATCTTTTAAAGATCGTCATGGTCAGGAAGTAGGATTTGGAGCGAATGGGGTTAAAGACATTGCCACGATCGACCTAACTCAATTAGATAAGCGATTAGCGGATGTGCAAATTATTGGCTTATCCGATGTGACTAACCCGCTTTGTGGTGAAAATGGGGCTTCGTATGTGTATGGACCGCAAAAGGGCGCATCTGTGCAAGATGTGGAACGGTTAGATGACATTCTCAAGCGCTATAGTGAAACAATCAAGGAACAACTAGGGATTGATCTTGCGAATGAAGCAGGTGCAGGAGCTGCCGGAGGGCTGGGCTTTGGTCTAATGGCATTCTGCGATGCGAAGCTCGCTCGTGGTATTAACAAGATCCTCGAAATCTTGGATTTGGAAGCCCATCTTTCTGGAGCAGACCTTGTCATCACCGGTGAAGGTAAAATGGACAATCAATCCCTTAACGGAAAAGCTCCGATTGGGGTGGCGAAGCTTGCGAAAAAGTATGGGATTCCGGTTGTCGCCATTGTTGGAAGCGCTGATTACGATTTGCACGAAGTATATCAACATGGAATTGATTTAGTGTTAGATACGGTGATTAAACCGATGCCGCTGTCGGAAGCGATTTCTAATGTGGAAAAGTTAATCACCCTGGCCGGGGAAACAGCCTATCGCGCTTTTTGTTTAAACAAACGTATGTGAGAATCGAACTGTTGAGATAAACAGCAGTTTTTGGGGTCAGACCCCCGCCGCTTTAAAGCTTTACTCTGGCGGGGGTCTGACCCCATTTTTAAAAGGAGAGACTTAAATGAGTTTTACGGTGTTAATCCCACAGGATATTGCCCAAGAAGGAAAAGACTATTTGTTAGATAGGGGTTATAAAATAAAGATTGGATCCGCTGCCGATGAAGAAACCGTCATCGCCGAGGGGAAGGATTGCGATGCTATTTTATTAAGAACTTCGATAATTAACAAGAGGATATTGGCGGCGTGTCCCAATTTGAAAATAGTAGCAAGACATGGAGTGGGCTTCGACAATGTCGATATTCATGCGGCAGAGGAGTTGGGAATTTGGGTCACCAATACGCCTTTATCTAATGCCAAAACAGTAGCGGAAACCACGATTACCTTAATTTTAACGGCTGCAAAGAATATCCTGAATGTGAATAAAAAAATGTCCGAAGGTGACTTTTTCTACAAAAACCACCATAAGGGAATGGATTTAGAGGGGAAGAAATTAGGTATTTTAGGATTTGGCCGGATTGGCAAGATGGTTGCAAAACTAGCAGAAGCCTTTGGTATGGAACTATTAGTCTTTAAACCTACTATCACTCCAGAAGAACTAGCAGAATTTCCAAATATAAAGATTCTTGAGCGTGATGAAATTTTTAAACAAGCGGATATCATTACTCTTCATATGCCCTTAAATGATCAGACAAAAGGGAGCATTGGCGAATACGAATTGGGTTTAATGAATCAATCAGCCTTTTTGATCAATCTCGCTAGAGGAGAACTAATTGATGAACCGGCCCTAATCAAAGCATTACAAAATAAGGAAATTAAGGGAGCCGCTTTGGATGTTTTCGCCCAGGAACCACTGCCCTTAGATCATCCATTATTCCAATTAGAAAATTGTCTCCTTACACCCCACATTGCATCCAATACAGAAGAATGTATGGCAAGAATGGCATTACATGCGGCCATGGAGGTTCACAAAGTATTATCAGGCGAACAGCCCAATTGGCCTGTTAATTCACCCAATCATCAAAAGGCATAAGCTAAGAAGTTTGGTTAATTTATGTTTGGGGTCAGACCCCCGCCGCTTTAAAGCTTTACTCTAGCGGGGGTCTGACCCCTTTTTTTGTTATTTAAAATAATTATTTTTTAATAGAAAATGTTGACAACCTATTTATTTAGAGTTACTATTATCTCGAAATAAAAATAAATTAATTCAAGATAAATAATAGGGGGTATTTTTTATGGTTATTGATTGGTCTGTATCAGCAGTGTATAACACGATTATGTCGGTTGCGTCTGGGATTGCAATATTATTAATTCTTCGCTTTTTTTCTCACTTGAAAAAACATAAAATTGCCCAATTGGAAGGATGGGCACTTGGTTTTGGAGTACCAGGCTTTATCTTAACAATTACGGGTGCACACATGATTTTCACATGGCCGTTATCAAAGGTAGGATTCCCATTTGATGATATTATTTTTGGTGAGCCAACCCTGGGATTTGGTGTTTTACTATTGGCTGTTTCCATCCTTTTATGGAGAAAATCAACGATGTATTTTAAAAAAGGTATTGATATGAATGATCCTAAGGCTGTATCAGCTATGTTAATGAAAGAAATTCCAACCTTAATCAAACCGATATCATATTTTGGAGCAGCAATGGGACTTGCGCTTATTTCCATCGCCTTCGCTGGTGTAAGATTCCAGTTATTTGCCGCACCGCCACAAGAACCAATTTCTGGTCTCTTAGCCGATTATCCAATGGTTGAAGCCGTGTTTATTTCTTTATTGTATGCAATCACAGGAATTGGGGCAGTATTATTCCCATTTGTCTTAACAGCTAATCCAAACGTAAAGTTAGTAAAAACAATCCGTTTCTTGTTGACTATTGCCGGCGTTATCTTTGTTCTTTTCGGAGTCATGAATTACTTTACCCATATTGGCTTGATTGTGAATACGATGCCTAAATAGTAGATGATAAAAGAATTAGTTTTAATCTAACTTGGATCGCCAAATTGTGTGGAATCGACCGGATTCACATAACTAAATGACATTAAAAAGACCCTTAGAGCAATGTTCTAAGGGTCTTCAGGTGTTTTAATTATATGTGCCTTCTTTGACTGCGTGTGGAATCGGCTTTTGCTGTTGGCTCAAGAAGAAAAAGACACCCAGCAAAACGAGCAGGCCGCCGGCAATTTGCGAACCGACGAGGCTTTCATTTAAGATAAAGAAGGCCAAAATCGTCGCGCCGACGGGTTCGCCTAATATGCTCATCGAAATGGTTGTGGCATTGACATAGTTTAATAGCCAGTTATTGATCACGTGGCTGACGGTTGGAACAGTGGCGAGCAAAAGGAAGATGCCCCATTCCTTGGCCGGATAGCCGGTCACTTCAACCCCTGCAGCCAGATTATAGATGGTCAGAAAAATAGCCGCTGCGAAAAAGACACAAAAGCTATAAATCCAATGCGAGACTTTTTTGACAATCGTTTGACCGATCAATAGATAGCCAACCACTGAGATCACACTGAAGAATGAAAGAAGATCCCCCATTATCGCATCTTTACTTAAAGCTAAATCACCCCAGCCAATCATCATCGCACCAACAATCGCAATGCCCATTGTCATCAAGGCGGAAAGGGTCGTTCTCTCTTTAAACAAGAAAAAACCGCCGACTAAGGAAACAATTGGCTGCAAGGCCAGAATGATGGTGGAACTTGCGACCGTCGTCAGCTTCAAAGACCCGAACCAAAGCATAAAATGCAAGGCTAAAAAGAAGCCGGAGAAAAATAAAAAGAACCAATCTTTTTTTACTATTTTTTTAAATTCATCGCGTTTTTTCCAAACGATCGGTACCATTAAAATACTGGCAAACCACATCCGATACATACTCAAAATAGATGCCGGCGCGTCAGACCATTTCACAAAAATAGCCGAAAACGAGATGGCAATGATGGAAATCGTCAGCGGCAGGGCGATGGATCTGGAACCTTCCTGTTTCATGTGCTCCCCCTATACTGTAAATTAGTAAAGTATCTGTTTATAAACTTCATATTTTCCCATTATACTAGTGTTTTTTCGATGTCTCAATGGAGGATCGCAATAAAGTAGGCTGGAACATTCTGTACATAGAAAAGTTTCCATTTAAAGAGCCTGAAATAACGATTTGGTCCTATTCATGATTATGGTAAGATAAAAAGTAAATGTAAAGGTTAAAGGGAAGGATATTCAGCATGGCTTATTTTCAAAAACTTAAATATATTCTACCGTGGGTCATCGTCATCCTATGGATGATGCTCATTTTTCATTTTTCAGCGCAGCCTGCCGTCCATTCAGATAAGTTAAGCAAGGGAGTTACGAAAGTCGTGATCGAAACGGTTAAGCGTGTTACCCCTCTAACGGATCTTAGTATTGATCGATTGGATCATATTGTCCGGAAAAATGCTCATTTCTTTATCTATCTCATGCTTGCTATCTGGGTGTTTTTTGCGTTGAGGAATAGCCGGATTTACGGATTCAAGAGCGTTATCCTCGCCATGAGCATCTGTGTTCTTTATGCGATTTCAGATGAGGTTCATCAAATTTTTGTCTCAGGCAGAGGCCCGCAGGCAAAAGATGTGTTAATTGACAGCACAGGGGCATTAGTAGGGATTGGCCTTTATCGAATCGGGTTAAATACCTTGAAAAAAGCGAAACGTCATCAGGGGGTCAGACCCCACTCAACGCTCCGCTAAGTTCAATTCATAAAAAAACAGTTCCGACAACGCGTCGTAACTGTTTTTTTATGTTTATGTATATAAAAGTGCCTATTAAACTAGTGAGGTAATCTTCATTTTATGATAGGAAATTTTTCTTTCTATTTTACTTTTTAGATCACAATCTAAACAACTATCTAGTAATAATTGATGGTAGCGTAATCTAAAAAAGTGCCATTCGCGTTTGGATTTTGACATAAATACATTAATACTCATCATTCCACTCCCTTTAGTATCACAAATCGTCGGAGTCCGTATTCGGAAGCTGGCAAGCATAATCACATCAGCGTGACATTAGCCCCTAAGCTTTGCGTCACCATTTTTCAATGGTTTTGCCATTATCGTACGATTCATGGAATTGATTAAATTTAAGAATTTATAACATTGAACGTTAAGAATGGTCCAGCGCGCTTGCGCTTTTCTAATTAATATAAATGATTAGCAAGTATGGTGACACAAGCACTTAAGACAATGGTACCGAGCATAATGCAGACATAAGTAAGATTTCTTTTTCGTTTTTTTCTTTGAATAGCTTCCTCTGGTGTAAGCCAATAACTTTTTGACATCAATCAGATCCCCTTTGTTTGATGGTAACTGGCTGGCCTTGTCAGTGCGGCAGAGGCCCCTCTAGTTTTGCGTCCTTATTTTTCAATAAGTTTGCCCTTGATATTGATTGTACCATTATTCTGTTTTTAATATAGTGATATCCACTCTGCGATTCGCTTGTCGATGTTCTAGCGTATCATTTGGGTATATCGGTTTTTGTTCCCCAAAACCAGCAAATTGTAACTTGTTGGAGGGAATTCCTTTCTGCTCGAAAAAATAAAGAACAGATAAGGCCCTGGCTGAGGATAATTCCCAATTCGATCTGAACGGGCCGCCCGTGATCGGAACGTTATCGGTGTGACCCTCGATGCTGATCGGGTTTTGCACTTGCTTAATTAAATCCAAGAGATCGGCGAGGATGGTAAGAGACTCTCCCTTTAGCTCGGCGCTTCCTGATTCGTATAAAATCATATCTTTCAACGAAAGTTTAATCCCTTTTGGTTCGTCCTTTATCGTAATAACCTTGTTTAACCCTCGTTCATTAATATAATTCTCAATTTGTCCCATTAAATTCTGTAATTTCTCTGTTTCCTCTTGTTTCGTTGACTCTGTTTTCGCTTTTTCTATTTCTTTAGAGATTCCTGAATTTTCTTTTAGAATCAGGCTGTTTCCGCCGCCTTTTAAGGCGTTATTCATCGAAATGGCAATTTGCTGGAACTTCGCATTATCGATTGTCCCTGCCGCAAACAGGACGATAAACAATGCCAATAGTAATGTTAAAAGATCCGAGTAGGGAAGTAACCAGCTTTCGTCAACATGCTCGTCGTCGTGGTTATGCGATCTCCGCTTCTTCACTGATCATTGCCTCCTGCTTCTGCTCTTGCTTTAAACGTGCCGTTGAAGGTAAATACACAGATAGTTTTCGTTCGACTAATTTAGGAGTTAACCCATCTTGGATGGCCAGCAAGCCATCGATCATCATCACCTTGATGTCCTGTTCCTTTTTAGAAATCCGCTTTAATTTATTGGAAATCGGATGCCACAACATATATCCCGTAAAAATACCTAAAAATGTGGCGATAAAGGCGGCAGCAATCGAGTGGCCTAATTTATCCATGTCCTTTAGGTTCCCTAATGCGGCAATCAAGCCGACCACAGCACCTAAAACCCCTAATGTTGGAGCGTATGTGCCAGCTTGGCTGAATATTAAGCTGCCAACCTTATGTCTTTCCGCGACCGCGTCTAATTCGTCGAATAAGATTTCTTCCATTTGCTTTCGGTCACTGCCGTCAATGATCATTTCCAAGCCATTTTTTAAAAAGGGATCTTTGACTGATTCGGCAATTTCTTCTAAGGCTAAGACACCTTCTGTTCGGGACACAATCGACCATTCCACCATCATGTCGATCACTTCCGTTTGGGTTGGCAGCTTGGGCTCCCAAAAGGCGATTTGCAATAATTTAGGGAATTTCTTAATTTCACTAAAAGGAAAAGAAACAAGCAGTGCAGCAATGGTTCCACCAAAAATAATTAAAAAGGCGGCTGGGTTTGCAAAGGCATTAAGAGATACCCCTTTTAATACCATTCCAACCCCGATGGCAATAAGTGCGATGATAAGACCGACAATGGTAGTCATGAAATTCTCCTTTCCTTTTTTTTCTGAAAAATTTATAATCTCATTGTATTGAAGTTTACAAATTTCGACAATAATATTTTCCGTGATGGTGGTGTTTGGATTTGAAAGTTGGTCAAGGATTTAATATCCCAAAAGAAATCTCCTTTTCCCAAAAAGAAACAAAATCAACTGAATCAACGTCTTTTCAAAACGTTTTGACCGAAAAACAAACGAGCGTTGCCAAGGAACATTTAAGCACCCTTTTGGATGGGATTACGAAACAAGGAGAGCGGTTGAACCGGTCTCGATCATTAAAAGATCTTCATGAATATAAACGGTTAATAAAATCCTTTTTACAGGAGGTCGTAAAATATGGCCTCTCCTTAGAAGAAACGACATCTTTTTCATCTTCGTCTAGTAGGGAACGAAAGTTAAAAGTAATAAAAGAGGTTGACACAAAATTGCTAAAACTTTCACAAGAAATGGTTAAACAAGAAGATGAAAATATCCGTTTATTAGATAGTATAGGGGAAATAAGAGGATTATTGATTGACCTCTACTTGTGAGTTCCCTAATGGAGCAACATAGGAGGGCATAATGAAAAAATTTATGAGAGTTTTTTTTACATGTGTGACACTTATTGCATTAATCGCCGGCGGTCTATATTACTACCAATATACGAAAACACACCCAGCCAAAGCCGAAGCCGCTGCCATGGATAAACTGGCTGACCAAACAATTCAGACAAACCAAATTAGCACGAATCTTAATTCAGAAAATCTGATCCAAGTAAAGTTTTCGATTGAACTAGATTCAAAGGATACGAAGAAGCAAGCCGAAAAAATCATTCCGATCATCGAAAGTGATATTATCAAAATCCTCTCTCAATCGAAAAAGGAAGATTTTAAAAATATTGAAGCCTTCGAGGAAAAGGTGAAAAATCAATTAAATCAACGATTCACCGATGGGGAAATTTCTCATGTGTATACAACGGAATTACTTATTCAGTAAAGAGGAGGGCAACTATGCTAAGAGGAATTGATACGGCAGCTTCCGGAATGATTGCCATACAAAGGCGGCAAGAGGCGTTAACAAATAATCTCGCCAATATCGAAACACCTGGTTACAAAAAGGTAGATACTAGCTTACGAGCTTTTCCTGAAGTTTTTCTCGAGCGAATCAATGATTCAAAAACGAGTCCTGTCGGAAACACACCAGGATTTTCATTTATTGGGTCAATGCAGCAGGGCGTTTATGCCCAAGAAAATATTTCGAGTTTTCTGCAGGGAGATTTGGTGACAACCAATAACCCGTTTGATGTAGCGATTGATGACAGAGCCTTGCCGCTCGAAAATGGGCAAAAGCCGAGTGTCCTTTTTGCCGTCGAAAATGCAGCCGGTGATATTCGCTACACACGGAACGGCCGATTTACTGTCGATGAAACAGGACAGCTTGTGACGTTAGAAGGGAATAAGGTGCTAAACCAGCAAGGACAACCCATTCAAGCCGATCCGTCACTAGCTTCAAGTGAGGTTGCCATCAATGCCAACGGCGATATTACCGTGAATCCAGACAATCCGGCTGCCAGAAAAGTCATCGACACGATCGGATTAGTTCAGGTGCAAAATCCCAATGACTTGGTGAAAGAAGGCAATGGGATTTTCAGATTGGATGGTCAAAACCCGCCATTCTTGACCGGTTTACCTGCAGGTGTACAGCTGCACCATAAAATGATTGAAAGTTCAAATGTCGATCCGACGATGACCATGACCAATATGATGGAGAACGTGCGCCTGTATGAAGCAAATCAAAAAGTGCTCCAGGCTTACGACCGTTCGCTGGAGTTATTAAATACTGTCGGAAAAGTGTAGGAGGGAGTAACACATGAATAGTTCGCTTTACATTGCCACGAGTGGCTTAAACTCCTATCAAAAAAAGCTGGATACGATTTCCAATAATCTGGCTAATAGCGAAACAGCTGGCTTCAAACGAAGAGAGGCGTCCTTCGAGGAAAACTTAGCGATATCGATTGAAAACCAAAAAGCAACGAATCGCGAAATGGGCCGGCTGACACCGAACGGAATTCGGGCCGGTTTTGGTGTTCATTTGAACGGAACGCAAATGATCTTAGATCAAGGAATGACGAAAGCAACTGATAATCCCTTGGACTTAATGATTACAGGACAAGGCTTTTTTCAAGTGGGAAAACAGCAGGGCGGCACCAATGAAACATTCTTTACCAGAAATGGTTCGTTTCAGAAAAGTCCAACGAACAATGGGACCTATCGCTTAGTCAACGCGGAAGGGTACTTTTTATTAGACAAAAACAACCAACCCGTCGAAATGAGAAACAACAGCGATTTTTCGGTGAATAAGGCCGGAGTGATTGCAAACTCTACTCAACAAATTGGGATTGTCGATTTCGTTGATCCGCAAAAATTGGTGAATGAAGGCGGGAATGTCTTCCGCTTTACAGGAGCCGGCGCGGAAATTCTCGCTAATACCCGCTCGACCATCCAGCAAGGCGCGATCGAATCCTCTAATGTGGATATGAGTAAAGAAGTGACCGATATGATTACAACCCAGCGTGGTTTTCAATTTAATTCAAGGTCGATTTCGTTTGCCGACCAAATGATGGGGATTGCGAATGGGATTATTAGAAGCTAGTTAAAAAGATAACGTATAAACCATTACAAGAGGGTATCAAATCGTCATGATTTCGATACCCTTGTTAATGCTTTAGGAGATTTTATTACTTTTTCTCTGGACCGATATTTGTGATCTTGCCTTTTAGGTATTTGGGTATGTGGCCAAGCGCTGAAAAAACCTTTTTAGAGTCTAAGGGACTAAATGGGCTTAAAAAAGGCACTCCAAATGAATTTATATTTACTAAATAGGTCAAAATGGCGAAAGAAGAAACAAAGAAACCTATTAGCCCAAAAAGTGAAGAAAAAAGCACATTAAAGAGGCGTAATACTCTAATTGCAATGCTTAGCTCCTGATTGATAATCGTAAAAGAAGCTACAACTGACACAGCAATGACTACTAAAACCCCTGGTGCCGTTAACCCTGCGCTTATCGCAGCCTGTCCAATAATAAGCCCGCCTACCACTGAGAGTGTCTGGCCAAGTGGACTGGGCATTCTAAGGCTTGCTTCTTTAAATATATCGAATAAGAAAATCATAATAAAAACTTCAATTGGCAGTTGAAAGGGGACTCCCAGCCTTGATAGTAAGATGGTTGCTAGCATTGTATAAGGCAATTGGTCAGGGTGAAACGCTAATAGTGCTGTCCAAAGCCCGGGCAAGAGTAAGGATATTAAAAGACCACAATACCTAAAAATAATACTAAAAAAGCTTTGAACAGTGAGTGTGAAATTATCCTCGGAGGTTCGTATTAAAAAAGATAGCGTAACAGGAGCAACTAAAATAGTTGGAATTCCATCAATGATAATAATAAATCTCCCTGATAGAAGAATATCCGCTGCATAATCTGGACGACCAGTATAACCAAAATGTGGAATAAGAAGAGATTTCCTCTTCATGATTAACTCTTCGATGTCTGCATTCGTCAATAATCCATCTGTTTTAATATTGCTTAGACCGGATCGGATATTACTTAGAATGTCCAAATTTACCATATCAGATATATATAATAACCCGATCTTCGTCTTCGTTCTTTCTCCTATTTCAAAACCTTCATATTTAAGGGTGTTTGTTCTCAGTCTTTTTCGAATAAGAGCCACATTGGTTGAAATATCTTCAATGAAACCTTCCTTTGGCCCTTTTATGGAGACTTCTGAGCTTGGTTCCTCAATTGATCTTTTCGGAGGATTTGGAAATGAGATCTTGAAGACTATATCTAAGTTTTCAAAAAGTAAAACAAAATCTCCCGAGAAGACGGCACTTAATAATTCGTTTTCGATACCTTCAAGCGGGAGTAGTTCTATTGGAAATTTGCTTTCTTTTACTAAAGATTCTTGGGTTATTCCCACCCTTTCATTTATCTTAGCAAGTTCAGGCAGAACAATCTCATAAAGAGCTTTTTGGTTTGATAATACTTCTTGAAAAATAATAAGTATAGGAATAGTGCCCACTTTCTTTTCTAGAAAGATAACATCACTGCACCCTTTAAAACTTTCCTTTATAAACATAGGATTGACAGGTGAATTTTTGTTCTTTTTATTGTTCATCATCACTCACCCCCCATCCCCATTCCTATGGAACCGCTTGGTTACCTACTTGTGAAGCTTGGATTCAAACGTTTGTTTCTTTAATTCACCTGTATTTATTATATGGCAGTTAATATCAATTTTATTAATGTCTACCATATCCATTGGAATCATTCCGTCTTTATTCACCCTTTCCCAAAACTTTGGATTAATTCGATAAATAATGTCTGAAATCCCTAACAAATCTATATTGTTATCGCTGCTCATTTTTACAACTTGCTTAATTTGTTTTGTGACTTCCTGTTTCGAGAGCTTTGCAAGCTCACGATTATTAATATCCTCTTTTAACTCAATAATTTGATAGTCCATTTTAACTTTTAGATTCGCTTGTATTTTTCCTGGCTTTAAGGATGTAGGAATGATTTTGGATTTAATATGAATGATTGAACCGACAGCAAGTGGTTTCCCATCTTTTTTTAATTTTAATTTGTTTCGTAAACCTCGTTTCTTAAAGAATTCATATCCAACCATATCATCGATGGGGATAGTTACAAATTTTCCTTTCCTATTTTCAAATCCAATTTTATTTACAATTAAGAGTGGATATGGCTTTTTCTCTTCCATCCATCTTCGTTTAGAAATAGAGAGAAAAGGGATTTCCATTTTAGTAGCAGGTTCAAAATTTAAAGCGTCTAGTTGAAAAAGCCTGATTGGTTTATATCGTGATAATTGCTTTGTAATATCGTCGGGAGTATTAAGTTGCGAAAATAAAGGACTGGTTTTCAATATAGGTGCATTAAAGAGAATGTCCTCAATTGGCAATTCTGTCCCAAAGGTCCAAGCTGTATTTCGTAATTGCAGAAACCTGGAAAGGAAGTCGTTAACCTCGTTTAACATGTTGCTATTCAGTAGTCGTTTAGAATACACAATGGAAGTGACATGATCCCAAGATATTCTTTGTGGAGCCGCAGGGTAAAAATCAAAGCCAGCGTCATCGATTGTTTCCCCCTGACCTTTTACGACATCGATTGTTGGAGGGACCCGCTGACTTACTCCTTCTTGTTTTGCAATATTTTCAAAGCTTATTACCTGGCCATACATTATAAATTTATGGTCAACATAGTCGATACCAAGTGCATTAAAGTAAATCTGTTTTTCAATCTGCTTAAAATCCCAACAGCCGCTTAGAAAAAATGTTGAAATGATTATGACTACCCAAACCTTTTTTTCCATTTTGTCCCCTCGTATTTAACTTTAGAATTCTAATGTTTTAAGTTTGCTCTACTTTTTCGTTTTTAGGCAAAAAAGCTATAAGTGAAAAAATCAGGGAAATCCCTAAAATAACAAAAAACGTACCGGGAAGGACGAATCTCTTCATGATTGTAAAGTAATCATCATCAGATATTGGAAGGTTGGAGAAAACAATAATAAAAAGGACAAGGAATACCTTGTAACCGAATTCAACCAGTATTTTCTCGAAATTTAACAGCCTAAAAGCCAGGTGCATAAAAAAGCTTATTCGGATATATGCACCAGAAAGCCATTGAAATACAGCCAAAAAATCCACATGTTCAATGTAGCGTCCAATCGTCAATAAGCGCCACTCTTCATATGCAGGAAACCTCATTAGTGCAGCTTTATTTGGTGAAAATTCAGTCAGTGCACCAATTGTTGGTCCTAATGTAAGAACTGAAAGAATCAACCCTAAAATAACAAAAAATTTTACATTTAATTTATTTTTTACTTGATTCTGTATAAAAAGGAGAAAAAATACTTCCATTAATCCTGAAAGATTATATATAGTTCCGTTGATGATCGGTTTAATTCCATATTCAAGAAAGGGTTTTAATAAAGTAAGGTTTTTGTTAGGTATGTTTGCAGTCATGATAAAAAAACCTAAAAGGACAACAATAGGTAATAAAATACCAGAAATCATCGCAATAGATTTTAGCCCTTTGAGTGCTCCGTAAATACATAAAGAGCTTAGTAAAATAGTTACTACCAACCGCGGAGTGGTAGGCAAATAGAAGTTAATAAAGGTAAGCGTCTCGCTAAGAGTAACTGTTACCAGAACAAGTAATAGAAAAACTATTACCAAAAGGAATATTTTTGTAAGCCATTTTCCGCTTCTTTTTTCAAGCCATATTTTAATATCCTCCCCGTTTAATTTTTTCATTAGCCATGTGATAAGTAACATCCAAATTAAATACAGAAAAAACGAGAGTATGATACTGATCCACGAGTCCCTTCCAGAAATTTCTAATAAAACGGGAATGATAAAAACGTGGTTTAATAAACCGGTACTTAACATAACGATTAAAATCAATTCGAAAGAGGATAAATTTTTTTGAATACAAATCCCTCCTTTGCCGATTTAATAGCACTATTTATTGTTTGGAAAAAATATGTAACTTATGCGGGTAAAAAAAACCGTCGAGAAGGTTAAAGAGCAACCTTCTCAACGGCTGATTATTTGCCTGTCATTTTTGACAAGCATTTTTGTTTTCTTACAAAACGACTTTCTCTCTGCTTTTATCCCAGAGGATTTTAAATAGTTTTTGTTCAGTCTTTTCGTCTAATCCTACAAAGTGGACGCCGAAGTCGTACAATCCGTTGGCGAGTCTTCTTCGTCTTTCGATTTTTCCCGCAAAGGCGAAAGGTTCCCCTATTTCAAAAAACAAATTGAGTTCATCCACACCGGTTAAATCTTCATACGTAATAAGTCTGATCCCAGAAATACTAATATCCCGAATCGTACCATAAAGAATCTTGTCAGGTGAAGAAGGGATCATAAACCGGCACTCATGCTCCCATAAGCTAAGACGAAAGGCGTTTCGTCTATTTTTCTTTGTTGGCTCAACGGTATTTTTTTTCCTGAATCTAAAACTTAATAAAATAATAAATACGATAATTACACATAATCCAGCAGCGAAATAAGTGGTAATCAATAGGAACTCCCCTCATCATTTGGTAATATGGTAAATTTACCACTATAATCCAATAATGAAAAGACTTTTAGAGCTAAACACTTCTTGGTAAAATGTCGATAATAACTAATAGATACACTTTGATACGGAGATTTAGGAGGAGAAAGGGGAAAGACTGATGAAAATTAATGACGTGAGTCGATTACAAGGCCTGCAATCCTATAAAAATAATATTAGTAAAATACAGCCTCAGGAGATTAGTAAAAAAGTACAAGTAGATAAAGTAGAGTTCTCTCAAGCGGCACAGGAAAAAATAAGTGTGGAAAGAGAACAACGCATTCAAGCATTAAAAGAACAAATTCAAAATGGCACCTACAAAGTCGATAGTGAAAAGATTGCTGAAAAATTGCTGGCTAACTGGAGCAGAGGGACGGAAGAATGACCACCTATGAACCGCTAAAGGCCATATTACAAGAGATGATCTTGGTATATGAAAAATTATTGGCAGTGGGTCAAGAAAAACAAGCAGCCATTATAAAGGGCGATCCTGAAGGTTTGCTGTCGATTTTTCCAAAGGAATCTGCTTTATTGAAGGAGATTGGATTGCTAGAGGAAAAAAGACAAGCCGAAACGCTCTCCTATCAATCTCTATCCTTAACTGAGATTATTGATAACAGCTCTTCGGCCAAAGAAAAGGAAGAACTGTCATTCCTTCAAAGCGAATTAAAAGCGAGATTAAAGGAATTAGTAGACCAGCATGAATTAAACCAACAGCTAATCGAAAAATCACTCGTCTATGTCAATAGTATGCTGGCCTTATTCACACAGCCGCAAGAACCATCCATCACCTATTCAGCTTCGAAAAAGTACCCGAGAGACCATAACCAATCAAGGAGTTTCTTTGATGCAAAGGTGTAGAAACTTCAACCATACAGTAAGGAGGGAACGACATGCATTCTACATTTCACGGGCTTGAAATTGGAAAACGAGCTATTTTTGCACAGCAAACGGCATTGAGTGTAACCGGACATAATATCGCCAATGCCAATACAGAAGGGTATACAAGGCAAAACGCGATTACACAAGCCACGAATCCACTTTCTTACCCAGGTATGAATGTAGGAAACGGTCCCTTGCAGATCGGCACAGGCGTCGAAACAATAGAAATTAATCGAATTCGCGATTCTTTTTTAGATGGGCAGTTTCGCAGTCAAAATGAGCAACAAGGGTATTGGAATGTAAAGCACGATACGCTTTCGAAGATAGAAGAAACGTTAAATGAGCCAGGTGATAATGGAATACAAGCCAGTTTTGATCGTTTTTGGCAATCGTGGGAGGATTTATCGAAAGAACCGGAAAGTTTAGCAGCACGTGCCGCCCTGCTTTCGAATGCCAATGCTTTAGCTGGCCGCTTTAATCAAGTCTCTGATTCTATGGATCAGTTAAGCACAGACTTGCAAAATCAACTAACCACTAAAATGCAAGAGATGAATAATATCACGAAGCAAGTAAGTGAATTGAACTTGCAAATTGCTAAAATCACCGCGAGTGGACAGCAGCCGAACGATTTATTGGATCAACGGGATTTGCTCGTTGATAAAATTTCTAAAATGGCGGACATTCAGGTACAGCCAGTCGCCAATGGAATGGTTAATATTTTAGTAGGACAAGAGTATGTAGTGGCCGGCGATAAAAATTACTCGGTTTCATTTGATCCTAACAGCAATCAACTTTCAGTGGGCGGGAACAGTGTTTCATTGAAATCAGGCGAAATCGCCGGAATGGTCGAGTCGTTAACCCAGGATATCCCGTCCTTTATAGCGAAAATCAATGAGCTAGTGACCGTGTTTAGCCGGGAAGTAAATCAAATTCATCGTGATCCAAGTGCGATGAATTTAGATGACATTCAAAATCGAAAAACGGACCCGACCGCAGTCCTTGACCAGATTCCTTTTTTTGTAGCAAAGGGGAGTACAAACGGTCCTGGAACCGCGGGTGAAATAACGGTTAATCCGCTGATTGTTGCATCCTTAAATAAAATTGCAGCCGCGCGGCAGGCCAATGTCAGTGATGCCGGGAATGCCAATGCCCTGAATAATTTAAAATTCAATAGTGTCGCTTTTTCCAGTCAATCAACGACCCTGAATAATTTTTATCGGACGATTGTTGGCGATATCGGGATTAAAACACAAGAAGCCAATCAGATGGAAAATAACACGGAAATTTTAGTGCAGCAAGCAGAGAGCCAAAGACAGTCTGTATCAGGGGTTTCGATTGATGAAGAAATGACGAACATGGTTAAATTCCAGCAATCCTATAATGCGGCATCACGATATATTTCCGTGATGGATGAAGTGCTGGATAAATTAATTAATGGAACTGGAAGAGTGGGTATCTAAGGAGGTGAGCAGGTTGCGAATCACGCAAAACATGTTAAGTACGCAGGCGGTTAGGAATATTCAAACGAATTACCGTGCGCTGAGTCGTTATCAGGAACAAATCGCGTCCGGCAAAGCGATTAATAAAGTGTCTGATGATCCTGTAAAATCGGTACAAATAATGTCCTATCGGTCTGCGTTAACGGAAACAGACCAATTCAAACGTAACGCTGAAGATGGCTTAAATTGGCTTGAAACTACTGATCGTGCGCTCGATGATTTAACACAAGTCATGCAAAAAGTGAGGGAACTCACGGTTCAAGGCAGCAATGGTGTAAATAACCAAGATTCGTTAGAAACAATTGCGATGGAATTAAAGTCGTTAAAGGGAAATATCGGCGATATCGCCAATGCCAAGCTGGGCGACCGCTATTTGTTTGCTGGAACCGCTACGGATACGGCACCATTTGAAAATGGTGGGTTTGTAAGTACAAATAATGATCCTCTTTCTTGGAATGTCGGTCAGGGCATTTATATGAAGGTCAATGTTAATGGAGCAGACATTTTTAATTTCCAAGCAGGGGGATTAAACCTGGCTGATACTGTTGAAAAAATCGCGACGGAACTGGAAGCGGGCAATGACCCACAACAGTATTTAGACCATTTGGACAAGCAAATGAACAATCTCCTCGCTCACCGCTCGATTGTCGGCTCCAATGTGAATCAATTAGAAATGATGGTCAATCGCTTAGACCAAACCGAGCTTTCAACCAAAACGATGCTGTCGAAAACAGAAGATGCGGATTTGGCAGAGATTATTACGAATTTTACAACCCAACAAACGATTCTAAATGCAGCCTTGTCTTCCGGTGCGAAGGCGATCCAGCAAACGTTGGTGGATTTTTTACGGTAAGTACTCCGAATAAGTTTCGGGGTGCTTTTTTTGTGTGTGGTTTGGTTGTGGTGGGAATGGGGCGCGGTTGATAAGTGGGGGGAAACGGTTGATAAGTTGGCCGAATCTGTTGATAAAAATGAAAAGTGGTTGATAAGTTGGTCAAATCGGTTGATACCATTCGAAAATCGGTTGATAAAGGATCAGGCATTCAAAAAAGGTAACCAAAGGGATCTCTGAGCCAGGCTTTTTAGCTTATTAGTGAGGGGTAGGAGAAGGGAGTTGTTGATAAGTTGGCCGAGGCGGTTGATAAAATCCCAAAAACGGTTGATAACTTGATCAAAGTGGTTGATAAAGGGCTAAGCAATCAAAAAGGGCAATAAAAAGAAGTTAGGTTTTCATATAACGAGACATACATCTACCTAAGATAGGCTGGTAAATGACCAAAGTTTAATAAAATAGCTTTATAAAAAAACAAATATAAATAAAAAAAGCGCTAAATTCCCTCTCCAATCTAGAAAAACGGCCGTTAATTAATAGTAGAAAGACAAGAAAACAAGATACATAAATGACTAGGAGGAATATTAAAAATGAGAATCAATCACAACATTTCCGCATTAAATGCCTATCATCAATTAAGTTCTAACTCAGCTGCAGCATCCAAAAACCTAGAAAAATTATCTTCAGGTTTACGAATCAACCGTGCTGCTGATGATGCAACTGGTCTAGCAATCTCTGAAAAAATGAGAGCACAAATCCGCGGCTTAGATCAAGCATCACGTAATGCACAAGATGGGATTTCTTTAATCCAAACAGCAGAAGGTGCCATGAACGAAACACACAGCATCTTACAACGTGTTCGTGAACTAGCAAACCAAGCAGCAAACGGAACTTCAACAACTCAAGATAAACAAAATATCCAAACAGAAGTTAACCAATTAATCGACGAAATCGATCGTGTAGCTAGTGATACAGAGTTTAACAGCTTTAAAATTTTAAATGGTGATATCTCTAAAACTGCTAAATTTGCTCAATCAACTGGCGGTTCTGTTGATAATGTAGTAGCTTCTGCAACAGCTGCTGCTGGAACAACAACGGTTAAAACTACCGGACCTTTAACAGCTGCAACAGCAGCCATTTGGCAAACAGGTACTTTACAGGACCACAGTGGCGCAGCTCCTGCTCAGGTTACGGGCGCAACTAAACTTACTGATCTTGGTGATGGTACGAACAATTATGGCCTTCAAGTAGGCGATGAAATCACGCTTTCCGGAGTTGTTGGCGGTGAAGTGAAAAATTCAGTATATGTTGTAACGGCTGAAAGCACGTTAGATGACTTTATGTCTTCTGTTAAAAATACATTAGGGGCTGCCAATGTATCAATGGATACAGTTGGTGGTGCCGCACCTGCTGACGTAGATGCGTTGGGTCTAGACCAAGCAGCTTCTACTTTAGATTCACTTGTGATTACAGGTCAATCAGGTGCCGCTAATGATATCAGTTCATTAACAATCAATGCTTCTTCTTCAGAAGGCATTGCTCGTTCTACCTTTAATACAGAAATGAATGGCGGAACAAATGGTGGACTTGAACAAATTCAAGTTGCAGGAAACAAGGATGACTATATTGCTTCAGTTGATATCAATGGAGACGGTGCTGCCGGTGCTGGTGATGGAAAGATTGCAGTTAGATCAAACTCTGTTGTTAAAGTATCTAATTTACAATTATCCTTTAAGGATACCATTACAACTGGTGCTACATCTACCATTACAGTAGGTTCAGCTAATAATACAGTTTCCATCCATGTTGGATCAAACTCAGGACAAACATTAGAAATTGGTATTAACGCAATGGATTCTGTAGCTTTAGGTCTTAAGACAAACGGTGTTAATATCTCCCTTATGAGTGAAGTTGGTGCTGAAAATGCATTAAAGGTATTAGATGGTGCAATTAGTAGTGTATCTTCTGAGCGTTCTAAATTAGGGGCAATTCAAAACCGTTTAGAGCATACCATTAATAGCCTTGGAACTTCTTCTGAAAACTTAACGGCTGCTGAATCTCGTTTAAGAGATGTGGATATGGCTAATGAAATGATGCAATTCACGAAAAATAACATTCTATCACAAGCAGCACAATCTATGCTTGCACAAGCTAATCAACAGCCTCAAGGTGTATTACAGCTTCTTCGTGGTTAATAACTAGTTAATCTAATTAAAAAAGAAGTCTCTTGTAAGGAGGGACTTCTTTTTAAGCTATCTATTACTTTTTTTCAGAGAATTGTAGGAGGATCAAGGTATGCATAAAATAAAGAAGAAGCTGTCTTTCTTCGTTTTAATGGTTTTATTATTGCAATTATTTTCACCGATCACGCAAGCATTTGCCGCAAGTACTTTACCGGCGCCTGTTAATTTACGCTTCTCTCTTGATGGTGTTGATAATGTTATCTTAAGATGGGATGCAGTAAGCGGTGCAACGGTTTATCGGATATATGAAATAAATGGTGAGGAAAAGGTACAATTGAGTCAAACCTCGAATTTAAATCGCTATTTTCAAACTGTTGCAGCAGGAACTCATACGTATGCAGTAACGGCTGTAAATAGTGCAGGAGAGTCTGCCTTATCTACATCTCTAGACGTAGTCATTAAATATCCCGAAATGCAGCCACCCAATGGATTCACATCTAATATCGTGAACGGGAATGATGTAGCGTTAAAATGGAGTGCGACTGAGTTTACAAATAGCTATAAAATATACGAAGTAAAAAATGGCCAAAGGGAATTGCTGGCTACAACAACTACGTTAAGTAAAACATTTCTCAATGTTTCAGAGGGACAGCATAATTATGAAGTGACTTCGTTTAATGATAAATATGGAGAATCAAAGGCCAGTTCCCTTCAACTAAATGTTGTTTACCCTGTAATGGCTGGGCCTGGAAGTTTATCTTCATATATTTATGATGTAAATAATACGACACTAAGCTGGAAGGAAGTAGCATTTGCGGATTCCTATAATGTCTATCAATTAGTGGATGGGAAAAGAAAATTTATTGCAAACACAATAAATACAAGACAATATATAGCAAATATCCCAGAAGGACAAATTGAGTATGAAGTAACATCCTATAGTTCAAGATTTGGTGAAGCGAAAGAAGGAAGCAAAATCACTGTTACGATTGTTTACCCTGAAATGCTGCCGCCAAATCAAATAAATTCTTTTTTTTATAATGGAAATGATCTAATGCTCACGTGGTCTTCCATCCAATATGCAAATAACTATAAAGTCTATCAAGTGAAAGATGGACAAAAGGAATTGATTGCGACTACTACAAGCCGTTCAAGCTATATCAGCAACCTTCCTGAAGGAGATTATACGTACGAAATTGTTTCGGTTAGTGATCGGTTTGGTGAATCCGCACCAAAGTCATACAATGTAACGGTTGATTTCCCAGAAATGACTGCTCCGAGAGCTATTTTAACAATGGATACTGGGAACAGTGGCATCATTAGCTGGGGTTCTGTACCTTATGCGACCGAATACGAAGTTTATAAATTAGTAAATGGAGAACCAACATTAATTGGTACTACGACGAAAACGGGTTACTCTGTTAAGGGGTTAGAACAAGGAAAACACGAATACACTGTCATCGCCAAATCCGACCGTTTCGGAAAATCAGCTTATTCGAATGTTGTCGTGGCAGAAGTATCTCCAGCGCTTCCGGCACCAAAACCAAGCGCACCAGAAGTAAAAGGCGATTCTGTTCAACTTACCTGGGAACCAGTGGCTGAAGCAGACAAATACAATGTCTACAAAGAAGTAAACGGAGAACGTGTTTTAGTTGGAACGACAACTGATCCAACCATTACAGTCGATACTCCTGAAGAAGATGGCACTCACGAGTACTTAATCGTACCAGTTACAAAGGATGGAGTAGAGTCGATTGACTATGCAACCGTTGATGTAAATGTTGGAGTCGCTCAACCTTCCGATGTAACGGCACCAGTTACCGTGAGTGATACCGATGGTAAGTGGTCAAAAGAGGATGTTACTGTCAAACTAAGTGCAACCGACGATTTAAGCGGAGTCAAAAGCACCTACTATTCTATTAACCATTCAGAGTTCGTAGAAGGAACACAGCTAACAATTGATCAAGAAGGCGTTAACACTGTTTCTTTTTACAGTGTTGATAATGCTGGAAACATTGAAGAAATTAAAACAGTAGATGTGAAAATCGATAAACAAGCATCGGAAACTATCCTTAATGCGAGTGCATATTGGTATAACAACCATGAAGTTAATTTAGAATTAACAGCAGTCGATAATCTTTCTGGAGTGAAAGCAAGCTATTATTCTGTTGATAACGCAGCTTTTGTCGAAGGGTCAGCCTTCACAATTGATCAAGCAGGCATTCACACTGTTGCCTTCTATAGCGTTGACAATGTGGGCAATGTTGAGGAAGTAAAAACAGTTGAAGTGAAAATTGATAATCAAGCACCAAAAACCACTGCCGATATAAAAAATCAAAGTTTGGTGGAATTAACAGCAGAGGATGATCTCTCTGGAGTTCTTACAACCTACTATTCCGTAAACGGTTCTGACTATAAGGAAGGTACAAGCTTTGCGGTCGATCAAGCAGGAGTCAATACAGTTACTTTCTATAGTATCGACAAGGCCGGTAACTATGAAGAAAAGCAAACGATTGAAGTAGTTGTAGATAAAACAGCCCCAGTTACTGTAAGCGATGTTAAAGATCAATGGTATAACGAAACAGTGAATGTTGAGTTGACAGCAACAGACGATCTAAGCGGTGTGAAAACAACCTACTATTCTATCGATGGAGCTGACTTCAGCGAAGGCACAAGCTTCACGATCGAAAAAGAGGGCACCCATACAGTTACTTTTTACAGTGTTGATAATGCAGGCAATATTGAAGACAAAAACACAGTAGAAGTAAAAGTAGATAAAACCGCTCCAACTACTGTAAGTAATGTCAAGGAACAATGGTATACAAATGCAGTGAACGTGGAGTTAACAGCAACGGACGACCTAAGCGGCTTAAAAACAACCTACTATTCAATCGATGGAGCTGAAAAAAGCGAAGGCACAAGCTTCATGATCGAAAAAGAGGGCACCCATACAGTTACTTTTTACAGTGTTGATAATGCAGGCAATATTGAAGACAAAAACACAGTAGAAGTAAAAGTTGATAAAACGGCTCCAGTTACGGTAAGCAATGTAAAAGATCAATGGTACAACGAAGCAGTGAACGTTGAACTGACAGCAACAGACGACCTAAGCGGCGTAAAAACCACCTACTATTCAATCGATGGAGCTGAAAAAAGCGAAGGCACAAGCTTCACAATCGAAAAAGAAGGCACCCATACAGTTACTTTTTATAGTGTCGACAAGGCTGGTAATATTGAAAATCAAAACACAGTAGACGTAAAAGTAGACCAAACCGCTCCGGTCACTGTAAGCAATGTGAAAGATCAATGGTACAACGAAGCAGTGAACGTTGAACTGACAGCAACAGACGACCTAAGTGGCGTAAAAACCACCTACTATTCGATCGATGGAGCTGACTTCAGCGAAGGTACAAGTTTTACGATTGAAAAAGAAGGCACCCATAAGGTTACTTTTTATAGTGTGGATAATGCTGGAAATATCGAAGACAAGTACACGGTTGAAATAAAAACAGATAAAACCGGTCCAGTCACAGTAAGTAATGTCGAGGATAAATGGTACACAGATGATGTGAACGTTGATCTTACTTCAAGTGATGAGTTAAGCGGTGTGAAAGCCACCTACTACTCTATCGATGGAGCTGTTCTCACCGAGGGCACAAGCTTCACAATCGCATCAGAAGGTATCCATTCCGTGGCCTTTAACAGTGTCGACAACGCTGGAAATACAGAGGACAAAAACACAGTTAATGTAAAAGTGGATAAAACGGCACCAACTATTAAAGCAGATTTCCCAACGGAATATGCCCTTGGAACAAGTTTAAACCTTACTTATCAAGCAGCAGATAATCTTTCCGGCATCAAAGAAAGCTTTGTTGAAGTAAATGGAGTGAAAAACACAACTGGAAAAATTACGTTAGACAAACCAGGTGTGAATACCATTAAAATAACGGCTATCGATAATGCAGGCTTAAAAACAGTTGTGGAAAAAACAGTCTCTACCTACATTCAAGCTACAATTGAAGTGACTCCAAAAGTCATCAATGGCAACAAGGGAGAGTTTACGGTTAGGGCGACATTACCGAAAGGGTACAGTTTCGATAAAGTCGATTTAGCAACCGCTACTATTAATAACGTCAACGCTCTTAACGATAGCAAGGGTTTAGAAAACCAAGCGAAAAAAGGTCAATTTAAATTTGATCGAGAAGACTTTGTTTGGGATGAATCAAAAGAACTGTTAGTCTTCCGTGCAATGGTGGATGGTGTTCTAGTCGTGGGAAGCACCACCGTCGATGTCATTAACAATCAAAAAGACAAAGAAGATTGCAAAGATAAAAAAGTAGAGCAGCAAAAGGATAAAGACAAAGACGATTGCAAAGACAAAGACGATATACAAAACAATACTAAAAAAGAAAGCGATAATACCTTGTTTTCATGGTTAGAAAGCTCACTTAAAATGACGAAGCATTAAAAAAAGAAAGCTCCAACGCAATCCAGCGTTGGAGCTTTTTGTTCTATACAAGACTACCAAAGAAGTTATTGACACCTTTTACCCAATGATTATTTAATCCGGTTGGGTCATTAGTGGCACCAACGGGGGCGTATTTAGCCCCGATTTTTGCGATCGTATCGATTCCCTTATCTAAATAATTCTGTCGCAAATTTCTCGCCATATCGAAAATACTTTCTGCAACCGAATCATATTGTCTTAGGCCATGTTTCCCCATCATGCCGGCAATATTATTTTTTTCAATGGCTGCATGGGATGTACCATTTCCCGTTTCATGCATGGCGATAGATGCTAGGAGCTTCGGATTCATATTATATTTTCTGCCCGCTTCCATGAACGTTTCTCCGTAATTGCTTAATTTTCCTTTTAAATTCGAATTCAAATTTTCTACAGAAATTTCTGAAAAATTCAAACCCTTGCCTGTTTCTAATACATGTGAAGCGTCCTTTATCGCAGCAGGGATTGGAGAAATACCAGCCAGAAAACTGCCGTTTGAAAGCTGGGGCTGTTGCAGCTTGGACGATTCTTGTTCACTTAATACAGCTTGTAAAATAGCTTGAAAAAAATCGCTGCTAGAAATTTGCGAATTTGCACTAGTCAACTTTGGAAGATTGGTCGATATAGACAGTAGAGCTATATTTTTAAACCAATCTGAAGATACGGGACCTATGCTCATAGTTTTACGCTCCTGTAGTATGACTTCTTTTCTACTATTTTACACCATTTCTAATATAAGGTAAATCCTATCGGAATACTTTGTTAAAAAATAAAAAAACTCCACTTGAAAGGAGAATAGATTGTGATTCCATCTGCTTCCCTGAAGCCCGCATCCCAGTTTATTGCTGATAAAGGCAGCACTACAAAACCAGATGACCAACCAGCCGGATCATTTTTGGAGATACTGAATGAGGTTAAAAAAGAAACAGAACAGGATTCAACCAGCGAACTTATCGCCAAGCTGAGCTCATTGGTTAAGCCAATTAATGAGCAAGCCAACGAGCCTATCACATTAGCAGACCTGGACAATCATCAAGAAGAGCCTCATGACAACGAGCAACAAACGAGAGATGATATTATTTCTTTTATAAGTGAATGGTTCAAAAATAATATTGACCCAAACGATCCAGCCCTTAAGCGCTTAGAAAAAGAATTACAAAGTGTCGATCTGAACCAAGTAACACCTGCTCAATCTGAACAAGAATGGCAAAACATCCAATCAGAAAAACCGATACTTGCGTTACTAGAAAAAAAGTTAAATAGAATTAGTCATCAACAAGAACCAATCAGCTTTGAAAAAATCGCAAAGCTGCTCACTGAAGCGAATGTACCAGTTAAAGAAGCAATCCAAACTGTTCCATCCCTGCAAAAAGTGGTTGAGAGTGCTGCTAACTCCACCCTTTTTACTAACCAGAAGGAAACGGCAGCGGTTCCTGATTTTGACCTCCAGCGACAGTTTGAGGGGAAAGAAGTTGTTTTTCAATCGCTGCATCCTAACGGCACAGCTTCAGCTGCTAATAAAGGGGAGCAGACCCCCATGCCGAAGGTTACTGTTCACCAGTTTTTCTCTGAGGTCATGGAGTTAATCCAGAATCAAGCGAGTCTCAAAAAGGCATCTGAGTTCATTGAAGCAAAGTTTTCGTTAACCCCTGAAAAGCTTGGTGATATTGATGTGCAATTGTCCATTCATAAAGGACAAGTATTTGCTCACTTTTCGGCTGAAACGCTGCTCGGTAAAGAATCATTAGAATCGCAGATTTCTTTGCTGCGTTCGTCGCTGCAGCAGCAGGGGCTTCAAGTCGATAAACTAGAGATATCCTTAAGTGGACAAGGATTACAGCATTCTTTTTCACAACAGGAAGAAAAGCCGCGCCAGGAACAATCACAGCAGCGATTTGCGAAAAAGAAAATTAATGTCGATGATTATTATCAGAGCCATTCGATGATCGATGAATACAAACACACTGGAACGCAAAACACGATTAATATACTTGCTTAAAAAGGGGAAAGCATGATGAATACGATTAATTCCGTAAACATGACCACAACAAGCACAAAACAAACCAAGCAACAGAACCAAATGGATAAAGACCTTTTTATGCAAATCTTAACCACCCAATTACGAAACCAAGATCCAACCCAGCCGATGGAGGACCGTGAGATGATTGCGCAAATGGCGCAATTTAGCACGCTGGAACAAATTTCAAACTTAAATCAAGCATTTAATCAATTTATGACTAGTCAACAGCTGGATATTAGCCGTTATTCACCGATGATCAATAAAGAAGTTTCCTGGACCGATGAAGTAACAGGCCAGCCAATAAGCGGGGTTGTTAAAGGAATTATCCAAAACAATAATCAACTCTATTATCAAGTGAATGACCAGGATGTTCCTGTGGGAATGATTCATTCAGCTAAAGATATATCTACACAAAACTAATTTAAATCAGGAGGGTAAATTATGCTACGTTCATTAAATTCAAGTGTATCGGGAATGAAAGGATTTCAAAATAAATTAGATGTTATCGGTAACAATATTGCCAATGTGAATACGGTCGGATTCAAGAAAAGCCGGATTATGTTCCAAGATGTGCTCAGTCAAACGGTGCGCAGCAGTTCAACCCCGAGCGGTAATTCAGGGGGAACCAATCCTGTCCAAATTGGTTTAGGTGTAAAAACAGCCTCTGTTGATACGATTCAAACGCCGGGAAGTCCGACCACAACAAACCTTTCTTCTGACTTATATATGGATGGGAATGGTTTCTTCGTTGTCCAAACCGACAGCGGCTCGAAATATATGACCAGAGCAGGAAATTTTGACAGGGATGCGAATGGTGACCTCGTAACCCCACAAGGATATAAAGTACTGGGCATAACGGATAGTCCTGTGCCTAACACAGTTGGTCCGATTAACATTAATTCTAATTTGTACGTTTCCTACACGATTGATTTTAATGGAGTAGTGAGAGGAGTAGCGGCAGACGGGACGACAACTGATATTGCTACGATCGGTACTGCGCTTGTATCCAATCCTGCCGGGTTGAAAAAAGTAGGCGGCTCAATGTATGAATTAACGGGGAATGCTGATCGTGAAACGAATATTGATAATCTGATCCACAAGCGTCAAGATAATAACGCCGGCCAAATCGTCTCCGGCCAGCTCGAAATGTCAAACGTTGATCTCTCAGAAGAAATTACCGAAATGATTATTGCCCAGCGTGGTTTTCAAGCAAATGCTAAGGTTATTACCGTCTCAGACTCCATTTTAGAAGAGCTTGTGAATTTAAAACGTTAATAGATTCATAGGGGTATCCAATTAACCCTAGACCATCATCAAATCAAAGTGTTAGTATTTAAAGGGAAAGTAGACTACTTCTACTTTCCACTTTCCCTTTAAATGATTATACGGCGGTGAGGAAAACACGATGAAACTTTATGAAAATAGCAATGACGTAAAAGTATATGATTTTAAAAAAGCCTTGCGGTTGTCCATGGAACAGGTGCGGGTCTTAACGCGCATTCATGATAACTTTGCTTACCAATTGGCATCCGCCATTTCTACGCAATTGAGGGCGATTGTTCAAGTGGACGTGTTGTCCGTTAACCAGATGATCTATGAAGAGTTTATTAAACAACTGCCACCCTTCACGATTTTGAATATCTTTGAGACCCCGGAAAAGGGCCGCATGATTATGGAATTAAAGTCGCAGATGGCTTTTGCCATTATTGATCGGTTATTAGGGGGCCGGGATCTGCCTGCTTTCTCTGAAGAAAAAACGACGTTAACACAAATCGAAAATAAAATTCTCCAAAAATTATTTGAAGGCTTTGTGGAAAATTTACAAAAATCATGGAAAGATCTCATGAATGTGAATTTAAAGGTGGTTGAGATTGAGACCAATCCACAATTTTTACAAGTAGCGATTCCCAATGAAACAGTGATTGTGATTGCCTTTAATATTAAAATCGGTGAGATATCGGAATTAATGCATATTTGCATTCCCTATATTATTTTAGAGCCATTCCTGCCCAAATTGTCATCCTATCAATTATTTTCAAACCGCAATAAAACCAATAGTCCAGAAGAATCAAATTTATTAAAAGCCAAGCTGCAGGAGCTTGAAATACCGGTCATCGTTGAACTAGGCCGTTCCAATGTTACTATTGAAGAATTTTTAGCGTTGAGTGTGGGGGATATCGTCCAGCTCGAACAGCTTTATGAGGAACCCTTAAAAGCAATGGTTGGGAAAGACGTTAAATTCTTAGTCAAACCAGGTGTGAAAAAGACGCGCCTAGCAGCAGAAATCGAAACTGTTTTTGAAAAAGAGGGTAAAAAAGATGAGTCATGATGGGAAAATTTCACAAGAAGAATTAGCCGCGTTACTAGGAGATAAGGAAGAAGAAACCAAACCATTTTTATTTAAGGATTTAGAAGAAAATCCCCCTAAAAAGGACAAAGAGGAATCCGTCAATATGAACCTCCTGATGGATATTAATTTAGAAATAGTCGTTGAATTAGGGAGAACCAAAAAGAAAATAAACGAGATCTTAGAGCTTTCACAGGGTTCGATTATTGAATTGGACCGCGTCTCTGGTGAGCCGGTTGACCTCTTAATCAACGGAAAAGTAGTCGCCAAAGGAGAAGTCGTTGTCATTGACGAGTATTTTGGTATTCGGGTAACGGAAATTGTGAATAAAACAATCAATTAGTAAAAAAAGAAGGGCTGACTTGTACTGCACCCCAAAAGTTAGAGTAAAATCTGACTTCTGGGGTGTATTTTTATGGCTAAATACATGGAGAAACTGTCTTCAATAAGGCTTCTTGAGGACAAACCTTGGCGAGTGGATGGCGAAACTGTCTTCAATAAGCCTTCTTGAGGACAAACCTTGGCGAGTGGATGGCGAAACTGTCTTCAATAAGGCCTCTTGAGGACAAACCTTGGCGAGTGGATGGCGAAACTGTCTTCAATAAGGCCTCTTGAGGACAAACCTTGGCGAGTAGATGATGGAACTGTCTTTAATAAGGCTTCTTGAGGACAAACCTTGGCGAGTGGATGGCGAAACTGTCTTCAATAAGGCCTCTTGAGGACAAACCTTGGCGAGTAGATGGAGAAACGGTTCATGTGTGTTTCTTATTCAACGCTTATACCGAAAATGCCGTTACCCTTTAGTAGATACTCTAAATGGTTCGGGGGATGGCAGGATGATCACAAACAATCTTCGTTTTTCTGGTTTGGCATCAGGAATCGATACCGAAACACTTGTAAAAAAATTAATGGACGCAGAAAAGGCACAATTAAATAAAGTTTACCAAAATAAGACCAAGACGGAATGGAAAGTCGATGCCTATCGAGAGGTGAATACGAAATTCCTTGATTTACGTACTTCCATGGAAAGTCTTCGATTGGAGTCTACTTTTACAAAAAGTAAACTGACTTCATCGGATAGCAGTAAGGTAGACGTAACGCTGGCAGGCATACCAAGCAGAAGTGAGTATGTTATTTCGGCTGCCACACCGTATCAGCCGGGGACGCCTTCCTCTGTAAAATTCGCTTCCACGACGCTTCCAAGTGAAGCAAGTGAATTAGGAGCAGGGAATGGGTTTCAATTTAGCTTGAACGGAGAAACAATAGACCTGACTGCTCAAGATTCGATCCGAAGCTCGCTTTCAAAAATCAATGCTTTAGCAGCTAAAACGGGCGTGACCGCCAGCTATTCCAGCGGTGACCAGGCGATTGTGTTTACCTCTAAAGATGCAGCGACAACTATTAACATTGCGAATCTATCAAACCCTGTGAATGGATTAAATCTGGCAGCTGGCACGGTAAGCGGGACACAGAATGACTTCCCGGCAGGAAACCCTAGCGGTGCCACCGGAAATTCAGCTGTAAATGCCGTCGATGGTCAGGTGACGATTAACGGTACGACCCTAACGCTAAAGAATAATCAGCTAACCTACGACGGGATTACCTTTACCATCAAAAACGACATACCACAGGGGAGCAATGTCACGATTACGAAAAAGACAGATGTGGATTCGATCTTCGATTCGATCAAAGGGTTTGTCGATAAATATAACGATACCATCAAGACGTTGCACGATAAGGTCGGGGAAAAACGCTATAAAGACTATGCCCCCTTGTTAGATGACCAGAAAACGGACATGAAGGACAAGCAAATCGAACTATGGGAAGAAAAGGCAAAGAGCGGGTTATTGCAAAGCGACCGAATCATTTCGTCGGCCTTAGATAAATTGCGCACCACCTTGTACTCGAATGTTCGTGATGTGGATTCGACAAAAATGAATAGTCAATTCGATTCGCTCGCTGAAATTGGGATTACCTCCAGTTCCAATTATAAAGAAAATGGGAAGCTGGTCATTGATGAAACAAAGCTAAGAGAGGCTTTAGAAAACAATACCAATGAAGTGTCGTTATTATTTTCCAAAAAATACGATACCGGCAGCTCGACAAATAATACCGCTAATAATAAAGACGAATTTGCCAATAGCGGGATTGGCTGGAGACTGTATGACCAACTTAATGAGACGATGAAGGAAATTTCCAAAACAGCCGGCACGTCCAATGATACGGTCCTTGGTAAATCATTAAGCCAGCTGGACACACAAATCGATTCTTGGGAGAAGCGATTACAAACGAAAGAAGATTATTACTGGAAGCAGTTCACAGCCATGGAACAAGCGATTCAAAAAGCGAATAGCCAGAGCGGCTGGTTAACACAGCAAATGGGCGGGTGAATGTAGCCATGTATGAACAGAAACAGGCATTCCTCCAAACCTATAGCCAGCTTACAATGAAACTAGTAAACGAAATGAATTCGGACGAGACAGACCACATCCAAGCCTTGCTGGACGCGAGGCAAACCTGTATTGAAAAGGTAAACCGTTTGGATCAAACCGCGGGTGGGATCCTCCTCAACGCGGCCATTAAAGAACAGCTGTTACAAATAGTTCCATTGGAAGAAAAGGTGAAAGAGCTGTTACAGGGAGAGCAGCAAAAAGTAATATCCAATCTCCATGCCCTAAAAAAGGAAAAAAAGATTAAACGGTACGGGGAAGCTGCCTATGGTTCAACTGGGGTTTTTTATGATAAAAGAAAATAGCGAAAAGGGGAAGATTATGTCTCTTACTAATCCATACCAAGCATATGAGAGTAATCAAGTACTATATGCCAAAGGGGAAGAGCTGACACTGCTTTTATATAAAGGTGCGATAAAATTCATTGAGCAGGCAAAACTAGCGATTGAAAAAAATAATCTGCCGCGAGCCAACGATCGCATTCTTAGGGCTCAGAACATCATTAGTGAATTAATGGTGACCCTTAATATGAATATCGAAATTTCGAAGTCCCTACTCCTACTTTATGACTATTTAAAGCAAAGATTAATCGAAGCGAATATCCATAAAGAGGCGGAAACTTTAAATGAAGTCCAAGCCATGCTGGTAGAACTGCTTGAAACTTGGACAGAAGCCATGAAAGCTATCAGACTTACTTAACAAAAGTAAATTTTTTGTTAAGTAGGTCTTTTTTCGTTTTTTCCCCATTGTAATATTTGTAAGCGCAATGTAATATAATAGTATTGATAAAATTTCGACCAATTTTACCACAAAACGACAATTAATCCGATAAAGGCAAACCTGGGGAAATCCAGGGACGCAAAGCTATAGGGGCTACCATCAATCTTGATAACGCCAGCCAGTTACCGAAGAGTTATAGTTTATTTACTATTGACTATTCTTCGGAATAGTCTTTTTTTGTTCTGAGAAAATGGATAAATTTACCAATTTTAAAAAGGAGGTTTTTTATGCTTCAAAATATTTCCGTTTTAAAGCAGGCATTGGATGCTTCAGTGTTAAGACACAATGCGATTTCTAATAATCTAGCAAATGTCAATACACCCAATTATAAGCCGCAAAAAGTAGTCTTTGAGGAACTGCTTAAAGGAGAATTAGCTAACACTTCTTTTGAAGGAAAGCGTTCGAATGAAAAGCATATACCAATCGGGAATACAGCAGCCAGAGCCTTCATTACCGAGCAGCCTGTTGTGATGCAAAATAGTGGGAATGGTGTTGATGTCGATCAGGAAATGACCGATTTGACGACAAACTCAATTTGGTATCAAACCCTAAGCTATCAATTAGGAGAAGAATTAAATCTATTAAAAACAGCCATAAGATCAAGGTAGGGGATCGAATATGTCAATGTTTCAGCCATTAAACATAAGTTCTTCCGCATTAACAGCCGGGCGCCTGAAAATGGATATTATTTCTTCCAATATTGCCAATGCTACGACGACAAGAGGAAAATTGGTGAATGGAGAATGGGTACCATATCGAAGGAAGATGGTTGAGGTGGAGGCGAAAGGGTCGGCCCCGTTCAGTCAATATTTACACAACGAAATGGGAGCAAATGGTGTAAAGGTCACAAGGATTGTTGAAGACCAGACACCTTTCAATCCGGTTTATGACCCAACCAATCCAGACGCAAACAATGATGGCTATGTCATGATGCCGAATGTAGATCTCACCAAAGAGATGGTTGACCTGATGAGTGCCTCGAGAGCATATGAAGCCAACGTTACGGCTTTTAATGTAGGGAAAACGATGTCGTTAAAAGCATTAGATATTGGTAGATAAGGAGTTTTGCCATAATGAAAATTGATTCATTGTTTACAAACCCAGCCACATTTTTGGATAAGCGTCCAAATGTTAATGCGGTTTCACCTGCGAAGACATCCTTTTCAGCAATGTTGGGAGAGGCCTTGCAAAGCGCGAACGATACCATTGTCCAATCAGAGAACATGTCTGAAAAAATTGCCACAGGGGAAATCAAGAATATTCATGATGTCACGATTGCTGCCCAAAAGGCAGAAATTGCTCTCCAGCTGACCACCCAAGTAAGAGATAAAGTCGTGGAATCCTATCAAGAAATCATGAGAATGCAAGTATAATGAACTGCTTAGTTTTGACACGAAAGCTGGTGAACTATGACTTATGAAAGAAAAAATTCGTGATATTAAGGAAAAAATCGTTCAGTTTTGGATGAATACCAGCAAGAAAAATAAATTTTTCTATATTGGTACCTTTTTGGCGTTAATCGCCATTTTCTGCTTTGTTTTTTTCTATTTATTAAAACCGAATTATGTACCACTTTATACCAATAGCTTAAGCCAAAAGGAAATCGGTGAGATTAAAGGGGTTTTAGAAAAACAAGGGTTCACCGACTATAAGATTGCCAATAATGGTACGCAAATTCTTGTTCCAAAAGAGTCTGCTCCCGACTTAATTGTAAATTTAGCCTCTGAAGGACTACCAAAAAGCGGTCCAATTAGTTTTACAGAACAAACCCAGAATCTGAAGTTTGGCGTAACGGAGCAGGAATTAGACGTCATCGAACGAGAAACGATTCAGAAGCAATTAGCGAATTTGATGACTAAGATTAGTGGTGTTAAAAGCGCTGAAGTGATGATTACCATGCCGCAGGACAGTGTCTTTATTCGACCGGAGAAAGAGGACCAAGCAAGTGCCTCCATCATTGTGGACTTAGAACCAGGCATAGAACTGGAGCAGGGGCAAATCAAATCGCTCTATTTCTTAGCTTCAAAAAGTATTCCTAATTTACCGCAAGAAAATATTGTGATTACCGATCAGTACGGTCAGCTTTTAACGCTAAATGGTTCGGAGGATGATGGTTCTTTTACGGGGGTAGGCAGTTACGAAAGTCAAAGAAATATTAAACAAAAAGTAGAGGCCGATATTCAGCGCAGTATTCAGCAGATGCTGGGGACGATGCTAGGGAAGGATAAAGTCTACGTTCAGACCTTTGCTAAGCTGAATTTTGATAAGGTCAAAACACAGCAAAACCTGGTGGAGCCCGTTACCAAGGCTCCTAAGGATGGAACGGAGCAAGGAATCGCCGTTAGTGTGGAGAAAATCAGCAAAGAATACAAGGGCAAGGGAACACCGGCTGCCGGCGGGGTAGATGGGACTGGCCAAGGTGATGTTCCGGCTTATGCCAGCAGCGGCGATGCAGGCAATAACGATTACAAGGAAACGCAGGATCGAGTCAACTACGAGGTCAATCGGATTACAAAAGAGATTGTCCAAAGTCCTTATACAATTGATGATTTAACTATCAATGTCGGGGTGGAACCTCCTAATCCGAAAAATCCCGGTTCATTAACACCGGCAACACAGGATAACATCCGAAATATCATTTCAAATGTCGTGCGGACGGCAATTGGTGCAAATACTGGAATTACAGATGCTGATATAAACAAGCGCATCACTGTATTCCCAAGAGAGTTTACAGGGAAAATGGCTGCAGCCAAACCAAAAGACTCCGGGTCACAAAAACAATCCTACTTGAATTATATCTTAATCGGGCTTGCGGCTTTAGCCTTACTAGCCGGCGGTATTCTTTTAGGGAGATGGATGAAACGGAAAAAGGATGAAGATCTTGATCCATTTTCTGAGTACTTGGAAGCGAAAAATATTAAGGAATTTGAAGAAGAGGCAACGAAAAAGAACAACGTTCAAAATGAAATTAATCAATTAGCAGGTAAAAATACGGAGGAATTCGTTGATCTGCTGCGCTACTGGTTAAAGGACGACAAGGAGGGGTAATATGCGCAAGCTAACAGGGCTTCAAAAAGTGGCCATCCTCTTGGTTTCATTAGGAAAAGAAGGATCATCTACCGTCTATAAACATTTGAAAGAAGACGAAGTAGAATTATTAACGAAAGAAATCGCCAATCTTCAATGGATTGATTCAAAAGTGAAAGAAGAAGTTTTAGATGAGTTTTATAAAATGGCTTCGGAACGGAATGTCGTTTCCAAAGGCGGTGAACATTTTGCTAAGGATTTACTGGCTCTTTCGTTTGGTGAAGAGAAGGCCAATGAAATGCTTAACCGCACAACCGAAAAAAATCAAAAGAAGCCTTTTTACTTTGCACATAGGGCCGAACCTGTTCAGATTTTAAACCTTTTGCAATATGAAAACACACAAACGATTGCGCTTGTCCTATCCTATTTGGATTCATTGAAAGCATCGGCGATCCTGTCTGCTTTTCCACAAGAAAAGCAAACCGATATTGCCACGAAAATTGCTTTAATGGACACCGTGTCACCGGAAGTCATTCGTCAGGTTGAAGAAGTGCTGCAGGAAAAACTGGCAACAACCTCATCACAGGATTACACCGTAAACAATGGAATCGACAACATCGTCAACATCCTCACAAGCGTAGACCGTGGTACCGAAAAACATATTTTAGAATCCTTATCACAGGAAAGTCCGAGCCTGGCAGAGGAAATCAAAGGAAAGATGTTTATCTTTGAAGATATTGCGCTATTAGATCATCATTCGATTCAACGAATTCTCCGCGATGTCGACGGCGAAGACTTGTATTTAGCTTTAAAAATTGCCAGTGAGGATTTAAAAGAAGTGATTTATAAAAACATCTCGAAAAGACGGGCAGAATTACTTGAAGAGCAGGGCAAATATGATAAGCCTGTCCGCCTGAAGGAAGCAGAGGAAGCACAAGGCCGGATCGTAAGAATTGTTCGTAAGTTAGAAGAAGAGGGCTCCATCATGATTGAGAGAAGAGGTGGAGAGGCTGTTGTCGTCTAAGATTGTTAAATCAACGTCGATCCCACCTGTCATTGATACCAAACTGTTTTTGTCAATAAAAAGAGCCAATGTCGATCCTGCCCAATCCAATCAATCTGCCGGAGAGCTTTTACAACATGCGGAAGAGCAAGCTGCTGCGATTGTGAAGAAAGCGCAAGAACAAAGCTTACTTGAGAAGGAAAAGGCAGCAATTGAGCTTGAAAACTGGACACGTGTCCAGCAAGAAAAAGTAACGCAAGAGCTGGAAGAAATCAAACGTCAGGGCTGGAGCGAAGGGTACGGTCAAGGGATGCAGGCGGCAGAGAAGGAATATACCGCTAAAATCGAATTGGCACAAGAGATATTAGATAAGGCTTTTAAAGAGAAAAAGGAAATTATCCAAGAATCGGAACCATTTGTCATCGAATTATCGGTGCAAATTGCCGCTAAAATTATTCAAGAGGAATTATCAACAAAACCAGACGTGCTCATTGAGATGATTAAACAAAACCTGGTCTATTCCAATGAACGCTCGATGATTTCGATTTGTGTCAGTCCTGACGATTTTTCATTTGTCCACAACCAACGGACACAATTACTAGAATCGTTGGAGGGTCAAATCGAAGTGAAAATTTTACCGGAGCACTCGATTGAAAGAGGCGGCTGTGTGATCCGCACTTCGTATGGAAGTATTGACGCCCGCATTGATGTCCAGCTAAAAGAAATCAAGCAAGCACTGCTGAAAACCTTACAGGATGATTTATATGAAGAAAATGCTCAAGATTGATAAGTATTTACAAACGCTGCAGACGATTAACCCGATTAAGATTAATGGGAAAGTCACACAAGTCATTGGTCTTACGATTGAATCACAAGGTCCAGATGTAAAAATGGGTGATGTTTGTCAAATCTATCCTGCCAGTAATGAACCCCCATTAGAAGCAGAGGTGGTCGGCTTTAAAGGGAATCGAGTCCTGTTAATGCCATTAGGAGAACTTGTTTCGATTGGTCCGGGCTGTGAGGTCGTGGCGACAGGCAAGCCGTTAACCGTAAAAGTGGGCATGGAGCTATTAGGGAAGGTCTTAGATGGTTTGGGCAAGCCGATGGATGAAAGTCCGCTGCCGTCAGGATTAATCGAGGTTGTGACCAACAACAATCCCCCTAATCCATTGAAACGACCTAGAATTTATCAGCCCTTGAATGTGGGTGTCCGTTCGATTGATGGGCTATTAACGATTGGCAGAGGTCAACGGGTCGGCATCTTCGCAGGGAGTGGCGTAGGAAAAAGTACGTTACTTGGGATGATTGCGCGAAATACGAGTGCGGATGTCAATGTGATTGGCCTGATTGGAGAACGTGGCAGAGAAGTTCTTGATTTTATCGAAAGAGACTTAGGAAAAGAAGGATTGGAAAAATCAGTGGTGGTCGTGGCTACCAGTGATCAGCCAGCCTTAGTCAGGATCAAGGGCGCGGTGATCGCGACCACGATTGCTGAATTTTTTAGAGATCAAGGCTTAAGTGTCAATCTGATGATTGATTCAGTCACCCGGTTCGCGATGGCGCAAAGAGAAATTGGACTCGCGATCGGTGAACCGCCGACGACAAAGGGTTATACACCATCCGTTTTCGCGATGCTGCCCAAATTGTTAGAGCGGGCAGGGACAGGGCCAAAGGGGGAAATTACCGCCCTTTATACGGTCTTAGTCGATGGTGATGATATGAATGAACCGATTGCCGATACAGTTAGAGGAATTTTGGATGGGCACATTGTGCTAGATCGAAAACTAGCACAGCTTGGCCACTTCCCTTCGATTAACATCTTAAATAGTGTCAGCCGTGTCATGAAGGACATTACCTCTCCAGAACATCTTCATGCCGCGCAGAAAATCAAGCAATACATGGCCGTGTATCAAGAGGCCGAGGACTTAATTAAAATTGGGGCCTATAAACAGGGGACAAATCCGGAAATTGATTTATCGATTAAGTATAAGGGTTGGATTGACAACTTCTTAAAGCAAGGAGTAAATGAACCATCCCATTTAGAACATTCCATACAAACAATGATTCAGCAATTTGGGGAGATGGTTAAATGAGTTTTCAATTTCGATTTGAAAAAATCGTGACGATGAAAGAAAAAGAAAAAGAATCGGCCTTTCATGAAATGAATGTGATTAAAACCATTAAAGAAACAGCCGAACATCAATTGCTGGAATTGGTAGAGAAAAAAGACAGCTACATCCGAGACTACCAAACGATGATGCGGAACTCGTTAAGAGTGACCGACATCCAGGAACGAGAGCAATATATCCATTTTCTAACGAAGCAAATTGACAGACTTAGAAAAAAGGTCAGCGAGCTCAGCAAAGAGTTTACCATGAAAAAAAATCTGTTATTGGCAAAAAACCAGGAAGAAAAGATGTGGAGTACGTGGCGGGAAAAATCCTTCGAGGAATATACCGCTAGAATAAATAAGGAAGAACAATATCAATTAGATGAGATGGCCGTGCTTCGCTATTTTCACAATAAAAACTAGAGTAAGAAAGAGTGCAACCAAACATGAATGAGAAGCAAACAAAAAGGATTCAAACTGTCCAATTTGCCCCGTTATTAGAGGGTGTAAAATCATCCAATTCAAGTAAAGAATTAAACTCGATCGATGATGTGAATCTCCAACTCATTGTTGAACTTGGCAAAACCAATATGAAGGTTAGGGACATTCTAA
The DNA here is from genome assembly GCF_057747995.1 of Neobacillus sp. DHD-1R. Lineage (NCBI taxonomy): Bacteria > Bacillati > Bacillota > Bacilli > Caryophanales > Bacillaceae > Neobacillus > Neobacillus sp. DHD-1R. Next base: position 784,365 of record NZ_CM173232.1, read on the forward strand.
AAATTAAACCAGGTGTCATTATCTCAGTCGATAAGTTAGCAGGGGAACATGTGGATGTTGTCATCAACGGGTCAGCTGTCGCCGAAGCAGAAGTAGTCGTCGTCGATGAAAAATTTGCAATCCGCATCACAGATATTGTGTCGAAACAAGAACGAGAAGAAAGAATGAACGATTAGGGGTGAGGTAGTGAAGACCAGTCAGATCGGAATAAAAATCTCCCTCGCATTGGTCATTGTTTTACTGTTTTCTTTCTTTTACCATCATCACGCGGCCTTTGCAAAGGAAGGGAACACGGTTTACGATGCCTATCAGAATGATAAAGGGCAGACCCATTCGGATGCCAAGCAAACCACACAAAGTGAAAGTAGTTCACTGGTACCGCAGGTAATAAAATTTATTTTTTCATTTGCTGCGATTATTATTCTATTACTCTTATGTTTGAAATTTTTGAAAGCGAAGTCGAAGCACATCGATTCAAAAGGTCCCTTTTACACAATCGGCGGTCACGCGTTAGGCGGCAATCGTTCCCTGCAATTGATGATGATCGGGAAAACGTTATATATCTTGGGAGTCGGCAATGAGGTCCAGCTGCTTCGAACGATCGATCCCGGGGAAGAACAGGATTCCATTTTACAATCCCTCGTTGTGGAAACGGCAAGTAAGCAAAAACCGAGATTCTTTTCCTTCAAAAAGAAACAAACCGAGGATTGGGAACAAACCTTTGTTTCGCAAATGAATCAGGTTCATCCATCCAGTATTCCAATCAACAAGCTAAAAGACTAATAAAAATGGCGGGAATTCAGTTGCTAAAAAAAATATGTTTGATTTTACCTTTTCTATTCTTAAGCTTTCATGAAGTTAGTTATGCGGCCTTCGATGCCTCTATCCCTGGAGTGAATTTAAGTTCTGAACCAGGAGGAGTGGCGACCTCAATTAAAATCATGCTTCTCTTAACTGTTCTATCTGTGGCACCAGCGATTTTGCTGCTGATGACATCGTTTACGAGAATTGTGATTGTGTTATCGTTTGTTCGAACCTCGTTAGGCACACAGCAAATGCCGCCTAACCAAGTCATCATTGGTTTGTCCCTGTTCCTTACCATGTTTATTATGGGGCCGGTTTTTTCGGATATAAACAAGCAGGCCTATCAGCCGTTTATGGATGGAAAATTGACGCAGGAACAAGCATTTGATACAGCGAGCAAACCAATCAAGGAATTTATGGCGAAACACACCCGGGAAAAAGACTTAAATTTATTTCTTGATTATTCTAAACAGAAAAAGCCGAAAACAATCGATGATATTCCCTTGCATGTGTTAGTTCCAGCCTATTCGATCAGTGAGTTAAAGACCGCTTTTCAAATGGGGTTTATGATTTTTCTCCCTTTTCTGATCATCGATATGATCGTATCCAGCATTTTAATGGCGATGGGCATGATGATGCTGCCGCCTGTACTGATTAGCTTGCCATTTAAAATATTGCTATTTATTTTAGTCGATGGCTGGCATTTGATTGTTAAATCGTTACTCACCAGTTTTTAAATAAGAGAGGTACCATCATGACACCGGAAATGGTTATCGAAATATCGAAGCAAAGCGTGTATATAACAGGCCTAGTGGCTGCACCCATTTTAATACTTGCTTTAGCAGTTGGCTTGATCATTAGTATTTTTCAATCTGTTACCCAAATCCAAGAGCAAACACTCGTGTTTGTTCCGAAGATCATCGCTGTTTTTATTGGCCTATTGGTTTTTGGACCTTGGATGTTAAGGCAGTTATTAAACTTTACGGAAAACATCTTTGGCAATTTGTCTCAGTTTGTTGGGTAGAACGCTGTGATGGATTGGTTAAATGAATTGCCTGTATTTCTACTTATTTTGGTTCGAATTTCTTGTTTTTTTATCACAGCACCTATTTTTATGTCGAGATCCATTCCGGCACCTTTTAAAATAGGACTCTCTTTTTTCCTAGCTGTGATTGTCACCATTTCAACCGGTCAAGACAGAATCACTGCCTTCACAGCCGTATACCTGATCCTTATTATGAAGGAAGCGATTGTAGGATTAGGCTTAGGCTTCATTGCTTCTATCCTGTTTTATGCGATCCAGCTAGCCGGAACTTTCATCGATTTGCAAAGTGGTTTTGCAATGGGAGCGGTATTTGACCCGCAATCAGGTACGAACGTTAATTTAACAGGAAGGTTAAAAAACGCCATCGCAACCTTGTTTCTGTTTTCGCTTGATGGCCATCATTTACTCATCCAGGGTGTGCTGGAAAGCTATCAATGGATACCGGTGAACGCGCTTGTGCCCGCATTAATCGATGGCAGAATATCATCGGTTTTACTTGAAACGTTTAAAAACTCGTTTATCATTGCTTTTTTACTAGCAGCGCCGATTGTGTTTACCTTATTTTTGGTCGATTTAGTCCTAGGCATTATCGGAAAAACATCACCGCAAATCAATTTGATGGTGGTCGGCTTTTCAGTGAAAATTGGTGTGTATTATCTTGTATTATTATTAGCACTGCCTGGCTTTTTCTTGCTGCTTCATCGTTTGTTTGCCGACATGTTTGATGCGGTCAGTCAGATGATTCGCTTGATGGGAGCATTTTTATGAGGGTAAATAGTCCATTTTTACTTCAATTAGATTTACAATTTTTCGCTGGAGAAAAAACAGAAAAAGCGACGCCCCAAAAAAGACGGGAAACAAGGAAAAAAGGTCAAGTAGCCAAAAGTATCGAGGTATCGTCTTCCTTCATGCTGCTATCATTTTTTCTATTTCTCCTCTTTTATGGAAAATATTTTGGGATGAACATTCTCGTTTTGTTTCGCGATCTGTTTTCTTCCTATCTATTACTTGATTTAACGGAGGCGAGTACACACAAACTGTTTTTCGATCTTACGGTACTCACCATTAAAATCGTTTTGCCGATTCTAGCACTCTTGTTTGTTGTCGGCTTATTGGCAAATTATCTCCAAATTGGCTTTTTGTTTACAACGGAAAATTTAAAATTTGATTTTAAAAAAATCAACCCGATCGAAGGGGCGAAACGGATCTTGTCGATGAGGTCGATAGTCGAGCTGCTTAAAAATGTCTTGAAAATTGTCCTGATTAGCTGGACTGCCTACTTCTTATTAAACAAGGATATCGGGACCTTTTTGCACCTTTCCCAAATGAGCATTACGCAAATCATCGAATTTCTTTTTGATGTCATCATCAAAATTGGCGTGTCTACCTCTGCCGTGTATGTCGTTTTAGGTGCAGCCGATTTTCTTTATCAAAAATATGATCATGAGAAGAAAATGAAGATGTCGTTACAAGAAATAAAGGATGAACATAAGAAGAGCGAAGGTGACCCTCTAGTTAAGGGGAAAATCAAAGAATTGCAAAGAGCCATGTCGTTAAACAGAATGATGTCTGATGTGCCAAAGGCAGATGTCATCATTACGAATCCAACCCATTATGCGATTGCGATTGCTTATGATGCCAATGATGCAAAGGCACCGGTAGTCATTGCAAAGGGTGTTGACTTTATGGCCCAAAAAATCAAAGAAATCGCCAAAGAACACGGCGTCATTTTAACCGAAAATAGGCCCTTAGCCAGGGCTTTATATGCAAATGTAGAGATTGGCCAGGAAATTCCCGAGGAATTGTTTAAAGCCGTCGCTGAGATCCTCGCCTATGTTTATCGCTTAAAAGGAAAATTCTAAGTCTTACAGGGAATAAGGTGGAAAAATGAAGTTAAAAGAAATTTCCGTATTACTTGCTGTTTTACTCATCGTTGTCATGATGGTGATCCCGCTGCCTACCATTCTATTAGATGTTTTGCTCATTATAAATATCTCCCTATCGATTACGATCTTGCTCGTCGGGATGAATACAAAGGAACCATTAGATTTCTCCATTTTTCCGTCTTTATTGCTGTTAACGACACTCTTTCGTTTAGCGTTAAATGTATCCACCACCCGTTCCATCCTTTCACATGGGGATGCCGGCCATGTGGTCGCAACCTTTGGTGAGTTCGTCATCGGCGGGAATCCCGTCATTGGGTTTATCATCTTTTTAATCCTCGTGATTATTCAATTCTTAGTTATTACGAAGGGTTCAGAACGGGTCGCCGAAGTGGCGGCACGGTTTACCTTAGATGCCATGCCCGGTAAGCAAATGAGTATTGACGCTGATTTAAATGCTGGTCTTATTAGTGAAAAAGATGCACGAGCTAGAAGGGAAAAGGTATCGCATGAAGCTGATTTTTACGGAGCCATGGATGGAGCCAGCAAGTTCGTAAAAGGTGATGCGATTGCCGGAATCATCATTTTGTTCATCAATGTCATCGGCGGTTTCATTATTGGAATGACGATGATGGGAATGGGTTTTGCCGAGGCAGCCAGTACTTTTACCCTGCTATCGGTTGGTGATGGACTAGTAAGTCAAATACCGGCGCTGTTAATTTCAACAGCAACAGGGATTATCGTGACAAGGGCAGCCTCCGATGGCAGCCTAGGCGATGACCTGACCCGGCAATTATTTGCCTATCCAAAGTTGATTTATGTAGTGGCTGGCTGTATTGCTTTGTTTGGTTTAGTTACGCCAATTGGCATTTTATTAACATGGAGTATTGCCGGTCTGCTCGTTTTTGCGGCCTATAAAATGCAAAAAGCAAAAGATAAAGAAGCAGAAGAATTAGAAGAACTGCCGGACCTGCCCGTTAAAGAAGAAAATAGTCCGGAGAATGTGCTGAACCTGCTCCAAGTGGATTCGTTGGAATTTGAATTTGGATTAGGCCTGATTCCATTAGCAGATAGTACTCAGGGCGGGGATATTTTAGACCGGGTGATTGCAATTAGAAAACAAATCGCACTTGAATTAGGGTTAGTCATCCCGATCATTCGGATTCGGGACAATGTTAATTTAGAGTCTAATGCGTACGTGATTAAGTTAAAAGGCAATGAGATCGCCAAAGGGGAGATTTTCCTCAATCATTATCTGATGCTCGTGCCGGAAGAGGAAGACCATGGCATCATTGGGATTGAAACGGTCGAACCAACCTTTGGCCTGCCGGCTTTATGGATTAACGATGAGATGAAACGAAAAGCCGAAATTTTTGGCTATACCGTGGTTGACGCCACCTCCGTCATCACGACCCATTTGGCTGAGACCATCAAACGGTATGCCCACGAGATTTTAGGCAGGGAAGAAACGAAACAATTGATTGAAAAAGTGAAGGAATCGTCTCCTTCTATTATAGAAGAACTCGTTCCATCCTTATTATCGGTGGGGCAGATTCAAAAAGTATTGCAGAAGCTGTTAAAAGAAAAAGTCTCGATCCGAAGCCTGTCTGTTATCCTAGAAACCCTTGCCGATTGGGCTGTGTTTACAAAAAATCCTGATTACCTGACCGAATATGTGAGACAGAGCCTATCAAGACAGATTACCCAGCAATTAACCGTTGGAAAAATGATTCAAGTGATAACCGTTAATGCACAAGTGGAAAAGATTATCAGTGAAAACCTTCAAGAAACGGAACAAGGGATTTATCTTACCTTAGATCCACAAACCATTCAGCAATTGGTCATGGCCCTGAATGATACCATTCAGCAGGTAGTCAGGGTGGGAATTCAGCCGATTATTATGACCTCGCCGACGATTCGCATGTATATGAAGCAAATTGTGGAACGGATTAACGAAGATATCCCAGTGATTTCGTTTAACGAATTAGAATCAGATGTAGAAGTCCAGAATATCGGCGTTGTTCATTTTCAAGATGGAGTGGTTACTGCATGAAGATTAAAAGATATATCGTAGATACCTTACCGCAAGCCATTCAGCAGATTCGGCTGGAACTAGGCGAAAATGCCGTCATTCTCAATACGAAGGAAACGAAAACTGGCGGGTTCCTGGGCCTGTTTAAACGAAAGCAGCTTGAAGTGATTGCAGCCTCGGAGGCTTCTGAGCCAAAGGCCGCCGTCCCCGCTGCGCCTGTTGAGGTCAAAAAAGAACCGGCCGAAACAGAAGTTTTGCAACGCCTCAATCAGATGGAGCAGCTCCTTGGTGAGTTTGTGAAAAATCAACACCCATTAGAGCCGAAATCGCCTGCCAAATTAGCAAAATGGCAAAAACAGCTTATGGACCAAGAGGTCGATGATGAAGTCATTCAATATATTATGAAAAAGATTAGTGCTCAATATCCGTTTATCGACCAGCAAACAGATGAGGAAGTAGCGGATATTATCCAGCGTACCTTAACGAAGCTGTTTCAAGATGGCATCGCACCAGAAGGATTAGATCCCGATGCGACGTTGATTACACTCATCGGTCCGACCGGTGTGGGCAAAACAACTACGATCGCGAAGCTTGCCTCCAGACAAGTTTTATTTCAGCGGAAGAAGGTTGGCTTTTTAACAGCTGACACCTTTCGGATTGCAGCGATTGAGCAGCTCAAGACCTATGCCACTATTTTAAATATCCCGATTGAGGTCGTCGAGAGTCCTGACCAGCTTGCCCAATCGTTGCTGAACTTAAAGAATTGCCAAATAATTTTTATGGATAGCGCTGGACGAAATTATCTCGAGGAGCAATATATCGAGGAAATCAATGAGTTCTTGTCGCAGGCATTAAAGCAAGAAAATCATTTGGTCCTCAGTATGACCTCCAGGTGGAAGGATATGAAGCAAATTGTCGAAAAAATGAAATCCGTTCAGATTGATCGAGTGATTCTAACAAAGTGGGATGAAAGCACCTGTTACGGGGCCGCCCTTAATCTCGTGTATCACCATCCATTCCCATTATCGTTTATTAGTTTGGGACAAGGGGTTCCCGAAGACATCATGCTGGCAGATCCGGATTATATGGCTAAAAAGATCATGGGAGTAGATGAAGATGAAACAGGATCAAGCACAAAAGCTGCGCGAATTGTATCAGCGTTTTAACGATGATCAGCAAGAGCAAGAAAAAAGGACGAAGGTTGTCTCGATTACAAGCGGAAAAGGGGGTGTCGGCAAATCTAATTTTGCCGTAAACTTTGCCCTAAGCCTGATTGAATCCGGCCAAAAGGTGGTCTTGATTGATCTGGATATCGGTATGGCTAACTTGGAAATATTATTAGGAATGAATCCAGCCTATCATCTGATTGATATGGTGAATGATAAAAAAACGATTTGGGATGTGATTGAAACAGGTCCCAATGGATTAGAGCTTATCTCCGGAGGAAGCAGCTTTACGGAAATTTTAGATTTAAGTGATCAAGATACCGATTATTTATTTTCGGAGCTTGGAAAACTGCAGGGCTATGCTGATATTGTCTTGTTTGATACTGGTGCAGGCCTTTCGAAAGAATCTCAGCGATGTCACTTAGCAGCCGATGAAATTATATTGGTGACAACACCTGAACCAACCGCGATTACCGATGCCTATTCCGTGATTAAAATATTACATCACCAAGATGCCAGCCTAAATGTCCGTTTGGTGGTGAACCGGGTGGCCAACTCCAAGGAAGGAATGGCAATTGCCAATCGGGTGCGCTTAGTAACGAAAAAGTTTTTAGAAAAAGAGATTGATATTCTTGGATTTATTCCCAATGATGCACTCGTATTTCAATCTGTCTTGGAACAAAGGCCTTTTCTATTGAAATATCCCAAATCTCAAGCTGCCAAATGGATGAAGGATATTGCCAGGATCTATTTAAATGTTGAAACGAAAAGCAATCCGATTACGGGGATAAAAGGGTTTATACAAAAGATTTCGGGATTGGCAAAAATATAGGTAGGGTACTTGTCTCATCAAGGAGGGGGAACATTTTTGAGTCAACAGTTAGAAGAAAAGTTGTTTGATCAATATCTGCCATTGGTCAAAAAAATCGTTAAGCATATGAAGAGAAATCTTCCACACCATGTGGAAGAGGATGAACTGATGTCGTTTGGAATGCTGGGCTTATTAGATGCCTTTCGTAAATATGACAAAAAAGAAAATGTTAAATTTGAAACGTATGCGACCCAAAGAATACGCGGTGAAATTTATGATGGACTTCGTCGACTCGACCCCCTGCCGAGAACGTTAAGAAAAAAGGAAAAAGAAGTCAGGCATGCCTTTCAATTTTTAGAGCAGCATCTGTTTAGACAGCCCAGCATCAAGGAAGTTAGTGATTATTTACAAATCAGTGAAACGGAATGTAAGGAAATCATGTCGCAGGCTTCCTTTGAAAAACAAGAGTCATTAAACGAACCGATTGAGCACAGTGGCGAGAGTCAATTAAAGATCGAATTAATCTCGGATCCTTCCATCATGGAGCAATCGACGATTGTCGAGGAGAAAGAGCAGAAACAACGCTTAATGGCGCTAATCGATGAGCTGCCAGAGCGAGAAAGAATTATTCTTTCACTTATTTATTATGAGAATTTAAGCATGAGTGAAGTGGGGGAGATTTTAGGCCTTCATAAATCAAGAATCTCGCAGCTCCATTCAAAAATCCTGCAAAAATTGAAAAAGATTTTGGAAAAAGAAATCATCTAAAAAGGAGGAGGGTGTCTAATAAAGACATCCTCAGATTGTCGAGAAAGGATATATTCCTCGGCAATTTTTTTATTTTATTGGAATTTGAATTGCCGATATTAATAAAAATTCCCCTGCTAAAGGGCCTGTTGATTTCCGCTCCAATCAACAGGAGATTAATCAACCTAAAGAATTGCCTAACACCTTTTCCAATTTCACAAAAGAGGCAATTCAATTTGCTTTAGCAAACTATTAGCTGGTTTACATTAAGTATATTTCTTCACAATGTTACTTTCCCAGGGTCGTTAAAATCCTACTCACACAAAGGTGGTAATTCATCATACATATAAAATATGGTTCTAAATTAATCTAACTAGGCCTTAGAGAGGAATGATGAAATGTCAGCAAAAAACACCTTTGATTATATTGTAATCGGTGCTGGAACGGCTGGGGGGATAATTGCTAAAGAATTAACCGATGATAAATCTACATCTGTGCTTGTCCTTGAGCCAGGTACAAATATGACAAAAGAATTAAGTAGTCCTAATGGTGGAACTGCACTTACCTTATCCTCTGATAATAAATTCTCCTTCAATATCTTGTCCAAATTAGAACAAACTATTGGACGTCAGCTCCTATTATCAGGTGGAAGAGTTATTGGAGGAAGTTCAGAGCATAACGCAATGCTTGCTGTACGTGGGAGCAGCCACCTTTATAATGAATGGGCTAATATTGCAGGACCTCAATGGAGCTACAATAATGTTCGCGATTTATTTATAGAAAATGAAACCTACACGGGTGAAACACAAAAACCAAACGAAAGAGGAACCGATGGACCCATCTTTATAAGACAACAAATGATTCCTACAAATGGGCTTACTACTATTTTAGCAAAAGCAACATCCGATGTCTTAAGAATTCCGATTGTCGAAGATTATAATACTGGGATAAGAGATTGTACCTTCATCAAATCACAATTTACTCAAAAAGAAGTGGGTAGAGGAATGTTTATTCGTTCTTCTACTGCAACTGGATATTTAAACAAATATATTGTGACACAAGGCGATGAATTCGATCCTGATGAGGTTGGTTTGGGCCGCAGAAAACTGGGAGTAATTGCAAAAACCACTGTTAATAAAATCTTATTTGAACAAAACGGGCAAACCCAAATTGCTGTGGGTGTTGAATTTGTTAGAAACGGCAAATCACAAAGAGCTTTTGCTCATAAAGGGATAATCGTCTCAGCGGGGAATTTTTCATCAGTTATACTACAACGTTCAGGAATTGGTAATTCTTCGGATTTAGCTAAAGCTGGTATAAACACATTAGTCGAAAGTCCAAATGTCGGTTACAACTTTAAAACACATTATGCTGTTGGTATAGGGGTAGAAGTGGAGACAACTCGATTATTAATGGTTATGTCATCTGACCCAGATCAACCTATACCGTTAGGTGCCTTTAAAAAGGATGATGAAGCAGGACAGCGGGAAGCACGCCGCCTTCAATTATTAGGTAACATATTTCCACGATTTATTCCTGTTCAAGATGTCTTCATTAACAACTGGAATTTTAACGAGAATAAACCGAGTAATATAATGAGCATTGGGATTGTAGATCTTAATCCTAAAAGTAAAGGGACTATTATGGCAGCACACAGCGACCCCGAAGCATACCCTTCTGTTGATTTTAATCCACTAGAAAACCCTGATGATTTAGAGTATATGGTTGACCATTATATTGAGACCTTTAATATAATTAAAAGGGCTCGTAAGTTAGACCCAGAGGGGATTTATAGGGTAGTTTATCCTTCAGAGGATATTTTTAACTTAAATGATGAAACTGAGAAGCGAGCTCAACTTGCTAATTTTGCAAAGGCATCATATAACGTATTAAATCACTATGGTGGGCAATGCAGGATGGGAAGGAATATTGAAGAAGGAGTTGTGGATGGATTTCTGAATGTATTTGGTACGGAAAACCTGAAAGTTGCAGATCTTTCCATCTCTCCTATTTTACCAGATGGTAATACAGCATTAGCAGCCCAAATGATTGGTTTAAATGCTGTTAGATTTATTCGAGACCAAAAATGAGTAAATCAAATCTAATTTGATTTAAAACTAAGCTGTGTAACATAAAATCCATCTCTTAATAAAAATGAAAGAACGTTGGCCAGAAAATGACCAACGTCCTTTTATCTAATAAAATACCTCAAAATCCTACCTTTTACCTAGTTTAGTTTGGTAAAAATCGATTGAATCATTCAAGTTTTTAATCTGTAAATGTGTTTCGTAAATTTTTTTAATTAAAAAACCTCCTAATCCCCAATTGCTTACGCATATATTTAATTTTAATTAGCGTTATTTTATTGTTCAACTATTCTGCCCTTTAGTTCAATAACAAAAAAGGATCGCAGCAGCGATCATCATCTTGAGCAATACGCACTCGTTTGTTTAAGTACATTTCTTCACAATCTGATGAATAAGGTTTTGTTATCTCCTACAAAAAAGGGAACGCCAGATGACGATTCCATCTATTACTACTATATGAAATGTTCTAAATCACTTTTTCTTACCAATGTAAAGTAAGTGAGTCGAAATCCCAAGAATATAGGGGTCAGTTGCTTTTTCTTTAATTAAATCAATGATTGATCTAACTTCTTGATCCCCTTTATCTCTCCAATAATTCCAATTATCATTGTTTAAGACTGCTCCTGGATTGGAACCTATTATATCCAAAGTTTCAAATCCTTGTGATTCCATAAAAGGATTGATGTCTTCAATATTAAAATAATACGCCCCAGTAAAACGTCCCTCATCAGCGTGATTAAAGCAACCTGTTTGAGAAAATCGAATAATGGAATCTATATTATCGTTTGGCTTCCAATTCTCAGGATATAAAAGCGATGTGAGTATGTGCCTAATTCTAGGCATAAAAGCAACAAAAACAAGCCCACCCTTTTTTGTCACTCTATTTAACTCTTTAACAGCCTGGATACGTTCATTTTCTTTCTGTAAATGATACATAGGACCAAGCATTAACGATGAGTCGAATTGTTCATCTTTAATCATATTAAGCTCTCTGGCATCAGCTACATAAAAGCCTTCAAACTGTTGTTCTAAATTATGTTCTTTTGCTTTATCTTTAGCAATTTCAACAAGTCTAGGTGTTAAATCAGTCAATGTTACCTTATAACCATCTTTGGCAAGTTCCATAGAATATTTTCCAGGTCCAGCACCATTATCAAGGACGTATCCTGTTTTTGGCATATATTTTTTTATATAATGCCAATTTACTTGAAATTCAATCGGTTCACGTTCAAGTCTTCCCCACTCATCGAATTGGCTGTAATAACTTATTATATCGGTCATCAAATCCACCCTTAAGTATGTATTTTTACGCATGTAATTCGACAAAAAAACTTTAAAACCTTCTTACGCAAAACTGCTCGTTCAAGAACAAAAGGGCTTCTGTTTGTTCAAGCAAGTTCTTTAAGGAGAGGACCCAGTTGTTTAACAAGATACTTTACTTAAATTAGAAATAATTGCAGGTAACTCCCCCAAGTCATCAATGATTAAATCATTTGTGAAATTGTTACAGTTAATATCTTTTTTCCAAATTCCTTTAATTCCTACCTTTTGGGCAGCTTTCACATCATTATCAGGATGATCGCCAACATAAACACTTTGATTGGGCGAAACATCGAGTTGTTTCAAAGCTCGGAAAAAGATATTGGGGTCAGGTTTTTTTAGTCCTTCCAATTCCGATACTAGGATAGTTTGAAAATACCTTTCAATACCTAAAGCCTTTATATTATCCATTTGAAATTGTCCGATTCCATTTGTAATCATCCCCAGGATAAGATTCTGGTTCCTCAATTCCTCCAACATTTCAAACAGATTTGGAAAGGGGATGCAATTATTCTTAAACTGGCTTATATAATCTTGAAGTAAGTCCTCCCAAGTTACCCCTGTAATTTCAAGTTCCTCAGTTAGTTGCTGATATACTTTATCCTTCCAAACGTACCCACGGTGATCGAGTTCTATGAATCGAGTAATGTATTTCTCTTTTGGTATATGATTTACCCACTTATTTAATCTTTCATATTGGTTATCAATAAAATTCTTTACCGATTCGTCTCTATTTAACAAGGTCCCATCTAAATCAAATATGACAGCCTTAATCACAATGTACCACACTCCCCAAAATGCAGTTTTTACTTTAATTCTATGCTAATAATCAATATACCTTCTTAAGCTAACCTGCCCGTTAGTTTAAGTGCATTCCTTCACAAACTATTCTTATTTTAACATAAATATCCAGTTGAGTTGAAACTCATTTAATCAGATGTAGGGTAGGTGTCATCATACCATTTTACGATAAATCAACCTTTTCCTTTAATTTCTTTTTCAAATTGCCTTTCGGAACGAATGCCAGCGAGAAACCCGATGAACATCATTTTAAAAAGAATAAGGGGATCAGATGGACGGGCGTTCACTATAAAACGGGCGTACTTTTTCAAGAATAAATTAAAAATCTACCTATATATCAATTAAACGAAGAAGGTGATCATCGGGAACGAATTCAACAATTGACACAAATGCATATTCACTTTGGCTAGACTTGTGTGGTTTAAACATTGAAATCACCACTTAATTTTATAAATGATGGGTTGAACTGCTCGTCTTATTATTAACACCTGTTGATTTGCGCGGAAGGCACGAAGACTCCTGCGAGAGTACGGGGCAGGGGGAGACCCCACAGGCGCTTGCGCCGAGGAGGCTCCCCGGCACGCCCGCGGAAAGCGAAGTGCCTGGAGCGCCAATCAACAGACATGTCGAATAGTCTATTTATTAATAATATTATAATCAATTAACGCAATGAATTGTTAAAGATACTAAATAAAATAAAGGGTGTCTAATAAAGACATCCTCCCCTTTTTTTGGTAAACAAATTTAGCGAACAGGTCGTTATTAATAAAGTAGACGAAACGAGCAGTAATCACTATTAGGATGTAATCTTTGATTATTTAAGGGGTATAGGCAATGACACTAAAGCTATTAAAATTGAAACCAAGACAAGAAAGGGCAAGTATGATTCAGCCATCTTCCTATCGAATTAACATCAAGTATCCGTTTGAATCGGAGATGACGTTGATTAATCCGCAAGAAATAGTAGTGGAAGCGGACAATACGCTAGTGTGTATTGAAAATATTGGTCCAGGCGGGTTGAGGTTTTTATCTAATCTACCATTAGAAGAGGACCAAGAGCTGATTTATTCGATAGAATCAGCCATTCTCGAAGAAATGATTCATCTCCCTGGAGATATTATCTGGAGTGAAGAATTGTCTGCTGGCTTATACCAATATGGTGTACAGTTTCATATACCAGAAACCTCCCGAACGTTTGTTAATGACCTCCTAAATGACTATTTAGAGAAATATTTTAGCCGAGTGGAATGGTAGTTTTTTCCGCACTTTCTAAACCATACCTAAAGATTTGGAGTCTTTTGTATTTTTTTGGCATGATATTTGGTAATATAAATGTAGTTTGTGCTCAAAAAAAGGAGAGATTAAATCAATGGCAATTTTAGTAACGGGCGGTGCTGGATATATTGGCAGTCATACATGTGTAGAGTTGCTTAAGGCTGGCCACGAGGTTATTATCCTTGACAATTATTCAAATAGTAAACCTGAAGCACTAAAAAGGGTAAAAGAGATTACAGGTAAAGACTTTTTGTTCTACGAAGTTGATTTGCTTGACCGAGAGGGCGTTGAGGGAGTATTTTCGGAGAACCAAATTGAAGCTGTTATTCATTTTGCCGGATTAAAGGCGGTTGGCGAATCGGTTTCGATTCCACTCCATTATTATCATAATAATATTACAGGGACACTTATTCTTTGTGAAGTGATGAAAAAATACGATGTGAAAAACCTTGTGTTTAGTTCCTCGGCCACAGTGTACGGTATGCCGGAAAGAGTGCCGATTTCAGAGGACTTCCCATTGAGTGCAACCAATCCGTATGGACGGACGAAGCTTTTTATCGAGGGGATTTTACGGGATTTATATGTGGCTGACGATGGCTGGAGTATTGCCTTGCTGCGCTATTTTAACCCTATTGGTGCTCATGAAAGCGGCCGGATTGGTGAGGATCCAAACGGAATTCCGAATAATTTAATGCCGTTTATTACTCAGGTAGCGGTGGGCAAATTGAATGAATTGCAAGTGTTTGGAAATGATTATCCAACCGTTGATGGATCAGGCGTAAGGGATTATATTCATGTAGTCGATCTTGCCCTAGGTCATTTAAAGGCATTGGAGAAGATCCTATCAGCTAACGGGGTGGAGGCCTATAATCTTGGAACGGGAACGGGTTACAGCGTTATAGAGATTGTAGCGGCCTTTGAACAGGCCTCTGACGTGAAAATTCCTTATAAAATTGTCGAAAGACGTCCCGGCGATGTGGCCATCTGCTATGCCGATCCATCTAAAGCGAAAAAAGAACTAGGCTGGGAAGCGACACGAGGAATTGCCGAAATGTGCCGGGATTCATGGAGATGGCAGAAGAATAATCCGAATGGGTATGAGTCAGATCCACATTCAGCTAACTAGGAGAAGTGTAAGAATCCATGCCGAAAATGAAAGAAATAAATACACCGTTGAAGTTCATAGGAATTAAATATTATAAAGATGAAGAAGGTCTTTATTATAAAAAGAAAGGGGCCAGTCACCGTAAAGTGGTGAAGAGGCCTTTTTGGAAAAGTAAAAGGGTGGTACTTGGAGTCCCTTTTTTAGTACTTGTTGCTTTTGGTTTTACGGGCTACAAAATCGGTATGAATATGGTTTCAGATAAAGTAGTCAACGAATTATCTTCACAAATACCGGAAAAAGATGTCCAAGAAATATTAAAGGATCCTTCCGTTCAGCAAATGATTGAAACTGAATTGGGCTCTGACAAAAAACAAGCGATTCTGGAACAACAAGGGGTAATACCTGCAAGTCAAGGAGTGGTCCCTGCGAGTCAAGGAGCAGTACCTGCTAATCAAGAGGTATCTACTTCCGTCACTCCGACGGATTCCGTTGTGGGCGAAAGTCAAGTGAGTCCAAATTCACCAACAGAAACGAAGGTACGTCAACAAACACCTGCGAAAAATAATCCAACTTTAAACTTTAAGACGAGACAAGAAGTGCTGAAGTTTTTATTATCGAAGTTTTCCATGGGAGAGCTGACTGAGTTAGCCAAAAAGGCTAAGGGCGGCTTGACACCTGAAGAGAAGAACCAGATTAATGGGATTGTTTTGGCACGATTGTCAAATGAAGAATATAATGCGGTGAAGGTGTTTGCCATCATTGAATTAAGTAAACAGAATCAATAATTGAAGAGGGGAACCTTGGCAGAGCCGGGGTTCTTTTTCTTTTTACAAAATTTTCAATGGAAGAATATTTTCATGTATTTCCTTTATGAGGATATATTTTCCACGGCTCTTATATTAAACTAGTAAATAAATATAGAAAATATTCGGAAAAAGGAGTTCTCTATGAATATTTTAGTAACTGGTGGAGCTGGCTTTATTGGTAGTAACTTCATTCGCTACATGTTGGATAAATACCCGGATTATTTGATTGTCAACTATGATTTGTTAACCTATGCGGGAAACTTGGAGAATTTAAAAGATATCCAAAACCGGAAAAATTATCGGTTTGTCAAAGGGAATGTCACGAACGGTGAGTTGGTCAGTCATGTAGTGAGAACCTATCAGATTAATGTGATCGTGAATTTTGCGGCGGAATCGCATGTGGACCGGAGTATCGTGGAACCGGGGGTGTTTGTGCAAACAAATGTCGTTGGGACGCAGACGTTATTGGATGTGGCGATGGAATTCGGAATAAGCAAGTTTGTGCAAATTTCTACGGACGAAGTGTATGGTTCGCTGGGTGAGACCGGTTATTTTTCAGAGGAGTCGCCGATTTCACCGAATAGTCCTTATGCTGCTAGCAAGGCGGCCGCGGATTTGCTGGTGCACAGCTTTTTCAAAACCTATGGGCTGAATACTAATATTACGAGGTGTTCCAATAATTACGGCCCGTATCAATATCCGGAGAAGTTAATTCCTTTGATGATTACGAATGCTTTGGAGGGCGGCCGGCTGCCGATTTATGGGGACGGCGGGAATATACGGGACTGGCTTCATGTGTTTGACCATTGCAAAGGTGTGGATTTGGTGATTCATTATGGGCGCGCTGGTGAGGTTTATAATATTGGCGGCGATAATGAGTGGACCAACAATGAGATTGTCCATTTAATTGTTGACAAACTGGGTGTATCACGGAAGTTAATTGAATATGTTCCCGACCGGCTTGGCCACGATTATCGTTACGCAAGTGATCCGATTAAGATTATGTCGGATTTGGGCTGGCAGCAAGAATATTCGTTTGAAACCGGGCTGAATGAGACGATTGAATGGTACCGGGAGAATTCTTGCTGGTGGAAGAATTGTAAACGGGTGCACGCTCGTTGATCGAAAAAAGTTGGCAAAAATCGTGGTCACAAAACAAAGGGTCAAACCCCACAACCTCAACCTATCGCTGAACGTTTCTAATAAGCGATTATAAATTGAGTGTTAAACGTGGGGTCAGACCCTTTTGAGCTATCTTTATTTATTTTTTAACGCAATTCAGCATGTTCCGTTTGTTTATCTGCATAAACGCCTTTCGATTCAATAAAGTGCTTGATTCGTTTTAGTGCTTCTTGCAGGTCTTCCATGGAAGTGGCATAGGAACAGCGAATATAGCCTTCACCGCTTTCGCCAAATACATGACCAGGCACAACGGCGACTTTTTCCTGGATCAACAGTTCCTCGGCAAATTGCTCTGAGCTCATGCCGGTGGAACGGATCGATGGAAACACATAAAAGGCGCCGCCAGGAGTATGACAATCGAGACCCATTTGATTGAGGGTTTGGACGACATAATTCCGTCTCCGCCGGTAGCTGTTGCGCATTGCGATGACTTCATCATAGGTATTGCGAAGTGCTTCAATGGCACCATGTTGGAGCATGTGCGGCGCACACATTGTTGTATATTGATGGATTTTTAACATAACCTCCACTAATTCCTTTGGAGCAGCAAGGAAGCCTAATCTCCAGCCTGTCATCGCAAAGCCCTTTGAAAAACCGTTAATTAAAATAGTTCTCTCGTACATCCCTTCGATTGAAGCTACACTGCTAAAGTCCTCATCATAAGACAGTTCTGCGTAAATTTCGTCTGATACGACGAGCAAGTCATGCTTCTTGATGACTTTTGCAATTTCAATCAGCTCGTCTTTCGTTAACATACTACCTGTCGGGTTGTTTGGTGAACATAATAAAATTGCTTTTGTTTTTTCAGTAATGGCGGCTTCGATTTGTTCGGATGTGACCTTAAAGCCATTTTCCGCCGATGTGGAAACCGGCACAGGTTTACCGCCTGCGACAGCCACCAAAGGTCCATAGGAAACGAACGCTGGTTCGACAATCAGGACTTCTTCCCCTTGGTTTAAAATGGCCCGAAAGGCAAGGTCAATCGCCTGACTTGCTCCAATTGTTACAATAATTTGATTTCTTGGGTCATACAGAACCCCAAATCTTCTACTTAAATAGGCCGTGATTTCTTCCCGTAATTCCAGCAGCCCTGCGTTTGCCGTATAAGAAGTAAAGCCTTGTTCGATTGATAAAATGGTAGCTTCACGAATGCTCCAAGGTGTGATGAAATCAGGTTCACCGACACCGAGCGAGATGACACCCTTCATGCTGGCAGCAAGATCGAAAAATTTCCTTATCCCTGAGGGCTGCAGTTCTTTAGCTGTTTGGGAAAGGTAGTGAGTTATCTCATGTTTCATGGTGTAACCACCATCCTGCGGTCTTTATCATCGTTACCACTGATAAAACTTACGCCATCATGTTTGTATTTTTTTAACATAAAATGAGTGGTTGTCGAAATCACGTTTTCAATTGTCGATAATTTTTCTGATACGAAGTTCGCGATTTGATTCATAGATTTTCCTTCTACGGTGATCGATAAATCGTAGGCACCGGACATGAGATATAAGGAAGTGACTTCAGGAAAACGACTGATTCTTTGCGCAACTTCATCGAAGCCGACGCCGCGTTTTGGAGTCACTTTGACATCGATCATGGCAATGACGCTTTCTTGTCCTTCGACTTTGCTCCAGTTAATTAAGGTTGGGTAGCTCATAATAATGTTTGCTTTTTCTAATTTTTCAATCGTAGATAGAACGGTTTCTTCCTTGCACATGGCCATTAAGGCGATGGATTCTACCGGTAATTTATGATTCTCTTCTATAATTTTTAAAATTTCAATTTCTTCACTACTAAGCTGCATGTATGCGGCCTCCTTAACTTTCTTTGCCGATCAGTTTTTCAGGCGTAAGTGATGTAAGCCTATCGATTCGACAAGTTTCTTTATTGATGATTTTAATCCTATTTGTAGTGTCTGTCACGTAATGTTGAAGAAATTTTGTATTGTTCTGAAAAAAAGATGAGGAATGTCCTATATAAACATATAATTATGCCCGTGGGAGTCCTAAAAAATGCCGCAATGGTCATAAAAAAACATAATTATGCCCTTGGGAGCATAAAAAATGCCGCAATGGTCATAAAAAAACATAATTATGCCCGTGGGAGCATAAAAAATGCCGCAACGGTCACAAAAAAACATAATTATGCCCTTGGAGGTCCTAAAGAATGCCGTAACGGTCATAAAAAAGCATATTTGTACCCTTCGAAGCCCTAAAATCCCCAAAATGGTCACAAAAGCATAAAAAAGCTCAAGTTTCAGAACTAAAAGTGTTCTGAAACTTGAGCTCCAAACTCTTCCATTAATCATAGTTACTTCGCCTTCACGGCTTCCGCTAATAAATCGACGATATGGACAGCTCTCATTTTAGTTGACAAGCCCTCCCGCTCAATTCCAAGCTGCATCTGCAACAAGCAGCCAGGATTAGCTGTAACAATAGCGGTCGCATGGGTCGCTTTGGCTTGAACCATTTTATAGTCGAGCATCACCATCGACGACTCGGACTCAACAATATTATAGATTCCGGCCGATCCGCAGCAACGATCCGCCTCTTTCATCTCTTGATAATGCACCCCTTGAATCGATTGCAGCAAAATTCGTGGTGCAGAAGCGGTTTTCATCACATTGCGGAGATGGCAGGAGTCCTGATAAGTAATCACCTGCGCCGGAAGCTCCAATTTAACCTTTTTATGAAAATCAATCGCGACTAATATTTCAGAAATGTCCTTAATTTTATCCTTAAATGCCTTTGCACGATCCCGCCATTCAGGGTCATCCTTTAGTAAATGGTCATAATCAACCAGAAAAGCACCACAGCCACCGGCATTGGTAATGATAAAATCGGCTCCCATATCTTCAAAGGCAGCGATATTCCGTTTGGCCAGCTCTTTAGCGGCATCTTTTTCACCACTATGACCATGAAGAGCCCCGCAGCATGCCTGGTCTTTCGGTATGACGATTTCACAGCCGGCTAACTGAAGCAGCTTCATCGTGGCATCGTTGGTCTTCATGAACATCGTATCCATTAAACAACCGCTGAAAAAAGCAACCCGGTGAACTTTTTCGACCGCAGCTGGCAAAAATTCAGGCCGATTTTTCATCTCTTTCATCGTTGGAACGGCCGGCAAAACCTTTTCCATTGTTTTCAAATTTGCAGGCAAGAGGCCTAAAAAGCCAATTTTCCGAGCAATCGTTTGAATTCCGGAACGCTGATAAAACCCGAGAAGGCCAACCGTCTGCCTCATCCGTGACTGGTGAGGGAATAGCCCTTGAAAAACCGTTTTTCTTATAGCCCGTACTGGTAAGGAGTGCTTCTTGTTTTGATTGATAATATCGCGTGCATCTTCCAATAAGTGGCCATAATTCACACCGGAGGGACATACGGGTTCACAGGCCCGGCAGCCGAGACAGAGTTCGAGTGAACGCTCAAAATCTTCATCCGGTTCAATCACTCCATCGACAACCGCTTTCATTAACGCAATTCTGCCTCGAGGGGAATGTGATTCTTTATAGCCTGATTCAATATAGGTTGGGCATGTTGGCAGACAAAAGCCGCAGCGCATACAGTTTAACAATTCATCTTCGTTCATTCGTTCTTTAAATTGTGCTTGGATTTTTTCCTGTTCAACCAATGTTGTCATCTTGTCACCACCACACGTTTCTTGCTGTCTTTGGCAAATACTTTCCCTGGATTCATGATGTTATTCGGGTCAAAGGCCTGCTTAATTCCTCTCATGGCCGCAATGCCTTCTTTTTTCAGCTTCCATTCAAGGTATGGGGCCTTCATGGCGCCGACCCCGTGTTCGCCGGTAATCGTTCCGCCTAGGTCAATGGCTCTTTCAAAAATCTCAGCAAAGGCCTTTTCGACGCGTTCCATTTCTTCATGATCTCTGGCGTCCGTTGCGCAGGTAGGATGAAGATTCCCGTCTCCGGCATGACCAAAGGTACAAATCGTCAGTTGATATTTTTCGGTAATTTCATTGATGGCTGTTACCATATTGGCAATTTCCGACCTTGGCACTGTCGCATCCTCAAGAATCGTGGTTGGTTTTAACCGGGCAATCGCAGACAGAGCGGTCCGCCGTGCTGTTGTCAGGGCATTGGCTTCCGCTTCGGAAGCGGCAATTTGAATCGATACAGCCTGTTCCTGCATACACACTTCAGCGATTTTTTTAATATCCCGTTCGACGACCTCAGCAGGGCCATCTTGCTCAATAATCAGAACCGCTTGGACATCGGTAGGCAGCCCGATTTGCGCAAATTCTTCCACCACTTTTAATGTCGGCTGGTCAAGGAATTCCAGCGTTACCGGAATGATTTTATTGGCAATTATCGCAGATACCGACTTGGCGGCAGCATTGAGATCTTGATAAAGAGCAAGCATGGTCTTCCGGGTTTCCGGCATTGGAATTAATTTCAGTGTAGCTTCCGTAATCACACCGAGTGTACCTTCTGAGCCAACAAACAGACGTGTTAAATCGTAACCAGCGACATCCTTTGCCAGCTTTCCTCCGGTTCGGATGATATCGCCATTCGGCAAAACGATTTCGAGGGCGATGACATAATCCCTTGTGACACCATATTTAAGACCGCGTAAGCCGCCCGAGTTCTCATTGATGTTCCCGCCAATCGTCGAGATTTTCATGGAGCTGGGATCAGGCGGATAGAACAGCCCTCTTTCCTCAACGGCATGGATCAAATCCAGCGTGACCACACCCGGCTGAACCGTGATTGTCAGGTTTTCCTCATCAATTTCAAGGATTTTGTTCATATGTTTAAAAAGAAGGACAACTCCGCCCTCGGTCGGACAGGTGCCGCCGCAGAGATTCGTGCCGGAGCCCCTTGGTACAAGAGGTACCTTATGTTCATTACAAACCTGTAAAATCTGTGAAATCTCTTCCTTGTTGCGCGGACTCACCACCGCATCCGGCATGGATTGGAAGTTTGGTGTCGCATCATATGAGTAAACTAAGCGCTCCGTTTTGGAATCAGCAAAGTTTTCTTTGCTTACAATGGATAGCAGTTTTTCTTTTACTTCAGGTAAAAGCATTGTGTTTCCCCCATTCCTAAATTAAAACTCTAGTTATTTCTTATCCTTCTTGTGGAAAGGTAACGAAGAATGCAAACGCTTAAAAAATAGGCATTTAAAACTGTATGGATATGATTAATTTGAAATGATATTTCATTAATCGTATAATAATTATAAAATAATAATTCAAAAGGGGCAATACAATTGAAATATCCACTACTAGCGACTGATTTGGATGGGACATTATTAAATGAACAAAAAGAGATTGATCAAGAAACAATTGAAGCCATTCAAGAATATCGGAGCAGAGGAGGGAGGGTTGTGATTTGCAGCGGCCGTTCCCCACTGTCAACCAAGTGGATTGCCAAAACCATTGGTCTACAGGATGAGCCAATTATTGCTTATAATGGGGCAGTTTTGCTTGATGAGAAGGGGCAGGTAAGCGCACAGGCTAATTTTCAGCATGAATCCCTGTTGAGTTTTTGGGAATTATGTGAGGCAGACGGTATCTATGCCCATTTTTATGAAGGCGATACACTCTTGGTCCCAAAGGTCAATAAGTGGAATGAGAAATGGATTGAAAATAATATTCCACTCTTTGAACAAACAGGGGGCAGTCCAATTGATTGTGAAGATTTTCGGGGAAGATGCCAGGTCAAAGTAATAAAGGATTTTTACGATTACATTAAAACCCATCAACCGCTGATTACCAAAATTGCGGTATTTGATGATGATGCTAGGCTCTCTGATTTTTCAGAACGAATTATGACACATGGTGTAGAGATGGAAATTACCAGCAGCCTCAACTATCTTAATCTTGAAATTTCTCCGAGCGGGATCACAAAGGCGTCGACACTGTTAAAACTTACCGAGCAGCTGGGTATCCCCATCTCGAAAACGGCCGCGATCGGAGACAACTATAATGACTCGCTTATGCTTTCGATGGCAGGTCTCGGTGTTGCGATGGGAAATGCCCCGGATCAAGTGAAAGAGGCAGCGGATCAGGTAACCGGGAAGAATAGTGAAGCAGGAGTCGCACAAGCGATCCGCCGTTATTTACTTGAATAAGGATGAATCATGTTGGTAATAACCCTTATCGATTTTTTAAAATAACATTTCATTATTTTTATAAATTTATTGAATTAATATTTTAACAGGAATATAATAAGTATACGGTAACCGTTTACAACATAGAAAAAACTAACAGGAGGAGACGATAGAATGGAAGAAAATCTTGAACACTTAACAACCGAATCGCGAAATGAACTTTCCTTACAAATTGATACAGCTAATCCGCTTGAAATATTACGAATTATGAATGAGCAAGATCAACTGGTAGCCCTCGCCGTAAAAGATGTCTTACCCGATGTGGAGGCCGCCGTTCAGTTTGTCTTTGAATCCTTTCAAAAGGGTGGACGTCTCATTTATCTAGGAGCAGGGACCAGCGGGAGACTAGGCGTT
This sequence comes from Neobacillus sp. DHD-1R, assembly GCF_057747995.1. NCBI lineage: Bacteria > Bacillati > Bacillota > Bacilli > Caryophanales > Bacillaceae > Neobacillus > Neobacillus sp. DHD-1R. The sequence goes on from NZ_CM173232.1 coordinate 807,914, forward strand.
CTTGATGCAGTCGAATGCCCGCCTACTTTCAGCACCGATCCTGAAATGGTTCAAGGAATTATCGCGGGAGGAGACGGCGCATTCGTAAAAGCGGTCGAAGGAGCAGAGGATGATCCGGATCTCGGTGTTAGCGATCTGAAAGAATTGAAGCTAACTAAAAATGATACAGTTATTGGCATTGCTGCCAGCGGCCGGACACCATATGTGATTGGGGCACTTCGGTATGCCCGCAGTATTGGAGCGAAAACAGTTGCTCTTTCATGTAATAAAAATACGGCGATAAGTAAAGAAGCTGATCAGCGTATTGAGGTCATCGTCGGTCCAGAGGTATTAACTGGTTCAACTCGTCTGAAAGCAGGCACAGCTCAAAAAATGGTGTTGAATATGATTTCAACCTCTTCGATGATTCTGTTGGGAAAAGCGTATGAAAACCTGATGGTAGATGTTCATGTCAGCAATCAAAAGTTGAAGGAACGCGCCATTGGGATTATTCAAAAAATCACCGGTGTTTCATACCAACAAGCTTTGGAGACATTAGAAAAAGCAGACTTACAAGTCAAAACGGCGATTGTCATGATTAAGACGGACACATCAAAACAAGAAGCAGAAAAACGATTAAATGAAGTAAATGGATATGTAAAAAAGGCGATTACTAATTAGTTGCGATAAGGTGGTTACGAATGTGGCAGCAGGCGGTTTAAAAATGATTCAAAATATGCTTGAACAGCTTCCGGCTTCGGAGCGGAAAATTGCGCAATTTATCCTTGAAAATCCGCAAAGTATTTTAAATAATACAGTCAATGATATTGGAACCCAAGCAAATACGAGTGGTGCCGCCGTTATTAGACTGTGCAAATCATTGGGTTTAACGGGTTTTCAAGATTTAAAGGTACGAATTGCTGGGGATTTAGTGAAGCCTGCAGAACAAGGATATCGGGATATCGAACCAGGTGAATCCTTTTTCTCCATTGTTCAGAAAACAACAAGCAATAGTATCCAAACCATCCGTGATTCCGAGGAAATCATCAATTATGATGAATTGGAACGAGCTGTCCAAACTCTATCGTCTGCTCAAAATGTTCATTTTTTTGGCATTGGTGCTTCCAATATCATTGCCAAGGATGCTCAGCAAAAACTGCTGAGAATTCAAAAAAATGCAACCGCTTTTACTGATACTCATTTGGTGGCGACATTAATTGCCAATGCCAGTAAGGATGATGTGGTGTTTGGCATCTCTCATTCCGGTGAAACGCAAGAGGTCATTAAAGTAATGACACTCGCGAAAGAGCGTGGAGTGAACACAATCAGTTTAACGAAATACGGCCAATCTACTGTCTCGTCCCTAGCAGATAATAAGCTGTTTACCTCTTATTCAGGGGAAGCACCGTTTCGAAGTGCGGCCACATCATCACGTCTTGCCCAGTTATATATGATGGATATTTTGTTTTTGTCGATGGCGACGGTTCAATATGAACATACGATCCGCTCGATTGATCAAACAAGGGAAGCCATTCGGTTTATGAAAGACGGAAAATAACTTTCAGGGGGTGATGTGAACACCAAGATGGTTACTTTTTAAAAACAGTGCTATGGGGGCAATACATTAGGGCTAGTGAAAAAAATCCATAATCAACAGAGAGAAGGGGAATAAGGATGGCTGGAGAAGATAAAAGATTAGCCAAAGAAATTCTTGAACAATTGGGCGGTTCGGCAAACGTTAGCAATTATACACATTGTATGACAAGACTTCGTGTCACACCGAAGGATGAGTCCATTGTCAACAAGGCTGCCATTAAGAAAATAGATGGGGTTCTCGGATTTGTTGAAGCAGATACACTTCAAATTATCATTGGACCGGGAAAAGTAAATACTGTAACGGAAGAGTTTGGTAAGTTAGTAGAAAGCTCAGGTGAGTTTAACTTAAAAGAAGCGGCAGCTAGTAATAAAGCAGAAATCAATAAAAAGAATGCCACTCCATTTAAGATGTTTTTACGAAAAATTGCTAGTATTTTCATCCCTTTAATCCCGGCCCTTGTGGCATCAGGTTTAATTACAGGGATCACAAAAGCGATTATTCAAGCTGGCTGGCTTGCTGCTGATTCTCAGCTTGCGACGATTCTTTCCGTAATTGGCGGCGGATTATTCGGTTACCTGGGTATTTTAGTTGGTACCAATGCTGCAAAAGAATTCGGCGGATCACCAGCACTTGGTGCGATTGCCGGTATCTTAATCATTAACCCAGCAGTTGCAGGAATCAAATTGTTTGATACAGCGTTACTTCCAGGACGCGGGGGCTTAATCGGAGTTTTATTTGCCGCTATTTTCATTGCCCTTGTCGAAAAACGAGTTCGCCGTTATGTTCCACAATCGCTTGATCTATTTATCACACCAACGGTTGCTTTATTGGTTACTGGTATAGTTACGTATCTTGTCTTTATGCCGCTTGGTGGTTTCATTTCAGATGTCATCACAAAAGGATTAACGTCTTTACTCGATATGGGTGGTGTCGTGGCTGGCTTTGTCCTTGGGGCAACGTTCCTTCCACTTGTTGTTACGGGCTTACATCAAGGCTTAACACCAATCCACCTCGAGTTAATTAATACAACTGGCATTGACCCGCTTCTTCCAATCTTGGCTATGGGTGGCGCTGCACAAGTAGGTGCTGCGTTTGCGATTTACTTTAAAACCAAGAAGAAAGGCTTAAAAAGAGCGATTGGCGGGGGTCTTCCTGCAGGAATTCTTGGGATTGGGGAGCCGCTTATCTTTGGTGTAACGTTACCATTAGGCCGTCCTTTCTTAACCGCTTGTTTAGGGGCAGGTGTCGGCGGTGCCTTCCAAGCTGCGTTCCATGTAGCAACAATTGCTGTAGGTGTATCTGGTTTACCACTTGCTTTCCTTGTAGTTTCAGGTCAGGTTCTTCTTTATCTATTAGGTGTTTTAATTTCTTATGCAGCAGGTTTCTTGTTTACTTATCTATTCGGTTTCAAAGATGAGATGGCTGGTGAATTTGATTGATCGGTATTTCCTTCTATTTAAACGATCCGTTAGCTGAGGAGCGGATTGCTTTGGCAGGAAAGCAGGGTGTGAAGCGGGCATTTACCTCGCTTCACATTCCAGAAGAATCAGGTGATTTAGCCAACCGCGCCAAAAAACTACTTCAAACAGCTAAAGACGTTGGGATAGAAGTCTATGCAGACGTATCGGCAAGAACGCCTGCTCACTTGGGATTGAATAGCTTAGTTGAATTAAAATCCTTAGGAGTAATCGGTCTCAGGCTGGATGATTTTTTTGAACATGAAACCATTTTGAATTTGGCGAAGGAATTCAAACTTGCCCTGAATGCCAGTATTTTATTTGAAGAAGATATTCGTGCACTAATAGATGGCGGATTAAACGCGAGTCAATTACTAGCGTGGCATAATTTTTATCCAAGGCGTGAAACGGGATTAGCGGAATCCTTTTTTCAATCGCAAAATGAACTTTTTAAACAGTATGGAATTCCGGTTAGTGCTTATATTCCAGGTGATGGGGAAAAACGCGGTCCTTTGTTTGAGGGTCTGCCAACCTTGGAGGCACATCGTCAGGTTGAGCCATTTCTCGCTGCACTGGAATTGGACCGGGCAGGTGTCGAGGGTATCTTTATAGGCGATCCAGAAGTGAGTGAGAACCTTCTAAAAAGATTAATAGACTTTGACCAGCATCAACGTGTTTCAATTAGGATTAAAGGATTTCAAGAAGGGGAGTTCCGGCTCCGGCCTGATTTTTCCCGAGATGTCTTAAGGTTTATGGACACGAGGAGTTCTGAGCGGGTAGTCCCTGAAAATACTACAGCGCGGTCAATTGGAACCATTACCACAGATAACGACCACTATGGCCGCTATCGCGGCGAGGTACAAATTGCCATTCGTGATTTACCTGCAGATGAACGAGTCAATATTGTGGGGAGGGTTGTAAAAGAGGATTTACCTCTTCTTTCCCTGCTCAAACCAGGTCAAAGGATAAAGTTAATACAAGTCTAAAACGGAACTGCCTCCTCTTTTCGATGGGGCAGTTTTTATTATGATATAGGAAAAGTGTCGAGAAATAAATAACAACAATAACCAAGATTGCAATTATATTAACAAGGTCAAAAGTTTGATAGGTAAGGAGTTAAAAGAACCTGCCACATCTAGTAGATGGGCTGGTTTTTAGCTGATAGAAAGCATAAAAATTGATTGAATTTTCAGAATTTAACTAACAAAAAAGCTATACTGGTTTGAATTATTAATAAGTAATAATTTTTGTGAAGAAATTGTAAAATTTAGATAATTTCTTGTAATATATAGAATTTTGACATAAACCCATATAAACTTGTAATTAGTTGTATATACCTAATTGGAAGGTGAGGGAGATTTTAGGAAAATTAGTGTTTTTAAATTGGTTGGTAATTTAAAGATTAAAGATTGGGAGGGGAAATTTCTGTGAATATAGTATTAAACAGATCAAAGAAGTGGATTAGTATGGCATTGACAGCGATTATATTGGTCGCAATGTTATTACCACTTAATGCAGACGCAGCCCCAGTATCTTTGGCAAAGTGGGATTTCAGCAAGGGAAACCTAACTGCAACTTCGGGTACACCTGCGAATGCTGACAAGACTTTGTCTGCAACAGGGGCGAAAATTTCAGCAGCGTATGTTGGTGGACCTACTAAAGGGATCCAAGTTCCAAATGCAAAACCTTGGACAGCGAATCCTAGCTTTTGGAAAGTGTCTATTTCCACAAAAGGCTATCAAAATATTACTCTATCATCTATACAAAGGAGTTCAGGATCCGGACCAAGAGATTTTAAGGTTCAATATAGTTTAGACGACACGACATGGGTGGATGTTCAAGGTGCTTCCGTAACTTTAGCAGCGAACTGGACAAGCGGGGTATTATCGAATACAGCATTGCCTAAAGAGGCAAATGACCAAGACTTAGTCTATGTTAGATGGTTAAAGAGCTCAGACACAGCAGCAAATGGCAATCCTATTGCTTCCGGCGGAACAAGCTACATGGGTGAAATCGAGTTTAATGGTGAAGTCCTTTCTGCTCAAGAACCACAACCAGCAGAAAAGTATACACTGAACATCATGCACACGAATGACTCGCATGCCAACATTGATAATGCTGCTAAAAAAATGACTGCCATAAAATCAGTTCGTGCAGAAAAACCTGATGCTTTACTTCTTGATGCAGGGGACGTATTCTCTGGAACATTATATTTCAACGAGTATAAAGGATTAGCAGATTTAGAGTTTATGAACTTAGCTGGCTATGATGCTATGACGTTTGGTAACCATGAGTTTGACCTAGGGACTGGAACGTTAGCAAACTTTGTTAAAGAAGCGAACTTCCCATTTGTAAGTGCGAACGTAAACTTTACAAATGATGCAAATTTACAATCCCGTTTCCATAATGACGTTACAACAGCCAGCCCAGTGGCCGGTGAAATTTACAACGGCATAATTAAGGTTGTAAACGGTGAAAAAATTGGTATTTTTGGTTTGACAACTGCCGAAACGGAGACTATTTCAAGTCCTGGAGCAGGAGTTAAATTTGAAAATTATCTGCAAGAAGCACAAAAATCGGTTGATGCCCTAAAAGCACAAGGTGTTAACAAAATTGTTGCCTTAACACATATCGGTTATGATGACTCACTTGCGTGGGACAATGACTTAGAATTAGCGAAACAAGTAGAAGGAATTGACATAATTGTCGGCGGCCACTCTCATACAAAGCTGGATGCACCTAAGATTGATCAAACGGGCGATGAACCGACTGTTATTGTTCAAGCCAATGAATATAACAAGTACTTGGGTACTTTGGATGTAACCTTTGATGCAGAAGGTAAAGTAATTATCCCAGAAACAACTGGTAAATTACTCGATATTGCCACATATACAGAAGATACAGCTACAGCTCAAATCTTAAACACAAAATACAAACCAGCAATTGATGAAAAGAAAGCTACTGTGGTTGGTACAGCTGCTGTTGATTTAATAGGCGGAAATCCTTCTGCACGTGTAGGTGAAACCAACCTTGGCAACTTCATTGCCGACGGTATGCTTGCAAAAGCAAAAACCATCAATCCGGATACTGTCATTGCTTTCCAAAATGGCGGTGGAGTTCGTACAACTCTTAAGGCTGGTGACATTACGTTAGCCAATGTATTTACCGTCCTACCATTCGGAAATGCTTTGGGGATCATGGACTTAAAAGGTGACGAAATTAAAGCTGCCCTAGAATACAGTGTCAAAGATGCTCCGACTGCATTTGGGGGATTCTTACAAGTATCAGGGTTGAAATTCACGTATGACAGCTCTAACCCAGTTGGTTCAAAAGTACAAACGATTGAGGTAAAAGGTCAAGATGGAAGCTACACAGCATTAGATCTTACTAAAAACTATTCTGTTGCCACAAACATCTTTACGGCTAAAGGTGGAGATGGATACACAGTGTTTGCTAAAGCATACGCAGAAGGCCGTGTTAGTGAACCAGGGTTTGTGGATTGGGAAATGTTCAATGACTATATTGCAGCACAGCCAAACAAAACGGTTAATGCGCAAGTTGAAGGACGAATCGTTAACCTTGCTCCACAAACCATTCCTGCCGCTTCATTCAGCGGGACAGAAGCAAATCCAAAGGTATACCACGGTAATGTGATTGTTGATGTAACAGGTGTAGCAAAACTTGAGTATGCAACTGTAAAAGGTAACCTTACTCTTAAAGGCGACACTGGTGTTGAGCTTTCAAACGTAACAGTAGAAGGCGATACAATTTTTGAAGACTAATTTAAGTGTACATTCCTCCAGCTGATTAACTGGAGGAATGTACACTTAAATCTAAGCCCCAAATATTTACCCAATCAGGAGGTGCAAGTATTTGTCTAGGAAAAATAAAAAGAAGTTTAATATTATCCTTGTAGCAATCATGCTTATCAGTATGGTATTACCAAACTTTTATATCAATTCGGCAACCGCAGCCACAAAAGCTGCCGATCTCTTCATTTCTGAATATATCGAAGGCAGCAGCTTTAACAAAGCAATTGAGGTTTATAATGGGACAGGCGCTGATGTGAAATTAAGTGAATACACACTAGAGCTTTATGCCAATGGTGCAACAACAACTACCCTCAAACTAGCTCTGTCAACTGATGCAAACGCGAAACTTGCAAATGGATCGACCTTTGTAATTTCACGTAGTGATGCAGATGCCGCTATCGTGGCAAAGGCAAATCTATTGGATTCAGCAAAAACGGTGATCAACTTTAATGGTGATGACGCGATTGTTTTAAAACATAATGGAAACATCATCGACGTAATTGGAAAAGTGGGCGAAAGACTCAATTGGGGAACAACAGTTAAAACGATTGATCAAACCCTCGTTCGTAAAAGCTCTATTACCTCTGGTGATAGTAACCCAGCAGACGCATTTGATCCTGCAATCGAATGGGACAACATGGGTAAAGATGTATTTACCTATCTTGGTTCCCACACAATGGATGGCGGTTCTTCACCAGGAGAAACGAAGGCAGCCAATGTAACAGCTTCTCCAGCAGCAGGTGCTGTGGCAGTTGGAACGCCCGTTACGTTAGCAACTGATACGGCTGATGCTAAAATTTATTACACTATTGATGGCACTGAGCCAACTGCAGCAAGCACAGAGTACAAAGCTCCAATTGTCATTAATGCAGATACGACCATCAAAGCAATTGCAGTAAAAGCGGGCCTAGAAAACAGCGATATTGTAACACTTGCTTATACCATTTTACAAGTAAGCACTATTGCTGAAGTTAGAGCAATGGCTTTACAATCAAACGTTCAAACGAGTGGTGTTGTTACGGCTGTTTTAGGAAGAGCGATTTACTTTCAAGATACTACAGCCGGACTAGTGGCTTACACTCCAACTGACAGCACAACGATTCAACCAGGTGATAAAATTACAGTATCGGGTAAACTAACGGAATATTCGACATTGCTTGAAATTGAAGCAAACCACGAAAATATTGTTGTAACAGGTAAAGAGGCAGTCCCAGCCGCTGAACTATTAAAAGCTGCGGATCTTCAAGAAAGTAAAGAAGCGAAACTTTTAAAAGTTAAGAATGTGACAATAGGTGCATCCTCTGGCGGTAACTATACAGCAACCGATGCTGATGGGACAAGTTTCCAAGTTCGCCCGCCAAGCTCTACTATGCTGACTACTGGAACAACCTATGAAGAAATTACTGGCGTTCTTAGTGCCTTCAATGGGGTGTACCAATTAATTCCACGTAATGAAGGCGACATCATTCAAGATTCAAGTATTGTCCAATCTGTTATCGCTACTCCAGGAGCTGGAATGGTGAAATCAGGGACTGAAGTCACTTTAGAAACGGGTACAGCTGGTGCAACCATTCATTACACAGTGGATGGAAGTGTACCGACTGCAGCAAGTCCAGCTTTCACTCAACCAATCGTGATTACTAAAGCAACAACGATTAAAGCCGTTGCCGTGAAATCTGGCATGACCAATAGTCCTGTTGCCACATTTGACTATGTAATCCAAGATGGTGCGATCCACGTTTATGATATCCAAGGTAAATCTCATACATCTATCCTTAACGGTAAAACTGTAACAGATGTAGAGGGTGTTGTTACGTATATTGATGGAACAAGTCGCTTTTTCATTCAAGACCTGCAAGGCGATGGAGATCCTAACACATCTGATGGGATTCTAGTATTTAAATCTGCTCACGGTGTAGCCATTGGCGACCGGGTGAAAGTAACAGGTAAGGTATCAGAATACTATGGTGAAGGTTACGCTGAAAAAGCTACTACCGACTTAACGATTACAGAAATTGAAGCAACGACCATTACGAAAAATGGAACAGCTTCCCTTCCAGCGCCAATCAAACTTGGTGTTGACCGAATTGCTCCAACAGAAATCATTGATAATGATCAATTTGCTGCCTTCGATCCTCAAGAAGATGCGATTGACTTCTGGGAAAGCCTTGAAGGTATGTATGTACAAGTAGATGATGGAAAAGTCATTGCGCTTCAAAAAGATGGATTGGTTTGGGTGGTTCCTGGAACGTATCCAACCAATGTAAATCCTGGCGGTTTACGCATTACGGCTACTGACACGAACCCAGATCGGATTGGGGTCGATGTAAGAAATGGCTCGACAGCCAATAAATCTTACAGAGCAAAAATGGGTGACTATTTTACGGGAGCAATTAAAGGTGTTGTGAACTACGGTTACAGCAATTTTAAAGTGATGACCCAAGAATCAAGTCTTCCAACATTAACAGAAACACCAATCGTCCGCGCCGCAACTAAAATAACACCAGCAGCTGACAAGTTAACGGTTGGAACGTATAACGTTGAGAACTTCTCAACCGCGACACCTGATGCAAAAGTGGCCAAAATTGCTGATGCTATTGTAGCAAAAATGAAAAGTCCTGACATTATCGGCTTAAACGAAATCCAAGATAATAACGGTGAAACCGATACAGGTGTAGTGGATGGAACACAAAGTGCACAAAAAATTATTGATAAAGTTAAAGCACTTGGCGGACCAACCTATCTTTATACTGAAATAGCTCCAGTCAACAATCAAGATGGCGGGGCACCGGGCGGAAACATTCGTGTTGCGTTCCTTTATAATAAAGATCGTGTTTCTTTAACAACAGGTGCACCAAAAGGTACATCAACACAAGCAGTTGGCTTTGATAATGGAAAGCTTACCCTAAACCCTGGACGGATTGATCCAACTAACGCTGCGTTTAGTTCAAGCCGTAAGCCACTAGCGGCTCAATTTGATTTCCAAGGCCAAAGCATCATCGTGGTGGCTAACCACTTTAACTCTAAAGGCGGAGACCAACCGTTATTTGGAAAAAATCAACCACCAGTCTTAAGCAGTGAAATTCAACGTCATAAGATTGCAACGATTGTTAATAACTTCGTTAAAGATGTGAAAGCAAAAGATGCCAACGCAAACGTTGTCTTACTAGGAGATTTTAATGATTTTGAATTCACGAAAACGTTAGAAATCGTAAAAGGCAATGAATTAACTAACATGGTTGACCGCGTTCCTGCAGATGAACGCTATAATTACTCTTATCAAGGTAACGCCCAAGAATTAGATCATGTTTTAGTTACGAACAATATGCTAGCTAATACAACTGTCGATATCTTACACATTAACTCTGGATTCATGGAAGAGCACGGACGTGCAAGTGACCATGATCCAGTGATTATTCAAACCCAATTAAAAGCTGCGGGTGGAGAGGTTTTACCACCAGTTACAGCACCAGCAGATACAAAAGTTTACAACTTAAATGGCTTCAAAACGAAGAAATTAACCGTAAACAATGCGGCTGCTAATATTACTATAGATGCAGCTTCTGTCATCACAGAAGGAATTGTTTTAAAAAGTTCCTACGCCAAGCTAAATGGTGAAGGCTTAAAGAACACGGTTATTACGCTTAGCCCAACCTCACCAGGTGCTGTTATTGACTTTGGCGGTGTGACGGTTAAAGAGGTCATTATCGACAATGCCAATATCGGCCAAATCAGAGGCGTTGAAAAGGTTCAAAAGTGGACAGTGAAAGACGGTGTTGACCCATCTGGCATCAAATTTACAAATGTGGATGGATTGGTTCTTCCGTCTCCTGTATCTGCACCAAAGGTTAATCAAGCGCCAGTGGCAGCCGTACCGCAACAAAATGTTTCAACTCAAGTGGGTACACCAGTCTCCATTAATTTAACGGGTCTCTTTGTGGACCCAGATGGTGATGCCTTAACGTATACATCGACGGTTGGAACGATTCAGGGAACAACTCTTACGATTCCAACTCCACTAGAAGGAACTTTTATGGTAACCGTAACGGCGAGTGACGGTGAGAAATATGCTAGTTCTTCCTTTATTATTACTGTAACAGCTGCACCGGCCAACAATGTTGAAGCCTATTACCAAGCAGCTGCTGGAAAAACAGGTACTGATCTAAAGCTAGCCTTACACAATATCATTAAATCACAAACAAAATTAACGTATGCCCAAGTGACGGAAGCGCTAAAGAAAACGGATGAAGATCCAAACAATCCAAATAATGTGATACTGCTTTACACAGGGCGTTCACAAGCAAAAACGACCTTCGGTTCTGGTGTAAATGACTGGAATCGAGAGCATGTTTGGGCAAAATCACACGGTGATTTTGGAACAAGTGTAGGACCAGGAACAGACATTCACCATTTACGACCAACGGATGCCTCCGTAAATAGTACACGCGGACATTTGGATTTTGATAACGGTGGCAAGTCTCAAGGGGAGTGTGCAGATTGTTATTACGATGGTGATTCTTTTGAGCCGCCTAATCGGGTAAAAGGTGATGTTGCCAGAATGCTCATGTATATGGATGTTCGTTATGAAGGGGACGGCGGAGAGCTCAACCTTGAGTTAGCGGACAAGGTCAACACGTATCCAACACCATTCCATGGCAAGAAATCTGTCCTACTGCAATGGAGTAAAATGGATCCGCCAGATGCTTTTGAAAAGCATAGAAATGATGTGATTCAATCCATTCAAGGCAACCGCAATCCTTTTATTGATCATCCAGAATGGGCAGACTCAATTTGGCCTGCAAGTTAATAAAAAATTCATGTTAAGAGGCTAACCAAGTATAGGTTTGGATTCATTATGGAGCGTTTTTATAAGGGTGACACGAATACCGTAACAAATTTAAAAAACGATAAGATCAATTGGTCTTATCGTTTTTTTATGATTGATTTTACATGTTTGGTATTATTGATGTCTGTTGTCCCTTCTAAAAATTTCCTGAATGGAAACGTAATCAGTTTAATTTGATCATTTCATCAATGAAATTTAGAGTATAATAGGAAAATGGATAAAAGTTAACAGGAGTCGAGCTCAATTGGAAAAACAAAATAGCAGGTATAGATGGGTCGTTTTTACGACAATTTTGTTAGCGTATTTTTTAATCGTAAGTCAAAGAACTGCACCCGGGTTAATCACGGACCAATTGATGAAGGAATTCGGCCTAACAGCAGCTGCGATTGGTTTACTGACAAGTATTCAATTCTTGGCATACGCTGGTTTGCAAGTTCCAATTGGAATATTGTCTGATCGCGTTGGCCCCAATTTCTTCTTGATTGGCGGGACGGTGATTAATGGGTTAGGCACACTCATGTATAGTCTAGCCCCAAATGAGTTTGTCCTACTAATTGCCAGGTTATTGGTAGGGATAGGCGATGCCGCCATCTATATCAATTTGGTTATCATTTTTAGTCAGTGGTTTAAAGTAAGAGAATTTGTGGGACTGCTTGGCTTTGCAGGCATGGCCGGAAGTCTCGGCTTTCTGCTGGCGACGGTTCCGTTTTCTGCCTGGATTACACTGTCAGGATGGCGGACGCCATTTTTGATAACAGGCATTGTGTTGGTTCTATTTGGAATACTTTTATATTATGTGCTTGAGTGGAAGCCAAAACAGCTATTCAAAAACGATTTGGCTGTTCCTGTTAAACAAAAGAAACAGCAAGAAAGAACACTAGACAGCTTACGCCGGATTTTTTCAAGCCGCCAGGCATGGGCGACATTTTTGTGTCATTTCGGCATTGTTGGCACATACGTAGGCTTTATCGGTTCATGGGCTGTGCCCTATGGAATGCATGTGTATGGAATGACGCGGTCCAATGCGAGTCAGCTTATTATGATCGGTCTATTTGGGGCCATTATTGGTGCACCGTTGATCAGTTGGATTACAAGCCGGCTGGAATCTATTAAACGGTTTTATATCATTGTGCATTTGGTTGTATTTTTTAGCTGGTCAGCGTTTGTTTTCTTTAATGGCAAGCCGCCCTACTTTATGCTAGAGATCATCTTTTTCATTATTGGATTGGGGAATGGCGCTGCTTCGCTTACATTTGTGGTGGTTCGAAAATCATTTGATATCAAGGAAGTCGGTGTTGTTTCTGGTTTTGCCAATACAGGGGGCTTTATAAGTGCCGTCCTCCTGCCAAGCATGTTTGGGAAGGTATTAGACCATTTTCAAGCTTCTTCTGCTAGTGTTGGATATCATTATGGCTTCATTATTCCCGTTCTCTTCTCGTTGTTGGGTTTATTTGGCGGACTTTTGATTAAGGAACAACGACAGGGAGAAAAGCAGCAGAGTGACTTGATAGTTTAAGGACAAGGGGCGTAGTGCTGCAAAAGCTTTTAGCCTCAGTAAGTAGAAAATTTGCTACTCCTATCCATACATAGGTTCCGAATTGAAATCTTTTGCTGGATTTATTGGACTGAAAGAAAAAAAGACCATCTCATTACAATGAAATGGTCTTTTAAGATTTTTTACATTACTTTTGCAAAAATGCTAATTGAATAAAGAATAGTACGGCGAATACATAAAGCAGTGGATGAACCTCGCGCCATTTCCCTTTGGCTAATTTTAACAGTGGAAAACTGATGAAGCCGAGGGCAATTCCTGTCGAAATACTTGATGACAATGGCATACTTAAAACGGTGATGAAGGCTGGGAAGGCTTCATCGAGTTCGTTCCATTGGATTTTGGCAATACTGCCCATCATCAGACTGCCGACAATAATCAAGGCAGGTGCCGTAATCGCTGCAATCCCAGACACGGCGCTCACCAGCGGTCCAAAGAAAGCCGAGACAACAAATAATCCGGCAACTGTTAGCGAGGTTAAACCTGTTCGTCCGCCCGCAGCAACCCCAGAAGTCGATTCAATAAAGGCGGTGGTTGGGCTTGTCCCAAATATGGAACCGACAACGGTCGCTAGGGAATCTGATAAAAGTGCCTGGCGGGCCCGCGGCAATTTGTCTCCCTTCATTAATCCTGCTTGGTTGGCAACGCCAATCATAGTCCCCGTGGTGTCAAAAATGGTGACAAGGATAAAGGAAAACACAACCGCATAAAGACTGTGATGTATCACATCGGTCAGGGCTGTGATCGGGTTTGCAATCATTAGTCCCTCTGGAAGTGAAGGAAACGCCATGAATCCCTTGTCAAATGAAAGCTGGCCTGTAAAAAAGGCAATGAGTGCGGTGATAATCATCCCGAAAAATAACGCGCTATTTACTCTAAGTACCATTAAAATCAGTGTAACGGCTAAACCTACGATCGCTAAAATGGCTTCCGGGGAATGAAGATCGCCCAAACCGACCAGATTGGTTGGATGTGCGGTAATAATTTTGGTTTGACGAAGGCCAATAAAAGCAATAAATAGACCGATCCCAGCGGTGATTCCATGCTTTAGGTTATCTGGAATAGCTTCAATTAATTTTTCCCTGAACGGGGTTAACGATAAGATGACAAAAATAATACCGGCGATAAAGACAGCAGCAAAGGCTGTTTGGTAATTAATCCCGTGACCGCCGACAACAGAGTAAGCAAAGTAGGCATTTAATCCCATTCCTGGTGCAATGGCGATTGGATAATTGGCGAACAGTGCCATCCAAAGTGTACCAACCAAAGCGGCAATGATGGTTGCGGAAAACACTTGTTCAAAGGGTACGCCGGCATCGGCGAGAATAACGGGGTTAACGACGACGATATAAACCATTGTAAAGAAGGTCGTGATTCCCGCCATTAGTTCCGTTTTTGTATTTGTCTGATTTTCTTTGAGTTTAAACATACTAGTTCCTCCAAAACACGAACATTTTTTTGTGACTTAATTATATTATTCGCTTTTAGATAATGTTTCAATAGATAATTTTATTTTTCCCTATTTTGTCACTTTCCACGCCAGGTTCATAAGGGACAAACTAAGTAAAAGGATAAAGAGAAAAGTCCTTCATCAGGGCAATGAAGGACAAATGTAGTGTTTGGACAAAGAGAAAAGTCATTCATTAACCCGTCTGCATTAAGGTCTTATTATTCGGCAACCAGAAATGCATCCCCAACTCCAGCTTTTTTAACTTCGTCTAATCGTTCTTCGGCATTTTCCCGATTTTTATAGGCTCCAGCTTGAACACGGTACCAGGTTTTTCCTGAAATTGTGGTCACTTTCACAAATGAATCGATTCCTTTTGACCCAAGTAATGCTACCCGGTCATCGGCATTTTCTCGCGATTGTAATGAGCCGGCAATCACCTTATAAAGAGTTCCTGACCCTGGATCAGTTGGTGCCGGCGGAGTGATTACCTTTTTCTTTAGATTATAAAATAAATAATCCTCTCATGTTTTCCCTCCTTCCCTCTAATTCTGAGCATAGGAGTCGTGTTTTAAACAACTTTTTGTATAACACTTGGGTGTTAGGCCCCTTTGTGGGTAAAATATAAATAGGAAGAAAGGATGTGCTTATATGTACCAAATAAAGCAATATAAAGATAACGATTACGAAATATATGAACTAACTGATGAAGAGGCGAATTCATGGTTAAAAGTCGCACCCGAAAGAGGCGGCATTATTATCGGGTTTGGCGTTCAAGGTGAGGAATTATTGTTTTTAAATAAGGAGACCTTTTACAATTCAGAAGCAAATGTCAGAGGCGGAATTCCAATTCTTTTCCCTATTTCCGGTCAATTGGAAAATGGAGAATATGAATGGGATGGAAAAGTCTATAAGATGAGAAATCATGGAGTGGCAAGAAATCATCCTTGGGAAGTAGTAGGTACAAATGATAAGGATGAGGCATCGATCACAATCCGTTTGAAAAGTAATCAGGAAATGAAACAGTCATATCCATTTGATTTTGAAGTGATTTTTACCTATGTTTTACGGAAAAATAGCTTTACCATTTATCAAGAGTATAAAAATCAGTCTGATACGAAAATGCCTATTTATCCTGGTTTTCACCCCTATTTTCGTACTGCTGAAAAAAATATTACATATGAAACCGATGCAAAAACCTTTCTGGACTACAATGATATGAAAATTAAAGAGGTCAGCCAAGGCCTGGATCTAACAGAGAAGAAGGAATCCCTGGTTCTTTTGGATGCGAGTAAAATGGAAATCTCCTTCGATTTACTGGAAATGAAAAAGAAGGTACATCTGACATACGGCGAAGAATTCAAATATGTGTATTTATGGACAGAAGAAGGGCAAGAGTTTGTCTGTGTTGAACCCTGGATGGCGATGACAAATGAGTTGAATCGAAAAGAGGAGCTGGTTTTTGTCAATCCGGGGGAATCTTTAAAAACGGAAATGACTTTAACTGCTGAATGACAGAGCATTCGGTTTGACTATATCAGGGAGAGAAGAGAATGATTTATTCTGGGTTTGTTGAACATGTAGGCTTTAAAGATACTGGAATGATATATAAGTTTAAAAAACAAAATCATCAATTCATCTTTACTTTTTGTGCCGGAGAATTTCTCTATAAGCTTGGTTTTACACCTGATATGGTCATGGGAAAAACATTATATGATTTGTACCCTGATGATGTAGCGGACAGGCTTCATCAGAATTATGAAAAAGCTTGGCAGGGGCAATATGTAGAATCTCAGGGTATCATGAATGATTTCCATTATGTTACGTATCTAAGACCCCTTTTTCAGGAGGGGAAAGTGGTGGAAGTTGTTGCTACGAGTATGGACATAACTGAACGGATTAAAATGCAGAGAGCGATCATCCAGGCAAAAGAAGAGGCTGAAAAAGCAAATATGGCTAAGTCCGATTTTTTAGCAAAAATGAGCCATGAACTGCGGACACCTCTCAATGGAATTCTTGGTTTTGCTCAATTATTAGAAATGGATCAAACTATAACCGAACTTCAACAAGAGTTTGTACAGGAAATTTTAGCATCAGGACGGCATTTAGTAAATCTCATCAATGACATTTTGGATTTATCGAGAATTGAAATAGGCAAATTAAAGGTTGAATTTGAACAGGTAACTATTTATCCTATTGTCAAGGAATGCATTCAAAGCGTTCAGCCACTGGCAAGAAAGAAGAATGTTCAAATCTATGAGGACCTAAGCGACTTCAAAAACACTACGGTTCTGGCAGATCGTATTCGACTTAAACAAATTCTTCTTAATTTGTTAGATAATGCCATTAAGTATAACGAAACGGGTGGAAAAATAACGATTACCGGCCAACTGGATAACAACCAGTTTTTCATCCACATAGCAGATACTGGTAAGGGATTTTTTCCTGAAGAATATGAAAAGGTCTTTCTCCCCTTCTACCGAGTTGCTGGGACAAAGGAAGAAGGGGCAGGGATTGGCTTATCTTTAGTAGAACACTTAGTTGAGGTAATGAACGGAGTAATGGGGGTAAACAGTAAATTAGGTGAGGGCACTGATTTTTGGTTTAGCCTCCCGTTCCAAGATATTTCAGGACAAATCCTTCAAAGTAGTCAGGAAAAAAAGGGCTTGCCAGACAGTGAGGCGAGCAATTCTAGTGTCCTATACATTGAAGATAATAAATCTAACCTAAAACTAGTTAAAAATGCTTTAAACATATATCCTAGTTATAAACTTTTCACCGCCACAAATGGTGTGGAAGGAATACAAATGCTCCGAGGACATTCAATAGATTTAATTCTGCTCGATATGAATCTCCCAGATATAAACGGAGATGTCTTGTACAAGATTATGCAAACAGAGGAGCGAACTAAAGGTATCCCAATGGTCGCATTAAGTGCGAACGCCATGCAGCAGGATATCCAAAAGGCACTAGACATGGGATTCAAAAAATATTTAACCAAACCCATTGATGTCAAAGAGCTTCTATTAACATTAAATGAATTACTTGGGAGAGGGTAATCTGTGAGAGTTTTAATTGCAGAGGACAATGCTGTAGCAAGGAAATTATTAAAGCACCTGATTAAACATTTACCGAATTATCAAATTGTTGGTGAAGCGGCGAACGGTGAGGAATTAATCGACAAGGTGATGAGTGAAAAGCCCGACATCGCTTTGGTTGATATAAATATGCCACTATTAAATGGGATGGAAGCCGTGAAGTCTTCTAAAAAAATATTACCAACCCTGCAGGTAATCTTTATCACCGGACATGATGAATACGCGTTAGAAGCATTTGGTGTAAATGCAATCGATTACATTATAAAACCGATTGAGCGTGACAGGCTTTATTCAGCTTTAGATCGAGCGTCTACCTTCAAGAATAAGAACGTCTCATTTCAGCAGCCTTTAATTACAAAGGATTTAATGATTAAGCAGCAAAATCAATATTCCTTTATTCCTTTAGATGAAATAATTTTTATCGAAAAGGCAGACCGCAAGTCTGTCATGCATACAATAAACCAAAAAATTGAGTTTAATGAGGCCTTAACTAATCTAGAAGAAATCCTTGATTCCCGATTTGTTGCCTCCCATCGGTCTTATATTTTAAATTTACAGCATCTATCTAAGATTGAAGTTGCTGGTCAAACGTATAAAGCTCATTTTAAAAATTATGTGGAGACGGCAAAAGTTTCAAAACAAAAATTAATAGAATTACAAAAAAGTAAATCGTTATGAGGCTCAGTTTCAATGGGTCTCATTTTTTTATTTTTTATAAAATTATGAATTTTTTGTCTGGAAGAACAAAACATTTGTCTTAATGGAGAAAAAATTAGTCTAATTGGATGAAAAGCTTGTCTAGAGCCAGTTAGACAACAAATTTGTAAACGATTACAATCTCGGTATAGAGATTATGAAAGGAAAAGAACAAAGATGGTTGGGATCGTAGATGTAGCAAAAATGGCCAAGGTGTCAACAGCCACTGTTTCCAGAGTTTTATCCAACAACATGAATGTTTCTTCAAAAACACGTGACAAGGTAATAGAAGTAATAAACCAGCTGGAATATAAACCAAACCGTCTGGCGAGTAACCTTAGGAAAATGTCCTCAAAAACAGTGATGGCAGTCGTACCCGATATCACCAATCCCTTTTTCTCAAGTATTCTTCAAGGGTTCAAAGATGTTGCCTTAGAATATGGCTATCATGTTTTATTGGGAGACACTGGTAATAGTCTTGAACAGGAGAGGGTTTATATTAATCTTGTAAAAGAGCGTGTTGTCGACGGTCTTATCTTGGCAACCGCAAGACTCCCGAAAGAAGAAATTCTGGAAGCCAGCCAGGAAATTCCGGTAGTTTTGGCTTGTGAGTATATAGATGGTTTTGATATACCTACGGTTGCGATTGATAATGTAAGCGCAGCTAGGGAAGCAGTAGAGCACTTGATCGGTCTCGGTCATAGGCGGATTGGAATGATTACCGGACCTCTTGGAGTAATCCTAAGCAGGGACCGGGTGAAAGGTTATTACCAGGCATTAAATTTAAATGAAATCTCGATTGAGGGAGTGTTGATTCAAGAAGGAGATTTTTCGGTTACTTCAGGATATGAAACCATGCTGAAGCTCCTAGCGTTGGACGACCCGCCCACAGCCGTATTCGCAACAAATGATGAAATGGCTGTTGGAGCGATGAAGGCAATTAAACAAAGAGGGCTGCAAGTTCCAAACGATATATCTGTTATCGGATTTGACGATATTCCGCTTTGTAAGCTTGTCGAACCGGAACTGACTACTATCTCACAACCACGATATGACATGGGTTATCAGGCGATGCAAATGCTGTTAACTATTATTGAAAAAGGGAATCTAGCCAGAAAGCAAATCGTTTTGCCCCATCACTTGAAGGTTAGAAAAACATGTATTAACTATTATCCCCATTCATTTTAACATCTGGATTTTTTGGAAATGACGCGGGTTAATATAAAGAACCTGTAGAAAGGTGATGGTTTTGGAAAGGAAATGGCATTGATTTAAAACGATTAGACCGATGAGCATTTATGTAATCCTTTACAATTCTAATGGGGTTC
Source organism: Neobacillus sp. DHD-1R (assembly GCF_057747995.1). NCBI lineage: Bacteria > Bacillati > Bacillota > Bacilli > Caryophanales > Bacillaceae > Neobacillus > Neobacillus sp. DHD-1R. The sequence continues at coordinate 827,726 of NZ_CM173232.1, forward strand.
AATAGCTGGTTAAGTTTACATTGTTCATCCGTAGTTCTAGGAAAAGGTTGGGTCTGCTAAATTCAGGAATTATAGGTTAGTCAAGAAAATGCCCTGATAAAAGATCAAAAAATAATTGTTATTAGGAGGAACAGTATGCGTAAAAAATTATTATCACTAGGTATGACTGTTGGATTAACACTTAGTTTGGTTGCATGTGGTTCTACAGCAACTACAGAAAAGTCTTCAGGTACTTCATCTTCAAAGGATGCGGCTGCAACAGCACCTGTAAAAGAAATTGATCTTAATCCGACAACGGTTTTAGGGGTTGGACCAAATGGTGAGAAAGCAGTTTCTCCTTCAGAATTAACCTTGACAGATGCAGAAAAACAGAAACTAAAAGATGGAAATTTCAAAGCTGCATTTGTTTATCATATGCAAAGTAACGCACCGAACCAAGTGAAATTGGCTGCTGCTAAGACCTTACTTGAAGAGCTTGGAGTTGAGGTTGTTTCAGTGACAGACGCCAATTTCAATGCTCAGACCGAGATTGCCAATATTGAAAGTACAATGGCCCTTAAACCGGATGTCATGATTACAATGCCTGTTGATCCGGAAGCAACAGCATCCGCCTATAAAGAGGTTGTAAAATCTGGAACAAAACTAGTGTTTATGGAAAATATACCGAAGGGTTTCAAACCTGGAAAAGATTATGCCACTCTTGTGAATGCAGATAGTTACGGAAACGGGGTAGCAGCAGCAGATATGCTGGCTCAGCAAATTGGCTATCAAGGTGAAGTTGCTATGGTTTACTATGATGCCGTATTCTTTGTAACCAATGAACGCGATAGAGGATTTAAGGATCAAATTAAAAAATATCCAAATATCAAATTGGTTGCTGAATCGCCATTTGCAGATCCGAACAAAGTCGGTGAAGTTGCGGACGGATTGTTAGTAAATCAGCCGAACTTAAAGGGAGTCTATGCTAGTTGGGATGTAATAGCCGAAGCAGTCATCGCATCAGCAAAGTCAGCCGGGAAAAATGATTTAGTTATTACTACTGTTGACCTAGGGGAAAACACTGCAAGGATGATTGCTGAAGATGGCATGATTCAAGGTACAGCTGCTCCTCGTTCTTATGATCAAGGTATTGCCGAAGCAATGGCGGCTGCTTATGCTCTTATTGGAAAAGAAGTTCCAACCTATATTTGTCCGCCACCACTTCCTGTCATGAAAGAGAATGTAGTTGATGCATTTCAAATTGCCTACCATAAGGACGCTCCGTCTGTAGTGGAAAAAGCTTTAAAGAAAGGTAAGTAATGAAGGATGCATTCCTTACAGTAATAGTTAAGCAGCAGGGATGCTGCTTAACTATTAACCTTCCAAAATGAACGAAATGAATTCAAATAATGAGGTGGTTATGTATGCAGACTGCAAAAAAACTTGTTGAACTTCCAGTAGAAAGTAAGCAAGGTAAGCAAAGAAAAAAAGTAAATATAAATTTTAGTAACTACATGGTTTATATTATTTTTGTTATCGTCTTGGTTTCTTTTGCCCTTTTGTTTGGCGATAAATTTTTCTCAGTGAACAATATTTTAAATATTACTAAGCAAACTGCCATGATTTCCATTATGGCTGTGGCATGTACATTTGTTATTGGTGCCAAGGAAATCGACCTTTCGATTGGCTCAACAGTAGCGTTGTCATCTATTATCGTAGCTCTTGTGTTACAAAGTACAGATAGTATTTTTCTTGCCATATTAGCGGGTATGGCGCTTGGTGCATCTGTAGGTTTAATTAACGGTGTCTTTGTAACGAAAGTAGGTATCCCTTCGTTCCTCGTGACACTTGGTATGTTAAGTATTGTCAAAGGTGCTGCTATGTGGACAACAAACACTGCGGCCGTGCCCATTACAAATGATCACTATAATTTTTTCTTTGGTCTTGGTCAAATTGGACCTATTCCTATTCTTTTAATATGGACAGTTGTTGCCCTGGTGATTGGTTATTTTGTTTTGAATAAACTGCCATTTGGTAAAAAGGTGATGGCTACTGGCGGTAATGAATTATCTGCGAAATATACCGGTATTAATGTAAACAGAATCAAAATTTCCGTTTTTGTCATCTCTGGTATTGCAGCGAGTTTTGCCGGCATGCTTTATGCAGGAAGAGTGCAGACAGCGAGATACACTTTCGGTGAGGGCGATGAACTTTCTGTTATCGCAGCGGTAATTCTTGGCGGAACGAGCATGGCGGGCGGCGTAGGCACTGTGATCGGCTCTGTCATCGGTTCCTTGCTTATGGGTATCATTAACAATGGTCTGATCATTGGGGGATTAAGCATAAGTCAGCAAATGATGGTTCGAGGCGGGATTATCATCCTGTTTGTAGCACTTAGTACATTAGGAACTCGGAAAAAGGCTAGAAATTAATAGAACTATAGTTTGTAATCAAGTTGCCATTCCTTAAGGCTCTGCGGAAGAACCTTGTGAGAAGGGTACAATCAAGAGGTGATAAACAATGAGTGAATACATCCTTGAAATGGAAAATATAAACAAGTCGTTTAATGGAATACAAGTGTTGCACAATATTAATCTAAAAATAAAAAAGGGTGAAGTACATGCCCTAGTAGGTGGAAATGGCGCGGGTAAATCCACCATGATGAAAATATTAACAGGGGTATACACTTCCGACTCTGGAACGGTCAAAGTAAACCGACAGCCAATCAAGATATCATCAACGAAGGATTCCAGTCAGCATGGTATTCGAATGATCTTTCAGGAAATGAGCTTAATCCCCACTATGACAGTGGCTGAGAACATCTTCCTTAACCAGAGGGTAAAAGAAAAAGGGTTGCAAATAATCAATAAGAAGGAATTGGAAAGAAGGGCAGCTGAACTATTGGAAGCATTTGAAATAGATGTTGACCCTGGTACAACTGTCAATACGTTAGGTGTAGGATATTGTCAGCTGATTGAAATAGCAAAAGCCTTGTCCCTTGAAGCAAAAATTTTGGTCATGGACGAACCAACAGCCTCTCTTACAGAAGCTGAAACACAAATACTCTTTGGTATTGTCGAGAAGCTCAAGAAAAAAGGAGTTACCATCATTTACATTTCTCATCGGATGCATGAAATATTCCAGATTACAGACACAATCACGGTCATGAGAGATGGACGCCATGTGATAACAACTGAAACCAAGAGCTTGACGATGGAATCCATCATCCATCACCTCCTCGGAAGTACATCTGTGGAAAAAGCATTCAAACGAATAAAAAGAGAAAAGAAACTTACCGGTTCAAACATTTTAGAGGTAAAAAACCTTTCTATTAACGACAAAATTAAGCATATTGAATTTAGTTTAAAAAAGGGTGAAATCATCGGGTTTGCTGGATTGATGGGATCTGGAAGAACCGAAATCGCGGAGGCTATATTTGGACTTAATCCTGCAAAAGAGGGAGAAATCATCCTAGATAATCAAAAGGTCAAAATTAAATCTGTAAAAGATGGTATTAATGCTGGAATTGCTTTGATCCCTGAAGACAGAAGAAGGCAAGGATTAGTATTAATCCATTCGGTAAAAGATAACATGGTCTTGCCTGTAATAAGTAAATTGAGAAAAGGCTTTGTAGTAGATAAAAAGCGCGTAGCAGAAAAGGTTAACTCCTATATTGATGAGCTTTCGATCAAAACAGATTCTATGAATAAAGTAATCTCGCTATTATCGGGTGGTAATCAGCAAAAGGTTGTTATCGCAAAATGGTTAGAAACAAATCCAAAGGTACTGATCATGGATGAACCGACAGCAGGTGTGGATATAGGTGCTAAAGGTGAAATCGTTAATGTGATAAGGAGTTTGGCTGATAAAGGTCTCGGTGTCATCCTCATATCTTCCGAATTGGCTGAGCTTATGGCAATCTGTGACAGAATCATTGTCCTAAAGGATGGAAGGATCACTGGTGAATTAGATGGGGATCAGATCCACTCCGAGGCTGAATTAGAGCGCGCCATCCAACATTAAAATTGAATGATAAAATGGATCATTAACGTTTTTGTACTCTTGTTTATTTTGAATATATGTAATCGATTACATTATGAAGGAAGGATCGTGAACTCTGTTGGGTAAAAAGAAAGTTAGGATAGGAATGATCGGATATAAGTTTGTCGCAAAGGCACACAGTCATGCTTTCCGTGATTTACCGTTTTATTTTGACCCAGAAACTGTTCCGGTATTACAGGCGATTGCTGGACGGAATGAGGACGGTGTTAGGGAAGCAGCTAAAAAAATGGGATTTGCTTCTTATGAAACGGATTGGCGGCGTTTGATCGAACGGGATGACATTGACCTGATTGATATTGTATCTCCGAACCATACACATGCGGAAATAGCGATTGCTGCAGCAGAAGCAGGAAAACATGTATTTTGTGAAAAGCCGCTGGCGATGACGTTAACGGAAGCCAAGCGAATGCTTGAGGCGGTTCAGAAGGCTGGGGTAGTGCACATGATCGGCCACGCTTACCGTTATGCACCAGCAGTACAATACGCCAAGAAACTGATTTCGGAAGGTCGGCTTGGCAAAATTTATCATATACGCGCCACCTATTTACAGGACTTTATTATAAATCCCGACTTCCCATTGGTCTGGCGTTTGCGGAAGGATGTAACTGGATCAGGAGCTTTGGGAGATATAGCAGCCCATATTTTGGACCTGGCGCGGTTTTTGGTCGGGGAATTTACAGAAGTAACAAGTATGATGGAAACGTTTATTAAGGAACGGCCGCTTGAGAAAGCAAGCTTTGGCTTAAAAGCAATAGGCGATAAAACGGCCAAAGGCACTGTTGAAGTGGATGATGCCACTGCATTTCTTGCCCGCTTTGAAAACGGGGCACTTGGAGTATTTGAGGCGACTCGCTTCGCAGCTGGGAACCGTAATGGTAATCGCTTTGAAATTAATGGCGAAAAAGGATCCATCCGCTGGGATTTAGAGAATATGAATAACCTCCAAGTGTATTTTACGGATGATGAGCCGGGGCTGCAAGGGTTCCGCACCATCAACTGTACCGAGGAGCATCATCCTTATGCCGGAGCGTACTGGCCACCAGGCCTCATTATCGGCTATGAGCATACCTTTATTAACCTGATGTCAGATCTGATGGATGGAATTACAAATGGATACAGCCCATCCCCGAATTTTGTTGATGGAGTTCGCAATCAGGCTGTGCTGGATGCGGTGGAAAAATCGGCTAATTCAAGACAGTGGGAAAAGATTGAAAGGGAATAAATAATTAGGGAGTCACCATCTCCCTTTTCACCTTCTTCTTTTCGAATCCTTTTGTATTTATTTTCACAAAGAGAGTAGGATTGTTTATGAAAATTGGATTTATGACAAATGCATGGGGCTATACAGTGGGCCATCCAAATGGCGTTCCATCGATCAAAGATTTGTTCTACTTGTCTACGGGCTCTATCGAAGAGGCTGTTAAGATCATTGGTAAAACGGGCTTTGGGAGAATTGAGATCTTTGATGGGAATTTATATAGCTATATTAATAAAAGAGATGAATTTACTGACCTGTTGAGAGAAAACCAAGTAGAATTAGCGGCTGTTTATACCGCTGCTAACTTTATATTCGATGAAATCCTTGAAGAAGAATTTTACAAAATTGACAAGGCCATTATAGCAGCAAAAGTATTTGGAGCAAAGCACCTGATTGTCGGGGGCGGAGCTGTAAGACGGGACGGTATCAGGGAAAGTGATTTTACGAAACTTGCAATGGGCTTAGATAGAGTTGTGGATTTATGTGAAGAGAATGGGTTAATGGCCAGCTTCCATCACCATCTTGACTCAATGGTAGAAACAGAGGAACAACTCGATCAACTGATGCCGCAGACGAAAATCAATCTTTGTGTCGATACAGGCCATATCCATGGTGCTGGAGGAGATGCACTGGCAGTCGTAAAAAGATATGTTGATAGAATTCGTTATATGCACTTGAAAGATTTCGGGAACGGAAAATTCCAGCCGCTAGGTAAGGGCAATGTTCAATTTGAGGAGATCTTTAACGTCATCCAAAATCATGGCAACAACGTTGAATTTACAGTCGAGGCCAATGATATCGGAGATGATGTGGAATATCTGGCAGAGCACAGCTACCGTTATTTGGAGAAATATTTTAAATAGCCCGGAGGAGATACAAATGATCGTTTTCACTGCTACTTTACAGGCGAAGCCAGGGAAAGAAAAGGAACTTGAAGATGCCCTCGTCCATATGGTTTCAGAAGTACAAAATGAGGATGGCGCTCTTATCTATATTCTTCATAGCGTGAAGGATACTCCAGGGAAGTATACATTTTATGAAAAATATAAGGACCAAGCTGCCTGGGAATATCATGACTCTACCCCTCATATGAAAGCATTGCTAGAAAAACTCGAATCGCTGTTGGCTGACGAAATTAAACTCAACCATTTTGAAGAAATTGCCTCAATCTCTCGCTAACCATTTGTGAGGGAACGGGTGCGTAATCTAAAGGAGAGACTGTAATGAGTAACTTTGATTATTTGTTTACCCCGTTTAAGATCGGGAATGTGACAATTAAAAACCGGATTGTATTTCAGCCGCATTTTGATGCTTTGACAGAGGAAGATGGCATGCCGCATGAACGGGAAGCACGCTATTATGCTGAACGCGCGAAAGGCGGAGCCGGCTTAATTATCATGTATGGCATTGCCGCTACATTATCCGGGCAAATGTCAAATAAATTTGTCCGTGGATGGGACCCTAAAATTGTTCCAGGGCTGCGTATGTATGCTGATATGGTCCATGAAAATGGTGCGAAAATCTTTGGACAAATTAACCATGCAGGTCACACAACTTTAAGGAATCCTCCACAAATCTTATTAGCTCCTACCCAAATGCCGGAACCGTCTAGTTCATTCAATACAAAGGAAATGGAGATAGAGGATATCCAAGAAACGATTGAAGGATTTGCCAAAACAGCTTACCACTACAAACAAGCGGGGTTTGATGGTGTTGAGTTTAAAGTGGCACATGATGGTTTATTACGCTCCTTTGTCTCCGAATATTTTAATAAACGTACCGATGAATATGGCGGTTCATTTGAAAATCGATTACGGCTGCCGATGGAGGTCCTCCGGGCAATACGGAAAGCAGTGGGGGATGATTACCCGGTTGGTATTCGTCTTTGTCTGGATGAGTTTACCCCTTGGGGCTACGACCTTGAATATGGAATTAAACTGGCAAAGGCTTTTGAGGAAACAGGTCAAGTAACCTACATCAATACCGATGCAGGCTCCTTCTCCAGTTTTTATATGGAAATCCCGCCAATGTCTGTTCCTGCCGGGTTCGCTGTTTACATGGGTGCATCTCTTAAAGAAATTATCAATCTGCCGATCATCTCATTTGGCCGCATCAATGATCCAGTTCAAGCGGAGAAGATTTTAGCAGATGGCCATGCTGATTTTGTGGGAATGGCAAGAGCCTTAATCGCAGATCCGGAGCTTCCAAATAAAGCGCAGCGCGGCGATGAGGAGGATATTCGAAACTGTATCGCCTGTAATGATGGATGTATCTACCAAGTCATGCAGGAAAAAGCGATTCGCTGCATTCACAATCCTGCTGTAGGGCTTGAAAAAGAACTTGGCATCGGCACGTTAAAAGAAGCAGACAAGAAAAAACGGATTGTCGTGATCGGCGGTGGTGTTGCCGGCTTGAAGGTAAGTGAAATCGCTGCATTAAGAGGACATCAGGTTACACTGCTTGAGAAAGATGATAAGCTTGGCGGCCAGGTTCTTTTAGCAAGTAAGCTCCCACACCGGGACCAGGTACATGGTGTTATCTCTCATTTAATTAAACGCGTAAATCGTCTGGGTGTTGAGATTCACTATAAAGTGGAAGCGGATGAAAAGACCGTACTGGATTTTAATCCGGATGTAGTAGTGATCGCAACGGGTTCCAGCGTTTCACCTTTGAATGTTCCAGGCGGCAGCCAGGAAAATGTCTACAGTGTTTATGATGTGATTGACGGAAAAGCATCAGTCGGAAATCGAGTATTGTTTATCGATGAAAATGGACATTACAAGGGTGCCGGAGTAGCAGAATTATTAGCTTCTCAAGGCGTACATGTAAACATGGTCACGCATTTAAACTTTGTTGGAGAAAATTTGGAACCAAGTAATCAGGTTATGTTCTATCAACGCTTTATGGAAATGGATGTAGAAATGACACCGCATCATGAAGTTGTGGCGATTAATGGAAATTGTGCGGTGCTAAAAAATGTATACACTGAAAAGGAAGTCGAAATGGATGGATACGATTCCTTTGTCTATGCCACCCAAAACAGCTCTAACACTGATTTATACTTCTCCTTAAAAGGCAAGTGTAAGGAAATCTATCGAATTGGTGATAGTGCTGCACCAAGGATGATCGAGCAAGCGGTTTGGGATGGAGAGGAAATTGGGCGCAAACTATAGATCGGAATGTTTAGAGGGGAGCATCCTGGTATGAAAAATGTCCTTGTTTTTATTGAAGGAGAAGAAGGAAAAATCACGGAGGATAGTAAGAATATCGTTAAGGACGGCAGAAAGTTGGCCAATCTTTTGGGAGGGAGCCTTATAGGGGCGGCCTGCAGCGAAACCATCTCCCATGAGGAACTAACACAAGCGGCCGTCGATGTATTTTGGGAATTGCCATTTACTATAGACGATGATCCATGCGGGCAATTAGTGGGCAGTGAAATAGGAAATTTAGCAGGCGAAGCAAAACTGGGCTTAGTTTTAGCTGCCAATAATTTATTGGGAGAAACCATTTTAGCCATTGCTGCAGCTTCCTCGAACAGCGTATTTTTCCATTCTTGTCGGCAAATTACGATTGATGATGGTGACTTTAAAATACATCAATCAACCTATGCCGGTAAAGTCGATGAAGTTCGGATACTGCCGAGACATTCAAATGTTTGTTTTGCGACCATTATCCCAAGCGGCACGGGCAGAAATCCTTATTTTGAAAAAAACATCCCTGTTGCTGTTCAGAAAGTGGATTCACTTGTAAATGGAATGGTACCGAAAATTATGGAGACCTTTAAAGCCAAAGCGGAAAATATTGATTTAACCGAGGCCGAAGTGGTTGTGGCAATGGGTGATGGAATTGCGAATGAAAAAGGATTAAAGCTAGTTTCCCAGTTTGCCAGTCTAATAGGAGCGACATTGGGGGGAAGCCGGATTGTCGTTGATAACGGGTTTCTCCCGCACAATAAACTCATTGGTCTGACTGGAAACGTAGTTGCACCAAGATTGTATGTAGGCGTCGGCGTTTCTGGCGCACCCCACCATCTCATCGGTATTAAGGAATCGGATGTTATTGTTGGAATTAATTCAGATCCAAACGCACCCTTATTAAAGGTTGCAGATCTTGCCATTATAGGTGATGCGTTTGAAATTTTACCTGCTCTTATTGATGGATTAGGAGGTGACCAAGTTGTCTAGCAAATTTGATGTAATCGTGGTCGGTGCCGGTTTGGCCGGGAGTGCAGCAGCTCTTGAAATGGCAAGGGCTGGTTTGGATGTTTGTATTATTGAACGGGCAATTGTGCCAGGGGAAAAGAATGTAACCGGCGGCGTCATGTTTAAAGGAATCTTGGATGAATTTATCCCGGACTGGAAGAATGATGCCCCGATTGAGCGATGGATTTCCAAAAAAGGAATCGGGATGGTAACGGCCGATTCATTATCTTTAATGCAATATGAGACAGAAAGAAATGAAGGCTATAATGCCTGCACATTAAACCGAGTTCATTTCGACAGCTGGCTGGCTAATAAAGCGGAAGAAGCGGGGGCGACCCTTTTAACCAATACATTAGTGGAAGATGTGATTTTGGAGGATGGGTTTGTAAAAGGTGTCAAAACTCATCATTCGGATGGCTATATTTACGCTGATATTGTGATTTGTGCGGATGGAGTAAATTCCTTGGTTGCTCAAAAAGCAGGCTTGCTCAAGCAGGATATATCGCCTAAGGATATCGGGCTTGGTATTAAAGAAATTCTGTCACTGTCTGAGGAAACCATTAATGAGCGTTTTGGACTTAAGGGAAGTGAAGGTTGTGCCTATGAGTTTGTTGGCGAGTTTTTAAATGGAGTTTATGGCGGTGCCTTCATTTATACGAATCGTAATACTCTATCCATCGGAATTGTCGTCAATTTAGGATCCATAGCAGAAACTTCTGTTAACTCCAGAGCGATTTTAGAACATTTTAAAAATCAGCCGCAAATTAAAAAATTTATTGAAGGCGGAAGCTTAGTGGAATATAGTGCTCATTTAGTTCCCGAAGTTGGACTAGACATGGTTCCACAATTATATGGAGATGGGATTTTAGTCACTGGGGATGCTGCAGGGCTGGTCATCAATAACGGCTTTTCGATTCAGGGGATGAATTATGCTATCGCTTCAGGAAGAGAGGCAGGGAAAACAGCGGTTAACTGTATAAGGCAAGGAAATGTATCAGCTCGGAAATTAGCATCCTATAAACAGCAGCTAGATCAGTCCTTTGTTGGAAAAAACCTTAAAAAGTTTCAGAAGACGCATAAGGTTTTGGCTAATCCGCGCATGGGCAGAGAGTATCCTGTTCTGATCGACAATATCGCTAAAAATTTATTTGGATTTGAAGATACGATTCAACCGAGTTTGTCATCAACGCTGAAAAATTCCCTCCGCGGAAATGTTTCTGCTTGGCAATTAATTAAGGATGGCTATGATGTTTGGAGGTATATGTAAAATGAATACAACCGAAAAGCTTTTGCACGTTAATTTTAATCCCGATGAAACACCGCATATAAAAGTTGATACCTCAATTTGCAATACATGTTCTACACAAATTTGTCTTAATATCTGTCCGGCCGAACGTTTTACATTAGAATCCGGAAAAATGAGATTTGTTGTCGACGGCTGTCTCGAATGTGGCGCCTGCCGCATTTCTTGTGAGACTGATGCTGTAACATGGAATTTTCCGCATGGTGGCTGCGGAGTTCGTTTTCGATTAGGTTAAGAAACGCATTCGTAAGGAGAGGAGGAGAAGGATTGAAAATTGCAGTACTGATAAGGGAGAAACAAGCACCAGTTGGAACTCCGATGTTTACGCAAAATCATAAAGGGTTAAGTGAATTGAATACGACTTTATTTATTGATGAATCCGATTCTGCTGGGATGAAGGAAGCAGCAAATCTGAAAGCTAAAATACCAAATACGCAGATTCATGTCTATTATTTCGGAAACAATTCATACATGCTTCGCAGTTTACTAGGTTTAGGAGCGGATGGGGCAGATTTGTTTAAGACCAATGACGAACAAAATCTTTTCGAAATGACCCAAAGGGTAAGCGAAATCCTTGTTGATCAGAAATTTGATCTAATCATGACCGGTCAACAGGGAGCTGGAGCAAACGGTGTTGGGCCGGCTCTTTCCAATTTACTCGGGGTGACGTTGATTAATTCCCTGCTCGAACTTGAGCAGGTTACAAATGAAAATTATGTTGCAACTCGAACCCTTGGACGTGGAAGAAGGCAAAAATTAACGGTTCAATTGCCTGCATTGATGATGTGTGATCAGACAATGGAGCATGATAGAGAACAATCGCTTTCAAATGTTCTTCAGGCAGCGAAAATAAAGGTAAAAGAACATGTGCTGACGACTCAAATGAAATCGGATCGAATGACGCTTCAAACGCCAAATCCAAGACCTAAAAAAATCTATATGCCTGACAGCAATATCAGTGCCAATAAAAGACTGAAACAAATCCTCACTGGCGGCGTAAAAGAACGCACGGCCAATCGTTTGGAAGGGGAGCCGAAGGATGTGGCTCAACAATTTATTCATTTTCTTAAAAAACAAGAGGTTGTAAAAAAATAAAGTTTGATGGAAACGGAGTGATCGTTATGAACAAAATAAAGGTTGGGATTATTGGAACGGGCTTTATTGGACCAACCCATATTGAAGCGATCAGAAGACTTGGGTTCGTTGAAGTAGTCGGCTTGGCGGAAACTAGTCAAGAAGCAGCTGAAAAAAAAGCAGCGGATCTGGGTATTCCAAAAGCCTTTGGTGATTATTGTGAAATGCTAAAGGATAGCGAAATCCAAGTCGTTCACAACTGCACACCTAATCACCTGCACTTTGCGATTAATAAAGAAATCATCTTAGCAGGTAAACATGTTTTATCTGAAAAACCACTGGCGATGAACAGTGAAGAATCAGCAGAATTGCTAGCGTTAGCAGAAAAACATGGTGTCGTCCATGGGGTGAATTTTAATTATAGACAACATGCAAGTGTGCAAAATTTACAGGCAATGGTCGAGAGTGGTGACCTAGGCAAAGTGAATTTGGTACATGGAAGCTATCTGCAGGATTGGTTATTGTATGAAACTGATTTCAACTGGCGCCTCGCTCCTGAAGTGGGCGGGAAATCACGTGCGGTTGCCGATATTGGCTCTCATTGGTGTGACACGGTTCAGTTTGTGACAGGAAAAAGAATCGTCGAAGTTTTTGCCGATTTAGCAACAGTAATTCCTGTAAGAAAGAAGGCAAGAAATACTATCTCTACTTTTAATTCACAGAATATAGAAGAACAAGAGTGTGACGATGTTCCAATCAATACAGAAGATTATGCATCGGTTCTTTTTCGCTTTGAGGATGGTTCTAGAGGGGTGTTTACTGTTTCTCAAGTAAGTGCTGGCCGGAAAAATAGACTAAGTTTTGAAATTAACGGAAGTAAGAGCTCTACATTCTGGAACCAAGAGGAGCAAGAAAAGCTATGGATCGGACATCGGGATAAAGCAAATGAACTTTTGTTAGCCGATCCTGCATTGTTTGCTGCTGAAGCAAGGTCCTCCATCCACCACCCTGGCGGCCATAATGAAGGCTGGCCTGATGCTTTGAAAAATATGATGCTGAATTTCTACTCGTTTGTCCGTGATGGCAAGAGCCTTAAAAGAGACAAGCCTAATTTTGCAACATTTGAAGATGGCCACCTTTCCATGTGCATTACCGATGCCATCTTGGAAAGCCACCAGCTGCAGAAATGGGTGAAGGTTCAGTCAGGCAAGGAGGTACTTGCATGAAGCTAGGGGTATTTAATCCTTTGTATCAGAATCTACCTTTTGAGGAAATGCTAGATAAATTAGTTCGGATGGGTGTAGAAGCGGTTGAATTGGGAACAGGAAATTATCCGGGGAATCATCATTGTAATCCGGATGAATTACTTGCATCTCCAGAGAAAGCAAAAGCTTTCTTGCGTGCGATTGAAAGCAGGGGGTTAACCATCAGCGGTCTAAGCTGCCACGGAAATCCATTGCATCCAGATAAAAAGTTTGCGAAGGATTCCCATGAAGTTTGGAGAAAAACGGTTTTGTTAGCTGAGCGTCTAGATGTACCTGTAGTGAATGGTTTTTCTGGCTGCCCGGGCGATCACGCGGAAGCAAAAAATCCAAACTGGGTCACATGCTCGTGGCCGCCTGAATATTTAGATGTGTTGAACTGGCAGTGGAACGAAGTCATGATTCCGTATTGGAAAGAGGAAGCACAATTCGCTAAAAATCATGGCATTAACCAAATTGCCCTTGAAATGCATCCGGGATTTGTGGTTTATAATCCTGAAACATTATTGAAGTTGAGGGAACATGCTGGAGAAAACATCGGTGCGAATTTTGATCCAAGCCACCTTGTTTGGCAGGGAATCGATCCAGTTGAAGCAATCAAAAAGCTTGGCCGCGAGAATGCAATCTTCCATTTCCACGCAAAGGACACGTATTTAGATCGTGCCAATATTCGTGTAAATGGTGTTTTAGATACAAAGCATTATTCCGAAATATTAGACCGCTCATGGACTTTTAGATCAGTCGGTTATGGTTCTGATGAAAAGTTCTGGAAAGATATTGTCAGTACCTTGCGTGCTGTCGGATACGATTATATCATTTCCATTGAACATGAGGATATGCTTGCGTCTACAGATGAGGGGTTAAGCAAGGCAATTTCCCTTCTAAAAGGAGCTATGTTTAAGGAGCAACTGACTGAGATGTGGTGGGCTTAAGCTGCTAGCGCTGATAAGGGCCCTGAGTGAGGAATTAAAATTTAAGAAAAAATTAGCTTTTTGGAGGCAGTAAAATGACGACAATGAATGCCGTATTTTTTCCGGGAGACAAAAAGGTGGAAATTCGTCAGATCGACATTCCAACTCCTGGCCAAGGAGAAGTATTGGTTCAATTAAAAGCATCCGCTATTTGCCGCAGTGATATGAGCTTATACTATGGTACTTCTGTTTTTGAAGGAACAAAATGCGGTTGTACGGTTCCAGGCCATGAGCCGGCAGGGGTAATAACAGAAGTTGGTAATGGTGTATCAAATTTCAAGCCGGGCGACCGTGTTGCCGTTTACTTAGCACTAGGATGCGGTGAATGTGCTCATTGTAAGAGCGGCTACAAAATGTTCTGTAAAGAATTTAAGTGCATTGGCTTTGATTCCCATGGCGGTGACGCTGAGTACATGGTTGTTCCAGCAGAAAACTGCATGAGACTCCCTGATAGCATGAGCTTCGTAACGGCAGCGGTTTCAACAGACGCAGTAGGAACTCTATATCATGCGCAAAAGAGAATGGGAATTTCCGGTAGAGACTACCTTGTTATTTTTGGAATGGGTCCAATGGGCGGCGCAGGTGTAATGATCGCCAAAGGATTAGGAGCAACGGTTATCGCTGTTGATATGCTTGATGAGCGCTTGGAGCTTGCGAAGGAATTGGGGGCAGATTACACCATCAACGGTAAAACGATGAATGTCCAAGAAGAAATCGCCCGGATTACCAAGGGTGCCGGCGCAGACGCAGCGATTGATTGTTCTGGGAGCCCTTATGGTGAAAATGATGCACTAGATTGTGTCAGAGCGCACGGTCGCGTGGCGTTTATTGGCGAAAGTAAAGAAACAAATATCAAGCCTAGTCAGCAGTTAATTCGTAAACAAATTACGGTAATGGGTTCTTGGTACTTCCCAATACAAGAATTTGACGAAATTGCTGAATTCATTGTGAGAAAAAATCTGCCTGTTGAAAAATTAGTGACACACCAATTTAAACTAGAAGAAGCTGAAACAGCATTCCGTATGTTTGATGAAAGAAAGACAGAAAAAGCAGTATTTGTTTGGGAATAAACTTATTTTAAATAAAAGGAGCTGTTCGTGATGAAAGGTATTTCATTTAATACATGGGTTTATAGTAGTTTTCCAAATTGGCTTTCTTCTTATCCTCTAGAGGAAGTTATTAACCGTCTCTCTTCATTTGGTTATGATGCCATTGAAATTGGCTGTGCTGCTCCACATGCATGGCCGGACTATTTATCGCCTGAAAGAAGACAAGAAATCAAAAAATTATTAAAGGAAAAGAATTTGAAGGTTTCATCGATGCTCCCGGCACCAGGCGGCGGCCCAGGGATGAACCCAAGCTCTCCTTTAAAAGAAGAAAGAGAATTTACCATTAATCATTATAAAGAAGTAGTCCGTTTAGCGCATGAATGGGAATGTCCGACGGTCATGTGGATTGCAGGCTGGGTTGTTTTTGGAACTTCACAGCAGGAGGCATGGAACAATAGCTTAGAAGGGCTCATTGAAGTAGCAAAATATGCAAAGGATCTTGGAGTGACTCTAGTTGTCGAACCAACTCCGGCGGACAGCAATTTAATTGAAACGGCTGACGATGCTCTTCTTCTAGCAGAGCAATCCGGTATGGATAATGTAAAGGTTATGTTTGACACGTTCCATGCTTTATACCGCAATGAAGTTGCCAGCGACTATGTATACCGAATGAAGGACAAGCTTCACCATGTTCACATCTCTGACAATGACCGCCTTCCTCCTGGCCAAGGACGCTGTGATTTCGAAGCGGTTCTAAGAGCATTAAAGGATAACAACTATGACGGATATCTATCCATGGAGGTTGGATTCCATGCCAGACAGTCCGAGCCGGATTGGTATGCGAAAACATCCATTGCTTACTTGAAAGAAAAACTAAAAGAAATTGGTTGGGAGTACAAATAATCCTTACAGGTTAAGGTACAAATGATTACG
The DNA here is from genome assembly GCF_057747995.1 of Neobacillus sp. DHD-1R. NCBI lineage: Bacteria > Bacillati > Bacillota > Bacilli > Caryophanales > Bacillaceae > Neobacillus > Neobacillus sp. DHD-1R. The sequence continues at coordinate 843,819 of NZ_CM173232.1, forward strand.
GGGCAGTCCCAGGCAAAATAAGTTTCCCAGGAACCGCCCCGTTGATGCTCCCCAAAAATGCGTTTCTTTACTTCTTTTATTTGTTACGATAAGGGGGCAATCCCGTGCAAAAATCCTCCATTTTATTAGATACTCCTCGATTTATAACTGCATCAGAAATCAAACCAAAAAATCCAATGTGGATTAAAAAACATACCTACGCTGACTATACAGAGATTATTTTTATAGAACAAGGGCGTGGAGATTTTAAATTTGAAGATAAACTTTTAGTCGGAAAAGAAGGAGACCTTATTATTTTAAATCCATTAAGTCATATTGAGGGGAAATCTAGTATAGACAAGCCTCTTAAAGGGATTTCTATCTGTTTTTCCAGTCTCCATATCAATGGAAACCAGAAAGGTTTTTTGATAGATTCCACGGATCTACCGATTATTCCTCTGATGGAAGAAAAAAGGGAGATTCAACATTATTTAAATGTTATATTAAGTGAATATGATACGAAAGGTGCCGGATATCAAGATATCATATCCTCAATATTACGAACAGTGATTATAAAAATTAGTCGTCTTTTGAAAAATGCCAATCATCCTTCCCTCTCTTCCTTGTGTCTGGAAGTAAAAAAATATATAGAAGAAAATTTTCGGCAAGAGCTGACTTTAAACGTATTAGCTAACCTCGTTTATGTAAGTCCTTACCATTTAGCTCATGTTTTTAAAGAAGAGGTAGGGTTGCCGCCAATTCAGTACATGATTCAGTGCCGTATAGAAGAAGCAAAAAGGTTACTAGAGCATTCCAACCTTTCTGTGAGAGAAATAGCATCGTTAATAGGCTATGAAAATGCTAATTATTTCAATCTGCTTTTTAAAAAAATCACAGGGAGCCCGCCGGGAAAATATAGAAAGATTAAAGTATAGATAAATAGTTGTGATTTGAATATAGTGATGCTCAAGGCAAAAATCTGTAGTTTTTTTCGCAATATTTTTAATTATATATTGTTATTGCATCGTGTAAACTTTTGGTAATTAATATGTATCTTCGTTGGTAGGTGAATGTATGCTTCTAGAATTAAAAAATATTCATAAATCCTTTTTTGGTACGAAAGTTTTAGAGGAGATAGACTTTGAATTAAAATCAGGTGAAGTCCATGCCATTATCGGGGAAAATGGAGCAGGAAAAAGCACCTTAATTAAAATGATTGCCGGCATTTATACCTCTGATGAGGGAGAAATTTATATAAATCATGAAAAAGTTAAAATTTCATCCACTCAAGAAGCTCAAAAACTAGGAATTTCAACTATTTACCAGGAACCAATGTTAGTTCGAAGTATGAGCATTGCCGAAAATATCTTTTTAGGTAATTATCCTAAGCTCTTAGGGTTCATTCCGAATTTTTTAAAGATGAAGTATGAAGCAAGGCGCTTATTAGAACTCCTTGGGTGTCCAATGAATCCCAATACGCTTGTTTCTTCAATAGATCCTGGTGAACGATATATCGTTTCCATTGCTAGAGCTCTTAGTAAAAAGTCAAAAGTTTTAATAATGGACGAACCAACGGCAAACTTAAATGAGGTAGAACGGAATCGTTTGTATACACTAATCAGGGAATTTAAAAAGCAAGGAATAGGAATTATCTTTATTTCCCATTATCTGGATGAAGTTATCAAAATCAGTGATCGGGTGACTATTTTAAGAGATGGCAGACATATCAGTACGAACGATATCAAAACCGTAAATAAACGTGAAATCGTAAAACAAATGATCGGAAAGGATATTCGTAATTATTTCCCGCCTATTTTCGATCATCAAGGGGAAGCGATGCTGCGGGTTGAAAATTTGTCGCGAGCACCTTTATTAAAAAATATCAACTTCTCTTTATATGAAGGCGAAATACTTGGAATAGCAGGCTTATCAAGATCAGGCCGAACCGAGTTATCTAAAATCATCATAGGGCAAGTGACAAAAGATTCAGGCCATATTTATTGGCGAGGTAAAGAAATTAAACTAGAGCATCCCTACGAGGCTGTAGATAAGCATATGGGATACGTTAGCGAAAATCGTCTAGAAGAGGGCCTTTTGACGAATATGGATATATCGCAAAATCTTACGATATCCAGTTTGGATAAATTAAATAAATGGCAGGTTATTCAGCTGAATGAAGAGCAGGACACGGCGTTAGAAAAAGTAATGGAACTGGATATCAAATTAAAACATATCCATGATCAAATTAAGTATTTGAGCGGGGGAAATCAGCAAAAGGTTATACTAGGGAAATGGCTGGTCGCGGACAGTGAATTACTATTAATAAATGAACCGACTAGAGGGATTGATATCGGATCAAGATGTGAATTATATTTAGCCATTCATGATCTTGCGCAGAAAGGGAAAGGGATCATGGTTATTTCCTCCGACATTAGCGAACTAATCGGCTTGTGCAATAGAATCTTAGTTTTGCGTGATGGGCAAATAGTAGACGAAATTCATCATACCGAAGCATCTGAAGAAAGAATCAGGAGAATCGCTATTCAATAACTTTTAAGTTTTTCCACATAAATGAGAGGCTATTTTTTATTTTGTAAGCGTTAACAATAATATGTATTACTATTCGCAATTTTATTAATTTTTAATTATTTATTATACATGTACTATAAAAAGTGTACAAACGATCATTTAATATCAGGGGGGTAAGAGAAAACGATGAAAACAAAAAAAATTGCGTCCATTTTAGGTAGTTCACTGCTGACGTTAGGTTTGTTGGCAGGTTGCGGAGCAACACAAGAAACAGCGAAAGAAACTCAAGCATCTCAAAAGGAATCTGCTAATGGGTTAGCGGCGCTGCCGCCTTTAAAGGAAGAAAGTGCGTTAGGAAAACCAGCCGGTGTAGAAACTTTGGAATTAACACCACAGGAAATTGAAAAAATTAAAGCGATGAAACCATTTATTGGCTATTCTGTTCACTTTGGCGACATCGCGTCAGAGAAGGTAATTGGCCAGGCGATTAAAGAGACCGTTGAATCTTTTGGCGGAAAATATGTTCAAACAGATGCACAAAGAAATTTAAATAAACAAATGAGTGACGTTGAATCCTTAATCCTTCAAAAAGTAAATGGCGTCGTAGCGATTGGGGTAGATACAGCCGCATTTGGACCTGCAGTTAAGAAATTAAATGAGTCAAAGATTCCGGTGGTCCTTGGCGGCGGTCCTCCTAACCAAGGTGAATTTACTAGTTTAGTAGATCCAGATGGATATGGCGGCGGATTTGCAGCAGGAAAAGCTTTAGTGAAAAAGCTGAAGGATGAAGGCATTAAAAGTAAATCTTTAGCTACGATGGGCTTAAGAGCCTATATTCTAACATGTGAACAACGAGTAAGAGGGTTCGAAGATGCCGTTGGTGAAGAAGGATATAAAATTGTTGCTAGGGGACAGGCCGATACAGCAGACCAGGCTCAGCAAGAATTTGAAAATATCTTAACGGCACACCCTGATGTAGTCGGAGGATTTGGCGTTTATGAAACACCGGCATTAGGGATGGAAGCAGCGGTAAGAACTTCTGGCCGTGATGATGTTTTTGTCGTAACACATGACTTAAGTGACCATTTAGCCCAAGGTATGGCAAAGGGAAATAAGATTGTTGTATTTACTTCTTCTCAAGACTTGTATGCAGAAGGAAAGTACAAAACTTTGGCCTTGTTAAAGAAACTTGCAGGCGGGGAAGTTCCTAAATATGTAACAGTACCGACATTAGCTACTTCACCAGATAACGTTAAAGAACGATATAAGACTGTATTTCAAAAGACTTTAGCCAATTAATTGGTTAAAACTTTTGTTTCTGGGTTAGATTCTATTTAACCCAGAAACATTTTTAGGGGGGGTAATCTTGGTTAGTAATGTCCTTGAAATGAAACAAATAACGAAAGTTTTTTCAGGTTTTAAGGCTGTCGATAACGTAGACTTTGACTTGAGAAAAGGAGAAGTTCACGCTTTGCTGGGGGGGAATGGGGCTGGAAAAACAACCTTAATGAAGATTCTTGCCGGAGTGTATCGACCTGAAAATGGCAGTATTCTGATAGATGGAAACCAAGTACAAATTAACTCAAGAAGTTCATCGCAGGAACATGGAATTGCCATGATCTTTCAGGAGTTAAGTATATTGCCGAACCTAAGTGTAGCTGGAAATCTATTTCTTTCACGAGAAAAGAAAAAGGGTATTCGCTTAGATGATAAACAGATGGAAAAAGAGGCACAAACGCTGCTTAATGGTTTAGGAATGAATTTATCCCCATCCCAAATTGTTAAAAATTTAAGTATTGGGGAAAGGCAGCTTATCGAAATTGCAAGAGCCATCTCAAGTGATGCGAAAATTATTGTCATGGATGAACCAACTACAGCGTTAACACAGGATGAACAGGAAAAACTTTTTGAGATCATTAGAACGTTAACCTCTAGAGGTACATCCATTATTTATGTATCGCATCGTATGGATGAAATCTTTGAAATCTCCAATCGGATCACCGTACTAAGAGATGGCAAAAAAATTGAAACACTTCAAACACAAGAGGCAAACACGAAACAAATTATTAATATGATGATTGGCGATAATGAGTTGTTGTACGATTCATCCGTAAAAAGGAAAAAGACGGATAAAAAAGCTAGTCCTCTTTTACAGGTAAAGAATCTGACAGGACAAAAATTCAGCAATCTCAGTTTTGAACTTTTTGAAGGTGAAATCTTAGGAATTTCAGGGTTACTTGGAAGTGGCAGGACGGAGATTCTAAGGGCTATCTCAGGAATTGATCCAATAATCTCAGGAACAATCCAATTAAATGGTGAAGTTGTAAAGATAAAATCTATTCATGATGCCATTCGATTAGGGATTATTATGGTCCCTGAAGATCGTAGGAATGAAGGAATCATCCCTGGTATGTCAATAAAAGAAAATGTTACTTTAACGAATCTGCCTCAGTTATTCCCCAAAGGCCTTATTAAATCTAGGGATGAGGACAGGATTGCCAAAGAAAATATTGACCATTTAAATATCCGTCCAGGTGATCCAAAGAAGAAAGTTGGGAAGCTAAGCGGTGGAAATGCACAAAAAGTTGTCATTTCCAGATGTTTAAACCTGAATCCAAAAATTCTATTGCTTGATGAACCGACTCAAGGAATTGATATAGTCGCTAAAACAGAACTGCAAATGTTATTTCGCCAATTGACAGAACAAGGGATGTCCATTATCCTGGTTTCTTCCGAATTACCTGAATTAGTGTCGCTGGCAGATCGTACAATCGTTCTCTATGACGGAAAGGTTAAGAAGGAATTGGCAGGTTCAGAGATTACGGATAAAATCATTTTATATTTTGCCACTGGGGGTGTTTAAATGAGTTTAGGAGTGGAAAGACAAGTAATCAATTCAAAACCAAATCATAAAAAGAATTTACAGATAGGGAAAATCTTAACCTCATCACAGGCCATCATTTTTATAGGGCTTGTCATACTAGCGGTTGTGTTTAGCTATCTTTCACCCTATTTTTTAACCTTTAGCAATTTTATGAATATTATTCGCCAAATGGCGATGATTGCGATTGTGGCTTTTGGAATGACGTATGTTATCATTGCCGGTGAAATTGATTTATCAGTAGGATCGATTATCGGAATTACTGGAATGTTCGCTGCCATCACGATTCAAAAAGGCATGAATCCGATTCTAGTAATATGTTTATCTCTCGTATTAGGTGCCTTAATAGGGTTATTTAATGGAATGATGGTCGTAAAGGTTCGGGTTACAGCCTTTTTAGCTACATTAGTGACCATGTCCGTATTAAGGGGGCTGTCACTCGCTTCAAGTCCTGGTTCAGCACCAATCACGATTGACTCATCTACTTATGTAGATTTAACAACCATGAATATTGGACCGATTCCCATTGTCCTGATTTATCTCGCTGCGATATTAATTATGGCCCACTTTACTCTGAACAGAACTGTTTTTGGAAGACATATCTACGCTACGGGCGGCGGTCCGATTGCAGCATCCTTAGCCGGAGTGAATGTAGGCAGAGTGAAAATTATGGTTTTCGTTATTTGCGGCTTTCTTTCAGCGTTTAGCGGGGTTGTGTTATCCGGGCGTCTATCAGCAGGTCTTCCTGATTCCGGTACAGGCTGGGAACTGGATGCGATTGCCGCAGTTGTTCTGGGAGGAACAAAGTTTAGCGGCGGTCAAGGTACTGTTCTTGGTACGATTGGCGGTGCGCTTATCATCGGCGTACTAAGTAATGGATTAACTCTATTAGGTATGACCTATGCCTATCAATTAATGATTAAAGGTGCCATCATTGGCTTGGCGGTTATCTTAGATATCTGGGTTCGCAGAGAAGAAGCTTAAAAGTTAAAAAACTTGGAAAAAACGGCTTGTTGTGGTAGGCGGAGGTACAGAGGGGTTACTATCAAGAAAACACCTGAATCCATTTCAAGCTATTACTAAATAACAACCAGCAGTGAAATAAAGGGGCTCAGTTTCTAGAGCCTCTTTTACCAGTTCCCATCATTTCTGTAAAAGATTTAAGAAAATCACCGGAAGAACGTTTATCGATGTAGTGAATATGTATCGAATAGAAGAAGCTGAAAAATTACTTTTAAATAAGATATGGCTCTCACTTTAATAGCTGAAAAAATAGGATGTTGCAATGTTAATTATTTTCGAAAATTGTTTAAGAAATATAGAAACAAAACCCTTCAGAGTATATATCGTTGGCGTTGATGGTACTTCCGAAGCTCTTTAACAAATTCGCCAAGGTAAGATTGATGGTACAATCCAACAAGATCCGATTGCGAAGGGAGCTAAAGCAGTTGAACTTGATATTGACGCTTTAAATGGCAAACCTGCACCAGCAGATCCAATCCTCCTTCAACCTGTTAAGGCACCTATTCAGTATTTCATTAGATAGGCGCTTTTTGTATTCCAAAAGCACTTGTATATCATCTTTGGGTTTTAATATGGAATCGGGTGTTTGATATCAAAAATTTGTGAAATTCTTATATTTTAATAAACAAAAAAACACCACCATTATCGTTTAGTTATCTAATACGATACAGTGGGTGCTTTTCCTTGTCTCTTTTATCTCAATTTCTCCGGAACAGGCTTTTTGAAATGTAAATTATTTGTAGTGTGAAAATCCTTCTAGAAAAAGAACTAAGATATAAACTGACTTTGAAGGTTAAAAACTTTATTTAAAGCCAAGATTACACCATCATGATCATTATCCTCTGTCACGAAATCAGCACTTTCCTTCACAGATTCAGGTGCATTCCCCATGGCAATCCCTAAACCAGCTTCTTGTAACATCCCTATGTCGTTTGTACCGTTACCAATCGTTACTACCTCATCTGGGGAAATTCCTAGCATGTTGATTACAGGTAAAATCCCAGTCCATTTCGATCCATTCGGAAAGACTTCCAACCGATCTCCTTCATCAAAACTCGCAGCACCAGTGATTTTTCCTTGAAGAATTGATCGTTGATGCTGATTAAGATAGAGGACCAAACGATGTGCATCCTGATTTGTGTCCGTTAAATTCGATAATTCTGCTGCTGGCAGTAAGTACTCAATTCCATGCGGCGGACGATTAGAAACTGATGCCCTGTATGAAAAATGGATATAAGCACCGCCTAATTTTTTCGTTTCGCTGCATAATTGATAAGCAAGTGTGGAAGGTATCTTCTCATCATGAATGATGTTCCCGTTTGAAAGAGCATAACCTCCATTATAAGTTACGAATATGGAACAACCGAGCATTTCACCATATTTTTTTGCCCCATCAAAAGAACGACCCGTAGCTAATCCCACTAGTATCCCTTTTTGTTGTATATCTTTAATAGTTTGGATTAATTTGCTATCTAATTTTTCTGTAGAATCTAAGATGGTTCCGTCGATATCAAGAAAAACCATTCGATACATCTAACTCACCCCTGCCAAGAATTTTATATAAATACATTCATACTCTATAATATACAAAATACAGATTTTTGTATATTGAAAAATAATTTTATAAAAAAAGTATTGTAAACGCTTTTAAACCATGTTACATTATGTGTACAGAAAGTACAAAAAATTGTATATTCCTAAATATTTAATGGTACTTTCGAATAAAGTTTTAGAGAACGCTTCGAGCGGTTTTTATTTTTATCTCATTATACAAAAAAATGTACATTGAGAGGATGGTGATGAATGGAAAGCCTTGAAAATCTTTTTTCAAAAAAGGGAATGATCTTACAAAAGATTGCCGAAGAGTTAATGTTCATTGAAGTAAATGAGCGTTTGCCAAAAGTTGGTGATTTTGCTGCAAGGTTTCAAGTGGGGCGCGGAACGATCCAAACGGTGTTAAAAAAATTAGAGAATGAAAACTGTATTAAATTAGAAGCAAGAGGACATCTTGGTACATTCCTTCGCTACAAAAATATTTCAAACTTACTAAAGTTTTCTGGTTCCTATCAAATAACAGGAGTAATGCCGCTTCCGTACTCCAAAAAATATGAGGGACTTGCGACAGGACTCACCTCGCAATTTGAGCAATTGGAACTATCCTTGAATATTGCTTTTATGAGAGGTTCGAAACCTCGTATTAAAGGAGTTATAGATGGCAGATATGATTTTGCGCTTGTATCCAAGTTTTCAGCCATTGAGGAAATGAAAAAAGATAGATCCTTAAAAATCGCCTTGGAATTTGGAGAAAAAACCTATGTATCCGAGCATGGTGTTATCTTTTCTGAACCAAGCATGGAAAGAATTACGAACGGGATGAAGGTGGGATTGGACAGCTTTTCTACTGACCAGAAAATATTAACCAATGCAGAAGCAATGGGATTCAATGTTGAGTATTTAGAATTTAACTATATGCATTTATTGCAACATTTGAAAGCGCATACGATTGATGCGATGATCTGGAACGTGGATGAAATTGATTCGGAATCTTATAACATTAAGCCGCTGACATCACCGCTTGCGATTCAATTTGAAAAACAAATGAATGAAGCTGTTTGTGTCATTCATTCCGAAAATCGAAAGATGGAATATATGATTAAGCTGCTATCTTTAAGCAGAATTGTTGATGTTCAAAAGCAAGTAGTAAACGGTGACATGATCCCTAAATACTAATTTTTTTCGCCATAATATACAAAAAATTGTATTTTGGTGAAGGTGGTTAACTTTAATCATGTTGTATTGCAATTAGTTAAGAGTAACAAAATAAAAGTTATAAAATATCCTAATATACAGTTTTTGGTATATTGATAATCTTAAAAAGCATAGAAAGGGGCATTATCAAATGGATGCTACTTTAAAAGAGAGAATCGATCTTCTTCATGATACAAACCAAATCAATGATGAAATTTTTAACCGTCTGCCTATTCTAATGGAAGAAGTCGAAAGGTTTCTTGATGTAAAACTAACCGAAGAGAATGCCGGTTCTTTTACGAGCCACATTTCGGTAGCGTTACAGAGAATTTCTGATAACCAGCCTGTTATTGATATAGCAGATGAATTAGAAAAGGTCATCGGTAAAAATCCGGAATATTACCAATTTGCTAAAGATTTACTGAAAAATGACCAGATGAATATTGATGCGGAAGCAGCTTTTATTACATTATATTTCTGTTTGTTAACAGGGAAGGAGAATGCGTAATGTTACGAATCGTTGTTGGAGGTCTTAAAAAGGACGTTATTGAGAGAAGTGCAAAAACAGCAGGTGGAGAGCATGTACAAGTAACCGTTACTACCGATTTTGATGCGGCCAAAAAAGTTAAAGCCGGTGATGCAGATTATTATTTAGGAGCATGCAACAGCGGCGGTGGTGCAGCACTATCAGTTGCAATTGGAATTCTAGGCTATGGCAAATGTTCCACAGTGGCAAAAAACGGAAAAAAACCAAATCAGCAAGAGATAGAAAAGTTAGTAAAAGAAGGGAAAATCGCCTTTGGTATGGCTGTAGAGAGCATAGAAGAAGCTGTACCAGTTATTATTAATAGCTTGCTTAAAAAACATGAACTTGTATAGGAGTTGGGGAAATGGATATCTTTCAAAACTTATCTGTTATTGAAATTGCAGTCGTTGTATTGCTTACTGCCTTAACAGCATTAGCAGCGCATTTAGGAAAGGCGGTATTCCATGATGGAATTCGCCCAATCTTACCAGAGTTTTTGGAAGGGCGAATGAAACGTACGGAACTGACTTCTATCTCCTTCGGATTGAGTATTGGATTTATTGTTTCCGTAGGGATCTCTTTTGCTGTTTCCTTTAAGATGTTAAACCCATGGCTGCTGTTCCTTCCAACAGATATTTTAGGAGTAATGGCTGCCAGCTGGTGGATGGCGGCAGGGCTGGGAGCTGTGTGGGGACTTGTTGCTTTGTTTGGACTAACAGGCGTTCAGACTGCCTTTTCTTTACTGCCAATTGATTTACTTGGTTCGTTAGGAGAATTATCAACACCCGTTCTCGTTGCGTTCACTGCCTTTCCAATTATCGCGATTTTATATCAATTTGGCTGGGTAAGAGCACTCCTTTCAGGTCTTGCTGCTTTAGTTGTCCGTCAAATCCTTCCGATGGTGGGCGGCGTTTACACAGATAAAGCAAATGTCAATTTAAAAGATGCAAGTGAAATTGCAGGGGTAACCTTCCCGAATAAGGCAGACTTTGCTGGAAAAGTGAAGGCGCTGAAGGATGCAGCGGAAAACAATCCACATGTACAGGATTTACTATCACAAGCTCAAAATAACTATTCTCTGGGAAGTACGCTTTCCGGCTTTACGATGCAAATTGCCGTTTTGATGTTAATGGGTATGATTCTATTAATTACTTTTGCCATCATAAAAGACAAGAAGAGTAAGGCTGAAATTACGATTGATACGGAAGAAGAGAACATCTTTGACGCCCGGACAAAAAGAATTTTTAAAGGTCTGCCGATTTTAGCGGGGATCGGTGCACTACTTGCCGTCGCTACGAATCTGGGATTAATGAATGGGTCTGAGGTCGATGGTCCAATCCTGCAGCAAGCATGGGCTGCTACAGGGGATGAGCGAAGCAACCTCCTGCAAAGTGCAGCAATTGCTGACATTATCAGAGGGATCAGTTTTATTCCATTGATTGCAACAACTGCCCTTGCGACGGGTGTCTATGGTGTTGTTGGTTTAACCTTTGTTTTCCCTATTGGTCTATTAATACCGAACCCAATTCTTGCAGGTATTGTTGGTGCGCTTTGGGTTTGCTTAGAAGTTATTGCTCTTCGCGGAATTGGCCGGTTCTTACAGCGTTTTCCGTCATTACGTGAAGCTTCCGATAATATTCGTTCATCTATGAACTCTATGATTGAGCTGGCCTTATTTATCGGTGGTGCTTTTGCTGCCATGAAAATGGCGCCAGATGCAGTTGGTTTATCGTTAACGGTTTATATTCTATTATACGCTGCAAACGAAGGTCTTGGCCGTCCGGTAATGAAACTTGCAGCAGGTCCAGTAGCAATCATTTTAACAGGTATTATTCTGAACTTATTATATTTTCTTCATTTAGTTTAAAAAATTGAAAGGTAGGTCCAACCTACCTTTCCCTATGGAGGTTATTACTTTGAAAGTTCATTCAGTAACAGGAGCAATAGATCCCCAGCAAGTGCAGAAAACGATGATTCATGAACATCTTGTCTTTGATTTGTCAGGCGTGCGCCAAGAAGAAGATAAGGATTCGAGGCTTGAAGACACTCCTATTTTAGACCAGGAAATCCAAATGCTGAAGGACTCAGGCTGTAACACAGTTGTAGAGGTTTCGAATATCGGTATGGGCAGAGATGCAAAGGCACTTTATCATATTGCCAAAAAGCATGATTTAGTCATTGTTGCTTCCACTGGTTTTTATAAGGAATCTGTGTATCCAGCTTTTGTATTTGAAAAATCAGCAGAAGAGTTAGCTGATATCATGATTCGCGAAATTACGAATGGAATGGACGAAACGGACATCAAAGCTGGGCTCATTTCGGAAATCGGCAGCAGCCTTAACGAAATCACTCCTACTGAACAAAAAGTGTTTCAAGCTTCGATTATGGCTCATAAGCAGACAGGGGCTCCGATTAGTACACATTGCGAGATTGGAACAATGGGAAAAGGACAGCTTGAGATATTCCAAAGAAATGATGTGAATATAAAGCAGATTTCATTCGGTCACCAGGATTTAAATACGGATATTGAAGAACAACTGTTGCTATTGCAAAGCGGTGCTTATATTCAATTTGATACTATTGGTAAAAATAGTTACCGCAAAGATTCTGATAAGGTTGAAAACCTGCTTATATTACTAGACCGAGGCTTTGAAGAACAGATTATGTTGTCTTGTGATATTACAAGAAAGTCCCATTTGAAAGCACACGGCGGACATGGTTATAACCATTTATTTGATAGCTTTATTCCTTCGCTATTAAAAAGCGGAGTGACAAATGAAATCATTGAAAAAATGCTTATTGACAATCCACGTAAATTTTTAGTGTTTTAATAGATTTTTTTGATTACTAGAAGGAAGGGCAGGAAATGAGTAATAGATACAAACAATCTGTTTTGAAAAATATGACGTTAGAAGAAGCAAAGCAACTGCAGTTTCGACTATTGGATGAAGTGACCAAAGAGTTCTCATACAATGAATTCTTTTTAATAGGTGATGTAGGTCTCCATCCTGACTATCACCGTCCAAAGACGACCGCCAGAGTCGAAAAGGTTATTGCCAATACTTTTGAAGCAGAGGCGTGTGCATTAGTGCGCGGGAGCGGAACTGGGGCCATACGAGTGATTCTAAGTATATTGCTTGAAGCAGGTGATCAATGTATTGTTCATTCGGCCCCCATGTATACAACAACAAAAGAAACATTTCGTTTAATGGGATTAAAACAAAACACGGTCAATTTTAATAATAAATCAAATCTCATCCAAGTATTAAAACAAGATAAAGTCTCTAAAGTTTTATACGTTCAGCATTCACGACAACATCCTGTAGATGAGTATGACTTAAAGGAAATCATCTCCCTGGTAAAAGAGCTGCGTCCTGATTTAGCGATTGTCGTGGACGACAATTATTGTGCGATGAAAACGGAATTCATAGGTACACAGTTAGGGGCGGACTTTTCCACTTTTTCAGGCTTTAAACTGTTAGGCCCTGAAGGCATTGGTGTGATTTTAGGAAAAAAAGACGCAATTCAACGGCTTCACCAGCGAAATTATTCCGGTGGAGGGCAAGTACAAGGTTTTGAGGCACATGAACTGCTTCGAAGCTTGGCGTTTGCTCCTGTTATGATTGCAATCCAAAATGAGCAGGTCGAAGAATTGTGTTTGCGATTAAATAATGGCGAAATAGATGGAATAAAAGAAGCCTATATAACCAATTCGCAATCAAAAAACGTGATTATTGAATTTGAGAAACCAATTGCCTTAAAAGTAATTGAGCTGGCTTCAAAATATGGAGCAGCAACTTATCCAGTTGGTGCAGAATCACGTTATGAATTAATTCCCATGATTTATCGGGTATCTGCGAGTTTTCTTGAAAGCAAACCCGATTTGAAACAACATGGGGTCAGAGTAAATCCTATGAAATCTTCTGCAACTACTGTGGTTAGAATTTTACAAAATGTACTAGAAGAAATCTTAAGGGGGTGAACAGCCCATGTTTATAAATATGACAATGAAACGAAACCCAGGACTAATCCAAGCAGCGGTAAAACTCCATCAAGAAGGAGTCATACCGGCTAATACGTATGTGATTGATCTGGATTCGTTAGAAGAAAACGTAAGGAAACTTAGTCAAACAGCAAAAGAGCATGGTCTTAATTTGTATTATATGTCAAAGCAAATCGGTAGAAGCGGGTTTGTTGGCCGGGTAATCGAGCAAAATGGAATTGAGCGAGCGGTTGCGGTTGATATCGATGAAGCATTTGAACTAAAAAAGCAAGATTGCCAAATTGGTAATATTGGTCATATTGTTCAACCAAGTAAATCCCAATGGAAAGAAGTACTTACAAAGTTAAAGCCAGAGGTTGTTACTCTTTTTTCAGTAGAAAAAGGTAAACAACTTTCAGAGGCAGCCGAAAAATTGGCTGTGGTTCAAGATGTCATTCTTCGTGTGATTAAGCCTTCTGATATGGTATATCCCGGCCAATTTGGCGGTTTTTTATTAGATCAGCTTGAAGATGATTTGAATGAGCTGCTGAAATTAAAAGGAATCCGTGTGATTGGTATTACCAGTTTTCCTGTTCTGCAAATGAATGGTGAAAAAAGTGACTTTGAATTTACTTCTAATATGGAAACGATAAAACTGGCACGAAAAATCCTTGAAAATAAAGGAATTATCGTTACTCACGTGAATGCTCCCAGTGCGACAAGCTGTCATACGATACCAATGCTGAAAGAGTATGGAGTGACACATGGTGAACCAGGACATGCATTGACGGGGACTACACCATTACACGCTTACAAAGAGGATTTGCCAGAAGTACCTTCTATGATTTATGTATCCGAAATTTCACATATGGATGAGAATTATGCCTACACGATTGCAGGTGGATTTTACCCGCGTTCCAATATGGAAAATGCACTATACGGAAGTAACGGAACAGAGGTTTTTGAACAACGAACAAAAGTGGATTGTGTGTCACCTGAAAATATCGATTATTATGGCTGTTTAAAGCGTGAGAAAAATATGAAGGTTGCGGATACGGTAATATACGCCTTTCGCACGCAAATTTTCGTAACTAGAGCTCATGTTGCCTTTGTTCGAAAGGTAAATTCCAATCAGCCAGAGCTTAGCTTTTTACAAAGAAGGGGGAATTAAGGTATGAGTAAGATTACGTTGCTAGTGTTGGATGGATTTGGAGTCGGGGCAATGGAAGACTGTAAGGAACAAAAAATTGAGGATATCAATGCAAATACGTACAAACACATCAGAGAGAGCGTTGATCTAAATATTCCGTGCCTTTATAACCTTGGATTAGGAAAAATCGTTGACCAAGTTGGGACACCAAGTGCTGCCTATGGTAAAAGTAACTTAGCACATCCAGGTGCAGATACATTTATGGGTCATCAGGAACTCATGGGAAGCCGGCCGCAGGTTTCGAAAAAACGTTTAATGAAAGATATCAGAAGTACCCTTAAGCGTGCATTAAAAGAAAAGGGCTACGATGTAACCAACCCGATTGAAGAGTCTACTATTTTGCTAGTAAATGGTGCTGTGGTTATTGGCGATAATCTTGAGTCACAGTTGGGGAATATTATTAACGTAGTCGGAGATTTAAATCAATTATCTTTCGAGGAAGTTACAAAAATAGGAAAAGTTGTAAGAGAAAATGTAGATACGAGCAGAGTGATTATTTTTGGCAATGAAAAGTCTAATATTGAAACGATTCTTTCCGTTGTAAAAGAGAATAATCCTGGGCAATGGGGAGTGGACGCTCCTAAAGCCAATGTTTATGGAGAAGGGTACCAAGTTGTTCATTTGGGATATGGAGTGGATTTTGAAAAACAATTTGCTCATATTGCAGAATTGCATGACATTCCTGTTTATCGCGTTGGAAAAACTGCGGATGTCATTCAAGCAAATGGATATAGCGATCCCGTCGTAAATACGAAAGATGTTCTCGAAACCTATGCCAAGCTTTATAAAAATAGTGAAGAAAATGCAGTCTTTTTGGTAAATGTCCAAGAAACAGACTTAGCTGGTCATAAAGAAGATAGCGTGTGGTACAAAGAAGTGTTAGAGGAATCAGACACGTTTTTAGCTTCCTTCATTCCGCAATTAAGCGAGGATGATGTCCTTATCATTACGGCTGATCACGGAAACGATCCAACAATTGGCCACTCAAATCACACAAGGGAACAAACGCCCATTTTAATTGTTGGAAAACATGTCAAACCCGTTTCAATTGGAACCAGGGAGACGATGGCTGATATCGCGGCAACGATGGCCGAATTTGTTGGTGTTGAAAAACCAGAGTACGGTGAAAGCTTTTTACAGGAGATTTTGTGAGAAATTTGAAGGGGTCATGCCTTTTAACAAGGAGATTAGAATATGAAACTTGTAAGAGTTAAAAGCCATGAAGAAATGAGCGTATTTGCATCGAATTACATCCTAAATAAGGTGAAAGCTGATTCCAAAGTTAAGCTGGGCCTGGCAACAGGAGGTACTCCTGTTCGAACATATGAAATGTTGATTGATGATTATAGAAGAAACGATACTTCCTATCAGAATGTTTCTACCTATAATTTAGACGAGTATGTAGGGATTGCACCAGATCACCCTAATAGCTATCATTCCTTTATGTTTGAACATTTATTTAATCATATCAACATCCCAAAGAAAAATGTTCATATTCCAAATGGACTTTCAGAAGATATTTACCAGGAAGCTAGCAGCTATGAAACTATCATCAATCAAATCGGTGGAGTGGATTTGCAATTACTAGGAATTGGTGAAAACGGTCATATTGGTTTTAACGAGCCTGGTACCCCATTTGACAGAGAGACACATATTGTAACGTTAACAGAATCGACGAAACAGGCCAATTCCCGTTATTTTGAGAGTGTTGAAAATGTTCCGGAAAAAGCCATAACGATGGGAATTGCCAGCATTTTAAAAAGCAAAGAAATTTTACTTCTTGCATCAGGTGAATCCAAAGCAGAAGCTATTTATCAAATGTTTACGGAAGAGCCAAGTATTGACTGCCCTGCATCTGTTTTAAGAAATCACTCTAATGTAGTGGTGGTGGCAGATGAAACAGCTGTTTCGAAGTTAGACACTGTTATGATTATGAGCAATTCTAAGCGTAAATCATCATAACCTTATAGAAGAAGTCGTAATTCCTATTAAAGGTACGGCTTCTTTTGTTTTGTTCAGGAACAATTTTTTTGTATTTTTTTTCCTATCTGAAGGAGTAACCAATTGGAGTATGTGTGTTAATCTTCACTTTACCACATGACTCTAAATTGATATATTCAAGATACTGAATATAGTATTTTAGTTCTAAAGGCGGATGAACGACACATGTGGGAAATTCTTTATTCTAAAAACGGATTGGCAGCAAAAAATATTGCAATAGAGATATTGGGGATAGAAATAGGCCAGAAGATTCCTACCGTCTCTGAATTTTGTGAAATGCTTGGTTTAGGAAGAGGCACTGTACAGGGTGCCATTAAACTCCTTGAAATGTTAGGAGCAATTGAATTAGAAGCAAGAGGTCACTTGGGATCATTTTTAGTAAAAAAGGATGTAAGTGTTCTACTTGATATATCAGGTACTGGCCCCTTAGTGGGAGTAATGCCGTTACCGTACTCTAAGAAATATGAAGGGTTGGCAACAGGCATTGTTGATGGCTTTAATAGCCTTAACAAACGAATAAGCTTGGCTTATATGCGAGGTGCCAGTAATCGTTTGGAAGCGCTTAAAACAAGACGTTATGATTTTGCGATTGTCTCACAATTAGCAGCAGAAGAGGGTATCAAATCACATAAAGGCTTAGAAATCGTTAAATCTTTTGGATTAGGATCGTATGTTTCAGAGCATAAAATTTTCTTAGCGGATTTAAGGAAATCAAAAATTGAGCCAGGAATGCGAGTGGGAATTGATCGCTCATCACCAGACCAAACAAACATAACCCTGCTGGAATGTGATGGTTTGGACGTTCAATTTGTCGATCTGAACTACATGCAGCTTTTTCAAATGTTAAAAGAAAACCAAATTGACGCAGCTGTTTGGAATATTGACGAAGTTCGTTCAGTGGAGACTTTTAATGCTGTAGACTTTCAATCAGAACAAGCGAAACGGTTAACAAAAAAAACTTCAGAAGCGACAATTGTTATTGATGCAAGTAGAAGTGAAGTGAAGAAACAGATATCATTACTGAACACTGAAATTGTTCTAAATGCACAAAAGATGGTGGAAGCAGGCGAGAAGTTTCCTCAATATTAAAAAGTGTATGACCTCTGATTAGATTGATGAAAAAAAGTTAATAGACAGCTGAAAGCTAGCCCCCCTGCTTTAACCATAGATAAATTGGGGGCAATAATTGGTAATGTCCCATCACAAGCTGTTTTTTTTCAAAAATGTTATAATGGATGAGGTTTATGAATTTCTAGCTAAGGGGAAATGAATATGATTCTCGTTGTTGGCGGAGCTGGTTACATTGGTAGCCATGTAGTAAAGGAACTAGTTGAAAATGAAGAAGTTGTCGTGCTGGATAACCTATCAACGGGTCATCGTGATGCTGTTGATAGCCGTGCCATTTTTGTACAAGGGGATCTTGGCAGTGAAGATGATGTAAATATGGTTTTTAGAAGCTACCCAATCAAAGCAGTGATGCACTTTGCTGCGTGTAGTTTGGTTGGGGAATCCGTAGTGGACCCTTTAAAATATTATCAAAATAACGTATCATCTACTATAACTTTATTAAAGGTAATGATGAAATTTAAGGTAAAAAACTTTATTTTCTCATCTACTGCCGCTACATATGGAATTCCAAATGTCAAAATGATTGATGAAACATGTGTCACAGCACCGATTAATCCATATGGCCATTCTAAACTGATGGTAGAAGAGATTCTGGCTGACTGTGCAATCTCGGATGGATTGAAGTATGTTGTGCTGCGATATTTTAACGCAGCCGGTGCACATGAGTCAGCGTTAATCGGTGAAAGTCATGCCCCAGAAACTCATTTAATTCCAATTGTTCTACAGCAGCTGCTAGGAAAGAGGGAGAAGGTAGCTGTTTTTGGTTCTGATTATGAGACATCAGACGGTACCTGTATCCGTGATTATATTCATGTCACTGATTTAGCCCATGCCCATATCCTTGCGCTTGATGCCTTGTTAATAGGGAAGACAGCAGCGGTTACATATAACCTTGGCAATGGTCATGGGTATTCTGTGAAAGAAGTTATTGAGACATGTGAAAAAGTAACAGGTGTTAAGGCAAACGTAGAAATGGCTGAGCGCCGTGCAGGGGACCCGGCTAGACTTGTTGCATCCTCTCAAAAGATTCTCTCTGAATTAGGCTGGAAAGCGGAGCGTAATTTAGAGAAAATCATTACCGATGCCTGGAGATGGCATCAAAATCAGTTATACTAACATGGTTGGAGAGATTTTATGAAACAAAGATTATACTACTTAGATTGGCTCCGAGCGCTTTCGACCATTATGGTGGTTTTTATTCATGTTTCCGCATGGCTGGTCGGAACGAATCTTCATAAAAATCCAGTGTCGCACTGGTTGACAGGAAATTTCTTTGAAGCCCTTTCTAGGCCGTCGGTTCCTCTTTTTGTCATGATTAGCGGGGCGCTTCTTTTGGGGGATACACGAGATCTTGGCTACAAAGTATTTTTGCAAAAAAGAATTAGTAAAATCTTTATCCCGTTACTTGGCTGGAGTTTCATCTATTATTCCTACCTCGTATACAGGGGAGATTATTTCGATGGTTTTTCCATTACACAATTTTTAAAATTATTTACTACAGGTGGAATTAGCACACATTTATGGTTTATGTATATGATTTTGGGAATCTATCTGATTACCCCATTGGTTAAGATCCTGATTAGAAATGCTTCAAAAAAAGATATTCAATACTTTCTGGTATTATGGTTGTTTGCTTCTGTAGTTGTTAAATTTATGAAATTCTATTTAGGGTTCAGCCCTAACATTGAGCTTTTCTTTGTGACGAATTATGTCGGTTATTTTGTCTTGGGACATTATTTAGCGAATCTTCCTTTAAAAGGAAACTACAAACCCATTTCCGTTGCAGCTGCCTTGGTCGGTATTGCAGCTACGTTTTTCTTTACTTTTTATTATACAAAACAAGCAGACGGTGTTCTTCAAGAATACTGGTATGAATACTACTCGCCTAATGTCCTTATATCTGCGGCGGGGATCTTTATGTTGTTGAGAGTTTTTGTGACCACAACAAAAGAATTGCCATTTGTTTTTAATGTCCTTAGCAGAGTCAGTTTTGGAATTTACTTGGCCCATATCCTGGTTATGCAAGTCTTTTCCAATGAAATCTTCAACCCTATCTGGGATAAATTCCATCCTGCCATCGCAACACCCTTAAATGTCTTAATCGTTATCATTATAAGCGGGGTTGGCAGTTATATCCTAAGTAAAATACCCATCTTAAAAAGGCTCGTCCCTTAATGGGTGCCTTTAATGGGTGCCTGACACCCTTTGCACTACATGGGAATTAAAAATGGTGTCAGGCACCACCAAATGCTGTGAGAATTTGCGGATTCTTACGGCATTTTTTTAGGAAAGAAGCTGGAAAATGATGATTGATGGATATGGTCGTTTAGAGTACACTTAAAAGGACAAAAAGGTTCGTTTAAATGAATGAGGTGTGGAACGATGGACGGTGAAAATCATGAAAAAGAGGACGAATTTTCGAGGATTGAACTATTAAATGAACGCCTCAATTTAACCTTAGCTTTTAGTAAGAGATATCATATGTCAGTAGCTGTTTGTTACCTAAGAATCCATGTCCCAAAGGAATTATACCCTCCCCAAAATCATGAAATAGAAAATGTCTTAATTACAAAAGTTGCTGCAAGATTAAACCGAGCGGTTAGAGATATTGACACGGTAATCAAAATCAACCGTACTGATTTTATCCTGCTAATTGCGGATATTACTGAGTATGATTGCAAGCTGATTTGCGAGCGGATTATACAGTCAATAGCAGAAACATACACCATTAATTTTCATCAAATTTCGATAAGCAGCAGTATGGGAATCTGCATGTACCCGTATCATTCACAAGACGCGCATGAACTAAAAACGATGGCAAAAATGCAAATGTATGAAGCGGAACAGGACGGTGAGAATACCTATTCTGTGTACAACGGGAAGTTAAATCCTAGAGCCTGCCGAAAAATGCTGATCGAGAATGACCTTCCGTATGCATTGAAAAAAGGTCAGCTTTATGTTGAATACCAGCCACAATATCATTTAAAGGATAAAACGATTACAGGGGTAGAGGCCTTAGTCCGCTGGAATCACCCAAGTTTAGGGGAAATTACTACATCTGAATTTATCCATCATATTAAGGATGCTGGTGTATTAAACAGTTTATTTTATTGGATATTTGAAGAAATTTGTAAAAATATAGCCAGTGAAACGAACCAGCAGCTGAAATATTCGATTAATCTATCGGTAAATCAACTCCTCCTTGATAACATAGTAGAGGAAATGATGGACATTCTGGCCCAGTACTCAGTCTCGGCCACAAAAATCACCTTGGAGATAACCGAGAATATTGAGATTTATACGGTGAAAAAAGTAAATGAACGATTGCATGCTTTAAGGGCGTTGGGTTTCACCATTGCTTTGGACGACTTTGGTAATGGGTATTTCTCGTTCGCCGACTTTCTAAAGCTGCCCGTTGATTATATTAAACTGGACCGTAATTTTGTCGTTAGTTTAGTGAAAAACAAACAGCATGTCGGCGCCATTTCGCCGATTATTCAGATTGCTCATAATCTGAATCTACAGGTGATTATTGAAGGCATTGAAGACGAAACACAGTTTCAAGAATGGCGGGAAATGGACTGTGATCTCATCCAAGGATACTATATTAGTAAACCGATCTCCTTAAAAGAGCTAACCCAATCCATCAAGGAAATTGAGCAAAGAGTGAATTCGTGATCAAAAGAGTGGAGCCATGGCTAAAAGGAAGCCGCGGTTCCTTTATTTGTCTTATAGAATCAATAATTATGGATAAATGGATAGAATGGATTATGATTTTTTATGTAAGGGAAAATACATACGATTGAGAGTGTTAAAGGTGGCCATTTTATGAAAAAAACAGTCAAAGATATATTATTTATTTTACTAGGTGCTCTTATCTTTGCTGTTGGTGTGAATTATTTTACGATAGCAAATCGGCTTTCAGAAGGCGGGATTTTAGGAATTACCATCATTACCCATTATTTGTTTCATTGGTCACCAGGTGTGGTGAATTTTGTTTTAAATGTGGTTTTGTTGGGAGTGGGGTATAAATTTTTTGAAAAAAGAACATTTGTCTATACCTTACTTTCCATCGCCGCAAGCTCTGGTTTTTTATTTTTAACAGAAGATTTCGGAAAACAACTTACCAATGATACACTTTTAGCATCACTCTTTGCCGGCTTGCTGGTCGGTGGCGGTTTGGGATTGATCTTCCGTGCAGGTGGAACCTCGGGCGGATCGACGATCATCGCGCGGCTGGCCAATCAATTATTAGGCTGGAGCATAGGAAAAGCCATGTTGATTATTGATATTTTAGTAGTGGCCGGCTCTGTTTTTATCATAGGTTTAGAGAAAGCAATGTATACATTGCTGATTGTCTATGTTGGGGCGAAAGCGATAGATTTCATTGTCGAAGGATTGGATGAAAGGGTCGCCGTGTTAATTATCTCAAACTCCCCAGAGCAAGTTTTGGACATGATTACCAAAAAAATGTCGCGGGGATTAACGGTTTTGGACGGACGCGGCGGTTACACAGGGGAGAACAAAGAAGTCCTATATATCGTCATCAATAAACAAGAAATCGTCACCCTGAAAAACATCATCCACGACATCGACAAACAGGCCTATGTCACCATCCACAATGTCCACGAAATGATGGGTAAGGGATATAAGGCGGGATAAATGGTGCCTGACACCGTTACTACGCTTTCCCTTATATGAATGATAAAAATTGGATAATATATTTAATTATGATTTGAGGGAGTGAATACTTTTGCAGGATATTAGAAATTTAACTCCTCTTGCTGAAAGGTTTGAGACTGCGTTTAATCGGATTCATAAATGTTTGATAAAGTTAGTCCCTAATGCTAGAAGTGACAGTTTTAAAACTTTACTAGATAGCGGGAACTCTCATGCCATCATTCGAACTCATCGGAACGATCTCTATCAGTATGCTAAACTACGCAATGCGCTTGTTCATGAAAAAGTAAAAGACCGCTATTATATTGCTGAACCGAATGTTGATGTGGTAAACCATATTGAGATGATAGCCGATCAATTTGAAAAGCCGAAAATGGTTTTATCGATTGCCAGTTCCCCTGTGCTTTATTATAAAGAGGAAACACCGTTAAAGGACATTATGAAAATTGTCGATCGGCTCTCTGTTTCTCTTTTTCCGATTTACGACTCAACTGGCACGTATAAATGGCTGTTAACTTTAGAAGGGATCATCCGCTGGATCTCAAGGCAGCCCTCATCAGCGATTTCCATCGACCAAATTCAGGTTCAAGACTTGAGCGCCCATGAAAAACTTCATGAAGTTGTTTATGTAAAAAGGAAAACGGATATATATGAGGTAGAGGAAATTTTTGAAGACTACTTTTTAGCCCATAAAAAGCTGGAAGCTGTAATTATTACAGAAAACGGGAAGAAAAGTGAACGGCCGCTCGGGATTATCACTACGTGGAACTTAGTTGAAATTGATGCGTTAGAGCAGCAGTCGGAATCATAAAAGAATATTAGAGTTACATAAGATACAAAGAAAGGAAGGCTGTTCGGAAACAGCCTTCCTTTCTATCATATAGGAAATTATAAGGATTGACGTTGAGAATAGTCCAGCTCCAGCGCCCTAGCGCTTTTCTAAAGGTTAGATTTTCGTCACGTTTACTCGCCCTGAAAAGAAAGCAGCACCGCCGCCCATGTCAGCAATGCGGTCGGGGGTGAGTTCGTTGACGAGTTGTCTAGAGCCTTTCGTGTCAGCCCAAAGTCCCTGGCTGACGACCACACCTGGAAGAACATTCTCTCCGACAGCAGTCTTTAGCTCACATTCGCCACGTTCGTTCCAGACGCGAACCCTATCTCCATCCTCAATCCCTAACTTCAAGGCATCCGTATGATTGATGTGTAAGCGCGGTTCTTTTTCAAGCATGACATGCTTTTGATTGTTTGAAAAAGTTGAGTTTAAGAAATTGTGATTCGGACCTGGGACAAATTGAAAAGGAAGATCACTATCCTTTATTAATGGTACATATGTTGGCAATGGAGGATACCCAGCCTCTTTCATTCTTTCGGAATACAATTCTATTTTTCCGCTTGGTGTGGGCAATCGGCCTGGGAACAACGGCTTAACCTCAGCCTTCATATAGTGCTTCTCCACTAAGGATTCATAATCGATGCCCTTGAGATACGAATTTTTCGTGTTATCCAGGGCAGAAGCAATCATGTCAGTTTCCGTCTCAGCAAAGGCGGGATCATCAAAGCCCATCTCTTTTGCAAGCAGGCGAAAGACTTCCACATTCGATTTTGATTCTCCATATGGTTCAATCACGGGCTGGTGGAGTTGAACGTAATGATGCCAATAGGATGTATAAAAGTCCATATTTTCAAAGGAAGACGTCGCAGGTAAAACGAGATCCGCATACTTAGCGGTATCGGTTAAAAATAAATCATGGACAACAAGAAATAAGTCGTCCCGCTGAAGTCCTGCCCGAACCTTTCTGCTTGACGGAGCAACAACTGCAGGATTTGAACCGTATACAAATAGTGATTTGACAGGCGGGTCCAAGGATAGTAAGGCCGCGCCGAGCTGATTCATGTTAATCGTTCGCGTCCTTTTCTTTTTCAAAAGATCAGGCCGCTGCAGATTAACGGTATTAAAAGCCAGATAAGCGGAGTTTCCCTTAATCGCACCGCCGCCTTTTACAAGCCATTGACCGGTCAGGGCAGGTAAGCATGAGACGGTCCGAACAAACATGCCGCCGTTGTCATGATGCTGCGGGCCGTTTCCAATCCGGATAAAAGCAGGTGTTGTTTTTCCGTACAGACGGGCAAGCTTATAAATATCTTCAACAGGCACGCCTGTGATGGCCGAAACAGAGGCCGGATCATAGTGGCTGACATGCTCGCAAAGCTGCTCATGCCCAACTGTATAAGTTTGCAAAAATTCATTGTTGACCAAGTTTTCAGCAAACAAAACATGCATGATTCCTAAGGCGAGAGCACTGTCGGTACCTGGTAAAATCGGAATAAACCAGTCTGCTAATCTACCGGTTTGATTTTTATGGACATCGATAACAATAATCTTGGCACCATTTTGTTTACGGGCTTTTTGAGCAAGGGCCACTTGATGCATGTTCGTGCTGGCCGCATTAATGCCCCAAAAGATGATGAGCTTGGAATGAATCGTATCCTCAGGATCTACTCCCAAGCTGCCGCCCATCGTATAGGTATAACCGACCGAGCCGGCGGATTGACAAATGGTCCGGTCCAAACGGGAAGCACCCAACCGATGAAAGAAGCGGCGGTCCATCCCTTCAGCCGTAAGCCTGCCCATGTTTCCGTAAAAGCTGTAAGGGAGAATGCTTTCCGGGCCATCTGATTCAATCAGTTCCTTCCAACGGGCTGTAATCGTGCCGATGGCTTCCTCCCAGGTGATGGGAATGAATTTACCTTCCCCCTTTGCCCCGACCCGTTTGAGCGGATATTTTAAGCGCTTCTCATCATAGATGCGGTCAGTCATGTTGCGGACCTTGTTGCAAATATGACCTTTCGTTACCGGATGGTCGGGATCACCGTCAACCTTGACAATTTTTCCTTGGTTTATATGCAGAAGTAATCCACACTGGTCGGGACAATCGAGCGAGCAAACCGAGTGGAAAATACCGTCCTTTTTCATGTGCACAGCCCCCTTTTGGCTCCTAAGATTTTTCTTTATGTTTACTATAAAGTCTTTGTGTGAATTTTTCCATAAATTCACCGTGTCTCATGTTATTGATGAGAATGATAACGTAATAAATATCTATACATACTTTTAAAATAGGTCTTATGATATAATAATTTTGACTATTGTAATTTATTGGAGAAAAAATCAAACAGATTATCATGATACATACATATTTTTAAAAAATATAAGTTGAAGGAGAGACATTCTGTGAAAAAGGTTCGGAAAGCGATTATTCCTGCTGCTGGGTTGGGGACACGTTTTTTACCAGCAACCAAAGCTATGCCAAAAGAAATGCTGCCAATTGTAGATAAGCCGACGATTCAATATATTGTGGAAGAAGCGATTGCTTCAGGAATTGAAGATATTATTATCGTAACTGGTAAAGGAAAACGAGCGATTGAAGATCACTTTGATTTTGCCCCTGAGCTTGAGAAAAATTTAATAGAAAAAGAGAAATGGGATCTTTTAGATAAAGTGAACTATACCTCTAATCTTGCTGACATTCATTATATTCGTCAGAAGGAACCAAAAGGATTAGGTCATGCGGTTTGGTGTGCTCGTAATTTTATTGGTGATGAACCATTTGCTGTCCTTTTGGGCGATGATATTGTCCAAAGCGAAGAGCCTTGTTTAAGACAGTTGATTGATCAGTATGAAACGACCTTTTCCTCTATCATTGGTGTTCAGCATGTTCCGGAAAATGAAACACACCGCTATGGGATTGTTGATCCGATCGAACAGGATGGCAGACGTTATCAAGTTAAGAACTTTGTAGAAAAGCCGGAGCCGGGAACCGCTCCATCGAACTTAGCCATCATGGGAAGATATATTTTAACCCCTGAGATCTTTAGATTCCTAGACCAACAGGAGGAAGGTGCCGGCGGGGAAATCCAGTTAACCGATGCCATTCATAAACTCAACCAGATCCAACGCGTCTTTGCCTACAATTTCGAAGGAAAACGGTTTGATGTGGGGGAGAAAATCGGTTTTGTGAAAACCACCATTGAGTTTGCCTTGCAGCAAGAAGGCATACACGATGAGCTTTTACAATTCTTAAAAGACCTCATTGTTCAGAATGAAGAGGAGATTCACACAAAATAATATGGTGTCAGGCACCATTAACGGTATCTAGATAGTATAAAAGCCCCGCCCCAGCTGGTTGTTTGTCCAGAAGGGCGGGGCTTTTTGGGTTATCTGTTGAAGAATTTTATGATTCCATTCAGTAGGCCAGTGCAAAGTTTGTTTTGATAGCTGTCACTGACGAGTTTTGCACGTTCTTTAGAATTCGAGATGAAACCAATTTCCACTAAAACCGCTGGGGCTTGATTGCCTCTTATGACTCTGAAGCTTTCATCTTTGATGCCTCTTGAAACAGCGTCCGTTGTTTTGATAAGTTCCGCCTGTAAGTAGGAGGCCAACTGCTTACTTTCTACAGGCATAACGCCATCTACTGAGTTGTAATATGTTTCGATTCCCGATGGGCTAGTGTATTCAGAAGAATTCACATGGATACTAATAAATGCATCTGGTTTGATCGCATTTGATAACGCAACCCGTCCATCTAAAGAAATAAATTCATCCGTGCTTCGTGTTAAATATACGGTGTAACCATTTTGGCTTAGAAGGTCAGCCAATTTCAGTGTGACTTGTAAATTGATGTTCTTTTCATAGACACCGCTTGCTCCGGCACCATTATCATAGCCACCATGGCCTGCATCGAGAACAATGGTTTTCGTTGTTGAATCAGTAGATTCCCAGACGCCATTGGATTCTAGAAAGTAATCCATTCCGTTGACTGTGACCCAGCCTGTCTGCATGACCCCATTGGCATCGGAGTAGTACCATTGGTTATTAATTTTATACCAGCCAATTTGCAGTGCACCTGAGGTACTGAAGTAATACTTTTTCCCTTCCAATGTAAGCCAGCCTGTTTGCATAGCTCCACTGCCATTTAAATAATAGCGGGAGCTTTTATCCTGCAGCCAGCCCGTTTGCATTTCTCCTTGACCATTGAAAAAATACCATTTTCCGCCTACCAACAACCAGTTGGTTTTTACAGAAAAATCATCGATAATAAAATACCAAATGTTATTCAGTTTAAACCAGCCTTTTTGCTGAAGTTCGCCAGTTTCATTTGCGTAATACTTTTTCGAAGTGGATGTTACCCAACCCCCGTTAAATAAAACGCCAGCTTGATCGAAATAGTATCCTTTTCCGGCTAGTACGGTGATTCCAGTTGTTAATGCTCCGCTAGTATTAAAATAATATTTTTTTCCTGCTTCTCCATACCAGCCTGTCAGCATGGTACCATCTTGATTTAAATAATATTTTTTTCCATTGTTAGTCAACCAGCCAGTTTGTACAATTCCTTCATTATTTGAAAAATACCATTTTCCACTGATTAGTCCCCATCCAGAAATAAGTGCGCCATTAGTG
This sequence comes from Neobacillus sp. DHD-1R, assembly GCF_057747995.1. Taxonomy (NCBI): domain Bacteria; kingdom Bacillati; phylum Bacillota; class Bacilli; order Caryophanales; family Bacillaceae; genus Neobacillus; species Neobacillus sp. DHD-1R. The sequence goes on from NZ_CM173232.1 coordinate 871,964, forward strand.
TTAAATAAATATTTTTTGTTTTCAAGATTGAATAGCCCTGTTGCAGCTGAACCACCGCTTTTTAGGTAATACTTCTTGCTATTGACTTCCTGCCATGTATTCTCCTGCATGACGCCTAAATTATTAAAATAGTAAACTTTTGAATTTACGGTGAGGAGACCAGTAGCTCTTTCTCCACTTGCTTTTAAATAGTACCAGCTGTTCTCCAGCTTTAACCACCCAGTTTTCATGGCACCGTCAGGTTGGAGGTAATACCATTTGTTACTGAGGTTCACCCAGCCCGTTTGCATAGCCCCGCTTGCCTGGAGATAATACCACTTTCCTCCATTGTAGAGCCAGCCTGTTTTCATCGCCCCGCTAGGTTGCAGGAAATACCATTTTTCTTTGACTTTTATCCAGCCAGTCAACATGACCCCTTTTGAATCCATGTAATACCATTTATTTCCGTTGAAAACCCAGCCAGTTACGGCTGTGTTGTTTTGGTAGAAGTACCACTTTCCGCTTTCTTTAGCCCAGCCATTATTGGCTGCAAAAGAATGCGTATTTCCCAACCCTAATCCTAATAACAATGATAGTATAGATAATATGATGAGTTTCTTTTTCAATGCCACGTTCCCTTTCCCGTCTTTTTCCTTTAATCCTAAAGAGTCGGTCCAATCTAAAAAAAAGTTGGTTATTCTTCCTCTACTAGCTTTTCCCACACCCCTTAATCAGATATTTTAAGATGTTACGAAATTCTTATCGGTACACCCTAAATGCTCTTTTTATATTAAACTCTAATTTTGTTAATGTGAAGTAAAAATCGACAAAAATTTTCCTTCTTTAGGAAAAAAACGTAATTTAATAGGGGATTTCGGGAGAATATGTTGAAGAAATAATTGTAAATTGTAAGTTTCCCGGGGAATAAGGTGATTTTTGTAGAATCCATTTAATATTTTTGCGAAGGCTGGCAGGTTTTTTCGGAAAAGTTGACCGGCATACACCTAAACTTTCATTTATTCATAGGATATACAATGATAATGAAATAGGAGGTTTATCAATGTATCCATATACGAATTACCATGATGCATTGTTTAGGCAAACACATACATTGATTAGTGATATTGAAAAGGCGATCAACGGTGAGTATAGTGCGATCGACTGTTATGCCAGACTGGCAAATTTAGCCCCAAACCAGACGGATCGAGAACGCATTCTGGAGATTAGACAGGATGAGATAAAACATTATCAGCAATTTGTTCGGATTTATCAAAGTTTAACGGGAAGGGCACCACAAGCAAAAATCATTGAAGGATGTCCCAATACTTATTTAAAGGGCTTAGTGTTTGCCTTAGAGGATGAGCAAAAAACGGTCGATTTTTATTTAGAGATAGCTGATACGGCGACAGAACCATTGATAAAAGAGGCCTTCCGTAGAGCAGCAGCAGATGAGCAAAATCATGCTGTTTGGTTTCTATATTTCTTTACCAAAGCAAAATGAGTTTTTTGTGCATAAAAAATGCCCCAAGGCCACTATTGCAGCCGGGGCATTTTTTAATGTGAATGTAAATTACTCAATCCCCGCTGCTCGAATCTGCGTCATTGCCCCCATCAGATTTGTTGTCGTCAAAGGCTGAATCATTGGAACGGTCCTGCTCATGATTATCGCTGCTATAAGATCTGCGTTTTTCCTTGTTTAAAGTAGGAAAAATTAAGAATGCCAGAATGATGAGGACGGTTCCGAAAAAATCCTGTGTACCGAAAATAAGATAAATTCCGTATACGAGCAGGAGAACACCAACCAATCTTTGAATCATTCGGATACTTTTCAGAGACATTCCCCCTAAAGAAAGTTAGCAATGAAATTTTTCACTTATAAATAAATATTAACGCCTCAACCATATTATACGTTTAGGATGCTCAACGGGCTTGGTTGTTTTCTGAACACAAGCATACTCAGTGGACATGAGTATTACGGGCTGCCGCCAGCATTGAACATTTTGTTACAAATTTCCACAAATCCAACCTACACGAAACGTCCCTTGTATAATGGGGGAGAAGGTGTGGTGCCTGACACCATTGGTAATTCTGACAGCATCGATACCATTTTTAACGTACAAATATTTTAAAGGAGTGTTCGATTTGGTTCGTAATGTTCGTTTGTGGTTTAAAGGTGCAAAATATCATGTGACCAGCAGGGGGATACGAAAGGGGGCGTTATTTTTTGAGGATGAAGATTTTAATAAGTATTTATATTTTTTGGGTGAAACCAGGGAACGGTACCCATTCCATCTCCACTCCTATTGCTTAATGACCAATCATACCCATCTCCAGATTGAAACACTTGAAACCCCACTTAGCCTAATCATGAAACACCTCAATACCAAATACGCCAAGTATTTTAACAAAAAATACGATTTCTCAGGCCATGTATTTGAAAAACGATATGGAGACGAGCTCCTTAATTCGCGTCAATATGAGATAGATGTCAGCAGGTATATTCATTTGAACCCGGTCGCCGCTGGGATGGTGCCCGCTCCAGAGGATTATCCATGGAGCAGCTATCGGGCCTATATTTATGGTGAAGCCAACCCTCATGTAACCCCAAAACCGATTCTTTCCTACTTTCCTGAACCCTCCCAACATAATTATGAACAATATATGAAGTCCCCACTAACAGATAAATTTTTCTGGGAAGATGGAAAATTTCTAAAGCGCGAAGGGGAGTGGTTTCCATGTGGGCACGAGTGACGAGTGTCGGTCTTAAGGGGATGGAAGGTTATCGAATTAATGTAGAGGTAGGAACATATGTGGGAAATGATTCGTTTAAAATAGTAGGCCTCCCTGATACAGCTGTGAAAGAGTCGCGGGAGCGGATCATTGCAGCGCTTGGTTCATTAGGGTATGTGTTATCAGGCAACAAAATTATTATTAATCTATTACCAGCGGATCAAAAGAAAATGGGGGCAATGTATGATTTTCCGATGGCGATTGGGCTATTGTTGAGTTTGCATGAATTAGAGGCAGTCATTCCTACGGATACGGGTTTTCTTGGGGCATTATCCTTGGATGGTTCGATCCAACCTGTGGAAGGGATGCTTCCGGCAGTGCTTGCGGCAAAAAGACTTGGCATACGAAGACTATACATTCCTGTTGATCAACAGCTCCCGGATATTGAGTTTGAACGGTTAGAGATTATTTGTGTTGGATCAATAAAAGATGTGATTGGGCATTTGACCGGACAATGGGTACCTCCTCTCCTAAAAAAACAAGTCGATGAAGAGGCTAGTGACAGCCAAGATATAGAACATTTAGATTTTCAGCAGATAATTGGTCATACTGAGGCTAAACACGCTTTAGAAGTAGCCTCGGCTGGGGAGCATCATGTTTTGCTGACAGGGCCGCCCGGTTGTGGAAAAAGCTTATTAGCAGAGAGTTTTCCGTCTATTCTGCCTGCCTTAACAAAAGAAGCGCAACTTGAGGTGTTAAGCTTGTACCAATTAAGTAGGAACACCCATCCACGAAGTCACATGCCTCCATATCGGAGTCCGCATCACTCCGCCTCGGGTGTTGCTATTATTGGCGGCGGACAATATCCAAAGCCAGGTGAAATTTCGTTAGCACATCATGGTGTGTTATTTCTTGATGAAATTGGTGAGTTTTCAAAAAAACATTGGATATGCTGCGGCAACCATTAGAAAACGGCTTTATAACCATTAGCAGCACCCATGCATCGATTACCTATCCGGCTTCCTTTGTGCTGGTTGCCGCGATGAATCCATGTCCTTGTGGATATGCTGGGTCGAATCATCATTATTGTACGTGTAATCCAAAGCAAATTCTCTCCTATCACAATAGACTTTCAGGTCCGTTACGTGATCGGTTTGATATCAATCTTTCGTTAAAACCAGTTGAATTTGAGGGAGAGCACGGATTTGGTGAGGGGGAGACGTCAAGGGTCGTGCGTGAACGAGTAAGAGCAGCAAGAGAAAGACAATATGACCGCTACGGGAAGGAAATCTGTAACAGCAGAGTACCATATGAAGTTCTTCAACATGCAAGTCCGCTTTCAGGCACACAACAAAAAATGTTGAATCAATTCGTCATAAAGAAAAATTGCAGCAACCGCACCCAAATTAAAATCATCCGCCTCGCCCGCACCATCTCAGACCTGCAAGCAAGCCTCGCCATCACCGACCATAGCATCCAGGAAGCAATCAACTTGAACACAGTATAAAAGGTGTCAGGCACCATTTGGAATCTCGAGATAGTGTAAAAGGTGTCAGGCACCATTTATAAATGTTTCCGCTGAAACAAAAGAAGGCTAATTCAACAAGCTGTCTTGCGACGAGATGTTGAGTCAGCTGATTTTACATTAACTTGGGGTTAGGTTTTGTTCAGTCTTCGTCTTTTTTCTGATTTTTCTGGTGTTCTTGGAGGGCAAGCAGGATGTCTTGGACATCGATTTTCCCATCTTTATTTAGGTCTGCTAAGGCATTTTCTATCTCTGTTGGACTTGGCTCCGGCCCTGATCCCGGTGCTGCGGGTTCTGGTGAAGACGCAGCTTCAGCTCCAGATGCAGGTCCTGTGGCCTGCGGAGCCATCGTAACTGCTGGACTTTTGGACCTAAAGGCAAAGGTGAACACGAGCAACACGAGTATGAGCAACCCGGAAACACCATCGACGATATAGAAGATGGTAGTGTAATCGGACCATAATGTCTTGCTGCTGCCCATCTTTTTCTCGGAATTAGAAATATATTGTTTAATCTCGGAATGGTTCGGATAGATGCGCTGAACCGCCTCGAACTTTTCTGAGGCATGTTTATAGTAGCCGCCCCAATACAGTTCTAGGCCTTCCTGGTAAAGCGTATTTGTCTCGCTTTCGGTATTTTTTACCCCGGCTTGGTTGACAAACTCTTTTACAATATTCACTGGCACCGCAAAGTTAAAGCCCTGAACCTCTTGCCCGTTCACCGTATCGCCTCTAAAGGTGAGTAATCCGATAATCTGCCCTTTTTCATTAATGACAGGTCCACCGCTGTTCCCGTGTGTGGCAGCGGCATTAATTTGGATTACGGGGCTCCCTTGGTCCGTCTTTTTCGATGTAGCAGAAATTTGACCCGCATTCATTGAGGACACTAATGATGAATCCTCCGACAAAAGATCAGAATCGGCTGCAGCGGGATAACCGATTACCCAAATATTTTCTTGGTTCTGGATATTGTCAGAATTGCCAAGTGGCAGGGTAGGCAGGTTCTTGCCTTCAATTTTTAGAACAGCTGCATCTTTTCCTTCATTAATTGGAGCACCGTAGCTTTTAACCTCACCATCCAGCACATCCCCACCTGGTAAAACGACCTTTAATATTTTTTTAATGTCTGTGTATTGCGTGTATGTGACCATGTATTGATGCGCCGTATCATAGTCTACTTTAAAATAGTCCGCAATGATGGTAACAAGCTGTTCAAAGGCAGCATTGGCAATATCCTGGTCGGACTTTTGTGTAACTTCCACAACATGGGCATTTGTGACGATATAGCCATCCGAGCTAATAATCGCGCCAGACCCTGACCCGCCGACAACAGACTGATTCTTTAGCTGGTCTAAGATGGCAATGACTTCGGGATCATTGGGATTGTTAAACTGCCAGGTTACGACTGCATAATCCACAATTCGAACGACTGCCGGCTTCGTGTATTCGGCTAGCTTTTGCGCTTGACCTATTTTCCCTTCGACTGGTTTAAGATTTATTAAAAAGAAGGAGGTAATCATTACTGCAATAAGCAGCAAACTAATTGGTATGGTAATAAAGGCTCTTTTTTTCAAAGATGGATTCACCTCTTAGATGGAATATTTTCAATTCTCTGCAATATATTCTCGAGCAAGCTAAAGGCAATTTGTACCTTTTGAATTTATTAGATATATATAACCATGTGGGCTGGAAGGGAAGTCATGAACCAGTCGATGCCACAACCACATCGGTTTCCGTTATTGCTTTTCGCATTATGAAGAATTTGATATCATGTAAGTGGATTTTAAATTGTGAAATAGGATTAAACTATCAATTATGTAACTTTACGGTCGTTTATTTTAAAAATAATCCAGAACAAGTGTATAATGACTGTAATTATGTACCTGGAGGTCTTTATGGAAAATCAATTGAAGGTAATGACAGTGTTCGGAACTAGACCAGAGGCCATTAAAATGGCACCTCTAGTAAAAGAATTAGAAAAATATCCTGATCAAATCAAATCTATTGTCACAGTAACAGCCCAGCACCGCGAAATGCTCGACCAGGTTTTAAATATTTTTGATATTACACCTGATTACGACTTAAATATTATGAAAGCAAGACAGTCATTAATTGATGTGACAACACGCAGTTTAGAGGGACTCAATCAAGTTCTCGCGGAAGTAAAACCGGATATCGTGCTCGTTCATGGTGATACCACGACTACTTTTGTGGCTAGTTTGGCTGCCTTTTATCATTCGATACCAATTGGGCATGTAGAGGCGGGGCTTCGGACCCATAATAAATATTCACCATACCCTGAGGAAATGAATCGGCAGCTGACAGGTGTCTTGGCAGACCTTCATTTTTCACCAACCATCCAATCGAAGCGAAATCTTTTGGTGGAAAATAAAAAGGAAGCAGCTATCTTTATCACGGGGAATACCGCGATTGATGCTTTAAAAACAACCGTTAAAACCGATTATTCTCACCCTGTTCTAGAGAAGCTGGGAGAGGACCGGTTAATTTTAATGACCGCCCACCGCCGGGAAAATACGGGGGAACCGATGGAAAATATGTTCCGGGCGATTCGTCGTGTCGTAGAAAAACATTCGGATGCCCAGGTTGTTTACCCTGTCCATATGAACCCAGTTGTTCGTGAAATTGCGAATCGAATCCTGGGCCAGAATGACCGAATTCATCTCATCGAGCCGTTAGATGTCATTGATTTTCACAACTTTGCGTCAAGAGCCTATTTGATCTTAACTGATTCAGGCGGCGTGCAGGAGGAAGCGCCATCGTTGGGCGTGCCAGTGCTGGTGCTGCGCGATACAACAGAGCGTCCAGAAGGGATTGAAGCGGGGACATTAAAGCTTGCCGGAACCGATGAAGAAACCATCTTTGGTTTGGCTGATGAACTTCTTTCAGACAAAGCAGCTCATGATAAAATGGCAAAATCCTCCAACCCATACGGAGACGGCTTCGCCTCCAAACGAATCGTCGAAGCCATTCTCTACCACTTCGAACAGAGTGGAGAAAGACCCGCAGACTTTGGAGAAGAGAAATCTAATAAATAAAGAAGTCATTATTCTGTAATGAATGATGTTAATAGTACAAATGGTGTCAGGCACCATTTGTAGACAGTTGTCCTCCTGCAGTGGACAACCTCTTCATAGAGTGGATTGATGGTAAAGTTGCTGTTGCCCTCTTGCCTAAATAGGTAGGCAAGGGGGTTTTATGTTTATTCTAGGGGTGTGGTCACATGAGGTTAAAAAAGATTCATCATATTGCGGTAATTTGTTCTAATTATCAAAAATCAAAGGACTTTTATGTACGGATCTTAGGCTTAACTCCGATTTCGGAAGTATATCGAGAAGAACGGGATTCCTATAAGCTGGATTTGGAAGTGGGCGGACAATATCAGATTGAGTTGTTTTCATTTCCGAACCCACCTAAACGGACAAGCTATCCGGAAGCAGCCGGATTGCGGCATATTGCCTTTGAAGTGGACGATATCGAAGCAGCAGTAAACGAGTTAATAGAACATCATGTAACAGTTGAAGATATCCGTGTAGATACACTAACAAACAGAAAATTCACCTTCTTCGCTGATCCTGATGGACTCCCGATTGAATTATATGAGCGATAATGGTTAGCGGTATGATAGCGCGCGACAAACACAAAAAAGCAGAAAGGACGAACCCTTTCTGCTTCTTTTGAATGTTTTTGTCCTTTTGGTATGGACAGTGTCTATGATTGGTGCCTGACACCCAAAACAACATATACACCATATACACAAATAAAACATTATAAACACCACCAAAAACCATCATTTATTCGACCTTCTAACATAATAAAAATACGTCTTAAGTCTTAGACTTCTTTCCGTTTTAGGTCTATAGCAGGCAGGAGTTTTTTCGTGTATTGTGGAAGTAGTAAATGGAAATAACTTTCTTTTAATGAGGATTTTTTTCGCTTACGTTGAAACATTCATCTACTTTTACTCGTATGAATATATAGGATTATGAAGACAGGAGTCGATTTATTATGAACCCGATTGTCTCTTTTATTATTCGCTCGTTTGTGGCCGTCCCGGTAACTGTCATAACATGGCTGTTATGTTACTTTCCATTAAATTTCGCATTTTGGCCCGCAACCTTAATAGCAATCCTTGGCGGGAGTATAACTCACTTTGTCTTGTCATTAACGATGAACAGCCGCTATTTAAAAAAGCACCAGCTAACAAGGAAAGAATACCGGTACATTCAGAAAAATTTAGGGGAAGCCAAACAAAAAATCAATCGCTTAAATAAAAGTATATTCAAGGTCCGTGATATTACTTCTGTTAAACAAAGAATTGACATACACCGGATTATCAAAAAAATTCATAAAATGACCATAAAGGAACCGAAACGCTTTTATAAGGCGGAAGAATTTTATTTTTCCCATTTAGATTCAGTTGTTGAACTAACCGAAAAATATAGTTTCCTCTCTGCCCAACCGAAACAAAACATCGAGATGGGCCAATCCCTGATTGAAACACGCAGAACCTTAAATGAACTAACCAAGGTGTTGGAAGAGGATTTGTATCATGTTATCTCCGATGATATCAATACATTAAATTTTGAAATTGATGTCGCAAAGCATACGATCAACAAGAAAAAAGAAACGAAATTTCCTGAAGAAAATAGGTGGCTTAAATGAGTGAAAATAACCTAATCCAGAAATCTGGAGATTTATTAGATGACATTCTTTCCAATCCCTTTGGGGACCATCTGGAGCCGGCTAAAAGTTCAGTTTTGCCAACAGGCGAGGTGAGGCCGGTTAAACTAATTGATGTTATTCCAGAGGAAAACCGTGCAAAGGCGTACCAGTTGGCCGAACAAATTGATCCGACCAACCATCAGGCGATGATTGCGTATGGTACCCAAGCCCAAGGAAAACTATTATCCTTCTCGCATACCATGCTCGAGCATGTTCAAAAACAGGATGTCGGCGAAATAGGCGATATCATTAATGATTTAATGAAAAGATTGCATGATGTGAATCCGGATGAATTAAAGGATGGGAAACCATCCCTATTTGCACGTGTGTTTGGAAAAATTTCTGGCTCTCTCCAAGAGGTGCTATCCAAATACCAAAAAACAGGGGCACAAATTGACCGGATTAGTGTGAAACTCGACCGCAGTAAAAATGTCCTTCTATCTGACATTAAATTGCTTGAACAGCTTTATGAAACAAATAAAGAATATTTTCATGCCCTTAATATTTATATTGCCGCTGGAGAAATCAAGTTGGAAGAAATGGAAACAAAGACGATTCCACAGCTAAAAAAAGCGGCGGAAACAACAAATGACCAAATGAAGTTTCAAGAGGTCAATGATATGATTCAATTTGCAGACCGTTTAGACAAGCGTCTGCATGACTTGAAATTAAGCCGGGAAATCACGATTCAAAGTGCACCGCAAATTCGGTTAATCCAAAACACCAACCAAGCGCTTGTGGAAAAAATTCAATCATCCATTATGACAGCCATTCCGTTATGGAAAAATCAAGTAGCCATTGCGTTAACGTTAATTCGTCAGCGTCATGCGGTCGAGGCACAGAAACAGGTATCAAAAACAACCAATGAGCTGTTATTAAAAAATGCCGAAATGCTGAAAACCAATACGATTGAAACGGCTAGAGAAAACGAGCGCGGCCTCGTTGATATTGAAACATTAAAGAAAACGCAAGAAAGCCTAATCTCCACCTTGGAAGAAACGATGCGCATCCAAGAAGAAGGCCGCCACAAACGCCGCCTTGCCGAGCAAGAACTAGCTAACATGGAAAACGACCTGCGACTAAAACTATTAGAAATCAAGGGCAAATAAGAAAAGCGGAAGCGCCCTGGTCAGCGGCGTATGGCCTGGAGCGCTCCAACTGAGATAAGGTGAAACTTCAATCAGCGAACGTTCTTCTCGCTGATTGTTAGTTGAACCGATCGGGTTCTTACGGGCAGTTGAGAATCTACTGCCCGTTAAACGCGATAAAGGAAACACGAAGAGCGGTAGCGATTCGATGTTGACTTATCGTAGGGCGGAGAGCGAAGGAAACTAGCCGCTAGGGCGCTCCTCGGAAAAGCTAACGCTTTTCCTTCGTGCGAAGTAATGCTTCCGAAGCTTACTCTTGTGGAGCTGGACAATTCTCGAAGCCAAAACTTATAAATTTTGATACTATAACAAAAACAGGGGACTCCTCGCTGCCAATCAGGTGCAGCAAGGAGTCCCCCGTTTTTAATTCCAAACCCATTTTTCGTGCATCGTGTCCACCTAACGTGGACAGTGTCCATAAAGGGTGTCAGGCACCATTTTCACTATTTCCACCATCGTAACCGCCATCGCTCCTATTTTATTTGTTTACCGGGGTAGTTTCTAGGTATTCTTCTAGTGTGATGCCGCGGGTCATGATTTGTTTGGCGATGGTTTTGCCGACGTAACGCAGGTGCCAGGGCTCGTATTTGTAGCCGGTGATGCGGTCTTTTCCTTTTGGATAGCGGATGATAAAGCCGTATTCCGCAGCATGGTCCTGGAGCCAATCGGCCTCCACCGTGCCTTCGAAACAATCTTCTGCCGCGCAGGCTCCATTCCCGCCGGTTACATCAATCGCAAGTCCGGTTTCATGTTCACTCGTACCGGGTATAGCACTATATGTCTTGGCTAACTTCTCTCCATCTAAATGGACGTAGTGATTGAACAAAGCTTGTTGGGAAGCGTGCGATCGATAGGCCGAAACCCCAAGCAGACTCACCCCATCCTGTTTGGCACCAGTGAACAATTTCTCAATCGCATTAGCTGCTTTCAAGCGCATTTTCCGTTTCTGTGACTTCTCTTTGAAAGTAAACGGAATGTTTGGATCAACTAAATCACTAGGTAAATAACTATCAGGTAGTTTATTTTGTTTGTTGACTAAAACAGGGATTACCTCTGGATTAGTGACGACCTGGATACTTGAATCGGTCTTAGTCTTTTTAATAGGAACAGATGACTTTTCAGCAGGAACAGGAGAGTGATTACCCATTTTTTGATCGTATGGTGAAAAATAATTTTTCCATGAACAGCCTGCAATAAGAAATAATAGAAGAATCATCCATAGAATAATAAATTTTGATTTTGCCATAGCAAACGTCCTTTTTTGAAAAAATTCACTTCCTTACGTATCATTGACACGATTCAAAACTTTGAAACCTTTATGTAAATAAAAACGTGAACCAAAAATGTGACAAAATGTTTTAGGCATGGAACTTTAATAGAAGGACGGGTATGTGTTTATACCCAATTGGGTCCTAAGACTCTTTTATTTTATAAACCAGTTGCTTATATTTTTTATAAACACATAAATCGTACGAAACGGCAAACCCATTGAAAGATGGCGACGCAAAACTACAGGGGCTAAGGTTTAACAACGATGCTCGCCAGTTACCGAACACGACTAACTCCTGCGATTTATGTAAACCAACAATTGAGGAGGTTTTCATGTGTTAAAAATGCTTAATAAGGGTAGATATTTTTATCATGTATTCCAGCACAGACATAATCAGCTTCTCCAGCAGGATTGCCTCAGTGACGAGTTACGAATGAAGCTCAGGGTGAAAGCCACATATCATAATAGTAAAGCGATAGAAATTGGAACGAGAATATAAACCAGCAAAAGAAGAAGCCTAAAGCGCAGGCTTCTTCTTTTGCGTGAATGGATCAAACTTCTGGACAAAATTACAATCAGAACAGGCTCGTCCAATTAACCTTTTTGTAAAAAGATCCTCATAATATACTTCTTCAAATCCACAGATGGGGCATTCGATAATATGGAATATTTGTCGTTCTCCCAGGACAGCATCTAACAATAATTCAAAATGCATCACTGTCACCCCTTATCGATTACTTTTTAAAAGAATAGCAAATACTTGATAGGAAATAAGATGAAAATTGTCAGCTTATCCAAGAATGTTTTCGACATAAATTTTTGGTCTCATTTCAAAATAAACAGCGGGTCTGCCTAAAAAGCAGGGAGCCAATCAATTTTTCCTATTTAAAAATTGATGGAATGGACACGCTATCCTTAAAAAGGAGGGATTATTTTGAAAAATAATGCTGATGAAACAAGTGAAGGATTAAATCAGATCTTTGAAATTATCAATGCAAAGGGAGATGCGGGGGAACTAAAGGAGATTGTCGAACCAACTAATACAAAGACAAACGAGTCCCAAGCGAACAAATCTGAATAGGACACCACTCCAGACATTGGACCTAGGACTTTATTCTAGGTTCTTTTAGTTGAAATGTGGAAAAGTTGTGGGTAAAACAATATAAAATGTGGATGAATTAGATGATTATGTGGATAAATAATCGTTAATTGTGGATAAGCATGGTACTAACGTAAATGACATAGGTTGTATTCCATAGTTTAGTAAAAAGTTGTTGATAAACCTGTGGGTATAAAAAGAAAATTGTTGATAACTAGAATAAAGATGGGGATAACTCTGTGGATTATGACTATCTTGGATAAAAGAGGAAAGTAGGCAAATTAGAGTGTTTGGAGACAATAAAATACAAAATTTTCAATAAATAATCTTAAAGTCATCCTTCTTTATACCCTAAAATCGGACAAATTTACTGTTTATAGGAAATTAGCGGTATAGACAACTATACCGAATTTCTTATATGCTTTTTATAGGTTGTAAGCGCTTTTTCTTTTTTACACATAGATTTGCCGCCTGCAACTCCCTATAAAAAGATAAGGAGGATATATGAAAAATAAAACGATTATCATTACTGCCGTTTGTACAGCATTGTTAGGCACTTCAAATGTCTTTGCTGCTAGTGAACCGCTTGGAAAATCAATTGAAGTAAAAGAAAAAAACAGTTATTCCTCATCACAGAAACCACATCCAGTCTTTACATGGAATTCAAACACAATTCCGGTCACGAGCGTTCTCCATCCAAGCTCAGCACGTGGGGCTGGTATGGTTGATCATCCACTTCAACAAATTGACTCTATTATGAATAAATATATCTCACAAAAACTTTTCCCTGGTGCCGTTGTTTTTGTTGCAAGGGGTGGAAAAATAGTTAAGCATACGGCATATGGCCATTCGGCTCTCTATTCGGACGGACAGTTTACGGAAATGGAAAATCCAATTGCGATGCAAGAGGATACCATTTTTGATTTGGCGTCGATTAGTAAAATTTTCACCTCCGTGGCCGCGATGCAGCTATATGAAAAAGGATTATTTGAACTTGATGATCCGGTTGCCAAGTATATTCCTGAATTTGCTGCGAACGGTAAAGAACAGGTCACCATCCGTCAGCTATTAACTCATACATCTGGATTTACCGCCTGGATTCCACTCTATTCACAGGGCAGCTCACGGGAAGATAGGCTGCAGTTAGTTTTTAAACAACGATTAGCAAATCCTCCTGGCACGAATTATGAATACAGTGACTTAAACATGATCACAGTTGGGGCATTGATTGAGCGATTAACCGGCCAACGGCAGGATGCATATGTAAAAGAACATATTACTGAACCATTGGGGATGAAGGATACGATGTACAATCCGCCTGCAACCTTAAAGAACCGCATTGCCGCAACGGAGTACCAATCAATGCCAAACCGCGGTCTGGTTTGGGGACAAGTTCATGATGAGAATGCTTGGTCGCTTGATGGGGTAGCGGGGCATGCCGGAGTATTCTCAACCGCAGAGGACTTAGCGAAATTGGCCCATATATTCATCAATGACGGAAAGTATGCTGGAAAAAGCATTCTGAAGCCGGAAACAGTCAACCTTTTACTTGAAAATCAAAATGATCAATTCCCTGGCGATGACCATGGACTCGGCTGGGAGCTCGGACAGGGCTGGTATATGGATGCATTATCAGAAGGAACCTATTCGTTTGGACATACTGGCTATACGGGTACATCCATCGTGGTGAGTCCGAATAATAAAACGATTGCGATTCTTTTAACTAACCGTGTTCATCCAAGCAGAACCATGGGCTCCATCAACGAGCCAAGAAGATTATTTGCCCGGCAGGTCGCTGATGCGATTCCAGTATCCATCCCTAAAGGTGACTCAGCATGGTTTGCCGGCTATGGAGACAAACTGAACCGCGTCATGGAAACGAAACTTGCTCTCAAAGATGATGCTCAATTGTCGTTTTCAACGTGGCATATGATCGAAAATAGCTGGGACTTTGGCCGCGTGGAAATTTTGAAAGATGGTACGTGGCAAAAATTAGCTGTGTTCACCGGGACAAGCGATGGCTGGGAGAATCAACAAGTGACGATTCCGAAAGAGGCCACTCAATTGCGATTTGTTTATAAAACGGATGGAACGACTAATGGCCGAGGCTGGTATGTCCTAAATCCTAAACTAGATTCAGAAAAGCTGTCGTTTGACCGAAATGATTGGCAGCAGAGAGATTATTAACTTTTAAAAAAGAGGAGGAGAAACATGAGGAAGATTGTAAAGGCAGTCATCACTTCATTTTTAGCAGTAGTGCTTTTGCTAACGGGCATTCCGCTCGCAGGGGCAACAGCAGCAACGGGGATTCAAGATTTAGTGATTGACCTTAATGTACCGCAAGTCACAAGGGACGTGGAAAATAACAACCTGCAATTGAATGCTTTGCATGTGTTTGACGACGGCAAGTTTATGCTAGCTTCCGAGAACCTGACTTGGAAGTCTTCAAACAAAAATGTCGCCTCTGTTAAGGATGGCGAAGTAACGCTATCGGGTCACAATGGGAAAACGTTTATTACGGTAAGCGATGGCAGCTACTCTGATCGAATCGCGATCCAAGTAAAAGAAAATCCAGATAAGATTCTAGTTGAAAAAGAAACTGGTGCTCGCTATGACCTGATTGGCAGGGCCATCAAGAAAATGACGATGGAAGAAAAGGTTGGACAAATGCTGATGCCGGACTTCCGTAATTGGAAGGGTAAAAATGTAACGGAAATGAATGACGAAATTACCCAGCTTGTCAAAGACTATCATATAGGCGGCGTCATTTTATTCCGTGAAAACACGGTGACAGCTGATCAAACAGCGAAGCTTGTTAGTGCCTATCAAGAGGCAGCGGAAAAATACGGACTGTTGATTTCGATTGACCAGGAAGGCGGGATTGTGACACGCCTGCAAACAGGAACTGATTTTCCGGGTAACATGGCTCTAGGTGCAGCCCGTTCTGAAGAACTGGCTGAAAAGGTGGGCAAATCGATTGGGGAAGAGCTGACTGCCCTTGGGATTAACATGAACTTCGGTCCAGTATTGGATGTTAACAACAATCCCGATAACCCTGTCATTGCCGTTCGTTCGTTTGGGGAAGACCCAGAGTTAGTCGCTAAATTGGGAAAGGCCTATATTAAAGGACTTCATGAATCAGGAACAGCGTCTACGGCCAAACATTTTCCCGGCCATGGGGATACAGCGGTGGATTCACATATTGGATTACCAGAGGTTCCCCATGATATGGACCGTCTGAAAAAAGTAGAATTATATCCATTCCAGCAGGCTATGGATGCTGGTATTGATGCGGTGATGACGGCACATGTAACCTTCCCGAAAATCGATGATACAAAAGCAATTTCGAAAAAGGATGGAACGGAAATTGCAGTCCCGGCGACGTTATCCCATAAAGTTATAACCGGGCTTATGCGCGAAGAAATGGGGTATAACGGAGTTATTGTGACCGATGCTATGAATATGGGAGCAATTGCTGACCATTTTGGGTCTGTTGATGCAGCGGTTCGTGCGGTTCAAGCGGGGGTTGATGTTCTGCTCATGCCGGTTGGAATTGTCGAAGTGGCCAATGGCTTATATGATGCAATTAACGCTGGGGACATTTCAATGAATAGAATTGACCAATCAGTTGAGCGGATTTTAACACTGAAACTCAACCGTTCCATTGTGAAGCCTGAGGTAGAAAAAAGCCTTGATGAAAAGGTTGCCAATGCCCTTAAAGTCGTAGGTTCAATTGAACATAAAGCAGTAGAAAAAGAGGCAGCAGCAAAATCGATTACGCTTGTAAAAAATAGCGGTGTTCTTCCGCTGAATTTGACAAAAGAAGATAAGATTGCCGTGGTGGGTTATTCTGGCTATTATGTGGATTCACTAGTGGCTGAGGTGAAAAAACACCATGATGATGTCACGTACATCAATACTGCTACAAAGCTGACATCAACTCAGTTGGATCAAATTAAAGATGCTAACTATATTATTGTCGGTACGTATACCTCCAGTGTTTCAGGCAGAGCGCCAGGAGCCAGTCAAATGCTGATGACCAATCAGCTGATTGAAACAGGTAAACCGGTTATTGCGGTCGGGATAAGAAATCCATATGATGTGATGTCATATCCAAATGTAGGTGCCGCGTTAGTCCAATACAGCTTTAGACCTGCCAGTTTTGAAGCATCTGTTAATACTATTTTTGGACAAAATAACCCAACTGGAAAGCTGCCGGTAACCATTTACAACCATGATGGCAGTGAATTGTTCGGATTTGGTCATGGACTTGGTTATTAAGCTAATGTGTTTATTTTTCTAAAGGTTTCCTGAACAGTAGATCATAAAAAAACATGGAGGGGTTTGGATGAAGAAGTGGCTTACCGGTGTCCTTGTGTTACTGCTTGTCCTGTCAACCGTTACGGCGGCAATTGCTAAAAATGAAACAGAAAAGAAAAATGGAAAGCTCAAATTAGGCGTTGAGGTGTTATTAAAGGATCGCCTTGACTTAATTAAGGGTAAGCGCGTTGGTTTAATCACCAATCCTACTGGTGTCGATCAAAAGCTTACTAGTATTGTAGATTTATTCAACAATAACCCGAATTTCAAGCTTACAGCCTTATATGGACCAGAACATGGTGTTCGCGGCAGCGCTCCTGCCGGTTCGTATGTAGAGTCTTATATTGATGAAAAAACAGGGGTTCCGGTTTACAGTCTTTATGGAGCAACAAAAAAACCGACGCCTGAAATGTTAAGTAATGTCGATGTATTGGTATTTGATATTCAAGATGTCGGGACGCGTTATTACACATATATTTACACAATGGCGTTAGCAATGGAGGCCGCAAAAGAAAACAACATTCCAATTATTGTCCTTGACCGCCCCAACCCAATCAGTGGTGCAAAGGTAGAGGGACCAATTTTAGAGGACAAATATTCTTCTTTCGTCGGTGAATTTCCAATTCCAGTACGCCACGGAATGACGGTCGGCGAATTGGCCAACCTCTTTAACAAGGAATTTAACATTGGAGCAGATTTAACAGTGGTGAAAATGGAAGGCTGGAACCGCAGCATGTATTACGATGACGCTGATTTACCATTCGTTATGCCGTCACCGAACATGCCAACTTTAGAGACAGCATTAGTCTACTCTGGTGCTTGTTTAATTGAAGGAACCAATGTTTCAGAGGGGCGTGGAACTACCAAACCGTTCGAATTGATCGGTGCACCATTTATCAATGGAGATGTCCTAGCCGCAAAATTGAATGCATACAACTTACCGGGAGTGACATTCCGCGCCGCTTCGTTCATCCCGTCAACATCAAAGTTTACAAATCAGTTAAGCAATGGCATTCAAATTCACGTCACCAACCGTAACTCCTTTAAGTCGTTCGAGACAGGTCTTTATATTGTAAAGACTATCCATGATCTGTATCCGGACAAATTCCAATTCCGTGCACCAAACAGTGCGGGAATCTCGTTTTTTGATAATTTAGTAGGAAACGGCTCCATCCGTGCCGGTATCGAGGCGGGTAAATCCGTCGAAGAAATGAAAGCAGAATGGCAGCCAGCACTGGACAAATTTATGGATGTTCGCGAAAACTATTTACTATACTAACACCTTGGTGTCACTAATGGTGCCTGACACCATTCATGCACATTTGTCCGTTTCCAGTGGACATTCGAAAATCGTTTATGAAGGACCTCCATCATGGGGGTCTTTTTTTAATATCAGAATTTATAAGTTTTGACTTCGAGAATGGTCCAGCTCCAGATACCACCACGTGATACCACTACACTAAAATGACATTTGTCATCTCGTTTTGATGACAAAGCTTACTAAAAATTATCTTCTTGACATCATACAATAAGAGCAAGAAAGCAGGAGGTGGTCAGGAAATGAATGAAATTGTAAGCTTAACAAACGTGACAAAGTCATTTCAACATAAAACGGCTGTTAATAATGTATCCTTTTCGATTACAAAAGGGGAGGTAGTAGCAATCCTTGGACCGAATGGTGCAGGGAAAACAACCACCATCTCAATGATTTTAGGGCTGCTCAAACCAACAGCAGGAGAGATTCAATTATTTAACCACCAACCCGAGGAAAAACATGTCCGAGAAAAAATCGGCACGATGCTGCAGGAGGTTAGTGTCATGCCAGGCTTGAAAGTGCGCGAAATTCTGGTGCTAATCAGAAGCTACTACCCAAGACCGCTCGCCATGACGGAACTAATCAAGCTAACCGGCCTGACAGAGCAGGACCTGAAGACGCGGGCTGAAAAATTATCAGGCGGGCAAAAGCGGCGCTTAAGTTTTGCGCTGGCACTCGCGGGGAATCCAGAGCTGATCATTTTTGACGAACCCACAGTAGGGATGGATATTGCCTCACGGAATCGTTTTTGGCAGACCATTCACCACTTAGCCGAGCAAGGCAAAACGGTTATTTTTTCAACCCATTATTTGCAGGAAGCGGATGATGCCGCAGACCGAATCTTGCTTTTTAAAGAGGGCGCTATCGTAGCAGATGGTACGCCGGCCCAAATTAAAGCGAGAATATCAAAGCAATCTGTTTCTTTTATCGTCGACCCGGAAATGTCGCTTGAAAACCTTTATCTATACAGTGAGATTGATGATATCTATCGAAAAAATAACCGTGTCTATGTCCAGTCAACTAATACGGACCGTGTATTAGAGCTTATTTTCCAAGAAAAAATTGGTGCCCGAGATATCCAAATTGAACGTGGAAAGCTGGAAGAAGCGTTCGAACAGCTGACAAACGGCACGAAGGAGGCCATTTAAAATGAAAGCATTTAAAATGCAATGTAAAGTGGAAATAATCAGGGTGTTACGGAATCGGTATTTTGTGTTTTGGTCTTTGGTGATGCCGATTATCTTCTATTATATTTTCACTAATTTAGTGAACTCAGACGTTCCGAACAAAGCGGAATGGCAGGCACACTATCTCATGTCCATGACCGTCTTTAGTGTGATGGGCTCGTCGATAATGACACTCGGGATCCGCATGGTGCAGGAGCGCTCTCAAGGCTGGTCGACCTTTATTCGAATCACTCCTCTTTCCGACACGGTATATTTTGCGGCACAGATGATCGGTCAAAGTGTAATCCATCTACTATCGATAACGATCATATTTATCGCCGGTGCGATTATCAACGGTGTTTCCCTTACAGCGATGCAATGGATCCTGAGTGGCTTATGGATTTTACTTGGTTCCTTACCATTCCTCGCTATCGGGACATTAATTGGGATGATGAAAAAAGTAGAAACAGCAGCAGGGATCAGCAATGTGCTGTACATGGTGCTTGCCGTGTCCGGAGGGTTGTGGATGCCGCTCGAGATCATGCCGAAAATGATGCAAGCCATTGGCAAATGGCTTCCGTCCTACAACTTTGGCAATGGAGCCTGGGAGATTGTCCGCGGAAACACGCCTAATTGGAAAAATATTCTGATTTTAATCGCTTATTTGACCGTATTCATGCTACTATCGAAATATATTAGAAGAAAAACAGAAGTGGCGTGATGTAAGGTGAAATGGTCAATCTTCCCGAGACAATTTGGATTCTTTCCCTATATCTTTCTCATTTATATAGGGTTTCCTGTTTTCTATTTAACGAAAGAAGCAGGGATCAAACAGCTGATTGGCTACGGGATGGTCCTGCTATTTTTGGTGTCGTATCGCCAGTTATATTTTTTAATGGGAAAAAGAAAGTTCACCTACTGGTTGGCTGTGCAACTGGCGATCGTGTTTATTTTCAGTCTGTTTTATCATTTAAACTACATGTTTATGGGCTTCTTCCCCGCCAATTTCATCGGCTGGTATCGGGACAAAACGGTATTTAGACGGGGATTGCTAAGTTTAGCGCTTGTGGAAATACTTCCGTTCATTGTTCAGGTCATCCAAACAAGAACCTTTTTTACACCGGCAGAGCTCATTTATTTTGTCCCGTTCCTCATTATTATGCTGATATCTCCGTTTGGCATCCGCTCGATGAATCGCCGGATGGAGTTGGAGAAAAAATTAGATCAGGCAAATCAGAAAATTGAACAGTTGGTAAAGCGTGAGGAGAGAGTGAGGATTGCCCGTGATCTCCATGATACGCTTGGTCATACGCTGTCCCTATTGACATTAAAGAGTCAGCTCGTGCAACGGTTAACCGCAGTTGACCCAGAACGAGCGCGGCTGGAAGCCAAGGAAATGGAAGTAACCTCTCGTGCTGCTTTAAAACAGGTGCGCGAATTGGTAACCGATATGCGTGCCTCTACGATCACCGAAGAACTCTTACAAATCCAGCAAATTTTACGGGCCTCAGGAATTACCTATCAATACAAGGGGGATATTGACTTTACTGTGGTTTCCCCCTTCATGCAAAATGTCATCGGGATGTGTATACGGGAGGCAGTGACCAATGTCGTCAAGCATAGCCGCGCCACACACTGTTCCATTACGATCAAGCTTTTTTCGGAAAAAATGAACCTTGTCATCCGGGATGATGGGATGGGCGTGCCGAAAAATAATCTCTTTGGCAATGGCTTGAGGGGGATGGAGGAGAGGTTAGCGTTGATTGAGGGGTCACTAAAACTATCAAATCATAATGGTGCTGTGTTAGAAATGACTGTTCCCATCATTAATAAGGCAGGGGGTACTGCGGTATGATTCGATTATTTATTGCTGAAGATCAGCGAATGTTATTGGGAGCACTTGGCTCCCTCCTTGATTTGGAGGCCGATATGAGAGTGGTGGGCCAAGCGTTGAATGGGGAAGAGGCGCTGGGCTCCATTCTGGCGCTTAAGCCTGATGTTTGTTTGTTGGATATTGAAATGCCGGGAATGAATGGACTCGAGGTAGCAGAAGAGCTTGCACGAAAGTCTGCTGCCAGTAAGGTCATTATTTTAACTACTTTTGCCCGACCTGGATACTTTGAGCGTGCCGTAAAAATAGGCGTACACGGCTATTTACTTAAGGACGGGGAAATTGATGAACTCGCCGATGCCATTCGTAAGGTGATGTCAGGTAAACGGGTGTTCAGTTCGGAACTGGCCATTGATGCCATTCGTGAGGAAAACCCGCTGACAACAAAAGAGCAAGAGCTTTTAAGATTAGCAGCTTTAGGAAAAACAACGAAAGAAATCACCTTTGAACTCTACTTATCATCCGGCACCGTCCGCAACTACATCTCCGAAATTATTCACAAACTTGATGCAAAAAACAGAACCGAAGCCGCTAGTATCGCCGAGAAAAAAGGTTGGATCTAGCAGGTGCTTGGAGCCGTTAGTTGTAAAAGTCCGGTTGTCATTTGAGAACTATTGCTATTGATGTCCACAAATAGAAATCCAATGAATGAGTGGTATTCACTAATGCTGTCGAATGCTACTCACTCCATTCCCACCCCAATCTACTTAGACCATGCCCCATTTATGCCCAATCTAGTCGGATAACCTTCCACAAAATACATTAAAGAATAAATTATTAGTAGTTTGAAGGCGTTAGTGAACTTCACCCAACAAGCAGACGGAAAATCATACAAGCATTGGGTTGAAGAAAAAAGTAAAATTGCTCAATATTGCCGCTCCCTCAAACTAACTAATGTCATTATACGTGGATAGAAGGGGGAATAAATAACCGTGAAAATCTTAATCGTCGGCACAGGTTATGTGGGGACGACGACAGGCCTTATTTTTTGCGAAATGGGTCACCAGGTAACAGGGTTGGATCTTGATGAAAGTAAAATTCAAGCATTACAAGCTGGTAAACTCCATTTCTATGAACCGGGCCTGGAGGACTTACTACGCAAGCATGTCGCAGCTCAGAATATTATTTTTACCAAAAAAACAGAAGAAGCGGTTAAACAGAATGAAGTGATTTTCATTTGCGTCGGTACGCCACAAGATGCGGATGGAAGTGCAGATCTTACTTATGTGAAAAATGTGGCAGAATCGATTGGCACCTATATGGAACATTATAAAGTGATTGTGACAAAAAGTACCGTGCCGGTTGGGACAGCAGAGTTAGTGACAAAATGGATCAGCGAAAAACAAAAGGCTCCGATTCCATTTGATGTAGTCAGTAATCCTGAGTTTCTTCGTGAGGGTTCCGCCCTTCTGGACGCCCTAAATCCTGACCGGATTGTGATCGGCACAACAAGTGAAGCAGCAAGAAAAATAATGCGCGAATTGTACAAGAATTTTTCCTGTCCTATCATTGAAACCTTCCCAAAAGCCTCCGAAATGATCAAGTATGCTGCTAACTCCTTCCTTGCGATGAAAATTTCCTATATTAACGAATTAGCTAGACTATGTGATGTGTTAAATATCAATGTAAATGATGTTTCAACAGGGATTGGACTCGATCACCGTATAGGGTCGCATTTCCTTCGGGCGGGGATGGGGTATGGAGGATCTTGTTTTCCGAAGGATGTGAGTGCGTTAATAAATATCGGAAACGATAACAAAATGCCGCTTGCTATTTTGGGGGATGTTGTAAAAGTCAATGCGGAACAGCCGCTTTATTTACTGAACAAAATCAAAGCAGTTCTTGGCGGTAATTTAAAAAATAAGACTATTGCTGTACTCGGATTAGCCTTTAAAGCAAATACCGATGATATACGGGAGTCACCAAGTCTAACTTTAATCAAGCATTTGGCAGCGGAACAAGCCGTGATTAAAGCGCATGACCCCATTGTAAAAATAGGGGAGGCATACCAATATAAAACAATTGAAGAAACTTTGACAGGGGCAGACGCACTTGTCATGTGCACGGACTGGGATGATTACCAGCATCTCGATTGGGCGAGCCTCAAACCGTTTATGAGCCAGCCATATATCTTCGATGGCCGCAATATGCTGGATAAGGAGAAAATCACAAGCTTAGGCTTCCATTATGTAGGAGTCGCCAATCATTAGGAATATAAGCAAGGCGCAAGCGCCCTGAGTTGGACAATTCTCGAAGCCAACACTTATAAATTCTAATATAGTGAGAAAAAGAGCCCATTTTGAGCTCTTTTTATTTTTGACTTTGAAATACCAGTGTCAGCCCTAAACCAATATAGATGGCACCGACTACTTTTCCTTGCCAGCGGGCAATTCGGCTATTTTGATTAGAAAATAATTTTTCGCCAATGGAACTGGTTAAGAATGCTAAAAGAGTTGTGTACAAAATGCTCATTAATACAAATGTGAGTCCTAATATTAATAACTGAAGGACAACAGATGTTCCACCCTGATGAATAAATTGTGGTAAGAAAGCTAGGAAAAAAAGAGCCGTTTTTGGGTTTAATAATTCGATTAATAAGGCCTGACGAAACGAAACAGCAGCGTTATTTTTCTTTGGTACTGCTACGACTTGCTTTTTCGATTTTTCAAACAGTGATTTTATCCCTATAAAAATTAAATAAGCAGCCCCTAAATATTTTACTATTTCAAAAGCAAGGGCCGATGTCATCAATATAGCTGAAAGACCAAGGACAGCTGCAATGGTATGAATTAAATCGCCAACCGCAATCCCGATGCCCGTAATGATTCCGGCTCTTCGCCCGCCTTTAGCTGTTTGCGTTACCGTAAGTAACACAGCTGGACCGGGGATCAGAAATAAAACCAAGACAACTAAAATAAACGACACCATTTTTCTCTCTCCTATAATAAAAATATGATATCACCATTTTATCATATTATTTTGAATATTATTTCGCTTTAAAGTGATAAATAGGTTGATAATTGATAGATTAATTTGTTAAACAAAAAAGTAGTAGTGCCGATGCACGACTACCATTGAAAGCTTACAAGAGAATTGCTTATCCACTTTTAAGGGGGACTAAATAGGAGTGTGGCTGCCGCACTATCTTGTAACGCTGAGTTTCCACTATGAGTAACTTGAACAGTTAATAGTTGACATCTAAGGACAGCGAAGCTGGCTGCTGTAAATGCACAACAATTTGGTGCAGTGGCATTATTTGGTCCATTTACTGTTACGGTAATTCGTGTAGATACAAAACCTGCGTTCGGATTGCCTGCGACACCAAATCCGCAGTTGCTACTTACAAATATTTCAGCGGTTACTGATTGCCCTGCTGTTAAAACTTCATCGCGGATATTAAAAACAAGTCCTGTAATGGTTTCCTGAATCCTTCGCCTACCTATGAAACAAATGGAGGATTACAATGCTGGAGGTTTATTAAGAAGGAGTATAAGATAGACTGGCGCTAAATGAGAGCTGGGTGATATCAACTGCTGAGGGATCCGACGATGCACGTGTCCTTATACGAATACCAATACGATCACCCGCTGCGACTGTTAATGATCCGACATTTATATTGGTTGCCGTATAGAAAGTACCGGCAGTAACAGGATTACCAGGACCGCCAAAAATAAGCGAGCTAGTCAGCGGAGTTGTCACGTAAAATGAAGAAAGATGACTAATCCCATTATTAGGAGCTGAAGGTGCGACGAAAACTGTAAAATCATATACAAGAGGGGTCACATTTATAGAAGCCACTGAAGCAACCAATAAATCTGCGCTTATCTGTAAATTTTGAACGGTTCCCGCAAAAGGAATTGGGAAAGCAAATCCACCTGCTTCTGGTGGCATAGTTGATTCTCCAGAACCGTTAATAACTTCAACCGTGTGATTACCAAAACCCATTAAAATTGGAGCAGCTGATACTACTGTAGCACCACTGATGATGATACCTGATGAAAATGGAATTAATCCTCCACTTCCCTGAGCACCTTGAGGTCCTTGAGGTCCCCGAGCGCCTTGAGGTCCTTGAGGTCCTTGAGGTCCCCGAGCACCTTGAGGTCCTTGAGGTCCTTGAGGTCCCCGAGTGCCTTGATTCCCCTGAGCGCCTTGATTCCCCTGAGGTCCTTGAGGTCCCCGAGCGCCTTGATTCCCCTGAGGTCCTTGAGGTCCCCGAGCGCCTTGATTCCCTTGAGGTCCTTGAGGTCCCCGAGCGCCTTGAGCACCTTGAGGTCCTTGAGGTCCAAGAGCGCCTTGAGGTCCTTGAGGTCCCCGAGCGCCTTGAGCACCTTGAGGTCCTTGAGGTCCCCGAGTGCCTTGATTCCCCTGAGCGCCTTGATTCCCCTGAGGTCCTTGAGGTCCCCGAGCGCCTTGATTCCCCTGAGGTCCTTGAGGTCCCCGAGCGCCTTGATTCCCTTGAGGTCCTTGAGGTCCCCGAGCGCCTTGAGCACCTTGAGGTCCTTGAGGTCCAAGAGCGCCTTGAGGTCCTTGAGGTCCCCGAGCGCCTTGAGCACCTTGAGGTCCTTGAGGTCCCCGAGCGCCTTGAGAGCCTTGAGCACCTTGAGAGCCTTGAGCGCCTTGAGGTCCTTGAAGTCCCCGAGCGCCTTGAGCACCTTGAGCAGCTTGAGCGCCTTGAGGTCCCCGAGCACCTTGAGCACCTTGAGCACCTTGAGGTCCTTGAGGTCCTTGAGGTCCTTGAGGTCCTTGAGAGCCTTGAGCACCTTGAGCAGCTTGAGGTCCTTGAGGTCCCCGAGCGCCTTGAGCACCTTGAGCACCTTGAGCACCTTGAGCACCCTGAGCACCCTGAGCACCCTGAGCACCTTGAGCACCCTGAGCACCCTGAGCACCCCGAGCACCTTGAGCACCCTGAGCACCTTGAGCACCCTGAGCACCTTGAGCACCCTGAGCACCTTGAGCACCTTGAGCACCTTGAGGTCCTTGAGCACCTTGAGCACCTTGAGGTCCTTGAGCACCCTGAGCGCCTTGAGCACCCTGAGCACCTTGAGCACCCTGAGGTCCTCGTTTACCAGGTTCGCCTCGTTTACCGCGTTTACCGCGTTTTTCTTTACATTCCTCTTCATCCTCGCGATCCCGGTCGCAATCCCGATCCCGATCGCAATCCAAATCACGATCCCGTTCCCGATCGCGATTACAGCCGCTGTTGCCACCTAAATCGCCAAAATATTGTTTGGACAAACAACACACCACCTAATTCCAATTTGTACTTGCTCTATAAAATATTGAAGTCCAATCAAGATGGAATGGGACAAACATTTAGTTGACAAAAAATATATAAATACCTAGATTGAAAAAAATAGGTATTTATCTAATAACTTGGAAATGTATTTTTATATTGTTATAGAATTGAAAGTAATTTAGGTTTTTAGGACCCCTCTACATCGGCCTCAATCTGAATTTATCCGCACTAGTTTAGGTAGAGCCAATAAATATGTCCAAAACAATAAAAATAAGCAGTCTAAAACCTTAAAAAAATTGGTCTCAGGCTGCTTATATATTTTTAATATTGAAGTAAAAAATCCTAGGATAAAATTCCCTCTTTCTCACCCAATTTCGCTAGAGCACTTGTAAAGGTTTACGGCAATATGAGTACTTTCTCTATGCAAGAAGAGCAAAGTTTTGCATATTGGATACACGATTCTAATGAATCATCCGATTCCATTCCCCACCATCGAATGGATCCCCTGGGTGCGTTCGATGCAAAAGTCTCAATTTCTTCAGGAACACGGCCCACCACTACCACTTCAATCTCTTTAAAGTTAGTCTCCATTCCCTTTTGAAGCGTTTTAAATAATTCGGTATGCTCACTCTCAGGACTAGAATAAGGGATAGGAAACAGGAATGAAACTTTTAAAGGATCTTCATGGATAATATGAGCAGATTTACGTGCGGGGTCATCTGAAGGCCTCTCCCATACACGACTATATTCTATCTCATCCGGTAAACCCAGTTCATTCAATCTTGCATTGATTCGCGATTGATAATAACTTTCTAGTTCACTGCAGAGAATCTGTATCTGCTGATTTCTCTGAAAAGTAGAGTTATCTCCGTTTTCATTCCGATATTGGATGTAGAGTAGGTGAGGAATTGCAACAAATTTTGTTGAAAGAAACGACCGAACTAGCAAGTCATAATCATCTGAAACCAATAATTCTTCCCGGTGACCTCCAATTAAGTGATAACAATCCCTAGTCCATGCACGAGGATGATTCGGTAACCCTACCAAATGCCGGATAGTCGTCCCATTTAGTGTCGTTTGCTTCATTACATTTTGCCAGCGATTCATTTCATGGACCCAAACTCGATAAAAGAGACTGTATCCAAACCCACAATCCCAGCCATACCAATGAGCATGATGGCTTCCTACGTATACTTCTGCATTTTCGCCAAAAGCAAATCCACAATCAGGGTGTTGTTGAAAAGCCTGGACAATCTTCTCTAGACAGTCAGGAGTTAGATCATCATCATGATCCACTTCAACCAGAATTTCCCCAGTACATAAACCTGCAGCATATCGTTTGATTGCACCAATGTACCCATTCCGAGTATCTTGGCGATATCTTCTCACCCGTGGATCATTAAGAGTAAGCAGGTCGTTACGGTATGTCTCATCATCATCTCCAGAGTCATCTACAATCACCCATTCCCAATTGGTGTAAGTTTGATTTAATAAGGAGCGATAGGGCCGCTGTATTTTTTCTTTGGATTTGTAGCTTGCCGTAAACACCGATACTAATGGAGTGTCTGAAGAAAATTTTGTAGTTGGTATGCTTCTATTTTTAGGGAGAGGGTCGGTACTGCTTAGCCAGCAATAAAATAATTTTGAGGATTGAATCTGTTCAGTAGAAGTAAAGTGTAACCACCGTTTTCTTTCATGAAAGGGTAACGAATTCAGGGTGCTGAATTCTTCCCAATCTGTTCCCAATGAGAGATAGACACGAGGATTTTTAGGATTCATATTCACTAATTCATCCTGTGGTTGATACATTTTTAAAGTGATGCCGCTCTCCGTCAACCTCATGATCATTTCATGTAATTCATCAAATGCAATCTTGCTTGAAATAAATAGATGAGTTGTCAAAAGTGGAGTACTCATTTTTTTCCTTCTTTCAGGCTTTGTTGTTTCCATCTTCGTGCACCGTTAACTGAAACAAAAATCGTCTCAAGGCCTCTTTCCAATGAGGCATGGCGGGAAAATGATTAATCCGCAAACCCATATGATCCATGACTGAAAACTTGGGTCGAGGAGCTGGACGTGGAAACTCCTCTGTTGTACAAGGTTTTATCTGTATAGGAATATTAGTTTGTTGAAACACCTCTTTGGCGAACTCAAACCAAGAACAACTCCCTGAATTAGATACATGATATACCCCGTATTTACTGGTTTTCATGAGCTGAACAATACACTTTGCGAGATCTACTGTATAAGTTGGAGAACCTACTTGGTCATTAACGACCGTTAATTGTTCTGCTCCGCTAGCAAGTTTTAGCATTGTTTTTACAAAATTGTTCCCATACACGCCGAAAACCCATGAAGTTCGTACAATAAAGAATTTCGAATGGAAATCTCGTACTAAATTTTCCCCTGCCAATTTAGAACTTCCATATACATTGATTGGGGATACTGGTGAAAATTCATGATAGGATGTACTAGAATTACCGTCAAACACATAATCTGTACTTATATATACTAGTTTTGCATTGACTGTTTCAGCTGCAATTGCAATATTCCGTGTTCCTATTCCATTGACTAAAAAAGCAAAATCCGTCTGTGATTCTGCTTTATCCACATTGGTATAGGCAGCACAATGGATAATAATATCTGGTTTAATAACCAGCACAACCCTATTTACCTCATGTTCATTTGTGATGTCTAGTTCGGTTTTTCCCATTCCAAAGACTTCATACCCTGGTAATTTTTTAAAAAGCAGGACGAGGTCTGAACCTAGCTGGCCTTCTGCACCTGTAACAAGTACTTTCGTCATTTCACACCCCTCTAAAACCTCCAGTTTGTTACTCTTACTTAAATTAATTTTTCCCACCATTCCTGATGCGTTTGATACCATGAAATCGTTTCTATTAACCCATCCTTAAATGAATAATTTGGCCTCCAGCCTAATTCATTCTGAATTTTACTGGAATCAATCGCATATCTGTAGTCATGACCTAACCTGTCAGGAACAAATGTAAGTAAGTTCTTTGATTCACCTAACTCTTTAACAATCGTCTCGACAATTTCGATATTTGTCCGCTCATTGTTCCCGCCAATATTGTAAATTTCTCCAGGCTTCCCTTGATGGATCACTAAATCGACAGCTGAACAATGGTCGCTCACATGCAGCCAATCTCGAATATTTTTTCCATCACCATAAATAGGTAAGGATTTTCCTTTTATGGCGTTAATAATCATGAGTGGGATTAGTTTTTCGGGGAATTGAAAAGGGCCATAATTATTGGAACAGCGTGTAATGTTAACCTGTAAACCATACGTTTCGTAATAGGATCTTACCATGAAGTCAGCACTTGCTTTGCTGGCTGAATAGGGACTGTTAGGGGATAAAGGAGTAGCTTCAGTAAAATAACCAGTTGCTCCAAGCGATCCATATACTTCATCAGTCGAAATTTGAACGAATCGGAGGTTATGGTTTCTGGCTGCATCCAACAGGATTTGCGTACCAACTATATTTGTTTTTACAAATTCATTAGAGTTTGAGATGCTGCGATCCACGTGAGTTTCCGCCGCAAAATTCACAATTAAGTCCACTGCATGACCAGTAACAATGTACTCTACTAATTCTTTGTTCGTGATATCCCCTTTAATAAAGGCATAGCGGCTCGTGTCTTGTATGTCTGTTAAATTTTCCAAGTTACCGGCATACGTTAATTTATCAACATTAATAATGTGATAAGTTGGATACTTTTTAAGTAAATAATGAATAAAATTACTCCCTATAAACCCTGCTCCTCCTGTAACAAGTAATTTCATTTGTTTTTACTCCTTTACAGAAAAGTTCAATTCTGCATGTTTTAATAAAGGAAGATTGCTGTCCTTCGCAGATAGTATGGGATCTGATATAGGCCAATCAATTCCTAGTTCAGGGTCATCCCAAAAAATCCCTCTGTCCTGGTTAGGGTCATAATACTGATCAACTTTATAAAATACAATTGTATTCGGAACAAGTGTACAAAACCCGTGAGCAAAACCTTGCGGAACGAGAACCTGGCGTTTATTATCTTCACTCAAAATAACACCGATCCATTGACCAAAAGTAGGGGAGTTCTGACGAATATCTACTATTACATCAAAAACAGCTCCAGAACAAACTTGGACCAATTTTGTCTGTGCCTTAGGGTTTAATTGATAATGGAGACCACGTAAGACTCCAGCTTCCTTTGAAAAGGACTGATTGTCTTGAATAAAATCAAAGTGGATGCCAAATTGTTCGAGTAACTTCTTATTATAACTTTCCATAAAGAAACCCCGGGTGTCCCTAAAGACAAGCGGTTCGAGGAGAAAGACACCTTGGAGCTCTGTTTCTTTTATATTCATTGCCCACCTCTTAATTGTTTTCCGTCAGCAACATCCATTAAATATTTCCCGTATTCATTTTTCATTAAAGGCTTTGCTAAATTATATAAATCTTCTCTTGAGATATAACCTTTTTGAAAGGCAATCTCTTCAATACTCGCGATTTTAATGTTTTGCGTGTCCTCAATGGTTTTAATATATTGCGAAGCCTTAAATATTGATTGATGTGTACCAGTGTCAATCCAGGCGTTGCTAGTCCCTAATAATTTCACTGATAACTCGCCCATATCTAAATAGACTTTATTCACATCTGTGATTTCAAGTTCACCTCTTTGTGATGGCTGAATGTTTTTTGCAATATCCACCACCCGATTATCATAAAAATAAAGACCTGTTACTGCATAATTCGTTTTTGGATAGACTGGTTTTTCTTCAATTGAAATAACCGTCCCATCCTCTAAAAAGTCAAGGACACCAAATCGCTCTGGATCGTGAACAAAATAACCAAAAACGGTAGCACCCTTTTTTTGACTGACAGCTTCCATTAACAGGTTTTGGAACTCGAAACCATAAAAGATATTGTCGCCCAAAATTAAGGCTACATCGTCATTCCCAATAAACTGTTCACCAATAATGAAAGCTTGGGCTATTCCATCTGGAGTGGGTTGTATCGCGTAGGAAATGGAAATTCCTATATCTGTTCCATTTCCTAGCAGCTCTTTATAGCGGGAATGATCCTGCAAAGTTGAAATAATTAGCAATTCTTTAATCCCAGCGTGCAATAGCGTAGAGAGGGGGTAGTAAATCATAGGCTTATCATAGACTGGCAACAAATGCTTTGATATCGACCGAGTTAAAGGGTAAAGTCTTGTTCCACTGCCTCCTGCTAAAATAATCCCCTTCAATCCAAGTCCTCCTTTCCTCAAAAAGTGGGAAGTGAATGAATAAATGACAACCAATTTAATAATTTTCCTGAGGTATTGTATGTTCTGGAAAATGAATAGGGTACAACTTTATAAAGGAGCAAGGGGCGAATTGTTTTTATTATGATGGGACAAATTCAATTGATTTATGGTCACCCCGTGAAAAGTTTTACATACTTTTAATCTCTTTAAAAAATATTAATTAGTTGTTGACATATGGTAGTTATCAGTTATATAATATAAAAGTTGTCACAGAAACTATTAATCTTGTAAAGAAAAAAGTTGTTGACAATTAAAAGTGAAGATAATATAATTTAAAAGTTGTCTCATCAAATTGTTCTTTGAAAACTAAACAAACAAAAGCGTCAACAAACAATAAATTATTAGTTTCTTTTTGAAACTAAGCCAACGTAACATTTATGAGCTATATCAACTTTCTTGGAGAGTTTGATCCTGGCTCAGGACGAACGCTGGCGGCGTGCCTAATACATGCAAGTCGAGCGGATCAACAGAAGCTTGCTTCTGTTGATTAGCGGCGGACGGGTGAGTAACACGTGGGCAACCTGCCTGTAAGACTGGGATAACACCGGGAAACCGGTGCTAATACCGGATAATCTTTTTCTTCACATGAAGGAAAACTGAAAGACGGTTTCGGCTGTCACTTACAGATGGGCCCGCGGCGCATTAGCTAGTTGGTGAGGTAACGGCTCACCAAGGCAACGATGCGTAGCCGACCTGAGAGGGTGATCGGCCACACTGGGACTGAGACACGGCCCAGACTCCTACGGGAGGCAGCAGTAGGGAATCTTCCACAATGGACGAAAGTCTGATGGAGCAACGCCGCGTGAGCGATGAAGGCCTTCGGGTCGTAAAGCTCTGTTGTTAGGGAAGAACAAGTATCGGAGTAACTGCCGGTACCTTGACGGTACCTAACCAGAAAGCCACGGCTAACTACGTGCCAGCAGCCGCGGTAATACGTAGGTGGCAAGCGTTGTCCGGAATTATTGGGCGTAAAGCGCGCGCAGGCGGTCCTTTAAGTCTGATGTGAAAGCCCACGGCTCAACCGTGGAGGGTCATTGGAAACTGGGGGACTTGAGTGCAGAAGAGGAAAGCGGAATTCCACGTGTAGCGGTGAAATGCGTAGAGATGTGGAGGAACACCAGTGGCGAAGGCGGCTTTCTGGTCTGTAACTGACGCTGAGGCGCGAAAGCGTGGGGAGCAAACAGGATTAGATACCCTGGTAGTCCACGCCGTAAACGATGAGTGCTAAGTGTTAGGGGGTTTCCGCCCCTTAGTGCTGCAGCTAACGCATTAAGCACTCCGCCTGGGGAGTACGGCCGCAAGGCTGAAACTCAAAGGAATTGACGGGGGCCCGCACAAGCGGTGGAGCATGTGGTTTAATTCGAAGCAACGCGAAGAACCTTACCAGGTCTTGACATCCTCTGACACTCCTAGAGATAGGACGTTCCCCTTCGGGGGACAGAGTGACAGGTGGTGCATGGTTGTCGTCAGCTCGTGTCGTGAGATGTTGGGTTAAGTCCCGCAACGAGCGCAACCCTTGTTCTTAGTTGCCAGCATTCAGTTGGGCACTCTAAGGAGACTGCCGGTGACAAACCGGAGGAAGGTGGGGATGACGTCAAATCATCATGCCCCTTATGACCTGGGCTACACACGTGCTACAATGGATGGTACAAAGGGCAGCAAAGCCGCGAGGCCTAGCCAATCCCATAAAACCATTCTCAGTTCGGATTGTAGGCTGCAACTCGCCTACATGAAGCCGGAATCGCTAGTAATCGCGGATCAGCATGCCGCGGTGAATACGTTCCCGGGCCTTGTACACACCGCCCGTCACACCACGAGAGTTTGTAACACCCGAAGTCGGTGGGGTAACCGTAAGGAGCCAGCCGCCTAAGGTGGGACAGATGATTGGGGTGAAGTCGTAACAAGGTAGCCGTATCGGAAGGTGCGGCTGGATCACCTCCTTTCTAAGGATAATGCAGTCCTTTCGGACTGATAAGAAGTTGACCGCTTTTTGTTTGTTTAGTTTTGAGAGAGCAATTCTCTCGAAACATTCGTTCTTTGAAAACTAGATAATCGTAAGAAGAAGCAAGTAAAACATCGAGTAATCGCCATTTTAGTTTTCTCTCTTATTTAATAAGAGAAATAACCTTTTAGGTTAAGTTAGAAAGGGCGCACGGTGAATGCCTTGGCACTAGGAGCCGATGAAGGACGGGACTAACACCGATATGCTTCGGGGAGCTGTAAGTAAGCTTTGATCCGGAGATTTCCGAATGGGGAAACCCACTGCTCGTAATGGAGTAGTATCTTTACCTGAATACATAGGGTATGGATGGCATACCCGGGGAACTGAAACATCTAAGTACCCGGAGGAAGAGAAAGCAAACGCGATTCCCTGAGTAGCGGCGAGCGAAACGGGACATAGCCCAAACCAAGAGGCTTGCCTCTTGGGGTTGTAGGACACTCAACATGGAGTTACAAAGGAACGGGGTAAATGAAGCGATCTGGAAAGGTCCGTCATAGAAGGTAAAAACCCTGTAGTTGAAACTTCGTTCCCTCCTGAGTGGATCCTGAGTACGGCCGGACACGAGAAATCCGGTCGGAAGCAGGGAGGACCATCTCCCAAGGCTAAATACTCCCTAGTGACCGATAGTGAACCAGTACCGTGAGGGAAAGGTGAAAAGCACCCCGGAAGGGGAGTGAAATAGTTCCTGAAACCGTGTGCCTACAAGTAGTCAGAGCCCGTTAATGGGTGATGGCGTGCCTTTTGTAGAATGAACCGGCGAGTTACGATCCCATGCAAGGTTAAGTTGAAAAGACGGAGCCGCAGCGAAAGCGAGTCTGAATAGGGCGAATGAGTATGTGGTCGTAGACCCGAAACCAGGTGATCTACCCATGTCCAGGGTGAAGTCCAGGTAACACTGGATGGAGGCCCGAACCCACGCACGTTGAAAAGTGCGGGGATGAGGTGTGGGTAGCGGAGAAATTCCAATCGAACTTGGAGATAGCTGGTTCTCTCCGAAATAGCTTTAGGGCTAGCCTCACGTAGTAAGAGTCTTGGAGGTAGAGCACTGTTTGGACTAGGGGCCCTCATCGGGTTACCGAATTCAGACAAACTCCGAATGCCAAAGACTTATCCGTGGGAGTCAGACTGCGAGTGATAAGATCCGTAGTCAAAAGGGAAACAGCCCAGACCACCAGCTAAGGTCCCAAAGTATACGTTAAGTGGAAAAGGATGTGGAGTTGCTTAGACAACCAGGATGTTGGCTTAGAAGCAGCCACCATTTAAAGAGTGCGTAATAGCTCACTGGTCGAGTGACTCTGCGCCGAAAATGTACCGGGGCTAAACGTATCACCGAAGCTGTGGATTGACATCAACGATGTCAGTGGTAGGAGAGCGTTCTAAGGGCGTTGAAGCTAGACCGTAAGGACTGGTGGAGCGCTTAGAAGTGAGAATGCCGGTATGAGTAGCGAAAGATGAGTGAGAATCTCATCCACCGAATGCCTAAGGTTTCCTGAGGAAGGCTCGTCCGCTCAGGGTTAGTCGGGACCTAAGCCGAGGCCGAAAGGCGTAGGCGATGGACAACAGGTTGATATTCCTGTACCACCTCTTTATCGTTTGAGTGATGGGGGGACGCAGGAGGATAGGGTAAGCGCGCTGTTGGATATGCGCGTCTAAGCAGTTAGGCTGGTAAGTAGGAAAATCCGCTTACCGTGAAGGCTGAGCTGTGACAGCGAGGGAAATTTAGTACCGAAGTTCCTGATTCCACACTGCCAAGAAAAGCCTCTAGCGAGATAAAAGGTGCCCGTACCGCAAACCGACACAGGTAGGCGAGGAGAGAATCCTAAGGTGAGCGAGAGAACTCTCGTTAAGGAACTCGGCAAAATGACCCCGTAACTTCGGGAGAAGGGGTGCTCTTTGGGGTGAATAGCCTCGAAGAGCCGCAGTGAATAGGCCCAGGCGACTGTTTAGCAAAAACACAGGTCTCTGCGAAGCCGCAAGGCGAAGTATAGGGGCTGACGCCTGCCCGGTGCTGGAAGGTTAAGAGGAGGGGTTAGCGCAAGCGAAGCTCTGAATCGAAGCCCCAGTAAACGGCGGCCGTAACTATAACGGTCCTAAGGTAGCGAAATTCCTTGTCGGGTAAGTTCCGACCCGCACGAAAGGCGTAACGATCTGGGCACTGTCTCAACGAGAGACTCGGTGAAATTATAGTACCTGTGAAGATGCAGGTTACCCGCGACAGGACGGAAAGACCCCGTGGAGCTTTACTGTAGCCTGATATTGAATTTTGGTACAGCTTGTACAGGATAGGTAGGAGCCTGAGAAGCCGGAGCGCTAGCTTCGGTGGAGGCGTCGGTGGGATACTACCCTGGCTGTATTGAAATTCTAACCCGCACCCCTGATCGGGGTGGGAGACAGTGTCAGGTGGGCAGTTTGACTGGGGCGGTCGCCTCCTAAAGAGTAACGGAGGCGCCCAAAGGTTCCCTCAGAATGGTTGGAAATCATTCGTAGAGTGTAAAGGCACAAGGGAGCTTGACTGCGAGACCTACAAGTCGAGCAGGGACGAAAGTCGGGCTTAGTGATCCGGTGGTTCCGCATGGAAGGGCCATCGCTCAACGGATAAAAGCTACCCCGGGGATAACAGGCTTATCTCCCCCAAGAGTCCACATCGACGGGGAGGTTTGGCACCTCGATGTCGGCTCATCGCATCCTGGGGCTGTAGTCGGTCCCAAGGGTTGGGCTGTTCGCCCATTAAAGCGGTACGCGAGCTGGGTTCAGAACGTCGTGAGACAGTTCGGTCCCTATCCGTCGTGGGCGCAGGAAATTTGAGAGGAGCTGTCCTTAGTACGAGAGGACCGGGATGGACGCACCGCTGGTGTACCAGTTGTCTTGCCAAAGGCATCGCTGGGTAGCTATGTGCGGACGGGATAAGTGCTGAAAGCATCTAAGCATGAAGCCCCCCTCAAGATGAGATTTCCCATAGCGTCAAGCTAGTAAGAACCCTGAAAGATGATCAGGTTGATAGGTCAGAGGTGGAAGCATGGCGACATGTGGAGCTGACTGATACTAATCGTTCGAGGACTTAACCAAATAGAAAAGCGGAGGCGACTGGTCAACTTCGACAGACGTTGGAGAGCCGGCACTGCAAATCCTGGTTTTGGATTTGAAGGGACGTATCGAAACGGCCGAGAAGTTAGGAGCCGCAACTGGACAATTTTTAAGCGAACTTGAGTTTTACAACACTTCTTCTGTATTATCTAGTTTTGAGAGAACGATCTCTCTAATTTTATAGTCTGGTAATTAAGGCGAGAAGGTCACACCCGTTCCCATACCGAACACGGAAGTTAAGCTTCTCAGCGCCGATGGTAGTTGGGACACGCGTCCCTGTGAGAGTAGGACGTTGCCAGGCACGAAGAAGGACAGCTAAAATTAGCTGCCCTTTTTTGTTTTATAGGAAATTATAAATTGCCTCACTGTGAATAACTTTTGTTGACAATAACAGGAAGATGGAAAAATATTGTGGTGATATTCGCCTGTCAATATGTTAAATTATCAGTATTATGATCTAGTAATAGTTTCACTAAACCTATTTTTAGGGTAATATTCATGTAAATACATTCGTAATGGTAAGGAGAAAAATTTGTGAAGAGAAAATGGAAGTGGGTGCTTGGCTGTTTCCTATTCCTGCTTTGTTTAAATGGATTCGGAATCCTGGCGGTTACGATTTTAAATTGGTAGTTGAACTCTAATAGCAGGGAATGACAAGGATGACATCGAACTTAACAAAACCGATTTCGAAAAAGTTGCTTTTTGCCATGCTGGTTGTGACGATTGGGGCGGAAATTCTCCTCTATTTGACCCGGTACAGCAATCTGGCCAGTACCCTTTACGATGCTATGATGGTAGCGTCCTTTTTTGTCGGCTTGAAACTGCACCGGCGCCTCACTAGTTCTGTAGACCATCCACCAACAAAACGACAGCTGACATTAAAATTTACAGGGGCATTCTTATTTTTCTTTCTCGGAAGTACGATCATTAATATTTATTCAACCAGCACCTTTCAGGATTTTAGTGTTGATTATGATCAATTCGTGCAAGACTATGCGGACATGCAGATGTCTGATGTGAAGGAGGATACCGTTGCAGGTGAGGCAACGGAACCAATTTGGTCCTTTTTTGAAAAAGTAGATTTACTGGGCTATGATTTATTTGCGGATACGCTTGCGGGATTGGAAGAAGTTTGGCGCCTTGCCTATATGATTCTATTTCTCGTGGTATGTAAAAAAATATTCCCGCACAGGTGGGAAAGCGGACGCAGAGATCTATTTCTGATGTCAGCGCTGTTTGTTACATCCATCCTCTTTGGCATTGACCACACGCTAGATTCGGAGCAGCCGTGGTCGATTCGGATTGGGGCCATTGTCACGTTTGCAGACATGGGTTTGCTTTTCGGATTAATTTTATTATGGACCCGAAACCTTTGGTTGACCGTCCTCGTGCATGCTCTCTACGATATCACTGCCACCTTATCATGGTACTATGTTGATTACGCTGTTGAACTATTTGCTCTAGCAGTTTTGGTTCTTCATGTGGTTTTGTTTACGTTAGAAAAAATAAACAATAGACGCCAGAAGCGTAAGCTCGAAGCAGTTGAACTGGCGCAAGCAGCTGAATGATATAAATAGTGTATTAAAAGGGTCTGACCTCACGCTTAACACTCAATCAATAGTCGCCTATTAAGAAAAGTTCGGCGGCATGATGAGGTTGCAGGGTCTGACCCTTTTTTTCAGTATGTATAGGAATAGGATTTATCATTCAGCCAATACTGAACGGTGCCATCTTCCATGATTATGTATTTAACTTTTTCTCTAGTTAAAGCCTTTTGTAAACTATCTCTTGCTAATTCTTGTTTTACTTGTAGTTCCATTATTTTTTTATTTAGGATCATCAGGTTTGGTTCCTTTGTGGTAGTGAGATAGATAAGAATATCTTGCTTCTGGTTCATGACATCCAAGAAATCTAGTTTATGATTTTTTAAACTGGAAGGAACATCTAGAGCAGCGGTCCTTTTTATTAGCTCTGCTTGTAGGCCTAACGCTTGTTGATAGTTTACACTATTTTTTTCCAGACAGTTGTTTAGTAGTTGCTCACTTTGCAAATGATACTTCTGCTCTTTTGTTAAGTAGGATACCATCACCTTTTGATTAGGCGTCATGGTAGTAACAGTGGCCACTATGATCATAATGATTAATACCAATAATCCGCTTAAGAAATAGACCCCAAGTTTCCTACCAGTACGTCGTGCCGGCGAAACAGCTTCGGCTTCCTGATGGAATCGAGCATTTGCCTGCAGTTCTTCTAGTTCTTGTTTTACTTTTTGCTGGGCGGCCGTTAGCATCTTCAGCCCTCCATAACGAGTAGAATAGATTAAAACTATTATTATCCTACTATAAAAGTTAATAAAAAAACCATTTATTCTCCAATTTTTCTAAAAAAAACAAATTAAAAGGATTTAGTTTCACAAAAAAAAAGACTGTCAATCAGTCTTTCACGAATATTCGTTTGCGCGGCTGGTTTCAGACCTTTATATAGGTTCGTCCTTCTTGAGGGCGAAATACCTTGATCCCAATAAGTCTTAGTGGAGTGAAGATTTCCTTCATATGTAAAAGCGGCATTTCATCAACCTCCAAATAAATAATAGTATTAATAGAATTAATGATATCGCACTCATGAAAGGGTGGAAATCAATTCTTGTCGATAAAAAACGACTTTATTCGAGAAAGCAAATAGGAAGCTGAAGCGATTTCCCGAGAAATGACGATTATTGTTTTGCTATAACTCGCACATAAGGATTTACAAAATTATACAAAATTCTTGGTAATTACTGGCTAAAAATACCATAAATCGTTTTGATGAAAATGTCGAATATTGCGAAAATTAATTCTTCGAAATCCGAAAATTATGTTGACCATTGTTGGATAAAACTACTAAAATTAGATTGTATATTCCAATTATTCTAGCAAATAAAAGGAGGAGAATATACCAAAATAATGTTCAAGTAGAATCTATTTTATTGAATTGGGGGAAAGAAGTAGATGAGTAAAAAGAACCAAAGTAAGAAAATTGCTACATATGCATTAGCCTCCGCTCTAGTATTATCCAACTTTAGCTTTGCACAACCCACATCTGCAGCAGCATATAAACCTAATGACATAGAATCAAAGGTCCAACAATTAAAACAGCAGCAAACGAGGGAATCTCATAAAGCACAATTAGCTGCTAAAAATTTAAAAGCTGACCTTAAAGCAACTGACAAAGTACGCGTGATTGTCGAAGTAGAGGGGCAAACGCCTGTTGAATATGCGACAAAAGAGGGAAAATTATACAAACAATTATCGGAAAATAAAAAATCTTCACTCTTATCTGTGGTAAAAAGTCAACAACAATCCGTTAAAGATAAAATCAAATCAAAAGGTGTTGGGATTAAATACAAACAGAGTTTCTCAACAGCCTTCAATGGTTTCAGTGGTGAAATCGCTTACGGCGATCTTAGCAAAATTGAGGCTGTATCAGGTGTAAAAGCTGTTTACTTAGCAAATGAGTACAACAGACCTAAAGTTGAACCTAACATGAAAACCAGCCATCAGTTCGTTCAATCTCGAGATACATGGTCAAAAGCAGGATTTAAAGGCGAAGGTATGGTTGTTGCGGTGATCGACACCGGTGTTGACCCTTCCCACCGTGACTTTAAATTAACAGATAACGCTAAAGAAGGATTAACAAAAAATGAAGTAGCCCAAGCTGTTGCTGACAATGGCTTAAAAGGTAAATTTTATACAGATAAAGTTCCTTTTGGCTATAACTATTATGATGGAAACGACACTATCCTTGACTTAGGACCTGGTGCAAGCATGCACGGTATGCACGTTGCGGGAACGGTAGCAGCGAATGGGGACGAAGCAAACGGTGGAATTAAAGGGGTTGCTCCAGAGGCGCAAGTTCTTGCGATGAAGGTATTTAGTAATGACCCTATTTATCCATCTACATGGTCTGACGTCTATCTTGCTGCAATTGATGATTCCATCAAGCTAGGTGCCGATGTTTTAAACATGAGCTTAGGTGATGTCGCTGCATTCTATCAAGAAGATAGCGCAGAAGACCTTGCTATTCAAAGAGCAACCGCAAACGGAATTGTCTGTGCCATGTCTGCCGGTAACTCCAACCATATCGGTGACGGCTGGGATAACCCATATGCCCAAAACCCTGATATAGGCGTAGTAGGTGCACCAAGTTTAAATCCAGATGGTATTTCCGTTGCCGCTGCCGGTAACGAAGCATACTGGTATAAAACAAATGTGACCGTCGACGGTCTTGAAGGATTCACAAGCGTAGGTCAAGGGATTGATGACTGGGAAAAATTAGCGGCAGCCCATGGTGGCAAACTTGAAGTGGTCAGCCTTGGCGGCAAGCTAGGGTACCCTGAAGACTATAAGGATATCGATGTTAAAGGAAAAGTCGTCCTTGTTCCACGAGGGACATTAACTTTCGTTGACAAGACCATTAATGCTGCTAATGCAGGTGCAGCAGGAATTATTGTTTACAATAAAACAAATGGATTTTTCTATGAGGACCAAGGCGGCTGGGATGTTCCATTTATGCTGATTTCAGGTGCAGAAGGAGCTGCCCTTGAAGACCAAGTGGCTAAGGGGCAGACCTTCATTCATGTTGCTACAGCCAATAAGAAGAACAGTCCTGAAATGGGCCGAATGACAAGCTTTACATCATGGGGAACGACACCATCCCTTGAATTGAAGCCTGAAATTACAGCACCTGGTGGAAATATCTACTCGACTGTTAATAATAATAAGTACACGGTAATGAGTGGTACGTCTATGGCATCACCGCATGTTGCCGGTGGATCTGCCCTCGTTCAACAATACTTGCTATCAGATGCTCGATTCAGCAAGCTTACGGTTGCAGAACGTACACATCTAGCAAAAGTATTATTGATGAACACGGCGAAAAATATCGATGACCTAAATGGCCAGCCATTCTCACCTCGCCGTCAAGGTGCTGGGATGATGCAAACCTATGCGGCGGTTACCACACCAGCCTACTTTGTGAATAAGGCTACTGGCGATG
Organism: Neobacillus sp. DHD-1R; assembly: GCF_057747995.1. Taxonomy (NCBI): domain Bacteria; kingdom Bacillati; phylum Bacillota; class Bacilli; order Caryophanales; family Bacillaceae; genus Neobacillus; species Neobacillus sp. DHD-1R. Next base: position 913,820 of record NZ_CM173232.1, read on the forward strand.
CTAAGGTTGAGTTGAAGGACTTCCAATCGACACAATTTGAAATGACGTTTACCGTTAAAAATATCTCTAATAAGACAGTAAACTACAATGTCAACACGGATGTGGTAACGGATACGATTCAGGATCAATACAATGTCCTAATTGCAGGTGATCTTGAAGGAGCAAAAGTTAATGCACCTAAGACCATAACGGTTGCAGCTGGAGAATCTAAGGACTTTACGGTTAAGGTTGATTTTTCAAATGCAAAAATTCCAGGTCTAGATGCTGATGGCAACAAAACGCTGCTAGATTTAAGAAAAAATATCTTCGTTGAAGGCTTCGTGACTTTAGCGGGTATCGATGAAAATACGCCTAATTTAATTGCACCATATGTCGGCTTCTACGGAAATTGGGATGAGCCGCAAAACGTGGATGGCTTTGCTACGCTTGGCGAAGACCGATACTTTGATTTGAAGTACCTTTTTAAAGATGGCACAGATGTAGAAGTAGATGGAAATTATTTTGGCACCTCGGTTGATAATAAATTCTATGCATTATCACCAAATGGTGATAAATACTTGGAGAATATAAACCCAATTCCATCATTTTTAAGAAACGCTGCGGAAGCACAATTCAACATTTTGGACAAGGACGGCAAGCAGCTTCGCCGTGTGAAGGCTGAAGCAGATGTTTACAAAAATGCATTTGATGGTGGGTCTGCTAATCCATTCTCCTATAAAACAGACCGCGTATGGGATGGAAAAGTAAAAGGTGAAGTGGTAAAAGACGGCTTGTACTATTATGAAATCAAAACGGTCATCGACTATGCAGGAGCGAAGTGGCAATCTAAGAAAATTCCTGTCTATGTCGATACAACCAAGCCAACCGTTGCTGCTGCATTTGATCCTAAGCAGTCAGCTGTTTCTTGGAAAACAACTGAAAATGGTACTGGTGTAGATTCATCCTGGATCTTTGTAAATGGTGAAAAAGTTGCGGAGGTAGATGGCAAAACTTCTTCCTATGTCCTTAAAAATGCACCTGAAAAAGCAATTATTCAAGTAGTCGCATGGGACAATGCCGGTAACTATGGGTATGATACTGCTGCCATCGGTGATGTTGATCTTCCATTAATCATTATTTCTGATGGTGAAAAGGATTCAGATGGTGCCTATGTACCGAATTCGCCAGAGCCTTGGGGGGCTTATCATACATTAGAAGTTCCGGTGAAAGGCTTTGTCACTGACGATACTGGCTTAAAATCATTGAAGGTTAATGGTAAAGAAGTTGCCTTAACGAAAGATGAAACGGGACGTTACGTGTTCGCTACGACTGTAAAGTTTGCAAAGGATGGACTCTATGATGTCCAAGTGGAAGCGGTTGACCATTCTAACAAAGCATTCTCAATTGCGCGTAAGGTTTATATCGATACTACTAAGCCAGTAATTAATGTAAAAGCACCAGAAAGAGTAGATAAGAAGGTTGATAAGGTTACCTTGAATGTAAACCTGCAAGATAACTTTAGCTACTTAAACTTCTATGTGGGCGAGGATCATGAGTTTGAAGTACCGCTTGTGAGCCCAGTGGATGCTTTAAAGCCATTAACTAAGGATTATCAGGTAACACTTCCGCTTAAGGAAGGCGAAAATAAATTTACATTACGAGCTACTGACCTTTCAGGTAACGAAACAGTCAAAGAAGTAGTGATTAACCGCAAGGATGCAGAAGTAAAACCACAACCAGTATTGAAAAACGGCTGGAAATTTGAAAATGGATCATGGTTCTATTATGTGAAGAATGTTAAATCTACTGGCTGGGTAAAAGACGCTGGTAAATGGTACTTCTTAAAAAATGATGGAAAAATGGCTACTGGCTGGGTATATACAGGCGGTGCTTGGTATTACTTAACCAAGTCTGGTGCAATGAAGACCGGCTGGTTATTAGAAGGTGGAAAGTGGTACTACCTCAATGCCAGCGGTGCCATGGCTACTGGTTGGAAATATGTAAATGGTAAGTGGTACTACCTCAATGCCAGCGGTGCCATGGCCACTGGTTGGAAATATGTAAATGGTAAGTGGTATTACCTTTACAATTCCGGTGTAATGGCTGCCAACACTACGATCGATGGCTATAAAATTGGTAAGGATGGAGCTTGGATTAAATAGTAAGATTGTATTTTAGTGAAAAATAGCGGATAGAAGCAATTCTATTCGCTATTTTTATGACCTTTTCCCTATGAAAATATTGGAATTTTTTTGCAATCTATTTTTGAAAAATAGATTGACCAAGAGGTAGGGGTCTACTAGAATTGAAGTATCATTTAGATTTTTCCTACAAATTTGGAGATACTTACTAGATTGAAATAATTTAAGTGTGCTAGTTATTTAGAGGGGGCAAATAAAAGAATGAGTCTTAAGTCATGGAAAAAGAAACAGAAATTGACATCATATGCGTTAGCATCTGCCTTGGTTTTATCAAACCTTGGATATGTTGTTCCCGCATCAGCCGCAGCACAAACACCAGTGAAAAAAGATTACTCTTCTTTGGTGAACCAGTTTAAACAGCATTTAAAAGTAAATGAACACAAAAAACTTAGTGAAACGCTTAAAAATAAATTTAAAGAGACGGACAATGTTCGTGTCATCGTAGAAGTCGATGGGCAGACACCTGTAGAGATCGCAACAAAACAAGGAAAACTTTACAAGGAGTTAGCGGAAAGTACGAAACAATCAATCGCTGCCAAACTTGATAAGGCACAGAAAGACGTAAAAGAAAAAATCAAAACCAAAGGTGTCAAACTAAAATACAAGAACCACTTCTCAACTGCATTTAATGGGTTCAGCGCTGAAATCCCTTTTGGTGAAATTCAGAAGCTTGAGGGCGTTGAAGGCGTTAAACAGGTATATTTGGCAAATGAATACAAGCGTCCGGTTAAACCAGACTTAAAAACAAGCAAATCATATGTTCAAGCACCCGAAACTTGGGCGGATGCTGGTTTAAAAGGCGAGGGAATGGTTGTCGCTGTCATTGATACAGGCGTTGATCCAACCCATAAGGACTTTGTGCTATCAGATGACTCGAAGGCCGAACTTTCTAAGGAAGATGTCAATCAAATTGTCGGTAAAGATGGATTAAAAGGGAAATTTTATACGGAAAAGGTACCGTATGGCTATAACTATTTTGACCAGAACGACACAATCCTCGATAAAGGATTTACGGGAATGCACGGCATGCATGTAGCCGGTATCGTTGCTGCCAATGGGGACGAAGAGGATGGCGGTGTTAAAGGGGTAGCCCCTGAAGCACAGGTGTTGGCGATGAAGGTGTTTAGTAATGATATTCTTTTCCCTTCTACATGGTCGGATGTATACCTGGCAGCCATTGATGATTCGATTAAACTCGGAGCAGATGTGCTGAACATGAGCCTTGGCGAAATAGCCTCGTTTTATTCGAAGGATAGTGCCGAGGATGTAGCAATCAGTAGAGCAACCACGAATGGTATTGTCTGTTCGATGTCTGCTGGAAACTCGGGAACAATTGGTTTCGGTTGGGATAATCCTTTTTATAAAAATCCGGATATCGGTGTCGTTGAAGCACCAGGATTAAATCCAGATGGTATTTCTGTTGCAGCGGCTAACAATCTTATCAACCAGTATCAACATTCGATTGCAGTAGACGGTTTTACGGGTGTTGGCTATGGAAAAGATGACTGGAGTTCACTGACAGCAGAAAATGAAGATTTACAGGTGGTCAGCCTAAATGGTGGTTTGGGTTATTTTGAGGATTATGAAAATGTAGATGTAATTGGTAAGGTAGTCCTTGTAAAAAGGGGTGACCTATCCCTTGCTGATAAAGCGTGGATCGCTGCAGAATCAGGTGCCATTGGCATTATCGTTTATGATGATGGGGAGACGTTCTATAAAAATCAGGGTGGCTTTGACATTCCGTTTATGTTAATTTCGGAAAAAGAGGGTGAGGCGCTCGAAGCTGCCATTGCCGGCGGCCATACTTCGGCAACCATTACCCAATTAGAAAAACAACAAGACCCTGATTCAGGTAAACTAACTAATTTTTCTTCATGGGGAACGACACCAGGTCTTGAGTTAAAACCAGAAATCACGGCCCCAGGAGGAAACATTACTTCGACTCTAAATGATGATCAATATGGCGAATATAGTGGAACATCTATGGCTGCTCCGCATGTGGCCGGCGGTGCCGCCCTTGTCCAGCAGTACTTGCAAAAGGACACTCGTTTTAAAGGTCTTTCCGTTAGTGCACGTACACATTTGGCGAAAACACTTCTAATGAATACGGCAAAAGTGATCAATGATGCCAATGGTCAGCCATATTCACCACGTCTTCAGGGCGCTGGGATGATGCAGATATTCAATGCAGTTAAGACACCCGTATATGTTGTAAATAAGAACAATAACCAAGCAAAAGTCGAACTAAAAGACTTTACTTCTAAAAAGTTTGAAATGACGCTTACTGCTAAAAACATTTCAACAAAGGACATTACCTATACAGTACATACATCTGTATTAGCGGATACTCTCAAGAAAAGTGCGGATGGAGACGACCGTAATGCTTTGAGTGCCGGTAATCTAGAAGGTGTGATTGTCGGTGGACCAAAGACCGTTACAGTTCCTGCTGGAAGTACAAAAGATATTACCATTAAGGTGGATATTAGTCAGGCAAAAGTGCCTGCCATCACAGCGGGTGGAAAGAAAACGACTGTTAAACTTCAACCAGATATGTTTGTTGAAGGGTTTGTTCGATTAGAGGATGCAGATAAGAATGCCATTGGCAAAAAAGAGCTTAGTCCGGATCTAACAGTTCCATATGTTGGCTTTTACGGCAAGTGGGATAATCCGTCTATTCTCGATGGCTTTAAGGATATGGGCGAATCCCAATTCTTCGATCTCCAAGGTATGTTTGATTATGAAGATGAAGAGGGCAATCAAGTTGAAGTTCCTATCCATAATATGTTGTCAGATGACTGGTTTACCGAACCAGTTCCTGAAAAAGGTTTCTATGCGTTCTCGCCAAATGGAGACTGGATGAAAGAGGACATCAATGTATTCCCAGCATTTTTACGGAATGCAGCCGAGGCACAGTTTAATGTATTAGATGAAAATAAACAAGTATTACGTCGTGTGAAATTGGAGAAAAACGTATTTAAAAGTTATTATGATGACGGTTACGGAATGCCGTTTTCCTATAACTACGACCGGTCATGGGATGGTACGGTAAAAGGTAAAACAGTGAAGGATGGTTTATATTATTACCAAGTGAAGTCTGTGATAGATTATAAAGGTGCCGGCTATCAAACGAAAGATATTCCTATTTTAGTAGATACCGTTTCACCACAAGTGAAAGCAAGTTTCGACCCAGAAACATCTACAGTCAGTTGGAATGGGGTTGATAAGGGTGCAGGCGTATTGGCATACGGCATTTTTGTTAATGGTGAATATGTTGGGGAAACAACTGGTGAGGAAACTAGCTATGAATTATCCGATGTGCCAGAAGGTGCGCTAATTGATGTTCTTGCTGTTGACTATGCGTATAACTTTGGTGGAGATACAGCTGCGGTTGGTGAGGTAGAAGATGAGGATCCAATAATCGTCGTTGATCCTTTTTCAACCATGCCTTATGGAGCATATAACGCGAAAGAAGTCCCGGTTACCGGTTTTATCATGGAGGATTTGGGATTAACCTCCTTAACCGTTAATGGAAAAGCAGTGAGCTTTACCCATGCTGGCCCGGGAATGTACGCCTTTTCAACGAAAGTGGCATTTGAAAAGGACGGCTTCTACGATATCATTGTCAAAGGAATCGATAAATCAGACAATCAGTCTTCGATATCTCGTAAGGTTTTCATTGATTCTACTGCACCACAAATCAATGTGACCGCACCAAAGCTTGTTGCTGATCAGGTTAAAGAAGTGACATTAAAACTTAACCTAAAAGACAATTTTAACTATCTTTCATTATTTGTTAATGATAATCATGAATATGAAAAAGCAATTGTTGGTCCGGTTGATGTGCTAACGCCTGCAAATGATGAGGTGGAAGTTAAAGTGCCTCTTTCCAGCGGCTTAAATAAAATAACTTTAAAGCTTCGCGATCTTGCCGGCAATGAAACGGTGAAAGAAGTTGTGGTCAATCGTTCCAATGTAACGGGATGGAAGTATGAAGGCGGCTCGTGGTATTACTACAACAACAGTGTCAAAGCAACTAGTTGGTTAAAGGTTCACAATGTTTGGTATTACCTTGATAAAGATGGGAAAATGCAAACCGGCTGGTTAAAAGATAAGAACAAATGGTACTACCTAACCAAGAGCGGCGCAATGGCAGAGAAAATGTGGGTATATGATCACAATAAGTGGTATTACCTTGGTTTAAATGGCGTAATGAAAACAGGCTGGGTTGCGCTTAAGGGTAAATGGTACTATTTAAATGGAAATGGTGCTATGGCAACAGGCTGGGTTTTACAAAAGGGTAAATGGTATTATTTGAATCCAAACGGCGACATGGCAATAGGCTGGAAGCAGGTTGGCCAAAAGTGGTACTTCCTCTACCAATCTGGTCAACTTGCTGTTAATACAACTATCAATGGCTATAAATTGGGCAAAGATGGTGCATGGATTAAATAAACAATTACTCTTACAATCTTAAAAAGAATGGCGAGCAGAGCAATCTGTTCGCCATTTTCTTTCGACCTAAAAATTGGAATTCCATGGCGAAAGTACTAAAAACGACATATTTTTCATTTTTTTATTGAAATATCGTGCCAACATGAGAAAATAAGGAGAAACTATCAATTTTTAAAAAGGGGGTTCTTTCGACTATATGAAAAGGTTTGGTTCGGTAATCAATTCCTTTTGTTTGTCCTTAACTATTTTTTCATATAGATAATTTAATAGAAAGATCTTTTTTGGAGGGAGAAAAATTTTGAAGAAAAAAGGGTTCACAGCTTTAGCCTTGGCAACTATGTTGTTCTCTTCCGCTGCTTCAGGTGTCACTGCCGCGGGTACGAATACATGGAAGTATCAAAATAATCATTGGTACTATTTAACTTCGACAGGTACGCCTATTACTGGTTGGATTCAAGATAATAATAAATGGTATTTTTTAGATAGCAAGGGTGTCATGAAGACAGGCTGGCTTTTAGATAAAAATATTTGGTATTTCCTGGATGTGAGTGGTGCCAGGAAAACAGGCTGGCTGTTAGATAAAAATCGTTGGTATTTCTTGGACGCAAATGGTGCCATGAAAACTGGCTGGGTAAAAAGTAATAATAAATGGTATTTTCTGCAACCAAGCGGTGCGATGAAAACAGGCTGGCTGTTAACAGGTGGGAAATGGTACTTCCTAGATGCAAGTGGTGCGATGAAAACAGGCTGGATAAAAGATGGTCCAACATGGTATTATCTTGAATCAAGCGGTGCGATGAAGACAGGCTGGATTGTTGATCAAAACATAAAATATTATCTTAGCCTGAGCGGTGCAATGGTTACTGGTCAAAAATTCATTGACGGAAAGCCCTATGAGTTTGCTGCTTCAGGTGCCTTGAACACATCCCCATTGACAGGCTGGTTCCGTGACGGAAAAATAATTATGTTTTTCGATGCTGGTGGAGTCATGCACAAAGGGTGGCTCACCGAAGGTACGAATAAGTATTATTTTACCCAAGACGGCTTAATTCAAACGGGCTGGTTAACTGAAAATGGAGAAAAATATTTCTTTGCTCAGGATGGCAAGATGCAAACAGGCTGGTTATTAGACAATAATAAATGGTATTATTTGAAAACCGATGGCACAATGGCTATTGGCTGGGTATATGACAATGGAAAATGGTATTTCATGGATAATTATGGAATAATGAAGACAGGCTGGTTAATTGATAACGGTGCTAAGTATTATTTACTTAGCGGTGGCAGTATGGCAAAAGGCTGGTTAACACTGGGTGATTATAAATACTACTTTGCTGCCAATGGAAAAATGGTTACTGGCGAACAAGTTATCGATGGCAGGACCTATAACTTTTTTGATAACGGGATCTTAAATACAGGTCCGATTACGACAACAACTAATTATAGCCAAACATTCCAGCAGTTCCTCGACATCGAAATGGGGAAAACCCCGCAAACGGATAAGTATAGAAATAGTAAGGCCTATGTGAGTGCTGATTATGTTCTTGTTGATGCTCAAGATCCAACAAAAGGACTCGTAATATCCACAACACCGCTGAACGTTCGGGAAGAAACTAATACAAGTTCGTTTGTTTTTGGAACAGTAAAGCCGAGTACACAAGTGCAAGTACTTGCGAAAGTGGGAACATGGTACGAAATTAAGTACGACACCTGGCGCAATGCGAAATCTGCAGATGTGTCTTATTATTTGAATCCAAAAACGTTTAGCTCGACTAGTACAGAGTACTTCCAATTCCTCCTTTTAAATAAGGGGGCAGGTACAACCGCCGAGGACTTAAATGCGAAAGCATTGGCTGGAAAAGGAATTTTAGAAGGAAAGGCAAATGCATTCCTTCAAGCGAGCAAAAAGTATAATGTCAATGAAATTTATTTAATTTCCCATGCCTTGCTTGAAACAGGCAATGGTAAATCTGCGTTGGCTCAAGGTATTGAGGTGACAGAGGTGGATGGGCAAGCATTAGCCCAACCAGTGAAGGTTTATAATATGTACGGCATCGGTGCCTTTGACAGCTGTCCAAATACATGTGGAGCGGAAATGGCCTATAAAAAGGGCTGGTTTACACCGGAAGCTGCCATCATTGGCGGTGCAGAATTTATTGGCGCCGGCTATATAAATGCAGCAACACCACAAAATACACTTTATAAAATGCGTTGGAATCCGCTTAATCCTAGTCATCAATATGCTACCGATATAGGCTGGGCCGTTAAACAAACATATAATATTAAAAAAATCTATGATTCATTAAGTTCATATACCTTATATTATGACCTTCCTGTTTATAAATAAGGTAAAAATGAAGACTGTGCATGAAGTTGCACAGTCTTTTTGCGTATATCAAGGGGAGCAGGGGAGTACATTTCTAATTTTAGTCTCTTTTATATTCAATTTTTGAATAAATCCTTCCTTTTTTTGTTTACAGAGTTTTAAGGTTGCGTTACAATAACTTTACATTCAAATATTGAATACATCGGAGGACAAATGAAATGGAACAGCATTTATTTCAATTATTAGAAGCCATTAATAAAAATGCCAACTTGAATCAAAAAAAACTGGCTGAAATATGCGGAATTTCAATTGGAAAGGTTAATTATTTAATCCATGACCTAACATTTGGAGATTATATTTACAGGGAAAAAAAGGGGAGAAATATTAGTTATTTTCTAACGCAAAAAGGGCTGGACTTTTTACAAAGCGGGATTGAAGCCTATTACGAAAAAAAGGTTAATATCCATCAAGAGCCGCTCAAGGAAATTAAACAGGCGGTAATTTTAGCAGCTGGGCCAAGAAAAGATTTCGATAAACCAGCCGGATTAATGGATATAGGCGGTACCACGTTACTGAAAAGAAATCTTGATATTTTGCAGGAAAACGGCATCAATCATATTATCATGGTGACTGGTTATAAGCGGGAAGTCTTCCAGGGGTTTCCTGAATTTAACCACCTTACATTTGTGAATAATCCAAAATACAAATGGACTGGTTCAATGGCATCCTTGACTGCCGCTTTTGACTTTATAACGGATGATTTTATTTTAGTTGAAGATGATATTTTAATTGAACAGCGGGCAATAAGAGAAATACTCTCCCACCCGCAGCGTGATTGTGTCCTGATTAGCAATGAGAGTGGATCAGGAGACGAGGCTTTTGTTGAAATTAAAAATGGCTATCTACATAAAATCTCTAAAGACATCCATCAGTTTAACCGAATCGACGGTGAAATGATTGGAATTAGCAAACTATCCTATGAAGTTTATGAAAAAATGGTCAGCGAATATCAACGAAATAATAAAAATCCATATATCAATTATGAATATCTGCTTTTGGATTTTTCGAGACACTACAACATTGGGTATTTGAAAATGCATAACCTTATTTGGGGTGAAAATGACAGCCAGCAGCACTATATCACCATTAAGGAAAAAACCTATCCGATGCTAAAAAGGAAGGAAGCAGAATTCCTTGAAATTTTTATCAAGAGCCAATTAATGGATGCTTTAGATTTAGCCTACGAGGATATTGAGGATATTCAGCCGTTTGGAGGCATGACTAATAAGAACTTTAAAGTGGTCATTAAGGGGAAGGAATATGTTCTCCGGATTCCAGGGAATGGAACGGAAACGATGATTAATCGTAAAGAGGAAAAGTTCAATGCTGCACTCGCCAGCAAACTTGGCATTGATACTGAACTGATTTATTTTAATGAAGAAACAGGTGTAAAAATAGCGGAATTGATCCCAGGGGCGGAAACCTTGAACAGCAAAATGTGTAAACGCCAAGATTTTATGGAAATGACAACCGCCATTTTTAGAAAGCTCCATTCTTCTAACCTACAGATGGCAAATCGTTTTGATGTGTTTGAAAGAATGGCTGTATACGAGCGTCTGATGGAGGAAGCTAAGGGTCAACCATATGTACCATATGAAGAAGTAAAAGCTCAAGTAATGAACTTGAAACAGATTTACCAGGCTATGGATATTAAAATGACCCCCTGCCATATCGATCCGGTTCCAGAAAACATGGTCTTGAGCAAGGATGGACAGTTGTATTTTATTGATTGGGAATATAGCGGCATGAATGATCCAATGTGGGATTTAGCCTCTCATTCTATGGAAAGTAATTTTACACCAGAAGAAGAAGAATTACTGCTAATGCTTTACTTAGAACAAGATGAAGTTCCGCTAGAAATTCAACAGCGGGTGCTGATGAATAAAATTTTCCAGGATTTCCTATGGAGTACTTGGACAGTCATAAAAGAAGCGAAGGGTGACGATTTTGGCACATATGGAATCGATCGCTTTAATCGCTGTAGAGAGCATTTAAACCATGACTTAATTAGGGAGATGACGTATGTATACCAAAAATAAAGGTATTTTTTATGGTATGTTTTCTGGATTCACTTGGGCACTCGACACCGTTTTAATTGGAATGGTGCTAGCAAAGACCGTATTTATTTCAACCGAAACCGTCATTTTTCTTGCTCCATTAGTTAGTACTTTTTTACATGATATGTTATCCAGCTTATGGATGATGCTGTATATGACCATTCGAGGGGAATTTAAAGTTCCTTTTAAAAAAATATTCACAAGAAGCGGCCGGTTTGTTATGTTAGGGGCACTTCTCGGCGGTCCGATTGGAATGACCGGTTACGTGCTTGCTGTTAAGTACTTAGGTGCATCACTATCAGCATCGATTTCGGCCATATACCCGGCCATTGGGGCGTTCTTTGCTTTCTTGATCTTGAAAGACCGATTATCGATAAAGAACTGGATTGGGCTTTTTATCAGCATTTTATTTATTTTCCTGCTTGGTTTTTCCGGAGGTACGCCGTCACCAAGTTATATTCTTGGCTTCTCTTTTATTCTGTTATGTATTTTTGGCTGGGGAATGGAGTGTGTTATTCTCGCTTACGGCATGAAGGATGATGAAATCTCGCCTGAACAGGCGCTGCAAATTAGGCAGCTGGTTTCTGCTGTAACCTACGGCGTATTGATTTTACCTATTTTTAAGGCGTATCCGCTTGTGGGTCAAGTCGTGACGAGCAGTGAATTTTTCCTAATTGCGGTGATTGCCTTGTCTGGTACCGCATCATATGTGTTTTACTATAAAGCCATTTATACGCTTGGACCGACTCGCGCGATGGCGTTAAATATCTCTTATGCAGCTTGGGCCATTTTCTTAAGTTTTATTATTTTACACACACCTATTACCGCAAAGGTCGTCTTTTTTAGTATTATGATATTAGTTGGTTCGGTCATTACGGTTGCCAGCCAGGATGAACTAAAATGGATGAATATGTTCAAAGCTAAGAAAAGCGCGTAATGGGTTGATGGCAAGACCAATTCTAACGCGGACGTTAAAAATGAATGGAAATTAGTAAAGGCAGGAGAACAACTTAAATGAGAGCAATTTTACTAGCAGCAGGAATGGGAACAAGATTACGACCATTAACACTCACAACACCAAAATCCCTAACTGTCGTAAACGGCAAGCCGATGCTTGAGAAACAGATTGAATATCTACAGGAAATTGGTGTCGACGAGATCATCGTGGTTACAGGTTATTTAGCTGAGAAATTCGACTATTTAAAAGAAAAATATGGTGTAAAGCTCATTCATAATGATAAGTACGAGGTCTATAATAACATTTACAGCATGTATTTAGTTAGAGAATATCTCCACGATGCCTATGTGTGCGAGGGCGATGTATACTTGCATCACAATTTTCTTTTAAAAGAGCCAAAAAATTCCATGTATTTCAGTGCCAGAAAGCCTGATTTTAAAGGGGAGTGGATGCTCCGCTTCAACGACCAATATAAGGTTACTGATATTGAAGTTGGTGATGGAAACCACGAATTTATTCTCTGCGGTGTTTCTTATTGGTCTGAGACGGATGGCAAGTACATTGTTGGAAAATTAGAAGAAGTCGTTTCCAAAAGCAGCTTTACTGAGTTGTTCTGGGATAACATCGTTAAGGATCATCTCGATGAGGTAAATGTTTATCTTCAAGAAATTCATTCAGATGACAGCTACGAAATTGACTCTATAGCAGATCTTGAAAAATTGAATCAATCATTAGCGGCACGTGGATAAAAAAAGACGGACACTTTGGTGTCTGTTTTTTTTTGAGGGTGTTTATGGAAGCTGACAAAAGATTAGTTGTGATATAAAAGTGCCTAAACGACCGAACACAAGAAAAAAGAAGGCGAAGGGTAGATTATGTCGCCTCTAAACGACCTAACGCAAGAGAATAGAAGGAGACGGGTAGTTTATGGCCCCTCTAAACGACCGAACAAAAGAAAACAGATTCGAAGGGGAGTTTATCCACACTCTAAACGGCCAAACACAAGAAAAAAGAGGAAGTACTTTAAGCCTAGCAAGATCCTAAATACTTAAACTTCACAAATAAAAGAACCCTAGTATTTTACCAGGGCCCAAACCTTAACTCTTTATTCATAATAAACCCATCTACCAAACCCGATAGCTTTATATTCTTCCTTTAAAATCCTCCCAATCATTTTCTTCGATTCAATTACCGCACACCACTCCTGTACTCCATTCGTAGTAATCTTAACATCCGGAAAAAGTAACCTTAATTCCTCCACATTACGCACTACCGCAGTATCAACATCCTCTGCATAGCCGCATTCCTTACAGAGTACATTCCTTAATCTCGCAAGAACCATAAAAGATTGGCACAAGGGACAAAGTATGCCTTTCCTGAGGCCATTATAAGAATAAGGAGGAATATAAGGATAAGGAGAGTCAGTTTGATGCATGGAAACTAACAGCTCCGCCAGCTTGGTGTATCTTCCGGTTTGCTTCCCTGATAACGCATTTAATTTTTTCGTTAAGTTATTAATCTGGGTAGAATAAATGATTGGTTCATCTTTGGGTGCCTGATATAGGGTGAAATTAGGGTTGATAAAACTACCCGCGATTCAAGTGGAAATATAAATCCGTATTGTTGGAGCCATTGACGGAATAAGGAGTCACATCGTGAGAGTTGTTTCAGGGGATTCTTCATTAACTTACCCGTTATCATATAGAAATCACCTGCTTCAAAAAAATAATCACCTTCATTATTTTTAACATCATAAAGGTAAATGGTTTCATCAATAATCAACGTATCTATTTGAAACTTCGAATTGTTTACCTCGAGCAATAAATCATTTAAGACAATAGGTTTACTCGTAAGTTTCTCCGTTAGTGAATCAAACATCAACTCCCCCTCATAACCTTTTTTAATCCACAAATAATTTTTTTATCTTTTTCAGCTAACTCCATTCGAGCATTTAAACTTCTTAAAATAACTAACTCTCTCCGTTCCGTTCGGGGCTTATAAGCCATAGAGCACATCCTTCCCGTTTTTAGGCAGCATTCAAGTTTAATTTTATAAAAAATACGAAACTATCTATATCACATCTATGTCCATTTATTGACATTTTTCGGTAAATCCTTAGCGAAGGGTTTCACTAAAGGAAGAGATATAAACTTGTGGGAACCGTTGTAAACTATGGTAAACTATTAGTAGAATCCTAGAAATAAAACTGAGGAAGTAGAGAGGAGAAATGAGTTGAAAAATAGAGTAATTTGTAGTTTTATCATGCTTTTTGTCATACTAGGCTGGTCTTATGGCGTACCATCAAAAAACGTAGAAGCAGCCGAAGTACAAAAGGTTGTTACTTCAGTGAAACTGCCAGTTTATAAGAGTTTTGAGGAACTTTCTGACTTTCGTATTCATACCCAAACTGGCTATGCCCACTTAGCGGAACTTTCCTATAACGATAAAGTAACCATTTTAAGCGAGAAAGACTATGCTGCAAAAATCAGAATGACCAACGGCCAAGAAGGCTGGGTTCATAAAGCCTACTTAAGCAGCGATAGCTCGAAACAAACGTGGTTGGTTAAAGAGGGTCGAAATTTGCGAGAGGGACCAAGTACCTCTTATGCAAAAACCGGGGTGATTCCTGATAACGCCAAGGTGAATGTCCTTGACTATAATAAAGCGACTAATTTTTATAAGGTTCAAACAGTGGATAAACGTTTAACAGGCTGGATTTATGGATTCTATCAAGGGGAAGAAAATGGAGGATTTATAGATTACAAAGCTGGGAGCAATATCATCCCCTATGAAGAGGGTACCAACAAAAACCAGATTTCTATTTTCACCCCATTAAACAAAAAAGCCAATATCTCAGCGAACGCCCTCAACCAGTTTATTAACTATAAAACAAATTGGGCTAAAACATTAATGACGAATACGGGCGCGGCCTATATCAACGCCCAAAATCAAACGGGCTTGAATGCCATTTATCTTTTGGCCCATTCAGGCCTTGAGTCCAAATGGGGAACTTCCGATATTGTTAAAGCGAAGAACAACTTCTATGGGATTGGAGCAGATGACCTTAATCCTACTAGTGGAGCAGCTAGTTTTTCCACTCCAAATGATGGAATCATAAATGGGGCACAATGGATCAATAAGAGATTTGTGAGCAGGGAAAAATTTATGGAAAACTATTCATTCCCACAGCCAACACTAGATAACATGCGGTTTAATAGCGGCTTGCATCAATACTCTACCGATGAAGCCTGGGCAAGCAAGATTGCCCAACTTGCGCAAGAATTTAATCAGTTCACGGCAAATTCTGGTTGGAAAACGATTAATGGCAAGAAGTATTTTTTCAATCAAGATTGGACTCTAAAAACGGGCTGGCTTCTAACAAGCGGTAAATGGTATTACCTCGATAATACTGGTGTAATGAAAACCGGCTGGGTGAAAACGGGCACCAAATGGTATTACCTTGATTCGTCCGGAGTGATGAAAACAGGCTGGCAGTATGTAAATGGTAAATGGTATTTTATGAATCCTGCCGGTGATATGAAAATTGGCTGGCTGAAAACAGGCGGCAAGTGGTATTTTCTCGATAATAGCGGTGCCATGAAAACCGGCTGGCTTAGCAATGGCGGCAAGTGGTATTACTTAAATAAAAGCGGCGCGATGCAAACAGGCTGGGTTTATGTGAACCGTAAATGGTATTACCTCTATAGTGACGGTCATATGGCGGCCAATACGAAAATTGGCGGATATCGATTAGGAAGAGACGGCGCGATGCTCTAACAAACTATTAAAAAAACGCCTAATAGCATGTAGGTTGATTCTTTTTTTATAAAATTTCTACTCCCCGATTCGACAAATACTAGTACATTAAAGCTAGGATAAGAAGGACCAATATTAAGTGAATATTGGTTGTAATAGGCTAAATGTCATAAAACAGGTCTGCCAATAGGCCTGTTTTTTTTGCATTTATTTGAAAAAACTAATAAAAAGTCGAATTTGGTCAGTTTTTGAAACATTCCTGTAATACTATTAATAACTAACTGTAAATTAAGACTGGTAACTTTTATGAGATACTATAAATAGCAAAAAGAGAGACAAGGAAACTAGGGGGATATCATGAAGAAGTTAGTTGTCAGTGGTTTACTATCATGTTCTTTACTCTTCGGCGGATTAATCAGTGGACAAAAAGCAGAAGCGGCATCATTTGGCGATAAAGTTACAGACATAGCTCTTGATTATATAGGTGTACCATATGTGTGGGGAGGGACTTCTCCAAGCGGATTTGATTGCTCAGGGTATACTAGTTATACATATAAGAAAGCGGGAGTTACAATTCCTCGAACTGCAGCCGATCAATATAGAAAAGGTCAGCCGGTTTCAAAAAGTAACTTACAAGAAGGCGATTTAGTTTTCTTTAGTACTTATAAGGCAGGCGCATCCCATGTCGGCATCTATTTAGATGATAATAAGTTTGTTCATGCTTCAAGTAAGGGTGTAAAAGTTAGTTCATTAAATGAGTCTTATTATGCAAATACATATATTGGCTCTAAACGAATTGGCAACACCACGAATGGCTGGGTTCTATCGAGTAAAACATGGTACTACTATAAAGATGGTATCAAACAAGCAGGATGGCTTAAAGATAATAACAAATGGTACTATTTACAATCAAACGGTGCCATGAAAACAGGCTGGTTATTCTGGAAAAATGATTGGTACTACTTAGATGGAAGCGGCGCAATGCGTACCGGCTGGGTTTTAACAGGCGGAAAATGGTATTTCCTATATTCTGATGGCTCAATGGCCAAGAATACAAGCATTGGCGGATATAAACTTAACAGCAGCGGTGCTTGGATCCAATAATAAAAAATGTTAATGAAAAGCGAAATGTTGATTTCGCTTTTTATTTTTTTGACCTGATATGGCACGATTTCAACTGCAATACATATTTTAAATCATTGTTAGTTTCCATCATTCTGCAATAAAAATTCACCATATAAGTGAAATATTGAACAAAATAGGATATTTCGACATCAATTGCGTCTTTGAGTTTATTTTACTGTTGTTTTTTGTTACAATTAGTTGTAAAAATTTAATCGTCTTACTTATTGACGGGTAGATTACGTCGTTAAGGTAAAATATAAACATATACAAATGTTAACGTATGAAAGGAAGTAACTTTTATGAATAAAATTTGTGTCGTTGGTCTTGGTTATATCGGCTTGCCAACATCTGTTATGTTTGCTAATAACGGTTTGCATGTACATGGAGTAGATGTTAATGCTGCAGCTGTTAAAATGATCCAGCATAAACAGCTTCATATTGAAGAGAATGGCCTGCAGGAACGACTAAATGCGGCAATTGACAGTGGTAATTTTACCGTTTCAACCACACCTGTTAAAGCTGATGCCTTTATTATTGCAGTTCCATCTCCAATCAATCCTGATAAAACCGCTGATATGAAATATGTAGAAGCAGCAACAAAATCAATTGTTCCTTTTATTGAAAAAGGAAATCTTGTCATTTTAGAATCGACTGTTCCACCACGCACAGTTGAAGATGTCATGATGCCCATTTTAAAAGAAAGCGGACTTGAAATGGGAACAGAATTGCTTATAGCCCATTCACCTGAGCGTGTTATTCCGGGCCGCGTCTTTGAAGAACTTGTTAACAACAGCCGGATTGTCGGCGGTATTAATGAAGAGTCATCTGAAAAAACAGCAGAACTATATCGTGCTTTCGTAAAAGGTGAAATTTTCTTAACGGATGCTACTACAGCAGAAATGGTTAAAGTCATCGAAAACACCTATCGCGATGTTAACATTGCGTTTGCTAATGAGTTAGCGAAGATTAGTGAAAAAATGGGGGTTAATGTCTGGGATGCTATTAAGCTTGCCAACCATCACCCTCGTGTGAATATTCACCTTCCAGGACCTGGTGTCGGCGGACACTGTATTGCGGTAGATCCATGGTTCCTTGTAGAAAAACAACCTGAAAATGCACAAATCATTCATCTGGCTCGTCAAACGAATGATTCTATGCCGCTTTATGTAGCTAATAAGGTTAAAACCATTTGTGAACAGCACCAAATTAAAAATCCAAAAATTGCGGTGTTAGGCTTATCATTTAAAGCGAATATCGATGATATGCGGGAAAGTCCATCTGTAGAGGTGATTCATCATTTAAATGAGATGAACCTTGAGTTAACCGCTTTTGATCCACATATCAAGGTGCAGAAATTACCTAATCAATCTCTAGACCTCGAGGAAACATTAAAAAATGCAGATGTCATCCTTGTATTAACGGAGCATGACGAATTTAAGATCTTGGATCCAAAGCAGACCGCTAATCTTGTTCGGTCAAAAATCGTCCTCGATACAAAAAATTGTCTGCCTCGTGAAGCTTGGGTAAAAGCAGGTTTTGATGTTCGTGTATTAGGGGATTCTAAATCTAACTAACGTAAGAACGGAAGAAAACTGCGGCGGACCAAAACCAAAGCCGCAGTTTGTTACATATGACAAGACAAAAGGAATAACAGGTGGTACGTTATGAAAGAAAACTTTCTTGGGATAGATGTTTGTAATTATGATTACGACCAGCTCGCCTCGTTATTAATGCAGGATATTGAAAAGAAAAAGAAATCATTTATCGTAGCCATTAATCCGGAAAAAATTATGAAGGCACAAGCGGATGAAGAGTTGAGTAAGCTCTTGAACCGTGCTGACTATCAGATTCCGGATGGTATTGGCGTCATTTTAGCCTCAAAGCTAAAAGGCGGTCAGGTAAAGAGCCGTGTAACCGGGATTGATATGATGTTAAAAATATGTCAAACAGCGGCAGCAGAAGGAAAACGAATTTTTCTGTATGGCGGGAAGCCCGGGGTAGCAGAGGCGGCTAAGGCGGAACTGGAAAAACAAATTCCAGGGATCCAAATTGTAGGCACGTTACATGGCTATGAAAAAGACGAAAAGGTCATGATCGAGACGATTAATGAACATAATCCAGAGATTATGTTTGTTGCATTAGGAAGCCCTGCTCAGGAATATTGGATTGTGAATCATATGAATCAGGTAACACCCTACGTTTTCCAGGGAGTAGGTGGTTCGTATGACGTCATTTCAGGTAATCTGAAAAGAGCTCCAGAGCTGTTTCAAAGCTTAGGACTTGAATGGTTCTATCGTCTTATTAAGGAACCTTGGCGTTGGAAGCGGCAGTTAATTTTACCTAAATTTCTATTAAAAACATTAAAGAAATAAATTTACTGGAAGGATGTCTCAACATTTAGTGTCATACCCCACAACCTCAACATACCGCTGAATTTTCTATTTGGCGTCTTTATATTGAGTGTTAAACGTGGGGTCAGACCCTTTTGAGACATCCTTTTTCCTTCAAGGAAGGAAGGGGGAGGAAAATGGCAACGATAGTTGATAATTTGATTAAACAATTACGAGCAAGTAAGTTTTATGGCATTGCCAAAAACAACTCCGTTTTAATAAAACTGAAACGCAAATATGACCGAGCGCAATATCAAAAGCAACAGTATAGTGTCCATGTTTACGGACTGAAGATGTTAAAGTTCATGAAGGAAGCGTTTGCAGAACTTGGTGAGGAATTTTGGCTTGATTATGGAACCTTGCTTGGAGCAGTAAGAGATAAGGATTTTATCGGTCATGACAAGGACCTTGATATCGGCTGCTTCGATTTTGACGATAGTAAGAAGGCTCGGCTCGTTGAGATACTGGCGAAAAAAGGGGTCAAACTTTATAAGCAATTCGAAATGGACGGGAAGATCTATGAGCAAGCCTTTCATTTAAATGACTTGCATTTTGATATTTTTTATTATAAAAAGGGCAGCGATAATACAATTTGGTGCTATTTTAGTGAAATTGGCCCTAATATGGAATTTGAAAATTATTCAAACTATCAAATTGCTAAGGGTTATCGAACTTCAACGGTCACATCGCATTTTTCCGGGTTAATGGATTACGAATTTAAAGGGGAAATCTTTAAGATTCCCAGCAATTATCATGAGTATTTGATAGACAACTACGGGACATCCTATATGAAAGTAGATGAAAACTGGATAACCGGAGAATCACCAGACAATATTAAAATGATTGATAAGCCTGTTATTGTAAAAGAGTTTATTTAGCAATAATGGGCTGACACGATTAATAAAAGAGAGAATAGATTTGAAGGGCTGACATGACAAACAGCCCTTACTTTTTGATTTGAGGGTTAGTTTTATGCAAAAGTCACTACTAAAAAATGCCATTTATAAAATCACCTTAAATTTTTTCAACTTGATCGTCCCTGTAATCATTGGGGCATATGTTTACCGGACATTGGGTTCAGAGGCAATCGGGAGAGTAAAGACCGGGGAAACGATTTTTAATTACTTCTTTATATTTGCTGCCTTTGGTGTTTATCAATATGGCTTGCGTGAAGTCAGCCGCATCAAACATAATAAGCAAAAGGTCAATCAGTTATTTACAAGTTTATTTACATTAGGCCTGCTGACAAACATTGTGACATTGGTTATCTATCTGACTGTGTCCTATTTGGGTTATGGGGGCAGGGCTTTATTTCCTGTTTTAATGGTCTATTCGCTTAATTTCTTTTTAAATATTTTCTATGTAGAATGGGTAAATGAAGCATATGAAGATTATGGTTTTATTACCATCAAGACCATGATTGTAAAAATCATTTATGTAGCTTTATTACTTACGTTTGTAAAAAGTGCCGATAACTATCTTATCTTTATCGGATTGTTAGCCACCACTACTGGCTTAAATAATATCATCAGCTATATTTATGTGAGGCGGAGAGTAAAATTTGATTTTAAAAATCTCAGCTTCCGCCCCCATTTGAAGCCATTGTTAATGGTTGTTATTTTTTCGAATGGCAACATTCTTTATACCCAGCTTGACCGGTTTATGCTGGGGGAATTCGTTAATGAACGGTCTGTTTCGTATTACACGATGGCTCAGCAAATTTCGACGATGATTAATGCCTTAATGCTCAGTATCATTCAAGTGACGATCCCGCGGCTGTCTTATTTAGTCGGCGGTGAAGAAGAACAACAGTATCTTTCGCTGCTAAAGAAGATTGCAAAGGTGTATTCGGCCTTGCTTTTCCCCGCCGCGATTGGACTTTATGTGATTGCTGACTTGGCAGTGGTTCTCTATGGAGATAAAGAATTTATCCCGGCCGGACCGGTTTTGTCGGTTTTTGCTCTTTATATGATTACGATTGGCTTTGAGTCCATTCTAGCGAATCAAGTCATTTATATTAAAAAGAAAGAACATATTCTAGTTCGATTAATTTTCGCTTGTGGTGCAGTAAACTTGGCATTGAATGCTTTCTGTCTTTATTTTGATGTATTAGACGCGAGAACCGCGATCTTTACAACCGCTATTTCTAATATCCTGCTCATTGCTGGTGAGTATGTCTATATACGGAAATATTTGAAGGTACCATTTAATTTGGTGTCATGGAGAAATTTAAAATACCTTGTGTTTTCACTTTTGTTTATTCCAATCTCGATGGCGATTCGTTCTGTTGTCCATGGAACGCTCATGTTGACGGCGGCAATTATCATTGTGTGTGGAATCTGGTATTTGTTCATCTTGGTCGTCACCAAGGACGAAATCGTTGCCTTATTTACAGCGAAGCTGAAAGGGAAATTTTTAAAAAAATAATGTGTATCTGAGGGCTGCGGTCATTTAACAGGCTAATTTATGTTTAATTAATCATTTTTGTGATATGTAATATATATAGCAACAGAAAATATATTTGGTACTCATTCTTAAGCATAATTTAAGGAAACTCTTCTATTGTTACATTGTTATTTCGAAGAGATGAGGTTTTATAATGTCAACTGTGAAAAAGAATTTTCAATATGTTCTGTTGCAGCAGTTTATCCTGCTCGGACTGCCATTTTTAACGATTCCTTATATTTCGAGGATATTAGGTCCTCAAGGCGTAGGCCATTACAGCTACAGCTTTTCTTATATTACCTTGTTTATTAATATCTTTTTGCTTGGCTCTAATTTGTATGCCATTAGGGAAATCGCCAGTGTAAAAGGAAATTCAGAGCAGCTCAATCGCTCTTTTAGTGAAATTTTTCTGATTCGGACAGGTCTTTTAATTATTGCTACTGTAACTTACTTTATTTGTGTCCCCATTGTTTGGAACGGAGATGCCGTTTTTTATTGGCAGTCACTACATCTAATTGCAGCGTTTTTTGATATCACTTGGCTTTTTCAAGGCTTAGAGGAATTTAAAAAGGTCGTCACGCGAAATATCTCTTTGAAGTTAATTGGCTTTGGCAGCGTGTTTATTTTTGTGAAAGATGAAAATGACCTAATTTTATATACCATTATAATGGGAGCGGCTGTCCTAATCGGAAATATTGCCCTCTTTTATCGTTTGAATCAGTTCGTCCACTTTACCGCACGCCTGCTTAAATATAAGCGGCATTTTCTTCAGATGGTGATTTTGTTTATTCCGAGCTTTTCAGCAATGATTTATTCCGTTTTGGATAAAACCATGCTCGGGATCATGTCTACAACAGCTCAAGTGGGTTACTATGAGCAATCCTATAAGATTGTCTATATGATTTCGTCATTGATTAATATTTCAGGCGTTGTCATGCTGCCGAGGACTTCTTCGTTAATTGCCGAGAAAAAGTTTGAAAAACTGGTTCAGGTACTCCGTGATGGGATTACCATGTCAAGTTTTCTTGTCCTGCCAATCACGTTTGGTTTCTTTGTCATTTCGAAGGATTTCGTCCTATGGTTTTTAGGCGATAAATTTACAGCGAGCGGGACCATTGCAATGATTATGGCTCCTATCATCATCTTTAAATCTTTAGGGGTTATTTTTGGTTCCTGGTATCTAGTTCCGATGAAAAAAAATAAAGAATATACGCTTCCCATCGTGATAGGGGCTGTCTTAAACTTTATTCTCAACCTTGTACTCATCCCTCGCTACGGTGCAGTAGGGGCGGCCATTGCGACAACGATCACAGAGGGACTCATTTTATGCATTCAATTGTGGTTTTTAAAGGATGTCCTTGACTTACCATTCCGTTCAAAACAAGCAATCATGATGTATTTACTGGCCTCGGTAATCATGGCAATCGCAGCCTACCAATCCACGTTATACGTTCATTTTTCCCTGTTGTTGTCCATTATCATTAAAGTATTGGCAGGGATTTTAGTATATGTAGTTGTATTACTTTTATTACGTGAGAAATTTGCACTCAGCCTTATTATGAAGTTATACAATTTGAGAAAACGCAGAGCTTAACCTCTGTGTTTTTTTATATATCACCCAATTCTAGGACAAAATAATTCTTATAAATGCCCCATAATCCTTTTAAAAATAGTTTTATACTATGCTATTATTGAAATTGAATATTTTAGTAGATATATGGAAATATCTTCCTGTATCCTTATTCCATACAGATAAGGGGAATGTCCATGTTTAAAAAACTTATTACATTCGCGCTTCTGATTGGATTTTTGCAATTTTTTCAAACGACGGCATTCGCTAATAATGATTCGAAGCCCAACTTGCAAATTCCAATCATGAGTGATGTTCATATCAATTTAGATCTATCACAACGGCAAACGAGATTTAAAAGTGCATTAGAAGATTATAAGTATCTTGCACCAAATTATCAGGCTATGGCAATCGTAGGTGATATGACGGATCAAGGGTTAGATACGCAATATGATGAATTTAATAAACTGTTAGGCCTATACGGAAATCCTAGGGCTGAGAAAATCTTAGCAATGGGCAATCATGAATTCTTTGAAAATGTTTACTGGCCTAACCCACAGTATACAGATCAACTGTTTATAGACCGATTTATTACTAAAACGGGTGTACCAGGTCTTTACTACGATAAGTGGGTCAAAGGGGCCAATGCTAGTCAATATCATTTCATTGTCATCGGGAGCGAGGAATCGAAGATTATCAATGGAGGCATCGATGTTGCTAAAATATCTGATGCACAATATCAATGGCTTGAAAATGCCTTAAGTGAAGGGGCGGAGTCAAATAAACCGATATTTGTTTTTCTTCATTTTCCGATCGATGACACCGTGTATGGCAGTGAAGAATGGGGCGGGGCTTTACGCGATGGCAGGTTAAAGGGAATCCTTCAGAAATATCCGCAAGCCCTATTATTCTCAGGACATTTACATTATCTGCTCCAACATCCAAGAACGGTTTATCAGGATGGGTTTACGATGATTAATACAGGGGCAATAGCCTATACACTTTACGAAAATGGAAATGCGCCAGCAGCTTTTTCACAGGGATTGTTGGTTAATGTCTATGATGATAAGGTTGAAATTAAGGCACGGGAATTTAGCAATCATACGTGGATAAACAACTATACGGTTAAACTTCCATTTGAGAAAACAATCGCAGACGATCAAAGACCTGTTTTTGGCTGGAATGCAAAAGGTTATGCCGATGCTGTTACAGAAACAACAGCGGCCATTTCCTGGCCTTCAGCACAGGATAACACAAAGGTCGATAAATATTTAATTAAACAAGATGGAACGGTTATCCAGACTATTTATACAAAGTACTGGGAGGAGACCACACCGGAGAATTATACTGCAACCATTACTAAATTAAAGGGAAATACTGATTATACCTTTGAGATTACGGCTGTTGATGCTTGGAACAACGAGTCTCTGCCAATTAAAGTAACCCTGAAAACGGATAAGTACAAGGGCTGGATTTTAGATGGTAATAACTATTATTACTATGACTCTGCAACAGGTGAAAAGGTTACCGGCTGGCTCAACTACCAAACTAAATGGTACTTCTTTAACCCTGATGGTGTCATGCAAACCGGCTGGATAAAAGACAAGACTAAATGGTATTATCTCCACAGCAATGGCGCGTTGGCAATTGGCTGGTTGAAAGACAGCGGCAAATGGTATTACCTTGACCAAAGTGGAATGATGAAGGTTGGCTGGGTAAGTGATCAGCATAAATGGTACTACATGACGAGTAGTGGAGCGATGCAAACGGGCTGGCTGCTAAATAATAAAAGTTGGTACTATTTAGATAAAAGTGGAGCGATGCAAACGGGCTGGCTGTTAAATAATAAAAGCTGGTACTATTTAGATAAAAGCGGAGTTATGCAAACGGGCTGGCTGCTAAATAACAAAAATTGGTATTATTTAGATAAAAGTGGAGTGATGAAAACCGGTTGGGTCGTTATTGGCTCTAAGTGGTATTATCTATATAATGACGGTCGAATGGCAGCTAATACGAAAATTGGCTCCTATCGACTTGGGAAAGATGGAGCATGGATCCAATAAGATGGAAGCTTGAGAGAATGCATCATTGCATTCTCTCTTTTTCGAACTCATTCGACATTCTTCGTGAAAAAACACCAGTTTTTACTTGATAAATCAACGGATTAACGATAACATGAAATTTGATTTGTATCATTCACAATCATACTTCCACATGCAGAGGTGCTTCTATTGGCAAAAGTTCTATATTTATTAAATTTCGTGGGCAATGGTGGAACGGAAAAGTACGTCTTAGATTTAATCGATTCAACAGGGCCTGAGAACTGTGTTTTTATATACTCGGAAGAGGGTCCCGGTCTAGAAGAGTTCAAACGTACCAAGGTTAAAATGTATCAGGTTACGATGAACGGTCCTTTTGATTTACATGCCGCGAAACAAATCAAGAACATTATTCAAGTGGAAAAAGTGGATGTGGTCCATGCCAGCTTTTTACGGGAAAATTATCTTGGCATTTTAGCAAAATTGCTGGGAGCAAACTGTAAGGTGATTTGGACCTATCATGTGAATGTGCCAATGGGCATTGGTATTCGCAGTTTAAATAAAATCATGACTTCTTTTAATGATAAAGTCATAACTGTTTCCCGTTTTATGTATGAGCAGTTACAAAAAAAGGGTGTTTCAAAGAAAAAACTGCAATTAATTTATAATGGTGTTAAGGCACCGGTTGAATCCCATCCCATGCAGGGATTGAGAGAGGTTCCTGTTATATCCGTCATTGGACGCCTTCGGGAAGAAAAAGGGCAAGTCTTTTTAATCAAGAGTTTAGCGCAATTACTGAAATTGCACCCTGCAATGAAATGGGAGTGCCATATTTATGGAGACGGGCCGCAGCGTGATGAATTAATTTCCCTCGTCAAAGAACTCAAATTAGAAAATTTTGTCCAATTTAAAGGGTTTTGTTCAGATAAGGAAATACTATTTCCAAATAGTGATATTATCGTTGTCCCATCAAGTAACGATGCATTTCCCTATGTGCCGATTGAGGCATTATCCTATAGTCGGGTTGTGGTTGGCACAAAGATTGGCGGTATACCGGAAATTATTAAACACGGTGAATCTGGTTTACTTGTGGAATACGGTGATGAGACTGAATTAGCTGCCACGTTATATGGTCTTTTAACGGACCAGGAGCTTGTTAAGAGACTTTCAAGTGATGGAAGAAAGTATTTTGACGACCATTTTACTTTTGAAAAAATGATAGAGAAAACAAAGGCACTTTATGAGAACTAAAATTATAAATAGGGGTACAAATCAATGAAATTACTTCGAAACAACCTATTGCTATTAATAATAGGAATACTTGCAGTTGCAGCAGGTACAATGGCAGGGAATACGAAGGTGGCCATGGCTTTGTCTTTATTTGTTGCCATCCTTTCCTTTATGAGAAAAGAAACAGGGATTCTCTTTCTGCTTATTCTCATTCCCATTCGACCATTTTTAATTACGATGAATCCAGGTTTTAAGATTATTGGTGATGTGATCATTGGATTACTGCTAATTAGAACGTTTTACGATTATCGGAAGGATATAAAAAAACTCATATCTTTTCATCCGTTTGAATGGGCCTTTTTTGCATTTGCCATTATCGGTGTGGTTTCTGCCCTTCTAACAGGGGTTTCACTTAAGGCAATCATTGTCCAGTTGCGGGCCTATTATCTCTTCTATTTACTTTTTTATATTGTCAAACGGATGGAAATCTCAATGGATACCATTCGCAAGATGTCAATCACAACCTTTGTTGTAGGTGTAGTCCTATCCGTACAGGGAATTGTTGAAAAAATCTCTAATAAGACGATGTTAATGCCGCAAGAATGGCAGGAGTGGTGGTTGTCTCCGACCAATCGAATTAGGGTCTATGGATTACTTAAAGGACCGAATGAGCTATCACTTTACTTATTAATTGCTTTTATCATTTCGCTGTTCTTGTTAAAACGGGTTAGCGGAGGCATGCGTTATCTGATTTACGCAGGGTTAACTTTAATGGGAACAACGATCTTGCTTACTTACTCGCGAGGAACCTTGTTGACCCTCTTCGTATTTCTATTTGTATATATTGTCATTAATCGTAAATGGAAACCATTTGTTTCCATGGGAATAGTAGCCATTATTTCTTATGGTCTATTTATCGGGGCCAACCTAGCTTCAACTCAATATTTTAACCATTACTTATCAATGGATAATAGTGGTCATGTCGAAAAGAAGTCAGAATCCGACGAAGGAAGTAAACGATTCAAAAATACTTTTTCCGAAGAAACGCTCGATCAAAGTAATACGAGTGGCCGTATCTATCGAGTGAAAAAGGCCATTGAGATATTTGCAGACCATCCGATTATTGGGACGGGGTTTGGAACCTTTGGCGGTGCAGCAACTCTTGCTTACTCGTCACCTATTTACGAGGAATACAACATCGATTTTGATTTTTATTCTGATAATCAATATATCTTAATCCTTGCGGAAACAGGTGCGTTAGGCATGCTGGCTATTCTTTTCATTGGTTACTTCTTACTTATCCCAACATGGAAAAATAGAAAGAAGTTCTACGGACCATTACTTTCTTATTTGTTTATTGCGTTAATTGTGGGTGGAACTGTATATAATATTTTAGAAAATGATACCTTTATGATGTTCTACTTTATTCTTCTAGCAATCGTTTTTCAAAAAGGTGCCGGCAGTACAGAGTCCGATCTCTAATATGAGTTTGGATCTACAAACAAAAAAAGGAGACTCCTCAAAATTCGTCGATGACGGATTTGCGGGAGTCTCCTATTTCTTTACCCTTTTTGTTTATCTGTCTTTTTAAACACGACATATTTACTGGCAAAATAATTAAAAATGATGACTAGGACATTAGCAGCAAGTTTAGCAATAAAATCATCCATCCTCAGGTATTCCACGCACAGAATCATCGTTACTAGATCTAAAAAATAGGATAGTAACCGGAAAAACGTAAAGGACGTAAATTCCTTTATGACCCCTGTGAGGTCCATTTTATTGCTCCTAAAAACGTATAGTTTGTTTGTGAAAAATGCAAAGATCACGGATATAATCCACGAAATGGTTGTGGCCAGCTTATAATCCATCTGAAATAGTTTGGTTAAAATCGCATAACAAACGATATTAATGGCGGTTGTAAGCACGCCAAAAAACAAATATGCAATCGTCTCTTTTTTATTAGTCATAACAGACCACTTTGGACCTCCTAATCGTGATAAAACCATGAAAATATTATAGCATACTAAAGAATACATTAGATATTGTCGAATGGATGTTGAAAAATGTCAATTTTTTATCTAAACCAACAAAATGAAACTTATGGGATGTGTGTTTCGTCAAATTTCATGGTATATTAAGGACAATAAAGTGGTCATTGTACCAAAATGAGGAGATCTCATGAAAAACAAAGTAACAGTCATCTCAAATATGTATCCAACCAGTAATCACAAAAGCTTTGGGATTTTTGTCAAGAACCAAGTAGAGGCACTGAGAAGCCAGGGCCTTTTCGTAGATGTCATTGCCATTGATAATCCTAACAAAGGCCGTCTGAATTTGCTTAAGAAGTATGGAAAATGGGCCTTCACCTTCTTGTTTCATTTGCTTTTAAAAGGGAATAGAACTACAGTAGTGCATGCTCATTATGTATTTCCAAGCGGCTGGCTGGCAAAATGGTATAAAAAGCTATATGGAGCTCGTTTTATTGTGACCGCGCATGGCGGTGATATCGATAAAATGGTCAAAAAAAGTGAACGAATTTTTAATATGACCAAAAGCATCTTAGATGATGCGGATCACGTCATTGCTGTTGGCCAAGAATTGTATACCACCCTTGAAAAGGATTTTGGGGTGCCGTCAGAAAAGCTTTCCCTTATCAACATGGGCGTCAATCGAGACGTGTTTCATCCGGTAGATAAAACAGTTGCCCGCTCCCGTTGCGGTATTCCACAAGTCGTCACACCATTACTATTTGTAGGTAATATTATTGAACAAAAAGGTTTAAATGAACTGATAGAAGCATTCGCCGATTTGAAGAGGGAAAATGCAGCATATGAATTGTACATAATTGGATCCAATAAAGACCAGGGGTACTTTCAATCATTAACAAAGCTTATTGCACAGAAAGAATTGACCGAGAGCATCCATTTTCTCGGCACAAAATCCCAAGATGATGTGGCTCTGTGGATTGGGGCAGCTGAACTTTTTGTTCTTCCCTCACATATTGAGGGATTTGGTCTAGTAGCCTTAGAAGCCATGGCGTGTGGGACACCAGTGGTGGGTACCAAGGTCGGCGGTCTGAAATACTTACTTAAGGATGGAAATGGCTGGCTTGTTGAAGTTGAAAATTCACATTCATTAAAAGAAGGTATGCAAACGGTCTTGAATTCGGAAACAATCAAACAAGACCTCATTCGCCATGGATTAGAAATGGCGGAACAAAACGACCAAACCATCATGACTGAACGAGTTATTGCTCTCTATCAAGGTAAAGAAGGAAAAAGAAGTCATTAATTACAGTACCAAAGCAGTTTTCTGGTAACAGAGGAAAAAAGGAATGAAAATGGAGCCCGCGAGGCGTTCCATTTTCATTTGACATTTACGTATGTATAAAAGTTTCATATATTGGTTGATTTAAGCTAACCCAACCAAGGATTTCTACTTGATAAAAAGAACACATATGATATAATCCATATGGGCAATTAAGTTTCAAGAATCTACAAAAATAGCAAGTTCTTATAATAGAAATCTGATCGTTACTATCCCTATCCTGTCAGCTTATTAGTAAAGCTTTATGCAGGAAAACTATGAGGGAGGATTAATATGATTTATGTCACCATGGTTATAAGTTTTA
Source organism: Neobacillus sp. DHD-1R (assembly GCF_057747995.1). Lineage (NCBI taxonomy): Bacteria > Bacillati > Bacillota > Bacilli > Caryophanales > Bacillaceae > Neobacillus > Neobacillus sp. DHD-1R. The sequence goes on from NZ_CM173232.1 coordinate 944,042, forward strand.
TATGTTCGATTCTTCTTACACCATTAGTTAAAAAACTCGCCTTTAAAATAGGGGCAACAGATAAACCAAATCAAAGAAAAGTTCATCAGAAAATAATGCCGCGACTGGGTGGCTTAGCTATTTATGTAAGTTTTATTATTGGTATGTTGATTCTTCGTCCAGGAGGACCATACGCAATGCCAATCATCATCGGAAGTATCATCATCATCATTACTGGAATTCTTGATGATATGTACGAACTTTCCGCAAAAGTAAAATTTATTGCGCAAATTGCGGCTGCTTCCATCGTAGTTATTTGGGGCGGCGTCCATGTTCAATTTATTAATTTACCATTTGGCGGTCAAATCGAATTCGGATACTTTAGTATACCATTAACGATTATTTGGATTGTGGGAATCACCAATGCAATCAACCTTATTGATGGTTTAGATGGACTAGCTGCAGGTGTATCATCAATCGCCCTCATTACCATTTCTGGAATGGCGATCATCATGGGGGATGGATTTGTAACAGCTGTTGCATCTGTCGTTTTAGCAAGTACACTTGGCTTTTTAATTTACAATTTCCATCCGGCCAAAATTTTTATGGGAGATACGGGTGCGCTATTCCTTGGATTTATGATTTCCGTATTATCCTTACTAGGTTTTAAAAATGTCACAGTCATTTCTTTTATCGTTCCAATTATTATTCTCGGAGTACCAATTTCTGATACATTCTTTGCGATTCTTCGCCGAATTGTCAATAAGAAGCCATTATCGGCACCAGATAAATCGCATTTACATCACTGCTTGCTGCGGTCGGGCTTTACCCATCGCCAGACCGTACTGATTATATATGCAATGGCTGCATTCTTCGGATTAGCTGCAATCATTTTTTCACAAGCAAAGCTTTTGGGCGGCTTTTTCTTCATCGTGATATTATTAATCATGATTGAATTATTTGCCGAAATGATTGGCCTTGTCGGCAAGAACTACCGGCCATTAATTAAAATGTTGCGCCTCTTGCTTGCTACACCAACCCGAAATAGATAAAACGAGAGAGGATGTCTCAAAACAAAAGGTCAGACCCTTTTGAGACATCCTCTTTTTATATCGAAAAGATCCCAAGTATGAAAAAAACCGCTATCACATTTGTGACGCGGTTTTTCTTATCTATTCATTAGTACTTGAGGAGGAATCATCCTGTCCTTCATTACTGTCTTCATCATTTGTGCTCGATGCTGCTGTGTTGGAATCGGCATCTAAATGAGCTTTCAACGTTTGTTTTGTTTCTTCAAGGCTTGCATCATCTAGCTTATAATAATAAATATTATTGATATAATCATCGGCACCTTTTAAATTTATGGTATCAATGGTTAAACCGCTGCCAGCAAGACCATAATCCAATAATGATTTCATATCATTAAATGACATGTCCGTTTCCATATTGTCTCCAACCGCTTCAATCAAGTCGGTATGTTTGGTTAAGGATTTAACTGATAGAGCCTTTTTCATGATGGCTTTAAGAATTTCCTGCTGCCTCATCCCGCGCATCACATCTGTATCTTGGTGGCGCGTTCTGGCTAAGGCAAGTGCTTCTTCACCCGTTAATGTTTGTACACCTGGTTTTAATTTAATTGCATCGTGATGATCTTCTGAATCTTTTTCAGATATTGCATAAGGCACTTCTACTTTAATACCATCTAAAGCATTAACTGCATCAATGAATGCATAAAAGTTAACTTTTACATAATAATCAATGGGAATATCAAGAAGCTCTTGGACGGTTTCAATCGTCATTTTAGGTCCACCGTACGCATGGGCGTGAGTGATTTTATCATACTTGTCTTTTCCTGGGATATATACATAGGAGTCACGTGGTATACTTAACAGCTTTACCGATTTTTCTTTTTTGTTTAAGGTCGCTACTAAAAGAGCATCAGATCGAACCGCGTCTCCATATTGTTTTGCTCGACTTTTGCTTTCATCGACGCCGATAAGCAGAATGGAGATATTGTCCATATCGGGGTTTACCTGAGTGGTCCGTTTGGAAGCCGCTGCTACCGGCTTATACGATTTGTTAACGACGGATTCCGCTTTCTTAAGCAAGAATGTCCCGTATGCTGCTCCGCTTAAAACGACAATGAGCAGCGGAACAAAAATCCACATAAAAATTCTTTTTTTACGACCCTTTTTCTTTTTAGTTACTACTCGTAGGGAGCGTTGAAATTCGGACATGTGATTTCTCCTTTATATTAATATATCTTTTTGAATAATTTTAAAAATGAAAGTCCAGCTTACATTTTACCTTTTTTTAGTCATCTCGTAAATTGAATTTTTGTGTCGAATCTTGTAGGATCTGCTTTCTCCTACATTTTACGGGATTTAACGATATTTTTACAAAAAAAGACTATTAATCTACAAGAATAGTTAGTAGAATAGTCTTGCAATACAAATAATTGTGTCGAAGGGCGGTAGAAGTGTGAAGAGACAGATAAAAAGAAGCATGAAAAAACGAATGCTTAATAGCTCTCTAGCGGTAGCATTAGCTCTAACAACAGTTCCGATGAATATTTTTCCACAAACAGCAAAAGCGGCAGGTACAGGTAATACTGCAACACTGCGTATTTTAGAAACGACGGATTTGCATTCCAATGTAATGCCATATGATTATTTCAAAGATGTACCTGTAACGAATTATGGATTGGCTAAAACAGCGACATTAATTCAGCAAGCAAGATCTGAAGCGGCCAATTCGATGCTTTTTGATGCTGGTGACACGATTCAAGGAAATCCACTGGCAAGTTATGTCGCAAAAGTAAATAAATTAGGACCTAATGATACACACCCTATCTTCAAAGCAATGAATTATTTAAAATACGATGCCTCCATCGTTGGAAACCATGAATTTAACTATGGTTTAGATTACTTAGATGATGTTTTAGGGGAAGTACAATTCCCTGTTGTAAACGCCAACATTTATAAAGATGATCATGATTCTAATCCCGATAACGATGTAAACTATTTTACGCCTTACAAATTAATAGACAAAGAGATTGTTGATGCAGCAGGTAATAAGTCAACTGTTAAAGTGGGTGTCATTGGTTTTGCACCACCTCAAATTATGTCTTGGGATAAAGATAACGTAGCAGGAAAACTAGTCATCAAGGATATTGTTGCGCAAGCGAATAAGTTCATCCCACAAATGAAGGCAGAAGGCGCTGAAGTGATTGTCGCGATTGCACACTCTGGTTGTGATATTGCTTCTGAAGGACAGGAAGAAGCAGAAAATGCTGTTTATGACTTAACAAAAGTACCTGGCATTGATGCGATGCTTTTCGGACATGCCCATGTGAACTTCCCAGGCGATGCCTCATTCACAGGCAAGACTGGAATTGATAATACAAAAGGAACCATTAATGGTGTCCAGGCAGTTGAAGCAGGCTTCTGGGGGAACAACCTTGGTGTCCTTGATTTAGCTCTTGTTCAGGATGAAAACGGGAAATGGACTGTTGATAAGACCAATTCTAAATCAGTTAACCGTCCGGTAAGTGCTGATACAGCGGCCGACCAAACGATTGTGAACGATGTAAAAACGGTGCATGACGAAACACTTGCATATGTACGTGGTAAAATCGGTGAAACGCAAATTCCAATGCACAGCTTCTTTACACGTGTCATGGATGATGCGTCGTTACAAATTGTAAACGAAGCACAAATGGATTACGTGAAAAAAGCAATCGCTGGTACAGAATATAAAGACTATCCGGTCATTTCAGCTGCAGCACCATTTAAGGGCGGCCGCGGTGGTGTAGCTGACTTTACGAATATTCCTGCTGGTGATGTTAGTATTAAGAGTGCAGCAGATTTATACTTGTTTGACAACACATTAAAAGCTCTTGAAGTAACTGGCGACCAAGTAAAGAGATGGATTGAAAAATCGGCTGAACAATTCAATACCATTGATCCGAATAAAGAAGGAAATCAAGACTTACTAGATTATGATTTCCGTCCGTATAACATTGATGTCCTTGATGGGGTTAAATACGAAATCGATGTAACCAAGCCAAAAGGACAGCGAGTTGTTAACTTAACGATGATGGATGGAACACCAGTTGATCCTGCACAGAAATTTGTGATTGCAACAAATAACTACCGCGCTGGTGGAAGCGGCGGTTTGGCTGAATTAAAGGATGCTAAGGTAGTCGTAAATTCTCCATTCGAAAACCGTCAAATTTTAATGGATTATATCACGGCTCAGGGCACCATCAATCCAGTCGCAGATAATAACTGGAAAATTGCGCCTGTTGGCGGCGCGGCCAAATTAGTATTCCATTCTGCTCCAGATGCTAAAGCATACCTTGATCAACAACCAGAAGTAACAGATCTAGGTGCTTCAACAACGAAAGAAGGATACGAATTATATAAACTCGATCAAAATGTTCATGTTCAATTACTAGGAATAAATGATTATCATGGCCAGCTTGATACTTGGAGATCTATTAAAGATAAAGATGGTAAAGTGGTCGATTACTCCGGTGGAATTGAATACTTAGGAGCCTATTTAAAACAAGCAGAAGCAACAAATCCTGCCAATACGTTAATGCTTTCTGCTGGTGACCTTGTTGGAGCTAGTTCACCGGTCTCTGCATTATTACAAGACGAGCCAACCATCCGCTTTATGAATGAAATTGGTTTAGACGTTGGCACAATTGGTAACCACGAATTTGACGAAGGCATTACTGAAATGAATCGCTTAATCAATGGTGGATCCCATCCTAAAACAGAAAAATACGAAGAAAAGTATGGCAAGTTTACAGGCTCTGACATGGACTATGTTGTGGCAAACGTTGTGGATGAAAAAACAAATAAATTGATTTTGCCTCCATATACAGTAAAAGAAGTTGATGGCGTTAAGATTGGCTTTATCGGTGTCGTCACAACTGATACACCAAACATTGTATCCCCAACTGGTGTTGCTGGTGTTAAGTTTACTGATGAAGTAGAAGCAGTTAATAAGTATTCGAAGGAATTAAAAGATGCAGGTGTTAAAGCAATCGTTGTCCTTGCGCATAATCCCGGTTCATCTGCGACTGACGGCTCTAATCCAACTGGAAAAGTAGTCGACATGGCCAAGGCAATCGATCCAGAAGTTGATGTAATCTATGGTGCACATGATCATAAATATCTAAACTCAACAGTAGACGGTAAACTTTTAGTACAATCATGGTCATATGGAACAGCTTTCTCAGATATTGATTTAACCATTGATCCAGTTACTCAAGATATCATCTCTAAAAACGGTGCAATTGTAGACACACTTCACAGCAAAATAACACCGGATGCAAAAATTAAAGCCGAACTTGATGGCTATCAAGAGGATATCAAACCAGTTGTAAGCCAAGTCATTGGTAAAACATCGGCTGCAATTAGTAAAGATGCAAATGAGGATGGTGAATCCGCTCTTGGTAATCTGATTGCTGATGGAATGCGTGCGGTTACTGGTACTGATTTTGGATTTATGAATTCTGGTGGGATTCGTAATTCACTTCCAGAAGGTACAATCACTTGGGGTGATTTATTTAAGGTCCAACCATTTGGCAATGATTTAGTCACCATGACCATTACAGGTGAGCAAATCAGAACATTGTTAAATCAGCAATTCCAGGCATCACCAAGCTATAATAAGATTATGGCAATCTCTGGTCTAAAATATACTTGGAACGATGACAAGCCGTATGGAAGCAAAGTTGTCGATATTTATTTAGAAAATGGTAAACCGATTGATCCAAAAACTGACTATTCTATCACAGTTAACAACTTTATGGCTGATGGCGGTGATGGCTTTACAATTCTTAAATCTGGTAAAAATCGTGTAACAGATGTATCAGATTTAGATGGATTTATTGAGTACTTCAAATCATTACCGCAACCGGTAAGTGCGGAAATAGCAGGACGTATCCTAAAAGTTAGTGATGCTGCCAAGCAAACAGGCTGGGTAAAAGAAGCTGGCAAATGGTACTATTTTAATAAAGATGGCGTGATGAAAACAGGCTGGCTTCAGGATAAAGGAAAATGGTATTTCTTAGCTGAAGACGGGGCCATGAAAACAGGCTGGTACAAAGAAAACGGCAAGTGGTACTTCCTTGACAAAGTTAACGGTGACATGAAAATTAACTGGGTAAAAGTTGATGGAAAATGGTATTTCTTTAATAAGTCTGGTATCATGCAGACAGGCTGGGTAAAAGACGGTAAAACGTGGTATTACCTTGCAGCGTCTGGTGCGATGCAAACAGGCTGGGTAAAAGACGGTAATACTTGGTATTATCTTGCAGAATCCGGTGCGATGAAAACGGGCTGGGTAAAAGACGGTAAAACTTGGTATTACCTTGCAAACTCTGGTGCAATGCAAACAGGCTGGATAAAAGATGGTAAAACTTGGTATTACCTTGCAAACTCTGGTGCAATGCAAACTAGTTGGGTAAAAGTAAATAACAAGTGGTATTTCCTTAACAAATCTGGTGCGATGCAAACAGGCTGGGTACTTGTAAATGGTAAATGGTACTTCTTATACAGTAACGGAAGTATGGCTGCTAACACAAAGATCGGCAAATACAAACTTGGTAAAGACGGAGCTTGGATCAAATAATTCGTCCATGAAGAAAGAGGTAATTCCTTTGGGAATGCCTCTTTTTTTAGTTAGGGAATTATTTTACCTTTTACCGTTTTTTACTATTCCTAATTTGTTTTTGTTTTATCTTTAATGGACAAACTGACTAACAAGGAGGATGTCTGATGCTTTATCTTACCTTGATAGTTTGTTTTGTGGTCTCTATTCTTATAACACCGCTAATCAAAAAATTAGCCTTTGTCATTGGCGCAACCGATCGGCCGAATCATCGAAAAGTCCATCAGTCGATTATGCCAAGGCTTGGAGGCTTAGCAATATTTATTAGTTTTATCGTAGGTATTTTCCTGCTAAAACCCGAAAATACGTACTCTTTCGCCATCTTGATTGGCTGCCTGATTATTATCATCACCGGCATTTGCGATGATCTATTTGAATTACCGGCAAAATACAAGCTTCTTGGCCAACTAGCTGCAGCCTGCAGCGTTGTTTTCTTAGGCGATTTGCAAATGGTTTTTATTAACCTGCCGTTTGGGGGACAGCTCCAATTTGGATTTCTAAGTATTCCCTTTACGATTCTTTGGATTGTCGGGATTACCAATGCCATTAATTTAATTGATGGTTTGGATGGATTGGCAGCAGGGGTATCATCGATTGCGTTAATTACCATATCAGGAATGGCCATCATTCAGGGGAATTTTTACGTAGTAGCTGTCGGATCGATTGTGCTGGCAAGCACGCTTGGCTTTCTTATCTATAATTTCCATCCGGCCAGTATTTTCATGGGAGATACAGGAGCTCTTTTTTTAGGATTCATCATTTCTGTTTTATCCTTGCTTGGTTTTAAAAATGTAACATTTATCTCATTTGTCATTCCTGTCATCATCCTGGGTGTGCCTATTTCGGATACCATTTTCGCGATTATCAGGAGAATTATTAACAAACAGCCACTGTCTGCACCAGACAAATCCCATCTGCATCACTGTATGCTGCGCTTGGGTTATTCCCATCGCCAGACGGTGTTACTTATTTATGCAATGGCAGCCTTTTTTGGACTAGTCGCTGTGATTTACTCTCAGGCAAGAATCGGAGGAGCGATTTTTTTAATCGGTTTCATCATTTTGTTAATCGAAATCATTGCAGAAAAAATTGGCTTAATGGGGAAGGACTATCGACCCTTGTTAAATATTGTCCGAACGTTACGAACCACGACAGCGAAAAACCGCCCGTAGACACTTTTTAGCATAAATTAAACAGTTTCTGCTTAAAATCCGTTATTAGAAAGAGGAACTCAATTCCATGAGCTCCTCTTTATTCTTGAAAAAGTTCTTTTGTCCTTAAGACTTGAATACTTTTTCCTTATTTTTTTCCCAATTGTACTTCTAATCGTAACCGCCTATAATCAACAACAAGAACTACTACTTTTTACCTGATAAAGTCTTCTTCAAGGTAAACCGTTTCTCCCTGTTCCATTGCGCATTGGCCGTTTGTCAGCTCGACCATCCAGTCCCTGAAGGTTTGGACATGACTTTCCACCACGTAGGTCTCTACTTCAACGGTATCTAAATAGTGAATTTCTTTTATTTTATAATCGGAGGCACGAAGTTCTTTTTCAATTTTCCCAAGCCATGTGTAGTCAATTTTCACATGGATAATTTGCGAAAGCTTCCTTTCGACGATACCGACCGTTTCTAAACCTTCAGAGGTGGCTTTGCCGTAAGCACGGATCAGCCCGCCGGCGCCTAATTTAATTCCGCCGAAGTAACGGGTAATGACGACAACTGTGTCCTTTAACTTTCTTTTTTTCAAAACCTCTAGGATGGGTACACCAGCTGTTCCACTAGGTTCACCATCATCATTCGCTTTCTGGATTTGATCATGTTCACCAATAAGATAGGCAGAACAGTTATGGGTGGCGTCCCAATTCAGCTTTTTTATGGTTTGAATGAATTCCTGTGCCTCATTTTCCGTTTCTGCTCTTGTAATATGAGCAATAAAGCGGGACCGCTGGATGTTTATTTCATGTTCACCAGTCTGTTTTACGGTAAGATATTGTGCAAGCATAATAAGCTCCTTTCTTTGATTAATAGGAAAAATCACATTCCTATCTATCAGGTATAAGTGCCTAAGCGAAGTTATTTCCTGTGCCTTTCTTTGGAGTAGAAAGTCAGTGTTTCGACACCCATTTTCTTAGAAGATACATGGATTAGAAAGTTTTTTAAAAAATATTGTTGTAATATACCTTTAATAAAGTAGTAATGTTCGAATGATATAATAGTTGTAGTTCATTAAAACCTACCATGAGTATAGTAAAAAAGAATGAGTACTTTTATTATACTACTTTTCCCTATTGTTTAAGGTCAACAAAAGTGATTAGATTATCCAATTGGTACATTTCAAGGTTAAAATGTGTTAAAAGACCTAAAGGGAAATACCCCTGGAGGGAATGAAATGAAAATTAATCAGGTTAATATGAAATCGATTGATGAAATTCGTGAAGAAATGATTGACCGAGTCACATGCAGTAAAAGTGATATTTTTCGAATTGGTGAGCAATGCCGTCAAGATTACGAAAATATGACTAATGAATTGGAAAGTATTAAAGAAATGATGGTCAAACTCATTGAAGAAGGTGACCAGCTTGAGAAACAAGTGCTTCAGGCACGATTGATGCTGTCAGAAGTTAGTATGAATTTTAAACGTTATTCAGAAGAAGAGGTTCGGGAAGCATATGAAAAAGCCCATCAGTTACAAATGGACCTCTCGATTAATTGGCAGTACAAAAAACAGCTTCTGGAAAAAAGGGATGATCTTGAACGCAGACTCCTCGGTTTAAATGAAACGATTGACCGAGCAGATCAACTCATTTCCCAAATTTCTGTGGTAATGAATTATTTGACCAGTGATTTAAAACAAGTGGGTGAAGTGTTAGAAAACGCCAAAGCAAAACAAGACTTCGGCTTGAAAATTATTGAAGCGCAGGAAGAAGAGCGAAAGCGGCTGTCCCGGGAGATCCACGATGGTCCTGCGCAAATGCTGGCAAATGTAATCATGCGCTCCGATTTAATAGAAAGAGTTTACCGAGACCAAGGTCCAGAAGAGGCATTCTCTGAGATTCATAGCTACAAAAAAATGGTCCGTGCGGCTCTTTATGAGGTTAGGCGAATTATCTATGATTTGCGTCCAATGGCACTTGATGATTTAGGTCTTGTTCCAACCCTTAGAAAATATTTACAAACCATTGAAGAATATCATAACCACTCAAAAATTGAGTTTGTGAATATTGGTCTAGAGCGGCGTCTGCCGACTAAATATGAGGTTGCTTTGTTTCGGATGATTCAGGAATCGGTACAAAACGCACTTAAGCATGCAAATGCATGTGAAATCAAAGTCAGATTAGAAATATCGAATGCTGCTGTAACCGTGTTGATTAAGGACAATGGCGTTGGATTTGATATCAATCAAAAGAAGCCTGAGTCTTTTGGGATGATTGGGATGAGAGAGCGTGTCGATCTGCTTGAAGGAGAAATCACCTACGATTCTAAAATTGGCAAAGGGACAGCTGTGTTAATTCATGTTCCATTAATTAACTAAAGATATATTTGTTACTGATAATAAAATTGAAATGGAAGATTAGGGGGCGTAGCAATTGACTACTAAAATTGCCATTATAGACGATCACCAATTATTCAGAGAAGGCGTTAAGAGAATACTAGAGTTTGAAAAGTCGTTCCAAGTTGTGGCCGAAGGTGACGATGGCAGCGATGCATTAGGTCTTGTTCAGGAGTATCAACCAGATGTCGTCATTATGGATATTAATATGCCGCAAATGAATGGTGTTGAGGCAACCCGCGAGTTAATTGAACAATACCCAAACACGAAGGTTATCATTTTATCCATTCATGATGATGAAAATTATGTGACCCATGCATTAAAAACTGGTGCATGTGGCTATCTTTTAAAAGAAATGGATGCAGATGCTTTGATTGAGGCGGTTCGGGTCGTAGCAGATGGTGGTTCGTACTTACATCCAAAAGTGACTCACAATTTAGTAAATGAATACCGTAAGCTTGCAACAACAGCTGCCCGCGGTGGTGGCGGCTACATACAAACTCTTGATATTCGCCGTCCGCTTCATCTTTTAACACGCCGCGAATGTGAAGTCCTGCAAATGCTTGCTGATGGAAAAAGCAACCGTGGAATCGGCGAATCCTTATTCATTAGTGAAAAAACGGTGAAAAACCACGTAAGTAATATTTTACAAAAAATGAATGTGAATGACCGTACCCAAGCCGTTGTGGCTGCAATTAAAAACGGCTGGGTGGAAGTGAAATAATGTATAGCAAGTAAATGGGCACGCTGATCTAGCGTGTTCTTTTTTATTAATGCATTTTAGGTAGTTTTCATATAAAATATTAGTCATAACATAGTGTAGTTAATAAACAAGGATGGTATACCAATATGAAAACGGCAATTGTCACGGATAGCACCGCGTACATACCGAAGGATTTAAGAGAAAAATGGAATATACATATGATCCCGTTACATGTGATTTTCGGGAATGAGGTTTATCAGGAGGAAGTTGACCTAACGGCAGATGAATTCTATGAAGAGGTAAAAACAAAAGAGCTGCCGACTACATCTCAGCCGCCGATTGGGGAATTTGTCGAGCTGTTTGAGCAGCTTTCGCAAAGCTATGACGCAGTCATCAGTATTCACCTTTCAAGCGGTATCAGCGGGACGTTTCAAGGAGCGGTCACGGCCGGTACGATGGTAGAGGGCCTCGAGGTTTTTCCGTTTGATACCGAAATTAGCTGTATGGTCCAAGGCTTTTATGCGCTTGAAGCGGCAGGAATGGCGATGCGCGGTGAGGATGCTGACACCATTATAACCAGGTTGGAAGAGTTGAAAAAAACGGCCCGAGCCTATTTTATGGTCGATGATCTCAATCATTTACAACGCGGCGGCCGGCTCTCCAGTGCCCAAGCTATTATTGGCAGTCTGCTGCAGGTTAAACCATTGCTGCATTTCGAAAACAAGGTGATTGTTCCATTTGAAAAAATCCGCACTCGGAAAAGGGCCATGAAACGAATCATGGACCTGCTCGGCGAAGATGCCAAAAGAGGCGGTGAATACCAAGCCGTTATTATTCACGCGAATCGCAAAAACGAGGCGGAGGAATGGCGCACTGAATTGTCCGCCTTGTATCCAAACGTCGACTTCTCAATAGGTTACTTTGGCGCTGTCATTGGCACCCACCTAGGGGAAGGTTCAATGGGTTTGGGCTGGATGAAAAAATAAAAATATTATTTGGTTTGCTGCCATTCCGGATTATTAGGCCGGAATGGTTTTTTATGTTTGATCGGGCTGTATGTGTGGTGTGTGTAGTTGATAGAAAGGGGGTTGGCGGAATCGAAGGTCAGTTTGGCGGAATCCCGGTAAAAGTTGGCGGAATCAATTCATAGTTTAGCGGAAATCCCGCCCAGTTTGGCGGAATTCCGGTCTGAGATGGCGGAATCATCTGAAAAAGGGATTCTAGCATCAGAGGGGCACAACCTCAGCAAGAAATTTTTATAAAAAAGGTAATTGAAAGGGGTTTGGCGGAATCGAAGGTCAGTTTGGCGGAATCCAGGTAAAAGTTGGCGGAATCGATTCACAGTTTGGCTGAATCCCCATTCAAGTTGGCGGAATCCTGGTCTGAGATGGCGGAATCATCTAAAAAAAGGATAACAGCTTCAAAGGGGCACAACCGCAGTAAGAAATTTTTATAAAAAAGGTAATTGAAAGGGGTTTGGCGGAATCGAAGGTCAGTTTGGCGGAATCCAGGTAAAAGTTGGCGGAATCGATTCGCAGTTTGGCGGAATCCCCATTCAAGTTGGCGGAATCCCAGCAAAGTGTGGCGGAATCACTTCCATGACAAGTGGACGATCATAAAAAGTTCCACAAAACTTCTGACAAATTAGCAGGAATTTCTACATTAGTTGCAGAAACTCTTAAAGCAAGAATTTTTTATGAAAGAAAAAGGAGTGATGAACTAATTGATTAGGAAAGAATTAACCCCGCCACAAAGGCTATTTCTAACAATAATCTTAAAAAAACGCCTTCTCATTAGCCATAGTAAATATCAAGAAATTGAAAAAGACCTTGCCAAAAGATGGGCTGGTTACTGGGGCGAAATTGCACTAGCTAATTATGTAAAAGAACTACCACTAGAAAAATACCTCATCTTTCATGACCTCCAACTACAAATCAATGGTATTCACTTTCAAATTGATACTCTTCTCCTATCACAAAACTATATCCTAATCATCGAAGCAAAAAACATCATTGGTACTTTGGTTTTTGATAATGTATTCAAACAGCTAATTCGTATAAATGTAGACGGAACGGAAGAAGCTTTCGAAGATCCCCGAGTCCAATGCCAAAGACTGCAATCTCTCTTAAGCAGTTGGATGGTTAAAAATGATTTCAATTTGTTACCGATTGATACCCTTATATTTTTTAAGAGTACGAATACGATCTTAAAAACTAATCCAATGGAAAAGGTCGATTTTAGCAAAGTTTGTAAAGGTAGAGATGTGTTTAATAAAATTGGGAATTTTGAGCAGCGATATAAACATGAAAGGGTCGATAAACAGACGATGAACAAATTAGGAGAATTACTGTTAAATCAGCATAACCCCGTGCCAATTAACATTTTAAAAGAATACAATCTTACAGAAAAAGATATTCGCAGTGGCGTTTGCTGTCCCAATGATAAATGCCAACAAATCCCGATGAATTACAAACGAGGTAAATGGATTTGCTCTGTTTGCCAAACTACCTCAAAGGATGCCCATTTAGATGCCATCAGTGACTATTTCTACTTGATTAAACCAACGATTACAAATTATGAACTTCGAAGTTTCCTGCATCTTCCAACCGATAACACCACCCAAAAAATCCTGTTTCGATTAAACTTACCAGCGTCGGGTAAAACCAAAAATCGTATCTATCATCTATGCCCAGAAAAGGTGCCACCATGCGTTTTATTATAAAAAATGGAATTTTAATGCCGAGCACTACAGAGAATGAAGCCCTCCCCATCTCGACAATACCAACCATCCCACAGCCGCCACTCAATCCAACTTTCGTCTACAATCCCGACCTCCAGCACCTTCTAACCGGCAAACAGCTCCTCCATGATGATATCGGATTTCACCCCGATGAAATCCAATCCCATTATCAAAATGGATACATCACGTACCGTAGAGGAATTGACTATAATGGGAAACTGTCGATTTGCACCAGGTGTGGTAACAAGAATCCGCAATTATTTGCTACTTTCCCCTGTTCTCGGTGTGGGGAAACATGCCGTTACTGCCGCAAATGTATTATGATGGGGCGAATCAGTGAGTGCACACCACTCATAGGCTGGAATGGCCCGGTGCCTGACACCATCCTTCCGCCCAAGATCATGGCCTGGCAAGGGACACTTTCAGATGGCCAAAGGGCGGCATCCAATCATGTGGTTGAGGCGATCCGGCAAAATCAAGAGCATCTCATCTGGGCCGTCTGTGGCGCAGGGAAAACAGAAGTCCTGTTTCGAGGAATTGAGTCCGCACTAGCTGCCAAAAAAAGAATTTGTATCGCCACACCAAGAACCGATGTTGTCCTAGAACTAACACCGCGGCTGAAAGCGGCTTTTCCAGATATTCCAGTTGCCGCTCTTTATGGTGGGAGCGAGGACAGGTATTTATTCGCCCCTCTGACAATTGCTACTACCCACCAGCTGCTCCGATTTTACCATGCCTTTGATGCAATTATTTTAGATGAGGTCGATGCTTTTCCCTATACGGTGGAGGAATCGCTCCAACATGCAGCCATACATGCTCGTAAACCGATTTCAGCCATGATTTACTTAACCGCAACACCGAATAGTAAATGGCAAAGAGAATGCCGTCTTGGAAAAAGAGCATACACCACCATCCCCGCCCGCTTCCACCGCCATCCATTGCCCGCTCCACATTTTGTCTGGTGTGGAAACTGGCAAAAGCAGCTTCACAAAAACAAACTCCCGCAAACCGTCATCGTGTGGATCACAAAGCGACTGCAATCAAACAAACAAGTCCTAGTCTTTTTTCCACATATTCCCTTGATGGAAAAAGCTCTTACTATTCTCCGCAAACTCAATCCAGCCATCGAAGCAGTCCATGCAGAAGACCCTGACCGAAAACATAAGGTTCAAAAGATGCGCGCGCACGAAATTCCATTACTGCTAACGACCACTATCCTCGAGCGGGGGGTTACCTTTCCTAATATCGACGTAGCCGTGGTGGGGGCTGAAGATAGCATTTTTACAGAAAGTGCGCTTGTTCAAATTGCCGGTAGAGCAGGCAGGAGCAAGGATTATCCAGATGGAGTGGTGACATTTTTTCATTATGGAAAAACGGAAGAGATGCTGAAGGCAAGGAAGCAAATTGTCTCGATGAATCGAGAAGGATTGAAAAAAGGTTTACTTGATGCTTAATGAGGGAAGAAAGGAGTCAAACCATGAATTTTTTCCATCAAGACCACTGTATATATTGCCATCATGTCATCCATCCTGCCATAGGGTGGAGAGCGATTTTCTCTATCGAAACAGAACATCTCCTTTGCTCTGAATGTGAAGGGAAACTAGAAAAAATAGTGGGGGAAACCTGCCGAGTCTGCAGCAGGCAGTTTCGCCTCCTAGATCAAAGGTTTCGCGATGGGGAGCTATGCCATGATTGTTTCCGCTGGGAGGAGGATCCGAATTGGCAGGGATGCCTCAAAAAAAATAACTCTTTGTTTCTTTATAATGATTTTTTAAAAGAACTGCTGGCGAAATATAAATTTCGCGGCGATTATGTATTAGTAAAGATATTTGCCGAATATTTTAAAGAAGAGCTTTCAAAACTGGATGCAGATTTATTTGTACCAATACCATTAAGTGAAGAGAGACTTTATGAGCGCGGATTTAATCAAGCTGCAGCCCTTTTAACAGCAGCAGGCTTTTTTACCTCGGCTATTCTCACGCGGATCCACTCCGAAAAACAATCAAAAAAATCAAGGTCAGAGCGGATCCATCTAAAACAAGTTTTTAACATCGATCCTGAGATCCACATAGAAGGGAAAAAAATCGTCGTAGTCGACGATATTTACACAACCGGCTCCACCCTAAGACATGCAGCCAAACTATTAAAAGAAGCAGGGGCTGTGAGCATTCAGTCCGTGACACTTGCTCGTTAGTGCCTTTGATAGTGCCTGACACCATTCGTGGACACTGTCCATGTGGAAAGGACACAATACAAGTGGATTTCGGTGAGCATTTTACTGGAAAATTGTCCCTAGTAATATTAAAATTAAGATGAATAACTATTCATTTTAGTAAACCTGCTTATCCTTGTCAAAGGTGATAGAAAACATTCTCACTATTTTCCCGTTGTTTTTGTCAATAATTCGACAAAATTATTGTTAGGATTTAGCAGGATAATAAGAGGGTAAAATAGAAATGTAATACATAGCCTTAACTAAAGGAGGAGTCCACATGAACTATAACGTACGTGGCGAAAACATTGAGGTAACTCCAGCAATTAGAGAATATGTTGAAAGAAAAATTTCTAAATTGGAGCGTTATTTTACAGAAGCACTAGAAGCAAACGTAAATGTGAATCTAAGATTCAATCAAGATAAAACTTCAAAAGTAGAGGTAACCATTCCACTCCCACAATTAGTTTTACGTGCTGAGGAAACAAACGTGGATATGTATGGGGCAATTGATTTGATTACTGATAAACTTGAGCGCCAAATCCGCAAGCACAAAACAAAAGTCAACCGTAAATTCCGTGAAAAAGGTGATTTACCAGTTACCTTTGCCACTGAAAGCCCTGAAGTTAATGATGTAGTTGTAGATGAAGATGATCTTGAGCTAGTTCGGACAAAACGTTTCGATTTGAAGCCTATGGATAGTGAAGAGGCAATCTTACAAATGAACATGCTTGGTCACAGTTTCTATGTATTTACGAATTCAGATAATAATCGTACAAATGTTGTCTACAAGCGGAAAGATGGCCGCTACGGCTTAATTGAAGCACAATAAATATATGAAAAAGCGCTGCTCCAATGGAGCGGCGTTTTTTTGGAGTTTTAGAAAATTATAGATTTTATACCTGTGAAGAATTTTTATTGAGTGAGACTCGTCCGTCTCCCAGCCATTCGGGGGCGTTCCGCTTATGCCTCATCTATATAAATTATTTAGGTATAATAAACTCTGATTCTTCTATCTAATCAACCTTTAAAAGTGTTCAAAATGGATTTCAAGATATTTATTTTTATAAATTTGGAGGCTGGATTTACTCATGACATTTTCAATCCTTGGCTTTGACCCTATCGAAAAAGAATGGGGAATTGCTGTTCAATCAAAATTTCTAGGTGTGGGCTCTGTTGTTCCTTGGGCTAAAGCAGGTGTAGGAGCGGTAGCGACTCAGTCTTATGCAAATACAGCCTATGGCCCAAAGGGATTGGAATTAATGGCACAAGGAAAGTCTGCGCAAGAAGCACTTGAGCTATTGCTTGCAGAGGATCCTGAACGGGAAATGCGCCAAGTTGGCCTTATTGATGCAGCCGGAAATGCAGCAACCTTTACTGGAAGGGAATGCTATGACTGGGCCGGTGGCCTTACAGGACATAACTTTGCCGCACAAGGAAATATCTTAGTGGATGAAAAGACTGTAGAAGCGATGGCTAGAACGTTTGATGAGGCTGAGGGAACATTAGCTGCGAGGCTTCTTGCGGCACTTGATGCAGGCCAGGAAGCGGGTGGCGACAGCAGAGGAAAACAATCTGCCGCTCTTTATGTTGTAAAAGAAAAAGGTGGTTATTGAGGCTTTAATGACCGTTTTATTGATTTGCGAGTGGACGACCATCCTGAACCAATCAGGGAGCTCATCCGAATTTTTCAATTACAGCAATTATATTTTTCCCCATCAAAGCCGGAAAAGGTTGCAGCAATTGAAGGGGAAGTTAAAACAGAAGTGGTACACCATTTAACAAGACTTGCTTACCTTTCAGTTGATGCAGCAAGCGATGAACATATTCAACAGGCACTTACCGCCTTTATCCATACTGAAAACTTTGAAATGAGAGAACAAAAAACAGGATGGATTGATTTAGAAGTCCTTCAATTTATGAGAGATTATAATTGATTATACAGGATCAATACAAAAGGTGCGCCTGACATGGCGCACCTTTTATTTGTTTATAGAGTTTGTATATCTGGCAAATAAACAACGCAGCCTCTGTTCAAAATTTAAGTGGAACTAAACCAAAGATCCTTGTTAAAAGAAAAAGGACCGGTGATTCGTTCACCGGTCTTAAAAGTCCACATTTGAGTTATTTCGCTGCCCCGCAGCAGTTCTTATACTTCTTGCCACTGCCACAGATACATGGGTCATTGCGGCCGACATCGATCTGGTTTACTTTTGGTTTCTTCTTAACAGGCTCGCCGTCTTCTTTCGGATTCACCGCTTGTCCTTTTGCTACCTCTTGACGCTCAAGGTTATTGCGGATTTCAGCCTTCATGATGTACATGGCGGTTTCGTCTTCAATCGATTGAATCATCGCTTCAAACATCGCAAAGCCTTCATGCTGGTATTCACGCAACGGATCGATTTGTCCATATGCACGTAAATGGATACCTTGGCGAAGCTGATCCATCGCATCAATATGGTCCGTCCACTTGGAGTCAACTGCCCTTAAGGTAACAACCTTTTCAAATTCACGCATTTGTTCAGGGAAAAGAATCTGCTCCTTCTCTTCGTAACGCTCTTTTACTTTTTCCAAGATGGCTTCTACTATTTCCTCAGGGTCCTTGCCCTTAAGATTTTCAACGGTAATGTCGCCTTCATTCAGAAGGGTAGCATTTACATAATCCACAATGGCTTGAAGATTCCAGTCTTCTTCATCCTCATGAAGAGAGGCATGGGCATTAACATTACGCTCAATCGAATTTAGAATCATCTTTTGAACAATGTCACGAAGATTTTCTGATTCTAACACTTCATCACGCTGGGAGTATATAATCTCACGCTGTTGACGTAGTACGTCATCATATTGCAATAGCTGCTTCCGCGCATCGAAGTTATTTCCTTCAACACGTTTCTGCGCTGATTCCACCGCACGGGACACCATCTTGCTTTGAATGGGCTGAGTGTCATCCATGCCAAGCTTTTGCATCATGTTTTTCATATTATCGGAGCCAAAGCGGCGCATTAATTCGTCTTCCATTGATAAGTAGAACTGAGTGACACCAGGGTCCCCTTGACGTCCGGAACGTCCGCGGAGCTGGTTATCAATCCGTCTGCTCTCGTGGCGCTCGGTTCCAATAACGGCTAGACCGCCAAGTTCGATCACACCTTCGCCAAGCTTAATGTCCGTACCACGACCAGCCATATTCGTCGCAATTGTTACGGAACCCTTGTGACCGGCTTCCGCAATAATTTCGGCTTCACGTTCATGGTTTTTCGCATTCAAGACATTGTGCTGAATCCGTTTTTTGGATAAATAATTTGAAATGAGCTCAGACGTTTCAATCGCGACCGTACCAACAAGCACCGGCTGTCCTTTTTGATTACGTTCGGCAATATCTTCGACCACGGCACGGAACTTACCATCCATGGATGAGTAAATTAAATCAGGCCGGTCATCACGGGCGATTGGTCTGTTCGTCGGGATGACAATAACATTCATATTATAAATATTGCGGAATTCTTCTTCTTCCGTTTTGGCTGTACCAGTCATACCAGCTAATTTTTCATACATACGGAAGTAGTTTTGGAACGTAATTGTGGCCATTGTCATACTTTCGTTTTGAACTTCAAGGCCTTCTTTTGCTTCAATTGCTTGGTGCAAGCCTTCACTATAGCGGCGGCCCTTCATTAAACGACCAGTAAATTGGTCAACAATGACAATTTCGCCTTCCTGCACTACATAATCAACATCAAGATGCATGCTGACATTTGCCTTTAACGCCTGGTTAATATGATGGTTCAAAGTAACATGTGCCATATCAAAGAGGTTTTCAATTCCGAAGGCTTTCTCGGCTTTGCTGATCCCTTCCTCTGTCAACATAACACCCTTAGTTTTTTCATCATACGTATAATCGGTATCCTTTGTCAGCATCCGGACAAACGCATTTGCTTGGATGTAGAGGACAGCTGATTTCTGCGCCGACCCTGAAATAATCAGTGGTGTACGGGCTTCATCGATTAAGATGGAGTCAACTTCATCAATAACTGCATAAAAAAGTGGACGCTGGACCTTTTGTTCCTTATAAAGGACCATATTGTCACGCAGGTAGTCAAAGCCAAATTCATTGTTGGTACCGTAGGTAATATCACAGGCATAGGAAGCCTGTTTTTCATCCTTATCCATACTGTTCAAATTTAAGCCAACGGTTAGGCCTAAAAATTGATACAATTCACCCATTTCAGATGCGTCCCGGCTTGCTAAATATTCGTTGACTGTTACCACATGAACGCCTTTGCCAGAGATGGCATTCAAATAAACCGGCATGGTCGCGGTTAACGTTTTACCTTCACCAGTCTTCATCTCCGAAATATTCCCTTCATGGAGAGAAATTCCCCCCATTAGCTGAACATGATACGGATACAAGCCAAGGACACGGCGCGCCCCTTCACGAACCACTGCAAATGCTTCAACAAGCAGATCATCAAGTGTTTCGCCATTTTGATAACGGGACTTGAACTCCTCTGTTTTTTCACGAAGCTGGTCATCGGTTAATCTTTCCGTTTCAACCGCAAGTGCGTCAATTTTTAAAGCAAGCTTATCTAACCGCTTCAGCTCGCGTTTGTTCAGATCAAAAACTTTATTTAAAATCCCCATCTCTGATGAACGCTCCTTTTTATCGAGACTCAAAGTACAATTTTTTCAAAAATAGTCATGTCAAAAATATTCGATAATTTCCCTTTTCATCTTACCATTTCATCTAAACAGTGACAACAATGTTAGTCAGGAAGGAAAAATTGTCATTCTACTATTATATATCTTTCAATCAAGAACATCTAATTTCAGTTTCGTTTTTTTGCCATATTTGACAAACTGATGACTTTTAAACGTGAATTGAATTCTATTTAGAATTGGCCCAGCTTAGAATTAATAAAAAATGCATAAATCCATTTTATATTGTATAAATATAGATTTTAATGCACGTTAACACTATTGGTATAGTGATAAGGAAATCATTGATATAACAAGGTTTACAAGTTGTTTTTAGAGTTAAAAAATTTGTCACAGGTGTGTAGAAATATTCACAAATTGTACATTGGATTATACTCTAACAATGTTAGATACTACCTTTAGAGAGGTTAAGTTGGAAAATAAATAGAGAGAATAAATCCAAAATGGGAAGGGTGAGTAAAGTGGCCTTTTGGGGGAGAAAAAATAAAGAAACAGATCCCGTTTCTAGAGAAAATAGAAAAAAACCAGGCCCAATACGAAGACTCTGGCAAAAGTTCAGAGGAATAGATTGGAAGAATCCTGTTAACAGGTGGAAATTATTATTTGCGTCGCTTATTGGTTGTATTATTTTATTTGGAGGAGGATATGGAGTCCTCACGTTTACAAACTCTCCGTCATTCTGTTCAAGCTGTCACGAAATGGCACCAGAGTATTCAACCTATACAGCTAGTGCTCATAATCAAATCACATGTGTACAGTGCCATATTAAACCAGGAACCATCAACATGCTGACACATAAAGTGAAATCGCTTAAAGAAGTTTACTATCACGTTACAGGAGTACCTGAACAAATTGTTCAAACAGAAGAAGAGGCAGTTTCCAATGAAAACTGTTTACAATGTCATTCTAAAAATCGGCTTGTTACCGCATCGGGTGACTTAAAGGTTAATCACAAAGGACATATCGAAGAAGATATTCCTTGTATTACCTGTCACGCAGGAGTTGTCCATGCGAAAATGGCTACCCGCGGTATCAACACTGAAGAGGTTCGCGGTAAATGGACAAAAGAGAGTGCAGAAAAGTTAATGGAAGAAAAATACTTGAGACCTAACATGGGAACATGTATTGACTGCCATGACAAAGTCAATAATGGCGAAAAGCCTTGGAAGGAAGCATCTTATAATGTTCCGCCAAATCCTGAAGAGGTAGAGAAAAAACTGGAAGAAAACAAAAAAGAAACGGCTAGTGAAGCAACCACGGTAGCAACAAACGAAACTGAAAAGACTGAGGCAGAGGCTTTAACAGAACACGATCAAAAAACACAAGACATCATTTTACAAGCAATTGGTAAACAGCAAAAAGACGTGAAACTTTCCATGGCCTGTGAAACTTGTCATAAAAAGGTAAAGGTGCCTAAGAGCCACAAAGTGGCAGGTTGGAATGGAAACCACGGCAGCACAGCAATTCAAACGTTAGATAAGTGTATGAACTGTCACCAGGATTCGAAATGGGCTAGAGAAATACCAAAAGAAGACATCATGTCTTTACTTAAGATGAAAGAAACAAAAACGAAATATGTACCTAATATTACCGTTGTAAAAGAGCAATCAAGAATCAATAAATTCTGTAGTGCCTGTCACGCTAACCGCCCAGCAAGTCACGCTGAAAGTAACGAATGGTTAACTGGCCATGCTGATAAAGCTTTGACAGCTGATGCAAAAGCTGAATGTTTTGTCTGCCACGATCGTGATAAACCTAAAGAAGGTTCTACTGAAGTAAAAGCGCCAACAGATGTTTATTGCCAATACTGCCATAGAACTGGCTTTAAATCTGATGTGAAAAACTAAAAAAATTAAAGGAGGGTCGCTTTTATGGAAGAAAATCATGAACAAGAGCAGCCGACCCCTCCCCAATTTCGCTATAAGTTAATCAAAATTGCGACTTTAACATTGTTGATTCTAGCCCTTTTCATCGTTTTTGGTGGACTAGGGCTAGAAGCAACATCAAGCTCAAAGTTTTGTTCATCCTGTCATGAGATGAAACCTGAGTACTACACTTGGAAAGCATCCACACACAGTGAAGTGGATTGTGTTAACTGTCATGTCCAACCAGGGGCCAAAAACATAGCGAAAGATAAAGCTGAAGGGGTAGTTGAGCTTTATAAACAAAAAACCAACACGTACACAGCACCAATTCAAATGCCTAAAGACATACCAAATTCCGCTTGTGAATCATGTCACAATATGGATGCCCGTGAGGTAACTGCCTCAGGAGATCTCATCATCCCTCATGATAAGCACTTAGCTAAGGATATTAAGTGTACCCAATGTCATAGTGGAGTTGCACATGGAAAGATTGCTGAACGAAAAGTGACATTTAAATCTGACTATGCAAAATGGGATTCATCACTGGGTAAATCAATGATGAGTGATATTAAGTTTACAAGCCCTAAAATGGAAACGTGTATGGATTGTCATAAAGCACGTCAAGTAACAACAGAGTGTAAATCGTGTCATACAACAACGATGTTTCCAAAAAGTCATAAAAAACAAGATTTCAAACTTGAAACACACGGCAATTTGGCTAAAAAAGATGTGAATAAGTGTAATGAGTGCCACCAATATATGTCTAGCGAGGAGATCAATTTATTTAATGATCAGCCTGCATATACTAAATTTTTAAATGATGAAAAGATTGAAACGAAGAAAGTCAATCCTCAAGAATACGCTAAAGAAAATACTTATTGTAAGTCGTGTCATTTACAACGCCCGCCAAGTCATAACAAGAGATTTATTAGCAATCATGGAACTCTTGCAAATAAGAACGAAGAAGCATGTTTAACCTGTCATGACTATCAAAAGACAGGCAAAAACAAAACATCTAATGTCACATGCAGCAGTTGTCATCCTAGCAGCCATGATGGCAAGGAGTGGAGACAAACGCATCCTATTAGACTTCCAAAAGGAGTTAAGGTATCAGAAACATGTTATCAGTGCCACAATGAGACTAAATGTTCTTCTTGTCACAAAGAGGAGTAGTAATTTCAAAAAAGTAGGAGGGTTCGTATGCAAACAGAGGAACAACTTCAAACAAAAGGGCCTGAAAAGAAAAAAAAGGACCGATTTACTTGGTGGCAGACAACCATATTATTAGTAGGAACTCTAGCTATATGTTTGACTGCTGGATATTTTATCAGTGATAGGTATCTTTGGAGTAATACGGACTCTGAACAAATTGCTGAACAAATTAAGTTTTATAAACAAGAAGTTAATAAGAGTCCAAATGACCCGAAAAACAGAGTTCAATTAGGGTATGCCTATTTTTTAAATGAAAATTATGATGATGCCATAAAGGAATATAAAACAGCTAAATCACTTGATAAAAATTACTTTGATGCCTATTTAAATTTAAGTATTGTCTATGATAAGCAAAATAAAATAGATGATGCCTTACAAAATGCCATAAAGGCAACGGAAATTTCTCCAAAGGACTATAAGGGTCACCTCCTTAAGGGAAGATGTTACCGTAAGTTAAAAATGTATAAAGAAGCCAACAAAGCCTTAAATGAAGCGGATAGTTTAAATGAAGGGAACACTGATACGATTTATGAGATAGGACTCGTTGCAGAAGATCAGGGGAAGAAAAAAGATGCTGAGGCTATTTACAAGGATGCACTTTCATATGATCCCCTTTATAAGCCAGCACTTAAAGCTCTTGATCGATTAGCAGCCAAAGATTAAAACATGAATGAAAGGAGTTGGACCCTTTGAAAAGAAAAACTGTTTATATATTGATGGGAACCATTGCTGGGTTATCCGTTGTTCTTTTTGCAGTCATCTATTTTTTAAATTTAGGAAATGATGTTGGTAAGGTTGCTAATACAGTAAAAGGTGGCGCGCCGCATTTTAGCTATTTTATTCAAGGAGATTTCAAGACTCCATTTGATAAACCGATGGATGTTGCAAAAATTGGAGAATATGTCTATGTAACCGATACAAATCATAAACAGGTTCAGGTTTTTGATTCATCTGGCAGTCCCTTTTTCAAATTCGGTAAAGAAGGGGAGGGGCAAGGTGAATTTAAATTCCCATATGGTATTGCAGGAGATAAAGATGGAAATGTTTATGTAGCAGATTTATATAATGGTAAAATTTCAATTTTTACAAAAAAAGGAAAGTTTATAAAATATTTTGAGGAAAAAGGCAGTTCTACACCATCTATTACAAGTCCTGGCGGTTTAAGAATCTTTGGTAAAAAGCTATATGTTACCGACGTTGAAAGTAAGAAAGTAATGGTCTTTAACCTTGAGGGAAAAAAACTTCTAGAAATAAAATCAGGTACTAATAAGGATGATTTGTTAAACTCACCTAATGCCGTCACAGTTGATCAGGATGAAAACATTTATGTAGCTGACTCAGGAAACCAAAGAGTTGTTATCTATGATAAAAAAGGGAAATTCAAACGAATTCTTAATGGGAATAAGGATGCTAAGGGTGAATCGAAGTTTGTTAATCCAAGAGGGTTAGCAGTAGATTCAAAAGGCAATTTATACATGATTGATAATATGACCCATTATGTATATGGATTTAATAAAAAAGGAGAGCAAATCTATCAATTTGGTGGCTTAGGCGGAGAAAATGATCAATTTTTCTTGCCGAACGGTTTATTTATCGATGAAAAGAGCCAGCTTTATATAACTGATACCTTTAACCAAAGAGTTGCAGTTTACTATTAAAGCCAAAGCTTTCTTTAAGGAGGTGATGCATCGGCAGAGAGGGCAATAGGAGATTTATAAGTAAAAAATCAAAAACACAGAGAAACAGAGAGAGACAGAGAGAAAAAATGGGAGGTTTTTGGAATGAGTAAGAAAAAACTTAGCTTCTCACTAATACTTGCTTTACTTTTAGTGGGAATGCTTAGCACTGCTGCTTTTGCGAAAAGTGCAATGAGCTTTGCTGTATCTCAAACTGCAGGTGCTAATACTGCTACAGCAACGTTTAAAGGTTTAACTACTGATGCTGCAGGTACAGTTTTTACAGTAACACTTAGAGATTCGGCTAATGCTGTTAAAGATACTGTTGATGTAACAACTCTTGCAGATAAAACTGGATCTTATACATCTCCAGTATTAACAGTAGGAGCAAGATACTCAGTTGAACTTGCATACAAAACTGCACCAACTGTTATTGTTGCAAGTGGTGATGTGCTTATTGCTGATAACCACAATCCTGAAGGATCAGAAGTCGTTGTTGACCATAGCACTAATTTAGTCAACGCCAACGAAACTGGTTTTGAAGGCTTAAGTAAAAAAAGATCAGGTCAAAAAATGCACGGTTCATATCAAAATAATACAAACTCATGTGCAAGCTGTCACCAAACACACACTGGTGAAGACCACTACCTTTTATTCAGAGATGGCACATACAGCACTTGTGCTGCATGTCATGATGGTACAATGGGAGCAAATAATGTATTTGGTGACCCAACCAACGCTGGTACATTCGGCGGAACACATGATGGCAACATGTCTGTTCACTTAGCAGATGGTACTGTTGATGTTAAAGCTGCCCCAGGCGGTAACCATACTGATACTGGTAACTGGGCTGGTGAGTTCACTTGTGCTAGCTGTCATAATCCCCATGGATCTGATAGCACTCGTTTACTAAAATCTGACCCTGCTGGATGGGTTAAGACTGAAAATACCATTACTGCTGGACAAACAAACGGCGGTATGAAGTTTACAAACAAATCCATCTACGAAAAAGCTTCATTACCTGCTACAAATGTTGGAGATTATATCCTTGTAAGACAAACTTTAGCTGACCAAGCTGCAGTAGATGCAAACGTCTTCTTCAAGAGAGCAGCAGTTCCTGCTGGTTCTACAGTTATCTCAACTTACAAATGGGATTACAAAGGCAAGAAATATATTGAAGACTCTTCATTATGGGTACGTTCTGATGGGGGAAGACCAGCTATAGAAACTCAATTAAAAGTTGCTGGTACTGCTAAACCTGCAACTGCCGACTTCGTTTATGTTTGGACAGACGGATTTGCATATAGCAAAAATGGTGATACAACCGCTGCTAGCATCGATGGTGCTACATTCCTAATCGGCTCAGCTGTAGATAAAGTTACAAACAACTATGACTTCTTTGATAGTGCTGCTCCTACTTATGTAAAAGACAGTGGCGTTCAAATGAGCAAATTCTGTGCTTCTTGTCACACTGACTACCTATCTGCAACTTATGCTAATGCTGATACTGGCGTATTTACAGATGCTCACCGTCACCAAACTGATACTGACAGGTTGACTTGCGTACGCTGTCACTATGCACACGGTACAGATGCAACAATCATGAAAGACTCTTTAGACAGAGGACTTACTGATTTAACCGCAGTTGGGGCACCATTTGATCCTGCAAATTATGCTGGAGATGCAGCTGCCGCTACAACTGCTGCCACAGATTATTTGAAAGATCCTAACCCATCATCTGCATTAAAACGTTACACTGGTATGTCAGTATGTTTCGGATGTCATGATGGATCCATTGCAAGTGATGAAACTACTTGGAGTAATTACAGCCCACTACAACCAGGTGCTAAAAAATAAAAAATAAGCCAACAAATAGCGCCACTACTTGTTAGCTTAAAATGAAAATTGAATAAAACTGTAGTTAAACAAGGTAGCAATAGTTATATTGTTACCTTGTTTTATTATCCCATCTAGTCACAAATTTGTCAAAAAATCTCTTCATTTCCGCCCCAATTTATCTACGTTGTCACTGCTATAATGTACATATAATCCCTATAGAAAATTACTTAAGCATAATAACTAAACATAAATTTACGGAAAAAGAGTTGAATCAAATATGAGAAAATTTCACAGGATGAAAACGGCGTATTTTTCTAGTTTTTTAATCATTTTATTAATAGTAACTTCAACCTTTTCATTTCATTCTATCAATGTATACTCAGCAAGTGGCAGTCAACCTACAATAACAATTGAATCCCCATCAACTGGGGCTGAGCTTAATTCAAATGATGTTGTGATCTCAGGAACATATATCGCTGATAATATTTCCAAAACTGATTTGCTTTTTACAGCATATGATAACGGAGTGATCATATCAGATTCGATTACAAACCAAGCTGAATGGACTGTTGATGAAAGCAGTACTCCTAAGACTTGGTCTTTCACATCTTCCTCTTTACAAGAGGGGAATCATAATTTTTCCTTAGAGATTAAAAATACGGTAACTAACGAAGTATCGACTGTATCAATTACCTTTACTGTAACCATTTCAACTGTTGCTGCTATTACACCTACTATTTCCATACAATCTCCATTGGTAAATGAGGTGCTAAATTCAAAACATGTTGTAATCTCAGGTATTTATACTGCAGGTACTGTTTCCAAAACTGATTTGCTTTTTACAGCATCTGATAATGGAAAGATCATATCAGATTCGATCACAAACCAAACTGAATGGACCGTGGATGAAAGCAGTACACCTAAGAAATGGACATTCTCACCAACCTCATTAGAAGAGGGTAATCATAACATCACTGTTGAAATTAAATATCCACCAACAAGTGAGGTTTCAGAGGCATCTATTAATTTTTCTTTAGCATTTACTAGACCCTATGTTACAGAAACTAGTATCATCCTTGCTGATGGCACAGAGAGAAAGGGAGAAGATTTAACAAATGTTCCACTTGATGCAAAAATAAAAATCGCTGTTGTTGATGATCAAAAGATGGATCAACTCAAAAGTAAAGTAGAAACGAATAACTATAACCCGATTAAGATATTATTGGGACCAGATACAATACAAGGAACTACGGAAATAAATGAACTTCCTGTTCGAAACGGAAAGTATTATTACGACATTATCTTTAAACCAAATAGTTCTGAGTTAAAAATAAATAAAACCTATTTGGTGTACATCGATCGAGAACTTGTGGATGATTTAGACAATCCAATTTTTTCAAAGCTTTTTAAATTCACTACAATGACGAGTGTCGAATGGTCTGATCCAGATAATCCGATAAGGCATTCATCGTCTAATCCGCATGGACATTATCAATCAAATACAAATATGTGTGCTGCGTGCCATAGTACACATGATTCTAAAAATGGTGGATATTACCAAAATACATTCAAAGAAGAGCTAGCAGCTGGACAGCCTGCTGATAATCCTTCACAGAACTATTGTATGGCCTGTCATGATGGTACTATGAATGCGCCAATTATTGAAAAAAATGATAGTAAGTACCGTCATAATAATCCTATTGATTATACTGCTGATGGAACTAATGCATTAAAGCAGCCAGAATCATGTACGAGTTGCCATAATCCACATTTAGAATGGTCTGAAAACAATCCTAACTTGTTAAAAGATCATTATGTGTACACACACAATGAGGCACATCCTGAAGTGGGGCTTGAAACTCCTACAGTTGACAGTCTGGATGTTTCTTGTGATTCGTGCCATGACTATATTGATTTCAATAACATCAGTTCTGATAAAGGAAAACAGGAAACACTTGCCTATAAAAAATCCTTAACCGCTAGTGGAACTATATCAAATAAATTAACAGATCCTACTCTTAAGACTATATCTGATTATTCTTTGTGCTTGAGATGCCATAATGCTGAAAAGAGCGTGAAGGATCCTAAACTGGCAGATATAGAAACGAATTACCTAAAACAGAATTCAGGACATAATTTTGTGTTAGCTGCAGACCAACAAATCCAAAGGGACGGCAGTCTGTTGAATGGCCCCATTCCTTGTGCTGAATGTCATGAAACACATGGGTCAAACAACCTGTTTAACTTAAGAGAAATACTGGGGAATAATCCTACATTGCCTGCAGAAGATCATTTTAATACAATTGGTACTGCATGGAATGAAGGAAATGAGCGTAATTTTTGTTTGAATTGCCACACTAAAGGAACAGAAATATATGGTAAGAAGGCAGCTATTGATCTAGATACCCCAGGACATCAGATTGATGACAGCTGGGCATGTTCCGAATGTCATAGCGACCAGACAAAGACATATAGCACGTTTAGAGAGAAATCAATGAGTGCAGCACATGCTCCATTGCCAGGTGTAGATCCAACAACAACTCCATAAACAAAAATAACCACGAGAGCTTATTAACCTCTCGTGGTTATTTATATGAAATGTAGGAACCCAAAGGGAGGGGGAGTTGGATTAATCTATTTCCCCTTCAACCATTCCCCCAGCCCCTCGATCTTCCGCCACAGCTGCAAATGCATATCTGCATAAACAATCGCTTCGTTTTCATCGCCAAAGCCATAATAGTCGGGCGGATAAGCGGGGAGCCGTTTTTTGCCAGTTAGGTAGGCAATGACATGTTTATTCTCTTTCTTTGCCCTTTTAAGCAGAGTTGCAGCTCTGGCCGTAAAGCCATTCTCATGCAGCTCCAGCAAAAGCTGGTTGTATAAGCCTTGAGCGGTTGCTTCCTCATAATGTTCAAGGAGATAGCGGGCCTTTTTATAGTCACCCAAATCGATATAGGCTACAAATAAAGAGTAGCGGACACCTTGGTTATCCATTGGATTTAATTCGAGTAATTCTTCGTATTGCTGCACCGCCTTATGTACTTTTCCTATTAGTGAAAGGGCCTCAGCATAATGAAGCTTGGCTCGCATAAATGGTCTAGTTTCAACCAGACCCCAGAAATAACCTTTGTTTTCCTTGAAAAAGGCTTTGCCTAGTTCTCTTTCGCCGGCTTGAATGCCCTTTTCGTAAAGTAAGATGGCTTCTTCCAAGCTTTTCGTTTTTTCAGCAAGGATGACATAGGCATCAACACAATTAGGATTCAATGTTAGTGCCTCTTCTGCGAGCTTATAACGTTGTTTTCCATCTGTTTGTAAAGCGTCATAGATTAAGTTCCGAGCACGTTCCTCGTCGCGTCTAGATACCTTACGCACCGTTTTTACCTTGGATTTTTCGTTACTAGGAAGTGCTGTTACGTTTGAGGCTGGTGAACTAGGTTGATCTACGCTATTCCTTGGACTTTTAGGGAATTCAATAACAGAAGCCTTCTCCATGGGTGGGATAATAGAAGGCTGAAAGTCACCATAAACAAGGTCGATTAATTCGGCAATATCTTCGGCTAATTCTGATTCAAGCTCCGATACAATCGAAGATATACTATTAGCAGAAACACCATATGTCTTTGCCAGTTCTTTTTGTGTCACAGTTTCTGCCCCAGGAGCTATCATTAATAATAAATAATGGAGGGCGGCGGCATATAGATTTGGATTTTGAATCCGTTTTTGTTTCTTTTGGCAAAAATTATGCCAGAGAATCACTCCTGTATCCACAACAGGCGGAGGGACAAGCATTTCCATTTTCTCTTTGAAGAGATCGGCCACTTCTTTGTAAATAGGAGCAGGCCAGTCTATATCATCGACTTCAAGCAGACCGCCAATCATGGGTAATTCGCTTAATACTTCCATAAAAAAGTCAGTCAAATATTCCTGGGGAGAATCATAATCAGCCTCTATGCTGCTGTCTTCAATGTAGGAAAAAGCATGCTCCGGTTTCAAATCTGGCAATTCAAACGGTGTTGGAAAAAAAACATAATTTTGCTCATAGGGGAGTAAGATTCCCATAAAGAAAGAACCTTCTTCTATGGTGAGTGGCACATCGGCAAAGGTTGCATCTAATTGTTCCATTGAAAGGCCATCTTCGACTGTCAGCCTGTTATTTTCAACACGAAGCACTTTTCCCGCAATGATTCTAGCAAATGCCCATGATTGTAAAATTTGCTTCAGCTTCGGGCGTTTGATTTTTCCTCCTTCAGCTGCAATAAATTTTTCGACGATTGTTTCTCCGTCATCTAAGCCTTCAAAAAGAGAAAACCAAATGGAATGGACTAACTCGTAAAACTCCTGCTCTTGCTCATTTTGCACGTTAAGCATTTCTTCTAGAAGCTCAAAATCCTCTTGTATTTCATGACCAAAGTGGAAGTATGCAAATTGGAGGAGTTGTTTTTGCAGTTCATCCATTTCTTTTTCAATAATCCCGGTGATGGATATCGCCTCATTTGCCCCGCAACAATTTTTATACTTTTTTCCACTCCCGCATGGACATGGTTCATTGCGTTTTATTTTCTCCATCTCACTTGGCTCCTTTTAACAGTCTATGTATTTTCGCTTTCCAGTCTCCCGGTTTGAAGACTAACGGTATTTTTTATGTAGGGTCACTGAATGAATGATTTATTTTCCTGCTTGTTACTTATTTAATAGTACCATTTTTGACAGTTTGAAATATATAAATACTAAGGAAATTTGATAGAATTTTCGCTTTCCTCTAAGATGTTGGTAAGGGTTTTTTGTGGTATCCAAAGAGATAACGAAGAGTATTTGAAGGAAAAAGGGCAGATAAATGTGCAATTAATGGTCAAGCTTTGAATTTTGTGTGGTTTTCACGCTATAATGGATAAGGAACTGACCTAATTTATTTGAATAAACTGTATTACAAATCGTGAATATTTAATTTTTTATAGAGGTGACGATAATGGAATTAGCAGAAATACGTAATGAACTTGAGAAAACAGCAAAAAAATTAGTGGACTTTAGGGGGTCTCTTTGACCTCGAAAATAAGGAAGCTAGGATTGCAGAGCTAGATGATGAGATGCTTCATCCTGATTTTTGGAATGATCAAGAGAAAGCACAGGCAGTCATCAGCGAAGCAAATGGCTTAAAAGACCAGGTCAATGAGTTTACAGAGTTAAATGATTCCTATGAGAATCTGGAATTGACATATGAACTTGTAAAAGAAGAAAATGACGAAGAATTGCGTGCCGAGCTGGAAGAAGAGATGCAGCATTTAACAAACCGTTTGGGTCAATTTGAACTGCAGCTTCTTTTGAGTGAGGAGTATGATAAAAATAATGCGATTTTAGAGCTTCACCCGGGTGCAGGCGGAACAGAGTCTCAGGACTGGGGATCGATGCTGCTGCGGATGTATACTCGTTGGGCAGAGAAAAAAGGCTTTAAGGTCGAGACGCTCGATTATCTTCCAGGCGATGAAGCTGGAATTAAGAGTGTGACCCTTTCGATTAAAGGCCATAATGCCTATGGGTACCTGAAAGCAGAAAAAGGGGTTCACCGGCTTGTCCGGATTTCGCCGTTTGATGCCTCAGGCCGACGTCATACATCGTTTGTTTCATGTGAAGTTATGCCTGAATTTAATGATGAAATTCACGTAGATATCCGTACGGAAGATCTAAAAATAGACTCCTATCGTGCAACAGGAGCAGGTGGACAGCATATCAATACCACTGACTCGGCCGTGCGGATTACCCATACACCAACTGGAGTTGTCGTCACTTGCCAAGCCGAACGTTCTCAAATAAAAAACCGCGAGGCAGCGATGAAAATGCTAAAAGCCAAGCTTTATCAATTAGAAATTGAAAAGCAGGAACAGGAACTTCTAGAAATCCGTGGTGAACAAAAGGAAATTGGCTGGGGCAGTCAAATCCGTTCCTACGTCTTCCACCCTTATTCCATGGTTAAAGACCACCGGACCAGTACCGAGAGCGGGAATGTTCAGGCGGTCATGGATGGCGATTTGGATCAGTTTATTAATGCTTATTTGCGTTCGAGAATTTCATAATCAAAAAGAAAGGCCTTTGTCGACATGTTCGGCAAAGGCTTTTCTATTGGAAGGATCAATTTCTGATAGATATTTATTGTTGATTAATCGTAGCTCAAAGTCACTTTTTATGAAAACGACTTCTATGGTAAATGCTAATAGAAATTTTAATACTTCATCGCGTCAGCTTACTGGCATTTACACACTATTAGACCAATGCTATACTCACTATCGGTTGACAGTACATAAAGAATTTTTTGAGGAGAAAATGTTAAATGAATATAGTAAGCAATCTAACAGAAACCTATCCGAAATTAAGAATGACGATTGATTATCTATTTGTTCTTATGGGTTCTGCCATAATAGGACTGACTTTTAACGTGTTTTTACTACCTAACCAAGTGGCGTCAGGGGGAGTAAGCGGGATTAGTACCATTTTAAAGACGATGTTAGGATGGGAACCGGCATACGTACAGTGGGCCCTTAATATTCCCTTATTTATTGCCGGTGTAATTTTATTAGGGAAGCATTTTGGTGTGAAAACGCTAGTCGGTACGATCTTTTTACCGTTTATTGTTTTTTTGACTAACGATTGGGAACCATGGACAAATGACGCATTGCTCGGCGCATTGTTTGGAGGAATTGGTGTTGGACTTGGCCTCGGTATTGTTTTTAGAGGAAACGCTTCAACAGGCGGGACCGACCTTGCCGCTCAGATTATCAATAAATATACTGGTTTTACATTGGGCAGGTGTGTCGTCCTGATTGATGGATTAATCGTCCTAGCTGCAGCAATTGTTTTTGATATTGAGAGGGGCCTGTATGCCTTAATCGCCCTCTATGTGACAAGTAAAACGATTGACCTCATACAGGTTGGCTTTGGCCGCTCAAAAATGGCAATGATTATTACGAGTAAGCAAGAAGAAGTTCGTGAAGGAATTTTGAATAAAATTGACCGCGGTGTGACAAAACTATCAGCATATGGGGGTTTTACCGATCATGAACGTCCCGTTCTAATGTGTGTAGTGGATCAAACGGAGTTCACAAAATTGAAACATTTAGTTAAAACCCTTGATCCAACAGCATTTGTAGTAGTAATGGATGCGGCAGAAGTACTCGGTGAGGGTTTCAAAAGGGTGTAGGGTTGGTATAATAACACTATGATGGAAATATTTCCACAAAGGGGGTATAGCTATGACGATGAAGAAAAAACTAGGAACATTCATGGTAGGAATCTCGCTAGTTATGAGTCTTGCTGCGTGTGGCGGCGGCAATGATAATGCAACTGACAAGGGCACAGGTGGTACTGACACCGCTCAAGCAGGAGACGCTCAAAAGATTTACGATCAAAAGTGCTCAAGCTGTCACGGTGGAGATCTTAAAGGGGCCATGGGTCCAAACCTTACACAGGTTGGATCACGATATTCAAAAGATGAAATTTTAGACATTCTTAAAAATGGAAAAGCAGGCGGAATGCCCGCAAACTTAGTATCCGGCGATGATGCTAATACGATTGCAGATTGGCTCGCAGCCAAAAAATAAATCTATCCAAAACACTCTGTTGAAATAGCAGAGTGTTTTTATTATTCGAAAGATAGAGAAATTTGTCGAGTTTTGTTTACATTGAAAAGAAACTGTAATAATTTTATCGGTTTTTTTAGCAAATTATGATGTTATAATGGGTCTATGCGAAATTATGCACATATTCTTTGCGATTTTAGTCCATTTTGCAAATACACGAAGATTTTTGTCGAATTTCCACTATCGACATATCCTTTAACGATAGGTGATAAAAATGATAGAACTGCAAGAAGTATATAAAAAGTATCCGAATGGTGTCACAGCCATTAATGGAATAGACGTCCGGATTAATCAGGGCGAATTTGTTTATGTTGTCGGCCCGAGTGGTGCTGGTAAATCGACCTTTATTAAAATGATGTACCGGGAAGAAGTACCAACTTCAGGGACCATCACGATGAATGGTGTTAATCTCGCCAAATTAAAAATGAAAAAGGTGCCCATATTCAGAAGAAACCTTGGTGTTGTTTTCCAGGACTTTAAGCTCCTTCCAACGCTAACTGTCTATGAAAATGTAGCCTTTGCTCTTGAAGTAATTGAAGCATCACCGAAATTCATTAGAAAACGAGTGATGGAAGTTCTTGAACTGGTTGGTTTAAAGCATAAAATCAAAATGCTTCCTACAGAGCTTTCTGGCGGTGAACAGCAGCGTGTGTCAATTGCCCGCTCGATTGTCAACTCACCGAAGGTTGTCATTGCAGATGAGCCAACGGGGAACCTTGATCCTGAAACGTCATGGGAGATTATGAATATCTTTGAAGAAATTAATACTAGCGGCACAACGATTGTTATGGCAACCCATAACAGGGAGATTGTAAATACATTAAAGCATCGCGTTATTGCCATTGAAGGCGGAAAAATAGCGCGTGATGAACTAAGAGGTGATTACGGTTATGAAAATTAGAACACTTGGCCGTCACGCCCGTGAAAGCTTAAAAAGTATTAAAAGAAATGGCTGGATGACCTTTGCATCCGTTAGTGCTGTTACCGTTACTTTAATTTTAGTCGGTGTCTTTTTCGTTATTATGATGAATCTTAACAGGGTGGCCCAAACCATCGAAGAGGACGTGCAAATTCGCGTTCACATCGACGTTGCTGCAAACCAGCAAGACCAGCAATCATTAAAAACGACGATTGAAAGTATGCCTGAGGTAAAAAGTGTTATCTATTCACCTAAAAAGGCAGAACTAGATAACCTAGTGGAGAGTCTTGGTGAAGATGGAAAAGCCTTTAAGCTTTTTGAACAGGATAATCCGCTTAACGATGTATTTATCGTAAAAACGAAAAACCCGACAGATACGATGAAAGTGGCTAAAAAGATAGAAAAAGCCAATTTCGTAGCAAAAGTAAAATATGGGCAAGGCAAGGTTGAAAAATTATTTAAGTTTATTAATGCGAGCAGAAACGTGGGAATCGTCTTAATTATTGGGTTGTTCTTTACAGCTATCTTCTTAATCTCCAATACAATTAGAATTACTATTATTGCTAGACGGAGAGAAATTAAGATTATGAGATTAGTTGGAGCGACGAATACCTTTATTCGCTGGCCGTTCTTTTTGGAAGGTTTATGGCTTGGGATTCTTGGGTCAATTTTACCAATTATCCTGATTTCAATTGCCTACTACCGTGCCTACGATTATATCGGCCCGAAACTAGAGGGTACCTTTATTAAGGTACTGCCATTTGACCCGTTTGTCTATCAGGTTTCTGGTGTTTTAATTTTGATGGGGGCCTTGATTGGCATATGGGGCAGTGTAATGTCCGTACGGAAATTCTTAAAAGTTTAGGTTAATGATGGGAGGACGAAACGTTTTGTCCTCCCCTATAATGATTGTATTCATACATAGACAGTGGGAGGAGAAAAATCGTAAATGAGAAAGACAGTACTAACGTTAACCATGGCAACCACAGTGGGACTGGGGACTTTTTTTGGGGGAGCTTCTGTAAAAACTGAAGCTGAATCAATCTCCGGTCTTAATGGTGAAAAAAACAAAATTCAAGAACAGCGTTCTGATATAAAATCTAATCTTAATCAAGCAAACGATAAAATTAGTAATCTCCAAAAACAGCAGGAAGATGTAAAGAGTGAAAAAGAACGTCTTGATTATGCAATTACGGATGCAACTAATAAAATAAATGAAAAAACTACTAAAATAGAAGAAACTAAAGCAGAAATTACTAAGCTCCAAGAGGAAACAAAGGTCATTATGGCGCGGATCGAAAAGCGTAATGAATTATTGAAGGATCGTGCTCGCAGTTATCAGGAAACAGGCGGTGTGGTCAATTATTTGGATGTCTTAATGGGCTCAACCAGCTTTAGTGATTTTGTTGATCGTGCTAATGCTGTAGCAACTATCGTGCAGGCGGATCAGGAAATTTTAAAACAGCAGGAAGCTGACAAATTGGCACTTGAGCAGAAACAAGACCAATTGGAAAAAGATGCTGAAAGCTTAAAAACAATGCTAGCAGAACTAAATAAGTTGAATGAACAATTAAAGGTTCAAATGGAAGAAAAGGATAAACTATTAGCAAGTTTGGCTACTCAAGAACAGGAAACAAAAGAATATGCAATGGATTTAAATGAGCAGGAGCAAATTCTTGCTGCTCAAGAAATAGCCATTCAGAAATCACTTGAACTAGAGAAAGAACGTCAGGCTAAAGCGGCAGCTGAAGCAGCGGCTCAAGCAGCGGCTCAAGCGAAACGAAATGCAGCGGCAAAAGCAAGCAGTGGCGGCAGCAGCAATACCGTTGCCCCAGCCCCGGCCCCAGCCCCACAGGTTTCAGGTGGAAGCTTCACAAGACCAGCAGCGGGCACTATAACTTCAACTTTCGGGGGACGCTGGGGTACTTTCCACTATGGTGTTGACATTGCCCAAGGTGGGACAGTGCCAATTGTAGCGGCCGCAGATGGACAGGTCTATGTCTCGCATTACTCATCAAGCTATGGAAATGTAGTGTATATTTTACACAATATTAATGGACAAACTTATACCACCGTTTATGCACATATGCGAACAAGAATGGTGTCTGAAGGAACCACTGTGAAAAAAGGACAACAAATCGGGATCATGGGCAACACCGGCGATTCTCAAGGACAGCACCTGCACTTTGAACTGTATAAGGGCAAATGGGCATTCCATTCTGCGATTAATCCTATGGGCATCGTGCCACTATAATCTTGAAAAGGGAGAAGCTTTTGCTTCTTCTTTTTTTATATAAAAAATTATAAATTTTGACCTCGAAAATTGTCTAGCTCCACAAGAGTAAGCTTCGGAAGCATTACTTCGCACGAAGGAAAAGCGTTAGCTTTTCCGAGGAGCGCCCTAGCGGCTAGTGTCCTTCGCTCTCCGCCCTACGATAAGTCAACATCGAATCGCCTCCGGCTCTTCGTGTTTCCTTTATCTCAGTTGGAGCGCTCCAGGCCATACGCCGCTGACCAGGGCGCTTCTGCTTTTCTTTTACTCATATCTAGTCCACTTCTAACATATAAGTTAATATCGGGAAGGAATTAGATGCCCGTTCATCCAAATAGTTAGGACAGGCATTTTTACCTTGAGGAGGACTAGAATGAATCGTAAATGGATGGCCCTGTTAATGACGGGTTCACTGCTGACAGGAGCAGGGGGGACCTATGCTGGAATGACCTTTATGGATAAAAGGAATGCAGCTTCCAAACTTGAACAAGCGGTAACCCCTAAGGAAACCACGACCAATGCGGAGGCAAATACAGACGGCCTCGCAAAAGCCGAGCAAGCCTATGATCTCATTTTAAACCGCTATGTTGAAAAAGTAGACGGGGAGAAACTCGAGGAAGGAGCTATCCAAGGGATGCTTTCCGTTTTAAAAGACCCTTATTCGGTCTATATGGACAAGGCGACCGCTCAGCAATTCACACAAACGTTGGAATCTTCTTTTGAAGGAATTGGCGCTGAGGTTGGGATGGTCGATGGAAAAATAGTGATTGTCTCACCATTTAAAAATTCTCCAGCCGAAAAGGCAGGCATTAAGCCGAATGACCAAATTTTAAAGGTCGATGGAAAGAGTGTCGAAGGACTTGACCTAAATAAAGCAACTCTCAAGATCCGCGGAAAAAAGGGTACGACGGTTAAGCTGGAGATTGCTAGAAAAGGGTTAAAAGAACCGTTGTCTATTAACGTGAAACGGGATGAGATTCCGCTTGAGACCGTTCATTCCTCCATTAAGAAACAGGATGGAAAGAAAATTGGCTATATTGAATTAACATCCTTCTCAGAAGATACCGCTGCTGATTTTAAAAAGGAATTAAAGGCGCTGGAGAATGATCATATTAAGGGGTTAATCCTTGATGTACGCGGCAACCCTGGTGGATTTTTAGATAGTGTTGGTGAAATATTAAAAGAATTTATTCCGAACGATAAGCCTTATGTACAAATAGAACAGCGCGATGGTAAAAAGAAGCGATATTTCTCGACGATAACTGAGAAAAAGGATTATCCTGTGCTAGTCCTGATCAACAAGGGCAGTGCGTCAGCATCGGAAATTTTAGCAGGTTCCCTGAAAGAGGCGGCAGGCTATCAACTCGTTGGAGAAACGACGTTTGGTAAAGGAACAGTTCAGCAAGCCATCTCTATGGGGGATGGAAGCAATATAAAGCTTACATTAGCTAAGTGGCTGACCCCAAATGGAAATTGGATTCACAAAAAAGGGATCAAACCGGATGTAGCGATTAAGCAGCCGGCCATTTTTGAAACACATCCGATCCAATTGGAGGAGCCGCTTGTTGAGGACATGAACAATGAACAGATTAAGAATGCGCAAGAAATTTTAGACGGCTTGGGTTATGGACCAGGCCGGACGGATGGATACTTTAGCGATGAAACCACAAAGGCTGTCAGAGGCTTTCAGCAGCAAAATAACTTGCAGGCAACAGGAAAAATTGACAGCAAAACAGCTGCTAAGCTTGAAGAAGCGGCTGTTAAAGAAATGAAAAAAGAGAAAAATGATCTGCAACTGCAAATGGCACTAAAGTTGCTCACCAAATAACCAGGCAGAGGCTCTAAGGGGCCTCTGTTTTTATTTTTGGCTGGAAAAAAGATTTAGAGTTAATAAATTTTGATGACCTTTTTAATTTTTCTAGAATCTAGCAATATGTTTTATGGTCTTAATTTGGTAAAATAATCTTTAAGAGACTTTTATTTACGAGAAATTTTTATAGAGGCAGGTGACAGGAAATGGTAGAAACATGGCTTGTGGAACTTCTTAAAGGAACAGGCAAGTTATTTCTTCATCCTGTTTTATACTATGGCGTTTTCCTAGCCGCGATTTTAGGCGTGATGAGGGTAAAACGAGAACGGAAAAATTTTCATATACGGGCGCATGATGCCTATTTTGAGCTGCGGCAAATATTTCCACTCGGCATTCTGATCGGATTGAGCCTTTCTATTGTTCTTGTTGCAGCAGGAATTACGGTTCCGTTTGCAGCCATCCTTCTGATTGCTGGATTTACGCTGCTTTGGTCATTTACAACGAATGTGCGGTTCATGTCCCCTGCTTATACGTTGGGAGCTGCCTTTTTCGCGATCATCATCATCGCCGAAAGCAACTGGTCTGTTCCGATTATTTCGGAGGCGTTTGATTCCATAAGTGATAAGATTTATCCTTCTGTCATTGTCGTTCTCGGACTATTAATGATCGCAGAAGGAATTCTGATTTTTAAAAATGGCAGCAAAGGGTCTTCGCCTAAGCTAACGAAAAGTAAGCGAGGTCAAAGTGTAGGTGTTCATGAAATTAAACGCCTATGGATGGTGCCGTTATTTTTGTTAATCCCCGGAAATGCCCTCCAGCTTCCGTTTGATTGGTGGCCGGTCTTCCATTTGGGGGCGAAGGAGTACTCGCTAATTCTTGTTCCATTTGCAATTGGATTTCAACAACAGGTGAAGGGGAGGCTGCCAAAGGAAGCGGTCCAGTTACAAGGCCGTCGGGTAATGGTACTCGGTGTGTTGATTTCACTTCTTTCGATTGCAGGTTTTTGGTACCCGCTTAGTTCCATCATTGTGGCGGCACTGGCTGTTATTGGCCGAGAATCCTTAGCGTTAATTGCGATTATGAAGGATGATAGCTTGCCGTTTTATTTTTCCAAAAAGAATCAAGGCTTGATGATCATTGGGATTATTCCAGAATCTCCTGCAAGTAAGATGGGACTGCAAGTCGGGGAGATCATTACAAAAGCCAATGGTGTAGCAGTTCAAAATGAAAAAACCCTTTATGAGGCCCTGCAAAAAAATCGAGCCCACTGCAAGCTTGATGTCCTTGATACAAGGGGCGAAATCCGCTTTGTCCAACGTGCCCTTTTTGAAGGCGATCATTATGAACTTGGCATCCTATTTGTTCTTGATGAGCGAAAATATGATGAGAAGATTGTTTAGTTGTAATTTTTCATAAGCTTCCGGAATAATTATTTATTGTTTAATGGAACTTTGCGATAAATTTCACATTCTTAAATTCAGCGAGAGATATTTTAATATCTCTCGCTTTTTTTATGGGCTTTTCTTATAGAGAACAAAAATTTACTCTATATTAATATAGAATGAATCCTATCGTGAAAAAATGGGTAGACACTGTATATATGGTAAGCAGATTAAACAATATTATAAGTCCTCTATCTAGTTGAGAACTAACATTACTACCTTGGATATAGAAAAATCCATAATTTCTGCAAACTTTTGGTGTAGGATACTTTTAACAAAATTTTTAGGAGGTAATTATGAAAAGTAAAACATTGATGGCAGGAATCGTTTCCGTTGTTTTGATGTTAATGTTGTCTGCCTGTGCTGGCAATGAAAAGAGTTCTGATGAGAATAAAAATTCAGACCATAAAAGTATGAATATGGATCATTCAAGCTCTGGTGAAATTCCTAAGGGTTTAAAGAAAAGTGAGAATCCAACCTATAAAGTGGGAAGTCAAGCTGTAATCAATGCTGACCATATGGAAGGTATGAAGGGTGCTAAAGCAACAATAGTGGGGGCATATGATACAACCGCCTATGTGGTTACCTATACTCCGACAACAGGTGGAGAAAAGGTGAAAAACCATAAATGGGTAATCCAAGAAGAGATTATGAATGCTGGTAGTGAAGTATTAAAACCTGGAACAGAAGTTACCTTAGAAGCTGACCACATGGAAGGTATGAAGGGGGCAACGGGGACAATTGATTCAGCAGAACAGACAACAGTATATATGATTGATTACAATCCGGCTAATGGTGGAGAAAAAGTGAAAAATCATAAATGGGTAACAGAAAGTGAACTTTCTACTAAATAATTAAATACGTGTTGATTGAAAATATGAATTAACCAAAATTACAATTAATTTTGAAAGGGGGTTGCGTTGCAATCCCTTTTTTGATTTTTGAATAAATCCTTACTTTCTGCAAATTTATTTGTTAAAGTATTTTTTATTTAGTTAAAGAGCTTGAATCACCATTTGTAAACGGTCAAAAAACTTTACTAATATTTACGTTTATTTATTTACATAGGGTAGGGGGGTATGGTAATATAGAGTTAAAGAAGGAGTGATAATGAAAAATCACGATCCTGATAACATTAAACATAATTAGAGTAGTCATATTTGTTACGTTAACATTCGGAAAAAAATCCATCATTGAACTGAAAGGGAGTTTTAAAATGGAAAAGGTAACATTGAATGTTCAAGGAATGTCATGTGGTCATTGTGTGAAAGCAGTAGAAGGAAGTGTTGGTGCTCTTAACGGAGTTAGCTCCGTTAAAGTTGATTTAAAAGCAGCTAAAGTGGATGTTGAGTTTAATAACCAAGAGGTTTCATTAGAAAAGATTAAGGAAACCATTGATGACCAAGGTTACGATGTGAAATAAATAGTAAAAAAGACGTGCTAGCTGATAGCACGTTCTTTTAACAAAAAAATATACCTATATAGGGTATAAGGAGTTGGCTTTTATGAGTCAAACTGTAAAGGAAACAAATTTGCAAATCAGTGGAATGACCTGTGCTGCTTGTGCTGCAAGGATTGAAAAAGGACTAAGTAAATTAGACGGCGTAGAAACTGCAAATGTTAATCTAGCCTTAGAAAGATCAAATGTGAAGTATAATCCTGAAAAAATAAATTTAGAAGATATTGAAAAAAAAATAAAGGATTTAGGATACGATGTTGTAAATGAAAAAAACGAATTTGACATAACCGGAATGACCTGTGCTGCCTGTGCTACTCGAATTGAAAAAGGTTTAAATAAGTTAGATGGGGTAGTGAAAGCAAATGTGAATTTGGCACTTGAAAAAGCAACTGTAGAGTATAACAGTGCCGTGCTCTCATCAGGGGAAATCATTAAAAAGGTCGAAAGCCTCGGTTATGGTGCTCATATAAAGGAAGATGTAAAAGAAACAAGTGATTATCGTCAAAAGGAAATTAAAAAACAAACTGGAAAGTTTATCTTTTCGGCCATCCTTTCATTCCCTCTTTTATGGGCAATGGTCGGACACTTTTCGTTCACCTCATTCATCTGGGTTCCAAAAATATTTATGAATCCGTGGGTTCAGTTTGCACTGGCTACTCCAGTCCAGTTTTATATCGGAAAACAGTTCTATATCGGAGCTTATAAAGCCTTGAAAAATAAAAGCGCCAATATGGATGTCCTCGTTGCTTTAGGTACATCAGCAGCATATTTTTATAGTTTGTATCTATCGCTGCTCTCAATCGGAAGTATGGCACACTCAGTAGAACTCTATTATGAGACGAGTTCCATTCTTATTTCGTTAATTATTCTTGGGAAGCTCTTTGAAGCTAAAGCAAAAGGGCGTTCATCAGAAGCCATTAAGAAACTAATGGGTCTTCAAGCAAAGACCGCAACCATTGAAAGAGAAGGAGTAGAACAGGAAGTTCCCATTGAAGAAGTAATCGTTGGTGATATACTTCATATCAAACCTGGTGAAAAAATTCCAGTCGATGGTAAAATTGTTGAAGGTAATTCCGCTATTGATGAGTCGATGCTGACAGGTGAAAGCGTCCCGGTAGATAAAAAAATGGGTGATGAAGTAATTGGAGCAACCATCAATAAAAATGGATTTTTAAAAGTGGAAGCAACAAAAGTAGGCAGGGATACGGCTTTGGCGCAAATTATTAAAGTAGTAGAAGAAGCACAGGGGTCCAAGGCACCTATCCAACGTCTAGCTGATCAGATTTCCGGCGTGTTTGTCCCTATTGTGGTTGGGCTTGCGGTTTTAACGTTTATAGTTTGGTATGTTTGGGTCACTCCTGGGGATTTTGCTGAAGCTCTAGAGAAATTGATAGCTGTCCTTGTTATAGCATGTCCATGTGCATTGGGATTGGCAACGCCGACTTCCATCATGGCTGGTTCAGGTCGAGCAGCGGAATATGGAATTCTGTTTAAAGGCGGAGAGCATTTGGAAATGACGCATAAAATTTCTACTGTT
This sequence comes from Neobacillus sp. DHD-1R, assembly GCF_057747995.1. Lineage (NCBI taxonomy): Bacteria > Bacillati > Bacillota > Bacilli > Caryophanales > Bacillaceae > Neobacillus > Neobacillus sp. DHD-1R. The sequence continues at coordinate 988,284 of NZ_CM173232.1, forward strand.
GTTTTAGATAAAACAGGGACGGTTACTAACGGTACACCTCTTTTAACAGACGTTTTCATGGTCGAGTCACAATCAGAAAATGAATTTTTATCACTGGTTGGATCTGCTGAAAAACAATCAGAGCATCCACTAGCACAAGCGATTGTTCAAGGAATAAAGGATAAAGGTATACCTTTAAAAGATGTTACGAACTTTGAGGCCATTCCTGGATTTGGAATAAAAGCAATTGTGGATGGTAAAGAGTTGTTAGTTGGAACAAGGAAGTTAATGAATAAGTATAACGTTCCTGTTGAAAATGCCTATGATCAAATGAATGCATTAGAAAAAGTGGGGAAAACAGCCATGCTTGCAGCTATAGATGGTCAATATGCAGGTATGGTGGCCGTCGCGGATACAATTAAAGAGACCTCGGAATCTGCTATTAGTCGACTTAAGAGTATGGGTATTGAAGTGGTTATGATTACAGGAGATAATCAACAGACTGCAACAGCAATTGCTGCACAAGTTGGGATCGACAATGTGATTGCCGAAGTACTTCCTGAAGGTAAGGCAGATGAAATAAAGAAATTCCAGGCACTAGGTAAGAAAGTGGCAATGGTCGGAGATGGAATAAATGATGCACCAGCCCTTGCCTTGGCAGATATCGGAATGGCCATTGGTACCGGAACAGATGTTGCAATGGAAGCAGCTGATATAACCCTTATCCGAGGAGATTTAAATAGTATTGCAGATGCCATTTTTATGAGTAAAAAAACAATTAGAAATATTAAGCAAAACCTTTTTTGGGCTCTTGCCTATAATACACTTGGTATTCCAATCGCAGCGCTTGGATTCCTTGCTCCATGGCTTGCAGGTACAGCCATGGCGTTCAGTTCAGTATCGGTTGTTCTCAATGCATTACGTTTACAAAAAGTTAAATTGTAATCATGCGCAAGGGGTACTACTTCGATAGATGCTGCCATATTACTTACTTATGACAGCACTAGCTATTACAAATATTTATTTATTCTCATTACCTATGATGCACAGAGTTTAATTAAGAGATAATAATGAATATTAATTATGACCTTTTAGGGGTTAATACATTTCTAAACCTGTGTAGAATTCTTTATTCTATGCGGGTTTTTTATTGAGGGAATAAAGGAAGAAAAAATAAGAAATAGAAAGCCCAAAAAGGTCTGGTAGGAATACCAAACCTTTTCACCATCATTCCGATATGTCCATCATAGATAGACACCCCGTTCTTAAAAGCTATTCATCATATTTTCACTATCCATTTCCTTTCCCTTTGAATCACCCATCATTTCTTTATCTTTATGGCAAGCTTTATACATGTCTTTTAGTTCAGTCTTTGAAGATTCTGGATGCATTTTTTGCATAAACGGCAACATTTTTTCAAAACTTACACCCTCACCAGTGCTGCTAGTTCCAGCTGCAAATACAGCAGTGCCAGCTCCAAGAATAAAGGCTGCACTTAGAATTCCAACAACAAATTTTTTCATTCTTCTACAACTCCTTTCTTTAATATCTTTATCATAAAATAAAAATTTGCAGAAATTAGGGAGATTCAATGTTGAAGTTATGAAGATTTAACTAAATCATCCTTAGCTGATTTTACTTTGAGTTGTTGTACTCATGTTTTTAATTGCTGCTTTTTTATGCAGCCATTCATAAATGATAGGAATGATAATAAAGCTATTGATTGTTGATGTTACCATACCGCCAATTACGACAATCCCAAGCGTTTGAGAAATAACGGTATCCGAATTATGTGAAAATGCAAGTGGTAACAAAGTAAGAACTGTTGCTGCTGCTGTCATTAAAATCGGTCTAATCCTTGAAAGACTACCATTTAATATAGCCTCTTTAACAGACATTCCTTCTTTTCGATTTCTTTCGATTTTGTCAATTAACACAATACCATTGGTTACTACGATACCTGTAAGCATTAGAATACCGATTAATGCTGCTAAATTCCATTCACCGTGGAAGAGAATTAATGCGATTACGACACCACTTAAAGCAAGTGGAATACTTAAAAGAACCGATAATGGTGCTCTCCATCCTTTGAAAATAGAAGAAGTAATGAGCAATACTAGAAGGATAGAAAAAGCAACGGCGACGGACATATCGAAAATCATTTGTTTTACTTGTTCAGAAATTCCTCCTAATGAGTACGTTACATCCTTTGGAAGTTTCAAGTTGCTTAGAGCTTGGTCAGCTTGATTTGAAACATTACTAATATCATTTGATGTAATCTGTGCTGTTACAAGGGAGAACGGTTGACCATCCCTTTCACTTATCGTAGAAGGAGAGGTATCTTTTGAAATTTTAGCTAACTGTTCAAAACGAACATTTTCACCATTTGTTCCTTTAATCGTTTCAGCCTCTAAAGATGCTAAGACATCCTCCGCAGAAGCATTTAACGTAATAGAAGAATTTGTTCCTGAAGCAATTTGGTCTAAATATTGGTCCACAGGGAAGGCCTTATGGTCGACTGTAAGCGTTGCATCCTTTGATTGAGACATATAACGATTAACGATCGCCAAAATGTCAGCAACTTTCACACCTTTATCCTGGATGGCCTTCGCATCAAAAGTAAATTTGTACTTAGTAGAACCATTTGTCAAATCCACTTTTCCATCTACACTTAAGTTTGGAATTTTTGATAAGTTGGTTCTTGCCTCTTGAGCTACTTTATCCAAAGTTGCTTGATCTGAACCTGTAAATAGGATTCTCATTTGAGAATCATCACCAGAGATGTTCTGGCTTGTTACAGTATAAGTTACCTCTTTAGATAATGTTGGCAATTGTGATTGTAATTGCTTGATGACAGAATCAGCATCCTTGTCGTTTTTCAAAACAACTGAAAGGTTGGCGACATTTGGATAGGTTATAAATCCTCCACCTTGGTCAAATACATCATCACTTTGTGGTGTCATGGTAGACCCGAAATTGGATGAATAAGCTTTGACTTTTGGATTTGATTTTAATGTTTTTTCGATTTTTTGTACTTCAGAATCTACTTGGATTAATGTGCTTCCTTTTGGCAACTCTGCTTTAATCGCAATTTGGCCGATTTTTCCACTAGGTAATAAACTTACTGGAAGAAAAGCTGAATAGATACCAGCAGCTAAGAAGACTAAAATAGAAACAATTATCATTGCTTTTTTATGTTTAAAAGCAGATTGCAATACTGGCTTCATTTTAGAATCGAGTTTGACGGTTTGTTTTGCCCCGTTTCCACCTTTCCATCCCATAAAAGCAAGGGCAGGGATGACAAGCATTGCTACAAAGAACGAAATGATTAGTGCAATTACGATTGACCAGGCAAATCCACTGTACGAAGCACTAAGGGCACCACCCACAAACGCTATTGGAATATAAACAGCAATGGTGGTTAAAGTAGAACCTAAAATTGCCGGAATCATTTCTGTTACAGATGATGCAAGAATGGAAAGCATAGATTTGTCCTTCGATTCTTCCCGTTTTCGATACATATTGTCTAAAATAACAATGGAGTCATCGACAATACGACCCATCGCGACAATTAAACCAGATACCGTCAAAATATTTAATGTAATTCCCATTGATTTCAAGATAGCTGTTGTTGCTAACAATGAAATTGGCAAAGAAATCGCAATCAGTAATGTCGACTTTACATTTCGGAAGAAGAAGAACACACATATCATCGAGAATAAGCATCCGAGTAATCCTTCTCGTAATAATCCAAAAAGAGAGCTGTTTAATTCTTTTGCTCGGTCAAGTAAGACTTGGAATGATACATCTTTTGGATTTATCGTATCCAAGTGAAGGTGTGCAACACGGTCTTTTACTTGTTGTGCCACATCCGTAATATTAGCCGATGGCGTTTTGATTACATTTAACTGCACGCTAGGTGCCCCATTTGTTCTGGAGACGGTTTTAACGTCATTTAAAGAATGAGAAATGGTGCCGAACGCTGATACAGGAATGGCTGTTCCTTCCTTATTTTTAATCGTTGCGTTTTCCATTTGTTGCTCTGTTAATGGTAATCCATCAAAAGATACAGGAATTGATAACTGATTGTTTACAATGTTTCCTTGCGGCATCATTGGCAGAGACATAGCAAATGATTTATTAACATCATCCAATGTTAGCCCATTTTTTACAAGGTCTTTCATCCGGACAGTTAGTACATAACCATCCTTTGCTCCCCCAAATACGGAGACATCTGCTACACCGGGAACCGCTTTTAATTGTTTCACGATTTCCTGGGTTGCTGTCGAGCGAAGTGTCGGTTCATCCAATTTTGAACTGGTTACACTATAAGTCAAAATTGGGAATGAGCTTGTTGTTAATCTTGTTACCGATGGAGTGCTCGTAATAGTTGATGGAATGTCTGCATTTGCCAAGGCTTTATTTACTTGGTCTTCTGCTTGTTTCATGTCTGTATTCATTGGAAAATACAAACTCATAAATAATCCACCGTCATAAGATGTGCTTTCCACATTGGCTAAACCATCTACTGCTTTGACGGCACTTGCCAGATTATCAGTCACTTGCTGTTTAACCTGAGCTGCTTGATACCCAGGTACTCTCATACTAACAGACAGGGTAGTATTGTTGATCCCAGGCAAATAGTCTCTTTGCATCTGGAATGCGGAAATACCTCCCCATGCTAAAATAATGACAACACATACAATCATAAGTATGGCTCGCTGCATGGTTGCCTCTACTAATCTTTTCATTTTTTTACCCCCAAAAAATTTAATAAGTATTTATTTATGAACCCAATTGCTGCTATATAGATTGCGATTTATAGTTCGTTACTCCCTGTTTGAATTGGGCTTTTTAAGTATATTAAATGGACTTGTATAATCTCTGAATAAAACATTAATAATTGATTAAAAAGAAAAATTGATTTTAAAAAACTGTTTACTTTAAGAAGAGATTTGAGGAGGAGAACTCAGATGACATTAAAAAAGCTATCTTTTTATAAAGATAGCTTCTGTCTGGGTAGGATCATATCGATATATTTACTTGATTATTATTCAATCGGCTTCAGGTTGTTTTTCTAACCATCCATGTTTAACCATTATATTGTAAGATAATGCACCTGCCTCCATAGCATGAGTAAATACTTTAGAATAGTGTACGATTAAATCTGAACGGAAGCTGGAACCTAATGATGCACCATAATAGGTAAGAGCCGCATTTACTAAAAACCCCGCGTGAAACATAATCAATTTATCAGAAAATGGACTTACAGTAGAGTCAGTTATCTCAGTATCCCATTTCTCAGGTATTGGTAAATGATCCTGTTGTAAGATAGAGTCAAAACTTTCAGCATCTTTCCCTGCTAATTTAACATTTTTTAACATAAAATTACGAACATCTTCCCGCACCGCCACCTGACTAAAAGCCAAACTTAACGAACCGACAAATCCAGTTTTCGTTGAATTAAAGAAAAGGGTGCTTATTTCTGAACTATTTAGTGGTCTCTTGTCTCCAATTAAATTAGAAATGAATCCTGGTGATTTCATAAACTTCACCCCATGAGGTGAAGGAATAGAGGGGACACTTGTAAATTTTGGCTGATTTTCAGCCAATACCACTATTTTTTGGAACAATTCCTTAGATGATGATATACATTCAAAAAAATAATTTTGAAGGTCTTGTCGCTCCATATTGGTAATAGCCAAGCTATAAGCGGTTAACCCATGTATTGTCATAATATAGGAGTAAAAAAGTAGAAATTGGTCAGAAAACAGACGAGGGGCATTAACATTTACATCATTCTCTGTAAATCCTTTTGGAATTTGGAAATTAGCACTTTTTAAGAATTCGGTGATTTTCGTAACATGGCTCTCAGCTAACTGTAATGAAAATTCTAAAATGGGTTTTATCTCTTCGTTTTCAACAATGTTAAGAAAATATTTGTAAACACATATCGCCATACTATCACCCATATACTGAAGCCAAAGGGCGGATACTTCAGCAGCGGTTAAAGTGTTGTTCTTTGTTTTTCTGAATATTCCCATAGGGAATACCTCCATTTTTTTCATTTGGTATTCTGAGATTATTTTATGGTATTGGTGTTGAAGTATACAGTAAGAGTCCCTTTTTTTATTTCAATCAAAAAAACACTTAATATTAGCTCTTACTCAAACAAAGTAAGATTGTGATATACATACAGTACTTAAAGAAAGTCAATTCGTGAATAAGTTGCACCTTTTCTAATCAACTTAACAAATATACAAATTAGAAGAAGGTGTATTATGGCAAAAAAACGTTATCGGTCATTCACCATCATTTCTTTAAGCACGGTCTTTTTACTAATGTCTTCATGCAGCCAGTCACAAAGAAAAGAGGAAGAATACAGTACGAATAAAACTCCTCGCGAGGTTTTAGGTTTCTATACAGAACAGGAAGGAGCGTTACCAGGTTCTCAACCTACAGTTAACTCACAATTCACTAATTTAAGTAGCATTGCACCCTTTTGGTATAAGCTTGATGATAAGCGACCAGGCAATCTTATCGATTCGGTTACAGTAGATCATAAAAGAATGGTTATTCAGAGTGCTCATGAAAAACACCTAAAGGTATATATGGTTGTACATAATCTCTTTTATGAAACCGAGGAGAAGGGAAAGCAGGTAGCGAGTAATATACTCGATAACGATAAAAACCGTAATGTTTTCATTCAGAACTTACGCAATGAAATGAATCAGTTTAAATATGACGGTATTAATATTGACATGGAAAATTTGTATTTGACTGACCGGGATTCCTTTAGTCTGCTGATAAAAAGATTGTCTGATGCTCTGCATAGAGATGGAAAAGTGGTTACGGTTTCGGTCCCTGCAAACACAGGTGATTCCCGTGCTAATCCCTGGTCACCGTGGTTTGATTACGAAAAGCTTGGTCAATATTCAGATGGGTTAATGATTATGACATACGATGAGCACAGCCCAAGAACAACACCCGGGTCAACAGCATCAGTCAATTGGACAGAAGCAACGATTCGTTATACTTTGAAACATGGAGTACCACCATCCAAAATTTTACTCGGTATCGCTGGTTATGGATGGGACTGGGATACAACAGCAGACAAAGCCGTTTATAGCTCCTATGCACAGTTAATGGATCAGAAAGCAAAATATAAAGCAAAAATTACATGGGACTCCCGTTCACAAACACCTCATTTCAGTTACATAGATGAAGAACATCATAACCATCAGGCCTGGTTTGAGAATAGTCATAGTCTGCGGTTTAAGCTAGACTTGGTAGAAAAATATAACTTACGGGGAATCGGGATTTGGCGGCTCGGGTTAGAAGACCCCATGTACTGGACGACCTTACCCGAGAAAATAAAAATAAAAAAGTGATGGAATGGTAATGCTCGGAGCTTTTATGATCCGAGCATTATTTATATTCGAGAAGCTAGGTGGTTTTTATTTTTTATTGGTAAAGTTTAAGCAAATATGGTTGACATAGTGAAAAATATATTATATTATTATCTCGAATTAAAAATAAATTAATTTGAAATACTCAATTAGGAGAATCTTTAAGTTAAGGTGGTGTGGTAATGAGTTTTTTAGATAGATTATTTGGTAAAAAACAAGAGGAGGAAAAAACAATGACAAAATTAAACATTGGTATTATTTTAGGAAGCACACGTCAAGGACGCGTTAGTCCACAAGTAGGAGAATGGGTAAAAGGTATTGCTGACCAACGCGGCGATGCAAATTATGAAATCGTTGATATCGCAGACTTCAACCTACCATTCTTAGGTACAACTGATGGTACAGAACCTGGTATCGCAGCATGGAATCAAAAACTTGCTAGCTTAGATGGTTTCGTATTCGTTGTTCAAGAATACAACCACAGCATCACTGGCGCATTAAAAAATGCTCTTGATTTTGCTCGTGAAGCATGGAACGACAAAGCAGCAGGTATCGTAAGCTATGGTTCAACAGGCGGTGCTCGTGCAGCTGAACATTTACGTGGAATTATGGGTGAATTAAAAATCGCTGACGTACGCACACATCCAACATTGTCATTATTCACAGACTTTGAAAACGGAGCTGATTTCAAACCAGCTGAATTGCACCTTACAAATGTAAATGCAATGCTTGACGAAGTTAACGCTTGGAGCGGCGCATTAAAAACTTTAAGAAATTAAAGAGAATTAAAAAGAGGAGGAAATGATCATTCATTTCCTCCTCTTTTTTTCGACAATTTAGAGGAAGGTTTTGGTATATTTTGCACATTGAAGGCTAACCCTAAAGTGGGAAAAATTATATCCATGAAAGGTGGTTTAGCCATGATTCTCGGCTTGATGAAAGGCATTGAGTTTCAACCTCACGACATACTTACAATTGAAGGAGCTGCGGCCATCGTTTTTTATTTCACGATGTATTCATTCGCTGGCTGGCTGCTGGAAAATAGCTATAACTTTTTCACGAAAAGGAAATTTTTTAAGGAGAATTTTTTATTCGGCCCCTTTAAACCGATGTATGGCTTTGCACCGTTGCTCTTGGTGTACTTGATTTCACCAAAAACAAATTGGGGAACTGCGGTACTGTTGTGTTTTTTCATTCCTACAATTGTTGAGTATGTAAGCGGGGCAATGCTGCAAATATGTTTCCAAAAGCAATGGTGGGATTATTCAAATACTCCATTGCAGCTCCATGGTCATATTTGTTTGCCCTTCTCCATCTGTTGGGGATTTTTATCGTTCATCTGCTTACAATGGGTTCATCCATCCATTGCTTCAATGTATGAAGCCATTGAACCATTTTGGGCATGGATCTGGTCAGTCGTTGGACTATACTTTCTCGCCGACCTCGTCCTAGCAATCCGTAAACACTCATTGCAAGACCTCGTTACCGAGGAACCAACCAATCCTATTCAGTAAGGGTGCCTAACACCATTTCTAATAAATCCACTCTTTCTATAGTGAAATAACGGGTTTACTTTTGGGGTGCATAATAGTAAAACTTAAGTTAAATCAAAGGGGATTTCTCCGTTATTCCCCTATTCAATTCTCATGAGCAATCACATTTCGTTGATAATCTGAAATTGGATTGTTAAACGACCGTATCGATGGTTTCAAAAGAAGATCGGTCGTTTAGAACCATGATAAGCGACCGTAACGATGATTTCAAAAGGAGTTCGGTCGTTTAGAACGTTGATAATCGACCGTTTCGATGATTCAAAAGGGGGATCGGTCGTTTAGAACCTTGGTTTGTTTGTGCACCTCTTAAGTGACCACGTTATTTAGTAAAAAGAAGGAGGTTTATTTCCCCTCAAAATTGTTAAACCTCATTATCAAAGAGATTATCTTAGTGCTTGACCGTTAGGTTTAGTTGATTTGTGTTTATTAGTGGCATGGTTCACGTACTAACTAGCAAAATCCAACATATAATTTAAGGTTAGGAAAATAGAATCGAGTCCAAACATTTCTATTGTTTACCTGCTTTCTCAATGTGTCAGTGTCGATCATTAGGTCAATCCAAACCTGAAGGAGGAGGATTCTTTTATGTTCGATGGTATTTGGCTGCAAGGTCAACTGTTGTGGAATTCACCTTTATTAGTAGGACTTCTCTGTATAGCCCTGATCTATGTCACCCTCTTACGATCCTTTACAACCATAAAAATTTTTCACAAGCAGCCCCTCCTTTTTTTTCTCTCTTTGGCGATAACCTACGTAACTATGGGCAGTCCTTTATCCGTATTAAGTCATTTATCCTTTAGTTTCCATATGATTCATATGAGTATTGTCTATTTTATTATTCCACCTCTTCTCCTATTAGGAATTCCGGATTCATTTCCTTCCATAATAAAAGGAATAAGCAAATTCTTCTTACCTGCCAAAGTTGCTCTGTATACATTTGCAGTTTTGTTCTTACTGTACCATCTGCCGATCGTGTTAACCTTCCTTTCCCTGCATTCATTTGCTCACAATGGCTATTTATTACTGCTATTCATCTTGTCACTCAGGATGTGGAGGCCGATTGTAAAGGAGTCGAATAAACGGTATGTTTTTTTGAGTGGTCTGTTATTACTGCCTGCATGCAGTTTCCTTATCATAACAGCTCTTATAGGTGAAGTGACGAATCCGCTTCTAACACAAATGACTGCCACTCTTTGTATAGCACCTTCGCAATTGAATTCTCTCCATCTACTTCCTGATTCCTTCAATACGAAAAATGACCAAATCATGGCCGGATTCCTTATGTTGGGAATGCACAAATTTGGCTTAACCTTGACAGTTCGTTTAGGAAATAAAGCTCCAGAGCAAGAATGGAAGGGGAATAGTTGATGTGCTATTTCCCTTTTTTCATTGCATAAGAATTTATAAGTTTTGGCTTCGAGAATTGTCCAGCTCCAGCACCCTAGCGGCTAGTGTCCTTCGCTCTCCGCCCTACGATAGGTCAACATCGAATCGCCTCCGGCTCTTCGTGTTTCCTTTATCTCAGTTAGAGCGCTCCAGGCCATACGCCGCTGACCAGGGCGCTTCCGCTTTTATTTTTAAGATTAAAATTCAATTAAAATAAGAAAAATAACAAGGAATAGTGCTAAATTGAAGAGGAAGACTTATAAACTTTGTTTCTAGAATGGAGATGCTCCACCCTGTGATAAGCAGGAAAAAGGAGGGGTTACAATGAATCACCGTATTTTGGTAGTTGAAGATGAAAAGCAAATCGCGAAGATTTTAAAAATCGAACTCGAATATGAAGGCTATGAAGTAGTCGTCGCCTATGATGGAAAGTCAGGCCTGCAGACAGCTTTGAACGAAAAACTGGACTTAATCTTGTTGGATGTGATGTTACCTGAAATGAATGGCATTGAGGTTTTAAGAAGAATTCGAAAAGAAAATACTCTACTGCCAGTCATTTTATTAACGGCCCGAAACATGACCATGGACAAGGTAACAGGCCTTGATCAAGGGGCTAATGATTATATAACAAAGCCGTTTGAGATGGAGGAATTATTGGCGAGAGTCCGTTCGTGCCTGCGGCAAAATGCCATTGCGGCCAACGCAGCCCAATCGGAGGACTCCATTTTATCGATAAGAGATTTATCTGTAAATCTTGACACAAGAGAGGTTACGAGGGGGGAAGAATCCATTTCGTTAACCCCCAAAGAGTTTGATTTGCTCGTTTATTTAATAGAAAATAAAAATCGCATTGTCACAAGAGACAATATCCTTTTTCATGTTTGGGGATATGAATACGAAGGAGAAACAAATGTCATCGATGTTTTTATTCGACATTTAAGAAAGAAAGTCGAAGAAGGCTTCGCTGATCCGGTTATTATTCAAACGGTAAGAGGAATTGGCTACACTGTAAGGGAGAATTAAGCTATGAAGATAACGACAAAGATTAATCTGATGACGACTGCTTGGATTCTCTGTGTACTAGTAGCGGTCAACGCAGTTGTCTTTTTCTCATTTATGAAAATTACAATCAACATGGAGGACGATGACTTATTTCAACGGGCGGATAATTTGATTAAGGAAATCAATCTTGAAGCATCCTCGGCTGATATGAATGATCGATTAGCGCCCTTTTTAACCAGTCATTCATTTATTAGGGTGGTGCAGCCGGATTTGCAAATTAAAAATCAAGTCACCAATGATAAAAAAATGGCGGCAAAAATCAAAGCAAGGTATGTAAGCAAGAAAGTAGCAGAACGGAAGACGATTAGACAAAAGGATGGAGAAGAGCAAATTCTGATTGTCAGGGTGCCCATACAATCCAACGGAAAGGTGACGGGAACCCTCGAGATGGGAGAGAAGTTATCTGGACTTGAATTAGCTAAGGATGTATTACTTTCCATTCTTGCCTTTTGTACGATTTTAGGAGCCGTTTTAGCTATGTTAGGCGGCCGATGGTTATCAAATCTCATCATGAGGCCAATTTCCAATATGATTAACACAATGGAGGATATTGAACAAAGCGGGATACCGAAAAAAATTGTGATCCAACATGATACAAAGGATGAGCTGCAAAAAATGGCGGTAACTTTTAATCGCATGATCGGCAGATTAGAAGGAAATATTGACAAACAACGGCAATTTATCTCTGATGCTTCCCATGAATTAAAAACGCCACTTACCGTGATAAAAAGTTATGCAGATCATTTATTAAGACGTGGAATCCGAAATGAGGCGGATGCACTTGAATCCATAGAGACGATTCATTCAGAAGCAACACGTATTCAAAAAATGACAGAAAGGTTTCTTGATTTAGCGGATACTGAATCAGGAAGTCATCTAGAAACCACCCCCCTTCAATTGGTACTTTTATGTCAGAATATCATCAAGCAGCTAAAACGTGCCTATAAAAGGGAAATTGATCTTCATTTTAAGGATGCCTCGATTACCGTGACAGCGGATGAATTAAAGCTAAAACAGGCCATAATTATATTAATTGATAATGCCATTAAATATAGTAAAGATAAAATTGATGTTTATTTAGAAGTGCAGGAGCAAAACACAGTCATCAAGGTGAAAGATTATGGAATAGGCATACCTGCATGTGAAATTGAAAATATCTTTGAGCGTTTTTATCGGGTGGACAAGGCTAGAAGCCGAGAAACAGGTGGAACCGGACTAGGACTGTCAATCGCTAAAAATATTATCAAGCAGCATCATGGGGAAATTAAAGTAAGCAGTACGGAAGGGGTAGGAACAGAGGTTGAATTGTTATTACCGATTGGAGAAATGAGAAAGGAATTGACCTTTGAGCGATGAAACTAATACTTGCGCTAATCACCCTGTTCATCCTTATCGTTCTTGCCTATGCCATTTTACCAACGCTGCTAATCCGGATTAGTGGACGGGGAATCACCAAACGAATCCATTCCGATGCCATTGCGATTACCTTTGATGATGGTCCCAATCCCCTTTATACGCCACAGCTGTTGGATCTCTTGAAAAAATATGAGGTAAAGGCAACCTTTTTTGTGGTGGGCAGTAAAGTGAAAGCCTGCCCAGATATCATTAAACGGATGAGCCAGGAAGGACATACGATCGGTATTCATCATTTTAACCATATTTCAAGCTGGCTATTGACACCGTTGCGATTAAAAAAACAGCTGCAGTTAACTGAACAGGCCATCATGGAATGTACTGGTGAAAAGGTATCCTTTTATCGGCCGCCATGGGGGCATTTTAATCTGTTCAGCCTCTTTTTAAGTAAGCCCTATAATGTGATTATGTGGTCACACATTTTTGGAGATTGGAAGATAGAGAAAGGCAAAAACGGTCTGCTGGAACAATTGCGGTCGGCAACGGCACCGGGAGCGATTTTTTTGCTTCATGACTGTGGGGAAACGCTTGGTGCGGATCGAGAGTCACCGCACTATATGCTGCAGAACCTGGAGATATATTTGAAGGAATCTGTAGCAAAGAGAACCCAATTTATCACATTAAACGAATTAGATTATAAGAGGACATCATGAATCTAGATACAATTATAAATTACATCCAGGTGTATGGTTATTTGGTCATCTTTATTAGTTTATTTTTTGGAATTGTCGGTATTCCGGCTCCAGAGGAATCCCTTCTCTTTTTAATTGGAGTGCTAAGTGTAAAGCATAGACTTTCCTTTGGATTAGTGGTTATCATCTCCATAATGGGGGTGTTTGCCGGAATGCTGACGGCCTATGTGTGTGGAAAGTATGTAGGCACCCCATTTATTAAAAAATTCGGCAAGTATGTCGGAATGACGAGTGAGCGTATGGAAAAAGTGATGAAGTATTATTCGAAAAATGTTCATAAAACCATCGTATTTGGCTTTTATTTACCCGGTCTCCGCCAAATCAGCCCCTACTTTGCGGGCATTACAAACATTCCCTTTCGAAAATTCTTTCTATTATCACTGCTGGGCACACTCCTTTGGACGGTCCCGTTTATTATGATCGGATTTTATACGGGAAAGATCCTTCATATTAATCCTGCCTATGTTCCATGGGTCGGAATCGGATCGTTTTTCTTATTTGTGATATATGGATTGATTCAATATAGTAAAACTAAAAGAGCACGATTAACTAAATAGACAATCTAAAACAAAAACTCGAAAAATCCTTTTCGGGTTTTTGTTTTAAGCTAAAAAAACACTGAAGGCTAGATTAAAAATCCATTAAAAACCCAGTTTTTTATTAAATGAGTGGTACATTGAAAGAGACATACAGCATGACCACTGTCAGGGAAGATTTTTATAAAAACAGGAGATGGATAAAATGAAAAAGATATTGTTTTTACCACTCTTACAAATGCAATCAGGACATCACCAAGTGGCTGAAGCATTAATGGATCTGATAAAACATCATACCGACGATATTATGGTTAAGAAAATTGACTTACTGAGTTATACAAATAAATCATTAGAAAAAATGGTTACCAACGGCTATCTTAACTGGATTCGCTATGCACCCGAAACCTACAATCTTGCTTACAAAAGCTTTTTTTACATGCCAGAGGCGAAGGGACATCCCTTTAAATGGTATGAACATTTCTTTTTAAAAAAGATGGAACAATTGCTTGTTGAAGAAAAACCCGATTTACTAGTTTGTACCCATGGGTTCCCCTCCCACCTTCTTAGCCGATTAAAGATGAAAGGGAAATGCATCATTCCCATCATTAATGTCTATACTGATTTTTTTGTCAATAATGTGTGGGGACGAGAAGGAATTGACGTTCATTTTGTTCCAAGTCAACAGGTGAAAGAAACGTTATTTGCGAAGTATCAGATTTCGAAACATCGAATGATTGTAACCGGTATTCCCGTTCATGAAGAAATTACGAGGAATTCTACTACTCCTAAAACCAACATTGGACGGCTGAAAATTTTAATTGCCGGTGGGAATAGTGGCCTAGGCGGAATTGCAAAACTAAAGGATGAGTTAAAACGCTCCACTGAACTAGAATATTTTGTGCTTTGTGGCAAGAATCGAAAACTTTATAATGAAATCCTTTCCTGGAAGCTTGAGCATATTAAACCATTACCATACCTTTCTTCAAGGTCTGAGATGAATCAGCTCTATGAAGCGGTGGATGCCATCATGACCAAACCGGGTGGTGTGACAGTAAGTGAAGCTTTACAAAAGAGACTTCCCATCTTTGTCCACTCCATGCTCCCGGGTCAAGAAAAGATTAATTTAGGGTATCTACAGGAACAAGAGCTGGTTTTTGCCCTCGATGCAACGAAACCATTGGAAAAACAGTTACTAGAAATATTGCGCGATGCTAAAAAAATAACTCGTTGGGAGCAGGCGATTGCTTCTTATCAACAGGGAATCGAATTAGAGAACAAAAATTATATTCTGAAGTCCATTAAGGCAGTCCTTAATCAGCACCAGACAAAAGGTGTGCCTGCCGGATTTGTGAGGAAAACTAAAGTTTATCAAAGAGTCAGGGCATAATAGGAAAGAAAGGAGGACAAACCATGACTACTCTTACAGCTTACATTGATCATTATGGATATATTGTCCTTTTTGCTGCCCTTTTGCTCGAATTAATTGCCATCCCATTACCAGGCGAAGTCTTGATGAGCTATAGTGGATTTTTAGTTTTTCAAGGTCACTTAAATTGGCTGTTAAGTATTCTAGTAGCTGGCATTGGAGCCTGCGTGGGAATGACCATTTCATATTGGATTGGGAATAAATTAGGCCCTCCATTTTTTGAAAAGCATGGTCACCGATTTCATTTAGGTCCAGAAAGGATTGAAAAAACATCACAATGGTTCAGCAGGCACGGAAATAAGTTACTGATTTTCGCCTATTTTATCCCTGGAGTCAGACATATCACTGGTTATTTCTCAGGAATGACCCGGATTCCATTTCGTAAGTATGCCCTGTTTGCCTATAGCGGGGCATTTATATGGGTAACAGTATTTATTTCACTCGGCAAGATTTTAGGACCACAATGGGAGCAGTTTCATCAATCCATTAAAAAATACCTCCTCATCGGAGTGATCATAGCTGCAATCTTGATGATTGCTTTCTATATTTATAAAAAATACAAAGTGGAGATGGAACGTGGAGCGGTCAGATTATTAAATCTCACGTTGAACGTATTTCATTCCCGTAAAAAGGTGGGGCTTTTACTTGGTATGACGGCTGCTTCTACGTTAGGACTAATCATCCTGATGATTGGAATGGTGCAAGATTTTCTTGGTGGAGAGTTCTCGGATTTTAATGAAATTGTCAATGTACTCGTGCCATTAACGTTTAATAAAGACTGGTCAGAAATAATGAATATCTTCTTTTTTATGGGTTCTAGAAAGTTTCTCTTGGTACTTATCATTTTTGGCGTTTTCTGGATATTATGGAGAGGCCGGGACAGACTTATTGAATGGTTGTGTCTTGGACTTGCGGCCGCTGGTGGCGAGCTTTATGAGGAAACCTTGAGAATTGTTTTTCACAGGCTCTCACCGGACAATCGATCACTAATCGATCAACTGTTATATTCGTTTCCTAGTGAACAGATGCTGATGACAATCGTTATATATGGTTTTATCGTATTTATCGTTGTTCGGCATGCAAAAAGGGTATGGATTCACACGATGGTGCCAATCGCCGTTCTGGTTCTGTTAGCTTTAATCGCTGTTAGTCGTGTGTATTTTAAAGTGGAAATACCTAGTGATGTGGCGGCAGGCTATGTGTTTGGAGGGGTATGGCTAGGATTAAATCTCCTTCTTCTTGAGATTTTTAGATTGTTAAAAAGCATTGAAATGCATTTATTAAAGCCGTCGAAATAATAGGACGCAAGCATAAAAAGGAAAATAACTATTTTTGGAGGTCAGTCATGTGTCACATTTAGATTATGGGGTCTTTCAAATCATCAATCACTTAGCAGTAAGTGAACGATTTTTGAACCCGTTGATGATATTTTTAGCAGGAAAAGCAGAGTATTTATTTTTTGCTGGAATCCTTTTTTACTGGTTTTATCCAAAATCGCGAAATCGAAAAATGGTTGTTGAGGCGATTCTTGCCGCATGTATTGCACTTAGTATTAATGTGGAAATTGGTCACTTTTTTTACCGGGCTAGACCCTTTGTCGTCCATCATGTTAACTGGTTAATTCCCCATGCGAATAATGCTTCGTTTCCAAGTGACCATGCGACAGCGGCATTTGTGATTGCGACAGCCATTTGGATTTGGAAAAAACGGGATGGCTGGTTGTGGTTAGTGTTAGCAGCAGGAATTGCTCTGTCCCGTGTCTGGACAGGCGTACATTACCCTTTAGATGTAACAGTAGGAATGTTCATCGGGGCAAGTGTGGCAGTTGCCATTCATTTCTTAGTCCATCGATTCGGACAAATAAACAAAGTCCTCAATTGGTTAATCGAGTTTTATGAAAAAATAGAAACGAATCTGTTGAAAAAGACGCATTTGATTAGAAAATGATCGGAATCAGCAAGTGAAATCTGTTAAACATTTTTTGTTGTAAAGTGGTGTGAAAGTATGAAACGATGGGCATCATTAAGTCCAGAAATAAAGCATATATGGCTAGCCTCCTGTTTATTAATCTTATATGTTTCTCCGCTGTTTATCTTAGGAGAAAACGCACATATAAGAGTTCATGATAATCTTGATTCAAATATAGCTTGGTACAAAGTTTTAAAGAATAGTGGGCAATTATTTGGCGCGAATGATGCTGTTATTCAGCAAGTCATCAATGGGCTGCCGCGAAATGCCTTTGGGACAGAATTTAGCGGTATTGAATGGCTGCATAACCTCTTCCCAACTATGCTGGCCTATGCAATTAGTCAAACCATAACAAGAATCGTTGCTTTTATCGGCATGTATTTATTGATTAAAAAGCATTTTGTTAAAACGGAAACGACCTATCACATCCGCGTCTGGGTATCCCTTGCTTTTGCCTTGACTCCGTTTTGGCCTTCGGGAATGCTGAGCACCCTTGGCATGCCGCTTGCCCTGTGGGCTTTTATGAATATCAGAGAAGGTAAGCATACATGGAGAGAATGGCTTACCCTTATTCTGCTGCCATTCTATTCAAGCTTTGTTCTGGGATTTTTCTTCTTTTTGGCAGCAATGGGATTGTTATGGCTGCGGGATCTTCTCGTCAAAAAAAAGCCAAATTGGGTTTTCTTTAGCAGTATTTTTTTAATGACGGCCATTTATCTGTTAATCGAGTATCGCCTTGTGTTCTCATTAGTCTTCCCTGAGGCGCCGACAAGCAGAAATGAGTTCGTCAGCTCCACCTTAGGGTTCTGGCGCACTATTCGTCTTGTGTTTAAAAACTATTTTCTCGGCCATACGCATGTGTTAACCCTTCATACTCTGGTGATTGTGCCGCTGTCTTTTCTTGTTGTTGTGTTAATAGGGATGAAGAAAAAATGGGGAGCGATTGAAAAAAGATTTTTGTACCTGTTTATTTTTAATTTTCTTCTCTCTGTCTGGTATGCGTTTTGGTTTAATAAAGGATGGCAGCCGCTTAAAGACCGTATTTCTTTTCTAAATACCTTTAATTTTGCCCGGTTTCATTTCTTAAGGCCGTTAGTCATCTACCTAATGTTTGCAGTTGGCGCGTTTATTCTGTGGGAAAAAGGCAAGGGGTGGCGAACATTCGTAAAAATTTTCCTGATTGGCCAACTCCTCGTCCTCTTTTGTGCCAACGATGAAATTGTTTATCGAGTGGCGGGAAAGCCATCGGTGAAGCAGTTTTATGCCGTCACACAATTTAAAGAAATCGACCAATACATTGGAAAACCTAAGAGTAGTTATCGTGTCGCCAGTATTGGAATACACCCTGCAATTGCTCAGTATAATGGTTTTTACACCTTGGATACGTACAATAATTTTTATCCATTAACCTATAAACATGAGTTTAGGAGAATCATTGCAAAAGAATTGGATAAGAGCCCGAAACTGGAGAAATACTTCGATCACTGGGGCGGGAGATGCTATATTTTTGTCGCAGAATTAGGAAAAAAATATGATTATAAAAAAGACTCAAAGGTGAAAATTCATCATTTGCAGTTAAATACAAAAGCGTTTAAACAATTGGGCGGACAATATATATTATCAGCCGTGCCGATCATGAATGCAAAAGAAAATGATCTTGAGCTCAAAAAGACGTTTGATCAAAAGGATTCTGCTTGGAAAATTTACCTTTACCAAGTTAAATAAGGAGGGTCACTCCAAATGAATAAGCCGATTTTAATAATCGTGGTACCTTGTTTTAATGAAGAAGAAGTATTACATGACACGGTTACTCAATTATCTACCGTGCTTACTGGTTTAATGGAGGAATTCCTCATCTCGCAGGATAGTAAACTATTATTTGTGGATGATGGGAGTAAGGATCGAACCTGGGAACTCATTGAGGAAGAGGGCGAAAAAAATCCCCTTGTGACAGGGCTGAAGCTTGCGGGAAATGTCGGGCATCAGAATGCTCTCATCGCCGGGTTGGAAACAGCTAATAAACAATCAGATTGTGTCGTGTCAATCGATGCAGATTTACAGGATGATATAAACGTAATTCGAACGTTTGTTGAAGAATATTGGAATGGTATAGATATCGTGTATGGTGTCAGGGATAGCCGTGATAGCGATACTTTTTTCAAACGGACTACCGCCTTGGGGTTCTACCGATTCATGGACAGGATTGGCATAAAGCTCGTTCCGAATCATGCTGATTTTCGGCTGATGAGTAAACGAGCATTGGATGAATTATTAAAGTATAAGGAAACGAATTTATTTTTGCGGGGCCTTGTCCCGCTTGTAGGTTTTACCTCCACAAAGGTTTACTATGATCGGAAAGAAAGACTGGCGGGAGAATCGAAATATCCTTTGAAGAAAATGCTGGCGTTTGCCTTTGACGGGATTACTTCCTTCAGTATCGCACCGATCAGATTGGTTACCATGGTTGGGTTTCTTGCTGTTATCATTAGTACCATTGCCGGTGGGTACGCCTTAATTCAAGAATCACTAGGCCATACTGAATCCGGTTGGACCTCACTGATCATCTCCATCTGGTTTGTAGGCGGCCTGCAACTAATGGGAATTGGAATCATTGGCGAGTATATAGGAAAAATTTATCGCGAAGTAAAGCGGCGTCCAAGATATGCGATTGAAGTGGACCGTTTTTCTGCAAAGTTTAACGGGAATTCACAAGAGGAACTTGTTTTAAATAGACGCTGAGGGGAAAATACAATCGTATATGAAGGAAATGGAAGGAAGGATCTATTTGGTTCTTCCTTTTTTACATTTAGTTAAAGCAACTATTTTCTATTTTTAAAAAAATTTCTTTAAAAAAACAAAAATGATTGACATTCAAACTGTAGTTTGAATATCATAAAGTCAAACGAACATTTGAATGAAGAAGGTGAATAATTTGAAGGAACAGGATCTTTGCGAGAGTATTTGTGAAGAAAGTGAAAAAACGACTCGCGTGCAGCAGCAACTGAACAAAGAAAATATCGTGGACGTGACGAAGTTTTTTAAAGCATTGTCAGATGAAACCCGCATGAAAATCGCTTATGCCCTGACACTTGAAGACGAGCTGTGTGTTTGTGATGTAGCTAATATAGTTGGCGCAACAACGGCAACTGCTTCCCACCATCTCCGTCATTTAAAGAGCCTCGGCCTCGCTAAATACCGCAAGAAGGGGAAGCTGGTCTATTATTCCCTTGACGATAATCATGTGAAACAATTAATTAAGATTGCGTTTGCACACCAGTAAGAACTTGAACTAAAAGGGCAAGTCTAGCATGTAAAAGGCTTTTTCTAAGTTTCAGAGTTATCTCGGTCGATGGTATGAATTGAAAAATAAACATTAGAAAAAACTAGCCTTAATCGGAATATTATCGTTTTAGAAATAAATCTAGATAAAGAAAAAAGCTACTCTTTACAGAGCGCTTGGGGGGGATAAACATGGGACATCATCATCACGGGCATTCACACGGACATTCACATACAAGTAATAAAAATGCATTATTGAGTTCATTCTTATTAATTGCTGCTTTTATGGTTGTAGAAGTCATTGGAGGAATCTTAACCAATAGTCTCGCCTTATTGTCGGACGCAGGGCATATGTTAAGTGATGCAGCCGCCTTGGGACTAAGCTTTTTCGCATTAAAGCTGGGCGAAAAACGGGGTTCTCAAGTAAACACCTATGGCTACAAACGGTTTGAAATCATCGCTGCTGCACTGAATGGTTTAACACTGATCGTCATTTCTCTTTATATAGTTTATGAAGCATTTCAGCGCTTTTTCGCTCCTCCAGAGGTTCAAAGTAAGGGGATGCTGCTTATTTCCATCATTGGATTAGTGGTTAATATCATCGCAGCATGGATCTTGATGAAAGGCGACAAGGACGAAAATCTGAATGTCAGAAGTGCCTTTTTACATGTCATAGGCGATATGCTTGGCTCTGTCGGAGCAATTATCGCTGCCCTGCTTATTATGTTTTTCGGCTGGGGCATTGCCGATCCAATTGCCAGTGTCATTGTGGCGGTATTGATCCTTGTGAGTGGATATCGCATTACAAAGGATTCTTTTCACATTTTAATGGAGGGTGCTCCAACACAGATCGAGGTAAAAGAAGTGAAAGCGGCTTTAAAGAGAATCCCGTTGGTGAATGAAGTCCATGACCTGCATATCTGGACCATTACCTCCGGCTATCCGGTCTTAAGCTGCCATATTACTATTTCGAATGATGGGATTCATGATGAAATTCTTTTCCAATCACAGCAGTTACTACATGACGACTTCCACATCGAACACAGCACCATCCAAGTCGAAAAAGAAGCCAACGGCTGCCCAAGTCCACATGGAACGTGCAATTAAAATGGTGCATTAATGGGTGCCTGACACCCAAACTACACTTTTAAACTTATAAAATGTAGTAAGGCAGTTTTTGGTGCCTGACACCAAGGCGGTCTTCCCAAAACCTTATTGTGAAGTAAGGTTTTTTTATGTTTAAGTATGAAACTATATTTGGTAAAATGTTTACTATTGGTGAAAACTACCTGATAACAAGTTTTAGGAGGTTTATAGTGAAAAAAGCAGCAAATTCGCAGGACAAGCGTTTCAAAATCGCCCATAAAGAAGCTTGGATTGGTGTAATCCTTGTCATTATTAATTTTCTTTTATGGTATGGCTTCGGCTATGGGCTTGGTTCTGATAAAGTTGAGAATTATACATACGTATTTGGTTTACCCGCATGGTTCTTTTACAGCTGTATCGTTGGATCCCTTGTCATGATTATTCTGGTGGTTTTCACGGTAAAGTTTATCTTTAAAGATATACCCTTTGAAGATGAAGAGGGGGAAGTTAAATGAACTGGGCCGTTATTACACCATTAATTATTTTCTTACTGATTATTTTTGCCGTTGGCATTTGGTCGAACAAATTTGTCCTTAAATCCAGTTCATTCCTTGAGGAATACTTTTTAGGAGAACGGCAAATGGGCGGGTTCATCCTGGCAATGACGATGGTCGCTACCTATGGCAGTGCAAGTAGTTTCATTGGCGGACCAGGGGTCGCATATACAAGAGGGTTAGGATGGGTGTTCCTTGCAATGGCCCAGCTTGCGACCGGTTATTTTACGTTGATGGTTCTCGGAAAGAAATTTGCGATTGTTGCCCGTCAGTATAAGGCGATTACCTTAATCGATTTTCTAAAAGAACGCTATAAGAGTAAAACGGTTGTATTATTAGCAGCAGCAAGTATTATTATCTTTCTTTTTTCATCCATGACGGCTCAATGGATTGGCGGTGCTCGACTCGTTGAATCGCTAACCGGTATGCCGTATACAACAGCATTATTGATTTTTGCCTTTTCCGTCCTTGTTTTTGTGATTGTCGGCGGCTTTCGTGCGGTCGCATTAACTGATTCCGTCCAGGGTGTCGTTATGTTTGTGGGGACGCTGATTCTTTTGATTGCGACGATCAAAGCAGGTGGAGGAATACCCAAGATTATCTCCGATTTAGCAGCCGAAAATCCTAATTTAATTAGTCCGTTTGGTGCTGAACGTGACTTAACCCCTTCCTATGTTTCATCGTACTGGATTTTAGTAGGGGTTGGTGTGGTTGGCTTACCACAAATAACGGTAAGGGCCATGTCGTATAAAAATTCGAAGGCTATGCATAATGCTATTATTATTGGAACGATCGTCGTCGGCTTTATCATGCTGGGTATGCATCTCATTGGCGTGTTTGCCCGTCCCGTTCTTCCCGGAATCAAAATTGGTGATACGGTTATGCCATTATTATCAATGAAGGTACTGCCGCCTTATGTGGCTGGTATCGTTCTTGCAGCGCCGATGGCTGCCATTATATCGACCGTAGATGCCCTACTTATTTTGGTAAGCTCAGCATTGGTGAAGGATGTTTACTTAAATTATATTAAACCAAATGCCGAAGACAACCATGTGAAAAAGGTTAGTTTTAGCGTAACAGCCATTATTGGATTGATTGTCATTATTCTGGCGTTAAGCCCGCCTGATTTAATTATTTGGTTGAATCTATTCTCGTTTGGCGGGTTGGAATCAGTGTTTATTTGGCCGGTTATATTAGGACTGTATTGGAGCAAAGGAAATAAGTATGGGGCGATTTCGTCGATGATTTTAGGAATGTGTTCATATATTCTTCTTGATCGGTTTTATCCGAATGCCTTCGGACTTCATACGGTTGTCCTGCCAATCATCCTGTCCTTTCTAGCATTTATTATCGGCAGTCTTATTTTTCAGCAAAAAGCTGCTTTAAAAATTAAGCCATCCAGTTAATTTTAGTTGCAATTTTATTAATAAGTTTCTAAAATATAACAGAAATGAATGATAAATGAGGTGAACCCCTTGTTAGAGATGATTAGAATATTTTCGGGATTAGTTTTTCCTGGGTTACTAGTTTTGCTTTTTGCACGGGTCACTTACAATCGAACCATCGGCCTTGTTTTAACCGTTGCACTCATTGCTGCATCTGTCTATAAAGGTTATACCAACACATTTTTACTTATTGTAATTGATGCTTTCTCGCTTACCGCCGGATTCTGGCTAGCGTCCAAAATGAAACCGCGGGTCGTGAAAAGCAGCTAGTATTCGAAAGTCTGTCCATAAGGGCAGGCTTTTTTTGTCATTTGGAAATGTAAAAAAATAAAGATTCTGGTCTGGAACTCTATTTCTTTCACGAAAATGGGCCTATTTTTTGGAAGGAATTGTCTAATTGTATAAAACACCTTGAAAATAGCACAAAACCCATTAATATACGCACAAAACCTATTAAAATCCGCACAAAACCCCCTCGAAGTGGCACAAAACCATCAAAAAGTGGCACAAAACCCAAAAGGATCCCAAATTAAAAAACTTTATTTTCAATTCTCCCAGAGAGGTACTGCTTTTTCAATAAAAACGAACGCTAGTTTGCATATTGGTGGTTTGGTTTTGGGGGAATGTGGTAGAATGTTAATATGTATTTTTAGGGAATCCACTTACCCGGCCAATAAACAGGGTTACAAGCTATTTCACGGGAGGAACTGAATTGTGAAAGACCAATTTGAATTAGTTTCAAAGTACTCACCACAAGGGGACCAGCCTGAAGCCATTCGTCAATTAGTGGAAGGCATCAAACAAAATAAGCGCCACCAAACACTACTTGGCGCCACAGGGACAGGGAAAACGTTTACCGTATCAAACGTGATTAAAGAGGTCAATAAACCTACCCTTGTGATTGCCCACAACAAAACGCTGGCCGGACAGCTCTACAGTGAGTTCAAGGAATTTTTTCCAAACAATGCTGTTGAGTATTTTGTCAGTTACTATGATTACTACCAGCCTGAAGCCTACGTGCCACAAACTGATACATTTATTGAAAAAGATGCCAGCATCAACGATGAAATCGATAAACTGCGCCACTCGGCGACCTCTGCCTTATTCGAACGGAAAGATGTCATCATCATCGCCAGTGTGTCCTGTATCTATGGTCTCGGTTCGCCGGAAGAATATCGTGAGATGGTTCTATCCCTTCGGACCGGTATGGAAATCGAGCGGAATCAGCTGCTGCGTCGTTTAGTCGACATTCAATATGAACGAAACGACATTGATTTTAAACGTGGGACGTTCCGTGTCCGCGGTGATGTTGTCGAGATTTTCCCCGTTTCACGTGATGAGCATTGCGTACGGGTCGAATTTTTCGGTGATGAGATTGATCGCATTCGCGAGGTTGACGCCCTCACAGGTGAAATCATGGGTGAACGCGAACATATTGCGATTTTCCCAGCCTCTCACTTCGTTACAAGGGAAGAAAAACTGCTGCTAGCCATTGAAAATATTGAAAAAGAACTGGAAGAACGGCTTGCCGAGCTTAGAGCAGAGGATAAATTGCTTGAGGCACAACGGATTGAACAACGTACCCGCTATGACTTAGAAATGATGCGGGAAATGGGTTTTTGCTCGGGGATTGAAAACTACTCCCGTCATCTGACATTGAGACCAGCCGGTTCAACACCATACACCTTGCTTGATTATTTTCCAGAGGATTTTCTGCTGATTGTTGATGAGTCCCATGTTACCTTACCGCAAATTAGGGGTATGTTTAATGGTGACAAAGCCCGTAAACAAGTGCTTGTGGATCACGGTTTCCGTCTGCCATCTGCACTGGATAACCGGCCGCTCACCTTTGATGAATTTGACAAGCATGTTCACAATGCTATTTTTGTGTCGGCAACACCTGGGCCATATGAGCTGGAGCATACACCAGAAATGATCGAGCAAATCATTCGCCCGACAGGACTCTTAGATCCAACGATTGAGGTCCGTCCGATTGAAGGTCAGATTGATGACCTCATTGGTGAAATCCATGAACGAGTGAAGAAAAACGAACGTGTCCTTGTGACGACACTGACTAAAAAAATGTCAGAGGATTTAACCGATTATTTGAAAGAAATTGGGATAAAAGTCCAATACTTGCATTCAGAGGTCAAAACGCTTGAGCGGATTGAAATTATTCGTGAGCTGCGTCTTGGTAAATATGATGTGCTGATTGGGATCAACCTGCTCCGGGAAGGATTGGATATTCCCGAAGTTTCACTTATCACCATTCTCGATGCGGATAAAGAGGGCTTCCTCCGTTCAGAACGGTCATTAATTCAAACCATTGGCCGGGCTGCCAGAAATGCTAATGGCCACGTCATTATGTATGCGGATAGAATCACCAACTCAATGGAGCTGGCGATTAGTGAGACGAAGCGGCGTCGTATCATTCAGGAAGAATACAATCGCAAGCATGGAATTACACCACAGACGATTCAAAAAGAAATCCGCGACGTGATCCGTGCTACCCATGCGGCTGAGGACCAAGAAGAGTACAAACCAGCGGCATCGTTCGGCAAGATGTCGAAGAAGGAAAAAGAGAAATTACTTGCTACGATGGAAAAAGAAATGAAGACCGAAGCAAAGGCGCTTAATTTTGAACGTGCGGCCGAGCTTCGTGATTTAATTTTGGAATTGAAAGCGGAAGGATGACGTTTACATGGCAATGGAAAAACTGATTGTGAAAGGCGCCCGCACCAACAATTTGAAAAATATAGATGTCACCATTCCGAGAGATAAGCTCGTTGTATTAACAGGACTTTCTGGTTCAGGAAAGTCCTCACTTGCCTTTGATACGATTTATGCAGAAGGACAGCGGCGGTATGTTGAATCCTTATCTGCCTATGCACGGCAATTTCTTGGACAGATGGATAAGCCGGATGTGGATGCCATTGAAGGATTATCCCCGGCGATATCAATTGATCAAAAAACGACAAGCCGGAATCCGCGCTCGACCGTTGGGACGGTAACAGAAATCTATGATTATTTACGATTACTCTATGCAAGAGTCGGGCATCCAACCTGTCCAATTCATCATATTGAAATCTCCTCGCAAACCATCGAACAAATGGTTGACCGGATTCTCGAATATCCAGAACGAACCAAAATGCAAATTTTGGCTCCGGTTATATCCGGTCGCAAAGGAGCACATGTGAAGGTATTCGAGGATATTAAAAAACAAGGCTATGTTCGTGTTCGTGTAGACGGGGAAATGCTAGACCTTGGTGAAGAGATTGAACTTGAAAAAAATAAAAAACATTCGATTGAAGTGGTCATCGACCGAATAGTTGTGAAGGAAGGCATTTCGGCCAGAATTGCTGATTCACTTGAGGCTGCCTTGAAACTTGGTGGAGGAAAAGTAATTGTGGATGTGATTGGCGAGGAAGAGCTATTATTTAGTGAAAACCACGCTTGTCCAATATGTGGTTTTTCGATTGGCGAACTCGAACCACGGATGTTTTCCTTTAACAGTCCATTTGGCGCCTGTCCTGAATGCGACGGGCTTGGCGCTAAACTTGAAGTGGATCTTGACTTGGTCATTCCCAATAAGGATTTGACGCTGAAGCAGCATGCAATTGCACCATGGGAACCTACCAGTTCACAATATTATCCACAGCTATTAAAAGCCGTTTGTGACCATTTTGGAATTGATATGGATATTCCGGTGAAGGATATTCCTGATCATCAGCTGGAAAAAATCCTCTATGGATCAGGTAAAGAAAAAATCTACTTCCGTTATGAGAACGATTTTGGGCAAATCCGTGATGGAAAGATTGAGTTCGAAGGCGTGATGCGGAATGTCGAGCGGCGCTATAAAGAGACAAGCTCTGATTTTATCCGTGAACAAATGCAAAAGTACATGGGAGAGCAGCCATGCCCAACCTGTAAAGGCTACCGTTTGAAAAAAGAGACCTTAGCTGTCCTGATTAATGGCCGCCATATTGCAGAAGTGACCGATCTTTCCATTGTAGAGGCCCGTCAATTTTTCGCAGGATTAAACCTTTCGGAAAAAGAAATGCAAATTGCGAAACTGATTTTCCGAGAAATTAGTGAACGACTCGGATTCTTAGTTAATGTTGGACTAGATTATTTAACCCTTAGTCGAACTGCTGGAACCCTTTCAGGCGGTGAAGCCCAAAGGATTCGCTTAGCCACACAAATTGGTTCGCGACTCACTGGGGTATTATATATTTTGGATGAACCATCGATTGGATTACACCAACGTGATAATGACCGCTTAATCGGTGCATTAAAAGAGATGCGCGATATTGGCAACACCCTAATCGTTGTCGAGCACGATGAGGACACGATGATGGCTGCCGATTATTTGATTGATGTCGGCCCTGGTGCTGGTGCCCATGGCGGAGAAATTGTGTCAGCCGGAACACCTGCACAGGTAATGGCGGATCCGAATTCGCTCACAGGTCAATATTTATCCGGGAAAAAGTTTATTCCACTGCCGCTTGAGCGCCGGAAACCAGATGGCCGTTTTATTGAAATCAAAGGCGCTTCTGAAAATAATTTAAAAAATGTGAATGTGAAGTTTCCACTTGGCCTGTTTATTGCGGTTACGGGTGTGTCGGGATCTGGAAAGAGTTCACTTATTAATGAGATCCTTCATAAAGCTCTGGCGCAAAAGCTTCATCGTGCGAAAACAAAGCCTGGGGAACATAAGAGTATCAAGGGCATCGATTTATTAGAGAAGGTGATTGATATTGACCAATCACCAATCGGCAGAACGCCGCGCTCCAATCCTGCCACCTACACAGGTGTGTTTGATGATGTCCGTGATTTGTTTGCAACGACCAATGAAGCGAAGGTACGCGGTTATAAAAAAGGGCGTTTCAGCTTTAATGTGAAGGGCGGCCGTTGTGAAGCCTGCCGTGGCGATGGAATCATTAAAATTGAAATGCACTTTTTGCCAGATGTCTATGTACCATGCGAAGTATGCCATGGCAAACGCTATAATCGTGAAACACTGGAAGTGAAATACAAAGGTAAAAGCATTGCGGATATTCTTGATATGACGATTGAAGAAGCGGTTGAATTTTTCGAAAACCATCCAAAAATCAGCCGGAAGCTGCAGACGATTTTGGATGTCGGCCTAGGTTATATCAAGCTTGGTCAGCCGGCAACCACTCTATCAGGAGGCGAGGCACAACGGGTTAAGCTTGCTTCCGAGCTCCACCGCCGTTCGAATGGGAAATCGTTCTATATTTTAGATGAGCCGACAACCGGTCTTCATGTCGATGACATCGCTCGCTTGCTGGTGGTATTGCAGCGCCTCGTTGAAAATGGCGATACGGTTCTTGTGATTGAACACAATCTAGATGTGATTAAAGCCGCCGATTACCTTATTGATCTTGGTCCTGAAGGTGGCGACAAGGGCGGAACGATCGTTGCAACGGGAACACCCGAGAAAGTGGCAGAGACTCCTGAGTCCTATACAGGAAAATACTTAAAGCCCATCTTAGAGCGCGACCGCTTACGGATGAAACAACAAATCGAAGACAAAAGTGCCGTGAAGGCCTGAGTTTTGAAAAGAGCTGAAATCACTAGGGGATGCCTGTAGGATTTCAGCTTTTTTTTATCAAAAATTGGAACTCTCAGAAACTTTTTACCCTTTAGTTCGTAGTAAAGGAAGAGACCTGTTTTTCAGGGGCTTTATTAAAGTCGTAAAGATGTTATCAGCAGAATATGCTTTAAGTGATAAAAATATATAGCTGAGGTGGAAAATTATGAAAGAGGAAAGAAAACGGATATTACAAATGGTCGAGGAAGGGAAGTTAAAGGTTGATGAAGCATTGGCGCTGCTTGATGAACTGGAAAAAGCTCAGCAAACGATGGAGCAGAAGCAGGAGCAAATCGTCAACGACCTATCGACAACTGTTCAATTTGAAGAAGAAAAAAAGGAAGAACCATTCCAAGCGAAATACCAATCAACAAAGGATAAGGTTTTTGACTTTGTTGATTCAGCTTTGAAAAAAATTAAAGACTTTGATTTTGACTTTAACTTTGGTCAATCCGTGGATATTTCGCATATTTTTCAGCATGGTGACGTGGATTTGAAAAATATCGATATTGACGTGGCCAACGGTTCCGTGAAGCTGGCCGCATGGGACCAGCCGGACGTCAGGATTGAGTGCCAAGCAAAAGTGTATCGTGTTGAAAATCAGGACCAGGCCCGGCAAAACTTTTTACGAGATGTTATTTTTTCAGTGGAGCATCAGAAATTACGCTTTACGACACAGCAAAAATGGATGAAGGTGGAAGCCATCATATTTGTGCCAAAAGCACAATATGAGCGGATTCGCATCAGAATGTTTAATGGTTCTGTTACAGGCGAAGAAATGAATATCGATGACCTGCGCGTGAAAACAGCAAACGGAAAAATCATTCTTACCCAACTTCATGGAAAAAAAGCAGAAGTAGAAACGGCCAACGGGAAAATCAAGGTTGCTGGCAGTCAGTTTGATGAGGTGGAAACAGAGACGATTAATGGGGCGATCGAACTTGATGGCGATTTTAAAAAGGTTGAAATGCAGTCGTTTAACGGAAATATCAGCTTAAACGTGCGCGGAAACCGTTCTGAATTAATTCAGGCCAAAGCGACCACGGGCAGTATCGATATGTTTATCCCGGAAGGAACGCCGGTAAACGGAGAGCTGAAGACCAATCTTGGCGGTTTTAATGTCAATCTTGTCGGCATCCAAGTGCTGGAGGAAAAGAGTGAAATGATTCAAAAATCACTCCGCTTCCAATCTGTTAATCATCCTGATCAAATGCTAAGAATCTATGCTGATACAAAAACTGGATCCATAACCATTAACAAATCTCCGGAAAATAAGTAGGCACTGACATTTTGGTGTCAGCTAGAGAAGCAATAAAGTGAGATATAAGTGTACACCATCCGAAATGGTGTACACTTTTTTGATTCTTCTATTTTTTTTTGAATAACTTCCGTTTGGTTCTTATTCAAAAAATGCTAAAATAAGAGTTATGAATTCTTCTAATTCTACTTTTCTAAAAAAACAATCCGTTTGAGGAGGAACGCTTCTTGCCAAAAGTACGTACCAAAGATATATTAGAGAAATTTCAGCTAGAATTAATCAGTGGTGAGGAAGGAATTAACCGCCCCATTACGATGAGCGATATATCAAGACCAGGGATGGAAATAGCCGGCTATTTCGAATTTTACCCTGCAGAACGGATTCAACTGCTAGGAAAAACAGAATTATCATTTTTCGAAAAACTTTCTCCAACTGACCGAATGACACGAATGGAGCTGTTATGCACAGATATTACCCCAGCCATTATTGTGACAAGGGGGATTGATATTCCTCCCGAGTTAATCGAGGCATCGGAACGGGAATCGGTTCCGGTTTTACGGACAGGCATGAAAACAACTCGGTTTTCCAGCCGTTTAACCAACTTTTTAGAAAGTAAGCTTGCGCCAACAACCGCTGTACATGGTGTATTAGTCGATATTTATGGGATTGGAGTGCTTATTACCGGCAAAAGCGGAGTCGGTAAAAGTGAAACAGCACTGGAATTAGTTAAACGCGGCCACCGGCTTGTGGCTGACGATTGCGTCGAAATTCGCCAAGAGGACCAGGATACGTTGGTTGGAACCTCACCAGAATTAATCGAGCATTTATTGGAAATACGCGGCTTAGGCATTATTAATGTCATGACCCTTTTTGGGGCAGGTGCTGTCCGCAGTAATAAACGAATTACACTTGTCATGAATCTAGAAATTTGGGATTCCAAAAAACAATATGACCGCCTTGGTTTGGATGAAGAGAAAATGAAGATTATTGACACCGAGGTCACTAAGATGACAGTCCCTGTTCGGCCAGGTCGTAACCTCGCTGTTATCATTGAAGTAGCGGCGATGAATTACCGTTTAAAACGCATGGGCGTGAATGCGGCCCAACAATTTACAGATCGTCTTTCGGATGTAATTGAAGACGGCGACCATGAAGAAATGTAGGGGGAGAATAGACAAATGAACGAAACGATTCAGCCGCTTAACCCAATTGCCTTTTCGCTTGGTCCTATTGACGTGCATTGGTATGGAATTATTATCGGCTCCGGTTTGGCCCTTGCCTTGTATATAGCGATTAGGGAAGCCAATCGAAGAGGACTGCCGAAGGATACATTTGCTGATTTAATGCTTTGGGCAATCCCCATTGCAATTATCTCCGCACGAATTTATTATGTCATTTTTGAATGGGAGTACTATGCGAATCACCCGGCAGCGATTCCGCAAATTTGGAATGGCGGAATTGCCATTCACGGCGCACTAATTGGCTCTGTGATTACCACTATTGTGTTTGCCAGAAAAAGGGGACTTTCCTTTTGGAAAATTACCGACATTGCCGCACCTAGTCTTATTCTCGGCCAAGCGATTGGACGCTGGGGTAATTTTATGAACCAAGAGGCCCATGGCGGTGAAGTGACCAGGGCATTTCTCGAAAACCTGCACTTACCGAATTTTATTATCAATCAAATGTATATTGACGGTGCCTATTATCACCCAACATTCTTATATGAATCAATCTGGGACTTTGCTGGTTTTATCATATTAATCCTGCTTCGCCGTGCTAATTTCCGTCGTGGCGAGCTGTTCCTTTCCTATGTGATTTGGTATTCGGTCGGCCGCTTTTTCGTTGAGGGCTTACGTACGGATAGC
The DNA here is from genome assembly GCF_057747995.1 of Neobacillus sp. DHD-1R. Classification (NCBI taxonomy): domain Bacteria; kingdom Bacillati; phylum Bacillota; class Bacilli; order Caryophanales; family Bacillaceae; genus Neobacillus; species Neobacillus sp. DHD-1R. The sequence goes on from NZ_CM173232.1 coordinate 1,020,809, forward strand.
TTGATGCTAGGCAGCCTTCGCATGGCACAAACCATTTCGATTGCCCTTGTGATAGGCGCGGTGGTCATCCTTATCTATCGCCGGACAAAGCATCAATCAGAGGCGCGTTATTTGGATCAAACGAATTAGTATATAAAAAACTGAAAGACATTAGGATGTTCTAAACAAAGGAGTTTGGGGAAATGGTATTGAACTCAATAAAAAAGGGGTTACTGGTTGGTTTTAAGACAACATGGACATTAGGAAAAGTTATTTTTCCTGTTACGCTTATTGTGGCCATTCTGCAATATACACCTGTTCTCCCCTGGCTAATGAAGTTGATTTCTCCGCTCATGGAGTTACTAGGCTTGCCTGGGGATGCGGCCATTCCACTGGTACTTGGAAATTTTCTTAACCTATATGCCGCGATTGGTGCGATCCTCACACTTGATTTCTCTGTCAAACAGGTATTTATTTTGGCAGTGATGCTATCCTTTTCACATAATTTGTTTATCGAATCAGGCGTGGCCATGAAAGCAGGTGTGAAGTTGTGGGTGGTCCTGGTGACAAGACCGGGGCTCGCCCTCCTTTCAGCCGCAGTGATTAATCTCGTTTGGCATGGCGGGGGAGAAGCTGCTAAGTACGGCTTCATTGAATCAAGTGCGGAACAAGCTAGTGGTGTTGCTGGAATTTTACTAGAGGCGGTTCAAAAGGCTGGACTTGGCATTTTGCAGCTAGCGATAATTGTCATTCCACTCATGATCGTGATTCAAATTTTAAAAGATTTACAATGGCTCCATAAATTTTCAAAAACGATGGCTCCAGTTACTAAAACACTTGGAATGAAGGAAAATACCTCAACGACAATGGCGGCCGGTTTATTATTTGGTCTAGCCTACGGTGCAGGAGTCATGATTCAAGCTGTTAAAGAAGATGGAGTGAGCAAAAAGGATATTACCTTAGCCTTTATTTTTCTAATGGCTTGTCATGCGGTTGTCGAAGATACGTTAATCTTTTTACCGCTTGGCATTCCGGTGCTGCCCTTGTTTTTAATCCGGCTCGGAGTTGCGATTGTGTTAACTTTGGTTGTCGGTACCATTTGGAAGCGCTCAGGACTTATCAGCAGAAAGGAAGCCACCTATGACTAACAAAATTACGACTGTACTCTTTGATTTAGATGGGACACTCATTGATACAAATGAATTAATTATTACTACTTATATGCATACATTGGAAAAATATTATCCAAGCACCTATAGCCGCGAGGATGTTTTGCCGTTTCTTGGACCAACGCTGAATGAGGCTTTTGGCGGCATAGACCCTGACCGAGTGGAAGAACTGATTACGGAATACCGCGCCTTTAACATCGCCAAACATGACGAGCTTGTGAAGGAATTTCCCAATGTATCCAAAACGGTTCAGACTCTGAAGGAGCGGGGCTATAAGCTTGGAGTAGTCACAACGAAACGGTTGGATGTTACCCTTAAGGGGCTGCGCCTGATGAACCTGGAGCCGTTGTTTGAGGTGATTGTCGCCTATGAACATGTTAGCAAGACAAAACCGGATCCAGAGCCAATTTTTAAAGCACTCGAACAGTTGGGGTCTTCTCCATCAGAAACCATTATGGTCGGCGATAATTATCACGATATTTTAGCAGGAAAAAATGCCGGTACCATGACGGCAGGTGTGGCCTGGTCTATTAAGGGCAGGGAGTATGTGGCAAAATATGAACCAGATTACATGTTAGAGGACATGGCAGACTTATTAACCGTTCTCGGAGAGTGAGAAGCATGAGAAACACGACCCGCTATCCTGTTGAAGGTGCGAACTCCTTATGGCACGTTTACAAGACCGTGCCCTTTTGGAAGGTTGTTAAAAATTTTATGGTGATTCAATTAGCCCGTTATACACCCTTTTTGGGGATGAAAAATTGGCTGTATCGTGTATTTTTAGGACTCAAGGTCGGGGAGCACACATCCTTTGCCTTGATGGTGATGCTGGATGTGATGTTTCCCGAAAAAATCAGTGTCGGCCGCAACACAGTCATCGGCTACAACACGACCATTCTAGCTCACGAGTATTTAATTAAAGAATACCGGCTAGGCCCTGTTTCGATTGGCAGTGAAGTGATGATTGGCGCAAATTCCACGATTCTCCCTGGTATAACGATTGGTGACGGGGCGATTGTTTCAGCAGGTACGCTGGTGCATAAGGATGTTCCACCCGGAGCGTTCGTGGGTGGAAACCCCATGCAGGTCATCTATACCAAAGAAGAAATGGCAGAGCGCCGTTTAGATGATCCAATTTATGGAGTAAAAAATAGGGAAGAATGTTAATGGACCTGGTTTTGAAACCGGGTTTTTTACTAGCTTAAGTTGACGGAATTGTTCGAACACAGTCGAAGACTTTCGCTTTTTTTATTGACGAATATCTTTTCAAGGATTAAAATACAACTATTAACTTTAATTCTCTAACATATTAGCGAACTAAAGCAAAACGGAAGAGGGTGAACAGGATGAGTCACTTGTTTATGTTTGAAAAGCCACTGGGAATGCGGGATACGCTCCCGGAATTATATGAAAAAAAACATCGTGTCCGTTCCTTAATGGCAGAAACGATGAAACTTTGGGGCTATCAATTTATCGAAACACCAACATTGGAATATTATGAAACTGTTGGAGCAGCATCAGCGATTGCTGATCAGCAGCTTTTTAAATTACTTGACAAAGAAGGGCACACACTGGTGCTCAGACCTGATATGACTGCACCTATTGCCCGGGTGGCAGCCTCTAAGCTTTTAAATGAAGATTTGCCTGTCCGATTAGGCTATTCCGCCAATGTTTTCCGTGCCCAGCAGCGGGAAGGCGGCAGACCCGCCGAGTTTGAGCAAATTGGCGTTGAATGCCTGAACGAAGAAACGATTTCCTGTGATGGTGAGGTCATTGCTTTACTGATTTCTTCTTTAAAAAAAGCAGGATTGCAACAATTCCAAGTATCCATTGGTCATGTAGGCTTTGCCCAGGAATTATTTGTGCAAATCCTCGGTACGAACGGCAGGGCAACGGCGTTGCGGAAGTTTTTATTTGAAAAAAATTATGTAGGCTACCGGGAGCACGTGAACTCGTTGCCATTATCCACTATTGATAAACAAAGATTATTACAGCTTCTTGAATTACGTGGTGGAAATGAAGTGATCGGTCAAGCACTTGACATCATTGAAAATGACAAAGGTAAGCAAGCACTTCTCGAACTAAAAGAGCTGTGGGATGTCATCAGGGATTACGGCGTCGAGGCATATGTAAAATTTGATTTTACGATTGTCAGTCATATGAGTTATTATTCCGGGATATTATTTGAGGCTTATGCCGGTAATGTGGGCTTCCCGATCGGCAACGGCGGCCGCTATAGTTTAATTGAGAAATTTGGAAAAATCGCAAGTGCAACGGGGTTTGCAGTTCGGGTTGATATGCTGCTGGAGGCTCTTGGCGGCGAACCACTGGAAAATACGACTCACTGTATATTTTTCAGTCAGGAGCGGCGCAAGGAAGCCTTTCAACTCGCTGAAAATATGCACGAGCAAGGGAAAAAGGCTGTGCTCCAGGATATTACTGCTGTGAATAATCTGGATGCATTTACAAAAAGGTTTGCCGAGACAACTTACTTAATTGGAGGGCACGCTAATGAGTAACATACTAACAATTGCGATGCCAAAGGGGCGAATTTTTGTAGAGGCATTGGAGTTGCTCCGAAAAGCGGGCTACAAGCTGCCACCTGAATTTGATGATTCACGGAAATTGATTATTGATGTGGCCGAAGAAGGATTACGGTTTATTCTCGCAAAACCGATGGATGTTGCAACCTATGTGGAGCATGGGGTTGCTGATGTCGGCATTGCCGGAAAGGACGTTTTGCTTGAGGAGGAGCGCGATGTTTATGAACTGCTCGATCTCAAGATCAGCTATTGTTATTTAGCGGTGGCTGGCCTTCCGGATACAAAAATGAATGAAGTTGCACCGCGCGTGGCAACCAAATATCCACATGTGGCCGAGGCTTACTTCCGCGAACAGGGGGAGCAGGTTGAGATCATTAAATTAAATGGCTCCATTGAACTGGCACCAATTATCGGTCTCTCCGACCGGATTGTGGATATCGTTTCAACCGGACGAACCATGAGGGAAAACGGCCTGGTGGAATATGAAAGAATCGTCGATGTTACATCGCGGCTTATTGTCAATCCTGTTAGCTACCGGATTAACGACAAGCGGATTGACGAATTGGTGAAAAGATTGAGTGAAGTTGTTTCTGTGGGGGATTTTTAAATGAAAATACTTAAAGTGAACGAACTAGTTTCGATAAAACGCTCCATTGAAGCGGGTACCTCCGAGCAGCAGGAAGTCGTAAAAAAGATTATTACGGAGATTCGTACCCGTGGTGACGAGGCATTACGGGCATATACGGAGAAATTTGACCGTGTTCTGATGTCTACTTTTTCCGTAACGGAAGAAGAAATCGAGGCCGCTTATCAGCAAGTCGATCAGCAGTATATTTCAATCGTACGGGAAGCAGCTGAAAATATCCGGGTCTTTCATGAAAAGCAGCTTCGTCCATCGTGGATGACAACCGAAGAAAATGGGACTGTTCTTGGCCAAAAAATAACACCGTTAGATTCAGTGGGAGTATATGTGCCAGGAGGAACGGCCGCCTATCCGTCATCCGTTTTGATGAATGTCCTTCCGGCAAAGGTGGCCGGGGTGAAACGAATTGTGATGGTGTCACCACCTGACCGTGATGGGAACCTTCCAGCCGCAGTGCTTGTGGCAGCAAAAGAAGCGGGAGTCGAAGAGATTTATAAGGTCGGCGGAGCGCAAGCAATCGCGGCCCTTGCCTATGGGACAGAGTCGATTGCATCGGTTGATAAAATTACGGGTCCTGGAAATATCTTTGTGGCTTTGGCCAAACGAGAAGTATTCGGTGATGTCGATATTGATATGATCGCAGGTCCAAGTGAGATTGCTATTCTAGCAGATGATACCGCACTGCCAGATGAGGTAGCTGCAGACTTATTATCACAGGCCGAACACGACCCCCGGGCTTGCAGTGTGTTAGTGACACCGTCACTTGTCTTAGCAGAAGCGGTAGCCGTTGAGGTGGAAAAACAACTTGCGGTATTGCCGCGTAAGGAGATAGCCGCCCGTTCGATTGCGGACTATGGTGCTATCTATGTAACTAAAGACTTGGATGAAGCGGTGGAAACCGTGAATCAATTAGCACCAGAGCATTTAGAAGTCATCACTGATAATGCGATCGAGCTGCTTGGGAAAATTCGCCACGCCGGAGCCATTTTTATCGGACGCTATAGTTCCGAGCCTGTTGGCGATTATTTTGCCGGTCCGAACCATGTGCTGCCGACCAACGGAACAGCACGCTTCTCAAGCCCGTTGAATGTAGACGATTTTCAAAAGAAATCCAGTGTAGTGATTTATAGTGAAAAAGCCTTAAAGGCGAACGGCGCAAAAATCGCTGCCTTCGCTCGGATGGAAGGACTCGAAGCACACGCCCGTGCAATCGAAACTCGACTAAATAAATGATAGGGTATTGAGGACAAAACTCGGCGAGTGGATGATGGAAATGTCTTTAATAAGGCTTCTTGAGGACAAAACTCGGCGAGTAGATGATAGAAATGTCTTTAATAAGGCGTCTTGAGGACAAAACTTGGCGAGTGGATGATAGAAATGTCTTTAATAAGGATTCTTGAGGATAAAACCTGGCGAGTGGATGATGAAAATGTCTTTAATAAGGCTTCCTGAGGACAAAGCTTGGCGAGTGGATGATGGAAATGTCTTTAATAAGGCTTCTTGAGGACAAAGCTTGGCGAGTGGATGATAGAAATGTCTTTAATAAGGCGTCTTGAGGACAAAACTTGGCGAGTGGATGGCAAAACTGTCTTTAATAAGGCTTCTTGAGGACAAAACTCGTTGGGAAAACAGTGAAACTGTCTTCAATAAAGCTTCTCTCTTGGGGCCAGCCTCAAAATAACAAACAAACACTTTAAACCAGGCATAACTAATAAATATTGAAGAACAAAAAGTTCAGGAGGTCCCTTTCATGGAAAGAGTAGCAAGTATTGAACGCAATACCAATGAGACAAAAATTCAACTTTCATTAGACATTGACGGGGATGGCCAATCCAATCTTGAAACAGGTGTCCCTTTCCTTACGCACATGCTTGATTTGTTTACAAAACATGGGCAGTTCAACCTGACAGTGGACGCTAAAGGTGATACGGACGTTGATGATCACCACACAACCGAGGATATCGGAATCTGTTTAGGTTATGCACTTCGGGAGGCATTGGGTGACAAACGAGGCATCAAGCGTTATGGGAATGCGTTTGTACCTATGGATGAGGCCCTTGCACAAGTAGTGGTAGACCTCAGCAATCGCCCGCATCTTGAAATGCGTGCAGAGTTCCCCAGTCAAAAGGTAGGTACCTTTGATACCGAACTGGTGCATGAATTTCTCTGGAAACTTGCGCTTGAAGCGCGTATGAACCTCCATGTGATTGTACATTATGGACAAAATACACACCATATGATCGAAGCCGTTTTTAAAGCATTAGCCAGAGCGCTCGACGAAGCAACCACCATTGATCCGCGTATCAAAGGCGTGCCGTCAACAAAAGGAATGTTATAATTTGGAAATTGGTGCTTGACACCCATACTACGTCAAGCACTGTGCAAACCGTACCTGTACGGTGTAGGTGAGTTTCTATAAAATTTTGGCGGTGTAAGTAAGGCAACGCTGCTCAAAGAGAAGGTGAACACGAACATGATTGGCATTGTAGATTACGGGATGGGAAATCTTTTTAGTGTAAGCAAAGCGCTCGAGCGGCTTGGTGCCGACTATTTCATTTCTGCTGAGAAATCTAAGTTGCTTGAGGCGGACGCGTTAATTCTTCCGGGTGTTGGTTCATTCCGTGATGCAATGGAACGGTTACCGGCAGAAACCATTAAGGAATTTGCCGCAACAGGGAAGCCGCTTCTTGGAATTTGCCTCGGCATGCAATTACTTTTTGAAGAAAGTGAAGAAAATGGCCCAACGAAGGGATTGGGGTTATTGCCTGGCAGTGTTCGTCGTTTTCCTGGTACAACGAAGGATGGGGAGCACTACAAAGTGCCGCATATGGGATGGAATCGGCTAGAATTTGTCAACGAATCTCCATTGTTAAACAATCTTAACGAAGATTACGTCTATTTCGTGCATTCCTACTATGTGGCTGCAGAAAATTCGGAAGTCCTCCTTGCAAAGGCTGATTACCATGAACAAGTTTCAGCTGTAGTTGGCAGGGACAATGTCATGGGCATGCAATTTCACCCGGAAAAAAGCAGCAAATTAGGAATGGCTCTTTTAAATAACTTTTTACAAATGGTGGAAGAAAGGAAGGTGGCACGATGAGCCTCACGATTTATCCAGCAATTGATATGCGGGGCGGCAATTGTGTCCGTCTTCTCCAAGGGGACTATAATCAAGAAACAATTTACGGTGACTCCCCATTTGATATGGCTCAGACCTTTGCGGCAGATGGAGCTGAATGGATTCATATGGTGGACCTTGATGGTGCAAAGGACGGCAGGCGGGTCAATGACCGATTTGTCATCGAGGCTGCTCAAAAGCTGATTGCCAAAGTTCAAATCGGCGGCGGTATTCGTTCCGAGGCGGATATCCTCCACTATCTAGACAATGGTGTCGATCGTGTCATTATTGGTAGTATCGCAGTATCCAACCCAGAATTCGCCATTGATATGATAAAAAAATATGGTGCAAACATTGCAGTCGGGATTGATGCGAAAAATGGGTTTGTGGCCACGCATGGCTGGATTGAAACTTCGAAGCTGAAAGCAATCGAATTGGGCAAACGGTTTGCAGACGCAGGTGCCGAGACCTTTATTTTTACCGATATTGCGACAGATGGGACACTAGCAGGACCAAATATTGCTGCGGTTTGTGAAATGGCAGAAGTCACCGGGAAGCACGTCATTGCTTCAGGCGGGGTCAGCAGTCTTGCAGATTTAAAAGCAATCGCCGCTAATGGGATTAGTGGAGCAATTGTCGGTAAGGCCCTTTACGAAAATCGCTTCACTTTAAAGCAAGCCTTGAAAGAGGTGGAAATCAAATGACATTAACAAAGAGAATTATTCCTTGCCTCGATGTGAAAGAAGGAAGGGTCGTAAAAGGAGTTCAATTTGTCCAGCTTCGCGATGCCGGAGACCCGGTTGATTTGGCACGATTTTATGATGAACAAGGGGCAGACGAGCTTGTATTTTTAGATATTTCAGCCTCTGTCGAAGGCCGGAAAACGATGGTAGAAGTTGTTAAAGCTGTCGCATCCGAATTGGCGATCCCGTTTACAGTTGGCGGAGGAATCAACGCCTTAGAAGATATGAAGAAAATTCTTCGTGCCGGTGCAGACAAAGTCTCACTGAATACGGCGGCTGTCTTAAATCCCGAGCTCATTAAAGAAGGTGCCAGCTATTTCGGCTCCCAATGCATCGTGGTCGCAATTGATGCGAAATATGATCCTCAGCTAGGGACATGGCGAGTCTATACGCATGGCGGACGAACACCTACTGCTAAGAAAGTAGTCGATTGGGCTGTCGAAGCAGCCGAGCTTGGTGCAGGTGAAATTTTATTAACTAGTATGGACAGTGATGGGGAGAAAAATGGTTTCGATCTAGAACTGACGAAAGCTGTTAGTGAAGCCGTTTCAATACCTGTTATCGCATCAGGCGGTGCGGGAAATGCTGAACATTTTGAAGATGCATTTTTAGCAGGAAAGGCCGATGCAGCCCTTGCAGCTTCAATTTTTCATTATAAAGAAACTTCGGTTCATGAAGTAAAAAATTATTTACGGGAAAAAGGAGTGAGCATACGATGAATGTTCGATTTGATGAAAAGGGACTTGTCCCAGCCATTGTCCAGGATGCTGGAACAAAAGAAGTGTTAACCCTTGCATATATGAATGAGGAATCATTGGCTAAAACGTTAGAAACCGGTGAAACCTGGTTTTACAGCCGCTCTCGTCAGGAATTGTGGCATAAGGGTGCAACAAGCGGAAATACGCAAACGGTTGTCAACATCAGCTATGATTGCGATCAAGATGCGTTATTGGTACTTGTTTATCCAAAAGGACCTGCTTGTCACACAGGAGCAGTCAGCTGTTTCTCTGAACGCGTTTATGAGGGTTCAAATTTGGGAGATTATCAAATTCTGCAATCACTTGAAAAAGTGATTTTGGAACGCGAGAAGGAACGGCCAGAGGGCGCCTATACTACCTATCTTTTTGAAAAAGGCGTCGATAAAATATTGAAAAAAGTCGGCGAGGAAGCGTCTGAGGTCATCATCGCCGCAAAGAACAGAAGTCATGAGGAACTTAAGTGGGAAGCAGCCGATTTGCTTTATCACCTGCAAGTTTTGTTGGTAGAACAAGAGCTTCCATTCAAAGAGGTACTAAAAACACTAGAAGAACGACACAAAGACCGGTCCTAATGGGATCGGTTTTTCCTTTTTATAGAGAGAAACCCCGTCTTTCTAAGGGAATTCTACAAAATTATGGGTTAATTCTACAAAAATACACTGTGATTCTACAAAAGCTAGGTATGATTCTACAATAATTGTAAAAATATACCAAATTTTAATTTAAACTCCTACTTACCCCAAAAAACGTCGAAAATTCCCTCTATTACAATCCCTTCTCGAACAACCATAATATGTGCTATAATACATAAGTTATGTTGAAAAATGTGGAGGACTTCATGGTGAAAGACGCGAAGGCAAGAATTCAAAAAGGAAAATTACTATCATTTGTTCCTACGGGGGAATATTATTTCACGAAGGGTTTAAAGGCATACCATCGACGTGATTTTAACAAAGCAAAAAAATATCTTGGGCGGGCGATTCAGCTTGAGCCGGGTGAACCGATGATTACGTGCCAGTTGGCGATTGTGTCAACAGAACTTGGCGAGTTCGAAAATTCCAACCGACTCTTGCATCATGTCCTTGAAGAGCTTGATCCTGAAATGGCAGAGTGCCATTACTTACTTGCAAATAATTATGCCCATATGGGATTTTTTAAAGATGCCTATCACCACAGCAAACTTTATTTGGAGTTAGACCCTGAAGGTGATTTTTCGGAAGATACAGAGGATTTATTGGATTTGCTTACCTTGGAATCGGAAGAATTTGAGGATGAGCTGTATGAGCAAGATGACCTTATCTTCAAACAAGAGCAAGCGCGGGAGCTCCTAGAATCCGGTTATTTTCCAAAGGCGATTGAGCTGTTAAAAGATGTCGTCAAGGAATACCCGGAATACTGGTCTGCTTATAATAACTTAGCACTCGCTTATTTTTATTTAGGCAAAGTGGAAAAAGCGGAAGCCATCTTAGAGGATGTACTGGAGCGTAATCCAGGGAACCTGCATGCTTTATGCAACAGGCTGGTATTTGCCCATTATCAAGGGCAAACGCAACAGGTTGAAGAGTTGCTGCAAATATTGAAAAAAATTCAACCTCTTCTTAGCGAGCATCAATTTAAGCTCGGTGCAACCTTTGCTTTAGTGGGGGAATTCGAACTAGCCTACGTATGGTTGAAAAAGTTATATAAACACGGCTTTGATGGAGATGGACCCTATTATTACTGGCTATCCTATTCAGCCTTTTTTACCGGTCATGAAAACTTTGCAAAAAACATTTGGAAAAAGGTAATTGCAATGAATCCTGATAAAGAAGGCACAGAGCCATGGAATATGGAAAAAAAAGCAACAGCCAATGGGTTTGAAGACCTGACAGGTTCTATTTTTCAAAAGCTGGAAAGCGACTTCGTCGAAGAACGATTATTCGCTCTTTTTCTGACCACTGTTTCAAGTAAAAAAGACGAAATCATTAGCTCGAAGCGGCTTTTTCAAAATCAAAAATTGACGAAATTGGAAAAAGAATATATTTCGTTAATCAGGTTAGGAAAACCATCAACGACTGCAGATGCACAAGAGATAGCTGAAATTTTTTATGAAAACCATCAGCCAATTGGAACGATTGAGGCTGGCTTGTATCTCATGTGGTTTTCGATCTTTGTCGAACTATCGAAAGCTGGTGTTTCGTTGAAAAATAAACGGGCCTGGGCCGGTGCCGTGGAATACTTGTGGCATAAACTCCGCAGTGAAAAAGTATCCCAGCAGGAAGTTGCTGAACTTTACGGCCTCTCCGCTGCCACCATTGGCAAATATGTGAAAATGGTTAACAGCTATTTGCAGTAAAGTAAGCATATTCGTGGACTATAATTCAATTGTTTTATACGATTAAGTAGGGAATGCTAATACTTAATCGTATTTTTTTATATTATGTCTAGCTACAGTGCCTAGCAAGGCACTTCCACTTTTTAAAGGAGTGATAACCATGTCTGAAGAAAAAATTTATGACGTTATTATTGCTGGGGCTGGTCCTGCTGGCATGACAGCTGCTGTATATACATCACGTGCAAACCTTTCAACACTCATGATTGAGCGGGGGATGCCGGGCGGGCAAATGGCCAATACCGAGGATGTTGAGAACTACCCTGGTTTTGAAAGTATTTTAGGTCCTGATTTGTCGACCAAGATGTTTGAGCATGCGAAAAAGTTCGGTGCTGAATATGCTTATGGTGATATCAAGGAAATTGTTGACCATGGTGATTACAAGGTTATAACCGCTGGGTCAAAACAATACAAAGCCTATTCTGTAATTATCACAACAGGTGCTGAGTATAAGAAACTCGGTGTTCCAGGTGAAAAAGAACTTGGCGGACGCGGCGTTTCTTATTGTGCTGTCTGTGATGGCGCGTTTTTTAAAGCGAAAGAACTATTTGTTATTGGCGGCGGCGACTCTGCAGTTGAAGAAGGCGTCTATTTAACTCGCTTTGCTTCAAAGGTAACCATTGTACACAGACGCGATCAGCTTCGTGCTCAAAAAATTCTTCAAGATCGTGCCTTTGCTAATGAAAAAGTTAATTTTATCTGGAATCATACTGTAAAGGAAATTAATAATAAAGATGGTAAAGTAGGCAGTGTGACCCTTGTTTCGACGGAAAATGGTGAAGAGCAAGTATTACCGGCAGATGGTGTATTTATTTATGTGGGAATGGTTCCACTATCTAAACCATTTGAAAGCCTTGGTATTACGAATCAAAATGGTTATATTGAAACAAATGACCGAATGGAAACAAAAGTTCCTGGTATTTTTGCAGCAGGAGATATCCGTGAAAAAACACTTCGTCAGATTGTAACGGCGACTGGTGATGGCAGTATTGCGGCTCAAAGTGCACAGCATTTTGTAGAGGAATTAAAGGAAGAAATGAAATTAAAAAAGTAACCTTATCTAAAATGTGAATTTTTATCTCATTTTTGTGAACAAGAATTTACAAAAAAGTAACTCTGTTTTAATTCTCTTGTAACAGTGGTGAAATATAGATGGGGTATTATAATCTTAATTGACCCCCTTTAAAATATATACCTTTCTGCACAAGCCCAGCAGCTTGTGCTCTTTTTTTGTGTAAAAAGGGGGACTAAACGTCAGAAAAGTCAACCAATTTAACAGAAATATCAATTTTGTATTCATTGTGGCTGATTCTTAAAAATAGTATAATAAAATGAATAAACAGGTTGATAGTTAGGATAATAGCTTGAGCAGTGTGCTCTAAGCTTTGCTTAAGAGGGTGTATAAACATGCAGCGGGTTACTAATTGTGTATTAATCAGAAATAATCAAATATTATTGCTGCAGAAACCGCGTCGCGGCTGGTGGGTTGCTCCCGGCGGGAAAATGGAACCAGGCGAGTCGGTTCGAGATTCTTGCATCAGGGAATTCCGAGAGGAAACGGGGATTTATTTAAAAAACCCCCAATTAAAGGGAGTCTTCACCATGATTATGAAGGATGGCGATGAGCTTCTTTCTGAGTGGATGATGTTTACCTTTGTTGCGACCGATTCCGATGGCATTGATTTAGAGGAATCTGAAGAAGGAAAACTGTCATGGCAGCCGATCGACCAAATCAAAAGTTTGCCCATGGCTGCGGGTGATCTTCATATCCTAGAATATATGGTTCATGGAAAAGGGATTATTTACGGTACTTTTACCTATACAAGTGATTTTAAACTAATTAGTTACCGATTAGATCCAAGTTAAATAACAGGGGGAATGAGACATGAGTACCGGTTCGGCAAGTGACATTCAGATGGTGATTATTACTGGAATGTCTGGTGCGGGAAAAACTGTAGCCATTCAGAGCTTCGAAGATTTAGGGTTTTTCTGTGTCGATAATTTGCCTCCGACACTGCTCCCCAAATTCCTAGAACTTATGAAGGAATCAGGGAATAAGATGAATAAAGTTGCCCTCGTCATGGATTTAAGAGGAAGAGAATTTTTTGAACATTTATTTAAAGCATTAGATGAATTGGCAGAAACTTCTTGGGTGGCACCGCAAATTTTATTTTTAGATGCGGATGATGCCACATTAGTCCGTCGATATAAAGAAACAAGGCGTTCACATCCTCTGGCACAGTCTGGTCTTCCGCTTGAAGGCATCACGCTGGAGCGGGAACTTCTTGAAGAACTAAAAGGCCGGGCACAAGTGATTTACAATACTTCCCAGATGAAACCACGGGAACTTCGTGAGAAAATATTAACGGAATTTACGGCAAATAAACAATCATACTTCACGGTCAATGTGATGTCGTTTGGTTTTAAGCATGGGATTCCCATCGATGCCGATCTCGTTTTTGATGTACGTTTCTTGCCTAACCCTCATTATATTGATCACATGAGACCTAAAACTGGCTTGGATGAAGAAGTTTACAGCTATGTTTTAAAATGGAACGAAACACAAAAGTTTTTGGAAAAGGTGACAGACTTGCTTCATTTCATGCTTCCTCATTATAAAAGGGAAGGTAAAGCACAGCTTGTCATTGCGATTGGTTGTACTGGAGGGCAGCATCGGTCAGTGGCATTAGCGGAATATATTGGCCGATTTTTCCAAAATGATTATAAGACCATTGTTTCTCACCGTGACATTGAGAGGAGAAAGGATAAAACAACATGAGTAATTACGGACAGCCTCGGATTGTCGTCATTGGCGGAGGGACAGGATTACCCGTATTATTGCGAGGTTTAAAACAATATCCTGTCGATATCACTGCCATTGTGACAGTCGCGGATGACGGTGGCAGCTCTGGCCGCTTGCGTGAGGATTTGCATATACCTCCACCAGGCGACATTCGCAATGTGCTTGCATCACTGTCAGATGTTGAACCGCTCGTTGAGGAAATGTTTCAGCATCGTTTTAAAACATCAAATGAACTTTCAGGTCACTCACTTGGAAATTTAATTTTAGCAGCGATGACCTCCATTACCGGGAATTTTGTTCATGCCATCCAAGAGATGAGCAAAATTTTAAATGTGCGCGGAAAGGTCTTGCCTGCTGCGAATCAGAGTGTAGTCTTACATGCGGAGATGGAAGATGGTACAGTCGTTTCGGGAGAATCAAAAATTCCGTATTCAGGAAAAAAAATTAAAAGAGTCTTTTTAACATCAAAGAAAAATATTCGTCCTTTGCCCGAGACACTTCAAGCGATTCGCCAAGCCGACTTAATCATTATTGGGCCGGGAAGTTTGTATACAAGTATCCTACCCAATTTGCTCGTTCCTCGCTTAGGGGATGAAGTGTGCCGCTCGCATGCGAAGAAAGTATATATCTGTAATTTGATGACGCAGGCAGGAGAAACCCACGGCTATACGGCCAGCGATCATGTGAAGGCGATTTATGATCATATGAGTTGTGCGTCTATTAATACCATTCTTGTTAATAATGAAGAAATTCCACCAGATATTCAACTCCGCTATAATGAAGAACTGGCCGATCCAGTCCTTTATGACCTGCCACAGCTTTCTGAGCTCGGGCTTGAAGTTGTCCATGCAGATATTGCCTACCAGGAAAATGGGGCATTAAGGCATGATCCCAAAAAGGTTGCAAAAATTTTATATAATTTGCTGATTGATGAAACCAATAAGCGTTATCAAGCGTAGATAGGAATGGGCAGATTTTATAAGGTAAATAAGTTATAATTAGTTACAGTGTATTGATAACAAAATAAGGCAATGTTTTTATTGATCATTGTTTGGTTTATAAGGTGGTGAGGGGATGTCTTTCGCTTCGGAGACGAAAAAGGAATTAACTAACTTGGAAGTGAAAACATGCTGCATTCAATCTGAACTATCGGCGTTGATTCGCATGAACGGTTCCCTTTCCTTTTCAAATCGCAAGTTAGTTGTTGATATTCAAACAGAAAATGCTGCGATAGCTAGAAGGATTTATACATTATTGAAAAAGAGTTACCAAGTACAGGTAGAGCTGCTTGTTCGAAAAAAAATGCGCTTGAAAAAAAACAATGTCTACATTGTTCGTTTAGCTGAGCAGGCAAAGGAAATTCTTGAAGATACGAAAATACTTGGCGAAGGCTTTACCTTCATTCATGATATTTCACCAGACCTAATAAAGAAGAAATGTTGTAAGCGTTCTTACCTTCGCGGTGCATTTCTTGCCGGAGGTTCTGTAAATAATCCGGAAACCTCTTCCTATCATTTGGAAATTGCTTCGCTTTATAAAGAACATAATGATTCTTTAAGCGAATTAATGAATACATTTGATCTTAATAGTAAAACGCTTGAGCGTAAAAAAGGGTTTATAACTTACTTAAAAGAAGCTGAGAAAATTACTGAGTTTCTAAATATCATCGGGGCCCATAATGCCTTGCTCCGCTTCGAGGATGTCAGAATTGTTAGGGATATGAGAAACTCCGTCAACCGGCTTGTCAACTGTGAAACCGCTAATCTTAATAAAACGATTGGGGCCTCGATTAGACAGGTGGAAAACATCCGCTTTATTGATGCCACTGTTGGATTGCAGATCTTACCTGATAAGCTTAGAGAAATTGCGGAACTGCGCGTTCAATATCCTGACGTTACCTTAAAAGAATTAGGTGAAATGGTTTCCGGAGGCTCAATCAGCAAATCAGGAATTAATCATCGTTTAAGGAAAATCGATGAAATCGCTGACAAGCTTCGAATGGGAGAAATGGCCTCAAGAGGTCATAGTTTGTGAAATAATGAATTAGTTTCAAGTAAATAAACAATAAATACTAGGAGGAATTATTATAATGTTGGCTAAAGAAATAGAAGTAAAATTGAAAACGGGTTTACAAGCACGCCCTGCAGCACTTTTTGTACAGGAAGCGAATCGATTTTCTGCTGATATCTTTCTAGAAAAGGATGGCAAAAAGGTTAATGCGAAAAGCATTATGGGATTAATGAGCTTAGCAGTAGGCTCCGGAGTCGTCATCAATATCATTGCAGACGGCGATGATGAAGAAAAAGCCATCAACGTTTTATCTGATTTTATTCAAAAAGAACAATAATTAAAAAGGATTTGGCCCATTCCAGGCTAAATCCTTTTTTTTAGTCGATTTTTGAAAAGCATGTTAAAATGAAAAAAAGCAATCGACTTGAAAGCCGATTGCCGTTTATCCTTATTTTTTCTCAGGTGTATCAGTAAGTTTACGTGTAATGATATTGTCAATAAGACCGTATTCTTTTGCTCTTTCAGCTGTCATGAAGTTATCACGATCTGTATCACGGCTAATCACTTCAAGTGACTGGCCAGTGCGTTCTGATAAAATGCCGTTTAATTTTTCACGAAGGAATAGAATACGTTTTGCGGCAATTTCGATTTCAGTTGCCTGTCCTTGTGCACCGCCAAGTGGCTGGTGAATCATGACTTCAGCATTAGGCAACGCGTAACGTTTGCCTTTTTGACCTGCAGCAAGTAAGAATGCACCCATTGATGCAGCCATACCAATACAAACAGTCGATACATCTGCTTTAATATATTGCATGGTGTCATAAATGGCCATCCCAGATGTTATGCTTCCACCAGGACTATTAATATAAAGTGTTATATCCTTTTCAGGGTTTTCTGCTTCAAGGAATAATAACTGCGCCACAATGCTGTTGGAAACATTGTCGTCAATTGCGCTGCCAAGCATGATAATCCGGTCTTTTAATAGACGGGAGTAAATGTCATATGCTCTTTCGCCGCGGTTTGTTTGTTCAATAACTGTAGGAATCAAATTCATTTTTCTTCCTCCTTTGATTAGAAAAGGTAAATGCTTATGTATTAGTATCATACACTGATGGTCAATAAAGGTCAAACAAATAGCCTTTAAAATGTTCGACAACTTTCACTACATCATCATAACCATTTTACCTCATTTTAAAACCTATTCTATGCTTGCAAAATAGGGGAAGGTAGCATATAATAGAAAAGTCGCTAATATTTATGCGCTCGTGGTGCAACGGATAGCACGTAAGCCTCCGAAGCTTAAAATGTGAGTTCGATTCTCGCCGAGCGCATCCTGAAAACCCTCTGTTTATTGCAAACAGGGGGTTTTTTTACTTTATTTATTTGATTTTGTGCTACTTTTTGGTGCTTTTGTGCCAATTTAAGGAGATTTTGTGCGGATTTTAATGTGTTTTGTACCATTTTCAAAGGGTTTTGTACCATTTTCAAGGTGTTTTGTACAAATAGACAATTATTCCCAAAAATAGACCGATTTTTCAAAAGAAGTAAAGTTCCAGACTAAAAACTTTATTTCTTCAAATTTTTTTATTTAATGGGCCCTTCCTCATTTCTCATTTTCTAATACACGAAAAGCTTTCAATCGTGTAAAATAGGAAAAGGGGGGATACGAATGGACTTAAGAGCAGGCTTATGGCAGCAGCAAACATTAAAACTAGCAATGACGCAGGAGTTATCTCAAGCCATTGCATTATTGCAATACTCCGCACAGGAACTGACTGCTTTCCTAGAAGATAAGGCATTGGAAAATCCCTTACTGCAGATTGAAAATGACAATGTCAACCCAGTGAATCCCCTCATTGACCGCAAACGAAAGAAGCACCAAAAAGGGGAAAAAGATTGGATAGACCAGATTGCAGACAAACCATTTTCGCTTGAAGAATATTTAATCTCTCAAATAAAAATAACCAATTTATCGGCGGAACAGTTAAAAGTCATCCGTCACCTTATACAAAGCCTTGATGAAAACGGTTACTTTATTGGAGACCTTGAGGAAATCGCTCAACATCTCAAAGTGGACACTGAACTTGTGGAGGAATGCCTAGCTGTAATTCAAACATTGGAACCAGCAGGGATCGGGGCACGAGACCTCCAAGAGTGCCTGTTGATGCAAGTTTATTATAAAAATCCAAATAATGAACTGGCTCAAAAAATCATTTCTGACTATTTCGTTCTCTTTGCCGAAAAGAAGTGGAAACAAATTTCGAAACAACTGAAAATTTCTTTAAAAGAGATTCAAGATATTTTTGATGATATTCAACAGCTTAATCCAAAACCAGCGGCCATGTTACGCAATGAAGCAACCACCTACATTATTCCAGATGCGGTTGTGGAACAAACCCCTCAGGGTCTAACCGTACGGATGTTTGATGATTCTCTGCCAAGGATCAGCTTTAATGAACAATATTTACAAAAGTTTAACAATAAAGACCAGCAGGTGAGCCGTTTTTTGCAGGATAAGGTGCAGGACTACCAATGGATCTTAAAAAGCATCGAGCAGCGCAAAGAAACACTTACCAGGGTAGTAGCGAAAATCGTTGAAAAACAAACGGCCTTTTTTCAAAAAGGGACCCAATATTTGGTTCCGATGACAATGAAAGAAGTGGCAAACGAACTTGAAATTCATGAATCTACAGTCAGCAGGGCAGTGCGTGAAAAATATGTGCAGACACCAATGGGCACTTTCTCGTTAAAAACTTTTTTCACCAGCACCATTCAGACCGTTTCTAATGATGAAACTACGTCTTCGACCCAAGTGAAGAATGAAATCAGTAAGTTAATTGAACAAGAGAACAAGGAAAAACCACTCTCAGACCAAGATATTGTTGAACAATTACAAGTGCAAAAAGGGATTGTAGTTTCAAGACGAACGATTGCTAAGTACCGCGAACAACTGGGGATACCATCCTCCTCCAAGCGGAAACGGTTTACGTAAACTACTAATCATTCAAATTTTTACTATTGAAAGGAAAAGACGATGCAACATTCAAAGACAATTACTTTATATACTCGAAATCGCTGCCCGCTATGTGAGAAAGCGAAAGCTACCCTTTTAGAAATGAAAAAGGAATGGGATTTTAAACTTGAGGAAGTCGATATTGAATCAAGTGATGAACTGACAGAACAGTACGGACTAATGATTCCTGTTGTTTATATCGATGGGGTAGAAGTGGGTTACGGCTATGTTGACAAATTTGACATAAGTAATCGTTTGCAAGAAAAAAGCTGACTAAAATTAGTTGAAATACATTTTCACTCCTGCTACAATAAAAACGTACTACTAGTAGGGGTGATTTTTTTTAACGTAGGTGGGACATAATATGTCTATGGTGGACATTTTACGACCAACTACATACAATAAAGGAGCATGCGATTCATGCAGTCATTTATCGATATCCAAAAAAGATTATTACCCGACCTCCTTCAAGTTCTGCAAAAAAGATATACGATCCTACGTTACATAAGTTATATGCAGCCCGTAGGAAGAAGGAGTTTAGCCGTTAGCCTTGGATTAACGGAAAGAATCCTTCGTAGTGAAGTAGACTTCCTCAAAGAGCAAGAACTTATTTATACAAATACTATAGGAATGAGTTTGACCTTGGAAGGGAAAAATTTACTCGAGGATCTGGAAGGTTTAATGCGTGAGTTAAAGGGTATTGATGTATTGGAAATGGAATTAAAACACCGGCTTGGCATTAAAAAGGTCATCATCGTTCCCGGTGATAGTGATGAATCACCAATGGTGAAGGGTGAACTTGGCAAAGCCACTGCAGTTTGCATGAAAAAACTTTTATATGGGAAAAATATCATCGCTGTAACCGGTGGTACTACCATGGCTGCCGTTGCGGAAAGACTAACACCCGATCATAATCAAAAAGAGTTAGTGTTTGTTCCGGCACGAGGCGGAGTTGGTGAAGATGTCGGTAATCAAGCAAATACCATTTGCTCGAATATGGCAAAAAACACTGATTCTAAACATCGCGTCTTCTATGTTCCTGATCAGGTTAGTTCTGAAATTTATGAGTCCCTGATCAAAGAGCCAGACATTCACGAGGTTTTAAGTTTGATTCGATCCGCAAGCATGGTTCTGCATGGAATTGGGGATGCTATCACGATGGCTGAACGACGAAAAACCAACCCTGATATTAAGCGGAAGCTTGAAGAGGGGAAGGCCGTTGGCGAAGCATTTGGTTATTATTTTAATGAAGAAGGCGAGATTGTCCACAAGGTTTTAACGATTGGACTGCAGCTTGAAGACCTTGGACAGATCCCAAATGTGATTGCTGTTGCAGGCGGGGCCTCAAAAGCTAAGGCAATTAAGGCTTATTTTAAACAAGCGCCATCATCGACGATCCTTATTACCGATGAAGGTGTGGCAAAAAGGTTGTTGAAAGGGTAAATCCTTTTAAAAAATATATCTTCACCCAATATAAGGAGGAATTTTATCATGACAGTAAAAGTTGGTATTAATGGATTTGGACGTATTGGTCGTAACGTGCTTCGTGCGGCTTTAAACAATAGCAATATCGAAATCGTTGCAATTAACGACTTAACAGATGCAAACATGCTGGCACATCTTTTAAAATATGATACAGTTCACGGAACTCTTGCAGAAGAAGTTACTGTAGACGGCGAATACTTAGTAGTAGGCGGCCACAAAGTAAAAGTTATCGCTGAGCGCGATCCTGCACAACTTGGCTGGGGCGACCTTGGCGTAGAAGTAGTAGTTGAATCAACTGGACGTTTCACAAAACGTGACGACGCAGCAAAACACCTTGAAGCAGGCGCTAAAAAAGTTATCATTTCTGCTCCAGCATCTAACGAAGACATCACAATCGTTATGGGTGTTAACGAAGATAAATATGATGCCAACAACCACCACGTAATCTCAAATGCATCTTGTACAACAAACTGCTTGGCACCATTTGCAAAAGTATTAAATGATAGCTTTGGAATTAAACGCGGTATGATGACAACTGTTCACTCTTATACGAATGATCAACAAATTCTTGACTTGCCACACAAAGACTACCGTCGTGCTCGTGCTGCAGCTGAAAATATTATCCCAACTTCAACTGGTGCTGCTAAAGCTGTTGCCCTTGTTTTACCAGAACTTAAAGGTAAATTAAACGGTATGGCAATGCGTGTTCCAACTCCAAACGTATCAGTTGTTGACTTAGTTGCTGAATTAGACAAAGATGTTACTGCTGAAGAAATAAATAATGCATTTAAAGCAGCTGCAGAAGGTCCATTAAAAGGCATCTTGGCATACAGCGAGCTTCCATTAGTATCTCGTGATTATAACGGTACGACTGTTTCTTCTACTATTGATGCATTATCAACAATGGTTCTTGAAGGCAACATGGTTAAAGTATTATCTTGGTATGACAACGAAGTTGGTTACTCAAACCGTGTTGTAGACCTAGTTGGATACATCGCATCCAAAGGACTTTAATTTTTAAATATTGGTTATGATTGGCATTTTTAGCGAAGCCAGTCTATAATGAACATGGTATTCCAAAGGGGAGCGGGGAGGATTCCCCCCTCCTTTTTTATTGTAAAAAACCAAACTTTGTGGAGGTCCTTTACATGAACAAGAAAACACTTAAGGATATCGATGTAAAAGGGAAGCGCGTATTTTGCCGGGTAGATTTTAATGTGCCGATGCAAGATGGAAAAATTACTGATGAAACGCGGATCCGTGCGGCATTGCCTACGATTCAATACTTAATGGAACAAGGGGCAAAAGTTATTCTTGCCAGCCATTTTGGCCGTCCAAAAGGAAAAGTAGTCGAAGAAATGCGTTTAACTCCAGTTGGGGTAAGACTTTCTGAGCTTCTTGGTAAAGACGTGAAAAAAGCTGATGAGGCCTATGGTGAGTCTGTTAAGGCATTGATCGGAGAAATGAGTGAAGGCGATGTTCTTCTTCTTGAAAATGTTCGCTTCTACCCAGGCGAAGAAAAGAACGACCCAGAATTGGCTAAAGCATTTGCTGAGCTTGCTGATGTCTATGTGAATGATGCATTTGGTGCGGCACACCGGGCCCATGCTTCAACCGAAGGAATTGCCCATAACCTTCCAGCGGTATCAGGTCTTTTAATGGAAAAAGAACTGGATGTACTTGGTAAGGCTCTTTCCAAGCCAGAACGTCCTTTTACAGCGATTATTGGTGGTGCGAAAGTAAAGGACAAAATAGGTGTAATTGAAAATCTTTTAGAGCTTGTTGACAACCTTATTATTGGCGGGGGTCTTGCCTACACATTTGTGAAAGCCCAAGGCCATGAAATCGGAAAATCATTACTTGAGGAAGACAAGATTGATTTAGCGAAATCATTCATGGAAAAAGCCAAACAAAAAGGTGTTAATTTCTATATGCCTGTAGATGCTGTCATTGCAGATGATTTCTCTGCAGATGCTAATTCAAGAGTTGTTGGGATTGAAGAAATTCCATCCGATTGGGAAGCACTAGATATCGGACCAAAAACAGCAGAAATCTATAGCGAAGTGATTAAAAAGTCAAAACTTGTGATTTGGAATGGACCAATGGGTGTGTTTGAAATTGATAAGTTTGCTGGTGGTACAAAAGCTGTAGCTGAAGCACTTGCTGAAGCAGAAGGTACATATTCCGTTATTGGCGGCGGCGACTCTGCAGCAGCAGTTGAAAAGTTCAATTTGGCAGATAAAATGAGCCATATCTCCACAGGTGGAGGAGCTTCGCTTGAATTTATGGAAGGTAAAGCACTTCCAGGTGTCGTCGCTTTAAACGATAAGTAATTTTTAACTTGTTTAAAAAATGAACCCATGCAATAAAAGGTACTAAGAAAGGATGTGTCAGCATGCGCAAACCAATCATTGCAGGTAACTGGAAAATGAACAAAACGCTTTCGGAAGCTAAAAGCTTTGCAGAAGAAGTGAAAGGTCTTGTTCCTGTTTCAGAAGATATGGAATCGATTATTTGCGCACCTGCTTTATTTTTACAAAGCCTTGTCGAAGTAACGGAAGGCAGTAATGTGAAAATTGGTGCTCAAAATATGCATTTTGAAGAAAGTGGCGCTTTTACTGGTGAAATTAGCCCGAAAGCTCTTGCAGATCTTGGCGTTCAATATGTCATTATTGGACATTCAGAACGCCGTGAAATGTTTAATGAGACAGACGAATCCGTAAACAAAAAGGCGCTTGCAGCGTTTAAGTATAACTTAACACCAATCGTTTGCTGTGGAGAAACGTTGGAGCAGCGGGAAAATGGTGAAACCAATCAATTAGTTGGGGATCAAGTTGCCAAAGCTCTAGCTGGCTTAACCGATGACCAAGTAAAACAAACGGTCATTGCCTATGAACCTATTTGGGCAATTGGAACTGGAAAATCATCCACATCCAAAGATGCGAATGATGTATGTGCTCACATCCGTCAGGTTGTTGCCGAGCAATTCTCGCAGGATGTTGCCAATGCAGTAAGAATTCAGTATGGCGGCAGTGTAAAACCAGAAAATATTAAAGAATATATGGCACAACCAGACATTGATGGTGCATTAGTAGGCGGAGCAAGCCTTGAAGCACAATCATTCTTAAAATTACTGGAGGCGGGTAAATATGAGTAAAGCTCCCGTTGCGCTCATTATCCTTGATGGCTTTGGCTGCCGGGGAGAATCAAAAGGAAATGCTGTGGCTCAGTCGAAAAAGCCAAACTTTGACCGCTTTTGGAGCGAGTATCCGCATTCCCATTTAACAGCATCTGGTGAGGCGGTAGGTCTCCCAGAAGGACAAATGGGTAACTCCGAGGTAGGACATTTAAATATCGGTGCAGGCCGGATTGTATACCAAAGCTTAACACGTGTGAACATTGCTATTCGTGAAGGCGAATTTGAAAAAAATGAAACCTTTACAGGCGCAATGGAGCATGTGAAAAAAAATGGCACTGCTCTTCATTTGTTCGGCTTATTATCAGATGGCGGGGTTCACAGTCATATTCAACATATGTTCGCATTGCTTAAGCTGGCAAAAGAAGAAGGCGTTGAAAAAGTATATGTTCACGCCTTCCTAGATGGCCGGGATGTTGGTCCAAAAACAGCTGCAAAATATATTCAACAAACACTGGATAAAATGGAGGAATATGGTGTTGGTGAATTCGCGACCATTTCTGGCCGTTATTATTCAATGGACCGGGACAAGCGCTGGGAGCGGGTTGAAAAATCATATCGTTCCATGGTGTACGGGGAAGGACCAGCTTACACGAATCCATTAGAGGTTGTAAAAGATTCCTACGAACATGGCATTTTTGACGAATTCGTGCTTCCATCTGTGATTACAAAAGAAGATGGACAGCCGGTTGCAACGATTCAAGATAATGATGCTGTCATTTTTTATAACTTCCGTCCTGACCGTGCGATTCAGATTTCTAATACATTTACAAACGATGATTTCCGCTCGTTTGACCGTGGACCCAAGCATCCAAAGGATTTATTCTTTGTTTGTTTAACACATTTCAGTGAATCCGTAGATGGATATGTTGCATTTAAGCCTACAAACTTGGATAATACATTAGGGGAAGTACTTGCACAAAATAATTTGAAGCAATTAAGAATTGCTGAAACAGAAAAATATCCACATGTCACGTTCTTTATGAGCGGCGGTCGTGAAGCGAAATTTCCAGGCGAAGAACGAATTTTAATCAATTCTCCAAAGGTTGCAACCTATGACCTTCAACCGGAAATGAGCGCTTATGAAGTAACAGAAGCATTGCTCAAT
Source organism: Neobacillus sp. DHD-1R (assembly GCF_057747995.1). NCBI lineage: Bacteria > Bacillati > Bacillota > Bacilli > Caryophanales > Bacillaceae > Neobacillus > Neobacillus sp. DHD-1R. Next base: position 1,045,748 of record NZ_CM173232.1, read on the forward strand.
GAAATTCGCAATGATAAATTTGATTGCATTCTGTTGAACTTTGCTAACCCAGATATGGTTGGGCACTCAGGTATGCTTGAGCCAACGATTAAAGCGATTGAAACAGTGGATGAATGCTTAGGTAAAATTGTTGATTTAATCCTTGAAAAAGGCGGATCAGCGATTATTACTGCTGACCATGGTAATGCCGACGAAGTGGTAACCCTTGAGGGTGAGCCAATGACTGCACATACCACAAACCCTGTGCCAGTCATTGTGACCAAGCAAGGTGTGGAACTCCGCGATGGCGGTATTCTTGGCGATCTAGCGCCGACCATTCTAGATTTGTTACATGTTGATAAGCCAGCTGAAATGACTGGAACTTCATTACTCAAAAAATAAGTTATTTTAAGGAGAGATTTTACATGCCATTTATTGTAGACGTATATGCTCGCGAAGTATTAGATTCCCGTGGTAATCCTACTATTGAAGTTGAAGTGACAACAGAATCAGGTGCCTTTGGCCGAGCTTTAGTACCAAGCGGTGCTTCAACAGGTGAATACGAAGCAGTTGAACTTCGTGACGGCGACAAAAGCCGCTACCTTGGAAAAGGTGTTCAAAATGCGGTTGAAAATGTAAACACGATTATTGCTCCACACCTTGTAGGTGAAGAGTTCAGTGTTCTTGATCAAGTTGCAGTAGATAATGCCTTAATTGAATTAGATGGAACAGATAACAAAGGTAAATTAGGAGCAAATGCGATCCTTGGTGTATCTTTAGCTGTTGCTCGTGCGGCTGCTGAATATTTAGGATTACCTTTATATCAATATCTTGGCGGAGTGAATGCAAAACAACTTCCAGTTCCAATGATGAACATCGTTAACGGCGGCGAACATGCTGATAACAACGTGGATATTCAAGAATTCATGATCATGCCTGTTGGTGCTCCAAGCTTTAAAGAAGCCCTTCGTATGGGTGCTGAAATCTTCCACACATTAAAAACAGTTTTAAAAGGCAAAGGCCTTAACACAGCTGTTGGTGATGAGGGTGGTTTCGCTCCAAACCTAGGTTCAAACGAAGAAGCTCTTCAAACAATCGTTGAAGCAATCGAAAAAGCTGGCTACAAGCCTGGTGAAGAAGTATTCTTAGCAATGGATGCTGCATCTTCTGAGTTCTACAACAGAGAAGATGGCAAATACCACCTTTCTGGTGAAGGTGTTGTCAAAACATCTGCAGAAATGGTTGACTGGTATGAAGAGCTTTCTGCTAAATATCCAATCATCTCCATCGAAGACGGCTTAGATGAAAATGACTGGGAAGGTCACAAGCTATTAACAGAACGTCTTGGCAAAAAAGTTCAATTAGTTGGTGATGACTTGTTCGTTACAAATACTAAGAAACTTGCTGAAGGTATTGAAAAAGGAATTGGTAACTCAATCCTAATCAAAGTTAACCAAATCGGTACACTTACTGAAACATTGGATGCGATCGAAATGGCGAAACGTGCTGGCTATACAGCAGTCGTTTCTCACCGCTCTGGTGAAACAGAAGATAGCACAATTGCTGACATCGCTGTGGCAACAAATGCAGGTCAAATCAAGACTGGTGCGCCATCTCGTACAGACCGTGTAGCTAAATACAACCAATTGCTTCGTATTGAAGACCAATTAGGTGAAACTTCTCAATACAACGGAATTAAATCTTTCTATAACCTAAAGAAATAATTCTTTTTAAAAGTAAAACCCCTGACAATGCGTGGAAATCCACCGTGTCAGGGGTTTTTCCTTTTCAGTAAACAGATCGCGGCAGGACACTTTTTAGTGTCCTGCCTTTTTTCATTTTATGAAACCGCTGCGACAAAATGTTGATTAAAAAAAGGGAATTCAGGAGCATTTGTGTAATATTTATTTATAAACACCATAGATAGAAAAGAATGGGGATTAAAATGAAAAAATTTCTTAAAAACCTATCCTGGGTCCAACGGTTCATCATCATTTTTGCTGTCATGGTTTTAGGAGTTTATTTTTATTATAATGCTACAGGGTCTTTGCCAGTTTTCAAGGATGCCGTTACCGTCAAAATCCAAGAAACAAGTGATGGTGAACAAGTTATTAAGGTTGAGGACGTGAGCATTCGTGCTATTGAACGGGAGTTTCCATTGGATATGTCCGAGGAGAAGGTCATGTCTGCCATTCATAAAATGTCTCATCAAAAAGTAATTGCAAATAAAAAATGGGGCGCGATTCCGCTTACTCCAGAGCGTGTGAATCGATTACTGGAAATAGTCTATAAACATGAACGAGATTACCGCAATTCGAATATATACAAAGATATCCTTAAGCGCTGGTCAGACGGGGATTTTTCACGTGTCGATCAGGACCATAATCAAATCTGGGAACTGCAAGGAGGCACGATTGGGGCCGCTGTCGGCATCGCCTCGGTTGAAGACGAGCAAGCATTTTTAGAAAAACATTTTAACGTGAAGCAATAAATGATGAGGGAAAAGACAGATAGATGTCAGAATGACATCTTCTATATTAAGATAATGTAAAAGATCCTAAACCACCCCTGCTGTCACAATAACTCCTATTGTCTAAAGTAAAATATTATGGTAAATTTAATATACTGTGAACTGTACGTCTAACAGGAGGTGGCTTACATGCATGCATTAGTTGTAACACTATTAGTGATCGTAAGTATTGGTCTTATTGCAGTTGTATTACTTCAATCTGGTAAGAGCGCTGGGTTATCCGGTGCCATTTCTGGTGGTGCTGAAACCCTATTCGGCAAGCAAAAAGCTCGAGGAATTGACTTGATTCTACATCGTATTACGGTTGTTTTATCAATATTATTCTTTGTACTTGCGCTTTTAGTAACATACTTTAAAATCTAATCTTACACACTCAAACCTGGCCTGCGAAAGCCAGGTTTTTTGTTGTGTATGAGGGATGTGCGGGTTGAAAATAGTGTTTGGCGGAATAGATAGGAAAGTTGGCGGGATTCGTTCGAAAGTTGGCGGGAAAAATGGGAAAATCGGCGGGATTAATCAAAAAGTTGGCGGGATTAATCCAAAATTCAGCGGAATCCATACAAATTCAACATTACTCACCACTCAATTAAAGCTTTTTTGTGGAATGTTCCCCACCTCAATGCTAAAACTAAGATAAGGAAATTGAAATAAAAGGAGTTTTTCAAGATGAAAGTAGCACCACCGAAGCCATTTACTTTTGAAGGAGGAAAAAGAGCAGTATTGCTTCTTCACGGTTTCACCGGAAATTCAGCGGATGTTCGTATGCTTGGACGTTTTTTAGAAAAAAAGGGCTACACCTGCCATGCTCCGCATTATAAAGGCCATGGAGTACCACCTGAGGAACTTGTCCATACTGGTCCTGAGGATTGGTGGCAGGATGTCATAAATGGCTATCAATTTTTAAAAAATAAAGGTCACGATGAAATAGCAGTGGCAGGACTCTCGCTTGGCGGCGTATTTTCTTTAAAATTGGGATACACTGTACCTATAAAGGGTATTGTACCGATGTGTGCTCCAATGTATATAAAAAGTGAAGAAGTCATGTACAAAGGAATTCTAGCGTATGCCAGAGAATATAAAAAGCATGAAGGAAAAACAAACGAACAAATCGAAATGGAAATGAATGAGTTCCAAAAGACACCAATGGAAACCTTAAAATCACTGCAGCAATTAATTGCGAACGTTCGTGATAATGTGGATATGATCTATGCGCCGACTTTCGTGGTGCAGGCCCGTCACGACAAGATGATTAACACAGAAAGTGCCAATATCATTTACAACGAAATTGAGTCTGTTAAAAAGGAAATTAAATGGTACGAAAATTCGGGACATGTGATTACATTAGATAAAGAGCGTGAACAACTGCATGAAGATGTTTATGCGTTTTTAGAAGGATTAAATTGGAACCATAATTAAGCACCCTAAGGAGGGATCAGTTTGGAAGATAACATTCAAAAGCACATTGATAAGCTTTTGCAATATATGAGAGATGAGGCATATAAGCCTTTAACGGTTCAGGAGCTGGAACAGGCATTTGGCATTCAGGACTCCGGCGACTTTAAAGAGTTTGTCAAGGCTCTTGTTCAAATGGAGGAAAAGGGTCTCGTGGTTCGGACCCGCAGCAACCGGTACGGACTGCCGCAAAAAATGAACTTAATTCGCGGAAAGCTAATTGGACATGCCAAAGGCTTTGCGTTCGTAGTACCAGATGAACCAGGTATGGATGATATTTTTATCCCGCCTAATGAAACTAACACGGCCATGCACGGAGATACTGTTTTAGCACGGGTTTCCTCGGAATCCTCCGGACAGCGCCGCGAAGGCAGCATTATACGGATCATTGAACGGGGTGTCCAGCAGGTTGTCGGCACCTATGTCGAAAGTAAAAGTTTTGGTTTTGTTATACCTGATGATAAAAAATTCGCCAACGATATTTTTATTCCGAAGAATGCCTCTAAAGGGGCAGTAGAAGGACATAAAGTAGTTGTTAAGCTTGTTACGTATCCGGAAGGAAGAAAAAGTGCAGAAGGGGAAGTCATCAATATCCTCGGGCATAAAAATGACCCCGGAGTGGACATTCTTTCCATCATACATAAGCACGGGCTGCCAATGGCATTTCCTGATGATGTATTAAAGCAGGCTAATGAAACGCCTGATACGATTGATGAAAGCGAATTGGCCAATCGCCGTGACTTACGGAATGAAACGATTGTAACAATCGACGGGGCGGATGCAAAAGACTTGGATGATGCCGTAACGGTGACAAAACTGGACAACGGCAACTATAAGCTTGGCGTTCATATTGCCGACGTCAGCTATTATGTAAAAGAAGGGACGCCAATTGACGTCGAGGCAGAGGAACGAGCAACAAGTGTTTATTTAGTGGACCGAGTGATTCCGATGATCCCGCATCGTCTGTCTAACGGAATCTGTTCCTTAAATCCGAAAGTAGACCGGTTAGTATTGTCCTGCGAAATGGAGATTTCACCTGAGGGTGTTGTGGTTTCGCATGAAATTTTTCAAAGCGTTATTAAAACAACCGAGCGGATGACCTACCATGACGTAAATAAAATTCTTGTCGATCATGATGAGGAAACGCAAGCTCGATACGAGCCGCTTGTGCCGATGTTTGAAATGATGGAAGAACTTGCTGCCATCCTCCGTAACAAACGGATGAAACGGGGCGCGATCGATTTTGATTTTAAAGAATCAAAGATTCTTGTCGATGAAGAAGGAAAGCCAACCGATGTGGTGATTCGCGAGCGTTCGGTAGCGGAGAAATTAATTGAAGAATTTATGCTGGCTGCAAATGAAACAGTGGCGGAGCACTTTCACTGGATGGAGGTTCCATTTATTTATCGGATTCACGAGGATCCGAAGGAAGATAAATTACGGAGATTTTTCGAATTTATCACCAACTTTGGTTATATTGTAAAAGGAACGGCCAATGATGTTCATCCACGAGCACTGCAAGAAATCATTGAAGAGGTGCAAGGCAAGCCGGAAGAGATGGTGATTTCGACTGTCATGCTCCGCTCGATGCAGCAGGCTAAATATGATCCGGAAAGTCTCGGTCACTTTGGGTTAGCGACGGAGTTTTATACTCACTTTACCTCGCCGATTCGCCGTTATCCGGATACGATTGTCCATCGGTTAATTCGCACCTATTTAATTGAAGGCAAGCTGGATGAAACGACTAGGGAAAAATGGAATGCCCGCTTACCTGAAATTGCCCAGCATTCTTCCAAAATGGAACGCCGTTCTGTTGATGCGGAGCGCGAAACAGATGATTTGAAGAAAGCGGAATACATGGAGGATAAGATTGGTGTCGAGTATGACGGGATCATTAGCTCTGTCACCAATTTCGGGTTGTTTGTTGAACTGCCAAACACCATTGAAGGACTTGTCCATGTCAGCTATATGACGGATGATTATTACCGTTTTGATGAGCGCCATTTTGCAATGATTGGTGAGCGGACCGGTAATGTGTTCCGCATTGGGGATGAGATTACCGTTCGGGTCGTCAAAGTGAATAAAGACGAGCGCGTGATCGATTTTGAAATCGTTGGCATGAAAGGAACGCGCCGCGAGAGATCTGAAACGCCAAAGGTTTTTAAAACGGGCAGCGATACCCACAAACCGCGCCGCAACAAACAACAAGGCAATCAAGATCAAGGACAAGGGCGCAATCGCAATGGCCAAAAGTCGGATTCAGGCACCGGTCAAGATCAAGCCAAAAAAGCGAAAAAGAAACGTAAATTTTACGATAATGTACCTAAATCGAAAAGTACAAAGCGAAGAAATAAATAATCGCCTGAGGGGCCTTGCAATAAGGCCCCCTTTTGATTGTATAGGGATTCTATTTCTGCTAAAATGAGTCATAGAGTTGAGGTGAAACAGATGCCAAAAGGTGAAGGAAAAGTAGTCGCGCAAAACAAAAAGGCTTACCATGACTATTTTATTGAAGAAACATATGAAGCTGGCATTGTTCTGCAGGGGACCGAAATTAAGTCGATTCGTGCCGGAAAAGTCAATCTGAAAGATGCTTATGCGAGAATTCAAAATGGGGAAGCGATCCTGTTTGGGATGCACGTCAGTCCATATGAGCAAGGAAACAGGTTTAATCACGATCCATTGCGAACACGAAAGCTATTACTTCATAAACGTGAAATCAATAAACTAATTGGGGAAACAAAAGAAGTAGGGTACGCACTAGTGCCGTTAAAGCTATATTTAAAAAATGGCTTTTGTAAGGTTTTAATTGGGTTAGCAAAGGGTAAAAAGAATTATGATAAGCGGGAAGCACTGAAGCAAAAAGAAGCGAAGCGTGAAATCGAACGAGCCTTCCGCGATCGTCAGAAGATGTAATTGGGAATTAATTTACAAATAGTTACAATTGAAAAATAAGCTGAATGTGTTATAATAAGTTTGTCGCTAAGTTAGCGGCACAATCTTTTGCTCTGACATTCATGGAGCAATCCTAACGTCTGATCTAGAATCTTTAAATAGATTTCAGCTCATTTTATAATGGGGACGCTACGGATTCGACAGGGGTAGTTTGAGCTTAGGTTGCGAGTCGAGGGGATCGGCCTCGTTAAAACGTCAAAGCCATAACTGGCAAAACTAACAACAACTTAGCTTTCGCAGCTTAATAACTGCATAGCTGTTCGCCCCTCCATTGCCTATGTGGTAGGGTAGCGGACTCACTCTTAGTAGGCTACGCCGGAGTCCACCGCCTGAGGACGAAGGAAGAGAACAACCAGGCTAGCTGACCGGACGCCGGTCGATAGGCAAAAGGCTCAGCGAAACGCCAATATATCGACTACACTCGTAGATGCTTAAGTGCCGATATCTTTGGACGTGGGTTCGATTCCCACCGTCTCCACCATACATAGGTGGATAACAAGATCAGCAGAGATGCTGGTCTTTTTTATATCCAAAAAAAGGAATCTTAAATGAATTAAGAATATGCTTGAAATAGCATGAAAAAAACCTTAACAACAGTTGAGGTTTTTTTTCATGCCTTTAGAATGGAGGACATCTAATTTGAACAAGCAAAAACATCCTGCGAAACAGCTATTCATTAAAGTGGGTAAAATTTATACATAAATGAATAGAGTGTGTAAATTTTGCCCATTAAGAAAAATTAGTGGTTTTCATGAGGTATTGTAAACCCTTACTCTAATCGAAATTTTTAGAATTTTCAACCTTGGCACGAAATTTGCATTGTAAGTATGTGTAGAATTTTTTTAACTTGGAGGGAATACAAAGTGAACACAATTGGCTTTTTTAGGAATCCAACGCAGATTATGTTTGGTTTAGGCGTAACAGAACAGCTTCGAAAAATCATCGATGAACAAAATTTTAAAAACGTTCTTATTATTACAGATAAGGGACTTGTCAAGACGGGATTATTAAATAAAATTACAAGGCAATTAGATAATATCAATTATTCTATCTATGATCAAACACAGCCCAACCCTACGGTAACCAACTGTAATGACGCAGTGAAACTACTTCGTGAGATCGATGCAGATGCGGTAATAGCGATGGGCGGCGGAAGTTCGATAGACGTTGCCAAAGCAGTGTGTTTGCTGGCCACAAATGGTGGCTCCATTGTTGAATATGAAGGGATAGATACGTGTGAAAATGAACTTTTGCCATTAATCGCTATTCCAACAACTGCTGGTACCGCAAGTGAAGTTACAACTTTTACCGTTATCACTGATGAAGTAAGAAAATACAAGTTAACAGTAGGTGGAATAAAGCTTGCACCAAAATGGGCGATAGTTGACCCGCTTGTTACTTTAACACTGCCAAAGCAAATTACCGCATCAACTGGACTAGACGCATTAGTCCATGCAATTGAATCGTATACTTCTAAAATGGCCAACCCCATTACAAAAACGCTTGCAAGGGAGGCAATTCGAAAAATCAGTGGCAATTTGAGGCAAGCTGTTTACAATGGTGACAATATCGTAGCTAGAGAAAATATGCTTATGGGAAGTTTACTAGCCGGATTAGCATTTAATAACACTCGTTTAGGAAATTGTCATGCCTTAAGTCATCCAGTAAGTGCGATTTATGGTGTTGCCCATGGGGTAGCTAATTCAATTTTAATTCCCCACATTATGGAATTTAACGCATTGGCAGTACCGGAACTGTTTAGTGATATTGCAGATGATATGGGAGAAAATCTTGAGGGATTAACCTTAATGGAAAGAGCGGAAGCTGCGGTGAATGCTGTTAAAAAACTTTCAAAGGATATTGGAATCCCCACTACTTTCGCAGAATTTCATATTGATGAGTCTCAAATAGATCAGATGGTAAAGGACGCTATGTTAAGTGGAAATATCGCGGTCAATCCCAGAATTACTGCCTATGAAGATGTCGTTGAATTGTACCGGAAATCAATTGGGGGTGTATTAGTTGAGGTTATTTGATTTAAGCGGTAAAACAGCCTTGGTTACGGGAGGCGGGCGAGGAATAGGTAAAACGATTGCCCTTACTCTTGCAGAAGCAGGTGCAAACGTAGCTGTTATTAGTAGAACAGAAAGTGAACTCAAAGAAACAGCAGAGACGATTAAAAATTTCTCTAGAAATGCGTATTATGCGGCAGTAGATGCGCGAAATTCAGAGGAAATTAAAAACTACGTAAAAGAAATCGTGAACAAGGAAGGGAAAATAGATATTTTAGTAAATGCAGCTGGCACAAATGTCCGCTCTTCGTTTTTGGATGTAACCGAAGACGATTGGGATTTTGTGATGGATATTAACCTGAAAACAGCTCTATTTACCTCACAGGCTGTTATCCCTTACATGAGGGAACAAAATTACGGGAAAATCATCAATATTGCTTCACTGACAAGTGAAATAGCATTTCCTAACATGTCCTCTTACGCGGCTAGTAAGGGGGGGATTTCCCAATTAACAAAGGCAATGGCGGTAGAGTTTGCGGTAGATGGGATTTTAGTGAATGCAATTGGGCCAGGCTATTTCAAAACAGAAATGACAAAGGTTCTTTTTGAAGATGAGAAAAAAGTAGAGTGGATGAAATCTCGTATTCCTCTAAAGAGAACCGGGGAACTAGAGGATTTAAAAGGAGCTGCCATCTTCCTAGCTTCAAGTGCATCAGATTATATAACAGGTCAAACCATTTATGTCGATGGCGGCTGGCTAATCAGTTAAAAAATTAAGGGGGGCAAGTTATGAAAAAGATTCTATCTCTAATCATGATAGGTTTTCTATTGCTATTATCTGCCTGCGGTGGATCCAATCAGGCTAGTGGAAATGATAAAAGCAGCGAGGTGTTGAAAATTGGAGCTGTGTTTCCAATGTCTGGAGGTTTGGCGCTCCTTGGTGAAGAAAGCTATCGTGGAGTAGAGCTTGCTATTGAACAAAGAAATAAAAATGGTGGAGTTGCAGGTGGTAAAAAAGTAGAGCTCGTTAAAGGGGACGCACCTGACGCTGACGCTGCACAGGCAGAAGCAAACCGTTTGATTAATAAGGAAAATATTAAAACCATTGTGGGTTCTTATTCTTCTGGTATCTCACAGGCTGCCAGTGAAGTGACAGAAAGGAACGGAGTTTTGTTTTGGGAGTATGGAGCCGTTGCTGATTCGATTACGGACCGCGGTTATAAATATGTGTTACGTACGAATCCTCCTGCATCCTATCTATCAAAAAAACACATCGAGTTTATCAAAAATTATTTGGCAGAAAAGCTTGGAAAGGATTTAGGCGATCTTAAAGTAGCGATTGCCCATGAAGATTCATCGTATGGAACAACCATTGCAGATGAAGCAGTAAAGTTAGCCAAAAAAGAAGGCATTAACATTGTAACGGTGCAGCCATATAGTGCTTCATCAAACGATTTAAGCTCAGTGGTTCTAAACCTAAAGAAGGCTCAGCCTGATGTTCTCATAGAAGTATCATATTTAAATGATGGAATTCTATTGCATAGACAAAGTCAAGAATTAGGATTAAAGGTTCCAGTTATTGTTGGCTCTGGTGGAGGCCATGATATGGCTGACTATATCGAGGGCGTGGGTGAAAGCGGAAATGGAGTCTTTGATGTAGCTTTTCCACAATATCAAATTAATCACGAATTCACACCTGGAATGGAAGACTTTGTTAAATTGTACAAAGCAAAATATGGTGAAGAACCACGATCTGGGCACTCTCTTGTGCATTTTATGGGAACGAATGTCCTTCTTGATCTGATTGATAAAGTTGGAGAGATTGATCCTGATAAATTACGTGCTGCAGCAATGAAATATAAAGTAGATCCAGGTAAAACAGTGACTGGCTGGGGTGTGAAATTCGATTCTAAAACGGGTCAAAACACTTTGAGTGAACCTTATGTTCATCAGTGGGTTAACGGAAAGCTTTTAGCTGTATGGCCAGAAAAAGTGGCTGTACAGGAACCGCAACTTAACCTTAATAAATAAACTATTCTAAAAGAAGGTGGTATCTTATGAAGAAAATTGTAAGCGTTATAATGATAGGTTTGCTTTTCCTTTTATCGGCTTGCTCGGGTGGAGCGAGTGGTGATGGTAAAGGTAGTGGTAAATCGGAAACATTAAAAGTTGGTGCTTTATACCCTTTATCAGGTGGCTTGGCACTTCTTGGAGAAGAGAGTTTTCGTGGTGCAGAGCTAGCAGTTGAAGAAGCAAATAAAAATGGCGGAATTGCAGGCGGGAAAAAAATAAAATTAGTTAAAGGAGACGCAGTTGATGCAGATGCTGCTCAAGCAGAGGCGAATCGTTTAATTAATCAGGAAAACATAAAGTCGATAATCGGATCGTATTCTAGCTCCATCTCTTTTGCAGCTAGTGAAGTTGCTGAAAGAAGTGGTGTCTTGTATTGGGAGCTTGGAGCCGTATCTGATTCCATTACAGACAGAAATTACAAATATGTTCTACGAACAAATCCACCTGCTTCTAATTTCTCTAAGGTGCATATTGATTTTATTAAAAATGTGGTGACAAAAAAACTAGGTAAAAAATTAGGAGATATTAAGGTTGCTATTGCTCATGAGGATTCTTCCTATGGGACAACCATTGCAGATGAAGCTTCTAAGCTCGCAAAAAAAGAAGGAATTAATGTTGTAACAAATCAACCATACAGCGCAGGAACTAATGATTTAAGTTCAGTCGTGTTGAATATTAAAAAGGCTGCACCAGACGTAATCATTGCGGTTTCATACTTAAATGACTCCATTCTTCTTGCTAGACAAAGTGAAGAGCTGGGACTGAAGGTTCCAGTATTCATCGGTTCCGGTGGCGGTCATACAATGAGTGACTTTAAAGAAGCAATGGGAGATAAAGCTAACGGGATATTTGATATTGACTTCCCACAATACCAAATTAATCGCAAAGTTACTCCTGGAATTGAAGAATTTATCAAGCTCTACAAAGAAAAGTATGGTACAGAACCACGTTCTGGTCACTCTTTAACAAACTATATGGGAATGAAAGTCGTACTGGACACAATGGATAAAGTCGGCGAAGTTGACCCTGATAAATTAAAAGAAGAAGCTTTGAAATACAAAGCTAAAGTTGGTTCCACCGTTACTGGCTGGGGAGTAGAGTTCGATAAGAAAAGCGGACAAAATAAATTGAGCCAACCGTACGTTCATGAGTGGATCAATGGTGAGCTTAAGACGGTTTGGCCAGAAAATGTTGCTGTAGAAGAACCCCAAATTGGAAATCAATAAAATAATAGTTTTACAAAAAAACAGCTAAAAGGATTACCCAGAACTAAGTGCTTGGCATCAGCAGAAAATATTTATTTGAAACAAGACTATGTCCAATCAATATTTAGAAACGACTATCAGGTATCAGGTGCAAGCACTTTTGGGTAAATCCTTTTAAAATGAAACAGCGAGGTGTAAATATGACATTAGTTCAAACACTTATCTCGGGTCTATTGTTAGGTGGGATATATTCTTTAATCAGCATGGGCTTGAATTTAATCCTTGGAGTCGTAAGAATCGTTAACTTTGCACATGGTGAACTGCTAATGATTGCCATGTATATTAGTTTCTTATTTTATTCGACATTGGGTCTTGACCCATATGTTTCTGCCATTCTAGTAATCATCTGTCTTTTCTTGCTGGGTGTAATTACGCAGAGAATTATGATCCAGCCCATTTTAGATACTCCTGCTTCAACGAAAATATTTGCAACATTAGGATTATCGATTACACTTCAAAATCTTGCTTTAATGACTTTAAGTGCGAATCATCTTTCAGTTAAAACCAGTTATCAAACACAAGTTATTAATATAGGAGAATTTGCAATCAGCGTTCCTAGACTAATTGCATTCGGAGTTGCCGTTGCAGTAGCTGTCCTTTTATATCTCTTTTTGCAAAAAACGATGACTGGAAAAGCCATCCGAGCAGTTGCTATGCAAAGACAAGCTGCATTTTTGATGGGGATTAATGTCAAAAGAATTTATCTTTTAGCTTTCGGAATCGGTTCCGGTTTGGTAGGTCTTGCAGGTGCTATGCTCATGCCAATTTACTCGGTTTATCCAACAATTGGAACATCCTTCGTACTTATTGCGTTCGTTGTCGTTGTATTAGGTGGAATGGGAAGTATGTTCGGTGCCTTCTTTGGGGGGTTAATCATTGGAGTAGTCGAGGCGCTTTCAGGTGTCATTTTTGACCCTGGTCTAAAGGAAGCAGTATACTTCATCATTTTCATCATGGTATTACTAGTACGTCCAGCTGGTATTTTTAGTTTGGGTAAAGGCGCAGAGGAGGTAGGATTAAAATGATGCAGCTATTGTCAAAACAAAAATTTCTTATTTTCTTTGGGATATTTCTACTAGTAACTCCATTTGTTGTTCAAAATAAATTCTATTTAAATATTTTCATTCTTATTTTATTGTATGCAACGATTGCTGGAGCATGGAATATTCTAGGCGGATACGGTGGTCAATTATCACTCGGCCATGCGATCTTTTTTGGATTAGGAGCTTACTCCTCATCGCTTTTATATCTTAAATTTGGTGTTAGTCCGTGGTTAGGATTTATCATTGCAGCCGTCATTTCCATAGTAGTTGGTGTCTTAATCGGATGGCCTGCTTTCAGATTAAAAGGAACATATTTTACTTTAACAACTATTGCATTTGCAGAGGTAATCCGCCACTTGACATTATATTTCAAAAACGTCACAAATGGAGCAATCGGTGTTAACATTCGTTTTGATCCAGGTTTAAAAAACCTTATTTTTAGAGAATACAGCGCCTACTATTTTGTCGTATTAGTATTGTTTGTTATTAGTATAGGAATTGCTATTTGGGTTGATAAAACAAAGGTTGGATATTACTTGAAGGCCATTCGTGAAGACGAAGATGGTGCTGAAACACTTGGTATTAATGTAACAAAATATAAAATGATTGCCATGGCTATCAGTGCTGGAATGACGGGGGTTGCGGGCGTATTTTACGCTCAATATATGTTGTTCTTTGAACCAATTTCTGTTTTTAACTTAAACTTTTCCATTGAGATTGCTTTGATAGCAATTATCGGCGGAGTAGGAACTGTTTTCGGACCGGTATTAGGAGCGTTCATCATTATCCCATTAAATGAGCTTTTACGTTCTACATTCCCGTCCTTAAGTGGAATGAATTATCTAATATACGGGATTGTATTAATTTTAATCGTATCGTTTTTGCCCAATGGATTGCTTCCAATCCTTAAACGCATTCCTGAAAAACTAAAAGGCTTAAATAAAAAAAAAATCAAAGTAGGGGAGGGTGAAAAAGTTGATTATTCAAGTTAAAGAAGTCTCCAAACATTTTGGTGGGTTAAAAGCCGTAAAAAATGTTTCTTTTGATGTAAATGAAAAAGAAATTGTCGGGATCATTGGGCCAAACGGGGCTGGTAAAACGACATTGTTTAACCTTATTTCCGGATCACTCGGGGTAACATCCGGACATGTAATATTTAAAAATGAAGAAATTACTAGTCAAAAGCCCTATGTTATTTGCAAAAAAGGAATTGGCAGAACCTATCAAATTGTTAAGCCATTTGGCAATATTTCTGTACTTGAAAATGTGATGGTTGGAGCTTTTAATAAGGCATCCAGCACAAAAGAAGCAAGAGAATACAGCATGGAAATTTTGAAAAAAGTTGGTTTAGATAAAAAGAAAGACCAAGTTGGAAAAAGCTTAACCATCGCTGATAAAAAGCGTCTTGAAGTAGCGAAAGCATTGGCAACCCAGCCAACCGTGCTACTGTTGGATGAAGTTATGGCGGGTTTAAATCCAAGTGAAGTGAAGGAAATACTGCCAATGATCAAGGGGCTAAGAGACAGCGGAATTACTATCATTCTTATTGAACATATAATGGAAGTTGTCATGAATGTTTGTGATCGGATAGTGGTAGTGCATCATGGCGAGAAAATAGCCGAGGGGACTCCAAAAGAAATCGCAAACAATCCAGAAGTAATTAAAGCTTATCTTGGGGAGGAATTGAGCTTTGCTTAAATTACAAAACGTAAACTTATTCTACGGCGAAATTCAAGCCTTATGGAATCTCTCATTGGAAATTAATGAAGGTCAAATTGCTGCATTACTAGGAGCGAACGCGGCGGGAAAGTCCAGTACAATCAATGCTATTTCTGGGCTAGAAAGAATTTCGAGTGGTGAAATTACATTTTTCGGTAAAGAGATTCACAAAATGAGCCCGCATGAAATTGTGGAAGAAGGGATCATCCAGGTACCAGAAGGTAGAAAGCTTTTTAACTATATGTCTATTCAGGAAAATTTGGAATTAGGTTCTTATTCCAAACGGGCAAAAAAAGATTTCAAAAAAAATCTCCGCTTCGTGTTTGATTTGTTTCCAATTTTAGAAGAAAGAAAAAATCAAATGGCAGGTGACCTAAGCGGCGGACAGCAGCAAATGGTTGCTATAGCCAGAGGATTAATGGCTAATCCTAAACTTTTGATTATTGATGAGCTATCGCTCGGATTAGCTCCTATATTAGTCCAACAGTTATTAAAGGACTTATTAAATATAAGAAATAAGGGAATTACAATTCTTCTTGTCGAGCAAAATGTACAGCAATCATTGGCTATAGCTAGTGATGCGTATGTATTAGAAAATGGGCGATTGTCGTTATTTGGGAAATCTGCAGATTTAATTAAAGATCCACATTTGAAAAAAGCTTATCTTGGAATGTAGAGGTGACATGTATGCGAGTGGCCCTGAAAACAGAAAAAGCAGGGGAAATTATCCTTCAAGAAAAAGAACTGCCAACACTCCTCCGTAATGAAGTGTTAATAAAAGTAGAGTACTGTGGTGTATGCGGCAGCGATCTTCATGCATATAAGCATTCAAAAGGTTATGAGTTTGTTCATAAACCCATTATTTTGGGCCATGAATTTTCAGGTGTTGTCGTTGATTGCTTTGATGCCTCAGCAAAACACTTAAAGGGAAAACGAGTCATCGTGGAATCTATGAATTATTGCGGCCTCTGTGAAAACTGCCAAAACGGGCGGAAATCTATCTGCGCTCAAAATAAAGTAATAGGGCTTCATTATGATGGCGGCATGGCACAATATGTGAAAACAAATGTGCAATATGTAAAAGAAGTTCCAGGGGATATACCACTTCATTTAGCAGCATTAAGCGAGCCAATGGCAATTGCTGTTCATGCTGTCCGTCAGGCCGGAGAAATAGCAAAATCTGATATTATTCTAGTTCAAGGTCCAGGAATAATTGGCTTTTTTGTAAGTTTAATACTCGCCCAGAAGGGTGGGAAAGTTTATTTATCGGGACTAGAGCGGGATTATGAAAGTAGATTGTCAAAATGCCAATCATTCGGAGTCATCCCTCACATTGTTGAATCAGGGAATGTGAAAGAAAAGGTAGACATCGTTTTTGAATGCTCCGGATCAAGTGCAGCGGTAAAAACAGGATTCCGTAGTTTGAAAAAGGGGGGTAAGGCTATTTTGGTGGCTTTGTACGAATATGAAACAACCCTCTTTTTAACGGAATTAGTAAGAAATGAGGTACATGTCAATACAAGTTACGGTTGTAATCCAGAAGATTATAATGAAGCATTTACAGTATTAAATTCATTATCAGAAAAGTTAATGGATCTAATGACAATTTATCCTTTGATAAATGTTACACAGGCTTTTGAAGATGGTTTAAATCAAGTCGTCTTAAAGCCGGTACTGGCAATAAGTTAATGAAGGGGATAGTTATATGACTTTTGAACAAAAAATTGATACAACGCTCGATCTTATACGAAGTCATACTTCCATAAGAGACTATAAAAAGGAAGGTCTGCCTTTAGGAATGCTAGAAAAATTGTTGGTTACTGCCCAACATGCTGCATCCTCCCACTTTGTTCAAGCATATTCAGTTATTCATGTAACGGATCCAGACAAAAGGGAAGCTATTGCATCACTTTCAAATAATAGAAGGCAAATCGAATCAGCACCTGTTTTATTATTATTTTGTGCTGACTTGAAACGCTTGGAATATGCATGTAAAAAACAAGGAACAAGTATACAGAATGAAATTCTTGAAAATTTCCTTGTTGCTGTCATTGATACAGCATTATTTGCTCAAAATTTTGTAGTGGCTGCAGAATCTCAAAACTATGGTATTTGCTATATTGGAGGGGTAAGAAATAACCCTGAAGAAATTAGTAAAGTTGTTGGTTTACCTGATAAAACCATTCCTTTATTCGGTATGACAGTTGGGATCCCAAATGAAAATCAGCTGGTTAAGCCACGTTTACCAGTTGAAGCAATCCTTCATGAAAATGTATATAACGAAGAAAAATATCAAGAAGTTTTGGATCTATATGACTCTCAGTTAGAAGATTACTATGGAAGTCGTCTGACAAACCAAAAAAAGACAAATTGGTCAGAATCAATGAGTGATTTTTTATCCACACCTAGAAGGACACATATGAAAGACTTTGTGAATTCAAAAGGTTTTCATTTAAAATAACTTTCCGAAAAAATCGGGGGATAAACATGAAAAAAAGGAAAATAGCTTTAGTTACGGGTTCAGGGGCTGGTATAGGAAGAGCGATTGCCCTAAGGTTGGCTACTGATGGATTTGATGTAGCATTGAATGACATTGGTGAGGAATCTATTAAATATGTAGCTTCAGAGATTGAAAAATTAGGACAAAGAGCCTTACCTATTGTTGCAGATGTCAGCAATAGAGAACAAGTTTTTTCGATGGTTGATCAAGTGGTAGAACATTTTGGACGTCTTGATGTCATGGTTTCAAACGCTGGAATTGTCCAAGTAAAGCCACTGCTTGAAATTACGGAAGAAGATATGGAAAGAATTTTTCGTATCAATGTGTTTGGAACGATGTTTTGCATGCAAGCTGCTGCAAAAGTAATGATCAAACAAAAGGGCGGAAAAATAATCAATGCAAGCAGTACTTCCGGAAAAAGAGGAGTTGAATTTCTGGGTCACTATAGTGCGACAAAATTTTCTGTCATTGGTCTGACTCAAACTGCTGCAAAAGAACTTGCAAGTCATAGAATTACGGTTAATGCGTATTGTCCGGGTATTGTAGGAACCGGCATGTGGGAAGAAATTGATCGTAAAATGAGTGAGTATATGAATGTGCCTTTAGGAGAAACATTGAAAAATAAAATTAATGGAATCCCTTTAGGGAGAATTGAAGAACCGGCCGATGTAGCGAACTATGTTTCATTTCTGGCCTCTGAGGATTCAAATTATATGACAGGGCAAGCGGTAGTAATTGATGGCGGTATGGTTTTTTCTTAAAAGTAGTGCTAGAACACTTTATATAATTCTAAATTATTTTTGATAGATAAATGGAGCATTTACTAAGAGTGGGAGGAATTAGAATGTTACAAACTACAAAACTATTATCATTGATTGACTTAGAAAATATTAAATTATTCATTAATGGAGAGTGGAAAAATGCTAGTAATGGTTCTACCTTTACAGTGAAAAATCCAAACACAGGAAATGTTGTTGCTGAGGTTCCAAGAGGAGCAAAAGAAGAAACGAAAGCGGCTATTGAAGCTGCAAATGCAGCATTTCCAAAATGGGCTAAACTGACAGCAAATGAAAGAGCGGATTATTTATTGAAGGTACGTGATTTAATGCTGGAGCATGAGACAGAACTGGCAACTATTATGAGCATGGAAATGGGTAAACCTTATTCTGAAGCTTGTGGAGAAGTGAAATATGCTGCTAGCTTTCTATCTTGGTATGCAGAAGAAGGCCGCCGCATTTATGGAGAAACTGTTCCAGCATCCTCACCAAACAAAAGATTGTTTGTTGTGAAACAGCCCGTTGGTGTAATTGCGGCTATTACTCCTTGGAATTTCCCGTTAGCAATGATGACTCGAAAGCTTGGACCTGCCTTGGCTGCTGGTTGTACCGGTATTGTCAAACCTGCAAGTCAGTCACCGCTTTCAGCTCTTGCTTTTGCAAGCCTAGTTGAAAAAGCGGGAATTCCAAGTGGAGTAGTAAATATTGTGGCAGGTGCGACGAGAGAAATATCTGATGAAATCTTTGAAAGCCCAGTAGTTAAAAAGGTTTCTTTTACAGGATCTACTGAGGTTGGTAAAAAATTAGTAGAAAAATCCGCAGAACAATTGAAAAAGCTTTCTTTAGAGCTAGGCGGACATGCTCCATTCATCGTATTTGAAGATGCTGATTTAGAAAAAGCAGCTGAGGGGGCTGTTGCAAGTAAATTTAGAAATGCAGGTCAAACATGTGTTTGCGCAAACCGTATTTATGTTCACGAAAATATTAAAGAAGAGTTCACAAAGCTTTTTGTTAAAAAAGTTCAAGAGTTAAAAGTTGGAAATAGCTTGGATCAAACGGTGCAAATTGGGCCACTAGTAAGTAAAGATGGGCTAGAAAAGGTAAAAGAGCACGTAGAAGATGCTACATCAAAAGGTGCGGAAGTTTTGATTGGCGGTAAAGTTACAGGGGATCCTAACGGTTTTTATTACGAACCAACTATTCTCGGTAATGTTACAAAAGAGATGATTATCATGAGGGAAGAAACTTTCGGGCCAGTTGCTCCTATTACAACTTTTAGTAGTGATGAAGATGTCATATTCGAAGCGAACAATACGGAGTATGGATTGGCAGCTTATCTTTACACATCCAACATTCAACGTGCTGTTACTGTTTCAGAAGCCCTAAACTTTGGAGTGATTGGACTAAATGATGCTGTTCCTGGCGTACCACAAGCACCATTTGGTGGGATGAATCACAGTGGCTATGGCCGTGAAGGCGGTCACCAAGGAATTAGAGATTACTTAGAAGAGAAATTTATTTCTTTAGGGCTATAAGAGTTGAAAAAAGATCCTTCTGAAAAAGTATAACTTTTTCAGAAGGATTAAGTTTACCTCTGAATTAATTAAGCAAAGAAAGACCTAATCAATTTTAGCCTAGGAATAACATTTTTGCCGCTAAAAAATTACTAACTAA
Source organism: Neobacillus sp. DHD-1R (assembly GCF_057747995.1). Taxonomy (NCBI): domain Bacteria; kingdom Bacillati; phylum Bacillota; class Bacilli; order Caryophanales; family Bacillaceae; genus Neobacillus; species Neobacillus sp. DHD-1R. The sequence continues at coordinate 1,065,726 of NZ_CM173232.1, forward strand.
TAAGCGAGTGGATCAAAATGAAAGCACTTATGAAGACGGAGCCGGGTTTTGGAAATTTGAATATTCTTGATATTCCTGAACCAGTTTGTGATGCAACAGGAATAAAAATAAGAGTGCGTTATTCCGGAATCTGTGGAACAGATATGCATATTTATCATGATAGCTATAAGAGTTATCCTCCTGTTGTGATTGGGCATGAATTTTCAGGAGAAGTAGTTGAATCAGGAAAAAATGTAAAAAATATTAATCCGGGCGATATTGTTATGGTGCTTCCTTCCATTGCTTGGACATGTAAGAACTGCATGTACTGTAAACAAGGCTATTATATGTTTTGTTCTGAACGGAGAAGTCTCGGCAGCGGAGTGAATGGAAGCTTCACGAAATATGTAGTTGTAAACGAAGAAATGGTGTATAAGGTGCCGCCTACTATTTCATTACAAGAAGCGGCTCTTGCAGAACCATTAGCATGTGCTGTACAAGCTATCGAAGAATTGACGGAGTTTAACGCAGGTGATTGGGTGTTAATTTCGGGTCCAGGACCAATTGGACTCATTTCTTTGAGCTTACTAATGAGTAAAGGCTGCAATGTGATCGTTACAGGAACAAGTCAGGATATTACAAGACTTAACATTGCTAAAAAACTTGGGGCACATACAACAGTGGATGTATTTACCCAAGATCTTAATGAAATTATAGAAAAGTTAACGGATGGTGTAGGTGTAGATATTGCGCTTGAATGCTCTGGCGCTCCATCAGCAGTAAACAATTCCCTTAAAGCATTGAAGAAAATGGGAAAATACATCCAGCTTGGAATTATAGGAAGTAATGTAGAAATGGATATCGACTCCATTTTGTATAAACAAATTCAATTGTACGGCTCCTTTGCTCACTCCATGAAAACTTGGGAAAAGGTAAGGAAAATCCTATCAACGAATACAATTGATTTAAAGCCAATTATTACGGATGTTATTCCACTAAGTGAATGGGAAAGAGCATTTGATATCATCGAATCAAGAGAATGTGGAAAAGTGTTAATGTATTACGATTATGAAAAATAAAGAAATTATTATCATGTATCAAATAAGTATAACAGTTCAAATGTGAAGGGGGTTTCCCTTATGGAGACAAGCACAGTTGGTAGCATCCAAAAGCTAGGAAAAGAAAAGTTGAAAGAATTATTATATCAAATGATACTAATTCGTGACTTTGAGGAAGCGGTTGAAAAACAGTTTATGCAAGGGAAAATCCACGGAACTATGCATCTTTGTATCGGACAAGAGCCTACCGCTGTTGGTGCATGTTCGGTGTTAACCGTTCAAGATAAAATTACGAGCACACATCGTGGACATGGACATTGTATCGCAAAGGGCTCGAAAGTTAAATTTATGATGGCTGAGCTATTAGGCAAAGAAACAGGGTACTGTAAAGGAAAAGGCGGATCCATGCATATTGCTGATTTAGAAATAGGAAATATTGGGGCGAATGGTATTGTTGCAGGTGGGCTGCCAATTGGTTGTGGTGCAGCGTTAGCTTCTAAGAAGAAGAATTTAGGCTATGTTGTCGTTTGTTTTTTTGGTGATGGAGCGACCAATGAGGGAGCTTTCCATGAAGCAATTAATCTAGCGTCTGTTTGGAATTTACCAGTTATTTTCTTTTGTGAAAATAATCAATATGGAATGTCAAGTTCCATTAAAGAAATGACGAAAGTAGAGAATTTATCACAACGTGCAAGTTCGTACGGTATTCCAGGAGTTACCGTAGACGGTACTGATGTCATTGCTGTAATGGAAGAGACTCAAAAAGCTGTAGATCGTGCTAGAAATGGAGAAGGGCCAACTTTAATAGAAGCTAAGACTTATAGATGGAGAGGACACTCCAAAAGTGATGCTAGAAAATACAGAACTCGGGATGAAGAACAAGATTGGATGACAAATAGAGACGGAATCAAGCTTTTTAAGGAAAGAGTATTGAACGAAGGTATTTTGTCAAAAGAAGAAATAGTTGAAGTAGAAGAAAAAGTAAAGCAAGTAATAGACGAAGCTATTGAGTTTGCCGAAAACAGTCCTGAACCACCACTTAGCTCACTTGAAGAAGACGTGTTTGCATAATAAAAAAGGAAGGAGGAATATTTATGCGTAAAATTACTTATGCAGAAGCAATTAATGAAGTTATGTGCCAAGAAATCGAAGCAAATGAAGACGTTTTTATTTTAGGTGAGGATATTGGGATTTATGGCGGTGCTTTCGGACTAACCAGAGGAATGATTGAAAGATTGGGACCAGAAAAGGTATTAAATACACCAATTTCAGAACAAGCCATTACTGGAGTTGCGATTGGGGCCGCCTTGATGGGAATGCGTCCGATTTTAGAACTCCAATTTTCCGATTTTGTGACGGTTGCGATGGACCAAATCGTAAACCAAGCAGCAAAATTACGTTATATGTATGGTGGAAAGGGAAAAGTCCCTATTGTTATCCGTACTCCTGGCGGCTCTGGAGCGGGTTTTGCAGCTCAGCATTCACAAAGCTTAGAGGCATGGATGGCACATGTTCCAGGATTAAAAGTCGTACAGCCATCTACAGCTTATGATGCGAAAGGTTTATTTAAAGCGGCATTAGAAGATGATAATCCAGTTATTTTCTATGAACATAAGCTTTTATATGGTATGAAAGACGACGTACCTGAAGAATCCTATGTCATCCCACTTGGAAAAGCGGATATTAAGCGAGAGGGCAGCGATGTCACTGTCGTTGCAACTTCTATTATGGTTCATAGGGCTTTGAAAGCAGCAGAAGAACTTGAAAGAGAAGGAATTAGTGTAGAGGTTATCGACCCACGCACATTAGTGCCGCTTGATACAGAAACAATCGTTGAATCTGTGAAAAAAACCGGACGTGCTGTCGTGGTATATGAAGCGGTACAACGTGGCGGATATGGTGCAGAGATTGCCAGTGTCATTAATGAAAGTGAAGCATTTGATTACCTGGATGCGCCAGTAGTAAGACTTGGAGGGAAAGCTGTGCCGATTCCGTATAATCCCTCACTTGAAAAACAAGCAGTTCCCCAAGTTGAAGATATAAAGAAAGTTATTAAATCAATGATACTAACGTATGCCTGACAGGAGGGTCGAACATGGCTGAACAAGTGTTAATGCCAAAACTCGGAGCAACTATGGAGAGTGGAACGATTTTGGAATGGATAAAGAATGAAGGGGATCGAGTTGATAAAGGTGAACCGATTCTTGAGATTATGACCGACAAAATCAATCTTGAAGTGGAAGCTACAACGTCAGGCATCTTATTAAAGAGATTATTTAATGTTGATGATGAAGTACCTGTTTTAGAACCAATCGCCTATATTGGCCAAGCTAATGAAAAAATTGAGAATCTAAAAACTAATCATATAGAGGGATTGAAGGAAGAGGTAGAACCAGCAGCAAAAAACACTTCTTCGTCAATCGATAGAGAAGAACAACTGCATTTTACAGGAATAAATAAACCTAGAAAAACGCCTGCAGCAAATAAGCTGGCAAAAGACAATGGTATTGACTTACGCCAAGTTAAAGGTACAGGTCCCAATAATCGCATTCAAGTAAAGGATGTAGAAAAATTTATTAACCCCCAACAAAAAGTAAGTCCTCTGGCTAGTAAGCTTGCTCATTACAATGATATGGATTTAGTAAACATCCAAGGCACGGGGGCAAACGGGAAAATTGTATCTTCCGATGTGGTGGGCAGCCATCCAATCTCTCGAAAGCAAACCATTCAATATAATGGTTTGCGAAAGATTATTGGAGAAAGAATGGTACAGAGTGTTACAACAGTACCACATGTAACACTTATTTCTGAAGTCGAAATGACAGCGGCAATCGAATTAAGAACGAAACTACTCGAGAAGATCAAGAAGGTATCGGGGCATCGTCTATCCTATACCGAAATTTTTATCAAAGCTACAGCAAACGCATTAAAAGCGCATACAATGGTGAATGCTTCATTAAATGGGAATATGATCGAAATTCTATCTGAAGTCAATATCGGGGTAGCTGTTGCTGTTCCGAATGGGTTAGTAGTACCTGTTATCAGAAATGCAGATAGTAAAGGACTTTCAGCCCTTACGGAAGAAAATAAGCGAATTGTCAATCTGGCTAGAGAAAATAAACTGGCTCCAGAAAATTTGACTGGTGGAACATTTACAATTAGTAATTTGGGGATGTATGCTGTTGATGCGTTTACGCCAATTATTAATCAGCCACAATCTGCAATCCTTGGAATCGGAAGAATTCAGGAAAAAGTAGTTTCTGAGAACGGATCATTTGCTGCAAAGCAATTCGTAACCCTCAGCCTTTCATTTGACCATCGGGTGATTGATGGGGCTCCGGCAGCTGAGTTTCTCACTGAACTGAAAAATTTATTAGAAAATCCTTATGAATTAATTCTTTGAGGTGAGAAATATGAAGATGTACGATTTAATTGTAGTCGGCGGGGGTCCAGGCGGTTATGTTGCTGCAGATTTCGCTGGGAAACAGGGCTTGTCAGTGGCCCTCATTGAAAATCAATACCTTGGTGGAACATGCCTGAATAGCGGGTGTATTCCTTCAAAAACGTTACTTAGGCATTCAGAATTCCTCGACATGTTAGAAAAAGCAAAAAAGTGGGGAATAGAAGTTGAAAACGTTCATCTATCTTTTGAAAAAATGATGAAACGGAAGACCACGGTTATAGAGAATTTGCGAAAAGGGGTAGAATACCTCTTGAAAAGTGCAAATGTCGATCTCATAAATGGTTTAGCCACCGTTCTTCCCGATAATCGAGTTACTATTGAATCAAATGGTATTCAATCTGAGGTGTATGGTAAAAAAATGATCATTGCTACTGGTTCAAAACCCTATATACCTCCGATTAAGGGCGTTGAACACATACAAGCCCATACAAGCGATACGATTTTTGATTTAACTTACATACCAAAATCGATCGTCATTATAGGCGGCGGAATTATTGGAGTGGAGTTTGCCTGTATTTTTTCTAGTTTGAACGTTGAAGTAACGATCATTGAAATGGGAGAAAGACTCATTGCTGGAGAAGATGAAGATGCTTCGAGGTTAATGACGAAAGAACTTAAGAAAAAGGGTATCACCATTCATACATCTGCAAAAGTAGTTGAAGCAGGTGAGATTGATTCAGAAAAGGTTATAACTGTTGAGCTTAAGAATTTGGAGCGGTTGACAGTTTCCGCGGAAGAAGTTTTGTTTGCCTCAGGACGTAAACCAAATGTAAGTTGTGTCAATAAGTTGGATTTGAAGATGAATGGTCCATTTATCGCCGTTAATAAACAAATGGAAACAAGCTATCCGAATGTTTATGCTGTTGGAGATGTCATTGGCGGCTGGCAATTGGCCCATGTTGCAAGTAGTGAAGGTATAGTCGCAGCGTCGAACGCTTCTGGTATATTCAAGGAAGTTGATTATAAAGTGGTTCCACGTTGTATCTATACATTTCCGGAAATTGCTAGTGTGGGGTTATCCGAAAGGGAAGCAAAAGAAAGAGGCTATTCTTATCGAAGCGAGACACTGCAGCTAAGAGCAAACGGCAAAACAATGGCAATGGATGAGTCATCAGGATTTATTAAGCTCATTGCGGATGATCGCTATGACGAAATTCTTGGAGCAGTAATGGTTGGTCCTCATGTAACCGAGATGATTTCTGAAGTATCTACTGCTATTTTTCTGGAAGGGACGATGGATGAATTAGCTTCACTTATCCATCCACATCCTACTGTATCAGAAGGGATTTGGGAAACTGCAAGAGCTTGGCTAGAGAAGAAGAAAAGTTTAGTTAAACATTAATAATAAAAAAAGCTGATACAAATTGTTTTAGGCGATTTTATCAGCTTTTTTTGTTTAAAACTACCCAGTATCCTTGGATCCCCATCTTTTATCCCATTTTTAGGATATATTCTTCCAAAATGTACAAACGTCTGTTATTATTTAATAGTGACTATTCGGAATTTTATACATTTTAATATAAAACCCATTATTACTATTGAACGGGAGGAATTTTATTGCCATCCGATTATTCTTACAAAGAACTTTATAATAAATGGGACCAATTTATTAATGGCGGAAATGATACTTCCCATCTGAGAAAAGAAGTTGCAGATTCATGGAAGCGTTGCCGAAAATTAAATGTGAATCCCTTCAAAAAACCTCCTTTATTAGATAAAGATGAAATTCAAAACTTAATAAGCAAAAATCAATTATTAATCAACGAAGTTGCTCCATTTATTAACCTCATTAGCGATATAACAAAAGAAACTAACTTTTTATTTGTATTAACCGATCAATTCGGAAATGTATTAGATGTTAGAGGCGACAAACATGTGGTCGATCAAGGGAAAAAAAGTAATTTCGAAATTGGGGCAAACCGCTCTGAAAGTGCCGGTACAAATGCAATTAGTGTCACCATTACAACAAGGAAGCCAATACATATTGGTGGGCCGGAACATTACAACGTCCATTTTCATCAATGGTCTTGTGCGGCCGCTCCGATTCATGATGGTAATGGGAAATTAATAGGTGTCCTAACACTTTCAGGACATTATTCACTAAAGCATACCCATACGCTTGGAATGGTTGTTTCTCTTGCTAAAGCGATCGAAAACGAACTTCTTGTGAAAGAAAGAAATTCACAAATAAAAAAGAACACCCTCCAATCAGTGGGTAAGCATTTTACCTTTGAAGACATAATTGGAAGTGGAGAGGGAATACAGGCTGCGATTAATATCGCAAGAGTAGTGTCGAAAACAAACTCAAGAATCATTGTTGAAGGTGAAAGTGGAACAGGTAAAGAATTGTTTGTACAAGCCATTCACAATGAGAGCGAGAGAAGCGGAAACCCTTTTATTGCAGTAAACTGCGGTGCTATTCCTGGTCAACTTATTGAAAGTGAGTTATTTGGATACCAGGAGGGCGCATTTACTGGGGCGAAAAAGGGCGGAATGCCAGGCAAGTTTGAGCTGGCCCATGGCGGAACGCTATTTTTAGACGAAGTCAATAGTATGCCTGAAGATATGCAAGTTAAATTACTGAGGGTACTGCAGCAGAATGAAGTGACGCGTGTAGGTGGATCGTCCCCCATTCCAATCAATGTTAGAGTAATAGCGGCATCTAATCAATCACTTGAAAACTTAGTAGACAAAAATGGTTTCCGTCGAGATTTATATTATCGATTAGGAATTATTGTAATCCAAATTCCTCCACTACGTGAAAGGCAGGAAGACATTCCAGTGCTATTTAATCACTTACTAAATAAAATTAGTAAGCGATTGAATCAAAAGTGTCCGGAATTTGATCCAGCTATTTTGAAATATTTAAAATCATACCATTGGCCAGGGAATATAAGAGAGCTCGAAAACTATATAGAACGAGCTGTCTTAATCTCTCAAGGGAAAAAGATTACGATCGAACACTTCCCTTATAAAGTCATAGAGCATATGTTTTTACCTGAACGAGTTGAATTAACCACACTGGAGAAGGTGGAAAGAGAATTCATAATCAAAGCTCTAGATGTCTATGATGGGAACATATCAAAAACTTCAGAGCTGCTGGGTATCACTAGAAAAACATTATATAACAAAATGAAAATGTTTAACCTTCAAAAAACAAGGGAAAGAATTTCACTCTAAATTAAAATAAAGAAGACATGGAGAAACGGACAAGCTGGGAGTTCAGCATTGTCCGTTTTTTTTGTGGATTTATCGTGTTGATGATCATCATCGTTAATTCAGATTGGATCCTAAATAAAAGTGATTGGATACAATATTTTGAAAAATTAGGGATTGATGCCCTAAATACAGTATGATAAACTTAATATTGTATCCAATATAAAACGAGGTGGATATTTAATGACTGAAATAGCCCAAAATAAATCTACAATCGTAAAAAAAGTAACGAAGACTCTTAGACAGATCATATTAGATGGAACATTGAAAAAAGGGGACCGGCTTATTCAAGAAGAATGGGCGGAGCGGCTCGGTGTCAGCCGCATGCCCATACGGGAAGCTCTGACGCAGCTCCAAATGGAGGGTCTGGTAGAGCTAGTCCCTCATAAAGGGGCCATAGTCACGCCGATTACACATGATAATATTGAAGAAATTTACCAAACCCGTTCAATTCTTGAAGGCTTGGCCGTTGAAAAATCGCTGCCCTTTTTAACAGAAGATGATAAACAAGAATTGGAAAATCTTTTGCTCCAAATGGAAGCGCTTCAATTAACTGATGAAACGAATGATGAGTATATTCGACTAAATGCCTCATTTCACGAAACACTCAGGAAAGGTTGTCCATGGCCACGAGTCCATAAAATGGTAGAGACTCTTGGCATTTCACCGATAGCGCCTAATTTATTAATTGATTATTTTCAGGAAACGCAACGTGAGCATCGATGCATTTATGAAGCGGTTTTACGAGGAGATCCTAACGAATTGCGGGCGGCGGTGGAGTATCATATTTTTCGTACTAAAAACAATTTAATTAATTATATGGAACGTTTAAAAAGCACAAGATCGCAATAAATAGGAGGCGTTGAAATGTATGATTTTGCAATTGTCGGCGGGGGAATTGTCGGTTTATCAACAGGAATGGCCTTATATGAACGTTTCCCGAATGCGAAAATCGTTGTGATTGAAAAAGAGAAGGCTGTAGCTGAGCATCAAACGGGCCATAACAGCGGAGTGATTCACTCGGGAATTTACTATAAACCCGGAAGCTTTAAAGCGCGTTTTGCTAAGCAAGGAAGTCGATCAATGACAGAATTTTGTCAGACACATGGGATTGAACATGATATTTGTGGAAAAGTTATTGTTGCCACGAAACAGGAAGAATTGCCGCTTCTTGAAGATCTATATAATCGCGGCCTAAAAAACGAACTGACAATTGAAAAGATTCATGTGGATGAATTGAAAGAAATAGAACCACATGTCCGCGGACTTGGAGCGATTCGCGTTCCGCAAGCCGGCATTGTAAACTATCGACAGGTCAGCGAAAAGTTTGCAGAGATAATCCAGGCCCATGGTGGAGAAATTCAGTTTAATACAAAGGTAGAAAAAATGCATGAGGAAGGTGATACTGTCCAGATTGAAACGAACCATGGCACATTGAAAGCACGTATTGTGATTAATTGTGCAGGGCTTCATAGTGATCGTGTTGCGGCTGCGGCGGGGTATAAAACAGATATGAAAATAGTTCCCTTTCGCGGGGAATACTATAAATTAAAGCCGGAAAAACGTTATCTGGTGAAACATTTAATTTATCCTGTACCAAATCCAAATTTTCCATTCCTCGGCGTTCATTTTACACGCATGATTGGAGGGGAAGTGGATGCAGGACCAAATGCTGTGCTTGGGTTTAAACGAGAAGGGTACAAGAAAACTGATTTCAGTCCACGTGATTTAGCTGAAACACTTGCCTACGGCGGTTTCTGGAAGCTTGCAGGGAAATTTATGAAAGAAGGACTTGAGGAATATATCAGATCTTTTAGTAAATCCCATTTTACAAAGAGTCTTCAGGAACTGATTCCAGAGATTAAGGAAGATGACCTAATTCCTGCTCCCGCCGGAGTACGGGCACAGGCACTGAAAAGTAATGGAACAATGGTTGATGATTTCCATATTATTTTGGGCAAACGGACTGTCCACGTATGCAATGCCCCTTCGCCTGCTGCAACTGCTTCAATTGAGATCGGTAAAGAAGTGGTTAGAAGAATACCGAATCAAACGCATTTATTAGAAGCTGCTGCAAAAATAATATAAAAAATAAGAGTCGGGTACACTTTTTTAAAATAAAGATGATGTTTTATTGCAAGTCAAATCCTTTTGACATAGCACAGTTGCAAAAATTAAGAATAGCAGTTTAATTGATTGTAAGAGAGAAATGTATTTCCCAAAAACAAGAAAACAATATCCCTCTTTACAATTAGTGAAATTTTGATTTTGGAGTATGTAGTGCCTGAAAAAAACCTCTTTGAACTTGGAGTCAAAGAGGTTTTCTTGTGGTTTAGGAAAAAATAAATTTCATCATTGTGAATATCTTGTGTAATAATCATATTTAATTTGAAATAATAACCAAAGAAAAAATAATGCTCCGCTTAAAATAAACAAAGCTATTGGGATTAAGAAAAACCAATCAGGATAATAGTAATGTACAACATAGTATTTCCCCGCATCTAATCCTTCTCCCACACGAAATCCCTCAGTTATTAGGTTATCTTTCTTTACCTTTTTTCTAACCTTTTTATATTTAAGAGAAGATTATCAATTTCCATATTCAATTAAATGGCCCGTTTGTGGAAGTCTGATCTTATTGAAAATCAATCAGATTTGTACAAAAAGTATAACATTTCCGATTCAAAAAACTATGGATTTTTAACTTTTATCATTCAGAAGGTATGAAGTGGTAAACACCTGTCATTTGCTGGTACATTTTTTGTTACTCAGTGGTAAGTATGGTAAGTATATGTCGAGGTTGATACATTTCATTGGCCGTAATCACCAATATCGGCATAAACATGTATGTGATATAAATAAAATAATATAAATAAAATAATATAAATAAAATAATATAAATAAAATAATATAATATTACAAGTTAGAAAATTTAATTAAAAAGAGAGGGGGTGACATCTTTTTGATTTATACTAAAACAATTATTCAATTTAAGTTACACAGAGATGCTTGTCTTTTTTTGTTACTAAAAATGAATTCTAATAATCATATGATATAATTCCGTAAAAAGGAAAGGGAGAATATGGCTAATCATAGAGGAATGCTAGATAAAATTTTATACGAAATAAAAAGAGTTTTCTTAGTCATACTAGTAGTATCTTTTGCCACCATCTTAACGGCCTGTGCTTCGGATATCTCTGCTCCAAAGGAAAAAGTCCCACCTAAACAAAATGAGGTACAGCCTAAAGAAGTGAACCCTTCCATATCGAAACTAGAAAAAGTTAAGAAAAAGGCCATTAACGGGATGGTTTTGGAAAGTCCCTTTAGTGTTTTCGAAAGTAAGATGAACGAAGTGAAAACGGAATGGGGAGAACCAGACAAAGTTGACCAAGCGGGTCAGGGCTACTATGCGACCTATAATCAAAAGAAAGTGGTTTTTGGGTATAACGCAGCAGGGGAAATATTTGATGTGCGTTCCTACTCACAAGATTTAAATAGAGTCACATACAAAATGATTGAAGAAGCACTAGGTAAACCAACTGAAGTTCGGGAAACCGATCATGATACCATCTATGTTTACGAAGTTAGTGCAAAAGCCGACCTCAAATTTATCATCCCGAAGACTGGAAACGGCGTTGACCACATCTCTGTTTTTAACCAAAAACGTTCTGTCGATGAAACAACAAGCTCAAAGCTGGATTATCATCTAGATATTAAAGGACGCTCGAATCAGCTGACTGCTCAAGCTTGGGAAAAAATGCAAGCCTGGCGAAAGCAAGTGGTGTTATTTTCAAAAGGGCAGAAAAATGTGTATGTGAATGGTCCAAATAAAAAACAGGTTAGTTTAACCTTTGATGATGGTCCGGATGGCACCATTACGCCAGCGATAATCGATATTTTAGCTGCAAATCATGTAAAGGGGAATTTTTTCTTTATTGGCAGCAAAGTGCACGTTTATCCTGAGGTGGTAAAAAGGGCTTATGATAATGGAAATTTGGTTCTAAGCCACAGTTACCATCATGTAGAATTAACAAAGTTGGGAACAGCAGAGCTTCAGACAGAAATGGATCAAGCTGGAAAAGCGATAAAATCTTTGATTGGAAAAGAACCTGCCATCATTCGTCCGCCATATGGGGATGTTAATGCTAAAGTTGCAGACATTGCGCAAGAGAAAGAATATTCGCTTGTCCTTTGGTCTATCGACACACTCGACTGGTCGCAAAAAGAAGCTGGCAATATTGTCAAAAATGTTACGGAGAATGTTCGAAATGGCGACATCATCTTAATGCACTCTGATTCAGATAAAATTGCAACCGAAAAAGCCTTACCACTCATGATCCAAGCACTACAAGAAAAGAACTTTGAAATTGTCGACTTAGAAACACTATTACAAGTGAAGGCCTACAAATAAATGATATAAACAAATAAAGTGCCTGACCCTATATGCGGCAAAAATTCACACATCAGGAGTCAGGCCTCCATATTTCCTATCGTGTTAATTCATAAATAGCTGTTGCATAAATTACCATCGCCTTAAACATTTCATCTAATTCGATGTGTTCATTTGGCTGATGTTCTGTTTTGGTTTGATAGGGAAAAATAGCCCCAAACGATACAAAGTTGTCCATCGCTCTTGCATAAGTAGCCCCGCCGGAAGAAAGCGGCTCAGAGACCAAATCACCTGTTACCTCTTGATACACTTTCATTAATGTTTGGATTAAAAAATGATCTTTCGGTACATAGATGGATTTTAAATAGTCGAATTCTTGATAGGTTAAACCATATTGCTTGGCAGCCAGTGTTAGTTGGTCGACAACCACTTGTTTATCCACTGTCACCGGGATGCGCATATCAATCGACAGCCGCTCCATTCCCTCGTTTACCTCAATTTTTCCGACATTGAATTTCAACTTACCTGAAACGTCATCTTCACACTGACCGAAAATATTTACAGCAAAGGCATCTTCCTTAATTAAGTCAGTGATGAAGTTGAGGGTTTTCGACGTGTACCCAACCTGCTTCAATCCCATTAATAAACGATTAATGGCATTAATACCTTCTTCTGCAACCTGAGCGTGGACTGCTTTTCCAAGGACAACCGTTTCATTTTCGGTTGTTTCATAGGGGAATCCTAGCTCGTCCAAGGCAGCCTTTAATTCTGATTGCTTTTTACCAGCATAACGAGCGGTGTCAGGCACCGCATTAAATGAATTACCTGCTTTGATACGCAGGCTTGTTTCACTTTTTCCTTCTAATTGCACCTGCAACAATCCCTTTTCGGCGAAAACGAGCGGGAAAACGGAGTCTGGAGCAAAGCCCATGCTTGGGATTTCTTCAAGTTCGCAATAACGGTTCATACAGCGCCAAAGTGTTTCTTCATCTGTTCCAAAAATAAAACGAATTCTTTTATGGAAAGGGATCTCAAGATTCATTAAGGCCTTGACCGCAAAAAGGGTAGCTATTGTCGGTCCTTTGTCATCCTGTGTCCCTCTGCCATACATGTTTCCATCTTTGATTGTTGCCTGAAAGGGCGGTGTGTCCCATTCTTCAAGGCTGCCTGCTGGGACGACGTCCAGATGTCCAAGGATTCCCAACATTTCAGCACCCTCACCGATTTCCGCATAGCCGTAATAACCTTTCGGGTCATAGTACGTTTTTAACCCCAGCTGCTCACAGATTGCAAGTGTCTTACGAAGGGCCAGATCAATATTTTTACCAAATGGAAAATCTCCCTCGTTTTCATTGATCACACTAGGGATGTCAACTAACTGCATTAGTGCTTGATGAAAATCCGTTTCTATTTTGCGTAGTTCAGGGATTAAAGATTCTTTGATGTTGTTCATGTTTTCCTCCGTTGCTCAATTAATGTTCTAAACTTCGAATCAATACTTTGGTGTTTATCTTTAGTGCAAATCATTCTTCATGGAATCATAATATTATCTTAGAGGTATTATATCAGAGAAGCTAAACATTTAAAGATGAGACCGACTCAAATAGTCATTAGAGTGATGGCCATTTTGAATCAGCCTCAATAATTAAACTTTCAATATAAGTCTAAACGAACGCGGGATTCAAAGAAATCCCTGGGTATAAACTACTTATTTTTATCTTTTTTTATTCACAAAATAACCAAGCTATGTAGTACTGAAAGGATAGAAAGAAAGGTTAAACTACAAAGAAATGCTAAGCCCGACTTTATTGTATGGTTTTGAACTCGTGAAAATAGAAACGAACCACATAAGCTAAACCAGACAATCATACTCAAAATAATCATTCCATCTAAAACATAGTAAGGAACCCATCCTCCATAAGCGCTCCCGCCTATTCCGACCGCTGCAAGGACGGGAACAAAAAAATCCATCCGCTTGTTTATAACTGGCTCACTCCCATTTACCAGTGCCCGACCCAAAACCAACGGATACAAAAAATAAGGCAATGCCAAACCAAAGCTGGTGCCTGACACCAATCTCCGTACATTATTACTTTCAAATAGATGGAGATAGGAGCCTAAGCCGTCAATTATCATGAGCGCCATAAATAATAAAAGAACGAAACTTATTTTAATAGAAGGAATGGTGATTTTTGTTTTGCGTTTGAATAGGTGTAAATAAGCGAGGGTTGAAAAAATGCCAATATAAATGCCCGTGTCACGGGCGCAAACGGACAGTGGTTCTCCTGAAGCATGGAGTGACCGTTCTTCGAGTTGGTGGCAGATCGCTCTTCCGAAGAAGTTTAAAATTTCTTGTATCAAGTATAATCACTCCTATAAGGAAGAACCCAATTTTTCCGATGATAAAAATTGGGCGCTTCCGCTTTTCTTAATATCCTGTCATAAACGCGGGGGCAATCGATAAGGCCGATGCGGCAAACCAACAGATACAACTCAACACACATGCGACAATTCCAATGATCAAACAAGTTTTCCCGATACCTTTCTTTTCTGGATCCTGGTCATTCATCCAAATAATTCCTAGAATAATACCGACAACAGGAATAAAAAAAGATAAAATGTAAAGCAGTGCTTTAAGACCGCCTGACACAAACTTCACCTCCGTGGCAAAAAAATAAGAGGAATTCTTTAGCCTTAGAAAATCTCCTTCAATGATATGTATGTCACACAAGAACAGAATTTGCCTGTCCACCATTTTGAAATTTCTGATTTAATTTCTCACATTGTCACCTTTTTTAAGTAATTGTTGATATAATGGACTGGTAAAAAGCAGGAAAATCCTAGAAATGTTGAAAATAATATGATAATGTCCTAAATTGTTGTCGAATTTCCTGTTAATTTCCACTTGTTTTAATAGAATTGTAATATTTTTAATAGATTCGAAACAATTCGAGTTATGTTTCGTCTATAATGGGAAAGGAAAAAAACATCAAAGAGGGTATGAACAATGGGGAATCTAAAAAGCGGATGGTCAAAAAGGGCATTAGTTGTCATTATTGCTATTGGGTTCTTGGTTGCTGGGATTATGGTAAGCCATTATCTGCAGGCAAATGCTGCAAGTACTTCTATTAATCATCAAAAAAATGAACCTATCAATCGGGCGCTTGCAAAAGGACCAATGTCACAAACAATTGTAAGGGATACAAAAGATCTACAGCAGGAAAAAGAACGGATGCACAAACAGCAAGAACAGGCAATTAAATGGCGAAATATGAAAGAACGAGAGAATAGTAAGGTACCTGAAACACCACCGGAGACAGGTGCACCAGCACAACCTGGCAAAGACGATTCAGCATCGGCTCAACCACCTGCGAAGGAATCACCGGAAGCACAGCCTGGGCAAAATACTACACCACCAGCCAAATCGAAACAAAATACTACACCACCGGCTAATTCTGGACAAAATACTACACCACCAGCTAATTCTGGGCAAAATAATACACAACCTGCAAACGCTGGTACGAAGAAAACCGTCTATCTCACATTTGATGATGGACCGGCATCATTTTCTGGTGAGATTATTGCGCTTTTGGAAAAATATCATTACAAAGCCACATTTTTTATGATTGACGGCAATATCAGAAAATATCCGGATGCCGTTAAATTAATGGTTCAGTCTGGAGAGACGGTTGGTCTGCACAGTGTTTCACACAATCCGAAGGTATTTTATGCATCTGTGAATTCTGTGATCGGTGAATTGACCCAAAACCGAAACACGTTAAAAGAAATATCCGGGATTGATTCATTTATCATGAGAACCCCTTATGGCAGCGTTCCATATATGAAGGATGAATATAGAAAGGCTGTTCATGATAATGGCTATTTGATGTGGGACTGGAATATTGACAGCCGGGACTGGGATTATAAGGATGCTCGGTATGTTAATAGTGTGGTTCAGCAATTAAATAAATTAGCTAACCATAATGGACCAATCGTGATTCTTTTGCATGAAAGAAAAGAAACGTTAGCTCATTTGCCACAATTGCTTGATTACTTAACCAAGCAAGGCTATGAAGGTAAAGCCATTGATCGCTCGATGACCCCTGTTCAATTTAAAAATTAAAAACAAGCTAATAGGGACAAAATACCTAACGATTTGTTATAATAAACTTGTAGTGAAATTTTTTTCCACCTGTGTGTTAGTAAAAAAAATTGGGGTTCGATAATTGCCTATGTTAAATAAATTAATGCAAAGCAGCGGATTTAAAAGAATAGCCATTTTTGTAATCATTGCGATTATTTTATATGCAATGAGTTCGATGATTAATTTAATTTTACTCACGTTTATTTTTGCTTTTTTAATGGATCGGTTAGTCCAATTCATTGAAGGAAAGGTCCCACTCAATCGCAAGTTGATTGTTGTGATTTCATATGCCTGTATTGTAGGGTTACTTTCCTATTGTTTAGTTATGTACCTGCCAATGATTGTGGAAGAAATTACAGCCTTAATTAAGCAGTTAACTGCTTTTTATACCGCAAAACACGACAATATTATTTTAAATTATGTCTTCAAGCGACTTGAGGAAATCAAAATCTCCAGTTACTTGGAACAAGGGTTCACCTTCTTAATTAAGTATTTTACAGATATCAGTAAAATTACCCTACAAGTCTTGTTAGCTCTATTGTTGAGCTTATTCTGCTTATTAGAAAAACCAAGGTTAATTGAATTTACAAAGAAATTTAGAACGAGTAAAATTTCCTCCATCTACGTAGAAGTTGAATTTTTTGCTCGTAAATTTGTTGGAACATTCGGTAAGGTGATTGAGGCTCAATTAATCATTGCTGTCGTGAATTGCATTCTTACAACCATCTTCCTCTGGCTCTTGGATTTCCCACAGCTAGGCGGATTATCGATTATGATCTTCATTTTGGGCTTAATCCCGGTTGCTGGCGTGATTATTTCGTTAATTCCGCTTGTGATTATCGCCTATAGTATTGGCGGCTTAATAAAAGTTCTTTATGTAGCGATTGCAATTGCAATCATTCATGGCATCGAAGCCTATATTTTAAATCCTAACTTAATGAGTTCAAAAACAAATCTACCTGTCTTTTACACGTTTATTGTGTTAATTTTCTCCGAGCACTTTTTTGGTGTCTGGGGTCTGATTATAGGAATTCCTGTGTTCGTGTTCCTTTTGGATGTTTTAGAAGTAACGGATCATAAAAATGATAAGTAAAAAAAGTCCATCGATTTGGGCTTTTTTCTTTTGATTCATTTTCTGCTATTCTATTGGTAATACATAGTAAAGGGGGATTTATGAATGAGCGAATGCAAGTTAGATCATACGCAGGAGGATGTAAAAAATAAATACGAATCTCAGGCCGCTTTTTTGCCAGTGGAAATGAAGCCCCTCTTCAATCAGTTTTTTGCAAATGAACATACACAAGAAATTTTGAATGAAGTATTCCATTTGTTGAAAAAATATGATTTAGCTTCGGTAGAGGAACAGGATGAAAGAAATAACAGGTTATATTTGGTGTTAAACAACCTTTCATAACCATTGCGAAAAAGGACAAAATTCTAATATCGAGTCCCGCCAACGAAATATATTATCCAAAAAGAAAAGAGGATACGATGGGAGAATTACTTCAATTATTAAAAAGAGGAAATAAATCAGCCCTGCTTGCCGCCATTATTAATACAGTGATTTCGATTATAAAAGGCGTGGCCTTCATGTTTACAGGGAATGTGGCCATGTTTGCGGAAACAATGCACAGCCTTGGTGATGCCGCTAATCAGTTCTTTGTATTTATTGGATCGGCTTTGAGTAAAAAGGCACCAACCGAAAAATTCCCTAATGGGTTTGGCCGTTTAGTCAATCTTGTCCTCTTAGGAGCTGTATTAATCGTAGGCATTATGGCCTTTGAAACGATCAAGGAGGGCTATCATCATATCGTTCATCCTACTAAGTCTGGCGGGTTTCTCATTAATATTCTTGTTTTGGCAGTAGCTACTCTGCTTGAAATGTTTGTATTATTTAAAGCGATGAAAGAAATTCTCCATGAAGTCGGAGTTGAGGCGACTGGATTAAATGTGTTTACGAAAAGCTTAGCCAATTTGGGGAAAGCAAAACCGGCCACAAAGCTTGTGTTTTTGGAGGATTCCGTCGCCACCTTGGGAGGTTTGTTAGCGATTATCGCTGTGGTGATTTCCCACTATACTAATTTCCTTCAATTAGAAGGGATTGCCTCCGTTCTGATCGGTGCTATGATGTTTTTTGTAGTCGGAAAAGTCTTTTTAGACAATGCTGCCGGGGTTATTGGACAATCAGATGAGGAAATGGAAAATAAAATCGGTGTGCTTGTTATGGAAGATCCTGATGTGAAGGATATTCAAGATATTACGGTCATTAAAGAGGGCGAAGACCTGCATGTTGAATTGGAAATTGAAATTGACCCTAGGTTAACTGTCGCAGCGGCCGATGATATTAAAGACCGGTTGCATGAAAAGATTATGGCCGAAAGAGGAGTCGTCGATGTCTCCATCGAGATTGATGAAGAGGATGACGTGATGACTTGGCAAGAACGTAAGGAACCAGTAAAAGAATAAGATATAAACGAGTAAAGGGTCAGACTGCACGAGGTCTGACCCTTTTGAGTAACCACAAAACGGGCGCTTGCGCTTTTCTTATTGTCTAGCTCCAGCGCCCTAACGGCTAGTGTCCCTCGCTCTCCGCCCTACGATAAGTCAACATCGAATCGCCTCCGGCTCTTCGTGTTTCCTTTATCGCGTTTAACGGGCAGTAGATTCTCAACTGCCCGTAAGAACCCGATCGGCTCAACTAACAATCAGCGAGAAGAACGTTCGCTGATTGAAGTTTCACCTTATCTCAGTTGGAGAGGCTCCGGGCCATACGCCGCTGAGCAGGGCGCTTCCGCTTTTCTTATTCCCACGGTTTATGGCTGGTTAGTACACTTGCTAGTTCTTTACTGTTTTTGCGGTGTTCTTTCCGCTTTTCAGCCCGTTCTTTTCCTGTTTCATAAAGTTTTTTCTCTTCTTCGGTTTCGGGAATGATGTTCGGAACTTTGGTGGGTTTTCCATTATCATCTAAGGCGACGAAGGTTAAAAAAGCTGTAACGGCAATTTTTCGATCGCCAGAGATGAGATTCTCGGCAATCACTTTGACGAAGACCTCCATCGAAGAGTTTCCGGTCGAAGAGACATAAGTCTCAATGCAAACGGAGTCCTTTGGGGTAATCGGACTTAGAAAGTCAACTGAATCAATTGAGGCTGTAACGCATTCCGCCCTGGAATGCCTTGTAGCCGAAATAGAGGCTACCATATCAATATCACTGATTAGTTTTCCGCCAAATAAAGTGTTGTGGTTATTTACATCATTAGGAAAAATCCTGCTTGTTCTCACTACTCTTGACTCATTACATGTTTTTGCTTCCATCTGATACATCCCTCCAAGTTGCTTTCCACTTTCCATTATATTGCCCTATTTCTTCATTTTGCTAATTGGATTTAGTTAAAATGAGACAAATTGTGGTACATTACATTTATATCAATCTTTGGGGTGGAGGTAAAATAAATGAGTTTACAAGCACAAATTATGAAGGAGTTAAACGTGACTCCAACGATTCAACCACATGAGGAAATCCGGAAGCGAATTGACTTTTTAAAAAATTACCTGCTAAAAACTAAGGCAAAGGGATTTGTATTAGGGATTAGCGGCGGTCAGGATTCAACCCTTGCCGGGCGGCTTGCCCAGATGGCTGTGGAGGAATTGCGCAAGGAAGGAACGGATACACTGTTTATTGCCGTTCGTCTTCCATATGGGGTTCAACAGGATGAAGAGGATGCGAAGCGCGCATTAGCTTTTATTCGTGCAGATCGGGAGGAAGTTTTTAATATTAAAGGAGCAGTTGACGAAGTTCAAAGGGAATATGACACCAGTATTAAGGGTGAACCGCTTCGTGATTATCATAAAGGGAATGTTAAGGCGAGGATGAGAATGATTGCCCAATATACAGTTGGCGGAATGGAAGGTCTGCTTGTAATTGGGACAGATCATGCAGCAGAAGCCGTAACAGGATTCTATACTAAATATGGAGATGGCGGTGCCGACATCCTACCGCTCACCGGCTTAACCAAAAGACAGGGGAAAGCCCTCCTGAAGGAGCTTGGGGCAGATGAACGCCTCTATCTAAAGGTTCCAACCGCAGACTTGCTTGATCAAAAGCCTGGGCAAGCGGATGAAACAGAATTAGGAATCACCTATGATGAACTAGATGATTACCTTGAAGGAAAAACCGTTTCACCGGAAATTGCCGAAAAAGTTGAAAAACGCTATATAGTTACAGAACATAAGCGCAGACTTCCTGCCAGTATGTTTGATGTGTGGTGGAAATAAAAAAAGGGAAGCATCTAATCAGCATGTACAC
Organism: Neobacillus sp. DHD-1R; assembly: GCF_057747995.1. Taxonomy (NCBI): domain Bacteria; kingdom Bacillati; phylum Bacillota; class Bacilli; order Caryophanales; family Bacillaceae; genus Neobacillus; species Neobacillus sp. DHD-1R. Next base: position 1,086,280 of record NZ_CM173232.1, read on the forward strand.
TGATGTGATCAGCATAACCTATCAGATTTTTTCTGATAGGTTTTTATTTTTTATATACGGGTAGAATAATCGTATTCCCAGGGAATAAATCCTTTGACAGAATGTATTGGATGTAATATGATTATTAAATCCTAGAAAAACACTAAGAATTAGGGGGATTAACAACATGAAAAAATTATCAATCATTTTTGCACTATTACTAAGCTTTATAGTTGTACTTTCAGCATGCGGCAAGTCTGATAATGCCAACAAAGATACAAATAAAGCTGATAACAAAACAGCAGAAAAAGCTAACCAAGATTTATTAGCTAAAGTAAAAAAGGATGGAAAGCTTGTCATTGGTACGGAAGGTACATATTCTCCATTTACATTCCATGATACTAGCGGCAAATTAACAGGATTTGATGTGGAGATTGCTGAGGAAGTGGCTAAGCGTTTAGGCGTGAAAGCGGAGTTCAAGGAAACGCAATGGGATGCAATGTTTGCCGGTCTTGATGCAAAGCGTTTTGATATGGTTGCCAACCAAGTAGGGATCCGCCCAGACCGTCAGGAAAAATATGATTTCTCTGATCCTTATATTACTTCATCTGCGGTGTTAATCACTTCAAAAGATAATAATAAGGTGAAGGCATTTGAGGACATTAAGGGATTAAATTCAGCTCAATCATTAACAAGTAACTATGCCGATATAGCCAAAAAGAATGGCGCTAACCTAGTAGGCGTAGAAGGATTCCAACAAGCAGTTGAGTTGCTTGCCCAAAAACGTGTGGATGTTACCGTCAATGATAATATTGCTTTCTTAGATTATACAAAGCAAAAGCCAGATGCGCCGATTAAGATTGTTGCAAAAGCGGACGATGCGTCTGTAAGTGGTTTTATGTTTAGAAAGAACAGTGGCACACTTGTAGATGAAGTCAACAAGGCTTTAAAAGACATGGTTGATGATGGTACCTACAAAAAAATCTCTGAGAAATGGTTTGGTGTAGATGTACTTAAATAGTATTTTTGCTGACCCAGAAAGAACAGAGCGATTAATAAATATTGCTAAAACTTCCCTCCAGCCGATGCTGGAGGGCGCTATTACAAATACGATTCCATTAACGATTATATCGTTTATTGTTGGTTTGCTATTGGCCGTTTTAACAGCTCTTGCTCGAATTTCACATGTTAAAGTATTTCAGAGGATTGCCAGGGTTTATGTTTCAGCGATTCGCGGAACGCCATTATTGGTGCAATTATTTATTATTTTTTATGGTCTTCCGAATATTGGTGTAACCCTTAATCCGTTCATTTCAGCTGTTATCGGTTTTTCCCTTAGTGTCGGTGCCTACGCATCGGAGGTAATTCGAGCAGCGATTCTATCGATTCCAAAAGGCCAATGGGAGGCAGGTTACTCCATTGGAATGTCTTATTCACAGGTGTTAAGAAGAATTATCCTGCCGCAGGCAACAAAAGTATCCATACCGCCCTTATCAAATACCTTTATTAGTCTTGTAAAAGATACCTCACTCGCGTCACTTGTACTAGTAACGGAGATGTTTCGCCGAGCCCAGGAGATTGCTGCCACTAATTATGAATTTTTATTGGTATATTCGGAAGCTGCACTCCTTTATTGGGTCATTTGTTTTTTCCTTTCCGTCCTGCAAGGAGTTATGGAAAAAAGATTGGACCGATACACATCTAATTAAGTAGGGGAAAAGGGAGTTTTACGATGATTTCAATTAAAGGTTTATATAAGCAATTTGGTCAATTAGAAGTATTAAAAGGGATTGACTTGGACGTTCAAAAGGGAAAAGTAGTTGTGGTGATTGGTCCATCCGGATCGGGTAAAACGACGATGCTCCGCTGTTTGAATGTACTAGAAACACCAACAAAAGGTGTCATTTCGATTGAAGGTCAGAGTCTCGATTTTTCAAAGCCTGTTCCGAAAAAAGATATTGCTTCCTTCAGAAGTTTGACTGGAATGGTTTTTCAAAGCTATAATCTCTTCCCCCATAAAACAGCCCTTGAGAATGTGATGGAAGGGCCTGTAATTGTGAAGGGAGAGACCAAAGAGAATGCTCGTAAAAAGGCACAAGCTTTGTTAGCAAAAGTGGGTCTTGGCGACAAAATGGATTATTATCCGGCCCAGCTATCAGGCGGTCAGCAGCAGCGTGTCGGGATTGCCCGGGCCCTTGCCATGGAACCAAAGGTAATGCTGTTTGATGAGCCAACCTCTGCACTTGATCCAGAGCTTGTTGGTGAGGTATTAAAAGTAATGAAGGATCTGGCTGGAGAAGGTATGACAATGATTGTGGTTACCCATGAAATGCGCTTTGCCCGTGAGGCAGCGGATGAGGTTATTTTTATGGACCAGGGTGTCATTGTGGAACGAAACAAACCAAATGAGATCTTTACTCATCCAAAAGAAGAACGAACTAAGAAGTTTTTGAATATGATTCAGTAAGGTGCTGTAGCTCAAGTTGCTACGGCATTTTTTATTTTTTTCTAAAAAGACGATATTGTTCACAAAGTCACCGCAGAAGCGTGAAGGAAATTGTAATTTTTTATCGAAGTTTAAGTTGATAGGAAATATTTTTGGAAAAATAATGAAACTTTTCCATCAATTAAGCGTAATAAAGATATCTAGATAGAAAGGGATTGATGCCGATGGAAGAGGAGTGGTGGAGAACGGGAATTTTGCCTATTTTTTTAATATGAATAAAAAGGATTGATGCACATGGAACCATTCAGCATTCCTTTAGAAACCATTTATTTGTACGGCCTGATCATTTCGGGTATCTTAACCTTTTTGTATGTTTTATTTGCAGATGTTTTTCATTTTCATGGAGCAGGAGACGGATTCGATTTCCTTAATCCTGTGTTAATTTTTGCCTTCTTAACCATTTTATCTGCAAGCGGTTATTTATTTGAGAGGCTATCATCTTTACATTATTTACTCATACTGGGAATCTCTGCAGTCGCAGCATTCATTCTTGTTACATTACTCAATGTATTTGTGCTCGTGCCGCTATCTTCTGCGGAGGAGTCCCTTGTTTACAAAGAGTCCGATTTGCAAGGACGGGTGGGAACTGTCATTACTTCGATTCCTGCTGATGGGTTTGGAGAAGTAATGATTGAGAGTACAAGTGGACGAATTGCTAAACCAGCGTCAAGCTTTGATGGCGATTCGATCCCTAATGGCGAAAGTGTACTTGTTGTTCAGGTTAAAAATGGTGTCCTTGAAGTGACTGTACATCAAAAAACAGAGAATTTTTTAGGGGGGTTTTAAGAAATGGGATTTAGCATTATATGGGTTATTATCGGAATTGTCGCACTTATTCTATTAGCACTACTCGGTGTATTTATAACTAAATATCGAACAGCCGGCCCGGACGAGGCATTAATCGTCACAGGCAGCTTTCTTGGAAATGGCAGTGTCCACGTTGATGAGTCGGGAAATAAAATTAAAATTATCCGCGGGGGCGGAAGCTTTATTTTACCTGTATTCCAACAAGCTAAACCGCTAAGCTTGCTATCTAGTAAGCTAGAAGTAACAACCCCGGAGGTTTACACGGAACAGGGTGTTCCCGTTATGGCAGATGGTGTTGCGATTATCAAAATAGGCGGTTCAATTAGTGAAATAGCAACCGCTGCAGAACAGTTTCTTGGAAAGCCGAAGGAAGATCGGGAAAATGAAGCAAGAGAAGTTCTTGAAGGACATTTGCGGTCGATTCTTGGATCAATGACGGTGGAAGAAATCTATAAAAATCGTGATAAATTTTCACAAGAGGTCCAAAGGGTGGCTTCGCAAGATTTGGCTAAAATGGGTTTAGTGATCGTATCCTTCACCATTAAAGATGTACGCGATAAAAATGGTTATCTCGATTCACTTGGGAAGCCGCGAATCGCGCAGGTTAAAAGAGATGCTGATATTGCAACTGCGGAAGCGGAAAAAGAAACCCGTATCAAAAAAGCCGAAGCTGCTAAAGAGGCGAAGCGTAATGAATTAGAGCGGGCGACGGAAATTGCCGAGGCGGAAAAAATAAATCAGTTGAAAGTCGCCGAATTCCGCCGTGAACAGGATATTGCTAAAGCCCGTGCCGACCAAGCCTATGATCTAGAAACTGCTAGATCAAAGCAGGACGTCATGGAACAGGAAATGCAAATCAAGATTATTGAAAGACAAAAACAAATTGAATTAGAAGAAAAAGAAATCCAACGCCGCGAACGTCAATATGATTCAGAAGTAAAGAAAAAGGCCGACGCCGACCGTTATTCCGTTGAGCAATCTGCAGCCGCAAATAAAGCAAGAGAAATGGCTGAAGCGGAAGCCAATAAATATCGCATTGAAGCTATGGCAAAAGCAGAAGCCGAACGGATTCGTCTTGACGGTCAAGCAAAAGCTGAAGCACAAAAGGCGCAGGGTTCATCTGAGGCTGAAATTATTCGATTGAAAGGTCTGGCAGAGGCAGAAGCCAAGGAAAAAATCGCTGAAGCCTTCGAGCAATTTGGTCAGGCCGCCATTTTAGATATGATTATAAAAATGCTTCCTGAATATGCGAAGCAAGTGGCAGCTCCATTATCCAATATTGATAAAATCACAGTTGTCGATACAGGCGGCGGCTCGGGAGCAAATGGCGGTGCCAATAAAATTACCAGTTATGCGACGAACTTGATGGCGAGTCTGCAGGAATCATTAAAGGCCTCAAGTGGGATCGATGTCAAAGAACTGATTGAAAATTACTCTGGCAAATCGAACGTGAGAAAAAGTATTGATGAATTAACGGGTGAAATTGCAAAAAAAGCTGAATAAATAAATCAACAAAAGCCTTATAGAATGTGAACTGAACCAATAAAGTTAGACAAATATTTTAGGCTACATTGAGGACCTGAGCTCGGTATTCTACCGGACTTAGGTCTTTTAATTTTGCCTTTATTCGTTTGTGATTATAATAGTGAATATAGTCTTCTAATTCTTTTTCAAAATGCTCAATACTATCAAACTCCTGTAGATAAAGAAGTTCAGACTTTAATAAGCCAAAGAAATTTTCAATAACTGCATTGTCCAAACAATTCCCCTTGCGAGACATACTTTGCGTAATCTGGTGCTGTTCTAATGTTTTTTGATACTGCTTCATTTGATAATGCCATCCTTGATCTGAATGGAGAATTACTTGGTCCCCAGGTTGAAGACGCTCTATCGCTTGATTTAACATATCGCCAACTAATTTATAAACAGGTCGTTTCATCACAGTATAAGCGATTATTTCTCCGTTACATAAATCAAGTACTGGTGAGAGGTAACGTTTCTCACCGAATAGGTGGAATTCTGTAACATCGGTTACCCATTTTTGATTCAGTTTCTCGGCAGAAAAATCGCGGTTTAATAGGTTTGGAGCGATTTTTCCTACATTTCCTTTATAAGAACGATACTTTTTCATTCGTACCAGGCATTTTAGGCCGATTTCATTCATTAAACGATTGATCGTTTTCGGATCGTGATGAAATCCTTTTTTCTCAAGTTCTTTCGCTATACGACGGTAACCATAACGACCTTTGTGTTCATGGAAAATCACTTTGATAGCTTCTTTTACTTCGGCATATTTATCAGCTTGATTTAATCGTTTTTCCCAATAATAATACGTACTACGTGGAATGTCAGCGACTTCAACTAAATCCACGACTTCATACTGATACTTTAGTTCAAAAATTACTTTCGCTTTGATTTTGTTTGTAATTTTTCCTGCATTTGAACTAAAGCATTCAACTTTTTTAGGTAAGCATTTTCCATTTCTAATCGGGAGATTTTCTCTTGTAGTGCTTCGACTGACCCTTCTGCAGGTATTGTTCTTTTTGAATCGATTTTCTTTGCCTTCTTTTTCACTGGTGGACGCCCCTTTTTCTTCTGTTCTAGGGCACCAATTCCACCTTGTTCAAATTTACTTCTCCAATTTCGAATTAGTCTAGGAGATGAAATATTGAATATAGCCGCTGCATCGTAAGATGATGTACCCGTTTCGTTCATATAATTCAGTACATCCATTTTAAACTGTAGAGAGTAGCTTGTATATTTTTTTTGAAAAGCTTCTATACCTTGTTGTTCATAAAGTCGAATCCATCCACTCACAATACTAAGGGATACCTTTGCCTCCTGCGCAATCGCCTTGATAGATTCGATCCCATGTAAATACCGTAAAACAATTTGTATTCTTTCTTCAACTGTAAATTTGGCCATAAAAAAACCCCCGTAAACGTTAGAATGGTGTCTAACATTTACGGGGCAGTTCAAATGATGATAAGGCTTTTGTTGATTTATGTTGTTCTTTATTGACTACCAAAAAGAGACGGAAGACCTAATAATTTTAGCTGGTGTTTTGAAATAGGTCTAATTCCTTAAATTTCGAGATTCGAAGTATATATATTTAGTAAAAAAGTATTTAATTGGTTAAAAAGAAGACTGAAAGCCGTGTGCAATTTCTATTATATGGGTTTTAATGCCTATAATCGGCTGCGTAATTTTACTATTTTAGGGCTTAATATCCATTTTTTATCGATAATTATCAGTTAATTTAAACTATTTACAATATTTATACTCCTTTGCTAAACTAGTAAAACATCGTTCTTTTAGTAGAACGATAGAATATATACAAATTAGGGGGTATAAACAGTTGAAGAAGAAAAATAGCTTAAAAGTCTTATCTAGTCTAGCTGCAAGTACAATGGTAGCAACTACCATGTTCGCAGGGGCGTTTGCTGGAAGCACGGCAGCACCAAAACCGGCATCTGCTGCAACAATAAGCGAATCGGCACCTGTTGATTTGAATGTAGTTGATTTTGATCGCCTAGGTAAAGCACTACAAAAAAGAGGACTTATCGCTAAGAATGCTTCACCCGCAGAAATTACAAAAGCAGCAAAGGCCTACATAACCAAGAAGCAAGGTGAAAAGCCTGGCAAAACAGACAAAGCCTTAACGAAAGAACAGAAGGAAATGGACCAAAAAGCAAATGACTTTTTGACGAAGCAAAAGGACAAGCTTGCCCAGCAGCTTAACAAAGGCCATGAAAACTTCAAAAAAGGCAAGCCAACTGGCGCAGTAAAAGTAGATTCTGCAAAACAAGCAGCTTATGACGGTTCTGTACGTGAAGATAAAGTGCTTGTTCTTTTAGTAGAATATGCAGACTTTAAACACAATAATATTGAACAAGAACCGGGTTATATGTGGTCAGATGATTTCAACAAAGAGCACTATGAAAAAATGTTGTTTGGCAATGAAGATTTCACCCTTTTCAATGGTGATAAGGTTAAAACCTTCAAACAATATTATGAAGAGCAATCGGGTGGAAGCTATACAGTGGATGGCACTGTTTCAGATTGGCTGACTGTACCAGGAAACGCGGCTGATTATGGAAGCGATAATCCTGCCGGCGGCCATGATAATGCTCCGGGAACAAAAGGTCCGCGGGGCCTTGTAAAGGATGCACTTAATGCAGCGGTTGCCAAAGGAATCAATTTAGCTGATTATGACAAATTTGATTTATATGATCTTGATGGCGACGGAAATCAAAATGAACCGGACGGTTTAGTTGATCACTTAATGGTACTTCATGCTGGTGTTGGACAAGAAGCGGCTGGCGGGGCACTTGGGGACAATGCCATCTGGTCACATCGCTGGGTATTGAACGGCGTATATCCTGTTGCTAATACAACAGCAACGGTACCTTATTGGGGCGGAAAAATGGCAGCATATGACTATACAATCGAGCCTGAAGATGGAGCAGTCGGTGTATTCGCCCATGAATATGGCCATGATTTAGGGGCTCCTGATGAGTATGATACTCAATACACCGGCAACGGCGACACAGTTGCTCAGTGGTCCATCATGAGCGGCGGCAGCTGGAGCGGTCATATTGCAGGTACCCAGCCGCCAAGCTTTTCACCACAAGTGAAGGAATTCTATCAGAAAACAATTGGCGGAAACTGGGCTAATATTTCCGAAGTAAACTATGAAGATATCGATAAAAATGGACTAGCCACTTTTATCGATCAGAGTGTTACTAAATCTAAGAATCCAGGTATCGTGAAGGTAAACCTGCCTAATAAGAAGGTTCCAGGTATTACACCTGCATTTGGAAAAAAATACTATTACAGTACAAAAGGTGATGACCTTAATACAGTTCTTGAAACACCTGTGTTTGATTTAACTAATGCAACTTCAGCTAAATTTGATTACAAGCAATGGTATCAAGTGGAATTTGATTATGACTACTTATATGTAAATGCAGTAACAGAAGATGGCAAGAGCACAGAACTTGATGTCATTGGTGATGAAAATACTGCAGGCGGTTATGAAACCTCTCAAGGCAAGTGGGAAGACAAAACGCTAGACTTAAGCCAATTTGCTGGCAAGAAAGTGAAGCTTGTATTTAATTATGTAACAGATGGCGGTCTTGCTCCAGATGGTTTCGCGCTGGATAACCTTACTTTAACAGTAGATGGACAAGTTAAATTCTCTGACGATGCAGAAGGAAATGCTAAAGTAACATTAAATGGCTTTGAAGTATCTGACGGCTGGATTAACAAGCCGCACTACTACTACCTAGAATGGAGAAACTATGCCGGTTCTGACGTTGCCTTAAAATACTCCCGAGGTGCCGCATATAATACTGGTTTAGTAGTTTGGTATGCAGATGATACATTCACGGATAACTGGGGCGGCGTTCACCCTGGAGAAGGCTTTCTAAGTGTAGTTGACTCTCACCCTGAAGCACTTTTCGGCAAGCTAAATGGACAGTCAACAACAATTCAGAGCACAAGATACCAAGTCGCAGATGCCGCCTTCTCATTAGACAAGTCACCTGAATGGGATGTAAACTCACCAACTCGCGGAATCTACGATTACAATGGGCTTCCAGGTGTAACAGAATTCGATTCTACAAAATCTTATATTAATAATGTTATCCCTGATGCCGGAGTAAAAGTTCCGTCTCAGTATCCGATTAAGGTCCAAGTCATCGGCGAAGCAAAAGACAATACAGCTGGGGCAGTTTGGATTCATAAATAAAAAAGAGTAGAGGATGTCCCAAAACAAAGGGTCAGACCCCACAACCTCAACCCATCGCCTAATTTTTCCTAATTGACGACTATAGATTGAGTGTTAAACGTGAGGTCAGACCCTTTGGGGATGTCCTTTTTTTGAACTATAAGAATTTATAAGTTTTGGCTTCGAGAATTGTCCAGCTCCAGCACCCTAGCGGCTAGTGTCCTTCGCTCTCCGCCCTACGATAAGTCAACATCGAATCGCCTCCGGCTCTTCGTGTTTCCTTTATCTCAGTTGGAGCGCTCCAGGCCATATGCCGCTGACCAGGGCGCTTCCGCTTTTCTTATATAATAATCTCAAACGTTGTCCCAACATTTGGGCTGCTTGTTACCTCAATTGTGCCCCCATGAGCTTCGACTAATTGTTTCACAATCGAAAGTCCAAGTCCTGTTCCGCCAAGGGCACGCGTCCTCGATTTTTCAACCCGATAAAAGCGTTCAAAAATTCGTGGCAAGTCTTCTTTAGGAATACCTTTTCCTTCATCCTGAATCCTAATGCGTAACCTGCCGTCAGCTATTCTTAAAGAAACGGTAATTTTCGTATTCGGTTCTGAATATTTTCTGGCATTATCCAGCAGGTTAAGAAAAACCTGTTCAAAGCGGATTGGGTCAATTTGGGCATAAAGATCGTCTGCACAATCGAGTATAAGCTTCATATCATTTTCTCTCAGCGCAGGTCCTACTTTTTCAATGATTGCTTGAAGGTATGGCAGCAAATGTACCTCTTCCTTTTCAATTGAAAAAGAATTCTCATCCATTTTTGCTAGATTAAATAATTCTTTTACTAGTTTTGAAAGCTTAAGAGACTCTTCATGGATAATTTCTAAATATTTATCCCTGTCCTGGTCGTTTGTGTCTGCACGGCGGGCAATATCTACATACCCTTTAATATATGTTAGCGGCGTTCTCAATTCATGCGAGATGCTGGCCAAAAATTCATTTCGTTCATTTTTTAAAATCTCCAAATCACTCGCTAATACCTTTATCGACTCGCCGAGCTCACCGATCTCATCCTTCCCTAGTTTTGGCAGTGATACGGAAAGTTCCCCTTTGCTTATGCGTTTCGTCGCTTCACTCATTTGAATGAGTGGGTGTGTCACATATCTTGTTAAAAATATTATGATAATCATCATAAATAAAAGGGAAAGCAGTCCTGCCAGTAAAAAATGCTTGTTCAGACCGGAAATTAAATCTTTAATTTTTTGTGTTGTTTGAAACATATATACATAACCACTAATTTGCTTATCGATGACCACTGGGCTAATCGAGGCAATATAGGGTTCATTTTTCCAATCATCTTCTAAAATGAAACCTTGATGTGGAACCATCTTTGGGGTAGCCTTCATGATTTGTTTCATTTCATCTGTCACTTTATTTGATGACATATAGATGGAGCCATCTTTCTTGGTTAGGATGACTTGTGTATCTGTCTGTGCTTCCATCATCGCAATGTGCATAACCGTTTCTTTTTTAAAGGACGCTTCCAGGACATCACGATGATTATTCCCTCTGGTTTCGAGTGCTGACAATTCCTCATGAACGCGGGAGTGGATAATATTATTATGCAAAAAAACCATCGAAATGCCTTCTAATAGAAAGATTGCGATGAAGAATAGTAACCCTATTTTTAAAGAAATTTTATTCATATGTCTCAGCCCCTTACCGATAAGCATACTACAAGAAAGACAAGAAGGAAGATTCGATTTGTAGCTAATCTATAAAAAATAAAAAAAGTGGGTGCCCCGACGTCCGGGACACCCTGTTTATAATAAAAGAGAGGTTAAATTTGGGATGAGTAAGATGGTCGATTACCATGTACTACATCATTGGAAGGATAACAGAAACTTGGGAGTTTTTCACGTTATCTTCTAATTCCTAACTACAGTTACATCTTAGCGAGAAAGATTGAAGATGTTATGAAGAAGTTGTGGTGAATTTGTGAAGTTACAAACATCACAGACCTAAGATGTTATATTAGTGATATGGGGAGTGGTGATACATGAAGATATTATTAGTTGACGATGAACGCAGAATCATAGAAGTTCTCGAAGCTTATTTAGTAAGAGAAGGCTTTGAAATTCATAGTGCCGACAATGGAATAGATGCCTTAAAAAAGGCGAAAACAATTAACCCTGACCTCATCATTCTCGACTTAATGCTGCCCGATATTTCCGGTGAAGAGGTTTGCCGTTTGGTAAGAAAAGACTCGGATGTCCCGATCCTCATGCTAACCGCTAAATCGGCAGAGGATGACCGGATTAACGGGATTGTGATGGGAGCTGACGACTACTTAACCAAGCCTTTTAGCCCAAGGGAAGTAGTGGTCCGTGTGCAAGCCATTTTAAGGCGCGTGAAAAAGACAGAAAAGATCGAACGCCTTGAATTTAATGGTAAAAAACTAGTCATTGATTTAATTAAAAAAGCAGTAACTGTAAACGGGGGATATGTAACATTAACTCCAATTGAATATAAACTGTTAACCAATATGGCAATCAATCCAGGCAGAGTTTACAGTCGAATGGATCTTCTTGAAAAAATCCAAGATGAAGGCATGTATTATGAAGGCTATGAACGAAGTGTTGATACCCATATTAAAAACCTCCGTAAAAAAATAGAAATAGATTCACGACAGCCTGATTTCATTGTGACCGTTTTCGGGATGGGTTATAAATTTGGAGGGGTCCTAGATGCTGCAAACGCTCCGGTCTAAAATTCTTTTTTATTTAGTCCTGATCTCGATGATCGGGATTTTAATCGTTAGCTTTTTTATTCAGTATGGATTTGAAGAGAGTTTTCAAAGTTATATAGATCGAAATCGTGAAAAAAAGATTGAAAGAATTATTACGGAAATTGAGAAGGATTATAAAAAAAATGGTCATTTTACCAGTGATCCGGTATTTGGGTTGCTGCATGAGCACGCGATGACCGATCAGCTTTATTTTCAATTGTATGATCGCTTGGGACAAATTCAAATGGATTCTTCCAACATCCGCGGCATGTTGAATAGCTTTGGCTTAACAGAACCGGAACCAACGGGAGAAGAGTGGCACACTAAATCGTATACGCTTAAAGCAGGTGATGCCATTATTGGTAAGCTTGTGGCCATCTATCCGGAAGGATTGATTGATGACGAATCCACGTTTATTCAAACGATCCAATTATATATACTGGCAGCCGTTTGTTTAACGATTGTCTTAGCCATTATCTTTAGTATGATATTTTCTAAAAAACTAACCTCAGGATTCAAAAGACTTTCGTTTGCCGCGGGTGAGCTCCAGCAGCATAACTTAGATATTCGCATCCCGTTATCAGGCTTACCGACTGAGGTAAAGCAGATTGCCATTTCATTCAATAATCTTGCCGAATCATTAGCAAAGGAAGAAATGCTCCGCAAGCAGTTTACGGGTGACCTTGCCCATGAACTACGGACGCCGCTTGCAACATTAAGGAGTCAAATTGAAGCTTTTCAGGATGGAATTTGGGAGCCGACCCCACAGCGTCTGCAGGTCAGTCATGAAGAGTTAATGCGCTTAGTACGGCTTGTTAATGAGTTAGAAAAGCTGCTTGCTGCGGAGAACCCGCAAATTAGACTTGAAAAATTGGAGTTGGAAGCAGGCAGTGTGTTAGCGGCTTTATGGGAAATATTTTTACCTATTTTTAAAGAAAAGGGAGTAGGACTTCATATTCAAGAACCCGCACAGGAAGAAATGTTTGAAGCAGATAAGGATCGCCTGATGCAAATCTTATCCAACGTCCTCAATAATGCGTTGAAATATACTCCTGAAGGAAAGACTGTCACGATTTCAGTCGTTACGGAAAAAGAGGGCTATGTCGGTTTTAAGATTCAGGATGAGGGCTCTGGTATGAATGAGGATGATATTCCCCATATTTTTGAACGTTTCTATCGCGGTGATAAATCCCGTGATCGTAAAACAGGCGGTGTCGGTATTGGACTTTCGATTGTGAAGGCCTTAATGGATGCCCATAAAGGTGTTATTAAAGTAAAAAGCAGGTTGAATAAAGGAACCAGCATTACCTTGTGGTTTCCACAAGGAGACTAATTAAAAAGGGTCTGACCCCCGCTTACAGCCGTGGGGGGTCAAACCCTTTGTTTTGGTATACCCTTCCATTTTGGGAATAAACCCTTATTTTAGCAAATCTCTAATATAATATATTTTCCCGCTTTCCATTTCATCCCCAAGAACCAAATCTACCAAGCTGTTTGCGACAACCTCTGTCTGTAACAACTTATTTTTTTTCTTGAATTCCTTAAATTTTTCCAGTTCCTTAAACGCTTCCTTAGAAGATGAGCGGATTTCTGCCTGCATATTCGTATCCATGACGCCGGGGCTAAACGCGATAAATTTATTGTTAGGGTTCAATTGTGTTTGCTCTAATGCAACGGTTTGGGTAAACATATTTAACCCAGCCTTGGAGCTGCAATACACACTCCAGCCTTCAATCGAGCGGTCTGCTGCGCCTGAGGTCACATTAATAACCGTCAGCTTCGTATTCGTTAACTGGGCTTGGCTAATAAATAAATTAGTAATCAGAATGGGTGCAATTAAATTGACTTGGATGTTGCGAATGATTGGGGCTTGATCTAAATTACCAACCATTTGGATGGGTTCAATGACGCCAGCATTATTAAAGAGAAGAATTTCATCCGGATTCTTTAAAAAAATACGATGGGCAATCTCCATAAACACTTCCTGTATTTCTTTTTCTAGTGAAAGATTACATGGGTAATGTTTATAATGGATCCCTTTTTCATTTGACAGATTTCGTATTTCCTTATTCTCTGTCCGGGAAATAGAGACAATGTCAATTTGTTCATGGATGAGACGTCTTGCAATGGCTTCACCTAAGCCCTTTGATGCCCCAGTAATGATTGCATATTTCATAGAAAGTTCCCCCTGTAAACAAGTTCAGTCTGTCAAAGTGATATAACTTATTGTATTCTTCAAGAAAGCTTTAAGCAAATAATAACAAGAGCGGAAGCGCCCGTTTTGCGAATGACGTTAGTCGCTGGGCCAGGGAGCTGGACCAATCCTATCTATTAAAAAAAGCAGCTCCAAAGGAACTGCCAGTCAACGTGCAAGGGGAAAGAACTTCTTCCACTCATTAAGGAAGGATTGGGTGAAAGAATTGGGATGTTCTAGAACCTGAGGAGTAGGTCCAGATTGCTTCACATCACCATTTACAATGATAGAAAGCCGATTAGTAAGGTAATGGATCTCCATCAAATCATGACTGACAAACACAGCCGTTGTTTTTGATTTTTCGATAATCTGTTTAAAATCTTCCATTAAGCGAATTTTAGTAGGAAAGTCGAGTGCTGAAAAAGGTTCATCTAGAAAAAGAATCTCCGGCTCGACAATCATCGCACGGGCTAGATTTACCCGTTGTGCCTCACCACCCGATAGGAAAAGCGCATTCTTTTTCGCTAAATGGCTAATTCCAAACAGATCCATCCAATCGGCTACTTTTTCTTTAATGATCGGTTTAGGAATCTTTCTCAACGTTAACCCAATGGCGATATTGTGAAACACCGTTCCATCTAACAGTAAGGATTGCTGCAAGGCAATCGAGAATTTTCTACGTAACTCCAGCGGTATCGCTCCTTTTGGGATAGATTGACCCAGATAAAAAATATCACCACTCGTCGGACTCTCCAAAAATGATAGCATTTTAAGGAGGGTGCTTTTACCTGCACCATTTGGTCCCATGATGCCGAGAAATTCCCCGCTATAAACTTTAAATTCAGCAATATCAAGGATCGGTTTATTTTGAGCAATATAGGAAATGCCTTTTAGCTCCAATAACGGGTTCATGATATATGCCTCCTTTGCTGTAAATAAGTTAATGCCGCTGTTATTAAAAGAGCTACAGTCAGTAAAATAAACGATAAAGCAAGTGCGACATCAAAATTCCCTTTTGACACTTCCATCACGATCGTGGTGGTTAAAATCCGCGTGTCACCCTGAATATTTCCACCCACCATCATCGCGGCGCCAACCTCGGCAATGACGCGGCCAAAGGCAGCCATGATCGCCGCCAAAATGGCGATTTTTAATTGCTTGATAAGGATCCACAAGGTCTGAAGCTTTGTGGCCCCAAGCGCTTTAATTTGCAGCAGCATTTTGTCGCTGATTTGTTGAAAAGCCGTGCATGTCAGACTTGTGACAATCGGGAGGCTGACTAAAATTTGTGCCATGACAATCGCTGTTGGGGTATAAAGCAGGGTTAAGTCACCTAATGGACCCGAGCGCCATAGAAGCATAGTAATCCAAAGTCCGGCAACAACAGGAGGCAAGCCTAAGCCAATATTGATAAAGATTAATAGTAGTCTCCGGCCTCTGAATCTAGTTAAACCGAGGAATATGCCAAGGGGCAATCCGATGAGGGTGCTGCAAAGGATGGAAATTAGACAGACTTTCAGTGTCAGCCATGTAATTGCAAAAATTTCCTGATCACCGGAGAGGATCATCTCTACTGCTTTCTTAAGTCCATCTAGTAAAAGTTCCATACCGTTAAGCCTCCTGGATTGCCTCTATAGAAGTAGGGCATGAAGGAGTAACTCCTTCATGCCAAGTCTATATCTTATTCTGTGTACTTATAAAATAAGGATTGTCCATATTCTTTCTTACCAAAGCTTTCAATCACATCTTGAGTTTTTGCATCTACCATAAAATCTACGAATTTTTCAGCATCTTTACTATTTACTTTATCATGTTTTTCAGGATTTACTTGCATAACATGATAAATATTCATTAAATCTTTGCCGCCTTCAACCACAATTTGAAGAGTGCCTAAATTTTTCTCCTGTGCCAGCCATGTCGCACGGTCTGTTAAAACATATCCTTTTTTCTCTGCAGCCACTTGTAAGGTTTGTCCCATACCCTGACCAGTTGAAACATACCATTCGCCTTCAGGCTTTATATTAGCAGTGGTCCAGATTCCAACTTCTTTTTTATGTGTTCCAGAGTCGTCGCCGCGGGAAACGAAAGTAGCTTTTGTTTCAGCTAACTTTTTGAAAGCTGCTAAAATATCATCGCCACTTACACCGGCTGGATTTTCTTTTGGTCCAACTAAAACAAAGTCGTTGTACATAACACGTTTGTAGTTAATGGCATCACCTGCATCGACGACTGCCTTTTCAGATGCTGGAGCATGAACAAGCAGGGCATCGGCTTCACCTTTGGTACCCATTTCTAATGCTTGACCTGTACCAACAGCAATGACTTTTACTTTTACATTATTTTCTTTTTCAAACATTGGAATGATCACATCTAGTAAGCCGCTATCTTGTGTACTTGTTGTGGTTGCTAGAATCATGGAAGTTGGTTCTGGTTTAGGTGCCGGCTTTTTCTCTTTTGCCGCCGTTTCTTTTGTGTTAGATGTTCCGCATGCTGATAAAACTAAGAGCATTAAAGCAAATAGGGCGATTAACAAACGATTTTTCTTCATACAAGTTCCTCCGTTTGACTGGTTTGATAGGTGATTGTTCCTAATTCGTGAATCGAATAGCCTTCTAAATCCGTCAGGCTATCTTTGAACCTAGCAGATTGCAAATAATGGATTAGATCCGTTAAATTTTGCTTGTTTGCAGCGGTAAACCGAAAAACAAGATCAAAATTTTCCTTCGCCACTGGCACAAAATCAAGTCCTAAATGGCTGGCAGCTGATTGAATCCCAAAGGTAACATCGGCAATTCCCCGGCTTATGAATGCGGCCGCAGATAAATGGTTCCACTCTTCATTGCCGTACCCGTTAATTTGAGTAGGATCAATCCCATAACTAGAAAGCTTGGAATCTAACAAAAACCTTGTCCCTGCTCCCTTTTGACGGTTAATGAATTGAACATCTTTTCGAATGAGATCAGGGAAGTCATGAATGTTTTTTGGGTTGCCTTTGGCCACAATAAACCCTTGTTCTCTTGCCGCTAATCGAAGTACTAATATTGATTCGTAAACAAACAATTGATGGATAAATGGCAGATTATACTCTTGGGATGTAGGATCTAATAGATGAATGGCCGCAATATCACATTGCCCTCGGTAGAGCATCATAAGGCCTTCTAGACTTCCAATGAAGGAAGGCTGAATTTGCAAATTCAAAGCGCTTCCAGCTTGTTTGACAAAATGCTCGACCAGAAAGTCATGGCTGCCCGATAGACGAATGGGTTGAGTCGACATGCCTGCCTGTCTTGCTGGTTCTGAAATTTTCTTAGCAGGTGCTTTCATGCTCTCCTTATAACGCACTAACTCAGCATGCTCAATTCTCATTTTATTACCAATTTTAAAGGCTTGAAGTTCACCTCGTTTAATCAATTCATAAACGGTATGTTTTGAGATTTGAAATATTTGCGCTACCTCATCGGCAGTATAAGCCTTCTCTTCCATAAGTTAACCTCCTTTTTCCAGTGTTTATTTTACAAAAAGAATAACATAATAAAAGTTACTTTTGTTAAGTTTTGTTAAGTTTCGTTTAGTTTTGTTTGGAATTGTCACGAATTGTTCAATAAAAGCGAGTATACATCACTCAACGTGTACAACTGCATTTACTTTTCACATTAATTTCATAGAATTCACTTATTGTTCAAAAGTGAGCAAGTAAGTTTGTTGTAATATAGTAATAGAAGAAAAAAATTGTGCTAAAAGGGATGGGATGTAGATGTCTAAACTTTTGTATATTACGGCAAACCCAAAAAATGATATTAAACTATCTAAAGGGATGCAAATTGGAGAAGTATTCATAGAGGAGTTCAAAGCAGCACAGCCTGATGTGGATATCGAACGCTGGCACTTATATGATATGGATATCCCTGAAATCGATATGGACCTTTTGTATGGACGGGCAAAATTATCATTCATGGGTTATACAAAAGAGCAGTTATCAGAAGCCGAGCGGACAAAGCTGGAGAAAATGCATGAACTGGCAGACCGTTTTATTGCCGCTGATTATTATGTGTTTGTTACACCAGTTTGGAATCTTGGCGCACCATCCATTTTGAAAAAGTTTATTGATAATCTATTTATTGTAGAAAAAACCTTTACCAACACGGAAGCGGGTCCCAAAGGACTGTTAACCGGCAGAAAGGCCATTCATATTCAAACCCGCGGCGGCATTTATTCTACAGGTCCGATGGCGGAATTTGAAATGGGCGACCGCTACTTACAAAAGGTGTTTCAATTCCTCGGCTTTGAAGCCCTTAAGACCGTTGTGGCTGAAGGAATGGATCATTTCCCAAAATTGATTCCAGAAATAATGGCAAAAGCGAAAGAAGAGGCAGCACAAGCAGCGAGAGAAATGGCTAAACGAACGGTTACGATATAAGAAAAGCGGCTCGAGTCTCGAGCCGCTTTTCTTATCGTCGTTTGCCGTTTAAAAGTACGACCTTTTATATTAAAACTTACCTGTGAATTGGAATAATAATACGAGGATCCCTAATGCCCATACATAGATTGCAAATGGCTTTAAAGAGTGGTTCTTCAAATAACCGATCATCCATCTTACCGCTAGATAACCGAAGATGGCGGATGAAATGATGCCGACAAGCAAAGCGGATAAAGAAATTTCTTCCCCGGCCCCGCCGAGTAAATCCTTTGTTTGCAGGACGATTGCACCGGCAATAGCGGGTGTGGATAAAAGGAAGGAAAAATAGGCCGCTGTTTCGCGATCTAATTTCCGCCAAAGTGCCGCCACAATCGTCATACCTGAACGAGAAATCGCCGGCATAATTGCTACCGCTTGAAAGGTTCCAATGATTAAGGCGTCCTTATAGCCGATATCATCCATTTTTTTATAGCCATTTTTAGCCGAGTCGGCAAGCCAAAGGAATACCCCCGTAATTAAAAACTCCCAACCAATCGTTACGCCTGTTTTTGAAATTTCATCGATATAATCCTTAAACGCGAGTCCAAAAATAATGGCAGGAATGGTCCCAACAACTAATAAGAAAGTTAATTTGCTAAAAGGATTTTTAATGATTTTTATAAATTCGTCCTTATAAAAAACAAAGACAGCTAGTAAGGTCCCAACATGAAGCATCGTATCGAGTAAAAGGCCCGCTTCCTGAAGACCAAATAAATTTCTTCCTAAATAAAGGTGACCCGTACTACTTATCGGCAAAAATTCTGTTAACCCTTGGATAATTCCAAGGACCAATGCTTCTAGTTTTGTTAACATATGCTCCCTCTCATTCTAAAATATTCATAAGCCTGTACATATAAAGGGTATGCGAATAACTGCTATTTCATGAAAGTCCTCTCCATTTTAGGATTAATTTCCCAACACGGTCAATAAAAATTTTTAAAGATAATCAAATTAAGTGCAAACCTAACGCGTTCTCCCATAAAATAGGAATATAGTCTTTCGAGAGGGGATACATGTTTGGAACATACACATCTGCATTTTAATACATCGATCGGTGTCACAAAGCCAGAAAATATTCGAAACAAAGAGCAGGCCTGTCCTTTTTGCGAAAGAGACCAGCTTACGGACATTATCGCGGTGGACGGTCCGATCATTCTTTTGAAAAATAAATATCCTGTTTTGGAGAATACCTACCAAACCGTATTAATTGAAACCGATGATTGCCATGCGGATCTCTCAACCTATTCAGATGAGCATTTACATCGCTTGATTAAGTTTGGTCTAAGACATTGGCTGGATATGGAGAACACCGGCCGCTATCAATCGGTTATTTTTTTCAAAAATCATGGGCCCTTGTCGGGAGGAACGATTTCACATCCTCATATGCAAATTGTTGGGTTAAATGATATTGACTATAAAGAAAAAGTATCCCATGACATGTTCGAGGGAATTGTAATGGCGGAAAAGGATGATGTTCAGTTTACATTGTCGACCAAACCGCGCGTGGGATTTTATGAATTTAATGTGGAGATGTCGGATTCTGTTTATCAGGAGGCATTTTCGGAATATATACGAATCGCTGTCGACTACATTTTGAACCACTTTCCCTTTAAGGCTACAAGCTACAATGTGTTTTTTCATCATATTGATAATAAAATTTATGCAAAAATTGTCTCCCGTTTTGTCACCACTCCGCTCTATATTGGCTATGGGATTCCGCAAGTCCCAAACAATTTGGAATGGATGGCAGAAGAGGTGCGAAAGTACTATTTTTAACCATGTAAATAAAACCAGTTCGGTTTAGAAGTTGAGATTTGTTGTTATTCAAAATATAATGGAGGAATGGACAAGTTTTTTGTAAGGTGGAACCGAGATGAATTCAAATAACAACACATCAAAACTTGATTACAATCTTGTTTTTATATTAATTTTACTTTTTCTAGCGAGTTGTTTAGCAATTTACAGTGCTCAAGCGAGCGGGCAATACAAGGAGAACTTTTTAATCAAGCAAATAGTTTGGTACGCTGTTGGCGGCGGGATTATTGCAGCTGTCATGACCCTGGATTCCGATCAATTAAGGAAATTAACCTGGTATGCGTACGGGTTTGGAATTTTCCTCCTATGCTTTTTAATTGTTGCACCAGCAAGTATTGCTCCGGTAATTAATGGAGCCAAAAACTGGTTTGTGCTGCCTGGAATTGGTTCATTACAGCCATCCGAGTTTGTTAAAATATTCATTATTCTTGCTCTTGCACGCGTCATTGACCAACATCATTTAAAAAACCAGATCAAGACCCTTCAAACAGATTTTTGGCTGTTAATCAAGATGGGGATTGTCACGATGGTCCCATTGGCGTTAATCATCAAGCAGGATTTAGGAACTGGACTCGTTTTTTTAGCCATTTTAGTAGGAATGATTTTTATATCGGGGATTTCCTGGAAATTACTGGTGCCGATGTTCTCTGGCGGGCTGGCAGTGATTGGGACGATTTTTTACTTTGTTCTTTGGAAGCCGGCTGTCTTGGAAAAGTATCTTGGCGTGGGTGAATACCAGCTCCGCCGGATTTATTCCTGGCTGGATCCATATAGTTACCAAGGTTCGGACGCCTATCAGCTGACAAAATCGCTGCTGGCAATCGGCTCAGGGCAAACAGGCGGCAAGGGGTTCGGAAATCGCGAAGTCTACTTACCTGAAAGCCAAACTGACTTTATCTTTAGTGTTGTGGGCGAAGAATATGGCTTCATTGGAGCAAGTGTGTTAATCAGTTTATTTTTCTTGTTGATTTACCATATTACAAAGGTTGGTATGGAAACAAAGAATAATTTTTATACGTATATCTGTGTTGGGGTCATCAGTATGATTACCTTCCATGTATTCCAAAATATTGGCATGACGATTGGCGTCCTGCCAATTACAGGGATTCCGCTACCATTTATCAGCTACGGCGGTAGTGCTCTCATGGGGAACATGCTGGCTCTGGGGCTAATCTTCTCGATCCGTTATCACTATAAAAAGTACATGTTTTCAACAACTGCATAAGGTGGGAAAAAAGAGCAGCGAGGCACTGCTCTTTTTTGCTGTCGAGAGGGTGTTGCGCGGGATTATGGTAAAAGTCCGCGGAATTATGGTGTGAGACACCTGAAACGAGGTAAACTTTCTTTCATAGAAATGGGTTTCGCGGGATTAATAAGGAAATCTGCGGGATTAATTCAAAAGTTGGCGGGATTCCGGCCAAAAAGCGCGGGAATAATTCAAAAATCCGCGGGATTAATCCAAAAACCCGCGGGATCCCAAATCGAGAAAGCATCTAAAAAAAAGCAAATGATGGCTGCATCGATTTTTATTAAAAGGTATGATATTCTGGCTAAGAATGGGGGTGTCATGATGGAGAAAGATTTTGTTCAACAGTTTGAAGCTTTGCTTGAAAAATATAGTGAACTATTGGTAGGGGAAAGTAATGAGGATACGATAGAAAAGGTCAAGGCTTGGGCGCTGTACACCCATATTGCTAAGTCCATGCCCGCATTAGCAAAGCATTGGAATGAATTATATCCAAATGGAAAAAATGAAATGAAGCAGATTATTACTGAAATCAAACAGTTGAATGAACAGCATCGGAAATCCGTGCAGTAAATTTGCGGTAAAACTACAATTTTAATGAGAAGGTTCAAAAGGGTCAGCCCCCATGCTAAGTGGGGGCTGACCCTTTGGGCTGGTACTATTTATCAGTGGGGTCGTCGGAACGTCTAACCGCTTCATTAATATCGGTTAAGTCATTTTCCTCTGCGAATTCAGTACCATAGCTAGGTTTACCATAGCTTTGACGAGTCGTGTTTGTTTCAGTTTCATCTGCTGATTTAAATAATAATGGAATGCAAACTAGTCCACTTAGCCCCACAAGACCATAGATTATTCTCGATAGCGCTGAAGTTTGTCCACCAAATATAGCTGCAACTAAATCAAATCTAAAAAAACCAATTAGTCCCCAGTTAATAGCCCCAATTATAACTAAGGCCAAGGCAATCCGATGTATCGCTCTCATGAAATCCTACACCTCCAATATTAATTTTAAATAAAAAAGATAAATGATTCTTATTAACTTAGAATCGTTTCTATTTTGCGTAAAGCAAATGAGAATTATTCACGTGTAAACTGTTAAAAAAAGACTTATTTCCTTTGTTTTCACAAAAAAATTCAACTAGAGTATAAATAAATGTAGTATTAAAAAAGTATTTATAGGTGGAATGCTACCTTATGAGCAAATTTAATCCGTCTAAATTAACTGTTACATTATTAACTGATGGGAAATGGAACCCTTTGGACTATAGAAAATACACATTGACGCATTCGGATACAACAGGTGAATTATTTTTGAGTATTGGCAGCACGTATGATCTAAAGAACATTAATAAGAGTATTCGCGATGAGGTTTTAGCTGAATGGTTGCCACAGATGGGGCAGTATATTTTACGTGGGGAAGTTTATATAAGCGGTGGAGAATTTGACGAACAAACCGCTAAAAAACGGTTTATGATCTTTCAGCAAGAACTGGGCCTTGCGATCTCTGCTATTATATATGGAGACCGCCATTTCCTATACCAACATCCTTTTTTGCTGGAATCCGCCATTTATATGCAGTTCCGATCGAGCTATTCCCAGTTCAATAAACAATTCTATTTTGGAAGTCCACAGCAATATTTAAATGCAATCCTTCACCCAACTGAATGAAACAAGAAAGAGAAGACCCGGCCTAAAAGTAGCTTGGTCCTCTCTGTTATTAAACTACTGTAATGTGCCACTGCTTGGTAATTGGTTTGTGTAGCCTTGAAACTGCTGATACGATTGCTGCAGTTTTTGTTGATTGGCCGCTTCCACAGCATACCAGCCTTTTTTGAACATCATATCATAAAGATCACGCTGGCATTGCTGTGTCTCAGTGAAAATCTGCATCACATCCTGAAACAAGCCCTGGTGACTTGCTTCATGGAGCGGCATGGTATAAGCAGTGGTCATATATTTCTCTGTAGCCAATAGGTCGTTAATAAAATCTCGATCGTTCATTTGCGGTGTTTTTGGTACTTGTGTTTCAGGATTTTTAATTTTTTGCTGATTTTGATTCATCTGTTGATTTTGAACCATTTGATAAAGTCCTCCTTCATTGTCGCTAATGGTCGCTGATGCCAGTCATTACTGCATGTTATTTAAAGGCTGTTGCTGGTTGGCGTGCTCACCTAAGTGATTAAGCAGTTGCTGATAATGACGCTGATGCATTTGCCCGCATTTTTCTGCTTCTGCTTTAATCTCAGGATCCTGACATTGCTGGGCAAAGAAATGTGCCTTTTTGGCAGCGAGTAAATTCCATGACATCATGTCAGTTAAATAAAGAGAATCTTTAGTTGAAATAACTCCGGGTGGCTGTGGCATTATTGTTTGATTTTGCATATTCATATTCGGCATATTCATATTTTGCTGTTGCATGGTAACCCTCCTATTTCAAAGATAGCTTAACAACTATATGGTTTCACTAAAAGGAAATTTTATGCAAAAAAGAAGAGGAGACCTAAAAGGGTCTGACCTCACGATTAAACATTCAATATATTGCCTATGTGGGGTCTGACCCTTAGTTTTGAAGCCTCTTCATGCTGGATTACCGTTTATATTGATTATTCTGGCTGTTTTTTTTGTCCAAGTGGGCTTCTTCATTACCTGGCCCAGCATTTCCCTTCACACTTGCGGCACTTACACCAGCTTGGGAAGGATTCTTTTTCGTCTTTGCCATGATTATCACCTCAGATATTAGGATGCCCATCAGGTAGAATTTATGTAGCGGGAAAGAAATGTTCGAAAAAATTTCAAAATTCCGCTTTTAATGATTGCACAAATTTTCGAAATATTTTATAGTAAATATAGCAGAACTCATTCAAATGTGAATTTTTTTTGACAAAAAAATGAATGAGTATTCATTCAAAGTTGAAGGGGGAGACAATGTTGAACCAATTTATTAAAAAAGCCGCTGTTCTTGGATCAGGAGTAATGGGATCTGGAATCGCAGCTCACTTAGCAAATATCGGTATTCCAACCTTATTGCTGGATATTGTGCCGCGGGAATTAACCACAGAAGAGGCAGCTAAAGGACTGACGTTAGCCGACAAACAAGTACGTAACCGAATTAGTGCAACGAACATTCAGAAATTACTAAAACAAAAACCGGCACCACTAGCTGTGAAAAAGAACCTTGCCCTTATTGAAGCAGGAAATTTGGAAGATGATTTAGTAAAACTGAAAGACATTGACTGGGTAATCGAAGTAGTCGTAGAAAACCTCAATGTGAAAAAGCAAGTTTTTGAAAAAGTGGACCAATATCGCAAACCGGGCAGTATCATCAGCTCAAATACCTCTGGGATTTCAGTTGAAGCCATGGTAGAGGGACGTTCGGACGATTTCAAAACCCATTTCTTAGGAACACACTTTTTTAATCCGCCCCGCTATCTGAAATTACTTGAAGTGATTCCAACACAATATACGTCCCCAGAAGTGCTCTCCTTCATGAGAACGTTTGGTGAGGATGTATTAGGAAAAGGTGTTGTCGAGGCAAAGGATACACCCAATTTTATTGCAAACCGGATCGGAACCTATGGCCTTCTTGTTACAGTTAGAGAAATGCTAAAGGCAGGCTTAAGTGTCGGTGAAGTTGATTCCATCACGGGACCATTAATTGGCCGCGCTAAAAGTGCTACCTTCCGTACGCTTGATGTTGTCGGATTGGATACCTTTTACCATGTGGCAGGTAATGTGTATGAACAAGTGGAAGGGAAAGAAAAGGAAGTATTTGAAGTCCCTGCTTTCTTAAAAGCTATGATTGAAAAAGGCTGGCTTGGAAGTAAGTCCGGGCAAGGCTTCTTTTTGAAAAAAGGCAAGGAAATCCTTGAACTTGATCCAAACACACTGGAGTATGGACCACGGAAAAAGCTTTCCACAGCAGCCGTTGAGTTAGCGAAGCAGGAAAAAGGCACCGCCAATAAATTGAAAGCGCTTGTATATACGAATGACCGAGCTGGACAATTCTTGTGGAATACCTTTGCGGAGTCTTTTGTCTATTCTGCACAGTTATTAGGTGAAATTGCCGATGATATCGTTGCGATTGACCGAGCTATGAAATGGGGCTTTGGCTGGGATATGGGCCCATTTGAAGCATGGGACGCAATCGGCGTTGAAAAATCTGTGCAAAAAATGAAAGAGGCCGGTGTGGAAGTTCCTGTTTGGGTTACAGAAATGCTCGAAAAAGGAAATTCTTCTTTCTATATAGAAGAAAACGGCGAGCAATTCTTCTATCATAATGGTCAATATAGATTGGTGGAATACAATCCAAAGGTAATTGACCTTAAAAAAATAAAGAAACAAAAAGGTGTTATAAAAAAGAACAGCGGTGCAAGTTTAATTGATTTAGGCGACGGAGTAGCACTCCTTGAGTTTCACTCACCAAACAATGCAATCGGTCTTGATATCGTGCAGATGATTAACTATGCGGTAGATGAAGTGGAAAAAAATTATAAGGGTCTGGTAATCGGCAATCAAGGAAAGAATTTCTGCGTCGGTGCAAACCTGGCGATGATGTTAATGGAAGTGCAGGATGACAATATTTATGAACTAGATATGATTGTCCGCAACCTTCATAGTGCTTTGTTAAAAGTAAAATACAGCTCGAAGCCGGTTGTTGCGGCTCCATTTGGGATGACGCTGGGCGGCGGTGCAGAGGTTTGCCTGCCAACAGCACATATACAAGCATCCGCCGAGACGTATATGGGTCTTGTCGAAGTGGGTGTAGGCTTATTGCCAGGCGGCGGCGGAAACAAAGAGCTTTATATGAAGCACTTAGAGAATCTGCCAAATGGTGTTCCATTTGATTTGCAAAATGTTGCCAATAAAGTATTTGAAACGATTGCAATGGCAAAAGTGTCAACATCCGCTGAAGAAGCACGGGAAAATAATTTCTTAGATGCATCGGATGGCATCAGCGTTAATAGCGATCATTTGCTTTATGATGCAAAGCAAGCGGTTCTAGCCTTACACGAACAGGGGTATAAAGCAAAAGTTCGCCGAAAAGTACCCGTCGTTGGTGAAACGGGCTATGCAACTTTACTGCTTGGTGCCGAAGCGATGCGGCTATCTGGCTTTATTTCGGAGCATGACTTAAAAATCGCCAAGAAAATTGCGTATGTAATTGCCGGTGGTAAAGTGCCATTCGGTACTGAAGTGGATGAGCAATACTTATTAAATCTAGAAAGAGAAGCCTTCTTAAGCCTAATCGCAGAACCAAAATCACAGCAGCGTATGCAGCATATGCTTGTGAAGGGAAAACCGTTACGTAACTAAAACAATGGTTAAAAACAGGGGTCAGACCCCTCTGCATAAAGAGTTATGAAAAATAGTTTATAACGAGGGGTCAGATCCCCGTAGATTGGTATTTTTATAATTTGAAAGAAAGTGAGGGAACTTGCATGAGAGAAGCGGTAATTGTAGCCGGAGCGCGGACCCCGGTAGGTAAGGCGAAGAAAGGTACGCTTGCCCATGTTCGTCCTGATGATTTAGGAGCCTTGGTCGTAAAAGAAACATTAAAGCGGGCCGGGAATTATGAAGGTAATATTGATGATTTAATCATTGGTTGTGCAATGCCGGAAGCTGAACAAGGAAATAACTTCGCACGGAGTATCGGGGCGTTAGCAGGACTTCCTTATACAGTCCCTGCAATCACCATCAATCGTTTCTGTTCTTCAGGATTACAGGCGATTGCCTATGCGGCACAGGGAATTATGCTGGGGCATACCGATACAGCCATCGCCGGCGGAGCAGAGTCAATGAGCTTGATCCCGATGATGGGGCATGTCGTGCGGCCGAATCTTAAGCTGGCCGAAACGGCACCAGAATATTACATGGGAATGGGACATACAGCTGAGCAAGTTGCTCAAAAGTTTGGCATTTCCCGTGAAGACCAGGACGCATTTGCGGTAAGAAGCCACCAACGTGCAGCTAAAGCCATTGCTGAAGGAAAATTCGTCGATGAAATTGTTCCTGTTGATGTGCCGATTCGTACAGTGGGCAATGACAATAAACTCGTTGAAAAAAATATTCAATTTTCGCAAGACGAAGGAGTTCGCCCTGAAACAAATTTACAAACACTGGCAAAGCTTCGCCCGGCCTTCTCGGTTACAGGTTCGGTTACTGCCGGTAATGCTTCACAAACAAGTGACGGGGCTGCTGCTGTCATGGTCATGGATCGTGAAAAGGCAGAATCACTGGGCCTTAAGCCACTAGCCAAATTCCGCTCGTTTGCTGTTGGCGGTGTCCCGCCTGAAATCATGGGTGTCGGTCCTGTTGTGGCTATTCCAAAGGCCGTTAAGCTGGCCGGCCTAGAATTATCTGATATTAAATTGTTCGAATTAAACGAAGCATTTGCCTCACAATCACTTCAAGTTATTCGTGAACTTGGTCTAAATGAAGATATTGTTAACGTCAATGGCGGTGCGATTGCGCTTGGACATCCGCTTGGATGCACAGGTGCAAAATTAACGCTTTCCCTAATCCATGAATTAAAACGCAGAAACGAACAATTTGGTGTTGTTACGATGTGTATCGGCGGCGGAATGGGCGCTGCTGGTGTGTTTGAACTACTTTAAATACAGAATGAGGGCTCATAGATTCAGCCCCTTATAAAAAATGATTAGGAGGAATTTTTTATGACTGAAACGAAAAAATTTGTTAAAGGTGGAAGCTTTTTAATTGAGGATCTTTCATATGAAGATATTTTTACTCCAGAAGAGTTTACGGAAGAACATTTAATGATTGCCCACACGGCCGAAGACTTTGTCGAAAAAGAAGTGGCTCCGCAGCTTGAGTACTTAGAAAATCATGAATTTGATCGGTCGGTTAAGCTTTTAAAGAAAATGGGGGAACTAGGTCTTTTAGCTGTTGATGTTCCGGAAGAGTTTGATGGGCTAGGATTAGATAAAGTAACGTCATCTATTATTACGGAAAAAATGGCGAAAGCGGGCGGATTTTCAATATCATATGGAGGACACGTTGGAATTGGATCGTTGCCGATTGTTTTATTTGGGAATGATGAACAAAAGAAAAAGTATCTCCCGGCCCTTG
The DNA here is from genome assembly GCF_057747995.1 of Neobacillus sp. DHD-1R. Lineage (NCBI taxonomy): Bacteria > Bacillati > Bacillota > Bacilli > Caryophanales > Bacillaceae > Neobacillus > Neobacillus sp. DHD-1R. Next base: position 1,114,887 of record NZ_CM173232.1, read on the forward strand.
CATCGGGTGAAAAACTTGCCGCTTATGCATTAACAGAGCCTGGTTCAGGTTCCGATGCCCTTGGTGCTAAAACAACAGCCAAATTAAACGAATCAGGTACACACTATATCCTTAATGGTGAAAAACAGTGGATCACCAATGCCGGCTTTGCCGATGTTTTTGTGGTCTACGCAAAGGTGAATGGCGAGCATTTTACTGCATTCATCGTTGAAAGAGAGTTCCCGGGCGTATCTACTGGTGCCGAGGAAAAGAAAATGGGGATTAAAAGCTCTTCGACTCGTACCTTAATTTTAGAGGATGTAGCTGTCCCTGTTGAAAACTTGTTAGGTGAGTTTGGCAAAGGACATGTGATTGCCTTTAATATTCTAAATATCGGACGGTATAAATTAGCTGTTGGCGGTGTTGGCGGTTCAAAAAGCGCTTTTGAAATGACGGTAAAATATGCGAATGGACGTAAGCAGTTTAACACACCAATTTCCCAGTTCAATTTAACAAAAGAAAAGTTTGGTACCATGGCATCGAAAATTTATGCGGCTGAAAGCTCTGTCTATCGGACGATTGGTTTGTATGAAGAAAACCAAGGGAAACTGTCTACAGAGGATGCAAAGGACCTTAAAAAGGTAGCAAACGCGATTGCCGAATATGCAATCGAGTGTTCTGTAAATAAGTTTTTTGCTAGTGAAGTATTATCCTATGTAGTGGATGAAGGTGTTCAAATTCACGGGGGATATGGCTTTATGCAGGAATATCCTATTGAAAGAGCCTATCGTGACGCTAGGATTAACCGAATTTTCGAAGGGACAAACGAAATCAACCGTCTTCTTGTTCCTGGAACGCTTGTCAAGAAAGCTCTTAAAGGAGAGCTGCCACTATTCCAAAAAGCGATGGCACTTCAAGAAGAATTAATGATGTTAATGCCTGAAGAGCCTGGTGACGAGCCGCTTGCACAAGAAAAATATCTCGTGAAAAATGCGAAAAAGATTGCCTTGCTTGCTGCCGGCTTAGCTGCCCAAAAATATGGTAAGGCCCTTGAAAGAGAGCAAGAAGTTTTAGCTAATATTGCAGACCTTGTTTCCAATGTGTACGCCATGGAATCAATTGTCTTACGGACAGAAAAGGCAATTGCCAAGGCCGGTTTAGAAAAGAGCCAGCAAAAACTGCTTTATACGCAAATCTTCTGTCAGGAAGCCTTTAATGAAATCGAAGCAACAGCGAAGGAAACACTAGTAGCAATCGAACAAGGTGATACACTACGGATGATGTTGTCATCGCTTCGCAAATTTACTCGTCATACTCCAATCAACGTGATTGCGAAAAAACGCGAAGCTGCCGATGTATTAATTGAGGCAGAGCGCTATATTGTGTAATAGTATTCGGAGGATGTCTCAAAAGGGTTTGACCTTTTTGAGACATCCTCTTTACTTTTTGTAAAAATTAATACCAACAGGAAGGGATTTTACGAAATTAGTCGAATTTTTGTAATGGAGAGATTTTTTAGGACTCTTAGTTAGGATTTTGAAAAACGTTATGGTAATATTTTATTGACATGATTACATTTTAGTAAAAGGCGGTGAAACGAGTGTCTCTGACTTTTTACTGGTATCCAAAATGCGGCACCTGCCGAAACGCCAAGAAGTGGCTGGATGCCCATCATCTTTCCTATGAGGAAGTACATATTGTCGATCAGCCCCCAACACGAGAAAAACTAGAGGAATTTTATCAAAAAAGCGGCTTGGAGTTAAAAAAATTTTTTAATACGAGTGGGTTAAAGTATCGTGAGTTAGGGATAAAGGATAAAATGAAGACGGCGACCGAGGAAGAATTGCTTAATTTACTGGCATCTGATGGAATGTTGATTAAAAGGCCGCTTTTAACGGATGGTGAACGTGTCACAGTTGGTTTTAAAGAGGAAGAGTATGAAAAAATGTGGCTATAGGCCAGTTCTTCCCTATTTACATTGGAAATCGAATTACTTCGATGATAGATTTTACAATAAAACCATGGAGGGATTTTGCTAATGAGCACACCAAAAGATTTACGTTATTCCGAAGAACATGAATGGGTAAAGGTTGAAGGGGAAAGAGTACGCGTTGGAATCACTGATTTTGCACAACATGAATTAGGTGATATCGTGTTTGTAGAGCTTCCAGAAGTAGGCACTGAAATTTCTGCTGATGAGCCATTTGGCAGTGTGGAGTCAGTTAAAACTGTTTCTGAGCTCTATGCACCTGTCAGCGGAAAAGTAGTTGAAATCAACGAGGACCTGAGTGACAGCCCTGAATTCGTAAATGAATCACCATATGAAAAAGCATGGATGATTGTTATTGAGCCAGCGAATGCAAGTGAAGTAGAAAACTTAATGACGGCTGAACAATACGAAGAAAAGACAAAAGAAGACTAATATGTGAAAAAAGCACCTGTTGACCGGGTGCTTTTTCTCTTAAATTTCCACTCTTTTTCTTCTACGATTATGGAGACATTATTAATAATTATATTAAAGAGGGTGGAAGGATGACATTGAAACAGCAGAAAATGGATGTAACCGATCGAGTGGTTGGCAAATTGAAAAATGGAGAAATAGAACTATTTCTTGAAAATTCTCCAATTGGAAAAATAAAACTTTCTGAGACGATGCAGGTGGAATTGGATCACCATTTTGAAGCAGAACAACAAAAAATATATCAACATGTGACGGTTACCGAACAGCCTGATGCAAAGTATACAGACTGTGACGATGGTGGATGGTGCTAACTATCAAATCCGAGCAAATACCTATTTCTTAGCTGACAATAATGATATAGTTAACATACTAAGAAGCGGGCACACGTAATCAATATTTTAGAATATGTTAACATAAACAACTTTATATTACAGGTGATGGATATGAATGACTCGTATGTTGACAAAGTTCTTATTGTCGAAGGAAAATCGGATAAAAATAAGGTAAAAAGTATTTTGAAGGAACCAATAGAAATCATTTGTACAAATGGAACCATCAGTCATGCAAAATTAGAGGAACTAATTGAGTTCCTTGAGGATAAGGATGTCTATATCCTTGTTGATGCTGATGATTCAGGTGAAAAGCTCCGCAAACGGTTTAAGCGGGAATTTCCTCAGGCTGAACATTTATACATTGATCGGATGTATCGAGAGGTTGCAACGGCCCCCGTGCAGCACTTAGCGACTGTTCTTTTAGGCGCGAATATTGATGTGCATAAAGAGTATTTAGAAATGAGTTAATGTTTATGAACGAATGGAATCGAAATGAGTTGGCTGGCTTCCTCAATCAAGATGAAAGTGGTCTGTTATATTTTTATACACCACTATGCGGCACCTGTCAGGTAGCTTCCAGGATGCTGCAGATCGTAGAGGAACTAGTAGACATTAAAATGGGAAAAATGAATTTGAATTTTTATCCTGAACTGGCTAAAAATTTTGCGGTCGAAAGTGTGCCATGTCTTTTGCTCTTCAAAAATGGCAAGGTGCAAGAAACAATTTACGCTTTTCATTCCGTTCCCTATTTACTTGAAAAAATAAAACAGCATTTATCTTAAGGAGCAGATACGAATGGGTATCTGCTTTTTTATGTAGGAGCGCCTTGAAAACCGTTGTGTAAATTAATAATGCTCGTTCCATCTTTAAAAGAGCTTTGGTGGTCACAATAACAAATAATTGTGCCCGAGGCCCTTGGAACAAGAGCCCGAACGGTCACAATAACAAATAATTGTGCCCGAGGCCCTTGGAACAAGAGCTCGAACGGTCACAATAACAAATAATTGTGCCCATGGCCCTTCAAACAAGAGCCTGAACGGTCACAATTAAAGTGAAATTACATTAATTAACATTTACTCATAAAAGAACCCCTTAGTCTTTCCACTATAATTCAAATTCCGCATCAGCACTCTCCGAATTGTCTTCTTCGAATCACCACTTGACACCAGTCATGAACCCCATTCGTCGTTATTTTTTCATTAGGGAATAATAACTTAATTTCCACCGCGGCTTTAAAAATTGCGGAATCAATTTCTTCTTGATGCCCACAAACATCACAAACTAGTTTTCGATTCTCAACCTTCACCTTAAATGAGCAGCAGGCTGCACAATTCAAACCTTTTTTCAGCGAATGATATTTATAAGAGGGTAACTTGTCATAAGAGAATTCTGTTTGGTGTAAAGAAACTAATTGAGTGGCTAACTTCTTGTGGCGGTCATTTAACTTGGAAGGCAGTAAGTTCAATTTTTTCATAAATTGATTAACTTGATTAACTTGATTTGGGTAAACAATGGGTTTATTTAGTGGAGCTTGATATAAATGAAAATGGGGATTAATAAAGACCACATATGCTTTAATCGGGATATGATAACCAAGACTGTGGAGCAACTGACGAAGCAGAGATTCACTTCTTTCCAATTGGAGCAGCGGATTAGGAATTTCCTTTTTATTCAAAGTATAGAACCTTCCATTTTCAAAGAAATAATCACCTGAATAATTTTTTACTTCAAAGAGGTAAAGCGGTTCTTGAGTTATCAGCAAAGAATCTATTTGAAATTTAGCACCAATTGTCTCAAGCAATAAATCATTTAAAAGGTAATTTTGACATTGTAACTTTTCTGTCAGGGAGTCAAACATTACCTCACCTTCATATCCCTTCAAGAGGTTATGATAACGTACCAAGTCATTTTCAGCTAATATCATTCGTGTGTTTAGTGAGCGAAGTATTTTTATTTCAATTGGTTCAGTACGTGGTTTAAAAAACATATTCCACTTCCTCTCAAATTTATATTTTCATTTTATAAAAAATAGGTAGAAACAAAAGTTGAATAATTGACTATTTTCCGACACTTCGTCCACAACGTAAATCACTCTTAACTCTCGGAAAACGACATATTTCTCAGGAAATGAGTTGAAAGCCGTGAGAAATGTCGAGTGATTAGGAAAGGATTCCGGTTCTGCTTGCGGAATAAGATATATATATAACGAGTAGACCGGAGTGATGGAAATGAGGGAGATGACACAAACATTCTTAGAGAATTTTAATCTGCAAAGACATGTTCGTGGATTAATTGACAAGGCAGATGTCACGGTAAGATTTCTTTGTGAGCAGCAAACGATTCAATTAGTAATCAAAAAGGGCAGGATCTCTTTCCTAGAAGTACAAGAAGGGTCACAGACAATAGATGCGATCAGCGGAACTCATAGCGCAATGAAACAGCTGTTTGAAGGGACGGAGCAACTGCGCGTTTTGGAGCGAAAAGGACATTTAAAGGTATCTGCGCCACTAAGAACCACTCTATTACTAGAATCCATTTTCTTTTTAACAAAAGCACAGGAAAATTTTGCAAAAGTAATTTAATCAAAGGTATTGACTCGGAATTAAACTTGCTGTATTGTTTTATTTAAATATTCTATTAATAGACAACAATTGAACGATGCATATTCTTATCGAGAGTGGCGGAGGGACTGGCCCTTTGAAGCCCGGCAACCGGTTTATAACACGGTGCTAAATCCAGCAGAGCAATAGCTCTGGAAGATGAGAAGAGTGGACCCCCTCTTCTTTGGAAGCGGGGGTTTTTCAATTTGATTGTTAAAAGGAGGAGCGAGTGTAATGGGAGAGGATCAAAAGAAGTATCGGTTTGAAACATTAAGTGTTCATGGAGGGTTGTCTCCAGACCCGGTAACGGGTGCGCGTGCTGTGCCAATTTATCAAAACAATGCCTATCAATTTAAAAATACGGAACATGCGGCAAACTTGTTTAGCTTAGCAGAACCAGGTTACATATATACACGAATCCACAACCCAACCACGACTGTTTTTGAGGACAGAGTGGCGTTATTAGAAGGTGGTGTGGGAGCACTGGCTGTTGCCAGCGGGATGGCTGCCATTACACTTGCTATTCTAAACATTGCTGAAGCTGGCGATGAAATTGTCTCTGCCTCAAATCTTTATGGGGGAACTTATAATTTATTAGCAGTTACCTTGCCTAAATACGGCATTAAGGTGAAATTTGTCGATGCGGAGGATCCTGAAAATTTCCGCGCTGCCATTTCTGAAAAAACAAAGGCAGTCTTTGCTGAAACGATTGGAAACCCAAGCTTACGTGTCCTTGATATTGAAAAAGTAGCAGAAATTGCTCATGAAGCTGGGGTTCCGTTAATCATTGATAATACCTTTGCCACACCATATCTCTGCAGACCGATTGAGTACGGGGCAGATATCGTTGTCCACTCCGCAACAAAATGGCTATTAGGAAATGGAACGTCAACAGGTGGCGTTATTGTTGACGGCGGTAAATTCGATTGGAATTCACCAAAATTCCCTGGCTTCACCACGCCAGATGAGAGCTATCATGGACTTGTATACGCAGAGGCACTAGGGGCTGTGGCCTATATTATCAAAGCACGTGTCCAATTATTGCGTGATTTAGGACCTGCCTTAAGTCCGCAAAATGCCTTCCAGTTTACACTAGGATTAGAAACTCTTCATGTTCGGATGAAAGAGCATGTGGCCAATACAAAACAAGTGGTTGAATATTTATTAAATCATCCTGCTGTAGAATGGGTCTCATACCCAGGGCATGCCTCACACCCTGACCATGAATTAGCGAAAAAATATTTACCAAAAGGTGCAGGCTCAATGGTAGTTTTTGGTATCAAAGGCGGAAAAGAAGCAGGAGCAAAACTAATTGACTCTTTAACACTTTGGGCACATGTGGCCAATGTGGGCGATGCGAAAAGTTTAATCATTCATCCTGCCAGCACAACGCATCAGCAACTTGATGCCGAAGGACTTAAAGCTGCCGGTGTATCGGAGGATTTAATTCGCCTTTCGATTGGAATTGAGAATGTGGAGGACTTAATTGAGGACCTTGAAGCAGCAATTGAAGCAGCGACAGGTTTAGCATCATTGAAAACAAATGCCTAAATTTTCCTTGATTTAATTTTTCGAATATGATGATTTTTTGTTGACACCCTTTTTTATCCGTGATACGATAACTTTTGTAAAATAACTTACTTACACAAATTAACGTATTAATTGAATATAGTATGCTGTTTACTCTTATCAAGAGAGGTGGAGGGATGTGCCCGATGAAGCCCGGCAACCGTCAATATTTATATTGAAATGGTGCCAATTCACACAAAGCATAAGCTTTGGAAGATGGGAGAAAGGTTATATTTATTATGCCTTTCTGCCTGCGCAGGAAGGTTTTTTATTTTTCCAAAATAGTAGAATCTTTTCGCCATAACAATCAAACCCTATATTCAAAGAATCAGTACATGTTACAAGTTTCCGTAATCAGGATAAAAAGTAGGTGATACAGTGATTTCAATAAAAAACGCCCGGAAAATCTTCCCTTCTAAACAAGGTGAATTAAAAGCAGTCGATGATGTGAATCTTGAAATTCAAGAAGGAGAAATTTTCGGGGTCATTGGTTATAGTGGTGCTGGAAAAAGCACCTTGATCCGGATGTTAAATGGATTGGAGCTTCCAACCGAAGGAAGTGTAACAGTTGCCGGCCGGGTCATATCAAAGATTAAGGGCGCAGAACTTCGAAAAGCACGTCAGGAAATCAGCATGATTTTCCAACACTTCAACTTACTGTGGTCCAGAACCGTTAGTGAAAATATTGCTTTTCCACTCGAAATTGCAGGTGTCAAGGGGCCGCAAAGAAAGAAAAGAGTAGACGAGCTCATTAAGTTGGTGGGTCTGGAAGGCCGCGAAAATGCTTATCCGTCACAACTTTCCGGAGGACAAAAGCAGAGAGTCGGGATTGCACGGGCGCTCGCTAATAATCCCAAAGTACTACTATGTGATGAAGCCACTTCAGCACTCGATCCGCAAACCACAGATTCTATCTTGGAATTGCTGGTCGATATTAATAAACGTCTTGGTTTAACGATTGTGTTAATTACACATGAAATGCATGTTATTCGTAAAATTTGTCACCGGGTTGCCGTAATGGAAAGCGGAAAAGTGGTAGAACTTGGTTCTGTATTGGATGTCTTTAAAAATCCGCAGCAGTCAATTACGAAACGATTCGTGCAGCAGGTATCGGAGCCGGAGGAGACAAAGGAAACAGCGGAACATTTGCTTGACCACTATCGTTCAGGACTTATTGTCCAGTTAACCTTTATTGGCGAGTCAGCAGAACAGCCTGTCATTACGAATTTAATCCGCCATCATAACGTGACGGTTAATATCCTGCAAGGAAAAATATCGCAAACACAAAGTGGATCATATGGAACCCTGTTCATTCATATCGACGGTAACGAAGAAGAAGTCGACAAAGCGGTTGATTTCATTCGTTCCCAGCAAGTAGGAGTGGAGGTGGTTACGAATGATTAAACAATATTTTCCAAATGTTGATTGGTTGATTATGTGGGATGAAACAAAAAATACTCTTTATATGACCGGTATTTCTGTTCTTGCCACATTTATTTTAGGTGCGATTCTTGGGTTAATTTTATTTCTCACTGCGAAAGGGAATATGTGGGAAAATAAACCAATTAACACAGTTATTAGTGCAATCGTTAATATTTTCCGATCTATTCCCTTCATTATTCTAATCGTTTTATTAATACCATTTACAACCTTCTTGGTCGGATCTATGATTGGGGAAAATGCAGCACTACCCGCACTAATCATTGGTGCCGCCCCGTTTTACGCGAGAATGGTGGAAATTGGCCTAAGGGAAATTAATAAAGGGGTCATTGAAGCTGCTAGATCAATGGGTGCTTCAACCGGCACAATTATCTGGAAGGTATTATTGCCAGAATCAATGCCTGCCCTTATTTCAGGGATTACCGTTACGGCGATTGCCCTTGTTGGTTACACAGCGATGGCTGGTGCAATTGGAGCTGGTGGTTTAGGGAATCTCGCTTACAACTACGGATACCAGCGTAATCAAAATGATGTAACTATTGTGGCTACAGTCATTATTTTACTTATTGTGTTTGTGATTCAATTTATTGGTGATTTTATCACTTCAAAATTAGATAAAAGATAAAAGGAGAGGTCAACATGAAAAAATGGTTAACATTATTATTAGCTTTAACAATTGTACTAGCATTAGGTGCTTGTGGTAAAGCCGAAGAAAAGTCTCAAGGTACGAATGAAGATAACAGCAAAACAACAAAATTAGTAGTTGGAGCATCAACTGTACCTCATGCAGAAATTCTAGAAAAAGCTAAACCGATTTTAAAAGAAAAGGGTATTGACTTAGAAATTAAAACATTCACTGATTATGTTTTACCAAACAAAGCGTTAGCATCAAAAGAATTAGATGCAAACTATTTCCAACATATTCCGTATTTAGAATCTCAAAATAAAGAATTTGGCTATGGTTTTGTGAATGCTGGCGGAATTCACATCGAGCCAATCGGTGTTTATTCTAAAAAATACAAAAAGTTAAGCGATCTTCCAGAAGGTGCACACTTAATCATGAGTAACTCTGTTGCTGACCATGGTCGTCTCCTTTCATTACTTGAAAAAGAAGGCTTAATCAAATTAAAAGATGGTATTGATAAAACAAAAGCTGAGTTAAAAGACGTGGTTGAAAATCCAAAGAAATTAAAATTTGATGCGAATTATGAAGCAAAACTTTTACCACAAATCTTCAACAATGGTGAAGGAGATGCTGTATTAATCAATTCAAACTATGCAATTGATGGCGGTTTAAACCCTGTTAAAGATTCTATTGCTATTGAAGATAAAGAATCACCATATGTAAACGTCATTGCTGTTCGTAAAGGTGACGAAAATAAAGAAGCAATTAAAGCACTTGTAGATGTCCTACACTCTAAAGAAATTCAAGACTTTATTCTTGAAAAATACAAAGGTGCGGTTGTACCAGTTTCTAAGTAATATTAAATAGGAAGAAAGTTAGAAAGTCAGTGACAAATTCACTGGCTTTTTCTTCTTTACCTGGTGAGGTATGTGGATACATGAATAGGGGTGAATTGGTAAAAATAGAAAGGGTTTTACTCTCGAAATCTGTTGGAAAAGGCAAAAAAATGAGGTATGATTTTATTTGAATGCATGTTACATAAGTCAAACGTTATCAGACTTTTTCTTTAAACTGATCATTCTATTCTCATTTAGAAATCGCTAAATGAAAAACTGATATTGTTTTTACTGTTTAAGAGTTGCTAATACATTTCATTTGTTATAAGATTGTAATGAGAATAAAATGAGAATAGAACTACAAACAAACTTGCTTTGCAAGCTAACAACACTTTCTTTTCGGAGGTATAAATATGGCTGGATCAACTTTAACGATCAAAGATTTACATGTAGCAATTGATGGGAAAGAGATTTTAAAAGGTGTTAACCTTGAAATAAAGGGTGGAGAAATTCACGCCATCATGGGACCAAACGGTACTGGTAAATCCACTTTATCATCTGCTATCATGGGACATCCAAAATATGAAGTTACAAGCGGAACGATTGAATTAGATGGACAAAATGTCCTTGAAATGGAAGTAGATGAGCGCGCTCGTGCAGGTCTATTCTTAGCAATGCAATATCCAAGTGAGATTAACGGCGTAACAAATGCCGATTTTTTACGATCAGCAATTAATAGCCGCCTTGGTGAAGGAAATGAAATTTCACTTATGAAATTTATCCGTAAGATGGATAAGCAAATGGAATTCCTTGAAATGGATTTAGATATGGCACAACGCTATTTAAATGAAGGTTTCTCAGGCGGAGAGAAAAAACGTAATGAAATCCTTCAATTAATGATGTTAGAACCAAAAATTGCCATCTTGGATGAAATTGACTCCGGACTTGATATTGATGCCCTTAAGGTTGTATCAAAGGGAATCAATGAAATGCGCGGCGGTGATTTTGGCTGCTTAATCATTACACACTATCAACGTCTTTTAAACTATATTACTCCTGACCATGTGCATGTGATGATGCAAGGCCGTGTTGTTAAATCAGGCGGACCAGAACTGGCACAACGCTTAGAAGCGGAAGGTTATGAAGGGCTTAAGAAAGAGCTTGGAATTGAAGAAGAAACAGTAGAGCAAGAAGCGTAAGCGTAGAGTTAGGAGGATTACCATGACAACAGAAACAAAATTACCATTTGATAAAGGTTTTCTCAGCTCTTTTTCAAAAAATCAGAGCGAGCCGGCTTGGTTTGAAAATCTTCGTCTCCAAGCATTAGAGCAATTCAATGAACTGCCAATGCCTAAACCAGATAAAACGAAGATTGATAAATGGAACTTTATTCAATTTCAACAGCACACGGTAAATAGCGCTCCTTATTCTTCTCTTGCTGAACTGCCAGAAGAATTAAAGGCGCTAGTCGAAGTTGATGCGCAAAATCAAAATTTATATATTCAGCGGAACCAAACTCCTGCTTTTCTTTCTTTATCAGAAGATCTAAAAAGCAAGGGAGTTATCTTCACTGATATTTTTACAGCCGTCCGTGATCATGGCGATGTAGTAAAAAAATATTACATGACACAGGCCATTAATTTAGATGAACACAAATTAACTGCTTTACATGCTGCACTTATAAATGGCGGAGTATTCTTATATGTACCAAAAAATGTAGAAATCTCTGAACCAATTCAAGCATTGTTCGTTCATGATGATGCAGAAGCTAATTTGTTTAACCACGTTCTTGTTGTGGCTGAAGATAATAGCTCAGTCACATATGTAGAAAATTATATCTCTACAGTGGATGCTTCCAATACAGTTGCAAACATTTTGACAGAAGTGATTGCTACTACCAATGCCAGAGTTCAATATGGTGCCGTTGATCATCTTGCAAAAGGATTAACCACCTATGTAAACCGCCGCGGGGTGGCTGGAAGAGATTCTAGAATTGAATGGGCTCTTGGATTAATGAATGAAGGAAACACCATTTCAGACAATACGACTAACCTTATCGGTGACGGTTCCTTTGGTGATACCAAAACAGTTGTTGTTGGACGCGGGGAACAAACTGAAAACTTTACGACAGCTGTTGTTCACTTTGGAAAAAATACTCAAGGTAACATTTTAAATCATGCAGTGGTAAAGGAAAGTGCGACCATTATTTTTAACGGAATTGGCAAAATTGAACATGGGGCTTCTAAATCGGATGCGGAGCAAACTTCTCGTGTACTAATGTTAAGTGAGAAAGCCCGCGGTGATGCAAACCCAGCACTGTTAATTGATGAAGATGATGTTATGGCAGGCCATGCTGCATCGGTCGGCCGTGTCGATCCAGTACAGCTTTACTATCTCATGAGCCGTGGTATTCCAAAGGTTGAGGCAGAGCGATTAGTCATCCATGGTTTCCTTGCACCAGTGGTAAATCAGCTTCCGGTTGATAAAGTGAAACATCAATTAACTGAAGTGATTGAAAGGAAAGTCCGCTAATGAATATTAGGGATATACGAGCACAGTTTCCAATTTTAGATCAAGAAGTTAATGGCAATCCACTGGTTTATTTGGATAGTTCAGCGACATCACAAAAGCCAATCCAAGTGATTGAGACCGTTGAAAAATATTATCGCGAAATTAATTCCAATGTCCACCGCGGTGTGCATACATTAGGTACAAGAGCTACTGATGCATACGAAGGTGCCCGGGAAAAGGTTCGTAAATTTATCAATGCGAAATCAATCCAAGAGGTTATTTTTACAAGAGGAACGACGACTTCTTTGAATACAGTGGCAGCTAGCTATGCTGCTGCGAATTTAAGTGAAGGCGATGAAATAGTCATTACCTATATGGAGCACCACAGTAATATTATTCCTTGGCAGCAAGTAGCCAAGCGCACTGGTGCCCAATTAAAATATATCCCGCTTCAAGAGGATGGTACGATTTCGCTTGAAGATGTTCGGGCTACCATTACGGCTAATACAAAGGTTGTCTCCGTCGTACAAGTATCGAACGTACTAGGTGTTATTAACCCAGTGAAAGAAATCGCCCAGATTGCTCACGAAAATGGAGCTATTATGGTTGTTGATGGAGCTCAAAGTGCACCGCATATGAAAATTGATGTACAGGATCTTGATTGCGATTTTCTTGCTTTTTCTGGACATAAAATGTGTGGTCCTACCGGTATTGGGGTACTTTATGGTAAGAAACATTTACTTGAAAACATGGAGCCGATTGAATTCGGCGGAGAAATGATTGATTTTGTTCATTTATACGAATCAACATGGAAAGAACTGCCTTGGAAATTCGAGGCCGGTACGCCTATTATTGCTGGAGCCATTGGTCTTGGTGCCGCAATTGACTTCTTAACTGAAGTCGGACTAGACAATATTGCTGAGCATGACCATAAACTTGCTGCATATGCTTTAGAAAAGATGACTGCAATCGAAGGTATGTCGATTTACGGCCCACTGGACCCTGCGAAACGTACGGGGATGGTTACCTTTAATATTGCGGATGTTCATCCTCATGATGTGGCAACCGTTTTGGATGCAGAAGGAATTGCCGTGCGCGCTGGTCACCATTGTGCTCAGCCATTGATGAAATGGCTAAACGTTTCCGCAACTGCACGGGCAAGTTTTTATTTATATAATACCGAAGAGGATATTGATAAACTCGTTGAAGGGCTTGTCAAAACAAAGGAGTATTTCAGCGATGTCTTCTAATAACTTAGATCAACTATACCGACAAGTAATTATGGATCATTACAAAAAACCACGTAATCGTGGGGTTTTAGAGAATGGCAGTCATACGATCAATATGAACAACCCTACTTGTGGCGATCGCATTCAATTGACCTTTAATGTAGAAGATGGAATCGTTCGCGATGCTATGTTCGAAGGGGAAGGCTGTTCCATTTCCATGTCATCTGCTTCCATGATGACGCAGGCCATTAAAGGAAAAAATGTCGAAGATGCTTTGAAATTATCACAAATATTTTCTGATATGATGTTAGGAAAAGACCATGACGATTCCATTGATTTAGGGGATATTGAAGCACTTCAAGGTGTTTCAAAATTTCCTGCCAGAATTAAATGTGCCACATTAGCGTGGAAGGCAATGGAAAAGGGATTGAAGGAAGAGGAACAACAGTAAAACGAACGGGAGGAAGCTCCATTCGTGAAGGAGGAATACGACAATGGCAAAAAAGATGCCTGAAATCGGTGATTATAAATATGGATTTGCCGATAAAGACGTTTCCATATTCCGATCAAAACGTGGGTTGACACGTGAGATTGTAGAAGAAATTTCGAGAATGAAAAATGAACCACAGTGGATGCTAGACTTCCGCTTAAAGTCACTAGATATTTTTTATAGCAAGCCAATGCCGCAATGGGGCGGAGACTTGAATTCATTAAGCTTTGATGAAATTACCTATTATGTAAAACCATCAGAGAAATCCGAGAAATCTTGGGATGAAGTTCCAGAAGAAATTAAAGCAACATTTGATAAACTTGGGATTCCAGAAGCTGAGCAGAAGTATTTGGCTGGGGTTTCGGCGCAATATGAATCCGAGGTTGTTTATCATAACATGAAAGAAGACCTTGAAGCATTAGGAATTGTCTTTAAGGATACAGATTCCGCTTTAAGAGAAAATGAGGACATTTTCCGTGAGCACTTTGGAAAAACCATTCCACCAACAGATAACAAGTTTGCTGCCTTGAATTCTGCTGTTTGGTCTGGAGGCTCCTTCATTTATGTTCCAAAGGGTATAAAAGTAGATACACCATTACAAGCCTATTTCCGGATTAATTCCGAAAATATGGGGCAATTTGAGCGTACGTTAATTATTGTCGATGAGGGCGCATCAGTACACTACGTTGAAGGTTGTACAGCACCAGTTTATACTACAAACTCATTGCATAGTGCGGTTGTTGAAATTGTCATTAAAAAAGATGCATACTGCCGTTATACCACGATTCAGAACTGGGCAAACAACGTCTATAACCTCGTAACCAAACGTGCTGTTTGTGACGCAAACGCAACAATGGAATGGATTGATGGTAACATCGGTTCTAAATTAACGATGAAGTACCCTGCCGTTATTTTAAAAGGCGAAGGCGCTCGTGGGATGACCTTATCGATTGCTATTGCAGGTAAAGGCCAGCACCAAGATGCGGGAGCAAAAATGATTCATTTAGCTCCAAATACTTCTTCGACGATCGTATCGAAATCCATTTCTAAGCATGGTGGTAAAGTTACCTACCGCGGACAGGTTCATTTTGGCCGGAAAGCTGATGGAGCTCGTGCGAACATTGAATGTGATACGTTGATTATGGATAATCAATCAACATCTGATACGATTCCATATAATGAAATCTTGAATGATAACATTTCACTTGAACATGAAGCAAAAGTTTCGAAAGTTTCCGAGGAGCAGCTTTTCTACTTGATGAGCCGCGGTATTTCTCAACAAGAAGCGACTGAAATGATCGTAATGGGCTTCATCGAGCCGTTTACGAAAGAATTACCAATGGAATATGCCGTTGAAATGAACCGTCTCATTAAGTTCGAAATGGAAGGTTCTATCGGTTAATAAGTTGAACAAATACCCGTTTGCTGTAATGGCAAGCGGGTATTTTATATGGGAAGACCCTCAGGGTAAGCAGTTCCAACTAGCGGATAGGGGTTGCCAACTAGCGGATAGGGTGAGCTAACTAGCGGATAAGGGTTGCCAACTTGCGGATAGCGAGCGCCAACTTGCGAGTAAGATGCTCCCCCAACTTACACAATCTCTTAAAACTGTGATGAATTCACTTTTTTTAAAGAAATCGAAATTACGTGCAAAAAAGGTTATGCTATTATTAGGGAATGGGGGTGAATGGATTGATCTATATCGGTGTAACAGGCTGGGGTGACCACGACAGCTTATACCCTGGTCACATAGCCACAAGGGATAAATTGAAGGAGTATGCCGGTCATTTTCCAACTGTGGAAGTGGACACCGCTTTTTACGCAATACAGCCGAAAAGAAATGCTGAGAAGTGGGTCAACGAGACACCAAAGAGATTTCAATTTATCGTAAAAGCATATCAAGGAATGACCGGACATATGCGAGGAGAAATTCCCTTTGATAGCAAACAACTTATGTTTCATGCCTTTAAAGAATCGCTTTCCCCATATATAAACACAAAGAAGATCGCTATGGTATTATTTCAATTTCCACCATGGTTTGATTGTAAGCGGGAAAACGTAGAGTATTTACGTTGGTGCAGACATGAAATGGGGGATATTCCTTGCGCATTAGAGTTTAGACATCAATCATGGTTCACACCTTCCTATCGCCAACAAACACTTGATTTTATGAAGGCTGAGAAATGGATTCATAGTATTTGTGATGAACCACAATCTGGACTTGGTTCTATACCGACTGTATTACAGGCTACTAATCCCGATAAGGTCCTAATAAGATTTCATGGCCGCAATGTGCATGGCTGGCAAAAACGGACTGCTGAAAACTGGCGCGAGGTTCGGTACCTCTATCGATATAATCAACAAGAACTTCAGGAATGGGCGCGTAATATAGAAAGTTTAGCTCAGACCTGTAAAAATGTTTATATTTTATTTAACAATAACTCCGGCGGGGATGCGGCAGACAACGCCAAAGAAATGATTAATCTATTACATATAAATTATGAAGGGCTTGCCCCAAGACAATTAGATTTGTTTAATTAACCGTATTGTTTACTTAACAGACACTAGAAGGTGAATGCAAATGGAATGGATTATATTAGTTTTAGTAGGGATTGCTGCAAGTTCAGTGGGGTCATTGATCGGCATGGGCGGCGGCATTATTGTCGTCCCGGCCTTACTCTATATGGCGACACTGCCAACATTTAGTCATCTCACACCACAGGTAGTGGTAGGGACATCTCTCTTTACGATGATATTTACAGGCTTATCCTCGACATTAGCCTATATGAAGCACAAGACAATCGATTACAAAAGCGGCATCATTTTTCTGATTGGAAGCGGGCCCGGCAGTATTTTAGGGGCATGGGTTACGGAAAAGTTAGCTGTAAGTTCCTTTAGTATTTACTTTGGAATCTTTATGTTATTTGTGTCTGTTGTGATGGTCATAAAAAATAAATTAAAGCCACTTCCTTATCGGAAAGATAAGGGCATAGCCCGAACTTTTACGGATAACAGCGGGATGACCTACGAATATGGATTTAACCCTATTTTGGGTGTAGTGATTGCCTTTGTTGTCGGGTTTTTATCAGGAATTTTTGGAATTGGCGGCGGCTCGTTGATGGTGCCAACGATGATCTTGGTATTTTTCTTTCCACCACATGTGGCAACTGCCACATCGATGTTCATGATATTACCAACCTCCATCCTAAGCTCGATCACCCATGTCGCTTTAGGTAATGTAAATTGGCTCTATGCATTAGCTTTAATTCCAGGTGCATGGCTGGGAGCTAAGATCGGTGTCTATTTAAATACAAAATTGAAGAGCAGGACGATCATTTTGATCATCAGAACCATTCTGGTGATTGTTGGAATTCGGTTAATTTATCAAGGGATGGCAGGTTAAGAGAAACGAATGGAAACTATACATATTTATCACACAAACGATCTTCATAGTCACTTAGAACATTGGCCGCGCATACAGCAATTCCTAACGCAAAACAGATTGCAGCATCAAGAGATGGGAGAAGAGGTTTTTCTATTTGATATTGGTGACTTCATCGACCGGTGGCATCCCTTAACAGATGCTACAAAGGGACAAGGGAATATTCCCCTATTAAATGATTGTCACTATACGGCCGTCACAATTGGTAATAATGAAGGCGTGAACCTCCCTTATGAAGATTTGGATCATCTATATGATAAAGCAGAATTCGAGGTACTCCTTGCCAATCTGTATAATCATAATGGTGTTTATCCTAATTGGGTTAAACCCTATAAGATTTACTATACTAAGCAAGGAACACGTGTCGGGGTAATCGGTCTTACCGCTAATTTCAGTCATCTATATGAATTGCTTGGCTGGAAGCTGACAGATCCGTTTTCAGAGCTGCAAAAGTGGCTGGAGTCGTTAAAAAAAGAAGCGGACATTATTATCCTATTGTCCCATCTTGGTCTGCATGATGATGAACGAATTGCGGAAGACTTCCCTGATATTGATGTTATCTTGGGTGCCCACACCCATCATTTTCTTTTAAACGGCAAGCTTGTGGGTAACACACTGCTTGGGGCAGCCGGTAAATACGGTTATTATGTTGGTTACATGGCTATCAGTTTGAATGATGAAAAGGCTGTAACCCAAAAAGAGGCGATCCTTTATGATATAAAGGATCTTTCGGCTCCTCTAAACGAACAAGAGCAAGTGGATTATTTTTTAAAAAAAGGAAAGAAACTGTTAAATCAAGAGGTTATAACACTCAGCGATCCATTGATTCACCATCCATTTCAGGAGACGAATTTTTCTCGCTTATTGTGCCAGTCATTAAAAGAATGGTGTCAGGCTGATTGTGCGATGATTAATGCGGGCCTCCTGTTGGGGTCATTATCAGGTGTGGTCACCAATTATGATTTATTGACCGTATGTCCCCATCCTATTAATCCTTGTGTGGTGGAACTGACTGGGCAAGAAATACAATCGATATTATTACAGTCAAAAGACAAAGATTTAGCACATAAGGAAATAAAAGGTCTAGGATTTCGGGGCAGCGTTTTAGGGATATTTGTTTACGATGGTATACGGTTTGAAAACAATCGAATCTTGATTAATGACAAAGAAATAGAGGATGAAAAAGGCTATACATTAGCCCTTCCGGATATGTTTACATTCGGTCATTTTTTCAAAGATGTTCTTCCGTTTAAAAAGAAGAACTATTTCTTGCCTGAATTTTTGCGGGATCTATTAAAATGGAAGCTCCAATTGCTCGACTAGCCTGTCACGCATTCTCCATTACTTTCATAATGTGATAGTAATGAAAGGAGTGTGGAACCGTTGATTGACCTGAAACCAATCGAAATTGAAGGGCATACCTTTTTGGCTGTGACTGTGTTACTGCCAAAAACGACCCTGCTTTCGGTATCAAATGATAAGGGTTATATTATGTGCGGGGCCTTAGATGTGGGGCTGTTAAATGAAAAATTAAAGGACCGCAAAATTATTGCCGGCAGGGCTGTTGGGGTTAGAACCATTGATCAGCTTCTCGATGCTCCGTTAGAGTCGGTAACATGGGAAGCTGAAGAATTAGGCATTCATCAAGGCATGACAGGTAAGGATGCTTTGCTAAAAATGATTTAAAAGCTTGCTGACGTGGCAGGCTTTTTTTATTGTCCAGCTCCAGCACCCTAGCGGCTAGTGTCCTTCGCTCTCCGCCCTACGATAAGTCAACATCGAATCGCCTCCGGCTCTTCGTGTTTCCTTTATCTCGGTTGGAATGCTCCAGGCCATACGCCGCTGACCAGGGCGCTTGCGCTTTTTTATTGGGCTAGTTCACCTTTTCCTTGCATACATATAGCTTGAAGGGGTGATGATTATGGCAAAGTTTCGCAGACGACTTCGAAAGCGAGGTCCGTTGCCTTTCCGATATGTTTTGCTGCTATCATTTGTTTTTTTTCTTCTATCCACAGCTTCTGGTTTATGGATTGTAAATAAAGGTCTTGAACCTAACTTAATGAGATATGCTGAATCAGAAACACGTAATATCGCCTCTATCGTTATCAATAGAGCAATCACAAAACGAACAACCAATGTCGGAGCAAATAATGAAGTGATTAAGATTATGCCAGGCAGCAATGGAACCGGGCAAAACGCACAACTGAATACCGATCTAATCAATCGTGTATTGGCTGAAACCACAGCACAAATTCAAAAGAATTTAAAAACAGCCAAGAAGGGTGACATTGCCTCGTTAGAATCTGATGTGGAAATTGAAACGGAAAACACAGAAAAAGAGGACGGAATTGTCTGGTATGTACCGTTAGGGCAGGCTACAAATATTTCTTTATTAGGGAATATTGGGCCAAAAATACCCGTCAAATTTCATGCAATCGGTGAAGTGGAGCCGGACGTGCATATTGAAACAAAAGAAATGGGAATCAATAATACATGGGTCCAAGTTTCAGTTGATATAAAAGTCTCTGTGCAAATTATTACCCCTTTTGCAACAAAAATTACCAAGTTGAAACAAAGTATTCCTGTGGGCGGCTCATTGGTAGAAGGGGAAGTGCCTCAATTTTATAACAGCGGCGGGGGATTAACACCATCAATCCAAATTCCTGAAAAGAAGCCGGAAACTAAAAAGTCAGGGGATTAATCAATGGATGTCTAACAAAAAACATGGATCAGACCCCACGAAGGTTGTGGGGTCTGACCCTTGTTTTGGGACACTGATTATTTTTTCTTCATATAAAAACGTTCGATTCGTTTCCATTTTGCTAAATGTGGATACGGATCAAAAGACCATTCTGTCACCCCATTGTCTTTGTACATTCCATAATGTAAATGGGGCGGGAATTTTCCTGAGGTACCTGGAGGCCCGTATCCTGAACTTCCTACCCCGCCAATGACCATTCCTGGTTCCACAATCTGTCCGACCTTTAAGTCCTTAGAAAACCCGCTGAGATGAGCGAAATAGTGATACGTATTGTTAATGTCGCGGATTCCAATTCTCCAGCCGCCAAACTTGTTCCAGCCCTTCATTTCAACAATTCCATAATTCGTTGCCCGGACAGGAACCCCATATCCGGCAAAAATATCTGTGCCTTCATGGATTCTTCTGCCGCCCCAGCCACGTGCGTCCCCCCAAGTGCTTCGATAGCTATGGTTGCTGCGGAGCGGAACGGGGAAAACCTGCTTATCTAAATCAAGTCTGCCAAAATGGCGGTAAATTTTTGCTTTTCCAGCAATGATTCCTACGGTTTTATCGCGATGATAATAATTCCATAAGCCAATTTTTATATTATCAGGATCCACTCCGTATGAAAGAAGATAATGTGCAAACGAATATAATACATCCTCATCACTCTTTAGGCTCGCTTTGCCATCTCCATCCCCATCGACCCCCATTCCATTAAAAAACTGGATCATCGCAGGATTTTCTTCTGAAGGGTTCGGATTTGTTAAACCTGCCCATACATCAGGACGAAAATAAATGCCAATTACACTATCCGGTTTTGGTAAATCCCTGCGAACTTGTCGGATGCTTCTTTCATATTGATCAATGGCTGCTAAATAATACCAAGGAATCTGGGTAATGGTTTCAACTTTTTTATAAAGCTTCATTCTTTCCTGGTAGGGATCAGGTTCTTCTGCGTGAGCATACCTGACAGACAATGTTGACATAAAGAGTATAAGGATAGTTCCAATAACAAGAAAAGCCCGCAACAGGAATCCTCCTTCCAATTAATGTACAAGATTAGTGTATGATGATTAGGATTTTTCATTATGGTTAATAATTGGTAATCACACTGTAGAGATACTTAAGGCATTATTTTTAGAAGAACTCCATAGCCTATAAATACAGATTTTTATGGCTTTTCGCCTTTTGCTGGATAAATACATAAAAATTGAAATGCTTGTTGTTCCTGGGTTAGTATGTTAAAGTGACAGGAGAATTCATTTAACATTAGGATTTTAAGGGGTGTAAAAATGAGCCAGAAAGAAGAAATCTTACGTAAGCCGGAATGGCTAAAAATAAAGCTCAATACGAATGAGTCCTATACGGGCTTAAAAAAAATGATGCGCGAAAAAAATCTTCATACTGTGTGTGAAGAGGCCAGATGTCCTAATATTCATGAGTGCTGGGCCGTAAGACGAACCGCCACTTTTATGATTTTGGGAGACACTTGTACCCGTGCCTGCCGTTTTTGTGCTGTAAAAACAGGATTACCTACAGAATTAGATTTACAAGAGCCAGAAAGAGTTGCAGATTCCGTTCAAATGATGAACTTAAAGCACGTTGTCGTGACAGCTGTTGCTCGCGATGATTTAAAGGATGGCGGTGCGGCTGTTTTTGCTGAAACCGTTCGTGCAATTCGTCGTAAAAATCCATTTACTAGCATTGAAGTTCTTCCCTCCGATATGGGTGGAAAGGAAGAAAATTTAAAAATTCTAATGGATGCTAAGCCAGATATCTTAAATCATAATATTGAGACAGTAAAAAGATTAACACCAAGAGTTAGAGCACGGGCTAAATATGATCGTTCTCTCGAGTTTCTCCGTCGTGCTAAAGAAATGCAGCCCACTATTCCAACCAAATCAAGCTTAATGATTGGTCTCGGTGAAACGAAAGAAGAAATCCTAGAAGTTATGGATGATTTAAGGACAAACAATGTTGATATTATGACGATTGGTCAATATCTACAGCCAACAAAGAGTCATCTAAAGGTCGAAAAATATTATAGTCCCGATGAGTTTAAGGAATTACAGGAAATTGCCCTCAGCAAAGGCTTTAGCCACTGTGAGGCAGGTCCGCTTGTCCGCTCTTCTTACCATGCTGATGAGCAAGTAAATGCCGCAACAAAGCGTAAGCAATTAATGGGTGAACAAGAAGCAAAACAAGCATAAATTATTGAAAAGTGGATGTCACCCTTATGGGACATCCACTTTTTTTCACCTGCTGGTTTTATTCATGTTCGTATCATCTGGTGTCCGGCCGTTTTCATCTTCACTTGCATTTAAACGATGGCCTTGAGGCGATTTTTTCATTTGTTTAATGAGACTATTGACCGAACTACGAGCGTTGCGGCTTGTCGAATCAAGGTTTGCAAGATTTTCAACATCACGCATCAACACTTTTTCATCTGTGACATACACATGATAATATCGTGGAACCACAGACAGTGCAGTCTTTTTCACCTGGTCAGCTGTTAAATTACGATCTTTTGTATCAGTATTATAAGCAATTAACACTTCTTGATCTGTTACAAGGGTAGCTACATCATGAACATGAGGAATGTTCGCGCTGAACTTACTAATGATATTTGCTAGCTGTTCACGATCAAGGGCAGTGTAACCATTATTTGCTGTGCTATCATTCATCAATGGGCTTTTTTGGTGACGGACAAAGCCATAATTATTGCTGACGTTACGTACGCTACGGCCTGCACCTTCATTGTAAAGGTCATGCCGTTTATTATTGACGTTAATGGTATTACCGCTTTCTTCATAAACATCTTTACCTGCCATGTCCTTTGAGCATCCAGTTAAAGCAGTTATCGTACATAATCCAGCGATTATGATAAACTTTTTCAATTACTCCACCTCCTTTTATTAGAATAGCCCAATGGGGGGATTTTTCTTCTTCGACTTTAGCTAAGAATAAATTGGCAGAAACGAGGCGAATTTTAACGAGAGATGTAGGTGCTGCTACACGCCTTTTGTCGTTTTTTGGTATTTACTTTAGTGAGTTTTCTTTATAATTGAGGGGGAATCAGTTATAATTAAAGTTAGGTATTTGCAGGGTAAAATGAGGTGAATCGCATGATTGTAATGAACAATATTGTCTATGAAATTTTACAGGAATATCGGAATGGCTATAATGAGGAAGCCTTTAAGGCTAGGTATAGCGATATTTTATCGAGATATGATTATATCGTTGGCGATTGGGGATACGGTCAGCTTCGCCTTAAGGGTTTTTTTGACGATCAAAATCAAAAGGCAACATTTGATACTAAGATTAGCACGCTGAGTGAGTACCTTTATGAATACTGCAATTTTGGCTGTGCCTATTTTGTATTGAAAAAGGTAAAAAAATAAGAAGGATCAGGGGCCCCCGATCCTTCTTTTTTAACGTTGTATCACTCATATGGAGGCTGGACTTCGGTTTCCGGGTCATCATGTGTTGGATGTGCCCCCTCCATTTGTCTTGGAATATCCTGATGTAACGATTTAAATTCATAATTAAAGCTACTGTAGTAGCGCTGACCTTCCTGCCAAGGAGTACTTTTATTTTGTACTGGCTCGTCCTTTCTTATCGGTGAACCATAAGGACCCTCCGGAAACTCTTGAGCCGTGAGGAAATTTTGCTGCTTTTCAACCGTAGCTAATTCTGTATATAATTCTGAGTCTTTATTTGCCATGCTTTCACTCCTTTAGCCATTATTATTGCAAGCCAGGGTGAAAAACATGTGTGCTAGACGATTTCAGCTAAAAAGGAACGCAGCTCTTCAGCGTCTTCCTCATTTAATTGGAAAGCAAATTCTAAATAGCCTTCTTCCTGTAAGTCATCATGACCGATAATAGCAAATCGATTTCCTTGGATATCAAGAACCAAACTCTTTCCGTAATGGCGGTTGGTTTGAATAATGGCTAAATCAAAGCGCTGGTTTTCACCAACAAAGCTGACAAATCTTGTTTTTGTATCTTCTGTATCATCATATAAGAAAAAGCGTTCACTCATTACTTGGTCTCCTTTTTGGTTTTACTGTTCGCATCTCCTTTATAGTACCAAATTTTTTGGTCATGATGGGAATTTCTATGCAAGTTTGTTGAATTAAATGTAACCGTAATCAATCCTGAGCGGATTGTGTTACAATATAAAGGAATACATACATAGAACAACATGAAATAAGGAAGTGGACAAAATGTATTTTGTTGACAGAGAAAAAATCGAAGCTATCTTACTTTATTTAGAAAAACAAATCAATCTTTTCTCAACTCAAAAGAATTGGTTAAAACCACTTGAAATTGCCGCATTGGAGCGTTTATGCCAAATGATGATTGAGGCTGTATTAGACGTCGGAAACGCGATGATCGATGGATTTATTATGCGTGATCCTGGCAGTTATGAGGATATTATTGACATTTTAATGGATGAAAAGGTTATTTCAGGAGAGACAGGAGAAAAATTAAAACTCCTCATCCATTTTCGAAAAGAACTTGTTCAAGATTACATAGAAATTGACCATGGCAAACTGCAAGAACAATTTTTAAACAATCTGTCTGAATTGGTACTTTTTTCAGAAAACGTCCGTGACTATCTTAAAAATGAATTGGGACCGGTATCCGCATTTAAAAATTGACCGTGGTTGGAGTCTTTTCATTTTAATATAGCACTCAATCAGAATCAGGGTGTAGAACAACATTCACGTTGGAATAATAGGATGCAGGGAGTGAATTCTTTTATGAAAAAATATAAAGGCTATTTAATTGATTTAGATGGAACGATGTATAAAGGAACCGAGCGGATTGAGGCAGCATCTGATTTTGTTAAACGGTTACGGGATAACGGAATTCCGTATTTATTTGTAACAAATAATTCGTCAAGAACACCAGTGCAAGTGGCTGAAAAATTGGTTGGATTTGATATTCCTACAGAAGAACAGCTTGTATTTACGACTAGCCAGGCAACAGCCAATTACATTTATGAACAAAAGAAGGATGCATCGGTATTTGTGATTGGGGAAGAAGGAATTCGGACAGCCATTGAGGAAAAAGGATTAACCTTTGGCGGAGAAGATGCTGAATTTGTAGTGGTCGGGATTGATCGTGAAATCAGCTATGAAAAATTGGCTGTTGCTTGTTTGGCGGTGCGGAACGGTGCAACATTTATATCTACAAATGGCGACATTGCGATTCCAACAGAGAGAGGTCTTCTTCCTGGCAATGGATCGCTTACAGCAGTAATTAC
The DNA here is from genome assembly GCF_057747995.1 of Neobacillus sp. DHD-1R. Taxonomy (NCBI): domain Bacteria; kingdom Bacillati; phylum Bacillota; class Bacilli; order Caryophanales; family Bacillaceae; genus Neobacillus; species Neobacillus sp. DHD-1R. The sequence goes on from NZ_CM173232.1 coordinate 1,140,418, forward strand.
GGTTTCCACTCAAAAAGAGCCGATTTTTATCGGCAAGCCTGAATCGATTATTATGGAACAGGCCTTAAAAGTGTTAGGAACGCCGAAAGAAGAGACCCTGATGGTCGGTGATTATTACGATACCGATATACTAGCAGGTATGAATGCCGGAATGGATACATTATTAGTCCATACAGGAGTGACCACAAGGGAACTGCTTGCTGGCTATAACCGTAAGCCCACCTATTCAATTGATTCATTAGACGAATGGAAGATCTAAAAAGGATGGAACCGCACTGCACCCCAAAAGTTAGAGTGAAATCTGACTTCTGGGGTGTATTTTTATGGCTAAATACAGCTAACAATATAAATTAATGGTAGTAAGGAGTATCAAGAGGGAAAAAACCATCCACACCAAATTCCTCAAATACTTTTACCCAATTCTCAATTGTTTATACTGTTCGTACAAAGGGACTACAGGAACTGTCTTCAATAAAGCTTCTTGAGGACAAAACTTGGCGAGTGGATGATGAAACTGTCTTCAATAAAGCTTCTTGAGGACAAAACTTGGCGAGTAGATTGCGAAACTGTCTTTAATAAGGCTTCTTGAGGACAAAACTAGGCGAGTGGATGGTGAAACTGTCTTCAATAAGGCTTCTTGAGGACAACACTTGGCGAGTGGATGATGAAACTGTCTTCAATAAAGCTTCTTGAGGACAAAACTATGCGAGTGGATGGCGGAACTGTCTTCAATAAGGCTTCTTGAGGACAACACTTGGCGAGTGGATGGTGAAACTGTCTTCAATAAGGCTTTTTGAGGACAAAACTTGGCGAGTGGATGGTGAAACTGTCTTCGATAAGGCTTCTTGAGGACAAAAGGAGTAATTAATATATCCATTATTATAATAACAAGCCTATAAAGTAAAAATTGGGAGGCATGAGTCCAGTTCAATACCGTACCCATACCTGCCAATTAGCTGCTTAATATAAAACTCTAACTTTTCGGGGTTACCTCAAACAACTCCATCCTTTTTAAAATTATGAAAAAAGCGCAAAGGAACTCCTGCTTTGCTTATTCTCCTTTTTCCTCTTCCTCTTCTTCTCGAGCGGCTCGATGAGCAAGTCTGCTGGAGGCTGCGGCTGCAATCGCTCCAACAATATCATCTAAAAATGTATGACATTCGCCTGTTGATTTATCATTTAAGTGCGCTAAGATGCCAGGCTTCAGTTTATCGATGTAACCATAATTGGTAAAGCCAATTGAACCATATACATTCACGATCGAAAAGGCTAGGATTTCATCGACGCCATAAAGGCTTTCATCCGTCCCAATAATTGATTGAAGTGGTTCCTCTAACAATCCCTTTTCGGCAAGGACATCTAGTTGGATTCCAGTCAGAATCGCATTTTGAACCTCGCGCTTGGAAAGGACGCGTTCAACGTTGGCAATACAATCTTCCATTTTTAAATTTTTATGATATTTTTCCTGTAAAAAGAAAACTAAATCCGCCATGTCCTGAACTTCCACGCCTCTTTGTTTCAGCCATTTGCGGGCGGTTTCCTCGGTTAGATCCACTTTTTTGTTGTCTGCCATTCCAAGATCACCTTTTCCTATAAAATAAAAATATCTGCTAATGTGAACCTCGTTTACTGTCTAGTTCCAGCTCCAATGCAAGGGGTGCTGGAGCCTTTCTATTTTCACTATATATATACTCTTTTTCCTAATAATATGCAATTTTGACAGTAAATGAACAAACTAAAATCTTATTATTTCCCAGTTGTTTCAAATTAAACATCGCTTTGAAAAACAACAAGTTTTTTCAGGCCATACATATATATATGTTAAGAACAGTAATGAAACGGGGTGCAAAGATGCTTCAGAAAATGCTTGAGAATCAATATGGAGTTACTGTCGAGGAGTATGTAAAACTAGATGCCTATGATGCACTTAGAGGAAATGGCTGGCTGTATTTAATCTCTAATCCGGCAGGTAAGGCAGAAGAGGATATTACCGAACTTGAAAAGATTGCCGAACATTTAAGAAATTACGGTGATCAAAATGTACCGATCTTTTTGCCGTCTAAAGAAGGTCAATTAATTACAACCTGGGAACAAAATAAATATTGTGTGTTAGCAAATCGGCAGATGGAGGAGAAGCGAAAGATCAAATTGGGGCGGAAGCTCGCCAAATTCCATGAGCGTGGCCGAAGAGTGCCTTTTCAAATCGAAAGGTCAAGCCGAATCGGAGAATGGAAGTCTTTTTGGGAAAAGCGCCTTGAGCAAATGGAAAAGGTATGGAATGGTCTTTTGTTTCAAACACCAGAAGATGAATTTGAACGAATGTTTATCGATTCGTTTCCATATTATCTGGGTTTAACGGAGAATGCTATTCAATATTTAGTCGATACCGAGCTTGATGATGATCCGTTGGATTCAGATAGCGGGACAGTTTGTCATGAGCGGTTTACCAATAAAACATGGGGACCGCATCATCATTATATGATTAAAAATCCGTTTGATTGGGTGTTTGACCATCGCAGCCGGGATCTAGCTGAGTGGACAAGGGAACGGTATTTTCGCAATATCCAGACCTATGATGTGGATTTAAGACAGTTTTTTGAGGAGTACCAAAGCGTTGCCCCATTGTCTTCCTTTTCATGGCGTCTGTTATATTCACGATTAATCTTTCCGCTTCACTATTTTGACTGTATTGAAAGTTATTACATCACTCGATCAGAGCAGGATAAAAAGCTGTTAGAGGAGCGGCTTAGTAAAATTATTAGACAATCAGGGGAATATGAACAATTTTTAGCGGGATTCTTTCAAATAGCCGGGGCACCAATTAAACGATTGAACCTTCCCCAACTGGAGTGGCTTTTTCAATAATAGAGCAATTCTAAACTTTCGAAGGAAGCGGCCAAAAAACTATGGTAAAATAATAGAAAACACAAAAGGATGTGACATTATGAAGCCATACGTTTATATTACTCGGAAGCTTCCAAATGAACTAGTGAATCCACTACAAGAAAAATATGAAGTGCATATGTGGGAGCATGATGAAATTCCTGTCCCTAGACAGGTTTTACTTGCAGAAGCTCAAAAAGCGGATGCCTTGCTATCGGTTCTAGGTGATTCTATTGATGAGAGTGTTTTAACGGCTGGAAAAAACCTAAAGGTAGTAGCAAACCTTGCGGTGGGATTTGATAATATTGATTTAGTTGCAGCAAACAGAGAAGGAATTGCAATTTGTAATACCCCAGATGTTCTTACCGATACAACGGCAGATTTAACCTTCGGACTGCTTTTGGCTACAGCTAGGAGGATTGTCGAAGCGGCTGAGTTTGTGAAGGAGGGAAAATGGGAAAGTTGGAGTCCATTACTCTTAGCAGGTCATGATATCCACCATAAAACAATTGGTATTGTGGGGATGGGGAAGATTGGCGAAACAGTCGCGAAACGAGCAACGGGTTTTGATATGAACATCCTTTATTATAATCGGTCGAGAAAGCTTGAGGCCGAGCAGCAATTAGACGCTGTATATGCTACATTTGATGAACTTGTGGAGAAGTCAGATTTTATTGTATGTTTAACCCCGCTCACTCCTGAAACGAAGAATATGTTTACCCGTGAAGTGTTTAAAAAGATGAAACCATCTGCTATTTTTATTAATGCTTCAAGAGGGCCTGTAGTGGATGAACAGGCATTATATGAGGCGCTTGTTACAAAGGAGATTGCAGGAGCAGGGCTGGATGTGTTTGAAAAAGAGCCAATCAGTGCAGACCATCCATTATTACAGCTTGCCAATGTGGTGGCACTTCCACATATCGGCAGCTCCAGTATGGAAACGAGAACGAGCATGATGGCGCTATGTATCGAAAATATCAAGGCCGTATTAGAAGGACAAGAACCCACGACATTGGTAAATAAAGAATGGAAGCCCTTCGTAAAGGCATAACCGCATAAATAAAGCGATTGCCATTACAGCAATCGCTTTGCACATTTCGTTTTTAAAATACTTGCTCTACTTCTACAATTCCAGGCACTTCTTCTAAAAGAGCTCTTTCAATACCCGCTTTTAATGTGATCGTAGAACTTGGGCAGCTGCCACATGCACCTAATAAACGGAGCTTAACAATGCCTTCTTCTACATCAACTAATTCACAATCCCCGCCATCGCGAAGAAGAAATGGGCGTAATTTATCTAATACTTCTTGGACTTGCTCAAACATTTCTTGTTCTTCCATGTTAATCGACTCCTTTCCTACTTATATTATAATGTCAACCTCAGTAAAAATCCATTATCATAAATTAGGAAAATACACATTTTAAGACATTTTCTTAGTTTTTATGTTGGGGATAATATAAAATAAAATAAATGCTTTAAAAGAAAAACGAACGGGAATGATGGAATGAATACGAATGAAGTCGAGATTGTTGTTTATGGTGCTGAAATCTTATGTGCGAGCTGTGTAAATTTACCGTCTTCCAAAGAAACATGTGAATGGCTAGAGGCGGCTATTTCGAGAAAGTTTCCGAATCAATCGTTTAAAATAACGCATGTTGATATTTATCAGCCTACAGGTGAGAGTGAAAAAATACAATTTGCCCAAAGAGTGATCGAAGAGGATCTGTTTTACCCAGTTGTTGTCATTAATGAAAAAATTGTTGGTGAAGGAAACCCTCGTTTAAAAAATGTTTTTTCCGAACTAGAGAAATATGGGTATAAAGCTATTTAAAGAAAAGAAGCATTCCAAAATGGGAATGCTTCTTTTCCTATCAGCCCTTATGCCATTTGTACATCCATAAAACACCTGATTTTAATAGGCGCGCCACTCTGCCCGTTATCGCGTGGTCTGCCATCATCCCAAAACCATGCTTTTTCCCTAGGGAGCCAAGGATCCCTTTTAATTTGATTTGTGGTAAGGAAGCAGGCGGCGCTTCTCCATTCCAACGTCTCTTTAATACCTCAACAATCTGCTCAGCCTGTCCTTCTGCTAGTTGAGCGCTTGGCGCATGCGGAAGGCTGGCGCAATCGCCAAGAATAAAGATGTGTTCATCACTCGGTAAATGGTGAAGAGGGGTAATGACCATTCTGCCCATTCGATCTTTTTCCCCGTCCATCTGGCGGACAATTCGATTTGCTTGAATACCTGCTGTCCATACGATTACATCACAATCAATTGGCTCCCCGTGATTGTACAATCGCTTCTCTTCCACCTTGGTGATGTTGGAATTGTTAATAATTTCTACATTATTTCTGACAAACCAATTTTCTACATACTTACTTAGTCGTTCAGGAAATGAGGATAGAATATGCTTTCCTCTATCAAATAATTTAATGTTAAGGTCCTCGCGGCTTTCACTTAATTCGCTCGCAAGTTCTACACCGCTTAAACCTGCACCGACAATACCAACAATTGAGTCGGGGCCAAGGTTATTAAGGACAGAATAAGTAAGCCGAGCTTTTTCAATACTTTGGATACTGTAAGTGAATTGGTCTGCTCCAGGGACATTATGGTACTTGTCCTCACAGCCAAGACCAATGATAAGTTCATCGAAGGCAAGTGGTTCAGCATCTTTCATGAGGACAAGTCGATTATTTGTATCAATGTTTGTCACTTCCCCGTATTTCACTTCTAAACGAGGATGTTCTGGAAAAGCGACGCGTATTTCTTTATCCGAGATGGTTCCTGCAGCTAATGCGTAGTACTCCGTTTTTAAGCAGTGGTATGGAACGCGGTCAACAAGGACAATTTTCACGTCCTCTGGTAAATGATTCGGAAGAAGTTCATTTAAAATCTTCATACCGCCATATCCACCACCGAGAATCACAAGGTTTTTCATATTAAATTCCCCTTTGTTTATCTGGTATTCACATCATCATTAGTGCCCTATGTAATAAAAAATAGTAAAATAATATTCTGTTTCTTAACCACATTCGAGTATATCTAATATGTGTCCAAATAACAACACTTTTCACACAATTCTTGACAAAGGTGAGTTGGACATGGTAATTGACTGGGTGGGCTAAATAGAGTAGGATAAGTAGTTGTGGAGAGGTGAAAACATTGATTCAGCCTATCATAGAATTTTGTATCAGCAACTTGGCAAATGGTGCGCAAATTGCGTTGGAAAAACTACAAAAAGATCCGAACTTGGATATTATTGAATATGGATGTCTTGGCTATTGTGGAAAATGTGCGATGGGTTTGTATGCTCTTGTTAATGGAGAGGTTGTTACGGGAAACACTCCTGATGAGCTAGTCGATAATATTTACCAATATTTAGAAGAAAATCCGATGTTTTAAGTCAAGGAGCCAGTGTGCTCCTTTTTATATTGCCTTCCTATCCTAAAAATGGGTGTACCTAATCAGTTGAGTCTTGGTTCCTAAGTGTATATACTAAAATAAAAGCAATACAAAGGGGGAGTCATGATGAGTAAAGAAGTAGTTTTGTTAACCGAAGCGGCGTCACTGCACATAAAAGAAATGATGAAGCATAATGAAGAGGAAGATGCTCTATTACGTGTTAGTGTAAAAGGTGGCGGCTGCAGCGGATTATCATATGGAATGGGCTTTGAACACGAGGTAAATGAAGATGATCTTCAGTTCGAGCAGTATGGAATTCGGGTACTTGTTGATAAGGAAAGTGTGGCGATTTTACAAGGTACGAAAATTGACTATAAAGAGTCGATGATGGGCGGCGGCTTTACGATCGATAATCCGAATGCCATCGCATCATGTGGCTGCGGTTCCTCTTTCCGTACAGCAACGGCAGCTGGAACACCGGAAGAGTGTTAATAATTTAAAAGTAAAGGCGCCCAAACTGGACGCCTTTTCTCTTTATTTATCAAAAATAGAAGAGCTGTGTATTGGTTGTACTCTTGCTTTGGGATCGATATACGATTTCGCATTGTTTACTGCAGTTGGTGCTTCACCAAACCCACAGGCAATTAACTTCACTTTGCCGTCATATGAACAAATATCCCCAGCGGCGTAAATTCCCGGTGTATTCGTTTCCATTTTGGAATTCACAACGATAGAATTCTTTTCAATTTCTAGACCCCACTCTTTAATCGGACCTAGCGATGAAACAAATCCATAGTTACAAATAACGGAATCGACATCAATGGTTTTTGTCTCATCACCATTTGTAGATTTAAGCACAACCTGCCTAATCCCATTTTCATCACCAATTAAATCAGCTGGTACATAGGGGGTTTTTACATCAACCTTTGAATTAAAAAGATTTTCAACACTATGTTCATGGGCACGGAACTTATCTCGACGATGTACGATGGTTACTTGTTCAGCAATTGGCTCCAGCATTAAGGCCCAGTCAACCGCAGAATCCCCTCCGCCAAACACAACGACCTTTTGACCAGCAAATTGGTTTAAATCTTCAATAAAATAATAAAGGTTTTTCTTTTCATATTGGGCAGCCGTTTCAAGCTCTAAACGACGAGGCTGAAAGGCTCCATTTCCTGCTGTAATAATGATAGATTTGGAATAGTGGGTTTCCTTATTAGTTGTTAATTTAAAAATGCCATCATCTTGCTTTTCCAATTTTTCAACTGACTGTTCAAGAACCACGGAAGGTTCGAATCGAGCCATTTGTTTTTTTAAATTATTTATCAATTCTTGTGCGCGGATTTTTGGGAAACCAGCCACATCGTAAATATATTTTTCTGGGTAAAGGGCTGACAATTGACCACCAAGTTGTGGCAAGCTTTCAATAATTTTTACAGATGCTTGTCTCATACCCCCGTAAAAGGCAGTAAATAGACCTGTAGGGCCGCCGCCGATGATCGTAATGTCATAAACTTTTTGATTTTCTTGCACTCGTATCCCCCCAACTAGTAGATAACAAACTCCACTCATTATATTATCACAAAACAAAAAAATCCTCACAACTTATATCACAAATATTCACATTGATTCAAATTTTTATACAATTTAGAGGTTAACATAAAAATGTAAATTATTTATGTAAATCACTTGAAAATAGAAGAAAAGTAGCATAAGATGAAATGTGGATATATTGTTAATAATTTGTGACGAAAAAGGTACATTTTATGGATGCTTAGGAATATATTGTTCAATAGGACAATTATTTTTAGTCATTCTTGTCTCCTTAACAGTCATTCTTTTTCTTTGTTTTAGTACGTGAATTTTTTCACAAACTTCCCCCTGCTTTTTAAAAATAAAAATGGCCATAGCAGTGGAAGATAAGAAAAAGACAATTGATACAAAAATACTAAAAAGGTGGAAGTGATCACTTTGAGAAAACCTAAGATAGTTATTCTCGGTGCAGGTTACGGAGGACTTTTAACTACTGTTCGTTTACAAAAGTTAATTGGCGTAAATGAAGCAGATATTTTATTAGTAAATAAAAATGATTACCATTACGAAACAACATGGTTACATGAGGCCTCTGCAGGCACGTTGCACCACGATAAAGTACGTTATGGAATTAGTAATGTTATTGACAGCAGTAAAGTTGATTTTGTTCAAGATACCGTAGTTGAGATTAATAAAGAAGATAAGAAGGTTATTTTAGAAAAAGGGGAAGTCAATTATGACTACCTTGTAATTGCACTTGGCGGAGAACCAGAAACGTTCGGTATTAAAGGGTTAAAAGAGTATGCATTTGGAATCAGCAATGTTAACTCAGCTCGTCAATTGCGTGAGCATATTGAGTATCAATTTGCCACTTATAATATGGAAGAAGAAAAGAACGACAATCGTTTGTCCATTGTTGTTGGTGGTGCAGGATTTACGGGGATTGAATTCCTTGGCGAATTGACAAACCGCATTCCAAAACTATGCAAAGAGTATGATGTTGATATTCATAAAGTGAAAATAACTTGTGTGGAAGCAGCACCAACCGTTTTACCTGGTTTTGATCCTGAGCTCGTCAATTATGCTGTTTCACAATTAGAACGTAAAGGTGTCGAATTTTTAATTGGTACGGCTATTAAAGAAGCGACTCCAGATGGAATCCTTGTAGGTAAAGGGGAAGAGGAGCCTTATCAGATTAAGGCTGGTACCGTTGTTTGGGCAGCAGGTGTACGTGGTAACGCAGTAATTGAAAAATCAGGCTTCGAAGCAATGAGAGGTCGTGTAAAGGTACAACCAGATTTACGTGTACCTGGATTTGAAGATGTTTTCATTATTGGTGACAGCTCTCTTGTTATTAATGAAGAGATCAATCGTCCATATCCACCAACAGCACAAATTGCCATGCAGCAAGCTGAGGTAGTTGCTAAAAATATTGCTGCCTTAATTCGTAATAATGCTGAACTTAAAACCTTCACCTTTGATAATAAAGGAACGGTTTGCTCACTTGGTGAAGATGACGCGATTGGCGTTGTATTTGGGAAAAAGCTAACTGGTGGTAAAGCTTCCTTTATGAAAAAGGTTGTCGACAACCGTGCCCTCTTCATGGTTGGCGGTGTTGGATTAGTGTTGAAAAAAGGTAAATTTAACGTTTTCTAAAATAATTATTCCAAAGGGACAGATAAAACTGTCCCTTTAATTGTGCCCGCAGGACATCAGAAAATAACCTGACGGTCATAATAAAGATTAATTGTGCCCGTGTGACCCAAAAAAAGAGCCCCGACGGTCACAAAAGAAATTAATTGTGCCCATGGGACCCAAAAAAAGAGCCACAACGGTCACAAATAAATTATGATGATGAGATAAGCAGTGTTACGATAGGGGGGATTGGAATGAGTAGTCGTGAAAAACGTGGGAAGGTTTGGCTTGCTGCAGCCGGCTTAGTAAAGTCAACGGAAGGCAAATGGCTGGTTGTAAAGAAACGATATGGCGGCTTAAAAGGGCAATGGTCCTTACCTGCCGGCTTTGTTGAGGCAGGGGAAACTGCAGATGAAGCGGTGATCAGGGAGGTAAAAGAAGAAACTGGGATTGATTGTATAGTTATCGGACTGATAGGCTTAAGGACGGGGGTTATAAAAGAAGAAATTAGTGATAATTTGCTCGTGTTTTTACTGGAGCCTCTTGAGCAAATGAACGTTGTACATCAAGAAAATGAGCTTTATGATGCTCGATTCATGGCACCAGAAGAGTTGCTCCAAGAAAAAAATACCTCCATACTAATACACTATTTAATTACGCAAAAGTCCTCCTCAATTAAACCCGGAATCGATCATATAAACCCGGGTGATCAATTTGGCTATACAACTTATAAATTATTTTTATAATTTTTTGAAAATTTGCGTAACCATTCGAAAATAAGAGAAAATTGACCATGTATCCGCTTTCTCAAACGAATTCGCATTAATATAGCACTTTCCTTTTTTAACAATTTTTGATATATTATCAGAAAATTAAATTAATTTAAAAGAGGGTGTTGAGGATGACAGTAAAGAGCGTGGATACAAAAACTTGCGATTATTGTGCGGGTAAAGGATATTTTCAATTGGTCTTGGGCGGTTCGGAAACTTGTGCTTGCTGTGGTGGAACAGGAAAGAAAAAGGAATAGTCATGGAATGAAGTAAATGATATACGCCACTTCGAATCTCCTTTGAAGGGCTATTTTTTTTGCCGATTTTAGGTAAAATTTGAAATTGAATCTTTTTTAATTGACTCCATTTTCTACATTCAGTAAACTAATTGTTGATGTATAAAGGGGGAATCTCAGGTGCAGATGAGCATTGTTGTCTTAATTATCTCGATTGTGCTATTTTTTGTTTTATTTTTTGGAATTGGATTTATCCTGAATATGCTCCTAAGAATGTCATGGGTTATGGCCATTGTATATCCTATAGTGGCAATTTTAATTGTAGATAAAGTTGGATTTTCAGATTACTTTACAAATAGTAAAGCAGCCTTTCAAGAACTTTGGACAAGGTTTGGCTCATTAGCCACAGCTGATATTCTTATTTTAATAAGTGGATTAGCTGGAGCTATCGCAGCTGGATTAACCATCAAGCTATTACGCAAAAGTGGATATCAAATGTTTTAGACTTTTACCGATAGGTAGAGGTCTTTTTTATTATTAGAACTGTACATACTACGAGAAAATATTCATGTCTTGCGCTGAAACAGCGGTAAACTTTAGTTCGGAGATTTTTTCACCCTCTTTTTGTATAATTCCTTCCACTTTGGGAATGAATATTTTGGGAGGAGTGAAAAAATCTATGAATAAAATGAAAAACTGGATTAAGCGCTTTGTCATGACTGTTCTTTTCTTCATGGCATTAGCAGCGACCTTCCAATCCATATCTGGCGTAAAAGCAGACAAACTAATTAGTCGCTTTGCGTCATCAAACTCATCGAGTGCAACAGTTGCTGGGACGCCGCAGCCATTACTAGAGGAAGCATTTGATTGGTCCAAGTACCCTAAACATATTGTGACAGCTACAGGCTATACAGCAGGTTTTGAATCAACCGGTAAAAACCAAGGCCATCCTGAATACGGAATCACTTACTCCGGTGTAAAAGTAAAACGTGATTTATTTTCAACTGTAGCAGCTGATTTAACCATTTTTCCGATTGGGACCATTTTATTTATCCCCGGGTATGGATATGGGGTAGTTGCTGATAAGGGTGGAGCGATAAAAGGAAATGAATTAGACCTTTATTATGAAACTGTAGAAGATGTGTATAAACAATGGGGCAAAAAGCAGGTTGAGGTTTATGTGGTTCAAAAAGGAAAAGGAAAACTGACTGAGCAGCAATTGCAGACATTAAATGAAGATAAATCACTGCAGGTATTTCGCCAACAATATACAAGTTCGGAAAAAAGATAGGCAGTATCAGTCGTCTATCACTTTTTAAAGCGGGATATGAAAGCCTGTTATTTTTAAGATTCGTGCAGACCTAGTGTCTGCCTTTTTGCATTTTATATGAAATTATAGATTTCATTACTGTGAATAACTTTGATGAGTTAGATTCGTCCAGCTCCAGCGCCCAGCGACTAGTGTACTTCGCCCATCTCCCTACGATAAGTCAACATCGAATCGCTGACGTTCTCCGTGTTTCCTTTATCTCAGTCGATGTGCTCCAGTCCATACGTCGCTAAACGGGCGCTTGCGCTTTTGTTCTTATTACTAAATTTCCTTTTACATGGTAGGATTAAACTAGGCATCCATAATAAAAGCATGTAAGGGGGTCCCATCTTTGATGAAAGATTACCCAATCGAATATTATGAGTTTTTTGTCAGTTTTAATGAAGGAGATTACTATACATGTCACGATCTCCTTGAGGAGATGTGGATGACAGAAAAGGATAATCTGTTTTTAAAAGGGTTATTACAGATGAGTGTGGCCATTTACCATTATGAATATGGAAATGTCAAAGGAGCAAGGGCCATGATGCAAACGGCCCATGATTACCTGCAAGGCTACCGTCCTAAGTTCTGGGGGCTTGATTTAGAAAAGATCTACCCCTTTATCGAGGCGTGCTTAGTCATTTTTCCTAAAGAAATAGATCAAGTTCCTTTTGAGAAAGTGGTGAATTTGCCTAAGCTGCCCCATTTAGTTTTGTATTTAGAAGATGATTAGATTCTCGAAATAAATGATTTGTTTCGTTATAATGAAGAAGAATAATACGGAGGTGAAGGAAATGTTTCAAGTAGTAAAAGAATGGGATCTTTCTAAGAAACATGAAGGCTTAGTGATCGGTCTATTTGATAAACCGGAAAAGTTTTCAGGAGCATTAGCAGCACTGGATGCTCAGTTTGAAGGGCAGCTTACTGAATTGGTAAAATCAGGAGACGTGTCAGCAAAGTTAAAAAGGATTAGTAAAGTACATAGTTTTGGAAAAATAGGAGCAAAACGGATTTGGTTCGTTGGTCTAGGCAAAGAAAAAGAATTATCCTTTGACCAGCTAGAAGCGGCTTTTGGAAAGCTTTTTAAAGAGGTAAAAGCCAGTAAGCTTGAGGAAACAGCTATTTACTTAGATTCTTTCCATACAGAGGAATTGGATGGCTTAGACGTTGCACATGCTTTAAGTGAAGCATTGGCACTTGCTACCTACCAATTCGACGGCTATAGGCAAAAATCAAATGAGCCAGAGATAAGACTAGACCAAGTTACGATTTATAGTGATGCCTTTGACGAAGAAGAAGTTCAAGCATCCTTGACCGTAGGGTATGCATTTGGGAAAGGGACAAATTCTGCCCGCACACTTGTTAACATTCCTGGTAACTTACTTACGGCCAAAGATTTAGCCAACTATGCCAGTGAATTGGCTGCAAAATATGATTTTGAAGTGGAAATTCTCGATAAAGCTGAAATCGAAAAATTGGGAATGGGTGCGTTCCTTGCTGTTAACCAAGGTTCGGTTGAGCCTCCTAAAATGATTGTTCTTAAATATCAAGGGAAAGATGAATGGAAAGATGTCATTGGCTTAGTTGGAAAAGGGATTACCTTTGATACGGGCGGTTATTCCATTAAAACAAAAGCAGGCATCGTCGGTATGAAGACGGACATGGGTGGTGCCGCGGCTGTTCTTGGTGCAATGGAAATCATCGGGGAAATTAGACCGGAGCAGAATGTTGTAGCAGTCATTCCTTCAACAGATAATATGATTAGCGGAGGCGCCTTTAAGCCTGATGATGTGATTACATCGATGAGCGGTAAAACCATAGAAGTGCTAAATACGGATGCGGAAGGACGCCTTGTTTTGGCTGATGCGGTTACCTACGCAAAGCACCATGGGGCTGACTATTTAGTCGATGTGGCTACCTTAACAGGCGGTGTCATCACTGCACTCGGGTTACATACTACCGGGGCCATGACCAATCATGAAACATTATACGAACAAGTATTAGAAGCATCTATTGAAGCAGGGGAGCAGATGTGGCTCTTGCCGTTGTTTGAAACCGAAAAGGAACGTGTGAGAAACAGTAAAGTAGCCGATTTAAATAATTCTCCAGGGAGCGAGGGACATGCCCTTGTCGCAGGTGCCTTTATTGGTGAGTTTGCCGAAGGTACACCATGGGTTCATTTAGATATTGCCGGAACCGCTACCTCTGGAAAGGCCTATGATCTAGGCCCTGCTGGAGCAACTGGAGTAATGGTTAGAACACTTGCCTTGTTCGTTGAACGTTTTGAGCCGATTGAAAAATAATTTTATAAAGAAATGAAAAAATTCGAAAAGACGTTGTGGAATGGACACACGTCTTTTCCTTTTGGATTAAACTAGTTTATTTCCTTATTCATCCACGTTCCCCATTTCCATTTAGCCCACTCCAAACCCTTCCTTTTCGCATATGAAATAGTGTAGGCAAGTATCGTAGAAAAAGGAGGTAATGCGGCATGTATCCTTATCGAAGCCCGTACCCGATACAGGATCAAAGATTCATCGGTCTTGGCTGGCCGTTAGCAATTGGTGGGCTTAGCTTTCTAGGTGGTTTACTCGGAGGCGGATTAGGTGCTTCTTTTGCAAGTCGGCCATATTATGGCTATCCAGGCTTTGGTGCTCCAGGCTTCGGCTATCCAGGCTTTGGCGGACCAGGATTTGGCTACCCACCAATGGGTTATCCAGGATTTTATTAAAAATTTCGTAAAAAAAACAGCTCTCGAGGCTGTTTTTTGCTTTGATTATTAAAGTGAAATAAATAAAAGGAAAATAACTAAAAAACGGAGAATAGAATTAAGATGGAACAGATTACATATTGGGAGGAAATGAAATGATCAAAGATACATTAATTGAGGCATTAGGTATTGAAATTACTCATATTGAAGAAGGCAAGGTAATTGGAACAATGCCTGTGGATCATCGGACAAAACAACCATGGGGGTTATTGCATGGGGGCGCATCTGTTGCCTTAGCAGAGACGGTGGCTAGTGTGGGTGCATATGAGCTTGTCGATAAAGAATCAGAAGGGGTAGCAGGACTGGAGATTAATGCCAATCATGTTCGTCCAAAAACAGAAGGGGTTGTGACAGCAGTAGGAACTGTTTTGTATCAGGGGAAATCGACTATGGTCTGGGAAATCAAAATAATCGATGAACAAGACCGTCTCATTTGTGTTTCAAGGTGCACAATGGCCGTTATCAAATTAAAAAAGTAAACAGAGCTTATTTTAGAATGGATAAATTTCCATTCTTTTTTTTAAACAATTGTACAAAAATTTAAAAAATTCATTTGGTTTTCATGTTATAATATTAGATATAAAAAAATAGAAAAAAAGCACAATTTTTTGTACAGGTTTCTTTATATAATGGTAGTAGGATGGAAAAGAAAGCGTGGTGAAAATGATGAGAGCTAGGCGACAATATTTATTTATTGATTTTGAGTTCACGATGCCTGAACGAAATGTTCGAATGAAGGACTTTTTTCCGGAAATAATTGAGGTTGGAATCGTAGCGGTGTTGGACGACCAAGTAACCGAGCAATTCTCCTCTTATGTTACTCCATTAAAATTCCCAAAGTTATCAGACCGCTGTAAATCATTCTTACATATTTCGCAGCAGCAAGTTGACAAGGGTTTATCCATTTTTGAGCTTGTAAAAAAATTGGCGGAATTTAATAAGGATCATGTAGAAACGACCATTGTAACTTGGGGAAATATGGATATGAAGGTGCTTCGACAAAATTGTCTAATGGCAGGGATAGCTTTTCCGTTTAACGGAGTGGAACTAGATTTATCAATGGAGTATAAACGGTTTTTTGGAGACCAAAATCAAACGGGTTTGTGGAAAGCTGTACAAGAATATGGAAAAGAGGGGACAGGCAAACATCATCGGGCACTGGACGATGCCTTAACTACCTTTAATATATTCAAACTTGTTGAAAAGGATAAACGTTATTTAGAAAAACCAAAACCGACTACGATTGGTGATCGGATTGATTTTTCAAAGCTGTTAAACGAATTTGCATAAAAGGCCAAATCATTTAAACTGATTTGGCCTTTTATATTAACATTCTTTTGGTTAGAACTTATAGTCCTTTTCCAAGGATTCTAACGCTCTTATACTCATCTCAGCGAAGAATGACGTGGTCTCTGCTAATTCTTTTTTCATTTTAGCTACAGCTTCTTTTAATGAAGTCTGATAATCAGGCACTTCTGCTTGGAACGGTTTGACCATTTGTTTTGGAATATTAGCCTGCTCCCTAAAGCTTAACGCCCGTCGCTCATGAAAAATAAGCACATCGGCTTCCTTTGGATTGTGCAAATCACCCTGCATAGGATGCTTAACAACCGCTAATACTCTGACTAAATAATGCTGTGGACGTACCTCGGTTATTTCTCCAATATATTTTCCTGTTTTATAAATACCAGTCACAACCTGACCAACCTGCATTTCTGTCAAAGAAACACCCCCTAAATTTTTCCGTGTAATAGTAAAAACGCGTGCTTTCACATTTCGTCTTGTCTTCTCTCCTCCATTATGCCTAAATTAAAAACATAGTGCAAAATTAATTTATTTCGTTTAAAGTGAAAAAATGGAGGGATGATAAATGAGAAAGAATTGGCAAATATTCTTTACATTATTAACGGTTATCCTAGTATTGGCAGCTTGCGGGACAAGCTCGAAGAAAGAGGAAACTCAGTCAAAGCCAGAAACTGCAGCACCAAAAACAGCCCAAAAGGAAGGAGCAAAACAAGTGACGGATGGAAATTATCCACAGCTTACAACAGAGGTATCTGACAAAGAAAAACTTGTGGAAATGGAAACGTCGATGGGAACAATTAAAATTAAGCTATTCCCCGAATATGCCCCAAAAGCTGTTGAAAACTTTGTGAAGCACGGTGAAGAAGGATATTATGATGGACTCATTTTTCATCGAGTTATCAAAGACTTCATGATCCAGGGTGGCGACCCAAGCGGAAACGGAACTGGCGGCGAAAGTATTTGGGGTGACCCATTTGAAGATGAATTCTCTACCAATTTATTCAATCTTCGCGGTGCATTATCGATGGCGAATTCTGGTTCTAATACGAATGGAAGTCAGTTTTTTATTGTCCAGAGCACATCACTTGATCCTGCAATGAAGGAACAAATGGATAAAGCCGGATACCCAAAGGAGATTATTGACGCTTATGCTAATGGCGGTACCCCATGGCTTGACCATCGCCATACCGTTTTTGGACAAGTGATTGAGGGCATGGATGTAGTTGATAAAATTGCTAACACGCCTGTAGGTGCTCAGGATAAACCAAAAGAAGACGTCATTATTAAAAAGATTAAAGTATTAAAATAATAACGATCACCTAGTCCTAGGACGATTCATTGGTAGACACCGTTTTTTCTTGATATAATAATTTCGAGAAGAGTTCCTTTAAGAAAGGAAGAAGGAAAAATGTTACTACCGTCCGTACTGGCCTTATTTTTGTACTTTCCTGAAGATAAATCAGAATACATTCCGGCTGCAATTACATGTGTTATTTTCTTAATTGGCGCCTTATTAACGATGAGACTCATCATAAAAATTTCTAACAAGGAAGCGCAAAAGACCAAAGAGTTAGAAGAACAAATAAATAACAATCAATCCACACCAAGGAACAGTTAACTTCTGACTGTTCTTTTTTGTATCCCCAATCCCTAATTTGAATAGCCTCTAATCTGAAAGCCTATACTAAAGGAAGATTGTCTTTAGTTGGGGGAATACATATGAAAAAAAGCTGGATGTTGATTCCGCTTCTCATCCTATCTGGCTGCATGGAAAAGGAAGTTAAACAAATAAATGTTGAAATGTTCAATGCTGCGGGAGATTCGCTCGGAACTGTAAAGGTTGCTGAACAGTCTAGTGGAGTGAAATTGACCGTTAGTTTAAAAGGCCTCCCAGCAGGAGAACATGCCATTCATATTCATGAAAAAGGAAAATGTATAGCACCTGACTTCAAATCTGCAGGAAATCATTTTAATCCTGAACAGAAGGAACATGGCCTGCTTCATCCAAAAGGTGCCCATGCGGGGGACCTGCCCAATTTAATTGTCGGGGAAGATGGATCGGTGAAGGCTGACCTTATGGCACCCAATATAACGTTGAAGGACGGTAAAACCTCTCTGTTTACAAAAGAAGGAACATCCATCGTGGTCAACGAAGGGAAAGATGATGGTATGACTCAGCCGGCAGGGGATTCTGGAAACCGCATCGCCTGTGGGGAGATTTCTAAAGATAAAAATAAACAAGGTCAGAAAAGCGCACAGGACGAAAAAAAGTAGGCTGAAAAAGCTATCATTGAGTGATAGCTTTTTATGCTTGTAAATTAGGATGTACGCCGATTCCATCCATCAACTATATTGTTGACCTGCCTCATTCCGTAGAATATATTTTTTCCATTTATAGGTATTAATCTAAGCTTATCCAAAAAATGGTACATACACTACAGAGAGAATGTTAGGAGGCGATAAGTATGGAAAAAAGGCAATTTGGCGGATTCCCTGGACAAATGGGCTATCCACAAATGATGGGTGGCTATCAGCAGCCAGGCTATCCACAAATGGGCGGCTATCAACATGGCTATCCACAAATGGGCGGCTATCAACACGGATACCCACATATGGGTGGCTATCAACACGGCTATCCACAAATGGGTGGTTATCAACACGGCTATCCACAAATGGGCGGTTATCAGCATGGCTATCCACAGATGATGGGAGGCCATCAACAAACTGGTTTCCCTCAAGGTATGGGTGGTTCCACACCAGGTCAACAACCTACTTCATATGGTCAACGGAAGAAAGAGAAATAATAGCTGACATGTGGTTCATGAAAACCTGTTCCTTCGGCAAAAGGCACGGGTTTTTCTTTTAGCTTGATTTCGTGACTATATTTATAGACAATGAATTCATCAAATAGTTGGGGTGTGTTTGCCATGAAAAACAAATTATATTATCAAGACCCATATATACAAACTTTTACTGCCCAAATAGTCACACAGGAAAAGGATGAAGCTGGAAATACATATGTTTTGCTGGATCATACTGCTTTTTATCCAACAGGCGGAGGGCAGCCGTACGATACAGGAATGATCGGGGAACAAAGAGTCATGAATGTTGAAGAAATTAATGGACAGATTCGCCACTATTTAGAAGCCCCTCTACAGAATACTATTGGGGAAGTATCGGGAACCATTGATTGGGAAAGACGGTTTGATCATATGCAGCAGCATGCGGGACAGCATATTTTATCAGCTGCTTTTGAACAGTTATTTAACTATAAGACCATTGGTTTTCACTTAGGATCTGAAAACCTGACGATTGATTTAGAAACGGAAGAGATGACCGAATTCGAGGTGGATAAGGCAGAGCAGCTTGCGAATAAGATTATCTTAGAAAATAGGCCGATCGAAACGAAATGGGTAACAAAGGAAGAATTATCACAATATCCATTAAGAAAAGAGACGAAGGTAAAAGGAGACATCCGGCTCGTGATTATCCCTGACTTTGATTATAATGGCTGCGGTGGGACCCATCCAAGGTCAACGGGTGAGGTAAGTGCTATTAAAGTATTAGACTGGGAAAGGCAAAAGAGAAAAGTGCGCCTTCAATTTGCCTGCGGCAATCGAGTGATTAAGCTATTTGGCGAGAAGCAAACGTTGCTGCTCGAATTAACAAGACTGCTAAATTCCCCTGAAAAAGACATGGGGCTTGCTGTTGTTCGATTACTGGAGAATGGAAAACAATTGGAAAAGGAATTGGAACGAACAAAAGAAAGCTTGCTCCAATTTGAAGCGAAGGAATTGTTAGCAGAAAGTAAGGCGATCGTATCGGCAATTTATCAAAATCGGACAATCCAGGAGCTTCAGAAGCTAGCTCGATTGGTAACAGCAGCGGACAGTCATGCACTGGTCTTTTTTGTTTCCATAAATGACACCCGTATACAGCTGGTTTGTGCTAGAGGCACAGAAAGAACCGAAAGTATGAAAAAAATTGTGGGAGAAATTCTCCCGATGATTAACGGGAAAGGCGGCGGAAATGATTCACTTGCACAAGGCGGAGGGGATGTCCTCTTGCCTGCAGAGCAGCTCCTCGAACAAATGATAGCGGTCACTCAATAACATCACCCAGAGGGTCATCATCCTTTAAATTATGATAAAATATTTTTATCAAGTAAAAATAGGAGAAAAACGATGCGTGAAGAGATTCTAACCAATTTACAGTTTGTCGATGTATTAAATGAATGGGATCCCTTTGATCTGAAATCGGGCAGTTATGAAACGGAGATTGCCGATACTATTCAAGCTGTTCATGAACTTAATGATCCTGCTAAGTTAGCGAAGCGAATCCAAACTATTTACGAGTTTTCTTTTGAAAAAGTGCTTCCAATTGAAAACTGCTTAAAAATAGCAAAGGATTTATTGGTCATAAAAGCAAATCAATCCTGTTCATTGTAGGAAAGTGGGGAGAACAAGGTATTGCAGCGAGGCAAGTTTGAGTAAATAAAAAAGAGGACAAACCATACGGTTGTCCTCTCAAAAAGGGGGGAATACTAGAAAGCTTTATAATTTAATGCTTTCCAGTATTTTCTTTTTTTATACAATAGGTTGTTAAAAATAAAAAAAGCGGTAAATTTTACCGCTTTTCTAAATTTTATTTATAGGTTGATTGTTGGTTTGCTGTAATAATTCTGATGCAGGGATATCTAGAACAGTAGACAACTTTAGCATTGTCTGAGTACTTGGAACTTGTTCACCCGATTCATATTTCTCTATAGTGTGCGTTCCTACTCTTACTTTTTGAGCTAATTCCTCTTGTGTCATATGGAGCATTTCACGGCAGGTTTTAATAGTGTGACCGATTGAATTCATACTGCTCACCTCATTTTGAAGATATTTTCTCACTATTAGTATACCATGGTCCTATTCCCTTTTCCTATTCCACTTTTGAACATTATGTTAAGGTTTGTTGAAAAAGGGGGCGGAGCTCTGCAAAACGAATCTCACGTTCCTTTAGTACGTGGGCACAAATTTTATAAGCTTTTTTGATTTAAGTTGTTTTTTGTGATATAATCTTTTAATGCGTATATAAGGGATAAAATAATGATTACTTAGGAGTGTTTTCATGACAGAAAAAATTGAAACTGGCAGTATTTTAACAGGTAAGGTAACAGGAATTCAACCATACGGAGCTTTCATTGCACTTGACGATAATACCCAAGGTCTTGTTCATATATCTGAAATCACGCACGGTTATGTAAAAGATATAAACGATCATCTTAAAGTTGGAGATGAAGTTAAGGTTAAGGTATTATCAGTCGATGAAAATGCTGGAAAAATCGGCCTTTCTATCCGCGCAACAGAAGAAGCACCTGTTCAGCAGGCTGCTCCTAAAGCAAAAAAACCTCGTAAACGTCAAGCAGCTGCGATTATTCCAGACGCTGAAGGTCAACAAGGTTTTAACACATTAAAAGATAAACTTCAAGAGTGGATTGACCAATCACAACGTGAAGATTTAATTAAAAAATAAGTCAATTTAAGCCTAGGACCACTTATTCATTAAGTGGACTAGGCTTTTTTTTGTTACAGGCTTAAAATAAAATAGAAAAGTGTTCATTCTTTTTTCTAGCTCGGCTACAATAGAAGTGATTATACATAAATGAATGGAATGGAGGGGAGGAGTTAATTTGGAAACAAATACTAGGGAATTAATTGAAAAAACAGAGAAATATGGTGCCCATAATTATCATCCACTGCCAATTGTCATCGCAAGTGCAGAAGGTGTTTGGGTAGAAGATCCTGAAGGCAACAAATATATGGACATGCTAAGTGCATACTCTGCTCTTAACCAAGGACATCGTCACCCAAAAATAATCCAAGCCTTAAAGGATCAGGCAGATAAGGTTACCTTAACTTCACGTGCCTTCCATAATGATCAACTTGGTCCATGGTATGAAAAGGTTTGCCAATTAACGAACAAAGAGATGGTTTTGCCCATGAATACAGGTGCGGAAGCTGTTGAGACAGCGGTTAAGGCAGCGCGCCGTTGGAGCTATGATGTAAAAGGCGTAGCGGAAAATCAAACAGAAATTATTGCTTGTGTAGGAAATTTCCATGGCAGAACAATGACAGCTGTTTCTTTATCATCTGACACTGAATATCAACGTGGATTTGGTCCGATGCTGCCTGGGATTAAGCTGATTCCGTATGGCGATTTAGAGGCATTAAAAGCCGCTATATCCCCAAATACTGCAGCCTTTTTAATTGAACCGATCCAAGGTGAAGCAGGGATTATTATTCCTCCGAAAGGCTTTATCAAGGCAGCTTTTGATGTTTGTAAAGAAAACAATGTTCTATTTATTGCGGACGAAATTCAAGCAGGATTGGCACGGACTGGTAAAATGTTTGCCTGTGAGTGGGAAGGAATTGAGCCTGACATGTATATCCTTGGGAAAGCCCTCGGCGGCGGTGTATTCCCAATCTCATGTGTGGCAGCTAGCAAAGAAATATTAGGTGTCTTCAATCCAGGTTCTCACGGATCTACCTTCGGAGGTAACCCGATGGCATGCGCTGTTTCAATTGCAGCACTAGATGTACTTGTGGATGAAAAACTTGCAGAAAAATCATTGGAGCTAGGCGAGTATTTTATTAGCAAATTAAATGAAATAAACAATCCGAAGATAAAAGAAGTTCGTGGCCGGGGATTGTTTATTGGGATGGAATTAACCGAACCTGCTCGTAAATATTGTGAACAATTAAAAGAATACGGATTATTGTGTAAAGAAACGCATGACATGGTCATTCGGTTTGCACCACCACTTGTAATTACTAAAAAAGAATTAGATTGGGCCATTGAGCAGATTAACAAAGTACTAGGGTAGATTGCAAAAATATATAGGGGGGCCAAAATGGGGACTACTGATGGAGATGGATTGGAAAAAGAGGACGTAAACCTCCTTACATCAACGCAGATTGTGATTCATGATGCCTTAAAAAAACTCGGATATAACATGGATATGTACCATCTTTTGGAGGAACCGTTGAGATCCGTAACTGTCCGGATTCCAGTTCGAATGGATGATGGTTCAACGAAAATGTTTAAAGGGTTCCGATCCCAGCACATTGATGCAGTTGGACCAACTATGGGCGGTGTCCGCTTTCATCCTTATGTAAACGAAGATGAAATAAAGGCATTATCAATGTGGATGAGCATGAAATGCGGGATCGTTGATTTACCCTTTGGTGGTGGAAAGGGCGGAATTATCTGTAATCCTCGAACAATGTCATTTGGTGAGCTTGAACGATTAAGCCGTGGTTATGTTCGAGCAATCAGCCAAATGGTGGGGCCAACCAAAGATATTCCTGCACCAGATATGTACACCAACTCGCAAATTATGGCCTGGATGTTAGATGAGTACAGCCGTCTCCGACAGAACGACTCTCCTAGCTTTATCACGGGTAAACCACTTGTGCTAGGAGGTTCGGAGGGACGGGAAAAGGCAGGGGCAAAAGGTGTGTCAATCTGCATTGAAGAAGCGGTCAAAAAACGTGGAAGGTCGATTAAGGGAGCACGAGTTATTGTCCAAGGTTTTGGAAATGCAGGAAGTTTCATTTCTAAGTTTTTACATGATTCAGGGGCAATTATTATTGGCATTTCTGATGTTTACGGTGCCCTTTATAATCCAGAAGGATTAGATATAAATTATCTGCTGGATCGACGTGATAGCTTTGGAACCGTAACCTCGTTATTTGAAGGAACCATTACAAATGAAGAATTACTCATCAAAGATTGTGATATTTTGGTGCCGGCTGCAATAGCGAAACAAATTACAGCTGAAAATGCGCATAACATTCGTGCAAACATTGTGGTGGAAGCAGCGAATGGGCCGACAACACTTGAGGCCACAAACATCCTTACAGAGCGTGGTGTATTGCTTGTACCTGATGTATTGGCTGGAGCTGGTGGTGTAACGGTGTCTTATTTTGAATGGGTTCAAAATAATCAGGGATTTTATTGGAATGAAGAAGAAATAGAGAGAAAATTACGGGAAAAGCTCGTTAAGTCCTTCAACGTTATTTATGACCTCGCACACACCAACAATGTAAATATGCGTTTAGCAGCTTACATGGTAGGAGTAAAAAAAATAGCCGAGGCAGCCTTGTTTAGAGGTTGGGTATAAAATGTCCTTGCATGAAAACGTGCAAGGAATTTTTTTTTAGAGAGCCAAAACTAGTCATTTGCAAAAATGAGCATAATAAACAATAATGTAGAAGGAAAAGGAAGGTGTTTGAATTGCAAAATTTTACTTTTTGGAATCCAACTAAATTAATTTTTGGAAAAGATCAGCTTGAACAATTAAAAACAGAAATCCCTCAATACGGTAAAAAGATTTTGCTTGTATATGGCGGCGGCAGCATTAAAAAAAGCGGCTTATACGAAAAAGTCACTTCGCTTCTAGGTGAGATCGGCGCACAAGTATTTGAACTTGCAGGTGTGGAACCGAACCCGCGTATTACTACTGCACGTAAAGGTGTGGAAATTTGTAAACAAGAAGGAATTGACTTTCTGTTAGCTGTCGGTGGTGGAAGTGTTATAGACTGTACAAAGCTAATTGCAGCTGGAGCAAAATATGACGGCGATGCATGGGATTTTGTCGTTAAAAAAGCGATTGCCCAAGATGCTTTGCCTTTTGGAACGGTTCTAACCCTCGCTGCAACAGGATCAGAGATGAATGCCGGTTCGGTTATTACTAATTGGGAAACAAACGAAAAATATGGTTGGGGAAGTGCAGTAACATTCCCGAAATTTTCAATATTAGATCCTGTTAATACGTATACTGTACCTAGAAATCAAACCATATATGGGATGGTCGATATGATGTCTCATGTTCTTGAACATTATTTTCACCTTGCAGAGCATACCGATTTTCAGGATCGCATGTGTGAATCTTTGCTAATTACGGTAATGGAGACGGCACCTAAATTGCTTGCCGACCTGGAAAATTATGAACATCGGGCGACCATCCTGTATGGTGGTACCATGGCCTTAAACGGTGTATTAAACATGGGCTATGGCGGCGATTGGGCAACTCACAATCTTGAACACGCCGTGTCAGCAGTTTATGATATTCCCCACGGTGGCGGCTTAGCCATTTTATTCCCACACTGGATGGAGCATAATTTACATGTTAAACCTGAGCGCTTTAAGCAGCTTGCTGTCAGGGTGTTTGGTGTGAATCCTGAAGGAAAGAGTGCAGAAGAAGCAGGACTTGAAGGAATTCGTAAACTTCGAGAATTCTGGAATAGTATCGAAGCTCCTGCACGGTTAGCTGATTATGGTATTGATGACAGTAAGCTTGAGTTAATGGCTGACCGTGCAATGGCAAACGGGGAGTTCGGCAATTTTGCTAAATTAAATCATGACGATGTTCTAGCCATCTATCGTGCATCATTATAAAAGTAATAAAATTATTGAAATTGGGTACGTTTTCATCTTGGTGACTGCCTTGATAATCGACCCGTCTTTCGATAAAGTGATAGAGTAAATAATAATATGGAGGGTCATATATGACACATGTTCGTTTTGATTACTCGAAAGCTCTCGTTTTTTTTGGAGAACATGAACTTACATACTTACGTGATGCTGTAAAAGTTGCCCATCATTCGCTTAACGAGGGTACTGGTGCTGGTAATGATTACATTGGATGGATTGACCTGCCAACGAACTATGATAAAGAAGAATTTTCACGCATTCAGAAATCAGCGGAGAAAATTAAAGCAGATTCTGATGTCCTTCTCGTTATAGGCATTGGCGGTTCTTACCTTGGAGCAAAGGCAGCTATTGAAATGCTGTCGCACAGCTTTTACAATGTTCTTCCTAAAGAGAAGCGCACCACCCCGCAGATTATTTTTGTTGGAAACAACATTAGTTCATCTTATATGAGAGATGTTATGGATCTTTTGGATGGAAAGGATTTTTCGGTTAACGTTATTTCTAAATCCGGTACAACAACTGAGCCAGCGATTGCCTTCCGTATCTTCCGTAAACTTCTTGAAGAAAAATACGGAGTCGAGGAAGCGCGTAAACGGATCTACGCGACAACAGATAAAGCACGAGGTGCACTAAAAACGTTAGCAACAGAAGAGGGCTATGAGTCTTTTGTGATTCCAGATGATGTTGGCGGCCGTTATTCCGTTCTTACAGCGGTTGGTTTACTCCCGATCGCTGTGTGCGGAGCTGACATTAAAAAAATGATGGAAGGTGCGGCTCAAGCTCAGGCGGATTTCAGTCATTCTGAACTTGAAGATAATGCAGCCTACCAATATGCGGTCGTAAGAAATGTCCTTTATAATAAAGGGAAAACGATTGAAATGCTAATCAATTATGAGCCAGGCCTTCAATATTTCTCGGAATGGTGGAAGCAGTTATTCGGTGAAAGTGAAGGGAAGGATCAAAAAGGAATTTATCCTTCTTCCGCGAATTTTTCAACGGACCTTCACTCGCTCGGACAATATGTACAAGAAGGTCGCCGCGATTTGTTTGAAACGATCATTAAGGTTGAGAAACCGCGTCATGAGTTGACAATTGAAGCATTTGAAAATGATTTGGATGGTCTTAATTATTTGGCTGGACAAACAATTGACTTTGTTAATAACCAAGCATTTCAAGGAACAATGCTTGCTCATACAGACGGTGGCGTACCAAACTTAATCGTTACCATTCCAGCAATGGATGAGTATACATTTGGCTACCTTGTCTATTTCTTTGAAAAAGCTTGTGCGATGAGCGGCTACTTGCTTGGCGTTAACCCATTTGACCAGCCAGGTGTAGAGGCATATAAGGTCAACATGTTTGCTTTACTGGGTAAACCAGGATATGAAGAAAAGAAAGCTGAACTAGAAAAACGTTTATAAGAAAAGCGCAAGCGCCCTGGACAGCGGCGTATGGCCTCCTCGGAAAAGCTAACGCTTTTCCTTCGTGCGATGCCAATGCTGCCGAAGCTTTCCTTATGGAGCGCTCCAACTGAGATAAGGTGAAACTTCAATCAGCGAACGTTCTTCTCGCTGATTGTTAGTTGAGCCGATCGGGTTTTTACGGGCAGTTGAGAATCTACTGCCCGTTAAACGCGATAAAGGAAACACGAAGAGCCGGAGGCGCATTCGTGCTTGACTTATCGTAGGGCGGAGAGCGAAGGACACTAGCCGCTAGGGCGCTGGAGCTGGACAATTAGGTATAAATGAGGATGTTTCAAAAGGGTCAGACCCCACGGCTAAAACTGTGGGTCTGACCCTTTGTTTTTAGATATCCTTTTTTGTTATGAAACCCTTTTGTTTGGAGAAACTAACGCTAACTGGTAAAGGGGGTATATAGGAATGCTTGAAATACCATCAAGTTTAGAGAGAAAACAGTTTGATCTGTACAAGCTTGAACAGAAATTAAAACCGATTGGGTATACGATTGGCGGGAATTGGGATTATGATCACGGTGCATTTGATTATAAGTTGAATGACGAGTATAGCTACCAATTTTTAAGAGTCCCGTTTACGGCAGTAGATGGTCAGCTGGATATCAGAAATTGCATGGTCGAAATAGGAAGACCGTTCTTATTGTCACATGAGTACGAATCCGGGCTTGATGAAGAAGGAAGTACAGGAAACTTTTCTGGATCCTTTAATCAATTTCAGGAACCTACTAATAAGGATGCTGACTTCCCCACCCAATATATTGATAAAGGCAAGGCATTAGTAAAGGAATTAGAAAACACGCTATTAACAGATTAGAATATGATTTTACTTAAAAGTCAATAATTGGTCGTTTGCTTGTATTTCGAAAGAGTGAGAGGGGTTTAGAACCGTTTCCTCTCCTCTTTTAATGCCAATAAGCAAAAACCCTTCCATTAACTGCTTTTGACATACATCTTGAAAGGTATGTCCAATGTCAGTTTCTTTGACAAAATAAGCTGAAAGTCTGTTTTCCTGCAATTGCTGGATTACATTTGATAACAAACCATCCCCGTTTGCTAAGAGACTGTTAATCATAAATACACTGGTCAATTTATTGGATTGAATGACTTCATCGGCTCCAGCTCTTACTGCGTTAACAACCTGTTCAGCCGTTAATATTTCCACTATGCACTTCACTTGTCCGCATAATCCCTTTATGGTTAGCAAGGTTAAAATACTATTCATATCTGCCTGGAGTTCATCGTTTCCTCGATCAGCTGTAATTAACACCTTGTCGGCCTTTTCAATATCACTTTTAATAATCGTTTCATCCACATGGCCTTTTCCTTGGATAAAATGAACCAACCGTGATTTTACTGGATTTGTTTCAAGTGTTTCATCAATTAAGACAATCATCTGTTGATCATTTACATGGAGCAGCTTATGAATGAGCTCCTTGGATCGCTCATTCCAACCAATGATGATCATATGGCCATTGCCTTTAAACGGAATTTTTCCTTCAGAAAGAGCATCCTGTCTCGTAACAGCTGCGGCTGCTAATGTTCCAAAATAAGACGAGACAAAGGCGACTCCAAACAAAATTAAAATAAGTGCTGTTAGTCTTCCCAAAAATGTATGTGGAACATAATCCCCATAGCCAACTGTGGAAGCGGTAATGATGGCCCACCAAATACCATCAAAGATGGTTGGAAAGGTTTCTGGCTCAAAAAAATGAATAGATATGCCAAATAATAGAAAAACAAGTAAAGCAATTACTAAGATCCGGACTAGAAGCGGCAAGCGTAAAAAGCTTATATAAATTCTATTCGGCATGAACAACACCTCGTTTCTGATACTACCATTATGGTCAAAAGTGGTGACTCTCATAATTTTTATCTCATTTTTCCAAAATAGGTCTAAGTTCACAAATGTTTCCCACATTTTTTAAAAATCTACTTGTTTTCCGCCCGAAAAACTTATAAATTATGGTTAATAACATGGATATGGTTACAATGTGGAAAGAGGGTTTGCTCATGGAAACTGGCTTAAATTCCTTATTATCCAATATTGAAAAGACGAGACTAGAAATGATACTTTTGGCCCTTCAATATGGGTATTCTAACCCTAGTGTTGTTAAATGCAGCCAGGAACTCGATCTTCTTTTAAATGTTTATTATAGTACGTTAGTGAAGCATTAATAGTACCATTTAGAACCTTCTAGAATTTATCTGGAAGGTTTTTTCTTATTTTGGAATAATTTTCTTCTCAAAAGTAAAATTTAAAATGGAAGTATCCTTTTGATAAGAAAAATTTGAGGTGTAGCTGAGTGGTTATTGAAACGAAACAGGAGCGAAGATTGATCCTTTTCGCTTTAATGGTTTTGGCAATCTATCTCTCTCCGCTGTTTATCTTGCAAGAAAATGCCCATATCCGGGTTCATGATAATTTAGATTCAAACTTGGCTTGGTATAAGGTGCTCGCAAAAAGTGGAGAAATGTTTGGAGATGTGACGGCGGGTATTCCCCAAATTATTAATGGAGAGCTGTCCAGAAACGCCTTTGGGACTGAATATAGTCTGATTGTCTGGTTATATACGGTATTTCCAACTATGATTGCCTATGGATTAAGTCAAGCCATAACGAGGGTTGCCGCTTTTTTCGGCATGTATTTTTTACTTAAAGATCATTTTATATCAGGAGATAAATGGCTCGTCATAAAGATTGGGAGTGCTCTAGCTTTTGCTTTAACTCCTTTTTGGCCTTCAGGAATGCTTAGCACGTTAGGGATGCCGTTTGCTCTTTGGGCTTTTCTTAATATCCGTAATGGATTGGCCACGTGGAAAGATTACCTAGTCCTCACCTTATTGCCTTTTTACGCAAGTATTGTGTTAGGCTTTTTCTTTTTTTTAAGTGCGATCGGGGTTCTATGGCTATGGGATGTTTTGAGGGGGAGGGGCTGGAACTTTCGCTTCTTATTTGCCATTTGCTATATGACAGGTATTTTTATGCTAGTAGAATATCGACTCGTGTATTCGTTTTTGTTTTCAACAGAACCGAATAGTCGTGATGAATATTTTCATGCACATCTTCCTTTTTGGCGTGCAGTAAGGCTTTTTCTGAAAAACTACCTGCTTGGACATACCCACGTGATGACTGTACATACCTTATTTATTTTGCCAGCCACCTTTATTGCTTTCTATTTTGTGTATTCGAAAAAACTATGGAAGCGGGAAAAACTTTTTGTCTTTTTATTTTTACTAAATATATTTCTGTCATTATGGTATGCCTTTTGGTTTTATGAAGGGTGGCTTCCATTAACGAAACGATTTCATTTTATGGATACCTTTAATTTCGCCCGCTACCATTTTTTAAGACCTCTTGTGATCTATGCTGGCTTTGCCCTGGCTTTAAAAATCATTTCCCTGCAAGGAATGGAATGGACGAAAGTGGCAAAATGGCTTGTGATTTTACAAATCTTATTTTTGGGGTTATGGAATGATGAGATTATCTACCATGATAAGCCAACCGTCCAACAGTTCTTCGCAGAGGAATTGTTTACGGAAATAAAAGAGTATATTGGCCAAGAACAAGATGAATACCGAATAGCCAGTATCGGAATACATCCGTCAGTGGCCCAATACAATGGCTTTTACACGATTGATACCTATAATAATTTTTATCCATTAAGCTATAAACATCAATTTAGGAAAATAATTGAAAAAGAATTGGCGAAAAATAACACAATCCGAAAATATTTTGATACGTGGGGCGGCCGTTGTTATATTTTTACAGCACAGCTTGGGAAACGATACATGATTAAAAAGGATTCCAAACGGCATTTAAGAAATTTAGAACTAAATACAGAAGTTTTTAAGGAACTGGGCGGCAGTTATATCTTTTCAGCCCTTCCAATCGATAATGCCGAGAAAAATCAACTTTTACTTAAGAAAGTATTCGTGTCCGAAACATCGGCATGGAAAATTTACTTATATAAAACATTGTAGACACCGGGGGTATGATGCAGATGATTGAACCGATCCTTACGATTGTTGTGCCATGTTATAACGAGGAGGAAGTTCTGCCCGAGACCATGGACCAGCTTCAGACGTTGTTAAGGGAAATGATTGCTGTTGCACTTGTTTCAAAGCAAAGCAAAATATTGTTTGTTGATGATGGCAGTAAGGACCGAACATGGGAGTTGATTTATAAGGAAGGGTTACGGAGCAGCCATGTGCGGGGCTTAAAACTCTCGAGAAATGTCGGTCATCAGAATGCCTTATTGGCTGGTTTATTTAGTGCAATGAAACAATCTGATTGTGTTATTTCGATTGATGCAGATCTGCAAGATAATATTGAGGTCATCCGCGAATTTATCATGAAATTCAATGAAGGTTTTGAGATTGTTTATGGTGTTCGTAGAAGTCGTGAGACAGATACATGGTTCAAAAGAAGTACCGCTCAAGGTTTTTATAAGCTTATGAAAAAAATGGGGGTTGATCTCGTTTATAATCATGCAGACTTCCGGCTAATGAGCAAAAGAGCCTTACAGGAGTTAGAACGATTTAGTGAAGTTAATTTATTCTTAAGAGGAATTGTGCCACTGCTTGGATTTCGCTCGGATGTAGTGTATTACGACAGGTTGGAGAGGCAGGCAGGTGAAACGAAATATCCATTAAAAAAGATGCTCGCCTTTGCGTTTGACGGAATCACCTCTTTTTCTGTTTCTCCTATCCGCCTTGTGTTAGTAATCGGTCTAGTCTCTTTTTTCATGAGTATGATATTCGGTTGTTATTTTCTAACATTGAAGTTTTTAGGTAATACAGAAATGGGCTGGACCTCTCTAATTACTTCCATTTGGCTTATCGGAGGGTTGCAGCTTATTGCGATTGGATTAATAGGGGAGTATGTAGGAAAAATCTATAAAGAATCCAAACACCGGCCCAAGTATATTGTTGAGCTCGATACATTTAATATACTTGGCCCTAAAAATCATCTCATCAATCAACCAAGAGAAGAGGATTCTTTTAATATCGAACTTAGAAGTTTAACTGAACGCAACTAATCATTTAGTTTGAGGTCTAAAGAGTTTTCCTAATGACAAGGAAGGCTCTTTTTTGTTGGAAAATGTGGTACAAACCCTCTTCTCTGAATAGAAATTAGAAGACAGGCTGAAACCTTATGTTGGGAGAGATTAGAATGAATGTGTTTTTGAGTTACATTTTATTAGGACTTTCGCTAGCAGCACCGATTGGGCCAATCAATGCTGCCCAGATTGACCGAGGGATAAGAAATGGCTTTATGCACGCATGGTTAATCGGCGTTGGGGCAGTCGTTGCGGATGGAATTTACATGCTAATTGTTTACATAGGAGTCATTCAATTTTTAGAAACATCCTTTATGCAAACGTTTTTGTGGATGTTTGGCTGTTTTGTTCTGATGTATACAGGCATAGAAACCTTTATGAATGCTGGAAAAATAAATTTAGAACTGTCAAGAGGAAAGGAACCACTGGTAAAGTCGTTTTTTTCTGGATTCTTTATGTCGATTTCAAATCCGTTAACCATTCTTTTTTGGCTGGGTATTTACGGTTCGATTTTGGCAAAAACAGCTGCTACCTACAATACTAGTCAATTAGTTTTATACAGCAGTGCCATTTTTATTGGGCTGTTGACTTGGGATATTGCCATGGCCAGTGTAGCTAGCAGCTTCCGAAAATTTTTAACTAATAATTTGCTTGTTGTGATTTCCTTTCTATCAGGTCTGTCATTGATAGGCTTTGGTATCTATTTTGGCATACAAGCTTTTAATAATTTATTCAGTTAACACGGATGGGTAGAAGGACTATTGTTTTAAATCTTACAAATTGATTGTTTATAAAATTCAATCTATTTTATTGACATGGAAAACACCTTCCTATTAATATTATGTTATATAAACGTTATAAAATAAAACATAATAAATCTTGCTGATCTTAATAATATGGTGATAGGAGAGGAATCATGGATCTTTTAGCGCAAAGAAGTGAATTGATTGATGTGGCAAAAGGTAACCGACCTGCTGATTTATATATAAAGGGCGGGACTGTAATCAATGTATATTCGGGTGAATTTTTGAAACAAAATATTGCGGTTTATGAAGATTGCATTGCCTATATTGGAACTAGTGAAGCCTCTATTGGTGAACATACCAAAGTTATAAATGCGGAAGGAAAATATCTCTCCCCAGGGTTTATTGAAGCGCATGCCCATCCGTGGGTGTTCTATAACCCGGTAAGTGTTACAGAAAAAGTATTGCCCTTAGGCACCACTACTACCGTGAATGATAATCTATTTTTTTATCTACATATGGGAGCAAAAGGTTTTAAAGAAATGGTACATGATTTAAAACCATTGCCTGGGAACTTTTTTTGGCTGGCACGGCTTGTTTCACAAGCAGACTTTCCAGGGGAGCGGGAGTGGTATAACCATAAGGATATTAGAGAGCTGCTTGAGCTTAATGAAGTGTTAGGTTCAGCGGAAGTAACACGCTGGCCATTATTATATAATGGTGATCCATTTTTAATGGAGACCATGGATTTTATCAAGGAACTTGGTAAGGTTTCTGATGGACATACAGCAGGATGTTCCTATGAAAAATTAAATGCTGTAGTTGCGTCAGGTGTGACGGCGTGTCATGAAGCCATTACCGCAAAAGAAGCCTTTGATCGCCTGCGTTTAGGGATGTGGACAACACTTCGCAATAGCTCACTCCGTCCTGATTTACAGGAAATTATTAAACTGATTACTGAAGGAAATGTAAGTACGAGTAGAATTCTTATGACAACAGACGGCCCGCACCCTTCTTTTATTGAAAAAGAAGGATTTGTTGACGGACTTGTAAGACAGGCTGTCGAAATGGGTGTCCCGGTGATGACTGCGATTCAGATGGTTACCCTCAATGCTGCAACCTATTTACGATTGGATGATTATATTGGCGGTCTTGCACCAGGCAGGAAGGCAGACATTTTGCTTTTGCCTGATCTTGTCGATTTCCGCCCAGATCTTGTGATTGCATCTGGAAAAATTGTCGCAGATAAGGGAGAGTTAACGGCATCACTGCCAAAAATAGAATGGGATAAATATATGGTTCGTAAACCATTTGCCTTTTCAAAAACATTCTTGGAAAATACGAATCTCTATCGCTATCCACACCCATCTGAACATGACCAAGTTCCAGTCGTTTATTTTAAAAGTAATGTCATCACCCAAAGAAAAGATATTAAACTTCCATCTGTTAATGGTTATGCAGATATTTCTGACCATGAGGGGCTAGTGTATGCTGCATTAATTGATCGTAATGGTGAATGGGTGTCCAAGGGTATATTGGAGAGATTTGCGGTTAATCTAGATGGCATGGCCTCCACGTATAATACAACAACCGAACTATTGGTGGCTGGTCGAGATCCTGAAGCGATGGCCAAAGCGGCAGCCAGGGTTCATGACATAGGTGGCGGAATCGTGATTGTAGACGGAGCAGAGGTAGTCGTGGAAATTCCTCTGCCGGTAACGGGAATGATGACAGCTGATCCTACTTTTAATACCGCACTGGACTATCATGATCAATTGCTAGCTGCCCTACAGGAGCGTGGATTTCCATTTCATGACATTCTCTATACCTTATTATTCTTAACCTGCGATTTTCTGCCAGGTCTTCGATTAGTTCCATTTGGCTTATATGAGGTTAGATCTGATGAAATTTTATTGGAGGCGGCACCATTGAACACTATGAGCTATCCAATTAATAATTAATCTATGAAAAATAAAGAATGTGGCGAAAATTCTAACGGGTTCACTTTTGAGGTGCAAACATTGCAAATCACATCATATTTATTGTCACTAATATCAATGCAATTCTCAATGGAATTCTCTGTGTAAATAACATCAATAAACGCAAAGAAGGGATAGCTTAATGGCTATCCCTTAAATTCTCTAACCTAACGACTCCCGTTAAATAAATTTGTTGTCTGTTTTTATTGAGTGTCTTCGTCGCTTTTGTACTCCAAAATATCACCTGGCTGACAATCCAAAGTCTTACATATCGCTTCTAATGTTGAAAAGCGAACCGCTTTTGCTTTCCCATTCTTCAGAATGGAAAGATTCGCCATAGTAATTCCAACCCTCTCCGAAAGCTCCGTTACGCTCATTTTTCGTTTTGCTAACATCACATCAATATTGATAATAATTGCCATATCCTCCACCTCAGACCGTTAAATCATTTTCTGATTTTATGTTAATTGCTTCTTGTAGAAGCCGTTGGAGGATAGCAGCAAAAACGGCGATAACCAACGAAGCAAAAATGATGATGAGTCCTATTAATCCAATAGGAGGGTCAACTTTCTTCGCTATAAAATGAAAGAGTGGCAAACCTAATACATACAAACCACTGATTGTAATCGCACAGCACTTTATGTTCTTTAACGCCTTTACAGATAATTCCGAGAACGCTGTGTTCTCGTCAATATACCGTAAAAGATTGAAAGCCTGAAAGAGAGCAAAGTAAAAAGGCACAGCCGCTCCATACATCACGATGAAAACGAGATATTTCATTGGGGAAATATTTGGATACATTTTTGCTGCGAAATTCGCCATATGGGGCACTAAAAATATACATAAAGCAAGCACTGCAATTCCAGCCAGAAAAATAATTACCTTTAAGAAAGTGGTTGAGCCTCGTTTAACATTCATTTAAAACACCTCACTTATTTAATGACAACATGATTTTAGCATTTTATTTATCGATTATCAATAAAATAATATTGTTTTTTATTATATTATTATTGTTATATTTTAATGAAAACATCAAAGAGTGTACTAATTTCAAGGGAAAGAAAAAACGTGAATTCATGTGTGAATTCACGTTAAAAATGTATTGTGAAATTGATTTTTGCACCCCAAAAGAGAACCCGTTAGAAAATTCGTCACCTTCTTTTTAGTTATTGAGGTGGTTATTGGGGAATATCTAAATTTTAAAAAATAAAGGATCATGCCTACAAACAGGATGATCCATTTTCCTACTTTTCTATAACACTAAAGCGCCATATGCCCTGAACAAGTTCCTTCCTGATTTTTCCACGATCCTCTAAGTAATCTAAATGGCCGATGATTTCCGACATAACGAGTGAAAATTGCTCGTAATAGGTTTTTTTATAATACGATTGGGCAATTTCACTTGCAGTTGAACATCCAGAATCTATTAACCGGATTAACCGTTCTGCTTTTGCTTCAATGCCATTTAGCCGTTTTAAAATTAATGAATTTGGCTGGTCAATTAGTGTGCCGTGTCCGGGAAAAACGAGACCTACATTTAATGCCAAACATTTCTTTAAAGAGTCGATATGCTGTAAAAGTGTGGGAATTCTTCTTCCAGCTAAATCTGGTTCTACTAAGGCATTGCTGGAAATATGCTCAATCAATAAATCACCGGCAAGTAAGCAATTACTCTTTTTGCTATAAAATGCAATCTGGTCTGGTGAATGACCGGGAACTTCAATGATCGTAAAATTAAGCAACTGGTCCTCGACAATTTCAGTGACATCCGCTTGAATAGCATTCTGTTTGTTTCGCTGGATAGCTTTTTTCAAAAAGGCAACATGCCTTTCCCCATCCATACCACAGCCCATTTCGTGATAAAGCTGGGCGTAAAAGTCAACTCTCATTTCAAGAAAATGGGGGTCTCTTTTTAAACGGGGAATGGAAGATGGATGGGAGTAAACCGGAATTGGCTGCTCAGAAGTAATCCGATTGACTAATCCAATATGGTCAACATGGTGATGGGTAAGGATAATTTCCGTTAAGTCCTTAATGGAGAAACCGTTCTTGTGCAACGTATCGTGTAATCCGTCCCAGCATTGGTCATTATTCCAACCAGCATCAATTAAGGAAAGGGATTGCTCCTGTTTTACTAAAAAGAAGTTAACGCTCTTTAATGAAGAGCGATCAGGAATGAAGATTGGGAATACCTCAGAATTTGCAGTTTTTAATTGTTTCAACGAAACCACCTCATAGAAAGATAAGTTATATATTATCCGAAAATTAAGAATTTAAATTATTATAACAATCAATTGGTTACCAGGCAATTTAATTGACTCTAGGTATTTATTACGGCTGTTACAAATAGATATTACAATCGCTGGAATTTATATGTTTTCACTACGGCTGTATAAAAAATGTTAAATGAAAGGAAAAGAGAGATAAGCCAAGGAAATGAAAGAAATCCCTCTATATTTTGCGAAAAATGGTCAAATTTTAAGTATTGCAAATAATGAAAATATTATATATATTATGAAATAAGAACGAAAGAAATTAAATCATAATAAAGTTGAAAAAGGGAGGATTTAGAAAATGACAACAGTAACTGAAACAAAAACACTAACCGTTAAAAAAGTAGATGGAGTAGCAGAGGTACATATTCATGTCAATAAAACCAATGCATATGATTTGGAATACTATCGTGAATTAAACGCTGCCATTGATGATATTCGTTTTGATAGTGATATCAAAGTCGCGGTGTTAATGAGCGATATGCCAAAATTCTTCTCAGCTGGTGCTAATATTAATTTTCTAAAAACAGCAGAACCACGATTTAAAACACAATTCTGCCTATTCTGTAATGAGACTTTAGATAAAATTGCCCGTTCCCCGCAAATTTGGATTGCTTGCTTGGAGGGACATACAGTTGGCGGCGGCTTAGAAATGGCCTTAGCCTGTGACTTACGTTTTATGGGTGACAATGCTGGAAAGATTGGGCTTCCAGAAGTTTCACTTGGAGTACTAGCTGGTACTGGCGGAACACAACGTCTTGCACGCCAAGTTGGCCATTCTAAAGCCTTAGACTTGAATATCACGGGCGAAACATTAACACCACAAGAAGCATTAGATATCAGGTTAGTAGATCGTATTTTCCCACAAGAGGAAACGAGAGAGAAAACATTGGCATATGCTAGGAAAATTGCCAACAGTGCAACATATGCAGCCTCCAATATCAAGTTATCCATCATGAATGGAAAAGAAATGCCGTTAAATGTGGCGATTCGATATGAGGGCGAACTACAAAACCTATTATTCCGTTCACAAGATGCAAAAGAGGGATTAAGCGCATTTGTTGAAAAACGCGAAGCTAATTGGACAGGTCAGTAAGAAGTGAAAAAATGGCGATATCGACAAGCGATATCGCCATTTTAAACAAGAAAATAGAAATGGTTGAAAAGCGAGGGGACAACAGTGCGATCAAATGAACTGGAAGTGCTAGTAAACTGGGGGGATACGGACAAAGCAGGAATTGTTTATTATCCTAATTTCTTTAAATGGTTTGATATAGCAGGACACCAATTTTTCCGAAGCTGTGATTTATCTCCTGCAAAGTTGGAAGAAGAGCGCGGGATTATTGTTCCTTTACTAGATGTTCAATGTACTTTTGAGAAATCGTTACTATACGATGATCTCATTACGATTCATAGCAAAGTAGAAGAAATTAATCGCAAAACAATTAAATTGCGTCATGAAGTGTATAGGGACGGTATGCGGGTTGCTCACGGATACGAATTGCGCGGCTGGGTACAGCAGTCTCCAGAAGGGATTAGAGCTGTCTTAATTCCGGAAGATGTTCAATCAATACTAAGTGAAAAAATCCATACGAAGTCAGATAAAAATAGACCCAGGTTTAATGCATAAAAGATGGTGTTCCTCTATAATAAAGATGTCTCTTTAGAAAAGACAAATAAAGCAATTATTAATAAATACTGGATGGTGGCAGCAATGAAACCTAGATCGCTAATGTTTACTCTTTATGGAGAGTACATTCAATATTATGGAGGAGAAATCTGGGTTGGAAGTTTAATTCAGTTAATGAGTGCCTTTGGTATTTCAGAGTCCTCTGTTCGCGGGGCTATTTTAAGAATGGTTCAAAAGAATTTATTGCAAGTAAGGAAAAGGGGAAATAAAAGCTACTACTCTGTTACAGAAAAAGGTAGAAGAAGAGTGGAGGATGGGGTGACAAGGGTCTATGCTGCTCCGCGGCCTGCATGGGATGGCAAGTGGAGAATTTTAAGTTATTCCTTTCCTGAGGAGAAACGTGAGCTGCGGAATGAAATTCGAAAAGAGCTTACATGGACAGGCTTTGGTATGATTTCAAATAGTACGTGGATCAGCCCGAACCCACTTGAAAATCAAGTAATGGAAATGATTAAGAATTATCATATCGAGGAAAACACCATTTTATTTAGCTCCTCTGATATGATCTCGCACACAA
The DNA here is from genome assembly GCF_057747995.1 of Neobacillus sp. DHD-1R. Classification (NCBI taxonomy): domain Bacteria; kingdom Bacillati; phylum Bacillota; class Bacilli; order Caryophanales; family Bacillaceae; genus Neobacillus; species Neobacillus sp. DHD-1R. The sequence continues at coordinate 1,179,484 of NZ_CM173232.1, forward strand.
GTGAAGGAATTATTGAAAGGGGTTGGGACCTGGAACAGGTTTCTGACAATTATCATCAATTTATGGAAAAGTATACCGCGGAGTTTGGAGTTTTACGTGAAAAGGCGTTAACAAATACCTTAACGGACGAAGAATGCTTCATAAAACGAACTTCCATCGTGCATGAATATCGAAAATTTCTCTTTCAAGATCCCGGTTTTCCACGCGATTTGTTACCAGCGGATTGGGCAGGAACAAAGGCTAGAGAACTATTTTGGAATATTCATCAGTTAATATCGATACCGTCCATTCGTTATTTTGAATCTATCTATGAAGGGGCTCCGGACCAAGAAATAAAACCGATGCGAGACAAAGCGATTAATCCTTTTAAAGAAGTTTATGTATGATAACCATCCTAAACTAATAATCTCCTAATGAGGAGGAAAACGAATTGCAAAAAGTAGACTTACGGGTAGACAATCATTTAGCAATTGTAACCATTAATCGTCCAGAACAATTAAATTGCTTTGATTATGAAACGCTTACTCAATTAGAAGCAGTGATAGATGGAATTAAATTAGAGAAGGACATAAGAGTTGTTATTATAACTGGAGCTGGAGAAAAGGCATTTAGTGCTGGGGCAGATTTACGGGAAAGACGGACACTCAATGAAAAAGAAGTCAGAAGAAACGTCAATATGATACGGGATGTTTTCACAAAAATTGAAGAGTTACCGCAGCCAACCATTGCTGCTGTGAATGGGTATGCACTTGGCGGCGGGCTTGAGCTTGCCTTAGTATGTGACTTCCGGATTGCAGTTAAAGAAGCCATAATGGGCCTAACTGAAGTGAGTTGGGGGATTATTCCTGGTGCAGGTGGTACACAGCGCTTAACTCGATTAATTGGACCTTCAAGGGCTAAAGAATTAGTTTTAACCGCGAGAAAAATAGAAGCTTATCAGGCTTTTGAGTTGGGTCTAATTAATAAGGTCGTGGAACGCAGCGATTTATTAGATGCTTCAATAGAATTAGCTGACGAAATGTTGAAGAATGCGCCATTGGCTATTACACAAGCAAAGTATGCCATCAATTATGGCAGCAATGTTGATTTGAAAACTGGATTAGCGATTGAATCAAAGGCATATGAGGTGATTATTCCAACAACAGATCGAATTGAAGCATTAGAGGCTTTTAAGGAAAAACGCCAGCCCAATTTTAAAGGAGAATAGAAAGAAGCCTTACTTTTTAAGTCTATTAAAATAGTAAGCAAAAAACGACGCCTAGTCATAAAGAGGCGTCGTTTTTTAATAATATCAGAATTTATAAATTTTGACTTCGAGAATTGTCCAGCTCCAGCGCCCTAGCGGCTAGTGTCCTTCGCTCTCCGCCCTACGATAAGTCAACATCGAATCGCCTTCGGCTCTTCGTGTTTCCTTTATCTCAGTTGGAGCGCTCCAGGCCATACGCCGCTGACCAGGGCGCTTGCGCTTTTCTTTTAATAAAGTAAAATTATGTTTTTAATATTAACAACATAAAAACATAATAAATGTATTGACAGACAATTTAAAATAATCTATATTATCTAATATAGACGATGAATAAAAAAACGTAATAAGGTGAGGCGATCCATATGAGTCAGACGGAAATTTTAATCGATAAAATTCAGAAAGGATTTATGCTTGAGTGTTTAGATGATATGAATGAAGAGTATCTTCGAGCATTAAAACAAACATTGACGATTGTTGGTGACACAGAGCTACTAAGTGTTCCCCCTCTTTTAACCGTTTATAATGAAGCGCCCAATCTAAATTATAAAATTACCGCTCTAGCCGTTATTCAAGACGAGATTGGCCATGCACATATTGCCTATCGATTGTTGGAGGATCTAGGAGAAGATGTCGAAGAACTCCTATATGAACGCCCGGCAAACAGATGGAAAAACCCCTATGCCTTTGATTTTAAATTAGATAATTGGATTGAACTTGGTGTATTTAATGGTTTATTTGACCGCTCTGGTTACACCCTTCTAGGTGACGCCTATCAACATACATCCTATGGACCCTGGAAACGAGCACTTGTGAAAGTTGACAAAGAAGAATTGTTTCACCTAAGAAATGGTGAAATTATCATGAAGGCAGGTATGAAAAATCCTGATACAGCAAAGCAAGTCCAAGAAGCAGTCGACTGGATGTTCTTAATGGCGTTAGAATTTTTTGGGGTTGCCGACAATCTTAAGAGCCGTTCAGCACAATTAGATTATAAGCTCAAAGGAAAAACCAATGATGAACTAAGACAAAAATGGTTGTCTACAGCAGTTCCATTTTGTGAATCGATTGGAGTAAAGGTGCCGGCACACTTTGATGAGGCCCAAGAAAAGTTTGTGCTAGACGTTCCTTTTCCTTGTAAATTTGATGTAGAAAATAAAAAATGGCTGCTCGATCAACCTGACACATGGCAAGGTGTGATTGAACGTTTTAAAAAACGCGGTCCACAAAACCAAGAGTTTGTGAGCAGAATTCAAAAAGGTTTCCATGAACTTGAAGAGCTGCGCGCTGAGGAGGTTAGTTAAATGCTAACAATCGAGACTGAGAAATATTGGAATGCATTGTCAGAGGTAATGGATCCGGAGTTCCCAATCAGTGTGGTAGATATGGGGTTAATCTATGATATTACTAAAGTTGATGAGGGGAAAATCGCTGTAAGAATGACGTACACATCAACAGGTTGTGGCTGTATGCAATGGATTGAAAACGATATCAAGGAACGGCTCCTTCAAGAAGATGATATTGATGGAGTGGAAATTGAAGTAGTCTGGAGTCCGCCTTGGACCGTCAACAATATGAGTGATAAAGGAAGAGAAAAACTTAGAACCTGGGGTGTTAGCTCATGAATAAAAAGAACCAGAAACCAGAATATCTTCTGTTTACGCGGATCAACCGAGGCGATGATTTGATTCAAGTTGGTTCATTTCAAGCCGAGACGGATGAACTTGCAAAGGTTTATGCGCAATATATTTACGATGAAGAAGACTGGGTTGAAATGCAAGTAGTCCGAAAAGATGCATTTATTACTGTTCGCCTTCCAGAACCACTATTTGAAAAAGAGGGTGTGAATTAATGGAAATAGTAAACAATTTATCTCTAATTCAACTAGCAGAAACGATTGCGGATAACAAATTTATTTTAGGTGACCGCCTAGTTGAAATTGGTATTAGCGGTCCTAATTTAGAAGCGACGCTTTCTTCTATTGCGATGGCTCAAGCAGAACTTGGTCATGCGCGGCTCATGTATAAATGGGCAAATGAATTGCAAGGTTTAAATAGCAGCAAAGTAGAAATTAAAAACCAAACAGGAAAGGCATTTCCTTCTATTGTCCTTTCATCTAATTGGATTAGCTTGATAGCAGGTGTATATGCAATCAATGTAGCTGTGGATCTTGTTATAAAGGCAATATTAAAGGCAAACCATCCAGAGCTAAATACTCCATTTAGCAAGTTGATAAAAGAACAAGAGGAACATCTGCTTTACTCAAAGAGCTGGTGCAAACAATTGCTGAATGATAAAGGTGCCGTTCCAAGAACATTTGTCCATGAGCTGGAAAAAATAACGGAAGAAGCTTTACAGTGGTTAAATAATGTGGAAAATGACACTCTATTAATTTCTGAAAAAATAATCTTGGAAAAAAGCAATCTTGTAAACGTATACAAAGAAACCATCAAAACGCTGACAACCCTTGGGGATGTACAACATGTCTGAGGATAATAAAAAAATCCAATGCTCCTTTTGTTCGTCTGAGAATGTAGAAAAAATCTCTGCATTTGGGACAGCTCAATTAGTAAGGCAATATTATTGCAACAGTTGTCATTCTGTCTTTGAATACATCCGCTGGCAAGCTTCACACTCAAATAATGAGAGGTGTCAGACTTCTAATGAAAGATATTGAAAAAGTCGGGATCGTTGGTTCTGGAACAATGGGTGCAGGGATTGCACAGCTTGTTATTCAGAATGGATATACCGCCATCATTTACGATATCGACCTGGAAACAGTAAGGCGGGCCCAATCAGCGATTGGCTTACGATTAGATCGATTAGTTGAGAAAAAAAGAGCGAGTGCAGAACAAGTTAACGATGCGAAGAAACGTTTACAAATAACAGCTGATTTATCTGACCTCTCGGATTGTCAGCTTGTGATTGAAGCAGCGCCAGAGAACATGGAAATAAAACGGTCCATTTTTAGAAAATTAGAAGAGGTTTGTTCTGAAGAGGCAATATTGACTACGAACACCTCATCACTGTCTATAACAGAAATTTCAGGGCAAATTCAGACATCGGAGCGTGTGGCGGGGTTTCATTTCTTTAATCCAGCCCCAGTCATGCCGTTAGTAGAAGTCATCCATGGTTTAAAAACGGCATCTAAAACCGTAAATACTTTAGTTGAGTTTGCTAAACAGATCCATAAAAGTCCTGTAGTGTGTAAGGATACGCCTGGATTTATTGTCAATCGGGTCGCACGTCCATTTTATGGTGAAGCCTTAAAAATCATGAATGACCAAGGCGCAACGGTAGAACAAATCGATCGAATTATGAAAAGGGCGGGGAATTTTAAGATGGGCCCTTTTGAACTTCAAGATTTAATTGGAATAGACGTCAACTTTGCGGTAACGAAATCCGTACACAGCAGTTTTCATGGCGAGACTCGTTTTCGTCCGCATTACGTTCAAGAGCGTATGGTTCAAGCAGGCAGCTTGGGCAGAAAGACGAAGGGAGGGTTCTTTTCATATGACACCTAAAGGAATCTTGGTTATAGGTGAAAATGGATTAGCAAAAGAGTTTGTACACTCTCTTCGGGAACATGGTTTTGAAAAGGTCGTACTCAATGATTACGAAGCAGTAAATGATATAGAGGTAGTTATTGAGACTAGCAATCTTGATTTAGAACAAAAAAAGCGGAATCTAACAGAAATTGAAGTGCATGTTCCCTCTCAAGCATTGATTTTATCGACCACACTTGCAGTTATGGCTACGGAAGCAGCATCGTGGCTGGCAAAGCCTGAAAGGCTGATTGGGTTTGGGACCTTTTCAAATTTTAATGATGCTAAACTAATTGAAATAGCCCCGGCATTGCAATCCGAGTTGTTTTTTTTACAAATGGCTAAAGAACTGTTTGGGGCGATCGGACAGGAAACGGAAGTGGTCCAGGATGAGGTTGGTCTTGTTTTTCCACGGATCCTTTCGATGATTATTAATGAAGCGGCCTTTTCATTGATGGAAGGTATAGCCTCAGTAGATGACATTGATGAAGCAATGAAAAAAGGAACCAATTATCCGCTAGGGCCATTAGAATGGGCCGAAAAAATCGGTATTGACGATGTTTATGCAGTATTAAGCGGATTACATCGGCAATTTGGTGAAGAAAGATACCGGCCAGCTCCTCTCATTCGCAAACTTGTTCATGCAGGCTGGATTGGTGCTGAAACCGGAAAAGGCTTCTATCACTATCAAAATCGTCAGGTTAGGGAGTATTCAATATGAGGGAAGCTGTCATTATAGATGCAATTCGTACACCGATTGGGAAAGTAAATGGCACCTTATCAAATGTAAGAGCGGATGATTTAGCCGCACATGTGATGAAGCACCTTTTAGCAAGAGTAAATTTGGATCCATCCTTAATAGAGGATGTTTACTTTGGTTGTACGAACCAAGCGGGAGAAGATAATCGAAATGTAGCCAGAATGGGCTTACTATTAGCGGGAATCCCTGAATCGGTGGCTGGTGTGACCGTCAATCGCTTATGCGGTTCTGGTTTAGAGGCAGTGAATCAAGCTGCTTCAGCGATAAAGGCCGGACTTGGAGACGTCTTTCTGGCTGGTGGGACGGAGAATATGACTAGGGCTCCCTATGTCATGATGAAACCCCACTTGGCAAACCCAAGAAGTAACCAAACATTATATGATACAACCATTGGCTGGCGCCTTATTAATCCAGCTTTGGCGAAGGAATATCCTCCTATTAGTCTAGGAGAAACTGCCGAGAATGTTGCAGAACAGTATAACATTTCCAGAGAAGAGCAGGATGAGCTGGCACTAAGCAGTCAGTTAAAAGCAGCCGCAGCAATTGAAAGTGGACGATTCCATGATGAAATTATCCCAATTGAAATTCCTCAGAAAAAAGGGGCACCGATTGTTTTTCAAACGGATGAACATGTTCGCCCTGCCACTACATGGGAGGCGCTGTCAAAGCTTAAACCAGTATTTAAAGAGGGAGGAACCGTTACTGCAGGAAACGCATCCGGTATTAATGATGGAGCAAGTGCTCTCTTAATAATGGAAAAAGAACTGGCAGAAAAGCTGGGGTTAAAACCGCTAGCTAGAATTGTTACTTCTGCTGTGGCGGGTGTAGACCCGGCCTATATGGGAATTGGACCTGTTCCAGCCACCAGAAAGGCATTACAAAGGGCAGGATTATCCGTAAACGATCTGGATTTAATTGAAATAAATGAAGCATTCGCTGCTCAATCTGTAGCATGTATAAAAGAGCTCGGGTTTGATCTGAACAAAGTAAACGTAAATGGCGGAGCCATTGCCCTTGGTCATCCGCTGGGCTGCAGTGGGGCAAGAATATTAACCACACTTGTTCATGAGATGCAAAAACGTGATTGTCGTTATGGCCTAGCAAGTATGTGTATTGGGGTTGGGCAAGGAATATCGACCATTATCGAAAAAATGTAAAGGGGTTATCGTAATGTTAAAAACTACGACGTTAAAGGAAGAATACCAGCTTTTCATTAATGGAGAATACAGCAATAGCAGTAATAACCAATTCTTTGAAACCCATAATCCTGCCACAGGAGAAGTGTTAGCAAAGGTGGCAAAAGCAACGAAAGAAGATGTTGACCGTGCCGTGGATGCAGCAAGGAAGGCTTTTGATTCGGGAAAGTGGCCGAAGCTGACACCGGCAAGACGGGCAAGAGTCCTTAATAAAATTGCTGACATAATGAGACAGCGCTTTAACGAACTTGTTGAGGCAGAAGTTTTAAATACCGGGAAAACCGTTGCGGCGGCACAAGGGCAAATTGGTCAGGCAATCGAGGATTTTGAATTTTATGCGGCCGCCATTTCGACACATGCTGGACGTACAAACCCAGTGCCAAACGGATTCTTTAACTATACGGTGAAGGAGCCTGTAGGGGTGTGCGCCCAGATTGTTCCGTGGAATTATCCCTTGATGATGGCGGCATGGAAGGTAGCCCCGGCATTAGCCGCTGGGTGTACGATTATTTTAAAGCCAGCAAGTTATACCCCGATTACAGCGTTCATGCTTGCTGATATTTGTCATGAAGCTGGAGTGCCAGTGGGCGTAGTGAATGTATTAACAGGAAGCGGTTCAGAAATCGGGCCCTATTTAACGGAACATGCTGGTGTCGATAAGGTGGCCTTTACAGGTGAAACCGAAACGGGAAAAGATATCATGGCACGTGCATCGCAAACCCTTAAACGTGTAACCCTTGAGCTTGGCGGAAAGTCACCGAGTATTGTCTTTGACGATTGTGACATAGAGGCTGCTGTTGTAGGATCCATTTATGGGATATTTTACAATTCCGGTCAATCATGTGAAGCAAGGTCAAGAATTTTTGTTCAAGAAAATGTCTATGATGAATTTTTGACAAGATTTATTGAAAAGGCTAGAAAGTTAAAAGTTGGTGATCCGTTTAACAAAGAAACCCACATGGGTGCATTAATCTCAAAAAGTCATGAACAGACAGTCGATGGTTACGTTAAACTTGCGATTGAAGAAGGCGGAGAAATCCTATTTGGCGGCAGCAGGCCTGAAGGACAGGAGTTCGAAAATGGCTACTGGTATCAACCAACCATTATTGGAAATGTAAACAATGATATGAGAATTGCCCAAGAAGAAGTTTTTGGTCCAGTCGTTGTGGTAATGAAGTTTAAAGATGAATCAGAAGTGTTAAAGCAAGCAAATGACTCCATTTTTGGATTGGGCTCAGCCGTATGGACAAAAGACAATGGAAGGGCGCATCGAGTTGCCGCTGGAATCCGTGCAGGCATTGTGATGGTGAATAGTCCGATTTCAGCCTTCCCGGGAACACCGTTTGGAGGGTATAAACAATCAGGATTTGGCCGGGAATTATGTATTGAAACTCTTGATCTTTATACAGAAACAAAGAGTGTGGTTTCCTATATTGGAGCTAAACCATTGAATATTTTCGGAATTTAATTAATTTTTAAATAAATTTTAGGAGGAATTTAAATGACAAACGTTCAATTAGAAACAAAGACATTAACAGTGAAAAAGGAAAAAGGGATTGCAGAGGTTCATATTCACGTAAACAAAACAAATGCCTATGACTTGGAATACTATAAGGAACTAAATGCAGCAATCGATGATATTCGTTTTGATAGTGATATCAAAGTAGTTGTGTTGATGAGTGATATGCCTAAATTCTTCTCTGCAGGAGCAAATATTAACTTTCTAAAAGCAGCAGAGCCGCGCTTTAAAACACAATTTTGCCTTTTCTGTAATGAGACATTAGATAAGATTGCCCGCTCTCCGCAAATTTGGATCGCTTGTCTTGAAGGGCATACAGTTGGCGGCGGCCTTGAAATGGCATTAGCATGTGACCTGCGTTTTATGGGCGACCAAGCAGGTAAGATTGGTCTGCCTGAAATTACCCTTGGTGTCTTAGCTGGTACTGGCGGTACGCAACGTTTAGCACGACAAGTCGGTCATTCTAAAGCCCTTGATTTGAACCTGACAGGTGAAACATTAACACCACAGGAAGCCTTGAATATTAAATTAGTTGACCGTGTTTATCCGCAGGAAGAAACACGTGCTAGAACGCTAGAATATGCAAGAAAGATTGCTAATAGTGCTACCTATGCTGCTTCTAATATTAAGCTATCCATTATGAATGGAAAAGAAATGCCGCTAAATGTAGCCATTCGCTATGAAGGTGAATTACAAAATCTATTATTCCGTTCTGAAGATGCAAAAGAGGGATTAAGTGCTTTTATTGAGAAACGTCCTGCAGAATGGTCCGGTAAGTAATTTTTCACAAGGGGCTGGCTATGCGAAATAGCCAGACCCTATTCTTTCTTTAGTTATAACCCTACTAGAATCGGCAAACTGAATAATCTGGAGTAGCGAGTTCCAATTTCCTATTGGGGGTTAAAGCATGCAAGAATCAGTTCAAGCGTTAAGAGGAGTAAAAGAATTTTATAACAGTGCAAATGTGTTTTTAGACGGAAATATTGAAAAGGGTCTTGCTAATAAGGTGGCCATTTATAGTGAGGATGATCAAGTTACCTATCAAGATGTCTTGTTAAGGGCGAATAAATTTGGTAACGCTCTCAAAGGAATTGGTATTGAAAGGGAAAATCGTATCCTTCAGGTTGTCTATGATTCCCCTGAATTTATTTATTCTTTTTTTGGGGCCGTTAAAATCGGCGCGGTTCCAATCCCTGTTAATACTGCAATGAAACCACAAGACTATGAATACTTTCTCAATCACAGCCGTGCCAAAGTATTATTGATCCAAGAAGAGGTATGGAACGAAATAAAAGAAAACAGAGAGCGATTTATTTATCTAAAAGATGTTATTGTCATATCAGAGAAGGGCTATCGTGATCCGGATGGTATCGATTATTATGAGTTTATTCAACCTGCTACATCTGATTTGGAAGTAGAGCGAACCAATTCAGAAGACTCTGCATTTTGGCTTTATAGCTCTGGAAGCACGGGGAATCCAAAGGGTGTAGTCCACATTCAAAGAAGTATGGAAATAGCCTATCGAAACTATGCGGAAAAAGTACTCAAAATTAGTGAGAACGACCGAACCTTTTCGGCATCGAAATTATATTTTGCTTACGGGCTGGGGAATGGGATGTACTTCTCATTCGGTGCAGGCGGTTCAACGATTTTATTAAAGGGACGTCCAACACCAGAAAATATCTTTAGTGTTATTGAAAAACAAAAGCCTACGATCTTTTTTGGAGTGCCCACCTTGTATGGCTCTTTGATTCAACACGTTGAAAAAACAGGTGTACTTCCTGATCTTTCGTCCGTTAGAATTTGCGTGTCTGCTGGTGAAGCACTGCCAGCCACTTTTATTCAAAAGTGGAAAGAGTTATTTAACATTGAAATTTTAGATGGAATTGGTTCAACCGAAGCCTTACATATTTTTCTATCTAATAATATTGGGGAAATTAAGGCAGGAAGCACGGGAAAAGTTGTACCAGGTTATAAAGCAAAAATTCTAAATGAAGAATCAAGGCCGGTCGCTGTAAATGAAATTGGTGACCTGGTCATAAAAGGTGATAGCGTGAGTGTGGGTTACTTTTGTAACTTAGCAGAAAATCAAAGTAAATTCCACGGTGAGTGGATGTATACAGGCGATAAATATTATCAGGATGAAGACGGGTACTTTTGGTATTGCGGCCGCTCTGATGATATGTTGAAGGTGGGCGGTATTTGGGTTTCGCCTATTGAAATAGAGTCAACCCTGATTAGACATGAGTATGTTCTGGAGGTCGCAGTAGTAGGAGCGAAAAATGAGAATAATCTCGTTTACCCAAAAGCATTTATTGTATTACGGGACGGAATTGACCCAACGGAAGACCTAAAGGTGGATCTCAAGCTTTTTGTTAAACAAAATCTGGCGCCTTATAAATACCCAAGAGAAATTGAATTTATCTCAGAATTGCCTAAAACAACCACTGGCAAAGTCCAGCGGTTTAGGTTGAAACAAGCATAATTTTTAAAGCAAAAAGTGGATGTCCCAAAAGGGTCTGACCTCACGTTTAACACTCAATATATAGTCACTTTAAAAAGTGCAGCGATATGTTGAAGTGGCGGGGGTCAGACCCTTTGCTTTGGGACCATTTTTTTATCATCCATCTTCTATCATAGATATAAATACCTATAATATGATGTGTATTTTATTTTAGAGAAATAAAAACATAATTGCTTTATTGGGAATAATTACGATAAAATATACCTATTTTTAGAAACAAACCATTATTATCGTTAGCTTATTTTCACTTATATTGTTGTTAAATTAAGATAAAAGTGATAAATCTACCAATTGCTAAATTATTATTTAGCTAGAATATGGAGGATTATCTTGTTTTATTTTTCATTACGATTTTCTGATTAGAGTAAGAAAAAGATATTGTAAATGAACGGCATAAACAATATAATAATATTAGAAATGTTCTAAATATTTAAAAAGGAAGGAGCTAAATTTTACTTTTGGAAGCGTTCACAAAAAAACAGGGGGTAATTATGAAAAACTTTAAAAGAACTGGATCGCTCTTTATTCTATTAGTCCTATTGCTTACGGCCTGTAGTGGAGGGGCCATTAGCACTACTACTTCTAAAGAGAAAACAAAAGAGAAAACTAATGACAATACTCCTATTAAAATTGGAGCCTTGCTCCCTTCTACTGGTGTATACGCATCATTAGGTGAGAACTTACTAAATGGTATGAACCTATACTTTGAAGAACAAAACTTTGAAGTGGCCGGCAAAAAAATTGAGATTATTCATGAAGATTCAGAAGCAGATCCACAGGTAGCTTTAAGAAAACTTAGAAAATTAACGGATCAAGACCAAATTGACATTTTAACAGGACCAGTCAGCACAGCGGTTGCCTATGCTATTCGTGATGAAGTAGACAGCAAAAAACTTCCTTTCTTAGATTCCCATGCAGGCGGGAATGATCTAACTAGGGCAAAGAGAAGCAATTACATCTACCGTTCCTCGTTTAGTTCATGGCAAATCGGTCACTCAATGGGGGAATGGGCATACAAAAACGTTGGGAAGAAAATCTATGTTACGGCTGCTGACTATGCATTTGGGCATGAAGTTGCAGAAGCATTTAAAGAGGCCTATACAAAAGCCGGCGGACAAATTGCTGGTGAAGTATACCCGCCACTAGGAAACAATGACTATTCCTCTTATCTAGGTAAAATGAATACTGAAGGTATTGATGGTATTTATGCCTTCTATGCAGGCAGCGATGCTGTAAGATTTGTCCAGCAATATGATCAATACGGGTTAAAAGGGAAAATACCGTTAATTGGCTCGGGGTGGCTGACTGCTGAAGATGTCCGGCCGCAGCAAGGCAATTCACCGGATGGAATTAAGGCGTCAATTTTCTGGGATTATAGTTTAGATACGAAGGAAAATCAGACATTTATCAAGGCCTACGAGAAGAAATATAACAAACGCCCAAGTATTGAATCAGCTGAAGGATATGATGCCGCTATGATTATAACAGAAGCTATTAAAAAATTAGACGGTGATGTAAGTGATCCAGATAAAGTGATTGACGCCATTTCTTCGATTGAAATTAACAGTCCAAGAGGACCAATTAAGTTTGATAAAGAAACACACAATGTCATTCAAAACCTTTATATTGTTGAAACGGGTATTGTTAATGGAAAAACAGAGAATAAAGTAATTGATACCATTCCTCAAGTCGTTGATCCAGGAAAATAAGGTATTCATTCCTGTGGTGATTTACTATAAGAAAGCTTAAAGAGGCAAGATTTCCTTTGCCTCTTTCTTTTAACAATAAATAGTTTGGATAAGGAGGTTAAACATTTTGAGTGCAATACTATTGCAGTTAATGAATGGATTAAGCTATGGATTTTTACTTTTTATCATTACAAGTGGGATTACCATCGTTTTCGGTATATTAGGCGTTTTAAACCTGGCGCATGGTTCATTGTATGTACTAGGTTCCTATATTGGCTACTCGCTAATCATGAAGGCAGGCTTACCATTTTGGGTGGCCATAATGGCTGTTCCTATTCTGATTGCGATTATAGGATTAGTTTTGGAAATGATCTTGCTCCGGCCTACATACAAGCTGGGACATCTTTCACAGGTGTTATTAACCTTTGGATTAGCCTATATTTTTCACGACATTTTTTCGATGATGTGGGGAAAAAATATTCTTGTTGTAAACCCGCCAGATGGGCTTAACATGTCTTTGGAAATTGCAGGTAATGCCATTCCCGCCTATCGCATCGCATTAATTGTTGTGGGAATTGTGATGGCGATTATCTTATGGTATACCCAGGAAAAGACAAAATGGGGTGCGGTTATCCGGGCAGGATTGTCTGATAAAGAGATGGTCGGAGGATTAGGAGTTAACATTCACTTTGTCTTTACCTGTGTCTTTTTCTTAGGAAGTTTAATGGCTGGCTTAGGAGGCGTCCTTGGTTCCCCTATCCTTGGGGTTTTTCCAGGTATGGAGTTTCAAATTCTCATCCTATCACTGGTTGTTCTTGTAGTCGGTGGACTTGGTTCAGTGACTGGAACCTTTATAGCAAGTTTGCTTGTAGGTTTTGTTGAAACCTTTAGCCGCTATCTCGTGCCTGAACTAAGTTTAATTATTACGTTTGCCCTCATGGCATTGGTACTGGTGATTCGTCCACAAGGTCTAACTGGAAGGAGGGTGGTGTAATGAAGAAGGGGCCAATAAAGGGAACGCTATTATTTTTACTAATGGTACTTGTGCCATTCTTTTTATCTATTTATTACGTAAATATTTTATCGGAAATATTGATTCTTAGTATTTTCGCAGTAAGCTTAAATATTTTAGTAGGGCAGACTGGCATGGTTTCATTGGGTCACGCTGCTTTCTTTGGTGCTGGTGCCTATGCAACAGGGATTGCAGCACTCAAATTTAGCACGAACATTTTTCTCACCCTGGGTGTGGGACTTTTGTTTGCGTTTTTACTGGCTTTGATTATTGGCTTACTGTCTACAAAAGCGCATGGCTTTTATTTTTTAATGCTTACACTAGCCTGCTCGCAAATCTTTTACTCGATTGTGTATCAATGGACAAATGTAACGGGGGGCTCAAACGGATTATCAGGTATCACTCCTTTAGATGTTTTCGCTGATCTCCGCCTTTCGAATCAAGTGTTTGTATACTACTTTATTGTGGTTGTGATCGCGATTCTATTATTCTTGTTGAATCGATTCTTACATTCCCCATTAGGTACTGTATTTATTGGTATAAAAGAAAATGAAGAACGGATGAAATCAATTGGCTATAAGACAGCGTTATATAAAAATATTAGCTTTTTAATTGCTGGTACACTTGGTGGTTTAGCTGGCGGTTTATATGTTGTTTTTAACGGCTTTATCTCACCTGCCGATGTTTATTGGACTGCATCAGGCTCTGTATTAATCATGGTCTTAATCGGAGGTGCCGGTACTTTGTGGGGTCCAGTCATTGGAGCAGCTTTTATTGTGATTTTGGAAACGATTATTAGTTCGTATACGGAGAATTGGATGATGATTATTGGAGTGGCCTTTATACTGTTTGTTATATTTGCCCCCAATGGGATTGTTGGTATTTTCAATAGTGCAAAACGGACTTTATTTAAACGCCAAAAGAATGATCAAGAGGAGTCAAACATAATCGCAATTCAGCAGCAAACTAAAATGGATGGATAGGTGAATGTAGATGAAGAAGGAAAAAATTCTTTCGCTAAAAGGCCTCTCAAAACATTTTGGCGGGATTCAGGTCATTGAAGATGTGACCTTAGAAGTCACTATAGGTGAGCGAGTTGGACTAATTGGACCAAATGGGGCCGGGAAATCAACTTTATTTAATATGATTGCCGGAGATTTACAACCATCTGGGGGAACGATTTGCTATTTTGATGAAATGGTTAATCATTTGCCAAATTACAAACGAACAGAACAAGGGATTGTCCGTACCTTTCAGAAAAATAATTTAATGATGGGCTTAACAGTAAAAGAAAATTTGCTGCTAGTTTTACAGCGGATTAATAAAAAGCATACCCAATGGTGGAAACAGGCGAATAATAAAAATTATCCATTATTATTTGAAAATGTAGAAAAACTGCTTTATGAGTGGGGACTACATGAGCACAGTCATGCAAAGGTTCAGGATCTATCCTATGGTGTTCAAAGGCAAATTGAGATTATTATGGCCATTGCTGGAAAACCAAAGCTACTTTTATTAGATGAACCAACCGCCGGGATGTCCCAAGTGGAAACGGATCAAATCATTGCCTTAATCAATAAATTATCCTCTGATGTGACGATTATGATGATTGAACATGATATTGAGGTATTATTTGGTAACATGGACCGAGTGATCGTTTTGCATGCCGGGACATTGATTGCCGATGGAAGTCCTGAAGTGGTTAGGGAAAATCCAGAGGTTAAAGAAATCTATATGGGGAAGGAGGAGTTGACCAATGCTTAGCTTGAAGGGTGTTCATAGTTATTATGGTGCCAGCCATGTCCTTCATGGAGTGGACCTTGAGGTTAAAAAAGGGAGTGTGGTAACACTGCTTGGCAGGAACGGGATGGGAAAAACCACGACCATACATTCAATCATTGGCTTTGTCGCCAAAAAAGAAGGAGAAATCATACTGGAAGGTGAAAATGTTATCAAACTGAATAGTCATCAAATTGCTAATAAAGGCATCGGCATTGTCCCACAGGGAAGGCGGATATTCGCAAACTTAACCGTGCATGAGAATTTGAGTGTTTTTGCTAGTAAGCATCAGGAGGATTGGAATTTAGAACGGATTTTTGAACTTTTCCCGCGGTTAAAGGAAAGAGAAAAGACTCATGCCGGGAACCTAAGCGGCGGTGAACAATCGATGCTATCGATTGGCCGGGCATTAATGAGAAATCCTAAAATCCTCCTTCTTGATGAGCCGACAGAAGGTTTATCACCTTTAATGGTTGGAGAAGTAATGGAGGTTCTCTTGAAACTTAAGGAATCAGGTATGTCGATGCTTTTAGTAGAGCAAAACATTACGACAGCTTTAAGTATCGCCGACGATGTTTACATTTTAAATAAGGGTGAAATCGTTTATCATGACCACCCTAATGAATTAAGGGAAAATATGAATATTGCATACCATCATTTGGCAATTAGCTAAATGATTAGGTTACATAGGATTTAAGTCATTCGTAAGGTATAACAGCCCTTCATCAATACAATTATCAGAAAATTCAATTCTATTAATGTATTTATTACTCTTTATTAGTCTGATCAGGAGGGATTATATGATCGACAAAGCTAGAGTAACTCTTAATGATAATCAGATCGAGTTACTCCAACAAAGTCTTGAATATCTTCATACGATTCAAGATTGGCAGCTTTTAACGGAAGCTATTGTGATTGAAGGAGTAAAGCAAGTTGGGGGCGGGAAGGGCATGTTCCTTGTGTATGACTTTAGTTTAAAGCAACTGATCCCACAAGCAAGTCTTAACATTGATAAGCGCGAGAAAAAGAGTTTAACAGGAATGACCAAAAAGGTACTGGAAAGAAAAATATCTCAAAAATATTTTAAGGAAACCACCATATATTTTTTTCCCATTACCAGGCAGCATGAAGTTACTAGTGTCTTAGTTATTGAACCCAAACAAGAGGAAAATTTATTAAGAGAACAGATTAATTTAATAAACATCTTTATGCAATCTGTTTCGGTCATTCTTGAAAATTCACGTCTATTTTT
Source organism: Neobacillus sp. DHD-1R (assembly GCF_057747995.1). Taxonomy (NCBI): domain Bacteria; kingdom Bacillati; phylum Bacillota; class Bacilli; order Caryophanales; family Bacillaceae; genus Neobacillus; species Neobacillus sp. DHD-1R. Next base: position 1,196,002 of record NZ_CM173232.1, read on the forward strand.
AATCATGCAGCGGAAATCAAAAAGTCTCACCTATATAAACCAATTACATCACCTTCTCAATCAATATTCCTATCAGGAGATATTAGCTGAGATGGTTGATAAAGTTGGGGAACTTCTCCAATCCGAAATGGCTGGAATAATGCTTTTTGATCCAAACAAAAATGAACTGGCCCTGCAAAAACCTGCCTTTGGAGTTTGGGATGATACGATTATTCAACAATACAGAGTACCTATGAGTGAAAATAGCAATGCAAAGCATGTATTTCTTACGGGCACCCCAACGATTACTCTAGATGCCAAATTAGATAAACGATATAATCAGCAGTTTATCGATTTATTCAATGCATCCACGTTGATTACGGTACCATTAGTCGTTGATAATAAAAGGATTGGTATTATTCATGCAATCAATAAAAAACAAGGCTATTTTACCCAGGATGATCTGAATTTACTGTTGGAAATTTCGGACCAATTAGGCGTTATTCTAAAAGCAGCTCTTCAAATGGCTTCTAGCGGAAAAGAGAATTATAAACGTTTAGAGATTGAAGGATATTTACTAAATCAGCTTTTTGATTTATTTATCAATATGAATGAAGATAAAGTACAGGAAACGACTAATATTATGAATACCCTTGGTATTTCGTTTACTCCTCGTATTTGTGTGCTTAAAATTGGGTTTTATAGAAAGGGTTTCTGGGTAAGAGATCCAGAGAAAAAGAATGTTAATTTACTCCTCTCAGAAATAAAAAACACAATGAAAAATTCATGTGCAATTTATCGGGATGAAGCAATTGTTGTTCTTTTTCCGCATGTAACGGAAGCAGACTTAATACGGACGGTTAAACAATTACAGGATACCTTGCAGAAAAAAATAATCAACAAGGTACCAGAAATAGAAGTGTATGTCGGAATTGGTGAATCCAAAGATTCTGTTAAATTTGTCGGTGAATCCTATCAACAGGCAGGTCAGATTTTGGCGGTTTTACCATCCATAAAACAAATTGGCCGCGTCGGTTATTTTCCTGCGTGTGGAATGTGGACATTATTGTCTAGTATAACGACCAATGATTCAAAATTAGCAACCGCTTATATAAATTTATATTTAAACAAACTTAATAAAATAAAAGATTCAAACGTAATGAAGGATACTTTACAAGTTTATTTAAAGCATAATGGACAAATAAAAAAGACAGCTGAAGAGTTATTTATTCACCAAAATACATTAAAATATCGCATGGAGAAGATTTTAGAGACAACGGGTTTTGATCTTACAGATTCCGAGGTACGACTAAATTTAAATTTAGCACTTAGACTGGAGCATATGCTTCACAGCTAAACAGAGAGAATGTATCTTATATGATCATTCTTTTTTTTGTGGATTAGAGCCAAAAAAATGTGGCAAATATGTGTACATTTTGTTAATGACCAACATGGTAATGTTAGTTAAGCAGATTTATAATGAAGTTGTAAAATTCAAAATTATAAGAATAATTTCAAAAAGAAGGAGGTCGTCATGTTTTCCTACAAAAGTTCAGTGGAATCGCAGATTCTAAAAGACAGATTACGAGAATTACAGGAAGAAAAACTAAGAAAACAAGTTCAATATGTTTATCAAAAATCCCCTATGTATGCAGCAAAATTTACTGAAGCTGGGTTACATCCCCTAGATATTCAAACCTTAGATGACCTAGAAAAGATCCCTTTCACAGAAAAATGGGAAATAAGACAAAGCCAAGAAAACACTTCGGATTTAGGTTTACATCAATGTACGGATTCGGAAAGCATCATCAGAATTCATTCCTCTTCTGGAACCACAGGAAAACCCACCTACGTTGGAATAACGAAGCATGATAGTGAGATTTGGACCGACATTGTATCTCGTGTTTATTATACAGCAGGGATAAGGCCGCATCATAAAGTTATCTTTGCAATGGGTTTATCCTTTTTCGTTGGCGGACTGCCGTTAAAAGATGGCATTGAACGTCTCGGTGCGACCTTTATACCAATTGGTACAGGGGCATCAGACCGGCTAGTGACAACCGCTTTAAACTTAAAACCCGATGTCTTGTTATGTACGCCATCCTATGCTAATTACCTGGCCGACTATGTCAGTTCGATCGGAAAAAATCCAAAAGAGCTCGGCTTTAAAATAATTGGAACAGGCGGGGAACCCGGCGGCGGCTTACCGGAAGTACGGCAAAAGATTGAACAAGATTGGGGAGCCAGGGTGTTCGAAGCAATGGGGAATGCCGATATGGCACCTGTGCTTTTCTCTGAATGCCCTGAGGGTGATGGCATGCACTTTGTTGCATCAGATTATGTCCTCAGTGAGCTCATTGATCCAGATACAGGGAAAGTAAAACCAATTGAAGATGACAGTACGGGTGAGCTGGTTTATACATCCATTGATCGTGAGTGCGTTCCTTTGTTACGATTCAGGACCAGAGATTTAATATCGATTAAAACAGGAACTTGCGCTTGCGGCCATAAAGGATTCCGAATTCGTTGTATTGGCAGAACAGACGATATGTTAATTATTCGAGGGGTTAATGTCTTTCCTTCTGCTATCAAAGATGTGGTTAGCAGCTTTTATCCACGGACTACTGGCGAAATTCAAATCGTGTTATATCAACCAGGACCAGTTGCTGAACCTCCATTAGAGATCCAAGTGGAATACGGCCCTTCAGTAGAAATGGAAGAATTAGCAGGATTAAAGTTCGAATTGGAAGAACAATTGAGAGCGAAACTCCTGTTTCGGGCCAATATTCTTTTAGTGCCAAATTCAACATTACCTCGATTTGAAATGAAAACAAAGTATGTAAAAGAAGTTTATTAAACTTAGGGAGGTTTACTTATGGCTCAGTACACGGTTGATATTGATACGGGCGGTACCTTTACAGATGGATTTTTTTCATATGGAAACCAATTTGAAGTGGTAAAAGTAGATACAACGCCACATGACTTAACCGTTTGTTTTAATAATTGTATTAATGAGGGAGCAAAACGATTTGGGTTTAAAAATGTAAGCGATTTCTTGAAGAAAACCAAAACAATTCGCTTGTCAACAACTGTAGGCACAAACTCGTTAATTCAGCGGACAGGACCCAAATTAGGAATCATTGTTACGAAAGGGAATGAGAAATCCCTCTATCAAGATGGTCCTAATCCTATTTTAAACTATTTGATTCAGCCAGAGCTCGTTGTTTCTATTGATGAAAAAGTATCAGAAGCAGGCGAAATAATCAAGTCTGTTGATGAAGACGATGTAAAGGCTGCGACCAAAAAGCTTTTGGAACTTGGAACAAGAGTAATTATAGTAAGCCTGGAAAATGCGCATGTGAACAACCAAAACGAAAAATTAGTCAAAAAAATCATCCAAGAGGATTTTCCTAAGCATTATTTAGGAACAAAACCGATTCAATTGGGCAGTGAGATCAGCTCGCGTTCTAATAATGCCATTCGGACCAACGCTGCTGTTGTAAACGCCTACCTACACCGTGATATGGTTAAATACTTGTACAAAGCTGATGAAGGGATGCGTCAACAAGGGTATACAAAACCACTGTTAATTGCACATGCCAACGGAGGTGTTGCTCGTGTTGCCAAAACAAAAGCACTGGACACGTACAATTCCGGTCCTGCTGCCGGATTAATGGGAACGAAGTATATTGGAGCGATGTATGGTCTGGAAAATATCATGTCTGTAGATGTTGGTGGAACCAGTACCGATGTTGGATTAATTTCTGGAGGCGAGCTTACATTTGATGCGGAATCTAAGATTGCTGGAATTCCTGTCCATGCCCCATTAATACATGTTCTTTCCGTTGGAGGCGGCGGGGGTTCCATTGCCAAATCAACAGCTGATGGAAGAATTCAATTAGGGCCTGAGAGTGCTGGTGCTGTACCTGGACCTGCGTGTTTTGACCTTGGTGGTACAAAACCAACAGTAACTGATGCATGTGTTGTCTTAGGATTAGTAGATCCAGAATATTTCTTAGGTGGTACCAAGAAAATTTCCAAACAAAAAGCAACGGAGGCTATTAACAAATGGATCGCCACTCCGTTAAATATTTCCAATGAGGAAGCAGCAACATTGATTGTTGATAAAATTGAGCAAATTGGTGCAGATACATTACAAGAACTTGCTTCAGAAAGAGGAAAAGACATCAGAGAGTTTAAGCTATTTTCTTTCGGCGGCGGGGGCGGACTTTTCTCAGGAGGAATGGCATTAAAAAGTGGAATCAAACATGTTTATTCATTCCCGTTTAGTTCTGTATTTAGTGCCTTTGGTTTATCCACTGCTGATATTTCTCATAACTATCAAGAACGCTTAGACTATCATTATCGTTATAATCAAAACATTGATGATCTCATTGAAACCGCTAATGGATACCTGGAAAATATGAAGAAGCTCTCTCATCGCGATATGAGAGGCGAAGGATTTACTCCTGAATCGATACATTTTGAAGCAGCGATCGAGGCTGTTTCGGAAGATAGTAAAAACAGAAATATTTTTTCTTTGTCAACAGAGTATCTTCAAAAAAATAAGGCTGATCAGCTGCAAACCATGTTGCAAGATATTGCCATTCAATTAAAATCGGACAATTTTATCATTGAGTTTATTCGTTTGAACAGCTATGTAAGCGTATCCCATTTTGCATTACCAACGGTTGAGGTCGAAAATACGAATCCAGTTCCAAAGTCTATTAGAAGTATTTATTGGAAGAACCGTTTTATCGACACCAATATTTTTGATATAGAAGAATTAAGGCCTGGTCACGTGATAAATGGACCTGCCGTTTTAGAAAGTTCGAACACGACGATTGTCGTTCCTGTCGGTGCAAAATTTAAGATGGACCAACATCTAAATGGTGTAATGGAGGTATAAACATGAGAAGGAAAATTACCGAGTACATTGATTTGGATTTAGATAAAGAGGTTTGGGTGTGCAATAAATGTGATCATGAATTGAATTCGGCAAAAGAGAATTTTAAGTTAGGCTGTCTGATCTATGATCGCGATCCAAGTGAGATTCATCAGCCCCATCTAGAAGGTGAGCACACATTTTCCCCAGATCCGAACTGGGTTCGTTTAGTGGAGTTTTACTGCCCTGGCTGCGGTACTTTAGTGGAAACAGAAATTTTAGCCCCAGGTCACCCAATCACCCATGATATTGAATTAGATATTAATGAAGTAAGGAAGCGCGCTTTAAGTGAAGTTCAAGCAAAAGAGAAACAAGCATATAAAAAGGTGTAGGGGAGGAAAAGACATGTCAGCTAAAATGAGAGCTACAATTGATATTGATATCGGTGGAACGTTTACAGACTGCTTTATACGTTACGGGCAGCAATCAATTATTGCTAAAAGCCCTACAACTGGCTATGACTTGTCGGTAGGTTTTATTAAAGCCATTGAGAATGGGGCCGACTTGCTTGATCTCTCAATTGACGAACTGTTAGAAGATACCGAAGTCATTCGCTATTCCACGACCGTTGCGATGAATAAATTGATCGAGCAAAAAGGTCCGAAGCTTGGATTTATTACGACCGAAGGCTATGAGGATATGCTTTATATCGGAAAAGGAAGTCAATGGGCGGATGGCATCAGCACATTGGAATCTCGCAAAATTGCAGAAGTCGATAAACCTCATCCGTTGATTCCTAGAGAACATGTCGTTGGTGCCAAAGAGAGAATTGATTATACAGGTAAAATTATTCGTCCTTTAGATGAAGAGGATTTTAAAAATAAATTACAGTACTTGGTGGATCAAGGGGTAATGGGATTTGTTGTATCTACCCTATTTTCCTTTAAGAATCCTGCACATGAAAAAAGAATAAAAGAGCTAATAGAGGAAGAATACCCAGAATACTACCTAGGCAACATGCCAGTTGTTCTTTCAAGTGAGGTATTGCCTAAGCGTTATGAATACAGCCGGTCAAACGTAGCGATCTTAAATGCTTATCTTCACCAAGCGATGGCAGAAGAACTGTCCAATATTGGGGATGAGCTGCGTGACATGGGTTATAAAAATTCCTTACTTATGGTCCATAACACAGGAGGAATGGCCGAGGTTTTCCGTACTTCAGCGGTAAATACGTATAATGGCGGACCAGTCGCCGGCATCATTGGCAGCAATGAAATTGGAAAAGTATATGATTATCAAAATATCGTTGTAGCTGATATGGGCGGAACCAGTTTCGATATCGGACTTGTCGTCGATGGGGAAACAAGTATTTATCAATTTAAACCTGTCATTGATCGTTGGCTCGTTGATATGACGATGCTCGAAAGTAAATCGATTGGAACAGGCGGGGGATCGATTGCTTGGATCAATCATGACTTAGGCGGCCGGCTAGAGGTAGGGCCGAAAAGTGCTGGAAGTTTCCCAGGACCTGTCGCCTATGATCAAGGTGGAACAGAGCCAACGGTAACGGATGCGGACCTAATTTTAGGATATTTAAACCCGGATTATTTCCATGGTGGAAATTTATCACTAAATTTAGAAAAGGCAAAGAAAGCGATTGAAGAAAAAATTGCCAAACCTTTAGGTGTTGATGTTTACGAGGCTGCTTATTTAATTAAAAAAGTTTGCGACGGCAATATGGCAAATATCATTCAAAAGGAAACAGCCCTACAAGGAAATGATCCAAAAGACTTTGTCTTATTTGCTCTCGGCGGCGGGGGCCCTGTTCATGGTGCAGGATTCGGTTTCGATGCAGATATTCCGAAGACTGTCATATTACAGCAATCACCAGTATTTTGTGCCTTTTCCTCATCTATGATGGATGTGATGCACATTTATGAACAATCTAAACATATTATTTTGCTTCAGCCGGGAACGAAGGAATTTTTAACAGATTATGAACCTTTTAATACCACCGTTAAGGAGCTGCAGGCCAAGGCAATTCGAGATATTAAAGGTGAGGGCTTCAAGGAAGAAGAGATCCAATATGTGTTGGAGTTAGATATGAAATATGGGGGACAGCTAAATATCAAGCGTACCCAATCGCCATCACTTTTTATTAATAGCCCTAAAGATGTTCAAAATTTATGGGATAGTTTTACAGAAGACTACTCAAATGCGTATAGCCCGATTGCTGTTTATCCTGAAGGCGGGGTTGAAATTGAAAACATTGTCCTAAAGGCAATCGTTCCTCAGGAGAAATATAGTTTTAATAGTAATGAATATGAAGGCGAAAATCCAGTTGGGGCCATTAAAGGTTCGCGTCCAGCCTACTGGCCGGAATTAGGCGGCTTTGTTAAAACACCGGTCTATCAACTAGAAGAGTTGAAAAATGGGAATAGGATTGAAGGACCTGCATTAATTGAATCGCCACATACAACCGTTGTGTTACCGCCAAATGCAGATTATACCGTAGACCAATATTTAAATGGTGTGATTGAAAAGAAAATGGTTGAGGGGGTACTCGCATGATCGATTTCGAAATTAATGAACGAATTCATCCAGAGCCTATAGATGACTTCGAAAAAAACTGTTTAGAAACGTTAAAGTTCGGAGAATACGAGATTTATAGTGAAAAATTGAATCAGCTCGTGCTAGAGGCAAAAGAAGTCCTTACGAAAATTGGGATTTCCAGCATGCTGCACTCCGGCGATATCATTGTGGGATTGTATACAGCGAAGGGTGACCTTGTTGCTGCCTATTGTGGAGTTTACTTACATGCCGTTACCACGCAGATCGCCATTAAATATATATTAAAGCATTACAAAGATGATCCTACCATTGGGGTAAAAGAAGGTGATATCTTTTATGCAAACGAAGCCTTGTATGGCGGTGTTCATAATCCTGACCAAGTGGCCGTTATGCCAATTTTCCATAATGGGGAGCTAATTGCTTGGTCAGCCGCCGCGGTGCATCAGCCTGAGACAGGGGCGATTGAGCCTGGAGGAATGCCTGTAACTGCCAAATCCCGCTCCGATGAAGGGATGAAACTTCCACCTATTAAAATTGGTGAAAACTATGTGATTCGAAATGACATGTTAAACATGATGGCAAACATGGTCTCGAGGGCGCCGCGTATGCAAATCGTTGATACAAAAGCCCGCGTGGCAGCCTGTGATCGTCTGCGTGTCAGAGTCCAACAGCTGATCGAGAAAAAAGGGGTAGAACTTGTTGTTGGTGTGATGAGAAAAATGCTGATAGTAGCAGAAGAAGGGGCAAGGAACCGGATCGCCAGCTGGCAGGATGGTGTTTACCGTTCCGTATCCTTTATGGATACGATCGGTGTTACTGATTCCATCCTTCGGTGTGTCCTTACTTTAACAAAGAAAGGTGACACACTTACCTTTGATTTTACGGGTTCTTCACCTGAAAATGATGGTTCGTTTAATAGCTTTTTACACATTGTCCGTGCCCATATTGCGATCTACTTGTTCGGGGTCCCATTTGCGGATCTTCCAACATCGTCCGGTATTTTCTCACCAATCAAGGTCATTGTTCCACAAGGGACATTTTTAAATGCAAATGTCGACGCTTCGGTAGCCAACTCACCGGTTACCAACAGCTGTACATTATCAACCGTTTCAAATGCAATGTCTAAATTATTTTATGCAAGTGGTGTTAAGGAATTAACAACTGCTGGGTATGGTGTCGGAGGCTGTGCAATTGTTATTGCAGGACTGAACCAATGGGGTGTTCCTTTTGCTGATATGCTTGCGAATGCTCTCAACAGTGAAGGCGGAGGCGCTCGCAGTAACCGGGATGGCAACAATTCATTTGGGTTTCCTTGGGGCTGGTGGGGGAAAGCGCCAGATGTAGAAGACATGGAAAATGAGCAGCCGCATGTCCATTTATTCTTCAAGCACTGGAAAGATTCTGGCGGCTTTGGGAAATACAGAGGCGGGGCAGGTACAAATGCGGCTTGGGCCGTTCATAAGGTGCCCTATTTAATTTACCAATCGATTATTAAAAATCATAAAGTACCAACAGTTCAGGGACTATTCGGTGGTTATCCGCCTGCATCACATCCCGGAATTAAAATTGTAAAAGCTAATTATTTTGAGAAAATGGCCAATGGTGATAAAGACATTCCAACAAATGTAACAGAACTTATTGAAGACAGAAGTATTGCAGGAGACTATGTTGTCGAACGTGCGATTCGCAGTGCAGCCCCAGTTATGGAAGGAGACATTTTCGTTGGCAACTCATTAGGCGGCGGGGGATATGGCGATGTACTAGACCGTGACCCTCAAAGTGTGATAAAGGATTTAAAAGATGAATTAATCTCCGATTGGGTTGCTGAAAACATTTATAAGGTGGTTTATGATCCAGAAACGTTAACCTTAGACGAAGAGAAAACGAAACAAGTTCGAAAGTCTGAAAAAGTCTCTCGTTTAGCCCGTGGCATGCGTTATGAGGAATTTATGAAGGAATGGTCTACAAAACAGCCGCCTGAGGAAGCATTAACATACTATGGAAAATGGCCTACAGCTGAACCTACACGACAAATTGTTCGTATGTAATCAGTGGTTGATCACATAGGAGGTTCGAAAATGAATCGTAAAGAGCTAGTACAGAAATTATTTAAGGGTCGAGCAGTTCCTCGGCCTCCTTTTATTCCTTTAGTCGGGACCTATCTTACAAAAGTAAGTCAAGTATCTGTCGAGGAGTTATTGAATGATTCAAGTGCCCTGTCTTCGGCCATCGTCAATACCCAGCAATTATTAGAATATGACGCGTTAACGTTACCCATTGACCCGACGCTAGAAGCGGAAGCCTTCGGTGCTTCCGTTCATTGGGAAAGGGGAGAGATGCCTGTCATCAAGGAGCATCTTCCCATGGTGGCAGCCCTTGATGCCTCAGATTTTATTAAGCGGGGGAGAATTCCGATTCTAATGGAGACCGTTGAAAGACTGGTAAAAGTAAATGGACATGACTATCCAGTAATAGCAACCGTTACTGGTCCGCAAACCATTCTTAAAAATTTATATGGGGATGATGTATTCAATCAGAGTCCCGATCGTATTGAAAACCAGATGGATGCAATTACTCAAGGACTTATTCAATTGTGTAAAAGTTTTGGTGACTTAAAGGTGGACGGGATTATTATTAATGAGGATGTTCCACTCAATTTTTCTATAAATGAAGAACTTGGCCGCTGTTATAAACCGATTTTTAATGTCATAAAATTTTATAATATCTTTGGAATCCTTAGAGTCCCATCTTCCATAATGGTACTGAATAATTCTCATTTACCTGATTGCATGATTGCTTCTAAAGCGGAGGTTCTCAACTCTCCGTCTATAAAAACAAAGGGGATAGCATTAGAAGAGTTATTGGGGGAACAAGAAATAAATTTAGCAGAACTTTCTGCAATTTGGAATTCGCATCATAAAAAAAGATTATTCCTTTCTACTAGTCAACCTTTAGATTTAAACCAAAATTTAGCAGATTTACAGAAAAAGGTATCCATAATTTGTGATAGTACGACATGGACATAGTATAAGCAGCACAAATAAAGGGCTGACTAGTAAAATCATTGAAAAATGTATTTACCAGAGTCACCCTTTATTTTTTTTGATGTTCTTAGGCGGTTGGCCAGGGCTTAAGGATTTTTTTCTTGGATTTTTTCGCTTCCTTCATCATTTTAAACTGGATGATCAAGGTGATGATACCAATGATACCAATAAAGGCTAAGCTAATGAAAAAGCCTGGTCTGCTTGTTTTGTGAAAAAGTGTTCCACTGACCGCAATTAAAATAAATAGGGCGCCAATCGAATACATGATTTTTTCCTTCATTTTTAACTCTAAGATTCTTCTAGAGGATGCAAGAATAAAGAGCCAATTATATAGGAGCATTAATCCTGCTGCTGTGGTCACCCACTCATAAATTTGGTCGGGTAATACCAATGCCGATACAATCGAAGCGGTAATGCCCAGCATGGTAATGATTAATGCTGCCAATGGCACCTTTAGTTTTCCTTTTTTTGCAAAGGATGGTGGTGCATCCCCTTCTTCTCCAAGCGTAACAAGGACACTGGTTACGCCATAAAGAGAGGCAGTCATCGTAGAGAAGCCAGCAATAATTAATGTAGCATTAAAAAAATGGGGAACAAAGGCAAGATGATAGCTTTCTAATGCGACAACAAACGTACTTTCCTTTGTGTTAAATTGATTCCACGAGACCATCATTACCGCCAAAGCAATGGACAGTACATAAATAAACATGAGCGTAAACAACATCACTTTCCCTGCTTTAGGGGCTTCCTTTGGATCCTTTAATTTGGTCGCCATTAGTCCTAAGATTTCAATTCCCCCAAAGGCATAGAAGGCAAAAATCACAGATGACCACAAGCCTTTAATACCATGTGGAAAAATTTCTTGTTGACTATTCGGAAACTGAACGGAACGGTCGCCATCGATTACACTAAAAATCGCTAAAAGAGCGATGACAATAAAGATTAAAATGGCCGCCATTTTTAAGAACGCTAGAATATTTTCAAGTTTATTAAGGACCATTACTCCAATTAAAATAACGGCTAATCCCAGAACAGCGTAAATGGTGGTAAAGACCCATAAAGGGATTTTTGGAAACCAGAAACGCGAAAAAATGGATAGTGCCGTCAGTTGGCTGCCCATAATTAACACCTCTGAGGACCAGTAAACCCACCCGCTGCTAAAGCCGGCCCACCTGCCATATGCTTTCTTAGCGTATGACCTAAAGCCACCTTGTAAAGGCTCTTGTGCGGTCATTTTTGAAAGGGCATCATAAACAAAATAGGTACCTAGTGCAGCGATTATAAAGGCAAATAAAATAGATGGCCCTGTCATCTTAATGGCTAACCCGGAGCCGAGAAAAAATCCTGTTCCAATTGTACAGCCCACACCAAATAAAGACAGCTGCCACCACTTCATATTATTTTTTTCTTTTGCACTAGTTTTGGATTTACTCATGGTATTCATTCTCCCTTATATCCATCATGCATCGTGTTAAAAAAGGTTGAGGAGAGGTCCCCAACCTTTATCCTGTTCTAAAAAGAGAAATTGGATGCGTCCTAAATATTGCGTCCAGTAGCACCAGGAGATTTATCCGTATCTTCTTGATTATTATATTCTGCATCATTAAGGCCTGGTTTTTGGTTGTTATTGCCGCCTAAATATACTCCGCTATGTTCCTTCTGGGATTGTCTGAATTTATCAAAGTTTTCATTAACCATATTATTTCCTCATTTCTACTTTGTTTATCATTATTAAGATACTCGCACGATCAATTCTTATTCAAGTTAGAATGGCACACTTGAAAGGATTTTTGATGGAATTAAATTTTCTTTACATAATCAACCACGAAAAAAATGAAAATATAAAGGAACGATAAAAACAGAAACTAACAATGTTGTCATAGATCTAAGCGTAATTTAGAAAGTGCGAAGCGACAGATAGGTTTTTATGAAAGGGGTTATCACATGTTATCAACACAGCAGTTAGCTGAGTTACGGCTAAAATTGTTGCAGGAAAAAAGTGATGTGGAAGAACGTTTAGACCAAAATGATCATTTCGGTTTTGAACGCGGTCATTACCATGAGTCGATGGGGGAGTTATCTAGTTATGATAATCACCCTGCTGATGAAGCAACTGACCTTTATGAACGTGAAAAAGATAATGCCTTGCTTGAACACTATAAATTAGAATTAGGCAATATTAATCGGGCCTTACAAGCAATGGAAAATGGCTCGTATGGAAAATGCGAGGTATGTGGCAAGGAAATTCCGTTAGAACGATTAGAGGCCCTGCCGAATACCACTTACTGTATTAAGCATAGCCCGGATCAGGTTACTTCTCACAATCGTCCAGTTGAAGAGGGTGTCCTAATCCCGCCATTTGGAAAATTTGATATGGACGAAAAGGATGAAAATGTTGCCTTTGATGCGGAGGATTCTTGGCAAGCGGTTGCGGAATGGGGGACATCCGACACACCTTCAGACCTTGCCTTTCCCAAGGATCATTATAATGATGTTTATAATGAGTCAGAGGAATCGATTGGTTATGTTGAGGAGTATGAAAATTTTGTAGGAAATGATATGTATGGTGAAAATATTACGGTCTACCCAAATGCACAGCATGAAAAATATGAAGATGCGCTAGATGAAGCAGGCATTATGACTAGCTTTGGTGATTTACCTGCTTATGAACACGATCCCTATGTGGATGATGATAAATGATGATTAAGAAAAACCGATGGCGCCTGGAGCTGGACATTTCTCAAAGCCAAAATTTATACTTTCTTATCATGTGAAAAAAAGGAAAACAGCTTTCGACTGAGAGCTGTTTTCCTACTTCACTTAACTTTCTTCAAAGCCTTTTTGAGGGATGGGAATATCCTCACCATTTACATCGTCAATGACGGCACCAATTTCACCTTCAGTGAACGTATCGCTCACTTGTTCATGAGAAGTGGCAATGCCTTTGGAAAGGTCATCACTTTCAAGATAATAACTCGGATGATAGAAACTTCCGGCAAGTTCTTTTTTTGGATTGGCTTTTTTATTGGCCATGATGGATTCCTCCCTTAAGTTTGGATGGTACAAAGGTATTTTTTTCTCATTTTAAAAATATTACTCCTATAAAATAAATCTTTGAAAGGTGAGACGTTTGATGAACCCCAAAAATGAATTTCCATCACGAGAAGAATTAGACGAGGCCTTCCACTATCTGCATGACCAAATTAACAGAATCTCTGTTGTGGAAGAGGTAGAGATGATCAAAAAGGAAAAAGGGGCGGACAAAGAATAGAACTGAAAGCAATTCTGTAAATCTTAAAGGTGGTTAAGTATGGAAATGAGGGAAGCACTGGCCAAAAAGGTGGCCTGGATTAGTGTTATTAGCAACATTATCCTTACATTAGGGAAAATATTTATTGGCCTGTATGGGCATAGTGATGCGGTCTTTGCAGATGGAATTCATTCGGCTGCAGATGTGTTTGCCTCCGTTATCGTTCTGCTGGTAATAAAAATTGCCAATAAACCAGCGGACAAGGAACATCCATATGGACACGGAAAGGCAGAGGTAATCGTGTCCGAGATTATCGGAATTCTGTTACTACTTGTAGCCGTTTATGTAGCCTATGAAGGAATCAGTGGTCTTTTTCACGAGGTGGAATCGCCAAGTTTCTTAGCGATGTGGGTAGCTCTTTTTTCTTTTGTTGCCAAGATTATTTTATACCGCAGTTCATTGAAGGTAGCCACGCAAAATAATAGCAAGGCTATAGAAGCGATTGCCTTTGATCATAAAGCAGACATTGTTGCATCCATTGCCGCTGCGATTGGGGTTCTTCTGTCGATTATCGGGGAACGATTCGATATTCCCCTTTTCCTTTATGGTGATAAAGTTGCCAGTATTTTTGTCGCTTATTTAATTTTTAAAATCGCAAAGGAAATGTTAATGGAGGCTTTTGACATTTTACTTGAGCGTAACATTACTACAGAGATCTTACAGGAATACATTTCCATCATACAAGCGTTTCCAGAAGTTAAACGAATTGACCGGATAAGGGCAAGAGAACTGGGGCATTATGTACTCGTTGACTTGCGAATTTCAATCGATCATTTTAAAACCATTAAACAAGGTCATGACCTTGCAAAATTGATTAAACGTGCACTCATTGATAAATATGATAATATCAATGAAGTATTAATACATTTGAACCCCTATTTTCCGGAAGACCAATAATTCATAAAAAAACTCCTTTGTACTTTCAGGCATTTCGGTTTATGATAGGATAGGATATAAAATTGTAAGGGAGTTGATATTTTTGAGTTATTCCATAGACCCAGACCCAAGTAGGCGGGGGGAAGTCAATGTGAACTTTGAATGGATTGAATTGAATACCAAGAATATCAACTCAATAAAAGGATGTTGGCTTCCTCGAACAAAGTGAGTGAGGAGGTTTTGGCATGATAGAAATTTTTAATAGCACCGAGTCAAGGGTTTTAGAAAAAGTGGATGTGGTTACAAAAGGATGCTGGGTGAATATGTACGCCCCAACAGCAGAAGAAATTAACAAGGTGTCAATTGATGCCCAAGTAGATGTTGATATCATCAAAGATGCACTGGACGATGAAGAACGTCCAAGGATTGAACGGGACGATGGCAGCATCTATATTATCGTTGACTTTCCATATATCGTTCATGATGAAACAGGCCTAGCCGTGTATGAAACGATTCCGATTGGCATTATCCTAACAGAGGATAATATTATAACCGTTTCCTTAAAGGATTCACCAATTATCGAGGAATTTCGGAAAAACCGGGTAAAGGAATTTTTTACGTTTAAAAAGACACGCTTCGCACTGCAAATCTTGTTTATGATTTCATCTTATTATCTTCGTTACTTGAAGCAAATTAATAAGAAAACCAATGAAATTGAACGTGAAGTACACCAATCATTGAAAAATAAAGAACTATATGCGTTTCTTGCCTTAGAGAAAAGTTTGGTATATTTTACGACTTCATTAAGATCTAATAAAGTTGTACTCGATAAAATATTACGGTTTAACTATTTGAAAATGTATGAAGAAGACAAAGACTTATTAGAAGACGTGATTATCGAAATCACTCAGGCAATTGAGATGGCGGAAACCTACCGCTCCATTTTGACAGGTATGATGAACGCATTCGCATCCATCATTTCCAATAACTTGAACATTGTAATGAAGTTTTTAACTTCGATCACGATTATTTTATCGTTCCCAACAATGGTAGCGAGCTTTTACGGGATGAATGTCGATATCCCATTCCAGCATGCGACTCATTCCTATGCCATTCCGTTAATTATCTCTGCATTTTTAACTAGTTTAACAGCGTTTATTTTTTGGAAAAAGAAATACTTTTAGATTACCAGCCTTTTATTAGGCTGGTTTTTGTTTTGTTTTTTCGCTTATGATCTAATAAATAAAAAATTTCCCAAGTTAAAATGAGTAATTTTCCCTATTTTATGAACAATCTAAAAAAACAACTATAACAATAACTTCTATTGTTGTAAAATAATGAAAAAAAGAAAGGCGAGCTGGGTGACATTATGGAATTCGGAGCCTTAATCAAATTTTATCGTACACAAAGAGGAATGACACAATCAGAGTTGGCAAAAGGTATCTGCTCTGTGCCACATTTAAGTAAAATCGAAAACAACTCCAAGGAAGCGAACGAGGAAACAATTTCGCTTTTACTAGAGCGCTTGCATATTAGCTGGGAAGAATTAGAAGAGAAAGAAGATCAAATAAAACTATTACTGCAAGAGTTTGTGGAAAAGATTAATTTTCATTTAAAGATAGAAATGGAAGAACTATACTTAAAAATAAAAGAAATAGAGCATCTTATCCCATTCTCAAAATATATTTATATATGGGAATTATACAAGTTTCGATTTTTAGTTTTTAAAGGGTTAGTGGTAGAAGCCGAGTGCCAAAGGGACTTATTATATAAGCAAAAGAAAAATTTTTCCCAACATGAGGATTATTTATTTAGATACTACACTGCTGTATATTTAATGTGGAAGAGTCAATATAAAAATGCCGATGACATACTGGATGCACTTCAAACAGAGAATGGTCATGAAACAACCGATGGGGAATTCCTTTATCATCGTGCCTTAGTAAAGAGTTCGCTCGAGCAATCCGGCTATGCAATCCATTTTGGTAAAATGGCATTGCAAATTTTTATGAATCAGCATAACTTTATTAGAATCCTTCATACCCTTATGCTGCTAGGAATCAATTATACACACTCTAATATTTATGAAGAAGCATTGGGGTGTTTTCAACACCTAATTCGCAATGCGAAAATTTTAAAGGAAGAAAGTTTACTTCCGCAAATTTATCATAATATGGGATATTTGCAGAATAAGATGAATAATAGTAAAGAAGCACTCTATTATTATAAAAAAAGTTTGGCACTCCAACCTAATTTTAATCAACATTATCTGGTCACATTATATACGATTGGAGAACTTCACTATTCACTAGAGTCAAAAGAAAAAGCGAGAGAATGCTTTCAGGAAGTAAACTCTTTGTCTAAAGAACTAGGTGTGAAGAAATATCGATTGTTAGCTGATTTTTATTTATACCATATGGTGTCACCGGAAAAAGCGTTCAAATACTTAGAATCAAAAGTAATCCCCTATTTTGAAGAGACAAACGAACACAATGATGACCTGACCCGATTTTATAAAATGATTGCAGAATATTACAACCAAAAAGGATTGGTTATTGAAGCTGTTAAATATTTATATAAAATTATCTAATATCGGAGGTAATACAATGAAAAAGCTTGTTATGCTGTTGTTTTCACTTTCACTTGTTGTAATGTTCACCTCAACAAAGGACGTTTCAGTTCCAAAGTCGACTCAAGATGTGGTTGCCTATGATTCTCAACCATCTTATCACCCTATTCAGCCGCCAATTGGATGATGGAAAAAATCCCTGACTACTAGGGATTTTTTTGTGCGCTGGAATGTATTACCATATAATCGATAAATGTGATAGGCAGTTAGAAATATTTTGTTAAAAGAAATATTTAAGGGTATTCTAAAGATATGTGTTTATATTTTAGGAGAAGGTTAAGGAGGACAAAATGAAATCATTTGTTGTGGGTTTTCATCAAGAAGATAATGTAGATAGCATGCAAATTCAAAAAATAAATCAAGAGGAGTTTGAAAAAGCGACTGAAGGTGGGACTAGGCACTTATTTGAACTCGATACAAACATTGGGCTTTTTGTATTTTTTGATGCGGCTGACAAAGACGGAAACCTATCCTACATGGTACTGCAATACGAAGAGGATAATGAAGATCCCGCTGCCTGCTATTCCTTCCAGCTGAAGGATTTCTACGAATTCATGGCGTTATTCTTAAACGACATGGATGTTGCTGAGGATGGAGATGAGGAAGAAGAGGAATACGGAGCTATTCATCATCTTGCACACCTTCTGTTTCATATTGTTGAAGAAGGCAAGGACCTTGCGGTATAAGGATACGTCTAGAAATTAACTAAGCGCTGGACCATCACTGGTCTAGTGCTTAGTTTTTAATCTTTAAGTGGTTTTTTGGCCGCTTCAACACGGGTATTGCCCATGAAAAAAATCGTAATTGCTGCTAATGCAATGGGTACTAACGTGAGTAAGAAAGTATGTGTGATCGAATACGACATAGCATGAACAATTTTATCTAAAATAAAATCAGGTATCTTTGCTCGTTCACTTGCTTGGAAGATTTGCCGTGGGTCCCCCATTTGGAAGCTTTGTCCCCCGCCAGCCCCCTGCATCCCCTTGAATGCTTCTTTTAGTTGGTCCGTAAACAAATTGCTTTGGAGCGTACCAAAGATGGTGACCCCAAGTGTCATGCCAAAAGAACGGAGAAATGAGTTCGTGGAGTTGGCCGAGCCTCGATATTGCGGCTCCAAATTGTGCATCGAGGCAGTTGGTAATAAGGAAAACGAAAAACCAACGCCAAAGCCAACCAAAATCATAAATACGGTTAATAATCCGCGAGCTGTATCAACGTTCATGGTGCCGAGGAAATACATACCTATCGCATAGGAAACGATGGATAGAAACATCAAATTTCGATAGGAGGTTTTGGTCAAGAATATCCCGCCAATAGCACTGCCAATCACAGACCCTAACATCATTGGTGTTAAAATCAATCCGGCATTCTTGGCTGTGCCCCCGTAGACCGCTTGAACAAAAATAGGGATGTATACCGTTAAAATAATAAACGTCCCTCCATATAAGAACGATAGGATTTGTGAGGCAGCAAAGAGTCGTCTTTTAAAAAGCCAAAGCGGCAGGATCGGTTCAGATGCCTTGAATTCTGCAACGAAAAAGGCAATAAAAAAGATCAAAAAGCTTGCGAATAGGCTGATGATTAGCACCGAATCCCAATCATATTTTTTGCCGCCTAACTCGAGAGCAAACATTAAGCTGACTACTGAAATGACAAGGGTAATGGCTCCAAGGTAATCAATTTTTTGCTTGGAATGCTGTAAGGATTCATGATAATAGCGAGTAATTAATAGGATGGAAACAATGCCGATGGGTACGTTTACATAAAAAACCCAATGCCAGCTAATATAATCCGTGATATAGGCACCGAGTAACGGACCTAACACGCTGGAGGCTCCAAAAACAGCCCCAAGCAGGCCTGTCATTTTGCCGCGGCTTTCTGGCGGGAAAATATCAAAAACAATCGTAAAGGCAATCGGCATAAGGGCGCCGCCGCCAATTCCTTGAATAGCCCGGAAAATACTTAATTGCACGATACTTTGGGCAATTCCACACAATGCAGAGCCAATAAGGAATACAATTAATCCAAACATGAAAAAACGTTTCCGTCCGTACATATCAGAGAGCTTCCCAAAAATCGGCATCCCGGCCATAAATGCTACCATATAAGTAGAAGTTACCCAAATAAATTTGTCAAAGCCGCCAAGGTCAGAGACAATCGTTCCCATTGCAGTCGCGACAATAGTGTTATCCATTGCCGACATTAAAATGGCTAGCAGCAGCCCGGTGACAACGAACTTAAGAGTATTGTCTTTTTTTATCATAAAATTTCCCCTTAAAATTCTAAAATATAAATACCGGTTAAAAAACGGTAAGCCTCCTTTTCAAAGGAATTGGCAAAATTTATAACAATAAGATAAGGCAATTTTATAAGGGAGGCTATGACCATGTCAACACATACTTAAAATTAGAAAAGCGGAAGCGCCCTGTTCAGCGGCGTATGGCCTGGAGCGCTCCAACTGAGATAAAGGAAACACGAAGAGCCGGAGGCGATTCGATGTTGACTTATCGTAGGGCGGAGAGCGAAGGAAACTAGCCGCTAGGGCGCTGGAGCTAGACAATTCTCGAAGTCAAAACTTATAAATTCTTATATAACAAAAAAGGAGTGCCTCAAAGATGAGTCACTCCTCTAATCGAAACAATCGTCTCGCTTGGATTATGCTTTTAAAACATCATGGTCAACATAACGTTCACCGTTTAGTTCACTAATTACATTAATTGCTACCTTCGCGCCATCTCCAGCAGTAACAATCGTATGTACACTCACACCAGCTACTGTTCCAGCAGCCCAAATTCCTTCAATATTGGTTTTACCAGCCGCATCAACGTCAAGAATGGTTTTTACTCTTGGCTCTGTACCAGGTTTTGTTGCTAAGCCAGCTTTTTCAGCAAGATCTACAAAGAATCCAGTTGCAACGATGACATGTTTTGCATCGTATGCTTGATCATCCGTTTCTACCTTAAAACCATCTTCTGTTTTGGAAATATTTGTAACAGTTGATTGGACGATTTCAGCACCAAACTTACCTGCTTGCTTCTTACCGATTTCAACAAGGTCAGGACCAGAGATTTCGGAAACACCATAATGGTTCTCAACCCACGCCCGTTTTGTTACGGTTTTGTCATTATCAATAACCAATGTTTTCTTGCCTGCTTTCGCTGTAAATAAAGCAGCACTTGCTCCAGCAGGTCCAGCACCAATAATCACAACATCAAACATATACATTCCTCCACTTGTTAAAATATTCTACAAAAAAATCTTAGCTCTTTTAGTAACATTTGTAAAAGAAACTGCTTACACCTCTAATGTTCACCATTTTGTAAAAAATCGAAACATGGAACGTAAAATTATCATGTTTTTATCATTTACTATTAGTAACTAATGGGGTAAAATATCCTAGGTGAAAGCATATAAGATTAGTAGGAATTAAAATACATATCTACTATTCTGTTGTTTAGAACATAAAGTAGAAAAATAGGGGGAAAAACAATGACTCGGAAAAAAGTAAACATCCTTGTTGCCATGGTATTAAGTGCATTACTTGTACTTGCCGGCTGCTCTTCTAATTCCAAGGATAATTCAAGTTCGAAAGATAAGAGTGAAACGACTAATAAACCAGATACATTTATTTATGGTATTGATGGGGATCCAGGAAATGCGGTAAATGTTATCACTACAGGTGACCGTTATGGATTGATGGAGATTAAAGCCCTATATTCTCCATTATATATGTATAACGGAAAAGACAATGTCGAGTACTTCTTAGCTGAAAGCATGACACCATCTGAAGATTTTTTATCGTATACAGCTAAATTAAGAAAAGATGTTAAGTGGCATGATGGTCAGCCCTTTACAGCAGATGATGTTGTATTTACTTATAATGAAATGCTAAAAGAAGAAAATGGCGGTTGGGCTCAAAGTCAGCTTATTTTTAACAATCAACCTGTTAAGGTAGAAAAGGTAGATGATTATACAGTTAAATTTACTTTACCAGAAGTAAGTATGGGTGCATTTGAAGCATTAGGAAACATCTTCATCATGCCAAAACATATTTACGAAGGTGAAACCAATATTGCCAATAGCCCGAAAAACGCTACGCCAGTTGGTACTGGACCATATAAGTTCAAAGAGTATAAAGCTGGAGAAAGTGTTACGTTTGAAAAGAATGACGATTACTTCTTAGGGGCACCGAAGATTTCTAAAGTGGTTTACCGAATCATTATGGATGCCAATACGGCAACATTAGCTTTACAAAAAGGTGAAATTAATGCGTTCGCCATTCAGCCTTCTGAAACAAGTAAATTTAAGGATAGCAAGACTGTTTCCCTTCAGCCTTATGATGAAGGAAGAGTCGGATATTTAGCCTTTAATTTGAGCTCAAAAGCAGTTCAATCAAAAGAAGTTCGCGAGGCCGTTGCCTATGCAATGAATCGTGACGAAATCAATACAGCAAGCTATGTTTCAAGTGAATTTGCGGAACCAGCTTATTCGTTCTTACCTAGAAAAGCTACTTATTATACAGATAATGTAGAAAAGCATAAATTCAATACCAAAAAGTCAAAAGAACTTCTAGCTAGTGCAGGAGCTTCAAATTTGAAATTAAAACTTGCTTTTATTGCAAATAACCCAATTCAGCAAAAGCAGGCTGCAGTTATTCAACAAAACCTAAAAGCTGCAGGCATTAATGTTGAGCTTGTTGGCATGGATGGCACAGCCTTAACTCAAAAGATGCAAAGTGTTCATACAGATTTTGATATGTATCTTGGCGGTTACATTATGGGAATTGACCCTGATACATTTAATTCATTATTTGTGACAAATGGCAATGCCAACTATATGCATTACAGTAATCCAAAAGTTGATGAATTATTTAACCAAGGCCGTGTAGAGAAAGATGATGCAAAGCGTAAAGCGATTTATGAAGAAATTCAAAAACTCATTATCGAAGATGCTGCTTTCTATCCTCTAGTAGAAAACAAACGAATCCTTGCAATCGATTCAAGAATCAAAGGCATCGACGAAGCAGGCTTAGTGCCAGTTTATACGTTTGAAGATATGTCTAAACTGTCTTATTAAAACAAAAGAAGTATGAGTAGATAAAGATAAACAGTTCAGCTGTTTATCTTTATTTATTAATGGAAGAAGAAATTGAGCGGGAAACATAAGGAGTGGTATCCATCTTGTTAAAGTATATGTTTAAAAGGATTTTGCAGGCCATCCCCATGCTCGTCATTATTTCGATCATTTGTTTTGGACTCATTCAACTGGCTCCATATGATGCAGTCGATGCAATGACTACACCGAATATGACGGATAAAACGGTTGAACTAATTAAAGCTAGATACGGTTTAGATCAACCTGCATATATGCAGTATTTTTATTGGGTGAAGGGAATCCTGAACGGTGAATGGGGTTACTCCATTGTGACGCACGAAAGTATTACCAAGGATCTTTCGGCAAGAATTCCAAATACTATTTTATTAGTTTTGCCCGCCTATTTGATAGCTTTAGTTTTGTCCATTATTCTTGGTCTTGTCGCTGGTGCCCGTAAAGGCAAACTGGCAGATAAAATAATTGATGGACTTAGTTCATTTGGGATAGCGATTCCTAGCTTTTGGATGGCTATGATTCTAGTATTTATTTTTGGACACAAACTAGATCTTTTTCCGATTCTTGGAATGTATACGATTGGCAGTGAAGGTTCGTTTGCTGATCTTCTAAGCCATTTTGTCCTGCCATGTACAGTATTAACTCTTTCCTTTATGCCAGAGCTTGTTCGCTATGTTCGATCGTCCACGATCGGGCAGCTTTCAGAAGATTATGTCATGGTCCAACAAGCCTATGGTTCTGCGTCAACTGCTATTCTCTTTAAACATGTTTTACGAAATGTTCTACTTCCGGTTATCACAATTGTGGGAATGAGCTTACCGATGTTGGTCACTGGAGCAGTAGTGACAGAGACTGTTTTTGGCTGGCCAGGAATTGGAACCTATTTTGTGAAGGCCATTCAAGGGTTTGATTACCCAGTTGTTATGGCGATCATGCTGTTATCCTCTAGTCTTGTCATTCTTGGCAATTTAGCCTCGGATATTTTGTACAGCATCGTAGACCCACGAATAAAGGGAATGGGGGAATAAACGTTGGCCGGGGATAAAAATAGAAAAATAACAAAGCTAAAATCAGAACTTAAACGTAACAAAACGGCAACTTTCGCCTTACTATACCTTGTTCTCATTATTTTATTATCCATCTTTGCCTTTTTATCGCCTTTTCCGCCTAACAAGGTGGATGTTTTGAATGTCCTGCAAGGACCAAGTTCAAAGCACTTATTTGGAACAGATGAGCTCGGCCGCGATTATTTAACCAGAGCTTTATATGGGGGACGAGTTTCGTTAACGGTTGGAATTTTAGCCATGCTGATTTCCACCAGTATTGGTGTATTGGTTGGCACTGTAAGTGGATATTTCGGGGGGCGTATTGATAACTTTCTAATGAGAGTGGTCGATATTATTTCTTCGATCCCATGGATGATACTTGTAACAGTAGTAAGTATTTACCTTACTCCTGGTTTAAAAGCTATTATTATAGTAATTGGACTTTTTACATGGATGAGTACGGCAAGAATGGTCCGTGCAGAGACACTGTCAATAAAAGAGAGAGAATATGTCTTATATGCAAAGTCTTCCGGACAATCAATGCGAAAAATTATTTGGAAGCATATTATTCCAGCCGTTATTCCTACGTTTATTGTGGCATCGACTGTTAGTATCGCTAATGCTATTTTAATGGAGTCGGCATTAAGTTTTCTTGGTCTTGGGATACAACAGCCATTATCCTCATGGGGAAGTATGCTTCAGAATGCCCAAGGTAATTTAGGAAATGCCCCGTATATGGCGGTATTGCCTGGACTTCTCATTGTACTAACTGTTTTTTCTTTTAATAAATTGGGTGATATCCTTAGAGCCATCGTCGAACCAAAGACAAGCGGGAAATAAAGAGGAGGTTGAATTTAATGGCGTACAATAGCGAAGAAACAAAGAATTTACTAGAAGTAAAAAACCTCCGTACTGCCTTTTACGATGGTAAATCCAAACTGGAAGCAGTTCGGGGAATTGACTTTACCATTAAAAAAGGTGAAATTCTTGGCATTGTCGGTGAATCAGGAAGCGGAAAAAGTGTCATGGTTAAATCAATTCTTGGGATTATCCCATCAAATGCAAAAGTGGACGCTGGTGAGATTGTTTTAGACGGAAAGCATATTGAAGGTTTATCAAATAAGGAAAAAAGAGCGATAAGAGGCCGAGAAATTGCCATGATTTTTCAGGATCCGATGACTGCCCTTAATCCTTTGAAAAAAGCTGGTGACCATCTTGTTGAGTTGTTAGTAAGAGTAAGAGGCATGAAAAAGAAGGAAGCCAAGCAGGAGGCTATTGAGCTTCTGAGAATGGTAGGTATTCCCTCACCTGAAACAAGAGTGGACCAGTATCCACACGAATTTAGCGGCGGGATGAGACAAAGGGTGCTGATAGCGATGGCATTGGCTTGTAAGCCGAAACTTTTAATTGCAGATGAACCCACAACAGCACTTGATGTAACAATCCAGGCACAGATTCTTGACTTATTAAAGAAATTGCAAGCAGAAAATGATATGTCCGTTGTCTTAATTACACATGACCTTGGTGTTGTGGCAACCATTTGCAGCCGCATTTTAGTTATGTATGCTGGCATGGTCATGGAAGAGGGGCTGGCCGATGAAATCTTCTATTCTCCAAAACATCCATATACAAAAGCATTACTGAACTCAATTCCAAGAGTAGATGGGGAAAAAACAAGATTAAAGCCAATAAAAGGATCCGCACCGTCGCTAAAGAATATGGCAGTAGGCTGCCCATTTGCCGATCGCTGTGATCTTGCTGTAGATAAATGTTTTACGGAGATACCGGAATACAAAAACTTTTCATCCACGCATAAATGCATGTGCTTTTTAGCAGGGGAAGGGGAAAAACGAGATGACTGAAAGACGTGAAAAACTCGTTGATGTAAAAAATTTAAAAAAATACTTCCCGATAAAAACATCGATGTTTAAAAAAGGAAATCAGGTTGTAAAAGCTGTCGATGATGTATCATTTCATATTTATAAGGGGGAGACATTCGGTCTTGTAGGAGAGTCTGGGTGCGGTAAATCAACATTAGGACGAACACTTAATCGATTGTACGATCCAACCGCGGGAGAAATCCACTTTGATGGTAATGACATTGCTAATTTAACCAATAAAGAGCTGCAACCTTACCGTAAAAGAATCCAAATGATTTTTCAAGATCCCTACTCTTCACTTAACCCATATATGACGGTGGAAGAAATTATCGATGAACCGTTAGAAATTCATACAGTATTAGCAAAAGGTGAGCGAAAAAAAATCATCATAGACATTCTTGAAAAAGTAGGCTTACAGAAAGACGATCTGGAAAAATTCCCACACGAATTTAGTGGTGGTCAACGGCAGAGAATAGGAATTGCTCGAGCTCTGTCAACTAATCCGGAATTCATAATATGTGACGAGGCTATTTCTGCTCTTGATGTATCAATACAAGCACAAGTTATTAATATGTTAGAGGACCTACAGCGTGATCTGAATCTTACCTATTTATTTGTTGCTCATGATTTATCCATGGTCCGCCATATTTCTGACCGGATTGGTGTTATGTATCTTGGGAAAATGGTGGAAATTTCCAAAAGTGATGTATTATACGAAAAACCATTGCACCCTTATACACAAGCATTGCTATCTGCCATACCTATTCCGGATCCAATTAAGGCGCAAAGTAGTAAACGGGAAATCATAACCGGAGAGCTTCCGAGCCCGATTGAGATGGAAAAAGGCTGCCGGTTTCGATCAAGATGCCCATTTGCTAAAGCTATTTGTGCTGAAGTGGACCCACAATTAAAGGAAGTAGATGAAGACCACCTTGTTGCCTGCCATCTGTATTAAAGAAAGGGGTTGCCCATTATTGTGGAAAAGGTTAAATTAGCGTTAAATTATGCCCTCATGCTTGAAATGCTCAAAGCCCAAGGATTAACTAACCTAACAATCATTGAACTTTTGAATCAGGGAAATGAAGAATTACTCGATGGTATGGGTGAAGGTATCCCGACCTGGAAAACATTAATCGACTATTTCCATTTAAACAAAGAGAAATGCCAAAAAGCACTTAAGGGTGAATATGAAATAACATTTTTAACAAAAGGGGCCCTAAAATCCTTATTGTCTATAAAATTCGGGATGAAAGAAGGCGAGGATTTCGTCGACACCGGTGTATTTCTTGACCAAGTTACCATCACTAACGATAATCTTGAAACATTACGGAGTGTTATTTCAAAAAATTGGACGATAGTTTTACAGGAACAACACAACTCCGATGAGATACAGACCGTTAAAATCGAACTCACTCATAAACCAGTTTTCAACATATAAAATAAAAAGAACCATCATTTCCGTCATGGGACTGATGGTTCTTGTGTTTAAATTGATATAATTGTTCCTTCTTCGTCTTTGTCATTCTCGTGCGCATGTCGGTTAAAGTAAACGTGCTTCGCTTTACTTCCGGATTCATTTTCCCCTCACGCACGAGTTTTTCTCTAAGCTTCTTGGCTTTGGATTTCGCCATCAAAATCACTCCTCCATATGGTTTCACTCCATTATATACCAGTGGAGGAGCTTTCGTTAGTTAATTTTAAACTTCTTGCATTCTTGATTGTTGTTGAGTTTCTACATTTATAGAAGAATTGCGCTTCTTTGTATGAAGGAAATAATATAGAACCGCACCCATTAAAATATAGAAAGAACAAAAGAAATATAATGTACTATAATCCATTTTCACCGCGATGATACCAACGATAAAAGACCCTAGAGCAATACCGGTATCATAGATGGATAAAAAGGTGGCAGTAGCCACTCCACGTCTTCTAGGTTCGGCATCTTGAATGGCAATCGTTTGGAAGGTCGGAAAAAGTGTTCCCCATCCTAATCCAATCATTCCGGCCGATAGCAGGAACGTAAATGCCCCATTACTTTGGCTTAAGATAAACATTCCGATGGCAAACAGTGCAATGCATGGAAAGGTAATCACGTTGGGTCCATACTGATCAAGCCACTTTCCTGTAAATGGTCTTGAAGCCAATAAAATAATGGCATAGAAGACAAAAAACAAACTAGCAATGTTGGCTAAATGAATCTCACTAGCGTAGATGGATACAAATGAGAGAAGCGCGGAATACACAATCGCTAGGAAGCTTCCGACTATCGAGATAGGAACCGCACTGGCTTCAAACAGGCTGCCGAATGAAAAAGATGAAAGTACCTCAATCTTAGAGGGCTGTTCCATTTTAGGCTGTTTGACACTAAGTCCGGTAACCAACGAACCAACGGCTACAATTACACTTACGATAAACAAAATCTGTGAACCCCATTGCTGCAAGGCTAGCAATCCAATAAATGGACCAATTACCATTGCCATATTAGTGGACAATACAAAATAGCCCATACCTTCCCCTCTCCGTGAGGATGGAATTAAATCAGCTACAATTGTACCGACGGCTGTTGTGGCCATACCAAAACCAATCCCGTGTAAAAGGCGGATCACTAGAAAACCAGTTATTGTTTTAGGAAAGAAATACAAGAGAGAAGCACCTGCGAAAAGGATAAGAGCAGTTAGCAGCACTTTCCTATTCCCTGCACGTTCAAGCCATTGGCCAGCAAGCGGACGGGAAACAATGGCAGAAAGCAAGTATACGGTTGTCATCAGCCCAGCAACGGAAGAACTAGTATGTAATTCATCGAGTGCATAGGATGGCAGTGTAACCAGTAAGATATAAAATGATAAAAATAAAAAGAAATTACTAAAGGAAATACTGATAAAATCCTTTGTCCATAGTTTTGTTTTGCTTTTGTTCATATAATGCACTCCTATTATAAAATTTGCTGTAACCAGCTCTTCTGCAGTTTTAACAGTAATTCCTGTGATTCCTCAGGAACGTCTTTCAGTAAATCTTGATTTAAAGAATTGACGATTCTTTCCCAATTTGAGAATTCCACCAATGCAAGCTCTGTTAGTTGCACATGCTTTTCCCGTTTGTCTATCCCTGGAACTTGAATAACAAGGCCTTGTTTAACCAGTCGTTGAATGGTTCGCGTCATAGGCGGGGCTTCAACAAACAGGTAATCACAAAGATCCCTCTGAGTAAGCGAACCTTTATTTTTAAGAACAAAGATGACGGCCCATTGAGCACTATATAATCCATAAGGTTTCAGAGCTAGGTTGAGTTTGTTGGTGAGATGGCGAGAAAGCTGATGAAGAGTATGAAATAAATCGTGGCTTATCATAATATGCTCCATATCTTTAATAGTTACCTAGGTAACTATAATGGTTACAGGAAAAATTGTCAATAATTGTTTCCTATTGGGGGGGGATTCTAGGTTTGGCGGGAATAATGGGAAAGACCGCGGAATTAATCAGGATTTCGGCGGGATTCCGCTCAAAACAGGCGGGAATAATCGCAAAATCGGCGGGATTAATTCAAAATGGCGCGGAATCCAATCCAACAGTCCGCCGAACCATCTCCATAAAAAAGTCCGCGGAATACACATTCCGCGGAATCACAATCTTATCTCAACACATTAAAATACCTAGCCTCTGGATGGGCGAACACAATCGCCGATACCGATGCTTCAGGTTCCATCATGCATCCCTCTGTTAACTGGATGCCGATTTCCTCCGGTTGGATTAATTTAAACAGCTTTTTCTGATCCTCTAATTCAGGACATGCTGGGTAGCCGAACGAAAAACGCTGTCCTTGATAATGGGCGGCAAAACGGTCCTGCATGCTAAAATCAAGCGGATCAGGGAAGCCCCAGCGATCGCGCATTTGGCGGTGAATTAATTCGGCAAAGCCTTCCGCCGTTTCCAGTGCCAATGATTGAAGCGCATGGCTTTCCAAAAAGCGTCCCTCTGCTTTAAATTGGTCAGCTTTTTCACGAATCCCTCTGCCGGCCGTAACTGTAAAGAAGCCAACATAATCCTTAACGCCGCTGTCAACGGTTTTAATAAAATCTGCCAAGCATAGATATGGGGCTGAGTCTTGTCGCGGGAAGTCAAAGGTTTCAATCACTTGATCAGGATTTTCCGGACTAAAGATAATGACCTTATTTCCATCAGATTGTGCTGGGAAAAATTGATAAACGGCGGCAGGCGTGATCCAATTGTGTACACTTGCATCAGCAAGTAATTGGTCGACCACTTCTTTGACTTTTACCGCTTTTTCGTCCTTCTCAGCCAATAACTTGGCAATTTTTCCTTTAACCCCAAGATGGTGGCCAATCAACATTTGCATATTGATATACGGTTCAATATGGGAAAGGGAGTAGGTCTTTAAAATATGCCGTTTGGTATCCATCGGTGTAAAAACAGGAACTTGAGTGGAAACCGCTGGCTTCGGTTTTACCGCAACTGCTCCAGTTGACCGGCGCTCAAACTCTCTTGGTACATCGATCGCTGCTAATTTTTCTTGCTTATGAGCTAATAGCTTCTGAACTTCTTCTTCCGAATTTAACTGATTGGCAATCGAAAGACCATTCATCGCATCTTTGGCATAAAGAACGAGGCCGTCATATTCCTTGGCGATTTTCGTATCGGTAAACTTGCGAGATAATGCTGCACCCCCAACTAAGATAGGGATGGAGATTCCTGCATCCTTCATATCCTGAGCAGTTAAAACCATTTGTTGAGCTGATTTCACCAATAAGCCGGATAATCCGACCATGTCTGGTTTTTCTCGTTGAATGGCCTGAACTAAATCAGTCGGGTTCACTTTAATTCCTAGGTCGATAACTTGATAGCCATTATTGCTAAGAATAATATCCACGAGATTTTTTCCGATATCATGGACATCGCCTTTTACTGTTGCTAAAATAACTTTTCCCTTTGAAGCAGAAACATCACCTTTTTCCATATGTGGCTCTAAAAAGGAAACAGATGCTTTCATGACCTCTGCACTTTGTAGAACTTCCGCCACAATTAACTGATTGTCATTGAAAAGGCGGCCAACCTCTTTCATCCCTTCCATTAATGGACCGTTAATAATCTCCAGTGGGGCAGGGTAGGTTTCAAGTGCTTTTTCTAAATCTGGCAGCAAACCTTCTTTTGTTCCTTCAATCACATAATAGGCAAGGCGTTCTTCTAAAGTCATATTTGGAACGGTTACCTTTGGTTCCTTTTTCTTACCGCGGTAAAATTCAGTGAACGTCGCCAGCGTCTCATCCGTTGTATCAAATAATAGCTGTTCCGCTAAATGAACCTCCTCCTTGGAAATGGAAGCAAACCGTTCTAGTTTTTCCGTATTCACAATCGCATAATCAAGACCGGCTTGTGTACAGTGATAAAGAAAAACAGAGTTTAAAATTTCCCGGCCCACAGGCGGCAGTCCGAAGGAAACGTTGCTGATTCCCAGGATGGTTTGCGTTTCCGGAAGCTGTTCCTTAATTAATTTTATGCCCTCGACTGTAGCCTTAGCAGAGCCAATATATTGTTCATCTCCAGTACCAACAGGGAACACAAGTGGGTCAAAGATCAGGTCCTGAGGATTAAGATGATATTTATTAACTAAAAGATCATAAGAGCGTTTCGCAATTTCAAGTTTTTTCTCAGCTGTAACGCCCATGCCTTTTTCATCAATTGTCCCGACAACGACTGCCGCACCATAGCGATGGATTAACGGAACAATCGCTTCAAAACGCTCCAAGCCATCCTCTAGATTAATGGAATTAATAATTGCTTTACCTTGGGAATATTTTAGTGCCTTTTCAATGACCTTTTCATCTGTTGAATCAATGACAAGGGGTACCTTTACTTTTTTAACGACTTCTTGGATGAAGTTTTCCATGTCGACAATCTCATCTCGATCTGGATCGGCTAGACAAATATCGATGACATGGGCACCGCCTTTAACCTGTGCACGAGCAATCTCAGCAGCCTCTTCAAATTTTCCTTCGGTAATGAGTCGTTTAAATTTTCGTGAACCAATGACGTTGGTCCGTTCTCCGACCATGATTGGACGAAGCGTTGGATCATCATAGATAAACGGCTCAATCCCAGAAACCATATGAACAAGAGAATGTTTTACTTCCCGGGGCTGGAAATTTTTCATTGCAGCAGAAATGGCCTTAATATGGTCAGGCGTTGTACCACAACAGCCGCCAACAATATTGAGCCAGCCATGGGCAGCGAAATCAGAAAGCTTTTTTGCTAATGTTTCAGGTGTTTCATGGTAATGGCCTTCTTCGTCGGGTAAGCCGGCATTCGGATAACAACTGACAGCCGTACCAGCTAGATTAGCTAGTGAGCGGACATGATCCTGCATAAATTCTGGTCCAGTCGCACAATTAAGTCCTACCGCCACAGGATTCATATGCTCAACCGAAATATAGAACGATTCTATCGATTGACCTGCAAGTGTGGTGCCCATTGGTTCAATCGTTCCTGAAATAAACAGCGGCAACGTTTTACCCGTCTTTTCAAACGCTGTTTGAATGCCTGCAAATCCGGCCTTAACATTTAACATATCTTGACTCGTTTCAAGCAGCAACAGATCCACGCCACCGTCAATCAAGCCGATTGCTTGTTCTTCATATGAAGCAGAAAGGGCATCAAACGTAGTTCCGCCGGTGACACTTAATGTTTTCGTTGTCGGACCCATAGAGCCTGCAACATAACGAGGCCACTCTTCGGTGGAAACCCTCATTGCTTCCCTAACTGCAAGCATCCCGGCTATTTTATTTATTTCATAGGCTTTAAATCCGAGCTCATATTCATCAAGGACAATACTTGTTGCCCCAAAAGTATTCGTTTCAATAATATCAGCACCGGCCTCTAAATATTCCCGATGGATGTTGGAAATAACGGCAGGAGCCGTTAAATTTAAATGTTCATTACAGCCTTCGTACAGCTCACCGCCAAAATCCTCGGCAGAAAGATTGGCCCGCTGCAGCATGGTACCCATTGCTCCGTCCATGACAAGGATGCGCTTTTTAAGTTGTTCACTAAATGGTGTTTTCGGCATAGCTGTTCCCCCTAATTTCACTAGCCCGCTGTCTGGCATATATGGCCAGTTCAGTAGTTAATTCATAGCGTAAAAATGGTGTGATTAAATAAATCCCATTGAATAAATCTAAGGCAGCATCAATTAATGACTTCGTTATATCAATTCCTAACCGGGTGGCTAGAAGCGGATTATCATTTAAGCTGGCCATCTGTTCCCGTATCGAATCGGCTATTTTGATACCTGGCACTTCATTATGAAGAAACTCTGCATTTTTACTGCTCGTTAGCGGCATTAACCCAATATAAATCGGTGCATCCAAATGTTTTGTATTTTCATAGACTTCGATTAACTTCTCTTCGGAAAATACCGGCTGGGAAATAAAGTAATCCGCACCATATTCCATTTTCTTCTCCAGCCGTTTTACCGCTTTTTCAACGGAGCGGACATTCGGGTTAAAGGCAGCGGCAATACTAAAGGCCGTTTTTTGACCTAAGTCCTTTCCGGAAAAAGATAGACCTTCATTTAATTGCTTAATCATTTGAATGAGCTCAAATGATGAGACATCGTAAACGGAAGAAGCACCTGGAAAATCGCCTACTCTTGCCGGGTCTCCCGTAATCGCAAGGACATCATTCATTCCAAGTGTATGCAAGCCCATTAGATGAGACTGCAGCCCGATAATATTACGGTCGCGGCAGGCAATATGAATAAGCGGCCGCATCCCTAACTCGCTTTTTAGGAGATATCCGATTGATTCATTGGAAATTCGGACAGTAGCGAGTGAATTATCCGCTAGAGTGATAGAATCTATTCCAGCTTCTTTTAACGCCTTCGCCCCTTCAAAAAATTTAGTCGTATCCAACTTTCGAGGTGGATCTAATTCCACGATAACTGATGGTCTTTCCTTCACGATCTCCTGTAGGGGAGTGTACTCTCTCTTAGGAGAAGAAGACTCTACGACGATCTTCTTTGGTTTTAATTTTACAACTTTCTCAGTGATGGGGACAGAATTCTTTAATTCTGAGGCAAAAGCTCTAATATGGGCTGGGGTCGTTCCACAACAGCCGCCCAGTAAACGGATCCCTTCTTGTCGAAAGCTTTGAGCAGATTTTTTAAAATAATCCGCATCGCCCTCATAGTGAAATTTGCCATCCGTATAGGTTGGTAGACTGGCATTTGGATAGGCAGATAGAAAAGCATGTGCAGGCAATTCAATTTGATCCAATGCTAATAACATATGGTGGGGACCGAGCCGGCAGTTAAGACCGACCACATCAGCACCAAGTCCTTCTAGTCTTTTTAAGGCATCATTAACCGGCGTCCGATCCTGTAAAAATCCAGGCTCCTGAAGGGATACCTGTGCAATAATTGGCAGATTCGTTTCTTTTCTGGCAATGGTCAGAATGGTTTCGAGTTCCTCCAAGTCATAAAAGGTTTCGAGTAATAATCCATCCACACCCTCAAGAAGGAGGCAATATAATTGCTCTCGGAAGCTTCGTTTTATTTCTTCGATCGTAATGGAGCTCGTTTTAATGCCACGGTTGCCACCCATGGTTCCAAGAACAAAGGCATTATTTTGTGCTGCCTTTTTTGCTAGACGGACGGCTGCACTATTAATCTCCTTAACCGAATCTTCTAATCCATATCGCTGCAGCTTTAAATAGTTTGCCGCATACGAATTGGTTTGGATCACATCGGCACCTGCATCAATATAAGCATGATGAATATTTTGAATTTGCTCAGGCTGTGATAAATTTAATTCCTCTGAGCATGAATCCACTCCGAAAGAATAAAGAAGGGTGCCCATTGCACCATCGGCAATTAAAATTTGATTTTGTAATTTTTCTAGAAGGCTCATCATGATTCTCCTTGATGTAAGACCAAGTGTGTATCACGAACATGCTCAAGGGCTTGAGAAAAATCCTTGATTAAATCTTCTGGATTTTCGAGACCAACCGATAAGCGAACAAGGCCATTTGTAATCCCGCGTTCATCTCTGTCCTCTTGAGACATTGCGGCATGAGACATTTTTGCCGGGTAGGAAAGAATAGATTCCACTGCACCTAGACTAACCGCAAATACAGGTATTTTTACATTGGCAATAAAGGTTCGAAGGGCATCTTCATTAGCCAATTCAAATGATAAGACCGCACCGGGACCTGCTGCTTGTTCTTTTTGCAGCTGATATTGAGGGTGACTTTCCAGCCCCGGATAATGAACTTTTTCCACGAGTGGATGTGCCTCTAAAAATTCCGCTAATTTGATAGCTGACCGTTGAGATTGTTCTAACCGAACATGCAGCGTCTTGATTCCTCTTAACACGAGCCATGCATCCTGCACACCTAAGATCGCGCCAAAGCCATTTTGCAAAAAGCCTAATCTTTTGGCTAAGTCTTCGCTGTTTACCACAGCTAGTCCAGCTACGACATCACTGTGACCTGCTAAAAATTTCGTTGCGCTATGGAGCACGACATCTGCTCCTAATTCCAGTGGCTTCTGGTGGGATGGAGTAAGGAACGTGTTATCGACAAAGGTTAATGCGTTAACCTCTTTTGCGATCCTGCTAATCGCTCTAATATCCGTTACTTTCATTAACGGATTCGATGGGGTCTCCACATAGAACGCCTTTGTATTTGGCTGAATCGCTTGTTTGACTTCCTCTAAATTCGTCATATCGACAAACGTATGCTGAATGCCTAACCGAGTAAGGACTTGGGTGACCATCCGAAACGTCCCGCCATAGACATCTTCTGTTATCACAATATGGTCTCCAGCTGAAAGGAGCAGAAAGGCCGTCGAAATAGCAGCCATCCCAGATGAAAAGGCAAACCCTTTTACACCGCCCTCTAGTTCTGCAATTACATCTTCAAGAGCTTCCCGTGTTGGATTTAAACTACGGCCATAATCATATTTACCAAACTGATCAAAATCAGCTTGATGGAAGGTGGAGGCGTGTTGAATCGGTACACTCACTGCTCCTGTTGTCGGATCAATTTTATGCTTATTATGAAGGAGCCGGGTTTCAAAACTATATTCATCGTGTGCCATTATGCGATCACTCCTTCTTTAATATGGGCAAATGCCTGTTGCAAATCTTCAATGATGTCTTGTGCATCTTCGATTCCAACCGAAAAACGTAATAAACAATTATCGACACCTGATTGGGTCCGAACCTCTACAGGAATATCGGCATGGGTCTGCGTTGCTGGATAGGTAATAAAGCTTTCCGTACCACCAAGGCTTTCAGCAAAACAAATGAGTCTTAGGCCTTGTAGGAAAGGATTAATCCATGATTCTTCTTGTACTCTGAAGGACACCATTCCACCTCTGCCTGGATAAAGCACATCTGATACAGCTACATGCTGAGAAAGGAACTCAACAATCTTTTTTGCATTTTTTTCATGTCTGTCCATTCGAAGCGATAAAGTTTTCATTCCGCGCATTAATAACCAAGAGTCGAACGGACTAAGCACTGCCCCGGCACCGTTATGGTGAAAGGCCAATGCTTCACAAAGTTCCTTCCCTTTTGCAACAACCAGCCCGGCGAGAACATCATTATGGCCCCCCAAGTATTTCGTTGCACTGTGGATGACAATATCCGCGCCAAGGGTAATTGGCTTCTGTAATAGTGGCGTATAAAATGTATTATCTACTATTAATAAAAGCCCATGTTTTTTGGCAATTTCTGAAACAGCTGCAATATCTGATTCTTGCATGAGGGGATTGGTTGGTGTCTCCAAGAAAATAGCCTTTGTATTTGGCGTAATTTTCTTTTCAATCTCTTCCGGACAACAGGTATTAACATATTGAGTGTTCAAGCCCCATTTTTTATAGCCCTTTTCTAATAGACGGTAGGTGCCGCCATATAAATCTTCACTTACAATCCATTCATCACCAGATTCAAATAAAGAGAGGATCGTTAGGATGGCTGCCATCCCAGAACTGCAGGCAAAGCCTTGATCGCCGTCCTCTAAATCAGCAATTGTTTTTTCAAGAAGCTGACGTGTTGGATTTCCTGTTCGGGTATAGTCAAACCCTGTTGATTGCCCAATTCCCTCATGGCGGAAGGCAGTTGAAAAATAAATAGGTGGATTCACCGTTCCAGTTGTTGTTTCGCTGCGGTTGCCGATTTGAGCAAGTTTCGTATCGATTTTGTACATAAGGCACGCTCCTAGTAATAAATGATTATTATGTTTAACATTAACGCGATTGAGTGATAAAGCTTTTTGATAAATAAAAAAAGTCTTCTCATAAGAAGAAGACTTTTGTAGGCAGCACATTTGTCATTCTTCTTATCTTGCAAATTAGTGAATTTGCAGGACTTAGCACCTTTTCAATGAGAAAAAACATTGAAGGTTGCTGAGGTGTCGCAGGGCCCTTCCCTCAACCTCTCTTGATAAGAAAATAATTATTTAGATTATTTATAAAATTTACTACAAATTAGTGATGATGTCAATTTGTTTTTATATAATTCATTTTAATGTAGAACCTAATTTAATAACAATATTTAAAAACTCCAGAATTATTAAACGAAAAAATATTGACACTAATAGTTTAAGGCTTTATTATAACTTTATTAGGTGTTCTTGATAAAGAACTAACAAAGAGGATTAAATAGGTAATTAGTAATATAATTCATTAAATTAATGCAATTAAAATAGGGTTATTTAGTTAAATCGGTGGAGATTAAGATTTAACCAAATTTCTATTAGTTAAGTATGACATATTTGTTCTTTTTAGTGAACAATTTAATCTAATGGTTAAAGGTAATATGGAATTTTAAGCCTGGCAGGAGGAAAAGATGAGTGCTATAGCCGGAATATATCATTTAAACGATGAACCAATCAATCTAGAGCACGGAAACCGGATTATGAAAGAATTAGAAAAATATCCGGCCGATGATGTGCAAACCTGGCATAACGACAAAGTTTTTCTTGGCTGCCATGCACAGTGGATTACCCCGGAGTCTATAGGTGAAAAACTTCCCTACTATGATTATGAAAGGAAGTTAGCTATTACGGCAGATGCAATTATCGATAATCGTGAAGAACTATTTGAAAGATTACAAGTGAAAAAGGAAAGAAGGAAAGAAATCACTGATAGTGAACTTATCTTGCTTTCGTATCATAAATGGGAAGAAGATTCTCCCAAGTATCTAGTCGGCGATTTTGCCTTTATGATTTGGGACGAAAGGAAACAACAATTTTTTGGTGCAAGAGATCCATCTGGATATAGAACACTATATTATTTCAAAAATAATTCACGATTCACCTTCTGTACAACCATTGAATCATTATTATCCTTGCCCTATGTTAAGAAGCAATTAAACGAAAATTATATCGCTGAATTTTTAGCTATTACTGGAATGATTGATACGGTGGATGCTCGGATGACTCCGTTTAAAAATATAGATCAAGTACCACCATTTCATTCTATATCAATTGTTGGAGAAGGAATTCACCTAAAACGCTACGGTACATTTACTCCTAAAGAAAAAATAAAATTAAAGTCAAACGAAGAATATGTAGAGGCATTTCAAGAGGTTTTTCAGAAGGCAGTAAACTGTAGGTTACGAACGTACCGAGAAGTTGGTTCCCAATTAAGCGGGGGGTTAGATTCAGGCTCAATTGTAGGGTTTGCAGCAAAAGAACTGCGAAAAGAAAATAAGACCTTACATACTTTCAGTTATATTCCACCAATGGATTTCGTAGATTTCACTCATAAGCGATTAATGCCGGACGAGAGACCATTAATTAAGAAAACGGTTGAATATGTAGGCGGAATTTCTGACCATTACTATGATTTTGACGGGAGAAGTTCTTATACCGAAATCGATGAGTATCTGGATGTAATGGAAATGCCTTACAAATTTACTGAAAATTCATTCTGGTTAAGGGGCATTTTTGAGGAAGCACACAAAAAAGGTGTTGGAATTTTACTAAATGGTGATAAAGGTAATTCGACTATATCATGGGGCTCAGCTCTAGATTATTATGCCATTCTATTAAAAAAGTTAAAGTGGCTGCGTCTTATTCAAGAATTACATCAATATAGTCTGAATATCGGAGGAGCCAGATTTCGATTGCTTCCTTATATTATTAGAAAGAGCTTTCCTTTCATTAATCAAATGATACCTATCAATAGATCATTAGATGTTCCGACTTTAATTAACTCAGACCTCGCCGAGAGGACTGGTGTATTTTCAAAGTTAAGGGAGTATGGAATTGATAACTCTGGCTGGTTGGCCTCTCAAAATATTTATGAACAAAGAAGAATTATCTTTGAAAATATCTCCACGTGGAATTCGGGGAGTACACTTGATGCCAAACTATCATTGCGATATAAACTTTGGAAACGTGATCCTACCAATGATATTCGAGTAGCTCGTTTTTGTTTTTCTGTACCAGAGGATCAATTTGTTCAAAATGGGGTAGACCGAGCGCTCATTCGAAGATCAACAGAAAATGTGCTGCCAAATCAAATTAGATTAAATCAATATGTCAGAGGTGTTCAAGGTGCAGATTGGCTTCATCGGATGATTCCAAATTGGAGTATGCTCATTGAGGAAGTTAAGGAACTTTTAAAAGAATCCTATGCAATGAGATTCTTTGATGAAGGTGTAATAAGGTCGGCACTGTCCAAAAGTGAAAAAGGTCCAAGAATAGAAAGTATGTCTAACCCAGACTATAGAATCTTAATGAGGGCTGTAATAGTGTATCGGTTACTAAAAAAATACTTTGAAAGGGGGTGATTAAATGAAAAGAGAATGGAAAAAACCAGAATTAGAAATGCTAGATGTGAAAATGACAATGCACAATACTGCTGGAAATTTTTATGATGCTCATTATGCCGATGGTGAGACAATCCCTACAGATCCAGTTACTGGTCAGCATATGGACGCTAAAAGTTAATAAGAAGATATTTGCAAGTAGTAATGGTATAGGACATGTCTATTTGAAATTTTAATATAAAATTACTTCTAGACAGTATTGTTTGACCTAAAAAAGGCCCTTATATATAGAAGATTATATAAGGGCTTTTTATAAATCAAGGATTTTATTGGAGTGAATACCATGGAGAGCGTTGCGAATGAAGTAATTTATAAGGCCTTTGGATTCTCAGTGAGAAGTAAAATCCCTTTCCCTGAATTATTAGTGATTGATAACGGTAGGAACTCTATAGATATAGAAATTGAATTAAAGGATTTATCAAATTTATGGTTAGAATTATCTGATGCGCAAAACACTTTAATAATAAATGAAAACTTAGTTATGTTTAAGGT
Organism: Neobacillus sp. DHD-1R; assembly: GCF_057747995.1. Taxonomy (NCBI): domain Bacteria; kingdom Bacillati; phylum Bacillota; class Bacilli; order Caryophanales; family Bacillaceae; genus Neobacillus; species Neobacillus sp. DHD-1R. The sequence goes on from NZ_CM173232.1 coordinate 1,235,672, forward strand.
TTCAGATACTGCTATTTTTCTTGTTGAAGAGGGAAGAAGAATTACTGTATCACCTCTAAATGAATATAAAGAAGATGTCATACGACTTTATTTGTTGGGAAGTTGTATGGGAGCTATCTTGATGCAAAGAGGAATCTTTCCTTTACATGGGAGCGCCGTTGCCATTAATGGAAAAGCTTACGGTATTATTGGTGATTCCGGGGCCGGAAAGTCTACTTTGGCATCAGCCTTTCTACAGAAAGGATATCAATTGCTTACAGATGATGTGATTGGTGTTTATTTTACGAAAGGTAATGTACCAATGGTGATTCCATCCTATCCCCAACAGAAACTATGGCAGAAAAGCTTAGATGAGTTCGGATTAGATAACAAAGAATTCAGACCAATTTACCAAAGAGAAACGAAGTTTGCTATTCCTATTAAAGACCAATTTATATCTAACCCACTACCACTAACTGGATTATTTGAATTATCCTTAACTGAAATGGAAGAAATAGAGTTTAACCAAATTGAAGGTCTTACTCGTTTACAGACACTATTAATTCATACATACAGGAATCTACTTATTCAAAGTCTTGGCCTAACCAATTGGCATTTTACAAAATCTACGGAAATGATTAACTATATTAAAATGTACCATATAAGTAGACCTAAAAATACATTTACAGCAGATGAGTTGGCATCACTAATTCTAAGCTGTATAAAAGAGGAGATTGAAAATTGAAAATGCTAAGTGTAGATAAACTCTCTTTAGAAACGACTATCGTTCAAAGTCCAGGAAATATCATTAGTGATATGGATGGAGAAACTGTGATGATGAGTATTGATAACGGAAAATACTACAATTTGGGTCTAATTGGTGGAGATATTTGGAAAGGTATAAAAACTCCTATTTCTATTAATAAATTAATCTCAGAATTAACTAACGAGTTTGATGTGGAATTTGATGAATGCCAGAAAGAAGTCATCCCCTTTCTAGAACTGTTATTAAATGAAAAATTAATTATGATTGAAAAAGAGCAATAGAATTATAATTACTTAGATAGTAAGGAAGGATTCATGTAAAGTGAGAAAAATTTGGTTATTCTTCACTTCAGATATTCAGATGAAAAAATTATTGATAGAAGCGTATATTTTGTTAGCATGGGCACACGTGTTAAAAGCCTTTCCTTTTAGCAGGGTTTCCGCCACTCTTGGTTCTCGAATGGACGAAACATCTTTTGAAATAGATCCCGTCAAAATAAAAATATTGAAACAAGTATCACATGCAATCCATATTATGAGTAAATATACTTTTTGGGAAAGCCAATGTTTGATAAAGGCTATAGCATGCATGAAAATGCTAGAACGACGTCAAATTGATAGTACAATCTATTTGGGGACTGCCAAAGATGAGAAGGGAGAAATGATTGCTCATGCCTGGTTAAGAAGTGGTCCTCTTTATTTAACGGGTGCAGCAGAAATGAAGAAATTTGTAGTTGTTAGTAAATTTGCAAAAAAGTCGAGGTATTTATTAAATAAGGAGTAATGACAGTGAAAAAATTCAATCTCGACCTGCGGGATGTTCCGAAAGAATTAATTCTTATACTTGAGATGTTAAGGGATGATGATGATTGCATTCAAAAGTATTTAATAGAGGAATATACCAATATAGATTGGAAAATGTTTTTGAATTTAACCATACATCATCGGGTGTATCCATTATTAGCTTCTAAACTTCAGCGTTTTGATGATTTAATTCCACAATTTGTCATTCAAACAGTTGGTGGATTATATAAGCAAAATATTTTCAAAATGCTCCAGCTGAGTGGGGAAATGGAAGAATTAGCGAAAGTATTTAATATGAATGGTTTAAAAGCCATATTTTTAAAAGGGCCTATGCTTGGTCACGAATTCTATGGTGATATTTCTCTAAGGACGTGTGGGGATTTAGATTTACTTATCCCAATTGAAGAATTAGAAAACATGCATAAACTGCTAGAAACCATTAATTATGTAAAAGACGATTATATTCAGAGTGTATTAGAAGATTGGAAATGGAGACATCACCATGTTACATATCATCATACAACAAAAAATATTAAGGTAGAAATTCATTGGAGACTAAGTCCAGGGCCTGGAAAGGAACCCAGCTTCCACGAATTATGGGAACGCAAAAGAAAAAGCTTATTATCAAACAGTCCAATCTTTTTTTTAGGCAGGGAGGATTTATTTTTATTTCTTGTTTCTCATGGTGCAAGACACGGATGGTCACGTCTGCGTTGGTTAGTAGATATTCATCGAATGATCGGACAGGGAATAGACTGGCAAGAAATCCATTCTCTAGTGAAAGAACACCGCAATTTCCAAGTGGTGGGACAAAGCATTATTTTATCTTCACAACTGTTAAATTCCCAGATAGTTAAAGAAATGCACTGGTTTATTACGAATAAAAGATCAAAATCACTTGCTCAGGCTGCGATATTTTATATAAAACAAATGGTGAATCTACATAATTACCCTTTACCAAAAGATGTTTCTTCCTATCATGCCCGCCATTTATTTCATTTAATGTCTGGTCAGCAAAAGGTATTGTTTATACTAAGTTATTTATATCCCTACCATATCGATACGGTTACATTACCACTTCCATATAAACTCCATTTTTTATATTTTATATTAAGACCTTTTTTATGCTTATGGAGGAAAGCTAGGAAGCAAGAACTATCCTTGGAGGAGCCGAAATGAAAGAAGCCATGTATTTTGTAAAACTTATCCATTCTTATTCTGGTAAAATCCTCTATATTAACCTTTCTGCGATGATATTAATTAGCATATTTGAAGGCGTAGGCATTTTTTTGTTGGTCCCTTTAATTAATTTTACAAATATTCTTGACCTAAAAATGGATGATAGTTATTTAAATAATAAGTTCCTGTCCATTTTCCAAGGTACTTCGCAAACGATTGGTTTTTCATTAATCTTATGTATATTCATATTGGTAATGATAGGACAAAGTTATTTTCAAAGGAATCAAACAATCTTGAATACAAGAATTCAACAAGGATTTGCTCGTTATTTAAGAGAAGAAACGTATAAATCAATATTATTAGCTAATTGGGGTTTTTTTCTGAAAAATCGAAAGTCTGATCTTATTAACTCAATGATTACGGAAACAGGTCGTGTAAGTGGAGGTGTAAATCTTTTTTTAAATTTTATATCTTCCATCATATTTACACTCATTCAAATAGGAATTGCTTGTTTTTTTTCGGTAAAGATGACCATATTGGTTACTACCTTTGGTCTGTTACTTGTTTTTTTCTCGAGAAAGTTCATTAAAAAAAATAGTAAATTAGGTTTGGTCAATCTTGAATTATCCCAAACATATATGGCCGGAATAACCGATCATTTCAATGGGATAAAAGATATTAAAAGTAACAATTTGGAGGAACATCACATTGCATGGTTCAAAAATCTTAATGAAAAAATGGAGAAAAATGTAGTTGAAGCTGTGGATTTAAAAACAAAATCAAACTTTATTTATAAGGTAGTATTTGCATGTTTAATTGGTATTTTTGTATTTATTTCTATAAATATGTTTAATGGTCAATCTGCTTCTTTATTTCTAATTCTTATCATATTTTCTAGATTATGGCCAAGAATAACTGGGATACAATCATCATTGGAACAGTTAGGTTCAGTAGTTCCCGCATTTAAAGGTCTCCTTGCTCTGCAAAAGGAATGTAAAGAGTACCAAGAATTAAATGAAAGAATGATTCAAAATGTTAAACCAATCATAATAAATCAAGGTTTAGAATGTAAAGATGCATATTTTAAATATAATAAAGCAGAGCAAGCATATGCATTACAGAAGGTTAACTTGCAATTTCCCGCTAATCGAATGACAGCCATAGTTGGACCATCTGGAGCTGGTAAAAGCACATTAATAGATTTATTAATGGGGCTTAACAATCCTGAAAAGGGTGAGGTTTTAATTGATGGGAAAATATTATCAAATGAAAATTTACTTGAACTGAGACGGTCGATCAGTTATGTCCCACAAGATCCGTTTCTGTTTAATGCTACATTACGAGAAAATTTATTAATTATTGATCAAAATGCTAATGAGAAACAAATTTGGGAAGCACTAGAATTTGCTGCGGCTGCTGATTTCGTTAGAAAGTTACCTAAAGGACTTGATACCCTCATCGGTGATCGGGGAATAAAGCTATCTGGGGGGGAAAGGCAAAGGCTTGTTCTAGCACGAGCCATTTTGCGCAACCCATCTATTTTAATTTTAGATGAAGCAACAAGTGCATTAGACACAGAGAATGAATCTAAGATTCAAGAAGCACTTGAAAGACTTAAGGGATCGATGACAATCATCGTAATAGCACACCGCCTGTCAACCGTTCGAAATGCAGATCAGGTAGTGGTATTAGATCAAGGTGAGGTTATCCAACAAGGGGAGTTTAACCAGCTTGCTAGTGAGAAAAGAGGGATGTTCAGTCGGTTGCTAAAAAAACAACTGGAAGTTAGTGTTTAATATTTTTAATAAGTAAATGAGACTATTTTAAGAAAATACAAATTGACATGTTCTTTATAATGAACTAAAATAAAAAATGTAAAATCAATTTTAAGTATTTTTTCACTGTATTTGTTCTTTATTTAGAACGTTTTGTTTTTTGGGAAAAAAGTCTAACATAAAAGGTGGCATTATGGATAGTTTTAAAAAAATGAACCAAGTAACTCAAAAAGGGCCAAAGGAAATCAATCTGAAAGAATTGTTCCTTGTGATCAAAAGGCGTTTAATGGTTATTACATTGGTGACCCTTCTAGCTGGAATAGCGGGTTATATCTTAAATCAATCTACAGTGGTCCCGTTATATCAATCTTCATCTAGAATTATTATTGGTGCAGATGGAGAATCTAGAAAAACTCTACAAGTCATTGTAAGAGATTCCTCTATCCTTGATATTGTTGTAAAAAAGTTAGGCTTAAATGAAACATCCGAACAATTGGCAAATCAAATTTCAGTAGCTAGTTTAGAAAACTCTCAGGTAGTCAGCATAAGTGTAGTGGATACTGATCCAGATAGGGCAGCAAAAATTGCCGATACAACCGCCGAGGTTTTTAAAGAGGAAGTTCCCAAAATTGTAGGGGAGGACTATATTCGGATTTTATCCAAGGCAAAGGTAAATCCGGTTCCAATTAATCCAACAACAAATAATAAGCTTCTGTATGGAATAATTGGTGGTCTGGTAATAGGCATCGGAATTGCCTTCTTTTTAGAAACGTTAGATGATAGAATCCTCTCCAAAAAGGACATTGAAGAAATAATGGATGTTCCAGTATTAGGAAGAATACCTAAAATTAATAAAAGGAATATGAAAAGAGCAACAAATAAAAGTAAATTTGAAGTAGAAATGAAGGGTGAGACAATTGATTATAAATAAAAGATCATCAAAGACAACCAAAATAAAGAACCCCTTTGTTACTTACTATTTTCCAGATTCGGTATTAGCAGATCAATTTCAAATGATTCAAACAAATATTAATTTTCTCTTGTCTGAAAAAATGACTCAAACCTTCTTGGTTACCTCTCCTGAAGAAGGAGATGGAAAGTCGACAATGCTAGCCAACCTAGCTGTATCTATGGTACAGCAGAAAAAGAAGGTCCTCTTAATTGATACCAATTTAAGAGCCCCTGCATTACATGATTTCTTTCATACTTCTAACTCAACTGGGTTGACAGATGTACTGACAGGAAGGATGACCTTCAGTGAAGTTGTTCATCATACTGAGATATGGAGACTAGACTTACTGGCAAGTGGTTCAATCCCCAAAAATCCAGTTGAGTTATTAGGTTCAAAAATGATGAAGGATTTGTTAGAAAAAGTAAAAGGTTCTTATGATGTTATTATACTAGATACTGCAGCTCTTCTTAAATTGCCAGATACAAAGCTGTTGGCTGGACTTTGTGATGGTGTACTTTTGGTAGTTAAGAATGGCAAAACAAAACGCCAAAGTGCAACTGAAGCCAAAGCAGTGATAGAATTCGCAAAAGCAAAACTTATCGGGGTAATTTTGAATCAATAGCAAGGGAAAAGGTTATTTTTTTTAATAGAGAAGTTCTTTATTAAGAACATTACTTTTATATTTGGGGTTTGTTAAGTGTCGGAGATGTCTCCTTTCCGTTATCAATGGAGGTACTCGGTCATGCTGTGGGCAGTGAGCCTTAGACGCTAGTCGTCAAAAGTGTGGTGTGAGGATGGGTTAGATGCCCGTTTAAATTTATTTAAAAATGTTAATTATGCGTTCTTTCATGAGTACATATAATTAACATTTTTATTTTAAGGGAGTTGAAAGAATGAAGACTGATTAGAGGTTAGTTACAACATCTTTAATTAAAGGGGGGAAAGCATGACCTATCGGCAACGATTGTCCTTATTTATATTTATTGATTCATGTATTGTAATGACGGCCATATTTATTAGCCGTTTTTTAGTTAATGGAACGATTCAGGTTATTACTTTTCCGATTGTGATAAGTTCGATTATCATTCTATCAAGTCATTTTCTTCTTGCTTTTAGGTTTCATTTGTATAAAAAAGCCTGGGAATATGCAAGTGTTGGAGAATTATTAAGTATTTTAAAAGTAGTAACCACTTCAATCATTATTGCTGCGATTGTTCAGCATTTTATTTTTCATGAGATTTATTTTCGACTAATGGCAGTCACATGGTTACTTAATATGTCTTTCATTGGAGGATCACGTTTTTGCTGGCGGATGCTTCGAGATTCCCGTCTTAATAAGATTGAAAATAAAAAAAGAACACTAATTATCGGGGCAGGGTCTGCTGGAACCATGGTGGCAAGGCAATTGTTACAAAATAAAGAAGCAGATTTAATCCCAATTGCTTTTATTGACGATGATGTTAAAAAGCATAAGCTTGATATCTTAGGCATTCCAGTCTATGGCGGCACCAACAAAATCGAGACGGCGGTTTCGAAATTCGATATCGAAAATATAGTGATTGCGATTCCATCACTTAGCAAAAAAGAGCTAAATGCGATCTTTCTAGAATGTGCAAAAACAGATGCCAAAACACAAATTTTACCATTGCTTGAGGACTTAATGACAGGGAAAGTGTCTGTTAATCAATTTCGTGATGTGCAAGTTGAGGATTTACTGGGCAGGGAACCAGTTGAATTAGATATCGATAGTATTTCAGAAAACATCACCAATAACGTTATTCTAGTTACCGGTGCAGGAGGATCGATCGGATCAGAAATTTGCAGACAGATTACAAATTTTAATCCAAGTAAGCTTGTCCTTTTAGGACATGGTGAGAATAGTATTTACTCGGTCGAAATGGAACTAAAAGAAGCAAATAAACACACAAAAATAGAATTTGTCCCTGTGATTGCCGATATACAGGACGAGAAAAAATTGATGTCGGTTATGAGTAACTATCAACCAGATATTGTTTATCATGCAGCTGCACATAAACATGTACCACTTATGGAAGCTAATCCAGAAGAAGCTGTCAAAAATAACATCATTGGGACAATGAACGTAGCAAAAGCTGCAAGCTGGAATGGAGTAAAAACCTTTGTCATGGTCTCTACTGACAAAGCGGTGAATCCAACTAGTGTAATGGGTGCTGCTAAAAAGCTTGCTGAAATGATTATTCAACATTTGGACAAAGAAAGTACTACTAAATTTGTAGCGGTTCGTTTTGGAAATGTTTTGGGAAGTAGAGGCAGTGTAATCCCATTATTTAAAAAGCAAATTGAAAAGGGCGGACCTGTTACAGTTACCCACCCTGATATGGTTCGTTATTTTATGACAATCCCCGAAGCGTCCAGATTAGTCCTACAAGCTGGCTCACTTGCAAAGGGTGGGGAAATCTTTGTCCTAGATATGGGCGAACCTGTAAAAATTGTTGATTTAGCCAAAAATCTCATTAAACTCTCAGGAAATTCAATTGAGGAAATAGGTATTGAATTTACAGGAATTAGACCTGGGGAGAAGCTGTTTGAAGAATTATTGAAAAAAGAAGAAGTTCATGAGCAGCAAATATACCCTAAGATTTATATAGGAAAGACGTCTGAATTATTTATTCAAGAAATAGAAGATATTATCACATCGTACACAAGCCTTGATTCTGGGGAAATTAGAAAAAGACTTATAACGTTAGCCAACTATAACGAAATACCAAAACTAACTGTGTCGGTTTAAAGGGGGGCATACAATGAAAGCAATTATTCCAACAGTTGGTCTTTACTACGAGGTATTATCGAACATATTGTTGTATAAAAATAAAGCCAGATTTAAATTTTATAATACGCTGAAGGGATTTATGGTATGACTGTCCTCTGGATCAATCTTGCTATTGTATTTCTATGTTCATTACTTTCACGATATTTTTCAAGAACCCTAGTTTTTAATGGTTCGTTGGTGTCAATAAAACCAAATAAATTATTTGTTTTTGGTACGATGTTATCTTTTATTTTAGTTTCTGGACTACGTAATAATATAGGAGATACTCCCTTCTATGTACATACCTACAATATTACTAATTTTACCTGGGATTTAGTGAAATCTCAGGATGATATTGGATTTGGTGTTCTTCAAATGGTTTTAAAAAGGTTTTCAAATGATCCACAAATATTAATATTTACAACTGCTGCAATTACGAATCTTCTTATTATTATGGGACTATATAAATATTCAAGATTGTTTGAATTAAGTTTTTATGTTTATATAACTGGTGGTCTTTTTTTAGTAACCATGAATGGAATTAGACAATGTCTAGCAACAGCCATTATTTTCACAGGTACTAAATATTTAATTGAGGGTAATTGGTTTAAATATGTTTTACTCGTTATATTTGCTTCATTTTTTCATCAAAGTGCACTGATCTTAATTCCAATCTATTTTTTAGTAAGATATAGAGCGTGGTCAAAGGCGACGTTGATCCTATTACTTTGTTCTGTACTTATTGTGTTAGGGTTTAATCAGTTTTCAAGTATATTATTTTCTGCAATTCAGGATAGTCAATACGGTGTATACAGTCAATTTAATGAAGGAGGAGCAAATATTTTAAGGGTAATCGTGTTTGCCGTTCCCTTGATCATTGCTTTTTTTGGTAGAGAAAAACTGAGAGAAATATATCCAGAAAGTGATGTTATCGTAAATATGGCGATAATCGGTCTGTCCTTTATGATTATATCAATGGGGAATTGGATTTTTGCCAGGTTTAGTATCTATTTTGAACTATACCAAATAATCTTACTATCATGGATTATTAAGGTTTTTAGAAAAAAGGACGAGAAGCTTGTGTATTATGCCATTATAATATGCTATTTTGCCTATTATTTCTTTGAAAGTGTGATTAATTTAAATATCATCTATAAAAGTAATTACTTTGGTTAACAATCCTCACTTCAATCAAAGTGAGGAATTTTTTTAAATAAGAATAAATAGTATTACTAAGAGAGGTTAGTAAGATGGCTTTATCAGAACATTTAACCCAACAGAGATTGAAAGCAATATTGTTGAATATTTATGTAAAGGGGATAGAGACTGAAAACATAAATATTAAAGATGTAATTGAAGAAATAAAAAAACAATTATTAGCTGATTCCAAATAGCTTGGGAGGTTAGAATATGAAGCGGCTATTTGACTTTACGATTTCTTTAATACTGCTCGTAAGTCTTTCACCCATTTTTATCGTGATTGGATTGTTAATTAAACTGAAGCTGGGTTCTCCTATCTTCTTTAAACAGAATCGCCCTGGTTTATATGGAAAACCTTTTTGCTTGTATAAGTTTCGAACTATGACAGATGAAAAAGATGATCAAGGTCAATTGCAGCCAGATTATATCAGATTAACATCTTTTGGAAGATTACTTCGTAAATACAGCTTAGATGAATATCCCCAATTATGGAATGTGATAACAGGTGATTTGAGTTTAGTTGGGCCAAGACCTCTGCTAGTTGAATACTTGCCACTTTATACAAAAGAGCAATCCTTAAGGCACAACGTAAGACCGGGGATAACAGGGTGGGCCCAAGTGAATGGGAGAAATACTCTTTCTTGGGATGAGAAATTCAAGTTAGATGTTTGGTACGTTAAGAACCAAACCTTCTTTCTCGATATGAAAATTCTATTTTTAACAGCTTATAAGGTAATCATATCTGATGGAATTAATCAACCTGGAAAGGTAACAGTGGAGACCTTTAAAGGCTCTAACTCCTCAATGGGAGGAGGAAACCCATGAATGTTGTTGTCATCGGCCATGGGGGGCATAGTAAAGTAGTCTCTGATATTATTCGATCAATCAAAGGTCTCCAAATCATCGGATATCTTGATAATAAGTATGAAAAAATTCAAGTTTTGAACAACGTCATTTGTGGTCCTGTTGAAGCAGCAAATCAATTTAAGATAGAAAATAAGAATGTAAAATTTGTCATGGCTATTGGCGATAACAGAGCAAGAAAATTAGTCGCTGAGAAGCTGGACTTATCTAGAAGAAACTTTGTAACAATTATCCATCCTTCTGCAAGTATAAGCCCAAGTGCAAAAATAGGGCATGGTACTGTTGTCATGCCACAAGCCGTCATTAATGCAGATGTGATGATTGGGGATCATTGCATCATCAATTCATGCTCAGTAGTGGAGCACGATAGCTTACTAGAAGATTTTGTTCACCTCTGCCCTAATAGTACGATTGCAGGGACGGTGGTACTGCGTGAGGGTTCATGTGTAGGAAGCGGAGCAACCATTATCCCAAATAAAAGAATAGGTGAATGGACAATGATTGGTGCAGGAGCAACTGTATTAGATCACCTTCCTGCAAATTGTCTAGCTGTGGGAATACCTGCCAAGGTAAAGATAAATAATAAAGTGAACGCGGGGTGAAGTCAGTGGATCAACCAACCTATAAAAAAAGGATTTTTCTATCATCTCCTCATATGAGTGGAAAGGAACATAAATATATAAATGAAGCATTTGAAACAAATTGGATTGCTCCGCTTGGACCAAATGTGGATGCTTTTGAAGCGGAAATAGCTCAATACGTGGGAGCCAGTGAAGCAGTGGCCGTCAGTTCAGGAACGGCAGCTATTCATTTGGCTCTTTCTTTATTAGGGGTAGGACACGGTGATATGGTGTTTTGCTCGAGTCTTACCTTTATTGCCAGTGCCAATCCGATTATTTATCAGGGGGCCGTACCGGTTTTTATCGATTCTGAACCTGACACATGGAATATGTCGCCACAAGCTTTAGAGAGAGCTTTTCATGATGCCATAAAGGGAGGAACTCTTCCGAAGGCTGTAATTGTTGTAAATTTGTATGGACAAAGCGCTAAAATGGATGAAATTACGGACATCTGCAATCGATATGGAATTCCTATCATTGAAGATGCAGCAGAGTCACTTGGCGCTATGTATAAAGGGAAAGCAAGTGGAACATTTGGGAAATTTGGCGTTTTTTCCTTTAATGGCAACAAGATTATTACCACTTCCGGAGGAGGAATGTTGGTTTCAGATGATCGTGAGGCATTACAAAGGGCAAGATTCTTAGCTACACAAGCACGTGATTTCTCACCACACTACCAACACAGTCAAATCGGATTCAATTATCGATTGAGTAACATTTTAGCAGGGGTTGGAAGAGCGCAATTAGAAGTACTGGAGGAAAGAATTTCTGCAAGAAGAGTGATTTTTCAACGATACTTTGATGAACTTTCCAATTTACCTGGCTTAACATTTATGCCTGAGTTAACAGATACTTATTCTAATAGATGGTTAACCGCATTAACTATCAATGAGATAGAGGCTGGAGTCTCAGTTACAGAGATACTGAGTGCATTAAGTGAGGAAAATATTGAAGCAAGGCCGGTTTGGAAGCCACTTCACCTTCAACCTGTATTTGCGGGAAGGAAATATTACTCTCATAATGAACAAAAAAGTATTTCAGAAAGCCTCTTTAATAATGGGTTGTGCTTGCCTTCAGGGTCGAATATGACGGAGGCAGATATAGAAACTGTCATTCACCATATCAAACAAACAGTTATTAAAAGGAAGGAAAGAGCGGATATGTTTACTATATAGTCATTTAATTTATGAAAAACGGGGTATGAGGCGTGATTGGAAAAACGATGTATGATTTACGGAAGCAAAAGGGGTTAACTTTGTCCGAATTAGCTAAACGGGCAAATATATCAAAGTCTTACTTAAGTAATATTGAACGTAATCTGAATAGGAATCCGTCTATCGAAGTTGTAAAAAGAATTGCTACAGTGCTTGAAATTGATTTAGATTCATTTTTGAGTCCAGTAAAAACAGATGAAGTTCAAAAAAAAATAGATCCAATTTTGATTGAATTCGCAGCAGAATTAAAGGAGACAGGAATAGAAAAAGAGCAAATTAAAGACTATAAAACGTTAATTGAATTTATTAATTGGAGAAATCAAAATTCAAGAATAGAGAATAACAGAGGTAAGTCCAATGGACGATATAACCAAGATACCTAGGATGATTCATTATTGTTGGTTTGGCGGAAAAGAAAAACCAGGGATTGTGAAAAAATGTATAGAGAGCTGGAAAGAGCATCTACCACACTATGAAATTTTAGAATGGAATGAAAGTAATTTTAATATAAATGTGAATTCATATGTGAAAGAAGCTTACAATGCGGGGAAATTTGCCTTTGTCAGTGATTATGTCCGAGTGTACGCTCTCTATAATTATGGTGGGATTTATTTAGATACAGATGTTGAAGTGTTTAAACCCTTTGATGACCTCTTACATGTTACTTCCTTTTGGGGATTTGAACAAGAAAACTTTATTGCTACAAGCACGATTGGGGCGGAAAAGGGAAATGCATTAATAAAGGAATTCCTAGAATCCTATAATGATAAAAAGTTCATAAAAAATGATGGCACATTCAATAATCTTACCAATGTAGCTTTTATTACTAAGTTACTTGAAGAGAAGGGATTAAAAGCAAATGGACAATATCAAGAAATAAATGAGCTTGGAGTTTTTTATCCACAGACCTATTTTTCTCCTTATGATTATATCAATTGCCAAACATTCATTACCGAAAAAACATATACAATCCATCACTTTTATAAAAGTTGGCTGCCATTAGCGAAAAGAATTAAAGGGAAAATAAAATTTATTTTGTCAAAACTAATAGGTGGTCATAATATTGCTAGAATAAGAAAAATATCCCGCTGAAGTTTTTAAGGAGAATGAGTATGGTTAAGAAAATAGTTAGGACCCTTATATCCGAGTGTAAAAATCGTGGTGTATTTATAACCATTTTAATGAACCTCTCCCACTTCATTGGTATAGTAAGGGGATTGTTTTTTAAAATTTTGTATTTTAGAAATATAAAATCCACCATCTTTTCTCTACAAGTAAATAGTAAGATAGAAGTTTTTAATAATCAGGCAAAAATTCATATAGGAAAATTTGTCTTTATACGGAAGAATGCCAGCATTCGAATTGATTATAATGGTGTCCTCACGATAGGAAATAATGTGTTTATTAATGATAATTGTAATATTAATTGTGTTAACCGAATCACAATCGGAAAGAACACTAAAATTGCCCCCAATGTGTGCATTAACGACCATGATCATAATTATAAAAAAAATACCACTGACCATTTAGTAAGAGGAGAAGTAACCATTGGTGAAAACGTTTGGATTGGGTCGAATGTCGTGATTTTAAGAAATACCCATATCGGAGATAATGTCGTTGTTGCTGCTGGAAGTATTGTTAAAGGTATCATACCGCCCCATACATTATTTTTAAATAAAAGAGAGACGGAAGTAAAACCGTATAAAAGTAAAGATAGGGTTGTACAGTTTAGTGGTTAATACTTCTTTTTAGTGAGGATAAAGGATGAAAAAGAATATTTTAATTTCGGTTTATAATATGGAAATTGGCGGAATTGAGAGAAGTTTGATTAATATGTTAGAAAGCTTTGACTATCAAAAATACAATGTCGATCTGTTAATCTTCCATCATGTCGGCGAGTTTATGAATTTAATTCCTAAGTCAGTAAATATTCTGCCTCAGGTAAAAAAGTACACGGTTTTTCGAAAACCGGTTACGCTTTGCCTTAAAGAAAGACAATATTCTTTAGCTTTTATTAGGGTATTGTCAAAGTATATAGCAAAAATTAAATCAACATCTAGAAACTTGGAAGAGGGAGCAGGATATATACAGATGCAGCTAACTCAAAAATACTCCTCCTTCTTTTTACCAAAGCTCGATAAAAAATACGATGTAGCCATCAGCTATGCGTGGCCGCATGATATCATTGTAAATAAGGTAAATGCTAAGAAAAAAATGGCCTGGGTTCATACTGATTATAGTAAGTTGGAAATTGATAATGAGCTGGACCTTAAAGTTTGGAATCAATTTGATTATATTGCGTCCGTATCAGATGCATGCAGGGATGCCTTTTTATCTACGTATCCAACCTTGATGGAGAAAGTGATAGTTGTAGAAAATATAACTTCACCTAATTTTATAAAGAAAATGGCGGAGGAAGAGCTGCCACTTAATCAAGAAAAATCTCAAACCTTTAATCTAGTCTCCGTAGGTAGATTGTCTTATGTTAAAGGTTTTGACCTGGCTATAGAAGCGCTGAAACTTTTGCATAACAAAGGTTTAACCAATATTAAATGGTACATCATCGGTTACGGAGGATATGAGAAAGAATTGAAAGATTTAATTTCTAAGCATGGTTTAAAAGAGAGCTTTATCCTTTTAGGAAAAAAAACAAATCCTTATCCTTTTATAAAAAATTGCGATCTATATGTACAGCCTTCTAGATATGAGGGAAAAGCGGTAACGGTTTCGGAAGCTAAAATACTAGCGAAACCTATTCTCATTACAAAATATCCAACGGCAGCTAGCCAAATTGAAGATGGAGTTGAAGGATTGATTTGTGACTTAAGTGTCCCAGGTATAGCGAAAGGCATTGAGGAATTTTATTGTAATCAAGAAATGAAGAATACTTTAGTGAACAATATAAGAAATCAAGACTATAGCAATTGTTATGAACTAGAAAAGCTATATAAAATTTTAAGTTAATTTAAAAGGTTTTTTTAGGTAGTTTCAAAATAAATTCTGTAGATTTATGTCGAAGAGATGTTCTTTAAAAAGAATTTATTGTAAGTTATAATGTAAAAAGATGAAACAGAACAGAATCTCAACACAAATTTTTTTAGTAATAGTGTTCATTATAATGAACAAAACCAGAGTTAGAGAAGGTGGAAACAAATTGAGGGATACAATTCAAAAAATAGGGGTTCTGTTAAATAAAAGAGATAAGAAAAAATTATTGTTGCTTTTTATGATGATGATCCTTGCAGCTATATTTGAAACGGTAGGAATTGGATTAATCGTTCCTTTTGTTGGAATTGTAACCAATCCTACTATTATTCAGAAGCAATCATTTTTATCAAATGTATACCAATTGTTAAATTTTCAATCAACCAATACGTTTATTTTGTTTGCTGTGGTCTGCTTACTCACAGTATATATTGTTAAGAATGCTTATTTATTATTTTTCTATTCGGTACAATATAGAGTCATTTTGAATCAAAAAGTAAAACTATCCAGAACGATGTTTAAGTTGTACTTAACAAAACCTTATACGTTTCATTTGCAGCGGAATTCCGCTGAATTATTAAGGAATGTAAACGGAGAAGTAGCAAAGGTATTTGATGGTATTTTATTAGCAAGTTTTCAATTGCTAACGGAGATATTAATCATGACTTTTATACTTACTTTATTAATTGTTACTGCGCCATTAGCCACGCTTACATCCGGTATTTTATTGGGGGGAAGTGTTCTTTTATTCTTTAAGATCTTTCGAAACAAGATTACTCATTTAGGAATAGAAAACCAAAGAGTAAGTCGTGAGATGATTAAGTGGGTAAATCAAGGATTAGGGGCAAGTAAAGAAATCAAGGTTTCGGGAAAAGAAAGTTACTTTGTGAAATCGTACGCTAAGCAAAGTCAGATTATGGCGAATAATACCATTTATAAAAATACGCTAGATCAAATTCCTAGGCTATTTATCGAGACCTTATTAGTATCAGTTGTCCTTATTACGATGGTCATTATTGTGTTTCAAGGTACAGAGACATCTACATTAGTGGCTACCATGTCACTATTTGCTATGGCAGCATTTCGATTAATGCCTTCTATTAATAGAATAGTCGCCACCATAACCTCCATTCGATTTAGCCAGCCGGCATTGACAGTAGTCTATAATGATTTAATTAAAGATAATAACGGCAAGAATCCAATTGAAGAAGATGTAATCATTGAGTTTAAACATGAAAAACTAAATAATGATGAGAAAATATTCCATAATTCAATTAGATTAGAAAATGTATATTTTCGTTATCCAAATCAAAAAGAGTATTCCATTAAAAATTTATCCTTAACCATTCCGATTGGACATTCTGTTGCGTTCATTGGAACTTCTGGTGCGGGCAAAACAACTATTGTTGATATTATATTAGGCCTATTCGAACCTGAGAAGGGCCGGATAGTAGTTGATGGGAAAGATCTAAATGAACTGATGCCAATATGGAAAAATAAGATTGGCTATATTCCACAATCCATTTATTTATCAGATGAAACCATTCGGAACAATGTGGCTTTTGGAATAAATGATCAGGACATTGATGATTTTGCTGTTCAAAAGGCAATTGAAGATGCACAGCTAAAGGATTTTATTGATACTCTCCCTGAAGGAATAAATACTGTCGTAGGTGAAAGAGGAGTTAGACTCTCAGGGGGACAACGGCAACGTATTGGGATTGCTAGAGCATTGTATCATAACCCGGAAATTATCTTTTTAGATGAAGCAACATCTGCATTAGATAACGAGACAGAAAAAGAGATTATGAGGGCAATTGATGGTCTAAAGGGTGAAAAGACATTAATCATCATTGCACATAGATTGAGCACAATTGAAAACTGTGACATTGTTTTTAAAGTAGATAATGGAAAATTAATATCAGCAGATAATAAACTTAGACAGTCGATGTAAGTACCGTAATAGTTTAGAAAGGAGGAAAAAGATGCTTCCGAAAATCAGTGTGGTAATACCGGTCTATAATGTTGAAAATTATTTACACCGCTGTGTTGATAGTATACTAAATCAATCATTTCAAGATTTTGAAATTATATTAATTAACGACGGTTCCAAAGATAATTCTGGTCAAATATGTGATGATTATGCCCAAAAAGATAAACGGATTAAAGTTATCCACAAAAAAAATGCTAGAGTTTCAGCAGCCAGAAATGACGGAATTAAAATTGCAAAAGGAAAGTACTTAAGTTTTATTGACTCGGATGATTGGATTGAACCTGAGATGTACCAGGAGATGGTTCACAAAGCTGAAGAATTAGATCTTGATTTTATTATGTGTGATTACAAAAAAAAATCAAACAATTATGAAGATAAACGAACACAACCTATTCGAGGAGGGTATTATTCAAAAGATGAAATAAAGAATGAGCTGTTCCACTGCTTAATCATGTTCGATCATATCGAATTTCCACCAACTATATCAAACTGGGTTTGTTTATTTAATTTAAATTTCCTTAAAAGAAACAATTTATACTATGACGAAGATATACACTACTGTGAAGATTCAATTCTAGGCTCGAAGATAATGTATCATGCAGCAAGTTTCTACTATTTAAAAAATCATTATTACTACAACTACTTTTACAATTCTGCTTCAACGACGAATACATTTCATGAAAATAAATGGCATACTTACCTTAAAATAAACGAAAGATTAAATCAGTATTTTGGAAAAAATATAGAATTTGATTTTTCTAGGCAAATTAAAATAAATATGTTGTATTTTACATTGAATACGTTAGGGCAAGTAAAATATTATGGGTACGAACAAAGTGAAAAAATAAATAGGATTAAAGAAATTATGTATCACCCAAAAGTCACAAAAATATTTGAGGACTTTAAATTACCAAGTATCTCTTGGAAGATGAAAGTTACGGTACTTCTAATAAAATATAAAATGGTTAAATTATACAGTTTGTTAGTGCTCAATAGAAGATCAAGACCTGTGCATTTTACTGATAAAATACTGAATAAATAGCAATAAGAAGAAAAATTCATTGTTAGATTGAGAGGTGAAATTTTGAAAAAGAAACTTTTGATTGTAAATGGTCATTTAAAGGTAGGCGGGGTTGAGAACTCGCTTATAAATGTGCTAAAAAGTATAGATTTTAATTATTATGACCTCGATTTGATCTTATTTGAAGAACTTGGTGATTATGCTAAGGAGGTCCCTAAAGAAGTAAATATTATCTACTTTGATTTATCAAAAACCTATGGACCATTTATCCAGTGTATTTTTACAAACATAAGAAAAAGGAATTGGTTCGCACTTTGTCTCAGAATTATATTCTTACTAGAGAAAATAATCGGAGTTAAGGCATTATATCTTGCTAAGCCCCTTTTTAATTTGTATAAAAATTATGACTGCGCTATAGCATATCGGATGGGAATTTGCACTGATTTTGTTGGATATATCATTAACAGTAAAAACAAGATTACTTGGTGGCATCATGGAGCATACGATTATTCGAAAAATGAAACAAAACGTTGGATGAAAGTATTCAAAAACTTTAACAAAATAATAGCAGTTTCGAACAGTAGCAAAGAATTGCTGATAAACAATATTAATGGGATCCATAACAAAATCATTGTCATACCAAACATTATTAACGTTGCAGAAATCCGGGACAAAGCAAATGAAAGAATTAGTCATGACATTAATTTTAATCAAAATCTAACCCTAGTGAGCGTAGGTAGATTATCACCTGAGAAGGGAATGATTAATTGTGTTCATGCTTGCAAAAAGTTGGTAGACAGCGGGTACAACTTAAAATGGTATCTTATTGGTGAAGGTGTACAACGAAGTGAAATTGAGAGATGTATTAAACGTTATAAATTAGAAAATAGCATTTATTTAATAGGTTCTATCAACAATCCTTATCCATATATTAAAAATGCATTTATTTATGTTCATCCATCTCTTGTTGAATCTTTATCAATTACAGTCTTGGAAGCTTTAGCTTTAAATACACCTGTAATTGTTGCAAGGTCAATGGGACCAGAAGAGTTTATTCGTCAAAAAGAAAATGGTTTACTTGTTGAACCAACCCCTGATGGCCTTTTTAAAGGGATTTTAACTTTAATAAATGATAAACAAATCTATAATCAATTAAAAAATGATAAGAGTGATGTTTTAAAAAATTATAGTCCGAAAGTTGTTATGGATAAAGTTTATGACTTAATTGAGGTTGTGTAGATTATGAACAGTTCAGTATCAAATTTTTTCCAGCGATTTTTTCGTACTGATTATATGATCGCATATAGATTTATTAGTCATGACACAGGAATGTTAGATAATAATAATAGAACTGAATTTACCGCTTTTAAAAATAACATTAAATACTGGTATGCAGATCCGTTACTTTATAAAAGAAGCGGGAAAGTCTATATGTTTTATGAAGCTTATAATAAGAAAAAAAGCCTTGGAGAAATAGGAGTAGCCACAGTTATTAACAATAGAGTTGTGGATCAACAAATTATAATAAACGAACCCTTTCACATGTCGTACCCATTTGTTTTTGATTTTAATAACAAAATCTATATGATGCCCGAAACCTCATCAATAAAAAAATTATTGTTATATGAATCGGTGAGTTTTCCATATGAATGGAAACTTAGCAAAGTGCTATTGGATGATATTGAATTATCTGATGCAACAATTTTAAAACTCAAGGATAAACTATATATTTTTGTTTCAAAAGTATTGTGCTTTAGTCCATATAGTGATGAATTATTATTATATTCAGTTGATAATGAATTTAAATTAATACCACATAAGAGCAACCCAATCATAACTGATAATGAATTTACGAGGCCAGCTGGAAGAATATTTGAGCAAAATAGTAAGTTAATTAGGGTATCTCAGGATTGTTCAAATGGTGGATATGGTAAAGCAATAAAATTCAATGAAATTATAAGTATATCAGAAAATTCCTATCAAGAAAAAAATATCTCAACAATCTTACCTGACGATATTCCTATAAAATTTTATAAAAAATTAACTGGGACCCATACGTATGGTAGGTGTGATAACTTTGAAGTAATTGATGTAAGATATTCAGTTTTTGATATTAAAAAACTATTAACCTTCCTTTTTAAACTACCTTATAAGTTCATTAAGAAATCAATCGTAGTAGCAATAAAATCCAGCGGATAGATTAGTTTACAACTCAAGGAGTATAGCATGATTAAGAAATATAAAAATATAATAAATTTAGCCTTATATAGAATAACAAGACTAATAAAAATTAATCTATTTCCTCTATCACAAAATGCTGCAACTTTAATAAAGTTTAAAAATAAACATTTTCACAAGAGATGTTTTATTATTGGCAATGGTCCAAGTTTGAAAGCTAAAGACCTAGATAAACTGAAACATGAAATTACATTTGCCTTCAATCGAATTTACTATTTATTCGATCAAACAGATTGGCGCCCTACATATTACTGCTCTGAAGATGAAAAAACAATTTTAAAAAGTAAAGAAGAAATAGATAATTTAAAGATAGAAAATAAGTTTTTCCCTGTTAATTTCCCATGGGATTACAAGATTAATTTTCAAAATGCAATCTATTATATCTTTAAATTAAGTGACAGCAAAGTCGAACCCAAGTTTTCTGAAGACATTGTTAAAGGTATATACTGGGGTAATACCGTAGCCTATACCGCAATACAAATGGCAGTTTATATGGGAATTAAAGAGATTTATCTTTTAGGTGTTGATCATCATTTTAGTAAAATGGAAAACGATAAAGGAGAAATAATAATTGATAAGACGGCCAAAGACTATTTTACTGAAAAGTATAATACTGACAAAGAGGAATTATATATTCCCAATATTGAAATCTCAACTAGAGCATTTATAGCAGCAAAAAAATATACAGATGAACATAATATAAAAATATATAATGCAACTCGTGGAGGCAAATTAGAAGTCTTTGAGAGAGTGAATTTTGATAAAATAATTTTTTAGAAAGTGTGGTATAAGTATGAGAATAGTTGGTGTAATCCCTGCTAGAGGCGGTTCTTCAAGATTTAATAATAAACCATTAGCAAATATTCTAGGAAAACCAATGGTTTGGTGGGTTTATCAACATTCTAAAGAAGTTGAATGTTTTGATGAGGTTTATATTGCAACTGAGAGTGAAAAAATTAAAAGCGTATGCGAAGGATTTGGTGCAAAAGTCATCATGACCTCAAAAGAGCATGAAACTGCAACAGAAAGGCTTTATGAAGTTTCGCAACGAATAGATGCTGATCTTTATGTAATGGTAAATGGTGACGAGCCAGCTATAGAAGCCAAAGATATTGTAAAATGTATTCCGTCTAATTTAAATAAAGAAGATTTTTATGTATCTAATCTTATGACAGATTTTACTGATCCAGTGGAGGTTGTCGATACCTCTAATTTAAAAATTGTAACGAATAAAGATGGGATTTGTCTATTCATTTCTCGGAGCCCTATTCCATTCCCTAAAGGTGGTATGAACTATTCATATCAGAAATTTGTTGGCGTAGGAGCATTTACTAAAAAGGCTCTTCAATACTATCACGAAACACCACGTGGACCAATTGAGAAAATTGAAGAGAACGATTCTTTTCGATTTATTGAAAATAGGAAAGATATATATTATATAAACGCACATTGTAAAACAATTTCAGTTGATACACCCAAAGATATTGAAAAAGTGGAAGAGTACATGAAGGAAAGTGGGAAGGTTCCAACAATGATGTTTGTAAAAGGTTGAAATAGTATGGGGAGGAGGAAATCAAAATGAAAACAATAAAAGTTGGTAACATAACAATAGATAACACTATGTTTACTTTAATTGCAGGTCCTTGTGTAATCGAATCAGAAGCACAGGTGATGGAAGTGGCTACAAGAATGAAAGACATCACAGGACTACTTGGTATTCCTTTTATTTTTAAGTCATCGTTCGATAAAGCGAACAGGACGTCCGTTTCAGCGTTCAGAGGTCCTGGGATAAATGAGGGTCTTCATATTCTTAAGAAGGTTAAAGATGAGTTAGGAATACCTATAGTAACAGATATTCATGAACCATACCAAGCAAGGGCTGCTGCTGAAGTTGTTGATATGCTTCAAATACCTGCTTTTCTATGCAGACAAACAGATTTATTAGTAGAAGCAGCTAAAACTGGGTTACCAGTTAACATTAAAAAGGCACAGTTTTTATCTGCAAAGGATATGAAAAATGTTATTACAAAAGTAGAAGAATCAGGTAACGAAAACATTCTTTTATGCGAACGAGGTAACACATTTGGTTATAACAATTTAGTTGTTGATATGATCAACATTATTGAAATGAAAAAGTTCGGCTATCCTGTTGTTTTTGATGCAACACACAGCGTTCAAAAACCAGGCGGCAACGGCACTTCGACTGGTGGAAATCGAGAGTATGTGGAACATTTAGCAAAAGCGGCTATAGCAGTTGGTGCAGATGCTTTATTTATGGAAGTGCATGAAAATCCTGATAATGCTAAGTCCGATGGCCCTAATATGGTGAAACTTGATGAGATCGAAGTCATGCTTAAAAAACTTATTAAAATATTTAAGGCGGTGCGTGATGTTGAATCAATTAGATATTCTCATTGAATCAAAAAAGGAACATCAAATTGATATTCTATCTGAATCGAGGTTTGTTTTTGAAACTGAGGTAAATGCTATAAATCTTGTAAAAGATGCTTTGGATGAAAGCTTTGTAAGTATAGTAAAACTCATTTCCAATTGTACCGGCAAAGTTATTGTTACAGGAATGGGTAAACCTGGTCATGTTTCGAGGAAAATAGCTGCAACAATGTCGAGTCTAGGAACATCAGCGTTTTTCCTTCATCCTGCTGAAGCTTTGCATGGTGACTTGGGAATGATTTCGGCAAATGATATTGTCATAGCTATTAGTTTTAGTGGAGAAAGTGAAGAGATCACAAGAATTCTACCAAATATAAAAATAATAGGTGCAACATTAATTGGAATCTCTGGTAATCCTAATTCATCACTTGTTAAGTACAGTGATTACTCTTTTGTATTTCCTAAATTTAAGGAAGCATGTTCAATGGACTTGGCACCTACATCAAGTACTACAGTTGAAATGGTTTTGGGAGATGCATTAGCAGTTTGTCTATCAAAAATTTATGGTTTTCATGAGCATAATTACGCATTGTATCATCCAGCAGGATCCCTTGGTAAAAAACTCCTAATAAAAGTGAATGATATTATGCATTCAGGAGATAAAAATGCAGTTGTAAAAGCTGGAACCAAGTTAAAAGACGCTATCGTTGAGATGAGCACGAAAGCGATCGGAATTATTAATATTGTAAGTATTAACAATGAATTACTTGGCGTCTTTACGGATGGTGATTTAAGGAAAACATTTACAAGAGAAGTAAATGTTTACGATTTGTCAGTAGATGATGTAATGGTAAAAACACCAAAATATATTGATTCTGATATGCTCGCTGTAGATGCATTAAAGATGATGAAAGTTAACAATATCTCTGCATTGCCTGTTATTAATGATCATAAACTGGTTGGAACTGTAAGGGTTAACGATATTTTTGGAGTGGGTATAGTCATATGATGATCAATAAGGATTTATCAAAAATTAAAATGCTTGTTATGGATGTTGATGGTACTTTAACTGATGGGAAAATTTATGTTGGTGAGAATGGTGAGGTTTTTAAAGCGTTTAATGTAAAAGATGGCTATCGTTTAATAAATATTGAAAAGTATAATATTAAACCAGTTATCATTACAGGGAAAAGATCGGAAATATTAGCAAAACGTGCTGCTGAACTAAAAATTGAGGAAGTTCATCAAGGAATTGAAGATAAGTTAAATGTTTTGGAGGAGATAATTAGTAGGTACGAATTAACCTATGAAAATGTTGCTTATATCGGTGACGATGTAAATGACCTTGAATGTATGAAAGTATGCTACTTAAAAGCTTGTCCAGCAGATGCAGTTGATGAAGTTATTGATGAAGTAGATTATATATGCAAATCTATTGGTGGAAATGGTGCTGTTCGAGAATTTATTGATTTAATAATAAAGAGAGGATAAATATGTCCAGTTCTTCAAATAACAATGCTATCGATGTAACAAAATTTATATGCGCAATATTGGTAGTTATTATTCATGCACCACCCTTACTATCATATAGCGAAACTGCCAATTTTATATTTGTGGAGATTATTGCAAGAATAGCTGTACCGTTCTTTTTTGTATGTGCTGGTTATTTCTTTTTTAATAAGATTAATCTGAAAAACGGAAGGATTGAAAGAAATACTAGCGATTTAAAGAAATATATCTTGCATTTAATAAATTTATATATTTTTTGGACATTATTTTATCTAATATGGTGGATACCGTTTTGGTATCAGGGTGTTTTTTTTACTTTAGCCAATTTTAAGGGTTATGTATTAAGTATTTTTATAACTGGAAGTTATTATCATATGTGGTATATTGTTGCACTGATATATGGAATGATATTTTCTTTTTTCATATTAAGATTTGTCCCAGTTAAGCTAGTAATCGGAATTGCAGTTATTTTTTATTTAGTTGGGACATTTGCATATTCATATTCTTGGATTGTAAGTGGGAACTTGCTTATTCAATTTTTAATTAAATTGTATGACCATCTTAGTTCAATAAGTGTGGGATTATTAAGGACATTTCCTTATCTGATGATGGGGTTCGTTTTTTCAAAGTATAGAATAAAAATAAACACCACTTTGAGTGGAATTTTAAGCGTTGTAGGCATTTTTTTACTTGGATTGGAAGTATGGTTACTAAAAACGTCTGGAAATTCTTCTAAATTCTCAAATGTATTATTAACAGGAATTACTGTATTTTTTATTTTTAATTTGGTAAGTAAAAGTAAACTTAAAAACAATATATGTTATCCATTATTGAGGAAAATAAGTTCCGTAATTTATTTTGTACATCCTATGTTCATAAATATAAATGGATTGATTTTAACACATTATTTTAACACTGATAATTCAGCTATTTTGTTTATTTCCGTATTAGTATGTTCTCTGTTGTTTAGTATAGGGTTCATTAAACTATCAAAATCCAATCATTTTTATAACTTAAAGTCTGTATATTGAGGTGAGAAAAATAATACCTTTAATATCAATAATAGTACCAGTATATAATGTTGAAAATTACATTCACCGCTGCATTGATAGTATACTGGCACAAACATTTTCTGATTTTGAATTAATTTTAATTGATGACGGATCAACAGATATGAGCGGCAGGATCTGTGATAATTATGCTGAAAAGGATAGCAGAATTAAGGTTATTCACATAAATAATGGTGGGGTCTCAAATGCACGAAATAAAGGAATTATAATTGCTCAAGGCGATTATCTGATGTTCTGTGATAGTGATGACTATGTTGAAATCAATTGGTGTAGTCAACTTTATAAGGCTATTAAAGAAGGTGAAAAGGTTTTACCGATAAGTGGAATTAGGTTTGTTTATAAGATTAGGGAAAAGAAGGAAATCATAAAGGCTTTTCCTGAAAAAGTTTCTTTTGATAAAGAGAAGTATTTTGAAACATATAAAAAAGGTCTATCAGGTAGTTTATGTTGCAAAATATATGCCAGAAAAATAATCGTCGAAAACTCTATTTATTTTGACGTAAATGTAAATAGGGGGGAAGATTTACTTTTTAACCTCGCGTATATGAGTCATATGGATTCGTTTGTTTCCATCCCCTCAGTTACTTATAATTACGTTCACTCGAATGAATACAGCTTAATGAATAGTTATCGTAGAGATTTATTTGATATTGCTGTTATGGTTTATTCCGCATGGACCGATTATTTTAAACAAAATATCGTCGATAGGGAACAATATGGGGAATTTGCAACGTATTACTATTTGAATTTTTTGAAAATATTTAAGAATACTTTTGATGAACGAAATAAGGATAAATTAATTAAAAAATTAAAATATAACAATCAAATTCTAAATTCAAGAGAATTCATTGAGTGTATAAAATTGGCAGATACATCAAAAGAAGATAAGAAATATATAAAGTTATTAAAAACAAATAATTATTATTTTATTTGGTTTTTTGAACAGATGATTAGAGTAAAAAAATATATTATGGATATCAAACGTTATTCATTCCAAAGTTATTTTAAAAAGAGTTGATTGAGTTTATGACGTAAGCAATAAAACTAATAGGGAGTAAAGAAACATGAAGAAATTATTATTGAAAATATATTATATATTTCTTGATTTTAAAAAAAATCTCAGGGTTTTACCCAATAAATTAGTTTCAAAAGTTGTAAAGCCTCCCATTGTTAGATCAACAGATGAAACGTTGAACAAAATAATAAATGATAAGTGTTCTGTGAGCCGCTATGGAAATGGAGAATTTAATATTATGTTTAAGGGAGAGCAGTTCTTCCAGGAATATAATAACGATTTGAGTTTACGATTAATAGAAGTTATAAGCTCACAAAGGAAAGATCATATCGTGTGTATACCTGATGTTTTTAGTAATGTCGATAGGTTTACTGATAGAGCAAAAAATTTTTGGTATAAATATTTAAATTCCTACAGAATTAAAATATATAGTAAGTTAGACAAGAAGAAGGTCTATTATGACGCAATGGTGACTCGTTTATATATTGACTATAAAGATAAAAGTAAAGCAGAAGAGCGCTTTTTTAGATTTAAAAAGATCTGGGATGATAGGGAAATTATTCTAGTTGAAGGAGAACAAAGTAGATTAGGAGCTGGTAATAATTTATTTAGTAATGCAAAATCATTAAAAAGAATATTATGTCCCGCTGAAAATGCATTTGCAAAATATGAGGAAATTTTAAATACGGTTAAAAAGTACGATACCTCAAAATTAATACTTCTTGCTCTTGGACCTACAGCAACAGTATTGGCATACGATCTATCTAGAATGGGTTACCAAGCTGTTGATATTGGAAATGTCGATATAGAGTATGAATGGTTTTTAAAAAGAACTCAAGTTAAAACCCCTGTTAAACATAAGTATACTGGTGAAGTTGCCAATGGAACAAAAGTTGAAAAATTGCATAATCCAGAGTATGAAAATGAAATCCTGGCTCAAATCCTTTAATAAGCAGTAGGACTTATGGCAAAGCAATAAGGGAGGAACAGAAAGAGTGAGCAGTAAGTTAGTAAATACAATTAAGAAGGTAAAGTTCCGGTATTCCCCGTATAGGCATGACTGGTACTATGGAAGCATTATTAATAAAATGGAAAAAAATCTTGAGATATTCAAATTGAATTCAAACAAAAACACACCTTATTTAAGTAAACCAGGTATTTCGTTTTCTTTTGATGATAGTTTTAGAGTTAAACATTGGTACAAATATGGAAAAGAATTATTCGGGTATTATGATGTCAAAGCAACTTTTAATATTAATGCATTCCACCATTTTGAAGGTCAAAGAGAGCACAATCAAGAGGAAATAGACATGCTGCTAGATTTACAAGCAAACGGTCATGAAATTGCACACCATGGATATAACCATCAAAATGCAAAAGGTTATTCCGATGAAAAAGGTTTATCAGGTTGGTTAGAAGAAGATATTAAACCTTTGTTTACCTGGATGGAAAATCAGTCACATTCAAAAACGAAAGAAAAATTTAAAAAACCAGTAACCTACGCATTTCCATACTCTCATTATAATGAAGATAATATTAAGGAATTAGTGCCAAAATATTTTAAAATCGTTAGAGGACATTTAACTGAAGATAACTTAATTGCATTTAATTATACTGGACTTGCGCCTTCAATACGAGTAGATAGCAATTTTCTAACTGATGTTAAGTATATTAAAAGAATAATGAAATTGTCTAAGAAAACAGGAAATAATTTAATTTTTATGTGCCATTCACTAATTCCAGAAGAAATTGACTGGAAGGATTTTGGCTGGGGTAAAGACTCGAAGGCAGCTGGAGAATGGAGAATTTCACCCAAAGTAATTAAAGAAATTATTGATGAAGCCAAAAAGCTGGATTTGGAATTTTATACATCTGCTGAAATAGCTGGTGTCGCGACCTTTATAGACAAAAATTTGGAAAGTTGTGTTAGGGAATACATCTCAAATCCTGATGATCCATGGATCTCTATTTCAGAATTAAGCATGATAAGAGAATTAGATTTAAGTGGTAAAAATATTTCTAATTTGGACGGTATGCAATATTTCATAAATCTTGAAAGACTTAACTTAAAGGATAATAATATTTCAGATTTTAGGATTTTAGAGACACTTAACAAATTGAAGGTTTTGGATCATACCAACAATCCATAAGTAAAAGTAAAAATTATTAAGTTTAATTTCAAAATATTAAAAAAATTAAAAATATAAGTAAATTAGTGAGTGAAGGGAATCTTAATTTATGGATGCTAAAATTAGTATTATTGTCCCGATATATAATGTTGAACCATACCTACGTAAATGTGTGGAATCAATACTAGCACAATCATACACTAACATTGAACTAATACTTGTAAATGATGGTTCACCTGATAGATGTGGGGGAATATGTGATGAATATGCAAAAAAGGATAATAGAATAAAAGTAATTCACAAAGAAAATGGAGGTCTCTCATCTGCAAGGAATGCAGGTCTTGATATTGCTTCAGGAGATTTAATAAGTTTTATTGATGGTGATGATTTTATTGATAAGGACATGTACGAGACATTGTATAAAATTTTAATTGCGAACAACGCAGACGTGGTGGAGTGTAGTTTTAGGATTGTAAAAAGTAGCAATTTACAACCATTAGAAACTAACAAAATTATTGATGGAAGAATAGAGAGCGGAGATAATTTATTTGCATTGAAAAAATTATTAGAACATCCTATAAGGAATGTTGCATGGGGTAAATTGTATAAAATGGAACTTTTTGATGATCTGAGATATCCAGACAAGTTATACGAGGATGGCTTTCTTACATATAAAATATTTTATAAATTAAAAAAGTATATATTTGTCGCACTGGATAAATACAACTACATTCAAAGAGAAGATAGTATTATGGGACAACAAAAAAACTATACATTAAGAAATTTGGATGGGCTAGAAGTTCAAGAAGAAAGGTACCAATTTCTAAAGAAAAGAACAAATAATTTAAGCATTCTCATTTTAGCAGAATTCCTTTTATTCAATCAAATTATGTTCCACTATAAAATGATCAAAAAATACAAGGAAGAAATTGATCCAAATAAGAAATATAGAAAAATGTTGAAAAATAAAATTATTCAAGACTACGCTAGTTTTTTAACAAACGATAGATTGAGTAAATATAAAAATTTAATAAGATTTTCAAAACTTAATTTTACTCTTTTTGATTACCTTTTTTCTAAATACAAAATTTATCTCTACTACTTTGAGTTGATTGGGATAATAAAATATCATTTTAAAAAAATATCAAAGATTAAGAAGTTACTCCCAAAATAATCCATGAAGAAATAATTGTTAATTAAGATGAGTAAATGGGCATTTAAAAGGAATAGCTATCTAATTTGGTTAATTTTTAAAAAGCACTTTAAAGATTATTATTATATGGGAGAATGTCGAAGTGTACAAATATATAAAAAAAACTGCAAAAAAAGTCTATAATTCAGCAAATTTAATACTGGTTAATATTGTTTATAACTTTTCGAGATTTAATATTCCAATTACGAATAATAACTACAGAATATTTAAATTGAAAAACAAATATAATGGCAAACGTTGCTTTATTATTGGAAATGGTCCAAGTTTGAAGCCTGAGGATTTAGAGAGACTGAAAGGTGAAATTACATTTGCATCTAATAAAATATATAAAATTTTTAATCAAACTACATGGAGACCAACTTTTTATATGGTCGTAGATTCAATAGTTTTAGAAGAGAATGTAAAAGATATAAATTTAGTTGAAGCAAAGACAAAATTGACTTTAAAGTGTTATAAACAATTGTTTAATGCTGATGTATATTTTAATAATAACCTTAATAAAAACAAATACGGAAGTTTTTCAACTAATATAATGGAATCTTTATACTCGTCAGGTACTGTTTCATATCATCTACTTCAAATAGCTCATTACTTGGGGTTTTCAGAAGTATATTTACTTGGGCATGATTACAATTTCAAAGGCGCAGTTTCGAAAACAAAAGATTTATTATTCCTTAAAAAAGAGGATAATTCACAAATTTATTTTAGTGAAGATTACATTAGAGCAGATGAAAAGAAGGCAGGCCAGGCCCCTGAAGAAATGTATAATGGAATGGAAAAAGCGAAATTTGTGTATGAAAATTCAGGAAGAAAAATTTATAATGCAACTCGGGTTTCTTACTTGGATGTTTTTGAACTCAGGAATTTTGATAATTTATTTGGAGATAAGAATGAAGAAAATGATCAAGGAATAATTGGATATTTATAAGGTAATATAAATTTTTTTCGTAATTTTGACATAAAAAAATAGTGTAAATTTATTTCATCATCATAATATTATAGTTTTTTAGATTGTTCGTTGTAATGAATATTAAGCCTGCGTATCTATTAATTTATATGGTTCACAGAGAATGATAATTGGGAATACATCGAATATAAAGTCTACTCTATTTATTTTTGACTAAACGTTCTATTTAACGAACAAATATAAAAAATGGGATTTTTGTGATATAAGATAGCACCTTCTGCATTACGATGCAGCTGTTTTCATAATTTTTTATTGATATGAAAGATTTGAAGAAATGAGAGAATCATGTAATAAAATGAAAAAACTATTTTAGGGGGATATTGTGCAAATACACATGATGGATTTAAAGAATCAATTAAAGAAAATAAATGATGTAATACCAAAAGGAGCAAAAGTTTGTTATTTTGACTATCCTGTACATAATAACATTGGAGACATGCTTATTTGGAAAGGCACTGAACAATTCTTTAAAGATTGTAAGATACGTGTTGTAAAAAGATTTAGCCATCATCTTATAGATTATCTGTTAAAAAAACAAGATAAATTAATAGAAGTGCAAAAAGAAACAATTATAGTGTGTCATGGGGGAGGGAATTTTGGTGATTTATATTCTGTTCATCAAAACTCAAGGAAATTACTTGTCGAAAAATTCCCAAATAATCGTATCGTCATTCTCCCACAATCAATTTATTATGAAAATAAACAAAAAATGCAAGAAGATTTTGATGTTTTTCGTAAACATAAAGATTTGCACCTTTACGTTAGAGATAAAAAAAGTTACTTGGTAGCTAGTAAATATCTTAAAAATGTATATTTGTGTCAGGATATGGCGCACGCTTTGTACCCTATTACCAATAAAAATACGAACAATGTAAACTGTTTATATTTTTTTAGAAGAGATAAAGAACGATTAGATTCACAAATCATAAATACAGAGAATGTAAATGAGTTTGATTGGCATCTCTTATTTTCGAAATTAGATAATAAAATATATAGATTACTTAGAAGGGCCCATCGATCATATAAGATACAAAAAATTATTTCTCCTACCCTATTATCAAAATTTTGGTTTATATTCATAAGTCATATGATAAACAAAGCCGTAAATTTTTTTAATGGTTATCAAACTATTATTACTTCACGATTACATGGCCATATATTAGCGTGTTTAATGAATAAAGAAAATAAACTAATGGATAATTCTTATGGGAAAAATTCAAGTTACTATGAAAGTTGGACGAATCCTATTGATATCGCACAGTTGATTAAGGAACCTTTTGAAATTACACAGTAATCAAAATTATGGCCATAAACTAAAGACTTATTAAAAAAGATTTTAAAGGATCTATTTTATAATCATAATTTTAGTTAATTTTTATTGGGATATTGTCAGAGGTATTAAATTGATAATGATTTTTTACCGATAATTCAGTTTAAAATGGAGGTAATATCAGTGAATTATATAGATGGAATAAATATTTTGAAACCGGTCAAATTCGAAAATACAGTAAAAGTAGACTTTACTGTTCCAAATTTTATTGAAAAGTTTTTCAAAGACCAAAGTTTTTATGCTGAATATGACAGCAATATAAATATAAATAATATTCCAAATAGCATTCTGGTAATACCCTTATTGGCTAATATTTTGCCAGTTGCATGGTTTGGCGGTGTGAATGTATATGTCGATGAAATAGATGAAAAATTTTACAACATAATTCCTAATATTCAAATAGGTCTTAAAAATTTATATCCAAGAGTAAAAATGGAGGGTAAACTAATTGCTAAAAAGCTAATAAAAAATGAAATAAAGGAATCAGGTAAAAGTGCTCAGCTTTTTAGTGGGGGAATAGACTCACTTGCAACATATATAAGAAGGATTGGTGAAAAACCAACTTTGGTTACAATATGGGGGGCAGATGTAAATTTAAATGACATAGATTCTTGGGAAAAGGTAAAAAACTATAACACTAAAATAGCAAATGAATTGGAAACAGGAGCAGTTTTTATTAAGTCAAATTTTACTTTATTTTTAAATACAAGAGCCCTTGGAGACGAATATGGTCACTTGATAAATGGATTTCATTGGTGGGCAGGTGTACAGCATGGATTTGGATTAGTGGGTTTATGTTCTCCAATAACTTATGGTAAAGAAATTTCAACATTCTACATTCCAGCCTCTGATACCGCTGAAATTAATATTCCATGGGGGTCACACCCTTCAATTGACAATGAAATTAAATGGGCTAATACAGAAGTTGTTCATGAAAGTTATGACTTAAGTAGACAGGGGAAAATAAGTTTAATTTCTAGATTTATTAAAAAGAATAAGGATGACTTGCAAATCCGTGTTTGTTGGCAGGCAAATCATAATGGCGGAAATTGCAGTAAATGTGAAAAGTGTTGTAGAACAATTGTGGGATTATTAGTGGAAGGCATTGACCCAAATTTTCATGGATTTAAAATAACTGAAAATTTCTTTTCACATGTAAAAAACAATATTATTAAAGGATTTTGGTCTAATTCTAAGGATGATGATATGCCTTATTGGAAGGATATACAAAAAAGCATACCCCAAAATATACAAATGATTGATGACAGCCATAGGGATTTTTTATTTTGGCTAAAAAAATACAATTTTGATAAACATAATAAGCCCTCATTTCTTACTAAAATCGGACTGAATATTGGAAGATTTTTACCTGCATTCTCAAAAAAATTCATCAAAAAAATCATTGGTTTAAATATTCTTACGTACCTACTAAAAATTGATTTTCTGATCAACAATTTAAATATTATCTAAAATTTATTTATTAGTTCCCTCTATATCACTTTTACGAAGAACCAATGATAAAGTTAACTGTTCTTTTAATAAAATATTGTTGACTTCATGTCCTTGAGATAATATGATAAACACATCAATTTGTTCTATATAAAGAACAAATCAAATGCTGGGATATTTTTTAATACTGGATGGAGGAGAGATACTGTTTAGTAAAAAATCCTTTTGTTTTATTCTAGATTAATTGTTCTATTCAGTGAACGGATAATTTGATGTGTGATGGTAGGTATTGCCCTAGGTGATTTAGATATAACTGAAACTAAATCTTAGACTTGGTTCCAGTTAAGGAGAGTTTAGAAGATGAAAATTCTTGTATTAGCTAATTTCGGGCTAGGTTTGTATAACTTTAGAAAAGAATTATTACAAGAACTAATATACCAACAACATGAGGTTTATATTTCACTGCCAAGTGATGAGTATGTACCAAAGCTAAAAAGTTTAGGATGCCAATTTGTAGAGACGCAATTGGAACGACGTGGAACGAATCCCATTAAGGACGGAAAGCTTTTGTTCCACTACATAAAAATAATCAAACGAATGAAACCAGATGTGGTTCTAACCTATACGATTAAGCCGAATGTTTATGGCGGCCTTGCCTGTAGGTTAACTCGAACACCCTATCTTACAAACATAACCGGGCTAGGAACATCCCTTGAAAACAAAGGGAACATCCAGAAAATTACATTGATGCTTTATAAGACAGGATTGAAAAATGCATCCTGTTTATTTTTCCAAAATGAAACGAATCTAACATTCTTTTTAGATAAAGAGATTGTCAAGAGTAAGACTAGATTAAGATTAATTCCTGGCTCGGGTGTTAACCTAGGTCATCATCCTCTTGAGGAATATCCCGAAGAAAATGAGCAGCATAGATTCCTTTTTATTGGCCGGATGATGAAAGCAAAGGGGATAGAGGAACTACTAAAGGCAGCAAAAATTGTGAAAGAAAAATACCCAAATACACAATTTGATTTAATTGGCAGCTGTGAAGAAGATTATAATCAACACTTAGCTGAATTAAATAAAGCAGGAATTATTAATTATCACGGCCAGCAGGATGATGTCCATTCTTTTATTAAGAAATCTCATGCAACCATCCTTCCTTCCTACCATGAAGGAACGGCTAATGTACTCCTAGAATCTGCCTCATCGGGCCGTGCAGTGTTGGCTTCAAGAGTACCAGGCTGTAAAGAAACGTTTGATGAAAATCTAAGTGGTTTTGGTTTTGAGGTCAAGAGTGTTGATAGTTTAGTTGATGCAATTATTAAATTTATTAATCTCCCATATAGGCAAAAAAAAGCAATGGGAATAGCTGGGCGTAAAAAGATGGAGACGGAATATGATCGGAAAATTGTGATTAATGCTTATTTAGATGAAATTAACAATTTATAGGGAGAAATGAGTATGAACTTATTTGAAAAGATTGTTAACAGGGAAGTAAAAGTATCATTAATCGGACTTGGCTATGTTGGTATGCCCATTGCTGTTTCTTTTGCTAAGAAGGTTGAGGTAGTAGGATTTGATGTGAATGATGAAAAAATAGAACTTTATAAAAATGGGATAGACCCAACAAAAGAAGTAGGAAATGAAGTCATTAAAAATACAACGGTTGACTTTACATCAGATGAAAGAAGGCTAAGAGAGGCAAAATTTCACATTGTGGCGGTGCCTACACCTGTAAAGGAAGATCGCACACCGGATTTAACACCGGTGAAGTCCGCGAGCAGAACGCTTGGTAGAAACTTAACCAAAGGTTCAATTGTAGTCTTCGAATCTACTGTTTATCCAGGAGTTACTGAAGATATATGTGTTCCTATTTTGGAAAAAGAATCTGGATTAAAGTGTGGAATAGATTTTAAAGTGGGCTATTCTCCGGAAAGAATTAACCCTGGAGATCAAGAACATAGACTCGAAACGATCATTAAGGTAGTTTCTGGGATGGATAAAGAGACGCTTGATATTGTGGCAAAAGTGTACGAATTAGTCGTGGATGTCGGGGTGTATAAAGCGGAAAGCATTAAAGTAGCTGAAGCGGCAAAGGTTATCGAAAATTCCCAGCGAGATATTAATATTGCTTTTATGAACGAACTTTCGATCATTTTTAATAAGATGGGAATTGATACAAAAGCAGTTCTGGAAACAGCAGGAACGAAATGGAATTTTCTTAACTTCTCTCCAGGTCTTGTCGGTGGCCACTGTATAGGTGTGGATCCCTACTACCTTACCTACAAGGCAGAACAAATGGGCTATTATTCTCAGATTATCCTCTCAGGAAGAAAAATAAATGATGATATGGGTAAGTATGTGGCTGAGAGTACAGTAAAGAACATGATAAAGGCCAATAAACAGATAAATGGCTCAAAGGTAGCTATCTTTGGTGTTACCTTTAAAGAAAATTGTCCAGATGTTCGAAATACAAAGGTAGTAGATGTCATCAAAGAATTAGAAGAGTACGGAGTAGAAGTAAAGGTTATTGACCCTCTTGCGGATAGAGATGATCTTTGGCAGGAATATCGAATTAATCCATGTGAGGTACACGAGATAAAAGACATGGACGCAGTGATCTTTGCTGTACCACATGATGAGTTTAAGTCCATTAAGTTGGAAGACGTAAAAAAGATGTTCAGATCCTCAAAGCAAATGCATATAAATGCTGAAGCCATGAATGAAGTTGCTGCCTCATCTGAGATGAGCCTAGTTGTTCAAAACCATCATGTATTAATGGACATCAAGGGAGTATTTAATCGAATAGAAGCAGAGAATTCGGGCTTTGTATATTGGAGGCTATAAAGTGGGATATGAAAAAATAACATTTCCTGAGGGATCTAAATTTTTAGTAACTGGATCAGCAGGATTTATTGGGTCAAATTTAGTGGAAGCCATATTGGAACTGGGTTATCAAGTTAGAGGCCTAGATAATTTTTCAACGGGAAAAAAAGAAAATGTAGAGCAGTTTATCAATCATCCTAACTATGAATTCATGGAAGGAGATATTTGTGAACGGGAAACATGCATGAAGGCCTGTGAAGGCGTGGATTATGTCCTCCATCAAGCTGCGTGGGGGAGCGTTCCAAGAAGTATAGAGATGCCTTTGGTTTATGAAGAAATTAATATAAAAGGTACTTTAAATATGATGGAAGCAGCCAGGCAAACTGGTGTGAAAAAGTTTGTTTATGCCTCAAGTTCATCCGTGTACGGAGATGAGCCAAATCTTCCGAAGAAAGAGGGAAAAGAAGGAAATTTGTTATCACCATATGCCCTTACCAAAAAGGTAGACGAAGAATATGGGAAACTTTATACAAAGCTATATGGACTTGATACGTATGGATTACGATATTTTAATGTCTTTGGCAAAAGACAAGATCCTGATGGGGCATATGCTGCAGTGATTCCTAAATTTATAAAACAATTGCTACATGATGAAAGGCCAACTATTAATGGTGATGGGAAGCAAAGCAGGGATTTTACTTATATAGAAAATGTCATTGAGGCAAATTTGAAGGCTTGTATGGCAAAAAGTGAAGCGGCAGGGCAGGCGTATAATATTGCCTACGGGGGAAGGGAGTTTTTGATTGACATCTATACTTATTTGTTGAATGCATTAGGAAAAGATATTCACCCCCTATTTGGACCTGCTAGAAATGGCGACATTAAGCATAGTAATGCTGATATTTCTAAGGCAAAAGAGATGCTAGGGTATGAACCAGATTGGAGCTTTGAGCGAGGGATTGAAGCAGCGATAGATTGGTATAAGGAAAATTTGGATGTTGAAGCAGGAATTAGTTTTTTGTAGGAGGGGAGGGAATGGATAAGCCTATTAGAGTTCTTCACGTTGTAGTGAATATGAACCGAGGCGGTGCTGAAACGCTGATTATGAATTTATATAGGAACATAGACCGATCCATAGTTCAATTCGATTTTCTAACGTGTAGAGAAGGGGTTTTTGATAGTGAAATCAATGAACTTGGTGGCACGATACATCGGATTCCCTATATTAATGAAGTAGGGCATTTTGGATATATGAAATCTCTTAATGATTTCTTCTCTAATCATAACGACTATATAATTGTACATTCACATCTAAATCAGATGAGTGGACTTGTAGTTAGAACGGCAAAGAAAAATGGAATTAAGTATTGTATTTCTCATAGTCATAATACTGGTGGAGAGGGAGGAATACTTGCTAAGGGATATAAATGGTATTCTGGATTATTTATTCCTTCCCATTCTGATTATACTTTTGCTTGTTCACAAGCAGCAGCCAAGTGGTTATTTGGAAGTAAATCGCATAAGGCAAAGTTACTTAATAATGGAATAGAACCGGAAATGTTCCATTACTCTCCTGAAGTTAGGATGATGAAAAGGACAGAATTAGGCCTAAGTGATAACCAACTTGTGATCGGGCATGTAGGGAGATTTACAAAACAAAAAAATCACAAATTTTTAATTGAAGTGTTTGCAGAATTTGTTAAAAGAAGACCTGATTCCACTTTATTATTATGTGGTGACGGTGTGTTAAGGCAAGACATTGAAAATAGAGTAAATGAATTAAATATACAAGACAAGGTAATGTTCCTTGGGGTTAGAAGTGACATTAATCAATTGCTTCAAGCACTTGACCTTTTTGTATTTCCGTCTCTTCATGAAGGTTTACCAGTCACGCTTATAGAGGCCCAGGCAGCGGGAATTCCTTGTTTCATATCGGATCAGATTTCAGACGAAGTGGACATGGGGTTAGACTTAATGAAATTTTTGAACATAACGAGTCGGGATATATGGGTTGCGGAATTAGAGAAATTCCAAGTCGAACCAAATAATCGTCAAAGCTCCAAACTCCATCTGCTAAGAGAGAGAGGATATGATATCAAGAGTACCGTGTCATGGCTTCAAAATTTTTATATATCGAACTCGAGGTGATCCTTCTTGCCGATCCTAACTATATTTACCCCAACATATAATCGGGCCTATATCCTTCCTAAATGTTATGAGAGCCTTAAAAGACAAACAAACAAGGAATTTATTTGGTTAATCATTGATGATGGTTCTTCTGACGACACGGAAGATTTAGTTAAAACTTGGATAGCAGAAAATGTTATTTCGATTCGATATTACAGTCAGCATAACCAAGGTATGCATGGGGCTCATAATACGGCCTATAATTTAATAGATACAGAGTTAAATGTTTGCATAGACAGTGATGATTATATGCCGGACGATGCTGTTGAAAAAATAGTGTCTTTTTGGAAACAAAATGGTAGTGAGAAGATCGGTGGTTTAATTGGCCTTGATTGCGATGCCAGTGGGGAAGTCATTGGAACAGAACTGCCAAGGGATCTTAAAACCTCGACCTTATTTAGCTTATATAATAAACACGGAGTAAAAGGGGATAAAAAGTTAGTCTATCGCACTGAACTAACTAAGAAATATCCCTACCCGATTTATCAAAATGAAAAATTAGTTCCTCTTTCATATAAATATTACATGTTAGACCAAGAATATGAACTGCTGCTAATGAATGAAGCGGT
Source organism: Neobacillus sp. DHD-1R (assembly GCF_057747995.1). Lineage (NCBI taxonomy): Bacteria > Bacillati > Bacillota > Bacilli > Caryophanales > Bacillaceae > Neobacillus > Neobacillus sp. DHD-1R. Next base: position 1,274,707 of record NZ_CM173232.1, read on the forward strand.
ATGTTGTGTGGAGTATCTGCCAGATGGATCATCAAAGAACATATTAAAACAATATACAGTGAGTCCAAAGGGCTTTAGATTTTATCGAATGGAAATGATGAAATTACCAAACACTCCATTACAATTCAAATTTAAGCAGGCCATCCATTATGTATCCTGTAGCATTTTTGCAGAAAGTAAAGATGTTTTAAGGCGTTCACCACAAAAACTATTGACACTAATTGCTTTACCATTTGGTATTGTACTAAATAAATATATTATATCTAAGGTGACAGAAAAGTAATTCAATACGATATAATTGTGTTTTTTTGTCGAATGGTTGTTCTTTAAAAAGAATTTAAAATACGTTATATTTAACTATATATTTAATAAATGTATTATTATCCTCTTACTACATAGTAAAGGTTTATTTTTTGGTTTGTTCGTTCTATAAAAAGAACGTTAGTAAGGAGGTGAGTAAATGATTGCTGAAAAGGTTTATAAAAAACCAACAGTCCTAAGCCATCGAAAAATCCTATTTGAAACAAGGCATAGCTGGAATCCTGGAAAAGGGAAAAGTCCCGATTCTAACGGAAATGGTGGAATCCACTTCCCACCAGGAAACCCAAATCCACAGCCATGTGGTGCAGGAACCCCGGGGAATGGAAGTGGTAAGGGTAATGGTAAAGGGAATGGAAATATAGGGGTCGGCCAGTGTAATCCAAATGTAAATCCATAGTTTGAATGGGAACGGGAAGATTAATAGGATAAGGTCTACTTCCCCTTCCATCTATTTATATATGCAATTCTTCCAAAGGAGGTCAGTATGATGGGATTTTTAACAGAAATTGGCGACCATTACATACAGATCGATTGTAAATCGGAAATCCTGAATCCATTTTTCAGGAAAAATTTTCATCTCCACGGAGGGTCAGCAAGCCTGGAGCCCAATCTTTTCATCAACATAAAAGATGGCTATGGGGTTCCGTTCTTAAACTATGAAGTTGAAATCACCAATCAAGTAAATAAAATTACCTATCGCAGAGCTGACTACCAAATTGAAGTAGATTCAGGGTACACATCTGCTAATATATCAGTTTATGATGAATTAGCTTTAAAACATGCCTTAACAAACCTGTATAGTTCTTTCATTGTTCATCATAATTGGGGATTGTTGCTGCACTCCTCCTGTGCCATCGAAAATGGTAAGGCCCACATTTTTGCAGGGCAATCAGGTGCCGGTAAATCGACCGCTGCAAAGCTTTCGTATCCACGTTTTCTCCTTTCTGATGAGGCCACACTGTTAAAAATTACTTCCACCGGTGTCACCATCTTTAATTCACCTTTCCGAAGTGAACTGGAGGCAGAGCCATTTGATGGGATGGTAGAACTAGCAAGTATTCAACTTCTTCACCAAGCCCTTCAAAATAAAAGAGTGAGGTCACTTAAGTCTGATGCACTTCTTCACTTAATGGATAAAGTGTTTTTTTGGCCTCAGAACCAGGAAGAAACCAGGACCATTTTAAAACTTATCACCATGCTTGTGAAACAGGTACCAGTATATGAACTTTATTTTCAAAAAAATAACACTTTTTGGGAGTTAATATCATGAATCAGTTTATTCAAACAGGGAATTGTGAAGCGACCGAATTGGATGGGGAATGGATTATTTTAAATGCCGATCAATGCACCATTACTAAGTTGAATGAGGTAGGCGGTCATTGTTGGACAATGCTGAAGGAAAATCAAACAGTTGAGTCGCTTGTGCAAACATTGGTGAAGAAATTTCCAGTTAATGAAAACAAGGAGCAGGTAACAAACGATATCGAAGAATTTTTAGAAAATCTCGTTCAGTGTGGGTTGATTTCTTATGCTGATTGATATTCATACCTTTACACTGCTAAAAAAAGTAATTAACAAGGATGGCTGGCTGGAGCTTCCCGCATTTGGAAATAGTATGTACCCTTTTATCAAACAAGGGAATACATGTCGGTTTATTCCGTGTAAACCCTCCGTATTAAAAAAGGGTGATGTCGTTTTGTATTATTCACAAACAGGCCAATTAATTGCCCATCGATTTGTCGAAACAACAAAAGAAAAGGATCGTTTGTTTTTTATATTAAAAGGTGATACAAACCTGGGCTTCGATTCTCCCATTGAAGAACATTGGATTCTTGGCAAGCTTGTTAGCGTACAAAAAAAACAAGTAAAGATAACCACAGATCATGTCCTATCCCGTGTATGGGGGAAATTAATCCTTTCTCTGCCATTCCTCTCAGGTATGTTACGGAACTATTTAAACAAGAAGTTAAAACTACAATATTAATAGTCTAAATGGAGTGTCTATATCATGAAAGAACAGCTTAAAGCGCTCATCAAACAATATTTTACAATGAAAGATATTCATAGAGCCTATTCTTTCGTGCTGCCTTTTATCATGAAGAGATGGAAGGCTTATCTGACCATTTTTCTTTTATTAGGAGTAGATATTTACTTAACGATTTCTTTTGCAAAATTTTATGGGGATATCACGGATGCTGCCATTCATGGAGGATACAAGCAAATTCTGTCTTTTATTCCATATGGGGCCTATCTGATTGTAATGAGTATCGTCTCGAATGTTTCCTATACCTATTTTAATCTGATTGCTACGAATGCAGTCAAGATGGACCTTAAAAACCATTTGTTTGATCATATCTTAAGGCTGCCGGCTGGCGTGGCCGCCAATTATCGTTCGGGTGAATTAATGTCCCATTTTTCAAATGATATTCATGGTGTGGATGGAATGATTGGAAGCAGTCTGCTCAGTATTATAAGGCTGCCTATTATCTATATTGTAGTGTTTGTTTACCTCATGAACATTAATTTGACATTATGCTTGGTAAGTTTAATTATTGCCCCGATTGCCGCACTATCTGGGCTCATTTTCGGTCTATTGTTGCGGAAAAATGGCAGATTAATTCACAAGTTAATAGGAAATATTAATAGTCTTTTAAATGAGACCCTTCATGGTTTTATGGTTATTCGTTCCTTTACTCTTGAAAAGTTTCAATACAACAAGTATGCCAAACAAAACCAAGACTTATATCAATTAGAGATGGAGAATGCCAAACTTCAAAATTGGTACCATACAGGTGAGCAAATTATTGGGTATATTACCTTTATCATGAATCTTTCGATTGGAGCTTTGTTTGTAGCAAACGGAGGTTTAACAGTCGGTGCTTTGTTAACCTTTCTTAACTTGGTCACTCACTTGTTCTACCCAATTACGGGAATGGCTAATATTTGGGCCGGCTTTCAACGATCAGTTTCTGCACTTGAGAGGGTGCTTGATGTACTCGAAAAACCGGCTGATTTAAAAGAACTTCCTTTCTTTTCTCCCAATGTTGATATTAAGGGGGCTATCCAATTTCAGAATGTTACCTTTAGCTATGTGGAAAATAAAAATGTTTTTGAGCAATTCTATCTCGAAATCCCTGAAGGAAAAGTAGTTGCGCTAGTTGGTCCAAGTGGCGCAGGAAAGAGTACATTATTTAATCTCCTACAAGGCTTTTATAAACCACATAGAGGAGAAATTTTCATTTCCGGGAAACCTCTAAAGGAGTTTTCAGCCTCGGAATTAAGAAGCTCGATTGCGCTCGTTCCACAAGAGACATTTCTTTTTTCAGGAACGGTGAGAGAAAATTTATTAATTGCCCGCCCTAATATTACAGAAAAAGAAATGGTAGAAGCAGCGATCCGGGCTGAAATTCATGAATTCATCCTGTCACTGCCAAAAGGATATGACACAGAAATTGGTGAAAATGGAATGAAGTTATCCGGAGGGCAAAAACAACGAATCGCCATAGCAAGAGCTATCCTAAAAAATGCCCCCATTCTTTTATTGGATGAAGCAACATCTGCCTTAGATGGAGAAACGGAATATTACGTAAAAGAGGCTTTAGAAGAATTAATGAAAGATCGAACGACTATAATCATTGCCCATCGTTTGTCCACCATTCAACATGCAGATGTGATCATGGTTATCGATCAAGGAAAAATTGTTCAACAAGGAACCCATAAGGAGCTGGTGAAGCAAGCTGGATTATATCGGAAACTGAATGAAACATCGTTTGGAACGAAAATAAAGAATGCATTCCCATTAGTTGCAAAATCTTGAATGGAGTTGAGGGCAATGAGTTTAGAGATGGTTAAGCTGCTATATGATCAAAACCAACCATTGCCAGTTGATAACCTATTCTACCAATATGCCCTACAGGATATTAAAGAGGATGGGATCTCGTCTCAAGTTTATTTCATATTAAAGCAGCAAGGAAGACTTGGCCAAACACCTGCCTTTTTTCAAAATTCTTTAAAAGAAAGCTATGAAAAAGGGCTTTTTCAAAACCTGTTGATAAAAAATCAAACGGATGCGATTCTAAAAAGTTTTGAGGGGAAAGGGATTGAAGTTATTCCGCTTAAAGGGGTATATTTTGCTGCAAAATTTTTTGGACATATTGGGGCCAGAGCCACATCCGATATCGATTTATTAATTCGATTTCAAGACCTGGAAAGAGCGATTAAACTGGTAAAATCTTTGGGATTTATCGTTGAAGAAGAGCAGATTCCAGGACATTTTCATTGCAGTTTTAGTAAGCAATTACCTACTTCTACAATGCCATTAGTGGTAGAGCTGCATTGGAATCTGGTGAAGGAGAGCACTTCAGAGTTCCATATAGATGACTTCTGGAGGCAGGCTAAGCAAGTTGGGGACAGCAAACATATAAAAGAGTTATCACCCAGCCATACTTTTTACATGATTTGCTTACATGGTTGGCGGCATAATCTAGATTCTACGAAATACTTTTTGGATATTATTCAAATGATCTACAAATTAGGTAATGAAATCGATTATGATGATCTTTTGACCATAGCCGCATCACACAAAACATTAAAAAGACTGAAGAGGACTTTATCGATTGTTTACCGGCACATCCCTTATGTAAGTGATGTGCAGAGACTTCCTTTTATATTAAAGAATACAAAATGGGAGTATCATCCTGTAAATGGGTTAAACCAATATATAGACTTTATCGATTATCAGCTCTTTAGCTATGATTCTGTTAAACATAGTTTAATCGAGCTCTATAATTGGTTCTTTCCTTCTAAATATGAGCTGCCTGCTCAAATTGGTGTTGAACAACACGGGAATTCTTTGTTTAAGATGTACCTGTGTTTATATAAAAAGAGAATGGCGACTATTATAAAGGTATTTTCACCACATTAATTTTCCTATTAGTCCATACGAGACACAAAAATAAGGATGAGCATTTAGCACACCCTTTTTTTATTTCTACGAATTGTTTTTTTGTGCTACGCTTTAAGTATTTTTATTATAAAAAACACCGATATAATCCCTAAAGAATCAATGACAAGATCATAAAATCGTCCATCCCTGCCAAAAAACAGTTGAAAAAATTCCGTGATAAAGGCAAAAATAAGCGCTATTGCAATAGAATATTTGTGGTTTTTTACTAAGTTATAAATCAGGAAATCCATTATAGCAAATCCAATAAAATGCCCTAGCTTTATTTTAATAAATTCAGGATGAACCAAGGTGAAATCATGGAAAAAAAAGAAAGACAAAAAGTTTGGCTGTGGCACCCATCGCCATTCGAATGAGTGTAAATAGATTAGTTTTTCGATGCTTTCTGTCCAAGTATTTATCAATAAAAAAATTCCCCATAAAAGAATTAAGGAAATTTTTACAACCACTACCCGCTTATCTAGTTGCTTTTTTTTCGTTACCCTACTAGTATCGAGTTTACGATGAACCATTAACTGTTTCTCCTATCTGGCTTTTATTTCATAATTCGATTATAAATGACGAGTGTTAAAAAGAATGTCATATGGAGGTGTCGAATGGAGGAAAAGAAGGGCTCAACTTTTGAAAAAAACAACCCTCGCCTGAGTGGCAAGGGTTCGCATATTCTTTATGCCAAAAAGCCATTAACCATACCCATTACTGCATCTTGAAGGGCAGAGATTTTCTCTTTAGACTCAATAAGTGTTTCTCCCTTTACAGCAAAGTAAAATTTCGCTTTTGGCTCTGTTCCAGAAGGACGCAGGCAGAACCATGATCCATCCGCTAAATGATATTTTAAAACATTGGAACGTGGCAATTCAATTCTCGATTCAACACCTTCAGCAAATCGTACAGAAATTGAATAATCTTCGATAGAGGTGACGGCTGTTCCTGCTACCTCACTTATTCGTTCCTTTCTAAATGCTTCCATTAAGCCAGCAATCTGTTCGGCACCATCCTTTCCTTTTAAAGTTACCGATTGGAGTGCTTCTTGATAAAAACCGTATTTTTCAAAAATAGCGAGAAGTCCTTCATACATAGTCATGCCTTTTGATTTGTAAAAAGCAGCTACTTCTGCTGCAAAAATAGCAGACTGTACGGCATCTTTATCGCGGACAAAATCCCCAATTAAATACCCATAGCTTTCTTCATAGCCAAATAGGAAGGTAGAGGCGCCTGACTGCTCAAATTCATTTATTTTTTCGCCAATAAATTTAAATCCTGTCAGTGTATCCAGTGCTTGGATACCATAGTGTTCCGCAATCGCTCGGCCAATTTCAGAGGTAACAATGGTTTTGATGACGACACCATTGTTGGGAAGGATGCCTTTTGCTTGTTTTTGTGATAATAAATATTCAAGCATTAACGCGCCCGTTTGGTTACCGGTCAAAACAACATATTCTCCAGCTGTATTCTTAACCGCTACCCCTAGTCGGTCCGCATCAGGGTCTGTCGCCATTAAGATATCTGCCGCAATTTCTTCGCCATATTGGATGGCCAATGTAAATGCTGCAGGTTCTTCGGGATTCGGTGATTTTACTGTTGAAAAGTTGGCATCAGGCAATTCCTGTTCTTTTACAATGGTTACATTTTCAAAGCCAAAGGCCTTTAGACCGGCACGAACTGGTTTATTCCCTGTACCGTGTAACGGAGTATAAACGATTTTTAAATCCTTAGCTACATTTGCTACTAGTTCGGGATTTAATTGAAGCGTTTTTAATTTTTCCACATATCCTTGGTCAATCTTTTCCCCCACATATGTTAACATGTTACTCGAAAGAAGATCTTTTTCTTCAGCCACTTCAACCGTTAATTCATTTTCCACTGCGTTCACGTAACGAATAATAATATCAGCAGCTTCTGGAGGCAGCTGGCCGCCATCTTCACCATACACTTTAAACCCATTGTATTCCGGTGGATTATGACTTGCAGTTATAACGACGCCAGAAAAGGCATGTAAATAGCGAACAGCAAAGGACAAAACGGGTGTGGGGCGGAGTGCTTCAAATACATAAGCCTTCACTCCATGCTTACCAACTGTTTTAGCAACCTCAAGTGCAAACTCAGGAGATTTGTGGCGAGAATCGTATGCAATAACAATCCCACGTTGTTTTGCTTCTTCCCCCTGTTCCGCTATATAACGGGCAAGCCCCTCAGCCGCCCGCCGAATCGTATATGTATTTAATCGATTGGTACCTGGACCTAGCTCTCCACGCATTCCGCCTGTTCCAAACTCTAGGTGTTTATAAAAACTATCTTCTAATAATTTTTGATTATCCTTTATTTCTACTAACTTTTCTTTTAAATCCTGTTCAAGATCATAAAAAGACAGCCATTTTTCAGCTTGATCTAACCAAGTCATTTATTGCCCCCCCCGTTTCTTTTTAATTAAATGAATCAAAAATGCTATGGTAAATATACTATTTTCACTTAAAAATTAATAGTCTTTTCATATATTTAAAAATATATTGAAGAATCACATCCGTAACATTTTGTACAAAAGTAAATACAAGATTAAAAATCCACACAAAAAATTGTGTGGATCTTTAATACCTTGTAAAGACTTGCATGTAATTTTAATTAATAATTTAAAAACTTGACACAAACTGGATTTGGTACGGCGAGGTCAGACTGTAATACTGTTAGCTTTCCAGTGGCAGTATCGCGTGCATAAATAACCAAATTGTTGGATTCCTGATTTGAAGCTACGATAAACTTTTCGGTTGGATCCAATGAAAAATCGCGCGGCCAATCACCTTCCGTGGAAACACGGTCAACATAAGTTAGTTCGCCCGTTTCCTCGTTTACAGAAAAAATGGCAATGCTATTATGTCCTCGATTTCCGGCATAGACAAAACGTCCATCGGAAGAAATATGAATAGCGCTTCCTTGGTTATTTTCATTAAAATCGGCAGGAATGGTTGAAATATACTGTTTTTCGGTAAAATGACCGTTTTCTGAATGATAGTTTAAAACAATTACTTCTGAACTAAACTCTGTCATGAGGTAGGCATACTGCTTGTTTGGATGAAAGGCAAGGTGCCTTGGTCCGCTGCCACCTTTTAATGGTAAGCGGCTAACCTCCGTTAAAGATCCATCCTGACCAAGTTGGTAAGTAATCAGACAATCCGTTCCTAATTCCACCACCGCTATGTACTTTTCGTCTGGAGTAACTCCTGCAAAGTGAGTATGCGGCTTTTCTTGTCTTGGATCAGGACCAGAGCCCTCGTGTTGAATACTAGAAACGGGAGGAGAAATCGCACCAGTAGACGAATCAAGTAGATAAGATTCAATTGTACCCTTATGATAATTTGTACTAAATAAATATTTTCTTTGGGAATCAAGACTAACATGGCAAGGGGATGATCCCGGTAATAACTGTTTGTTAATGGCCGATAATTCTCCAGACTCGTTATTAATCGAAAAAGAGGCCACCCCGCCGTCTTCTCCTTCTTTCAATACCGAATAAAGATATTGATTATCCCTACTAATGTTTACGTAAGTAGGATTTTTCAAGTGTGCGACAGCTTTGATATCTGTTATTTGGGCTTCATTCGCATTAAAAGTAAAAGAATAAACACCTTCACTTTCGCCCTTTGTATAAGTTCCAATGTACCCGATAAATTTTGTTGTCATGAAGTAGGCTCCTTGTTAAATAATCTTTCATTACTATTTTATCAAAAGAATGAAAGATTATTTAATACAACAACTTATAAAAGCAAATTCATCATAAAAGGGTCTGACTGTTTGTTTTTAGACATTCCTTGTTTTTGGTAGGAGAAACCTTTTATTTGCATTATTTAGTGGGATAAGTAATATTTAAACTAACCAGGATAATACGTTAGACTACTTTTTAAATACATACTATAAGGAGTTTGATTATGGCAAAAAACAAAAAAAATACAAAGAATAGCAAGAACGCGAAGAATCAATCTAAATCATCGTCCACATTTATTTTTTGGACAGTTGGAATCATTGCTGCATTTGTACTGGGGTTTATCTTTTTAGGCAATCATTCAAACACGGACGATAAGGCTAAACCAAAGGAATCGATTGATTACAGCCATCAGCCATTCTTGGGAAAAGAGTCCGCACCGGTCTCTATTATTGAATTTGGTGACTATAAATGTCCAAACTGTAAGAACTTTTCTGAACAGGTAGTGCCGATCATTCAACAAGAGTTAGTGAATACAGGAAAGGCAAAGTTTTATTTTATGAATGACGCTTTTATTAATGTGGATTCGACCCGCTCGGCTAAGTTTGCTGAATCTGTCTACCAAGAGCTTGGAAACGATACATTTTGGAAATTCCATGACCGCCTGTTTGATTTACAGCCTAAAGAGCCGGAAAAAGAAAAAATGGATGTTTTTACAGAGGATTTTTTGACTAGCACGTTAAAAGAAATCGCTAGTGATGCAGATGTAAAAAAGGTAGTTGAAAACTTCCGTGCTAATAAGTCAAAAGATGCCTTTGATCAGGATATGGATTACGCTTCAAAACTAGGTGTAACCGGTACACCTACCATTTTTGTTGATGGGAAGATGTTTGAAGGCCAAACGATTGATGACTTAAAAGATATGGTAGAGAAAGCGGCGAATAATAATGAATAAGTCCTTATTGCTTTCCTGGGTCGCGGCTATTATTGCCACACTCGGCAGTTTATATTTTAGTGAGGTGATGCATTTTATTCCCTGTACCTTATGCTGGTATCAAAGAATTTTCATGTATCCTTTAGCGATTATTTTAGGGATAGCGGTTTATCGTAATGATAAGGGAATTTATAGGTATGTACTCCCATTGTCTATTATTGGGATGATTATTTCCGGATATCATACATTGTTGCAAAGAATTCCTTATTTACAGCAATTTGAAATGTGTACAACCGGGGTGCCCTGTTCGAAGGATTATATCAATTGGCTTGGTTTTATAACCATACCCTTATTAGCGTTTATCGCGTTTGCGATTATTACAGTCAGCTTAATCCTTGTAGCTCGCGGTTCTAAAGAAGATTAATTTAAAAATGATTAAAAGAGCGGTGAACCAATTGGTTTACCGCTCTTTCTTTTACCGTAGGAGCTGTTGGTTAAATTAGTACATCATAAAAGATGCACCGACGATAATTAAAAGAATAAACAACACCACAATTAGAGCAAAGTTGTTGTGGCGGCCGTGTCCATCAGACATAGATATCACCTCCTTCTTCAAATAATTACAATATATGCAAGCTTGATTCATATTGAAATGGACAAGTGTTTATAAATGGAAAAATAAGACAAAGTTTAGCGGAACCAAGTATACTAAAAAAGGATGTCTCAAAGGGGTCAGACCCTTTTGAGACATCCTCAAAATTAATTCATTGCATCATAAATTTTCTTAGTTTGTTTGTTTACACCATACCAGCCCCAAGTATTCGTATGACCTTCACCTGTACTTGGATTATCAACTATGAATTCGTAGACATGAATAACATAATCTCCATTGTCGGCATCATGGTCATAAATAACCTTTACATTTTGATCTGATTCGATATTGAGGTGTTGCTTGACAAGCTCCACTGCTTGCTCATGTGTAATTGCTTTGTTTGCTTCTTCCTGTTTCTGCTGCTTTTGCTCAGCTTGCTTTTCTTCCATTTGCTTTTCTTTCATTTGTTTTTCTTCCGCTTGTTTTTTCGCAGCTTCTTCTTGCTGCTGCTTTTCTTGTTCAGCAGCATTTTTCTTTTTCGTTGTTTCATTTAGAAGCTCTGTCGCATCCTTGGCGATTGTTTCGATCGCTGCTACTTCAGGTAAATCAGTTGTTTCAGCAATTTCCTTGAAAACAGCTGCTGCCTGGTCATACTGATTATCTTCTAAAAGGGTTTTTCCTTTACCTATTTTTTCTTTAAATGTATCTGAAATCGTTTTAGCTTGTTGAATCTCCGCCAAAAGTGAATTTGCTTGTTTAATCACTTTTTCATCAGTAGATTTTTCTTTTAATAGATTTTTGATAGAGTTGATGGCCGCGTCAAAGTCTCCATCTTTGTACAGTGTTTGGCTTTCTTGTAAGGATTGAGCAATATGAAGATAATTTTTTGCCTCAGTCGTCTCTTTTTCCTCTAAAGCATTTTCAAATTTATTGATTGCCTGAGCATAGTCTCCCTTTTGTAAAGCAGATTTTCCTGCATCAAAGCTTTCGGTATAGGCCTTTGGTGTACATGCAGATAGAAAAATGGCGGTTAGAATAAGGAACGTAAATCTTTTCATGATATTCCCCCAGTTAATCCTAGGATAGGATGTATAGTACTTAAAATTGTACAGTTTACGACAGGATTTGACAATAAGGAAGCGATATAAACAAAAAAGATGTCTCACAGGGGTCTGACCCTCTGTCTTGAGACATCCTCTGTTCCACTATTTATTTGAAAAAGCCCAACATTTAGATGTTGGGCAAACGAAATTTATAATGCTCTTCCGAGGAATGCGCTTAGCATCCATACATGTTTTTCTAAACCTGAATGAATCGCTAACAGCATATCTCCAGTTGTTTCATCATTTCCTTCTTCCGCTAAACTCATGCCTTCCTTTAATTCACCAATAAGTATCGAGAAGTCATTGATGACTGATTGAACCATTTCTTCGGCTGATTCACTGCCAGAAGCTTCTTTAATAGAAGAAATTTCAAGGCATTCCTTCATAGTAGCTACTGGATTTCCTCCTATCGAAAGCAAGCGTTCCGCTAATTCATCGACATGGAGACCTGCTTCATTGTAAAATTCTTCGAATTTAGTATGGAGGGTAAAAAATTGCCCACCTTTTACATACCAGTGATAGTTATGTAACTTGATATACAAAACTGACCAATTCGCTATTTGTTTGTTAAGGATGCTGACTAACTGATTTTCCATTATAAAAAATCCTCCTTTTTTTGTCTTCTATTATATTATTACCAAAGTTACCGCGGAAATCCTGTATGAAATGTAGGAATATGTTGTCAATTTAGTGAAGATTTTGCATGGAGTATTCCTTTTTATGTTACAAGCATGCAACAAACGGTAATATTGAAACCTTAAATATCCTTGGAAGGGATTAATAGGAAAAAAGGATGGGTTGGTCATTATTTCCTTTTAATAGAGAAAACCTATCATGCTAGGCATGGTTGCAGACGATGATACATTAGCAAATATTGGGTAATGAAAAGGTATGTTACAACTGATAGCCTTAATGGTAGAGAAACAAATCACGGGAGGGAATAACATGAATAAACTTAAAAAACTAGTGATTGCAACAGGATTGATTTTTTCTATGTCAGCTTTTACGTTAAATGGAACAACGGAAGCGGCAACGACAACTCATAAAGTCCAATCAGGTGAGACGTATTGGAAAATCGCCAACAAGTTTGGGGTGCCTGTTTTGAGTTTAATGAAAGTGAACAATGCAACAAGCAGTGTTCTTTATGCGGGGAAGAATCTAGTAATCCCTAATTCTACTATTTCAGCGGCCGATAAAGAATTAATGGCACGTCTTGTCCGTGCAGAGGCAGTGGGAGAGCCCTATGCTGGAAAGGTTGCTGTTGCTACAGTCATCTTGAATAGAGTTTCAAGTTCAGATTTCCCGAATTCTGTGCGGGAAGTTATTTATCAAATCTCTAACGGACACTATGCCTTTACACCTGTTCAAAATGGTCAGATTAATCAACCTGCCGATGCAGCTTCAAAGCGTGCTGTTAATGAAGCCTTAGCGTTTAGAGGTCAAGGAAATGGATCGTTATTTTTCTATAATCCCAAAACAGCTGTAAGTAAGTGGATTACCACTCGAGAAGTAACAGTAACAATCGGCAACCACCGTTTCGCAAAATAAGTCGATTGAATATAGTATCCATATATAATCGAACATTTATACACAAAAAAAAACAGTGAATTCCAAATCGGAAATCACTGTTTTTTTTGTGGTTTATTTTTCTTGGCTTTTTTCTGTTGAGCAGGGGTTGGCGAGGTGCTCGATTTTAAATAACTATACAATAATGGGACATGCTGTGATACGATAACGTATAAAAGCAGGCTAGGAAATGAGGGATGGGAAGTTGATTAAAACAATTTTGTTTGACGTAGATGGGGTCATATTAAGTGAAGAACATTACTTTGATGCATCGGCATTAACTGTTTGGGAGATGCTTATTAGCCGTAATTATTTAGCACTCGACCCAGACCAATTTAAAACCAACTATAGTGAGACAGAAATTAAGACCATTCGGGAGCACGTCTTTGAGAATGATCAAGTCCTCAAATTTATGAAATCACGCGGTCTTAATGCCAACTGGGATATGATCTATTTATCCTTCAGCCACCAACTAATACACCTCTTGTCACAAATCAAAGAGAGTGAACTAGAAAAAATTACCAAATGGTGTCAGGCACCTATTCATTATGAAACATTAAGAGAGATTGGCCAGGTGTTACGTAATTATCATGTGGAAATCGATTTTAGTTTGTTTGTTAAGGATTTTGAACGGTCCGAGGCAATGAAGCAGGAATTGCTGACGTATTTGAATGAGCTGGCAAAGGAAAAGCTTGGGGTAGAAACTTCTATTTTCCAAAAAGGCGAGCTGTGGTCTATTTGCGAGCACGTTTCTCAGGAATGGTATGTAGGCGATGAAAATGTTTTTGAATCTACCGGGAGGCCATCCGTGCAAACAGGTAAAAAAGGATTTTTAGCAAATGAAACGACGTTAGCTCCCGCCAAAGAAATTAACAAACTGTTTCAATTTTTAACCACTTCTGGTTTTACGATTGGAATTGGTACGGGCAGGCCAGCATTAGAAACGATTCAGCCTTTTCGTCATTTAGACTGGCTGCAATATTTTGATGAGCAGCGCATTATTACAGCTGATGATGTGTTAAAGGCAGAACAGGTGCTTACGGAGCGAAAATCCTTATCAAAGCCCCATCCTTTTACTTATATAATGGGGTTAAAAGGGAAAGGGACCTCGCCAATAGAATGCCTAGAAACCCCACTGCCAATCGAGCATAAGGAAGAGATTTTAGTTGTCGGCGATTCTTTAGCAGACCTACTGGCAGCAAGACAATTGGGCTGTCAATTTGCTGCAGTTTTAACTGGTCTATCAGGAAAAGATGCGCGTAGGGATTTTGAAAAACATGAGGCAGATTATATTCTTGATACTGTGTTAGATATCAAAAACATCTTATAAAATGAACAGAGGGATTGCCGCACAGGCAATCCCTCTGTTCATAATAATTAGATACTTTCTATTTTTTGAGGCTCAAACTGCCCTGGTACAAATGGATCCACATTGGTTAACTCTAGTACTTGTGCTTCTTCTAAGCCATCAATTAATTTTAAGACATGAATGACATTCGCATTTACCGTCTTATCTAATGTTAATACCATAATAGCTTCGCCGCCGACCTCTGTCCGTCCAACCTGCATTGTACCAATATTGATGTCATGATCGCCTAATAAAGATCCAACTTTCCCAATCATCCCTGGTACGTCACGGTGTTTAATATATAAAAGGAACTTTTCAGGTTTCACATCAATCCGATATTGATTAATTTTTAATATTCTCGCGCCATAACCGTTTAAAACAGTTGCGCCAATCTTGGCTGAGTCCGAATCATTGGAGACAATCAGATCCATGTAATTGGCAAAGCCTTTATTGGTAGCATGTTTGACAACATTATAAGAAACACCCTGCTCCTTTAATAGATGAAGGGCATTTATTAAATTGACAGAATCACTTAGATGATAGGATAGGATCCCTTTTAATAAAGTGCGCGTCAGTAATTCGGTATCTTCATCAATTAAATCGCCATAGTAATTGATTTCTATTTTAGTAGGTGCCTGTTTATTTAATAATTGAATGACCAGCTGTCCCATTTGATCACCAAGCAGCAGATATGGCTGAAGCTTTGCTTGTGTTTCTCCTGACATTTGCGGCATATTAACAGCGTTTTGAATGGACTGCGTTTCAAAAATCTCAATAATTTCCGCACTTACCTCTTGAGCTACCTTTTCTTGGGCCTCAACCGTAGATGCACCAAGATGTGGAGTGACGATAATATTTGGATTTTGCAATAAATCTGCATTTGCAACTGGCTCTTTTTCAAACACATCGAGAGCTGCACCGGCAACATGGCCTGATTGAATGGCCTTTACCAAAGCTTTCTCATCGATGATTCCACCACGGGCGCAATTGACAAAGCGGACGCCTTTTTTAGTTTTTCTTAAATAGTCGTCATTGATGATTCCCCTTGTATCATTGGTCAGAGGGGTATGGATGGTAATAAAATCAGAAACTTGGGCAATTAAATCCAGGCTGGCCTTTGTGATTCCGAGTTTTGCTGCCCGCTCTTCGGTTAAATATGGGTCATAACCTAAAATATTCATGCCAAAGCTTTTTGCCCGTTTGGCGACTTCGGTCCCAATCTTACCCATACCAATAACACCAAGGGTTTTTTTATACAATTCCACTCCTTTAAAGGAGTTACGGTCCCATTCACCTGTTGATGTTTTTTGATGTGCTTGAGGAATTTTTCTCGCTAAAGACAACATCATCGCTAGTGTATGCTCTGTTGCCGCAATAGTATTAGCACCTGGGGCATTAATCACGATAATTCCTTTTCGGGTTGCGGCATTTACATCAATGTTGTCGACACCTACACCTGCTCGCGCAATGACCCGAAGACGAGAGGCCGCCAAAAGTAATTCTTCGGTGACCTTTGTCTGGCTTCGGACAATAAGAGCATCGTAAGCGCCGATAATCTTTATCAAGTCCGCAGTTGGTAGTGTAGGCTGTCTTTCAACGACAAAATGTGGATGCTCTAGTAAGCTTTTTAAACCTGTGGTACTAATCCCATCAGTTACGAGAACTTTATACATGTTCGCTCAAGCCTCCTATATACTTGTATTTCAATAAAAACGTCCCTCATAACAGACTATTTGCCTTGTTATGAGGGACGAGAATGAACGGAGTAATACCCTCTTTTGCTGCATGAAAAGCTGGCTTTCCTGATTACATTTATAAATAGGATGTCATTGATTGAAATTTCAAAAATTAATTCATATATGAATAATTTTACAATCAACTCTTCAAGAATGTAAAGGGATAAAGTAAAAGTAATATTTTTTATTTAAAAATTTTCACATAAAAAAATCAATTCAACCCTAATAAACATGTAATCGATTACATTAAGAAAATTAAGAAATAAATCTATTGTAAAAAAATAAAGAGAGTCATATAATGTCTACAATGGAAAAACGTTTGTACGTGTCGAACGGACAGTTTTGGGAGGGAAATTCATGAAAACAATCTCAATAGGCTTATTAGGATTAGGTACAGTTGGTTCCGGTGTCGTGAAGATTATTAAAAAAAATCAGGATAAATTAATCCATCAAGTAGGGTGCCCGGTTGTCATAAAAAAAATACTTGTTAAAGATGTACACAAAAACAGACCGGTTGAAATTGAAACAAAGCTACTAACATCCAACGCTGAGGATATCCTGTTTGATCAAGACATAGATGTAGTGATTGAAGTGATGGGTGGGGTAGAAGATACGAAGGAGTATTTGCTTACAGCTCTCCGCCAAGGAAAGCATGTCGTGACTGCTAATAAAGATTTAATGGCCATGCATGGGTCTGAATTGTTAACGGTAGCCTCTGAACATGGCTGCGACTTATTTTATGAAGCAAGTGTGGCAGGAGGAATTCCTATTTTAAGAGGTTTGGTGGATGGCCTTGCCTCCGATCGAATTACGCAAATGATGGGGATTGTTAACGGAACAACCAATTATATATTAACGAAAATGAGTGATGAAGACCGTTCCTATGATGAGGTTTTGATAGAAGCTCAGGCGCTCGGCTTTGCAGAGTCAGATCCAACTTCAGATGTGGAAGGACTGGATGCTGCCCGCAAAATGACGATTCTTGCTACATTAGGCTTTTCCATGCATATTGATTTGGACGATGTTAAGGTCAGCGGTATTTCAAGGGTAACAGAAGAAGATTTGCGATATGGGAAGCAATTAGGGTATACAATGAAACTGATCGGTTTTGCACATAGAGAAGGAGAAAAGGTAGAAGTGAGTGTCGCACCTACCTTTCTATCTAATAATCATCCGCTTGCCTCGGTGCAAAATGAATATAATGCTGTGTATGTATATGGCGAAGCAGTGGGTGAAACGATGTTTTATGGGCCAGGTGCAGGGAGTATGCCAACTGCAACAGCCATTGTTTCAGACTTAGTAGGCGTGATTAAAAATTTAAGGCTTGGTGTAAATGGCCGAAGTGCAGTTACACCCCAATATCCTAAGATGTTAAAAGATAACGAAGAAAAGTTTTCAAAATACTTCCTACGGATTCATGTACAGGATGAGGTGGGCGTTTTCGCAGATATTACCTCTATTTTTGCTAAATACGGTGTAAGCTTTGAAAAAATACTCCAGCTGCCAATCAAGAAACATGAAACGTCAGAAATTGTGTTAGTTACACATAAGGCTTCTTTAACGAATTATGATAAAATATTACTAGCCTTAAACGATTTAAAAGCAGTCAAAGAAATAAAAAGTGCTTATAGAGTGGTGAGAAAATCACTATGAGATGGGCGGGATTATTAAATCAAACCAGTTTAGTTACACCAAGGAAAAAGCCTAATAATGAAAAAACTGGATTGGAACATATTCGAGGTGTTGTTTACAGATGACTTTACATGATCGTTTTATGATAAAAGTACCTGCGAGTACAGCGAATCTTGGGCCAGGCTTTGATTCAATGGGTCTCGCTCTTGATCTATATTTGACTTTGGAAATCGAGAAAAGTAAACAGTGGAAGATTTATTCTACATGTGGGGAATTGAAGGATTTTCCTTCTGACGAGTCAAATTTTATCTGTCAAGTGGCACTGAAAACAGCAGGACACTATGGGATTGAGCTATCTCCTTGTTCAATCAAAGTAGATAGTGATATTCCCTTAGCAAGAGGGCTTGGTTCAAGTGCCTCAGCAATTGTGGCAGGGATCGAGCTTGCGGATGTCCTTGGCGGCTTACACTTAACAAAGCAAGAAAAACTCCTTCATGCCACAAATTGGGAGGGTCATCCGGATAATGTGGGTGCTTCTATTTATGGTGGTCTTGTGATTGGATGTTATCAACAAAATGAAGTCGATATGCTATCGTTTACGGATCTCCCGATAGAGGTAGTGGTTGCCATCCCGCAAGAAATTTTATTGACGAAAGCTGCTCGGGATGTTTTGCCTCCCCAATACTCACGTCAGGATGCTGTCCAAGCTTCTTCTACCGCCAATCTATTGATTGCAGCCCTGTTAAGTCAAAACTGGGCGTTGGCTGGAAAAATGATGGAAATGGACCTGTTCCATCAGCCCTATCGAAAACCGCTGATTCATGCCTATCAGGAAATTGAACAATTGGCTAAAACCAACGGTGCCTTTGGCGTAGCCTTAAGTGGAGCAGGACCAACGATGATTTGCTTTACTGAACGAGGGAAAGGTGATCGACTTGCAAAGGCCTTGGAATCGGGTTTTCCAGACATGACGGCAAAGAGGCTTTCGATTGACTATAGGGGTAGCAGTGTAATTGAATTAGTGAAATAAACAAGGAATAAAGGGAGTCCATTCTATTGTTTTCTATAAGGATGGAAGCCAAAATAAGGGGATGAAATCAACATGATTTCATCCCCTTATTTTTCCATTCAGGATACCCTCTTTTTGTAACCGCATACATACACATAATAGGTGTAATATGGTAAAATAGTGTAAATATTGCGGAAATTAGGAAGGAGGATTAATAATATGAGGCTGCCGATTATTCAAACCAAACTGCGAATCCCGGCTGTGAAAGATGATTTTATCAGAAGGGCCAAGCTAACGCGGAAAATGAAAAAAATCCCTGACTATCCTTTGACAATCATTCATTCTGGTGCAGGTTTTGGTAAAAGTACGGCACTTGCCTTGTTTATGAGGGACGAAAAACATCCAGGATGCTGGTACTCTATTTCTTCGATGGATGACGATATCCTTCCCTTCCTTTCTTATATCGTTCATGCCCTTCGCCGTGTTGTTCCTTCTTTTGGAACAGAACTATCAGCCTATATAGACACCATGGATCGCTATATTCGTGATGAGGAATTAAGTGTTTTATGTTCCCTCTTTATAAATGAAATCCTAGAGAGTAACACGGAGATAACATTAATCTTAGATGACTTTCATCAAATTGAACATTCCTATACCATTAATAGCTGGGTGGAAAAACTGCTTGAACACATCCCAGCAAATTTACATATCGTGATTTCAAGCCGAAGCCGTCCGGGATGGAAATATTTGACGAAAATGAAGGTGTGTGGGCAACTTTTAGAAATAACAAGAGAAGACTTAATCCTGACAATGGATGAAATGGAGCTGCTCTTAACAGATTTTTATGGATTAACAATTGAACCACATCATCTCCAATCCATTTACGAAATGACAGAAGGCTGGATTATTGCCTTATGCATGATCGCGACTCAGATACCATTACAAAAGGACATTTCTGAGCTTTTCCAGCATTCCTCACAGTCTCTGCAAGATTTTTTTCAGTACCTAGTCATGGAAGTCTTTTCAAAGCAGCCGCCAATTATCCAACAGTTCCTTGAGCAATCTTCCATTTTTGATGAAATTGAAGAAGAGATTTGTAATGATGTGATTGGGCTTCAGGGTACGTCACATATGCTAGAGCAATTAAAAGATCGAAATTTATTTATTCAAAAAGTAGGCTTGAATCATTATCGTTATCACGCCTTATTTAAAGAATTTCTCGAAGATATATTTCAAAAAAATAATCCTAGTCATTATGCCGCACTCCATGAAAAATGTGCCCGTTACTATGAAAGAAGACACTTATGGGAGGAAGCCCTGCATCATTATAAAAAAATTAATCATCATAAGGCGATTTGTGCCATTTTACAAGAAAATGGCTTATGGATGCTTGAAAATGGCAAATTGGAAAGTTTATCTGATCAATTAGCTATTCTTCCTGAAGCAGAACTCGAATCATATTACCATCTTTGGTATTTAAAAGCTGAAATTCTTCGCTACCGTTCCCACTATCAAGATGCAGAAGAGAGTTATGATCGAGCATTTGCAGGTGCAGAAAAGAAGCAAGATTATCTTGGAATGAGTAAGGCGCTAGAAGGAAAATCCAAAATTTATTTGGATACGATTCAGCCTCAGCATGCCGAGCGGCTTCTTTATGAGGCAATTGCCTATCGCGAACAATGTAGTGGATCAGATGTGGAATTGAGTAAACTCTATCAATTGCTTTCTGAGAATTTGCTAAACTCGGGGAAGGCCGTAGAGGCTGAAAAATGGATTCATAAAACGAAAGAAGCAATGGATTCTAATCTTGATGCGAATTTAGAAGCAAGATTGTATTTAAGAACCGGTCGGTTTGAGAAAGCAAAGAAAGTCCTCTACATGAAAAAAGCCGAGCTGAAGGGGATTGCAGTCACCTCATTGCCGCAGGCTCACCGGGAGACCGATTTATTACTATCGCTAATTGAGGCTTTTACTGGGGAAGGTTTAAAGGCAAAGGAGCTTGCACAAGCAGGTATTCAACAAGGCATAAGTGCAAAGGCTCCGTTTGTTGAAGCATGCGGCTGGATCCGCATGGGTCATGCCGTACAAATTTTAAATCAATATGATTCCCATTTGGCCGAAAATTGCTATCAAACGGCATTAAAAATAATGGATCAGCTTAATGTTGAGAGAGGTAAGGCTGAGCCCTTAATGGGCCAATGTCTATTATACGGGACAAGGGGAGAACTAGAACGGGCATTAGAGGCAGGGGATAAAGCATTAAAGGAGACAGATAAGGTCCATGACGTCTGGTTGTCTGCTTTAATTACTCTGTGCATGGGGATTACCTGCC
Organism: Neobacillus sp. DHD-1R; assembly: GCF_057747995.1. Lineage (NCBI taxonomy): Bacteria > Bacillati > Bacillota > Bacilli > Caryophanales > Bacillaceae > Neobacillus > Neobacillus sp. DHD-1R. Next base: position 1,295,937 of record NZ_CM173232.1, read on the forward strand.
TTTATAATGAACGGCTGCCAAAGGCCCTTCATTACTTGAAAAAAACGGAATCTCTCTTCCAAAATTGCGAGGATTCCTTTGGACAAATGCTAAGCCTGTTTTGGTTATCCTATTTGTTTTATGTAGAAAAGAATCAAGATTTATTTAAGGAAGCTATCAATGCCTTTTTAAGTCTTGTCCATATCCATGGCTATGAATTTTTTTTTCATAACTGTTCTGTTTTCAGCCCAAGGGATTTACAAGTATTTGTTCCAATGTTAATTGAATGCATGAAAGTGGATATTCAATATTCCTATGTTGCTAAAATCCTTCAGGATATGGGCTTGACCACATATGATTCCCATCCTGGTTATTCGATTCGGGTTCAGACCTTAGGCCAGTTCAAACTGCGGCTTGGCGAAAAAGAAATCGGTGAGAAGGATTGGCAAAGAGAAAAGGCCAAGGAACTGTTCCAATTATTGATTACTTCAACCGAACAAATGGCAAAAGATGAAATTATTCAAATCCTTTGGCCCTACCAGGATAAAAAAAGCGCCGATCGTGATTTTAAAGTGGCTCTAAATAGTCTGCATAATGTACTTGAACCAATGCGTAAGGCACGCGCTGCACCATTCTTTATCATTAGGGAAGGAATGTTTTATGGATTAAATCCACAAGCAAAGATAGATCTGGATACGACTCGCTTTCAAAATTTGATTCATACTGGCTTGAATGAAACAGATCCGGAAAAGATGATTTCCCTCTTAGAAAGCGGATTAACACTTTATCAAGGAGATTATTTACCTGACCGTCGTTATGATGATTGGTGTATAAGTAAAAGGGAGAGTATGCTCGTTTATTTTTTACGAGGGGCTGAAAAAATGGCGCAATGGATGGTGCGCCGTGAAAACTACGAGGCTGCGATAAATTGGTGTGAAAAAATTCTTGAACGGGATCGAACATGGGAAGAAGCCTATCGATTATTGATGTATTGTTACTATCGGAAAAATAACCGTCCTCAAGCGATAAGGTGGTATCAAAAGTGCACTGAGGTATTAGAAGAAGAACTGGGTGTAACCCCATTAGAGCCGACCAAGCATATGTACAGCATGATAATTGAATCCGAAACAATCATGAATCCCATTAAACAGCCTTAAGATAGGGCTGTTTTTTTTTGTAACTTTGTTGTAACTACTTTCTTTTATCATAAAATCAAAGCTTTGCAAGTTGTTAAATCATATCTTAAGGGGGAAAAAGAGTGAAGGGGTATCGCGGTAAATGGGCATTATTAGGATTACTTATGTTTATGATGATTTTTGCAAGTGCTTGCAGTTCTGAAAAATCATCATCAGAACCGAAGGATAGTGGCGGAAAGAAAACAGAAAATAAAGAACCAATTAAAATTGGTGTTCTTGCATCAAAGACGGGTGCACTTGAAGCATACGGTAAACAAACATTAAGAGGATTTGAGCTGGGACTTGATTATGCAACAGATGGTAAGAGGGAGGTTGCCGGTCGGAAAATTGAATTCATTGTAGAAGATACGGAAACCAAGCCGGAAGTTGCCGTGCAAAAGGCGACGAAGCTTTTAGAGGAAGATAAAGTAGATTTCCTTGTTGGATCATCCAGTTCAGCAGACACCTTGGCAGTGCTGCCACTTGCAGAGGAATATCAAAAGGTAATGGTTGTAGAACCAGCAGCTGCTGATAGTATCACAGGTTCAGAGTTTAATAAGTATATTTTCCATTCAGCACGTAACTCTTCCCAAGATGCAGTTGCAGGTGCTGCCGCTATTGCCAAAAAGGGAGTGAAAATTGCGACGCTTGCACCGGATTATTCGTTCGGACGTGATGGCGTTGCCGCATTTAAGGAAGCAGCCAAAAAGCTTGGTGCAGAAATTGTGAAGGAAGAATACGCAGATCCGGCAGCAACTGATTTTACTTCTAACATTCAAAAAATAGTGGATGCCAAACCGGATTACTTATTTGTCGTTTGGGCGGGTGCAAACTCTCCTTGGAAGCAGCTTTCTGATATGAAGGTTCAAGAAAAAGGAATTAAGATTTCAACTGGGGCACCAGATATTGCCGCATTATCAACGATGGAGCCCTTGATTGGCATGGAAGGCTTCACTGTTTATTACCATGACCTGCCGAAAAATAAAATTAACGATTGGCTCGTAGCTGAGCATAAAAAGAGATTTAGCGGTGATGTTCCTGATTTATTTACGCCAGGTGGGATGAGTGCAGCTATTTCCATTGTGGAGGCATTAAAGAAAACGGATGGAAATGCCGATGCTGATAAACTCATCACAACCATGGAAGGTATGAGCTTTGAATCACCAAAGGGGAAAATGACGTATCGCCCAGAGGATCACCAAGCTTTGCAAACCTTGTATGCAATTAAGCTGGAGAAGAAAGATGGGGTTCCATACCCAGTCCCAGTACTGATCAGGGAACTGTCTCCTGAAGAAACAGCACCACCAATTCGGAACAAGTAAGCAGATTTTTGATTAACCATAACTTCAATTGAAAAGGGCGAGGATTAGACCGAATGAAGCGTGGTCACCCTCTTCCTTATTTTTAACGCTAAGGACTTAAGGTGGTGAAAGAATGTCTATGATTATTGAAACCAGGGATTTATCGATTACCTTTGGCGGTCATACTGCAGTTGATTCAGTCAGTATTTCCGTACCTGAAAAGCACTTTAAGTCGATCATTGGGCCAAATGGTGCTGGAAAAACAACCTTTTTTAATCTCTTAAGCGGCCAATTAGCCCCGACGCAAGGGAAAATCTACTTTCGTGGAAAAGATATTACGAAATTTTCGCCTACGAACCGTACACGAGCTGGCATTGGCCGTTCCTTTCAAATTACCAATGTATTCCCTAATTTAACGGTTTTAGAAAATGTAAGATTAGCCGTTCAGTCGCAAGCGGGCATTCGCTATCAAATGCTAATGCATCATAAAAAATATCGAGCATTTGAACAAAAGGCCTTGGAGTGGCTCAAGCTTGTCCTTTTAGATGATAAAAAAGATTCGCTGGCGATTAACCTAGCACATGGGGAAAAGCGCAAGCTTGAAATTGCCATGCTGCTGGCGCTTGAAACGGAGGTTCTTTTACTAGATGAACCAACTGCAGGCATGTCTTTAGAGGAAGTGCCGGCCATTTTAGAAGTAATCAAGAGAATAAAAGCACAAGGGAACAGGACTATTATTCTAATCGAACACAAGATGGATATGATCTTGGATTTATCCGATTCGGTAATGGTCTTATTTAATGGAAGGCTGCTGGCTGACGGAACACCGGAAGAAATCATGAAAAATGAAATGGTCCAGTCTGCCTATTTAGGAGGTCATTTTGATGTGCTCCCTGTTGAAACTTGAGAACGTGGAGACCTATATTGGTCAATATCATATTTTGCAAGGTATTTCTTTTTCAGTAAAAAAAGGCGAAGTAACCGTTCTTCTCGGAAGAAATGGGGCCGGAAAAACAACCACCTTACGAACCATTATGGGGTTAAATTCCGCTTCGAAAGGCAGCATTACCCTTCATGGCGAAACGATTCAATCCCTGCCAACCTATACCATTGCGAAAAAGGGCATCGGTTATGTACCCGAGGACCAGGGGATTTTTGCTGGATTGACGGTTGAGGAAAACATGAAAGTAGCAATCCAAAAAGACAATGAGGAAACGGCAAAACGGATGGACTGGATATTAAATTTGTTTCCAGACTTAAAAAAGTTTTGGAAGAAACCAGGCGGCCTTTTAAGCGGCGGGCAAAAACAAATGTTGTCGATTGCAAGGGCATATGTAAATGAAAACGAACTGCTGTTAATTGATGAGCCTAGTAAAGGGTTGGCTCCAATCGTTGTAGAGAAGGTGATGGAGTCTATTTTACAAATGAAAGATCAAACAACGATCGTGTTAGTAGAACAAAATTTTATGATGGCGAGCACGATCGGTGATTGTTTTTACATTATTGATGATGGACGAACCGTAAGCAGTGGAACCATGAAACAATTAAAGGAAGATGAAGAAATGAAGCGTAAATATTTGGGCATTGCGTAAGAAAGGGGGAACCTCTTCGTGGATTTGATCATGAATTTAACCTTAAATGGTCTGGCAACTGGGATGCTGATTTTTTTATTGGCTGCTGGTTTAACCCTTATTTTTGGGTTAATGGATGTGCTGAATTTTGCACATGGCGGATTATTTGCCTGGGGAGCCTATAGCGGACTATGGATTTATGGGAAGACCGGCAGCTTCATCATTGGGATTATAGGGGCAATCTTAACCGGTTTTTTGCTGGGGATTATGACCGAAAAGTGGATCATTAAACCGGTATATGGCAACCATGTACAGCAAATTTTAATTACCCTTGGCCTCATGCTGGTATTATCCGAAATGTTAAAAGTCTTCTGGGGACCAAATCAAATTACAGCATCACCTCCTGACTATTTAAAGGGAAGCTGGGAATGGGGCGGTGTGATTATCATTAAGTATCGCGTTTTTATCATTTTTGTTGGATTTCTTATTTTTGCGGGAGTCCAATTTGTGCTAAAGAAAACAAAAATTGGCCTTGTAGTGAGGGCGGGTGTCATGAATAAAGAAATGGTGCAAGCACTTGGTATCAATATCCAAAAAGTATTTATGTATGTATTTATGATGGGTGCCGGTATGGCCGCACTTGGCGGTGTTTTACTTGGTCCATATTCCGGTGTAATCCATGCGGGAATGGGAATGGAATTTGCAATCTTAGCATTCATTGTGGTGGTCATTGGCGGTATGGGGAACTTCAAAGGATCTGTTTTAGCGGCGATTTTAGTCGGTCTATCAGGTTCTTTTATGGCTTATTATGTTCCAGACCTCTCACTGGCTGTTAATATGCTCCTCATGGCAATTGTGTTAATTATTCGGCCACAGGGTTTATTTGGTGCGAAGGGGTGAGAATATGAGATGGATACAAGGTAATAGAATGACAGCGATTCTTTTAGTGATTGCAGCTTTTCTCCTCCTGTTGCCCTTTGTTTATGAATCTAGAAACTTATTTATTTTATTAACACAAGTATTTGTTTTTTCTATTTTTGCGATGAGCTATGACCTGTTATTAGGGTTTACCGGAATCGTATCCTTCGGTCATGCCATGTTCTTTGGAATTGGTTCCTATTCGATGGGGATTTTTATGAAAAGGTTTGAACCGACCATGTTTTATTTCTTTTTGGCCGTGATGACCACAATTGTCCTTACTGCGATGGTAAGTTTTATTGTTGGCTTGCTCACCCTTCGTTTAAAAAGTCATTTCTACGCAATGTTAACCTTATCATTGTCAGGTCTTTTCCTGGTGTTAGCAGAAAAATGGCGGACCATGACCTATGGAAATGATGGGTTCACCTTTCGAGTACCTGAACCGTTTATTGACCGGACTAATTTCTATCTCCTCTGTTTGTTAGTTATGGTTGCTGTATTTCTGATTTTAAAGCGGTTTACCAATTCTCCATTAGGCAAGGTACTTCAAGCAATCAGGGAAAACGAACAAAGAACAGAATCTTTAGGATTTCATGTTTTACATTATAAAATTGCTGCTAGTGTCCTTTCCGGTGTATTAGCAGGTATTGCTGGAATTTTATACGCGATTTCACTTAGGTTTGTCAATACGAGTGTATTTTCAATGGATATTACTCTAGATGCCCTATTAATGACCATCATTGGCGGGGTTGGTACTTTAATTGGTGCGATAATCGGTGCAGGATTAATTGAATTTGCTCATGATTGGTTAACCGAGCTGGCCAAGGAGCATGCGATTTTTGAGCGCTGGATTATCTTCTTTGGGATTCTTTATATTTTAGTAGTCATGTTTTTTCCAAAAGGGATTGTCGGAACGTTGCGGACACTTTCTTGGAAACGAAAAAAGCAGCATCCCGTAAAAAAAGAAGAAAAAGCAGCGGGATAGAAGGAGGAACCAATGGATATCAATCAAATTGCTTCCTTCGTCGTTCGTTTTCAATTAGCAGCAATCGAAAATGAATCTGGACGAAAACAGTGGAGAATTAAGGTGACACATGTCCAGGAAGAACGGGAAACATTATTTGAATCAATCGAAGAAGCGATGATGTATATGAAGCAAATGGCAGAAGAAGCATAGTGAATAGGTAGGTGAGCATGGTGCAAATAGGCATTCTCAGTATAGGTACTTATCTTCCTGAGGAATACGTAACCGGAAAAGAAATTGCCCAAATGGCAGGTATCCCTGAACGGGTTGTCGAAGAAAAAATGGGAATTAGGAAAAAGCATGTCCCTGGACCGGGGGATCATACGTGTGAAATGGGCATTATTGCTGCAAAGCAAGCTATTACTAGAGCCGGAATCGATCCGTTAGAGATTGATTTAGTGATTTATATTGGCGAAGAGCATAAGGAATATCCGCTTTGGACTGCAGGGATTAAGCTTCAGGAAGAGGTCGGAGCAGTAAACGCCTGGGCTTTTGATGTTGCTTTACGATGCGGTACAACTGTAATGGCCTTGAAAGTAGCCAAAAATATGATGATGGCTGATGACAGTATCCGAACTGTCCTATTAGCAGGAGGTTATCGTAACGTAGATTTCATTGATTATGAGAATCCGAGAACACGGTTTATGTTTAATCTGGGGGCTGGCGGCGGCGCAATTCTATTAAAAAAAGGTCTTAACAGAAATCTTTTATTAGAAACGGAGCTCATTACAGATGGTTCTTTTTCAGAGGATGTCGTAGTTGTTTCCGGTGGTACAAAGAATCCAATTACCATTGAGGCCATTGAAAACCGTCTTAATAAGCTGGATGTTCTTGATCCGGAAGGAATGAAGCAGCGGCTTGAACAAAAATCAATGGATCATTTTTTAAAGGTTATTCGTGAATCAGTTAGGAAAAGCGGCTATCGAGAAGAAGATATTTCCTACTTGGCCATCCTTCACATGAAAAAGTCAGCCCATGAATATGTTTTAAAAGAATTAGGTTTGTCCGAAAGTCAGTCTATCTATCTAGAAGATTATGGGCATATTGGCCAAATCGATCAAATCCTGTCATTGGAGCTGGCCTTAAAGACAGGAAAAGTGAAGGAGGGTGACGTCATTGTGCTGGTCAGTGCTGGGATTGGCTATGCATGGGGAGCGACCACGATAAAATGGGGGGAAGGGTGAATAGGATGGTTAACGTAACAGTGAAGGATGTACGTTTACAAAATGGGGAAACACTTGCCTATCGAGAAAGAGAAGGCGGTGAGCAAAAGGTATTATTAATCCATGGAAATATGACATCCTCGAAGCATTGGGATCTTGTTCTTGATAATCTGGATCCAAAATATAAGCTTTATGCCGTAGATTTACGCGGCTTTGGAAGCTCAAGCTATAACCATCTCATTATGTCGATTAAGGATTTTTCAGATGACATTAAGCTGTTTGTTGATGAAATTGGGTTGAAGGATTTTGCTATTGCCGGTTGGTCAACAGGAGGTGCGGTTGGGATGCAGTTTGCTGCGGATTACCCTGGATATTGTAAGAAGCTGATATTACTTGCTTCTGCATCTACCAGAGGTTATCCGTTTGACGGTAAATTAAAGGATACTGATGAACCGCGGAGATTGACTATGCATGAAGAAATGAAGCGGGACCTTGTTCGGACAATTCCGATCCAAACTGCTTATGACACAAATGATTCTGCCCTATTAAAGTTAATCTGGAATTCGGTTATTTATACTCACAATCAGCCGGATCCTGAACGTTATGATGACTATGTTCAAGATATGCGAACGCAGCGAAATCTTGCTGAGGTGTATTATGCCTTAAACAGTTTTAATATTAGCTTTCATTTTAATGGCTTGATTGAGGGAAATGGGAAAGTAGATGACATTGATGTCCCTGTATTGGTTCTTTATGGAGAGCGAGACATGGTAGTCGTACGAGGAATGACTAACGAACTGCTTGAGGATTTGGGGGATAAAGCCAAAGCGATAGAATTAAAAAATTGCGGTCATTCAGCACTAGTAGATGACTTGCCGCAATTGCTAAGTGCAATGGAACAATTTTTGGATAATGAGGTGCAGGAATGAGATTACAAGATAAAGTGGCCATTATAACGGGTGCGGCAAATGGAATTGGATTTACTGCAGCAGCAGTATTTGCTAGAGAAGGTGCAAAGGTGGCCATCGCCGATTTCGATGTGGAACAAGGCGAAGAACGTGCAAGTGAATTACGGAAAAAGGGATATGAGGTTACTTTCTTTCAAGTCAATGTAGCAGATCGTGACAGTGTTGATAGGATGGTTGATGAGGTACGCGGGACCTATGGAAACATTGATATCCTCATTAATAATGCCGGGATTACAAGAGATGCCATGCTCTCAAAGATGGCGGTGGAAGACTTTCAAAAAGTACTGGATGTCAACTTAACAGGCGTATTTCACTGTACACAAGCTGTGTTGCCTTCGATGATTGAAAAGGGAAAAGGGAAAATCATTTGTACTTCATCTGTAACAGGGGTTTATGGAAATGTTGGTCAAACCAATTATGCAGCGACAAAAGCAGGTGTGATTGGCATGACGAAAACATGGGCAAAGGAACTGGGCCGAAAAGGAATTAACGTGAATGCAGTCGCCCCTGGTTTTATCGAAACAGGAATGACCGCGAAGGTACCAGAGAAAGTCTTAACTCAAATGAAACAAATGGTACCGCTTGCGAGACTCGGTAAACCGGAGGATATTGCAAATGCTTACTTGTTCTTAGCTTCGGATGAATCAAATTATGTAAATGGTACCGTTCTTCATGTTGATGGGGGGATTATGATGTAATTTTAAAAACGACCTTTCCGGGGTCGTTTTTTTGAATAAATGGTCTGATCGGGAAGGGGAAAATCGACCGTAACAATAGGAGAAAGAGAAAAGGGTGTCCGCGAAGGTTTATGTAACTATCCCGTAACTACCTATCAGTAAAATGGTTCCATCTAGTAGTGAAGGAGCGATTATTCGGTGAGGTGGGAACTGGATTGGCTCGATAATAGAGCGAGATTATCTCCGAAAAAAAAGGCCATTATAGAGGAAGATACAAATATTGCTAGGACCTTTGAAGAAATGAATCATCGGGCTAAATCAATCGCAAGCTGGCTTAGCCAACGTGGTGTAAAAAAAGGTGATCGAATTGCCTTATTATCGCCCAACCATATAAGCTATTTCGATTTACTGTTTGCTTGTGGAAAGATTGGAGCTATCTTTGTGCCACTAAATTGCCGCTTATCACAGCATGAATTAAAGGGAATTTTAGCAGATTGTACCCCTGTCTTAATTGGCATCCATCGGCAATTTCAAGACTTGTCTCAACCATTAACTAACTTCAACTTAAGTTCTTTTTTGGTAGGGGATCCACATTATGAAGAATTGGTTACTTATCCAATCGACGACAGGGATAGAGAAAGAATCGTTGAAACGGATCCACTCGCAATAATTTATACCGGTGGCACGACAGGAAAACCAAAAGGGGTGGTATTAAGCCATCAATCGATTTTGTGGAATGCTATTAACACTATTTTAAGTTGGGGTTTAACAGAAAAAGATACGACAATAAACTATCTGCCTCTGTTTCATACAGGAGGATTGAATGCCTTGTGTCTTCCTATTCTAATGATTGGCGGTACGGTCATATTAGGAGAGGGTTTTAATGGGAAAAACGCGGTCCAATCCCTTAATCAATATCGCTGTACCATTATCCTGCTTGTCCCAACCATGTATCAAATGCTCATTCAAACTGAGGAATTTCAAAGCAGCAACTTTCCATATATGAAAATCTTTCTATCTGGAGCAGCTCCATGTCCGTTACAAATTTACGAAGCCTTTCATAAAAAGGGATTGGCTTTTAAAGAGGGGTACGGATTGACAGAAGCAGGACCGAACAACTTTTACATTAGTCCGGAAGAAGCGAAATGGAAACGAGGTTCTGTCGGTAGACCCATGTTGTTTAATTCAATAAAATTAGTAAAATCAGACGACAGCGACACAAAGCCTAATGAAGTCGGTGAACTTTTAATCAAAGGGAAACATTCCTTTTCATTTTATTGGAACAATGATCGGGCAACACGGGAAACGATAAGGGGCGGCTGGATTCATACAGGTGATTTAGCAAAACAAGATGAAGAGGGCTTCTATTATATTGTCGGCCGGAAAAAGGATATGATAATCACGGGCGGTGAGAATGTCTATCCTCTTGAAGTGGAGCATTGGCTTGCAGCCCATCCTGGTATCCATGAGGTTGCTGTGATCGGACTTCCCGATGATAAATGGGGAGAAAAGGTTGTTGCATTTATTGCTTTAAAGCGGAACTATATCATAGAAGATGAAGAATTAAGAACATATTGTGAGCTAAAATTAGGCAGATACAAAATTCCAAAACGATTCATTCGTATCCATGAGCTTCCTAAAACTCATGTAGGAAAGATTGATAAAATGAGATTAAAAGAAATAGGAATTCACATATAAAAAGGGGAGAACAGTGCGTTCTCTCCTTTTCCATGGCATTCCGTAACGTACGTACGGACACGTTACTGTATCTAGTGCTGGGCAAGCCCGAGCGCAGTTCCTGACACCGTTAAATCCACTTCTAATTGCTCCTTTAAATTATGTGAGTGATAATATCCCTTGGCTATAAACTTACGGTTAAACTAATTCAGCCGCAGTTTCTATAAATAACTTAGATACAATGGATTGTGTTTTTTTTACGTTGTAGACAAGATAAAAATATCTTTCATCATCGAAATAATTGATATTATACATTTTTAATATCTTATTATTGGAATATTCTTTTGCAGCTACTTCGGATATTATTGAAATGCCGACATTCTGTATCACAAATTGTATTAAGCTTTGGCCATCCTCAATATAAGAAATAATATTTAATTTTTCTTTCGCTATTTTATTTTTTTTGAGGAATTTCTCTAATAAAGCATTTGTGCCAGAATCAGAATTACGCATCACAAAAGGGTGGTGTAAAAGATCTTGAATAAATACAGGTTCTGTTATTTTTACTTCATTAGAAGCAACCAACACTAACTTCTCTTTTAATAACGGTATATAACGAAGCTTTTCATCTTCAAATTTTTGGCCGAGTATCCCAAAATCAACGGTTCCATTCAGCACCTTTTCTTCCACAATTTTTGAGGAGGATTGGTTAATATGGAATGTTACTTCAGGGTATTTCTGCCTAAATTGTTTAACCATTTTTGGGACCATAAATTGTCCTGGTACTGAACTTGTAGCAATGCGAATCATTCCTTGCAGATCTGTCATTCCCTGCTTAATATCCAGTAAAGCTTGATCCTTTAAGAGTAAAAGTTTGAGGGCCCATTTATACAAACGTTCTCCATGTGGAGTAAGAATACTTTCCCGGCCCACACGATCAAATAGTTTCACATCGAGCATTTTTTCGAGTCCTTGAATATGCGAGCTGACTGTAGATTGGCTTAAAAAGATATCTTCTGCAGCCTTAGAGAAACTTTTATGCTCAACTACTTTGGTAAATACATATAGCTGGTGCAAATCCATCCTAATCTTCTCCTTGAATATTCGTAAAATCGATTATAAATAAACGAAATCATAGATAACTTGAATATTAGCTTATCACCATTTTCATTTGAAATAAATGTTTAATATCTTCACTTGATGGTTAATTAAACAAATAGTTTCGTTAAGGGGGAATTTTTCTTTAATATTAATGTAATGTAATATCATTCCAATGGTATAAGCAATCGGTTTTAAACTCATAACTAATTGGTGTCATAAAATAATCATATTTAGGGGGATCATATGGAACTTTCTTTATTATTAGAGTATGGCTGGGTGTTAATTATCTTGATATTTTTAGAAGGTCTATTATCTGCTGATAATGCTTTAGTTTTAGCCATTATGGCAAAGCATTTACCAGAAGATCAGCAAAAAAAAGCGATTAATATTGGATTGTTATTTGCTTTTATATTTAGGATTGGTGCAATCTTTATTATTTCCTACCTTTTTCACGTTTGGCAAGTTCAAGCAATTGGCGCTGCTTATTTAATCTTCATTGCAGTAAAACATTTACTAAAAAAGGACCATGGAGAAAAAGAGAAAAAAGGGAAAAGCTATCGGATGACTGTTATGCAAATTGCATTAGCAGATATAGCCTTCGCTGTTGATTCTATATTAGCTGCAGTTGCTCTCGTCATCGCCTTACCGGAAACGCCAATGGGCGAAATTGGGGGAATGGATGGTGCACAATTTATTATTATTTTATTAGGAGCAATTGCAGGTTTAATTGTAATTCGGTTTGCAGCAGGATACTTCGTTAAGTTATTGACACAACGACCCAGCCTTGAAACAGCCGCAATGTTACTCGTTGGCTGGGTTGGAGTTAAATTATTAATGCATACTCTTGCCCACCCATCTGTGCACATTATTCCTCATGAGTTTGTTGAGGGACCTATTTGGAATACAATTTTTTGGTCCGTTATGCTATTGATAGCTTTAGGTGGATGGTTTTTATCTAAGGGAAAAACAGCAACAGTGAAGTAAATATACAAAAAATGAAGGATCAATTCTCAGCGAATTGGTCCTTCATTTAATACTGCTCATTTTATTAGTAATCCGTAGGGATTGAATCTCACTTTATATATTCAAAGCTAATTTTTCCTTCGTTAGGCATTGATCCAACATCCATGGCCATTTTCCGTAACCTGAATCTGGATTAATATGGCCAGCATTAGGAAGGATGATAGCAGGATGACCTAAGTGTAAAAAGCTATTTGCATCCTCCATACTACAATATGGATCATTAGCGGAATGAATAAATAATGTCTCTTCTGCTGCTTTACATAAATGATTTCCAAACAAGGGTACTGGATAAAAGGATTTAGCCTCTGGAAGAACAATATTTGGAGATGGCGGAGCTACAAGAATGGCTTGTTTGGCAATCCTATTCCTTTGATGGGCTGTGTAATGAAGCCAAAGCATGCACCCCAGACTATGAGTAATAACGGTTAGATGAGAATCAGCTGGGATAGTTTGAAGTGCTTGTGCTAGTTCATCCAACCAAACCTTTCTATTAGGTGACTTGAATGTTGAGAAGGTTGGATAACATACATGATAACCTTTTTGTGTTAATTCGTGTGCCAGCCAAGTTTGCCAATGATCTTGACCGCTCCCGCCTAACCCATGAATGATTAGAAAACTCTTCTGGGCCATCAAATTCCTCCTTTGTATTTTAAATAAACTATTCCGATTGAATAAGTGGGTATTGGGGAAATTATAATGCTTTTAAGTAGAAAAGGCAACTAGTGGTTTTAGATTATTTTTGTTTATCTTAACCATTTAACATGTATATTTGCAATTCAGGCGATAAACAATCAATATTAATGGATAGGATATTTAGAAAGTAGGGGTATTTTTGTCAGATTTTTTATCATTAGGTATTTCGGAAATTTTAGTGAATCAATTACGTGGGTATGGTGTTGCGAAACCTACACCCATTCAGGAACAAGCGATTCCTTTTGTGATGAAGGGGAACGATGTTATTGCACAGGCACAAACGGGGACGGGGAAAACATTTGCATTTATTCTGCCTATTCTTGAAAAAATTAATCGGGAAGCCACACATGTTCAAGCCCTCATTGTCACGCCAACGAGAGAGCTAGCCCTGCAAATTACAGAGGAAATTGAAAAATTGATCGCTAATCTTCCTGGAATTGCCGTGCTAGCTGTATACGGAGGACAAGATGTTGCTAAACAATTAAAAAAATTAAAAAGGCACCCGCAAATTGTCGTGGGGACACCTGGCCGACTGTTAGATCATATAAGAAGAGAAACGGTGCGGTTATCGGAAATTTCCTTTCTTGTGTTAGATGAAGCGGATCAAATGCTGCATATTGGGTTTCTTGGAGAAGTAGAGGATATTATTAGAGAAACACCTGCTAATCGACAAACCATGTTGTTCTCTGCAACCATGCCGCCGGAAATTCGGAAATTAGCAGCCAAACATATGAAAATGCCAGAATACATTCAAATCGAAAAAACACAAGGTCCTGCTGATAATGTTAACCAGATAGCAATCCTTACAACTGACCGGGCAAAACAAGCAACCCTAATTCAAGTAGTAGAAACATATCGACCGTTTTTAGCCGTTATTTTTTGCCGTACAAAACGAAGAGTAAGTAAACTATATGACGGTCTTAAAGCCCATGGATTCTCCTGTGATGAGTTGCATGGGGATTTGTCGCAGTCCAAAAGAGAACAAGTCATGAAGCGCTTTAGGGATGCCGAGATTCAATTATTAATTGCCACTGATGTGGCGGCAAGAGGGCTGGATGTAGAGGGGGTTACCCATGTATTTAACTACGATATTCCTCAGGATGCCGAAAGCTACGTCCATCGGATTGGACGAACAGGCAGAGCGGGAATGACGGGATTAGCGGTTACATTATACACCTTAGACAATCAACCTGCTCTTGATCTAATCGAAAAAGAATTGAAGATTAGCATACAAAAACAAAGCTTTGGAAACGCAAATCATGAAAAAGATCATTCTAAGGATGCAAATAAGAAAGGTTATGTCCAAAAGGAAAAAAGCGGCGCTGGTAAAGACGAACACCGAAAACGGAATAAAAATCAGGATGGCGTATTCAAGCGTAAATCTGAAAAAAGGTCAGATAGTTTTGGGAAGCACAATCGAAAGGGAAGTTCTGAAAAATATGGATCCGCAACCGCAGAGCGAGGAAAACAGCAAAAATCCACAAAGGGAAAACCGACTAATTCCACTTCCACATCTAGAAGATCAGGTAGATAGAGAAAGAGGAATCCAAAAAGATAAAGAAATGGGGCTGATTACGATCAGTCCCATTTCTTCGCTCATTTGAAAAAAGTTTAACACTATGCTCTTTTATTTACGTTAAATTTCTTATTAGCGCATGCCTATTCCCGTGTTTGATTTTACAAGGACTTCTTCAAATTTCTTCACATCAGTTTTTTCAGTAGAGAAGATGGTTCCTAGATAACCGGCAATAAAACCGAGCGGAATAGAAACAATTCCTGGCGTGGAATATGGGAAAATTGGGTTGCCAACAAAAATGGCTTTTCCTACTTCAGGGCTAAAAACATTCGGGCTTATGATAACTAAACCAATGGATGAAATAAGACCAATAACCATTGCCCATAAGGCTCCAGTTGTATTAAATCGCTTCCAGTAAATCGTGTAAATAATGACTGGAAGGTTTGCACTGGCAGCAACCGCAAAGGCCAGCGAAACTAGGAAGGCAACATTAAGTGTTTGTGCCCCTAAGGCTAGAATAATGGAGATAACAGATACTCCAATTGCAGCCCAGCGTGCCATACTAACCTGCTGCTTTTCGGTTGCTTTTCCTTTACGCAAGATTTCATTATAGAAATCATGAGCAAACGCTGAAGCAGCTGTCAAAACAAGCCCGGCAACAACGGCAAGTATGGTTGCAAAAGCGACCGCTGAAATAAAGGCAAAGAGCATATCGCCGCCTAAAGCTTGTGCTAAAAGTGGAGCGGCCATATTTCCTGCTGGGTTAGCAGCGATAATTTCAGAATTACCAACAAAGGCTGCAGCACCGAATCCGAGGAAAATAGTCATGACATAAAAAATGCCGATAATCCATGTGGCATAAACAACGGAAGAACGAGCCGTTTTTGCATCTTTAACAGTAAAGAAGCGTACCAAAATGTGTGGTAATCCAGCTGTGCCTAGTACAAGTCCCATGTTTAATGAAATCGTATCAAGACCAATTTTGTATTTTACACCAGGATTTAAGAAAGATTCCTTTAAAGGGGTGGCCGTTTTCATTTGATCAAACATATCTATAATACTCCAATTAAATTTAGCCAAAACCATAATAGAGATTAAAAAGGTACCACCCATTAAAAGGATTGCTTTAATAATTTGCACCCAGCTGGTAGCATGCATACCGCCGAATATAACATAAACTGTCATTAAGACGCCAACTATTAATACAGACGTAGTATAGCTTAAACCTAATAATAATTTAATAAGTGCACCGGCCCCAACAAGCTGAGCAATCATATAAAAAACAGAGATTGCTACCGTATTCATAGCAGCAAAACCACGTATTTTTTTGGCATTGAAGCGGGCTGCAATCATATCGGCAAAAGTATATTTTCCAAGATTTCTTAAAGGTTCCGCCACTAGATAAAGGACAACAAGATAGGCAACAAGAAAACCTATGCTATAAAAAAATCCATCAAACCCGGTTAAGGCGACAGCACCGGCAATTCCTAGGAAGGAAGCCGCTGACATATAATCACCAGCGATCGCCATTCCATTTTGCCAGCCGGTCAGCCCCCCGCCAGCGGTATAAAATTCACTGGCATTTTTGGTTTTTTTAGATGCGTAATAAGTAATGATTAATGTTACCAACACAATTCCAAGAAACATGAGGAACGCAGGAGTATTCATCAGTTATATCCTCCTTCTTGGATGACCTTATTTGCTAATTCATCAAACTTTGCTGCTTTTTTTGAGTAAAGCATGCACAAACCCCAGGTCATAATAAATTGTAGGAAGGCAAAAACCCATGCCCATGTAATATTGCCGATAAACTTATGATTTAAGATGGTTGAGTATGATGTTAATATAGGTAGTGCGAAATAAAAGCAAAAAAAGAAGACCGTGATTGGGATAATAAATTTTTTCTTTTCGGAGAGTAAAGTTTGAAATGCGGTTGATTGTACTATAGAAGTGTAATCGCTTTCAGAAACAGTCTTAGTTTTGCGTGCCTCCAATTGAAGCGCCCCCTCTCATTTAAAAAGCTTTAAAAAAATCATGAGATAAAAAAATGAAGACAATACTGATTGGCCATTAGATGAAAAGAAAGCTTGTTCGTGATAGCTCTATTTTCGGAAAAGTAAGAATCTTTTTAGTCCTCCTTTATACTGAATTTTCCAAACATTTAAACAGTAATACTAGAATTAATTATAGTAATGTTATTATCGAAAGCACAAGAGCATTTTGGAAAAACAGGAAAAATTACCTATTTTTGTATATTATTCAGAGTTAATAAAAAGAAATAAAAAAAAACCTTGCTTCGCAAAGGTTTTAACGTATGGAGACTAGGGGGATCGAACCCCTGACCTCTTGCATGCCATGCAAGCGCTCTCCCAGCTGAGCTAAGCCCCCAGTATAAGTGGTACAAGAAAAATTATATCTGTATTATAAAAATCTTGCAAGAGGTAATTTGGGGAATTAAGATTATTTTTTTCGTATTAACTAATACTTTCAATTTCCACCTTTTGAACACCCTCTATTTTAGAGACAATCGAATATACATCGGTTGTCTTCTCACGATAATCTACCGCAACTAATATTTGAACTAGATGATCACCGTTATCTAAATCTTTTATTCTGAGTCGGCGAATTATATATTTTTTTTCGAGTAGAAACGAAATTGTTTTTTCAATTTGATTCTGGTCTCTAATAAATAATTGAAGGTTGATTTCTTTTTCTCGTAATTGCTTAGGACCAAAGAGCTTCATAAGGAAAGGAATTAATTCCACACTAATTATTAGAAGGGCAACCCCTACAAAAGCCTCTAAATAAAAGCCTGCACCAACTGCTATCCCAATGCCCGCAGCTCCCCAAATCATTGCAGCGGTGGTTAAGCCTGAAATACTGTCATTGCCTCTTCTTAATATGACACCTGCTCCCAAAAAGCCGATACCTGAAACTATTTGGGCTGCCAATCGAAGTGGATCCATAGTGATTTTTACGTCGTCAGAGGCAGGGAACATATACGCAGATTGAATGGAGACAATTGTTAATAAACAGCTTACAACCGAAATAACAAGACTTGTCTTTAGTCCAACAGGTTTCCTTTTTAATTCACGTTCAAGACCGATAATAAGGCCGAAAATAGCAGAAATTCCCAATTTGATTAATATATCAATATCAGCATTACTCAAATTCATTCACATCCAATTTCAGTTAGTGTACTCTAGTCCATGTTTATGGATTTAAAATTTTTAATAATTTCAGAAACTCATAAAAGGTTACTTAGATTCTACACATATTGAAGGAATAATGGGAAGTAGAATCTGGGAAAAAGCTATATTATTTACATATACATTTCCAGGACGTTTTATGTGTTAAAGTACCTTTAGTTAATATCCCTGCAATTTTTAGCTTATTCCTGCATTTATTTAAGGAAAAAGGCAAATAATAATTCTTTATATATATTAACCAAGCGCTCCCAATGTAATAGAAGAAAACAAATCGAAATAAAAATTTAAAAAACCTTTTTAAATTATATTGCAATCATTTATTTATCATGGTATATTAAATCTCGTCCTCAACGAGAGCGTTAAACAACTTAAAAACATTTTAAAAAGTTGTTGACATACTTAAACGAGATGTGTTAAATTAAAGAGGTCGCTTTTGAGCGATGATTAAAAATGAGAGTGCAAACTGTTGTGGGTGTAACACTTGTAAAATAACAGTAAAAGCACATTGTTCTTTGAAAACTAAACAAACAAAAGCGTCAACAAACAATAAATTATTAGTTTCTTTTTGAAACTAAGCCAACGTAACATTTATGAGCTATATCAACTTTCTTGGAGAGTTTGATCCTGGCTCAGGACGAACGCTGGCGGCGTGCCTAATACATGCAAGTCGAGCGGACTAACAGGAGCTTGCTCCTGTTAGTTAGCGGCGGACGGGTGAGTAACACGTGGGCAACCTGCCTGTAAGACTGGGATAACACCGGGAAACCGGTGCTAATACCGGATAATCTTTTTCTTCACATGAAGGAAAACTGAAAGACGGTTTCGGCTGTCACTTACAGATGGGCCCGCGGCGCATTAGCTAGTTGGTGAGGTAACGGCTCACCAAGGCGACGATGCGTAGCCGACCTGAGAGGGTGATCGGCCACACTGGGACTGAGACACGGCCCAGACTCCTACGGGAGGCAGCAGTAGGGAATCTTCCACAATGGACGAAAGTCTGATGGAGCAACGCCGCGTGAGCGATGAAGGCCTTCGGGTCGTAAAGCTCTGTTGTTAGGGAAGAACAAGT
>NZ_CM173232.1:1317500-5377500 GCF_057747995.1 Neobacillus sp. DHD-1R
TGGATTGACATCAACGATGTCAGTGGTAGGAGAGCGTTCTAAGGGCGTTGAAGCTAGACCGTAAGGACTGGTGGAGCGCTTAGAAGTGAGAATGCCGGTATGAGTAGCGAAAGATGAGTGAGAATCTCATCCACCGAATGCCTAAGGTTTCCTGAGGAAGGCTCGTCCGCTCAGGGTTAGTCGGGACCTAAGCCGAGGCCGAAAGGCGTAGGCGATGGACAACAGGTTGATATTCCTGTACCACCTCTTTATCGTTTGAGTGATGGGGGGACGCAGGAGGATAGGGTAAGCGCGCTGTTGGATATGCGCGTCTAAGCAGTTAGGCTGGTAAGTAGGAAAATCCGCTTACCGTGAAGGCTGAGCTGTGACAGCGAGGGAAATTTAGTACCGAAGTTCCTGATTCCACACTGCCAAGAAAAGCCTCTAGCGAGATAAAAGGTGCCCGTACCGCAAACCGACACAGGTAGGCGAGGAGAGAATCCTAAGGTGAGCGAGAGAACTCTCGTTAAGGAACTCGGCAAAATGACCCCGTAACTTCGGGAGAAGGGGTGCTCTTTGGGGTGAATAGCCTCGAAGAGCCGCAGTGAATAGGCCCAGGCGACTGTTTAGCAAAAACACAGGTCTCTGCGAAGCCGCAAGGCGAAGTATAGGGGCTGACGCCTGCCCGGTGCTGGAAGGTTAAGAGGAGGGGTTAGCGCAGGCGAAGCTCTGAATCGAAGCCCCAGTAAACGGCGGCCGTAACTATAACGGTCCTAAGGTAGCGAAATTCCTTGTCGGGTAAGTTCCGACCCGCACGAAAGGCGTAACGATCTGGGCACTGTCTCAACGAGAGACTCGGTGAAATTATAGTACCTGTGAAGATGCAGGTTACCCGCGACAGGACGGAAAGACCCCGTGGAGCTTTACTGTAGCCTGATATTGAATTTTGGTACAGCTTGTACAGGATAGGTAGGAGCCTGAGAAGCCGGAGCGCTAGCTTCGGTGGAGGCGTCGGTGGGATACTACCCTGGCTGTATTGAAATTCTAACCCGCACCCCTGATCGGGGTGGGAGACAGTGTCAGGTGGGCAGTTTGACTGGGGCGGTCGCCTCCTAAAGAGTAACGGAGGCGCCCAAAGGTTCCCTCAGAATGGTTGGAAATCATTCGTAGAGTGTAAAGGCACAAGGGAGCTTGACTGCGAGACCTACAAGTCGAGCAGGGACGAAAGTCGGGCTTAGTGATCCGGTGGTTCCGCATGGAAGGGCCATCGCTCAACGGATAAAAGCTACCCCGGGGATAACAGGCTTATCTCCCCCAAGAGTCCACATCGACGGGGAGGTTTGGCACCTCGATGTCGGCTCATCGCATCCTGGGGCTGTAGTCGGTCCCAAGGGTTGGGCTGTTCGCCCATTAAAGCGGTACGCGAGCTGGGTTCAGAACGTCGTGAGACAGTTCGGTCCCTATCCGTCGTGGGCGCAGGAAATTTGAGAGGAGCTGTCCTTAGTACGAGAGGACCGGGATGGACGCACCGCTGGTGTACCAGTTGTCTTGCCAAAGGCATCGCTGGGTAGCTATGTGCGGACGGGATAAGTGCTGAAAGCATCTAAGCATGAAGCCCCCCTCAAGATGAGATTTCCCATAGCGTCAAGCTAGTAAGAACCCTGAAAGATGATCAGGTTGATAGGTCAGAGGTGGAAGCGTGGCGACATGTGGAGCTGACTGATACTAATCGTTCGAGGACTTAACCAAATAGAAAAGCGAAGGCGACTGGTCAACTTCGACAGACGTTGGAGAGCCGGCACTGCAAATCCTGGTTTTGGATTTGAAGGGACGGATCGAAACGGCCGAGAAGTTAGGAGCCGCAGCTGGACAATTTTTAAAGCGAACTTGAGTTTTACCACACTTCTTCTAGATTATTTAGTTTTGAGGGAATGAAAAAAATAAATTTTCCTCTTGAAAAATATAAAAAAGACATTATAATAAAATAGTGTCGAATAAATAGTCTGGTAATTAAGGCGAGAAGGTCACACCCGTTCCCATACCGAACACGGAAGTTAAGCTTCTCAGCGCCGATGGTAGTTGGGACACGCGTCCCTGTGAGAGTAGGACGTTGCCAGGCTGTAATCATATTATTCCGCAGTAGCTCAGTGGTAGAGCTATCGGCTGTTAACCGATCGGTCGTAGGTTCGAGTCCTACCTGCGGAGCCATTTTTATGGAGAGCTGTCCGAGTGGCCGAAGGAGCACGATTGGAAATCGTGTAGGCGGGTAACCCTGTCTCAAGGGTTCAAATCCCTTGCTCTCCTCCATAATTATTTTTACAATATGGCCCCTTGGTCAAGCGGTTAAGACACCTCCCTTTCACGGAGGTAACACGGGTTCGAGTCCCGTAGGGGTCACCATAATGGAGGATTAGCTCAGCTGGGAGAGCATCTGCCTTACAAGCAGAGGGTCGGCGGTTCGATCCCGTCATCCTCCACCATAGTTTTATTATTATTGTCGCGGGGTGGAGCAGTCCGGTAGCTCGTCGGGCTCATAACCCGAAGGTCACAGGTTCAAATCCTGTCCCCGCAATTTGGTCTGGTAGTTCAGTTGGTTAGAATGCCTGCCTGTCACGCAGGAGGTCGCGGGTTCGAGTCCCGTCCAGACCGCCATTTCATTGTAGGTAAGAATAACATGTTGGCTCAGTAGCTCAGTCGGTAGAGCAAAGGACTGAAAATCCTTGTGTCGGCGGTTCGATTCCGTCCTGAGCCACCATAAATTTAAAAGAATGCCGGTGTAGCTCAACTGGTAGAGCAACTGAATCGTAATCAGTAGGTTGGGGGTTCAAGTCCTCTCGCCGGCACCATAAGCTGGCAATTGTATATTATATATGTGGAGGGGTAGCGAAGTGGCTAAACGCGGCGGACTGTAAATCCGCTCCCTCCGGGTTCGGCGGTTCGAATCCGTCCCCCTCCACCATCTTTAGGGGTATAGTTTAAAGGTAGAACGAAGGTCTCCAAAACCTTTGGTGTGGGTTCAATTCCTACTACCCCTGCCAATTAATTTTATAATGGCGGTTGTGGCGAAGTGGTTAACGCACCTGATTGTGGTTCAGGCATTCGTGGGTTCGATTCCCATCAGCCGCCCCATATATATTCATCTTGAATATAGATCTAATATATTTTATTGGGCTATAGCCAAGCGGTAAGGCATCGCACTTTGACTGCGACATGCGTTGGTTCAAATCCAGCTAGCCCAGCCAAAATGCGGAAGTAGTTCAGTGGTAGAACATCACCTTGCCAAGGTGGGGGTCGCGGGTTCGAATCCCGTCTTCCGCTCCAAAATATATGGCGGCATAGCCAAGTGGTAAGGCAGAGGTCTGCAAAACCTTTACCACCGGTTCGAATCCGGTTGCCGCCTCCATAATACTTTTTGTAGTATTGATAAGTCCAGTTCATTTTAATTACGCCGGGGTGGCGGAACTGGCAGACGCACAGGACTTAAAATCCTGCGGTAGGTGACTACCGTACCGGTTCGATTCCGGTCCTCGGCATTGCTTTAAAAAACATCTTAATACGCCGGTGTGGCGGAATTGGCAGACGCGCACGACTCAAAATCGTGTTCCGTGAGGAGTGTCGGTTCGACCCCGACCACCGGTATACAATCATCGCTTGCCAATGCGATGAAAAAAACGTTTCTTACATTATGTAAGAAACGTTTTTTTATTTATCTTAATGTCCTTCAATCTTTTTTTATTTGAAATTACAACTTTTAGTTTGTTAGGCCTAATTTTTCTTTCTTTCTTTTCGTTGAAAAATGGCAATCAGTGTAGCAGAAGGTCGCTCTTCATGAGTGGCCTTCTTTTTATATATTTAATACTAATGATAAACAATAAGCTATGTCTATTAAAGATGTTATCCGGTAGATTGATCAAATAGGAACCCCTAGCTCTTTTTTTAAAAAAATCCCCTGTTTGAATTTATTAATAATCGGGTACACATAAACAAAAGGTATCTGGCACCGTCCGAAAATTCCCAAATAGTCGGGAACTTGTCGATGGTAAGCATTTAGTTTTCTGAATTTTATTCAAGTTCTTCATTTTGGAACCGTTAAGGGTTGAGAACGTTCTTACAACAAACGATTTAGAAGAAAGAACGTTTCAGCTTATAATTCAATTTTACATAGAAACTGGTATCTCTATAAACGGAGATAGAGATACGGTAAAACCTTGTATGTTTTTTTATAAACTAGATAAAGAAGAGGGGATTACTATGGAAAAGGAAATTAAAGTAGGTATTGGCTTTGCAACAGGCCGTAAACACTTCAAGCAGGTTTTAAAAACATATATTTTTAATTGGAGGGAATCTGAATTAATCTCCAATGAAAAGGTATCTTTAAACTTGTTTGTTGCCTACGATTTAAAATACCACAATACAAAGCCTACAGACTATACGAATATCAGTTCAGAATTACTAGAGCTAGTTGACGGTACCTGCTTTATTGGAAATGAAAAAATGCAGACAGAAATCAGCCAGTTAATCAAGCAGGGGATTATTAATGAAAGACAGGCAAAGCTTATTTTCGGCAGAGGATATGCCGGCAAACGCAATATCATTCAATATATGGCAATAAAAGAAGGAATTGATTACCTGATATTCTTAGATGACGATGAATATCCTCTAGCTGTTACTAATAGCGGAACAGCTATCTGGAGCGGCCAGCGAGGGCTGGACACTCATTTAAAACATATTCAGCACGCCGATATTACGAACGGCCACCACTGCGGATACATCTCTCCTATTCCATATATCAGATTTAATGATAGCTTAAAGGAATCTGATTTTCAGACTTTCATTCAGGCCATCAGTAACGACATTGTCAATTGGGATACAATTAAATCGGTGATGGAAAACGGCGGTGTTACTTATGCTGACACGAGAGTGCTTGTAAATGGGAATGCCGAGGAAGTGGAGGAAGTCAACCATTCTAAATTTATTTCCGGCTCTAATCTTTGTATTAATTTAACAGACCTAGAGCGTGTCAATCCTTTTTACAATCCTCCTAACGCCCGCGGAGAAGATACCTTTTTAGGAACCTGTCTTCATGACCGAAAAGTGCTGCGTGTGCCATGCTATACCTTCCACGACGGTTTTTCAACGTACAAGACCTTGTTAGATGGAGTGCTGCCAACGAAATTAGATTACATTCAAGCCGACTGTGAAGAAGTTATTCAGCGTTTTTACAAGGCGTGTATCGGCTGGATCCGTTATAAACCGCTATGGTTATATATTACGGATTCTAAGAGATACGAGGAAAGAATTAAAGAGATGCGTGAACAGCTGGCCGCAACTCTGCCAAAAATCTGTGAGTATTTTGGCAGAAACGATTTCATGAAGATAGCTGCCGAACTGGAAAACTATCACCGCAATGTGAAAAAGCATTATAACGATTTCATAGAAACACAGCAGGCCTGGGAAAATATTAGCAATGCGTTCAGCGGTGTAGAACCGCAGCATATGCCAAAGATTGAAACAGGTGCCTGATTGACTGTTTAACAATCATTTCTGTGATTATAGAAAGGCGAAATCCTGTTGATTGGTGCACCTGGAAAGGAAATCAACAAGCAGTTTTACACACCAATAAAAAAGGAGTTCATTATGTTTTTAAATCTTCTTGTGATTTTCATACTTCAACTGGTATATGTCCCGATTATGACTCTACGGACGATCTTTTTAGTAAAAAATATGAGTTTAGCAGCTTCACTACTTGGTATATTAGAAACATTAATCTCGATCTTTAGCTTATCCATCATATTTTCCGGTAATCAAAGCCTCACTGAAAAAATTATTTATGCCGTTGGCTTTGGTGTGGGGCTTTACCTTGGAACACGAATTGAAAATAAATTAGCAATTGGATACACTACGTTATATGTTAATTTAATGGACCAAAATGAAGAATTAATTGAAGCGTTAAGAAATAAGGGACTAGGAGTGACCATCTATGAAGGGAGCGGCCGTGATAGCAAAAGGTACCAATTAGAAATACTGACAAAGCGGAATGTTGAAACGGAAGTCATGCATTTTATTGAACAATATGACCCTAAGGCTTTCATAATTTCGTATGAACCGCGAAGATTTAAAGGCGGTTTCCTAGTGAAGGCTATGAAAAAGAATATGAAAAACAGTTCCATGAAAAACGCTCATACGCATATGGGAAAATAAATTCACAGCCAGCCGCATATCCCTCTAAAGATTAGCGGCTGGCTGTAACCATTCGGTGTATCCACCATCCCATCTCCCTTTTCAAATTAAGTGAAATAGACCTTTTTTAAAATAGTTATTTTGTGAAAAATATGGACATAAACATGTATCTTGAATGGTTATTGCTAATAATGATGTTCTTAAAAGTAAAAGAGAATAATCGACAAAATTTGCGAAAATTCCTTGACCTTTTTATGAAATGTGTGTAGTATTAATTACGTCATAAGTTTGTTAACAACATGCGGGTGTAGTTTACTGGTAAAACCTCAGCCTTCCAAGCTGATGTAGTGGGTTCGATTCCCATCACCCGCTCCATACATATTAACTAACGCAGTGTATCGTTACATAGGAGAACGATGCATTGCGTTTTTTTATTTTATTGGATATAAAAACGATGCCACTTACTGGCATCGAAGAATTTGGAAGGAAGCTTCTCCTCCATGGATTTGTGCAAACATGTTCATAAGTGATTCAGTAAGCTTTTTAGCACTTTCTAAATTGGTTGTTGGTCGTAAATAAATAATTTGCAAGGCATTTTTGGTCTCAACCGTTACTTGCTTTTTTACAGAATCAACAAACGGACTACCGAATGGACCATTCTGATCAGAAGCCAAGATAAGACGCTGTAAAGAATTTTCCCTTCCATTCAAGCCTATGTATTCCTCTCCTTCTTCTCCAATTCGGATAGCGACATCTCCTTCTAGCGCATCAAGATCATAAATACCAATGGGTACTTGATATTGTAACGAGAAAAAATTATTAATATCAATTGCACTTTGAACGGAAGAAAGATAATTTTGCTTTTGTACTCTTCTAAACAATGCTTCAGCAGAAGGACGATAGCGATTTGGATCCTTCCCAATCATTTTAAAAATGCTCCGCCATTCCTTAATAGCAGGAAGATCTGTTACAAGTTTATCTTCTAAATCGAAATAGATCGACTCTTGAAAAAGCTGGAGCCTGCCTTTTAACATTTGTGGTGAATCCCCAACAATAATATCCTTATATTCAATCACACCAAGTTTAAAGTCTGGAATGTATTCCATTATTTCTGATGAAAGTTGAATTTCCAACCATTCCACCTCCAAAATTCATTAAAAATAGTTTATCATAAATAAATGTGCTACTAATAATTTTAACAACTTTAAATAGATATGAATAATTGGAAAGGAGGGTGGCAAATGGACCCATTTACTTTAAAAGAAGAAATCATCGCGTATAGTAAAAAAATTGGTATCGATAAGATTGGATTTACGACTGCTGATCCATTCACTGATTTGAAACACCGATTAATAAGACAACAGGAACTCGGATATCAATCAGGATTTGAAGAGCCGGATATCGATAAACGGATCACTCCTTCAATGCTGCTAGAAGAACCTCGCTCGATTATTTCTATTGCCTTAGCCTATCCAGCAAAAATGAAGGAAACAGTGAAAGGGCAGAAGGGAGAGAGAAGGGGAATATTTAGCAGGGCCTCGTGGGGACTTGATTATCATCATATTCTTAAAGAAAAGCTGAAAAAGCTGGAAGAGTTTATTCAACAGAAAGTACCTGATGCTAGGGTAAAATCAATGGTCGATACAGGAGAACTGTCTGACCGAGCCGTTGCGGAGCGGGCTGGGATTGGTTGGAGCGGAAAAAACTGTGCTATCATTACCCCGGAATTTGGCTCTTACGTATATTTAGGTGAATTGATTACGACTATCCCTTTAGAACCTGATACACCAATAGAAGACCAGTGTGGGACGTGTACAAAGTGTTTAGAGGCCTGCCCTACAGGTGCATTAGTGCGAGGAGGTCAAATTAATGCACAGCGCTGTATTTCTTTTTTAACACAAACAAAGGAATTGATACCGGAAGAATTTAGGGATAAGATTGGCAATCGTGTTTATGGCTGTGATTCCTGTCAAACAGCCTGCCCTGTAAACAAGGGGATCGACTTTCATGTTCATGAAGAAATGGAACCAGACCCAGAAGTAGCCAAACCATTATTAAAGCCAATTTTAAAATTAAGTAATCGGGAGTTTAAAAATAGATTTGGTTATGTTTCAGGATCATGGAGAGGAAAGAAGCCTATTCAACGAAATGCCATTATCGCACTTGCCCATTTTAAAGATGAAACGGTAGTCCCCAATTTAATCGATATATTAGAACATGAGGCAAGTATCGTCACAAGAGGAACAGCAGCATGGGCTCTCGGGAAAATTGGTGGTAAGAACGCCCATACGGCCTTATTAAAGGCTAAAGAATATGAAAAAAACCGGGAAGTCCAAGCAGAAATAGATAAAGGCCTATGCTTTTTTAACGAAAAAGGAACGAACCGTTAACGGTTTCGCTCTTTTTTTTATAGTGAAATCCAGCCCTCTTTCATATGTATGAAAAGAAAGGGGTGGAGACTATATGCGTGAGTACCTTCAAGACTTATTTGAAAAACGGGTAAATCAATTTATAACCGATACAAGAAGTCACAGACTATTTTTCCCAAAGGCAGAAAAGAAACAAGCTTCCTTAGCAAAAAGGTCTGCCGAAATAGTGAAAGTAAAGGCAGCTGGCAGGATTATTGAAGAGTTCACTGAAGAAGAATTTCAAACAATAAAGTACCATGCCCATTATCAATATTTAATTAAGCAAAAAGGAAAATTATATATGGAAGAAGAGATGGAAGAAAGGGTGGCTAAGTTTTACAAAAATGCATTAGTTATGGATGAAGAAATCATTCCGAACCTTGAACAAAAGATCATTTCGGAATCGGCAGCAGCTGCTTTAGCTGATCATGAAGAACGGTTAAGCTATCAATATAATCGGTTAAAAGCGGTTCAATATGCGGAGCGCTGGTGGAATAGCTACAATCCTGCCTATAAAAAATTTGAAAATGATTGTACGAATTTTATTTCACAATGCCTCCATGTGGCAGGCTCACCGATGCGGGGCTATCCGAATCGTGGTTCCGGCTGGTGGTTACAAAAAAATAACTGGAGTTACAGTTGGGCAATCGCTAATTCACTAAGATTGTATTTTTCGAATTCAAAAAGCGGCTTAAGAGCAAGGGAGGTTAGTAATCCTGAGCAATTACTTTTAGGTGATGTTATTTGCTATGATTTTGAAGGGGACGGACGGTATAATCATAATACACTTGTCACGGGAAAGGATGCTAATGGGATGCCTTTAGTTAATGCTCATACTTACAATAGTCGAATGCGGTACTGGGCATATGAGGATTCCTCCGCTTATACCCCTAATATCAAATATAAGTTTTATTCCATCATTGATGAATGATTCTTGAAAGCATAAGTCAGCATGGTATAATTGCCTTTAGAGTTTTTATACGAGGTGAAGTTTTTTGTCTATACATGTAGTTTTATATCAACCACAAATACCTTCTAATACCGGAAATATTGCTCGGACCTGTGCAGGCACGGATACTAGTTTACATTTAATTCGTCCACTTGGATTTTCAACAGATGATAAGATGTTAAAAAGGGCAGGCTTGGATTATTGGGAACATGTAAATATCATTTATTATGATTCCTTAGAAGAGTTTTATGAGAAGAATGCGGGAGGAGCATTTTTCTATATTACGAAATTTGGACAAAAGCAATTCAGCAGTTTTGACTACAGTGACGCAAGTAAAGATTATTACTTTATATTTGGGCGGGAAACCACTGGTCTTCCGAAGGATGTAATTGAAAATAATATAGAAACAGCCCTAAGAATTCCGATGAACGAAAATCTTCGTTCATTAAATTTATCAAATACTGCGGCGATTCTTATTTATGAAGCATTACGCCAGCAGGATTACCCCAATCTTAAATGAAGAAAAGAGGCTCCGCAGCGGGCCTCTTATAGAAAGGAAGGAAAACGATGAATGATGTTATTTCCACGATTCTTAATCATCGCTCGATTCGTCATTTTGAGGACAAACCCCTCACTGATGAACAGATAAAAACCATTGTTGCCAGTGCACAAGCAGCGGCAACCTCTAGTTTTATTCAAGCCTATTCTATTATTGGGGTTCAGGATCAACAGAAAAAGAAAAAATTAGCGGAACTAAGTGGAAATCAGCCCTATGTGGAAAAGAATGGTCATTTTTTTGTTTTTTGTGCTGATCTGTATCGACATACCGTTATTGGAAAAAAGGAACAGACAAATGTGAACTCTTCACTTGAAAGTACCGAGAAATTTATGGTTGCTTTGATTGACGCGTCTTTAGCAGCTCAAAATGCAGTGATTGCAGCTGAATCTATGGGGTTAGGCATTTGCTATATTGGGGGGATCCGCAATAACTTAGCAGAGGTCAAACAGCTTCTTAAAATACCTGACCGGGTTATTCCATTGTTTGGACTTGCAGTTGGCTATCCCAGTAAGATTACGGAACAAAAACCGAGACTGCCCCTGGAACATATTTATCATATAGATGAATATGAGCAGGATGATGAGCTTTTCAATCAGCAGCTGGATGAATATGATCAGTTAATTTCCACTTACTATGAGCAAAGAACAGGCGGCGAAAGAAATGATCGCTGGACAGAGCAAATGGCCAAGATGCTTGAACGACCAAGAAGGATGTATATGAAGGAGTTCATCCAAAAAAACAAACTTGATATCCAATAAAAATGACTGCCAGGAGATGTAATGGTTCACTTGTGAGGTGCAAAACTGTAAAAATCAGGTCAAATCACTGATTCATTCTCACATTTTTTCGCCACTGAATTCACAGGACAAATCACATCCTTCATAGCTTGGATGAAGGACATTTTTCATGTTGCCCAACCGGGTTTTGTCCTTCATAACCCGGATGAAGGACATTTTTCATGTTGCCTAACCGATTTTTGTCCTTCACAACTCAGATGGACACAATTTTTTGTTTTGCCCAAAACTTTCAATATAATGCACATCTTAAATCACATCTATTTCACATACCCTCCAATAATTATTTCAGCCTTGTGAATCACCTTGTGATTTCATATGTGGAAAAGTTGCAAAAATTTATAATAAGCTTGTTGCACCAACGAAAAAAACGCATTAGAATTCGTCCGTGAATTCCAATGCGTTTTCATTTGTGATTCGCTTGTTTGCACCACTAAAGTGAACCCGTTACAAGAGATGGCAGTCGTTTTTTTTTTGAGAAAAGCCGCTGACCAGGCGCTTCCGCTTTTCTTATTTATTTGTACCTGGTTTGTCGTTATAACCTGCTGTGAAGATTGCCGCTAAAAATGCGATCATGACTAATATAACAATGAAAGTGTTCATGTTATGTATATCCTCCTTCGTCATACATTTTTCATTTTTTGTCCATATATTTTTATTATAGCCTAACTTAAAAAAATGAAAAGAGCAATATTCCTATTCTTAAAATAAAAAAGATAGACAGTATCCCGCATTGGTTACGCATGTTCAACTTCTTTGGTGCATAGATTATATTAATCGTCTCTGATAAAGCTACAGGGGGAGGGCCTTATGGACATTTTAAAGAAAATTGAGAGGTATCGTGAGGACGAGGAAAAACTTCGTTGGGAAGGAACATTCGCGGACTATTTATTGTTGCTTAAAGAAAAGCCATGGGTTGCACAATCAGCACATTCTCGAGTTTATAATATGCTTAAGGATGCAGGAATTGAAGAAGAAAAAGAGGCGAAGAAATACAATTTCTTTAGTAATCAATTATTCGGTTTAGAAGAATCCTTAGAACGACTTGTGGAAGAATACTTTCATCCAGCAGCCAAGAGGCTCGATGTTAGAAAACGGATTTTACTTTTAATGGGTCCTGTTAGTGGTGGTAAATCCACACTTGTGACGATGTTAAAAAGAGGTCTGGAACATTATTCCCGTACGGACAGAGGTTCAGTGTTTGCCATCAAGGGCTGTCCAATGCATGAAGATCCGTTGCATTTGATCCCACACCATTTGCGCACTGACTTTTTTCAAGAGTATGGGATCCGCATTGAGGGAAATCTTTCACCATTGAATATGATGCGGCTGGAAAAAGAATATGGCGGAAGAATTGAAGATGTTTTAGTGGAGAGAATCTTTTTCTCCGAAGATAAACGGACTGGAATTGGAACATTTAGCCCTTCTGATCCAAAATCGCAAGATATAGCAGACTTAACAGGAAGTATCGACTTTTCAACTATTGCCGAGTTTGGGTCAGAATCTGATCCGCGCGCCTATCGCTTTGACGGGGAGCTAAACAAAGCAAACCGAGGAATGATGGAATTTCAAGAGATGTTGAAATGTGATGAGAAATTCCTCTGGCATTTACTTTCTCTAACACAGGAAGGAAATTTTAAGGCAGGCAGATTTGCGCTCATAAGCGCGGATGAGCTCATCGTGGCTCACACAAACGAAACAGAATATCGTTCATTTATATCCAACAAAAAGAATGAAGCTCTCCACTCCAGAATTATAGTGATGCCAATTCCCTATAATTTAAAGGTTTCCCAGGAAGAACGAATCTATGAAAAGATGATTCGTGAAAGTGATGTATCGGATGTACACATTGCTCCACATACCTTAAAAGTTGCTGCAATGTTTACTATTCTTACTCGATTAAAGGAGCCGAAAAAAGGTGATATTGATCTGGTAAAGAAAATGCGCCTTTACGATGGGGAAAATGTAGAAGGTTTTAATCGCGCGGATGTCGAGGAACTTAAGAAGGAGTATCCAGATGAAGGCATGAGTGGTATTGACCCACGTTATGTTATAAACCGGATATCTTCGACGATTATTCGAAAAGAGGTACCATCTATTAATGCTCTAGATGTTTTAAGATCATTAAAAGATGGGCTTGACCAGCATCCATCCATTACAGCAGAGTTAAAAGAACGTTATTTGAATTATATTGCCTTAGCGCGTAAAGAGTATGATACGATTGCCAAGAATGAAGTTCAAAAGGCTTTTGTGTATTCATATGAAGAGTCGGCAAAAACTTTAATGAACAATTATCTGGATAATGTTGAAGCCTACTGCAATAAAGTAAAGCTTCGTGACCAGTTAACCGGGGAAGAAATTAATCCCGATGAAAAATTAATGCGTTCCATTGAAGAACAAATTGGAATTTCCGAAAATGCCAAGAAGGCTTTTAGAGAGGAGATATTAATTCGAATTTCTGCTTATGCGAGAAGAGGCAAGCGATTTGATTATAATTCTCACGACCGTCTAAGAGAAGCGATTCAAAAGAAGCTGTTCGCTGATTTAAAGGATGTAGTCAAAATTACTACTTCATCTAAAACACCAGATGAGCAGCAATTAAAGAAAATTAATGATGTGGTTGCGAGGTTAATTGATGAGCATGGGTATAGCTCCACATCTGCAAATGAACTATTAAGATATGTAGGTAGTTTATTGAACAGATAATCGAGGATTAAAATAGCGTGGACTGACAGAATGAATCTGTCAGTCCCTTTTTTTCCTAACTAACCGTCTTGATTTGTGCATGGACGCCTGACTAGGGTACCACACTGCAATCTTGTCCAATCACCTAGGCGAATGCCTTATTGTCGAAATTATTAGTAAATTATTCTTTCTTTCTGCATAGGATAAAGTAATCCATCATTTAGTCGT
Source organism: Neobacillus sp. DHD-1R (assembly GCF_057747995.1). NCBI lineage: Bacteria > Bacillati > Bacillota > Bacilli > Caryophanales > Bacillaceae > Neobacillus > Neobacillus sp. DHD-1R. The sequence continues at coordinate 1,331,283 of NZ_CM173232.1, forward strand.
TTTTTTTCACTCGCGTTATTTTATGTTATTATTAAAAATTTGTGCAATATGGAGTTAATAAATTTTTAAGGAGGGGTTTAGAATGACTGTCGATAATCATCAATTTGTAATTTCTAAAGAAGATTGGTCCCTCCACCGAAAAGGCCACGATGATCAGCAACGGCATCAAGAAAAAGTCAAGGAGGCAATTAGTAACAATCTTCCAGACTTAATTACAGAAGAGAGTATTATAATGTCTAATGGTCGCGATGTGGTAAAGATTCCAATTCGTTCATTGGACGAATATAAAATTCGTTATAATTATGACAAAAACAAACACGTGGGCCAAGGTGAAGGTGATAGTCAGGTCGGTGATGTAGTTGCTCGAGACGGTTCGAGTGGTCAAAAGGGTCCTGGTAAAGGCCAAGGAGCAGGAGATCAGGCCGGTGAAGATTATTTTGAGGCAGAGGTTTCTTTAATGGAACTTGAGGAAGCATTATTTAAACAACTAGAGCTTCCAAATTTAAAGAAAAAAGAGGACCCAGAACATCTTATTGAAAATATTGAGTTCAATGATATTCGGAAAACTGGGTTAATGGGAAATATTGATAAAAAACGTACGATGATGTCTGCTTTTAAGCGGAATGCAATGACTGGTAAGCCTGCATTCCACCCTATTTATAAGGATGATTTAAAGTTTAAAACCTGGAATGAAGTGATCAAACCTGACTCTAAAGCAGTTGTGATTGCGATGATGGATACCAGTGGCTCCATGGGCATTTGGGAAAAATATATGGCACGCAGTTTCTTTTTCTGGATGACACGCTTTTTAAGAACAAAATACGAAACAGTAGAAATTGAATTTATTGCGCACCACACCGAAGCTAAAATAGTTTCTGAAGAAGACTTCTTCTCGAAAGGAGAAAGCGGCGGAACCATATGTTCATCCGCATACCGCAAAGCCTTAGAGGTTATTGAGACAAAGTATAATCCACGAAAATTCAACATCTATCCATTCCACTTTTCAGACGGTGATAATCTCACATCGGATAATGCCCGCTGTGTGAAGTTAGTCGAAGAATTAATGAAGGTATCCAATATGTTTGGATATGGTGAGGTAAACCAATATAATCGACATTCAACATTAATGTCAGCTTATAAAAACATCAAGGATGAACAATTCCGTTATTATATTCTTAAGCAAAAAGCAGATGTATTTCATGCGATGAAAAGCTTTTTCCAAAATGAAGAATCGAAATTGTTTGCCTAACTAAAGCGACAGGACCTAGTTCCTGTCGTTTTTATATGAAAAAAATCTTTTAATGGTAATATAATTGGTATAGACAACTATACTTATTGGGGATAAAATTAAAATATAACCTGAAAGGAAGTTTTTTAAAATGAATATAGAGGTTAAGCCTATTTTGCTTAAGGATGTACGTATTTATACAGAAAAGGGACTAATTGAAAATGGTTATATAAAAATAAATAATGATAAAATAATCGATTTTGGTTCTAGAGATGAACTTAAAGATGCGGAAGCATTTGATGTAATCGAAGTTCCTGCTCATTTCCATGTAGTGCCAGGCTTTATTGATGAACATATACATGGAGTTAATGGTGCAGACACAATGGATGCAACTAAAGAGGCCTTGGATACCATGGTCACCGCACTGCCCAAAGAAGGGACCACTAGTTTTTTAGCTACAACAATCACACAAGAAGATAAATTAATTGAAAAGGCATTAATAAATGCTGGTGACTATATACAAGTGCAGGATTCAACGGGAAAGGCTGAAGTACTGGGAATCCACCTTGAAGGGCCATTTGTGAATGCAAAAAAAGCGGGGGCTCAGCCGATAAATCATATTATTGAGCCTAATCTTTCTTTATTTAAAAGATGGCAAGAGTTGTCCAAAAATATGATTAAACTCGTTACTGTCGCTCCTGAAGTTCCTGGTGGGCTTGAATTGATTCGCCATTTAAAGGAAAACGGAATTATTGCATCCCTAGGCCATACGGACGCAACCTTTGAAGAGGTTAATGATGCTATTGAAGCGGGGGCAAATCAGGTTACCCATCTTTTTAATCAAATGAGAGGACTACATCATCGTGAACCGGGTGTAGTGGGTGCAGCCTTTTTACGAAAAGAACTAATGGCAGAAATCATCGTGGATGGGGTACATGTTCATCCGGAAATGGTAAATCTTGCATATAAAAGTAAACAAAGCGAAGGATTAATTTTAATTACAGATTCTATGCGAGCAAAGTGCTTAAAAAATGGTATGTATGACCTCGGCGGTCAAGAAGTCATTGTTCAAGATGGAAAGGCTGTTCTTGCAGATGGGACACTTGCCGGAAGTATTTTAAAATTTGGACATGCAGTCAAAAACATGGTAACTTATACCGGATGTTCACTTGAGGAAGTCATCGAAATGGCTTCAGTTAATCCAGCCAAGCAGTTAAATGTATATGATAGAAAAGGAAGCATTTCCATAGGTAAGGATGCTGACATTGTAATCCTAGATGATCAAATGGATATCTATATGACATTTTGTCGAGGGAAACTTGCCTTTAAAAAGGAGGGAAACTCACTGTGAAAATTATTGAAGTGAAGGATTATCAAGAAATGAGTCAGAAAGCAGCCGATTATATTATTAATAAGGTCTGTCAAAATCCAAAAATAACACTTGGCCTTGCAACAGGGGGAACGCCCATCGGAACTTATAAAAATTTAATAGAAGATTACCGTGAAAATGGGACTTCTTATCGACAGGTAACCACTATTAATTTAGATGAGTACATCGGTCTCTCTGGGGAAAATAAGAATAGTTATCGTTATTTCATGAATGAACAGTTGTTTAATCATATTGATATAAATAAAAATAATACACATGTACCACATGGGAATAGCACTGATATTGAGGAAGAATGCCGCCGGTATGAACAATTAATTGCTAAACAAGGGGGCATTGATCTGCAAATACTTGGAATAGGCAGTAATGGCCATATAGGTTTTAATGAACCTGAAACGTTGTTCAATACAACTACTCATGTAATTAATTTAGCCCAATCCACCATTCAGGCAAATGCAAGGTTTTTTGATCGAGTGGAGGAAGTACCAACTAAAGCCATTACAATGGGAATCGCGACTATTATGAAAAGTAAAGAAATTCTTCTTCTTATATCAGGTGAGAAGAAAAAAGACGCAATGTATCAATTATTGAATGGAAAAGTAACGGAAAGCTTTCCTGCTTCAGTGTTGAAAAATCATCCATGTGTTACAATTATAGCTGATAAAGCAGCCGTTTCGGATATCAAGGTTCACAATAATAGCTTTTAGCAGTTCAAGAAGGATTCGTGAAAAAAAGACACGTTCTTTTTCAATTAATTTAGAAGGGTGAAGAGGAGAATGATTAACAAAAAATCCCCGATTCCAATTTACTATCAGTTAGAGGAGCATATTAAAGGGTTAATTGAAAATGGTGAATTGAGTTCTGGTGATGCTCTCCCCCCTGAAAGAGAATACGCTGAAAGATATCAAATTAGCCGGATGACAGTAAGACAGGCCTTTACACAACTAGTAAATGAGGGCTATTTATATCGGCTGCAAGGTAAAGGTACATTTGTAGCAGAGCGAAAAATTGAAAAACCTCTGCAAGGTATAACGAGCTTTACAGAGGAAATGAAGGCAAGAGGATTCATTCCTGGGAGTCAGCTGGTTAAGTTTGAAATGATTTCTGCAACCAATCTAATTGCTGGGCAACTTAACATTCCTGATAATGACCCCGTTTATGAAATTATCAGGATTCGACTTGCGGACGGTGTTCCTATGGCCATTGAAACCAACTATATTTCAGCCAATTTAATTAAGGGGCTTACCGAAGAAGTGGTGAGTCAATCGATATATGCTTATATTGAAGGACAATTAAAGTTAAGAATTGATAGTGCCTCACAATTAATTGAGGCGTCCATCGCCACTCCAACTGATGCAAACTATTTACAAATTCAAAAAGGGGCACCGGTTATGCTGATTGAAAGAAACGCCTACCTTCAGGATGGAACCCCTGTTGAATTTGTTAAATCCGTTTTTCGTGCTGATCGTTACAAATTTATGATACAGATGAAACGATGAGCATCTTACTATTTAAGGAAATAGAGCTTTTAACATGTCAACAGATGCCCTGCATCTGTTGTTTTTTTTGCAATATAAGAATTTATAAGTTGTGGCTTCGAGAATTGTCCAGCTCCAGCGCCCTATCGGCTAGTGTCCTTCGCACTCCGCCCTACGGTAAGTCAACATCGAATCGCTCTGGCTCTTCGTGTTTCCTTTATCTCAGTTGGAGCGCTCCAGGCCATACGCCGCTGACCAGGGCACTTGCGCTTTTCTTACAGTCGTATATTACCACTAATACTTTCCTCGAAAAGATAAAAAATAAGATCGTAAGACCAAAAACTTTTTTAAAAGGGGGTATTTAAATTGATAAAAAAACCAGTTGGGTTACTTTTAACTGTAGCCCTAACCATGGGACTTGCTGCATGTAATACCAATAATCGTAATGATATCAATGATCAGACTACCGATCGGATAGGTATGAATACAAATAACAGGGATAACGGTATTTTCAATGTCCGAAACGGCAGGGATGACGGTATTGATCACAATGGACCATTAACTGAGGATTACTCTAATCGCAACAACAGTGAAAGTGATGTAGATAATAATTTTTTTGATAATCGGAATAAAGTCAGAAAAACTAATAATGATGACATGATTTCCGCCTATGACACAACCTTAAATAGTAATCAATATCCACATACACGGGCTGTCTTGATCCAGGATGCAAAATATAAATTTATACGAATCGATCCTAGACAAGGTAATGGGTTTCCGTTTGGACAGTTTCAGCAAGGACAGGCGTTAACACCGCAACAAAACCAAGTTGCAAAAGTACCAACACCGGCACCAGCACCTGCTCAGCCTAAAACCAGCCAAGCACCAATACAGGCACAACCGGCACCGAAACCTGCAGCACAAACAAAAAATAACACAGCCACTACGGGATCGGTCAGTCAATTTGTTCAACAAGTGATTGATTTAACCAATGCTCAACGGAGTAAAAATGGTCTGCCGGCACTAAAAGCAGATACAAAGCTTAACGGAGTGGCACAGAAAAAATCTGTGGATATGCAGCAAAATAACTATTTTTCTCACACTAGCCCAACATATGGCTCTCCCTTTGATATGATGAGGGATTTTGGTGTGACCTATAAATCCGCAGGGGAGAATATCGCTCAAGGACAACGGACACCACAAGAAGTAGTTACGGCATGGATGAACAGTGAGGGTCACCGTAAAAACATCCTAAGTCCAAATTTCACCCATATTGGCGTGGGATTTGAATCGTCAGGGAAACACTGGACACAAATGTTTATTGGAAAGTAACCACGTTTTAGAGAGAAATGTGTAAAATAAACAAACCGACAGATGTGTGTTACACTCTGCCGGTTTGTTCGTTTTTCATGAAAGAAGTAATGGTGGGAAATTCAAAATAAAAAGTGGTTCCTTTTCCAACTTCACTTTCTACGCAGATTTTTCCATTCATCGCCCTGACGATGCTATAAACCACCATCATCCCTAATCCTGTGCCATTCTTTCCTTTAGTGGAATAAAAGGGCTCCCCCAATTGCTCTAATTGTTCTCTTTTCATTCCCACACCTGTGTCCATGACGCTAATTTTAACAAGATTTTGGTCATATTCTGTGGAAATTGTTAAATAACCGCCATTAGGCATCGCTTCAATCCCATTTTTAAGTACGTTTACAAAGCATTGACGGAACTTCTGTCCATCACCTTTAATAAAACCTAATATTGAGAAATCAGTTAGAATCTCGACTGAATTTTGATTCGCTAATGGTTGAAGAATGTTAATAATTTGCCGGAGTTCACTTTTTACATTTAACTCTTCAATCGAATCAAGAGATGGCTTGGCAAAGGTCAAATAATCCTGAATGACCCTTTCGGCCGAAATTAGTTCTTCTTTAACAATGGATAAATATTCTTTTCTTTTTTGCCTTGAAAGGTAATCATCCTGAAGAAGCTGGACAAATCCACTTGCAGCAGTTAAAGGGTTACGAATTTCATGGGAAATAGCTGCTCCCATTTGTTCGACTGCTTTTAATTTTTCTGCTTTAATCAGCTGTTGTTGCATTTCATTATTTTTTCTAACAAATTCAATTCCATAAGAAATAATTCCAATTCCGAGTGAGGGAATGGTAAGGAAAGCAAACCAAGCATCAAATAGGTTCATGGAAAAATCGGCAAAACTCATCCCAAAAACGGTCAATACGCTAATGTTCATACCTATACATACCGTAACAAGAATCCGGTGAACAGGAGCTTGTTTTACGAACCATGGGTATAATCTCCATAGTATGATAGCTAATGGAGCATAAAGGAGACATGTTTGAAAAAAACCTACATTAACTCCGTAAAAGCTTCTAATTAAAATAACCGCTGCTACAAGTATGGGACCAATTCCTACATAAAGTCCACCCAGGACCAATGGGATAATTCGCAAATCGTACCGTAGAGATGGCACGGGGGTGTAGGAAAATTGGATACATAACCACAATATGACAATAAACAAACTAATAATTATCCATTTCGACAAAGAGAATTTGTTAACCTTTTCGAAAAACATCAAACATATTGATAGAATTATGATTAATAAGGAAAGATTTAAGAAAAGGTGTTTCGTAATTTCCATTTCCTTCACCATCCAATAGAGCTGTTAGGAAAATTTTACATGCATTTACCGCAAGTTACAACAAAATTTGCAAAATATTAAGAAAAATACCGAGACTTGTAAAAGGATAGAGCGAAAAAAAGGGAAGAATTGTCATCATCCTTCCAAGTTACTCCTTAATGAGATCGTATTTCTTCCTTTTGCTTTAGATGTATATAAAGCAGAATCTGCTGCTTTAATTAACATTGCAGGTGTATCCGTTGAAACAGGAATCATGGTGGCAATTCCAATACTTAATGTGACAATATCAGCTATTTCCGAACTCTTATGGGGGATTTGCAGGGACTGAATGGTCTCATGGATGTCATGTCCTATTTTGATACCGTCCTCTGAATTGGTTAAAGGTAAAATAAGCGAAAATTCTTCACCGCCATAACGACAAAATGTATAATCTTGGTTTTCAGCAACCAGATGATTTATAGCATGCGCAATGGATTGTAAGCAAGAATCTCCAGTTAAATGACCATATGTATCATTGTACTTTTTAAAGTAATCAATATCGAACATCAATAATGTAATTGGCGACTTTGTTAAGTATGCATGTGACCATTCTTTCGTAAATGTTTCATCAAAGCAGCGCCTATTAGCAATTCCAGTTAAACCATCCATATAAGATAGTCGATTTAGCAATTTATTAGCTTCTTGTAACTTTTCTTCTGTAAGTTTTCGGTCGGTTATATTTCTTGAGACATTAATAACCCTCTTTTGACCATCTTCTTGAAAGGGAACGCTTTTTAGAGTAGATTCAATCCAAATAAAGTCTCCAAACTTCGAGCGGTACCGATACGTGCACTCAGCATCCCCAGCGTTAAGTGCTTTAGCAAACATTTCATTGGTACGTTCAATGTCATCGGAATGAATAAAGTCCTGCATTTTTTTTCCTAATAGTTCAGGATATTCAAAATGAATAATTTCTTTGACTGCTGGTGAGATGTAAATGTACTCTGCACTTTCATTGTGCATGGTAATCATATCACTTGAATATTCAGCCAGTAATCGAAACCGCTCCTCTGTTTCTTTTAATTTGTTTAAGCTTTGTTTTAATTGATTTTGTGCTTCATTTGAATTAAAGACAAACACAAAGGAATGGTACGCAATGAAACCACCAAGTAAAGATATGAGAGAATGAAGAGTTAAAATATTCTTAAGAATATGGAAATCATCAATCCTAACAATGAAGATACTGGAGATGATAAACAAGCCAATTAAGTTCATGATGAAAGCCTTGGCTGTGCGTTTGATGTTTAGTTTATAAATGAATCCACAACAGACTCCAATAAGCAGGGCACCAATTGAGGGGAGTAGGGATGCATAACTAAAGCCAAACAAATTCATTCTCCCGAGGGCAATTAGAAGTGCAGCAATTAGTGCAGGGATAAAACCTCCAAAGGCTGCGGCAATGACAATGGATAAATGGCGTAAATCAGCAATGATTGTTGAATTAATCTGAATACTAAATGACATTAATACATTCCCAAGGAGACCAAAACAAAGACCCCAATATAGTTTTGAAGACCAAGGTGAGGAGGGATATAAAGGTCTATTCTTAAATATCACACCCATAATTGAAAAGGAAGCAATTAAGAGGGCTACATTTGAAATAAAATCTTTTAACATGTAGATTCTCCTGGTAAGGTTTGAAAGTGGGCATAAATTCATTTATAAAAACCATTGCCATTATACTATATAATTTAACTCTTTGAAAAAGTAAATAATGTGAAAGTGAAAAAAGCTCCCTAATCGGAAGCTTTGAATTTTACACTTGTACTGTAGCTGCGATCCTTTTAGCTAATTCTTTAGCGGCAATGCTTGCATTTTCTTTGGCTTTTGCTATGATTTCAGGAATCTTTTGTGGATATAAATCAAATCCTTCTGCAATAACAGTGTCCATTACCTCAATCCCTAGGAAACGGAGGGCAATCTTTAAATAGCGGTCACCTGATTCTATGTCTTGAAGCGGAGTACCCGTATATTGTCCACCTCTTGTTTGGATATGGACTGCTTTTTTATTTTCTAAGAGTCCTTTTGGGCCGTTTGGAGTGTAGGCAAATGTTTTACCTGCAATAAATAAATTATCCAAAAAAGCTTTTAATACTGCTGGTGAGTTTAAATTCCACATCGGAGAAACAAACACATAATAATCATAAGTAATAAACTCATCTGCAAGAGCATGCATTTTTACGATTTTTTCTCTTTCCATGCCTGATAATTCATCTAAGGTATATCCGTAACCTGCTAATTTTCCTCTGGCAGAAACCAAATCTGCATCCATTTGGGGAAAGTCTAATGTGAACAGATCCATTTTCTTTATTTCCACATCGGGCCGTTCCTGCTGAAAAGTTTCTAGAAAAGATTCACCGATTTGTAATCCCTTTGATTTTTCCAAACCTTTTGGATTGGCAGTTACATAAAGCAACTTTTCCATATTAACACACCCATCTAACTATATTTAGTTTAATACATCTATTATAAAATAAATAATATGCTCAATATTGAACAAAAAGTGACGTTCTTGAACATTAAGTGACGAATTAAAAATATTTTTTTGGAATTTTATAAGCTTAATCAATAATAATAAACAGTAAATAAGTGTTATACTCTTTAATTGGAGCAAACTATTCTTGAAAAGGGAATACCTCATTACTAAAAATAGATAAAGAAGAAAGAGGGATATAAATGACTAAACAACAAATTGGTGTCATTGGCTTAGCCGTTATGGGAAAAAACCTTGCATTAAATATTGAAAGCCGTGGTTATTCTGTCGCCGTTTTTAATCGCTCCTATGATAAAACAGAGGCATTCTTAAATGAGGAAGCAGTAGGTAAGAATTTTGTTGGTGCAAAATCCGTTGAGGAGTTTGTCAACTTGTTAGAGAAACCAAGGAAAATTTTATTAATGGTTAAAGCAGGTGCGGCTACTGATGCAACAATTGATTCTTTAAAGCCGTTTCTTGAAGAAGGTGATATTCTTATTGATGGTGGTAATACGTTCTTTAAGGATACCATTAGACGCAATAAAGAGTTGGAAACAGCAGGTTTCCATTTTATTGGGACAGGTGTTTCTGGTGGAGAAGAAGGTGCTTTAAAGGGTCCTTCGATTATGCCCGGTGGTAAAAAGGAAGCCTATGACCTTGTGAAGCCGATTTTAGAGGCAATTTCTGCTAAGGTCGAAGGAGACCCATGTTGTACTTATATTGGTCCAAACGGTGCCGGTCATTATGTGAAAATGGTACATAACGGTATTGAATATGGGGATATGCAATTAATTTCTGAAGCTTATTTTATTTTGAAGAATGTCCTTGGTTTAGGCGCCGAAGAACTTCACCATGTCTTTGCTGATTGGAATAAAGGCGAATTAGATAGCTACTTAATTGAAATTACCGCAGACATTTTTACTAAAATAGATGAAGAAACAGGCAAGCCGATGGTTGATATCATTCTTGATACTGCAGGACAAAAAGGGACTGGTAAATGGACGAGCCAAAATGCCCTAGATTTAGGTGTACCACTTCCCCTTATAACAGAATCAGTATTCGCACGCTTTATCTCTGCTATGAAAGAAGAACGTGTTAAGGCTAGTAAGGTACTAAATGGTCCTAACGTGAAGCCATTCGATGGAAACAAAGAAGAGCTAATTGAAGCTGTTCGTAAAGCCTTGTATATGAGCAAAATTTGTTCTTATGCCCAGGGTTTTGCCCAAATGCGGGCTGCCTCCGAAGAATACGAGTGGAATCTTCGCTATGGTGATATTGCGATGATCTTCCGAGGTGGTTGTATTATTCGTGCTCAATTCCTTCAAAAAATTAAAGATGCTTATGATCGTGATCCGGCATTAGCAAATCTTTTATTAGATCCTTATTTTAAAGAAATAGTGGAAAGCTACCAGGTTGCTTTACGTCAAGTTCTTGCTGTAGCAATTGAGCGTGGGATTCCGGTTCCTTCATTTGCTAGTGCCATTTCCTACTATGATAGTTACCGAACAGAGACGCTTCCAGCTAATCTCTTGCAAGCACAACGTGATTACTTCGGTGCGCACACCTACCAACGTATCGATAAAGAAGGGATTTTCCATACCCACTGGATGGAATAATGAAGAAAAGCGCAAGTGTCCTGGTCAGCGGCGTATGGCCTCCTCGGAAAAGCTAACGCTTTTCCTTCGTGCGATGCCCATGCTGCCGACGCCTTCCTTATGGAGCGCTCCGACTGAGATAAGGTGAAACTTCAATCAGCGAACGTTTTTCCCGCTGATTGTTAGTTGAACCGATCGGGTTCTTACGGGCAGTTGAGAATCTACTGCCCGTTAAACGCGATAAAGGAAACACGAAGAGCCGGAGGCGCATTCGTGCTTGACTTATCGTAGGGCGGAGAGCGAAGGACACTAGCCGCTAGGGCGCTGGAGCTGGACAATTCTCGAAGTCAAAACTTATAAATTCTTAAATATGAAGAAAAGCTGTCTCAAAGTCTCCGTAAACAGGGCTTTGGACAGCTTTTCTTTTTTTCATAGGCTTTGTTAAACCTTAATGTTGATATTTGATAATTACGAACGAATATTCTATGATAAAGGTAACAATTCGGTTCGGAGATGATTTGTCTATGGATTTAAAGGAGCTAAAAAATCTTGCTGATACATTAGACGATAGTGGTAAGCAGGAACTTATCTTCTTTTTGCAATCCCGAACCAAGGGTGTGTCGGCCCCCGTTCGAGCAATTGATGAAATCCAGGAGCAGAAGCACAAAGATGGGCTTGTTTGTCCGCATTGCAAAACCATTTCTGTCGTTCGTTTTGGGAAGTACGCCGTAAAAACACGTACTGGAGAGGTTAAACGTCAGCGTTACCGCTGTAAATCCTGTTGCTAAACCTTTAATGACCTTACAAACACACCTCTTCAACGAACGAGAAGACCTCATGTGTGGGTTCGTTTTATTGAATGCATGATTGAGGGCTATTCGCTGAGAAAATGTGCCGAACAATTAAACGACGAAGTCACACATGTCACCTTGTTTTACTGGCGACATAAGATACTTGCTGCCCTGAAACAGATTCCAACCGAATCATTCCAAGGTATCGTTGAAATGGACGAGACCTACTTTCTGTACTCGGAAAAGGGCAAGCGGAACATCACCGAACGCAAGCCACGTAAACGAGGCGGAAAAGCCAAATATCGTGGCATAAGCAAGGACCAAGTATGTGTCCTCGTTGCCCGTGACCGTCAGAAAATGACGTACTCTGGCGTTCTTGGGCGTGGTCGCATTCGGACAACGAAATTAGATGAGGCGATTGGCGGTCATCTATCGGATTCAAACGTGCTTTGCACGGATTCCTGGCGGGCATTCAGCTCCTATGCAAATGCAAAGGGCTTGGCTCATTACCGATTCAAGTCCGATGGAAAACAACGTGTCAAAGGCGTGTACTATATCCAAAACGTAAACAGCTATCACAGCCGCTTGAAGAAATGGATGGACCGCTTCAATGGTGTTGCAACCAAATATTTGCAACATTATTTGGCTTGGTTCCGTTTAATAGACAACAAGGAATATGAGAATACCTCATCGAATAAGAAAAATATGTTGGTCAAATCGTGCCTGTTTACTGTCACCGACACGAACACAAAGCTTCGGCTTTCTGCTTATTCTTGTTAAGCTCACGGGCAGGTTTGGGATTAGCAATTCATAAGAAATAACCCAAGTTGAATTATGCTAAAATATAGTTAATGTATAATGTAGATATCCCTCATGAACAAAGGAGAACTGAAAATGAGAAAACTCGTTCTATTTCTGCACGCATCGCTTGACGGTTTTGTAGAAGGGCCGAATGGTGAAATGGACATTGGCTGGGTTTCCTACGATGCTGATTTGGAAAAACACGCGAAAGAAATTCTGAGTACTGCCGACACTGTCATTTGGGGACGTGGGACTTATCAGATGATGCACAGTTACTGGCCATCTGTGCCTTCGAACCCATCAGCTTCGCAGCATGAACGGAATCATGCCGAGTGGATCGAGAAGACAGCCAAAATCGTTTTTTCCACGACGCTGGAGAAAGTCGAATGGAATAATTCCAGACTCGTGAAAGAAGATGCCGAGGAAGAGATCAATAACCTCAAACAGCAGCCAGGCAAGGATATGGTCATCCTCGGCAGTCCTAGGTTCGCACACCACCTTATGCAGCTTGATTTAATTGATGAGTATAAAATTACGGTTTCTCCCGTCCTGATCGGTAAGGGATTGCCGTTATTCCAAGGTCTCAAGGAGAAGATCAATCTTAAGCTAATCGAAAACAAGACCTTTGATTCTGGATCCATAGGTCTCGTATACCAGAAGGTAAGATGACCTTTTCACTTAAGGTGATTACGCTAACGGGAGACGATAGCTCAATTAACCGCCTTTTCACAAAGGCGGTTTTCTTATGGTCACAAATCAACATTAGAATTTAACATAGCCTTTTCATAAAGAGTTTACAATATGTAAAATGTCCTAATAATGAAGGCAACTAAAATTTGTTCTTTTTTGGTAATATAAGAATATATAAGTTTTGGCTTCGAGAATTGTTCAGCTCCAGCGCCCTAGCGGCTAGTGTCCTTCGCTCTCCGCCCTACGATAAGTCAAGCACGAATGCACCTCCGGCTCTTCGTGTTTCCTTTTTCGCGTTTAACGGGCAGTAGATTCTCAACTGCCCGTTAAACGCGATCGGCTCAACTAACAATCAGCGAGAAGAACATTCGCTGATTGAAGTTTCACCTTATCTCAGCTGGAGCGCTCCATAAGGAAGGCGTCGGCAGCATGGGCATCGCACGAAGGAAAAGCGTTAGCTTTTCCGAGGAGGCCATACGCCGCTGAACAGGGCGCTTCCGCTTTTCTTAATAATTTCATTAAATTGTTGGAAATTAAAAAAAATAGTGTGATTAACAGTTATAAAATATAATTAAGGTTTAGGGTTTAAAAAGATTGGTTGTCAAAAGGCGGGAAAAAGAAGTGGACCGACCATCCCATGTAGATGAAAGCATTGAAACATTAAAATTAAGAATAGCTGAGCTGGAACATCGAGAAAACGAGCTTTTGAAGGAGCTCAGGCTAAATTCCTCCTTACACTTGCTGATTCTCGATGCCTTGCCTATGAATGTTTTTTTAGAAGATCCTGAAGGTAAGACAATCTTTGCGAATAAGCAAGCATGTGAGTTAAATGGAATGGACCTCAAGGAATTAGTTGGTAAAACTGTTTTTGATTTTTTTCCAGAGCACATTGCTGAAATGATTCGTAGATTTGATCTAGAAGTATGGCGTAAGCGAACGTTGATTACAACTGAGACAATGACAGGATTTCAAGGAAAAGAGTCTTACATGTTTACGGGCAAAACGATTATTCAACTGCCAGAATCAAGTGATGAATATCTTCTCGGTTTTGGTTTGGATATTACGGAACTAAAAAATGCCGAAAAGAAAATTGCCCATATGGCTTATCATGATGCTTTAACGGGTCTGCCCAATCGTTGGTTTATTAAAGCTTACTTTGAAAAATATCAAATCCAACATGCGAATGTTAAAAGTATGTTGGGGTTATTTTTGCTTGATTTAGATCATTTCAAAGTTATTAATGATAGTTTGGGACACGAAGCAGGTGATTTTCTTTTACAATCGGTTGCTAACAGATTAACAGGGGCAATTGGAGAAGAGGTCATTCTGGCTAGATTTGGTGGGGATGAATTTCTCTTTTTGGTCCCTCAGTTATCTTCTAGTAAGGAAGCATGTGAAATAAGTCATCATATTTTAAAGGTAATGGAAGAACCGTTCACCATTTATGGCCAAAAATTTAATATTTCACCGAGTATTGGGATTAGCTTACATCCACAGCATGGTGAAGATATTAATACACTTATCAAAAATGCGGATCTCGCCATGTATCATTCAAAGGAAAAGGGAAGAAACTGTTATTCATTATTTGCTGCTAATATGAAGGTTCACGCAATGGTCCGTATGGATATGGAACTCCATTTACGAGAAGCGTTATTAAGAAATGAATTTGTGCTCCATTATCAGCCTAAAATGGATTTGAAAACGGGGAAAATCAATGGAATGGAAGCATTAATTAGGTGGGAGAGCAAAGAAAATCAGCTCTTATACCCTGATTCGTTTATTCATATTGCTGAGGAAACTGGGCTTATTGCTCCCATCGGTGAATGGGTATTGAGAGAAGCCTGTATGCAGTGTAAGAAATGGCATGTTGAGGGATTCGAGGATCTGACTGTCAGCGTGAACATCTCGCCGCAGCAATTCCACAAACAGAACCTTGAAGAAATCATTAAAACGATCCTTGATGATACAGGATTACCGCCGCATGCTTTAGATTTGGAATTAACGGAAAGTACTATCATGAAAGAACCAGAAAGCGCAGTTTTTGTTTTAAATAACCTAAAAGCACTTGGAATCACCATTTCTATTGATGACTTTGGAACTGGTTTTTCTTCATTGGGTTATTTAAAAAAATTCCCAATCGATATTTTGAAAATTGATAAATCATTTATAATGAATCTTGAATTGGATGAGGCTAACCTTACCATCTCAGAAGCGATCATCTCTCTTGCCCATAATTTAAAATTAAAAGTAGTTGCAGAAGGTGTTGAGACGCTAGAACAATTGAAATATTTAGAAAAGGGAAATTGTGACTTTGCGCAAGGGTATTATATCGGTAAGCCTGTTGAAGTAAACTCAATCAGAGATATTGTAGGTAATTCCTTTCTTCCGTAAAAAAAGGGCTGCCATCTCAGCCGATGGCGCCCTATTTTTATATCCATTTCAACTCTTGTATTAATTGCTGTCTAAACATTTGGATTAAAAATTCATTGTAAAAGTCTTTTCGTACAATCACTTGATACTTGTTATTGGAATGAATGTAATATTGGATATCAGTAAGTACCTTATTTTCATCAAAAAATTCCCTAACCTTCCTCAAGTTTTTCTTTAACTCACTATCAAATAAGGTAATTGAAAATTCAATATCATCACCGTTAGGTAATTCTTTTAAATTGAGCAGTTTTTCATTATACCTATACGCTACGACCATATTTATTCCCCCTTAGATTAAATATCGTAAATAAATGTAAACCGTACAAATGATGATGGAGAGGATCATTAATGGAAAGGCAATTAACAAGAACTTTCCAAATGTAATAGGATATCCTTCTTTCGCAGCGAGTCCGGCAACAATGACGTTTGCACTTGCCCCGATTAAGGTTCCATTTCCTCCTAAACATGCGCCTAAGGAAAGACTCCACCACAGCGGTTCTAAATTATTAATTCCGAGGTCTCCCATATCTTTAATCATTGGAATCATGGTGGCCACAAACGGAATATTATCAATAAATGCAGAGGCGATTGCACTAACCCACAAAATTAATATCGATGTTGATGCGACATCACCGCCTGTAAGATGAACAGAATAATCTGCTAATAATGAAATGACTCCTGTTTCAATCAAACCTGAGACAAGAACGAAAAGCCCGATAAAGAAGAAAATGGTTGTCCATTCTACCTTTGAAAATGATTTATCTAAATATTTTTCACCAGTTAAAAGAAGTAATAAAAATGCCCCTGCTAATGCGACTGTTGCGGATTCGATATGAAGCAGTTGGTGCAGGAAAAAACCAATAATCGTTAAAGAAAGGGCAATTAATGATTTAACCAAGAGCGGCTTATCGGTAATTTCTTCCCTTTCATCTAGATCCATTAAACTAGCCTTTAATTCATCTGAGCTCTTGAGCTGTTTTCGATAAATAAATGTTAAAATGGCGATATTAACGAATAAGATAAAAAATGAAATGGCCGTTAGATTATTTATAAATGCCATAAAAGTTAATTCTTTAACTGCACTGCCAAGCATGATATTGGGTGGGTCTCCGATTAATGTGGAAGTTCCACCAATGTTCGAAGCAAAAATTTCCGTTATTAAATAGGGAATCGGATTAACTCGTAATTGCCTTGTAATACTAAAGGTCACAGGAACCATTAATAGAACAGTCGTGACATTATCTAAAAAAGCAGATCCTAAAGCAGTAATGATTCCGAGGGCAATCAAGATTTTTAAAGGATCGCCTTTCACCTTTTTTGCAGCCCAAATCGCTATGTATTTAAACAAACCAGTCTCTGAAGTAATGGCGACAATAATCATCATACCAATTAATAATCCGAGAGTATTAAAATCAATATGATGGAGAGCCTTTTCCTGCCCGACAATTCCTAATAATACCATCATAATTCCGCCAGCCATCGCAATAATGGTCCGGTGGATTTTTTCTGTTACAATAAAGGCATATGTGATGAGAAATACACCAATAGCGATAATTGCTTGTGTTGACATAAATGGACCTCTTCTCCTCAAGTTTTTATACATATATTAAAAAAATGCAAAAAGGAGCCTGTGTTGACAGACTCCACCTCAGTTCAATAAATGTATTTTATCTTATTTTATAAAACTATACTCGTGATGTAAAGAGTAATTTATTCTGAAAATTCTGCACGTTAGTATTTATCCACTCTTATAATCCTAATTTTTTAATAAAGTCGACCGTCTCGTCGTGTTCTTGTTTCACTAATTTATACAATCCTATATCTGTTTTTACAAGGGGCTTGCCATTTTCATCTGCTATCTGTCTTGTAAAGGATCTTCCCGTGACCACTTTCCACTTGCCGGCAATATTTCGTAATTGTAGATCAATTATACCGAGTCTGCTCCCAAAGGCACCTGCCATAACAACCGGCTTCCCATTAATTTCTCCGGTCTCTATATTGGTATTTAAAACGTGTTGATAAACTGGGCCTGGGAATACACTATGTGAATGTCCAGCCAATACGGCATCAATTTCGGGGATTTTAGTTAAATAATAGACAGCGTTTTCTGATTCAGGGTTATAGGGTTCGCTGCTAATCCCGGTATGGGCAAGGGCAATGATGACATCTGCCCCTTCAGCCTTCATCATGGGGACAAACTCTTTTGCTGCTTCTAAAATGGGCTTTGCCATGACCTTTCCCTCAAGATTTGCCTTGTCCCACTTCATAATTTGTGTGGGCATAAAGCCAATAACGCCAATTTTTAGTTCATGTTGTCCGCCACTTTGGTCGATCACTTTCCTTTTTAAAATCACAAAGGGAGTAAAGTACGGTTTATTTTTATTTACGGAAAAAACATTCGCATTTAAAACAGGCATTTTGGCCCCGAGTATGGCTCTATTTAAAAACGCTAATCCATAGTTGAATTCATGATTACCAAGGGCAATTGCATCATATTTCAAATAGTTGAATGCTCGGTAAACTGGATGTGTTTTTCCTTTGTGCATGCCTCTGATTCTCGCTAAATACTCTCCAAGCGGATTTCCCTTTAAATGATCTCCATCATCAAACAATAAGGAATTCTTGACCTCATTTCTAGCTTTACGGATTAATGTGGCAGTTTTGACTAAACCAATCCGGTTGTCTATTTTCGTTTGGTAATAATCATAATTGATCAAATCTGCATGTAAATCGGTTGTCTCTAGTATACGTAAATCAACTATTCCTTGTTGATTGGGGTTGGTCTCGACTGCAAAAGAACGGGTAGACCATGGAAGCCAAAAAAGAAAAAGAAAACATATCCATAATAACGACTTTTTTTTGTCCACTAAGAATACCTCCAGCACATCTTGGTTTTCCGTACTCATAGTATTGTTTTTTCTTAGTAAATTATCCCGATAATATGGCAGTAAAAAAGCCTCGTAGTTTGAGGGTTCACTTTATGACAATCTAGTGAAGTGTGACTTTTTTCAAAGCGGTGGAGCTAGGAGAAGATTTATAATAGAAAAAAATAAATACTTCTTGGAAAACATTTGAAATCATTAACGCAAACGCCTTCATTTAAATGGAAGGAAGTGTCTCAGTCGTTGGAACAAAAAAATAAGATAACCATTTTATCCGGCCATTTTGGAAGTGGTAAAACAGAAGTTGCGATAAATCTAGCATTGGCCGAAAGATTAAAGTATGAAAAAGTAGCCATCACTGATTTAGATATAATAAACCCCTATTTTCGCTCACGCGATGTAGCGGACATGTTTCAACAGTATGATGTTGAATTAATTGCTCCAAGAGGTCAGCTTGCATCGGCAGACCTGCCGATTGTTTCTGGGGAGATTTATCGAGTATTGCATGACTATAGGTACCGGTTAATCGTAGATGCTGGTGGAGATAAAGATGGGGCAACAGCACTTGGACAATATTATCATGAATGGAAACAGCAAATGCCTGAATTATTGTTTGTATTAAACGGTAATCGCCCCTATGTCAGTACATTGGAAGGGGCCATCTTTACTGTGGAGCAAATAGAGAAGGCCTCTCGCCTCAAGGTTACAGGAATTATTAATAACTCAAACATTGGCTTTGATACAACCATAAAGGATATTGAGAAAGGATATGAGTTAAGTAACAGATTAGCCGAAAAGCTTGAAATACCTTTTTTATATACGACCATCTCAGGACATTTGAAACAGGCTGTGGAAGACTTTACGAATAACCATGAGGTTGTATTTATTGACCGATATATGAAAGTGCCTTGGGAAGGATAAGGAGATGAATTCAATGGAAAAAAAGGTTGTTTTCAACGAGGAAATATGTAAATCTTGTGGTCTTTGCGTTCAGGTATGTCCAACAAATGTTATTTTTCTAGCTGACTATTTAAATGGAAAAGGGTATCGGCCGGCATATGTTGTTGACCAGGAGCATTGTATCAGCTGTGCTAAATGCGGCCTAATTTGTCCGGATTCCGTTATTTCTGTATATAAACCTGTAAAAATATTGCAAACTGTGTGAGGGAAAGGGAGAGTTACGGATGGGGAAAGTGTTAATGAAAGGGAATGAAGTAATTGCGGAAGCGGCCGTTCATGCTGGTTGTAAGTACTTTTTTGGTTACCCCATTACGCCTCAAAGTGAGCTTGTTGCCTATATGGCAAGAAGACTTCCTGAAGTAGGTGGTCTGTTCTTACAAGCGGAAAGTGAAATAGCGGCTATTAATATGGTTTACGGCGCTGCTAGTACAGGGGTGAGGGTAATGACATCCTCTTCAAGTCCTGGCTTTAGTCTAAAGCAAGAAGGGATATCGTATTTAGTGGGTTCAGAGCTCCCTGCTGTGATCTGTAATATTGTTCGTGGAGGTCCGGGCTTAGGAAATATTCAGCCCGCACAATCCGATTACTTTCAAGTAACAAAAGGCGGCGGACATGGAGATTACAACATTCCTGTTTTAGCACCAGCAAGCTTACAGGAAATTGTCGACTTAACACAAGCGGCTTTCGACATCGCCGACCGCTACCGAACACCAGTTATCTTAATGGGAGACGGCATGCTAGGGCAAATGATGGAACCAGTAGAATTTGGCGAACGTTCTGAATTGGGTCAGGATCCAAAAGCGTGGGCTACTACCGGAACCCGCGGCGATGGAGGTCCGAAAATTATCACTTCACTTGAACTGGACGCTGAAGGTCTAGAAAGGCGGAATGGAAACCTGCAGCGGAAGTTTGCCATGATAAAAGAAAATGAAGTCCGCTATGAATCTTACTTACTGAATGATGCCGATTATATTATGGTCGCATTTGGAACTGTTGCACGAATTACATTAAATGCCATTAATAAAGCAAGGAAGAAAGGGATAAAGGTTGGCTTAATAAGGCCAATTTCTCTGTGGCCATTCCCTGAAAAACCGTTTATTGAAACAAGAGATCGCATAAAGGGGTATATTTCTGTTGAAATGAGTGCAGGACAAATGATTGAAGATGTTAGATTAGCAGTAAATGGATGTGCACCGGTAGACTTCTTTGGGCGGACGGGCGGCGTTGTCCCTACTCAAGAGGAAATTTATGATAAGATTCTGTCGATTGCCGGGGGGATACCTGTATGACGATGAAAACCATCTTTAAAAAAACAAACGGGTTGACGGATAAGCCTACGCACTATTGTCCTGGCTGCACACATGGAGTAATTCACCGTATTGTTGGAGAAGTTTTGGAAGAACTAAATATTTTAGAAGATACAGTTGGAGTGGCATCAGTAGGATGTTCGGTATTATCGTATGAATATTTTAATTGTGATATGACGCAGGCAGCTCATGGCCGTGCACCCGCAGTAGCCACGGGGGTGAAACGTGTTTTACCTGACAGGCTTGTTTTTACCTACCAAGGTGATGGGGACTTGGCTTCAATTGGAATAAGTGAAGTCATTCATGCTGCCGCAAGAGGAGAGAATATAACGGTTATCTTCGTCAATAATGCTATCTATGGCATGACGGGGGGGCAGATGGCTCCAACCACGCTAATTGGACAAAAAACAGCAACCACTCCATACGGGCGTGATGTTAGGATTCAGGGGGCGCCAATTAAGGTATGTGAACTGATCGCTACACTTGATGGTGCAGCTTATATCGAACGAGTCTCAGCCCATGATGTCCCACATATCCAAAAGGCAAAGAAAGCCATTAAGCAAGCATTTGAAACGCAAAAGAAAGGTTTAGGTTTTTCAATGGTAGAGGTATTGTCAACTTGTCCGACAAACTGGGGGCTTGACCCAGCGGAATCCCTTGCATGGATAAAGGACAATATGGTTCCCGTATATCCCCTTGGGGTTTATAAGAACAAAGCGGGAGGGAACTAACGATGCTTGAAGAAATTATTATTGCAGGTTTCGGCGGCCAAGGAGTCATGTCAATGGGACAGCTTATTGCTTATGCCGGTATGCTCGAAGGTAAGGGCGTTTCATGGCTTCCTTCTTATGGACCAGAACAGCGGGGCGGCACGGCAAATTGTGCTGTTGTGGTAAGTGATGAACCCGTTGGTTCACCACTCGTTACGAGGCCGTCGACAGCCATTGTATTAAATAACCCATCTTTTGATAAGTTTGAGCCGCGCATTCGCCCCGGGGGGTTCTTACTATTAAACTCTTCACTTGTTGTTAGAACATCAGAACGTGAGGATATAAAGATTGTGGAAATTAGTGCTGCAGATTTAGCAAATGACCTGGGAAATCCGCGTGTGGCCAATATGATTTTATTAGGAGCATTTTTGGAGTACCGCAAAATAGTTTCAATGGCGTCGATTATAGAATCGTTAAAGAAGGTCCTATCTTCGGATAAACATCATCTACTTGAGATTAATAAGCTTGCTCTCGAAAAAGGTTCTTCGCTTGCACATATACCTATATCCTAAAAGTGAAAGCCAGCCTAAAAACTTAGGCTGGCTTCTTATTCTTTACTCGTTGACGAATATTATTATAGCCAAAAAACCACCAGTTCCAATCACCTAACAGCTTCATTAATGCTGGAACAAGAACCATCCTTACAATGGTTGCATCGATAAAAATGGCGATTGCAATCCCAACTCCCAGTTGCTTGACCGGCATCACCCCAGTGAAGGCAAACGCACCTGTAACAACAATCATTATCGCAGCAGCAGAGGTAATAATCTTACTGGTATAAGTTAAACCAGCTATTGTAGCTTCACTATTGTCACCTGTTTTTAAATAAAACTCTTGAATTCTTGAAATGAGAAAGACTTCATAATCCATGGAAAGACCGAACACAAGGGTGAAAACGAAAACAGGTAAGATTAATGCAATATTAACAGGTGTTATTCCCAAATGTCCCTGCTGAAAAATCCAAACGACAATTCCAAAGGTACATCCTAGGCTCAATACATTCATTAATATAGCTTTTAATGGGATCAGGATGGAGCGAAAGGCTGCCATAAGGATAAAAAAAGTTGTAATAACAATTAATAATAATCCATATGGAGCCTTTTGGTATATCTCAGCAAAAATTTCTTGTTCAAATTTAATTGAACCGCCAAAGCTGGCCTTTACACCTAAATCTTTATGGGACCAATCACTTACCCACTGTCGGGCTTTGGCAGAGTGTTCTCCTGTTTTTAAATACACTTCTAGAAGCATTTTATTGTCTCGGATAAAGTAGTCCATAATCGGGGTTACTACCTTTTTATCACCCTTTGTGAGCAATTGATAAAGTTGTTGATCATCCGAAATTCTCGTCGCTGAAAATGGGGAGTCAACAGTGTATACGAGCTGATCTTTCTGTAAACTTTGAATAACCTTATTTACCTTTTTTAAGTTGTTCCTTTCAACTATTGGGCTATTTGTTTCAAGAACAATGGTTACCTTTTTCTCGTCTCGTCTTTCTTTAGCGATAAAATGCTCTTGAAATGTTTCTAAAGCCAATCGTGAAGGATATTTTTGCGGTAAAGAATCGGTGCCGGGAATCGCTAAAACCATCTGTTTTACAGGCATAAGTCCAATCAAAAGAAGGACAAGTGCTGCTGTTGCCATAATAATTGGGCGCTTCATTACAAGCATTGCAAATTTATGCCATATACTCTCCTGCTTGTCTGCTATCCGAAAGATACTCAGTCTATTTATGTTTGTCCCGATTAAAGCAAGAAGAGCAGGTAAAAAGGTTAAGGCACAAAGTCCAGACATTAGAACGACAAGCATACCGCCAAGGGCAACATTTTGAAAAATATCTATTTGAATAAACCATAGCCCAGATAATCCGATAAAAACACAGAGTCCCGAAAAAATGATTGACCGGCCTGCCGTTGCAACGGTCGTTTTAATTGCATCTTGGATGGATTTCGTTTGTAATTCCTCTTTATAGCGGTTAATAAATAACAACGCAAAATCAATACTTAAGGCAAGTCCAATCATTGGAATGATGTTTAGAATAAAAATAGTAAGGTTAGTTTGATAACTAAAAAAATAAACCGTCCCCATCGTTGTTAATATTGAGATTACGCCGATAACAAGTGGCAGAGCGGCAGCAATTAAACCACCAAAGGCAAGAATAAGGACAATTAAGGCAATCGGCAGCCCAATCATTTCTGCTTTAGCTAAATCTTCTTGACTGGCAGCATTAAGGTCTTGAACAATTATTGGTTCCCCTGTCATGGTGACTTTAACACCCTGTTTATTGTGAAGGAGCTCTTTGAGTTGCCCGATTTCTTTTCCAAGGTTTTCGGCTTTTTGGTTAAAAGTAAGGAGTCCATATGCATACTGGTCTTTGTACATTCCGTCTTTTTTTAACGGTGAGATCATGGTTGCAGCCCCATCAAAATTATCTAGTTTTTCAAATGTATCCTGAATAAAACCTCTAAAATACATGTCGCTAACTGTTTCATCTTTTTCAAAAACTAAAATAATGGAAGATTTGGTATGCCCGAAGTTTTCTTCTACTATTTTTCTTGTTTCATGATACTCGCCGGCATATTCAAAGCCATTACCACTTAAAACAGATGGTAAATGCAGGGCGAAAGAACCAAATAAGCCTATAATTAAAATCCAAATCATTAATATCCATTTCCGCTTTTGAAAGATGAACCCTCCTAACTTCTCCAACATGATCGCCTCCTCAAAGGAACTATTTTCCTTATTTTAGTATACAGTAGAATAAAATATTTCAGACGATTTTTTCGTTTTCGTGTCAATTCTGGTATATAAACCAAACCTACTTCACTTAGTAAATTTTCCCCCAATCAATTTTGTCAATTCATTTTATTCTAACGATTTTCATCATGTAATTTTGTTCAAATGGATTTTTACAAATGCAAAGAAATTATGAGAATCGATATATTTTTGATACAATAAAGAAAAAATATAACAATTTGGGTGAGATGAGTGGATCGAGAAAAATTGAGTAAGGTCATTGAAGCTGCCAAGCTATATTATTTATTGGATTACAACCAAAGCGAGATTGCCAAGGTATTGGGTGTTTCCCGACCCACTGTATCTCGGTTATTACAGCAAGCGAAGAGTGATGGCATCGTCCAAATCACCATTATGGATCCAACTGATGATGTCGAAAACTTAGCTGTTCAATTAGAAAAAAAGTTCAATTTGAAAAAAGTAATTATTGCTTCCATTCCGCAATATGAAAATCATATAATAAAAAATTATCTTGGCGAAAAGGCTGCCATTTTTCTTGATGAAATTGTAAAGGAAGATGATATTATCGGGGTGACTTGGGGAACAACAGTCTATCATATTGCCATGGAACTGAAGCAGAAGTTTGTAAAAAATGTGAAAGTGGTTCAATTAAAAGGCGGCGTGAGTCATGCGGAAACCAATACATACGCTTCCGAAATATTGTATCTTTTTGGCAAGGCATATAATACTACGCCTCATAATCTACCGTTACCTGCAATTGTTGACCATGTAGTCGTTAAACAGGCGATGGAAGCGGACCGACATATTCGAAGAATCTTGGAATTAGGAAAAGAAGCTAACATAGCCATATTCACGATTGGTTCCATTAAGACAGACTCCTTATTATTTCAATTAGGCTATTTTACAGAAAGTGATATGGAATCCTTGTATGGAAAAGCAGTTGGTGATATCTGCTCACGATTCTTTGATAAGGATGGCGAGATATGTAATGAGAGCCTGGACGAGAGAACCCTTGGAGTCAATCTCGATGAATTGAGGAAGAAGGAATATTCAATCATAGTTGCCGGAGGGCCGAATAAAATTGATGGAATCTATGGAGCATTAAAAGGTAAATACGCGAATGTTCTGATCACGGATCAATTTACAGCTAAGTTCTTACTTGATAAACAACAATAGTCCATATAAAAAGCCTATTGTTGTTTTAGGTTTGAAAATGTTTTTACATTTGTTCATATATATATTTACAAATGTTCATATTTTTGTTATAGTTATGATGTGAAAAAACTATGAATCTTGTATAAAAGTTTAGTTAAATTGGGAGGATATTATAATGAAACAAAATATTGTCAATATGATTGATCATACATTATTAAAAGCAGATGCACGTCGAGAAGAAATCATCAAAATAGTGGAAGAAGCAAAGGAATATTTATTTGCATCTGTTTGTGTTAACCCTACATGGGTCAAAACTGCAGCTGAAATGCTTGCAGATACTCCAAAAGTGAAGGTTTGTACGGTCATTGGCTTCCCTCTAGGAGCATCAACGTCTGAAACGAAAGCCTTTGAAACAAAAAATGCGATTGAAAACGGAGCAAATGAAATTGATATGGTGATAAATATTGCCGCATTAAAAGACAAACAGGATGATTTAGTTGAAAATGACATCCGTTCCGTTGTAGAAGCAGCAAAAGGAAAAGCATTAGTCAAGGTCATCATCGAAACATGTTTATTGACAGATGAAGAAAAAATTAGAGCATGTGAGCTTTCTGTAAAAGCAGGGGCAGATTTTGTAAAGACATCTACTGGTTTTTCGACAGGCGGAGCTACTGTTGAAGATATCCGCCTAATGCGTCAAACCGTTGGTCCTGAAATTGGTGTGAAGGCTTCTGGAGGTGTTCGCAGCCGTGAGGATGCATTGGCAATGGTAGAAGCCGGAGCTACCCGTATTGGTGCAAGTTCTGGTGTTTCGATTGCTAAAGGTGAACTGTCTCAAAATAACTATTAATTATATAAATACGAGGGTAACCCATTGAAATTGATCCAGCATAAAAACTACCTAGCGGAGCGTGAGTGAGTTGGAAGAAAAGAAACTTATACAAGAAGCACATACAGCAAGAGAGTTTGCTTATGTTCCATATTCTAAATTCAAGGTAGGTGCAGCCCTCTTGTCAAAGGATGGGACTGTCTATCGTGGCTGTAACATAGAAAATGCTTCATTCGGCATGACGAATTGTGCTGAACGGACAGCATTGTTTAAAGCATACTCAGAGGGTGTAACCGAATTTAATTCCCTTGCAATTGTCGCTGATACAGAAGGTCCAGTTACTCCTTGCGGGGCTTGCCGTCAGGTGATTTCGGAGCTGTGTGATGCGGAAATGGAAGTTGTACTTACCAACTTAAAGGGCGATATTCAACGAGTTAAGGTTAAGGATTTACTGCCTGGTGCATTTTCCCCTAGTGATCTTAAATAGAAAAGATGATGAGAAGCTAATCTTTTGGATTACTTCTCTTTTTTTTATATAGATGTTCCTACATTAATAGAGAATTGATGGGAGAACATAAGAACATATTAAAAAGAGAAAAAAAAGGGATGATACCATGATTTATATTTATAATGATTATGGTGGGACACATACCACATCTTTAGCGGCGGCCTATCATTTAAAAAGATTACCCCAAACAGAGCAAAAACTAACGAAGGATGAAATATTAAATGTGAAATTCTTTAATAAGCTAACAAAGGAAGACTTCGGCAAGTTAATTTTCCATGGGGAAGATGATGAGGGCAACACAGTTTATACGATAGGACGAAAAAGAAATAAATATGTTGTCCCTGCCTTAAAAGAAATGAGTTTATTGTTACAAGAAAAATTTAATTTTGACGAAAAAATTGTGTTATCCAATACGTCCCCAACAGTGCCCTTCGCCATGTCAATGGGTGGTTTTTTTTCAAGAGGATTAAAAATAGATTTTATCGGGGTACCGTTATTAGTAATCGGTGCCAAACAATGCTGCGATAATATTTACCGATTGGTTGAAAATACAAAAGATGTTGGAAGAACAAACTTTGCAGAAAAAGTGATTATATTAGAAAATGAGATGTACAAGTAAGAGGATAAGGTGCTGAAACAAGATGAATAAAAAGATAGGCTTTATTGGTGCGGGGAAAATGGCACAAGCAATGATTGCAGGGATATTAAAATCAAATTTTATTCCTAGAGAAAATCTTATGGCAAGTGCAGCAACAGAAGCAACGGTTCATAAAATAAAGGAGACTTATGGTATTGTTACATCACTACATAACATAGAGGTTGCCAAGTTTGCTGACATACTCATTCTTGCAGTGAAACCTAACCTACATGCTGCGGTAGTTGAAGAAATAAAACGAGCAATCAATCCACAAGCAATAATTGTTACTATCGCTGCAGGCCTCAGCTTGAGGGATGTTGAGGAATTATTTGGCTTTCAAGTCAGGGTTGTTCGGACGATGCCCAATACGCCGTCATTAGTAGGTGAAGGAATGAGTGCTATTTGTGCAAATGTTTATCTCAACGAAGACGAGATAAGTGAGGTCGAGCATCTATTTCATTGCTTCGGTAAAACAGAGCGTTTGGAAGAATCGTTAATGGATGCCGTACCATCCATCAGCGGCTCGTCCCCAGCATATGTGTACATGTTAATTGAGGCAATGGCTGATGGGGGAGTGCGTCAGGGAATTCCAAGAGAAAAAGCATATCGTCTTGCGGCACAGGCAATTTTAGGTGCTGCCAAAATGGTTCTCGAGACAGGAATACATCCAGGTGTACTTAAGGATGATGTTTGTACTCCAGGCGGTACAACCATTGAAGCTGTTGCAACCCTAGAGAAAGAACATTTCCGGGGTTCCATTTTGGCTGCCATGGAGAGCTGTACAGAAAAAGCGAGAAATTTAAAATGAAGTTACAAAAATTTAGGATCCATTCATGTGGATCCTTTTGTTTTTTAGAAGTGAGACTATGATTAATGAGGTCGTCAAAAGAATAATTTTCTTTTTTAATTCGACTTTGTTCGACTATTTTCATTGTATATTTTATTTAATAATAATAAACTTTAGATTACACAAGCTTGTTATATAGAAAAAATTTTTTATAAAATGGGGGGGAGGCTGGTAATGGACTTTAAAAATGGCGGAGAGAAAAAAGAGCGGCATCATGATGACAATATACCGGTGATACAAATCATTGCCGATGATGTCTCTAATTTAATTCACCTAAAGGATGCACTCGAAGAAAAAGGGTGGATGGTGGCAGCCAGTACAGCCCCTGAAAAGATTCTTTCACAATACTATGATATAAATCCTGATTGTATAATTATCGATCTCCATTCACCAGAAATAGATGGATTACCATTACTTAAAGAATTACAGCAGCATACGCACAAACAGTTTGTTCCGAAAATTATGATAAGTCCTACTAATGATCGTGAAATGAGAATAAATGCTTATAAACTTGGCGCGGATGATTTTTTTGACAAAACGATTGATTTAGAAGAATTAACCGTTCGCATTCAGGGGCATTTAAACAGAAAAAAATTATTTGATCAATCGGTGCTGGTAGATGAGTTAACCCAGCTTTACAATCGTAAATTCTTACGCGATGTTTTTACCCGAAACCTCAAGGATTTAGAACGAAACAATCAATTGTTTAGCATTGCCTTTTTAGATCTTGACCATTTTAAAACTATAAATGATTTGTTCGGGCATATTGCGGGTGATAGCATTCTGTCTACGTTCGCAGCTTTTTTAAAAGAAAAGACGAGAAGTTCCGATACTGTTTTTAGGTATGGTGGTGAAGAATTCGTTATCTTGTTTGAGGATACCCAACAGGCTGAAGCTGTCGAGATTGTTTCAAGATTACTAAAAGAGTTTTCATTACTGTCTCTTCAAATAATACAATCAAGTGATGCCATCACTTTTTCTGCGGGAGTTTATACTGTTATGCATGCAGATATAACCATGGAAGCTGCTTTACAGGCGGCGGACAAAGCCTTATATTTAGCAAAAGAAAATGGCAGAGCGAGAGTTGAGACCATTAATCAATCTCCACTGGAATTGACGAAAAAACCATTATTTATTTCCATTGTGGACAATGATGAAATTATTCGGACATTGCTCATGAGAATTCTTAAAATAATGGACTTTGATCATTATGAATTGAACATTGCAGCATTTGAGGATGGTCTTCAATTTTTTGAGTCGCGGCGTTTAGACGAAAAAGGGGAACATTTTTTAATTCTGGACGGTGTTATGCCTATAATGGATGGCATTGAAGTTTTGCAAAAGGTAAAGAAAAGAAAGAACAACAGGAGTATTCATGTGCTCATGCTAACCGGGAGAAAAAGCGAAGCTGATATTGAGAAGGCATTAACACTTGGTGCTGATGATTATGTGACCAAGCCATTCAGTATTAAGGAACTTCAGGCGAGAATACAACGGTTAATCAAAAGGATGAAATAAATGTTTAATGATGAGATATTGTTCCTCACCAGCCTAACATTATCAATTTTAGGTATATTGGTCATTTTATTAGTGTATTTAACCACTCGAAAATCATTGGAAATAAAGAAACGAAGAAGGATTGAAAGCTATAAAGAGCAATATAATCCTCTTATTTTTGCAACACTTATAGATGGCAGTTATTCAAGCGAACTACAGCCAGAAACAGCGCTTCAGCAAATAGCAATTGAACAGTTACTAAGCCGATATACTAAGGTTGTAGAAGGGGAAGAGGAATGGAATCGTATATCGACATTAGCAAAAATGTATTTAACCCAATACTATAAAAAAAGACTTCAAAACAAAAAGTGGAGTATTCGGATGAATACTCTTTATCAAATTGAAGATTTTAATATGACTCATCTTATAGATGATGTTTTTCGTTTACTAAAAAAGAAACGACTTACGCATGAAGAACGTGTCCATATACTAAGAATTCTTGCTTTATTCCAATATGGGCCGCTTTTTGAAATGCTAACAAATGAATATTCAAATCTATCTGAATATGAATATCGTCATATTTTGATTTCCTTAACTCAAAAGAACTTTGACCAGTATGTTCTTACTTTTCATAAAGCTGACCTGCCACTTCAAAAGGCTATTCTTGATGTCATTTCGGTTAAAAGAGATCTCAATTTTGTAGCTTTCTTAGAAAAGACATTTTCAAGCTATTCAGGTGAGATTAAACTTAGGGCTTTAAAGGCATTAGCAGAGATTGGATATGTAAAAAATATTGCGCCATATTTGGAACTACTCTATTCAGAAAAATGGGAGGAACGAATGGTAGCTGCTAAACTGATTGGTTCACTAAAGGAAGAAAAAGCTATTCCACGGTTAGTAGAGCTATTGCATGATCAAACGTGGTGGGTTCGGTCCCAGGCCGGACAAGCTATTTGTGAATTTTCTAATGGAAAAGAAATTTTACGTAAGGTGTTAGAGTCCTCAAAGGATACTTTCGCAAAAGATATGGCCTGGGAATGGCTGCATAAAGGGGTATAGAATATGCCATTTTTTCAATGGGGAGATATCGTCACAGCTTTTGCTTCGTTTATTACGGTTTATATGATTATCGTTATTATATTTTACACGGGTATTTTGATTATTTCTTGTTTTCAACTTCGGAAAGAATATCAACTCGATCGGGTTCAAGCCTATGAGGATTATCTCGACGAAATCTATACAAAACCAGTTTCAATCATTGTTCCTGCATACAACGAAGAAGCAGGAATTATTCAGAGTGTTCGCTCGTTATTAAGTGTAAATTATCCTGCCTTTGAAGTGATTGTAGTGAATGACGGATCCACCGATCAAACACTACAAAAAATGATCGAGCACTATAGTATGAAAGAAATTAAAAAAGTGGTGAGAATTCAAATCAGTACGAAACCAATGGGGAAGATTTATCAATCGTCCATTCTGTCGAATCTTTTTCTAATTGACAAGGAGAATGGGGGCAAAGCAGATGCCCTTAATGTTGGATTGAATTTTTCCCATTATCCTTATTTTTGCTCCTTGGACGGTGATTCTGTACTTGAACAAGATGCTTTTTTAAAGGTGATGAAACCGATTGTTGATTCCAATGAAGAAGTAATTGCATCAGGTGGGAGTGTACGGATTGCGAATGGATGCCAAATTCACAATGGGCACATTGAAAGTATTGGCCTTTCAAATAAGCCGTTAGTTGTCATGCAAATTATTGAATACCTACGCGCCTTTTTAATGGGGAGAATTGGTTTAAGCCGTCATAATCTTCTACTTATTATATCTGGAGCATTTGGTGTATTTTCAAAAAACTGGGTGATTGCAGCGGGTGGGTATAAGACGGATACGGTCGGTGAAGACATGGAACTCGTGGTGAGAATTCACCGCATGTTAAAGGAAAAAGGAGAAAAAAAGAAAATTGTCTATGTTCCCGATCCAGTTTGCTGGACAGAGGTACCTGAAGACATGACATTTTTACGGAGACAGCGAAGCCGCTGGCACAGAGGACTCTTTGAAAGCTTATGGACACACCGAAAACTAACATTTAATCCAAAATACGGTTCAATCGGACTGTTAGCTTTCCCGTACTTTTGGATTGTAGAGTTTTTTGGACCAATAATTGAATTAGCCGGTTATCTTTTCATGATTCTATGTTTATTTCTTGGTGGGAGTTACATTGAATTTTCCATTTTACTCTTTCTTCTATCTTGTTTATATGGCTCAATATTTTCGATGACATCCGTTCTTTTGGAAGAGTGGAGTTTAACGAAATATCCTAAGGTATCTGATATCATCAAGCTTTTTCTCTATTCTTTAACCGAAACAATTTGGTACAGGCCAATGACTGTTTTTTGGCGCTGTGAAGGCGTATGGCAAGTTATTAAGGGAGATAAGAGTTGGGGAGAAATGAAAAGAAAAGGTGTATCAAAATGAAAAAGCCAGCCTATTTAATCATGTATGCAATTATTTTTATCGTTATATTGACGAGCCCTTTTTGGTTATGGTTTATCCAGCCTGCAAAAGAATTAAACGTCCTTATTTTAGACAAGACTGTACCTAATTCCTCCTATCGGGAACATAAAGGACTAGTTTGGATTTTAAACAATGCTAAATACTTTAAAAATGGGGAAAGACCTTATACGGCAAGTAGTGATTATAAAGGATTTGAACCTGGAAAAGATCAGCAATATACAATTGACCCAATACCTAAGGACTTAAATCAATATGATGTATTTTATTTGACTGACCAATATGGAGTATATAAGGAGGATTTTTATGGTGATAACCTCACTGGCAAAAGATCTGCCAAAATATATGGGGGTCTAACTTCTAGTGAAGTCACTCAAATAGAAAAGTCTCTTATTCAGTCAAAGGGAAAAACATTGATCGCTGAATTTAATACCTTTGCAAGCCCAACATCAGAGGTGACAAAGGAAAAAATTTCTAATTTATTAAATGTGGAATGGTCAGGATGGATTGGCAGGTATTTCCTTGATTTGAATGGCAGCGAAGTGCCTGAATGGGTAAAAGAGAATTATCTAAAGCAAAACAAGAAATGGAGCTTCACTGGAGAAGGCTTTGTTTTTGTTAGTAAAAATAACAAAATCGTTGTCATTGGAAAAGAAGATATTCATAATAACGGACTCACCTTTCGATTAACAAGCAAGGGTACAAAGTATTTTTCCGAAAAGATAGAAGGTAGGTATCAGTATTGGTTTGATATTATCGAGACAAGAAATAACGAAGAGACTCTGGCTACTTATGAACTTCCTATTTCCCAAAAAGCTAAAGAGAAATTAAAAGGATACGGAATACCAGCCCAATTCCCAGCTGTGGTTTATCATCAAAATGCGAAATATTCTTCTTATTATTTTTCAGGTGATTTTGCCGATGAAGCAGAAGTGCCTGGGATTTATCAATCGAAAGGCTTGGATACGTGGAAAAAGACTTTTGGAGCAAAAAATTCTTTTTATTGGGAAGCCTACGTACCTCTGATGAAGGACATTTTAAAAAATGGTTTACAACATGTGAGCGAACAAGAAAAAGTAGAACTGGTTGAACAGAATGGGATAAAGACAAACAGCAAAACAGGTGATTTCTATATTCAAATCCAAAAAAATGGGAAATGGAAGGATTTCTTAATTAAGGGAGTGAATATGGGGATTGGGAAACCGGGTTATTTCCCTGGCGAGGCAGCCATTTCAAAAGAGGAATATTTCCGATGGTTTCAAGAAATTGGGGCGATGAATGCCAATGCCATAAGAATTTATACCCTCCATCCTCCACAGTTTTATGAAGCCTTTTATGAATATAACCAGATGGCCAAAAAACCTTTATACCTGTTTCACGGAACGTGGGTAAATGAAGAGAATTTGATTCAAACACAGGATGCATTTGCAAAGGTGAACATAGATGATGCAAAGTTAGAAATTAAAAATATGATTGACATTATCCATGGAAATGCAAACCTTGCGGTACGGCCAGGTCATGCATCAGGTGTTTATAAATATGATATCTCAAAATATGTTATTGGTATAATCGTGGGAACTGAATGGGACCCTGCCATGGTGGTAAAAACAAATGCTCAACATGCAGGGATAAGTCCATTTAAGGGAGAGTATATCCAAACAGAAAAGGCTAGTCCGTTCGAGGTTTGGCTGGCCAGGCTAATGGATTATGCGGCCGGGTACGAAGTAAGGCAATACAAATGGCAGCATTCTATGAGCTTCACAAACTGGGTGACAACTGATTTGTTGAGGCACCCATCCGAACCACTTGAAAACGAGGATATGGTTTCGGTGGACCCTAACCATATCAAGGCAACGAATGCTTTCAAAGCCGGACTGTTTGCCTCGTACCATATTTATCCTTACTACCCTGACTTTCTTAACTATGAACAAAAATATCTGGATTATGTCGATGCTAATGGAAAGAAAAATAGTTATGCAGGCTACTTGCATGAGTTACTTGGCGTGCATCAAATGCCTGTTTTAGTGGCGGAATTTGGTGTGCCTTCATCAAGAGGATTAACACATGAGAATCCATATGGAATGAATCAAGGATTTCATTCCGAAGAAGAACAGGGGAAGATCGACAAACTTTTATACCAGTCAATTGTTTCAGAAGGCTACGCCGGCGGGCTTGTGTTTAGTTGGCAGGATGAATGGTTTAAACGCACCTGGAATACGATGGATTTCGATAATCCTGATCGCCGTCCCTATTGGAATAATCAGCAGACTAATGAACAGCATTTTGGTTTGCTTGGTTTCGAGCCAGGGCAAAAGGAATCAGCGATTATCGTTGATGGTGCTGCTGACGATTGGGAGATGGCAAGCACAAAAATAGGCTATCAGACTAAAAATAAGCACGAGCCGATCAAGGAAGTTCGGTTTGCTTCTGACAGCGCGTATTTGTATTTTATAATTAAATATAACCAACGTGTTGATTTTCAAAATCAAGGTACATATCTCCTCCTTGATACTATTGGGAATCAAGGGCAAACTAAGGTTTCTATTAATGATCAAACGAAGATCCAAACAGATTATGGAATTGATTTTAATATTAAGCTGACAGGACCGAAAGATTCCGCCATCATGATCGATAGTTATTATGACACGTTTTATTATCAATATGCAAAATTATTAAAGATGATTCCGAAAGTGACGTATGCTGATGAAAAAGATAATGGTATGTTTCATCCCATTCGACTTGCCTTAAATAAACAACAAACCATTCCTACTACTAAGGAGAGAATTCCTTTTCAGGATTATGAAACTGGACGGCTTCAGTTCGGAAATGCGAATCCAACAAGTAAGGAGTTTAATTCCTTAACCGATGTAAGTATTAGTACTGATAAAAAGGTGATTGAAGGGAGAATTCCTTGGCAGCTATTGAATTTCAAGGACCCCAGTTTAAAAGAAGTGATGGGGAATGTCTGGGAGACTGGGTTATCGGGAAGTAAAGAAATTAATGGAATTAGAGCTGCCGTTGTGACTACAGAAAATGAGAAGGTACAGCAGACATTTCCTCAAGCTGTTAATGGTAAGCTCCAACAAAAGCAAGCCTTTCTATATAGTTGGAAGGAATGGGATCACCCAATATTCTATGAGCGGTTAAAAAAGTCCTATGACATTATCGCAGAAGAATTTCGAAGAATTGAAATTAAAGAACCGTGAATAAAACAATTAACTTAAATAGATCCACTGGAAACCGCCGGCCTTAAAAATGGACTGGCGGTTTTTTTATGCTCCCACAAAAACATAAAAAAAACCAGAGAAGGAATTCTCTGGTTAAGTATTAAAAGAACAAATTTAAAATGAAATAAACTAGACCTGCAATACAAGCTGTAATGGGAAGAGTAATAACCCATGTAATTAACATACGCTGTGCTGTATCCCATTTAACGCCTTTAAGACGATGTGAAGCTCCCACGCCAAGTATTCCTGAAGAAATAACATGGGTAGTGCTGACAGGTAAATGAATATAGGTTGCACCAAAAATAATTGCGGCACCAGTTATATCGGCAGCAACACCATTAATGGGACGAATCTTCATAATTTTACCGCCAACGGTTTTGATAATTTTCCAACCACCTATTGAGGTTCCAAGTCCCATCGCAATGGCACAGGAAACTTGTACCCAAAAAGGGATACCCGCATCAGGATCAAGAAATTTGTTCGAGATAAGAGCCAAGGTGATGATTCCCATTGATTTCTGAGCATCATTCGTTCCGTGCGAATAAGATTGTAATGCTGCAGTTGCAATTTGTATATAACGGAAATTGCGGTTCGTTTTTGTTAATTGAAGATTTTTAAAAGCTACTTTAAAAATGCTGTACACGATATATCCGACTACAAAGGCTAAAATTGGTGAAAGAATAAGTGCTTCAAGAATTTTTACGAAACCAGTGTAATTTAGAGCATGAAAACCTTCTGCTGCGATCGCAGCACCAGCGATTGACCCAATAATAGCATGGGATGAACTGCTTGGGATTCCAAAATACCAGGTGAGTAAGTTCCAAAAGATTGCTGAAAGCAGGGCAGCTAAAATTACGACTGACCCATTATGTAATGTAAATGGGTCAACAATATCCTTCGATACTGTTTTAGCAACACCCGTAAAGGTCAACGCACCCACAAAATTCATTACTGCAGCCAAGAGTATCGCTTGACGAGGTTTTAGAGCTTTTGTGGAAACGGAGGTTGCAATTGCATTTGCTGTATCATGAAAACCATTAATAAAATCAAATGCAAGAGCACCAATAACAATTAGTATGGTTAAGATTAAAACAAGACTCATATTTTTGCTCCTTATGCATTTTTCATAATAATGGATTCAAGGGTATTTGCAACAGTCTGGCAATAGTCTGCGATATCCTCAAGATTTTCATAAATTTCCTTATATTGAATAATTCGAATTGGATCTTTTTCTACAGTAAATAGGTGTTTAATCGATTGACGTAATACATTATCACATTTCGATTCATAATCCTTAATTTTGATAGCATGCTCCCGGATTGCAGGTAACTTTTTGTTTGAAAGAAGTTCAATGGCCTTATCAATTTCTTGGACACTTGCCTGAATGGCTTTAACAAATTGCAGCATAAACTCATCTGCTTGCGTAATTGAATACATTTCAAACAACGCAGCCGAACCTTCGAGACCATCCAGTACATCGTCCATGCTCATAGCAAGGGAAAGGATATCTTCACGTTCAATTGGGGTAATAAAGGCATCATTTAGTTCTTTAATAACTTCATGAACGTAGGAATCGCCTTTTGTTTCCAATTCTTTCATTTTTTCTGAGAAAATTTTTAAATCACTCACATTTTTTAATTTGTATTCGGTAAAGAAATTTGCACTTTCTTTAAGATTTGAAGAAATATTGCTTAGCAATACCGAGAATTTGTCATTTTTTTTGAAAGCCATTTGATTTACCCTCCGATTTATCGTTCCAAATGTCGTTTTATTAACTCAATAATTCTACTTGAAAAATGTCGAAAAAAGAAAGAATCTTAACGGAATTTACAAAAACTTAACATTAGAATTTTCGGAATCTTTTTCTTGATTAATAAGTACATTTTTACTTTTGCCTAGTCTAATGAATTTATGTATAAATAAGCTGCTTTTTAGGTGCTGATAAAACAAAGATTATTTTTTAGGAGTATAAAAAAGAAAATGGGGTAATTTATTTATACAGGCACTAAAGCAAACGGCCTGAGACTAAGCTATTAATTAAGTGAAATGAAGAATACTAAAAAGGAGTGTTCTAACATGAGTTTCATTTGGGCATTAATTGTAGGTGGAATTATAGGGTGGCTAGCAGGCATGATCGTCGGAAGGAATATTCCGGGTGGCATTATTGGTAATATCATAGCTGGATTTGTTGGTGCGTGGTTAGGAACCGCTGTTTTAGGTAATTGGGGACCACATGTTGCTGATTTTGCCATAATCCCTGCTATCATCGGGGCTGCTGTATTAGTTCTCTTAATTAGCTTCATCATGCGATCCTTTAGAAAAGCAGATTAATACTACAACGGGCTTAAAAATAAAAAGGATGTCTCAAAAGGGAATACTCTTTTAAGACATCCTTTTTCTATATAGAATACACATCAATATCTTTAAAAAGCTCTCGTAAATCAATATAAGGTGCATTGCAGACAATATTCTCCTGAGTAAAGGGGTGACTAAACTCGAGTTTAGCCGCATGAAGTGCCTGCCTGTTTACATCTGGCCTCCCGCCATATAACGTATCCCCCACTAAAGGATGACCTATGTGACTTAAATGAACTCTAATTTGGTGGGTTCTTCCCGTTCCCAGCCAACATTTTACATAGGTAAGCTGCTTGTCTTTATTTTCCTTTAACACTTGATAATAGGTAATAGCTTCTTGACCAGATGGTGAAACCCTCCGTCTTGTTGGATGATGTCGGTCTCGGCCAATTGGCTTGTTTATCTCCCCTTTTTTTCGTTGAAAAAGACCATGAACAGCTGCGATATAGGTTCTTTTGATACTTCTTTTTTCCAGCATTTTATCTAGAATAGCCCCTGCTAACGGATGCTTGGCAAAAAGAATAGCCCCTGATGTATCTCGGTCCAAGCGATGGATTTGGCGAACATTTTTAGCTTCCCCTTTAGATTGTAAATAAAAGGCTGCCGCATTTAAAAGTGTATTTGTCTCTTTCTTTGGATCATTAGGATGTGTATTCATAAATGGCGGTTTATTAATAACTAAAACATGGTCATCTTCGTACAAAATGTCAAGATCCTGAAAATTAGGGGTGATTTCTAGTTCTTCTTCTTCAAATAATTGGATTTGTAGTTTTGATCCTTCAGTAAGAGGCATATTCCAATTAGCACGTTTTCCATCCAGATGCACCTTATTTTCTAATCGAAAAAGATAAGTTAATTTTTTTGGCGCTTCCCAACTGTCACGGAAAATATCCTCGATCGTTTTTCCTTCCCATTTACTAGGAATAATAATCTGAAACCACTCACCCATGCGTACTGTTTTTAGCATTATTTTCTCCTTTACCAATAAGCTGTGGTGATAATTACCACCAAAAATATCGAGATAATTATGTTATTCTTATGATATATATTACGACAGAAATAAGTGTTGGCAAAGGTGGGTTATAAGTGAAGATAGTTTTTGCCTCGACACCGAGTCAAGAAAAAGAAATTAATGGACTGGTGAGGTACATTTACTCCAATATTTTTCCTGTATATTTTAGTGATGAAGACATTTGTCAATTTCACGCATTAAAGATTTTGCATACTTCTGAGGATTTTAATACATTAAAAGATGCTTTTCAAGTGATGACCAGCATCCAAACAATTATTTCCATTCTTGAGTCCTCTGACCTTGATGAACAGTATGCAGTATTATTTAATAAAAATGTGGAGACACTGCAGCATTATGGACTTTGTTTCCCATTTGAATTTGAACAGTTTTTGGATGCCAAGCAAATGAAAAATACGGTGCTTAGTATTTACACAAAAGCAGACAATGAATTAATTATATAGAAAACCGTAAAGAGGATGAAACATCCTCTTTTTTTTATTCTCGTATTTATAAAAGGTCTTCCTGCAAAAATTGTCGGCTAATTTTTGCTTTTTTTTAAAGGAGTAACTGACCCTCATTTAGAACAATAAATACATAGTAGGGAAATTAGAAGGAGGACATCTTATGAATTGGAAAACAATTGCAAATAGTTGGAATGAATTTGAAGGTTTGGATTTTGAATTAAAAAAGGAACTTTTAGGTAAAATCCAAGATGAAAAACAGTTAGAAGAGTCTTTTTATAAAAATTTAGAATTTGGAACGGGTGGAATGCGCGGGGAAATTGGGGCAGGTACGAACAGAATGAACATCTATACCGTTCGCAAGGCCTCTGCAGGCTTGGCTGTATACATAGAAGAACAAGGGGCTGAAGCCAAACATCGAGGTGTTGTCATTGCCTTTGATTCGCGCCACAAATCACCGGAATTTGCACTAGAGGCTGCTAAAACGCTAGCAACAAGAGGCATTCAAACATACCTGTTTGACCAATTAAGACCGACTCCTGAGCTATCGTTTGCCTTGAGATACTTAAATGCCTTTTCTGGTATTGTGATTACGGCCAGCCATAATCCACCTGAATATAACGGATATAAGGTTTATGGTTCAGATGGAGGTCAGTTGCCGCCAAAAGAAGCCGATTATCTGATTACTAAGGTAAATGAAATTGGGAATGAATTATTGATTGAGGTTGACAATGTAGAGAAACTAACAGCATCAGGGCTAATTAAAACGATTGGAACAGAAATTGACAAAGCTTATATCGAAAAATTAAAAACAATTTCAGAGAATCCGGATCTAGCAGAAGAATCGGACATACATATTATTTTTACTCCTTTACACGGGACTGCCAATCAACCTGTCCGGGCAGCCCTAGCAGCTTTAGGTTATAAAAATGTTACAGTTGTAAAAGAGCAAGAGCAGCCCGACCCAGAATTTTCAACTGTAAAAAGTCCAAATCCTGAAGAACATGCGGCATTTGAACTAGCAATTCGTGATGGTAAAAGAGTAGGTGCTGATATTTTAATTGCAACTGACCCTGATGCAGACCGTCTTGGAATTGCTGTTCCTAACCTGGAAGGAGAATATATCGTTTTAACAGGCAATCAAACAGGTGCATTGTTGGTGGATTATATTCTTGCCCAGAAGAAGGAAAAAGGAACACTTCCGCCTAACGGAGTCGTATTGAAAACGATCGTCACGTCCGAATTAGGACGGAAAATAGCATCAGCATACGAATTAGAAACAGTTGATGTATTAACTGGATTTAAGTTTATTGCAGAAAAAATGAAGGAGTATGAATTATCAGGTGATTCTACGTTCCTTTTCGGTTATGAGGAGTCTTACGGCTATTTAATTGGTGACTTTGTTCGTGATAAGGATGCCGTTCAGGCTGCGTTATTGGCTGCAGAGGTGTGTGCTTATTATAAGAAACAAGGCATGACCCTGTATGAAGGGATGCTGCAAGTATTTAAAAAATATGGTTATTACCAGGAAGGGCTTCGTTCATTAACCCTAAAGGGAAAGGAAGGAGCAGACATGATTCAACGCCTGTTAGCTGCTTTCAGGAATGAGCCAATAACCAACCTGGGCTCAGTTAAAACGATTGCAGCAGAAGATTATCTAACAAGCATTCGGATTACATCATCGGGTGAAGAGCGGATTGAATTACCAAAATCAAATGTTTTAAAGTATATTTTCGAGGATGGTTCATGGGTATGTTTACGGCCATCCGGAACGGAACCAAAGGTGAAATTTTATTTTGGTGTTAGTAGTGAGAGTCTTGAAGAAAGTAAATTAAAACTGCAAACCATTGAAAAAAGTTTTATGGATCTTGTTGATCATAAATTAAAAGT
Organism: Neobacillus sp. DHD-1R; assembly: GCF_057747995.1. NCBI lineage: Bacteria > Bacillati > Bacillota > Bacilli > Caryophanales > Bacillaceae > Neobacillus > Neobacillus sp. DHD-1R. The sequence continues at coordinate 1,372,456 of NZ_CM173232.1, forward strand.
AGTTCAAAGTATCAAATAATTTTTTGGAAAATTATTTATACATTTTTCTATTGCTGCCTTGGCGTTAAAAGTAAAATAGTTAAAAACGGCTTCCGTCGCGGAAGCCGTTTTTTGGTGGAATTCTTTGGTCCGGTTGTTAATTATTTTCTCAATCAAATGGTATCCACTTGTTATTTCAGGAAAGACTATACATCGGTAAGCCATTTCCATCTGGCTCTACTGTTTCGTTAGCATGGTCGATGTAACGAAGAAGATTATATAGTTTTGATTCAATTACAGTGTAGTCATGTTCGAAATTGTAGGCATGCAGGAATTGCTCGATTTTTTTCGATAAAAATTGGTCTTTTGTCCGTACCATTAAAATCAGTAAATTGTCCCATTCAGATCGGTGCGTATAGTATAACGCCCGATCGTAATCCAACTTATTCATTTGAGCTCTCCTCCTTACTAGGAGTTGAGATTATTGTATGACATTCTGAAGATAATCTTCACAGAAAATGTTGGACACTCAGTGTTTACGCTGTTTTCAACATTTACCTGTATAATTTATTGTTTTGAGAGAAAAGTGGGGATATATTCATGGCTAGATTATTATGTGCTGTTTTGATTCTATTCCTTTCATTTGATACAGCGGTTAAAGCAAAAATTGTTAGAACAGATCGACCGTATTCCTATGAACTGCTTGAAAAGGACCTTAAGCAAATGGAGAAAAGGTATCCAGAGAAGATTAAAGTGAGATCGATTGGAACTTCTCATTTTGGAAAGACAATCTGGGCTGTAAAGCTTGGAGAAGGGAAAAAGAATATCGTGCTTATTGGAGCCCATCATGGACGTGAATGGCTAACCAGCACACTATTGATGAAAATGCTTGAATCTTACGCTGAGGCGTATCAAGTGAAGAAGGTTGGCCTTTTTACCACCAATATCCTTAATGAGGTATCGATTTGGTTTGTTCCAATGTTAAATCCAGATGGTGTGGAGATCCAACAAAATAATCTTAAAATTTTTCCGGTCCAGCATCAAGAACGATTATGGCTGATGAATGAAAAGCTAAATAATTTTGAGCGGTGGAAAGCCAATGGAATGGGAGTTGACTTAAATCGTCAATATCCAGCAGGATGGGACAAGCTGGATTGTGAGCCACAAGCCCCTTTTTACCGATTTTATAAAGGAGAGAAACCATTTGAAGCAAAAGAAGTACAAGCCCTATCCGCATTTATTAAAGAGATAAACCCAGCCATTGCAGTTGCGTACCATACGGCAGGAAGAGAAATTTTCTGGCATTATAAAAACGGGAGGGAACTTAAACGGGATAAGCGTATTGCAAAAAAGATCGCCCGATTGACAGGCTATAAACTTTCTAAGCCAGAAAAAGATGCGGTTGGAGGGGGATTTACTGATTGGTTCATTACGACCTTTCATCGTCCAGGGCTGACGATTGAAATAAGCTATCTGGTTGGAGAAACGAACCCACCCCTATCTGTTTTTAAGGAGGAATGGAAGCGTAATCGATTTGTTGGACTAAAACTCGCAAAAGAAGCGAAAAGGATTCCCCAGTAATCATAAGCCTACTTAAATAGGGGAAAATAAAAAGAGTTTATTTATCTTGTTTCATCATTCCCGCCTTTACTTCATACATTGTCTTAAGAGGAAAAGGGGGAGTGGCTAATGAATCTTGAAGAACGTAATCAATTGGAATACGCCATTAGTGAGATAACTGAAATTGCCAAAGGCTTTGGTTTGGATTATTATCCGATGCGTTATGAGATCTGTCCTGCAGAAATTATTTATACATTTGGAGCATACGGTATGCCAACCCGATTTTCACATTGGAGTTTTGGCAAACAGTTTCATAAAATGAAACTGCATTATGATTTAGGCTTAAGTAAAATTTATGAACTGGTAATAAATTCAAATCCGTGCTACGCCTTTTTGCTTGATTCAAATTCCCTTATCCAAAATAAACTAATTGTTGCCCATGTACTAGCTCATTGCGATTTCTTTAAAAATAACGTCCGCTTCCAAAATACAAAGCGTGATATGGTTGAAAGTATGGCAGCTACAGCAGAAAGGATCCATCAATATGAAATCCAATATGGAAAAAAGGAAGTAGAAACCTTTTTAGATGCCGTCTTGGCGATTGATGAGCATATTGACCCTTCGCTAATGAGACCTAAACTTTCTTGGTCCATTGGAGACGATGAAGAAGAAGAAGATTCAGAACGCAAGGCTGAAACACCCTATGATGACTTATGGAATCTCGACGAAAAAGATAAAATAGTAACCAATCAACCGAAGAAGAAGAAATTCCCTCCTCGACCTGAAAAGGATTTATTACTATTTATAGAAACCTATAGTAGAGAGCTTGAAGAATGGCAAAGAGATATCTTAACGATGATGCGGGAAGAAATGCTCTACTTCTGGCCCCAGCTTGAAACAAAGATTATGAACGAAGGCTGGGCTTCGTATTGGCATCAACGAATTTTAAGAGAACTGGATTTAACAAGTGGTGAGGCAATTGAATTTGCTAAATTAAATGCAGGAGTTGTGCAGCCATCCAAAACAGGGATTAATCCCTATTATCTTGGTATTAAAATTTTTGAGGATATTGAAGAACGATATGATAATCCAACTGAAGAAATGAAGCGAAGAGGTGTCTTGCCTGGGTCTGGTAGAGAGAAGATGTTCGAGGTACGTGAGGTAGAATCAGATATTTCCTTTCTTCGTAATTATTTAAATAAGGATCTTGTTATGCGGGAAGATATGTATTTGTTTCAAAAGCAAGGGCGTGATTATAAAGTCGTTGATAAGGAGTGGGAACATATTCGGGATCAGCTCGTAAATATGCGAGTTAATGGAGGATTTCCGTACATTACGGTCAACGATGGGGATTACCAGAAAAATGGTGAACTATACCTTAAACACTGGTTTGAGGGGATTGAACTAGATGTTAAATATCTCGAAAAAGTTCTTCCGTATATCCATCAACTTTGGGGCAGACCAGTTAATATTGAAACCATGATTGAAGATAGAAAAATGTTGTTTTCTTATGATGGCAAAGGGGTTCATCGTAAATATTTATAAGGTTGCGGAATAACGAAAAGAGGATGTCTCAAAAGGGTCTTACACTTTGAGAAATCCTCTTTATCAATTTTCTGCTTTATGTCAACAAAAGTAGTCTTTCTTATAGTATAAGAATTTATAAGTTTTGGCTTCGAGAATGGTCCAGCTCCAGCGCCCTAGCGGCTAGTGTCCTTCGCTCTCCGCCCTACGATAAGTCAACATCGAATCGCCTCCGGCTCTTCGTGTTTCCTTTATCTCAGTTGGAGCGCTCCAGGCCATACGCCGCTGACCAGGGCGCTTGCGCTTTTCTTATATGGAAGAAAGTTCTTTCTCTAATGCATCTTCAACCGTTACATAATCAAAATTAAGATCGTTTGCTACCGCTTCATAAGTAATTTCTCCATTGGCAACATTAACGCCTAGCTTCAATGCTTCATTTTCCAAAATCGCTTTGAAAATTCCTTTATTTGCGATCTGCAATGCATATGGAACCGTCACGTTCGTTAAGGCAATGGTTGATGTTCGTGGAACAGCACCTGGCATATTAGCAACTGAATAGTGAACGACACCATGTTTGACAAAGATAGGATTATCATGAGTGGTTACATGATCAATTGTCTCAACAATTCCTCCTTGGTCAATGGCAACATCGACTATTACAGAACCAGGCTTCATCGATCTTACCATTTCCTCTGTAATAAGCCTAGGAGCCTTAGCACCAGGGATTAGAACAGCACCGATTAATAAGTCTGCTTCAGCCACTGCTTCTGCAATGTTATATGGATTGGACATTAAGGTTTTAACTTGATTTCCAAAAATATCATCTAGCTGGCGAAGACGGTCTGCATTTAAATCAATAATGGTTACATCAGCACCTAATCCGACAGCCATTTTTGCTGCATTTGTTCCAACTATCCCTCCGCCTACAATGGTTACCTTTCCACGATTAACTCCTGGTACACCTGCCAGGAGGATTCCCTGACCACCGTTATTCTTTTGTAAGAATTGTGCTCCAATTTGAGCAGCCATCCGTCCAGCGACTTCACTCATTGGAGTCAAAAGCGGGAGTGTTCTGTTTACTGATACTGTTTCATATGCAACAGCAATCACACCACTATCTTTTAGGGCTTGTGCTAAAGTAGGTTCAGCAGCAAGGTGTAAATAAGTAAATAATATTAAACCTTGTCGGAAGTATACATATTCATTTGCAAGCGGTTCTTTTACCTTCATAATCATATCGGATTTTGACCAAACATTTTCAGCACCCTCAATGATTTCCGCGCCTGCCTTTGTATAATCATTATTATTGAATCCGCTTCCAATTCCGGCGTCTTTTTCAACAAGCACAGTATGACCAGCTCTTACCAACGTAACAACACCTGCTGGGGTTAGCGCTACACGATTTTCATTGTTTTTAATTTCTTTAGGAACACCAATAAACATCATTTATTCCTCCCTAATGTCAGCAATGAACTTTTGCTATGGCTTTATTATAAAATGTTTGTCATAGTTTTTCTTTGTTAGGAATGGAGAAATAAGTTTCTTCCTTTTGGAGATTTCCACAAAATCGTCATTTTTTCTGGTATTTTTCAAGCTTTAAATCAAGATAGAGGATCATTTTCTGATTGGGGTCCTTTAGATTAATATCGCCAATTTCGGTAATTCGCTTTAACCGATAATTTAATGTGTTCGCATGAACCTTTAATTCCTTGGCCGCCTCATTAATATTGTTATCTTTATTTAAAAAGACCTCCAATGTTTCAATAAGATTGCTGTTATGCTTTTTGTCATATTCATGAAGTCGTTTTAAGTAGTAATTTTCATAGTCTTCATATCGTCTTTTTTCTAAAATAACCTCGAATAATTGAAAGATACCAAGCTTTTGATAATTTAAAATACCTGTAGTCTCTTGTGGGAATTTTTCTTTAATGGATAAAACCGCTAGTGTCTCTTTATAGGCCTTCCCAATTTTTTGATAATCTTCATAAATACTGCTGTATACAGGAGTAACATCCTTTACTCCATATCGATCATTCATTTTCCAAACAAAGGTCTCAACAAAATGAGTTAATTTATGAAAAGGATCTTCTAAATTTTCTGCCGATACTAATAAGATTAGTTGATTACAGTCAATCGTATAAAGCATGATTTTCATTAGTTGACTTGTTTTTAATAAATAGGATATGTTTTGCTCTTCTTTGCTTGTAATATTTCGTTGAAATTGAAAGACAGCTACTGCAAAAGAAGGAGATGGTACAATCTGCAGTGTATGGAAATGCTCATAAATTTCTTTTTCACCTTGCAAGTGCCCAGTTAAAAGCTTCCAGAATAATTCTTGTGAGTGCTCTTCCTTTTTGTTTTTTCTCGTTTGCAATTGCAATAATTTATTCTTTGCAGCATTGGCTGCCATTTTTAATAAATCAAAATCCTCTTTGGTTAATGTTTTATCTATTTCAATTGCCCAAATAAAACCCAAGACCTCTTCCTGCTTCCAAATAGAGATGGCGACCCTATGATTAAGTCCAATATCATTCATATTTTTAACACGAATAGGTTCATGCGTTTTTAAGAGAGCTGGTATGGTTCCTTCTTTCCATAATTGATTAATGACCTTTTCCGGTACTCGTCTGCCAATAATGGTAGAAATTCTTGCCGCGTCGGTCCGTTCATCATGTGTACTGTAGGCAAGAAGACGATGGTTTGCATCCTCAATCGTTATGGGGCAATTTAATACATGGCTAATAAGATCGGCAAATTCATCTAAACTATCAAAAGCCGCTTTAAAAGGGTCATGTTGTCTAGGATTCAAAATGAAAACCTCCAAAATATATATAAAATGAGATTGGAAGACCATAAAAAATAATTGAGCCTTTGTATAATTTTACAAGAAAATAATGGATATTACTCAGAATTCCATAAAAAAAACGTAATATTTTAAATGATTGGGCGATAACTAGCTTGAATGTTGCTTTTTTTCACATACTAACCCTATACAAAAAAAGGGGGTTCATTGTGATGAAAAAGATGATTGGGATGTTAATGGGTGTGATTCTTATTTTCTCATTCATGAGTGTGAAAATAAAAGCTGAACCAGTAGTAAGTCCTTCACTAAACTTGTATGAGCAAAATGCCATGTCTGTTCTCTGGTACCAAAAAGCGGGGGAGGCAAAAGCATTATATTATCAAGGCTACAACCTCGGCAGACTTAGATTGGATGAAATCTTAAAAAAACGACCAAAGAACCAAGGGTTAAAGCCGGCTATTGTTCTTGATATTGATGAGACCATTCTTGACAACAGTCCTTATCAGGCGTGGTTTGTCCTTCATGGAAAAGGAAAGCCCTTTGACTGGAGTAAATGGTTTAACCGTGCTGAAGCAAAGGCACTTCCGGGGGCAATTGAATTTTTACAGTACGCAGATTCTAAAGGAGTGGACATTTACTACATTTCAAATCGAAATGAAGAACTGAAAGAAGCAACAATGAAAAATCTACAAAAAGTGGGGGCACCTCAAGTAAAGAAAGAGCATATTTTATTACAACAGCCTGGTGAAAAAGGGAAAGAAACTCGCCGCAGGCAAGTGATGAAGACACATGAAATTATCTTATTATTTGGGGATAATTTAGGGGATTTTAGTGGTTTTGATGAGTTAACAGTTTCTGGCAGAATGCGTGCAGTAAATTTGCGGAAAAAAGAATTTGGAAAAAAGTTAATCGTATTTCCCAATCCAATGTATGGAGACTGGGAAGGTGCCATTTATAGGTACAATTATCGAAAAACCAACGAGGAAAAAAACAAGCTAAGAAAGGGTGCCTTAGACTACTACAAGCGATAAAGGTACGTGATCGCCCATTATGAAAAGCGGATGTCCGAAAGGGTCTAACCCCTTTGGACACTCACTTTTTCATTAATCTTTTTTGGGGATATGGACAATAAGGGCATGTTAGTTTTTTACATTTTTAAAGATATTGATAGCAAAGATGATAATCCCTAAAACCATTAAAGTACCACCTGTAGCGACTGCAGGACCTGCATTGTCCACTCCAGATACTAAAAAGGCAAGACCAATCATCATGATAGGCAAGGAAATATTATGCAGCCAGAAATGAACCTTAGCGAGTGTGGTTTCGCCAGCACTTGGAAAAGCAACATAAATGAGACCTGCAAGTGCCATTGACATCCAGCCTAATAAATTAATATGGACATGAACGGGTGTGAAATCAAATGTTTCTGTCATTGACATGTACATACCGATACATACTCCGATGACAAAATACACAACAGAAATTTTAATCAACTTAACAGCCAACTTTTTGCCCCCCTTTTCCATATAAAATAGTACTACAGTACTAAATATGAGGGAGCATTCTAAAAAATAACTATTATTTCTAAGGACAAGATAGGAATCTTTGTAAAGCGATAGACAAAGAAAGAGAATGTCCCAATAGGGTCTTGACCCTTTGGGATATTCTCTTTCTAGTATTGTCCAACTCCAGGTCATACGCCGCTGAACAGGGCGCTTGCGCTTTTCTTAGTAGATATTATTAAAAAAAGGCTCTAATGCTCACTAAAATAAGTCCAATTATAAATCCACAAACAGCTCCATTGACGCGAATCCACTGTAGGTCTTTTCCAACATTTGTTTCTACCATGTTGATCAGCGTTTTATCATCCAATCTCTCTAAATTTTCTTCGACAAGCTTGCCAATTTTTGAATGATTTTTATCGACGAAGTTGGAAAGTTGTGTTTTTATCCAAGTGTCTATGGAATCTATTTTTTCTGGATTTTCTTTGATCTTGTTTAGCCCATCTAATATAAATGGAAGAATATAATCATCGAAAAAGGCTGGTGCCGCAACAAAATCAAGAGCTTTTTGCTGGATTTGAGTTAATAAATGGGTGATTTGTTCTTGCGGTTCCCATTCGGTAATCAGTTGTGTTTTAAAGTTAGTGAGTTCTTCATAAAGTTTTTCATCTGTTTTTATCGATTCCAACTTTTGACGGATATGAATTAATAGTGTCTGCCTGTTTTGATTCAAGGGATCGCGATAGCTATCCACCCCTTTTAAAATTAAACCTTGGATGATATTTCCGAGTTTTTCCTCGTTAACAAGGTTGCTAAACGATTTTAACGCAAACTGCATAAAACCATCTGCTTTAATATTTTCAACCGCATCTACGGCCATTCCGCCGAGTTTATACTTTGTGCTATCCTTCCGAGCCCATTCATCAATTTCTTTGAGGATGAAATCTAGAGTTTTTTCATCATATTTTCTGTTAGTCACCTTATCGATCAGTAATGGAAGGTAGTTTTTTATATCCCAATCGATTAACCGAGATTTTAATTCTTTTTCGACCACTGGAGTAATTCGTTCAATGTTGATTTTGTTAATCAAATGTTGAATGAAAATAATGAAATTCTTTTGGATAGCTTTTGAATGAATTTCATGGTTAACTATTTCAAATAGTTTATCTGTAAATGGAATGGTATCTATTTTTTTTCGAATACTCTCTTTTGTTAGCCAATCATTTTCTAGCATCGAAATAATTCCAGCGATTATTCTTTTACGATTTTTTGGCAAGAGAGCAGTATGGGGGATTGGAATACCGAGCGGATGCCTAAATAATGCGGTTACCGCAAACCAATCTGCCAATCCCCCGACAAGTCCTGCTTCAAAACCACCCTGCAAAATATTTCCCCAGAATGAATGCTGCAAGGGAATGGTAACTATAAAGCCGATTCCCATCACAACTAGAGAAACCGTTGCTAAATATTGGGGTTTATTTTTCTGTTTTAACATCTTTGAACTCCTCATTTAGATAAATATTGTCGTCTATTGCTATTATCTCAAGTTAATTGGAAAAAAAGCAAAAAAAAACTTCTTTTTAAACAGAAATACTCCAAAAAGAAAGGAAGTTAACATTTTTGATTGGTATTATACTAGGATTAAACGAGTCCTGTTGATTGAAAAAACTCCTCTCAACTTTGAGAGGAGTTTTTTCTTTGTGGTTTAATATGGGTGATCAGTCCATCCAAATCAGTAATATAAAATTGTGTTTCTGGCGAAGCTTTTAGATAATGCTCCTGTAATAACTGATAATAATTTACCCTATGGTCTGGATCAAATTTTAGCATTGGAAACTCCTTATGTTCTTTCACATATTGATCAACAGCTTTTTGGACAAGATCCATTTCATAGGGAATTTGTTTTTCACTTTCATCAAACAAATCATAAGTTTCCTTAGACATATAATAATTTTTCGAAGGAATTCCTCCAAGTATAGGCGCAAGCTTTTTAAAGTCGATGCTATTATCCTCCTCAACAAGAATTGTCCGGAAGACACCTTTAGGCAAATTATCGGAAAATGATCTCACTGCTTTACGCACTTGATCAATGGAAACATCAATAACTGGATAGTTAATAGTATAGTCTGTTTCCTTCTTGCTGTGTTTCACTTCTTTTTTTTTGTTTTCTGTTGGCGATTTAAAATATTTTTGAATCATGGAGTAAACCGTTAAACCCCCGACAACAATCCCTAAAATAATACCTATTAATGTAAAGGAAGGATAAATATCATAACGGTTATCAAGAAAAGTCCCAAACTTATAACCGGCATAAACAGAAATGGCAACAGCGATACCAAATACCATGTTTAACGAAATCGCTTTCATAAGAAAGATTGTAAATTCATTCCACTGAGTGGAATTGGAGCTTTTATCATTTTCAAAAAATTTTTTAACTTCTTTTCTCATTTCATCAGAAACATCGTTTTCTTCGAAAAAAGTCTCAAGATACTCATCTTCAGATTTATTTTCATTCTTCAAAAGGCAGGCCGTCTTTTCGATCGATCCTTTTGTATAATGAGCATAAATCCATTTTTCTTCAAAACCTAATTCTAAGGTTTCCGTCACTCTGCCCAAGTATTTTGTGAATTTGTGTTTCATCCTATTAAGCCCCCTTTACTTGGTTGTTTTGGTAGGTGCGTGTCCGAGAAAGGAATGCTTCTTCTTTTGCTTGCTTTCGAATCTCTTTAGCCTCGTCTTTTGCTTCTTGGATAACTATATTGGCTTCTTTTTCACCAAGCTTCATGATTTCTCTTGCCTCTAATTTTGCTTGTTTAAGAATATTTTCGCTATTTTTAAGATTGTTTAATGCATCTAGTTTATACATTTCTGTTAATTGGAGCTGATTTTCAATATGCTCTTTTCTTTTGTCAAGAATACCGACAAGCTTTTTAAACACAAGTTTCTTTAAAATAAACACCAGTATGGTAAAAACAAATGCTTGGTAAATCATTGTCCCTAATGATATTGGAAGTCCCAATAATGTAATATCCCCCATACCCTTCACCCCCTTATTGTTTAGGTTAATCGGTGAGCAATATAAACCATCGTTAGCGTAACAAAGATATATGCTTGAATTGCACCAATAAAAATGCAGAATGCCTGCCAGATTAACATGGGAACGGCAGCAAGAAGACTTACAAAAATCCCGTGACTGATAGTACCTGCTAGTAGCGCAAGCATTACTTCACCTGCATAAATATTTCCATACAAACGCAGACCCAATGTTACCGTTGTGGCCAGTTGTTCAATTGCATTAATAGGAAATAAAACCTTAAAAGGTTTAAAGAAGCTCATAAGAAAGTGTTTGAGACCGTTTAATCGTATATTGATGAAGTGGGTATAAACGATAATCATTATGGCAAGCGTCATGGTAACATGAGCGTCAGCAGTAGGAGATTTCCACCAGACAACAGAATGTTCTTCAGCAGTTATGATGGAGAAGGGGACCCCCATAAGATTTGCGATAAATAGGTACATTAAAAGAGAAACCCCAGTAGACAAGATAAATAAATTATTTGTTGTAAGCATTGATGTGTTCATAATATCCTTTACAAACTCCAAAATCCACTCCATAAAGTTTTGCCATTTAGTTGGGACTTGTGTAGTAGAGTTTCTTGTAAATAGGTAGGCGATTAGGAAAACAATAAGTGCGGCAACTGTCGTGGTTAGGATGATGGATAAATCAAATGTTAAATGAAACCATTCTACTTGAGGCCTCTTATGTTCCAAGTTGTCCAACCCCTTTCATTGAAAAGTGTCGAAAAATTATTAGGAACCATGAGTATTTAGAACTATTATGTCATATTTATTATATACAAAAATAACCATTATTGTAACATAGTTCACAATACTTTCTTAATTTTCTAAATAATTAAATTGACATGTTTAATAATGTTACTAGCATTATTTTCTTTGTCCAGATTGTTTTGTGAAGAAAAGTAACTATAAAACAATTTAATAGGATGAATTTTTTAATAAAATTAATTTTTGAAACCTTTTTGTACTTTTTTCGTCTCAATTTATGTTGTAAAATAATCAAGGCAACAAAAAGAGAGATAGAGGAGGAAACATCAGATGAAAAAGTTTTTGTTATTTGTAACAGCCTTAACAATGGCAATTGCGCTAGCCGCTTGTTCAAGCAATGACGAGGCCAAAACAGAAAAGAAAGAAGAAACAAAAGAAGCAGCAGCACCGAAAGTGGATGTTAAGAAGGAACTAGTTAAATTTTATATGGACCTTGGAAATAAAATTAATGCAAAAGATGCTGATTTAAATGGATATATAGCTAAAGCAACTAAGGAAGATGCCAAGCCTGAAGAGTTACCAACGGCCGAAGAAAAGGCTAAAGCAAGTGAGTCTGCAGCAGCCGTAGCTACAGAGTTAACTAGCATTCAAGTTCCTGATACATTAAAAGATCAAAAAACAGATATTGAGGCAGCATTAAAGGATTATGCAGCTTCCTACCAAGCTAAAGCAGATGAATTGAAAAAGGCTACACCGGCTCTTGATGCTGGGGATGATCTCTTTGCTCAAGGTGAAGAAAAGCTTGGAAAAGTATATGAGAGTGTTAAATTACTGCCGCCAAGTTTAGGAAAACAAGTAAATTAATAGCTATAAAAAACAAGCCGGTTGAATCGCCGGCTTGTTTTCTTACATAACCATTATTAATTAAAGTGGTAGTGGTTTAGTTAATTGTGGGGCAAACAGTTTCTTTGTACGTAATCTGAATTTCTTCGAGTACATCATTAACAGACAAGTAGGTTTCCGTATCTTCAAAAAACCAAACATCATTACCTTCCACATAAAAGGTAATTCCACCTATTTCCTTTGTAAATCCAACATTTGACGGTTGTTCAGCTGAGAATGCTAGTGTGAAGCCTTTATTCATTTGTCCAAAACCTGCATATTGAGGATATAGTCGAATACTGATTGGTTTACTGATTTCAAATTCCTTTGTGAACCATGATGTAGCTTTTTCGTCGATAGATAAGAACATATTTATACACCAACCTTTTCATAAGTTAATCATGCATCATAAGGACAGAAATGAATCGATAAATAATCTAGCATGTATTCTCTATCCCTTATAGTAAAAGAGTATAATGAATTTGAAAATTTGCATGTGATAATCTTCACATGCCTACTCATAATTCGGTTGTTTTAAAAAAATGTTCAATTTTTCGTATCTAATTGGTCACAACTGTATTAAAAGAAAACCGTCAATGTTTTCTATAAATCGTCTATACAGGATTATAGAAATAAAGAATGACGACAAAATATGGTTGAAAACTTATGATCCATTGTTGCTGTTTTTGTAACATGTTTATAGTGTTAACAGTGATAAAATAAATAATAAGACAGGGGAGGTTTTAACCATGGAAAAACAATTCGAAAAATTAACTGATGATGGTATAGATATAAAAAGTTTGATCAATACATTTAACAGCACCTTAGAAAATATAGAAAAAAGATTATCGAGACTAGAGAAGATGGACAGCATCGAACATCGAGTTGAAGTAAATCAAATTGATTTATCTGATATTAAAGAGGCACTTCAGCGTATTGAGGAAACACAATGTAATGATCTCCAGCATATCACTCGTCGGCTTGACTCTCATTTAGTTAAAATTGCTAAGGCGGAAGAGGACATTATTATTTTAAAATCAAAATAGCTTGAAAGAGACTGTTGATATATAAACAGTCTCTTTTTGTATAACAAGGGGGAGCGAGTTAGAGGGGGCGAATCGTTTCTGTAGTAATGGCCAAAAAAAAGAAGACCAGTTAGAATTGCGCTGGTCTTCTTTCCATAATATCAGAATTTATAAGTTTTGGCTTTGAGAATTGTCCAGCTCCAACGCCCTAGCGGCTAGTGTCCTTCGCTCTCCGTGTTTCCTTTATCTCAGTTGGAGCGCTCCAGGCCATACGCCGCTGACCAGGGCGCTTGCGCTTTTCTTATTTTTAGTAAAGGACTTCTGATTTATTCGCTACCGCCATTTGCGGGATATTGGATTCTTCTTGATTAGCATTTTTGGTAACTTCAATATATTTGATATGGTGTTCTTCCATATCAAGTATTTTAAAGTTGTAAGAATCGTGGAGAACTGTGTCGCCTTCTTTTGCTTCATAATTTTCGGTCAAGATCCAACCGCCAATTGTATCAACATCTTCATCATCAATATCGACACCCAATAAATCATTAATCTCACTTACTAAAACTTTTGAGTCAATAATATAATGGTTTTCCTTTACCTTGCGAATTTCTGGAATTTCATCCATATCAAATTCATCACGAATTTCGCCCACAATTTCTTCAAGAATATCTTCAACCGTAACAAGACCAGATGTTCCTCCGTATTCGTCCATTAAAATTGCCATATGAACGCGGTCTTTTTGCATTTTGACTAATAAATCATGGATTGGAATTGTTTCTATTACCCTGATAATAGGCCGCGTATAGCTTTCCAGTGTTTGAGTAGATAGTTTTTCATTGCCAATTAAATCGGTCATGAGCTCTTTGATATTAACAAGGCCTATGATATGGTCTTTATCGCCATCAATAACAGGATACCTGGTGAACTTTTCTTCACGTAAAACCTGAAGAAAGGTTTCTAATGAATCATCCTTTGACAATGAAACCATTTCCGTTCTTGGAACCATGATTTCTTTTGCAATCCGGTTATCAAATTCAAAAATTTTATTTACATACTTAAACTCAGATTGGTTAATTTCACCACTTTTATAGCTTTCCGACAGGATAATTCGAAGTTCTTCCTCTGTATGAGCAATTTCGTTTTCAGACACAGGCTTGAGCCCAAAAATACTGGAAACAATTCGTGCTGATCCATTTAATACCCAAATAAAAGGGTACATAATCTTATAAAATAAGATTAGCGGACGTGATATGAGTAAGGTAATCATTTCTGCCTTCTGTATTGCGAGCGTTTTCGGTGCAAGTTCACCAACCACAACATGTAGGAAGGTAATTGTTGCAAAGGCTATCCCAACAGATAATATTTGCGTCGCACTTTCAGGTATGCTTAGTGTTAAGAAAAGAGGGCTAAGCATGTGTTCAATTGTCGATTCCCCAATCCAACCTAAACCTAAAGCAGTTATGGTTATCCCGAGCTGACAAGCAGATAGATATTCATCTAGGTTTGATATCACTCTTTTGGCTGAAACAGCCTTCGAATTTCCTTCTTCAATTAACTGATCAATTCTTGAACTTCTAATTTTGACAATCGCAAACTCTGAAGTTACAAAAAAAGCAGTTAAGGCAATTAAAATGGCTATTATAACCAAGTTAAATATGTCCAAATAAATTCCCTTATCCCGTAAATTAACGGGTAAGGAGTCACCTCCCAGTAATTTAAAAAAATTAGCCAGTTACATTCAAAAGGGATTTCATAAGTGCACTTCGAAGCAGGCTTAGATTGCTTGTTAGCTCCTCTTTTTGCTGTTCATCCAATTTCTCTAGAATTGGAATGAGGTCAAACAAATCGCTATGAAGCTGCTTCATCTGTTGTGTTACCGCACTTACATGTTTTTCCACCTCTGATTCACCAATATTTTTTGTTTTTCGCATTTCTAGTTTTCTTCTAATCTCGTCTAATGGAAAGTGTAGACTCTTGCATTCTTCTATAAATTTTAAATCATGTAATGATTCATCCGAATAAATGCGGTAATTTGACTTGGAGCGCTCTGCCTTCAACAAACCAATAGACGTATAATAGTCAATAGTTCTCTTAGAAACCATCGCTATTTCTGCTATTTCCCCAATCCGATAGACAGCCCCATCTTACCACCTCAACATTTTATAAATTAGATTAATTATAATGAATTTAAACCATACAGTCAAACGTTCTAGTTTGAATATTGGTTGATATCAACATTTTATGGTAAACAGCGGTAAATATGAACAAATAAATCTAAATTTTGAGAAAATTTACATTTGAACAGCGTCTTCTAATCAGAAGACGCTGCTGCCTTTTTCACATCAATATATAAAATATGATGAGCTTCAAGTTCTTGGATTTTAAAAACATATCCGTCATTTTGTATAGAATCCCCAATATGTATATCAAACTTTTGGGTTAAGAACCAGCCGCCAATTGTATCTACATCCTCCTCTTCAAGTGCTGTTCCGAGAAGATCGTTTACCTCGCTAATAAGCACTTTCCCATCCAAAATATAGTGTTCATCGCCCTTTTTCTGAATGAGGGGGAGCTCGTCTAAATCAAATTCATCACGTATTTCTCCAACAATTTCCTCAAGGATATCTTCAACCGTGACAATTCCGGCTGTCCCGCCATATTCATCAGATAGAATGGCCATATGCGAACGGTTTTTTTGCAACTTTACTAATAGTTCTTGGATCGGAATCGTTTCAATTACATGAATGGCAGGTTTTAAATAGGGCAGAAGCGGTTCTGGACCCTTACATTGTTGAAGGATACAATCAGTTAAAACTTCCTTAATATTGATAACTCCTAAGATATTATCTTTATCACCATCAATTAGTGGGTATCTTGTGTATTTTTCTTTTTTTACGATTTCGATAATTTCTTCCATGGTTGCTTCCTTAGAAAACGTTATTACCTCAGTTCTCGGCACCATAATTTCTTTTGCAATCCGATCATCAAATTCAAATATTTTATTCATATACTTGTACTCAGATTGATTGATTTCACCACTCTCATAGCTTTGAGAAAGTAACATACGCAATTCTTCCTCTGAAAGAACAAGATCTTGCTCTGAAGCGGGTTTAACTCCGAATAAACCTGTAATAAAGCGCGCCGATCGATTTAGAATCCAAATGAACGGATATAATAGCTTATAAAATATGATCAAGGGCTTGGCAAATGCCAGAATAATTTCCTCAGCCTTTTGGATGGCAAAGGTTTTTGGTGCTAATTCACCAATAACGACATTGAAGAAAGTAATAATGATAAAAGCGAAAATTGTCGATATCACAGGTTCTAAGGATAACGGAATATGAATCCATCTAAAAACTGGCCCCAATAACTGACGGACAGTTGATTCTCCCCGCCAGCCTAATATCAATGAAATGATCGTAATCCCAACTTGTGTGGCTGAAAGGAAACCATCGAGGTTAGAAATGACCCTTTTGGCTGCCTCAGCCTTTTTGTTACCTTCAGATACTAATTGGTCTATTCGTGTTGTCCGTACCCTTACAATGGCAAATTCTGATGCGACAAAGAATGCTGTAAGGGAAATAAGGATAGCTATTATTAAGACATTCATCCAGATCATCGGTTACCTTACGCTGAGTAAGGATTCCACCTCACTTACTTTTAACTCTATAGTCTTATTATTTCCAAAAAAATTTTGTTTAGCAAATTGTGTAGTCCACAAGCTTTAGAATGGCTTGATAAATGGATTTCTTTATGAATTCACCTTCATATTTAAAAGCCTCCATTCTCGTGCCAGCATGCTATAAACGATAAGATCGTGAAAATACCCGTTTAACTGCTCTCCATCTCTTATTTTCCCTTCTTTAACAAAACCTAACCTTTCAGGAATCGCTCGGCTTTTTTTATTTTTAACACCACAGCGTACTTCAATCCGGTTTAATCCTAATTGGAAAAAGGAATAATTCAGCAGGGCTCGAACTGAACGCGTTATAATGCCATGACCTTCTGCATTTCTAGATAGATAATAGCCAATGCTTGCCATGCTGTTGTACCAATCAATTCCATGTAATCCAATCGAGCCGACGAGCTCACCCTTATAAAGGATTCCCACGTTCATCCCGCTATTCTCGGCGAACTGTGATAGCCACACAGGTATGATAGATTCAAAATGATAAGGAGAAGTCATACTATCTACCCATGGCATCCATTCACGTAAATGTTCTCGATTATCTTCGACCAGCTGAAACAGTTTTGAGGCGTGGTGTTGTTGAAACAATTGAAGTTCAATTTCATGGTCAACCCTTAATGTAAACATAAGCCAATTCTCCCCAAAAATTTTTAGTACATCATATGCACAAAAGACCTATAACGGGAGGTGAAACAAATGTAAAAATAAAAAAATCCCTAAGTGGGATTTGCTGAAAATTGGTATTAAATTGTTTCCAGGTGGTTTAAACAACTGGTAAGTAAATCGAAAATGTAGTTTTATCTAATGAGGAATCACAAGTTAAATTTCCTTTGTGCTTTTCAATAATTTCCTTACACACAAACAATCCAAGACCAGTACCAAGTTTTTTAGTGGTGAAAAAGGGTTCGAAAATGGTTTCCCGTAATTCGCACGGGATAACTGGGCCATTATTAGAAATACTGATCTTTATAAACCGACTAATTTCTAAACTACTGCTAATCTCTATCGTCGGATTGGGAACCTCATGATGATTTAAAACATCAATCGCATTAAAAATAATATTAATAAACACTTGCCTAATTTCATCAGCATATCCATTTAATGTGAAATCAGCACTTAAAAATTTTTGGATTTTTACTTTACCGTCCAAAATACTTGGATAAAGAAAATTTAATACTTCATCAATTAGATTATTTAAATTAAAATCAACTTTTTCTTTCCCAATTAATTCTTTCTTTGAAAGTAACAAAAACTGTGAGATTCGAAAATTAAGCTGATCTAACTCACTTGAAATAATATCTAAATATCTCATATTTGGATAATCTGCCTTAAGTAGTTGAATAAACCCTTGAACAGAGGTAAGAGGATTTCTAAATTCATGAATAAAGCTGGATGTCATCTGACCCAAAAGTGTCAATCGATCTTGATGTGTAGAGTCTATCACCATTGTCTTTTCTTCAATAATTTTATTTTTTGCTTCAGAATAATGTGAAACGGCAAAATATAGAAACTTATCAAAGCAAAAATTGATCATATTTATCGATTCTTGAAGTTGTGCCCAGCTAAGCCCTGTTTTACTGAGATAGCTATATAAAATAGTTCTGCCGAGATTGACGTTGTAGACAAAATCCCCAATGTTAATATCTGCCAACACTCTTTCTTCCGAAACAGATATGGCGATTTTTTCAAGAACTTCTAATAACTCTTCTTGGGAAACTTGATGCATTGTAAATATTACATTTAAAATTGCTTCCCCGTTTTCGCGTATCTTCATTTTAAAGGGATCTCCATGATTTTTAATGATCGAATTTTCCCATTCTTGTACTAATTTCTGTTTGTTTTGATTAAAAAAACTGATTAAATCTGTTTGTTCGCCCGTAAACATGCCGTTTCCCCCTATGGTATTAACAAAACTGATTACAATCTAAATTCGCTTATGAGTGCCAAAATCCTTTTAAAAATAAAATAAAAATAATTTCCCAATAGGTTTAATCCATTTCAGAAGCTGTTTATCTCAATCCAACTGGAAACAACATTGTTATAATTTTCTTGTAATATCTCTAAATCAATAGTATATTTTTTATGGAAACAATTGAATACTTCCACAGGGGGAGCTGTTTTGAGATGGCTGAGAGTGAACTTTTGAGTTCTGACCCTATGAACCTGTTAGTTAACGCTAGCGTAGGGATGTGGTTTGCCGAATATGAAAGCAATGCAGACACCCTATATGTCGTGCATTGCTTTTTTTATTGGTCATTTTTAATATGGCACCATATGGCTTCAGGAAGAGATTAAACGGGACTATGTAGTTTAGTAGGGGGAGAAGTTGATGAAACAAACGAGGAGTAACACTTTATTTATTGCAGAGGTTGCTGTCTTTACCGCACTTGCGTATTTATTGGATTTTGTTGCGGGGATATTATCTTTAAAAATTTGGCCGCAGGGTGGCTCCATATCGATTGCTATGGTGCCGATTTTCTTAATGGCCTACCGCTGGGGAATCAAAGGCGGTTTGTTAACAGGATTTTTACTAGGATTATTACAATTTATTCTTGGATTTGCACAAATTTATACCATTGTTCAAGGGATAATTGATTACTTTATCGCTTTTACAGTTGTTGGGTTAGCAGGTGTTTTTGCTGCTCAAGTGAAAAATGCTATTGATGCACAGAAAAAAGGAAAATGGATGGCATACGTCATTTGCGGGGCTTTTTTAGGAAGCGCACTAAGATATCTATGTCATGTTGTATCAGGAATTGTGTTTTTTGGGGAATATGCTCCCAAAGGCCAGCCTGTAGCTATTTACTCCTTGCTTTATAATGGAACTTATATGCTCCCAAGCTTTGTAATCAGTGCAATTATCATTATTTTAGTTATCAGTGCAATGCCAAAGAAAATGATTGTACATCAAATTCGGTAAGAACGAGAAAAGGAAAACATGCATGTGTGAGAAGGTCAAACACATGTATGTTTTTTTTTGCGAATTTTTCGGAGTTTTGTCAAATTTATTATTCTTATTACCTATTAAAAGTGATAAAATACAAATTAGAAAGATAATCATTCTCAATTAACGTAGATAGGGTGATATACATGTTTGGTTCTTTAAAAGCAGGAGATAAAGGTAAGATTATAGACTTATCTCATGTTGGTCACCTCGTTCAAAGACGTTTGCTTGACTTTGGAATTTCCGAAGGATCAGAAGTTTGTGTTAAATGCGTTATGCCCTTTGGTGGTCCAGTAATGATTGAGTCATGTGGACAATGTGTTGGAATTCGCCGTAAAGAAGCGGTTCAGATTGAAGTGGAGAGATTATAATGGAGATTGCTCTAATTGGTAACCCAAATACTGGAAAAACTTCATTGTTTAATAATCTAACAGGATCCTATGAGTATGTTGGCAACTGGAGCGGTGTAACTGTTGAAAAGAAAGTTGGCGTCTTCAAAAATAAGATTGGTCAATTAATAGACTTACCTGGTGTATACACTCTAAATCCATTATCAAAGGATGAAGGTGTTGTTACCTCTTTCTTTTTAAATGAATCCGTTGATCGTTTGTTAAATATATTAGACGCATCACAATTAGAACGAAATTTACATTTGACTCTTCAATTGCTTGAATTTGAGAAACCAGCTCTTATTGGTCTAAATATGATTGATGTAGCGAATAAGCGTGGTATTCACATAGATGCAACAAAGCTTTCAAATCATCTTGGAGTTCCTGTGGTTCCGGTTGTGGCAAGAAATGGAAAAGGCTGTGACAAACTTATTGATGTCATTTCTACCAAATCCATTCAGCCAATCAAGAAAAACCTTGTTTACTATGGTAAAGAGGTGGAGGAAGCCATTACAGCCTTTACGGGCGAAATTTTGGGTAAAACCAGTCATGCAGCCCGATTCCTTGCAATTCAATATTTTGAAGGAAATCAATATGTGCAAAGTTATGTTAATCGAATTGCAAATAAACAAGCGTTAAATAATATAGTAGAAAACTTGGAAGCTAAATTACAGTCACAATATCATGTTAAATCATTGGCCAATTTTATCTATTTGAAAAGAAAAGAAGTTATTGAAAAAATTGTCACCGAAGTAGCGCGTAAAAGTGACTCGGTCATTCCGCTTACAGAAAAAATTGATAGTATTGTAACCAATAAATATTTAGGTATGCCAATCTTTTTGTTGCTCATGTATTTGATGTTTATGCTGACGTTTGATTGGCTGGGGACTCCTTTATCGGATGTGTTAGACGCCTTTTTAACGGGTCCGATTACAACTGTGTTTGAAAATGTATTAGCAGCCATCCATGCCTCTGAGTTTATTCATGCTTTAATTATTGAAGGGTTGGTAGCAGGTGTTGGCGGGGTTCTGGTGTTTGTACCGCAAATTTTTATTCTTTTCCTTTTTATTTCATTATTAGAAGACTCAGGTTATATGGCGCGAGTTGCCCTTGTCATGGATCGTATTATGGAGTCTGTAGGCTTGAATGGGAAGGCTTTTATTCCGATGATGATCGGTTTTGGGTGTAATGTTCCAGGGATCATGGCTGCCAGAACGATTGAAACGCCGAGAGAGAGACTTTTAACCATTCTTCTAACACCGTTAATGTCCTGCTCGGCCCGATTGCCCGTCTATGCATTATTTGTAGGAGCGTTTTTTGCGGGACATAAGGCATTTGTCGTACTTAGCCTTTATGTTCTTGGTATTGTAGTGGCATTAATATTAGCAAAGGTTTTTTCTTCAACATTATTAAAATCAGAAACTTCCTTATTTGTAATCGAACTGCCGCCATACAGGCTTCCACAGTTCCAATCCTTGTGGAGAAGTACGTGGGATAAAGGAAAAGGATTCGTAAGAAAGGCAGGGACATTTATTTTTGCCGGTTCCGTCTTTATCTGGCTCTTATCCTATGCTGGTCCTGGCGGCTTAAAGGTTGACATGGATCATAGTTATTTAGCTGCGATTGGGAATGTGATCGCACCAATTTTTGATCCAATTGGTTTTGGTACCTGGCAGGCATCTGCTTCGCTTATTACCGGGTTCCTTGCAAAAGAAGCCATTATTTCTACTATGAATATTATTTATTTTGTACCGAATGATGCAAGTTTACAGGGGTTATTAGCGAATTATTATACCCCGCTCGCAGCTTATAGTTTTATGGTGTTTATTCTTTTGTATATTCCTTGTTTAGCAACGACTGCTACAATTTATAAAGAAACTGGTTCGAAAAAATGGACAGCTTTTTCAATGATCTATGCATTTGATATTGCATATGTTTTATCGTTGCTCATCTATCAAGGTGGAAAACTGTTTGGGTTGGTCTAATTCAAAGAAGAGGTGAAGAAGATGCTGGCCAGTGTAATTATCGGTGTTGCCATTTTTGGATACGCAAGCTGGGCATTAGTTAAATTTATCAATAAATCCAAAAAAGGAAAATGCGCCGCTTGTGATTTAAAGAATTCATGTTCCAGCCAATGTGGTATTCCCCCCCAATTGAAATAAAAGGACCTAGAAAACTACTAGAGTATGTTCTAGTAGTTTTTTAGTTTTTTAGTAAAGGTAGCTCCGTGATTTCATTTAGAAGTGTCGTTCTTTATATTTGAATGATGATGAGGATTGGTGTAAAATTACACTAGATGTCGTTGAAAGAAGGGCTTAACGTGACCAGGGATGAAATTATCATGCAGGTTTCTGAAAAGCTTCGTCTAATTCGGACGGAAGCAGGGTATACACAAGATAAAATGGCGGATATTATTGGTGTATCAAAGAAAACACTTGTTCAAATTGAAAAGGGAAGAGTTTTGGCAAACTGGTCTACAGTGGTTTCGATTTGTGCTCTTTTTCGAGAAACGGAAACGGTCCAATTTTTGTTTGGAAGCGAGCCCCTTGAGGTATTAGAAACAGTTGCACTGGATGGAATCGACCTTCGAAAAACTAAAACGCTTGGCGGTCGAATATGGTGGAGAGTCCTATCACAAAAAAATGGGTTTATCTTGCAACAGAATATTTTAAGTAAGCATTTTCGGATATTAGATGAAAGAAATTATCGAATTTTTAGCAGTTTTGACGAAAAACATTCAAAACAGCGCTTTAAAGAATTAACTATAAGTGAATAATGGTACACATGAGGAGATGAGGTCTTGGCCCCGTCTTTTTTAATACCTGAACATCATAAAACCTACCTAGATATCTAAAAGTATACCTATTACTGAGATTACAGATAAAGGATGTCATCAAATTGGTATTTATTGATAAAGTAAGTGGCATTTTAAAGAATTTGAAAAAATGGCATTTGCTCCAAGTCATTTTATTATTTGTGTTGATTCTAATCCTAAGTTTTTTTGGACTTCTTCATTATTTTTCTAAAGATGCGGACATATCGGAGTTGAAAAATGAACTTCCCCAGCCCACCGTTTTTTATGATGTTAGCGGGAATGTGGCAAGTAAAGTATCAGCAAATAAAAATGAAGGAGTTCCAATAAAGGAAGTTCCTGATTCATTGAAAAATGCTGTCATTGCCATTGAAGATCATCGCTTTTATCGACATAATGGTGTTGATTTAATAGGGACCTCAAGAGCATTGTTCCGTGACTTAAAGGCAGGCGGCATGGTTGAGGGGGGCAGTACGATTACACAGCAATTAACGAAAAACACCATCCTTACTTCTGAAAAAACACTGAAAAGAAAAATGGAAGAAGTATTTTTAGCTATTGCTGTTGAACGGGAATACTCAAAGCAGGAAATTCTCCAAATGTATTTAAACCAAATTTATTTTGGAAATGGTGCATACGGAATTAAACAAGCGTCCAGTAAATATTTTGCTAAAGAGGTTAAAAATCTTTCCATAAGTGAATCTGCTTTATTAGCTGGATTAATAAAGGCTCCATCAGCCCTTAATCCCTATAAACACACGGAAAAAGCCACGGAAAGACGAGACCTTGTGTTGGACCAAATGAGGCAGCAAGGCTTTATTTCTAATCTGGAATATGAAAAAGCGAAACAGGAAAAAGTCGTCTTGAATGATATGGGGGGAGATCCGTTCCGTGGTAAATATCCATACTATGTCGATCAAGTGTTAGATGAGGCCATCCACCAATATGGGTTTACACAGGACGAATTATTGACTGGCGGCTACCAAATATATACCGAACTTGATCCAACTATGCAATCTGCGATGGAGAACGCCTATCAAAATGATGCCCTATTTCCGAATGGAGAAGACGCCCTTGTTCAAAGTGGTGGTGTTTTGATTGATCCCAAAACAGGCGGAGTAAGGGCTATTGTAGGAGGAAGAGGAGAGCATACCTTTAGGGGCTATAATCGTGCTTCCCAATTAAAGGCACAACCTGGCTCTTCTTTTAAGCCATTGGCGGTTTACACACCAGCTCTTGAAGAGGGCTGGAAAATTACAGATATGTTAAAAGATGAACCGATGAAGTTCGGGAATTATCAACCGAGCAATTATGACCATCAATATGCGGGTGAGGTACCGATGTATGAGGCGGTAAAGGAATCAAAAAATGTCTCTGCAGTCTGGCTCCTGAATGAATTAGGGATTGAAAAAGGGATCGATTCAGTAAAGCGATTCGGGATTTCATTAGATAAAGAGGATAATAATTTATCAATGGCCCTTGGTGGTTTGCACAAGGGAGTCTCACCTTTAAACATGGCAGAAGCTTTTTCTGTTTTTCCGAATAATGGTATAAGAGTGAAGGCACACGTCATAAAAAAAATTGTTAATTTTAACGGCAATGTTGTGGCTGAATCGAAAGTTCAAAAAGAACGAGTAACAACAAAGGCCGTCACCGATAATATGACCACCATGCTTCTTGGTGTTGTGGAGCAGGGAACAGGGAAAGCTGCTCAAATACCTGGCCGTGAAACCGCAGGAAAAACGGGTTCCACACAGGTTCCTATTAAAGGAATTAACGGTTTGAAAGATCAATGGTTTGTCGGCTACACACCGCAATTAGTGGGAGCCATTTGGGTTGGTTATGATAAAACGGATGCCGAGCATTATATTACCCCAACGAGTGGTAGCGGATCGGCCGTTGTCTTCCGTGAAGTGATGAAGGAAGCATTAAGTAATTCACCTGCCAAAAGCTTTGCTGTTCCACACATCGCAACATTAATAGAAGAAAGAAAAAAAGCTGAAGAAGAGAAAAATCGGAAAAGTTTACAAGAAAACTTTAACAATGAGGTTCAAAAGTGGGAAGAAAAATGGAACAAACAAAAAGAGAAATGGAATAAGAAATGGAAGGATAAAGGTAAGGGAAAAGAAAAAGAGCATTGATTTTAAGAGGATGTCTCAAACAAAGGGTCAGACCCTTTGTGGACATCCTCTTTTCCATTGTTGAGGATTAATAGGTAAGGCCGACGCGCGCACCAACAAATTCATTTGTAAAAAGTTGTTGAAAGGCGAAATCGCCGGTATCGTATACGGAGATGGATGAAGGATTGTGAGGGAGAATATCCTTTTCGTATCGATACTGTCCAATTCTTTCACCTATAGGCAAATAAGTGGGGCAAACGACGGTCCAATCAAGCCCTGATTCCTTTAATAATAAATACGCCTTTAAATGTTCTTCAGCATCCTTTGTACTCTTTCGTCTGGACTCTGATGATTGAAAACGGTATAAACGGGGGGAAGTCCGTGCTTGAAGGATTCCAGCTGTTCCGATGGTAATAATCCGCTTCAAGCCATTTTCTTTCATATGCTTAATGATAAAAGGAATGGAATCTGAAAGGGTTGCTTGTCCATCTGTATTTAACGCACTAATAACGGCATCTGTGCCCTTAATTGATTGACGAATAATCGCTTCATGAAGGACATTCCCTTCTATCACGGTAAGACCTGCAGCCACCATGTTACATTTTGTTGAATCCCTCACTACAGCTTGGACGGAAAATTGATGTGAAATGGCATTTTCAAGAATAACCGAACCTACTCTTCCTGTTGCCCCTAACAGGCAAATATTCATGGAAAATCTTCTCCTTAGTCACCAAAGTGTAATTTTTATCACATGCAACCCCGAGATTCTGTGATAATTTTAACATGTTTAAGTTTTAAAATTATCATTGGGGTGGTATAGATATGTCAGACTATTCAGTTGTATTAGCAATTGGCAGTTTTTTAATCCTTTCTTACTTTATCGGGTATACGCTCATTAAATCATAGGCTGCAGACAAATGTCTGCAGTTTTTTTTTGCGCTTTATAAATAGAGTTGAGATTAATGAAAGTGGGTATAAATGGATATATATATATTGAAGTAGTTCGAAATTGTGAGGTGGATTGAGAATGGTGGAATATAGAATCGAAAAGGATACGCTAGGTGAAGTACGGGTGGCCGCTGATAAGTATTGGGGTGCACAGACACAGCGGAGTAAAGAAAATTTTAAGATTGGGAATGAGAAGATGCCATTGGAGCTCATTTATGGCTTAGCTAGAATAAAAAAGACCGCTGCAATCGTTAATTTTCAATTAGGGAAGCTTAGTGAGATAAAAATGGAGGCAATAAAAAAAGTGTGTGATGACATACTCAACGGCGACGTAAATGACCATTTTCCGTTAGTAGTCTGGCAAACGGGCAGCGGGACCCAATCAAACATGAATGTTAATGAGGTAATTGCCAATCGAGCAAACGAGTGGATAAAGGAACAAGGGGATACGGAAAAAATTCATCCTAATGATGATGTTAACATGTCACAAAGCTCCAATGATACTTTTCCGACCGCGATGCATATTGCCGCTTATATAAAAATAACCGAAAGTTTGCTTCCAGCCCTTTTAGAACTAAAAAACACCCTGCAAGAAAAAGAAGCAGCCTTTTCAACCATCGTCAAAATAGGGAGAACTCATTTACAGGATGCAACCCCATTGACCCTTGGTCAGGAAATAAGCGGATGGAGGTCTATGCTCGAGAAAAATAATCGGATGATTACAGATTCCAGCCAATATCTGCTTGATTTAGCAATCGGAGGAACTGCAGTCGGAACAGGGATTAATGCTGATCCACAATTTGGGGACATGATTGCACAAAAGCTTACTGGCCAAACAGGTTATCCCTTTAGGTCTTCTGCAAATAAATTTCATGCTTTAACAAGCCATGATGAAATTGTTCATGTACATGGATCATTAAAAGCCCTAGCGGCTGATTTAATGAAAATTGCCAATGACGTCCGCTGGCTGGCAAGCGGACCCCGTAGTGGTATTGGAGAGATTAGTATACCAGCAAATGAGCCAGGAAGTTCCATTATGCCTGGAAAAGTGAACCCAACCCAAAGCGAAGCACTAACAATGGTAGCCTGTCAGATCTTTGGGAATGACGCTACGATTGGTTTTGCAGCCAGTCAAGGCAATTTTGAGTTAAATGTATTTAAACCAGTTATTATCTACAATTTCATTCAATCTGTCAGCCTTCTTACAGATTGCATCCGTTCCTTTAATGAAAACTGTGCAATCGGAATCAAGGCCAATGAAGAAGTTATCAAAGCTAATGTGGAACGCTCATTGATGTTGGTTACAGCTCTCAACCCTCATATTGGCTATGAGAAAGCAGCACAAATAGCGAAGCTTGCTTTTAAGGAAAATAGTACTTTGAAAGAAGCTGCCCTTAAAACAGGATATGTGACAGAAAAGCAATTTACTGAATGGATCAAGCCTGAAAAAATGGTTTAACAATTGTAATCAGTGAAAGCCCCCTCCAAAAGGAGGGGGCTTAGCCATATTATTAAATTGTTCAATAAAGGTTTGTTAAAGATTAGCGTTGGTATCCGCCAAGTTGAGATTCAGCCATTTGTACAAGGCGTTTTGTAATTTCGCCTCCGACAGATCCGTTAGCACGTGAAGTAGTATCTGCACCAAGATTTACACCAAATTCTTGAGCGATTTCATACTTCATTTGACTAAGTGCTTGCTCGACGCCTGGTACTAAAAGTTGATTAGAGTTGTTGTTACTTGCCATAGTTGAATAACACTCCTCTTAATAAGTTTGGGGTCAGTATGGAATTGAACCATAATATTGCCACCATGGCCTAACCCATATTATCAATGTTGTTTGATAAGTTATTATAGATTGGAGATGATTCCTTTGTTTGGATAAAACCTGACTTGTGTGTTTCATCCGTTGGTGTATTGGTGCTTTGTAATCTTTATTATGATTAATTTTAGAGGTTATATTCAAAAATTAATTAGTAATTTATTCCACTACATAGCGAGTGTAAGTTAACACAAACTAAGATTATCAATTAAACAAAAGGGTGAAATAGATGTCAGTATGCCCAGTCTGTAATGGTTTTAGGGAAGTATACTTAATGTGTACAAATTGTGGGGAACCTATGTTGGAAAGTGGAAGGTTGCTTGATTTTTTTGATGACTACAGCGCCTATATGGAAATTGATTTAATGAAAATGGAGGATGGCTATCCTGACACAGCTTCTGGCCATACGTGTCCGCATTTATACCAATGTCCTGCCTGTCACAAAGATGAGGTCATTTTTATAAAAGAATAAGTGGATATCTCAAAAGGTCAGACCTCACATTTGGGTGGGAGAGTCTGACCTTTTGTTTAGGCATCCACTTATTGAAGATTATTACTTTTCACTTAGAGGGTGAATTCTTGATTCACTCTCGATATCAAAAAAGTGTGCTTTATTCATATCAATTGCCATTTCGATTGTATCTCCAGGATGGATATCTCCACGTGAATCAACCCGTGCAACGAAATCCTGTTCGCCAATGGAAGAATAAATCATTAACTCAGCACCAGTTAATTCGGCAACATCTACTTTTGCATTAATTTTTGTTCCTGCAGAGGCATCGATGAAAACTGGTTCATCATGAATGTCTTCTGGACGAGTACCAAGAATAATTGATTTTCCAACATAGCCTTGATCACGAAGATATTTCATTTTTCCTTCTGGAATAACAATGGAAGTTGCTCCAATTACAAATTTTCCCTCTTCTAATTTTCCAGTAAAGAAGTTCATTGCAGGAGATCCGATAAAGCCGCCAACAAATACATTCTCTGGTTTTTCATAAACTTCTTTTGGTGTACCAACTTGTTGGATAATACCGTCTTTCATAACCACTAAACGGGAAGCCATTGTCATAGCTTCGGTTTGGTCGTGCGTTACATAGATAGTTGTAGTATCTAAGCGACGGTGAAGCTTTGCAATCTCGGCACGCATTTGGACACGCAGCTTTGCATCAAGGTTTGACAATGGTTCATCCATTAAGAATACCTTTGCATCACGCACAATCGCACGACCTAAAGCAACACGTTGACGTTGTCCACCGGAAAGGGCTTTCGGTTTACGAGTTAAGTATGCTTCTAAGCCAAGAATTTTTGCTGCATCTCTTACACGACGGTCAATTTCGTCTTTTGGAAATTTGCGAAGTTTTAATCCAAATGCCATGTTATCATAGACCGTCATGTGAGGATATAGAGCATAGTTTTGGAAAACCATTGCAATATCGCGATCTTTTGGTGCCACATCATTTACTCTTTTTCCATCAATGAAAAAATCACCTTTTGAGATATCTTCAAGGCCAGCAATCATCCGGAGTGTTGTCGATTTACCGCAGCCTGATGGTCCAACAAACACAATGAATTCCTTATCTTGGATGTGTAAATTGAAATCTTGAACTGCTGTTACTTTATTATCATAAATTTTATAGATATGATCTAATTTTAATTCTGCCATGGAAACTTCCTCCTTAATAATCTTGGTAAGTTAAGTTTACATGGAGAGGAGGAAAATCAATATGGACAGGTTGCACAAAAAATGAAAACGCTTTTTTGGGCACTTTGTTACTCTTTCTCATGATGTTCAAAAAGAAGACAGGCCAAAAAGACAGTAAAAGCACCATGAAAGTCCTTTAACCCAATACCTGTTTTCTCCGTAAATTTGTCAATCCGATATTGAAGCGTGTTTCGGTGGATATATAATTTTTTTGCCGTCATACTTGCATTTAAGTTGTTTTCTAGAAAAACCTTTATGGTCGAAAACAAGTCAGGATCCTCATAAAATACTTCAGCAATCTCTTGGCTGGCTTTATTTTTTAATTCTATTGGCAAAAAATACGCTAAATAGGCGGGGAAAACCCGTTCAAATGTAAAAATATTAGGAATGCCTAGTTTCTTTATCGCAAATGTAAAGTATTCTTTTTCTTGAAGAAACTTTACCCGCAGCTGGTCAGAAAAAAGAGTAACTTTTCCGATGAAAAAGGAAACTTTCACATAAAAGTCGCTTTCTAATGTTTCTGTCATCGAGATTAATTCCTCTTCGGAAAGTGAAATTTGTCTCTTTTCTTCTATTACAACGCCCTGACTCCCATTTTCCCATAAAATTAAGACTTCTTCAGTAAAAAATCCTTTTAAGGCTGACTCGATTTCCGTTTGATTTACATCATCGCCGTTAATATGGAACTGGATAAATCTTAAATAACTCCTGGAATGGTGAGAGGGGAGAGGGCTATTTAAAAACAAAAAATCATACCATTCTTTTGTGATAGGAGAGTAACTAGATGTTTGAAAGTCAACAAATTTATAGATTGTTTTAAGAAGAATTAATTCTTTCTTACTAACTTCTGTTTTTGGAATGCCAATCCATTCATTATCAGCTTCGCTCCAAAAGTAATAAACTTGCTCTGAGGGACTGGCCGGCTGGTTGGAAAACAAAATAGCATTCGGATATATGGTTAAAAGTTTTTTTAGCATGTCCATTTCCCCATTATCAAAAATTTTCTTTTTATAATTTGTATTATATCAGTAGAAATGGAATGGATAAAAAGAAAAAGGCTAAGCCTCTTTTCTTAGGCCAGCCAGTTGATGTAAAACTTATGGATTAATCGCGCTCAAGTGGTGGTTGTTCTTCCGTAAGGTCGCGAGCCTCTTCAATATTTGTCGAATTATAACGTGCATGTACGGTACCACCAGACAGCCCCTCATTAATCATCCTGTCAATATCCATAAAGGCTTTTTCTCTGCCTTCATAAGCAGAGCCTTCATTCGTTAGCTTTTCTTTTTCATTTTCCATGTCCTTCAATCCTTTCCTGCTGCCAATTATAATTTGCGTTGAAATGATGATTATGTTCCAGCCTCAGCGCGCACCATCCCTCGTATTAGAAGTAGCTGGTTTCAAATTTAGTGTGCGGAAAGGACGGGTTTTCATACCTTTTACTGTTTTTCCTAAACATGATAAAGCATACTATTGTTGCTTATGAATGAGCTGAAGAAATAAATGACAAAGATGCTCAATTTTTCTATCTTCAATCTCAGTTTCATCAAAACTCATGGGCTTAGAATTTACTTCGTAAATATAATATTGGCCTGATTTGCTAACTCCAGCATCAATAGAAAATTCACCAAAATAACCAAACGTCTCTGATAGAGCCTTACCAATAGGAGGGATAATCACTTTAATAAATTGATCGTGCTCGGCATTTTGCAGCAGTTCATAGGGGAGAAACCTTCCTCCAGAAGGAATATGGGTTGTGATGTCCTGAGTCTGGGATTGACGAATCCCGACTCCTGTAAGAATATAATCATCCTCAGTAGCATGGGCTAGGATTCGAAAGTCAAACCTGTATCCATCAAATTCTTCAGATTGAATTTCCTCCTGTGCTAAATAGTTTTTCTCAAGCAATTCCATATTCCATTTGTCCCAAAAATGAGTAAAGGAATCATAGCTTTCATGACTGTTTATTCCTTCGAGTTGAATGAGTGACGGTTCGTTCATCCTTAAGCGGACTATTCCTTTCCCTTTTGAAGATTGCCTTGGTTTTAAATATATGGTTTTACATTCTTTTAAAAAGGAATATAATTTCTGTTTATCTTGAGCTAGGATTGTTTTCGGCAAATAGTGTTGAAGAATATGATGATTTTTCAGAAGTGTATAAAGTTCGTATTTATCGATGAAACAAGGGTTAAAAAAGGGTATGCTTTTTTCTGTTAAATTGGAAAAAAAACGTTGGTATTGTTCGTTTTCTTCGGCTTTTCGAAACGGAATCCGATTATAAACCAGGTCAGGGTAGCGAAATCGCTTCTTTATCCACTTGCCTTGATTCAGTGAAAAAGTATAGCCTGTAATATGATCTGAATCTGCTTCTTCAGGAGTAAAGACAAAGCTTATTCCATCTAGTGAAATAAGCTTCTTTTGTATTTCTATAAAAAGCGGACCGTTACCCGCAATCGTACCATTTGATTTTCGTGCCGTTATAATCCCAATTAGAGGACGTGATTGAATGTGTTTCATTTAAATAATTCCTCTGGGTGTAATAAGGATTGCTCTGTAAGGAAGACAGCAAACGCAATTGATAATTTCCGTGTTAATAAATCAAATTCCTTTAATTCCGGATGACTGAAGATAGACCTGCCTGGTTTGGAATTCGCTTCAAAAAGCCAAACTTCCCCATTTCGATCAAGGCCTAAATCAAAACCAATTTCCCCAATAATTCCTTCCATATTCTTATCCAGTGCTGTACTTAGCAGGAGCGCAGCATTTATTAGTTTCTTCGTATACCTTTCACATTCTTCCTGAGAAAAAATTTCAGCGATTGTTTTAATATCTCCCCCGCTTCGTGCATGCGTTGTTACACTTCCATGACCGGCAACTTTTGCAGCAATCGCCGTTACATGCCATTTTCCAAAGTCATCTTTATTTGTATGGACTCGGAAATCCACTGTGCGCTGTTCGATTCTAAGCAAGTGTATGCCTTGCTGTACCAACATTCTTTCCAGTGCTTGATTCGCAAATACCGATTTGAACAAGCGCTCCAAGCTTGAATATTTACGCAATCGGTTAACTCCTGATTCATCTTGATACCTGCAATAATAATGGTCTGCGTGTTTATCATAGATTACTTGATGAACCCCATGTCCGAGGCTTCCGTTTTTTGGCTTAATAAAAATATGACCATAATTGGAGAGCATCGTTTCAATGGCGGAGAAGGATGTGAACGGATAGGTCTCAGGAAGGTAATTTGTAACCGATGTCTCGTGTTGGAGTCTTTCGTAAATATCTAATTTATTGAAAAATCCGGGATTATACCAAGGAATGAGATATTCCTTTTGTAGTCGGTCTCTTACCTTTATTAACTTTGGATTTTCTTCACTTTTTCGATTGGGCAGTCGATCGTAAATCACATTTGGGAATGGTACTTCAACCGTTTGCCAAGCATTTTCATGAAAAAAGTACCCTTCAATCGTTCCTTGTTTCCAATCAATGTGCTGCTCCCCAAAAACAAACGGTAGAGCTCCAACCGTTTTACTAACAGAAAGAAGTTTTGAAAAAAATAATGTCCTTTCGCCTACCGGCTGCTGGGGGAAAGACGTAAACCCGGCCGTGAAGATACCAACCAAAGGACCAATGTAAAGAATATTATTTTCTAAAAAGGCATGGAGGGATAGTTTGAATTGTGGAAACTGAATAGCCTCTTGAATTTTTTTACTAATAACAATGCGATCGTTTTGGTCAGGGTGAGGGAGGAAATTTACCTCCAATGACTTTGAGCCAAACGCAATTTTTTTTAGCTGTTTATCTTGAATAATGGCAGGAGGACAAAATACCACTAATTGGTCATTTTGAACAACTTCAATAAGGTAATGTTTTCTCATAATAGCTTTTCCTTTCATGTTGGTCCGTCTGAGAAAGGTATTTTCCATATAGGAGCGGTTGGATGTAAAGGATTTCCTGTAATTCGGGCTGAGTTTGTAAAATAACCTTTCGTCCCGGCTTTGAATTAATATCAAGAATCCAAATGGAGCCGTTTTTGGCGATACCAACATCAATACCGATTTCGAAAAGTCGCATAAATTCCTTTTCGAGAATGGCAGGAAGCTTGGATAGTATAAAATGTAATTCTTGGCGAATAAACTCCCCTTTGGCAGGTTGAAGGGAGGAAAGCCACTCAGAAAAGGGAATGACAGTTCCACCTGCACTTAGGTTGGATAGGATTCCGCCGGTACTTCCAACTCGAATTCCTCTACCTTGTTCACTCCAAACACCCAGCTCATTTTTCTGTAGAAGTATCCGTATATCAAAGGGCTGCTGTTCTTGATTGGATAGCTCTAAATAGGGCTGTAACAGATAATCACGCGTTTTGAATAATGTTTGAAGCCAATGAACGAGTTTGCCCTCATTTGGGAAAATTCGCGAAATGATCTTTTTTTGTTTTTCTGTTTTCACATGAAAGGATCTCTCGTTCTTCTTTAAGTAATAAATTCCATGTCCTTGTGAACCGTTAATCGGTTTTAAAATAATTTTATTCCTTAAGTTTAATTCGCTTAAAACTTGATTTGGTTCAGTAGCGGCTTGTGTAGCGGGTAAATAGGAAGATAAAGTAGTATTTTTTATGGAACGATATAATTCTAGTTTATTAGGTAAACCATAGCCTAAGAAGGTGATATCTCTTCTGCTTTTTAGCCAGGATACGATGGGGAGACATTGTTTGGAATGTTCGTCCTCTCCGTAAAAACATCGGTCATAAACAATGCTTGGGATTGGTAATTCTTTTTCTAACCACATCTTCCCTTGGGAATCAAACATTTTCCCTTTAACTAAAAGAGAATGTGGATTGATATCGGATGGTATAAACCTAAAAACTTCCATTTCACATGATTCAGCACGTTGTGCGATTTCGTTAATATAGGATTTTTCACTTTCCATTGTTAAGGTCATAATTCCAAAGGTTATCAATGATAAGACCTCCATATTCTTCTTATTCTAAAAGCATTTATAAGTTTTGGCTTTGAGAATTGTCCAGCTCCAGCGCTTTTCTTATGAGATAAGAAAATATAAAAATTTTTGAGAATTGTCTAGCTCCAGCGCCCTAGCGGCTAGTGTCCTTCGCTCTCCGCCCTACGATAAGTCAACATCGATTCGCCTCCGGCTCTTCGTGTTTCCTTTATCTCAGTTGGAGCGCTCCATAAGGAAGGCTTCGGCAGCATTGGCATCGCACGAAGGGAAAGCGTTAGCTTTTCCGAGGAGGCCATACGCCGCTGACCAGGGCGCTTCCACTTTCCTTATTCAAAAGCAAGCTTTGTACTTAATTGAATGATTGCTTTGGCGGAGGGTCTAATTTTTCCTAAACCATCCTCGTAATTTTTTGACG
The DNA here is from genome assembly GCF_057747995.1 of Neobacillus sp. DHD-1R. Lineage (NCBI taxonomy): Bacteria > Bacillati > Bacillota > Bacilli > Caryophanales > Bacillaceae > Neobacillus > Neobacillus sp. DHD-1R. Next base: position 1,407,314 of record NZ_CM173232.1, read on the forward strand.
GCTTTGAATTGACTTCGATTAACCAAGGTTTTCCTGCTTGATCAATGCCAATGTCAATCCCAAGTTCTCCAGTTAAACCTCCTGATTGCTGACTAATAACTGTGGCTGCAGCAAGTGCCAATTCCTTTATCTGACTCAATACTTCTAAAGCTTCTTTATGACTCATCGTAGAGCGTAAAGCATTTAAGGGCCTAGCCATCGTTCCCCCTCTTGCTAGATTTGAGACAAACTCCCGTTCTGCTGAAATCCTGGCCACTGTTGAGGTGACTGTCCAGTGATTATATTGATCCTTATGACAGAGAACTCTGAAATCCATGGCACATGATTGATGAGACATTAATGCAATACCTTGCTGGATAATATAAATACGCTTATGGACAAACGGTTTAATTAGTTGATAAAGTTCTTCTAAGGAATATTTTTTTTCACTATAATCGGCGGCATTCGTTAATGAGGTTTGGAACGAGTATTCTTGTTCCGTAACCTTCCTTATTTTAATAATGTTTCTGCCTTGACTCCCATGAATTGGTTTAAGGAAAATAGTGTCATATTTTTGAATAAAGTCGTAAAGATGTTCTTTCGAATATAGGTTTGTCGAAGGAATAAACAAAGAAAGTTTGTTTTCATTAATTAAGTGTTCATACACTTCCCATTTAGAGAGAAAGCGCTCATTGAAAAAGGGAATCATTAACTGTTCCACTTCTTGGCGAAATTGCTTATACTCCTTCTTATGTTCAAGGATTCTAGAATGAATTCTGTTATAAATGACGTCCGGTGCAGGAAGGGGGGCAGACACCCATTTATCCTTTTCCAAGTAATATCCTTGGTTTAAAAATTGCTTATAAGAAAATACATAAAAAAAACCGCCATACTCAGTTATTCCTTGATGCAGCTCCTCACAAAATAAATGGATCGAACGAAAGTGAGGTTCTTGATTGGTAAGTTCAGGGAAATCAGTTAGTAATCCAATTATAGGTCCAAGCTTCAACGTATGAGTTTCAGGATGAAATAAGGCATGAAATGTATAGGTTTGAATTGGCAGGCAAAATGTTTTTAGTAACATTTCAGGCAGATGAATTTCGTTACTAGACAATTGCGCTGTTTGGACTTTAGAGGTGATCGTTTTTTTTCCTATCAAGATAGTTAAATCCCGATTCTTTTCCAATTGAAGATGGTTATATAAATGATTGGACATTTGGATATGGCAATCATCTTGATTGGTTATTTCTCTAGGAACTACCGTAATCGATATTAATGAAAATGACATAATCACTCCTCATTTACTATAATCTTTGAGAAATGTTCAGCTCCTTTTCCAATGGCACTTCTTCATTACTAATAGGCATTAGTGGATATAGATAATGTATGTAAAACCGTATGGAATGGTGATTTTAACATTCTCGCATTTAATTGAATAGTTTGTTATAGTGATTAGGAAATGTTTATAAAAAGGAGTGGACTTAAAATGGCAGTTAATTTATATGATTCCGCATATGCGTTAGAAACAGCTATCCGTCAAAGCGCAGAGTATATACAATTACAGCAGGCCTATAAAGAAGTAAATGCTGATCCCCAAGCAAAACAAATGTTTGATCAATTTCGGCACATGCAAATGAATCTACAGCAAAAACAAATGATGGGGCAAGATATTTCTGAACAAGAAGTTCAGCAGGCCCAAGCAACGGTGGGACTTGTTCAGCAAAATCAAAAAATTTCGCACCTCATGGAAGCAGAGCAGCGGATGAGCATGGTTATTGGTGAACTAAACAAGGTCATAATGAAACCATTGGAAGATTTATACGGAAAAATGTAAGCTGTTTACTTTGAGGATGTCCCAACAGGTTCAAACCGACATTTAATGATCAATTTAGAATCGTCTGTTAAGAAATGTTCAGCGATTTCTTGAGTTAGTGCGGTCTGAAACGTTGTTTGGGATGTCCTCTTTTTCTTTTCTCAGATTGTCAGCTCTTTTGCTAGGACTGTTCTATAAATGAGTGAAAAATCATAAAAGTGATATAAAGGTAATTTCACCAAGAACAGGGGGCAACATAATGATTTATCGCTTGCTTGCGTTAAATATTGATGGAACGCTTCTCCAATCCAATGGGAAAATTCATAAGTCTACAAAAGAAGCAATTGATTACGTTCAGCAAAAAGGAATATATGTAACGTTAGTAACCTCGCGTAGTTACCCTTCCGCCCGAAAGGTGGCAAAGGCGTTAAAAATAAAATCACCCTTGATCACACATCAAGGCGCTTTTATTGCTAGTCCAGAAGAAAAAACTATGTATGTTAAGAGGATCAATGAGGACATTACCTATGATACAGTCCGTTTTTTAGAAGCTTTACCTTGCCAAATCCGCCTAGTCCATGAACAATTTTCATTAGCAAATAAGTTAAAGTTAAATAATCAATTATTAGCAAAAACTGTTTTCACTTCAGGAGACCCCGTTTTCTATTCTCAACAATTTGTGTCATCCCTTAGTGAATATTTGCATGAACAAGCAGTGGCACCACCCAAAATGGAAGTGTATTTTGAAGATGTGACTGACCTAAATGATGCAAAAAACGCGCTAAGTAAAATGTTTAATGAGATTGATGTGATTGAGTTAGATTCCCTAAGGTTGGATATTGTTCCAGCAGGTGTTTCAAAGCTAACCGGATTGTCTTATTTAGGGAATCAACTTGGTATTCGCAGAAGTGAAATGGTATATATTGGTGATGGCCTGGATGATATTCCTTTAATTGAAGCAGTTGGTCTAGGGGTTTCAATGTGGAATGCCGACTTCAAAGTGAAAAAGGCATCAGATTGGGTAACAAGGTCAGAAAATGAGCATGGTGTGGCCTATATGGTAAAGGAACACTTTCGAAAACAACAGCCGATTGAGTTCCTGAAAAAGATGAAAATCATAGAAAAGTGATTTTTACAGATATAAACGACCTATACCAGTTAATTCTCCTACTAAAATGTGAGTAGGGGAATTTTTTCTTTTTAGAGTTCGTAATAAAGGAATAATCATTCTGAATGTCGAATATTTACGGAGATTGACCGTGCAATGCTAAGAAAAAATTAAAGCGCTTTTATTATTGGAGGGGATGATTAGTTATGATGCAAACACCTTTAACCATGACACAAATGATTGAAAGGGCAGAAAAGTATTTTCCAAAAAAACAGGTTGTTTCCAGAACAGCAAGCGGCATCCATCGATTTACATACAAGCAAATTGCCGAAAGGACGAGGAGATTAGCTGACAGCCTGACTAAATTAGGAGTTTTAAAAGGTGAAAGGGTAGGAACCTTAGCCTGGAATCATCATCGTCATCTTGAAGCCTATTTTGCGATTCCCTGTATGGGCGCAATACTCCATACGATTAACATCCGCTTATCACCACAACATATATCCTTCATTATTAATCATGCAGAAGATCAAGTTCTCCTCGTTGATTCAGATATCCTGCCATTACTAGAAAGCTGTGCTGCAGAATTAAAAACGGTTAAGGCCTTTATCATTATGACCGACGAAAAAGAATTGCCTGAAACAACGCTCACTCCTGTTTATCATTATGAGAAACTTTTAGCAGATGCCAATCCAGAATATAAATATCCAGAAAATATTGAAGAAAATGATCCTGCAGGAATGTGCTATACATCTGCTACTACTGGGAACCCAAAGGGTGTGGTTTATTCACACCGTGGGATTGTGCTTCATAGTATGGCACTTGGGCTTGCTGACAGTGCTGCGATGAGTGAAAAAGACATCGCTCTCCCAGTTGTACCAATGTTCCATGCAAATGCGTGGGGAATGCCGTTTTCTGCAGTCTGGTTTGGCACATCTTTAGTGTTACCTGGTCCATATTTTACGCCCAAATTGATTGCAGAGCTAATCGAGCAGGAACAGGTAACTATTACAGCTGGGGTTCCAACCATATGGCTTGGCTTGTTAAAAGAACTGGATGAGGGTTCATATGACTTGAGCAGTTTGAGGGGAGTCTTATGCGGGGGATCGGCGGCACCAAAAGGAATGATTAAAGCATATGAACAACGTCATAAAATTCCCTTTATGCATGCCTATGGGATGACTGAGACGAGTCCACTCGTTGTTATTTCAACACTAAAAAGCTATCAAGAAGAACTGGATTTGGAAGAAAGACTTGAATTACGTGCAAAACAAGGGGTCATTGTCCCAGGTCTTGATATAAAGATCGTGGGGAAAGATGGTGAAGTTGCCTGGGATGGCAAAGAAATGGGTGAATTATGTATTCGCGGCCCATGGATCGCCTCTGAATATTATAAGGATGAGCGGACACAGGATGCCTTTCAAGATGGCTGGCTCCATACCGGAGATGTGGTAACCATTGATGAAGAAGGGTTTGTGAAAATTGTAGACCGTACAAAGGACTTAATTAAAAGTGGCGGCGAGTGGATTTCCTCTGTCGATCTAGAAAATGCCTTAATGGCACACAATGCCGTTTTTGAAGCGGCAGTTGTAGCCGTTCCACATGAACGCTGGCAGGAACGGCCAATTGCTTGCGTTGTAGTCAAGGATGCTTATAAAGGGAAAACAACAAAGGAAGAATTAATAGAATTTCTAAAACCGCAGTTTGCTAAATGGTGGATTCCAGATGACATTCTCTTCCTTGATGAAATACCCAAGACATCAGTTGGAAAATTTTTAAAAATGACTCTGCGGGATCAAGTACAAAAAGAAGTGCAGGAAAAAAATTAATGAACTAGGACAAGGGGATACGTCTCTTTGTCTTTTTGCTGTGATCTTTAAAAATTAGGCTCTGTTAAACGGTATTGTTGATTCTCTCCATTTTTAACAGGAAAATTAAATAGAAGAAAATTCAATATATTAAGAAAGCTTGTTTTTATTCTGGTTCATTCCATATATAATGGAAGTGAATGAAGAAAAAGGGAGGGTATTTCCAATGTCAATCAATTTTGTAACGGATAAGGTGAACTTGCGAGTCAACGGCCGCGTTGCAACAATCGAAATGAATAGGCCAGAATCATTAAATGCTATGGATCTAGATGTAATAAAGGGGCTTATTTGTAAACTAAAAGAAATTAGCGATTCAGATGATATTGATATTGTGGTGATTACTGGAAAAGGCAAGGCTTTTTCCTCTGGCGGTGATATTAAAACCATGCTGTCCAACATGAATGAAAACGATTTCTTTCCTGTTATGGATTATATTAGTGAATTAATTATTACACTTTATAGCATTCCGAAACTAACGATTAGTGCGGTTACTGGTGCTGCTGCCGGCTTGGGATTTAGTTTAGCATTGGCGACAGACCATATTATTGCAGACAAAGCAAGTAAGCTGGCGATGAATTTTATTGGCATTGGGCTGATTCCAGACGGTGGAGCGCATTTCTTTTTAGAAAAAAGATTAGGTGAGACAAAAGCAAAGCAAGTAATTTGGGATGGAAAGATGTTAAGCGCTGATGAGGCCTTTAAACTGGGATTGATTCAAGAGATTGCAGAGGGTGATCTTGAGGAGACACTAGATGAAAGGGTCTCAGATTGGCTAAGCCGTCCCATTCAGGCAATGATTAAAACAAAAAAAATTATGGCTGAAAAGAATCGCCCACAGTTGTTAAAAATATTGGAGTTAGAAAAGTATGGTCAGCAAAAAATGCGCGAAACGCTTGACCATCAAGAAGGAATTAGTGCCTTTATAGAAAAAAGACGCCCTAATTTTATTGGAAAATAATAAGAGGATGTCTCAAAACAATGGATTAGGCCCTTTGTTTTGAGACATATCTTTTTTATGATTTAAAAAGAAGTAGTTTGCCACTAGGAGAGGTGCATCGATGTGTCTTTTCTAATAATGCCTTCTCTTGTAATAGTTGTTCTCCTTGTTTCTTGGCTGCCTCGTCATTTTCCGCTTGGAAGCTTTCGTCTAAAAGTTTTTCTCCATTTGCCTCGAAAGCAGTTAATTTATAAGTATTCATCATAAATCCCCCTTGTAAAAGAATGTTACTAATATTTTCACATAATTCACTATATTGTGCAAAAATAAATTGAAACCATAATATGGTATATTCGTATATGTAAGGGAAAGGAGTGTGTGAAATGGTCCTAAAACTTGAACATGTTACCAAACGATTTGGCTCATTTACGGCCGTAAACGATCTCTCATTAACAATTCCTGCAAAGGAGATGTTTGGTTTTTTAGGAGCAAATGGCGCGGGCAAAACAACTACATTTCGTATGATCTTAGGGTTACTAGACAGTTCGGGTGGGAGAATTACCTGGGACGATAAACCAATTGATTATTCCACAAGCCATCTTGTCGGCTATCTGCCCGAGGAACGAGGCTTATATCCGAAACTTAAGGTTCGCGATCAAATCGTCTATTTAGCTAGATTGAGAGGAATGCAAAAAGGCGAAGCGATAGTGGAACTAAAATATTGGCTGGATCGGTTTAAAATTCCAGAGTATGAGAATAAGAAAGTTGAAGAGCTGTCCAAGGGGAACCAACAGAAAATCCAATTTATAGCGGCTGTTGTGCATCGGCCCAAATTATTAATACTTGATGAGCCCTTTAGTGGACTTGATCCTATAAATGTCGAAATGCTAAAGGAAGCCGTTTTGACTTTAAAGGAAAATGGAGCGACGATTGTTTTCTCCAGTCATCGAATGGAGCATGTTGAGGAAATGTGTGAACACTTATGCATTTTACATAAAGGAAGTCCAGTCGTATATGGTTCTTTAAAGGAAATTAAACATGAGTTCGGAAAAAAGAATCTCGTCATCCATGCAGATTTTTCTTTAGATTCATTGAAAGGCTTTCCAGGGGTAGTGAAGTCTAAAATAACTATGGAAGGAATACATCTGCAGATTGAAGGAGAGTATATTGCTGAAAAAATTCTTAAGGAAATTGTCCATAACGGGTTTATTAGAAAATTTGCCCTTGAAGAGCCTTCTTTAAATGATATTTTTATAGAGAAAGTAGGTAATTCATATGAATAGTTTTTGGATTATCTTGTTACATACCTATTTAACTAAACTAAAGACTAAGTCATTTATTGTCACAACTTTGTTGACCGTGGTGCTCGTATTAGCGCTTACCAATATTAATAGGATTATTGATTTATTCGATAAAAACAATGGAAGAGACAATATTGCTGTCTTGGATGAAACAGGCCAGCTTTATGAACCTTTTATCCAACAGGTAGGAACAATTAACAAGGAGCTTAAACTTACCCTTTACAAGGGTAATGAAAAAGAAGCTGAAATGGCAGTAGAAAAAGGAGAGTTTAAAGGGGTCATTCAGTTAGGTTTTAATGATGAAAAATTACCAGAAGCAACTTATAAAGCCATGAGTATTGCAGACTCATCACTATTTACTGACCTTCAAACAGGCTTGCAGCAAGTAAAAACCATGATGGCTGCTTCACAAATAAATTTGGCTCCTAATCAGCTGCAAAAGCTTTATGAACCAGTTTCCTTTGAAAAAGTTGCCCTTGAGAAAAATGCCAAGACAGAAGAAGAACTGAATCAAGCTAGAGGTCTCGTCTATGTCCTATTGTTTATTATTTATTTCGCCGTAATTATGTATGCTAATATGATAGCGATGGAAGTAGCGACCGAAAAGTCTTCTAGAGTCATGGAAATCTTAATTTCTAGTGTCTCACCGATCAAGCAAATGTTTGCCAAAATAGTGGGGATCGGACTATTAAGTCTAACACAATTAGCAGCATTTCTTATAGTTGGTTATTATTCGTTCACTATAAATATAGATTCATTAAAAGATGGTTTTTTCGGTGTATATGGATTTGGGAATATCCCAGTAGGGACTATAGTGTATGCTGTCATTTTCTTTATTCTTGGCTATTTTCTCTATGCCACTCTTGCAGCCTTTTTGGGCTCACTCGTCAGCCGAATTGAAGATGTACAGCAGATGATTACGCCAATGACATTACTGGTTGTGGCTGGATTTATGATTGCAATGTTTGGTCTTGGTAAACCTGATGCCACCTTCATTACCGTTACATCTTATATTCCATTCTTTACACCGATGATTATGTTTTTACGGGTGGGGATGTTGACCATTCCAATATGGGAAGCACTAGTAGGAATTGCCATTCTTGTGGCCACAATTGTTATATTGGCCATATTTGGTGCTCGTGTTTATCGAGGCGGTGTCTTAATGTATGGAAAATCCAATTCCTATAAAGATATAAAAAAAGCTCTTCAATTAACAAAAAACGAATAGTTTTTTAGGGAGAATGTCTAAAAAGGGTCTGACCCTTTGTTTTAAGACATTCTCTTTTTTCTTTTTAAAACAGAACGTGCATTCGTTTTTCGTAAATGCTACAATGGAGAAAAGATGGTGAGAGGATTTTTTTATATGAAAAGGATATCGTTTATTCATGCGGCAGATCTTCATTTGGACAGCCCATTGGTCGGATTAAGGCATTTGCCTTCTACTATCTTTACAAGGGTGAAAGAGAGCACTTTTACGGCATTAAGAAGGCTTACAGCAACGGCTATTGAGCGGCACGTTGATTTTGTCATCATAGCGGGCGATTTATATGATGGGGAGGATCGCAGCTTACGGGCACAAGCACGCTTTCGAGCCGAAATGATCAAGCTTGCAGAAGAGGAAATTCCCGTTTTTGTAGTTCATGGTAATCACGATCATCTAAATGGTTCCTGGGTGCACCTAGACATGCCTGCAAACGTTCATTTTTTTGACAATGAGGTTGAAATGAAAATACTTCAAACCAAGAGCGGGGAAACCGTCCACCTTTATGGGTTTAGCTATGCCACTAGGCATGTATTTGATCGTAAAATAGATGACTATCAGAAAATAGAAGGGGCAGATTATCATATTGGTATCCTTCACGGCAATGAAAGTGCTGGGACGGAGCATGATAACTATGCACCATTTTCAATCAAGGATTTACTGCAAAAGGACTTTGATTATTGGGCATTGGGACATATCCATAAACGGGCCATTTTGTCAGAAAACCCACCCATAATTTATCCAGGCAATCTTCAAGGAAGAAATAAGAAAGAGTCGGGCGGTAAAGGATTTTACCATGTTACGTTGACAGATCATGATGCAAATCTAGACTTTGTTGAGTCCTCTGATGTTATTTGGGAAGAAGCCATCATTGATGCTTCCTCAGCAAACAACTTTCATGACATCCTTCATTTATGTCAAGTTTGCATCAATAATCTTCGAAGAGACCATGCAGGGACTTTATTAACACTGTCTGTTAATGATACTCAGTTAGCTGATGAACGTGAAAAGAGAAGCATGGATGGTGAGCTGCTGGAGCTTCTTTTAGAAGCTGAAAAGGATGAGGAATCGTTTGTATGGGTTGTTGACTTAAAAACCATGGAAAAAGTGGAGATTAATAAAGAACTATTAAAAACAGAAGCAAATTTTTATGGAGAACTTTTTGAAACTGTCAATCAGTATGAAGATTCCGGAAAAGCCCTAGCTCCACTGTATGAGCACCCTTTAGGAAGAAAGTATTTATCCCATTTATCTAAGGCAGAGCAAGATGAACTAATTGAAAAAGCGGAGAACTTGTTAATCAAATTACTTTATCAATCCTGATCGAAAGGAGGAAATATTGATTGAAAATACTGGAGTTACAAATATATGGCTACGGCCAATTAGAAAATGTCAACATGACCAACCTGACTGACTTTCAAGTTTTTTATGGAGAAAATGAAGCTGGAAAATCTACTATCATGGCTTTCATCCATGGCATTCTTTTCGGGTTTCCTACCAAACAACAATCCGATCTTCGCTATGAGCCAAAGCATAGTACCAAATACGGTGGGAAAATCAGAATTTATCACGAAGTGCTCGGATATGCGGTTATCGAGCGGATTAAAGGGAAAGCAACAGGCGATGTTAAAGTAATTCTAGATACAGGCGAGATTGGCGGCGAGGAACTCCTGAAAGAATTACTTGCAAACTTTGATAAAAGTATATTCCAAGCTATTTTTTCCTTTAATTTGCATGGACTTCAGAATATTCATCAAATGAAGGGTGAAGAAATCGGGAAATTCCTGTTTTCCGCTGGAGCATTAGGAACAGAACAGTTATCAAAGACTGAAACTTTTCTGCAGAAAGAGTTAGATAACCGCTTTAAGCCGTCTGGCAAGAAGCCATTGTTAAATGAAAAATTACAGGAAGTCCATGAATTAAGTGGAGAATTGAAAAAAGCTGCAGCAAAAACGAAAGAATATGAAAATTTGATAGAAAAAAGAGAAGTTTTGAAGAAAGAAATTGAAATTGCAATTAGCAAGCTTCAGGAAATTGGCGAAAAAATAGAAAAACTGAATGAATGGAAGAGAATCGGGTCCATTGTACAGGAAGAAAAGTGGGCAAAGAAAGAGCTATTGGAGCTAGGAGAAATCCACTTTCCTGCTCACGGAATTGCAAGAATCGAAAAGGTAAATCAACTCATCCATCCGCACAAAGCGGAGATCATGAGTATCACCGAAAGAATAGAAAACTTAAAAAAAGAATTAGCAGCTATCGAGCCCAACCTTGTTTTCCTTGAAAGCGAGCCTGCTATTATCACCTTACTTGAACAAGTTCCAATTATTGAACAGTTGAATCTAGAGAAACAGCAATGCGAAACAAAACTCGCAGAGTATGAAGAGAAGCTTGCTAATACAAGTGAAAAGCTTCATTTACCTCTAGATGAGGATGAGATTTATACCATTAATACAAATATATATATGAAAAATCAAGTTGAAATAGTGGCTCAAAAAAGGAAAAAGTTAGCAGAAGTACAAGAAGAGTTAGAGGGGCGGTATCAAGAAGAAAGAAAGGCATTGGAAGAATTAGAAAAAGAAGTCCGCTTGGCTGAAAGTAAAATCCTTGATAAACAGAAAAGGGTTGAACTTGAAGAGCAGGTTAGATTTGGAAGTGATAAGAAAAGCCTCGAGTGGGAATTAACAACTGTAATAGAAAAAATAGAATTTTATCAGCAGGCAAATGCAAGGGATAAAGCTGCACGTGAAAAGATGAAAAAGCAGAAAAAGCTCCAGTATTTATTGTTTGAGTTAATTTTATTTGGCCTCATCATGTATGGTTTATTTACAAAGCAATGGGTTCTATTATACCTTGGCGTGTTGGGCTGTATAGTCGCAGCTATTTTTATGAAAAAAGGCAACAAGCAGGCTAATGAGGAAGATCTAGATCAACCACTTAATGGGCTAAGAGAAAAGGAACAACTGTTAAAGCAAAAACTTCAGTCAACGAAATATTTGGATTTAACCATGCTCGAGAACCAGTTACTGCAAGATACTAAAAGACGTGAAGAACTGCAAATGTTAAAACTAAGGCTAAAACAGCAGCAAGTGGTATATGAAAAGATACTCTCCAAATTTGAAGAGTGGGAGTTAGAGACGAATCAAAATAAAGAAAAGCTGTTATCCATTAGTCGAGAATTAAAAATACCAGACTATATTGCGATGACATTTTTACAGGAAGCTTTCACATTAATAGAGCAATTCAAGTCAATTGGCAGAGAAAAAAGACAGCTTCAAATTAAAATTGAGCAAATAAATCTTCAGCAAAACAAACTAATTGGAAATATAAAATCTTTCGAAAATCGTTTTTTAGAAGAAAACGGCTTAGATATACATAAGTCTGCTTATCTACTACGAAATAAGCTAAAGGAAGAGCATGAAAAGCAAATAAAGAGCCAAGAAAGATTGGGAAAGCTCGCTGATTTAACAGCTGATTTGCAACAAAAATCTCAAGAGTTAGTGCAGCTACAAACGGAACATACGAAGCTTCTACATGCAGCTAAGGTGGAGACGGAGCAGCAATTCTATGAACTTGGAGCTAAAGCAGAAAAATATGAGCAACTGCTAGAGAGACTTAATCAACTTCAAAGTCAGCTTCACTACTCGATTCTTTCTGAAGAGGTTAGGGAAAGCTTTTTAACCATTTCCGATCCAGTGGAATTAATTAAGGAATATAATCTTGATGCCCAACAATTGCAAGCAAAATTGAAAAGTTTTCAAACTGAATATGCTTCCGTAAAGTATGAAATTCAAATTCTCGAAGAGGGAGGTCTGTATTCTGATATTCTCCATCATTTCAAGCAGAAAAAGTATGAACTTGATGAGGCAGCAAAGGAGTGGTCTGTCTATTGTTTAGCTCAAGAGATTTTGTGGCAAACAGTTGATAAATATAAAAATGTTCATTTACCAAAGATGCTTGCAAAAGCGGAAGGATACATGTCTTTTCTTACAAATGGAAGTTATCATAGGATCCACCTTCAGAACTCCGGTACTGGCTTTCTAGTCGAGCGTAGGGACCATACTTTATTTGAAGCCGATGAACTAAGCCAGGCAACAACGGAACAGTTATATGTAGCCATTCGGTTTGCCTTGGCGACAACACTTTATGAAAACTATCAGTTTCCAATTATCATCGATGATAGTTTTGTCAATTTTGATGAAAAAAGGACGAAAAAAGTAATTGAGCTGCTTAAAGGATTGAAACATAATCAAATTTTATTTTTCACTTGTCATAAGCATTTACTTCATTTATTTAAAAAAGAGGAGGTTCTTTTTCTAGAGAAAGGTGCTGTTCAGATTATCTAATAGGAAAATAATTGGATATGTTATACTCTTACTATGGGAAGGAGTGTGGAGAGGTTGAGCAAAGGAATATTACATTATGATGTGGGAGAACAAGTTGAATTATTTCTCCTAATTAAAAGTTCCATAAAAGGGATTGCGAGTAACGGCAAGCCATTTTTGACATTGATCTTCCAAGATAAAAGTGGGGAAATAGAGGCAAAGCTTTGGGATGCTGGGGCGGATGAAGAAAGGAATTACGCTGCCCAAAATATTGTAAAAGTTATTGGAGATGTACAAAATTATCGTGGGAAAAGTCAGCTTAAAATTCGCCAAATCAGAAAAGCCGGGCTATCCGATGGCGTAAAGCTTGATGACTTTCTAGAAACTGCACCAGTCAGTCAGGAAGAAATGGATAGTAAGTTGACACAATATATTTTTGAAATGAAAAATCCTAATATCCAAAGGATTACCCGCCATTTAATAAAGAAACATCAAAAGGCCTTTTTAGAATTTCCTGCGGCAACGAAAAATCATCATGAATTTGTTTCAGGCCTTGCCTATCATGTCGTAAGCATGCTTGACTTAGCCAAGGCGATAACGACTTTATATCCTAGTCTCGACAAGGACCTCTTGTATGCAGGTGTTATTCTACATGATATGGGAAAGGTAATGGAATTATCGGGGCCGATTTCAACGGTTTATACGATTGAAGGGAATTTGCTTGGTCATATTACCATCATGGTTGGTGAGATTGGGAAGGCTGCAGAAGAGCTTGGAATATCATCGGAAGAGGTATTAATTTTACAACACCTTGTTCTTAGCCATCATGGAAAAGCGGAATGGGGAAGTCCCAAGCCGCCATTAATTAAGGAAGCAGAAATTCTTCATTATATTGATAATCTTGATGCCAAAATGAACATGCTGGATCGGGCATTAGAGCGAGTGAAGCCTGGTGAATTTACTGAGCGGATTTTCGCCTTAGATAACCGTTCGTTTTATAAACCAGTTTTTCATAATTAAGAGAAATAACCCTATAAAGGGTTATTTTTTTTGCCAAGAAATGAATATTTTGAGGAATATTGAATAAGTTGTAATGTAAAGTGGACAGCCACTATAGAAGGGAGCAGGGGACATTGACGATACCTATTTGGATTTATGCAGTTGTGGTTGGAATAGTAATTAGTGCATTAATGGCCATAAAAACGGGCAGAGAAGAGCGGGAGTTGGAAATGGAAAACATTGAACGAGAAGGGGAAATCTATATTCAACGTCTCGAACGGGAGAAAGAATTGCGTGAGGAAATTAAGGCTACAGGGGAATAAAAAATCAATCTAGTATTGAAATTCAATGAAAAATGAAAAAAAGCGGGAACACCCAGTTTGTCGGGGGTTTCCGCTTTACTTCATTATTGTGCTGCTGGAGTAGCTTGTGGCTCAAGCGCATTTTTTAAATCCTTGTCACTTACTTTGACATCTGCTGCTTTAAGTTCACGCTGCATCGCTTTTTGGATAGAATCACTTGTTAATTTTGATGATTTTACTTGATATTCAATCTCTTTCTTCATTTCATCATAAGGTTTTTTCTCTTGTTTCTCTGTTACTTGAATTATATGATAACCGAATTGTGTTTTTACTGGTGCACTAATTTCATTTGCTTTAAGAGCAAATGCAGCCTTAATAAAATCAGGGTCATATTGTTCTTTATTCGTGTTGTTAATTGTACCTAAATCGCCGCCATTTTGTGCAGAAGCTGTGTCAGTAGAATATTCTTTCGCAACCTCTTCAAATTTAGCACCGCCATCAAGCTTTTTCTTCACTTCATTTGCCGTTGCTTCATCAGCTACAAGAATATGGCGAGCCTTAATATCTGGCTGATAGGAAGCATAATAGTCTTTTAATTCCTTGTCGGTTACTTTAACATCCTTTAAAGCAGCCTTTTCCTGCATCATTCCGAGCTTCATTGTTTTCTTTAAATCATCTTCATTTTTATAGCCGTACTGTGCAAGGGTGGTCTCAAAATTGGTACCAAGCTGTTTTTTTAAGTCAGCCACTTTAGCATCCAATTCTTTATCAGTAACTTTGTATTTCTTTGAAAGAACTTTTTCATACATAAGTTGCTGAAGGGCTTGATCTCCAATCTTTTCCTTCATCGTATTGTATAGTTCCTCTTGTGTTACATTTCCAACTTTGCTCTCTGCCACTGTATTAGAACTGCTCTGATTACATGCACTTAATGCAAGAACCCCGCCAGCCAATGTAAGGGCCAATATCCATTTTTTCATGATGAATCTCTCCTAAACAGTTAAATTCTTGTGGGGTCTACTTGTCCACAATGTTTACTATAACATAAATGGGTACCACTGCAAAAATAAAAGATGTGAGCATATATAGAAATTTCAAAAAAAGCAAAATAGACTTTTCCATAAAAAATAAGTGAAGTGCCTAAACGAAATGAAACCTTCATGAATAGTATATCTTAGCAAATTAAAAAGGAGGTATTACGATGAGTGCAGGATATGGCGGTGGATTTGCTCTAATTGTAGTCCTTTTCATCCTATTGATTATAGTTGGGGCTTCTTGGGTTTATTAAGACAAAAAAATGAATTATGAAAGGAGGTCAAGATATATGTCTGGTGGCGCAGGTTACGGTGGAGGATTTGCTTTAGTTGTAGTCCTTTTCATTCTGTTAATTATCATTGGAGCTTCTTGGATCTATTAATAAAAGGATAGTAAACAAAAAAGCGATGAGATTGCCTCATCGCTTTGCTTTTTGTAACGCTTGGATTAAACATTACACATCCAAAAACAATTGTCAGCCTATTCATTGATGGATTATGTATATAAAATTTCCAAGTATGATGATATTAGTAATATCGTGATTAAAACATTAATCGTGCGGAATACCTTATGTTGGTTTTCTTCGGGTATTTCCTTTTGGATACAAAGTGAATTTGTCATTTTATTTACATAAAACAAAATAAATATTGCTAACACAATAAAAACGGAGATCATCATTGATTCCCTCCCTAATGGTATACTATAATTACGGTCCAACAATTACTCGACGTGAAGTTTATTCACGGAATAAGTGCTTTCACTTTTCTCTATACAATATCAAAAAATGCAAAAAAAAGATAGTCATAAAGAATGGAAGAGTTCTAGACAATTTGGATGGAGCCTTGAAAACGCCAATTGCCGCCAATTGAAATCTCTTAAAAAGCTTAAAAAAGGTTTACCCACCTCTTTAAAAGGTGAATAATGAACATAAGATAATGAAAAGGGTTGAAAAGAGGACAAATATATGAATGGACATGAGTTGCTTTTGCAAAGAATTAATCTGCTTGAATATCATCAAAAGCTGTTAATTAAGCTTGTTAATAATCCAAAGCTTGAGTTTTATAAGCTAATTATTGAAAAAGGGTTATCTGAGCAGCAGATCGCTAATTTCTATCATTTATGTGATGAGTTGAGCGAGAAATTAGCAGAACAAAAAGCGGAAGGATATGTTTACTTCCATCCGCTTTTCGAAGAATTATCAGCTTCATTGCCTGGGAATCTAAAAATTGAAGAAGTAGTTAAGGCTTGCTTGCTCCAAAATTTGTACGAGCCGCTTTTTCGGGAGTTCAATAAATCTCTATAAGCATGTGATTTATACTAACTCTTGTTCCGTTTTGTTTGCCTTTTTCAACTTCCCGTCTTCTTCGATAAAGTCAAGTTCAATATTTTGAAAAGAGCGTTCGAAAATCTCCATGAAATCATCACCATAAATATTGCGAATAATCGCCATCATTTCAATAATATCTGGAAATTTACCATACAAGTCCCGGAGTGGAAGGGCACCTGAAAAAGCCGCATTGCCTTTTGGTTCATAGGTTTCCATTGATTGAAGTAAAATTTCTTCACCTTTGTCTGTAAGCTGGATATACGTATTACGTTTGTCGTTTTCCTTTTTTGAAAATTTCAGCAAACCTCGTTCTTCTAACTTTTTAGAAAAGTTAAACGCTGTGGAGACATGCATGACCCCGAATTTTGCCACATCTGAGATAGAAGCCCCATTCAAATGATAAGCGATCCAAAGAATATGGTGTTCATTAATATTCAAATCAAAAGGTTTAATCCATTGCTGCCAATCTTTCTCAATCGATTTCCATAATGCTTTACTCAATTGTGTAATTCTTTGACTAAAAATCATTGCTTCTTTCATAGAATATTGTTTCTCAGTCATCCCCATTTTCACCTACTTTTATATTTCTCTATTTTCATTATGCCAATAAAATAAAAATTAATAAAGCATAAATTCACAAAATTTTTAGAAATCATAATAATCTTATATTGATTCTTAGGATTTTTTCTGTTAAGGGCGTCTCCTCCTTCAATATTTAATGAAAAATGATCTATTAACGATGTTCTAATATTTTTTCTTCTAATTCCTGGACGGTTTCCTTCATTTCGACAATTTCTCTTTGGATCGCTTGTTGTTGAGGTTGTACATCTTCTTCCCATTGGACGAGAGAAGATTTCACTTCCGATAAGAAGTTTACCAATTGTTTTTTTCCTTCTTTCGTTGCATGTGCAGTTGAATCTTTCAATTGGATTAGGTTCATTTTAAGTTCTTGCAACTGACTAAGTGCAGATTGCTTATTTTCTTTTAGTTTAATTCTTGTTACTTTACCTGAATTTGGAGCTGTTAAAAATATACTAATACCTGCAGCAAGTCCCCCAGTTATAAATCCATATAAAAACGGTTTCACTTTCATTTTACTTGTCTCCTCCGAGTAATGGTAAATTTTAGAATATTTAATTTGATAAAATAATTTTTTTAAATAGTAATCCAATCCTTACTTACCAAAACGAGTCCTTGATCATCATAGGATTGGGCGGTAAAACATATAAATAGTTACAACCAATGTTCGAATTTTCGAATCTAGTAGGGGGACATTAAAGATGAAGGGTGTAGCTGTGACGTTTTTTATCTCGAGTGCAATTCTAGTTTTTGGATCTTTTAAATATTTACTTGTTTTAAAAAGACCAGGTGTATATCCGCCAAAACAAGTGCTAAAGAAAAGAGTTGCTGCACTGGCTGGCGGTGGAGGGATATGCCTGCTAGTCGCTTTCATACTTTCATACTTTTCATAGAAGAGTTGTGATATGTAAGTTAAGAAAAAGAACCCAATGGGTTCTTTTTCTTAACAGGATCCCGAGCATTACTTTTGAATGACGGAAGCGGATGACATTTTCGATCTTTTTAAAATTGATTGAGCTACTGGATACAAAATAACCATTATAATAGTATTTAACACAATTGCTGGTAAAACACCCACTCCAAATAGTGCTGCAAAAGGACCTGGTAAGCCCACTAGAAAAAAGGCTGATCCTAAAAAGACACTCCCTGAAACTAATGTTCCCACTGCTGTTAATACGGCAGCAGTTACGATTGGTTTGGTGATTTTTCTTAAAACTAAGAATAAACCAAAAAAGATTAAAGCAGTAACAAGTTTATCAATCATATTTGGAATTTGACCGTTAGGAAACTGTGTTGTTAAGGCAGATAATATTCCCGTCACAATGCCCATAAGCACGACACCTTTTACTTCTGGAACTAGAATAATTCCTAAAAACATCATGGCCAGCATCATGTCAGGCTTAATTCCAAGGAAACTCGGCATGATTGTATGCAAGACGACTCCAATCCCCGCTAAAAGTGCTAATACTACTAAATTTTTTGTATTCATTTCTCATCTCTCCTCTGCTATCCTAAGCTATTTGTTCCTCCTGCAGTGCACTGATTGCCTGCAGCGAAAAACTTACAATCATTATACCATATTACGATAATATATATAAAGAAATAATTTTCAGAAAATTATCCTGCTTTACTATATATCTTAAAGTTGTTTGGCAATTTTTTCTGCCATTTCCTGTAATTTTTGAGATGTATAATCGCTTTGATTGTCTTTCCAAACAGCGCCAAAGCCATCTCCCTTGCCATAGCGCGGGATTAGGTGCATATGATAATGAAAAACAGATTGTCCGGCATGTTCACCGTTATTGTTAAGGGTGTTTAAGCCAATGGGTTCGAATTCCTTTTTCAAAGCATTTGCAATGGAAGGGACAACTTCAAAGAAATTTCTAGCAATTTCAGGTGTCAATTCAAATAAATTTTCCTTATGTACTTTTGGGATGACAAGCGTATGTCCTTTTGTAACTTGACTAATATCCAAAAAGGCAACGACATGTTCATTTTCAAAAACCTTTGCTGCCGGAATTTCACCGTTAGCTATTTTGCAAAAAATACAATCACTCATTTCATAAACAACCCCTTCAAAATAGTTTGTATTATTTTACCACATATCTTAAAAATGATGGAATAAAAGCTATCCAGTTTGCTCCGTTTCCACGAAAGAAAAAGGCAGGATCCGCGTGGAATCCTGCCCTCTCGAAGGGGAACTGCTTCAAATCTGCGATCATTTTAGGAGTGTTCTTTGATAAACACCTCATTTTTCGTAGAGTGTTTTTTTATAAAGAGACATCTTTGTTCAAGCTGACCATCCCCTATTTGTTTTTATATGTTTTCCCAACTTATAAAAACAGGTAGCGATCTGCGGTAAACACCTCATTTTCCGTTTATTTCTTTAAGATAAACAGTGTTGGTGTTACTTGAACTCTAAATGGTTACCATGCACATTGTACAATACAACCATCCCCTTATTTGAATCGAATAGAAGCTCACTTGTTTGAAAGGAAATTGTCTTTTACAGACACCTCATCTCAAATTTAGATGAATCACTTCATCGGAGTAAGTTATTTCCCCTTCGAATATTATGATGTCCGATTGCAAAGGAATTATTCCAAAAATTTTATAAAAAATTGAATTCCTATTTTTATCGAGCGTAATTTGATAAAATTAAAACCATAAACTTCGATGGAGGAAGGACGTTGTAAATGGCTTTATTAACAATCGATAAGCTTGTCGGGGGATATACAAAAAACCCTGTATTAAAGGATGTTTCTTTTGAAGTAAAAGAAAAAGAAATTGTGGGCCTAATTGGTTTGAATGGGGCTGGGAAGAGTACAACCATTAAACATATAATCGGACTAATGGAACCACATCGCGGTACGATCCAAATTAATGGACGGTCCTTTACAGAAAATAAAGAAGCCTATCGCCGCTTATTTACGTTTGTTCCCGAAACCCCTGTTTTGTATGAGGAGCTAACCCTTGATGAGCATTTGAAATTAACTGCGATGGCGTACGGACTCGATGAGTCTACCTTTAAAACACGAATTACACCGCTTCTGTCTGAATTTCGAATGGAGAAACGATTAAACTGGTTTCCTGCTCATTTTTCGAAAGGGATGAAGCAGAAGGTCATGATCATGTGTGCCTTTCTTGTCCAGCCATCGTTATATATCGTGGATGAACCCTTTGTTGGTCTTGACCCATTAGGGATTCAGTCCCTGCTTGATTTAATGAAAAAAATGAAAGAAAATGGGGCGGGTATCTTAATGTCGACTCATATTCTCGCTACCGCAGAAAAATATTGTGATCGCTTTGTCATCCTTCATGAAGGGAAAATCCGGGCAAAAGGTACACTTGTAGAGTTAAGAGAGCAATTTTCGATGCCAGCAGCCTCTTTAGACGATTTGTATATTCAACTAACGAAGGAAGAAAATTATGTTTGATGAGAAGAAACTTTGGAAGGATCGAGCAGGTCGTCGATTTAAAGATTTAGGAAGATATTTACGGTATATTTTTAATGGGCATCTTGTCATTGTTTTGTTATTTTTAATTGGTACAGCCGCATTTTATTATCAAAACTGGATTGAGACACTTTCAACAGATTTTCCAGCAGAACTTATTATGGCTGTTTTGATTGGGGTTTTTCTCACGTACAGTCCGGTGTATAACTTTTTATTAGAAGCAGACAAGGTGTTTCTATTGCCACTTGAGAGTAAGTTAAAAGGATATTTTTTCCGTTCCGGGGCGGCAAGCTTTGTCTATCAAGGTTATATTCTGTTGATGGTACTAGCAGTGCTTATGCCAATATATGCACATGTCAATAATAATAGTTTTAGCTCTTTTATCCCGTTTCTAATCGTGTTATTCATTGTGAAGGTTTGGAATTTAGCTGTTACTTGGAATATCAATTATTATGTTGAGTCATCCGTACATAGATGGGATTTGGTTGTCCGTTATTTTTTGAATGCCGCATTATCCTTTCTACTGTTCAAACATGCTAACATTATGATTCTCCTGATCATGGGAGTGATCATTATTTTTTATTATTACACCTTTTCTGCCAAAACTGGAAAAATGGGCTTAAAATGGGACCAATTAATTGAGCAAGAGGAAAAGAGAATGGCTTCCTTTTATCGGTTAGCTAACATGTTTACCGATGTTCCAAAATTAAAAGATACTGTGAAAAGAAGAAAGTGGCTTGATCTATTTATACGCAATATCCAATTTTCACAAGAAAAAACCTACCTGTACTTGTATGCACGAACATTTTTGCGCTCCTCCGATTATCTAGGCTTATTCATTCGTTTAACTGTAATCGGCGCACTTGCCATTTATTTTATTTCCTTTGGTCTGGGGCAAATTTTGCTTAGTGTGTTATTTTTATATTTAACGGGCTTTCAATTGCTGCCATTATGGAATCACCATCAAAACAAACTATGGGTGGACTTATACCCGGTTGCCCAACGCTATAAGACTGATTCGTTTCACTTTTTATTAATCGTGATCTTATCTAGTCAATCCGTCATCTTTGCATTTTTGATTTTAATTAAAGGTGAATGGATGATTTCCCTGCTTGCTTTACTCGCTGGGCTGGCGTTTAGCTATATTTTCGTCTATTTTTACGCTAAAAATCGATTAAAAGCATAATCTGAAAAAGGATGTCTTAAAACAGGGGTCAGACCCTTGTTTTGAGACATCCTTTTTTTTTGAAACTAATGGGCGGTTTCCAACGTATTTAAGCATAAAATGATGGTGAGGGGTGGATTAAATTGAACGAGTATGAAATAAAGGTGTACGAAGAAGTAGAAGAATGGAAGCGAAAGTTAACAAGACGTTCAGGAATGATGAACCGAATATCAAAAAAAGCTCAAGGGAGAATCAATGAATGGATCCCCGAAAAGGTTCATGAGGTCATGACGGAAAGCATCAAAGGGATGGTAAAAGCGACGTTATTTGGCTCACAGGTTACAACAAATAAGGATCAGGCACGCGGATTAACGCTAGCAGAGAGAGATGAATTAGCACACAAAAAAATAGCTGCCTATCAGAAGACTGCTGTAGTGGAAGGAGCGGGAACAGGGGCAGGAGGGATTTTATTAGGTCTTGCTGATTTCCCATTGCTTCTGACCATTAAAATGAAATTTCTGTTTGAAGCAGCCGTTATATATGGATTTGATACTAAGGAATATGAAGAAAGATTATTTCTCCTTCATGTTTTTCAATTAGCTTTTTCAAGTGAAGAAATCCGCAAGAACACCTTAAATGAAATTGAAAATTGGGACAGCCGGAGGGAGGTTCTCGTGGAAATGGATTGGCGTAAGTTCCAGCAGGAATATCGGGATTATATTGATCTTGCGAAACTATTTCAGCTTGTGCCAGGAATTGGCGCATTTGTTGGTGCCTATGCTAATAATAATCTCCTCAAACATTTAGGAGAAACAGCGATGAATGCCTATCGGTTAAGGTTATTGCAAAAAGCCCCTGACATCTAGATGTCAGGAGCTTAAGTTGGTTATTCATTATGGATTTTTAAGGCAGCTGTTCCTAGCGTTTTGGCAGCAATTAACATGGCTTTTTCATCTATATCAAATTTTGGATGGTGATGGGGATATCCAGTTTCGGCTTCAGCAGGTTTTGCTCCGGTGAAAAAGAAGGTTCCAGGAATCTTTTGCAAATAATAGGCAAAATCTTCACCGCCCATTTGGAGTTCGGTTTCTTCAATGTTGATTACATCCGGAACAACTTGTGCACATTTAATTAGAAATTCGGTTTCTTTTTCATGATTAACCACTGCTGGGTATCCTCTGAAAAAATGATACTCATAACTGCTTTCAGACATATAACATGTACCATATGTGATTCTTTCTATTTCATTTTCAATAAATTGGCGATTGTCTTCGTTAAAAGTACGAACAGTACCGATAAGCTTTGCCTTGTCGGCGATGACATTGAAGGCATTTTCCGCTGTAAAAGAAGCAACGGTAACCACTGCAGAATGAACAGGATTCACCTTGCGGCTGACAATTTGCTGAAGATTTAAAACGAGCTGTGATGCCGTAACGATGGCATCCTTTGTTTTATGTGGCTGCGCCCCATGCCCGCCTTGACCTTGGATTTCAATTTCAAAACGGTCAGCTGCCGCCATAATCGGACCTGTTCGGTATTGAATGGTTCCTGTCGGTTCACTTGCCCACAAATGGGTACCAAAGATGACATCCACACCATCTAAACAGCCATCCTCAATCATTGGGGCAGCACCGCCAGGAGCATACTCTTCTGCGTGTTGGTGAATAAAGACATAAGTCCCTTCAAGTTCTTCTCGAAGTTCATGTAATGATTTTGCAAGAACGAGCAGCGTGGCAGTATGCCCGTCATGTCCACAGGCATGCATAATTCCGGGAACCAATGACTTGTAAGGAACATCTTTTTGGTCTTGAATGGGTAATGCATCAAAGTCTGCTCGTAATGCGACTGTCTTACCCGGCTTTTTCCCAAAAACTTTTGCAACCACACCATTTCCGCCCACATTACCTTTTACCTCGATATTCAGTTTTTCATAATAGGATTGGATTAACTTAGCTGTGTTATATTCATGAAAAGATAATTCCGGATGCTGGTGCATATAACGCCTGATTGAAACCATTTCTTCATAGTAAGCCTCTAACTTAGTAAACAATGTAGTTAACATATGTAACTCCTCCACTCTGATTGGAAAAGAATGCATTTTCAAACTATTTTAACACTTTGATACTATTATATAGATTTTTAAAGTGAATTTCTTTATACTTTTAAAGGATTTTAAATAGAAAAAGTGTGAAAGGGTTAGGGGAATGAAGGTAATAAACAAACAAAAGTTTTCTTTTATTTTTTTTATGGTGGCAGTAATACTTGCATGCATTACATCTTTTAAAGTAGCAGTCGACAGTCATTTTTGGATAGACGATCAGGTGGCTGGCTTGTTTTCACACGTCCCTGATTCAATCATACCATTTTTTATTCAAGTAACAGAGTTAGGCGATAAAAAAGGAATTGGAATTGTGGCCCTTCTCATGCTTATGTGGCTGTTGTTAAAGAAGCGAAATTATGTTGGATCAGCTGTATTGGCCCTGTCTGTTGCTCTTGGTAATGAGGTTAGTAAGCTATTGAAGGATCTTTTTGTCCGTCCAAGACCGGATCTTGAGTATTTAGTCCATGTTAAAAGCTACAGTTATCCAAGCGGGCATGCAATGGTAGGTATGGTTGTTTATTTTATGATTGCCTATCTATTAATAGAGGAGAACCATTCCAAAATGGTAAAAATCATCATTGGGAGTCTTGCAGCCCTTATACTGCTGCTCATTGGAGCAAGCCGGATTATACTACATGTCCATTATCCAACGGATGTCGTTGGGGGCTATACATTAGGATTCATATGGGTATCGATTTGGATCTTCCTATACACGTACTTTAAGCGAAGGTTTAAATAGAAGGCGGCCGACAAAGTCGGCCGCTTTTTAGTATATTAGTTTTTATAAGTTTTGGCTTCGAGAATTGTCCAGCTCCAGTGCCCTAGCGGCTAGTGTCCTTCGCTCTCCGCCCTACGATAAGTCAACATCGAATCGCCTCCGGCTCTTCGTGTTTCCTTTATTTCAGTTGGAGCGCTCCAGGCCATACGCCGCTGACCAGGGCACTTGCGCTTTTCTTATATCAAAAACATCGCAACGATGGTGGTTACAACTAGGCCGATAAATACGGGAACTAGGTTTCGTCTGGCTAGTTCGAACGGATCGACATTACAAATCGCTGCAGCAGGAATTAAGGCCCAAGGGATAAGTGTTCCACCGCCAACCCAGATAGCGGCAATTTGACCAAGTGCCGTTAGTGTAGCGGCACCTTTCCCGATAGCAACAGCGAATAAACTTGCTATAGATCCTGCAAGTGAAATTCCAGAGAATCCGGAACCATCCAAGCCTGTTATAGCACCGACTGTTGTCAATGTAATGGCTCCCACCTGTTTACTTAATGGAACGATACTGGCAAGTGCAATACCCAAATCATTAACGATTCCTTGTGAGGCTTTCGGTAAGAAATCACCAATGATTTTTGTGAAACCGCTATCACCCAAATAGAAGAATGCTGCAATCGGTATAACAGGGCCAAATACTTTAAAACCAAATTGGAAGCCTTCAATTAAATATTGAGTTGTTTTTTCAAGACCTTTGTTTTTGTGACTGGTTAAGGTGATTAATAGAAGAATTAAAATAGAAGTTCCGCCGACTAAAGCAGTGGCATCTCCACCGGCTAAATTGAGGATTGACATGGCAGCAACATCAGCGGCAAATAATAGTGGAACCAATATCGCGAAGAAACGTTTTTGTTTGAGCGATAATAGGGCAGGTTTATCACTTTCTTCAACAGGTAAATCTGTCAGGATATCGGACGGGGTTTTTAAAATGCCTCGTTTCATATCTCTTTTTAAAAAGTAGAAGGCCGTAATCGTTGTAACTAAACCCATCACAAAAACTAACGGGATGCTCGCATTTATAACATCTTGAATCGGAAGTCCAGCCGCATCTGCGGTAAGCTTTGGTGCAGCTTGAATAACATAGTCTCCTGATAAGGCAATTCCGTGTCCGAACAAGTTCATCGCCATTGCAACTCCAAGTGCGGGCAAACCTGCTCGTAATGCAACGGGTAGAAGGACGGCGCCAAGCAGGGCAACAGCCGGAGATGGCCAAAAGAACCAAGAAATGACCATCATCAGGATCCCAATTGTCCAATAGGCAAGTGTAGGATTACGAATTAGTTTCCGAAATGGTGAAATCATGACGTCGTTAATCCCTGTAGTGGTTAAAGTATGACTCATCGCAACAATGATGGAAATAACGAGTATAGTCGATAATAATTCTGTAATGGCATAGCTAAAACTAGTAAAAATACTACTGATGGAATGACTTAAGCTGCCAGTCGCGGTGAGGGCAATTAAGAAGATTCCAATAATACAAACAATGGTTGTGTCCCTTCTCATTACCATAAATCCGATAATCAAAACAATAAAGGTCACATATATCCAATGAAGAGCTGTAAGCTCAATAAGCATTCATTTTCCCCCCTTTCTACATCCATAGGCTATTGCCCTATGGATGTAATACAGAATATGAAAATCGCATCAAGTGGTGAGGGGAAAGAAAGAAAAATTTTCTTGAAAATAAAGCTCTGTTAAATGGTATTTGGACTCTATGTCGTAATCGTGTATGTGCTTACATAAGGTGCACTTGCCAAAATGTGGGGCTGCCCACTTACTCCGGTCCCTTTGTTAAAAGCTGTTCCAAAATATGAATCTGATGATTGCCATGTTTGATAATAGGTTTCATTTTGCCAAACAGTCAGGATGACATAGGTATTGGATGATAGGGGGCGCAGCAGTCTAAATGAGATAAAACCAGGTTGGTTCTCGATAAGGGGTGCTTGATCTTTTAATTGATATTCAATTAATGGTCTGCCTTCATCCGTCACAGGGATGTTTTCCATAACAACAAAACCCTCTTTTTGAATTTCACCAACCGGTGCTAACACTTCGTACTTACGTGGTTCTTTAAATTCGGTGCTGCCACTGGTTTCATGGAGTAATATTGCTCCATTCTCATTAACCATTGTCACCATTACTTCATTAGGATACTTGCTTTCAATGCGCTTTAAAAAGTCGAACGTCCCTGTGGTGAGATAAACATTCATTTTTTAGTCTCCTTTTTTCTAGATTACTAACTGGTTTACCCTTTTAAGAACAGAGTATGCTTTTGGTTAATATCACCAAAGGAATAGTTAGAAAAACGACTTTTTTTTGACAGTTATTATCGTTATCTATACACAAATAGGATTAATCGTTATAGTGAAGACAGTCTTTATATACTTTGAATCCCAAAAGTTTTTATATTTTTGTTCTATATATTAAAATGGAAAACAGACATGTCTTTGAAAGGATGACTTTATTCATGACCAAACAGTTTAATGAAACATTATTAAAAGCAGCAAGAGGTGAGAAGACGGATCATGTACCTGTGTGGTATATGCGTCAAGCAGGCCGTTCTCAACCAGAGTACAGAGAGATTAAAGAAAAGTATTCCTTATTTGAAATTACTCATCAACCTGAGCTATGTGCTTACGTTACAAGGCTCCCAGTTGAACAATATAACGTCGATGCAGCCATTCTATATAAAGATATTATGACACCACTGCCCGCAATTGGCATGCAAGTTGAAATCAAGGGTGGGATTGGTCCTGTCATTGACAACCCAATCCGTTCCTTAGCAGATGTTGAAAAACTTGGTGAAATACATCCAGAAGACGATGTGCCATATGTATTGGATACCATAAAATTATTAACACAAGAGCAATTATCTGTGCCATTAATTGGATTTTCAGGTGCGCCCTTTACATTAGCCAGCTATATGATTGAAGGCGGCCCATCTAAAAACTACAATAAGACAAAAGCGTTCATGTATACTGAGCCAAAGGCCTGGTTTGCCCTGATGGAAAAGCTTGGCGATATGATCATTACATACGTAAAGTCGCAAATAAAAGCGGGTGCAAAGGCCATCCAGATTTTTGATTCATGGGTTGGAGCATTAAATGTGGAAGACTACCGTATCTTTATCAAACCAGTCATGAATCGCATCTTTGTTTCATTAAAAGAAGAAAATGTTCCGTTGATCATGTTTGGGGTGGGGGCAAGTCATCTTGCTTTGGAATGGAACGATCTTCCACTTGATGTTGTGGGCTTGGACTGGCGTCTGCCGATTAGCCAAGCGAGAGAAATGGGGATTCATAAAACCGTACAAGGTAATCTAGACCCAGCCATATTATTAGCTCCTTGGGAAGTTATTGAGGAAAGGGCAAAAGCTATTTTAGATCAAGGAATGGCACAAGACGGGTATATCTTTAATTTGGGTCATGGTGTATTCCCATCTGTTAATCCGGAGACATTAAAAAGATTAGCATCCTTTATTCACGAGTATTCTGCATCTAAATTAAGTCGCTAATTTCTTATTATAGAAGAATTTATAAGTATTGGCTTCGAGAATTGTCCAGCTCCAGTGCCCTAGCGGCTAGTGTCCTTCGCTCTCCGCCCTACGATAAGTCAACATCGAATCGCCTCCGGCTCTTCGTGTTTCCTTTATCTCAGTTGCAGCACTCCAGGTCATACGCCGCTGACCAGGGCACTTGCGCTTTTCTTTTTAAAAGAACTTAAAATTGGAAAGACGGCAAATTATTTGGCACAATAGAATGAGCTGATTTTTACAGGGGAATTAAGATCTTTACAAAGTTTACTGCCTGGAGACTTAATGCCCCTTGTCCTTTCGTAAAGACTAGCAAATGCAAAAGACTTAGATGAGGTGCAAAATATGACAAAAAAGAAAATGGGTCTATTAGTTATGGCATATGGTACACCCTATTCATTAGATGATTTGGAAGGATATTATACACATATCCGCCATGGCAGGAAGCCGACCCCTGAAATGATAGAGGATCTACGCAATCGGTATGAAGCAATTGGCGGAATATCACCATTAGCCAAAATCACATCTGATCAAGCGGAAAAGCTAGAAAAATATTTAAATGAAATTCAAGATGAAATTGAATTTAAAATGTATCTAGGTTTAAAACATATAAAACCGTTTATTGAAGATGCGGTAAAGAATATGTATGAAGATGGCATTGAAGAGGCTGTAAGTATCGTTCTTGCTCCACATTTCTCAACCTTTAGTGTAAAATCTTATAATGGCAGAGCAGTGGAAGAAGCTGAAAAATTAGGCGGACTTAAAATCAGAACGATCGAGAGTTGGTATCAGGAACCAAAATTCATTAACTATTGGGCGGACAAAATCAAACAAATTTTCGATCAAATGCCAGAAGAGGAAAGGGAGCAAGCAATATTGATTGTTTCGGCACACAGCCTTCCAGAGAAAATCCTCCAATATGGCGATCCCTATCCTAATCAACTTCAAGAAACAGCTGATTTAATTGCAGATCAGGCTGGTATTAAAAATTATACAGTTGGCTGGCAAAGTGCTGGTAATACTCCAGAGCCTTGGATCGGTCCTGACGTCCAAGATCTAACGAGGGACTTGTTTAATAAGGATCATTATAAAGCATTTGTGTATGCACCTGTAGGGTTTGTATGTGACCATCTTGAGGTACTATTTGATAATGATGTTGAGTGCAAAACTGTAACCAATCAATTGGGTGTTAGCTATTACCGCCCTGAAATGCCAAATGCTAAGGAAGAATTTATTGATTGTTTGTCTGACGTGATCCTTAAGCGTTTATCGAAATAAGTAACTGATAGGAAATTATAGGAAGTAGGTGATATCCGTGGCTGAGGATATACATAAAGTTGTCATTGTTGGGGGAGGAATAGCCGGTCTCACTTCAACTTTCTATCTTCAAAAAATAGTCCAAGAGCAAAACCTTCCAATCCAAATTCAACTCATTGAAGCATCACGCCGTCTCGGTGGTAAGCTACAAACCGTCATAAGGGATGGATTTACGATTGAGAGGGGACCGGATTCCTTTTTAGCTAGAAAAACAAGTATGATACGACTGGCGAAAGAAGTGGGGATGGATGATAAACTAGTTCCTAATTCTACAGGTAAATCGTATGTTCTTGTAAATGAGAAACTACACTCCATGCCCGGTGGTTCGATTATGGGAATTCCAACAGAAATAGGTCCATTTTTAACAACAAATCTATTTTCTATTCCCGGTAAACTAAGAGCTGCGGCAGATTTCATTCTGCCTAGATCAGAAAGCGGAAAAGACCAATCATTAGGAGAATTTTTCAGAAGAAGGTTAGGCGACGAGGTCGTTGAAAATTTAATTGAACCATTATTATCTGGCATTTACGCAGGTGATATTGATCAATTAAGCCTTATGTCTACTTTTCCGCAATTTTACGAGGTGGAGCAAAAATACAGAAGCCTGATCATAGGCATGAAAAAAACAGCCCCTTCTCAACCCAAGAAGTCTGAAAAAAAGGACTCGAAAAAAGGAGGGTTTTTAACCTTCAAAACAGGCCTCCAATCTTTTGCAGAAGCCATCGAAGCAAAAATAGAACCAAAGTCTATTTTAAAAGGGCATCGTGTCGACAAAGTTACCAAAACTGGTGATTCCTACGAGCTGTATCTCAATAATGGAGAAACGATCAAGGCTGATAGTATTATTGCCGCTACTCCTCATAAGGTAACCCAAACCATGTTCTCCGACTACAGCTTTTTTGATCCATTTAAATCAGTACCCTCCACGTCAGTTGCAACGGTAGCAATGGCCTTTCCAAAGGAAGCCATAAAGAGGGATATTGACGGAACCGGATTCGTAGTTTCGAGAAACGGTGATTACTCGATTACTGCCTGTACGTGGACTCATAAAAAGTGGGAACATTCTACGCCGGAAGGGAAAGTACTCCTTCGTTGTTATGTCGGCAGGGCGGGCGATGAAACAATTGTAGACTTGTCAGATGATCAAATTATTAAAATCGTTCTCGATGATTTAAAAAAGACAATGGATATTACGATGAATCCTGACTTTGCGATTGTATCTCGCTGGAAAAATTCCATGCCCCAATACACGGTTGGCCATAAGCAGCGATTAGAAACGATTTTAAATCATGTAAAGGCAGAATTGCCAGGCGTATTTCTAGCTGGCGCATCCTATGGTGGTGTCGGAGTTCCTGATTGTATCGATCAAGGAGAAGCCGCTGTTCAGGACGTTTTAGATTACTTAAAAATGAAGAATATTGAAAAAGAAGCTGTTGAGTGATGCAGCTTCTTTTTTTATTGCCAATTTATAAATTAGGATGTATACTCTTAAAGTAATTAATGACCAAAATGTTCATTTAGTCAATTGTTCATGTTTTGATAGTTGGATATAGATAAGGATTATCTAAAGGGATAATCTTTATTTTTAGCAACAAAATGACCAAATGAATAAAATGGTCAATTTCTAAAAAGGAGGTCATCAGAGGTGAAAAACATCTTATTAAAGGAAGAACTCTTGGCAATCTTTAAAAATAAGAAAATCCTAATCCCGATCATTGCTGTTATGTTTGTTCCTGTTATGTATGCTGGAATGTTTTTATGGGCGTTCTGGGATCCATATGACAAGCTTGACGAGCTGCCGGTTGCAGTGGTGAATAATGATGCAGGCGCGACACTTGATGGGAATCACCTTAAGATTGGTGATGATTTGGTTTCTAAACTAAAGAAAAGTAAGGATTTTGATTTTGATTTCGTGGATAAGAAAGAGGGATATCAAAAGTTAAAAGATCAAAAATATTACATGGTAATCGAAATTCCAAAGGATTTTTCCAAAAATGCGACCACTTTATTGGATGAAAACCCCAAAAAATTGGAGTTAATTTATACACCAAATGAAAGCTTTAACTTCCTATCAGCACAAATCGGCGGTACCGCAGTGGAAAAAATTAAAACTGCAGTTGCTGAAAAGGTAACTGAGACTTATGCGGAAACGATGTTTGAAAAAATAACCGAACTTGCAGATGGCGTTGTAAAAGCAAGTGACGGTGCTGGCCAATTGAGGAACGGGACAGTAGATTTAAAACAAGGTAGTGAGGATTTAAATAACGGGCTGGCAACTCTCGCTGAAAAGTCCATTGAATTTAATAATGGGATGAAGTCTGCCGATGCCGGTTCGAATAAGCTTGCTTCAGGATCAAAGGAGATCTATAACGGGCTTGAAACCTTAGCTGAGAAATCAATTGAATTCGATAAAGGATTGGAAGCCGCCAATTCAGGTTCACAAGCGATTGCATCAGGTTCAACTGAACTGAAAAACGGATTGGCAAAAGCGGATGCTAGTATTCCCCAGCTTATTGCAGGAACAAATGAGGTATATGCTGGTGCTGAACAATTAAAACGTGACCTTCCTGCTGGAATTGCCGCTGGAGTTGAGAAAGAATTAGCGAGAAATGCAGGCGAACTAAACAGTGGCATTGATCAATTTCAGACTCAGTTAACCGGGATGCTAGCGGCACAAATCGCTGAGCAGACCATTCAGGAGCAAACTGGAAAAATGCAGGAGTTAGCTCAAACATTAATTAATAATAAAGTAGACCCAGCGCTAGTCCAAGCGATCATGGTTAACGAGCAAAAAAATGCACCAACCAAAGAACAATTACAACAACAAATTGCATCTGAGCTAAGTCCTAAACTTGATGCAGGTTTTAGTCAATTTAAATCCGGAGTTAATGGAAAATTAGCCGAATCATCAAATGGATTGGAAGATAAAATTAAAGCACAAACAAACCCTTATTTTGATCAGTTGATTGCCGGTATTGGAAAAATCAATGGCGGTCAGCAGGTATTACAAAAAGGAATTCATGATTTATCTGTAGGTTCTGCAAAATTAACTACAGGTACCGTCAACTTATCAAATGGGATGAGTCAGTTATCAGATGGTGCCGATATACTAACCGCTGGTACTGGCCAATTAGCAGCAGGGTCTGGAAAGTTATCAAATGGTGCTTCAGACCTTACAGACGGGCTGAACCAATTAGCAGCAGGTTCTAATGCCATTACCTCTGGTGCAGGTCAGTTAGCAGACGGCTCTGAACAATTACAGGATGGTACCGCCAAGTTATCAGATGGTGCTAAAGAATTAGCTGACAAGCTTGCTGATGGAGCAAATGAAGCTTCTAAGGTTCATTCCGATGATAAGACCTATAATATGATAGCTGAGCCAGTCCAACTTGATAATGAAAAAATTAATCATGTACCAAACTATGGAACAGGTTTTGCCCCATACTTTCTTTCACTAGGATTGTTTGTCGGTGCACTTCTCTTGTCCATTGTGTTTCCAATGCGTGATACGGCTGCAGCACCATCCAGTGGATTTAACTGGTTTGCCAGCAAGTTTGCCATTATGGCTTGTGTTGGTGTGATTCAGGCCATACTCGCAGACGTGATTGTTCTTATGGGATTAGGACTTGAGGTTCAAAGTATCCCCAAATTTATCTTATTTTCAATTATTACAAGTTTAACCTTTTTAGCCTTAATTCAGCTTCTTGTTTCAGTGCTTGCTGATGTAGGGCGATTTATTGCGATAGTGATTCTTATTTTTCAATTAACAACAAGTGCCGGAACATTTCCGCTTGAATTAATTCCAAACTTTTTACAGCATTTTAATTCATTCCTGCCAATGACCTATTCTGTGCAGGGCTTTAAAGCTGTTATTTCAAGTGGTGACTATAGTTTCATGTGGCACAATATAGCTGTTCTTGTAGGGTTCATGCTTGTGTTTGCCCTTGGAACCCTATCCTATTTTACGATGAGACATAGACATCAAGTTAAACATCAACACCCAAATTTAGTCGGTGAATAAGAGTTACAAACCAGCCGTTCGTTTTTGGCTGGTTTTTTTGTTTCTTATTTCATGAAAAGAAATTTATTTTTGCGTATATTAAAGATAGGAAGATGAGAATGGGAGGAATAAAACATGAAACTAACCATTATAGGTCCTTGGGGCGGTTATCCAAAACGGAACGCAGCAAGTTCAGGATATTTACTTGAACACGATGGTTTTCAATTATTAATTGATTGTGGAAGTGGTGTGCTTTCAAAACTGCAAAATATCATTCAGCCTGAAGAACTAGATGCTGTCATCATTTCTCATTATCATCCTGATCATATTGCAGATATCGGCGTTTTGCAGCATGCACGGTTAATACAGGGGTTTTTGGATAAGGATTTTCCTACCCTTCCTATTTTTGGTCATCACTTTGATGAACAGGAATTTACTAAATTAACCTATAAAAACATTACAAAAGGGGTTGCATATGATCCCAATAGCCAACTTGCCGTAGGTCCATTTCAAGTTTCATTTTTGAAAACAAACCATCCAGTCCCATGCTATGCGATGAGAATAGAGGCTGATGGAAAGGCACTTGTCTATACGGCTGACAGTTCTTTTAAAGAAGAATTTATTGAGTTTAGCCGCAATGCTGATGTATTGCTATGTGAATGCAATTTTTACGGATATCAAAATGGTAAGTCCGCCGGACATATGAATAGTGTGGAAGCTGGCCAATTTGCCCAAAAAGCAGCTGTTAAACAATTAATTCTAACCCATCTTCCGCATTACGGAAACGTAGCTGATTTAATTACGGAGGCATCTGAACATTTTACTGGTATAATAAATCTTGCAGACGAATTTCAATCTATTTCACTATAAGAAGGAGTAGAATATGATGTTATTTATTGATAATAAAGGAATCCATGATCCCCGGATCAACCTAGCAATTGAAGAGTACGCCTTGAAAAATCTTGATATTAATGAGACGTATTTATTATTTTACATAAATGAGCCATCTATCATTATTGGGAAAAACCAAAATACGATTGAGGAAATTAATACAGAATATGTTGAAAGTAATGGTATTCACGTTGTTCGCAGATTGTCCGGCGGGGGAGCGGTTTACCATGATCTTGGAAATTTAAACTTTAGTTTTATTACGAAGGATGACGGGAATAGTTTTCATAATTTCCGCAAATTCACAGAGCCTGTCGTGGCAGCTTTGAAGAAACTAGGCGTTAATGCTGAGTTAAGTGGCAGAAATGATTTGGAAGTTGAAGGCAGGAAAATATCCGGAAATGCACAATTTTCAACAAAAGGAAGAATGTTTAGCCACGGTACATTAATGCTTAAATCAGAAATTGAAAATGTGGTTTCTGCGCTAAAAGTAAAAAAAGATAAGATTGAATCAAAGGGAATAAAATCGGTCCGCAGCCGGGTTGCTAATATTTCGGAGTTTTTAACCAATAAGATTGAAATGGATGAATTCCGATCATTATTATTAAAAAGCATTTTCGAAGAACAAGGGGAAATACCGGAATATGTGCTAACGGAAAATGATTGGGATAAGATTCATCAGCTTTCAAAGGAGCGCTATCAAAACTGGGAATGGAATTATGGAAAATCTCCTAAATTTAATTTACAGCACTCCCATCGGTTTCCTGCCGGTTCCATTGATGTCCGTTTAGAAGTAAATAAAGGAATGCTAGAAAACTGTAAGATTTATGGCGACTTTTTTGGCGTGGGCGATGTAAGTGATATCGAAAACAGGTTGAATGGCATTCGTTATGAAAAGAATGAAATTGAAAAAGCACTATTAGATGTTGATACCACTCATTATTTTGGAAATATATCAAAAGAAGAATTTATTAATTTAATTTATTAACATTGTGCGCGATTTCCTGTTTTCAGGGATCGCGTTTTTTAAATTATAATAATTTTGTATTATGGTTGAATACTTAAAATTCAAGCAATATAATATATTTAGAAAACTTTTATGAATAAATGAATGAGTATTCATTCATGGATGGGAGGAATATGATGAATTTATCTACGAAGTTACAGGAAACAGCGAAAAATTTCGCGGAAGAACCAGCTTATCATTTTATCGACCAAGTCATTACTTACGGAGAATTGGATGGAGCAATTACTAAGTTTGCATCAGGTCTTGAAAAAGTAGGAATTAAACAAGGGGATCATATTGCTTTATTACTGGGGAACTCTCCACACTTTGTAATCAGCATGTATGGGGCATTACGGCTTGGGGTAACCGTGATACCGATTAATCCAATCTACACTGCAGATGAAATTGGCTACATCCTTAATAATGGTGATGTAAAAGTAGTTGTCGCACTTGATTTAGCACTTCCATTAGTGGAGAAAATGCATCAACTTTTACCAAAGGTAGAGCACTACATTTTTTGTGAAACGAAGCCTGAGAGCATAAGTCGAACTGCGATTAAAAATCTTACTGTTTATCCTAAAATGAAATCGTTTACAGAAGTCATTGACGCTGGGGATTTATCTTTCCAAGGCCCAGAACTGCACGATGATGACACCGCAATTATTCTCTATACATCGGGAACAACCGGAAAGCCAAAGGGCGCCATGTTGACCCATAAGAATTTATACAGCAATGCTCAAGACGTTAGTGATTATTTAAAAATGAACAAAGATGACCGAATCGTAACAGTCCTTCCTATGTTCCATATTTTTTGCTTGACCGTAGCGTTAAACGCGCCGTTATTAAGTGGAGCAACCTTATTAATTGCACCAAGGTTTAGTCCAAAGGAAGTTTTTGGCTTAATAAAAGAGCAGAAGGCTACTGTGTTTGCCGGTGTACCGACAATGTATAATTTTCTCTATCAATTTCCGGAAGGGAATCCTGAAGACCTGAAATCATTGCGCTTATGCATTTCCGGAGGGGCATCACTTCCTGTTGCCTTACTTAAGAACTTTGAACAGAAATTTAATGTATTAATTTCTGAAGGATATGGATTATCAGAGGCATCCCCAGTGACTTGTTTTAACCCGCTCGACCGTCCACGCAAGCCTGGTTCTATTGGTACATCCGTTCTTCATGTCGAGAATAAGGTTGTTGATGAGCTTGGTGAAGAGGTACCTGTCGGTGGCATCGGAGAACTTATTGTCAAGGGGCCAAATGTAATGAAGGGCTATTATAAAATGCCGGAAGAAACGACTGCAGCGATTCGTAATGGCTGGCTTCATACTGGTGATATGGCAAGAATGGATGAGGACGGCTACTTTTATATTGTTGATCGGAAAAAGGACTTAATCCTTGTTGGCGGCTATAATGTCTATCCACGTGAAGTAGAAGAAGTCATTTATAATCACCCGGATGTGATCGAAGTGGCTGTTCTTGGTGTACCAGATCCTAATCAAGGAGAGGCGGTTAATGCCTATGTAGTTAGTAAAAATCCAGGGCTAACAGCAGAGCAAGTACGAGAATATTGTAAAGAGCATCTAGCAAAATATAAGATTCCGTCCACAATTGAGTTTATTGAAGAACTTCCAAAAAATACGACGGGCAAAATACTAAGACGTGCCCTTAAAGCACAGGTTACACAAGCTGGAGGAAAATAAGAAGAAAACAAAGGGTTAGCCCCTTGTCAGACATGCACATTAGAATTCTTGAACATGGTCCATAGCACCATGTTTTTTTTATTTCATTTTTATAGAAAATTTGCTAATAGTTATGTTTATATGATTCAAGTTTGGTTTGTCCTGTCTTTTTATTTTTATGGGTTCTAAATCTGTCCTTTTTAACTAAACTAGGTATAGAGGCTGTACAAAAAGGGGGACAAAATCATGGTAAGAAAAATGGGGGTCTATGCGGTTTTGGCCTTTTGTCTATATGGATTGTTTTTTTATTGGTATTTATTTTACTTTGCCGATACTGCTTTACCTTTTGAATATCAAGGCTCAAAGGCTGACCCGTCAACGTTTCTTAATGGAAGAGAACTAAGCTTGAGCGAGGAGTATTCAAAAATCAGGAACCTATTGTTTTTTTTATCAACTCCGTTTGAATGGCTTTTCTATTTTCTCATTCTATTATTTGGCTTTTCAAAGGCGTTTAAGCGCTGGGCAGATCATTCTTCAAAGTATAGGCTGCTGCAAATGGCAATTTATTTGATTTGGTTATCCTTTTTTGCATTCATAGCGACATTTCCTTTAAACTTTATTAGTTACTCTCTTTCAAAAACCTATCATATTTCCACGCAAACCTTCGCGTCTTGGATGAAGGATGAGTTAATAGACTATTGGATTAATTATGCAACATGGTTAATTATTGTACCCGTCTTATATTGGCTAATGAAGAAAAGCCAAAAGCGCTGGTGGCTTTATGGCTGGCTGTTATCCATTCCATTTACTTTGTTTATGATGTTCTTGCAGCCAGTGGTCATTGACCCATTATACAATGACTTTTATCCCTTGAAAAATCAGGAATTGGAAACGAAAATCTTGGCTCTCGCTGATAAGGCTGAAATACCGGCTCAGCATGTTTTTGAAGTGAATATGGCTGATAAAACTAACTCGTTAAATGCTTATGTTTCAGGTATTGGTTCTAATGCCAGAATAGTACTCTGGGATACGACCTTAAATCGGTTAAATGATAACCAAATACTTTTCATCATGGCCCATGAAATGTGTCATTATGTTGAAAAACATATTTATTTTGGAATTGCGGTCTACTTGATTATGTCACTACTGGGACTGTATTTAACCTATAGGTTAATGAACTGGGCAGTACGACGGTTTGGGAAGGAATTAAAAATAGAGGATGTAAGAAGTATTCGCTCACTTCCGTTATTTTTTATGATTCTGTCAATG
Source organism: Neobacillus sp. DHD-1R (assembly GCF_057747995.1). Lineage (NCBI taxonomy): Bacteria > Bacillati > Bacillota > Bacilli > Caryophanales > Bacillaceae > Neobacillus > Neobacillus sp. DHD-1R. The sequence continues at coordinate 1,445,331 of NZ_CM173232.1, forward strand.
CTTTTGTTTGCCGCCAGCCCGTTTACAAATCTAATATCCCGCTATGAGGAAACAAGAGCTGATAAATATGCTATTGAGATGACCAAAAACCCGGAAGCGGCCATTACTTCTTTTCAAGAATTAACTCGTTCCGGATTAAGTGAAGTGAACCCGCCGCTATTAGTGAAAATTTTTCGGTATACACATCCTTCTATGCTTGATCGGATTTCCGTACTCGAGGAATATGAAATTACCCATCGTCATCAATAAATGAAAAAGGATATCTCCAAAGGGTTTGACCCTTTGGAGATATCCCTTTTTGTACTTTAAGAATTTATAAGGTTTGGCTTCGAGAATTGTCCAGCTCCAGCGCCCTACCGGCTAGTGTCCTTCGCTCTCCGCCCTACGATAAGTCAAGCACGAATGCGCCTCCGGCTCTTCGTGTTTCCTTTATCTCAGTTGGAGCGCTCCAGGCCATACGCCGCTGACCAGGGCGCTTCCGCTTTTCTAATAAAAAACCGCCAAATGCGGCGGTTCAAAAGGTTAAGTTCCGAAACGTTTATTAATTTTTTTTAGCTCACTAGACAAATCATGAAATGTTTTTTTGTCCCGTTGGTCAATGGCCAAATCAATCCTTTTTAATAATTTTTCCTTTTCAATCGTTAACTGGATTTCAGACAAAAGCATGTCGATGTATAAATCCTGGACGAAGTTCTCTTTCATTCGAGCTCGCTTCATGGCACCAATTTTCATTAACTCTGTGTATGATTTTTCATTCATAAAAACCACCCCTGATGCTTTTTTTAATTATATGGAGTTTTTTTTATAATATCAATCTTATTTATAATTTTCTGACAACAATTTTTCTTGACAGACTAATTTGTGAATAAATTAGGAACAATTCAAAAAAATGAGGGTATAAAAAAGTAAAAGTGGTAAGATATGGTAGATTAAATATAAAAAGGAGTGAATGTTGTTGGCTGATAAGCAAATTGGTGAGTATATCGTAAATTCCTGTACGTTGTATATTAAACCGATGGAATATGGAAATAAAATCTATTCCCTCATTCGTGAAGTCGATGATGAACTACTGTGTCCTGTTAAGCCGATCAGTATTATCCAAAAAGGCTGCGCGTATTATGGTGTAGATTACGAGAGCAGAAGGAAAGGGACAAGACTATTAATTGATTACTCAAGAAAACTCCCCATAGTTATTGAACCAATTAGCAATATTTACGCTTTCTGTACGGCTTCACCAGACAATCCTAAGTGTATTTGGTTCTTCTTTGAACACATTAAGGATTATCGGCGAGTCTCAGCGAGTGAAACGCTGGTCATCTTCCGCAATAACCAATCTCACATCTTTCCGGTTTCCTATAATACGTTTAATTCCCAGATGCTAAGAACTTCTTACTTACAATTGAAGCTAATGCAAAGAGTAGAATATAACAAGAAAAAGTTATTTTATTTAATGCATGGACCAAAATCGTCAAAGGCCTCGGAAAGTATTGAATGCTATTTAAATGATTCGAACTAGTGGTTTCGTAAACCTAATTTTTATTTGGAGGAGTATTTTTTATTAAATAACCTTCCATTAATTCCTGGACTTTATTGCGAATCCTTGGATTAAAGTAATTATGGTTCTCTTCATAGCCTTTATATATAAACATGTACATCGTAAAAGCATCGTCCCGTTTTGTTTCAATAACTTGGAGCTTATTCTTTTTCATATAGTGCTTTACCTCAGCTAATTCCCGCTGTATTTCCTTCATTGTATCTTCAATTAAATTCAAATAAGGTTTTTTTAATTTAAAGGGGCTATTTTCCACAACGGCTAAATCTCGGTTTAAGATAATGAGAACCATCGGTAAGTAAATCGCCTTTTCCATTATGTCCCGGTCCTTCTCTGGAATTCTTGTCATGATACCATCATCTTCCTTTTATTATTATCGAACAAACGTTCCTCTTTATTTTACAAAAAAGGAACAACAAAAGCAATAGAGCATGAAATTGAAAAAGCTCGTCAAATGGCGAGCTTTCTTTGTTGCAAAATAACGATAAGGTATGAGAAAGTTTTTATTAATAGAAGGATATTTGATAGGGAAAAATGAATTAAATGAGGAAACCTAATTAAAGAAAATACAGTCATATATAGTTGAGACTAAAAACATGGACGAATGGGTGATAAAACATGAGAGCTGATAGACATCATAAAAAGAAAAAGAGAAGATGGCCGTCCATTTTGCTTTTACTTGTGGTACTGTTCGCTGCAGTGGTAGGTTATGCATATTTTCAATATAAACAAGGAGTTAATCAATCATTAAAGAAATTAGTTAAGGATAATAAAGAAACAAATGTTGTCTATGCCTTTGAAGGACAAAAGGATCAATATGGCGACACTAATGTTCTATTGCTGGGAAGTGATGCGAGGGGAAAGGAACAGTCCCGTGCCGACACCATTATGATAGCCCATTATAATGAAGACAAAGGGACCTTCAAATTAACTTCGATTATGAGGGACAGCTATGTGGAAATCCCTGGGCACGGCAAGCATAAGATTAATTCAGCTTTCGCACGAGGGGGCCCTGAATTAATGCGGCAGACCATTAAAGAGAACTTTGATATTGATTTACAATACTACGCCATCGTTGATTTTCAAGGTTTTGTTCAACTGATTGATGAAGCATTTCCAAACGGTGTAGAGATAGATGTAGAGAAAAGAATGGAAAAAAATATTTATATGACGATCGAACCAGGACTGCAAAGGCTGAATGGTACGCAGATGCTTGGGTATGTCCGCTTCCGTCATGATGCTATGTCCGACTTCGGCAGGGTTGAACGACAACAGAAAGCAGTTAATGCGATTAGGGATCAATTGAGTGGTTTTCAAACTATCGCCAAGCTCCCCAAACTTATTGGTGTTGTCAGTCCCTATGTTAATACAAACATGAGCACTTCAGATTTGATCTTTATGGGAAAGGATTTCCTTTCCGATAAACGCGGGACCATGGAAACGTTCCGAATTCCCATTGAAAATAGCTTTACGGAGCCAACAATAAAAGGAGAAGGAGCCGTTCTAGATATCGATGTCGATAAAAATAGGGAGGCACTCCATCAATTTATTACAAAATAAAAACAGAGAAATAATATAAAGGAGAAAGCGGGATGGATTTGGAATCATTGAAAGCTTGGTTTACACTTGAACATGTTATGAGACTCATCCAAGAATATCGAGCACTTGGACCCCTCCCAGGCATATTGTTAATTATCATTGAAGCATTTTTGCCGTTTCTTCCTTTGTTTGTATTTGTCATGGCAAATGCCAGTGCCTTTGGACTTTGGTTAGGATTTTTATATTCATGGCTTGGGGCCTGTATCGGGGCCGGCCTTGTTTTTTGGCTAATTAGAAGGTATGGGCAAGAACGGTTATTATCTTTTTTGCCCAAGCACCCAAAGGTTCTCAAGCTAATGGATTGGGTGGACCGTCATGGGTTTGGCCCCCTTTTTTTACTATTATGTTTTCCATTCACTCCATCGGCAGTTGTAAACATTGTCGCTGGTCTTTCAAAAATCAAATTTGCCCAATATATGCTGGCAGTATGTATCGGAAAAATGGTGATGATTTTTACGATTAGCTTTATCGGCTATGATCTCCATTCATTGATAACAAAACCATTTCGAACAGCCATTGTTTTGCTTGTTATTTTTATTCTTTGGTTTGTAGGAAAAAGAATTGAAGTAAGAATGAATAAGCGTATGGAAAATGACCATAATGGTGAAATAGATAGACATACAGAGAAGGAGAAATGGAGGAGCTTCAATGAAGATTGAGTGGAAAAAAGAAGGGTTGGAATGGGTTAAGGCATTTGCCATTGGAATCATTATCTTTGCTTTTATTCGTACATTTTTCTTTTCTAATTATATTGTCGAAGGCGAATCAATGATGCCGACTCTTCAGGATGGGAATAAGCTCGTTGTCAATAAGCTTGGGTACCAAGTGGGAGAGTTGAATCGATTTGATGTCATTGTATTTCATGCCAATGCTAAAGAAGATTTTGTAAAGCGTATTATCGGCCTCCCCGGTGATAAAATTGAATATCGGGAAGATCAGTTATATATTAATGGACAGAAATTTGAGGAGCCGTTTTTAGACGTTTATAAGCGGAAATCGCCAGGAATGAAAATAACCGGAGATTTTAGTTTGAAGGAAATTACCGGTGAAAATACTGTTCCGGAAGGAAAATTATTTGTGCTCGGTGATAATCGATTAGGGAGTTGGGATAGCCGACAATTCGGATTCATCTCTGCTAGTCAAGTAGTGGGCAAAGTAGATTTACGCTATTGGCCATTAAATGAAATGGATGTACATTTTTAATTATGTTCCGTTAACAGAGGATGTCGTACAAGGGCCTGACCCTTTGTTTTGGACATGCTCTTTTTTTTATTAGATTAGAAAGTATAAAAATCTTCGAAAATTGTCCAGCTCCAGCGCCCTAGCGGCTGACCAGGGCGCTTACGCTTTTTGTATAATAATTTCCAGCTTTGGTTTTAAACATCCTAACTATATCCAAACGTTTGTACTCTTTTTATGGTAAAATGAAAGATACAAAGTTTTATGGAACAGGTGCGGAGCGCCACAGAAATAAAGCATCGATTGATTTGTATGAAAGAGAGGTATACCTATGTCATTAAGAATGATAATCGGGCGATCAGGAAGCGGCAAAACTGCTATGTTTCTTGATGAAATACGAGGTCAGTTAATGGAAAATCCAGAGGGTACACCGATTATATATATTGTGCCAGAGCAGATGACGTTTTTAACAGAATATAGCTTGGCAACTGACTCTAGCATTGGTGGAATGATTCGGGCCCAGGTATTCAGCTTTTCCCGTTTAGCATGGCGAATCCTCCAAGAAACAGGTGGGATTAGCCGTATGCATTTAAGCAGTGTCGGCATGAATATGTTAATTCGAAAAATCATTGACGAACAGAAAGACAATTTAAGGATTTTTCAACGGGCGGCCGATAAGAATGGTTTTGTTCAGCAACTAGAACAAATGATTGTAGAATTCAAGCGATACTGCCTTAGACCCGAAGACCTGACCCAAGAATCTATACAGCTTGGCACAGGAGACGATGGAGAGTCAAAAGCCTTACAAGATAAATTAAAAGACTTAGAAATCATTTATAAGAATTTTGAGGATGAAATTTTTGGTAAATATATAGACTCAGAGGATTATTTTCACCTCTTAGCAGAGAAAATTTCATCCTCTTCTTATCTGAAAGAGACAGAAATTTATATCGATGGATTTTATAGCTTCACACCACAGGAATATCGTGTCATAGGGGAATTAATGAAGCAATGTAAAAGAGTGTCTCTGGCATTTACTGCGGAAAAATTATTTACTGATGCAGCCCCTGACGAACTCGACTTGTTCCGGGCGTCAAGTGAGACCTGCTACAATATTTATGATTTAGCCAGAGTCAACTCCATTAAATTAGAACAGCCTATCATTTTAAGAGACCAACAAAAATGGAATCAACCTTCCTTACGTCATTTAGAGGAAAAGTTTGATATGCGCCCAACCGTCGCTTTTCACGGTACAACGGACATTCACATTAACCAGGCTGCAAATCGAAGAGCGGAAATTGAGGGGATTGCGCAAGAAATTCGCGATGTCGTCCGGACAAGTGAGTACCGTTACAGAGATATCGCATTGCTTATCAGAAATGGTGGGGAATACCATGAAATTATTGAACCAGTTTTTACTGATTATCAAATTCCATTTTTTATCGATCAGAAAAGGACGATGCTCAATCACCCGCTCATTGAGTTAATCCGTTCTAGTCTTGAAGTGATTAATTCGTTTTGGCGCTATGAACCAGTATTTAGAGCAATAAAAACAGAATTACTATATCCCCTTCAAGAAAATCCATATAAAATGCGCGAAAAGATGGATCTCCTTGAAAATTACTGTTTAGCCTACGGGATCAACGGCAGTAAATGGACGAAAAAGGAGCGCTGGGTTTATCGACGAATAAGAGGGATGGAGTTAGCTGGAAATGCTCAAACGGATGCAGAAAAAGAGATGGAGCAAGAATTAAATGAATTAAAGCTAATGGTATCTGCGCCTATGTTACGCCTGTCTAGAAGACTGAAAAAAGCAGATACAGGGCGAAAATTTTGTGAGGCCATCTATTTATATTTAGAAGAATTAGATATTCCCGAGAAGCTTGAAAAGTGGAAAATAGCAGCCGAAGAAAACGGCAATCTTGTCAGAATGCGTGAGCATGAACAAGTGTGGAATGCAGTCATTGATCTTCTTGACCAATATGATGAAATTCTTGGGGAAGAGGAAGTCACAGTAAAGGCATTTGCTGCTATCTTAGAAGCAGGTTTTGAATCGTTACATTTTTCACTTATCCCTCCTGCACTCGACCAAGTCCTAATTGGTGATTTAGAAAAATCAAGGCTGAATGATATCAGAATTGTTTTTGTTATCGGAGTCAATGAGGGGGTATTGCCAGCTAAAATTTCAGATGAGGGGATTCTCGCTGATGAAGACCGGGAACTCTTATTAGCTGCGGGTATGAATGTTGCACCAAGCAGCCGGACACGCCTTCTAGATGAAAACTTTCTTGCTTATAAAGCATTTACGGCACCGTCGGACAAGCTTTATATTAGTTATCCACTTGCCAATGATGAAGGAAAAGCATTGATTCCTTCCTCCTACATTAAGCGTCTTAAGGATATGTTTCCCGATGCCGTTGAAGCGTATTATGTTACAGATCCTTTAGAAATAGACGAAACCGAACAGTTACGTTTTGTTTCTAATTTTAGGACAACATTGTCCTATCTAAACGGTCAACTTCAATGGAAAAAGAGAAATTATCCTATCTCCAATGTATGGTGGGATGTGTATAACTACTATCTAAAGAGTTCGTGGAAAAACAAGGCACAAAAGGTGTTTTCGAGTCTTTTTTATTTAAATGGGACTGTCCAGTTATCTCAAGAGGTGGCGGATGCTTTGTATGGTGAAACCATTCAGGCGAGTGTTTCAAGAATGGAATTGTACAATGGCTGTGCTTTTTCACATTTTGCTCAGCATGGACTCAAGCTGCGTGAACGGTCCGTTTTTCGCTTGGAGGCACCTGACATTGGTGAACTATTCCATGCAGCCTTAAAACAGATTGCAGATGTTGTTAATGAACAGAACCTGTCCTGGGCTGAATTAACACGGCAACAATGTGAGGTACTTTCAAAAGAAGCTGTCAGGACATTAGCACCAAAACTACAAAACGAAATATTATTGAGCTCCGAACGACATCATTATATCCAGAGAAAATTAGAGCAAATCATTACCAGGGCCTCGCTTGTATTGAGTGAGCATGCAAAAGTAAGTGGGTTCTCGCCGATCGGATTAGAATTGGGCTTTGGGCCGAAAGGAGAGCTGCCCCCGTTAACTTTTTCATTAAAAAATGGAAAAAGAATGGAATTAGCAGGGCGGATTGATAGGGTCGATAAAGCAAAAGCTGAAGATGATAGTGTCTTCTTAAGGGTGATTGACTATAAATCAAGTGAAAAGGATGTCAATTTAACCGAGGTTTATTATGGCCTTGCCCTGCAAATGCTGACCTATCTTGATATTGTCATGACCCATTCTAATAAATTAGTGGAGATGAAGGCGAGTCCGGCAGGTGTCCTATATTTCCATGTTCATAATCCATTTATCAATACGAAGAAAATGCTGACTATCGATGAAATCGAAAACGAAATAATGAAGAAGTTTAAAATGAATGGTTTAATGCTCAGTGACCAAAAGGTCATTCAACTGATGGACCAGACGCTAGAATCCGGTGATTCACAAATTGTTGCTGCTGGAATTAAAAAAGATGGAAATTTATCAAAAAAATCCAAAATAGCCAGTTTAGAAGAATTTGATAATCTAAGGAACCATGTTCGCGAGCAATATCAGAAAACCGGAAATGCCATTGTCAGCGGTCAAATCGATATTGCCCCATATAAATTAAAGGATAAAATTCCATGTACATTTTGTTCCTATAAATCTGTATGTCAATTTGATGAATCAATAGAAAATAATCAATTTAGAATGCTCACACCACATTCAAAAGAAGAAGTTTTAAAATTAATCAAAAAGGAGGACAAGGAACATGAATGATTTCATTATCCCAGTGAAACCAGAGGGTGTGACCTGGACAGACGACCAGTGGAAAGCGATTGTGGCCAGGGATAAAGATATCCTTGTTGCCGCAGCAGCTGGTTCTGGGAAAACAGCTGTCCTTGTAGAAAGGATTATTCAAAAAATATTGTCTAGGGAAAATCCGATTGATGTCGATGAACTGCTAGTTGTAACGTTTACCAATGCTTCCGCAGCAGAGATGCGGCATCGGATCGGTGAAGCCTTGGAAAAGGCCATCGATCATGATCCAGAATCACGGCATTTACGCAAACAGCTTAGTTTATTAAATAAGGCTTCTATCTCTACCCTGCACTCCTTTTGTATGGAAGTCATCCGTAAATACTATTATTTAATTGATATTGATCCAGGATTCCGTATTGCGGATGAAACAGAGGCCCAATTGATTAGAGACGAAATAATGGATGAACTGTTTGAAGACGAGTATGGCAAGAAAGATAATGATGCATTTTTTAATTTAGTAGATTCGTTCACAAATGATCGCAGCGATGCAGCGTTGATGGATATCATCCGTTCTATTTACGATTTTGCACAGTCCAATCCGCTCCCAGAAAACTATTTACATTCGATTGTTTCCATGTATGATGTAGAAAATGTGACTGCTATAGAGGAACTGCCTTTTATACAGGCCCTGCTTTTTGATATTGAACTGCAATTAGAAGCTGCACAGGAAATGATTAAACAAGGGCTCGAACTCACTAAATTACCTAATGGTCCGGCACCAAGAGCAGAAAACTTTATAGAAGATCTACAGGTCATTGATACTCTTATGTTGGCGCAGAAGGATTCATGGGCTACCCTTTATCAGGCTATGCAAACATGGTCTTTTTCAAGAGCTAAACAAGTTAAAGGGGATCATTATGATAAATTACTAACTGAGAAAGCTCAGAAGCTGCGGGACAAAGCTAAGAAAAAAATCCAAGATATTAGGGAAGAACTATTTTTCCGTAAACCAGAGAGCTTTTTACGGGATATGGTAGAGATGCGCCCATTAATTGAAACGCTCATTTACCTTGTGAAAGAATTTTCCACACGGTTTGAAAAAGTAAAAAGAGAAAAAGGTCTGGTTGATTATGCCGATTTAGAGCATTACTGCCTGGGAATTTTGACAGAAGGCATCACAGCTGAAGGAGAATTTTTGCCATCAGAAGCGGCCCTTGCTTACCGACGCCATTTTAATGAGGTTTATTGCGATGAATACCAAGACACGAATTTGGTGCAGGAAACAATATTAAAGCTGGTTACGAAGGGAGAGGAGCAATCCGGCAACTTGTTTATGGTTGGGGATGTCAAACAATCGATTTATCGCTTTCGTTTAGCCGAACCCCATCTTTTTTTAGATAAATATAATCGTTTTACCGTTGATGGGAAAGCATCAGGACTTCGAATTGATCTAGCTAGTAATTTTAGAAGCAGGAAAGAGGTACTTGATGCAACAAATTATTTATTTAAACAAATTATGGGTGTCAAAGTCGGAGAAATAGAATATGACGAGGCAGCAGAATTGCGAAACGGTGCCGACTATCCTGAGGCCATTCCGATCCCGGTAGAATTGCTGCTGATTGATCAAAAGGTTGAAAGTGTTGAAACATCTTTTGAGACAGACCCGGAAACAGAAGCAGAAGCAGTAGCAGGGGAATTTGATAAGGTTGATTTAGAGCAATCACAGCTTGAGGCGAGACTGATCGCCGCTAAAATTAAAGAATTAGTAGCTAATGGTGCACCCGTTTATAATACCAAAACAAAAATGCAAAAACCGATGATGTATCGGGATGTTGTGATTCTTCTCCGCTCAATGACGTGGGCACCACAAATCATGGAGGAGTTCAAGCAGCAAGGAATTCCTATTTATGCAAATCTATCAACCGGTTATTTTGAAGCAACAGAAGTATCGATTATGTTGTCACTTCTTAGGGTGATTGATAATCCATTCCAGGATATTCCGCTGGCATCTGTGTTAAGGTCACCGATTGTTGGTTTAAATGAGGAAGAATTATCCAAAATCCGGATTAGTCGAAAACGTGGTTCGTTTTGGGAGGCGGTATCTGCCTTTTGCACGAGTAAATCAGCAGAAACAGAATCATTTTATGAAAAAGTGCGCAGTTTCTATGATTTATTAATCAATTGGCGCTCTTTGGCAAGGCAAGGATCTTTATCAGAGCTAATTTGGCAGTTATACCGCGACACCCAATTTTATGATTTTGTTGGTGGTCTCCCAGGTGGGAAACAAAGGCAGGCTAATTTGCGAGCGTTATATGACAGAGCTCGTCAATATGAACTAACATCTTTCAGAGGGTTATTTCGATTTTTACGGTTTATCGAACGGATGATTGAGAGAGGCGATGACCTGGGGGCAGCAAGAGCACTTGGTGAGCAAGAAGATGTAGTTCGGATTATGACTATCCATAGCAGTAAAGGGTTGGAATTTCCAGTTGTCTTTATGGCCGGAATGGCAAGAAACTTTAATATGACGGATATTCGTAAACCCTTTTTGCTTGATAAAGAATTTGGGTTTGCCGCAAAGTATGTGAATGCAGAGAAACGCATTACCTATCCATCACTCCCGCAAATCGCTTTTAAGCGAAAAAAGAAACTGGAAATGCTTGCCGAAGAAATGCGTGTTTTATATGTGGCGATGACAAGAGCAAAAGAAAAGTTATACATGACAGCAACCTTAAAAGATGCAATGAAAAAAATCGACCAGTGGAATGACTATTCCATCCATACGGAATGGCTCTTAAAGGATTATGAGCGGGCTTCAGCAATGAGTTATATTGATTGGATTGGACCGGCACTTGTCCGTCATCATAACGCTGGAGAATTAAGGGGTTCGGGAGAAACGAATGTGTTTGTTCCAACAGAAATCACTGAACATCATTCTGCCTGGAGCATTACTGTAAAAAGCGCAGATGAAATCAAAAAACAAGAATCGGAAGCTGAATCGGTAGAGGATCACTTTATGGAAAAGGTTCAGAGATTGGAACATGTGCCAGCTGAATCTACTTTTGCAGGAGAGATAAATGCCCGCTTAGCATGGGAATATCCCTTCCAAAGTGCTGCCATTCATCGTTCAAAACAATCAGTTTCGGAAATAAAACGTGCGCGGGAAATGACCGATGAACATAGCAGCACAGACCTAGTCCGCGGCTTTCAAAAATCGATACTAAAGCGGCCCAAGTTTATGCAGGAAAAACAATTAAGTCCTGCTGAGCGCGGGACGGCCCTGCATATGGTGATGCAGCATGTAGATTTGACTGAAAAGGTGACGGAAGAAACCATTGGAGAACAACTAAAGTGGATGGTTACCAATGAATTATTAACTCCCGAACAAGCTGAGGTTATCGATAGTAAATTGATTGTTCAATTTTTCAATTCGAATTTGGGCCAACGATTTTTCCAGGCTAAGGCCGTTCACAGAGAAATTCCTTTTACCCTTTCATTGCCGGCAAAAGAGGTTTATCCTAACTGGAAAGAGGAAGATGAATCTGTTTTTGTCCAAGGGATTATTGACTGTATCCTTGAGGATGAAAAGGGACTTGTTCTGATTGACTACAAATCTGATGGAATTCGTGATCGATATAAAGGCGGTTTTCAACAAGCTAAACCCATTCTTGAAGATCGATATAAAATGCAGATTAACTTATACACGAAGGCTGTTGAACAAATTTGGAAAAGAACTGTTGAGGAGAGATACTTATTTTTCTTTGATGGTGCTCATATTTTAAAATTAGAAAAAGATATAAAAAATGACATAGACCAATAATGGTTTATGTCATTTTTTAATTATTTCCTGCTATAGGCTGATCAATGAGGTTCGTATCAAGAACATTGGTACCGCTCAAACCGGTATTCGTGACGATAAGTCCACCGGTGTTAAATCCACCAGAGCCGGCATATGTTTTCGTGGAGGCTTTCGGGGAGATATAAAGTGCATCACCGAATTGTACAATTCCTCCGCCTACATTAACAATTTGTACTGGACCAAGAATCGCGGGCATCAAAAACATCCTTTTCTATAAACATTCTAGGTATTTTCATATAGTACTATATGCGTTTACCTAATGTCTTGTTCTTGATCTTGTGGCAGAAGCTGGCGTATATGCTTTACCCTAGCCTCCATCGATATATGTTTACTATTCCCAACATGTAGAATGGAAGAAGAGGACATCCCAATAATATCAATGGTTTGTACCTTAATTAAAGGTTTGGGATTGTGGGTTCTGATAGAAAATGGTTCAGTTATTTGTGGAATGGGAATAGGTTCGGTAAATACACGATAGGCATTAAAATTACCTTCATTCCCGTAAAAAGTTTCTGCTTCCCTTTGAACAGCAAGTGCACGAGAGAGGCTGTTAATAATGCAGGAATCACCGAGTTGTAAAATGGAGGCGAAAGATACAATCTTAACGGAAACATTGTCTATAAAGGAAGTTCGTGGTTGCATACTTTAGGACCCTTCCGGTGCTAAAGGAACAAACGGTCCAATAATTAACGATTCTGCTGGTGTATCAAAGGTAGAAGAAAGTTGAATGGTTTCGGTATCACCAACCAATACAAGGGAAGAACTTGCTACCCCCGTGATTCTAATCGTTCCTACACAAAGATCTCGGTTATAGACTTCAAAGTTCATTCTGTCTTCATTCCTTTCACATGTTCAGGCAAATGATTTAAAAAGACATGTACACCGTTTTGAATTTCCTGTTTTAACGCCTCAATAATGGATGCCTCAACGTCGAAGCTGCGTTGAGAAGATGGATTTTGGGTTGTTTGTGCTTTTAGATGATAATCAATCCTATTAGGCAGTTGTTTGATAATATCCTCTTTGATAAAGGCTAAAAAAGAGTCCCCTGGCGCCATGCCTAACTTTTTTTGGGTATCTTCAATAATTTGAGGTAAGTCTGTTTCTAAGTATTGATAAATGGCTTCTTCAATTTTCATCGATCTTTGCATTTGCGTTTTCGGACTAAATGGGGTATCTAGTGATTGATTCTGTACAGCGAAATCCTCGATACTCGATGACAAGTCGTTCGGATTTAAGCCTATATTCAATGTCCCCTCAAGTGTCTCAACCTTCAATTGATCAAATTTATATTCAATTTTATCTACATAAATGGACTTTTTTTCGGTTAATTGCTTGATCTCCGCTGACATCTTTTTGACAGTTTCTTCAAGAGCTACTATCCGTTTCTCTTGCGATTGAATATACATCTGCAGCCATTGAAGGTATTGATTCATATCTTGATACATTTTATCACCTCACTATTTACGCCCGTTATTCCTGTTTTTTTGATCTCTACATGTTAATTAATGGACTTCTGTCATAGATTACAGGGTTCCCTCTCTAACAGGTGCTTGTAAGGGAACGGCAGGTGTTTCAAGTAAGCCAGAGGGTTGAATCCCTGCAAATGGTTTTCCTGCTGCTGGAGCAGGACCTGTAAATCCACCTGTATTATACAAATTAGCCTGGGGTTTAATGATCCCGGCACTCCCAATTTGCAAGACGGAGGAATTGGTTATACCGCCAATTTTCATGAAGTTAATGTGAATGGACTGCTGAATATAAAAATTCATATTAGACCACCTATTTATTACAAGTTTAGGAGATTGGCTGAATCAATGACATCCGGGTCATTCGTATTGGTATTACTTACATTATTACGAACATTTAAACTTTCTCCTGTATTAAAGGAACCCGCTCCAGAAAATGTTTTAGCGTTAGAAAAGGGCATAATTTTATACACATCGCCAATGTGGAATACAGAGCTGTTTCCTAGAGAAATCACTTGGGCAACCCCAACAATTGCTGGCATGAACATCACCTTCTTTATGATTACAGATTTCAGCAATTGACGTCGATTACTGATTAGCTGGAGACAGCCCAATAACAAATATCTTGGGCAGCGTTTTGCTTATATCATGTTATGTATAGGCAGGTATAATGTGATTCATTCGCCCAAATTTTATTTATTGTTGAAATCAATAATAAGTATTTTCTAATCAATCGAAAAATGTTTCTTACGATAGTGAACCACTTTTTTCGTAATTATAAGATACCTATGGTAAGATATTCTTGATTAAGTATACATAGGAGGTAAGTAAATGATTCATGGTCATGTAACAGCATGGGTATTAGCACTGATTTTATTTTTCGTTGCACTTGCATTAAATAAAAGTGGGAAAGCAAAAGGATTTAAAATAATCCAAATGATATTACGAGTATTATATTTGCTTATTATCGTAACTGGAATTGGGCTTCTCTTTATGGTATACAAGATCGATGTTTGGTATATTTTAAAAGCAGCTGTCGGATTGTGGGTAATCGGATTGTTTGAAATGATTCTTAGCCGTGCTGCAAATAACAGAAAAACCTCTGTTTTTTGGATACAGTTTGTGATAGCATTTTTGCTTGTTTTGTATTTAGGCTTTGAAAAATTACCGATGTCGATTTTCAATGTATAGGTAGTTGATTGATTAAATAAAGGCTGTCCTGGAACTAAACCATGGGCAGCCTTCTTATTTATAAAAATAGTATATTGAGCGTGACAACTTTAGCCCGTGGTTTTACTATTAAAGGTAGAAGAGAGGAGAGGATCATGGTGTTCGTAAAGGTATTTGCAAATCTCCGGCAAATTTGCGGAGGGGTAACAGTTGAGGTTCAGCCTGATGGGGAACAGGTGATAGATGTTTTAGATAAAATGATTGAAATGTTTCCTGACTTATATAAAGAAATATTTACAGTAGAAAAAGAGCTGCTTCCATTTGTACATGTGTACATTAATGGAAGGAATATCATCCACCTCGATAATCTGGAAACCAAGGTGAAACCAGAGGATCAATTTGCTCTTTTCCCTCCGGTTGCTGGAGGGTAAAATGGAAATAAGAGATTTGGAGTTTCGTGGGATCACTAGAGAACATCTCGGCATGTATTTTGAAGAACTTGGTGCTAACCAAATGACGCATACCTATCCATATACCTTTACAGCTGAAGACTGGAGCGGCCAAATTTTATCGGAAGAAGAGCTTACTTTTACGGCCATTTTTAAAGTGAATTCTGTGATGGTACGTTTTATGGCAAAAGATGAGGAAACACTCACTTGGCTTATCAAGAATTATCGATACAAAACAACTCGGATTGGCGGTTAAAAAAGAGAATGACCCAAAACAAAGGGGTCAGACCCCACAGCCTCAACATAGCGCTAATCTTTTTCTAAAGAAGGCTATATATTGAGAGATAAACGTGGGGTCAGACCCTTTTGGGACATCTCTTATTCATTATACGAGTTGATTTTCAGAGTCGATGATGCCTAATTCACGCAGTTTTTCTTCTGGTACAAGACCATCTTTCCAGCCGCGGACTTGATAGTATTCTTCGAGCATGATATCCATTCGGCTCACATAACCAGTACTGTTTCCAGATGCAGGTTCTTCTGTAAAGCGCTTTGGAAGGAAATCATCTTCGCGTTTATTAAAACCGGCAAGATTATTGTAATAACGTTCCAAGTTATAAATTCTTTCTCCAGCCTTCATGACATCATCAGCGGTCATAGGAATGCCGGTCATACCACTGTACTGCTCCGCATAATGCTCTGCATTTTCCGAGAATGAAGAGAACTTACAAATATTCATAGAATCTGAGAATGCCAGCATATCTTGGAATATTTTTAATAATTCGCCCTTACCTTCAGGTTTAAGACGATCTGTCGGTTCAGGGATACCCGCTATTTCACTCGCTACTGTATAGCCGCGTAAATGACAGGCGCCTCGGTTACTTGTTGCATAACCAAGTCCGATTCCTTGAATACCACGTGGGTCGTAAGCAGGAATAGATTGGCCCTTTACGGACATAGAAAGTTGTGGGGCGCCCCAAGAGGCTGTTGCGCGCGCAGGACCTTCAGCAAGAATTCCGCCAAACCCTTCACGAAAGGCAATCTTTCTAGTCAATTCAATCATGGAATCTGCATCTCCCCAGATTAGTTCATCTGAGATAATCCCTTTTTCATAGGCCTCCATTGTAACTGAGAAGCAATGGCCGAGTTCAATCGTATCAAGACCATATTCATTACATTGATCAATCATGTAAGAAATAGCTTCCGCATCACTTAAAAGACAGTTAGAGCCAAGTGACCAAGCAGATTCAAATTCAATACTTTCCACCCGTGTTTTATATTTCCCGTCTTTTACTTCCACTTCAATCTTACAGCCGACCGGGCAGGCATGACAGGTGTTATTGGCAACACGCAAGTGAGTGTTGACATATTCACCGCTGTGCTTTTCGGCTTCTTCCCAATATGTGAATTGCGAGTTTTTCGTTGGCAGTGCTCCAACCTCATTAATAAGGTTCGTTAACACGTTGGTGCCATAAACGGAGAGTCCACCTTTATTTGGTGCAGTTAACCCGCCATCTAGAATGGCTTTAACAGCTTTTTTATTGGCTTCTTTGTATTCACTTTCTAATTTTGCAACCGGCATATTTCCTTTTTGGCCTGCTTTAATAACAATGGCTTTCAACTTTTTAAAGCCCGCCACCGCTGCTGTTCCTCCACGGCCGGCAGCACGGTCATGCTCATTAATAAATGATGCAAACCGAACGGTATTTTCCCCAGCTTGACCAATCGTCATAACGCTTAGGTCCTGTTCACCATACTGGTCTTTCATCGCTTTAATAAATGCTCTTGTACTAGTACCCCATAAATTTGAAGCATCGCGGAGCTCAGCTTTTCCATCTTCAATATAAAGGTAAACGGGTTTATCAGATTTTCCTGAGAAAATTAGATTGTCAACGCCTGCCCACTTTAAACGTGCAGCAGTCCATCCACCAATGTGAGAATCCGTAACCGTTCCTGTGAGTGGTGATTTTGTCACTACACAAAGACGACCGCTCATGGATGAACGTGTACCGGTAACAGGACCTGTCATGAAACATAGAATGTTTTCAGCAGATAATGGCTCTACTTCAGGACCGTTATCTAGTACATATTTGACACCAAGACCACGACCGCCTATGTACTTTTTGGCATCGTCTTCATTGATCTCTCTGTAATCAATAGTTCCATTTGTTAAATCGACTAAGACTTCTTTGTTTTTAAACCCGCCAATATTCAAAGTCTTCCCCTCTTTCTAAAGATCTTTTTTATATGAATCTCTTATTCAAGTCAAAAGAGATAAGAGATTTTTCCCTATAATTAATCCAATTTTATTATACACTTTCTTGAATATTTTTAAAATTAAAATAGTTAAATAAAGGAAAAAAGTTCATTATTTGATATTATATAATTAAAATAATATTTCCCTAACAACTTGCAATTAAGAAAAAGGAGAAAAGAGGTAGTTATGCATGATTTAGAACGGTATTCAAGACAAATCCTTTTTAATAAGATTGGGGAAGAAGGGCAATTAAAGATATTAAAAGGGCGTGTTGTCATTGTTGGGGCAGGTGCATTAGGAACGGTGATTGCCAACCATCTAGTCCGATCAGGTGTGGGGTACGTAAGGTTAATTGACAGGGACCTGGTGGAACTATCCAATTTGCAGAGACAAACGCTATATGATGAAGAAGATGCAGAATTAAATCTTCCCAAGGTCGTCGCAGCACAGCAAAGACTAATTAAAATAAATTCTACTGTTACAGTGGATGCTGTGATTGCCGATTTAAATCTTGATAATGCTGAAGAATTATTATCTGAATTTGATGTAATCGTCGATGGGACAGATAATTTTATGACCCGTTTTTTAATTAATGATGTTGCCGTTAAATATGGAACACCATGGGTGCATGGCGGCGCGGTAAGTTCAAGAGGGATGTTTGCTGTAATAAAACCAGGCGAAACACCCTGTTACCGTTGTCTCTTTCCACATGTTCCAGCTAGTACTGGTGAAACATGCGATACGGTTGGTGTATTGTCACCCTTAACCGATATTATTGGCTCCTTTCAAGCATTGGAAACAATAAAACTATTAGTAGGGGCAGCTCCAACTCCAAATCTTGAACAAATTGATATTTGGGATTATTCCACTATGCAAATGGATATATCGCAGGGGAGAAATCCGAATTGTCCTACTTGTGCGAAGGGGCAATTTGATTTTCTAGACCGTACCTCCGAGCACCAATTAGCCTACACAAGCCTTTGCGGCCGAGATACCGTTCAAATTAATCCACGGCAAAAGGAGGAATTGAATTTAAGAAAGGTGGCAGAGAATCTAAGGAAAAGCGGGCAGGTGAAGGGGAATGAATTCTTACTCCGCTTTACTCCAAAAATAGAAGAAGCTATCTCTGTTGTGGTCTTTAAAGATGCCCGCGTCCTCGTTCATGGGACCCATGATATTGTAAAAGCTAAAATGCTGTATTCTAAGTACATTGGCAGTTAACTTCATATAAAAGAAAGCGTGGTAAATACCACGCTTTTCTTATGAAATCATTTTTTCAATTACGAGTCGTTTTCCGGTGTTTAACGTGAATTCAAACCGGTCATTGACCTTTTCGTAGTAACAAAAGTGATGCTGGACATTACAAATTTGTTCTTGGTTATCAAACACCATAAAATTCACACCATCTTTCCGATGTTCATCCGATAGGAAGGATAGATGGTTATAACAGTAGATGCAATCATAAATAGAAAAGTTAAGGGAGTTTAATGTCGTAACAAACTGGAAAAAAGCATCGTCATTGATACCATCTAACAGTCTTTCGAGTGAGTAAATTAGATGTTTCTTCATTCTAATCGTATCGTGGTCTCGAAGCATGATTGCTTCCTTTCCACAAAAGATTTTTCCAGGTTCGTTTAAAATCCCTTTTTTCCAGCGATTTAACCTGAAAACCTCAATTTCTTGATGAGCAAAATCATCTAACATGGTAGCTTCTTCTGTTTCTTCATCGAAAAAGATCCATTGATCATTGATTTGTTCTACTGTTCCTTCATTGTAGGCTCTTTGCTGGAAATCATATAGTTTTATTCGTTGTTGTCGATTCATCGTTAACCTCCGTACGCAGTTGCTTTCATTTCTCTTTTTAGACATCTTCCTGTCATTTTATAACTTGGTTATTTATAAAAATTAAGTATAAAAATTAATGATTAAGAAAAACAGCCTACGTTCATGCACTTATGCAAATCTGATGTAGGACAATTAACCATTTTATTTGGGCTGAATAGAATAGACCATGAAATAAATGTTCAGTATTTTAAATTGTAAGGGAGTGAGATGCGAATGTGCGGAATCTCTGGTTGGGTTGATTTTGATAAAGCAATAGTAAATGAAACAGAAACCTTAAAAAAAATGGTGAATACATTGGCAAAAAGAGGTCCTGACGAAACCAACATCTGGTCTGGTACACATGTTGGCTTCGGACATAAGCGGCTAATTGTTGTCGACCCTGAAGGGGGGAGACAGCCAATGTCCAAACATAAAGAGGGGTTTGATTACACCATTTGTTACAATGGAGAATTATATAACACGGAAGATATTCGCAAAATTCTCCTTACTAAAGGATATTCTTTTAAAGGTCATTCTGATACTGAAGTCCTGTTATCTGCCTATATAGAATGGGCAGAAGAGTGCGTAAATTACTTAAATGGCATCTATGCCTTTGCTATTTGGGACTCCAAAAAGGAACATCTCTTTATTGGACGAGATCGACTTGGAGTAAAACCATTATTTTTTACGGAACACAAAAAAGGTCTTATTTTTGCTTCAGAAATCAAGGCTATCCTTGCCCATCCAGAAATAAAGACCGAGATTGATCAAGAGGGGCTTGCTGAAATCTTTGGAGCAGGTCCATCAAGGGTACCTGGTTCAGGTGTTTTCAAAGGGTTAAAAGAACTTAGACCAGCCCATGCCTTAACATTTTCGAAAAATGGCTTGAAAATATGGCGCTATTGGAATGTAAAAAGCGAAAAACATAAGGAAAGTGTGGAAGAAACTGCCGAAAAAGTCCGTTTTTTAGTGACCGATGCTGTGACAAGGCAGCTTGTTTCGGATGTGCCATTGTCCACTTTCTTATCCGGCGGCCTCGACTCAAGTATCATTACAGCTATTGCTGCCAAAGGTTTTAAAGAACAAGGAAAAGGCCAATTGCATACTTATTCCATTGATTATGAAGGAAATGACCAGTACTTTGCATCAAATGAATTTCAGCCGGACGCAGACGGGAAATTTATTCAAATGATGACGGATCGCTTTGCTACTCAACATCATAACAAGACCATATCACAAGTCCAATTAGTGCATGATTTGTTAGAAGCCACACATGTCCGTGATACTCCTGGGATGGCAGACATTGATTCCTCCTTACTTTGGTTTTGCAAAGAAATTAAAAAGGATTTTGTTGTAAGTCTATCAGGGGAATGTGCGGATGAAATTTTCGGAGGGTACCCATGGTTCCATCGGAAACAAGACTTAGAGCGCCCGGGTTTTCCTTGGATGCGTTCTGTTAGTGAACGGCAAAATTTACTGATTCCACATTGGCAAGAAAAATTAAAACTGAATGAATATTGTCTTGAACAGTATCGCCAGGCTATTGCTGAAACCCCTAAATTAGAAGGGGAAAGTTTAGAAGAGGCAAAGCGTAGAGAAGTGTTTTATATTAATATGACTTGGTTTATGACTACTTTACTTGATCGAAAAGATCGAATGAGCATGGGGGCAAGCCTAGAAGTCAGAGTCCCATTTGCAGACCATCGACTTGTTGAATATGTGTGGAATATCCCATGGGAAATGAAAATGTACGGAGGCAGAGAAAAAGGGTTACTTCGTAAAGCATTTGAGGGAATTCTTCCAGAAGAGGTCCTTTACCGAAAGAAAAGCCCATATCCGAAAACACATAATCCACAGTATACCTTGGCTATCCAAGAGTGGATGGATACAATTCTACAAGATAAGTCTTCGATATTGCATGAATTCTTTCAGAAGGAAAAGTTAGAACGTATTGTAGAGTCAGGGGGGAATTCATTCCAGGAACCATGGTTTGGCCAGCTAATGACAGGCCCGCAATTGTTAGCCTACCTTGTGCAGCTTCACACATGGTTTAAGGATTACAACATTAATATAGTGAATTAAAAAGAGTTGATAAAATTTCAAAAAAAGCAAATTTAAATTTGGAATAAAAACCTTATTAGATTAAAATGAGTATTGGGAAGAGGGAACCTACCTCTTCCTTTTTTAGAGGGGGACAAGCTACTATGAAAAAAATAACATTTTTGTTTATTGTATTTTTCCTATTTTCATCACTTCCTGCTAATGCAGCTGTAAAAAAAGATAGCCGGCAGTGGCAGGACGAATCTGTGTACTCTATTATGATTGACCGCTTTAACGATGGGGATATTCAAAATGATCTCGATGTGAATGCAAAAGATCCGTCAGCCTATAATGGCGGTGATTTTCAAGGGATTATTGACAAATTGGATTACATACATGACATGGGGTTTACGGCCATTCGTTTAACGCCTATCGTTGATAATGAAAAAAACGGGTACCATGGCTATTGGGTAAAGGACTTTTATAAAACAGACGAGCATTTCGGTTCCATTAAAACCTTTCAAAAACTTGTAAAAGAAGCTCATAAACGGAAGATGCTGGTTTTAATTGATTTTGTTACCAATAATACAGCAGCCAACCACCAATGGGTAAATGATTCCAACAAAAAGGCTTGGTTTCATCAAAAACAGTCTATTAACGATTCTAATAATCAGCAACAGCTTGAGGCTGGATGGGTGAATGGTTTGCCTGATCTAAATCAAGACAATCCAGAGGTAAAAAAATACTTAATTGATGCTGCTAAATGGTGGATTAAGCAAACAGATATCGATGGGTATAGCCTGCCGGAGGTCAACCATGTTCCTGTCAGTTTTTGGAATGATTTTTCAAATGCGGTAAAGAAGGAAAACAAGGACTTCTTCTTACTAGGCGTTCCAACCGAAACGACAAAAATGGATGAAAATAAATATTTAAATGCCGGGATTGACGGCTTATATGATTATAACCATAGTGATAAATTGAGGAAGGCCTTTGCTACTACAAATCAATCATTTAACACCCTTCATGCAGCTCCGAATAACGGGCAAAATGAGGAAAAAATGGCGACCTTTTTGGATAATGAATATACAGCAAGATTTACAAAGGATATTGTGGATAAAAGACAGTTTCCAGGTTCCCGTTGGAAAACAGCATTAACCTATCTTTATACAACCCCGGGAATACCTATTGTATATTATGGAACAGAAATTGCGTTAAATGGTGGAAATGTCCCAGATAACCGCCGGCAAATGAACTTTCGAACGGAGAAGGAATTAATCGATTACATTACCAAAGTTGCCGAATTAAGGAACAAGCTTCCTTCCTTAACAAGAGGATCGATAGAAATGCTATATGATCAAGCTGGAATGGTAATTTATAAACGTGTCTATCAAAGCGAAACATCGATTATTGCAATAAACAATTCGACTAAGTCACAAAAGGTGATCTTAACAGACAAACAATTAGAGGATAACAAAGAGCTCCGTGGCTTATTAGGCGGGGATCTTGTTCGCAGTCGAAATCATCAATACATCCTTATAGTCGACCGAGATAATTCAGAAATTTATGTATTAGCTGAAAAAAGCGGCATTAAATTTTCATATATTGCTGTAATGATTAGTGTAGTTATTTTAGCGATTATCTTTCTTTTCTTCATTATCAAAAGAGGAAAAATCAATAAAGTAGAATAAAAAGCATCGGCGGCTTTTCCGCCGATGCTTTTCTTATCCATTAACCACTGTCCCGCCATTTACGTGAAGCATTTGTCCGCTAACAAAAGAGGAGTCCTCTGATGCTAGATAAACGTAGCTTGGTGCCAGCTCGTGCGGCTGCCCGGCACGACCCATTGGTGTGTTCGAGCCGAAGGTAGCTACTTGATCAGCCGTAAAAGTTGATGGAATGAGTGGAGTCCATATCGGACCAGGAGCTACACCGTTCACACGTATTCCCTGTTGAGCAAGAGATTTGGCTAAGGAACGGGTGAACGAAACGATGGCCCCCTTAGTTGCTGAATAATCTAATAATTGTTCATTTCCTTCGTATGCTGTAATTGAAGCAGTGTTAATGATGGATGCTCCTTTCTTTAAATAGGGCAAAGCCATTTTTGTCATATAAAAATAGGAGAAAATATTTGTGCGAAACGTTTTTTCCAGCTGTGCCGATGTAATATTCAGCAGGCTTTCCTGTGGGTGCTGCTCGCCTGCATTATTGACAAGAATATCGAGTTTATTAAATTGAGCGATCGTGCTATTGACTACCTCTTTACAAATATCTTCATTTCCAATATCACCAGAAAAAAGAAGGCAGCGGCGTCCTTCTGCTTCGATGAGCTTTTTTGTTTCCTGGGCATCCTGATTTTCTTCTAAATATACAATCGCAATATCAGCGCCTTCCTTGGCAAAATAAATGGCAACAGATTTTCCGATTCCGCTATCTCCACCCGTAATGATGGCTGTTTTGCCTTGTAATTTTCCACCTGGTTTATAATTAGGGTCAACTGAAATCGGTTGAGGATTCATTTCACTTTCTACTCCGGGCTGTTGTTGCTGATGTTGGGGCGGAAAGGTCACTTTTTTCTTACTTTGTGAACTGCTCATTGTCTAAAACCTCCACAAATTTATTCACTTATTAGTGTTAGATAAAAGAGCCAAATTATGAAACAAACAAAAAAGGCATAGGGATTTCTCCTTATACCTTTCTATTACCCGCCCAAACAATCAGTAAAACTTTGTAGTTTGAGGTTTCACTTTATCGGTAATTAATAAATTGAACATCGATGCTGAGATCTGCTTCTCGAACCAAAGAAATAATTTTTTGCAGATCATCACGATTTTTACCACTTACTCGTACTTGATCGTCCTGAACCTGACTTTTCACCTTTACTCCGCTGTTTTTAATAATGGTGTTTATTTTTTTTGCATTTTCCTTGTCAATCCCTTGGACAAGTTTTGCTTTTTGACGAACGGTACCACCTGATGCTTTTTCAATTTTTCCATAATCGAGATTTTTAACGGGTACTCCTCTTTTTATTAATTTACTGAAGAGTACATCCTTTAATTGATCCATCTTATATTCGTCATCAGATATAAGCACAAGTTCTTCTTTTTCGAGCGATACTTCACTTTTGCTGCCTTTGAAATCGTAGCGCGTTGCGATTTCTTTCATCGTTTGTGTGATCGCATTTGTGACTTCAGAAAAGTCTACTTTGGATACAATATCAAATGAACTGTCTTTAGACATATTCATCCCCTCCATTTTTAGATATTAATCAATGGGGGTAAAAAAGTCCTCCACACTGATTGAAGTTTCACTTTATGGCTACATTATAGTAAAATATAGCAGTTCGAACAACCTTTAGGAAAAATCTCCGAGGAAAGAAAAGAGGAGTTAGATTATGTCTTTAAATGAACTTATTGGTCAGCCAACTACCTTAACTGTTGCCCGAAAGGCTGAGTTTGGCTATTTTTTAACGGATGGTAATGAGGATGTTTTGCTGCATATAAATCAAGCACAGCAAGAACTTGCAGAAGGTGATGAAGTCGAGGTCTTTTTATATGTGGATTCACAGGGAAGAACCTCTGCTTCGATGACAATTCCAGAAATTTCAGTAGGGAAGTATGCGTGGGTTAAGGTCACTGATACAAATCCGAAAATTGGTGTTTTTTTAAACATCGGCCTGCCTAAAGATATTTTATTAGGAACTGATGATCTGCCTGCTCATAAATCTGTTTGGCCTAAGGTGGGCGATTTAGTTTACGTTACGCTAAGGTTGAACCGCAATTATTTGCTTTATGCACGGTTGGCAAGTGATCAAGTGATTCAATCCATATCAGTCCAAGCGACAAGGAAAGATTTTAATAAAAATGTCCAAGGACATATTTATCGAACAGCCAAGGTGGGAAGCTGGATTTATACCATTGAGGGCTTTAAAGGTTTTATTCATGAATCCCAGCGTCAAGAAGAACCTCGTTTAGGTGAAAAGGTGGAAGGCCGGATCATTGACGTCAAGGAGGATGGAACGATTAATGTGTCATTGCTTGCGCGGAAAGAAGAATCACAAGATCTCGATGCAGCAAGAATATACGAATATCTGATGAGTAGAAATGGTGCAATGCCGTTTAGTGATAAGAGTATGCCGGAAGAGATTCAAGAACGCTTTGGTCTAAGCAAGGGGGCATTTAAGCGTGCCTTAGGAAAGTTATTAAAAGAGGGAAAAGCTTACCAGGAAGGCAGCTGGACCTATGCAAAAAAAGATTAACGAATTCATTACATACTCTTTTTCTGAATGCAAACAATAAGGATTGCAAGGAATTTTGAAAGGAGTAAGGATATGCCGCACACTTCTGATAATGATAAAAAAGCACAAGATAATAATGCCTTAAGACATGAAAAAAATATGATGCGTGAAAAAAATCGCCAAGCAGGAAAAAATCAATACTCCAAGAAAACCGACCATAAATAAGAAAAGCGGAAGCGCCCTGGTCAGCGGCGTATGGCCTCCTCGGAAAAGCTAACGCTTTTCCTTCGTGCGATGCCAATGCTGCCGAAGCATTCCTTATGGAGCGCTCCAACTGAGATAAAGGAAACACGAAGAGCCGAAGGCGATTCGATGTTAACTTATCGTAGGGCGGAGAGCGAAGGACACTAGCCGCAAGGGCGCTGGAGCTAGACAATTCTCGATGTCAAAACTTATAAATTCTGATATTATAAAAAAACGAATGGGGTGCTTACTGCACCCCATTCGTTTTTTGCTGACGCTCCAAAGAATTCCTTCCTCTTTACGGCAATTGATTTAAAAAGAAAATAGAAATCGTCCCCGGACCTGTATGAGCTCCTATGACTGCGCCAATAGAAGAAATATATACCTCTTTCGGATGGAATTCCTCTTCCAACATTGCCTTTACTTCTAAGGCCGTTTCTTCATTATCAGCATGGCTAATTCCAATAATTTGCTCTTGTAATTGAGAGCCTCGTTCGTTCATGATTTCAATAATGCGGCGAAATACCTTCT
The DNA here is from genome assembly GCF_057747995.1 of Neobacillus sp. DHD-1R. NCBI lineage: Bacteria > Bacillati > Bacillota > Bacilli > Caryophanales > Bacillaceae > Neobacillus > Neobacillus sp. DHD-1R. The sequence goes on from NZ_CM173232.1 coordinate 1,471,545, forward strand.
TTTTCCCCCGCATTTTTTCAATTGGAACAAGTTTTCCATCTTCCATATTTAAGATGGGCTTAATATTTAATAATCCACCTAAAAATGCAGAAGCCTTAGATACTCGGCCGCCCTTTGCAAGATAATCTAAATCCTCAACGGTAAAGATATGCTCCATATGCTCGCTTCTGAATTTGACATCTTCTAAGATGACTTCTTTTGTTGCATTATTGGCAGCAAGCCTTGCTGCCTCTTGCACAATTAAACCCACTCCAAGTGATGCACACTTCGTATCAACAATTGAGAATTGAAAGTTTGGATATTTTTCCTTTACTTGGTCAAGAATCATAACAGCAGTGGAATATGTACCTGATAATTCTGATGAAAAGGCAATATAAATTCCTTCTTCATTTTTTTCAGCCATTTCTGTAAAAACTTCCTCAAATAAATGAGGGGAAACCTGAGAGGTTTTTGGAATAATTCCGTTACGAATGGCATCATAAACCAACTTGGGATCAATCGTTTTTACATCTTCATATTCTTTGTCATTTAGTTGAACCTTCAAGGGGAGTAACACAGTATTATTTTCTTCATAAAAACTTTTGGGTAAATCACATGCGCTGTCAGCGAGTATTTTTACCGGCATGAAGTTCACCTGCTTTCACATCTTAATCTTTAGTTTCAGTTTATCGGTTTCAACTCTAAAAAACAATTATCTAATTAGCGTAACAGAAAGGAAAATGCCAATTAAAAGAATGAAGGGAGATATGTCAGAATGTTTTGGCTTCAAACCAAAAAACTCGTCATTGTTGTGGCAGGTGCCATATTAAATGCACTAGCCATGAACTTATTTTTAATTCCTGCTAATGTTTATTCCAGTGGATTTACAGGAATCGCTCAATTACTTTCAAAGGTCCTAAGTGATTATACACCAATCCATGTATCTATGGGACTTTTATTACTTTTATTGAACATTCCAGTGGCCATTCTCGGTTGGAAAAGTGTAGGAAAATCTTTTACTGTCTACAGTTTTCTAAGTGTGATTCTCTCATCCTTATTTCTCACTATGATTCCAATTAAACAAGTATCACATGATATATTATTGAATGCCGTTTTTGGAGGCGTTATTCAAGCGATTGGAGTAGGGATTACGTTAAAGTGGGGAGCTTCTACAGGTGGTATTGACATCATTGCCATGGTTTTATCAAGGAAGAAAGACAAACCCGTGGGTCCGTATATGTTTGTTTTGAATGGTATTATTATTATCACTGCAGGCTTTCTTTTCGGTTGGGAAAAGGCTCTCTATACCCTGGTTACTTTATACACCTCAACAAGAGTGATTGATGCCATCCATACAAGACATGCAAAACTGACAGCCATGATAATAACAAAAAAGGCGGATGAATTAAAAAAAGCGATCCATGCATCCCTAGTGAGAGGAATTACCATGATTCCCGCCAAAGGGGCCTTTTCCAATGAATCAAAAGATATGTTAATGATTGTAATCACCCGCTATGAACTATTCGATTTAGAAAGAATTATTAAAGAAGTAGATCCCAATGCCTTTACCAACATCGTTCAAACTACTGGAGTCTATGGATTTTTCCGAAAAGATTAGGTTACAGAAAAGCGGAAACACCCAGTTTGGGCGTTTCCGCTTTTCCTTTTGAAGCTATTGAATCTGATCAAGCTCTTGTTGCATTTGTTGGAGCTGGGTTTGCTCTGCTACAGTCGAGTTGGCATAAGCAGAACTTAATGCATTCTTAGCCTTCGCAACTGTAGTATCAAGGTCATCAGGGCTGGCGGATTTCGCCATCTCAACAAATCTTCGTGCTTCCTGGAACAATTGGTTACCCATGTTATATTCCTCCAAGCGAGGATTCATGCACATTGGCCATCTTCTGAGCTTCAGCTTCAGCGTAGGTCATGTGATAGGGAATACGTTCAGCATGCTTGCTAACCGTATCCACACCTTGCTGGACAAAGCGTTTTGATTTGTTTCGTTTACCCATTCGAATCCCTCCAATATGCTCAAAGCTCTTATTGAAACAGCAATGCTGCTTCAAAGATAGTATGCTCCAAATTTAGCGTCTTCATTTAGGTAAACAATGGTGAATGTTGGTTATCTTAAATTTAAAAAATCGGCCAAGTATTCTCCAACACCGTCTTCTTCGTTACTAAGAGTAATCTCATTGGCGATATTTTTCACTTGGTCAATTGCATTTCCCATTGCAATTCCATGACCAGCATATTCAAGCATTTCGAGGTCATTGTCCTCATCGCCAAACGCAACGATTCTTTCAGCTGGGATATTGTAAAAAGCAGCCGCCTTTTTTAATCCAACAGCTTTATTTAAACCAACTTTAATAATCTCAATTATATGCCATGGTGCAGCCCAGCTCCGTTGTTCAATGACTTCAGCATGGACTTCTGATAAATGGTCACGGATTTTTGAAAGTTGGTCTTCCTCTGTATGAATTAGTAAACTTGTTGGTGAATCAGTTAAGTAATTAGCTAAATCACCGGTTGTAATACGTGGATTTCCATAGCTAAAAATGTCCAACAGCTTTTCATCATGGTAGTGAAAATAAACATCGTCCATGACTTCAGCGATAATGTTATGGAATTGGAAGCTTCTGCATGCTTCAACAATGTCTTTTGCCACTTTGACATCAAGCGGTTCATGATAAAATCCCCAACTGTGACTACGAGGGTGATGGGTAAATGCACCATTAAAATTGACAATTGGTGTATCTAATTCCAACTCTTTATAATACATTTCACTGGAACGATACGGTCTGCCAGTTGCAATCATGACGATATGTCCCTCTGCTTTTGCTTTTTGAATGATTTCTTTATTTTTGATGGAAATGGTTTTATTATCTTTTAGTAACGTCCCATCTAAATCTAATGCAATTAAATGTTTCTCAGTCATATGAACTCCTTCTTAGTGTAAAAGTTTCTGTTAAAAGTGCATTGCTTTAGGAAAAAATTTGTCTCCGTGATACACTACGTTTATGAACCTTATTACTAACGGTTGAAAAATTTTATTTCTATAGTTACTATGTTAACAATTTTATATCTAAACTGTAAAAAAATTCACACCAAGAGCTATAAAAAAACTATATACTTTTTATAGCATGTGGAGAATAGTCCTTTTGGTCTCTCAACAAAAATCTACCACAAGCGACCACAACGTAAGCAGTAAGTTTTGGGTATAATAAATAAAAGGAGTGAATTACATATGAATGAAGAATTAAAAGAAAATATCATGGGTGCGTTAGAGCTCGTCATTGACCCTGAGCTTGGAGTAGACATTGTAAATTTAGGTTTAGTTTATAATGTTGATATGAATGATGAGGGCGTAGTTTTTATCACAATGACCTTAACAGCAATGGGATGTCCTTTAGCTGGTACTATAGTTGACCAAGTAAAACGAGCACTTGCAGATATTCCAGAGGTTAATGATACAGATGTTAACATTGTTTGGAATCCACCTTGGAATAAAGATATGATGTCTCGCTACGCAAAAATTGCCTTAGGAATTCGGTAAGAAATAAACAGGATGTCTCATGACAAAGGGGGTGACACTTTGTTATGAGGCATCCTTTTTTTGTTTTTTAGCCTTCACAGAACAGACACAAATCACCTTTAGTCTGTGAGGTAGTTCACTTTTTTCAACTATAAACACCTTTATAATACTAATTATTAAGGCTGTTATGGTTTGAAATGGCCGTTTTAGGGGGCGTTTCATTTGTCATTTAATCGAGATTTTAACAAGGATCCGTTTATTGTTATTTGGGAACTTACACGTGCATGTCAATTAAAATGTCTGCATTGCCGTGCAGATGCCCAATACACTCGGGATCCACGTGAATTAACATTTGATGAAGGAAAAAATTTAATTGATCAGATATATGATATGAACAATCCAATCCTGGTCTTTACAGGCGGGGATCCTTTAATGAGGGAGGATATTTTTGATATTGCTAAATATGCAGTTGAAAAGGGCGTACGCGTATCCATGACACCGAGTGCTACTCCTAATGTTACTAAGGAAGCGATTCAAAAAGCGAAAGAGGTTGGCCTTTCCCGTTGGGCTTTTAGTATTGATGGACCGACAGCAGAAATCCATGATCATTTCCGTGGAACGGCTGGCTCATTTGATCTAACAATGGAACGAATTAAATATCTGCATGAACTGGAAATTCCGATTCAAATTAATACAGTCATTTCAAGATATAATTATGAATATCTGGATGAAATGGCAAAAATGGTTGAGGAGTTAAATTGTGTTCTTTGGAGTGTCTTTTTTCTAGTCCCAACAGGGAGAGGTCAAGTGACCGATATGATTTCACCAGTAGAGCATGAAAAGGTATTAAGATGGCTTTATGATCTAAGTAAACGAGTTTCTTTTGATATTAAAACAACAGAAGCGATGCATTACCGTCGTGTGGTTATCCAGCAAAAGATGCGCGAAGCAAAAGCACAAACAGATGAAATCAATTATTTAAGTGCATTAACAGAAAAGGGTCTAACAGGATCTATTGATGGGCTAGGACGTGCACCTAAAGGTGTGAATGATGGAAATGGCTTTGTGTTTATCTCGCATATTGGCGATGTCTATCCTAGTGGACTTTTACCAGTAAAGGCGGGGAATATCCGGGAAACTCCATTAGCTGACATTTATCGAGAATCTCCAATTTTTAAAGCTTTACGAAATCCTGATGAATTTAAGGGAAAATGCGGTGTGTGTGAGTTTCGCTATGTTTGTGGTGGTTCAAGATCTCGTGCTTATGCGATGACAGGTGACTACCTTGAGAGTGAACCATTCTGCGTGTATATCCCAAAAGCACTAAGGGAAAATCAGGGACAAAAATAAGCTAATATAAAAAGGAGAATACCCACAAGGGTCTGAGCGCACGATACACACTCATCACATCACTGATTCGTAAAAGTTCCAGCGGTGCTGAGCTTGTGAGCTATGACCCTTTGTTATGGACATTCTCGTATATTTCAAAAATTAAATGTATTAAGTACAACGCTATTCAATATTACAATAAACGGCTGAACAATTTTCACAGCCAATCTCATCCTTTAAATATTGTAAATTTAAGATGGAGATTTTTCCTTTTTTAACTGAAATAATCCCATCCTGTTTTAGTTCACTCAAGATACGATTCGTACTTTCACGGGAAGTTCCACAGAAGTTAGCTAGCTCTTGATTGGTTAATGGCAGGTCAATTAAAATTCCAGTCCCTTTTTGAATACCGTAGCTGTTTGACATCCGAATAAGTGTGGAAAATAGAGCTCCGCGTTTCCCGTTTAAGACGAGGTCGCGAAATTTAGTTTGTGTTTTCCGAAAATGATCACTCATCCATTTCATAAATTCAAACGCAAGCTTGCTATTTTGAAAGATCTCACTTTCAATCACATCTTTTTTTATCGCAACAATTTCGCCTTCCTCAAGGACCTTGGCACTTAATAAATATCTTGGGTTATCGGTGAAAAGAGTTAATTCTCCACAAATATCATTTTCACCACAGATTCTTAATGATAGTTCCCGACCGTCTGATGTGATTTTACTAATTTGAATTCTTCCAGAAAGGATAATATAAAGTTCCTCTGCCACCATTCCCTCTTGAAACAAAAAACTTCCTCGTTCACTTTTAAATTTTCGGTCCGCCAATTTTAGTAATTCTTTTATTTCAATCGAATGTGTTGGTTTTATTGTCGTTGTCATCCCATTCACCTCTAAATCAATTAATAAACATTTCTATTATTCGCACGAAAGATTATCTAATAATATTTTAGCTCATGATTAGTAATCTCAACGAAGTAAACAATGACAATACAGTGAAAACTTAAAGGTGATTAAATTTATCGAACAAAAAAGAAAATATTGGATAAACTCCAATCAAACATTTATTCCTTTTCATACATCTGATAAAATTAGACGTATATATAAAGTATATTAATAGTGAATAAAGTAACAGTTTTTTTTCAATATCCCTGTTACACTTATAATAAATAGCTTCTTTTAAGATATTGGAGTTGATATTAATGGAAAAAACCATTATTAAAGATAAATTAAATAGACCATTACATGATTTAAGGATTTCCGTTATTGATCGCTGTAATTTCCGCTGTCAATACTGTATGCCCGCTGATCAATTTGGACCAGACTTTGAATTTCTTCCTAGAAGCGCTTTACTAACATATGAAGAAATTGAACGTCTAGGCAAAATATTTGTTAGTTTAGGTGTAGAAAAAATCCGCTTAACAGGTGGAGAACCCCTGTTGCGCAAAGATATGCCGATTCTAGTTAAAAAGCTGTCTGCCATTGAAGGACTGAGTGATATTGGTTTAACCACAAATGGTGTTCTGCTGCCAAAGTTGGCAAAAGACTTAAAAGAGGCGGGTCTGAAAAGGGTAAATATCAGCCTTGATACCCTCAACGATGAATTGTTTGGTCAAATTAATGGACGCGGCGTTGGCACAGGCCCCGTATTAGAGGGGATTGCTGCCGCTAAACAGGCTGGCTTGGGAGTAAAAATCAACATGGTTGTTAAAAAGGGCTTAAATGATACAGAAATTATTCCAATGGCTGAATACTGTAAACAACATGAATTAGAATTACGGTATATTGAATTTATGGATGTTGGCTCAACAAATGGATGGAAAATGGATGATGTTGTAACCAAGAGGCAGATTTATCATTTGTTAAAAGAGCATTTTGAGCTTGAGCCTGTTGATCCTGCCTATTATGGGGAAGTCGCAAAACTTTATCATTATAAAGATACTGATGTAAATGTCGGCTTTATTACGTCTGTATCCGAGTCTTTCTGTTCAAGCTGCACCAGATCACGGTTGTCAGCAAATGGTCAGATCTTCACCTGTTTATTTAATGGGAATGGTCATGATATACGGAATTTCATGAGAAATGGAGCAACTGATGAGCAAATAGCTGAGCGGATCACTGCTATTTGGAATGGAAGAGATGACCGATATTCAGACGAGAGAACTGCGGAAACAAATAAAAATCGTAAAAAAATTGAAATGTCTTATATAGGTGGTTAAAAAAGAGGATGTCTCAAAAACTAAGGGTCAGACCCATACTTTAAAACGTGGGGTCTGACCCTTTTGAGATATCCTCTTTATTATTTTGTAATGTATCTTGGGAATAAGATATTATTTTCTAGATGTACATGCATAAAAGTTAATCCTTCCAATGCTTCCAAGCGTGCGTACACTAAACGATATGTGCCGCAGGCATCTAGTGGAAGTTCAAAGTCAGATGTGACTTGGCGGATTTGTCTTAAAATGTCCCCAGCATGGTCATGTTCTTCCTCAAGCTGAACAATCAAGGCAATCGCTTCTTCGCGATTTGGTACGGTTCCATCTGCGAGCTGCTTAATTAATGGGAAAACAATCGCTTCTTCTTTCTCCATATGTGCAAGCAATTCCTTCTTGAATTCAAAAAATAGCTCATTCATTTTTAATAATTCTGGATGATTTTCACCATGGACACGGGATACTTTTGTTACGTACGGACTAAGCAAAGCTAATTCTTCTTCCGATACACGATGATAATTGGTAATGACATGATCAATTATGGTATTTGAATCAGAATCTGTCCAAACGGCTACATCTTTTTCTGTATTTTCATATTGTTTAAAAACCACTTTAAGCTCATCGAGGAAGGTATCTAAGTTTAGCTCGTTTTGAGTAACTGCTTCAACTAAAGAAATATTACCTCCACAGCAAAAATCAATGCGGTTCTTTTTGAATACATCACTTGTTTTAGGTAATTCATTCACAATATCTTTTACTATAGAATTGGCTGTTATTGAGAAAGTCATTTTAATTTCCTCCTTAAAATAGGTGTTGATACTTTATTTATGACTTAATCATAATCGAAAAGTAAAAATATTTAGGTGACCTGCATCACACAAGTCCTATGATTTTTAAATTTTTTCTTAAGTTGTGACATTTGATATGTTAGAAAGGTTTCTATAGACTTATAATGAATATTAGCTATTTTTCTACATAGATAAAAACGTACCAGTATGGACAGGAGTTGATTTTTTTTGTTTGAAAGAAGAAGACCGATCCCAATAGATGAGGCAGTTCAAAAAATAATGGAACATCAATTACATGGCATCCTAGAATCCGTTTCAATAAATGAAAGTTTTGACCGCTTTTTATCAGAAGATTTAATCGCAACTAGCGATGTTCCCCACTTTGATCGAGCACCGTATGATGGTTTTGCGATACGATCGATTGATACTCAAGGGGCCTCTCAGACTAATCCCGTAGAATTTGAAGTAATAGACCATCTTGGCGCAGGAATGGTCTCTCAAAAGATTGTTGGTCAAAATCAGTGTGTTCGAATTATGACAGGTGCTATGATGCCTGAAGGAACAGATGCTGTGGCCATGTTTGAAATTACCCAAGCAAGCGAAAAAAATGGAAGCCCGTATATGTCGATTAAACGAAGAATAAATAAAGGTGAAAATGTTTCCTTTACAGGCGAAGATGCCAAAAAAGGGGAAGTCTTAGTAAAGAAAGGATCATTGATTAATCCTGGCATTCAAGCGATGCTGGCAACATTTGGATATAAAGATGTTCCGGTTGCAAAAAAGCCGTTGGTTGGTCTGTTTGCGACGGGAACTGAATTGCTAGAAGTGGAAGAAGAACTAGTTCCAGGGAAAATTCGTAACAGTAATTCTCATATGATTGCAGCGCAAATCGAGAGAGTTGGTGGAACTGTTCAATATTTGGGAAAGTTACCGGATGAGTTTGATACCTGTTATGAGGCAGTGTTAAATGCCCTGACAGAGGTGGATTTGTTAATAACCACCGGTGGTGTGTCCGTAGGAGACTTTGATTACCTTCCCGCTATTTATGAAAAATTAGGTGCGGAGGTTTTATTTAATAAAGTAGCCATGCGCCCAGGCAGTGTAACAACAGTGGCAGCATACAATGGTAAAATCTTATTTGGCCTTTCTGGAAATCCTTCCGCTTGTTATGTTGGTTTTGAATTGTTTGCCAGGCCTATCATTCGTAAGATGCTATTCTCTGAAAAACCGCATCTTAGAAAAGAAAAGGCGATACTTGAGGTGGATTTTCCAAAAGCTAATCCATTTACAAGGTTTGTTAGAAGCTTGACGTTTATAGAAGAAGGTAAGCTAAAGGCTACACCGAGTGGATTAGACAAGTCCAATATCATTATGAGCCTTGCTAGTGCTAATTCATTAATGATTCTCCCTGGCGGAACAAGGGGATACACCGCTGGAAGTGAAGTGGAAGTCTTACTGCTTGAAGACCAAGTTGGTAGTGAATGGCCTTGGTAAAGCCGTTCATTTTTCAAATAGTCGGGTACCAAAATAGTGGGAAAACAACTATTACTGCAAAACTGATTAACAATTTAGCCGTTCATCATTTAAAAACAGTAACCATTAAACATCATGGACACGGAGGAAAACCTGATGTCTTAATGCAAAAGGATGCAACTCTACATGTAAGCGCTGGTGCCATCGCCTCTATTGTTGAAGGAGATGGCAGGTTAATTCTTCAGTCAGATCAATGCGATTTTGGGCTTGAAGAGCAGATAGAACTATTAGAATGGTTCTCGCCAGACATCATTTTAATAGAAGGCTATAAGCAGAAAAACTATCCTAAACTTTTAGTATTAAAGGATAAAGAGGATTTATCTTTATTAGAATCAGTAACTAATGTTAAGGCTGTTGTCTATTGGGAGAAAGAATTAAAGGATATTATTCGAGAGAAATGCAATTTTCCATCCTTTATTATTAACGATGAAACAGTCATAAGTTGGGTGACTGAACTGATTCAAAAACATGTTCATACAATAGATGAAAAAAGTTAATAAAATTGTCAAAAACGTTACTTTTATCACAGCAAAGATTAACAATCCTCATTATAATTATAGTAGGGATATATGGTTTGTTTAAATAATATTGACACAAAAAGAAGGCAAATGCCTTCTTTTTTCATTTTATATGTGATTCTCTTCACTTATTTTTCGACTGAGCTTTCTTATAGTAAAGATATCAAGAAAAAGGAGTGGGAGAGATGAAGTTATTTTTACCAAAACAACATGGTGCGTGGGCAATGCTAATCATCCCCTTTTGGCTGGGAGTTATGAATGGTGGATTTATCTGGCAGCATATTCCTTTTTTTATCGGCTGGATCTTTTTATACCTAGCTACTTATCCGATGCTCCTATTATTTAAAAAGAAAAAACTCCGCTTTTATGCAAAATGGGCTATAATCTATCTGGTTCCAGCAATATTATTGTTACTGTTTCCACTTTTCGCAAGGCCTTCTATAGTTTGGTTTGGCCTATTGATGATTCCGTTATTTATATTAAATGCTTATTATACATCGAGAAACCAAGACCGTGCTTTTATGAATGATATAAGTGCTATTTTTGCTTTTTGTATTGCAGGTTTGGCAAGTAGTTATTTAAGGGAAGGTTCTCTTACGACTTTGGCCATTATTTTTACATTTTTGATATCTGTGTTATTTTTTATTGGGTGTACATTTTATGTGAAATCCATGATTAGAGAAAAGAAAAATAAAAATTTCAAATGGATTTCATGGGCATACCATATACTCCTTGTAGCGATATGGTTTATTTCCGGATTTTGGATTGTCGGTCTTGCCTATATACCCAGTTTACTTCGTGCATTTATTTTTTATGGCAGGAAGTTATCCCCAATTCAAATAGGTATTTATGAAATCATTAATTCGGTCATTTTCTTTGTCGTTCTTGCCATTCAAATTGTGATCCTTAAATAAAAAAATCGGTCGTAATTGACCGATTTTTTATATTATATTGATGCTGCTTACTTTACCTTAATCAACCTTACAAATTTCGACTGGACAATCCTCGCAGTCAATTGCTCTTTTTAAATAATCTATATCATGAATGGTAATCGTACCTTTATCGATGGAAATCACACCAGCTTTTCTTAAATCACCTAACAGACGATTAACTACCTCTCGTGAGGTTCCGCAGAAATTTGCCAGCTCTTGATTTGTTAAAGGAACCTCCACTAAAATTCCTTTATTATTTTTAACACCATAACTATTACTTATTCGAATCAAGGTTGAATACAAGGCTCCTTTTTTTCCATGAAGCACTAAATCCCGAAACTTGGTTTGCGTCTTACGATATTGCTGACTCATCCAGCGGATGAATTCAAAAGAAAGCGGCAGATTTTGTGACAATTTCTCCTCTAAAACATCTTTCATAATCACGGCTACTTCGCCGCTTTCCACAACACGAGCGCTTAATAAATATCGAGAAGAAGGAGAGAATAAGTTTAATTCACCAACAAATTCACCTTGGGAACACATTCTAAGCGTGAGTTCTCTTCCATCAGGTATTATTTTACCAATTTGGATGATGCCGCTTTGAATGATATAAAGTTCTTCAGCTGGTGAACCTTCTTGAAAAAGAAACGTTCCTTTTTCAATCTTCTTTATATGATGAACGGTCTCAAACAGATGTGACAATGTTACAGGCATTTCTTTTACTGACTGCATACGACTAACCACCTTAAAGGTACAAATTGATATTGAAAAAACATGCAAGTCAACGTTAAATTTACTAGATATTACTATTATTATATTGTTAACGAAGAATATTTAGCAATAATTGTGGAATAAGTTCATACAATCGTCAAAATTCAAATCTTTAAAGTATAAAATGTTTAATTTGAGAACTATCCAGCTACTACCTTCATTTCTTAGGAAATAATGTCGACTTTTAAGGAATTTGAAAGAAATTCCTTTAATGCTGGAACCACATTAGGAAATAATAAAGGTGTATAAGAGAAGGAGGGATAAGCATGGGACAAAATCATCAGTTTAAATCAGGGAAAAAGGCCCCAAACAATGGTGTATATGTTGAGATTGGCGACACAGGAAGTACTGTTGTCAACCCTAAAAAAATTAAACTGAAAGCAGGAGACCCGTTTCCTGAGACATCAAATGACGAACGGGTTTGGACGTATCAGCGAAAGCCATAATACGGAAAGAGAAAAGCCATCTTTTTAGGATGGCTTTTCTTATGACTAATAATTTACATATAGTTAAGGGTTGTTTTATAATAAAGATAAATAGGTCAAAAATGGTCAAACAAGGAGTGAGAAAAGTGGACCTTAACCGAATGACGGAGCGTTTACAACAAGGCTTAATGGATGCTCAGGTCTTAGCGATCAAAGAAAGTCATCAAGAAATAGATGAAATTCATTTATTTTTATCGTTAATCGACCAAGAAGACAGTTTGATTGCAGCTATATTAGAAAAGGCCAGTTTGCCGGCTGAGAAAGTAAAATCCAGCCTTTTAGAATCTTTAGCTAAAAAGCCTCAGGTTACTGGAAGCGGGGTAGAGCAAGGGAAACTTTATATTACAACTAAGCTGCAGAAATTATTAGTAAGTGCGGAGGAGTTTGCCTCTAAGTTTTCCGATGAGTATATTTCAGTTGAACATATCCTCTTAGCAGCTTCTTATGCTAATGATTCTGAAATGAAAAAAATCATCCAATCTTTTGGTCAAACGCCAGAAACAATATTAAAAGCAATAAAAGAAATAAGGGGGAACCAAAGAGTGACATCCCAAAATCCAGAGGCAGGCTATGATGCCCTTAAAAAATATGGAAGAGACCTTGTCGCCGAAGTGAAAGCGGGTAAGGTTGACCCGGTTATTGGCCGGGACACTGAAATTCGTAATGTGATTCGAATTTTATCGAGGAAAACAAAGAATAATCCAGTCCTAATTGGTGAACCAGGGGTCGGGAAGACTGCCATTGTCGAAGGTCTTGCGCAAAGAATTGTTAGAAAAGACGTACCTGAGGGATTAAAGGATAAAACCGTTTTTTCACTTGATATGAGTGCCTTAATAGCAGGGGCAAAATTTAGAGGCGAATTTGAAGAACGGCTAAAGGCTGTTTTAAATGAAGTTAAAAAAAGCGAAGGACAAATTTTGCTGTTTATTGATGAAATCCATACAATTGTGGGAGCTGGAAAAACCGAAGGGGCGATGGACGCTGGGAATATGTTAAAGCCGATGCTTGCACGTGGGGAACTACACTGCATTGGAGCGACTACACTTGATGAGCATCGTAAATATATTGAAAAAGATCCAGCCCTTGAACGAAGATTTCAACAAGTATTAGTTCAAGAACCGAATGTTGAAGACACGATTTCCATATTAAGAGGATTAAAGGAGCGGTTTGAAGTATATCATGGTGTGAAAATTCATGATCATGCCCTTGTGGCGGCGGCTACTTTGTCCGATCGCTATATTACAGACCGATTCTTACCAGATAAAGCTATTGACCTAGTCGATGAAGCCTGTGCCATGATTCGAACTGAAATTGATTCTATGCCAACGGAGCTTGATGAAGTGACACGCAGGGTTATGCAGCTTGAAATTGAAGAGGCCGCTTTACGAAAAGAGAGTGATGAGGGCAGTAGATTAAGGCTCGAGGCACTTTTAAAAGAACTTGCTGATTTAAAAGAACAGGCAAATATAATGAAAGCCAAATGGCTTCAAGAAAAGCAAAGTATACAGAAATTGCAAGAAAAACGGGAATTGCTTGAAAAGCTTCGTCGAGAGCTCCAGCAGGCGGAAGATCAATATGATTTAAACCGTGCTGCAGAACTTCGCCATGGACTAATTCCCGTAGCAGAAAAGGAACTTAAGGAATTAGAAAATCAAGCGATAAAGGGTGAGAGACTGCTTCGTGAAGAAGTAACAGGCGAGGAAATCTCAAATATCGTCTCTAGATGGACAGGAATTCCGCTCGCTAAACTAGTAGAAGGTGAAAGAGAAAAACTGTTGAAATTAGAATCGATCTTGCATGAAAGAGTTATAGGTCAAAATGAAGCAGTCAATTTGGTCGCAGATGCTGTGCTAAGGGCGAGGGCAGGTATTAAAGACCCAAACCGCCCAATTGGATCATTCTTATTTTTAGGGCCGACAGGTGTAGGGAAAACAGAGCTGGCAAAGGCGTTAGCTGAATCATTATTTGACAGTGAGGAACATATCATTCGCATTGATATGTCCGAGTATATGGAAAAGCATGCTGTTTCCCGATTAATTGGTGCACCTCCAGGTTATGTAGGCTATGAAGAAGGCGGACAATTGACAGAAGCTGTCCGGAGAAGACCATACTCGGTTATTTTAATGGATGAAATTGAAAAAGCACATCCGGAAGTATTTAATATTCTTTTACAAGCACTTGATGACGGAAGAATCACTGATTCACAAGGCCGGGTGGTGGATTTTAAAAACACAGTTATTATTATGACGTCTAATATTGGCTCGCACTTTTTACTTGAACGAAGTGAAAATGAAATTGAAATTTCTGATGCCACAAGAGAAAAGGTCATGGGACAGTTAAAAGCACATTTCCGACCAGAATTTTTAAATCGGATTGACGAGACCATCCTTTTTAAACCGTTAGCATTAGCTGAAATTAAAAGTATTGTTGTTAAGATGATGAGGGAACTGCAAAATAAGCTGAAACAACAGCAAATTGATATTTTAATTAGTGAAGAGGCGAAAGAATTTATTGCTGTAAATGGATTTGATCCACTATATGGTGCAAGACCTCTTAAACGCTTTATTCAAAGAAATATTGAAACGAAACTGGCAAGGGAGATAATAAGCGGCCGGGTACATGAACAGTCAACAGTGGAAATTCACATAAAAGATGAAGAAATCTCATTAACGGTTAATGAGAAATAAGAAAAGCGCAAGCGCCCTGTTCAGCGGCGTATGGCCTCCTCGGAAAAGCTAACGCTTTTCCTTCGTGCGATGCCAATGCTGCCGAAGCCTTCCTTATGGAGCACTCCAACTGAGATAAAGGAAACACGAAGAGCGGTAGCGATTCGATGTTGACTTATCGTAGGGCGGAGAGCGAAGGACACTAGCCGCTAGGGTGCTGGAGCTGGACAATTGTCGAAGCCAATACTTATAAATTCTTATAAAGTAAAAAAAGGTCATCCATTTAATTGGAAGACCTTTTTTACCCATTTAATGTTGATTAGCAGGTTCATTTGGAATAATGGCAGAAATAATGAGCAGCAGAACGGTTACTCCAATTGAAACAATAGCACCGGAAGCAAAATCAAAAGCTACTCCAGACATTGAGCTAACTACATATGTAAGCATTTGCACTAAAAGAAATGACCAGAAAAGCGTCCAAAGGTATCGCACGATTTTTTCACCTCTTACCTATTTTTCATCAATAATAATAGTACCATACGATTTTAAAAAAATATAGGAAAAATCCATTTTTTGATTTTAGTTTCGGGTAAATGAAAAATATGGGCAAACTCCCTTTCATCTCTTGTGAAATGGCATACAATATTTTGAGGAATTATGTAAAAGGAGATATATCAATGGAGAATCGCAATTTTCTAATGGATACCCAATGGAATATCATTCATTACCCCGAGAAGCCTACTGGGTTTGGGATCTTAGTTATTGGAGATGAAAGACATTTTGTGGATGAGAGCAAATGTTTTTGGACACAAAACGAAGGTAAACTAGCTATCATTAACGAATTAAAAGATGCAGGGTACACTATTTTTTCCTCAAATCTATATGGGCGGAACTGGGGGAGCGAATCTGCTGTCGAGCTTGCTCAACGATTATATCATCATGTGATACGCAGTGAAATCTTAAATAATAAAATTCATATATTGGCCGAGGGAATGGGGGCATTAATTGCTATTCGGTTAATGGAGAAAATGAAGGGATGCATTCGGTCTGTCATCTTGCTAAATCCAATCCTTTCCTTAAAGCAGCATCTGGAACAAGAAAAGGAGCACAAGTTCTTTTATAAAAAACTACTCAAAGAATTAACTGCAGCACATGGATTGGATCAGACCTTAATGGAAAGCACCATATTTAGTATGGATGATTCCGTTAATCTTGATTTAAACTGTCCAATTAAGATTATTCATGTCCTTTCAGGCGGAAAATCGTATGCTCAATCAAAACAATATCAACGAATAATCAACACTCCTGAAATCAATCCTACCTATATTCTTCCTGAAAAAAAACCACAGCTTGGAAAAGTATTTATCAAGTTTTTTAAAGGCCATGAAACGGTCCTTTAATATCGTTCCTCCCCAAAAAGAAATATTTCCTTTGCGCACCGCATAGGATTCAATAAGGCTAGTTTGGGGGGGAAGATATAATGGACAAGGCCATAATTTTTGGAATTTACGATTTCGTAAGTTTTCATACTTGTAAAGCTTTGTTAAATAAAGGCGTTGAAATTATAGGCGTTCATATAGATAATGACGACAAAGATCAATATCTGGAGGAAAAAAGACTAGAGATAGGGCGGAATGCCAACTTTAGAGAAATTGCTTTGTCTGAGTGGAGAAATTGGCAGGAAGAGGACACCACAACCACGACATTTATTTTTTCCATATACGATCTATATATGAGGCATAAAGATAATCTTTTACAGGATGAAGAGATCACAAAATCAATTCAAAATTATATTGGATATCATAAAAACCTTACGGATGTAGTCTTGTTACTTCCTATTCAATTCCTGTTACCTAATCAAGATAGGACCCTAACGGCCTTTCTTGAGCAAGCAAAAAAGTGGGGAAACCATCATAAATGGTTTTATTTATCAGCCATTTATGGTCCTTGGCAGCCAACAACCTATTTATTTCAACAAACGATTCTTTCAAAAATACAAAAGGTAGAAATCATTAAAAGCGAAAGAGAATGGTCTGAAGATGTTCTTTATGTTGATGATGTGGTTGATACAATGGTTGATACAATTGAAACAGTTAATTCTGACCATATAAAGTGCTATATGTTAGAAAGCGGGAAGAAAAATTATTGGAATAAATGTGCAGCTTTTCTTCAAATCGCTGAACAATCAAGTTGTGCCAACCGGCACGCCTTATTACTACTGAATAAGCAAATTGACAGAGTTTCAGTAAAAAAAGTAACACCAGTGGAGGAATCCATTACAAATCAGGTACAACATGTTCAACGTTTATTTCAAAATCGTTAAAAAAGATGTGCTTCCTTGGCTTGCCAAATCCCATTACTTTTATTGAGTAAGTAGGATTGAAGGACAATTTGTCTTTTCATTTAATTGTGCTAAGGTTAAAATAAAAGGAAATGATTTCTTTTATTTTGGTATCAAATTACTTGAAAAATAGATAGATAATGGAAGTGGCCGTTGTACAAAGGAGTTGCATGGAATGCTGAACCGATTAGGAGTCATTCTTTTATGTCTTCTTTTACTTGGGGCTTGCGTCGCACCAAAGTCTTCGGGTAAATTAGAGAAGGTTGGCTTGTTAGTTCCTGAAACTGTGAATGATCAAGTGTGGGGAACAAAGGGTTTTAAGGGAATGTTAAAAATTCAATCCAAATTTAATGTGGACGTATTTTATAAAGAAGGAATGAATTCACAGGCTGTTGTGGAACGGGCGGTCAAGGAATTTGACCAAAAAGGTGTAAATTTGATCTTTGGTCATGGTTCTGAGTACGCGGAATATTTTAATGTTATTTCAAAAGACTATCCAAACATCCATTTTGTCAGCTTTAATGGCGATGCAAAAAACAAAAATACCACAAGCCTAAACTTTAAGGCACACGCGATGGGCTTTTTCGGCGGAATGGTCGCTGCTCATATGTCCAACACCCATAAAGTGGGAGTTTTAGCTGCCTATGAATGGCAGCCGGAAATTGAGGGATTTTATCAAGGGGCTGTGGTGGAAAATAAAGATACCAAGGTTAGTATAGAATACGTGGGAAATTGGGATGATGAACAAAAGGCTATTCAATTAGCCGACCGTATGTTAGAAAACGGTGTTGATGTGGTCTATCCAGCCGGTGATGGCTTTAATGTACCTGTTATTGAGCGCGTTAAGGAACGTGGTTTATATGTAATCGGTTATGTCTCAGACCAATCAGACTTAGGGGAGACAACTGTGTTAACAAGCACGATTCAACAGGTTGACACCTTGTATGAAAAGGTAGCGGATGAATATAACAAAGGTAAGTTAAAATCAGGAAATCTTTCATTTGATTTTAAAGACAATGTTATTTCCCTGGGTAAATTTAGTCCGGTAGTACCTAAAGATTTTATTGGAAGTTTAAATAAGCAAATAGATCACTATAAAGAAACTGGAGAATTACCTAAATAAGATCAGTTTTAAAAGGAGTACATATGAATAGTCAAGACAAAACACTACAATTTATGCAGATTGCAATGAAATACTTACCCGAAGCAAAAGAGCAATTAGATCAGGCTGGGGTCGAATTATCAATGGAGTTAATTGAGCCGTTTATGAATTTGTTTACCAAAGTAATGCAAGAAGCTTATACGTTAGGTAGAGAAGAAGCCCTTAATGAAATAAGCAAAAAGTAAGCTGCCAGATATCGGCAGCTTATTTCTTTTTCAAAGAGTTTTTCCACTCTTCTTAATCTCCCAGTGCAAGACTGCCTTCCCTTTAAAATGGATTCTATGATAAGAATTTGAACAAAATAGTAAAAGGAATAGACATAAGCGAAATATAATCCATGAAGAAACAGTTGCTTTAAATAGGGGTTATTTGATAAAATTAGTACCAAGTCATAATAATTGATATTAATCCTAAGAATATATATGGTCTGATAAAGGCTAAAGGAGATGGAATAATGAGAGCTGGTATTGTTGGAATAGGTAGGTATTTACCAGAAAAAATTCTCACCAATCATGATTTGGAAAAAATGATGAATACCTCTGATGAGTGGATTCGTACCATGACAGGGATTGAAGAAAGAAGAATAGCTTCAGATGATGTTAATACCTCTGATATGGCATTTACTGCAGCCCAAAAAGCAATTAAAGATGCAGGTATAACACCAGAAGAGATTGATTTAATCTTAGTAGCGACGGTTACACCAGACGCACCCTTTCCTTCAGTAGCTTGCAGAATTCAAGAAAGATTAGGAGCAACAAAAGCAGCAGCAATGGATGTAAGTGCCGCCTGTGCAGGTTTTATGTATGGAATTGTGACAGGTAAACAATTTATTGAAACTGATGTATACAAATACGTTTTAGTTGTTGGGGTTGAAAAGCTTTCCAAAATAACCAACTGGAATGATCGGAATACTGCTGTATTATTTGGGGACGGTGCAGGTGCAGTCATTATTGGACCAGTATCTGGAGATCGTGGAATATTAGCATTTGAGTTAGGTGCTGATGGTACCGGAGGAAAGCACCTATACCAAGACGAACATATCATTATGAACGGACGCGAAGTTTTTAAATTTGCAGTTAGGCAAATGGGTGAGAGTTGTATAAATGTTCTTGAAAAAGCCGGTTTAACAAAGGATGATGTTGATTTCTTAATCCCGCATCAGGCCAATATACGAATTATGGAAGCTTCAAGACAGAGATTAGAATTACCTGTTGAGAAGATGTCGAAAACGATTAATAAATATGGGAATACATCAGCAGCTTCTATTCCCATTTCGATTGTGGAAGACTTGGAAGCAGGCAGAATTAAAGACGATGATCTTATCGTTATGGTTGGTTTCGGTGGAGGTTTAACATGGGGAGCCATAGCGATTCGCTGGGGGAAATAGAAAAGCGGAAACGAATATAAAGGAGATGTCTACATGGAAAAGCGTAGGGTTGTAGTAACAGGCGTCGGAGCCGTTACACCGCTAGGAAACGATGTTGAGACAACGTGGAAAGGGATAGTAGAAGGAAAATCAGGCGTTGGTCCGATGACAAGGGTAAATGCAGATGAGTATCCTGCCAAGGTTGCGGCCGAAGTAAAAGACTTTAATCCAGAAGTTTTTGTAGAAAAAAAAGACGCACGTAAAATGGACCGTTTTACACAATTTGCGGTGGCTGCTGCAATGATGGCAGCTCAAGATGCCAATTTAACAATTAATGAAGAAAATTCTCACCGTGTTGGTGTTTGGATTGGTTCAGGCATCGGAGGAATGGAAACCTTTGAACAGCAGTTTGAAATTTTCCAAAAAAGAGGATACAAACGGGTTAGTCCATTCTTTGTTCCAATGTTAATTCCTGACATGGCGACTGGCCAAGTCTCAATCCTTCTTGGAGCAAGAGGATTTAATTCTTGTACAGTAACGGCATGTGCAACGGGAACCAACTCTATCGGGGATGCTTTTAAAGTAATTCAGCGCGGCGATGCAGATGTAATGGTAACAGGCGGAGCCGAAGCGCCAATTACAAAAATGTCGGTTGCTGGATTCTGTGCCAATACAGCTCTTTCTACAAATCCTGATCCTAACACAGCTAGCAGACCGTTTGATAAAAATCGTGATGGATTTGTAATCGGTGAAGGTGCTGGTATTATCGTTTTGGAAGAATTAGAACATGCCCTATCTCGTGGAGCAAAAATATATGCTGAAATTATTGGTTACGGGGCAACAGGTGATGCTTACCATATTACAGCACCAGCACCAGGCGGTGAAGGTGGTGCACGAGCAATGAAAATGGCGATTAATGATGGTGGATTAAGACCTGAGGATATTGATTATGTAAACGCCCACGGTACTAGTACCGAATATAATGATAAGTATGAAACACTTGCTGTCAAGGAAGTATTTGGTGAACATGCCAAAAACCTTGCAATAAGTTCAACCAAGTCAATGACGGGACATCTTCTCGGTGCTGCTGGTGGAGTTGAAGCCATCTTTAGTGTCTTAGCAATCAGAGATAGTATCCTTCCGCCAACTATTAATTATGAAACACCAGACCCTGAATGTGATTTGGATTATGTGGTAAATAAAGCACGTTCTAAAGAAATAAAAGCAGTGATGAGTAACTCGCTGGGATTCGGTGGCCATAACGCAACGATTGTGTTTAAAAAATACGAATAAGAAAAATGATCGAGGATGTCCCAAAACAAAGGCTAAGACCCTTTTGGGACATCCTCTTTTTGCATTTAAGAATCACGTTCGCTTTGAACCTATTCCAAATATTTACATAAACTGACTAGAAGGAGGATTTGAGGCAAAGGGGTGCACCAATGGGAGTTATTCGGACTGATCAATGGTTAAAGGATATGTTTGATAAACCGAAAGAGCTTTGTGAAAAACTGCGTCCTTATTTTAAAGGGCAAGCTGCAAATGAAATTTATCACCAGCTGGTGAACTTTGGCATGTATCGGCCATCACGCTCCGCAAAGACAAATCATACAAAGATGTTGGATCAGCAAGCATGGGATATAATAGAGCGTATTTTCATTAAATATAAAAAGCAATGGAATGGTCCCGACATACCTATTTTTCTCTTTCCATTAGCACAGAATAGCGGTTTTTTTGTAAGAGAGGAAAAAAGTAAAGCCGGAGTATCCTATCCTGATAAGATGTTTCTTTTTCTCTCTTATTATGATGATCCGAAAGAATTAGAAGCATTAGTGGTTCATGAATATCATCATGTCTGCAGAATGCGCATGCTAGACAAAAAAATAGAAAACTACACCTTACTTGATTCACTAATCATAGAAGGATTAGCAGAATATGCGGTATTAAAAAATTGTGGCCAGGGTTATCTTGCAAATTGGTGCCACATGTATACAAAAAAAGAACTAGACACATTTTGGGATAAGTATCTGAAAAATCAGCTGGATAAAAAGAAAAATGAAAGAGGACACGATGAACTTTTATATGGTGGTGGGAGGATCCCAAAATTATTAGGATATGCTGCCGGGTATAATATTATTGAAAAATTTTATCAAGAGAACAACTATTCTACCAAACTGTCTTTTACTACACCAGCTGCTCGATATTTACAATAAAAAATAATAGTAGTGAGAAAAAGTCTAGAATTATAGGCTTTTTCTTTTTTCTAATATAACTTAAATTTCCAATTGTGTAAAAAAATATTGCAAATGTAACAATCCTGTACTAGAATTCTATTTAAATATAATGAATTTACTGAATAATTAAAAAAGTAAGAAGGTGTCCTAATGAGTCCAATAAAATCATTACTCAATGAAGCACCGCTGCTTGAGGTGAAAAATTTAAAGACAGCCTTTGATATTGATGGAGTCGATTATATTGCTGTAGATAATGTCTCCTTTCAAGTAAAGCCACGTCAAATTGTTGGAGTTGTTGGTGAATCTGGTTGTGGAAAATCAGTTATGGGCCTTTCAATTATGCAGTTGCTTCCTAAAGAAAATGGAAAAGTAAAATCAGGTGAAATTATTTTTGGCGGCACTAATCTTAAGAAAATGTCTGAATCCCAAATTAATCAAGTTCGCGGGAAGGATATGTCAATGATCTTCCAAGAGCCCATGACTTCACTTAATCCTGTTTTTACAATAGGTTACCAACTGCAAGAGGTTCTTTTTAACCATATAAAGATTTCAAAAAAGGAGGCACGTCAAAAAGCAATCGCTTTATTGAAAAGTGTGGGAATCTCCCGTCCTGAAAAAATTGTAGATGAATACCCACATCAATTGTCAGGTGGCATGAGACAGAGGGTGATGATAGCCATTGCCATCGCCTGCCAGCCTAAATTACTAATCGCAGACGAACCAACAACAGCATTGGATGTAACTGTTCAAGCACAGATTCTAGAATTATTAAAAGATATACAAGCTGTAAATGATATGTCTATCATTCTCATTACACATGATTTAGGTGTAGTTGCAGAAATGTGTGATGAAGTAATCGTCATGTATGCAGGAAAGATTGTAGAACGAACAGACGTTGATTCCCTATTCCATAATCCCAAACATCCGTATACGACCCTGCTTTTGGGAGCAATTCCAAAAATGGACGTAACGACAGGACGACTAAGCTCCATCCAAGGAATAGTTCCTTCCCTAACAAATATGCCGAAAGTTGGCTGCCGTTTTGCCCACCGATGTCCGCAAGCCCTGCCTGAATGCTATGCTACTACCCCTTTACTTGAAGAAGTTAATCAAGGTCATGAGGTTGCATGTTTTCTTTTTAAAACAAGTAAACCAAGAGGAGGAGTGAAGTAATGAGGACTGTTCCCATACATAAAAACGAGCAAAAAACTGCCTCTTCAACTGAAAATCTCTTAGAAATTTATAATCTAAAAACTTACTATCCAGTAAAAGGCGGATTTTTTAATCACACTGTTAGCAATGTAAAAGCGGTTGATAATATTTCTTTTAAAATTAAAAGAGGGGAAACTCTTGGACTAGTTGGGGAATCCGGCTGCGGAAAATCAACTGCCGGCAGGACGATTCTAAGATTATTAAAACCGACAGAGGGCAGCATCCTTTTCGATGGAAAAGATATTACGAACGTTTCAGGAAAATCGCTGCGTGAAATACGCAAAGATATGCAAATGGTCTTCCAGGATCCATATGCATCATTAAATCCTATGCAAATGGTGGGTGATATCATTGCGGAACCAATTTATAATTTTACAAAAAAGAGGAAGGCTGAATTAAAACGGGAGGTAATGGACTTATTAGATAAAGTAAGTTTACCCCCGGATGCCTATTACAAATATCCTCACGAGTTTTCCGGTGGTCAACGACAAAGAATTGGAATTGCCCGTTCCCTTGCGCTAAGACCCAAATTAATTATCGCGGATGAACCGGTCTCCGCCCTTGATGTTTCAGTCCAATCACAGGTATTAAATCTATTAAAAGATTTACAAAAAGAATTTGATTTGACCTTGCTCTTTATTGCCCACGATTTAAGTGTGGTTAAACACATGAGTGATCGAATTGGTGTTATGTACTTAGGAAATATGGTGGAAATTGCGGAGAAGAACAGACTTTATGCAGAACCTCTTCACCCATATACACAGGCGCTGATTTCAGCAATTCCCTCTCCAGACCCAAGGATAAAGAAGGAAAGAATTATTTTAAAAGGTGATGTACCAAGTCCTATCAATCCACCATCTGGATGTCCATTCCATCCACGTTGTCCAAGGGCAATGGGGGATTGTTCCAAAAGTAAGCCCATATTGAAGGAGGTGAAACCCTCTCATCAGGTAGCTTGCCATCTATATTAGGCGACTGTTTAGCGAATTACACAAGTCGATGGGCACTGGAGCTAGACTATTATCCTGTCAAAAAATATTAGGGGGGAAATAAATGAAAAAACGAAGTATGCTTATATTAGCTGGATTAATGCTTGTATTATCAGCATTTTTAACAGCGTGTAGCAGCAGTGAAAAAGCAGGTACAAAAGAAAAGGATGACAAAAGTACTACGAGTGGTGGAACTGCAGAAAAACCACAAGATGGCGGAACCTTAATTTATGCGCTAGATTCAGCTCCAGAAGGTAAATTTAACTATTCATTTTATGGAACTGCTACGGATCAATATGTAATTGATTTCTTTGATGAAAACTTAATTGATTATGATGAAAACTTAAAGGCACAAGCACATATAGCTTCTTGGAAAACAACCGATAATAAGGTCTTTGATTTTGAAATCAAAAAAGGTGTGAAATGGCATAATGGCGATGAATTGTCAGTAAAAGACTGGGAATTCGCCCTTAAAGTAGTAGCTGATAAAGACTATGAAGGGCCACGTTTTGATAACGTCAGAAATATTGTTGGTGCACAAGATTACCATGATGGCAAAGCAACAGAAATCTCTGGCCTCAAAATTATTGATGATTACCACATCCAAATTACATTTGATAAAGCACGTGTAAACAACCTGGATAACCTTTGGACATATCCAATGAACCGTACAGAGTTTAAGGGTATGGCTGTTAAAGATATGATGGCATCTGAACAAGTCCGTGCAAAGCCAGTGGGCTTAGGACCATTCAAGGTAACTAAAATTGTTCCTGGTGAATCAGTAGAGATGGAACGCTTTGACGATTACTTTGGTGGTAAACCGCACATTGAAAAAGTAGTGGTAAAAGTTATTGACCCATCACTTTCTATCGGTGAGCTTAAAAATGGCACAATTGATATGACATCGTTCCATCCAAGTATAATGGATCAAGTGAAGGCACTTGATAATGTAAATGCTGTCACATATCCAGGTGTGACTTACTATTATGTTGGGTTCAGATTAGGGAGTTGGGATGGCAAGAAAAACATCATGAACGAACCAAAGTACCAAGAGAAAAAGCTTCGAGAAGCAATGTACTTTGCAATCAATCGTGAGGAATGGGTTAAAGCGTTCTTCTTTGGCGTGGGTAAACCAGTTAACCGTCCAATTCCTACGAACCATTGGATTGCAGCAGACAATAAAGATTTAGAGCAATACAAATATGATCCAGCAAAAGCGAAGTCATTATTAGATGAAGCAGGGTACAAGGATGTTGATGGCGATGGATTCCGTGAAGATCCAAACGGAAAGAAATTTGTTGTTAACTTCAGCCACTATGCAACACAAAACCCAACATTTGAAACTCGTGCGAAAGCATTAACACAATATTGGGAAGAAGTCGGCTTAAAGTCTAAATTAACGATGACAGATGTAAATCTTTACTACGATATGTTAGAAAAAGCAGATAAATCTATGGAAGTATTCTTCGGTGGGTGGTCTACCGGGGCCGATCCAGACCCAACACCACTTTGGGGCTCTAAGGCTCTTTGGAACTATCCTCGCTGGGTAAATACTGATAGCGATAAATTGCTTGACCAAGCCCTTGATATCAGCATTGTCGGAACAGATAACGAAAAACGTAAAGACCTCTATGTTCAATGGCAAAAGCTATTCATGAAAGAACTTCCTGTTTTACCGATTGCTGAGCTTGAAGAAACAATGGCAGTGAGCAAGCGTGTTCAAGAAGTTAAATTCGACGTTTCCGGTATGAACCGTCCAAATCAATGGTGGATTAAACAATAATTAGAGCAGATTAACATGCATTAGACAATGGTGATTGTTTAACAGACAAAAAGATTAAATGGTTGAGGCGGGAGCTTAGGTCTTTCGTTTCCTCTCCCATTTGAATAATTTGGGTACCGCTCTGATATAGTTTATAGACAAGGAGAATGCACATGCTTAACTATGCATTTCGAAGAATTTTGGGCATGATTCCGATGCTATTTTTGATCTCAATCGTAGTTTTTACTTTAGCAAAGTTAATGCCAGGAGATTCACTTAGTGGGGAAATTGATCCAAGGAATACAAATCCTCAATATATTGCGGAAATGCGGGAAAAATTCGGCTATAACGACCCATTACCACAACAGTATGCCCGTTGGATAGGCAACTTTGTTCAAGGGGACTTTGGTAAATCAACACGGTTTAAAATTGAGGCAGCAGATGTTATTGCAGAACGTATTCCAAACACATTGTTACTAGGATTCACTTCAATTTTAATAACCTATATCCTGGCCTTCCTGATGGGGATTTATGCAGGTAGAAAACCATATACACTTGGTGACAACCTTATTGGGGGATTAAATTATCTAGGATTATCCATTCCATCGTTTATCGCTGGAGTATTAGCCATTTTCCTTTTTTCTTTTACGCTGGGTTGGTTTCCATCAAATGGATCCATTGATATTGGGGTTACAGAGGGAACACTTGAGTATTGGCTAAGTCGTCTTCATCATGTATTTTTGCCGGCAGTTGTCCTTGGATTACTAAGTACTGCCAGCTATACCCAATTCTTACGAAATGATATTATTGAAAATAGCCGAAAAGACTATGTCCGTACCGCACGTGCAAAAGGGACATCTGAAAAAAAGGTTTACAATGTGCATATTTTAAGAAACTCTATTATACCGCTTATAACGTTTTTAGGTTTTGATTTAGTTGCCATTATCAGCGGCGCAATCATAACGGAAACGATTTTTACTTATCCAGGTCTTGGACAACTATTCTTGCAATCAGTAGGAACTCGGGATTATCCTGTTTTAATGACGTTGACCATGTTATTCTCATTTTTAACTCTGATTGGCAACCTTGTTGCTGATGTTTTATATGGTGTTGTCGATCCGAGAATTAGGTTAGATTAGGGGGAGAGAAGATGGAAATTGTTTCACAAAAGGAGACTAAAATTAGCATAGTATTCCTTAAAAAAAGCTTATCGCCATGGGCAATAGCCCGAAAAAAATTCTTGAAGAATAAAATGGCTCTCATAAGCCTTATCTTTTTAATTGTCGTTGCCATCATTTCTTTCCTGGCTCCCTATATTACGACGGCCGATGTTACTAGAATTAATATCAGTGAAATGTCTTTAAAACCATCGAGTAAACATTGGCTAGGGACGGATAAAGCAGGCCGAGACGTGTTCACAAGGCTGCTTTATGGCGGACGAATCTCTTTATTAGTTGGATTAAGCTGTACCTTATTTGTTATTTTCATTGGGACATTAATCGGTTCTATCTCTGGATATTTTGGTGGTGTAGTCGATAATATATTAATGAGATTTACAGATTTTATTTTAAACTTTCCTTTTTTGGTGTTTGTCATCGTCCTAAACACGATTCTATTTGGGAAGGTAAATGGGCTATGGGTATTAATAGGAACCATTAGCATCCTAAGCTGGGGTGGAATTGCTAGGATTGTCCGCAGTAAAATATTGGTGGAAAAAGAGAATGAATATATAACTGCTGCCTTTTCTATTGGTAGTTCACCGGCTAAAATTATTGTTAAACACATATTACCCAACATTTTATCAACAATTATCGTTCAAGCAACGATAACCTTTGCGACTATGCTTGTTGCTGAGACTGGTCTAAGCTTTTTAGGATTTGGTGTTCCTCAGGAAATACCAAGCTGGGGAAATATGTTGAATTCAGCAAACGAACCGGACGTACTGCAATTTAAGCTTTGGATTTGGGTACCTCCAGCCTTAATTATTACGCTCACAATCTTATCTATTAACTTTATCGGTGAAGGTTTAAAAGATGCCTTTCATCCTAAATCAAGAAGATAAACATCTACCATATGAATTTGGTAGATGTTTTTTTGCGAGGGATTACTTTTAAGGGATACATAAATAATTCATTTCACCCATAATTATTAATATAGAGACAAGTTAACAACCAGAATTAGTTCATAAACGGATTTGGAGCAAAATATATATAAAGGAATAATTTAACTAAGGTCTGCCCATACTGATTGACAAACAGTTTCTTGAAGTGAGGGGTTGTGCAATGTTGTATCTTCATGATGTTTGGGTAAATTGGTTCGAGGGTGAAGAAAACGGGTATAATGTATGCCATTTTCATGAATGGCGTAAGGATGATGGAGTGGAGCTCTTAGATCAGGCACCACTTATTAAAGTCGAGCCGCTTCTATTTAACTATATTGAAAATGATCTGCTAGAGCTGCCACAACAGCTTCTAGATGATATTTATCAAAAAGCCTATTTAAGGAAAAACCATGAAAGAATTCAGCTTGACTATTGCTTTGTTGTTACAGATGGAGTGGGAATATTAGCAGTTGATACAATCGGCTATAATATTCCAATTCGAAAAAGCAGATTAATCCCTAGGCAGGAACAGCTTGTCTATGAAATGATAAGTCAGCATGAAGCCCAACAATATCATTTTTATGCCCAGCCTAAAAGCAAGGATTATCATATTCTTTCTCCAGAACCAGACCTGATGAGAGGATTAACAAGAAAGGAACGGCAGTTAAAACAATTGTTATTTATGGCCCTTGACCAATTGCTCGCGTCTAATAATGAAGCAGAAGTACGTTACTGGTATACAGAATGGTGCCCAGAGCAATATTCAATGATTCAAGAAATGAATTTTGAAGATGCGTGGGAACAACTATTCAAAGAAACAAAGTATGGCTGGTCCAAGCACCATGAAACATTCTGTGAAAATTTAATTAAAGGGCAGCCGTTTTTCGAAAAACTTTGGGAAATGGAGCATGGCCCTAAAGTAAACTAAAAGCCTGACCCAAAAGGTGAACTGCCCCGTAAATGTTAGACACCATTCTAACGTTTACGGGGGTTTTTTTATGGCCAAATTTACAGTTGAAGAAAGAATACAAATTGTTTTACGGTATTTACATGGGATCGAATCTATCAAGGCGATTGCGCAGGAGGCAAAGGTATCCCTTAGTATTGTGAGTGGATGGATTCGACTTTATGAACAACAAGGTATAGAAGCTTTTCAAAAAAAATATACAAGCTACTCTCTACAGTTTAAAATGGATGTACTGAATTATATGAACGAAACGGGTACATCATCTTACGATGCAGCGGCTATATTCAATATTTCATCTCCTAGACTAATTCGAAATTGGAGAAGTAAATTTGAACAAGGTGGAATTGGTGCCCTAGAACAGAAGAAAAAGGGGCGTCCACCAGTGAAAAAGAAGGCAAAGAAAATCGATTCAAAAAGAACAATACCTGCAGAAGGGTCAGTCGAAGCACTACAAGAGAAAATCTCCCGATTAGAAATGGAAAATGCTTACCTAAAAAAGTTGAATGCTTTAGTTCAAATGCAGGAAAAATTACAAACAAAATCAAAGCGAAAGTAATTTTTGAACTAAAGTATCAGTATGAAGTCGTGGATTTAGTTGAAGTCGCTGACATTCCACGTAGTACGTATTATTATTGGGAAAAACGATTAAATCAAGCTGATAAATATGCCGAAGTAAAAGAAGCTATCAAAGTGATTTTCCATGAACACAAAGGTCGTTATGGTTACCGTCGTATAGCGAAAGAACTTGAGAAAAAAGGATTTCATCACGATCCGAAAACGATCAATCGTTTAATGAATGAAATCGGCCTAAAATGCCTGGTACGAATGAAAAAGTATCGTTCTTATAAAGGAAATGTAGGAAAAATCGCTCCAAACCTATTAAACCGCGATTTTTCTGCCGAGAAACTGAATCAAAAATGGGTAACCGATGTTACAGAATTCCACCTATTCGGTGAGAAACGTTACCTCTCACCAGTACTTGATTTATGTAACGGAGAAATAATCGCTTATACTGTGATGAAACGACCTGTTTATAAATTAGTTGGCGATATGTTAAATCAAGCGATAGAGCGTCTTCAACCTGGGGACCAAGTAATTCTCCATTCAGATCAAGGATGGCATTATCAAATGAAGCAGTATCAAAAAACATTAGAACAGCACCAGATTACGCAAAGTATGTCTCGCAAGGGGAATTGTTTGGACAATGCAGTTATTGAAAATTTCTTTGGCTTATTAAAGTCTGAACTTCTTTATCTACAGGAGTTTGATAGTATTGAGCATTTTGAAAAAGAATTAGAAGACTATATTCACTATTATAATCACAAACGAATAAAGGCAAAATTAAAAGACCTAAGTCCGGTAGAATACCGAGCTCAGGTCCTCAATGTAGCCTAAAATATTTGTCTAACTTTATTGGTTCAGTTCAAAGGTATGTTATTCATACCTTTTGGGATCAGGCTTTTATTTTTAGAGTTACGGGCGCTTCCGCTTTTCTTTTAAGATAAATAAGTATAAAAATCTTTGAGAATTGTCCAGCTCCAGCGCCCTAGCGGCTAGTGTCCTTCGCTCTCCGCCCTACGATAAGTCAAGCACGAATGCGCCTCCGGCTCTTCGTGTTTCCTTTATCTCAGTTGGAGCGCTCCAGGCCATACGCCGCTGAACAGGGCGCTTCCGCTTTTCTTATTTTCTGCCAAGACCCATGGCATTTTCCATTTTCTTTAATGTTCTATTGGCCACTTGGTTAGCTTTTTCCGCACCTTCATCCAAAATGCGGTCGAGTTCGGTGGATTCCAGCAAATTGTAGTACTTTTCCTGAATAGGTTGTAAAAAGTTTACAACTACTTCGGCTAAATCACCTTTAAAATCTCCATATCCTTTCCCTGCATACATTCCTTCAAGCTCAGAAATGGTCTTTTCATCCAAGATAGAATAGATAGAGAGCAAATTAGATACGCCAGGCTTATTAACAGGATCGAATTTAACAATGCCTTCTGAATCGGTAACTGCACTTTTTATTTTTTTCACAATTTGATTTGGCTCATCTAATGGAGTGATAAACGCCTTTTTATTTGGATCCGATTTACTCATTTTTTTCGTTGGTTCTTGAAGTGACATAATTCTTGCACCAACCTTTGGCAGGCTTATTTCTGGAATGGTAAGAATGTCGTTATATTTCTTGTTAAATCTTTCTGCCAAATCTCGTGTTAATTCCATATGTTGCTTTTGATCTTCACCAACAGGAACAAGGTCGGTATTATACAATAAAATATCCGCTGCCATTAATGGCGGATAGGTTAACAAGCTTGCAGAAACTGCCTCTTTTCCTGTAGATTTATCTTTAAACTGAGTCATTCTTTCTAATTCCCCAATATACGAAATACATTGCATCAACCAGCCTGCCTGTGCATGGGCAGGTACTTCTGATTGAATAAACAATGTTGCCTTTTCTGGGTCAATTCCTACAGCAAGATATAACGCCGCTAAGCTGCGAATGTTTTTCCGAAGTGTAAGCGGCTCTTGGGGTACTGTGATGGCATGCTGGTCTACAATGCAAAAGAAGCAGTTGTATTCGTTTTGTAATTCCACGAATTGTTTCATGGCCCCAATATAGTTCCCAAGAGTAATGGTTCCACTTGGTTGAATTCCTGAAAAAATTGTTTTCATGTTCATATCCTCCTAAAAATATATAAAAAAAACCACTCATCCCCAAAAATCAATAGGGACGAATGGTTCGCGGTACCACCCTAAATTACTCAAAACGAGTCACTCAGTGTAGATGAGAATGTCTTAAAAGGATTGAACCTTTTGTTATTAGAAATCCTCATCCAAGCCCTTTTAACGCAAGGAAAACGTCTACTCCTACTAATAATCATTAGGGATTCAGTTCAGGTAGAAGCTCCAAAGTCCATTCCGTATCTCTTCGTGTTTGTTTGCACCACCCACAAACTCTCTGAATCGAAAAATAAATACGTACTATTCTTTATCATTGCTCAACTTTTTGATTACTCACATTATAATGGATTGTTATATTTAATTTCAAGTGTCCTACATATAATAGACGAGAAGGGCAATAATCATACATAATCCATTTAAAAGGCCATGGATGAGAAACGGTTTTCCTTGGAGTGTAATTAATTCGGATAATCCGGGGATTTCCTCGAATCTCCGCTTGTCTTTTCCTCTAGAAAAGGCGAGATTAAAGGATTTAGACATGACATCATAAAACCCGCTCTGAATGGTATAAAGAAGTAGTGCAGATAATAAACAGGCAGCTGTCACGTAAAAAGATATATCAATATAACTATTAAGGGTAATTTTGTGTTTGAAAAAAAATAAAAAAATGAAAATTGCTAGCTGAGACAAAATAAAAACGAGAAGATTTCTCTTAAGTTGAAAATTCACAAAATAGCCTCCAAACCTTGATTTATAAAGGTATACTTAACAAAAAAATTGCGAAAAATACTTTATAAATAAAAATTATAACACAGCTTTTTGTAACAAATAGGTAAAAATTGTTTCAAACTTGTAAATTAAATAGAAAAAAGTCATGTACAATTTGTTTAAAATATGTATAATAGAGAATGTAGTAATTTTTCAGAATAATAGAAAAGGGAGGTCTACAAGTGAAGAAATCAAAACTTTCACTACTTTTAGTTCTATCACTAGTTCTTAGCATGTTCCTTGCAGCATGTTCCGGCGGTGGTAAAACAGACACAGGCAAAACTGATGACAAAAATAAGGCTGGTACTGAAAAAGCACTTGCTGATAAGCAAGAACTTAATGTTCTTGAGTCTGCTGAAATTCCAACAATGGACAGCGTTATGGCACAAGATGTAATGAGCTTCACAACTTTAAATGCTGTAAACGAAGGCCTTTATCGTTTGGATCAAGACCAAAAAGTAATCCCTGGTGTCGCAGATGGGATGCCAACTTATAATGATGACAAAACTGTTTTAACAATTAAATTAAAAGACGCAAAATGGTCAAACGGTGACCCAGTTACTGCAAATGACTTTGTATATGCATGGCAACGTGTTATCGATCCAAAAGTTGCTGCTCCATATGGTCCGTACTTCATGGAAGGCAAAATCTTAAACGCATCTGAGATTGTTGCTGGAAAAGCAAAACTGGAAGACTTAGGAATTAAAGCTAAAGACGAGAAAACATTGGAAATCACGCTAGTAAGAGCTCTTCCATATATCGAATCTTACTTAACATTCCCATTGTTCTATCCACAAAACCAAAAGTATGTTGAAGCACAAGGTGCAGACTATGCAAAAGATGCTTCACACGTTTTATACAATGGTCCATTTAAAATGACTAAATGGGATGGCCCAACAGCTACTGAATGGGTATTAGAAAAAAATGCTGATTATTGGGATGCAAAATCCACAACTCTAGCAAAGATTAATTTCAACGTTTCTAAAGATCCACAAGCTTCTGCAAATGCGTACACTGCAGGTGAAGCTGATATTACACCAAAGCTTGCTCAAGCTGCGATCCTTTCTCAATTTGAAGGTGCAGATGATCTATTACGTTACCAAGAGCCATCAATCTGGTGGTTAAAAATGAACGAAAAGAATCCAGCATTGAAAAATGTTAACATCCGTAAAGCAATTGCTCTATCTGTTGACAAAAAAGCTTTAGTAGAAGACGTATTAGCAAACGGCTCAGTCGCTGCTGATTACTTAGTACCAAAAGGTTTCTCTTACTTAGATGGAAAAGATTTCCGTGATACTGCTGGAACATACTTAAGCTCTAACAAAGAAGAAGCTAAAAAACTTTGGGAAAAAGGACTTGCCGAAACAGGACTTAAGGAAGTATCATTTACTTACGTCGGTCAAGATACAGAAACTTCAAAAGTTACAGATGCTTTCATTAAAGATCAGTTAGAGAAAAACCTACCTGGCTTAAAGATTACAATCGAAGCAGTTCCTTTCAAAATTCGTATTGCTCGTGAAGATGCGGAAGATTATGATTTGTTAATGGGTGGTTGGGGACCTGACTATGCAGACCCAATGACTTACATGGATCTATGGGTAACTGGCGGCGGACAAAACCATATGAGCTATGGTAATCCGGAATTTGATAAGTTAATCAAGGCAGCTAACGAAGATCTTGTTGCTAAACCACAAGACCGTTGGAAAGCTCTTCAAGATGCAGAAAAAATATTGTTGGAAGATGATGCTGCTATCGCACCACTTTACCAACGTTCTGTAAATATCTTGATCAATCCAAAAGTTAAAGGTTTTGCACACCATGCATTTGGTCCTGACTATAGTTACCAGTGGATTAAAATCACAAAATAGTAACTATAACTAATCAAATAGAAAGAGAGTATATATTCACATATACTCTCTTTTTACCTGTATCGGAATTGTCGTAAAATGTCGAAAATTTAACCAATTAGGAGGTGTAGGCATGGCAAAATATATATTAAAACGTGTTGGCTATATGATCGTTACCCTTTTTATTGTAACAACACTTACTTTTTTCCTCATGAAGCTAATTCCAGGTAGCCCTTTTAACAATTTCGAAAAGCTCACTGAAGTTCAACGTCAGATTTTACTGGATAAATACGGCTTAGACGAACCCGTGCCTGTTCAATATTTTCATTATATGATGAATCTGGTAAAAGGTGACCTTGGAATCTCCTTTCAATTTGACAATACCCCAGTAACAGAACTTATTGCAAACCGGATTGGGCCATCTGCACAATTAGGATTGCAAGCTATGATTGTCGGTGCAATTTTAGGTATATTCTTGGGCGTTATTGCTGCACTAAAGCAAAATACTTGGTTAGACTATGGTTCAACCTTTGTAGCTGTAGTGGGTAAATCAGTACCTTCTTTTATTTTTGCTGGATTGCTTCAGTATTATATTTCTGTAAAATTGGGCTGGCTTCCAGTTATGCTATGGAAAGGACCTGAGTATACGATACTGCCTACCATTGCTTTAGCCATGTTTCCTATATCAATTGCAGCTCGGTTTATGCGAACTGAAATGATAGAGGTTTTAGGTTCTGATTATATAACATTGGCAAGAGCAAAGGGTGCAAGCCGTTGGCAAATTAGTCTTAAACATGCGATGAGGAATGCTTTAATTCCTGTTGTAACGGTTATGGGACCATTAGCAGTTAGTTTAATGACTGGTTCGCTAGTTATAGAGCAAATTTTCGGAATCCCTGGATTAGGTGAACAATTCGTAAAATCCATTAATATGAACGACTACCCCGTTATCATGGGAACAAATATTTTATTTGCCGTATTATTTGTAGTGGTTATTTTAATTGTTGATATTCTTTATGGAATCATCGACCCACGTATTCGTGTATCGGGGGGAGGATCTAAATGAGCAAGAAAGACACAGCAATCTCACAGGATATGTTTGCACCTATTCATATTGACCCATCAAAGAGTGAAAAAATTTCTAAACCGAGCTTAAACTTTTGGCAGGATTCATGGCTGCGGGTTCGGAAGAACAAAGGTGCAGTGGTTAGCTTAGTGATTCTTGCAATCATGCTTATAATGGCTTTTGTCGGTCCTTTAATGACCCCTTATGCTTACGATACGCAAGACACTAAACATAATAATCTGCCTCCACGTATTCAAGGTTTGGAGAATGTGCATTGGCTGCCATTTGATGGGACACTGCAAAGAAGAGATGGCCAAGAATATAATGCATATGAAGTACGTAAAGTTGATGCCTATTATTGGTTTGGAACGGATAATTTAGGCCGAGATCAATTCGCACGTGTTTGGAAAGGTACACAAGTATCATTATTTATTGCCTTCATGGCAGCAATAGTGGATATGGCGATTGGTGTTGCCTATGGAGCGATTTCCGGCTATTTAGGCGGCCGAACGGACAGTGTCATGCAGCGGATTATCGAAGTTATTGTTGGTATTCCTAACTTAATTGTGGTAGTTTTGATGATTCTCGTGTTAAAGCCAGGGATCATTCCAATTATTATTGCCTTGACCATTACTGGTTGGACTAGTATGGCAAGGGTTGTTCGTGCACAAATATTAAAATTCAAAGGGCAAGAATTTGTTTTGGCTGCTAAAACATTAGGGGCATCAGATTCTTCGATTATTTTTAAACATATGATTCCGAACATGTTCGGTGTCATTATTATTAATACGATGTTTTCTATCCCAAGTGCTATTTTCTTCGAAGCGTTTTTAAGCTTTATTGGTTTAGGCTTACAAGAACCTCATGCATCATTAGGAACATTGGTTAATACTGGATTCAAATCGATGATTGCATTTCCATATCAAATGATTATTCCATCTATTATGATTGCCGTCATTATGGTTTGCTTTAACCTGGTAGCGGACGGATTACGAGATGCATTGGATCCAAAAATGCGTGATTAGAGGGCAGGTGAATGACAATGGATAAAGTTTTAGAAGTGAAGGATTTGAAAATATCGTTTCATACATTTTCTGGAGAAGTACAAGCGATTCGCGGTGTAAGCTTTGATTTATATAATGGAGAAACACTAGCGATTGTTGGTGAATCCGGTTCCGGTAAGTCTGTTACAACAAAATCAATTATGCGTTTACTTCCTGAGCACAATTCAGAAATTAAAAGTGGTCAAATACTTTTCGAAGGAAAAGATTTAACGAAGTTAAAAGATAAAGAGATGCAGAAGATTCGTGGTAAAGATATTTCTATGATATTCCAGGATCCGATGACCTCCTTAAATCCGACTATGAAAATTGGCAATCAAATTATGGAGCCGCTGATTAAGCACCAAAATATGAGCAAACACGCTGCCAGAGAAAGGGCAGTCGATTTATTAAAGCTTGTTGGTATTCCTAAACCTGAAATTCGCGTTGATCAATACCCACATCAATTCTCAGGTGGGATGAGACAAAGGGTTGTTATTGCTATTGCTTTGGCGTGTAATCCTAAAGTCCTCATTGCAGATGAGCCAACAACGGCTCTTGACGTTACCATACAAGCGCAAATTCTTGAATTAATGAAGGATTTACAGAAGAAAATTGATACTTCCATTATTTTTATTACACATGACCTAGGTGTAGTAGCAAATGTGGCTGACCGTGTTGCTGTCATGTATGGCGGGAAAATTGTTGAAATTGGAACAGCGGATGAAATCTTCTATAATCCACAGCATCCATATACATGGGGCCTAATCAGTTCAATGCCGGATATGGATACGGAAGATGAGGAGTTGTTCTCAATCCCGGGAACACCACCTGATTTATTGGATCCGCCAAAAGGTGATGCATTTGCACCACGTAACCCTTATGTTATGAAGATTGACTTAGAGCAGGAACCTCCTTTCTTTAAGGTATCTGATACACATTATGCTGCTACATGGTTGTTACATCCTGATGCACCGAAGGTTGAGCCTCCTGAAGCAGTAAAAAGACGTCAAAATCAATATGCAACAGGCACAGTGGGAGCAGCCAGTGGTTCTGCAAGGTTGGACAAAGATAAATTCCCTGGGACAAAGGAGGGAAAATAGATGGCTGAAAGACAGAAATTACTTGAAATAAAAAATCTAAAGCAATATTTTAATCCTGGCAAACCGAATGAAGTAAAAGCAGTTGATAATGTCTCCTTCGATATCTATAAAGGTGAAGTTATGGGACTAGTTGGGGAGTCAGGCTGTGGTAAATCCACTACCGGAAGAACCATCATCCGTTTATATGATGCAACCGGTGGAGAGGTTTTATATGACGGAGTGGACGTTCATGGAAAGAAAACGAAAAAGCAATTAAAAGAATTTAATCGAAAAATGCAAATGATTTTCCAAGATCCCTATGCATCGCTTAATCCAAGATTAAAAATTGCTGATGTTATTGCCGAGGGAATTGATATTCATGGATTGGCAAAAACAAAGCAAGAACGGATGGAACAAGTATATCAACTTTTAGAAACAGTTGGATTAAATAGAGAACATGCTAATCGCTATCCGCATGAATTTAGTGGTGGTCAACGCCAACGGATCGGTATTGCTCGTGCACTTGCTGTACAACCAGAATTCATTATTGCCGATGAACCGATTTCAGCATTAGACGTTTCGATCCAAGCACAGGTCGTTAACTTACTGAAGAAACTGCAAAAGGAAAAAGGATTAACCTATCTTTTCATTGCCCATGACCTTTCGATGGTAAAATATATTAGCGATCGTATCGGTGTTATGTATTTTGGTAAAATGGTCGAGCTTGCACCAGCGGATGAACTTTATCGAAATCCACTTCATCCATACACTCAATCACTTTTATCGGCTATTCCAGCTCCAGATCCAATCAGTGAACGGACGAGAAGACGTAAATCGTATGACCCGGCAAGTCATAATTACACTGTGAATGAAGCAATTGAATTTAGAGAAGTGACTCCAGGACATTTTGTTCTTTGTTCTGAAAAAGAATTTAAAAAATACCAAATACAATCTAAACAGTAAAAAAAAACGATCTCAAATTTTTGAGATCGTTTTTTTATTATAAAGTGAAGGACGTATCGCTTTTTCAAGTTTATTTTCTTTTACCGCCGACAGCTTTCCAGCCTGTTTGGTATTTTGCACTTTCATCTACAAATTCAGACCGGCGTTTACCACCGAATAATTTTTCACCAATACTGTTGGATATTACACCCATTAAGGCTGTAATGGCAATGATTAGCAATGCAACAATAGTTAAATCTGTTATGTATCCACCCATGTTCTAGATCCCTCCATTTACGCTAATCAGAATATTTTATTAAAACTAAATGAAATATCCCCTACACATATTTTAAAAGAACTTTCTCCTTATTGAAAGAGGAAAATCAATAAACAGTCAGAAAGTTTTTTAAAATAATTGCTACTTTTTTCTATTTTAAGGTTTTGATAAGAATAAAGGGGGTATATGATTAAATACATAGACTAATAAATTTGAAACATTACAATTCTTTTAAGTTTACTTTATTGTACCCGCAAAGAATTTTTCATTAATACGAACAATCTTGTGAGGAAAAGAAATGTTACTAAGAATGTTGTGTCAAAAGTGAAGTATTTTGAAACTTTTAGCCGATTCATACGTCTAATATAATAGGACTATAATTAAAAATTTTGTTGTTTTTGAGCATTTAATAATTTTTTAAAAAAGGATACCTTTTTTAAAAACAGTGGTGTATAATTTATGATATAAATTACTTATTTATAATTATTTTAATTAGGTTCCTTTCCACATTAAAAATGCTTATTTAACTATATAGAATTTGTAAATAAAAGAGGAGTGAAGACGGATGGTAACACTATACACTTCACCAAGTTGTACATCATGTAGAAAAGCTAAATCATGGTTAGAAGAGCATGAAATTCCATACAAAGAAAGAAATATTTTCTCCGAACCATTATCAATGGAGGAAATTAAAGAAATTCTGCGAATGACGGAAGATGGTACAGATGAGATTATCTCCACTCGATCAAAAACGTTCCAAAAGTTAGATGTTAACTTAGATGCAATGCCTTTGCAGGACCTCTTTAAATTGATTAAAGAAAATCCTGGATTGCTGCGACGTCCAATCATTATTGATGAGAAACGTTTGCAGGTTGGGTATAATGAAGATGAAATTAGACGTTTCTTACCAAGAAGAGTAAGAACCTTTCAATTACGCGAAGCACAGCGAATGGTTAATTAAATAGGGAGACCTTCTTATTTGGAGGTCTTTTTTTAATATCAGAATTTATAAGTTTTGGCTTCGAGAATTGTCCAGCTCCAGTGCCCTTGCGCTTTTCTTAATCTATGCGGATAATTTGTGGTTTCTTGTTCATTTTGCTACAATGAAAAGAATATCTTAGTTATAACCATCCTATTAGGCATTATAATGGTTTTTTCGTTTTTCACTTTTTTTATTTCCCTTATTAGTACTTTTGTCATAAAATGAAAGTACATGAATATTTACTTTTTTTAAGTAATTGTTTAATGACATTATCTGCTTGGGGGTATTTAGTCCCTTCAATATGGAAAACGGAAGGGAGAGAGTATGATGGAGATTGAACGCATAAATGAGAACACAGTGAAATTTTATATTTCCTATGGTGATATTGAAGAAAGAGGCTTTGATCGCGAGGAAATTTGGTACAATCGAGAACGCAGTGAGGAGCTCTTTTGGGAAATGATGGATGAGGTACATGGCGAGGAAGATTTTGTCATTGAGGGTCCACTTTGGATTCAAGTCCAAGCACTTGATAAAGGATTAGAGGTTCTAGTAACCAGGGCACAACTTTCAAGAGATGGACAAAAATTTGAACTTCCTATTCCTGGTGATAAGATAAAGGATATTCCTGTTGATGATAAAATCGAAGATCTCTTGGATCACCATTTTAATCCTACTCTTTCAGATGATGATGAAATCTTATTAGAGGAAGAGACATTGGAATTCCTGCTTGCGTTTAAAGACTTTGAAGATGTCATTAGCTTATCGAATCGAGCAGGATTAGATGATTTAGTGACAATGCTTTATCATTTTGAAGGTAAATATTATTTATATACAGAATTTCCGGAAGATTTATTTGGAGAAGATGAAATTGATGATATTCTTAGTGTTTTACTCGAATACGGCTATGAAACGCAGTTAACGATTCATCGTATTCAAGAATACGGTAAGGAAATTATTCATAAAAATGTCTTTGGTGAGTTACGAAAATATTTCGGCTAATATATACACCGATTTCACATTTGAAATCGGTGTTTTTTTTAAAATGAGAAATCTGGCAGGTGAGTCATCTGAAAAACACAGTAAGGGTTGTACTATTTTTAGCTTTATTATCCGGACTATTGTTTTTCTTTAGGAATCAATTAGAAAGTGGTATTTTTGGCTTTCTGAGTGTTTTAATGACGCTATCAGTTATTTTTATCGGTCTTGTCATCTTTTTCGAAAATCGTCATCCGACCCAAACGAT
The DNA here is from genome assembly GCF_057747995.1 of Neobacillus sp. DHD-1R. Lineage (NCBI taxonomy): Bacteria > Bacillati > Bacillota > Bacilli > Caryophanales > Bacillaceae > Neobacillus > Neobacillus sp. DHD-1R. The sequence continues at coordinate 1,512,345 of NZ_CM173232.1, forward strand.
CACTTGGTTAGTTGTGTTAGGAGGTTTTCCGCTGCTTGGTTTTATTTTTTATCTTCTTTTTGGACGAAATTATCGGAAAGAAAAGATGTTCAGGAAAAAGTATTTCCTAGATAAACAGGCCTTTCTTACAGTAGAAGGAGAAGATGATCCAAGAAACGTAGAAAAACTCTCCTTAATGGGGCAACATCAAGGGAAACTATTCAAATTAGCCCAAAAACTAGGAAATAGCCCTATTTCTTTTGATACTTCAACACAAGTGTTAACTAACGGTGAGGAGACATTCAAACATATTCTAGAGCAATTAAATAGAGCTAGACACCATATTCACCTTGAATATTATATTGTACGTCATGATCAAATTGGTGAAGAAATCAAAGAAATCCTAATTGAAAAAGCCAATCAGGGTGTCAAAATTCGTTTTTTGTTTGATGCCGTTGGTTCATGGAAACTAGCTAAGAAATATATTCATGATTTAAAGAATGCTGGGATTGAGACGGTTCCGTTCGGTCCCGTAAAACTTCCCTTTTTAAATAATAAGTTTAACTTTCGGAATCATCGGAAGATTATCGTGATTGATGGAACAATAGGGTTTGTAGGTGGATTAAATATAGGCGACGAATATTTGGGCAGGAATAAAGCTATCGGTTTTTGGCGTGATACGCATTTAATGTTAAAAGGTGAAGCTGTCCGAACACTGCAGCTTATATTTTTGCAAGATTGGTATTATATGACCAATCATAGTTTTTTAACAGCCGAATATTTATCACCCCAACTTGATAATAAAAGTCATGGCGGTGTTCAATTGATTGCAGGCGGTCCTGATAATGAATGGAGTGTCATTAAAAATATTTTTTTCTCCATGATTGCATCAGCGGAAAAGTCAGTTTGGATTGCTTCACCGTATTTTATTCCTGATGAAGATATTTTTTCTGCCATTAAAATCGCTGCTCTTAGTGGCATAGATGTGAGACTGCTCGTTCCCAACCGCCCTGATAAACGTATTGTCTTTCATGCATCCAGGTCTTATTTCCCTGAACTATTGGAGGCTGGTGTGAAGGTGTATGAATATCACCGAGGGTTCATGCACAGTAAGATCATCATTGTTGATGATGAACTTGCCTCGATTGGGACTTCTAACATGGATATGAGAAGTTTTCATTTGAATTTTGAGGTAAATGCATTTTTGTTCCGAACGAACAGTACGCAAAAGCTTGTTGATGAATATACAAATGACTTAACCTATGCAAAACAGCTTGATTTAGCTGTCTTTCAAAAAAGACATATTGGATTTAGAATACTCGAATCAACGGCAAGATTATTGTCGCCGCTTTTGTAAAAATAGTCAGAGGAAAACGCGTCGAAAAATGACGTGTTTTTCTTTTTTCTAAAAGGAATTGAACGAATGATAGCGAATTATGTGTACAGAAAGGAGGAGAGAAATTTGTTAACGGCACGAACAAAAAGTGGTAAAAAAATATGTTTAGGATATGATTACAAGAAAGAAACGCTAATGTCCTTACGTAACAAAGAAGAATTTGTATGTTCGATTTGTGGAGAAGGGGTATTCCTAAAACTGGGGGACCGAAGAATCTTTCATTTTGCCCATAAACAGGGAAGCAGCTGCCGCAATTTATTTGAAAATGAATCAGTTGAACATATGGAAGGGAAACGGCAACTGTTTCAGTGGCTGACCAGCCAAAGTATTCCGTCGGAACTAGAATACTTTGATAAAGATATTCAACAGCGTCCTGATATTATGTTTTCGTACAATGGGAAGAAATATGCCCTTGAGTTTCAATGTTCCCCAATAGGGGAGAAGGTTTTTATGAAGAGGACGAAAATGTATCTGGAGAATGACTATATTCCATTGTGGATTATCTCTAGCCAACATATTCACAAAAAGAGAAAAGATATAATAGCTTTGTCAAATTTCCATTATTCCTTTTTACGAAGTTCATCGTCAGGGATTCTTTATATTCCTGCCTACTGCCCCGAAAAACAGCGTGTTCTTTTCGTTAAACCAATTACTGCCATCTCAATCAAAAATGCTTTTGCCCACTATGCCTATTATCCCTTATCCAGCCTTCAGCTAAATGACCTGCTTGAACCAGAGGAAAAGAATCATATCAGTCTTATGAATTGGAGCACGGAAGTTGAAAGATTCATCTTAAATTGGTCACTACACCCCCAGCCTGGACAAAAAGCATTTTTTCAAGAAATATATAAGAGCGGACTTAACCTTTTCCTATTACCTCCTGAAGTCGGGCTTCCAGTGATGCATTCAATCCTCATTCAAACACCGCCGATTATTTGGCAAACCTATTTGTATCTTGATGTTTTAGCCGAAAAGAACCCCAATGATTTGATAACTCACAGAGAAGTTAGCCAGCACTTTACTAATAGAAGATATAGAAATCATATCATCATTCGAAATGTCCCCCAATTAGAACAAGTAAATCCCATCATAGCCGAATTCGAATATTTACAACATTTAGTACAATTAGGGATTTTGAGACAAATAGGAGAGCAGATATTTGTTTTACAAAAGAAACTAATCGTCCCTCATTCAAATCGGGAAAGGGGGGAAGCTCAACAACGGTTTTATCAATTAAACCAGAATAAACTGTTCATAAGGTAGTCTGACATTCCAATAGAATTTGAGAAGTCATTGTGGTAAAGAATAGAGAGTTTTAATTCTTAAGGATTGCGAAATGAAATCAATCTAGTGGGTATAATAAAGTAGTAATGCCATTTCTAATGTATTTTAAAGGAACTTGGAAAGAATAAGGAGAATATAATTAGTAGTGCATTCTTTTCGCATATCAAAATTTGAATGGAGGATCTGATCATGGCAAAAGAAACTGCAGTAAAGCCGCTGCCGGCAAGAAGCGAAATCAAGGTCGAAGAAACATGGAAATTAGAAGACATATTTACAAATGACCAAGAATGGGAAAAGGAATTTCAAGAGATTAAAGGTCAAATTCCTGGGATTAAAGAATTTGAAGGGAAATTAGGAGAAAGTGCAGAGACACTCTATAAGGCTCTACAGTTTCAAGATAAACTATTAGAACGAATCGGTAAGCTATATACATATTCACATATGCGATATGATCAAGATACAACGAACTCCTTTTATCAAGGTTTAGATGACAGGATGAAGAATCTTTATTCCCAAGCGGCTAGTCAATTAGCATTTATTGTTCCAGAAATTCTATCGATTGAGGAAAGCAAGGTGACAAGCTTCCTGAATGAGAAACCAGAATTGAAGCTATATGAACATGCGATAGAAGAAATTAATCTACAAAGACCACATGTTCTAAGTGCTGATCAGGAAGCCTTATTAGCAGAAGCAAGTGAAGTTATGAATGCATCAAGTAATACGTTTGGCATGCTGAACAATGCTGACCTTGAGTTCCCAACAATTAAGGATGAGAATGGGGAAGAGGTTGAAGTTACCCATGGCCGTTACAGCCGTTTCTTAGAAAGCGGGGACAAACGAGTTAGACATGATGCCTTTAAAGCCGTTTATAAAACGTATGGGGCATTTAAAAATACATTCGCCAGTACGCTAAGTGGTAATGTAAAGAAGGATAACTTCAATGCAAGAATTAGGAAATATGATTCAGCAAGACATGCTGCGCTTTCAGGCAACAACATTCCGGAAAGTGTCTATGATAATTTGGTTAACACCGTTACTGAAAACCTTCATTTACTACATCGCTATATTAAGCTTCGGAAAAAAGTGTTAGAGTTGGATGAGCTTCATATGTATGACTTATATACACCGCTTGTTAAAGATGTAAAGATGGAAATTAAGTATGATGAGGCCAAAGAGCTAGTGATCAAGGGATTAGCTCCATTGGGTGAGGAATATTCGAACATATTAAAAGAAGGCTTCGAAAATCGTTGGGTGGATGTCCAAGAGAATAAAGGAAAACGAAGCGGTGCATACTCATCCGGAGCCTATGGAACACATCCGTATATCCTGATGAATTGGCAAGATAATGTAAATAATTTATTTACGCTTGCCCATGAATTTGGACACTCCGTTCATAGTTATTACACTCGGAAAACTCAGCCGTATCCATACGGAGATTACTCGATTTTTGTTGCAGAAGTGGCTTCTACCTGTAATGAGGCACTCCTTAACCATTATTTACTAAAAACAATTGATGATGAACAAAAACGGATCTACCTCCTTAACCACTATTTAGAAGGTTTTAGAGGCACCGTATTCCGTCAAACGATGTTTGCTGAATTTGAACACCTGATTCATCAAAAGGCTCAAAATAATGAAGCATTAACTGCTGACTCGTTAACTGAGGCTTATTATGCATTAAACAAGAAATATTATGGAGAAGAGGATATTGTGATTGATGAGGAAATTGGCTTAGAATGGGCAAGAATTCCGCATTTCTATTACAATTATTATGTGTATCAATACGCGACAGGTTTTAGTGCGGCCACGGCATTAAGTAAACAGATTTTAGAAGAAGGCGAACCAGCGGTAAAACGGTATATAGAGGAATTCCTTAGTGCAGGAAGCTCAGATTATCCAATTGAAGTGCTCAAAAAAGCAGGGGTGGATATGACAAGTGCTGGCCCAATCAAGGATGCATGCAAAGTATTTGAAGAAAAACTAAATGAATTAGAAAAATTATTATTACCATAACACAAAAAGGGATGATGCCAAGGCAGCGTCATCCCTTTTTAAAATCCTCTAAATCGTTTGCGATCATTTAGATAAAATATAAAGGTTAAGATTGAAATAAATAAAATGGGGGTACTAAGCAAGAGGGGGAATATTTTTAATAATGCTAGCAAATTAAGAAAAAAAGCGATCACAAAAAACAGAACCATCATAATAAAAGGAATTTTGTCCATATAAAATGCCACCTTTAATGAATACTTATTACTATGTCTATTGTCCATTTAATGAAAATATGACTTTTTGACAATATTGTGAAATAAAACACATACTTATTGTCATCACTATGACCACATGGTATATTTAACTCGTGAAGTTGATCACAACAAACATATACCCCTTTGTTTGACCGTGAAAAATTTCTCCCATCCCCTTTGTTCGTATTAATAGAGAAATGCCTTGTAGTCTATAGCTGCAAGGCATTTTGTTTTTATAGGAAATAATAGATTGCATCACTGTGAATAACTTTTGATTAGTTAGATTCGTCCAGCTCCAGCGCCCAGTGTACTTCGCCCATCTCCCTACGATAAGTCAACATCGAATCGCTAGCGCTCTCCGTGTTTCCTTTATCTCAGTCGATGTGCTCCAGTCCATACGTCGCTAAACGGGCGCTTATGCTTTTGTACTTTCCATGAAATAAAAAAGACAAATGCTGGATCCATGGGACCTGCATTTGCCTACTCATCAATATATCTCCAAAATGTTCCATATTTAGCTGGGATTTGTTCCACTATTTGTTTCAAAAGCAGCTTTTTCATTTCTCGTTCAATTTGGGAAATAGACATGTTATAGACAACAGCGATTTCTTTAGAAGCGACAAATTTAAAAAACTTCATAAAGGTTTCTAATGGCGGTGGTGGTGATTTTACTGGTCTTTCTGATAGCATTTCTTCAAGGATTTCGACATACACCTCATATGGGTAGGAACCAGTTATCTTAATTCCTTCATCTTCTATATTTTCATTGAAATATACAAGGGTTGGAATTTCATACACATCCATTTCCGAGGTAATCTTTAAATCACATTGAAAAGCCTTCGCTGCACTCTCAGAATGAATATCTGTCATGAATTCTTCTACATCTAATTCTGAATTAGCTGCACATTCCTTTAGCACTTCTAGGTTTGAAGTATTCTGCTTTTCCAAAAAGAGCATTTCTTGAATTCTTCGAAAAAAACGGAGACCTGCACGTCTTCCTTGTAATTCTGCAGCTTTTAGAGCAATCGAGACAATATAAGGATTATCCACTGGATTCTCTAACCAAAGGCTTCCATCACATGACATACCTGATCTACTTGCCGTTTTTTCCCATACTTGAGCAATATTTTCATAGTTCTTTTTTTTACTTGAATTTAAATCGGCTAATCGTCCACTTAAAACATGTTTAATGGAAAAATAACCGCCATACTCAATTTGTAACTTCTTAAGAATCGGCTCAAGTGCCCAACATTCGGGACATAAAGGATCAATAAACATATATATTTCAATAGGTTTTTTTTCACTGCCAGTGCAACGTTTCTTGGGACTAGGTGTATTAGGATTACCCACGCTGTTCACCTGATATCTCGCCACTATCTGGCGTGTTAATCATATGCTGGGCAGTGAGATTTAGCCGGGCGTAAAACTCATCTCTTAAGGAACCATCTAATCCAACCGTATCCATTGCTTGATTCATACATGCTAACCACGCTTTTGCCCGGGTTGGGGTAATAGGAAATGGCATATGACGTGCCCGCATCATTGGATGGCCGTGCTCATGTGAATAGAGGGTAGGACCACCTAAGTATTGGGTTAAGAATTGCTTTTGTTTTCGAGCCGTTTCTGTGAGTTCACTTGGAAAAATCGGAGCTAGGTCAGGATGTTGTGCAACAAGGCCATAAAATGTGTCGACAAGACGGTGCAGCGTATGTTCACCAATTGCCTCATATGGTGTTAGCTTTTTCTCAATCATGTTGACAACTCCTTTAATCTCTTTTGTATTCATATTTTAACAATGCCTATTTCATATCTCAAATTAATTGCTTTGAATAAGTTTATTTTTAAAGTTAGACACTCTTTTAAAGTATACAATTGTGTGCGTATTTAGCAGGGAATAATCAACTTATCAGCAGGGAATATATTCTTAGTATCTATTTAGTTAGACTGTGTATATTTCTGATGATAAAAGCGGCGGATTTTATTTTCCGTTTTTCGTTCAGGAATCATAAATTGAGTAAGGATTGCTTGAAAGCTTTTGAGTCCTGCTTGATAGTCTTCTACTTCAAATTCTAATTCATAATCTTCATGATTTAGATAGGTACTATGGTCAAGCACAAGTAATCCACCTTTGTATTCAAATTCAACTCGATTGGTAATGAGAGAACCAAAATACTCAATATTTGAAAAAGGAATATTCTGCTCTTCAATCTTCTTTTGGATTGAGCCAATGGGAAGCCTGCCATGATTAATAGCCAACGATGCTTCTTCATTACTTAAAATTTGATTGGTTTCAAGGAGTCCGACAACGGCTGGCTGCTTTAGGGTCATCTCGAAAGCTCCCTCTTTTTTCCGTATTCGTAAAGCACTGGCAGCTCGTTTTAAAGCAAAATCAACTGTATCAAAGTAAAAGTTTTCTTGAGTGAAAATTTGCTTTTTATGAATGTTAAACTCCTTAAGAAGTCTTTCATATTCTACGATTGTAAGCATGTTTTTAAATTCAATTTCAAGATTTTCTGACATTGGAACACATCCTTTCAAAACGATGATTAGTTTATCATACCTATGAACTTGAATGGCTGTCCAGCTATAAACACTTCCTTCTTTCTCTCCAACTGCAATGCTTGGGAGAAATGGGTGAATTATGCTAAAATAAATAGGTGAAAGATGGAGGTAAAAAATAATGAAAAGAATAACAATCCTAAACGCTAATATTATCGATCAGAAGCTATATTTAGAAACAAATGAATCTATCAATGGATTAGTTCCAGGGGAGCAAATTTTGGTGGATTCTGATCATTGCTCATTCATTTACTTAATGGAAGATCAAGAGGAATATACATACATTGTTATACCTGAAGCAATTTGGCCCGTCCTAAAGACTGCCAGCGAGCAACAAATATCTGCATGGGTTTTATTTGAGGGTGAACAAATAGAGCTTGTAAATTTTCAGGATGAATTAGAATATGTAATTAGCAATATTAAAGGAAATAGTAACTATGGTAAGGAAATGGTCACCAAAGTTGAAGAAATATTTTAAGGATAATTTGTGATAATTTTGAGGTGGAATCATGAAACATTGGGATCAATTTTTAGCACCATATAAACAGGCTGTTTCAGAGTTAAAAATAAAATTAAAAGGGATGAGAGGACAGTTTGAACTAGATTCTTCCCATTCACCGATAGAGTTTGTTACAGGTCGCGTAAAACCCATTGCAAGTATTCTCGATAAAGCTAATCAAAAGGGTATCCCACTGGAGAGTTTAGACGAGGAAATGCAGGATATTGCCGGCATGAGGATCATGTGTCAATTTGTGGATGACATACATACAGTTGTAAATTTATTAAGGAACCGCAATGATTTGGAGATCGTGGAGGAAAGAGATTATATATCCCATAAAAAGACGAGCGGGTACCGCTCCTATCATGTGGTGATTCGATACCCCGTCCAAACGATCCATGGAGAAAAGAAAATCCTGGCCGAAATTCAAATTAGGACCCTCGCTATGAACTTCTGGGCGACTATTGAACATTCGCTCAACTATAAGTACAAAGGGATCTTTCCCACAGATATCCAAATGAGATTGCAAAGAGCTGCAGAAGCCGCTTTTCGGCTCGATGAAGAAATGTCTTTAATCCGCGGCGAAATTCAGGAAGCCCAAGCTTTTTTTACAAGAAAGAAAGAATTGAAACAAGAAGAAACTAACTAGTGACAGGACTGCCTTTGGAAAGCCATTTATACAAGGAGCATAAAACTATGAAATTTGCGATTACTTCAAAAGGAGATCAAAAATCAAATATCTTGATGCATAAAATGAGGACGTATTTACTTGATTTTGATCTTATCTATGATGAAGACCAGCCAGATATAGTTGTTTCTATTGGTGGCGATGGAACGTTGCTATATGCTTTTCATCGCTATAGCAGCCGTTTAAGTAAAACGGCGTTTGTCGGAATTCATACGGGTCATCTTGGATTTTATGCGGACTGGATTCCTGATGAAATTGAAAAACTTGTGATTGCCATTGCTAAAACTCCCTTTCAAGTCGTAGAATACCCTTTGCTGGAGGTCATTATCCGTTATACCCATGCAGGGAAGGAATCACGGTATTTAGCCTTGAATGAGTCTACCGTAAAAAGTGTGGAGGGAACACTTGTCATGGACGTAGAGATTCGTGGGCAGCAGTTTGAACGGTTTCGTGGTGATGGATTGTGCGTATCCACTCCTTCAGGAAGTACGGCCTATAATAAAGCACTTGGAGGAGCGATTATTCACCCTTCTATATCTGCCCTTCAAGTAGCAGAAATGGCATCGATTAATAACAAGGTATTTAGGACGGTGGGGTCTCCATTGATTCTTCCAGCACATCATACCTGTATGTTAAAACCCGTTAATCGCTCTGATTTTCAGGTAACGATTGATCACTTGACACTACTCCATAAGGATGTAAAATCGATTCAGTTCCGGGTGCCAGAGGAAAAAATTCGTTTTGCCCGCTTTCGACCGTTTCCATTCTGGAAAAGGGTGCATGATTCATTTATTTCTGATTGAAGCGGGGGATGAACAGTTGAGGGTTTCTCGATTTCATATGAACTGGGTAATTGAGGGTAAACAAACTGGACTATTAATAAAAGAATTCTTAAAAGAACAAGAAATCTCGCATACTGCCTTAACAGATATTAAGTTTAAGGGCGGAAGCATTCTTGTGAATGATAAGGAAGTAAATGTCAGATATAAGTTGATGGAGAATGATGTGTTAACGGTTATTTTTCCAGAGGAAATCCCAAGTGAAGGGTTAAAGGGTGAGGATATTCCGTTGAACATCCTTTATGAAGATGAGTATCTGCTTGTAGTGAACAAACCGGCGGGAATGAATACCATTCCTTCAAGGGAACACCCTGCGGGAAGTTTAGCTAATGCCCTTATTGGATATTATCAGAAGGTTGGCCTCCAAGCAACAACCCACATTGTGACCAGGCTTGACCGTGATACATCAGGGATTGTGTTAATTTCCAAACATCGTCATGTCCATCATTTATTTAGCAAAATGCAGCAGAACGGTCAGGTTAAAAGGACATATGAGGCTTTTGCAGCTGGTTTATTTGTAACGAATAGTGGTACAATCAAGGAACCAATTGGCCGAAAAGACGATAGTATCATCGAAAGGCAAGTGCGTCCTGACGGCCAATATGCTTGTACCCATTACAAGGTATTAAATCGGCATCGTTCTTTTACTCATATTGAACTACAGCTCGAGACAGGACGGACTCATCAGATTAGAGTACATATGTCATTTTTCGGACATCCGCTGCTCGGGGACGATTTATATGGAGGTGAGTCTACCTTAATAGGTAGGCAGGCCCTTCATTGCAGGCAAATAAGATTTGTCCACCCATTCTTAAAAGAGGAAATGACCCTTACTGTGCCGCTTCCTCAGGATATGTATAAAATCATTGAGGCTGACTAGCTTATATAGTCAGCCTGTTAGTTTTAGTGGATCTTAAACAAGGTGAATACTAAACAGCTTAAAATTGTCAAACTCTAATCTTTAAAGGAACAAACTCCATGGTCAATCAAATTGTTTAAATTTTTCCTCGATATATGGCATAGTAGAAGGAACAGAAATCAGTTCCATTTCAGGGTATCGTAAGGCTGTAAGTCTGCCGCCAAAAACAGCGCCAGTATCAATGTTAAAAGTATTTCGAATAATCCGCGGCTCTTTCACAGGTGTATGCCCATAAACAATACATGCATCACCATTATAAGTTTTTGCCCAATCTCTTCTGACTGGTGTTCCATCAGGGTTTTGCTTACCAGTTATATCACCGTAAAGCACAAATTCTTTGACTTTGCCATGTGTTTGCCCGATGAATTCCTGTTTAATTCCCGCATGTGCAATTATGAGCCTATTCTCGTCTAATACCAAGTATAAGGGTGCTTTTTCATAAAGTTGAATGAACTTTGTTCGAATGGATGTCTGGTCAGTTTTGGATAATGTCTCATATTCCGCGACAGTTGTTTCCAGGCCATGTTTAATCTGAACTTTGTTCCCTAGAAAGAAGCGATATAACTTGTTGCAGTGATTGCCCGGTGTGTAATAGGCCAAATTATGGTGAATGACCAGCTCCCAAATAACTTCAATTACATTTAAAGAAGCCGGTCCCCTGTCAGTTAAGTCACCAACGAAACCAAGAACCCTGTTATGCTGATGAATAGGTATTCCATTATCCCAATGGTAGCCAAGTTTGAGCGTTAAATCCTTAAATTCACTAAAACACCCGTGAATATCACCAATAATATCTATTTTCATCTGTTGCACCCCCAGTAGATAATTTTATTTTTTGTTAAAAAGATTGTTTTTATAAAAAGAAAGAAATCATAGTTTTGAGAGGTGAAAAATGGAACAACATGTTTCGGTTATTTCTCTACTAGTCGTTGTCACAATGGCCTTTTTAACACCAATTATCCTGCATCGGTTTAAAATGAATTTTATCCCGGTAGTAGTAGCTGAAATTATTATGGGTTTGATAATTGGGAAAAGTGGCTTCGATATTGTCCATGAAGATATGTGGCTCTCCACACTTTCCACGCTTGGCTTTATTTTTCTCATGTTTTTAAGCGGTCTCGAAATTGATTTTACCGCCTTTACTGGCAGCAAAAAGCGGGAGCTTCTTCCAAACGGTAAAAAGGAACCAAATACCTTTGCTGTAGCAGCGATCATATTTGCCGGAATCTTTATTGTTTCTCTTGGTCTATCCTATTTGTTTGTATTGGCCGGTTTTATTGGCAATGCTTTTTTAATGACATTGATTATTTCAACAATTTCACTTGGAGTGGTCGTTCCTACTTTAAAGGAAGCCCACCTTATGAAAACCGTTATCGGTCAGATCATACTCCTTGTAGCTGTGATTGCGGATTTGGTAACGATGATTTTGCTTGCTGTGTTTGTTTCCCTTTATGAGAAGGGACATGGAAGTACTTGGCTGCTATTGATTTTGTTTGCTGCGGGGATCGTCCTGTATTTTGTTGGGAAAAGGTTTAAAAATCGTACTATTGTCGAGGCTCTATCAACGGGGACCGTTCAAATTGGTACAAGAGCAGTTTTTACCCTGATCATTGTTTTAGTCGGTCTTTCCGAAACGGTCGGCGCAGAAAACATCCTCGGAGCCTTTTTAGCAGGTGTATTAGTTTCATTATTATCGCCAAACCAGGAGCTTGTCCATAAGCTGGACTCCTTTGGCTATGGATTTTTAATTCCAATCTTTTTTGTGATGATTGGTGTGAATCTTGATGTCTGGTCCCTTTTTAGTGAAAAAAAGCTCCTCCTTTTAATTCCACTCTTACTGATTGGGCTGCTGTTATCAAAGCTTGTGCCAGTTTACCTGTTGAAAATTTGGTATGATATTAAAACGGTGATTTCTTCTGGATTTTTACTGACATCAACCCTTTCCCTTGTTATCGCCGCAGCTACCATTGGTGAAAGATTGAATGTCATATCACCACAGATGAGTGGGACCTTAATATTGGTTGCAGTTATTACGTCCATTTTTACCCCAATTGTCTTTAAGAAGCTTTTTCCTATAGAAGCGGCATCCAGTAAACAGGTCAGTGTGGCTTTCTTAGGTGCAACCCAAATTACGCTTGCCTTATCTAGAGAGTTAAAGTCCGATCTGTATGATCCAATTTTATATCATACAAACATGGAGAAGTCAGAAAAACAGATTGCCAATTCGCTATTTGATATTGTGGAAATCCCGGATTATTTTGCTGAAACTATTGCTGAAACAAAGGTTTATCAATCAGAAATTGTCGTGGTTTCTACTGGAGATGAAACGGTGAATGCAACATTATCCATTGCGATTAAAGAAAAGGGTGTTCCAAGGGTAATCGCTAGGATTGAAAGCCTCAGCTTAGAACAAAATCTTCGTGAGCAAAACATCGAGGTTTTTTCCTCTTTTATGTCGACGAAGACGCTGCTTCGCGCATTAATTGAATCACCTACAGTCCTTAAAATATTAACGAATCAAGAGACAGGCTTATATGAAATTGTCATGAGGAACGCACAGTTTGATGAAATGCCACTGCGGAGATTTCCCTTTACAGGTGATATCATTTTTGTCCGTATTTTTAGAGGCAAAGATTCAATTGTCCCCCATGGTGACACAGAATTGCAAATGCATGATCGTTTAATTGTTACAGGCTCGAAAGCGTATGTGGATAAATTGAAAAGAGAATTGGAATTTTGTGAAATATATTAACGTGTTTATCCAATTATAAAATTTAAAAGTTTTGGCTTCGAGAATTGTCCAGCTGACCAGGGCATTGCGCTTTTTAATGAAAAAAGACAATCCTTTTCATTTGTGACGATTTAGTGTAAAATTAGCACCAAGTACTAATATCTTGTAATTATCGTAGGAGGACTTTTCAATATGAATCTTTCTTTAACTGGAAAAACATATGTTGTAATGGGCGTAGCCAATAAACGCAGTATCGCATGGGGGATAGCCCGCTCACTTCACAACGCAGGCGCAAGATTAGTTTTTACCTATGCAGGTGAAAGAATCGAAAGTAGTGTCCGGGAATTGGCTAATTCCTTAGAAGCTGAAGGAACATTAGTCCTTCCGTGTGATGTTACTAGTGATGAGGCGATTGAAAAGTGTTTTGCTGACATAAAAGAGGCAGTTGGCACGATTCATGGCGTGGCTCACTGTATCGCATTCGCAAAAACAGAAGATTTAAAAGGGGAATATTCGAACACATCGAGGGATGGATTCTTGCTTGCCCACAATATTAGCTCATATTCGTTAACTGCAATTGCCAAAGAAGCTAAGGGCTTAATGGCAGATGGCGGCAGCATTGTTACCTTAACTTATTTGGGGGGTGAGCGTGCGATTCCAAACTATAATGTTATGGGTGTAGCTAAGGCTTCATTGGATGCAAGCGTCCGTTATTTAGCAGCCGATTTAGGAAAATATGGCATCCGTGTTAATTCTATTTCTGCTGGCCCTATCCGCACTTTATCCGCAAAGGCAATTGGGGAATTTAATTCGATTTTAAGTGAAATTGAAGAAAAAGCTCCACTAAGAAGAGCAACCACGCCTGAGGAAGTTGGCGATACAGCTGTATTCTTATTCAGTGACCTTTCCCGTGGTATTACCGGTGAAAACATCCACGTCGACTCCGGATATCATATTCTGTAAAAATAGAGGATGTCTCAAAAGGGTCTGACCCTTTTGAGACATCTTTTTTGTTTTTATATTTGTAATTTCCATGAACGAGTGTAGGCAATTCGCATACATATAGATTGTATGATTACGTAAATAGGAGGTGCGGTAAGTGTCCACGAAAAAAAAACAAGGACCTCTACTCTATATCCAACAGTCGTTTAAAAGAACTCCTACCTATACCAATATGCAGGAAATATATACAAACAAGCAGCAACTTGAACTAATTGAGGACGAAATGATGCTGCTAGAAGAGGAACCCAAAAAGACCATTTCCCTAGCGAAAAAGGAACCTGTCCACGAAACAGAAGTTAAACCAGAAAATCTGCCAATTAGTTCAACTGCTCCACAAAAAGAAAAATCGCGTGCCTCGTTAAATAGAGTAAAGCCCTTCAAAGAAATGGAATTACTTGAGCGCTTAGACTATCTAATCAACTTTCCAAAAGTCCTCCCGCCTGTACCTTGCGTCTTTTATACCGCTGAAAAAAATGTTCAGGGGTACTTAACAGCGTACGACGAACTTCATGTAACAATTCAAATGCACGATCAAACATCTTTAACAATTCCGCTTCATGAATTAACAAACATCATGATGATTGGGATCAAAAGATAATGTGGAGGCAAAAAAAAGCCAGCCGCTTGACGACTGGCTCATTTCATATTTCTAATTGCAAAGGCCAAGATTTACGTCTGCAATACATTGAACTGCACAGAAGCAGTTTAAGTCAACTGTAATGCAATCTCTGCTAGCGCGGAATCTGTCAACCTTGCAAACTTTACTAAGGTCGATGCAACATTTGTCTCCAGTTGACACAAGGTTAATCGGAGCAAATTGACCATTGTTATCGCGGTGGCCTGGTACTAATACGCGAAGTGTTGCACAGCAGTTGTCAAATACTTCTTCCACTCGAAAGTAGATGGATACACATGCCTCACACTCATGTGTTAAGAATGCATGAAATGGAGTACCGTCATCTGTACTTAAAACAAATACACGAGTATCGACCGGCTCTCTCCTTGTTGGTGATACCATCGATCCTAGTGGTTCGGTAAAACAACTGGTACACTCTGCACATTCTTCTGCTTCTACAACAGCATTATCTTGAATATCTTTAATAGCTCGAACTACTTCGCATACACAGCTTTCACTGCTAAACGAGTTATTACTATTTCCACAACCCATTAATATTTCCTCCTTATTCCGTGATATATCTTACATTACTAACATATTTTATAGAGCGTATTTGGGTAACGGACAAACGCCTTGTTTGGAAAAATTAGGCCTGGTTAATAATCTATTCGTCTGTAGAAAGGACTTTCACCCATGAAAATTACCTTGTTAACCTTCATTTTTTTAGCACTTTCAAGCTTTAGGCTGACAAGATTACTAGTATTTGATAAAATTTTTGAATTTTTGCGTGAGCCCTTTTATGATGAAATACAGGAGGAAAATGAGGAGGGGGAAATAGAGGTCTATTACATGCCAAAGAAAACAGGCATAAAGAAATTCATAGGTGAATTGCTCAGTTGTTATTGGTGTACAGGGATCTGGTCGGCTGCCCTGATCGTCGGTATCCATTATATCTGCCCAGTTTTTTCTACACCCTTTATCCTCATATTAGCTGTTGCAGGCTTGGCGTCCATTTTAGAATTATTGGTACAAAATTTCCTTGAAAAATAAGCTTTTTGCTGAGACAAGATTACGCTTGAGAACATATTCTGACAGTAGTTATGAATGAACTCCGAGGGGAGAGAAACGATGAATAACAAAAAAGAAAGCCAGAAAACCAAACGGCCTGTTCGATCGACAACTCAAAAAAAGAAAAAAGGGTGCGGCTGTGGTAAAAAAACATCTAAGTAATCGAAAAAACTGCTGGTAATCTGGCAGTTTTTTAATTTTTATACAAAAGATAATTAGCTTATTCATTCATAATTTTTGTCTTTATCGAAAAAACTATGTAGTAATCGAAACTCAAATAATTTTACAAGGAAGGGAAGCAAATGATTACTATCTATCGATTGATAATATGTACTTGTTTATTTTTATTAGCGGCCTGTAATCCAACTCAACCGGCTAAGGACAGTCAAATGGCATTGATAAAAACGACTAATCCTAATCCGGTCATGACAATTCAGAGTAAGAACACCGACCGGGTGGATGAAATTAAAAAGGAAGTAAGTTCGTTTCCAGAAATCTATGATGTTGCTGTTGTAAAGGGAAAAAGGGATACCCTTGTTGTTTATAAAGTAAAGCATTTACACCGATTTAAAATGAAAAAAATTGAAAAGAACTTGAATAAGATGTTGGAGGAAAAATATCCGAAAGAAAACTTTACCGTCTCTAGCGACTATAAGATTTTTTTAGAAACAGTCAGGCTGAAGGAGCGCATGAAATCAACAAAATTTTCTCACTCCGAGGCCGAAAAACGCTTTAATCAAATTGTCAAAATGACGGAAGATCTGAAGTAAGGAAGGGAGAATCAAGATGGCGAGCAACAAAAAAAACATGACCCCGCAGCAGCAGAACTATCAAACACTTCAGCAAAAGCATGAACTTAAGCGACCAGTGTTGAAGAATTGCATTAAGGCTTTTTGGGTTGGCGGCCTCATCTGTGTGATTGGGCAGGCTGTCAGTTATTTTTACATATATTTCTTTGATTTTACAGAGCAGAATGTAGGAAATCCAACGGTAGCAACGATGGTCTTTTTTTCCATGTTATTAACAGGTTTTGGCATTTACGATCGCCTTGGGCAGTTTGCTGGTGCAGGAAGTGCCGTGCCGGTTACTGGATTTGGTAACTCTGTCATCTCAGCTGCAATTGAACACCGTACAGAAGGGTTTGTGTTAGGGGTAGGCGGAAATATGTTTAAACTTGCGGGCACGGTGATATTATTTGGTGTATTTTCTGCTTTCGTTGTAGCCTTAATTAAGACACTACTCGTGATGTGGGGGGTAATTTAATTGTTAAAAGGGCATCAATCATGGGTATTTGAAAATCGGCCAATGATCACGGCGACAGGTGTAACAGGAGGGCCGTTTGAAGCAAATGGAAGATTGGCAAATGATTTTGATTTATTATATGAAGATCTTTGGATGGGAAAAGAGTCCTATGAAAAGGCCCATCGTCTATTGCTTGAAGAAGCGATGAAAGTGGCATTGCAAAAAGGTAATGTTCAAAAAGAACAGGTGCAATTTTTATTTGCCGGTGACTTGATCAATCAAATTACTCCAACTAGCTTTGCTGCAAGAACCATGCAGATTCCTTATTTCGGTCTTTTCGGGGCCTGCTCTACATCGATGGAGGGGTTGGCATTAGCCTCTTTTGTCGTTAACTACCAAGGTGCAAAACACGTCTTGACAGGAGCGTCAAGCCATAATGCGGCAGTTGAAAAGCAATTTCGTTACCCGACAGAGTATGGAGGCCAAAAGCCTCCCACAGCACAATGGACAATCACGGGTGCGGGGGTTGCCCTTATTGAGCCAAATGAGTCTGAAGGGCAACACCCTGTGACAACGTCTGCCACAATCGGAAAAGTTATTGATATGGGGTTAACAGATCCGTTTAATATGGGCGGGGCGATGGCACCGGCTGCAGCAGATACCATTATGGCCCATTTTCGCGACATGCAATTAGATCCATCCTATTATGATTTAATTGTTACCGGTGACTTAGGAAGGATTGGGCATGATACTGCTTTTGAATTAATTAACAAAAGCGGCTTAAAATTGGAACGGAAACAATTTCAAGATTGCGGTTTATTAATGTATAAAGAAAATCAGCCTGTTCAAGCAGGCGGAAGTGGGGCAGGTTGCTCAGCAACGGTTTTATATGGACATCTCCTAAATGAATTAAAGAAAGGTACATATAAACGAATGTTAGTCGTTGCCACAGGTGCACTATTGTCGCCGCTTAGCTTTCAGCAAAACGAATCCATTCCATGTATTGCCCATGCTGTAGCAATTGAGATGAATAGAGAAAAGGGGTGAGGGTATGCTCGCGATGTTTTTCTGGGCATTTGTAGTAGGCGGGTTCATTTGTGTCATTGGTCAGTTATTATTTGATGTAGCAAAACTAACACCAGGACATACAATGAGTTTACTCGTAGTTGTAGGGGCTATATTGGATGGGTTCGGTCTCTATGAACCGTTGGTCGATTTCGCGGGTGCGGGAGCAACTATTCCAATAACAAGCTTTGGTAATTCCCTTGTTCATGGGGCTCTACAGGATGCTAAGGCCCATGGAATTATTGGTGTATTAACTGGGATGTTTCAAGTAACAAGCTCCGGGATCTCTGCGGCAATTATTTTTGGTTTTATTGGTGCACTGATTTTCAAGCCTAAAGGGTGAATAACACATTTTCATATCCAATTTAGCGATTAGGATGTCATGCCTAGTACACATTATTCGTTAATTTCATATGTTATTAATGAGACTACCGAAAGTGAGGTGACAGTCTATGGGCTTCGGATATGGCGGTTGCGGTTACGGCTACGGATACGGCGGCGGATATGGCGGAGGTTCAACTTTCGTTCTTATCGTTGTATTGTTCATCCTTTTGATCATTGTTGGTGCAAGCTTCTTTTAATAAATAAGAGCTTGTTCAATGGAAAGGGTTGGCCCCTAAAAGTGGCCAGCCCTTTCTTATTGTCCAGCTCCAGCGCCCTAGCGGCTAGTGTCCTTCGCTCTCCGCCCTATGATAAGTCAAGCACGAATGCGCCTCCGGCTCTTCGTGTTTCCTTTATCTCAGTTGGAGCGCTCCATAAGGAAGGCTTCGGTAGCATTGGCATCGCACGAAGGGAAAGCGTTAGCTTTTCCGAGGAGGCCATACGCCGCTGAACAGGGCGCTTCCGCTTTTCTTACCTTTAATCACATTTTTCTCGTTTCTTCATAGAATAAAGTAGTTTATGAAGGAGCGTGAATTTTCAAAATGGATAATGGGTTCTTTAAAAACATTGAAAAGAAAACAGGCGTTAATATGAAAGATATCTTTGAGTTAGCCAATTCCCTGCAACATGCTAATTTTAAAGATGAAAAAACAGTTCGTAATGTTATTCGCAGAGTTTCTCAAATTGCTAATAAACCGGTAAGTAAAGATATGGAAGATCAAATTGTTAAATCAATCGTTAATGACGGTAAGCAGCTAGACTTCAATACGATTGCAAACATGATGAATAAAAAATAATAAAAAGAGGAAGCCCCATTTTTATTTAAAAATTGGTCTTCCTCTTTTTATTTAAAGTAGTTAAGAACCGAGAACGATTTGCTTTTTTTCCTCGTCGGTTACTTGGAACAGAGATAAATAGCTGCTCTTTTGCTCTTGTCATGGCAACATAGAATAATCTTCGTTCTTCCTCTAAAGCCGTAAAATCTCCATTTCGATTAGCTTCCAGTGCAAAGTCATGCGGCAGGCTTCCGTCTACCGCTCCGATGATATAAACCGTTTTGTACTCCAGCCCTTTAGACCGATGTATGGTACTAAGGGTAATGGCATCGGTAAAATGCTTACTTAAATTCTTTATCTCCTTATTCATCGCAGACATATGATCAGCATGGACCAACAAAGCCTTGATGGAATCAAAGCTCTTTGCAGCCACTTTAAGATCCTTGAGGTCATCAGAACCTTTTTCTAGCTTACTCGACTCATTTCCACGCTTCTTTAGAAAATCAAGAAAGCCAATATCTTTTTCAATCTGTTCAATCGCTGTCGATGGAGACAAATGCTTAAGGCCACGAATGAGTGTTACCGCTTTTTTTAGTTTTTTCTCTTGAAAGGCATGAGAGGTTTTCAAGCGAGAAAGCGCCTCAAGAAAGCTGTAATCATTAAGAATACTTTGTGCCTTTACTTCTTTTAAGACCGTTTGTTTTAAAAATAATAATGGTAAAATATCCGCTAACGCTTTTGAATCATCTTCATTTACACTCATCCGTAAGAAGGCAAGGGCGCTTCTGACAATATATCGTTCATAAAATGCTTCTGTATCCTGATCGATTCTAAAGGGTAGATTCGAGCTGGCTAAGCGCTCAAACACCGCACGTGAGCCAGCATTCGTTCGATAAAGGATCGCGAATTCTCCCGGGTGTGCTCCCCTTGATATCTGCTCTTGGATGTCTGTAACGATCATGGTCGCTTCTTCCTCTTCATCATATGGAAAAAATAACAGCGGGGGTTCCCCAGATGAAAATTGTGCCTTCATTTTTTTTGCTCGTCTCATTTTATTTGCCGATACGATTTGGTTGGCACCTTCAACGATTTCATGGGAAGAACGGTAATTATGATCAAGCGTAACCATTTTGGCATTTGGAAAATCTTTTTCAAACTCAATTAGGTAGGTGGGATCACTGCCCCGAAACGAGTAAATTGCCTGGTCATCATCTCCAACAGCACATACATTTCGATGTTTTCCCGACAGCAGTTTGATTAGCTCATACTGCACTTTATTAATATCCTGAAACTCATCGATTAAAAAATAATGAAAGCTATTTTGATATTGTTCAAGGAGAGAGGTGCTGGACTTCAAAAGTTGATAACAGCTAATTAACATGTCATCAAAATCAAAAAGTCCTTCTTGCTGTTTATATTCTTCATATTTTTGATAAAGGAACGCGACTTTTTCTTCCCACTCGGATGTGGGCTTAACCTCGTTAGGGAACAGAAGCGAATTTTTCCAGAAACCAATTTGCTGTAATGCTAAATCATAGGCAAATTCTTTTTCCGATATGCCTAGCTCTTTGCCTGCTTCTTTGAGTATTTTATCCCGCTGCCATTCTTTTTTTAGCAGCTTATTTGGCGACCAATTCGCTCGATCATGAAACATAAGAATCCGGTAAAAAATACTATGAAACGTTCCTGTTACCAGTTGGTTGATTTTTTCCCGTTTCATCTTAGGATAGGAGAGCAATCGGTTTTTCATTTCGCCAGCAGCCTTAGAAGTGAAGGTTACCAGCATAATGGAACGTGGATTAATCTGCTTGACCTCTAACATGTAGGCAGTTCGTGCGGTTAATACACGTGTTTTCCCACTTCCTGCACCAGCAAGCACTAATAACGAGCCTTCGGTTTCTGTTACAGCGGCAGCCTGACTTTCATCAAGGACGACACCATTTTCAGCCAGCAGCTTTAAAAAGGGAGGGAGCTCTTTCTGGCTGTCACTGTTATTCTGTTTAAATGGGTGAATGCCTGCCATCCGGATAGCATTTTTGAAGAGTTCAACACTTTTTGAGGAAACGGTGGCAATGGTTCTTCCTTGCGGTATTTTAAATCCATTCCGCTCGATATAAAGTTCTGAATCGTCTGTACTACTAATGGGCGTCAGTGGGTCAGGGCAATGATATTCAGGAGCGTGGGCATGGAAAAAATGTGGTGTGTTTTGGACACCAAGAAACATGCGCACTTTTTCTTGACAGACCGGGCAACGCAGTTCATCATTTTTTCCGGCAAGATATATTTTTTGAAATTGTTCTCGAGGAAGATGCTCAAGATTAATTTGTTGGTTTTGATAAATAGCTATTTTCATATGTTTAAACCTCTATTTCGATAGATAAGACATGTTCTATCATAACAAAACCAAAGCATAATCGAAAGAGTATCCTTTTATATCCAATTGTTAAAACAAAAAGCACCTGCCGTTAATTTTGGCAAGTGCTTCAATGAATTAAACTTCTTTCACCATGGTTCTATGAGGGATTCCTGCATCTAAAAATTCCTCAGAGACCACTTCATAACCAAGACGGGCATAAAAAGGAATCGCATGGGTTTGAGCATTTAGCTTCAGCTTACGTAATCCTTGTTTATTGGCATGACTTTCGATTGCGTTCATGATTGTCTTTCCAGCACCAGTCTTACGGGCATCCTTTAAAACACATATACGTTCTACTTTTCCGTAGCCATCCACGACTCGGAATCTGCCGGCAGCGATAGGGGAACCATCATCATACATGACAAAGTGAGTGGCTTCATCCTCATATTGGTCGATTTCCTCTTCGATGGGGACATTTTGTTCATTTACAAAAACAATTTTTCTAATTGTAAAAGCATCTTCTAGTTCTGTTTGATTTTCAACAACTTTCACGGTCACGTTCAACTATTCCTTTCCAAGCCGAAATGTTTCATAAACTGTCCACGAGCCATTGTCTAATTGATAAAGCAGGTGAAAACGGTCAATTGTCTCTTCATGATTAATTTTGGTCATTCGGAGTGAACCAAAGACATCTGAGTGCTCATCATTAGAAAGGTTTTGACCAAGTGTAATATGTGGAACAAAGGCATAATCTTGGGATTGTTCATTAATTTCATGATTTATTTGAGCATGTAAGTTAGTAAGTTCTTCTGTTGGTTCTACTTTAAAATAAATAACATTATTAACAGGCTGAAATGAGCTGATTTTCGAAACTTTTAAAGAGAAAAAACTGGTATTACCAGCGATTTGACGTAATTTATCAGCAAACTCTTTTGCATGCTCTTCCGTAGCCTCAAAGGCACTCTTTAATGTTAGGTGTGGAGGAATTAAGGCATAATGCGGATCATAGCGCTTGCGATAAGAATTTACTAAGTCTTGAAGCTTTTTTGATGGGAAAATGACAACACCAAATTTCATACGGTTACCTCCAATTAAATGAAATTATTTTTTTAGAAAAATAATCGTCAAAAAAAGCCTTCTTGCTATTATAGCAAATTTTCAAAAAATATTAAACGACTTAAATGAAGGAAACACTTTTTGTGAAAATAGTAATGAGACTAAAATAACATTTTAAGTGCACGTCTAAGGTCTGGCTGCCAAGTTTTCCATGTATGATTCCCGTTCAGTTCTTCATAAAAGTATGGAATCGCTTTTTCAGATATTACTTGTTGAAGTAAACGGTTTGGAGTAAGGAAATCCATTACCTTTCCATCCGTGGTTGTTACGGCTGTTTCTTGAGTGCCGATGACATGATAGATCTCCACAAGTTGTCCTTCCGTAAAGTCTCCGACTAATTGCAATATCCGTTCATTTACTAACGGAGACTGTAACAATATTTTTCCAAAGGTATGCGGATATTGGATGGCTGCCATTAATGAGACCGTGGCCCCAAGTGAATCACCAATAAGTGCCCTTGTTGATCCCATATGGTAGGTGGGATACTCGCAATCAAGAAAAGGCACCAGTTCATGTCCAAGAAAGCGAATATATTGCTGGTTTTGGTCACCATCTGGATGGTATTTTCGACGACGGTCTTCAACATTCTTATAAGGTATTCCCACAATTATGACATTTTCAATCTCTCTTTGAAAAAGAAACTCGTCTGCTAATCGCCCGATTCGGCCAAATTTGAAATAATCCTGGCCATCTTGGGTGATGATCAGGGAGTATTTATAAAGCGGCGAGAAGTTTGCAGGCAGATAAACAAGGAGCTGCAGTTCCTCGCCAAGGGCCTTACTTAGAAAGGTATGTTCTTTGATTGTGCCTTTTGGAAATTGCATATGACATTTCCCCCATGATTCAATTAGTACAACAGCATTTTAACATAACTGTTGAGGAAATGCTTTTGGGAGGTGATGTTTGTGAGTGGAATGGAGGAGAATTAATGGAGGAAATGAAGCTTGGACTTTGATTCAGGCATAATCGACAAAATGTTCTTACGTTTAAAGGTTCGACGAAGATAAAAAGATATTGACATTCTTCTATATTTAAATATAATTAAATATGTACCTTAATATCTGATCTGATAGTTCAGCGGGAGAATACGTCCTTGACAGGGACGGGGTCGGGGGTTCGAATCCCTCTCAGATCATCACAAAGGCCAACATCTACCTGATGTTGGTTTTTTTGTTTCATTTTTCACTTTATTATATCATGGCCTGATCGAATTCTTCCTCTGAAATTACGGTGGGATTTGGAAGGAGGTTCGATCCTTTTACAAGTCGTCATCAAAAAAGGCACAAATCCTTTCATAACAAGGAATTGTGCCTTTTTTATTTTCCGTGGTTTTAAAATAGTTTCTTTGCTGTTGAATTTACATACTTTTTACTTTTTATCTAGTAATTAGCTTCAAGATGGGGCTTTTGGGAGGGATATCTATTATTACGAAAAATGACTAGGAAAATTGTAATTAGCTGATGGTTAATAAAGGTTTTTAGAGAGCTTCTGCACATTCAAATTGTGTTTTTCAAACTTTAATAGGGTTTTGGAAACCACTAAACTAGTGAGATAGTAGTGGATAAAAAGTCAGAATCTTCTTTATTTGTATTTTACATAAGCTCAACCAATGGTTAATAAAGGAAGCGTAATCTGTAGCTGTAGTTAAAAAGGGGAGTGAGAATCGTGTTAAAGAAATTTAGAAAAAAGAAAAGACTGCTTGCTGGACTAACTTTGAGTACGATACTTTTAGGATCGGCTGGGGCTTACGCTGCACAAGAATCTGGATTTGGAAGCAATTTGGTGGGTGAACTAGCAGATGGTTCAGTTCAAACGCCTGTTAACCAATTAATCACACCAGCTGGAAAACAAATTGAATTTGGCGGAAACCCTATTACTGTCGCCGTTCATCCAAATGGAAAAACCGCTGTGACGATTGTTGGCCGAAGCAACTACGGCGGAAAGGGAATTAATGTCGTTGATCTTGCAACTGGAAAAATGACGCTAAATGATTTTAATTTAGGTCTTTCTACTATGTGGGGGCTAGCTTATTCCAAGGACGGAAATCAGCTTTATGCAACTGGCTCAAAGGGCGGAAAAGGTAAAGTAGTTGTCATGTCAGTTGGTGCTGATGGAACTCCTGCGATTCAAAAGACTTATACCCTTCCTAATGCAGCTGTTGGCGGAAATATCAACCCGCTTGATCTAACTGTCGGACCACAGGGTCAGCTTTTAGTAGCTCTTAACCGTGATAACAGCCTTGGGGTGATGGATCCGTATACAGGCGCATTAACAGCCAAAATTGCCGTGGAAAATGCTCCTACAAGTATTTTAGTTGATGGAAATACTGCCTACGTAACAAACCAAGGCGGTAGGGTAGCGAAAGCTGGTGATACAACTGTTAACTCTTCGGGAACTCAAGTTGTGGTCGATCCTAAAACAGGTGCGACTTCAACAGGAACTGTATCCATAATTGACCTTACTACGAACACCGTAACAAAAACGATTGAAGTTGGTGTGCAACCAGAACGGATGACACAGTCCGGGCAATATATATTTGTAACCAATACGAACAGCGACTCGGTTTCAGTCATTGACACCAAGACGAATTCAGTGGCACAAACGATAGATATTGAACCATATCCTGATGCTCATAAAGGTTCTGTGCCAAACGCAGTCAAAGTAGTAGATAACAAATTAATGGTCAGCCTTGGCCGCGATAACGCAATTGCGGTTTATGACTGGCAAGGTCCTGATAAGACTCCGGAATTGCAAGGGCTTTTACCAACAGCCTGGTTCCCCGTTGATATCGCCGTGGATACTGAAAATAAAAATTTAGTCGTTGCGAATGCGGATGGAATTGGTTCACGTGGACCTGCACGTGATTTAACGATTCAAGGGGTTAAGGTGACAGGACACTCCTCTTATGCACAAATAGGATCTTTATCATTGATTCCCTTCCCTTCAACTGAAGACCTTGTTAAAGGAACAAAGCAGGTGTATTCGAATAACAACTGGTTTGGTTTAAAAAACTTGAACGCCGAGCCTCGAAACAATAAGAAACCAGTTGCAATGCCTGAGCGGATCGGTGAGCCTTCCACTATTAAACACGTATTCTATATTATTAAAGAAAACCGTACCTATGACCAAGTACTTGGTGACTTAGGAAAGGGCAATGGAGAGGTGGCATTAACGCAGTTCCCAAAAGCTGTTACTCCCAACTTTCATAAATTTGCAGAAACTTATCCACTATTTGATAATTTCTATGTTTCCGGCATCCAGTCAGCGAGTGGACACCAATGGGTAATGCAGGGAACAAACACAGATTATGAAGATAAAGAGACAGATTCTGCGAATGTCCGCAGCTATCCCGGGGGTGCTGGGGACCCAATGGCATATGCACCTACTGGTCATTTATGGGATCAAGCCATTAAACATGGAGTGTCAGTGGAGAACTTTGGCGAAGACACGACAGACTTTACCGGTACGGCACCACGCGGATCTTGGACAGATTGGTATAATGATTATTTAATCCTTTCAGGACAAAAGACTGGCGATCTGCATGTTCCAATTGGAAACTATGAGGCGAAGTATGATATCCCCTCACTTGGGCCAATTACACATAAACCATTCCCAACGTTTGATATGGGAATTCCTGACCAGTATCGTTTTGAAATTTTCAAAAAGCAGTTTGAGCAACACGTAAAGAATAATGATTTACCGGCCTTGAATACGTTGTGGATAACTAATGACCACACGAATGGGACTGCGACAGGGTCACCTACACCTCAGGCAATGGTAGCGGACAATGATTTGGCTGTCGGAAAAATTGTTGACCTCATTTCCCATAGCCCGTATTGGAAAGACTCTGTTATCTTTATTACGGAGGATGATGCACAAAATGGGCTGGACCACGTAGATGGACACCGTGAACCAGCATTTGTCATCAGTCCGTGGGTGAAAAAAGGAATCACTTCCAGCCACTACTGGACGGTTATTAACATGGTTCGCAGTATTGAACAGATCTTAGGACTTCCTCCAATGAACCAGAACGATGCTGCAGCGGAACCAATGAGCGAAATCTTTACCAATGAACCAGATTTTACACCGTACAACGTTGAACAAAACCAAATTCCGCTTGACACTTTAAACGGCCAGCCGAATTCAAATACAGCAGCACTTGCAAATACAGAAAAGGTGACACCAGAGGCACGTGAACTTTCGAAAAAATGGACAGAGTGGTCTAACAAAAACAAAGAAAAGTTAACGGGCAGAAATGCATCACCGGATGAGACTAATGCTAATATGCTTAATCATGCCGTTTGGTATGCTACAAAAGGTTTTGATAAACCATATCCAGGGGATAAAAAGGTTCATACACCAGATGAAGTAGAAAAGCAGCCTGAGAGCTTTGCTCCGTCACCTGCTGATAATGATTAATAGCACTAGGGTCAGAGTTTCTTAGTAAGCTGCTGCAAGAAAGCAGATTGTATGTAATTTGTAGCTTAGCTACCCAGTTGGGTAGCTATTGTTATGCATATGGAGAGATACATTCTCCGAATTTAAATTCACCTATAGGGGGGAGCGGTTCGGGTTTTTATTGCCCGGATAAAAAGATATGGAACGATTACTAAATGAGACGATGAAACGTGCAATCCTCATTGTAACTTTAATTGGGCTAATTCTCGTTTGGGGTGGAATGTCTGCATGGCAAATCCAACGGGATTACCTGCCAGAAATTAATAATTCAACCTTGTCGATAACCGTTCGTGCGGATCCATACCAGGCGGAGCAAATTAAATCAATGATAACGGAACCAATCAAGCAGGCAGTAAGAGTAGTAGAAGGTCTTAAAGATGTAGAAACAAACTCCTTTAACGGTGGGGCATTGATAAGTCTTAACTTTCCAATGAGTTATGATATGAAGCAAGCTGAGGAGCAGGTTTCACAAGCCATAGCTGATATTAAATTGCCTGCCGATATTGAAAAACCGTTAGTGACAAGGCTAAGTACTCATTCCATGCCCATTATAAGAATAAGTCTGACGAGTTCTTCTGCAAATATAACGGAAAATATGCTTCGGACTTCGATTCAAGAAGATTTTGTCAATCGTTTAAAAACCGTTCCTGGAGTAAAGGATGTACGAGTTTCGGGAGGTGGAAATGCCGGATATGCTGTGAACTTAAAGCTGGAAAATATAAAAAATGCAGGGTTGACGGTCAGTGATGTAAAACGGTCACTTGCCCAAAATTATACAACTGGAATTGAAGGAAAAGTATCAAACAATCAGATGTCGATTCCTATTCAAGTCTCGGGCTGGGGATTTAATCAACAAGATCTCTTACAACTGCCTATTCAGACCGGTGAAGGTAAAACAGTTCCACTTTCTGACGTGGCTGACATTTCAAACTCGATTGTGAACCTGGAGACCATTTCAAGAACCAACGGGAAACCTAGTGTTCTTTTAGATGTTTTGAAGATCCCTTCTTCCAATATTACAGATGTATCCGATCGAATAAAGAATAGGATGACGGATATTCCTGCATTAAAAAATAAGGACATACAAGCTTCTATCGTCTTTGATCAAGGTGAACAAGTAAATGCATCTTTAAAAGGTCTTATTAAGGAAGGTTTATTAGGATGCATATTTTCGATGATTTGTGTTTTTCTGTTTTTCCGTAAAGTTCGTTCTACCTTATTAATTTCTATTTCACTTCCAATTTGTCTGTTAGCTACAACCGGTTTATTAAAAACGATGGGAATTAGTCTCAATATTCTTACCGTTTCAGGACTTATTGTTGCCATGGGCAGGGTAGTCGATGATTCGATCGTGATCCTAGATAATATGAATCGGAAAGTGAATGAAGCAAGCGGGAAAATCAACGTTCAATTGTTAACAGGAGCTGTTTGTGAAATGATTCCTGCGATCGTTTCCTCAACCGCCACTACCGTAGCGGTTTACGTTCCGATTGCCTTATTGGGTGGATTGGTGAGTTCAGCTTTTTCAGGATTTGCTTGGTCTGTGGTCATTGCCTTGATCCTTTCACTGTTTGTTTCCATTTTGGTTGTCCCAGTTCTTTATAACTTTTTTTGGAGGGGCACACCACTTTCGACAAGGGATGAGTTAGAGCCGTTTGCTCATAAATTATTAAGATGGGTGTTTAGGCGGAAGAAAAAAGTGATTCTGGCTTTTCTTGCCTTATTTCTATTAACTTCGGCGGGAGCTGCCTTTCTTCCTGTAAATTTCTTGCCAACGTCCAATACCTCTGGGCAAATCGGTGTACAGGTGGAAATGCCACCAAACACTTCCTTAACTGAAGTAGACGCCGAGGTGAAAAGAGTGGAAGTCTTGCTAGAAACAAATCCAAAAGTGGAATCATTTTCTTCAGGACTGGGTTCATCATTTACACCTCAATCGGATGATGTTTTTGATGCAGGAGGCGGATGGCTTCAGAAACCGAATATCGCCAATTTGTCCATAATGGTAAAGAAAGGTATGGATGTTAATGCCTTTATCAACAAGCTCAAGAACCAACTAAATTCATTGTCAAGTAAGGCTGTTTACACAGTTTCGAACCAAAACATAGCCGGTGACGATTCTCAGTTAAAGATTAACCTTACCGGATCAGATAGTCAGACGTTGGAAACTATGGCACAAACGATACGAAACGAGCTTAAGCTCGTTCCTGGTCTTTCCGTACAGGGGATTGCTGAGGATGAAGATCAGACAACACAGTATCATATTTCGCTTAACCGTAAGGCTATCGAACATTACGGGATTAAGCTTGATGATGTGTTAGAGCGGATTCAGCAATATACGGCTGAGGGAACAAAAGGGGTAATCTCCATTAATCAAAATACCTTTCCTATTGTCATTCATACCAATAAACAAAAGGGTAACACAAAGGATATTTTTTCGATTATGGGCGGAGAGACCTTTCTAAATAATGAAGGACAAAAAGTAACATTAGATCAGCTTGCGATTTTAGAGCCAGCAGGTACTGCAGTGATCCAAGAAAAGGGAGGACAACCGTTTGCGGTGATTACCGCCAACATCATTTCAAGTGATATTGGAAAAGTGACAAAACAAGTCAAACGAGCCCTTGAGAAAATCTCGTTGCCAGAAGGAGTCGAGTATTCCTTTGCAGGTGCCCCGCAGCAGGTTTTTGAAATGATATATGAAATGGTGATTGCTTTATTCTTTTCCATATTACTTGTTCTCCTCATTATAAGTGCTGTTTTTAAGGGATGGAGAGCTCCTCTTTCCGTATTAGTTTGTATACCGTTAGCGTTTATAGGATCAGTAATTGGAATGTTTATTTTTAAACTGGAATGGAATCTTGCGGCATTAGTTGGATTAATGATGTTAACGGGAATTGTCGTTACTAACGGAATAGTCCTTGTGGATAAGATTGAGAGAAATCTTACTGAAGGACTTGAACCCAAAATGGCCATTCTAAATGGGGCATCTACTAGGGTTAGGCCAGTTTTAATGACAGCAGGAACTACTATTTTAACAATGCTTCCTTTAGCAGTATCTGGGAAAGGGGATACAATCATTTCACAAACACTGGGGGTTGTCGTGGTGGGAGGCATGATCAGTTCCACGCTTATTTGCCTCTTGGTCATTCCTATTATGTATGAATGGATGAGTGGAAGGGACAGAAAAGCAAAGATGAAGCGAACTTCGCCGCTTTCAGCGTAAAAAGATAACGAACCTTCGATTATCTGGGCACTAATATAAAGAATTAAAGAAACACAATTCATAATTTACAAAACCTTTACGTTCTCTTTGTACCAAGTTAATACTTTTGTCCTATAGTAGTTAACTGTAAGGCAAAATAATAATTATTTTCTTAGGGGGAAAAAAGGCAAATGAAAAGTTTGAAAAAACTAAGCCTACTAACATTATTTGCAGCTTTAATGGTATTCATGGCTGCTTGTGGAGGCGGAGCATCTACAGACAAGACAGCAGCAAAAACTGAGAAAGAAACACCGAAAACAGAAGAAAAGAAAGAACTTTCTGGATCATTATCCGTTTCTGGTTCATCTGCAATGCAACCACTAGTAGCAGCAGCTGCTGAAAAATTCATGGCTGAAAATCCAAACGTGGATGTTCAAGTACAAGCTGGTGGATCTGGTACAGGTTTATCACAAGTTTCTGAAGGCTCTGTACAAATTGGTAACTCTGACGTTTTTGCTGAAGAGAAAATTCCTGATAAAGCAAGTGAGCTTGTTGACCATAAAGTAGCAGTTGTAGGTATGACTGCAGCAGTTAACCCTAAAGTTGGTATTAAAGATATTAAAAAAGAAGATTTAATTAAAGTATTTACAGGCAAAATCACTAACTGGAAAGAACTTGGCGGCGCTGATCAAAAGATCGTTCTTGTAAACCGTCCAGATTCATCTGGTACACGTGCTATATTCAATAAATTTGCACTAGATGGCGCAACACCTGCTGAAGGTGTTACAGAGGATTCTTCAAACACTGTTAAAAAGATTATTAACGAAACGGCTGGTGCTGTTGGCTACCTAGCATTCTCATATTTCACAGATGAAACAGTTACACCTCTTGCAATCGACGGTGTTGAACCAACTGAAGAAAATGTACAATCTGGTAAATTCCCAGTGTGGGCTTACCAACATTCATATACTAAGGGAGAGCCAAATGAATTAGCAAAAGCGTTCCTTGACTATATGATGTCTGATGATATCCAAAACAACTTGTTAAAAGAACAAGGATACCTACCTGTAACAAAAATGAAAGTAGAACGTGATGCAAAAGGAAATCAAACTAATAAATAAATAGTTAAGTATTGAAAAGAAGGTAAGTGCTACTATGCACTTACCTTTTTTAGTTTAGTTCAAAGCAAATCAGCATTCTGATCCTTATCTATAACCTACGGTCACAAACTCCCCATAAAGGACACCCCGTACAAATTGGGGTGGCTTTACAATGCTCTTTTGCATGTTCGACCAGCAAGGCATGAAACTCATTGTAAAGCATCAAGTCCCTTGGCAATTCTTTTTCGATTTGTAATCGAAAGGCATCATAAGTGATAGGCATCTCATAACCTAGACGATAAAAAATCCTTCTTGCATAGGCATCGGCTACAAAAATGGGGGTATCAAATGTATATAGCAAGATAACATCTGCTGTTTCGGGGCCGATGCCCTTGATATTTAATAGTTCAGACCGCAATTGCTGTCGATTTAATTTTTTGATTAGCTCAATATCGAAATGATAATTTTTAAACCATTCCATATAAGATTTGATCCGTTTAGCTTTTATATTAAAAAAGCCACTAGGTCTTATCAACTCGGCAAGTTCATCGCTTGATAAATGGTCAATTCCTTCAGGCGATAAATAGGGTTTCAAATTTATTAATGCCTTGTCCACATTCCGCCAGCTTGTGTTTTGAACAAGTATTGCTCCAATCATCATTTCAAACGGTGTCTCGGCTGGCCACCAGCCTTGCGGACCGTAGGTGTCAAATAATTTTTGGTAAATCATATAATAATCCTGCTTCATTTACTGCCTCCAACCGTCTTCTATGTCACTATGTTAATAAAGAACGCGCCATAAATAAAATGTGGCATATGCATGCCAATTCGTCCAGTTTAACGAAAGTTTTAATAGTTCTTCCTTTGATGGCTTATTCTCTGAACCTGTTAAATGTTTGATAGCATTATGTAATCCCACGTCGTCAATTGGAAAAGCTGAGGGAAAACGCAAGCACCGCATTAACACATAATTTGCGGTCCAAGGACCAATTCCACGAATCTTGATTAAGCTTTTTTCCGCCTCTTTGAGATTACCCAATTTCTTTAATTCCCCTTTTGATAATGCACCGCTGGCCATTAACTGAGCGATTCCGATAATATATTCACTCTTTTTCACGGTCATTTTAATATCGGCCAGATCTTCCGGTGTTAATAAAGCAATTTGTTCATAGGATGGGAAAATCCAGTATTTCTTTCCCATCCATTCTATTGAGTCACCGAACTTTTCTACAAATTGCCTTTTCAAGGTGTAGGCAAATGCAAGATTAATCTGCTGTCCTAAGACTCCCCAGCAGAGGGTCTCAAATAAATCAGGAACTCCGATTACCCGTAATCCATAGAATTCGTGGACTGGTCCCTTAAGAAGCGGGTCTGCTTTTGCTAATTCGTAAAAGGGGGTTAAATCCCGATCAAGATCAAACCATTCACGAATGTACCTAACAAACTCAGTACGATCCATTTTATTAATAGGACTTGAAGATTTTAAAAGCTGAACAATCATCTGATTGTTATCATCTACATGAATTTGTACTAAGGTTTGTGAGTTTTCGGTGGTAATTACCTTAGTGATCATTTCATTTTCGACCTCAAACATGCATTCATTTTTATTCCGCTCTAAATAGCCAAGATTTGCTTTTATATTAAAATCCGCCGGCAAGTCAATGATGATTTGCTCGTTGACTTCCTCCCAGCGGTCATTTGTGTTTTTTACAATTGACACATTCAAGCCTCCAAATCATTTTCTATCTTTATCACATAAAATAATTTCGTTATCTTGCTACTTTATATAATAACAAAAAAATGAGGGTGATAGCGGCCCATGGGTGTAGTCGAGCGTATTACATTGCCCGGGAGCCGGCAAAAAAGAGAGTGACGGTAAATGAAAAAGAGTTGGTGTTATATTTCATAAACTTTGGTAACATGGACTTGAAAAGAAGGAAAAAAGGGAGGATTTACATGAAATACATAAATATAGCTAACACCGAGCTAAAAGTTTCAAATATCATAATGGGTAACATGCGATTACCACAGCTTTCTTTGCCTGAGGCAGAAAAACTAATTCGGACTGCAATGGAGGAAGGAATTAATTTCTTTGACCACGCCGATATTTATGGAAAGGGTCAGAGCGAAGAAATTTTTTCTGAAGCGATTCAAATGAACCCTTCTATTCGTGAAAAAATGATTCTGCAAAGCAAATGTGGAATCCGCTCAGGCTATTTTGATTTTTCCAAGGAGTATATCCTTGATTCCGTAGACGGGATATTAAGTCGATTAAACACCGACTATCTCGACATTTTACTGCTCCATCGTCCCGATCCCTTAATGGAACCCACTGAGGTAGCCGAGGCATTTGAAAAACTACATACCAGCGGCAAGGTTAAGTATTTTGGTGTGTCTAACCATAATCCTGCACAGATAGAACTGTTGCAAAAATACACACCACATAAATTGGTAGTAAACCAACTGCAACTTAGCATTGCCCATACGCCAATGATTGATTCAGGCATAACGCTAAATATGAATATTGACCAGGCGATTAACCGGGATAGCAGCATTTTAGAATATTGCCGTTTACATGATATCACCATGCAAGCTTGGTCACCATTCCAGCATGGCTTCTTTGAAGGGTCATTCCTGGGAGATTTAGAGCGTTTTCCAGAGTTAAACCAAGTAGTAGATGTTATTGCGGACAAATATAATGTGACAAATACGGCGATTGCGGTTGCGTGGATTACTCGCCATCCAGCAAACATTCAAGTAGTCCTAGGCACTACTAAAATGGAACGGATGAAAGAGGCCTGCAAAGGTGCTGCAATCGTATTGACAAGAGAAGAATGGTATCAAATTTATAAGGCAGCGGGGAATATCGTCCCTTAAACAGAAAAGCCGGGGAATGTTTTTTTGGCATTCTCCTTTTTCCATTTAAACGTCTAACCCATGAAAATTAAATATAGGATTGATATAATAATAGAAGGCTAATAAATTTATCTGTCACTATTAACCATTAGACAAGTCTACTAATCTATGGACAATGCCTAACACCAATTTTTAAGGAGATGAAAGATAATGGGGTTATTGAGAAATGGGATAACCATCATTAATTTTGACGATACGTACTATGAACAGAGGAAGCTTCAAAAATTCTCACATGATGAAATCGACTTTCGTCAAATGAAACATGTCAACCTTTATTGTGAAGGGGATTCTATGTTTCACCTAAACAGCAAACTGCAAAAAAGAAACCGTAAAGGGATTACGTTCATTGGCAGTGGAAACTATCATTATGTTACCTATCTATTATTAAAAGAACTAACCGAACCGTTTACATTGGTTTTGTTTGATAATCATCCGGATATTAGGATCAATGATCCTCTAGGGGAAAATTTAATCTCTTGTGGTTCCTGGGTATCATTTGCTCTAAGGGACATCCCATTGTTGCAGCGAGTTGTGATTATCGGTCCAACTACTATTACAGCGCATTATAGCACACATCCTCGTGTTGTCATTTTTCCGTTCGATGGCAGCCAGCATTACTCACTAAAGTCGATTCTTTCTGCTATTCACACAAAAAATATTTACATAAGTATAGACAAAGATGTTTTAACCACTTCTGAAGCTTTAACAAACTGGGATCAAGGTGTGATGGATATCGGCACATTAACACAATATCTCGAAATCCTCTTGAAGTCCAAGGAGGCTGAGGGGCTTGATGTTTGTGGCGAATTGCGTTTATCTCCAACGAATGCTCTTTTGCCAGAGTATCAAGCCATAATCCAAAAAAACGACAAGGCCAATGTTCACCTATTGCAAACATGCCTCAAACTAAGTTATTCACATAATAAAGGCGCTTAATTGGTAGAAAAATAAAAACGGGTTGAATGAAGAGATTCAGCCCGTTTTTTTATAAATATTAATATTAAAATCCTTATGATTATGAGACAGAACTTTTAGGAACCGTGTATTCCAATGCTGGTACCTTTTGAATGTCAATGTATAAAATATGATGTTCTTCCATTTCCTTGATCGTAAAGCAATAGCCATCTACTTCGATCCGATCACCAATTTTAGCATCAAATTTATTGGACAAAAACCAACCGCCAATTGTATCTAAATCCTTGTTTGAAAATGTAGTTCCAATCAAGTCGTTAATGTTTTCAATAAGAACCTTACCACTTACAATATAATGTTCCTCATTTACTTTTCGTACCTCAGGAATTTCATCTGTATCGAATTCATCTCGTATTTCTCCAACAATTTCCTCGATGATATCTTCAACAGTTACCAGACCTGATGTACCTCCAAACTCATCTAAAAGGATGGCCATATGGATTCTTTCTTTTTGCAGTTTAACTAATAAGCTTTGAATAGGTACGGTTTCAATCACGCTTATAACAGGTTTGATAAAAGGTGTGAGTGACTTAATTGGAGTCAAATCTTTATGAATAATTTGTGTAGTTAAAATATCCTTGATGTTCACTACTCCAATAATGTTATCTTTATCACCATTAATAACGGGATAACGCGTATATTTTTGTTCCTTCATTAATGCAAGAATCTCTTCAGGCTCATCGTCGACTGATAAAATTACAATTTCAGTCCGAGGCACCATAATTTCTTTAGCAATTCGATTGTTAAAATCAAAAACGTTATTCACATAGGTTAGTTCTGATTCATTAATTTCCCCGCTTTGATAACTTTCAGAAAGTATAATCCGCAATTCTTCTTCGGAGTGGGCCAATTCGTTTTCAGATGCAGGCTTCAGCCCGAATAGGCCAACTAACATTCTTGATGAATGATTTAGAATCCAAATGAACGGATAAAATATTTTATAAAACCAAATAATCGGCTTTGCCGTTATAAGTGCAATGGATTCAGCTTTTTGAATCGCAAATGATTTAGGAGCTAATTCGCCGACAACCACATTTATAAATGTCACAAGAGCAAATGCGATGACGATCGAAAGAACATTTGTGATGGAGCTATTTATATGAAGGAAATGCAAAACAGGCGTCAGCAATCTGGCAACCGTTGGTTGGCCCAACCAGCCTAAGCCAAGTGCAGTTACGGTGATACCGAGCTGACACGCTGACAAATATTCATCCAAATGTGTAACTACATGTTTGGCAGCTTTAGCTCCCTTTTTTTCCTCTTTAATAAGTTGATCGATACGTGTACCTCTTACTTTTACTATCGCAAACTCGACTGCAACGAAAAATCCGGTTAGTGCAATCAAGATAGCGATGATAATCAGGTTAACTATTTCCAATGTATAGCCTTACCAGGTAAGGCTTACACCTCCAGTCTTTAAAATCATATTTTCAAAACAAACTAAATTTATTAATCTTTAATAATATTAATTCCGTATGGATAAAGCTTGGTTTGAAAATGAACTCTAGTTCAATTATTACATAAAAACCTTAAATTTGTCAAAATAAAACATGAACAAAGGTTCATGTTTTATGTCGAATCTAAAAATAATTGGTGATAGGTATCCCCATTTAAATTGTAAGTATTAATGTGATACTTTCCCTATCGAAGAATATAAATATCTAAGAAGGAAGTTTGTACTAAAAGGGGAACGGTATGTATAAAACAAGGAAAAACTCCTACATTGAAATGAGATCACACGGTATATCTTTTCTAAAACGCATTTGCTTTATTATTTGTGGGGCTATGCTAGTGGCCATTTCGCTGCAATTATTTTTAGTGAAAAATTATGTAATTGACGGTGGAATTATTGGTGTTAGCATCATTCTTTCACATATTACACGGCAAGAAGTGGGACTGTTTCTCCTAATATTGAATACTCCATTTTTCCTTATTGCTTATTCATATCTTGGCAAAAGGTTTCTCATGCTGAGCCTATTCGCTATTCTTACCCTTTCAGTTGGAACCTATCTTTTAGAACCTTTTCCAGTTTTAACAGAAAATCCTCTTATAGTCATCCTTCTTGGAGGGCTTTGTTTAGGGTTGGGAGTGGGAATAACGATCAGATATGGAGGTTGTTTAGATGGGATAGAGGTCTTAGCGATCTTATTTAGTAAACGTTCGCCGATTACCATTGGTCAATATATCCTGCTGTTTAATCTTTTCATATTCGGGAGTGCGATTTTTATATATGGTCTAACAGAGGCTGTCTATTCATTAGCTACCTTTTTTGTAGCTTATAAGACTATCGATTTTTCAATACATGCCTCACATAAATAATCGTATACATTGGAATCTATGATTTTTTCTGAGGACTTTTTTGTCAAATAAATTTCATAATTTTCTATTAAAGTTTTGTGAACGACGGAAGTAATCCTGACAATATTCGACCTTTTTCCTGCTGATTTTTATCCCATAGGAAGATAAGATGAATAATCATTTTTTTTGGTAAGAAAATGATTAATAATTGTGGAAAGGTGTCGAGAATAGTAAGTTTACAATTTTTCCATTCCTAACAATAATTTAAGTGAATTAACTAAATATGTATGGGGAGGGAGAAATATGGTTTATCAGCAGAAACCGTGGTTACAAATTTATGATCCTAGAATTGATGAGCATGTAAGAATTGAACACCGATCCCTTTATGATTTTTTACAAGAAGCCGTAAACCGTTATAATGAAAAACCTGCCTTCACTTTTTATGGAAAGGTGTGGAGTTTTAAGGATTCGAAAGTGGTTACGGACAGATTTGCCGCTTCCTTGTTTAGGAATAATTTTCAGAAGGGTGATCGTTTTGCCATTATGCTTCCCAATTCTCCCCACTATATTTTTTCCTTATTTGGGATTTTTCGATTAGGTGGAATTGCGGTACAGGTAAATCCAATGTATGTTGAAAGGGAAATCGAACACGTCCTAAATGATTCTGGGGCAGAATACATAGTTGTCTTGGATGCTTTTTATCCGAAAGTAAAAAAAGTACAGCCAAAAACTTCATTGAAAAAAATTATTGTAGTTAGCTTTGGCGGCGAAAAGGCAATCTTAGCTGAGGGTGATCAATACTTCGATGGATTCTTATATGAAGATAGTAATGTTCCAGAAGTAGAAATCAACCGGCATGAGGATGTGGCCCTGCTTCAATATACTGGTGGAACGACTGGACTAGCTAAAGGAGTCATGCTTACTCACAATAATCTTTTAGCCAATTTCAACCAAGTATGCGATTTTGCCTATAAAACATGTGTGAAACCTGAAGATTTTAAAATGATTACGGTCTTGCCGATGTTCCATGTTTATGGACTGTCTAGTACAGCACTATGCGGGATTCGTGAGGGAGCAAATCAAATTATCTTACCTCGTTTTGATCCGAAGGAAGTAATGGAGACCGTTAAGCGGGAGAAACCATTCCAAATGTCAGGTGTTCCAACCATGTTTTTTGCGTTAAACAGTCAACAAGGGTTGGAAGAGTGCGGTTTTGATCAAATATATTTTATCAGCTGCGGTGGCGCACCACTGCCGGTAGAAGCAGCAAAGTTGTTTGAAAAGAGAACGGGTGCAACATTGCTAGATGGTTATGGCCTGTCTGAGTCAGCACCAACAGCTATTTTTAACCCTCCATTTGTACCGAGAAAATATGGTAGTGTGGGAATTCCAGTTCAAAGTACCACTGCGAAAATTGTTCTTGAAACAGAGAATGGATATGTTGATGCACCAATAGGAGAAGCAGGGGAATTAGTCATTCAAGGACCTCAAATAATGAAAGGTTACTGGAACCGTCCAGAGGATTCTGCTTTAGTCCTTAAAGATGGCTGGCTATTTACAGGGGATATCGCCAAAATGGACGAGGACGGTTATTTTTATATTGTAGACCGGAAAAAGGACATGATTATTGCAAGCGGATACAATATTTATCCGAGTGAAATTGAAGAGGTCCTATATCAACTTGAAGCAGTTGAAGAAGCCCTTGTTGTGGGTGTACCCGATCCATATCGCGGCGAAACCGTTAAAGCCTATGTAAAGCTAAAACCAGGTTTTTCTATCACAGAAGAGCAAATCAAACAGTTCGGAAAGGAAAACCTTGCATCCTATAAGGCGCCGAAAGAAGTGGAAATTCTCCCTGAACTGCCTAAATCATCTGTTGGCAAATTGCTCAGAAGAGTATTACGAGACCAAGAAAAATTGAAAGAAAATGCTTGATAGAAAGAGGGATGACAGATAAATATTCAAGAGCTTTTTAGTCTAACAGGGAAAAGAGGAAGGTATCATCCTTCCCCTCTACCCTGTCATTTTGTGTTTAGTTAGAAAGGTACGAAGAACTTTGTTAAAGGCATCCTTTGCCTCAAGCTTGGCGATGTGGCCAGTGTTCCTGAAAATGACGAACTCTGAGTGGGGTATCTGCTTATGCATTAATAATTGTACCCAAACAGGGATAACAGAATCATATTGTCCGCCAATAATTAAGGTAGGAACTTTAATTTTAGGAAGTAAACTTAAATTATCTACTTGTAGACAGGCTTCCATGGCTTTGAAATAGAATTCACGATTGGGTTTATAAAATTGATAAAAGTCTTCAAAATTCTTTCTTGTCCATGAATAGAGACATATTTTTGCGGCTGTCTCTCTATGAACATCAGGAGATATATTTTTTTGCTGAGCTTGTCGAAATTGTAAAAAAAGCTTACCTAGATGTTTTGGTGCATAATGGAACGTACT
Source organism: Neobacillus sp. DHD-1R (assembly GCF_057747995.1). Taxonomy (NCBI): domain Bacteria; kingdom Bacillati; phylum Bacillota; class Bacilli; order Caryophanales; family Bacillaceae; genus Neobacillus; species Neobacillus sp. DHD-1R. Next base: position 1,552,507 of record NZ_CM173232.1, read on the forward strand.
GACCAGCATTAATGATCGGCATAATTCAGGTGCTTGGCGATAAATCTCTTGTGCAATCATTCCACCCATTGAAAGTCCACAAATGTGTGCGCTTTCAATTTTAAGCCCCTTTAGAAGTCGTATCACATCATCGGCAAAGTTATTAATCGTAATCTCGCCAGGAGATTGATACTCACCATGCCCTCGTAAATCAGGTATAATTAAATCATATTGATCTGCAAATTCAAACTGATTTGACCAACCCTCTTTTATTTCACCAAGACCATGTATAAAAACTAAAGGTTCACCCACACCAAATCGTAAATAAGGAATTTCGGAGCAAACAGAAAATAGTTCTCCCAATTTTTATTCCTCCTAATGTTTTTATAAACATATGTTTCCAAGATTTGTGAGGTGTAAACATTTATGAAATTTCGGCTAGTTTATTATATAAAGGCAAGAATATTTTTATGACCATATAGATGTAATTTACACCTATAAAACAGTCAAAAACTGTTTTTCGATAAACTCAATGGCAGTATAATCATTCTGTTCAAGAGCAAAAAGTGTGTTTGGTTTAAAGTTTTAAGGTTTTTAGCTAAAATAGAGAATAAATTAGGGGAAAATGAAGGTACAGTAAGGTAAGATAGAAGTATTAAGTTTATTTTTAGAAAATGAGGTTTTGTCAATGATTAAAAGGTATATGACTTTTGGAAAAAATAATGGTATTGCTCCGTATATATGGACCATACTTGGTATATTACCTTTTTACTTTATTTTCCAATCGTCATCTACTATTCAGATCGTTGTGGGCGTGTTACTTACCTTTGTATTCTTTATTCTTTACCGGATTGCCTTTATTTCAAAAGGCTGGCCCGTTTACCTTTGGACGTTAATCTTAATTGGAATTTCGATCACGGCGTCAAGTCTTTACAGCTATGTTTATTTCGCTTTCTTCCTTGCTTATTTTATAGGTAATATTAAAGACCGGATTGCCTTTTTAACCTTGTATTTTATTCATTTGATTAGTACCTCCGCTTCCATTAACTATAACATTGTCACGCAAGAAAAGTTATTTCTTACACAGCTGCCATTTGTTATCATCATCTGGATCAGTGTGATCCTTCTTCCGTTTAGTATTCATAATCGGAAGGAGAGGGGGCAGCTTGAAGAAAAGCTTGAGGATGCAAACAAAAAAATATCAGAACTGGTTATATTAGAGGAACGGAATCGAATTGCACGTGACCTCCATGATACACTAGGTCAAAAGCTTTCCTTAATCGGATTGAAGTCAGACCTAGCACGTAAACTCATTACTAAGGATCCAGATCAGGCACGCAATGAACTAAAAGATGTTCAGCAAACAGCACGGACTGCTTTAAGTGAAGTTAGAAAAATGGTTTCTTCGATGCGTGGGATTCGCTTGAAGGACGAAATCCTTCGGGTTAAACAAATCATTAAAGCGGCTTTAATTAATCTTGAATGTAAAGGCGAGTTCAATTTAACGAATGTTTCACTGTTAACCGAGAATATACTTAGTATGTGCCTGAAAGAAGCTGTAAACAATGTAGTAAAACATAGTGAAGCTAAGTCTTGTATCGTTTCAGTCGAGCAAACTTGGAAGGAAACCATCCTCTCAATTCATGATGATGGCGTGTTCAAAGCTGGAAATAACACTCTTGACGAAGGGCATGGATTGATTGGAATGAAAGAACGGCTGGAATTTATTAATGGCAGTCTAGAGCTATTGACAATGAATGGAACCACCTTAACGATAAAGGTACCCAACGATGTCAAGCAAGTCGATAAGGAGGATCGAAATGATTAAAATTGTTATCGCTGAAGACCAGCAGATGCTGTTAGGTGCCTTTGGTTCACTGCTAAATTTAGAGGACGATATGGAAGTAGTAGGAAAGGCATCAAACGGTGAAGAGGCTGTATTGCTTGTAAAGAAATTTCTGCCTGATATCTGCATCATGGATATTGAAATGCCTGGGAAGAGCGGACTAGAGGCGGCCGAAGAACTTAAAGGTCTTGGCTGCAAAGTGATCATATTAACGACCTTCGCCCGAACCGGTTACTTCCAACGTGCATTAAAGGCGGGTGTGAGCGGGTATTTGTTAAAGGATAGTCCAAGTGATGAACTAGCAAGTTCGATTCGAAACGTAATCGCGGGCAGACGAATTTATGCACCTGAGTTGATGGATGATGTCTATGGTGAAGAGAATCCATTGACAGACAGGGAGAAAGAAGTGCTAGAGCTTGTTGCGGATGGAAAAAACACCAAAGAAATTGCCGAAGAGCTCAGCATTAAAACAGGTACGGTCCGTAACTACATCTCGATTATTTTAGACAAACTCGAAGTGAAAAATCGCATTGAAGCCATCACCCAATCTAAAGAAAAGGGCTGGTTTAAATGAAAGGAGTGTTAATACGATGGCATACACCGTATTAACACTCCTTTTTTGTGGATAAAGGAGCTGACGCTCTCCATTTTAAACAGAAAAATCTTGAGAACTTTTAAATTATTAGTTGTAATTTTAAGATAATTTAAATATGATTCTTTGTAGAAAGTAGTATACAAGAAAAATCCTTGTCCTTGAGGAGTTTTTCATTGTTTAACTAGAAGGGATTGATATTTAAAATGGGAGTACCTTCCAACAAAATAATTTTAAATACTGAGGGAATCTCTCGTTCTAAAAGGTTTTGGATGGCCGCCGTGCTAGGTACTTTAGCCGGTTTCGGCCCGTTATCGATTGATATGTATTTGCCGGCTCTGCCTGAATTGGCAAAGGATTTTCACGCAAGTCCATCTCTCGCTCAACTGAGTCTCACCTTTTTCTTGCTTGGATTATCTTCGGGACAACTTTTGGCAGGACCAATCAGTGATATACGCGGCCGACGATTACCTCTTCTTTTTGGATTGTTCCTCTATTTTGTTGTTTCACTTTTGTGTGTATTCAGTCCATCCATTTGGATGTTAATTGGATTACGGTTTATTCAGGGGTTAGCCGGCTCAGCAGGGATTGTTATCTCTAGAGCCGTTGTTCGGGATTTATATGCTGGATCTGAATTAACGAAATTCTACGCACTGCTTGCATTAGTTAATGGAGTTGCCCCAATTCTCGCACCAGTAGTGGGTGCCCTATTATTAAAGGTGGTTCCATGGCAAGGTGTGTTTGTCGTCTTAAGTTTAGTAGGTTTCATCATGTTCTTTGTTGTCCTTTTCGGTTTACCAGAAACTCTGCATAATGATAGAAGAGTAACAGGGGGGCTTAAAACTACACTTAGAACCTTCCAAAATCTTATTAAGGATCGTACCTTCGTAGGCTATGCTTTTGCGCAAGGCCTTGTTACTGCTGCGATGTTTGCCTACATTTCAGGTTCACCTTTTGTCGTCCAAAATATTTATGGTGCTTCTCCACAATTGTTTAGTTATATTTTTGCCATTAATGGGCTCGGCATCATGTTCGCTAGTCAAATAACAGGCAGGTTGGCAGGAAGAATTCACGAGTCTAAGCTTTTTGTGTTTGGAGTAGGTTTATGCCTGAGCGGAGGAATCGTATTACTTATTCTGCTGTCTATACAGGCGAATCTTTTTCTTATTCTTATTCCACTGTTTTTTGTAGTTTCTAGTATTGGGATAGTGAATACATCTGGATTTTCACTTGCCATGCAGAAGCAAGGAAAAAATGCTGGCAGTGCCTCTGCCCTCTTAGGTGTTTTATCATTTGCAATCGGTGCATTGGCAGCGCCACTAGTTGGAGTGGGGGGAGAACATAATGCTATTCCAATGGGGATTGTCATTGTGTTGGCCGGTTTAGGAGCGGTTTCATCCTATTTTTTTCTCGTACTAAAAAATAAAAAAAATTAATTGATATAACGGCAGCCGATTCCATTACTGGTGGGCTGCCGTTTGAAATTTTTCTAAAAAATGTTTGATGTATTCAAAGACCTCATTCGGACGTTCTTCTGGAACAGCGTGTCCTGTTTCTTTTAAAACGATCAGCTCAGAATTGACTAAATCTTTGTTAAGTTGTTCTCCGAATTTTAGTGGAATGGACCTATCATGTTCACCCCAAATTAGTAAGCAAGGAGTTTTGATTTGTTTAAGGGCTTCGACAGGAAGATCCCCCTCACGGTCGCGGATCATTCTGGTAAGTGCTACGAAAATTTCATCCTGTAAGAAGGGCTGCAGGTAGCCATTAATCATTTCATCATTGATGATCGAGTGATTGTAAAGCGCATCTTGAAGGTTCTTCTTTACCCCAGTTCGCGCAAACCAATATTTTACAAATAGATGAAAATAAGGAATATAGCTGGTTAAGATTAATGGTAATTTTGAGCGTTTCAAATAAGCTGAACTGCATAGGAGAATTGCTTTATCGGCGATTTCAGGCATCATATGGAGGATATTCAAGACAATTTGGCCTCCCATTGAATGGCCGATGAAAGTGATATTTTTTAATCCTAACGATTCTGTCAGTTTGATAACTGTTTGTGCAAGGTTTTTATAGGAATACACATATTGATTACATTTCGCACTTTTTCCGAATGGGGGCAGATCAAGTGATAAGACTTGATATTCTTCTTTCAACAGTGAAATTAAATGGCGAAATGTGAAGGTGGAAGAAAGAAAACCATGCAATAAAACAAACGTTTTTTTCGCTGAATCATGAGGATAAAATTCATAATAAACATCTATATTATTAATCTGCTGATAGCCGGTGAATACAGCTTGTTCCATCGATTCTTCCTCCTTTTCCAATAATAAATAGATGCCATTAATTTACCCCATTATTTCAGCCTTACACCAAAATGGATTACCAAAATTCTTTTAAATTTCCAAAATAAAATGTTTGAATTTTTAGAAAACTCAATGTATAATGAAAAAAAGCTAAAGGAGTTGATTTCCATGGAAAAGAAATTATTAAATTCACCACAACAGCCGGATGAGCAAACAGATTCAGTAGTTGCAGAGATGTTTTTAAACAATTCCCTGATTGAATTCAAGAGGGAGAAAATCCGTAAGGAAATCGACCAAACACTACAAGATGGGAACAAGGAGCTATTCCTCAAATTAACAGAGGAATTAAAGAAGATTTCATAACTCATTTATTTAACCAACTTACTTCCACTAAAAAGAATCCCCAATCCAATGGACTGGGGATTCTTGGCCGTTTCATGGAAAAATCAACGTTATCCTAAAACATCTTCGGCTGGTTTTTTGTGCTGTCTGCCTATTCTTCCACTTAAAAATAAGCTATATTACAGATCTTTATAATACAATCCCATCTTGTCTTTGGCTTTTCTTCCTTTTCATTGATGCTACTAATACTTTGAAATGTTTTAATGAGCGTTGAAAAATGGGACTTTGAATAAACGTATAAAGGAAAGTGGCGATAAATACAGGTCCGCCTAATAAAAGACCAATAACTAAAACTATACTTTCAACGATCATTCGAGCTTTACTGACTGAAAGCCCTGTTTTATCAGATATGGATAGCATAAAACCGTCACGTGGACCCGCGCCGATACCGGCAGCAACATACATGCCGCCGCCAAGGCCAGAAAAAAACACACCAACAAGGAGAATTAAATAATCCAGCCATGTATGAGTTGCATTTGGAAGAATATCTAACCATAGAAAGAAGTCCATTATTGGTCCAATACATAAGGCATTTAAGATGGTTCCAATACTAATATAGCTTCTTGCAACAAACGATGAGATAAGAATCAGGATTAACCCGCACACTACTCCCCATGTTCCAATGGTTAAACCAAAATGCTCATAAAGTGCAACATTTAATACTTCCCAAGGATGCAAACCAACATCTTTCACTTTTACGGCTATGGCATTTCCTAAGCCAAAAAAAGTTAATCCTAAAAAAAATAAAAAGTAAGAAAAGATCTTCAATTTATATTCCTCCAATAACGGCCAGTTCGTTTTCTGACTTTTAAACATATCCTAAAATTTTAATTTATTTGGAATTAATAATCAATGGTTATTTTTAATCATAGAAACGATAAAATGAGATTACTATAATCAGAAATATGTTAAAATAATAAAAATTCTATCAAGTAAGAAATTTTAATCATACTTTAAAGATTAGAGGAGAATGTTTATGAAGCTCGTTGCATCTGAGAAACTTCAAAAAATGACGGCTAGTATTTTCCAAGAAATAGCTGATCGAAAACAGGATGCCATCAAAAAGGGAAAAGACGTGATTGATTTAAGTGTAGGAAGTCCAGATTTTCAACCACCGCCATTTGTGGTGGAGACACTAGTCGCATACACTAAAGATCCATGTAAATATGGATACACATTGAAGGGAATCGATGAATTTAATACTGCCGTTAGTTATTTTTACAAACAACGCTACGCAGTAGACTTAGATCCTGCAAAAGAGGTTTTGCAGTTAATGGGTTCACAGGATGGACTAGCTCATTTGGCAACATCATTAATTAATCCCGGTGATTATGTCCTAGTCCCTGATCCAGGCTACCCAATTTATGAGGCTAGTGTAAATATTGCAGGTGGGACGATCTATCCCATGCCTCTCTTAGCTGAAAATAGGTTTCTTCCAAAGCTTGATGATATTCCATTAAAAGTTTTACAAAAAACAAAAATGATGATTATTAGTTATCCTGGAAATCCAGTAACAGCACTTGCGGATATCGGGTTTTTTAAAGAAGTCGTTGCTTTTGCCAAGAACCATGATATTTTGGTGGTCCATGATTTTGCTTATTCAGAATTAATATTTGATGATAACCCACAGATTAGTTTTATGTCTGTTCCAGGTGCAAAAGAAGTTGGAATTGAATTTAATTCGCTATCGAAAACATTTAATATGGCTGGTTGTCGGATAGGATATGTTGTCGGAAATAAACATGCCATCCATATCTTAGCAACCTTTAAATCACACATTGATTACGGGATTTTTTATCCGATTCAAATGGCGGCGGTGGAGGCTCTCACCTCGGACTACACATTCCTAAGTGCACAAGTGAAAGAATATGAGCTTAGACGGGATACTCTAATAATGGGGCTTGAAAAAAGCGGCTGGGAAGTGGCGAAGTCTCCTGCAACGATGTTTGTGTGGGCAAGGATTCCCAAAGGGTGGAGTTCTCGCAAATTTGCCTTTGAATTGATTGATCATGCCGGTGTCGCGGTCATTCCAGGCGATGCTTTTGGAAAAATGGGTGAAGGCTATGTTCGAATTGCCATGGTTCAACCGCCTGATAGACTCTTACTTGCATCAGAACGGATCCATGAATTCCTCATGGAGAGATCATAGGAAATAAAGGAAAATAACTAAGTTTCTTCTATAAAGAAATAAAATAACATATATTTTAAAAAAGCCTTCAGTAACTTGAAGGTTTTTACTTTTGAAAACGAAAGAGGGATACCCATGCCGAGCGAGTTACAACATGTAGAATTAGATATCCCCATTGAAGTAATTTGGGATTTTATCAGGGATGAAAATAATTGGGCGCCGCTTGTCCCAGGTTACATTCAACATGAAAAACTAAATGATCGACAAATTACATGGGAATTTAAAAGTGACCTTGGCATAATGAAAAAAAAGGTTTTTTTGTTGATTGATATTAAGGAATGGAATGAGCCTGCTAGGGTCAGCTTTGAATTATGGCGATCAAATGAAAAGTACCTAGGAGAAGGGTATTTTGAAGCAAAAGCACTTAATCGACATAAAACACGAGTAACAGGATTTATTGATATTAATTCAACCGGCCCAATAGGATCTTTAGCCAATTCGCTCTTAAAAAAGGCTATTCAATTATCTGATGAGGAAGTAGCGGTAGCCATCTCTTCAAAGTTGGAAGAATTCAACAGAAAATCATCATCATTTTAGCAAACCTTGAAAAGGGTTTGTTTTTTTATGAAAACAACCTGTCATGTTCTATAAAAATTAAGCAATTCTTAAGCATCGAATCGTACAGTTAAATCAAATTCCATGCTCCATATGGATAATAGATAGGAGGAACGATTCATGTTTGCAAAGATACAAAAAAACGGACTAAACGTAATTCTTATTGCTACTATGGTTGGAATAGGAACAGGTCCTTACATACCAACTGCATATGCCGAAAGTCCTGCAGTCACACAAGAGACGGAAACCACCAACACACTTTCAAAATTAGAGATTGAAGGGGTCAAACTTGACCAAGATTTAAAAGAAAATACAAAGGAATATTCAGCATCTGTAGAAAATGACATTAAAGCCGTTAGTCTTCTTTTAAAAAGTAATAATTCCAGAGCTGTCATCACAGTAAATGGACAGACAGTTACAAACGATTCAACCGGTCCTCTCACACTTAATACAGGGGAGAACATATTTCTTATCGACGTTAAGGATGAAAGTCAAGCGGCCACTACCTATACACTTACCATAACGAGAAATCAAGATGACGATAACCTTCTGCAATCAATTAATCTTTCATCAGGGGAACTATCGCCCAAATTTTCTGCTGCCATAACAGAATATAGTGCTCAAGTTTCCAATGAAATATCATCTATTTCAGTTTTTCCGACAGCAAATGCCAAAACGGCTGCCGTTGAGGTTAATGGTTCAAATATAGTTGATAAAGGGGTATCTGTTAAAATACCAGTTGGAAAGTCTAATATTACGATTGATGTAACAGCCGAAAATGGCATGAAAATAACTTATACACTTCGTATCACGCGGGAAGCAGCTGCTACAAATGTACCAGTAGTCAACTCGACGACGTTGACTAATCGAAATAATTCATTCTCACAGACATCTCAATCATCCCAACTATCTCAACAGCCAAGTAATACGACTATAGTAAAAGTTAGTAAAGCAACACTTTCTGCCTTATCAGTTTCAGAAGGCACATGGGACAGTGCCTTTACAACTAACGAGTTTACCTACCATATAGCGGTATCAAATGACGTTAAGGCCATTACGATAAACCCAGCCGTTAATTATAGTGGGGCAGATGTCTTGATTGAAGGTAGCAGCAGCAAAACCATTCAATTAGAAGACGATCATAAAACGATTATTTCTGTTGTTGTCTCAAATGGGGATGATGATCAGAAAACCTATGTATTGGTGTTTGATCAAGAAAAATAACAATTCTAAAAAATAGATGTAGAAAAAATCTGCTGTTTGGGCAGGTTTTTAATTGTTCTAAACAAACATTGTGAAATAAATAAAAATAGACCAAGTTCATAAAAGATGTTATATTTATATATAAAAAATTTAGCGAATTTTCGAATTAAAGGGAAGGTGATTCAAATGACAGCAGAAGAGAAATTGAATGACAGCAGTCTTCCATTGCGTCGCGATGTAAAGTTACTTGGAAAAATGCTGGGAGAAATCCTTGTCAATCATGGTGGAACAGAACTTTTAGACAAAGTAGAAAAAATACGACTCATGAGTAAAACGCTACGGAGTCACTTTGATAAAGAAATCTATGCTGCCTTAAAAGATGAAATTACCAGTTTGAACACGCCCATGCGTAAACAAGTTATTCGGGCATTTTCAATGTATTTCCATTTGATCAATGCTGCAGAGCAGAACCACCGAATTCGGAGGAGAAGACAATATCAGCTTCAGGACGATAAGATTGTTCAGCCTGCATCAATTGAGAGTGCGATTCTAAAGCTTAAAGAATACGATATCAATGAAGATACAATCCAAAATGTACTACAAACATTGTCACTCGAGCTTGTCATTACCGCACATCCAACCGAGGCCACAAAACGTTCTATCCTTGAAATTCAGCAGCGAATCGCAGATGTATTAAAAAACTTAGATCATCCGCTCCTAACGAACAGAGAACAAAAAAAGCTTGAAGAGAGCTTGTTTAATGAAGTTGCTATCCTCTGGCAAACGGATGAATTGCGCGATCATAAGCCAACTGTCTTGGATGAAGTCCGAAATGGATTATATTATTTTGATCAGACACTTTTTGAAGTACTTCCTAATATCCATCAGGAGGTTGCAGAATCTCTGGAAAGTTATTATCCAAACACAGCTTGGGAGATTCCTAATTTCCTTCGTTTTGGTTCATGGATTGGCGGTGACCGTGATGGAAACCCCAATGTTACACATGATATAACATGGGAAACGTTACAAAGACAACGAAGACTTGCTTTAAAAAAATACAAAAATGTATTAGTGGATTTAATGAAACGATATAGTCATTCCACAACAAGGGTAAATGTAAGTGATGAGATTCTTACATTCCTTAAAGAAAATGAAAATAAATTATTATCAGATGAGAAAAAATGGCCGAATCAAACAGAGGTATACCGTCGAGTTTTTGCGGTTATCATCGAACGAGTCCGACAAGTCGGCAAATCAGATTTAGGTTATCGTTCTGCAGATGAATTATTAGTTGATTTGAATATGATTAACAATAGCTTAAAACAGCACCATCCGACAGCACATGAATTGAAAATCATTCAAAAGCTAATCCGACAAGTCCAATTGTTTGGTTTCCATTTAGCTACGCTAGATATTCGGAATCATAGCGGGGAACATGAAGCAGCTATAACAGAAATATTGCGAAAGGTTCGTATTTCTGATAATTACGCTGAGCTTTCTGAAACAGAAAAGATTAAGATCTTACAAAATATCCTAATAGACCCTCGTCCACTGCTATTATCCACTGAGGATTATTCATCGGACACACAGGAAATGATCAAAGTATTTCAAATGATTAAGGAAGCACATGAGGAATTTGGCAAGCGGTCTATTTCCGTGTATCTTGTCAGCATGACAAAATCACCAAGTGACTTATTAGAAGTACTTGTTCTCGCAAAGGAAGCTGGTCTCTATCGACTACATGCAGATGGTACCCTTGAAAGTCATTTAAATATTGCTCCGCTCCTTGAAACCATTGATGATTTAACTGCTGGTCCGTCCATTATGGAAACACTTTTTAAAATGCCAGTTTATCGTAATCATTTGCAAATCCTAGGAAATCAGCAGGAAATTATGCTTGGTTATTCAGATGGAAGCAAAGACGGCGGGACGTTAACAGCTAACTGGAAACTGTATAAAGCACAAATCGAAATTCATGAGATGGCGAAAAGGTATAAAATTGGCTTAAAATTTTTCCATGGTCGTGGCGGGTCGTTGGGGCGCGGTGGCGGTCCATTAAATAAAAGTATACTTTCTCAACCAGCTGAAACCATTGGCGATGGTGTCAAAATTACAGAACAAGGAGAGGTATTGTCTTCACGATATTTGCTTGAGGATATTGCCTATCGAAGTTTAGAACAGGCAACATCCACCTTGCTTCTAACAGCCACACATGTTTCTCAAGAAGAGCATGGTCAATTGCGTGAACAAGAATGGGAAGAAGCGATTGAGGAAATATCCAGCATTGCTTTAGGAAAATATCAATCACTTGTTTTTGGTGATCCAGATTTCCTGACTTACTTTAATGAAGCCACTCCATTAAAAGAAATTGGAGACTTAAACATTGGTTCAAGACCAATGAGCAGGAAAAATAGAGGAAGATTTGAAGACTTAAGAGCCATTCCTTGGGTGTTTGCTTGGACACAAAGCCGCCAATTGCTACCTGCCTGGTATGCTGCAGGTACTGGTTTAGAAAGCTTTGCTGCAAAGAATGAGCAAAATCTTCAGCTTTTACAGCAAATGTATCTAAAATGGCCGTTCTTCCAATCGACGATTGATAATCTTAACATGGCGTTAATGAAGGCGGATATTACAACTGCCAAAGAATATTTATTACTTGTACATGACCAATCAATTGCCGACCGGATATTTACCAATATTCTAGAGGAATATGAAAAGACAAAAGGTATTTTACTCAGAATAACGGGTGATAAAGAATTACTCGATCATACCCCGAATATAAAGGAATCGGTCTATAGACGAAATCCATATGTAGATCCGTTAAACTTTTTACAAGTTGAACTAATTAAAGAATTGCGAAGCCAAGAAGAACCTAATGATGAACTATTGACGGAAGTGCTTCTCACCATTAGTGGAATTTCTGCCGGATTAAGAAATACTGGTTGATATCATAAGTAAAGCGGATGTCTCATAACAAAGGGTCTGACCCTTTGTTATGAGACATCTTTTTTTGTTGTGGGCTGAACCCCATTTATCAATGCTAATAGCATTTTTGAACATTTTGTGAATTATTTAAAAATGAATGGGTACTCATTCATTTTTTCGTATAATTCGACATTTTTCGATGAATCCGCATGATATATTTTAGCCAATAAGAAATTAAGGAGTGACGTTTCATTATTCTAAATCCTTGAATTTGATTAACACATGCTATTTAGCAAGTAAATTGATTCTGGAGGGGATTACTAATGGTTGTAAAAGAAAAAGTATTACAAGAAAATCAGGCGGTTGCTGTGCATATTGATACATTAGCCAAAAACGCAGCTAAAGCTCTAGGTGATTTCAGGTGCTATAACCAGGAAATGGTTAATGAAATCGTTAAACAAATGGCCCTTGCCGCCCTGGAAAATCATAAACATCTTGCAAAGCTTGCGGTTACGGAAACAAGAAGAGGCGTATATGAAGATAAAGTTTTTAAAAATATGTTTGCCACAGAATTCATTTATAACAATATCAGAGATATGAAAACGGTTGGTGTAATAAGTGAAAATGAGAATGAGGGCATGGTGGAAATTGCGGAGCCTGTCGGTGTGATCGCCGGGATCATTCCTATTACGAATCCAACATCAACGGTTATCTTCAAATCCTTGATTTCGCTAAAAACGAGAAATCCAATTATTTTTGCCTTTCCACAATTTGGTCAAAAATGCTGTACTGAAACCGCTAAATTACTAAAGGAGGCTGCAATTAAGGCAGGGGCTCCTGAAAATTGCATTCAATGGATTGAGACTCCATCACATGAGGCCTTCCAGAACCTAATGAAACATCCGAAGATTTCTCTCATTCTAGCAACGGGGGGACCAAGTTTAGTCAAAGCAGCTTATAGTTCAGGCAAACCTGCACTTGGAGTTGGGGCCGGTAATGTCCCTTGTTATATTGAAAAAACAGCCAACATCAAACGGGCTGTAAACGATATTATTCTATCAAAAACATTTGATAACGGAATGATCTGTGCGTCCGAACAAGCCCTTATTATCGATCAAGAGATTTACGAGGAAGTAAAACAGGAAATGATTGCAAATAATTGTTATTTCTTAAATGAAGAAGAACAAAGAATGGTAGAAAAGGTCGTCATTTTTGAAAAAACAGGTGCAATTAATCATCTAATCGTTGGGTTACCTGCTGCTAAGATTGCGAAACTGGCAGGAGTAAATGTACCTGTTCATACAAAAATTTTAATTACAGAGTTGAATGGAGTGGGTCCAAACTATCCACTTTCATGTGAAAAGTTAAGCCCAATTTTGGCATGCTACAAAGTTAATAGTTTTGCAGACGGATTACGAATAGCAGAGGAAACTTTGGAATATGGTGGACTAGGGCACTCGGCGGCTCTTCATACAACAGACCAAAGTTTAGTTGACATATTCGCTCTCCGAATGAAGGCTGGCCGAATTATGGTTAATACACCATCAACCCATGGTGCAATCGGAGATATTTATAACACATCATTACCATCCTTGACAATTGGATGTGGAACATATGGGGGGAACTCTGTGTCACAGAATGTAGGAGTCCAGAATCTCATGAATATTAAAAAAGTAGCTAAAAGGAGAACCTTTACACAATGGTTTAAAGTTCCCTCACAAATTTTCTTTGAGAAAAATTCAGTTCAAATGCTAGCTTCTATTCCTGGGATTTCTAAAGTTTTTATTGTGACAAGTGGCAGTCCTCTTAAAAATGGTTATGTCGATAAAGTGCTCTATTATCTAAAAAAGAATCAAAACAAGATTCAATTTGAAACTTTCTCTGACATTGAGCCAGAGCCTAGCATTGAAACGGTCTTGGATGGCGCAGACAGAATGAGAAAGCTGCAGCCAGATTGTATTATTGCACTTGGCGGTGGTTCTGTAATGGATGCGGCAAAAGCAATGTGGTTATTCTACGAACATCCTGAAACAGATTTTCATAGTTTAACACAAAAATTCTTTGATCCAACTAAGCGTGTGGTTAAATTCCCGGCTCTAAGAGGAAAGGCACAATTCATTGCCATTCCAACTACTTCTGGTACTGGATCAGAGGTTACATCTGTCTCAGTTATAACTGATAAAAAGGCAAATATTAAATATCCACTCGTTGATTTCCAACTTACACCGGATGTTGCAATTGTGGATTCACAGTTTGTAATGACAGTTCCTAATCATGTTACAGCTGATACAGGGATGGATGTTTTAACACATGCCATAGAAGCCTATGTTTCAGTTTTAGCTAATGACTATACGGACGGCTTAGCCCTTAAAGCAATTCAGCTTGTATTTGAATTCTTGCCAAGGGCATTCCGAGATGGCAAGGATGAACAGGCCCGGGAAAAAATGCATAATGCATCAACGATTGCTGGGATGGCCTTCGCTAACTCATTCTTAGGGATTAATCACAGTCTTGCCCATGTGCTTGGTGCTGCATTTAATATTCCACATGGACGAGCAAATGCTATTCTTTTGCCGCATGTCATTCGTTATAATGCAGCAAAACCAAACAAATTTATGACCTATCCTAAATACGAACATTTTATTGCCGATGAGCGTTATGCAGAGATTGCTAAAATGCTTGGTCTCCCAGCAAGCACAACGGAGGAAGGAATTGAAAATTTAATTGAAGCAATTGTTGCACTTGCGAAGGAATTGGAAATACCAATGAGCATCCGAGCAAATGGTGTTAATAAACAAGATTTTGATAGTAAAGTAGCCGAATTAGCAGAACATGCATTTGACGATCAAGATACCATTGCGAATCCAAAACAACCGTTTATTAGCGAACTAGCTGATATATATCAACTGGCATATTTAGGTGTATAAGATTTGAGTTTAAATCACAACAGTCAATCGGTGTTTCTACCAATATTGGAAAAGGAATTGCTGAAAGATAAAAATTTCTTTAAAGGATGCGAGTATGATGGCTGACAAAAAAGAAAACGAAAAAAATTTAATGAAGGAAACAGTTTTAGAGGTTGAAATGAATCAAGAAAATGAAAGGGTACAAGAGTCAGTACTTGAAGAAAAAAATGAAGAAAAGAAAAAGATTGCAGCTGAAAAAGAAGAAGATGCAGAACAGCTTTCAAGCTTAGACATTTTATGGCGCCATGTATTTGGTGAGTTAGACGAATGGGCAAAACGTGCTGATTTCCGGGATGAAATTTTTCTAAAACAGGCAAATCTTTTTGCTGAGAGTGTTCAGCGTAATCAAGGTAATGTGATAGAAATAGTAGCGCAATTTTACCAGGAATTTTCCGCATGGGAAAAAACAGCAAGAGAGGAATTCTTAATGTCTACAACCAGCCTGCAGCATTTTTTCCCGCTTAAGTCTTACGAAGATATAAATACACAAATTGATCAAATTCAAGAAAGAACATTAACTATTCTTGCAGCACCGTGTCAAAAGATAGCAAGCAATCTATCAATGGATAAATATCTTGAAATGATTGATCAATACATTACCTTACGAAAAAAGGCCAGACAGCAATATATAAAAACAATGAAACAGGCTGGTAATTTAATTTATGAAAACCAAAAGGGGTTTGTTAATCTGTTTGCCAGACAAATAAAAACGTTAATGTTCCCGTTAAACAAATATTTGGACAAAACCGAGGAATTTACAAAATCATAATCAGAGAGGCGATACAAAATGACTAAAGGTAAAACATATGATCCATTTGAAGGCTTCAAGCGAGTCAGTGATATGTGGGAAAAACAATTAAATGGTCTTTTATACATGATGAGTGATAATAATGAGTTTGTCCGCCTATTAAAGGTTGGTACAGAAAGTCATGCACGTTACCTGGAACTATTAAGAAAAAATCAGGAGTTCATGGCTAATGTCATGAATATACCAACCAAAAAAGATATTGCGAATGTAGCAAAGTTATCGGTCCAAGCTGAAGAAAAAATGGATAATTTAGAAGAACAATTATGGAACCTGCAGGATAATATTGGTTTAGTAAATAAAGAGAATTTGGTAATGTTCCAAAAAGTGGTAAATATTGTCATGCAGATGAAGAATGAGTTTCAAAAAATGGCCCATGACCTAGCAGAAACCCAAAAAATTCAAACAGAGCTACAGGAGTTGAAGCAAGAACTTAGCCAATTAATAGAAATCAAGGCCGAGCTAGCAACAATGAAAAATCTTATTCAAAAAGGGAAGACCAAAGACAAAGAAAAAGATAAAGACCTAGTGCTCGCTGGTGCTGGTACTTCCAAATCAGAATGAAAGGAGCATAAAACAAGATGAGTACAACAGCATTGTTTCCAAATTTTATTCCACCGTTTGACATGGATAAGGAAACTGCCAGATGGACGCAAGTCTATAAAGTATTATCAGAACCCAAACCAGACATAGTACCTACACCCAGAGAGATTATTTGGAAAAAAAATAAATCTACTTTATATTATCACCCTGCAAAAGAAAAAAAATATCAAATACCATTGTTTTTGGTCTACTCGCTCCTAAATAAATCATATATTTTGGACATCGGAGAAGGGAGTAGTGTCGTAGGCGGTCTGACTGATCGAGGTTATGATGTCTACTTCTTGGATTGGGGATCCCCTGGCTATGAGGATTGTGATATTAGCTTAGATCATTATATTTTAGATTATTTGGAGAATGCGGTGAAACGGGCATTAAGACATTCAGGAGAAAAGGAAATTTCCATGGTTGGCTATTGTTTGGGTGGTACAATTTCAGCTATTTTTACTGCCATAACCAAATTGCCAATAAAAAATTTAGTGCTTGCCACGGTACCTATTGATTTCAGTGTTGGCATTGTGCCAGATAAGTGGTTAAAAGGTCTTCAAAAAGGATTAATAAGCTTTGACCGCTTTTCAGAGGTTTATGGTGTAATTCCTGCCGAATATTTGTATCTGATGTTTAGAGGGCTATCGCCAGTTTATATTACGCCATGGGTCAACTTAATTACCCGTGCACATGATGAAAAATATGTTGAAAAATGGCGTAGGATGGACAAATGGACAAAAGACACCGCTTCATTTACAGGTGCCGCCTTCAAACAATTGTTTAATGATTTTTATAAAGACAACAAGCTCTTAAAAGGTGAGCTCACCATCGGCGGCAAAAAAGTAGATTTAAAGAATATTAAATGTTCTGTTTTTGTTTTCTCTACGTCAAGAGATACACTTGTCTTAGAGCAGCAAAGCCTTCCTGTAATGGATATGATATCGAGCGAAGATAAAACTTATCAAGTATTTGAAGGAGGACATGTTTCATTAGCCCTGACAGGTAAGTTCGCAGGATTTGCTGATCAATGGCTTTCCAGTCGTTCAAAAGAAATTCAGGATGCACTTGTATAATCAATTGAAATGAATAAAATATTAACGGGAGGATGGGTGGCGGCCTGTTTCTTCCCGTTAATTTAAATAAACCTAATAATTAGGCAGGTCGTTTGGTAGAAAAGAATTCCATTTTGGATAGCCTTATCCTGCAGTGGTTTGTTGATTGAGGAATCTTCTTAATAGATGGTTAAACCGGTCTTTTGCTTCAAATTTGGCAAGATGACCGGTATTCCTCATAATAATAAATTCAGAATGGGGAATGAGCTTGTGCATGCAGGCCTGAATCCAGACAGGTAAAACTGAGTCATATTGACCACCAATAATTAAAGTTGGAACCTGGATTTTTGGTAATAAGTTCCGGTTGTTGACTTCAAGACACATTTTAAGGGATTCAAGGAAAATTTGATGTTTTGGACGGAAAAAGTGACGGAAGACTTCTTGGCTATCATGA
Source organism: Neobacillus sp. DHD-1R (assembly GCF_057747995.1). Classification (NCBI taxonomy): domain Bacteria; kingdom Bacillati; phylum Bacillota; class Bacilli; order Caryophanales; family Bacillaceae; genus Neobacillus; species Neobacillus sp. DHD-1R. The sequence goes on from NZ_CM173232.1 coordinate 1,570,371, forward strand.
TTCCAGGAGTAAAGCGCCATCCGTGCGAGAAATTCTGTTTGTTTTCCTGCAGCAGTAACAGACTCAAACTTTGTTTTTCGATTCTCAAATAATAAACGCTTTAATTTTTTCGGGAAAAAGTGAAATGTACTAACCAACATGAGTGAACGGCAGAGGTCGGGAGCCTGACGATAGATTTCCTGTGCAACGGCTCCACCCATTGACAGGCCTAATATGTGAACGTTTTCAAAATTTAACTCTTTTATTAAACCAATTATGTCCGTCGCAAAGTTAGGAATAGATATACCATCTGTTTTTGTACAATCCCCGTGACCACGTAAATCAGGAATAATCAACTGAAATTGATCAGCTAACTCAAATTGGCTTTTCCAACCTTCCTTTACTTCTCCTAAGCCATGGATGAGCAACAGTGGTTCTCCACTTCCAAAAAACAAGTAAGGCACTCCTGCTTTGCTGATTCTAGCTTTTTCCATTTTACACCACCTTTTCATTTTTTAATAAGTTTATAACCAAGTAATAGAACTTGTAAACATTAAAATAGAAATTTTATATATATTTATTTTACATATTGCAAAATATTACCTATAGATGTAAAATACATATAGGTGAGGTGATAATTAATATGGTAAACAAAGATAATCAATCAGTTAATCCATCCAAAAATTTTGTGCTGCCATTTATTTTATTGCTTCTTAGTAAAGTTTCTCTTCATGGATATGAACTTAGCCACAAGCTTGAAGCATTCGGGTTCAAGACCCTTGATCAAGGGAATTTATACAGGATGCTAAGGCAGCTGGAAAAGGATGAACTTGTTTCGTCAGAATGGGATACAACAGGAAGCGGGCCGGCCAAAAGAAGATACTCAATTACAAAAGCTGGTGTTACATACTTAAAAGGCTATGCCAATCAACTAGAAAACTATCAATCAATCCTAGATCAATTTTTTAAGATGTATTCCAGTTTCCTAGAGCTCTATATTCCTTCATTTCAGAAGAAGGATCCAATAGAGAAAGACAATAAAAGTAGGAGGAGGAATAATGATGGTACAGAAGAAAAATGAAACGGTCTCAGCAGATGAAAAAAATTCAACTGCAGTTGAATCGATACCTGTTGGCTCATTTGTGACTACATTTTGGGATCAGTATGAACAATCAAGCGAACGTGCTCAACAACTTCGAGAAAACAGGGAAGATGCCTATATTAATGCATTAAGGGAGGTCATAAAATTCAATAAGCAATACCGCAAATCTATTGCAAAATTGTATGATCAGGCCAAAAAAACTAATAAGGGTATAGTTAGCGAACTGATTCACCAATTTAATCCAGATAAACAAGAAATAAAAGAAGAAGCCAGTCATACAAACGATCGGGAAGAACTTTTACAACAAATGAAAGAAGTTACTGGACAATTAGAAAAATTGGCACTCACTCCAGTTCGTTCTATATTCCAAATTGTTGATCAGTTAGAAGATAACTTCGAAAAAAATGCAGAATCAAATGTAGCGTATGCACGTGAACGCAGAAACGCATGGCTGCAAGTTAGAAAAGAATATGTAAAGAAAGCCAGAAACACTCATTTGGACCTTGTAGAACGAGGCAGAAATAGTTTTAAAGAATTAATCAAAATTCAGTAATGACAATAGCCTTTAAGGGGAATTAACAACATTGATTGACAAAAAACATCTCTATAAAATTTAGAACCACAATCTTTCTTTAAAAGGAAGGGGTTGTGGTTTTTTTATTGGTCATTCCTATTTCTGGAAATATTATATATTGAACTTTTTGTTAATAATCAGCGAAAATTTTCCATTGAAATACAATTGTAATATATTCATAACTTAATTGACTATTATGGATGTTATACTACAAATAGGGAAAAATAGGATTATATTGGGTATTGTTTGTGATATTTTTCTTATCTGAACTGATTATTAGGTAGTTAAAACGACCGAGATACATAGAATTCTGTCATACTGTGCAGAAATTACAGATCTTTTGTACTAGTCTTCAAAGCATAATTTCTATTACTCTAGGTAATTTGTGAATTTTAGAAGGCAGGGAATTACAAATGGAGAACAGGTTATTAGCACTAAGTGCGACGATTATATTTGGTTTAGGCAGTGTTCTTTCACTCCCACCAATAAAAGCGGAAGCATCCAATCTTAAGGGTGTTGAAGAGCAGCGTACAGGGGTTCAATCAGAGATTTTCCAAGCAAATGAAGAAATTTTAAAAGTCCAAACTGAATTGGCAAAATTAACTGAACAAATTAATCGAGTTGAGCAGGCAATCATTGATAATAATAATATGATAAGTCAAACTGAAAAAAAAGTGCAAGCTTCAGAGCTTGAGGTAGGTGCCTTACAGCAAGAATTAACAGTCATTCAGGATCGTATAGATAAGCGGAATGAAGTACTAAAAAAACGTGCCTTGTCCTTTCAAGAAAGTGGTGGAAAGGTTAGTTATCTTGATGTTCTGCTTGGGTCTTCAAACTTTAGTGATTTTGTTGGACGTCTTGGAGCAGTTGCGACGATGGTCGAAGCGGACCAAGACATTGTCATCCAGCATGAAGAGGACCAAAAGGAAATCGAACAGAAACAAGTTTTCGTAGCAAAGAAATTAAATGATTTAAAAGATATGCAAATAGAACTTGAAGGTATGCAAGTACAAATTTTAGAACAAAAAGAGCAAAATGATGCTTTAAAGAAAGAATTAAAGATAAAAGAGCAAGAAAAGCTTTCCGAGAAAGCTAATTTGCAACAACAAGATAGGACACTTGCATCAAAAGAGGAAGAACTTAAAAATGCAGCGTCCCAAAATACGTTGTCTTCAAATACAGCAACAGTAAATGTATCCATTCCAACCACATCCAATGAAGCGATTAATATTGTCCTACATGCAGGAGATAAATATATCGGAAACTCTGTCTATGTATTTGGCGGGGGGAGAAATGCTTATGATGTCGCAAATGGAAGATTTGATTGTTCTGGTTTTGTTGCATGGGCTTTTGCACGTGCCGGTATTAAATTGGGTGCCCATACAGATATTTTGAAAAATACCGGAACAAGGGTGCCGCTAAGTGAGGCACGACCTGGTGATCTTGTTTTCTTTAATACGTATAAAATTGATGGACATGTCGGTATTTATCTAGGTGGAGGGAATTTTATCGGTTCACAAAGTTCGACTGGCATTGCTATTGCAGATATGACACATGGATACTACCAAAAGAAGTTTAATGGCCGTGTAATGAGGATTATAAATAATTAAATGTATACCCAATGAGGGAAGAAAAAAAGAAGAGAAGCGATGCCTCCAAGCACCGCTTCTCTTCTTTGTTAATGGAAAAAATTACATGAAACCTTTAAAGAGTAATGAACGTTAAATACAAGTAGTAATAATAGTCGTAAAAAATAGTATTGCCAATCAAACTAGTTAATGAGTAAAATAGGAGAGTTAATTACTTTAATTAATTTCTGCTGCAAAAAGTGAGGAGATTTTACAACATGGATTTACTAATGATGATTAAAGCCATTATTCTAGGATTAGTGGAAGGATTAACGGAGTTTGCCCCAGTTTCCTCAACAGGCCATATGATTATCGTTGATGATATGTGGTTGAAATCCGAAAAATTTTTAACAACACATGGAGCCAACACCTTCAAAGTAGTGATTCAGCTTGGATCAATCCTTGCCGTTGTCGTTACTTTTAAAGATCGTTTCATTGATTTATTAGGATTAGGAAAATTTACTGGGCGGCCGGTTCAGAAACAGAGTCGTCTTAAATTAACACAAGTTATTGTAGGTTTAATTCCTGCAGGGGTGCTAGGTGTGCTCTTTAATGACTATATTGATGACCACTTATTTTCGACTGTAACAGTTCTGATTGGTTTAGTAATCGGTGCTGTCCTAATGATTTTTGCTGATATTTTTGGTCCAAAGAAACCAAAAACAGAAACCGTTGATCAAATTTCTTATCCACAAGCGTTAGCAGTTGGTCTGTTTCAATGCTTCTCACTCTGGCCAGGGTTTTCTCGTTCTGGGTCCACGATATCAGGTGGTGTTTTGATGGGCATGAGTCATCGGGCTGCCGCTGACTTTACTTTTATAATGGCTGTGCCCATTATGGCAGGTGCTAGTTTTCTTTCTTTGTTAAAAAATTGGGAATATATGACGATGGATGCTTTACCAATATTTATTGCAGGATTTATTAGTGCATTTATTTTTGCATTAATATCGATTAAATTCTTCTTGCAGCTTATTAATAAAATTAAACTGTTACCATTTGCGATATACCGAATTGTGCTTGCGTTCATTATTTATGTTGTTTTCTTATAATTATAAGAGGATGTCTCTTAAAAGGTCTGACCCTTTTAGAGCATCCTCTTTTTTAACTATATAAGAATTTATAAATTTTGGCTTCGAAAATTGTCCAGCTCCAGCGCCCTAGCGGCTAGTGTCCTTCGCTCTCCGCCCTACGATAAGTCAAGCACGAATGCGCCTCCGGCTCTTCGTGTTTCCTTTATCTCAGTTGGAGCGCTCCAGGCCATACGCCGCTGACCAGGGCGTTTCCGCTTTTCTTATAGAATATCTGGATAGTCACTGATTATTCCTTCAACACGATAATGTTTTAAAAGATTTACATCATATTTCTTCTTCACTGTCCAAATCAATGTTTTAAAGCCAAACTGATGGATGCGTCTAATCAGCCGTTTATTTACCATCGTTATTTTTGGATTTACATAGGAGGCATAACTGGAGAAAGATAGTAATTCCTTATGTGAGAGTCCATTTATGGCTGTTTTTTTAACTAAAACTCCGATTGGGATAGTGGGTAAGAGTTTATGAAATCGTTTCAGTGAGTTTTGATCAAAGGACTGAACAATCACTTTGTTATTTTCTCCAAGAGCAAGCCCCCGTTGTAAGAGTTCATTTGCTACTTTTAATTCAACTCCAGGATATAAAGATGGTTTTTTTAATTCCAATAACAATCCAACTTTTCCGGCAAATTCATCTAAAAATTCACAAAAAGTAGGTATTTTTTCATTCTGAAATTTTGAATTAAACCAGCTGCCCGCATCAAGACTCTTAATCTCTGATAAGGTAAGATCCTTTACTTTGCCTTTTCCATTTGTTGTCCGATTTACAGTTGGATCATGAATCATCACTAATATGCCGTCTTTTGTCATTTGTATATCCGTTTCAAGATAGTCTACTCCTAACTTTATCGCTTCATGATAGGATGCAAATGTATTTTCTGGACAGTGGCCGGCAGCACCTCTGTGGCCAATTTTCATAGTACTAGGTCTTGGGGGATTCCGTGTTAATTTATTTAGGATTCGAAAAGCAGCCAAGAATATAAAAGAAATAGTGGTTACAATAATTTTCACAGAAGGTGGCTCCTATCTACTTTTATCTGTGTGATCATGGTAAAAAAAACAATTGTAATTGTCAAATATAAAACGATTCTTGGACAGATATATGACAAAGAGATAAGCCTATCTATAAAAGAATGGGCTTATACCTTTTTTACAATCCATCTTAATATGGATATTTGTCTATCGCACATTATTATCTAGGTGAATAGGATATATGGAAATCGAAAAAGGAGGTAATGTAAATGTCTGGTGTAGCAGGTGGCTATGGCGGCGGATTTGCCCTACTAGTCGTTTTATTCATTTTGTTAATCATTATCGGAGCTTCTTGGGGTTGCGGATTTTATTAATATAAAAGAGGAGGAATTTTAATGTATGGATATGGTGGATACGGATATGGTGGCTGTGGATACGGATATGGTGGCTGTGGAGTAGGTTTTGGCGGCGGATTTGCATTAATCGTCGTATTATTTATCCTTCTCATCATCGTAGGTGCAGCTTGCTTTAGATGGTAGTAAGAAAAGCGCAAGCGGCCTGGTCAGCGGCGTATGGCCTGGAGCACTCCAACCGAGATAAAGGAAACACGAAGAGCCGGAGGCGCATTCGTGCTTGACTTATCGTAGGGCGGAGAGCGAAGGACACTAGCCGCTAGGGCGCTGGAGCTGGACAATTCTCGAAGCCAAAACTTATAAATTCTGATATTATAAGAAAAGCGAAAGCGCCATGGTCAGCGCCGGAGCTTGATCGTGTGATCAACTAATAAACACACAAAAACCCGCTATATTAATCAAGCGGGTTTCCTTGTGTGTATGGGGTGGATTGTTTCCACTTTTTAAACTCATCTAATTCTGTTGCTATTTTTTTAATGGTATATCCTATTACAGCAGCATCATCAAAAATACCAAGGCCAATGATGAAATCAGGGACTAAATCAAATGGAGAAACGAAATAAAGAAGAGCTCCTATGATAGTAATGATTGTACTCTTTGATACATTTCTATATTCACCTTTAGAATATGCTTTTACTAATTCAATGAATAATTGTAGGTTACTCCATGCTTCCCCTAGGTTCCCCTTTTTATCGTCCGCCCTTTTTATTGCTTTTTTTAGTAACCCTTTTATCTTCCCTGGGTCGTCGAGATATCCTTTTGCCTCGTCATCATATTTTAATTGTTCTTTTTCTAACCTTTCTTTATTTTTAAACATAATGTCCACTTCCTTCTTCGGAGGGTTCATACTTAGTTTACCACTGGAGGGCTAAAATGAATCATTAGAAATTTGATTGAGCCGAAAAAGCCAGATGCAGAATAATCCCGCATCTGGCTTTTTTCTTATATTAAGACTAGATTGTCAATGTTGGTTGTAGAGTTTCCTTGAACAATGGATTCTACTTCTGATCCTTCTAATGTTTCTTTTTTTAATAAAGCATCCACCAATTGATGATACTGATGTTGATGACTTTGAATGATTGTCTCAGCCTTTGCTAAGCTTTTTGCAAAGAGTTCTTGCATTTTTATTTCTTTATCTGGTTTGTTAAATGTTAGTGTAAACCCGTCCTCAAGCATGCCTGTATCCACCATTTGTTCAATTAGGTGTTTAGCCTGTTGTACATCACCACTAACACCGATACTGTGTTCGCCAAGCAGCATCCTTTCAGCAACACCGCCTGCTAGGATCATTGCGACACGATCGAGAAGATCCGACGTTGTCGACAAGTCCAGCTCTTTCGGAATTGGAGCTACATATCCCAGTGCTGCACCACGAGGAATGATGGTCGCCTTTCTTACAGATCCAGGCTTTGTAATCGAGGCGACTATCGCATGACCGGCTTCATGAATAGCAACCCTGCGTTTAGTGTCAAGATCCTGTAAAGAACGGGAGGTACTTCCTAATATAGTACGATCAAGCGCATAATCAAGGTCCTGTTTATAGATTTGATCTTGACCGTTTCTAACGGCCCGTCTGCTGGCTGTTTCAAACAGGGACTGCAGTTCCGCCCCGGAAAATCCTGATGTACTCTCAGCCAAGTCATCTAAAGAAGCAAAAACATCTTTTGCAAGTGATTTTCCTTTTGTATGGATACCAATAATCTCTCTTCTACCTTTTGTATCAGGCAGTGGTACATGGAATGAAAAGTCAATCCGTCCTGGGCGAAGGAAGGCATCGTCAAGCAAATCTTTTCTATTTGTCGCAGCAATAAAAAGGATTCCATCATTGGAGTGGCCTCCATCAAGCTGAACGAGAAGTTCTGTTAATGTTTTCTCGGCTTCTTCCCCGCCATGGGCTTTTCTTTTTCCGGCTAGAGCGTCTACTTCATCAATGAAAATGACAGCAGAAGTCTGTTTTCTGGCTGTTTGAAACAGGGAACGGACCCGGCTCGCACCAACTCCTACAAACAGTTCATTAAAAGCTGATCCGCTGGCCGAGAAGAAAGAGGCATTTAATTCATGTGCAATGGCTTGAGCTAATAGAGTTTTACCTGTTCCAGGTGGGCCATATAATAATATCCCTTTTGGTGGCTTGATACCCAATCTAATAGCGCGCTCGGGTTCTTTTAAGGTAGAAAGTGTCTGTAAAATTTCTTCTTTCATTTCCTCTCCCAGACCACCTACATCTTTTAAGCTTATCGTTGGGAGCGGACGAGACTTCGCGACACTATTTTTCATGGAATTATGAAGACCGAAACCACCCTTTGTTTTTTGCAGAGCAAAAGCGGCGGCGGCAAGAATCAGGATGACTCCGCCCAAAATCCATTTTCCATAAGGACTGCTAGTCTCATAAGAATAGTTTATATTATATTTTTCGACTAGCTTCTCAATCATTTGGCTATTGGGTGGGACATGAGAAACGTATTTTATGTCACCAATTTTTAAATACAGGCTGCCATCTGCTTGTTCTGTTAGTTCAATTAAGTTTCCATCTTGTTCTTGGATGGTCTTCTCAACAGAAGAGAAAGGAATAGTGATCACATGATTTGCTGTTTGAACATACCAAATGATCCCTGCAATCAATAAAATTAACGCTGTAAATAGCGGAATAAACTTTGAAACTACTTTCTTACTTTGGTTCATACAGTTCATCTCCTCTTAAAGAGTCATACTCTATTATAAAGGTATTTCCATAAAAATGGGTGTGGGAATCGGTGGAAGAATACTGCCTATTTTTCAACTAAATACCCACCACCTGCATTAGGAAAGTGTGCCTTGGAATACTATGACAATAAGCGGAGCTGTGGAATAATCGGCATTAAAACACTTTGCGCGATGACACCTATGCTAAGTCCGATACATGTTGCCTTGCTCCATTTAAAAATATGAACTTTTTTGCCTTTTCCTTCATATAAAAATAATAGCTGATCGCCTTCTTCGGCAATGCCAATCTTTTTAAAGGAAACATTATTTTGCTTAAGGACAACTTCGAAGGCTTTATGCAATAAGGTTAAGGTTTGTTGATCGATCTGATTACTTTTCATATATCCTCCCAGGGAATTTAATTTATATTTCTCTATAACAACATTATAGTCTCATAGCTTGTCCGATAAAAGAAAAAATCAGTTGTCGGCCATAGAATTATTGCAAAGTTGTCGAATGCAGGATAAGATTAAAGTTATGGACAAAAAATTTTTCTCCGCTTAAGCGGTCAATAAAATATGAAGTTGTCAAAAGAGAGGAAGACAAGATGGGTAACAATTTTAAAGAAGAAGTATTGTCACGCCGGACATTTGCAATTATTTCTCACCCGGATGCTGGTAAAACGACACTAACCGAAAAATTATTATTATTTGGCGGAGCCATTCGCGATGCCGGTACAGTAAAGGCGAAAAAAACCGGTAAATTTGCAACGAGTGACTGGATGGAAATTGAAAAGCAACGTGGAATTTCTGTTACTTCCAGCGTAATGCAATTTGACTATGATGGATTCCGTGTCAATATTCTGGACACGCCTGGACACCAAGATTTTAGTGAAGATACCTATAGAACTTTGATGGCGGTCGATAGTGCAGTTATGATTATCGATTCGGCAAAAGGGATTGAGGAACAAACACTTAAGCTTTTTAAAGTATGCCGCATGCGTGGGATACCAATTTTTACGTTTATAAATAAGCTGGATCGTCAAGGGAAAGCCCCGCTTGAACTTCTTGCTGAGCTAGAGGAAGTTCTTGGAATTGAATCCTATCCGATGAATTGGCCGATTGGAATGGGAAAAGAATTCCTTGGAATTTATGATCGATACCACAATCGTGTCGAACAATTTCGTGTAAGTGAGGAAAAGCGATATATCTCACTAAATGATGATGGTGAAATTGCTGGTGATCACCCATTAAAAATATCGGGACTATATGATCAAACTTTGGATGAAATTTTATTGCTGAATGAAGCAGGAAATGAGTTTTCTACTGAAAAGATCGCAGCTGGAACTCTTACACCTGTTTTCTTTGGCAGTGCGTTAACAAACTTTGGTGTTCAGACGTTCCTTGAGTCATACTTGCAATTTGCGCCACCGCCAAAAGCACGGAATTCATCAGTTGGCGAAATTGATCCTTTAACGGAACAATTTTCAGGCTTTGTTTTTAAAATTCAAGCCAATATGAATCCAGCACACCGTGACCGTATTGCTTTTGTTCGGGTTTGTTCTGGTAAATTCGAACGTGGCATGACCGTCAACCTACCGCGCTTAGGAAAACAGCTAAAGCTTTCACAGTCCACATCATTTATGGCGGAAGAAAGAAATACTGTCGAGGAAGCAGTCAGTGGTGATATTATCGGGTTATACGATACTGGCACTTATCAAATTGGAGATACGCTGACCACAGGCAAGGAAGATTTTCAATTTGAACGATTGCCGCAGTTTACTCCAGAGTTATATGTAAAGGTTTCTGCTAAGAACGTCATGAAGCAAAAGTCTTTTTATAAAGGAATTGAGCAACTTGTGCAAGAAGGTGCAATTCAGCTCTTCAAAACCGTAAGAATGGATGAGTATTTATTAGGTGCTGTTGGTCAATTGCAGTTTGAGGTGTTTGAGCATCGAATGAGAAACGAGTACAATGCTGAGGTCTTAATGGAACGAATGGGTTCTAAAATTGCTCGTTGGGTCGAAAACGAAGTAGTGGATGAAAACCTATCAAATTCGCGGAGCCTATTGGTGAAAGATCGATATGATCATTTTGTCTTTTTATTCGAGAATGACTTTGCGTTAAGGTGGTTCCAAGAAAAAAATCCGGCCATTAAACTTTATAATCCAATGGACCAGCAAGAATAGTTTGGTCATGGCGCGATTTAATACCAGGATTTAATAAAGCAGCGGGAATCATCCCGCTGCTTTTTACATAGATAGATAACTCAAAATTCAGACAACGACTCTATTTGTCGATAGTAAGCAAATGCATGTGGATACAGGTACATAATTGGGAAAAATTCTTTTATCTACCGTTATTTTGACAATGGAATGGATAAGCTAAATTGAGATGTTTTTCCTAAAAAGACATAAAGAAGCGGGTTAGTACAATGAAGAAAATGAGAAGATTGGAAGCCGTTTTGTGGAATATTGCTTTTCCTGGTTTTAGTCAATTGTTAACAGGACATTATATCAAAGGGATATTATTTGTTTTCTTAGAATTTGTAATGAATGTGAATGGTCACTTTAACCAAGCGATTATGTACAGTTTCTTAGGTGAAATAGATAAAGCAGAGGCAGTTATTAACTACCAATGGCTTATGTTTTATCCATGTGTCTATATGTTTTCTATTTGGGATGGGTACCGGTTTGCAATGCCAGCAGAAGAAAAGTATTCCTATTTGCCCTTTGTCTTTTGTGCGTACTCTGTAACGGTTGGATTAATGGTTTCGTCAAAGGTAACCTTCTTTCACATTCACCCTGGCCCTGTTTTTCTGCCAATGCTTTTTTTAATACCAGGAGTATTAATTGGGGGTATGCTTAAACTTTTTTTAAATAGTAGAAATCCATAAATGGGTAACGTAAAGGCTTTAAATCAGGCACTTTGGTTTAAAGCTTTTTTGGGGTTGGGAAAAAAATTCTGGGTAACCCCCACAAACTATTTCAAAGGTAACGTACCTATGTAGAGAAAAAGCGGCCACTAATGATCGAGGTGAGGAAATGAGAGGACATAAAACCTAACAGTAATTTAAATATTAAATCGGAAATGATATCCCCACTTTTTAGGACTGTTTTTTTTTTTTTTTTGCTTCACCCCAAGAAGTCCAATTTAACGCTCGTATGGTATAATTGGTCGATAGAGGTGAGCAAATGCTAGGTTTATTGTTTATGACCAAAAAGAAAAAAAGAACTCTAGAAGAGACGGTCCTTTTAATTCAACAAGGTGACCAATCTTTACTTAATGAAATAATTGAGGCCTATAAGCCATTTATTGCAAAAACAGTATCTTCTGTTTGTAGACGATATATATATGAAACCGATGATGAATTTAGCATTGGTCTTATCGCATTTAATGAAGCGATTGAAAAATTTTCATCAGAGCGAGGAAGCTCACTCCTAAGCTTTTCTGAAGTAATTATCAAAAGAAGAGTGATTGATTATATTCGTAAACAAACGAAAAACCAACATATAAGCATTGACATAACCAGCGCATCTCAAGAGGAAGAATCAGCAGGAAATGTCATTGTAAATGAACTTTCCCTCGATGAGTATTATAAAAAGAATGATGAACAATTGCGAAAAGAGGAAATTCTTCATTTTCAGGTCTTGTTAACATCTTTCGGTCTAAGCTTTAGTGACTTGGTTGAGAATTCACCAAAGCATTCGGATGCACGAAAGAGTGCGATTTTAACAGCGAAAATGTTAGTTGATAATCAAGAATTAAGGGAATTATTACTTGAAAAAAAACGACTTCCGATTAAACAATTAGAAAAAATGGTGAATGTCAGCAGAAAGACGATTGAACGAAATCGTAAATATATTATTGCCATTGCGCTTATATTATCAAGTGATTATGTGTACATGAAGGATTATATAAAGGGGGTGCTAGAAACATGAGAAAAGGAATTATAATGGAAATTAATGAGGCATATTTAACTCTATTAACCCCCGAAGGTGAATTTTTACGTTCTAGAAGACAGGATCAGCTCTATTCTATTGGTGAGGAAATTCAATTTTTTCCAATGGAAAGCGTTAAAAATGCCAAAATGTTACTTTTCTTTAAAGATATATTTCACTTTAAAACAGCCTGGGCAGTTATGGCTGCCTTATTGCTTTTACTTGGCTCGTTATTCCCTTTTAATCAAAAAAACAATGCCTATGCATATATGTCAATAGATGCTAATCCAAGTATTGAGCTAGGTGTAAATAAAAAAATGCAAGTGATTGAGGTAACAGGGTTCAATAAAGAAGGAAAGAAGCTTTTATCAGAATTAGATTGGAAGAAAAAAGATGTTTCTGAATTAACCCAATCGATATTAGCTGAGATAAAAGACGCAGGTCTTATAAAAAATAATGAACCAGTGATTATTTCTACAGTACGGACAACTCAGCCAGAGGAAAATGCAGAAAAAGAATTCCTAAAGAAAATAAATGAGATTAAAGCCACTGTGAATGATCAACAGTTAGACATTACTGTATTATCAGCTACTGAAAAAGAACGAGATTTAGCACACAAACAGGGCATGTCAACTGGAAAATATCAAAAAAACAAAAATCAGGACTCTGCAAAAAATAAACAGAAAGCAATAGACAAAAAGCAGGAAGAAACTATCCTCTTACCTAATCAGGAAAAAGCAGTAGAACTGAAACAAGAGCAAGCGATTCCGCCTGGTCAACTGAAAAAACAAGAAGCTGACGGCCTTGATAAGGGGTTAACTGAAAAGGTGCCTGAAAGCGAAACGAATCGATCAGAGGGGAAACTTATTGCTCCAGGACAACTGAAAAAACAGGAAGATGAAAATATAAGACAAATTCAAAAGCAAACTCATCAACAAACAAACATAACACCACAAAATAAATGGAAACAAAAGGAACAAAAAGAGGCTTCTACGAATCAGCAAAATAAATGGAAACAAAAAGAACAAAAAGAGGCTTCTACGAATCAGCAAAATAAGTGGAAACAAAAGGATAAAAAAGAGGCTTCTCCAAATCAGCAAAATAAAGGGAAGCAAAAGGATAAAAAAGAGGCTTCTCCAAATCAACAACATAGAGGGAAACAAGAAAAGTAGAATTTGGATAAGCTAATAATAAAAAGGTAAAAGTCCGGTATAAATCCGGACTTTTTTTCCATTTATATTTAATTATTTGTTAGTAAACTGTCCGGAAATTTGAGCTTGGGCTTGTTGGACAAGTCTTTTCGTAATTTCGCCACCGACGGATCCGTTAGCTCTTGAAACTGTATCTGAACCTAATTGAACACCAAATTCTTGAGCAATTTCATACTTTACCTGATCTAAGTATTGCTCAATCCCAGGTACTAATAATTTATTGCTGCTATTTGCCATTTTTTTTCACTCCTTTTTTTAACAGAGGGATTTGGATTTTTGACCTCTGTATGAATATTATTTATGTTCTTTCACCATTTCATAAGTGGTAATGTTTTTCGAATTTGGATAATTCATTTAGTCTGATCCATGGCTTACATCTTTTGTTGGATGCATAAACGGATAGGCTTGAGGTTTTCTTATGTTTTCCAGGAGTTCTTGATTTTCAGATGTGTTCCAGCCGATATCATTTGTTGGATGAACCCAATCATCACCAGCCATGATCGCTGGATCCGTGTCCTCGGTCCAGTTTTCTAGAGGAGAATTTTCGGAAGCATATAGACTATCTCCTATGGTGACACCAAATTTGTTGACAAATGGGGGTTGCATTTTAATACCCGTACCTTCAAAGCTGGGTGCATTTATTTGGTGAGGCATGGTTTCGTTCATTATAATCTGTTCAGAGGACAGCTTGCCTTTTTCTTTTTTCATGGTGACCCTCCTTTTTTACTTATATTTTCTGTTCAAAAAATAATTTTATTTTAGAAAAATAAGGAAAGGAATGATAACAGCCACTTTGTTAAAAACTAAGGAAGTAAAATAAATCAAGAGGGAGGATCCATATGGCAAAGCGAAAAGCAGAATTTGATGCAGTGGAGAAATATACGAAGACACCCCATAAAAATGTTCAGGAAAGTGAATTTTCAGCAGAATTTACCGATAATAATAACGCTATTAGGTTTGCAAACCGCAATTCGAAATTAGGAAAAAAGGGTAGAAGCTAATGGGAAGCCGACGAAAAACGCCTCCACGCATACCGGTAGAAGAATTCAGTGTGGAAATTGGTAATGTTAATGGGGTAAAGCTTTATGAGCAGAAACAACGGAAAAGAGAGCAAGCTAAGCAAAACAAATAAAGCCGGGAAGTGACCCGGCTTTATTTTACTTCACTTTTTAATGGAAAGATAAGAGTTTGGTTACTTGACGGGTCAAAGTATGCCAATAAATTTCCAGGCTGTCGTATAATTTCGCAAGTGGTTAAATACTTATCTAAATCAAAATCAATCACTTCGAGCATAGTATGCTTATATAATTCTTTTTCATCGAGTCCCAGATTGACGAATTCTTGTCCTAACAGGTTCGGGTTCTCAAGAATGTGTTTATATAGTTTTGTGCGGTCGCCTTTTTCCAAAGCTGGCTCCCACCATGGCTTTCTTGGTTTGTATTTATGACTTTTTAAATAATCATACTTCATAAGTCCGACCACCACTTCTAGTTGATCAATGGACTTTTCCTCTAGAAAAGAATACAAGCGTCGATAAAGGTCTTCAAGCTGATGTCCAATTCTAGACCACCCCCGTTTATCCCAGTAGGATCCAAATTCCTGGAAAAAGTCAAATGGTGAAGGAAATACATTGGTTACTAAATATTCAACGGTATAATCCATTCGGTGGTCATTCCAATATTTCTCTAAAACGTCCTCCACTTGTTTAATTCGCACGATATCATCGAAGGATAGCACATTATTGCTTAAGATTTCATATGGGGAATGGTCCATATATACATATTGATGTTCCTCCGCACGGAGCCGTACGCCGGTGCCACGAAGCATTTTCAAAAACCCTAATTGTAATTCTTCAGGTCTCATTTCAAAAACATCGTTAAAGGTCTTACGGAAAGAGGCATAATCCTCTTCTGGCAAACCAGCAATCAGATCGAGATGTTGGTCAATTTTCCTACCTTCTTTTACCATTGTGACAGTCCTTGTCAGCTTCGAAAAATTCTGCTTCCTTTGGACAAGTTCATTTGTATAGTCATTGGTGGATTGTACCCCAATCTCAAAACGGAATAGTCCCTTTGGAGCTTCCTGATTCAAAAATTCAATGACTTCGGGCCGCATAATATCAGCCGTTATTTCAAATTGAAAGACGGTACCTGGTAAATGCTCGTCAATAAGAAAACGAAACATTTCCAAGGCATAACTTCTACTAATATTAAAGGTCCGATCCACAAATTTAATCGTTTTTGCACCATTTTGCATTAAATAACGAATATCAGATTTTATATTTTCTCTGTCAAAATATCGGACGCCCACTTCAATTGATGAAAGACAGAACTGGCAGCTAAATGGACATCCCCGGCTTGTTTCAATATAAGTGACACGTTTTCCAAGCTCAGCTTTATCTTCGGGAAGGCGGTAGGGAGATGGTAGTGCTTTAAGATCTAACTTATTCATTTGCGGAGTCATCAATACTTGACCATTTTCACGATAGGCAACTCCGTTTGCCTTTTTATAGTTTTGAGTAGTGTTGATTTCGGTGAGTAATTGTTTAAAGCTATGCTCTCCCTCGCCAATGACGATAAAATCAACATCTGGATTGTTTTCCATCCATTCAGCGGTATCGTATGTTACCTCAGGTCCGCCTAAAACAATGAGGATGTCTGGGTCGATTTTTTTAAGCATATTGACGACTTTGAGTGTCTCTTCAATGTTCCAAATATAGCAACTAAAACCAATTACTGATGGTTTCGCTTGATAAAGGTCTGACACGATATTTAAGACGGGATCCTTGATGGTGTACTCTTTCAACTGGATTGTAAATTCTGGAGCGGCATAAGCCTTTAAATAACGAATGGCAAGGTTTGTATGAATGAACTTTGCATTCAAGGTAGAACAAATGATTTTCATAAGATTGCCCCTTTTCGATAATAAAACAAAACATAATTATACCTTATTTTTGACCAAAAGAATAGCAGACAAACTGTTTGCCAGAACCTTTACAAATATCGAGATATAATGAGTCGTTATTTTTATCTGTTATATTACACAATTCAGACTGTTGTATAATTATAATATCTTTATTAAGTCAGGTATATTAATGATTTTATTAATAAATAAAATTGTGTTTCAAAAAATATTTCTAGATGTTTGACATTTATCACAGCTAAAAAATGTTTATTGTCCTACAATAACTTTGGGGAAGTAAATTTCTTTTTATTTGTAATTTTATAACAAATTTATTTAGCTGTAGCACCTAGGTAGCTCCAGGTCTGGGTGCTTCAGCTTTTCTACCATTGGGGAGGGACATTATGTCTATTTTGCCGAAAAAAAATGAACTAGGATTTTTTGAAATCCGTCTAGAATCTATTGGTGGTCTAGGTGCAAATTTAGCAGGAAAAATGTTAGCTGAAGCTGGTGTTTTAAGCCTTGGCTTAAGGGGTTCCAATTTTTCGTCATACGGGTCTGAAAAGAAAGGATCGCCCGTTAAGAGTTTTATTCGTTTTTGCGATCCAGACGTGGAAATTAGAGATCATAGCCCAATTGAGCAGCCACATATTGTTGGCGTTTTTCATGAAGCCTTATATAGAACAGTTAATGTTGTCAGTGGTTTAGATGCTGACGGAATTGTGTTAGTCAATACAGAAAGAGCTTTTGATGATGTGAAAAAGGATCTACAGCTGGAGTATGGTACTCTTGCCATTGTAGATGCCCTTACCATTGCGGTAGAGGAAAAAACAAAAGTAAATACAGCCATGCTGGGCGCACTATACCGTATTTGTGATTTTTTAGATCCTGAATCCATGAGAGATGTGATTCGGAAAACCTTTACAAAGAAATATCCACATCTGGTTGAGCCTAATATCCGCACGTTTGACCGCGGCTATAATGAAGTTCAATTTAAAACATATGAAGTACCAGAAGGTGCTGAAGGAAAAGCCTTTACACGTTCACTCCCACAACTTGGCTATATGACCCAAGAAATTGGTGGCGGAATGGTTTCACAAGCAAATAGTATTTTCAAAGATGTAAGTGGTTCCCGACAAGGATATTTACCTGAATTCCAACAATCAAAATGTATCCACTGTGCAGCATGTGACAATGTTTGTCCTGATTTCTGTTTTGTTTGGGGAGAGGGAGAAGATAAACGCGGACGAAAACAAATGTTCCTTAAAGGAATTGATTATCAATATTGTAAAGGCTGTTTAAAATGTGTGGAAGCATGTCCAACGGATGCATTAGGCGATCTTCGTGAAATGCTAGGGTATGCAGACGATCACCGTGTGAAACAAAACTTTCCTTATATTGCAGGAGGGATTCAATAATGGCAATGTTAGAAGATAAATTAACAACACAAGGTGTCGCAGAACAGGTATCTACATTTGAATCGGGAAACGAAATGGCAGCTACAGCTGCGGCTCAAATCAATTATCATATTATGGGATATTTTCCAATTACACCATCAACTGAAGTAGCCCAGTTTTTAGATCAGATGAAAACAAGGGGAGAGCATGATATTAAGTTGATTCCTGCAGATGGAGAGCATGGCTCAGCGGGTATTTGCTATGGAGCCGCAGCTACAGGAGCACGTGTAATTAATGCTACAAGTGCGAATGGATTTTTATATATGCTTGAACAGATGCCAGTACAATCAGGCACTCGTTTTCCAATGGTTTTAAACTTAGTTACTCGTGCTGTCAGTGGTCCACTTGATATTCGTGGAGATCACTCTGATCTTTATTATGCATTAAACACTGGATGGGTTATTTTAACGGCAAAAACTCCGCAAGCTGTTTATGATATGAATATAATGGCACTAAAAATTGCAGAACATTCCAAAGTTCGCTTACCAGTGATTGTGGCCTATGATGGTTTCTTTACATCTCACCAAAAACGTAGAGTTGAATACTTTAAGGACCGTAGTGTTGTGCAGCAATTTGTAGGAGAATGTCCTACAGATTACAATTTTGTCAGGGATTTAAGTAAGCCGGTAACCATTGGTGCTCATATGAGTGGGGACGATTTTCTTAACAACCATTTTCAACAATCAGAGGCCATCTACCAAGCTGGTGAAGTATTTAAAGAAGTTTCGGCAGAATATGCGAAACTGTCCGGCAGAAACTATTCTGTTCTAGATTTATATAAAATGGAAGATGCGGAGGTAGCGTTATTCTTATTAAACTCTGCAGCAGAGTCCGCAAAGGATGTAGTGGATCAGCTTAGAGACAAGGGAATTAAAGCAGGGGTTATCAGTCCTAATATTATTCGCCCGTTCCCTGCACAGGAAATTCGTGAAGCCCTTAAAAATGTTAAAGCATTATTAGTTGGTGAGCGAGCTGATTCTTATGGTGCACATGGTCCTAACTTAACACATGAAGTGAAATCCG
Source organism: Neobacillus sp. DHD-1R (assembly GCF_057747995.1). Taxonomy (NCBI): domain Bacteria; kingdom Bacillati; phylum Bacillota; class Bacilli; order Caryophanales; family Bacillaceae; genus Neobacillus; species Neobacillus sp. DHD-1R. The sequence continues at coordinate 1,589,343 of NZ_CM173232.1, forward strand.
CACTACAAGATGACAAAAACAACAATACCCTTGTCTTAAGCCGAGTATTTGGTCTTGGCGGTAAGGACTTTTATGCAAGTGATGCACATGCATTCTTTGGGATGGCGATCGATGCTATGGAAAAGGGCTATGCTGAAAAGCCTTTTGATTACTATGGTCATATTCCTGGTAACCCAGAAAAAATCCTTAAACCAGTCATTTTACCACAACATGGTGATGTCTTTAAATCGGGTTTAATTGATGTGAAGATGGACGAAGAAACAAATAAATTAAAGGTGAAAATCCCACCGCTTCGTGCATTAACAGGAAAACCTAAACGGATTGCATCAGGCCACGGAGCATGTCCAGGATGCGGAATTTTTGCAGGTCTTGAGTTATTCTTTAAAGGGATTGAAGGGGATATCGTTACCCTTTTCCAAACAGGCTGTGCCTATGTTACCACTACAGGGTATCCAAGCACCTCGCATAAACAAACGATGATGCACAATTTGTTCCAAAATGGAGCTGCAACTTTATCAGGTACGGTTGAAGCATTTATGGAATTGAAACGCCGTGGAGAAATAGAAGTATCTGACGATGCGACGTTTGTAATGGTTACTGGCGATGGCGGAATGGACATTGGCATGGGTTCTGCCATTGGTACAGCACTCCGTGGGCATAAATTAATCATGCTTGAGTATGATAATGAAGGATATATGAATACAGGATCACAACTGTCTTATTCTACTCCTTTGGGACATATGACAAGTACTTCCGGTGTAGGGAAAGCACAGCGCGGTAAAGCATTCCATCATAAAGACACAGCACAAATCATGGCTGCGACAAATATACCGTATGTGTTTACAGGCTCTGAAGCATTCCCACAGGACCTAGTGAAAAAAGGTGCAAAAGCACAATGGTATGCACAAAATGTTGGAACTGTCTATGGAAAACTGTTAATCACTTGTCCGTTAAACTGGAAATCAGACGATCGGTACGGTACAAAAATTGTCGAAGCTGCCGTAGACTCTTGTTTCTTCCCACTTTATGAAGTGGAGCAAGGTGTGACTACAATAACGTATAATCCTGAAGACAAGAATAAACGGATTCCACTTTCAAATTGGTTAAAATATATGGGTAAAACAAAACATCTTCTCAAAGATGAAAATAAACCTATGTTAGATGATTTTGAAGCAGAAGTTGAAAAAAGATGGATGCGTCTAAAAGCGAAACACGAAAATCCAATGCTGTAAAGTGAAACACTGATAGTATATGAATAGGAAAACGCAAAGCATATTAGTGCTTTGCGTTTTTAATTAAAAACATATTAATATGAATCTGGTTTTCTATCATCAAAAATGGGAATTTGTTTACGGACCTCCTTCACCAAGTCCAGTTCAATGGGAGCTGATAAGATTTCCTCTTCTTCACCAGCTTCAGCCAACACATTTCCCCAAGGATCAATGATCATAGAATGACCGGCAAATTGGTTATTTGGGTCGCTGCCAGATCGATTACAGGCAATGACATAACATTGATTTTCAATCGCCCGAGCAATCAAAAGCGCCCGCCAATGTCCCAAACGAGGTGCAGGCCATTCGGCAACAACAAACAGTGCCTCTGCCCCTTCTGAAGTATGGCTGCGAATCCATTCAGGAAAGCGAATATCGTAGCAAATTACTCCTGCGCATGGCACGTCTTCTAGTTCAAATAATCCTTTTTGTTTTCCAGCTTTTAAATATAGATGCTCATCCATTAATTTAAAAAGATGAAGTTTACTATATTGATGAACGAGTCTTCCATCTTTTGTAATAATCAGCAGCGTATTCGTTACACCATTTACTGACCGGTTTGCGACAGAGCCGCCGACAAAATGGACATGGAATTTTTTTGCAGCCTTTTGGAGGAATTCTATTGTTTGCTGAGCATCCTGATCGGCAATTTCATCAAGACGTGTTAAATCATAGCCAGTTGTCCATAGTTCGGGTAAAACAATGATATCGGGATCCTCATCCATGGCCTTTTCAATCAGTCTCTCTGCTGATTGAAAGTTTTTAAGTGAATCACCGAAAGCAATATCCATCTGTATACAAGATATTTTCAATTTCAAAAATACTCACCTCATTGAAAATTTTTAAATTTTTTTCTTTACAAGCTGTTATAAACGTTATAACATTTATCACTAGAAATTCAACATAAATTTGAAATTAATGAAAAAGGTAAGTTAAATGATGCAAATCATGAATATTTTTCCAGGTTGACTTTTGTCATAAAACAAAGAAATGCAGAAAGGAATTTGTCGAAAAACGGAAGAAATAAAATTTTTTGTCTACTTTTGCGAATGTATTTACTTTTAGATAATTTCTTGTCATAATTCTTCAAGTAGTCTACTTTTTAGTAGTTTACAGTAAGAGCGTAAGAGTAGGAGGATTTAAATTGTACAGCTATAGTAATAACCAATCTGAAATGATTAAAGAAATAAAGGTCAAAAGAGAATTAATGATTAATAGTGCCAACAACCTGGGCTTTACGAGTGATGAAACAATCAAATACAGCCAGGAGCTAGATGAATTAATAAATAAGTACCAAAGGTTGATTGAGCAAACTTCCAGATCGAATGAAGAAGTAAAATTTGCTTTTAAACAAATGGTTATGATTTGGCCAAAGGTTTTAGTTTAAGGGACATAACAGTAGGAAAAACAACATTATACTTTTAATTAATGGTATTTTCGTTAAAAATATCAAGGATTAACACCATGATTTGCAACCCCAGAATTCACTCTTAAGTAGATACCCGCTCATTTCCATCTCCATGACTTTAGAAAGAAATTTACAATAATATAAAAACATTTCAAATTACGCTTGTTAAGTAACTATCATGAAGGCCTTTAGTTTGCTAATTCACTAATTGATTAAAACATAGCAACTAGAGGCCTTTACTCAGCGCAAATAAATCAATGAAAAATAGTGATAAATCAGCTCCCCATTTTTTATCCTCTGGTAAGGTTGAAGAAATACTTCTTTTTTAGACATCCCATTATTTAATCTACAATATTTGACATAAGCTGTGATTTTTATCATTGTTTATATCTCAATATTTCTTATAGTTATATTAGGAGTATGTAACCTGAAAATTCATATCACGATTAATTGTCTATTTTACCACAACATGTAGTCACTACAACTTCGATCATTTTCAAATCACATCCTAGAACACTCCATAAGGTATATTATGTTTTTCCATCATTTGTAGTTTTATATTAATTAGTAAAAAAAAGAAAACTTTAATCGTTTGGTCTATGCTTGTGTTGCGATTCATATATCGTTAATAAAGGCATTTTTTATAACCAAAGGAAGCAAGCGCTTCCAACAATCATAGCTCATATGGAGGAGGGAAAGTCCTACATGCACATTGTCGTATGTGTCAAACAAGTACCCGATACAAAAATTATTAAAATTAATCCAAAAACAAACACACTCGACCGCCGAAGTGCTCCAGCCATTTTAAATCCTTACGACGCCCATGCTGTTCAAGAGGCTGTGAAAATTAAGGAAAAAACAGGTGGTACAATTTCGGTATTGTCAATGGGGCCACCGCAAGCAACTGCCGTTATTAAAAAGAGTATTGAAATAGGGGCCGATAGAGGATTTTTAATTACAGACCGTGCTTTCGCCGGTGCAGATACACTTGCGACTAGTTATGCTTTATCTAAAGCATTAGAAAAAATTAATAAGGAACTTCCTGTGGATATGGTGATTTGTGGAAAACATGCCATCGACGGTGATACAGGACAGGTTGGACCTGGTATAGCTAGACGTATAGATATTCCCCCTGTGACAAATGTAATTGAAGTTGCCGAAGTCAACCAAACAGAAAAAACTGTCTTAATTAAACGTAAATTAACTAACGGCTATGAATTAATTCAATCTGAACTGCCTTGCTTGTTAACGGTCGAAAAAGAAATTAACAATATTGAATACTCGCCAATGCCGAACATGATTAAAGCAGCTAGATATGAACCGGTAATTTGGGCGGTAAGTGATCTTGAAAATGTAGACCGTATACAGCTTGGACTAAAGGGGTCACCAACTATCGTTGGTAAAATGTTTACACCTCCACGACCAGAAGGCGGTAAAAGACTTGAAGGTTCTACTGAAGAACAGGTGAAACAGCTCATGGAAGTCCTGATGGAGAAAAAGGACCTGTTGTCTATACAGTCATCTAAATAAAAAAGATTATGCTTCTGTCTAAGGGAGGGGTTTATATGAATCTAGACGATTATCGTGGAGTCTGGGTATTTATCGAACAAAACGAGCAAAAAATCGAAGGCGTTTCACTAGAATTATTGGGTGCTGGAAGAATGCTGGCTGATAAATTACAAGTACCATTAGCTGGCTTCTTACTAGGTGATGAGGTTAAACCATTAGTAAACCAGGTCATTTCATATGGGGCTGATGAAGTTTATGTGATTGATCATCCTGTCTTGAAACATTATCGAACAGAATCATATATGCAGGGCGTTATGCTGCTTGCACGAAAATACAAGCCAGAAATTATACTGTATGGTGCGACACCGAATGGAAAGGATTTAGCGAGTGCCGTAGCGACGGATTTATCAACTGGGTTAACTGCCGATACCACCATGCTCGATGTGGATGTATCCAATAGATTGTTAGAGGCGAGCAGACCTGCCTTTGGTGGTAATATAATGGCAACCATCCTATGCAAGAAGCACCGTCCGCAAATGGCAACGGTTAGACCCAAGGTGATGAAGGCGTTGGAGCCAGAATCAGGTAGGATTGGGAAGATCATTGAAGAGAAAATAGACCTTAAAGAAGAAGATATGCGTACTAAAGTGCTGCAAATTGTGAATGAGGTAACAAAAAAAGCCAATTTAGCTGATGCACATGTGATCGTTTGCGGCGGCAAGGGAATGGGAGATTACCAAAATTTCCAGCTAATTCATGAATTAGCTGAAACCATTGGTGCTAGTGTGGGGGGAACACGTGATGTTGTTGAAGCGGGATGGCTGCCGCACGAACAGCAAGTGGGCCAAACCGGTGAAACCGTAACACCGAAAATCTACTTTGCCATTGGCATATCTGGAGCGATACAGCATGTGGTTGGCATGAAAAATTCAGAGTTTATTATCGCCATAAACAGGGATCCAAATGCGCCGATATTTGATGTTGCAACATATGGGATTGTAGGGGACGCTATGGAAATAGTACCTAAACTAATCGAGCAATTTAAGCAGCTCAGGACAGAAAAAGGCGGTGAAATAAGTTATGCCTGAAAAATTTGACGTCATCGTAGTTGGGGCCGGACCTGCAGGTACAGCTTGTGCCCTCACATGTGCAAAAAGTGGGCTAAATGTTTTGCTTATTGAAAGAGGGGAATACCCTGGTGCTAAAAACGTAATGGGTGGGGTATTGTACCGAAAGCAAATGGAAGAATTGATTCCAGAATTTTGGAAGGAAGCACCTCTGGAAAGACCAGTGATCGAGCAGCGTTTTTGGATGATGGATAAGGAATCCGTTGTTTCTTTTAGCTATAAAGGTCTTGAATGGGGCGTAGAACCATATAATAACTTTACAGTACTGCGTGCGCAGTTTGACCAATGGTTTGCGAGAAAGGCTGTAGAAGCTGGAGCATTGCTCATCAACGAGACAGTGGTAACAGAATGTATCGTAGAGAATGGAAAGGTTATCGGAGTTCGTACAGATCGTCCCGATGGAGAGGTTTATGCAGACGTTGTTGTGCTTGCTGACGGTGTTAACTCACTCTTGTCCAAACAGTTAGGCTTCCATAAGGAGTTTCGTCCAGATGAGGTAGCATTAACAGTTATGGAGGTTATTAATTTACCAAAAGAAAAGATTAATGACCGCTTTAACGTAGATGATAATCAGGGTACCACGATTGAGATTTTTGGTGATTCGACGAAAGGGAATCTAGGAACAGCTTTCATTTATACGAATAAAGATAGTTTAAATATTGGAGTAGGAACGACCCTATCCAGTATGATAAAAGCAAAATTAAAGCCGTATGAATTGCTGGATTACCTCAAAAACCATCCAATGGTCAAACCGTTAATTGCTGGTGGTGAATCAGCAGAATATCTTGCCCATCTGATTCCAGAAGGAGGTTATCGTTCTGTTCCAAAAGTTGCGGGTAATGGGGTAATTGTGGTAGGAGATGCTGCTCAGCTCGTTAACGCCATCCATCGTGAAGGTTCGAACATGGCAATGTATTCAGGAAAAATGGCTGCAGAAGCGGTTGTGAAGGCAAAGGAACGTAACGATTTCAGTGAAGCAAGTTTAAATAGTTACCGCGAAGCCCTTTATAATAGCTTTATTATCAAGGACTTGGAAAAATACAAAGATGCAGCTCATACATTTGAAAAATATCCTCAATACTTTAATGAATATGTACCAATGATGAACCAAGCAATGAGCAAATTCTTTACTGTAGATGGTACACCAAAACGAGAGAAACAAAAACAAATCATGAAAAGTGTGACATCAGAAAGAGGAACGATCCGAGTATTGCAAGATCTTTATCGTGCATGGAAGGCGGTGAAATAATGTCTACGAAGAATATCGAGGAAAAACAGTACCTTCTTAGGTTTAAGTGTGATACCAAATCCCATTTGACCGTGCTTGACCATGATATATGTATGACTCAATGTCCCGATAAAATTTGTACAGTATTTTGCCCGGCTGAGGTTTATAAATGGGAAGGGACAAGGATGCAGGTAGGCTATGAGGGCTGTCATGAATGTGGCAGCTGCCGCATCGGTTGTCCACACCAAAATATTAAATGGGAATATCCAAAAGGCGGACATGGAATTGTTTTCCGTTTGGCGTAACGCTTAAAATGAAAAAGTGCTGTTTGCATTAAGTTAAACAGCACTTTTTAATATTCACTATATGTAGGTTTTTTCACAAAGGAAGGTAAAAAAAGGTGAAGCAGAAGGTATGTTTCATAAGGATTAGCTTATTTTCTCTAGGAGGACAGTGGAGGAGAGTTCGTCTTGTTTACTTGACATAACCAGTGAAGCCGCAAGGGTATTGGCTTGATCTATAAGCTCCATAGCTGGAGAACAATAAAACGGTGTTTTCCAATTAAAATCTCCTTCATCAGTAGCAGCGTATATACTCACTTTCCAGTGAAAATAAATCTTTGCCTGGGCGAGTTGTACCCCTTCAACGGCGATGAGCCAATGGGTGAAAGGTGAATCACAGCATGCATTTGATCTCTGTAAGGATTTTAGGTCATTTAAACCAATCGGAATTAAAGCCTTTTCATAAAAGTCATGATAATTTGGAGTTTTCATCTTTCTTTTCCTCCCTTTAAGGTTCTATCTATATTATATGAAACATTAAAACCTTTTTTGTGTGATAAATGTTAAAACTTTCTAAAAAATTTATGTCTTTTCATAAAAATGACAAAAATAAGGAGGGGCATTGAAGCCCCTCCTTATTTTTGTTGATTCCATTCCCACACCTTTTGATCCGATGGCAGGAGGAAAGCAATTAAACCTAATAATGGTAACACACCAAGCCAGGAGATCATGGACTGTAAACCGATCCAGTCGGCAATGGAACCTAGCCCGACAGATCCAATTGCCCCCATCCCAAACGCAAGACCAACAGTCAGACCAGACATGGTACCAATTTTTCCTGGAACTAATTCCTGTGCATACACGACAGTAACAGAAAAACTAGTCATTAAAATAAATCCTGTTAGAACGAGAAAGATAAAGGCCATGGTTGGAGACACATGTGGAATAAGAATTGAAAAAGGGACAGTTGCTAACATCGAAAAGAAAATGATGTTTTTTTTCCCAAATCGGTCTGCTAATGGACCACCAAAGAAGGTCCCGATTGCCCCTGAAAATAAAAATGCGAATAAAAAGACTTGAGATTCTTTTATTGAAAGAGCATATTCTTTAATTGAGTAAAAGGTGTAGAAGTTGGTGATACCCGAGGTATACCATGTTCTTGCAAAGATTAGTAAGAGAATTAGTGCTAAAGTAGTTTTTACCTCTTTGGTTAAGCCTTGTTTCATAGCAATATTAATATTTTTTTTCTTTTTAGGTTTGGGTGCAATGATTAATCTTTGATGATACCATTTAGCAATATAAATTAATAAAAATACTGCAAGTGCTGCAACGATCGTAAACCAGGATGCACCAATTTGACCGAGTGGAACCAATATTAATGCCGTAATTAATGGTGCTAATGCTTGACCTGTATTCCCTCCTACTTGGTAAATGGATTGAGCAAGTCCCCTCCGGTTTCCAGCAGCCATATAAGCCACCCTCGAACCTTCTGGATGGAATACAGCAGAACCTAGACCAATAAACAGAACAGAACCGACAATCATAGCAAAACTTGAAGCAAACCCTAAACCAAGGATACCGAATAACGTAAAAGTAAGCCCAATTGGCAGGGCAAACGGCATTGGCTTTTTATCGGTCAAAAAACCAACCACAGGCTGCATGACGGATGAAACCATATTTAATGAAAAGGCAATGATGCCCAGCTGAGTGAAGCTTAACCCCATTGACTTTTCTAATATGGGAAACATAGCAGGCACAACAGCTTGAATAGCATCATTTAATAAATGACAAAGCCCAATGATAAAAAGAATTTTATACATGGTTGATTCAGAAGGCTTTGAAGCCTTCGCGTGTATAACAGCTTGTTGATTCATTCTATCCCTTCTTTTTCCATTATTAATTATTTTTCAATCCTATCTTACTACTGATTAACAAAAATAAGAAATATTTATTTATATTTTCGGAATTTTTAAATTAAGATACTAAAAAATAGGTTCCAATTTTTAAAAAATTACCAAAATATTCTTATTGGACAAGAGAAATTGACAGGAATTGAAAAATTTTTTATAATTAATTTTGAAATCGAGATAATTTCACAAGGTGTTATCTATACTTAGGTACACCATATTCCAAATAAAAGGATGAGTTTTTATGGAAAATGAATCAGTAGCTAAATCATTAAAGCTATTTATTGTCCTCTCAAGAGCATATAAAGCGATTAATGAACATGTAAATAAAGTTATTCAATCAAGTGGTCTAAATCCAACTGAATTTGCAGTATTAGAGCTCCTCTATCATAAAGGCGACCAGCCAATGCAGCAAATCGGCGGAAAAATTTTGCTTGCGAGTGGAAGCATCACATATGTGGTTGACAAGCTCGAACAAAAAGGATTTTTGAGGAGAATTGCTTGTCCAAAGGACCGTCGGGTAACTTATGCACAAATTACCGATGAAGGGAAAACGTTTATTCAAAATATTTTTCCTGAACATGCGAAACAAATTGATACGCTTATGTCGAGCCTGTCTGAAACAGAGAAAACAGAAGCAATTGAATTGTTGAAAAAATTAGGTTTACCTGCAGGTAAGTTTTAAAAATACGGCCAATTGGTCGTATTTTTTTTATAAAGAAATATAAATAGGTAGTGTGGATATGATAAATTTGGAATAATAGAGAAAAGGGAGTTGAGCTAATGAGTTTTGAAAACTATACATACGAAAGACCAAATGTAGAAGAATTTACAGTAAAATTTGATGATGTACTAGCTCGTTTTAAAGATGCAGTCACCTATGAAGAACAAAGCAAGATTATGAAGGAAATCAATAAGCTTAGGAATGATTTAGGCACCATGTTCAATCTTTGTTCTATCCGTCATTCTATTGACACGAACGATGAGTTTTATAAAGTTGAACAAGATTATATGGATGAAATCCAGCCAAAGGTTGAAGGATTAGTGACGAAGTATTATCAAGCACTGATTGATTCTAAATTTCGTTCTCAGCTAGAAGAAAAATGGGGGAGACAGCTGTTTGCCCTTGCTGAAGGTCAGCTGAAGACATTTAAACCAGAAATTGTTCCATTATTGCAACAGGAAAATCGCTTGTCAACAGAATACACAAAACTGCTTGCTTCAGCTAAGATCAATTTTGCAGGGGAAGAAAGAACGCTAGCTCAATTAGAGCCATTTACGGAGTCCACAGATAGGGACATGAGAAAAAGAGCCACAGAAGCAAAATTTGGGTTTCTAGCAGAGCATGAAGCAGAGCTGGATCGTATTTATGATGACTTGGTTAAAGTAAGAACAGAGATTGCACAAACACTGGGTTTTAAAAACTTTGTAGAACTAGGTTATTATCGGATGATGAGAACGGATTACAACGCAGAAATGGTTGCTAATTTCCGTGACCAGGTAAAGGAATTTATTGTTCCTATCGCCACAAAGCTAAAAACACGCCAGCAAGAAAGAATTGGTCTTGATCAATTAAAATATTTTGATGAAGGATTCAATTTTCTTTCAGGAAATGCTGTTCCAAAAGGCAGTCCAGAATGGATTATCGAAAATGGCCAGAAAATGTACGAAGACCTTTCAAAGGAAACAGGAGCATTTTTTAGCTTTATGCAGGAAAATAACCTTATGGATCTTGTTGCGAAAAAAGGAAAAGCGGGCGGAGGTTATTGTACATTCATTGAGAACTATAAGGCACCGTTTATATTTTCAAATTTCAATGGAACATCAGGCGATATTGATGTATTAACACACGAGGCAGGTCACGCATTTCAAGTTTATTCAAGCCGGAAATTTGAAATACCTGAATATTACTGGCCAACCTATGAGGCATGTGAAATTCACTCAATGAGTATGGAATTTTTCACATGGCCATGGATGGATTTGTTTTTTAAAGAAGATACCGATAAATATAAGTTTGCACATTTAAGTAGTGCCTTATTATTCTTGCCTTATGGGGTTTCAGTTGATGAATTCCAGCATTGGGTTTATGAAAATCCTTCAGCAACGCCATCAGAGCGGAAGCTTCAATGGCGGGAAATTGAGAAAAAGTATTTGCCGCATAAAGATTACGATGGGAATGAGTATTTAGAAAATGGAGGCTTTTGGCAGCGCCAAGGTCATATTTTTAATTCCCCGTTTTATTATATTGACTATACCCTTGCACAAATTTGTGCGTTCCAATTTTGGAAGCGTTCAAGAGAAAATCAACAAGAAGCATGGGCGGATTATGTGAAACTTTGTAAGCTTGGCGGCAGTATGTCATTCACCAAACTAGTCGAAGCTGCCAATTTAATCTCACCATTTGAAGATGGGTGTGTAGAATCAGTCATCGGGGTAATCGATGAATGGTTAAACTCAGTTGAGGATGAAAAACTATAACTAAAAAGCGAAGCCGCGTGGCTTCGCTTTTTAGTTATAAAACTGGAACAGGTTCCGATATTACTTTTAATTCTCCATCTTCCACTATGGTAGATAATTTTTTTGCATCTGGCTGATCCAAGATAAAATCAGCAATTTTGTCTTCCAATTGTTCTTGGATCACCCGACGGAGTGGACGGGCTCCAAAAGCAGGATGGTAGCCAAGTTCAGCTAATTTTTCTTTTGCTGCCATTGTAATCGAAAATTCTATTTGTTGCTCTGCTAATGTTTCTTGTAATTCATTTAACATTAGATCAACAATATACAAAATATGATCTTTATCGAGAGCATTAAATTCAATAATACTATCAAAGCGATTTAAAAACTCTGGTTTAAAGAAGCTTCCTAGGGAGTCAAGAATACTAGCTTCTTCAATGGCTTCATTGGCTCCAAAACCAACGTGGATCGTTTTGCGACTAATGCCTGCATTGCTTGTCATGATTATGACAGTGTCTTTAAAGCTGACGATTCTTCCTTGGCTATCCGTTAAACGGCCATCTTCAAGAATTTGCAGGAACATATGCTGTACATCTGGATGTGCTTTTTCAATTTCATCCAACAAAATAATACTATATGGGTTTCGCCGTACTTTTTCAGTAAGCTGTCCTGCGTCATCATGACCAATATAGCCTGGAGGAGAGCCGATTAATTTTGAGACGCTGTGCTTCTCCATATATTCACTCATATCGAGGCGAATCATGGAATCTTTAGTGCCAAATAATTCTTCGGCTAATGTCTTGGAAAGCTCGGTTTTTCCGACACCAGTAGGTCCAACAAATAAGAAGGAACCAATTGGGCGATGTTTGGATTTTAAGCCAGCACGGCTTCGTCTAATTGCCTTTGCCACTTTAGTTACAGCTTTTTCCTGACCAATCACTTTTTTATTAAGATTTTCTTCTAAATTCTTCATTTTGACCTGTTCATCTTGTTGCAGCTTTCCGACTGGAATCCCTGTTTTTTGCTCAATAATGTCTTGAATATGTGAGACAGTTACGACTGGTCTTTCGGAACTTTCTTCATGATTTAAGGATTTTTCAAGTTTTATTTCCTCATCCCGAAGGACGGCAGCTTTTTCATACTGTTCATTCTTAAGGGCATTGTCTTTCTCACTAGCAATTTCTTTTAAGCGCTTCTCTATTTGATCGTTGCTCCTGTAATCAGAAATGAGATTTAACTTAGAACCAGCTTCGTCTAGTAAGTCGATGGCTTTATCTGGTAAGAAGCGATCCTGAATATAACGCTGAGACAATTGAACGCATGCATGAATGGCATCTTCAGAATAGCTGACTTTATGATAATCTTCATATTTTTTTTGTAATCCTTTTAAGATTTTTATTGCAGCCTCAGGCGTTGGTTCAAGGACATGTATCGGTTGGAAGCGCCGTTCTAAAGCAGAATCCTTTTCAATTTGTCGGTATTCCTTTAACGTTGTTGCACCGATAACTTGTAACTCACCTCGTGCAAGTGCTGGTTTTAGGATGTTTCCTGCATCCATTGAACCTTCTGCAGATCCTGCACCCACAACCAAATGAATTTCATCAATAAACAGGATAATATTTTTCCGTTCCTGTAATTCCGCAATCAATTGTTTCATTCTTTCCTCAAATTGACCACGAATCCCCGTATTGGCTACAAGGGAAGCGACATCTAATAAATAAACTTCTTTATTTCGTAGTTTACCTGGGACATCACCATTTGCTAGTTTTGCTGCAAGACCCTCGGCAATGGCCGTTTTACCGACCCCAGGTTCCCCAATTAAGACAGGATTATTTTTGTTTCTTCTATTCAAAATCTCAATAACTTGTTTTACTTCTTCATCACGGCCAATGACGGGATCAATTAAACCTGCTTTAGCCATGTTACTTAAATTTCGGCCAAATTGATCAATAAAACCATTATGTTCTGTTTTTCCTGCATGCTGTGGAGCGTGCGGATCATTTATATCTTGACCTTGGGGAAATCCCTTCGCGAAAAATAGATTTTCAAATGGAAAATTAGGAAATGAATTTATATTTGGACCAAACCCAGCATGTAGGGTTTGTTTTTCTTTTGTATAGCATGCATTGCAGAGTTTCATTTCCTTACGTTGTCCGTTGATATTCATACTTAATTGAATGTTTGCATGGTTTTGATTACATATTTGACAAAGCATAAGTAAATAACCTCCTTAAAATAGTAAAATTTCATTTAGTTTGACTTTGACTATATTTGACCTTATAGACATAGTATACCCTGACCTTTTTTGACTTTCAAGTAATTTGTTTATAGAAATGGTTACCAAATAGAGAAAAAAGCTCGTCTTTGTTTGTCCCTCAAATCATATATTGATGAGGAGGGGGAGATGGTGTGAAGAGTTGGACGCAAGCTTTTCAAATTGCGGCAGTTTATGTAGGAACAGTGGTTGGGGCAGGATTTGCCACTGGTAAAGAAATCGTTGAATTTTTTTCACGATTTGGTCTCTTTGGCTTAATAAGTATATTAATGAGCGGGTATCTCTTTATTGTATTGGGCACAAAATTAATGAGAATGTCCGCACAAATAGATGCAAAATCGTACCAAGAATTTAATGAGTACTTGTTTGGAAAATGGCCCAGCCGTGTGATCAATGTCTTTATGCTTATTATGCTTCTTGGAGTTAGTGCGGTCATGCTTTCTGGTGCTGGAGCCGTTTTTGAGGAACAATTAGAAATCCCGAAAGCTGTCGGTGTTTGTTTGACTATTTTCTTGTCCTTTATTGTCATGCTAGTGGGAACCAAGGGACTTTTTGCGGTTAATGGCTTTGTGGTTCCATTAATGATTAGTTTTAGTGTCATCCTTATGCTTTATTCCATTCAATTGCCGAATTTTATAGACCATTTATTATATATCCCCCATGCGGAGGATGGTTGGAAAAGTGTGGTAGCACCCTTTTCCTATGCAGCCTTAAATCTGGGTTTAGCTCAAGCGGTATTGGTCCCAATTGCTGCAGAGGTGAAGGATGATTGGACAATCAAGTGGGGAGGTATCCTCGGTGGGTCGGCCTTGACACTAATTTTAATTTCTAGTCATTTTACCTTAATTATGCTCCCAAATTTAGAACTGTATGAAATTCCAATGGCGATTGTAATGAAAAACTTAGCACCTTTTTTTTATTGGATTTTCGTGCTTGTGATCTATGGAGAAATATTTACATCCGTGATAGGAAATGTGTTTGGACTTGATCGACAGCTGAAGCAATATATACCAGTACCAACCATGATTTCTGTTACAGGGATTTTTACTGTTTCCTATTTGATCAGTCTAATTAATTATGGAACGCTTTTATCTTATTTATATCCCCTCTTTGGTTATATTTGCATGACCTTTTTTATTTTGCTATGGATGAAACCATTTAACCCTGAAGAAAAAAAATAAAGAAAGCTCCTCGAGACAGCTGCTTTCTTTATGTAAAGGGCAAAATAACAAAAATCATAATATCAAAGATAATATGGGATACAATCACAAGCGGCATACTTTTTTTCCAATAATAAAGTAAACCCCAAACGAAACCTGAAACTAAAGATGCGAAAACAAGCAAAAATGAACCGGAATAAATATTGACTGAGGCGTAGAGCAACGCAGCAATAAAAATGCCCCATAATGGTTTAAAGTTTTTCAATAATCTTTTTTGGACAAACCCCCGCCAAAATAGTTCTTCTCCAGGTGAGGCAATTAAAACGAGGGCAATGTAGTGCCAAAAAGCTTTGGGTGCATACCAACGGTACAATTGATTTATATTATTATGGAAAGGAAGATTAAAAATTTGGATTGCTCGGAATCCTAACCAAAAAATAAAATATAGCAAGAATCCTGAGAATGCACCTAGAAAAATATAGTGAAAAAAGGATGTTTCATCATCCACGTCTCCTTGGAACATGGCAAATACGATTAAAACGAGGATTGATCCAGAGAAAATGTACCAAAAAATGGTTTTGTCAAAAAAAGAAAAGTAGATAAGGGCATGGGCGATTAAGAACCCAAAAATAAGCCGCATATCTAGGAAGCGTCCTTTCATTATACCTAGCTCCTTTTTAAATCAATAAAATCTATTTTAACAAATAATTTTTTTTAAAGGAAATGATTTCATTAAACATTTTAACCATTTTTTTTGATAAGAACTTAGATTAAGGAAAAAAATAATGAGGAAAGGAGTGAGGGTATGAGCAAATCAAAAAGTCAACAACAGCGAGAATGGACTGTTAGGAAGCAGGACCAAAATCCTCATGGTAATGTAAAATCTTTAAAGCAAATTTCTAAAGAAACAGAAAAAGGTCAATAAAAATACAAGGCAAAGAGAAAAGGCAGATAATAACTGCCTTTTCTGTAAATCTATTACACTAATAAGCGCTTTCTTTAACTACCCTATAGTTTTTATGATTGACAACTGTACGCTGATCTAATTCTAAATCACGGTAATTATCCATATATGTTAGGTCGACTATTACAGAATTTTCATTTACCTTTTCAACAATCCCTTGCAATCCACCACGGAATTCTACGATATTTCCTACTTCTGCTTTTTTCAATTAGTCTCTCTCCTTTGGCCCAAAAACTATTAATAAATCGTTTACATAACAGTTTGCACTAATATACTAAATTCGTAAAGCCTTTTGTTTGACAATTTTGTTAATTATTTCAGATTATTTTATTATATGAAGGAGGTTGGAAAAAAAGTATGGAAAAGCCTTTAATTATAGAATATGAGGATAATGGTTTATACGATACAATATGATTGAAATGGTGGTGTATTTTTAACATGACAGAAGATATGGTTACAGAAATTTTAGATCGACTGATGACAGGGGAACTTTCAGAGTATTACGTTAAGAATGCTGATTTTATGGAGTTTCGAAAGGTAATCGTGAAAAGAAAAGACTTTAAACATTTCCGCGGGATTGGTCAGCGGGGGGGAGATGTCTTATATCAGTACCAACAAGAACCTAGAAGCTAGCTTTAATCCAAATAAATTCATTTAAAAACTGGGGTTTTATAGGGAGAGATGGCTATTGGAAAATTATATTTTATCATTAGATCAAGGAACAACTAGCTCAAGAGCTATTATCTTTAATAAAAAGGGAGAGGTTGTTCACACCGCCCAAAAGGAATTCACACAACACTTTCCAAAGCCAGGCTGGGTCGAGCATAATCCGAATGAAATTTGGGGTTCAATCCTATCCGTGATTGCGGGTGTTTTATCAGAATCAGGTATAAAACCAGAACAAATTGCAGGTATTGGGATTACAAATCAACGGGAGACAACGGTTGTTTGGGATAAAGATACAGGCGAGCCCGTATACAATGCAATTGTTTGGCAATCCCGCCAAACTAGTGGTATTTGTGAAGAACTAAGGAAAAGTGGTTATAATGATTTGTTTCATGCCAAAACTGGGCTATTAATCGATGCTTATTTTTCAGGGACAAAAGTCAAGTGGATTCTAGACAATGTGAAGGGCGCACGTGAAAAGGCTGACCAAGGGAAATTGTTGTTTGGGACCATTGATACTTGGCTGATTTGGAAGCTTTCCGGCGGCCAGGTACATGTTACTGATTTTTCCAATGCCTCCCGAACCCTCATGTTTAATATTTATGAGCTAAGGTGGGATGAAGAGCTTTTAAAAATATTGGGTGTCCCTAAATCCATGCTTCCCTTAGTTCGCGAGTCTTCAGAGATCTACGCCAAGACGGTTGATAGTCATTTCTTTGGAAAAGAAGTGCCGATTGCCGGAATAGCAGGTGATCAGCAGGCAGCATTATTTGGTCAGGCATGTTTTGAAAAAGGAATGGCAAAAAACACTTACGGGACCGGCTGCTTTATGTTAATGAATACGGGCGAAAAAGCAGTCCTCTCAGAGCACGGCTTATTAACAACGATCGCTTGGGGGATAAATGGGAAGGTAGAATATGCCCTTGAAGGCAGTATCTTCGTCGCTGGTTCGGCCATACAATGGCTTCGAGATGGCCTAAGGCTGTTAAAGGATGCAGCGGATAGTGAAAAATATGCTGCGATGATAGAGTCTACAGACGGTGTGTACGTTGTTCCAGCCTTTGTTGGATTAGGAACACCATATTGGGATAGTGATGTACGAGGTGCTGTGTTTGGTTTAACCAGAGGTACAACGAAGGAACATTTTGTCCGTGCAACACTTGAGTCACTAGCCTATCAAACCAAGGATGTCTTATCAGCTATGGAGGTTGATTCAGGTATTAAACTCAACACACTTCGTGTCGATGGCGGGGCTGTCAAAAATAATTTCTTAATGAGTTTCCAAAGTGATATCCTAAATGTTCCAGTTGAAAGACCCATAGTAAATGAAACGACAGCTCTAGGAGCAGCTTACTTAGCAGGATTAGCAGTAGGCTATTGGAAAAGCCAAGCGGAAATTTCTAAACAGTGGAAAGTAGACCAACTGTTTACCCCAAAAATGTCGAAAGAGGCTCGAAAAAACTTGTATGCTGGTTGGAATAGGGCTGTGAAGGCAGCAATGGCTTATAAATAGAATAGGATAAAAGGAAGGCCACAAAAGCATGATCTTATGTTGATACTGTTTTAGTGGTCTTTTTGGGTTACGATATTTATTTACAGTTAAAATATATAACCTCAGGGAGGGCGGCGCTATTTATGAAATTTTCTACCCTGTATCGCAATGAGATTGGACAGATGCTTAACGAGAAAATTTTTGACGTGTTAGTAATTGGCGGGGGAATTACGGGGGCCGGAATTGCTTTTGATGCTGCTTCACGGGGGATGAAGACAGCGCTGGTAGAAATGCAAGATTTTGCTGCAGGGACGTCTAGCAGATCAACAAAATTAGTTCATGGAGGATTACGCTATTTAAAACAATTTAAAATTAAACTGGTTGCCGAAGTTGGCAAAGAACGAGCGATTGTTTATGAAAATGGTCCGCATGTAACCACGCCAGAATGGATGCTGCTGCCCATTCATAAAGGCGGAACCTTCGGTTTGTTCAGTACGTCTCTTGGCCTGAAAGTGTATGACTATTTGGCAGGAGTAAAGAGCTCCGAACGCCGTACGATGTTATCTGCTGCCGAAACGATAAAGATGGAACCGCTCATTAAGAAGGATGGTTTAGTAGGAGGCGGGTACTATGTGGAGTACCGCACGGACGATGCCAGGCTGACAATTGAAGTGATGAAGGCGGCAATTGAAAAAGGAGCGATTGCCTGTAATTATGCAAAGGTTATCGAACTTGTCTATGAAAAAGGAAAAGTGGCCGGGGCAATCGTCCAGGACCAGATAAGCAGCGAAAACTATAGGGTTCGAGCTAAAAAGGTTATTAACGCTGCAGGTCCGTGGGTTGATACGATTCGTGAACTGGATCAGTCAAAAAAGGGAAAGACATTGCAACTTTCTAAAGGAGTTCACATTGTGATTGACCAAGCACGCTTCCCTTTAACACAAGCCATCTATTTCGACACGCCTGATGGTCGAATGATGTTTGCGATTCCTCGTGATGGTAAGACATATGTGGGTACTACAGATACTTTTTACGATCAAGATGTAGTTCAACCACATATGACAGTTCATGATCAAACGTATATTTTGAAAGCGATTCATTACATGTTCCCAAATGTGAAAATTACTGAGCATGATATCGAATCGAGCTGGGCAGGGGTTCGACCGCTTATCTTTGAGGAAGGGAAGGATCCATCTCAAATCTCACGGAAAGATGAAATTTGGGAGTCGAATTCAGGTTTAATTACCATCGCTGGTGGTAAATTAACAGGATATCGAAAAATGGCGGAAACCATCGTCGATTTGTTAACGGCAAAATTTCAATTTGAAGCAGGAATGAATTTTCCAAACTGTCAGACAAAGGATTTACCTATTTCTGGCGGTCATGTGGGAGGAGCAAAAAATTTTCATACCTTTATAGCTGGAAAGATTGATCATGGGGTGGAAGCAGGGCTAACTCGTGAAGAAGCGGAGGAATTAACGAAAATTTATGGTTCAAACGTTGATAGTGTCTTTAAATTAGTAAAAAAGAATCAGGAAGTTGCTAGCCGCTACGGTTTACCACTTTTCTTATTTGCAAAGCTTATGTATGGCATAGAAGAAGAAATGGTTGTCACACCAAATGATTTCTTTAATCGACGAACAGGAGCAATCCTGTTTAATATTGAATCAGTAAGAAAATGGAAAAATAAAGTCCTGGATTATATGGAAGATCGTTTAAGTTGGACCAAACAGGAAAGGGAAACCTATTATTTTTCGTTAGATGAGGCTTTAAAAACAGCCGTTCTTTCTTGATAAATGTTTTTGATGGATTTTAAATGTTTTTGACAGTTTTGTGAACAGAATGATTTTGTGAGTTTTTTAGTTGTTTGATATTGAAGGAAATGATATTCTTTCATTTGTACCAATAAAAACATTATTGAGAGATTGAAAATGAATACATGTTTAGGCTCTTGTTTGGAAAAATAAACCGACATGAAATTTATTTTTATTCTTTAGTTAAAATTGCTTTGGTTGACTAAATGCCGAGAAATGTTTATTTTAATTAAAGCAAGTTTAATTTTTTTAATATAAATTAAAGGAGTTTGATTTAGCATGGCAGAGAAACAATTTAAAGTAATCGCAGAAACAGGTATTCATGCAAGACCAGCAACTTTATTAGTACAAACAGCTAGCAGATTTGATTCTGAAATTACTCTAGAATATAAAGGTAAAACAGTTAACTTGAAATCAATTATGGGTGTAATGTCCTTAGGCGTAGGTCAAGGTGCAGATATTGTCATTAAGGCTGAAGGCAATGATGCTAACGATGCATTAAATGCTTTAGATGAAACATTGAAAAAAGAAGGTTTGGCAGAATAATGACTTTTTTGAATGGGATTGCTGCATCAAACGGTATTGCCATTGCTAAGGCATATCGTCTTGTTGAACCTGATTTATCTTTTGATAAGAAATCAATTGATGATAGTGTTGCAGAGGTTGAAAGATTTCGCAAGGCCATGGATAAATCTAAGTCAGAACTCGAAGCTATTCGTGACAAGGCTAAAGTAGATCTTGGTGCAGATAAAGCAGCGATTTTTGAAGCCCATCTCCTTGTATTAAGCGACCCTGAATTGAATGCACCGATTGAAGAAAAAATTCAATCTGAAAAAGTAAATGCCGAGTTTGCTCTCAAAGAAACTGCCGATATGTTTGTTATGATGTTTGAACAAATGGATAATGAATATATGAAAGAACGGGCAGCAGATATTCGGGATGTTACAAAGCGTGTGTTAGCTCATTTGTTAGGTGTTCAACTTGTGAATCCTAGCATGATTGCTGAAGAAGTGATTATTATTGCAGAGGATTTGACACCTTCTGACACAGCCCAATTAAACCGTAAATTTGTTAAAGGGTTTACAACCAATATTGGGGGACGTACCTCGCATTCAGCGATTATGGCACGTTCAATGGAAATACCTGCAGT
The DNA here is from genome assembly GCF_057747995.1 of Neobacillus sp. DHD-1R. Lineage (NCBI taxonomy): Bacteria > Bacillati > Bacillota > Bacilli > Caryophanales > Bacillaceae > Neobacillus > Neobacillus sp. DHD-1R. The sequence continues at coordinate 1,610,049 of NZ_CM173232.1, forward strand.
AGTAGGTACAAAAACAGCAACTGAAGATGTCACAAATGGTGACCTTGTCATTGTTGATGGACTTAAAGGTGAAGTACATATTAACCCTACACCAGAACTTGTTGAACAATATCGTAAAGTTCATGCGGATTATGAAGTTCAAAAAGCAGAGTGGGCTAAACTTGTTAATGAGCCAACCATTACCAAGGATCATCATCATGTAGAATTAGCAGCCAATATCGGTACTCCTAAAGATTTAAAAGGTGTTATTGAGAATGGCGGAGAAGCAGTAGGTTTATATAGAACCGAATTCCTTTATATGGGAAGAGATCAACTTCCAACAGAAGAAGAACAGTTTGAGTCCTATAAAGCAGTGCTAGAAGGCATGGCAGGAAAACCTGTTGTAGTTCGTACATTGGATATCGGCGGGGATAAAGAACTGCCCTATTTGGATTTACCAAAAGAAATGAATCCTTTCTTAGGATTCCGTGCAATTCGTTTATGTCTCGAAGAGCAGGATATTTTCCGTACCCAACTGCGGGCATTACTACGTGCAAGCAGCTATGGTAATTTAAAAATTATGTTCCCCATGATTGCAACTTTGGATGAGTTCCGGTCTGCAAAAGCAATTCTTGAGGAAGAAAAAGCTAACCTTATTTCGAAAGGTCAAATAGTAGCGGAAAAAATCGAACTTGGCATCATGGTTGAAATCCCATCTACAGCGGTTTTAGCTGACCAATTTGCCAAAGAAGTAGATTTCTTTAGTATTGGTACCAATGATTTAATTCAATACACAATGGCTGCTGATCGAATGAACCAACGTGTAGCTTATTTATATCAACCGTATAGCCCATCTATTTTACGATTAGTAAAAATGGTCATCGATGCAGCGCATGCAGAAGGTAAATGGACTGGTATGTGTGGCGAGATGGCTGGAGATGAAACCGCTATCCCGATCCTTCTTGGATTAGGTCTTGATGAATTTTCGATGAGTGCCACTTCAATTCTGAAGGCTCGTTCACAAATCAAGAACCTGAATAAGGTTGATATGGAGAAATTAGCAAAAGAAGTTTTAAATATGCAAACCACTTCACAGGTAATGGAAGCAGTTCATTCTTCAACAATGTAAATCATTACTCTGGGAAAAAGAGACCGACTGTTCTTCAGTCGGTCTCTTTTTTAAGAAATAACTTTTGAATTTTGAAATAATTATTTATTTTAAATTAAATATCGAGTACAATATTATTAAATTATACCTAGTTTTTTACCTATATCTACTAAAAAATTAGGAGTTAGGTGATTAATAAGGTGTGGAATACATATGATAAATGTAGAATTAGTGGAGGTGAATAGGAATTATGGAGCAAAAACCTATACATTATGATGGAAGTTCACAACTAGGCCAAGCAATAAATGAGGCATTGGTTAATGAGCCATTCCAATTGACTGATGATATGAGAATGAACATTGGTCAAAATCCTTACTCACTAAATACAAACGAATAAATGGTTAAAATGAAAGGATTTGCCGATAGGGCAAATCTTTTTTGATTATTTAGGGCCATTAAGTGTGATACTAAAATGTCTTAAATTTTAATATAGAAAGGTGAATGAATATGGCAAAGGTTTTGTACATTACAGCGCACCCACATAATGAAACACAGTCCTATAGCATGGCAGTAGGCAAAGCGTTTATCGATGAATATAAACAGGTAAATTCAGGGGATGAAATCGTTCATTTAGATTTGTATAAGGAACAAATTCCCCAAATTGATGCGGATGTATTTAGTGGCTGGGGAAAACTTCGATCAGGTCAGGTATTTGACGAATTATCAGCTAATGAAAAAGAAAAGGTTGGACGATTAAATGAGTTAAGTGAGCAGTTTGTGGGGGCGGATAAATATGTATTTGTAACTCCATTATGGAATTTCTCTTTTCCTCCAGTAATGAAAGCCTATCTTGACTCAGTGGCGGTAGCAGGGAAAACATTTAAATATACGGAACAGGGGCCAATTGGGCTGTTAACTGATAAGAAAGCTTTGCATATTCAGGCACGTGGAGGTGTATACTCTGAAGGGCCTGCAGCACAAATGGAGATGGGACACCGTTATATCAGTATTATGATGAGTTTTTTCGGTATTGCAACTTTGGATGGTCTATTTGTTGAAGGACACAACGCCATGCCTGAAAAAGCGCAAGAAATAAAAGATGACGCCATTGCCAGGGCTAAGGATTTTGCCCATACATTCTAAAAACCAAAAACATAAAAAATGAGACGGAAATTCTGTCTCATTTTTTTAATTTGTTTTCCAAGTGTTCCCTATATGAATCTTGTATAATAAAAGTGCATAGATAAAAGGAGGATTGAATGGAATGGATTTAAATTTATCAGGAAAAACAGCGTTAATTGCAGCTTCAAGCCAAGGGTTAGGGTTTGCCATTGCGAAACAGCTTGTTAAAGAAGGCACGAATGTGATGATTTCCGGTCGTGAAGAGGAAAAATTAAAACAAAAGGTTCTTGAACTGGAGTCAATCGGAATGGGAAAGGTTTCCTATCAAAAAGCAGACATTACCAATACCAATGATATTAAACAGCTAGTTTTGGCTACTGTGGAACACTTTGGCGGCCTCCAGTTACTAGTTAATAATGCAGGCGGTCCACCTGCAGCATCATTTGAAGATTTGACAGACGAAGAATGGCAAGCCTCATTTGAACTAAATTTATTATCTTATGTCAGAATGATAAGGGAAGCATTACCTTACTTGAAACAACAAGGTGGTAAAATTTTAAATATTGCTTCTTCATCCATAAAAGAGCCAATTCCCGGATTGATTCTATCTAATACATTTCGGACAGGGATCATCGGGCTCTCTAAAACGCTTGCTTCAGAGTTAGCACATTATAATATCCTTATCAATACGATTGCACCTGGACGGATTGCAACAGACCGTATCGTACATTTAGACCAAGTGTCTGCAGACAAGCTAGGCGTTGACATAGAGACAATTGAATTACAGATGAAAGCAGGGATACCGTTGAAGAGATATGGAACCCCAGAAGAGTTTGCGAATGTGGCAGCCTTTTTACTGTCGGATGCAAATTCCTATATGACAGGCAGTGCTTACCTCGTAGACGGTGGCATGATCAAATCTATTTAAGCTTTTTTCCTTTTTTTAACCTTTCTTAACGTTTATTGCCACTGGATTTTGGCTATGGTAAAAGATGAGGGAGTGTTATGAATGCACAGAAATTTGCGAATGAAAATTTTCCTTGTTCTTGGGATATTCTGTTTAACCAATTTAAGTGGATGTGGATATTTATTTTCAAACGAGTTAATTGTAAATCGATATGCCGATGCATTACTCACTAAAAATAATGAACTCCAATTTAGGTTTCGTATAAATAACGAAATACTTGAAGGACACCAATTATACAAAGTAAAAGTAACCATCCACGATGATAAATTAGCTGCAGCCATTGGCAAAAGGGAAATAGTCTATGGAGAGGATCAAGTTCTAAATGGCGATTATTTAGAAGTTAAAGGGAAACGTGAAAAATATATTTTTATGGATCCCTTGCCATTAAAAATTGATTTACATATCCAAGAGCTTAGGAATATGATTGAGCAGAATCAAGCGGTTTCAATCGAGGTTTTTAACGACAAAGAAGTATTTGGACGTGCATTTCTAACAAATTTCTCATCCGAATTATAGAACTTGTTTAATTCAGATGGTTATGGGAAAACATTAATATGTGCATAAAATTTGGAGATGGAGCAAAAAGACCGGACGACTGGACGTTCCGGTCTTTTTAAATTTATAAGAATTTATTAATTTTGGCTTCGAGAATTGTCCAGCTCCAGCGCCCTAGCGGCTAGTGTCCTTCGCTCTCCGCCCTACGATAAGTCAACATCGAATCGCCTCCGGCTCTTCGTGTTTCCTTTATCTCAGTTGGAGCGCTCCAGGCCATACGCCGCTGACCAGGGCGCTTGCGCTTTTCTTATTACCAAAAAATAAATTGGAGTGTTAAAATAAAGAAAAAGCATTGAGAGGAAGGATTTACTTGCTAACTCCAGAAAATACAACAATAGGTTTTATTGGTACAGGTGTTATGGGTAAAAGCATGGCAGCGCATTTTTTAAAGGCAGGCTTCTCTTTAGTTGTCTACTCAAGAACAAAAGCAAGAGCAAATGACTTATTGGAAAGCGGGGCAATATGGGCGGAAACACCAAAAGACGTAGCTGAGCAGGCCAATGTTATTTTTACAATGGTCGGCTACCCTACAGATGTGGAGGAAGTGTTTTTAGGTGAAAATGGTTTGCTGCAACACGGTAAACCTGGCAGCTATTTCATTGATATGACAACTTCTTCACCTTCGCTTGCTGTAAAAATCTATGATGAGGCAAAGAAGAAGGGGCTTCAGGCAATCGACGCTCCCGTTTCAGGTGGAGATGTAGGTGCTAAGGAAGCTAAACTTTCGATAATGGTTGGCGGCGAAAAGGAAGCATTTGAGGCAGTTCGCCCACTCTTAGAATACCTTGGAACCAATATTGTTTATCAAGGCAAGGCTGGTGCAGGACAGCATACCAAAATGAGTAATCAAATTGCCATTGCTTCAAATATGATTGGTGTTTGTGAAGCGATTATTTATGCCCAAAAGGCAGGATTAAATCCGGAAAATGTTTTAAAAAATATTACCGCTGGAGCAGCTGGCAGCTGGTCTCTTTCTAATCTTGTCCCAAGAATGTTAAAAGGGGATTTTGAACCAGGCTTCTACATAAAACATTTTATTAAGGATATGAAAATTGCCATAGACGAAGCTGAAAGGATGGATATGCCAGTACCTGGATTGACGTTAGCAAAGTCCTTATATGATCAATTAGCTGAAATGGGCGAGGAGAATAGCGGCACTCAGGCACTTTATAAATATTGGAAAAACTAGCCTCCTTTTTGGCCACAAACTGGTAAGAATAAATTCTTCCTGACTTTTAGAAACTATGAAAGAAAATCTTGTTAGGAGGAATGATAATGGCCAAACGGACAAAAAAGAACGACCCTCAGCAGAAAAACAAAAAAGGGTTTGATTCTGCTGTTTTAAATGAAGAATTTGCCCATGAAATGGGTTCCGCAGCTACCAACAAAATCCATAAAGACAAAGCTAAAAAAGAAAAAGCACCTAAGAATAACGGAAAATATAATGGACAATAATCAAAAATAAAGAGGATTTCCTAAAAGGGTCTGACCCCACATTGAGGTGGTGGTTTCAGACCCTTTTTTGGTTAGGACATCCTTCTTAAAAAGATAAGAATGCATAGATTTTGGCTTTGAGAATTGTCCAGCTCCAGCGCCCTAGCGGCTAATGTCCTTCGCTCACCGCCCTACGATAAGTCAACATCGAGTCGCCTCCGGCTCTTCGTGTTTCCTTTATCTCAGTTGGAGCGCTCCAGGCCATACGCCGCTGACCAGGGAGCTTCCGCTTTTCTAACTTTTGATGAAAAAGGTTTCCATTCGTTCTAAGCCGAGCTGCAATTTTTCCATTGAGCAGGCGAATGATAACCGGAAGTAGCCCTCTCCATACTCAGAAAATGCACTGCCTGGAACAACGGCCACTTTGGTTTCTTCCACAAGCTTTTGGGCAAACTCAAAGCTATTTAAGGCCATTGTATCAGGGATTTTTATAAAGAAATAAAAGGCCCCATCTGGCTTAACGACATCTAGGCCCATTGTGATTAGACGCTGATATACATATTCTCTTCTTTTCGCATATTCCATTTTCATGGCAATTGCGTCATCAATCCCAACTGTTAAAGCTTCAAGAGCGGCCTTTTGGGCAATGGAGTTTGCACATGAAACATTATATTGGTGTACCTTTAAGATATGTTTTGTAATGTTTTCTGGAGCGAATAAGAAGCCAATTCTCCAGCCTGTCATAGAGTGGGATTTAGATAGCCCGTTTATCACAATGGTTTTCTCTTTTAAGAAGTTCGCAATCGACCTATGTTTTTTGTCGAACGTTAGTTCGCTGTAAATCTCATCCGCCAATATAAAAATATCCTTGTCCTTTAAATAACCCGCTATTTCCCCCAGTTCCTCTTCGGAGAGGCTTACTCCTGTCGGATTCGATGGGTAGGGAAGAACAAGACAGCGTGTTTTGTCTGTTATAAACGGTTTAATCATGTCTAATGTAAAGCGGAAATGGTTATTTCGAATGTCGACATGGACAGGTACTGCACCCATCATTCGAATAATTGGTTCATAACCAGGATATATAGGGCCAGGTAAAATGACCTCTGCTCCTTCACTTAAAATCGTCCTAAAAGCAATGTCAATCGCTTCACTTGCACCCATTGTTACAATCACTTCAGAGTCGGGTTTATAGTTTAGCTCGTATTTCTTTTTAACAAAATTAGACGCTGCTTGCCTTAATTCCAGTGTGCCTGCGTTATGAGTATAGGAAGTAAAGTCATCTTTGATTGCTGCAATGCCTGCAGCTTTTACATGTTCAGGGGTTGGGAAATCTGGCTGCCCAATCGTAAAAGAAATCAGATCATCAATGTGGGCGACCATATTTGAAAATTTCCTTATTCCGGAGATTTCAATATTTTTAACGCGTTCATTAAGTAAATGTTCCAATAGTGCACATCCTTCCAGCATTGGATTCTATAACGATAGAATATTATGATTATAGACTATTTGAGGCAATCGATGCTACTATCGACGATTTATATTATTGTGTAATAAAAAAACGGCTTGAGCTTTGCTCAAGACCGTCTTTTTAGGGGGTGGGGAGTATATAGCAAATTAAAGCGTATTATTAATATCCATAATCCCAATCAATTTCATCCTCGTGCCAGAAAACTGGTGATACAGAATCAAATTCCACTATTTTATCATTAAGCTTGCAGCTGCAATTTTCACATCCACATTGCTCTTTGATATTTTCATAAAGGGAATGATCGACACCTTCAATAAACGTAATTCTTTGCTCCTGAAAAAGAATGGCGGTTCCTTTCATGCTATAGCACCTCTTTTAAAGTTTATGGCTGCGTATTGATACTTAAGTAATCCTTACGTTTGTATTGTAATGGTGATTGATAAAAGAGTCTATCATTCAACGCTGGTGTTCACAAAATGCTCAAGAAGTTGTTGCAAAAATTAGACAAACGAGTCCAAGAAAAAAAGTGTCTGTCCCAAAACAGTCAGTCCTTCGCTTAAACCAAAATAGATAATTGTAAATTCGACATTGATAGCTGCTTATTTTGTTTTGGGGGTCTTGACTTTTTGTATTGGGATATCCACTTTTTTGTTTAATTATATCGTTCGCCTAACTTTTTGAAAATTGGTTTTTGGTATGTTTGTTGCTTTTTTCGAGGATTAAAAGGTGCATTCTCTAGTTCAGAGATCCCTGTGTAGGTCTGTAATAATGCTTTGGCAGCGTTTAGCGAGAGTGCAGCCTTTGGATTTCTTACACTTGCATCTAATTTTCCAAGATGAGGGAGATCATGAAAATCTGATTTAGTTGGAGGAATATGAAAGGTGTATCTTCCGCATTCGACAAGTACATCAGACTGTTGCTGGCTATTTCGTGGGTGATCAGAAAAATGAAGACCAACCTTCCTTGCTTTCCCTTCTTCAATCAATTTTTTTAGTGACTCTTGTTTCAGTTTGTACAATAGTTTGGGGTTTGGAGCGGTTTTTGCATGGCGATTCACAATAAAGACTGCTTGTGCGAGGTTTTCAATGGTTAAACTTATATTGGTTAGGGGATGTTTCTGATCGTACTTCAAATTGTGTTCTCCTTTCATTCTTTTAAAGCAACTACATTATACCTTTTTTTTATCAAAATAGAAATAAGGGACTATTTTTTAAAATAATTTATTACTTATCTATTATTGGATTTAACGTAAAAATAGTTAATTCTGGCTTGGCCATAAACCGGAACGGCAATCGGGTTGTTCCTATTCCTCTGTTAACATATAGGGTTAACTTGTCGTTTATGCTATAAAGACCTTCAGGATACTTTTGGGCAAAGGGAGGCATCACAAGTGGGCCTAAAAAGGGAATTTTTATTTGACCGCCATGGCTGTGCCCGCTGAGCTGCCATTGGATTTGATACTGTGATGCTGAATCAGCCAGGTCCGGGGCGTGGGATAATAGTAATGTAAAACAGTTCCTGGGTACATTCTTCAAGGCTAACGGTAAATCTGGGTTTCCTAACATTGCATCATCAATACCCAGCAGGTAGATGCTGCTGCCATCCTGTAAATGGATAGGAATGGATTGATTTAATAGGACCTTAAAATTGGTGGTTTCCATGATATTACGATAAATTTCAGATCCGTAGCCACCATGGTCATGATTTCCATAGACGCAATATTTTCCAAGTGGGGCATGTAGATTTTCTAAAATGGGTACTAATTTATTCAAGTCCGAATATTTATTTGGTTCATCCATTAAATCTCCAGTAAATAAAATAATGTCTGGGTGAAGGTCATTGATTTTGGAAACTAATTTTTTAAATTGCCTTAGATTGTATTGAAAACCTAGGTGAGTATCACTAAATTGAACGATTTTTATTCCTGCGAAGCTCTTGGGGATAAGATTATGCTTTATTGGTTGTTCTTGAATATCAAGCAAGGAAGGCTCAATTCGATTGGCGTAGAAATAGCCCCCTGAACTCAATCCAATAACGGTTAGTAATGAACCCGATATTCTTTTTAGAAATGTCCTCCGCGATTGTTTAGACGTATAAGCCATTTTTCTACCAACCCATCTTTAATCATCATTTGCTAAATAAAAAAGCCCATTTGTATTTTCTTTAAAAACTTCCAATAATGCAACTAAAAAGGTTATTTGTAAGTGTTTATTCAAAAAAATAAAAAAAATGCTAAAAAAGCAGTCGAATGACTGCTTTTACTTATAACTAACGGCTCGGCTTTGCAAGGCTTTCCAGGACGATACAAATTGGTCTTTTCTTACCTTTACTTGTTTTCTTCCTGAAAGCGGATCGTTTAAATATACATGATGAACGTCATAACCAACGAGGACGACCGCGTGTAAATCAAGGGGAGTTTTGATATACTGTTTACCGTGATACCATCCTTCCCATCGATCAGGTAAACGGTAATCACCAGTTGTCCAAACCACCACTGGATAACCTTTTGAAATATGCTCTAATACCCGGTCGAAAGGCTGATTGGTTAAGTTTACAGCTCTTCCGGGAAGTTTTTGATTAATTAATGCAATCATCGGTTTATCAAAAACGGCATAACCTGCACGTCTTCCTGTCATATCTCCTACGAATCCATCTGCAGGGTTTCCCCATCGTAAAATATCTCCTCTTGATGACCTAATAAGCGGGTCTGGATCTTTTTGAATGGACTGATATAGATTCATTTTGCTTGTTTTTACACCAGCATAATGTAATACCATTGCAAGACTTGTCACTTCACACCCATATTTTAGCTCAGGGTTTTGTTTAATCAGAATGACATTAAGCATTACGGAATTCTTTTTTGCCGTTGTATTTACGGATTGGTCTGTATCTGTATTCTCAATGGGAAGCACTTGTTTATTTAGCTCATTAAGGGTATAGGATTTATCTTTTGTATTTTTTAAGGTGATACGTTGATTTGGAGCGTTCTCAGTACTTGTTGATGTGATCTGTTGATTAATTTGATTTGTACTCTTATTTGTATCATCATTATAGTGGTTGCATCCTAACATTGGCAGTAATGCTGCTAAAGCGCAAAGTATTTTCAAAAAACAAACCTCCTTAAAAGAGAGCTTGTTTATAGGATATGATTGTATCATTGCTGCTATAATGGTATTCTTTTGGGAAAAGAACGAGAAGCGAACCGGAAGCGTATGGTATAATAAGAAAAAATTTTGGAGGAACTTGGATGGATGCATTGGAAATTCTATCGGATCTTGAAAATGTTTTTCCGTATTTTCAACCGATTTTTAGTGCCGACGAGCAAGTAGTTATTGCCTATGAAGTATTGGGACGATTTCAATCAGAAGGGAATGTCATCAGCTTAGGGCCTTTTTTTCATGATGATCAAATTCCTGATGAATATAAGTATGAAGTAGATGTCTTAATCGTAAAAAAGGCACTTGAAAAAGTATTAGAGCTTGACGAAGATATCCTGGTCTTCTTTAATCGGAATGCAGAATTGTTAATGTATGGACATGGAGAGCCGTTTTTGCAGGAACTTCTTGAGTTGGAAAAAAAAGGATTAAATTTAAATCGAGTTGTTCTTGAAATTTCCGATCGGAATTATCAGGGTGATTTAGATCAATTTGATCATCTGTTGCAATACTATCGGACTTATGGATTAAAAATCGCGATTGCAAGTATTGGAAGTGAGAGTTACCATTTTGATCGCATTGGTCAGCTCGAACCGGATATTATAAAAATAAATCTGCAGGCCCTAAAATCAACATCAACGGGTATGTATTTTAATGATGTTTTGTTTACTTTGTCGCTTTTAGCAAGAAAAATAGGGGCTACCCTTTTGTTCGAGAATATTGAAATGAGTTATCAATTGCAATTTGCTTGGAAAAATGGCGGCCACTACTATCAAGGTTATTATTTAGGACCTCCTGCTGCTGAATTGATAAATCGTGATTTTTTAAAGGACCGTTTAAAAGAAAAATTTCATGACTTTATTGCTTATGAAAAGCGAAAGTTAGAAGCTGTATTTACTACAGAAGAATATTTTCACACAACGGTCCAAGAGATTGTCATAAAAAATAAAAAGTCAGGTTATGTAACCCTTTTCCAAACGTTAATTAAGGAATTGGACAACATTGCCTTCCGAATGTATGTTTGTGATGAGGATGGGTTTCAAAAATCAGCCAATATCTTTAAAGATAAAAATGGCTGGATTGTGCAGTCCGTTTATTTAAATAAAAATTGGAGCTGGCGCCCATACTTTTTGGAAAATATCATTAAAATGCGTCATGAACAGAGGGGACGGTTATCCGATTTGTATTGTGATATTGAAACCGGAGAAACAATACGGACATTTTCCTTTCCTATTAACGGCGATGATTACTTATTTATCGATATTTCTAATCAATATCTATTTGAACATGACCAATTACTGTAGAATGAACCTGTATAGAATGAAACAGCAAGTGGCATTTTAATCGTAAACATTCATAAGAAGGAGACGCGCTCATGAATCTTTTCGTTGATACGCTTGCGATTGCCATTGTTGCTATTCTTGCAATATCCCTGCTGTATACATTGTCTGCTGCAAAAAGTCAAAAGACAGTTGAAGGGGATATGGATTCAAAAATTGCTAAACCAGTGCAAGGAAATGTTTATACACGAAATCCCATTTTTTTAGCATATGGAATCTTTTTTGCATTACTGCTGTTTATTATTCTCTTTGTTAAAATTACTTTTTTCTAATAGGTCTCAAATACAAGAGGCCTATTTTTTCCATCTATTTATAAAAAAATAGCATTTCGTTTAATTTTATTTGGACAAATGGAGTATAGTATCTTATTCTTTTAATATTGGCATAAAAACTTACTGTAAAATTTTGAAAAGAATCGCTCAGGATAGATCATATGCCAAATGATAAATATAACTATAGACAGTTTGTTTTGTGTTTGAAAGGAGGAAGCATATGTCACAGCTTCAAGGAATATTAACTAGGTTAAAAAACCTGCAGGAACAATCTAATAGTGGTGAACCTGCACAACGGTATTTTGAGGTGAATGGTGAAAGAAAGTGTCAGGTAACATTTCATCCAAAAACAGAAACCTTTGAATTAGAAGTATATAACGAGAAGGAAAAACCAAAAAGATATCAATTTGATAATATTGACATGATTACAATTGAAATTTTTGATTTAATTCAATAAGAGACCTCTAGGGGTTTCTTTTTTTGGACAAAAATTAGCATTTGTATAAAAGAGATTTTTAGCTGGAAACGTTTCTTAAATAGCCCAGAGTACCGAAAACTATGATAGAATAAATTTGTAGAAAAACAAACATTGAGGAGTTTTCGGCGATGATTAATCTTCCCAGTGGGGAATTTATAGAATTAACAATTAAACAATTAATGATACCTTCTGAACGGGTCGCACATGTGCAAATTGGAAACAATCTTGAACATGCCTTGTTGGTATTAACCAAAAGTGGATATACCGCTATCCCTGTACTGGATCCACATTACAAGCTTCATGGTTTAATAAGCACACCAATTATTATGGATTCCATTCTTGGTCTTGAACGGATTGAATTTGAACAACTTGAAAACAAACGGGTGGAAGAAATTATGAAAATTTCAATTCCACGAATAGGAATATCTGCATCGGTTAATGATTGCTTAGAGTTATTAGTAAACCATCCGTTTATTTGTATTGAAAATAGTGAGGGATTTTTTGAAGGGATTTTACCAAGAAGCACGGTTTTAAATCATTTGAATAAAATCGTAAAACGATTTAAAAAATAGTGTTTGAACCATACTGCTCCCAAATGGGAGCTATTTTTTACGGATATGAGGTGTATTTATGAGCGTAGACAGAGAGACGTCTGTGAAAGGCCAACAACGAAAACCAACTAAAAAACCGCTGGTATTAGCATCCGTTATGTTAGCAATGTTTATGGGAGCAATTGAAGCGACCATTGTTTCTACTGCGATGCCAGCGATTGTCGCAGATTTGGGTGGTTTTAAACTTTATAGTTGGGTATTCTCTGCCTATCTTTTAATGAATTCTGTAACCGTCCTTATTTACGGGAAACTTTCAGATTTATTTGGCCGGAAGCCAATTCTTACTCTTGGAATTATCATCTTTTTAATTGGTTCGATTCTTTGCGGCTTTGCCACATCTATGAAAACACTGATTCTCTTTCGCTTAATTCAAGGCTTTGGGGCGGGCGCGGTTACGCCAATAGCGACAACGATTGTGGGAGATATTTACACCACAGAAGAACGGGCAAAAATACAAGGTTATCTTTCTAGTGTGTGGGGAATATCAGCGATTACAGGACCTGCAGTTGGCGGCTTACTTGTCCAATATGTCAGTTGGCATTATGTTTTTTGGATTAATTTACCCCTGGGGATTCTTTCCTTACTTGGATTATGGCTGTTCTTAAATGAAAATGTTGAAAAGAAAAAACATGAAATAGACTATCTTGGTGCGATTCTTTTAACCATTACAGTCTCTACAATTATGTTTATACTTGTTGAAGGAAGCGGCCGCTGGTCATGGGGAAGTTGGCAGACGCTAACATTAATTATTGTGTCGGCACTTGCATTGATTGCGTTTGTCCTTCAAGAAGGACGAGCTTCTGAGCCAGTCATGCCATTTTCAATTTGGAAGGAACGTCCAATCTTTATTGCTAATGTAGCATCACTTACATCTGGAATTATCTTAATAGGCATATCGAGTTTTTTGCCGACATTTGTTCAAGGAGTAATGGAACAAACACCGATAGTAGCAGGCTTCACATTAACCGCAATGTCCATTGGCTGGCCAATTGCATCCACATTGTCAGGTCGAATGCTCATAAAAATTGGATATCGAAAAACCTCAATTATTGGAGGGCTGTTCTTAGTTATAGGCAGTGTTGTTTTCATGACGATGTCATCTTCATCTGGGCCTTTCTGGGCGGCGGCTGGTTCCCTTTTAATAGGGGTGGGGATGGGTCTCACTTCAACCGCGTTTATTGTCTCGATTCAAAGCACTGTGGACTGGCAGCAAAGAGGAATTGCTACCGCAGCAAATATGTTTATGAGAAATCTTGGCAATACGATTGGGGCTGCCTTGTTAGGCGGTATTCTTAATAACCGGTTGGTTCAGTTTTTAAATGAAAAAGACAAGTCCTTAACAGTGAATGATACGAATATCCTTTTGAAATCGGAGGAACGCGATAAGCTTTCCGATTCTGTAAGAAGTATTTTACAAGATGGGCTGACGACCTCCTTACATACTGTTTATTATGTCGTCTTCGCCTTTGCATTCATAAGTTTGCTTTTAATATGGTTTATTCCGAAAAAGAATAACGGCCAAATGTAAATGTAAAAGCTTTATGATTGGAAAAGTAAAAACTGAACATTTTATAATGAAAAGAAAATGAACAAAGAGGTTTTGCCATTGTCCTCCATATCAGAATTTCAGTTATTATCTGTTTTAGCACAAGAAATGAATATGCGAAAAGCGTCGGAGCGGCTGTTTGTTTCTCAGCCAGCTCTTTCTCAACGCTTACAAACAATTGAAAAAGAATGGGGAACTAAATTATTTCTTCGCTCACAAAAAGGACTAGCACTGACACCAGCAGGTGAACATGTAGTCGAATTTGCGAATGATGTCCTCAAGCAACAAGAAAAGGTTCGTGAAACGATAAATTCTCTCCAATCTGGTATTTCTGGGACTTTGAAAATTGCTGTAGCATCTATCGTGGGTCAGAACTGGCTGCCTCAAGTTTTAAAAAAGTTCATCGATAAATATCCACAAGTAAAAATTTCATTGGTTACAGGGTGGAGCAGCGAAATACTAAAATGTTTGTACGATGATCAGGTACATATTGGAATTATTCGGGGAACACCAGATTGGAAAGGAGTAAAAGTTCATCTTTTTAACGATCCCCTTTATCTTGTCGATCGAGAACTTACGAGACCGGAACAAGTATTAATGACCGAACGTCCCTTTATTCAATTTAGAAGTGACTCTAATTATTATCAGGAAATTCAAGATTGGTGGATGCGTAATTTTAAAACATCACCAAAGAGAACAGTTGTGGTGGATCAAATTGAGACGTGCAAGCAGATGGCCTTTAATGGGATTGGTTATGCTATTTTACCGGCGATAACATTAACAAAAGCAGAAAGGAATATCTTCAAAATTCCACTGGTTGATGAAAATAACGAACCGTTGAAAAGAGATACTTGGCTATTAGGATATGAATCTGCCTTCCAATTGAAGCAGGTTCATGCGTTTGTAGAATTAATTAAAGAGCACATCGCAGAATCTTCTGAACAGTAAGGATGTTTTTCCTTGTTTTCAGTGCTTTTGTTTGTTAAAGTATTTTGTATGGAAAATGTGACAAACGTCCATTTACAGTTTAAGTTCAACCATAGGGGGCAAATTTATGAAAATGATCGATGCTAATGAAATTATTGCTTTTATTGCAAATAGTAAGAAATCTACACCTGTAAAAGTTTATTTGAAGGGTGACTTAGCAGGAATTGACTTTGGAAGTGACTCAAAAGCCTTTATTAATGGAAGCACAGGCATTGTCTTTGGTGAATGGTCTGAAATCAATGCTGCTTTAGAGGCAAATAGTGCTAAAATTGAAGATTTTGTTGTTGAAAATGATCGTCGTAATTCAGCGATTCCATTATTGGATACCAAACATATCAATGCAAGAATTGAACCTGGTGTCATCATTCGTGACCAAGTTGAAATTGGGGATAATGCCGTGATTATGATGGGAGCGGTTATTAATATTGGGGCTGTTATTGGTGAAAAAACCATGATTGATATGGGTGTTGTTCTAGGTGGCAGAGCAACCGTCGGGAAAAATTGTCACATTGGAGCAGGAACTGTTTTAGCAGGTGTCATTGAACCGCCTTCTGCAAAGCCTGTCGTTATTGAAGATGATGTTCTTATTGGTGCTAATGCTGTCGTTCTTGAAGGCGTAACGGTAGGAACAGGTTCCGTTGTAGCTGCTGGTGCAGTGGTAACGAAGGACGTCCCTCCATTTACAGTCGTAGCTGGGACTCCAGCAAAGAAAATTAAAGATATAGATGAAAAAACTAAGTCAAAAACAGAAATTATGCAAGAACTTAGACAGTTATAATAAATTCGATATGTAAAAGCGTGGAAACTTTTCCACGCTTCTTTTATAGAGAAAGAGAGGGAATAAACATGGACTCATTAATTAAAGTCCGCCGTGAACTTCATCAAATTCCAGAACTTGGATTTCAAGAATTTAAAACGCAGGCATATTTATTGTCTGTTATAAATTCATTGCCTCAAGAACGGATCACAATAAAAAAATGGAAAACGGGCTTGTTTGTAAAAATTCATGGCTTAAATCCTACCCAAACAATTGGATACAGAACCGACATAGATGGTCTGCCTATTAGGGAAGAAACAGGTTTACCTTTTTCCTCTACACATGAAGCGACAATGCACGCCTGCGGACATGATTTTCATATGACGATTGCCCTTGGGGTGCTGACCTATTTTCTTGAGAATCCAATTAAGGACGACCTCTTGTTTATATTTCAACCAGCTGAGGAGGGTCCTGGCGGAGCAGAACCAATGTTAAAATCAGAAGAAATGCAGGAATGGATGCCGGATTTGATTTTTGCTCTCCATATTGCTCCGGAGTATCCTGTTGGTACCATTGCCTTAAAAGAAGGTTTACTTTTTGCTAACACTTCTGAGCTATTTATTGATCTAAAAGGTAAAGGGGGACACGCAGCCTATCCACATCAAACGAATGATATGGTTATCGCGGCCTGTACACTCGTCACTCAGCTGCAAACCATCATTTCACGGAATGTTGATCCTCTAGATAGTGCAGTCATCACAATCGGTAAAATAGCTGGTGGAACTGTTCAAAATATTATCGCGGAAACGGCAAGACTTGAAGGAACAATTCGAACATTGTCACCAGCAGCAATGGAAAAGGTGAAGCACCGAATCGAAGCGCTTGTAAAAGGGATTGAAACTGGTTTTGAATGTGAAGCTGTCATTGACTATGGTTCCATGTATCACCAAGTATACAATACGGAGTCCATTACAAAGGAATTTATGAATTTTATCGAGAGTAACACGGATGTTACGGTAATGGAGTGCAAGGAAGCAATGACTGGAGAAGACTTTGGTTATATGCTTAAGGAAATTCCGGGTCTCATGTTTTGGCTTGGCGTTGAATCACCATTCGGTTTGCATCATGCTAAATTAAATCCAGACGAATCTGCAATTGAAGTTGCTATAAAGGTCATGACAAGTTTTATTAGTTATAAAGGTAATCAGCATAAAGCGTAGAAAACAAGTCATTTTATTTTGTTCTGTTGGTTAAACATGTTAAGATTAAAAGGAATAATGTTACATATTGTCGTTTATTCTCATCGGAAAAAGGTAAAACTGACTAAGGGGAAATTTAGGTTATTAGTAATAATAATTTGAAATGATCTCTAAAAGTTTTGTCCTAACCTGAGAAGGTCAAAGGGGTAGCAGAAGAATAGCTATCATAATTAAATTTAACTACTTTATTGGAGGGATTTAAATGCCAGAACGTATGGTAGGTAAACAAGCGCCACGCTTTGAAATGGAAGCAGTATTGCCAAACAAAGAATTTGGAAAAGTTAGTCTTGAAGAAAATATGAAAAATGATAAGTGGACAGTATTGTTCTTTTATCCAATGGATTTCACATTTGTATGCCCAACTGAAATTACTGCCATGTCTGATCGCTTTGAAGAGTTTGATGATCTTGATGCAGTTGTCATTGGAGCTTCTACTGATACCATTCATACACACCTTGCATGGATTAACACAGACCGCAAACAAAACGGTATTGGCGAATTAAACTATGCATTAGCAGCTGACCACAATCATGTCGTTACTCGTGACTATGGTATTTTAATTGAAGAAGAAGGGATCGCACTTCGTGGATTATTCATCATTAACCCAGAAGGTGAATTAATGTATTCAGTTGTGAACCATAACAATATTGGCCGTGATGTGGATGAAACTTTACGTGTTCTTCAAGCATTACAAACTGGTGGTCTATGCCCTGCAAACTGGAAGCCGGGACAAGCTACTTTATAATTTAGTTTTCATTCATTTTCAAAAGATAGGACCTAACCTTTACCAGCGTTAGGTCTTTTTTAAAATAGGAGGATACCCATGAAATTACGTGAGCAAATGCCTGAGTTAACAGGGGCAACAGAATGGTTAAATGGTCAAGTTACTAGTGAAGACCTAGTTGGAGAAAAGCCAACCTTGATTCATTTCTGGTCGATTAGCTGTCATCTATGTAAGGAAGCAATGCCGCAAGTAAATCAATTCCGTGATAATTATAAGGATAAACTAAATGTAGTTGCTGTCCATATGCCACGGTCTGAAAATGATTTGAACGTGGATGAAATTAAGGAAGTTGCCGCAGAACATGGGATCACACAGCCAATCTTTGTCGATAGTGAGCATAAATTAACGGAAATCTTTGAAAATCAATATGTTCCTGCTTACTATGTTTTTGATCGTGATGGTAAGCTTCGCCACTTCCAAGCGGGTGGAAGTGGGATGAAAATGCTCGAAAAGCGGGTTAACCGTGTTTTAGACGAATTAGAAAAAACTGAATAACCATAAAAAAGCTGTTCGTTATCATCAATGAACAGCTTTTTTAGTTTATTGCAGTTTATAATTAAATTTTATATCTCTGTAACCTTGTTTTCAATCTCTCGTCCGTATTAGTAATAGATGATGTTGATTCAGGACATTTACTAATCGAGAGAATGGGGTGTACTAAATGATTAATCTTACAAGAGCATTTCCAATTTTTATCATGGTTTTGTTCATTAGTTTAGCGGGCTGCAGTTCCAGCAGCAAAGACGAAAGTGCCAAGATGAGTGACAAAGCAGACATGGTCACCGATTCTTCGCAGCCTAGCAGTCGGAAGGAAGAATCCTTATTCTCAGCTGAGGATGCTAAAAATGAGAAAACCCAAAGTACGATTTTAGAAATCCCAAATCAGATGGTAATCTATAATGCGGATTTACAGCTTCGTGTTAAAAAATTTGAACAAACTGTGCAAAGATTGGAGGAAAAAGCGGAAAATATAGGAGGATATATTGCTGAATCCAATATAACTAAAGAGGATAATGAACTGGTTAGCGGTACACTGAAATTTAGAATACCTCAAAAGTATTTTCAAGACTTTCTTCATGATGCCGAGGGGCAAGCTGCGGAAGTGCTGCAAAGGAATATTACGGGGCAGGATGTAACCGAAGAATATGTTGATCTTGAATCAAGACTAAAATCAAAAAGGGTTGTAGAGGAACGGTTGTTAGCATTTATGAAAAGTGCAACAAAAACAGAGGATTTACTAAAAATTTCTGCCGATTTGGCTGCTCTCCAAGAAGAAATAGAGACGATCGAAGGAAGAATGAAGTATTTAAAGAACCAAACCTCTTTTTCTACTGTAACCATTACCCTTTATGAGAATAAAGTGGTTGTTCCAAATATTGATAAGGACAAACTAAATACATGGGAAAAAACCAAACAGCAATTTATGAAAAGTATCAATCTACTATTATCCGCCCTGTCAGGATTAGTGGTTTTTATAATTGGAAACCTGCCAATATTAATCATAGTAGCTGGATTAGTTTTATTGGCTTTTCTATTCTATAAAAAGAGAAAGAATCGAAATGAAAGGGTTTAAGTGTGCTGTGACCCTGTATGAAATTGCAAAAAAGAGTGCTAAAATTAAACCAACAAAGACTATGGATTTATGCGGGGGAATTATTTTATGAAGAAGAGTTTTGCGGTAATTGGACTTGGCCGGTTTGGTGGAAGTATTTGCCGGACTTTAACGGACGAAGGCATGGAAGTCCTCGGTATCGATATGAATGAAGAACGGGTTAATGAATATGCAATGATTGCTTCACATGCAGTTGTCGGCGATACAACAGACGAGAATGTCTTGAAGAGTTTAGGCATCCGTAATTTCGATCATGTGATTGTTGCGATTGGTGAAGATATACAAGCTAGTATCTTAACCACTTTGATTTTGAAGGAATTAGGTGTGGCCCGTGTAACAGCAAAAGCGCAAAATGATTACCATGAGAAAGTGCTTCGGAAAATTGGTGCGGATCATGTCGTTCACCCAGAGAGAGATATGGGAAGGCGGATTGCCAATAATATGGCTTCAAGTAATGTTCTCGATTATCTTGAGCTGTCTGCTGAACACAGTATTGTTGAAATCGTTGCTAATAAAAGGCTTAGCGGAAATACCATCATGGATTTGGATATTCGCAAAAAATGGGGTTTGAATATTGTTGCGATCAAAAGAGGAGAAGAAATCATTGTATCTCCGCAAGCAAAAGAAACGATTTCCCTCGATGATGTTTTAATTGTCATTGGCAACGATCAAGATATTAATCGCTTTGAAAAAAAAGTATTGGAATAAGAAAAGCAGAAGCGCCCTGGTCAGCGGCGTATGGCCTGGAGCTGGACAATTCTCGAAGATTTTTATCCTTTCATATCTAAAACAAAAGCGGAAGCGCCAAGAGGCACTTCCGCTTTTCTTATTATACTTCCATAATGATCGGTAAAATCATTGGTCTACGCTTTGTTTTTTCATAAAGGAATGGTGCTAATGTATCTGTAATTTCATTTTTAATTTCAGACCATTGACTAGTTTTACGTTCCATTACCTTAGTCAAGTGTTTTGTAATTAGATTTTGAGCATCATTAATTAAATCACCGGATTCCCTCATATAAACAAAACCTCTCGAAATGAGATCAGGACCGGAGGCAATTTTAAATTCTTTCATATTAATACTTACGACAACTACAACTAAACCTTCTTCAGATAGAATTCTTCGATCCCTTAAAACAATATTACCTATGTCACCAACACCGCTGCCATCAATATAGACGGAACCGGATGGAATCTTGCCAGCAACTTGTGCAGTACTATCTGAGAGTGCTAATACTTCGCCATTATCCATGATAAAACAATTTTCTTTTTCTACTCCACAATCAACAGCAAGTTTCGAATGCATAATTTGCATCCGATATTCACCGTGAATTGGCATAAAGAATTTTGGTTTAATTAACCTGAGCATTAATTTTTGTTCTTCCTGACCGCCATGTCCAGAAGTATGGATATTGCTTAATTTACCATGGATGACTTCTGCGCCAGCTCGATATAGCATATTAATCGTCCTGCTAACACTAATGGTGTTCCCAGGGATCGGTGAAGAGGAGAACACGACCGTGTCACCAGGTATAATTTGAATTTGTCTGTGTGTACCATTGGCTATTCTTGATAGAGCAGCCATCGGTTCACCCTGACTGCCTGTACAAAGAATTGTGACTTTATCAGCAGGCAAACGATTAATTTGATTTGCTTCTATAAAGGTTTCTTTTGGTGCATTAATGTATCCTAATTCAAGACCAATGTTGATGGCCGCTTCCATACTTCGACCGAAGACAGCAATTTTTCTACCATAAACAACTGCTGACTCAACTACTTGCTGCAATCTATGAATATTTGACGCAAATGTCGCAAAAATAATTCGACCCTCTACCTTACGGAAAATATCGTCGATGCTTTCGCCGACACGTCGTTCTGACATCGTGAAATCTGGAATTTCGCTATTTGTACTATCTGATAGTAAACATAATACGCCTTCCTTGCCGATTTCAGCCATTTTGGTTAAATTAGCTGGTTCACCTACAGGAGTAAAATCAAATTTAAAATCACCAGTATGGACGATTTGACCTGGAGGAGTTTTCACGACAATACCATAGGAATCTGGAATACTGTGGGTAGTTCGGAAGAAGGTTACAGATGTTTTACGGAATTTAATTACATCATCTTCTTTTATTTCAATCAGTTTAGTAGTTCTCAATAAACCATGTTCTTCTAATTTATTTTTAATTAACCCTAGCGCAAGTTTACCACCATAGATAGGAATATTTATTTGACGAAGTAAATAGGGAATACCGCCAATGTGATCCTCATGTCCGTGTGTGATAAATAATCCTTTTATCTTTTCTTCATTTTTTACCAAGTAGGTATAGTCGGGTATAACATAATCGATTCCCAGTAACTCATCCTCAGGAAATTTAATTCCGGCATCGATTAAGATGATTTCATCTTGAAACTGAACCGCATACGTGTTTTTGCCAATTTCACCCAGACCACCTAAGGCAAAAACAGCAGTTTGATCATTTTTTACAAATTTCATAAATTATCCAATCTCCAATACTTTAAAGTCTTCATTTTGTTGTTCATATTCTAAATGTGCTCCCTTTACTTCTTGTACATATTCAACATTATAACCACGGTTGGCAATTTTAGCGCGGACATCTCTTACCGATTCGCCTTCAATAAAAAGAGTTTTTGTATCCTCTCTTACTGGTACCTCTTTAATGCTTTCTTGATAATATACTTTAAATATCATGACAAATTCGCTCCTTACTAAATCATAGCTTTTTCTATTATATAAAACATTTTCATCTTTTTCATTTATTTTCTTTGGAAGCCCTTGGACTATATATGAAAAGTATGTAAATTTAAACCTATATTTTTACAATGTACAATAACGAAGGAGCCCTTCGCAAGTTTGAAGGGCCCTTGAAAATAAATTAGGCAATGGATTTTTTTCGTAATAAATCATTCCACTGTTTTAAAAGCTTCTTTCTTAGCTTCTTTAACATAGTGGATCATCTCCTTACCTCTTATTTTATACGAACCTTGTCCAATGTAAAGCAAGCAATGGCAGATTATTGAAGTTTTTTAAAAATAAATATTTTTTTACTATTAGTATATGGTGAAAACGCGGATTTTCTCATGGTTAAACATGGAAGTAATGTGACAATATTTTTTAAAAAAAGAAGATGCCCAAAACAAAGAGTCAGACTTGAGGTCATACCCTTTTGGGACATCCCTTTTACCTTTCAATAGCGATTGCTCCTTCAATGGATTTAAAAGGATCGCGCTTATCAATATGATCATAAAACATAATGCCATTTAGATGGTCGATTTCGTGTTGAAAGCAAATGGCAGGAAGTCCTTTTAAACGGAGCTTCACTTCTTCACCTGAAAGAGTTATCCCCTTAATTGTGACTCTTGCATGTCTTGGTACAAAGCCTGGAATGGCTTCATCCACTGATAGACAGCCTTCACCAGCTTGTAAATAGGCTTGTTCTACAGAATGACTAATGATTTTGGGGTTAAATAAGGCATAACTATACAGAGTTCCGTTGTCGTCTGTAAGGTGTACGGCAATCATCCGTTTTGAAACATTAATCTGTGGTGCTGCTAATCCAATTCCAGGACGCAAGTTATATTGTGATGCTATTTCACCGTTTTGACTATTGATAACGTATTCTAAAAGGCTGGATAGTATCTCTTTATCCTCTTCGGATGGTGGCATGACGACTTCTGCAGCCACTTTCCTAAGGGTTGGATGGCCATCTCGAATGATATCCTCCATCGTTAACATGAACATTCACTCCTGTGTTCAATAATGTTAGTAACAATCATTAGTCTATCAAACAATTGCTGAAATGTTAATAATTGATTGTTTGCACTTACGAATTTGACACACATTTCTACGGTAGGATATTGTCAAATAAACTAAGGACAGATATAGTTAGAGTTGGTAGCAGTTAGGAGGTATTAATTTGTTATTTAAAGGTCATGGACGTTTTCTAATAGCTATTATTGCTGTCATGATTATTTTAGCAGGATGTGGAGAAAAAAAGACCCCTGTTGAAAATATGTATGATGTATTAGAGACTGTTGTCACGAAAGAAAAGCTTTTTGAAGACCAGCAAGATCCACTGGTATCTTTAGAAAAACAAGAAAAAGAAATATATGACCAGATTATTAATATGGGCATGAAAGAATATGATCAGATTGTCAAGCTTTCTGATGAAGCACTCACAATGGCTGATAAAAGAAAAGAATATATGGAAAAGGAAACAAAAAGTATTAAGGAGTCAGAACAGGAATTTAGTAAGATAAAAAAAATAAAAGGTGAGTTGGAAGATCCCGCACTCGCGAAAACCGCTGATGAATTATATGAAATCATGCTAAAAAGGTATCAAGCACATGAGGAGTTATATAAGGAATATTCAATTGCTCTAACATATGATAAAGAATTGTATGCAATGTTTAAAAATAAGAACCTTCCTTATGAAGATCTCGAGGCCCAGGTAAATAAACTAAATGATACATATAAAAGGGTATTTACAGCCAATGAAAAATTTAATACCTTTACCGAACAATACAATGAAAAGAAACTATCATTGTATAAACAAGCAGGCATAAAAACGAAATAAACCTGGACTTCTTAGAATCGACTGATCACAGTCGGTTCTTTTCTATATTATAACAATTGTCTAAATGGTGAAATTTTATATAACAGATAATTCGAATGAGTGATACAGATAAAAATAAAGTGTTTCTTTTAATTAACATGACAATAGTGAAAAATAATGAAACTTAGTATTTGACGCAAGAAAATGAATGATGTAAACTCATATATGTGATGATAATTGTACTAATAATAGTGCACAAAAAAATGATACAGAATAAAATGTAAATGGAAAGAGTTCTTTAGGTTTATATTGTTTTTTTCTGTGAAAAACTATATAGGATATTTTCCATTACCTCGCCACAAAATCATTTATAGTAACACGTTGGATTTTTCATTGAACTACACACATTATTATTATGCTTTTAATAGTAGTTTTTTGGGTAATCTAAGGTTAGTGGATTTTATTTTAAAATTAAGCTCTGAATAGAAAGGAAGAGGTGACCAAAATGGCTTCTAAACTGAAGAATGCCCAGCTTGATGCGAAGAAAGCACTCGAAGCTGTAGAAGATCAATTTCAAACGCTACAAATCCTTAATGAACAAGGTGAGGTAGTAAATGAAGCAGCAATGCCTGACCTAACTGACGAACAGCTACAGGAATTAATGCGCCGTATGGTTTATACAAGAATTCTTGATCAACGGTCAATTTCCTTAAACCGTCAAGGAAGACTAGGTTTTTATGCTCCAACTGCTGGACAAGAAGCGTCTCAATTAGCGTCTCAGTTTGCCCTTGAAAAAGAAGACTTTATCTTACCAGGGTATCGTGATGTACCACAAATTGTTTGGCATGGCCTGCCATTATCCCAAGCATTTTTATGGTCAAGAGGACATTTCCAAGGCGGACAGATTCCAGAAGGCGTTAATGTAGCAATTCCACAAATCATTATTGGTGCCCAATATGTTCAAACTGCTGGTATTGCGCTTGGAATGAAAAAACGTGGAGCAAAAGCTGTTGCTATTACATATACAGGTGACGGTGGAACATCACAAGGCGATTTCTATGAAGGTATTAACTTTGCAGGTGCCTTTAAAGCTCCAGCAATTTTTATCATTCAAAATAATCACTTTGCTATTTCAACGCCTCGTGAAAAGCAAACAGCTGCAAAAACACTTGCACAAAAAGCAGTTGCAGCTGGTATCCCAGGAATCCAAGTTGATGGCATGGATCCATTAGCAGTTTATGTAGCTACTCGTGATGCTCGTGAACGTGCAATTAATGGCGAAGGACCAACACTTATTGAAACCTTAACATACCGTTATGGTCCACACACCATGGCCGGTGATGATCCAACACGTTATCGTACCGCTGAATTAGATAATGAGTGGGAAAAGAAAGATCCACTAGTTCGTTTCCGTAAATTCCTTGAAAACAAAGGGCTTTGGAGTGAAGAAAAGGAAAGCGAAGTAATCGAAAAAGCAAAAGAAGATATTAAAGAAGCAATCAAACAAGCAGATGCTGCACCTAAGCAAAAGGTAACAGATTTAATCTCCATAATGAACGAAGAAATGCCATTTAACTTAAAAGAGCAATATGAAATTTATAAAGAAAAGGAGTCGAAGTAAGCCATGGCTCAAATGACGATGATTCAAGCAATTACAGATGCACTACGGACGGAATTACGTAATGATCCGAATGTATTAGTTTTCGGTGAAGACGTGGGTTTAAACGGTGGTGTATTCCGTGCAACAGAAGGCCTGCAAAAAGAATTTGGCGAAGATCGTGTATTTGACACACCACTTGCTGAATCCGGTATTGGTGGTTTAGCAGTTGGTCTTAGTTTACAAGGCTTCCGCCCAGTTCCAGAAATTCAATTTTTTGGATTTGTATATGAAGTAATGGATTCTATTTCCGGCCAAGCAGCTCGTCTTCGTTATCGTACAGGAGGCAAATTCAATGCACCTGTAACATTCCGTTCGCCATTTGGTGGCGGCGTACATACACCTGATATGCACGCTGATAGCTTAGAAGGCCTTATGGCTCAACAACCTGGATTAAAAGTGGTTATCCCATCAACTCCATACGATGCAAAAGGGCTACTTATTTCATCTATTCGTGATAATGATCCTGTTATTTTCCTTGAGCACATGAAATTATATCGTTCATTCCGTCAAGAAGTTCCTGAAGAGGAATATACAATTCCACTAGGAAAAGCGGAAGTAAAACGTGAAGGAACCGATGTTTCTATCATTACTTACGGTGCAATGGTTCACGAATCCTTAAAAGCTGCAGAAGAATTAGAAAAAGAGGGTTATTCTGCAGAAGTTATTGACTTACGTACTGTTAGTCCAATTGATATTGAGACTATCATTGCATCTGTTGAAAAAACAGGTCGTGCCATTGTGGTTCAAGAAGCACAAAAACAAGCAGGTATTGCTGCAAATGTGGTAGCGGAAATTAATGATCGTGCTATTTTAAGCTTAGAAGCACCTGTATTACGTGTGGCAGCACCAGATACGATTTTTGCCTTCCCACAAGCTGAATCTGCTTGGTTACCTAATTATAAAGATGTTATCGAAACAGCTAAAAAAGTATTAACATTCTAATGCTATTCATTAAAGGCATAGTTTTTTAAAGCTAAACAATAATATGTGGGAAAAGACCTTCTTTTCCCTTTATCTTAACTAAAATATATGAAAAATAGGAGATGAATCTCTGTGTCATTTCAATTTAAAATGCCTGACATCGGTGAAGGTATTCACGAAGGTGAAATTGTCAAATGGTTTATTAAACCGGGCGATAAAGTTCAAGAAGATGATGTCCTATGTGAAATACAAAATGATAAAGCGGTTGTTGAAATTCCATCCCCAGTTGAGGGAACCGTTCTTGAAGTTTTAGTTGGTGAGGGAACCGTTGCAACAGTTGGACAGGTTCTTGTTACTTTTGATGCACCTGGATATGAAGATTTAAAATTCAAGGGTGATGAAGAGGAGCCAAAACAAGAAGAAAAACAAGCTGCACCTGCACCTGAAGCTAAACAAGAAACACCTGCAGCGACTGTTAGTGCCCAACCACAAGTGGCAGTTGATCCTAACAGACACATTATTGCTATGCCATCTGTCCGCAAATACGCTCGTGAAAAAGGAATTGATATTCATCTAGTTGCTGGAACAGGCAATAATGGACGGATTCTAAAAGGCGATATTGATACCTTCTTGAGTGGTGGAGCAGCTCCGGCCGCACAAGCTGAAACAGCTGTAGAAACCCAAACAGCTCAAACGGAAGCTCCACAAGCAGCAACACCAATTCCACAAGGTGAATATCCTGAGACTCGTGAAAAAATGAGCGGAATTCGGAAGGCTATTGCTAAAGCCATGGTTAATTCCAAACATACTGCTCCACACGTAACCTTAATGGATGAAGTGGATGTTACCAAACTTGTAACACACCGTAAGAAATTTAAAGAAGTAGCTGCAGCTAAAGGCATTAAGCTTACTTTCTTGCCATACATCGTAAAAGCATTAACAAGTGCATTACGCGAATTCCCTGCGTTAAATACTTCACTTGATGATGCGACAAGTGAAATTATTCATAAACATTACTACAATATTGGTATTGCAGCAGACACTGAAAAAGGTTTACTTGTTCCAGTAGTGAAAGATGCTGATCGTAAATCTGTGTTTAACATTTCTAATGAAATTAATGAATTAGCTGGCAAAGCACGTGAAGGAAAACTTGCGCCAAATGAAATGAAGGGTGCTTCTTGCACAATTTCAAATATTGGATCAGCAGGCGGCCAGTGGTTTACACCTGTTATTAACCATCCTGAAGTTGCGATTTTAGGAGTAGGTAGAATTGCTGAAAAACCAATCGTTCGCAATGGTGAAATTGTTGCTGCACCGGTATTAGCTCTTTCTTTAAGTTTTGATCACCGCATGATTGACGGCGCAACAGCACAAAATGCATTAAATCATATTAAACGTTTATTAAACGATCCAGAACTATTGTTAATGGAGGCGTAAAAAATGGTCGTTGGAGATTTCCCTATTGAAACAGATACTATAGTCATTGGTGCAGGTCCTGGGGGATATGTTGCAGCAATTCGTGCAGCTCAATTAGGACAAAAAGTAACAATTGTTGAAAAGGAATTTGTAGGCGGTGTTTGCTTAAACGTAGGTTGTATTCCTTCTAAAGCCTTAATTTCCGCGGGTCACCGTTATGAAACAGCCCTGCATTCTGAATTATTCGGAATTACAGCTGAAAATGTAAAAGTAGATTTTTCAAAGGTTCAAGATTTTAAAGCTGGTGTCGTGAAGAAATTAACTGGCGGCGTTGAAGGATTATTAAAAGGAAATAAAGTAAACATCGTTCGTGGGGAAGCATATTTTGTTGATGCTAACACACTTCGTGTTATGGATGAACATTCAGCACAAACATATACGTTTAAGAATGCCATTATCGCGACTGGTTCTCGTCCAATCGAGTTGCCTACTTTTAAATATTCAAAACGTGTTCTTAACTCTACAGGAGCACTTAATTTGCAAGAAATTCCTGAAAAAATTGTTGTCATTGGCGGCGGCGTAATCGGAATTGAACTTGGCGGAGCTTATGCAAACTTTGGCAGTCAAGTAACTATTCTAGAAGGGGCCGAAGAAATTTTAGGCCTTGGCGTTTTTGATAAGCAAATGGCTTCACTTGTTAAACGCAACATGAAGAAAAAAGGTGCAGAATTCTATACTAAAGCCTTGGCTAAGGGTGTAGAAGAAACCGAAAACGGTGTGGTTGTTACATTCGAAACTAAAGGCGAAGAGAAGAAACTTGAAGCCGATTACGTATTTGTAATGGTTGGACGTCGTCCAAACACCGATGAAATGGGCTTAGAACAAGCCGGTGTTAAATTAAGTGAGCGCGGACTGATTGAAATCGACAAGCAGTGCCGTACAAATGTTAGCAATATTTATGCTATCGGTGATGTTGTTGCAGGTCCTCAATTGGCACACAAGGCATCATATGAAGCAAAAATTGCGGCAGAGGCTATTGCAGGCCATCCATCTGAAATTGATTATCTAGGAATTCCTGCTGTTGTTTTCTCTGAACCTGAGTTAGCTTCAGTTGGTTTTACAGAGGCACAAGCTAAAGAAAAAGGAATTGAAGCTATTGCTTCTAAGTTCCCATTTGCAGCTAATGGTCGGGCGCTTTCACTTGATAGCGGAGACGGCTTCTTAAAACTAATTACTCGTAAAGAAGATGGTCTTATCATTGGAGCACAAATAGCAGGTGCAAGTGCATCAGATATGATTGCTGAATTAGGCCTTGCTATAGAAACAGGCATGACGGCTGAAGATTTAGCTATGACGATTCATGCCCATCCAACACTTGGTGAAATTACAATGGAAGCAGCAGAAGTTGCTATTGGAAATCCAATTCATGTTTTGAAATAATTTAAAAATAAAATCCTTTTCGTTATTAAAACGGAAAGGATTTTATTTTTTTAACATATACTTTAAACACTTACTGAAGTCTTTGTTCTTCAATAAAGATTAATGTATTCTGTGTGGTGATAAAAATGAAGATGTATATGGTCATAATAGTACAATTTATTATTTGGAGCGGTTATACGTTTATAGAATGGCTTTCAAACCATGATCAACTCATTTATAAAGTTATCATGTTTTTTGTGTTTTTTTATCTAGCATTTGTAATCGGAAATTATGTAACCAAATCCCCACGGAAAACCCTATTTATTACCACGTTAAGTTTAATTATGTATACATCTCTTCACTATACCATGGTCATTTTTCTAAATTAAAAAAGCCCCATATAGGAGCTTTTAATGGTTTATTTTCTAGGATAATAGTACATGATTCGTTCATTAAAAAGATGAAGTTCACCCTGGAGCTTTTTAGCAAGGAATTTACAGAATTCATTTGCTTTTCCTTTATCACCGTGTGTTGATTGTTCAGGGAGTGTTAATTGTATGTATACTTGCTCTCTGTCTACGCCATCTTCACTCCGAATGGTTTCTGTATCAACGCCTAGTAAGATCGTATTGTAGCGTTCATGGTCAGAGTGTAAATAAAACCACTTTCCCTTGCCTTCATCCGGTTCTTTTATTTCATATGGAAATGCAGTATCCCCATATTCCCAATTTAATTGGTCACCTGTTTTTGTGGTAATGTTCTTATAATAGTGAAATAATTCCTTTACTTCTTCAAGTGTTATTGTTTGTTTAGCAGATGAGGGCACAAGCTTAATAAATGCGTTTACAGCCATCACCAATCCCCCTTATTAGTCCATAATGTATGCAATTCTATTCTAGCATTGATTAAAAAGTACTGACAACAATTACCTAATAAATAATCTAGTTTTCTTGATATTTTGTTAACAATGAATTATAATAATATTCTAAATATTAAAAAGAAAAGGAGGATCCCAATGGAATTATTCGATAAACTCTATGATGAGCATGAAAATGCAAAAGTGAGGTTCGTCGGGTTTGCAACAGAAGAAGCCCGGTATGATTTTGGAATCATTTATACGAATTTGTTTTTTGGTAAACCTCTAGTTGTCTGCATGCAAACTGGCCGTTCTACTCTCCTCGATCCAAAAGATATTGAAGATATTGATTACCTTCAAACAGTGTTCCGTATCCCTGATAAAAAGCAGGCTTCAGATTTAGCCGAGTTTTTTAGCATAACCCTTCCGTCCGTACCCTTTGTCACTCAATATGAATAAAGTACAACATTAAGATGTGAAAAAGACCTATATGGGTCTTTTTTTTTGATTATTTTTTAAATGTGACATACAAATTAGGCTTGATAATTCTAATGTGATATATTATTATTGAATTAAGGATATTAAAGGGCTTTCAAAATCATGATCATTCAAAAAGAAAAGGGGATAGAACAAATGGGTACTCTTGTATGCCAAACTTGTAACTCTACTATTGATCATTTTGAAGATGAAAAAGTAACTGTGCTTTACTCTAAGTGTAATTGTTGTGATGACCATCATATTGACGAAGAAGTATAAATAGTAAAAGAATTTTTTATTAAAAAACAGGATCCCTGATGGAATCCTGTTTTTTCTTATCTATTGGATAGCCTTATATTCTTTAATAACATGTATTGTTTTAATTTCATCATCCTCTGGGCCTTGAACAGGTAACCCAGCTTCTAGGTTTTTACGAATATAGTGAAGGTTTTCCTTTGTAATGATTTCACCAGGAATAAAAATCGGAATACCTGGTGGGTATACCATTACAAATTCTGCAATAATTCGGCCCTCTGATTCTTCAAAGGGAACGACTTCTGTCTCAGCATAAAATGCATCTCTTGGGGTTAAAGCAAGAACAGGGATTTCAGGCAGTAAAACTTCTACAGGTTCAATCTTCCCTGGACGATGTTCACATTCGCTGGCCAATTCTTTTAAAGCATTTACCAGAATGTTGCCTTCAACTTCTGTGTCTCCCAGTGAGATGATACAAAGGATGTTATAGAGGTCTGATAATTCAACTTCAATGTTATACTTTTCTCGTAGCCATTTTTCTACTTCATATCCGGTTAATCCTAACTCTTTTACAGAAATAATCAACTTAGTTGGGTCATAATCAAAAGTGGCCTTTGAACCCAATATTTCTGCACCGATGCAATGTAGATGTTCAATTTCATTGATTCTTTTGCGAATCGATTGTGATAATTGGATGGTCTTGTCAATTAATTCTTTTCCTTTAGTGGCTAACTGTTTGCGGGCAACATCCAACGATGCTAACAATAAATAAGAAGTCGACGTTGTTGTAAGCATGCTTAAGATTGATTGAACATGCTTAGCTGAAACAAGTCCTTCTTTCACATTAAGGATAGAGCTCTGTGTCATGGAACCACCAAGTTTATGAACACTTGTTGCTGCTATATCTGCTCCTGCCTGCATGGCTGACATTGGAAGCTCATCATGAAAATGAATATGGACACCGTGAGCCTCATCAACAAGGACAGGGACATGGTAAGAATGGGCAATTTCAACAATTTTCTTCAAATCTGCAGAAATTCCGAAATAGGTAGGATTAATCACCAACACACCTTTCGCATCCGGGTGTTGTTGCAGGGCTTTTTCTACTGAATCTGTTGTAATTCCGTGGGAAATCCCCAAATCCTTATCAATTTCTGGATGAATGAAAACAGGAATCGATCCCGAAAAGACAATCGCAGACATAACTGATTTATGAACATTTCTAGGAACAATTATTTTCTCTCCCGGTCCACAAACAGCCATGACCATGGCAATTATAGCTCCACTTGTTCCCTGAACAGAAAAGAAAGTACGATCTGCACCAAAGGCTTCAGCTGCTAAATCTTGTGCTTGTTTAATGATGCCTTTTGGTTGATGTAAATCATCGAGCGGAGCAATATTAATTAAGTCGATAGACAAGGCATTATCACCAATAAATTGGCGAAATTCAGAATCCATTCCGGCTCCCTTTTTATGTCCAGGAATATGGAATTGGACCGGATTTTTTTTTGCATGTTCTAATAAACCGCTAAATAACGGTGTTTGATTTTGTGACAATGATTACTACACCTCTTTATAAAAAAATGCTCTAAATATGTCGTTAAGAATAAACATAAAACAAAGGAATTATAGCACTATTCTTGGGCCTTGCATAGGATTAACGTACGAAATTCGATTATTTTCTTTGATTCAAGTTAGTTTTCCATATAGACAGGAAAATTAACCTTTGAAGACGAATTTACAAAATAAATTCTTTAAAGGGGGCATTCCTATGAATTGGAAAACACGAGTAACTGAAATCTTAAATATTCAATATCCGATTATCCAAGGAGGGTTAGCTTATTTAGCCTATTCTGAACTGGCTGCAGCTGTATCAAACGCTGGGGGACTTGGTCAAATTACGGCCATGTCTTTAGCAAATCCTGATCAACTTAGAGAAGAAATTCAAAAAGTTAAACAACTGACAGATAAACCGTTTGGAGTTAATTTTGCGATTGGACAGCATGGGAGATCATTTGCTGATTTCTTGCAGGTTGCTATTGAAGAAAATGTTCCTGTTGTCTCTATGACCGGAGGCAATCCTGCATCTATTTTTGAACAGTTAAAAGGTACACAGATCAAAACCCTTGTTTTAGTTGCTGCACGCAGGCAAGCAGTTAAAGCTGAAGAACTTGGAGCTGATGCAGTTATGGTAGTGGGACAGGAAGGGGGCGGTCACCTTGGCAGGGATGATATCGGAACGATGGTATTAATTCCACAAGTGGTCGACGCTGTTTCTATACCAGTGATTGCATCAGGTGGTATCGGGGACGCCAGAGGTCTTATGGCTGCACTAAGCTTAGGGGCCGAAGGGATTGAAATGGGAACAAGATTTATTGCAACCAAAGAGTGTGTTCATGCAAATGAGGTTTACAAACAAAGACTGGTGGAAGGCGGAGAATCAGACACGGTTATCATCAAACGAACAATAGGGGCACCAGCAAGGGCCCTCGCAAATACATGGACGGAAAAAATTCTTGAAATTGAAAGAAACAATGGTGGTTATGAGGAGTTAAAGGATTATATCAGTGGTACAGCTAATAAACGGTACATATATGATGGTGAGACTAGCCAAGGGTTTGCATGGGCTGGGCAGGTGATGGGTCTTATTAAGGACGTACCGGCAGTTGCAGTGCTATTTGAACGAATGATTAAAGAAGCAGAGGAAATCCGTGCAAAATGGGGAAAATAAAGGTATCATACAATTTAAGTTAAAAAGTAAGTAGGTGAAAGCGTGGAATACCAATACCCCATAGACTATACTTGGTCGACTGATGAAATCGTCGATGTGATTAAATTCTTTGAAGCAATTGAGAAGGCCTATGAAAAAGGAATCGAACGGGATGAGGTTATGAAGGCCTATAGGCGGTTTAAAGAAATAGTTCCCAGTAAAGCGGAGGAAAAAACGATTTGTGGTGAATTTGAAGAAATCAGCGGCTATTCGTCATATCGAACCATCAAGAAAGCAAAAGAGGCTTTATCTGGTGATAAAATCCTTATGAAATAATTAAGTGGATGCTCCCTTTGGGTCACCCCTCACTTAACAGAAAACATACCTTATATTAAAGGGTATGTTTTTTGTTTGAGGGGCAGAAACTTTGTTTCGGGAGATCCACTTATTTTATGTTCATTGCCAGTTTATATAGTGGAGCAACTTTTTTAAAGACTTCATCAATTTGGGTTACTAATCCTTCTGGACCTAACTGGATGGCCTGAGTGCGGTCCATGGTGAAACCGCATAATAATTCGGCCTTTTTTACATTTTGTAATCTGTTGAAATAAGAAAGTAAATCAGCTTTAGACAATTGGTCTTGTTTAACTGTATCAGGCTTTGTATGATCAACAGACCAGACAAAATCCTTTGGAATTTCTTTAGATATTTTCGCTGCTTTTTTCGAAAATCTTGCCCCTATTTCCTCTTTTTGTGGTGCTTCATAAATAACGGCAAACCAAATAAATAAATGGGTTTGCCATAAGCCAATTTGGAAATGGGGGAGCATTTTATATCCGCGCGGATTATTAGCAAAGGCAACCCAGGTATCCTTAGGCGGATTTATGGTCCGCCTTGCATGCTTGGCCACATGAACAAACATTTCATCACCCGTTAGGGCCGATAATGTGGGAGCAAAATATTCACCTAAGCCTTCTAGTTTGGGACGAATCGTACTTTTCAATGCTTCCATTCTTGGCTCTAAACCTTCTATTAAAAAGACATCAAAATCTTCATTTGTGAATCCAGTGAAATCCATTTTATTACCTCCACAACTGCAGTTTGTCAATTATTGTAGCATAAGAGATAAATTTCAAGAAGTTTGTTGCTCTTATAGGTGAACGCACATATTTGTTGCAACATATAAAGAAGACTCATATTATACAGTAAAAAATAATAATCTGAAAAATAAGATAAATCGACGAAAGGAGATGAGGAAGATGAAACAACTAATGAATACATCTCTAAAAAAAGCGGGGGAAAAGGAAAGAACAGCAGTATTAAGATTGGAAATGGATTATGAATTAGCTACCTTGTTTGAGGCCATCGAGGAAAAAAATGAAAAGAAAATGAAAGAATGCAAAAACAAATTAGAAAAAATTCGCCAGGAATTACTACGATTAAAAGCTCTTTGATTGGGTAGGATATTTATAATCAAAGGAGTAACAAATTGGAATGAGCGAGAGAAACATTGTTTATGGACTTATCTAAAACGGACTCCCAAATAGATTGAAAGGAGTTCGTTTATTATTGTACATATGTGTGATGACTTGAACGTACGATTGGCTAAAAGTTGATGTGTTCCATTATTTTGATTAAGCTAGAGGTACATTAAATTGACAGTCATGTTTTATACTACATTCATTGAAATCAAGAATATAGTTCGGGGTGGAGGAGAGTTATGATCTGGGAAAAAATTGACGCCCATGCAAAGCAATGGGTACAAGAGGCTGGAGATAAAATTCGTTTATCTTTTGAAAAGACGTTAAATATTGAGACAAAATCGAATCCTAATGATTTGGTAACTAATATAGATAAGGAAATTGAACAATTTTTTATCCATAAAATTAGGGAAGTTTATCCAGACCATAAAATTATGGGGGAAGAGGGATTCGGTGACGAACTTAATAGCCTCGATGGTATCGTCTGGCTAATTGATCCAATCGATGGAACAATGAATTTTATTCACCAACAAAGGAACTTTGCGATTTCAATAGGGGTTTATGAAAATGGAATCGGTAAAATTGGACTTATTTATGATGTTGCCCATAATGAGTTGTATCATGCCATTCGGGGTGAAGGGGCGTATTTAAATGGAAAACGGCTTCCATCACTTCAAGAAACAACCGTAAAGGAATCTATTATTGCCCTTAATGCAACTTGGGTGATGGAAAACCACCGAATTGATCACAATTTAATGATCCCTTTGATAAGAGACGCAAGGGGTTCAAGATCCTATGGGACCGCGGCCCTTGAAATGGTTTTTGTCGCAACAGGAAGGATTGATGCGTATATTTCAATGCGATTATCACCATGGGATTTTGCGGCCGGTACCGTGATAGTCGAAGAACTTGGTGGAATTGTAACCAATTTAAGAGGAGAACCACTTGATTTTCTTTCCCAAGATTCACTTTTTGCTGCAAAGCCAGGATTGCATCAAGCGATATTAAAAGATTATCTAAAAAACGGAAAATACTAAACCTAAAGAGGCTGTATCAAAATAATGGGTCAGACCCTTTTGATACAGCCTCTTTTATTAAAGGAATTTTATATTAAAGTTCCCCATTTTCCCGCATTCTTCTTTTTGTTTTGAAACCCATCCCCATGATCACAGTGACAGCAACAATACAGCCGATTATCCCAATTACGCTTTGTTCGCTGATGGCAATGCCAATTCCCATGATACAGACTGCAGCAAGTATTGCATAAATAAGCAATGGCCATTTCACATTATTCATATTTACATACCCCTTTGAAATGAAAACAGTCCAGATTTGAACTGTATTTCTAGTTTATTTTATATTTTACATAAAAACATTTCAGGTTTCCACTTTAATTATGGTATAATGTTTTAGTTGTATATGAAAAACTACAAATAGAAGTTATTTTTATGAATATAGGCAGGAGTGGAATTTTTTGAATATAAGAAATGATATCCGTAATATTGCAATCATTGCTCACGTTGACCATGGTAAAACTACATTGGTTGACCAATTGTTAAGACAATCAGGAACATTTCGTTCTAACGAGCATGTAGAAGAACGTGCGATGGACTCCAATGATTTAGAAAGAGAACGCGGAATCACGATTCTCGCTAAGAATACAGCCATCCAGTATAAAGATACTCGTATCAATATTTTAGATACTCCAGGACACGCTGATTTTGGCGGAGAAGTAGAACGGATTATGAAAATGGTTGATGGAGTTTTACTTGTAGTCGATGCATATGAAGGTTGTATGCCTCAAACTCGTTTTGTCCTAAAAAAGGCATTGGAACAAAATTTAACTCCAATTGTTGTTGTCAATAAAATTGACCGTGACTTTGCTCGCCCAGCTGAAGTAATTGATGAGGTATTGGATTTATTTATTGAACTTGGTGCAAACGAAGATCAACTTGAGTTCCCAATCATTTATGCATCAGCCATCAATGGTACAGCAAGCACAACTCCAGAAAAGCAAGACGAAAACATGAAATCATTATATGATGCAATTGTTGAGTATATCCCTGCACCAATTGATAATCGTGATGAACCATTGCAATTTCAAGTAGCACTTCTTGATTACAATGATTTTGTTGGCAGAATTGGGATTGGACGTGTTTTCCGTGGAACCATTCATGTAGGTCAACAAGTTGCCCTAATGAAATTAGATGGTTCCGTAAAACAATTCCGTGTTACCAAGATTTTTGGCTTCTTTGGTCTAAAACGTCAAGAAATTCAAGAAGCAGTAGCAGGTGACTTAATCGCTGTTTCAGGTATGGAAGATATTAATGTTGGTGAAACGGTTACTCCAATTGAACATCAAGAAGCATTACCAGTTTTACGTATTGACGAACCGACACTGCAAATGACCTTTGCTGTAAACAATAGCCCATTTGCTGGTCGAGAAGGTAAATATTTAACTTCAAGAAAAATTGAAGAAAGACTTCTTGCTCAATTGCATACAGATGTAAGTTTACGTGTTGAAAACACAGATTCACCAGATGCTTGGATTGTATCCGGCCGCGGTGAACTTCACTTATCAATTTTAATTGAAAATATGCGTCGTGAAGGCTATGAACTTCAAGTATCAAAACCTGAAGTTATTGTTAAAGTTATTGACGGTGTTCGTTGTGAACCGGTTGAGAGAGTACAAATTGATGTTCCTGAAGAGCATACAGGTTCTGTAATGGAATCCATTGGTGCCCGCAAAGGAGAAATGCTTGATATGATCAATAATGGATCTGGTCAAGTACGATTAGTTTTCAATGTTCCTGCTCGTGGCTTAATTGGGTATACAACAGAGTTCTTAACGATGACACGCGGTTATGGAATCATCAATCATACCTTTGATAGTTACCAGCCAATGCTTCAAGGTCAGGTTGGCGGAAGACATCAAGGCGTTCTTGTTTCAATGGAATCTGGTAAGGCTTCAACATATGGCATCATGCAAGTAGAAGATCGAGGTACGATTTTCGTTGAACCGGGTACTGAAATTTATGAAGGTATGATTGTTGGTGAAAACACGCGTGAAAATGACATTACAGTTAATATAACAAAAGTAAAACAGGCAACAAATGTCCGTTCAGCCAACAAAGATCAAACATCAGTTATTAAAAAACCACGGATCATGACATTAGAAGAGTCATTAGAATATTTAAATGATGATGAATATTGTGAGGTTACGCCGGAATCTATTCGTCTTCGTAAGAAAATTCTAGATAAAAATGAACGTGAAAAATCGGCTAAAAAGAAAAAACATGCTGAATTAAGTTAAGTAATGAGGTGCACGCTGTGGAAGAATTAAAATCCCTCTCGCCAAGTTTAAGATTTTTTATTGAGCTTACCAATATCGAAACGGGTGTATTGCTACAGTATTTCTTTATTGTCATTTTGTCGGCTATTGTCTACAAGTTAGGCTTTGCAAAAAAATTGCCTCTTTTGAAAAACATTGTAATATATTTCTGTCTTTGCATCGGATGCTTGTTATTGTTGTTTTTTTCCTATGCATTACCAATAGCAGAAGGCTTAGGTATAGCGGCGTTAATTTTAATTATTTATAAAATTCGTCTGCATCAATCAAAAAAGCATGAGGTTGAAGCAAAATAACGGGGGGGAGAAAATGAAATCCTTACAGGATGCACTTTATAATTGGCTTACGATAAAGGTAGTGTGCGATGCTCGTCCTGATGATACAGCTGCCTTGGAAACACGCGATTTCTTTGAAGAGATGTTAACAACACAACATCATGTTTCAAACATTGAAACTACAAGTGATGATGTGATGTATTATGTTTCGTACCAACAAGGGGAAGAAACAAAAAAGACGCGTTATTCGCGTGAATTAATTGACATCATGCTTAATCAAATCAATCTTGAACCAGAAAAGTTTGAAAATTATCCAGTATAAGAAGTTAAAAAAAAGAGGATGTCTTGGACATCCTCTTTTTTTTAACGAAAATTTGTTACCATTCATCTTTCTCGGATTTTGGACGATATAATCGAAAATTTCCTGTTTCAATGCGTGCATTTGTTTTTTTAGTTATTCTTGTGCTGCAGTCATTGCACATATATGTATGGATCGGACGATTGCGAAGTTGCTTGGCTATTAACGATTCATCTTCTATCGCTTCAATTTTATCGCAAATTACACACTTAACTCTCATTCAAGCACCTCTTTAACTTTCTGAAAAAGGAATGTTTGTATTATAGTATATCATGATTGTTCACATACTGGAAAATCAATTGATTAGAGTTGAGGAAAAATAGGGATAGTAGTAATATGAAAATATCTGTTTTCAACAGAGGGTAGGAAATAGTAAAGGGGTTGTGTAATATGGCAAATCAAGTAGAACCAAAACTAATAAAGCCATTATATGATGGAATGCAAAAAGAGAGGTATGTAACTTTAGCTACAATCGATTTTGAAACAGGCGGGCCAAATGTTAGTGCTATCTCCTGGGTGTTAGCTAAAGATGAGAGTACCATCTATTTTGCAGTAGATAATCGATCTCGAATTATCGAGAATATTAATAAAAATAATATGGTTGTCATTAATTTGATAGCAAATGA
This sequence comes from Neobacillus sp. DHD-1R, assembly GCF_057747995.1. Taxonomy (NCBI): domain Bacteria; kingdom Bacillati; phylum Bacillota; class Bacilli; order Caryophanales; family Bacillaceae; genus Neobacillus; species Neobacillus sp. DHD-1R. Next base: position 1,649,863 of record NZ_CM173232.1, read on the forward strand.
ATCTACATATTCTATTCAAGGGGAAGCACATGTAAAAGAAGATCGTTTAGCCAATGTTCCATTAAAGCTGGCATTGATTGAAGTTTCGATAAGAGAAGTTAGAGATGTCATGTTTTACGGATCCAGGATTGTTACGGAAGTACAGTATGACAAAACATATGACAAAAATGCGGCTCAAAAACTAGATAATCAAGTAATGGAAGCAATGAGAAAAGCTTAGTCCACCCCGGGACTAAGCTTTTTTTAAAATATTTTTTGGTTGTACATCTATTTATGGTGATTTGATTGATCTTCCTGTTCCTTTTTTAGCTTTTTTTCTTCATTTGCCGGAAGCTTATTATCAGGTTTTTCAGTTGCGTTTTTGGGGCTTGGGGTGATAATGTCTCCTGGAATTTCAGGCATTAATCGACCTGCAACATCTGCAAGTTCCTCCATAACTCCTTGGATAGGCCTTCCTTTTTCTATATCTGCTTGTATTTCTTTTAATCGTTGGGTTGTATCGGCATCGGCAACAACTACCGCTTTTGCACCATAAGGGTCCTTTCTCAGGCTCTCTGCAACAGAATACTTAATCGAGCCAACTTGTGATCGATCAATTTTGGCATCTACATCAATCCCCACAATGGCATATCTGCCTAAAACCACAGCGGTAGCATCATTTACATTTGGAATACTTGTCGCAAGACTAACTAAACGCTTGGAAATTTCCTGTCCAGTTTTACGGTCAACACTTTCAATATAACTGTTTTTAACATTTACTAATGACTGATTATTATTTTTAGCCATCTCTTTCTGGGTGCCGAAACTGCATCCGGCTAATAATAAACTGATTACAACTGAGAACAATAGTATTTTCATTTATTAACCACCTCCAAGAAGATAAATGATGTAAAGGTAAAAAAGACGGTGCAGCAATCTTTCATACAAGTTGTGTGGTCTCATTTACAATTATTGTGCGGAACGCCTTCTATCTTTATTCCAATAAACATATATTTTACCAAAGTCCATTCTAGCAAAGGGTTGTTGATTCTTTTTTAACAAGCCATACACCAGTGAAGCAGGAGGCGTCGCTTTGAGTAAAATATACGTGTTAGATACAAATGTCTTACTACAAGACCCGTATTCCATTTTTTCATTTGAAGAAAATGAAGTTGTTATTCCGGCAGTGGTCCTGGAAGAAGTGGACTCAAAGAAAAGATATATGGATGAGGTTGGTAGAAATGCAAGGCATGTATCTAGATTAATTGATGGTCTGAGGGCCTCAGGAAAACTTCATGAGAAAATCCCGCTTGAGAATGGAGGCTCCATTAGAATTGAATTAAACCATCGATCCTTTCACGAGCTTCAGGATATTTTTATTGAAAAAACTAATGATAACCGCATTCTTGCGGTAGCAAAGAATTTATACTTAGAGGAACAAGCGAAGGAAAATGGCAAACCTGTCATAATTGTTAGTAAAGATGCCTTAGTGCGAGTAAAAGCAGATGCGATTGGTTTAACGGCTGAAGATTTTTTAAACGACCGTGTGGTGGAAGTAGAACATATCTATACCGGATTTTATGAAATTCTCCTTCCGATTGAATTATTAGGCCGTTTTTATGAAAAAGGAGAATTATCTCTTTCAGAGGTTGCTAACCACCCATTTTATCCTAATCAGTTCCTCATTATGAAAGATGTCCTAGGAGGTTCTGCATCAGCAATAGGCATGGTAGACAAAACAAGTAAAAAAGTTAAAAGACTAACCTTAAACCAAGAACATGTGTGGGGGATTCACTCAAGAAATGTGCAGCAGACGATGGCGATTGAATTATTGTTACGTAAGGATATTCCACTTGTTACGTTAATTGGAAAAGCGGGTACAGGCAAAACACTACTTGCACTTGCTGCAGGTTTAATGCAAACGGAGGATTTCAGAGAGTATAAGAAGTTATTAGTTGCTCGTCCAATCGTCCCTGTAGGGAAGGATTTGGGATTCCTGCCAGGTGAAAAACAAGAAAAGCTCAGACCCTGGATGCAGCCAATTTACGATAACTTAGAATATCTGTTTAATACTAAAAAGCCAGGAGAACTTGATGCAATATTGGCTGGGATGGGCTCAATAGAAGTAGAGGCATTAACGTATATTCGCGGCAGAAGTTTACCAAAGCAGTTTATAATTATTGATGAAGCTCAAAACTTAACCAAGCATGAAGTGAAAACTATCTTAACCCGGGTAGGTGAGGAAAGCAAGATCGTGTTAATGGGTGACCCGGAACAAATTGATCATCCATATCTTGATGCCTATAACAATGGATTAACCTATGTTGTAGAAAAGTTTAAGGATCAAGATATTTCCGGCCATGTAAAACTACTAAAAGGGGAACGATCTGGGCTGGCACGGCTTGCGGCTGATTTATTATAGTAAATTATTATAGTAACAAACGGGCGCCATACTATGGCGCCTGTTTGTTACTATTTGGCAAAATTCCTCACTGAAGGAAGTCTTACTTTATTTTAAAACCAGTTACATTTTTAATAGGGCTTTCCTGATTGGAACCGTCACCAAAGTAGAGATGAACAGGTCCATCGGCTGATAATGGCTGCCCGTTATTTGAATATCCTAAAATGAATTCATATGCTAGTTCAAGCGAAAATTCATGATCTTCCTTTGTCGTCTGTACAATGAGGCGATTTGCATTTTTTTCCGGTTCGGCATTTAACAAAAATGGTTTTAAGGGAATTCCAAAAGTGCCAGTTAATACCTTTTCTTTTTCGAATTTCTTTTCGGTTTTTAATGTTGGAGGATAGATGGCCCCTTCCATTATTTCACGATCCCAATGCTTTGAAACTGCCTTTGTATAAGCCTCTTGGGAATCTTCATTTTCCTTTTGTTTCCATGAGTAAGTAGTTAAATCAATACGACGATCATCAAATATCCAGACACCTGGATCTAGTGTGATCGTATATTTCACTTTTCCTGATATAATGATGATATTTTCCATCTTCAATACCCCCTAAAGTCTAACCATGTTTAAGTATATCTTTTTTTGATTGGATTGTCATAAAAGTAACTCCTTTTGGTAATATCCTTCATTCTTCTTGCAATTTTCAGTTGTAAACGGTAAAATTTATAGATAAGTTGAATTATCGCTCTGAAATGGGGGGATTAGTGTTGGCGTCTGAAATGATCGTGAATCATCAGGAAAAAGCCTTAGCTTTATTACAGGGTGACGCTGAAAAGATATTAAAGCTTATCAAAGTGCAAATGGACAATCTCACGATGCCTCAATGTCCTCTTTATGAAGAGGTGTTGGATACACAAATGTTTGGCCTTTCAAGAGAAATAGACTTTGCTGTTCGATTAGGCTTAATAGATGGTAAGGATGGAAAAGCAATTTTAGATCAATTAGAGAGAGAGCTATCTGCGCTTCATGATGCATCCTTAAAAAAATAATGGTTAAGAACTCAAACAATGGCCGGAAATTGTTTGGGTTTTTTATTACTGCTGTAAGATATTAAAAAATTCTTTATTAAAATATTGTAACAAATGGTTTTTTCCTCAAGTAATAACACTCATTTTCTATTATAATAGAGTGTATATATTAATCCTGAAAATGAGGATGTCGTACATGGTCAAAAAAATATTGAAATCATATGATTATACGTTAATTATTGCCATTACCCTTTTGTGTGCTTTTGGGCTTGTAATGGTTTATAGTGCCAGCATGGCTTCAGCTGTGCAACGATATGATGTCCCGCCTGATTATTTTTATCAAAAACAAAAAGAGTGGCTTGTGTATTTTTTTGCAATCTTCTTTGTTTTTGCAAGTGCTCCCTACAAAATCATGAAAATGACAAAATGGTTTCAGGTTCCAATGGTAATGGGATCAATTTTGTTACTAGTAGGGCTCTTTCCGTTTGGACATACTGCCGGAAACGCACAAAGTTGGTATTCGATAGGTTCTTTTCGTTTGCAACCCGCTGAGTTTGTGAAACTTACGGTAATCATCTATTTGGCAGCTGTCTATGCTAAGAAACAGGCCTATATTAATCAATTTAATAAAGGTGTTTTGCCTCCACTAGTTTTTCTTTTTATCGTATGTGGATTAATAGTATTACAGCCCGATTATGGTACGGCGATCATTATTGCCGCTATTGCTGCTACAATCATTTTTTCATCTGGGATGAATTTTAAAAGCATCTCGAAATTACTTATCATGGCTCTGATTGTTATATTGCCTATTGCCTTTGTAGCAAGAGATGCTATATTCTCAGAGAAGCGGATGAGCCGGATTTCTGTATTAGAGAATCCGTTTGCTGACGCTCAAAATGCCGGCTTTCACTTAGCGAACTCATATATAGCAATTGGTTCTGGAGGGGTAAATGGATTAGGTTTGGGAAAAAGTATTCAAAAACTCGGGTACTTACCAGAATCTCATACAGACTTTATTATGGCTGTTATTGCAGAAGAGTTAGGTATTTGGGGTGTTGGCTTTGTCATTATCCTATTGGCCTATATTGTTTTACGAGGAATTTATATAGGTTTGCAATGCAAGGACCCTTTTGGAAGTCTGCTAGCGATTGGAATTTCCAGTATGATTGGAATACAGTCTTTTATCAATCTAGCAGGTGTTTCCGGATTGATTCCACTGACAGGAGTTACCCTCCCATATATTAGCTATGGGGGATCGTCGCTATTAATGCTTGCAGCTTCAACTGGAATTCTTGTGAATGTGTCGATGTTTGTTAAATTTGAAAAAAAATACAAACATCAAAAGCAAGAACAAATGGGCAAAAAGTTAAAATCTCAAGACGGAAAGTTATACTATTTGTAATGAAAACGCGGGGGAAAGCAATCCCTTGCGTTTTTAAAAATACATAGAATATGAGGTGCTTTACGTGACAAGACAGATAAATAAAGTATTAGTAGCCAATCGAGGAGAGATTGCAATAAGGGTTTTTCGCGCTTGTACTGAACTGAATATTCGGACTGTTGCTATTTATTCAAAAGAAGACTCGGGTTCCTACCATCGCTATAAAGCAGATGAAGCCTACTTAGTAGGGGAAGGGAAAAAACCGATAGATGCTTATTTAGACATTGACGGAATTATTTCCATCGCCAAAAAAAGCGGAGTAAATGCCATTCATCCCGGTTATGGCTTTATGTCAGAGAACATTCATTTTGCCAAACGTTGTGAAGAAGAAGGCATTATTTTTATCGGTCCCACGTCCACTCACCTTGATATGTTTGGTGATAAGGTAAAAGCAAGAAGACAAGCTGAACTTGCTAATATCCCGGTAATACCTGGAAGTGCTGGTCCAGTAAGTAGCGTACATGATGTTGAAGAGTTTGCAGATGAACATGGATTTCCACTTATTATTAAGGCCTCTCTTGGTGGCGGTGGTCGTGGAATGAGAATTGTTAAATCTCGTGAAGAAATTCACGAAGCGTTTGAACGGGCAAAATCAGAAGCAAAGGCAGCGTTTGGCAATGATGAAGTATATCTTGAAAAATTAATTGAAAACCCAAAACATATTGAGGTTCAAATCATTGGGGATCTACATGGGAATATTGTACATCTATATGACCGGGATTGTTCTGTTCAAAGACGTCATCAGAAAGTAGTGGAGGTTGCCCCAAGTGTGTCGATCTCCAATGACCTACGTGAGCAGATTTGTCAAGCAGCTGTAAAATTGATGAAAAATGTGGATTATTTAAATGCTGGAACGGTCGAGTTTCTTGTTTCTGGAAATAATTTTTATTTTATTGAAGTGAATCCTCGTGTTCAAGTTGAACACACCGTAACAGAATTGGTAACAGGTATTGATATTGTTCAAACACAAATATTGGTTTCCGAAGGTCATGACTTGCACGGTCCCATTATCGGAATTCCAACACAAGAGAAAATCCAATTGAATGGATTTGCAATCCAGTCCCGTGTTACAACGGAAGATCCACTTAATAATTTTATGCCTGATACAGGGAAAATTATGGCCTATCGTTCAGGTGGAGGCTTTGGAGTACGTCTTGATGCAGGAAATGGTTTTCAAGGTGCTGTCATCACACCATACTATGATTCCTTGCTCGTTAAACTCTCTACGTGGGCATTAACCTTTGAACAGGCCGCAGCTAAAATGGTTCGAAACCTCCAGGAATTTAGAATAAGAGGGATTAAAACCAATATTCCCTTTTTAGAAAATGTTGTTAAGCATGAGAAATTTAGAAATGGTGAATATGATACTTCCTTTATTGATACAACACCTGAGTTATTTATCTTTCCTGTCAGTAAAGACCGAGGGACAAAGATGCTCAGTTACATTGGCACGGTGACTGTAAATGGTTTTCCGGGTGTTGAGAAAAAGAAAAGACCTGTATTTTCTAAGCCGAGGATTCCGGCATTAGAATATAATTTTCCTTATCAAGAAGGGACAAAACAAATTCTAGATAAGCATGGAGCGGATGGACTTGTGCAATGGGTGAAAGACCAAAAGCAAGTCTTATTAACAGATACCACTTATCGAGATGCCCATCAATCTTTATTAGCGACTAGAATGCGGACAACAGATATTGTCCATATTGCTGAACAGACTGCTAAACTATTGCCAAATATGTTTTCATTTGAAATGTGGGGCGGTGCAACATTTGATGTTGCGTATAGATTTTTAAAAGAAGACCCATGGGATCGATTATTAACACTTCGTGAAAAAATTCCTAATGTACTGTTACAAATGTTATTTCGTGGAGCAAATGCGGTTGGCTATAAAAATTATCCAGACAATGTCATAAGAGAATTTGTAAATCAATCTGCAGCAGCTGGGATAGATGTATTCCGAATTTTTGACAGCTTAAACTGGGTAAAGGGAATGGAAGTAGCCATTGATGCAGTACGACAGACAGGGAAAATTGCTGAAGCATCGATTTGTTATACAGGAGATATTTTGGACCCTGCCCGAACAAAGTATAATGTAGAATACTATAAAAACTTAGCAAAAGAGTTAGAAAAACAAGGAGCCCATATATTAGCCATTAAGGATATGGCAGGCTTGTTAAAGCCAGAAGCTGCTTATCGTTTAGTTTCAGAATTAAAAGAGGCAGTTGATATCCCAATTCACCTTCATACACACGATACAAGTGGAAATGGTATTTTTACTTACGCACGTGCCATCGAAGGCGGAGTGGATATTGTCGATACAGCTATAAGTACTATGGCAGGATTAACGTCACAGCCGAGTGCGAATTCTTTATTTTACGCACTTGAAGGAACCTCTCGAAAACCCAAAATAAGTATTAATGCATTAGAAAAATTATCTTACTATTGGGAGGATGTTCGCAAGTATTATCAGGATTTTGAAAGTGGAATGATCTCACCACATTCAGAAGTATACCAGCATGAAATGCCGGGCGGACAATATAGTAATCTTCAACAACAGGCAAAGGCCGTCGGACTTGGGGAGCAATGGGAAGTAGTAAAAGATATGTATTCCCGTGTAAATAAAATGTTCGGTGATATTGTAAAGGTGACACCATCATCCAAGGTTGTTGGGGACATGGCACTGTTCATGGTTCAAAATGAGTTAACAGAAGGGGATGTGTTGTCAAAGGGACAGTCACTTGATTTTCCTGACTCTGTTGTTGAATTATTTGAAGGATTCTTGGGACAGCCATACGGAGGATTTCCGGAAGAATTGCAAAAGGTCATTTTAAAAGGGAAGAAACCGTTAGAGGTACGACCAGGGGAGTTACTTGAGGCAGTGGATTTCTCGAAGCTGAAGGAAGAACTTTTTGAAGCGCTTGGCCGACAAGTAACATCCTTTGAGATTATTGCTTATGCACTTTATCCAAAGGTGTTTATGGAATATATGAAGACAGTGGACTTATATGGGAATATTTCCATGCTTGATACACCAACATTCCTTTATGGGATGAGACTTGGTGAAGAAATTGAAGTGGAAATTGAAACGGGTAAAACCCTGATTGTTAAGCTTGTGTCAATTGGTGAGCCTATGGCAGATGGCACAAGAATTGTTTATTTTGAGTTAAATGGGCAGCCACGAGAAGTGTTAATTAAGGATGAAAGTATTAAATCTACCGTTATATCAAGATTAAAAGCTGATGCGAAAAACGAAGAACATATTTCAGCCTCCATGCCGGGAACAGTTATTAAAGTGCTAGTTGAAAAAGGTGAGAAAGTTGAACGCGGTGACCATTTAATGATCACAGAAGCAATGAAGATGGAAACGACCGTTCAAGCTCCTTTTTCAGGAATTGTGAAGGATGTTTATGTATCTAATGGAGAGTCAATCCTAACAGGGGATTTATTACTTGAATTGACAAAAGGCTAAATAAGAAAGAGGATGTCTGTGGTGACATCCTCTTTCTTATTGATGATTTCGCCTAGATCTTGAATAAAGCAGGAGAAAATAACTTAGTAGACCAAACAAGCATGTAATAAAGAAAGCGTGTAGGAGCGCGATTAAGAGATTTAACCTAGTAAAAATAATCAATGCCCCTGCAATAACTTGGAGGGAAACAAGAATGAAAGAGATCGTCCAGCCCCAATAAAGAACCTTTTGCTCCTTGTAATGGCGTACGGCCAAATAAAATATATAACCAATCCAGATAAAAATAAGTCCAGCGGCAGCACGATGTCCCATTTGCACCCATTCATAGATGTTGGTTGGTAATGAAAATGAACCATTTGAGCATAAAGGCCAATCGAGACAAACGAGGCTAGCCTTCATATGGCGGACCAAAGCCCCAGTGTAAATAACAAGGTAGCTATAAATCGAAATACTAACGATATGAAAGCCCATCCGCTTATCAATGTATAGCTTGTCTGCGTCAAACTTCTTATCAATTTCAAAAATTAACAATGTTAATAAGAAAACCGAAGCAAATGAAATGAGCGATATTCCAAAATGCAATGCAAGAACAAAACTGGATTGTCCCCATTTAACTGCGGCAGCCCCAATTAATGCTTGTAAAAGTAAAAAGAAAAAAGATAGTATGGAAAGAAACTTGGTTTCTCTAATATGGCCAATTGCTTTCCATGACCAAACTGAGAGTACAAGTACCATAATGCCGCCTAGGCCAGAGACGAGACGATGTGCAAGCTCAATCACTAATTCAGGCGTTATTTCTAATGGGAGAAATTTACCATTACATAATGGCCAGGATCTCCCACAGCCCATTCCAGAGCCAGTCTTGGTCACAAGTGCACCACCTAATAAAATAAAAATCATTGCAATGGTAGTTGCAACTGCGAACCACTTTAAATAACGTCGCAAAAAAATTCACCTCTTAAAAAAGTTCAATAATTTGTCATTGGATTATCCTGACAGTATAATAAATGGGAAAAGTAACTAAAATGAAAAGTCCTTATTAATCATAACGAATAAAAACAAAAAAGAACAGAATTTCAGCATAGATTTTTAGAGAAGTTAATAAATAACAAATAAAATGAATAATATCTACATTCCACTATTATTATAGTGAAAATAGTTGAAACTACAGTTTAAGTCTGTTAGTAATGTAAGAAGGGCTGAATATTTAAATATATCTATTTATGTTTTTAATGGGTATTGGACTTTTTTAGACAAAATGCTTGAAATTACCCTTGATCTAAGAAAAAATTAGACAAATTAATACATGAATAGACACAAAAAGGTTAGTTCCCCAACTGAATTTGACTATTGTCACAATTTAGTTAAAAATTATTCAAAAAAAGTTCACAAAAACACCAAAAAATGTGATTTAATATACAGAGAAAGTGTTTTAAAATCACTTGAAAATAAACTAATCATCCTCTTAGTCTTTGAAATAGGAGATAACGAAGGACTTATTCGTAATATCTTTCTAAAGTAAACAGTTGACTAAAATTATGGGTGTATTGATATTTGTTGATTGGTGAATATTTGTTAGTAAGGATTAGGAGGAATAATAATGTCCAAACCAAAGGTTTATGGAGGACCGGCCATAGAGAATGGTGTTGCAAGTCTTAAACCAGCAATGGAAAATACTACGTTCTGGAAAGACTTAATGGCTCTAATTAAAATTGGAATCGTTAATTCCAATTTAATTACCACATTTACTGGACTTTGGCTTGCTCTTCACTTTTCTGGCCAAAGCTTTTTAAATAATTTAGATATTATATTTTTTACCGTCGCAGGTTCTTCCCTGATTATTGCTGGATCATGCGCCATCAATAATTATGTTGATCGGGACATTGATCCTTTGATGGAAAGAACCAAATCAAGACCAACTGTTACAGGAAAGATTTTACCTGTAAAAGTTTTAGCTTTAGGGATTATTCTTATAGTGCTGGGAACTCTTTGTTTGTTCCTTACTACCATGACTGCAACAGTAATTGGACTGCTTGGAGTTTTTAGTTATGTTTTTCTCTATACATTATGGTCAAAGCGAAAGTTAGTTTCAAACACGATTATTGGAAGTATATCTGGAGCAGTACCACCACTTATTGGCTGGGCAGCTGTTGATGCTAACCTAGATATCATGGCTTGGGCCTTGTTTGTCCTAATGTTTGTTTGGCAGCCCCCCCATTTTTATGCTCTTGCAATGAGAAGGGTTAATGAATACAGAGCAGCCGGAGTTCCAATGCTTCCTGTGGTAAAGGGTTTTAAAACAACAAAAATCCACATTTTAGTCTGGGTTGCACTACTCTTACCAATTCCATTTTTTCTTACCAAATTAGGAATCCCATTTCTGATTCTAGCAACCGTTTTAAATATTGGGTGGCTGGTGTTAGGGATTTATGGATATAGGATCAAAGATGACATTAAGTGGGCAAAACTAATGTTTGTTTATTCTTTGCAATATTTAACTATTATTTTTGTAGCAATGGTAATCGTTACATTGATTTAGTTTTGCTTACGATTCTTTTTTAGTTTTATTAACTAGAAAAGAATCTCTACATACTTCTTTGACCAAACATTATTATTAGAATTTATTAGTGAAAGAGGGGTTTGATTAGGCTATGAAAAGGCTTGCAAAGTGGCGCTTGGTATCGTTATTTGCGTTATTAGCGCTTGTACTCTCCGGATGTGGTAAACCATTCGTTTCAGCGTTAAAACCTGCCGGTGAAGTTGCAGACATGCAATATGATTTAATGAAGTTAAGTACTTATGTCATGGTAGGGGTAATCCTAGTAGTAGTAGTTATTTTTATTTTGGTATTTGTTCGTTTTAGAAGAAAGGATGATAAAATACCTAAACAAGTAGAAGGAAGTCACAAATTAGAAATTATTTGGACAGCCATTCCTATACTATTACTTTTAATCCTGGCAGTTCCGACTGTTGCAGCAACCTTTAAGCTTGCTGATGTGGGACCAATGGATAAAAAAGATTCAAAAGCACTTGTTGTTAATGTTAGATCGCATTTATATTGGTGGGATTTTGAATATCCTGGCCAAAAAATTGTAACCAGTCAGGAATTAGTGGTACCTACAAATGAGAAAGTTTATTTTAATTTAAAATCTATGGATGTAAAACACTCATTTTGGATTCCAGCTGTTGGTGGAAAGATGGATACTAACACTGATAACATTAACAAATTCTGGTTGGAATTTGATGATAAGCGTTCAAATGAAGCAGGAAATCTATTTTATGGGAAATGTGCTGAACTTTGCGGTCCATCACATGCTCTAATGGATTTTAAAGTAAAAGCCATGAGTCGAGACAAATTTGACGATTGGGTTACTGCTATGCAGAACGTTAAAGAACCGCAAAAAGCTAAAACTGATGTAGCTGCGCAAGGTCAAGAAATCTTTAATCAAAGCTGTATTGGCTGTCATGCAGTCACACCTGCTAATAAAATGCCAGATACTGCTCGTGTAGCACCGAACTTAACAAACTTTGGTGACAGATCACGTGTAGCCGGTATTCTAGATCATAATAAAGATGAATTGAAAAATTGGATCAAAAATCCTGAGACCTATAAACCAGGTAATATGATGACTGGTAAATATAATCTTACCGATGATCAAATTGATAAAGTTGCAGAATATTTAATGGGCTTAAAGGTTCAGGAATAAAAGGGGAATTTGTTGAAAGGGAGGTAAAATTGTGAGTACCATTGCTCAAAAAAAAGGATTTGGCGCAACAGTATGGGACTTTTTAACAACAGTTGACCATAAAAAAATTGCCATCCTATATATGATTGCAGGTGGATTTTTCTTCTTAGTTGGCGGACTTGAAGCTGTTTTTATCCGCATCCAGCTTGCAGTACCAAATAATGATTTTGTTAGCGCAGGTGCATTTAATGAAATTATCACAATGCACGGAACAACCATGATTTTCTTAGCCGCAATGCCGCTTTTATTTGGTTTTATGAATGCGGTAATGCCATTACAAATAGGTGCGCGTGACGTTGCCTTTCCATTTGTAAACGCATTAGGATTTTGGTTATTCTTCTTTGGTGGAATATTCCTAAACCTTTCATGGTTTTTAGGTGGAGCGCCTGATTCGGGGTGGACATCATATGCTTCACTTGCTTTACATTCAAAGGGGCATGGAATTGATTTTTATGTACTAGGCCTGCAGATTTCTGGTCTTGGTACCTTAATTGGTGGTATTAACTTTCTTGTTACCATTATAAATATGCGTGCTCCGGGTATGACATACATGAGGATGCCATTGTTCACTTGGACTACATTTGTTGCATCTGCCTTAATTTTATTTGCATTCCCTCCATTAACTGTTGGTTTGACTTTGATGATGTTTGACCGTATGTTTGGAGGTAATTTCTTTGATGTTACAATGGGTGGTAACACAGTTATTTGGGAACATTTATTCTGGATTTTCGGACACCCTGAAGTTTATATCTTAATCCTTCCTGCTTTTGGTATTTTCTCTGAAATCTTTTCGATTTTTTCAAGAAAACGTCTTTTCGGTTACTCGTCAATGGTGTTTGCAACCGTGTTAATTGGATTCTTAGGCTTTATGGTTTGGGCTCACCATATGTTTACAACTGGTCTCGGACCTGTTGCAAATGCCATTTTTGCCGTTGCAACAATGGCAATTGGAGTACCAACAGGAATTAAGATCTTTAACTGGCTTTTCACCATGTGGGGTGGAAGTGTTAAGTTTACGACTCCGATGTATTATGCTTTTGGTTTTATCCCAACCTTTACTATGGGGGGAGTAACCGGGGTAATGCTTGCCGCCGCTGCTGCAGACTATCAATATCATGATACGTATTTTGTTGTCGCACACTTTCACTACGTTATTGTTGGTGGTGTTGTCCTTGCTATCTTAGCGGGAACACATCTTTGGTGGCCAAAGATGTTTGGAACAATGTTAAACGAAACTTTAGGAAAAATTACCTTCTGGTTCTTCTTCATTGGTTTCCATTTAACATTCTTTATTCAGCACTTCTTAGGTCTATGGGGTATGCCGCGTCGTGTCTTCACATACCTTCCGGGACAAGGGTTTGAAGCTGCCAACTTAGTAAGCTCAGTTGGAGCAGCATTTATGTCCATTGGTGTTCTTGTTATTCTATATAACATAATCATGACCTCTGTTAAAAATGTTAAAGTTGGCAATGATCCATGGGGAGACGGTAGAACACTTGAATGGGCAATACCTTCACCACCTCCATTTTATAACTTTAAACAACTTCCGCTTGTTCGCGGCTTAGATGCTTATTGGATTGAAAAAATGGAAGGTAAAAAAGGGATGACACCGGCAGAACCCTTGGGAGATATCCATATGCCAAATTCTTCCTTCATACCATTTATGATTGCTGTCGGTTTGTTTATTGCCGCATTTGGTGCCATGTATCACGTTGATAAAGTATCATGGGCGCTGCCAGTTATGATTATTGGTTTATTGATCACTTTTGGTTCTATGTTCTTGCGTTCAATTAAGGACGATCATGGATTCCATATTCATAAAGAAGAATTACAGGATGAAAAGGGGGCTAAGGCATAATGAACGTTGAAGAAAAAATGACGTTAGAAACATGGCCTGCAGAGCCGGAGAAATCTACCCTTGAAGCAAAAAATAAATTTATAGGTTTTTGGTTATTCTTAGGGGGAGAGACAGTCTTATTCGCCTCTCTCTTTGCAACCTATCTAGCATTGAAAGATAAGGTTCCAAATACAAATATGCACTTGGCTAAGGATTTGTTTGAATTACCACTTACATTTGTGGCGACTATGCTGTTATTAACAAGTTCAATCACAAGTGTATATGCTATGTACCACATGAAGAATTTTGCCTTTAAGAAAATGATGATTTGGCTTGGCATTACCGTAGTTTTAGGTGCGGGTTTCTTGGCCAGTGAGGTATATGAATTTACGAATTATGTTCATGAGGGGCATACATTTACTAGTAGTGCATTCGGTTCGGCCTTTTATGCACTTGTCGGCTTCCACGGCGGCCACGTAGCTTTTGGTTTGTGCTGGATCCTTACATTAATGATTCGTAACTCTAAACGTGGTCTTAGTCTTTATAATGCACCCAAATTCTATGTTGCCAGTTTATATTGGCACTTTATCGATGTAGTTTGGGTATTTATCTTTACCGTAGTATATTTGATGGGGATGGTGGGATAACATGACAAATCAGCCATTAAACTCAGGTAATCCAAGAGTTGACCTTGAATATCGCCGCAAAAAAAGTGCGGAAGAAATGCGTTATCAAGTTGTTTCCTTTACTTTAATGCTTTTCTTAACATTTGTGGCCTTCGCTGTTGTGGCTATGAAAGGAATGACGGAATGGTTTACGGTCCCATTTATCCTTTTATTAGCGGCAGTGCAAGTTGTTTTTCAGTTGTTTTACTTTATGCACATGAGTCATAAAGGGCATGAAGCGCCTACGTTATTTTTGTTCTCAGGGTTATTAGTAGGATTAATTACTATTTTGACATTTGTTACCATTATTTGGTGGTAGGAATAAAAAAAGAAAATCGGCGTTAAGCCGATTTTCTTTTTAGGTGGAGAAAGATAATTAGATGCAATTTTTTTGCATACTAAAAACTCTATGGATATAATAAAGACAAGTCTTTTACTATAAATTGAGGTGATAACAAGGTGCTTACAATAGATATCTTTGGTTTTAAAGCCCTTTGGAGCCCGTACTTTTTGTTTATTTTAATTGTCCTAACGGCTGCGTATTTTCTCATAACTATTACATTTCGATCAAAGTTCCAAGCTAGTGAGCCATTGACAGTAAAACAGGCGGCATTATTTTTGACAGCCATGATTTTAGTGTATGCAATAAAAGGTTCGCCGCTTGATTTAATGGGCCATCTATTGTTTTATATTCATGGGATTACAATGGTAATTTTAGTCTTTCTAATTCCTCCCTTGTTTATTCTATCGATTCCTTCCTGGCTATGGAGAACGATAATAAATATTAAGGTAATAAACAAAATCTTTACGTTATTAACGAAACCAGTTGTTTCAGTTATTTTATTTAATGGTTTCTTTTCTTTCTACCATATTCCCCTTGTTTTTGATCATGTGATGCAAAATCGATATTTGCATGGTGGATACTCGATCCTTCTATTTGTTTTAGCTATTGGTTTATGGTGGTCATTAATTAACCCGCTTCCAGAATATCAAACAATAAGTGGTATTAAAAAAGTAGCCTATATTTTTGGAAATGGTATCTTGATAACTCCTGCTTGTGCACTTATCATTTTTTCCAATTCGTCATTATATGCCACCTACCATGATCCGGAAGTCTGGGGACAGGCAATGAGCTTATGTGTGGGTTCATCTACATTTGCAAATTTAAATTTAAGTGGACCGGAACTATTTAGCTCAATGACCTTAGTTGAAGATCAACGGCTGGGCGGAGTGGTGATGAAAATTATTCAAGAAGTTATATACGCTGTGGTTTTAGCGCAGGTATTTTTTGAATGGTATCGTAAGGATCAAGAAGAATCTGAGCGTGAAATGAACAATCACAGCTTAAATCCTAAACTTATTGAATAAACTCCCATTCTACTGGGGGTTTTTTTAGTATATTATTTGAAAATACTAGGAAACTCAACTAAAATGAGGGTAGTATCTTTACTAAGAGAGGATAAACCAATGCATTCTATTCCAATTTTACCTACTATCAGTACTTCCTTTATTGTCTTAAGTGCGATCACTGTGGCAATTGGCTGGTGGCAAATTAAACAAAGAAAAATTGAAGCACACAAGAAAACAATGTTTGTTGCCGGCATTTTTGCACTTATCTTTTTTATCATTTATGCATCACGTACCATTTTTATAGGGAACACTTCATTTGGAGGACCGGAAGATATAAAGATTTATTATACGATCTTTTTGGTTTTTCATATTACATTAGCAACAATTGGAGCAGGTTTCGGAATCGCTTCTTTAACCACGGGTTATAAAAATAAGCTTTCTATTCATCGCAAACTCGGTCCGATCACAAGTTTTATTTGGTTCTTTACAGCTATAACTGGTGTTGCCGTGTATTTATTGTTATATGTGATTTATCATGGTGGAGAAACAACATCGATGATAAAAGCGATACTTGGGTTATAAGGAAAGCGCAAGCGCCCTGTTCAGCGGCGTATGGCCTGGAGCGCTCCAACTGAGATAAAGGAAACACGAAGAGCCGAAGGTGATTCGATGTTGACTTATCGTAGGGCGGAGAGCGAAGGACACTAGCCGCTAGGGCGCTGGAGCTAGACAATTCTCTAAGCCAACACTTATAAATTCTGATATTAAAAAAAGGAAGAGCGCAATGGAATTGGTCCAGCGCTCTTCCTTTTTACTTATAGTGCAAACTTACTGATTTCTTCACTTACTTGTTCAAGTATTTTATTACATTGATTTACAAGTGAAGTTGGGAAATTCTCACCCTCGCCATATTCGACGCCGTGCGGGTAGTAATGTTTACCTAAAAGTGGCGGTAACAATTGGATGATTGCCTTAAAGGTATCCACATCACCTTCAACCGAATAACCTTGAATACGGAGATAAAAAACCCCTTCTCTTAATTCAAATTTACGATCATATGTAACTCGATCATAGTCCCATTGACCTGCTCGAACTAAGCCGTGTTCATGCATAACCTCATCTAAACGGTTAATTTCGGCTTTAAATTTTTCAATTCCAGTATTGTCGAATTGCATTCATATTCCCTCCTATAACGATTGCCCTATCCCTATGTTTCTTATATGGTATTACAGCAAGTATAATTCATTTTAATAATAGTTGAAAATGTTGTAACTTGCAATCAATAGATTCAATCGTATAAAGCAAAACGGATTGGTAAAACCTATTTTATTGTTAAGGAAAATAAAATGGATTCTGGAGGTAAAAGGCATGGAAAAAATTCGTGATATTATGACCGATGACATTGAGTGTTGTACATTATTAGATAATATCTTTGAAGTGGCGGTTAAAATGAAGGAACAAAATGTAGGAGCTATCCCAATTGTTGATCAGGATAAACTTGTGGGCATGATCACTGACCGTGATATTGTCATTAGAGGAGTGGCAGAAAAACAACCAGGTTCAACTAAGGTCGAAGATATTATGAGCAGCACATTGGTAACGGTTAGCCCTGAGACGTCAAGTAGGGAAGCGGCTAAGTTAATGGCCGAACATCAAATTCGCAGATTACCTGTAGTTGAAAATGAAAAGTTAATTGGAATTGTTTCCCTTGGGGATTTTGCTATTCGGGAGTTAACGGATGATCAAGCAAAAGGAGCACTGACAGAAATATCCGAGCACAAAAGTAATGAAATTCAACATTAAAAATATTATATAAATATTGAAATTCCTCTAAGAAAACAGGT
Source organism: Neobacillus sp. DHD-1R (assembly GCF_057747995.1). Lineage (NCBI taxonomy): Bacteria > Bacillati > Bacillota > Bacilli > Caryophanales > Bacillaceae > Neobacillus > Neobacillus sp. DHD-1R. Next base: position 1,667,627 of record NZ_CM173232.1, read on the forward strand.
ACAATTAGTACCTGTTTTCTTTATTAACTGTTTATTAATCAGACATTTTTGATAATGACTATTACTAAGTATGGTATAAATGATATAATTATTTTATCAATACATAAAATGATAGAAAATGGTATAGAGAGGGTGAATGCCTCTGCGAACACTTAGTAGAATTCTAATACTCTCAGTTGTTTTTTTAACAATTGGTTTTTATGTTAGTGTTAACGAAAACAATGAAAGTAAAGTGTTGATCAAGGAAGATCATCCGTTAGAAATGGACCAACACATGCTGCAGGGGACAAATAATGAAACAGGAAATAAAATAACTTTAGATAAACCCGGCGAAGGGTTAGCCTTATGGATTGGACAGGACGTCTCTAACTTAGAAAAAGAATTTGGAACACCTGCTAGAATCGATGAATCTCTGTATGGTTATCAATGGTATATTTATAATCAAACAAATAACCGCTATCTACAAGTTGGAGTTGAAAATAAAAAAGTTGTGACGATCTTTGCCATTGGGGAAACCCTTGATGTGGCTCCGTTTGAAATAGGACAGCCAGTTGAGGAAATATTTAATACTCAATTTTTTGAAACAAATATTAATCTTGAACTAAATGGAAATTCCTATCGTTTTGAATTAAATGATACTGATTTAAATCTTCGGCCTATGGTGCAACTAGGTGATATTTACGTCCAACTCTACATTGACAAGTTTACTGGTAACTTATCAAGCGTTCGGTTTCTTAATGCAGAAACACTTATAAAACAACGGCCCTATGAACTGGTTTATAGTGGTACGTTAATTGAGCCGCCTGTTCTGAGCGAGGATTTAAGAACCAGAATAGAAAATAGCACTGAACAGCAGATATTTGATATTTCGAATGTATTACGAAAAAGGTATAAATTAAAACCACTAATCTGGGATGAACAGACAGCAGAGGTCGCATACCAACATAGCAAAGATATGGCTGAAAACAATGACTTTTCCCATACATCCAAAAAATTCGGAGATCTTACCAATCGTTTAAAGACAGCAAAGGTCGTTTATCAAGCAGCCGGTGAAAATATTGCCGCCAACTATTCGGATGGACCTGCTGTAGTAGAGGGATGGATTAATAGTAAAGGACACAGAGAAGCATTATTGAATAAAGAGTATACCCATCTTGGAGTTGGAGTTTATCAAAAATACTTTACACAAAACTTCATTCAAAAATCGGAACAGTAAAGGTTCAAGTGTGGAATGTGCTGAAAAGGAAAAGGTGACGTAATTGTCACCTTTTTTTCTTTTCGTAATGGTTGAATACAAATTTGCTGCCATCCCAACTTCCGTAGACACGGAGGAGGTCGCCTGCAATGAATTCCTCTATTCTCACGTTTTTAGTAACAGGTGTTACTTTAATCGCGCTGATTAATTTTGTTGCCGTTTGCAGCTTAATTGTTTGAACAAAGAGGTATCGATGATAATAAAACTTCTGTTTTTCCCCCGAAACACTAGTAACTTCACCTGTAAGAATAGCTTCTTCCCGGACTTTTCCAGCGGATAGCCATTTCTTGTCCTGTTCTTTCATCTCTTTTCTTGTCAGCCAAAAAAAATACAGACAAATAATGGGGATAATTATGGCGGTAACCATAATGACTAAACGCCTCCAATTTTACTTGTTGATAATAAAAAAAGTACCGGTTGCATGGGCAATCTTTTTCCCATCGCTGCGGAAAGCCTCTCCGGATATTACCATCGTTTGGCTGCCTTTATGTATAATTTCAGCTTTGCACCGAAGTGTATCACCTACTCCTGGAGCAATATAATGGATATTAAGCTGACTTGTAACAGCACCAAAACCTTCAGGAAGCAATTTATTGGCCATAACGCCCATTGCCGTGTCGAGCACGGTTGCAGTGATCCCGCCGTGAACAATGCCTAGTGTATTTTCAATAACGGAATTAATAGGTATAGTTATTTCACAGGAATCCTGGCCAATACTTGGTTCCATATGAAGAATCCCATCAATAAAAGTACTCCTGATTCGATTAATCTTTTTTTGGACTCCTTCCAATAGGGTTTGCAATACCTGAAAATCTGTTTCTGATCCATTTTCAAGACATGATTCTAATAGTTGACGTAATTGCTCTTTCATTCTTTTACCTCTTTCATCGTTTTCTAGGTTGGAACGCCAAATAGTATACTATTGTAGTCATCTTACCACTTAGAAGCATAATTATAAATCATTTCACACGATTTGATTTCTCACCTTTCATCGTTTTCTACATATTGTATTAGTGGCGATTAATATGGGCAGAGGTGAGATATATGACGCAAAAAAAACTCCATCCTTCCGTCATCCAATTTAAAGAGTTTGTGAAAAATAACCCAAAGATTATAAAAGAAGTTCGGAATGGGAAGGCCACTTGGCAAGAGTTATATGAGGACTGGTACTTATTAGGGGAAGATGATAAACGCTGGGAATCGATCGGGGCAGAAAATAATCCAGAGGCTAAAACAACTAACGACTCAAAGGGAGATTGGATGTCCAATGTAATGGGCATGGTCAAAAAAATGGACCCCAATCAAGTACAAGGGCATATAAATAGTTTAAGTCAGGCGTTGGGCGCTATCCAGGGAGTCATTTCACAATTTCAGAGTGGTAATCCTAATCCTGCACAAGGTCAAATAAAACCACAAGAAGGGCCCAAGCATCCATTTTTATTCCGAAAAGACTAACATGAAGGGAACATTAGAATGAGAAAAGATGTATTGGAATATTTAGAACGTCAGAAAGATCTAAAACAATTTGTAAGGGAGCAGCCTCTCTGGTATCGGAAATTATCAAGGAATCCATATGATCTACAGGCGCTGGAAGTTGCATCCTTACACTATTATAAAAAAACAATACCTGATCAAGTAGAGAAGTTTTCAAATAGTGTCCAAATGGCATCCATGATGTACAACATGTTCCAAGCAATGAAGACACAAACCTAACAAGGGGACCACATTGAAATGGTGTGGCCTTTTTTAATGTAATTCGAAATGGAGACTAAAAAAGAAAAAGGAGGCGAACAATACATCATAAAGGAGTGATGGTTTTGAAGAAAATCTTACCATTTTATGTTCTGCTGTTATTAACGGCAGGAATTGCAGCTGGATGTCAGAGGGATTTACCAAAGCCAGAAACAAAGCAAAAAACCGTGTCGATTGAGGAAACAAGGGTTGTTTACCGTGACATTATTCCTGTTTATAATCAAGCATCAAAAGAATTCCCATCATTATTTGTCCGTCATGGGGTAAAAGGAAATCAAGTACTGGTTGAGTGTATATTAACAGGGATTAGTTTTCGAGCTGCTGATCATTCCAAACAAAAGATTGGAAAAATAATTGTGTGGATGGATGGAAAAAGAAAATCTGAGGTAACATCCGCTGCCTTTATTATTAAGGGTCTTTCTCCTGGACGGCATAAAATGAAACTTGAGGTTGTCAAATTAAGTAATGAGCCATACGGTTTATCCAAAGAGTTTATGGTAAATATCCCAAGATAAAGTGAAACTTTCGCTTTCTCACTATTTTCATGGTAAAATAGCTGTGGAGGTGAGCGTAAGTGCTTGCTACTTTAGAAAGAATTGAGCTACTTGAGCATGCAGAAGAATTAGCTAAGATGGTATTAGAGTCCGAAATAGCGGAACAATATCACATCTGTTTATATAATATGCAAACTAATAAGGAAACTCAGCAAAAGATCAATCGGTTTGTCAGCCTTAAAGAGCGTTATGAAGAGGTCCAACGGTTTGGAAAATACCATCCTGACTATAAAACAATCATGATGCAAATTCGGCAATATAAACGCGAAATGGATTTGGACCCAATTGTGGCTCAATTTAAGTTGGCAGAAAATGATTTGCAAGGTCTTTTGGATGAAATCAGTATGTTAATCGGCGGTTCCGTATCAGAACATATAAAAGTACCTACTGGAAACCCGTTTTTTGAAAGTAGTCATGGCAGTGGCTGTGGCAGCGGCGGAAGTTGTGGGTGCGGATGAAAATCAGCTTATCTTAAGCTGATTTCTTTTTTATGGAAAGTTTGAATTGAAATAGACCATTTTAATGTGCTAGACTTATGTAAAATGATGGTTTTGCTGAAGGGGAAAAAAGTATGTTTGTTCAAAGACAAGGTTTAGTAGTTTGGCTTTACTCATTAAAGCAAGCTAAAATGCTAAGGCGCTTCGGAAATGTTCATTATGTTTCAAAAAAACTGAAATATGTGGTTTTGTATTGTAATCAAGAAGAAGTAGAAGGAATTATGGAAAAGTTAAATTCTTTTTCATTTGTCAAAAAAGTAGAACCTTCGTATAAACCTTTCCTTAGAATGGAATATGAGAATTCATCACCAGATAAAGCGAAGGAATATGATTATAAAATGGGTATATGAAAAGGTGAGGGCTCGGGCCCTCACCTTTTAAAAAACAAAAAAAACCCTGCAGAAAATTCTGCAGGGTCCTTCTACATCCTCATTAAGGATAGAAGGCAAAGGGAGAGGAGAAACCGGAGGAAGAACTTATGGGGAAACGTAAGTCTTCTCCGCGGTTGGCAACAACATCCTCGAATTGATGTTGTTAATTACATTATTTCCACAACGTCCAAGCTTATACGTCTTTTTTATAAATTTTCAATTGAACAAATGATAACTGGTTGTAAAAAACAGCTGAAAGATAGACAGAACAGATTGTTTCTCTTTTATAAATTGTGGTAGGATGTATTAAGAAAAAATTATTTATGAAAAAATGTGGTGATACGGCAGTGAGAGTAGTTTCAGGTATATGCAAGGGAAGACCTCTTAAAGCTGTTCCAGGAAATACAACACGCCCTACAACGGATAAAGTGAAGGAAGCTTTATTTAATATGATTGGTCCCTATTTCGATGGGGGAATTGGGTTGGATTTATTTGCTGGCAGCGGGGGCTTAGGTATAGAGGCACTGAGCAGAGGCTTGGATAAAGTTATTTTTATAGATAGAGAATCAAAAGCTATACATGTCATCCAGGAAAATGTTAAAGCGTGTAAATTTGAAGAGAAAACGGAAATTTTTCGAAATGATGCAGAGCGAGCTTTAAAAGCACTTGTAAAAAGAGAAATCTGTTTTGATTACATATTTTTAGACCCACCTTACAAAAAACAACAGCTTGTTAATTTAATGGAAAAGATGGATGAACAAAATTTGGTGAAAACAAATGGAATCGTTGTTTGTGAACATAGCTTTGATGTAGAATTACCAATAACTGTAGGGAAATTTTCGCAAATTAAACATGAAAAGTATGGGATTATTGCTGTTACGATTTTTTCAAAATCCAGCAATGAGTGAGGGGGAGTCAATTTGGCTAGAATAGCTGTTTGTCCAGGAAGTTTTGATCCAATTACATATGGCCACTTAGATATTATAAAAAGAGGAGCCAAAGTATTTGATACTGTCTATGTGAGCGTTTTAAACAATTCATCTAAAAATCCATTATTCACCGTCGAGGAACGTATGAACCTTATTAAAGAGGTAACAAAAGATCTCCCGAACGTGAAGGTTGATGTACATTCAGGCTTACTTGTTGATTACGCTAAAGCTGTCAATGCCAATGCGATTATCCGAGGCTTGCGGGCTGTTTCCGACTTTGAGTACGAAATGCAAATTACTTCGATGAACAGGGTGTTAGATGAAGATATTGAAACCTTTTTTATTATGACAAACAGCCAATATTCCTTCTTAAGTTCGAGTATAGTAAAAGAAGTCGCAAAATATGACGGCAATATTTCATCCCTTGTTCCACCTATTGTCGAAAAAGAGTTGCACAAAAAATTCACGCAAGAAAAATTGAAATAAAAAGTTGAATAACCAAAAGAGTTAGGCAAATTGTCTAACTCTTTTTTAACCGAGTAAACAATATGACAATGTACACAAACAGTGCCATCAGCGTAATGAGCGGCCCCACTTCGATCATTTTATGGTAAAAATGATTTGCTGCCCATGCTCTATCTTCAAGAAAACCAACAGGTAAAGCAGTAGAAGGCTGTTCATTCCTATTAAAGCGAACGTAAAGCGGTTTCCACAAAAGTAAAGTAAAAATGCTGGCGAAAATCCCCTGTAAGATACGTGCAATAAAAAATGGTTTAAATCTGATATCTGTTTGGGCTAGGATACTGGCAACTTGTGCTTGAATACTAAAACCGCTAAAAGCAAGGATAAAACTGGTGATTACTGCTTTTTGCAGCAAGGTTGCATCTTGTACCTGACTGATTAGTTGGCTCCCAAGCGTGATTTCAAATATTCCCGATATAAACGGAATGCTTAACAAATCTGAGAATGACAATGAAGATAGTACAACGTCAATCAATTTTGCCAATGTCGCCGTTATATGTAAATGATAAAGTAATTTGTTAATCACAGAGAATAAAATAATGAAGCCGCCGATCATTAATAACGTTTGAATGGATGAATTAACGGCATCACCTAAAAGTTTTCCAATTGGCCGATTATCTTTTAGTCTTGTTTGATGGAGTGCAGACAAGGCTGTCCTGATTTTGAATTTTTTTCTTTTTTCTTTAGTTTCTTCTGGTGTTTCCTTTCCATAAAAACGCATGATAACTCCTACACATATATTGCCTAAATAATGAGCAGCAGCCAAAAGAAATCCTATTTTTGGATTATTAAAGAAGCCGACTGCTACTGCACCAAAAATGAATAATGGATTTGAAGAATTGGTGAAAGATACAAGCCTTTCCGCTTCAATTTTGGTTAGTTGTTCTTCTTGACGTAAGCGTGAAGTAAATTTTGCCCCGGCAGGCTGCCCAGAGGCCATGCCCATTGCCCAAACAAAGCCGCCTACACCCGGTACTTTAAACAGTGGTCTCATGAGGGGTTCTAACAACACACCAATGAACTTAACTACTCCAAAACCAATTAACATTTCCGATACAATAAAAAATGGCAGCAGAGAAGGAAAGACTATATTCCACCACATATTAAGGCCTCGAATGGATGCGTTAAATGACTCCTGGGGAAAAGAAATAAGTGAAGCAGCTAAAATGATGACGGAAACGGATAAAAAAACGGTTTTTAGTTTAGACCGAAACAATGAAGGGACCTCCTTCCATACGATTGTTCAAACTGTGCAAACCAATATTATCAATGCTAAAATAGAGATTATTCAATTAGGAATCTTCCTTATAGTTATCTAGCTCCAGCGCCTGAGGCCCAAGGGAATAAGTCAATAACTAAGCTTTTCTACTTGTCCTCATATAAATCAAATATACTCATAGAACAGCAATTTAGACCATAAGATTGAACGAGATTTCTCTTGATTTTTTATCACTAGGAGGTCAACAGTTATGGGGCAGCCAAAAATTGGTTTAGCACTTGGTTCTGGTGGTGCACGAGGGTTTGCTCATTTAGGTGTTATTATGGCGTTGAAGGCTGCGGGAATTCCGATTCATCTTATTGCTGGGAGCAGTATGGGGGCACTTGTAGCTAGTTTTTATGGGGCAGACATTGACTTAAATCGGTTATATAAATTATCGACTGCTTTTAAACGAAAGTACTTTTTGGATTTTACTGTTCCTAAGATGGGCTTTATATCAGGGAAAAAAATTAAAGAATTTATTAGGGTGTTTACCCATGGTAAGAATATTGAAGAACTCTCAATTCCGATTGGGATTGTGGCAACGGATTTATTGACAGGGGAAAAAGTCATTTTTCAATCAGGACCTGTGGCTGAAGCAGTCAGAGCAAGCATCTCTATCCCTGGAATTTTTGTTCCGGAAAAATATAATGGAAGAATTTTAGTGGATGGCGGCGTATCAGATCGTGTTCCTATTTCGGTTGTAAAAGATATGGGGGCTGATATTGTGATTGCGGTGGATGTTTCAAGAGTGAAACGGAATGCTGAAATTACCACTATTTATGATGTTATTATGCAGAGCATTGATATTATGCAAATAGAAATCATCAACAATAGAGAATCCTCAGCGGATATTATGATACGCCCGCCTGTTGAAATGTATAGCTCACGAGCTTTCACTAATATTGAAGAAATTATTAATGTGGGTAAAGAAGAAACAGAAAAACAAATAAAGCAAATAGCAGCGGTTATAGAACAATGGAAGGGGTAACACGAAAGATGCAAAAAAAATGGTATGCGGGGTTAGCACTGTTGTTGGCTCTTATTTTAATTGGCGGAATGTATTATACATTGCCTTATTATGTTTCGAAACCTGGAATGGCCAAAGAACTAGGGCCCATCATAACAGTTGAAGGCGGCGATAAAGATGAAGGTAACTTTATGCTGACAACCGTTAGAATGGGAAGAGCAAACATCTATTCTTATTTAGAAGCAAAATTGATTAAATATGAAGAACTTTATCCATTGGACTTGATCTTATCTAACAAGGAAACAGAGGAAGAATATAATGCCAGACAGCTTCACATGATGGCGGGATCTAAACTAAATGCGATTGACGTTGCCTACCGAAAGGCAGGATTGCCGATTCACTACAAATATAAAGGCATTTATGTTGTCCAGGTAGTTCCAGGAATGCCTGCAGAAGGAAAGCTTCAAGTAGGTGATCGCATCTATAAAGTAGATGGTTCCCCATTCTCTTCATCGGAAAAATTCATTGAATATGTTGGCAAAAAACAAGCTGGTGATCACGTCACCCTTACCTATTCAAGAAATAAAAAAACGGACACTGTTACCTTAAGTCTTCAGCAATTTAAAGAGGATCCGACAAAGATTGGGATAGGGATTTCACTCGTGGATGATAAGGATATTATTGTAGATCCAAAGGTAAACGTGAAGACCGACGCGATTGGCGGTCCATCTGCAGGACTCATGTTTTCTTTGGAAATCTATAACCAGTTAGCGGAAGGAGATTTAACGAAAGGATACCAAATAGCAGGAACAGGAACCATTGACGAAAAAGGGGTAGTGGGTCCCATCGGGGGAATTGAGCAAAAAATTGTTGCGGCTGACAAAGCAGGTGCTGAAATCTTTTTAGCTCCTAATGAAAAAGGGGCAAAGGATTCTAATTACCGGAATGCGATAAAAACGGCCAAGGATATTCATACCAACATGAGGATTATTCCAATTGATACATTTGATGATGCCGTTCAGTATTTAGAGGCACTGCCTGATAAAAAAAGATGATGCCAAAGCATCATCTTTTTTACTCTACAAATATGGGCGGCTGTTTATATTCTTGATTGATCATGGTATTTTTCAAGTGATTGGGGACACCTAATGCGTAAATTCGTGCCGCTTTAACATCAAGTTGAATCTCTTTTTCCTTGAAAGAAGATAGTTTAGAAACAATGGGAAGGTTAAAATCTTTTTTTCTCTTATTCAAATATTCTTTTCCTTTGCTGGTCATTCCTAAAAGTCTAATATAAGAGGCTTTATTCGAGTAGTTCATTATTTCTCTTTTTTTCGTATTCATTAAAATGTGAACGCATACTCTTTGCAGCCTTGTCCATGTATATCGTTTTGTTTTAATATTTCGCATAAATTCTCGAAAACTCGTTGACTTTCGTGCTGCAGCTAGTAATCTGTTCTCCAGCCCTTCTTCCACTTCATAAATTTCTCTTAGTTCATCCGGATTGGACTGCAGAAGACGAAATTGGAGATAGGTCCAGTAATTTTCCCATTGGTGAAAGACATGATAATGATCCAGATAGGCAGTTAATAATTGTTTTGTAGGTTCTGGTACATATTGGTCAATTTCCGTTTCACCAGCCTCATTCGAGAAAATGGCTTTTCGGATACTCGTCGCACTGGCAATTGTTTCAGAAGCAAAGTGCTCATCGTGATAGTCGGCATTTTTTCGGGCAATCGTCAATGGTTTAATGCTGCTTTTTTGCTGGTTTATTGCTTTTATGTATTCAAGGCCAAGGATATTATTGGGCTTTGTTAAATCTAAATATTGTTCTGAATTGGACAATTCACGAAAGGCTAAGGATTGAGCCTTTGGATAACTTACACCTGTGCCCATGAATCGCTTAATATTTTCATCAAGGGCCTGTTGCTGTTCTTCTAGATAATGAATGGTTTGTAAAAATGCAGAAAGATCGCCGCTCTCACTTCCGAAGCAGAGCGAATCACAGCATGCCGCATCTAGAATAGATACAGCTCCTTGTGCAAATGTTTCGGCCTTGTGGACTGCAAAACGATAGGGGAGTTCAAAAACGATATCAACCCCATTCAGTAATGCCATCTTTGTCCGATACCATTTGGAAACAAGCGCAGGTTCTCCTCTTTGTAAAAAATTACCACTCATGACAGCGATGACGATATCCGCATTAGTTGCTTCCTTTGCAGCCTTTACATGAAAGGCATGTCCATTATGAAAAGGGTTGTATTCGACAATTACGCCCACAGCTTTCATTTACGCTCTCCTTTTAGAAATTTAATAACATTATAGCAAAATTTTAAGGAAACTAATCAAATAATATGATAAGATGTTGTAGATGTTTGCAAAAAGCTTAACTGGATACACTATAATAGAAAAACTCATTTTAGTGAATTCATTTTAGCGAAAAAACACCTGACGAGGTGTAAAGAAAAAACATTGACAAAAATATTATCGAAGGCTATAATTACCTTTGTTGCCTTGGGGTGATTCAATTGAAATGGACATTAAGTCAATTACAGAAATATCGAAACAAGGATTTTTTAATTGATGAGATTATTCGAGTGGATGAGATCAAACAAGTTGATCCCACTATCCTTGATGTATCTCCGATGCATATTACGGGTCGGGGTGATATCGATTCAACGAAAGTGACATTCCATTTAAATATCGAAGGTCATTTAATACTTCCTTGTTCTCGTACTTTAGTGGATGTTAAACTTCCAATTAATGTCGAAACAACTGAAACTTTCCTCTTACAAGGTTCAGCGTATGAAACTGAAGAGGAAGCATATCAAGTTAAAGGCGATGTGATTGATGTTATGCCAATCATTCGTGAAATACTTTTACTTGAGGTTCCAATGCAAGTGTTTTGTGATGATGTAAACTCCGAAGAAGCGGCTCCGCAGTCCGGTAAGGATTGGGAAGTTATTCAAGGAGAGGACCAGTCCAAAAAGATTGATCCAAGACTAGCAGGACTTGCAAAGTTTTTTGACGAAAACAATTCTTCCGAATCATAATCGGCAAATCTAAGAAGCAAAGTGAAGAACCAGTATTCCTGGCCTTCATTACTTTCTTAATACTCTTTAAGGAGGTGGGAAGAATGGCTGTACCTTTTAGAAGAACTTCTAAAACTGCAAAAAGAAAGCGTCGTACTCATTTTAAATTAAACGTACCTGGTATGGTAAGTTGCCCAAACTGTGGTGAAATGAAACTTGCACACCGCGTATGTAAAGCTTGCGGAACATACAAAGGGAAAAACGTTGTTAACGACTAATTTCCGATAGGATAAAAAGCACAAGGAGCATTATGCCCTTGTGCTTTTGTCGTTTCTTCAAGGGATATCATTTACATAGATAACGATTGTTGATTTCAAACAGCAATTACACCCCTAGCTATACGAAAATTTATGGAAAAGAGGCGAGAAGACTTGTCATATAGGTTAGAAAAACGGGAGAAGGGTTATCTTTTATTCATGATCACGAGAAATGAAAAAAGAAACGCAATTAATTATGAGGTGATGGAAGGATTAGCAAAGGCAATAAAAAGGGCAAAGGAAGAAGATATAAAGGCACTCATTATTACTGGATTAGGGGACCATGCATTTTGTTCCGGAGGAGACTTGTCTGTATTTCATTCTCTGCACACCAAGGAGGAAGCTTACCAAATGCTTTCGAAAATGGCCGCTATTCTTTATTCACTGCTTACCCTACCAATTCCAACCGTTGCTCTCATTAATGGAACAGCTGTTGGCGGCGGTTGTGAACTTGCTGCTGCCTGTGATTTTCGGTTAGCACGGAAAGGGATAAAAGCAGGGTTTGTTCAGGGGAAACAGGCCATCACTACTGGCTGGGGAGGCGGATCCATCCTAGCTGAGAAACTTCCAGCAGCCAATGCGATGAAATTGTTAATGGAAGCAGAGCTGCAAACAGCTGAAGAATTAAAAGATGCGGGCTTTATTAACGCCATCTTCGAAAAGGACTCACTTCAGGCAGTTGAGACATTTATTGAAAAAATGATAGCAGTCGATTTGAGTGTGCTTAAGTCCTATAAACGAGTATGGACAAGAAAGTGGGAAGAAAACAAGCTGCTTGAGAGAATAGAGGAAGAAGTACAAAATTGTTCCCTATTATGGGAAAGCGAAGCACATCATAACTATGTAAAAACGTTTGTCAGTAAAAAACTGTGAATAAAGATTAAAAGACAACTTCTGTGGAAGTCTATCTTTTCTAGTAGATGCATATGTATTATAAAAACACTAGGAGGGATGAACAGATGTCACCCACACGACAAGATGCATGGTCGCAAGATGAGGATTTGTTACTTGCTGAAGTTGTACTAAGACACATCCGTGAAGGCGGAACACAACTCCAAGCATTTGAGGAGGTAGGCAAGCAATTAACGAGAACTTCAGCAGCTTGTGGTTTCCGTTGGAATTCATATGTAAGAAAACAGTATAAATCAGGAATTGAGCTGGCTAAGAAGCAACGTAAAGAATTAAAAAAACAAGAGGATCCAACTGGAGGAGAATCTATTCAACAGCCTGACAATGTGGAAAGTGCCCATTCCTCATCTGGCAGTGAACAGGAGGGAGCCATCACATTTCCGGCAGTTATTCATTTCTTAGAGGGACTTTATAAACAAGCGGAAGCCTCCTCTAATTTCGAAGAAGACAGACAACATTCCATCGAAAAAATCAAAGAGTTGGAAAAAAAGACATATTATTTAGCTGCGGAAAATGAAAGACTGGCAAAAAATTTAACGGCCATTGAAGAAGATTATCGTTCTTTAATTGAAATTATGGAGAGAGCCCGAAAAATGGTTGTTCTCCATGACGAGGATCGACAACAAAAAGTGAAATTTCAAATGGACAAAAATGGAAACCTAGAAAGAGTGGAAAAATAAAAAAGCGGACTTATTTATGTCCGCTTTTTACTATTTTATTGGTGCTGCGCTTCTACGCCCTCTGGATACCAGACTAATGGGTTTTCTCCACGATCTCGTTCCATATCATATTCAACATTGCTAAACCCCATTTTCTCCCAAAAGCTTCTAGATTGGACTCTTGGGTTTGTCTTTATTGGAAGTCCAAAGTTTTTAGCAAATTCAACTAGAGTGTTACCAAAGCCCTTGCCTTGATATCCTGGCAATACTTCGAGCTTCCATAACTCTAAATAGTTTTGCGGCGGATAGAAATAGCGGTCAAATTTAGCGTCAATTTGATATAAACTCATTCGTGCTACTAGTTTGTCCCCGAAATAAATTCCATAAAACGGTGACTCGTTATTATTATCTATCATATTTTCTTCAAGGTCCTCAAGCATAGATAATTCTTGAATCCCATATTCTTTAAATTCTTTAAACTCTTCTAATGTTTTAAAATTTATTTTTAGCTTTTCCACTTTTACAACCATTGTTTACCTCCTAAAAGAATGATAAGCTCATAACCATCGTATAAATTCAAGGAAATCTGAATAACATGAAAAGAATTGAATTAATTTTTCCATTATTCTAAATGGACTAATATCATTATATAACAAAAATACAAAAAGTTCCTCAAATTTACTTTAGGAAGCGTTTTCAAAATTTGCAGGAAATTCGAAGAATTATGTAGAAACATTATATCGATGGAACAAAAGGAATAGGAAAGGGGAAAAAATATGCAAAGAATTTTAATTGCCAATCGCGGAGAAATTGCCCTTCGAATTATTAGAACCTGTCACGAGATGGGGATTGAGACTATTGCTATTTATTCCGAAGCCGATAAGGAAATGCCTTTTGTAAAAGCTGCAACCAAGGCTATTTGTGTAGGGGAACCACCTGTTAACAAATCCTATTTACAAAGAGATAAGATTTTGGAAATAGCAAAACGTGAGCAAGTAGATGCTATTCACCCTGGTTATGGATTTTTGTCTGAAAACGCTGATTTTGCCAAACAGGTAATGATGGAAGGAATGATTTTTATTGGACCAAGGCCAGAAACCATTGAACTTATGGGGGACAAAATTGTTTCTCGCCAAACGATGGAGAAAGCCGGGGTTCAAGTTGTCCCTGGAAGCAGCAAGGGTTTAAAAACGATTGAAGAGGCATGTAACCTTGCTGAGACCATCGGCTATCCTATTATGCTTAAAGCAAGTGGAGGGGGCGGTGGAATCGGGATGGTCCTATGTGAAAATGAGCAAGCGCTCGTTAAATCGTTTGATTCAACGAGAACAAGAGCAATGGCCTATTTCGGTTCAAATGAAGTTTTTATTGAAAAATATATTGATAATAGCCGGCATGTGGAAGTTCAAGTTTTTGGAGACCAACATGGCAACCTGGTACACCTATATGAAAGGGATTGTTCCATTCAAAGAAGGCATCAAAAGGTAGTTGAAGAATCACCATCACCTTTTCTATCAGAGCAAGCCCGACATAAAATGTTTGAAACAGCGCTAAGGGCAGCTCGTGCTGTTAACTATACGAACGCAGGAACGATTGAATTCATTGTCGATAAAAATGAAAATTTTTACTTTCTGGAAATGAATACGCGTTTACAAGTGGAGCATCCTGTGACCGAAGCGATTACGGGACTGGATTTAGTAAAATGGCAAATTCAAATTGCTGCTGGTGAACGCTTACCTTCGATGCAATCGGAAATTTCTTCGACAGGAAACGCTATTGAATTCCGTCTTTATGCAGAGGATCCTGTTCGCTTTTTACCATCTCCAGGAAAAATTACCACGCTTCATTGGAATCAAAAAGAGGGAGTTAGAATTGATTCTGGCTATGATGAAGGTGGAACGGTAACACCATATTACGATCCGATGATTGCTAAATGCATCGTTTATGGGGAATCTCGTGAAAAGGCCCTTACTATAGCAAAAAGCTTTTTTACAGATGTAGAAATAGAAGGAATTAAAACAAATGTACCACTTTTTTTAAGTATTCTCGAGAATGCTGACTTTCAAAAGGGGTCATACACTACAAATTTTTTAAGGAGTGTAAAACTATGAAGGAAATTACATCATCAATGGCAGGTACCATTTTAAATATTTTCGTCGCAGAGGGGGACCAAGTCAAGCCAGAACAGGAAGTTATTATGTTAGAGTCAATGAAAATGGAGATTCCAATTGAAAGTGGAATAGAGGGTTTAGTCAGGGAAATAAAAGTAAGCATCGGTGATTTCGTAAATGAAGACGATGTTCTGCTCGTTTTAGAATAGTCATTCCGAGAGGGGGAGTAATATGGGAACCATACACACCTTTAACGACCAATTAAATGAACATAGAAAGAAAATTGAAATGGGCGGCCATCCAAAATATCACGAAAAGGCTAAAGAGCAAAACAAGTTATTTGCCCGCGACCGATTAGCCTTATTGTTTGATGATGGAAGGTATGAAGAAGATGGGAAATTTGCTAATTTTCATGCAGGGGACCTTCCTGCCGATGGCGTTATAACAGCAATCGGTAGAATTAACGGGCAGACAGTATGTGCCATGGCTAATGATTCGACAATTAAAGCGGGTTCCTGGGGTGCTCGTACAGTTGAAAAAATTATTCGGATTCAAGAAGTTGCCGAAAAATTAAAGGTTCCGTTATTTTATCTTGTCGATTCAGCAGGTGCAAGAATCACGGATCAACTAGACATGTTTCCGAATCGTCGTGGTGCAGGGAAAATTTTTTATAATCAAGTGAAGCTCTCGGGGATGATTCCACAGGTATGTATTTTGTTTGGTCCTTCTGCGGCAGGAGGTGCATATATCCCGGCCTTTTGTGATATTGTGATAATGGTTGATCAAAATGCTTCCATGTACCTAGGTTCTCCTCGTATGGCTGAAAAAGTAATCGGTGAAAAAGTAACCTTAGAGGAAATGGGCGGGGCCCGCATGCATTGTACCATAAGCGGCTGCGGCGATGTTTTGACGTACAGTGAGGAAGAAGCGATCGAATCAGCTAAAAAATATATTAGCTATTTTCCTGCCAGCTTTAAAGAAAAACCAAAAATGACCGACGGAATGGATGCAAAGGAAGGTCGTGAACTTGAAGCGATAATTCCCGAGAATCAGAATGCACCCTTTGATATGCTAGAGGCTATTGAACGATTAGTGGACAATGGCAGTTTATATGAAATAAAAAAATTATTTGCTCCTGAATTAATAACCGGATTAGCTAGAATCAATGGAAGAGCTGTGGGGGTAATTGCTAATCAGCCAAAGGTTAAGGGGGGGGTTTTATTTGTTGATTCTGCAGATAAAGCAGCAAAGTTCATCCAACTATGCGATGCCTTCCATATTCCATTATTATTCTTAGCAGATGTTCCTGGCTTTATGATTGGGACAAAAGTTGAACGGGCTGGCATCATTCGTCATGGTGCGAAATTAATTGCCGCGATGAGCTCGGCAACTGTACCGAAAATCTCTGTAATTGTTAGAAAGGCATATGGTGCAGGTCTATATGCTATGGCCGGTCCGGCCTTTGAACCGGATTGCTGTATTGCTTTGCCAACTGCACAAATTGCTGTTATGGGTCCAGAGGCAGCAGTAAATGCTGTTTATTCTAATAAAATTAATGAGATTAGCGATCCCAAGGAAAAAATCGCCTTTGTTCAAGAGAAGCAAAAAGAGTATAAAGAGCATATTGACATTTATAAGCTTGCATCGGAGCTGATCATAGATGAAATTGTTGCTCCTTCCGAGTTGCGTGAAGTCCTGATCCAACGTTTTAGTTATTATGAAACAAAAGAATTAGCCTTCAGTGTCCGGAAACATCCGGTATATCCTGTTTAGTTGACATGACCCTTTTCGATGAAAAGGGTCAGATTGTCGGAAAGGGTATATTCCTCAGCCATTTTTTTATTTTATTGGAATTTAAATTGCCATTATTATTAAAAATTCCCCCTGCAAAGGGGCCTGTTGATTTCCGCTCCAGGTGCTTCGCTTTCCGCGGGCGGTGCGGGAAGCCTCCTCGGCGCGTTCCGCGCCTGCGGGGTCTCCCCTGTCCCCGTACTCCCGCAGGAGTCTTCGCACCTTCCGCTCCAATCAACAGGAGATTAATCAACCTAAAGAATTGCCACACACCTTTTCCAGTCTGAATAAGTGTGTCGCAATCTTTTTCATGTTCTGGCAAGCTGCGGTAAGAAGAGCCAGCTCACTTGCTTTTTTTATACACCGTAACCGGCAGTAGCAAAGCTTCACTCAATTTTCCCCTTCTAAATTTATATAACTCTTTTCCTGATTTAGATAAGAGATTTACGCTTACCTTTTCCATGTACTCCTTCCATACTTGGCGTGTATCAACTTTCACCTTATTTTTGAACGTGTGCAAGGGGATAAAAGTAGACAGTCTTTGAATTTCAAACCTAAAAAACATCGATAAGCAAAGTTCATTTTCATTTCTTTTTCTAATTGTCTTTCAAACCGAATGCTAAAGAGATACCCTTTTGGCTAGACTCTTTTGGTTTACACATTGATATCACCACTTATTTTTATAAATGATTGGTTGAACTGCTAATCTAATTACTAACACCTGTTGATTGGCGCGGAAGGCACGAAGACTCCTGCGGGAGTACGGGGCAGGGGGAGACCCCACAGGCGCTTGCGCCGAGGAGGCTCCCCGGCACGCCCGCGGAAAGCGAAGTGTCTGGAGCGCCAATCAACAGACACGTCGAATAGTCTATTTATTAATAGTATTATAATAATTAAACGCAGAGAATTATTAAAGATACTAAATCAAATAAAGGCTGTCGAGAGTTTCTCGATAGCCTGACCCTTTTCGATGAAAAGGTTTTTTTTCTATCAAACCATCTAGTTCATCTGATAAAATATTAGAAAAGCGTGAAAAAAGAGGGATTAACATGAAGGTTGGAATTATCGGTGGGGGATCGATAGGATTATTGTTTGCTTCCTATATAAGTAAGGCATTTGAAGTAGTCCTCTATACTAGAACGGAAGAACAAGCTGCTGCGATTAAAAATAACGGAATCTTGCTGCAAAAAGGGAAGGAAGAGTGTGTATCGTGGATTAATTCTCTGCCGATTACAGAGTGGAGGGGAAGAGAAGATTTTACGATAATAGCAGTTAAACAATATCAGCTTCCAGCTATCATTCAAACAATAGATGATTTACAGCCCCTTCCTGAAAACCTATTATTTATCCAAAATGGAATGGGCCATTTAAAGTTGCTTGAAGGATTGAGGTCAAATAACCTATTTGTCGGTTCGGTGGAACATGGGGCACTTAAAAAGAATGCATTTACAGTTCGGCATAATGGTGAAGGAGTGACAAATGTGGCTTTGTTTCAAGGCGAAAGTACAGCCTTAGTAAAATTTTCAGCGGCATTGTCCTCTGAGTTTCCATTCGTTTTTCAAGAAGATTATTTTGAAATGCTGGTTAAAAAGTTAATTGCTAACGCGGTTATTAACCCATTAACGGCACTCTTGCAGGTGGAAAATGGAGTATTAGTCGATAATCAGTTTTATTTTCGGGTATTACAAAATCTCTTTACCGAAATCTCTTTTATACTGAACCTAGTACAACCGGAAGCTTATCTGAAACAAGTTATTGACATTTGTAAAAGTACAGCTGATAATCGTTCTTCGATGCTAAAGGATGTTGAAGCCAATCGGCTGACAGAAATTGATGCGATTTTAGGTTTTCTATTAGAAGAAGCAGGCAGACAAGGGAAAGAAGCTCCGCAAATTGAAAATCTTTATTACTTAATTAAGGGTAAAGAAATCAATAGGGAGGAAAAAAATATATGAGCACCATTCTTTCCGCTATCTTAACTGTTTTCTTTACAATGCCATTATTGAGTTTGATTCTTGTTTTTTTACTTTTAAAATTAATGACTAAAAATACGCATAAATCATTGCAAAAGGCCATGGATTATACAACCATTTTTTTTATCATTTCCGTTCATTTTTTAATTGTTACAGTATGGGGGAAATCTTTTTTTTGGTTAATAATATTAATAATGATCCTAATTGCAATGGTGTTTGTCTTTGTCCATTGGAAAGTAAAAGAAGAAATCGTTGTGAAAAAGGTATTCAAAGGTTTTTGGCGGTTTAATTTTATCTTGTTTTTTCTAGCCTATCTCACCTTGACAGTCTTTGGATTAGTTTCTCGTGCTGTAATTTTTACATTCTCATCCTAATTTGAAGCAAAAATTTTCTTCAAATGGGCTGGGTAGTGGTATACTCTTAAAAGAATGAATCTGGGTAATCAGAAAGGAAGTACATGAATGGAGATTTTAAATCTCTCGCTACCAGCAACCAATCGGTTTGCGTCCAATTATTTGGAACAATCTGCTGAAATTCAGCCTTTTTTTCATTATCGTTTTAATGACTTTCAAGCGGATAAGAAAAGAATAGCTGAATTAAACAACAGACCGTTTCCTCGTTTGGAGGTTGCTGCACACATTGAGAGCTTTATGGAGGGCTTTCCATCATCAGAAGCTGTTAAAAACTCAATAGAGAAATTAAAACTAGATAATAGCCTCGTGGTCATTGGCGGTCAACAGGCAGGTATATTAACAGGACCTCTTTATTCTATACATAAAGTTATTTCTATTATTAAATTAGCAGAAGAAAAAGAAAAACAACTTGGAATTCCTGTTATACCTGTGTTCTGGATTGCTGGCGAAGATCATGATTTTCAAGAAGTGAATCATGTGTTTGTACCTGTTAAGCAACAGGTGGATAAATGGATTTATCCCGAAAAAGTCCTGCAAAAGAAAATGGTGTCAGATATTCATTTGAACAAAGATGTCTGTCTTTCATGGGTTCGAAATTTAGTGGAGAATTTTGGGGAGACCGAACATACAAATACTTTGTTAGAATTTGCTGAAGGGCATTTGTTAAAATCAACCACCTTTGTTGATTTCTTTGCCCAGATCATCATGGAGCTTTTTAAGGATTATGGGCTTTTAATTGTTGATTCTGGGAATAGGGAATTCCGCCAAGTACAAAAAGAGTTTTTTAGAGCACAAATTCAACAACATGAAGCAATCACTTTTTCGTTATTAGAACAACAGAAACAAATCGAAAAGAGTGGTTTTTCTTGTACGATTGATGCGAGCGAGTACGCAGCAAACCTATTTTACTACGATCAAAGACATAATGAGCGAGTACTGCTAGAATATCACCGAGAAATCGACCGATTTGTGGGAAAAGGTGGTGCGATTACCTTTTCAAAAGAAGAATTAATGGCGTTACTCGATGAAAACCCAGCATTATTAAGTAATAATGTGGTGACCCGCCCACTCATGCAGGAATGGCTTTTCCCGACAATTGCCTTTATTGCAGGTCCTGGTGAAATTTCCTACTGGGCAGAATTAAAACTGGTATTTGAGCAATTTGATATTAAAATGCCGCCCATTGTTCCACGTTTGAATATCACTTTTATGGACCGTTCGATTGAAACCGATATGACTGAATTGAATTTAGATCTTGTCGATGTTTTAACTAATGGAACAGAAAAGGAAAGAGAACACTTCTTAGCCACTATCAAAGATAAGGATTTAGAACAATTATTTTCAAGGACGATTGATCAATTAAGGAAGCAGTACGAATTAATTGAAGCCAAAACGGAACAAATTAATCATGCTTTGTTACCAATGCTCAAGAAAAATGAGAGTTATCTTCTAAAAGAAATGAACTTCATGCAAGCAAAATTAGAAGAGGCTATTAAGTTAAAACACGATGTCCAGTTAAATAAATATGCTCGTGTCGATCTTGCATTACGGCCCGATGGCTTTCCGCAAGAACGGGTTTGGAATATTTTTTATTATTTAAATCACTATGGGCTAAATTTTATTCAAGACATAATGGCGGGGACGTATGAATTTGATGGCCGCCACAAGGTAATAAAACTATAGATGGAGGATGTCTTATAAGGGTCTAACCCTTTTAAGACATCCTTTTTATTTTTATAAAAAAATCCCTCAATAAAAAGGGTTTTAAAGAAAATGAGGCGAATAGTTAAAAAATAGGTGGTGGAAAGTGGGGGAATGTGGTACATTTTTAATAGAAAGTGGGGGTAATGGGTATGTTTATGGGTGAATACCATCACAGCATTGATAGTAAAGGCCGGTTAATTGTGCCCTCCAAATTCCGTGATGATCTTGGTGACATGTTTATCATTACACGTGGATTGGATCAATGTTTATTTGGATACCCATTATCAGAGTGGACGCTTATCGAAGAAAAGTTAAAAGGCTTACCTCTGACAAAAAAAGATGCCCGTGCTTTTACTAGATTTTTCTTTTCTGGTGCAACAGAGAGTGAACTTGATAAACAAGGAAGAATTAATATCCCGGCACCGCTATTGCAATATGCAAAGTTAGATAAAGAATGTGTCATTTTGGGTGTTTCCAATCGAATCGAAATATGGAGCAAGTCGATTTGGGAAGACTATTTTTCAGAGTCTGAAGAATCTTTTGCGGAAATAGCAGAAAATATGATTGGCTTTGATATATAATGGGAAAGTTATATTAATATATTTTCTCATAAATATCGTTCGATTGGAAAAGGAAGGTACGTAAATGTTTGAACATACAACTGTGTTATTGAATGAAGCTGTTGAAGGATTAAATATTAAGTCAGATGGCATTTATGTCGATTGTACGTTAGGCGGTGCAGGACATAGCGCTCTCATTCTTTCTAAGTTAGGTAAGGGTGGAAAGCTGTTTGCATTTGATCAAGACGAGATAGCAATTGCCAATGCAAGAGAAAGATTAGCTGAATATGGAAATCAATTAGAAATCATTAAAAGCAATTTTTTATATTTGAAAGAAGAACTTGAAGATCGAGGAATTGAAAAGGTAGATGGTGTTCTTTATGACCTTGGTGTTTCATCACCACAATTGGATACACCTGAACGAGGCTTTAGCTACCACCATGATGCCCCACTAGATATGCGAATGGATAATGAAGCCGATATTTCAGCTTATGATGTCATTAATCATTGGGCATATGAAGATTTAGTCCGCATCTTTTTTCGCTATGGAGAAGAAAAATTCTCAAAACAAATAGCTAGGAAGATTGAAGCGGCACGTGCCATAAAACCGATTGAAACCACATTCGAATTAGTTGATTTGATTAAGGATGGGATTCCTGCCCCAGCAAGAAGGAAGGGTGGCCATCCGGCCAAGAGAATTTTTCAGGCTGTTAGAATTGCTGTTAATGACGAATTGGCTGTATTTGAAAAGTCATTAAACCAAGCCATTGACCTACTAAATCCAGAGGGGAGAATTAGTGTTATCACCTTCCACTCACTTGAGGATCGGATTTGTAAGGCAGCCTTCAAGAAGGCGAGTGAGACCCCTTCTTTACCTCACGGTTTACCTATTATTCCTGATGAGTATAAACCAATTTTAAAATTAGTCTCTCGTAAACCCATTCTTCCATCGGAAGAAGAATTAGAACAAAACAACCGCGCTCGATCAGCGAAGCTTCGTATTGCTGAAAAAATATAAAAGAAGAAACGCTCGCTTAACTTTTAATTTAGAATAATCTGGAGGGGAAACGTTTGAGTAATCTTGCCAGGAAATATTTAGAACAACAACAAGCAGAACAGTCTGTCCCAAATAAGAGTCAAGTAAGAATAAAAAAGTCCTGGCTTACTCCAGGAGAAAAAATCATTGGAATCGTATTTGCTGGAATGGTCTGCTTTGGAGCAATTCATCTTATTTCTAATCAATCAAGAATATACGAAGTAAACAAGGACATTCAAACCGTGCAAGAAAAGATTAATGAACAACAAAAGGTCAATGGTGATTTGCAGGTTCAGGTAAGCGAATTAAGTTCATATGACCGTATATTTGAAAAGGCAAAAAAGTTAGGATTAATAAAAGATGAAAATAACGTCAAGGTTGTGCAGGAAAGATGAATAAGAAACAGCCCTATATGAATGTTGGAGCAGCGATATTGTTTGGGATATTCGGCCTGCTCTTTTTTGTATTGATTTGCAGATTTTTTTCCATCCAAATTACGGGTGAGGTCAGCGGACAGCCTCTTGCTGCAAAGGCTCAACAAAAATATAACAGAGAAGGTACCTTACAGGCCGCTCGAGGAGTTATTTTTGACCGAAAGGGCGAGGTTATAGCAGAAGATACAGCTGCCTATACACTTATTGCCATTTTAGATAAAAAAATGACGACAGATTCCAAAAAGCCAAGACATGTAAAGGACCTGCGTAAAACGGCACAGGAACTTGCTAAATATATTGAAATGGATGAGTCAGAGATTTATAAGATTTTAACCCAAGGAAAGAAAAAAGGAAAATTCCAGGTTGAATTTGGCAGGGCCGGGCGTGATATAACGTATGAAATAAAGAAAAAAATAGAAAACCTAGAGCTGCCTGGAATTACATTTTCCCGTGATTCAAAACGCTTCTATCCCAATGGAATTTTTGCTTCTCATTTAGTAGGATATGCTGACCGGATTGAACAAAAGGATGAAACCTATAAAGCAGTTGGTAAAATGGGAATTGAAAAAGAATATAACGAAGAGCTGACGGGAAAAGACGGCAAGATTAATTATGAAAGTGATTTATGGGGGTATATCCTTCCCGATGGAAAGGAAAAAATCACACAGGCGCAAAATGGGAATGACATCTATTTGACCGTTGACCAAAAAATTCAAACGTTTTTAGAAGATGCTATGGACAATGTTGTGAAAGAATATAAACCGAAAAAAATTATTGCGGTAGTCGCGGACCCAAAAACAGGGGATATCTTGGCAATGGGCCAGCGTCCATCGTTCCACCCAAAAACAAAGGATGGAATAACTGACAGCTGGCATAATGAAGCGGTTGAAACATCATTTGAACCAGGGTCAACGATGAAAATTTTCACTCTTGCCGCAGCGATACAGGAAAAAGTATTTAATCCAAATGAGACGTACCAGTCTGGGTCTTTTCGGGTGACTGAAAAGGACAAAGCCATCCATGACCATAACGGTTCTGGTTGGGGGACTATCACCTATCTTGAAGGGGTTCAACGCTCTTCAAATGTTGCGTTCGCAAAAATAGCAAAAGAAAAGTTAGGTTTTGATCGGTTCAGGGAGTATTTAACTAAATTTGGCTTTGATAAACCGACAGGAATCGAACTGCCTGATGAAACATCAGGAAAAATACAATTCACCTATCCAAGTGAAAAAATCACCACGGCATATGGACAGGGAACAGCGATCACAGCCATTCAACAAATACAAGCAGCTACGGCAATCGCAAATGACGGAAAAATGTTAAAGCCCCATGTAATTGATAAAATTGTTAATCATGACACAGGGAAACCAATAAAAGAGATGTCACCAGAGGTAGTTTCAACGCCGATATCGGCTGAAACTGCCAAGGAGGTTCGTGATATTTTGGAAACGGTAGTGACTTCACCAAAGGGGACAGGGGGACGTTACAAAATAGATGGATATAGTGTAGCTGGGAAGACAGGTACAGCAAATATCCCAGGGCCAAAGGGAAGATATTTATCAGGCGTTAACAATTATATGTTCTCATTTTTAGGAATGGCACCGAAAGATGATCCTAAACTAATTGTGTATGTAGCCGTTCAGCAGCCAAAACTTGAAGGTATGGATGCTGGTCAAGGTGCTATTCCAGTGTCGGCCATTTTTAATCCAGTCATGAAAAATAGTCTGCACTATTTAAATATCCAGCCATCTAAACTTGAAACGGCTGAAGTAAATAAATTGTCAAATCTAAAAGGACAGTCAGTGGATGAAGCAGTTAAAAAGTTGAAAGCAAGTGATTTTGAACCAGTTGTACTCGGTGGTGGAACAAAGGTAGTTGGACAGTTGCCAAAGGTTGGTACGACTATATTAGAGGGTGAAAAGGTCATTATTCAAACAGATAGTGATCTGACAGCACCGGATATGACGGGCTGGTCACTGAGAGATGTCATGAAGATTGCAAATATCGCTGATTTAAAATTGACTACAAAGGGTAAAGGCTTTGTTACCAAACAAAATATTAAACCAGATTCCTTATTAAAACGGGGAGATTTTCTCATTGTCGATTTAAAAACACCTGAAGAACAATGGAATGTTGAAAAGGATGCCCAAAATACTGAAACGGTAAAAGCGAAGGAAGAAAAAGTCCAAGATTAACAATTAGAGGATGTCTCAAAACAGGATTGACCTTAAGATTTACATCCAACATAATGTCGCCTTTTAGGGAGGGGCAGCGATATGTTGAGATTGTGAGGGTCTGACACTCTGTTTTGGGACATCCTCTTTTCCATTTTTCAGCGTTGTTACTGCGTTCTATTTAAAAAAGTACAAGCATATAAATGAACGATAATGGTAAGTGAATGCGGGATAAAGGAGGATCATTCATTATATGCGTGTGTCTAATGTAACTGTCCGAAAGCGATTAATGATTGCACTATTTGTTGGAATCCTAACCTTCTTAATCATTGATGTTCGATTAGGATACGTCCAATTTGTCCTAGGTGATATGTTAACGGATCGTGCCAAAGGATCTTGGAGTCGGAATATTCCTTTTGAACCAGAGCGTGGTCAAATTGTCGACAGAAATGGAATAGCATTGGCAACAAATATTAGTGCTCCGACTGTTTATGTGATTCCTAGGCAGATTAAAGATCCAGCTGCAACAGCTAAAAAACTGGCATCTGTATTAAATATGCCGAAAGAAGCCGCTTATCGCGAAATTACAAAAAGTGCATCGTCGGTTCGGATTAAAGAGGGAAGAAAAATATCTCATGAAAAGGCAAAAGAAATTAGAGCCCTCGGTCTTGAGGGTGTCTATATTGGTGAAGACTCCAAGCGCTACTATCCAAATGGAAGTTACCTTTCCCATGTGCTTGGATTTACAGGGGCAGATAACCAAGGTTTGATGGGACTTGAGCAATATTATGATAAAGAGTTAAGTGGTGAACGGGGAGCAGTGAAATTTTATGCCAATGCCAAAGGGGAAAGAATGAATGACATGGCCGATGATTATGAGCATCCCGTTAACGGTCTAGAATTAAAACTCACCATCGATTCAAAAATACAAAAAGTAGTTGAAAGAGAGCTAGATATTGCAGAGGCAAAATATAATCCGGACGGTATTGTGGCTATTGCCATGAATCCAAATAATGGAGAAATTTTGGCAATGTCGAGCAGGCCGACTTTTGATCCCGCGAATTTCCGAAACGTTCCACAAGAAGTGTATAATCGTAATCTTCCAGTTTGGTCAACATATGAGCCGGGGTCCACCTTTAAGATTATTACTCTAGCAGCTGCGCTAAATGAAGGGAAGGTCAATCTAGAAAAAGAACATTTTCATGATTCTGGATCTGTCCAGGTAGCAGGTGCGAGGTTAAAATGCTGGAAAAGGGGCGGACATGGTGACCAAACATTTTTGGAGGTCGTTGAAAACTCTTGTAACCCGGGGTTTGTAGAATTAGGAAATCGTTTAGGGAAAGAAAAACTTTTTAAGTATATTAAAGATTTTGGATTCGGCCAAAAGACAGGTATTGATTTGCAAGGTGAAGGAACAGGAATATTATTTAATTTGAACCGAGTGGGTCCTGTAGAACAAGCCACAACTGCTTTTGGGCAGGGGGTATCGGTGACACCGATTCAGCAAGTCGCTGCTGTTTCTGCAGCCATCAATGGTGGGATACTGTATAAGCCTTATATCGCGAAAGAGCTTATAGATCCTGTTTCAAAAGAAGTGGTAATGAGAAACACCCCAGTTGAGAAAAGGCGAGTGGTCACAGAAGAAACATCAAAAGAAATTCGCCATGCCCTTGAGAGTGTAGTTGCCCAAGGATCAGGGGGCAAGGCATTTATAGAAGGCTTTCGTGTCGGGGGTAAAACGGGTACTGCCCAAAAGGCACAAAACGGAAGATATCTAGAAAATAACTTTATTGTTTCCTTTATGGGGTTCGCTCCTGCTGATGATCCACAAATTGTTGTGTATGTGGCCGTTGATAATCCCAAAGGTGTGACCGCTTTTGGCGGGGTTGTTAGCGCACCAATCGTTGGGGCCATCATGAAGGATAGCTTAAGTGCGATGGGCGTCGAACCTCGAAAAGATCAAATAGAAAAAGAAATCAAATGGCCCGATTCACCACTGTTAAAGTTACCGGACTTTGTTGGTTTATCAAAAAGTGAACTTCGTGAGCAGCTCATTAATTTACAAATTGATGCCAGTGGTGAAGGGGATGTTGTGGTTCGTCAATCTCCTGCACCAGGTACAAAGGTAAAAGAAGGCTCCAAAATTAGACTTTATTTTGGTAAAGGCGACTAGTTATCAGTTGAATAGAAATTCATTGACAGGCGGCCGGAATGTTTCTGCCGCCTAAAATTTTATTAACCTTTCATAACAAATGGTAAAATGAAATATTTTAATGTAAAATAAGATGGAACTTTCGAAAGAATGGTTTTAGGAGAATACTGGTAATTTGCTATGTTTGGTAATGAGAGGATTTGAGAGAAATGAAGCTACAAAAGCTGCTTGAGTGTTTGCATCCAATTCTTCCTTATAAAGGAGAAGATCCGGAAATTACAACCATCGAAAACGATAATCGGAAGGTGCAAAAAGGGAGCTTATTTATCTGTATTAAGGGTTACACTGTGGATGGTCACGATTTTGCGGAATCTGCCGTTCAAAATGGTGCAGCAGCAATCCTTGCTGAACGACCATTAAAATTAAATGTTCCTGTTATTATTGTCAACGATACCACAAGAGCCATGGCAGTGCTCGCGGATGCTTTTTATGGGCAGCCAACAAAAAGCCTGCGTTTAATTGGTATAACCGGTACGAATGGCAAAACCACGACGAGTCATTTAATTGAAAAAATATTCGCGGATGCCGGGGAAATAACGGGCCTGATAGGCACGATGTATACGAAAATTGCAGACAAGACAATTGAAACGAAGAATACAACTCCAGAAAGTCTCACCCTGCAAAAAACGTTTCATCAAATGGTTGATGCTGGTGTAAGTTTAGCGGTCATGGAGGTCTCTTCACATGCCCTTGATTTAGGAAGGGTTCATGGTTGTGATTACGATGTTGCTGTTTTTACTAACCTCACACAAGACCACCTTGATTATCATAAAACTATGGAGGAATATAAGCGCGCCAAAAGCTTATTGTTTGCTCAACTTGGCAATACCTTCGATCATAAAAGGGCTAAATTTGCTGTATTAAATGCTGATGACCCTGCTTCAGAAATGTATAGACGTTCCACGGCTGCACATGTAGTTACATACGGAATTGATCAAAAGGCAGATATTCAGGCAAAAAATATTCAAATGACGCCAAAAGGCACACATTTTGATTTGGTTATGGAAGACATCATCTATCCTATTGAAATGCAGTTAATTGGTAAATTCAGTGTTTATAATGTCTTAGCCAGCATTTCAGCAGCTTTAGTCTCAGGAATTGGAATTAACGAAATTATTCATTCCATTGAGAGCATTGAAGGGGTAGCTGGAAGATTTGAACTAGTAAATGCAGGCCAGGATTTTACTGTCATTGTTGATTATGCTCATACTCCAGACAGTCTTGAAAACGTGTTGAAAACGATTCAGCATTTTGCCGAGAAAAAGGTATTTGTCATTATCGGCTGCGGTGGTGACCGTGACCGTACAAAACGTCCTTTAATGGCTCAAATTGCCTGTCGTTTGGCAACAAATCCGATCCTTACTTCTGATAACCCGAGGAGTGAAGATCCAATTGCCATACTGAAAGATATGGAATCAGGTGTGCAAGGGGAATTCTATCAGGTCATACCTGATCGAAAAGAAGCCATTTATACAGCTGTTCGTCAAGCGACGGCTGGAGATGTCATTTTAATTGCTGGAAAGGGTCATGAAACGTATCAAATCATGGGCAGCGATGTACATGATTTTGATGATCGGCTTGTGGCCAGGGAAGCAATTGAGGGGAGATAGGTATGTTTTTAGCTTTAAAAGACTTGGCAGGATTGTTTCAAGAAAAACAAGGAATTCAGGACGATATCTTGTTTTATACCGTGGCTGATCAGGCCAATGTGGTTCAACCCAAAGGTTTATTTGTGCCGACCTTTGAGGAGTCCGGTGAACTCTTAGATGCGATTGCCAATGGGGCAATTGCAGTCATTTGGGATTCTGAACAAGAGCTGCCACGGTATACGCCAAGCCATTTCCCAGTTTTTTTTACGACAGATCAGGCAGAGGCAATAAAAAAGATTGTAAAACTATATAGCGAAAAATTAGATGGAGAAACGAATAAGCACATGGAGATAACTAACTTTAATTTATCAAATAAAAAACTTCTTAATAAAAATAAACAAACATATGATATAGCTTCGATGCTAGATCAATTGAAGAATAAAGGCACCAACGATATAAAGGGGAGGGGATAAAATGAAGGAGCAAGTTATTTTTTTCACAATTATAATGGGCTTTCTAATTTCTGTTTTACTTTCTCCGATTTTTATTCCTTTCTTAAGAAGATTGAAATTTGGACAAAGCATTCGTGAGGAAGGTCCTAAATCACATCAAAAAAAATCAGGAACACCAACAATGGGTGGTGTCATGATTTTGTTTTCCATAATCATTACCACCTTGGTCATGATCGGAAAATATTCAGAGCAAACCCCGGTTACAGCGTTTTTACTTTTATTTGTGACCTTTGGATTCGGGCTGCTCGGCTTTTTGGATGATTTCATAAAAGTTGTCTTGAAACGAAATTTAGGTTTAACCTCAAGACAAAAGCTTTTAGGTCAAATTATTATATCTGTAATATTTTATCTTATCTATAAACACACTGGGCAATCAACTGAAATCAAATTACCGTTTGGAGATTACTCTTTCGACTTAGGCTGGTCATATGTATTTTTGATCATTTTCTGGCTGGTTGGATTCTCGAACGCGGTCAATTTAACAGATGGTCTCGATGGATTAGTGTCAGGCACCGCGGCGATTGCTTTTGGGGCATTTGCAGTTTTGGCTTGGAATCAAAACCAATTTGAAATTGCTATTTTCTCAGTAGCAGTAGTGGGGGCGGTGTTAGGATTTTTAGTATTTAACGCGCACCCAGCTAAAGTGTTCATGGGAGATACAGGCTCACTTGCACTTGGAGGGGCAATTGCTGCAATTGCCATACTAACAAAGCTGGAGATTCTACTTATTATTATTGGTGGTGTTTTTGTTATCGAAACATTATCAGTTATACTTCAAGTAGCATCCTTTAAGACGACGGGAAGAAGAATCTTCCGAATGAGTCCATTACATCATCATTATGAATTAATTGGGTGGTCAGAGTGGCGAGTGGTAGTAACGTTTTGGAGTGTTGGGTTAATATTTGCGATACTGGGTATCTATATTGAGGTGTGGTTATAAATGAAACAGATTGAATCTTATCGTTATAAAAAAATACTTGTCCTTGGTTTAGCCAAAAGCGGTGTAACCGCAGCGGCCCTGTTACATAAGCTTGGAGCATTTGTTACAGTTAATGATAAAAAGCCATTATCGGAAAATCCTGAAGCTCAAGGGTTATTAGAGCAGGGGATAAAAGTGATATGCGGCGAACATCCGATTGAGCTGCTGGATGAGGGGTTCGAACTAATTGTAAAAAATCCAGGTATTCCTTATTACAATCCTATGATTGCTGGAGCACTTGAAAAGGGAATCCCTGTCATTACGGAAGTGGAGCTAGCGTATCAAATTTCAGAGGCTCCGTTTATTGGTATTACTGGAACAAATGGGAAAACAACAACTACAACACTTGTTTTTGAAATGCTAAAAGAAGGAAGGAAACAACCGTTAATAGCCGGTAACATTGGAACGGTTGCTTCTGGTGTTGCCCAAGAAGCAACAAAGGAAAATACAATCGTGATTGAATTGTCGTCGTTCCAACTGATGGGAATTGAAACCTTTAATCCGAAAATCGCGATTATCACAAACCTTTTTGATGCCCATTTAGATTATCACGGTACAAGAAAGGAATACATTCAAGCGAAGGCAAACATTACAAAAAATCAATCAGAACTTGAGTATTTAATCGTTAATGCAGACCAAGAAGAAACCATGGAGATCGCTCGTAACTCTAAAGCAAGAATGATTCCATTTTCTGCAAAGAAGGATCTCGCAGAAGGAGCTTATATTCAAGACGGCTGGCTTATGTTTAACAAGGAACAAATTATCCAAACGACCGAAGTTGCCTTACCAGGGGTACATAACCTCGAAAACATCTTGGCAGCAATGGCAGCCGCTAAACTGTCCGGCGTCGAAAATAGCGCCATTCAAGAGGTGCTGCGCACATTTACGGGTGTCAGGCACCGTTTGCAATATGTTGATGTGGTAAATGGAAGAAGAATTTATAATGATTCAAAGGCGACGAATATTTTGGCAACGAGCACTGCGCTAGCTGCATTTAATGCTCCAGTCATTTTACTTGCAGGTGGACTTGATCGCGGCAATGAATTTGATGAACTTCTACCCTATCTAAAAAATGTTAAAGGATTGATTACCTTTGGCCAAACAGCACCCAAGCTTGAGCGAGTGGGTAAGCTTGCTGGAATAAAAATAATCAGCCGTGTCGATAATGTTGAAAAGGCAGTGCCAGAAGCTTATCGATATTCCGAATCAGGTGACGTCATCCTATTGTCTCCAGCGTGTGCGAGCTGGGATCAATATAAAAGTTTTGAAGTCAGAGGAGACATTTTTATCGAAGCGGTGCATAAGCTTAAGTAAGGGCTTGTACCAGGAAGAGCGAAGTACACTAGCCGCTGGGCACTAGAGCTGGTCAATAATTGAGTTCAGCTAAATGTGCGGAGCCCTAAAACTTGCAGTTGAGGTGGATAGTGGTGCCGACTAAGAGAACAACTCCCGATTTTATTTTAATGATTGTAACCTTCACGCTCCTGGCAATAGGGCTCATTATGGTGTACAGTGCAAGTGCTATATGGGCTGAATATAAATTCCAAGATTCCTTTTTCTTCGCAAAAAGGCAAACCCTATTTGCCGGGGTAGGAATAGCAGCCATGTTTTTTATTATGAATATCAATTACTGGACCTGGAGGACTTGGGCCAAGACAATCTTAATCGTTTGTTTTGTCCTGTTAGTTCTCGTCTTAATTCCAGGAATCGGGAATGTTCGAAATGGTTCAAGGAGCTGGATAGGAGTGGGTGCATTTTCAATCCAACCCTCTGAATTTATGAAACTGGCCATGATTGCATTTTTAGCCAAATATCTCTCTGAGCGGCAAAAGGTCATTACCTCTTTTAAAAAGGGGTTGATTCCTTCACTAGGGCTGGCCTTTGTTGCCTTTGCCATGATTATGCTGCAACCTGATTTAGGAACAGGTACTGTCATGATGGGGACCTGCGTAGTGATGATTTTCATTGCTGGTGCACGAATAAGTCATTTTGCCTTTCTTGGGTTAATAGGGGTAGCTGGGTTTGTTGGGTTGATTGCTTCTGCACCGTATCGTATTAAGAGGATAACCTCATTTTTAGATCCTTGGTCCGATCCTCTAGGAAGTGGTTTTCAAATCATTCAATCACTATATGCGATCGGTCCGGGTGGGTTATTTGGACTGGGTCTGGGTGAGAGCAGACAGAAGTTTTTTTACTTACCAGAACCCCAGACAGACTTTATTTTTGCGATTCTCTCAGAAGAACTAGGGTTTATTGGCGGCTCGTTCATTTTGCTTTTATTTGCGCTTTTATTATGGCGAGGGATTCGTATCGCCCTTGGTGCACCAGATTTATATGGCAGCTTCCTCGCAGTTGGCATTATCGCTATGGTTGCCATTCAGGTAATGATTAATATCGGTGTTGTAACAGGACTTATGCCAGTAACGGGTATTACATTGCCATTTTTAAGCTATGGGGGTTCCTCCTTGACCTTAATGTTAATGGCCATAGGTGTTCTCCTTAATATCAGTCGTTATTCCAGATTGTAAAAATGATTCCCTGTTTCCTTAGCAGGGTTCTTTTTATTTCATAAGTGCTATTCCCTAAAGGTTAAATAATTGGATTTACTTCCATTTATTAATGGTTTCATTACATTTACATAACATTCTTTTTTCTTTCGCTTTTTTCTTATTGTTTTTATAGTAGAATGTGTTTAGCAACTTTTTAGAGGTGAGAAAATGAAAATAGTAGTAAGTGGCGGCGGGACAGGCGGCCATATTTATCCTGCGCTTGCATTAATTAGAGAAATCCAAAAAGAAAACAATGAGGCAGAGTTTCTATATATCGGTACAAACAATGGTTTAGAAAGTAAAATTGTTCCTCGCGAAAATATAGCTTTTCAATCTATTCACATCACTGGATTTAAAAGAAAACTATCCTTTGAAAATGTAAAAACCATTTTTCGTTTTCTAAAGGGAGTGAAAGACAGCAAACAAATTTTAAAAGAGTTCAAGCCTGACATTGTTATTGGAACGGGTGGATATGTTTGCGGGCCGGTTGTTTATGCTGCCTCCAGCCTTCGAATTCCTACCATTATTCATGAACAAAATAGTGTCCCTGGACTAACCAATAAATTTTTAAGCAGATATGTAAATAAGATAGCCATCTGTTTTGAAGAGGCAAAGGACTATTTTCCTGGTGAAAAGGTCGTCTTTACGGGAAATCCTCGTGCATCTGAAGTAATTGGTAAGGATGGAATAAAAGGGCGTTTATCTGCTGGACTAAGTACAACTAAGCCTGCAGTATTAATTTTTGGCGGGAGTCGTGGTGCAAGACCCATCAATGAAGCAGTGGTTAAAGCTCTGTCTGAATTGGCAGAAAAACCATATCAAATCCTTTATATTACCGGTGATGTTCACTTTGAGGATGTCAAAAAGGAAGTAGAATTAGTCGGAAATCCGAGTAATGTCGTGATTAAACCATTTATTCATAACATGCCGGAAGTTTTGGCCGGGATAGATTTAGTAGTATCAAGAGCTGGAGCAACGACACTTGCAGAAATAACTTCACTCGGTATTCCAAGTATCTTAGTTCCAAGCCCATATGTAACCAATAATCATCAAGAGAAAAATGCAAGGTCATTAAGTGACCATGGTGCGGCGGAATTACTTTTAGAAAAAGATTTAAATAATAATAGTCTGGTGGAGCACATTGATCGAATTCTTTTAAATAAAGATCATTTACAGGAAATGAAAAGTAAATCAAAAAAAATGGGTGTACCGGATTCTGCAAACAGACTTTACTTAGTAATGAAACAGCTTATCAGTGCAAATCAAAGGTAGCCCAAATGAATTCTTAGCATAGACTAAAGATAAACGCATCTTGAAAAGTTAGGGTGGTAAAATGGACGCGATTGTAACGGAATTGCAAAATTTAAATATTGGGAAAGTGAAAAAAAAAGAACCTCTTCTTAATCATACAACCATAAAAATAGGCGGACCTGCTGATCTTTTTGTCGAGCCCTCATCGGTGGGGAATTTAAAGCAGGTAATGACAATCATTGAAAAACATCACCTTAGTTGGCGGGCGATTGGCAGAGGGTCAAATCTATTGGTCTCTGATAAAGGAATCGAAGGAGCAGTTATAAAACTCGGTTCTGGACTTGACCATCTTGAGATAAATGAAACAGAAATAACAGTTGGCGGGGGCCATTCGCTTGTCAGTCTATCTACATTAATTAGTAAAAAGGGACTATCAGGCCTAGAGTTTGCCAGTGGAATACCTGGTTCAGTAGGTGGAGCGGTGTATATGAATGCTGGTGCACATGGTTCCGATATTAGCAAAATCTTAACTAAAGCACATATCTTGTTTGATGATGGGTCAATGGAGTGGCTTTCAAACGAAGAAATGGAATTTTCATACAGAACTTCTATTTTGCAAAAAAAACGCCCCGGAATTGTTGTTGAAGCTGTGTTTCAACTTGCAAAGGGTGATCGAGCCGCTATTGTTGCGCAAATGCAGAAAAATAAGGATTATCGAAAAGAAACACAGCCATGGAACTTTCCTTGTGCAGGGAGTATTTTCCGAAATCCGCTTCCACATTATGCAGGGAAATTGATTGAGACTGCAGGATTAAAGGGTTACAGTATTGGTGGAGCAAAAATATCAGAAATGCATGGCAATTTTATTGTTAATGCCGGTAATGCCACTGCCGAGGATGTCCTTGCTTTAATTCAGTATGTCAAGGATACCATTTTTAACCAGTATGAAGTAAGGATGGAAACAGAAGTAGAGATAATTGGACGAAAATAGAAAAAAACTTCGATTTTTTCTAACTGGAAAACTTACTTTTCTTGTAAGAAATCTCATACGAATGACAAATATTGTGTTATAATTACTGATATTATTATAGGTGGAAATAAGGAAGAAAATGAGTGACGGCATGAATTTTCGTGCCGTTGTTCCTCTTTTCAAGGTAACCAAGAACATGTTAAAGGACAAGCATATTGTTTATTTAGGGCAACAGCTACCAGTGTTCAAGTTTTAATCATTGTACTTTGAGTACTGTTTAGCACCAGCGCCCATGGGCGTTTACGCTTTTCTTTTTTGGAGGAATAGAGAATGGAAAAAGGTAAAATCGTTGCTCTTGAGGATCGAATTCCAAAACTTAAGGAGCAAAGACGGCGTAAAGCGAATAAACGTCTTGTACTTCTGCTCATATTGTTTTTTACAATGATTGTTGTTATCGCATATTCTCAATCACCATTAAGTCATGTTAAGAACATTACTGTTAATGGGAATGAAATGTATTCCGATTCGGAAATAGTGAAAGCAAGTGGCATAACGAAAAATACAAATATTTGGAAAGTGAAAAAAAGTGAAATTGCTTCAAAACTACAGAGTTTATCTGAAATAAAAAAGGCAGAAATAAAGATTCATTGGCCTAATACTATTCAAATACAGGTTCAAGAGCATCAAAGAGTAGCCTATCTCAAAAAGGTTAAGAACTACCTTCCAATTATGGAAAATGGAAAAATCTTAACAGATAGAAAAACGGAAATAATCCCAGTTAACTCTCCGATTCTTTTCGATTTTAAAGAAGGCGCAGTCCTTACTCTAATGATTAAAGAGTTAGAAAAACTTCCAAGTGAAATTTTAAACTCCATTTCTGAAATTCATTATTCTCCGAAAAAAACTGATCAGTATCATATTTCCTTATACATGAATGATGGCTTTGAGGTAAGTGCGACTCTTAGAAGTTTTTCGGAAAAGATGGTGCACTATCCTTCAATCATAAGTCAATTAGATCCCAACAAAAAGGGGATTATTGATTTAGAAGTAGGTTCATATTTTAAGGCTTTTGAACCGGAAGTGGAGGAAGAAAAAGTTGAAAAGGATTAAGGTGAAGGGTAGACATTTTATCTTGTCCCTTGTATTCCTTGTGCTGGGATTTATGCTTGCCATCTCTTATCATTTGACCCAAATAGAAAGCCAAAATGAAAAGCAGCAGGAATTATCAGGCAGTCAGTATGAAAAGACGCTTGCATTAAGAAATCAGCTGATTGACCAAGAGGAGACCAATCGAAAGCTTCAAAAGGAATTAAATCAAAAGCAAGACAAAGTCCTTAAAAATGAAAAAGATCTTGCAAAAGAAGCTCAGGTTTATCTGAATCTCGCCGAAGATGCTGAAAAATATCGGATGTTTCTTGGCAAGGTGAAAGTAAAAGGAAAAGGTGTAAAGGTTACACTTTCTGACGGAGCATATGACCCAAATGAAGATAACGTTAATAACTATCTTGTTCATGAACAACATGTGTTTAAAGTGGTGAATGAGCTTTATATCTCCGGTGCTGCGGCTGTTGCTATAAATGGGCAAAGGCTGACGAGTCATTCTTATATTGTTTGTAACGGGCCTGTCATAACGGTTGACGGTGTCCCATATCCTGCACCATTTGTTATTACAGCAATTGGTGACCCAGACGTCCTTTCATCCTCATTAAACCTTACCGAAGGAGTGAAGGACCAATTAGTGAATGATAATCTTATTTTTACATTGGAAAAAGAAAATGAAATTATGCTAAACCCCATTTTAGGCAGCTAGTCTGTGTCCACGTTCGGAATATATAATAAGGTTGGGTGAGAAAAGTGGACAAGCCGAAAATAAATTTAAGTATAACCTTGATCGCGACCTTGCTGGGATTCATGGTTGCGATTCAATTCCAAACGGTTAAAAAGCCGGTCGAACGTGACACACGTGACGTCTGGCAGTTACGTGAGGCCTTATTAAAAGAAAAAGAAACTCAGTCTAATTTATTAAGTGAAATTCGTTCGAATGAGGAAAAACTATCGGCCTATGAATCTAAACGAAAGCAAAGTAAGGAACAGGCGCTTAAGGATACATTACAAGAGTTGAAAATTGAAGCAGGACTAACCGAGGTTACTGGCCCAGGCATTACGTTGCAGATTGATCCGGTTATAGAGGATGTACAGCTGGGTGCTCCAGTGACGAAGGTCATAGCTCCAGAACTTTTAAAAAGATTATTGAATGAGTTATACATGTATGAAGCAAAGTATGTAGCGATTGATGGTCAACGAACCATTAATACGACTGTCATTAGGGATATCAATGGGGAAACAAAAATTGATGGACATACACTTAAGAGTTTACCTATCGAAATTAAAGTAGGCGTGGATGATATGAGTACTGCTGAAAAATTATCTAATCGGATGAAAGTTTCAAAAGCCAGGGATGAATTTTTTACTGAGAGCTTGAGACTTACCGTTTCTGCACCGAATCCCAACACGATCATTCCGGAATATGATAATTCTATTCGTATAAAGTATATGGAACCGATCAAAGAAGGGGGCGGCTCTTAGTGTGGCTTCCATTTATGGGTTTAGTAATCGGAATCATTCTCGGTCTACTGACAGAGATTCGCATTCCTGAAGAATATTCCAATTATTTGTCGATTGCTGTTCTTGCAGCCTTCGACACACTTTTCGGCGGGATCAGGGCATACCTGCAAAATATATATGATGAAAAGGTGTTTGTTTCAGGTTTCTTTTTTAATATAATGTTAGCTGCAAGTTTAGCTTTTCTCGGTGTTCATCTTGGTGTAGACTTGTATTTAGCAGCGGTTTTTGCGTTTGGTGTCAGATTGTTTCAGAATATTGCCGTTATAAGACGAATATTATTGACAAAATGGTCAACAAACAAAGAAAAAATAGAAAAAAGTTGATTTTTTTAAAGGGAAAAATGTAGTTGTGACGAATAATTTTATTAGATAATGACTATGAAACTGTTACTGAACAAATGAATTGTTGTTCAACTTAAGGAGATTAAAAGGAGGTGCCAAAGAATGAACAGCAATGAAATATATGTTAGTCTTGACATCGGTACATCCAGTGTAAAGGTTATCATTGGTGAAATGGTCAATGACTCGGGTAAAGACTCGTTAAATATAATTGGTGTTGGCAATGTGAAATCAGAAGGCTTACGCAAAGGGTCGATCGTTGACATGGACGACACCGTTCATTCTATCAAGCGGGCAATTGAGCAGGCGGAAAGAATGATAGGGATGGAGATTCGAGAAGTGGTCGTCGGAATTTCCGGCAACAACATCATGCTTCAGAACTGTCACGGTATAGTTGCTGTTTCAAGCCAAAACCGAGAAATTACGAATGAGGACGTCATTCGTGTCATTGAAGCAGCACATGTTGGGTCAATCCCTCCAGAAAGAGAAAATATTGGTGTTATTCGAAAGCAATTTATTTTAGATGGTAAGGATGAAATTAATGATCCACGTGGGATGATAGGCGTTCGTTTAGAAATGGATGGAACTCTTATTACGGGATCAAAATCGATTATCATTAACACATTGCGCTGTGTAGAACGTGCTGGTCTTGAAATTTTAGACATTATATTACAGCCGTTGGCAGCAGGGGATTTCGCTTTATCAAAGGATGAAAAGAACCTGGGGGTTGCCCTAATTGATATTGGCGGTGGCTCAACGACAATAGCTGTATTTGAAGAAGGATTTTTAAAGGCAACAAGTGTGTTACCAGTTGGCGGGGATCTTCTCACAAATGATCTCTCCAAAGTCTTGCACACTTCAACTGAGAATGCGGAAAATATCAAGGTGAAATATGGACATGCCTTCTATGACAACGCCTCAGAAGATGAGTTCTTCAGCGTACCAATTATCGGCAGCGATCAGCATCAACAATTCAACCAACTCTATGTATCTGAAATTATTGAAGCTAGAATGGAAGAAATTTTAGAACTGGTTGCTAACGAATTGAAGCGTCTAGGTGTGAATGATTTACCAGGTGGTTTTGTCTTAACGGGCGGAACTTCAAAGATGCAAGGAGTTTTGGAGCTTGCCCAGGATATGTTTCAAAATCCTGTTCGTATTGCTTCACCTGACTATATTGGTGTAAGAGAACCTCAATACACAACAGCGGTTGGCTTAATTAAATATGCATACAAGAATGCTAGATTGCCAGGAGGAACCAAGGGGTCAACCTCTGCAGTGGCTGAGCCAATCGAAAAAAGAGTACCAAAACAACATCAACCTAAAGCAAAAATAGAAAAACATCCGGAAGAAAAGATGTCATCAAAAGTAAAAAAATTCCTTGGTTACTTTTTCGAATAATCGAAAAGGAAAATCGACGAATTAGGAGGATTTGTCATGTTAGAATTTGATACCAATTTAGATTCTCTTGCAACAATAAAAGTAATAGGAGTTGGCGGCGGAGGTAATAACGCGGTAAATCGTATGATTGAACATGGAGTTCAAGGTGTTGAATTTATTGCTGTTAATACAGATGCCCAAGCCTTAAATTTATCAAAAGCAGAAGTAAAAATGCAGATTGGTGCAAAGCTTACTCGTGGTCTTGGCGCAGGTGCTAATCCAGAAGTGGGAAAAAAGGCTGCAGAGGAAAGTAAAGAACAAATCGAGGAAGCACTACGTGGTGCAGATATGGTGTTTGTAACTGCAGGAATGGGCGGAGGAACAGGTACTGGTGCTGCTCCAGTTATTGCCCAGATTGCTCGTGACCTTGGTGCCTTAACTGTGGGTGTTGTAACACGTCCGTTTACTTTCGAAGGAAAAAAACGGTCAAATCAAGCATCGGGTGGAATAGGTTCGATGAAAGAAGCAGTCGATACTCTTATTGTTATTCCGAACGATCGACTACTTGAAATTGTTGATAAAAGCACGCCAATGCTTGAGGCATTCCGTGAGGCAGATAATGTACTCCGTCAAGGTGTACAGGGTATATCTGATTTAATTGCAACCCCAGGATTAATTAACTTAGACTTCGCTGATGTAAAAACCATCATGTCTAATAAAGGGTCTGCTTTAATGGGTATTGGTGTTGCAGCTGGAGAAAACCGTGCAACAGAAGCTGCTAAAAAGGCAATTAATTCACCTCTATTAGAAACCTCCATTGATGGGGCACAGGGTGTGTTGATGAACATTACTGGTGGGTCCAATTTGAGTCTTTATGAGGTTCAAGAAGCAGCGGATATCGTTGCAACGGCCACAGATCAAGAAGTAAACATGATTTTTGGCTCTGTTATTAACGAGGCATTAAAAGATGAAATTATTGTTACGGTTATTGCCACTGGTTTTAACGAAGAGCTGGCACAGCCAAAAGTAACTCGTCCTTCTTTCGGACAAGCTCCAAAACCAGCTGTTGGAACTGCTAAAAGAGAGCATAAACGTGAAGAGGCACCACAGGAACCTGTTCGGAACACAAATGTATCACAAGAAGATACATTAGATATTCCAACCTTCCTTCGTAACCGTAATCGGAGAAGATAAAAACAGAAAGCGAAAGTACTGATTTAGAGAAATGCACTAAACAAGAGAAGCTTTATTTTCAAAATATAATTCTAATAATGATCTGATAAAAGGCATAGTTCCAGTTGGAACTATGCCTTTTTTATAGGATAAGAAAGTATAAATCTTTGAGAATTGTCCAGCTCCATAAGAGTAAGCTTCGGAAGCATAACTTCGCACGAAGGAAAAGCGATAGCTTTTCCGAGGAGCACCCTAGCGGCTAGTGTCCTTCGCTCTACGATAAGTCAAGCACGAATGCACCTCCGGCTCTTCGTGTTTCGTTTATCGCGTTTAACGGGCAGTAGATTCTCAACTGCCCGTAAGAACCCGATCGGCTCAACTAACAATCAGCGAGAAGA
The DNA here is from genome assembly GCF_057747995.1 of Neobacillus sp. DHD-1R. Lineage (NCBI taxonomy): Bacteria > Bacillati > Bacillota > Bacilli > Caryophanales > Bacillaceae > Neobacillus > Neobacillus sp. DHD-1R. The sequence goes on from NZ_CM173232.1 coordinate 1,708,824, forward strand.
ACATTCGCTGATTGAAGTTTCACCTTATCTCAGCTGGAGCGCTCCATAAGGAAGGCGTCGGCAGCATGGGCATCGCACGAAGGAAAAGCGTTAGCTTTTCCGAGGAGGCCATACGCCGCTGAACAGGGCGCATGCGCTTTTCTTTAATATGACAAAATTTCTGTTTTTTTGATTACAGAAAGTGACACACTTCCGCTATTAAAGTACGTTATACTTTTTCGTAAACAGAAGAATAGAATGACCGTATGACATATCGGGGAGCGAAATTAAAGGAGGATGCGTATTTGTCTGTATATTTAGATGTAATCTGGGCTCTTAATTTATTATTTGATAGCCTTCTCCTTTATTTAACAGCTATATTTTTAAAAAGAAGGATACGTCTATGGAGAATACTCACCGGTGGATTTATAGGGTCATTGATTATTTTATTATCGTTTACACCATTAAATGTCTATTCCGGCCACCCTATTTCAAAACTTTTTTGTTCGATTCTAATGGTCTTAATTGCCTTTGGATTTAAGCGGTTCACCTTTTTCTTTAAAGCATTAATGACGTTATATGTTTCAACATTTTTAATTGGCGGAGCCATTATGGGTGCTCATTATTTTATTCAATCGGATTTAGTGTTGTCAACAAAGGTTCTAATGTCCAGTGTAAAGGGGTTTGGGGATCCGATTAGTTGGCTTTTTGTCCTCATTGGCTTTCCGGTTGCCTGGCACTTTGCAAGAAAAAATGTAGAAAGTATGGAGATGACCAGAATCCAATTCGACCAGATTGTCAATGTGAAACTGGATATCGAAGGTGATAGCTTAGTGTTTAAGGGATTGGTAGATAGTGGAAACCAACTGTATGATCCATTGTCAAAGCAACCTGTTATGTTTGTCTCTGTTAAAAATCAAATGGAGACCGTTCCGGAATTAATTAGAGAGATAGCTGCTGCTGATCCGGAACCCTTGATAATGGGCAACAAAGAAATACCGGATCAATGGCGCCATAGGCTAAGGATTATTCCGTGCAGAGTAGTGGGACAGGAGCATCAGCTTATTGTTGCCATAAAACCTGATTCTATTTTAATCGAACATAACGATGTTCAATATTTATGTGAAAAGGGTCTTGTATCTTTTACGATGCAGCCACTTTCAGCAGATGATGCTTTTCAATGTATTGTCCATCCGAAAATGTTGACGGGGCCTAAGCTTGAAGGAGGAACTGTGAAGGTAAGTTAATATACTATACTCAGATAAATGATAATTTAGAAGGAGGAACATACATGAAAAATTGGAAACTTCGCTTATCCTACTATTGGTATAAACTGTTAATGAAATTAGGCCTAAAAACGGATGAAGTTTATTATATCGGCGGAAGCGAAGCATTACCGCCTCCTTTGAACAAAGATGAAGAAGAAATGTTATTGAAGAAACTGCCGGGTGGTGATAAGGCAGCAAGATCCATCTTAATTGAACGAAATCTCAGGCTTGTTGTCTATATTGCGAGAAAATTTGAAAATACCGGTATTAATATCGAGGATTTAATTAGCATTGGAACGATTGGATTAATTAAGGCTGTCAATACCTTCAACCCTGAGAAAAAAATTAAACTTGCTACATACGCTTCTAGATGTATAGAAAATGAAATTCTAATGTACTTACGAAGAAATAATAAGACTAGGTCAGAGGTATCCTTTGATGAACCATTAAACATTGATTGGGACGGAAATGAGCTATTATTATCAGATGTCTTGGGAACCGATGATGATATCATCACAAAGGACCTGGAAGCAAGCGTTGACCGAAAGTTGTTAACAAAGGCCTTACACCAGCTTACAGACCGTGAAAAGCAAATTATGGAGCTGCGGTTTGGTCTTACAAATGGGGAAGAAAAGACACAGAAGGATGTCGCTGATATGCTGGGTATTTCCCAATCCTATATTTCAAGATTAGAAAAGAGAATAATCAAAAGATTACGAAAAGAGTTTAACAAGATGGTATAGTTAAAAAAAGAAAATTTTTTCCATCTAAAAAACCTAAGAGTCTCATGATTTAATTGCATTTTTCGACATTTATGCATCTGTCCATGGTTGTGGACAGGTGCATATTTTTCCTTCTCGGGGAGATACTGTTTTTTGTACAGCAACTCCTGTGAGGAGGGAAAAGGATTGACTCGAAATAAAGTTGAAATTTGCGGTGTAGACACATCAAAACTTCCAGTTTTAAAGAACGAAGAAATGAGAATACTCTTCAAGCAAATGCAAGAGGGCGAACTTACTGCCCGTGAAAAGCTCGTCAACGGTAATTTACGCCTAGTATTAAGTGTGATACAGCGGTTTAACAACCGTGGTGAATTTGTTGACGACCTGTTTCAGGTTGGCTGTATTGGACTAATGAAATCAATTGATAACTTCGATCTAGGTCAAAATGTAAAGTTTTCCACTTATGCCGTACCAATGATTATTGGAGAGATACGGAGGTATTTACGTGATAATAATCCGATCCGTGTTTCTCGTTCTTTGAGGGATATCGCCTATAAGGCGCTGCAGGTTAGGGAACGATTAATGAGTGAAACTTCTCGTGAACCGACTGCCGAAGAAATCGCCAAAGTCTTAGAAGTACCACACGAAGAAATCGTATTCGCCCTTGATGCCATACAAGACCCGGTCTCGTTGTTTGAACCGATATACAATGATGGCGGAGATCCCATTTATGTGATGGATCAATTAAGCGATGAAAAAAATAAAGATATTCATTGGATTGAAGAGATTGCTTTAAAGGAAGGCATGCGAAGATTAAACGAACGTGAAAAATTAATTTTACGGAAGCGGTTTTTTCAAGGAAAAACACAAATGGAAGTGGCTGATGAGATCGGCATATCTCAAGCACAGGTCTCTCGCCTTGAAAAAGCAGCGATTAGACAAATGAATAAAAACATTCAAAGCTAAAGCTGTCCACTCGGACAGCTTTATTTTTTATAGATAGGCTCTGTTAAACGATTAGAGTTGACATAGGGAATCGGCGAGACTCCTGCGGGAGAACGAACGAGGCGAGACCCCACAGGTCGGAACGACCGAGGAGGCTTGCCCGGTCGCCCGCGGAAAGGGAGCTGATTCCCTCCATTTTCTAACTAAAAATTAACAGAGCCTATAGATAAAATATCATCTGTCATCATATGTTGATAATAGCAGAGAAAATGGGGGAGTGATGTAATGGTTAAAATTTCTGAATTTCAGATAAAAGATGTCGTCAATGTTTCGGATGGTAAAAGGCTTGGCAATATAGGTGATATAGAGATAAATTTAACAACAGGTAAAATAGAAGCAGTTGTTATTTCTGGCAGCGGCAGGGTCCTTGGCTTTTTTGGAAAAGATGAAGACATTGTTATTCCTTGGAAAAATATTTTAAAGATTGGTCAAGATGTCATTTTGGTTAGGTATAAGGGAAGCATGGAACAAATTACGGAACATACTGAAGTATGACAATATGTATTTCGGTGACCAATTTTTCTTTTCATGGTAAACTATAGAAAAACAAAAGAGGGATAGAAATGGAACCCTTTGTATTAACTAATCGGTCTTATTTAACAATTGAAAACTGGGTCAGTCAATTTTCTGACTTAATTGTAGGTTTTACAACCAAAAACGGCGGCATGAGCCAAGGAGGTTTTAGCACGCTTAATCTTGGGTTTCATGTCGGTGATGAATTATCAATAGTTCGTGCGAATAGAGAAAAACTGGCTGAGATACTTGACTTCCCACTTACCAAATGGGTTGGGGCAGAACAAATACATGATGTAATTCTGAAAAAGATTTCAAAGGCTGATCGTGGCTATGGATCTGATTCTTATGAACAATCCTTTAAAGGAACGGATGGTTTTTATACGGATGAAGAGGGGATCCTGTTAACACTTTGCTTTGCCGACTGTGTCCCCCTTTTTTTTATTGCTCCTGAAAAAAAGATGATTGGTATTGCCCATGCTGGTTGGAAGGGCTCAGTTGGACAGATCGCAAGGAAAATGATTATGGCTTGGGGCAATGAGGGGATTAAACCTGAACAGATTTTTGTCGCAATTGGACCGTCTATTTGTGAAAAATGTTATATTGTAGATGAGCCGGTTATAAACTTTGTAGAAAAATCACTAGAAGATGGCAGCGTATTACCCTATAATTTAGTTAAAGAAGGGCAATATTCATTAGATTTACGTGAATTAAACAAGCAAATACTTCTTGCATCAGGCGTTCCCGCTAAAAATATCATCAATACAAGCTATTGCTCTAGCTGCAATCATGAGACATTTTTTTCTCATCGCCGTGACAAGGGTAGTACAGGAAGAATGCTGAGTTTTATTGGTTGGAAGGAGACATTGGAACGTTAATGAGAGTTGCAGATAATTTAAAGCAAATTAATCAACAAATAAATGAGGCATGTCATAAAGCACATCGAAACACCGCTGAAGTGAAAGTGATTGCCGTTACAAAATACGTAAGCATCCAAAGAGCTGTTGAAGCACTTGAAGCAGGAATAATTGATCTAGGTGAAAATCGGGATGAAGGACTGCTTGAAAAATGGGAAGTATTGCAGGACAAGCCTAATTGGCACTATATTGGTACACTTCAGACACGTAAGGTGAAAAATATTATCGATAAGGTCGACTATATTCATTCTTTGGACCGATTATCGCTTGCCGAAGAAATCAATAAGCGAGCTAAACAAAAGGTAAAATGTCTAGTTCAGGTTAATGTCTCTGGTGAAGAATCCAAACACGGTTTATCACCAGAGCAAGCTGTTTTATTTATTGAATCACTAAGTCCCTTTGAGAATATAAGTGTGGAAGGTTTAATGACCATGGCACCATTTACAGATGATGAACAAATTCTGCGTGAGTGCTTTCAAAAACTAAGGAAACTTCGCGATCAAGTGCAAGCCTTACATTTAGATTTTGCTCCATGTACAGAGTTATCAATGGGGATGTCCAATGATTTTTCGATTGCAATAGAAGAAGGGGCAACAATGGTTAGAATAGGGACAGCACTTGTCGGTGAAGAGGGTTAGGAGAGAATAACATGACGATTAAATCAAAACTAAAAACATTTTTCTTTTTAGATGATGAATATGATGATAACAATGATGAATATGTCGAGCCGGTTGAACCAGTAAAGCCAAAACAGCAGCCAATTAAAAGTCAAAATGTTGTCAGTCTACAAAGCATACAAAAAACGCCAGCTTCTTCTAATGCTTCTAAATCGTCAAAAGTAATATTAGTTGAGCCGCGAACCTACTCAGAGTCAACGGAGATTGCCGATCACTTAAAAAATCGGCGTGCGGTAGTCGTTAATCTTCAGCGGATTGACCATGAACAAGGCAGGCAAGTTGTTGACTTCTTAAGCGGTGTTGTCTATGCGCTCGGTGGAGACATCCAAAAAATTGGCTTATGTATTTTTTTATGCACGCCTGACAATGTGGAAGTGTCTGGGAACATATCGGATCTTATTCTTGACCAAGATAATCTAAATACAAGGTGGTAATGTAAATGGCCTTTGTTTTCAATCTATTGCAACAGCTTCTCAATATTTATTCATGGGTATTAATTATTTATATATTAATGTCATGGTTTCCAAATGCTCGAGAATCTTCAATTGGTCATTTTTTGGCAAGAGTTTGTGAACCATATCTTGAGCCATTTAGAAAATTCATCCCCTCGATTGGTATGATGGATATTTCACCTATTGTCGCTTTCCTTGTTCTCAACTTTGCCAGCAACGGTTTACACAGGGTTTATTTGTGGCTTATATAAGAATTTTTTCATAATAGGTTGTGTACTCATTTATGAACATTTATCAGCATTTTCGTCCGGAAGAACGGGAATATATCGACCAGGTCTTACATTGGAAAAACAATGTTGAGACACAGTATAGCGCAAAATTAACTGATTTTCTTGATCCAAGAGAACAGCATATTTTAAAAACGATAATTGGTGAAAATGGCGATGTCCACTGCAAACTTTTTGGAGGAAGTCCAGGTGTAGAAAGAAAAAGGGCCATTATTTACCCTGATTATTTAACTGCAAACGATGAGGACTTTCAAATAAGTTTGTTTGAAATTGATTATCCTCGTAAGTTCGTAGCAATCGAACACCGACAGGTTTTAGGGACACTTATGTCATTAGGGCTTAAACGCGGCAAATTTGGTGACATCCTTATGATGGATGGGCAGGTTCAATTTTTTGCAGCAAGGGAAATTAGTGACTATGTTAAAAACAACCTAGAATCAATCGGAAGAGCAGGAGTTAAATTAACTGAAATAAATATCGACCATGCCATTGCGGCAAAGGAATTATGGGATGAAACAGATATTACGGTTTCTTCCTTACGTCTTGATACAGTTATTTCGGGCATTTATCACCTATCGAGGCAAAAATCACTTTCCTTAATTCAGCATGGCCTTGTGAAAGTAAACTGGACCTTAATTGAAAATCCTGCCTTTATTTGTGACCAAGGAGACATGATTTCCGTAAGAGGACAGGGAAGGGCAAAAATGATCGGGATTGAAGGAAAAACCAAAAAGGAAAAATGGCGAATAAGCGTCGGCAAACAAAAATAATTGCTAATTAAGCAGGATTATCGAAAATCTTGTCGAATATTTGCTTATACATATAAAAGTACAGATTGCATGGAGGTGGCATGAATGCCGTTAACGCCGTTAGATATTCATAACAAAGAGTTTAATAAAGGTTTTCGTGGGTATGATGAAGATGAAGTGAATGAATTTCTTGATCAAGTTATTAAGGATTATGAACTGGTACTAAGAGAAAAGAAAGAATTGGAAGAACGCTTAAATGATATGAATGAACGTTTAAGCCATTTTGTGCATATTGAAGATACGCTTAATAAATCGATCATTATTGCTCAAGAAGCTGGTGAAGATGTAAAACGTAATTCTCAAAAGGAAGCAAAGCTCATTATTAAAGAGGCCGAGAAAAATGCGGATCGTATTGTGAATGAATCCCTTTCTAAAGCAAGAAAAATTGCCCTTGAAATTGAGGATTTGAAAAAGCAGTCTAAAGTATTCCGTACACGTTTTAAAATGTTGATTGAAGCACAGCTTGATATGCTGAATACAGATGATTGGGATCATTTATTAGAGTATGAAGTGGATGCAACAGAATTGAAAATTCACCAAGAGGAAGATTCATTAGCTTGACGAAATGCGTTTTATTAGCATATAATTTTTAGATAGTTGTATAGAATGGAAAATGACGATGAAAGGGACAGTACAATTTTTCTACGGCTTTTATTAAGCGAGTCGGGGGTGGTGAAAGCCCGGTAAAGCTGAAAAATTGGAAAATCACCCTCGAGTTTTTGACCGAATCCCTTAATGGGGGTAGTAGGCTCAGGCGAATGATTCACGTTACGAATGGTAAAGAGGATAGTACTTTTCGGTATTATCTATCAGGGTGGTACCGCGGGAATAAAACCTTCTCGTCCCTATTTTGGGATGAGAGGGTTTTTTTGCGTGGAAAAGGGGCGGAGCGTCGCAATAGTGAAACCCATTATCCAAACTTTCCGGATAGTAGTATTTTTCACTATGAGAATGGTCATTCTGTTCAATATAAAGAAGCTGGAGGAAGCGAAAATGGAATTTAAAGATACGTTACTTATGCCAAAAACGGAATTTCCGATGCGAGGCAATCTTCCCCAAAGAGAACCTGAAATTCAGGCGAAATGGGAAGAAATGAATATTTATCAAAAGGTACAAGAACGGACAAAAGGACGTCCGATGTTTGTGCTGCATGATGGTCCTCCATACGCAAATGGAGACATCCATATGGGTCACGCCCTAAATAAAATTTTAAAAGATATGATTGTCCGTTATAAATCGATGAGCGGCTTTCACGCGCCATATGTACCTGGCTGGGATACACACGGTTTACCGATTGAACAGGCTTTAACAAATAAAGGTGTTAAGCGTAAAGAGATGACTGTTGCTGAATTCCGTGAGCTTTGTACAAAATATGCCCTTGAGCAGGTTGATAATCAGCGTTCCCAATTTAAACGTCTTGGTGTTCGTGCAGATTGGGAAAATCCATATATTACCTTAAAACCTGAATATGAAGCACAACAAATTAAAGTGTTCGGTGAAATGGCGAAAAAAGGCTATATTTACAAGGGCAAAAAACCAGTTTATTGGTCCCCATCAAGTGAATCAGCACTTGCTGAAGCAGAAATTGAATATCAAGATAAACGTTCAGCGTCCATCTATGTTGCTTTTAAAGTGAAAGATGGCAAGGGCGTTCTCGATACTGATACACAAATTGTAATCTGGACAACAACTCCATGGACTATTCCAGCAAACCTTGGTATTTCTGTGCATCCTGACTTAACCTATGTGGTTGTGTCTGTAAATGGAAATAAATACCTAGTTGCTGAAGCACTTTTGGAAGCTGTCACAAAAGAAATCGGCTGGGAAGAAACCACTGTAGTCCAAAAAGTTAAAGGTGCAGAATTGGAATATATTGTTGCTGCACACCCATTGTATAACCGTGATTCATTAGTGATGTTAGGTGAACACGTTACAACTGATGCAGGTACTGGCTGTGTTCATACTGCTCCAGGACATGGGGAAGACGACTTTTATGTTGGTCAGAAATATGGTTTAGATGTGCTTTGCCCTGTAGATGATAAAGGTGTAATGACTAGTGAAGCACCAGGTTTTGAAGGCTTATTTTATGATACGGCTAATAAACCGATTTCACAGGCATTAGAAGATGTGGGTGCATTGCTAAAGCTTTCGTTTTTTACTCACTCCTATCCGCACGATTGGAGAACGAAAAAGCCGGTTATTTTCCGTGCAACACCCCAGTGGTTTGCGTCCATTAAAGATTTCCGAAACGAATTATTGGAAGCAGTAAAAGAAACGAAGTGGGTCCCTGCTTGGGGGGAAACAAGATTATTTAACATGGTTCGTGACCGGGGTGATTGGTGTATTTCCCGTCAGCGTGTGTGGGGCGTGCCAATCCCGGTATTCTATGCTGAAAACGGCGAAGAGATTATTACCGATGAAACAATCAATCATGTATCGAACCTTTTCCGTGAACATGGTTCAAATGTATGGTTTGAACGTGATGTGAATGAATTGCTTCCTGAAGGCTTTACACATCCAGGCAGTCCAAATGGTATTTTTACAAAAGAAACGGATATCATGGATGTTTGGTTTGATTCAGGTTCTTCCCATCAAGCGGTACTCCTTGAGAGAGAAGATTTAGTTCGTCCAGCAGACCTTTATCTTGAAGGCTCTGACCAATATCGCGGCTGGTTTAACTCTTCGCTTTCAACTGCAGTAGCTGTAACAGGAAAGGCTCCCTATAAAGGAGTCCTAAGCCACGGATTTGCCCTTGATGGTGAAGGCAGGAAGATGAGTAAATCATTAGGGAATACCGTTGTACCTGCAAAAGTAATGAATCAATTAGGTGCTGATATTTTACGCCTATGGGTAGCTTCTGTAGATTATCAAGCCGATGTTCGTGTCTCTGATGCCATCTTAAAACAAGTTGCCGAGGTATATCGTAAAATCCGTAACACCTTCCGTTTCTTACTTGGAAATTTAGCGGATTTTGATCCAGCTGCAAATAAGGTTGCTTATAAAGACTTGCGCGAAGTGGATCAATTTATGCTGGTTAAACTAAATAAATTAATCAAAAATGTTCGTAATTCGTATGAGAACTATGAATTTGCAAACATTTATCATGCAATCAATAATTTCTGCACTTTAGATTTAAGTGCGTTTTATCTCGATTTTGCTAAAGATGTACTTTATATTGAGGCAGCTGATCACCATGAGCGTCGTGCTATTCAAACTGTATTATATGAATCACTGCTTGCTTTAACAAAATTAGTTTCACCAATTCTATCTCATACAGCTGATGAGGTTTGGAAGTTTATTCCTGGCGTTCAGGAAGAAAGTGTACAGCTTACAGATCTTCCAGAATATCAAGAACTAGCTGGTGCCCAGGCTTTAGAAGAAAAATGGCATGCATTCATGACACTCCGTGATGATGTCCTAAAAGCACTTGAAGAAGCCCGCAATCAAAAGGTAATTGGTAAGTCATTGACTGCAAAAGTTACCTTATATGTTAATGAGAAATCCAGAGCTTTGCTTGATTCTATTAATGAAAACATGAAACAGTTGTTTATTGTCTCTGGCTTTGAAGTAGCTGGTTCGTACGAACAAGCACCTGATACTGCCATAAAACTAGATACAGCCGCTATTGTGATTTCTAAAGCGGAGGGTGAAACCTGTGAACGTTGTTGGATTGTAACGCCAGAGGTTGGCCATGACCCAGAACATAGTACACTTTGCCCACGCTGTGCTGAAGTTGTTAAAGAAAATTATTCCCACTTAGCATAGGAAAATGAAGCCCCTTGTAAAAAATGCAAGGGGCTTTCATTTTTTCCCTTTTTCGTTAATTGTTGTAGTGGTTGTCAATTGTTTATCCGTGTCAGGAAGTGAGAGACGGAGATAATAAAACAAATGATGAACCACGGAGGTAACAACTATGAATGCCATGCAGGAAAAGCTGTTTTTGGAACTCCGTCAAACTAAGGAAGAAATTGAATATTCATTACAAAATAAACCAATGCAAACATGGCTTACGTCCATTTTAGAGGAAGAACTAAACGACATTAAGGCAGCGATGCAAAAGTTTACCGATGGGAATTTTGGTAAATGTGAAATTTCTGGTGAATTAATACCAGAGGCTTTGTTAAAAGCGATGCCCACAATAAAATCACTAAAAGATTCCGAAAGTTTAGAATTCTATTACAAAAAACCGATTTCAACGTCTTTTTTATGATGTTACATTGTCGTTATGCGATTAAGTGTGCTAAAATGCTAAGAGTAAGTTTAGGCTGAGTGTGGAGGTATTTCATAGTGTTTTATTACTTAATCGCTATTTTTGTTATCTTATTAGACCAATTTACAAAATGGTTAATTGTAAATAATATGCTTTTGGGAGAAAGTATTTCTGTCATTGATCAGGTTTTGTATATAACCTCTCACCGCAATCGTGGAGCTGCATGGGGGATTCTCCAAGGGCAAATGTGGCTCTTTTATGTCATTACGGTTGTTGTAATTGTTGCTATTATGTATTATCTCTACAAAGCCGCAAAGGGTAAATGGCTGTTAGGTGTATCATTGGCATTGATGCTTGGAGGGGCGATTGGTAATTTTATTGATCGGGTCCTTCGTCAAGAAGTAGTCGACTTTATTCATATGTATATTTTCAGCTATAATTTTCCAGTCTTTAATATTGCGGATTCAGCATTGGTGGTCGGCGTCATCCTGTTAATGATTCAAATGCTGCTAGATGAGAGAGAAACAAAGGAGAAATCTTATGGAGAAAATGGAACACACCATTCTTGAGGACCAAAAAGGTGACCGGATTGATAAGGTCATCTCAGGGTTAGACGAAGAATGGTCAAGAACACAGGTTCAACAATGGATTAAGGATGGACATGTTTTGGTTAACGGACAAGCCGTGAAAACCAATTATAAATGCAGCTTGAATGATGAAATTGATATAACAATTCCAGATCCAGAGGATTTAAATGTAGTACCTGAAGAGCTTAATTTAGAAATTTATTATGAGGATAAAGATGTTTTAGTTGTAAATAAACCAAGAGGAATGGTCGTTCATCCAGCACCAGGCCATTTAACGGGTACATTGGTAAATGGATTAATGGCCCATTGTAAGGATTTATCCGGCATTAATGGGGTGTTAAGACCGGGCATCGTTCATCGGATTGATAAAGACACCTCAGGCTTATTAATGGTTGCTAAAAATGATATGGCCCATGAAAGTCTTGTTAATCAATTGGTTCAAAAAACGGTGACACGTAAATATAAGGCCATTGTTCACGGAGTTATTCCGCATGACTTTGGGACGATTGACGCACCGCTGGGCAGAGATACTAGGGACCGTCAGAGTATGGCGGTTGTGGATAAAGGAAAACATGCTGTAACTCATTTTCATGTTATTGAACGCTTTAAAGATTTTACCTTTGTTGAATGTCAATTAGAGACAGGGCGAACCCATCAAATTCGTGTTCATATGAAATATATTGGCTATCCGCTTGCTGGGGATCCTAAGTATGGTCCAAAAAAAACATTGGATATTGACGGACAAGCCTTGCATGCAGGTATTCTTGGATTTACTCATCCAAGGACCAATGAATATTTAGAATTTGAAGCACCGCTGCCGGATGACTTTGAACGGCTCCTTGATTATTTGCGAAATAATCGTTGACGTGAGCCCCGATTTAATGTAAGATGACTATAGTTTAATAAGCCCTTTAATTCGGTCCCGTGAGGCTGAGAAGGAAACGGTTAGTATATTGGCGCTTAGCCATAATACGTAAAATTAACTTGTCTACCTCTCATCCACAACGGTGAGAGGTTTTTTATTTCTATTATAAGAAGGTGTCATATGAGCCAAAAAGCAGTTGTCCTTGATGAACAAGCAATCGGCAGGGCATTAACAAGGATTGCACACCAAATTATCGAAAAAAACAAAGGAATTGATGATTCCATCCTAGTCGGAATTCGAACTAGAGGCATTTATCTTGCAGAACGACTAGCAGCAAAAATTGAAGAAATTGAGGGAAAGTCTATCCCAGTTGGTGAAATTGATATTACCCTTTATCGCGATGATTTATCGAAGAAAACGGAAAATCAAGAACCACTTGTGAAGGGTTCTGATATCCCAGTTGAGATAAGTGATAAAAAGGTTATTTTGGTTGACGATGTGTTATACACAGGCAGAACCGTCAGGGCAGGACTAGATGCCCTTATGGATATTGGGCGGCCCGCAGTCATTCAACTAGCTGTCTTAGTGGACCGAGGCCATCGTGAACTGCCCATTAGAGCAGATTATGTAGGAAAAAATGTTCCAACATCAAGTGATGAAAAAATTGTTGTTGAACTGGCAGAAATAGATAAGGTGGATCAAGTAAGTATCTATGATAAATAATAATAAGAATAGCCCTTTTTAAAGGCAGTCCTGTGAGGCTGACAAAGGGGAAAGAGCCGTAGGGAATTTTTCTGATGCGGCATTTCTAATCCCTCTTTGTACCTTATTGGACAAAGAGGTTTTTTTATGCCAAAACGCAAACAATAATGATAAATCATTACAGAAAATTAGGGGAGAAAAAAATGAAAAATAATAAACCTATCTTAGACGTAAACGATATTCCAAAACCAGCCCAATGGCTGACCTTAAGTTTACAACATTTATTCTCCATGTTTGGAGCTACCATCCTTGTGCCATATCTTGTTGGATTAAGCCCAGCGATTGCATTAATTTCAAGTGGACTTGGAACATTGGCATTTATTCTTATTACAAAAGGTAAGGTCCCTGCCTACCTCGGGTCATCCTTTGCCTTTATCGGTCCAATCATCGCTGCAAAAGCGGCAGGCGGACCTGGTGCAGCAATGGTAGGAACCTTTCTTGCAGGCCTCGTTTATGGAATTGTGGCCCTAGTGATCAGCAAGGCTGGTCATCGCTGGATAATGAATTTACTTCCACCAATCGTAGTCGGTCCAGTTATCATCGTAATCGGTTTAGCACTTTCAGGTACAGCTGTAGGAATGGCGATGAATAACCCGGCAGGGAAATACAGTATGCTTCATTTCTCGGTAGCTTTAGTTACCTTAGCAGCAACGATTATTTTCTCTATATATGCCAAAAAGATGTTAAGTATTATCCCAATCCTAGCTGGAATCATTGTCGGTTACATCTATGCATTATTAGTTGGAATCGTTGATTTCAGTCCTGTGTTAAAAGCAAATTGGTTTGAGATGCCAGAATTTGTAATTCCGTTTTTCAGCTACAAGGTGAATTTCACTTGGGATTTAGTTTTCCTAATGGTACCTGTGGCAGTGGTTACATTATCAGAACATATCGGACATCAACTTGTCCTAAGTAAGGTGGTCGGACGAGACTATATTAAGGAACCAGGTCTGCACCGTTCCATTCTTGGTGACGGTACAGCAACCATGATTTCAGCCCTAATTGGTGGTCCTCCCAAAACAACTTATGGTGAAAACATCGGTGTACTTGCCATTACACGAGTATACAGTGTTTACGTTATTGCAGGAGCTGCAGGGCTAGCTATCGTCTTCGGATTTGTCGGGAAAATAACTGCTTTGATTCAGACTATCCCAACGCCTGTTATGGGGGGCGTATCAATCCTTCTCTTTGGAATTATAGCTTCATCAGGGTTAAGAATGTTAGTTGACAGTAAAATCGATTTCAGCACTAATCGCAATCTTGTCATATCATCTGTCATTTTGGTTATTGGAATCGGCGGAGCGATCGTGAAACTGCCTTTAAATGTAGAAATCCAGGGAATGGCTTTGGCAGCAATCATTGGTGTTTTGCTAAACCTCATTCTGCCTGGAAGAGTTCCTGCTGCTGAAAATATGTTTGAAGATGAAACGGATAGCGATAAGAAAACTGCATAGAAAACAAGAGTACCTTTTAAAGGAAGTCCAGAGAGGCTTATAAGGGTGTAATGCTTAGAACTTGGGGATGCCGGAGCTCAACTCTTCATCACCTTAGTTAAGTATATTATTTGCACCCTGATCAAGATCAGGGTGTTTTTTTATTCAAAAACGAGAGGCAGGGGTAAGAGGATGTTAAATCACTTATTAACCACCAATGAATTAAAGGTAAATGAGATTCATCAGATCTTAGCAGACGCTCAAAATTTTAAAGCTGGCATGAAATGGCATCCAGAAGGGCTGATGTTTACAGCCAATTTGTTTTTTGAACCAAGCACAAGAACAAAGAGCAGCTTTGAAGTCGCCCAAAAAAGGTTAGGTTTAGAAGTGATCCCGTTTGAGGTTCTTACGTCAAGTGTCCAAAAAGGGGAAACACTTTATGATACAGTTAAAACATTAGAATCTATCGGCGTAAATGCCATTGTCATTCGTCATGGACAGGATCGTTATTTTGATGAATTAGTAGGGAAGGTAAATATCCCGATTATTAATGGTGGTGATGGATGCGGACACCATCCTACCCAATCGTTGCTTGATCTGATGACCATTCAGCAAGAATATGGTCAATTCAAAGGGCTGAAGATTGCAATTATAGGTGACATTCGTCATAGCCGAGTGGCACGCTCGAATGCGGATGTCTTGACTAGGTTGGGAGCAGAGGTGATTTTCTCTGGACCAGAGGAATGGTTTGATTCTCGGAGTGCAGATAGTTCCAGATATAGGCCGGTTGATCAGGCAATCCAAGAAGCAGATGTAGTCATGTTACTGCGCGTTCAACATGAACGGCATCAAGAAAAAAGCAGTTTTACTGCAAATGAATATCATCAACAATTTGGCCTTACTAAAGAAAGGGAAAAAATGATGAAACCGGAGAGTATCATCATGCATCCTGCTCCTGTAAACCGCAATGTCGAAATTGCTGATAGTTTAGTAGAGTGCAATCGGTCAAGAATATTTAAGCAAATGGAAAATGGTGTATATGTAAGAATGGCAGCTATTAAGAGGTCAATAGAGAGTCTCAAAGGAGGAAAAAACGATGAAACTACTTATTCAGAACGCATGTTACATAGCATTTAATGGAGAAACAAAACAAGCAGATATTTTAATTGAAAATGGCATCATCACAAAAATCGAGGCAAATATTGACACTATAGTGGACCGAAAAATAGATGCAGCCGGAAAGATGGTTTCACCAGGATTTATCGATTTACATGTCCATCTTCGTGAACCTGGCGGCGAAAGAAAAGAAACGATCGCCACAGGAACTAGTGCTGCAGCAAAAGGCGGCTTTACTACCATTGCTACTATGCCAAATACTCGTCCGGTGCCTGACACCAAAAACCACATGGACGACTTGCAAAAGCGGATCCAAGCATCAGCAAAGGTAAGAGTTTTGCCTTATGCGTCGATTACGACTAGGCAGCTTGGCGAGGAGTTAACTGACTTTGCAACGCTCAAAAATGCCGGTGCTTTTGCTTTTACAGATGATGGAGTTGGCGTTCAGTCAGCTAGTAAGATGCTTGAGGCGATGCGAAAAGCGGCAGAGATTAACATGTCTATTGTTGCCCATTGTGAAGAAAACACCCTAATTAATAAGGGATGTGTTCATGAAGGAGCCTTTGCAAAACGTCACGGCTTGAATGGTATTCCATCCATTTGTGAATCTGTGCAAATCGCACGAGATGTTCTGCTTGCGGAAGCGGCAGGCTGTCATTATCATATCTGTCATATTAGTACAAAGGAATCCGTTCGGGTGGTGAGAGATGCCAAGCGTGCGGGGATAAATGTAACTGCTGAAGTAACACCCCATCATTTATTATTATCTCAAGACGATATCCCAGGGCTTGATGCCAATTTCAAAATGAACCCACCGCTTCGAGATGCAGTCGATAAGGCGGCCTTAATTGAAGGACTCCTTGATGGAACGATTGATTTTATTGCCACCGACCATGCACCGCACACACAGGAAGAAAAAAGTGAAGGGATGATGCTCGCGCCCTTTGGGATTGTAGGACTCGAGACGGCATTCCCACTCCTTTACACTCACTTTGTTTTAAAAGGTATTATCACGCTTGAGCAATTAATCGGATTTTTAACCATAAAGCCTGCATCAGCGTTTGGTCTGCCTTACGGAAAAATCGAAGTGGGGTCACCGGGAGACTTAGTCATTTTGAATCTAGAAGAAGAACACACGATTGACCCGGCAGAATTTTTATCCAAAGGGAAAAATACTCCATTTGGGGGTTGGAAATGTAAAGGATGGCCTGAGATGACGATCGCATCTGGGCAAATTGCGTGGGAAAAAGGAAGTGTGCTAGCATGAAAAAACAGCTTATTTTAGAAGACGGTACAATATTTATCGGTAAAGGTTTTGGCAGTGATACGGAAACCATTGGTGAAGTAGTATTTAATACTGGTATGACCGGCTACCAAGAGATCCTATCTGACCCCTCTTATTGCGGACAAATTGTGACGCTCACCTACCCGCTGGTCGGGAATTACGGAATTAATCGAGACGATTTTGAATCGATTAATCCAGCAGTGAAGGGTTTTATTGTCAAAGAAGCAACTGAATTTCCATCCAATTGGCGAAGTGAATATACCTTAGATGAATACTTTGACATGAAAAAGATCCCGGGAATTGCAGGAATAGATACACGAAAATTGACAAGAATTATCCGCCAGTATGGGACACTTAAGGGAGCAATCTGCAGCATTGAAAAAGATGCTAATGAAGTGTTAAATCAATTACGAAGAACGGCACTCCCATATAACCAAGTCAAACAAGTATCCACAAAAAATGCTTATCCGAGTCCAGGAAGAGGAAAAAGAGTTGTTCTTGTAGATTTTGGAATGAAGCATGGAATCTTACGAGAACTAAACCAGCGCGATTGTGATGTTGTAGTGGTGCCCTATCATACAACAGCTGATGAAATTCTGCAATTAAGTCCAGATGGGATTATGCTTTCCAATGGACCAGGCAATCCAAAAGATGTACCGGAAGCCATTGATATGCTAAAAGGTGTATTGGGCAGAGTTCCTTTGTTTGGTATCTGTCTTGGACATCAACTATTTGCCCTAGCATGTGGAGCAGATACGCAAAAAATGAAATTTGGACATCGCGGATCTAATCATCCTGTTAAAGATTTATCGACAGGGAAAATCGCGATAACTTCCCAAAATCATGGATATACTGTGGAAGCAGATTCAATTAAAGACACAAGATTAATAGTCACACATATTGCTATAAATGATGAAACCGTTGAGGGACTTAAACATCTAGATTTTCCCGCTTTTACTGTCCAGTATCATCCTGAAGCATCACCAGGACCAGAAGATGCAAAAGGATTATTTGATCAGTTTTTAGCCATGATGGAAAAGCATAAACAGGAGGTTACCGCAAATGCCTAAACGTACAGATATCAACTCCATTTTAGTGATCGGGTCGGGACCAATCGTGATTGGGCAGGCGGCCGAATTTGATTATGCCGGCACTCAAGCCTGTATCGCGCTAAAAGAAGAAGGCTACCGTGTGATTCTTGTAAACTCCAATCCAGCAACCATTATGACGGATACAGAGATTGCTGACCGCGTTTATATCGAACCATTAACAGTTGAATTTGTGAGTAGAATCATTCGTAAAGAACGTCCTGATGCCTTGCTGGCTACACTTGGCGGGCAAACAGGTCTTAACCTTGCTGTTGAACTTTCAAACTCAGGAGTATTAGCAGAATGCGGGGTTGAAATTCTGGGCACCAAACTTTCCGCGATTAAACAAGCGGAGGACCGCGACTTATTCCGCAACTTAATGAATGAATTAAATGAACCGGTACCAGATAGTGAAATTATTCATGAATTAGCGGAAGCCACAGCGTTTGTTGAAAAGATTGGTTTTCCGGTAATTGTCCGTCCTGCCTATACCCTTGGCGGAACTGGAGGCGGGATCTGTTATAATCAGGAGGAACTTGAGGAAATCGTCACAAGTGGATTGAAGCATAGTCCTGTAACTCAATGCTTACTGGAAAAAAGTATCGCAGGTTTTAAGGAGATCGAATACGAAGTCATGCGTGATGGAAACGACAATGCGATTGTCGTCTGTAACATGGAGAACATCGATCCGGTTGGGGTGCATACAGGGGATTCCATTGTGGTTGCACCAAGTCAGACATTAAGTGACCGTGAATACCAATTATTGCGAAATGTTTCCCTAAAAATCATTCGTGCCTTAGGAATCGAAGGAGGCTGTAACGTTCAGTTAGCCTTAGATCCTGAAAGCTTCCATTACTATATTATTGAAGTAAATCCACGTGTTAGCCGTTCTTCTGCACTAGCATCAAAGGCTACTGGTTATCCAATTGCCAAACTAGCCGCAAAAATTGCCGTCGGCTTAACACTCGATGAAATGTTGAATCCGGTAACCGGAAAAACCTATGCTAGTTTTGAACCAGCGCTCGACTACATTGTGACGAAAATTCCAAGATGGCCATTTGATAAATTTGAATCAGGAAACCGTTCACTTGGAACTCAAATGAAAGCTACGGGAGAAATCATGGCGATTGGCCGTACTTTTGAAGAATCCCTATTGAAGGCCATCCGATCACTTGAGTCAGGCGTCTACCATTTCGAACTAAACGGTGCAGACGAAATTGATGATGAATTGCTTGAGAAACGGATTCGCAAAGCAGGAGATGAACGTCTTTTTTACATCGCAGAAGCGTTAAAACGTGGAATAACGATCGAAACCATCCACAACTGGAGTAAAATTGATTTATTTTATTTAAACAAAATGGCAGGAATTATTCGCCTAGAAGCAAAATTGGCTGCCAACTCAGCAGATTTAGAAATCCTTATCGAGGCAAAACAAAAAGGCTTTACCGATAAAAAAATAGCAGAGCTTTGGAATTGGACCGTAAATGAGGTCATAAATTTACGAAAGAACTCAGGGATTATCCCTGTTTACAAAATGGTTGATACCTGTGCAGCTGAATTTGAGTCGGAAACCCCTTATTATTATGGTACCTATGAAGAGGAAAATGAGTCAGTCGTAACCGAACGAAAAAGTGTGATCGTTCTCGGCTCTGGACCAATTCGGATCGGTCAAGGGATTGAGTTTGATTATGCGACTGTGCATTCTGTGAAAGCAATCAAGGAAGCCGGATATGAAGCGATCATCATTAATAATAATCCTGAAACTGTCTCAACCGATTTCAGTATCTCTGATAAACTGTATTTTGAACCGCTAACGATTGAAGATGTAATGAACATCATTGAATTAGAAAAACCACTCGGGGTTGTAGTACAATTTGGCGGTCAAACCGCAATCAACCTTGCTGCTGACCTTACCGAAAACGGTGTAAAGATCCTTGGAACAAGTTTAGAGGACTTAGACCGGGCTGAAAATAGAGATAAATTTGAACAAGCTCTTGAAAAGTTAAATATACCACAGCCCTTGGGCAAAACAGCCTTGTCCGTGGAAGAGGCGTTAGTGATTGCAAACGAAATCGGCTTTCCAGTTCTAGTCCGCCCATCCTATGTTCTTGGCGGAAGGGCAATGGAAATTGTCTATCACGAGGACGAACTGCTTCACTATATGAAAAATGCAGTAAAAATTAATCCGGAACATCCCGTTTTAATTGACCGTTATTTAACAGGGAAAGAAATCGAAGTAGATGCCATCTGTGATGGGGAAAATGTTATCATTCCAGGAATTATGGAACATATCGAGCGGGCAGGTGTCCATTCTGGTGACTCAATTGCTGTATACCCGCCACAGACTCTTTCGGAATCGGTGAAACAAACACTAGTGGAATATACAGAAAAATTAGCGAAAGGCTTGAACATTATCGGATTATTGAATATCCAGTATGTTTTAGCTGGAGATAAGGTTTACGTCCTTGAGGTTAACCCAAGATCAAGCCGAACTGTTCCCTTTCTAAGTAAAATAACGAATATCCCTATGGCGAAAATAGCGACAAAAGCCATTTTGGGAGTTTCGATTCTCGATCAAGGCTACATTCCCGGCCTTGTCACGGAGAGGGAAGGGGTATTTGTGAAAGTCCCTGTTTTCTCCTTTGCTAAGCTTAAAAGTGTGGACATTACACTCGGACCAGAAATGAAGTCAACCGGAGAAGTAATGGGTAAGGATGTCACACTTGAAAAAGCATTATATAAAGGATTGGTTGCATCGGGCATGAACATCCAAAAGTTTGGCACGGTGTTATTTACGGTAGCGGATAAGGATAAGCAAGAAGCACTAAAGCTGGCAAAACGTTTTTCTGCGAATGGTTATCGTTTAATGGCAACAGGCGGAACAGCTGCAGTTTTAGAGTCGGCAGGTTTACCAGTGAAGGTAGTCGGAAAAATTGGGACTGAAGGGGAAACGCTTCTAGATGTTATTCAACACGGAGAAGCACAGTTCATCATCAATACCTTAACAAAAGGAAAACAGCCGGCAAGGGATGGGTTTAGAATCCGCCGTGAAGCCGTTGAAAATGGCGTTCCATGTTTAACCTCATTAGACACAGCAGATGCAATTCTTAAAGTAATAGAATCAATGAATTTTTCTGCGGAAGCCATGCATGCAGTCCAAAAGGAGGTTGTATTAGCATGATTTGTAAAGAATTATGCAAAATCAGCAGCCAAAAAGAAATCGCTGCAAACATCTACGAGCTTACCGTAAAGGGTGATTTGGTCAACCAAATCAGTGCACCTGGACAATTTGTGCATGTACGAGTTTCAAACGGGTTGGATCCACTTTTACGCAGGCCAATAAGTATAGCTTCCTTCGATAAAAAACAAAAAAGTTTGACGATGATTTACCGGGCAGAAGGAAAGGGCACATCACTCATAGCGCAGAGGGGACCTGGGATGGATATTGATATCCTCGGTCCGCTAGGAAACGGCTTTCCAGTTGATGAAGTTAGTCCAGGACAAACAGCAATGCTGGTTGGCGGCGGAATCGGTGTACCACCCCTTTATCAGCTTTCCAATCAATTAGTCGAAAAAGGGGTCAAGGTAATCCACGTTCTAGGTTTCCAATCCAAGTCAGCTGTTTTTTATGAAAATGAATTCCTAAAAAATGGTGAAACCCACATTACCACTGTGGATGGCTCCTATGGACGTCAAGGCTTTGTGACAGATGTGATGAAGGATTTTCAGTTTGATTGTATCTATACGTGCGGACCGACACCAATGTTAAGGGCAATCGAACGAAATTATCCTGATAAAAAAGTATTTTTATCATTAGAAGAACGTATGGGCTGCGGGATTGGTGCTTGTTTTGCCTGTGTGTGTAAACGGGCAGATGATCCGACAGGAGTTTCCTATAAAAAAGTATGCAGCGATGGACCTGTTTTTCGTGCCGGGGAGGTATTAATTTGAGCAGACTTAACATCGAATTACCTGGTTTAAATCTAAAAAATCCAATCATGCCTGCTTCGGGCTGTTTCGGATTCGGAAGAGAGTATAGTCAATTTTATGATTTGAGTGTACTAGGTGCCATTATGATTAAAGCAACCACCCTTGAACCACGGTTTGGAAACCAAACACCACGAGTTGCGGAAACAACAGCTGGAATGTTAAATGCCATTGGTTTGCAAAATCCTGGACTTGAAAAAGTCCTAGGTGAGGAACTGCCCTGGCTGTCTCAGTACGATGTGCCGATTATTGCGAATGTGGCAGGTTCTTTTGAGGAAGATTATGTGGCGGTTGCAAAAGACATATCAACAGCACCTAATGTCCAGGCATTAGAACTTAATATATCCTGTCCAAATGTAAAAACAGGTGGAATTGCCTTTGGTACATTACCAGATGTAGCTAAGCAATTAACCAGGAAGGTAAAGGAAGTTTCCGAAGTACCTGTGTATGTGAAGCTGTCACCCAATGTCACGAATATTGTCGAAATGGCAAAAGCAGTGGAAGATGGTGGTGCGGATGGTTTGACAATGATTAATACACTTGTTGGGATGAGGCTTGATTTAAGAACAGGCAAACCGATTTTAGCCAATCGGACAGGCGGATTGTCTGGGCCGGCGATTAAACCTGTTGCGATTCGGATGATTTATGAAGTAAGCCAAGCTGTTTCCATTCCGATTATTGGGATGGGCGGCATTGAGTCGGCGGAGGATGTAATCGAATATTTCTATGCAGGGGCAAGTGCGGTAGCAGTAGGAACAGCCAATTTTGTGGATCCCTTTGTATGTCCAACCATTATTGACGAATTACCAGGGTTACTTGAGAAACTTGGCTTTGACCACATCAGTGAATGTACCGGAAGGAGCTGGAACAAGCATGGACAACTCGCTTATCATCGCGCTTGATTTTGCAAATGGCGGCGAAGTGAAACAATTCTTGGAACCATTTGAAGGAGAGCAACTGTTTGTAAAAGTAGGAATGGAGTTATTTTACCAGGAAGGTCCTTCAATCGTTCATCAGTTAAAAGAAAAAGGTCATCGTATTTTTCTGGATTTAAAGCTGCACGATATCCCGAATACGGTGAAAAGCGCCATGAAGGGGCTGGCCGGACTTGAATGCGATTTAGTGAATGTACATGCTGCTGGGGGAAAGGAAATGATGCATGCGGCACTGGAGGGGTTGGAGGCTGGCTCTGCGGCAGGACGGAAACGCCCGGATTGTATTGCTGTCACCCAGTTAACCAGTACATCGAAAGAACAAATGAATAGGGAACAGTTAATCCCTGTATCCTTAGAGGAATCTGTTCTCCATTATGCTGCTCTTACGAAAGAGGCTGGCTTAGATGGCGTAGTCTGTTCGGCATGGGAAGCTGCTTTTATTCAGGAGAAGCTAGGACACCCATTTTTAACAGTATGTCCAGGAATTCGAATGGCCTCTGATTCTACCGGTGACCAAAAACGGGTCGCAACACCTGAATTTGCCAGGCAAGCAGGGGTAAGTGCGATTGTGGTTGGACGTTCGATTACACGATCTGCTGACCCATTAAAGAGCTATCATCAATGGATAGAAGCATGGAAGGGAGTACAACAATGAAACACTTAATTGCTGAAAAATTACTAGAAATCAATGCGGTTGCCTTAAAACCACTGGATCCATTTACTTGGACATCTGGACTGCGTTCTCCGATCTATTGTGATAATCGCTTAACCTTATCCTACCCAGCTGTACGTCGAGAGGTTGCAGCCGGCTTGCAAAAACTCATTCTTGAGAATTATCCAGAAGCAGAGGTCATCGCTGGTACTGCAACAGCAGGAATCCCTCACGCAGCTTGGGTCAGTGAGCTAATGGATTTACCAATGTGCTATGTTCGTTCAAAAGCAAAAGGCCATGGTAAAGGAAATCAGATTGAAGGAAAAGTTGAATCGGGTCAAAAGGTAGTTGTGGTTGAAGATTTAATCTCAACTGGAGGAAGTGTCATAACTGCTGTTCAAGCCTTAAGAGAAGCAGGTTGTGATGTACTTGGAGTTGTCTCCATTTTTACATATGGATTAGAAAAGGGAAATGAATTACTGCAGCAAGAAGAAATTAAGACCCTTTCTCTAACAGATTTTTCAACATTAATTGAAGTCGCCATTCAAAAAGGATACGTTAGTGCTGAAAATCAGGAAAGTCTTCTTTCTTGGAGCAAAAATCCTTCTGAATGGAGTAATCAATTTAAGTAGATATAAAAACTAGAAAATAGGAGGATGTCCCAAACAATGGGACATCCTCCTATTTTTTCATTTTCAATACTAATTCCTCATCTGGAGTGACATATACTGTCTGTTGAGTGTCATAAATGACGAAACCAGGTTTTGCCCCACTAGGTTTTTTCACATGTCGTACTTTTGTATAATCGACAGGCACCGAGCTTGAATTTCTTGCTTTGCTGTAATAAGCGGCTAAAGTTGCTGCCTCCCGAATGGTTTCATCAGAGGGTTCCTTGCTCCGAATAACCACATGGGAACCAGGTATATCTTTGGTATGAAACCAAAGATCATCCCGTGCCGCCAGCTTATTGGTTAAATAATCATTTTGTTTATTATTTTTTCCTACAACGATATCAGTGCCATCAGTTGAGAGAAAGTGATCCAAGACCGGTTTGGCATTCGCTGCTTTCTTGCCATTTCGTTTTTGTCGTTCGCGGATATAGCCACCCTCTACTAACTCTTCCCGAATTTCTTGAATATCCTTCGGGGAAGCCGTTTGCACCTGTTGTAGTAAACTATCAAAATAAGCAACTTCTGCAAGGGCAATCTCAATCTGCTCCTCCACCACGGCAACCGCATTTTTAGCTTTTTGGTACTTGGTAAAATACTTCTGTGCATTTTCAGAAGGTGTTTTTCTTGGGTTAAGCGGAATCACTACCGTGCCGTTGTGCTCATCGTAATAGTTAAGAACCTCGATTTCCTTCATGCCCTTTTTGGCTGCATAAAGATTGGCTGTTAACAATTCTCCAAATAATTGATATTGCTCAGCCTTTTCGGTTTCCTTTAACGTGCCTTTTAGCTTTTCAATTTTCTTTTCATTTTTTTCTTTTTCATTACTAATAAACCGTTCGATATCATTGCCTTGCTGTTTCACCCTGTCTCTTTCTGCCTTACCAAAATAAAATCGGTCGAGCATTTCACTAAGTGTGGGGAAGGTTTTTACCTCTCCTTTTAGATGCTCTAGCGGAAATAGATAAAAAGCATCCTTCCCATCAGTTGATATAATAGAAGGCGAAAGGTCACCAGTGGCTACCTTGTTTATTAACCGAATAAATACAGTTGGTACAGTCGTTCGATTTGCAAGACCACTTTGAAAAATAACTTCCTTAGCAAATAATGGTGAGGTGCCTGCAAAATGCTCAACTAGCTGCCGATCGACCTTGCCGCTATTGAAATCCACTTTTTGCAACACATCTTCTTCAACAGCCTCAAAGGGATTTAATTTGTGCTGCTCAGGTGGTAGTATGTAAGACTGGCCCGGCAAAATCGCTCTATAGGTGTTCACAGCATAGGAGACATGCTTAATACTATCGAGAATGACGTTGCGCGTTTTATCCACTAAGACAATATTGCTATGTCTGCCCATAATTTCAACGATTAATTGTTTATAGCTAATATCGCCTATTTCATTTCTGCCTTTAATTTCAAAAATGATCATCCGGTCATTTTTTACCTGATAAATATCTTCTAAAATATGTCCTTCAATATGCTTTCTAAGCAGCATGCAGAACATCGGCGGCTCACTTGGATTATCATAGGCTTCGCTGGTGAATTGTACCCGTGCATAACTGGGGTGGGCAGATAACAACAGCTTTTGATTTACACCGTTTGCGCGAATGGTAAGTATCACTTCATTTTTATAAGGCTGCTGAACCTTGTTAATACGCCCGCCCTTAATAGAACGAACTAGTTCATCAACCATTGCTTTTGTAAATAAACCATCAAATGACATGGAAAACATCCTTTTCTTCAAACATATAATTTAATTATATCCTACAATCTTAACTTCTGTCTTATTTTACACTGATATGATATTTTCATTTAGCATTTTTTTGGACGACCCTGAATAAGCTTTCCTTAGAGCAAGTCTATAAAAGGGGGAAGTGAGATGGTCGGATGAAGTTCCATGAAATGAAGATAGATCAAGTAGAAAAGGCCTTAGAAACCGACTTTTCTTCGGGATTATCACAAGAAGAAGTAAAAATGAGGATCAAACTGCACGGACTAAATGAATTAGACGAAGGAGAAAAGCAATCGGCTTTACTCTTATTTTTTAGTCAATTTAAAGATTTTATGGTATTAGTTCTGCTAGCGGCAACCTTGATTTCAGGGTTATTAGGTGAATATATTGATGCCATTGCCATTATCGCCATTGTCATTATTAATGGCTGTCTTGGTTTTTACCAAGAACGACGTGCCGAAAAATCTCTTCAGGCATTAAAGGAATTATCGGCTCCCCAAGTTTCAGTATTACGGGAAGGAAAGTGGATTAAACTAGCATCCAAAGAAATTGTCATTGGCGATATTTTAAAGTTTGCCTCGGGTGACAGAATTGGTGCAGATGTCCGTGTCATTGACTCAAAAAGTTTAGAAATTGAAGAATCAGCCCTAACGGGTGAGTCTGTACCCGTTTCGAAACATATAGATAGCTTAACAAATCCTAACCCAGGCATTGGTGACATGGAGAATACGGCCTTTATGGGGACGATGGTCACTAGAGGCAGTGGAGTAGGAGTTGTCATCGGTACCGGAATGAATACAGCGATGGGACAAATTGCGAATTTACTGCAAAATGCTGAATCGCAGGATACACCACTGCAGCGCCGTTTAGAACAACTGGGAAAAATATTAATTACCGTTGCATTGCTGCTAACAGTGCTTGTTGTTGTGGTCGGTGTGTTACGGGGACATGAGCTTTATGAAATGTTTTTAGCTGGTGTATCGCTTGCAGTTGCCGCCATACCTGAGGGACTGCCAGCGATTGTGACTGTCGCATTATCATTAGGTGTCCAAAAAATGATTAAGAAAAATGCGATTGTTAGAAAGCTTCCTGCCGTTGAAACGCTTGGATGTGCCTCAGTCATTTGCTCTGATAAAACAGGCACCATGACACAAAACAAAATGACAGTAACCCATTTATGGAGCGGCGGGCAGACGTGGACCGTTGATGGAGTGGGCTACCAGCCAAGCGGGAATTTTTATCGTAATGAGAAGCATGTTGCTCCGAAAGATGAAAAAGCCCTCCAGCAGATGTTAATCTTTGGAATGCTATGCAATCATTCTGATTTGGTTATGAAAGAGGATGAATACACACTTGATGGCGACCCCACCGAAGGGGCCTTACTAGTTAGTGCGATGAAAGCAGGCTTTGATCGTCACAAATTATTAGATGAGTTTACGATTATCAATGAGTTCCCATTTGACTCGGCGAGAAAGATGATGAGTATCCATGTAAAGGACAAACAAGGGCGGCATTTTATAGTAACCAAAGGAGCACCTGACGTTATTTTAGGTATTTGCGAATCAATTCTTTGGGACGAACGAACACAATATTTAAATATAGAGACCCAAGGGAAGGTCCAGGAGTCGATTAATGGGCTGGCGTCCCAGGCACTTCGAACCATTGCGATTGCCTTTAAGCCTATTTCCGCTAATACCGTTATCCTAAGTGAACATGAAGCAGAAAAAAAATTAACCTTTATTGGTGTTCAAGGAATGATTGACCCGCCAAGACCGGAAGTTAAGGCGGCTGTAAGAGAATGTAAGGAAGCCGGTATTAAAACGGTGATGATTACAGGTGACCATGTGATCACGGCAAAAGCCATTGCAGCTCAGCTGGGAATTCTAACGAAAAAAAGCAAGGTTTTGGACGGCAATGCGTTAGCTGAAATGTCCGTCGAGGAGCTTGAAGAGGTTGTTGATGACGTTTCTGTTTTTGCCCGAGTGTCACCAGAGCATAAGTTGAAAATTGTGAAAGCATTGCAAAACAGGGGACATATTGTGGCAATGACAGGGGATGGGGTAAACGATGCCCCTGCCATAAAAGCGGCCGATATTGGTGTAGCAATGGGGATTACGGGAACGGATGTGGCAAAGGAAGCCTCTGCCCTTGTTTTGTTGGACGATAATTTTGCTACCATTAAAGCCGCTATCACGGAAGGAAGGAATATTTACGAAAATATTCGTAAATTTGTCCGTTACTTACTTGCATCGAATGTTGGAGAAATTCTAGTGATGTTGTTTGCGATGATATTAGCTCTGCCCCTGCCTCTTGTACCAATACAAATCCTTTGGGTCAATTTAGTGACAGATGGTCTGCCGGCCATGGCACTTGGTCTGGATCGCCCAGAAGAGAATGTGATGAAACGCGGACCGCGGAGCCCAAATGAAGGAGTTTTCTCCCGTGGGTTAGGTTGGAAAGTTGTATCAAGGGGATTCTTGATCGGCCTTGTTACATTATTAGCTTTTATGATTGTTTACCATAACGAACCTAATCAGCTTCCCTATGCACAAACCGTTGCCTTTGCTACACTTGTAATGGCCCAATTAATCCATGTATTTGATTGCCGAAGTGAAAAATCAGTCCTATCGAGAAACCCATTTGGAAATCGCTACCTTGTTTGGGCCGTTTTATCATCCTTAGTACTCATGCTCGTGGCCATTTACTATCCGCCGTTGCAGCCTATATTCCATACGCTGCCGATTAGTGGAAAGGATTGGCTGCTGATTTTGGGTTTATCCTCCATTCCAACTTTTTTACTAGCCGGATCATTTTTGTTAAGAAAAACAAAATAAAGTATGTTATAATCCAAAAGGTAATAGAATCCTATCTATTACCTTTTGTTTTGTTAGAAGGAGCCGATCATTTTTAAAAGATTGGATGTGCACGTGATGGTTATAAGTATGACAGGCTTTGGAAGAGGGAAGACAGACTCAGGTTCATTCTCTGTAAATGTGGAGATAAAAACGGTTAACCACCGATTTTCTGAAATAAATATCCGCATGCCAAGACAACTTTTAAAAATAGAAGATAAAATAAAAAAGAAATTAAGCCAGCATATTCGCCGGGGCCGGGTTGAGGTTTATGTTAGTGTTGAAGGAGAAGGGATTGTTACCCGTAAGGTTCAAGCCGATTGGAATCTGATTGAAGAATATTATCAATTCATTAAAGAGGCACGAACCAAGTATGGGATTGAAGGAACGATCACGCTTCAGGATTTGCTTAATCGAACAGATCTTTTACATATTGAAGAAAGTGAAGCTGGCAATGAAGTGATTGAGAATCTAGTTCTTAGTGCTGTGGAAGAGGCAGTCATTTTACTGAAACAAATGCGTATCGCCGAAGGGGAAGAATTGAAAAAAGATTTGCTTGCTATTTCCTCTCAATTAGAAGCCAATGTTTCAGAGCTTCAGAAGTATGCTCCTCTCGTTGTCCAATCCTTTAAAGAGCGACTAACCAAAAGGATGCAGGAGTTTGTAAATGGACAACTGGATGAATCCAGAATCTTAACAGAAGTTGCTGTATTTGCTGATAAAGCTGATATTAATGAAGAAATAACACGTTTAAGAAGCCATATACAACAGTTTCTCCAAACCTTAAATGAAACAGAACCGATTGGCAGAAAGCTTGATTTCCTTGTTCAAGAAATGAACAGAGAGGCCAATACCATTGGCTCAAAAGCTAATGACTCAAATATTGCCAAAACAGTTGTCGAGGTCAAAAGTTTACTTGAGAAGCTGAAGGAACAGGTTCAGAATATCGAATAGAATGGTTTAGAAACTGTTTAACACGGCCAAAATATATTATTAATGATTGGATGAGTAACCATGTCGATTAAATTAATTAATATTGGATTTGGAAATATCGTTTCTGCCAATCGCATTATTTCCATTGTCAGCCCGGAATCTGCTCCAATAAAACGAATTATTCAAGATGCGCGGGATCGGGGATCGTTAATTGACGCTACATATGGCAGACGTACACGTGCTGTGATTGTCATGGATAGTGACCATGTTATTTTATCAGCCGTGCAGCCAGAAACGGTTGCCAATCGTTTAACGGACCGTGATGAAATTATTGATGAAGGGTAGGATTTTCTAACATGCAGGAAAAAGGATTGCTGATTGTATTGTCTGGGCCATCCGGGGTTGGAAAAGGAACAGTTCGAAAAGAAATTTTTTCTCATCCAGATACAGCCTTTGAATACTCCATCTCCATGACCACCCGTTCACCACGTGAAGGTGAAGTCGATGGGGTTGATTATTTCTTTAAATCAAGACAGGAATTTGAGCTTTTAATCAAGCAGGGTAAATTGTTAGAGTACGCAGAATTTGTTGGGAATTACTACGGTACCCCAGTTGATTATGTCCGTGAAACGCTAGATGCGGGAAAAGATGTCTTTTTAGAAATTGAAGTAAAAGGTGCCCGTCAGGTTCGGGAAAAATTTCCTGAAGGGTTATTTATTTTCCTTATGCCTCCAAGTTTAACCGAATTAAAAAACCGGATTGTCACAAGGGGAACAGAAACCGAGGATATCATCCATAATCGAATGTTATCTGCTCGTGAAGAAATCGAAATGATGGAACTATATGATTATGTAGTGGAAAATGACCAAATTTCCCTTGCCTGCGAACGTGTTAAAGCCATTGTCACAGCTGAACACTGCCGCAGAGAAAGAGTGGAACATCGTTATAAAAAATTACTGGAGGTTGAATAATATGTTATATCCATCCATTGACTCATTGTTAGAAAAAATCGACTCTAAATACTCGCTTGTCTCTGTAGCAGCCAAGCGTGCGCGTGTGATGTCACAAGTAAAAGATGAAAGATTACCTAAATATGTTTCTTATAAATATGTAGGAAAAGCTTTAGAAGAAATTTATAGCGGTGAACTAACCTACCGGATTACTAAAAAAGATGAATTATATGGTAAATAATCGAATAAAAACAAATACAAAGTAAAACAAGGAAGAAGGTCTGACAAAAAGGGAAATCGCCTCCATGTCAGCCTTTTTTATTTTTCTATTTCCATATAGGTTTATTTTGTCGATTTTGGATAGTAAATAGATGAAAAATTAGAGTCTATCTAGCATAATAAGGAGAAAGATATAGTAATGGACGAAGTGGGGGGTTTTAAGAATGATAAAGGGTCATAACATTTTATTATGTGTTACAGGAGGGATTGCTGTATATAAAGCAGCAGCTCTAACCAGTAAGCTTGTACAAGCTGGAGCTCATGTGAAGGTCATCTTAAGTGAATCAGCAGGAAAATTTGTTACCCCGCTAACCTTTCAAGCATTATCCCGCAATGAAGTATATACCGATACTTTTAATGAAAAAAATCCGCAAGTAATTGCCCATATTGATTTGGCGGACTGGGCTGATTTAATTTTAGTTGCCCCCGCGACCGCCAATACGATTGCCAAATTAGCAAGTGGGATCGCTGATAATATGATCACCACAACATTGTTGGCGGCAACCTCACCAGTATGGCTCGCTCCTGCCATGAATGTGCATATGTACGACCATCCTGCTGTGAAGAAAAATTTATCCCGTTTGGCTGAGTATGGTTATCAATTTATTGAACCTAGCGAAGGATATTTGGCCTGTGGATATGTCGGAAAGGGCCGTCTAGAGGAACCAGAAAAAATTGTTTTATTAATTGAGAGGTTTTTTGAACAAAAAGACCAGAACTTATTACAAGGAAAAACAGTTGTGATAACGGCGGGGCCAACGAGAGAGAAAATTGATCCTGTTCGGTTTATTTCTAATCATTCTACCGGAAAAATGGGCTATGCCCTTGCAGAAGAAACGATCAAGCAGGGGGCTCGTGTTGTTTTAGTATCAGGACCCGTTCAGCTTACAGCGCCAAATGGAGTTGAACTTATAAAGGTTGAGAGTGCAGAAGATATGTACAATGCTGTAATGGACCATTATGACACTGCAGATGTGGTGATTAAAACAGCTGCTGTGGCGGACTACCGCCCCAAAATCGCTTTTGATCATAAGGTAAAAAAGCAGGACGGAGATTCAACCATTGAATTAGAACGAACGAAAGATATTTTGTTTGAGTTGGGAAAAAGGAAACGAAATCAAGTTTTAGTGGGATTTGCGGCAGAAACTGAAAATATAGAAGAGTACGCTAGAAAAAAATTAACAAAGAAAAATGCGGATATGATTGTTGCAAACAATGTGAAAACAGAAGGTGCCGGCTTTGGGACTGATACAAACATTGTCACACTCTTCAAACGTTCAGGAGAGGTAACACAATTACCGATAATGTCAAAAATAGATGTTGCAAGAAAGATCATTGAAGAAATTACTTCACTTTTGAAGGATATGGGTAAATATGGAAATAGCTAGTGTAATTGTGGATGTTCCGGCTAAACAAACGGATCGGGCTTTCGATTACTTAATCCCTGAGCATTTAAGGGGTGCCATTCAGCCAGGAATGAGAGTGATTGTTCCATTTGGTCCAAGGAATATTCAAGGATTTGTTATCGGATTAAAAGCGGAATCGGAATTTAAAAAGTTAAGAGAATTGATTGAGCCCATGGACTTAGAGCCCGTGTTAAATAGGGAATTATTAGAGCTTGGTGACTGGCTGACGGACCATACGCTTTGCTTTAAAATTTCAGCGTTTCAAGTCATGCTTCCGGCAGCCTTTAAAGCTAAATACGAAAAAAAAGTAAAGATTGGTAATGGGGTAACACTCACTGATTTACCTTTACAGCTGCATCCCTATTTTGTAAATGGTGCCATGCTCAATTGGGAAGATGCTTTAAATGTTGGGATTGTTCCCTTATTACAAAAAGAGGCAGCAAAAGGTCATTTAGAAGTGATTTATGTGGTCAAAGAACGAGTAAACAAAAAACACCGTAAATATGTCCGCCCTGCCGTCTCACTTGAAGAACTAAACGAGGCATTAAACCATCTCCCCGTTAAGGCGGAGAAGCAAAGACAGGTTTTAACCTTTTTTGCTGAGCACTTTAATGAGGTGGAATTAAGGAAGCTGATTTCGGAGGTAAATACTTCGGCATCGACGGTGAAGGCACTGGTCGAAAAAAATCTGTTGATAGAGTTTGACATGGAGGTATATCGTGATCCATTTGAACACCGAACTTTCGAACGAACGAAACCTCTGCCATTAACAAATGCCCAGCAAACGGCCATTGTTCCCATTCTTAATGCCATTGAAATGAACCGGCACGAAGTGTTCTTATTATATGGTGTTACAGGAAGCGGCAAAACGGAAATTTATTTACAATCCATTCAAGAAGTGATTGAAAAAGGTCAGGAAGCAATCGTTCTGGTTCCAGAAATTGCCCTAACCCCGCAAATGGTTCATCGTTTTAAAGGAAGATTTGGGGACTTAGTGGCCGTTTTACACAGCGGCTTATCGGCAGGAGAAAAATATGATGAATGGCGAAAAATACAGCGCAAGGAAGTAAAAGTTGTCGTCGGCGCCAGGTCAGCGATTTTTGCTCCATTCGAAAACATCGGTATTATTATTATTGATGAAGAACACGAGACAAGTTATAAGCAGGAAGAAATGCCTCGTTACCATGCGAGGGATGTGGCGGTTGAAAGGGCAACTAAATACAATTGTCCGGTTGTGCTTGGAAGTGCCACCCCGTCGCTCGAGTCTTTTGCAAGAGCGCAAAAAAAGGTATATCATCTTCTTACATTACCGACCCGAATGAACAATCAGAAAATGCCTTCCGTTGAAATTATTGATATGCGGGAGGAACTACGTGAGGGTAATCGCTCCATGTTTTCCAGAAAGCTTTTTGACATGTTAAAAGATCGTCTCGAGAAAAAACAACAGTCCGTGTTATTTTTAAATAAGCGCGGACACTCGTCGTTTGTGATGTGCAGAGACTGCGGTTATGTGGTGAATTGCCCAAACTGTGATATCTCGCTTACCTATCATCGCGTTAATGAACATATGAAATGCCATTATTGCGGCTATGAGAGCTATGTTCCCAAGCATTGTCCAGAGTGCAATAGTGAATATATTCGCTATTTTGGGACCGGAACCCAAAAGGTGGAAGAGGAACTGGGAAAAATCCTTCCAGAGGCTCGAGTGATTCGAATGGATGTTGATACTACAGGTCGAAAAGGTTCCCATGAGAGATTATTAACCGATTTTAAGGATGGAAAA
Organism: Neobacillus sp. DHD-1R; assembly: GCF_057747995.1. Classification (NCBI taxonomy): domain Bacteria; kingdom Bacillati; phylum Bacillota; class Bacilli; order Caryophanales; family Bacillaceae; genus Neobacillus; species Neobacillus sp. DHD-1R. The sequence continues at coordinate 1,742,976 of NZ_CM173232.1, forward strand.
GCAGATATTTTATTAGGTACGCAAATGATTGCAAAGGGACTGGATTTTCCAAACATCACCTTAGTAGGTGTACTTTCTGCAGATACCATGCTTCATTTGCCAGATTTCCGTGCATCTGAAAAAACCTTTCAATTATTGACACAAGTCAGCGGGCGGGCGGGACGACATCAACTGCCGGGAGAAGTCGTTATTCAAACCTATACGCCAGAACACTACAGTGTAGAACTCGCTAGTCAACAAGATTATGATCTTTTTTATCAGCATGAAATGATGATTAGAAAGCTGCATCATTATCCGCCATTTTATTATCTCTCACTTATTACGATTAGTCATGAGGACCTGTTAAAAGTCGTATCAGAAACGGAGAAGATTGTAAAATATGTTCGTTCACAAATGTCTAATGAGGCGGTCATTTTAGGACCTGCGGCCTCACCGATTGCAAGGATTAATAATAGATATCGCTATCAATGTCTGATAAAATACAAGCGGGAACCGAACCTTACGAAAACACTCAAAACGGTTTTAGATCAATACCAGAAAGATACCAAAAGTGGTTTACAAGTTTCCATAGATGTAAATCCCTTCATCTTAATGTAAGCTTGACGGAAAACAGTTTGAAAGGTTATGATTTAGTTTTTTGGGCGAAAATGAAAAGAAAAGCTCCAATAACGAGACGCTGAAGCAGGTTCTGTTTCAACGTGCAATCATACTCATCTTAATTAATAATATAAAACGATACAGTAACTAGTATTATCATAATGGAGGAACAGATTTGGCGATAAGAAAAATGGTCATTCACCCTGCAGAGATTCTCGAACAGACGTGCAAACCAGTGGTGAAGTTTGAGCGGAAGCTAGCAAAGATACTTGATGATATGTATGACACGATGATTGAATTTGACGGGGTGGGTCTTGCTGCCCCGCAAATCGGACTAGACGCCCGGATTGCAATTGTCGATATCGATGACGAACACGGGACAATTGAAATGATTAACCCGAGTATTCTAGAAACATCTGGAGAACAAACTGGACCTGAAGGCTGTCTTAGTTTTCCTGGACTGTTTGGCGAAGTGACACGGCCTAATTTTGTAAAGATTGAAGCCTTTGACAGGAAAGGAAAGAAATATACGCTGGAAGCAGAGGGTTTTTTAGCGAGAGCCATTCAGCATGAAATCGATCATCTAGACGGGATATTATTTACAACAAAAGTAACCAGATACCTAGAGGAAGATGAATTAAAAGGAGTAGAAAGTGAATGACGAAAATCGTTTTTATGGGAACCCCTGATTTTTCTGTACCGGTCTTACAACAAATTATTAATGATGGGTATGAAGTGATTGGAGTAGTCACCCAGCCCGATCGACCGGTTGGAAGAAAAAAAGTGTTAACCCCGCCGCCAGTGAAGGTGGAGGCATTAAAACATGGAATCCCCGTCTTTCAACCGGAAAAAATTCGTCAAGAAGAAGAACTTGCGAAAATCCTTTCCTTACAGCCTGATTTAATTGTAACGGCCGCTTTTGGGCAAATTTTACCGAAAAAGCTGTTAGACGAACCTAAATTTGGGTGTATTAATGTTCATGCATCATTATTGCCGGAACTACGTGGTGGGGCACCAATCCATTATTCGATTATTCAAGGGAAAAAGAAAACAGGTGTCACGATTATGTATATGGTAGAGAAATTAGATGCAGGTGATATTTTAACTACAATCGAAGTGCCCATTACAGAAGAGGACAATCTTGGGACTCTCCATGATAAGTTAAGTGCTGCGGGATCAAAATTATTATCGGAAACTCTGCCTCTTTTATTAGCAGGTCGACTTACCCCTAAACCACAAAACGAAGAGGAAGCTACCTTTGCGGCGAATATTAAACGGGAGCAAGAAAAGATTGTATGGGATAAAACGGGTGAAGAAATCTATAACCATATCCGTGGGTTAAACCCATGGCCTGTTGCGTTTACTACATTGGATGGTCAGGTTTTAAAAATTTGGCGATCCGAAAAGGTTTCAGGCTTAACCAATGGGGAGCCTGGAACCATTTTAAAAATAGAATCAGATGGATTTACGGTTAGTACAGGTAACAATACGGCCATTAAGATCACGGAGCTTCAGCCTTCCGGCAAAACAAAAATGTTGAGCGAACAATTTTTAAGAGGTGCAGGTTCAAAAATTTCAATAGGCAATAAGCTGGGAGAATAAGATGACTTTAACAAAGAATAATGTACGTGCCATCGCAATGGATCTACTCGTTACGATAGAGAAAAACCAATCATATAGCAATTTACTTCTTAACAGCACGATTGAAAAAAACCAATTGTCCCCTTTAGATGTTGGACTGTTAACAGAACTCACCTATGGAACATTACAAAGGCGAATGGTACTAGACTTTTATTTAAAGCCTTTTATCAAAGACAATAAAAAATTAGCCAATTGGATCCATCATTTACTCAGACTAACCCTTTATCAAATGGTTTACCTCGATCGCATACCCGATAGAGCAGCTATTTTCGAAGCAGTAGAAATTGCCAAAGAACGCGGGCATAAAGGGATTGCCAGTTTGGTTAATGGTGTGCTTAGAAGCATCCAGAGGCAAGGGCTCCCATCTTTGAATGAAGTGTCCGACCCAATTGAAAGATTATCACTTGAAACCAGCCACCCGCTGTGGCTAGTAACCAGATGGGTTAACCAATTTGGATATGATAAAACAAAAGCAATGTGTGAAATCAATTTAACCGCACCTATGCAAACAGCCAGAGTTAATCTCACAAAAATTTCTAGAGATGAATGTATTGCGCTATTAGAAGAGGATGGTTTCCAGATTGAAAAAAGCCCAATTATCCCTGAAGCAATCAGATCCATAAAGGGGAATCTAGCTTCGACAATAGCCTTTAAATATGGAATGTTCACGATCCAAGATGAAAGTTCGATGCTTGCTGCTTATGCATTGGGTGCAACGGAAGACGAGTATGTTCTCGATGCTTGTGCGGCACCAGGAGGGAAGAGTACGCATATTGCTGAAAAAATGCATAGTACGGGTGAAGTGATATCGGTTGATCTTCATCAGCACAAAGTAAGATTAATCAATGATAATGCCAAGCGCTTAGGATTATCCAATATCAAAACTAGTGTTTCTGATTCCAGACATTTACAGGAAAAGTTTAAGCTTGAATCCTTCGATCGAATTCTTCTCGATGCACCGTGTTCGGGACTTGGAGTAATGAGAAGAAAACCGGATATGAAATATACAAAAACTGAACAAGACATCCAACGTTTAAGCAGTATTCAACAAGACCTTTTAACTTCTGTTACCCCGCTCCTAAAAAAAGGCGGTATACTTGTATATAGTACATGTACAGTAGATAAAGAGGAAAATGAACAAACGGTGAAAACGTTTTTGGAAAATCATCCTGAGTTTGAAGGGGATGTCTCATTTAAAAACAGAATGCCGGAAGCGATCCAACCATTAATTACTGGCTTCGATTTACAAATATTTCCGCAAGATATCGGTTCGGACGGATTTTATATTGCAGTCTTAAGAAAAGCGTAAGCGCCTAGGCGCTCGAGCTAGACAATAGAAAGAAGGTGTAACAGTTGGAACAATTAAATACAACTGAGACAAAAACAACAATGGATATTAAGAAAAAATCAATATACTCTTTACAACTTGAAGAATTAAAAAACTGGCTGTCGGAGAATGGTGAAAAACCATTTCGGGCTGAACAAATTTTCGATTGGCTTTATAAAAAAAGAATTACCTCGTTTGAAGACATGAGTAATTTATCAAAGGGCTTGCGAGATAAGCTAGATGGTCATTTTCAAATTACTACCTTGAATACCATCATTCAGCAAACCTCTACCGACGGAACGATTAAATTCTTGTTTGAGCTTCAAGATGGCTATTCAATAGAAACGGTGCTAATGCGCCATGATTACGGAAACTCTGTTTGTGTCACCACACAGGTCGGCTGCCGAATTGGCTGTACTTTTTGCGCCTCGACACTTGGCGGGTTGAAACGACACCTAGAAGCAGGAGAAATTGTAGCGCAAGTTGTCAAGGTCCAACAAGCCTTGGATGAAACTGATGAGCGGGTAGACTCTGTGGTCATCATGGGGATTGGCGAGCCATTTGATAATTACGACAACATGTTAGCCTTTTTAAAAATCATCAATCACGAAAAATCATTGAATATTGGGGCGCGCCATATTACCGTTTCGACCAGTGGAATCGTTCCAAAAATCTATCAATTCGCAGATGAAAATACGCAAATTAACTTTGCCATTTCACTTCATGCACCAAATACCGAACTTCGTTCTAGATTAATGCCAATTAATAAGGCATATAAACTTGATGACTTAATGAAAGCGGTAAGGTATTATATCGATAAGACAGGTCGACGGATTAGTTTTGAATACGGCCTTTTCGGTGGTGTAAATGATTCAACAGAACACGCGGAAGAATTAGCAGCCCTCTTAAAAGGGCTAAAATGTCACGTGAATTTAATTCCTGTTAACTATGTACCAGAAAGGGATTATGTTCGTACACCAAGGGATAAAATTTTTGCTTTTGAAAAAACATTGAAAAACTTAGGTGTTAATGTAACGATCCGCCGAGAGCAGGGGTCAGATATTGCTGCAGCATGTGGACAACTTCGTGCAAAGGAGCGGAAAGAGGAGACGAGGTGAAAGGATGAAAGCGGTATTTCAAACAGACCGAGGGAAAGTGCGTCTTCATAATGAGGACGCTGGTGGTGTGTTTATCAATCAGGACGGAAACCGCCTTGCCATTGTAGCTGATGGAATGGGCGGTCACCGTGCTGGTGACGTCGCAAGTCAAATGACATTAAGTCATTTGAAATCTATTTGGGAAGCTTCCCAAAATATTGTGACAGCAGAAGAAGCAGAGAGTTGGCTTAAGGAACAAATTACAGAAGTAAATAGCTTATTATTAGACCATGCCACAAATCATTCTGAATGTGATGGTATGGGAACAACAATCGTGGCGGCGATCACTACGGACCGCTTTGCAACCATCGCGAACATTGGTGACAGCAGAGGATATTTATTAAATGAAACCGGCTTTAAACAAATCACCGAAGATCATTCACTTGTTAATGAACTAGTTAGATCAGGACAAATATCAAAAGAAGATGCCGAGCATCATCCGAGGAAAAATGTGTTACTTCGCGCACTGGGAACAGAAAAAATAGTAGAAATGGATATTAGAACGATTATTTTTGAAGAGGGAGACATCCTTTTACTATGTTCAGACGGACTTTCCAATAAAGTAAGCGAAAAAGAACTAATCGAAATCCTCCAAAATGAGGAACCTTTAATGCAAAAAGCAGGCACACTGATCTCATTAGCAAATAATTATGGCGGAGAGGATAACATTACACTTGCTATAGTAGAGTTTTCTGATGTCAGCGAGGATGATGTGTAAATGATGATTGGAAAAAGATTAAGTGGCCGCTATAAAATATTGGATATGATTGGCGGAGGAGGCATGGCAAATGTCTACTTAGCCCATGATATGATCCTTGACCGCGATGTAGCGGTAAAAATGCTTCGCCTAGATTTTGCTAATGATGAGGAATTTATCCGCAGATTTCGCCGTGAAGCTCAATCAGCAACGAGTCTTGCCCATCCGAATATTGTTAATATTTATGATGTAGGTGAGGAAAATGACCTTTATTACATTGTGATGGAATATATAAATGGTCAAACACTAAAGCAATACATACAGCAAAATTCTCCCTTGAGAGTCGAAGATGCAATTGGAATCATGAGACAGCTTACATCTGCCATTTCTCATGCCCACCAAAACCATATTATTCATCGTGATATCAAACCACATAATATATTAGTCGATCATGATAGTAATGTGAAAGTTACCGATTTTGGAATTGCCATGGCTCTCAGTGCTACTAGCATTACTCAGACCAATTCCGTATTAGGCTCGGTTCACTATTTATCACCTGAACAAGCAAGAGGTGGAATGGCGACCGGAAAGTCAGATATTTATTCATTAGGTATTGTCATGTTTGAACTATTGACGGGAAGGCTTCCTTTTTCCGGGGAATCTGCTGTATCGATTGCCTTGAAACATCTTCAGTCTGAAACACCATCTGTTAGAAGATGGAATTCCGACATTCCGCAAAGTGTTGAAAATATTGTTTTGAAGGCTACAGCTAAGGATCCATTCCATCGCTATAATAGTGTCGATGAAATGGAGGAGGATTTACGAACGGCCCTCGATCCGGAAAGGATGAATGAACCCAAGTTTGTCATCCCTATTGATAATGAGGCTACAAAAGCAATTCCGGTTATTACAGATCAACATCCATTAAAAAATTTAGATGAAACCATTGTGCATAGTACCGAAAAGCCTACTAATGAAAAAGAAGCAAAGAAAAAACAGAAAAACAGCAATAAAAAACGAAAGAAATGGCCAATGATCCTAATTTCTACTTTTTTAGTGCTTGCTATTCTTGGTTTATTAACATTAACCGTTTTACCTGGATTATTGACACCAAAGGACGTAAAAATTCCGGATATAAGTGGCTTGACTACGGAGGATGCCATCTCCAAACTCGAGTTAAAAGGACTAGCTGCTGGTAAACAAATCGAGATAACTGATGAAGAGATTGAAAAAGGCAGCGTCATAAGGACTAGTCCGGAAATTGGCAGTACTGTCAAGGAAAATACAAAAATTACTTTGTATATCAGCTCAGGTAAGGAAAAATATGAACTATCTGATTATGTTGGACGCCAATATGAGGATGTCATTCGTATCCTTGATAATCAAAATTTTAAAGATATAAAGAAAATCGAGATTAACGATGACAGCGATCCCGGAACTATTATCAGTCAAAATCCTTTAGGTGGAGAAAAGGTTGTTCCAGAAGAGACGGTTCTAGAGTTTGAAGTCAGCAAAGGGCCCGAAAAAATTGTCTTAAAGGATTTAACCCAATACAATTTAACGGGCGCACAAGATTATGCATCTTTGGTTGGTTTAACTTTAGATGCCTCTGAAGAAAGATATGATGAAAATATCCCGGTCGGTATGGTTATTTCTCAAAGTCCCGCTCCAGGTACGGAATTAGAGAAGGGTGACAAGGTAAAGGTAGTCATCTCGAAGGGCAAGGAAGATAAGCCGCCTAAAGAGGTCATTATCGAATTAACGATTCCATATGAACCGACAACAGTACCAGAGGAACCAGTCCAGAAACAACTCGTGACCATTTACATTGAGGATATGAACCATAGCATGACAGAACCGGCTGAGACCTTTTATATTACGGAAAATACGAAAAAACAAATTAAATTAATGATTCCATATGGCAAAAAAGCCGGGTATAAAGTCATTCGTGATACCAAGGTCATCATAGATGAAAATAAAAATTATTCTGATACAGAATAACCTGTCTTGCATTAGTACGATATTAGAAGTGATGAAAGTTATTTTTCGGTTAGAAAATGGGCAAGGAGTGTGGCTATGCCTGAAGGAAAAATTGTTAAAGCTTTAAGCGGCTTTTATTATGTTCTCCAAAATGAAAGCTTAATCCAATGTCGAGGAAGAGGCATTTTTCGAAAAAACAAAATAACCCCGCTTGTTGGTGATGAGGTCGTTTTTCAGGCTGAAAATGATCTTGAAGGATATATTTTGGAAGTGAAGGAACGAAAAAATGAATTGGTCCGTCCGCCGATTGCGAATGTAGATCAGGCGATTCTTGTTTTTTCCGCAGTCGAACCGGACTTTAGTACAGTTCTTTTAGATCGTTTTCTTGTTTTGGTCGAATTTAATCACATTGAACCGTTAATTTGTATTACCAAGATGGATCTTACAAATAAGGACGAAAAGCAGAAGATTGAAGCATATGCTGACCAATATAAAGCGGCGGGTTATGAAGTCATTCTTACCTCATCCGAAACAGAATCAGGGATTGAACAATTAAGCCCACATGTGGAAAATAAAATTTCTGTATTTGCTGGGCAGTCGGGGGTGGGGAAATCCTCGCTTCTTAATGTATTACGGCCAGACCTTGAATTAAAAACGAATGATATATCCTCACACCTTGGCAGAGGAAAACATACGACGAGACATGTTGAGCTAATTAAGATTGGAACCGGCTTAATTGCTGATACTCCAGGGTTTAGTTCTTTAGAGTTTGCGAACATTGAGACTGAAGATTTAACTTCTTGTTTTCCGGAAATCCAACGGGCAAGTGAGAATTGTAAATTCCGAGGCTGCTTACATGTTACAGAGCCGAAATGCGGTGTAAAGTCAGCTGTTGAATTAGGTGAAATCCCATCCTATCGTTATGAACATTATGTGGATTTCCTTCAGGAAATTAAAGATAGAAAGCCGAGGTATTAACATGGTAAAAATAGCACCTTCGATTCTTTCAGCCAATTTTTCAAAATTGGGGGAAGAGATACTAGCTGTGGAACAAGCGGGAGCAGACTACATCCATATTGATGTTATGGATGGACATTTCGTACCCAATATTACGATAGGACCACTTATTGTTGATGCCATTCGTCCAATGACAAAATTGCCGTTGGACGTGCATTTGATGATTGAAAATCCTGATCAATATATTGAAGCCTTTGTGAAGGCTGGTGCGGATTATATTACCGTTCATGTGGAAGCTTGCCGTCATCTTCATCGCACCATCCAAAATATTAAATCTCATGGTATTAAAGCCGGAGTGGTACTTAACCCTGCTACTCCAGTAGAAATGATTCAACATATTATCGGAGAGATTGATATGGTGTTATTAATGTCTGTAAATCCAGGCTTTGGGGGGCAAGCATTTATTCCTGAGGTTCTTCCGAAAATACGCAAAGTAAAAGAAATGGCGGACCAAAAAGGACTAGAACTTGAAATTGAAATTGATGGCGGTGTTAATCCAGAAACGGCAAAGCTTTGCATCGAAGCAGGTGCAAATGTCCTTGTAGCGGGTTCTGCTATTTATAATCATGAGGATTATGCGAAGGCGATTTCGCTAATTAGAGGGTAAGCCGGCTTTTTACAGCTGGCTTTTCTTTATGGAGGAATGAAGAATGAAGATTATTAATATTCTTGCCGGAGGACCTGAAGAATTACTTCCTGATTTAACTAACTATAATGAAGATAACACTATTTGGGTCGGGGTTGATCGAGGTGTCTTTCACCTTTTAAACAGGAAGATAGAGCCACTTATTGCATTTGGTGATTTCGATTCTGTTACAAAAGATGAATTAACCTTTATTGAAAAGCATGTAACCGAAATGAAACGGTATAAACCAGAAAAGAATGAAACCGACATGGAGCTTGCCCTTAATTGGGCATTAGAACAAGAACCAACTATCATCCGTTTGTTTGGAGCAACTGGCGGTCGACTTGACCATTTATTTGCTAATGTCCATCTGTTACTGAATCCACTAAAAAAAAATAATCCAGCCAATATCTATCTAATTGATAGTAAAAATATTGTCTTTTTAAAAGGACCAGGGAGCTATACGATTGAAAAAATGGCATCTATAAAATATGTATCCTTTGTACCTTTGACCCTTGAAATCAGTAATCTCACATTGTCAGGCTTTAAATATCCGCTGAAAAATCGTCATATATCTATCGGTTCCACACTATGTATTAGTAATGAACTTATTAGTGATTATGGTACTTTTTCATTTTCCGAAGGCATATTAATAGTGATAAGAAGTTATGATTAATATGCAATTCAAAGTAGAACTGATTTCGTTCGTTTGAATAATATGTAGGGGCGTGCGGAAAAAGTTGCGTTAAATAAGCTGTGGGAGATTTGTGAGGAGGGACAGTATGAAATTTTATACAATTAAACTGCCGAAATTCTTAGGCGGACTTGTCCGAGCGATGATTGGAGCATTTAAGAAGGGCGAATAGAAATAAAAATGGTCACTTTTGATGGGGCACCCGAATTATTTGGGTGCTCTTTATTTTAAACTGGGGAATAATAAAAGAATAGCTCTTTAAATTGTCCTTTTTTGTTCACAAAAAACTAATATGGCATTACAGGCCGTGATGGGCTGCTCCGCCCCTTTCCATAAAAAGAAAGAGCATCCTAGTTTAGGATGCTCAGGTGACTCTTATACCCGTTCAACTTTACCGGATCTTAACGCTCTTGCAGAAACCCAAACACGCTTAGGCTTTCCATCAACAAGAATACGTACTTTTTGTAGGTTAGCACCCCATGTACGCTTATTTGCGTTCATAGCGTGAGAACGTGCGTTACCAGTTGTTGTTTTCTTTCCAGTTACTACACATTTACGTGGCATTATGATTTCCCTCCTTAACTACCAAAAGCTTAACTAGCTGTCTTTTAGATGTTCATCTGGCTATAGAAAATTATTTTATCAAATTTTCTAGACTTGAGATACTTTAATAATTTATCATACAACTTATCTGAATGCAATACTTGAATCTAAACCTTTCAAGAAAAAAGCCTTGACATAGATAATCATTCAATGCTCTTATATTAACAGGCAGGTATGACTTTCAATATTGGATTGACTATAGTAAAATGACTGTAGTCAAGGAGCAATTATCCAAAGGGGGAACGATCCATGTCCATTGAATTAAAAACAAAGTACGGACAAATTGATATATCCAATGAAGTAATCGCGACAATTGCTGGTGGAGCAGCAGTCGAATGCTATGGAATCGTCGGTATGGCCTCTAAGAGTCAAATTAAGGACGGTATCTCGGAAATACTCCGAAAAGAAAACTTTACTCGCGGTGTGATTGTGCGCCAGGAAAATGAGGCATTACATATTGATATGTACATTATTGTCAGCTATGGAACAAAAATTTCCGAAATTGCCCACAACGTACAATCAAAAGTTAAATATACCCTCGATAAGACTGTTGGACTTGCCGTTGACTCGGTTAATATTTACGTTCAAGGAGTTCGTGTGACGAACCCGTAGTGAGGAGGAAAGTTTGTGTCAATAACAGCATTAGATGGAAAACGTTTTGCCGAGATGGTAATCCAAGGTGCAAATCATTTGGCTGCAAATGCAAAAATGGTTGATGCCTTAAACGTTTTTCCTGTGCCCGACGGTGATACTGGAACAAATATGAATTTATCAATGACCTCTGGGGCTAAGGAAGTAAAAAATAATATCCAGGAACATATTGGTAAAGTTGGAATAGCACTTTCCAAAGGCTTACTTATGGGAGCACGCGGTAATTCAGGGGTTATTCTTTCTCAATTATTCCGTGGTTTTTCTAAGGCAGTTGAAACAAAAACATATATTTCTGGGGAAGATTTTGCTAATGCCTTAGAAGCAGGCGTTGAAACGGCTTATAAAGCAGTCATGAAACCTGTCGAAGGGACTATTTTAACAGTAGCAAAGGATTCAGCCAAAAAAGGCGTTCTCGCTTCCCAACAATCTGATGACATTATTGAAATTATGGAAGAAGTGTTAAAAGAGGCAAAGGCTTCTCTTAAACGGACACCTGACCTGCTTCCTGTTTTAAAGGAAGTTGGCGTTGTGGATAGTGGGGGTCAAGGGCTTGTTTTTGTCTATGAAGGTTTTCTTTCTGTACTTAAAGGAGAAGAGCTGCCAGAAACTTCTGACCTGCTCCCATCCATGTCAGAACTAGTTAGTGCTGAACACCATAAAAGTGTCCAAGGCCACATCAATACAGAAGATATTGTTTACGGCTACTGTACTGAATTTATGGTTCGATTTGAACAGGATAAAGCAGAGTTCAATGAAGGCACATTCAGAAATGATTTAAGTGAATTAGGCGATTCTTTATTGGTGATTGCGGATGAAGATGTGGCAAAGGTGCACATTCACTCTGAGCAGCCTGGAGAAGTTTTGTCCTACGGTCAGCGTTACGGCAATCTGATTAATATGAAAATCGAAAATATGCGGCTTCAGCATACTAATATCGTCGGTGAATCTCATAAAGTTGATGTTTCAACGAAGCCGAAGGAATTGCAAGAGTATGGAATTGTTACCGTTTCTATGGGTTCAGGAATCGCAGATCTATTTAAAAGCATAGGTGCGCATGCGGTCATCGAAGGCGGGCAAACGATGAATCCGAGTACAGAAGATATCGTAAAAGCTGTTAAAGATGTTCATGCTAAGAAGGTCTTTATTTTACCAAACAATAAAAATATCATTATGGCTGCAGAGCAAGCTAAAGATGTCTCGGATGAAGAAATTATTGTCATTCCATCTAAAACGGTTCCACAAGGACTTTCTGCCCTGCTTGCGTTCAACCCGTCAGCAAGTGTTGATGGTAATGAAAACGCTATGAAGGAAGCCTTACAGCATGTTAAAACGGGTCAAATCACTTTTGCTGTCCGCGATACCTCTATTGATGGCCTAGAAATTGAAAAAGATGATTTCATGGGTATTGCTGAAGGTAAAATTGTTGTAAAAAACAAGGACAAAGGAAAAGTGGCAGAGGATCTGTTAACAAAGATGCTCGATGAGGATTCAGAAATCTTAACCATCATTTATGGGGAAGATATAACTGAAGAGGAAGTAAGTAACCTTACTCAATTTGTTGAGGAAAATTTTGAAGATGTGGAAATAGAAATTCATAATGGTGGTCAGCCATTATATTCATTTATCTTTTCAATTGAATAAGGAAGGTCTAAAATAGAAGGGAGGGCTTTTGCCACACCCTTCTTTTTTGAATTTGAGCAGCTAAAAAACTTTTTATAGAATAACTATTATGTATAAATCGATCTACACCAAGGGAGAGAAACCTAATGAAATATAGAAGTGTATTCGATATAATTGGACCTGTCATGATTGGCCCCTCTAGTTCACATACTGCAGGAGCAGCAAGAATAGGTAGAGTTGCCAGAAGTTTATTTGGACGAGAACCTAAATGGGCCAATATATCCCTGTATGGTTCGTTTGCCAAAACCTATAAAGGTCATGGAACCGATGTGGCAATAGTTGGTGGTTTATTAGATTTTGATACAGATGATGTCAGAATCATTGATGCCATTGAAATTGCTAATCAAAAAGGGATGAAGCTTCGATTTATTGAAGAAGATGCCGTTATGGATCATCCGAATACGGCAAGAATAATCATTGGTGATCATAACGGAGAACTTGAACTAGTGGGAATATCCATTGGCGGCGGTAAAATTGAGATTATCGAGTTAAATGGCTTTGAATTAAAGTTATCCGGAAATCATCCCGCCATTCTTGTCGTTCATAATGATCGTTTCGGTGCGATTGCAAGTGTCGCGAATACACTGGCAAAATATGAATTAAATATCGGTCATATGGAGGTTGCCCGTAAAGATATTGGAAAGATGGCGCTCATGACCATTGAAGTGGATCAAAATATTGACGATAAAATTCTAATCGAACTTGAAGAGCTACCAAATATACTAAAAGTTACCAAAATTGTCGATTAATTAAACATCAAGAGGGGGAAGGTCATGTTTCGCAATGTTGCAGAATTAGTTGAACTCGCGATCAGTCAAAATAAAAAGATTTCTGAAATTATGATTGAACAAGAAGTTGCCGTGACAGGTCGTTCAAGAGAAGAAATAATGTCTTTTATGGACAGAAACTTAACAGTTATGGAACAAGCCGTCGAAAAAGGAATTAAGGGTGTAAGGTCCCATTCGGGGTTAACCGGAGGAGACGCGGTTCTTCTTCAAAAGTATATTGAAAAAGGGAATTTTTTAACTGGTGAAACTATTTTGGATGCTGTTAGTAAAGCCGTTGCAACCAATGAAGTAAATGCGGCGATGGGAACTATTTGTGCCACTCCAACAGCAGGGTCAGCAGGCGTTGTTCCAGGAACCCTGTTTGCAGTTCAAAAAAAGCTCAATCCAACAAGGGAACAAATGATTTCGTTTTTGTTTACCGCGGGTGCGTTCGGATTTGTGGTGGCTAATAATGCCTCTATCTCCGGTGCCGCGGGTGGCTGCCAAGCTGAGGTTGGTTCTGCAGCAGGGATGGCTGCCGCTGCGATTGTGGAATTAGCCGGCGGAACACCGCAGCAATGTGCTGATGCGATGGCAATAACATTAAAAAACATGCTTGGTTTAGTTTGTGATCCGGTTGCTGGGCTTGTTGAAGTTCCATGCGTGAAACGAAATGCGATGGGTGCAGCCAATGCCATGGTAGCAGCTGATATGGCTTTGGCAGGAGTTACGAGTCGAATTCCATGTGATGAAGTCATCGACGCCATGTATAAAATCGGTCAATCTATGCCAACAGCACTAAAAGAAACTGCGCAGGGAGGGTTGGCGGCTACACCGACAGGTCGGGAGCTTGAAGCCAAGATTTTCGGTATACCGCTCAAAGAAAAGTGAATTCAAATCTAAACCAATCAGTAACCGTATTGAAGGGTATTGGGGAAGAAACTGCGGAATCTTTTGCGGAAATGAAGATTTTTACGATTCATGATTTATTGGAATACTTTCCTTATCGCTATGAGGACTATTCGCTAAGGGATTTAACCGAAGTAAAACATGAAGAGAAAGTGACAGTAGAAGGGAAGGTTCATAGCGAGCCTTCTCTTGTCTATTATGGCAGGAAAAAATCTAAGCTAACGATCCGGCTATTTGTCGGGGCTTATTTAATAAAAGTAGTTTTCTTTAACCAACCTTATTTAAAAAGTAAAATCACTATAAATGAAACGATCACTGTTACGGGTAAATGGGATGCACATCGTCAAACCATCACAGCAAATGAAATGCACGCGGGTCACAATACAAAAGCAAATGATTTTGAACCTGTTTACTCCTTACGAGGTAAAGTAACAACAAAAGGGATGCGGAAATTTATCCAGCTTGCTTTCCGCCAATATGGGCATTTTATTGAAGAGACTCTGCCAGAATCATTTATTAAGAAATATCGTCTTCTAAACAGACAAGCTGCCATCAAAATCATGCATTTTCCGAACAGCCCCGAAGAAGTGAAACAGGCAAGGCGCCGTTTTGTCTATGAAGAGTTTCTTTTGTTTCAACTAAAAATGCAAGCATTAAGGAAGTTTGAACGAGAGCATTCTCCTGGTATTAAGCAAAAATATGAGTTGCCAAGAATTATGGAATTTATCAATAGTTTGCCCTTTCCGTTGACCAATGCCCAAAAAAGGGTTGTAAATGAGTTATTAGCTGAATTAAAATCACCCTTCCGGATGAATCGGCTTTTACAAGGTGATGTAGGGTCAGGGAAAACCGTGGTTGCGGCAATTGGTTTATTTGCTTCCGTAACAGCAGGGTACCAGGGGGCATTAATGGTACCAACAGAAATTCTCGCTGAGCAGCATGCAGAATCATTAAAAAGCTTACTAGCACCATTTAATGTGAAATGTGAGCTTTTAACAAGTTCCATTAAAGGGAAACGGCGTCGTGAACTCTTGCAAGCGTTAGCGGAGGGACAAATCGATATTTTAATTGGAACACATGCCCTCATCCAAGATGAGGTATCTTTTAAAAGACTCGGCTTTGTGATCACGGATGAGCAGCATCGCTTTGGTGTGGAGCAGCGGAGAGTGTTACGGGAAAAGGGCGAAAATCCAGATGTATTGTTTATGACTGCAACTCCAATTCCAAGAACGCTAGCAATTACTGTATTTGGTGAGATGGATGTTTCGATCATCGATGAAATGCCGGCTGGGAGAAAATCAATTGAAACCTATTGGGCAAAACCTGAAATGCTGGAGCGCGTCCTTGCTTTTGTTGAAAAGGAATTGGTAAAGGGGCACCAGGCATATGTGATCTGTCCCTTAATTGAGGAGTCAGAAAAGCTTGATGTCCAAAATGCGATTGATGTCCATACAACGCTTAGCCACTATTTTCAAAATCGTTATAAAGTAGGTCTTATGCATGGCCGTTTGTCTTCAGAGGAAAAGGATTCAGTCATGAAGGCGTTTAGTATGAATGATGTTCAAGTGCTTGTATCCACAACAGTAGTGGAAGTAGGGGTAAATGTTCCCAATGCAACAATGATGGTTATCTATGATGCCGAACGATTCGGACTTTCACAGCTCCATCAGCTGCGTGGACGAGTAGGCCGTGGAAGTGATCAGTCGTATTGCATTTTACTTGCAAGTCCAAAATCAGAAGTTGGTCAAGAACGAATGAGAATCATGACGGAAACAAATGATGGGTTTGTTCTAAGTGAAAAGGATTTGGAACTTAGAGGGCCTGGGGACTTTTTCGGAAAAAAACAAAGTGGGGTTCCTGAATTTAAAGTCGCGGATATGGTTCACGATTATCGTGCGCTTGAAACGGCTCGAAGTGATGCAGCCATGTTGATTCAGTCGGAAACCTTTTGGTCAGCTCCCGAATATCAATATTTAAGAAATACGCTTGAAGAATCGGGTGTATTAGAAGGGGAAAAGCTGGACTAGCTTTCCATTGCTATCTGAAAAGAAATCGTATTTTTTTGTCTAGGTAATGCGCCCAGTAACTAAGGATCATTTTATTAGAAAACTGGGCTCTTCAGCTTTTCTAATAAAATTAATCTTGCAATCTGTATTTTTAAATTTTATACTACTCTTAGGACCTAGTCATAAGATGTCGGACGGTGTGATTAAACATGAGAAGAAGTAAAAAGGAACGTCAACAATTATTAACGGCCACAATTACAGATAATCCCTTTATTACCGATGAGGACTTAGCGGAAAAATTCCAAGTAAGTGTGCAAACAATTCGTCTTGATCGCTTAGAACTATCAATTCCAGAACTCCGTGAACGGATTAAGACTGTCGCTGAGAAACGGTTCGAAGATGAAGTTCGCTCTTTACCGCTTGACGAAGTCATTGGTGAAATCATTGATATAGAATTAGATCAAAGTGCCATTTCCCTTTTTGATGTAAAACATGAACATGTCTTTAAGCGTAATAATATTGCCCGGGGGCATCATGTATTTGCGCAGGCAAATTCTCTTGCTGTAGCAGTAATAAATGATGAATTGGCCTTAACAGCAAGAGCAAATATTCATTTCAATCGTTCGGTTAAATTGGATGAACGTGTGATTGCCAAAGCGAGAGTCACGAAAATTGATGAACACGTTGGCAGAACGTTTGTAGAAGTGAAAAGTTATGTGAATAATGAATTGGTGTTTACTGGGGAATTTGAAATGTACCGTTCGAAAAATCGATAAAAGGATGAGACAAAAATGAAACTAGCGATCGATGCAATGGGCGGAGATCATGCCCCGAAAGAAATCGTTTTAGGTGCTATAAAAGCTGTTCAGGCTTTTTCTGACATACATATAACACTTGTAGGGGACGAAAGCAAAATTAATGAAACCCTAACAAGCCACGAGAGAATTTCTGTATTACATACAAATGAAGTGATACTAAGTACGGATGAACCAGTAAGAGCAGTTCGACGTAAAAAAAATGCTTCGATGGTTTTAGCGGCCAGTCAGGTAGCAGAAGGGTTAGCAGATGCTTGTATCTCTGCAGGTAACACGGGAGCATTGATGGCTGCCGGCCTTTTTGTGGTCGGAAGAATTGATGGGATTGACAGGCCTGCCTTAGCACCCACCCTTCCCACTATCGGCGGCGAAGGCTTCCTGCTATTAGATGTCGGGGCAAATGCAGACGCAAAACCAGAACATCTCGTCCAATATGCGATGATGGGTTCCATTTATAGCAAAAAAGTAAGAGGCATTGATAAACCGCGAGTAGGCCTTTTAAATATCGGTACGGAAGAAAAGAAAGGGAATGAGCTGACCAAACACGCTTATGACCTTTTGAAAAATACTGATATTAATTTTATTGGAAATGTGGAAGCACGAGATTTGCTTGATGGTGTTGCAGATGTAGTCGTAACCGATGGATTTACGGGCAATATGGTGTTGAAGACGATAGAGGGGACAGCCCTTTCCATGTTTAAAATGTTAAAAACGGCTTTAATGGGAAGTTTTACAAGTAAATTGGCTGCGGCAGTTCTCAAGCCTAATCTAAAGACATTGAAAAACACAATGGATTATTCAGAGTATGGTGGTGCGGCACTATTTGGCTTGAATGCACCGGTTATTAAAGCCCATGGCTCGTCAAATGGACAATCTATCTTTAGTGCGAT
Source organism: Neobacillus sp. DHD-1R (assembly GCF_057747995.1). Lineage (NCBI taxonomy): Bacteria > Bacillati > Bacillota > Bacilli > Caryophanales > Bacillaceae > Neobacillus > Neobacillus sp. DHD-1R. The sequence goes on from NZ_CM173232.1 coordinate 1,761,032, forward strand.
TAGACAAACGAGAGAAATGGTCAATAATGATGTGGTAGGGTTAATTAAACAAACGGTAGAAGAAACTAATATCGCTAAAATTGAACAATAAAGGAGTGTTGATATGAGTAAAATCGCATTTGTTTTTCCAGGACAAGGCTCACAAACGGTAGGAATGGCTAAGGAATTAGCCGGAAAACACTCCGAGGTAATGGAGTATTTTTCAAAGGCAGATAAAAGGCTAAATGCCCCATTGAGTCATTTAATATTTGAAGGACCAAAGGAAGAATTGACCAAAACCTACAATACCCAGCCTGCTTTATTGACTACAAGTATCGCTATTTTGGACTATTTTCAGCAATCTGGTATCAAAGCTGATTTCGTCGCAGGTCATAGCTTAGGAGAATATACAGCTCTTGTTGCTGCCGGGGTATTATCTTTTGAAGATGGTGTATATGCCGTTAGAAAACGGGGAGAGTTTATGGAGAACGCCGTTCCAAATGGTGAAGGTTCAATGGCCGCTGTACTAGGGCTCGCTCGTGATCCTCTTGCATCGGTAACAAAAGACGTAAGTGAATCTGGCTATCCTGTGTCATTAGCAAATTTAAACTGTCCTGGACAAATTGTTATATCAGGTTCACGAGAAGGGGTTGAATTGGCAGGCACAAAAGCGAAAGAAGCCGGGGCAAAAAGAGTGCTTCCTTTAGATGTTAGCGGTCCTTTTCATTCCACTTTAATGAGACCTGCGGCTGACCAATTGCTTGAAGTTTTAGATGGAATTGAGATGAAAAATGCATCGATCCCTGTTGTGATTAATGTGACCGCAGAACCAGTAAGCTTGGCTTCGGAAATGAAAGATAAATTAATTGAACAACTCTATTCTCCAGTTTTATGGGAAGATTCCGTTCTGAAAATGATCGACCTTGGCGTGGATACATTCATTGAAATTGGTCCGGGGAAAGTGTTGTCAGGTTTGATTAAAAAGATTGATAAAACTGTTAAAACGTATTCGGTATCCGACGAGGAAAGTGCTCATGCAGTAATGGATGCTCTAAAGGAGGAAATGCAATGAATTTAGCAGGGAAAGCCGCCTTAGTCACAGGGGCATCGAGAGGAATTGGCAGGGAGATTGCTCTTGAACTTGCAAGACAAGGAGCAAATGTAGCTGTTAATTTTTCCGGCAGTGAAGCGAAAGCGAATGAAGTTGTTGATGAAATTAAGGCACTTGGCCGAGATGCTTTTACAGTTAAGTGTAACGTGTCAGTGGCAGAAGAAGTCACAGAAATGGTGAAAGCATCAATCGACCGTTTCGGAAAACTTGATATTCTCGTTAATAACGCAGGAATTACGAGGGATAATTTATTAATGAGAATGAAGGAAGAAGAATGGGACGATGTCATTAACATTAACCTAAAAGGCGTTTTTCTTTGCACAAAGGCAGTTACTAGACAAATGATGAAGCAGCGAGTGGGCCGCATTATTAATATTGCCTCTATTGTTGGCGTGAGCGGCAACCCAGGGCAAGCGAACTATGTTGCAGCAAAAGCCGGTGTCATTGGTTTAACAAAAACAACAGCCAAAGAGCTTGCATCAAGAAATATAACGGTTAACGCAATTGCTCCCGGCTTTATTACCACTGATATGACGGATAAACTCTCAGACGATATGAAAGCTGAAATGTTAAAGCAAATACCTTTGGCACGGTTAGGTGAACCAAAAGATATTGCGAAAGTTACGGCGTTTCTAGCATCGGATGACAGTAATTATATGACAGGTCAGACACTTCATATTGATGGCGGAATGGTAATGTAATAAAAATACGAATTCGCCTCAATTTTGAACGCTGGGCGCCTTGGTTGGATAATTCTTAAAATTCTGACCAGAATTATTATTAAAAACGTAGTGTATTATTTTAATGAAATACTCTATAATAGCTTGAGGGGAGGTGAACAAGCATGGCAGAGGTATTAGAACGTGTTACAAAAATCATCGTTGACCGTTTAGGTGTGGATGAATCTCAAGTTAAGCTTGAAGCTTCATTTAAAGATGATCTTGGCGCTGATTCCCTTGACGTAGTTGAACTAGTAATGGAATTAGAAGATGAGTTCGATATGGAGATTTCTGATGATGATGCTGAAAAAATCAACACTGTTGGTGACGCTGTTAATTACATAAATAGCAGTAAGTAATCACGTTAGATTTATTCACAAAGCTCCGTTTTCAAACGGAGCTTTATTCTGTATGATAGAACTTGGCAGCAAAACTTTTGCCAAGTTTCTTTGCGTTTTTATAGAAACTTTTTTAAACTCATAGTAGTGTTAGTAAATTAAATGCAAGGTGGAGAACTTTCATGCGCAAGAATAGTAAGGAAAAAGAATTGAATCGCGCAAAAGAGAATCAATTTAAGGATTTTCAAGATACGATCGGAGTTACGATCGAGAATGAAAAATTATTAAAACAGGCCTTTACTCATTCATCCTATGTGAATGAGCATCGCAGGAAGCCTTTCGAAGATAATGAAAGGCTCGAGTTTTTAGGAGATGCAGTCCTCGAACTAACTGTTTCACAATTCCTTTTTAAAAAATACCCAACTATGACTGAAGGGGAATTGACGAAATTACGTGCTGCCATTGTTTGTGAGCCATCACTTGTAGCTTTTGCCAATGAGCTCGAATTTGGAAAACTAATATTGCTTGGCAAGGGTGAAGAAATGACTGGCGGACGAGAGCGGCCAGCATTACTTGCTGACGTGTTTGAGGCATTTATTGGTGCACTTTATTTGGATCAGGGAATTGAAAAAGTAGTAGACTTCCTTGATCGAGTTGTCTTTCCTAAAATTAATGCTGGTGCTTTTTCTCATGTGATGGATTATAAGAGCCAATTACAAGAACTGATTCAACGTGATGGAACAGGAATGATTGAATACCGTGTCCTTCAAGAAAAAGGTCCTGCCCATAATAAAGAATTTGTATCTCGAGTATCCCTTAATGGTGAAGAACTAGGGATTGGTACGGGAAAATCTAAGAAAGAAGCGGAACAGTTTGCTGCACAAATGGCACTTAATGTATTGAAAGCAAAAACAACCTAGAAATTACAATGTTTGCAGGAGAAATCCCCGTGCAACATAGGGAGGATATAAAGAATGTTTTTAAAACGGTTGGATATTATTGGCTTTAAATCTTTCGCTGAACGAATCGAAGTTGATTTTGTTCCTGGTGTTACAGCAGTTGTGGGTCCAAATGGCAGTGGGAAAAGTAATATTACCGATGCAATCCGCTGGGTTCTAGGGGAGCAGTCTGCTAAGTCTTTAAGAGGCACCAAAATGGAAGATATCATTTTTGCTGGAAGCGATTCAAGAAAAGCCCTTAATTTTGCTGAAGTAACGCTTACATTAGATAATACGGACCAGGGATTAGGGCTCGACTTTAATGAAGTTAGTGTGACTAGAAGAGTAACACGTTCCGGGGATAGTGAATTTCTAATCAACAAACAATCATGCCGGCTCAAGGATATCATTGACCTTTTTATGGACTCCGGCCTTGGCAGAGAAGCATTTTCGATTATCAGCCAAGGAAAAGTGGAAGAAATTTTAAACAGCAAAGCCGAGGAACGCCGAACCATTTTTGAAGAGGCGGCAGGGGTATTAAAATATAAAAATCGGAAGAAAAAAGCGGAAGTTAAATTATATGAAACCCAGGATAATTTAAATCGGGTGAATGATATTTTACATGAGCTTGAAAGCCAAGTGGAGCCTTTGAAAATTCAAGCATCAATGGCTAAAGACTATTTGGAGAAAAAAGGGGAGCTTGAAAAAATAGAGGTTGCCCTTACGGTTTATGAAATTGAAGATTTACATCAGAAATGGGAAAACCTTTCGAAGGAACTTGAACAGCATCAACAGGAAGAATTGAGACTATCCTCTGATCTTCAGGTTAAGGAAGCTAAACTAATTGAAACCAGAGACAAGATTTCGGCGTTAGATGAATCCATTACAGATTTGCAAAATGTGCTTCTTCATGCGAGTGAGGAACTCGAAAAGCTTGAAGGAAGAAAAGAAGTCCTAAAGGAAAGAAAGAAAAATGCTGCTCAAAATAAAGAACAGTTAAAAGCAAATATTATTGAACTAACCGAACGAGTCAGCCAGTTAAAGAAAAATCGTCAAACTCTGGAAGAGTCAGTTAACATACTTCGTGAACAGGTTGTGCTATTACAATCTAAGCTAAGCGAAAGACAAGAAAGACTTCCATTATTCACAGAAAACATGGAAGAAAAAATTGAAGCCTTAAAAAGTGAATATATCGAAATATTAAATGCTCAAGCAGGCGCCAATAATGAAATAAAATATATTGATCAACAGTTGGAGCAGCAGGAGCGAAAAAGTTCACGGCTCGATTCAGAAAATGAAAAATACCTACAAGAACGACAAATTGCACAGACTAAAAAGTTGAACATCCAAGCTGCATTAGAAGAGACTCAAAAGAACCTATCTAATCAGTTGATGGAGTTTCGTGATCAGCAAAGTAAGCTTGAAGGAGTAAAAACGAATTATCAAAAACAAGAAAAGACCTTGTACCAAGCCTACCAACTTCTTCAGCAGGCAAAGTCGAGAAAAGAAATGCTTGAAGAGATGGAAGAAGATTATGCAGGCTTTTTCCAAGGCGTAAAAGAAGTACTAAAGGCTCGTGAACATAAGCTATCGGGAATCGAAGGTGCCGTTGCCGAACTGGTAACCGTTCCAAAGGAGTATGAAACTGCCCTTGAGACAGCATTTGGCGGCGCTCTACAGCATATTGTCGTCGATACCGAGCAAAACGCACGGATGGCCATTCAGTATTTAAAACAAAACTCTTATGGCAGGGCAACTTTTTTACCTTTAAGTGTAATCAAGGGAAGACCACTTTCTTCGGCACAACTGGCTTCCATTCAAAACCATCCATCCTTGATTGGACCAGCCGTCAACCTTGTGAAGTTTGACCCCAAGTACGCAGATGTCATGAGTAACCTGCTTGGGAATGTAGTCATTACAAAAGATCTCAAGGGAGCGAATGAACTAGCCAAAATCCTTCAGTACCGTTGCAGACTTGTGACAGTGGATGGGGATATTGTCAATCCGGGTGGTTCGATGACCGGTGGAGCTTTGAAACAAAAAAACACTTCCCTGTTAACAAGAAAAGGGGAACTTGAAAATTTAAAAGAAAAACTTATCCTGATGGAAGAACAAACCGCTGGTTTAGAAACTGTAGTCAAGACATTAAAAGAGGAAGTCCAAAAGTCGGAGAAACTGCTTGATGAAATTCGACAGAGCGGTGAGGAATTAAGACTTCGGGAACAAACTGTCAAGGGCAACCTTCGCGAAGCCGAGTTGGAAGAAAAGAATATCAACGACCGGTTATCCATTTATGATCTTGATAAAGAGCAATTTACGGATGAAAAGGCCACACTTTTAAACCGAAAGACGGAATTACTTGAGGCAATCGAGAACTACAAGGTAACGATTGCTGAACTGGATGCTCAAATCGTCATCCTAACGGAACAAAAAACAAGTAACCTAACCTCAAGAGAAACCTTGACAACCGAAATCAATGAATTGAAAGTCGAGTTTGCTTCTAAAAATGAACAATTCACCCATGCAAAGGAACGATTTGCACTTCTAAACGAAGATTTAGCAGAAAGCGAGCAAAAGTTGTCTATTTTTACAGAGGATTTAGATCTATTAACATCTGAGATGACAAACAGTTCATCAGGGGAAGTACAGTTAGAAGCTGCAGCAAAAAGAAAACAGCAGGACAAAGAAATGACACTGCAGCTAATTACAGAAAGAAGACAAGAGCGTTTATCCTTGCAGGATTTACTGGAAGATACCGAATTGGAAGCAAATGAACTAAAAAGACTCCATAAGGGTATGATTGTCGTTTTAAAAGATGAGGAAGTTAAAATCAACCGCTTGGATGTAGAACTTGAAAATCGCCTTGCTCAATTACGTGAAGAATATCTATTATCGTTCGATGGGGCAAAGGATCAATACCCATTAACGATCCCAGTTGAAGAAGCAAGGAAAAAGGTCAAACTAATCAAACTCGCGATTGAAGAGCTGGGAAATGTTAATCTTGGTGCTATCGAGGAATATGAACGTGTCTCTGAACGTTATGTGTTCTTAAACGAACAAAAAACAGACCTTCAAGAAGCAAAAGATACCCTTTTCCAGGTCATTGAGGAAATGGATATCGAAATGAAAAGACGTTTTCAACAGACCTTTGAGGGAATTCGCGAACATTTTGAACCGACCTTTCGAACCCTTTTTGGTGGAGGCAGGGCTGATTTAGTCTTAACCGTACCAGAAGATCTTTTGAATACGGGTGTGGAAATTGTAGCCCAGCCACCAGGTAAAAAGCTGCAGAACCTAGGGTTATTATCAGGCGGAGAACGTGCTTTAACCGCCATTGCCTTATTATTTTCTATTTTGAAGGTCCGTCCTGTTCCATTCTGTATCCTGGATGAGGTGGAAGCAGCGTTAGATGAAGCCAATGTTCAACGGTTCAGCCAATATTTAAAACGATATAGTGCAGAAACCCAATTTATTGTGATTACACACCGGAAAGGGACAATGGAAGAAGCGGATGTCCTTTACGGGGTAACTATGCAGGAATCAGGTGTATCAAAACTTGTTTCAGTCCGTTTAGAGGATACAAAGGAATTAGTCGAATTATAATTTAAGGAAGTGAATAAAATGAGCTTTTTTAAAAAGTTAAAAGAAAAAATCTCAAAATCAACAGATTCTGTGACGGAAAAGTTTAAGGAAGGTTTAACAAAGACAAGAGACAATTTTTCTGGCAAAGTTAATGATCTGGTAGCAAGATACCGTAAAGTAGATGAAGACTTTTTTGAAGAATTAGAGGAAATTTTGATTCAGGCCGATGTAGGTTTTGATACAGTTATGCAGCTAATTGATGAGCTTAAGTTGGAAGTAAAGCGCCGAAACATTCAAGACCCGCAGGAAGTGCAAAGTGTGATTTCTGAAAAACTGGTTGAGATATACAATGCCGGTGAAGAACTATCGTCTAAATTAAACATCCAGGAAGATGGTCTAACAGTCATTCTTTTTGTGGGGGTTAATGGAGTGGGTAAAACCACAACCATTGGTAAGCTGGGCTATAAGTTTAAGAGTGAAGGCAAGAAAGTTGTGATGGCAGCAGGTGATACCTTCCGTGCAGGTGCGATTGAACAACTTGAGGTCTGGGGCGAAAGAGTCGGTGTAGATGTGATTAAGCAGGCAGAAGGATCGGACCCAGCAGCCGTCATGTTTGATGCCATTCAGGCGGCTAAATCCCGCCATGCGGATATTCTACTGTGCGATACAGCAGGCCGCTTACAAAACAAAGTCAACTTGATGAAAGAGTTAGAAAAAGTGAAACGTGTAATTGAACGGGAAATACCTGGTGCTCCACATGAAGTCATTTTAGTTCTTGATGCCACTACAGGTCAAAATGCTCTCATTCAGGCGAAAACATTTAAAGAGGTGACAAACGTCAGTGGGATCGTCCTGTCCAAATTAGATGGTACAGCTAAAGGCGGCATTGTGCTTGCAATTCGAAATGAATTAAAAATCCCTGTAAAATTTGTCGGTCTAGGGGAAAAAATGGATGATCTCCAAGAATTTGACGCTGAAAAATATGTTTACGGTCTATTTGCTGACCAAGTTGAAAAAACAGAGTAAGGATGTAAAGATATTTTCTTGACAGGAAATGTCTTACCCTGTAAACTTACTTTTGTAAAGGCTTTTCACTTAACATTCATATTGGAGGGAATTCTGGCATGATGCTTGAAAAGACAACACGAATGAATTATCTTTATGATTTTTACTATTCGTTGTTAACGCCAAAGCAGCAAAGCTATATGTCTCTCTATTATTTAGATGATTACTCACTGGGAGAAATTGCCGAGGAGTATGACGTCAGCCGTCAGGCCGTTTATGATAATATTAAACGGACGGAAGCAATGCTCGAGGAGTATGAGGAAAAGCTGTTATTATTTCAGAAATTTCAAGAGCGTACAAAGCTGATTAGGCAAATGAAAGAATTGCTTAATAAGGATGACATGTCAAAGCAGACACTTTCAGAAATGGTTACTGAGCTTGAGAAACTAGATTAGGAGGCGGCATGAATGGCATTTGAAGGATTAGCCGACCGACTGCAAAATACAATCCAAAAAATCCGTGGAAAAGGGAAAGTTTCTGAAGCGGATGTCAAAGAAATGATGCGTGAAGTACGCCTTGCCCTATTAGAAGCAGACGTTAACTTCAAAGTTGTCAAAGATTTTGTCAAAAAAGTCAGTGAACGTGCCGTCGGGCAAGAAGTTTTGAAAAGTTTAACTCCCGGTCAGCAAATCATTAAAATCGTTAATGAGGAATTGACTGCGTTAATGGGGGGCGAACAAAGCAAGATTGCTATATCCAGCCGCCCACCGACCGTTATTATGATGGTGGGGTTACAGGGTGCCGGTAAAACAACAACAACAGGGAAGCTTTCATTGTTACTTCGTAAGAAGTATAATCGCAAACCCTTACTTGTTGCCGCCGATATTTATCGTCCCGCAGCGATTAAGCAGCTTCAAACTCTTGGTAAACAATTAGACATGCCTGTTTTCTCACTTGGTGATCAAGTGAGCCCGGTTGAGATTGCTAAACAAGCGATTGAAAAAGCAAAAGAAGAGCATCATGATTATGTTCTGATTGATACTGCAGGACGTCTCCACGTCGATGAGGCTTTAATGGGCGAACTTAAAGACATTAAAGAGCTGACGAAACCTGATGAAATCTTCCTTGTTGTTGACGCCATGACAGGGCAGGATGCTGTTAATGTGGCCCAAAGCTTTAATGAACAGCTGGGTTTAACAGGTGTTGTTTTAACAAAGCTTGATGGTGATACAAGGGGTGGTGCAGCACTTTCCATTCGTGCCGTTACACAAACGCCAATTAAATTTATCGGACTCGGCGAGAAGATGGATGCATTGGAGCCTTTTCACCCAGAACGGATGGCATCAAGAATTTTAGGCATGGGTGATGTCCTTACCCTTATCGAAAAAGCCCAAGCAAATGTTGATGAAGAAAAGGCAAAAGAATTAGAACAGAAAATGAGGACAGCAACCTTTACGCTCGATGATTTTTTGGATCAGCTTGGTCAGGTTCGAAACTTAGGCCCGCTGGATGAATTATTAAAAATGATGCCTGGTGCAAATAAAATCAAAGGTTTGAATAATCTTCAAATCGATGAAAAGCAAATAGGCCATGTTGAAGCCATTATCAGGTCAATGACAATGGCAGAAAAAACACATCCAGAAATTTTAAATTCAAACCGTAAAAAACGGATAGCCAAAGGCAGCGGTCGGACCGTTACGGAGGTAAATCGCCTGTTAAAACAGTTTGATGATATGAAAAAGATGATGAAGCAAATGACAGGCATGCAGCAAAAAGGGAAGAAAAAAGGCGGATTTAAATTTCCATTCAACCCGTTTTAAGCTGCTAAAAATTGGTAATACTGCATGTAAAGAAAAAACACTTTACAAACTATAAAAGAATTGATATTATACTATCTTGTGTGAAACTATTCGGAGGTGCTTATTTAAAATGGCAGTTAAAATTCGTTTAAAACGTATGGGAGCAAAGAAAACTCCTTTCTATCGTATTGTTGTAGCAGATTCTCGTTCACCACGTGATGGCCGTTACATTGAAATCGTTGGAACTTACAATCCAGTTGCAGAACCAGCTAAAGTTGATATCAACGAAGAATTAGCTCTTAAATGGTTAAAAGACGGTGCGAAACCATCTGATACAGTTCGTAACCTTTTCTCAAACCAAGGCATCATGGAAAAATTCCATAATGCAAAATTAAACAAGTAATAGCGGGCGATTATGAAACAATTAATCGAAACAATTGTTAAGCCGCTGGTTGATTTTCCAGAAGACGTTCATGTTGATGTCGCGGAAGATGACAATCGCGTAACCTATCAATTATCTGTTAATAAAACAGATATGGGAAAAGTGATTGGTAAACAGGGGCGAGTTGCAAAGGCCATTAGAACTGTTGTATATGCAGCAGGATCATCACAACAAAAGAAAATTTTTCTAGAAATTGGTGAATAGCTTTTTGCATCTAGATTAAAGGGAGGGATTAGTTCCTCCCTTTTTTGCTATACGAAAAGCGGAAGTTGAGGGAGGCTTTTTTGATGCAAATTCTTCAAACTGTTGTGGTTAAACAAATTCTAACGGAAACTAGTAAGGAAAAATTATTCGAACAATATCAGGCCCAGAAGCTGCAGCTTCAAAGGGAATGCAGTCAGCTTCAATTTGAGTTAAAACGCTTGGAAAAAACCAAGAGTTTTTCACCAGGAGCGCTGAAAAATCAATTTGAAAAAGAAATCAGTAAGCGAAGGGAAAAAGAAAAGCTCCTAGAGTTTCAAATCGAACAATTACATATGCTACCATTAGGCAGTGAATTAAAGGAAAAGGAAGTGCAGGCCCTCGTTGATGTTAAGATAGGTGACAAGTGGGACGGGCGGTCTGGGCAGCCAACCATTATTATCAAAGATGGAATAATAGACGATATACGCTAGAGGTGTAAAACTATGGAAAAATGGTTTAATGTCGGAAAAATTGTAAACACACAGGGTATAAAGGGCGAAGTGCGAGTCATATCTAAAACAGATTTTCCAGAGAAACGCTATAAGGCAGGGAATGTATTATATTTGTTTATGCCAAATACAAATACGCCTATCGAGCTCACAGTTAAAAGCCACAGGACCCATAAAAATTTCAATTTACTTACGTTTGAGGGCTATAACAATATTAATGAAGTTGAAAAGTTTAGAGACGGAATTTTGAAAGTTCCCGAATCACAGCTTGAGTCATTAGAAGAAGATGAGTTTTACTACCATGAAATTATAGGCTGTCTTGTTGCTACAACTAAAGGAGAAGAAATTGGGAAAGTAACTGAGATTTTATCCCCTGGGGCCAATGATGTATGGGTCGTTAAAGGTAAAGGTGGTAAAGAAATTTTAATTCCTTACATCCATGATGTGGTCAAAAAAGTGGATGTTAACGAGAAAGTCATCTTAATTGATCCAATGGAAGGGTTGCTTTCATGATGCAGATTGATATTCTGACGTTATTTCCAGAAATGTTTTCTGGGGTACTAAGACAATCCATTTTGCAAAAGGCCGTCGAGAAGTCTGCCGTTCACTATAATGTCGTTAATTTTCGTGATTTTGCCGATAACAAACATTCTACCGTTGATGATTATCCCTATGGCGGAGGAGCTGGCATGGTATTAAAACCGCAGCCCATCTTTGATGCGGTAGCGGCGTTAAAGGAGCAGGCAGAAAGTAAAAGTCCTAGGATCATTTTGCTTTGTCCACAAGGAGAACGGTATGAACAAAAAAAAGCGGAAGAATTAGCTAAAGAAGAACACTTAATCTTCATTTGTGGTCATTATGAGGGCTATGATGAACGAATTAGGGAGCATGTCGTGACAGACGAAATATCGATTGGTGATTATGTCTTAACGGGTGGTGAGTTAGGAGCTATGGTTGTTGTTGATAGTGTAGTCCGTCTCTTGCCAGAAGTATTAGGTAATCAGGAATCGCATCAAAATGATTCGTTTAGTACAGGTCTGCTTGAACACCCGCATTATACAAGACCTGCAGATTTTCGCGGCTTGAAGGTACCGGATGTTCTCATGTCTGGAAATCATAAGCTAATTGAGGAATGGCGTAATAAGGAATCCTTACGTCGAACATTGGATAGAAGGCCTGATCTATTTGAAAAGGTTGAACTGACACCAGAACAGAAAAAATGGTTAAATGAACTAAAAAAGAATAAAAGTATTGTTGAAAGCTCGCAATAAGTATGTTATGATACATCTTGTGACTTGAGCTGATACTTTTCAGAATGTGGTCTTATAACGATGTTCCGCTGCAAGAGGTAAGCATTTGATGTGCAAGAGCATCTGTTGGAAGGAGTTGAAAACGATGCATAAATTAATCGAAGAAATCACAAAAGAACAACTTCGTTCTGATCTTCCTTCGTTCCGTCCTGGTGACACTGTACGTGTACACGTTAAAGTTGTCGAGGGTACTCGTGAACGTATTCAGTTATTCGAAGGTGTAGTGATTAAGCGTCGTGGTGGTGGAATTAGTGAAACTTTTACAGTTCGTAAAGTTTCTTACGGAGTAGGCGTAGAGCGTACTTTCCCAGTACACACACCTAAAATTGCGAAGCTTGAAGTAATTCGTCGCGGTAAAGTTCGCCGTGCTAAGCTTTACTACTTGCGTAACCTTCGCGGTAAAAAAGCAAGAATTAAAGAGATTCGATAATATGAAAAGAAAAGAGCTTGCCTCGAGCAGGCTCTTTTTCTGTACATAACAATTAAAAGAATAGTAAATGATAGTGAACGGATTCAATTGTTGCAAAATGTTAAATATATTATTAAAGTTTCATTAAAATGTTTTGTCCCATCGTGTTAAATATGTTTAAGTTATGTAAAATAGTCTTTATAAAACATTTTTTATTAGTGATTGGTGGGGATTGTATGACAAAAAAGAAAAATGAACTATGGGAATGGACAAAGGCCCTATTGATTGCTGTAGCACTAGCAACAGTCATTCGATATTTTCTGTTTGCTCCAATTGTTGTAGACGGTTTATCCATGATGCCGACATTGAAGGACCAGGACCGGATGATCGTTAATAAATTTAGTTATGATATCGGGGAGCCAAAGCGATTTGATATCATCGTGTTCCATGCTCCGGAAAAAAAGGATTATATAAAGCGTGTCATAGGCCTTCCGGGTGATACCATTGAGTATAAGGATGATACTCTATTTGTGAATGGTAAAGCGTATAAAGAACCTTATTTAGATGAATATAAGAAACAAGTGGAAGACGGTCCATTAACAGGATCATTTACCTTAGAAGAAAAAATTGGCCGTAAAACAGTACCAAAGGGTGAATTGTTTGTTATGGGTGATAACCGCCGTTTCAGTAAAGACTCAAGACATATTGGAACTGTACCAATGAGTAAAGTAATTGGGAAAACGAGCGTTGTTTATTGGCCGATAAGTGATGCTCACATTGTAACGGTGAAATAGAAATAGGAGGTGGCGCTTTGACGATCCAATGGTTTCCAGGCCATATGGCTAAGGCTCGCAGAGAGGTCACGGAAAAGTTAAAGCTGGTCGATATCATTTTTGAATTGGTGGATGCGAGAATTCCGTATTCTTCAAGAAATCCAATGATTGATGAAATTATCCAGCACAAACCGAGATTGGTTTTATTAAATAAAGCAGATATGGCTGATAAAGAAGCAACAAGGGAATGGATAGCCTATTTTGCAAATAAGGGCATAAAAGCTTTGGCAATTAATTCTCAAGCCGGCGAAGGCATGAAAAGCATCGTTAATGCCTCCAATGAAATTTTGAAAGAAAAATTTGACAGGTTAAGAGCAAGAGGGGTAAACCCGAGAGCAACTCGCGCGATGATTGTTGGCATCCCTAATGCAGGAAAGTCAACGCTTATTAACCGGCTGGCAAAGAGAAACCTCGCTAAAACAGGGAATACCCCTGGAGTAACAAAGGCACAACAATGGATTAAAGTAGGAAAAGAAATGGACTTGCTTGATACACCAGGAATTTTATGGCCAAAATTTGAAGACCAAGAGGTTGGAATGAAGTTGGCTATTACAGGTGCAATTAAAGATACATTATTAAACCTGCATGATCTAACCATTTACACGCTAAACTTTTTGGAACGTGCCTATCCAGAGCGTTTACAGGAACGATACAAGCTGTCGGAACTTCCTGAGGATGTGGTGGAGTTGTTTGACCATATCGGCAAGCTGAGAGGCTGTCTGACGGGCGGAGGCATAGTAGATTATGATAAGGTGGCAGAATTGGTTATTAGAGAAATTCGCACCGAGAAATTTGGACCGCTGACATTTGAAAGACCAAAAGATATTCCATTAACTGAAGAAAATATTAAAATAAACTAGCTCTCCTGTCGGGGAGCTTATTTTTCGAAAAAAATAAGGTGTGTAACATGAAAAAATTATCCATTGCAGAAATTGAAGCAAAACTGACAACAATTTTAGATGAAACGGACTCCTTTCTTTTAGAACTTCAGAAGGATGAAAGAAAAGGGGTACAGCAAAAGCTGGCAAAGTGGAAAAAACAAAGAGAACAAGAAAAATTCCTGCACGATAAATTTAATGAAATGAATGCTTACGAACGAAAATTTCGTGCACAAGGATTCCAACTTATTGCGGGTATTGATGAAGTAGGGAGAGGTCCGCTGGCAGGTCCAGTTGTAGCGGCTGCTGTTATATTGCCTGCTGACTTTTTCTTGGCCGGTATTGATGATTCAAAAAAGCTTTCAGAGAAAAAACGGCAGGAATACGATGAAGTCATACGCAGAGAAGCACTCGCGATTGGTATTTCGATGATCCCGGCTGAGGAAATTGATGAGATAAATATTTATGAAGCAACAAAAAAAGCAATGAAATCAGCTGTCATCTCATTAGAGCCTAAACCCGATTTCTTGTTGATTGATGCGATGAAACTCGAGACTCCATATCCAACAGAATCGATTATTAAAGGAGATGCTAAAAGTATCTCCATTGCGGCAGCTTCGATTGTGGCTAAAGTTGCAAGAGATGCGCTAATGAAAGAAATTTCGTTAACTTATCCTGCTTATGGTTTCCAACATAATATGGGATATGGCACAAAGGAACATATTCAAGCAATCGAGCAGTATGGGATTACTTCCTATCATCGAAAAAGCTTCGCACCAGTCAAAGATTTTCTACAAAAATAATAGTTGAAGTTAGGATATCCTGAAAAAAGGTCTGACCTTTTGTTTTTGGATATCTTTTTTTAGTAAATTTTGGATTTAATAATGTAGGATCATCTAATTTAATGGTTTTTTAAATGCATTATTCAGAATCTTTTAAAGATGAATATAATTTTAAAGCTTTAAGGTAGACAAGTTTTGCATCATTCTATAAAATGAAAACGGAGTCAATTTTTTGAAGAGTTTGATAGGAGGATGGGAAATGAATATCCATGAGTATCAAGGGAAAGAGATCCTCAGAAACTACGGGGTAGCGGTTCCAAATGGAAAAGTGGCATTCACGGTTGAAGAGGCTGTAGAAGCTGCTAAAGAACTAGGCACACAAGTATGTGTGGTGAAAGCGCAAATCCATGCAGGCGGACGGGGGAAAGCCGGTGGAGTAAAAGTGGCGAAAAACCTTGAAGAGGTTCGTACATATGCAAATGAAATCCTCGGAAAAACTTTAGTAACACACCAAACAGGTCCTGAGGGCAAAGAAGTAAAGCGCTTGTTAATCGAAGAGGGCTGCGACATTAAGAAAGAATACTATGTTGGTTTAGTGCTAGACCGTGCTACTTCTCGTGTTGTTTTAATGGCATCAGAAGAGGGCGGTACAGAAATTGAAGAAGTTGCAGCAAAATCCCCAGAGAAAATTTTTAAAGAAGAAATTGATCCTGCAATTGGTTTACAGCCATTCCAAGCACGTCGTATTGCTTTCAATATTAACATTCCAAAAGAGCTGGTTAATCAAGCAGTGAAGTTTATGACGGGTCTTTATAATGCTTATATCGAAAAGGATTGCTCCATTGCTGAAATCAACCCGCTTGTGGTAACTGGGGATGGCAAAGTAATGGCCTTAGATGCAAAATTAAACTTCGACTCGAATGCTTTATACCGTCAAAAAGATATACTAGCATATCGTGATCTTGAAGAAGAAGATGCAAAAGAAATTGAAGCATCTAAATATGATTTAAGCTATGTTGCGTTAGATGGAAACATTGGCTGTATGGTTAATGGTGCCGGACTTGCGATGTCAACAATGGATATTATTAAACATTACAGCGGTGACCCTGCTAACTTCCTTGATGTCGGCGGCGGCGCAACTGCTGAAAAAGTGACAGAAGCATTCAAAATTATCCTTTCTGATCCAAACGTAAAAGGTATTTTTGTAAATATCTTTGGTGGAATCATGAAGTGTGATGTTATTGCTGAGGGTGTTGTAGAAGCAGCTAAGCAGGTTGGACTTAGTGTGCCGCTTGTTGTTCGCTTAGAAGGAACAAATGTTGACTTAGGTAAGAAAATCCTAAGAGAGTCAAGTGTTGACATTATCGCTGCTGAATCCATGGCTGATGGCGCACAAAAAATCGTTTCATTAGTGAAATAGGATCGAGGAGAAAGGGGAATTAACGTGGGCGTTTTTATTAATAAAGATACAAAGGTTATTGTTCAAGGGATTACAGGCGGCACTGCTCGTTTTCATACAAAGCAAATGCTTGAATATGGTACAAAAATTGTCGGCGGTACATCACCTGGTAAAGGCGGTCAAGAAGTAGAAGGAGTACCTGTCTTCAACACTGTGAAAGATGCAGTTGATGCTACTGGTGCCAATGCTTCTGTTATCTATGTTCCAGCGCCTTTTGCTGCTGATTCCATCATTGAAGCAGTCGATGCTGAGCTAGATCTTGTTATTTGTATAACAGAGCATATTCCAGTTTTGGATATGGTCAAAGTCAAACGTTATATGGAGGGCAAGAAGACTCGTTTAGTAGGTCCAAACTGTCCTGGTGTGATTACAGCTGATGAATGTAAAATCGGGATCATGCCTGGTTACATTCATACGAAAGGCCATGTAGGTGTTGTTTCTCGTTCTGGAACATTAACATACGAGGCAGTACATCAATTAACAACAGCAGGCCTTGGCCAAACAACAGCAGTAGGTATTGGTGGAGACCCTGTGAACGGAACAAACTTCATCGATGTGTTAAAAGCCTTTAATGAAGACCCAGAAACATATGCGGTTATCATGATTGGTGAGATCGGTGGAACAGCAGAAGAAGAAGCTGCTGAATGGGTAAAAGCAAACATGACAAAACCTGTAGTTGGCTTTATCGGTGGACGTACCGCCCCTGCTGGAAAGCGTATGGGACATGCTGGTGCCATAATTTCTGGCGGAAAAGGAACAGCAGATGAAAAGATCCGCGTCATGAACGAGTGTGGCATTAAAGTGGCCGATACACCATCTGTTATGGGCGAAACTTTAATCGGTGTCTTAAAAGAACAAGGCTTATATGATAAGTGTAAAACACACTAATATAACAGCTTAAGATGATTCAGATAGTCCCTTATACAATTGAGGGACTATTTTATCATTATTTAATAGACTTTGTTAAAGAATTATGTTGATTAATTGACCACTTGTTGATTGAAGTGGAAGGCACGAAGACTCCCGCGGGAGAAGCGAGACAGGCGAGACCCCACAGACACGCAGTGTCGAGGAGGCTCGGCGGTCGCCCCGCGGAAAGCGAAGTGCCTGGAACGGAAATCAACAACTAAGTTTAACAGAGTCATTTAATAATAAAATAAAATAAAATGGAGGTTTGTTACGATGGATGACTTTAAAGAAAAACTGATTCATTTGCTTCATTACCCCAATATCACTTGGAATACTGTATTCCAAATGTTAAAAAAAGACCCGACATTAAAGTACCTGTATCAATTACAAACACAATCCCATCAGCAAAATTTACTTTTTCCTTCTACCAACCTCGATAACCCTTCAACAACATCTTCTATCCTTACTCTTCATCCCGAAATCATTCATGAACAAATCCGACAATATGAAACCAATGACATTGCCGTCATCACTATTTTTGAAAAAGAATATCCCCACTTTTTAAAAGAAATTTATCAGCCGCCCTGGGCTTTATTTGCTAAGGGCGATTTATCTCTATTAGAAACAGAACCAAAGCTTGCTGTGGTTGGTTCTCGTCAAGCTACTCAATATGGAAAAAATGCGATTCGACTTATCTTTCCCGAGCTCATTGAACATGGCGTCCTGATCGTTAGTGGACTAGCTAAGGGAATCGATGCCCTTGCACATGAATATGCGATTAAAAATGGTGGAAAAACAATCGCTGTAATTGCAGGTGGTTTATTCCACATATACCCTAAGGAAAATTTAAGTCTTGCACGAGACATGATGAAAACTCAATTAGTCCTTTCAGAATATCCTCCTGATACCAAACCGCTCAGATGGCATTTCCCTGCTCGGAATCGAATTATTAGCGGTTTAGCGAATGGAACGTTTATTATAGAAGCAAAGCGAAAAAGCGGTTCGTTGATTACGGCCAATTTTGCCGTTAATGAAGGACGGGATGTGTTTTCACTTCCGGGAAGTATTTTTAATCCTTATTCAACTGGGGCAAATGAGTTAATTCAACAAGGGGCAAAACTTGTCACAAGAGCTGAGGATATTTTGGAAGAAATAAGATTAAACTCTAGAAGATGATAGAAACTTATCAATAAAATGGTTATAATTGCAGGTTTTTTCGAATAAATGGAGAATTTAGCTGAAAAAGGTTGCAAAAATTTCTATTATGTTATACATTTTCCAACAGAAGTTAGAAAATAATAATAGATTAAATAAAAGGCTACTATATAAGTGAAATTTTTTGGGATAAGGCAGTTTTGTAAAGTATTTTCTCCGGTTTAAATTGTTAACACTGGAAATTAGGAAAACTTCTCAAATGGTTAGCACTTAGAAGAAGGCACACGCCAATTTCAAGTTGCTTTCACACTTTCCCTCTTAAGGAGGATATTGAATGGCAGAATTTCTGGTAATTGTAGAATCGCCAGCAAAAGCGAAAACAATTGAACGATATTTAGGAAATAAATATAAAGTAAAAGCATCGATGGGGCATGTTCGTGATTTGCCACGGAGTCAAATGGGTGTAAACGTAGAAAATAATTTCGAACCAAAGTATATTACAATCCGTGGTAAAGGTCCTGTTTTAAAGGAATTAAAAACGGCAGCCAAAAAGGCAAAAAAAGTTTATCTCGCAGCTGACCCGGATCGTGAAGGGGAAGCCATTGCCTGGCATTTAGCGCATAGTCTAGGTGTTGATATTAACTCAGATTGCCGCGTTGTTTTTAATGAAATAACTAAGGACGCGATAAAAGAATCCTTTAAGCATCCACGCTCAATTAATATGGATTTGGTCGATGCTCAACAGGCTCGAAGAATTTTAGATCGTCTCGTCGGCTATAATATTAGCCCGCTTCTCTGGAAAAAAGTAAAAAAAGGATTAAGTGCGGGACGAGTTCAGTCCGTTGCAACGCGTTTGATCATTGACAGGGAGAAAGAAATAAAAGCATTTACTCCTGAAGAATACTGGACGATTGAAGGCGAATTTTTAAAGGGGAAAGATCAATTTAGCGCAGCTTTTCATTCTTTAGTTGATCAAAATAAAAGTGAACTTAGAAAGGAAGAAGAGGTTAACGCGGTTTTACAGCAATTGAAGGATAATAAGTTCAAAGTTATGTCTGTGACTAAAAAAGAACGCCGCAGAAACCCGGCGCCACCTTTTATTACCTCATCCCTACAGCAGGAAGCAGCTAGAAAGCTTAACTTCCGTGCGAAGAAAACAATGATGCTAGCCCAACAGCTTTACGAAGGAATTGAGCTTGGAAAAGAGGGAACGGTGGGTCTCATTACATATATGAGAACAGATTCTACTCGAATTTCCGACATTGCTCAGACAGAGGCTGCAAGTTATATTAAAGCTGAATATGGTGAGAATTTTTTAAAGGAAGAACAAAGAAAAGAAAAGAAGCAAACGAATGCTCAAGATGCACATGAAGGCATTCGTCCAACAAGTACATTAAGAGATCCCAACAGTTTAAAAGAATTTCTTTCTCGTGATCAACTCCGCTTATATAAATTAATATGGGAACGATTTTTAGCGAGTCAAATGGCACAGGCAACCATGGACACCATGAGTGTCGATTTGCAGAATGGAAATGTCATCTTTCGAGCTACTGGATCCAAAATAAAGTTTCCCGGCTTTATGAAGCTTTACGTAGAAGGTTCGGATGACCAAATAGATGGACCGAATAAAATGCTTCCGGATCTAAAAGAAGGAGATGAAGTGTTTAAAAAGGATATTGAGCCAAAACAGCACTTCACCCAGCCGCCGCCACGATACACGGAAGCAAGACTTGTAAAAACGTTAGAAGAGTTGGGAATCGGTCGACCTTCAACATACGCACCTACTTTGGATACGATTCAAAAACGGGGCTATGTTGCGCTTGATAATAAACGCTTTATTCCAACGGAACTAGGAGAGATTATTAATGATCTTATTCTAGAATTCTTCCCTGAAATTCTTGATGTAGAATTTACAGCTAAAATGGAACAGGGATTAGACAATGTTGAAGATGGAAAAGTAAGCTGGGTACAAATTATCGATGAATTTTATCGCGACTTTGAAACGCACTTAGAAATAGCTGAAAAAGAAATGCAATCCATTGAAATTAAAGATGAGCCAGCCGGTGAGGATTGTGAGCTCTGTGGAAACCCAATGGTATTCAAAATGGGCAGATATGGAAAATTCATGGCTTGCAGCAATTTTCCTGAATGTCGCAATACTAAAGCAATTGTGAAAGAAATTGGCGTTACTTGCCCTACTTGTAAAGAAGGCCAAATTATTGAACGTAAGAGCAAGAAAAAAAGGTTATTTTACGGCTGTACCAGATACCCTGAGTGTGAATTTATCTCCTGGGATAAGCCATTACCGAGAGCTTGCCCTAAATGTGACGGTCTGCTTGTCGAAAAGAAATTGAAAAAAGGTGTTCAAGTACAATGTACGGCATGTGATTACAAGGAAGAACAACAGAGTTAAAGAGTGGGTCCAACCACTCTTTTTCTTTTTACTAAAAAACAAAAAACTTTTTTGTTTCTCTTTCGTATAGTACAATGCAAGATGGACTTAATTGTGGGAAAGGTATATATAACGTACTTTTTTATCCAAACTGGTAGAGAGCATTAAATACCAGTAAGAAATTTAGGAGGTTCTAAATGGAAGAAGTAACAATTAATGTAGTCGGTGCTGGTTTGGCTGGAAGTGAAGCAGCATGGCAAATTGCAAAGCGTGGCGTAAAGGTTAGACTTTTTGAGATGCGTCCTGTCAAGCAAACACCTGCACATCATACAGATAAATTTGCTGAATTAGTCTGCAGTAATTCATTAAGGGCTAATACGTTAACAAACGCTGTTGGGGTATTAAAGGAAGAAATGAGAAAGCTTGATTCCGTTATTATCGCAGCAGCTGATGCATGTTCGGTACCTGCTGGTGGAGCATTGGCTGTCGATCGTCATGAATTTGCCGCTAAAGTGACGGAGATGGTTAAAAATCATGAAAATGTGACGGTTATTAATGAAGAGGTAACTGAAATTCCTGCTGGACCAACTGTTATTGCAACAGGACCACTCACCAGTGAGGCTCTTTCTGCGCAGCTCAAGAGTATTACCGGTGAGGATTATCTTTATTTTTATGATGCCGCCGCTCCGATTCTTGAAAAAGAAAGTATTAATATGGATAAAGTTTACTTAAAGTCCCGTTATGATAAGGGCGAAGCAGCCTATTTAAATTGTCCGATGACAGAGGAAGAATTTAATCGGTTTTATGATGCTTTGATTTCAGCTGAGACTGCCCCAGTGAAGGAATTTGAAAAGGAAGTCTTTTTTGAAGGCTGTATGCCAATTGAAGTAATGGCCGGAAGAGGAAAGAAAACAATGCTCTTCGGACCGCTAAAGCCAGTTGGTTTGGAAGACCCAAAAACAGGGAAAAGACCATTTGCAGTTGTACAGCTTCGTCAAGATGATGCAGCTGGAACGCTGTTTAATATTGTCGGTTTTCAGACACATTTAAAGTGGGGAGCTCAAAAGGAAGTCATTCAGCTGATACCTGGTCTTGAAAATGCTGAAATTATCCGATATGGTGTTATGCACCGCAACACATTTATTAATTCTCCAAAAGTATTGAAGGCTACTTATCAATTCCGGAATCGTGAAGATTTATTTTTTGCCGGCCAAATGACGGGTGTTGAGGGGTACGTGGAATCAGCAGCAAGCGGGTTAATTGCAGGGATTAATGCCGCACGATTAGTGAACGGGATGGAGACAGTCGAGTTTCCTGCTGAAACAGCGATTGGCAGTATGGCTCGTTATATAACGACAGCTAATCCCGCTAATTTTCAGCCCATGAATGCGAATTTTGGATTATTTCCTGAACTGCCTGTAAAAATAAAAGGGAAGCAGGAAAGGAATTTACAGCATGCCAATCGTGCACTGGACACAATTCAGAACTTTGTGAAAGTTTTGTAAAGTTTCTTGCAAGGGTTATTGAAGTATGATACGATTTAGTAGCCCTTGTCAGGTAAATAGTATGATAAATGTGAATGATTTATTAAACTTATTTATTTGATGTTTACAAATATACAAGAATTAAGCACAATACAATTGAACATTACCAACTTGGGTTCAGTGAATTCGGTTTTTTCAAATCTTTGCAAGTAATGACTTAAGAATCAACTTAACTCAATTATTTACATACCATTTGTGTTTTTTAAACAGAAATTGCTCCAAAAGGAGGAAGATAAGTTATGGGTGAATTTCACGCAACTACCATATTTGCCATTCATCATAACGGAGAGTGTTCTATGTCTGGTGATGGCCAAGTGACATTAGGAAATTCGGTGGTGATGAAGCACACAGC
The DNA here is from genome assembly GCF_057747995.1 of Neobacillus sp. DHD-1R. Taxonomy (NCBI): domain Bacteria; kingdom Bacillati; phylum Bacillota; class Bacilli; order Caryophanales; family Bacillaceae; genus Neobacillus; species Neobacillus sp. DHD-1R. The sequence continues at coordinate 1,783,660 of NZ_CM173232.1, forward strand.
AAGAAAAGTAAGAAAGATATTTAATGGTAAAGTATTAGCTGGTTTTGCAGGTTCTGTAGCAGATGCATTTACTCTCTTTGAATTGTTTGAGGGTAAATTAGAAGAATATAATGGTAATCTTCAAAGGGCAGCGGTCGAACTTGCCAAAGAATGGAGAAGCGACAAAATGCTTCGTAAGTTGGAAGCTATGTTAATTGTGATGAATCGTGAAAGTTTGCTTCTTGTTTCCGGAACTGGAGAAGTAATCGAACCTGATGACGGGATACTCGCGATTGGCTCGGGTGGAAATTATGCATTAGCGGCAGGACGTTCTTTGAAAAAGTTTGCAGGGGATCAATTAACTGCAAAAGAAATTGCCAAAGCTTCTTTAGAAATAGCCGCAGATATATGTGTATTCACGAACCACAACATTATCGTTGAAGAGCTTTAATGGGAGGAGATTGAACGTATGGTAAAGACAACCGATTTAACACCCCGCCAAATTGTTGAAAGACTTGATCAATATATCATTGGGCAAAAGGATGCAAAGAAAGCAGTTGCTGTTGCTTTAAGGAATCGTTATAGAAGAGGCCTTTTAACTGACAAGCTTCGAGAAGAAATTATTCCGAAAAACATTTTAATGATCGGGCCAACCGGTGTCGGTAAAACAGAAATTGCTAGACGGATGGCAAAGTTAGTTGGTGCACCGTTTATTAAAGTGGAAGCGACTAAATTCACAGAAGTGGGCTATGTCGGCCGTGATGTGGAATCGATGGTTAGGGATCTTGTTGAAACATCAGTTCGATTAGTAAAAGAAGACCGGATGCAAAGTGTAAAAGAACTTGCAGAAGAAAATGCAAACAGCAGGCTGTTAGATTTACTTGTACCAACTGCAAAAAAAGCTAACAACTATAAAAACCCGCTCGAAATGTTATTTGGCGGCGGGAATTCTTCCACTGAACAAGAGACGAATCAAGAAGACTATTCTGTTCAGGAAAAACGGAAGATTGTCAAAGAAAAATTGGCTCTTGGTCAATTAGAAGACGAAATCGTAACAGTAGAAGTAGAAGAGCAGACTCCTTCCATGTTCGATATGCTCCAAGGATCAGGGATTGAACAAATGGGGATGAATATGCAAGATGCCCTCAGCAGCTTTATGCCGAAAAAAAGAAAAAGAAGAAAATTAACGGTCCGTGAAGCTAGAAAAGTACTTACAAGTGAAGAAGCTGCAAAGCTGATCGATATGGATGAAGTATCGTCAGAAGCTATTTATCGAGCTGAACAAACAGGGATTATTTTTATTGATGAGATCGATAAAATTGCAAGCAAAAATTCAGGTGGTTCTTCAGCTGATGTTTCAAGAGAAGGTGTTCAGCGAGATATCTTACCAGTTGTAGAAGGATCAACGGTCGTAACGAAATATGGTTCGATGAAAACGGATCATGTATTATTTATCGCAGCTGGGGCTTTTCACATTGCTAAACCATCAGACTTAATCCCAGAGCTTCAAGGACGTTTTCCAATTCGTGTTGAACTAACGAAATTGACAGTTGATGATTTCTTCAGAATTTTGGTGGAGCCAGATAATGCCTTGATTAAACAATATCAAGCATTATTGGAAACAGAAGGTATACAAATTGAATTTTCTGACGATGCTATTCGTAGAATTGCAGAAGTAGCATTTGAAGTAAATCAAAATACAGACAATATTGGGGCAAGACGACTTCATACGATATTAGAAAAGCTATTAGAAGACTTATCATTTGAAGCTCCTGATATCACGATGGAGAAGATTACGATTACACCACAGTATGTAGATGATAAACTTGGGGCTATTTCGAAAAACAAAGACTTATCCCAATTTATTCTTTAGGAACAGCTAGTTTTTCCTGAATGATCGGGAAAAACGTCTTTTCTTGCATAATACCCAATACGTCAATATAGCGTATTAACAATAAAATTTAATAATGGTTATAGTTAATTAGGAGGAAGAAACAGATGGATTTACTTACAAAAACAAGAAGAATAAATGTACTATTGCAAAAGGCAGCTGGCAAGCCGGTGAATTTCAAGGAAATGTCTGAAGTATTGAGTGAAGTAATTGAAGCAAATGTATACATTGTCAGCCGTCGCGGAAAGCTTTTAGGATTTTCAATTTATCAGCAAATTGAAAATGAAAGAATGAAAAAAATGTTTGAGGATCGCCAATTTCCTGAAGAATATACAAAGAGTTTGTTTAATATCCAAGAAACTTCATCAAATCTTGATATTGAAAGCCAATATACTGCTTTTCCAGTAGAAAACGATGATCTATTCCATGAAGGCTTAACAACAATCGTACCTATTATTGGCGGCGGGGAGCGTCTTGGAACATTAATTCTTGCAAGATTGGAAGAAAAATTCCATGATGATGATTTAATCCTTGCTGAATATGGAGCAACTGTAGTAGGTATGGAGATCTTACGTGAAAAAGCTGAAGAAATTGAAGAGGAAGCAAGAAGTAAGGCAGTTGTGCAAATGGCCATCAGTTCATTATCATATAGTGAACTAGAAGCTATTGAACATATTTTTGAAGAACTAAATGGCCATGAAGGCTTACTTGTTGCATCGAAAATTGCAGACCGTGTTGGGATTACACGTTCAGTTATTGTCAATGCACTAAGAAAGCTTGAAAGTGCAGGGGTCATCGAGTCACGTTCTCTTGGAATGAAAGGAACGTATATTAAAGTCTTAAATGATAAGTTTCTTATTGAACTTGATAAATTAAGATCGAAGTAATATATAAATCCCTAGTCAATGCTAGGGATTTTTTATTTTTATAAAAGTAAAACTTGATTGTTAGATTTACTTATGCTATATTATTTCATGGTGTTAATACACACGCTTATTGATTTAAACAGATGGTGCTGTTCATAACAGTTTCTGCTTAAAAATGAGATGAGCGGAGGAAAACAAACCACTAGGAGGAAAAAACATGTCAGTAATTTCTATGAAGCAATTGCTTGAAGCTGGTGTACATTTCGGACACCAAACTCGCCGTTGGAACCCAAAAATGAAGAAATATATCTTCACAGAACGTAACGGTATTTATATCATCGACCTACAAAAAACAGTTAAAAAAGTTGAAGAAGCTTATAACTGGGTTAAGGAACTTGCTGGTAACGGCGGAACAGTTCTTTTTGTTGGTACAAAGAAACAAGCTCAAGATTCTGTTAAAGAAGAAGCAGGCCGTTCTGGTATGTACTATGTTAACCAACGTTGGTTAGGTGGTACATTAACTAACTTTGAAACAATTCAAAAACGTATTGGCCGCTTAAAAGATATTGAAAGAATGTCAGAAGACGGTACTTTCGAAGTACTACCAAAGAAAGAAGTAGTACAATTAAAGAAAGAACAAGAACGTCTTGAAAAATTCCTAGGCGGAATTAAAGACATGAAGCAACTTCCAGATGCTTTATTTATCATCGATCCTCGTAAAGAGCGTATTGCAGTTGCAGAAGCTAAGAAATTGAACATTCCTATCGTAGGTATTGTTGATACAAACTGTGATCCAGATGAAATCGACGTAGTTATTCCTGCGAACGATGATGCTATTCGTGCAGTTAAACTTTTAACTGGTAAAATGGCTGATGCTATTCTTGAAGCTAAACAAGGCGAAGAAGTACAAGCGTAAGATTTGGATGTTTTCAAAAGGTGATAAGAGGGAGACCCTTTATCACCTTTTTTTAAGAAATGTTTATCTTAAGTTTGAATGGCTAAGATATGTGTATAGTACATAGTATAAAGGAGGAAATTTATTATGGCAGTTACAGCTCAAATGGTTAAAGAATTACGTGAAAAAACAGGCGCAGGTATGATGGACTGTAAAAAAGCTCTTACAGCAACAGATGGTGATATGGAGAAAGCAATCGATTTCTTACGTGAAAAAGGTATTTCAAAAGCAGCAAATAAAGCTGATCGTATTGCTGCAGAAGGATTAACTTCTATTTTAACAGAAGGCAACCAAGCGGTTATTCTTGAAGTTAACTCAGAGACTGATTTCGTTGCAAAAAACGAAGGTTTCCAATCACTTGTGAAGGAACTTGCTCAACACCTTTTGAAAAACAATCCTGCTTCTGTTGAGGAAGCTCTAACACAAACTTTGGAAAACGGTGCAACGGTTGCTGATCACATCAACGCTGCAATTGCAAAAATCGGAGAAAAACTTACACTTCGTCGTTTTGCAGTCCTATCAAAAACTGACAATGATGCTTTTGGTGCTTACCTTCACATGGGCGGCCGTATCAGCGTATTAACTGTACTTGAAGGTTCAACCGATGCGGATGCAGCAAAAGACATTTCTATGCACATCGCAGCATTAAGACCAAAATATGTTTCTCGTGATCAAGTATCACAAGAAGAAGTGGAACACGAGCGTCAAGTCTTAACACAACAAGCACTTAACGAAGGCAAGCCTGAGAAGATCGTTGAAAAAATGGTTGAAGGCCGTCTTGGCAAATACTTTGAAGATGTTTGTGTTCTTGACCAAAGTTTCGTTAAAAATCCAGATCAAAAAGTGGGTCAATTTGTTGAATCAAAAGGTGCAACACTTCGCGAATTTGTACGCTATGAAGTAGGCGAAGGAATCGAAAAACGTGAAGATAACTTTGCAGAAGAAGTTATGAACCAAGTAAATAAACAATAGTCAAATATTCTCTAGTTTAAACTAAACATGTTGTTATGAGAATGTTACTGTAATAGGTTTATGAATAGGGGACACGGTGTGTTCCCTATTTTTGAAGGAACGAACTTTGTGCAATATCTGGCTCCAGCGTCTGACTAGGGCGCTGTGCCTTAAATAATTACATACGGAGGTTTATATGAACGGTCCTAAGTACAAACGAGTGGTTTTAAAATTGAGCGGAGAAGCACTTGCTGGTGAGTCGAGCTTTGGGATTAAACCTTCTGTAATCAAGTCGATTGCTATTCAAGTTAAAGAAATCGCAGAGCTTGGAGTTGAAGTAGCAGTCGTTGTTGGTGGAGGTAACATTTGGCGTGGGAAAATTGGCAGTGAAATGGGCATGGACAGAGCTACAGCCGATTATATGGGCATGCTTGCTACCGTTATGAATTCATTAGCACTGCAAGATAGTTTAGAACATCTAGGCATTGAATCACGTGTGCAAACATCTATAGAGATGCGCCAAGTTGCAGAACCGTATATTAGACGTCGGGCAATAAGACATTTAGAGAAGAATCGGGTGGTTATTTTTGCTGCAGGGACTGGTAACCCTTACTTCTCAACGGATACAACTGCAGCGTTAAGGGCAGCTGAAATTGATGCTGAAGTGATTTTAATGGCAAAAAATAATGTCGATGGTGTTTATTCGGCTGACCCGCGCATCGATGCAACTGCGACTAAGTATGAAGATTTAACATTCCTGGATGTTATTAAGGAAGGTTTAGCCGTTATGGACTCAACTGCATCTTCCCTTTGTATGGATAATGATATTCCGCTTATTGTCTTTTCAATTATGGAGCAGGGCAATATTAAAAAGGCTGTTATGGGTGAAAAAATAGGTACTATTGTAAGGGGGAAAAACTAATGCCAAAACAAGTTATCGCATCTACAAAAGATCGTATGACCAAAGCAATTCAGTCTTATACTCGAGAGCTTGCAAGTATCCGTGCGGGAAGAGCTAGTGCTTCTTTACTTGATCGGATTACTATTGATTATTATGGTGCTCCTACACCTGTAAATCAAATGGCAGGAATTTCAACTCCAGAAGCAAGACTGCTGGTTATTCAACCCTATGATAAATCAATTCTTGGTGATATTGAAAAAGCCATCTTGAAGTCTGATTTAGGTTTAAATCCAACTAACGATGGGACTGTCATTCGTCTTGCTATTCCGCAATTGACGGAAGAACGTCGTAAAGAACTTGTGAAATTGGTTAGAAAAGAATCGGAAGAAGCGAAAGTAGCAATACGCAATATTCGCCGTGATGGCAATGATGATTTGAAAAAGCTTGAGAAAAATGGTGAAATTACAGAAGATGCACTTCGTGGTTATTCTGATGATATTCAAAAGCTTACGGATGAGAATATTCAAAGAATTGACCAAATTACTAAAGATAAAGAAAAAGAAATCTTAGAAGTGTAATCATATATCCACTTGTTTTGAAAAAAGACCCTCTTTTTAGGGGGTTTTTTAATCTATATTGATGTTTTTAGGACGGCGATTGTCCAAGAAATTTTCTGAACATTATTCTTAATTCCTTTTATTTTACATAAGTTATTATTAGAGATATCTTCTCGATTTTTTGGTATGATTAAATCATCTCACCTGAAAAGCGATCTGTTACATATGAATATATGATTTTGAATGCATGATTTATTATCGGAGGAAATGATTAACTATTTGAGGAGCAATGTTATGTTGAAAAAATTTAGGCTTTGGAAGAAGCCAAATAACTCTTCCACACTCCGAGATAAAATAGAAGAAATAAAAGAGTTGCCTGTACCAGAGCACATTGCCATAATTATGGACGGCAACGGGCGATGGGCGAAAAAAAGGGCATTACCGCGAATTGCCGGACACCACGAAGGCATGAAGGTTGTTCGTAAAACTACGATGCTTGCCAATAATCTTGGGATTAAGGCCCTAACTTTATATGCTTTTTCAACGGAGAACTGGAAACGTCCGAAAAATGAAGTGGAATATATTATGAGGCTTCCAGAAGAATTTTTAGGTACCTTTCTTCCTGAATTAATCGAGAATAATGTTCAAGTTAAAATGATGGGATATAAAAATCAGCTGCCTATACATACACGCCAAGCAATTGAAAAAGCTATAGAAGAAACAAAAAATAATACAGGACTAGTGTTAAATTTTGCCTTGAATTATGGAAGCAGGGCGGAAATTCTCGATGCCGTTAAACAAGTCATAATTGATAGTAAGAATGGTATACTGAAGGAGACAGAACTTGACGAGCAAGTCTTTTCCTCTTATTTAATGACTTCCCTTTTTTCTGACCCGGATTTGTTAATTAGAACTAGTGGCGAAATTCGTTTGAGTAACTTTATGCTCTGGCAATTGGCGTACTCAGAGTTTTGGTTTACGGATGTATTATGGCCGGATTTTAGTGAAGAACATTTACTGGAAGCCATTCATGCCTATCAAAAACGTCAGCGTCGGTTTGGCGGAATTTAATAATGACCTGCTTAATTTAAAAAAGGTGATTGAGCATTTCTGTACTTCTTAGTAGAACAATAAAGGTGTTGAATTAGTAGATGAAACAAAGAATCATAACAGGAGTCGTAGCAGCTGCCTTATTTGTGCCAATTGTATTTTATGGGGGACTACCTTTTGTTTTGTTAACGTATTTTCTCGCAACAATTGGATTGTATGAATTATTAAAAATGAGAAAAATAAACCCTTTTACAATCAATGGATTGCTCTCACTTTTATTTCTTTGGGTGATCATCTTTCCCAAACAATATAATGATGTAATCTCAACCTTTTATTATTCAAAAACAGAGCTGGGGATTATATTAATTCTCTTATTATTAGCGTATACGGTAATTACCAAGAACCGTTTTACATTTGAGGATGTTTCCTTTTCCATTCTGTCTGCAGTATATGTTGGGATGGGCTTTTACTTTTTTATGGAAACGCGTGAGGCGGGACTTGTTTATATTTTTTATTCTCTATTTATTATTTGGGCAACGGATTCGGGTGCTTATTTTATCGGAAAATCTTTTGGTAAAAACAAGCTTTGGCCAGAAATCAGTCCAAATAAAACCGTTGAAGGTTCAATCGGCGGCGTGATATGTGCCGTAATTGTTGCTATCTTATTTGTCCTTTTTAGCGACATTACAGTCAGTCTATTGACCTTAATTGGCATTACGATTGTCCTTTCTGTTTTTGGACAAATTGGCGATCTCGTTCAATCAGCGTTCAAACGTCATTTTAATGTGAAAGATTCAGGAACAATCTTACCTGGCCATGGGGGAATACTGGATCGTTTTGACAGCCTGTTATTTGTTTGGCCAATATTACACTTATTTCATCTTTGGGTATAGATGTTTGTGTTTTTTAATAGGAGTTGACAGCTTTGAAAATAATTAGTTTATTAGGTGCAACTGGTTCGATTGGGATGCAAACGATCGATATTATCCGTGAGCATCCAACAGAATTTCATTTAGCAGCCTTTTCTGTTGGCAAAAATATCGATTTGGCTCGGAAATTAATAGTAGAATTTAAACCAGGGCTTGTTTCTGTACAAGACTATAGTGATTGTAATACATTAAAAGCAGAATTTCCCCAAACAAAGTTTACCTATGGCAATGAGGGACTAGTTGAGGTAGCTATTTATGAGAAATCTGGAATCCTCGTTAATGCTGTCTTGGGCAGTATTGGTCTTCACCCTACATTACAAGCGATTGAATGTGGAAAGGCTATTGCCATTGCCAATAAAGAAACATTGGTGACAGCAGGACATCTCGTTATGGAAGCTGCAAAAAGGAATAATGTTCCGTTGCTTCCTGTTGACAGTGAACATTCAGCCATTTTTCAAGCTTTACAAGGAGAAAAGGATAAAAATATCGAAAGATTAATCTTAACTGCTTCTGGGGGGAGCTTTCGAGATAAAACGCGTCAGGAGTTAGAACATGTTACCGTTCAAAAGGCACTAAACCATCCAAATTGGTCGATGGGAGCGAAAATCACCATTGATTCCGCAACGATGATGAATAAAGGATTAGAGGTCATCGAGGCACACTGGCTGTTCGCAATGCCCTATGAAAAAATTGATGTGCTGCTTCACAAAGAAAGTATTATTCATTCGATGGTTGAATTTCATGACTCAAGTATCATTGCCCAACTTGGAACACCCGATATGAGAGTACCAATTCAATATGCCCTTACCTATCCTGATCGCCTGCCGCGTAAATCAGCAAACCGTTTAAATTTGGCCAGTGTAGGAAAGCTGCACTTTCAGGAGATGGATGTCGAACGCTTCCGAAGTCTACAGTTTGCCTATTTTGCAGGTAAAAAAGGCGGAACACTGCCAACCGTCTTAAATGCAGCCAATGAAACAGCAGTTGCCGCATTTTTAGCAGGTAAAATTCGTTTCCTTCAGATTGAGGATTTAATTGAAAAGGCATTAAATGCTCATCAAACCATGGAGAACCCAAGTTTAACATTGATTGAAGAGGTAGATAAGGAAACGAGAAAATTTGTCCATTCTCTTCTCTAAGAATTTAGAATCATGGTTCAAAGTCCATAGGAAAGAGACTAGTGGTTTGCAAAACATATTATCGAAGTTTAAAGATCTTCCCTATCCTGAAAAAAGGAGGTTGTTTTATTGACTACAGTTATTGCATTTATTGTGATTTTTGGTGCACTCGTCTTCTTTCATGAATTAGGTCATTTCATTTTTGCAAAAAGAGCAGGTATCTTGTGCCGAGAGTTTGCAATTGGGATGGGACCTAAAGTATTCACACATAAAAAAGGTGAGACAATCTATACGATCCGGTTATTGCCTATCGGCGGATTTGTCCGCATGGCAGGAGAAGATCCTGAAATGGTTGAAATCAAGCCTGGATATCGAATTGGTCTCATGTTTGACAAGGAAAATAAAGTCAATAAAATCATATTAAATAATAAAGAAAAATTCCCTAACTGTCGGATTGTGGAAGTGGAGTTTGCGGATATCGAAAAGGATTTAGTGGTAAAAGGATATCCGGAAGATGAAAATGAAAGTTTGCAAACTTTTATCGTTAGTCCAACTGCAGTCATTGTTGAAAATGGTATTGAATCACAAATTGCTCCACTTGATCGACAATTTGGTTCAAAAACATTAGGTCAAAGATTTATGGCTATTTTTGCTGGTCCAATGATGAATTTTGTTTTAGCTTTCGTCGTGTTTATCATCATTGCCTTGTTACAGGGTGTGCCATCGAACGAACCCAAACTGGGTGTTATTACACCGGACGGTGCGGCAAAATCAGCTGGTTTGCAAAAAGGCGATATCGTTCAAAGTATTAATGGCTCCGAAATATCAAGCTGGTCGGATGTCGTTGAAATTATTCGAGAAAATCCAAATAAAAAACTTGATTTTTTAGTAATTCGTAATGGGAAAGAAAATGAAATTCAAGTAACTCCCCTTGAGAAAACAGTCGAGGGTGAGAAAATGGGGATCATCGGGGTCTACAGTCCTGTTGAAAAGTCACCCGTTCAAGCCGTAAAATCTGGCTTTACAGAAACCTATTTCTGGACGAAGCAGATTTTTGTAATGCTTGGAAAATTAGTTACTGGACAATTTACGATTGACGCACTTTCAGGTCCAGTGGGCATTTACAAATCTACTGATGAAGTAGCAAAATCGGGTATTTATTATTTAATGAAATGGGCAGGAATCCTAAGTATTAACTTAGGGATTATGAATTTACTACCAATTCCTGCACTAGATGGTGGAAGATTAATGTTCTTTGTGGTGGAATTTGTCAGAGGCAAGCCTATTGACCGGCAAAAAGAAGGGATGGTTCATTTTATCGGTTTTGCCCTCCTCATGCTTCTCATGCTTGTGGTCACCTGGAATGATATACAGAGATTCTTCCTGTAAATCCAGATAAAACCTGTTAATTTATATCCACGATTGGGATCGCAGCTGCGATCCCAGTTTTTATTTTGACTGGAAAGGCTGGATGTATTTTCTGTCGAAATTACCCGAACTAAGGTATATCATGTGATATAATTAAATTTTGATATAGATAAAATTTAGAGATTTTTAATAGATGGGAGAGAGACGATGAGCGAACATGCCTTAGGCAATAAAGAGCGATTCCAACTCTTGCTCCAGCAGCTGCAATTAGTAGAAGATGCTGTGGTAGTACATTTCAACAATGCGCAAATTGAAAGGCTTTTGGTTGAAAAGAAAGCGAGAAAGTGGCATTTTCAATTTTTAATTGAAAAAATTCTACCCTTTAATGTTTATCTAAAGTTTACGACTCAACTAGAAAGAACCTTTTCAAATATTGCAACCATTTCATACGATATCCACGTAACAAATCCAATCATTACACCAGATTTATTGCGAGAATATTGGAATCATTGTATTCAACAAATTGATGGGATTTCACCGCCGCTTTTAAGGTTATTAAATGAGCAAGTGCCAGAAGCAAGCGGAAACAAGCTTACCATAACCGTAAGGAATGACGCTGAAGGTCTAGCGTTAAAACGGAAGTATGGATCTGTTATTGGAAATATCTATCAATCCTTCGGTTTTCCATTACTGGCCATTGAGACAGACCTAAAAAATGATGAAAAAAATGAAGAATACCAACAATTTTTACTTGCTAAACAAAAGGAAGATCAAGAACGTGCCCATTTAGCTGTAGTTGAGATGCAGAAGAAAGAAGCCGAGAAGGATTCATCCGGCGGGGATGGCCCAATCGGTCCACTCACAATTGGGTTAACCATAAAGGATAATAACGACCTTCGCAGTTTGATTGATATTGTGGATGAAGAAAGAAGAGTGGCTGTTGAAGGCTATATCTTTGATGCGGAAATTCGGGAATTACGAAGCGGCCGTTCACTGCTAACTTTTAAGATTACTGACTACACAAGCTCGATCATGGTGAAAATGTTCTCTAGAGATAAAGAGGATGCAGCCTTATTCCAACACGTGAAAAAAGGGATGTGGGTAAGAGTTCGTGGAAGCATTCAGAACGATACTTTTGTTCGTGATCTTGTTATGATCGGAAACGATATAAATGAAATTAAACCAGCGGGCCGGAAGGATACTTCACCAGAGAATGAAAAACGGGTTGAACTTCATCTTCATACACCGATGAGTCAGATGGATGCTGTAACACCGGTGAGTTTGCTTGTTGCTCAAGCAAGTAAATGGGGTCATAAAGCCATTGCTGTGACAGACCATGCTGTTGCACAATCCTTTCCGGAAGCATTTGGAGCAGGAAAAAAGAATGATATAAAAATTCTTTACGGGGTTGAAGTTAACCTTGTTGATGATGGTGTGCCAATAGCCTATAATGATGCCCATCGTTTGCTAGAAGAAGATACATTTGTTATTTTTGATGTTGAAACAACAGGACTATCTGCTGTTTATGATACGATTATAGAATTAGCGGCTGTAAAAGTAAAAAATGGGGAAATTATTGATCGATTTGAATCCTTTGCCAATCCACACCATCGTCTTTCAGCAACGACAATCAATCTGACAGGAATAACCGATGATATGGTGCAAAATGCCCCGGAAATCGGTGATGTCATTCAGGATTTCCATAACTGGATAGACGATGCTGTCCTTGTTGCTCATAACGCATCCTTTGATATGGGCTTCCTGAATGTGGGCTATAAAAAGATTGGTCTTGAAAAAGCGAAAAACCCAGTTATTGATACACTAGAGTTAGGCCGTTTTCTATATCCGGAAATGAAAAACCACCGTTTAAACACATTGGCTAAAAAGTTTGATATTGAATTAACCCAGCATCACCGTGCCATTTATGATGCAGAAGCGACAGGATATTTACTGTTAAAAATGCTTAAAGATGCCGATGAAAAGGGGATTAAATATCATGATGAATTCAATGATAATATGGGTAAGGGAAATGCTTATCAACGTGCCCGTCCCTATCATTGCACGCTCTTAGCACAAACAGAGGCAGGGTTAAAGAACTTATTTAAACTTGTTTCTATTTCACACATTGAGTATTTTTACCGTGTACCAAGACTACCGAGATCCGTTCTTCAAAAGTACCGGGAAGGAATTCTGGTTGGTTCGGGATGTAATAAAGGCGAAGTGTTTGAAGGAATGATGCAAAAATCTCCAGATGAAGTGGAGGCACACGCACGCTTTTATGATTATTTAGAAGTTATGCCGAAAGAAGTCAATGCACCGTTAATTGAAATGGAGTTAGTACGTGATGAAAAAGCGATGGAAGACATCATTAGTAAAATTGTCGCTCTCGGCGATAAATTAGGGATTCCTGTAGTCGCCACGGGAAATGTCCACTATTTGAATGAAAATGATAAAATCTATCGTAAAATTTTAATTAACTCACAAGGCGGGGCAAACCCATTGAACCGTCATGAACTGCCAGATGTTCACTTTAGAACTACGAATGAAATGCTAGATTGCTTCTCGTTTTTAGGCAAAGAAAAGGCGAAAGAAATTGTCGTAACCAACACAAATAAAATAGCAGATATGATTGACTCCATTAAGCCAATCAAAGACGATTTGTACACCCCGAAAATCGAAGGTGCAGAAGATGAAATGCGCCAAATGAGTTATGCAATGGCCCATAAAATTTATGGTGAACCGCTTCCTGAAATAGTCGAAGCTCGTTTGGAAAAAGAACTAAAAAGTATTATTGGGCATGGGTTTGCCGTGATTTATTTAATTTCTCATAAGCTTGTAAAAAAATCACTGAACGATGGTTATCTAGTTGGTTCACGGGGATCGGTTGGTTCCTCCTTAGTTGCGACAATGACGGAAATTACGGAAGTGAATCCTTTGCCGCCACATTATGTGTGCGCAACTTGTAAGCACTCAGAGTTCTTTAATGATGGTTCCGTTGGTTCCGGATTTGATTTGCCTGATAAGGACTGTCCGCAATGTGGTGCTAAATACCATAAAGATGGACACGATATTCCGTTTGAAACATTCCTTGGTTTTAAGGGGGACAAGGTTCCAGATATCGATTTGAATTTCTCGGGTGAATATCAGCCTCGTGCCCATGACTATACAAAGGTTCTGTTTGGTGAAGACAATGTATACCGTGCCGGAACGATTGGGACAGTCGCGGATAAAACGGCATTTGGGTATGTAAAAGCCTATCAGCAGGATAACAATTTACAATTACGGGGTGCTGAAATTGAAAGACTTGCAACAGGCTGTACGGGTGTAAAGAGAACAACTGGACAGCATCCAGGGGGTATTATCGTTATCCCGGATTATATGGATATTTACGATTTTTCACCGATTCAATTTCCGGCGGATGACCGCAATTCAGAATGGAAGACCACTCATTTTGATTTCCATTCTATTCATGATAATGTCTTAAAGCTAGATATTCTCGGACACGACGATCCAACTGTAATTAGGATGCTGCAGGATTTAAGTGGAATCGACCCCAAAACGATCCCTACAGACGATCCGGAGGTTATGAAAATTTTTAGCAGCACTGAATCATTAGGTGTAACCGAACAGCAAATCATGTGTAAAACAGGGACATTAGGTATTCCTGAATTTGGTACTCGGTTTGTACGGCAAATGCTTGAAGATACAAAGCCGACCACCTTCTCAGAACTAGTCCAAATTTCAGGCTTATCGCACGGAACGGATGTATGGCTCGGCAATGCACAGGAATTAATTCATAATCAAACTTGTAACTTAAGTGAAGTTATCGGTTGTCGTGATGATATTATGGTCTATTTAATTTATCAGGGGCTTGACCCATCCTTTGCTTTTAAAATAATGGAATCAGTTCGTAAAGGAAAAGGCTTAAGCGAAGAAATGGAAGCGGAAATGCGGAGAAACGAAGTACCGGAATGGTACATTGATTCCTGCAAAAAAATAAAATACATGTTCCCTAAAGCCCATGCCGCTGCCTATGTGTTAATGGCAGTTAGAATTGCGTACTTTAAGGTACATCTTCCGCTTCTTTATTATGCAGCCTATTTCACTGTTCGTGCCGAGGACTTTGACATTGAAGCGATGTCGCGTGGTTCTGAGTCCATTCGAGCAAAAATTGAGGAAATTAATGCAAAGGGTCTGGAAGCATCCAATAAAGAGAAAAGTTTGTTAACGGTATTCGAACTAGCACTTGAAATGACGGAACGAGGCTATACCTTCCAAAATTATGATTTATATAAATCTGACGCAGCGGATTTTATCATTGAGGGAAATTCGTTGATTCCTCCGTTTAATTCCATCCCTGGTTTAGGTACAAATGCAGCCTTTAATATAGTTAAGGCTAGAAAAGATGGGGAATTTTTATCAAAAGAAGACCTGCAGCAACGCGGTAAGGTATCCAAGACTATTCTTGAATATTTGGATAAACAAGGCTGTCTTGCATCTCTTCCAGAACAGAACCAACTTTCCTTGTTCTAGATAGGAATAACCTTGACACTCTTTGGTTTCATTTGCATATAAATGTTGGTTATGGTATAGTTTTATTGGAAATACTAAGATATACTCTCGTGTTCAAGAGTGGGGAAACCCACTCTTTCGTTATGTAATCAAGCTGCGGCACACCTGCATCTTGGTTTTGTTTACCATTGTTTTTAATGTAAAATGATAAAACTTTCCGTGAACTACATAGAATATGGGTGAAATAATATAGATAAGGAGGGAAAGCATGAGCAAAGTAACGGAAGTTGTAGAAGAACTAGCTGCACCGATTATTCAAGAACTTGGATTAGAACTAGTGGAAATTGACTATGTGAAGGAAGGAAAAAACTGGTTCCTTCGCGTATATATTGATTCAGACGCAGGTGTTGATATTGATGATTGTGGTGTAGTGAGTGAGCGACTTAGTGAAAAACTCGATGAAATTGACCCCATTCCCCATAACTACTTTCTTGAAGTGTCATCACCAGGTGCAGAGCGTCCATTAAAAAAAGAAAAAGACTTCGAAAAGGCAATCGGTAAAAATGTCTTTATCAAAACCTATGAGCCAATCAATGGGGAAAAAAACTTCGAGGGAACATTACTGGAATTTAATGGTCAATTAGTGAAAATTGAAGTAAAGATTAAAACTCGCAAAAAAACAATCGAAATTCCATATGAGAAGGTAGCGAATGCACGACTTGCAGTTATTTTTTCATAAAGAAAAATTGAATAGGAATAGGGGGATACAAGAAAATGAGCAGCGAATTATTAGATGCTCTTACAATACTGGAAAGAGAGAAAGGCATTTCCAGGGATGTTTTAGTTGAAGCAATGGAAGCGGCATTAGTATCAGCGTACCGTCGTAATTTCAATCAAGCACAAAACGTCCGAATCGATTTAAATTTACAGAGTGGAACCATGCGTGTTTTTGCACGTAAAGAAGTGGTCGATCAAGTGTTTGATCCACGTTTGGAAATTTCATTAGAGGATGCACAACGAATTAATCCTAATTATCAAGTCGAAGATGTTGTTGAAATGGAAGTCACTCCAAAAGATTTTGGAAGGATTGCAGCCCAAACCGCTAAACAAGTGGTAACTCAGCGTGTTAGAGAAGCAGAACGAGGCATTATTTATTCTGAATTTATTGACCGTGAAGAAGATATTATGACAGGTATTGTACAAAGGTTGGATTCTAAATTTATTTATGTCAGCCTTGGGAAAATAGAAGCATTATTGCCCGTAAATGAACAAATGCCAAATGAACGATATAAGCCACATGACCGTATTAAGGTATTTATCACAAAGGTTGAAAAAACCACAAAAGGTCCGCAAATATTTGTCTCTAGAACTCACCCAGGATTATTAAAACGTTTATTCGAAATTGAAGTACCAGAAATTTATGACGGTACAGTTGAAATAAAATCTGTTGCACGTGAAGCGGGAGACCGTTCAAAGATTTCTGTTCACTCTGATAATCATGAGGTTGACCCGGTAGGATCTTGCGTAGGACCAAAAGGATCACGAGTTCAGGCCGTTGTCAATGAATTAAAAGGTGAAAAAATTGATATTGTTAAGTGGTCCGATGATCCAGTTGTGTTTGTCGCTAATTCCTTAAGCCCATCAAAGGTACTTGATGTTATGGTGAGTGAAAATGAAAAAGCAACAACCGTTATTGTTCCAGATTATCAGCTTTCTTTGGCAATCGGAAAACGTGGACAAAATGCCCGCCTGGCTGCAAAATTAACTGGCTGGAAAATCGATATCAAATCGGAAACAGAAGCGCGTGAACTAGGTATTTATCCACGTGAAGAAACAATCAGATTGTTTGACGATCAAGTTGATACTGATTTTGAATATGATGAAGAGTTAGACGATTAGGTGAGGTGATACGTGTGAACACTAGAAAAAAAGTTCCTATGCGTAAATGTATAGCAACCGGTGAAATGAAACCGAAAAAAGAACTCGTTCGCATCGTTCGCTCCAAAGAAGGGGACGTATCCATCGATTTGACGGGAAAAAAATCCGGCAGAGGTGCGTACCTTTCAAAGAACAAAGAAGCAATCCTACTAGCCAAGAAAAAAAATACATTATCTAACCATCTAGATGTTTCAGTTAATGATTCGATCTATGAAGAACTACTTGAGCTAATAGAGAAGGAGAATTGACTATCCAAATGAAACAAAATCAATGGATGTCATTGCTTGGCTTAGCCAATCGAGCACGTAAAATTATCTCGGGTGAGGAGCTTGCCGTTAAGGAAATCCGAAATGGGAAAGCAAAACTCGTTTTATTAGCCGCAGATGCATCTGCAAATACAACTAAAAAAATTACAGATAAATGTAATTCTTATCATGTTCCATTAAAAATGGTGGAAAATCGTCATCTTCTAGGTCAAGCAATTGGCAAAGAAGCCCGCGTTGTTGTAGCTGTTATGGAGGATGGATTTGCTAAAAAACTAATAACGTTGCTCGATTAAATCTAGCGGGGGTGAAACAAATGAGTAAAATCCGTGTTTATGAATACGCAAAGAAACACAACATATCGAGTAAAGAAATTATCAATAAATTAAAAGAAATGAATATAGAGGTATCCAATCATATGGCAACAATTGAAGATGCAGAAGTAAAAAAGTTGGATGCAGCTTATAATAAAAAAGCTTCTAATCCAAACCAGCAAAAGCAAACTAACGGGCAGCAAAACCGCACAAACGCACGTCCTGCTGGGCAGGATAATCGCCAAAATCAAAGACCGGGCCAAGCTGGACAAAAGCCTCAAGTGCAGGCGAAATCTCCTAAAGCATTCGAAGAAGCTGCAGATAAAAATGTTGCTCCAAGCAAGGTAAAGGTTGTCTCTCCTCCAAAAAAGGTCGAAGGCAAAAAGCAAAACCAAGAAAGTCAGTCAAAAGAAAACAAAGTTTTTAACAATGCTGATAAAGCAAAAGCTAAGCCATATAATAATTACCAAAATCGAAATAATAATCATAATAATAAGAAGAAGAAGGCTCATACTCCTGTTCAACAGTCACAGCCTGTAAAGAAAAAAGAGAAAGAGCTTCCAGCTAAAATCACATTTAGTGAATCTTTAACAGTCGCAGAATTAGCAAAAAAATTATACCGTGAACCATCAGAAATCATTAAAAAGCTCTTTTTACTTGGTGTAATGGCTACCATTAATCAAGTACTTGATAAAGATGCAATTGAATTGATTGCTGGTGAATATGGCGTTGAGGTTGAAGAGGAAATTAAAATCGATACTACTGACCTTGAAGTGTATTTTACAGAAGATGCTGCGGAAGATTTAGTCGAAAGACCTTCGGTTGTTACGATTATGGGTCACGTTGACCATGGTAAAACTACTTTACTTGATTCAATTCGGAATACAAAGGTTACAGAAGGTGAAGCTGGTGGTATTACACAACATATTGGTGCTTATCAAGTAGTTGAAAATGGTAAGAAGATTACCTTTTTAGATACTCCGGGACATGCGGCCTTCACAACCATGCGTGCCCGTGGAGCAAAAATTACTGATATTACCATTCTTGTTGTAGCAGCAGATGACGGTGTTATGCCGCAAACAGTTGAAGCGATCAACCATGCAAAAGCAGCTGAGGTTCCCATTATCGTTGCTGTAAATAAAATGGATAAAGAAGCTGCAAATGCTGACCGTGTTATGCAGGAATTAACAGAGCATGGATTAGTAGCAGAAGCATGGGGCGGGGATACTATATTTGTTCCACTATCTGCAAAAACAGGCGAGGGGATTGATACCCTTCTTGAAATGATTCTGCTTGTAGGTGAAGTAGAAGAATATAAAGCAAATCCAAACCGTCTTGCATTAGGCACAGTCATCGAAGCCCAATTGGATAAAGGCCGTGGATCAGTGGCAACTTTATTAGTTCAAAATGGCACATTAAAAATAGGCGATCCAATCGTAGTTGGCAGTACTCATGGCCGTGTCCGTGCAATGGTAAATGATAAGGGCCGCCGAGTAAAAGAGGCAGGACCATCCACTCCAGTGGAAATTACAGGCTTAAATGATGTACCGCAAGCGGGGGACCGTTTTGTAGTATTTGAAGATGAGAAAACGGCTCGTCAAGTTGGGGAAGCACGTGCCCAACAGGCATTAGTAGCTCATCGTGGTGAAAAATCAATTGTCAGCCTAGAAACACTGTTTGAGCAATTGAAGCAAGGTGAAATGAAGGACCTAAACATCATCTTAAAAGCAGATGTACAAGGTTCAGCAGAAGCGGTCGCAGCCTCCCTGCAAAAAATTGATGTTCAAGGTGTTAACATCAAGATCATTCATAGTGGTGCCGGTGCTATTAATGAATCGGATATTACCTTAGCAGCTGCGTCAAATGCAATTGTTATTGGTTTCAACGTACGACCTGACGTAAATGCGAAACGTGCTGCAGAAGCAGAAAAGGTTGATGTTCGTCTGCACCGTATCATTTATAAAGTAATTGAAGAAATCGAAGCAGCTATGAAGGGTATGCTTGACCCTGAGTTCCAAGAAAAGATTATTGGTCAAGCAGAAATTCGTCAAACGTTTAAAGTTTCTAAAGTGGGAACCATTGCTGGTTCTTATGTAACAGATGGAAAAATTACACGTGATAGTGGGATTCGCTTAATTCGTAATGGTGTGGTAATTTTTGAAGGGCAAATTGATGCACTTAAAAGATTTAAGGATGATGCGAAAGAAGTAGCACAAGGTTACGAATGTGGAATTACCATTAAAAACTTCAATGATGTAAAAGAAGGAGATATCATTGAAGCATATGTAATGGAAGAAATCGAACGTAAATGATCATCGGAACTGCCGTTTGTGAATGTATGATTTATGATGCCCATTCATTAAAAGAAAAGCGAGCAGTCTTGCAGCGAATACTTACTCGATTGAAACAGAAATTTAATGTTTCTGTTTCAGAAGTCGGGTTTCAGGATACGTGGCAACGTACCCAAATTGCCATTGCTGTTGTTACATCTACGCGTGTTTCGACAGAGCATGAATTACAAAATGCTTTAAAATTTATCGACTCGTTTCCTGAAATTGAAAGAACGATCACCGAGATAGAATGGCTTTAAGTTAAGAGGTGAATATGATGAGCCACAGAGCAAATCGTGTGGGAGAACAAATGAAGAAAGAACTAGGTGACATCATCAGTCGGAAAATTAAAGATCCTCGGATCGGATTTGTGACCATTACTGATGTGGAAGTTACTGGAGATCTTCAGCAAGCCAAGGTTTACATTTCTGTATTAGGTGATGAAGAGCAGAGGGAAAATACGTTAAAAGGTCTTGCGAAAGCAAAAGGGTTCATTAGAACTGAAATTGGTCAACGTATTCGTCTTCGGAAAACACCAGAAATCATCTTTGAATGGGATGAATCAATCGATTACGGAAATCGAATTGATACACTTCTCCATCAATTGCATACGGACGATGATAAGCCAATGGAAAAGAATGAAGAAAAATAGCGGATAGACATTTGTCTATCCCTTTTTTTAATTTTATATAATAGAAAGGATTTATTAAATGGAAGGAATATTACCATTATTTAAACCTGCTGGATTAACCTCTCATGATTGTGTTTTTAAGCTGCGAAAGATATTAAAAACCAAAAAAATTGGCCATACAGGAACGCTTGATCCCGATGTAACAGGGGTTCTTCCTATTTGTATTGGGAAAGCCACGAAGGTGGCAGAATACATTACTGATGCAGGTAAGGCTTATGAAGGGGAAGTAACCCTAGGTTTTTCAACGACAACTGAAGATGCTTCAGGAGATGTAGTCGAAAGAAAAGCAGTGGATCGCCCTATTACAAGAGAAGAAATTATCAAGGTATTAGAATCACTCACTGGGGAAATTAAACAAACTCCGCCAATGTATTCAGCAGTTAAGGTTGGAGGAGTCCGGCTTTATGAATATGCTCGAAAAGGAATAGAAGTTGAACGGCCTACGCGAGTTGTATCCATCTATTCTATTGAATTACTCGACAAGAGAGAACAATTTGAAGGCGAGAACATATCCTTTCGCTTTCGGGTAAGCTGTAGCAAAGGGACTTATATCCGAACATTGGCAGTCATGATGGGAGAAATACTTGGTTTCCCTGCCCATATGTCCCACTTACAAAGAATACAATCAGCTGACTTTTTATTAGCGGATTGTTTGACGTTTACCGAGATTGAAAAACACATGGAAGCGGGGACCATTTCCAGTGTGTTGCGACCATTAGAATCGGCACTTTCTCATTTGCCGAAATTACTAATTAATGATAAAGTAGCAGAGAAAGTGAAAAATGGCGCACTCTTAAATATACCAGAACACTTAAAAAATTGTAACGGACCTATTATCACTGAAACAGAGGAAGGTAAGGCACTTGCCATCTATGCCAAACATCCAAGTAAACCAGATCTTCTAAAACCAGTTAAAGTACTGAGAAATGATATAGAGTAAACGGTTACGAATAGAAAAGGTGAGTTTCATTTGGAAATAAAGAGACTTAGTTATCCAATTAACATCGAAAACGGTGATCTTCCACCACTTGCGATTGCCCTTGGCTATTTTGATGGAGTTCATATTGGCCATCAAAAAGTAATTCTTGAAGCAAAAAAACAAGCAGCTGAAAAGGGATATCGAAGTGCTGTGATGACATTTGATCCACATCCATCGGTTGTATTAGGCAAGACAGATAAGAATATCCAATATATTACACCAATAGATGAAAAAATTCGCATCATAGAAGCATTTGGGATTGATTATCTATATATTGTTCAATTTACCACAGAATTTGCAAATCTGTTGCCTCAAGAATTTATTGATCAGTATATTATTGGTCTTAATGTACAACATGTTGTGGCAGGGTTTGATTTTACGTATGGACGGATGGGGAAAGGAACAATGGAAACTTTACCATTCCATTCACGCGATAAATTTTCATATAACATCGTCCCGAAGTTTGTTTATAACAATGAAAAAGTGAGTTCAACTAGAATTCGTGACCTTCTTATGGAAGGAAAGACAGAGGAACTCCCTACTTTACTTGGTCGATTCTATACAACATCCGGAGAGGTCATTCATGGAGACAAGCGAGGGAGAACGATTGGTTTTCCAACGGCAAATGTGAACAACCATGATGAGTATATTATCCCGCCAATTGGAGTATATGCTGTAAGATTAAGGGTTCATAATGTATGGCATAATGGAGTCTGTAATGTTGGCGTCAAGCCAACCTTTAAGAAAGATTCACTGGTAGTATCAGTGGAAGTTCATGTGTTTGACTATAACCAAGATATTTATGGAGAAGAAGTGGTAATCGAATGGCATAAGTACCTTCGAACAGAACAAAAATTCTCCGGTATTGAACAACTTGTTACCCAAATAGAAAAGGATAAACAAAATGCTCTTGATTACTTCCAAAAAAATCGACAATCTTCTTAAAATTGCCGCTTAAACGAAGTTTTTCTTACAATATAATCAGGTTTTAACTTGCATTTTGACGTAAAACCATGTATTCTTAAATACGTATTAAAACAAACCTTTACTTGGCAAGTCGAGTCTCCGACGCTTGCTCGGTAACAGGGGATATGAAAATTTTAGGAGGTGAACCGGATGGCAATCACTCAAGAACGTAAAAATGAACTTATCGCTGAGTACAAAACTCATGAAAGTGACACTGGATCTGCTGAAGTTCAAATCGCTGTCCTTACTGAATCAATCAACAATTTAAACGAGCACTTACGTACTCACAAGAAAGATCACCACTCACGTCGCGGTCTTTTAAAAATGGTTGGTAAACGTCGTAATCTTTTAACATTCCTACGTAACAAAGACGTTCAACGTTACCGTGTGTTAATTAATAAGCTTGGTCTACGTCGTTAGTCTACAGAAGCGGGATTTTTCCCGCTTTTTTATTAGGCTAAAAAGACAAAAACATAAGTGCTTTGGGCATTCCCAGTAAGCGCTGGAGCTTGACAAACCAAAGAATTTTTAATACATAATTTTAAGTCTAGGATTTTATGTGCATACTATAAATACTTTGAATGAAATAAATAAGCTTTCTAGGCTTTTTTTATATTAGTTAGAATTAGTTTGATGATTATTGGAGAGAGCCATCTTTCGTATCATCCTTCTAAGGGATTTAGTTAGAGAGGGGTAAAATTATGGAACAAACGAAACATGAATATTCTATGGAGTGGGCTGGTCGTAAGTTAACGGTTGAACTAGGTCAATTAGCAAAGCAAGCTAACGGTGCAGTTCTTGTGCGCTACGGCGATACAGCCGTATTGAGTACCGCTACCGCTTCGAAAGAACCAAAGAATCTTGATTTTTTCCCATTAACAGTTAATTACGAAGAACGCTTATACGCGGTTGGTAAAATCCCTGGTGGTTTTATAAAACGTGAAGGTCGCCCAAGTGAAAAGGCTATTTTAGCCAGCCGCCTGATTGACCGTCCAATTCGTCCGCTTTTTGCTGATGGTTTCCGTAATGATGTTCAAGTAATTAGTATAGTAATGAGTGTAGACCAAGATTGTTCTACAGAAATGGCTGCTATGTTTGGGTCTTCTTTAGCACTAAGTACTTCAGATATTCCATTTGAAGGACCGATTGCTGGTGTTGTAGTTGGTCGTGTAAATAATGAATTTGTCATTAACCCGACTGTTGAACAGGCCGAAAAAAGTGATATTCATTTAACTGTTGCCGGAACAAAGGATGCAATCAACATGGTTGAAGCAGGTGCTCTTGAAGTCCCTGAAGAAATTATGCTTGAGGCAATTATGTTTGGTCATGACCAAATTAAGCAATTAATTGAATTCCAAGAAAAAATTGTTGCTGAAATTGGCAAACCAAAAAGAGAAATTTCTCTTTATGAAATTGATAAAGAATTAGAGGCAGAGGTAAGAGGGCTTTGTGAAGCTGATATGCTTAAGGCTATTCAGGTTCAAGAAAAGCATGCTCGTGAGGATGCTATAAAAGAAGTGAAAAATCAAGTAATCGCGAAATATGTGGAACAAGAAGCAACAGAAGAAGACATGAAACAAGTGAAGCAAATTTTGGACAAGATTGTTAAAGGTGAAGTCCGTCGCTTAATTACGGTAGAAAAAGTTCGTCCAGACGGCCGGAAGATTGATGAAATTCGTCCATTGTCTTCTCAAGTTGGTATTTTGCCGCGTACCCATGGATCCGGATTATTTACACGGGGACAAACACAGGCTTTAAGTATTTGTACACTTGGTGCAATGGGTGATGTCCAAATTTTAGATGGTCTAGGGATTGAAGAAGAAAAACGCTTTATGCACCATTATAACTTCCCTTCCTTTAGTGTTGGGGAGACAGGGCCAATTCGTGGACCAGGCCGTCGTGAAATTGGACATGGAGCGCTTGGTGAAAGAGCACTTGAACCAGTTATTCCACCTGAAAAGGATTTCCCATATACCATTCGTCTTGTCTCTGAAGTTCTTGAATCGAACGGTTCAACATCACAGGCAAGTATTTGTGCCAGTACATTAGCGATGATGGATGCCGGTGTACCAATTAAATCACCTGTAGCTGGTATCGCAATGGGGCTAGTAAAATCGGGTGAGCATTACACCGTTTTATCTGATATTCAAGGAATGGAAGACCACCTTGGCGATATGGATTTTAAAGTGGCTGGTACCGCAAAAGGGGTTACCGCACTTCAAATGGATATTAAGATTGAAGGACTTTCTCGTGAGATTTTAGAAGAAGCTCTGCAGCAGGCAAAGGTAGGAAGAATGCACATCTTAGACTCTATGCTGGCTACCCTAACTGAACCTAGAGCTGAGCTTTCACAATTTGCACCGAAAATCTTAACCATGACGATCAATCCAGATAAGATTCGTGATGTCATTGGACCAAGTGGAAAACAAATCAATAAGATTATTGAAGAAACAGGCGTTAAAATCGATATCGAGCAGGATGGTACAGTCTTTATTGCCTCAACAAATCAAGAGATGAATCAAAAGGCGAAGAAAATCATCGAAGATATTGTTCGTGAGGTTCAAGTTGGCGAAATGTACCTTGGTAAGGTAAAACGAATTGAAAAATTCGGAGCTTTTGTTGAAATCTTTGCTGGAAAAGATGGCCTTGTTCATATTTCTGAACTTGCTGAAGAGCGAGTAGGAAAAGTAGAGGACATTTTAAAATTAGGCGATGAAATTTTAGTTAAAGTAACTGAAATTGATAAACAAGGCCGGGTTAACTTATCCCGCAAAGCTGTATTAAAAGAACAACGGGAAAAAGCTGAACAAAAACAATAATTAAAACTCAGACTGTACCTGTTAAACAGGAACAAAAAAGTCAGGAGGAGAACCTCTTGGCTTTTTTTATGTCATCAACCTTTTTGGCAGCGTGCCGCCGCTTTTCTAGGTTCTACCTTGTCCCTCTTATACATAATCTTTATGGAAGGGGGATGGGTAGATAGATGAAAAAGGCAAGTATGGTTGTTGTGATTTGTTTAATAGCATGGATTTCGGTAAACAATCCGATTGTGAATAAATATGTATCCACTTTGAAAGAATCTGCGCTTCCAGCAGTGAATCAGACAGATGCACTATATCAAAGTATAATAAAATATGCTTCTACATATGAAATACCTGCTTCCGATGCAAAAGTAGACTCTGTATGGAAGGCTATTCCTGGATATAACGGACTTAAAGTTGATATTGAAGGGTCATATAAAAATATGATGAAAAAGCGCGTTTTTGATGAAAAGAGATTGATATTTGTCCAGACAAAACCTAGGGTCCATCTTGATGATCTGCCGCCCTCTCCAATTTATAAAGGTCATCCGGAAAAACCAATGGTTTCTTTTATTATAAATGTTGCTTGGGGAAACGAATATTTATCTGAAATGCTCGCAACTCTAAAGAGGCATAAGGTATCAGCGACCTTTTTTCTTGAAGGAAATTGGACCAAAAAGAATCCAGATTTAGCAAAAATGATCGTGAGTGCAGGCCATGAGGTAGGAAATCATTCTTATTCTCATCCCGATATGAAAAGGTTATCAGCGGCACAAACTAGGGAACAAATAATAAGAACAAATGAAATTATTGAAGCTGCGACAGGGCAGAAATGTGTGTGGTTCGCACCACCAAGTGGCAGCTATCGTGATGAAACCGTTAAAATTGCCGATGAATTGAATATGAAGACGGTTATGTGGACGGTAGATACAGTGGATTGGCGAAAACCATCCCCTGAAGTCCTAATCAATCGAGTCATGTCAAAAATTGACAAAGGTTCTATGGTGCTTATGCATCCCACCTCATCAACAGCAAAATCACTTGATCAATTAATTACATTAATTGAACAAAAGAATTTACAAATTGGTACGGTAACCGATTTAATGAATGAAAAACGAATAATAAAATAAATATAGGCAATATATATCAGAAATTGGAGAAAATACTTATTAGAAAGTATAATAAATAATTGGAGTAGTAGCATCCGCTGTTTATTAGACAGGAGGAAGTCAATGATTAATAAGTACACATGCCAAAACGGAGT
Organism: Neobacillus sp. DHD-1R; assembly: GCF_057747995.1. Taxonomy (NCBI): domain Bacteria; kingdom Bacillati; phylum Bacillota; class Bacilli; order Caryophanales; family Bacillaceae; genus Neobacillus; species Neobacillus sp. DHD-1R. The sequence continues at coordinate 1,810,283 of NZ_CM173232.1, forward strand.
AAGAATTGTATTAGAAAATATTCCAACAGTACGATCAGTTGCCATTGGAGTATGGATTGGAACGGGTTCGAGAAATGAAGTTTCAGAAACGAATGGGATCTCTCATTTTCTTGAACATATGTTTTTTAAAGGGACGACCACTCGCTCAGCTAAAGATATAGCTGAATCATTTGATAGTATCGGTGGTCAGGTGAATGCCTTTACCTCAAAAGAGTATACATGCTATTATGCAAAAGTTCTCGATACTCATTCTAAATTTGCCTTAGACGTGTTGGCGGACATGTTTTTTAATTCTACATTTGTAGCAGAAGAATTGAATAAGGAAAGAAATGTTGTTTTAGAAGAAATCAAAATGTATGAGGATACCCCAGACGATATTGTCCATGACTTACTTAGCAGGGCAGTATTTGAAGACCATCCGCTTGGATACCCGATCCTTGGGACGGAAGAGACATTAAATACATTTACAGGTAACACCTTAAAGGAATATATCCATGAAAGATACACCCCTGAAAATGTAGTAGTTTCTATTGCTGGAAATATATCTGAAAGTTTTATTCAAGAAGTCGAGAATTATTTTGGCTCCTACCAGGGCGGCTCAAAAGAGACTCCTGAAAATATTCCTACGTTTCATGCGAACCGAATTTCTAGAAAAAAGGATACGGAGCAAGCACATTTATGTATTGGCTTTGAAGGGTTGAAAGTCGGCCACGAAGACATATACAGTTTAATAACCCTAAATAATATTTTAGGAGGCAGTATGAGCTCGCGGTTATTTCAAGATGTTCGTGAACAAAGAGGCTTAGCTTATTCAGTTTTCTCTTATCATTCTGCTTATCAGGATAGTGGAATAGTGACTGTATATGGCGGAACGGGAGCAAAGCAGCTGAATGTTTTATTTGATACGATTCAGGAAACGCTTGAAAAATTAAAACAAGATGGAATTACCGAAAAAGAATTGACTAATAGTAAAGAACAGCTTAAAGGAAGCCTCATGTTAAGTTTAGAGAGTACGAATAGCAGAATGAGTCGTAATGGTAAAAATGAATTGCTTTTAAAACGCCATCGCTCTCTCGATGAAATTATTGAACAGATTGATGTGGTAACTAAAAAAAGCGTGGACGAAATGGCGAGAGCTGTTTTTAATGATAAATACTCAGTCACTTTAATTAGTCCAGACGGAGAATTTCCCAATAAATTATCTTAATTAGAGGAGGATGTCGTACATCCTCTTTCTTTAGTCTAAAAACAGAGCTCCTCTTATAAACTAGTAGAAAAGGGTTAAACGAGGGGGGTTTTGTAATGAGGCTTAGTGAATTAAGTGGGAAAGAAATTGTTGATGTTAAAAAGGCAGAGCGCCTGGGCGTACTTGGCCAAACGGATTTAGAAATTAATGAAGGGACAGGTCAAATTCAGGCACTGCTCATTCCCTCATTAAAATGGTTTGGTTTTCGGAAACAAGGAGAGGAAATCCGAGTACCATGGCAGCATATTCGAAAAATTGGTTCTGATATGATTATTATCGATATGCCTGAAGAGGAATGAAATACGAATGAGAAAGCCCAAGCAATATGATATTGCTTGGGCTTTTTTTATTTCTATGATGGAAAACTCACCGAATGATGCAATCCTACATAAGATGTTGAAGTGATAAACAGAAAATGGAATCCAAAAAGGATTTTTAAAAAAAGAAGGTGAACGTTTTCATGCTGACAGGGATGCAGATAGCCGTAATTGGCGGGGATGCTAGACAGCTGGAAATCATCCGTAGGTTAACCGAATTAGACGCGAGACTATCGCTAATAGGTTTTGAACAGCTTGATCATGCCTTCACGGGTGCGGTCAAAGAGAAGATGGATGAGGTTGATTTTTCAAATATGGATGCTCTCATTTTGCCTGTACCTGGAACGAATTTAGAAGGGCAAGTAGAAACAATCTTTTCGAATGAAAAGGTTATTTTAACAGGTGACACGCTTGCTAAAACACCTGAGCATTGTACGATCTATTCAGGAATTAGTAATTCCTTTTTAAATGGAATTACAAAGGAAACAAAACGAACTCTCATCCAATTGTTTGAAAGAGATGATGTTGCCATATATAATTCGATACCGACGGTCGAGGGCACGATTATGATGGCGATCCAGCATACGGATTTTACGATTCATGGTTCAAATATAACAGTATTAGGATTAGGAAGAGTTGGGATGAGTGTGGCGAGAACCTTTGCTGCACTTGGAGCAAAGGTAAAGGTTGGAGCAAGGAAGAGTGAGCATTTGGCACGAATTACGGAAATGGGTTTAACCCCGTTTCAATTAAATAATTTGATCAATGAAGTGAAGGATACGGATATTTTAATTAATACAGCACCCCATTTAATTGTAACGGCCATGGTTATTTCTAAATTACCTGCACATTCCCTCATCATTGATCTTGCTTCAAAGCCTGGAGGAACTGATTTTCGATATGCTGAGAAAAGAGGAATAAAAGCATTGCTTGCTCCAGGGCTGCCAGGCATTGTGGCACCGAAAACAGCTGGTCAAATTTTGGCAAATGTTCTTGCCCAACTGCTTCAAGATGATGTAAGAAAGCGAAAGGGGAAAGTAAAATGAGTTTAAAAGGTAAAAGAATTGGCTTTGGTCTAACCGGCTCGCATTGTACCTATGATGCTGTTTTCCCAGAAATAGAAAAACTAGTTCAGGCCGGTGCAGAGGTCATGCCAGTTGTGACTTTTACAGTGCAAAACACGAATACCCGTTTTGGCAAGGGAGAAGATTGGATTCAAAGAATAGAAGATTTAACAGGAAATAAAGTAATTGATTCGATTGTCAAAGCGGAGCCTTTAGGACCTAAAATTCCATTGGATTGTATGGTGATCGCCCCATTAACAGGTGTTTCCATGAGTAAATTTGCCAATGCTATGAACGATAGCCCGGTTTTAATGGCTGCTAAAGCAACACTAAGAAATTTGAAACCGGTAGTCCTCGGAATATCCACAAATGATGCGCTTGGATTAAATGGTATCAACTTAATGAGACTAATGGCCACAAAGAATATATTCTTTATTCCATATGGGCAGGATGATCCTATAAAAAAACCTAATTCGATGGTGGCCAGAATGTCATTATTACCAGAAACAGTAGAAGCTGCAATGGAAGGGAAGCAGATCCAGCCCGTCCTTGTTGAAAGGTATAAAGATTCGGACTAAATTTCCCTCTCTTTCGGCAAAAAAGGTTATTTCTTAATAAGAATATGGTAAAATAAATTAATCTTGCATCAGAGGGGGATGTCCCCTTCTGATGTCAAATTAAAAAAGAAATAATCATTATGATAAAGGTTGAAAGATTGAAAGGGGAACTTAGAAATGAGTCAGCAAAATGGATTTCATGTAGCTGTTGTAGGGGCTACAGGAGCAGTTGGACAACAAATGATTCAAACATTAGTAAAAGAAAATTTTCCAATTAAAAAACTCACCCTCCTATCATCAGCACGGTCGGCAGGGAAAAAAGTAGTGGTAAATGGACAGGAAATAACGATTGAAGAAGCGAAACCTGAAAGCTTTGAGGGTGTTGATATAGCTTTATTTAGTGCTGGCGGCAGTGTTTCATTAGAACTTGCCCCTGAAGCCGTAAAACGTGGTGCGATCGTCGTGGACAACACTAGTGCATTTAGAATGGATCCTGATAAAGTTTTGGTTGTCCCAGAAGTAAACGAATCGGACTTGCATCAGCACAATGGCATTATTGCAAACCCAAATTGTTCCACTATTCAAATGGTTGTTGCCCTCGAACCGATTCGTCAAAAGTTTGGTTTAAAGAAGGTTATTGTATCAACCTATCAAGCAGTTTCCGGTGCAGGTGCATCCGCAGTTGAGGAATTAATGGAGCAAACGAAAGCTATTGTTTCTCAAGAACCGGTGGAACCGAAGATTTTACCAGTTAAATCGGATAAAAATCATTATCAAATTGCGTTTAATGCTATTCCCCAAATTGATAAGTTCCAAGATAATGGCTATACATTTGAGGAAATGAAAATGATTAATGAAACGAAGAAAATCATGCATTTACCAGACTTACACGTTTCTGCAACATGTGTCAGACTGCCTGTCGCAGTAGGTCACTCAGAATCCGTTTATTTCGAAATTGATGCGGAAGGCGTAAGTGCGAATGAGATAAAAGCATTATTAAAGGATGCACCAGGCGTTGTTTTGCAAGATGATCCTGCAAATCAAGTATATCCAATGCCTGCAGATTGTGTTGGAAAGAATGATGTCTTTGTTGGACGTATTAGAAAAGACATCGATGAAGACCGCGGTTTCCATATGTGGGTGGTTTCTGATAACTTGCTAAAGGGAGCAGCATGGAACTCCGTTCAAATTGCTGAGAGATTAGTGGAATTAGGATTAGTTAAATAAAAAACATCAAATATAATGGTTGTTTCAAAAAAAGGCAGGTTTTGGTGTCACCATGAAAATTATAGTCCAAAAATTTGGCGGGACATCTGTCAGGGATGAACAAAGCAGACAGCATGCCCAAGGCCATATCGAAAAAGCATTGGCTGAAGGTTACAAAGTAGTAGTGGTCGTATCCGCAATGGGAAGAAAGGGAGACCCCTATGCAACAGACACACTATTATCATTAATCGGCGGTAATTTAAGCAAAATTTCTAAACGGGAACATGATTTGTTATTGTCCTGTGGTGAGGTTATTTCTAGTGTTGTTTTTACAAACATGCTATTGGAGAACGGCATTGATGCCGTTGCCTTAACGGGTGCTCAAGCAGGCTTCCGTACAAATAATGATCATACAAATGCAAAGATTATTGAAATGAAATGTGACAGGCTGCTTCGAGAACTCGAAAAAAATGATGTGGTAGTGGTAGCTGGTTTTCAAGGAGCTGCAAAAAATAGTGATGTTACTACGATCGGACGCGGTGGAAGTGATACGTCAGCCGCAGCCCTAGGAGCCGCCCTTAATGCAGAATGGATTGACATATTTACTGATGTAGAAGGAATTATGACAGCCGACCCAAGGATTGCTGAAAATGCTCGTCCTTTATCTGTTGTTACCTATACAGAAGTGTGCAATATGGCATACCAAGGTGCAAAGGTCATTCATCCAAGAGCAGTGGAGATTGCGATGCAAGCTAAAGTTCCGATCCGCATTCGGTCCACCTATTCGGATAATCTTGGGACTTTGGTCACTACACTAAATAAAGATAATCGTGGCAGTGATATTAAAGAGCGACTTGTCACAGGGATTGCTCATGTCTCTAATGTCACGCAAATAAAGGTTTATGCAAAAAAAGACCAATATAACTTGCAAGCAGAAGTATTTAAAGCAATGGCTAATGAAAAAATAAGTGTCGATTTTATCAATATATCTCCTAATGGAGTTGTCTATACGGTTACCGATGAAATGACTGATCGCGCAATGGAAGTTCTTAAAGAATTAGGCCATAATCCTGTTGTCGAGCGTCACTGTGCTAAGGTTTCTGTGGTTGGTGCAGGCATAGCGGGTGTCCCAGGGGTTACCTTTAAAATTGTAACGGCATTATCTGATCAAGGAATTCGAATTTTACAATCTGCTGACAGTCATACGACTATTTGGGTTTTGGTAAAACAGGATGACTTGGTTAAATCCGTTAATGCCTTACATGATGCCTTTCAGTTAGAAGAAGAATCGATGGAGTATAATTTTTAGTTTTATACAGAGCCATGATTTCAGAAATTTAATTGAAATGGAATTAGAAGTTGCGATACAACGGTGTAATGAACAATCCGTTTGTATTGAAAGGAGTCAGAAAATGGTTCATTTTGGTCGAGTTTCTACAGCAATGGTAACCCCTTTTGATAAAAAAGGGCATATTGACTTTGCAAAAACCACGCAACTGGTTAATTACTTGATAGAAAATGGAACAGAATCTCTAGTGATAGCAGGAACCACTGGTGAATCACCAACATTATCTAAAGAAGAAAAGTTGGCCTTATTTGATCACGTTGTAAAAGTCGTAAAAAAACGGATACCGGTTATTGCAGGTACTGGCAGCAATAATACGTATGCCTCGATAGAATTGACTAAAAAAGCTGAACAGCTTGGTGTGGATGCCATTATGGTGGTTGCGCCCTATTATAATAAACCAAATCAAGAAGGCTTATATCAGCATTTTAAAGCAATTGCTGATGCAACAACCCTGCCGCTTATGATATATAATATTCCGAGCAGATCGGTCGTTACTATTCAACCGGAAACGGTAATTCGCCTGTCAAAAATCCCTAATATTGTGGCTGTAAAAGAAGCAAGTGGGGATTTAAGCGCAATGGCACATATTATTGCTAATACAGCTGATGACTTTGTGTTATACAGTGGGGATGATAGTTTAACACTTCCGGTTTTATCTATCGGGGGGGCAGGTGTTATTTCTGTTGCTTCACATGTGATTGGAAATGAATTGCAAGAAATGGTTAAAGCGTTTTTTGACGGAGAAATTAACAAGGCTGCAAAAATGCATCAGCAGCTACTGCCGCTTATGCAGGGGCTGTTTGCTGCTCCAAGTCCAGCACCGGTAAAAACGGCATTGCAGCTAAAAGGATTGGATGTAGGTTCTGTCAGGCTGCCACTTGTTAGCTTATCAGAACAAGAACGTGCAACCCTTATTGCTTTATTACCAAAATATTAATAATAACAAGGGCTAATCGATGTGCAAATCGGTTGGCCCTTTTACTTTTTATGTAATGAGCTGATTAAAATAACTAATATTGGTTGTAAAGGTTTTCACCAATCAAGTATAATGATCATAACTGATCTCGATCGGATAGAAAAGCGGAAGCGATCGTTTTGCGAAGTACACGTGTCGCCGGTCGTTGAAGCTGGACAATTTTCGAAGTCAATAAATGATAGAGTGATTATCATCATAGGAGGAAACGGAAATTGATAAAGAAAAAAAATACGTCCATTAAGTTCATTACACTTGGTGGTATTGGAGAAATCGGAAAGAATATGTACCTTGTTGAGGTAGACAAGGATATATTCATCATCGACGCCGGCTTAATGTTCCCCGAGGAAGAAATGCTTGGTATCGATATGGTCATTCCTGATATAACATATTTGAAAGACAATAAGGAAAGGGTAAAAGCAGTCTTTTTAACACATGGTCATGAAGACCATATTGGGGCGCTTTCCTACGTTCTGCAAGAAGTCAATGTACCAGTCTATGGAACAAAACTGACCCTTGCTCTTGCTAATGCCAAGCTAAAGGAGCAGGAATTTTACGGAACAGCTAATTTCATAGAAGTTACTTCGAATACGATTGTAGAATTAGAGGCTGTTAATGTAAGTTTTTTTAAAACCAATCATAGCATTCCTGATTCAATTGGAATTTGTATTCATACATCAGAAGGAATTATTGTTTATACAGGTGACTTTAAGTTTGACCAGGCAGCTACAAAGCTTTATAAACCTGAAATTGGGAAAATGGCAGCGATTGGAGAGCAAGGGGTATTATGTTTGCTATCAGATAGTACCGAAGCTGAAAAACCTGGTTATACGACATCTGAGGCGATCGTTGAACGCGAAATGTCTAATTCTTTTTATTATGCACCAGGTAGAATTATTGCCGCATGTTTTGCATCAGATATTAACCGGGTTCAACATATTTTTGATGCAGCAAAAGAAACCGGTCGCAAAGTAGCTGTTTTGGGAAAGAGTCTTGAACGAATTTATCATATTGCATTCGATTTAGGATATTTAGAAGTAGACGAAGATGCAATTATCCCGGTTAGTGAAATTAAAGAATATCAAGACCGTGAAATAGTGGTATTAGCGACAGGGGTTCAGGGAGAACCAATTGAAGCACTTCAGAAAATGGCCAAGCAAAACCATAAGCTTTTAAATATTCAGCCAGGTGATACTGTTTTATTTGCTGCTTCTCCGTTAAGAGGAAGTGAGGTATTCCTTTCTAAGACAATCGATATGCTGTTTAGGGCAGGTGCCAATGTCATATACGGTAAACGGACCATTCATGTATCAAGTCATGGAAGTCAAGAAGAATTGAAATTCATGATTAATTTAATGAAACCAAAATTCTTGATTCCTGTACATGGAGAATATCGGATGCTAAAGGCACATCGAAAAGTGGCGATGGACTGTGGACTAACGAACAATCAAATTCTCATTCCTGATCGTGGCGATGTAGTGGAATGGAAAGAAGGAATTCCTTCTATTTCTGGAAAGGTGCCATCCGGTAATGTCCTAATCGATGGGATTGGTGTAGGAGATGTAGGTAATATTGTATTACGGGACAGAAGGCTTTTATCCCAAGATGGAATTTTAATTGTGGTTGTTTCCTTAACAAAACAAGAGAAGAAAATTGCAGCCGGACCAGAGATTCTTTCAAGAGGATTTGTCTATGTGAGAGAATCAGAAAAGTTAATGGATGAGTCTACAAAATTAGTGCGGGATATCGTCGAAAGAAATACAGCAAAGTCAACATTTGAGTGGTCCAGCCTGAAACAAGAAATTAGAGAAGAATTAAACCGCTCACTATTTGAAAAAACCAAAAGAAGACCCATGATTTTACCAATTATCATGGAAGTATAAAATCTAAAAGGTACTGGGCAGCCAGTGCCTTTTTATATTTAAAGCATGAAATTATTCCATAGGTAAATACTAAAATATATCATGCTTGAAGGGAGTATTAGGATGAATAACGATTTCCTAAAAAACGTTACTAATAACCAAGAAGGTCAAGAACCGCAAAAAGAAGAAAAACCTTCTTCTACATTAATAGAGAAGATTCAGCAGCTGGGTCAAACAAATGTACCACAACTTTCAACAGATTCTAGCATTCATTGTTTAACCATAATTGGCCAAATTGAGGGACATTTAGCCCTTCCTCCACAAAATAAAACGACAAAATATGAGCACCTGCTGCCTCAACTTGTAGCGATCGAACAAAATCCGAAAATAGAGGGAGTCCTTATTGTCTTAAATACAGTTGGCGGTGATGTTGAAGCAGGACTTGCCATCTCCGAAATGATTGCTTCTATTTCCAAGCCAACTGTTTCCATTGTATTAGGCGGCGGGCATTCTATTGGAGTTCCAATTGCAGTATCGTGTGATTATTCCTTTATTGCGGAAACCGCGACGATGACCATACATCCAATCCGGTTAACAGGTCTCGTGATCGGTGTCCCAGCCACGTTTGAATATTTGGATAAAATGCAGGAACGAGTTGTCAATTTCGTTACGAAGCATTCAAATATTGCAGAAGATACATTTAAGGATTTAATGTTTGCTAAAGGAAATCTAACGAGAGACATTGGGACAAATGTCATTGGTGTGGATGCAGTAAGTTGCGGACTAATAGATGAAGTCGGCGGCCTTGGTCCAGCAATGAAAAAATTAAATGAATTGATTGATCTTCATAAGGAAAAAGGTGAGGGGCTGATTCAATGATTCTATATACGATGATGCCAAATGAACTTATTTATCCATATGAACCTGGAGCAGACAGCAAACAACAAATGATTACTTATCAAGGTATTCCACTTTTAGTAGAGCTAAGCGATCAAAACAGTTTACAAGTGATTCGTATTTTAAGTAGTGACCCCCAGCATTTTATGAATGAACAGATTTGCCCAGGTGCAAAAATTTCTTTAGCTAACCTTAATGGATTGTCGGGATTGTAATAGAAGATTATGGTATAATCATGGTATCAAGAAAAGAGCAGCCGCACGGGCTGCTTTCCTTTTTATTCATACTTTATTACCTATCAAATATCATAAGTAATAATAGTGAGTATAAACAATACCATAACATACAAGGTGATTAGATGGTCAAAAAAAAGAGAAGAAGATCAAAAAAGAGAGATAACCATTTAAAACGGACGCTGCAATATGAATTGTCTGCACTTGTCATCTTAGCTTTAGCGATTATTTCGATTGCAAAGCTTGGAGCAGTTGGCAAGGCGACGGTTCTATTCTTCCGCTTTTGGATGGGCGAATGGTATATGCTGGCTTTGATCGGACTCGTTGCTTTAAGCGTTTATTTGATGTGGAAACGCAGTATTCCTTTTTTCTTTCATATCAAGTTAGTGGGAAGCTATTTTATCGTTTCAGCCATCCTGCTATTAAGTCATGTAACACTATTTCATTTGCTAACAAACGATGGTAAATTTAAAGATCCAAGTGTAATTGGTAATACGTGGGAATTATTTTTAATGGAGCTAAGAGGAGAGACAAGCACTACCGATTTAGGCGGGGGGATTCTTGGCGCTATCCTATTTGCATTATTTCATTATTTATTTGCAGAAACGGGTACAAAAATTATCGCTTTTATTTTTATTATCATTGGCATTATCCTGCTCACTGGTAAATCGTTTGGGGATTTAGTAGGGAAAATAATGATAACAATCTTCGACTTTGCGAAAAATCAATGGGAAGCCTTTAAAGGAGATATGTCTGATTGGAAGCAAAAACAAGAAGAGCGCAAAAATGAACGGTTAGTGCAAAAGCAAAAAGAGCAAGAAAATCGGCAAAGGGAAAACGTGCCTGTTGTCAAAAATCAACAGCAGCCTGAGCAGGAAGAAACAAACATTCCGGAACCAATTATTTCAAGTTTTGCAGATAGGGCCTATATTGAAGGAGCACCGCCTGAAAAACATGCACCAGAACAGTCGAAAGAAACTAAAAACAAAAAAGAAGAAGACGATGATCAAACCCCGCCAATTAAGTTTACTGAGGTAGAAAACGTTTCCTATGAATTACCGCCGCTTAAACTGCTTAATCTACCAAAGAAAACAGACCAAAGTGGAGAATATGAGCTCATTCATGCCAATGCGGCTAAGCTTGAACGTACCTTTCAAAGTTTTGGCGTAAAAGCCCGTGTTACTCAAGTCCATTTAGGACCTGCTGTCACAAAATATGAGGTACATCCCGATGTAGGTGTTAAAGTTAGTAAGATTGTTAGCTTGAGTGATGATATAGCTTTAGCACTTGCGGCCAAAGGGATTCGAATTGAAGCACCTATTCCAGGAAAATCAGCGATTGGCATTGAAGTTCCAAATTCAGAGGTGGCAATGGTTTCTTTAAGAGAAGTACTTGAAGGCACTCAAAATGACAAGCCTGATGCCAAGCTTTTAATTGGACTGGGAAGGGATATTACGGGAGAAGCCGTGTTGGCTGAATTAAATAAAATGCCTCACTTACTAGTAGCGGGAGCAACTGGTAGTGGAAAGAGTGTTTGTATTAATGGCATTATTACCAGCTTATTAATGAGGGCAAAACCCCATGAAGTAAAATTAATGATGATTGACCCGAAAATGGTTGAACTCAATGTTTATAACGGTATCCCCCATTTGCTAGCACCAGTAGTAACAGATGCAAAAAAAGCATCCCAGGCATTAAAGAAAGTAGTAAATGAAATGGAAAGACGTTATGAATTGTTTTCCCATACAGGAACCAGGAATATTGAGGGGTATAATGATCATGTAAGAAAGCATAATCTTGAAGAAGACGACAAGCAGCCGTTATTACCATATATCGTCGTAATTGTTGATGAGTTAGCTGATTTAATGATGGTTGCATCTTCAGATGTGGAAGACTCGATTACTCGTTTGGCCCAAATGGCTCGAGCGGCAGGGATTCACTTGATTATTGCTACCCAGCGGCCATCTGTTGATGTTATAACAGGTGTCATTAAAGCTAATATCCCATCACGAATAGCCTTCGCAGTATCAAGCGCAACTGATTCGAGGACCATTTTAGACATGGGAGGCGCAGAAAAGCTGCTCGGTCGTGGTGATATGTTATTCCTTCCTGTAGGATCCTCTAAACCTGTTCGGGTTCAAGGCGCCTTTTTATCGGATCAAGAAGTAGAAGATACCGTCGAATTTGTTATTGGTCAGCAAAAAGCGCAATATCAGGAAGAAATGATCCCCGATGATATTCCAGAGGTTACTGGAGCCGTGGAAGACGATTTATATGAAGAAGCAGTGGATTTAATCATTGATATGCAAACAGCGTCAGTATCAATGCTGCAGCGACGCTTCCGGATAGGGTACACACGTGCCGCTCGCTTAATTGATGAAATGGAGGCTCGCGGCGTTGTAGGTCCATATGAAGGAAGTAAACCACGAGCAGTGCTTCAAACAAAACCAAAAGAGGAACAAAGTTCCTAAATTAAATGCGGAGCTTGTCAGAATTTTAAAAAAGAGCCAAATGGCTCTTTTTTTTATTTCTAATTCCTAAAAAAATTGGTACTATAGTAATAGATGGAGAAATGTGGGGAAGTCAAAAAATCCACCGTAATTTCTCCATATCACACCAAGAAAAATTGAATGGTAAATGATTGCATTTATTTATAGGAACAAACCGGAAACCTTATGACCAAGTTCATCCTCTCCTCCTTTTTTCGACGAAATTTTTAATTCCTATTTATTTATCACTTGAAAAATGTTAATATAAATCCGATTAGTAGGAATGATATCAGATGTCTGATGTCTTAGGAAAAGAGCTGGAGGAAACAGCATGTCAATTAAGTCAGATAACCGGCATTTATATTTACAAGTAATCGATCGGTTGAAGCAAGATATTGAAGAAGGTATATACAAAGAAAAAGAAAAGTTACCTTCTGAATTTGATCTCGCGAAACAACTTGGTGTAAGCAGGGCAACACTTCGGGAAGCACTTCGCATTCTTGAGGAAGATAACGTTATTACAAGGCGTCATGGAGTAGGAACCTTTGTTAACGCGAGGCCGATGTTTACTTCAGGAATTGAACAACTGAATAGTGTTACTGACATGATTAAACAAGCTGGTATGAAGCCTGGAACGATTTTCTTAAGTTCATCAACTCAGTATCCTACCGAGGAGGATATTCGTCGTTTCTCATGTTCTACTAGTGAGGAAATTTTCGTGATGGAGAGGGTTAGAACCGCAAACGGTGAACCTGTCGTGTATTGCATTGATAAGGTTCCTGAACGCATTTTTCCAGAAACATTTTCCCATGAGGAAGAATCTTTTTTTCGGATTCTAGATGAAAAGGCAAACCGCAAAATTACATATGCTGTTGCCCAAATCGAACCGTTAGGTTTTCATGAGAAAATTTCCCCAATCCTAGAATGTGATCCTGAAACAGCTTTGTTGGTTTTAAAACAAATGCATTTCGACGAAATGGATGAGCCTGTCCTATTTTCGGTAAACTATTTTAAAGCAGATAAGTTTAGTTTCCATGTATTAAGAAAAAGAATTTAATTTTTTTGTTAATTTATGTAAACGGAATCAGTCAAGCTTTTCAGAACATTTCTACTAAATCAAACAACATTCATAGGGGGACAATACCTTGAAAAAGCGTAAAATTGGAATGGCGCTATCATTAGTTCTTGCTGCTGGAACACTTTTAGGTGCATGTGGAAAAAGCAATGACACAACCAAAGAACCAGCTAAGAGTGGTGGAGACAAAGAAAAAGCATTTTCTGTAGCAATGGTTACTGACGTTGGTGGTGTTGATGATAAATCATTTAACCAATCATCGTGGGTAGGACTTCAAAAATTTGGTAAAGATAACGGATTGGCAAAGGGTAAAGGTGGATTTGATTACCTTCAATCAAAATCCGATGCTGACTACGCTACAAACTTAAATACACTTGCTCGTCAACATTTTGATCTAGTGTTTGGTATTGGATACTTGATGCAAGGCGCAGTTGAAGAAATCGCAAAACAGCAAAAAGACCAGCATTTTGCCATTGTAGATGCTGAAGTTAAGCAGCCAAACGTAGCAAGCGTTCTTTTCAAAGAACAAGAAGCGTCTTTCCTAGCAGGTGTTGCAGCTGGAATGACTACTAAAACAAACAAAATTGGCTTTATTGGCGGTATGGAAAGTGCTGTTATCGAGCGTTTCGAAGCCGGTTTCGTAGCAGGAGTTAAAGCTTCAAATCCAACAGCAACTGTTGATATCCAATATGCAGGAGCATTTGATAAGGCTGAACTTGGTCAAACTATTTCTTCCAAAATGTATTCTTCAGGAGCTGACGTAGTTATCCATGCTGCTGGCGGTACGGGAGTTGGATTATTTAAAGAAGCCGGAGATCTTAAGAAAAAAGATCCCGCTCGTGAAATTTGGGCAATTGGTGTAGACAGTGACCAAGCAAACATGGGTCCAGATGTTGTACTTACATCTGCTCTAAAACGAGTTGATAATGCCGTATATGACCTTTCTACAAAAGCAAAAGAAGGTAAATTCCCTGGTGGAGAAATTGCATTATATGGCCTTGCTGAAGATGGAGTTGGTTTAGCTCCAATTAACGATAAAGCCCCTAAGAAAGCTGAAATTGATGCAGCTGTAAAAGACTGGATTGGAAAAATTAAGGCCGGAACTGTAAAAGTTCCAGGAACACGTGCTGAATTAAAAACCTTTAGTGCAAAATAATTTTTCGAGGAATAAGCGGAGGGTTTACCGCCTGCTTATTCCTTCTTAATGAAATCTTAACTGAAGCGCAGAAGTAGATTCTGCTTTTCATTGAAGATTTTAGTGGGGAGAAATCCCTATTTTTTTAAAAATCTGAAAGGTCTGACCTCTTACTACTACTGGTCAAATTTTCCTTTTACCTTATCACAGGGAGTGAGAAAAATGGAATATGTAATCGAGATGCTAAACATCCGTAAAGAGTTTAATGGCTTTGTTGCGAATGATAACATAACCCTGCAATTAAAAAAGGGTGAAATTCATGCATTATTGGGTGAAAATGGTGCAGGAAAGTCCACCTTAATGAACGTTCTTTTTGGTTTGTATCAGCCAGAAGAGGGCGAAATCCGTGTTAAAGGGAAACCTGTAAAAATTTCGAACCCAAATATTGCAAATGATCATGGAATTGGAATGGTTCATCAACACTTTATGCTTGTGGATACCTTTTCTGTAACCGAAAATATAATCCTTGGAAGAGAAATTACCTCTGCAGGTCGAATTGATCTTAAAAAGGCGGAACAACAGGTTCGCGAAATTTCTGAACGGTATGGCTTGGCTGTTGACCCTCAAGCGAAAATCTCTGATATTTCTGTAGGCATGCAGCAAAGGGTTGAAATATTAAAGACTCTTTACCGCGGGGCAGAGATTCTTATTTTTGACGAGCCGACTGCCGTTTTAACTCCACAAGAAATTAAAGAACTTATTCAAATTATGAAAACATTAATTAAAGAAGGTAAATCTATTATTCTTATAACTCATAAGTTAAAAGAAATTATGGAAGTATCTGACCGTTGTACCGTCATCCGGAAAGGTAAAGGGATTGGAACAGTAAATGTCAGTGAAACAAACCCAAATGAGCTTGCGAGTTTAATGGTTGGCCGAGATGTTGTCTTTAAAACAGAAAAGAAAGAGGCAGAACCAAAACAGGATGTATTTGAAATTCATGATTTGGTTGTAAAAGACACCCGTGGGGTAACTGTGGTTAATGGTCTAAATCTTTCTGTTAAAGCTGGTGAAATTGTTGGAATCGCGGGTGTGGATGGGAATGGGCAATCAGAATTTATTGAAGCCATAACAGGATTACGTAAAGCAGAAAGTGGCAGTGTTAAATTAAACGGGAAAGAATTAATTAACCATACTCCACGAAAAATCACGGATTCTGGAGTTGCCCATATTCCTCAAGATCGCCATAAACATGGTCTAGTCTTGAATTTTCCAATTGGGGAGAATATGGTCTTACAAACCTATAATAAGAAACCATTCTCAACCAACGGTATTTTGAATTTTAAAGAAATCTATAAAAAAGCAAAAACATTAATTAACGAATTTGATGTGCGTACTCCTAGTGAGTTTACATTGGCACGTGCCCTTTCGGGAGGAAATCAACAAAAAGCGATCATTGGTCGTGAAATTGACAGAGATCCAGATCTATTAATTGCTGCACAGCCAACTCGTGGTTTAGATGTCGGAGCAATTGAATTCATTCATAAACGCTTGATCGAGCAGCGCGATCATGGCAAGGCCGTTTTACTTGTATCGTTTGAGTTAGATGAAATTATGAATGTTAGTGACCGCATTGCTGTTATCTATGAAGGAAAAATCGTGGCCATTGTGAATCCAAAAGAGACAACTGAGCAGGAGCTTGGCTTGTTGATGGCAGGTTCAAATAGAAAGGAAGCGGGTGAACACACCAATGTCTAAACGGTTTAAAAGTATTTTAACACCAATTATTGCCGTTTTATTAGGTATTATTGTTGGTACCATTATCATGGTTGTAAGTGGCTATGATCCAATTACTGCTTATACAGCGCTTTGGAATGGGGCATTTGGCGATGTGTATTATTTAGGGGAAGTCATAAGACAATTTACCCCTTATATTTTAGCAGGTTTAGCAGTTGCCTTTGCTTTTCGTGTCGGTTTATTTAATATCGGGGTTGAAGGTCAGTTCTTAGTCGGATGGCTTGCAGCTGTATGGGTGGGGATTGCTTTTGATCTTCCTCGTATTATTCATTTGCCGCTAGCGATTATAGCAGCAATGGTCGCGGGCGCACTTTGGGCATTTATCCCTGGCTTCTTAAAAGCTCGCTTCCGCGTTCATGAAGTAATTGTGACGATCATGATGAACTATGTGGCGCTTCACGTTTCCAATTATATTATTAAAAATGTAATAACAGATAATAAAGATAAAACAGATCTAGTGAAAGAATCTGCAACATTAAGGTCTGAATGGTTACAAAGTCTAACTGATTACTCAAGACTTCACTGGGGAATTATTATTGCCATAATTGCATGTATTTTTATGTGGTTCTTGCTTGAAAGAACAACTAGAGGTTTTGAATTACGAGCTGTTGGTTTTAACCAGCATGCTGCACACTATGCTGGGATGAGTGTGAATAAGAATATCATTTTATCCATGGTTATCGCCGGTGGTTTTGCAGGTTTAGCAGGGGCAATGGAAGGACTAGGAACCTTCGGTTATGCAACTGTTAAAGGTGGTTTTACAGGCGTTGGATTTGATGGAATTGCCGTTGCTTTATTAGGTGGGAATACCTCTTTAGGAGTATTTTTCTCGGCGATATTATTTGGTGCATTAAAAGTTGGGGCATTGAATATGCCACTTGAAGCAGGTGTACCAAATGAACTAGTTGATATTATTATCGCATTAATTGTATTCTTCGTTGCATCAAGCTATATAATAAGAGTGTTTATTGACCGAATTAGCAAAAAGGAGGTGAAGTAAGTTGAGCTTAATGGAAATCTTAATGATTGTTGTTCCATCCACATTGCTATGGGCTGCTCCTCTTGTCTTCACTGCATTAGGCGGTATTTTCTCTGAACGTTCTGGGGTAGTAAATATTGGACTTGAAGGATTGATGGTGATTGGTGCTTTTACGGCAATCGTTTTCAATCTAACCTTTGTAGAAACGTTTGGAAGTCTGACCCCTTGGCTATCCATACTAGTTGCAATGGTCGCTGGAGCAATATTTTCGTTACTGCACGCGGTTGCTGCCATTACATTTCGTGCCGACCATACAGTTTCCGGTGTGGCGATTAACTTACTTGCAACAGGAATTACCTTATATCTTGTAAAGCTAATCTACGATAAAGGTGAAACGGACATTATTAGTAAAGGTTTTAATAAAATTGATATTCCAATTTTAAAAGATATTCCGGTTATCGGAAAAATTTTCTTTCAAAACACATACTGGACATCATTTTTAGCTATTGTTGTTGCAATTATTGTATGGTATGTAGTCTTCAAAACACCATTTGGTCTTCGTTTGCGTTCAGTAGGTGAACACCCAATGGCTGCTGATACAATGGGAATAAATGTTACAAAGATGCGTTATTTAGGTGTTATTCTTTCCGGTGCTCTTGGTGGTATTGGTGGTGGTGTTTACGCACAATCCATTACATCTAACTTCAGCCACTCAACCATCAGTGGTCAGGGCTTTATGGCTATAGCCGCGATGATTTTTGGTAAATGGCATCCACTGGGTGCCTTGGGAGCTGCCATATTCTTTGGTTTTGCTCAAAGTATCAGTATTATCGGATCTAGTTTACCGTTCTTAAAAGGCATTCCAAATGTGTATTTGTTAATTGCCCCATATGTATTAACCATCTTAGCATTAACAGGATTTATCGGCCGTGCCGATGCTCCAAAAGCAAGTGGTACACATTATATCAAAGGTAGCAGATAAAAATTCGAGAGGATGTCTCAAAAGACATTCTCTTTTTTCTATCCGTAAGCGTATTTGCTTGTAATGACCAAGCCTGTCAAATTATAGTAAGAAGTATAGGTTTTATTCAAAAGGAAAAGATATAAAGAAAAATGTTTACATATCTTTAAAGTAGAACCCTTTATCTTGAAAAGGAGGAAAACCATTGGACGCTATTGCTGAAAAAATATCAGAATTGCAAGGATATAAACTTCATGTCATCGAAACAGAAAAATATAAAACCAATACATTTGTTTGGAGAATGAAAGCACCATTAACAAAAGAGGATGTAACAAAAAGGGCTCTACTTCCCCAAGTATTACAAAGCAGTTCTGCGAAATATCCTACCACTACGGCCTTACGGTCATATTTAGATGAACTATATGGCGCAACCCTTTATGTGGACTTAGGAAAAAAAGGGGAATATCATATCATAAGTCTTTCATTAGAAATAGCGAATGAAAAATTTTTAAGTGATTCCAATCCATTATTGAAAAAGGGCTTTGAATTGCTTGCGGACATTTTAACGAACCCCAACCTATCAGAAAATGGCTTTGATAAGGATACAGTTGAGAAAGAAAAAAGAACCCTTAAGTCGCGGATCCAATCTGTTTTTGATGATAAAATGCGCTATTCCAATGCCCGCCTGATCGAAGAAATGTGTAAAGATGAACCCTATGCCCTGCAGGCTAATGGAGCAGCGGGCGATGTTGATGCGATTACACCAGCAAATTTATACGACTACTTCAAACGCGCTTTTTTAGAGGATGAGATGGATCTTTATGTAATCGGTGATGTGAAGGAAGAGGAAGTAAAGACAATTGCGGCAGAGCTTTTATCTTTTGAAAATCGTTCACCGAAAAAGGTTGCTGCAAGTAGCAGAAACAAACCATCTTCTGTAAATGAGGTAAAAGAACAGCAGGATGTGAAGCAAGGAAAATTAAATATGGGATATCGCACGAATATCGTTTATGGGGATTCCGATTATTTTGCCCTTCAGGTTTTTAATGGAGTTTTCGGTGGCTTTTCCCATTCTAAGTTATTTATTAATGTACGTGAAAAAGCGAGTCTTGCCTATTATGCGGCGAGTCGCCTTGAAAGTCATAAGGGATTAATGATGGTTATGTCAGGGATTGACCTAAAGAACTATGATCAAGCAGTGGGGATCATTCACGAACAAATGGAAGCCATGAAAAAAGGCGATTTTACAGACGAGGAGTTAAAGCAAACAAAAGCCGTGATTCAAAATCAAATCATGGAAACCGTTGACACGGCTCGAGGCTTAACCGAATTGCTCTACCATAATGTGGTGGCAGATACCAATATTAGCCTTGAATCATGGCTAACAGAAATGCTGAAAGTAACGAAAGAGCAAATCGTTGCCGTAGCGAAAAAAATAGAACTTGATACGATTTATTTCTTAACGGGATCGGAGGCGGGCAATTAATGGAGAAGATTACTTTTGACCAGCTTCAGGAAGAGCTTTATCATGAAAAAATGACGAATGGCTTAAATGTTTATATTTTGCCAAAGAAAGGTTTTAATAAAACATTTGCTACCTTCACTACTAAATATGGTTCAGTAGATAATACATTTGTCCCACTGGGTAAAGATGAGTATGTTAAAGTTCCTGATGGGATTGCTCACTTTTTAGAGCATAAATTATTTGAAAAAGAAGATGGAGATGTGTTTCAACAATTTAGCCGTCAGGGTGCATCAGCCAACGCCTTTACCTCTTTTACACGGACTGCCTATCTATTTTCTAGCACCTCAGATGTCGAGAAAAATTTAGAAACCTTGATTGATTTTGTTCAAAGCCCCTATTTTTCTGAAAAAACCGTTGAAAAGGAAAAAGGGATTATTGGCCAGGAAATTACCATGTATGATGACAACCCAGATTGGCGCTTATATTTTGGCTTAATTCAAAACCTATATCAAAATCATCCTGTTAAAATTGATATCGCTGGTACAATCGAATCGATTGCTGATATTACAAAGGATTGGCTTTATGAGTGTTATAATACCTTCTACCACCCAAGCAATATGCTGTTATTCATTGTCGGCCCAGTGGATCCAGAAAAGATTATGAATCAAGTAAGGGATAATCAATCTAAAAAAGACTACAAGGATATGCCTGAAATAAAACGTAAATTTGCGGAAGAACCAGTGCAAGCTGCCGAAAAGAGGCAAATTCTTGAAATGAACGTTCAAACCTCTAAATCGCTCGTGGGGATTAAAGCGCTCCATGTTGATCAAACAGGCGAAGTATTGCTTAAAAATGAGTTAACGATGAATGTGCTTCTCGATTTATTGTTTGGAAAGAGTTCCGAAAATTATAATCAGCTCTACGGTGAAGGCCTTATTGACGAAACTTTTTCCTATGACTATACACAGGAACAGGGTTTTGGATTTGCAATGGTCGGGGGAGATACGGGGGAACCTGACAAATTAGCCGACATGATTGAAAAAATGCTTCTTGAGGCCAAAAATGGGAGTATTTTTACCGAGGAGCAATTGGATAGGGCAAAGAAGAAAAAAATTGGTGCCTTTTTACGATCTGTAAATTCACCTGAATATATTGCGAATCAGTTTACACGTTATGCGTTTAATGACATGAACTTATTTGATGTGGTGCCTACGCTTGAAAAAATATCTTTAGAGGATGTTCAAACGCTTGCGTCAGAAGTCATTTCAGAGGAACGATTCTCTGTATGCCAAGTCGTTCCAAAGAAAAAATAGGAGAAGAAGCGTCGTATTTCCGACGCTTCTTCTCTATGTAGTTAAAGAGAGAGTGATTTTCATGAAAAAGTATGTATTAATTACGGGGGCAAGTGGTGGAATCGGACAAGCGGTAGCATTACATTTAGCAGCAAACGGCTATCATTTATACCTGCATTTTAATCAAAATAAACAAACAATAATGGAGTTAATGAATAAGCTGAAGTCATTTGGCGGTGAATACATTCCTATCCAAGCAGATTTTTCTAAAGCAAATGGCTATCAAGCAATTCCCTCACAAATCTTTTCATTAGATGCAATTATCCATTGCGGTGGAAAAAGTCAATATGGACTTCTCGTGGATTTGCAACAGGAAGAAGCTGAAGCCCTTATGAATATTCATGTAATCAATCCCTTAATGTTAACAAAAGAACTGCTGCCAAAATTTTTATCAAAGCGCTCAGGAAATATTATTGTCATCAGCTCGATTTGGGGGCAAACAGGTGCAGCTTGTGAAGTGGCATACTCTGCTGCTAAAGGTGCTCAAATTGCGTTTGTAAAAGCTCTAAGTAAAGAAGTTGCCCTAAATGGTATTCGAGTAAATGCAATCGCCCCAGGCCCGGTTGAGACGCCTATGATGGAAGGGTTTACCTCCGAAGAAATGGAGCAAATTGCTTTTGAGATACCGATGGGAAGAATAGGGAAACCTGAAGAAATTGCCTCATGTGCTGCTTTCTTACTCTCTGATCAGTCTTCTTATATCACTGGCCAGGTTCTTGCAATAAACGGCGGATGGTATACATAAGGATAAAATTCAAGTTATTTATGTATAGTTCATGTCACTACGCCGCAAAATACTCATGTACCATTCTAAAGGAGGGAACATGATGTCTGTTTTAGAAAATTGGAAACAATGGGAAGACTTCTTAGCTGATCGTCTCCATCATGCACAAAATGAGGGTATGAGTGAGGGGGCTATTAGTAACCTTGCTTTTCAAATTGGTGATTACTTAGCAAGCCAAGTAGAACCGAAAAATGAACAAGAAAGAATTCTTTCCGACCTTTGGTCAGTAGCAGACAAAGATGAACAACAAGCTATTGCCAATATCATGCTAAAACTTGTCTCAAATAACGGAAGTCGCTAGAAGAGGGAGACCCTTTGGGGTCGTCTCTCTTTTTCTATTTTTCACAGGTAAAGCAAGGAATTTGGATAATTAGGCCATTCTCTTTTGTTTTTTCTTTCATCTTCAATCAAAATCATTTATTATAAGTGTTAGACATGGAGTTGTGAAAAATTTGTCGAAACTTCTTTTAGGGGGTTTTTAAAAATGAAAAAAGAATGGTACTTAGAATATGAGATTCAAAAAAACCGCCCTGGTCTATTGGGCGACATTTCATCCTTATTAGGAATGCTTGCTATTAATATTGTAACCATTAATGGTGTTGATGAAGGAAGACGAGGGCTGCTTATTTTAGCAAAAGATGATGATCAAATTAAACGACTTGAGTCAATTTTACATACAATGGACACAATAAAATTAATCAAACTGAGAGAACCAAAACTGCGTGACAGACTTGCCGTTAGACACGGCCGCTATATTCAAAGGGATGCAGATGATAAAAAAACATTCCGTTTTGTAAGGGATGAGCTTGGCTTATTGGTTGATTTTATGGCAGAATTATTTAAGCAGGAGGGACATAAGCTGATTGGTATTCGCGGTATGCCTCGAGTCGGTAAAACGGAATCACTGGTCGCAGCAAGTGTTTGTGCCAATAAACGCTGGTTATTTGTCTCATCTACACTCTTAAAACAAACGATCCGCAATCAATTAATCGAAGATGAGTACAATGCAAATAATTTGTTTATTCTTGATGGGATCGTGTCGACAAGACGTGCCAATGAGCGCCACTGGCAGCTAGTCCGTGAAATCATGCGTCTGCCGTCTGTTAAAGTAATAGAGCATCCTGATATCTTCGTACAAAATTCAGAGTACACGCTTGATGATTTTGATTATATCATTGAACTTAGAAATCACGCGGATGAAGAGATTACATATGAGGTGGTTGATCAACACAATATGTTCTCCGGATCTGATTTTGGAGATTTTGATTTTTAATAAGTTGGAAGGTGTTACAAGTGACGGAATTAGGAAATCGTCTTAAAGAAGCTCGATTAGCAAAAGGATTAAGCTTAGATGATTTACAAACCATGACAAAAATTCAAAAGCGGTATTTAATAGGAATAGAAGAGGGTAATTATTCCAGCATGCCTGGGAATTTTTACGTACGTGCTTTTATTAAGCAATATGCCGAGGCATTAGACCTCAATCCAGATGAAATCTTTGAAACCTATAAAAGTGAAATTCCTTCTTCTTATAATGAGGATTTGCCGCAGCAATTATCAAGGGTGAAAACACATAAAACAATTACAGAGGGAAATTCCAAAGTCTTTGATATTCTCCCCAAGATTTTAATTGGTGTGTTTGTTATTGGTGTTGCAAGTCTGTTATATTATTTTATTACTAATCATGCTGACAGTAATCCTAAAGAATCTCTCAGTAAAGATAGTGAACAGGTTAAAATTGAAAAATCCGCCAGCCTTGAAAAGGTAAAAACGGATGAAGCTGAAAAAGTTAAAAAGAAAGACACAAAAACAGAGGATACTGCGAAGCAAGAAGAGCAACAAACAGTAGTAGATACTCCGAAGCAAGAACTAACAGTGGTGAATAGTAGTGGGAACAATTCTACTTACGATTTAAAAAATGCAGATAAATTTGTCGTGAAATTGGTTTCTAAGAGTAAAACTTGGGTAAGAGTTAAAAACGGTAAAGAGAAATCTTTTTTCGAAGGAACGCTTGAACCTGGTAAAATCGAGAACCAGACAGTGGATTTATCAGCTGAAACGGATGCCGTTATCAGGGTAGGTAATGCCGCAGGAACAGAAATTTATGTAAATGATCAAAAGCTTGAGTATGCCATACCAGCAACAGCGAATGTTCAGAACATCACGATTCATTATGTTCTGAAGAATGAATAGTCATCTGTTGATGGCTATTTTTCACTTTTAAACTCAGCATGGAGGAAAATTATGAATATTCCAAATAGAATCACTGTATCAAGGATATTATTAATTCCTATATTCTTGATTGTAATGTTAGCCTCATTTGATTGGGGGGAAATGCATCTCCTTGGTGCAGATATGCCTGTTACTCATTTTGTCGGTGCACTTATCTTTATTTTAGCGTCCACAACAGATTGGGTGGATGGCCACTATGCCCGGAAATACAACCTTGTTACTAATATGGGGAAATTCCTTGACCCGCTTGCAGACAAATTACTCGTCTCGGCAGCTTTAATTGTACTTGTTGAACTGAATGATGTTTATGCTCCATCATGGCTTGTGATCGTTATTATAAGCCGGGAATTTGCTGTAACGGGTCTTCGCCTCTTACTTGCAGGAGAAGGGGAAGTGGTCGCTGCTAATATGCTCGGTAAAATAAAGACATGGACGCAAATTATCGCGATTTCATCCCTGTTGTTACATAATTTTATTTTTGCGATGATTCCATTTCGATTTGATATTTTCGCCTTGTGGGTCGCATTAATTTTCACTATTTGGTCTGGCTGGGATTATTTTGCAAAAAATAGCCACGTGTTAAAAAATTCTAAGTAGGGTACCTATCGTTGATAAGGGGGAATGAAGTGATGAATGCCGAGATTATTGCTGTTGGCTCTGAGTTATTGCTCGGTCAAATTGTGAATACAAATGCGCGTTATCTATCACAGCAATTAGCCGGAGTAGGCATAAATGTCTATTATCATACCGTCGTTGGAGATAACCCTGATCGATTAAAAGCAGCGATTGAAATAGCTGAAAGTCGAGCGAAAGTAATCATCTTTACTGGCGGCCTAGGTCCGACAAAGGATGACTTGACGAAGGAAACGATTGCGCGTCACCTTGGCAAAAAACTTGTTTTGGACGAAGTGGCATTAGAGTCCATTGAACAATACTTTAAACGAACAAACCGTGTAATGACAGATAATAATCGCAAGCAGGCACTAGTACTGGAAGGATCTCATATTCTTCCCAATGATCATGGCATGGCCCCTGGCATGGTTTTAGAAAGAGACAGCCATACATATATGCTTTTACCAGGCCCTCCAAAGGAAATGGAACCGATGTTTCTCCAATATGGGTGTCAAGCTCTAACAACTGAAAAAGAATCTCACGAAAAAATTGTTTCGCGGGTGCTGCGTTTCTTTGGTATTGGGGAAGCAGCGTTGGAAACAGAAATAATCGATTTAATTGATGCTCAAACCAATCCGACGATTGCCCCGCTCGCAGGTGACCAAGAGGTTACCTTAAGATTAACGGCAAAACATATTGATGAACAGATTGCGCAATCGATGCTTGATGAAGTAGAAAAAACTATTAATCAACGTGTCGGAAAATTTTTATATGGCTACAATGATACATCATTAGTAGAAGAACTAATGAAAGCATTAAAAGAAAGAAAATTAACGATTACGGCTGCTGAGAGTTTAACAGGCGGGCTATTTCAGCAAGAGTTAACGTCCTTAGCGGGTGCAAGCTCCGTATTTAAAGGTGGAATTGTTTCTTATTCGAATGAAGTAAAGCAGAATGTATTACAAGTAAAAAAAGAAACGCTTGAAAAATATGGAGCTGTAAGTGAACAATGCGCCAAAGAAATGGCGGAAAATGCATTAAGACTGGTTAATAGCGATATTTCAATCAGTTTTACCGGTGTTGCTGGTCCTGATGAGGTGGAAGGGAAACCGGTTGGGACCATTTATATTGGAATGGCCATTAAGGGAAGACCAACAATAGTCGAAAAACTTGCCCTTGCTGGGACTAGAGAAGCA
This sequence comes from Neobacillus sp. DHD-1R, assembly GCF_057747995.1. NCBI lineage: Bacteria > Bacillati > Bacillota > Bacilli > Caryophanales > Bacillaceae > Neobacillus > Neobacillus sp. DHD-1R. Next base: position 1,836,063 of record NZ_CM173232.1, read on the forward strand.
AATCGGAAAAGATCAGTAAAATATGGCTGCTTTTTTATACTGCAGCATTTAAAAGAATCACAGAAGGCTTAATAGTTTTCTGTGGTTCTTTTTATTTAACAAATTCGAAACTTTTAGATAAAAGCTAAAAAGTTGCATTTCAAAGCTATTATTTTAGTGAAAAGACAAAAAGTGGTTTGATTTAGCTGTTATCCTAGTATAAATTGTTAAAAATAAGTCGAATAAATGTTCGTGTTTTTTCTCGACAAATAGCCAAAAAGAGGTTATATTAGTAATAGGTTTTATTTTTATTTTGATAGATTAAAGAAATAATAATAAATTTTTTTCATAAAAAAAGGAGGAACTATTTGTGAGTGATAGAAAGGCCGCCTTAGAAATGGCGCTTAAACAAATAGAAAAACAATTTGGTAAAGGTTCCGTCATGAAGATGGGAGAAAAAACGGATACGCAGATTCATACGAGTCCGAGTGGTTCTTTAGCCCTTGATGCAGCACTAGGAGTGGGTGGATATCCAAGAGGCCGTATTATCGAAGTTTATGGCCCTGAAAGCTCTGGTAAAACAACTGTTGCCTTACATGCAATTGCTGAAGTACAAGCAAATGGTGGACAGGCTGCCTTTATTGACGCCGAGCACGCCCTTGATCCAGCCTATGCAAAAAAATTGGGTGTTGACATTGATGAGTTATTGTTATCGCAGCCAGATACTGGTGAACAAGCACTTGAAATCGCTGAGGCCCTTGTTCGCAGTGGTGCAATTGATATTATTGTAGTCGACTCAGTAGCTGCTTTAGTTCCAAAAGCAGAAATTGAAGGGGAAATGGGAGATTCGCACATGGGTTTACAGGCACGCTTGATGTCTCAAGCACTGCGTAAACTTTCCGGTGCCATTAATAAATCCAAGACAATCGCTATCTTTATTAACCAAGTTCGTGAAAAAATTGGAGTCATGTTTGGAAACCCAGAGACTACGCCAGGTGGACGCGCATTAAAATTCTATTCCACTGTTCGTATTGAAGTGCGCCGTGCAGAAGCATTAAAGCAGGGTAATGATATAGTGGGTAACAAGACCAAAATAAAGGTCGTTAAGAATAAAGTGGCACCGCCATTCCGTACTGCTGAAGTTGACATTATGTATGGTGAAGGTATTTCTAAAGAGGGCGAGATTATCGATATTGGCTCTGAGTTGGATATAGTTGAAAAGAGCGGCTCTTGGTATTCCTATAATGGGGAAAGAGTCGGACAAGGCCGTGAAAATGCAAAATTATTCTTAAAAGAAAACCCAAGTATTCGTCTGGAAATTCAACAAAAAATTCGTGAGCATTATGGTTTAGATGGAGAGAAATTTGTAACCGAAACAGAAGAAGATGATGAGCAGATTAATTTGCTGGATTAGTTTTAGTAGAGCAAAGCCCCTAGACGGGTTTTGCTTTTTTAATAAAGTTGAATAAATATACAATTGTATTTTCAATTATACATTTTTTAATTTGGGTGAGTAAATGAATATAAATTGTCAAATTCTAAATATTTCAAAAAGCTAATAGGACTAAGCCTTGACAATAAATATTCTCACCTTTACAATTAACATGTATATTTTACATTTTTGGAAATATTACAATGCGAAAAGCCTTGGTGCTTGCTGTATGTTGAGTCTAAACAATGTACATGCCGACACTTAAAAAATTGTAACAAAAGTTCATAGCAAGAGGAGGTGTAACGATTGGATCCAATTACTATCATCTCCATTTTGCTTGGCCTTATCGTCGGTGCCGTTGTTGGCTATTTTGTTCATAAATCCATTGCTGATGCAAAAGTAGCAGGTGCAAAGAATGCTGCAGAGCAGATTCTTGAAGATGCGAAACGTGATGCTGATTCATTGAAAAAAGAAGCTTTGCTAGAAGCAAAGGATGAAATTCACAAGCTTCGGACTGAAGCTGAGCGTGAGGTTCGTGAACGAAGAAATGAAATGCAAAAACAAGAAAACCGTTTACTGCAAAGAGAAGAGAATTTAGATCGAAAAGAGGAAACGTTAAACAAGCGTGAAAATCTTTTAGAAAAGAAGGATGATTCTCTAAACCTAAGACAACAGCATATTGAAGAGATGGAAAGCAAAGTGGACGAGTTGATACGAAAACAACAAACTGAACTCGAACGAATTTCAAGCCTTACGCGCGAAGAAGCGAAAACAATCATTATTGACAGAATGGAGCAAGAGTTAACCCATGACACTGCCATCATGATTAAGGAAAGTGAAAACCGCGCGAAGGAAGAAGCAGACAAGAAAGCGAAGGAAATTCTTTCGCTGGCAATCCAGCGTTGCGCTGCTGACCATGTTGCCGAAACGACTGTTTCTGTCGTCAATCTTCCAAATGACGAAATGAAGGGTCGGATTATTGGTCGTGAGGGACGTAACATCCGTACACTTGAAACGTTAACGGGAATTGATTTGATTATTGATGATACTCCTGAAGCAGTTATTTTATCAGGATTTGATCCTATTCGAAGAGAAACTGCTCGTTTAGCTCTTGAGAAGTTAGTTCAAGACGGTAGAATCCATCCAGCAAGAATTGAAGAAATGGTTGAAAAATCTCGCCGCGAAGTGGATGAATATATCCGTGAAGTTGGTGAGCAAACGACCTTTGAGGTCGGTGTACATGGACTACATCCTGATCTTATCAAAATCCTTGGCCGTTTGAAGTTCCGTACGAGTTACGGACAAAACGTATTAAAACATTCAGTAGAAGTTGCACAGCTTTCAGGCTTGCTTGCCGCTGAACTTGGTCAAGATGAAACATTGGCTCGCCGTGCAGGCTTGCTTCATGATATTGGAAAAGCCATTGACCATGAAGTGGAAGGAAGCCATGTGGAAATTGGGGTAGAACTTGCAACGAAATACAAGGAGCACCCAGTGGTAATCAATAGTATTGCCTCCCACCATGGGGATACAGAACCAACATCCATTATTGCAGTTCTTGTGGCAGCTGCTGATGCACTATCAGCTGCTAGACCAGGTGCACGTAGTGAGACACTTGAGAACTATATCCGTCGCCTTGAAAAGCTAGAGGAAATTTCTGAATCCTATGAAGGAGTTGAAAAATCCTTTGCTATTCAAGCGGGTCGCGAAGTGCGTATTATTGTAAGACCAGAAGCAGTAGATGATCTTTCTGCACATCGTTTAGCTCGTGATATTCGCAAACGAATTGAAGAAGAGCTTGATTATCCTGGACATATTAAAGTAACAGTAATCCGTGAAACGCGGGCTGTTGAATACGCAAAATAAGCGGTGCGATTGCACCGCTTTATTTATTGATTTTCAATCGCTTAAATGACAGTTGTATGTGTTAAATTGAATATTGACTAATTTGATTGATGAAAGGGAAAAACATGAATTTACTTTTTATCGGCGATGTCGTTGGCTCACCAGGCCGTGACATGGTGAAGGAATATCTGCCTAAATTAAAAGAAAAGTATCGACCCCATTTTACGATTATTAATGGTGAAAATGCCGCTGGGGGAAGAGGAATTACCGAAAAGATTTATCGGGAATTTTTGGGACAGGGTGCACAAGCGATAACGCTTGGCAATCATTCTTGGGATAATCGAGACATATTTGAGTTTATCGGCTCAGCGAAAAATTTAGTTAGACCAGCAAATTTTCCAGAAGGAACACCTGGTCAGGGCTTAGCTTTTTTTAAAGTGAATGAACTAGAGGTTGCTGTGATTAATCTTCAAGGTCGAACCTTTATGGCCCCATTAGATTGTCCATTTCGGAAAGCAGATGAATTAGTGGAAATCGCCCGTGAACGAACTCCATATATTTTTGTCGACTTCCATGCAGAGGTCACAAGTGAAAAACAGGCCATGGGCTGGTATTTAGACGGAAGAGTATCAGCAGTCGTTGGAACACACACACATGTGCAAACAGCAGACAACCGTGTATTACCTGGTGGTACCGGGTATTTATCAGATGTGGGTATGACTGGACCATATGATGGTATTTTAGGAATGGAAAGAGAGGCCGTCTTAAAAAGGTTTCTAACCAGTCTCCCAGTTCGTTTCGAAGTCCCTACGACAGGAAGAAATCAGTTAAGCGCCGTGTTGATTGAATTAGACCGTAAAACAGGGTTTACCAAAAAAATAAATCCAATTTTAATAAATGATGATCATCCATTCTATAGTTAAGCGGCTGTCTCAAAAAGGGTCAGATTCTACACTGAATATACTGTGTGGGGTCAGACCCTTTGTTAGTGATAGCCCCCTTTGCAAGAACGATTATGCATTTTGAATGACATTTTTTTGTCCAAGCCGGAATATGTCTTTTCACAACTGAATATAGTAGCAGTGGAATGTTATAACCTGATTTGTTCATGAAACTGCTCATGCGGGATCGGGATTTTTCTAAGGGGGAGCTAGGAATGGAAATATTAAAAGTTTCAGCAAAATCTAATCCTAATTCTGTAGCTGGTGCACTTGCCGGAGTTCTGCGTGAAAGAGGTGCAGCAGAGATACAGGCTATTGGTGCGGGTGCATTGAATCAAGCCGTAAAGGCAGTAGCGATTGCAAGAGGGTTTGTAGCACCTAGCGGAGTAGATTTGATCTGTATTCCTGCGTTTACCGATATTTTAATAGACGGGGAAGAACGTACGGCTATTAAGTTAATCGTCGAACCAAGATGAAAGAGATAGACTATTTATAGGCTGTAACAAAAAAATACGTACAATTTACCTGCTTGGTACCATGCCAAGCAGGTTTTTTAATTTCTTCGTTTTCCCTATTAAAAATTAAATGAGCAATAATAATTTAATGTCTCAACATTATTCTGGTATATAGGGAAGGCTCGGTCGCAATATTTTTAAACGGTAAAGAATACGGTAAATATAATGTCTAAGTCTACCATTTGGTAGAATTTTACCGAAAGATAAATAGTAAATTGCAAATAATAAAAAAATATTCATATTTTAGACAATATTTAGGCTTAAAGGGTTGCAATTTTTAGTGCTAAGGTCTAGAATTGTAAGCGTTTAGTACATCTTCATCATTCAAATTTTTAGTCTTAAAAACATTAAACGGGCTAATTTTTTAGTGAATTATCAGGAGAAGTGCTACAGTAATAAATGATTTAATCTACTAACTTTTTACATATCCAAAGGGGTGTAAGGAAATGATCAATCAACTTTCGTGGAAAGTTGGCGGACAACAAGGGGAAGGTATTGAAAGTACTGGGGAAATCTTTGCAATCGCACTGAATCGCCTAGGATATTACTTGTATGGTTACCGTCACTTTTCATCACGTATTAAAGGCGGTCATACAAATAATAAAATCAGAGTAAGCACAACTGAAGTACGCTCTATTTCTGATGACCTTGATATCCTTGTAGCTTTTGACCAAGAAACCATCGATGTTAATTACAAAGAGCTTCATAGTAAAGGAGTAATCCTTGCTGATGCAAAATTTGGTCCAAAAAAGCCGGAAGATACTGAAGCATCCCTGTATGCGGTTCCATTTACAGAAATCGCTACAGAATTAGGGACATCCCTAATGAAAAACATGGTTGCAATCGGTGCAACATCTGCGGTCTTAGATTTGGATATTCATGTTTTTGAAGAAGTAGTTCGTGAGATTTTTGGTAAAAAAGGCGACAAGGTTGTTGCGAAAAATATGGATGCGATTAAAGCTGGCTTCGACTATATGAAAGAAAAAATGGATGCCAGTGTACCGACAATGGTCCTTGAAAAAGCAGATGGCAAACACCGTATGTTTATGATTGGAAACGATGCCATCGCATTGGGCGCCCTTGCTGCTGGATGTCGTTTTATGGCGGCATATCCAATCACTCCTGCATCTGATATCATGGAATATTTAATTAAGAAATTACCGGCACTTGGCGGGACAGTTATCCAAACAGAGGACGAGATTGCTGCATGTACAATGACGATCGGTGCTAGCTATGGTGGTGTCCGTGCGATCACTGCATCATCAGGCCCTGGATTATCATTAAAAATGGAAGCTATAGGATTAGCAGGTATCACAGAAACTCCACTTGTCATCGTCGATACACAGCGTGGGGGTCCATCAACAGGATTACCAACTAAACAAGAGCAGTCCGACTTAATGGCGATGATTTATGGTACACACGGTGAAATTCCAAAAATCGTAATGGCTCCAAGTACTGTACAAGAGGCTTTTTATGATACTGCAGAAGCGTTCAATCTGGCCGAAGAGTATCAATGCCCTGTAATTGTTTTATCAGACCTTCAGTTATCTTTAGGAAAACAAACAGTGGAACCACTTGATGTCTCTAAAGTAGAAATTAGACGCGGTAAGCTTGTAACAGAAGAACTTCCAGAGATTGAAAATAAAGCCTATTTCAAGCGTTATGAAGTAACACCAGATGGTATTTCACCTCGTACTATTCCAGGTATGAAAAATGGAATTCACCATGTTACAGGTGTTGAACATGCTGAAAATGGTAAACCATCTGAATCATCAACAAACCGTATTGCCCAAATGGATAAACGTTTACGTAAGGTTGAAAATATTCGTTTTAACACACCTGTTTATAAAAATGCACCACATGAAGATGCAGATTTATTGATTGTTGGTTTTAACTCAACTCGTGGAGTTATTGAAGAAGCGATGGGTCGCTTAGAAAATGACGGTTTGAAAGTCAATCATGCCCAAATTCGATTAATCCATCCATTCCCAACTGATGAAGTGCTTCCACTTGTCCGTTCTGCGAAAAAAGTAATTGTCGTGGAAAACAATGCAACTGGACAGTTAGCAAATATCATGAAAATGAATGTTGGACATGCTGAAAAAATCACAAAATATGTTAAATATGATGGTAACCCATTCCTACCACACGAAGTTCATTCAAAATGTAAGGAGTTGTTCTAAATGGCCACTTTTAAAGACTTTCGAAATGATGTTAAACCGAACTGGTGCCCAGGCTGTGGCGACTTCTCCGTACAAGCGGCAATGCAGCGTGCGGCAGCAAATGTAGGTTTAGAACCAGAAAATTTAGCAGTTGTTTCAGGGATTGGCTGTTCAGGGCGGATCTCTGGTTATATTAATTCTTATGGCTTTCATGGTATCCATGGCCGTTCACTTCCGATTGCCCAAGGTGTTAAAATGGCTAATCGTGATTTAACAGTCATTGCTTCTGGCGGTGACGGTGATGGATATGCAATTGGGATGGGACATACGATTCATGCTATTCGCCGTAATGTCGACATTACCTACATTGTTATGGATAACCAAATCTATGGTTTAACAAAAGGTCAAACTTCCCCACGTTCAGCAGTTGGTTTTAAAACCAAATCAACACCGATGGGGTCGATCGAACAAGCGATTTCTCCAATGGAAATGGCATTAACAGTTGGCGCAACCTTTGTTGCTCAAAGTTTCTCAACCGATTTAAAAGATCTAACTGCTTTAATTGAAGCAGGGATCAAGCATAAAGGTTTTTCATTAATTAACGTATTCAGCCCATGTGTAACATATAATAAAGTCAACACATATGACTGGTTTAAGGAAAATCTAAAGAAGCTTAGCGATGTGGAAGGATACGATCCATCCAATCGTGAAATGGCGATGCAGACATTAATGAAACATAATGGTTTAGTGACTGGCCTAATATACCAAAACAATGAGCGTTCTTCTTACCAGGAATTACTGACTGGATATTCTGAAGAGCCATTAGTAGAGGCTGATTTAAATCTTGATCAAGCACACTTTGATAAATTAGTTGCTGAGTTTATGTAATAAACAATCAAAAAAACCGAGGAATTTATTTCCTCGGTTTTTTTACGTAAACGATTAATTGAAACCACCGATTACAAAAATGAATTATCTCTTAAACAGGCTTGTTAACAGGGATTTCTATTGTTTTCAGTTAGGTAAACCTTTATACTATTATAATGTGCAGATAATATTTAATAGCTTTATTTACGGCACAGGTAAAAAATAACATTAAGGAATTTAATAGACACCTTACGTCATTTTTTTAGAAAGGGGATTTTAATTAAATGAATGAAAAACAAAGATTAGAAGGCCAGCAAGTAGAAACTGCTAATTCTTCGGACAAAAAATCCGCCAAGGATTACAGCAAATACTTCGAGCAAGTGATTACTGCTCCTTCTCTAAAAGAAGCTAAAAAACGTGGTAAAGAAGAAGTGCAATATCATAATGACTTTACTATTCCTGAAGAATTCCGTGGAATGGGGGATGGCCGTAAGTTTTATATCCGTACCTATGGCTGTCAAATGAATGAACATGATACTGAAGTCATGGCAGGTATCTTTTTAGCATTGGGCTATGAGCCTACTGACAGCACCGAAGAGGCGAATGTTATTCTCTTAAACACTTGTGCAATACGTGAAAATGCTGAAAACAAAGTGTTTGGTGAACTTGGTCATTTAAAGCATTTGAAACTGGAAAAGCCGGACTTACTTATTGGTGTATGTGGTTGTATGTCGCAGGAAGAAAGCGTCGTTAATAAGATTCTAAAAACCTATAATCAAGTTGATATGATTTTTGGTACGCATAACATTCATCGTCTGCCAAACATTTTAAATGAGGCATACATGTCAAAGGAAATGGTAGTTGAAGTATGGTCTAAGGAAGGCGATGTTATTGAAAACCTTCCAAAAGTTCGCCGCGGTAAAATTAAGGCTTGGGTAAACATCATGTACGGCTGTGATAAATTCTGTACGTACTGTATAGTACCGTTCACCCGTGGTAAGGAGCGAAGCCGTCGTCCTGAAGAGATTATTCAGGAAGTTCGCCAGTTAGCAGCACAAGGCTATCAAGAGGTTACACTGCTAGGACAAAACGTAAATGCCTATGGTAAAGATCTAGAAGGCTTGAACTATGGCCTTGGTGACCTAATGGATGAATTACGTAAAATTGATATTCCACGGATTCGCTTTACCACCAGCCATCCGCGTGATTTTGATGATCATTTGATTGAAGTTCTTGCAAAGGGCGGCAACCTAATGGATCATATCCATTTACCAGTGCAGTCTGGGTCAACAGATGTATTGAAAATTATGGCTCGTAAATATACAAGAGAACAATATTTAGAGCTTGTTAGAAAAATCAAAGCGGCTATGCCAAATGTTGCTTTGACCACTGATATTATTGTGGGCTATCCAAACGAGACAGATGAACAGTTTGAAGAAACATTGTCTCTTTATCGAGAGGTTGGCTATGAATTGGCTTATACCTTTATTTATTCACCACGTGAAGGAACTCCTGCTGCAAAAATGGAGGATAACGTTCCGATGGCAGTCAAGAAAGAACGCCTGCAACGGCTAAATAATCTTGTAAATGAGCTTTCTTTAGAAGCAATGAAAAAGCATGAAGGTCAAATAGTGGATGTTCTTGTAGAAGGGGAAAGCAAGAACAATCCTAATGTACTAGCAGGCTACACTTCAAAGAACAAACTTGTTAACTTTGCTGCCCCAAAATCGGTGATTGGCAAAATTATTAAAGTGAAAATAACAGAAGCAAGAACATGGTCATTAAACGGAGAAATGGTGGAAGAACTAGAACCAGTTGAGGTGAAATAAAGTGGCGAAATATACTAAAGACGATATCGTCGCTCGTGCTGCAGAATTGGCACGTATGATTGCAGATACGGATGAAGTGGACTTCTTCAAACGAGCAGAAGCTCATATTCATGAAAATCAAAAGGTGAAGACCTTGATTTCCGATATTAAAGGCCTACAAAAGCAGGCCGTTAATTTACAGCATTATGGAAAACATGAGGCATTAAAAAAGGTTGAGGACAAAATATCTTCGATTGAACAAGAGTTGGATGAAATTCCTGTTGTTCAGGATTTTAAACAATCTCAAGTAGATGTGAATGAACTACTTCAACTAATTGCTTCCACTATCTCCAATACGGTAACTGATGAAATTATTATTTCTACAGGTGGAGATGTATTAATCGGTGAAACGGGTGCAAGTATGAAAAATGGCGGCGGGGCATGTGATAGCCACGACGATTGTGATCACGATCATTAAAAATGGGAACCAGGCTTCTAATCGAAGTCTGGTTTTTCTTTATCTAAAACTCTACCCTTCAAAAGAAATTCTCCAAACCAAAGATATCAATGGCCTTCTTTTTTTAGTACAGGCAAGAAAGGCACACACCTATAAATCCCGCATAAAATGAACTATGACTAAACTTTTATCCAGTATTCACAAAAATATATATCACACTAGTCTACAAATTAGCATACGATGAAATGAAAATGAATGAGGAGGGTTCGCGCAAAATGGGAGAATATAGAGAGATAATTACCAAGGCCGTAGTTGCGAAAGGACGAAAATTTACCCAGTCCAATCATACGATTAGCCCGGCGCATAGTCCGACAAGTATTCTTGGCTGTTGGATCATTAATCATAAATACAACGCGAAAAAAGTCGGCAAAACAGTAGAGATTCACGGCTCGTATGACATTAACGTTTGGTACTCTTTTAATGATAATACCAAAACAGAAGTAGTGACTGAACGTGTGCAATATACTGATGTCATCAAACTAAAATACCGTGATCATGACTGCCTCGATGACAATGAAATTTGTGCTCGAGTGCTGCAACAACCTAACTGCTGTGAAGCGGTCATTTCCCCTAATGGTAACCGAATCATTGTCCATGTCGAAAGGGAGTTCCTTGTAGAAGTGATTGGCGAGACAAAGGTTTGTGTCCGTGTCAGCTCCGAAGGCTGCAAGGACAATGATGAGGATTGGGGATTGGATGTAGACGACGAAGAATTCGAGGAACTGAATCCAGATTTCTTAGTCGGCTCAGAAGAAGAATAAAGATACTAGGAAGGTAACACTTCCTAGTTTTTTTCATTTTATTTTTAAATAGCCAAAAAATTAAGTGAATGAGATAGGGAAAAATCAGCAAGCTATTTCTAGGAGGTGTTCCGATGAAGCCGAGACAGCCTGGAAATAAACACATGCCAGATTTTGATCAATTAAATGACCGTATTATTGCGGAAAGCCCTTCTTCACCAATGTTAGTGATTAAAACGAACCTAGACCCAAAGGATGCAGAGGAAAATAACCCTTATTATCAAGAGGATGAGGTCAAAAACCCTAAAGCCTTGAAAGATTATTTTGAAGAATAGAGCTAGGATTTATTCCTGGCTTTTCCTCCATTCTGACTGTAAAAGTGATAAAACATATGTATCATGAAATTTATTGTTCTGTTTGATATAGCCGCGAAGTACTCCTTCTTTGCTGAAGCCTAACTTTAATAGCAGCTCTAAGGAGGCAGCATTTTCAGGATAGACGACCGCTCCGATTCGATTTAAATTCAACTTATTAAAACTAAATTCCAGGACCTCTGTAATGGCCTCTGAAGCAAAACCCATTCTCCAAAATGAAGGATGTAGTTCATAACCGATTTCAGCACGATTATTGGCTAATTGTAAACTATTCAGACCAACCGTACCAATAATTCTTTGATTTTCTTTAAGCTTAATGCCCCAACGAATCCCCCGGTTTTCAAGAAAGTTCTTGTGAAATAATTCAATTAATCTGGAAGCCTCGGCTTGTATTGTAAAAGAATTAGTTCCATAAAACCGTGTCACTTCTTCTAATGATAATATCTCAAAAAGAGGATTTACATGCTGATGAGTAAGTTCAATTAATTTTAATCGTTTTGTTTCTAAAATGGGAAATGTCATAGGTTCTCCTCTCTTTATAATTAGATTACTTCTTTTATTGTATATTGGCTGTATAGAAATTTCTATTTTAATTTACAACCTAGATTAACTATTTACTTTATAATGGGTTTATCAGAAGTGATATTAAAGATAGTCTATTGTAGAAGGTGTGTAAATGATTATTAATGAGTATGTAAAATTAATAGAAAAAGAACTATTGCCAAATATAGATTTGACTGTTCAAAGCCCATTTGACCCTATCATTGTAACCAACCAGTCAGAATCGTGGAATACAATTGGGAACGGCAATTATGCTGGTGTCTTTTCACACAAGTCTTATCCAGATAGAGTAGTAAAAGTGTACGGCAGAAACCCTGAGGAGCTTAAGAAGGAGATAGAAGTCTATAAAAGGTTAGGAAGCCATCCTTCTTATTCAACATTATACGACTATGGTGAAACATATTTAGTGTTAAAAAAGCTAGAAGGGATTACTTTATTTGATGCAGTGATAAAAGGGCTACAAATCCCTAAACAAGTCATTGAAGATATTGATGCTGGCTTAGATTACGCCCGGTCAGTAGGGTTGAATCCTTTTGATGTTCACGGCAAGAACGTTGTGATGTATGAAGGAAGAGGTTATATCGTTGATGTATCAGATTTTTATAAACAGGGCTATTGCAGGAAGTGGAATGACCTAAAAAAAGGTTATTACAAGATATATCGACCATTTCTGTATAAATATCATCCAAGAATTCCATTCTTTATTGTTGACGGTGTGCGAAAGGGATATAGGATGTATCGCAGATGGAGAAAGAAATAGTTGAATCATAGCGAACAAGCTTCTTCGCTATCGTTTTGGTGAAAGTGCACTTGTTGATTTAACAAGTTTGAATATATTAAGTTAAAAATCAAATTTGGAAAAGAAAATTCACTTAAAATTAAATCGGTATGGCTTGCCGTTGTCAATCAATTTAATTGCTAATTATAAATTAAATTGATAGACTAAAATTGTACCGAACGGTAGGTACAGGAAATTATAGCTGTTTGCAAGAATAATTATAAGAAGATCATAAAAAGGGAATAAGAATAAAATGGGAGGTGTGGAAATGAATATCACAATTACTGATAATGCGGCAGGAGTATTAACTAAAAAGATTGGTGAACAAAAAGGATATCTAAAAATTAAAAACGTAATGGAAGGGCTCGCTTGTGGTGCGGGAGTACCTACCTTGATGTTTGTCTCATCAATAGATGAAACAGATGATATTGTATTTGAAACAAACAATGGTCCGATTTTAATGGAGAAATCAGAACTTCTTTATTTTGATGAAGATTTAAAAATTGATTTTTCGGAGTCAGTTAATAGTTTTCAGTTGAAAAGCCCACAGCAAATTGTCAATGGAAGAATGGCATTTGTTTCAAAAGTCTAAATAAAGGATTACAATTCATCATTTAGTAGTACAGTAAATGAAAGGGTGTTTTATATGACAAACAGTTTATATCAAAAAGAAAATTTGAAAAATCTTAATCAACTTAAAAATCTAGTGCCTGATCAATTACAAGCATTTTCGGAGTTTAACAGTGCAGTTCTTAAAGAAGGGGCACTTACAAAAAAAGAAAAGGAAATCATTGCCGTTGCAATAGCCCATGTAACTGAATGTCCATATTGTATTGACTCCCATACACTGAGCGCCAAAGCAGAGGGAGCATCCCTTGAAGAGTTAGTGGAAGCTGTTTTTGTCGTAGCTGCAGTAGAAGCTGGAGGGGCAGTGACCCATAGCACTCATGTGCAAAATGCATTAGATCCAGAAGCACCGGATACTCTTTATGCAAGATCGAATCTCAAAAAACTTCGTAATCTAAGAATCAATGCACCTGATGGCTTTAAAGGGTATTCTAATTTTAGTGCCGCAGCCATGAAAGCAGGCAAATTAACCGAAAAATTCAAAGAAATTATTGCTGTAGCAGTTGCGCATGCCACTCAATGCCCATATTGTATTGATGTTCACACGAAAAACGCAGCAAAAGTCGGGGCAACAAATGAAGAACTATCCGAAGCCATTTTGGTTTCTTCCGCATTACTAGCTGGTGGAGCATATGCACATATAGCTAATTTGATTCAAAGCTATGGTGAATGATTAGAATCACGATGACGAAGGTGTATTTATGAATAAAAGGCAAGAAATAATCTCTATAGCTAGAGAGATCATTCATTCAAAAGGCTACCAAGCCACATCAATAAGTGATATACTTCAAGCTGCTCATATTGGAAAGGGACAATTCTACCATTATTTTTCCTCTAAATATGACCTTGGACTTGCTGTGGTAGATGATTTGATTCAGGATTGGAATCAACAGTTAATTAAAGAAATTCTTCAATCAGCGGATAACCCTACATCAAAATTAAATATGATGTTCGATTGGGCGATAGCTTCTCATGCTAAAATGGAAATGAAACTAGGTTGTCCGGTTGGCAACTTGGCGATTGAAATGAGTGAACATGAAGAAGAGTTTCGAGTGAAAATTCAACAATTTTTTGAGCGCTGGGTTGATGCAGTAAAAGCCGTATTAGACGAAATGGTTAAGCAGGCTCAACTAAATAACACAGTTGATACCAAAAAAAGTGCGCAGTCGATAATCGCTATTATCGAAGGTGGTGTTTTATTAATGAAAAACCATCAAGATATTCAATTATTGGTTAATGTAATCGACGTGACTCGAAAACAACTTAATCTATCTTAATCAAATCAAAAGATTTTTAGAGTAGACATTAATTTTGTATAATAGGAAGCATAAATATAAAGGGGGATTAACATGAAAGAAATTAAGACAGAGCAAGAATACCGTAATCAAATCGCAGATGATCAATTAACAGTAGGCATATTTACAACTACGTGGTGCCCTGATTGTAAACGTCTGAATATGTATATCGATGAGATTGTTGAGGAAAATCAGGACAAGCACTGGTTTAAAATTGACAAAGATGAATTTCCAGAACTTGCTGAAGAACAAACGGTAATGGGAATTCCATCATTACTAGTATTTAAAAATGGCGAAAAGCTGGCTCATTTACATAGTGCAAACGCCAAAACAGCAGACCAAGTAAGAGAATTTTTAAATACGTTATAAGATTTTAAAATTTACGAGAAATAATATATATAAGCAGCCAAGGACTTTAATTAAAGTTCCTTGGCTGTTTTTCTTTTTTATAAGATAGGAAAGTATAAAAATCTTTGAGAATTGTCTAGCTCCAGCGCCCTAGCGGCTAGTGTCCTTCGCTTTCCGCCCTACGATAAGTCAAGCACGAATGCGCCTCCGGCTCTTCGTATTTCCTTTATCTCAGTTGGAGTGCTCCAGGCCATACGCCGCTGACCAGGGCGCTTGCGCTTTTCTTTTTACAAGTTAAAAATTAACAAAAAATCCATTTACTTTCCTTTTATTCTGATAATATAGAATTAAAGTTCAATTTAGAAAGGAGAGGAAAAGGTGAATTTCCCTTTCTATGTATTTGGTATTCATCCCCACCTGTTATTTGAAGCCTTAGCATACTTTATTGGGTTTCGAGTATATTTGTTCACAAGGAATAAAGAGCGGATTCCAATCGATAAAGCGATCTGGGTGGTTGTCGGTGCGACTTTAGGGGCAGCAATCGGTTCAAAGTTGCTTTATTGGTTTGAAGACTCATCAAGGACATTAGAAAACTGGAATAATTTTGTTTATTTAATGGAAGGGAAAACGATTGTGGGCGGATTATTAGGTGGGTTAATTGGCGTGGAGATTGCAAAAAAATTAATTGGCTGGACTCGCTCAACGGGTGATGATTTTGTCCTCCCGCTTGCCATTGGAATGGTAATTGGCAGAATCGGCTGTTTCTTAACCGGTTTAGATGACCATACATATGGCGTCGAAACAACTTGGTTTACAGGTGTTGATTTTGGTGACGGAATGAAGCGGCATCCAACACAGCTTTATGAAATATTCTTCTTAGGGGCACTGATCTTGGTTCTTTTTCAAATAAAGAAAAAACAAATCGGTTGGGAAGGATTGCTATTCCAGTTATTTATGATAAGCTATCTTCTATTTCGCCTGTTGATTGATTTTATTAAACCAACCCCACACCCATATCTGTTCTTGAACAATATCCAAATTGCCAGCTTACTTGGGATTGGATACTATATATGGCTCATATCCAAAAAACAAGCAGACCAAAGGAGAGAAATCAATGCCTAATCGTCCGTATTTATTTTATGAATTAACAAACAGTATTTGCTCCACCTGTTTACGAAAAGTAGAAGCAAAGGTCATTATCGAAAACGAAAGGGTCTATTTAGTGAAGAATTGTATGAGGCATGGGAGAGAAAAAGTGTTGATTTCAACGGATGTGGCTTACTATAAGTGGTGCCGTGAGTTTATCAAACCCTCTGAAATGCCTTATCGCTGGAACACACCCATTAAGTACGGATGCCCTTATGATTGCGGTCTTTGTCCTGATCACGAGCAGCATAGTTGTTTAACGCTGCTAGAAATAACCGAGAGATGTAATCTGAAATGTCCGATATGCTATGCAGAATCCTCTCCACAAAAGGGCAGCTTCCGCAGTTTAGAAAAAATCGAATTCATGCTTGATAGCATTATTAAAAATGAGCGACAGGCAGATATTGTTCAAATTAGCGGCGGCGAGCCCACCATACACCCGCAATTTTTTGACATTTTGGATATGGTAAAAGCAAGACCAATCCGTCATATAATGGTCAATACAAATGGTCTGCGGATTGCTAATGATAAAGAATTTGTTAAACGACTCGCTGCGTATTCACCTGGTTTTGAAATCTATTTACAATTTGATAGTTTTGAAAAAGAAGCTTTGGAGGAATTAAGAGGGGTAGACCTGAGAGACATCAGACAGAAGGCAATCGAGCATTTAAATGAATATAATATTTCAACCACCCTTGTTGTGACCCTTAAAAAAGGGCTTAATGATCATGAAGTGGGCAAGATCATTCAATACGGTTTAAAACAGAAATGTGTCAGAGGGGTAACCTTCCAGCCTATCCAAGCAGCGGGAAGACTGGAAGACTACGACCCTTCAACGAATCGTTTAACCCTAAGTGAAGTTCGGCAGATGATCATTGACCAATCTAACGTATTTGGCTCAAAGGATATCATCCCAGTACCATGTCACCCCGATTGTTTAGCAATGGGCTATGCCTTAAAACAAAATGAGGAAGTCACGCCATTAACAGGCTTAATTGATCCAAACATCTTATTAGAGGGTGAACGAAATACAATCGTATTTGAACAAGACGAACATTTGAAAAAGATGATCTTTAAGCTGTTTTCCTTAAATCATTCGCCAGCTTCATCAGCATTATCACTGCAGGATTTATTATGCTGTCTGCCAAAGGTGTCAATGCCAGGACAAATTGGCTACGACAACGTGTTTCGGGTGATTATTATGCAATTTTTAGATGCTTATAATTTTGATGTTCGATCCGTTAAAAAATCATGTGTTCACATTGCCCATCCTGATGGACGGATCATACCGTTTGATACCTATAATTTATTTTACCGTGACGATAAAGAAGTGGAGCTTAAGAAAATCCAAGCAGAGTTAGAGGGCCTGACCATGATGAAAGCTGATTAATAGCTAGAATAGGAGTGAAAGGATTGACACAAAATGATGGAAATAAAAATGCAGAATCATTAAAAGATCTGTGGAAAGGAATAGGAATTACTCTTGGAATTTACCTTGTCGGAATTTTATTTTTAGTTATGTTTTCATCCCTATTTTTTGTTTATTTGTGTGTTGCTATTATTGCCTTAATTGTCATTCCGATAGTTAGTTTTGCAAAGGGAAGAAAAAGACTGGGCCAGGGAGCATTAATTGGTATAGGTCTAAGTATTCTTTTATTTTCGGCCTGCTTTGGAATCATCATAACCAATCTAGGTGGATGACTAATCAAGCTAACGATTATTCGAAGAATCTGTACCGCTTATTTATTATAGTGGTAAAGGTCGAGTGCTTGCAGAGGAGTAAATGACCACTCCATTATCATCAATTGGTTTTTTACAGTTTTTTTGAATGAAATTTAAAAAAAGAGATTTCAATCAGAGATTAACAGTAAAATTTTACTTGAAACTGATTTCTATTAAAATGCGCTGAATTTTTCAGCGCATTTTTCTGTGTTTTCCCACTATAATGTCAATTGTTTTAAAAATAAAAAATATTTTGAATATATTGACAAGTAATTTACAGGTCTGTAGAATTACAGTTAGTAAAAGAAAGCGCTTTTTTTACCTATTTTAACAGTGAAAAGAGGAAAATTAGTAAAATTAAAATTTTAGCTAGTGGTTATCTAAAATTTTACTGTTGTTTTTGAAGGCCAACAAAAGCGACAGAAACTATTCTAAAATTTTGATAAGTATTGAAGGCGAATTCATTTTGTTCTCCGCTATCATTGGTGTTCAGTTTTTAAACAATTTCATGGATATAAGGGGGGTTTTACGATGGCAGTAAAGACAATCAGCAGAAATTTTCTCAAGTTTTTGGTTGTAATTCTTGCCTTCCAAGATGTTGCGGCAGGGGTAGCCGGATCAATCATGGCCGATATTATTAAAGCATTCCCGGAATATGACCCTACGATTGTCATGTTAGTTGCTACTTTTCCAGGATTAATTCAAATTGTTCCTGCACTTTTTTATGGTAAACTTTCCAAACGGTTTAAAAAGAGAACCTTATTGTTTGTTGGATTAAGCCTTTTTATCATTGGCGGAGTTCTTCCAACTTTTATTGATAATCTCGGGCTGATTATTGTAATGAGGGGTATTTTAGGGCTTGGTGTTGGAATCACGATGCCATTATCCATTGATGTGATAACAGATTTCTTCGAAGGTAGAGAAAGAGATTTCTTGATTGGTTTTGGAACCTCCACGATTGCGTGTATTGGAGCTATTTTCTTCCAATTAGTTGGTGGGATTTTAGCGGATTCGTATGGGTGGCACTACGGTTTCTTAACCTACCTTTTCCCAATCTGGATTCTAGCATTGACCATTCTTTATTTACCTGAACCTGAGCAAAAGCGGGTATCAGAAATCGAAGGATCTCAGGATCGTGTAAAGATTAAAAAGCCAAAATCTATATATTGGGTAAGTCTAGGACAGGTATTCTACTCAGCACTGATTTTTGGTTATGTAACAAATATATCCGTCGTCATTCAAGCTGATAAATTGGGAAATGCAACGGAGGCGGGCTTGGCTATATCCATTTTTACATTCGGCACATTGCTTGCAGGATTTTTATTTGGAAGAATTAAACATAAACTTCCTAATTACTATTTACCTCTAGCAATCTTATTGACCGGATTAGGAATGGCCGTCTGTTATTTTTCGCCAAGTCTAACGATGATCTTTATTGGAAGTGTAATAGGTGGTTTTGGGATGGGAATTGGCCTTCCAGGAGTATTTACTCGGGTTTCTGAACTTACCCCGGTTGGTGCCACTTCGAGTGTCGGTTTAGTGGTTGCTGGTCAAGGTATCGGCGGAATTTTAGGTCCTTTTGGTTTCCAGTTAGTCCAAACCATTTTTAACCAAGATATCGGTCGATTCCCATTATCTGTAAGTGCGGTTGGCCTGGTCTTATTAGCTCTCATTTGGGCAATCACGGTTAGAAGACCGAATAAGGATTTAGAGATTACCGTAAGTCAATGATAAAAAATGAAGCTAAAATGATAAATGAAAATTTGTCATTTTAGCTTTTTAAATTTAATAAGTAGAGTGTGTTGTTCTGAATAAAAAAAATATTTAGAATTTATTGACAAGGCTTAATAAACAAAGGTAAAATTATAGTTAGTAAAAGAAAGCGCTTTTTTATTGGATTATCCACTATAAAGATAGTAAAAATGAAAAACTGAAATTCTAGCATCTTTAAAAATCACGATTGAATACTATTTTATACAAAGTGAGGGTACGAAAAATGACAGCTGTTGAAACAAGGAAAGTTCAAACAGGAAACTATCATACATTTATCCATGAAGGTGGAGACAAAGCTGCTGAAACGATTATCTTTCTTCATGGAAGTGGTCCAGGGGTAAGTGCTAAGACAAATTGGCAGCACATTTTACCACGATTAAATGAAAAATTTCATGTCGTGGCACCCGATATTTTTGGGTTTGGTGATACTGATCATCCTGAGAGCTACCCGAACAATGGGGCCGAATGGATGAACGAGAGGGTAAAGCAGGTTTTAACCTTAATGGATACGTTAGAGATTGAAAAAGCCCATTTAGTGGGAAATTCGCTTGGTGGTGTGATTGCTCTTCATTTATTGATGTATGCTCCTGAACGATTTGATCGGGTTGTCTTGATGGGGGCTGGCGGCGGTTTAACAGAACCAACCCCAGAACTTGCTAAATTAGCAAACTTTCATAAGGATCCAAATCCTGTCGCATTTAAAAATTTACTAAGTTGGTTTTTATATGATAAAAGTATCCTTGAAGATGAACTGGACCAAATTGTCTCTGAGCGATTAGAGATGTTCCTAAAGCCGGAAGTTCGCAAATCATATGAAGAAAATTTTTCAAAATCCCACTTATCTGATATGCTCGTTCCACCATCCGCACTAAAACAAATGGACCATTCTATTTTACTGATCCATGGCCATGCAGACCGATTTGTACCGCTTCAAAGCAGCCTGTATGTGATGGACTATCTGCCAAATGCACAGTTACATATCTTTAAGCGTTGCGGGCATTGGGCTCAAGTGGAGCAAAAAGAAAGATTTATCAAACTAACAGCGGATTTTTTCAATGGTGAAATATAGAAATTTTAATACACCGTTGATTCCCTATCTAATTTAGGGTAACGAATCCTAGAAAATTGCAGGTGTATAAAATGAAAATTGATACAGCATATCGCTATATTAAACGATTAATCATTGAAGGGGTCTTGGAACCAGAAACCGCAATCAATGTAAATGAAATCACTGTCAACCTAAATATGAGTCGAACACCCGTCCACAAGGCATTATCAAAATTAGAACAGGAAGGTTTCCTTTCGATTATTCCGCAAGTAGGCGTTTTTGTGAAGCGACCGGATCCTGAAGAAGTGCTAGAGCGTTTAATAGTTTGTGCAAATTTAGATGCCTTAATGACTGAACAGGCGGCATTATGCCTAGACGAAGAGGAATTCGCTTATTTGGAAAATATTTTAGTGCAAATGGATGATCCGGAATTGTCACCAGACGATTATGCCAGCCTCAACATTGATTATCATCGCACAATTTACGAAGCCTCCAAGTTAACTTATACCTTTAATCTAGCAAAGCAGCTTTGGGATTACCTAAATTATGTAGGAAATCCAGATGAATTATTTTCAACTGTACGAAGAAGTCAATCTCAGATTGAACATTGGATGATTTTTAACTGTCTTAAAGAAAAGGATAGTAAAATGGCCAAAAGTTTGATGGAAAAACATATGCGCCGTGTAGCAAAATTAGTGGGCGAAAAATATCAGGGTATTGATGTAAACCAACATGTTCTTAATTAGTAATGATCACCCGATAGTAAAAAACTATAACTATTTTTGGGAGGAAATTTTAATGGAACAAAGTGTGCTAGATACAAAAAGAGAATTAGTGGAAAAGGCTCGGGCACTTATACCAAAGTTACGAGAACATGGTGAAGAAATTGAGAAAACCAATACCTTACCAAAATCGATTATTGATGCCATGCAAAAGGAAGGAACACTAAAGGTCCTGCGTCCCCATTTATTTGGCGGATATCAAACAAATATGCGGACATATACAGAGGTAGTTACAGAAATCTCTCGTGGCAACGGATCTGCTGGCTGGTTTGTGGCGCTAAGTAATATTCGTGATTATATGATTTCCTACACGTTTGGCGAAAAGGCACTGAGTGAAATTTATCAACCTGGAAAAGAAGTAGTGTTGGCCGGGAATTTCAAACCAATTAAGTGTGGTATCAAAAAAGTAGAAGGCGGCTATTTTATCGAGGAAGCACAATGGCCATTTGTGTCAGGAAGTCCACATGCTGACTGGTGCTACTTTGGATTCCCAATTGTGGATGATAACGGCGGCGTAGAAATGGCCATTATGGTGATTCCTCGCGACGAATTAGAGGTTCTTGATGACTGGTATGTTATGGGGCTAAAGGGATCAGGCAGCAATAGCTGTAAGATACAAAATGTATTTGTACCCGATCATCGTGTTTCGTTGGATCGTTTAGCTAGTAAAGGGCATTATTTAATTGAACCGCTTAAAGATGTGGCATTGTACCGATCTTCCTTTGTTCCATCACTAACACTATCGATTGTGGCACCAGCATTAGGACTTGCCCAAGCGGCAATGGATCTATATATGGAACGGCTTCCAAAGGCTGGAATTGGGAACACCTTCTATAACAAACAAGCGGAAGCACCTATTACCCATTTACAGGTAGCCCAAGCACAGTTAAAAATTGATTCCGCTGAGCTTCACCTTTACCGAGCTGTAGATAAAATTGACGCATATGCTGAACGCGGTGAAGTGATGGGTAAAGAAGAAATTGTAAAAGTGAAGGCAGACTTTGGCTATGTTAATCAATTATGTAAAGAAGCCATTGATCTCCTAGTTGCTGGAGTCGGCTCTATGTTCACCTACGAGACCAACCCTCTTCAAAGAGTATATCGTGACTTTTTAACCATGCATTTACATGGATTTATTACTCCATCAAGTTTAATAGAAACATACGGAAGAGTTTTGTGTGGGCAGGAACCGAATTCGTATTTCGTTTAATCCGTGGCATCAAATTAACAAAGTACCTATTTTTTTAATGATATGTGAAAAGGCTTTCATTTAATTAATATGAGGAGGATCCAAAATGAGTTTACCAGAGATTGCAAAGTTAGGGCACGTTGCATTAGTTTCCGAAGACTTAGAGAAATCACTGTGGTTTTATAAGGAAATCATTGGTTTAGAGGAAACAGAAGTAGTCGACGGCACCCATTATTTACGAGCTTGGGGAGATTTTGAGCATCATACCCTTTCGGTTACAGCTGGAGACAAATCCTATCTTGATCATATTGCTTGGAGAACAAAACGACCTGAGGATGTGGAGAAATTTGCAAAACTCCTGGAGGAAGCGGGAACAGAAGTAACCTGGATAGAAGCAGGAGTAGAGGCTGGTCAAGGAAGAGCCATCCGCTTCCAACTGCCAAGTGAGCACCGTTTCGAAATTTATTACGATATGGAAAAAACTTTAGCAGAGGCGTCTAAACGTTCCGTATTAAAGAATCAGACCTATAAATCCTGGGCCCGTGGAGTATCTCCAAGAAGAATAGACCATGTTAATCTGCTTACATCATTAAAAGCAAATGTCATTTCAGACTTTTTAAAGGAAAAGTTAGGCTTTAAAATGCGTGAATATGTGAAAGCACCAGATGACTCTTTAGTCGGTGCATGGTTAAGTGTTACACCGTTGGTCCATGATATTGCGGTTAGCCATGATCCATTCTCACCAACGACCCATCAAATTCATCATATTTCCTACTGGTTGGACAATTCTCAAGATCTTCTTAGAGCAGCGGACATCTTAAAGGAGCATGGTATTTTCTTCAAAGGACCTGGGAAACATGGAATCTCACAAGCAATGTATATCTATGCCATTGATCCTGGAAGCGGCTTACGTGTTGAATTATTTACGAATGGCTACTTAATATTTGAACCTGATTGGGAGCCTATCGAATGGACAATCGATGAAATGGATATCGGCTTTACCTTCTGGGGCGATCAGATGGACAATAAGCCTGAGAACAATCCAACCATTGAGGCATAATATTTTTTAGTTTAATAGATAGCTAGTGTAAACTATGGATAAGTTATAGAGAGGGGTTTATAAAATGGATGATCGTCAATTTCGAAGCGCAATGGGTAAATTTGCAACAGGGGTAACGGTTATTGCAACCGATGTAGATGGTGATGTGCACGGGATGACAGCCAATGCTTTCATGTCGGTGTCACTTAGTCCAAAATTAGTGGTTATTTCCATTGGTGAAAAGGCCCGTATTCTTGAAAAAATTAAACAAAGCAAAACATTTTCTGTCAATATCTTGGCTGCGGATCAACAAGAACTTTCGATGATTTTTGCCGGTCAGTTAAAAGAACATCGGGAAGTTGTTTTTGATCGTCTCGATGGGAAGCCGGTACTCGCTGGTGCTGTAGCTCAGATTGCCTGCGAGGTATCTGCTGAGCATGTGGAGGGTGATCACACACTGTTTATTGGTAAAGTAACTGATATTCACTTGGAAGATGCAGAACCACTCATTTTTTATAGCGGACGTTACCGAGCACTGGCGGAAGATTCACCGGTTACAAACTAGCAAACGGATGAACGAGGCTATGGTGATTAATATTCATTTAGGTTCCATTTCAGCAACCTTTAAATAAAGCTTGTGAATGCACGATAAAGACTCCTTGTAGGTAACATGTAAGGAGTCTTTGTTGATTAATCCATGTATTGAAAAGGGTGAGCGAATGAGTGACAACCTGGAAACGATCGTTGAACCAGTCGGAGCAGAAGAAGAAAATAAAAAAATTTTAACCACGCCTGCAGCCTTTGGATTATTACGCAAAGGAATCATCGAAAATTTAGGTACGAAAAGAGCCAAGGGGTTCCTCCTTCGTTACGGTTGGAGCTTAGGTGCCAGTGATGCAAAAGAGGCAATGAAAACCATTTCCTCCATCGATGAACTACTAAAGCAAGCATCCATTCTTCATTTAAATACAGGTCACATAAAGGATATTAAATCTGAACGTATTATTGAGATGAGTGATTTAGATACCATTAAGTCTATTCTCGGAAAGGGAAAATGGATCGACTCATTTGAAGCACATGAGCACCTTAAACATCATGGCAAATCAGATATCCCTGCGTGTCATACCTTGACCGGATATGCCAGCGGTTATATGTCAACTGTTTGCAAAAAGAGTGTGATTGTTAAGGAAATATGCTGTATTGCTAAAGGTGATGCGGAATGCAGTTTTGAAGCAAGACTTCAGGAGGATTGGGAAAGTGAAATTCGGGAAGAAATTAAATTTTACCAAGAAACCAATATTATTGAAGAATTAGAGTATACGTATGAGCAACTTTTAGAGCAGCGAAATTATATTGATAAGGTGTCAACATTCCATAAAAAATTAACGGAAAGTATATCAAATGGAAGCAATTTACAAGACATTACCGACACATCTCATAAATTGCTGCAAATTCCAATCTCAATTGAAGATTTGAGTTTTCACAAAATAGCGTACTCCGGGATAAAAGAAACAGATTTTAATATCCTTAATAAGGAATTAATCGAGAGTTTAATCCGAAAGAATAGAAGGAATAATAAAACCCTTCCAGTATTTTATGAAACCACAAGATTAAAAACAGAAAATCAAGAACGGTTAATCACTCCTATTATTGTGCAAAAAAAGGTCATTGGATATTGCACATTTATTTACTCAACAAATACACTCAAAAATGTAGAAAATTATATTATGTTTATTGAGCGAGTCGCCAACGCCGCTTCATTATATCTACTGAATGAGAAAACCAGTTTTGAAGCACTGGAAAAAATGAAGGGCTATTTCCTGGAACAAATATTAAAAGGTCAATATTCTTCGAGAGAGGAAATGATCAAACGTGGGCGGTATATGGGCTTTGATCTAAAAAAACCATACTATATTGCTGCAATTGATTTTAAAGTGAGTAGAACCATAACAGATAATCACAAGGACCAAAATGATCCAATACTCGAGTCAATTGCCAAATATTTAGACATTCAAGGATGTAAAGCGTTGATTGGTCAGTATGAGGGTCAAATCATTATGTTAATACCAGAAACAGAGAAAATTAATCTTGTGAAACTCCTTAAACACTTAGAAACTACCCATTCCTCCCACCAATTTAAAATGGGAATTAGTGATAAAGCTGAAGAGATTGAGAGTGTGTTAGATTTTTTTGAAGAATCCGTGATTGCTTTAAGGATGTCGTCGGAAAAGAAAATTATTTATTTTAATGATTTAGGTATTGTAGGTGTTTTGATTAATTCTAAAAATATAAGTGGAATTAAGAAAATTGCCATGCAAGAATTGGGTCCGCTTTACAAGCTCAGCGAAGTAAAACAAAAAGAATTAATAAAAACTCTGTATGTTTTTTTATCAAATGGCGGAAAGCTTCATCAAACCATGGAAGACCTTTCACTGTCCATGAGCGGGCTAATGTATCGAATTAACAAGATTGAATCGCTCATTAACAAAAACCTGCGTGATTCTTCTCAAAGCTACCAGCTCTTACTAATTCTTAACTCTTTGTTGGCTATGGGAGAGCTGCAAATATGAACTTCAAAGGGCCTTCCAGAGATGGAATGCCTTTGTTTTAAAAAACCAATAAACATTACCGAAATAAAGTTTTCAATATAAACTACTTAAAAATAGTAAAAAATCAGATGAATTTTACTCTAGCATAAATATATTAAATTTTCTAAAATTTAAAATTGTAAGCGATTTCTTTTTAGAATAATTTAATGGAGGGATTTATTTGAATCAGGTTCAATCGATTAATGCCATTGAAAAAAGTACTTTAAAGAAGACAATGCGTAGAATTTTACCATTTATTTTAATTTTATATGTGGTTGCTTTCTTGGACAGGGTTAATATGGGCTATGCTGCCTTGGAAATGAACAGAGATTTGGCTTTAACCGCAGAAGTATTCGGCTTGTTATCAGGGTTATTTTTTATCAGCTACTTTTTATTTGAAGTTCCTAGTAATCTAATATTACACAAGGTAGGCGCAAGATTGTGGATTTCCCGCATTATGATCACATGGGGAATTGTCGTTATTTTAATAGGGTTTATACAATCCGCTACACATCTATATATCTTACGCTTTTTACTAGGTGCTGCAGAAGCAGGTTTTGTCCCGGGGGTCATTCTTTACTTAACCTATTGGTTTAGAGCCCGAGAAAGAGGGAAAGCAACCGCTCTCTTTTTCGTTGCCTTACCACTAAGTGCCTTAATCGGAGCACCCGTATCGACATGGATCATGGATACGATAACGTGGGGCGGATTAGCAGGCTGGAGATGGATGTTTATCTTGGAAGGAGCTCCTGCTGTGCTTTTAGGGGTTGTTGTATTGTTTTATTTAACGAATAAACCAGCCAATGCAAAGTGGTTAACAGCAGAGGAAAAGGCATGGCTTGAGGAGGAATTAGAAAAAGAGAGGTCGGAAAGTTCGAAATTAAATAAAACCTCCCATCTTGGTATGTTGAAGGATTCGAAATTGTGGAAATTATCTTTGTTTAATATTGCAGGGTTTATTGCAGTGAATGCCCTATCCTACTGGATGCCAACCATTATAAAATCCTTATCTGTATCAGGAACGTCTAACTTACAAATTGGCTGGTTAGCAATGATTCCTTCTATTATTGCAATACCATCCATTCTGTTTACGGGATGGAACGCTGACAGAACCAATTCGCATAAACGGCACTTGGCAGCATGTGTGTCCATTGCAATGATTGGCTTCATTGGTTGTGCGCTTGTCACAAGCCTGCCACTAATGGTTTTGATGCTTTCGATAACGTCTGCCGGATTATATGGAATTTCTGGTACGTTTTATGCTTATATCACTTTCTTTTTCTCTGAAAAAACAGCACCTGCAGGAATTGCATTAGTAAGCACCCTTTCCTCTTTAGGCGGTTTCGTGGGCCCATATATTATGGGGGTATTTACTTTTAGGGAGGCTATGTTTATCATTGCGGCATTCTTACTTATCAGTTTAATCACCCTTACAACATTAAAAATTGGTACCAAAAGACAGAAAGAAATAGATGAAGAGATCGTCGTATCTTAACCTATTGATTAAAAACTAATAAAAATTACTTGAAAACAAGGTTAAATCAGATGATTTTTTATCTAGAAACAATAGCTTGAATTTTCTAATATTTAAGTAGGAATTAAAATGTTTATTAATGTAAAGGGTTTCATTTTATCTAACAAACTTTAAAAATGCTTTTAAATAAAGGAGGATAAAAATTGTCAACTATTACACAAAAATTGATTAAAACGAAACATTTTGAAACTTACCTAAATCGCTCGGGTGAGGGGAATTCTGAAGTAATTTTGTTCCTACATGGTTCAGGACCCGGTGTGTTTGCTTGGGCAAACTGGCGCTATGCCTTGCAAGCTTGCAGCGAACAATATGACTGCCTTGCTCCGGACCTGATTGGATTCGGCAATAGCAGCCATCCCGAAACACTGCCAAAGAACCGGCAGGGGTGGAGCGATCTTTGGGTCAATCAAATTATCGAATTGTTGGATGAACTGGGAATTCAAAAGGCTCATGTAGTGGGGAACTCGTTAGGCTGCTCAATTGCCCTTGAATTGCTGCTAGAACATCCGGAACGATTTGATCGAGTGGTATTAATGGGACCTGGCGGGACGCCAAATACAAAAATAAGTACTGAGCTTGGCCGCGCGAAAGGTTTTTATGATAATCCATCAGAAAAGAAAATGCGCCAAATTATGAGCTGGTTTGTCTATGATGCTGAGAAACTAGCACCAGAAATAGATGCACTTGCCGAAACCCGTTATGAAACAGCGATGCGGCCGGAAATTCAGCGCTCCAATGATGCGATTTTTGCAACCGCTGCTGTTCCAGTACCGGTTACGGCTTTAAGACGAATTCAAAATCCAATTTTATTGGTACACGGACGAGACGATATGGTTTGCTCCATTGAATCAAGCTATTACCTGCTATCCTATTTACCAAACGTCCAGCTCCATGTCTATGGCCAAACCGGTCATTGGACGCAAATAGAACAGAAAGAAAGCTTTAATCAGTTAATCCAAGATTATTTCTCTAGCAAAATTTAAAGGGGGTATAGGAGATGAGTTTACCAGAGATTGCGAAATTGGGGCATGTTGCTCTTGTAACACCTGATCTTGAAAAGTCATTGTGGTTTTTCCGAGATGTTATTGGTTTAGAAGTTACCGAAGAAAAAAACGGGACCTACTACATGAGGGCTTGGGGTGACTTTGAGCATCACTCACTTTCATTAACAGCAGGTGATCGTGGTTATATCGACCATATCGCTTGGAGAACGAAAAGGCCTGAGGATGTCGAAGGATTTGCCCAGCTTTTAGAAAAGGCAGGTACAGAAGTCAGATGGATTGAAGCAGGTGAAGAGACAGGGCAAGGACAGGCAATCCGTTTTAAACTGCCAAGTCAGCATTCTTTCGAAATCTATTATGACGTTGAAAAGCCAAAAGCGGATGAAAAGAGACGATCCGTCTTGAAAAACCAGACCTATAAAGCTTGGGCCCGCGGCTGCTCACCTAGAAGGTTTGACCATGTCAATATTGCTACTTCGATGGATGTTGGTGAAATTATTGACTACTTGGGAAGCCAATTAGGCTTTAAGCTTCGTGAATATGTTAAATACAATAATGATAAAATCGTTGCAGGCTGGATGAGTGTCACTCCTTTGGTTCACGATATTGCTGTCATTTCAAGACCACAAGCGCAAACTCCAAATCAGCTGCATCATATTTCGTATTGGCATGATAACGCCCAAGACATTTTAAGGGCTGCTGATATATTAAAAGAAAATGGGATTAATTTTATCGGACCTGGAAAGCATGGTGTATCTCAAGCTTTTTATCTCTATGTATTGGATCCTGGCAGCGGCTGCCGAGTGGAATTGTTTAGCGGTTCCTATCTAATATTTGAGCCCGATTGGGAGCCGGTTGAGTGGACAGAAGAAGAGCACTCGATTGGTAATACCTACTGGGGTGATTCTGTGATGGATAAGGAAATGAATAAGCCGACCATTGAAGCTTAAATAAAGTGCTGACTCATCACCATATTGAGTCAGCTTTTTTAAAAGAAAGGGAGAGGTCTGTGACTGAAATAAGAAAGTTTGAAACAGATATAGTGGTTATTGGAGCAGGAAATGCCGCTATGTGTGCTGCCATATCTGCACGAGAAAATGGCGCTTCGGTCTTGGTACTGGAAAAGGCACCTGAATCCGAAAAAGGCGGAAACAGCACATTCACCCATGGTTCCATTCGGTTTGCTTATGACGGCAATGAAGACTTACAACAAATCATGCCTGAACTGACTGCAGAAGATTTTGCCATCACAGACTTTGGCTCCTATCCGGAAGAGGAATTTTTTGATGATATGTGCCGAATGACGGAATACCGTACCGATCCAGAGCTCGCGTCACTCCTAACTGGCAATAGTTTTGAAACAATGAAATGGCTTGTATCCCATAAGGTACGATTTGTGCCGATTTATGGCCGCCAAGCATTTAAAGTGGACGGTAAATTCAAATTTTGGGGCGGTATGATTGCTGAATCGGTCGGCGGTGGTCCAGGTTTAGTCGGGTCACTGCATGAGGAAGCCGCGCGACTAGGTGTACAGGTATTATTCGATGCCATGGCGACCAAACTTATTCATGATGATGCTGGAGTTCATGGGGTTATATTTAAACATAAAGGAAGAACTTCGGAAGTTCGCACCAAAGCAGTGATCTTGGCTTCCGGGGGCTTCCATGCCAATCCGGAAATGCGGACACGGTATTTAGGACCGAAATGGGACTTAGCTCATGCAAGAGGCAGCCGTTTTAATACTGGAGAAGGAATTCAAATGGCATTAAATATTGGTGCGATTGCCAGTGGAAACTGGTCAGGGTGCCATTCGGTTGGCGGAGACCGATACCTGCCGGAATTCACGGAAGGCTTTCAAAGGCTAAGCTATCCATTTGGCATTATCGTAAATGCTGAAGGAAAACGCTTTGTTGATGAAGGTGCAGACTTTCGAAACTATACGTATGCAAAATACGGCAAGCTGATTCTGGAACAGCCTGGCCAATTTGCCTGGCAGATTTTCGATCAAAAAGTGTCCGGTCTATTACGGGAAGAATATCGTGGAAAACAAGTAACAAAAGTGAAAGCAGATACATTGGAGGAATTGGCCAAGAAAATTGACGGTGTCGATCCGGAAGGATTTTTACAAACCGTGAAGGAGTACAATGAGGCGGTCCGGGCTGATATTCCGTTTAATCCAAATATCAAGGATGGCAGGTGTACAGAAGGGCTGGCGGTCAGGAAATCCAATTGGGCAAATACCCTGGATGAAGGCCCATTTGAAGCCTATGCTGTTACATGCGGCATCACCTTTACTTTTGGCGGGTTGAAAATAAATGCGAGCGGCGAAGTGCAGGACGTTTTATATCAATCGATTCCAGGATTATATGCGGCCGGTGAGCTAGTGGGCGGCTTATTCTACTTTAATTATCCTGGTGGTGCAGGCTTAATGGCAGGCTCTGTTTTTGGCAAAATTGCAGGCGAAAATGCTGCACGATTTGTCCATCAAGGAAAAAAAGAGATGGTTTAACAGTAAAGATTAGTTGTTTTCTTTTTATGAGATAACATTAAAAAGGGGTGCGAAATATGGTAAGCAATATATTGGATGAAAACAAAATTGATTTCAGTTTGTTATTAAAAGGGGCAGAAAAGGTTGGAAAAATTGCAGAATCGGAGGCGCTCGAAGCAGATCAGAACAAAACCGTTTCAAAAAATGTCATTGATGCGATGAAAGAAGCTCGATTATCCAAGTTATTACTTCCAAAAAAATACGGAGAGCCTCAAGTAAATTTAAGAGAGTATTCCCAGATTATCCGCACGGTTGGAAAATATAATACCTCTGCTGCTTGGTTAACTTTTCTTTATTCCATTCATAATAGTTTAGTAGCTTTTATGACGAAAGAGGGAGCAGAAGAAGTGATTAATCAGGGGGGATTAATCGCAGATATCTTTGCTCCTATAGGGAAAGTGGAAAAGGATGGAGATGGTTTTCGGATCACCGGTAAGTATAGTTTTGTAAGCGGAATCTTATATAGCGACTGGGTGTCTCTTGCAGTGAAAATAAAAATAGACGGCAATGAAGAGAATGAACTATGCATGCTGACATTACCGGTATCTGATGTACAAATAGTGGAAAATTGGGATACGTTAGGCCTTAGGGGGACAGGAAGCAACCAGGTAATTGTCGATAATGTCTACGTTCCAAAGCACCATCTTATACGACTTACTGTTGCAGATCGTACAGGCAGACCTCCTGAAGGTTATGATAAAGACTATCCTCTTTATGATGTTCCATTTTTCTCATCTTTTTGTATCGGATTCCCTATGGTCGCGCTAGGCGGTGCGGAGCGTTTACTAGAGGAATTTAAGAAACGGACGGAAAAGCGGGTTCGATTAGGAGGAAATTCTGCTAAAGATTCCCGTCATCAGGGGGTATTAGCAGAATTAACGATTAAATATTACGAATCAGAAGGTCTATTAGACAAATATATTTCTTTATTAGAAAACTATGAAATGGGAAAAGAAGATAAACGTGGTGAATTTGCTGCAATTAGGGCAAAAATCACGAAAAACGTAGCGGACATTGCCGTGAAAGTTTTGTTGACACTTGGCGGATTTTCGATGTTTAAAGGAGATCCAATTGAAATGTTCATACGCGATCTTTTGGCAGTATGTACACATCGATCCAATCTCTACGAAGACTCGGTTGAAGCGTTTGGAAAGACACAATTTGGCTTTGACGTATCGATTAATGGGTAAAGCTTAATGTGAAATAAGAAGGAGGCACCTGCATGGAAACGATTTATTTGAATCCCGATAATCTGATGCACTGGCAGCAAAAAGCAAAATCAAGTATCATGGCGCTAGGATTTTTTGATGGTATTCATATCGGCCACCGTGAAGTCATTCAAACAGCTTTTAGGAAGGCAAAAGAGGAAAATCTACTCTTAACGGTAATGAGTTTCTTTCCACATC
Source organism: Neobacillus sp. DHD-1R (assembly GCF_057747995.1). Taxonomy (NCBI): domain Bacteria; kingdom Bacillati; phylum Bacillota; class Bacilli; order Caryophanales; family Bacillaceae; genus Neobacillus; species Neobacillus sp. DHD-1R. Next base: position 1,868,628 of record NZ_CM173232.1, read on the forward strand.
CCAAAACCGTTTTATCAAATGGAAAAACAAAAGTAGAATATCTAATGCCGTTACCTGATAAAGAGAAACTGTTCTCTGAACTTGGTGTCGATATTTTTTATATTGTTGAATTCGATCGGGAGTTCGCATCGCTGTCGCCAGAAAAGTTTGCTGCTAAATATTTACTCGATTTCGGTGTCGTCCATGCAGTTGCAGGTTTTGATTATACGTATGGCTTTCGCGGTGAAGGGAATATGGATCGATTGAAACGAGATTCAGGCGGAATCCTCGAAGTTACGAAAGTAAATAAAGTCGAATGCCGTGGAGAGAAAATTAGTTCAACAAGCATTCGGGAAAAATTATCAAAGGGAAATGTGGAAGACTTGCCTGCCTTTTTAGGACGTTCCTATGAAGTTGGCTGTGAATGGGACGGCAGTGCGTTAAAAGTTAAACCTTACTATACCCTGCCAGGGCAGGGCAAATATGCTGTTACGTTAACAAGTGGATGTCATTCACAAGAAATAGAGGTATTTGTGACAGGTGAAAACGAAATGATCCCGCTTCTAAATGTTTCGGAACTATTCCTGAATAGTGATACAGCGGTTTCGCTTACTTGGCACCAGCGGTTAACGGAAGATAAAAGGGATTCAATTTGCGATAGGGATTGGTTACACTCGTCCAAATTCAGTTTTGTTTGGAATGGATGATAAGATAAAAAAAGAAAATATTCAGAGCTATATAACGGCAAAAACTATAATTTTTTTAAAAAAATTAGAGAACAAAGCTAACTTTCAACTGACCCCAAAAAGTTGGACTAAAGTATTATGATTATTGCTAGGTGGTAAGAATTCTGTACTTTACAGGACTCTTACCACCTAGTTTTTTCTTTCGATTGTAATTGGTCAATAATAGCGGTTAATTGATGATAAAAAAATATTGACAATTAGAGTATATTTCAAATAAAATTAGACTAACTTATAAAATTGTATACAATTACACAAATGTACTGTTATACAATATAGTAATTACACTATTGAAATTACTAAATTAACTAAAAAGGGAGCTTTAATAATGCTGAATTCATCTCAAATGAATCGGAGGTTATCTACAAAGGACTTTGTTTATTTCGAAATTAAGAAAAAAATTATTGAGGGTATCTTAGCTCCTGATCAACCTATTAATGAAGAGTATTTAGCAACTGAACTAAATATAAGCAGAACACCCATAAGAGAAGCCTTACAGAGGCTGGAAATTGAAGAGCTTATCCTTAGATTACCAAATGGACGACTTAAAGTAGCACCTATCTCAATTCAAGAGGTTGAGGAAATTTTTAATGTTAGAAGCTTACTTGAAGGGCTGATAGCTAGAGAGGCAACGACAAAGGCAACATCGAACGATATACAAAAGTTAGGTCAATTTACTCAACTTATTGTCGCTGCTGCTAATAATGATAGAGGAGATGAAGTTGTTTATTATGGAAGTGAATTTCACTCCTATCTTTATCAAATTAGCAAAAATAAAACTGCAAATAAGATTTTAAATCAACTTAATGATCACATTTCTAGATACCGTAGGTTAGGACCCATTAAAAATAATGAGAGAAGTAGAAATGCCGCAAAAGAACACCTAGAAATGTTTGAAGCAATCTCCAATAAAAACCCCGATAAAGCTGAAAAATTAATGAGAGAACATATTAACAATAGTTTAAAGGCTGCCGTTCATACAATTGAAGTACATCTTCAACAAAATATTGATGAAAACCACTGATTAATAGCATCTCTAAGTAGAGCTCAAAATTGAGCTCTTATAATATAAATAAAATTTTCGGAATAATTAAAATAGACAGACGATAGTGATTGTACATCTAAATATCCAATTGTGATATTTCACATGTAATAGTCGATTCAAGCTTGTTCGAAATGAATGCGGTTACAGTTTTTGCAATTGATGCATATGGAAGTTGTAGACCAGTTGATTTTTAGTGTTCCTCCTGTCAATAGAAAACTAATGTCAATAAAAGTCATGATTTTGTACAGGCCAGCCTAATTAGATCCTGAAAAATTTGGTGGAAATTTACGAAAGAAGGGGAAATATGTGAATGCAGACAGGATATATGAAACAGATATTGTAATTGTTGGGGCAGGAAATGCTGCCATGTGTGCTGCTATTGCAGCACGGGAGCACGGAGCCAACGTTATTGTCCTAGAAAAGTCACCTGAGAATGAAAAAGGTGGAAACAGCGCTTACACCCATGGATCCATTAGGTTCGCCTACAACAGTATAGAAGATTTAATACAAATTATACCTGACCTTACACCGGAGGAAATAGAGAATACAGACTTCGGAATTTACTCTGAAGAGAATTTCTACGATGACTTATGTCGACTAAGTGAATATAGGACTGATCCTGAATTATCCTTACTTTTAGCAAGTAAAAGTTTTGAAACGATGAAATGGCTTAGATCTCATAAGATTAGATTTGTACCTATATATGGCCGTCAGGCTTTTAAGGTTAATGGAAAATTCAAATTTTGGGGTGGGATGGTTGTCGAATCAGTAGGTGGTGGTAATGGTTTAATTGAAACTCTTCATAATGAAGGAAAAAATTTGGGGATTCAAATACTTTATAATGCTATGGCTACAAAGCTTATACATGATGATAAGGGTGTCCATGGAGTTGTTTTTAAGCATCATGGTGAAACGAAAGAAATTTATTCAAAATCAGTTATTTTAGCTTCTGGAGGATTTCATGCAAATACAGAAATGAGAACTCGATATTTAGGTCCAAAATGGGATATAGCAAAAGTTAGAGGAAGTCGCTTTAATACAGGGGAAGGTATCCAAATGGCATTAGATATTGGGGCTGTTTCCCACGGGAACTGGTCAGGAGCACACGCAGTTGGTGGAGATCGATATGCACCAGAATTTGGTGAAGGTTTTCAAAAGCTAAGCTATCCTTTCGGAATTATAGTAAATGCAAAGGGGGAGCGTTTTGTAGATGAGGGCTCAGATTTTCGCAATTATACCTATGCAAATATTGGAAAACTAATACTAGAACAACCCGGACAATTTGCCTGGCAAATATTTGATAACAAGGTATCCCATCTTTTACGTGACGAATATAAACTTAAACAGGTTACTAAGGTAACAGCAAATTCAATAGAAGAATTAGCTAAAAAACTGGATGATATTGATCCTGACGGTCTTTTACAAACAATAAAGCAATACAATGCATCTATTCGCAACAACATACCATTTAACCCCAATATTAAAGACGGTCGATGTACAAAAGGGTTATCAATAAACAAATCAAATTGGGCTAATACTTTGGAGCAGGCTCCATTTGAAGCGTATGCAGTTACATGTGGCATTACCTTCACATACGGGGGATTACGGATTAACCCTAATTCTGAGGTTCAGGATACATTGCTGCAATCCATTTCAGGATTGTATGCAGCGGGAGAACTAGTAGGTGGACTATTCTATTTTAACTACCCAGGTGGCGCTGGGTTAATGGCAGGCTCTGTTTTTGGAAAAATTGCCGGTGAGAATGCAGCTCAATTTGCAAGTTATAGGGGGAATAATCAATATGAAAAAAATCCAATTTAAAATGAGTTTTATAGTTTTATTATTATTTACATTTACAATCGTTTTAGGGGCTTGTTCCTCAAAAACTGACACAAAACCTTTAGAAAACAGTAAAAAAGAGGTGGATGAAGGTACCCCTCAAAAAGGCGGAAATGCAACGATCGCTTATGAAACGGATGTAGCTAATTTTGATCCAATTAAGGCAAGCGGAGGAATTAATTTTCCTTTATTGTTTCCAGTCTATGATACTTTAATTCACTTTTCTCCTGAACTAGAGCCTGAACCTGGATTGGCTGTGTCTTGGAAATATTCAAATGATTCTACATTGATTCTTACATTAAGGGAAAATGTTAAATTTCATGATGGAACTCCCTTCGATGCAGAAGCAGTAAAATTTAATATTGATCGCATTAACTCTGATAAATCTATGTTGACTGATTTGAAAAATATCTTAAGTGTAGAAGTGATAGATGAAAAAACGGTTCAATTAAACTTAAAACAACCAGATTCATCAATTTTATTAGCGCTATCGGATCAAGCTGGGATGATGGTTTCACCAACTGCAGTTGAAAAAAACGGGGAAAATTATTCTCAAAATCCTATCGGCACTGGCCCATTTAAAATGACAAGACATGTGCCAAATGGTGAAATTGTTTACGAAGCAAATAAAGACTACTGGGATGGAGAACTTCCGTATTTAGATAAAATGACCGTTAAAATTATGCCGGAAGAAACTACTAGAATAAATGCACTGAAATCAGGTGAAGTCGATTTTGTAGAAAATATTTCTCCTGGTACTGTTTCATCCCTAGTAAATGATAAAAACCTTAAAGTGATTCAAGAAATATCATTGCCATTTAAAATGTTGTATTTAAATAATGCTAAAGCTCCGCTAGATAACAAAGCCGTACGACAAGCCATTAATTTTGGTATCGATCGAGAGGCACTTATTAAAGCTATTAATTTTGGTATTGGGGAACCTGCATATCAGCCATTTCCAAAAGAATACTGGGCGGCAAATAAAGATTTAAAGATTAACTATGACCCGGAAAAAGCAAAACAAATTCTAAAAGAAGCTGGAATTAACAAAGTTTCATTTAATTTGGTTCATCATTCAATGGCCTATGATCAAAGGGTTGCTGAAGCCATAAAAAGTCAACTGGCAGAAATTGGGATTGAAGTTAAACTGCAAGCAATGGAGCAGCAGGCTGCGCTAGCTAACTTTTGGGATGAAAAAAAAGCAAACAGCTTCCTTGGAAGATGGTCAGCCCGTCCAGATCCGCAAATTACAATAAAAGCATTATATTCTAGTGGGAGCTACTATAATACAGGCCATACAACGGCAGAAATTGATAAGCTGATTGCTGAAGCGGGGAAGACTTATGATCAAGAAACGCGTGCTAAACTATATATGCAAATTAGCGAGAAAGCAATTTTAGAAGAAGCAATTGGAATACCATTATTTTTTACGCCAAGAACTGCTATCATGAATCAATCGTTAAAGGGATATGTGCCAAATAAATTAGAAAAGCCAGTTTTTTCAACACTTTGGAAAAAGGAATAAACGACAAAGGGAGCGATTAAAAGTGTTTTTAAAATTTTTACTTCGGCGTATATTATACGTAATTCCAATGCTATTAATAACAACGCTCATCGTATATTCTTTTATCCTTTTAATACCAGGCGATCCAGTTTTAACGTTGCTTGGAGAGAATGCAACCCCTGAAAAAATAGCCCAGTTGCGCCAGCAACTTGGGCTAGATCAATCGATTATTTCGCAATACTTCGATTGGTTAATAAATGCTTTAAAGGGGGATTTAGGGCGATCTGTATTTACAGGACAATATGTACATGAAGCAGTAATTGAACGTTTAGCCGTTACATTTCAACTTGTTGTAGTAGCAATGATTATTTCGATTTTTGGTGGAATGTTTTTTGCTATTACATCTACATTTTTCCCAAATAGTTGGATCGACTATGTCTCAAGGTTCTTTGGAACACTTGGAACTGCACTACCTAATTTTTGGCTAGCAATGCTGCTTATTTTATTCTTCAGTCTACACCTTGGCTGGGTCCCAGCGACAGGTTTTACCAGTATAACTGAGAATCCTGTTGAATTTTTTAAAGGGACATTGTTACCTGCCATTTCACTTGGTGCAGTTGGAACTGCGCAAATTACAAGGCATTTACGGTCATCATTGATGGAGGTAATGAGTGCGGACTATGTACGAACAGCTTATTCCAAGGGAGTTAATCGTTGGCAAGCTATTATAAAACATGGTATCCAAAACGCTATGCTACCTGTTGTAACGACAATTGGGATTTTATTTGGTCATTTGTTAGGTGCAACAGTTGTTATTGAAACTGTATTTGCCATCCCTGGTATAGGACAGCTTGCAGTAAATTCGGTATTACAGCGTGATTTCACTATGCTTCAGGGGGTTGTCCTGATTATGATTGTCATGGTCATTCTCATTAATTTTATTACTGATATCGTTTATGCACTTTTAGATCCTCGGATCGAGTACTAGTGGAGGGGTTGTGACTATGAGTTTTCAAACTATCTTTAAAAGGTTAATGTCCGAAAGGATGGCCTTCATTAGTTTTTTCTTTTTAGTTTTCCTTATAATCATGTCATTAATTGGGCCTTATATTGTTCCTCATGATCCATTAAAGCAGGATTTAACGAAGGTTTTACTTAGTCCGAATACCAAATATTGGTTAGGTACAGATGAGCTTGGACGTGATATTTTTAGCAGATTAATAATCGGATCTCAAGCTGCAATCAAAGCTGGTTTGTTCGCTATCCTGATTCCACTTTTTATCGGAGTGCCAATGGGAATTCTTTCAGGATATTTAGGCGGGATTGTTGATGATATTTTCATGAGAATTGTAGATGGAATTATTGCCATTCCTTCCATATTATTGGCGCTAGGAATAACAGGAGCATTAGGCATTAGCTTATGGAATGCCATGATTGCCATTGGGATAGTCTCGATTCCCCAATTTGCAAGACTTGCAAGAGGACAAACATTACAAATCAGAACAGAGCCCTATGTTGAAGCAGCCAAAATTTCTGGCGCTGGAGCAAGTTGGATTATGGTAAAACACATTATTCCGAATATTGCTCCGCCGGTAATCGTTCAAGCATCGTTTAATTTAAGCTATGCCATTCTTGTTGAAGCATCTCTTAGTTTCCTTGGCATGGGAGCGCAGTCTCCTCAAATTAGCTGGGGAAATATGATACAACAGGCATACAGCATGATTAATATGAACCCTTGGATGATTGTCTACCCAGGTTTTGCAATCATGCTTACTGTACTTGCTGGGAACTTTCTTGGAGATGGTCTACGGACAGCACTTGACCCAAAGTATAAAAAGGTCTAACAAAGGGGGACAGAAGTATGAAATCAACAATACCACTTTTAGAAGTAAAGAATTTGAAAGCATTCATTCCGACAGATAAAGGTGAAATCAGGCCGGTAAACGATGTTTCATTTGCTATTCAAAAAGGGGAAATAATGGCACTAGTGGGGGAGTCAGGAAGTGGAAAAAGTGTGACATCACTCTCAATAATGGGACTCAATGCTAGTGCGATTCAATATAAACCCGGAAGTTCTATTTTATTCCATGGGCAGGATTTATTGAAATTGAAAGAAAAGGAAATGCGGAAAATACGTGGAAATGACATCGCAATGATCTTCCAAGATCCAATGTTTTCTCTCAATCCAGTTCACCAGATTGGCAAGCAAATTGTAGAGTCTATTATACTTCATAAAAAAATTAAGTATAAGGAAGCCGAAAAGATAGCATTAGATTTACTAAATAAGGTAGGAATTCCTGATGCACAACGTCGATTAAGAAACTATCCACATCAGATGTCAGGCGGGATGAGACAGAGAATCATGATTGCGATGGCACTTGCTTGTAATCCACAACTGCTTATTGCTGACGAACCAACAACAGCACTTGATGTAACCATTCAAGCTCAAATTTTGAATATATTAAAAAATCTTCAACATGAATTAGGTATTTCAATTCTATTAATTACCCATGATCTTGGAGTTGTAGCCGAAATAGCAGATCGTGTACTAGTAATGTATTGCGGTAAAATTGTTGAAGAAGGTACAGTCAAAGAAGTGTTTAAAAATCCACGTCATCCTTATACCAAAGGGTTAATGGATAGTGTTCCTGAATTAACTGGGCCGAGAATAGACGAATTGGAAACAATCCCTGGTGTTGTTCCAAATCCATTAGAATTACCATCCGGCTGCAATTTTGTTACCCGTTGTTCCTTTGCAACAGAAAAGTGTAGACAAGTAGAGCCCGTACATGTGAAGTATTCTACAGGAAACAGCGTTTCTTGTTGGAATCCCCTTGTAAAGGAAGGAGTGAGTTTGAATTATGCAACAACCTCTAGTGTCTCTTAGAGACATAAAAAAGTACTTCCCTGTTGGCAGCGGACTATTCGGAAAAAAAGATCAAGTTGTAAAAGCCGTAGATGGTATTAGTCTTGATATCTTTCCTGGTGAGACCATTGGATTGGTCGGGGAGTCTGGTTGTGGAAAATCAACGACTGGAAGAATGGTTGTTGGATTAAACCAACCGTCCAGTGGTGAAATCCTATTTGAAGGAAAAAGATTAAGTGATTACAAGAACAAAAAGGAATTAGGAAAAAATCTACAAATGATTTTTCAAGATCCCTACTCGTCATTGAATCCAAGAATGACAGTAGCCAATATTATTGCTGAACCGCTTTTTCTGCATAAAATTGGCACAAAAAAAGAAATTAAGAAAAGGGTGGATGAATTACTCGAAAGAGTTGGGCTCGCTTCCTACCATGGCACTCGGTACCCCATTGAATTCTCCGGTGGACAAAGGCAAAGAATTGGGATTGCACGTGCACTTGCTTTAAGGCCAAAACTCATTGTTTGTGATGAGCCGGTTTCAGCCCTGGACGTGTCCATTCAAGCTCAAATCTTAAATCTATTAAAAGAAATTCAACAAGATTTTGGATTATCTTATATTTTTATTGCTCATGGAATCCAAGCTGTTAAACATATTAGTGATAAAATTGCTGTGATGTATCTCGGAAGAATTATTGAATTTGCCAAGACAGAGGAATTATTTGAATCTCCACGTCATCCTTATACTAAAGCACTGTTCTCGGCTGTACCTCTACCTAATCCAGAAATGAGAGAAAGAGAACGAATTATCTTACAGGGAGACTTGCCGAGTCCATCAAACCCTCCACAAGGCTGCCATTTTCATACTCGTTGTCCAGTGGCGATGGAAAAATGCAAAAGTATTGAGCCTGCTTTATTACAAACGTCCATTAACAGTTTGACAGCTTGTTTATTAGTTCAAGAACCAAAAAAGGAGCAGATCGCAACTTAATAGTACTGAAATTATAGTTTTCATATACTCCCTTAGATATTGATGAGTTTTGAAAGCAGGGAGGATTTTTTATTTGGAAAACTATTTTGAGAAATATTTGGGAGGGCTTATATTTGTCATCATTGAGCTTTGATATTATTAATGCCATTCGCCAAAGACAAAAATGTGGTTTGCCAGAGGAAGTCCGTAAAAAGGTAATACTTCATATTTCTGATACTATAGGAATCTCATTGGCGGCTCATAAAGGAGCACCTATAGCCTTACAATCGATATCTGGGATATCTTTGGGAGTAGAAGGTGGTGCTGGCCGAGTAATTGGAAGTGGACATCAATTACCTCCTGCTTATGCAGCATTTTCCAATACTGCTTTGGCACATGCACTAGATTTTGATGATATAAATGATTTAGCGAGAATACATCCTACTCCAATTATTTTAGCGTCTGCATTAGCTGCTGCTACCATTGAAGATTCTAGAACTACGGATCTTGTCACTGCGGTAGGACTAGGAAATGAGTTAATTTGCCGGCTGGGATATGCGATTGAACCTAGAGGTACAGGCGCTGATTCCAAATGGTTTTTAAGTCAACTTTTTGGTTATCTTGGTGCCGCAATCACTGCCGGTCTTGTTCTTGGGTTAGATGATTCTAAATTAGTTCATGCCTTAGGTCTAGCTTACATGCAATTAGCTGGTGGAAAAGAGCCAGGAGTTGGTGTAGGTTCTCAAGCTAGGTCGATTTACCCTGCCTTTGCATCTATGGGAGGTGTTCAAGCAGCATTTTTGGCTAGAGAGGGAGTATCGGCTCCAGCGAGTAGCTTGGATGGTAAAACCGGTCTTTTTCGAAACTATTTCGGAAAAAATCTAAGCGAAGGTCAACGAAAAATATTATTAGATACTGAAACGTGGGCATTTTCAGATACATCAATAAAACTTTTCCCTAGCTGTCGTTATTCACACCCTTACATAAAAGCGGCGCTAGTCCTTCGTAATGAAGTAAAACACAATCAAATCGAAAACATTGTAATCGGAGTAAATGAAACGGCAAGTATGTTATGTCATCCAATGCCAGAGCGTTGCCATCCCAAAACATTGCAAGATGCTAAATTTAGTATCCCTTTTATCGTTGCGTTTACATTTGTACATGGAAATGTCAATTTGAATAATCTAACAGATAAGGCTCTTATGGATTCGCAAGTATTAGAATTGTCAAAGCTTGTAAAGATTGAACAGACACAACCTAATACTCTTGGGCTTCCTCAAGGTGATATTAAGGTAATAACTGCTCAAGGAACTAAAAGACATATAGAACGTTGCCTTCCTATAGTGACTTTTGATGAAGTTAAGAATAAATTTATTGATTGTTGTTTATTTGCAAACATAGATGCTCCTGAAGAGGTATGGAAAACGATAAGTAATAGCCTTGATTATGACTTATTAAATAAATTACCTCTAATTATCCATTAATTTTGAAATTAATCAGTAAGAAACACTTTACCACTTTTTAATAATTTTTCACCATTTCAAAAACTATTAAATTGATTTTCTAAAGAAAGACTAATAAAAATTATTGGAAAATTGCCAAAAATTGAATAGTTTTTACCTTTGTAATTAATGTTTTAATTTTCTAAAATTTAAATATGCATAAAAAAAAAGGAGATCCAATAAATGAATAAAACAAAAAAGTTCCAGGAACTTTTGAAACAAAGGGGATCATTTATCCTGCCGGGTGCGTATGACGCGATGTCAGCTAGATTAATAGAAGAAATCGGGTTTCACGCCATTTATGCGACTGGTGCCGGCATTTCCAATGCCCAATTAGGATGGGCGGACGTCGGTTTGACTTCCTTAAAAGAAGTGGTCGATATCGTTGCCCGGATGGCAGATGTGACAACAGTTCCGATTGTTGTGGATGCCGATACAGGGTTTGGCAATGCCATTAATGTTATGCGGACAGTTCGTGAGTTTGAACGAGCAGGTGTTGCAGCTATTCAAATGGAAGACCAGGTGTCGCCGAAGAAATGTGGCCATTTCAACGGAAAAGATGTGATATCAAAGGGAGAAATGATAGGAAAGATCAAGGCAGCAGTGGACACAAGACATGACGAAAATCTAGCCATCATTGCTAGAACAGATGCTTTAGCTGTTAATGGGATTGATGATGCAATAGAAAGGGCACATGCCTATAAGGATGCTGGTGCTGACATCATTTTTGTGGAAGCGCCTACAACGATCGAACAACTTAGGCAAATAACCAGTTCTTTAACAGGCATCCCCCAGATCATTAATCTAGTAGAGGGCGGTAAAACCCCGCTCGTTTCTTTAAAAGAAGCGGAAGAGATTGGCTTTAAGATCATGCTTTGCGCCAATACAGTTCTTCGTTCAGCGATTAAAGGTATTACTGAGTCGCTGAAAATCTTAAAAGCGGAGGGTTCACAAGAGAATGTTCACGAGTTGATCTGTACATGGGAAGAGCGCCAATCCCTCTTTAAACTCAACCAAATTAAAGAATGGGAAAACAAGTATTCTGAAAATCAGTCATTAATTAACAAGTAAAAACTTATTTAGAGGAGGAAGCTGAAGTGGTGAGAGAAATAGATTATGACATTGTAGTAATTGGATGTGGAGTGGCTGGGACCTCAGCAGCTTTATCTGCTGCAGAAACGGCAAAGAAATCCAATAAAAACTTAAAAATCGCCATCCTGGAACGAGCTGATTATGATCATAGGGGCGGAAACTCCCGTTGGACTGCCTCTTATATGCGGATGAAGAATCTCGATGAAGTAGCCGACAACTTCGTTGAAGATATGCTGGCTTTCTCAGACAACTATTCCGATCGGGAGTACATAGAAACTCTCGCCCAAAATGCTGGCAGTACACTACGGTGGGTAGAGGAAAAAGGGGTTGATTTCGACTACCTGCCAACGATGTTTTTAACCGCATCAAAGCCGCGATTATTGCCAGTGGGCGGCGGTCGGGCGATTGTTGACACACTAGCCCGCCGTGCTGGTGGACTGGGTGTTGAAATTATTTACGAAGCTACTGCTTGGAAATTACTTCTTGATGATGAAGGTGCTGTCAATGGGTTAATGATTCGTGTAAAAGGCGGGACATCCCTTCAATTAACAGTCGGAGCAGTTGTATTAGCATCCGGTGGATTCCAGGGAAATCAGGAGATGATGGCCCAATATGTTGGCAGAGATGCCCATAAGATTCGGACAGTTGCCGAGGGCGGATTATTCAATAAGGGGGAAGGCATTCGGATGGCGATGTCAATCGGGGCCAAAACGGCTGGCCAGTTTGATTCGTTCCATGCTGAACCAGTCGACCCAAGAAGTAAGCGGGAAGAAGCGGCTGTCATGACCTATCCTTACTTTATTTTGGTCGATCAAAATGGAAACCGTTTTGTGGATGAGGGAAAAACCACCGTCGACGAGCAATATGAAGAAGTAGCCCGAAAAATCTTTCATGATCTTCCTGGTCATATTGCCTATATGATCGGCGATCAAAAAATGTATGATATTCCAAATTATGAGCGCGCAGTAGAAACGGATAAACCCGCTATTGTTGCTGACACGCTTGAAGAATTAGCCGAGAAGATAGGCGTGCCGGTTGAACAATTAACGGCTACCGTGGAATCCTATAATGCGGCCATTCAACCGGGTGAATTTCACTGGGATAAAAAGGATGGCAAACAAACGGTCGGAATAACGCCGCCAAAGTCTAATTGGGCAATCCCAATCAACCAGGCACCCTATATTGCTTATCCTATTGTCTGCTCGAATGTTTTCACCAATGGCGGTTTAGCTACCGATACAAATGGCCGCGTCTTATCGCAAGATCAGGATGCCATTCCTGGTTTATATGCAATAGGTGAAACAGCTGGACTCTATTACGGAAAGTATCCAGGCGGAACATCGGTATTAAGGGGACTTGTATTTGGACGCCGTGCGGGGGAACATGCAGTTTCCTATGTGAGTCAATCAAAGAAACTCGAAGTTTAATCAAGCTAAGAAAAAAGCCAATTATAATTTGTCTTAAAGGGAAGGATGATTTTCTTGGAATTAAAAGACAAGGTAGCTTTTGTGACTGGCGGCGGCAGGGGAATTGGCAGGGAAACCTGTATTCTTTTAGCCAAACAAGGTGCCAAAATAGCCATTTTTTCAGATAACGAAGCGGAAAGCAAGGATACGGCTGCTTATATTATTGATGAATTAAAAGGGGAAGCTATCTCCATCGTCGGAGATGTTCGTTCCGAATTCAATGTCTATCAAGCAGTCCAACAAACAGAAGAAAAACTCGGCTCCGTTGACATATTAGTAAATAATGCCGGTGTAATGAGTTTAAAACCATTTCTTGAAACAAGCGTCGAAGAATGGGACTTTTTACAAGATGTCAATGTAAAGGGAAGCTTCTTATGTTCACGAGCAGTGGTGCCGAAAATGATTGAAAAAAAGAATGGCGTAATTATTAATCTTTCATCTATATGGGGAACGAAAGGTGGTCCTGATCGAAGTGCATATATTACTTCAAAATATGCGGTCATCGGTTTCACGAAAGCATTGGGTGAAGAATTAAAACCTTACAAAATTAGAGTAAACGCTGTCTGTCCAGGTCCTGTCGACACAAAGATGATGCAGGATTTAGCGCCTGATGTGAATAAAGACAATTGGCTTCGACCGATAGATATCGCCCATGTCATTGTAGATTTATGTTTACCTAAATCTGTTGCTGTAACAGCCACTGCCGTTGAAGCATTTGGCAGCGGTCGGCCAGTTAACGTATAAAAATATTAATTTTAATAGTTGGAAGGGGAAAGAAACATGACAAATTTAAAAACGGTAGTAGAAACAAAAAATATTAGTCTAGCATTGGCAAATAAATTGTTAGAAGCAGCCTTAGCTAAGGGAGAGGAACTCGGAATCCCGTTTAGCATTGCGATTGTTGATAAACCAGGTAATATAAAAGCATTTGCGGCAATGGACGGTGCACCAGTGTTAAGTTTGGAGATTTCGCAGAATAAAGCCTTTTCCGCAGCTGCTTATAACAGACCGACACATGAATGGTACGACAAAATTAAGAATGACCCACCATTGCTTCATGGAATTGTCCACACCGAAAGATTGGTTATTTTCGGAGGAGGTTTTCCTATTAAAATTAATGGCGAGCTGATCGGTGGTATCGGAGTTAGTGGTGGACACTATACACATGATATGCAGGTATGTGAAGCCGCATTAGAAGTGATCAAAAATTTCGAATAAATAAATCAGTAACGATTTTATATGAAACTTGTATTTTTAATCTCCGGCCAAGGACTTTTGTTGATAGAGTTCATTGGCCGGACTTCTATAAGTATTTCCTAGAGTTTAATTGCAATAAAAAATGCTTAAAGCGGGGAGGGGCTTATACTGAGCACAACTAATTATCCTAATCAACCGGAAAAAATGGACTCCGCCAAGTATAAAGTCTTTTTTGGTGCTTATATTGGCTGGATCTTTGATTACTATGAGGTTTTTGTTCTTAGTTTTTTAGTCATTCCAATGGCTGCATCCCTGTCTTTAACTACCGAACAAGTTGCTTCTTTGTTTTCAGTCCAATTGGGTTTCCTGGCGTTGGGTGGAATTATTTTTGGAATTTTGGGAGATAAGATCGGCCGAAAAAAAATCCTGATATGGACCCTAGTCATCTTTTGTATTGCTACATTAATGAGAGCGTTTACTTTTGATTATATATGGTTAGTGATTTGGACAGCCATTGCTGGATTTGGACTTGGCGGTGAATATGGTGCAGGCCAGGCATTGGTTAGTGAAGTGGTTCCAACGAAACAACGAGGATTTTGGAGCAGTCTTCTTTATGGAGGAGCATATATCGGGATTTTTATGGGGGCACTAATGGGTGGATTTATTTTACCTATTATTGGTTGGAGGTGGACCTTTGCCATTTCAGCGCTTCCAATATTATTAGCGTTATATCTTCGACGAGATGTAAAGGAATCAGAGGTATGGGAAAAAACAATTAAGAATACGAGGAATCCTGGTTTTAAAAAGAAGTTTGGCCTGAAGCGTTTTTGGAAGCCTTTTATCATAGCTTTGGTTGCAGCTGTATTTCAATATTTTGCCTATTATGGAATAACTAACTTTTTACCCACTTATTTAGTAAAATATGAAGGTTTTGAAATGGGTCAAACCGGGTGGTGGTTATTTTTTACAGCCTTTGCTGGTTTGGTTGGATCATTGATCGCGGGATATACGACCGACCGTTGGGGTAGACGAATCACTCTTTCGTATTTAGCATTCATAGCTGCCTTTGGCGGATTACTCCTCTATTTTACTTGGAATTCTTTATTGGATTCAATCTGGATATTAGTTCCCATTTTTCTTTTATATATGGGTTCAAATGGTGCAACGGTCTTCGGTTCATTATTTAGCGAGATATTTCCAACAGATTTAAGAAGCACAGGAATTTCTTGGGCACTTCAAATTGGCCGGGGTCTTGCTTTTGCTCCGCCGTTAATCACGGCAGCTATTTTTCCGGTTTATGGATATCAACCTATTATTTTAATGGGGGCAGCCTTTTTCTTTGCTTTGTGTTTATGGGCTTGGGTATTCCCTGAAACAAAGCATACAAAATTGGACATGGAGATTGCGGGAACCATTAATACGAACCACGATGATAAAGAAAATATTAGTTTCTAGTAAAAAGAAAATCATAGAATAAGAGGATGTGAGAAAATGGAATCCTTTGATTTAGTAGTCTTGGGCGGGGGCCTGGCCGGCATGTGCGCCGCAGTTGAGGCTGGTGAAAAAGGAGCCAGTGTCCTTCTCCTGGAAAAACAGGACGAACTTGGCGGCAGTACCGTACTTAGCTCAGGATATATGGCCTTTGCAGGAACCGATATGCAAGATATAGCAGGGATCATCGATTCTACTGAATCTCTTATGAATGACTTAATAGAGGTTGGCGGAGGAGCAAATGAGCATACGTTAGTAAATGCATACGGTCAGCATCAACTTGAAACCTATACATGGCTAATTGATCATGGTGTGGAATTCCGCTCGTTAGAAGCGGTAAGCGGACACAGTGTTCCCCGTGGCCACATTATCGACCCTCATCAAGCCATTCAGTCATTATACCGCAGGGTAAAGCAGTTGCCGAACGTGATCATTCGTTTTAGTGCTCCGGCCCGTAGACTTATGAAAAACGTAGAAGGTAAAATTAATCGGGTTTTATATGAATTCGATGGAGAAGAGCAAACAGTTTTGGCCGCTAAAGGAGTTATTCTAGCTTCAGGTGGTTTTGCCAAAAGCGAGGAATTACTTCATCAGTTTGCTCCACAGTTAACCGGTGCCCTTAGGATTGGTGGTTCGGGTAACAAAGGAGACGGATTACAAATGGCCTGGGAGCATGGTGCCTGGGTACAGGATTTGCCTTACCTAAATGGAACGTACGGCTTCCACCCAACTGCATCAGGAGCGGTTAAGACTCAGGGGTTGGCTTTTTACAAAGGGGCTATTATGGTCAACCAATTGGGGAAGCGATTTGTTAATGAGTCCATTTCCTATAAACTCTTGGGAAAAGCAGCATTCGAGCAGCCCGACAAAATTAGCTATCAGGTTTGGGACCAAACCGTAATGGATAAGAGTGTGACCGATGATCCGCTTTATGATTTGGAATTGCTTCGGCGCCGCCGCCTTCTTTATATAGCAGAAACATTAGAGGAATTAGCTGACTGCATTGATGTGCCGCTTGAAGTGTTGGAAGATACGATTACAAGGTACAATCATGGTGTTAAAGATGGAGAGGATCCTGAATTTGGCCGGAAGTCGCTCACCCATAATTATGGAAAACCGACTCCCATTGAGAAAGCACCTTACTATGCCTTCGAGTCGACCGTTGCGATGCTGGCCACTTATGCAGGTGTTGCTGTAAATCCTGCAGCCCAAGTGCTAAATCCCTTTGGAGAGCCGATACCAGGGTTATATGCAGCGGGTGAAATCACCGGCGGATTCCATGGTGCTGGTTACATGACGGGAAGTTCACTCGGGAAGGCCGCAGTATTTGGCCGGATCGCTGCACTGGATGCTTTGGCGGAGGTCACTGTGAAATAATTGAATCGCGGCAGTGCATTAATTGAGATTTTAAGATGAAATTTTTAATCCGCAAATAAACCGGCGAGAACCGCAAATAAACATGTTGAATTCGCAAATAAAACATTGAAAATCGCAAATAAAACATATAAATTCGCAAACAAACTTTTTTGATTCGCTGATAAAATACTAAATCCGCTGAAAAACTATTCATTTTCGCTGATAAATTAAGAAATTCGCTGATAAATCTTAAATATTCGCTGATAATTTGCGATTTTCGCTAAAGTCCTTATTTTACTCCAGTCTGAAATTGAAAAATAATTACCTTTTTTATAAAAAACACCAAAAAAGGGGGTACCATTCATGAAAATTTGGCACCAAAGTTTAACCACAATTGATAGGGTTCCGCAATATCGGGATGCGATCATGAATCATGTAAGCAGGATCGCCCGTCCAGATGTGGAGGTCGTGTTACATGGGATGTCGGAAGAAACGTATCCTACCCATTATCCTGGTCATTTTATCACGTATTCTTACCTGCAAAACCTGCATCGGGAGCAGTTTGTACGGGCAGCGCTAATGGCGGAAAAAGCCGGCTATGATGCGATGTTTATTGCTACTATTCCGGATGTTGGCCTTCTAGAAGCGCGCACATTGGTAGATATTCCGATAGTCGGCTATGGTCAAGCCTCCTTTCATATGGCCTCCATGCTCGGTGACTGTATTGGCGTCGTCAATTTCCTTGGTCCGCTTGCTGATGAACTAAGACAGAATGCTGGACGCTATGGTCTTGGCAATAAGCTTGGACCAATCATCCAAACCGATGTAGGCTTTGACAATGTACTGGCTGGATTCAATGACCCAGAGCCTGTTATCAAGTCTTTTAAACAGGCAGCAGAAAAAGCCATCTCTGAAGGGGCCGATGTCATTGTTCCCGGTGAGGGACCAATGAACGTCTTCTTAGCTACACATGGCATTTCTAGAATTGGTGATGTACCAGTGCTAGATTCATTTGCAGCTGGAATTAAGATGTGTGAGTCATTAGTAGATTTACGCAAAAACTCCGGCGTCTTTATGACTCGACGAGGATACTTTAATGCCAAACCACCTGCAGAAGCGGTGGAAAGACTGCGAGAACTTTATAGACTGGATCCTTCTCCAGATCCTAAAAACGATCGAGGAATTGCAGTCAGAGGTAATGAAAGTAAAGCTATTAAATAAAAGTCCATTTCGTTAAAATAATAGATTTTTAAAAAATAGGTTTAGTTTTATAGATAAAAAAAGAGGTGAATTTGGAATGCATATCGTCGTGTGCCTTAAGCAGGTTTATGATCCAGAGATTACACCGCGTTATTTCAAGATTGACCCCATGACGAATCGTCCGGAAAACAGTGACACAGACATGGTGCTGGATTCCTTTGCCGAGAATGCCCTTGAATTAGCAATCCAGCTGCGCGATAAGACACCAGGAGCAACCGTGACGGCCCTCTGCTTAGGGGACGATTCATCAGAAGACATCCTTCGCCGTGCCCTAGCGTTTACAGCTAATCAAGCAGTTCGGGTCTGGGATTCAGAGTGGGAAAACTTAGATGGGCAGGCTGTTGGACATATTCTTGCTCAAACAATTAAAAATTTGGGTGGTGCACAGATTGTACTGACCGGATATCAAGCCAGTGATATAGAGGAAGGTTTGGTTGGGCCTGTTATGGCGGAAGAGCTTGGTATACCATGCCTTACCCTTGTTTCAGACCTTGAGGTAGAAGAAGAGCATGTGAAGGCAAGTTGTGAGGCAGAGGATGGCTATACCGTTGTGAGTGTGCCTATGCCAGCTGTTTTTACGATTATCAGCGCCGAAACAAATGTACCAAGGCTGCCAAAGGTAAAGGATATTAGGCTGGCACGTTCAAAGGCAATCAAGGAAATGGAATCGGATGATCTTGAACTAGATCCGGAGCGCTGTCAACCTGGAGTAAAACTAGAGCGGGCCTACGTATTAAACAGGGATGTCCCCTGTGAAATTCTGCCAGGAACGGATGGAACAGTACTCGCGAGTGAATTGGCTGACAAGCTCTTGGCACTCAAGATTTTATAGGAGGAGTCAAAAATATGTCCAAAATTCTTGTATTTGCAAATCAGCACGGAGATTCCTTAAGTTCGGGTGCTCGAGAAGCGTTGGGGTTTGGCTCCCAATTAGCTAGTGCCACTGACGGAGAAGTGGAAGCTGTTTTATTGGGACCTGCTTCGGTGTCTAGTTCAAAGGAAGCAATTGCCTGTGGTGCAAGGAAAGTATACACAGTGTCAAATCCAGTACTTGCCGAATATCAGGTAGATCTTTACGTTGACAGCTTGTTTACGGTTTTTCAACAGTCGAGCGCTGACATTTTGCTCCTTTCCTTTGACAGGATGGGCAAGGATTTAGTCGGCCGGCTGGCTACTAGAATGGGAGCCTCAGCTATTACAGAGGTGGTCGATTTCAGAACGGAAAGCGATAAACTAACATGGATTCGTCCCATCTATGGTGATAAGGCTATTGGAGAGTATACGACCACTCGCCGAAAAGTAGTAGTTGGTATACGCCAAAAGAGTCGGGATATGGCGGTACCTGATGAAACTCGCATCGGTGAAGTTATTCCCATTGATTACGCTCCATCGGAAGATATTGTTTTAACAAAACTTGTCGTGAAAATTCAATCGGCCTTGTCCGATATTCGCCTCGAAGATGCTTCAATCATCGTCTCTGGCGGACGAGGTCTCGAGGGACCAGAGGGCTTTTTGGAACTGCAAGCCTTGGCAGATGTTCTTGGCGGCTCAGTGGGAGCGTCCCGTGCGGCATGTGATGCCGGCTGGGTTCCATCTAATAGGCAAGTAGGTCAGACAGGTGCAGTGGTCGCTCCAGACCTTTATATTGCAGTTGGAATCTCCGGTGCCAGTCAGCACTTGGCAGGTATAACGAATGCGAAGAACGTCATCGCGATCAATACGGATCCAGAAGCACCTATCTTTAAACGTGCCAATATGGGTGTGATTGCTGATTACAAAACAATCATTCCAGCCCTAACAGAAAAATTAAAAAAAGTACTAGTTTAAGAGTTAGCAATCAATCAGGAGCCCAGTTATAGACATGGGTTCCTTTTTTTATAAAATGTTAATAGCTATTTCTGAAGATTTTGATAATATAGGAGTATAATTTTGTTACAGAGGAGTGATCGAATGGTTGTCCAATTAGAGAATCTTTCATTAATACGTGATGGAAAGTGGATTTTACAAGATATCAATTGGCAAATTAATAGAGGAGAGCATTGGGTCCTCTTTGGTCTAAATGGCTCTGGAAAAACAGCTATTTTAAATTTGTTGAATGCTTATTATTTTCCGACTAAAGGGAAAATAACTGTCTTGGGATTGGAGTTTGGTAAAACGTATCTAGGCGAGAAACTTCGTAAGCAGATTGGGTTCGTTTCATCATCACTTCAAGAAAAATTTTATCCAGAAGACAATGCTTTTGAAGTTGTCTTAAGTGGGGCCTATGCGTCAATCGGCCTTTACGAAATACCGACAGATGAAATGAGAAAAAAAGCGATCGGTCTTCTTGAAGAGCTTGGATGTACGAACTACGCTAATCGAGATTATCAAACCTTATCACAAGGGGAGAAGCAGCGGGTTCTAATTGCTCGGGCATTAATGGCAGATCCGTCCTTGCTCATTCTCGATGAACCAACGAATGGGCTGGATTTTATAGCCCGTGAGCAACTGTTAGAATCGATTGAGAA
The DNA here is from genome assembly GCF_057747995.1 of Neobacillus sp. DHD-1R. Lineage (NCBI taxonomy): Bacteria > Bacillati > Bacillota > Bacilli > Caryophanales > Bacillaceae > Neobacillus > Neobacillus sp. DHD-1R. The sequence continues at coordinate 1,889,442 of NZ_CM173232.1, forward strand.
TATTACTAAAAACCCGGATGCTCCAACTATCATTTATGTAACACACCATGTTGAGGAGATTTTACCTCAATTTGATAAGACCTTATTATTAAAAGAGGGACAAGTTTTTGCAGCGGGAACTACTTCTGACATGATAGAGAGCAATAAGCTCAGTCAATATTTCAATCTTCCCGTAAAGGTTTATTGGGAGAATGGACGACCACTGCTGTCAAAATTACAAACCGTAAAATAATTTTGGTTAAAGTAAAAAACTAAGTGTGCATGATGAAATCGTGTGCACTTAGTTTTTTTCAATTACTTCTTAGTAAATCTTTTTATGAATGACATATTCAATGGATTTAATAGTTAACAACAAATTTAATTTGAAAATAGGTATAATAAGAAAGAGTTGCTTGCAAAAGGAGAGATCATCGATTGTGAAAATAGTCAAAGGTATTCTTATTGTACTAGCCCTACTGTTTATGTTAATAATGGGCATTGTGGCCCCTGTTGCCTTCCTCGGAATGGTTATATTTTTAATCGGGTTATTTCTTAATACCCAATATAAAAAAAGAAAGATACGTTTCGCAAAATCAGGATGGTTGATCGCAGCGGGAATTATTTTATCTTTTGTTTTAGCCATGGTGTTTTCCGAACCAACTGAACAGGAAAAAGAAGTAAAACCGAATACTGCGTCAGTTAATAAGGAAAAGAAAGAAGTGGCGGAGCAGAAGGCAAAGGAAAAAGCAGCAGCGGAAGAAAAACGATTAGCAGACGAAAAAGCAAAGGCTGAAGCTGAAGAGCAGCGTATTGCAGCGGAAAAAGCGGAAGCTGAAAAGATAGAGCAGGAGAAACAAGAAGCCGCTAAACTTTCTCAAGAAGAATTGGCAAAACGGATGGGGTTGGAACTTATCACCGTGGGCAGAGTGGTTGATGGAGATACCTTTGTTACCTCCGATGGTAGGAAAGTCCGTTTGGTGGGTGTAAATACGCCCGAATCCACAACAAGACATGAAGAATACGGCAAAGAAGCGAGCAATTATACTATTTCGAAGCTAAATGGGAAACAAGTATGGATGCAAAAAGATGTATCGGAAACCGACCGGTACAGCCGTTTACTAAGAATTGTTTGGTTAAGCATTCCAACAAATGATATGGATGAAGCGGAAATTCGTTCGAAAATGTTCAATGCTAACCTGGTGTTAAATGGATATGCTGAACCATCAACCTATCCGCCTGACGTGAAATATAGTACCTTCTTTGTTAAGTTTGCCAGAGAGGCAAGAGAAGCCAATAAAGGCTTATGGGCCTATGGTGATCAGGGGACTACCAAGGGGGATTTGGATTCTAGTGGAACTGGAACATCCTCATCGGGTGGAAATTCATCAGGTGGAGCAACCTCTGGCGGTGGTACTTCAAATACTGGTACAGAGTCCTTTAAAAATTGTACGGAAATGAGGAAGGTATATCCAAAGGGTGTACCATCCACACATCCAGCCTATGAAGCTCGACATGACCGTGATAAAGATAACTGGGCATGTGAACAATCTTAATATTGGTTGATGGAAGGACCGTTATTTTAATTAAATAGCGGTCTTTGCAATTTTTTTCGAGAAATTATCGGTTATAAGCACACCTGCTGCAGGGGAATTTTTTTAAAGTTATGCCACGGTTAGTTAATCGCGTCAATGAGAAGAAGGACATTGACCGCAAGGAGATAAAGAAAGTGGTCAAAGTCAATGAAAGAACATTTACATTGACCGGAAGAAGAAAAAGGAAGCGTCCATGGTCAATGAAAGAGAGTTACATTGACCGCAAGAAGAAAAAGGAAGCGTCCATGGTCAATGAAGGAGGGTTACATTGACCGTAAGGAGAAAAAGAAAGCGGTCAAGGGCAATGAAAGAACGTTACATTGACCGATAGGGAAAAATTACCTATGGAGTTCAATTGTAATCTATAAAAACATAATTAAGGAAAAAATTGTGTATCAAACACGCTGTTTGATATACTTTAACTATAATAAAATTAAGAATAAGAGGTACATAATTTGTCAAAGACTAAATTACAATATTGGCTCATCCAAATTTTGTTAATTGCAGCCATCATTTATGTTTCAACAAAAATTTCATTTTTATTTCAACCGATTGGCGTATTTTTCTCGACTATTTTCTTTCCGATCCTTATTACAGGATTCCTTTTCTTCTTATTGAATCCGGTTGTGAAATTTCTTGAACGGCGGAAGATACCAAGAATCTGGGCCATCTTGATAATTTATGTTGTTTTTGCAGGAATCCTAGTCCTGGCGATTGGGAATTTAGTGCCAGCAATTACAAAGCAGGTAACCGCGCTGGCGAATGAAATTCCAGTCTATGCTGACAAAACAATGAAGTTTGTTGATAACCTTGCCCAATCATCAGAATACAAGCGTTTCATTGACGAACAAAGCAATTTAATTGAAACGGCTAAACAAAGGCTCATCGATTTTGCTAACACCTTGCCTGACAATATTACACGTGGTCTTGGTAATGTACTAGGCGTCATTACCAATATTGCAATCATTCTCGTTACCGTTCCATTCTTGTTATTTTACATGTTTAAAGACGGTCATAACTTTCCGACGGCTGTTGGAAAATTTATACCTTCCCAATACAGGGAGGAAGGTCTAGCAATTTTAAAAGAGACAGGTGAAACACTTTCTGCCTATATTCAAGGCCAAGTGACGGTGGCCTTGGCAGTGGGAACCCTATCACTAATCGGCTATTTAATTATTGACATGCCATATGCATTAGTATTGGCGATGATTGTGGCCTTCACCAATATAATTCCGTATCTTGGTCCGATTTTGGGAGGGGCACCTGCTGTATTGATTGCTCTTTTTGATTCTCCAACAAAAGCGCTGCTTGTGGTGGTAGTCATCCTGGTAGCCCAGCAAATTGAAGGAAATCTGTTGTCACCTATGATTCTAGGCAAAAGTTTGGATACCCATCCAGCGACAATTATCATTATTTTACTGGCTGCCGGAAACCTAGCGGGTGTACTCGGAATGGTTTTGGCTGTCCCAACCTATGCTGTTTCGAAAACGATTGTTTTAAACATTGTTAAATTTTTAAGGGCAAGGAAGAGAGCAAACCTTGCCGTTGAGGAAACCTTATAAAAATGTGAAACTTTAATTTAAAAAACGCTGTGTTATGATATTGTCCCGTGTGAATTGCCGGTAAACAATAGCAAACATAGCGTTTTTTTATTTTTATGACATAAATAGTTAATCCAATAACTTGGCAAATATACCTGCAACTATGACCACAATAATTGCACCAAGGAGAGCAGGAACTAATGAAAAGCCCGCAACTACTGGACCCCATGTCCCAAGTAAATACTGACCAATCCATGCTCCGACGAAGCCTGCAACTATTGCGCCTGCCCAACTTCCAGGCATATTAACTGGTGATAGCTTATCAGCAACAATCCCAATTATCATCGCAATAAGAACAGTAAGAATTAAAGTAACCACACTCATCGAATAAACCCCTTTTTAACAGCTTATTCAACATGATCCATGATTGTACCTACTTATAGTGAGAACTGCAAGGGTAGTTAGTTATGTTGGGCTAACTACCTTTTTTTATCTTTTTCTCACGGTAGAAAATTGCAAAAGTGCCTAAAAAAATTATGGCAAAAGCAGTTCAAATAGTATAAGTACTCGTGTTAGATTATAATTTTTATGAGGAGGTGGTTGTAATAACTTACACGATAATATTATTTATACTTGCGGGGATCGCTGAAATAGGTGGAGGCTATCTAATTTGGTTATGGTTACGAGAGGCTCATTCTTTTTGGTATGGTATTATTGGCGGTATTATTTTAGTTCTTTATGGGGTAATTCCAACATTTCAAAATTTCCCATCATTCGGTCGAGTATATGCAGCATACGGAGGTGTTTTTATCCTTCTATCTGTATTATGGGGATGGGCAATTGATAAAAAGACACCAGATACATACGATTGGATTGGAGCTATTATTTGTTTAATAGGGGTTTCAGTTATATTGTGGGCACCAAGACATTAAACAATTAATGAGGCTTAGAAAAAATGGTATTGTTATAAGGCTAACTGGTAAAAACAAAAAATTACTCAACTTTAACTTTAATACGATCTAAGGCGTTGTAGCCATACCCCTTTCTGTTCCACATCGGTTCTAATGGTTGGACATTGCCATTAGAATCTGTGGCTTTTGAAAGTATGGTGTATTCGCCTTTTATTTGTGCTTCCCATATATGCTTCCAACGAACCCAAACATATTTCTTGGGTGAGGTAGTTAGTTGGCATGTAACCCAGGTCTGGCCGCCATCAATACTAATTTCCACCTTTGCTATATTTCCTTTACCTGTCCAGGCAATCCCTCTAATTTCATAAATTCCAGTATGTAATAATTCCATATTTAATGGAAAATTGATGGTTGAGTTAACATTTATGGTTGTGACAGGAACTTTTCCATTATCGTTTTCTTTGTATGGATAGTAAACGTAATCAACAGCTTGAAAAGGTCCATTAAATACATGGTCAATGACACTAATTTTTTTAATCCATTTTACAGATGCCATCGCATACCATCCAGGGACAATTAATCTGAGGGGATACCCGTGCTTGAAGGAGATGGGCTGATTATTATATTCATATGCAATAATGGTATCTGGATCAAGGGCTTTTTCAATGGGTAAACTCCTTGAAAAATAGAATAATTGGTTAGAATCAGTCCTTTTACCAAAATCATAACCCTCAAAAACAATTTCTTTGGCAGTTTCGAGCAATCCGGTGTACTGCAATAAGGATCTTAAAGATACACCCTTCCAAAATCCTTGACTTATCGCTCCTTTCCCCCATTTCTCCCCATACACTTTTGGTTCAAATAGCTCACGCTTATCACCTGAACATTCTAAAACCACTTTTATCGTTTGTGAAGGCAATGAGTAAATTTCCTGTAAAGTAAAGACCTTAGGAGTGTCCACAAATCCTACAATTGGAAGAAAATAATAGGATGATGCAAAGTGGGGGTAAGGAAAATGATTCCTTCTATAAAATAGCTTTTCACTTACAAGATCGTCTGCAATAAAATGGATCGGTGTTTCCTGATTTTCAGGAACGAGCGTCTTTATAGTAAGGTTGGGTCTTACATTAGGCCGATGAGAATAATTCATATTACTACCTCCTTTAAAATGGAGCTGCTAGTATATGCATATGTGGTTTTTGAGAAATCATTCAACAGATAGGAACTAACTTATTGAGGTGAATGGTATAGAATAAATCCTCAGCACACGGGATTATTTACCTTAGGCTAAAGTACACGACAATGCTTTATATAATTGGACCATCTTGCTATAATAAATACTACAGATGTAAAAGTAGGAGGGTCATTATGAAAGATATTCCACAAATATCAGAAGCAGAATATGAAGTGATGAAAGTTATATGGAAATATGAGCCCATTTCGACTCCTGAGGTCGTTGAGAAATTATCGAAAAAGTGTGATTGGAAACCGAATACCATTCACACTATGCTGGCACGCCTGGTCAAGAAAAAGGCTTTACACGCAAGAAAAGATGGCCGAGTGTTTATTTATACTTCACTGGTTGAAAAACACGAATATGTTGGGCAAAAAAGTAAATCCTTTCTGCAGCAGTTTTTCGGAGGCACATTAAATTCAATGGTATTAAATTTTATTGAAAATGATCAGTTATCTAATGAAGATATTTCCGAATTAAAGAAAATTTTATCCATGAGGGATAAGAAAGAAGGGGAAAAATAATGGATACCATTCTACTGCGGATCTTATTAAGTACCGTCGTGGTATCCCTCTTGATTTTCATGATTCTCTTGATCAAAAGGCTATTTTCCAAACATTTGACGGTGAAAGCAAATTATCATATTTGGTATTTTCTTTTCATTCCAATTATAGCCTCCTTTTTACCTTGGAGTAATTTTCGTCTTGGAGAAGGAACCCAATATTTGAAAAGCTTGCTTTTTTTTCCTAAAGACGCAGCATCTAAGAGTGAAAGGTTCAATGGATTGGATCCTTCTCAGGCGCCAAACACCGATTTATTGCACGATTTCACGGTATCTGTGAACAAGTCAACGCCAGATTTCGTCACCCATACATTTTTTACGGTTTGGGTCATTGGAATGGTTCTTTTTGTTGGGGCTGCTGTTTATTCAAACTATCAAATCTATCAAATCAAAAAGTCAGCTGCGGCTGTTCATAACCAAAAGATAAATGAACTATTAGAAGCGTGTAAAGAGATGGTTGGGGTGAAAAGAAACATAAGGCTGCGGGAGACCTCTTTTATTACCTCGCCGATCACGTTCGGGATTTTTCAACCCTATATTTTTTTACCAAGCAAAACGCGAGCAGCATTCTCGTTAAATGAATTAAAATACGTGTTTTTGCACGAGCTGCACCATCATAAAAGCAAAGATGTGTTCGTTAATTACGTTATGTGGTTCTTTCATTTAATTTATTGGTTTAACCCAATCGTCTGGTATGCCTTAAAAAGGATACGAATCGATCGGGAATTGGCTTGTGATGCTTCCGTTCTAAATCTCTTGGATGAGAGCGGATATATCGAATATGGGCATACCATCATTCGGTTTGCGAATAAACAATCTGATCGGGATTATGGACAGTTTGCACCGGGAATTGGGGGAACAAAAACACAGATCAAACAAAGAATCCAGCGCATTGCAAGCTTCTCTAAAGATTCGCCATTATTGAAATGGAAAAGTAAAGTCATCTGTGCAGTTTTGGGGATTTTTGTACTTTTTATTGCTCCAATCACTACAGTCATTGCGAGTCCGGATGATGTGTATCATTTCAGTGAGAAGAATACGATTTACGAAGATTTAAGTTCCTATTTTAAGGGCTACAATGGCAGCTTTGTTTTATATGATGCCTCAAAAAAACAATATCAAATTTATAATCGAGAAATGAGTGAACAAAGAGTTTCTCCTAATAGCACCTATAAAATTTATTCTGCCTTATTTGCCCTGGAATCTAATGTGATTTCCCCGAATAACAATAAACAGGTTTGGGATGGGAATATTTATCCTTTTCAAGAATGGAATCAAAATCAAAATTTAACGACTGCAATGAGCCGTTCAGTAAATTGGTATTTCCAAAATACCGATCGAGAGGTAGGGAGGAAGCAGCTTCAGGAATATTTTCACAAGATAAAATACGGAAACGAGAACCTTTCAGGAAATTTGGATAGCTACTGGATGGAATCCTCTTTAAAAATATCGCCGATTGAACAGGTGCAACTATTGTATGCATTTGAAGAAAATCAATTTGGTTTTAAACAGGAAAATATTCAAGCGGTTAAACAAGCCATTTTCATTGATGAGCAAAAGAATGGACGGTTGTATGGTAAAACGGGAACCGGCATGCTTAATGGAAAGAATGTAAATGGCTGGTTTATTGGCTTTGTCGATAAAGGTGATAATCGTTTTTATTTCGTCATTAATATTCAAAATAAGGATGGGCAGGCCCAAGGAAGCAAGGCAGCGGAGATTGCCAAGCAAATCCTGCGTCATAAAAAGATATTTTAATAAATAACCCCAGAAAGGATGACCCTTCCTTTTTGGGACTTTCTGGTACAAAATACTACAATTGTAGTATTTATAGACGACCTTATTCACAAACTTCTCAGTATGAAAGGACTGATGTATTATGAAGCAAAAAAAGAAGAAAGAAGATATAGTAAAAAACCCAATTCGCTGGAGACTGAATGGTCTCTTTTTCATGGTCTTTGTTCTTTTCTCCACCCTGATTCTCAGGCTTGGTGTTATTCAAATTATCAAAGGGGAAGCCTATGCGGCTCAAACAGAGATGACGGATGTGACGCCCGTCAGCTATTCCGTTCCGCGCGGAAAAATATATGACACGAATCATAAGTTAGTAGTCTACAATATTCCAGAAAAAGCGATTATCTATACCCCGCCGAAAAACCCGCAGCCGGGCGAATTGCTTGAACTGGCTGAAAAGTTAGATACCTTTCTTGACATGAATGAGAAAGAGATCAATAAAGTGACCGATCGGGATTTGAAAGATATCTGGCTGTTGAAACATAACAATGGCACGGATTTAATCACAAAAAAGGAGGAGAAATTATACAAACAGGAAAAGCTGACCGACAAGGATTTATATCAATTGAAATTAGACCGAATTACTGAAACAGACATCCAGACTATAAACAAAAATATGACGGCCATCTACCGGGAGCTATCGTCCGCTATCGCTTTAACCCCGACGATGATTAAAAACGAAAATGTAACTGATGAAGAATATGCAAAAGTAAATGAAAATCTGGAAAACCTGCCGGGAGTGGATGGCACGACCGATTGGAAGCGGGGACGCACCTACGGGAAAACGTTTTGGAATATGCTTGGGGAAGTAACAAGTGCAGATGAAGGACTTCCTGAAGAAAAAGTAGATTACTATATGGCTAAAGGGTACAAACTGAATGACCGAGTGGGAAAAAGTTATATTGAAGAGTTTTATGACGACATTTTACAGGGCAAAAAGGAAAAGGTAAAGACGGTGACCGATCAAAATGGAAATGTGGTGAGTACAGAGACTGTATCGGAAGGGCAGAGCGGCAAGGATATTGTTCTGACCATTGATATGGAGTTCCAAGCCCAAGTGGAAAAAATCATGCAGGAAGAGTTAGTGAATGCGATCCAAAAGCCGCATACGGATACCCTTGACACTGCCTTTGTCGTGGCAATGGAACCGAAAACAGGCCGCATTCTAGCGATGTCAGGAAAAGTGTATAATAGGCAGTCCCGGGAGTTTACGGATTTTACACCGGGAACCTTCACTTATGCGTTTGAACAGGGGTCCGTCGTTAAAGGGGCCACCGTATTAACCGGATACCAAACGGGTGTCAGGGATTTCGGAGAAATAGACTTGGATGAAGTTATGCGATTTAAGGGATCGGGCACCTTTTCCTCTTACCAAGTCATGAATAGAATTAACGAATTAGAGGCATTAGAGCGTTCATCAAATGTTTATATGTGGAAAACTGCGATTGAAATTATGGGCGGCAAGTATGTCCCCAATGGCACATTGAATATCGATCCGAAAAAAATTGAAACCATCCGCTATTATTTCAACCAATATGGTTTGGGGATTCCGACCGGTATAGGTTTTGATAACGAAACGGCGGGAATTAAAGGAACCAATCCAAGCACCTACTTTCAAATTGCTATCGGACAATTAGATACTTATACACCGATGCAAATTGCCCAGTATATTACAACGATTGCCAATGGAGGATACCGGATGAAGCCCCAATTGGTGAAGGAGATTCGCGAACCCAATAAGAATGGCAATGGTCCGGGCAATGTAATCGATGAAATCGAACCAGTGGTGCTGAATCAGGTGGATATGAGTGAGGAGATGCTTAAGCGGGTTCAACAAGGTTTTTGGTTGGTTACCCATGGTTCCAAAGGAACAGCGAGGGGCTATTTTAAAGACGAACCGTACAATGCCGCGGGTAAAACCGGGACCTCGGAATCCTATAAAAATGGGGTGAAGACTTGGAATCTTTCTTTTGCTGGGTATGCCCCATTCAATAATCCCGAGATTGCCATTGCAGTTATTGTGCCAAATGCTTACCGTGATGGTTATGCTCAACCGCACAGTGCAGCCAATATCATCAGCCAGCGGGTTTTTCGATCATATTTTGACCTTAATGAAAAAGGACAGCCAACTTCAAAATGAGATTGACATCTTTTTATTACACGTGTAGTATTAAATACGCAACAAATACTACGTTTGTAGTATTTTGTGTGTAAGCTAATTTTACGCATGTAATCAATATTGAAGAAAGGAGGAAATTCTCCTCTAGCATTTCGGGGGAGCATAAGGTTATGAAAGTGATATTGAAATTAGCTGCAAACTGCAAAAATTTTTCATTCCGTAAATAATAGAATTGAATTAGTAAGCAATACACAATTTTTAGGATCAGCTGGTTAACAGCCGATTGGTGTTAATCAAAACATAATGATTAAACCCACTTATTCTATTAATAGAAAGAGGTTAAGATCTTGAAGAAAACACATAACATTTTCAGCATGAATAATATTATATTTGCCCTGCTTGTGCTAGTGGTTGCCATTGTACCCCTTGCCGGCTGGTCGATGACCACCAATAATCATTCTGACAAGCCCGAAAAGGCAGTCAAGAAAACACCAGCACCCCATATACACCGTGAGTTTGCACAACTCGAGGGCAAATTTGACGCCCGGCTCGGAGTCTATGCGATTGATACCGGTACAAATCGGACCGTTGCCTATCGGCCTGATGAGCGGTTCGCTTACGCATCCACCTTCAAAGCTTTAGCCGCAGGTGCATTGCTGCAGCATTACTCAATTGATCAACTCGACGAGTTAGTCACATACACCCGCGATGACATCGTATCGTATTCACCCGTTACAGAGCTTCACGTAGACACCGGGATGACGCTTCGGGAAGTTATCGAGGCTGCTGTCCGATATAGCGACAACACCGCTGGGAACCTTTTATTAGAAAAATTAGGAGGACCCGAGGGATTTGAAACAGCGCTTAGACAGATTGGCGATAACGTTACCCAGGTTGATCGGTACGAGCCGGATTTGAACTCAGCTGTTCCTGGAGATACTCGTGACACCAGTACACCAAAAGCACTTGCTACGAGCCTCCAGGCTTTCGCAGTCAGTGACTTGCTCCCTGCTGAAAAACGTACGATCCTGACAGATTGGATGCGTGGAAATGCAACTGGAGATGCATTGATCCGTGCTGGTGCACCAACAGGCTGGGAAGTCGATGATAAGAGCGGGGCAGGAAGCTATGGAACGCGGAATGACATTGCGATTGTTTGGCCGCCGAATAGAGCTCCCATTGTCATCGCAGTTCTATCCAGGCGCGATACACAGAATGCCGCCTATGACAATGCGCTTATCGCAGAAGCTGCCAAGGTGGCACTTAACGCTCTGAAGTGGGACAAATAATTAAATTTACTCATCCCAATTCTCAATTGCATCAGTAAACAGACTTGTCATTCAGTCATCATATACTATCATTAGAAAGATTTAGTATGTGCTGACTGATTTTTTTCTATATAATAATAGAAATGGGGGTTATATGTAACCGATTTCAAAAGTTCTAGCATCTTTTAAAAAATATACGATAACAAAGGGAATTTTAATATGAAAATAATAAGTGTAAGGGAACATCCAGAATATAAAGAAAAAGCAATAAAGTATTTTCAGAGTATATGGGCAAACGAAAACAGTATGAAAGTATATGAAGATTGTATTGCACATGGGATAACAACCGATAGTCCACTTCCTATTTGGTATTTATTGGAGGACTTAGGTGAAATTATTGGTTGCGCGGGTCTTATTAGTAATGATTTTATTAGTCGTATGGATTTATGGCCTTGGATTTGTGCTCTTTATATTGAAAAAAGGTATCGTGGAAGGTCTTTGGGTAAAAAACTTCTTTTGCGTGCTAAAGCTGATGCAGAAAAAGCAGGATTTAATAAAGTTTACCTTTGCACGGACCACGTTGGATACTACGAAAAATATGGGTTTACATATATAGGTGACGGATATCATCCTTGGGGAAGCAAATCAAGAATTTATGAGATTTATACAGAATAATAAAACCTGCAAGGTAATTTTTATTTTCGGCAAATTTTCGGCAACCACCAAACAATTATTTAAACCAAAATAAAAAGCCTTGAATGATCAAGGCTTTTGTACGTCCCAGAGAGGATTCGAACCTCCGACCTACAGTTTAGGAAACTGTTGCTCTATCCTACTGAGCTACTGAGACACTTATTAGGAACCTTATTTATTATAATGAGTTAATCGAAAAAGGTCAATAAAAAGTTCAGTTCATATTATTAAATGGACTGTTCACTGACGACTTCCGTTTTGTTTACCGTTGTCTTTTCTCGGAAAATGAACCAAACGATTAAACTCAATACGATTAATAAACCTTCTAACGATAAAATATACCATGGGTATGGGCCGAGAACATCTAATAAACTCGGACTTGTTGGTTTGTGGCTTAAGAACATATAGTTACCACCGACTAACTTGTTGATAAACATAATAATCGGCAGCAAAACATTCAAAAAAATAAACAACTTTAAGACGGACCAGACGGTTGGCCGATATCCCTTCACCCACGTAAAATAGAGAGGGATCCAAATGCTCATCATATGAGTATAAAAGAAATGAAAAAATCGAAAATGTGGAAAGTCATAAGTTAATAAGGGTGTAACCAAAGCTTGTGATGCCCCAAGTAAGGCAGTAAATAATAAAATCTCGTAGATGATCTTTTTCCTAGTCAGTAATAAAAATACTGTTAGAATAAGGCTGATGCTGCACAGCTCAAGCGGGATGGCATGACTGACATTCCAGCTTCCATTAATAAACATCCATATATGGTAGGTGATTTCCATGATGATCAATGAAATGGCTGCCCCGATTTCTGCTCGTCTCCAAACCTTATCCTTTAACCTATCCCTAAATATAAAAATAATTACCGAAACGAGAAATAGGATAAATAAGACAACAAAGTGACTGACTGAAAACATCTGAAAATCAAAGTTTTTGTTACTTCGGCCAAACCACTCCATAATGACACCATCCTTTTATCGGAATCTTATCATGATTTACTTTCGGAATTAGTCGAAATTTAGATGTGTTTATCATTTCAATAGATTTATTCAGTAATCCTTTTAAACTGGCAAATATTCATCGGGTGCCTGACACCCACGGTATGTGATATAATAGTATGTCGAAGTAAATCGAAATATGAAAAGCGAAAGCTTGACTTTTATGAAGTTTAAAAGATATATTTACAAAATTGATTAAAACCGTGGAGGTCATTATGGCTGCTTATACGCCGATGATACAGCAATATTTAACCGTTAAGGCAGATTATCAAGATGCCTTTTTATTTTTTCGCTTAGGCGATTTTTACGAAATGTTTTTTGACGATGCCGTAAAAGCATCACAAGAATTAGAGATTACCTTAACGAGCCGCGAGGGCGGTTCCGATGAACGAATTCCGATGTGCGGCGTTCCCTATCATGCAGCCGCTAACTATATTGAACAGTTGATTTCAAAAGGCTATAAAGTCGCAATTTGTGAGCAAATGGAAGACCCAAGACAAACAAAAGGTATGGTGAAACGGGAAGTTGTCCAACTAATCACACCAGGTACCGTGATGGATGGAAAAGGATTATCGGACAAAGAGAACAACTATCTGGCCTCGATTACAGCCTTTGACGATCAAACCTATGGTTTTGCCTACAACGACATCTCAACCGGTGAGAGCCGGGTTACACTTCTTTCCAATAATTTTGATGAAGTGCTAAACGAATTGGCCGTCTTAAGTGCCAAAGAAGTAGTCATTGCCAGCAATTTTGATGGTGAACTGCAAAAGAAAATGCGCGAACGCGATGTGCTGGCGATTTCCTTTGAGGATAATAGTTCAATAGATATCAATTTTTCTCAGCTGTTGGGAGCCCTTAATCAAGATAAATTAAAGCTTACCGTGGCTAGGCTGTTTAACTATTTATTCCGGTCGCAAAAACGAAGCCTTGACCACCTGCAGCCTGTTACGACGTATCAAATTCATCAATATATGAAAATTGATTACTATTCAAAACGAAATTTGGAATTAACCGAGACAATTCGTTCCAAAGGAAAGAAAGGTTCCTTATTATGGCTGCTTGATGAAACGAAGACAGCGATGGGCGGAAGGATGCTCAAACACTGGATCGACAGACCGTTGATTAAACAAGCAGACATCGAGTACCGGCATAACCTTGTTGACGTGTTAATCAATCATTATTTTGAGCGTCAGGAACTTCGTGAAAAATTAACGGAAGTCTATGATTTAGAGCGATTAGCAGGCCGGGTGGCATTTGGAAATGTCAATGCCCGCGATTTAGTCCAATTAAAGCGCTCATTAATGCAGGTTCCTTTTTTAAAACAAATCCTTCAAGGTATGCAAAATGAACAAATGAATGAAATGGTAGAATTGCTTGACCCTTGTGAAGAAGTCACAGATATCCTGGAGCAAGCGATTGTGGAAAATCCTCCGCTTTCATTAAAAGAAGGAAACATCATTCGTGACGGTTACCATGATCAGCTGGATCAATACCGTGATGCCAGCCGGAACGGAAAGAACTGGATCGCCCAACTTGAGCGTGAAGAACGTGAGAAAACCGGCATTAAATCTTTAAAGGTTGGTTATAATCGTGTATTTGGCTATTATATTGAGGTCACCAGGGCAAATCTGCATTTGTTAACAGAAGGCCAATATGAGCGTAAACAGACTTTAACGAATGCAGAACGATTTATTACACCAGAATTAAAGGAAAAAGAAGCATTAATTTTACAAGCAGAAGAAAAATGCGGTGAGCTCGAATATGAGTTATTTACCGAGATTCGCGAGATTGTTAAGGAACAAATTCCGCGCCTGCAGGCATTGGCCAAAACCGTTAGTACCCTAGATGTGCTGCAATGCTTTGCCCAGGTGAGTGAAGAGCGCCGCTATGTAAAACCGCACTTTTCAAATGAGCGCAAGGTTGTCATTAAGGATGGACGCCATCCCGTAGTCGAAAAGGTTTTAAACGCGCAAGAATATGTGCCAAACGACTGCTTTATGGATAGCGACCGAGAAGTCATGCTAATCACTGGTCCGAATATGTCTGGTAAAAGTACGTATATGCGGCAAATTGCTTTGATTGCTATTTTAGCGCAAGTCGGCTGTTATGTTCCGGCGTCAGAAGCAGTGCTGCCGATATTTGACCAGGTTTTTACCCGGATTGGTGCAGCAGATGATCTCATTTCAGGTCAGAGTACGTTTATGGTTGAAATGCTGGAAGCAAACAATGCGATTACCCATGCAACACAAAACAGTTTAATTTTATTTGATGAAATTGGCCGTGGAACCTCCACCTATGATGGAATGGCCCTTGCGCAGGCTATAATTGAATATATTCATGAGCGGATTGGGGCAAAAACCTTATTTTCCACTCACTATCACGAGCTTACCGTTTTGGATCAAGAACTATCAAAGCTTAAAAATATTCACGTCAGTGCGATTGAGCACAATGGCAAAGTTGTTTTTCTTCATAAAATTAAAGAAGGACCGGCTGATAAGAGTTACGGAATTCATGTCGCACAGCTTGCCGAATTACCAACGGAATTAATAAACCGGGCGAGTGAGATTTTAGCGGCCCTTGAGCAGACAGAAGTTCAGCCAACCACACCTTTAAAAAAAGAAGCAGTTGTAAGCGAAGAAAAGCATCAGGAACAACTGGCCCAGCTATCCTTTTTCGATGAGCCGAAGGGGCCGAAAAAAGTGGAACCTTCTTCTAAAGAAAAGCGTGTATTAGAGAAAATAAAAGAAATTGATTTATTAGATGTTACACCACTACAGGCGATTAACCTGCTGTATGAACTCCACAAAAAGTTAAAGTAGGGGGTGCCATATATTATGGGAAAGATTATTCAATTAGATGATGCCCTGTCAAACAAAATAGCCGCGGGTGAAGTGGTTGAACGGCCCGCCTCTGTTGTAAAAGAACTCGTAGAAAACGCGATTGATGCCGGCAGTACAGTGATTGAAATTGAGATAGAAGAAGCAGGACTTGCTAAAATCCGAATTACCGATAACGGGTACGGGATTGAAGAAGAAGATGTATTACTCGCCTTTCAACGCCATGCTACCAGCAAAATCAAGAATGAAAATGATTTATTCAGAATTCGTACGCTTGGCTTCCGTGGTGAAGCCCTACCTAGTATTGCATCCGTCTCCAGGCTCGAAATGAAGACCTCCACGGGCGAAGGAGCGGGAAACCGAGTGGTGATTGAAGGCGGGAAAGTCGAAACCTTTGAAAAAGCTTCGGCGAGACGTGGGTCTGATATCACGATCACAGATCTATTTTACAACACGCCTGCCCGCTTAAAGTACATGAAAACCATTCACACAGAGCTTGGCAACATTACCGATGTTGTCAACCGGCTGGCCCTGTCCCATCCAGAGGTGGCCTTCCGTTTAATTCATAATGAGCGAAAGCTGCTTCATACGAACGGAAACGGGGATGTTCGCCAGGTGCTAGCTTCGATTTACGGAATGGCTATAGCGAAGCAGCTGGTGCCGATTACCGGACAGTCACTTGATTACAAGATTAGCGGTTATGCATCCATGCCAGAAGTGACAAGAGCCTCGAGGAATTATATTTCTACGATGATTAATGGCCGATTTATTAAAAATTATCCGTTGGCGAAGGCGATTCAGGAAGGCTACCATACCTTGCTTCCGATTGGCCGGTTTCCGATTGTTTTGATGAATATTGAGATGGATCCATTGCTTGTCGATGTCAATGTTCATCCCTCAAAAATGGAAGTTCGCATTAGTAAGGAAGCGGAATTGAATGAGCTTGTCACAACGATTATTAAAGAAGTCTTTAAATCGAAAATCTTGATTCCGACAGCTTATACACAGGTGAAAAAGGAAGAAGTAAAATCCGAGCAAACGGCGTTAATACTTGATGAAGGTACCCAGCTGCAGGCTAATAATAAATCAACAAATTGGAACTGGACGGCTCCTCAGCAAACCATCCAAGAGTCGCGAACACTCCCGGTTCCACAAGATGAAAATGTTCCTGCAGATTTTGATAAGAGAGATGACACACCTATTTGGGAGTCAAAAAGTCCATTTGCCCAACCTTCTAGTAGGAATTCTGAACCGTTTTTTGAAACAAATCAGGAAACATTTGAAGATCATCAATTGAATGATCAGGGTACTCATAATCTTGAAAATGATCAATTTAATTCTCCTGTTTTGAATACCGATCAAACAAATAGCCGGATTCCACGACTCTATCCAATTGGACAGATGCACGGGACGTATATTTTTGCCCAGAATGAAAACGGGTTATATATCATTGATCAGCATGCGGCACAGGAGCGTCTAAAGTATGAGTACTTTCGTGAAAAAGTTGGTCAGGTTTATTCAGAATTGCAGGAAATGCTTGTCCCATTAACATTCGAATATTCAACAGATGAGTTTGTAAAAATTACAGAGAATTTAAGTGAGCTTGAAAAGGTTGGAGTGTTTCTCGAGGAATTCGGTTTGAATAGTTTCATCGTCCGATCCCATCCACAATGGTTTCCTAAAGGGGAAGAAAAGCAGATTATTGAGGATATGATCGAGCAGCTTTTATCGATGAAAAAAGTCGATATTAAAAAACTACGTGAAGAAGCAGCGATCATGATGAGCTGCAAGGCCTCGATAAAAGCAAATCGCCATTTGCGCAACGATGAAATCCAAGCCCTTCTCGATGATTTGCGGAAAGCTTCAGACCCGTTCACGTGTCCACATGGAAGACCGATTATCGTCCATTACTCTATTTATGAAATGGAGAAAATGTTTAAACGGGTAATGTAATAGGAAATAAGATAAGGGTACAGAATCGCTTCGATTCTGTACCCTTTTTGTATGTTTGTTTATAGCTAAGGACACAAAGATTGAAAAAATTTATAAAAACTCTTCTAACCGAAGATGTTTTAGTGTAAAATTACACTAAAAGGAACGTGAAATCGTTTGCTTACATGAATTTGAAAATAAAAAAAGTCATGGTAAAAAGGGGGAAAGCCATTGGTTGTTTTCAGCTTGTTAATGACATTTTTACCTGCTGTGATCATTATTTTTGTAATTGTTTATGCTGTGAAGAATAAAGAAAAAGGGGATGAAAAGGTGATACGACACCTGTATACGTATTTGGTTTTGTTCGCAACGCTAATGATGGTTATAGGCGGAGGGATTTCTATTTTTATGGCTGCTGCTGATTTAATAAGTCCGCCAGCATATTATCAAAATTATGAGGATTTTAAGCAAATTAGAGAAGATGGAAAAGTGAAAGGTGAGAATGATAAGCTTCTTTCCGAAAAAGATATCCGTGCCAGTTATGAACAGTCAGTAAAAGATGAACAGAACCGGATAAAAGAAAGTGCAAAAAATCAAATCATCAAAAGCCTTGGTTTTATCGTGATTCCGTTACCAATATTCCTTTACTTTAATAATAGGAGAAAAAGAAATAGTGATGAATAGGTTAAGGCTGCAGGTTTATCCCTGCAGCCTTTTTTGACTCTGTTTTATTTCACAGCAGCCGGTATTTTGTTGATAAACTGTAGTGCTTGTCCAGTTCCTACTGCCACGGACTCAAGTGGATTTGGAGCGAGCTGAACAGGTACAACGATTTCCTCACTAAGCCATGCTTCCATACCGTTAAGAAGGGCACCACCACCGGTTAAAATCACACCGCGATCGACAATATCACCGCTTAGTTCGGCAGGACAGTCTTCAAGTGTTGCTCGAATCGCTTCTAATATATGCAAAAGTGCCTCTTTAATTGCATTACGAACTTCATAGGATGAAAGATTAATGGTTTTTGGTAGCCCTGTTACTAGGTCACGGCCCCGGACTTCCATCGTAAGTTCTTCATGGTCAATAAGGGCATAACCAATTTGCATTTTAATATTTTCAGCTGTCCGTTCTCCAATCAACACATTGTATTCCTTGCGGACATGTTGAATAATATCATCATCAAAGCGGTCTCCGCCAACTTTAATAGAATGGTAGGCGACCACGCCTCCGAAGGAAATAATCGCCACTTCGGTATTCCCTCCGCCAATGTCTACCACCACGTTGGCAACCGGTTCATCCACTGGCAGCCCAGCCCCAAT
Source organism: Neobacillus sp. DHD-1R (assembly GCF_057747995.1). Lineage (NCBI taxonomy): Bacteria > Bacillati > Bacillota > Bacilli > Caryophanales > Bacillaceae > Neobacillus > Neobacillus sp. DHD-1R. The sequence continues at coordinate 1,908,233 of NZ_CM173232.1, forward strand.
TGCTGCCGCAACGGACTCTTCAATTAACGTTATTTTTTTCGCACCCGCATTTCTTACTGCATCCTGAATGGCTCTTTGTTCCACACTAGTCGAACCAGACGGAATACTTACCACAACATTTGGTTTACGGATACCAAAACCGATTTTTTTAGATGCCTTTTTTAACATGTGCTTCAACATTTCGGTTGTCATGTCAAAATCAGCAATAACGCCATCCTTTAATGGGCGAATCGCAACAATTTTTTCTGGTGTTTTCCCAATCATTTCTTTCGCTTCGATTCCAACAGCTACGACATTTTTCGTTTCTGTATCGATGACCACTACAGACGGCTCATTAAGAGCGATGCCTTTATTTTTACTATAAATCAATATATTTGCTGTTCCTAAGTCAATTCCAATATCATAAGTAGTAAGCATTCTGTTCACCTTATTCCTTAGTTTTAATACTCCATAACCTACGTTATAGCCTACCATGAATTTGGGGGTGGAAAGCGCTTTGTAAATGAACCGTTATGGTTTTGTAAACTTACAGGAAATATTTTGTAAACTTACAGGAAATATTTATCATCTTTGAAATAAAAATGGATATACTAAATTCGTTCGATCAAAACGCATAGAAAAGAAATTTTTTGTATATACTTATTTGATGTTCAACTGCTTTTCAAAATTGTGTTAGGATGAAGGGGTGGAAGCAGAAGCAAAGTAAGTCTTTCACTGAATATCGTAAAAGGCAGTGTGAAAATATTGGAGTCGAAACAAAAATTAATTGTGATCATGGGCCCAACCGCAGTCGGAAAAACAAGATTAAGTATTGAAATGGCCAAACGTTTTAATGGTGAAATCATCAGCGGGGATTCCATGCAGATCTATCGTGGTATGGATATTGGGACAGCGAAAATAACGAAAAATGAAATGGAGGGTATCCCCCACCATTTAATCGATATAAAAGAGCCATCTGAAAATTTCTCTGTTGCTGAGTTTCAACTGCTTGTCCGTGCTAAAATTAATGAGATTGCCCAAAAAGGTAAGCTTCCCATCATTGCAGGCGGGACAGGGTTGTATATTCAGTCCGTTATCTTTGATTATCAATTTTCTGATGTGCCAGGTGATGAATCCTTTCGAATGCAACAGGAAGAGCGAGCCAAGGAAATTGGGAATGAGGCGCTGCACAAAGAATTAATGGAAGTTGATCCTAGCAGTGCGGCTCAAATCCATCCCAATAATGTTCGAAGAGTGATCCGTGCCCTTGAGATATTCCATCTAACAGGGAAAACAACGCAAGAATTCCAGAAGACACAACAGCCTGATTTGTTATATGATGCGGCACTTATTGGTTTAACGATGGAACGGGAAACACTGTATGAACGCATTAATACGAGAGTCGACTTAATGTTGGCTGAAGGACTGCTAGCGGAGGTAAAAAGCTTATATAATCAAGGCTTACGTGATTGTCAATCGATCCAAGCTATCGGCTATAAAGAAATTTATGACTATTTAGACGGTAATGTAACAAAAGAAGAAGCTGTAACACAGTTAAAACAAAATTCAAGAAGATATGCAAAAAGACAATTGACTTGGTTTCGGAACAAAATGGATGTAGAATGGTTTGATATGACAGATGTGAAAAATTTCGCAAAAAAAATAGCGGAAATTTCTCATTATGTTGAAGGAAAGCTTAAAGTAAAATCGAATACATATTAGTAGAGATAAAAGAGGAGGATATACAAATGAAAACAACGATTAATATTCAAGACCAATTTTTAAACCAGTGCCGTAAGGACAATATCAATGTGACGGTGTTTCTTCTAAACGGTTTTCAATTAAGAGGTCAAATTAAGGGCTTTGATAATTTTACTGTTCTTTTTGAATCAGAGGGGAAGCAGCAGTTAGTATATAAACATGCCATTTCAACCTTTGCACCGCAAAAAAATGTTCACCTTGAACTTGAAAACCAATAAAAGACAGATTTAAAATGGAGCCCATTGCCGATGGGTTCTTTTTTTTGCTATAAGAGATACCACGGGGAAAACTTTTTTAATGATTTCCACTTGTCGTGAATACACATAGTATGAAGGATTATGCCTAACCAAATACACTTCTAAGTAGCTTATATTTTGCTACCTTACGTATACTGTTTGCAGAATGAGAGGTGAAAGCTTTGGATCAACCGATACGTATGAAAAGTAACGGCCAAATAAAGGTGGTACTCAACTCACATGAAAGAAAAACAGTCACAAAAGAGATACCAGATTTTCAAGTTGTTCCAAAGGTCATCCCCCCCGAGCATACGGCACTAAAGGAAATTGAAGAAGAACTCGGGGCTTTGGTTGGCATGGAAGAAATGAAACGAATGATAAAAGAAATTTATGCATGGATTTACGTGAACAAGAAGCGTGAGGAAATGGGACTAAGGGCAAGAAAGCAAGCCCTCCATATGATGTTTAAAGGGAATCCGGGAACAGGGAAAACAACCGTTGCCAGGTTAATAGGAAAGTTGTTTCAAAAAATGAATGTCCTCTCAAAAGGCCATTTAATTGAGGCGGAGCGGGCGGATCTTGTGGGCGAATATATCGGCCATACTGCGCAAAAAACAAGAGACTTAGTTAAGAAAGCTCAAGGCGGGATTCTCTTTATTGATGAAGCATACTCGTTAGGCCGTGGCGGGGAAAAGGATTTTGGCAAGGAAGCCATCGATACACTGGTCAAACATATGGAGGATAAACAGCATGAATTTATACTGATTCTGGCAGGCTATTCCCGAGAGATGGATTACTTTTTAACCTTAAATCCTGGTTTGCATTCTCGCTTCCCTTTAGTCATTGACTTCCCAGATTATAATATTGACCAGTTAATGGATATTGCCAGCCGGATGTTAATCGAAAGAGAGTATACCCTTAGTCATGAAGCAGAAAAAAAATTACGCGATCATTTAATTTGGGTGAAGGCTGTATTAAACCCAAATAGTTTTTCAAACGGCAGGTACGTCCGTAATGTGATTGAAAAATCCGTACGGGCCCAAGCGATGAGACTGTTAATGCTAAATAGCTATGATCGGCATGAATTAATGACCCTTAGAAGCAATGACCTTATTTTTGAGGAAGATTAATCAACGAATCGGCAGGAATATGAACCTGTCGTTTTTTTTATGTAAGAAAGGGGGAATTAGTATTATATAAGGGATATTTGGTATGATGAACAATAGAGCTTGATGGGAAGGAAGGATGCCTTGTGGCAGTAAAGGAAACAAAAGAAAAAGCCATTCTCGTTGGGTGCCAAACGAACCGGGATGATGATGCCCGTTTCGATTATTCGATGGGAGAGCTAGGAGCATTAACGGAAACGGCACAGGGTGAGGTGCTTATCACACTTGTCCAAAAACGTGACCGCGTTCACCCGGCCACCTATATTGGTAAAGGAAAAGTCGAAGAATTAAATGCATTGGTAGAGGAAACGGAGGCAGATATCGTCATATTTAATGACGAGCTATCCCCAAGTCAAAAAAGAAATCTGGCCGCTGAAATAAATGCGCGGATTATTGACCGAACGCAGCTCATTCTTGACATCTTTGCCCAAAGGGCCCGTTCTAAAGAAGGGAAGCTGCAGGTTGAACTGGCGCAGCTGCAATACATATTACCAAGACTTGCTGGTCAGGGAACTGCTTTATCGCGTCTTGGTGCAGGAATAGGTACAAGAGGTCCGGGGGAAACGAAGTTAGAATCAGACCGCCGTCATATCCGCCGAAGAATTGATGATATTAAAGGACAGCTTTCCGTCATCGTTCAACACCGTGATCGGTATCGTGAGAGAAGAAAGAAAAATAAGACCTTTCAAGTGGCCATTGTCGGTTATACGAATGCAGGGAAATCAACGTTGTTCAATCGGTTATCTGAAGCGGAGTCATACGAGGAAAATCAATTATTCGCCACGCTAGATCCGATGACACGGAAATTGATTTTACCAAGTGGATTTTTGGCCTTGATTACCGACACGGTAGGATTTATTCAAGATTTACCGACCACACTTATTGCGGCCTTTCGTTCCACACTTGAGGAGGTAAAGGAAGCTGATTTGATTCTGCAGGTGGTTGATATGTCTAATCCTGATTATTTTCAACACGAAAAAACTGTTAAAAAGCTGTTGGATGACTTAGAAGTAAAAGATATTCCACAAATAACAGTATATAATAAAAAAGATATTCAGCATCCAGATTTTGTCCCAACGGCTGATACACCAACTGTATTCATTAGTGCCTTTGATGAAGGCGATCGTCATTCCTTGAAGGAGCAGATGGAGAAGGTAGTGATGAAACAGATGGAACCATACGAAGTACAGATTCCATCAACGGAAGGAAAGCTGCTTTCACAATTAAAAAATGAGACCATCTTAAGAACACTCGTTTTTGATGAAGACAGTCAATTTTATCGCTGCAAAGGATACACACTTAAGGATCATCAGATAACGGGACAATTACTGAAATTTTCACTATAGATAGGAGTAACAACATGTTTCAACAGTTAAAAAATGGGGAAAAGCTGCAGCCGCTTGTGAGGGAAGTGGAACAACAAATCGCTGCGGTACATAAAGAAATGGATGAAAGAATCGAAACCAATCAATTTCGAGTGTTAAAAAGCTTTCAACAACATCGTGTAAGTGATTCACATTTTATTCCGTCAACCGGCTATGGCTATGATGATATTGGCAGAGATACCTTGGAATTAGTCTATGCGGATGTGTTTGGGGGTGAAGCAGGTCTAGTTCGCCCGCAAATTATTTCAGGCACCCATGCTATATCGATTGCTTTATTTGGGGTTCTTCGGCCGGGGGATGAGCTTCTTTATATAACGGGAAAACCTTATGATACCCTTGAAGAAATCGTCGGGATTCGCGGCAATGGAGTGGGCTCCTTAAAGGAATTCGGGATCTCTTATGATAGTGCCGCCTTGACCGATGAAGGCTCGATTAATTGGGATGCCATTGCTGGGAAAATAAAATCGAATACAAAAATGATCGGGATCCAGCGCTCGAAAGGCTATGCCACAAGGCCCTCCTTTACTGTTGAGGAAATCGGTAAAATGATCTCCTTTGTCAAAGAAATCAAACCTGACGTGGTCGTTTTCGTAGATAATTGTTATGGGGAATTTGTTGAAGAGATAGAACCGTGTCATGTCGGTGCAGATCTTATGGCGGGGTCATTAATTAAAAATCCAGGCGGCGGCCTTGCTAAAACCGGAGGATACATCGTTGGGAAAAAACAATGGGTCGAGGCCTGTTCCTATCGAATGACTTCCCCGGGTATCGGGGCAGAGGCAGGTGCCTCTTTATACAGCCTGCAAGAAATGTATCAAGGGTTCTTTCTTGCTCCACATGTCGTAGGTCAGGCATTAAAGGGCGCCGTCTTTACTGCAGCAATGTTGGAAAAATTGGGGATGAATTCATCGCCAAAGTGGGACACGAAAAGAACAGATTTAATTCAATCAGTCCAGTTTGATGATCGGGATAAAATGGTCGCTTTTTGTCAGGCTATCCAATTTGCCTCACCCATCAATTCCTACGTGACACCACACCCAAGTTATATGCCTGGATATGAGGATGATGTGATTATGGCAGCAGGAACCTTTATTCAAGGTGCGAGTATTGAACTTACGGCGGACGGTCCGCTTCGCCCTCCATATGTTGCCTATGTACAAGGCGGGTTAACCTATGCACATGTGAAAATGGCGATTTGTTTGGCGATTGACCATTTAGTCGAAAAGGGATTAATTCAATTAGATTAGGGAAAATAAAATAGAATGGCTTGTAATATTGTTGTCCTATTTTATTTTAAAAAAGCATGTAAGAAAATCTAACATAGTGTTGACATCTTTTCTTACACGAAATATAATAGCAATAAGATTTACGAAAGAGAGGAGAAATTTGGTGAGTGGAAGAGAAATTCGTCGTTCCATGCCACTGTTTCCGATTGGGCCAGTCATGCAGTTAACAGATTTAACCGCTAGACAAATCCGCTATTATGAAGAGCACCAGTTGATTTCTCCAGCTAGAACCGAAGGAAACAGACGGATGTATAGTTTGAACGATATTGATAGATTGTTAGAAATTAAAGATTTAATTGACCAAGGTGTGAACATGGCGGGCATTAAGCAATTGTTCATAGTCAAAGAGCAACAATCTAAGTTAGCTGACAATCCAAAAGAAAAAGCCAAAACAGACTTAACTGATGAACAACTAAGAAAGCTTCTTCGCAACGAATTAATGCATTCAGGCAGAAACAATCGATCCACATTACGCCAAGGCGATATGTCTCGATTTTTCCATTAAATTATGATGATTCTTTTTTCAAAAAATAGGGGGAATGAAAATGGCAAAGTATTCAAGAGAAGATATCCAACGTTTAGCAAAAGAAGAAAATGTGAAATTTATCCGTCTTCAATTTACTGACATTTTGGGAACAATCAAAAATGTTGAAATTCCAAGCAGCCAATTGGAAAAAGCACTTGATAACAAAATGATGTTCGACGGTTCATCAATCGAAGGCTTCGTACGTATTGAAGAATCTGACATGCTTCTTTACCCTGACCTTAATACATGGGTAGTATTCCCATGGACAGCTGAAAAAGGGAAAGTTGCCCGTTTAATTTGTGATATTTATACTCCAGAAGGTAAACCATTTGCAGGTGACCCGCGTAATAACTTAAGAAGAGTGTTAAAGGAGATGGAAGAGTTAGGCTTCACTAACTTCAACCTCGGACCTGAACCGGAATTCTTCTTGTTTAAATTAGATGAAAAAGGTGAACCCACTCTTGAATTGAACGACCAAGGCGGTTACTTCGATTTAGCGCCAACTGATTTAGGTGAAAATTGCCGTCGTGATATCGTTCTTGAGCTTGAAGAAATGGGCTTTGAAATTGAAGCTTCTCACCATGAAGTAGCTCCAGGACAACATGAAATTGACTTTAAATATGCTGATGCTTTAACAGCTTGTGACCAAATCCAAACATTTAAGCTTGTTGTTAAGACGATTGCGCGTAAGCATGGTCTTCACGCGACATTTATGCCAAAACCATTATTCGGCGTAAACGGATCTGGTATGCACATGAACCTTTCCTTATTCAAAGGTGGGGAAAATGCATTCTACGAGTCAACTGGCGACTTAGAAATGAGCGATAATGCACGTCAATTCATTGCTGGTATCCTAAAACATGCTGAAGCCTTTACAGCTGTAACAAACCCTACTGTAAACTCATATAAGCGTTTAGTACCAGGCTATGAGGCACCTTGTTATGTTGCATGGTCTGCAATGAACCGTTCACCATTAATCCGAATTCCAGCTTCACGCGGGTTAAGCACTCGTGTAGAAGTTCGAAGCGTAGACCCTGCTGCCAATCCATACCTTGCAATGGCAGTACTTCTAAAAGCTGGTCTAGATGGAATTAAAAATAAATTAACTCCTCCAGCACCAATCGACCGTAACATTTATGTAATGAGTAAAGAAGAAAGAATCGAAGAAGGAATCATCGATCTTCCTGCAACACTTGCCCATGCATTAGAAAAACTTCAAGCTGATGAAGTGATCACTGCTGGTCTTGGAGAGCATATCCTAGAACATTTTATTGAAGCTAAAGAAATTGAATGGGATATGTTCCGCACCGTCGTTCACCAATGGGAACGCGATCAATATATGAGCGTGTACTAAGATTCATTAGTCCTGTCGCTTAACGCGACGGGGCTTTTTAATTTACAACAAAAACCAAAAAGCCTCAGTAATAGATTACTGAGGCATTATAAAAATTTACTTCTCACCGTTCTCATTTAATAATTTAATTCTATTCAGAACGGCATCACCAGCGAGTCCAGCAATAATCGAAAAAATAAGGATTTCTACCAATGAATTTGGAGCGGTATACAGGACGAGGAGAAGCGAAGCAACTGCACCAAGAAGTACTTCTTCGAGAAAACCGAGATAAAGAAATTTTTTTGTTCTGCGAGGCATGATAATTTTTCCGTTCTTTCGAACATGTCCGATGACCCCCACCGACCCACCAATCACAATCGAGAAAATAATGTCAATTAACACTGTTTCCCACACTCCTTAAGCCTTTTATTTTTTGGACCTAAGGTAAATCATGGTGTAATTTAATTATATTAAATATTAGCAATATGAAAATGAGTAAAAATACTGATTTTTTAATATAGTAATTAATTGTGAATGAAAGTTGAAAATTTTCCCAATAAAAAAAGAGCTGGTCACAGCTCTTTTGTTTTAATGTATATGACGATAAACCCCAATTACTTTTCCAAGAATAGAAACATTCCTTAAAATAATAGGATCCATCGTGGAATTTTCTGGTTGCAGGCGGATATAGTCTTTTTCTTTGAAGAACCGTTTACAGGTTGCTTCATCTTCCTCAGTCATTGCTACAACAATGTCTCCGTTATCAGCATTTTTCTGCTGCTTTACAATAACGTAATCCCCATCAAGAATTCCAGCCTCTATCATACTTTCACCCATGATTTCCAGCATAAAGACTTGTTCATCCGAAGGAGCAAGACTTTCTGGAAGAGGGAAATACTCTTCTACATTTTCAATAGCTGTTATTGGTATACCTGCTGTAACTTTCCCAACCACTGGTACGTTTACAACTTTGTTTCTTGGGATATTGGCTGCTTCATCTACTTCCAAAATTTCAATAGCTCTTGGTTTAGTTGGATCTCTTCTGATGAGACCCTTACTTTCCAACCTAGCTAAGTGACCGTGTACTGTGGAGCTGGAGGCAAGACCAACTGCTTCACCGATTTCCCTTACCGAAGGAGGATAGCCCTTGCTTCTAACCTCATCTTTTATAAAATCCAGGATATCCTGCTGCCGTTTTGATATTTTTACCATGATAAAATGCACCTCGCCTGGTTATTGTTGGCTTAATTATAGCATGTTCTTCATTTTTATACAAACATAAGTTCGAAAATGTAGTTGACAACAAACAAACGTTCGGACTATAATGATGATATCAAAAAGAGAACATATATTCCTATAAGAGGTGGAAAACATGAAAAAATTATGGACCCAATACTCATATGCTATTACTCTAATTATACTAAGCTGCTTCTTAGCTCTCATATTATCATTTAAACAACATCCTACTGACCAGGATCAATATTTAAAAGTAACTATTTCCGAAGGTGATTCACTCTGGAAAATCTCTAACCAATATGCCGAACAGCATTCATTATCCAATGATGAGTTCGTCAGCTGGGTAAAGAAGCATAATGAAAATATTAACGATCAAATTTTTCCAGGTGAAGAAATTGTCATTCCGGTTAGTAAGAAAGTATCTCCAACAACAACCATTTTAGCTAGTGCCCCTGAAGAATAGGAAGAAGGATAGAATTTGAAAGCAATTATTTACTGCCGTGTCAGCACGAATAAAGAAACCCAGGAAACCTCATTAAAACGTCAGGAAGAGGAATTAATCCAACTTGCGAGCCAGTATCACTTTGAGGTTGATGCCATCATTAAAGAACAAGCAAGCGGCTATGATTTTGAAAGAGATGGAATATTAGAGGTATTAGAACGGATAAAAGATTCACAGGTGCAAGCATTGTTAATCCAGGACGAGACTCGGCTTGGCAGAGGGAATGCCAAAATTGCCCTCCTTCATTGCATTTTAAAAGAAGGAATCAAACTTTATAGTATTTCTCATAGCGGGGAACTCGAACTATCAGAATCTGATTCAATGGTGTTACAAATCGTCAGTATGGTAGAAGAGTACCAACGGAAACTTCATAATGTAAAGATTAAACGCGGCATGAAGCGTGCCGTTCAGCAAGGCTATAAACCAGAAAAAAATTTAAAAAACCTTGGTGAGGGTTCCGGCCGGGATAAAATCGAGGTTCCAATTGATCAAATCATTCGGTTAAGAAAAAATGACTTAACCTTTGCGGAAATTGCTGCCACACTTAGAGGATTTGGCTACCAAATTTCAAAAGCAACCGTACATAGACGATATCAAGAGTATATGGAGTCACAAGATGAATAATCCTTCTGCCTTGTAAGAACTTCTTTTTTTTAGTAAAATCAAGTGTCTAATCCTATAGAAAGGATGGTACTTGAATGCTATCTAAAGAAAAAATGGCTCGTATCAACGAACTGGCAAGAAAAGCAAAATCGACAGGATTAACGGAGATTGAAGCTAAAGAACAATCAAAATTAAGAAGTGAATATTTGGCGACTTTCCGTTCTAATATGCTTGATACCCTAACAAACACTAAGTTCATTGATCCCGAAGGCAATGATGTAACACCAGAAAAAATCAAAGCCAGAAAGAAAAATAGACTTCATTAAAAGGCTGTTCCCGATTATAATAGCCAAAGCAAGAGGCTCCACACACATACTCGCCATTTGGCGAGTTTTTTTTTTTTTTCACATATATCATTCCTTATAGTGTCAAAATAAGAAACAAAGTGACGATTATTACTTATTTTAGTGCTATTTGTTGAATTAATAGCAGGAGCAATATAATATAAATGGTGTATTCAGTTTTAGTGAATGAGAAAGGATGTATTTCATGTTTAATACTATTGATGATTTATCTGTAACATCTATTCGTACGCTTTCCATTGATGCAATCGAGAAAGCAAATTCAGGACATCCTGGGATGCCAATGGGTGCAGCACCAATGACTTATACATTATGGACAAGATTCATGAACCATAATCCAAAGAACCCTCACTGGTTTAATCGTGATCGTTTTGTCTTGTCTGCGGGACATGGCTCTGCCTTGTTATACAGCATGCTTCACTTATCTGGTTACAATCTCTCCATGGATGACCTAAAACAATTCCGCCAATGGGGTAGTAAAACACCTGGTCACCCTGAGTATCGCCATACTGAAGGTGTAGAAGCAACAACTGGTCCACTTGGCCAAGGGATTGCGATGGCTGTCGGAATGGCTATGGCAGAGCGTCATGTTGCGAGCGTGTATAATAAAGATAAGTATGAACTTGTGAACCACTTTACATACAGTGTCTGCGGAGATGGGGACCTAATGGAAGGCGTTTCTGCAGAGGCAGCATCCCTTGCAGGACACTTAAAATTAGGCCGTTTGGTAGTCCTATATGATTCCAATGATATTTCACTTGATGGAGACTTGAATAAATCATTCTCAGAAAGTGTTAAAGAGCGTTTCCAAGCGTACAACTGGCAGTATCTTCGTGTTGAAGACGGCAATAACCTTGAAGAAATCGCTCATGCACTTGAAGAAGCAAGAAGTGACCTTGATCGTCCTACCATGATTGAAGTAAGAACCGTTATTGGTTACGGTTCACCAAACCGTGCAGGAACATCAGGCATTCATGGTGCACCACTTGGAGCGGATGAGTTAAAGCTTACAAAAGAAGCGTATAAATGGACCTTTGAAGAAGATTTCCATGTACCACAAGAAGTATATGAAAACTTCCAAAAACTCATTGTTGAAAATGGTGAGAAAAAAGAAAAAGAGTGGAATGATCTTTTCGCTCAATACAAGAATGAGTACCCTGAACTAGCTGTTCAGCTAGAACAAGCATTAAATCATGAACTTCCAGAAGGCTGGGACAAGGATATTCCAGTTTACCCAGAAGGAAAAAGTCTTGCAAGCCGTGCCTCTTCTGGTGAAGTGTTAAATGGAATTGCGAAAAATCTGCCTATATTTATCGGTGGATCAGCAGACCTTGCAGGATCAAATAAAACGATGATTAAAGGATCAAAAGACTATATGCCTGGAGCATATGAAGGCCGTAATTTCTGGTTTGGTGTCCGCGAATTTGCTATGGGCGCTGCCATGAACGGGATTGCTCTGCATGGTGGGGTAAAAGTATTCGGTGGAACATTCTTTGTTTTCTCTGATTACTTGCGTCCAGCTATTCGTCTAGCATCCATAATGGGATTACCTGTCACATATGTATTCACACATGATAGTATTGCCGTTGGGGAAGACGGACCAACACACGAACCAGTGGAACAGCTTGCAGCATTAAGAGCAATGCCTGGTTTGTCGATCATTCGTCCAGCAGACGGTAATGAAACAGCGGCAGCTTGGAAACTTGCTGTGGAGTCAACCAACAAACCAACAGCCCTAATCTTAACTCGTCAAGATTTACCAACCTTAAAAGGCACTGATACGCGTGCTTACGAAGGAGTTTCAAAAGGTGCTTATGTCGTTTCACCTGCAGAAAAAGAGACTCCAGATGCATTGCTATTAGCAACTGGATCAGAAGTAAGTCTTGCTGTGGAAGCGCAAAAGGCCCTTGCTGGGGAAGGCATTCTCGTTTCTGTTGTCAGCATGCCATCATGGGATCGTTTTGAACAACAGTCGCAAGATTACAAAAATTTTGTCCTACCAAAGAATGTGAAGAAGCGTCTAGGAATTGAAGTTGGCGCATCATTCGGCTGGCACAAATATACTGGTGATGAAGGTGATGTTTTAGCAATCGACAAGTTCGGAGCTTCAGCACCTGGTGAAAAAATTATGGAAGAATACGGCTTTACCGTTAATAACGTAGTAGCACGTGTTAAAGCACTGTTACAAAAATAAATTGTAAGATAGATAAGAGAGAGAACGGAATTTCCGTTCTCTCTTTTTGCTCTTGAAGAGTATTTGTATTTGTTAAAATTTTTTGAACAATGACTTTTCATGAAGGAAAATTCACTAAATCTACCGAAATTAATATAGATTTGTTTAAAACCCTTGTAATCGACAAAAATAGTGAAAGTTTTTGGCGCCGTAAGACAAAAGTTTTTCTTGAATTTTTTTATAATAGGGAAAAGGGTTTCAACGAAGGAGAGAACAGTGGTGAGAAAATATCAGCTATATTTAATAGAAGATGAATTTGCCGCCCATTACTTCGGAAGAGAGCGTTTATTTTTTCAGCTTTTTCAAGAACATCAGACAGCTGACGGCGAACTTAAATTTATTACAGCTAAACAAATTTCATATATAACCAAAAGGGTAGAAGTGTTAAAAATCCATCAATTGATCCAAAAGCAGCTCGGAAAACATAAGGGATTTAAAGCGGATCACGGAGCATACATGTTAGGATTAAGCGGAAAACTAAGCACGGCAAGGATAGAAGTTTTTCAAGACTTAATTACAGTGGAAGCAGAGGGCAGCTATGAGGCAGAAACAGCTTTTTTTGAAGTGCTAAGAAAATGTGAATCTTCCTTTTTGGCAATTGATCTCGAGCATGAGCGATACGGCTGGTTAAAACCAATTAAAGAAAGAAAATTTATCTAAAACGAGATATTGTTTTATTCCATTTTATTTAGTACACTGTATGGTAGACAACATGAAGGAGGAAGTCTAATGGGATATTACATTCTAGTTGGTATACTGGCATTAGCAGTCGGTGTAGCACTAGGATTTTTCATTGCTCGAAAATATATGATGAGCTACTTAAAGAAAAATCCGCCAATCAATGAACAAATGTTAAAAATGATGATGATGCAAATGGGTATGAAGCCTTCTCAAAAGAAGATCAACCAAATGATGTCTGCTATGAATAAACAGCAAGGCAAATAAAATGGACAAGCACTCAACTAAAAGGGTGCTTTTTTCATGATTATTTTTCATGTCTAAATCTTTCTTATTTTACAAATATTTGATAAAATATTAAACTCAGCCGTATGATTTTTATAACAGATAAATAAGACGAGAACTTTCATAAAGTCAACTCAGTGGCAGTTGAATTTTCTTGTTTATTGGAGGTGTGTGCTTGAAAGTTTTTTTAGATTTAGGCTGGTTTTTTAAACAGGAGAAAAAAGCGTACGTATCAGGGGTGCTAATCTTATTAGTCGTTGCACTGTTACAACTAGTTCCTCCGAAAGTAATCGGCATTATTGCCGATCAGATAAACGAGGGAACAATCACAAAAGGGATAATCATTGAGTGGGTGGTGGTCCTTATTGCCGTAGGGCTTGCGATGTACGTCCTTAGGTATTATTGGAGAATCATGATTTTCGGTTCATCCGTTAAGCTTAGTAAAATTCTGCGAAATCAGCTGTACCGTCACTTCACTAAAATGTCACCTGCATTTTACCAAAAAAGCCGGATAGGGGACTTGATGGCTCATGCGACAAATGATCTTTCTGCCATTCAGCAAACAGCTGGTGCCGGGGTGCTAACCCTCGTAGACTCTCTATCCACCGGAGGGTTTGTCATCATAGCCATGGCCTTTACGATCAGTTGGAAATTAACGTTAATCTGTTTAATTCCCCTGCCGATTATGGCGATACTGACAAGTTGGTTTGGGACCATGTTACATAAAAGCTTTCATAAGGCACAAGAGACCTTCTCCTCTCTAAATGATAAAACACAGGAGAGTATTACAGGGATAAAGGTTATTAAAACCTTTGGGCAGGAACAGGAAGATATTGAGGATTTCCGCAAGCTATCAGAGGATGTTGTTCAAAAAAATATTATCGTTGCTAAAATTGATTCACTTTATGATCCGACGATTTCGATTATTGTCGGCATTTCCTTTTTTTTATCGATTGCGTTTGGCGCCAAATATGTTTTAAATGATGAGTTAACAATTGGTGAATTAATCTCGTTTACTACCTATTTAGGTTTATTAATTTGGCCGATGCTTGCCTTTGGCTGGCTATTTAATATCGTTGAACGGGGTCGTGCCTCCTACGACAGAGTTGCTGCACTTCTAAGTGAAAAAGTTGAAATCATTGATAATGGAGAAGCATTAGATGTGGTCCCTTGTGGTGATATTCAATACAAAATCGCTGAATTTACTTATCCGGGAGAAGCAAGACCGATCTTAAAAGAGGTCCATTTTTCTCTTCATCAAGGTGAGACACTTGGAATTGTCGGGAAAACCGGATCCGGTAAAACGACACTGCTGAAACTACTCATTCGTGAGTTTGAAGGCTATCAAGGTGAAATACTTTTCGGCGGAAAAGTGCTGCAAATGTTTAAACTGGAAAAATTACGCGAAGCCATTGGCTATGTTCCACAGGACCATTTCTTATTTTCGGCTACAATTGCTGAAAATATTGCCTTTACAGATCCAACTGTCACCATAAAGGAAATTGAAAGCGCTGCGAAATTAGCCAATATTCACGCTGATATTCTCCAATTTACGGATGGCTATCAAACAGTTGTCGGCGAACGTGGTGTGTCATTATCGGGTGGGCAAAAGCAACGGATTTCGATTGCCCGAGCCCTGCTGATGAATCCAGAAGTATTAGTCCTTGATGATTCACTGTCCGCTGTAGATGCAAAAACAGAAGAAGCGATTCTTTCGGCATTAAGGCAGAATCGTGCTGGCAAAACAACAATCATTACCTCGCATCGGTTAAGTGCGATTCAACATGCGAATCTCATTCTTGTCCTTGATGAGGGCAATATCGTTGAAAGAGGTACTCATGAAGAACTGATGCAATTAGACGGATGGTATCAGGAAATGTATTTACGCCAGCAGTTAGAAGAGCTCGTTGAGCAGGGAGGTCACTAACATATGGAAGAAAAATTGCAGCTATCTGACCGTGAACAAAGAAGAGTCTTATTCCGTCTCCTTTCCTATACAAAGCCCCATAAAAAGATCATAAGTGTGGCCTTTGTCCTGCTCATTTTAACAACATTAGGAGATATCGTCCTGCCGTTAATTGTCAAAATCTTTATTGATGATTATTTGACACCGGGGAAGCTTGAGTTTCAGCCATTATTATACCTAGGGTCCCTGTATATGGGAATCCAAATCATAAAAGCCATCCTGATGTTTTTTCAATTTGTGAAATTCCAAGAGATTGCCTTATATATTATTCAGCAACTGCGGATTGATGTTTTTTCCAAAGTGCAGTCACTCGGGTTAAAATACTTTGATAAAACACCAGCGGGGAGTATCGTGTCAAGGGTAACGAATGATACGGAAGCAATTAAAGATATGTTTGTAACCGTGATTGCTACCTTCATTCAAGGTGGATTCTTACTTGCGGGTATTTTTATTGCGATGTTTATTTTGAATGTGAAGCTGGCTTTATTTTGTCTCATCATTATTCCTATTTTATTATTTGTCATGAACTTATACAGAAAAATGAGCTCAAAGTTTTATCTCGATATGCGTGAAAGACTAAGCCAATTGAATGCCAAATTAGCCGAATCCCTTTCAGGCATGTCGATCATCCAAGTCTTTCGTCAGGAAAAACGGCTTCGCAATGAGTTCGGGGACATCAACGAGAAGCACTATAATGCCGGAATGAAAAATATAAAAATAGATGGGTTACTGTTAAGGCCGGCAATTGACTTAATTTATATGTTCGCGTTAATTCTTGTCTTGAGCTATTTCGGGATCACCTCCTTCCAGCACAGTATAGAAATTGGGGTCATCTATGCATTTATCAATTATCTAGACCGCTTTTTTGAACCCGTTAACCAAATGATGATGAGATTATCATTGTACCAGCAAGCGATTGTCGCAGGCTCTCGTGTTTTTCGGTTATTGGACGAAGAAGAATTGGCTCCTGCTCAGAAGACAGAAACGAGCCTTTCCATTGAAGAAGGGCAGATCGAGTTTAAGAATCTAAGCTTTTCCTATGATGGGCAGAGAGATGTTTTAAAAAATATATCGTTTACCGCCCGTCCAGGTGAAACGGTCGCACTGGTGGGGCACACTGGCAGCGGCAAAAGCTCGATCATAAATCTAATGATGCGTTTTTACGAATTTGAGCGTGGGGAGATCTTAATTGATGGGAAATCGATTCGTCATTTTACCAAGGCGGAATTGCGCGTAAAAATGGGCCTTGTCCTCCAGGATCCCTTTTTGTTTTATGGAACGGTAAAGGATAATATTCGTCTTCATAATCACGAGGTGACCGATGAACAAATTGAAGATGCAGCGAGGTTTGTTCAAGCCCATTCATTTATTGAAAACCTCGAGGATGGTTATGAGCATAGAGTGGTGGAAAGGGGAGCCACTTTCTCGAGTGGGCAGCGGCAATTAATTGCCTTTGCACGAACGATTGCAGCCAATCCTAAAATACTGGTGTTAGATGAAGCAACTGCTAATATTGATACGGAAACAGAAGAAGCCATTCAAACGGCATTGGCAAAAATGCGTAAGGGGAGAACCACCATCGCGATTGCCCACCGCTTATCTACCATTCAGGATGCAGATTTAATTCTCGTGCTGCATCAAGGAGAGATCGTAGAGCGGGGAACCCATCAGGAACTGCTTGCACTTGGCGGTTTATATCATAAAATGTTCCTCTTACAAAACGGCGCCGTTGAACATATGGAAGATGTAGTAAACTAATAGAAAAAAAGCCTGGCGCTAGTTGAACTGAACCAATAAAGTTAGACAAATATTTTAGGCTACATTGAGGACCTGAGCTCGGTATTCTACCGGACTTAGGTCTTTTAATTTTGCCTTTATTCGTTTGTGATTATAATAGTGAATATAGTCTTCTAATTCTTTTTCAAAATGCTCAATACTATCAAACTCCTGTAGATAAAGAAGTTCAGACTTTAATAAGCCAAAGAAATTTTCAATAACTGCATTGTCCAAACAATTCCCCTTGCGAGACATACTTTGCGTAATCTGGTGCTGTTCTAATGTTTTTTGATACTGCTTCATTTGATACTGCCATCCTTGATCTGAATGGAGAATTACTTGGTCCCCAGGTTGAAGACGCTCTATCGCTTGATTTAACATATCGCCAACTAATTTATAAACAGGTCGTTTCATCACAGTATAAGCGATTATTTCTCCGTTACATAAATCAAGTACTGGTGAGAGGTAACGTTTCTCACCGAATAGGTGGAATTCTGTAACATCGGTTACCCATTTTTGATTCAGTTTCTCGGCAGAAAAATCGCGGTTTAATAGGTTTGGAGCGATTTTTCCTACATTTCCTTTATAAGAACGATACTTTTTCATTCGTACCAGGCATTTTAGGCCGATTTCATTCATTAAACGATTGATCGTTTTCGGATCGTGATGAAATCCTTTTTTCTCAAGTTCTTTCGCTATACGACGGTAACCATAACGACCTTTGTGTTCATGGAAAATCACTTTGATAGCTTCTTTTACTTCGGCATATTTATCAGCTTGATTTAATCGTTTTTCCCAATAATAATACGTACTACGTGGAATGTCAGCGACTTCAACTAAATCCACGACTTCATACTGATACTTTAGTTCAAAAATTACTTTCGCTTTGATTTTGTTTGTAATTTTTCCTGCATTTGAACTAAAGCATTCAACTTTTTTAGGTAAGCATTTTCCATTTCTAATCGGGAGATTTTCTCTTGTAGTGCTTCGACTGACCCTTCTGCAGGTATTGTTCTTTTTGAATCGATTTTCTTTGCCTTCTTTTTCACTGGTGGACGCCCCTTTTTCTTCTGTTCTAGGGCACCAATTCCACCTTGTTCAAATTTACTTCTCCAATTTCGAATTAGTCTAGGAGATGAAATATTGAATATAGCCGCTGCATCGTAAGATGATGTACCCGTTTCGTTCATATAATTCAGTACATCCATTTTAAACTGTAGAGAGTAGCTTGTATATTTTTTTTGAAAAGCTTCTATACCTTGTTGTTCATAAAGTCGAATCCATCCACTCACAATACTAAGGGATACCTTTGCCTCCTGCGCAATCGCCTTGATAGATTCGATCCCATGTAAATACCGTAAAACAATTTGTATTCTTTCTTCAACTGTAAATTTGGCCATAAAAAAACCCCCGTAAACGTTAGAATGGTGTCTAACATTTACGGGGCAGTTCAAGTATGCCAGGCTTTTTCGTTGGTCTTCTTATTAAGATTTTAACTGGCGGACGATGGAACTTTTTTTATATAAATTTTATTATATTCGTTTAAGAGATGGTCAAGTTCCTGACTGTAGCGAATTGCAACGGAGGAAGTCAAACCGTTTGTAATGGCGACTTGAATTAATTCAGCTCGCTTTTTTTCTATTAATGCAGCTAAATCTTGTTTTAACACGGCTGATTTCCTTTCCGGAGTAACCCCTAATTTTTGAAAAAAAAACAAAGAATGGAAGACTATTAAACCGGCATTGTTTTACTAGTATAACCTATATTGTAAATTACTTCAAAGTAATTTGTAAAAAAATACCCAATGTTTTAGACTTTAATTGGAAAAAGTGAACGGTTTTTGACGTGTGAAAACGGAGACACAAAAAATTCATGTTAATCATTATCTTTTGGGCTAAAGTTTTGTTAGAATGAAGTGGTATCGACTATAGTGGGAGTGTTTATATGTCTGATGTAAATTTATTATTAGCATTAGGTGCAGGGTTTTTAAGCTTTATTTCACCATGTTGTTTGCCACTTTATCCAGCATTTCTATCATACATTACCGGTATGTCTGTTGGCGAAATAAAAAGTGAAAATGCCATGCTTCAAAAACGGAGCTTGTTACATACGATATGTTTCTTACTAGGATTTTCGATTATTTTCGTTGCCATCGGCTTTGGAACCACCTTTTTTGTTGGCCGTTTCTTCGTTGAATACAAGGATCTTATCCGTCAACTGGGCGGGATTTTTATTGTATTCTTTGGATTAATCATTGTGGGTATCTTAAATCCACAGTTTATGATGAAAGATCGTCGATTCGAATTTAAAAATCGCCCTTCAGGCTACATTGGTTCCATTTTAATTGGAATGGCCTTTGCTGCTGGTTGGACGCCATGTACGGGTCCAATCCTTTCAGCTGTTATTTTGCTAGCTGCATCAAACCCAGGGTCTGGAGTCATATACATGCTTGCCTATTCCTTAGGCTTCGCGATTCCATTTCTCATTTTATCGTTCTTCGTGGGCCGGATGAAATCAATTAGAAAACATAGTGCAAAGATCATGAAAATTGGCGGTTACATCATGATCGTCATGGGAATTGTCCTCTTTTTTGACTGGATGACGAAAATTATTACTATTTTTTCAGGGTTGTTTGGCGGGTTTACAGGATTTTAATTTCATTTGGCTGCATAGTTTAGAAGCTGGTGATAAGCATTTGGTAGTATTCTAGGAAGTCAAATTTTCCTTGTTTGCTTCGCTTGTTAAGCCATTTCAATATTGTTAACATAATTACAGTGAATATTTTTTCTCAAAATACATCTTTTGAGATATAATGGGTGAGTAAATAATTAGATAAGGGACGAATGATTCCAATGAACTACGTTGTTGTTTCTTCCATCGGAGCTGTTTTTATGGGCTTTTTTGTTTTATTTGTTCGCATGAAAGCCGCAAAGAAACCTACAAATGTCAAAAAGATTATATTACCGCCGATATTCATGTCCAGCGGGGCACTGATGTATGTCATACCTCAATTTCGATTAACGCCTATGGAGATTATGGAGGCAGTGATTGTTGGGATGCTATTCTCAATCCTTCTGATCAAAACGTCAAAATTTGAAATTCGTGAAAACGATATTTACTTAAAGCGATCTAAGGCCTTTATCTTTATCTTAGTTGGTTTATTAATCGTTCGACTTGTATTAAAAGGGATCTTGAGCAGCACCATTGATATTGGCCAGCTAAGCGGTATGTTCTTCCTGCTAGCTTTCAGTATGATTGTTCCGTGGCGTGTGGCGATGTATCGGTCATATATGAAGCTATACAGAGAGTTACATGGGACAAAAATGATATAAGTATTCAATGCACTGATTCTTCGGGGTCAGTGCTTTTTCTTTTGGTAAAAGAAAAAACCGTCTCGGGAGACGGTTTAGAATAAATGCTCAAACGGCGCAACATCAATCTGATTTTGAAAAAGCTTTTTGCGTAAAAATTTATGATCCCGTTTAGGTGTTGCTTGAATATAGCCGCGGATGATCAGTCCTTGCGTGATCTTTGGAGCATTCTCTTTTAAGGCAAGTTCGCCGATTTTTCCAGCAATCTTGTGCCGAGCAACATCGCGGAAAAGCTCCGGTACAGGGCTGACTAAATCCTCTAAAAAGGCTTTTTCCTCATCCCCCCATAGGTGACGGGATTCATTCACATAATATTCTTCCCAATCCATCACGGACTTGCCATCATTTTTAGGCATCTTTTTCAAAAACTTTCGAAACATAAAGAAGCCGCCGATTCCCATCATCGTTACGAGAAAAACGACCCAAAATAGGATAAACCATAAAAACCAACCTTGAAGCTGCATTCAATTCACCTACAAAAATCGATATTATTTCCTATTATAGTCTTTTTTCAGTATAAATGACAAGATTTTGCCATAATCTTGGAGCCAGACATTCGCAGCAAAGGGGTGTATAGGGAAATATGGGAAGTGAAAACCTTGTCGAAAAAATGACAAATGGGCCAATTTTATTGATTATTACTATATTCCATTGTAATATGAGTACAAATGATAGGTAAGTAAATTCATTTGGTTAGAGTTCACAAGACTGTCTAACTATAGTTTTACACCTTGAAACTACTCCATACGATGGGGCTGAATGGGGTACTGGTGTCCTCCACAGTCTTCAAAACTGCTTGAGACCTGCGTGCCAGGTCTGGTGGGTTCGATTCCCACGCAGTCCCGCCAAAACTGATATTTTCAATCAATCACACAACTTCCAACCTCCACAGTCTTTTAGTCGTTTTAAACGAAACTGTGTGAAACCGAGAAGCTAAAACTGGGTGTGTTCAGAGCCTTCAAATTACTATATTTGGAGGTTTTTTGTATGCGTAAAGGTGTTAGGAAACATGGTCGAGTTACAGCTACGAGGAAGGTTACGGAGAACTTAACAATGAAAGAAATGTTTGAGAAATTCATGTGGTATAAGAACTCTGAAGGTTTAGCTCCTAGAACTATTGAAGAATACCATTTTCATTTTCAATGGTTGTGTAACTATTTAGGTCAAGACTTATCGAGAGAAGGTTTTTCTCGGCTGGGTTGACTTCATGAGAAGTGAAAAAGGTTTAAAGCCAATGACCATTAACATTAGGATTAGAACAATGAGAGCATTTCTCCGTTGGTGTTACTTGGAGAACCTTATTGACGAACCAATTCACGAGAAGTTTAAACCAATGAAAACAGCGGAGGACACTATTGAGGCTTTAACTGTTGCGGAAATAAAGACTCTGTTAAATGCTTTTGATGAGTCCACTTATGTAGGTTTCAGAGATAAAGTTATGGTCATGGTTCTTCTTGACTCAATGGTTCGTATATCTGAGCTCCTCGCAATGAAACGCAGCAATGTTGACTTTAAGGCTGGAGTCATTAAGCTGGAGGCAATGAATACGAAAACAAGGAAAGCTCGCGAAGTACCGCTCTCCAGTAAGACCATGAAACTACTCAAGGAGTACATGAATGAGTCGGAGGACTTTGGAGAAGACCTTCTTTTCTTAACTTATGACGGTAGAGAAATGATTTCAAATACTTGGAGAACAAGACTCCATGAGGTAGCTGAGTTGGCAGGAATTAAGAAAGCTGTCCGTCCTCATGTAATGCGTCATACTGGAGCATTACTCTATATCATGAATGGAGGAGACCCTTTCAGCTTACAGAAAATACTTGGTCACTCTGATATGAGTATGACTCGAAAATATATTCAAATGACTAACTTTGACATTAAGCGTCAACACAACGTTTTTAGTCCACTCAAGAACGTCTTTAAGTAATTTTCTTGTTTAACTAACTGGGCTGTTTAGCATTCCTGTAGATCGTTATTTTTCGACTTTGAAAAAAATAGGGCTCCTCAGTAAGATATGAGTAGACACCACTCTAACTCAAAACCTTAAGGAGGAACCCTACTATGAAGTTTAAAATGCAAAACAAACAAAATCAACTAATAGAAAGAATTTCCGTTAAACATCTCGTTGTTGGTGTGGACATTGCTCAACAATTACATGTAGCACGAGCTGTTAATTTCCGTGGAATT
Source organism: Neobacillus sp. DHD-1R (assembly GCF_057747995.1). NCBI lineage: Bacteria > Bacillati > Bacillota > Bacilli > Caryophanales > Bacillaceae > Neobacillus > Neobacillus sp. DHD-1R. The sequence goes on from NZ_CM173232.1 coordinate 1,931,104, forward strand.
GTTGTCGGAGATCCACTTACATTCAAAAATAATGAAGAAGGATTTGCTAGTTTATTAAAATGGATTAAAAATCTCCAAGGATCCAACAACTTGGACGAAGCTATTGTTGGGATGGAACCTACAGGACACTACTGGATTAATCTTTCAAAATGGCTTTCTAAACAAGATATTGAGGTTGTAACAGTAAACCCTCATTTAGTAAAAAAGAATAAAGAAAACCGTGATAATACCCAGTCAAAAAGCGATAAAAAGGATGCTTTAGTTATCGCTGATATGGTAAAGAACGGTTACTATTCTGAAGTTAGGTACACATCAGAATCATTTGAAAAACTTAGGGTTCTTATGTCTAATCGTGATGTAGTTGTTAATCGCCTCGTTAGTTCTATTAATCAATTAAATCGCTGGGTAGATATTGTTTTCCCAGAACTACGACAGGTATTCAAAGATATTAAAGCTAAAGGGGCAATCGCAACCCTTCGATTATTCCCAACCCCAATGGAATTAGAAACTATGCAGCCTCATGATGTCATCACAGGTTGGAAATCAATCATGAAAAGGCAGCCTGGATTAAAAAAGGCCCTATTACTCCTCCAATTAGCTAAGAAATCTGTTGGTACTAGACAAGCACTTGATGCTTATTAATTTCATTTAGAGCAGTTATTAGAGGAATATGATTTAGCTGTAATGCAACTCGAAAGAGTTGAACAACAAGTTACCGAGGTATTAAATAAAATCCCATATGCTCAGATGTTACTTACCATTAAAGGAATAAGTGAAATTTCTCTAGCTGGCATATTAGGTGAGGCTGGAGATTTAAGTAACTTTGCTCATGGTAATTCTTTACTTCGCCTTGCGGGATTACACTTAGCCTAAGCAAGTTCAGGTAAGTGGAAAGGTCAAATTGTAATTTCAAAGCGTGGAGGGTCGAGACTACGGGGTTTCCTCTTCTTAGCAACAATGAGTCTAGTAGCGAACAATCCAGAGTTTAAAGCATTACACACACATAATGTTAAAGTGAAGAAGATGAAGAAAATGAAGTCAATTATGAAGTTAGTTGGCAAATTGGCTAGGATTTTTGTAGGTATATCTAGACGTAATGAATCCTATTGTCCTGATAAACTCAAATCATTATCACCCTTGGCTGCCTAATATTTGTCCCCTTTTAGGAACATAAATAAATAAACTTGAATTTACCGAATGTTGGCTTATTCGTAGGATTTCAAATATGTACGGGGTACCAGATTTCTTCAACATAAGGGCACTGACCCATTAGTTTAGCATAACTGGCCTCCACCCCTTGGAATAGGCATGACGAAGGAATGATAGGGCACTTGATCCGTTGAGACATGGGAGGGAAAGCCTCCAGGGGCGGTGTGGAGCATGTACATTATATGGTAAATTATGGAGTTTTGCTTTACTCCTCTATTTAACTATGCCTTCACGAAGCCAAATTGATCTGAACTCATTTCATTTAACCGTTAAATCTATATAAAGGGTTATGAAATCCTGCGAATAAGCGAGTATTCGGGAGAAAATCGTATTAAACTGAGGGAGTTGAAGAGGAACAACTGTTAAAATAATGATAAATCAAATTTAAAAAGGTGTTGTTATTTTTTGGAACAAGTGAAAATGTACAGAATCTCTCTACCATTGATACTAGTTCTTATGGTTGCTGGAATATATTGTGTATATTGTGCATTTTTGCTTTTAGGGATGCCCCAATTGTATCAATTTAGTTGTTCACTTTTTCAACTTTTACGATAGGGTATTCAATTTACTTTTGGAAAAAAAGAAATGAAGGCAAAGGATTTTATTGGGATGATGAGGGAATTGTAGTCGACCTAAAAGCCAATAAGGTTTATTGGGATGAAATTGAAGACATTGAGTTTTTTAAAAGCAGTACTGCCAGTTTTTCAAAGTCTACTGTAATTTATCCTCACTATACAAATCACGAAAAAATAAGAATTCGTCATAAGAAATGGATGCCAAAAACTGCACATTCAATTGATTGGATTTTAATCGAAAAGCCAAAAGATTATCACAAAAACTTAACGCAAGCTTGGGAAGAAAAACGTAAGCTTAAATTAAAATAATTGTACCCGTTATTGAAGTTTCTGGTTTATAGGTAAAGACGCTTTATAACTAATTCTAGGGAGTGAATAGAAGTGAGTTTGGCAAGTTATATTGGTTGCAACGTAGAAATACCATTTAGCGATGAAAATTCAAACGATATAATCATTATAGGTCATAGTTTTTCAGAAGAGGACCACCGAATAGCTGTTAGGGAAAATCAATTTACTACTCCTTATGTTTATGAGGTATCAACTGATTGGGGGATTAACATTTCGGAATATACAACCAAATATGTTCGTAATGACTCAAAGAAAAAACTCATCAGACTATGTGAAATTATGGATGAGTATCTCGAAAAAGGAGATTATTTTGAACTGTATAGTTGTTGGGTCGGGGAAGAAGACGAAGAACGAGATGTTGAGTTAACTCTAAAACTAATTAACTTTGATATAGACAAAATTAGTATTCCTGAAAAAACATTAGTGAGATTTGAAAAATAAGTCTTCTTCAACTAGCTTTAATTGAACAGGTACAAAAATTTAGACCACGAGAAGTGGTCTTTTTTAGGTCTTAAAAAAAGCAAAGAAGTTACTCTTTGCCAAGAGGGGACTTGAATAATTAGATGTCAGTAAAGTCTTTCCTTTTTATTTTTTTAATCTTGCGAGATAGCCCAGACTTTAGCATTTTATGAAGCCCGCCAGTTGCTTTACCTTTTAAAACTGATTTTGCGTACTCCTCATTAGAAGTTTCGACAAATTTATGAACGAAATTGCTCTTTTCTTAACGTTCTCTTATGCTAGTTTTATATAGAAAAAATACGGAAATTATCTGGAGAGTTAAAATGGCAAATGAATTGTTTATTATGACTGGATTAAGAATACAGGAAATGACCGAGGAAATGGCTCACCCTTATCATGATAGAGACAGCCATGTAGAAGTATTAGTTGAGGACAAGTATTTCAAGTTAATAAATTATTTATTAGCTGGTAAATATGGTTCTTTACTAATAGAAGAAAAAACCTTAAAACAGCTTTAAAAGTATTCGAGTCAGTAAAATTGATGTTTGCATTATGCGACCATGTTTATAGCCAGGATAAGGCATTATTTAGAATGGTTAGAGGAAATGGAAAAGACTATAAAATTTATGACATTTATCATAATAGAAATTCTTTCGAGTATGAATACCTTGAAAATGGAGTTATACTGGGTACTTTACGGTTTAAAAAGTTGGAGAAATTGCTAAAGTTAATCTATCGAGATAGCCGACTCAGAACAGCACTAGCTTGTTTTTATCAAGCTCAAGAAACTTACTATACTCTTTTAGAGGGTTCTTAAATATCGTTTCATTTTCGTCCAGACTTGCATTATTACGAAATTGATGAGTATAGCTATTTGAATAAAATTAACTATGAAAAGCTTTGCTCCTCGCTTACTTCCGCTTATAGGGGAGTTGAAGCCATTATGGATTGTAACTTCCGAGACAGAATATTTGAGAATGACCATTATAAGAAGGTTATTAACGATAAAATTCAAGGAGTGAAATGGAATACAAGGTACTTAAAAGCCTTTGATAAGGTTCGATACGGAGACTTGAATAAAAAAAGCTATGCAAGGGTTTCAACCATGATAAAGAAACTCCTCATTGCCAGAAACCGAGCTGGACATGGAAAGGTATATTCTGACCAGAAAAAGAACAATCCAATTACTATGGAGCTGACTCATGCTCCCAATTACATGGGAGCTTTTTGCCTTTCTTTCTATTTTCTATGCAAGGAATTTGGGGAATTGTTGAAGCTATTGCAAGAATTTCCTTCTAAACAAAAATAAATGATTTATGCAAACATGAAAATATAAGGTCTTGGAATTTTGATTATTCTTATATAAAACATAAAATATATAACGCTAATCAAGCATTTCAAACACAAAATGGTGGGCCTTATTACGGTTCCTTTTTTATTGTTTGAATTTTTTCTCGTAATATAGTCGGTACTTGGGAAGGGGTGATAAAATTCGGATAGTAGGCTATTAAAAAATGTTATATTACCTGTGAGGTGATGAAGTGAAAAAGAGTAATTACAAATAGTGTCTGAGAGGATATTAATCCTGAATCGGTATTTGTAATTAGACCCTATGAGAAATCAGATTGAAGAAGCTATTTGTAATTCTTTTGGTGCCGATTTAAATAGTTTTCTTCAGGGTTTAAGTAGACTAGAGGAATGGAATAATGATGTAAGTGAACCGCAATATAGTCATATTAATAAAATAAAATCTTTAATGACATGTGATTTTTAGAGACAGGGTATATAAAAAATCAAATATTAAAATACATAAAAAAATATAACGAGTTAATCAATAAATCACATTTCCTTAAGAAATCGTTTAATCATTATAATGCAACAACAGTTCATAAAAATTTAAAGGATAATGGTTTCTTCCAAGTTTGACACTCCATCAATCTTAATATAAATGGGGAAAAGCAGGAAATAGCTGACCATATGGAAAAGACTTGGAGAAACTTAGCAAGAATTAATGGCGGTCTAATATCTGCAGCTCGAGGATTATAACAATTAAGTAATTTCAAAGATAGACGGTTTGAACAGTTGGGTATGACCTCAAAACAAAAGGTCTGGTGAACAATTTCACAATACCTCTACCCATTCTGTTTAAGATTAACTGAGGGGAACCGTATCATAAGTAACTGCAAACCTTATAAAAAAATGAACCTTGAATATCTAATTAATCGTTAAAAAGGCAGATGAATTTTATTTCTGCCTTTTTAAAATAAAATGTTAAAACTTTTTTAATATGGATTACCCGTATCATCGAATCTAATAAGAGCATTGCCATCCTTAAATTCTTTATCAACAAGATGGAGGTTTTTCAGTTTTGACTCTTGCCAAATTGACTTTGGGATATGCTCTAAAACAATAATCTGAAAATCTTTATGCAGGTCTTTATTTATATAAGTAATAAAATCGTCCAATAGTTTCATTGCTATTTTAATCTTAGCCCTATCTGTATGGATTACATCTTTCCATTCTTTTTTTTCTTTTTTATCTTCTTCACCAAAATAAGGTCTGCTTGGTTTGTCAAGTATTAACCAATTAGGAACATATGGCATCGCCCTGCCATATGCTATTTCGGTGAGCGGCTTCAAACCGGCGAAAGTGACTCCATGCGGTATTCATTAACGCTTCGTCTTCCGTCTCCTTTCTTGTTCTTAGGCGCTCCGCGGCTGTCGAAAATACCGTACATCGAATGTATAAGCCTCACTCTCCAATTCCATAATAGAAGCATGCATGCAAATTCAAGGCATGCCATAACAGGAGGGTGATTATGAAGGCTGTAACTTTCAATGGCATGAAGAATATGCAAGTGACGCAGGTCGCGGATCCGACGATTCAGAAAAAAGACGGGATTATCGTCAGGATCACCTCGACCGCCATATGCGGTTCCGATCTCCATATATACCAGGGGGCGATTCAAGCCCAAACCGGATACGTGGTCGGACATGAACCGATGGGTATCGTCGAAGAAGTGGGCCCTGAGGTGACAAAGGTCAAAAAAGGGGACCGGGTCGTGCTCCCGTTCAATATCTCGTGCGGCAGCTGTCATTACTGCCAGCATGAAATGGAGAGCCAATGCGACAACTCCAACCCCAATCCCCAAGTGGATACGGGAGCTTACTTTGGGTTTACCGAACGTTACGGGAATTATTCGGGCGGACAAGCCGAATTGCTTTACGTGCCGTACGGCAATTTCATGCCTTTCGTTATTCCGGAGTCATGCGAATTGGAGGATGAGAAGCTCCTGTTCCTGTCCGACGTGCTGCCGACGGCCTATTGGAGCGTGGACAACGGCGGCGTGAAGCAGGGGGATACGGTGGTGGTGCTCGGCTGCGGCCCCGTCGGCTTGATGGCGCAAAAATTCGCCTGGATGAAAGGGGCCAAACGGGTCATCGCGATCGACAATCTCCCGTACCGGCTGAACCATGCCAAAAAAATGAATAACGTCGAAATCTTCAACTTTGAAGATTTCAAAGACCTGGGGCTGCATATAAAAGAAATAACGGGCGGGGGTGCGGATGTCGTCATCGATTGCGTCGGAATGGACGGCAAGAAGACGCCATTGGAGGAGGAAGAGCAGAAGGCCAAGCTGGTTGGCGGAACGCTCAGCCCGATCAACATCGCGATGAATGCGGTGCGGAAATTCGGCACGATTCAGATTACGGGGGTATACGGTTCTAAATACAACCAGTTCATGTTCGGAAACATTTGGGAACGAAACGTGAAGCTGACCATGGGACAGGCGCCCGTGATTCATTACATGCCGATGCTGTATCAAAAAATTATGGCAGGCGAGTTCGATCCGACGGAGATCATCACGCATAAAGTGCCGCTCGATCAGGCGCATAACGCGTACAACACCTTTTACAACCATGCGGACGAATGCATTAAATTCGTCCTGAAGCCTTAAATGATGGCATGAGAAGAGGGGCTGTGCCACGGGGTTTTGTACCCTGAGGTACAGCCCGATGTGTTTAGCCGATTTTTCGTCAATATTGGCAGGACCTAGTTTCGTTATTATACGAGGGGGAAATCATGTGAAGATGATACTGCCATTGATCCGTGTGCTAAGTGAAAAAGGATATTACAGGTATTAAAGCGGACTTTTCTTTGAAATAGTTCATCTTTCGTAGATAAGTGTTTTAAATGTCTCCGATGCTTCTTTTTATAGATTATATTGTAAAATATATGAAAATCATTGAACATTTAATGATCTTACATAATGGAGTAAAAATGCCTTGGTTTAGTCGTGTTGGACCCTTCGAACATTTTAATTTTTAATGATGGGTAGAAAAAAACACCCTCCTTACAGTTAAGTGAAGGTGCTTCTTTTCTAATAGGTTTTGTAAAGCAACATTGTAAATGTAAGCTTACGCTTAATTGTTTAATTCCGAAATATCCATTTCTTTTATGATTTCTGCTATCCGATTTTTTCCCCATTCATACATCATTTCAACGATAGGAAGTAAAGTCATCCCCAATTCAGTCATGGAATATTCCACTTTCGGTGGAACTTCTGGATAAACCTCGCGATGAACTATTCCATCTTCCATCAGTTCTCTTAATTGATTCGTTAATATTTTATGAGATATTTTTGGAAAAAGCCTTTGGAGATCACTGAATCGATGTGGTCCTTCTACCCCTAAATGCCATAAAATAACAATTTTCCATTTACCACTTATAATTGATAAGGTAAGTTCTTTTTCACAATTATAATCACCATTTATGATCTTTTCTTTAACTTCATCTCTAAATGTATCTGGCATAAATTCTTACCTCCTTATTTGTATCAATTGTAACCTGTCGGTAACCTTCTTACAAAAAAGTGCATTCTTCACAGTGAAGAAAACAAGCAGTAGAATGAAATGGTCGTCTTACCGGCAAATCTTTTTCATTAATGAGGAGGAACTACAAATGAGTAAAAAAGCACTTTTAATTATACCACCAGAACGTTTCAATGAAGACGAATTATTTCAACCAAAAGCGGAATTGGAAAGCAACGGAATTGATGTGACAATTGCAAGTACAAAAACAGGTGAAATCATAGGGGATTATGAAGGTAAAGCAACTGCTGAGGTAATTTTCTCAGACGTTTTTGCTTCTGACTATGATGTTGTATCTGTTATTGGTGGATCTGGTACGAACGATCATCTATGGGAAAATCAAGAATTACAAGACTACTTGAAACAAGCTTATACTAATAAAGTTCTTGTAACAGGAATTTGTGCAGGTGCGGTTACTGTAGCTAAAACGGGTTTACTTACTGGAAGAGAAGCAACTTGCTATCCAGTAGATGTACAAAAAGACCAATTAAAAGCGAATAAAGTAACATATGTTGAAAAACATGTTGTTGCTCATGATGATATTATCACTGGTGATGGTCCAGATGGCGCTAAAGAATTTGGAGAAGCTTTAGTAAAAGCATTAAGCTAATTCTACAGTCTCTTCGCTGAATTTTCATATAATCGAAAGCCTACGGAATTAATTTCGAAGGCTTTTGGCTATCCAAATGTAAGAAAAATACACCAAAAATTAACCCAATTAACAGATAGAGTTGGTGCTGTCCTATGGAATTTGCTGGTGTTACAGTTGGAGCTTGTGGCCAACAAGAAGTCAGAGCTTGTACCTTGTTCAGACAGAGTAAGGCAAGAAAATGAGAACCGTGTGGATTCAAGCACCAATGAATCATCCTAGTTAATTTTTACCTGGAGCGGGACAAAATGCTGTGATAACCTTACTGCTATTTTAAAATTTGGTTAACCAGCAGATATAGTTGGTAAAATTAATGAAAGAAATCGTACGATTTCAGAACCGCTCCATAGGGAATATCGGATCTTGAAAAACTCATTGGAAGCTATTCAATCTAAGAAAGATAAGGCAATAGGTCTGTACGAAGATGGAATATTAAACAAGACCGATTTAAAGGACCAATTGGAAAAGTTAGATGAAGAAACAAGGCTATTGGAGGACCAAATTGTACCGATTGAGCAAAAATTGGTGCAAGGCAGCAAGCAAGAAATATCATTTAAAATGGTCAAACGGGTAATGAATCATTTTGAGGATTGTTATAAGAATTCCATTACAGACGAACAGAGAAAACAGCTTTTGCATTTGCTAATCAATAAAATTACGATAGCTAATGACCGTAAAATTGAATCGATACAAATTCAAATGAATAATGAAGTGGTTAGGCACTATACAAAGCAGGGAGAAGATAAATCATCCAGTGACGATGATTTATCTTCTCCTTTTTCCATTTTTATCAACCTATAAGGGGAGCGAGCAATAACATGAGCGTGATTAAAGTATTTAGACATTATATGGAGTAACAGCATCCACATTTGGCATATAAAGACTGGAAAGTAGATGTTAAAGCCATATCAGCGGACGACATAAGGAACGGGGAGCTAGGCAAGTATTCCGGTTGAATTTAAGAAAGAACTAACGTGTTGGGTATTCTTCTATGATGGCGATGCATCGAATGTTGTTTACTTATTACAGGATAAACAGGGGCCCTTGGCCTATTGAAAGATGGTGAACTTATTAAGCCTATAAGCTTTGTATGAAGTCACTGGCGGGTGAATATATAGGACAACTTATTATGATAAAGGGTCGGAGAGGTTTGCTCTTAAAGAGTTATCGTCTCTTTTTCGTGCGTGATTTAACAGTAAAGGAGGTGAGCGTATGTCACCGATTGATTTGTTTAAAGCGGGAGTGGTATTTGGATTATCTATTTATGCACTTTCTAAAAAAGGCTTTAAGGATACTAAATTACGAGAAGGTATGATAAGGAAGGTTATGAATCCTTTTGTATTTATCATATGTTCCCTAACCATGAACATCTTAAAACAAAAGAAAGCATAATTCAAATTGCAAAGGGGAAAATTGCAAAGTTGTATTCCCTGTATAAATTAATGACTTGGAGGATAACTGACAGATAAATCGATGAGAAGAGGGAAAAAACCACTTCTCTTTTTAATACAATAAAAAACTTCATTTAGATTCGTTACGGGGAACCGTACCATAAGTAAATGAGGTTTTTTATTCCTTGTAATTATAAAATCCTGCATTAAAAAAGCCGTTCTTCCTTCATTAAGAGTAAGAATCGGCTTTTTTTCTATTATTAAAATGGTTCCTAAATTGTTGATTTTTATGGTAACAAATAAATTTCACTGTATGGGGGTTTGTCTAGTTTTGAAGTCTGCAAACGCCCATCCATGACAAGTTTGTGTAAACCGTTTTCAACTTCTGATACAGGAATTCCTAATAAATCCGCCACTTTTACTGAAGAAATAGACATGTACTTTGGTAGGTTTGTTGATGAAGTAATCATGGTATGGACATATTGATAAAGGTTTTCTTTTTCCAAAAAAATCACTCTCTTTCTTTTCCGCCCCAATTAAATTCCAAAAATATTTAAGTCATTAATAAAATTCCCATTATAGTAAACATTATTACATGAACCCAATTTGAAGTAAGGGAAATAAGATATTTTCAAACCCAAAACATATAAAGACTGCATATAGAATGAATCAGGAAGTAAAAGTCAGGAACTGTAGCTAAATAACCGGAATATAGGAGGAAACATCGTGGAAGAGTCAACCTTTTTAGTGGAGATTAATGGAAAAGGGTACGAGGCGAAACTGGGTCAAACCATTTTAGATGTCGCCAGGGAAAAAGATGTCTTTATTCCTGGTATTTGCTATCACTCGAACTTAGGAACTATTCAAACATGTGACACTTGCTATGTAAATGTGGGCGGTGAAATGGTTCGTTCTTGTGCTACAAGAGTGGTGGAAGGAATGAAAATCGATAGCCTTTCACAACCAGTCAAAAATGCACAAAATGAGGCCATGAACCGAATTTTAAAGAACCATGAACTTTATTGTACGGTTTGTGATAACAATAACGGGAACTGCACTATCCATAACACAGTGGAACTCATGGGAGTCGAACATCAACAATACCCGTTCGAAGCAAAACCGTACCCGCCTGATAATTCACATCCATTTTACCGATATGAGCCAGATCAATGCATATTGTGTGGTAGATGTGTGGAAGCATGTCAGGACTTGCAAGTAAATGAAACCCTAACCATTGATTGGAGTAGAGAGGCACCGCGTGTTATTTGGGATAATGATGTCCCAATTGATCAATCATCCTGTGTTTCGTGCGGACATTGTGTCAGTGTATGTCCATGTAATGCTCTCATGGAAAAATCGATGTTGGGGAACGCAGGCTTTTTAACAGGCATTCCTCCTAAAATTTTAGGGCCGATGATTGATTTAACGAAAGAGGTTGAGCCAGGTTATAAAGAGATTTTTGCCATATCCGAGGTAGAAGCATCCATGAGAAAAGAAAGGATTAAACGCACGAAAACCGTTTGTACATATTGTGGTGTCGGCTGTAGCTTCGAGGTATGGACAAAAGGTCGTGAAATTTTGAAAATTCAAACAGATATAGAAGCACCGGTTAATGGAGTGTCCACCTGTGTAAAAGGGAAGTGGGGTTGGGATTTCGTCAATAGCAAAGAGCGATTGACAAAGCCATTAATTCGAAACGGGAATGAGTTTGTTGAATCCACCTGGGAAGAAGCACTTGATCTCATCGGGGAAAAGCTTGGACATATCAAAAGAAAATATGGACCAGACTCCATTGGATATATTGCTTCATCAAAATGCTCCAATGAGGAAAACTATGTGTTCCAAAAATTAGCCAGAGCAGTAATGGGCACAAACAATGTTGATAATTGCTCGAGATATTGTCAATCGCCCGCTACAGCCGGTTTGATGCGAACGGTCGGTTTAGGAGGGGATACTGGAACGATTGAGGACATCATGGCATCAGAATTAATTATCATTATTGGGGCAAATCCTGCAGAATCCCATCCTGTATTAGCAACGCGAATCAAACGAGCCCATAAACTACATGGACAAAAGTTAATTGTAGCAGACATTAGAGAAAACGAAATGGCACAGCGGGCTGATTTTTTCATTCATCCAAAACCGAGCACGGATTTAATATGGCTGTCAGCGGTTACGAAATACATTCTTGACCAAGGGTGGGAAGACAAAGATTTTTTGAAGAATCGTGTAAATGATTTTGAAAAATACGTAGCATCTCTCGAAAAATTCACTTTAGGTTACGCCGTAGAAAAAACAGGTCTTACAGAGGAAGAATTGATAAGGCTTGCGACGATGATTCATTCCGCCAAATCGGTTTGTGCTTTATGGGCAATGGGCATCACTCAACATATGGGGGCAACAGAAACTAGTACGGCTATTTGTAATCTCCTTTTAATAACGGGTAATGTGGGCCGACCAGGTACCGGCGCCTATCCACTCAGAGGCCATAACAATGTTCAAGGTGCATGTGATTTTGGAACAATGCCAGCTTGGATGCCTGGCTATGATCCAGTTCAGGACCCTCAAGTACGAGAGCGCTATGAAAAAGCATGGGGCGTGAAACTTCCGGAAGAGCCTGGTATGGACAACCACCATATGGTTGAAGGAATGGACAAAGGAAAATTGAAAGCACTATATTTGTTTGGTGAAGATATGGCCCTTGTCGATGCAAATTCAAACCATGTGGAAGCTGGATTTGAAAAGTTGGAGTTTTTTGTCGTTCAGGATGTTTTCTTTAGTAAAACCGCACAGTTTGCTGATGTAGTTCTCCCTGCTGCACCAAGCCTTGAAAAGGACGGCACGTTTACCAATACCGAACGAAGGATTCAGCGCTTCCATAAAGTGTTTGAGCCGCTCGGAGAATCTAAGCCGGATTGGGAGATTATTCAGGAAGTGGCCAATCGGCTTGGTGCCAATTGGAATTATAAACATCCAAGCGAAATTATGGATGAGGCTGCAGGTCTTGCTCCATTATTTGCCGGAGTAAGCTATGAACGTCTGGAAGGATGGAATAGTCAGGTATGGCCTGTATCGAAAAATGGTAAAGATACACCGCTTTTATACAAAGAACGATTTGCATTACCTGAAGGCAAAGCTAGATTGGTGCCAGTTGATTGGATACCGCCATTTGTTGCGGGCGAAGAATATGATTTGCATTTGAATAATGGCCGTTTATTAGAGCATTTCCATGAAGGAAACATGACGTACCAATCTGAAGGATTAATTCACAAGGTTCCTCATCCATGGCTAGAAGTATCACCTGAACTTGCACATGAAAGGAACCTGGAGGACGGTTCTTTGGTTGGGCTCACTTCTCCATATGGACATGTTGAAGTAAGAGTCATTGTCACGGACCGGGTAAAAGGAAAAGAACTTTATTTAACGATGAATACGAGAGAAGAAATTGAGGCAGTAAACCGCTTAACAAGCAGTTACCACGATATCATCACCCATACTCCGGCATACAAGGAAGCAGGTGTAAAAATGGAAGTCATTGAAACCGAGGGAGAATCTCCACTGCCAAGACATAATCATCGGTATGGAAATAGGGTTCCACAGTTAAGTGTCAAGGTGGAAGATAAATGGAAACGTTCGGATTACACTCCAATCCCAGAACTCATTCAATTAAGGGGGGACGAATATGGCAAAGGCCATCACGCAAATTAGGAAAGAAATTCCCAACCAAGAAATGGAACAATCACAGGCAGTTTCTGAAATCCTTCAGGAGCTGGCTGCTAATAAGGAAGCCATTTTGGAAGCTATTAGCATCATAAAGGGGCTTCACGAGACGAAGATATTGGAAGCCGTACATTCTATGATCGAGCAGAGAACAGAGATTGGTGCTATCGCTATTCAACAGGTTAACCAGCCAACCATGCACAATGTTATTAAAAACGGCATGAGCACTTTTTCGTTTTTAGGCTCCTTACAGCCCGAACAGCTCACAACGATCCTAGATGGACTTAAGAATGGGCTAAAACGTCTTTCTAATACCGGTCAAAAAGGTGAAAAGCAAAGCCTTTGGAAATTAAGAAAAAGACTGTGGAGTCCAGAAATACGCGCAGCCATGACAACCATGGTTGATTTTATGGATGGAATGGGCGAATCTTTTTTGCGTAACAGGCGGGAAAATCCATAAAGGAAGGATGATCAGCTTGGAAACAAGTGTTGTTACAGTAAAAAATATGGTGAATCAGCAGGATGCAGATAAAGTTTTACAAGCCTTGGAACATGTATGGGGTCTAAGCAGGGCTGAAGTAAAACTCTCAATAAACCAAGCGGTTTTTACTTATGATGAACGGATGGCGTCTCCACAAGATTTTGAACAAGCAATTATTGAAACGGGATTTGAAATTGCTCATTAATAGGAGGTGTCCGCAATGAAAATTTGCGAAGTATGTGGTTCAAAAGAAGAAATGGAGAATAATGGTCAGGAAACAATTGAATCGGTCATCCTCCATATTTGTGAAAGCTGTATAGAAGACCGCAAATGGCACACTTTTGAAAACTGAGCATTTTGTAAGAAAATCAGGTTGTGTTTCATTCATTTAACGTGTTTTGATAATATTGATATGAACTTGAAACAGTTTATGGAATAAAAATGTACGAGTAAAATAGGTATCCTAAGATCATCCAATCTGTTCTACTGCAGGTGAGATAACATTGAAACCAATAGAGGTTAAACGGCAGATTCTTCGGCTTGGAAAGGGAATTACCGAACATATAGAAGACAGTGTCGTAACTGAGTATCCAGTAACAATTAAAATTAATGGGGAAGAATTTGTCACACTTGTATGTACACCTGAGTATATCGAAGATTTAGTTGTAGGATTTTTGGCTTCCGAAGGAATCATACGGAGATATGATGAAATTGAAGATATTTGGACGGAAGAAAACAACGGATTTGTCCATGTGAAAACAAATAAAATCAATCCTTATTATAAAAAATTTCATAATAAACGCTATGTAACCTCGTGCTGTGGAATGAGCAGACAGGGATTTGTTTTTGTTAATGACTCCATAAATGCCAAGAAAATGGATTCCTTCAGCCTGAAAATATCCTCTGATGCCTGTTTTAAGCTAATGAATGAGATGCAACATTCATCCATAATTTTCAAAAGTACAGGGGGTGTACATAATGCTTCATTATGTAAGGTGGATAAAATGATTTTAAACAGAATGGATATCGGACGTCACAATGCATTGGATAAAATTTACGGACACTGTTTAAAAAATAATATTTCACTTCATAACAAATTACTCGTGTTTAGTGGACGGATTTCATCCGAAATCATATTAAAAGTAGCGAAAATTGGCTGTGAGATAGTTCTGTCAAAATCAGCCCCAACTGAACTTGCGCTACAGCTTGCGGAACAGTTGGGTATTACGACAATTGGCTTTGTCAGAAATGAGACATTAAATGTGTATACCTGTCGTGAAAGGCTGGATGTCGTGTAAGACCTAATAAGTGGAACTAATTATTACTCATACCATCACTGAATTATCGAATTATGAAAACAGGCGTAATCAAGGTGGTATCAAAAAATAAAGTATAAAAATTGGATTTAAATCGATAAACTCTTAATACCTTATTTCCAGTTATATCTTTTTAAATTAAGAATGAAAAAACCTCATTTAGATTTGTTACAGTGAACCGTACCATAAGTAAATGAGGTTTTTGAGAAAAAAGTAACAACACCTCTAATTTGATGGAGAGGTGCTTACTTCTAAAAATAAAAACGGGTCACTTAAAATAAATTGATGAAAGTCTCCTTAAAGTTTTGTGCAGTTTTGGACATGAAATGATTTTCTATCCATATAAGTGCAGTATCGGATTTAATTTTAGGCATAATTTCCGCATATGATAATGATTCTTGCAGTTCTAATTGCACAGCTATTTTAGGAACAATGGCAATTCCTATCCCTGAATCCGCTAATTTCATCAGTGTTGTTACATCTGGGCTTTCACAAATAATCTTTGGATTAAATTCATGGATGTTACATGTCTCAACAAACTTATGAAAAACACTATAATCCCCTTGCCCATGCAGTACCAAAAGAGGATATTTCTCTAATTCTTCAATTGATATGGTTTTTCCCTTAAAGATATTCCAATTAGCTGGTTAGATGGCTACAAGTGGGTCAGATTGCAACGGATAGATTGAAATGTTATTAGCATTTTGGGACTGCAAAGGTAATCTTATGATACCCAGTTCAATTTCTTTACTTTTCAGAAGATCCTCTACTCTTTGGGAATCTTCCTCAAAAAGTTGAAAAGAAACGTCAGGATACTTTTCTTGGAAACTTTTAAAACCGGAGGAAGGTAAGGTACACAAGACATAACAGTCCCAATAGATAGTTTTCCTCTAATACCTTCTTGTTCCTCCTTTACCTCTGTTACCATTTCATTAATAGAATTTAAAACCTCTTTGGCTCTTTTATAAAAAGTCAGTCCAGCAGGTGTTAATCCAAATCCCCCTTAATCTCGTTTAATTAATATGACACCCAGTTCTTCCTCTAAAGACTTCAATGCATACTTAGAGGAGGTTGAGCAATATGTAAACGCTTCGCGGCGCGAGTGAATTTAAAAGAACGCAAAAAGTTGGTATTGGTGACACGGGAAACACCGCTCAACGATATTCATCTTGAGAATATGTTGGCTTTATCTCGTATGGGAACCGTTATACTCCCTCCAATGCCAGCATTTTATAACCACCCTGAATCGCTAGATGACATAATTAACCATATTGTATTTCGAACACTGGATCAGTTCAACATACATCTGCCCGAAGCTGAAGAAAAACGTTGGAATGGTTCTATCAAAAAAGAGAATAGCAATTTATAATTTAAATAGTCTACTGATGCCAATTCATCATTAAAAGCATTACCGACATGTTTTTTTACAGTTAAATTACACTAGAAACAGCCTAAAGCTTAATAAAAAGATTTAGGCTGTTTCTTAGGTGGCTGACCCCACCAGCGAGTAAGAGTCTTTTTTATAGTCATTAGATGGCTGCCAGCTTTTTGAGGATGCCTTCCATCATTGCATTAATATCTTCATGCTCCGTGTTTTGCAAGTACTCGGGCTTTAAGATCTGGGTTTTCTTCGCCACATAATAATCGAATAGAGCCTGTTTCAATGACAATTCCTCTTCCACTAAAAAGGATGTATTCACCAATTTCCCTAGTACAGTTTCATCCTGAATAATTAAGATGGATGGATTTAATTGATTAAAAACTTCTGCATTCATGCCATTTCGATAAAAGGTATGAATGGCAGATAGTTGTTCTTTTCTTGATTGCATCTTTTTTTCATAAAGATTCCTACAGCTTCTTTTTAAATCAGTCAAATAAATATCTGAAGCATAAGCAGCTGAAAAAACAGCTTGTTCAAACACTTTTTGGAAACGAAGTGGATAAGATAACTCTTCATTGGAAATGGTTTGACCAGCTTCATTTATATAATCAATACAGAGATTAGTCAGCTCCATAATAATGTCTTCCTTCGAAGAAAAGTAGTTATACAAGGAAGCCCGGCTTAAATTCATCGTTTTTGCGATATCTTGAATGGTAAGGGAAAGGAATCCTTGAGTCCGAACGACATGGATTAACTTTTTTACATAGGCTTTTCTTATCATCTGTCTTTCATCAGGTGCAATTTTTCTCAAACTACCACTCCCTTTATCAGGAAATTATATCATAATCCAATGGTGTTCATTCAAATTCTGATATTCCAATTCTTTTCAGTTTACAACTAAAAGAAAGTGGAGTAAGTTTATACGTAGTTAACATTTTAGACATTTTATAATATTTTTGTCTAAAATGAATAAAAAGTATTTAAAGACCTCAAATATTATAAACAATAATCAAAACGAAATGAGGAGAATATAACAATGACTTCTATGACTACAGCACAAATAACGAATGATTTTAATAAAATTGTGACAGAACGCCGTTCCATTAAAAATTATGATAAGTCCGTAAAAATCTGCCATGAAGAAATGACAGAAATTCTTACATTAGCAACACGTGCTCCTTCTTCTGTTAATATGCAGCCATGGCGCTTTCTTGTGATTGAGAGCCCTGAGGCAAAAGCAACACTTGCCCCACTGGCACGTTTTAACCAAACTCAAGTTGAAACATCATCAGCCGTTATTGCTGTTTTTGGTGATATGAATAATTTTGAGAAATTTGAAGAAATCTACGGAGCAGCTGTAGAGAAGGGATTTATGCCTTTAGAAGTAAAAGAAGGAATTCATGCTTCCTTTTCAGGCTATTTTGAAACGATTTCACGTGAAGATTTGAAAGATGTTGTTTTAGTGGATGGCGGACTTGTATCCATGCAGTTAATGCTTGCTGCCCGCGCTTATGGATACGATACAAATCCAATCGGCGGATATGAAAAAGACAAAATTGCTGAAGCATTTGGATTGGAAAAAGACCGTTATGTTCCGGTTATGTTAATCTCTATTGGTAAAGCAGCAGATAACGGACATCCATCAGTTCGTCTGCCTATTGATCAAGTCGCGCAATGGAAGTAATGAAATGTAAATAAGAAGGGATTGACGTTCGATGATTATTATTCATGCAACATTCCATATAAATCCTGCGAAACAGGATTTGTTTCTAGAGGAAATTCAGCCGTTAATTGCTGCCTCAAGAGAAGAAAACGGAAATATTTCATATCGCCTTCAAAAAGATACAGAAAGCGAAAATGTATTTACGATGGTGGAAGTTTGGCAGGATATGCAAGCTGTTGCCAATCATAACTCAAGCGAGCACTTTACCAAGTTCGTAGCAAATGCAAAGGACTTTTTGACTGCACCATTAGAGGTTAAAGCATTTGAGGGGCAGCCATTAAAATTATAGATTTCGGCCTCTTAAATAGAATGAAATGGTGAACCGTATCATAAGTAAATAAGGTTTTTTTCCAAAAAGAAAACAAGCCTACTCAAGAATGAACTGAACCAATAAAGTTAGACAAATATTTTAGGCTACATTGAGGACCTGAGCTCGGTATTCTACCGGACTTAGGTCTTTTAATTTTGCCTTTATTCGTTTGTGATTATAATAGTGAATATAGTCTTCTAATTCTTTTTCAAAATGCTCAATACTATCAAACTCCTGTAGATAAAGAAGTTCAGACTTTAATAAGCCAAAGAAATTTTCAATAACTGCATTGTCCAAACAATTCCCCTTGCGAGACATACTTTGCGTAATCTGGTGCTGTTCTAATGTTTTTTGATACTGCTTCATTTGATACTGCCATCCTTGATCTGAATGGAGAATTACTTGGTCCCCAGGTTGAAGACGCTCTATCGCTTGATTTAACATATCGCCAACTAATTTATAAACAGGTCGTTTCATCACAGTATAAGCGATTATTTCTCCGTTACATAAATCAAGTACTGGTGAGAGGTAACGTTTCTCACCGAATAGGTGGAATTCTGTAACATCGGTTACCCATTTTTGATTCAGTTTCTCGGCAGAAAAATCGCGGTTTAATAGGTTTGGAGCGATTTTTCCTACATTTCCTTTATAAGAACGATACTTTTTCATTCGTACCAGGCATTTTAGGCCGATTTCATTCATTAAACGATTGATCGTTTTCGGATCGTGATGAAATCCTTTTTTCTCAAGTTCTTTCGCTATACGACGGTAACCATAACGACCTTTGTGTTCATGGAAAATCACTTTGATAGCTTCTTTTACTTCGGCATATTTATCAGCTTGATTTAATCGTTTTTCCCAATAATAATACGTACTACGTGGAATGTCAGCGACTTCAACTAAATCCACGACTTCATACTGATACTTTAGTTCAAAAATTACTTTCGCTTTGATTTTGTTTGTAATTTTTCCTGCATTTGAACTAAAGCATTCAACTTTTTTAGGTAAGCATTTTCCATTTCTAATCGGGAGATTTTCTCTTGTAGTGCTTCGACTGACCCTTCTGCAGGTATTGTTCTTTTTGAATCGATTTTCTTTGCCTTCTTTTTCACTGGTGGACGCCCCTTTTTCTTCTGTTCTAGGGCACCAATTCCACCTTGTTCAAATTTACTTCTCCAATTTCGAATTAGTCTAGGAGATGAAATATTGAATATAGCCGCTGCATCGTAAGATGATGTACCCGTTTCGTTCATATAATTCAGTACATCCATTTTAAACTGTAGAGAGTAGCTTGTATATTTTTTTTGAAAAGCTTCTATACCTTGTTGTTCATAAAGTCGAATCCATCCACTCACAATACTAAGGGATACCTTTGCCTCCTGCGCAATCGCCTTGATAGATTCGATCCCATGTAAATACCGTAAAACAATTTGTATTCTTTCTTCAACTGTAAATTTGGCCATAAAAAAACCCCCGTAAACGTTAGAATGGTGTCTAACATTTACGGGGCAGTTCAGAACATTAAATCTTGAATAGGCTTTTCTTTAAAGCTGCAAGTAATGTTCTTTAGCTGTATAGACTTGTCAAATATGATTGATTATATCAAGAGACATTTCAACTATGCTATTTTTAAAAATGAGGAAATATAAACCTCATTTAGATAAAATACGGTGAACCGTATCATAAGTAACTGAGGTTTTTTAAGCTTGGAGCTACTAAAATGTAGACAAACTTTTTTAATATGGGCCCCATTCAAAAGGAATACCAGCTTTTGAAAAAATCAATTGCTACGGTAGAAACTAAAAGGGATAGGGTA
This sequence comes from Neobacillus sp. DHD-1R, assembly GCF_057747995.1. NCBI lineage: Bacteria > Bacillati > Bacillota > Bacilli > Caryophanales > Bacillaceae > Neobacillus > Neobacillus sp. DHD-1R. Next base: position 1,951,353 of record NZ_CM173232.1, read on the forward strand.
CTATGCTTATTTGAAGAAGGGGTACTGAAATAGGCTGAATTGGTTGATCGCTTAGGCAAATTGAATGAAGAACGGTTATGTCCACTAGAGATGCGGCTAGACCAAGAAACCAAAAAGAAATTTCATTCAATATAGTAAAAGAAGTAATGACCAACTTTGAGAAGAGTTATAAGGAAAAAATTAATACAGAACTAAGAAAACATTATTACAATTAATTATTACTAAAAACACTTTTTTTACAAATAAATAGTTTCACATTGTTTAACTGTGTTAGAAAAGGGAGTGAGGTTTTTGTTCTTTGGAAGAACCAAAAGGCTATATTAACAATTTATGGACATTGTGGACCAAAGGCCAGAATTAAAGAATGGAGCTATTGTTTGGTGTGATTTGGGTTAGGGTTCCGCTGAGCATACAGGTATCTATATTGGGGATAATAGAATTATTGAGTTAACTGGGGGATGGGAATTTAAGGAAGTTGAGTCTCGATGAATTTGTAAACTGTAGCGATTATAGAACAGTTATTAGTCTTTATTCGCTTTGCGACGTTTATGGCGAAGTTTTATCGGATAGTCTTATTGACTATAGAGCAAATAAATTTTGGGAAGAAAAAGAAAAAAGAGGTTACAATTTACTTTTTGATAATTGTCATCAATTTACTGCTGGATGTATTACTGGTAATTTAGTAAATCCATTTAATACATTTGAATCCTTAAAAGTTTTAATAATAATCAATATTAATAGAGCATTTATAACATCGAGAGTTGTATATTGAAATTCTGATTAACATATAAAATAACTTATATTTATTTTGGAAACCACCTACTAAAGTGATTACTACATTCAAATAAGAGATATTACTATAAGTAAGAGAATTGTGAGGAAACCTATTAGGTTATTTTGCAATTCTCTTTTTATTATCAGCATAAAAGCCAATTTATCTGCATGATACTCTCTTTATCGAGAAAATGCCTTTACAACCAAACTACCGAAGAACAGTAGGAAAAGGGTAATAATAAATTTCGCAATTGATATTAACCATACCATATCAAGACCAATTGAGCTGCCGAGATTTCCGTTTAGTGATAGGGTACTTTCATCAACCGGAGCATTGAGTCTGCCAGAAGTGCCAAAAAGAATGGTCGTTGTTGGTGGAGGTTACATAGGAATTGAGCTGGGGCAGGCATTTGCAAAATTCGGATCGAAGGTAACAATTCTTGAGGGAGAGAGTTCAATTCTAGCCAGTTTTGATAAAAGGTTGGTAAGCGTGGTTAATCGAAATTTGAAAAAAGCGAACGTTAATGTTTTTACCCGGGCAACAGCGAAAAGTTATGTAGAAAAACAGAATGAAGTCATAGTCACTTTCGAAGAAAATGGGGCAGAAAGGCAAGTCGCTGCTGACTATGTTTTAGTTACAGTCGGGCGAAGGCCAAATACAGTGAATCTGTCTTTGGATAATGTTGGTGTAATCGTTAATTCCAAAGGATATATAGAAGTTGATCAGCAATGCAAAACGAATGTATCGAATATATATGCAATAGGGGATATTGTGCCAGGTCTCGCTTTGGCACATAAAGCCTCGTATGAAGGCAAAGTAGCTTCAGAAGCTATTGCAGGTGAACCAAGTGTGGTCGATTACCGTTGTATACCCTCTGTAGTCTTTTCTGACCCTGAGATTGCTTCAGTTGGTCTTTCTGAGAAAGAGGCAAAGGACAGAGGGTATGAAATAATAGTAGGAAGATTCTCCTACACTGCAAACGGAAGAGCCTTAGTGTTAGACGTAAAAGAGGGATCGGTTACGCTGGTAGGGGATAAGAAAACAGGAGCAGTATTAGGGGCTCAGATTGTAGGCGCAGAAGCATCAAATTTAATAGCGGAAGTCGCACTAGCGATTGAAATGAGAGGAACTACATTTGAAGATATAGCCTCTACCATTCATGCCCATCCGACCCTCGGAGAAATGGTAATGGAAGCAGCGGAGAATGGAATCGGAATGGGTATACATTCTTTGTAAGAAACATGAAAAAAGTGTAAATGTAGGAGCTATTGACAATCTAAAAGGTTTCTCGAAAACCTGTTTAAAATTTTATTCATACAGTTTTTTGAGTTGGTGGAATTAAAATGATGTGCCGTAATGATAAGAGTTAAATTTTGCTCCCCTTCGGTATGTCTTCTATTGGTAACATCGTGTTCACGAAATACAAATAAATAGTTAAAAGATAAGATAAGAAAGGATAAATATAAAATCCTAAACGCTTATTTCAGAAGGTTTCCGGAGGTTATGAGATTATTGAAGATAAAAGCGTCCTATCTTGACAGGGTTGGATGCTTTTATTTCTTCGAAAAGCTCCTCTTCTCAAATATAAAAGGTGCTATTTGGCGACAAGCTTAGCAATTGGAAAAATAAAAAATGACAATAAAAATTATTATGAGGACCCTTTAAAAGAGGATATGCAGATATTGTCGGTAACATTAGGGTTAGCTCAAAAATATATATGGTTTGGTAACATTTTGGTAACATTCTACAAATAATTATGATAATTAGAAATTACAAAAAAATATTGAAGATTGGAAAATCACTTGAGAAATAAGGACTTACAAAGATTAAAGATAACTAAAAATAGCTAGAAAAAACACTCTTCCTCTAACTTCAAAACTGCTTGAGACCTGCGTGCAAGGTCTGGTGGGTTCGATTCCCACGCAGTCCCGCCAATCCAGTTATATCAAGGTTTCTGAGGCGATTTTAGAAGTTGAGAATAAAATTTTTTTGTCCCAAAATACGTAAAAATTACAGAAGTGGACACCAATTGGACACAAGGTCAACTTACATATGATTTAGTTGAATTTGCTGGGTTTAGACAGCATTTTGTAATGTTTGGTGGCACATTGGTTGCAAAAATCTATTAGAATACTGTAATCGCAAACGATTGATAAATATAAGAAAATGCCTTACAATATTATTGATAATATATAATATTTTGAATATTACGACCAATCTATGGGGTTTAATTATCTTCTATCATAGAATTTAAGGACTTCTTTTAAAGGAGATGATTACATAAATGAATGATTTCATCATTACAAAAAGTACCTGGAGCCGTTTTGTAAAAGAAGGGGTTGTGGACACATCCAGGATTTCCAACAAAATTTTAGAGTCATGGTACCGGTCTAAAATAAATAATGTAAACCCTTATCTTGAAAAAGTGACACATATTTTAAGCGACGAAGATCTTTTGAAAAAAAGAGAAGAAAATAATCGCTTATTACAGTTGGCCAGTTCCTATATTAATTCGTTGAACGGATTTTTAAAAGAAACAGGAACAATCCTGATTTTAACAGATTCAGAGGGATATGTATTAAAGGGCTATGGTGAAGATAAAACCGTCAAATTTGCAAGAGACTGGAATATCATTAACGGAGTGCGATGGAATGAAAAAGAGCTGGGGACAAGCGCCATTGCTACTGCTTTGGAAATAAAAGAACCTATTCACGTTACAGGCGTTGAGCATTTTTCCAAAGCTTTTCATAACTGGACGTGTTCTGCCGCACCGATAAAAAATAATCAGGGTAAATTAGTTGGAGTTTTGGGTATTTCTACTACAAGAAAGCAGCTTGATTTAAAGTTGCTTAGTATGGCTGTGTCGACAGCATATGCTATTGAACTGAAATGGAAAGTACAGCAAGAGAATGAAATGTTAGAACTGCTTAAAATGTTTTATAACAGGATAGAGAAAAATCGGGAACAATCTATCGTTATCTGTGATCGGGATGATTATTTTGTAACAGCCAGTTCATCTATTATGGAAATGATTAAGGATGAAATTGTAGAGTATAAAACTCAGATTTCAAAATTGGAGAAGATTGGCCTTAAGGAAAAAAGCAGAATCCCTATTAATATAGATGGGAAATTATATGGTTATGAAATTTATGTTACCCTTAAGCAAGAAAATGCAGACATGGGTAAGAAAAAGGTATATTTTGAAAACGTTTTCAAATTTGTGGGTGAAGAAGGAAGAAGCGAGAAGTTCAGGAAAGTAATTAGTGATTTGAAAAAAGCATCAAAATACGACATAACTGTATACATTCATGGAGAGAGCGGAACAGGAAAGGAAATTGCTGCGAAAACGATTCACTTAAATAGTAATAGAAAAAATAACCCTTTTATCGTTCTTAACTGTGGTAGTATTCCTGAATATCTATTGGAAAGCGAATTATTTGGATACGAGGAAGGAGCATTTACGGGAGCAAGAAAAAAAGGACACAAAGGAAAATTTGAACAGGCTGATGGTGGAACTATTTTCCTGGATGAAATAGGTGATATGCCTCTTTCGATGCAGGTTGCTCTTTTGCGTGTTTTGCAGGAAAAGGAAGTCGTTCCGGTCGGAGGAACTCATGCAAGGGCTGTTGATGTCCGAATAATTACCGCAACAAATAAAAGACTGGAAACGCTGGTTGAAGAGGGGAAATTTAGAAGAGATCTTTTTTATCGTTTAAATGTTTTTAACATAAATCTTCCTTCCCTTAGAGAAAGAAAGGAAGACATTCCAAGTCTGGTAAATCACTTTCTTAAAATAAAACCTTGGGATGTTACATTTTCAGATCAACTAATGGACTACCTTGTCAATTATGATTGGCCTGGTAACATTCGCGAACTTTTCAATGTTCTTGAAAAAATGAAAGTATTGGCCGATGATGGCGAACCACAACTTCATCACTTTTCTCCTTATTTTCTTCAAGGAAATCTGGTTGATAATTCTATTTCATTAAATAACTATAAAAATAAAGAAAAAGATAAAATGATACGGGCATTGGAACAAACAGAGGGAAATGTAACTAAAGGTGCAGAATTAATTGGTATGCCAGTAAGTACATTTTATCGCAAATTAAGCAAATATAAAATATCAAGGTGATTAGTGCAATACTTATCACCTTTTTTGATTTTATACAGTATCAATGGCTGTATCGTTTAAATTCCACCATATACTTAATCCATAAAAGTACAGTTGGAAAATCCCCGAAACGAGTTAGACTGACAGGCTATCTCCTCTCACTCGCAGTCTGATTATCAGAAAGTAATCAGTCGAATGGCGCCATATTCTTTCTATTTTCTCACAAATTCTCATAAATTCTCAAAAATTATCATTTTTTCTAATATGACATCATCTTTTCCAACAAAACAAAAATAGAAAAAACAAAATTATGACAATTTGATGGCACAAATGTAATTAATAAATTTTATTAATAAAGTAATTTAGCTCATATCTGGGTAGGGACTTGTTTAGTTTCTTTTAGGATCTTATCGTCATAATACAAATTTAGTTAAGTGTTTGGCATTCATTTTTATAGCAGGAAAAATATTTTAAAAAAGAAAATAAAAGAATGGTTTGTAGTCACATTTGTATGTATTTGAATTTGGCACAGAATCTGCATATTACTTCTATGAGTTACAAAATAACACTTAGGAGATGATTTTAGTGAAATTAGGAATGTTTTTACAGCCATCACATCCACCAGAAAGAAATCCTTATGATGCCACGGAATGGGATCTAGAGGTAATCCAATTGGCAGATCAATTGGGCTACAATGAGGTTTGGATCGGAGAGCATTACACTTCAACTTGGGAGCCCATTCCAGCTCCGGACTTGATGATTGCTCAAGCTCTTAAATCAACGAAACAAATTAAACTCGCACCTGGTGCTCACCTTTTGCCTTATCATCATCCAGTAGAATTGGCTCACCGGGTCGCATATCTTGACCACCTTGCCCAAGGACGGTTGATCCTAGGAGTAGGTGCAGGTGCGATACCAACGGATTTGGAGACATTTGGTGTAGAATTTGGAGAAAATAGAAAGATGATGGCGGAAGCATTAGAAATTATGCTGAAACTATGGAAAGAAGAGGAACCTTTTGAATTTAAAGGGAATTATTGGAGCGCAAATAAAGTAAAAGGCAATGACATCTTAAAACCGCATATGAAGCCTTTCCAAAATCCTCATCCGCCAATTGGCGTCACCGGACTTAGCCCTGGATCGGAAACACTAAAAATGGCAGGGGAAAAGGGATTTATTCCTATGAGTCTGGGCAATAACCTTGAGTATATTGCCAATCACTGGAAGGATGTCGAAGAAGGGGCAAAAAGAAGCGGAAGAAACCCGCAGCGAAGCGACTGGAGAATTACACGTGATGTGTTTGTAGCAGATACCGATGAGGAAGCACTCGAAGAATCTTTACATTCCATGATGGGCAGACATTATCGAGAATATTACTTACCTTTGTTTAGACAACTTGGAGGAATTTCAGTATTTAAACATAAAAGTTCTGTAGACGATAATGAAATTACACCAGAATACGTGGCAAAACATAACTGGCTGGTCGGCTCTCCTGATACGGTCGCAACTAAATTTGCCAATCTTTATGAAGCGGTTGGCGGTTTCGGAACTTTGCTTGTCGTTAGCTACGATTATAGCGAACAACCTGAATCGTGGAAAAAATCAATGCGTTTATTAAAGGAAGAAGTATTGCCGAGAGTTGAACACAAGTTATCAAAAGTAATCATATAACACACCAAAAGATTTGCACCTTAAAAAAGGACAATTTTTTTTGGTTGCAGTGGGTGCTACGAAACTTTCCAACTAGGTTAAGAAAGAAATTTAACCGAGGACAAGTTTCATGATCCATACCTCAATAATCCCTAAAAAGGTGATTATTGAGGTGTTTTTGAAGTTTAAAGCAGACTTTAATTGCCATCTCAGAGTTTTAATGAAGAACATTGAGGGAAGGTGGTTTTTTTGATTGATAACAACTTTTATTCTCAAGAGGTTCATGGACCGTATCATTTCTATAATATAGGAGACTTTGAATTAGAGGACGGTTGCAAGATTCCTGATTGTAAACTGGCTTTTGTTACGTTTGGGGAATTGAATGAGGAAAAAGATAATGCGATTCTCATTCCTACATGGTATTCCGGTACCAATAAAAGCATGGAAACCTTTATAGGGAGTGAAAATGCACTAAATCCAGATCATTATTTTATTATTATTGTCAATCAAATAGGAAATGGACTGTCAAGTTCACCTCATAACACACCAGCTCCTTTGAATATGGGTAATTTTCCAAAAGTTCGAATTAGTGATGACGTTCGTGCTCAACATAAGTTACTTACCGAACATTTTAATATCAAACAACTGGCTCTTGTTGTAGGAGCTTCAATGGGAGCCCAGCAAACATATGAGTGGGCTCTGCGATATCCTGATATGGTTAAACGTGCTGCACCGATTGCGGGAACAGCAAAGAATACCCCCCACAACTTTTTGTTTACCGATATATTAATGGAAGCAATCACATCTGACCCGAACTGGAATAACGGGAATTATCAATCATGCACGGAAGTTTTAAATGGACTAAAAAGACATGCGAAGATATGGGGGGTAATGGGGTGTAGTACTGAATTTTACAAGCGGGAAGCCTGGCGGCTATTTGGTGTAGACTCTTTAGATGAATTTTTATCAGACTTTCTTGAAGCAAATTATAAAGTTAAAGACCCAAACGCCCTTCTTTGCATGGCGTGGAAATGGCAACATAGTGATGTGAGCAGAATCACCAACGGGAATCTGAAAGAAGCATTTGACAGGATCAAAGCGAAAGTCTACGTAATCCCAATTGATAAAGATATGTTCTTTCCACCTAAGGATTGCGAAGAGGAGCAAAAAATGATACCGAATAGTGAATTTAGGGTGATTCATAGTATTTGTGGACACTACGCTTTATTTGGAGCTGAAGGTACAGATTTTATGGATCAAATAAATAAACATCTTAATCAGCTATTAGCTACCCCTGTATAGTGAAACACTCAACAAGAATATGAGGGGTCTCCAACTTTTGAATTTCTTAGTAGGTACTAATGAAAGATATTATGGTGGGAGGATTTTAAAGAACAAGGAGGGATAATAATGAAAAAAATAGAAAATCAAAAACTATTTAAAGAGGTAATGGGAAACTATCCGACCGGTGTTACAGTGATTACTACAACTGACAAGGACGGGAAACCTGTTGGATTAACGGTTAATTCTTTTGCTTCCGTTTCTTTAGAACCACTTATGATTCTTTGGTCAATTGATCATAATGTATCAACCATAAAATCGTTTGTAGAAGGGGAGAAGTTTGTAGTTCATATTCTAGCTGGGGATCAGCAAGAGCTATGTAAAACATTTGCTAGCAAAAATGTAGATCGTTTTAGTCGGTGTAATTGGGAATTTTCTAAAAATTTACTTCCGATTATTGATGGTGTTTTCGCAGTTCTTGAGTGCGATACATTTAAAACAGTTGAAGCAGGGGATCACACTATCTTAATTGGAGAAGTTACTAACATTAGAATGGAGCAAAAAGAGCCCATGCTGTATCATCGTAGACACTTTGCAGCAATACCGTCAGAATTCTATGTAGCGAAGTAACTTTTTTTTACGTGAAAATGATTATTCCAAAAATGATTCATGGGAATCTTCTATCAAAAATGGAGATTTTGAACTTGCATAGGAGCGAGTTCAGCACTATGACCAAAAAGGAGGAGATGTCTATGACAGCTATTGGGAATGTATTGGATCAATTAGATGATACATTATGTTCATTTAGTGGTTTGGTTATCAAAGGAAGACAATTGGGAACAAAAATGGGATTTCCAACAGCGAATATATCGGTAGAATTGAATCACATGCACTTAGATTGTGGTGTATATGGAGTGAAAGTTGTTTATCAGGAACAAGAGTATGTTGGAATAATGAATGTTGGCCAGAGACCAACTTTCAATAGTAAAGACTTAACCATTCATTATGAAGTTCATATTTTTGATTTTGACAAAAAGATTTATAATCAAACCCTAATTGTAAATGTTTGTTTTTTTGTAAGAGAAGAAGTGCCATTTTTAAATCTGGATTCACTTATAAATCAAATAAAAAAAGATATTAGAAATGTTAATAATCGATTTAATTTAATAAATCAAAAAATGAAAGTTTAACAATGATTGGAGTGTTTGGTATAAAACTTAGTCCAGAACACCAATTTAATGTAGCGGATTTATCCTTTTTCAAATTTTGTCATGAAAAGTATGGGATTAATAAAGGTGTTTATAATTGTATAGATGCCTGGCTTTACAATGAAGGTTTCATCGATATCATTCATCGACGTAAAACAATTTTATCATTTCTTAGATTTATTCAAATCAATTACAACCACTCTGGGATGAATTCTATTAAGTTTGGTCATGGTGGACTGACACCCCGTTTAAACGAATATATGAAAACAACGAAAAAATTGGGCTAAGCACGATATACGTATGTTTGGGATATGTCGCAGGAATAAAAGTTAAAACTAAGGAGGAAATTTAATGAACGAGTTGGGCTTTTTTAAGAACCCTACCCAGATTACATACGGTTCCGAACGCCCAAGGATAGTTAAAAAAATCAATATTGTGTGATGGCAGGACTATTCTTAATACAGATTATTAGATTCGTATAATATTTTTCCAGATACAAGTAAAGAAATAGATTTAATTTTTTAAACCGAAGGAGTTAAAAAATTGTTAAGATGCTTGAAAGCTCACTAACCAGGTTGTAAGGATGTATCTAATAGATAAAGCATCCGTACATGACGGGGGAGGCTAAAAATAGGAAAAATACTTAGGGTAGATACCTGTTAGCACTGAAGAACAGGCTAATGGTTTTGGGTTGGAGACCCAAAGGACAAGTATTTTGGACTATGCAACTGCAATCGGCTATGAAATTAAATGATCAATGGCGTGATTAAAATCGTGGTGGAAGGTAATTTGTTCTGTATTTGATGTGAAAATTCTTTTTTTGGGATCTTCAAGTTCTACTAATACAAAATAATTAAAATGTAATCCATGATTAAGCAAAAAAGGAGTATAAACAAGCTCAGTATTGTTTTCTAAAAATCTTTGAACATCATTCTCATTTAACTGTTCATCTTCTAAAACGTTGTTAAATTGTTCAATCAGTATTTCTTTCACCTGAAAGCTCACCTTTCTATACCATAAAAATTAATGTGTACGTACAATAAACGTTCATATTAATTATACCTAATTTTGGTTAATTTGATAAAATATAATCTAAAATAGATGCAAATGTTACCAAATAGGAACATTTTCGCATTTAAGTATTTGTTGCCAAAACAGCTGTTATATGGAACAAATAAAACAGAAAAACCCCTTGAATTGAAGGGGTTTTTAACTTATAGGTAATGATTAGAACGTCCGACCTCCAGTTTAGAAATGCGATATTTTGCATCTAGTTGGGCCTATATATCACGGTGGAAAAACGAGATATGGCTCAAATTTTAATCAACAAGATATAGCCTTATTTTAAAAGTCAAAGCACCTTTTAAACATCATCTTTCAATCTTTAAAGCCTCTATTTTTGAACTGCTTTTAGAAAAATGAAAAGATAAATTAAGTCGGTAACTATAAACAATTTTCAAAAATCTAAAACCTATATGTTTGTGCTCAGAGAACCATGAGATTTAAATGATTGGCGTTAATTTTAGGCTAATGTATAGTGGTAACATTTTGGTCACATACTCAAAATAATTAGTGATTAATAGAAATAACAAAACCGCATTAAGATCTGATGAACCCCCGATTTTAATCGATTATGGATAATGTGCAATACTTAAGAATAACCAGAAATAACTTATTTTTTCTAACTTCAAAACTGCTTGAGACCTGCGTGCCAGGTTTGTAAGTTTCGTATTTATGCAATCCTTGAAAGGGTAGAATCCACTTCGGGTTCTTAAATTTATTTATAAGTTGCAGCAAATTAAAAAATCTAAAAATGTATGCTCTCAAATTACTTAATATTGCCTTTAATAGCGCTTTCGAAAGTAGCTGTTATTCAATACGATCAATTTTCAACCCCTACGAATAAAATCACCCCAATCACAACCATTAATAAAATTGAGTATATAGACTTAAATTTTTTTGTTATTATTCTAGTAAAGAATAAGTCGCTGCTTGATTATTTCCAGTCGGAGGCCAAACACATAGGTCAAAAGGATAATCAGATCCTGGTACCACCCGATCTTCACCCACGCTTTTGATTAAGAAATCCAAACTTTCCTGACTCCACAGAACCGAATCATACCAAAAGCGTTTCAAATATTCTGATGGTGGAGCCTGTAGTTTAGACGAAACAAGTCCCCATTGTTCAAACCCCTTGTTAAGTCTCCCAATCTGATACGGCAGGAAGCCTCCCCCATGGGCAAATAAAATCTTTACATTAGGGTATTGATCAACGATCCCGCTTAACAAAAGATCAGTTGCACAAATCGTTGTTTCCCAAGGTACACCAATTAAATTTGGCATCATTCTTCTTTTTAATCTGGAATCCTCACATAATAATGGATGAATGAAAACAATCGCTTTTAGTCGATTCGCTTCTTCAAAAAAAGGTGTAAAAAATTCATCTGATAACATATGATCTGATAATCCAGGTCCGATAATGACTCCTTTTAATCCAGCACTAATACCATCGCGTAGAACGGCTGCCGCTTTCTCAGGGTTTGTAAGTGGGACAGTGCCTAATGCTGATAGTTTTGTAGGATTTGAATTTGTCCACTGTGCTAAAGAACGATTGTAAACAGTAGAAATATCCATGCAAATTTCTTCAGGAAAATCATACATGAATAGTTGTGGTATTGGCGATAGAAGTGAATGTGTAACACCTGCTTTTTCCTGCTCGGATAAATACAGATCAGCATCAATAAACGCTTTTTTTAACTCAAATCCCCACTTATCATTTACTAGTAAAAATTCATCTTTGTTTTCTTCTTTTTTAATCCATTTTGCATTAACAGTATGTTGGTGATCCTTAATCCAGCTGATCACATCAGGAGGAATAAAGTGTGTGTGAAAATCGAACATAACAAATCTCCTTTTTGGTTGAAAAAATTTTTTTAGCTCCTATATCCCATCCGAATGGAAATCTCCATCGCGGAGTTCATAACCTTTTTTGCATATCCCTGGACTTTTTGTGGCTGGATCCTTTGTTTTGGTCCGACAATCGATAATGCTGCAATGACATTTCCTTGGTAGTCAAAAATCGGAGCCGCGATCGTAATGACACCCTCGTGAAATTCCTCAAAACATGAGGCGTAACCATTATCTTTAATCTGTTTTAAATGGAGTCGTAATTTTTGTGGATCTGTAATCGTGTTTTTAGTGAACCTTTTTAACCCATCTCTAATGACAGCTTCAATGACATCATCCTTTGAAAAAGCTAATAATACTTTTCCTGAACTAGTACAGTATGTAGGATTTCGTCTTCCAACGTGAGTTAAGATTCTAACCGGATGATTACATTCAACCTTTTGCAGATAAATTACATCTAATTGGTCTAAAACAGTAATGTGAGCGGTTTCACCAATGGTTTCAACAAGCTTATTAAGGATAGGCTGGGACTCTCGATATACATCCATATTGTGATTGACAATGCCACTTAAAGATAGAATTGACAGGCCTAAACGATATTTCTTTGATTCAGGATCTTTAAAGACAAAACCTTCACTTGCGAGCGTTGCCATTGTACGAGAGACCGTACTCTTATTAAGTCCAAGTGAATTAGAGAGGTCACTAATCTTTTTTTCTGGTTCGTCCATCGAAAAACTTTTTAAGATTCGAAGTGCATTTTTAACAGATGAAAGATGACTATCTTCTTGGTTTTTAAGTGCCAAATGATTACCCCCTAAGTTTCATTATAGAAAACAAGGTTGTTCTATAGTACGCAATATATCAAAAAATACACGATTTGAAAAGTGAAAATTATAAATATTTAGATAAATAAATGAATATTTTGCATTTTTTGAAATTTTTTAATGATTGTTTCATATAGAGAAACTGCAGCGTTGTATGTGAAATTCGTAAGCTTTACCATAAAGTTAAGAAAATAGTAAAAATTAACTTTTCTAGGAGGATTATTGACATGCAAGTAGAAACTAGGGTAAGAGCTATAAATTGTTTACACTTTATAAACGGACAATTTGTTGAATCTCAAAATAAAAAAACCTTTGATAACATCAATCCTGCAACTGAAGAAGTGCTAGGGACAGTTGCAGAAGGTGGAAAAGAAGAAGTAGATTATGCAGTTGCAGCTGCTCGCAGAGCGTTGAATGGTAGATGGAATGGGATGACGGTCGGAGAACGTTCCAAAATTCTACGTCGCATTGGTGATTTGATTCTTGAAAGACAAGAAGAATTGGCTCACTTAGAATCGTTAGATACTGGAAAGCCATTCTGGTTAGCCAACAGTATCGATATCCCGCGTGCTGCCTATAACTTCCACTTTTTTGCAGATTACATGATTTCCGTTAACACAGATGCCAATCAGCAGGATAATCAGGCGATTCATTACAGCTATCGTCGCCCAGTAGGTGTTGTGGGAATCATTAAGCCTTGGAATCTCCCATTATTACTACTTACTTGGAAATTAGCTCCTTGCTTGGCTATGGGGAATTCAGCCGTTATTAAACCTGCAGAATGGACTCCTATGACTGCAACGGTGTTAATGGAAATTTGTAAAGAAGCAGGAGTTCCAGATGGCGTTGTAAACCTCGTTCATGGATTCGGACCAAATTCTGCTGGTGGAGCGATCACAGAACATCCAGATGTAGATGCTATTTCATTTATTGGTGAGCCAAGTACAGGGACAGCAATTATGAAATCTGCAGCAGCATCATTGAAAAAGCTATCCTTTGAATTGGGCGGTAAAAATCCAAATATTATTTTCGCAGATTCTAATTTGGATGAGGTTATTGAAACAACACTTAAATCTAGTTTTATTAATCAAGGGGAAGTTTGTCTTTGCGGATCACGTATTTATGTTGAGAGACCTGTATATAAAGAATTCTTAGCCAAATTTGCTGAAAAGGTAAAAACATTAAAAGTTGGCCATCCTTTGAACAATGATTCTAAAGTAGGGGCATTAATAAGCAAAGAGCATTATGACCGAGTTAATAGCTATATTGAGATTGCTAGAAATGATGGAGCCACTATTTTGACAGGTGGAAAACGTCCGGACGGCTTTGAAAAGGGATATTATTTAGAGCCAACCATTATTACGGGATTAGATCGGAATTCTCGCTGTGTCCGCGAAGAGATCTTTGGACCTGTTGTTACTGTAATGCCATTTGATATGGAAGAGGAAGTAATCATGCAGGCGAATGATACGCATTATGGGTTAAGTACAACGATTTGGACCAATGATTTAAGACGTGCTCATCGCGTTGCCCATCAAATTGAATCTGGAATTATTTGGGTAAACACGTGGTTTTTACGTGATCTTCGTACTCCATTTGGCGGGATGAAGCACAGCGGGATCGGCAGAACAGGCGGCATGCATAGCATTGATTTTTACTCAGAATTATCCAATATCACGATTAAGTTATAGGAAGGGGAGTAAGAAGAGTGACGAATAAAGTACAACAATATGCAGACCAATGAGCCGAAGCAGAAAACACTAGGATTGGTACTGCTCCACTTACAGCAATTGATCCTGACCTTACAGTAAAAGATATGTCTAAAAAGGAAAAAAATCTATTTTTTTACTTATGAAAGCGGTTGCTAAAAAATCTATTTTTAGGGAGGATCATATGACGATTGAATTGAGTATGTTGGCCCCACATGTCCCAAGTATTTGCCATGAAAAAGATGTACCTGAGTTTCAAAAGGATATGGTTTCAGCTATGAAAGAAGTTGCTAAAGAGATTGAATCAATAAAACCTGATGTTCTAGTATTAGTTTCATGTCACTGGCCATCAACATTTTTTCATTATGTTGACTGTACTCCTGTCCATAAGGGGATTCTAACTGCATTTGAAGCGCCAGATTTGATTAAAGATGTTCCCTATCATTGGCCAGGTGACGAAGACTTAGCTAATCAATTAGTAGATGCTGGTAAGGAAGCTGGCTTGCAAGTCCAGGGGGTAAATGATCCTTATTATATTTGGGATTATGGAAGTGTCGTACCATTACGCTATCTTGTTCCAAATGAAGATATTCCGGTTATTAATTTATCTGTTACATTAGCAGCAAGTTTAGAAGAAACCAATAAGTGGGGGCAAGTCATTGCCAAGGTTTTACGTGAAAGTCAGAAAAAAGTAGTATTTGTTTCAAGTGGTGCCTTATCTCATAATTTAGTTCGTGGAAGACACAATAAGCCGACAGTAACGGAACATGCTATGGACAAGCAATTTGTGGAATACATCATGAAAAAAGATTATCAAGCAGCCTATGATATGCTTCCGCAGTATGCAAGGTTTGCAAAGGTTGAATCCGGTGGACGTCACCTTGCAATGCTATTTAGCATGATTGAGGATGGATGGGAACCAACCTATTTAGCGGACGGACAATCTTCTGGAAGTTGGAATGCAATGGTTACTTTTGGGAATAAAGAGTCAGTCAAGATAGAGGCTGAAGCAGATAGCGAATATGTTAGATAAAGAAAAAGGCTGGAGGATTTTTTTTTGGAAACGCCTACAAAATATTTAATAGAAAATTGTATTGGAGTTCTTTAAAGTTTCACATAGAGGAAATCACTTTCAATAAAATAATTTAGATTTTTTTAAATTTTTATAATTTAATTTCACATAGAACAATTCAGCACTTTTGTTTGCCCCATCGACCCCATATAATAGGAACTAGTTAAAGAGAAAGTCACATTTTTTTATAGTAAATTATTTGAATTATCGAAATCAATTTCTTCTTACAATTCATGTAAGCGGTTTCCGATATGAAATAATTTACTCTAAAGCAAAATAAAACACTGGAGGTATGAAAAGATGACGATATCAAATGCAAAACAAAATGAGGTAGAACTGACTGAACTAGATCTTAAATTATCGAATGTTGCACACATAGGCCACGCATCAATCAATGTGACTAACTTGGAAAGATCTACATGGTTTTTCACAGAGGTTCTGGGCCTGCATGTAACCGCAGAGGAAGACGGCAAGGTTTATCTACGAGCATGGCAGGACTGGGATCATCACACATTAGTTCTCAATCAAGCTGAAAAACCTGGACTGGACCATTTTGGTTGGAGAGTTAACTCAGAAAAATCACTTTATGCATTCGAAAAATCGTTAATAGAATCAGGAACTGACTATAAGTGGATAGAAGGTGGTACTGAACTCGCACAGGGTGATGCCATCAAATTCTACAGCCCAGCTGGAATTCCTATTGAGCTTTATTGGGAAATGGAAAAGTATTCGAACCCACTGACAGCTTCCAAATTGCCTAGTCACCCAATGAAATACAGTGGGAAAGGTGCTGCGCCTCGCCGCTTTGACCATGTGAATGTGATGGTGAATGATGTTGCACATGAACAGGAATGGTGGACTAATTTCCTTGGAATCCATCATCGTTACTATATCCAAAATGAAGCAGATGTTCGTCTTGGTTCATGGTTGAGCAAAACAAATATCGCACATGAAATTGCAATCATGCGAAACGGAAATCAATCGGGAGCACTTCTCCATCATGTAGCTTATTTCTTAGATTCACCGGATGAACTACTGCGTGCACTGAATATCATGGCTGAAAATGACATCAAAATCGAGTGGGGACCTGGAAAGCATGGTACAAGTGGGGCGCAATTCCTGTATGCATTTGAGCCATCTGGTAACCGGATTGAGCTGTGGACAGGCGGAATGCTTATTTTTGCACCAGATTGGGAGCCAATTGAGTGGCAATCAGGAACTGGACAGTTTGGGCTTGATATGTGGGGAAGCACACCACCTAAAAGCTACTTGACTTACGGTACAGAAATAAAGAAATAGATTGGCAGTTTAGGTGTCTTAAAGAAGGGGGATTTTCAGCTTTGACAAAAAAATTACGAGTTGATTTTCATACACACATCATTTCCGAGGATTTTCCTGACCTGGCAACAAAATATGAAGATGGCCGGTTTCCGATACTTGAAAAGACCTGCAGCTGTGGTGCTGAAATTAAGATACAAGGCAAAACATTCAGGAAGATAACCGACCAGGCATGGGATCCCAAAAAGCGGATTGAAGACATGGATAAGGAGGGTGTGGATATACAGGTGCTGTCACCGATTCCAGTCACCTTCTCATATTGGTCGGATCCGCAGGCAGGCCTGGAGCTTGCCCAGTCACAGAATAATTTTATCGCTTCTGTGGTAAAAAAGTATCCAGACAGATTTATTGGAATGGGCACGGTTCCACTGCAGGATGTGAAACAGGCGGTAGCAGAGATGGAAAGAGCTGTTAAAGAGCTCGGACTTAAAGGGATTCAGATAGGTTCCAATGTAAACGGACTAAATCTGGATGACGATTCCCTGTATCCATTTTTTGAGGCGGCAGCAGAAATGAATGTTCCACTTTTTGTCCACCCATGGGCAACTCTAGGACGAGAAAGGCTGCAACGTTTCAATTCAATGTATACTGTCGGAATGCCATCAGAAACTGCGTTAGCAGCCGGAAGCATCATTATGAGCGGGATGCTGGACAAGTTGCCGAATCTGAAAATTTGCTTTGCACACGGAGGCGGATCTTTGCCATATATCCTTCCAAGAATGGATAAAGGCTGGGAAGTTTGGCCGGATACCCGAAATACAGAAAATCCTCCAAGCTCCTATGCGAAAAAACTGTATTACGATTCACTCGTATACGACCCAGATAATCTGAAATTCATGATCGAACGTTTTGGTGCAAAGCAAATTATTGCTGGATCTGATTATCCATTCTTACTGCGCGAAAAGCCGGTAGGAAAGGTCATTGACAACCATGAGGATATTTCAGAAGTCGATGCAAGGTTAATGCTTGGACAAAATGCTTTGGATTTTCTTGGATTGAATGAATTGGTTAAATCCTGACTGTAAACTCTAGGGGATGTTTATGGAAACGAAAAATGCTTCGAAAACAGAAAGTCTTTCAAAGCATTTGAAAGAAAAAAAGCCAAATTCATCACTACCTTTTAGTGAGAAATTTGGCTTTTGCTATTCCACAAATTCGATTGTTGAAGAATGAGATTAAAGCATTTCCCCAAGTGATTTGTTCTCAAATTAAAATTTAGCTGTTTGTGCATAATTTAGACTCTTAGCGAGCCACGGAACCCTCTGGCCCCATAGTAAGAGTCCGCACCATTGTGGTACACGAAGATGTTCCCAAAGCGAAAAAATATACAAGTATCTATCCTTATTTTCTTCATAAAAATAAGGATTAAATTAAGCAAAAGGTAGACTCGAGATAGGAGTCTACCTTTTTTGGAAGCTATGAAACTCCCAAATATTTATGCTGAATATACTTATTTTCTAACAATTCATCTGGTGCACCATTCCAAACAATCGTACCCTTGTTCATGATTAAGATTTCATCCGCCACCTGGCAGGCAAGGGAAATATTTTGCTCAACCATTAATATCGAAAGTCCGGTCTCTTTCAGCTTACAGACGATTTCACCCACTTGGTCAATAATAACCGGGGCTAGTCCTTCAGATGGCTCATCCATTAACAGAAACTGCGGATTAGTCATCAATGCCCGGCCAATTGCCAGCATTTGCTGCTGTCCGCCGGATAGCTGCGTACCCATATTATTTTCGCGTTCCTTAAGAATGGGGAATAGCTCATAAACCTTGTCGATATCCCAGTTTACTGCTTGACTATATCCTTTTCTTTTCCTAGCGGGCATCGTTAAGTTCTCTCTAATGGTAAGGGAAGGAAATATTCTTCTTCCTTGTGGTACTAAGCCAATACCATCACGAGAAATTTGGTGTGTTGGTAAAGCTTGTACTTGTTTATCATTAAAAGTGATGGTACCGCGTTTTGATTTGACCAGACCAGATATAGTATGAATCGTTGTTGTTTTTCCTGCTCCATTTCGTCCCAAAAGTGCGACACATTTTCCCTCTGGAACGGTAAATGTAACCCCTTGAAGGATATGACTTGTTCCATAATAGGAATGAACATCTTGTAACTCAAGCATGTTTTTTCGCACCTCCACCGAAATAAATTTCCTTTACCATTTCGCTATTTTTAACTTCTTCGGGAGCACCAGTTAATATTGGCTCACCATGGTGAAGAACAGTAATTCGATCTGCAATCGCAAAAACTACTTCCATATCATGTTCAATTACCACTAACGCCATGGAGCGCGGCAGTCTTTGAATCATCTCGGAAGTTTGAGTTGTTTCTGCCGGAGACATTCCAGATGTTGGTTCATCTAATAAAAGAAGCTTTGGTTTACTAGCCATCGCCAATAGTACTTCTAATAAACGTTGTTCCCCATAGGATAGATTATTTATTTTCACATCACGGCGATGGGTAATCTTCCATTCTTCTAATATCATATTTGTTTCTTTTTTTATATCAGAACGACTTGTTAGGGAAAACCATACGTCATGACGATATTTTTTCTTGGCTGTTAAGGCAAGATGAATATTTTCTTCTACCGTTAAATCACCAAATAAATTATTCTTTTGAAATGTTCGTGCCATCCCTAAATGAATTAATCTATGAGCAGGAAGATTTGTAATATCTTTCCCTTCAAAATGTACCGTTCCTGAAGTAATAGGAAGATGGTTTGTTATAGAATTAAAAAGAGTCGTTTTCCCAGCACCATTTGGACCAATAATAACATGGCGTTCGCCTGGTTGTACTTCCAATGATACATCATGTAGTATTTGTAGGGTCCCAAATGATTTATTTATTTTATCTACTTTTAGTAAGCTCAACTGATAACCTCCTCCTTTTCTGGTTGACTAGTAGAGGAAACCTTATTATTTTTGGATTTACTTTTAAAAATCATATCGACACCTAATTTCAACCACTGGATGATTCCGCCTTTTCCAAGAAGGACAAGGAAGATGAGAATGGCACCCAAAATCAATGGCCATCTTTCCGTATAGGTACTGATAAAGTTTTGTAGGAAGATAAAGACAGCCGCTCCAATGGCAGGTCCAAGCAATGTACCTACGCCTCCAACGATAACCATGATCATTACTTGACCAGAGAACAACCAAGCAGATAACTCAGGAGAGACGAAAGCGTTATAGAAGGAATAAAGTGAACCAGCAAACCCTGCTAATGCTCCGGAAAGGGTATAGGCTAATAATTTATAAACACGAACGTCATAGCCAAGTGCAACCATACGACCTTCATTTTCCATGACGCCTTTCGTAATTTTTCCTGCTGGAGATGCCACGAATAATCTTAGTAAAATAAAGACAGCGACAAAAATAATTCCCATCACATAATACATGGTTTGCGGATCAAATATGTCACCAAATCCAAGATTCATAATAGCGGAAACAGACATCCCATCCGCTCCACCTGTCAAATCCTTCATTTGCCACAATAGAGTAAATATCAATTGGCTAAAGGCAAGCGTAATCATAAGAAAGTAGAATTTAGAAGTACGGATGAATACTGCTCCAGTCATGAATGCAATCACTCCAGTAATCGCAACCGCTATAATTATGATTAAATACGTATTAGTCACAACCTGCCCGATTAATGCAACAGAATAGGCACCAATTCCAAAAAAGGCAGCATGCCCTAGCGAATCTAAACCAGCATAGCCCATTATTAAGCCCAAACTCATGGCGAACATGGCCATGATAAAAATTTCAGTTGTTAAATTCGTTCCGAAATCAGAAATTATTTGCGGTACTGCGAAAACGCCGAGGAGAAGTAAAACAGCATAAAAAATATTTTTTTTCAATTATGCCACCTCTCTTCCAAATAGACCTTGGGGGCGAATGATTAAAATAACCATCATGATTAAGAATACAATGAGCATGGATAAGGATGGGAACCACACTTTTCCAAATATTTCAAGCACTCCAATAATTAAAGCGCCAATAAAAGATCCCTTCCATGAACCTAAACCACCTATTACAACAACTATTAAGGATGTGACAAGGATCTCAGAGTCCATTCCTGTATACATACCTAAGAGTGGCCCACCTAATACTCCACTTAATCCAGCTAAAGCTGCTCCAAAGATAAATACGCCTGTAAATACAACTCCTACATTAATACCAAGAGAACCAACCATTGCACGGTCATCTACCCCTGCACGAATGACTGCCCCTATACGTGTCTTTGCTTCTAAATACCATAGTAAAACTGCTAATAAACAACCAAGAAATACGACAAATAAACGAAATACTGGGAATGCCATATCCCCAATTGGGATGGACATATCAAGCATTGCAGGTGCTGGAATCGTTTGCATTTCTGTTCCCCAAATCCATTTGACAGAGTCAGCAATAACTAGCATTAAACCAAATGTCAGCAACACTTGTTCCAGCACTTTTCCATAAACACGTTTGATTAATACTCTTTCAAGGATAATACCAAATATCCCTACTGAAATAGCGGATAATATTAGTGCAAACCAAAAGTTAATCCCATTGCTAATAAAGGTAAAGGCCAAATAGGAACCTAGCATGAATAGTGCTCCATGAGCTAGATTGACAACATTCATAACTCCTAGAATAATCGTTAGCCCTGCTGCAATCATAAAGTACAGCATTCCATATGCAATGCCCGTTATAAGTTGAACTAGAATTATATCCAAGGACTCTCTCCTCTCTTCCTTTTTAAAATGTAGTAAAATAATCAGTTTTTCAATTAATAAATGGGGTTGTCTTTTGGGACAGCCCCATTTATTTAGTTAATCAGAAATTTTTAGTAACCATTATTCAAATGGTGATTTTTCTGGCATTGTTACTTTTTCTTTTGTTTCGACGATTTCAGGTACAAGTTTGCCGTCCTTCACAACGTTTTTTGTGATATAGAAGTTTTGAATTGGATTATGTGTTTTTTTATCAATCGTAATTGGCCCACGTGGACTATCATAAGAAATACCTTGTAATTCTTTGATTACTTTTTCGGCTTCCACGCCACCTGCTGCAGTTAGAGCTTTGTTAAGAACTGTTGCAGAATCATATCCATTAACAGAGAACGTATTTGGAAGCTTTCCGTATTTCTTTTCATAACCTTCAACAAATTTTTTGTTTAAATCATTCTCCAACCAAGGTGAGTATACAGTTCCAGCAAGATATCCTTCCGAATCATCTCCAGTAGGCTCTGTCATTAGTAAATCACCAAACTCTAATGTTCCAGACATTGGAATTTTATCTTTTAAACCAAATTCCTTGTATTGTTGAATATAACGTATACCGTCACTACCAGCAAAGAAGGAATAGATTACATCTGGCTTTAAGCTAGATGCTTCTTGTAAATAAGTAGAAAAGTCATTTGTTCCTAATTTAGGATAAAGTTCTTTTAATACTTTACCGCCTGCTTCTTCATAGGCAGCCTTAAAGGATCTTAACACTTCGATACCAGCTGGGAAATCAGAACCCATAATAACTGCATTTTTACCAATATTTTCTACTACATACCCTGCAAGAGAATTTCCATTTTGCCAGTTAGACCAAGAAACACGGTATACATAATCACTCTTTTTACTCCAATTAAGATCGTCTGCTGCTGCGTTTGGTACAATCATAGGAATTTTATCTTTATTTACTTCATCACGTAATGCAAGAGCGATAGAAGAGTTAGTAGGACCAACTAGAAGATTTACTTTTTCACTGTGAACTAATTGACGATATTTTCTTAGAGCTACTTGAGGATTTCCTTCGTCATCTTCAAATTTAAGCTCTACATTTTTACCGCCTAATTTCCCATCATGTTCTTCTAAATAAAGTTCGAATCCTTTTTTAATACCTTCAGATAATGGAGCCAATGGACCTGTAAAGGATAGGACAAAACCAATTTTAATCGTTTCGCCTTCTGTTGATTGAGGCTTTTCCTCAGTTGTGGTAGATTGTTTTTTTGCTCCTTGGCAGCCTGCAACAAAAATCATCATTGTTAAAAGAAGCAGGAACATTAATTTCCATTTTGATTTCGTTTTCTTATTCTCCATTTTCATTTCCCCCTTTTGTAATTAAAGATTGGCAAGCATTTCAAAACTATCCTTTATTAAGCGTTTACATTTCTGTTTTATGAGAAAAATTCCTCCTTTTTAGACACGTTTACATTTTTTTCAAAATGTTCAGATTTTTCTTTCTGACTAGATGTTATTATGAATTTGTTTCTACTGCAACACCCTTGTTGTGCTATACGCAACGTATTAAATTTTTTTTATAAAAATATAAAAATCTACCTGTTCAAATATTTTTTCTTATATCTGTTAACGAATGGCAATGATTGCTACTCTGAAGAGTTTTCCTTCTTCTCGTTTTTTATCGTAAAACTCTCGTAGTCTTTTATTACGTGCAATGATTTCATCAGTCGTTTTCTTTTTACGGGCATCACGAATACCGCTTTGAACAGCCATATACAAGGCATGACGGAGCCTGCAAGAGCCTCGTTTAGTAATTCTATTAACACAACTTCACCGCAATCCAAACAAATCGTGTAAATCTTCTCAGAGCCTATCGCCAATTTTTTATTAAGGGGACGAAGGTTTATGAAGTCACTCGCTTGCACAAATGAATTTGCTCCACAACTTTTACACTTCAGATCTGCACTATTCATTTTCATATAAGCCGCCTGTTATATGTTCTTTAAGACATTTTAAAAGATTTAATTTTAGATAATCATGAAAGATTCTCTTCCTCCTAAAGGGTCTATTAGCACTATTCAACACGAAGCAATGTTTTTCCTATTCAAAATAAAATAAGTCCCCTAGTAGGGACTCCTAAAAATCAGCAGTTGCCTTTTCAGTGGTGCTTTTCACCATTTGCACTATTTTCATAGCGTTTAGTACTACCTAAAAATGGAATTCATGTTAAAATAGTCCTTTTGAGTAAAAATTCCAAAAAAATCCAAAAATTCCCTAAGAAGAATGGCACAAGCGGAAGCGGGAAAATAAGGCGATGGTATTAGTAATGGTGACAGGCACCATATTGAAAGGCACTACCCTACAAGGGCTATTTGGTATTTATTCAAATAGATTAGTAGTTTTGTTGGAGAAGGCGTGACAGTTGAAATTTGGGATGAAGATGTGGCAAAAGATGATTTAATTACTAACATTCATACCAACAAAGATGGCGAATACTATGCAGAATTTGATAATAGTGCCAAATGGCCAGAAAGCGGCTATGATATTTATGTAAGGATCATAGCAGAGGGAGACGAATTTACCGTAACCCCGTCTAATAATAAAGATCCGTATCAAGTCGAAAGTGCTACAAAAGAGGATGTCCAAAAAGTGGATCCAGTTTGGATATTGATTTAACCACCAACCATAGCAGGGATAATGGAGAAGCATTTTCTGTCCATCAAGCCATGTTAATGGCAACCAAATATACGAAAAAAATAAATGGCGGTGCACTACCAGATGTCAGAGTGCTCTTCCCTGATACAAGTGGAGATAGTGTCTCTTATTATGATGGGGAAGATCTTCATTTGCTCCCTGGGGACGGTTTTGACTGGGATGTCATTGTGGGTTTTGTTAGTGGAGGTAGTGGAAAAATGAAAAGATGTTTGTTCCTCTTCATTTGCCTGTTAGCAATCGCAGGCTGCAGTCGGAATATGGAAAGTCAGAGTGAGGGCGGCAAGACTGCCCCGATGCAATCAGGGAAATTATTGCCGCCGATTACGGGTAATCTCGAGGTAATCGAGGAACCGCTCAGCCGAGATCAAATGAAATTGAATTTGCAAGTGAAATTCGGTAATCCCGAAGCACAGGCAAAAGCTGTCTTGGAGGCATCCGGTGTCATCCAGAATAGCGAGGCTGGAAAAACGGTCCTTGCTGAATGGACGGACGTCCAAGAAGGGGAAACCGCAACCGTCCCCATTACTGTAAAAGCGGAAGAGTTTGGCCAAGGCAGGATTAAAGTAAAGGTGGGAGCATACGACCAAGATGGCAAGTTTAAATATTCCCTGAATCCCACTCAATACTTTTTGGTTACAGAAGAAGAAGTGCTAACCGGCAAAAATGGGTTTATGGAGTTGGAACTGCAGCATCTCGATCATTTGAAGGAGCAAGGTAAGATCTCCGATAAAGAATACGAAAGCCGCAAAGAAGGAATAATGAAGGGGAACTAACATAACATGAGACCACCCGTCTACTATAAAGTAATCGGGTGGTCTTTATTTTTATAATTTTGGAAACATTTTCCTCTTCTACCTTTGGTAGTATAGTTAAGGAATGATTTCAAAAAATCATGGGGGACGCAGATGAAGTTTTTTATCATTATAAAAAAAGATTCCTTTGATAGCTAACAACGACAAGGGTATATTGACACTTACGATAACATTCGCCTATTATAAAACCGTAAAGGACGAACGAAAACTGTTACGGTGATTGAACATAAACTGTGTAAGTCGTTGATTCAACGTTGATGTAGACGCTAATTGATCGGAATGATTGAGCGGATAATATAGCGTCAGTCTTCAAAACTGCTTGAGACCTGCGTGCCAGGTCTGGTGGGTTCGATTCCCACACAGTCCCGCCAAATTAGGATTTTCAATTTTTTTAATAAAATTGTTTCAACACAGTCTTTTAGTGTTATTTGGCTAGACTGTCGAAGACTGTTTTGTCGAGACTGTGAAGGACAATTACTCTTAGTCACCTATTAAAATTCATAGGGGGCTATTTTTATGCAAAAAATAGTACGTAATTATAAGCGTCGTTAATGTAGTAGTAAGAGTACAAAGAAGGTATTAGATGAATTATGGGGATCAATCATTGACATTCTATAAAATAATCATAAGAAGTTTTTTAAATAAAACATTCTGAATATTTTTTATATATTGACACAACAGTCATATGTGACTAAAATTTTAAATATAGAATCTGATTAATAATAGGAGAGTTTTATATGAAAGCTGAAAACTATTCAAGAACGGATCGTCGAAAGGCATGGATACGTGAACAGATTATTAGTGGTGCTTTAGAGGCATTTTCCGAAATTGGATACATGAAAACCACTGTGAATGATATTACTTCACGGGCAGATGTAGGGCATGGAACCTTTTACCATTATTATAACAATAAGCAGGACCTCTTGAGTAAGTTGGTAGACGACCTGGCGGAGAAGGTGGATGAATATGTCCAGCCAAAGAATATGCAGTTAACTGTTTACGAAAGAATGAAATATGAAGCACAGAGAATTCTTGAGTATTACGTAAATAACAGCAGCATCCTATTGGCATTGAAGGAAGCAGTCATGGTTGACAGACAATTTGAGGAAAAATGGCTAAAAATAAGTGAAAGTCTATTCATGCGGATTGAGCGTGATATCAAGGGCTCGATTCAAAAGGGGTACTGTCACGACATCAATGTTGACGTAACGATTCGAGCTTTAGCATGCATGTTTGAGGGATATGGTCATCATTTAATGGCACAGCCAGTAACACCAGCGGAAATCCAAGAGGTTGCCCAAGCATTGACCAACTTGTGCTATAAAGCAGTATTTAAGGAATAATTGATTTAATCTGCTCGAATAAGCAACAGATTCAATCATTTTGTTGCTTATTCTTTATGTTTAAGTAGTTTATTCGGAAGTCATTGAAAATAATAAAAGGTATTTTAAAAAAAATATGTATTCAATGTATGCGCTTACAATTAGATATGGCTCTTACATATAAAAATAAACTTTGATTTCTATTTAGTGATAAATGGTATTTTTAAAGTTTATTTGATTCTTTTTACTAAAAAAATGACGGCGGTGTCACACGTGATGATCATGTCGTTAATAGATGATTTTAGAGGAATATAACCCAATCCTGACGAACAATAAAGGAGGTGAGTAAGAAAATTAAAAGATAAATTATCTGGATATAAACATAATTAGGAATAGTAAAACTTTTTAGTTTTGAGGGATCAATATCATAATGGCATACACGCGGCACAATCAATCCCATACGTACTGTTTTGCAAAAGGCACATAGGCTAAATGGGGGATCGCTACAAATTCGTTTTTTGCGCACCTATAGATTCTGCAGTGAAAATGGAGTCTTATAATATGGATGCAAAAGGAGAAGATTAATTTGGCGAATAACAAGGTATATAAATCAACTGTATTAATGGAGTCTTATTGGCCGGCCGAAACATCACAACCGCTACATAACTGGACGGTTGCCCAGGTATTAAGGGAAGTTGCGGCGGAGGTTCCTGAACGGATTGCTTTAGTAGAAGGTGTGGCGGATCCGGCAAGGCGCAGAAGATGGACATACACTCAGCTTTTAGCTGACTCTGAACGTGTTGCTTCAGCCCTGCTTTCTAAATTTAAACCGGGAGAGCATGTTGCAGTTTGGGCACCAAATGAAAGTGAATGGGTTTTGCTTGAATATGGATGTGCGATTGCAGGAGTCACATTAGTAACTGTTAACCCGGCATTAAAGGAGAAAGAACTGGAATACCTTTTACGTCAATCAGAAGCAGCGGGAATCTTCTTTGTTGATGAATACCGAGGTTATAACATGCTTGAGGCTGTTAAAAATGTCCGTAAAAACTTACCGTTATTGCGAAAAGTGATTTGTTTTTCAAATTTTGATGAATTCATGAATAGCGGCAGCCAATCAACCATTTTTCCAATTGTAAGGGCGGAAGATCCTTTTGTAATCATGTATACATCAGGTACCACTGGTAAATCCAAGGGAGCAATCCTTCACAATAAGGGTATAACCAACAGTACTAAATTTATGGCAGAACGTGCAGGAATGGAAGTAGGCGGTGTATGGGTGAATGTTATGCCGCTTGTCCATATGGGTGGCTGCGGGTTTGCGGTACTAGGAACCCTGCAACAACGGGGTACACTTGTACTAGTTAATAGCTTCGACCCAGGACTGTTTCTTGAGTTGATTGAAAAAGAAGGAGGTTCATTTGCACTTCTCGTCCCAACCATGGTTGAAGCAATCTTAAACTATCCTGATCGTAAAAAATACAATCTCTCAACCTTGAAGTCTCTGCTTTCTGGTGCCTCAAAGGTCGAACCTTATTTAGTTCGACGTGTGAAGGATGAACTAGGCTGTGGTATGTCAATTGTTTGTGGACAAACGGAGATGCACGGCGGAACAACCCAAACGCATCTTGATGATTCCCCTGAGGACCAGGCGGAAACAATTGGGCAGCCATATCCGCATATTGAAGTAAAGATTGCTGATCCTGCAACAGGCAAAGTACTTCCACTTGGTATGGATGGTGAAATCTGCTGTCGTGGATATCAAACCATGATTGGCTATTACAATATGCCGGAACAGACAGCTGCAACACTTAAAGACGATGGCTGGCTACATTCAGGAGATATTGGTTCCATGGATGAGAGAGGATTTATTAAAATTAAAGGTAGATTGAAGGATATGATCATTCGCGGAGGTGTAAATATATATCCGAGTGAGGTGGAATCACTGTTGCGGGACCACCCTAAAGTTGCTGATATAGCAGTAGTTGGCATACCGGATGAATATTGGGGAGAACAAGTCAATGCGCTTGTCATTCCATCTTCCTTTGAAGACCTGCCAACCGAAACTGAACTTACGGAGTACTGTAAAGCTAATATGGCAGGTTTTAAAAGACCAAGAAATTGGTACTTCGTGAAAGAGTTTCCGAAGACGGCAGCAGGGAAAATCCAAAAATTCAAGCTTCAAGAGATGGTCAAAAATGGAGAAGTTCACCAAGGTACCAATTTGACTCAAATTTAAGGTGTAAGGTGTTCCGGGTAGCGGGACACCTTTTTTGATTTGATAAAGGTTCTGCTAAGAACCTAGTTTTGACAGCTATAAGTCAATAAAAATTTTTATATTTTGAATTATCAGTTTTTATTGACATCAATGTCATATGTGACTACAATGTTGATAAAGGGTTATTTATGAAAAGTAGGAGTTAAGAATATGAAATTGGCAAAATCTAAGGAGACAATAAAACCAGAACGCAAGACTTTAAATCAGGATCTAATCAAGAAGTGTGCCATGGAAGTATTTTCTGAAATCGGTTACACGAAAGCGACTGTCAAGGACATTACGACAAAAGCCAATGTAGGGTATGGAACCTTTTACCATTACTTCAAAAATAAAAATGATCTCCTAGACCGATTAGTTGATGGACTTATAGAAAAGGTAGACAAAGATGTCCAGTCCAAAAACTTGTCAATAAACCTATATGAAACGATGAAAAATGAAGCTCAGAAAATACTAGACTATTACAATCAAAACAGAGGGGTACTCCTGGCATTAAAAGAAGTAATGATGGTGGAACAACATTATAAAGATAAGTGGTTGGAAATAAGTGAAAGCTTATTTAAACGGATTGAACGTGATATTAAAGGTTCCATAAAAAAGGGATACTGCCACAAAATAAATGTTGATGTCACGATTCGGGCACTTGCCAGTATGTTTGAAGGATATGGCCAACATTTAATGCTCAAGCCTAATAGTCAGAAAGAAACACAAATAGCTGCTGAGGCTTTAACTGACTTTTGTTATCGGGCAGTGATTAAACTGGAAGACTAGAATATTAGAGTAAAAGTTACATATGCCCGAATAGAAAAAAGATTAACCCTGGTTAGAGGGAACAGGAGGTTAAGGATTACATGAATAATGTTTATATTATCGGGATTGGGATGAACAAATTTGGCAAGTATCCTGGAGAGACAGTTCGAACCATGGCGGAGCAGGTGATTCATCAATCCCTAGAGGATGCAGGAATAAGAAAAGAGGATTTACAAGCTGGATTTTTCTCGAATACTTTTTGGGGAATGTTTGATAAACAGCATTCCATTCGTGGTCAGGTGGTTTTCAGGGGAATGGGGATTGACAGGATCCCAATAACCAATGTGGAAAATGCTTGTGCGGGAGCTTCAACTGCACTGCATTTAGCGTATACTGGCATTCGAGCAGGATTGTATGATGTCGCCATTGCGGTTGGTTCTGAAAAGTTGACCAATCCAGACAAAGCGAAATCGTTATCCGCTTATTCTAGTTGTATGGATGTAGAAAATTTTGATAAGCAAATCAATACATTATTGGAATACGGGAAGAACCTAGAAGTTGCACTTCCTCCTGATGAATCAGCACCTGGTGCTGGAAGGAGTGTTTTTATGGATGTTTATGCGATGATGACCCGTTGGCACATGAGTAAGTATGGTACCACTCAAAGACAACTAGCAGCCATCGCATCAAAAAACCATTATCACTCTTCTTTGAATCCAAACGCACAGTATCAAAATCGAATGAGTATAGAGGAAGTTATGAATGACAGTCCTGTTACATATCCTTTGACTCGCAGTATGTGCGCGCCAGTTGGAGACGGGGCAGCTGCAGTTATCGTTTGTTCTGAGAGATTCTTGAAAAAAATAGAGAAATCACGTCCGGTAAAAATTCTTGCCTCTGTGCATGGTCAAGGATCAGATAGAGACCTTGAAGGTGAGGATATCGGTGAAAGACTTGCCAAAGAGGCTTATGAAAAAGCTGGACTTGGTCCAAAGAATATCGACTTAGCTGAGTTACATGATGCTACTGCTTATGGAGAACTACACCAAAGTGAAGCAATGGGATTTTGCCCGCCGGGTGAAGGAGGAGCACTAGCAGAATCAGGTGCCACTACTATTGGCGGATCAATCCCAATTAATACAAGTGGTGGACTTGAAAGCAGGGGGCATCCAATTGGAGCTTCGGGGTTAGCACAAATTTATGAAGTTGTCACCCAGCTGCGAGGAGAAGCAGGAAACAGGCAGGTAATTGGAGCAAGAATCGGTCTTGCTGAAAACGGAGGCGGCAGTATTGGAGTTGAAGAAGCAGCGATGTGCATTCATATATTAGAAAAAGCGTGAACACTATGATTCTAGAGGAGGAATAAGAACGGTGGATTACAATTTAACCGAAGAATTGGCGATGTTAAAGGATATGACCTATAAATTTGCAGAGAATGAAATTGCTCCTCATTCAGCAGAATGTGATAGAGAAGAGAAATATACTCCTGAAATCGTAAAAAAAGCAGCAGACCTAGGGCTAGTTGGAGCATGGATACCTGAAGAGTACGGCGGTGCCGGAATGGGGATATTAGGTCAGGCTATTATAACGGAACAGCTCTCCCGTGTTGATATGGGAATTGGTACAAATATTATTACGGCAAGCTTCGGATGTGAAGCCATTTACCTATACGGCTCCGAGGAGCAGAAGCAAAAATATTTACCAAAGGTTTGTAAAGGAGAGTGGGTATCATCAGGTGCTTTTACAGAGCCAAATGCCGGTACAGATGCAGCTGGTTACCAAACTAGAGCAGTACGTGCTGGTGATGATTTCATCATCAATGGCAGTAAAATCTTTATCACTAATGGTACTGTTAGTGATTTTATGGTAGTTCAGGCGATTACACAACCAGTTGAGAAAAGGCATAAACGTTTCTCCCAAATTATTGTAGACGCCAATAGTGAGGGAATCACAAGAGGTAAGCTTCATGGGAAATTAGGAATACGTGCAAGTGATACGGCACAAATCTCATTCGAGAATGTCCGTGTACCTCAAGCTAATCTTGTTGGAACAGATGGAAAAGGATTTCCGCAGCTTATGCACTTTTTTGATATTACTCGAATGATGGTTGCCGCTCAGGCATTGGGGATTTCGCAGGCATGCCTTGATGAAGCTGTTAAATATTCAAAAGAAAGATATGCATTTGGCAACCCGATTGGAAGCTACCAGGCTACAATGACAAAATTAACAGAGATGGCTGTCAAAGTAGAAGCACTTCGAAATATCGTCTATAAAGCGGCATGGCTTGTCGATTCAGGAAAACCTGATTTTACACTTTCGGCGATGGCAAAATACTTAGGTGGTCAGACGGCTGTTTTCTGTGCAAATGCTGCGATTGAAATTCATGGCGGTTACGGTTATATGGGGGAATACAAGGTCCAAAAATGGTACCGTGATGCCAAGATTCTTGAAATCTATGAAGGAACGAAAGAAGCAGAGGTTATGGCCATTGGACGTGTTCTCCATTCTTAAATTCATTAAAGACTGAATATTAAATCTTTTCTAAAAAAAGGAGAAAAATATGATTGCAAATCTTAATGGTAAAGTTGCCCTTGTCACAGGTGGAACGAATGGAATTGGAAAAGCAACTGCTTTAAAGCTTGCAAAAAGTGGAGCTGATGTCGTTGTTAGCGGCAGAAATCATGAAGCAGGGATGCGGGTTGTAGCGGAAATTGAAGAACTGGGCAGACGTGCCATCTTTTTAGAATGTGACTTGTTTGTCTATGATTCTGTAAAACAAATGGCAGACCGTGCCGTTGCTGAGATGGGGAAAATTGATATTTTAATAGCCAATGGGGGTGCCACTGTTCAGTATGCGAGGTTTTTTCACGAACTAGACCCTAATGACTATGATGGATGCTTAAACAGCCAACAATCCTCTAGACTTTATGCGATACGGGCCATGCTCGACCATATGAGAGAGCAAAATTATGGAAAGATTGTCATCATTACCTCTGACGCGGGACGAATTGCTACCCCAAGAGAATCATTAATAGGATCGGCAGCAGCAGGTCTTGTACTTATGAATAAAGCATTGGCAAATGAGTTCGCTCGCTGGCAGATTCGTGTGAATGCACTATGTTTAACCGTTATCCAAGATACTCCAGGATTTGAGGCAGTTATGGCTACTGAGGCAAGTCATGTATTTCAAAAAGCAGTGGACCGTGCCAAGCTTGGTTTACCTAATGCGGAGGATGTTGCAGAGGCGGCCCTTTTCTTTGCCTCACCCGAATCCGACAGAATTACAGGTCAAACTTTAAGCATCAACGGTGGTCTTTCATTTGCAGGGTAAAAGAAACTTTTCTGTTAATAAAAAAGGAGGTAACACGTTTATGTACCAAAATTTATCATCAGATGAAATTATGAATAAATTAGCACAAATAGCAGCAGACCCTTATGAGAGAGCAAAAGAATGGAAAATGGAAACCGGCTCAAAAATTATTGGCTGTTACATTATGCATTTTCCAGAAGAGTTACTTCATGCAGCGGGTGTTTTACCAATTGTCCTTCAAGTGAAGGAGGAACCCATTACTACTGGGCACGCGTATTATCCTTCTTATTTCTGCGGTCCGACTCGCAGTATTGTCGATCAAGCAGCAAAGGGCGAATTAAATTTCTTAGACGGATTCGTTGGTGGAGATTATTGTATCCAAGCTGTTGGCGGTTCTGAAGTAGTTGGGAGTCTTCTGCCGAAGGTAAACCATATGTTTTTCCGCTTGCCTGTTGGAAACCAGCCATGGACCCATGGAGATATCGTTCAAGGATTAAAGGAATTAAAACGAGATACTGAAAGATTCACAGGTAAAGAGATTAGTGATGAGTCGCTCCTTAAAAGCATTCGTATTTATAACAAAAGCCGGAGCTTAATTAGGGAGATCTACGAGTTAAAAACAATCCATCCTTCATTACTTACTTCGAGTGAAATGTTGTCCATTATTAAATCAAGCATGGTGATGCTGAAAGAAGAGCATAACGAGATACTAGAGAGCCTGATTCCGAAGCTTCATGGTAAGAAGGATTCTATAAAGGAAGAAGGAGTGCGTGTCTTCTTATCTGGAAGTTTCTGCGGCGCACCGAAAAACGAGATATTGGAACTTGTTGAACAATCAGGTGCTATTGTAGTCGGGGATGACCTTTTCCATGGCTACAGGTATATTAGTGACAATATTGCTGAGGATAGGGAACCACTGGCAGCAATCGCTGCACATTATATTGATAAAAATACAAACGTCCCTTGTCCAACTAGATGTGATCCTAAAACCGACTGGCCTCAATACTTAGTTGACTCGATGAAAAAGTATAAAGCAGATCAACTTATCATTGTAATGGCACAATTTTGTGAACCGCATATGTTCTTCTACCCAGATATCAAGGACGCCATGCAAGCGGCTGGAATTCCTCACCTACTCCTAGAAATCTCACACGAACTAGATTCTATCGAAACCATTAAGACTAGATTAGAAGCCTTTGTTGAAATGGCTGTTTAAATTTTAAAAAATTGACGCAATTAAAAAGAGAGGAATGATGATAAATGGCAGTACAGGAAGCGAAAAGAGCGAATCGATTAAAGTCTGGTAAATTGGTTAACAAGCTTGTTAATGAATATTGGGAGGATCTGATTAATGCCAAGAAGACTGGTAAAAAGGTTGTTTATACAACAGGTCTCCCAATTGGGATGTTCATGGCTGCACAGGATATGGCGTGGATCCACGGAGAAGGTTACGGTGCACGTGTTGCGGCAAGACACGAGGAAAAAGAACCGCAAACCTTTGCTGAGAACCGCGGTTTTAATCGTGAACTCTGCTCATACGCAAGAACACAAATGGGATGTGCGATGTTCGCTGAATTAGGTGTTCCGGAAGATTTGAACCCAGGTCCAATTGCAACCGAAATTCCGGCACCAGATGCGATTGTTACCTGTTATCCGGGCTGTTCAACTGGTCCGCAATGGGATTGGGCTATCGAGCGTGTTTTTGGTAAAAAAATCCCTTGGTTTAATGTTGTTATTCCGTATCATATGGGACGTAACGGCTCTACCTATATGAAAGGCGAAGAATTTGAGGAAAATGTTAAATACGTAGTCAGGCAATTTGAAGATTTGATTAAGTTCTTAGAGGTTGTAAGCGGCAAGCCATATAACTGGGATAAATTCCAAGAGTTAATGGGTGTCACAAAGAAGGTCGGGAAGCTTCGGATGGAAGCGATGGAACTATGTAAGGCGAAACCAGCTCCTGCCAGCTTTTTTGATTGGTCCATTCAAATTGCACCGGTCAATTATCTCACAGCATGGCCAGGGACGGTGGAAGCGATGCAAGCTGTTAAAGATGAGGTTCAAGAGAGGCTCAACAATGGAGTCAGCGCTGTTCCAAATGAAAAGTATCGTATTTTCTGGGAAGGAATTATGAATTGGAATAAGCTTGGCTGGATGGCCGATAAGTTTGCCAGCTATGATGCGACTGTCGTAGCGGGTAGATACACGCATATGGCGTTCTGGCATGAGCCAGATACGATAGACCCTGAACATCCGTTAAGGGGAATTGCGATCAATCACCTTGAGTGTCAGTTGAACCTTGGTTACCCAATTACTGAGGAGCGAATGATGACATTATCTAAAGATTATTCCATCGATGGTATTGTCTTTCATGGTGCAAGAACTTGTCGTTCCTTCTCCCGTTCTCATTTCTTGTTAGCAGAAAACTTAAATAAAAAGATGGGTATTCAATCTACTTCCTTTGAGGGTGATATGGTTGATGATTCCTTCTATAAGGAAGAACTCGTTAACACTCGTATTGAAGCACTGATTGAAAGTCTTGAAGCACAAAAAAGCCGAGGGTAATAGATTCAGAATTTGTTAGGGAAAACAGGTTCCGGACAGATTTTTAAAGTGGTTGAATTTGGGGGGAGTTAATCCCTTAGAATGATGGAGGAGAGAGTTAAATGACATCAACAAGTGATGGTTCTTCCTTTTATACAATGGGTGTAGATAGTGGTTCTTTAACCGGTAAAGCAGTGATTATTGATGGAAATAAACGAATTGTTTCCCATAGCGTAAAACAATTGGGCTTTGTAAGTCAAAAAGCCGTTATGATGGCGATTGAAGATGCCTTGGAAAAAGCAGGATTGGTTCTTGATGATATTGCATTTACCGTAAGCACGGGTTATGGAAGGAAAAGGTTAGAAATTGCAGGTAAGAATCTTACAGAAATAAGCTGTCACGCAAAGGGAGCCAACTATCTGTATCCCGAAGTAAAAACGGTGATTGACATTGGCGGTCAGGACAGCAAAGTCATCGCGGTCGATCCTTCAGGAAATGTTAAAAACTTTGCGATGAACGACAAATGTGCTGCGGGTACGGGTCAATTCCTAGAAGTTCTTGCGAGAGCGCTGGACGTTGAATTGACTGAAATTGGTGCCTTGTCGATGCAATCAGACGCTGATATCAAAATCAGCTCCATGTGTACAACGTTCGCTGAGTCAGAAGTCATTTCCTTAGTTGCGGAAGGCCACTCAACAGTAGATATTCTTTCTGGTATGCATAAGGCAATTTCAGGAAGAATGAAAGGCTTAGTTGGGCGTGTAGGAATGCAACAGCCAGTAATGATGACAGGTGGAGGTGCAAAAAATATAGGATTGGTTCATGCATTAGAAAAAACGTTAGGTGTTTCTATATTCATCCCCCATGAGCCCCAAATTGTCGGTGCTTTAGGGGCAGCATTATTTGCGAATGACTTCGCTACGGGGATGCGGAAAAAAGTAGAAGAGGAACAAGACTTAGATAAATCTCGTGCACCTGC
This sequence comes from Neobacillus sp. DHD-1R, assembly GCF_057747995.1. Lineage (NCBI taxonomy): Bacteria > Bacillati > Bacillota > Bacilli > Caryophanales > Bacillaceae > Neobacillus > Neobacillus sp. DHD-1R. The sequence goes on from NZ_CM173232.1 coordinate 1,987,657, forward strand.
AAAAGATTGCGCTAGTTGTTCCGTGCAAAATTACCAATTAAACCAAAACGGATAATTGCTTTTTTAGAAAGGAGAAAGCCATGCAATACGAAAGTATTCGTTTTGAGCGCCGCAGTGCCGGCGCTTGGATTATTTTAGACAGTCCTAAGAATATGAATTCCGTGTCATCTACTATGCTGAGTGAGTTGGAGAGCGTTTTAAAAGAATGCGAATCTGACAGCAGTGTCAAGGCTGTTGTCCTAACTGGAACAGGGTCAGCGTTCTGCGCTGGAGCGGATCTTAAAAATGTCCTTTCATCTTTAGATAATTCTGAACCTGGTATGAAGGACTTTCTAGATATGTTTGATGAGGTTTGTGGTCTTCTTCGAAAAATGCCAAAACCCGTGATTGCTGCTGTCAATGGTATTGCACTAGCAGGTGGTCTGGAGCTTGTCATGTGCTGTGACATCGTATACGCCGCTGAAAGTGCCAAAATCGGAGATGCACATTCTAACTTTGGAGTTTTTCCAGGAGCAGGTGGTGCAGCGGTTTTGCCAAAGAAAATCGGGCTAAATCGGGCAAAATATCTTTTATTTAGCGGTGATTTTCTATCTGCTGCTGAGATGGAAATGTTCGGTTTGGTTAATAAGGTTGTGGCTGATGAACTGCTTGTGGAGGAAGTCGAAAACTTTGTTGAGAAGCTTGCCGCTAAAAGTCCATTGGTGCTCCGCCGAATGAAAGAAGTGGCAAACGCTTCGGTGGATCAAACACAGGATGCGGCGTTGCGGCATGAAATGCTTAATTTACGCCAGCATGTTCGGTCTTACGACTTAGCAGAAGGACTAAAAGCCTTTGCAGAAAAGCGTAAACCTGAATTTAAGGGTTATTAAGTGGAGGGTGAGAAGGAATGAATATTAAAAATCGGGTATTTATTGTTACCGGTGGTGCCTCGGGTCTTGGTGAGGCCTGTACGAGGCTGTTTGTGGAACAAGGTGCAAAGGTCGGCATTCTAGATATGAATGAAGATCGAGGAGAGAATCTTGCAGGAGAACTTGGTGAATCAGTTGTTTTCTACAAGACAGATGTAAGTGATGAAACTTCTGTAAAACAAGCAGTGGAAACAGTCTCTACCACTTTTGGCGGTATTCATGTAGCAGTCAATTGTGCCGGTCTTATTTTTGGTGCAAAGGTATACTCCAAGAAGGGACTTTTTCCAATGGATAAGTTTAATAAGGTAGTCCAAGTAAATCTAATCGGCACGATGAACGTAGTTCGATATGCAGTCCAAGAGATGTTGAAGAATGAACCCGATGAAAATGGAGAAAGAGGAGTTATTGTGAATACAGCTTCAGCAGCGGCCTTCGGCGGTCAACTAGGACAGGCGGCATATAGTGCCTCGAAAGCAGGAGTAGTTGGGATGACTCTTCCGATTGCTCGCGAGATTGGCGATTATGGGATGCGGATTGTGGCAATCTCACCCGGTCTTTTCGATACGCAAATGTCTAGTGGAATGCCCGAATCATTTAAACAAGAAGTTACCCAGCATATTCCTTTTCCAAAAAGGCTTGGGAATCCGTCTGAATATGCAGCAACGGTTAGACATATTGTTGAGAATCCATATATAAATGGAACAACGATTATGCTAGACGGTGCAGCGCAGCTGCCTGCGAAGTAAGCTGGGATCACACATGTTAATGAAATTTCGTAAACAAGTGGAATGATTCAGCTTTCAAGATAATCAAGGTAATGTCATTGAACGAAAAACGGAAATTCGGCTTTGATCCATTAACTGGTGAATCATCTCGTCTAATATTTGACACAGGGGTAAAAATTCAGCCACCTGATTATACAGAGGCTGCCGAGCAGACAGGCGGGGAAAATTGTCCGTTTTGCAGCGAAAATATCCTAAAGCTGACTCCAATATTTAATAGAGAAGTAACAGAACAACGAAGAAGTTTTCGAAATGCCATTGTATTTCCAAATTTATTCCCCTACAGCAAACATAATGGTGTCGTTATTTTTTCTGGACAACATTATGTGAGATTGGAAGATTTTACAGCCGAAATGATAAAAAACGCCTTTTTAGCTGCACAAACCTATATACAACGTGTAGCTGCCACAGATAATATTGCAAAGAATTTTTCCATTAACTGGAACTATCTTCCTTTATCAGGAGGCAGTATTATTCATCCTCATATTCAAGTAATGGTTTCAGACTCTCCAACAAACTATCAAAGTATTACAGCAGAAAAGGCACATACTTTTGAACGTGAAACGGGTAAGGAATATTTCACGACACTATGTGAAACTGAAAAAAAGCTAGGAGAAAGATGGAGCGGTGAATAAGGAAAAATTGCTTGGCTTCATGCATTTGCACCAAAAAGCCATAATGCCTTCTTAGCAGTTTTTTCAGAAGCCTATTCGATAGATGATCTAACGGAACAAGATTGGCTCCATTTTTCGAACGGTTTACTTTCTATTTTTGCAACTTTAAATGAACAGGGATTTGCTAGTTTTAATTTAATGGTGCATTTATCACCAGATCCGCAAATGAAGCAGCCGATTCATGTACGTCTTGTGCCGCGTCTTACTCTCGGTTATCTCAATACGAGTGATACTAACTTCTTCCAAGCCCTGCATCAAGAACCACTATCATTTAAACTACCAGAAGAAATAGCAGTGATAGCTCGAACAAATTTTAGAAAAATACTATGAATATGGAAAGGAGAAAAAAATGGCTGGAGCATTAGAAGGTTTAAAAATATTAGATTTCAGTACATTAGTTCCGGGACCATACGCAACCATGTGTTTAGCCGATATGGGAGCAGAGGTATTAAGGATAAAATCGGGGTCGAGACCTGATGTAGTCGATTTTCTACCACCTTTTCTTCCTGGCACAGAGATGTCAGCCGTTTCGGCACAATTGAGCAGGAACAAAAAGGTTATGCCTCTCAATCTTAAGGATCCTCGTGCAGTAGAAGTGATTCACCAGCTTTTAGGCGAGTACGATATTATCATTGAACAATTCCGCCCAGGTGTAATGGCGAAGTTGAACCTTGATTACGAGAGTCTTAGGAAAGTAAATCGGCGATTAATCTATTGCTCGTTAACAGGATACGGTCAAACAGGATCGATGAGAGATCGTGCAGGTCATGACATTAACTACATAGCTATTTCAGGTGTCGCTTCTTATTCAGGAAAGAAAGAGTCGGGGCCGCCATTGATGGGCGTAGCAATTGCGGATATTGCTTCTGGGTCCAACAATGCCATTATTGGAATTCTTTCGGCAGTTATTTATCGTGAGCGAACTGGGAATGGTCAGCATATCGATGTTTCCATGACCGATGGAATGATTGCCTTTAATACGTTTATGCAGGGTGCTAGCTATCTAGTAAATGGAAAAGGCATTGGTATGGAGGAAAACCTTATTAATGGCGGCTCTCTATACGATTACTACGAAACGTTGGATGGCAGATACCTTAGTTTTGGCGGTGTAGAGCCTCAATTTTTCAAGGCGTTTTGTCAAACCATTGGCAGACCTGAATTCGCTGCTGGAGGCGTAGCGCCAAAGGATCTGGCTCAAATTAAAGAAGAGATTCGAGAGATTTTAAAGACGAAAACACTTGATGTGTGGATGGATTTATTTAATGTTGTTGATGCCTGCGTTGAACCTGTGTTAACCCTTGGTGAAGTATTAGAGGGACCGCTCGTTCATGAGCGAGGTATGGTCGTTGAGGTACCTGGTCCTTATGGTACAAAGGTAAAACAAATTGCCAATCCTATTAAGTTTTCAGAGTCTGTTCCTCAGTATTGTCACACGGGTATCCCTCTATCAAAGGCTAATACAGAAGAGGTGATGAAAAATCTCGGCTATTCTCAAGAGGAAATTGAGGAATTTGGCAATACTGGGCTATTCAGTTAATTGAGTTTATTTTTCAAGAATAGGAGGGAGGTAAAAAAATGTTGACGACTCTATTTGTAAAATTAAATGTTGAAAATAAGACGGCTGTTATTACAATAGAAAATCCGCCATTAAATGCGCTTAGTGCTCAGATTATGGAAGAACTGGATCAAACTTTAGACGTCGTGAAGCTGAATTCTGCTGTTCAAACTGTGATTATTAGTGGCGGCGGTGACAAAGCTTTTGTTGCTGGAGCCGATATCAAACAATTTATCAATATGACTCCTGAAGTAGGATATGACCTAGTGAAAATTGGACACCAGACTTTTAATAAGATTGAAAACTTGGAGGTGCCAGTGATAGCGGCGATTGAAGGATTCACTCTTGGTGCTGGCTGTGAGCTGGCAATGGCGTGTGATATTCGAATTGCAGGTGAAAAATCGGTATTCGGACAGCCTGAGGTGAATTTAGGAATTATTCCAGGCTATGGAGGAACGCAGCGTTTACCTAGATTAGTAGGAGCTGGAAAGGCGAAGGAGCTTATTTTTACCGGAGATAACATCGATGCAAGTGAAGCATACCGAATTGGTTTGGTAGAAATTCTCGTTCCAGCTGGAGAAGCCCTTAAACGTGCACATTCTCTAGCTTCAAAGATGCAGAAAAAAGGGCCACTGGCTATCAAAGCTGGCAAAAAAGCAATTACCCGAGGATTGGATTTGCAGATTGAAGAAGCATTGGAGCTGGAGGCAGTCGAATTTAAAAGCCTTTGTTCCACGGACGATCAAAAGGAAGGTGCGCGAGCATTCTTAGCGAAGGAAAAGCCACAGTTTCAGGGAAAATAAATTTAAAAGGGGGGAAATACCTATGTCTCAACCTATCCTAGTAAAAATTGCGGACGGTATCGGTTCTATTTTTCTCAATCGTCCTCAAAAGTTGAATTCTCTATCTACAGATTTAGTAGAGGGACTAACAGAAGCGCTGTTAAGCCTGGATAAAAACCCTGAGGTGAAGGTAATCCTTTTATCGGGTGAAGGGAAATCCTATTGCGCAGGAGGAGATTTAGAAACCATTCAGCAATTTACAAAACAGAGTGAAGTTGCCTCTTACATGGAGAAAGCGATTAATGTTACCCGCGTGATATTGAATATGGATAAATATGTGATTTCTGCTGTTCATGGGTATGCTGCGGGAGCAGGTTTTAGCCTTGCGCTAGCTTCTGATTTTATCGTCGCAGACTCGTCGGCAAAGTTTGGGTTGAGCTTTGTGAATATTGGGGTAATTCCGGACTTAGGCTTAATAAAGTTGTTATCTGAACGAGTGCCAACTACTATAACTAAGGAATGGATTGTTTCCGGGAAGATTTTAGGAGTAGAAGAGGCAAAGAGTTGGGGGATTGTCAATAAGGTGGTTGAAGGTGATTTACTTCAGGGAGCAAGTGAATTTGCCCAGGTACTCTTGAAGGGTCCGCCATTAAGTAATCGCTATGTGAAAAAAATGTTGAACCATTCGGTGCAGCTCCCATGGGAAGCATTTTTAGAGCAAGAATGTATGGTCCAAGCCCACCTGATATCTAGTGAGGATCTTAAAGAGGGTGTGAACGCATTCTTGGAAAAACGTGCACCAGAATTTAAAGGTTTTTAAGATTAGATGAAATTTTGGGAGGTTGTAACATGACAATCAAAACAATTGGTGTAATTGGAGCCGGGAGCATGGGGTCTGGTATTGCTCAGGTTGCTGCATGCGCAGGTTTCCAAGTCATATTATCGGATATCCAAGAGGACTTTTTAACCAGAAGTTTAGGCATTATTGGAAAAAGCTTAGAAAAGCTCTCTTCTAAGGGGAAATTAAACGACTCAGTTGAAACCATTTTAAATCGGTTTACAGTCACTACTAGATTGGAAGATTTGAAGGACGCTGATTTAGTTTTTGAGGTTATCATCGAGAACATGGAGAAAAAGAAAGAATTGTATCGGAATATTGATCAAATATGCAAAGCAGAAGCAATTTTTTGCTCTAATACATCCGGTTTAAGTATTACAGAGATGGCTTCTGCTACAAAACGGGCTGATCGTGTCATCGGAACTCACTTTTTTAACCCTGTGCCACTGATGGAATTAGTCGAAATTATCCGTGGCAATGATACCTCGGATGAAACCTATATAATTGCCAAAGATTTGTGTGAGAGCTTTGGGAAAAAATCAATAACCGTTAATGAAGCGCCATTGTTTGCAGTAAATAGAATACTGGCGCCAATGATAAACGAGGCTATATTTGTCCTTCAAGAAGGCGTTGCAACAAGGGAAGATATTGATCTTGGTATGAAATTGGGAGCCAATCATCCGATTGGACCCTTAGCGCTGGCTGATATGATTGGTCTGGACGTAATGCTGATGGTAATGGAAACTCTCTATGGAGAAACAGCTGACTCCAAATACCGACCTGCCACACTATTACGAAAACTGGTTCGGGCAGGACACTACGGCAGAAAAACCGGCCGTGGATTTTATGAGTATTAAAAATTAGCATTGGTGGCACCTTGGTCCCACTCATCACCACACGGGGACAAATTATCCGTTTTGTCCTTCTTGGGCGAATAGTAGAAAAAGGTAGATTTTTTTGTATTTGATTTCAAACTTTTTTAGCATTGTATTTTGAGGTGATACAGCTGGAAACAAAGTATATTAAAAACGCATTTGACCATTTACTCAATTGCAAATACGAAAAAATAAGTGATACCAATTTGAAAGTAATCTTGCCTGTTCAGCCACTACTGTTGAATACAGTAGGGTATGTTCAAGGAGGGATAATTAGCTTGTTAGCTGACCTAGCTATGGGAAATACATGTAATGCCTTAGTAGAAGAGCAAAACACTATTCAATCCGTCGTAACAGTCGACCTAAAAACAACCTATCTAAAAGGTGCAAAGGGTGACTTTATAACAGCAGACGCACACCTAATTAAAAAGGGAAGAACTTTCAACCACGTCGACTGTAACATTTACAATGACCAAAACGAATTAGTTGCAAGAGCAACCGGCATATTTGCTAACATATGACCGTTTCTTAACTTCACCGTCTGAAATCAAAAAACTGTGTATGGTCATCATACACAGTTTTTTGTGTATTTTTATTCCTTCTATTTTATATTTCTTTTTGTTCAATTTTTGAACTATGTTCTTGTATTTCTAAGAATCAAAAACTAATAGTATCTCAGAATAATTTATCTTTAATTCGAGATAAAAATATCGAGAATAGAGTTAGTTGTCAAATTTTCATTCTTCTTTTAGTGAGATTCGTTTTCCATTGTATTTGTTAATGTATTCTTCTATGAGAAGGGCACCTTGTGAAAAAAAAATATTAAGGATAAACATAAAATCACCTGGGGAACGAAGCAATTGAATGGCAACTGCCAGGGGGGATTATTTTAGATTGTTTGAAAAAGTAGAATTATATTCTCCTAACCTACTTATAATAGTAAAACTTTTTTGAAAAAGCTAATGATTAGCACAGTCTTCCAGTACTGGAAATGTGATTATGAACATTTTGTGACATATTTCACATTCCCTTTTCTTTTTTTAAGAATGATTATAAAATGGGTTTACTTGAGTGTGATTTATATCACTACATACCCAATTATTCATACAAAACGTTTGGGATAAAAATAGAAAGGGGCACCCCTATGAAAATGAAATGGGCTTTATTAACATTAATTTTCACGATTTTCACATTGCTAACTGGTTGTGAGCCATTATTAGTTTTAGATCCTAAAGGACCTCAAGCGCAAACACAAGCTAATGACATTATAATTTCAATTGTAATAATGGCGTTTATTGTTCTTGTTGTTTTTGCTATTTTAATCTTTGTGTTAGTTAAATACCGTGCTTCTAAACAAAGTAAAGATTATGAGCCTCCACATATTGAAGGCAGTCCTCTCGTGGAAGCGATTTGTGTGGGGATTCCAATAATAATTGTCGCAGTTCTTTCCTTTATGTCTGTTCAATCAAACTATAAAGTGGAAGCAACACCAAAGGGATATGAAGATCAAAAGCCTTTGGTTATTTATGCGTCTTCATCTAACTGGAAATGGCATTTCAGCTACCCAGAAGAAAATATTGAAACAGTGAACTACTTGTATATTCCAACAAACCGTCCGATTGAATTTAAACTGTATTCATATGGACCAATCACTAGTTTTTGGATTCCCCAGCTTGGCGGACAAAAATATGCGATGTCAGACATGGTTAATACATTACATTTAGTAGCAGACTCTCCAGGGGAATTGATGGGTCGGAATGTAAACTTTAGTGGTAAAGGTACTGCTGAAAATACTTTCCCAGTCGAATCAATGAGTGAAGAAAAATTTGATGACTGGGTGAAAGAAGTAAAAGAAACAGCGAAACCTCTTACGGAAGAAAAATTCGATGAGTTATTAAAACCAGGTCACCTTGGACGTTCCACCTATACAGGTACACATTTGAAATTCTCACCTCCACCAGAAGGTCATGCCAATATGGAAAATATGGATAAGAATATGGATATGGATCACATGGATGAGAATATGAATATGGACGATATGGATCACATGGATCACAAATAATAGTAAACTAGTATGTTCTATTTTTTAAATGATGAAAGGAGTCACCAACCTATGGATTTCTTTGATAGATTTGCAGTACCAAATCCAGAACCTGCTATATATGCATCAATGGTTGCCATTGGTCTTGCTGTTATTGCGATTATCGCAGGCTTGACTTATTTTAAAAAATGGGGCTATCTTTGGCGGGAATGGTTAACAACAGTTGACCACAAACGAATCGGAATTATGTATTTAGTTTCCGCATTATTGATGTTATTCCGCGGAGGCGTAGATGCGATTATGCTGCGTGCTCAGCTTGCTGTACCTGATAACAAGTTGTTAGATGCACAGCATTATAATGAAATCTTTTCAACACACGGTGTCGTAATGATCATGTTTATGGCGATGCCATTTATTATGGCCTTAATGAATGTCGTTGTTCCTTTACAAATTGGAGCTCGAGATGTAGCCTTTCCACGATTAAACGCAATCAGTTTCTGGTTATTCTTTGCTGGCGCAATGTTATTTAACATTTCCTTTGTTATTGGCGGGTCACCAGATGCAGGCTGGACTTCCTACTTCCCGCTTGCCGGTACTGAATTCAGCGAATCTGTTGGTACCAACTATTATATGATTGCCCTTCAAATAGCGGGGCTGGGTACATTGATGACAGGGATTAACTTTATCACGACCATCCTTAGAATGAGGGCACCAGGGATGACATTAATGAAGATGCCAATGTTTACATGGTCTTCTCTTGTTGCTAACGTCATTATTGTATTCGCGTTCCCTGTTTTAACAGTAGCTCTAGCGATGGGAACAATGGACCGACTATTTGGAACAAACTTCTTTACCACGACAAATGGTGGTATGGATATGCTTTGGGCTAACTTGTTCTGGGTTTGGGGACATCCTGAAGTATATATCCTTATTATGCCAGCATTCGGTATTTATAGTGAAGTCATTTCAACCTTTGCACGCCGAAATCTCTATGGATACAAATCAATGGTGGCATCAATGGTCGTTATATCGCTGCTTTCCTTCTTAGTTTGGGTTCACCATTTCTTTACTATGGGGCAGGGTGCATTAACAAACAGTATTTTCTCGATTACAACAATGGCAATTGCTGTTCCTACAGGGGTTAAGATCTTTAACTGGCTGTTTACGCTATGGAAAGGGAAAATTACCATTACCACTCCTATGTTATACTCCTTGCTTTTCATCCCGTTATTTACAATTGGCGGGGTAACAGGGGTTATGCTTGCGATGTCAGCGGCAGACTACCAATATCATAATACGATGTTCTTAGTTGCGCATTTCCATAACGTGATTATTCCTGGGGTCGTATTTGCTATGCTAGCAGGTCTTACCTATTACTGGCCAAAGATGTTTGGTTTTATGTTAAATGAGAAGATTGGTAAATGGACCGCATGGTTACTGTCAATTGGTTTCGTGTTAGCCTTCTTCCCAATGTATATTACAGGTTTAGATGGTCAAGCTCGTCGTATGTACACATACTCTGAATCGACTGGTTTTGGACCATTGAATATGGTTTCATTTGGCGGAGCGGCAATTATGGCAGTAGGTTTTGCCTTAATTGTGTATAACATTTATTATAGTGTTCGTTATGCTTCGAGAAATATTAGTGCTGACCCTTGGGATGCACGTTCTCTTGAATGGGCTACACACAGTCCTGTACCAGAATATAACTTTGCGATTACGCCACAAGTTAAATCTTCTCAAGCATTCTGGGATGCAAAGAAAAATGGACATGTATTATTTAAAGGTGAATATGAAAAAATTCATATGCCGAATAATAGCGGGTTACCAGTGAGCCTTGGAGGTATCTTCTTCGTCTGGGGCTTCGCGTTTGTATTTGCTATTTGGCCGCTATTAATTTTAGCAACTCTAGGAATCTTTGGTTGTATGGCTTATCGTTCATTCGAAAAAGATCATGGCCGCTACATCTCTGTCGAAGAGATTGAAGAAACTGAAACAAAATTGCGAGGTGCGAAATAATGAAAATAGATCACTCGCTGCCACTTGAATATAGTACAGAACAAAATAAAACAAATATTTTAGGTTTCTGGATTTTCCTAGGAGCCGAAATCCTGCTGTTTGCAACGCTTTTCTCGTCCTTTTTCACATTAGTGAATCGGACAGGTAATGGTCCAACAGGTGCAGAATTGTTTCAAATCACACCAGTCCTTATTGAAACTATTCTACTATTAACAAGTAGTTTTACAATCGGACTTGGCATTCATGCCATGCGGATTGGCAACAAGAAGGCGACAATGACCTTCTTTGCGATTACCCTTTTACTTGGACTAGGATTTTTAAGTTTTGAAATCTTTGAATTTATTACGTACGTACACGAAGGGGCAGCATTACAAACGAGCGCTTTTACAGCGATCCTTTTAACAACTTTAGGAACACACGGTGCCCACGTTACATTTGGTTTTTTCTGGGGATTATTTATCCTAATGCAAGTGAAAAAGCGGGGATTAACTCCTGAAACAGCCAATAAATCTTTTATTTTCTCTCTTTATTGGCATTTCTTGGATGTGGTTTGGATTTTCATTTTCAGCTTCATCTATCTGAAAGGAATGATGTAAGATGAAAGAATTATTCCCGATGAAACAGGTTCTCGGATTTGTATCTTCCCTGCTGCTTACCATGATTGCTTTAGCTGTTTACTTTTTAGACATGTCCTTCACAGCAGGAATGACGATTCTTTTGTTAACTGCGTTCATACAAGCGGGCGTTCAGCTTGTTGTATTTATGCACGCTGGTGAAACGAAGGATAAAGGGGCCATTTATACGACTCTTTACTATGCAATAGTCATTGCACTAGTTACTGTCTTTGGTACCTTGCTAACAATGATTTGGAATATGTAGCTGAATATTTCTCGAAATTTAAATGTTTTCAACTAAGATTATAGAAAAAGGAGCGCTTACAATGGCGCTCCTTTTTTGCGTTTAATATGTGATATTGGAATCCCTTTAAAAGATTTTTCAGTCATTTCTTCTGTTAAAACGAAAAATACTCCCATAATAAAGATAAATACTGCCCCTACTGCTGCCCCAATTCCACTGCCTATTAAAAGAATGGAACCGTTTCCGAAAAAACCAATTAAGAATGAGATTAAGCCAATAATAAGAAATGTTCCCCCAACATACTTCACTGCATTAAGTAGTTTTTCTTTAGATTTCATAACTGTCATCCCCCTTTACTTATATTATTCACTTTGTTCACAAAATTGTCAAAAATTATTTTTGATATATCTTTACATTTTCTTTCACTTGCTATCTTATATTTTCATCATGACCGATCATCATGATCGATCAAGGTAGTAAGAGACGTTCTCATTCGTCATTTCTTCACCAAAAACATTATTTTTTGTTGCAAATACAACAAAAAAAGATTAAATTTAAAATATTCCATTTTTATTGTATTTGCAACTAAAATATCTACTAAGGAGTTAATTATGAAGGAAATTCTTCGTGAAATTGGAATGATAGCAAGGGCATTAGATTCTATAAGTAATATAGAATTTAGAGAATATGACCTTACAAAAGGGCAGTATTTGTACCTTGTGCGAATATGTGAAAATCCCGGAATCATTCAAGAAAAGTTAGCTGAAATGATAAAAGTAGACCGAACAACAGCAGCTCGTGCTATAAAAAAACTTGAAATGAATGGCTTTATTGAAAAGAAAGACGATCAACATAACAAAAAAATAAAAAAGCTCTTTCCAACGGAGCAAGGGAAAAATGTTTATCCTTTTATAAGACGAGAAAATGATTATTCCAATCTTGTCGCATTAGCTGGATTTTCCGAAACAGAAGTAGAAACCATTTTTAATCTTCTTCAAAGAGTTCGAAAAAATATTGAAATAGACTGGGAATTTGTAAAAAAGGGAAACAAAAGAAATTATTAATTATATAAAAGGAGCGATATATAAAAATGACTATAAATCTAAAAAAATGCACACTTGAAGATTTACGCATACTTCAAGAAATTAGTTATGAAACATTTAATGAGACATTTAAGCATCAGAACTCACCCGAAAATATGAATGCGTACCTGGAAAGGGCATTTAACTTAGAACAATTAGAAAAAGAATTATCCAATGTTTCTTCGCAATTCTTTTTTGTTTATTTTAATAATGAAGTCGCTGGATATTTAAAGGTTAATACCAATGATGCTCAGTCTGAAGAAATGGGTGATGAATCACTTGAAATCGAGAGGATTTATATAAATCACAAATTTCAAAAACATGGGCTTGGTAAATATCTGCTAAATAAAGCTATTGAAATTGCGCTGGAACGTAATAAACAGAAAATCTGGCTAGGCGTTTGGGAAAAAAATGAAAATGCTATTGCTTTTTATAAGAAAATGGGGTTTGTTCAAACTGGAGCCCATTCTTTTTATATGGGTGATGAAGAACAAATGGACTTAATAATGACCAAAACACTCATATAACTTTTTTTGAAAGGTGGAATCATTATGTATATACCTAAACATTTTAAAATCGATGATGAAAATATTATTTATGACTTTATCGAAAAGTACGGCTTTGCAACTTTATTTTCACAGCATAACGGAGAACCCTACGCTACTCATCTTCCACTGATCTTAAATAGATCTGAAAATGCTTTATATGGTCATTTTGCTCATCCGAACGAACAATGGAAGGATGCTGAAAACCAACAAGTTCTTGTGGTTTTCCAAGGTCCACACTGTTATATTTCACCTTCTTGGTACGAAACAATGAAAGCAGTGCCTACTTGGAATTATGTGTCCATTCATTTATATGGGAAGATAGAGATTATTGAAGATGAAAAAGTGATATTCGATTCATTAAATGACTTAGTAAATAAATATGAAAATCCGGATAGTCCATACAATTTAAGTGATGTAGACCCTAGTTTTATCGAAGGCATGAGTAAAGGAATTGTAGCATTTAGAATAAACATCACAAAAATTGAAGCAAAGGCTAAATTAAGTCAAAATCATCCTGTGGAACGACAAGAGTTAATTATTAAGAACCTAGAAAACACTTCTAAACAGGATAACATACAAGTGGCATCTCTTATGAGGAAAAATCTACAAAAATAAAAGTTATTCAATGCAGTTTTGTTGAGTGCTTATGTTGAATGTATATTAAATGTTTTTTTTTGTTTAGGTTGTAATAATATAAAAAATTATAAAAAAAAGCCCTAGCAGGTGAAAAAACTTGCTAGGGCTTATTTAAGGTTAAGGTAAGGAATCAATCTATTATGAGAGAGGATCGCTCCTTTTATGGGGTCAATCGAGCATTAGCGATTTTTGGTAATTATTTTTCCAGCCAACTGCTCATATATTCCTCAACTTCGATATCATGAGCAGCCTTTACGATATAGAGCGGTTGGAATGTATCGACCATGACCGCAAGTTCCTGAGTTTCTTTTTTGCCAATACTTGCTTCAATCTTGCCAGGATGTGGTCCATGCGGTAGACCGCTCGGATGAAGGGTAATTGAACCTTCTTCAATTCCACGGCGGCTCATAAAGTCCCCATCAACATAATAGAGGACCTCGTCACTGTCCACATTACTGTGAACATAAGGAGCAGGGATAGCGTCAGGATGGTAGTCATATAACCGTGGTACAAATGAACAAATAACATAATTATGTGCCTCAAATGTTTGATGGACTGGTGGCGGCTGATGAACGCGACCTGTAATGGGTTCGAAATCATGAATGCTGAATGCATAAGGGTAAAGGAATCCATCCCATCCCACCGCATCAAGCGGATGAAAATCATACGTATAGGAAGTAAGCATTCCTTGTGCCCGTACTCGGATTTCAAATTCACCCTTTTCATTTTTCGGCTCCAATCTTTCTGGAGTACGGATATCACGCTCGCAAAAAGGTGAATGCTCAAGAAGCTGTCCAAATTCATTTCGATAGCGCTTTGGTGTTAAAATGGATGAATTTGATTCTACAATAAAAAAGCGAGCTTCTTCAGATTCCAAAACAACACGATAGGTTGTGCCAATCGGAATAACCAGGTAGTCTCCAGGCCCAAAACTCAATTCGCCAAAAATGCTTTCTACTTTACCAGTTCCTTCATGAACAAATAACAATTCATCGCCTTCACCATTGCGATAAAAATAATCCATCTGTTTATTAGGACGTGCTACGCCAAGCGCTACATCATCGTTTGCCAGGAAAATTTTGCGTGCTGCAAGAAAATCCCCGCCTGATTCTGTATTCCATGTCCGAAAATGACGGTGTCTTAATGCGCCTTTTTCTTCAAACTCATAACGAACATCACCAATTTTTTCTGCCTTTTTTACTTGTGTTGGCGGATTGATATGATAAATAAGTGATTGGATACTTGAGAAACCTTTCGTACCCATCAATTGCTCATAATAAAGGCTTCCGTCTTCTTGACGAAACTGTGTATGACGTTTGTGGGGAATACGGCCCATTTTTACATAATAGGTCATTGTATAAACTCCTTTTTTTCTTTTATTGAATTAATAATAGGATTTTAGATTTTTAGAGGTGTTTGATTAGCTAATATATTAGCTTCCGAAAGAGCAGGCAATATTTTACCGTTTACTTCACCAAAACCAATTCGATAACCATCTCCCTGGCACCAGCCACTGATCGTTATTGTATCTCCATCTTCGATCCAGCAGCGTACACCACCGTCTTTAAGCGGTACCGGTTGTGAGCCGCGCCAGGCAAGTTCTAGAAGGCTGCCACGTTCTTCTCTATCTGGACCGCTTATTGTGCCTGATGCTTGCATATCGCCTGGGCGTATGTTACATCCCGTTATGGTATGATGTGCCAATTGTTGAGCAATTGACCAATACAAATAGTTAAAGTTGGTTTTGGTAATTCTCGTTTCTATCTCAGAACTTTCAGGAGTCAAATAAACTTCTAGATTAATATTAAATGACCCATCTTTTGCTTGCTGGAGGTAAGGAAACGGCTCTGGTTCCTGCTTTGGTCCAGCTTTGCGAAAAGGTTCTAAAGCTTCAAGTGGCACAACCCAGGGTGAGATGGAAGTGGCAAAATTTTTGGCGAGGAAAGGGCCAAGCGGTTGGTATTCCCATGCTTGAATATCACGCGCACTCCAGTCATTTACAAGGACGAGACCAAAAACATGATCTTCAGCCTGATTGATGGGAATAGGTTCACCAAGCGGGTTGCCTGGTCCAATAAACCAACCAACTTCAAGCTCAAAATCAAGTTGAGTAGAAGGTCCGAAAATTGGATACTCTGTATCTATTGGTTTTCGCTGACCGAGTGGACGTCGAACCGGGGTTCCACTTGGTACAATGGAACTAGTTCGCCCATGATATCCAATCGGCAAGTGTGTCCAATTTGGCATGAGTGCGTTATCCTTTCCTCTAAAAATTGTTCCTACATTGGTTGCATGCTCTTTCGAGGCATAGAAATCTGTATAGTCTCCAATGTCCGCCGATAGAAGCATGTCTACATCGGTCATTAAATGAAATGCTTTTGAACGAAGCTCATCGTTATCACGTAAATCAGCTGTATTTGCATCCAAGAGGTACTGAAGTTTCGTTCGTACAGCAGACCAGACTTTACGTCCAAGTGCCATAAATGGATTCAGTGTAGAAACAGAAAAGATATTCTTTTGTTCCGCACCTGTTCCATTTAATAATCCGGCTTCATCAATTACTAATAAATCAAGAACATAATCGCCAATCGCAGTACCAACACGAGGGGATTCACCTTTTTTTTGAAAAATGCCGTACGGTAAGTTTTGTATCGGAAAATGTGAGTCTAATTTAGTTTTGATAAAGGAATGTTTCATATCATTGCCTCCCATGAAATATTTTCAGTTCCCCTAGTTCTTCTCGTGGCTCATCAAAGCTGCAACTCCCGTATGAAAGGGCAAAAATATTGCGTGCCTCATTTATATCAGCGGAATTGACTGCTAAATTGCGCCAGGCGAGCGTGTTTGTTGTAAATGAAAAATTTGCCGGATCTTCGTCAAGTAATATCGCTTTAATGGTTTCATTCGTAATTGAATGGCAATAGGCCATAATAGAAGCGGTAAATACATTAACGAAACCGTGCATAGATGTTTCCACCTCTTTTCGATACCGACGAATCGGATGATGAAGACCTGCAGTAAATTTAAGGGCAAGACCTCGTTTTTGGCATTCATGGATGACGAACGCTGCTTTATCCGCAGTGGGAAACAAGTCTGCTGTAATACCACCCATACGTAATTTGATTCCCACAGGTCTAAAAGATCTTTGATTAATCATCTTAAGAGAATCCAAAGTGGCTAGTAGTTGATCAATTGTTCCGTCGATTTCACAAAAAATTCGGTACCCCTCGTTCAGTTTATCAAGTTTCTCAAAAGTAGCAGGATTAAATTGTGATTGTGGAGGGACTTCAATAGCTTCTATCGTGCCAGCTGTTTTATAGGTTTCCGAAAAAAGTTGAATAGCCTCCATATCTGTTTCGATGTCTCCAGATTTTGTAAGAATAATAGATAAACGAAGGGGATATTGTTCATTAAATTGAGCTCTAAAAGGAATTAGTTCGCTTAAACGGGAAGCAGGAATAACAAACGGACCAAGCATCCAGCTATCAGAACCATGTATATATGAATTAAAATTGAAGATTGCTTCTTGAAGAGATAGGGCAGCTGGCGGAAAAATTCCAGCATAATCAATGAGTTCTGTCATGAAATGACTGACCGCATCCACTTTCCACATCACATTTACTTTTGTTAACAATAACCAAACACCTCCTTGAAAAGGAGGTCATACCGTATATCTCACTGGTATGACCGGGTAATATTAAATATTTCCTCTGAGCTCCTGTTCACGTTCAATCGATTCAAATAATGCTTTAAAGTTTCCATCACCGAAACCAAGTGCCCCTTTACGTTGAATAATTTCAATAAACATTGTTGGTCGGTCAACGAGTGGTTTTGTAAAGATTTGAAGCAAATAACCTTCATCATCACGATCGACAAGAATATTAAGTTCCTGTAGTCTTTTTATATCTTCATCAATATCACCTACACGTTTTGCTAAATCTTCATAGTAAGTATTAGGAGTAGACAAAAACTCAACACCATTTTCTTTTAGTGCAGCCACTGTACCAATAATATCGTTAGTTAAAAGGGCAAGATGTTGAACACCTGGTCCATTATAGTAATCTAGGTATTCTTGAATCTGAGATTTGCGTTTTCCTTCAGCAGGCTCATTAATTGGGAACTTAATGCGTCCCGTTCCATTCATCATCACCTTGGACATAAGTGCAGAGTATTCTGTAGAAATGTCTTCGTCATCAAAGTGTTTAAGAACAGTAAAGCCGAATACTTTTTCATAATAGCTTACCCATTCTTCCATTACCTCTACATTACCAACAAGGTGATCGACACCAATTAAGCCTGTAGGGTTTGCACCTAAGATGTCCTCACGAGCTTCAAACCCTGGCATAAATGCACCTTTATAATCAAGCGGTTCAACAAGCGTATGAATCGTATCGCCGTATGTTCCGAGGATAGCTTTTTTCACTTTGCCATTTTGATCTTCTTCAACCCATGGATCCCGAATGGAAATACCTCCGCGTTCTATCGCACCCGCATAGGTTTTTTCTAAATCTTGTACAAAAAGGGCAATATCTTTAACACCTTCACCATGAGTTTTAATAAATGCAGCTATGTCAGTACTATCTGATAATGTACCAGTTAGAATTAATCGGATGGCCCCCTGTTCCATTACGTAAGATACTCGGTCCCTAGAACCAGTTTCTAGTCCTTTATAAGCCACCAGCTTGAAACCATAAGCTTTTGCATAATAATAGGCCGCTTGCTTTGCATTTCCAGTATAAATTTCTACGTAATGTACATTTTTGACAGGAAATATTTCCTCTTTTTTTGTTGTAGTAGAATTAATCATTTTTTCAGCCATATTTTCCAGCTCCTTTGTTTGATTTTATAAACAAACAGAATTTTCTAAATTCAATTCCTGTAATGTCAATCATCATAATATATTAAAAATGAGCGTGCAAACCTAGGTTTTAACGCGTTTTTTCCGTGCGGCATTAATGCGTTAAAGCTAGTTTGCGTTTAGGTGTATTCTTGCATGTATTTTCAATATTCACTTAAAATGTTGACAATAAAATTCAAAGGGGTGATAAGAATGAATATTAAAGTGAAATTCTGTCCTTGCAATTTCGAAGACGAATTGGAAACCACAAAAGAAAAATTAAGGGAGCGCGAAGATTTGGAGGTAATTGAAGAAAGATGCTTATTATATTGTGGACAATGCTTAATGGAACCATTTGCACTTGTGAATGGTAAAAATTTAGTTACAGACGAACCCGAAAGCCTTTATCAAAAAATTGATCAATATGTACATGGGACAAAACAAGGAGCTGTGTAAAAAAGAAATCAATAGTTTGATATAGATAGTATCTAACCATAAGTCTGGTAGTACCAAGAATCCATAACGCTTCAGAATAAACTTGGTTATGCTATAATAAAAAAAAGCCCTGCTATGAATCCAAAGTAGGGCATTCTTTGATTCTGAAGGAGTAAAACTGATGACCGCATTGATTGGTAAGAAGTTTGAAGATGGTGTGTTAATAATGGCTGATAAAAGAATTACCTATAGAGGAACAGCTAATTTTAGTGATGATGAAAAAAAAATAATAGTGTTAAATCAAAATGTCATTTTTGCGTTTGCTGGTGTTAAAAATATCATTGATATACCTTTAGAAGAACTTAAAAAATTCGCTCTAAGAACAAGTTCCCTGGACGATATCGAAACACATACTCAAAAATTATTTAGTACTTCTTTGGAATTGTTCAGAAAAACATATCCTGACCAAGATTATACAACTGTCTATATTTTGGCTGGTTTTGATGCAAACGACATGCCCCGCGTTACTTATTTCTCTTCAGATGATTTCTTCCAAAAAAGTAACCCTCTTGATTTTTTTTATAAAACGTTTCCAAATACAGAAATGATGACTCTACGGAGCTTTTTACTAAACGAAGTCGATATTTCTAGGAAAAATATAAATTATTACATCCATAAATTTTTTTTAGCAATCCGTCAAATAAACAATAAAAAGGTAAGTCAAACTGCTTATTCAATCTTTTTGTCCAAGAAAGGTTTATTTGAAATTGATATTGATAAAAAGGGAAAATATAGAATGATTAAATTAGACATGGATAGATAACTCTTTTGAAAACAGAAGAAGAAAGGTATTGTTTTTAGAAGTCATTTACTTTAACACTGTGAATTGTAATTGTTTTAAAGTGATAATACTTTGAAGTATAGGATTGCCCTTTTAGAAAATTGATTATAAAATTTAGAAAAATCAGAAATGATTTTATTTTTTCTTGTATTAACACTATTAGCACAGTAGAATAAGGGGGTATATATCCGAAAAAACATGCAAATATTTGGCTATTTTAAATTTATCCACAATAGTCAAACTCAACAAATTGTATAAGATTAGGTTGGACCAAGAAAATATATATTCTTGTATACAAAAACAGAAAATTGCGACTATGGATGTGTTAGGATGAAATCGAAAATGCTACAGTCCCAAACTCTTCAAGTACAGGTTTATGAATATTTACATGAAAAAATTGTAAGCGGCAACATACCGCCTGGACAACGAATTGTTGAGGAGAAAATTTCAAAGGAAACAGGAATTAGTAGAAGTCCGATTCGTGAAGCGATTCGCCGGCTAAACAGCGATGGATTAGTTTCCGTCAGTCCGAGAGGCGGTGTAAGAGTTTTCCGGCCAACCATTTCGGATTTTAAATATCTTTTCGAATGCAGGTTGAGTATGGAGCCAACAGGTGCATATTATGCTGCTTTACGTATGAATGAGAAGCAACGTAATCATTTATCAAATTTAGTGGTTGATATGAACTTAATGGTTGAAAAGAAAGATCTTAGCAAATTAAAGAATCTAAGCACTCAATTTCACTTCCTAATTGTAGAGGCAAGTGGAAATCCATACTTGCTGAAAATGATGAATCAGCTTTATTCATTAATAACTTTTTATCGTAATGCTGTAATAAATATTCCAATGCGATTGGAAGAGGGAGCAAAAGAACATCAAGCTGTATGGCTGGCTCTTCAAAATAGGGATGGAAAAGCAGCAGAGGAGTTAATGAAGGCTCATATTCAACGTGATTATCAATTTTATACCTCGATGTACTCAGATTTAAAAAATATAGAAAGCGAAACTTAATTAATTAAACAATTTGAGAATTGGAGTGGTTTTATCAGTGATTTTTCCTCAAAGGATTAAAATTCGTGATGTTACATTGAGAGATGGGTTGCAAAATGAACCAGTATTTGTAGACACTAAAGAAAAGATAAACAAAATAAATCATTTAATTTCAGCAGGATTTGATCGCTTGGAAGTCACTTCCTTTGTCCATCCCAAGTGGGTTCCTGCCTTGAAGGATGCAGATGAACTATCAAATAATCTACCAATGGTTGAAGGAGTAGAATATGACGCGTTAGTACCTAATAAAAGGGGATTAGATAGATTCCTAACATCAAAGATCCATAACGCCCTTTTTTTCCTTTCTGCAAGCACAAAACATAACAAAGCAAACTTAAATAAAAGTACAGATGAATCTTTACTAGAAATAAAAGAATTAATTGAAGAAACAAATAAAAAGGAAAGAAAAACTATTGGTGCGATTGCTACTGCATTTGTTTGTCCATTTGATGGAATTGTACCTTACTCGGAAGTGGAGAGAGTTGCCGAGTACCTCGTCAACCAAGGAGTTAATGAACTAGGCTTGGGAGATACCATTGGAAAAGCGACACCGAGACAAGTATATGAATATATCAGTCGTTTAGCTGAGAAGTTTCCAGACACCCCTATTGGGCTTCATCTCCATGACACGTACGGGTACGGATTGGCTAATGTAATGGCTGGTATCCAGGCGGGTGTCTATTTAGTGGATGTCGCCCAAGCAGGACTAGGAGGATGTCCCTATGCCCCTGGGTCTCCTGGTAATATCAAGGCGAGCAGTGTTGCAGAATTTTTAGAACAACAAAATATGCAAACTGGATTGAATCTTGATATCTTAAAGGAATTAGATTGTTCATTTCCCCAATTGTTAAGGGATGCTAAGGTGTTAACAAAAACCGTACAATGTTAGTCATACTGAAAATCATCTATATTAAAATCGGTATACAAAAACTGAATATTCAAAATATTTTTCTATTCAAAGATATCTTGAACGTAAACAACTCACCTAATTATGGGAAAGGAGAGAGTCAATGAGAAAACCATTAGATGGAATTAAAGTATTAGAATTAGGGAATTTCGTAGCAGCTCCGTTTGCCGGAAAGATTTTTGGTGAATTTGGTGCAGAGGTGATTAAAGTAGAGGATCCAAAGAGTGGTGATTCCTTACGAAATTGGCGTGTTATGCATAAAGGAACATCACTGTGGTGGTATGTACATGCTCGAAATAAAAAATCGATAACACTTAACCTTCGCGAAGTAGAAGGCCAGAATATGGTGCGAGAATTAGCAAAAGAAGCAGATGTTGTTATTGAAAATTTTCGTCCCGGAACGTTAGAAAGATGGGGAATCGGTTATGAGGATTTAAAGAATATAAACCCAAGTATTATTATGACCCGTATCTCTGGTTATGGTCAAACAGGACCTTACCGAGACAAAGCTGGTTTTGGCAGTGTTGCAGAATCCATGGGCGGTCTTAGATATTTGACTGGATTTCCTGATCGGCCTCCAGTTCGTGTTGGGTTAGCTGTTGGTGATTCTATTGCAGGTCTTTATGCTGTTAATGGCACTTTACTGGCATTAAGAGCAAGAGATATGGATCCATTGAAAAGAGGACAGTTTGTAGACGTTGCACTTACTGAGTCTGTTTTCTCTTTGCTTGAGGGAGTCCTCCCGGAATATGATATGAAAGGTATTGTAAGAGAAAGGACGGGAGCTACCTTAGAAGGAATTGCCCCATCTAATACGTATCTATGTTCGGACGGAAAATATATCGTGATTGCAGCAAATAGTGATAGCATTTTCAAACGCTTTGCGATTGCTATTGGACGACAAGATTTTGCGGAAAATTCTGAGTATGCAAATAACCAAGGAAGAGCAAAGCATTCAGAATACCTCGATCAAATCATAGAGGAATGGACAAGGAGACATACACAAAAGGAGGTGCAAAGAATCCTTGATGAAGCTGGTGTGCCTGTAGGTCCTATCTATAGTATTGAAGAAATTGTTAATGATGAGCAGTTCCAAGCGCGCGATATGCTTCAAACGGTTACGCTTCCTGATGGAGAGCAGGTACTAGTTCCAGGTATAGTCCCAAAATTATCTGAAACTCCTGGCACCATTGAATGGATTGGTCCTAAACTCGGACAACATAATGAAGAGATAATTGGTAATAAACTATGTAAGCAAAAGTAGTATATATTATTGAAACAGCTTGATTTATGTATATCTATGAAATAAATGAAGTGTTAAAAGTCATTCTATAACTACTAGTGACAAAGCGACTGTTGCAATTAAAGACACCATTGATCCCACACCAATAACGAACATTGGGGAGGAATAAAGTTTATGTTGTCTATTTTAGGATTTGCCATGATTTTCACCTTTTTGTTTTTGATTTTGACAAAACGTACATCTCCGTTTCTGGGCCTAACATTAGTACCTATCATTTTTGGTTTAATTGGGGGATTCGGACCAAAAATAGGCACGTTGATGATGGATGGGATTCTAAAAGTATCACCTACTGCCGTTCTATTATTATTTGCCATTTTGTATTTTGGTATCATGCTAGACACAGGGTTATTTGATCCACTAACCTCAAAGATCATCAAGTTAGCTAAAGGAGATCCATTAAAGATAATTGTCGGAACTGCTGTATTAGCAGGATTAATAGGATTTGACGGGGATGGATCAACGACCATGATGATTGTTGTTACGGCTCTGCTTCCGCTTTATAAAAAACTTGGAATCAGTCCTATTATTTTGGCATCGATTACAATCATGCAAATAGGAATCACAACTCTTGTTCCTTGGGGAGGCCCTGCAGGAAGGGTAGCAAGTGTACTACATCTTAATCCAACTGATTTATATCTTAAAATGCTGCCAGGGATGATTGTAAGTTTGCTGTTCGTTATCTCTGTTGCTTATTTTATCGGTTTGAAAGAACGAGCAAGATATAAAAAGGAAAGCAGTGGATCACTTTCTATTCCTGATGCAGGGATAGTAGAAGCCGCAATTGAAAGCGGAACAATTGAGAACATTGGACCAGAAAGCCAAATCCTGAAACGGCCAAAATTAATTTGGATTAACTTTTTTCTATCAACTGTGATAATGATAGCCATTGTACTAGAATGGCTGCCTGCTGCAGTACTGTTTATCATCGGAACCGCTATTGCACTGTTAATTAATTATCCAGAATTAAATGGTCAACGTGATCGATTAGCTGCTCATGCACCTAATGCTTTAGCCGTTGTTGCGGTGGTTCTGGCAGCTGGGATTTTCTCAGGGATATTTAAAGGCACACCAATTTCAGAGTCTATGGCACAATCGCTGGTGTCAATTATCCCTAGCAACTTGGGTCCTTTTATGGCTTTAATTACTGCTATTCTTAGTGCGCCTGCCCTTTTCTTAATTGGTCCAGATGGGTTTTATTTTGGGGTTTTGCCAATCTTAGCTGAAACAGCTTCTACTTACGGGATAGATGCTTTAAAAATTGGAACCGCTTCCTTATATGGCACTCCATTCGGAATTATGGGTCCACTTGTTGCGTCTGTTTATTTACTTATCAACATAACAGGTATCACATTAGGTGATCTCCATAAACATGCAGCAAAATGGTCTCTAGGTATTTTGCTTATCTATATCATCATTGGTGTATTTTTAGGAACAATTTCATTAGGGTAATCCAAATGCATTATAGTAGGCAGACTGTCCATTGAATTGACGAGTCTGCCTACTTACTTTAACTACAGGAGTAAAATTTTGTGACGAAGAAAAAATGGTCCTAGTTTCTTCTATATATACTCGAAAAAAAATTTCCATATGCAAGTGGAGGTAGACAATGTATATAAAAAAATTACCCGAGAGAACCGTTGTTCAGCTATTTAATTCAATCCTATCTCTACAGACCAAAGAAGAGTGTATGGCATTCTTTGATGATTTGTGTACCATGAATGAGATTAAGTCGTTTATTCAAAGGCTAGAGGTTGCAAGAATGCTAAAAGAAGGTGATACGTACCTGGACATACAAGTAGAAACTGGTGCCTCAACCTCTACAATTACAAGAATTAAGAAACTTTTGGATTATGGTAGTGAGGGTTACCCAATGGTATTAGACCGCATAGAGACTGCAGCTGAATTTTAATAGAGTAAGCATGGATTTTTTATAATTGAAGTATAAATAAATTTCATCCTCATAAATAATATTAAACCCGGAAACTAAAAAAGAAGTGCTGCGCCATATTATGATGGAACATTAAAGGGGGGATAGTATTGGATACCGCAGAACTTTTGTCTGAATTAGAGGCGATTATACCAGGGAATAGAATCTCCGTAGAAGAGCAAAATCATCCGCTAGGAAACGATGCAAAAGTGATTGTTTATCCGCAATCAGAAGAAGAAATAGCCGCTATTCTCAAATACGCAAATGAAAATGGCAAAAAGGTCTCTGTTGAAGGCAATGGAACGAAAAAAGGGTATGGCGGTTTGTTGGATTTAGTTGATATTTTACTCTCTCTTTCTAACTATAAAGGCATCGTGGAACATGTGGTGGGCGACATGACGTTAACTGTAAAAGCTGGGACAACGTTTAAAGAACTACAAGACTATTTGGCTCAGCATAAGCAAAAAATTTCACTTGACCCTTTCCACCCCGAATCAGCTACTATTGGCGGTATAATAGCATCAAATGAAAGTGGTCCCAAACGGCTGGGTTATGGATCTTCAAGAGACGTTGTTATTGGGCTAAGAATTATATACCCGGATGGCAAGATAATCCGGTCCGGTGGTAAGGTAGTGAAAAATGTAGCAGGCTATGATATGAACAAATTATTTATCGGATCAATGGGTACGTTGGGTGTGTTATCTGAAGTCATTGTAAAGTTACGGCCACTGCCCAAATGTGAAAGATTAATTTTATTATCATTCCCAGCGGGAAGTATGGAAGAAATTCGAGGGTTTACTACACAGCTTCTTGATTCAACCATGGAGCCAGTAACACTTGAACTTCTAAGTCCAAAACTTTCAGAAAAATTGACAGGCGTAAGCTGTTTCACTTTGGCAATTGGACTAGAGGATGTTGAAGCATCTATTCAGTACCAAGAGAATTTTATTCAAGGTATTCAGCCCATACATACTGAATTAAAAATCCTTGCCAATCAAGAAGTACATTCCTTTTGGGAGCAATTTTATTCCCTTACCCCGAATTCGTCTGCAAAAAGCTGCAATGTAACAGAGGCATCTTTAAAAATTGGCGTCATAAATCTGGATGTAACACACGTAATTAAAGAAAGTCATCTTTTAAGCGATTTTCATAATTTAGAAGTTTTAGCTCATGGTGGATTAGGACACGGTTTAGGTCAAATAAACCTTAAAGGAGCAAAAAAGGATATCGTTTCAGCCATCCAACAAATTAGAAGCTCCGTCACAAGACTGGGTGGATATGCCATAGTCAAGCATTTGCCTTTTGATTTGCGAAAGGATGTAAGCACGTGGGGTGAAAAGCCTTCGCATTTCTTCCTATTAGAAGGAATCAAATCAAAGATTGACCCAAACAGGGTTCTTAATCCTAAACGATTTGTTGGAGGAATTTAAAATTGAGTATTAATGAAAAAGATCTAAGGAAAGATCCTGCATGTACCACCGGTCTTAGTAATTATCTCTTGAAAGACCACCCGGATGAAAACAAATGGGCAGATTGTGTCCATTGTGGAATGTGCTTAGAATCATGCCCGACTTATGAGATTACAGGACAGGAACAGCATTCCCCCCGTGGACGCGTTCATTTAATTAAATCGGTGGCAGAAGGTAAACTCACCGTCAATAAGCACTTTATGGATCCGGTATTCGCTTGTCTTGACTGTCGTGCCTGTACAACCGCATGTCCAGCGGATGTTGAAGTCGGCGGACTTATTGAAGAAGCCCGTGGCCAGATTCGCCAGGCGATGCCATTAACAGGTTTGAAAGGAACTGTAAGCAAAGTGTTCCTGCAAGGCTTATTTCCTCATCAAACACGGCTGAATTCACTTGGAAACCTGCTGCGATTCTATCAAAAGAGCGGCTTGCAAAAGGTATTCCGAAAAACAAAGTTGATTAATATCATGCCACAGCATTTAGTTGAGATGGAAACTATCATGCCCGAAATAAAAGAGCCAGTTCGTAAAAAGTACAAAGATACAAAAGTCATTAAGGCCAAAGGTAATACAAAGACTGAAGTATCTATCTTAACCGGCTGTATCATGGATGTTATGTTCAGTGATATTAATGAGGCGACTATTAATGTGTTAACCCGGAACGGAAATGATGTGGCTATTCCAAAAAATCAAACTTGCTGCGGAGCACTGCATGTACATGCTGGTGATCGTGATACAGGAAGAAAGCTGGCAAAACAAAATATCGAAGCTTTTAAAGATTCCGATATGATCATTGTCAATGCAGCTGGTTGTGGGTGTGCACTCAAGGAATATCCTGAATTGTTTCGAGAAGACCCTGAATGGCATGAAAAAGCAGAAGAGTTTGCGGCAAAGGTTGAGGACATTTCGAAATACCTTTATGACACAGGCTACGAAAAACCTAAAGCGGAATTAAAAACAAGAATCACCTATCATGATGCTTGCCATTTGGCACATGGACAGGGAATTCGCCAGGAACCTCGGGATCTCCTACTCGACATTCCTGGGGTGGAGTTGGTCCATATGGCAAATTCGGACAGATGTTGTGGCAGTGCGGGAATTTACAATATTACGAATCCGGAAATGGCCTCTGCCGTGCTTGAAAGAAAAATGGAAAATGTTCCTGAAGATGTAGAAATGATCTCAATGGGGAACCCTGGTTGTATGCTCCAAATGGCAATGGGAGTAAAAAAGTATGGAAGGAACCAAAAAATTGTTCATACGATTCAGCTACTGGATTGGGCCTATCAAAAAGAGGAGAGTATGGAGGGAAAATAATGGCGGTCAAGGGAATCAAATCAAAGGATCATCATATTATTAATCTCGCAAATATTGTAGGGAATGCTCAATCTATCATTTACCATAAGGAAGACTTACTAGCATATGATTGTGATGGCTTTACATTGCATAGGCATTTGCCTAAAGCTGTTGTGTTCCCGAAAAACACAGAAGAAGTGGCAGCACTTGTTAAATATTGTTCCGATAATCAGTTGTCTTTTCTTGCCAGAGGCGCCGGAACGGGATTAAGCGGTGGGGCTATCCCCTTAAATGGAGAGATAATTATTAGCTTAGTCATGATGAAAAGGTTGTTAAGTGTAGATTATGAAAATAGACGTGCTGTAGTTCAACCTGGATTTGTCAACCTTAAACTGACGAACTCGATTGCTGATAAGGGCTATTATTATGCTCCAGATCCATCAAGTCAGTATTGTTGTACAATTGGTGGTAATGTTGCCGAAAATGCTGGGGGCGCTCATTGTCTTAAGTATGGTGTGACAACGAACCATATCCTCGGTGTAGAGGTTGTTTTGCCAAATGGTGACATCGTGGAAATTGCAGCTAATGGAATTCCCGACCAGCCTGGATATGATTTGCTTGGATTGTTAATAGGGTCTGAAGGAACATTGGGGATCGTAACCAAAATAACAGTTCGAATCCTGAAGAACCCGGAAGCAAAGAAAACCGTGTTAGCTTATTTTGATAAAGTGGAGGACGGCAGTCAAGCAGTTTCAGATATCATTTCAGCAGGGATTGTTCCAGCAGCACTAGAAATGATGGATAAAACAGCAATTGAGGGTGTAGAAGCGGCGGCATTCCCCGTGGGACATCCAAAGGATATTGAAGCAGTGCTGCTTATTGAAGTGGATGGAATTGCTGCAGGATTGGATGAGCAAATTCATCAAATCTTGGCAGTCTGTAAAAAAAGAAACGTGCGTGAGGTCAGGGCAGCAAAGGATGAGGAAGAACGAGGCAGATGGTGGGCAAACCGTAAAACGGGATTCGGTGCAATGGGAGCAATATCTCCGGATTATTTAGTACAAGACGGTGTTATTCCTCGAAGCAGGCTGCCGGAAGTTCTTAGCAGAATTAATAAAATTAGCGAAGAGTCCGGACTCCGGATAGCGAATATTTTTCATGCAGGAGACGGGAACCTTCACCCGTTAGTTCTTTTCGATGCTCGAATTCCTGGTCAAAGTGAAAAGGCATTAGAAGTTGGCAGTGCCTGTCTGCAAGTATGTGCTGATGTAGGAGGAACAATCACCGGTGAGCATGGCGTTGGTATTGAGAAAAGAGAAGAAATGCGCTTCGTTTTTACAGATGATGAA
Organism: Neobacillus sp. DHD-1R; assembly: GCF_057747995.1. Classification (NCBI taxonomy): domain Bacteria; kingdom Bacillati; phylum Bacillota; class Bacilli; order Caryophanales; family Bacillaceae; genus Neobacillus; species Neobacillus sp. DHD-1R. The sequence continues at coordinate 2,016,668 of NZ_CM173232.1, forward strand.
ATTAAAGCACAAACGGATATTCGTGAAGTGTTCAATCCTCAAAATCTGTTAAATGCAGGAAAACTATTCCCGAGCCCAGGACGCTGCGTGGAAATCAAGACAGACCTAAAAGAAAAAGAAACGACCCTTTCAAAATAAACTATACAGCTGTTTCGATAAAACCTAAGGAGGAATCTCACTTTGACAAACTATGTGAAAAAGGCAGACTTCAGGTGGCTCAAGAACTCTATGAATTTATTAATTTAGTAGCTTTTCCAGGAAGCAGATTAGATACCTAGAAGTGTAAAGGCAAAACTAATACATATTAACCGCACGGAGGTTTTTTCACTCGTGCGGTTTTTTTATTATTTCAAAAAACTTGTGCTGCACTTCCTTAGGGTTGGAAATAGATATGGAACCAGTCCTTGTTCGAGATGTTTTAAGAAAAATCCATTTACCCTCAACAACACAACTAGTTTATAATATAAGGATGTCCAAATTGGATAATAGAGGTCTATTCTATAAAACTATAGGATTTAAGTAGGTGAATATAATCGATATCATTGAAACAAGGGTGAGAGGCTTTATTGGAGATATTCAACACCCTAAACAAAAAAAGAAAATAAATATTAATGATTTAGAACTACAGCTGCGAAAGCTTTTGGATAATTATTTTGAAATGGACGGTTATACTTTGTTTTATGGTGCCATTGAAACATTGCAAACTGAAGGACATCTTATCCCGATTCAAAATAATCAATACAATGGCAGGACACCTGCGCTGCCGTTATATTATTGGGTAAATATAAAAGTTCAGGAATCCAAATGGGATCGTCTTGAGATGATGAAATTAAGTGATCAGTTTGATTTTTCCTATTATGAACGATATCCCCAATGGCAAACGATAGATGAGTGGAATCGAATCCAGAATGTGTATACATTTCTCCAATCCAATCATGATCGGGAGACTATTTCAATAGAAGAAAGGAGCCTCGAGCTCTTTGGCCATGAAAAATTCTTAACTGATAATGATAGTTTTCCTGATGGAAAAGGCTTTTTAGCTAGGATTGGCATATCAGAAAATCAGCTTAAAATGGTGAACTATGGGGAGCCGTTTTTATTTTGGATTAAACAAGGGAAAGAAATAAAAGATATTCAAAGAGTACTCATCGTCGAAAATCTATCTTTCTTTCATACTTCTATTAAGTTATTGGAAGAAAATAAACTCGATTATGAACCCGAACTTATTATTTATGGGGCAGGGACTAAAATAGAGCGGAGCTTTTCTTATTTCTTTCGAATGTTTCCGACAAAGCCCTATCTTTTCTATTACGCAGGAGATCTTGATGCCGCAGGATACGGGATCCTCATTCGGCTTATCGAAAAATACCCGGATTGCTGTATTCAGCCGGCCTTAAAAATTTATCGCAAAATGCTTGAATGTCTAGAACAAAGGAATGACCAAAAACAAGGCCAAACACAAAACATCAAGTACCGTGAATTATTCTTTCAATGGTTTACGGAAGAGGAGCAAGCGCTATTACAGCAGTTATGGCAGGAAAATAAGCGAATCCCGCAAGAAGTCTTAAACATAGAAACATGGAGGAGATGGACGTGAACGAATCATGGGAAGGTTTCGCCCAACGAATGCAACGATTAAATCCCCTGTTTGAGTTTGGCAGGGGCATGGAAGTAGGAGAGCTGAAGCCACATATTCAAACGATTCTCATGCAAGTGCTCCTATCCATCTTTTATCGAGAATTAAATGATGATGATCATAGACGCAAATCAGATATTAGGTATATGGTAGAAGATTCCGTTAAGCAAATGAAGCTTTTGGCAGACGACAAGCAAATTGAACGTATTACAAGCGGGCTGCTATATCAGGGAAAAGAAGAGTATAGTAAACCGTTTGAAGCCTTATATTACGATGAACTAAGACAATCATGGGAAACGCAGACATTTCGATATGTCACTATGGATGAATTATATACAAATTTAGAACTGGGCGGATCCATTGTGTATAAACTCACAGATGTATCGCAGGAAATGATTTTTATGAGCAGGGAAATGGCTGAGGAATTCTCGATAACGATCGAACAGCTTTATAGTATGCAGCTGATTAAAAACGGTAATTTTCGCAAAGCTACTCGAAACCTCGATCACCTCATTTCACGAGTAAACCGCTTAATGGCAAAAGAATTCACTTTCCAAAAGGAAATGATTAACAATCCCAAAATCTTATTGATTGAAGAAGAATGGCAAAGGGCCGATAATCGGGTCGAAATTGAAAAGCAATTTGAAGAAGAAAAAAATCACTTTCGTACCATTACTAGCATGATTGAAAAAACAAAGCAAAGAACGGAAGAGGATGATTATATTCAGAAAGAATTGATCATTCTCCAAGAAAAAATCGGCCATACAAGGCAATTGCATGATCGTTTTGCTAAGCTAGTCATTCAAAATATCTCATATGAAATGAAATTAAAAGCGGAAAACCCTTCATTGTTTTGGGAAACCAGCCTGATTTCCTTTCGAGAACATATTTATGAAAATTGGTTCATGAAGGAAGGCATTCATTCTTTTTCGGACTTAGAAAGAGTACTTGCCCCTTTATTTTCACCGAAGAATGAATTTATTTTGCCGCTTGATTGGATTTGGGGTGAACAAGAATTCGATGAAAAACAAGTAACAGAGACGTTAGTTGAAGAGGAGGCAGAAGAAAGCATTACTCGACCGCGTGTGACAAACTGGGATTCTGTTATTAAGGCATGGAGTTATGTTTTTCAATTTTTACAAACATACGGAGAGTTTTCATTAGCGGATTTACAGGGGTTGCCATATGAAGTGCAAGATTTATGGTTTGAAGAACCTGAAACGATAGATTTATGGATGATGTTTGATAAAAAGCCTCTGAAGGTTCAAGTGCTGCATCGAAAGGAAGAAACATTAAGTGACGAGCGGGAAATTCTTCTCTATAAACTAATGCAGGAATATCCACAATTTCAAGTCTTCGAAGGCTTGAAAATTTTTACCATGTTTGATCATCGAGCAGAGCCGCATCATTGGTATCGAATGAAAATGACCCCTTTTAAGATATGTGTACAGGAGGAAAAATGATGAATGCAGAATCAATCAAAAAAGCTTCAGCGGTCTATTTTACTCTATTAAAAGATAAAGTAATCGACGAAAACAGCGAACACTTCCAGACATATTTTGATCCGGAAGTGAGGCAAACCGTTCTTTTATTAGCAGACGAATCCGGTACATATATCATTGAATCGCCTAAACGGATCCAATTGGTTGTCCAGCCAACCGGCTCTGTCTTTGCGACGAATTTTACCCATATGAAAGAAAAACATAAGCAAGTCGAAACGAAAAAACATTTTCATCTAATTAGTGTTGTCATTATGTCTTTTTTAGCAAGCATCGATCTCAATCAGGCTGCGAAAATCCGCACGAAGCGGGAAGGAATTAGCTATTACGCATTAGAGCGGCAAGTCAACGACCTTATGATGAATTGGGATAGCATTCTTAAAGTTAAACCTGACTTCGGAGAAGAAGAACGAATCGATATGAAAGAAGTTGTGACGACATGGAAGTACATGGAAGTAGACACGGATGATTTTGGATCTAAAAAAGCCAATCGGCGAACCCGAATCGGTTTAATTGCCAGTGCTTTACGCTTATTAGAGTCTGAGGGGTTGGTCGTCATTCTTGATCGGGATGATATTCCAAAGGCAATTCCAAAACAAGAGCTTTTTGAGCGAATTGAGTACTTGTATCACGATTATGATCGTTATGAATTATTTAAAAAATTAATGACTACAGAGGAGGGTGAGCATGCCGAAAATCCATCGAATTAGAATTGTTGGCCTAAAATATGATGGCATGCAAAAGCAATATAAAGATACCACTTTTAACTTCCATAATGAGGAGACATCAACCAATGGTCTAATTGCAATGATGAATGGGGGAGGGAAAGGTGTATTCCTGCAAACCATCTTCCAAATACTTAAACCAGGAACCTCATGGGGAAAGCAAAACAATCGTTATTATCAGCAGTTCTTTTTTAACAATAAAGAGCAATTTATTCCATATACCTTTCATGTTGCCATTCAATGGGAATTGGATGGTGCGGACCACAGGCATTTGATCACTGGAGGAATGTTCTCAGCAGAACAGCGGATTTCGATGAGTGAAGAAAGTGGGAATGAAAGTAAAACATTGGAACAGGAAGCGAAGATTCTTCCGAATATTACTTTTTATACAAGAGAATTTGACCGGAAAGAAGAGGCGTCACTTGAGCACATTCCACTCTTTGAAAATGATGAGGTTGCTGAGACTGAAAGCTTAAAGGACTATTTAAAATGGAATGGATATGACGTTTACCGAGATACAAAGAAACACTATCGCATTCTTGATACATACGGAATTAACCGTAAAGACTGGGATATTATGAAAGACATTAACAAGGATGAAGGCGGCGTTGGTAAGTACTTTGAGGGAGCGGAGGATGATCATTCTCTGTTCCAAAAACGGATCATTCCTACTGTTAGTCAAGTCTTGCATCGGACGGAACATCAAAAAAACGATCTTGTTGAGATTTTTAAGAGTCAGGCAAGTATTGCGAAAGACCTGCCTATTCTCATAAAAAGAGAGCAAGCCCATAAGGAATTTTTAGAAGACATTGTCCCTTTTGAAGAGAATCTGGCAAAAGGTATAGAGCATAAAGAAATCGTGAATGGCAGTATAAAGGTGGGCAGACAACTGCTTGGTGCTTTGGAACATTTAAAGCAATCAGAAGAGGAAACACGGCTTACTTTAGAGCAGGAAATAGAAAAATTAACAATAAGGCAAGCAGATTTACGCTATCAAAATGACAATTTAGAGTATGCGAAAGCTCACAGAGAGGTTATGAATTGGGAGAAGAAATTAGTTGAGGAAAGGGCGAAACATACTGCCCAACTAGCAATCGTTAAAGAAAAACAGGAACGAAAAGCACAGCTGGACTTTCAGCTTTTATTAAAAGAGTGGAGTGAAAACGAACAAAGTATTCGCTCTCTTTCTCAACAGATAATGATATTAGAACAAAATAGCGGCTTAGAGCAAGTGAACCAAAGAATGGATGAAATTAAAAAAGAGGCTATAAATCAATGGGGAAATTCGTATCAATCCTTACAAGAGGCTGTTAAGCAGTATTTGGGGTATCAAAAGTTCTTAAAGAAAAAAGGAAATGATCTGTTACAGCAGGAAAAGCAAAAAACAAAAGAGATTGCTCAGCTTAGCTCGGAAATTGATTTTTTATATACACAAATTCATACCTTCGAGTCTAAGGAAGAAAATCTCATCCAAGAATTTGGCGACCGCTTAACATATGACTTACAGGGTTTTATTCTTAGTCTTTCTAAACAAATTGAAGAAAAAAAAGCTAATTTGGAAGAGCTGCAAGTAAAGGAAAAAGAATCTAGTGAAAAACAAACTCAACTTGCCACTTCACATGGTACTCTCGTCCAAACGATTCAGTTTTTAGAAGAAAAATGTAAAGAGTTAAAAGCAGCCAATGAAGAGCAAAAGCAAAAGGAAGCAAAATTAGTCGATCGGCTTCATGGATTATTAAATGACGTCACTGAACCGTTAACTCACGCACTTCTTTCAAAATATGCTATCCAGATTGAAGAGATCCTAGACAATAATAGGGAACAAGGGGAACAAATTAAAAAAGCCCTTTGGGAAAAACAATTAGATCATTCCTTAAATGATGAGCACTTTTGGATTCCAAATAAAGATGTGAAGGAATTAAAGGAATGGATCGATGAAAAGACTGGTATTGATGTGTTTTATGGGACCCAATTTCTTCAATCCTTACGTGCAGAGGAAATGGCGAACCACCTTTTGACAAATCCACTTCTTCCATTTGGTTTGGTCGTTAGCGGGCAGCAATGGAAAAAAATCAATCAGCAGGTTCTTTCAGGAAGAATGTTTAAAAGTCCTGTTCCAATTTTCATGCGTGAGGAAATGAACGGTGCAAATCACCAGCCAATCTTTGTGCTTATTAACGGTACGGAGAAGGAGCTATTAGCGGATAAAAATCATTTCACCAACTGGAAAATAAACACAGCTAAACAAATTGAAGAAAAGAAAGATACTCTCATAGAAATTGAAAAAACAGAAACTTCCTTACGTCGTATTTTAAAAGAAATCGATCGGTTTGTTTCAAGTGAGCTTTCGGTTGATATAGAGAAAGCATTCAATCAGGAACAGATCGCTCTTTTTTCTAAAAAAGATGAATTAAAGGAAATCACCACACTGCAAGAAAAAGAAAAGGAAATTCAGCTTCAGCTAAAAGAACAGTGGGAGAAGTCAAAGAGAAGAATAGAAAAGCTGACAAGAGATGTTGAAACATTAGAGCAATTTGATCAGGAAAAAACACTGCATCAAGAAAATAAACGGCTAAAACTAGAAAAAGAGAAACAAAAGGAAGCTTTAAGTTTAGTGCAGCAAGAAATAGAAAAAGAGCACGAAAATATCGGTGAGCTGCAAAGCAAGTGGAATCAAACGTATTTAGAATGGAAGGTTATAACCGAACAAAATATAAAAGAGATTGCCCTTTTTATTGAAACGGCTGTATTTCCTGTTGATGAAAAAGCAGACCGAAGTGAAGAGGTCCCACGCTTATCGCCCCATTTATTAGAAGAAATAAATGGGAGTATTGATGAGCTGAAACAGCTCCAAAAATCAAAAGAAGAACAGGCTAAAGAATTACTCGTTATTCAAGCAAAACGAGAAACCGAACAAAAGCAGCAAAAGAAACTAGAGAAAAAACTCAATACTCATAATCCGGATTGGAATGAAGCATCCGAACCTGATGAACCGATGAGTATTTTAGAAAATATGCTGCAAACCGCACAAAAGGAAGCGAAGGCAGCAGAAAAAGAAGAACGGGAACAAGGAACGGCTGTTACAGTTGCAGAAACGTCCCTGAATCATGCGGCCGAACAGCGTGAGAAGACCGGAAAGAAAGTGGCTAAGCATGAAAAGCAGCCTGAAAAATGGGAAGACTTTGATTTAGAAGTAAAGGCAGTCGAAATAAAAGACCAAACGAAAAAAAACAAAGACGAAGTAAAGCAGGCAGAAAAGCGCCAAAAAGAAACAGAAACCAACATTGCTGGTTATGAAGGGGATTTGTTAACTTTATCCGTTATCCTAAAGGAGGAAGCGGCAGCATTTACGGATGCGGATATAGAAACAATTAAGAATCAAGGGAAAGCATGTATCATATCCTGGTGTGAAGAACATCAAGCGATCCAAGAAGAAGGCAAAGAGAAGCATGCGAAAATCGAACAATCCTTGCGTAATTTAAAGCTGACTATTGAAGGAAAAGATTGGGAAATTCGGTTTAAAAATGAAGTATTAACAACATTAGATCATCTGGATATGAGGCATTATGCACATATTCAAAGCATCGTTAAAAATATGAAGCGTTTTTCACAGAGTGGATTGGAACAATTAGAACGAGACAAAGAAAGGGCAGAAAAGGCGCAAAACTTTTGGGCAAGCCGTGCCAGCATGAAGGTCATGAGCATTGCAGAGGCCATTCGTTCCATGATTGCAAAAATGAAGCTGAAAAATGAACGTGGCTCCTTTCCGCTCGTCCAGCTAAAAGAAGACATCTTACCTAAAAAGGCTGAAGATATCGAACCGCTGCTGAAGCAGCATTTTGTATCTGCCATTAGTAAAATTACCAAACAATTTGATAGGATTGATAGTAATAATCAAGCATTAGACCAAGAAATAAAACAACTCATTAGTGATGAGCAAATCTTGTTCGTATCACTACGAAATCGATATCCTGAGCTGCTCGTCTATAATATGCGAACAGATAATGCCTTTATGTACGGGAAACCGCAAAGAGAACATTATTCAACCTGGCAGACCATTAATCAAGGTTCAAGAACGAAATCCGATGGCAGTGGAGGACAAAAGCTGTCAGCACGAATGGTTATGATGATGATGTTGTTATCGGTTAAAAGCGAAACAGATCAAAGCTGGGTTCCTTTAGTCTGTGATAATCCATTCGGACAAGCAGCATCGGCCCATGTCCTTGATCCGATTTTCGCAGTGGCTGAAAAGCTGAAGTTCCAATTCATCGTCGTTACTCCGCCTGAACTTGTGAAAACAGAAATCAGCCAAAGATTTGACGCTTACTATAAATTGGACTTCATTCGGGAAAAAGGAAAAGAAATTGTTTCGGACACAATCGTTCCCGCATTTCGAATTTATCAAGGAGAGGAAGTCGGCTCAATTAAAGTAACATAGTGCAACGCAAAGGCCCATCGATGAGATGGGCCTTACCTTATACTATTTACCTGTTAACGCCGAGTAAGCATTTGCTTCACCGGAACCAAAGTATTGATCATGACCTGGTTTTCCATAATCTAATGCGGTCTTTTCAATTAGAGCTTCCACTTGAGCTGGTTTGTAGTCTGGATGCGCAGCTTTGATGACTCCAGCGATGCCGGCAACCTTTGGCGAAGCCATGGAGGTTCCGTGGAGGTATGCATACCCTGGATGCTGTGGATCTATTGTTGTGAAATATGGATCTAAGTAAGTTGGCCAAGTGGACAATGCGCGATAGGTAAAATCGCGTTTATTTAAATCTCCAGTGGCGGCATAATCAGGACCGTTGTCTCCTCCAGGTGCAGCTACAGTGATAAAGCTATTGCCATAGTTTGAATAGAATGCAAGTACATCCTTCGACCATTTATTAGACGAAGAAACCGTGATCACTCCTGGAATTCCTCCTGGTGTTTCAATGGTAACACCTTTAAAGACTAGGTTGGAATCACCATAATTAGTATTCAAATAGTCAGTCAGTGATTTTTTATCCGCGTAGTTTAACGATTCATTACCGGAAGAAGCGACTAGGGTGACATTATTATTCACTGCATACTTGACTGCCCGTTTCCAAAGGAGAACGTCGGCAATGTCGCTATATCTAGTACCATTGTATTCATATTTTAAATTGTCATAGCCGCCAATGGACATATTGACAACGTCCACTTTATCTTTAGCTGCTTGAATCATTGCTTTAACAATTGGGGCAGTTGGGGCGCTTCCAGAACTGTCAAATATACGGTAAGCCATGATTCCTAAATCTGGGCCTACACCTTTTATTTTTCCATTACCCGCAATGGAACCAGCTACATGTGTACCATGACCTTCACGATCCAGTACATCCTTGGGGTTGCCTGTTTCAGTCTTGTCATTTCCAGAATAACCTCCTGCCGGAACGAAACTTTGACCGCCAACATAGTTGGCTTTAAGGTCAGGGTGATTTGCATCAATACCTGTGTCGATTACTCCGACTATGGCCTTATGAGTAACCTTTCCATTTGCTTCCTTACCGCCTGTCTCAATATTAAACGATTTTCCTTCGTTAGTTAAATGACGAATGTCCCACTGTGAGTTCCAGTATGTACCATCAGCATCAGGTGTTAGTGTTACAGGCTTACCATCAGCCCCTGCTGGTTGCTCGTCATCGAGTTTATAGTGCATTTCTACATTTGCAGCAAGAATACTAGAATTGGATTTTAGATTGTTGAGAAAATTAGGATTCGAAGAGCGGACCTCTATTCCTCCGATTTCCGGAATAGCATTTACCACTACACCTCCGGCATTCTTCATGTCTGTCTGATAGGTTTTTGGTAATGATGACTGGTTGTAAGCGATGAGGTAGCTTTTAGCTGGTGAAGTTGCAGAGACTTGGAGATTAAAGGATGATAGAGAGATTGCTAAGATACTGCTGGCTACGATAGCCATACCCTTGTTTCTTTTTTTCAATAAAATAACCTCCTAATAATTTATCTAACAGCTCCATTTTAATATAACATCCACCCTTTTGAAATGATAACTTCTCGATAAAGAACGACACCGTTTTTGGGAATTTTCGACTCTTGCGGATTGACACTAGTAATTTAGTAAATTCCATTAAATAAGTTACCAATTTTGATGGATGTGGTTCCTTATGGTAGGAGCATAGGAAGTTTTTGAGCAATCTCATATTCGATTTTTATGGAAAAGAAATAACCCAAGTGATTAGTCTTCACTTGGGTTATGCTGTAAAGAGCGTTAACGATTTTATTGGGTATTCATTTTAGGTCTACTTCCTAATTTGCCGGATATAACCAAACTGTATTGGATGACTTTTTCAATAAGGAAACGGTGTTTTTCTTCTGTTTGATTTAGGTTTACGTAACCGATGCTTAATGCACCTATTAATTCGTTGGAATGATTGAATATAGGTGCTGCGACGGAGGCCGTGCCTTTGGTTCGTTCCCCAAGGCTATCACCATAACCTCTATGATGGATGGTATCTAGCAGAAGGAGGAACGACTCTATTTCCTCGTTTGGTACTAATGTTTTTATGATTTTTAATGCCTCGTCCCTATGCATATGAGCCAGCATCACTTTATTGGCAGCCCCAATATTTAGCGGGATTCTGATACCTAATTGATCATAAATTCTGATCGGGTTGTGCGGGCAGTCAATTCTTTCAACAATTAAAGCATCCAATCCAACAGGTTTACTAAAATAAACACTTTCTTCCACCTCATGCATTAATTTCTCCATTTCGGGACGAATCAGCCCAACAAAATCAAATGTATCATACATCCTTAACCCATATTCTAACCACGTAATCCCCATTGAATAGAGTTTTAGATTTGGGTCCTGCTGAACTAATCCGTGTTCAATCATTGATTGTAAAAGACGATGCATGGTACTGACAGGTAAATTACATTCTTTCGATAAATCTGTAATAGAAAACCACTTTTTTGGATCGCTCTCAGCAAGTACTTTAATAACTTGCATGGCTCTGTCAATCGTTTGCATGGTATCAAACTCCTATCGTATTTCATTAGCTCCTGAAGTAAATAAAAAATATTTTTTGTAAATTCAAAATATATTGACTTGTGAATTTACCTACTATAATATCATAGTATATATTTCCATTAAAAGAAAGTATTTTCCACAATGCGGAAAAAAGAAAGGAGAAATAACATGTTATCATCTATGTATAAAAACCTTAACAAGGTTATTTTGAAACATCCTAAGGATGCCTTTATCAGTCAAGAGCATTTACGTAATGAATGGAAAAAATTCAACTACCTCAATGAACCAAATTACATAAAGGCTCAACATGAGTTTGAACAGTTTGTTGCCATTATTAAAGAACATGTAGCTGAGATTGAGTTTTTACCAATATCAGAAGCAGTTGGATTAGACTCGCTTTATGCCCATGACCCTGTTAAGTTTACGAAAAATGGGGCGATCATTTTAAAATCAGGAAAAACGTTACGACAGCCGGAAGCTGAAGCGTATAAAAAATTTTTACAAGAAAAAAACATTCCCATTTTAGGAGAACTCAGTGGAGATGCAGTTGCGGACGGGGGAGATCTCGTATGGCTGGATGATCGTACGTTGTTAGTCGGCCGCGGATACCGTACAAACGATGAAGCCATCCGGCAAATCCAAGAAATGACCCAGGAATTAGTGGATGAATGTATTATTGTTCAATTGCCGCACGATAAGGGCGAAGAGGAATGTCTTCATCTTATGTCACTCATCAGCATTATTGATGAAGATCTAGCAGTGGTTTATTCCAGACTTATGCCTGTCTACCTTCGTCAATTACTTATCAAACGTGGCTTTCAATTGATTGAAGTACCGGATGAAGAATATCACCAGCTTGGCTGCAATGTTCTTGCGTTAGCACCGAGAGTTTGCGTAATGTTGAATGGAAACCCGATGACGAAACAACGATTAATCGAGGCGGGTGCAACTGTCTATGAATATGAAGGAAATGAAATCTCTTTTTTAGGAACCGGCGGGCCGACATGCTTAACATGTCCAGTTGTACGAGAATAAAAGAAAAGGGGAACTGATCATGTTTAAAAATACCATTGTAAAAATACCAGGAGAAAGCTATGTAAATGGCTTAACCACTTCCGACCTTGGAAAACCCAATTTGGCAAAAGCGTTAGAGCAGCACAAGGCCTATATCAATGCCTTAGAAAAATGTGGTACAAAGGTGACGGTCCTCCCAAGTACTTTAGAATTTCCCGATTCAACTTTTGTGGAAGATACAGCGGTACTAACTCCAGATTTTGCTGTGATTGCAAACCCTGGAGCACTATCCCGGAATGAAGAGATCGTGGAAATGGAACCTGTAATCCAGTCATTCTATGAAACTATTTATTATATTAAATCTCCTGGGACTCTAGATGGCGGAGATATATTACAGATTGAAGATCATTTCTATATAGGCATTTCTGTTAGAACGAACCTTGAAGGCTCCGAGCAATTAAAACAAATTTTAGAATCAGAAGGATATAAAGCTACGATTGTTCACCTTGAAAAATTCTTTCATTTAAAAACAGGCATTGCTTATTTAGGGAATCAGACGATTGTGGTCGCAGGTGAATTTATTGACCATCCAGACTTCACTAGCTACAAAAAAATTGTGATTCCACCAGAAGAGGAGTATGCAGCCAATTGTATTCGAGTGAATGACTATTGTATCATTCCCGCCGGGCACCCGATCACGAAACAAAAAATTAACGAGGCAGGCTATAAAACGATTGAGCTCGAAATGTCTGAATTCCGTAAGTTAGATGGTGGATTAAGCTGCTTGTCATTGCGCTTTTAATTTAAAATTGCTGTTAATTTAAGAGGGGTGGGGAGAGGATGGAAAATCAAGGGGGTCAACAGGAGCAATTAAATCGGTCAATGAAACGGCGACATTTGTTTATGCTGTCGTTAGGGGGAGTAATTGGAACCGGGCTATTTTTAAATGCTGGTTATACAATTAACCAGGCAGGCGCAGGTGGTGCATTAATAGGGTACATATTCGGCGGTATTATTTTGTACCTCGTTATGGTGTGCTTGGGAGAACTCGCCGTTTTTATGCCTGTAACCGGTTCGTTTCAGACATATGCAAGTAAATTCATTAGTCCATCCGCCGGGTTTTCGCTGGGGTGGATGTATTTTATTGGCTCAGCGACAACTGCCGGTGTAGAATTCACTGCAGCAGGGATCTTAATGAAGCGGTGGTTCCCAGATGTATCCGTTTGGGTTTGGTGTGCCGTTTTCATTCTGCTATTATTTGTATTGAATGCCTTAACGACTAGAGGTTTCGCTGAGGCGGAATACTGGTTTTCTGGAATTAAAGTGGTAGCCGTTATCTTTTTTATCCTTATTGGTGTAGGGTCAATTTTTGGAATTATCCCTTTAGAAGATAGACCTGCTCCATTATTGGATAACCTAGCCCCTAAGGGTCTATTCCCAGCCGGGATTGGAATTCTTTTTGTAACCATGATGAACGTTATTTTTTCCTATCAAGGATCCGAATTAATTGGGATTGCAGCCGGTGAAAGTGAAGAGCCTCAAAAGAACATCCCTCGTGCCATTAGGAACGTTTTAGTTAGAATCATTGTTTTTTACCTTGCCTCTATTATAATCTTATCAGCTATTTTCCCAACCAAGGAACTTGGCTTATTAGAAAGCCCCTTCGTGACGTTAATGGATTTGGCAGGCATTCCATTCGCACCAGATATTATGAACTTTGTTATCCTTACCGCTATATTATCAGTAGGAAACTCCTGTATATATGCTTCAACCAGACTTCTTTGGGCAATGTCTCATGAAGGGATGGCACCAAGGCTATTTGGTAAACTCTCAAAAAGGAAAGTTCCATTCACAGCGCTCGTCATTACGATGATTTTTTCCCTTTTATCATTGATGACAAGCGTTATTGCAGCAGAAACCGTTTTCGTACTTTTGATGTCTATTGCAGGAATATCCGTTACGATTTCTTGGATCGGAATTGCTCTTTCCCAGTTAATGTTTCGCCGTAAATACCTGCAGGGAGGAGGGAAATTAGAGGATTTACAGTACAAAGTCCCATTCTATCCTTTAATTCCCCTCATTTGTATCGTTTTTTGTGTATCGATCCTCATATTCTTAGCATTCGATCCAACTCAGCTAATCGGACTACTCATCGGAATTGGATTCCTGCTAATATGTTATGTATCCTTCTACTTCAAAAATAAACGAGCCGAAAAAAGCATTCCTGAAAAGGATATAAAACTTTAGGGTGTCAGGCACCATAAATGGACACTGTCTACCTGAAGTGGACAGTGAGTGGAAATGAATTGAATTTATTAAACTACTACTTTTTTCGGTATTGTAAAGGGGTAAGAAACTATGGAACAGCTAAGGTGGGGAACACCAGATTCATTGCGAGCGTTGTTGTGTGAACTGGTGAATTGGCGAAGTATGACATTAACGGTTGGTGAGTGTGAGTTTCCCAGCAAGCTTCATGCAAAGCTTCAAGAATTATCGTATTTTTCGACACATCCCAATCATTTACAGATGCATGATGTGGATTTGGATCGGCGGTTTTTAACTGCGCTGTATAAGCATAGAGATGCAAAAGAAACGATCGTCTTAATAAGCCATTTTGATACGGTAAACACAGAAGAGTATGGAGACCTTGAAGAATATGCCTATCAACCGGAGGAATTGACGAAACTCCTTTTAAATCGCATTGATGAATTACATGAGGATGCACAACTCGATCTCCGCTCAGGTGAGTATTTATTTGGACGGGGTACAATGGATATGAAAATGGGACTTGCGATGCACATGGGATTATTAGAAAAAGCAACCGTTGAAAAATGGCCGATTAATCTTCTTTTGCTAACGGTTCCTGATGAAGAGGTTAATTCCGCCGGGATGAGAACTGCCGTTACTAAATTACTTGAACTAAAAGAAGAGCATAACCTTGACTATAAGCTTTTCTTAAATGGAGAGCCAGTCTTTACACAAGAACCAGGTGACAGGAGTTATTATATTTATTCCGGATCGATTGGAAAAATTATGCCATCAGCACTCTTTTATGGAAAAGAAACACATGTAGGTGAACCGCTAAGCGGTATAACTGCACCATATATTGCCTCATTTTTGACCCAAAGGATGGAGTGGAATTTGAATCTTCAGGAAAAAGTGCTGGGAGAAACCACACCACTTCCTGTTACCCTTCAGCAAAAAGATCTACGATTGGAATACTCTGCCCAAACACCATACCGTTCAGCAGCATTGTATAACGTATTTGTCATGAAACGTAATGCAGAAGAAATCATGGAGATTTTCGAACAAGTCGCACTTGATGCGGCACAGGCCTGTAACCAAGCTTACAAAGAGGTTTGTTTGAATCATTCCATTAAACCTGTTGGCGAAGTGAGTGTTTTACGGTATGACGACTTACAAACCTATGCGGTTTCTAAATTCGGTATCGATTTTGTTGAGGAATTGAAAGCGGAGGTTCATGCCAACTCCCATATGGATGACCGTGAAAGAACTATAAGGATTGTCGATGCCCTGATGATTGAGTGTCAAGAGCTTGCACCGGCCATGGTCTTAATGTACGCACCTCCCTATTATCCGGCGGTCAATTCTTCTGACGATGAGCTTATTAAAAAATGTGTGCAATATATTAAGGAACAAGGAATGGCAAAATTTAATTTGCCTGTAAAACAGATTCACTATTTTAATGGAATCAGTGATTTAAGTTATGTTAATTATCAGGATGAATGGGAGGGGGGGACTACCTTTAAAGCAAATACACCGGTATGGGGAAGCAGTTATTTTATACCTTTTGTTGGAATGTCTCAACTCCGGGCGCCTGTCTTAAATGTCGGTCCATTTGGAAAAGATGCCCATAAACGAACAGAACGCCTGCACATGCAAAGCGCCTTTGAAGAAGTTCCGGCCCTTGTTGAAGCAATGATTAAAATGATTGCAAAAAGTTCTTGCCAGTTACCTTCAAGCTAAAATTAAATGGCACCAATCTGTTTTGTACTGCGCCCCAAAAGTTAGAGTTGAATTCTAAACTTTGGGGTGTTTCTTTATGACTAAATATAGTGAGAAATTTAAGTTAATGTTAGTTAGAGAGTATCAAGACATATCTAATCTAAAGGGAAAAAAGTAAAATAAGTGTTATCTCATTTTACAAGTCTTTAAAAAATTCAGAATTATCGTTTGAGTGAACTCCTTTTCTCCAATATAATGGAAGTTACTAGGGGATTAGTCATCTTAGTATGAGCTACTAAACTATTGTTACGAGGAGATTATTATGGAAATACGACAATTGCGTTATTTCATTTCCGTTGCAGAACATTTGAATTTTACACAAGCAGCCAAGAGACTTTTTGTAGCTCAACCAGCTGTGAGTCAACAAATTGCTAGTTTAGAAAAAGAAATTGGTCTTAAACTTTTTGTTCGCGATAAACATTCTGTTCAGTTGACTCCTGCCGGGAAGGTTTTTTTGAATGATGCCATTGAGATGTTAAACCAATCCGAAGAAGCTATTGAAAAGGCAAAAAAGGCTGCAATTGGTGAGGTTGGACAATTGAATATTGGTTTTTTATATTCCCCAGTTAAGGAAATCTTGCCTGCCTTGGTTAAAGAGTTTAGAAGAAAATACCCATCTGTTCAAATGAGTCTAAATCATTATCAAACGGGTCAAATTGTGGAAAAACTAAGAAAAGATGAGGTCGATATTGCCTTTACTATGTTTTTTAGACCTGAAGATATGGCAGAATGGGAGTACAAAACCTTATCTTCCCAACCTTATTATGTATTTATGAATCAGGAACATCCTCTTGCCAAGAAAGAACGTGTTCATATCTCAGAGCTTGCCGATGAGCCTCTCGTTATGCTTGATAGAAAAGTAGCCCCACAAGCATATGACCAATTAATTTCTCTCTATGCAAATCACGGTTATTCACCAAATATTACCTCTCAATCTAAGCGTATCGAAACAGTATTATTGCTCGTTGAATCAGGATTAGGTATTGCAGTTCTTCCTAAGCATTTATTTGTGTATGCCAACCCTACCCTACAATATATTGAAATTGAGGAATGGGATCACACTGTTGATATCGTGGTTGCTTGGAAAAAAAGAAACGCTAATCCATCTATCCCTTTGTTTTTGAAAGAGCTTGATACAATAATTTCAAGGCAAAATTCTTAATGTAGGTGTTGAGATTTTGGTGATAAGAAATACTTATTACGGATATAAATTTCTGATATTTCGAATTATTACCACAATAAAATAAAATAGAATTATGTAAGCGTTTCCTAAACTAACAATAAAAGAAAGCAATATGGTGCAAACCTTCACATATAGAATGATAGCAATAATAACTATATTTTAAGGGGTGTCTATGATGGAGAAGAGGAAATTTTGGACGTATGAAAATAAGTTAGTGGCACTATTTTTCTTTTCAGTAGGATTTGTCTTCTTTGATCGACTTGCAATTAATTATCTTATTCCATTTATACAGGAGGATTTTACTTTAACAAACACCCAAATTGGATTACTTGGTTCGGCGCTAGCAATTACATGGGCAATCTCTGGGCCATTGGGAGGCTATTTGTCGGATAGAGTAAGAAGCAAAAAAACTCTATTGGCTGTTTTTGTCCTAGGTTTTTCTTTAATATCTCTTTTGCATGGATTGGCTGCCTCTTTTGCAATCTTATTCGTTTTTCGGCTGATTATGGGAGTTGTAGAAGGTCCAATTACACCAATTACCCAATCAATACTGGCAGTAGAGTCGTCTGAGTCACGTCGTGGTTTTAACGTCGGATTTACAATGAATACTGGAAATGCCGTGTTTGGTAGTTTAATGGCTCCTCTTATCATTGTCGCACTGGCAAATGCTTATGATTGGCGTACGGCTTTTTATTTGACAATAATTCCTGGAATCATTTTAGCAATTTTCATTATGAAGTATGTAAGAAACCCTAAAGTAGAAGTCAATTCTCAAGCTGTTCCTAGTAAAAAGGTTAGCTTTAAAAATGTAATTAAAAATCGAAATATTTGTTTATCCATCATCATTTTCAGCTTATTCATGGTGTATGTTATGGCTTTTAATATATTCGGCCCAGTCTTTCTTGTTAATGTAAAAGGCTTTTCACCAACCATTATGAGTATCATTATGGCTTCATTTGGTGCAGGATTCGCAATTTTAGGGTTTATCGTCCCTGCCATTTCAGATCGTATTGGCAGAAAGCCAGCAATGCTTATCTTCGGATTTCTTTCCGGCTTTACACCACTATCACTAATGTTTTTTGACTCTGTTTCGTTAATTATTCCATTAGTTTTTATATTTTCATCAGGTATGGGTGTAGGAGCATTAATTATGTCTGTCATACCAGCTGAATCAATTCCAGTAAAATATTCTGGAGTAGCTATAGGATTAGTTATAGGTATTGGGGAGCTTTTCGGAGGCTTTCTTAACCCCATTTTAAGTGGGATTGCTGCTGATACCTGGGGTCTTGCAGCACCACTTATCATTAGCTCCAGTGCTGCATTTTTGGCTTTTGTTTTCTCGCTATTTCTCCATGAAACAGCACCAGTTAAGGTCCAGCTAAACCCAAAA
Source organism: Neobacillus sp. DHD-1R (assembly GCF_057747995.1). Lineage (NCBI taxonomy): Bacteria > Bacillati > Bacillota > Bacilli > Caryophanales > Bacillaceae > Neobacillus > Neobacillus sp. DHD-1R. The sequence goes on from NZ_CM173232.1 coordinate 2,035,153, forward strand.
ATAGAAACTGTTTTATAAAGAGCAATCGCTTTTTTTAAGATATTTCTAATATACCAAAGGTGCTAAAATGGAAAAGTCTCTCTTTCCGAGGAGAGACTTTTTTTACGCGTAATTTATTATAATAGGCAATCTTTATCACTGACAAAAATAGAGGTATTTCAAATGTCCACATGATATTATTTTGACTAAGATAGAGTATCATTTAAATAAAAGCCCGAAATTATAAGCTTTCGGGCTTTACATAATCGGTACATCTGGTCAGACTTTTCCTTCAAGTATTTTCTTGCGATACTGGACGGCTGTTAATAATTTATAACCTCTAAGCATTGGAATCATGTTATCGAGCAGCCTAACCGCATTTTCCTTTTTCCCATCATAAACGGCTTGATCGACTTCCAGCATGTTTAAAAAAAAAGTGTCTGAGATCTTCTCTTTATTTTGTTTGAATGCTTCTACGTCGCCTTCATTAATGGCGATATCCGATAAAGCGTACCACTTTGACTTATGTCCACCCATTTGTGTAAGAAGTTCTTTTGCTTTTCCGTATTGTTTCCTCTCCATTAAGAGCATCAATTCGGTGTTTCGTTTTGATCTTTTGGAACGGATTTTCCCCATCGCATGTTCCGCTGCCGATAGGTCCCCGTAAAGAAAATGGTAGAGAAATTGCAAATAGGGCGATTTGGATTTTTTTAAGTATGCCATCATCTTTTCCGCATCTTTGCCAAATAAAAGCGGGTTTCGAAACATGATAAAAACAAGCACAGCAACCAATACGCCATACATGATCCAGATGGGAACCTGGAAAAATCCCATCAAAAAAGCAAACAGAACGACAAGCAGCAAAAACCAAATCATAGAATCCTCCGTTTACAGGTTTTATACTTATTTTACCACACTATTTTTTACATGGATTTATCAAATATAGAAATAAAACCCTTTCTTTTATATAATAGGGACAAAGTCAAAGATAGTGAAAATCATAACTTTTGTTGACAAATTGTCAACGAGTATGTATAGTTCTAGTAGCATTTTGTTTAGTAAAATGGGTTTACTGAACATTTTTTTAGTTTCTATTTAAGTCTTTGAAAGTAGTCAAAATTAATTTAATAGATAATAAGTTTGATATGCTATTGTTGAACGGCAATTAGCTAACTATGAACTATATGCACTAACAGAAGAGGGAAAAGAATTATTTTTAATAGCTTTATGGAAAATTTTAAAAAAATTTGGCAGTATAGGTCCTTTTTTCCGTCAGCTTAAGGATCTATTTTGCTTTTAGGTGCAATAATTCAGTGAAACCATAATAATCGGGAAGGTGTACTATGGAAAGAATGCAGCGTAGGAAAAAGCGTGTTAGATGGAAACGAGTAATTCTGTTTATTTTTATATTAATGATTGGTAGTGTAGGTGCTTATGCAACATATCAATATAAACAAGGAGTTTCGCTTGCTGGGGTAGGAAATGGTGATAAGAAAGTTGCGAAAGCCTTCCAGGGAGAAGAAGTGAAGTTTGGAAAAATTAATGTGCTCCTATTGGGAAGCGATTCACGTGGTGAAGAACACTCAAGGACGGATTCCATCATGATAGCCCACTATGACCAAGATACTCATCAAGCCAAGTTGATTTCTATCATGAGGGACTCCTTTGTAAATATCCCTGGACATGGAAAGCAAAAAATAAATGCAGCGTATGCATATGGTGGACCAGAGCTTCTTAGACAAACCATAAAAGAAAACTTTGATATTGATATAAATTATTACGCGGTTGTTGATTTTAAAGGATTTTCAAAAATTGCAGATATTATTGCACCAGATGGAATTGAAGTAGACGTCCCTTATGAAATGTCGTATGGTATTGGAACGACAATAGAACCTGGAATTCAAACCTTACATGGGGATAAGTTGTTAGGATATGTACGTTTTAGACATGATAAGTTAAGCGATTTTGGCCGAATTCAAAGACAACAAGAAGTGATTGGCAAGTTGAAGGGTGAAGCAATGAGTGCAGGGAGCATTTTAAAACTTCCTAAAATATTGGGTGTTATAAATCCTTATATTGATACCAATTTGGATACTCCTATCCTATTTTCTTTGGGAAAAGATTTGCTAACAAATAAATCCAACGACTTAAAAACAATGCGAATTCCCGTGGATGGGTCTTTCACAAATGAGGAATATAAAAATGCTGGTTCAGTGTTAAGTATCAATCTTGACCAAAACAAGTCTGCTCTAAATGAATTTTTATCAATCGAATAAAATTTTAAATTCAAAGTAAAAATGCAAGATGGAATGAAACCATCTTGCATTTTTTTATTGGATGTTAAGAATCTTAGAATGGAAATTACACACCACCATATTTTTTTTCACTAGAGGAAGTATGCTTGGTGTCACGTTTGTGCTTTTCCTCTTGTTTTTCTTCATTCAGGTCTTCCATCGGGATTGGATCTACCGTTCTTTCACTTTCAAATTTATCAAATAAGCTTTCGTTGGTTGTTTCATATTGTTCAGGGTGATCCATATTATTTGTTTTGTAACTTTTGCTGTTTTTACTATTTTCCATCAAATCACTCCTCATTCTTTTGTCTTTTTTTACCCTGTAGTTAGTATATTAAACTGCTTTTTACCAAAATGTTTTAAGAATTTTAGATTAGTAGAATTTGCTGGTGAAGGATACACGATGATTGGGTATATAAGAATTAAAATGGTAATTAGGAAGTGATTTATATGCGTTATGAACGTGCACTATTAATTTATAACGGAAATGCCGGCCAAAAGGATATTAAACAGGCTCTTGGGGTCGCTGTCCCGATTCTGTCTTCCAGTATTTCAAATTTAATGATTGTACAAACACAAAGAATCAACCATGCAAAAGAGCTTTGCCAGACACATGGATCGGATGTTGATTTGGTGATTATCCTTGGTGGAGATGGCACGGTCCATGAATGTATCAACGGATTATCAACTTTGGATCATCGTCCTGTGATTGGTATCCTGCCTGCTGGTACCTGTAATGATTTTTCAAGGACCTTAATGATCGACCAGGATATTGCTATCGCTGCAGAACAAATCATCAATGGTGAAAGCATGCCAGTAGATGTTCTCAAAGTGGATGAACAATACTGTTTAAATTTTTGGGGCACTGGTTTAATCGCAGAAACCTCCAATAATATTAGAGAAACGGAAAAGGACCATTTTGGTAGAATTAGCTATTTACTTAGTGCAATCAGGACCATGAAAAATATAGATCCAATTAAATATGCATTAGAGATAGATGGGGAAAGAATTGAAGGAGAAGCGCAATTGATTATAGTAGCCAACGGGAATTACATTGGAACCAATATGTTGCCATTTAAAGCGATCAGTTATAATGATGGATACGCAGATGTATTTATTATCAAGCATACAAACTTGACGCTGTTGAAAGAACTTTTCACGACAGATATTACGATGCAAAATAATGAATTAAGCCAGGAAATGAACCATTACTCTGGAAAATCAATCTCCATTTTTACAGAAGAGGAAATGGACGCAGATACGGATGGCGAGGTGTATACCAAGACACCTAGTCATATTACCGTTCTCAAACATCATCTTCACATGTTAAAACCAAATGAGAAATGGTGAATGGGAGTTTTATAAGAGTCAATGGTTGCTAAGTGTAAAAAATCTTAACTTGCATGTATTAAAAAATGCCAGGCACCATCCATAAAATTAATGGAGGGTGCCTGGCACTCTTATTTTTTGATATAACAAGTTTTATACATTATTTAGCAAATACATGATTACCAATTGTTTTCACTACTTCACGAGTACGAATCCACTTATCTGTGGCAATTTCCGGATTATAAAAATAGATGGAATCATTTAAACGATCATTTCTGGTTAGTGCTTCTTCAACTGCTCGTTCAGACTCATCAGATGCAGGCTTATTAATTTCACCATTTTGAACAGGTGAAAAAGCATAGCTTTTCCCTACTACTTGTTTAATTACACCTGTAACTGTATTAGGGAAATGAGGAGAATCGACTCGATTTAATACGACAGTCGCAACGGCTAATTTTCCTTCATAGGATTCTCCTTTTGCTTCAGCTTCTACTAATCTGGCAAATAAGTCTTTTTCTTGATTAGAAATTATAACAGCTGGTTCCTCTGGTTTTTTTGCTGGTGTTTCTTTTTCAGGTGCTGTTTGTTCTACTACCTTCGGCTTATCAGGCATAAGCACCAGTTCCTTTTTATAAATCCCATCCTCATGGCGATTAATGACCTGGCTTTTATCCCCAATGCTTATACCATTTTGTTTTCCAAGCTTCTGAAGGTTATCTGCCTTTACAACTTGAGGTATGGTAATAGCTTCGACCGTATCATTTTGTAAACCTATAAATGCAAACGCAGCTACAAAAGCTGCGGCTAATTTAATCATGTATGTGTTTTTCATGTTGCTACCTCCTGTAAATTACTATTCTATAACTCTAACATGTGCTAGTGGATGAATTACAGAACGCTCCTGTTACATTTCTTTATAATTTGATGTACAACATTACAGGTAAAATAGAATTATGACATTATTCCTATATAAATGACATATTACATCCAATAATACGAAATGCAGGAATATTTTACTGATGGTGGAGCATGAAAAAGATGGGTAAAATGTCACGATTTGACATCTTTACGTAATATGAATATAATTTAATCAATTCTGAAAGTTCGCAAAAATTTATTTACATAGTGAAAAAGTTTTATATAAGGAGGTTAAGAATGATTGTATTTAATCAGGTTAATAAGTTTTATGGGGATTTTCACGTCTTAAAAGATATTAATCTCACAATCAATAAAGGTGAAGTTGTGGTAGTAATCGGGCCATCTGGTTCAGGGAAAAGTACTTTGTTACGCTGTATTAATCATTTGGAATCAATCTCTGACGGGACACTCACTGTAAACGGGATATCAGTAGGGGATAAAAAAACAGATATCAATAAGCTAAGGCGCAATATTGGCATGGTTTTTCAGCATTTTTATTTATATCCCCACAAAACTGTGCTTGAAAATATCACTCTTGCTCCTATGAAAGTATTAGGCCAATCTCAAAATGAGGCAAAGGAAACAGCCAGATATTATCTTAATAAAGTAGGAATATCAGATAAGGCCGAATCATATCCCTCCCAGCTTTCCGGAGGTCAGCAGCAGCGTGTAGCCATAGCACGCGGCCTTGCCATGAAACCAGAAATTATGCTTTTCGATGAACCAACCTCAGCTCTTGATCCTGAAATGATCGGCGAGGTCCTAGATGTGATGAAAGCCCTTGCTAAGGAAGGTATGACGATGGTTGTAGTGACCCACGAAATGGGCTTTGCCAGAGAAGTGGCCGACCGAATCGTATTTATGGATGAGGGGCGAATATTGGAAGAAGCAGTCCCGGCTGAATTTTATGAGAATCCACGTGAAGAACGGGCTCGCTTATTTCTCAGCCGTATATTAAATCATTAATAGGGGGTAAATGAAATGTTGAAAACAAAAAACTTTGTAAAAATGGCGCTATTTTCTGCAATGGCTGCTTTATTACTTGCCGGTTGCAGCGGGGACAAGGCCTCTACAGACAGCAGTAAGGATGTCTTGGCCCAGATCAAGGAAGAGAAAAAAATCGTGTTTGGAGTAAAATATGACACTCGTTTGTTTGGATTGAAGAATCCTTCGACAGGTGAGGTGGAAGGGTTCGATATCGATCTTTCCAAAGCGCTGGCAGAAGAAATGTTTGGCAAGGATGTTAAGCCAGAATACGTAGAAGTTACTTCGAAAACTAGGGTAGGCCTCCTGAATAATGGTAAGGTTGATGCGGTTGTCGCTACCATGACCATCAATGAAGAACGTAAAAAAGAAGTTGATTTTACTGATGTATATTTTGATGCTGGGCAATCATTGCTTGTGAAAAAAGGAAGCAAGGTTAAGAGTATTGAAGATTTGAAAAAAGGAACGAAGGTTCTTGCTGTTAAAGGTTCGACATCTTCAGTAAATATTCGTGAGAAAGCACCTGAAACAACCGTACTTGAATTCGAAAACTATGCTGAAGCCTTTACAGCCCTTAAGGCAGGCAAGGGTGATGCCCTGACGACAGATGATTCCATTCTTTATGGTATGGCAGAAGAAGATCCTTCATTTGAATTAGTCGGTGGAACATTCACAGAAGAGCCTTATGGAATTGCTGTTAAGAAAGGCAACAAAGAGCTTGTCGATGCATTGAATAAAGCATTAAAAAGCCTGAAGGATTCAGGAAAGTACGATGAAATTAAGGATAAATGGATTAAAAATTAATTATTTATACCGGGTTTCTCGTCAGGATGGGCAATGGTCCGTATGCAACTTTTCGGACCCGCTCATCCTGATAATTAGGAGGAGATCGTTTGGTGGATTTCTCGATACTAATGAATAATATCGATTCATTTTTAGAAGGATTAAAAATAACCATTATTGCCAGTTTAATAGCGTTATTATGCAGCTTTATTTTGGGAACACTTCTTGCTGTCATGCGAATTGCCCCGTTTAAACCTCTAAACTGGTTTGGTACGGCATATGTTGAATTTATTCGTAATATCCCTGTACTGGTAATCATATTTTTCACTTACTTAGCTGGAAATTTTGGCGGGATGTTGGCAGGAACGATCGGATTGACCGTTTACACAGCGGCTTTCATTGCGGAAGCAATCCGTGCCGGAATTATGTCTGTTCCAAAAGGGCAAATGGAAGCAGCCCGCTCGACAGGATTGAGTTACGGCCAGGCAATGAGAATGGTTATACTCCCGCAGGCTATAAAGATCGTAATCCCTCCTCTTGGCAACCAATTTATCAATTTAGTTAAAAATTCATCATTGTTAGCTGTAGTCGCAGGTGGGGATTTAATGTATCAGGGGGATTTAATATCCGCAAAGACATACGTAACCTTTGATACCTATATTTTTGTGGCCTTATTTTATTTAATTTTAACGATACCTTTAAGTCTTGGCGTAGGATTTTTAGAAAAACGCATGGCTAAAAGTAATTAAGGAGGTGCATAGATGGATTTTCTAGCACCGTTCATTGAAGTATATAAACCGGATAATTTTAAATTTTTACTTGAAGGATTTTGGGTTACCCTTAAGGTCGCTGCCATTTCAATTGTGCTCAGCTTCATTATTGGTGGTCTTATTGGCACTCTCAGATATGCACGGATTCCCGTCGTTTCTCCATTACTTGCCGTGGTAGTCGAGACGATCCGTAATCTTCCATTACTGTTGATCATTTTCTTCACTTATTTTGCCTTGCCCGAAATCGGAATTGAAATGGAAATAACGACTGCGGCGATCGCCGCATTGACGGTTTTTGAATCAGCTATGCTGTCAGAGATTATTCGAAGCGGTTTAAACTCGATCGAAAAAGGCCAGATTGAAGCAGGACGTTCGTCTGGCCTGAACTACATTCAGACATTACGTTATATTATCCTGCCTCAAGCGCTGAGAAGAATGGTTCCACCTATTGTTAGTCAATTTATTTCTTTGCTAAAAGATACATCGTTAGCTGTCGTCATCGCGCTGCCGGATTTATTGCACAACGGACAAATTATTTACGCACAAAAGGGATCGTACGTAATACCTGTGTTTGTAATTGTAGCGTTGATGTATTTTATCGTTAATTATGCTTTGTCACTGATAGCGAGAAGGTTAGAATTAAAGCAGACTTAAGAATCCGGCTCATTCCTTGGGCCGGATTTTTTATTTCATTAAAGATTTTATGCTTGCAGGAGATTGTGAATTATTTATTTAAATATATTAATAGAGAAAAAGAAACCATTAATTGCAGTTAATGAGAGGATGGAATACTAATGAAATGGAAACAAGATTTGAGAAATATTCTACCAATGGAACAAATAAGTGAGAATCCAACCATTTTAGAACATCACAGCAAGGATGAATCGTATCATCTGCCTGTGAAGCCGGATATCGTCGTTTTTCCAAAAAGTAAAATGGAGATTTCAGAAATTATGAAAATAGCTTATAAGTATCAAATACCGGTTGTACCATTTGGTGCTGGATCTAGCCTGGAAGGGCACTCAATCCCAGTTGCAGGTGGTATCTCGATGGATTTTCAATTGATGAATAACATCAATGAAATACGGCCAAACGATCTACTAGTAAAGGTACAACCTGGTGTAACACGAAAACAATTGAATAAGGCACTAAAAAGATATGGCCTATTTTTTCCGGTAGACCCAGGAGCTGATGCTACCATCGGTGGTATGACTAGTACCAATGCCTCGGGTACCACGACAGTAAAATATGGTGCTATGAAAGATGTGGTACGAGGTCTAGAGGTAGTTTTAGCAAATGGGGAAATAGCAAACATTGGCGGGTTAGCAGCTAAATCTTCTTCTGGATACAATTTAACTCCACTTTTTGTTGGTTCAGAAGGGACATTAGGAGTATTTTCAGAAATAACATTAAAAGTATTCGGAATTCCCGAAGCAACTCTTGCATGCAGAGCTGCTTTTCCTTCTGTTGAAAATGCAATCAATGCAGCGAATGCGATGGTCACCTCTGGGATTCCAATCGCTCGTGTGGAACTGGTAGATTCCAAGTGTATGAAACAAGTTAACTTTCATAACAAAACTATGTATGCTGAGCAGCCAACTTTATTTATGGAATTCCAGGGGAATGAAGCTGGAATTAAAGCAGATGTTGCTTTTGCACAAGAGATAGCGGAGGTAGAAGGTTGTACTCAGTTTGAATATGAAACGGACTCAAAGAAAAAAGCACAATTGTGGGAGGCTCGTCATACACTGGTTTATGCATTTAAACATAGTTTTCCAGAGAAGAGTAATATGAGTACGGACGTTTGTGTACCCTTCTCCAAGCTACCTGATGCGATTACGTACGCAAGCATTTTACTTGAAAGCTATGGATTGTTTGGAGGCGTAGTAGGGCATGTTGGGGATGGAAACTTTCATGCGTTAATGATGGTTAATCCAAACGATCAGGAAGAGCTGGAAAAAGCACATACGGTGAATCAAAAAATTGTCGAATTTGCGATTGATTGCGGTGGTACAGCAACAGGTGAACATGGAATTGGGTTAGGAAAAATAGACTATCTATATAAGGAACATGCAAGTTCTATTCATCTTATGAAAATGATAAAAGACCAGTTTGATCCCCTAGGTATTTTAAATCCAGGAAAGATGTTTAAATAAATACGAAACTTCGGTCTTACCGCCAAAGAAATCCACCTTTTTCTTTTTGAAAGGTGGATTTTTATTATCCACTAAGCGAAAATTATTAAATACCTACAAAGTGCCACTAAGTAAAAATTTTTCAAGAAATTCCTCTCCTATTCAAACAGTTGTTTCGTTATTTGAATAAATAATTGGACGGCACGGGAGGCTTCCTGTAATGAGGGTAAGCCTAAGGCGATATGTCTATAATGGTTTGTTTCTAATGGCCGAATGTTCGCTTTGGGAAAAGAAAGATTTTTCAATGAGAGCTCGGGCAGAATAAGTACTCCTAATCCTTCCTTTATCATACCTAATGAGGTATTTAGGTTAGAAGTATTATATTTTTCATTTATTGTAATTTTTTGTTTCCTCATTAGATCAATAATAGGTGCTTCATATCCAGCATTAGAGATAATAAGAGGCTCGTCTTCCAAATCCGATAAATAAACAGACTTATTCTTTAGCAAGGAATGCCCATCCGGCAGCATAACAAGATAGCGATCCTTGACAAGGGGGATTGTTTCTAATTCGCTGCATGGCAGAACGATAAATCCGATATCTATTTCCCGTGCTGTTAACCATTCCTTGATTTCCTCTTGGGAACCCTCCTTAAATGTCAGTGACACATTCGGTCTTATCTGTTGAAAAGTACTGATAATTTTTGGCAAGAAGTGTGCCGTTACACTAGGAAAAGTTGCGATACGAATAGTTCCAGTGACTAATCCTTTTTCCAGCGAGATCTCCTGTTGAATTTTTTCAAGACTATTTAGTATATTTCTTATTTGAAATAGAACCCGTTTTCCAATGTCCGTTACAATTAATTCCTTGCCCCGTTCTCGTACTAATAAGGTAACGCCTAGCTCTGATTCTAAAGTAGCAATCGCATGGCTGACAGCAGGCTGTGACATATGTAGGGCTTGAGCAGCTTTTGTAAAGCTTCTTTCATCAATAACCTTCATAAAGATTTCAAATTGAGTAATCGTTGGCATAACTAATTACTTATCCCCTTTATAAACAACATTTATTTTATTTATCAATAGCGATATTGTATCATAAACACTATGTTCATATTAAATAAATTGACAAAAAAAGGGGATTGAATAATGAAAGAAAAATTATGGACAAAAGATTATATAGGTATATTAGTGACCAATTTTTTTCTAATGCTAACATTTTATTTATTAATGGTCACTATATCCGTATTTGCTGTTAATGAATTTGATGCATCTGAGAGTCAAGCAGGTTTAGCATCCAGTATTTTTGTTATTGGAGCGCTTGTCGGTCGGATTATTGGCGGTAAATACCTTGATCAAATAGGTAGAAAAAAACTTCTTCTAGCCGGCATTTTGATAATGGTTTTTTCTGCCATTTTCTATTTTGGTGTAGATAGTTTTGGAATGCTCATTGCTAATCGCTTATTACATGGGTTTGCCTTTGGTCTTGCTGGCACTGTATTAGGTACAGTTGTAGCCCAAGTGATTCCAAAAGCTAGAGGTGGAGAAGGAATCGGCTATTTTGCTTTAAGTATGACCTTGGCTACAGCGATTGGACCTTTTATAGGTATATTTATTCAACAACATTTTCAATTTAAAATGATATTTGTTTTTAGTTTAGTCTGTATAGCGATTAGTTTAGTTTTATCCTTTTTCTTGAAAGTTCAAGAAATTACCTTAACAGAAGAACAAAAAGCGGAATTAAAAGGGTTTAAATTATCCAATTTTATTGAGAAAAAATCTGTGCCGATTACACTTGTTGCAACGGTTACTGCTTTCTGTTATTCCGGAATTTTATCTTTCCTATCGTTCTTTGCTATCGAGAACAACATCACTTCAGCAGCAAGTTTCTTCTTTATTGTTTATGCTGCCGCGGTCCTCGTAACCAGACCATTTTCTGGTAAAATGTTTGATCTGAAGGGGCCAAATTTCATCATGTATCCGGCGCTTATTTCTTTAATAATAGGTCTATTTGTGCTTAGTCAATCACATGTTGGGATTGTTCTATTAATTGCCGGTGCACTAGTCGGTTTTGGATATGGAACGTATATGTCCAGTTCTCAGACAGTCGCAGTCCAATCTGCACCTGCTCATCGCGTTGGATTAGCAACATCGACATTTTTCATTCTTACCGATATAGGATTAGGGATTGGACCTTTTATACAAGGATTTTTAGTTCCTTCAATAGGATACAGTGGTTTATATATCAGTCTTGGAATTATTGCAGTCATCTGTTTGCCATTACACTATTTCTTGTACGGAAAAAAGGCTTCTTCAGAAAAAATGGGTGTTTCTTCCGTAGAAGTAAATACTTCATTAAAATAATATTATTAAATATTTATTCATAGATAGAAATATTTGATAAAATATTAATATAATATTTTATATTTTTGGAGATGACATTATGTTCAATCGCATTCTTGTAGCAATTGATGGCTCTAAAATGAGTGAAAAAGCTTTAAGGTCTGCATTAAATTTTGCGAAGGAAAGATATTCTAAAATTGGCGTGATCCATGTCGAGAAAAATCTGAATATAACCGAAGGAATGCCAAATGCAACGATTGATGATCTCTATAATGAACGAAGAAAAGAAGCCGGTGATATGTTAAATCAGGCGGTTTCTTTTGCAGAAGATGAAGGAATCGAAATTGAAACCCATTATGTGATAGGAGAACCGGCCATTCAAATTGTTAAAAAGGCAGAAGAAGGAAAGTATCAGCTCATTATCATGGGAAGCAGGGGGTTGGGAAATATTAAAGGATTAATGCTTGGCAGTGTTAGTCAGAAAGTTTCCCAGCTTGCACATTGTCCTGTTTTGATTATTAAGTAATCAGCAAATACCGATGTTTTTCATTGAACACACATATACTAGATGAAAAAAGGGGCACCATCCAGGTTGGATGGTGCCTTTTAGGGATTGGAAGACATCTTTTTTTAAACGGATACAATTTGGGCCATATTTTAGGGTAAACTTAATTATATTTTTATGGAGGTGTGTGACATGGGGGAATTTTTAAAAGAAATCATTCCATTATCGCCGGAATTTTATGAACTGCCCACGCTTGAACTGGCAAAGGCATTGCTTGGATGCCTTCTTGTAAAAGAAACGAATGAGGGGATTGCTGCAGGATATATCGTTGAAACAGAGGCTTACATAGGTCCTGGTGACAAAGCTGCGCACAGCTACAATAATAGAAGGACGGCAAGAACCGAGGTCATGTTCCAACGTTCCGGCCTTGCCTATACATATTTAATGCATACACACTGCCTTTTCAATGTGGTCACCGGCGGCGAAGAAAAACCAGAAGCCGTTTTAATCCGCGCCCTCGAACCTTGGCACGGTATCGAGCTTATGAAAATCAGGCGAGGCATGGAAGATCTGACAAGATTGACAAACGGCCCCGGGAAACTGACAAAATCATTGGGCATTAATATGGAGGACTATGGCCGCCCCCTTACGCATCCTCCTTTATTTATTGCTAAAGGATCCCACCCAAAAAGCATTTCAGCTGGAAAAAGGATTGGAATTGACAAATCTGGTGAAGCACGGGATTATCCTTGGCGTTTCTGGGTTACTAATAATAAATTTGTATCCAGACATCAAAAGTCTGAATATGTATTTTAAAATAAAAAGGACTTAACACGTTGGTTAAGTCCATATATTAATGGATTAATTTAGTTTTCCGTAAATCGAATGTGTCTGGCAGCCAATTATTTTTCCTTTCCTATTTATTTTAGATTTTATATTATCGAAAAGGATTATCCTTTAATCCTTTTGGTTTCGATGTTTAAAAATATAAAGTTGTGTATCCCTATTAGGGGCAAGCCGCTCCACCACCCCCTCCTGATAAAAATAGTTGGTTCTGATCACCTGGACCAATAAAGTCTAATGCGGCAGGAGAAAATACTTTAACTTTTCTCTTAACGCCCTCCAAAAGAGTTCGGATTGGCTCTATAACTACATGATCCTGAAAGACATAGCCTCCTAAGAATATCGTTTTCTTGGCTCTCCTTCGGAAAACAGCCACATTTTTGTTGCTATCTTTGTTAGCAGAGGCATACTCTTTCGTTTTCTCTTTAGGTTGTAATGCCACTTTCTCTGTTTGTAAAACTTCTTCTTCAACTGAAGCGACAATTCCGATTTCACGGTTATTTACCACCAAGACAAAGTGATATCCTGCATCTGTTTTCTTTTGGACAACAGCCACTTCATCTGTAATAAATGAGATGAAATCCTCAGATTCATTCTGGAGTGAGGCATGAGAGGTTTCTTTTTGTTTGATGACTCGATAATATGCTTTTGCTCCAATTCCTTCATCTGTAAAGTCAAAAGGTTTGATACTCTGGGTACGTACAAAGAATATTTGCTTAACCTTCTCTTTGCTGTTTAATTGGATACATAAAGCAGCATCTTCATTCACCACCTTTCCCTCACCGTTCGAGAGCATAGGGACATTCATCTTCATTCCTGGAAATTGAACAAAGATGTAGTGAAAGTTTTTCTTAGGTTGTACATTCAAAAGTCTCATAAACTCACAACCTTTCCGATATGTTACAAGGTTATTTTCCTTGTAGGAGTATAATTCAAGATATGTTCTTACTTTCCTGTATGAGTATGAAGAGTTTTCATCGTCACTTTCTTATGAAATGTGCTAGTTCCTCCTATTTGTTGAGTAATTATGAGGAAATCTACTAGCGAAACATGTAAATGATAAAAAATCTGCTTTCTAAAACGACAATTTATAGACTATTCACTAAATTATGTATAAAATAAACTTTATATATTTTAACTCAACAAAAAATATTATGTCTAAAGTTTCAATATTGATTTGCTCTAGAAAGTATAACTTTAAATAAAAAAAACAGGAGGACACTATGAACTTTGTTAGTACACGAGGAAACGTAAAAAAAATTGGTTTTATTGATACCGTCTTAATGGGGCTGGCAAATGATGGTGGACTATTAGTGCCGGAGAAAATTCCGCATATTCCTGCAGAGAAGCTAGATGCAATGTCCCAATTTACTTATCAGGAATTAGCATACGAAATCTTTTCTTATTTTGTGGATGGTGAAATTCCTGATAATGAGCTTAAGGCATTAATCGAGAAAAGTTATGCCACTTTTCGCCACGCAGAGGTAACACCTGTTAAAAGGTTGAAAGATAACATGTATTTGTTAGAACTATTCCATGGGCCGACCTTTGCTTTTAAGGATATTGCGCTGCAATTCTTAGGGAATTTATATTCCTATGTGTCCAAGCAGACAGGTGAAACAATTCATATTCTCGGTGCCACTTCAGGAGATACGGGTGCTTCAGCCATTGAGGGTGTCAGAGGAAAAGAAGGTATTCGTATTTGTATTTTGCACCCCCATGGCAAAGTAAGTAAGGTACAAGAATTGCAAATGACAACGGTTGATGACAAGAGTGTCTTGAATTTGGCGATAAAAGGAACGTTTGACGATGGTCAAAAAATTATCAAGGAATTGTTTGCAGATGTTGAACTGAAAAACAAATACCATCTGCGTGCGATTAATTCCATTAACTTTATTCGGATCTTGGCACAAACTGTTTATTATTTTTATGCGTATTTCCAAGTGAAAAAAGAAAAAGAATTAAACAGCATTAACTTTAGTGTCCCGACTGGAAATTTTGGAGATATCTTTGCTGGTTATCTTGCAAAGAAAATGGGGCTCCCAGTTGGGAAACTCATCGTAGCGACAAATGAGAATAATATTTTAGAAGGTTTTATCCATAATGGAGTATACAAGCCAGGTGAATTCCGCAGCACTTATAGCCCGTCTATGGATATTCAAGTTGCCAGCAATTTTGAGCGCTATTTGTACTACTTGCTTGGAGAAGATCCAAAGGCAGTGTCAGTCTTAATGGAGCAATTTAAGGCAGAAGAAAAAATCGTTGTGAATGAGGAGCTGCTCCGTCAAGTGAAAGAAGATTTTGCTGCACATGGAGTTGAAGGGGAAGAATGCCTGCAAACCATCAGTAAGTACTATGCTGAAACAGGTTATTTATTAGATCCACATACTGCTTGCGGGGTCGCAGCGTACGAAGTTTGTAATAACTCTAATGAGGTTTGCGTTACACTGGCAACAGCCCACCCGGCAAAATTTAATGAATCGATCGAACGTTGTCATATTGATCAGACATACCCTGAGCAAATCAGTCAATTGTTTAATAAACCACAGTATCTAGAAGTAATTGAGGCGGATAATGATGAAGTGGTCCGTCATTTAGAAAAGCTTTTTAGTCTTTCAGCTAAATAAACCACAAATCTGGTTATAGAGGAAGGTTGAAAAAAATTAGGCTGTCTCATTCCAAATGAGGCAGCTTTGTTATTTTTTTAAAAGGAAATCACCTAGTTTCTATCTAATAATCCATAATTTTTTTAATCCAGCATCCATCACTTGAGTGTACTATAAAAAGAGGATGTCACTCTTTAGTCAGTACATTGTTTTTTAATTGTATCTCTTTGACCTTCTGATATTGTTCATCTGGCCACCATGCGCCGCAATCGTCTGATACGACGCAAGCAGCACATTTTTGCAGGTCATAGACAGTCATTCCAGTGATGGGAGGGGAATATAGATGGAGGGTAACCAAATCTGTCTGGTTCAAAGCTTTCATTTTGTGAATAGCCCTTTTCGGTGCATAAAAAAATTTCCCTTTATGATGGTATTGATGAAACAATTCACTGGGCAAGCCATTACCGTTGACCTCATACACCGAATTAAGGGAAATACCTGAGAGGACTTGAATCCAGCCATGGGAATGGCCGTGATCATGCGGTGCACACTCCAGCTGCGACCAATTCATGACAAGCATTTCAACCTCTTCGTTTTTATATAATAGTTTTCGATTGTAGGGTTTTCCTTCCGATGGTTCCGGTAAGTGGGAAAAATCGTCTAGTGTAAGATCTAGTTGTAATAGAGCATCTCTCAACACTGCTTTAGAGGGGCTTCTTAAGGAATCTAATACTTTCTTTAACCTACTTGGCAAAGTCATCATGCTCTCCTCCTATGGACGCTTTTTCTTGAAGAGGGTAAACAACATAGGTATAAGCTGACCGTTAACAATAATTACTCCTATAATAATTATGATACCTCCGGCAACACTTATGAATAAAACTTTTTCTTGTAACAGCAAAACTGCCGCAACCAATGTGGAGATGGGCTCCAAATAAAGGAACATCGAAACCTTTGAGGCTTCTAAAGTTTCAAGGGCTTTACCCCAATACCAATAAGCGATACCTGAAACAAAGACACCAAGGAACAACAAATGCGCCCACTCCGTATGCGTTAGAAGGGGAAGGGATTCCCAGCCTCTATTCCTAATAATAAATGGTGTAGTAAGAATCAAGCCTAGTAAACTCATGTAAAACGTCACTAACAGAGGGGAATAAGGGATTTTTAAGCTTTTTAATAACACGGAGTAGACGGCCCAATTCAAGGTACTCAAAATCATTAGAAAAAAGCCAATATTCAATGCAAATTGAAAGGATTGTCCACTTCTTGTGGTTGTAACTAGCAGTACACCTGTGATTGCCAGCACCATCCCCACAGCCCTCGTTATACTCATCTTTTCATGTAAAAAGAAAATGGACAGGATGACTGTAAAGATAGGGGAAAACGAAATGAGCCATCCAGCAGATGATGCATTAATCGTTAATAATGCTGTCGCCTGAAGTACTTGATGGACAAATACGCCAAGAATACCCAAAATCAAGAGTTGGGGAAGATATTTAATGGAGACAAGCAGCCGCTTACGCTGAAGAAGTAAAAGCAACAGCAAAAATAATGTTCCAATTCCAAAACGAAAAACAAGTAATGAATAGGGGTCAAGCTTTTCAAGTACAGCTTTTGTTGATACAAATGAAACGCCCCAAAAACTAATCGACATAAAGGCATACAGTGAAGCAATTAATTTCGATTTATTATTAACCATGGTCAAGTATTCCTTTCAGCAAATAGATGGATATTCCATCATATGCCTGTCCTAATAGAAAATGTTTTTTCTTTTTATATAAAAATTTATAAGTTTTGGCTTCGAGAATTGGATTTATTTTAATATTCATTTCAGTTCATAGATGTGTTTATAATAAAATAGTGGGAACCACTATGTTGGAATATAGATATTGCTACAAATCTTTGATATTATTCTGTTATAAATACTAGTTGGTGTGTCAAAGTAAAATGGCCAAACCTAGCAAAAACAACTTCTAGAGGTGAAAATTATGCAAGTTACTGTAAGAAACCCTGAAATTACACAAGAAGACAACAAGGTCCCAACCACTTTTTCAAGAACAAATCCTTTCCAAGCAAAGGTTCTCAAAAACGAAAATTTAAATGGTGCCGGTTCTAGTAAAGAAACAAGGCATATTGAATTATCATTAGAAGAATCAGGACTTTCTTATATCCCAGGAGATGCTCTTGGTGTGATTCCACAGAATGATCCAGAACTTGTGGCCTCCATTATTACAGAAATGAACTGGGATGAAGAAACAGTTGTAACAATAAATAAGCAAGGGGATATACTCCCATTAAAAGAGGCGCTAACCACATATTTTGAAATAACACTTCTATCGAAGAAGATTCTCCAACAGGCAGCAGAATTAACCGAAAATGAAGAGTTACAAAAGCTTGTATTAATTGAAAATGCAACCCAGCTAAAAGAATATACTAACGGACGAGATTTGCTTGATATGCTGCGTGATTTCGGTCCATGGAAGGCTACGGCCCAAGAGGTTGTCTCCCTTTTAAGAAAAATGACAGCGCGTCTCTATTCCATTGCTAGCAGTTTTGCAGCCAATCCTGGTGAAGTGCATCTAACGATCGGCGCTGTGCGCTACACAGCACATGGACGCGATCGGAAAGGGGTTTGTTCTGTTTTAGTCGCAGAACGAATTCAAGCAGGCGATACGCTTTCTGTTTTTGTTCAACCCAATAAGCATTTCCATCTGCCAGAGTCACAAGATACAGACATTATTATGGTTGGTCCAGGGACAGGCATTGCACCATTCCGTTCCTTTATCCAGGAACGTGCGGTTAATAAAGGAACGGGAAGATCATGGCTATTTTTCGGAGATCAGCATTCAGCATCGGACTTCCTTTATCAAGCAGAGTTAGAAAAGTATCAAAAAGAAGGTGTCCTAACTAGATTAGAGACGGCGTTCTCACGTGATACAGAGCATAAGGTATATGTACAGCATAAAATGCTTGAGAATAGCAAAGAATTGTTTGAATGGCTAGAAAATGGAGCAACCTTCTATGTTTGTGGTGATAAGCAATATATGGCGAAGGACGTTCACAACGCGTTATTGAACGTGATTGAAAAAGAAGGATCAATGACCCCTGAAGCAGCAGAAGCATATCTAAATGATATGAAAGCGCAAGGGCGTTACCTACGGGATGTGTATTAAAAAGCGGAAGGAGAAGTTCTCATACCATTGAGAACTTCTCCTTTTTTAAAAGATAGGAAATCATAAATTTTGGCTTTGGGAAATGTCTAGCTCCAGGCGCTATCGGCTTGTAGAAACAACCATTACTTTAACCATTTCGTTATTCTTTTAGAACAATGGACTAGTTTTTTACATAATCTACTGTATCAATTAGTAAGGGTGCTAAAATGAGAAATATATGGGATATCAAAATACAACCAATGATCGGTCAAGCATGGACCGGTAGACATGTTGTCTTACTTTACTGTACAAACAATAATCAATTGATACATTTATATAAAAGTTTTCACGCACCGATTGAGCCGCCACGTTACAATTGTGCTGAAACTTTATCGCAATTACTCAGTATCGGCTATCGCATTATGGCCATTACACCAATCTCATCAAATCAAATTCAATATGCTCTGGTTCTTTACTAACTATTAATCTACCAAATGATGTGTTGACAAATTAACATAATACTATTAAAATTAAAAATTATTCAACAATAGTTTAACAAAATGATATTAGCAAGCTATGATTGCTATGGCACGTACCATAGCAGGAGCAGCTTCTGGAGAGACCGCAGGTTATCTGCGGCGCCGAAGGGTTCACAATCTCAGGCAAAAGGACAGAAGAGTACGAATACTATTTATTATTCTCAAATACAAGAGGTATAGATAATATTTGTTATTCTTATGACCGATGAGATTGGAGCTAATCCAATCTCTTTTTTTTATGGTTTTTACATGGTTTACATGTAGATTAATAACAATTTTTATGACAACAAGGAGGAATTTTAAGTGGCACAACAAGAATTAAAACGAGATCTGAAAAATCGGCACGTACAACTCATAGCAATTGGCGGTACGATTGGGACAGGCTTATTTTTAGGTTCAGGAAAAGCTATCCAGTTAGCCGGTCCTTCGATCATTTTTGCTTATTTAATCGTAGGTATCGCATGCTTTTTTGTTATGAGGGCATTAGGAGAACTTCTTTTATCAAATAAGGGCTATCAATCATTTACGGACTTTGCTGAGGATTATATTGGACCATGGGCAGCGTATGTTACAGGCTGGACGTATTGGTTTTGCTGGATCATGACAGCAATGGCTGATATTATCGCGGTTGGCGTATACGTTCAATATTGGTTTGATATTCCGCAATGGGTTCCTGCCATAGTCTGTTTAGTTTTGTTATTGGGGCTAAATTTATTAACTGTAAAGCTTTTTGGAGAATTAGAGTTTTGGTTTGCGTTAATCAAGGTAATCACTATTCTTGCCTTAATCATAATTGGGGTTGTTTTATTAGTTATTGGATTCCAAACAGAAACGGGTACAGTCTCGATAAATAATTTATGGCAATATGGCGGCTTCTTCCCAAATGGGGTTTCAGGTTTCTTGCTTTCATTTCAGATGGTTCTTTTTGCATTTGTAGGTGTAGAATTAGTGGGGGTATCTGCAGCGGAAACATCCAATCCACAAAAAAATATTCCCTCTGCGATTAATAAAATTCCGTTAAGAATTCTTTTTTTCTATGTAGGGGCACTGATCATCCTTTTGTGTATTAATCCATGGACACAGCTAAATGCAGAAAACAGCCCTTTTGTGAAAACATTTAGCTTGGTAGGTATTCCCATAGCTGCCGGTATTATTAATTTTGTGGTCTTAACATCCGCAGCATCAGCTTGTAACAGCGGGTTGTTTTCAACAAGCCGGATTTTATTTACCCTTAGTAATCATGAACAAGGACCAGCTAAATTTGCTAAATTAAATAAGAATCATGTACCTAGTAATGCATTACTTATATCTGCCCTTGTGCTATCCGTTGGAGCCCTATTAAGTAAGCTAATTCCGGGACAAGCCTTTGGAATCGTGACGACAATAAGTGCGATTTGTTTTATTTGGGTTTGGAGCATCATTTTAGTTTGTCATTTGCGATATAGAAAATTACGACCCGATTTACGAGAAAAATCTACTTTTAAAGCACCGTTTACACCATTTATTAACTATGTGGTCCTTACGTTATTTGCTATTATTCTAGTTATTATGCTATTTGCGGAAGCAACTCGTGTAGCGTTATTAATGACACCTTTATGGTTTATTCTTTTGTTTTTCCTGTATTCATTTAAAAAGAAAAAAGATAAAAATATAAAAATTTCTGCGTAAATTTATCAGGGAATGAAACGCAGTAAGTTCCAAAGAACATTCCATTATCTGATTTTTATGGATATTTATGTATTTAGATGTACCTTCTCAATTGAGAAGGTATGATAAAGTAACTGTTTTTCTCCGAAAGTATTGCCTTCTGTAAAGCGTCGGTTTACAATCCATTTCGATAAATGAAATGAAGGAGAGAAACAGTACTTGAAATTAAACGAAAATGAAAGATTAAGCATATATAACGGCCTTGCCTCTACGGTATCAACCAACACGGTTAACGGCTATATCCCTTTATTTGCATTAAGTGTTTTAGGGGCAACCAACCAGCAGATGGGTTTGATTACATCTTTACCGTCAATTATTGGGATGCTTGCACTGATTCCTGGCACGGTCTGGCTCAATAGAGTACAAAGCAAAAAAAAATTCACTGTCGTTTCTACTTTTTTTACAAGGCTTCTTTTCATGCTTATGATGTTTGTTCCATTTTTATCGGGAACATATTCTGCATGGGTACTTGTTGGATTAATAGCGCTATTAAATTTTCCGGGGGCCCTTTCCGGATTATCTTGGCAAACTTTGATTGGTGACCTTGTTCCTGAAAATCGAAGGGGAGAATTTTTTAGTACACGTAACCGGTTATCTACGATTACTGCCATGGGGGTTACTTTTTTAACTGGTTTTTTTCTGCAGCAATTCAATTCAAGCAATCCCTTTCCTTACCAGGTTCTATTTGTCGTTGGATTCGTTTTTGCCATTTTTGAAGTATATTATTTAATGAAGCATAGGGAGAAGAATGAGACTGTTCCAATGGAAAAGTCAGTGATGGAAGCAAAGAAGAGGAGTTTCTCACTGGAAATTTTTTCTCATAAACCGTTTGTATCCTTTACTATCTGCGCGCTCCTCTTTAATTTTGGAGCTCAAATGGCATGGTCCATCTTTAGTATTTATCATATTCGAGAGGCGAATGCTACTGCATTATGGTTCAGCCTGTTCGCTGTTACAAATCAATTTGCTCAAATTGTCAGCATTAAATGGTGGGCAAAAGCTGCGAATCGTGGGGGGAATACCATGTTATTGTTTGTAGCAGCAACCGGCATGGCGACTGCACCAGTATTAACCATATTATCCACCAGCCTCATTTATATTACGCTGATTAATCTATGGATCGGCCTTTTTGTTTCAGGTACCAACCTTTTATTATTTAACCAGCTGTTAAAGGTGTCTCCCGAGAAAAATAGAACAACCTATATCGCCAATTATAACTTTTTGTTATCAATAATTGGCTTTATCGCTCCTCAGTTTGGGGTTTTCCTGCTGAATTTGTTTGGCATGAATGCGGCCATGGTGACAACTTCGATTATACGGTTTATTGTTGGATGCTCATTCCTAATTGTGGCGTTAAAAATGGAACGAAAACCAAAGCTTGCTTTTGAAACTGTTTAACTAGCAAAAAGAGGGACTGATTATAAAAAAGGAATCCACTTCTATTGAGTGGGTTCCTTTTTTTGTAATTTTCAATTATATTTAAAATTCTTTTATTGTTGCACTAATCGTACAAGCATATGTGCTAGTTTGTGCTGTTCTTCCTCCGTACCCACGTTCCAGAGCTCCTGCAATAATCGCTCCTCGGAATTTTTAGGTGACTGTTTATCTGCTAGGTAATCAGCTACTTTCTGAGCCGAGTTGGCTAATTGCTCTTCGTCCATACCTAGTTTTTCTCCTAACTTCACCTTTCCACTAAGGTATTCCCGAAAATCATCAAAACTTGTTAAGGAATCTCCATTTTTATAAATCTGGTTTTCTATTTTTTGTTCATCCATCTGCTTGTCCAAATTTACCACTCCTTTTTTTGTGTATAACCTTAATGTTATAGATTCCCTGTAAGGCACCAATTAAAACCTTATCAATGTGAAAGGGGATGAAGAGACTCATTTTTCTTTTTCTGATGGTAGTAGAATATCATCTCGAAACATAAACTTTTTCTAGAGATAGATTGGATTATTGACAAAGAGGAGATGGAATGATGAATTTCCAGATGCAAAAGGCGAATATGTTGGCCGAAAATATTAATGAGTTTATTTCATATGTTGATAAAAGTTATGAACAAAATAATAGCTTTAGGTTTCATACAGATAAATTGTATCAAATAAAATTACTAATTCAGGAGTATAAGTTTCAAATCCTCGCAGATGAGCTTGTAAGAATAAACCAATTTGATTGGGATGGAAAGTACACCTATTATTTAGTTGATAGATTTAAGGAAGGAATCCACATTATTGATGAGTACGTAAAAAATAACTATGATGATTTATATCTTTTAACCGCTAAACTATATACCTTGAAAAATCTCAGTCAAACATTAAGCAATAAGGAATAAATATGTGCATAACGTTATGGCTGTTCTAAAAAAGTGAGCAGCTGCTTTTTGTTGGATTATGCTGTGTATTGGCTGATTTGTGATGGAAATGGTCGAATGGCGTTTTTTTTTGAAAATTATAGAATTGGATTAAAAATATTGTCACTTAATAAATATCGTGATACTATTAGATGAAATTAAATTCCTTTAATTTGGTCCAGAGAGGCCAAGAAGGCGAAAGTAAACTTCGTATATAATCGTTATGTATATATGATGCCCTTTTGTCCTTTGGATGAGAGGGCATTTTATTTTTGCCAACTATCTTTTAATCATAGTCCAGTGAGGCTTGAAAGGAGAACGACAGAAATGGATTATCGTAAAAAAACAGTAGTTGCATCCGTAGCAGGTTTAACATTAGAGGGTATGGATATCATGTTTATATCCTTTGCGATGTCGATGATTATCGCAGAATTTCATATTGATATGGTTGCAGGCGGACTTATTTCTTCCATTACTAATATAGGCATGCTGGCAGGGGGCATGATTTTCGGTATTTTAGCAGATAAATTTGGGAGAGTTAAAGTATTTACCTATACCATTCTCCTATTTGCAATCGGAACCGCATTAACCGGGTTAGCCACAAATATTAACCAAGTCTACTTATTTCGGTTTATTGCAGGCTTAGGGGCAGGTGGCGAGTACGGAATTGGAATGGCGCTTGTAGCAGAAGCATGGCCAAAAAATAAACAAGGACGAGCTTCTTCTTATGTTAGTATCGGTGCTCAATATGGTGTAATCCTTGCTGCACTTCTAAGCGCCATGATTCTTCCTGCATGGGGATGGAGAGGATTGTTCTTCATCGGTTTGGTTCCGGTTATATTCGCCTTTATCGTACGAAAGAAATTAGACGAATCACCTGAATGGCTGGCCGCACAAAAGAGAAAACAACTTGTGCCAAACCATGGTAAATTAGCCCAATTGTTTGCGACACCAAGAACATCCATCACAACATTTGCGTTAGCGATCATGGCCACTGTCCAAATTGCGGGATATAACGGTTTGATGATTTGGCTGCCGTCTATGCTTCAACAATCACAAGGATTATCCGTTTCAAACTCGGCCCTTTGGACGATTAGTACGGCGGTTGGAATGATTGCAGGGATGTTAACGTTTGGACAATTTATGGATCGACTTGGAATGAAGCGCGCATTTGGCATCTTCTTATTTGCTTCCGCCATCGCAGTCTTTTTATACTCCTTTGCGTCAGGAAGTGCCGGCCTTTTAATCGGCGGTGCGATTGTAGGGTTCTTCTCAAATGGAATGTTTGCTGGATACGGTGCCTTAATAAGTAGTTACTATCCAGTAGAAATCCGCAGTACAGCAACCAACACGATCTTTAACTTCGGTAGAGCATTAGGGGGATTATCTCCAATTTTAGTAGGATATATCCTGCAACATGCTAATGTGACAACAGCAATGGGGTATCTGGCAGGACTCTACTGTATTTCTTTCATAGCGATGGTAAGTTTGAAAAAAAAAGCAAAGCAGAATCAAATCGAATCTTTAGCTGAAGCGGTGTGATTTTCAAATTTGCAATATCTATTAATTGAGTGGGTTTTCCTTCAACTAAATGAATGAAAGTAAAACGAGGCTACAAATCAATCACTTTCGATTTGAGCCTCTTTTTTATGAATTGTAGAAAAATATGTTGAAAAATGATATAAATTGGAAATCAATAATATGTTAGCAATTTGAAATAAAAGGGAAAAGAATACATAATTGGAAAGTTAAAAATACCTTGAGGATAAGAAGTTGAATTGATTACTGATTAACTTATAGCCTGAACAATAAATCAATTGGAGGGATATTAATTGAGAATCTATAATCATGAATGGATGTCGCTTAGCAAGGAAATTAAGTTAAAGCTAATTCGTTTAGCCATTTTGGAAAATGAAATCAAATACACCAAGGAGTTTATAAATAAAGGAAAAAAGGGTGCATAAAGGGAAACTAATATTCATCCCATACGCCTTTATTTTTGCTGATCCTGCCGCTAGCAGTAGTTTAAACAGTGAAATAGGTTTAGGACTGGCAGCAACTATGCTGCCATTTTTATGTCCTTTTAAACGGTTTTATTAGCAGTAAGTATGAGGAAAAAACTACTATAAATAACCCGCAAATTCATAAAGTGTCTCGGCTCCAGGTAGATAAATGAATAATTAATATAAAATTAATGGGAATTTTCCCCCAAAAAATTATACAATAGATATATAGATAGGTATAATACCTTGATTAATGAAAATTACATAAAAAGATTTTAGTAATTTCAATATACTTTAAATTAAGTCCATATGGCTTTTACAGCTGTAATTTATAATCCTTGGAGCAGCCTAGGATATTTATTGGTAAGTGAGGTGCTTTATATGAGTAAAAAAGTATTAATTATTTCTTCGGATAACACAGGTCATGGACATAAAAGTATCACAGAATCTTTGTGTGAAAAGATCGAAAAGAACCCTGACATTAGTGTACATGTAGTGGATGGTTTTTCGCTTGGGGGCCAATTCCTACTGAATATTGGCAAGTCTTACGGTCCTATCACGAGAAAGTCAGAAAATTTATGGGAGAAGGTATTTAATTTTTCGGCAGAAAATCCATCTTTAATCAATAAATTTATAGAAATACTAATAAAAACGAATTTTTTAAAATTACTAAACGAAGTAAAACCTGATTTGATCGTATCTGTCCATCCCAATTTTAATGGGTCCATCTTAAATATTTTAGAAACACAATATATTAAAATACCATTTTTTACACTTATTGCTGATCTTGTGAACATATCCCCACTTTGGGCGGATAAAAGAGCGGATTATATTATCAGCCCAACAATGGAAGCTCAAGAAAAGTGTATAGGATATGGCGTCCCAGCTGAAAATATAAAAGTATTAGGATTTCCGGTACGTGCAAGATTTTTTAGAAATGGCTTGAATAAAAAAGTTAGTTATAATGATGGTGCACCTTTAAATTGCTTAATCATGAGCGGTGGTGAGGGTGTAGGAAATATGAAGAATATTGCTGAAATCTTACTTGATCATTTTGATTGTAAAGTGAATATTGTCGCCGGAAGAAATAGTAAACTAAAAGCAGAGTTAGAGCAATCACTTAAGAGTAAATATGGGGATCATGTTGATATTTTTGGCTTTACAAAAAATATTCAAGATCTCATGTTCGATGCAGATATTGCTTTTACAAGGGGAAGCCCCAATGTCATGTTTGAGGCGTTTTCTTCTAATACACCGATTATTATTACAGGTGCTCTCCCTGGTCAAGAAGAGGACAATCCGAATTTTGCTGAAAAATATAATTTGGGTGTTATTTGTAAAGATAGAACCGAAATTCAATCTATGATTACCCAGTTACTTGAAAATGATGCAGAAAAACTGAATAATATTATCGATTCCCAAAGAAAGTTTATCCAACCTCAAGCGGCACAAGAAATCATTCAGTTCATTTTAGAGGTGGAAAATCGATTTGAATGGAATCTGCAGCTTGCCTAATTGGAATAAATAATTTCGTTTAAAGAATAAATTTCAGGAAAAAGAGGTTTTAATATATTTGAAAAGTACTAATACCAAAATGGTATTCACAATATCGGTATTTATTACACTTGCTGCATTCGATAATATTATTGTTGGATTATTTCCGCCACTATTTAAATATATCGCACAGGACTTGCATGTGGACATAGCAAAATTGGGTAGTATTTCAGCCGTAAATATTTTAATGACAGCTATTTCATCAGTTTATTGGGGCTATCTCTCAGGAAAATATAAACGAAAAAGACTGATCATGATTGGTACGTTAATTTGGGTCATATCAGCTTTTTTGACATCAATAAGCCAAAGTTATCTGCAACTTTTATTATTTCAAATCGTTACAGGGGTAGGATTAGGGTGTATTGCATCAATTGGGTTTAGTATTTTAACTGATTATATTCCATTTGAAAAACGTGGAATGATTTTGAGCCTTTGGGGCATGGCCCAAGGCTTTGGTGGAATAGCAGGATCTATTTTGGCTTCTTTAACTGCAACTAGCACTAGTTGGAGATTGCCTTTTATATTAGTAGGTATAATCGGTTTTTTTCTGATTATTCTTTATTTTTTTATAGAAGAACCATCCAGAGGTCAATCCGATCCAGAGTTAACAGGTTTAATGGAAAATGGCCAAACGTATCATTATATGATAGAAGCAAAGCAAATTTTACCTATTCTTTTAAAGGGTAGTAATGTATTTCTATTTTTGCAGGCTTTTTTTATGAATATTGCTACGGGCAGCCTCATATGGCTTCCTACATTATTTATTTTGAAAATCCAACAGCAGGGATACAGCTTGGAAACAGCTATGATTGCTTCTGGTTATCTTTATGCAATCTTTCAAATTGGAGGCATGACATCTGTTTACCTCGGCCATCTCGGTGACAAGTTTCAAAAGAAAACCTATAAAGGAAGAGCCTATTTCACATCATTTTTTGTATTTCTAACAATGCCTCTTTACATTTGTATGTTCTTTATTCCAATGGACAAGCTGCTACTGCCAAACGATCATAATGCTTTGAGCATTTTAGTTGGTTTAATTAAGCAATTATTTACAAATCCTTGGATGGCTTTATTATTAATTTTATCTTTTTTTGCTTCTGCATCCCAATCTGCAAACACTCCAAACTGGCTTGCACTTATCACTGATGTGAATTTGCCTGAGCATCGTGGTACAGCTTTTAGTGTGGCAAATCTTTTCAATAGCTTAGGCAGAACGATTGGAAACGTTGGTGTCGGTATCATATTTGGCATAATCGCATTTCGCTACCATGAACCAGCAAGTTATGTGATAACTTTATCGATTCTGCAAATTTTTCTTCTTCCTTCGGCCATATGTTATTTATTAATGGCAAAGAAAAATATGGTGGATATACATAATGTGAAAGAAATACTAAATTTAAGGTCGAAACAAGAAAAAAATCATCAAGTCTAGAAGTTTTTCCTTTAAAAAATGAAAAAAATAATACCAATTGATAGGGGAGCAAAATGATTAATAAACTACAGAAAGGTCAAAGTATATTTAATAGATATCATGGCTTTTTCTTTTTGGCTGTCTTCTTCCTATGGATGAAAACATATTTAGCTCAGTTAACACAGTTTAAATTAGGGATAGAAGGCCCTTTTCAACATTTATTATTATTTCTAAACCCTTTGGGATCTTCCTTACTATTTTTAGGCCTTGCTTTCTTTTTAAAAGGACGAAAGAAGCTTGTATGGTTGATGGCCATTTATTTTCTTTTATCTGTTTTGTTATATAGCAATATTTTATATTACCGCTTCTTTAATGATTATATTACTTTACCGACTTTAACCCAGACACAGAATGTTGGGGAAATAGGTGGCAGCGTAGTTTCATTACTTAAACCATTTGACTTTTTATTTTTTATTGATTTTATTTTGTTGTCGGCATTCCTTGCTTTTCGGTTTGTAAAAATGGAGATTAGGGATATGAATCACCATAAGGTGGCTGCGTTTTTCTCACTTTCACTGGCAATTTCGTGTGCAAATTTAGGTTTAGCAGAAATAAATCGACCCGAGTTATTAACGAGAGGATTTGACCGGAATTATATTGTGAAATATCTGGGCTTGTACAATTACACCCTATATGATGCGGTTCAAAGTGTAAAAGCATCGGCCCAAAGGGTTATGGCAGATAGCAACGACATTACAGAGGTCTATAATTATACAAAATCTAATTATGCTGAACCCAATCCAACTTACTTTGGTGTGGGTAAGGGAATGAATGTCATTTATTACCACTTGGAGTCTTTCCAAAATTTCCTTATTCATTACAAGTTAAGGGGGGAAGAAGTGACACCTTTTTTAAACTCATTGACAGAGGATAAAAATACCGTTTATTTTGATAATTTCTTTCACCAAACGGCTCATGGTAAAACATCAGATGCTGAATTTATATTAGAAAATTCATTATATGGATTACCACAAGGCTCTGCTTTTATGATGAAAAGTTTAAACACCTATCAAGCTGCACCTTCCATTTTAGGACAACAGGGGTATACGTCTGCTGTCTTTCATGGAAATGCCGGGAGTTTTTGGAATCGCGAGGAAATTTATAAATCGTTTGGCTATGATAAGTTTTTTGATTCAAGCTACTATAATATGGATACTGAGGATTTAACGGAATACGGGCTAATGGATAAGCCATTTTTAAAGGAATCGCTTCCTTTATTGGAATCATTACCTCAGCCATTTTATAGCAAATTTATTACGTTAACGAATCATTTTCCATTTCCGATTGCTAAAAAGGATGCTTCGATTGCACCAGCTGCCACGGGTAACGCATATGTCGATTCATACTTTCAGACTGCCCGTTATGCAGACGAAGCTTTAGAGCAGTTTTTCACTTCATTAAAGAAGGCTGGGCTATATGAGAATACTATTGTTATTTTGTACGGTGATCATTATGGGATTCCAAAAGATAATAATAAGGAAATGGAGCAAGTTCTGGGGAAACCAATTACACCTTTTGACAGCACTGGATTGCAGCGAGTCCCTTTAATCCTTCATGTTCCAGGAATAGAAGGCGGGGTTAATCATGAATATGGCGGACAAATTGATGTTCTCCCAACTCTTCTTCACTTATTGGGAATAGATACCAAGAAGTATGTTTTATTTGGAACCGACCTGTTATCTAAACAGCATGATGACCTAGTCCCTTTCCGAAATGGAGACTTTGTAAGTTCTACAATCACATCGATTGAAGGAAAATTCTATGATTCTACGACAGGTATGGAATTAGCAAATAATAAACTAACAGAGGCGAAGAAAGATCAGGAAATCGTCCAACAAAAACTATCGCTATCCGATAAAGTAGTAAATGGAGATTTATTACAGTTTTACACACCGAAAGGTTTTGTCCCGGTGGATCGATCAAAATATCATTATTACAAAAACCTCGCAAATTGAATCAACAAATGATCCTGCTTGTCATTTTAAAGATAGTATTAATGGATAAATTTCTTGAATTTTAGACCGCACAAAAAAATTTTTGTGCGGTTTTTTTTCATTAGAAATCTACCATGATATGTTATAGTAATGGAAGAATTTATTTTTATTTATGTCAAATCATTTTGGGGAGGTCATAGGGAAGATTAAGAAAATTTTCCTTAAATGCTTGATACTTTGCCCCACTAACGCCTTGGGAAAACAGAATATTTAAAAAAGGGATAAAGCCATGCTAGAAAAAAACTACATTGAACAAAAACCGCTATTAGTGTTTGAATTTGCTTCTGAAAAGGGTGAAATCGAGCCGGTTGTGTTTTCAAAGCCCTATAAAGTAATAGAAGCCCATACAATCGATGAGGTATTACCATGTTTTCAACTTGTACAGGAAGCAGTAAATGAAGGATATTATGCAGCTGGATTTTTATCCTATGAAAGTGCAGCCGCATTTGATGAAGCTTTTATGACAAAGAGTGGAACAACAATGCCGCTATTATGGTTTGGTCTATTTACGGAGCCCGAATATCGAACAATAAATTGTAAGAGTTCCTATTCGCTTACGGAATGGACACCATCTGTTAGTTTAGAAGAATATAATCAATGCATTCAATCCATTAAGAAGGCGATTGAAAAAGGCAATACATATCAGACAAATTATACCATTCGACTGAACAGTTTTTTTCAAGGTGATGATTTTGCTTTTTTTGAGACGTTAAAAAAAGCACAGTCATCCAATTATTGCGCGTATATCAATACGGGCGAACATAGCATTTTGTCTGCCTCACCTGAATTGTTTTTCCATTTGGAGGGTGGAAAGATTACCACCCGGCCGATGAAAGGGACGACCAAAAGAGGAAAATCCTTTGAAGAAGATGAAGCAAATGCCCGCTGGCTTTATCATTCTGAGAAGAACAGGGCTGAAAATGTCATGATTGTGGATATGCTGCGAAATGACTTATCTCTTATCGCGGACCTTGGTTCGGTTACTGTTCCAAAGTTATATGAAATTGAGCAATATCCAACAGTCTATCAAATGACTTCAACCATTACCGCTAAAATTTCCGAAAAAACGAGGGTTATTGATATTTTTAAAGCCCTCTTTCCATGTGCATCAATTACTGGTGCACCAAAGGTCAGCACGATGAAAGTCATTGCAGAGTTGGAAGAAAAGCCGCGTGAGGTATATTGCGGGGCAATCGGATATATAACACCAAACAAAGAAGCAATCTTCAATGTACCAATTAGAACGGTCATCATTGATCAGCAATCTGGTCAAGCAACCTATGGTGTTGGGGGAGGGATTACCTGGGATTCTACCACTGAAGGCGAATATGATGAAATTCTTGCAAAAGCCAGACTGCTTGAGGAAGACAGACCAGAGTTCGAACTGCTTGAAAGCATTCTTTTAACCGAGGGAGAATATTTCTTGTTAGAAGAACATCTTAACCGTCTAGAAAAATCAGCAAAATACTTTGGTTATCCATTTCCTATGGAAAAACTCCAAAATGAATTAAACACTTTCGCTAGACAACGTAAAAGTGGGGAGTTTAAGGTGCGCTTACTGCTAAAAAAAGCTGGAGCACTGATACTAGAGGCACAACCTTTAATTCCAGCGGCTACTTCTTTAAAGGTGTTGCTTGCCGACCAACCAATTGATCAGGACAATCCGTTCCTTTACCATAAAACAACAAATCGTTCTATTTATTCCTATTTTCAAATGAAAAAGCCGTCAGATATTTTTGATGTATTACTTTGGAATAAACATGATGAGATTACCGAGTTTACAAATGGAAACATTATCTTGGAAATAGAGGGTCAATTGTGGACACCGCCAGTTAAAAGCGGCTTGCTTGCGGGTACATTCCGAGAGGTATTAATTAGTCAGGGGGAAATACGTGAGAAACGATTAACGATTACTGACTTACGAACCTGCTCGAAGATATGGTTTATCAACAGTGTACGAAAATGGATCGAAGTACGATTGACGAATTAGCAATTATTATTGTAAAAATTCACCTGTTAAATTTAATTCAAGTAGTGTGTGAAGAAAACAACGTATTAAAAGGGGGAAACGATTATGATTAAGAAATTTGATAAAATTCGCTGGGGTATCATTGGTTGTGGTGATGTGACGGAAGTAAAGAGTGGACCAGCATTCCAAAAAATTGAAAACTCAGAGTTGGTTGCGGTAATGAGAAGAACAGGAGAATTGGCGAAAGACTACGCAGAACGGCATCATGTTCCAAAATGGTACGATGATGCGGATGCTCTTATTAACGACCCTGATGTCGATGCTGTCTACATTGCGACACCGCCAGGATCGCATAAAGAATATACCATTAAAGCAGCCAAGGCTGGAAAACCGATCTATGTAGAAAAGCCAATGGCAAGGAATATGAAAGAGTGCCAAGAAATGATTGCTGTCTGTGAGGAAGCCGGGGTTCCTTTATTCGTAGCCTATTATCGAAGGGCGCAACCGAGGTTTCTAAAAATAAAAGAGTTATTGGAAAATAAAGCAATCGGTGACATACGTTTCGTATCAACAACACAGTATCAAATGGTTTCAGAGGATGTGAAGGATTCACAAAACCTTCCTTGGCGTGTTCAACCACAGCTAGCTGGCGGGGGATTGTTTTTTGATTTAGCCAGCCATACGCTTGACATCTTAGACTTTTTACTAGGACCAATCAAGTCGGTTCAAGGCTTTGCTTCAAATCAAGCTGGCTATTACCCTGCAGAGGATATCGTTACAGGTACATATCTATTTGAATCTGGAATTCACGGAGTAGGTAATTGGTGCTTTTCTGCATTTGAGAATGTCGATGTAAATGAAATTGTCGGCAGTAAAGGAAAAATAACCTTCTCTACATTTGGAAATGACCCTATTGTTATGACGTCTGCAAATGGACTAGAGGAATGGAGTTTTGATCCGCCACAGCATGTTCATCAACCCCTTATAGAAACCGTAGTTGCTGAATTAACAGGAGCTGGCGGGCAGTGTCCTAGCAACGGTAGGACAGGTGCGAGGACCAACTGGGTCATGGGTGAAATGGTAAAAAGTTATTACCATTCCGTATAATGGTAAAAAACAATTGACACGGATTCATATCCAATATATAGTTTAAGCAATAGTTTTAATACCGAGTAAACAAATGGGGAAAATAAGAAAACGTTATGATAGCCTGTTGGTCAACCAATGGCTCCTTCAAACCATTACGTATAGAAATATACGTAATGGTTTAAAGGAGCCTTTTTCATTACCTGTACCTACCTAAACAGGTTACTTTATGTAATGACAATTCGTAAAGGAGTGTTGAAAATGGGTAAACTTCTCCGGCAAGCTGTTGAAAATAGACGGAAGGAATTAATTCACCAACTAATTGCTTTTGGTGTATACAAAAAAGAGGAAAAACACCTTTTTGAGTTATCTCTTAACGATTTAGAAAGTGAATTCAGGAATTTTAAAGAAGATCACCATCCGCATAGCGAAATGAAATCAATTCATTGGTTTAATAAAAAATGCTAATATTTTGTGCATAAAAGAAGACTTTAGGACTTTTTTTAGAAGCTTTATTAAATGACGAAAAGGGGCAGGAAACATGAATATTGATCATCTGGAAGCTTTTATGTATGTCGTCCATTTGGAGAGTATCCATAAAGCGTCTGAAGCACTTTTTTTATCTCAGCCAACGGTTACAGCGAGAATTAAAACGTTAGAACGTGATTTAGGCATTGAATTATTTTTACGGAAAGGGAGAAGTTTGACCTTAACCGAGGACGGAAAATTATTTATTCCTTATGCAGAACAAATTATTCGTACGTATCAGCAAGGGAAAAAACTATTAAAAAAAGATCAAAATCCTGAGGAAGTTGTTATCGGTGCGAACATAATTACATCACAATACTTTATTCCGTTTGCCCTTCATTTCTTGAAAAAAGGAAATTCTCATCTTCGTTTCAAATTTGTATCCGCACCAAATGACATATTGCTCGATAAACTTCTTCATAAACAGGTGGATATCGCCCTTATGAAGGATGTCACTCATCGTGGAATTCAAAAGCATGAACTCCTTAATAATTCTGTCCGATTAGTTGTTTATCCCGGTCATTCATTTCAATTTCAAGAGAATGTAACAGTGCAGCAACTAGCCATTGAGCCAATGGTATTTTTTGAATGCGGTGCTTTTGACTGGAATCGGGTCCATAAACTATTTGAAGTGGCCAATCTAGAGCCGCGAATAGAATTCTTAGTTGACCACTTGGAGGTAGCAAAATCTATTATTCTAAGCAAAAACGGCATCGGATTTTTGCCTTACCTATGCATAAAGAAAGAACTTGATCGAGGCGAGCTGTTTGAAATCGATGTTTCACATATCATCAATATTAACCAGCATATATTTGCCATCCACTTAAATAAAGGGATTGCCCACCCAGTCCTATGGAAGGACATTCTTCTTTCAGTTAGTGAATTTGAAAAGCCAGCTCATAAAGTTAGCACGTACTGATATTGATTCAAATTTCTGATTGATTGATTAATTTTTTCTATCAGCTAAAGTATTGCCAGTTCAAACTTTTAAGTGTTAGGATTAATCTCAATTAATCAATCTATATTATCCATATAACTAAACTTGGATTTAACTGAATATGAGGTGTCAAAATATTGACAGAAAACGGAGGATGTAAATGATGGAAACCTCAAATTTAATATCTGTTGGGCAAAAACCAAAAACAAAATACAGGAATAGTATTGAAGCAAGCCAATATCTGAATTTACCAGATTTACAGTTTTTCATTTGGTGCAATCATCAATTTGGGGTTAATAGAGGAATTTATAATACGATTGAACAGTGGCTGTTCGAGCAGGGGATTATTAATATTTATAACCGTAGAATCCAACTTTTGGCATTCTTAGATTTTGTCCAAGATGAAGGAGTTGAGAAAAATCAGCATAAATTCATTCGTTTTGGCAATGGCGGTCTCAAAAGAAAACTAGATCAATTTATGAATGACGGTTTTAAAAGTGGAAAAGTCATACCGTTGAAGAAATGATTCGTTTAAGTGTCCTTTAACACATTTTTGTATAAAAATAAAAGGAGGTTACAGTAAATGAGCTATAAGCTAAGTCTGTTAGACCAGAGCCCGATATCTGCAGGAACAACTGCGTTTGAGGCATTACAAAAAACTGTACAACTAGCGCAACAAGCAGAACAATGGGGTTACTCACGTTTTTGGGTATCAGAGCATCATCATTCAGAGCAAGTGGCAGGTTCCTCACCTGAGGTTTTAATATCATACTTGTTGGCTCGAACGAACTCTATTCGAATAGGTTCAGGAGGCGTGATGCTTCAGCATTATAGTCCGTATAAGGTAGCAGAAAACTTTAATGTGTTATCAACGCTTGCTCCAGGAAGAGTAGACCTTGGCATCGGAAAAGCACCGGGCGGGCTGCCTTTGTCAACAAAAGCATTACAATTTGGGAATGTTAATAATGGGAGTGATTTTAAAGAAAGGATCTCTTTATTGCAAAAAATAATTGAAAATTCAGTTGAAGAAAGTCATCCACTTTCTGGAATTCAAGCAACACCCATTCCACCTGAACAGCCCGAAATCTTTTTACTAGGAGCCAGTATAGACAGTGCCAAGCTAGCCGCAAGTCTAGGTATATCATTTGTGTTTGCTAAGTTTATCAATAGTGATAACCATGTGCTAGAAGAAGCGGCAAACATCTATCGACAAGGTTTCCCAGATGGTGGATTCATCATTTCATTAGCTGTAATTGCGGCACCATCTCAAGAGGAAGCAAAACAGCTGGCAGGTGAACGGAAAATTGTTAAGGTTCACCTTCAAAGCGGCCGTAAATTGACTCTGCAATCGGTTGAGCAAGCTGAGGTGTTTGGTAAACAGGCAGGTGAGCCTTATGAAATCACAGAACAAGAAGCAGATATCATTGCGGGAACCCCAATTCAAGTAAATGAGTTGTTAGAGCAGCTTCACAAAACTTATCAGGTGGATGAATTTATTTTACATACACCGATTGAAAATGACGCAGAAAGATTGCGATCCTTTAAATTGTTGAGCCCACTGCACACATCTGACGAGGATATTAATACAACACGACAACAAAAGACATTGGTCTAGGAAGTCAAATATTCAAGTTCCCTAATAAATTTTTTAAATGAATCTAAAAAATTTATCTATCAGTTAAAGAATAGAAATCCCATTCATTAAGTGATAGGATAAAGCATAACAACCACTATTCCGATTAATCTCATTAATTAACTTGGGTATAAAGGAGAACAAAATTTATTTAATTTATAGAGGAGGAATCTTAGTGTGTAATCGAAAAAAACTGAAATTTGGCGCAATTATTCATGGAGTTGGAGGAAATATAGCTGGATGGAGGCATCCAGACATTCAAGCAGATGCAAGTGTTAGCTTAGAATTTTATACAAATCAGGCTAAGAAGGCGGAAGAAGGAAAATTCGACTTAGTCTTTATCGCGGATGGCTTGCATATTAACGAGAAATCGATTCCACATTTTTTAAATCGTTTTGAGCCAATTACGATTTTATCCGCACTAGCCACCGTCACATCAAGGATTGGGCTGGTTGGAACATTATCGACTTCCTATAGCGAACCGTTTAATGTTGCGCGGCAATTTGCTTCACTTGATCAGATTAGTCATGGTCGCGCCGGCTGGAATGTTGTGACCTCACCATTAGAGAAATCTGCCTTAAACTTTAGCAAAACAATTGAGGAACATCCCGATCATGCAAAGAGATACAGGATTGCTGCTGAATACCTGCAGGTAGCAAAGGGATTATGGGACTCATGGGAAGATGACGCATTTATACGTGATAAAGATTCAGGGGTATTCTTTGATCCAGAGAAATTACATCCATTAAATCATAGAGGAGATTTTTTCTCTGTGAAAGGTCCCTTGAATATTGGAAGATCTAAGCAAGGACGACCTGTTATATTTCAAGCTGGTTCCTCGGAAGCAGGTAAAGATCTAGCTGCTAAGGAAGCGGATGCCATTTTTACAGGCCATCCAACATTAAAAGCTGCCCAGGAATTTTATCAAGATGTTAAAAATAGGGTAAAGGCCTTCGGCAGGAAACCCGATGAACTTGTCATACTGCCAGGGATTTCACCTATTATTGGTAAAACAGAAGAGGAAGCAGAAAGAAAATATCAAGAAATTGCTAACCTAGTATCGATAGATAAAGCGCTGGATTACCTAGGGCGATATTTCGAACATCATGATTTCTCGCAGTATCCGCTTGATGAACCGTTTCCTGAATTGGGTGACTTAGGGAAAAACAGTTTCCAAAGTCATACGAATCGTATAAAAAAGCAAGCAAAAGAACAAAATTTAACACTTCGTCAAGTTGCATTAAAAGAGACTACACCGAAGCCCAACTTCATTGGAACTCCCGAAACAGTCGCTGATCTGATACAGGAATGGTTTGAAGGAAAGGGTGCTGATGGGTTTATTATAGGTTCTGGTGTTCCTAATGGATTAAATGATTTTGTAGACTATGTGGTGCCAATTTTGCAAAAAAGAGGGCTGTATAGGACGGAATACGAGGCTGATACATTACGAGGTAACCTGGGGATATCGTTTCCAGTAAATCGTCATTCGAAAGAAGCTGTAAACCGTTGAAACTAGTAAATGAATATTCGCTGTTGTGCCGACTAGGCGACTAGAGGCTCTCGATTTTAAGATATTTTGATCTTGAATGGAGAGCCTTTTTTGTTAAAAAAAACCAAGGAGGAAAGTAAGGATGGGAAAAGAATTATCTGTGGTGGTTTGGGCTAAAGAAGGTTGTCATTATTGTGGAGAGGTGAAACATTATTTACAAGAAAATGAGATTGAATACAAAATAGTCGATGTCACTAATCATGATGAATTTCGAGAAATATTAAATACCAAGTATGGTATCCGCCATGTACCTGTCGTTGAAATTGGCCATGGTGAAGTGTATGAGGCGGTAACACAAGTAGGAATTGAACATCTTGAGCAAGTGCTTGATAAATTTAAAAAGAATAAAATTTTAGGATAAATCCGACTAATTAAATGAGTTTAATAGGCTAAACGAGGAGGGTAATTATGACACAACATATCCGCTTAGCATTAGTAGATGATGCTCCAACAGTGCTCGATTTGACTCTTAGAGCTTACGAACCGATTCGTGAATTGAATATTAAATTCACAGCTGCAACAGCTGACCTGGAGCTTGTTACCAATAATATTCAGCGAAATGCCACTTACGTTTTGGAACAAGATGGCAGCATTATTGCTACTGTTACGGTACGTTACCCATGGGCTGATCCAAATCATTTCAGTCCGTACCCCTTTATTTGGTGGTTTGCGGTCGATCCAGCATACAAGCAGAAAGGCATTGGCTCAACATTGTTAACATGGTTAGAAGAAAAAGTTCTTCGGGATCAAGTCAAAGCACCTGCCGTATATTTAGCAACAGCTGAACGTCATCCATGGCTCGTTTCTATTTACGAAAGAAGAGGTTATAAGATCTTTGATAAAAAGGAAAATAATAAGGAAAAAATTGTTTATCTTCGAAAAATCTTGAATGAATCATTATATCACATAATAGAAAATCAAATACCGATAGCTAGGTAAATAAAGGATGGGTGGATATTTAATGAAGAAAAGATTAATAATTGTTATGACGTTACTACTTGCTTTAGTGGTTAGTGCTTGCTCTTCTCAAGAAACGAAAACAGCTTCAAAGACAACCTCAGACCCTGCTAAAAAAGAACCAAAAGTCCAAAAAATAATAGTCGGAACAGGGACACAATTTCCAAATGTTTGCTTTATTGATAAGGATGGAAAGTTAACTGGATATGATGTGGAATTAGTAAGGAAAATTGATGAAAAGTTGCCAGACTATGAATTTGAGTTTAAAACAATGGAGTTCTCGAATCTGTTATTAAGTCTAGAAACAAATAAAATTGATTTTATCGCCCACCAAATGGAGGTCAATGAAGAGCGGCAAAAGAAGTTTCTCTTTAATGAAGAACCATATAATGTCTTTCCGCTTCACGTAACTGTCAATAAAAATAACAATGATATTCATTCTATTAAAGATCTAAAAGGGAAAAAGGCAATCGTAGGTGCGACTAGTAATTCCGCTGTTTTCCTAGATAAGTATAACAAAGAAAATAATGCCGGAATTGAAATTGTTTATGCAGGTAATGGACCTGATTCGACGATTAATCAACTAAAAACAGGTCGTGCCGATGCTACCATTACGACGCCGTTTTCTGTCGATTTTAATAATGACGCAGTAGATGCGCAGCAAAAAGTGGTCGGTGAGCCGCTGCTAAATTCTAAAGTTTATTTCCTGCTTAGAAAAGATGAAACACCATTACAAAAGAGAATTGACGAAGCACTTGTGGAATTGAAAAAAGAAGGTGTAGTGAGTGAGTTAAGTAAAAAATGGTTAGGCGCTGACTATACCGTTAACTTTTAACAAGTGGATTCTATATTAGGAGGTTCTAAGTAAAATGGGGAGTGCCTTTGATTTAAAGTTAATAATCGAGTTTATTCCCACACTGATTCAATATCTCGGGGTAACTCTACAAATATTAACAGCATCTATTATTCTAGGAATAATTCTCGGTATAGCAGCCGCTATACCGAGATTATTTAAAATACCTATATTAAATCAATTGGTCATTTTATATGTTTCTTTTATTAGAGGGACACCAATATTAATCCAATTATTCCTTGTTTTTTATGGCTTGCCAGCCGTACTCATGATTTTTAATATTGATATTTCGAAGTTGGATGCCATTTATTTTGTCATTGTTACTTATGCCATTAGTAATGGCGCTGGTTTTGCTGAAATTTTCCGAGGAGCCATTCGGGCAGTCGATTATGGACAAACGGAAGCAGCTTATTCAATAGGAATGACCGGGAGCCAAAACTTTTTTCGAATCGTCCTGCCCCAAGCACTGAGGATTGCTTTTCCAAATATGGCTAATTCGGTCATTGGATCATTAAAGGATACTTCGCTCGCTTTTACCATCGGTGTGATGGACATGATGGGAAGAGGGGATACGCTCATTTCTGCAACCGCACATGCACTAGAAGTGTATATATCTCTTTCGATTATTTATTATGTTGTGGTCCTATTATTTGAAAAAATATTTAGTAAACTAGAAAAATACTACAATCGTTATCAAAAAGCGGATCTATCTGTTGCTGCATAATAGGAGGAGTGAACATGACGATTGATATTCCCTTTATCTGGGTAGCGTTTAAAGAAATTATTAAGGCCCTTCCGATTACTCTCATCCTAACGATTGTTCCCTTATTGGGCGGCTTTTTAATAGGCATTATTGTTGCTCTTGTTCGAGTTTATCGAGTGAAATTGCTCTATCGTGTTGCCAATGGTTATGTATCATTTTTTAGAGGAACTCCTATTATTATGCATATTTTTGTGATTTATTTTGGATTTCCCTTATTAATTGATGAAATTTCAACAAAGTTCAATTTAGGGATTCAGACCAATTCTATTCCGATTATTTCTTTTGTGTTAATCGCCTTGTCATTGGCGGCAGGTGCCTATTTATCAGAAATTATTCGATCTGGTATTATCAGTGTTTCTAATGGACAAATGGAAGCGGCTTATTCAGTGGGGATGACGAAGATGCAAGCGATGGTTAGAATCATTCTACCACAGGCTTTAGCTCAGTCCATTCCGAATTTTACAAATATCATTGTCGGTTTTTTACACACATCATCTATTGCTTTTCTTGTATCAGAGAAAGAGGTGACTGGTGCGGCTAATATCGTCGCATCAATCAATTTAAAGTTTCTCGAAGCCTTTATTGCTGCGGGGATAATCTATTGGGGTCTTACCATTATGATAGAAGGTCTCTCATATTTACTTGAAAAAAGGGTAACAGCATATAATCGAGGAGGCGTGTCATGATCTACTTACATGGTATAAAAAAGGCATTTAACAAACAGCCTGTTTTAAAAGGAATTAACTTAAAAATAGAAAAAGGAGAAGTGGTAACGATTCTTGGTCCAAGTGGATCAGGTAAAACGACTTTATTGAGATGTCTGAATTTTTTAGAAACACCTGATGCAGGCATTGTGAAAATTGGAGATATACAGATCAATTCAGAAAAGGCGAAGAAAAAAGAAATGTTGTCATTAAGAAAACAATCTGCCATGGTTTTTCAACATTATAATTTATTTGCCCATAAAACTGTGCTGGAAAATGTGATGGAAGGATTAATCGTTGCGAAGAAAGTGAAGAAAAAAGAAGCTAGAATCCAAAGTGAACAGGTGCTTAGAAAAGTGGGACTTAGTGATAAATTACATCATTATCCATCGCAGCTATCCGGCGGGCAACAGCAAAGGGTAGGAATAGCAAGGGCACTCGCTCTAAATCCACAAGTCATTCTCTTTGATGAGCCTACATCGGCCTTGGACCCTGAATTAGTTGGGGATGTGCTCTCAGTAATTAGAGATATTGCACTAGAAGGTATAACGATGGTGATTGTTACTCATGAAATGAGTTTTGCTAGAGAAATCGCTGATCGCGTATTGTTCATGGATGAAGGAGTCATTGTTGAGGAAGGCACAGCTTTGGAAATTTTTAATGCTCCAAAAGAAGAACGAACCCGGCGATTTTTACAACGAATATCGGGTGAATCATTCTTCCCCAACTTAAAGAACAGGTTAATTAACTAAAATTCTTGAGAAGAGGGTGTTGGTAATGGTAACAAAGCAAATCATCATAAAAGAATTAGCCGAGGAAGAAAAAGAAACGGTTAGACATTTATTAGTGGAAAGCTATCAGCAATATGCGAAAGACTATACAAACCTACATCATTGGGAGGAGTACTTAGCAAATATCAAAGCATCGGTTGATAATCCAAATGTGAAAAAGATCTTGATCGCAAAAAGTAATGACCAAATTCTTGGTACATTACAGTTATTTGAGTCATCGGAAAAGGCCTATCAAAGACCAGAACTACAAATCTTTTCACCAATTATTCGCTTATTAGCAGTTCACCCCCAGGCAAGAGGAAAAGGCGTAGCCCAAGAATTATTAAAAGCAGGTCTTCATTTTGCCAAGTCACAAGGATCAGATAAATTATATTTGCACACAGGTGATAAAATGCAAAAAGCTATTCGCTTATACGAATGGTTTGGATTTAAGCGTGATCAATCGAAGGAATTTAAGAACAATGATATTTTGGTCAAATGCTATAGATTCGATTTATAAGGAAGGAATTTGTTATGAATCAGGAGGAATTAGCTGCATATTTAATATCGATCCGTCGTCATTTACATCAATGTCCGGAATTATCACTACAAGAATATGAAACAACCAAATCCATTGGAAAATGGCTCCAGGAACTCGACATTCCAATTCGCCCAACTGATTTGAAAACAGGAGTTTTTGCGGACATAAAAGGAGGAAAACCTGGTCCAATCGTGGCAGTGCGAGCAGATATTGATGCACTTCCAATCGAAGAAAAAACAGGACTTCCCTATGCTTCAAAAATAAAGGGAGTTATGCATGCCTGTGGTCATGATTTTCATACAGCAGCTCTAATTGGTGCAGCCCATCTGTTGAAAAAATACCAGCCAGAACTGAATGGAACGGTTCGACTAATCTTCCAACCAGCAGAAGAATCAGGCGGGGGTGCACAGTATGTAATAAAGGATGGGCAATTGGATGGTGTGGAGGCGATAATTGGACTTCATAATAAACCTAATTTACCAGTCGGAACAATTGGTTTAAAGAAAGGGCCAATAATGGCTGCAGTGGACCGTTTTCATCTCGTTCTTTATGGAAAAGGGAGTCATGCAGCACTGCCGCAAAATGGAAAGGATCCGATTGTAGCAGCCGGGCACCTTATTACTACCCTTCAGACAATCGTGAGCCGGAATGTATCACCACTTCAAAGTGCAGTACTAAGTGTAACTAAAATTAATGGCGGCAGCACGTGGAACGTAATTCCAGGTGAGGTCATCCTGGAAGGTACCATTCGCACCTTTGATACGGCTGCTCGGGAGGAAGTAAAAGCAAAGTTCTATACCATTGCTGAAGCGATTGCCACAGCTTTTTCACAAGAAGTCGAGATTGGCTGGTTTCCAGGTCCACCACCCCTTATTAATGATAAGTCAATCACGGAACTTGCTGAGAAAGCAGCGAAACAGCAATCCTTGAAAGTTGTCAATCCAGAACCATCAATGGCTGGTGAAGATTTTTCTTATTATCTTCAACAAGTACCAGGGACATTTGCCTTTTTTGGTACAAACGGGAATGAGGACTGGCACCATCCTGCCTTTACACTTGATGAGTCAGCACTTATTAAAGCAGCTTATTTTTTATATGAAAGTGCTAAAGAATTATTAGTGCCTCAATAGGCAAGTTAACATTAAGTTTACCTAAGAAAGGAAGTAGCAAAGATGAGTAAAGTAACCATTATTTCGGGCAGTCCATCCGAACAAACGAGATTAAATGGGGTATTAGAAGAAGTTATTAAGTACTTTCAAGGCCTTGAAAGTACTCCTGAAATCATTAATGTCCGCCAACTTCCAGCAGAAGATTTAATTCAGGCGAAGTTTGAAAGTGAAGAAATCCGGAAAGCGAATAAAAAAGTAGAAGATTCAAGGATTATTGTCATTCTTACTCCCGTTTATAAAGCATCCTTTTCAGGGGTGTTAAAAACGTACTTGGATCTTCTTCCACAAAACAGCCTTGAGGGAAAAATAATAATACCCATTGCCGTTGGCGGCACTTTTGGGCATTTATTAATGATTGATTATGCACTAAAACCGGTTTTAGCATCTCTTGGAGCAACTCACATTTTAAAAGGAGTTTTTATACAAGATAGTCAAATAAAAAAATTAGGAAATAATCATTATGAATTAGATAGTGATGCAAAGAGTAGATTAATTTATTTATTAGATGTCATAAAAACCTCATTGATTACCGTAAAAAACGTTTTAAGTACCATTCATTAATGAACGTCTATTTAAATGGGCTTAATCTCCCCATAATGAAAAAAAACGCCACAATAAAGGGCGTTTACATGAGAGAGCTGTTATTTTGTACTTTCAGTACTGTCAATACTATTAGTTAGTTGTTCGGCGTTTGGATCAACTGTATTCCCACCATAATCTGGTACTTGACTTGCATGTTCTTGATGGTAGGCAGTTCCCGAACCTTGTGTATTATTTATGGTGTTGCCTTTTTGATTAAGAGAATTTTGAGTGGCCAAAGAATATTGCCTCCT
Organism: Neobacillus sp. DHD-1R; assembly: GCF_057747995.1. NCBI lineage: Bacteria > Bacillati > Bacillota > Bacilli > Caryophanales > Bacillaceae > Neobacillus > Neobacillus sp. DHD-1R. The sequence goes on from NZ_CM173232.1 coordinate 2,079,700, forward strand.
AATTAAAGTTGATTTATTTTACATGAAATATTAGCATTCGTGATTTTTAGTAGGATGCAGTGGTGGTGGAATCAGCCACCCTTTTTCTTTATTTAAGCGAAGTACCTTTCCACCTAGTGCAGCCTTTTGCATATGGAATTGGCCGTACATCATGATCACATCTTCTCTAATTGACATCCCCATCACACTACTGCAGGCAACTAAACCGGCAGCAATATCAGCAGAAAGTGTAGCAGCAATAGCGGGATCTGGAATTCTCGCTCCGATTGGAATATCTTCTAAACAAGCTTCCGGCGGATCAGGCAATGCTGGTGGCAGACCAATGCCATTTTCTTTTAAAATTTCCTCGATTTGTTTCTTTTGCTGTTCACCAATTTCAATTGCTTCTATTAATAATTTTTTTAAATCCTCATCACCTGCATGATTTAACATGGTTTTATAACCAGCAATCATGCTGTTTCCAGCTAATTGCGATGCCCAAATGTCAAAAACTTCACCATAATGTAATGGCTCATCCTTAGGGTTGCCACTTAGAATCCCCACTGTTACCCTCCTTAAAGTAGTTGAAATTTTATTCATAAGTGCCTCCTTTCTTGAAGCACACAAATAGTTTTCCACCATCTAAAGAATTAATTCCTATAAAAAATGATGACAAAATTGCTTGTTCATTATTTGTTCATTGATTGTTCATATTTACCTGTTATGATAGATGTTAGGTTAATTGGTTCTAAACTCATATTTAAAAGTGCATGTTATTTTGTCATAATGATGTGCTAGAAGGTGGTGCAACAAATTGAATAGTTTACTTCACAAGGGTCAAAGTATTTTTAACAAATATATTGGCTTTTTCTTTTTAGCAGTATTCTTTCTATGGATAAAAACATACATTGTTCAATTAACACAGTTTGATTTAGGGATAGAAAATTCTCTTCAGAAATTTCTCCTGTTTATTAATCCGTTAGGTTCTGCATTAATATTTTTAGGCTTTTCTATGTTTTTTAAAGGACGAAAAAAGTATACTTCGCTGATTGTGATTGATTTTCTATTATCCATTCTTTTATATGCCAATATTTTATTTTACCGATTCTTTAATGATTTTATTACGTTTCCGACTTTAACACAGACACAAAATTTTGGTGATGTCAGCGGTAGTGTGATTACCTTGTTAAAACCGTATGATATTTTATTTTTTAGCGATGTCATACTTATGATTATTTTACTTGCATTTCGTTTTGTTAAGATTGAAAGAAAAGATATGACCCGCGGTAAAATATCTATTTTATTTACTTTATCACTGGCCATTTCCTGCGTGAATCTATCATTAGCAGAATTAGACCGACCTCAATTATTGACAAGAGGATTTGACCGAAACTATATCGTAAAATATTTAGGAATGTACAACTACACCATTTACGATGCGGTGAAAAGTACGCAAGCGTCCGCACAGCGGGTAATGGCAAATAGTGACGATATTACAGAAGTCATAAACTATACAAAATCTAATTATGCGGAGCCTAACCCTAAATATTTCGGTGCTGGTAAAGGTATGAATGTGATCTATCTACACTTGGAATCCATGCAAAATTTCTTAATTAATTACAAGTTAAATGGGGAAGAGGTCACACCATTTTTGAATTCATTGACGAAGGATCAAAATACCATGTATTTTGATAACTTTTTCCATCAAACAGCTCAAGGAAAAACGTCTGATGCTGAATTCATGCTCGAAAATTCCTTATTTGGATTGCCACAAGGTTCAGCCTTTACAACAAAAGGTTTAAACACATACCAGGCTGCACCTGCCATTTTGGGTCAACAGGGTTATACTTCAGCAGTGTTTCACGGGAATTCTGGAACCTTCTGGAATCGTAATGAGATCTATAAATCGTTTGGATTTACTAAATTTTTTGATTCAAACTACTATCAAATCGATGCTAATCAAGAAGCAGAATATGGGTTAATGGATAAGCCATTTTTTAAACAATCGATTCCATTACTTGAGTCACTGCCCGAGCCATTTTATACAAAATTTATAACCGTATCAAATCATTATCCATACCCAATTAATCAAGAAGAGGCGACAATTGCACCTGCTGCGACTGGCGATAAATCTGTCGATGGATACTTCCAAACAGCTCGATATGCAGACGAGGCTTTAAAGCAATTCTTTGATTATTTAAAGGCATCTGGGTTATATGACCATACTATTATTGTTATGTATGGTGATCATTACGGTATTTCAGAAAATCATAATACAGCGATGGAACAAATAATTGGAAAAGAAATTACACCTGTTGAAAATGCAGGATTACAACGAGTACCATTCTTTATTCGTGTACCAGGCATGGAAGGCGGAATAAACCATGAATACGGTGGACAAGTCGACATTCTTCCAACACTTCTGCACTTGTTAGGTACAGATACAAAAGACTTTGTCCAATTTGGGACAGACTTATTATCTGAACAACATGATGATCTGATTCCATTCCGAAATGGTGACTATGTAAGTCCAACGATTTATTCGATTGATGGTAAATATTATGATACAAATACAGGATTGGACTTAGATAAGGACAAGTTAGAAGAAGCAAAGAAATATAAAGGACTCGTGCAACAAAAATTAACCTTTTCAGACAAAGTTGTGAATGGTGATTTATTACGGTTCTATACACCTCCAAGCTTTACTCCTGTAGATCGCTCAAAATACGACTATAATAAAAAAGATGTAGTTAATCAGTAATCAAAACAATTCAGGCTGCCAATTTCAGGCAGCCTTTTTTCTTGGACCAAGAAAGATTAATTAAGTGTGGCACACAAAATAGAGGCTAACATAAGATAATTCAGAAATAGCTGGGAGGTGGATTTTAATGGGTGGTGCTGCAGGCTTCGGTAATGGCTTTGCTTTAGTTGTAGTTTTATTCATTCTGCTAATCATCATCGGTGCAAGCTTTGTCGGTGGTTACGGATATTGCTAAGGAATAAGAATTGACTGCGCTCTGTCTTCTATAGACAGGGCGTTATTTTTTTGCCTTTCGTTTTAAAACATTCTTGAATCTATAGGCAGGTAAAGTGTAAAGATATGAGAAATATTCATTTTCTAAAAATATCTCCAGCATTCTTTACACCGAACTTGGTCCCAATTCAAAAATTTATTTCATTTAACATAATGGCGTTAATTTTGTGAACTAGTTAACAAAATTAACGTAAAAAGGTTAACTGAAATCAAACCTTAAAATTGTTATGATTATGAAATGAGTGGTTAAACGAGTACTAAAGGTTATTCCATTTCCGAAGCGTTGGAACTTCTTCTGCTTCATTACAAATTGCTTCCAATTTAGTTTTATCCAAAAGGTAAAAAAACTTTTCACGAATATCGATAAGTCCTTCATTTTGAAAATCACCAAGTGTTTTGGATATGGATTCTCTAGTTACACCCAGCATACTAGCCAGCAGGGACTGGTTTATTTTCAGGTCAATCTTAAAACAATCACCACTTGGTTTTCCAAAATTATAATAAAGGTCCACCAGTAAATTAGCAGCTTTGGTTCGTACATCATAGAAGGTTAAATAGCGAATCAAGCGATTGAGCATTCTCGTTCGCTCAACGAGAATCATATATGCCTTTCTTAGAACAGAAGGGTATTTGTCGACAAGATCTAAGAAATCTTGTTTGCTAATTTGCCAAACAGAAACATTTTCAAGTGCTTCAATGGAAGAAATTCGATGGTTGTCGTTTGAGAGAGCTTCTACTTCTCCCAGGATATCACCTGGTAAACAGATACTTAGAACAATTTCTTTTCCTTCGTGAATACGGTAAACCTTTACCATACCAGAACGAATGATATAAACATCCTCACTTTGATCATTTTCAAACATGAGGATATGGTTTTTTTTAAATTGGCGCTCCTTCAGTAGGGGAGTGATATGTGGTGCATCAATCTCAGGAATATCAGCGAAAATCGGAATCTCTGAGATATTGGTAATCATATACATGCATCCTTTCTTGAATCACTTGTCAATTGATGTGGGTAATAATAAAGATAATTATAACACGATTTTCGTTGACTGAACTCGTGCATTAAAAGGGGTTAATTAGATTGAATAAACGATTACAGAGACTTTTTCATCTCGAAGAAGCAAAAACAACTATCCGAACAGAGGGGATTGCAGGACTGACCTCTTTTATGACAGTTGCTTACATTATTGTGGTAAATGGTGCAATCCTAAGCCAAGTCGGGATGCCATATGAAGCTGTTACGATTGCAACCGTTATTTGCAGCTTTGTTGGTTGTATGTTAATGGCACTTTGGGCCAATTCACCATTGCTGATCATTCCAGGAATGGGAGATAACGCGTTTTTTGTTTTTACACTAGTATTTTCATTAGGACTTACCTGGCAGCAAGCACTCGCTGTCGTATTAGTTGCAGGAATAGTGTTTACATTGACAACGGTAACAAAAGGTGCTGTATATTTATCCCGCTCCATTCCGAAATCGATGATTAACGCTATGACCTCAGGGATCGGGCTGTTTATAGCCTTTTTAGGATTAAAAAATGGCGGACTGATTGTTGCTGGTGAGGGAACGTTTGTTAAATTAGGAAATCTAGGTGACCCGATTGCTTTAACTACCATCCTTACCTTGCTCATATTAATCCCGCTTTTTTTAAACAATGTGAAAGGAAACTTTCTTATTGGGATTATTGCCGGTACTTTGATTGGAGCTTTACTCGGAATAGTTGATTTTTCAACCTTGCGTAATTTTAGCTTGTCCTTTAGTGGATATGATAAAATATTTTTTTCTTTTGATTTTAGTCAGATAGGCACGATTAATTTTTGGACGGCTGTATTCTCATTATCGATGGTCATTATTTTTCAAAATATGGGAGCACAGCTCGGTATGCTTCCTGATAAATCGAAATTCAGAAAGTCGTTTCAGTCTAACGCCTTTTCCATTATTGGAGCAGGATTATTTGGGTGCAGTCCAACAACAACCGCTGCTGAGTCTGCCACGGGTATTGCAGCAGGGGGGAGAACAGGTTTAACGTCGTTTACCGCAGGATTATTGTTTATTCCCGCACTGTTTCTGATTCCGCTTTTTAAAGTGATTCCCAATGCTGCGATTGCCCCTGTTTTAATTATTGTCGGTTGTTTAATGGTTCAAAATCTAAAGGAAATTCCATTTGGAGATTTTACAGAAGCTTTTCCCGCTTATTTGATGATGGCAATCATGCCTTTATCTTTCAGTATTGCTAATGGAATTGCATTTGGATTCATTGCCTATCCGATTCTAAAACTTGTCACCGGTAGAAAACAGGAAGTTTCCATTACCATGTATGTGATTGCTTTTATCTTCTTGCTTTACTTTATATTAGGGTCTATTTAACAAGTCAGACTACGGTCTGGCTTGTTTTGTTTTAATCTCTTGACGAAAAAATGATTATATGTTATTAAAATAATGGTTAGCACTCAACGGCATAGAGTGCTAAAATAGAATTTGTAATTATTGTAAAGGAGAGGTCTTAATGGAAACAAAACAGTTTAAAGCAGAGTCAAAACGATTATTAGACATGATGATCAACTCCATTTATACGCATCGGGAGATTTTTTTAAGAGAGCTGCTTTCAAATGCAAGTGATGCGATTGATAAAATTTATTATCGAGCCTTAACAGATGATGATTTAACCTTTGATAAAGATAGCTACTACATAAAAGTAACGGCCGATAAAGAAAAACGAACCTTGAAAATTTGTGATACTGGGATTGGAATGACTAAGGAAGATCTTGAAACTAATTTAGGAACGATTGCTAAAAGTGGTTCGTTAGCATTTAAAAAAGAAAATGAAATAAAAGATGGTTATGATATTATTGGTCAATTTGGTGTCGGATTTTATTCAGCCTTTATGGTAGCGGATGAAGTGATCGTCAACAGCAAGGCACTCGGCAGTGATGAAGCCTATAAATGGGAATCTAAGGGAGCTGACGGGTATACGATTGTCCCAAGTGATAAGGATTCTGTTGGTACCGAGATTATTTTAAAGATCAAAGAAAATACAGAAGATGAGAGCTATGATGAATATTTGGAAGAGTATCGTTTAAAAGGGATCATCAAAAAATATTCTGATTTTATTCGCTATCCCATTAAAATGGACGTTACGGAAAGACGGCTAAAAGAGGGCAGTGAAAATGAATATGAGGATTATCAAGAAGAACAAACGGTTAATAGCATGGTGCCAATTTGGAAAAAGAATAAAAAGGATCTTACAGCAGATGACTATTATAATTTTTATTCTGAAAAACGCTATGGTTTTGATAAGCCGATAAAACATATTCATATCAGCGTGGACGGAGCTGTTAGATATAACGCAATCTTATATATTCCTGAAAAGATACCTTTCGATTTTTATTCTCAGGAATATGAGAAGGGGTTAGAGCTTTATTCCAATGGTGTGTTGATTATGAACAAATGCGCTGACTTACTTCCTGATTATTTTAGCTTTGTTAAAGGGATGGTGGACTCTGAGGATCTGTCTTTAAATATTTCAAGAGAGATGTTGCAGCATGACCGCCAATTAAAGTTAATTGCGAAAAACATTAATAAAAAAATCAAAAGTGAACTATTAACTATCCAAAAAAATGAACGAGATAAGTATGAAGAGTTTTATAACTCCTTTGGCAGACAACTCAAATACGGTGTTTACAGTGATTATGGGACACATAAAGAAGAATTACAGGATTTATTGATGTTCTATTCGTCTAAAGAGAAGAAATTAGTGACGCTTGACGAATATGTTTCAAGGATGCCAGAGGAGCAAAAATACATTTATTATGCCACTGGAGAGTCAAATGAAAGAATTGATAAGCTGCCACAAACAGAACTAGTTGCTGATAAAGGATATGAAATTCTCTATTTCACAGAAGAAATAGACGAGTTTGCAATTAGAATTTTAATGGCTTATAAAGAAAAAGAATTTAAATCGGTATCAAGCGGTGATCTAGGGTTTGAAACGGATGAAAGTCAAAATACGGCTGCTGAACAAAAGGAAAACAAAGATCTCTTTGACTTTATGAAAAATATCTTATCTGACAGGGTAAAGGATGTTAGAGTATCTAAAAGATTAAAAACCCATCCGGTATGTTTAACCACTGAGGGCGAAGTTTCGATTGAAATGGAAAAGATTCTTAATGCTATGCCAAACAATCAAAACATTAAGGCAGACAAGGTTTTAGAAATTAATGTTCATCACGAAGTATTTGAATCATTAAAAGATGCCTTTGAACAAGATAAAGAAAAATTAACACTTTATACCACCTTGTTGTATAACCAAGCCCTGTTAATTGAAGGATTGCCGATCGAGGATCCAGTTGAATTTACCAATAACATTTGTAAAATTATGGTGTAAGGATATCTAAACGGATTGCAGTTGTTTATGCAATCCGTTTTATTTTTATAAATGTGAACTTGAGTTCAATTTTAGAAGGAATTATGATATAATTATATAAAGAAGAAAAAATGTTTTTTACAGAACAACTATTTCGGAAAGGTGTGGTTTAATGACAGATTTACAAAAAGAAGAATTTTTAAAAGAAACCATTCAACATCGCAAGCTCCCAAAGAGCAGGATTATTTTGCGAATCATTGCCATTACAATTGGTGCTATTTTAATGGCAACAGGACTAGAAATATTCCTAGTTCCAAACCACGTTATTGATGGTGGAATAACAGGGATTTCAATCATGCTTGCACATTTAACTGGTTGGAAATTAGGAATATTTCTATTCGTGCTAAACCTGCCATTTGTTTATATGGGATATAAACAAATGGGAAAAACATTTGCCTTTTCTACGGTATATGGCATTATTGTGTTATCCATTTTTACTTCCTTCTTTCACCCTGTACCTGCTTTTACGGATGATATCCTTTTAGCCACTTTATTTGGGGGAATGATCTTAGGCATTGGGGTTGGCCTGGTCATTCGCAATGGTGGGGCATTAGATGGTACAGAAATATTGGCCCTTGTCATTAACAAAAAAGTTCCCTTTTCAGTTGGTCAAATTATTATGTTTATGAACATCTTCATTTTAGGAACGGCAGGCTTTGTCTTTGGCTGGGATCGTGCGATGTACTCACTGTTAGCATATGTCATTGCTTCCAAAGCAATCGATACGGTGGTAGCGGGACTGGAGGAAACGAAATCTGTTTGGATTATAAGTGACGATGCTGAAGAAATCGGAAATGCCGTCAATGATCGTCTTGGACGTGGAGTGACCTATCTTAAAGGTGAAGGTGCCTATACAGGGGATACTAAAAAGGTCATTTTTAGTATCATTTCAAGATTAGAAGAATCAAAATTAACGACGATTGTCGAAGAGATTGATCCATCAGCATTCCTAGCCATTGCTGACATCTCTGAGGTTCGTGGCGGCCGGTTTAAGAAGAGAGATATTCATTAGGAAATTAGTAAATCTAAAAAAGGAGGATGTATGAAAGAGTTGACCCTTTCATACATCCTCCTTTTATTAATGTGTTTCAACTTGATCAACATGTTTAACATGATGATTGTTTATGAGGATAAACCATACAGAAATGACCACAAAGCTGCCACCGACGATGAAAGGGACGGATGGGTTAAAAATTTCAGCAAGCTTCCCAGCCATAAATGGTGCAATAGCACCGCCGATAAAGCGGAGAAAGCTATAGGCCGCGGAGGCAGTGGACCGTTCTACTGGTGCAGCATTCATTACTGCTGTTGTAATCAGTGTATTGTTATTGCCTAATAATGCACCAGCAACAATTACGGCAGTGATGATTAGCCATTGTTCTGAAGTCCAAATGCCCATGGCAAAAAGAAGGATAGCAAACAGAATTAGCATGGCACACATGGATTTAATCGTTCCAAACCATTTTTGCAATTTGGGAGCCACGAATACAGATGTAATTGCCAAGAGGATTCCCCATCCAAGAAATACAAAGCCTAAACCATGCTCATCTAATCCCATGACAAAAGGGGCGTATGCGAGTAGAGTAAAAAAACCGAAGTTGTAAAGGGCTGCAGCTATACCGAAAATTAGCAGAGAGCGATGTTTTAAGGCACGGAAGGGATCTAAAAAGGAAGTTTTTGATTGGTTGTTAGTTTGTTGATTGTCCTTTGGCATTAATAAAGTTAACCCAATAAAAGCAATCACCATTAGGGAAGCAACACCAAGAAATGGACCTCTCCATGACATAGCGCCCAGCCAACCGCCAAGAAGCGGTCCAACAGAAATTCCTAGTCCAATTGCTGCTTCATATAAAATAATTGCTTTAGCGGTTCCGCTTTTAGAAAGGGAGACGATCGCAGCTAATGCTGTAGCGACAAACAATGCATTCCCAAGTCCCCAGCCGCCGCGAAGGCCTACGAGTATCCAAATACCGTTTGAAAATCCCCCAAGTGCGGAAAAGACAGCAATGATAATAATCCCAGATAAAAGAGTCCACTTTATCCCAAGCCTTGAAGAAATCATTCCCGTTAAGAGCATTGCAACTGCCATTACTGCATTATAGCTTGTGAATAACAAGGTAACTTGACTATGCGAGGCATGTAATTGGTCGGCGATTGCCGGCAAAATCGGGTCAACAAGACCTAAACCCATAAAAGCAATGATACAGGCAAAGAACACGGCCCATACAGGCTTTGGTTGTGCTAATAATCTTCCTTTTACTTCTGCAGAAGCAGTAACTTTCGAGGACATAGACGCAACAGGTGGTGGTGTTGACATTCACATTTCTCCTTTTTGATTGAATTTCTCCCTAGTCAATCTTCCTATTAATTTATAATAACTCTTTGAAGGTATTTCTGATCACATCTCCACGGCTTATAATTCCAACCAATACGCCATTACGCTCAACTGGAACCTTTTTTATCTGTCTTTTTCCTAATACAGCAGCGATATTTTCCAGTTCTTCATCCCATGAAACCTTTATCACCTTTTTTTTAGCAATCTCGAGAACATTCAAATCTAACAATCTTTGTTCTCTTTCCTCAAATTTTTCATCATCGCCTTTAATTACGAAAGCATAATAAAAATTGTCGACGATTCTGTCCTCATGCTTGCCTATATAGCGCAAGATATCACCATCACTGACAAAGGCAACAACCTCATTTCTGTCATTAACGACTGGAAGACCGCTGATCCGATATTCGATAAACTTTTCAATCACGGATCGAACGGAATCACTGTCTAGCACTTTATGGACTTGACTGATCATAATGTCATGTGCTTGCAAATTTTTTCCTCCTCTTTTCATTTTTGGAAAAATTGGTTGTATAATGAAAGTATCTGATTGTATTATACAACTATTTTCTACAGCGTCAATGGGGGTTTCCATCAAGTTTAACTATCATATAAATATAGATTGATGTGGTATGATTGTTTTTAGCACTTAGTTTAACTGTGAGGTTGGATAGATATGCACGAACATTCCATGGAAATGATTGAACTTGAACTAGCTATTCTAATTCGCCGGACGACTGCCGTTACTTCTAATAAAAAAATCGGGAATCTTGATCGCTCTGCCTATTTATTGCTCCGTCGGATCGCCACTAAGGGGGCTGTTGGAGTAAAAGTTCTGGCAGGAGAATTCCAGTTGGATGTTTCAACGGTAAGTAGACAGGCAGCAGCTTTAGAGCAAAAGGGTTATCTCTATAAAATTCCTGATCCATTAGATGGAAGAGCCTATACGTTTGAAATAACAGAACAGGGTCAAAAAGAATTAACTGACCATATGAAGGGCCGATTGGAGAGAATAAATGTCTTATTAAAAGATTGGTCAGATGAGGAACGCCAAATTTTTGGACAGCTGTTAAGAAAATTCAATCAATCTTTTATTTAAGATTAATATTCTTTAAATTTGATAAAAAAAATAGATGACCGAAGGAAATGAATTCGATCATCTCTTTTTATTTTGAAGCAGTTGCAATAGATCTGGTTTGTTAATGAATAATAGAGAAAATAGAGACACATGATGATTTTATTGGTATTATTTTTGTGTGATAATAATTTTTTTACAACAACTAAGATCGTGATATTAAAGTTGGGAGACGGATATTTATGGACACAAAAAGAATCGAACAAGACTTTTTAGGAAAAAAAGAGATTCCCTTAGATGTGTATTATGGTATTCAAACACTGAGGGCGGTTGAAAATTTTCCTATTACGGGCTATCGGATTCATGAAGAGTTAATTAAGGCACTTGCGATGGTAAAAAAAGCAGCCGCAATGGCTAATATGACCACTAAACGTTTGTACAGCGGGCTTGGAAATGTAATCATTGAAGCAGCTGATGAGGTGATTGAAGGTAAATGGAACGACCAGTTTATTGTGGATCCGATTCAAGGTGGAGCAGGTACATCGATGAACATGAATGCAAATGAAGTGATCGCAAATAGGGCTCTTGAATTGCTGGGCTATGAAAAAGGTGCGTATATGCATTTAAGTCCTAATACCCATGTGAATATGTCGCAATCGACCAATGATGTGTTTCCAACTGCCATTCACATTGCCACACTAAAGTTACTTGAAAAATTACTAGCGACCATGAATTATATGCATTTAGTTTTTAAAGAGAAGGCTAAACAATTTGAAAACGTTATCAAAATGGGGAGAACACATCTTCAGGATGCCGTTCCTATCCGCCTTGGTCAAGAGTTTGAAGCGTACTCACGTGTCCTTGAAAGAGATATCAAGCGTATTTCGCAATCACGCTCCCATTTATATGAAGTGAATATGGGTGCAACGGCAGTAGGTACAGGATTAAATGCTGACCCTCAATATATTCAAGATGTCGTTAAACACTTAGCAGATATCAGCAGGCTTCCATTAGTGAATGCCGAACACCTAGTTGATGCTACCCAAAACACAGATGCCTATACCGAAGTATCAGCTGGGCTAAAGGTTTGCATGATGAACATGTCAAAGATTTCCAATGATCTTCGTTTAATGGCATCTGGTCCACGTGCAGGCCTTGGAGAGATCACACTTCCTGCGCGTCAACCAGGTTCTTCGATCATGCCAGGGAAAGTAAATCCTGTTATGCCGGAACTTATTAATCAAATTGCTTTCCAGGTAATCGGCAATGACCATACTATTTGCCTAGCTTCCGAAGCAGGCCAGCTCGAATTGAACGTGATGGAGCCAGTATTAGTGTTTAACCTATTGCAATCAATCAGTATTATGAACAATGGATTCCGTTCTTTTACCGATTTTTGTCTAAAGGGAATTGAAGCAAATGAAGCTCGCCTAAAAGAATATGTAGAAAAAAGTGTAGGAATCATCACGGCTGTTAATCCGCATTTAGGGTATGAAGTGGCGGCACGCATTGCTAGAGAAGCGACGATCACTGGTAAATCAGTTCGTGAATTATGCTTAAAATATGACGTTCTTTCAGAAGAAGAATTAGACCTTATTTTAAATATATATGAAATGACTAAGCCGGGGATTGCTGGTGCCGCACTATTGGAACGAGATTAGCAAGACAAGGCGTTAGTTTTGCGTGAAATAAAAAAAGGGCGATTCGGCCCTTTTTTGGTTTATAGAGGTTTAAAACCAATCTTTTATTTTTCTTTCTTTTTATCGCTTTTATCATTTTTCACTTCACGCAACGTACGGTAAATTTGCGTATACATACTTCCTTCTGCAATATTTTCTAAGAAGAAAGGACCAATGAGTTCTAGATATTCCTCGTCTTCAAACATTTTTTTGTTTTGTAATTCCATTTCTGCTAAACCCTCATAGGTTGAAAGCATTGCTAAAGTATGATCCGCTCCAGACACCGGGGTTAAGATCTCCACTTTATGATCATAATTTTCATTTCTAAACTTTTTAATTTCCTTTAAATTATCGATTCCTTCCTTAAATTTCTCCTGTTTAATGATAAAAGTCTGATATACAAATACAGACATTTTTGCACCTCCAAAAAAATTCCATACCTATTCATTACTATTTGCTTATTTTATTTTTTTATACTAGTCCATTTTGGCTGAATATCAGTTTTTACTTGTTTATAATAATAAATGTAATTATTTTATGGGTACAAAGTGTTAAAATAAAATCTGTTCATGTAATTATTGCAGGAAAATGGAAATAAAAATGGAATAGAATAGGAGATTGTCCTGAAACGAAATTCTTTTTATAAACGTCAAATAGTATATTAGTAGGTATTTGACTAAATTTTTATAATAAATCAGAAAAGTTGGGGAAATAGAAATGTTTACTAGATTAATTACCATTTTATTAGCAGGTAGTTTAATTGGATTAGTGGGTTGTGCGGAACAGACAGATAAAGAAAAAGAAGCAAAGGCAGCACAGCAGCATCAGCAGAAAATTGCTCAAGAGGCAAACTTAAAAGAAAAACAGATCAAGGAAGAGGAAAAGAGAAAAAAAGAAGAAGAGGCAAGACCGATAATTTTGAATCTTATTGACCCAACTTCGAAAAATGTAATAAAAACTTTTAATGTAAAGGATTTAGGTTACGGAAAAGATGAGGGGAAATTTAAACAAGAACTTGCCGCATTAACAAGGGAATTAGCTAGAGGAACAAAAGAAATGCCAGGATATGATAAAAGGATGATTTTAGATAGGTTAGATGCTAATGGACAAGTCATTAAAGGAACACCGCAAACTATTCTTGATGAAGCGGAGCTGTCCGAAAAGATCATGCAGACCTCGGCCAAAGGCGGGGACGTTGAGATTCCACTTTATGTAAATGAAAGTGGCTATAAGCCTGAAGAAGCGGCTCAATTAGGGGAAGTCGTTGTCGCTGCGTATACTACCAAATTTAATAACGCCGTTGCGGGTAGAACGAAAAACATTGCCTTATCAGCAGAGGCGATCAATAATGTCATCATTGGGATGGAGGATTCTTTCTCATTTAATACGACTGTAGGCCCAAGTGACGCAGAACATGGGTATCAACAAGCCCTTGAAGCGATCGACGGGAAATTAGTGGATGGAATCGGCGGCGGTATTTGTCAGACATCTTCTACTTTATATAATGCGATTGACCAATTAGGTGTAAGTTATATTGAAAGGAATAATCATTCGCTCCATGTGGGCTATGTACCGACTGGAAGAGATGCAACAGTTTCTTATGGGGGGTTAGATTTTAGATTTAAAAATACCGCTGATGCCCCGTTGCTCTTAAAAGCAATTGTTAAGAAAGGTACATTAACCGTTGAGGTAAGGACAGCAAAGAAATATCAAAACCAAATTAAGAAGCGTGGCTAACTATGGCCCGGAATTGACAGCAAAAAATCCCTTCAGGACATTTCCTGAAGGGATTTTTACTAAAGAAGGAGGTCGGAGTTAATTGTAAAAACATTACTTCATTTCGTCCCAATCTGTATATTGACCGCTGCCTTGACAGCCTGGACATTCAAAAGAATTGAAGTAAGCATATTCATTATAGGGATAGACGGTATAGCCTCGACCCTGACAATCAGGACATTTACCCTGCTCTTTCATATTGGAGATATGGTTTTGATACCTAGTCTCTTTCCATTGGTTAAATGAGTTGAGTAGTCCCATTTTCTTCACCTCATCGTTTTTTCTTAGTATGGGGGAAAAATGGAATATTTATGCTTGTATGTTTTTTTTATAAAGTGGTTAATGGTTACTAAATAGTTCCATTTAATGGCGGTAATTCCTCATATATTATATGGAAATATAATCTTTTTAGTGAGTCTCTATTTAAAATTGTAAAAAAGAAGTATGCTAATCGACTCTTTTTATCTCCAAACTTAGCTTCTTCATTCGGTATTGTAAACTTTGGCGGCTTAACCCGAGTGACTTCGCTGCCCTTGAAATATTAAAATCGTTTTTCTTTAACACATGCTCAATATATGTTTTTTCAAATAACTCCATTTGATCTTTAAGTGGCACCGTAACATTCGCGTCATCTTTAATGAAGGTGTCCACAGTGGAAAGAGGCATCATTCTCTCCTTCATCTGCATTTTGCTTCGATATTGGTAGGGCAAATGGGAGTACATAATACATTCTTCGTCCATCATAATGTTCATGGCTGCTTCAATAATATGCTCTAACTCGCGGACATTTCCATGCCAATCATACTCAAAGAAAGAGGATTTAACATCCTCTGACAAGCCCTTTACCCGCATGCTAAATCGCTCATTGTATTTTTCGATAAAATGCTCCACTAATAATGGAATATCTTCTTTGCGGTCTTTTAGTGGCGGGACAAAGATTGTTACGACTCCCAGCCGATAATATAAGTCCTTTCGCATGCGGTTATGGGCAATTGCGTCAATAGGGTCTTCATTCATATTGGCTATAACCCTAACATCAACAGGGGTATCCTTCGTATCACCTATTCGCCGTATCGTTTTTTCCTGAAGGACGCGGAGCAATTTAGCCTGAAGATTTAAATTTAATGAGTTGATCTCATCAAGCAACAATGTACCGCCGTTTGCTTGTTCAAATAAACCTGGGGTATCGACAGCTCCTGTAAATGCACCACGCTTCGTCCCAAAAAGCAGACTTTCAATTAAATTATCAGGTAGGGCGGCACAGTTTTGCGAAATAAAAGGAGCAGATAACCTTCCGCTTGCATTGTGAATGCTTTGGGCAAAAAGTTCTTTCCCTGTACCTGTATCGCCAACTATTAATACATAGGAGGAGGTTCGAGTAGCGCGTTTCGCCGATTCAATTACTTCCTTCATGGCTTGGCTTGTCCCAATAATGTTATCGAACGTATATTTTGTAGTCCCCTTATTCATATTTCCCTTTAATAGCTTTTCTAGCTTTGTAACATCATTAGCAATTTCCACTGCCCCTTGAAGATTTTCATCCATATAAATAGGAATGGTATTGTTAATAGTAGTAATTTCCCGTCCCTTATTATTAAAATAGGTTTGCTTTACGTTACTCGTTTCTTTGCCTTCTTGCAGTGCTTTTACAAGAGTACTAGATTGGTCATCTTTAAACATAAACACGTCTAAAAGGTTTTTATCCATTACATCTTGAAAATCCATCGATTCCATTTGCATCATTTTTTTATTATAAATAATCGTTTTTCCGGTTTCGTCAACCGCATGGACACCAACATCCACTTCGTCCAAAATTCGTTTATACACACGTGTTAAATAGAGCAAATAATTTTTGGAATGATCCATGATGATCCCTACCCTTTGTATTTTTCCTTTATGCACATATTTAATCAAAAAAAACTCAACAATGCAAAATAATTTTGCGTTTTTTTTGTAAAAACAGAATTTTAAGCAAAAAAATATTGCTTCATATATGAGGTTAACCCTATTAACATGCAAAATATATGGTTGGCACAGAACTTGCATTATAGATTTATGAATAACAAAGGGGGAGAATGCATGCTGACATATACTCATGAACCATTTACTAATTTTTCAGAGGAAAAAAATAAACTGGCATTTCAAGAAGCTTTATCATTAGTCCAATCTCAATTGGGTAAACACTACCCGGTTATTGTTGGCGGTGAATCGATTACGACTGATGAAAAAATTCAATCGATCAATCCTGCTAATAAAGAAGAAATAATTGGCACCGTGTCAATGGCTAATCAAGAATTAGCGGAACAAGCCATGCAGGCTGCATTAACAGAATTTGAATCATGGAAAACTTGGAGACCTGAGCATAGGGCGAACATCTTATTCCGGGCTGCTGCCATGATGCGCCGCCGTAAACATGAATTTTCTAGTTATCTCGTAAAGGAAGCAGGAAAGCCCTGGAGGGAAGCAGATGTAGAAACTGCTGAAGCAATCGATTTTATCGAATATTATGGCAGACAAATGTTGAACCTCAAAGATGGTGTGCATGTCCAAAGTCGTTTTGGCGAGTTCAATCAGTTTCACTATATTCCACTTGGAGTAGGAATTATCATATCACCATTTAATTTTTCATTGGCCATTATGGCTGGAACAACCATTGCCGCGATTGTATCTGGAAATACCGTTTTGTTAAAACCAGCAAATTCAACACCGATTGTAGCTGCAAAATTTGTGGAACTAATGCATGAAGCCGGGCTTCCCAGCGGCGTTTTAAACTTTGTTCCAGGAAGCGGAGCACATATTGGTGATTATTTGGTTGACCATCCAAAAACTCGTTTTGTATCCTTTACAGGTTCCCGCGAGGTCGGCTGCCGTATATATGAACGTGCTGCAAAGGTAAATCCAGGACAAATTTGGTTAAAGCGTGTGATTGCAGAAATGGGTGGAAAAGACACCGTGGTTGTTGATAGTGAAGCTGATTTAGATTTAGCTGCAGCCTCAATTGTCTATTCAGCATTTGGCTATGCAGGTCAAAAATGTTCCGCTGGATCTCGTGCGGTTGTACACCAAGATGTATACGATGTCGTCCTAGAAAAGGCTGTTGCTTTAACTAAGACACTTACCGTTGGTAATCCTGAATTAGAAGACACCTATATGGGACCAGTAATTGATGAAAAATCATTCGAAAAAATCATGAATTATATTGAAATTGGTAAAGAAGAAGGCAGGTTAATGACTGGCGGAGAAGGAGATGACGCAAAAGGTTACTTCATTCAACCGACCATTATAGCGGATCTCGATGAAAATGCCCGCTTGATGCAAGAAGAAATCTTTGGACCAGTAGTAACATTCTGTAAAGCACATGATTTTGACCATATGATGAATATTGCTAACAATACAGATTATGGACTCACAGGAGCCCTAATATCAAATAATCGTGCACACATTGAAAGAGCAAGAGAGGAATTCCATGTCGGAAATCTTTACTTTAACCGTGTTTGTACTGGTGCAATTGTTGGCTACCAGCCATTTGGCGGATTCAATATGTCAGGAACAGATTCCAAAGCCGGAGGACCAGATTACTTACTTCTCCATATGCAGGCAAAAACAACTTCAGAAATGTTATAAGACTAACAAGCAAGAATAGGAGAGCAGTCTAGTTATTAAAAAAATTAGGGAGGAAAACAAAATGACAGAAGTTAAAACTAAAACAAGCGAAATCATTGAACAAACAAATAAATTTGGTGCCAATAACTATCACCCACTGCCAATTGTAATCGCAAAAGCAGAGGGTGTATGGGTGGAAAGTCCTGAAGGAAAACGTTATATGGATATGCTAAGTGCGTATTCAGCGGTGAACCAAGGACATCGTCATCCCAAAATTATTCAAGCATTAAAGGACCAAGCAGATAAAGTAACCCTTACATCAAGGGCATTTCATAATGACCAATTAGGTCCTTGGTATGAAAAAATTTGTAAGCTTACTAATAAAAATATGGCACTTCCTATGAATACAGGTGCAGAAGCAGTAGAAACAGCGCTAAAAGCAGCACGCCGCTGGGGCTATAATGTAAAAGGAATTGCGGAAGATCAGGCAGAAATTATAGCATGCACAGGGAATTTTCATGGACGGACAATGGGCGCGGTTTCGTTATCATCTGATCCAGAATACAAACGAGGATTTGGACCAATGCTGCCTGGGATAAAATTAATTCCATATGGTGACTTCGAAGCATTAAAGGCAGCCATTACGCCTAATACTGCTGCATTTTTAATGGAACCAATCCAGGGTGAGGCAGGTATTATTTTACCTCCTGATGGATTTTTAAAACAAGCTTCTGAATTATGTAAAGAACAAAATGTCTTATTTATTGCGGATGAAATTCAAGTAGGTTTAGCACGGACTGGAAAAATGTTTGCCTGTGATTGGGAAGAAGTCGAACCTGATATGTTAATTTTAGGAAAAGCACTTGGAGGCGGAGTATTCCCGATTTCCTGTGTGGTAGCCAATTCCGACGTTTTAGGTGTGTTTAATCCTGGTTCACATGGGTCTACTTTTGGGGGAAACCCACTAGCATGTGCGGTGTCACTTGCGGCATTAAATGTGATTGAGGAAGAAAAGTTAGAAGAACGCTCACTTGAATTAGGGGAATATTTTCTTGAACAATTAAAAACAATGAACAATCCAATTATTAAAGAAATTCGCGGAAGAGGCTTATTTATCGGGGTTCAATTAACTGAAGAAGCTAGACCATATTGTGAACAATTAAAAGATGTAGGCTTATTATGCAAAGAGACACATGATACAGTCATTCGCTTTGCACCACCTTTAATTATTACAAGAGAAGAAATCGATTGGGCAGTAGAGAAAATTCAAAACGTATTATCCTAATGTGAAACCCAAACTTTAATAAGAGGTGGCAAAGATGCCTGCTAATACACTGGTAAATGATATGACGAAGGAACAACATAAGGAAGAAGAATCATTAAATTTATTTTATTCCACGCAAACAGTGATTCAAAAAGCACTTAATAAGTTAGGTTATACAAACGAAATGTATGAGCTTTTAAAAGACCCGATTCGATTATTGACAGTTAGAATTCCTGTAAGGATGGATGATGGATCCGTTAAAATTTTTACCGGTTATCGTTCACAGCATAATGATGCTGTAGGACCAACAAAAGGTGGAGTCCGCTTTCACCCAGACGTGGATGAAGAAGAAGTAAAAGCACTGTCGATTTGGATGAGTTTAAAGTGCGGAATTACGGATCTACCTTATGGCGGGGGAAAAGGTGGAATCATTTGTGACCCAAGACAGATGTCCTTCAGAGAACTTGAAAGATTAAGCCGCGGATATGTTCGGGCGATTAGCCAAATTGTTGGACCATCTAAAGATATTCCCGCTCCAGATGTGTATACCAATTCGCAAATTATGGCATGGATGATGGACGAATATAGCCGTTTACGTGAGTTTGATTCACCTGGATTTATCACGGGAAAACCACTTGTATTAGGCGGATCAAAAGGTCGTGAAACAGCGACGGCTGCTGGTGTTACCATCTGTATACAAGAAGCTGTGAAGAAAAAAGGTAAAGAGTTAAAGGGTGCACGTGTGGTTATTCAAGGGTTTGGTAATGCTGGCAGCTATTTAGCCAAATTTATGCATGATGCGGGAGCAAAAGTTATAGCCGTTTCAGATGTCTATGGGGGAGTTTATGATCCTACTGGACTAGATATTAATTTCCTTCTCGATAGAAGGGATAGTTTCGGAACCTTCTCCCAATTATTTAAAAATACAATTACTAATAGTGAACTTCTTGAACTAGATTGTGACATTCTTGTTCCAGCGGCCATTTCAAACCAAATAACGGCTCATAATGCTGCGAATATTAAGGCTTCCATTATTGTCGAAGCAGCGAATGGACCTACAACTCTTGAAGCAACTAGTATTCTAACAGAACGCGGTGTTCTTCTAGTTCCTGATATTTTGGCAAGTGCCGGTGGGGTAACTGTTTCTTATTTTGAATGGGTACAAAATAATCAAGGTTACTATTGGTCTGAAGAAGAGGTTAATGAAAAACTAGAAAAAGTAATGACCAGTTCATTTGAAAATATCTATCATACTGCTCAAACACATCAAGTAGATATGCGTTTAGCTGCTTACATGGTTGGTATCAGAAAAACAGCAGAAGCCTCTCGTTTCCGTGGTTGGGTATAAAGGAAAATGATGCACCTGTGAGAGTTGATTCTAATTATTTGGTGAAAACTGGATTTGTAAAATCAATTCTCCATGTGTTAGAATAATTACCGCTTAATGACTATACGAAATCAAAAAATAGGAGTGAAGAGTTTTGCAAAGGATAGAAGAAACCATTTACAGTCCTTGTTCCGGAACCGTTGAAAAAGTTTTAACAGAGAAAAACGACCATGTATACGAATGGGAAAAGTTGTTTTTAATTAAAACTAACAACGGTAAGGTGGAAGAGGTTTCGGTTGGCATAAGCGGACATATTACCAATTTATTCGTTAGAGATGGCCAAAAGATTAATGCTCATACAGCATTAGCTATAATAAACGATGACCTTCTGATTACTGGTAGTGACTAATAGAAAGAGGATGTCTCAACAAAGGGGTCTGACCCCTTGTTATGGGACATCTTTTTTTTGCGTTTCATATGCAAAATTATTTTAAAATAATGCAAAAAAATTTTGCATTATTGTTCAAAAAGTGGTCATAAATTGACTTTTCTACTTTGGCATAGAAATTGCAAGTAATAAGGTGGAAATAGTAAAAATATTAAAAAGATTTGGTTGTTGATGAGGGGCAATAAACCTAATTTTTAATTTAACAAGAAAATTCGATAACTTTTTGTTGATGTTTTACTATTTTAATACATTTTTTAGTTAGCAGAAGATGTAAGCGTATTCTTTAATAGGAATAAGGGGGAAGGTTAATGAATTTACAGGAGAACAATGCAACACATGAATTAAAAAGAACCATGAAAACGCGCCACTTGTTTATGATCTCACTTGGTGGGGTAATTGGGTCAGGTCTTTTCTTAGGGGCAGGGTATACGATTAGCCAGGCTGGACCAACAGGTGCTATTCTTTCCTACATAGTTGGCGGATTGATTATGTTTTTAACCATGCTTTGTTTAGGGGAATTGTCGGTAGCCATGCCTGTTTCCGGCTCATTCCAAACCTATACTACTAAATTTATCGGTGCCGGAACGGGATTTGCACTTGGCTGGTTGTATTGGTTAGGTTGGTCCGTTACGGTTGCCTTGGAATTGTTGTCGGCTGGGCAGCTTATGCAGCGGTGGTTCCCTAATTCACCTGTTTGGATCTGGTGTGCCATTTTTGCAGTGGTTTTATTTTCACTCAATGCACTTTCAGCCCGTGCCTTTGGCGAAACAGAGTTTTGGTTTTCTAGTATTAAAATTTTCGCTATTATAGCTTTTATTATTCTTGGTGGAGCTGCGATGTTCGGTTTGATTGACATGAAAGGTGGACAAACCGCACCATTTTTCTCGAATTTTACAGCCCATGGTCTTCTTCCACATGGATTTACTGCCTTACTCATTACGATGATTGCCGTTAACTTCTCATTCCAGGGTACTGAATTAATCGGGATTGCAGCTGGGGAAAGTGAAGAACCAGAAAAGACCATCCCAAAATCAATTAAGCAAACGGTGTGGCGTACGTTATTTTTCTTCGTATTAGCTATATTTGTTTTAGCAAGTTTAATTCCAATGAAACAAGCAGGAGTCGTTGAAAGTCCTTTTGTCGTCGTTTTTGATAGTATTGGTATCCCTTATGCAGCAGATATTATGAACTTTGTCATCCTTACTGCCTTACTTTCTGTAGCTAACTCGGGTCTATATGCGGCAACACGGATGCTATATGCGATGTCAAAAGAGAAAATGACTAGTCCAAAACTTGCAAAAGTGAATAAACAAGGTGTTCCCATCAATGCCCTTGTTTTAACAATTGGGATTGCTTTATTATCCTTATTGTCTGGATTCTTTGCACAAGAAACCGTATTTGTATGGCTGCTATCGATAGCTGGACTTGGAGCTCAAGTCGGTTGGATTTCCATTACCGCTTCGCAAATTGCCTTTCGGAGAAAATTCATCCGTGAAGGCGGAAAAGTGGAGGACCTTAAATTCAGAACACCACTTTATCCTGCACTGCCAATCATCGCCTTAACCTTAAATTGTATCGTATTGGGAAGTTTAGCGTTTGACTCCGAACAACGGCTTGCCCTTTATTTAGGAGTTCCGTTTGTAGCAGCCTGTTACCTTATTTACCATTTCAAAATTAAAAAGAACCGTGAGAACGATGGTGGTGGAGAACAGGAATTAAACCTTCACGAAAATAAAAAAATGATCATTTAATCTTTTTGCTGACGTTTGGATTATATGCCAAACGTTCTTTTATTAGGGGATATTATTATCTGAAATTCGAATAATAAATGTGAGGTGATTATGATGGGAAAATGGAATGAGCAGGCCGCACCGAATAATAATTTACCCCCAAAGACGATTCGCACCGGTGAGTTTGTTGGTAAGGAAGCTGAACTTGAATTTTCAGAGGAATTATCCGATGGCGGCGAACGAGATCAATTCATTGAAAAACAAAAGAATAACTTGAAAATGAAATAGTTTTTTATGAAAAGCAGTGGCGATGCAAAATCGTCACTATTTTTTTAAATTTGTTTACAACACATTTTATTTGTTGTAGAATTTCTATGTACCTAACAAAACTAGGTAGGTGATAAAATGTTTAATCGTGAATTGGTAAAGGGGAGTACGTCCTTAATCTTACTCCAATTACTAAACGAACGTGATATGTACGGCTATGAATTGGTTAAAGAGCTTGAACAGCGCAGTGACAATGGCTTGAGTGTAAAAGAAGGCACTCTGTATCCTGCCCTACATAAGCTTGAAAAACAGGAGTATATTGACTATTACTGGCAAGAGCAGGAAAAAGGCCCTGCACGTAAATATTACCGGATTACCATAGCAGGGAAAGAGCTATTAGACGAAAAAACCCGTGAGTGGAACGACTTTGTTAAAGTAATGAACAAGGTGATAGGGAGATCGAAGCATGGAACGGCCGAAGAATGAGTTTCTTGAAAGATTAGCAGAGGGACTTGGTGACCATCAAGATAAAGAGAATATTCTGCGCGAGTATGAGTCACATATCGATGAAATTCTAATTGAATTGTTTGACTATACGAATGAGGATGAGGTCATCGAGCGAATTGAAGCTAGGCTCGGAAGTCCAAAAGAGATTGCAGAATTGTGGAAGGAAGAGCTATCCGTTACACCAAGTAATATGAAATGGCTGTTTATTGTTCTCAATATTCTTTTCTTTGGTGGAGGAAGTTTATTAACATTAGCACATAATCTTTATCAGTGGGAGTGGTTAACGTCCCTATGGGGCCATTTAACCGCCATTCCTTCTCTTATTGCCTTTTTGTATATGTTCTTTTGGGCCTTACTTGGTTATGAAATCGGTAAAGGGTTTGGTCACGGTGGAAGAGTGCTGCTTCGGAAAACATTCTTACTTTCACTCATTCCTAATATATTGTTAATGGTTCTAACGGTATTTGAAATCATACCACATTCATGGTTTGCACCATTACTAACAAAAACGTTCATCATTGCTTGTATCATTTTTACAATAATCCTCTATCCAATTAGCTGGGTTGGGTATCGCTGGGGAAAGAAAGCGTCGATATAAGCAGTTTTTTTTGCTTTGTTACCTAGAATATCTATATATATAGAAAATCTATATGAAAAGGGATGAAAATATGGAAATGAAAATTGGAAAATCAGATTGGTTGTTTTTATTCTTATGTCTGCTCCTTGGGATTTTAGCAGAAGAAAGTTTTTTTCGTGGAGAAATAGGAATTTCCTATATCGTCTTTATAATGGCTTTTTACTCTGTCTTTTTCTGGAGATACCGCCGCTTATCTTTTTCGCATCAGCGGTTTGGGTATCTGATTATTTGTTGCATTTGGCTCTTGTCAGTCTGCTATTTTCTAAACAATAATCTACTTTTTTACACGTTGAATATAGTTGCGATACCTGGACTAGTGGTCTTTCATTTAGTATTGGTGACCAGTCCGAAGAATCATCGTTGGAGTCAGCCAGCATTTATTACGTTAATATTTTCTCGGATCATAGAGTCTTTTAAATTTCTCGCGGCGTTTAGCGGTTTATTAGGAAAAGGACTAAAACAAGGAGTTAAGGAAGATAAATTGTTAGTTTGGAAGAAAATCGGTATTGGGATTATCATTGCTCTTCCTGTATTATTTATTGTATTAAATTTACTAATGTCTGCAGACGCTCAATTTGAACGGATGATTGGCGGGATACCGGAATGGTTTAGCATCATCAATGCAGAAAGGTTTACCCGTTTGATTAGTATTCTTATTTATACCCTTGCCTTCTTTGCATTCATGCAGGTACTAATCAAGAAACAAATGAACGTAATCAAACAACAAGTGAAAACAGCACCGTTTCAAATGGATGGCATTATTACCATAACGGTTCTTGTCCTAATAAATGCCGTATATATTTTATTTACAGTCGTCCAATTTAAATATTTTTTTAGTGGGACGCTGCAGGATGATTATACGTATGCAGAGTATGCACGAAAAGGCTTTTTTGAGCTCTTATTTGTTACATTGATTAATTTATCGATAACCGTAGTAGTGCTAACCTATGTACAACGTGTGGCTGGTTTTATGAACAGATTAACCCAAATCATGCTCACCATTCTTGTCCTCTCAAGCGCAGTGATGCTAAGTTCCGCCTTTTTACGGTTAAGTATGTATGAGGAAGCTTATGGCTTTACATTTACAAGGGTACTCGTGCATTCATTTATGATCTTCCTTGTCGTGATTTTTGCGTATACCTTGGTGAAAATTTGGGTTGAAAGGCTGTCCTTAGTTCACTTTTATTTTATCGCCTCACTTATTTACTACACGGCGATTAACGTTATTGATTTATATAAAATTGTGATAAAAGAAAATCTGAACCGCTACGAGACAAGCGGGAAAATTGATGTTCACTATCTCAATCGTTTGTCCTATACAGGAGTCCTTGGTTTGACAGAGCTATTCGAAAAAGATTCGAAAATTCCTGAATTACGAACCATTTTACTGGAACGAAAAAGAGAAGCATCTACAACAAGCCTTCCGTGGCAATCATATAATATGAAAAGAGAGCAGGCATTTGAAAAGTTAAAAGAATTAGATTTGGAATAGAGAGGATTTTGGCATGCAGAAAACTTGCATGCTTTTTTCTTTTCAAAAAATGTTGTAACTAACACATATTTTATAACGTCTATTTAATTTGGAAATATTGAAAATATATTTTAAAAATGGTAAAAAAAGGAAGCGTAGAAGTTTAATAAATTACTAGGGATGATAAAATGAAGCGTGTGTTCCGATCACTTATTAGAAGTATTTTGGTCCTATCTGGGTTCCTGTTTATATTTAATCTACCTCAATTAGTGGTAATTGGGAAAGATAAGGTAGAGATTCATTTTAACCTGTTTTGGGCGAATGTAAATGCAAAATGGCAATCCTTACTAGACTATAAGGATGTTCTCTACTTAAAATTTTTCCATGAACTAGATATTGCAGGAAGTTATCAATATACCATGGTTGTTCTGCTAGTGAGCCTTTTAGTAATCCTCATAATTGCTATGATGATGGCTCTATTGATTATCATTGCTCCTGAAAATGTAAAAAACCGTTTAAAAAATATAGTCAATTTTTTTGAAGCGATTCCAGATTTACTTGTTATTTTTTTATTTCAATTTTTTGTTATTACTCTTTATAAAACAACAGGTTTAAAGTTTTTACAGCTCTACGGGATCTTTGGTGTAAAACCTTACTTTGTTCCAATCGCTACTGTCTCCTTTTTACCTCTTTTCTTGCTTTTGCAGTTTCTCATAAGGGTAATTGCTGAGGAACAAAATCAGCCGTATGTCCTTTATGCAAAAGCAAAAGGGATGGGCCTTATAAGAACATTATTAGTACATATAATTCGGAACATTTTTCCACTATTAGTATTACAACTAAGAACCGTCATTTGGGTCCTCTTATCAAACATTTATCTTGTCGAGTTTATGTTTAACATAAACGGATTTACCAGACAGTTTTTTAAGATTCTTTTCGAGGGTGGAGATTTCGCTTCACTGGTAGCATGTTTACTGATGTTGAGTATTCCCCTTTTAGTGATTGAAGCAGCAGGCTGGTTCATTTCAAGGCGGATTAAAGGAAAGGAGGCCATTAGTCTATGAGGAAATATAAAAAGACAATGATTGGTACCTCTTTGCTGTTAATCCTATTAGTCATGAGTTGTTTTTATCCTTATTATGCACCTATCGATTTTAATCATCAGGTGCTGATCAAAGATGATCAAGGGAAAATAATCGGAAGGGCACCATTCCCTCCTTCAGAAGAACATTGGCTTGGAACTACCCGAAATGGAGAGGACTTGCATTTAGTCATGCTCTACGGTGCGAAATTTACGTTAATTACCGCTTTTGCTGTTGCCATTCTTAGGGTTCTTTTTGGCGGGCTGTTTGGAATGCTTTTATCACTATGGCTCCCATTTTTAAAAGGTTTTTTTATGGACTTTTTCTTAACCATGCGCTATATCCCCTCCGTATTAATTGGAATTATTTTGATGGTTCCTATTGTTGGTGCACCAAATGATGTGGCTATTTCGTCGATCGTCACCTATCAAATAATAATTTTAGTCTTTATTGGATTCCCGACAGTAACCCTTTTTGCCTCTGATATAACCGATGAATTATTAAAAACATCCTTTATGCAAAGTTCCTTCTTAATGGGGGCAGGAAAATTACATATAATAAAAAGACAATTGCTGCCTTATATGCGGTCTTATGGTATTTTATTTACCGTGCAACAGATTTTAAGTACGTTACAGATCACCATGCAACTAAGTATTTTTCAACTTTTTCTAGGGGGACAAAATCGAGCCGGGGTGTTTGGTTATACGGATGAACACGATCGGCCCAAGCCTGCATCCTTGTCTAATGAATGGGCTGGGTTAATTGGCCAGAATTTTACAGAGTTTGTTCTATCTCCTTGGATTGTGTTTGCTCCAGTAATTGGTTATTTCTTGGTAATCGTGGTTGTGAATATGATAAAAAAAGAACTGGAAAACAATAGCCTAGGATTACAGATGATAAAAATAAAACGGAAAAGAAAAAAGGACGTAGATCTTCCTGCGAATCTATCATCACAGGGGAAATTTGAGCTATTACAAAAAAAGACAATGAACTCTAGAAAGAATTCTACAAATTATTAGGTGAATTCAACAAATTATAAGCAGTATTCTACAAAATCATGATGGAATTCAACGAATTTTGGAATTATTTTACAAAATGTTAAAAAATCTATAAATCTTCGCAAGTAAACAGGCATTCATGACAATAAAAAAGCAGAATCAAATCTGATCCTGCTTCCTTTAAAATTAAATTAGTCGCCATTAAACATATCAAAGATTCCTCTAGCGATACTGCCTTCGTCTTTTGCACCACCGCGTGAAGGGGCAGCCGCGAATACCCGACTGGCAAGTCGGCTAAACGGCAATGATTGAATCCAAACGGATCCAGGACCGCGTAATGTTGCGTAGAATAAGCCTTCTCCGCCAAACAAGGCTGTTTTGACGCCTTTGACAAATTCAATATCATAATGAACACTGCTGGTCATGGCTACTAAACAGCCTGTATCCACTCGTAATGTTTGGCCAGGGAGCAGGTCCTTCTTCGTAATGGTACCACCAGCATGAACAAAACACATTCCGTCTCCTTCGAGCTTTTGCATGATAAATCCTTCACCGCCGAAAAAGCCGACACCTAGTTTACGTTGGAACTCAATTCCAACTTGAACCCCTTTGGCAGCAGCTAAAAAAGCATCCTTTTGACAGACGATCTTTCCTCCATATTGTGATAAATCCATGGGAATGATTTTACCTGGGTAGGGTGAAGCAAAAGAAACTCGTTTTTTTCCCATACCGGTATTCGTAAATGTCGTCATGAATAAGCTTTCACCGGTAATCACTCGCTTACCAGCACTTAATAATTTGCCCATTATTCCACTGCCGCCGCCGCTTGTAGAACCATCACCAAAGATGGTCTCCATATGTATGTCATCTTCCATCATCATAAAGCTTCCGGCTTCTGCAATCACCGTTTCTTGCGGATCAAGCTCCACCTCTACAAATTGCATATCATCGCCATAAATCTTATAATCGATTTCATGGTTATTCATGGTTATCCCTCCATTTTTTTTAATAATTGCCTATCTATATTATAAAAAATTTAGGTTGTAAGTGCTAATTTTAATGGGAAAATAAAAAGACGCCTGACTAGTCAGGCGTCTTTTGCGTATTGAGGCGAAAAACCACACTCCACATAGTGCGCTCCATAAAGGAATGTTTCTCGGCTTACACAACTCAGCTCATCGCTTGTTTATTATAACAGCATAATGATGTAAAAAACAAGTGAAACTTTTTATAATAAAACACTTGATTATTATTCAGTATTCCTCTATATTCAAATAATCAGATATATAAAGTAAAAACACTGATTGGCGAGCTCCTTAAGGTGAAGACAATGGGCGTAGTTGAACTTATGCCGGATAGGAAAGTTTTACTTTCTATCGGCCAAAAATAAAAAGATAAGAAGGGTGAATATGTTTATTGACAAAAGATTCCATCATTATTCCTTTAGGAGTGTACCCAAAGATCTCCTATCAGGTCTGATTGTCGGGGTAATTGCGATTCCGCTTGGAATGGCGTTTGCCATTGCTTCAGGGGTGAAGCCGGAGTATGGAATCTATACCACTATTGTTGCGGGGATTCTTATTTCCTTACTCGGTGGATCAAAGTATCAAATAGGGGGGCCAACTGGAGCATTTATTCCGATTCTATTTGGTATTGTCATGACATACGGCTATGAAAACCTCCTAATTGCGGGATTTATGGCTGGAATTATTTTGACACTGATGGGGATATTTAAACTTGGTTCATTAATAAAATGGATTCCAAAACCGGTGACCATTGGTTTTACTGCTGGGATTGCTGTTACAATCTTTACAGGGCAAATCCCAAGTTTCCTAGGTCTAGAAGGAATTAACAAGCATGAAGAATTTATTTTGAACCTAAAGGAAATTTTTGTCCATCTGGGTTCAACGAATTTGTTCAGCCTTTTAACGGCAGGAATCTGTCTGGTTACTGTGATCATTACTCCCAAGGTGGCCCCTAAAGTACCTGGTCCACTTATTGGACTACTGGTTTCAACACTTGTAGCTGCCTTGTTTTATCCAGGGCAAGTGGCGACTATCGGTTCAGCTTATGGAGAAATTCCTAGCACACTGCCACAGCTTCAAATTCCAACTATTAACCTTGATATTATTACCAACCTTTTAAAGCCAGCTTTCATCATTGCCATGCTTGGTGGAATTGAATCGCTTCTTTCCGCAGTAGTGGCGGATGGGATGACTAATAGCCGCCATAACAGCAACAAAGAGCTGATTGGTCAGGGTATTGCTAATATGGTGACACCATTGTTTGGCGGGATCCCGGCAACTGGGGCATTAGCACGGACGGCTACAAATATTAAAAATGGTGCCGTTTCTCCTTTATCTGGTATCATTCATGGGCTGGTGGTCTTGCTTGTGTTGCTGTTCTTTGCACCAAAGGCTTCGTATATTCCTTTAGCAAGCATGGCACCCATCCTGATGGTCGTAGCTTGGAATATGAGTGAAAGAAAAGTATTTGCTCATATTTTTAAAACTAAATCGACAGATTCCCTTGTTCTAGCAGTCACGTTTTTATTGACGGTTTTTATTAATTTAACTACCGCGGTTGAAGTAGGCTTAGTGATGTCGGCCATATTGTTTGTTAAACGGATGAGTGATGTAACGAAGACGGCAAAGGCTTTGCCTAATCCGGCCCACAGTCAGGGGAAAGTGGAAACAGGTATGGTCACGGATACACATGATTGTCCACAAATTAGTATTTTTAACGTAGAAGGACCATTGTTTTTTGGTGCCGCACAAACCTTTGAAAATACCATCATGAGTACAATCAACTATCGGCCGAAGATTTTATTATTACGGATGAGCAAGGTACCATTAATGGATACAACAGGCGAAGCCATTCTAGCTAGTATTGTGAATCATTTTTCGAAAAGTGGTATAGTATTGATATCAGGTTTAAATGCGCAGCCGGAAAATGTTTTGAAAAAAACAGGTTTATATGACCTAATTGGCACGGATCATTTTTTTGAGCATACAGGTGAAGCCATTCAATATGGACTCTTGCAGATTAACAAAAATAAATGCCTCGGTTGTAAGCATTTTGCGTTTAGGGAGTGTAAGCAGTTATCTGCCACTGAATCAGTGGAAGGAATGGCAAAGCTAACCGCTACCTTCTAGAAAAACAAGGAAGTGAATGATTTGAATTTAGAAATGCAGCAATTTAAAGCGGAATTTTTCAAAGCCTTAGCACATCCATTGAGAATCCGCATTTTGGAACTGTTAGCCGAAGGGGACAAAAATGTTAACGAAATTCAAACCCTTGTTGGCAGTGAGGGCTCCTCTGTTTCACAGCAGCTGACCATTCTACGAGCAAAAAATATTGTTTCAGGCACAAAAGAAGGAAATAAGGTCATTTATACATTAAAGGATCCCATGATTATTGAATTATTAGCCGTTGCTAGGCAGATTTTTAATAATCATCTCGTTGATACGATTACTATTTTGGATAAGTTTAAAGAAGTGGAAGAAGAAGCGATATCACAGCCGAAGAATTAAATTCTTCGGTTTTTTTATATGTATAATAAAAAAGTTAGGATTGTTATTTTGTGGAAAATATCGTTATTTTGTAATAATTCAGCCAGTTATTCACTAAAAAATAGATTAATATGAAAGTTGAATGATAGATTAAAAAAGTGGAAGGTGATCGAATATGTATGATTTGGTATTGCTGCATCCACCTACTGTTTATGATTTTCGGAAAGAGATGCTGTTTACAGGACCAATAAGTGATGTGGTTCCATCTTCTCCAGTTTTTGAAATGTATCCAATCGGATTAACAAGCATTGGCGATTATCTTGAACGATTTGGTTTAAAAGTGAAGATTATTAATATTGCTAATCGGATGTTGTTAAATCCAAACTTTGATGTAGAGAAAAAAATTAGAAAAA
The DNA here is from genome assembly GCF_057747995.1 of Neobacillus sp. DHD-1R. Lineage (NCBI taxonomy): Bacteria > Bacillati > Bacillota > Bacilli > Caryophanales > Bacillaceae > Neobacillus > Neobacillus sp. DHD-1R. The sequence goes on from NZ_CM173232.1 coordinate 2,111,261, forward strand.
TAAAGACCAAAGCATTTGGAATCGACCTGCATTGGCTGCCCCATGCCCATGGAAGTGTTGAACTTGCAAAAATCATCAAGAAATATCACCCCGATACCCCTGTCATGTTTGGGGGACTTTCCAGCACTTATTTTCATAAGGAACTTATCGAATATCCATGTATCGATTTTGTTGTACGAGGTGATACCTCGGAAAAGCTCATCCTCATGCTCCTCAATAAATTAGAAAAAAGGGAAACGGAAAGTTTCTTTGATGTTCCAAATCTTACTTGGAAAAAAGGCACAAACTATCATTATAATGAGATAACTTATGTCCCAGATAGTTTAGATGAATTTAATTTACCTGGTTACCGTTACATCATTCGATCTGTGTTCAAGTACTTTAATCTCCTCGATCCTTTGCCATACAAAGGTTGGCTTCAATATCCAAATACAGCCATTTTGACATCCAAAGGGTGCACGTATAATTGTTTAATTTGCGGGGGTTCAAAAGCAGCATATGAGCTTAATTGCAATCGAAAAAAACTGGTTATGCGTTCACCTGAAAAAATGCTAGAGGATATTGCCTTGATTCAAAGATTCACCCGGGCGCCCATTTTTCTTTTAAATGATATTCGACAGGGTGGAGAAGAATATGTTGACGATTTTTTATCTGGGTTAGAAAAGATGAAGCTAAAGAATGAAATCGTTTTTGAATTATTTAATTATGCAGACGAGGATTTTTTTAAACGTTTAAATAAGGCTATACCCAAATATAGTATTGAACTGACATTAGAATCCGCTGATGAAGATATTCGTCAATATAATGGCAAGCTTCCATGCACCAATCTAAAGGTGGTTGAAATGCTTCGAAGTGCATTACAGCAAAACTGTGCAAAAATTGATTTATTTTTCATGACAGGAATCCCTAATCAAACATATGAGAGTGCAATGCGAAATGTCGATTTTTGTGAAATGATTCACAAAAAATGTGGTGAGAATTCAAGACTTTCTTACTTTGTAGCACCGCTGTCACCATTTCTTGATCCAGGGAGTCCAGCATTTGAAAACCCAGAAAAATATGGCTATAAGAAATTTTGCCATAAGCTAGAAGACTTTCGAAATGCAATGAAACAGCCATCGTGGAAAAATATGCTTAGCTATGAAACAAATAAAATGACAAGAGAGGAAATTGTGAGAGCAACCTATGATTCAGCACTTAGGTTAAATGAATTTAAGTACCAACATCATATTATAGGACAAGATGTACATGATGAGGTTGCCGTCAAAATTGAAAAATCGGTAGAATTCCTTAAGCGCTTAGATGAATTGCCTCTCCTCCCAGAGGAGGAACAAAAAACGCTAATGGTCCAAATCAAAGAAGAAGTGGATCAGATTAATCGCCATAGCATTTGTGGTGGAAATGAATTGAAGTGGGAAGTTAAAAAGTTGTTTGCTGACTTTCCGTCTTTAACTTTTATTGGTCTGGAGTTACTAGTGAAGGACATCATCAAAGAGATAAAATGTCGAGCTGGAAAGATAGATCGAAATGTGTTTATTTCTACAAATTCTAGAAAACGTCAATAGTGGAACGACAAAAGTAGACAGCATGTTAAGATGCTGTTTTTTTGCCTAATTTTTTCTGCAAAATACGACAAAATTCTTTTAATCTATGATTCTTAAACAGTAGAAAAAACCTAAATAATGGAAGTTTTTAAGGGAGAAATGTAGATTTATGTAGGTGTCTGTCAATGAGACATTTCTTGACAGTTAGGTATAGAAATGATAAATTTTAGACAGCCGTTGCACGAGATTAGATTTATGTTACAAGCTTGTTCAATGTTTTAACCGATGTTTGGATAAGGACCTGAAGTAAAGCTATCGCGTTGTAATTTGGTGAATTTTACACATGGCTTAGCAAGCCAATAGGAGGATTTTTTCACATGAAAAACGGTAAAGTAAAATGGTTTAACTCAGAAAAAGGTTTCGGATTCATTGAAGCAGAAGACGGAAACGATGTATTCGTTCACTATTCTGCAATCCAAACAGAAGGTTTCAAAACATTAGAAGAAGGTCAAGAAGTATCTTTCGAAGTTGTTGAAGGTGCTCGTGGACCACAAGCTGCAAACGTAACTAAAAAGTAATGTAAAAAAACTAATGATAACAGCCCGGACATTGTACCGGGCTGTTTTTTGTTGTCTTGGGTTTTGGTTGGTTATAAAGGGAAATACAATAATGATTTCCAGCCTCATTCTTAATGGTATTTTGCTATAATGGTAGTATTCGATAAAAGTACAGAAAAAAAATTGGGGTGATCCAAATGAAATTTATCCATACCGCCGATTGGCATTTAGGTAAATTAGTTCATGGGGTTTATATGACGGAGAATCAACGAGAAGCACTTGAACAGTTTGTTGCCATAGTGGAGGAAGAGAAGCCAGATGCCATAATCATTGCCGGTGATTTATATGATCGTTCCGTTCCACCCACTGATGCAGTAGAGTTACTTGATGAAATTCTATTCAAAATCAATGTTGAGTTAAAAACGCCAATTGTAGCAATAGCCGGTAATCATGACAGCGCGGAGCGTCTCTCATTTGGAAGCTCATGGTATAAGCATAGTCAATTTTATTTAACCGGGAAACTAACAAACAACTTCAAACCGGTCCATATTAATGGGGTAAATTTCTACCTTGTTCCTTATGCAGAGCCCGGAGTCGTCCGCCAACTTCTGGGAGATGATTCAATCCACTCCCATCAAGAAGCAATGAAAGCTCTCATAGGTAAAATGGAGGATACGCTAAATCCAAATGAGCCGAACGTGTTAGTTGGACATGCGTTTGTACTGGGGGGACAAACCTCGGATTCGGAACGAATATTATCAGTGGGAGGCTCTGGGTGTGTGGGGGCAGAATTATTTGAACCGTTTGCCTATACGGCACTCGGACACTTACACAGCCCCGACGCGATTAACCATGAAAAAGTGAAATATTCTGGATCCCTTTTAAAATATTCATTTTCCGAAGCAAAACAAAAAAAATCGATTTCAATTATAGAAATGGACGAAAAAGGAAATTTCACCCATCGTTATCGTTCGCTCAGTCCTAGGCATGACATGCGGGAATTAGAAGGACATTTAGAGGAATTATTGGACCCGCGCTTTTATGAAAAAGAACGGCTTGAAGATTATTTGAAAATAACCCTGCTGGATGAAGGGGCCTTACTCGATCCGATTAATAAATTACGTCAAGTCTATCCAAATGTTCTCCATCTTGAACGCAAGATTGATTTAACCGATTTGAAGAAAAAACAGTCATTCAATTCCCACCGTAGTGAGAAAAAGTCGGAGCTTGAGTTATTTGAGCAATTTTACGCAGATATGACAACCTCTGAGTTTACTAGTGATAAAAAAGCGATCATGGCTGATATTATTGAAAAAGTGTTACGGGGGGAAGATGTGAAATGAAACCGTTAAAACTGACGATGCAGGCGTTTGGTCCTTATGCTGGAAGTGAAGTGGTTGACTTTAATCAGCTAGGGAACAGAACGATGTTTGTGATTTCAGGAAAAACAGGCTCCGGTAAGACAACCATTTTTGATGCGATTAGTTATGCAATCTATGGAAAAGCAAGTGGAGAAGACCGCAATGGTCCCGAACTCCGCAGCCAATTTGCTACAGATGAGTTGTTAACCGAGGTTTCCCTTGATTTTTCCCTGCGTAACAAAGTCTATTCAATCACTCGGTCACCTCAACAACTTAAGAAAAAGGAAAAAGGTGAGGGCTTTACCCAGCTTGGAGCAAAAGCCGAATTATATATGTGGGATGCTAATGGCGAAAAAAAGCTGCTAGCGTCAAAGATCAATGATGTTGAGGAAAAAATTAAAGAAATTATGTTAATCGATGCCAACCAGTTTCGGCAGATTATCATGATTCCCCAAGGGGAATTCCGGAAGTTGTTGACATCAGACAGTAAGGATAAGGAAGTAATCCTGCAGCGACTGTTTCATACCCAGATATATAAAATGGTCGAAGAAAGATTGAAGGAAGAAGCAACTGAACTGAAAAGATCAGTGGAAGACCAGGTTCAAGCAAGAAATGAAGCGATGCGACGAATTCAAGCTATGACAAATGAAGAGCTTCGAACCTACCTTGAAGCGGAAAGTGTGAATGACACCATTATCATGCCGCTTTTACAAGCAGAAATAGCAGGTATGGGTGAAAGACTTGATCAACTAAACAGCCAATTAACTGAAAAGATCCAAGCACAAGATATGCTTAAGGGTCAGATTTTTGAAGCAGAAGCGATTTTGAAACAATTGCAAACAAAAGAGGATCTGAGGGGCCAAAAAGCGCGCCTGATTGCTCAAGAAGAAATGTTTGTAGAAAAGGAATTGCAAGTCCATCGGGCGCAAAAAGCTGCATTATTAGCAAAACAAGAGGAGCTTTGCCACCGATTAAAGCGTGAAATGGATCAGCTTAAGGAAAATGTGACGTCTATTGTTATGGAAATTGAAAAATTGGACGAACTTTCCAAACAGTATGAACACCAATTACAGCAAGAACTTGACCGTGAAGCAGAACGAAAGGAAACCCTTGAAGCAGTGAACCGATTAGTCAATATGAAAGAGGATGTCTATTCATACTCGGCATTGTTGAAGGACACAAAGCTTAAGGAGACGGAACTAATATCGGCAAAAGAAAAACAACTTAATTATGAAAAGAATCTCCAACAATTGGAAGAGCAGCTCATAGCCCTTAAACAACAAAAAGAAGAAATAGAAAAGGGAAAGCTAGACTATTTGGAAAATGAAAGTAAGCTAGTAAAACTAAAACTTGAGTTGGAACGGTTTGAAAAATATGAAGGCTTACTTGAGCGCCGTCATAAGGCAGAACAAAATCTCAAAGTCATTACGGGCCGTTATGAAAATACACTTGCTAGATTTACCGATGCCAAAGGCCTTGTAGAAGATTTAGAGAAAAAGTGGATGCATGGGCAGGCAGCCATTTTAGCTTCTCAGCTTCAAACAGGTGAAGCCTGTCCTGTCTGTGGTTCAGAGCATCATCCATCACCAGCCATCCAACCTGGTAATAATATTCCGACTGAAGAGGACCTGAAGGCAGCAAAAGAACAACTTGCCATATGGGAAAAAGAAAAATCCAAAGTTGAAGCGGATTTTTATCAAAGTCAATCGGTGGAGAGATCGCAGAAGGAAGCCGTTCATGATATGTTGCAGGAGATTCAGACGGCTCGTGCCGATTTTTCAGAAACGGATTTACCTCATGTGAAAATGGAGACCCTGACGGCTAAAAATCAGTTAGTTCAACTTCAAAGAAAGCTTGCTGAACAGCTTCAACTGCTTGAAAATGTAAAAGTTGATTTAGAGAAAAAAGAGTCTGAAAAAGGTGTCTTACAAACTACTCTTCATCAGCTGGGTGTTAATGTGAATGAATTAACGGTTCAATTTACGGAAAAGAAAACGAATCTCACGAGAATGATGAACGTTATACCCGAAAATCTTCGGTCTGAGGCAGAATATGAAAAAACACTTGCCGCTGCCAGAAGCCGTCATGAGAGGTTAATGAAACAATTAGAAGAAGCGCAGCAACATGTACAAGCAAACAAAGAAAAACTTTCGAATGAGACAGTTAGATTAAAAGATGCACAATTGCACCACACTAGTAAACAGCAGGAGCTAACCACAGAACGAGAAATCTTTTTAACGAGACTGTCCGAGCAAGGCTTTGAAAAATACGGGTTGTATGCATCATCTAAACGGACAGATGGAGAAATCCGCAATCTAGAAGCGGAGGTTCGCAGCTTTCGAGAAGAGCTCCGCTCTGTAACAGATCGTTTGAAGGAATTAACGGAGCTGTTAGCAGATATAAAAACCCCTGATGTTGAAGGATTAAAGGCAGAGCTTGTAAAACTTACGAGCGAAATGGAAGAGCTGAATCAGCAGCGGACCGATTTGTTCGTCAAAAAGCGCGATAATGAAGAGATGTATCACCGTGTGGAAAGCTTAAATGAACGAATGAAGGTTATGGAAGAACGATATAAACTAATCGGTCATCTATCTGATATTGCCAAGGGTCAAAATAACTTCCGGGTCACCTTTGAACGGTATGTGCTTGCGGCTTTCTTAGATGATATTTTACGGGAAGCCAATGTCCGGTTAAGAAAAATGACCTCAGGCCGGTTTCAATTACTGAGAAAAACAGACAGATCAAAAGGGAACGCTCAAAGCGGCCTTGAACTGCTTGTGTTTGACCAATATACAGGTCAGGAACGCCATGTTAAAACACTATCGGGCGGTGAAAGTTTTAAAGCATCTTTATCCTTGGCATTGGGTCTAGCCGATGTGGTTCAAAATTATGCAGGGGGCGTCTCGTTGGAAACGATGTTTATCGACGAAGGTTTTGGTACACTTGACCCTGAATCACTTGACCAAGCGATTGAAGCATTAATGGATATTCAAAGCAGCGGCCGGCTGGTCGGTATTATATCTCACGTTCCGGAACTGAAAGAACGAATTGATGTCAGACTTGAGGTTATTGCAGGACAGACTGGAAGTAGAACAGAGTTTATGTTTACCAATTAAAGTTTATAAGGCAGTGTGATTTCAATTTTTAGTGAAATTACACTGCCTTTTTTTTGATTTATTGTGCCCGTAGCCCAGATAAAAAAAGCCAGACGGTCACAAAAAGATATAATTGTGCCCGTACCAAGGATAAAAGAAGCCAGACGGTCACAAAAAGATATAATTGTGCCCGTACCAAGGATAAAAAAAGCCAGACGGTCACAAAAAGATATAATTGTGCTCGTACTAAGGATAAAAAAAGCCTAACGGACACAAAAAAATATAATTGTGCCGTACCACAGATAAAAAAAGTCAGACGGTCAAAAAAATAATAATTGTGCCTGTATACCCCCAAAAAAGATAAACAAAGGTCACAAAAAAATTAGTTTGTTAATTCCTTAGCAAGTGCCCGACCAGCTTGTCTCCCTGTGAACAGACAGCCACCGACAAATGTCCCTTCTAATGAGCGGTACCCATGGATTCCGCCGCCGCCAAATCCAGCAACCTCACCGGCAGCATAGAGTCCTGGGACTGGATTACCTGCTGAATCTAATACTCTCCCTGATAAATCCGTTTGCAGCCCGCCGAGCGTTTTTCGACTAAGTATATTTAAACGAACAGCGATGAGAGGCCCCATTTTTGGATCAAGGATTTTATGAGGAGGAGCTACTCTTATCAGTTTGTCACCAAGATATTGACGGGCGCCACGCATTGCAGTAATTTGAAGGTCCTTTGTAAACTTATTATCGAGTTCCCTGTCTCTTGCTAAAACCTGACGCTCGATTTCCTCAAGATTTAACAAATTGTCACCACTTAGTTTATTCATCCCAGCAACAAGTTCTGCAAGTGTATTCGCAATAACAAAATCCTCACCCTTGTCCATAAAAGCCTTTACTGGAGCGGTAGGGCCGGGCAGAACACGTGCTAATACCTTTTTAATACTTTTCCCTGTCAAATCAGGATTTTGCTCGGAGCCAGATAAGGCAAACTCTTTTTCAATGATTTTCTGCGTTAAGATAAACCAAGAATAATCGTAGCCTGATTTCATAATGGCCTCAAGAGTGCCTAGAGTATCAAAACCTGGGAAATTCGGCGTCGGAAAACGTTTTCCTTTTGCATCAAGCCAAAGAGAGGACGGACCAGGGAGAATACGGATTCCATGCATGGGCCAAACTGGATTCCAGTTTTTAATCCCCTCGGTATAATGCCACATCCGATCTCGATTCACAATTCGACCACCAGCATTTTCGGTAATCGCAAGCATTCGTCCATCGACGTGTTCAGGCACCCCGGAAATCATATTTTTAGGTGCTCCACCAAGCCGGGCGGGCCAGTTTTTCCTTATTAAATCATGGTTTCCACCAATCCCGCCGCTAGTCACCATTACAGCGTGGGCTTGGAATTCAAAATCCCCATTTACTTCACGGGAACTTGCTTCTCCGCGTGCAGCGGAACTCGGGACGAGAATATTACCACGGGTTCCAATAACAGCCCCTTTTTCTGTTACTAATTCATTTACCCGATGACGCGGACGATAATCAACGAGACCTTTTCCGATTGCTGGGCGAACTCTTTCCTCAAAAGGCTTAATTAGACCCGGGCCAGTTCCCCAGACGATGTGAAACCGAGGTACGGAGTTGCCATGACCTTCTGCGGTATATCCACCACGCTCAGCCCAACCTACAACAGGGAAAAAACGAACACCCATTTCAAAAAGCCATTTGCGTTTTTCGGCTGCAGCAAAATCAACATATGCCTCTGCCCACTTTTTCCCCCAATAATCCTCATCGTCTTCGCGGTCATAGCCTGCTGCTCCTAACCAATCCTGCCATGCGAGCTCACGTGAATCCTTGATGCCCATTCTTCGTTGCTCAGGTGAATCCACTAGAAATAAACCGCCAAACGACCACCATGCCTGGCCGCCAAGAGATGCTTCAGGCTCTTGATCTAAAAGGAGTACCTTTTTACCTGCATCTGCGAGTTCGGCAGTTGCTACTAAACCAGCCAGTCCAGCTCCAACCACAATTACGTCGTACTTCAAATTATTGCCTCCTTTTCGTAAAAATCAGTTGGGAATTCTCTATTTTATGTATTTTCAGAAAAATCAATTATTTAAAATTATAGCATGATTCACATACAAATGTTGCTTTTTTACTTATAATATATGGAAGAATACTTGAGGAGGTAAGCATGTTATGAAAACAGAGAAAGAGAAAATGATAAATGGTGAGCATTATCTTGCAGCCGACCCCCAACTCGTAACTGAACGTGAACATGCACGAAGGCTAACAAGGTTATACAATCAAACAATAGAAACGGAAGGAAGTAAACGAAGGGAACTTCTAAAAGAGCTAATTGGTTCAACAGGCGAAAATTTTTACATAGAGCCAAATTTTCGTTGTGATTATGGTTACAACATTCACGTTGGGGAAAACTTTTATGCAAATTTTGATTGTGTTTTTCTTGATGTTTGTGAGATTCAGATAGGGGACAATTGTTTAATTGCACCGGGCGTCCATATTTATACAGCAGCACATCCGATTAATAGAGCCGAGAGAATATCTGGAATTGAATTTGGAGCTCCCGTACATATTGGTAATGATGTTTGGATTGGCGGCAAAGCTGTTATTAATCCTGGGGTTACTATCGGAAATAATGTGATCATTGCATCGGGTGCGGTTGTTACAAAAGATGTTCCTGATCATGTGATCGTCGGCGGAAATCCTGCTAAAATAATTAAACATTTGGAAGGGTAGACAAAAGTATAGATCTACCCCTATTGCTGAATAATATGGTAAAACATGTTAGGGGTGATTATTTTATGAATAAACTTGTAATCAATATAATTTGTTGTGTACTCTTCACACTTTGCAATTTTCCCTTAAAGGGTCAGGCAAAGGAACTACCGAGGTTATCCACAGAATGCCTTGAAAATATGAGAAATCGAGATATCCAATATAATAACGCACTTATGAAAGATATAATTGCTAGCCTAGAATTGAACATTGATGATCAAAACTACATTGAAGTCACCGACAGGGATTTAGATGCTGCCCACCTTATTTATGGTGGAAAAGAATTGGATGAGAATTATCAGACTTTACATTCACAATTTGTTGTAGCTTCTCGAGGTAAACCGACATTGTTTATTAAACCATCTGAAGCTTATTTGCTTTATAAGCAGCCAGATAACTGGAATGTAGCCGTCCATTTAAAACTTAATAATTTTAAATGGGAAGTGATCGAAAAGAAAAAAACCGAGGGAAACGTTATTTCCTACAAATTGTTAAAATGCGAAAGAGAATACTTAAAGGAAAAGAGCGAATTTAATCATAAAAACCAGGATTAAATTCACACTGAAATATTCACTCTTTGCTTATCTACAAGGATAGTCTTACCCAAGTGTACGGTCAATATTTTCCCGCTATTATCCAATCATAAACTCATTCCAATTAACCCAAAATAAGATGGTTCACTTATTAAAACAAAGGGGTTGATGGAGTTGAAATGGCACAAAACGATACTCTCCATGATTCAGCAGCGGCAGGATAAGAAGGTTGCCTTAGCTGTGGATACTTCCACAAATGAAGCACCAGGAATTCTTATTAATAACATAGTTAAACTGTTTGAACAATTGAAACCAGATACGATTTTAGTTCAGGCAGATTTTAAAATTAGAAGTATTTCCCCTATAAAAAGTGATACGATTAAATACCAAACCCATGGGAAGTCTTCCTATACATTAGTGCTGGAGTGGGCAAAAGAAGAAAATATCGACACGCTGTTTTATATTACTGATGTAACCGGCTTTTTTTCTGATGAAATGGAAAAGATAGATTATGAATTATTTTGGTTAGTCCCAGGTCAATTTTTACCGCGGGTTCCATTTGGAAAAGCAATTAAAGTTGCTTGAAAAATAAATCCCTCACCAAGTGGGGGATCTTTAAATGTTTTAAAAGTAAGATAGGGGAGAAGAAAAGAGAATTAAATAAGAGGGGAATTACAGCATTGATAAAAAAACTTGATTTGCTTAATGAGAAAATAGTAAAAGAATTATTTGAATTGCAAAGGTCTTCCTATCTAATTGAGGCAAAAATGATAAATTTTTTCGAAATCCCACCTCTAAAAGAAACTATGAATGATTTAAAGGAATGTGAGGAAACATTTCTAGGATATTTTGAGAGTGATAAACTTGCTGGAGCCATTTCCTATACAATTGATGACGAGGTGCTGACCATTTGCAGAATGGTTGTCCATCCAGACTTTTTCCGAAAAGGAATTGCGCAAAAATTGATATCACACGTAGAGAACTGTAATCAAAATTTGCTTATTATTAAGGTTTCAACGGGAAAAGACAATCCACCCGCGAAAAACTTATATTTGAAAAATGGGTTTAAATTTGTAAGTGATCTTGAGGTGGTACCAGGTTTTTATATTAGTCAGTTTGAAAAAGGAAGGGCGAGAAGATCCGACGCTTTGACCAACAAAAAACACCATCTATGATCGGATGGTGTTTTCCTATTTTTACTATAAAGAGTCCGGATTCACCCAATAAACATTTGCAAGACCATCCAAATATTTAAACCAAGGATGATTAGCGCAAATAGGCTGGAAAGAACGGTTGTAATTCGTTTATTGGTGAGCACGCCCATTAATTCTTTCTTTTGAGTGAAATAAATCAAGGCAATAATCGGAAACGGTAATACGATACTTAGCACGACTTGGCTGATAATCAACGTTTGGGTAGGATCCACGCCGATGGCAACGATAATGACGGTTGGCAGCATCGTCACTAAACGGCGAATCCATAATGGAATCGTGAAGCCCACAAACCCTTGCATGATAACTTGCCCTGCCATTGTACCCACTACAGAACTTGAAATCCCTGAAGCAAGCAGGGAGATTAAGAAAACACTGGCTGCAGCCGCACCAAGCAGTGGTGTTAAGGTATGATAAGCAGTTGTAAGATCAGCAATTTGACTTTGACCAGATGAATGAAAAACAGACGCGGCCATATACATCATCGCTAGATTAACGAAGCCGGCAAGTGTCATGGCGATCATAATCTCTTTTGTGCTAAATTTTTGAATTTTTATTTTTTCCATATCATTTCTAGGGACAATTCGATGTTGCGTTAAGCTTGAGTGTAAATAAATTGCATGGGGCATAACGGTAGCTCCAATGACTCCAACGGCTAACATCATACTTTCACTATTACCAAGCCATGGAACAACACTATGATAAGCAATTTGGGCAAAATCTGGTTTTGATAGAATGGTTTCGACCAAATAACATAATCCGATTAGCAAGGCAAAGGCTGCGATAAATTTCTCTAAAGGGCGAAATCCGAATTTTTCAAGCATTAAGATTAAATAGGTGACCACACCAGTAATAATGGTAGCAAACAGCATCGGAATACCGGCTAGTAAATTTAAGGCTAATGTTGCGCCTAAAAATTCAGCAAGGTCCGTTGCCATTGCGGCAAGCTCAGAAACGACCCACATAATATTTGTAAGCCATTTAGGCATATATTCTCGGCAAAGTTCAGGTAAACTTTTTCCGGTAGCGATTCCAATCTTAGCTGACATGTTTTGCAGGAGCATAGCCATTAAATTGGCTAAAACGATTACCCAAAGCATTTTATAGCCAAAACGGGCACCACTTTGAATATTTGTTGCAAAATTTCCTGGATCAATATATGCGATCGATGCGATAAATGCAGGACCTATAAACGGCAATAATGCCCGAAAACCTGTTACTTTTCCATTAATGGCATCTCTTGCGGCAGAAACCGTTCGTTGTTCCGCTGCTCGAGCCCTTTCAACTGCGAGTGAATTTGTTTGACTCATAAGACACCAACCTTTCCTATTTGTTTTTCGTAAATGCAAGGTTTGTTCTCTAATGAACAAATGTTGCATGAGTGCAAAATTTATATATTCATTATAATAAATTTCGGAATATTTGTGTAGGTTTTTGCCTCAAAAATATATATTTTTTTTATTGATCAATCGGTCGGGGTAATTCCTATCATTCTGTCTAAAAATGTTCGCTTGAACAATTATCCTATAAAGGCTACAGTAGAATGGAAGAACGATTAAGAAGGTGGTAATCTTGGAAAAAAGATATTTTACAATTGGGATGGCTGGTCATATTGATCACGGGAAAACATCTTTAACGAAAGCACTTACCAATGTCGATACCGACCGTTTAAAAGAGGAGAAAGAACGGCAAATTTCCATTGAACTTGGTTTTGCGCCATTATATGAAGACGAGGAAATACAAATATCCGTGATAGATGTTCCTGGACATGAGCGCTTTATCAGACAGATGATTGCCGGGGTGGCTGGAATTGATTTAGTTGTGCTTGTTGTCGCTGCAGATGAAGGGGTTATGCCTCAAACCAGGGAACATCTCGATATTTTAAAATTCTTGGGTATAAAAAATGGGGTAGTAGCCATTTCCAAAATTGATCGTGTTGACGAAGAATTTATTGAGCTTGTCAAAGATGATATTTTAGAAGAGCTTACGGATACTGTTTTTGCGGACGCTCCTTTTGTCCTTATTGATAGTTTATCCAATAAAGGAATCGAACAAATAAAAGAATTAATAATAAGAATGCTAAAGGAACAAGAAATGCGGGATGCAAAAGGGGCCTTCCGTCTGCCGATTGATCAAGTCTTTACGGTCAAGGGTCAAGGTACAGTAGTTCGTGGGACTGTTTATGAAGGAACCGTGGAAGAAGGACAAACACTTAAAATTATGCCAAAAGGCCTAGAAGTAAGAGCAAGGCAGATTCAGGTGCATCATAAGGCAGCCAGTAAGGCATTTGCTGGCCAGCGGACGGCCATCAACCTTTCAAATGTAACAAAGGAAGAGGTAGAGCGAGGGGATGTGCTCGTATCATCCGAACATTTTATCGTGTCGAAAACAGTTGATGTGGCTATTCGTGTCGTCGAGGATTTGGAACATCTGGTTAAACAGCGGATGCCGATTAAGCTTCATCTTGGTACCGCAGAGGTAATGGGTAGAATCGTTTTCTTTGACCGCAATGAGATTAAGGAAGAAAATGGCGAAATTTTGTGTCAGCTTCGTCTGGAGGAAGAAATTCTAACAAAACGCGGTGACCGCTTTATTTTACGCAGACCAAGTCCGCAAGAGACCATTGGCGGCGGCTGGGTCATTGACCCGCGTGGAAATAAATATCGCTTTGGTGACCAAACCATTGAAGAACTTGAGAAGAAAAAAGCGGGCACACCGAAGGAGCGAATCACGGCGGCTTTAGTAGAAGCAAAAAGCCTGCCTCTAAATGAAATGATCAAGCGGACTGCACTTGATGAAGTCACATTAATTGAGCATTTAATCGAGGAAGAATTTGTTTTATACAATGGAAAAGAGTATACATTACAGTTAATCATCCATTCCATTGAAGAGGACATTTTTGATAGATTACAGGAATTTCATCAAGCCTATCCCATGAAGACCGGGGTAAATAAAGCGGAGCTTTTACAATCACTGCAAAAAAGGTTTCCAAAATCCTTGCTTGATTTTGTAGTGGAAAATGGTATAGCAAATGGCATCTTTAAACGAAAAGAACAATTTGTTTCCCTGGCAGCCTTTGTCCCTCATGTTCCGAAAAGTTGGGCAAAGCGGACTGAGAATCTTCTTCAGGAATTGAAGAAGGACGGATTAAAAGTACGCTATTTAAAGGACTATTTTTCCAGTGCCGGCATACCAGAAGCAATTGAATTTGATCTTAGAAGATTTTTGGAAGATCAAAATTTACTCGTTCCATTGGATGATCATTTTGCCTATCATGGAGCAGTATTCAAGGAAGCGGTTGAAAAACTTCAATCCCAAACAGGACAAGAATTTGAAGTCGGCGAAGCTAAGGACGTTCTTGACCTATCAAGGAAATATATGATTCCGTTTTTAGAAAGATTGGATGCAAAGGGTTTAACAAAACGCGTTGAAAATAAACGTGTATGGATGATTTAAAAAGGAAAGAGGATGCCACAAAGGGTCAGACCCAATTTGTGACATCCTCTCTTTATTATTAAGATAAAAACTCTGCAGGATTTAAACCGAGCTCACGGCATATGTCGGCAACCATTTGCTTTTCATTATTATCAAAATTCCCATCAGCATAGCCAATCGCGATGCAGTAACGGGCTACTAGTCGTGCAATTTCAGGCTTCGTTCTAATTTTTCCAAGTGCTCGAAAGGCTTCGGCACGCCCCGTCATCCGATCATTTTCTATTCTTGAAACGAAGAGATTGAACTTTTGCAGGACTTTATTTGTATCAAATACACGCAATTCATCACTTTGTTGAACAAATTCGGTCATTTTTTGGCGCTCAGAAGCGTCTAAGTAACCATCAGCCATGGCCACTAAAGCACAGGCTGCCACGACCGCTTCCAAAACATCCTGACTTTTGTAGCGATTGAATAAGTCCTGAGCTTTTCTTTTTTGCGTGTTTGCCCATTCCGCATAATCCGTTTGCGAAGGGGACCATGAATTTCCACAGCTATTACAATTGAACTTTAGCTGGTTTTTTCCAATAAACCCACCAAGCAAACCAACCGGTCCCAAAATTAACCCGCCAATCGCAGCTTTACCAAGCCCGAAACCTTTTTTTCCTGTACTGACATTTGAAGAATGGCAGCGTGGACAAATTATATCATCTCCACCATAGGTTTGATGAGCATTTGAAGCTGGTGGGTAGGTCGACTGCGCTGGATACCCATAGGCAGGCGGCCGGTAAGACGAATCCGGTTGAAGATGGACAGGCTGTTGGGCTGCATGCTGGTTAGTCTGATTTTGTTGGTATGGATTGTAGCTTGTTTGGGTTTGTTGATAAGAATTTGGTTGAGTCGGATTAGTTTGTTGAAACACATTATTTTGTTGGAAATTTGCCTGTTGAGGCGGTGTGCTCACTGGCGGGTCGTCAACGGTAATCCCAAAGTTACGGCATAATGCTGCTAAACCACCTTGAAAACCGCTGGCGATCGCATTAAATTTC
This sequence comes from Neobacillus sp. DHD-1R, assembly GCF_057747995.1. Taxonomy (NCBI): domain Bacteria; kingdom Bacillati; phylum Bacillota; class Bacilli; order Caryophanales; family Bacillaceae; genus Neobacillus; species Neobacillus sp. DHD-1R. The sequence continues at coordinate 2,126,838 of NZ_CM173232.1, forward strand.
CATTCTCCGTTATGGCGGTATAACTCGGCAGCAACGATTGCTGTTTCCACCGTAAAGTCCCTGCCAAGATTAAATCTTAGTAATTCCTCATTCGTCATCTCATTAAAAATGCGGACATAGGAATCTGACACTTGTCCGAAATTTTGTTGTTTTACCTGTGCATCGTGAATGGTGATGGTAAAGGCGATGCGGTGAATCTGAGCAGGGACTCTGTTTAAATCAATCCGGATTTGCTCGTCATCGCGGACCCCTGAACCGATGCGGTTATCACCGCTGTAGATGATCGAGCCATTTCCACCTGAAGGGTTATTATAAAAAACAAAATCTTGATCGCTGTTTGCCTTGCCGCTTTCACCTAATAAGAAAGCCGAGGCATCCAAGTCAAAATTAGAGCCCAGGTTGCTAACGTTCCAACCCAGTCCAACCACAACATTTTGCAGACCAGGGTGTGATTTCGTTAAATCAACCTTTTGCCCCTTGCTAAGAGTAACACCCACACTTTTCACTCCTCAATCATTTTTGTCATATGTACATTATAAATCTATTTTTGAAAAAGGGAAAAACTTCAAGTTGAATTTGTAGTGATGGTATTTTGTCTACACTTTTAATGTACGTATCAAAGATCAAAAAGTTTCAAATTAATCAAGGGTTTTACACAAGACGAGACTAACTCGGTTAAGTTAGCCCCGTATACTTATTAAACATTAAAAATGATTTGAATGATTCATACCATCATTATTCTTTCTAAATGGCCACCAGTTGGCCTCACCAAATGTTTTTACCATGACAGGCACAAACAAGGGAAGGACAACAAGGGAATATAAGGCTAAACCAATGAGAAGTATGGTAGCAATCTCTAACAGGGACAAAACGCCTGATGGCATCATTGCCGCAAATGTACCGCCTAAGATAACGGCAGCGGAAATAATGACTGTACCCATTTTTTTCATAGATAGTAAGATTGCTTGTTGAACCGGTAAATTTCGGTATTCGTTGAATCGGTCCATTAAGAATATACTATAGTCAATTCCGAGTGCCACTAGGATGACAAAGGCAAAGAACGGAACAGCCCAACTGATGCCGGTATAACCTAGCAAGTTAACAAAAATAGATTCCGAAATCGCCATGGACGTAAAGTAAGTTAAGATTAGTGAACCAATTAGATAAAGTGGCATAATGAGTGAACGGAATAGAATGATTAGAATGATACTAATCCCAACCAGCATTAAAACAACTGTACGTGAATAATCGGCTTTGGAGATCGTATCAAGGTCATGATGCATACTGGATACTCCGCCAATCGCTACTTGTGCATTTTCCAGTTTAGTATCCTTTATCGCTCTATTTACAGCTTTCTTTATTTCAGGGACCTGATTAATCGCTTCATTTGAGTATGGGTTTTTATTAAAGACCACATCAATTGTCATGACTTTGCGGTCTTTTGACATATAGGCATTGAGTGCCTGTTCAAAATCTTTGCTGTCCAACACATCCTGTGGAATATAAAAACCATTCTGTTTTTGCTTCGATACATCTGTAAGATAATTTTGGGCAGAATTAAGACCTTGGGATACTTGATGCAAACCATCGGAACTTTGGGTTAAGCCGTCTGAAAGCTGAGTGATTTGACTACCCATGTCCTGGAAACCTGTAAGGAGTTGCTGCTGCCCAGTTTTAATTCCATCTAAACCTGCAGAAAACTTTGGCAAGTTAGCGATTGCTTCTCCTTGACCGGCTTCCATCTTATATAAACCATCTTCAAGCTGTTTAATTCCTATTATCAGTTTGCCCATTCCGTCTAAAAGCTGCCCTTGGCCTGCAATCATTGTTGCAAAGTTGCTATTGGCAATATTAAGACCCGTTTGTGCACCTTTTAATCCAGTATTCAAGGTAGCTAAACCTGCTGCCAATGATACATTTGGATCTTGAATGGAAGCATCCGTTGCAGCTATTGCACCGGCAACTGTCAATTTAATAGTTTGGTAGCTTGCATCTTGAGTGATACCAATATATGTTTTTTCTAAGTTAGCAAAATCTTGATCTGTTTTGGCTAGGCTTTGATGTAGTTGATTTAATCCCGCTGCAATCCCATCGTAATGTTCTTTAAGCGTGCCAATTCCTACACTCGCATCTTGATAGCCCTGGAGTAGTTGTTTGTATCCTGCCAATAATTTTTCAGATTGTGATTTTATTTCTTCTAACCCTTTACGTGCCTCGGTAGCACCCATTGATCCATCTTTGAGTCCATTCTCAATTTGGATTAGACCATCCTGAAGGGAGCCCATACCGGTTTTTATTTTGTCTGTTCCTGTAATTAATGTGCTGATTCCATTTGTTGCTTTCTGCATTTGCGGCTGATTAGCAGCCATCTGGCTGCTTGCATCTAAAAGTCCTTCACTAATTTTCTTAATGCCATCATTTCCTTGACCTAGTCCGTCTCCAAGACTTGCTACTTGCTTGGAAAGATAAAAGTCATCAATCGGTTTGCCGGTTGGGCGGGTAACTGAACGAACGGTTTCTACATTATTTACTTTACTTAGTTCCTGACTAATATTTTCAGTTAATGCAATATAATCAGTTGTGTTCATTTTATCATCATTTTTAATTACTATTTGAGTAGGCATTGATTCGCCAGGACCAAATGATTCAGAGATAATATTGAAACCTTTTATCGAAGGAAAGTCATCACTAATTTCTTCGAGAGAGTTAAACGATAATTGATCCTGATAGGTAAACAAGAAGGGCACACAAATGAGTGCAACCAGGATAAAGGCAATTAATGGCCGTACCAATGCAAATTTCCCCATCGTGCCCCATATTTTACTGTCCCGATGTTCGAGCTGGCCTTTGGAGGGCCAAAATAATTTTTTACCCAGCACAGCCATAAAAAATGGAACTACAGTCAATAAGGCGAGTAACAGAATCGCCACACCAACAGCAACCGCTGCAGCCGATTTGTATAGCTGAAAGGTGGAAAATCCAATTGAAGCAAAACCGATCATAACCGCTATTCCGCTAAAGAAAACGGTTTTTCCTGCAGTCCGGTAGGTTTCCACAATGGCATCTGTAACACTTTCATGTCGAGCCATTTCTTCTTTAAAGCGGCTAAGCAGCAGAATACAATAATCCGTTCCAATTCCGAAAAGGACTGCGACTAAGAATATTTGCGTAAAGGTTGATAAAGGGAAATTCACATGATCCACCAATAACCCAACAATCGATTGGGCAGTAAGATAACTGAAGCCGACTGTCACTAATGGAATGATCGGTGCAATGGCCGATCTAAACACAAGAAGAAGGACCACTAAGATAAAACCAACAGTTATTCCTTCCGTTTTTTTCAGACCTTCCTGAGAATTTGTAACCAGATCGTCACCAATTACCCAGCTGCCGGTGTAATAATGATCCAGCTTGATGTGATCAATTTTTTGGTACAACTCTTCCGTTATTTCCTTCGCTTCCCGGCCATTAGCCGAAACCTTGATAGAGACAAGAATCGTTTTCCCATCTTTCGAAACAAGCTGATCTTTCAGTTCTTCCTGGGTGAAATGGGTGAGGATTTCTGTGATTCCTAGTTTCTCTTTATTTTTATCAAGCAGAGTAACCGCCTTTTCGGCATTGGTAAAATCAGCCTTTGATAACTTTTTATCCCTATGAAAGACAAGAGCCGTTTGCAATTGATTCCCTTTATTTTCGCTTGATTGAACATCAGTGAGAATCTTTTCCGCAATGGTCGATGAATAGCCATCCGGAACAGCAATTTGCCCTTTTTCCCGTACAAGTGCTTCCATATTTGGAGCCACCATAAAAAGTGCCGTTATAATAGCAATCCAGGCAATAAGGATAAACCACTTTCCTTTAATTATTGCTCTCATACGACTATTCCCCCTGTTCTTCCTTTTTCTTGGTGTCTAAAATAAGAGCCAGCTTTTCGTACGTATTGATAAAATTTTTAATTTCAGCTTCATCAAATTGTGTAATGATGGATTCTACCAGTAATCGGATTTTTTCTTGGCAATTTTGAAAAAGCATATTTCCTTCCTTTGTTAAGGTTAAGTAAACGACTCTTCTGTCGCTTTCATCTCGAGTTCGTTCAATGAGGTTCCTGTCGACCATGCGATTGATAATAGCTGTGATGGCGCTTTTATTCACTTCAAAAGCATCGGCCAATTCTGATGAAGTACATTCTCCAGCCTGTGAAATATACCTCAATATGTAGTGCTGGTCATTGGTTAGTTCGGTACTTATTTGCCCTTTAATTAATGCTTCGCCTTTTTTATGAACCTGAAAAGATACAGATACATAACGGTTAATCAAATCTTGGATGATGTGGTTATCCATTTTAATTACACCTTCTTTGTAAAATTAGTTAAACTCTTTAACTATTCATGTGTTTAACTATAATTCATGAGGGATTTACCGTCAATGCTTTCCTTAAGGAAAAGTTAAGGAACAAACCTAATAATAAGCTTATCCAAATGAAGCGCGTTAATGGCTGTGAAAGTAATTACCGGTTGCGCTATAAGTTATCATGTCCTGAAAATGCATTCAGGCAAGAAAAGGAGCAGGCCCAAATGAAAAAATGGATTTTAATAACAGTAGGTGTACTAGTAGTTGGTTTTGTCGGATACCAATGGTATTCAGCAAAAACGAGTTCACAACCTACCACTGCACAGGTACGGACCTCAGTTGTTCAAAAAGGGACGTTAGAAGTAAAAATCAGTGGGTCAGGAACAGTTCAGGCTGTTACCAGCGAAGATATTAAGTCAATTATGAATAACGATGAGATTGACGAAGTATTAGTCGGGGCAGGGGAGCAGGTTAAAGAGGGCGATGAATTGATTACCTTTACAGATGGCAGTGACCCGATTACAGCACCTGCAGATGGGACTGTTACAACTGTTGCCGTTGCCGGGGGCGAACGGGTTACCTCTGGACAAGTGGTCGGTCATGTAACCAACTATCAAGACCTGCAAACAGTCGTTCAAATCGATGAACTCGATATTACCAAAATAAAAGAAGGTCAGTCTGTTAGTCTAAAAGTAAATGCATACCCTGATCAAACCTTTACAGGAAAAGTAACGTCTGTGGCAAAAGAAGGGATATCCTCTAATGGAGTTTCCACCTTCGATGTTAGTATCCATATTGATAAACCTGATAATCTTAAAGTTGGTATGAGTGTAGAGGCAAGCATTTTAACTGCAAGTAAACAAGATGCCCTTTATGTACCCTTGGATGCTGTTCATACGTCAAATGGTGAAAAATATGTCCTAACCATTGCCTCCGAATCAGGAAATCAAAGTGCAGGAACCGAGCAAAAAACAGTAAAAACAGGATTGGCAAATGAAGATTATGTAGAAATTACCGAGGGTCTTTCAGAAGGTGAAACCGTTCAATTACCGCAATTAGCTAAAGCAACTTCGGCCAATAATCAAAATAGAGCTATGCAAGGCGGAGGCTTTGGCGGCGGATTCGGCGGAATGAGTAATGCTGGAGGTATGAACCGCAGTGGCGGGGCAGGTCAGTTTGGTGGGAGGAGTGGAAACTAATGGGCAATCCTATCATTCAAATTAGTAATCTGATGAAAACGTATAAGCTTGGTGGGGAAACGGTCAATGCGTTAAATAATGTTTCTTTAACTATTGATCAAGGTGAATTTTTGGCCATAATTGGTCCCTCGGGTTCAGGGAAATCGACATTAATGAATATGATTGGCTGCTTGGACAGACCCCAATCTGGTACCTATTTATTGGATGGTAAGGATATCGGGAAAATGAATGATAATCAATTAGCTACCATCCGAAATCAAAAAATAGGATTTATTTTTCAAAACTTTAACCTGTTAACAAAATTATCTGCTTTAGAAAACGTAGAATTGCCTATGTTATATAGAGGGGTTCCGGCAAAAGAACGCCGTGAAAGGGCCATAGAGGGCTTAAGCAAGGTTGGCTTGAAAGAACGGGCAGGCCATTTACCCTCGCAACTATCAGGAGGTCAACAACAACGGGTTGCCATTGCCAGAGCGCTTGTGGGTCAACCGGCCATTCTCCTGGCTGATGAACCGACGGGTGCTCTCGATAGCAAAACGAGTAAGGAAATTCTCCAAGTGATGAAACAATTGAATGAATTAGGTCATACCATTATTTTAATCACTCATGATCTAGCCATTGCAAAACAAGCAAAACGAATGGTCACCATCCAAGATGGGCAATTACAGGAAAATGGAGGTGAACTCATTGGGAATATTGCAATCTATTAAAATGGCACTCAAAAGTATCAAGAGTAATAAACTAAGGTCTGCTTTAACTATGCTGGGCATGATTATCGGAGTTTCATCCGTGATCATTTTAGTCTCGATTGCCCAGGGATCTACAAAAAATGTGACAAGCCAGATTAATCAGTTGGGGACAAATTTATTAACCATTAATACGTTTGGCACAGATTTAGCTTTAACAGAGGATAAAATTAGTAAGCTTAGTGAGTTAAACGGGGTCAAAGCAGTGTCACCTGTTGTCTCGGGACGTGTGAATGTTAAAAAAGATCGAACTTCCTCTCAAGTTAGCTTAACCGGTACCAATGCTGCTTATTCAACCGTCCGTGATGCAAAGGTAAGTGCAGGGCGATTTATCACTGACCTTGATATCGAGTATCGGCAAAAAATTGCCGTAATTGGCTCTGACACGGCATCTGCCTTTTTTGGAGCAGAAAACCCTGTAGGTCAATATCTGCAAATTGAGGGAACTTCATTTAAAGTGGTAGGAGTTTTGGCTTCTAAAGGGAGCTCTTTGGGGCAAAGTGGAGACAATGTTGTCATCGTCCCAATCAGCACTGGTCAGCGTTTAGTAAAAAGCACGACGATAAATCAGGTGTATCTACAAGGAAAAAGTGAGGATCAAATGGATTTTGTCATGAATGAGGTTGAAATGGCGATGGCTTCCCTCTATCCAAACAAGAGTGATTCCTATAGTGTCACGAACCAGCAGGATATTATGGATACCATGAGTTCTGTTTCCGATACGATGACGATGATGTTAGGCGGAATTTCCAGTATTTCCTTACTCGTGGGCGGCATCGGAATCATGAATATCATGCTCGTATCTGTTTCAGAACGAACGAAGGAAATCGGAATTCGGAAAGCAATCGGTGCAAAACGGCGAGATGTGCTTTTACAATTCTTGATTGAAGCAGTCGTTTTAAGTGGTGTTGGAGGAATGATTGGGGTAATAGCAGGATTGGGAATAGGTCAGCTCGTATCATCACTATTTAATTTGAGCGTTTCCTTCTCTTCGTCCATTATGATATTTTCGTTCTTGTTCTCGTTAGTAGTCGGAGTTGTTTTTGGCGTATTTCCAGCCAATAAAGCATCGAAGTTAAATCCTATCCAAGCCTTACGATACGAATAAGGGAAAATCTAGCGGCTCCGCACTATTGCGGCCGCTTTGTTTCCTATATAATGAAATGAATACCCTTTTCAAGAGGAGAGAATGAGTTGCGATTATTAGTAGTAGAGGATAACCTTCCCTTGCTGGAATCCATAGTTCAGCTTTTATCAGATGAATTCGAAATAGACCAAGCATCGGATGGGGAAGAAGCCTTGTTTTTAGCTATGCAAAATATTCATGATGCAATTGTTTTAGATGTCATGATTCCAGAGATTGATGGCTTCCAAGTGTTACAGACGATAAGGAAAGAAGGATTAAAAATACCTGTGCTCTTCCTTACAGCTAGAGATTCCTTAGAAGATCGAGTAAAGGGATTAGATAGCGGTGGCGATGATTATTTAGTTAAGCCTTTCCAAGCAGCCGAATTAAAGGCAAGAATTCGCGCATTATTGCGGAGAAGTGGAAGCTTAACAACCAATCAAACGATTCAATATCGAGGCATTGAGTTATTAGGAAAAGAACGGGAAATTATCGTGGATGGCGAGCAGATAAAGCTTACAGCCAAGCAATATGAACTGTTAGAGTATTTGATTACTAACAAAGGTGCAATTTTAACGAAAGAGCAAATATATGATCGTATTTGGGGCTTCGACTCTGATACGACGGTCGCAATCGTAGAGGTATTCATGCATCATCTACGAAAAAAACTAGAACCTTTTGGTTACCATGCTGATATTAAAACCATCCGCGGCGTCGGCTACATGCTGAATGAAGAATAGGAGCACCTCATGTTTCGTCAAACCCATATCAAACTTACATTATTAAATTCATTGGTTGTCATTGTGTTAATCAGCATACTCGGCGGCATTGTTTATTTTTATACGGAAAATAGGTTATATAAGGATGTAAACCAGTCCTTACTTGATTCTGCAGAGCATCTACAACAGCAGCCTAAAGATCCGGACGATCTACATCAAAATAATAGGGTGGTTGCCCCTAGGTTCGAACGCAGAGATCCAAGGATCGTGACATTAATCTGGGATGAAAACAAGCAGCTGTTAGCCGAAGGAAACCGAGATTCACAGCTTTTTCAAGATAATGAGAAACTCATTCGTCCGAAAAAATTAAACAGCCTGCAGGATGTTGATGTAGAAAACTATTCGTTTAGATATGTAGCCTTCGAGGTAGTGCATCCTCAATTTGGCAAATTAACAGTTCAATTTATTCGTAATGTAAATTCAGAGAACGAATTATTAGACCGGCTTTTGTTAATTATGTTAATTGGCTGTGGGGTCGGGATAATTTGCGCGATTGCCTCTGGTTATTTTTTAGCCGGCAGGGCTTTAGTACCGATTAAAAAAGCTTGGCAGAAGCAGCAGGAGTTTGTTTCGGATGCATCGCATGAGTTAAGAACACCGTTAGCAGTCATTCAGGCAAAGACAGATATACTGTTTCGTTCTCCAGCTGCAACGGTCCAGGAAAAAATAATCGACATTTCAACCATATCGAATGAATCAAGACGACTTTCCAAACTCGTTACTAATTTATTGACACTTGCTAGATCTGATTCTAATCAAATTGAAATGAAAAAGTCCTCCTTTCAATTGGATGAACTTTTAAAAGAAATCATTCTACAGTATGAAGAAATTGCGATGTATCAAGAAAAATCACTTAGATTAAAAGCTCCAGAACCAGTAAAGTTTTTGGCAGATAAAGAACGTATTCACCAGTTGATTGTGATTCTATTAGACAACGCGATTAAGTATACAAAAGAGGGCGGTGAGATTCTGCTTTCTTGCACACAAACTCATTCCTCTATTTTCTTTCAGGTAGAGGATAACGGGATCGGCATCCCCGAAAAGGATATCCCAAAAATCTTTGATCGATTTTATCAGAGTGACAAGGCAAGGACAGCTGCAGAAGGAACCGGATTGGGCTTGTCGATTGCAAAATGGATTATTGAAAAACATCATGGTAAAACTAAGGTTCATAGTATCCTAGGCAAGGGAACAAAAATTGAAATCATATTTCCCAAGGCACAAAAAAATTAGGGTACTTCTTCATGATAAGTTAAGAAAATCTTAAGGAAACCCCTTCATAATGTGTTTATCCATATTGAATAAGCACATTTTGTGAATCATGAATTTTGAAGGGAGAATTCTGAAATGAAGAAAACGCGAAAGGCACACTTATGGATCGGCTTAATTGCGTCAATTTTTATCTTCTTGGAGTCGATGACAGGGCTATTAATGAATGAACCGTGGTTAATCGGGCAAACACAAATTGAAGGCGGTAAAGGCAATTTCCAACCAGGCCAATTTAACCGTGGCCAATTTAATCAGGGACAAGCAGGACAAGGTATGACATCGGATTCTGGCCAAGCCTCTGGGCAAATGCAACGCCAGAATAATGGTCAGGCCCAGGGACAAACGGGCTCAAATGAAAATGGGCAATTCCAAGGTCCACCATCTGGCTTTAGCGGGAATCGAAACTTTCCTGATGGAATCCGAGGGGAAGGGATGGGACAAGTGTCGTTTATGAGTACAATTCGTGGTCTTCACGAAGGAAGAATTGGCACCACAAATGTAAAGTGGCTCATTGATCTCGTTGCTATTGCGATGATTGCTTTAACAGGGACAGGTATCTATTTATCCATCAAAGTACTACGTGCCGAGGGAAAAAGAAAAAAACGTCAAGCAGAATTTGTAAGCTAATGTAAAAGAAGATGTCATAAAACAAAGGGTCAACCCTCACAACCTCAATATATTGAGTGCTAATCGTGAGGGCAGACCCTTTTTTATTCAACAATAATCGTTCCTTTAAACATTTGCATTCCACAGCTAAAGGTATATTCACCTGATTTATCAGGGGTAAAGGTGAGAGTTGTTGTCCCAGTTTTAAGGTTAACATTGTTAATATTAAAATCGGGGATCATAAAGGTAGATAAGCAACTATCTTTTAACGGATTTTTAATTTCCAATTCGACGGGAACTCCCTTTTTTACCCTGATAACATTTGGCGTATAACCTGTTTCTGTTACAAGCATTTTTACTTTTGGCGTGCTTTGGTTCGTTACATCGACTTCTGTTTTCGTAACTTTTTGATTGCTCGTTCCTTGTTGGGCTTGTGCCTGAGCAGGTTCATCTTGACCGGGAATTTTCACCATATTACTGCTATACATAAATAAAAACAAGGAGACGAGCACAAGCCCTCCTGCGATAATGGCAAAAGGTGAAAGTTCTTGCGTATCGATAGAGAATTTTTTGTTCGTCATAACGTGAATATAAATGATAACAAATCCAATAATGACAATATAAAAACCTAGTAAAATGCCGAGTAATATCGTTGGGTTAATGAATTGAAGAAAAACTCCAAGAATAGCCCCATTAATCCCACCCATTAAACCAGCAATAGAGCCCATTAATATTGCCAATAAACCAATCGGATGACCCGCTAAGAAACCAATGACAAAACCGATAATCATGCTGACACCAACGACTAAAAAAGTCTCACCAGAAGTAATACCAATAATACTGCCAGCTAGTAAGCCGGTTATCACAGCAATAACCATGCTGATCATGATTCCCGGAGTGTTATTCAACAGGTTTTTATGACGGTATTCAAGAAAAATAGAATAGCCAGTGCCAATCGCAACAAAAACTGCTGAAATAATTGAAAAAATACTCATCTAATAATCTCCCCATATGGCTTTTTGAAATAAACAACATATGAGTATTATAAATTTAAATATCCAATAGAAATTTGTATTTTTAGTGATTTATTTGAACATTTTATGAATATTGAGTGGTGGACATGTCATGGAGGTTATAAAAGGCTGTTTAATCCTTTTGTTCTAATATCAGAATTTATAAGTGTTGACTTCGAGAATTGTCTAGCTCCAGCGCCCTAGCGGCTAGTGTCCTTCGCTTTCCGCCCTACGATAAGTCAACATCGAATCGCCTCCGGCTCTTCGTGTTTCCTTTATCTCAGTTGGAGCGCTCCAGGCCATACGCCGCTGAACAGGGCGCTTGCGCTTTTCTTATTTATCAAGCGTATTTTTATAAATTCTTTTGAGGGCTTCATTTTGTAATTTGATGTATTCCAATAGTAAATCTTTTTCCTCTTCCTCCTGTTCAATCTCATCTTTTTTATCTAACATAGTGGTCACCCCAATTTTTATATACCTCGCATTTTACCTGAATTATCATTGTGAATAAAGTGGAATGCCTCATTTTTTCCTTTTCATAATATACAAAATAAAAATAAATTTGACATTTATTATTAGGAAATATATAATTTTCAAAAATACTATTGAAACTATGATGAGGATTAGTAAATTGAAAGGGTCTTACTAAGAGAGGAAACCAGTTGGTGTGAGGTTTCTTAAGACGTTCATTCGAACCTGCCTCTGAGTTCTGTATCGGATTAATTTTTGAAGATACATGCGGATAAAGTCCGTTATCATGGAGAGAGTATAAAGCTATTTGCTTTATGAATTTAGGGTGGTACCGCCAGGCCTTGGTCCCTTGTTAGGATCAAGGCCTTTTTATGTTCAAAAAAGCGAAATCCATACGCCGCTGTGCGGTGGAATTGGCTAATTCTCAAAATGAAAATTTAGTCTTTTCTTTTAAAAAAAATAATGAGGTGTCAAAAATGGCAAAGGAATTTGTAAAAGATGTTACTAGCATGGACGAGGACTTCGCCCAATGGTATACAGATGTAGTCACAAAAGCTGATTTAATTGATTATTCAAGTGTTCGCGGTTCAATGATTATCCGCCCTTATGGATTTGCCCTCTGGGATAATATTAAAAATGAATTGGATCGCCGCATTAAAGAAACAGGACATGAAAATGTTTATATGCCTTTATTCATTCCTGAAAGCTTGCTGCAAAAGGAAAAAGATCATGTTGAAGGCTTTGCTCCTGAAGTTGCTTGGGTTACTCATGGAGGATCGGAACCATTAGCAGAAAGATTGGTCGTTCGACCAACATCTGAGGTGTTATTCTGCGAGCATTATAGTAATATCATTCACTCCTATCGTGATTTACCAAAATTATATAACCAATGGGCAAACGTGGTTCGCTGGGAAAAAACGACTCGTCCATTCCTACGGACATTAGAGTTTTTATGGCAGGAAGGTCATACAGCTCATGCCACTGATGAAGAAGCCATGGAAGAAACAATTAAGATGCTTAATGTTTATGCTTCCATTTGTGAAGAGATTCTTGCTATTCCAGTTGTGAAAGGGCAAAAGACTGAGAAAGAAAAGTTTGCAGGAGCTAAAGCTACCTTTACGATTGAAAGCTTAATGCATGATGGAAAGGCATTGCAATCAGGTACTTCCCATCACTTTGGCACAGGCTTTGCCGAGGCATTTGGAATTCAGTACACCGATAAAGAAGGAAAACTGCAGTATGTACACCAAACATCTTGGGGGTTCACGACAAGAATTATTGGTGCATTAATCATGGTCCATGGGGATGACCGTGGTCTAGTGATTCCACCAAAAGCAGCTCCTACACAGGTGATGATTGTTCCAATCGCACAGCACAAAGAAGGCGTTCTAGACTTTGCATATGAATTAAAAAATTCGCTAGGACAAGTGGCTCGTGTGGGTATTGATGCAAGTGATAAAAAGCCAGGCTGGAAGTTCAATGAATACGAAATGAAGGGTATTCCTGTTCGTCTTGAAGTTGGACCAAAAGACATTGAAAACAAACAAGTTGTATTGGTAAGAAGGGATACGTTAGAGAAGGTAATCGTTCCTCTTGAGCAATTAGAAGCAAAGCTTATAGAATTATTGGATGATATTCAAACAAACCTTTACAATAAAGCATTGAAGCATCGCGAAGAAAGAACGTCTGTAGCGGTAACTCTTTCTGAATTAAAAGAAACGCTGGAAGCGAAACCTGGATTTATCAAGGCAATGTGGTGTGGTGACCTAGCCTGTGAAGAAAAAATCAAAGAAGAAACAGGTGCAACTTCACGCTGTATGCCATTTGAGCAAGAACAGTTGTCTGAGCAATGTGTTTGCTGTGGAAAAGACGCAAAACAAATGGTTTATTGGGCAAAAGCTTACTAAAAATACCGATTTATTAGGGCTCTTCCGATATGGAAGGGTCTTTTTATTAGTATTTTTGTTGAATATTTACTGCCCATTTTTAAGTATCTGGTTTATCCGCGAATTTATATTTTTATCCGCGAATCAATCTTTTTCTAGACGAACCCAAAGAAAAAAGGAAATCTACATTTTTTATCGAATACTTTAATTTCAGAAAGGGGAAGAAGTCCTATGAAACCAATCTTGCTAGATTTTCCTGAAGAGTTTTACACGGAAAGATTGTTAATTAGAAAGCCAATGCCTGGTGACGGAAAAGCGGTCTTTGACGCCATGCAGGCATCATTAAATGAATTGAAAGCTTGGATGCCTTGGGCTCATAGAGAGCAATCGGAACAAGATGTAGAAGCTAATATGCGCGATGCCCATGCGAAGTTTTTAACAAGAGAAGACCTAAGACTTCATGTATTTAAAAAAGGGACTGGGGAATTCATTGGTTCCTCGGGATTGCATAGAATTAACTGGGATGTGCCAAAGGTTGAAATTGGTTATTGGATTGATACTCGTTATAGCGGAAATGGCTACATCACTGAAGCAGCTGAAGCTATAACAGAATTTGCATTTAGAGAGTTAAAAGCAAGAAGAGTAGAGATTCGGTGTGATGCTAGCAACACCAAAAGCCGTGCTATCCCGCAAAAATTAGGTTTTACCTTAGAAGGCATTTTAAAAAATGATAGTATTTCTGCCGATGGTAAAGAAATACGTGATACCTGTATTTTTGCAAAAGTACAATCATAATGAAAAGCGGAGGCGCCCTGGTCAGCGGTGTATGGCCTGGAGGCTCCAACTGAGATAAAGGAAACACGAAGAGCCGGAGGCGATTCGATGTTGACTTATCGTAGGGCGGAGAGCGAAGGACACTAGCCGCTAGGGCGCTGGAGCTAGACAATTTTCGAAGCCAAAACTTATAAATTCTTAAATAAAAAACGAAAACTCGACCACAATGTCGAGTTTTCTTTATGATTAATTTAGTAGATATTTTTTAAAATAATATTTTGTAATCGCTAAATATTCACGAGTATATGATTTGATAACAGCCATCCGAGGGGTTTTCGCTGGGAGTCCTTGTACATTTAAGCCCTGATCACGAGCAATCGATAGGGCACGATAGAGGTGAAAATTATTCGTTACCACTACTCCGAGCTTAGCATTAGCCGGAATCAGCTTTTTAGAAAAGTGAATATTTTCATATGTATCAGTGGAACGATCCTCTAAAATAATGCGAGATTCTTTAATGCCTTGACTCACTAATTCTCTCTTAATAGATTCCGCTTCAGAGATGTCCTCGCCAGGACCTTGGCCACCTGATGCAATAACAACTGTATTCTTGTTTTTCTTTAAATAGGTACCAGCTGCATTTATCCTGCTTGCAAAGGCCAATGAAGGAACCGTTCCTTTCACCCTTGCCCCCAAGACAATCAAATAGTCCGCATTTTGCGGAACTTCCATTTTACTATAATGGCTAATCTTTGATTGTAAAATCGTCATATAAATGAACCCAAGGACTACGAGAACTCCAAGCAATGCTAACACTCTTTTCTTATTTTTCATCAATTCAAATCCATTTCATGTTATTTTTTCAAATCCAATTAAACATATTATACAAAAGAATAGATAATCTGTGATTGCCTTTTAACATATTTTTCAAATGGAGTATAATAATAGAAGAAGTTATCTTTCTATTACTCGCATCAATTTATGAATGGAGGGGCTTTAATGTCGACAATTAATTTACTGAAAAAAACAGCAGGTGTTGTTTTAGAAAAGAAGCAACTTACGAATGTTGTGGCTCGAGTGGGGTTAGTGCTGGATATTTCCGGATCCATGAGGGGACTCTATAAAAATGGTACCGTCCAAAAAGTCGTGGAGCGGATCCTAGCGGTTGCCAGTCAATTTGATGATGATGGCACTTTGGATATTTGGGTTTATGATAATGAATTTTCTCGGTTAAAATCAGTTACTGAGAGGGATTTTGTCAACTATGTCGAGGAATACATATTAAACAATGATATGATTCATAAATTTGGGCGAAATGATGAACCTCCTGTCATGGAGGATGTAATAAAAAAATATACAATCGAAGCACCTTCAAAAGAACCTGCTTTTATCGTTTTTATTAATGATGGTGGCTGTAAAAGAACCATTAAGAAACCAGTAGTAGAGTCTTCGAAAAAGCCTATCTTTTGGCAATTTGTCGGAATTGGTAATTCCAATTTTGAAGTCCTTGAAAAATTAGATACAATGGAAGGCCGATTTGTCGATAATGCAAACTTTTTTCACATATTAGATATCGAAAAAACATCAGATGAAGAATTATATAACCAATTACTTAATGAGTTTCCTTCGTGGCTATCAGAAGCTAAAGCAAAGGGGATATTGTAAAAAATAAGGACTGATGAAAATCAGTCCTTTATTCACACACCCACGAAAGTCCAAGTGTCCCCACACCGGTATGGACTCCTGCCACCGTAATCAGCATCAATTTTTCTGTTTCTATGTTAGGGAAGATTTCGTTTATTTGTTTTTCAAACTCCGTCGCTCTTTTGAGGTCATTGGCATGGACAATAGCTGCCTTACGAACAGTTCTGGTATCAAGGTCTTCTTTTAATTTACTAACCAGCCATGCTAGCGCTTTCTTTTCGGTACGTACTTTTTCCTTTATTTTTGCTGCGCCGCCATCTTCTATCGATAAAATCGGTTTAATATTAAATAAAGAAGCTAGTATTTTTTGACTGCCAGAGACGCGGCCGCTTTTATGAAGTTGATCTAGATTAGATGGAACCAAATACAAACGCGTGTGTTCTCGTAATGTCTCTAATTGGGATATTACATCTTTTATATCCAGTCCTTGCTCAACTAGTTCGATTCCTTTTTTTATTAAAAAGGAAAGCGGATATGAACCGGTTTGTGAATCAATTGCAAACAGTTTAAAATCTTCCATTTCTGCTGCCATAATCGATGACTGATAGGTACCTGTTAAAGTACTTGATGCATGTATGGCAATTCCACAGTCATAGTCTTCCTTTAATTGACGATATAGTACTACAAAGTCATTAATCGAAGGCTGGGAAGACTGAAATTTCCCTTCTTCATTCTTCATTCGATCATAAAATTCCTGTGCAGAAATATCAATTGTTTCTTTGTAAAATTCATCATTAATTACAACGTGCAGGGGAATAACATGTATATGGTGTTCCTCAATAAATTCTTTGCTGAGCGAAGCAGTAGTATCAGTAATCCAGGCTATTTTTGCTTTGTTCATAATCATTTTTTCCTCCAGTTGATGCTCTTAATATGCCATTCCCTATGAAGAATCTCAGGCATTGATAACTTACTAAAACGATACAAGATTGGATACTAGACTACTAGTTATATTTGTCATGTTTAAAAGTGAACAATCTGTGAAGTTTCTGAGACAGCGTTATGATTAATGGTACTTTTCCTTGTTCAAATTATTCAAAAATAATAAAGTGTGATCTAAATCACTTAATAGCTATCCTTTATTTAATATAATCACTATAGAAATAGTGAAAACTACTTAAAGGAGTGTTTTTAGTGTTAGATCAAAAAACAATTGAAATTATTAAATCAACTGTACCGGTACTCGAACAATATGGAGAAATGATTACCACTCGGTTTTATCAATTGATGTTTGGCAATCATCCTGAATTATTAAATATCTTTAATCATGCCAATCAAAAAAAGGGCAGACAGCAAAAAGCACTAGCAGCAACTGTTTATGCTGCAGCCAAATATATCGACCAGCTCGAAACCATTCTTCCTGTCGTTAAACAAATTGCCCACAAACATAGAAGTCTTGGTATAAAGCCAGAGCATTATCCAATTGTAGGGAAACATCTTTTATTGGCGATTAAAGATGTGTTAGGTGAAGCAGCAACAGACGAAATTATTGATGCTTGGGCGCAGGCCTATGGCGTTATTGCCGATGCCTTTATTAGTGTGGAAGCAGAGATGTATGACGAAGCGGCCCACCAGCATGGCGGTTGGGATGGTTTCCGCAACTTTACTGTTGACCGTAAAGTAGTCGAAAGTGATGTGATTACATCTTTCTATTTAAAACCAGAGGATCATCGTGCGATTGCAGATTTTATTCCAGGTCAATATATTAGTATTAAACTAGAGATTGAAGGGGAAGCATTCACACATATCCGCCAATACAGTCTTTCAGATGCTCCTGGTAAAGACTATTACCGAATTAGTGTGAAGCGAGAAGCAGGAAGCACGAATCCTGACGGTATGGTGTCCAATTATTTACACACAGGTGTAAATGAAGGGGATATTCTTAAAGTAAGTGCTCCAGCCGGGGATTTTGTTCTTGATATGGAAAAAAATACACCGGTTGTGTTTCTAAGTGGTGGTGTAGGGCTTACACCAATGATGAGCATGTTAAAAACAGTGGTGGACAATCAACCAGAACGTCAGGTAACGTTTATTCATGCGGCTGCAAACAGCCATGTACATGCCCTAAGAGGTGAGGTGGAGGAGCTAGCTGCTAAGGAGCAAGTGAATTCATTTGTTTTTTATGATTCTCCAACTGAAGAGGATCGCAAGGACAATCGATTTGACGTTGAAGGCTATGTTACACGTCAGTGGTTGAACGACAATGTGGATCTTGAGAATGCAGACTTTTATTTCTGCGGTCCTGTTCCATTTATGAAGGCAATTAACGGCTCATTAAAAGATTTAGGGGTAAATGAAGAGAGAATCCACTTTGAGTTTTTTGGACCAAAGGGAAGTTTAGAAGAATAGAAGGATGTAAGTCGATTTCCAAAATGGAGGTCGGCTTTTTTTTGAACAAATTAGAAAAAACAAGGATATCGCACTTTAACTATAAAAGTTACCATTTATTGAATTTTTTTGGATTTAGCTCAAATCGGAGGTATTGAAAGTTTGTTTCAGTCAATAACTGTGATTAAATAATAGAAAAGGCCAGAAAGGATGTCCTTCATGAATAAGAATGTCATTCGTTCCATTACTGCCGTTGCGGTATTATTTTGCCTCCTCTGGCTGATTGGGCTTGGTTGGGCAGTAGGGGAATACTATGCTGGAAAGCCGGAAAAAATTCCGGAAACTAACGCGGTTAATAAAAAGGAAGAAAACAAAAAAGAGTTAACCATCGTCGCGTTAGGTGATTCACTAACGAGGGGTACAGGAGATGAGACTGGAAAAGGATATGTCGGCGTTTTAATGGATGAAATAAAGGACAGGACAAAGCGAAAGGTGCAGCTAACAAATCTAGGTATCATTGGTCAAAGATCGGATCAGCTCCGTAAACAAGTTCAAGAGCCTGAAGTGGGCCGCCAAATCAAACAAGCGGATATGGTGTTGGTGACGATTGGCGGGAACGATTTATTCCGGGGCGGTCAAGGTTTGGTTGATTTTAAGTCAGAAGCAATCGCTGCCATTGAAAAGAAATACCTTGATAACTTGAAATTTATCTTTGAACAAATTCGCAAGAACAATCCTAACGCAAATGTATTTTTTGTTGGTTTGTATAATCCTTTTATTGAGTTAGAACAAGGAAAAGAGATGTCGAAAGTCGTTCGTCATTGGAACTACGATAGTGCCGAAGTAAGTGCTGCCTTTCCTAAAGTCGTGTTCGTGCCAACGTTTGACTTGTTCGAGTTAAAGGTAAACGACTATCTATATTCAGACAAGTTTCACCCAAATTCAAAAGGGTATCGTTTAATTGCCGAACGAGTAGCTGCATTGCTCACCTGGTAAGGAGAGGAAATTGATGGAAAAGAAAATTACATTAGCAGTTAAGAATTTAAAAAAAGTGATTGGGAAGAGAGAAATTATTAAGGGCTTGACATTTGATTTACGTGAAGGGGAAGTGTTTGGATTTTTGGGTCCAAACGGCGCCGGAAAAACGACAACAATCCGAATGTTAGTGGGACTAATTAAACCGTCTGAGGGCAGTATTCATATTTGTGGTTACAACGTTGAGGAACAGTTTCAAGAGGCGATGGGCAACCTCGGTTGTATTGTGGAAAACCCAGAATTATATCCATATCTATCAGGTTATAATAATTTACTCCATTTCGCGCGAATGCTTGATGGAATTGGCAATGAACGAATCGAAGAGGTCACTAAACTAGTGGGTTTAACTGATCGGATTCATGATAAAGTAAAAACCTACTCTTTAGGGATGAGGCAGCGTCTCGGAATAGCCCAAGCATTATTGGGAAGACCAAAAGTGTTAATCCTTGATGAACCAACCAATGGGTTAGACCCAGCAGGTATCCGGGAAATGCGGCAATTTATCCGTTTTCTTGCTGAAGAGGAAGGTTTGAGTGTTCTTGTTTCAAGTCATTTATTAAGTGAAATACAATTATTGTGCGATCGAGTGGCAATTATTTCAAGAGGAACGATTATTCGAATTGCTACCGTCCAGCAACTCTTGGCAAATCGTGAAAGAGTGGAATGGCATATTACTCCGTTTGAAAGAGGAAAACATGTATTGAGCGTTCTTACAACCATTGAAGAAAAAGATAATGGGACGATTGTAACGGAATTTGATGAACTTAAGATACCAGAATGGAATAAACAACTAGTTGAAGCAGGTGTTTCAGTTACAGAAATGAATAGAAAAATGCCGGTGCTTGAAGATTTATTCCTCGAACTAACGGGTGGTGACACAATTGAATAATCTGGTCCAAAATGAAATGATGAAGGTTGTGGCCAAAAAGCGACTTGTCGTCATTGCGATGATTATCGGCGTACTTGTAGTGTTATTTACATATGCTCAATACAAACAGATTGAAACACAGCGAGAAAAATTAGGGACAAGTGATTGGCGTACAATCCTACAGCAGCAAATTGTCGATACCACAAACCGGTTAAGCAGCAGCAGAATAACAGATGAATGGAAGAAACAACTGCAAATTTCGTTACAGCAGCAACAATATTATCTTGACCATGATATCAATCCAACAGAGCCAGGTGCACCAACGTTTATGAGGATTTTTTTAGAAAACTCGATTGATTTATTTATTCCGCTGATGGTCATGGTGATTGCGAGCGATTTGGTATCCTCCGAACACAGTCAGGGATCAATTAAGCTTTTGTTGACGAGACCAGTGAAAAGATGGAAGATACTCTTAAGTAAATATATCACCCTGTGTCTAGCCATTTCGTTAATTATTGCTATAACGGGAATTCTATCTTATGTCATTTCGGGATTGATTTTTGGGTATAAAGGCTGGGGGGCACCCATCTTAACTGGTTTCAATGTGACAGATGCAGGATTAAATACCTCAGAAGTGAAGCTGCTCAGCTTATGGAAGTTTTTATTAATGGATTTTGGTCTTGTATGGTTAGTGGCAATTGTCGTGGGCACTTTATCCTTTATGCTATCTGTTTTAATTCGAAGTACAGCCGCGGGAATGGGTGTGATGCTTGCTGCTCTGATATCAGGAGCAATTCTAAGTAACATGGTATCCTCTTGGGAATCGGCTAAATACTTTTTTATGGTAAATTTACGATTAACGGATTATATGAAGGGGGCGGCTCCGCCCATAGAAGGAATGAACCTCTCGTTTTCAATGATGGTACTTTTTGTTTGGTGGGCTGCCGCATTATTTGTATCATTTTTTGTTTTTACTAAAAGAGATGTCTATTAACGTAAAGTGAATGTCCAAAAAGGGGTAACCCCGTGTTTTGGCACATTCACTTATTTTTTATCTAAAAAGGGATGAAATTTGATGGAATTTTTAAAATTTTGTAAAATAAGGGTGAGTTAGTACACTTCGGAGGTGTCTTATATGGCATTTGCATTAAAAAAATTTGATCATGTTCAACTTGCGGCCCCAAAAGGGTGTGAGGACGAGGCAAGAGGATTTTTTGCAGGTATTCTCGGCTTAACAGAGGTTGAAAAACCTGAGGAATTGAAAAAACGCGGTGGAGTTTGGTTTGAGTTTGGTCCATTTCAATTGCATATTGGAGTAGAGGAACCATTTACACCTGCTAAAAAAGCCCATCCAGCGATCGTCGTTGACAATATAGTTGGGTTAAAAATACGTCTGATGGAGAGTGGCATTGCATATACGGAGGATGACAACCTTCCGGGTGCAAGCAGAATTCATGTCTTTGACCCATTTGGAAATCGCCTTGAATTCTTAGAATGGGAATAAAGGATAAAAATAAATAATATCAAGAAATGAGCAGAGGATGTCTCATTATAATGAGGCATCCTCTGTCTGCCTTAATTTCGGGGGATTAAGGCAATTTATTATCGGGATTTATCTAATCAAATGGCAAGTAGGAGGGGAGCCTATGCCAGGGAAATAAGCAATTTTCAAGCCTTGCTATTGTTTTACTGTTACTTTTATCGGTTTGCGATCAACACCAAAATGCTGTTTGATGATTAGTGCTGGACCGCCAAGATTAAACAGATAACGAGCCTCAATTACGAGTTTCATAAATGCACCAATTAAGCCAGATAAACGGACAGAACCTACTTTACCAACACCTGCTGTAAATCCAATGGATGCAACAGAACCTTTATGGTGATATACAAATGATTTTAATGTTTCACCGCGTAGCGAGGCAACGATATTCTTTGCACAAACCGGTGCCTGTTGAAGTGCTACTTGTGCAGTTGGAGCCAATGCATTCTTTTCATCCTTCATGAATATTGAGCAGTCCCCAATACTAAAGATGTTGTTCGTATTTTTAACACGTAGATTAGAATCTACGGCGATCTTGCCCTTCACAATTGGTAATCCCCAATTATGGACAATTGTGTTTCCTTTTACACCACAAGACCATATTAACGTCTTAGTAGGAATTTCTATATTATTTTCAAGAATAACTTTATCTGGAGTACATTTAAGAATTTTTCTACTTGTAATTAATTCGACATTTAATTGTTCTAACACTTCGGTTGTATATTCAATTGATTGCTTCGGAAAGAATGGAATCACAGATGGTGCAGCCTCAATGGCCATAATTTTCACTTTTTCAAAAGGAATACTGTGTTCCTTACATAATTTAGGAAGGCCATCAGCTAATTCCCCCAGTATCTCAACACCTGTAAAACCACCGCCAGCCACTACAAAAGTTAATCGTTCGGGGTCTTGATCTTGCTTATATAGATTAAATTGCTTGAGGATTTGGTGATAAATTGCTTTTGAACTCCTAAAACTTCTGATTTGAAATGCATGGTCCTTAATTCCAGGAGTGCCGTATGTTTCAACCTCAAAGCCAAGAGCAATGACCAAGTAATCATATTTAACCGTATCTCCACCTTCAAGGTAAACCTCTTGAGTATTGATATCAACAGATGACACAGCTGCTTGGACAAAACGAGTTTTATTTGGATTGATTAGTTCAGGAATTGACATAGCAATTTGGCGATCTGCCGCTGTTCCTACTCCTGTTTTGTGAAGCTGTGTTGTGATGTAATGATATCCATGTTTATTAATAAGTGTTACATCTGCTTCATTCGATTTTAATAATTTTTCAAGGCTTTTACATGTGATGATCCCGCCGTATCCGGCACCTAGAATTACGATTTGTGGTTTTGTCATAATGATTCACTCCGATACCCTTAAATATATACATCCTTTTGTGAAACTATTCACAATAGATATTTTAAAAATAAGAGCCTACCGCTCTTTTTATTTGTGAATATTTTCACATGTTTACTATGTTCATAGAATACGACACTTTAATTAAGAACACAAGTACATTTTTACTAAAATTTTGTCGAAATGGTAAATTTTTTTCGACATGATGGGAATAATAATTTCGTGTTGAAAAAAGCGGCTTTAATTTGATGAAATTGGAAGGAGATTTATTGATGAAATTAAGATTGTTGATTTTTTCATTTGCCTTATTATTAATACCAAGTTTTGCTCATGCAAAAGAGGCGGCGCCTGTAAATCCAGAGGAAAAACCTTGTGATTGCCAAGAACGCAACCATCACCATATGATGCATAAAGACTGGCAGGCAATGATGGCTGAAAGAGAGCAAAGGCTTCTTTCTTGGGTAGATCAATATACGCCGGATAAAAAAGAAGAATGGATAAAAGTCCTTGCAGAGAAGAAAAATTTACGGAATCAATGGATGAGTCCAGAAAATGCGGCTATCCGTGAGCAGTGGAAAAAAGAAAAAATTTCCAAGATGGAAGGTTTAAAGAAACAATTTGAAGAAGGCAAGCTAACGAAAGAGGAATTTGTTAAGAAAGCACATGGCGGAAAAGATATGGGACATTGGAAAACGTTCCATGAATTAAGAACTGCTGTTGAAAATAAGGACAATAAACAAGCTACTGTCCTCTTAAATCAATTGTTAGAGCAGACAAAGCAGCATAATCAAATGATGAAAGAAAAGTTAAAAAAGTAATCCAAGGTCATTAGAAAAGTCAATTTCAAAAAGGAATTGGCTTTTTGTTTGTTTAAATCTAGAAAGGATGGGTACGTATTAAATATACTGTTAATTTTTAGAAATGCTAAATTAATGAGTAAGTGGGAATATTTAAAAAGCAGGAAGTGAAAAGGAGGAATTGTAAATGAAACGAAAAGCTTTGATGATGACGACAATTGGTTTAGGCGCAGCTTATTTATTACGAAACCCAGAAGCTCGGAAAAAATTAATGACTCAAGTACAGTCGTTAGCGGAAAAATCCCGCAGATAATCTGAAACAGCATCCCTAATGATCGTTTGGGGATGCTGTTTGTGTTTGATTTGTTATTTTGTTAAGTCAATTTTTTCTTGTTTGACCTCTTTTATATCCTCTTTGATTTCTTTCTTAATGTCATCAGCAATTCCATCAGTTGCGTTTTTGAATTCTCTAATGGATTTTCCAAAGGCACGGCCAATTTCCGGGAGTTTGTTTGGTCCAAAGATCACTAAGGCTACAATTAGGATTAAAATTAAACCAGGGACACCTATATTAGAAAACATTTTTTCATCTCCTAGTGATGAGTTTTACTTATTTCAAGGAATATTATAACGTTTTCTCTATAATTGTACTAGTAAAGAGTGATGATTAAAAGGTCGCATGAATCATAAATAAAATCAAGAAGCCAATTGCAAGCTTGAAGTGCCAATTCTGATCCTTTCTTTTATAGCGCTTTAGTCCCATGAAGAGAAGGAAAGGTAAAACCAATGTGGTAATAATCCCTGAAATATAAGTAAAGTCAAACTTAAACCCTCTTATTAATGCCAGATAAGCATGAAGAATGACAATACCTGTGGAAAGAATAGCAATGGGAGCATGCCACTTTCTCACTAATTTACCGACAAACTGTAAAATAGATTTTAATTGCACATTTCCCCATTTGATTTCTTTCAAATTTTTAACCTTTAATAAACGAAAAATGGGATAAATCACTAGTACTGCAAAAAAACCAATCCTTGAAATCGAGCCCAATTGTTTAAATGTCCCTTTATATTGACGAAAATCCTCCGTCATTAATTGGTCACGAAAAAAATAAATAGAAACGAAGCCGGTCAACATGAGGCATAGCACAACCACAGACGATAAAAGGATTAATTTTCTTTCTTTAGTATTTGCAATAAAGTTTACCAGGAAACCTGCTTTTTTATTTGAAACGGAACCTTGATTCATGTAACCACACACCTTAAATATCAGTATTTATTCTCATTTTAAATGAGTAATATGAAAATTCCATGAAAATTGAGTAAAAATAATATTAGTTTTCAAGTTGAGAAGGCGAAAGAGGGACATTCTTTATTTTTACAAATAAATAAGTTTTTAATCATTGAAAACTACTAATGGTCTATCACCAAGAAAAGCCGATGCAGAAAAAACATCGGCTTTTACTCTTTCCCTATTATAGGCATTAATCCTTATAAAACTAAATCAGATTGGACGTATTGATACAAGAGCTTTGCTGTATTTTCTATCGATGATGTATGAGTCCGTTCAAACGCATGGGAAGAATCGATTCCAGGTCCGATTAAGCCATGGACGATATCGTGCCCAGAACGAATGGCAGCTGAGGCATCGGAACCATAGAAGGGGTAAATATCAAGCTTATAATCAATATTATTTTCTTCAGCTAAACGAACTAATCGTTTGCGCAATTCATAATGATAGGGTCCGCTTGCATCTTTGACACAGATGGAAACTGTATATTCATCTGTTGATTGCCCATCACCCATTGCACCCATATCGACAGCTAAATATTCAACTGTTTCAGGTGTAATGTTGGAGTTACCACCGTAACCAATTTCTTCATTGTTTGAAATAAGGAAATGGGTCGTAAAAGGCAATGCAATACCTTCTGTTTTAATTTGTTTAATTAATTGAAGAAGGATCCCCACACTGGCTTTATCATCCAAATGACGAGATTTTATATAGCCGCTGGGAGTTACCTCGACCCGAGGGTCAAACGAAACAAAATCTCCTACTTCAATCCCAAGTGCGCGTACTTCCTCAGCAGTATGTACTTTTTCATCAATTCGAATTTCCATATTCTCTTGATTCCGTTCTGCTTTACCGGCATCTTTGTACACATGTACGGATGTTTGGTGCATTAAAATGGTCCCGGAAATTTTCTTTCCGCTGCTAGTTTCAATTTGGCAGTATTCTCCTTCAATGGAGTTATATTTAAATCCGCCAATCAAGTCAATCTTTAATCTTCCATTTGATTTAATTTCCTTCACCATTGCTCCGAGCGTATCAACATGTGCGGTTAGCATGCGATGCTTGCTGGAATCATGACCTTCAATTGTGGCTATTAGCCCGCCTTTGCGGTTTCTGTATGTCTTAATTTGCAAATCAGCCAGGAAGTTTTCCACAAAAGTGATTACTTCATTGGTATTACCTGATGGGCTAGGAATAGAAACTAAGCTGGCTATTAATTTTATTGTTTCTTCAATATTTGTATTTGCCACTGCAAGTGCCCCTTTCGGAATTTTCATTCTTCATTATTATACCTAAAATTAATAAAGTATGTGTTTTAAAACATTTAAGTGTCAACTTTTTGGATAATGACACATATCTTAATATGGATTGAATTTTTCTTTAAAGGATTAAATGTAAAGAAATTGGATTTGAATGAGCCATTCGAATGTTTATTAAAAAAGTGGGTAAATAATCATAAAACGACCATATATGTACTAAACGGAGGAGAAAAAGTTGAACAGAGTAGAACTTTATGACCAAAAAACAAAGCAATTTTCTTGGAAGGGTCTATTTTCTTTCATCGCAGTATGCGTAATGATAACAGGCGCTTTCTTTATATTTCACCATTACCTTCAAAGTACGATAAAAATAGAAGCTCCAACAGAAGAAATCGGGGAAAAGGTTATGATCCAGCTCCCAAATGGACAAAAGGTATATACATATGACAACTTTATCGTTGAGAAGGCTGGAAAAACATACTATAAAGGTGAGAGGAACACGATCGATTTAACAGGTGGGACGGTTGTATATGAAGAGTGGGAATAAGATAAAAGTATTAGGAAGCATAATGTGAGAAGAAGCTAAATGGGTCTGACCCCAATCATAACACTCAGTTATAAAACCGCCGCTGAGAAAAAGTCCAGCGGCATATTGAGGTTGTGGGGTCTGACCCTTTGTGGGTACATTTATTTAAACCAACCTTTTTTCTTAAACCAAATGTACATGCCAATCACCACTAAAAACATAACGATGAGTGTTGCAAAATAGCCATATTTCCATGTTAACTCCGGCATATAGCGAAAATTCATTCCGTAAAGGCCTGCAATAAAAGTCAATGGCATAAATAGGGTCGTAATCACGGTCAATACTTTCATAACATGATTGGTTTGATGCGAATTAAGGGAAATATAACTATCACGTATGTCCGTAGTTAGCTCCCGATTGGCTTCAATCATTTCTGTAAGTTTAAGTAAATGATCATGAATATCAGAAAAGTATTCTTTTCTTCCTTGTATGTAAGTAATCCGTTGAGAATTAAGAATTCTATAAATCAAATCACGCATCGGTGTAATCGTATGCCGTAATGAAAGCAGATGATGCCTCGTATCAAATAAATCCTCCAGCAATACTTCCATTGCTTTTCCTTTCGAATTTTCATCAATTTCACTTAACATTTCTTCGATTTGGTAAACGAGGGGAAAATAATTATCCACCATTTTGTCTACGACAATGTATAGTACATGCGAAGGGTCCCACTTTTTAATGGCAGTCGTATCGGTTAATCGCTGCCATACTTCATCAATTTCCTTTGATGGTTGATAATGAAACGAAATAATATAGTTTTTCCCCAAGAAAAAATCAACTTCTTCGCGAGTAAGGGATGCTTGGTTAAGGGCTTGTGTAACAAAAAATGTATAGTCCTCATAATAGTCAAGCTTGGGCCGCTGTAAATTATGGATGCAATCCTCAATAGCTAGGGGATGGAAGGAAAGAGGCGCACTCAGCAATTGAATTTCCTCATCAGTTGGATTGTAAAAATCAATCCAGTACCACTGATACACCCCGTGAATCAGTTTTGAGATATCTACGTCAATGTGAATATGATACGTTTTATCTACTGCAATGGTTCTAATCATAAAATACTCCTTATTGAAAAGTCACTACATTCAATATAAAGGAAAGAATCGTAAAAAACAGTACGATTCATAGAAGTTTATCATTTTTTTGTGGTAAGCCCGTTTTTCGAATCCATTTTTTACGGTTTTTGCGGTCCTGCACTTCTTGATAAAGACTTTGCAGCCCAAGGAACAATACTGTAATGATTCCACTAAGTACAATAAAAACAGCAAAATATTCAAAGGGATTATAGGATTTAAAATGGCTCCATTTGATATTTCCCACTAAATCATGTGTGAACAGGTTCATGCTAAATATTCCACAAATCACAGTATATAAGGTCAAAATTAATAATAATAAACTGTCTCTTTTTGTTACGATATTTTCTTCATATTTAAAAAGGCTAAAGAGAGTTTCTTTCGTATTAGCATGTAACCGGTCGATTTGAAAGCATTTTTTTAACTGTTTAAAAAGTTCATGTCCAAAAGCATGCGCCGGCTCAATAGTAAAAAAGAAATTCGAGGTAAATGAGTTTATCGTATAAATTAACTGCTTGAATTCTTTGGTTGCTTGGTCAATATTTATTGCTGAATACGTTTTAGTAATTTTTAAAAACACCAGCATATGAAAAAGATTAATGATGACTGCATAATAATATGGACCATAAAAATCGCTGATGCTTTGTCTGGTTTCGTTTTGACTTTTATTTGTTAACCATGTTAAGCAGTGTTCATCGAATACAGTAAAAGTAGAAGGAGACCAGCAGATGCCGTTAGTTTTCAAATATTGATTAATATATGCTTGGTTATTTGTACGTTCAAATGGATCTCCACCTGAATTTTGCCCCCTTAATGTTGCAGCACGATATACATCAACTGCATCCACAATCTCTTCTTCCCGAAAAGAAAGAAAGGAATGTACATACATGTTATTTGGGCTGAGCAGGGAATCGGAAGCAGCTTCTATATAATCCTGCAAATGTGGACATAGAGAAGCAAATAGAAAATCTCCTACAAACCGATACTTATTGTTATTATGTTCAATTTCAGTCATTTGTGTAGGTGAATCCAAAAATCGAAAACAATTGGCAAATTCTATGACGTGTGATAAAGGCAAGTGATTAATTTCAGTTCGAATGGTTAAAAAACCAAGTTCATATGGGCAGATAAATACGTCAACAGAATGAATTTTAAATGGAATACGTGTCTGTTTTAAGATCAGCTGCCCGTTCACGTCGCTGTTTTTTGAGTACCTCTGCAACCCTTTTTGCTGGGACGTCTGCGGAAATAGAATAGAATTTGTCATTGGAAGGTAAAATGCTTCCAAGTCACGATGGGAAACAGAATAATCACCATAATAGGCTGTTTCTTGTTGAACATCATTTAATTGAAACGGAGAAAAACCATTGTTATGTAAGTAATGGGGAAGGGTATGAGCATTGGCGGCCTTAAATGAAATGGGGAAGATAAATTGAAAAAGAGCTGTTGAAATGTGTTTTTCATTTATAGCGATTGGTTGCATGGAGAGGTTCCTTTCGATTGAAATATCTCTAAAGACAAGATACCCAAAAAGCACACTCCTTAACCAGTAAAATGAAGTATAGATTAAAATAAAAGGTAAATAAAAAATGGACATTGATTTTACTGGATTAAATCAAAAAAACTCTTATTTTTCCAAATTAAAAGAGGCATTCCGACAATTGGAAATGCCTCTTAAATATAGGTGTTGAAAAATAATTTATATTGTTGTAGCAGCAGCTTTATTTCGCATTGCTTGCGGAATATATACGCAGAATGGTTCACTTTCCAAATAATCGCCGGTTACAGCGTATGTTCTAGAGCGGGAACCACCACAAATTTTATTATACTCACAAACGCCGCACTTGCCTTTATAGTTGTCAGGCTGACGAAGCTCTTTGAATACTTTGGCTTCACGATAAATTTCTGCAAGTGGAGTGTCACGGACATTACCGCCTACAATAGGCAGCAAGCCGCTAGGCATTACGTCCCCAATGTGGGAGACAAATGCAAAACCATTACCATCGTTTACGCCTTTTGGTGCACGCTTTAAGCCATCATGCATGGAAGCAAAATCGGTTGTAATCGTGTCTTCGTAATGAAGTTCACCCTTTTCAATTAAATGATCCCGTTGTTTTTCTTGAAGGACAACACGCCGATAATGCTGTGCTGCAGTCGTTTTAATATCATATGGTGCGGTTTTACTTAAATCATACAACCAGCGGAATATCTTTTCATGTTCAGCAGGAGAGATACAAGCGTCCATTTGACCTCTGCCAGTTGGTACTAGTAAGAAAATGTACCACATCACTGCACCAAGCTCTGCAACGAGTTTGGACATTTGTTCAAGTGCATCATAATTATAGCGAGAGATTACGGTATTAATTTGAAGCGGCATATCAAGTTCGTTTAAGTATTTTATTTTTTCTACAGTAAGATCGAAGGATCCGGGTGTTCCGCGGAAATGGTCATGAATTTCTGGAGTAGGTCCGTCTAAACTAAAGCCCCAACGGGATAATCCAACTTCCTTAAAAAGTTTCATTTTTTCCTTTGTGACATTATCAGTAGCACTCGGCGTCATCGAAACACGCATACCTTTTTTGATGGCATAATCAGCAAGCTCATAAAGATCATCTCTCATCATGCAATCCCCGCCAGTAAAAACTAACATTGGGTTATCCATTTCGTAAATTTGATCAATTAAATTGATTCCTTCTTCATGTGTTAATTCTCTTGGGTCT
Organism: Neobacillus sp. DHD-1R; assembly: GCF_057747995.1. Taxonomy (NCBI): domain Bacteria; kingdom Bacillati; phylum Bacillota; class Bacilli; order Caryophanales; family Bacillaceae; genus Neobacillus; species Neobacillus sp. DHD-1R. The sequence continues at coordinate 2,157,617 of NZ_CM173232.1, forward strand.
TTGGTTAGCTGAGCATCTGCCCGGCAGTGCACACATTTTAGCTGACAAGCTCTAGTTACTTCCCAGATCACGATAAAAGGGTTAACGTCATAATCAATTTTCATACTTGCACCATGTGGATGTCCCATTGCATGTGGATGTCCTTTTCCAATACCTTGCATTTTCATCACCAAAATTCATTATATTTTTTTATCATTAAAATTGTTTCTATAGGTTTATTATAAATTTGCTATTCTGCCGTGAACGGGCGCTTTGTTACAATATTTCTACATTCAAAAAAAGAGCCTAAAAAACACTTAAACTATTACAATCCTGTTACAGTTTAAAGGTTTAATAGCTTAAATCTGACACTTTATGTAAGTCCTTTTTAGCGATATACTAATAAAGAATCTTTTTTGGCAAACAAAACTGTAAGAAAAGCGGAAGCGCCCTGTTCAGCGGCGTATGGCCTCCTCGGAAAAGCTAACGCTTTCCCTTCGTGCGATGCCCATGCTGCCGAAGCCTTCCTTATGGAGCGCTCCAACTGAGATAAAGGAAACACGAAGAGCCGGAGGCGATTCGATGTTGACTTATCGTAGGGCTGAGAGCGAAGGACACTAGCCGCTAGGGCGCTGGAGCTGGACAATTCTCGAAGCTACAACTTATAAATTCTGATATTTTAAAATGGTGATAGGGAAAGTTTCCTCTATATACGATAAATGGGGAGGGACAAATAATGGTAAAAAGAATAATAACCGTAAGTATTGTACTTATGATCGTTGCCCTTGGTTTCTTTCAGAAAGATGTATTATTAGAAATAATTAATGAAGGCAACAGCTTATCCATTTTCATTAGTATGCTGCTCGTCGCCATTTGTGTTTTCTTCCCGGTCATCCCTTTTCCTGTGTTAGCAGGAGTCATTGGAGCAATATTTGGCGCGGCTTTGGGAGTTGTCATATCGTTGGCAGGAGCAATGGTTGGTACAATGGGTTTCTTTTTTTTATGCAGATATGGCTTTCGAGATTTTGCCGAAAAAAAGTTAGCTAAATATCCAAAAGTAAGGGAATATGAGGATTTTCTTCACCGAAATTCGTTCGTTTCCATCCTGACTTGCCGCTTAATCCCGATTATTCCGGCACCAATTGTTAATATTATTTGCGGTTTAAGTTATGTCAGCTGGATGACCTTTTTCACCGCATCGGTATTTGGGAAAATCCCCAATATTCTGATCTTATCCTTTGCAGGTTCCCTATTTAACAGCAATAAATTATATTCGTTTGGAATTTATGGCTGTTATGTGCTAATTATTTTTTTGATCAACTTTTTCATTATTTATCGAAGAACCGCCAATAAATCAACGGATTAAATTACTTGTTGGATATTTGAATCCATTTGTTTATCCATCATAATAATTTCTTTAAAAAAGCTTCTTAAAATGAGCCATTTGGCCGGATAAGTGTATATAAAGTCTTCTATGGTTTCTAATGAGTAATAAATCAAACAATCAAATTGACTTTTCTCTTTTTTTAAATCGTATAAAAGTGCATGGGGAATGGTGTAATACTCGTTTAATTGGTATGGATTAAGCGTGACCACCTGAATGTTTTGTTCAGATAGATATTTTTTTATGGTTTGTTCCTGCATGATGATACTTTCTTCCTTTGATCGACCATCAAGACAAATTCGATCATTAATAAAATATATGCCCTTCAAAGTAAGACACCCTCTCAATAACGTAATTGCTATTGTTATTGACATGGTTTTCGAGAAGTATACTTAACTGAAGGAGGACATTTTGAAAAAGGCGATAAGTTTTACTTTTGGTCAAAAAAAATTACCCGACAACATGTCGGGCAGTCAAACCTAATCTATATTAAGGGGGGCGGAGGTTAAAGGTTCTTCCGTGAACCTATTTATATCGTAAATGATAATTATGAACAAACTATTAAGGAAAGATTAATAGTTTAAGAAAGGTGACTATGTTGAAGGATTTTCACTGTTGTGCGACCTGCAGGCACTTTAGAGCAGAGAAAACGACAAATAAGATGACCTATTTTTGTAGTCGTTTAGGTTATGAAACGAAAACGACCTATAAATTTAATTGCTGGAGTCCGAACGATCGTGTCAAGAAATTAATGAATCAGATTACTAATAAAAAGGATCAATAGGGTAAAAAATAGAGGATATTGAGACAGCCTCTTTTTGTTTTTTGATATGATAAATGTCCATTGTGCCTTTTAGGTGATCATGTTATTTTGATGTATACCCTTGTATTTAAACAGAATTCGGTTGAAAGAAGGCAATATAGTGGCAACTACACACACCTTTTCAAAGCAAGAAGAAGTAGCTAATTCCATTACACATGGAATTGGGGCGCTTTTAAGCATATCAGCTCTAGTTATATTAATTGTATACTCTTCGCTCTATGGGACAGCCTGGCATGTTGTTAGTTTTACGATATTTGGTGTAACAATGTTTATTCTATATATGTCATCAACATTGCTGCATAGCTTCCCAGAAGGTAAGGTAAAGGATCTTTTTGAAATCTTTGACCATTCGTCTATCTACTTTTTTATTGCGGGAACATATACGCCATTTTTATTAATCGTCATCAAAGGGGAAATGGGCTGGTGGCTTTTTGGAATCGTTTGGGTTATGGCCATTGCCGGCACTGTATTTAAATGTTTTTTTGTAAAAAAGTATTTGTTTACTTCCACGATTCTTTATGTGGTGATGGGTTGGCTGATTGTTTTTGCATGGAAACCATTAATGAACAATCTTTCTTCGGAAGGAATGATGTACTTAGTCATCGGTGGTGCCTGTTATACCCTTGGAGCTATTTTTTATGTTTGGCGTGGCTTCAAATATCACCATGCGGTTTGGCATTTGTTCGTAATGGCCGGTAGTGTTGCACACTTCTTTTGTGTGTTATTTTATGTTTTACCTATAAAATAAAGAAACAGCACATTTTAAATAGTGCTGTTTTTTTTCTGAGATCGTTCTTATTTTTTTAATTGATCCATTTCACTTAAAATTCAAGTGCCGGAATGACCTGGTATGGTCGCATCATTTCATAATCCTCATGTTCTAACATATGACAATGCCATACATATTGACCAGTGAATGGGAAAAACGGGATGAGTACACTTGTGATAAAACCAGGGGGACATTTTACCGTATCCTTCCAGCCCATTTCCGTGACATCGGGGGGAATGGCTGCATTAGTAAACTTAATTTGGTTCTTCTTTTGAAAATGCTCCACATCATATGCTCTTCTTGTTAGAATTTGGAATTGGATAAGATGAATATGAATGGGATGGTCATCATTATTCGTGTTGACAAAATGCCATATTTCATTTGTACCAAGACGCGGATTTTCAGAGATAGGAGCATCCCACATTTTTTTATCGAGGAGAAATAGTGATCTTCCGTATTGATCCTTCTCTTCACTTAATGTTAGATACCTTTGCTTTTGTGCCGACGTTACCTTCAACCAGTTTATAGGTCCTAGATAAGCTGGAATCACACTTGTATCGATGCTTGTCAGTGATTTTGACACCCGAAATTCCATTATGATTCCAGTTGTTTCAGGATCAACAGGGTCTCCGCTTGGAAAATGAGTCGGAGCGTCATTTTTCAAAATAATCGAATGGCCGCTCATATTGGAAAAATCAATGATGACATCCAAGCGCTCAGCGGGAGCAAGTAGTAAAGAAGTAATCCCAACTGGTCGTTCGATCAAACCGCTATCCGTTCCGATTTGATAAAATAATTGGCCTGAATCTAAGGAAAGTCGAAAAAAACGAGCATTTGCAGCATTTAATAACCGAAAACGATATTTTCTAGGTTCAACCTCTAAATACGGCCAAATCTTTCCATTTACCACAATTGTATCTCCAAAGAATGAAGGGATAATGGATGGTTTAAGGCCAGATGGATTGTTCTCGGGCTGAATTGGGTATGACAACGATCCATCCTCATTAAACGTACGATCCTGAAGAAGTAAAGGTATTTCAAACTCCCCGTTTGGCAGATTTAATGACTTCTCATGGCGATCCCTAATTAGATAAAATCCAGCCAGACCTGCATAGATATTTAGTCTCGTCAGTCCGATGGCATGGTCATGATACCATAGAGTCCTTGCTGTTTGCGGATTGGTATACTCATATATTCTTTTTTGAAAAAATGGTCCAGTTTTACCAAACCTCCTTGTAAACCAGGCATCAGGATATCCATCACTAGCTGGTTCTGTTCTTCCTCCATGGAGATGGACAACGGTTCGAACATCTGGTTTATCTGGTTCAGCTCCATGAACCGTATGATCAATTGGAAACAGATGACGGTCAGGAAGGTTATTTTGCCAATTTACATACACCTTTTCCCCTTTTTCAACTTCGAAAGTAGGACCCGGATAAATTCCTTCATATCCCCATATCGTAGTTTTAGGCAAATCACGATGCAGTGCTTGCTGTGTTTCTTTCATCACAACGTCGTAATAGGTGTAGGCATCTGATTTCCATTTTGGTTTTAATACAGGCGGGATGGGCAGTGAATCTTTAAATTTTGCCAGCTTCATCCTTATCCCCCTTTAAATAGGTATTACCTTATAACTATGAAAGGAAAAAAGAAAAAATTAACCATTCTAGGAATTGCTGCCACCCTAATATAAATTAGGATAGGGAATTTATGTTTTGAAGTGGGGGAGAAGAGTGGACGATTTTTATCAATTGTTAGATGTACTTGAGTACCCAGGTGAAAAGGTATTAGCAACGATTGTCAGGGTAAAAGGATCCGCATATAAAAAAGAAGGTTCTTCGATGGTGTTTTTGGCTGATGGTACCCAAATTGGTATGTTAAGTGCAGGCTGTTTAGAAACAGATTTGGCGTTTAAAGTGCAGGATGTTTTCAGGAAACAGGAAAGTATGATGGTTCATTATGATTTATCTGATATCGATGATTTGAACTGGGGGCAAGGTGCAGGCTGTAATGGCGCGATAGATATTTTAATTGAGCCGATTACGGACAATTTAACAGAAGATCTTCTTTTAGTAAATAGACTGCTAAATCGGCATAAGCCAGTCATTGGCTTGAAAAAATTAGATGACTTGGGGGAATATGTTTTTATTGAAGAAGACGGAGAGCCATTTGGAAACTGGTCGGGACCAATCCCAATCCTTGAGTTTACATCTAAAAGCGGCGTTATCACAAGAAACGGTCCTTCTGTATTTCAGCAAACTTATCGACCTAAGCCCAGACTTATTATTTTCGGAGCCGGACCAGATGCAAGACCCGTTGTTTCATTAGCCGCGGAAATTGGCTTTTCCGTAGTGGTTTGTGATTGGCGGGATCAGTTCTGTCAGAAGAAATATTTTTCCAAAGCAGATCAGCTCATAGTCGAGCACCCTGGTAGAATTCTTAACCAACTCTCGTTTTCCCCCTATGATTTTGTAGTGATTATGACCCATCATTTTCAGATAGATCAAGAGATTCTAATGAAGGTAGTTACTAAGAATATAAGATATTTAGGGGTACTAGGTCCGAGAGAAAGAACAAAAAGGCTTCTTAAACAGGAGCATATTCCTGATAGTATCCATTCCCCCATAGGAGTTGCGATTGGAGCAAAAGGTCCCATTGAAATTGCTGTCAGTCTGATGGCACAAATGATTGAAGTGTGGAGAAAACCAATTCATGAAAGAGTAGAGTTTTTATGGACGATTCCAGATTAGTTTTGGATAGAGATAGAGATCTATTAAACAATCACATATGTTGGGAGGTTAAATTGTGGAAGTTATTGGGAAAAGCGTGCTGCGCAAGGACGCGCTTGAAAAGGTAACTGGTCGAGCAATGTACACACATGATTATCATACTGTCCCGATGCTGTCTGGAAAAATGGTCATCAGTCCCTATGGTCATGCTAAAATAGTTCACATTGATACGACGGTAGCCTCACAGGTTCAAGGTGTCAGAGTCATTCTCGCCGGTAAGCCATTTCCGTTAACAGGGGAGGCCATACGTGACAGGCCGCCGATTGCAGTAGACAAGGTTCGGTACCATGGTGAACCTGTTGCCCTTGTTGTTGCCGACAACCCTGCCCAAGCTAAGAAGGCAGCAGATTTAATAAAAGTTCAATATGAATTACTGCCTGTTGTAAATTCACCAACTGAGGCTTTTCAACAGGGGGCACCGCTTGTTCATGAACATTTAGGTGAATATGACAAGGATGAAGACTCACATCCGGTGCCTGACACCAATATTGCCACTCTCATTAAAATTCGAAAAGGTAACATGGAGCAGGGATGGTCAGAATGTTCCGCAGTCGTGGAAGCGAGCTTCTCTTTTTCCCCTTCTGATCATGCTGCAATCGAAACAAGATGTGCAACAGCTGAGATTAGGCCCGATGGTACCATTATGATTACTACATCATCACAAGCCCCGTTTATGGTCAAACAGTTGATTGCTAGATATTTTAATGAAGACATGGGGAAAATCATTGTTACTACTCCATTTGTGGGCGGCGCGTATGGTGGGAAGGCGTCTGTTCAGCTCGAATTATTAGCTTATTTAGCTTCAAAGGCTGTCGGCGGGAAGCCAGTCAAGATCCTAAATTCAAGAGAAGAAGACATCCTTACCTCTCCATGCCACATTGGTTTAGATGCTACTGTTAAATTAGGGTCAGACAGGAATGGAAAAATAAAAGCGGCTGAGATCCATTTTTTCTGGGACGGAGGTGCCTATTCAGATAAAGCTATTGATGTGGTTAGATCAGGAGCAGTTGATTGTACGGGCCCATACCATATTGAAAATGTCTGGTGCAACTCGTATTGCATGTATACCAATCATCCCTATGCAGCCCCATTTAGAGGTTTTAGCCATTCTGAATTATCTTTTGTGATAGAACGAACGATGGATCTATTGGCGCAAAAATTAAATACTGATCCGCTTGAACTCAGATATATAAATGCCATTATGCCGGGGCACACCACTCCGACAAGGGTCAAATTGAATAAAAGTAACGTTGGAGACTTACAGAAATGTATTAATAAAGTAAGAGATTTAATCCAGTGGGAAGACGGTTACATCAAGGAGGTAAATAATCGGTTTGTAAGGGTGAAGGGGGTCAGCTGCAGTTGGAAAACTTCCACCATTGATCCGAATGCACCCTCAGGGGCGATTATTACTTTTAATCGCGACGGCAGCCTGAATTTAATGTCTGGCGTTATTGAAATTGGAACAGGAACTAAAACGATCCTTGCTCAAATTCTGGCTGAGCGACTGAAAATGGATGTGGATAAGATTCATGTCCGGATGGAAGTGGATACGCAAACAACTCCAGAGCATTGGAAGACGGTCGCAAGCAGAGGAACTTATATGGCTGGGAGGGCTGTTTTAAATGCAGCAGAAGATGTAATTAAACAGCTGAAAGAGGTGGCAGCCTGTGTATTAAGAGCGCCAAAGGAAGATTTGGAAGTCGGCAAAAGTCGCGTTTATTTACGTGATGATCCTTCAATCGGACTTGATTTTAAAGATGTGGGTTACGGTTATCAATATCCAAATGGAAATTCTGTAGGCGGTCAAATCATTGGCAGGGGCAATTTTATTTTACGACACCTCACACACTTGGATCCGGAAACAGGTGAAGGGAAGCCGGGACCTGAATGGACTGTGGCCGCTTATGGAGTGGAAATTGAATTTGACAGGAGGGACTATACCTACCGTTTATTGAAAGCTTGTACTGTTGTAGATATTGGCCGCATCATGAATGAAAAAGCTGCGCTTGGACAAGTGATGGGTGCAATGAGTATGGGCCTTGCCTTTGCAGGTAGAGAAACATTTTATTTTGATGAACTAGGTCGAGTATTGAATCCGCAGCTGCGCACATATAGACCGCTGAGGTATGGAGAAAATCCTGACTATCTCGTTGGGTTTGTTGAGACCCCTCTGCTGGATGGCCCCTATGGAGCACGGGGTGTGGGGGAGCATGGCTTAATGGGAATGCCAGGGGCTCTCGGTAATGCATTGTCGATTGCTGCTGGAGTGTCACTGCACAATCTTCCATTAATTCCTGAGTTAATTTGGAAGGCAAAGGAGGCAACTCGACATGCTTCCCTTTGATTTTGACTATTACCGTCCGGAAACATTAAAGGAAGCTGTTGACTTATACCAATCTTTAGACCAACAGGGCAAACAGCCCATATTTTTTTCAGGGGGTACAGAACTAATCACCCTTGGGCGAATTAATCTTGCTTATACAGAGGCTGTTATTGATATTAAGGAGATTGTAGAATCCAAGGTAATGCAAATAAGCGGAGATTTTTTGCTTCTTGGCAGCACGCTATCTCTTACCAAAATAGAAGAAGCAAATCTTTTCCCCCTTCTTACAAAAACAGCAAGTGAAGTAGCTGATCATACTGCTCGTGGGAAAATTACCTTAGGGGGAAATATTTGTGCCCGTATTTTTTATCGTGAAGCTGTACTGCCATTTTTACTTGCCGAAAGTCAGGTGTTAATAATTGGACCGGATGGAAAAAAGATTGTCCCGATTACTCAAATTTTCAATGAGCAGCTCCAATTGCAAAAGGGAGAATTCTTGGTTCAAATTGCAACCGAGAGCAGATATATTAGGGCGCCTTATTTTACAGTGAAACGTCGTCAACAGTGGGACACTGGCTATCCGCTCATTACCATTGCTGCTATAAAAGTGGATGGGAGAACCCGAGTTGCTTTTAGCGGATTGTGTCCATTTCCTTTTCGCTCAAACACAGTAGAGGACGCATTAAACAATAAAGGGCAAACGATTGAAGCAAGAATTGATAGGGCCATTGCTGTTTTGCCGAAGCCCATTTTGGATGATGTTGAGGGCTCATCGGAATACCGGATATTTGTTTTACGGAATTTGCTTTTTGATTTGTTGGCCACACTAGATAGAGCCCAGGTTTGATTAATTTGTTAGTAGAAGGGGGAGGGGAACCTTGAAGTCCAGCACCATTAAGCTAAATATAAATGGGGAAGGTCATACAATCTCAGTAAGGTCTGCTGATACACTGCTTTATATTTTGAGAGGAAAGCTTGGTCTGACCGGTGCCAAGCCAGGGTGTTTAAATGGTGACTGTGGTGCCTGTACAGTAAATGTGGACGGCTGGCCAATGAAGTCATGTTTGATGCTGGCAGTAGAAGCAGTGGGGAAAAAGGTAACGACGATTGAAGGACTTCACGAGGCTCCGATTCAAAAAGCATTTATTGAAAAGTTTGCCTTTCAATGCGGATATTGTACACCTGGTTTTATCATGAATTGTCACTCTTTAATCGAGCAGCACCCGAATGCTGATGATCAAACGATTAAAGAGTGGCTTGAATCCAATATATGCCGCTGCACGAGTTATGTGGAAATTGAGGAAGCGGTAAAATCAGTATTAAAACGGAATTAACTCAATTATGATTCATTTGAAAATACGTATCCAATACCCGACGGCCAATCTTTAGGTTTGCACGATTGTCAATTTTGCCATCAAAAGCCCATGGTACTAACACAGCCATAGCCACCTTAGGATTTGAACTTGGGGCATAACTGACCAAACTTAAATTTATAACGGGTGGTGGTTCTTTACCGTAATTACTGCGTAAGGGACCATCATAAAAGGCCTCAGCAGTCCCTGTTTTTCCGGCAGGTGAGTACGTAACACCCTCAAAAAACTTTACAGCTGTTCCACCTGGTTCTTGCATGACCTTTTTAAATCCTAATTGTACTCGGTTTATCCATTCCGGTTTCATGTCAATTGTATTCAAGACAGTAGGATTGATTTCTTTAAGAACAGGTCCAAGTTGGTCTGATTCACTATTAGGTTCTCGAATTTGTTTTACCACATGAGGCTGCATCCGATAACCGCCATTTGCAATGGTAGATACATATTGGGCCAGTTGCATCGTAGAATAGGTATCGTACTGACCAATCACTAAATCTAACAAATACCCGGGCAGCCTACTTTGTCCTTTAAAGCCGGATTGTTCATTCGGTAAGTCAATTCCCGTTCTAGTTCCGAGTCCAAACGATGCAAAAGAGTTTCTGATCGTTTCGAAAGCCAGCTTATTTGTAAAATTTAATGGTTTGTCATATTCATAATGACCCTTTCCAATCCTTAGGGCCGTTTGAAACATATAAACGTTTGAAGATTTTTTTAAGGCATTAACTTCATTTAATCTACCTAAGTAGGTGTACGATTTTTTTAAAGGTGTATCTTTAATTTTAATCCCAGCATCATCAAAATAAGTATCCGGGGAAATCGCCCCCGTTTTGTAGCCGGTGAGGATGGTAGCCCCTTTAACTGTCGAACCTACGCTATAGGTAGTGGTAAAGGTCCCAAGCGCATCATCAAACATTTCGACCTTGCCAGTTGTTTTATCTTTGACCATTTTTTTACCTGACATTGCGAGTACTTCACCAGTTTTAGGATCCATTAAGACGACATAAGCCCGATCGGTTAAACTTGTTCCCGGTGATTTTTTGGCCGCCATAAGCTCTTCTTCAATTATTTTATCAACCGCCATTTGTAGATCCATATCAATCGTTAATACTAAATCCTTCCCTTTTTTTCCAACAGCAATGGGCTGAGTTTCAATCACATTGCCCATTTTATCGGTAACGTTCTTCATCTTTGATTTATAGCCGTGAAGCACATCATCATACTGAAACTCTAACTGACTTTTGCCGACACGGTCATTTCGACTATAGCCTCTTGCTAAAAAATACTCTAATTGATCTGCTGGAAGTCCTTCCCCTGATTTTGTCACATTTCCCAAAATAGATCTCAACGTATTATCAAAGGCATATGAACGATCCCAATCCGTAGTTGTCTCAACCCCTGGCAAGGATTGGAGATGTTCACTGACAATGGCAAATTCCTTTTCGGTCACTTCTTCATTCTTTACCATTTGTGGTAAGTAATGGTAGCTGTTGATAAATTCACGGTAAATTGCCAGAACTTCAAGATCAACCTCTGTTAATTGTTTCAAATCCTGCTCGGTGATCCGATCTAACTTTAATTTATACAAATCTTTATCTGTTATTTTTTTAGTATGATAAAGGTCTGATTCTTCATTTGATATTTTGGCATCGGCTAGCTGCTGGTTTTTCAAAAGCCAATAATCCCGCTTATCTCTGTTTGTGACCCTATCAGTCTTTTTTTGGATTAGATGTGCTAGTTTTTCAGCTGTTTCAAGCATTACCTGTTGGCTAAAGCCTTCATTGGTAAAGGTGATTGCACTTTTTGGCACATTATCGACAATTACTTGAAAATCACGGTCGAGTATTTTTCCTCTAGGCACTGGAGTACTAACAGTAATATCTACTTTTCGTTCCAAATCCCTTTTGAAATTTTCGCCATACACAATTTGGACAAAGCCAAGCCGGAGAATGAGTACGGAAAATAAAAAAAATACACTGAAAAAAAGAATATTTAGTCGAAAAGGAAAATGAGATTTTTTCATTTTTTGTTTATCCAAATAAACACACATCCTTTTACCAAATCGGTTCCTTTTCCTTATAATGCCAAATAATTTACCAAATATTATATTTCCCTTATTACGGTAATATTTATGCAGTATCAACAAAGAGTGTCGAATGATAATATTTTTGTCAAAGAAGAGATTTTGAAATCTTTTTCCATATTTGAATTTTTAAATTATAATGGATGTGGATGTGTTTGTTTCATTAAGATATCCTTTTAGAGATAGAAAAAAAGTTAGGGGGAATTACATATGGAGAATAATGTGGTGGAATCAACTACACTTCAGCAAGCATTAAAACAATTTAAATTATTAGATGAAAAAATTACCCATTACTCAAGTATTATAGGTCTAGTTGACTGGGATCAAAAGGTGATGGCACCGAAAAAAGGCAGAAGTGTTTTTGCAAAAGCCGTTGGGTCATTGCGGACGGAAGTATTTAAGCTTTCTGTATCACCCACAATGGGAAATCTATTAGAAACGCTAACATCGTCCGAAAATGAGTGTAAATTAGATGAGGTTACGAAGGCGAAAGTAAGGGAGTATAGAGAGTACTACCAGAAATCCAAAAGCATTCCAGCTGATCTTTTTAAAGAATATAGCATTTTAACCGCACAGGCTAATGATGCATGGGAAGTGGCAAGGGAAAATAACGACTTTCAGCTGTACCTTCCATCTTTAGAAAAAATTGTTGAGTTTAAGCGGAAATTTGCAGAAATTTACGGGTATGAGGATCATCCATATGATGCACTGCTGGATGAATTTGAGCCGGGATTAACGGTAAAGAGACTAGACCCTTTATTTGCCAAATTAAGAGAATCGAGTGTTAAATTATTAGAACGAATTAAGCAAAATGGCAAACCAACCAAGGTTGAAGTATTTAATCAATCATTTGAAATAGAGAAACAAAAGGAATTTAATCGGTTCATCTTGCCCATCATTGGTTTTGATATGGAAGCTGGACGTCTGGATGAGACTGTTCATCCATTTGCCCAAACAGTTAATATTGGAGACGTTCGCTTAACCACGCGTTATTTAGAAAAAAACGTCCGGTCAGCTTTATTTGGAACCATTCATGAAGCGGGACATGGTATTTATGAACAGCATGTTAATCCGGACTTTGAGGAAACTGTTCTTCAGAGTGGAGCATCATTTGGAATTCATGAATCACAATCGAGATTTTTGGAAAATATGATCGGCCGCAGCAAGGAATTTTGGAATTACTTTTTCCCTAAGCTTCAAGAATATTTTCCTAAGCAATTGAAAGATCTATCTGTTGAGGAGTTTTATCGTGCCGTCAATACGGTTGAACCTTCATTTATCCGTGTCGAAGCTGATGAATTAACCTACAACCTGCATATTATGCTCCGTTATGAGATTGAAAAGGCTTTAATAGGCGGAGAGATTGAAGCAAAAGATTTACCGTCCATTTGGAATCAAAAAATGCAGGATTATCTTGGAATTACCCCAGCGACTGACACAGAAGGAGTTCTTCAAGATGTTCATTGGTCATTTGGCGGAATCGGCTATTTTCCATCCTATTCGTTAGGGAATCTTTATGCGGCTCAAATTCTTCATACGATTCGAAAAGAACTGCCTGATATGAATACCTATATTGAAAGTGGCAGATTTGACTTTATTCAATCATGGTTAAAGGAGAATATCCATCAGTACGGTAAGCTGTATACTCCCAATGAATTAATTGTAAAAGTAACAGGTGAGGAATTAAATGCTGAATACCTCGTGCAATATTTAGAGGAAAAATATACAGAGGTATATGATTTATAAATCTACAAACAAGTGGTTGACAATTAATACGACGTTTAGTATATTAATAGTAATTAAATATTTCCTTTTTAAAGGGGAGTAGCTGCTACAATAAAGTCGTCAATTCGAGAATTCTTTTCTCCGGCTTTATTGGCAACATGGACGTTGTTAGCAAGACCTTTACTTTACTGTAAAGGTCTTTTTGTGTATTTTTAGGCCTTTACTGTATCCGGTAAAGGCCTATTTTTATGGCATTAGGAGTATATTTAAAAAAATCTAACAATCTAAGGAGGAACTACTTATGGATTTTGCTTTATTACTGGAATACGGGTGGGTTTTACTAATCTTGGTTGCATTGGAGGGGCTATTGGCTGCAGATAATGCCCTTGTCCTAGCGATAATGGTCAAGCATCTGCCGGAAGAACAGCGAAAAAAATCTTTGTTTTATGGATTAATTGGAGCATTTGTGTTCCGGTTTGCCTCATTGTTTGCGATCTCATTCCTAGTTGATGTGTGGCAGGTTCAAGCAATAGGTGCTCTCTATTTATTATTCATGGCCGGAAATCATATTTTCCGAAAGGTGGTTAAAGGAAAGGCAGAAGAAAAAGTGGAGAAAGAAGTCCGAAAAACGAGTGGCTTCTGGACGACTGTATTTAAAGTGGAATTAGCGGATATTGCCTTCGCGGTTGATTCTATCCTTGCTGCTGTAGCGATGGCAGTTGTCCTTCCAGACACAAAGCTACCCAATATCGGTGGACTGGACGGAGGGAAATTCTTAGTGATCTTTGCCGGAGGAATCATTGGTTTAGTCATTATGCGTTTTGCCGCAAATCAATTTGTTAAGCTCCTTGAGCGAAGACCAGGTTTAGAAATTGCTGCCTTTTCGATTGTGGGCTGGGTTGGTGTTAAACTTGCTGTTTACACTCTTTCACACCCGTCATTAGCCATCTTAAATGAGGAATTTGCCCATTCAACCGAATGGAAGGTAACCTTCTATGTTGTTTTAGTTGGGATCGCGGCAGCTGGTTGGTTTCTTTCAAAGGATCAAACTGTAGAAGCTGCAAATAAAGCGAACGTTTGATAACGAACCCGCCAATTGGCGGGTTTTCATTTATGTAATAAGATGGTAAATTAATATAGACATACTATTTAATGGAAAAGGGATATTAAAATTAGTCGGTGTAATTTTGTTTTTCCAAATTTGTAATGAAAAACTGTATAATAAGGTATATAAACAAGCAAAGAGTTGCGTAGTTTTATTAATCGTTTTGGAGTGATACATATTATTAGAAACAGTATTCCTAATCTTTTTACCTTAGCTAATTTATTTTTTGGTTTTTTGTCTGTGATGTATTCAGCACAGGGGGACTACAAGAATGCCGCCATTTTAATTTTAATTGGTATGATGCTGGATAGCATGGATGGACGTATTGCCCGAATTCTCCGTGTCGAAAGTGATCTGGGGAAAGAACTTGACTCTTTAGCTGATATTGTCACCTTTGGTGTGGCGCCTGCCATGATGGCCTACTATTCGTATTTTTCATTCTTCGGTGTTGTTGGCATGGCTGTTGCAGGACTCTTTCCTTTATTCGGAGCCTATCGATTGGCTCGATTCAATATTAATGCCGTGAAATCATCTATAAAATATTTTACCGGGGTTCCGATTACGGCGGCCGGCGGTTTATTAACACTTTTGACGCTGTTTCAGGGGAAAATGCTTGGTTTCATCTTTGTCATTGCCTTTTTTGTTTTATGCTATTTAATGGTAAGTACCATTAAAATACCAAGCTTAAAGGATATCCCGCTGCCGAGATACGGAATCATCATTACACTTTTTTTGGGATACGCCATCTACATCGTCTTTAAAAAAGAACAGCAGAGATTCCCATATTTCATCTACGTAGCCATTCCCCTCTACGTCACCTTTATTGGATACCAGCTGGTGAAAACAAAACGGAAAAAGAGCTTAAAATAAAGATTAAATATATTTGAAATTATGTTGATTCAACACTTAACACTGTCTATTTTTAAACAATCGTGGGATAATAATATAGAATACATAACAAGAGGAGAGCACAAAATGGACGTTAAAATTAATCGCAATGCAGCAAAAGCATTAAAAAAAATGTTAGAACAAGATGGCTCAGAAGGAAAACTTTTTCGAGTTTACGTCACAAATGTTCATGGAGATCATGCCCACTATGATTTGATGCTAGATACTCCAACTGAAAATGATGAAGTGGTTAAAACCGATAAGGATATTGATATTATTCTTGAGAAAAATAATGAGTATCTTGATGGTGCCTGGATTCAATTTTTCCATGTTCCAAAAGAGGAGTGGTTGATTACTAATCCTAAAATGGGCGGACACCACCATCATTAATATAAAAGCAAACACTTGGTTTTTAACGCCAAGTGTTTTTTTATCGAGGAGATTCATAAAATAGATAAAAAAGTCAAAAGGGAGAATTTACTAATGAATCAATTTAAAAATGAAATTAAATTAATTGCCTTAGACATGGATGGGACCCTTTTAAATAGTGATGGACAAATATCCGAAGCAAATCGCCAAGCAATCAAAGCTGCCCAAAATAAGGGGGTATATGTTGTTCTTAGCACTGGGCGTTCATTGTTGACATGTCGGGAGCATGCAGATGCATTGGAACTGACCTCCTATCTGGTAACGGTTAATGGCAGTGAGATTTGGGATGAAAATCGGGAATTAGTCGAGCGGAATCTGGTGAAATCTGAGCTGGTACAATGGATGTGGGAATTAACTCAGCAACATAAAACAAACTATTGGGCAATCGGCACGGACCGCCATTGGCGAAACGAAATGCCTGAGGACTTACATAAGAAAGAATGGTTAAAATTTGGATTTTGGACGGATGATGATGAAACAAGAGCAATAATATTAAAAGAACTTGAAGCAAAAGGGGAATTTGAAATTAGCAATTCCACTTTGAGGAACATCGAAGTTAACCCTGCTGGCATTCACAAGGCTAGAGGACTAGAAGTGGTTTGCAGCAGATTAGGCATTAAAATGAAAAATGTTATAGCAGTTGGAGATAGTCGAAATGATTTAATAATGATTAAAGAAGCAGGAATTGGTGTAGCAATGGGAAACGCTCAGGATGTCGTTAAGGAGGCTGCAGACTGGGTCACTTTAACAAATGATGAGGACGGGGTGGCACGTGCCATCCACAAATGGATTCTTTGAAGTTGAATGGAAAAATTTAAATTAATAGATGTTTTTATGGTATAGGAGGGTTGAAAATGGGTAAACATATTTAGGCAAGTATATTTTGCAAAAACATGTATGGTTACATGCTAGGAGGCTACAAAGAAATGGAACAAGGTAAAGTAAAATGGTTTAACAGTGAAAAAGGATTTGGATTCATTGAGCGTGAAGGTGGAGAGGATGTATTCGTACATTTTTCAGCCATTCAAGGTGAAGGATACAAATCTTTGGATGAAGGTCAAGAGGTTACGTTTGAAATCGAAAATGGCCAACGTGGACCACAAGCGGTAAACGTTCGTAAATCATAAGACCTGCCAATCTTGGAGGATGTCTCAAGGACATCCTCTTTTTGTATGGCTTTTTACAAAAAAACATCTGCTACACGAGCAGATGTTTTTTAAGAATGATGCTAATAACGGAAAAGTTTTTTAAACATCTTGAATTTCCTTGATTCTACCAACTTGTCCATCTGTTAGTCTCACTTTAATACCATGAGGATGAAAACTCGAGTTAGTCAATATATCTTTCACGATGCCCGCTGTTAGTTTTCCACTTTTTTGATCCGCTTTTAAAACTATTTTCACAGAAGCCCCAGGGTGAACATCCTTTCTGTTCTGGCCGTTAGACACCCATTTTTCTCCGTGAATTACTAACTTTTTTGGTCTGTTGACTTTTCATCTTTTTGGCACTCTGGGTGTTATTTGCATTAGTATTCCCTGATGCTGCTTTGTTTTTTTTATTTTCAAGCTGCTGTTTCATCGCTTCTTGTAAGCTCATTTTCTTTTTTGGTTCTTCAGCTTGGTTTGTTTGATTAGATTCACTCATAAAAAATCCTCCTATAAAAAGTGTCATGTACAGTATAATCTATTTTCACCTTAATTAATAATCATCCATTCAAGATAAAAAATTTTTAGGACGTTATTTCTATATTTTTGGAATAACGTCCTTTATTTTTAATACTTATGTAATAGTAGGTACAGGTTGGTATAATTTAAAATCCATATTAATTAAAAATAATTATTAATTAATATGGATTTTAATTAAATTTATATTATAATCTATTTAAGTTTCTAAAAAATAGTTTACGAGGTGATTAAATGAGTAACACGAACAACCATTTAACAACAGGAAATGGAGCACCTGTTGGTGATAATCAAAATTCGATGACTGCAGGTTCACACGGTCCAACTCTCATTCAAGACGTACATTTACTTGAGAAATTGGCCCACTTTAACCGTGAACGTGTACCGGAGCGGGTGGTGCATGCCAAAGGTGCAGGCGCACATGGTTACTTTGAAGTCACAAATGACATGTCTAAATTCACCAAGGCAAAGCTGTTTAATGGGGTTGGAAAACGAACGCCAATGTTCATCCGATTCTCAACTGTAGCTGGAGAATTAGGTTCAGCAGATACGGTTCGGGACCCGCGTGGTTTTGCAGTTAAATTTTATACAGATGAAGGAAACTATGATTTAGTAGGAAATAACACACCAATATTCTTTATTCGTGATGCCATCAAGTTTCCAGATTTCATTCATACTCAAAAGAGAGATCCAAAAACACATTTGAAAAATCCCAACGCAGTCTGGGATTTCTGGTCGCTTTCCCCTGAATCCTTACATCAAGTAACATATTTAATGGGAGATCGCGGTCTGCCTGCCACGCTCCGTCACATGAACGGTTATGGAAGCCATACCTTTAAGTGGGTAAATGAAGATGGCGTAGCTGTATGGGTGAAGTATCACTTTAAGGCAGAACAAGGCGTTAAGAATATGTCGGCAGAGGTGGCAGCTAAATTAGCGGGTGACAATCCAGATTACCATACTGAGGATTTGTTTAATGCAATTGAAAGTGGAGATTTCCCCGCATGGAAGTTGCATGTTCAAATAATGCCATTTGAAGATGCTATTACGTATCGATTTGATCCATTTGATGTTACAAAGGTATGGTCACATAAGGATTATCCATTAATTGAAGTAGGAAGAATGGTGCTGAACCGCAATCCTGAAAATTATTTTGCGGAGGTTGAGCAGGCAACATTTTCGCCAGGAACGCTTGTTCCAGGTGTGGAGGCATCTCCGGATAAGATGCTTCAAGGCCGATTATTTGCTTATTCCGATGCCCACCGCTATCGTGTAGGACCAAACCATAATTTACTTCCAATCAACCGGCCAAAAGTGGAAGTTAATAATTATCAACGTGACGGTGCGATGCGCTCTGACAATAATGGCGGCGGTTCGGTTTATTATGAACCTAATAGCTATGGGGGCCCGCAGGAAACACCCGAACATAAACAAACTCCATTCCAAGTTACAGGTGCAGCCGAGCAGGTCTCCTATGATCACGACGATCATTATACCCAAGCGGGAGACCTTTACCGGTTAATGACAGAAGACGAGCGGAGTCGTTTGGTGGATACAATCGTGGGTGCAATGAAGCCAGTGGAAAGAGATGATATTAAACTTCGCCAAATTCAACATTTCTACAAGGCTGACCCAGAGTATGGAGAGCGAGTAGCAAAAGGCTTGAATTTAGCCATTCCGCAAGAAGTAAAATAAGCGTTGGAAGAGAATGTTTCAAGTCAAAGGGTCAGACCCCACTATGTGTAGCAAACGTGGGGTCTGACCCTTTTTACTCAATTTAACCAGTAGTTTTTCCAGATATCTGTCATAAATTTTCAAATAACTGGAAAAATAAAAGTACCAAGAATGTGAAGGAGTCTATACCTTTGAATCTGAACATTGTCTATGGAGCAATATTTATTTTTTCGGCAATTAAATGGGGAGATTGGAAAAACTGGAGGGCGTATTATTCTACTTACTTATTTTTAATGGTGGGGGATCTCCTCTATCAATTTCTGTTATTTAAACATAGTATGTGGGAATACATACCTGTTGGAAGTGATATAGGATGGGCTAAACATACTCACATAGCGTTGCTGGTTATATTAATAAAATATCCTGCAACTATTAGCATATTTCTAGGACATTTACCAAAGGAGAAATGGAAGAAATTATTCCACATTCTTCTATGGACTATTATTTATACCGTGAATGAATTTGCGGATTTGAAAATAGGGGCATTAGTGCATAAGAATGGTTGGAATCTAGGCTGGTCAGCTTTTTTTAGTTTTGTTATGTTTTCTGTCTTGGCTGTACATTATAAACATCCTCTTTTAGCTTGGATCCTCTCTGCGATCTATGCCACTTTTTTGTGGAATGTATTTGATATACCACAAAGTATCTTAAAATAATTTTGGAGCGAGGCAGCCCTAGGCTGTCTGTTTGGTTTCAAAAAATTTTTTTCACGAAAAGGCTCGAATTATTTTAGCAGGAATTCCAGTGATAATTTAAGAATAATAGAAATATGCTTGTACAAAGGGGGGATATGCTTGGGAATCCAAGTAATTGAAAAAGCTGAAATGAAAGTAGTGGGACTTTCATGGAATGGTACATACTCGCAAACGCAATCTATTTCTAGTCTTTTCACGATGATGGAAGAACGTCTCGATGAAGTTTTACATCAGACGGAAGAACCAATCTTAGTAGCACCTTTTCATAGCAGAGAAACCGAATTCACTTATTATGTAACCACACCAGTCGAAAAAATTGAAGATGTACCAGCAGGAATGGTGGGCTTTACCATTCCACGTAAAAACTACGTGGTTGCATCCCATAAAGGAAGGCTAGAGGATGTAGAAAATACGTATCATCGGATGTTTTCCTGGATGAAGGAATACGGGTACGACCATGATCATCAAGCACTAAGTTTAGAAATTTATCATGAAGCTCACAAACAGCAGAACGGAGCAGGAGACCTTTCATTTGACATTTATTTACCGGTTAAAACTTATAAGAAATAATGGGCATTTAATCATGCAATGAAAAAAATAAGGAGAGTCTTTTTAACTCCTTATTACGAACACATGTGAAAATATTCACAAACAAATTTTCTTTACAGTATAAATAAAGTATACTAATATGAAAGTTAACAAGCTGAATAAATTCCTTCGGGGTCAGGTGAAATTCCTAACCGGCGGTGATGAAGCATTGCTTCTAAGTCCGTGACCCGGTTAACATTTTTGTTAAACGGTGGATCTGGTGAAACTCCAGAGCCGACAGTTAAAGTCTGGATGGGAGAAGGAAAAAAGCGGATTAATAGTAGGGTGAAATATGCCTATTTTTAAGCCTTTATTTTCTAATGCCTTTTTCAAGACCCTGAAGAGAAAATTCTTTTGGGTCTTTTTGTATTTCATTTTTAAATGAGAATAATAAAAAGAGTAAAACCTAAGTAAGGAGTCGTAACGATTATGTTTACCGGAATCATTGAAGAAATTGGTGTGGTTTCAAATTTTCAGCGCACTGGCGAATCGTTTGTTTTATCGATTCAAGCGAACAAGATACTCAATGATGTTCACCTTGGCGATAGTATAGCCGTTAATGGGGTGTGCCTTACGGTTACTTCTTTTACAAGTAAGCATTTCACCGCTGATGTCATGCCTGAAACGGTCAAAGCCAGCAGTTTAAATGCAGTGAAGCGCGGGGCAAAAGTCAATTTAGAAAGAGCGATGGCAGCTGGAGGAAGGTTTGGCGGTCACTTCGTTTCGGGGCATATTGATGGAACTGGGGTCATTAAACGAAAACAGGCAGTAGAAAATGCCGTTTACTATGAAATTGAAGCAGACCCTGAATTGTTAAAATATATGATCGAAAAGGGTTCTGTTGCAGTCGATGGGACAAGCCTAACTATTTTCGCAGTAACAGAACAAAGTTTTACTCTATCGCTGATTCCTCATACCTTATCGGAAACAGTCGTAGGGCTTAAGGGCTCAGGGGAGATTGTTAACTTGGAATGCGATATGGTCGGTAAATATATCGGCCATTTTATCAAAAACTTTTCAAGTGAGACACAACGAAAAAGCAAGTCTGGTATCACGGAAAGCTTTTTAGAAGAAAATGGGTTTTACTAACCTAAAGTCTAAAAATTGCATCCATCCATGACTGTTAGATAAATAAAAGGAGTGATAAGCGTGTTTGATTCTATTGATGAAGCCCTTAAAGATTTAAAAGAAGGTAAAGTGATCATT
Source organism: Neobacillus sp. DHD-1R (assembly GCF_057747995.1). NCBI lineage: Bacteria > Bacillati > Bacillota > Bacilli > Caryophanales > Bacillaceae > Neobacillus > Neobacillus sp. DHD-1R. The sequence continues at coordinate 2,179,189 of NZ_CM173232.1, forward strand.
GTTTGTGATGACGAGGATCGGGAGAATGAAGGTGACTTTATCGCTTTAGCTGAAAAAGCAACACCAGCAGTGTTAAATTTAATGGTTACGCACGGAAGAGGCCTTGTCTGTGTTCCAATTGAGCAAGAACTAGCGCAAAAACTTGAATTGATGCCGATGGTTGCTAAAAACACGGATCCTCATGGAACAGCTTTTACCGTAAGTATCGATCATAAATTTGCCAAAACAGGAATTTCGGCATTCGAACGATCTGGTACAATCTTAAGTTTGCTTGATCCAGAGGCTAAAGCCGAGGATTTTAAAAGACCTGGACACATGTTTCCTCTCATTGCTAAAAAGGGCGGAGTGTTGGAGAGAACAGGGCATACTGAAGCAGCGGTTGATCTTGCGAAGTTATGCGATGCAAAACCTGCTGGGGTTATTTGTGAAATCCTGAATGAAGATGGAACAATGGCACGTGTTCCTGAACTCCGTAAAATTGCGGATAAGTTAAATGTAAAGATGATTATGATCAAGGACTTGGTTGAATATCGAACTCAAAAGGAAAATTTGAAGAACGTGAGATAAAATTAACCAAAATTAATTTTTTATCGGTATTTTAAATGCCCATCATTCAAGAAAAAAGCTTGATAAATGAGGGCATTTGTACATGACTATAGAAAAATTAAACTAATGGAGGCATTAACATGGGAAATATTTTTGAAGGAAATTTAGTTGGCTCAGGATTAAAAATAGGAATTGTAGTGGGACGTTTTAATGAGTTCATAACCAGTAAATTATTAGATGGGGCACAGGATGCATTAAAAAGACATGGAGTCAGTGAATCCGATGTAGATATCGCCTGGGTTCCAGGTGCATTTGAATTACCGTTAATCGCTCAAAAAATGGCAAAAAGCCAAAAGTATGATGCTGTCATCACACTTGGGACAGTCATCCGCGGCGCGACACCACATTTTGATTATGTATGTAATGAAGCAGCTAAAGGTGTTTCAGCAACATCATTAGCGACTGGTGTTCCTGTTATTTTTGGGTTATTAACCACTGAATCCATTGAACAGGCGATTGAGCGTGCAGGAACCAAGGCTGGTAATAAAGGCTGGGATTCTGCAACATCTGCCATTGAGATGGCCAATCTACTCAGAAATATTGAACAATAATGCTTTTAATGAGTAATGATAAAGTCACCTCTTAAGCTGGCTTTAATATTATTTCTTAAAATCATATACAAATCATTACGCTACTTTTATAATAAAAGTAACAAAATAGATCTTTAAAGATTAGGTGCTAAAATCTTAATATGAGATTTTAAGCTTAAAAGGGAAGTTTGGTTAAAAGCCAGCGCGGTCCCGCCACTGTAAATGGGAGCAACCTATAATATGTCACTGTCTAATAGGATGGGAAGACGTAGGAAGCGATGATCATGAGCCAGGAAACCTGCCTAATTCTTGTGCGCCAATTAACCTACGTGGATAGGAGGGTGTTGAAGGCTAGACTACTTTTACTTTATAACAGTAATTGAATCTAATCACATCAACATCTCCATTTTACAGTGGAGATGTTTTTTTGTTGCTGAAGAAGTTAATGGGGCACAGGGGGATTTATTTGTTGTTACATAAATTTTTATTAAACAGAAGGCAGGAGAAAAAATGAAGAAATGGTATTCGCTCTTATTAGTAGCATTATTGACATTTGGTGTTTTAGCTGGTTGTGCTGAAAAGAAAGATCAGGTGAAACAGGAAAATAACACGAGTGTGGAAAAGAAATCAGCAGAAGTCACTTTTCCAGTTACGATTAAAGATGCATTAGATAATAATGTTGTGATTGAGAAAAAACCAGAAAAGATTGTCTCACTGATCCCAAGTAATACAGAAATTGCTTTTGCATTAGGTCTCGAAAAAGAAGTAATTGGTGTGTCTGATTTTGATAATTATCCTGAAGAAGCAACGAAAAAAGAGAAAGTCGGCGGGCAAGAAATTAACCTAGAAAAAATCATTTCCTTAAAACCGGATCTCGTTTTAGCACATGAATCATCAGCTCCTATATCTAAAGAGGGACTTCAACAACTGCGCGATGCTGGTATTACAGTGCTGATTATTAATGATGCGCAAAATTTTGACCAAGTCTATGAGTCGATTGATATGATTGGGAAAGCTACTGGAGAATCCAAAAATGCAGCTGAGATTATCACGGGAATGAAGGCTAAATTGGCAGAAATCAAAACTAAGGCGGAAGAAATAAAAGAAAAGAAAAAGGTATTTGTGGAGGTTTCTCCTGCACCAGAAATTTATACACCTGGAAAAAATACCTTTATGGATCAAATGCTCACTGTGATTAATGCAGAAAACATTGCAAATGATCAAGAGGGCTGGATTAAAATTGATCAAGAGGCCATGATCAAACGGAATCCCGATGTCATCATTACCACTTATGGCTATTATGTAAAGAATCCAGTTGACCAAGTTCTAAGCCGCAAAGGCTGGGAAACGGTTAACGCTATAAAAAATAAACAAGTCATCGATGCTGATTCTGATCGTGTGACCCGCTCAGGCCCTAGGATTGTTGAAGGAGTAGAGGATCTTGCAAAGGCAATCTATCCAGAGGTTTTTAAATAATAAACTTCTCGCCTACATACTGGCAGGGGTTTTCCTTTTCATTTCTATTTTATTAGGTATTTCGATCGGAACAGTTTCGGTTCCCATGTTAACTATTATTCAAATAATAAGTGATAAGCTATTTGGGTTTATTTCACTCGGACAAATCGACCCCATGTATTCGAGTATTGTCTTAAGCATTCGCTTACCTAGAGTCATCTTATCAGGCCTTGTCGGGGCGTCTCTTGCTATTGCAGGGGCGGCCTTCCAAGGTCTGCTGAGAAACCCGTTAGCAGATCCCTATACATTGGGTGTTTCATCGGGGGCGTCCGTTGGTGCCGTGCTTACACTGTTTTTTCATCTTTCCATCCCATTTGTCGGCTTGTTCACCTTACCATTACTAAGTATTTTATTTTCATTTTTCACGATTATTTTGGTCCTTACGTTTGCCAGTAAAATTGAGCGCTCGATGAGAGTAGAAACGATTATCTTAACGGGTATTATTTTTAGTTCTTTTCTAGGTTCAATTATTTCGCTTATGATAGCTCTGACTGGGGATGAGCTTAGGCAAATTATTGGCTGGCTTTTAGGAAGTGTATCAATGAGAGGCTGGGAATATATTAAAATCATGCTGCCCTTTTTTATTATCGGTTCTGTCCTGCTTATAGGTAATTCAAAAGAATTAAATGCCATGTCATTTGGGGAAGAACGGGCACAACATTTAGGGGTCAATGTTCAAAAAAGAAAGTTAATTATCTTGACTGCTGGTTCCATTTTAACAGGAGCGGCAGTGGCCGTTTCGGGAACAATTGGATTTGTTGGACTTGTGATTCCCCATCTCTCAAGATTATTATGGGGTCCCGATCATCGGCATCTTCTTCCATTATCGATCATTACCGGGAGTGGTTTTTTAATTTTAGCTGATCTAATTTCGAGAACGATTATTTCGCCGACAGAGCTGCCGATTGGTGTGATAACGGCCCTAATTGGTGCACCCGTATTTGCCATGATATTACTGCAAAGAAAACGGATGGAAAGGAGAGGATAAGGAATGCTTAGCGTACAACAAGTTTCAGGCGGATACTCAAGTGAACCTGTTCTAAAGAACATTTCATTTGAAGTAAATCAAGGGGAATTGTTCGGGATCCTAGGACCTAATGGAAGTGGAAAAACAACTTTATTGAAAATGCTTAGCGGGATTTTACCCTTTCATCAAGGGAAGATTTTTATTAAGGGAAACCCGCTCCAGGAATACCAGACAAAACAACTGGCCCAAATTATTGCAGTCCTTTCTCAACATTCATCCCAATCTTTCTCTTACACGGTAAAAGAAACGGTTTCGCTTGGCCGCTATGCTCATCAGAAGGGATTGTTTCAGACCTGGAATAAAGAAGATGAAGCAGTTGTCCAAAGAGTCATGGAGCAGATTGGTGTCTCGGCATTTCAAAATAAAAATATTCAGGAGTTATCGGGCGGAGAGAAACAGAGGGTCTTTCTCGCACAAGCATTAGCCCAAGAACCTGAAATTCTCTTATTAGATGAACCTACCAACCATTTGGATTTATCGTATCAAAAGGAATTACTAGATTTCTTAAAAAAATGGACGTCAGAAAATAGCTTAACAGTTATCTCGATTTTCCATGATTTAAATCTTGCAGGGCTTTATTGTGATCGCTTGCTTCTCCTCGAAAACGGAACGATTAATATCGATCATGTTCCTAATGAAGTGCTTAGGGAAGAAAGAATTAGAAATGTGTATCATACAGACATTCAAAAACATCCCCATCCAAAAGTGGCTGCTCCACAGATGGTCTTGCTCCCAATTGAGTTTAAGAAATCAAACCGTTTTGAAATAGATGAAACGTACGTATCTGTTTCTGAAGAATTGATTGAGGTAACAACCCCTTTTTCCTTAAGAACCATGTCTTCAGGTGTCTTGGGTTCTGGAACCGGCTGGCATCAAACATTCGTAAATCGGCATGTGAACAAGGATTACAACTGCAGCGACCATCGCATGGAAATGGCTGCATTTTTAAAAGTAAAGGGTTTTGAACCGTCAGAGACCGTTGGCATGATGACAGCGGTTGTATTGGAAGATGTGGTATACAAATTGTTTAAACAAGACGGCTTCTCCCTATTGGCAGTGGTCACTGCGGGGGTTGGTAATGCGATCGATGCTTCAAAAAGTGTACAGCATACATTTGAGATGACACCTGGAACGATCAACACCTGGATTTTTGTGAATGGTGAACTGACAGAGGAAGCATTTATTCAATGCATCATGACCGCAACGGAAGCAAAGGCAAAGGCATTACATGACTTAAAAGTAATGGATAAAGTCACTGGAACAATCGCTACAGGCACCTCGACAGATAGTATTTTAATTGCTGCTTCTCAAACCGGAGAACTGTTAGAATTTGCCGGAACGATAACCCCTTTAGGAAAGCTTATTAGTACAGCAGTTTATCAGTGCACAACAGAAGCTATCCAAAAATCCAGTAAAAGGAATCGAACATGATCGTTTCTCATTTAGTCGCAATCACGCTTGCTTATCTTATTGACCTGCTTATTGGTGATCCGCCGCATTGGCCACATCCTGTTAGATGGATTGGTAACATGATCACTTTTTTTGAAAAGAGATGGAATCATGGGGATTTTAAGCGATCGAAAGGGGTTGCTATGCTTCTGTTTATCTTACTTTTTGTTTTTTTCATCGTTTTAATGTTAGTAGTAATTGGGTATCAGATTCATCCTTTAGTAGGAATCTTAGTGGAAGGTATTATCATTTCTAGTACTATTGCCCAAAAAAGCTTGAAAGATGCTTCCCTAGAAGTCTATTACCCTTTAATAGAAGGAAAGCTTGCTGAAGCAAGAAAAAAGCTATCCTTTATTGTTGGCCGCGATACAGATTCATTGGATGAAAGTGAACTTGCTCGTGGAACAATTGAGACGGTTGCCGAAAATACAAGTGATGGAGTGACAGCACCCTTGTTTTGGGCCTTCATTGGTGGAGCCCCCCTTGCGATGGTTTATCGGGCAGCCAATACATGTGATTCGATGGTGGGCCACATAAATGAGAGATTTAAAGAGTTTGGCTGGGCATCTGCGAAGTGGGATGATGTAATGAACTGGATACCAAGTCGATTAACGGGAATGATGATGCTGCTTGGAAAACGTCCGGAAAAATTCAGCTATCGAAGAGCGTGGAAGATTTTATTTAGAGATGCAAAAAAGCATCCGAGCCCAAATAGTGGCTGGGGTGAAGCAGCCGTTGCCGCCCTCTTGGGAATCCAGCTTGGGGGAATAAACTATTACAAAGGTTTGATTTCAAACCGGGCAAAAATGGGTGATCCTATTCAATCCATCCAAGCGGGCCATATTCTCAAAGCGAATGCTATTCTTAGCAAAACCGTTTTTTTATTTTTATTATGTTTATGGATAGGGGGCATGTTTCTTGATGTGGCCATCACATGGCTCGAATCCTCACTATTTATATGAGGCAATGGGGCTCACACTTCCTAAGCAATTTATTGATTTCAGTGCAAATATCAATCCCCTTGGTCCACCAGCAAATTTGAAGGAAAAGTGGCAGGACTTTTATCAAGAAATTATCGTTTATCCCGATCCATTTGCCACAAGGTTAAAGAGGATAATTGCAACCATTGAGCAGACAACCGTTGATTCCATTTTAATTGGAAATGGTGGAGCTGAGCTCATTACACTAGTGGCAAGAATGATGGCAGGCAAAAAAATACTAATTGTAGAGCCAACTTTTTCTGAATATGAACAAGCATGTCGTGTTAATCATTGTGAAATTTTCTATCATCAACTGAAGGAGCCGAACTTTCAATTGGATCAGACTGATTTATGCGCTAGTCTGATGGAAGCAGATGCGGATGCCTTGTTTCTGTGTAATCCGAACAATCCGACAGGCATTCAATATTCTAAATCAATGATCATTTCAATTATGGAGGAATGTGAAAAGCAAAATTGTTTTGTCATTTTGGATGAAGCATTTTTTGATTTTTTAAATGACTATGATTCATTCATTCCATACATAAACAGGTTTTCAAATTTAGTTATTATTCGCTCCATGACAAAGATGTTCGCGATTCCAGGAATTCGACTGGGATATTTAGTTTCCCAGCCTGAAAATATCGTAATACTTAGCCAGTTACAATCCCATTGGAGTACGAATACGATTGCATTATTAGCAGGTGAACTTTGTTTACATAATGAATCTTTTATAAAAGAGACCCAGGAATATATTCGTAATGAACGAAAAAGACTCCTTACTTTTTTTAAACGAGAAAAATTTGCGGTTACAGCTTCCAAAGTTAATTTTTATTTATTGCGGGATCCTTTATTGGAAGATCAGTATAAATTGTTTGAGTTTCTCCTATATCGGGGTATGATTCCACGGCATACGTTTAATTTTCCTGGTTTGGAGGGAAGATGGCTTCGGTTTGCAATCAAGGGCCATGAAGAAAATAATCAATTAATGGAGGTGTTGGCAGAATGGCGGCATCATCATTAATCTTCATAACAGGCGGAGTAAGAAGCGGGAAAAGCAGCTTTGCTGAAAGCAAAGCTATCGAGATCGCAAGTGAAACAGGTGGAAAACTTACCTACTTGGCAACAGGTGTTCCTTTTGATCTAGAAATGGAGGAACGAATCAAAAAACACCAATGTGATAGACAATCAGGTCCATGCCATTGGAAAACAATTGAACGTTCTGTCCAAATAGGGAAGCTTGCCCATGAATTTACTAACCAGGATATTATTTTGTTGGATTGTGTCACGACACTATTGAATAATGAATTGTTTTCTATAGAACAAGCCTGGGATAACCCTTATTTAGAAACGGTTAAAGAAAATATTATCTCAGGGATTTCTTTAATTAAACACCAGGCAAGCACAACGATTGTCGTAAGTAATGAAGTATTAAACGAGTCACTACTGGGAAATGAATTGATTATTACATATGGACGCTTGCTGGGACAGCTCCATCAATATTTAGTGAAGGAAGCGGACCAAGTGTTTTTAGTGGAAGCAGGGATTCCCATCGCTATGAAAGGAGTTCGCGGATGAAAGGGATCATGATTCAAGGGACAGCATCTGATGTTGGCAAAAGCCTAATTGTAACCGCAATCTGCCGAATCCTGGCCAATGAAGGAGTAAAGGTCGTCCCGTTTAAATCACAGAATATGTCTAACAATTCGTATGTGACTCGAGACGGAAAAGAGATTGGCAGGGCACAAGGAATTCAAGCAGAAGCCGCTCGGATTGAGCCAACAGTTTGGATGAATCCGATTTTATTGAAGCCTCGCTCGGAACAGTACTCAGAGATTGTCTATTTGGGAAAGGCAATTGAAACTCAATCTGGACGTGGGTATCGGGAAAATTTTTACGAAAAAGGGCTTGAAGTAATTAAGAAATCTCTTCACAAGCTGCAGGAAGAATACGAAGTAGTGGTGATTGAGGGAGCAGGCAGTCCTGTTGAAATAAATTTAAAGGATCGCGAGATTGTTAATATGAAAGTAGCAGAACTAGCGGATGTCCCAGTTATTCTTGCAGCGGATATTGATCGCGGTGGAGTGTTTGCTAGTATTGTCGGGACACTTAATCTATTGGAACCTAAAGAAAGGCAAAGAGTTGCAGGTGTAATTATCAATAAATTCCGTGGAGATATCACCCTATTTGAGGACGGAGTTCAATGGCTGGAAGAGAAAACGGGTGTACCTGTTTTAGGGGTACTGCCCTTTGTTGAGAATCATATGATTGATGGGGAGGACTCATTATCACTAAGGACGCAATTTACGAATTCCAAAAAGGCGACTCTTGATATTGCAATTATCAATATGTCATTTATCTCAAATTACAGTGATATGGAACCTTTTAAATATGAGGAGGATGTCACACTCCGCTGGGTTAATCATCCGAGTGATTTTGGACAACCAGATGCTATTATCATTCCAGGTACAAAAAGTACGATCAGTGATTTAAAAAATTTAAGAGATAAACAGTTAGATATTCTAATTCAAACGTATATAGAAAGTGGCGGTTATGTAGTCGGCATTTGTGGCGGCTATCAAATTCTTTGTGAAGAACTTGTCGATGAAGAGGGAACTGATACTGGTGTACCGAACTTCAAAGTGAAGGGCTTAGGTTCCATTCCCGCTAAAACCACCTTTTATAAAGAAAAAGAAACCAATCGAGTTATCGGCCAGTTTCACAAAAGGACAGGGTTAGACATAAACCAGCAATTAGAAGGGTATGAAATCCATTTAGGGAAGACAATCTTATCTAAACAAGCTTGTCCGTTTTTAACATTAGATAATGGGGATGAGGAAGGCTATTATGCAAATGATGGTCAAATTATTGGAACGTATCTTCACCACCTTTTTCACAATGATGAGTGGAGAAATCATTGGTTAAACATGATTCGAAAAAGGAAAGGGTTTCCCAACAAAGAAGCTAATTTTAATAAAGTGTTTAAGGATAAACGATTTGATTTTCTTGCTGACGAAATGAAAAGTCATCTTAAATGGGATGTCATGAAAAAGATCATTTATCAATGGAGTACAAAATGATGAAGTTTTGGAAAGGTTTTTTGATTAATCTTCAATTCTTTACGGCTATACCGATCACACGAGAAATACCGATCGATCACGAGCATCTTAAAAAGGCAGTCCAATCCTTTCCATTAATGGGGTTAATTCAAGGAATTATTTATTCATTTGTTTTTTATGTGTGTATTGAATTTACGCCTTTTTCCCATCTTGCTTCTGCATTCTTGCTGTGGCTGGTAACGATTCTCCTCACAGGTGGAATTCATTTAGATGGCTGGATGGATGCAAGTGATGCTTATTTTTCCTATCAAGATCAAGGGAAAAGACTTGAAATTATGAAGGATCCGAGAACGGGCGCCTTTGGTGTCCTAGCAATTATCGTATTATTAAGCTCTCGGTTTCTATTTATTTATGAGAGTACATCAAATGTAGAAAACATCTTATATATCATGATTGCGGTGATCCCTTTTTTTAGTAAAAGTGTAATGGGTGTAATGTTGTTAACAGTAAAATCTGCCAAAAATGAGGGGCTGGGCACGTTATTTCAGAGTGCAGCTACACGTAAGGCACTATGGCCGTACCCCCTGTACTTAGTTGGACTTCTAATTCTTGTCAGTTTATTGATAAAAGAATTCCTCCTTATAGGTTTGTTAATTTTGGTTGCAGTCTGCTGCTTATTTCTTTTTCGACATAAAGCGGTGAAATGGTTTGGTGGAATCACAGGGGATGTCTTAGGCGCTACTGTTGAAGGGACTGAGTTAATACTGTGGATGACCGTGTGGTTATTGCATTATTTCGTCATGGTGTAACAGAAGAAAATAAACGAAAAGCTTACTTAGGATGGAAGGATTCACCATTATGTTCCGAATCAAAAACGATTTCCATCGCAAAAAGCTATCAGGTCTATTTTTCGAGTGATTTACAGAGATGTGTAAGTACTGCGGGAATATTATTTCCCAATACGAGTCCCTGTTTATTAAAAGAATTAAGAGAAATGAATTTCGGTAAATGGGAGGGAAAGACCTACGCAGACCTAAAAGAAAATAGTCTCTATCGCCAATGGCTTGGTGACCCTTTAAATCATTGTCCGCCAGGTGGAGAATCATTTGACGAATTCGCGAAGAGGGTTAATTCCGGCTGGGCTAGGATTACTGAAGAAGTCCTCGCCTCCAGTGTTCCAACCTGTGCAGTGATTACACATGGCGGGGTTATCAGATATCTTTTATCCATCCTTGCACCAGACCAAAGAGAATTTTGGAGCTGGCAGGTAAATCATGATCAAGGGTTCGAACTTATTTTTGAAAGAGAATCGCTAAGGAGGGGGAAACGATGCACTTTATTATTGGAGGTGCCTATAACGGCAAAAGGGCATGGGTAAAGAATGAATATAAAGTATGCGAGCAAAATCTTTGGATATCAGCATATGATCATCACTCTCTCCCAATGAATTTAATTGATATCGACCAAGATGTGATGATCCTTGAGGGTATAGAAATTTGGCTAAAGGATTTAACAGCGAAATATGATGCCGGCCAATGTCGAGAGATCTGGAATCATTGTTTAGAGCATTGGCTTTCTTGGGAAAAAGCAATCGGTAATCGCCAATTGATCGTGATTGGGACTGATATAACAAAAGGAATTGTGCCAGTCGAAGCAGGAAAAAGACGTTGGCGGGATGTAACAGGATGGGCCTACCAAGATATTGCAGCCCAATCAGAAATGGTAGATATTATCTGGTATGGAATAAGACAAACTATTAAGTAAAGGGGATCATAAACAATGAAAATTTATACAAGAACTGGTGATAAAGGAAAAACAAGTATTATTGGCGGAAGAGTAGACAAGGACGACACACGAGTAGAAGCTTATGGAACAGTAGATGAGGTAAATTGCTTTGTCGGCCAGGCAATCACTGAACTTGATCCGAAGTTATTCAAGGACGTTCTTGATGATCTTGAAAAAATCCAACATGAATTATTTGACTGTGGCGGCGATCTTGCGAATGTATCCGAAAAAAGAGCGTTAAAGCTTCATCAAGTTTCGATTGATTACTTAGAAAAGAAAATAGATGCATACATTGAAGAGGCACCAGAGCTAGAACGATTTATTTTACCTGGAGGAACCAAGCCATCCGCCTCGATTCATATTGCAAGAACGGTGACAAGACGAGCAGAACGGTTAGTTGTGAAGCTATTGAAGGCAGATCCAAAAACACCTGAATTAGCATTAATGTATTTAAACCGTCTATCAGATTATTTCTTTGCGTTAGCCAGAGTCATTAACTTTAGACTAAATGTCAGCGATGTCGAATATGTCCGCAGTGCAAAGGTCTTTAGAGATGGTAAGCGTAAGGAGGAAAAGTAGGATGAAGGGGAAAATGGTAAGCTGGCTGGCGTTGTTCACGGCATTATCTGTTGTCGGAGCGATGATTAAGATACCAGCGATTGTCGGCAGTGTAGGATTGGATGCCTTTCCCGCCCTTTTAGCAGCGGCCTTTTTTGGAGGACCTGCTGGGGCAATCGTGGGTGCATTTGGCCATCTCATATCAGCACTGTTAGGCGGCTTCCCATTAGGACCTATGCACTTTTTAATAGCGATAGAAATGGCAGTGCTGGTGTGGATTTTTGGCATCCTTTATAAAAATAATAGAATTATAGCAAGTGTGCTCTTTATCATTGGGAATTCTTTCGTGGCTCCATTACCTTTTATTTATTTAATGAATTTAGGATTTTATTGGGGGATTGTCCCTTCACTGTTAATTGGTTCCATTATTAACACAGTCATCGCAGTTATCCTTATTCCACGTCTTTCTTCAGTGGTCTCACACGGATTACTCAAGAGAGTCACAAAATAATGAGGGATATTATCACCATTCCCGTTACCGATGAGGACTCGCTCATTATCGCGTGTGATAACAGCGGAGCCATTGGGATGAAGAATCGCGACCTTATCCATGTCCCATACGAAACGACTGCATATTATTCGTTTAGAGTGGCAGTTATGGAATGCATGGCAGCAGGCGGACAGCCTATCTCTGTCGTTCTTCATAACTTTTGCGGTAATGAACCATGGGATGAACTTGTAAAGGGGATACAAAAAGGGCTGTTGGAACTCAATTTAACAACAGTCTTGATAACAGGTAGTACGGAAAGTAATTTTACCCTTTTGCAATCAGCAGTTGGTTTAGTCGTTCTTGGCAAAAAGAAAATGGCTAAATCGACAGAGTTAGTCTTCTCTGAAAAATTTAAATTTGCAGTTGTAGGTACTCCGCTTGTGGGAAGCGAAGTGATGGAACAAACTGATCTGGTGGCACCGCTTCCCCTTTTTCAAGAGATCAGTAAGATTGAGGATGTTATGCTTTGGCCTGTTGGCTCCAAAGGAATTTTATTCGAGCTGAATCAAATGTTCTCTGGTGAAGAAATTTCACAAGAAATGGTCAACACAAATATTGATATTTTAAAATCAGCTGGTCCTGCAACCTGCTTTATAGTTGTTTACCATCCAAATCAAGAAGAGATGATAAAGAAGGCGGCAGGAAGCTTTCTCCATCCTGTCCTGGTAATTAGATAATTAGAATCATGACGGAAATGAGCTGTTTTCACTTATAACAGTAAAATAGCACGCAAAAGCTTGCGTGCTATTCTCCTATACTTTTTGCTTTATTTATTAATGAATTAATCCCTTTACCGATGGTATATAACGTTTCATCCAAACTCTTTTTCCACTGAGGGGCTTGTTCTTTGATCGTGGCCCCGATTTTCTTGGCATTTTCATTCAATTCCTTGCTAATTTCCTTCGCTTGATCATTGATCTTTGTCCTTGTTGCCGTTTCTCCTGCTAGCTGAGCATTTATCGAAACCACATCAAAGCTTTCATTTGGGAGATATTTACTGGATTCCTTCATGATTTCTTTGAAAATCGGAACAACATTGGACGAGCTGGCACTTGGAAGGTAATGCTGTCGATCTGTCTGGTCATAGCCCATCCAGATAGCCCCAACAATGTTTGGCGTATAACCTACCATCCATTGATCCTTCGTACCGCTGACACCGCTAAACGGAAGCTGGGTCGACCCAGTTTTTCCGGCAATTTGCAGGCCAGGGATATGTGCTTTTTTTCCTGTTCCTGATTCCACAACATTCAAAAGCATCGACGTCATTTCGTTCGCAACCTTTTTGGAAGTCACTTTGGTTGTTTTGGATTCCCGTTCAGCAATGATATTTCCTGTCGGGCCAACAATTTTTGTAATCAGATGACTATCCTGCCGCTTCCCGTCATTTGCAAAAGCCGTAAATGCATTCGCCATTTGTAAGGGGGAGACCCCCTTACTCATACCTCCGAGGGCAATGGCTAAATTTTTGTCTTCTTTTACAACAGGGATGCCAAACCGCTTTAATGAATCCAAGCCTTGATTTAAACCAATCTCATTTAATAGCCAAACAGCCGGTACATTTAGCGATTCTTCTAGGGCCTTATACAATTGCACCTTACCCTGAAACGTTTTCGAAAAATTTTCTGGTTTGTAATTTCCGAATGATGTTGGTTCATCGACAAGCTCGGACGAATAGTTATAGCCATTTTCAAGAGCCGGTGTATAGACGGCCAGTGGTTTTATAGTCGAGCCTGGCTGTGCCTGTAACTGAGTGGCCCGGTTAAAGCCGCGGAACACATGGTCACCACGCCCGCCAACAAGTGCACGGACACCGCCTGAAGCTGGATCCATTAAGACAGATCCGCTTTGGACTAATGTTCTCCCTGTTCCCCGTGGGAACAAATAGCTTTTACTATACACTTTTTCAAGTCCTGCTTGAAGGTTTTGGTCCATTTCTGTATAAATACGATATCCTCTAGTTAAAATTTCTTCCTGAGTGATGCCATATTTAGAAATGGCTTCATTTAAAACCGCATCCACATAATAAGGATATTTTCGTTCAACAGAGCTGCCTCCGCCATCGTGCAGACGGATTTTTTCGTTCTTTGCAGTTTTATACTCCGCAGCGGTAATCATCCCAAGTTCCTTCATCTTACCTAGAACGACATTTCTTCGTTTCATTGCTAGATCATAGTTTTTATAAGGATCCAGATAATTCGGCGACTGTAAAAGTCCAGCCAGCATTGCCGCTTCACTGATGGTTACATTCTGAATGTTTTTATTAAAATACTTTTTCGAGGCGTTTCCTATTCCCCAAGCGCCGCTTCCAAAATAAACTTGATTCACATACATTTGCAGAATTTCATCTTTTGTATAAACCTTCTCCATTTTTACAGCTAAAAATAATTCCTCAGCCTTCCGTTTATAGGTCTGTTCCGGGGAGAGGAGGGCATTTTTGGTCAATTGCTGGGTTAACGTGCTTCCGCCACCTGTTATTTCTCCTGCAAACAAATTACTGAAAAAGGCACGTGCTATTCCCTTGACATCAAATCCGCCATGTTCGTAAAAGCGTTCGTCTTCGATCGCGACTACTGCATTGGGTACGTATTTAGGCAAATCTGTGATGTTCACGCCTTTGGTTCTGTTCGTCGCTACGTTACTTGCTACTTTTTCATTTTTATCATAAATGACAGTCGGCGTGCTTAACCCTTGCTTCAGTGATTCAACATTTGCCCTTGATGCAAGCCAGCCGAAATAGACAATCGTTGATAATACCACTACAAGGATTACTAATAAGAATATTTGGGTTAAATGTTTCTTTTTCCAGAAACGGACAAGCATGTCACGAAAAGGATGTAATTTCTCCATTATATCTCCTTACTTTCAAAAAGAAATTTACGATTCATCTATTATAAATTTTCTAATCGAAAAAAACCAATAAAAACTGTTTTTCAACCTATTATTCCCATTTATAACAATGTTTACTAACTTTTATGGGGGATAAGTGGAAGTGCAGCTGTCTATCTTCAAACAAGGAAAAAATAGTTATTTTTACCAAACTGTAGGGGAAATGGTATTGGACTTCGTCTATTAGTATGAAGTAAATGGGAAGCAGGAGGAAATTATGATTACAGTAAAAAATTTAAGTCATGAGTTTGTAATTGGAAAAAAAGGAAGGCAAACGATTATTCCAGTACTTAGAGATATTTCATTTTCTGTTGAAAAAGGTGAAATTGTAACTATTGTTGGAAGAAGCGGCTCAGGAAAATCAACCTTATTAAATTTAATTAGTGGTTTTATTTATCCAAAAGCAGGTGAAATCTGGATAAGCGGGGAAAAGGTTTCTAATTTGAATGAAGAGAAATTTGCAAATTTTCGAATAAAAAACCTCGGGTTTATTTTTCAAAGTTTTCAACTCATTCCAAGCATGACTGCTTTTCAAAATGTCGAACTTCCGTTGATTTTAAGGGGTATTAATGAAAATGAAAGAAAGCAGCAAACAAAGGAAATGCTGCAGAAAGTGGGGTTGCTAGAATATCAGGATCATTATCCAGGAGAATTATCAGGTGGGCAGCAGCAGCGGGTCAGTATCGCGCGTGCCTTAATTGTTAACCCACCTATTATCCTTGCGGATGAACCGACAGGCAGCCTTGATAGTGAAACAGAACAAGAATTACTAGAATTCATCCAGGAACTAAACCGAAATTTAGGAATCACTTTTTTAATTATCACCCATGATGAACAGGTAGCTAATATTGGCAGCCGCAAGATTGAATTAAGTGATGGCCGCATTGTCGAGGAGGTATTGGTATGAAGCAAAGAGACCAATTTCGCTTTGTTCGGCAAAATATGAAGAAAAATAGAACAAGAGTATTTATGACGATCTTAGCCACCGCAATGGGTTGTGCCTTTTTAATCGTTCTAGCCTCCGTAGGCTTCGGTTTACAGAAATCGGTTGTGAAGGAAATAACGGAACGCAGGGTGATCACGCAGATTGATGTGCACGGCAAGGAAATGGAAAATCAAGGCGAGTTCCGTCCTGTAAACGAGAAGGATGTTCAATATTTTGAAAAGGTGAAAGGTGTCAAAGCGGTTACTAGACGTAAAATAGTCCAGCAGGAAAGTACGTATTCGATTGGAAATTATCAATCATCAGCGCAAACATTTGTGACGAATTTTCCTGCAGAGATTAAAGCGGGTTTTGAATTAGAAAAAGGTCATTTGCCAAAAAGTAAAGAAGAAGTGGTGGTAGGCTATAACTTTCCACTCAGTCTTGCTGTTATAAATGCGCCGGATGACATGTATGATGAAAAAGGACAAATTAAAGAGAAGTATCGCTACACAGGCAATATAATGGGTGAGAAAATCGAATTAACGGTTAGGCAGTTTAAAGATGGGAAACAAGTAGAAAAAAAGATTCCATTAAAAGTCGTGGGAATATCTAAGAAGCCAACAAAAGAGTGGGCTGAAGATCGAAGTGTCTACATATCTGAAGAAGTGTTAAGGGAAATTGAAAATTTTACAGGAACCACAAAAGGCATCATGATCGATCCTGCAAATGAGAAAATAGAAGGAATCGATTCAAATGGAAATACCTATGATGAAGTCAAGGTTTATGCAAAAAACATGGAAGCTGTTCAAAGCATATCAGATCAATTAAATGAAAAAAGGTATGGCACCTATTCCGTAGTTAATGAATTAAAGGAAGTAAATATGATATTTATGATTGCTAAAGTTGGGCTGATTTTTATTGGAACGATTGCAATTTTAATTGCCTCGATTGGAATTTATAATACGATGACTATGGCGGTAACCGAGCGGGCTCCAGATATTGGAATCATGAAAGCGATTGGTGCAAGTCCAAAAACGATCAAGCGAATTTTTCTGCTCGAAAGCACCTATATTGGTTTAATTGGGGCAATTATCGGCACCATCGTTTCATATGGGATCAGTTTCGCCGTCAATTTTGTGGTTCCTTTCATTATTAAACAAGCATTTAATCAGGAGACAGAAATCAATTTAATATTTAGTGATATTCCAGTCATTTTACCAATCATATGTGTTGTGATTTGTTTTGGTGTAACAATTATATCAGGATATCGGCCGGCACAACGGGCAACAAGGGTAGATGTTTTAAAAGCGATGCGAAGAGAAGTGTAATAGGAATCAGGTACCCTATATGGGACCTGATTTTTTTGAGCTTTAAGCAGAAAAGCCGTGATAATCGTGGACAACCTTTTCAAAACCACGCATATGTTAATAGAAAGATTGTATACAGGATAGGGGATGGGGAATTTGATTAACTGGAAAGTCCGATTTAAAAATCGGAATTGGGTAATGGCCTTTGTTTCACAAATCTTAATCGTGGCCCAAATGGTGTTAGGCGGGTTACATTCTGTAGGTCTTGTTGATTTTCAATTAACAGATGCCATTCAAAACTCAATTTTAACATTTGCAAATGCTGTGTTTGTTTTAATGTCGATGTTAGGTTTAGTACAAGATCCCACTACAAAGGGGTACGGAGATAGCGATCGTGCCTTAAAATACAAGGACCCCAATTAAAAAAGTAAAGCCGGTAGCTTTTGGTGCCGGCTTTTTAAATTTTTTTAACTGTAAGAAAATTCTTTACAGACTTTCTACAAATTGTTTTACTTGAAAGGTAAACCTAAATTTGTGAGGACATACATATGAAAAAAGTTAAAAACTATATTGAACAATTTCATTCGATCGTGTGGGTGCTGTTAATAGGAACTGTTTTATCTAGAGGCTCCGCTTTTATGACACTTCCCTTTCTGTCCATTTATTTATCGAGACATATGGACCTTTCACCAATTTTTATTGGATTAACCGTCGGAATGAGCCCATTAATGGCAACGGTGGGTGGATTTATAGGTGGTCATTTATCAGATCGTTTTGGTAGAAAACCGATTATGGTGACAGCACTGTTTACCCAGGCCTTTGTATATTATGGATTTACGATTGCCTCAGGCGAAGGTTGGTTTATTATCCTAAATTCATTAAATGGCTTATGCAATTCATTTTTTGAACCCACATCACAAGCCTTGATGGCGGATATAACAACGAAAGAAAAGCGGATGAAGGTCTATTCTTTACGGTATACTGCAATGAATATCGGTGCATCAGTTGGTCCGCTTTTTGGTGCCTATTTGGCCAATACATCGGCCAAGTTATCTTTTGCGATTACGGGCACAACCTATTTTTTATATGCTGTCGTATTAGTCTACTTTTTGAAAAAACTGGTCATTCCACAGCAGGCGCAACAAAATAAGAAAGGTGTCTCTTTTGGTGAAGCTTTTAGAATCGTCAAAACAGACAAGGCCTTAAGGTATTTAATTATTGGAATCATCCTAATCAATATGGGTTATGTTCAAATTGACTCCAATTTACCGCAAATTTTAGAGGGGAAAATAGAAAATGGCGTTGTGATTTTTTCGATGCTTTTAACGATTAACGCTGTTATGGTGGTATGTCTGCAAATGCCAATCAGTCATTTTGCGGAAAGATTTAAATTAATGCAAGTCATGGTGTTAGGAGCAATTTTTATAGCTGCTGGATTAATTGGTTTTAGTTTTGTAAATGGCTGGGTGACAGCCATCCTTGCGATGGTGTTATTAACTATAGGTGAAATCTTAATTTTCCCATCCAATAGTATGATGATTGATCAGCTCGCACCGGAACATTTACGTGGCACCTATTTTGGTGCTGCTCAATTTCGAAAAATAGGCAACTTTCTTGGACCAGTAGTTGGCGGCTATCTTTTAAGCCTGTTTCAAGGGCAAATCATGTTTTGGATTATTGCTATTATTTCGCTCGGAAGTATCGTTTTCTTTACAGCAGGTAACAAATCATTTATGAAAACAAAATCTGCCAGCATTGAAAAAGCAACATAAGATAAAAAGTAAAATGTGGATGTCTCAAAGGGGTCTGACCCTTTAAGACATCCACATTATTTTTTAATATAAGAATTTATAAATTTTGGCTTCGAGAATTGTCCAGCTCCAGCGCCCTAGCGGCTAGTGTCCTTCGCTCTCCGCCCTACGATAAGTCAACATCGAATCGCCTCCGGCTCTTAGTGTTTCCTTTATCTCAGTTGGAGCGCTCCAGGCCATACGCCGCTGACCAGGGCGCTTTCGCTTTTCTTATCTTAAAATATCTTCAATTCTAGCAACTGTTTCTTCAGTCAATTTCACACCGGAGGCTTTAACGTTTTCCTCAACTTGCTCAGGGCGGCTTGCTCCCACCAATGCACTGGCAACATTGCTTTGTCTTAAGATCCAGGCAAGGGCAAGATTGGCGAGCGAGAGTTGATTTTCAGCAGCAACTTCTTTCAAAAGCTCCACACGATCAAGATTTTCATCGGTTAACAAACCAAACAGGCCATTATTGTATTTTTCTTGGGCTGCCCGGCTGCCCGCAGGAGCTTTTTCGCCTTTTTTATATTTGCCTGTTAATACTCCTTGTGCAAGCGGTGACCATACAACCTGGCCGATTCCATGCTTTTCAGAAACAGGGAGCACTTCTTTTTCAATATAACGTTGCAGCATGCTGTATTGCGGTTGATTCACGACGATTCGATCCAGAAGTTTTTTATCAGCCAGATGAACAGCTTCGGTAATTTGTTCAGCTGTCCACTCACTTACACCGACATAGAGGACTTTCCCTTGACGGACAAGATCGTCAAGGGCCCGTAATGTTTCTTCAAGTGGAGTTTCAGGGTCAAAACGATGACAATAATAAATGTCAACATAATCAGTGTTTAGACGTTTTAAACTTGCATTACACTGTTCAATGATATGTTTACGAGATAGTCCACGGTCATTAGGTCCATCGCCCATCGGCCAGAATACTTTGGTTGCAAGTACATAGGAATCACGTACGTATTTCTTTAAAGCTTTACCTACAACAACTTCCGCTTCTCCGCGCATGTAAACATTGGCGGTATCAAAAAAATTAACACCTAGGTCGTAGGCTTTGTCAATGGAGGCGGCAGCATTTTGCTCTTCGACATAACCTCCGTATGTAAGCCAGCTTCCCAAGCTGATTTCACTGACCTTTAAGCCTGTCTTTCCTAATCGGCGGTATTCCATAAAATCCTCTCCTCTAAAAAAATTAGTGGCACAAAATAAAAATACACATTATTTG
Source organism: Neobacillus sp. DHD-1R (assembly GCF_057747995.1). Classification (NCBI taxonomy): domain Bacteria; kingdom Bacillati; phylum Bacillota; class Bacilli; order Caryophanales; family Bacillaceae; genus Neobacillus; species Neobacillus sp. DHD-1R. The sequence goes on from NZ_CM173232.1 coordinate 2,199,387, forward strand.
GCAAATTGTCTACATATTAGGATGATTTTTGATACTATTAAAATAGAATCATTCTAGTAAAATAGAATTTTATGTTAGGCTGTACTTCTTTTTTAGTTTTTGGAATAAGATGAATAATCCAAACGAAAAGGGGTTCTTGGAATGTCAGTTTGGTTGATGATTATTGCCCTTTTCCTTTTGCTTGTAGTGGGGGAGGAAATAGTCTATTATGTTTGGAATCGATACATATATGGAGAAAAAAATGCTCTTAGAAAAAAATGGAAGGACGGATTTTCATCAGTCATAGCTTTCTTTACAAGGAAAAAGCATAGTGTGAATCGTGAAGAGGATAAGGAAAAGAGCTCACTTTGAGGAGCTCTTTTTCTTTTTTAATAATAGAAGCAATGTAATGTTCTTAATGATGCGTTTTGTTAATTTGCAGGTGATTTGTTCTTCCGTTTCTTTTTAAGGTAGGAACTGGATGCATTAATAAGAAAAAACAAGCCAAATAAAAAAATAATCATATATTCAGCAGGTTCCATTACCCGAAAAGGATTAATTGATTTCCAAATAACTCCACTAGGGCTTGTTCCCATAAGTATATCTAAAATGATAATGATTGAAAGCATTCCACCTGCCAGTAATAGTACAACGAAGAACTGCTTCATTATTTCACCTTCATTCCACATTATCAATAGTATTTTATGAATAAGACCTCCTTATACTATAGTTTAAGAAGTTTCTCTCATAAGTGGATATTTGCGTGTTAATTGGGGAAAATAGCCATATCAATCTTTAGGATGAGTGGTGGATAATTTTGCCGATTTTATCGAACATATTGAAAAAAAAGAAAAAAAAGAGGCAAAATGATAATTATAGACAACAACAAGATCCTCTTAAACCGGAAGATTTGCCTATACTTAGGGATTTTAAAGAAAATATTAAACGGATCAATGAAGAGTTTGGAAAAAGTGCGGATATTATTATTCGAGAATTCAATGTGAACAGTTATAAAGGTGCATTAGTATATGTAGATGGATTAGCAGACAGTAAAGTAGTCAGTGATTTTCTTTTAGAACCAATGATGGAGACAGAAATCATTCTCGACCGAATCGATATTTTTCAATATGTTTTGGACCATGCTGTGGCATTAGGAAGCGTCTCAACCGTCAATAATTGGAATCAAGTATATGATTCCATCCTTTCAGGTAATACGATCATTTTTTTAGATGGCTGCCAGAAGGCAATCAGTGGTGAAACGAAGGGATGGGAAAAGCGAGCGATTACTGAACCCTCCACACAATTATCGATAAGGGGACCAAAGGACTCCTTTACGGAAACACTTCGAACAAATACAGCATTAATAAGACGAAGATTAAAAAGCCCTAATTTATGGATGGAATCCATGAAAATTGGAAAGGTATCACAAACGGATATTGCCCTTATGTATATAAAAGGAATTGCCAATGAAAAAATTGTTTCTGAGATAAAAGAGAGACTAAATCGGATCGATATTGATGGTATTATTGCTTCGGGATATATTGAACAATTAATCGAAGACCAGACCTGGACAACATTTCCAACCACCTTTCATACGGAAAGGCCAGATGTCGTTTCATCGCAGCTCCTTGAAGGGAGAATTGCCATTATTGTTGATGGGACCCCATTTGTCCTTACTGCCCCGGCGATATTTATTCAGTTTTTTCAGGCACCGGATGATTATTACTCCCGTTTTGATATCTCAACAGGTATCAGGTTATTAAGAATATTGTCTTTTTTAATCGCACTTATGGGTCCAGCTGTCTATATTGCGGCCACTACCTTCCATCAAGAAATGATTCCCACCACAATGGCCATTGCGATTGCAGCCCAACGGGAAAGTGTTCCGTTTCCTGCGTTTGTGGAGGCGTTAATTATGGAAGTAACCTTTGAAATCTTGAGGGAGGCCGGTCTGCGACTGCCACGTGCCGTCGGTCAGGCCGTTTCAATTGTTGGAGCACTTGTCATTGGCCAGGCTGCTGTACAAGCTGGGTTTGTTTCGCCTGTAATGGTTATCGTGGTTTCAATTACTGCGATTGCAAATTTTTCAACACCTATTTTTGCCATGGCGATCGCGGCCAGGCTAATCCGATTTGTTCTGATGGGACTAGCAACGATGTTAGGTTTTTATGGAATGATGCTTGGGGTCATGTTTATGGTGATTCATCTATGCTCACTTCGCTCTTTCGGAATCCCATACATGATGCCTTTAGCTCCATTAAATATTAGTAACCAACAAGACGCATTTGTTCGTTTTCCCCTTTGGGCGTTAAAGAAAAGACCTCCATTTATTAGTAAAGGAAATCTGAACAGGACTGGAGAACATCAAAAGCCAGGACCTCCTAAATCAGATGAGGGTCCATCCAATAAAGGTGAGCAGTCATGAACAAGAATGGTATCATGCTGTCCATAATTGTCATGCTTTTACCACTGTTAAGTGCCTGCTGGAATCAAAAGGAACTGACCGATTTAGCCTTTGTGATGGCCATGGGGATTGATAAAGGCAAGGATAAAAAGTTTGAGGTTTCTTTTCAACTTGTTAATCCTGCAAATGTGGCGCCGGGCCAAACCGGGGGCGGACAAGGTTTGCCAATCGCTGTTTATAAAAGTTCAGGGGACACCCTAACGGAAGCCGCTAGAAACGCAACCAAAAAGGTTTCTAGACGACTATACTATGCACATACCAATGTTGTAGTTGTCAGTGAAGAAGTAGCCAAAGAAAGCATGCTGTATATAATGGATGCTTTGGACCGCGACCCTGAATTTCGAACAACTACAGAATTAATTATTACGAGGGGTTGCACAGCAGAGGAAATAGTAACGACACTTACGATTCTTGATAAACTTCCAGTTACTAAAATAACAAAACAAATCAGGTCAGCAGAAAGTATGCTGGGAGAAAATATGAGTATCAATATCGATGATTTTTTAACTGGGTTAATTAGTAAAGGGAAGCAACCCATTTTAAATGGTTACAAGCTTGTTGGGAATAAACCAAAAGCTAGAAAGGCAGAAAACCTTCAAAAAACAACAACAGACGCATATCTATCATCCGATGGGCTTGCTGTTTTTAAAAATGGGAAATTGCATGGCTGGATTTCGAACGACAAAGCGCGGGGGGTGGTCTGGATTCTAGATAAGTTAAAGAGTACTAATGTCAATGTTAACTGGAATGGGAAAAAAGATGCGTTAACCGTTGCGCCGATACGTTCGAAAACCAAAGTCTCAGCACGCATAATTAATCAAAAACCAATTATTAATATTGCGATTGAAAGTGAAGGATGGATTTCTGAAGCCAATACAGCTATTGATTTGGCAGATCCAGCCGTAATTCAAAAAATTGAAAATTTAGTTGAAAAAGAAGCTAGGAAGCAAGTACTAGCCTCAGTGAAAGCAGCTCAACGGCAAAAAAGTGATATCTTCGGGTTCGGTCAAAAAGTCCACTTAGCGGATCCTGAATTATGGAAACAATTGAAAGGAAATTGGCCAGAAGAATTTGCTGCCTTAAAGGTCAATGTCGAAGTAGATTTATATATCCGGCGAGAAGGAATTCGGACAATACCGTTTTGGTCAACGTTAGAGAAATAAATCTTTTGGAAAGGGGGGAGTGTATAGAAATGGAAAAAATTAAGGCTAGTCAACTATTTGTCTTAGTAGTGCTGTTCGAGATGGGTAGTGCCATTCTCGTAGGTTTAGGAGGGCAGGCGAAACAGGATGCATGGATTACCATTTTGTTGGGTTTGGCAGGGGGGCTGGTTCTTTTTCTCGTTTACTATAAATTATTTTTATATTATCCTGAGCTCCCCTTTACAAGCTATGCTCAAAAAATTGTTGGAAAATGGATGGGGCGTGTCATTGGATTCTTATACGTTGTCTATTTCCTATATTGTGCGGCTAGGGTGTTACGAGACTTTGGTGAATTATTAACGACCACCATTTATACTGTAACCCCTTTAATCGTCATCAATTGCTTAATGATTTTCACGATTATCTATGCCATTCACAAGGGCTTTGAAGTCATCGCAAGGGTGGGTGAGCTTTTTTTTCTCGTCATTTATTTCGTAGCGGTAGTTGGCTTCGCATTAGTGATTATCTCAGGGTTAATCCACTTGGAGAATCTTCGGCCCGTCCTTGAAAATGGCTGGATGCCCGTAATGAAAACAGTTCTTGGCGAAACCATTACCTTCCCGTTTGGAGAAATGATCGTGTTTACGATGCTGCTCCCATTTGTAAATGATCAAAAAAAAGTTAAGCTTGTTGTTCTGGGAGGGATGATTCTAGCGGGGATCAATATTACCATAACAGCAGTCATTAATGTTGCTGCCCTAGGGCCTGATTTGTTTGTTCGAGCCAATTTCCCCTTATTATCGACTGTTAGCAAAATAAGGTTAGCGGATTTTATTGAGCGTTTAGACGTGTTATTTATGTTATATCTAGTAGTGGGTGGTTTTTTTAAAATCACCTTATATTATTATGCAGCTGTCGTTGGGGCGGCCGATATTTTTAATTTCAAAGACCGAAATAAACTGAGTCTTCCTATGGGGGCCATCATTTTATTTGCTTCTGTGACTATTGCTTCTAATTATGCTGAACATATAAAGGAGGGGCTAAAAATCGTTCCGATTTATTTACACTGGCCCTTTCAGATCATCATTCCCACTCTTTTACTAATCATAGCTTTTTTTCGAAATCGAAAAAAAAAGGCGGGTTCGTTATAAGATAGTAAAAACTGCCTAGGGATATCCCAAAAGGCAGTTTCATCCTTAAATATTTACGTTAGCTGTCTTCCGGTGATCCTGCTTAATCGGCAGGTATATTTGAACCGAGGTTCCTTGGTTTTTTTGACTGTCAAATCGAATCGTGCCCTTGTGGGTTTGAATAATGTTAAAGCTAACAGTTAAGCCTAGGCCAGTTCCTTTTTCCTTCGAAGAGTAAAAAGGTTCACCAATTTTTTCTAATCGTTCCTTTGAAATCCCACAGCCATTGTCTTTAACAGTAATCAGGGCCTCATTGTCTAATACCTTTAAACTGATTGCTACCATTCCACCTTTTTCAGAAGCCTCGATGGCATTTTTAATGATATTTATAAATACTTGTTTAAGCTGGTTTGGCTCGCATTCAATGTAGATGTTTTCTTCAGGAAAAAATGAATTTATCTGAACATTATAATAAATAGCTTCTGTATTTAATAACGAAATGACATCATTTAAGAGATTTTGAAGAGCCGCCTTAGAAAATTTAAGATGCTGGGGCTTGGCTAAAAGTAACAGTTCACCAACAATGTGGTTAATACGATCTAATTCATCAAGCATGATTCGATAATAATATTGATGTTTTTGGTCATCCATTTGGAGAAGCTGGACAAACCCTTTTAATGATGTTAAAGGATTTCGAATTTCATGTGCAATACTTGCAGATAATTCGCCAACAACAGAAAGTTTTTCTGTTCTTCGTAACCGTTCCTCCGTCTTCCGGAGGGTGGTCACATCTTTTCCATAACCAATGACTCCGGCAATCTTTCCATTGATGATAATCGGAAGGGAAGTGCATTGCAGGGTTATGAAATTTCCGGTTACATTTGCGATGTTGATTTCGTACATAACTGGTTTTCCTTCTTCTACAACCGAAGAGAAAAAACGTAATAAAAATCTTTTATACCTTTTCGGTAATAAAGTTTTAATGTTTTTTCCAATCATTTCTGTCCGATTAAAACCTGTAATGACATCAAATTGGGAATTTAGATTTGTTATTTTACCTTCTAGATCCAATATATAAACGATATCAGGACTATATTCAAATAAAGATTTATATTGTTGCTGGCTTTCAGCAAGTTGCTTGGCCATTTCTTTTTTTTCAGTAATGTCACGGCCAATAATCACTAACCCTTTTCTGCTGCCATCAGGATTGAATAAAGGAACTTTAATGGTATCAAACGTTTTAAATGAACCATTTGGAATAGGAAGGACTTCTTCTATCCGAGTTATTTCTTTATTTTCCCATGTCTGCTCATCTGAAACTTCACAGTACCTAAGAGCATCAGCGTAAAAATCAGAAAAGTTGGCTAATTCAGAGTCCTTTTTTCCACGATAATCGACATGTTCCAGCTGAAACAATTTCAAACCAAAATCATTCGCTTCAATCCATCTACCGTCACCATCTTTAAAATTCACAAAGTCAACCATCGAATTAATCAGGGTTGACAGCCGTTTTTTGTCATCTATAGACACATTTAGCTCTTCTTGTTTAGCAATAAAAAAATAAATGAATCCCCCTGTAACGAGAATATAAAAAATCTCTTTTGACCTTTCGATCATCGGAATAAAGGGAGTTGGTACGAACTGGTGAATGAGATAGTTAGATCCATAAATCCAAATAATACTGCTGATGAAATAAAGGAAGACTAGCTTTTTTTTATCCATGTAAATCTCCAGTCTTTTAGGAAACGAGGTATCCAAAAGTAATAAAAACAGTTTTCTTCCTATTTATAATACAAGAAAAATAATATTTTTGGAATCATATAAGGCTGATTTCCTATTTATTACAATTGATTATTGGTGAATCCTAGGATTTCATTGCGAACTCTTTGACCATCTCAACTGTTACTATCTTACGAGTAGGGATGATACCTTGTCTTGCAAGAGCATTTATTTGACTGGTAACAGCGTTAATTTTATCCGTCGTAAACGCTTTTCCTTCTTTGCAAAGTGTTATGGCTTCTTCTATATAAAATTCTCGTTGTTGATCAAGAAAAAGAAAATCATTTATTTTTTTGTTTTGTTTATTTACATGTTCAGTTATTTCTTTATGGACGCTCATGTGTTCCACTCCATTCATTTTATGTATTTGATTTTTCATTGTGGTGAGGGGCTATCCTACCCTTTTTCCAAGAATTAGTAAATCTCGTTCAACCCCATCTAATTCTGCAACTTTCGGTAGGTGAGCCCACTTCTCAAAACCAAAGCTTTGGAATAATTTCAAACTTGGTTCATTATGGCCAAAAATAAAGCCGAGCAACGTCTTGATTTTAAGTTTAGGACAGGCATCGATTGCTTTTTGAATAAGGTATTTACCTAGTCTTTTTCCGCGAAAATCATCATGTATATAAATACTGATTTCAGCAGTGGCATTATAGGCAGGTCTGCCATAAAACGATTGAAAGCTAACCCATCCGCAGATCCTGTCATTCATTTCGACAACCCATAATGGGCGAAAAGTAGGAGAATGATCATCAAACCACTGCATCCGACTTTCGACTGTGACAGGCTCTAAATCTGCTGTCACCATTCTGCCAGGAATCGTGGAATTGTATATATCTATAATGAACGGCATGTCCTTTATTTCTGCATCTCTAATTATCACAGCTTCAAACATATTTGTAGTCCACTCCAGTTATGTAATGTCATTAGAATTTATGATATCGTTTCAAGTAGATATTTTCAATATAAAGTTAAATCTGAAAAAGAAAAGTGCAAGCGCCTGTTTAGCGCTGAAGCTAGACAATTCTCAATGTCATTACTTATAAATTCTTACTTAATAAAGAAAGACCCTTCCTCGACATTTGGATCGAGAAAAGAGTCTTTCTTTTCATGGATGTAATTTTTCTTTACATCCATTTTCGTTTCTTATGCCAGGACTCCTACCAGCGATGGGCCTTGGCATTGCTCCTTAAGATGATCTTGTCTTGCGACAGTCGAGTCTGCCCGTTTACCTGTGCTTTTTGATGCTTCGGGCTCGTAAAAGTGTGATGAAAAAGCTCTGAGTGTGGATCTAATTGTTCTCTGTAGCTCATCAACAATCACCTCATCATAGGATTTGAAACGACGATATTCGGTTTGAATATCACCTTTATCATTTGTAAAAAGTATAGAAAATAGTCATTACTTATCATAAAAGACGCTTGAAAAAAGTTGGAATCGTTTAATCTAAAAGATGAAACCGCTTCGAAAATAGTAATAAAAAGTTCACATGAATGTTCACGTAAGTGATGTAAAATGAATACATAAATTACTTTGTGAGACAATTCACGTTAGTAAAATAACATCTTGTTGACACAAAAAAAGAGGCGAAAAACAAATGGCTCATTTATCTTTAAGTGCACTGCTCATCCGATTCCTTTTGGGAGGTTTGGCTGTTGTTGCTTGTACCATTGTATCTAAAAAATTAGGTGATAAAGCAGGCGGAATATTTGCAGCATTTCCTGCCGTATATCTTGCAGCATTACTTACAATTGGACTCGATTTTCATGGTGGACAACTCATTTCTCATTCAATCATGCTATCAAGAGGAGCCATTTTTGGAATGGCCATTAATATACTAGTTGCCCTAATTGCAGGCTATCTTCTTCCAAAGTTCGGCTGGAAACGAGGGATCCTGCATGCAATGGCATGTTGGCTTACTGTCTCGATAATCGTTGTATTTATTACATCCTATTAAATGAAAAAAGGTGACAACATGAATAAACAAGATTTATTTGTTCGTTTTCTACTTGGCGGTGCAGCAGTTTCCATCAGTTATCTTATTACCGTCATTTCTCCATGGAAGATTCTTGCCGGTATATTTGCTGCTTTCCCGGCTGTTATGCTGACAGCAGTTATTATGGTGGGCATAGCCTCCGGAACGAAAAAAGCAACTAATATTGCGAGAGGTTCTGTTTATGGAATGATGGGCGGAATTATATGTGTGATCGCTGTTCTTTTTTCTTTGCAAACAACTGACAATTGGATTTTTAGTATTGCAATAGGATTAATTTCATGGCTAGTAAGTTCAATTACCATCTCCACTATAAAAGAGCGCATCGCTAGAAAAGCGATTCGTCACATATAATCATCCAAAATGAGGCTGTCTCAATCAAAGGGTCTGGCCCCTTTGTTTAGGGACAACCTCATTTTTAATAGGGAAAATAATAAACATAAGCTTGTATTATCTGAAATTTCGGAATAAAATAAAACTAACATACCAACCGGTAGGTATTTTTTAACTTACGCTTGCATATTTTTAAAAAAGGTAAATTGTAAGCGCTATCTAGAATAGAGTATTGTTTATTTTAAAATCAGGAGGAATAGAAATGACAGGTAGATTTGCTGGGAGAGTTGCATTTGTAACAGGTGGAAGCCGTGGAATTGGAAAAGGGATTGTTGAACTTTTTGCGCAAGAAGGGGCAAAGGTAGCTTTCATTGATTTAAATGAAGAGACATTAAATGAAACTACATGCGAACTAAGAGAAAAAGGCTATGATGTTTATGCGAAGGCCGCCAATGTGGTTGATGCAGAGCAGGTAGAAAGTGCGGTTAAGGAAGTTTATGAGGCATTTGGATCGGTTGATGTGCTTGTTAATAATGCAGGTGTGATCCGCGATAACCTCTTATTCAAAATGACCGATTCAGATTGGCAGACGGTGATGGATGTACATCTAAAAGGCTCGTTTAATACCGCTCGTGCTGTCCAAAAATATATGGTCGAACAAAAATATGGCCGAATTATCAATATTTCCTCTACGTCAGCACTGGGAAATCGCGGTCAGGCCAATTATGCAGCGGCAAAAGCTGGCTTACAAGGATTTACGAAAACACTAGCCATTGAGTTGGGGAAATATGGAATCACCGCAAACTCCGTAGCCCCGGGCTTTATTGAAACAGAAATGACCAAAGAAACAGCAGCCAGAATCGGTGTTCCATTTGAGCAATTAATTCAAGCAAGTGTGGCCGCTATTCCAGTCGGAAGAAGCGGGAAGCCTGCTGATATCGCCAATGCTGTTGCCTTCTTTGCAGATGAGAAATCATCGTTTGTGAATGGGCAAGTCATTTATGTTGCGGGCGGACCAAAATGTTAATAAATGAGGTGAAGTTAATTGTTTAAAGATCAAATCGGCAAACAATCGAATAAGGTGAAGAATGCTGTTGAAAGAGGCGCTGTCAAGAAATTTGCGGAAGCCATTGATGACCTTCACCCCATCTATTTTGATGAAGACACGGCCTGGCTTTCCAGATACAAAACAAATATTGCTCCACCAACTTTTCCGAGGATTTTTGATTATGGTGTGTTTGAGGGATTGAACCTGCCGTCTAAAGGGCTGATACATGGGGAACAAACCTTTCATTATGAACGGCCATTATTGGTCGGTGAAGAGGTGTACTGCTATTCAAAAGTTAAGAATTACTTTGAGAAAAAAGGAAACTTCGGGGAAATGGGATTCCTTGTTCTTGAAAGCTTTGGCGAGGATGAGGCAGGCAAACTCATTTTCAGTTCAACCTCAACGATCGTCATCTCGGAAGCGGTAAGGAAGGAGTTGGTAAAGTGAGTACACTAACACAATTACAAGTTGGTGAATCTTTATCAGAAGTTCAACTCGAGCCCGTCTCTAGAATGGACCTCATTAAATACTCTGGTGCATCAGGAGATTTTAACCCGATTCATACAATCGATGAAGAAGCGAAAAAAGCTGGTTTACCTGGGATTATCGCCCACGGTATGTGGACAATGGGCAATTTGGCAAAGCTTTTCACAGAATATTATCAAGAAGGTTTTGTACAGGATTACTCCATTCGCTTTAAAGGCATGGTGTTTTTAAATGATCTAGTAACGCTTAAAGCGACATTAAAAGAAAAACAGGATCACAATTTGTACTTTAGTGTCCAAGCGGTTAACCAACAAGGAAGCGAAGTTTTGAAGGGAGAGGTCGTCTTTCACCAATATTAATGCCATGAATGGCTCTATCCTTTTTGAACTTTAATAGGGGGTATTCGGATGCATGTAAAACAGTTATTTGATTTAACCGGCAAAGTTGCGATTGTAACAGGCGGAGGCAGGGGGCTTGGCCAGCAAATTGCCGAAGGATTTGCTGAGGCAAGAGCCAATGTAGTGGTTTGTTCAAGAAAACTTGAAGCGTGTGAAGAAGTAAGCGAAGGGTTAAAAAAGCTTGGGGTTGAAAGCTTTGCCCTTAAATGTGATGTTTCCAATCCCGAGGACGTAAGAAACGTCGTCGAACGGACTGTTAAAAAATTTGGCCGGATTGACATTCTTGTTAACAACAGCGGTGTCTCTTGGGGAGCTCCAGTGGAGGAGATGCCGCTAGAGGCTTGGCAAAAGGTCATGAATGTAAATGTAACAGGTACATTTTTAATGTCCCAAGCGGTTGGAAGAGTCATGCTCGAACAAAAGTCTGGAAAAATCATTAATATTGCCTCGGTTGCCGGCTTACAGGGCAGCAATCCTAACTATATGAATGCGATTGGCTATAACACTAGTAAGGGCGCTGTTATTACTTTTACAAAAGATTTAGCTGTGAAATGGGGACCACAGGGAATTTACGTGAATGCGATAGCCCCAGGATTCTTCCCAACAAAAATGTCAAAAGGCGTGCTGGATCATGGTGGAGAGGCCATTCTTGAAGAAACGCCATTGCGGAAATTTGGCTCAGACACCGATATTAAAGGTGTAGCGTTATTTTTAGCATCGCCTGCTTCAGATTTTGTGACTGGAGATATTGTCGTGGTTGACGGCGGTGCACATGCGATGTGATTTTTTTGAGAAAATGGAGCTAACTAGTGGTTAAGGTGATTCAATTTTCGGATGGAGTGAGTTAATTTGCGGATAAACCGCTTTGACTTGCGGATGAAGTGAGCTAACTAGCGGATAACTCACTCCAACTTGCGAAGACTAATATTATCATTCCATTTATTATTGGGGTTATGGGTTATGATCCTTTGTTTTGTTGCACTTTTTAAGTGAAAAATTTGCTGTTTAAAATGGATCTTAAATATTTTTTTTGAATCCTTTAACAGAATCATATATAATTTTCGTTAGGGTCATACTCAGGCAGTTGAGGCTGTCCTACATAATTTCAAACGATTGGGAGTAGTCAAATGGAAAAAGTACTTATTTTTGGTCATAAAAATCCTGACACCGATACGATCTGTTCTGCGATTGCGTATGCAGATTTGAAAACACAATTAGGCATAGATGTGGAGCCAGTTCGCTTAGGACAAATTAATGGTGAAACACAATTCGCGCTAAACCAATTTCATGCTGAGACTCCACGCTTAGTGGAAGCAGTAGCCGCTGAAGTTAATTCTGTTATTCTTGTTGACCATAACGAGCGCCAACAAAGTGCCAATGATATCGCTGATGTTCGCGTCCTCGAGGTTATTGACCACCACCGGATTGCTAATTTTGAAACAAGCGATCCATTATATTACCGCTGCGAGCCTGTTGGCTGCACAGCAACCATTCTTAATAAAATGTATAAAGAAAACGGCAAAGAAATTAAGAAAGAAATTGCTGGTCTAATGCTATCTGCAATTATTTCTGATTCTTTATTATTCAAATCACCAACGTGTACACCTGAAGACGTTGCCGCTGCACGTGAACTAGCTGAAATTGCTGGTGTGGATGCAGAAAGCTATGGTTTGGAAATGCTTAAAGCAGGTGCAGATGTTCGTGATAAAACCATTGATGAACTTCTAAGCCTTGATGCTAAAGGATTTGAAATGGGCTCAAGTAAAGTAGAGATTGCACAAGTCAATGTAGTTGACACGGCTGATGTGCTTGAAAGACAAGCTGAATTAGAAGCAGCTATTTCGAATATTATTGCAGAAAAGAACCTAGATTTATTCTTATTTGTTGTAACGGATATTTTAACAAATGATTCAGTTGGTTTAGCTCTAGGAAGCAAAAAGGCTGCGGTCGAAGAAGCGTACAATGTTACCCTTTCTAATAACACAGCAACCTTAAAGGGCGTTGTTTCCCGCAAAAAACAAATCGTTCCAATCTTAACAGATATTTTTAATAAAGGTATTTAATAAAGAAACCGTTCATGCTAATGTGCATGGACGGTTTTCAGTTTAGTTACCACCTACTCTAATTGCTTTTGATTTTCTTCTTTTTTCTGATTCATCATGAAAAAGGTTAATGGTTGATCGGAACCGGTCATCAATTTATAGACATAGGAGGAGGTCAATTTATATCCATCGTCTATTCTGGCAGCTAGATAATTGGTCCGTTCAAAAAGAATGGAGCGAATGTGATTCATTTGACGGGCTACTTTGTCTAGTAATGCTTCCTGATGGTCAAGACGCTTTAACACTCCATCTTGAAACTCCTCTTGTTTGGACAATTTCTCAGCTGCCTCTTTTTGCATGTTAAGCTGTTCATTCATTTGCACTGAAAGCTGATGATTCGACTCATCGGTCTGCTCCCATTTGCTTGCAATACCCTGATAGGATTTATTTAATTGACTGACCTGATTGATTAATGATTGTTTGATCAATGCTTCTTTTTCTAAAAGGGCCTCTAAATGTGCATTTTTCTCATAAATGATTTGTAATTTTTGTACCATTTGGTTATCAAAGTCTTTTTTTTGTTCAGTACTATTTTTCAAATCATAAAGCTGATGGTCTACATGTTTCCAATGATTATTTTGGGCTTTCTCCTGGTGTTCATAGCGCAATTGAAGCTCATGAAATGCTTGTTTAAGGGCTAGATTGGCTTTTTGCTGTTCATTCATTAGGTCAGTTAGGAAATCATGCCGTGAAAATATTTGATTTGGTTCATTCAGTTTCTCATTATTCTTAAAAACATTCGGATGCTGATTGTTATTGATAAATAATCCCATATCACACACCGCCTTTGTTAATTTTTACTTGTAATAGTTTATGCTTCAAAACAAAACAGGGGACATGAATGGGCTAGGGATCATTTGAAAAAGCTTGTAAAAGAACGGGACTATAAACATTATTAAAATAAGCAAAAAACGCTTGGTACATGCCAAGCGTTTTGAGGGGATTGAATAATTGATTTAAACTAGCTGTGGAGTTTTCAAGATGAACTTTTCTACGACCTTTGCCACTCCGTCATTCATATTCGTATCGGTCACATAGTCCGACTTTTCTTTAATATCTTCAGGTGCATTGCCCATCGCCACACCAAGGCCAGCAAACTCAATCATCGCTAAGTCGTTATAGCTATCTCCCATGGCAATGACTTCCTCACGCTTAATGCCAAGTTGTCCAATTAAATGATGAAGGCTTGTTCCTTTTGTTACACCTTCCTCGGTAAACTCCAAAAAGAACGGTTTAGAGCGCGTGACACTTAGTTTACCAGCTAACTCTTGTTGAAGCCTTTTTTCTATATTGGCAAGTTTTTCAGGGGCTTCAAGCATTAACACTTTGACCACTGGATCTGTCACATAATCTACAAAGCTATCAACTTCAACAATTTCCAGTCCAGTTATCTCTCTTTCAATATTGGTGTATTGGTTTCCTGCTTCGGTTACAATTAGGTCTCCCACATACGTATGAATCCAAACATCTTCACGTTGACTTAATTCGTATAAATAGTGAACCGTCTTTGGTGATAAGGTGCTGCTAAAAAGCTCTTCACCTGTTTGGCAATTTGTAATTTTTGCCCCATTAAAAGAAAGGATAAAGCTTCCGTATTCCTTTAAACGAAGCTCTTCAGCAATGTCTATCATTGCAGATGTTGGGCGCCCAGATGCTAAAACTACTTTTACTCCCATTTCCTGAGCCTCCATTAAGGCCTGCTTCGTGCGGGGAGAAATCGTATGGTCGTCTTGCAATAACGTATCATCTAAATCTAATACAATCATTTTATAAGTCATTCTTGATGATTCCTTTCTTTACAAATATTCTTACCTCATCTTACTATAACTCTAGGAAAAAAACTTATAACAATTGAATCCAATTATAGATTGCATCAAAAAAATATTGTGAATTGCAATAATGAAGGTGAGCAATTATGTGCATCGGTGTCTTTTATCAATCAATAGAGTAACATTAGATATTTGTTTCATAATGATAAACCCTGTTGCACTATAGTGGGGAATATAGCGAAAAAATTCAAAAGGGGAAGAGAAAATTTAGATTTTATGAATTTTTTATATTCACATTCCGGAAATAATGTTTTTATTTTTGAATCGAGAGAGCGTTGAACAACAAGGTGGGCAAGGAACCTTGTTGTTTTTAAATAGGTTGGAGTTAAGTTGCAAAAAAAAAATGGTTGTTTCATATAGAGAAACGAACGTGTTGTTAATGAAATCCGTAAGCGTTACCATAAAATTAAGAAAATACCAAAAATAATTACTTTCTAGGAGGAATTTTGACATGCAAGTAGAAACAAGAATAAGAGCCATTAATTGTTTACATTTTATCAACGGACAATTTGTTGAGTCACAAAACAAAAAAACATTTGATAATATTAACCCTGCCACAGAAGACGTGTTAGGAACAGTAGCTGAAGGTGGAAAAGAAGAGGTTGACTACGCGGTGACGGCAGCACGAAGAGCCTTAAATGGTAGATGGAAGACTACTTCTGTTGTGGAACGTTCAAAAATTCTTCGCCGCATTGGTGATTTGATTTTGGAAAGGCAAGAGGAACTTGCCCACTTAGAATCATTGGACACAGGAAAACCTTTTTCTTTAGCTAATAGTGTGGACGTTCCTCGTGCCGCCTTTAACTTCCACTTTTTCGCTGATTATATCACTTCAGTTGGAACCGATGCGAATATGCAAGATGATATCGCGCTTCATTATACTTTTCGACGTCCTGTAGGAGTAGTCGGAATCATCAAGCCTTGGAACTTGCCGTTGTTATTATTGACTTGGAAATTAGCTCCATGTTTAGCGATGGGGAATACGGCAGTGATCAAACCAGCTGAATGGACACCAATGACAGCTACAGTATTGATGGAAATTTGTAAAGAAGCGGGAGTTCCGGATGGAGTCGTCAATCTTGTTCACGGCTTTGGACCAAATTCCGCGGGAGGCGCCATTTCGGAGCACCCAGATATTGATGCGATTTCCTTTATTGGAGAACCAGGAACGGGGACAGCTATTATGAAGGCTGCAGCTGATTCCTTGAAGAAGCTCTCCTTTGAATTGGGTGGAAAAAATCCTAATATTATCTTCGCAGACTCGAATTTAGATGAGGTAATCGAAACTACGATTAAATCTAGTTTTGTTAATCAGGGTGAGGTTTGCCTTTGTGGCTCACGTATTTATGTCGAACGTCCCGCATATGAAGAATTTTTAACTAAATTTGCAGAGAAAGTAAAAACGTTAAAAGTAGGCCATCCACTAAATGCCGATACAAATGTGGGCGCCTTAATCAGCAAGGAACATTATGACCGAGTCAAAAGTTATATTGAGATCGCTCAGCAAGACGGGGCAACCATCCTCACAGGCGGCAAACGACCAGAAGGTTATGAAAAGGGCTATTATCTAGAGCCTACTATTATTACAGGATTAGATAGGAATTCTCGTTGTGTCCGTGAGGAAATCTTTGGACCTGTCGTTACTGTTATGCCGTTTGATATGGAAGAAGAAGTCATTATGCAAGCTAACGATACCCATTACGGTTTAAGTGCAACCATCTGGACAAACGATTTGAAACGTGCCCATCGTGTTGCACATCAAATTGAGGCAGGGATTATCTGGGTAAATACTTGGTTCTTACGTGATTTACGTACACCATTTGGAGGAATGAAGCAGAGCGGAATTGGTAGAACGGGTGGGATGCATAGTATTGATTTTTACTCTGAACTTTCTAATATCACGATTAAACTATAAGAAGGGAAGTAAGAACTTTGACGAATAAGGTAAAACAATATGCAGAACAATTAGCGGAAGCAGAGAATACGAAAATGGGAATAGCCCCTTTAACATCAGTAGATCCAGAGCTTTCCGTTGAAGAAGCTTATTATATACAATTAGAAAATATTAATAAGAAAATTGACCAAGGCCAGAAAATCGTCGGAAAAAAGATTGGCTTAACCTCCCTAGCGATGCAAAATCTCCTCGGGGTCGATGAACCGGATTATGGGCATTTACTTGACAGTATGGTGGTTGAAAATGGCGGTCATATTTCGATTGAGTCGGTTCTTCAACCAAAAGTCGAGGCGGAGATTGCCTTTATTTTAAAAAAGGATTTAAGGGGACCGAATGTGACCGCCCTTGATGTCCTCCAAGCAACGGAGTATGTTGTTCCTGCACTTGAAATCGTTGATAGTCGAATCAAGGACTGGAAGATCAAGCTACAGGACACGGTTGCGGATAATGGGTCTTCTTGTTTATACGTGCTTGGTGGAAAACCAACTAGAATAGAAGATATTGATCTTGAATTAATTGGGATGGTATTAACGAAAAACGGAGAACTTGTCAATACGGGCGTGGGGGCGGCAGCGCTAGGAAATCCGGCCACATGTGTTGCCTGGTTAGCCAATAAACTATCAGAGTTTGATATTTCACTTTGTGCCGGAGAAGTCATTCTCTCAGGTGCATTGTCTGCGGCAGAAGTAGCACAAAAGGGAGATTCGTTTACGGCAAGATTTGCCCATATCGGTCAAGTAAGTGTTCACTTTTAAACTATGAAAAAATGAGGGGAACAAGTTGAGTCAATTAAAAGAAATAGCTAATTATTTAGTTGCAGCCGAAGTAGAAAAACGCGAAGTTGTAAAAGTAACGGCAAATTTGAAACCTGATTTGACAGTAAATGAGGCTTATCAGGTACAAGAAGAAATCGTCCAAATGAAGTTAGGTGAAGGAAGAAGAATCGTTGGACCGAAAATGGGTCTAACAAGTCATGCAAAAATGAAACAAATGGGGATCGATGAACCCATTTATGGATATGTATTTGATTATATGCTCATCGAAAATGGCGGAAAGCTGCCATTACATCAAATGATTCATCCAAAAGTCGAAGCGGAAATTGCGTTTGTTATTGGTGAAGATATCGAGGGTCCTGGCGTGACTGGTGCACAGGTACTAGCAAAAACGGAATATGTTCTTCCGGCATTAGAAATCATTGATAGCCGTTATGAAAACTTTAATTTTACTTTACCCGATGTGATTGCAGATAATGCTTCTACATCTAGAGTTGTCTTTGGAACAACTTTAAAGAAACCAGCGCAATTTGAACTAGACTTACTTGGTTCCACCCTGTCCATTAATGGTGAAATAAAGGAATTAGGAGCAGGGGCTGCAGTCCTTGGCCATCCTGCCAACTCCGTTGCCATGCTGGCGAATATGCTTGCTCGAAAAGGCGAAAAGGTTAAAAAAGGGGATGTCATTTTAACAGGCGGAATTACGAGTGCGGTAATGTTAAAATATGGTGATATGGTCAGCGGGAAATTTGACGGATTAGGTGAAGTGACCTTCACTGTAATAGATTAAAAAGAAAAGAGAGGAAGAGGGATTCTAATGCCAATCATAAACGTACAAATGATGGAAGGAAGGCCGCCGGAGAAAGTGGCAGAAGTAATCCACAATATTACGACTACAGTTTCCGAAACCTTAAATGCACCAAAAGAGAGTATTAGAGTGATTGTTACAGAAATTCCGAAGACCCATTGGGGAATTGCAGGTATCCCAGCTTCAGAGAGATAAGTAGAATAGACTGGAGCGTGATCGTGATAAATAATGATCATGCTCCAATTGAGTAGATTTTAATACGAAGTAAAAGGAAGGTTCAGGGCAAATATTTAAGATAGAATCCCGTTTATATTTTCTTAAAATTCTTTATTGTAAGCGTTTTCTATTCGTGAGATAAATTTCAGGAGGGTGTTATGACAATCGAGTTTAGTATATTAGCCCCGCATGTTCCTAGCATTTGTCATGAGGACCAAGTGCCAGAATTTCAAAAAGATATGGCCTCGGCAATGAAAGAAGTGGCAAAACAGATTAAAGGGGTAAATGCGGATGTAATTGTGTTAGTTTCCTGTCACTGGCCGTCTACGTTTTTCCATTATGTTGACTGTACCCCAGTTCATAAAGGGGTCTTAACAGCATTTGAAGCTCCTGACTTAATTAAGGATGTGTCTTACCATTATCCTGGAGATGAACAGTTGGCCAATCAATTAGTGAAGGCAGGTCAAGCGGCAGGTCTCCAAGTTCAAGCGGTAAATGATCCCTATTACTTATGGGATTATGGAAGTGTAGTTCCATTACGATATTTAAATCCAAACGAAGCAATTCCCGTTATTAATTTATCAGTCACGTTGGCTGCCAGTTTGGAAGAAACGTTTAAATGGGGGCAGGAAATAAGGAAGGTTTTACAAGAAACTGAGAAAAAGGTTGTATTTGTTTCAAGTGGTGCCTTGTCCCATAATTTAGTTCGGGGACGCCATAATAAGCCCACTGTTACGGAGCATGCTATGGATAAACAATTTATAGAATTTGTAATGAACAAAAATTATCAAGAGGCATATAACATGCTGCCTGAATATGCAAGATTTGCAAGAGTAGAATCCGGTGGTCGTCATCTTGCCATGTTGCTCAGTCTGATTGAGGAGGGTTCTGAGCCTATTTATTATGCAGATGGCCAATCTTCCGGAAGCTGGAACGCACTGATTACATTTGGAAAAAAGGAGAATGCAAGTGTAGAGGCAAGGACTGACAGTGAATATGTTAAATAAATAGAGAGCTGTAGGAAAAATACAATTGTAACTTCCTACAGCTCTCATTTTTTTTCTAATAATCGTTCCAATTAAGCCTTTTCCGTATATAGTCACTTTACTTCAAGTGCCTGGTAGTTTAATCTGTCAGATACCTTTTCTAATAGAAATATGTAATACTTGGAGATGTAAAATGAGCTAACTAGATGATGAAAGAATGGGAGGTATTCTAAAAATGAATAGATGCAGCTGGGTAAACCAAGACCCATTATATATCGATTATCATGACCATGAATGGGGGGTGCCCGTTTATGATGACCGGTTGCTGTTCGAATATTTAAATCTGGAAGGTGCACAAGCAGGGCTAAGCTGGTATACGATATTAAAAAAGCGAGAAAATTATCGAAAAGCCTTCGACAACTTTGATGCTAAAAAAATAATCCGGTATGATGATAAAAAAATCGATGAGCTTTTACATAACGAAGGAATTGTCCGTAACAAGCTGAAAATTAATGCTGTTATGACAAATGCAGCGGCGTACTTAAAAGTTGTAGAGGAATTTGGTTCTTTCCACACATACATCTGGTCATTTGTGAATGGTAAACCGATACACAATCATTTCAAAGAAATGAAAGATGTCCCGGCTACAACAGAAATTAGTGATCAATTAAGTAAGGATTTAAAGAAACGAGGCTTTAAATTTGTTGGATCGACCATTTGCTATGCATTTATGCAAGCAGTTGGCATGGTGAATGACCATATTGTGACATGTGAATGTTATCAACAGTAGTTTTCTCATGAAAAAGGAAAGCCCACCACATTTTGTGATGGGCTTTCCTGCTTAAAAAATCAAATAATTACTTCGTAGGGTTTTCAATCATGAAGTCAGAAGCTGGTATAGGAATAATCTTGCCACCTATTTGGACGTGAACGGTATCGTTGAAAATGGCTTTCACAATTCCTTTTAACGAAATAGTTGAATTTACAGAGATTTTTTTTGAATCAGTTTGATTGGCCAAGTTATTCAACACCTTCCAAATTATTGTAATACATATATAGTATAGAAAAGGAACAATCGTGATAAAGATACTATAAATTATTCGCATAAAAGATTTAAAATCCTGCTTAGGAGATTGTACTTTTATGAAAAAAGTTGGTCATGTTATAGTCATTCATTTTGCAAGGGGTGTTAAACTATGTCATGAACTACAACATGAACCTGGGTTCAAGTATTACATAATCAGAGATGTCTGTCAATAAAAAGATGAACTATGGTTCAAATTATAAAATCGTGTTATGATTGTAACGAGGTGATCATATGCCAGAACGCGAAGATAAACTTGTTGGTGAATTTCCATTTGTGCCTAAACAGGAACGAGCTCAACAAAAAAGAAATGCTCTGATTCAAAGCGGCTATGTTTTATTTAATACAAAAGGCTACGAACATACAACCGCTAAGGAAATTGCCTCCCATGCAGGGGTAGCGACAGGAACGTTTTATCGCTATTTTTCCGATAAACGGCAGCTATTAATGTCTTTATTAGAGGATAAAATAGAGAACTTTCTGCCACCTGAACCCAGTTGGGTTTCTAATGACCCGGAATCGTTAATGGCAACGCTTTTAGAAAACCATTATAATCGGCTAAATGAGATGGGACTTTATCGGGTACTGCCTGAGCTGCTCTCGAAGGACTCAGAACTTGCGGAGGTATTGGATGATGCAAGAAAGAAGATCCATGCGAGAATACTTTCTAGTCTAAAACAAGCTTGTGAGCAAGAGCTAACATGGATGGATCTTGATTTAGATACGGTTTCTTGGGCAATCATGGTTTTATTGGAGAAGGGAATGGATAAAGAACTTGATTGCAGGATTAAAGCAGATTATCATGAATTGGCTAAGGTGATTTGTCGAATGGTTTTTCCGCCGGCAGCCTTAATAAAATTACGAAATAATGAAAATAAAAACATCGATTAAAGTGTACACAATACAATACAATACAACGAAAATTAATATCTTAAAAGATGAGTAAAATTATATTCATGAATACAATCCCATAGAACCTATAAAAAAGAGGAAACTTAGCAGGCAGTGATCTCTTTTATCGGTCTATTTTTGAAACCATCTTGAAAAAATAGTAATAGGATACCACACAAATAACGCGGGTTCGACTGATCATTATACATTTCAAGGAAAGTGGTGAACATCATGAAAGTAAAAGAATTTATGGTGAAAGATGTTATTTCAGTAAGCCCAGAAAGTTCCGTTAAAGAGGTAATGGCGACGTTTGTTGAAAAGAAAATAGGCGGCGTGCCCATTATAAAAAAAGATGGGACTTTATGTGGAATTGTAACTGATGGTGATATACTACGGGCAATCAAACCGATTGATCGCCGCATTCACGATTATTTCAGCTTTATCACGTATGTGGCTGTTGAAGCTATGGACATACACTTACGTGAAATTATTGAGACAGAGATTGGTAAGATTGCCAAAACACACGGAATCGTAACAGTTCAACCTGAGGACGAAATGACCACAGTCATAAATCTTTTATCTAAACATCACTTTAAGAAACTACCTGTCATTGATGAAAAGAAACATGTTGTAGGAGTCATCAGTCGCGGTGATGTCATTCGCAATATCCAGCAAAAGATCGTGGAAAGCGTTCAATAAGAACAATACTTAAAAGAAAGACCATCACATTTTTTCATTGTGATGGCTTTTTTTTTAATATAAAAATTTATAAGTTGTGGCTTCGAGAATTGTCCAGCTCCAGCGCCCTAGCGGCTAGTGTCCTTCGCTCTCCGCCCTACGATAAGTCAACATCGAATCGCCTCCGGCTCTTCGTGTTTCCTTTATCTCAGTTGGAGCGCTCCAGGCCATACGCCGCTGAACAGGGCGCTTGCGCTTTTCCCCTTATACCGAAAAACTAACATCAATTTGGATGATTTCAGAGCGGCTGCCAATCCGGAGTGGTGGACCCCAAAATCCAAATCCTGATGAAACAATCGTATGTAGTTGATTTTTGTGCAGGTAACCCCAGTCCAGTTCAAATATTCTTCTGGTAATGAGATGATTCGGTGCCATCTGTCCTCTGTGCGTATGCCCGGATAAAAGTAAGTCAACATGATGTTTTTCTGCCTGACTAATTTCTGCCGGTTGGTGGTCCATCATGATGATGGGGGCATCCAGATCAATGTCTGCAAGTAAATTCTCGATGGATATCCGCTTCCCATCGGTTTTATCTTTCCGTCCTGCTAAATAAAAACTGTCCTCAATCTTGATGATTTGATCAAGTAGGATTGTAATCCCGTTTTGTTCCATCTCCTTTAAAAATTGGGGAATTCCGCCGCCATAATATTCATGATTTCCGAGAACACCATATATTCCGAGTGGTGCTGATAACTCGTTCATAATCGTTCCTATCTTTTTTTTGATGAAGGGCTCAGGGTCATCATCAATGATATCGCCGGGTAATAAAATGAGATCCGGCTGTAGTGCATTTACTTGTTGAACCAGCCGGCGAGCATGGGAACGACCTGAGAGTCTGCCGAAGTGCATATCAGAGGCCATGGCAATTCTGAGTGTCGAAAGATTTTGAGCCTTTTTTGGAATCACAATGGAATAGTTGCGGACAACAGGGCTATAAGCATTAAATGTTCCAACAATAAAGAGAGCGATAAAGGCAACAATAACGATGGCACCTAGCCAATTGATAACCGATATGGTTGGAAGTCCAGCAAAAACTAGGACGAGCCCAATAAGATTTGCAAGGGGCAGAAATAAAATAGCGTATTGTAGGACACCAAACCAATAGGAACCAATCATTTTAAAAATGGACACACTTTTTAGGAAATGGCCAATGATGTAGGAAAATGAGATCAGTCCAATTAAAATCCCATATGGCCAAGAAGCCTCAAGACCAAAGGCGGCATGCAGCCACATCCAGCCGTTCCAGCCAATATAGAAGGTTAATGCTGCATAAACAATAAGGATAAGGAGAAAATTGATCACATTGCGCAGTTTCATAAAAAACTCCTTTTATGTAGTTACTAAAACAGGATCTAGAATGTAAAGATTGTAAGCATAGGTGAATTTTAAAAAAACATGAAATGTAGTTCAAGTATTGCATGTTAACTATGTACTGTCAATTAAACTTTGCTGTGAGGATTGACATAGAAAACGGTAAAAAACCGCATTCATATCGTAATGCGGTTTTATCAGTTTTACTTGGAGTAAATATGTCACGTCAAATAACTTCTAGAAATGCTGTTCTTCTTGTTGTTTTACTTTTAGTCTTTGCTCTAAGACCGAAATCATAGAGAGGAAATGATCAGCTTCCCTTACTACATGATCTGCTAACAATGGATCAATGACACTACGGATTTGACATGATTTTATTAAATCTAAGCCCGCTTGTTTAAAATTTCGAAGCTCATGGGTGGCATTTTCACTATCCTTATTTAGCTTTCCGATTATTGGATAAGTCGGACTCTTCTTATATAGCATGGATTCAACATCTCTTGCTTGATTAAGAAGAACTTCAAAATCGTCGCCGAATTTACTTGCAGTTTTCACTAAATTTCGTTCTGATTGATCCAATAGTGAAGCAATAAAGCGTGAGTGCTCCATCATAATTTTAAGCCAAAATACATTTTCTTTGATGATGGCATCCTGAATAGGATCCATTATTCCTTCATTAAATTTTTTTAACGTTCTCATAAAATACTCAGCTTCACGGGCAATGTGATCGACAAGCAGCGGGAAATTAAATCCCTTAACTTTGCAATTAATAATAAGAATAAGGAGATTACGTTTGAAATTTCTTAATCCTAACACCAATTGAATAGAATCTTCGTTCAACTTTCTGACTGCGGTTACATCATTTGGAGTTTGGTGAGCTCGCTTTTCTTGTTCTTGAAAGTAATAATAAAAACGATCTGTTTGTTGAATGAGCTGCTTATCATGACGGTTGAATCCTTCACTTAAAAAATACGAATGCTCTTTCATAATCCGTAACCAAAATTTATTTTCGGTTAAGGATCGTTCAATAAACAGTTGCTCTGTCAATGATTCAGGTGGTGCAGCAAAGGACTCAGGAGAAATCAGCAATTGATTCTGACTGTCATATATACCCGTAAAGCCCTGATTGACCATGTCTTCGCCCCCTAAAATAACCATTACTACATATTTATTTCAAAGATTTCCTTATATGTCATGGGACTAGTTTGTATCTTGAATATATAAAATAAAGATGTCGTAAGCGCAGTTTCTTCCGTCGCTTTACAATACGGGGGTATGATATAATAAGTCAAAAAGGAGGCGTTAAAATGTCTCATGAACAAGAGGTTGAAAAGGAACTTATTGATGATTCGTGCTGTGACCATGAGGGCAGCCATCGACAAAGTCATCATTCAGATAAGGTTAAAAACAATCTTGTAACAAGGTTGAACCGAATCGAAGGTCAAATCCGAGGAATTAAAGGTTTAATTGAAAAAGATACGTATTGTGATGATGTCATTAATCAAATTTCTGCTACCCAATCGGCGTTAAATAGTGTAGCTAAAATCTTGCTTGAGGGTCATCTGAAAAGCTGTGTTGTCGAGAGAATCCAAGAAGGGGATTACGAGGTCTTGGATGAGGTTTTGGTTACCATTCAAAAATTAATGAAAAAATAAAAGGGTCAGACCCCCGCGATTTCAGCATTCGTGGGGTCTGACCCTTTTGATACGATCTCATTCTATTTAATTTGTAGTCTTTGCCACTTCCGGGACACGAAGAAGGAATATTCCTCCGATAATAAATAATAGGACTAAGCTAAATACGCCGCTACTTGTATTTCCGGTTAACTGAGCTGTAATACCGACTAAAAATGGACCTAAGATGGCAGCAAATTTATAAAAGATGCTATAGAAACCAAAAAATTCATTGGCACTATCTTTTGGAACGAGCTTAGCAAAGTAGGAACGGCTTAACGCCTGAATGCCACCTTGGGAGGAACCGACAAGCATAGCGAGAATCCAAAAATCTAATGTGGTTTTTAAAAAATAAGCATATACACAAATGACGATATAAATAAATATGCCAACTAACAACATCGTTTTTCCCGTGAATTTATCGGCAAGTTTTCCGTATAAGACTGCAAACGGTGCCGCCACCACTTGTGTCGCAAACAAGATAATTAATAGGTTCGTAGATGTGATTCCTAAATCAGCTCCATAGGTTGTTGACATCGTGATAATGGTATTAACGCCATCAATGTAAAAGAAATAAGCGATTAAAAACAGAAATAAGGGTCGGTATTGCCTGATTTTTTTAAAAGTTGTAAAAAGCTGTTTAAATCCATTGACTACAGGGTTTGGTAAGATTTCCTTATAATAAACCTGCTTCACATTTTTTAACATCGGAATGGTAAACAACCCCCACCATAAGGCCGTAATCGCAAAGGCAAGCTGGCTTGCGAGCGTTACAGAGAGTGGAATAATATTTTGCTGTGATAAAATAATCAGGGCAATTCCAAGAATAAACGGAATGGTACTGCCGATATAGCCCATCGCATATCCTTTTGAAGAAATTTGATTCATTCTTTCTTCTGTTGTTACATCGACAAGGAAAGCATCGTAAAAAATATTTGTACCTCCAAAACCAATGACGGTAACCATATAACAGATTAATAGAATCAGCCATTGATCACTTGGCACAACCGCAAGCAGGAAGGTAAAAATAATACCGAGAGCAAAGAAAAAGATAAAAAATCTTTTTTTGAAGCCTTTGAAATCAGCGATACTTCCCAAAATAGGGGCACATAGCGAAATGAGCAAAGTGGCAAAGGAATTGGCATAACCCCAGTAGGCAGTAGAGGTAGATGCGGCCAATCCCGCCTCGTTCGCTGCCGCTTTAAAATACAATGGAAATATGGCCGTGGTAATCAGGATCGAATAGGCCGAATTCGCCCAATCATAGAACACCCAGCTTTTCTCTTGCTTTGACATCCGACTCATTCATTTTCCCCCTTATAAAGTCAACATTTCTTCGATAACTCTTCCATCGGTATTTCCTAAGCTGACACCGAGGAGCCTTGCGAATGTCGGGCCTTCATCAATGAGCCGGATAGAAGGCAGGGTGATCGGCTGAATCCCTTTCCCGGCTGCCATCAAGATGGTGCCATAATTCTCTTTTTCAGGTGAATAGCCATGACAGGCAAAGGTGTACTTTTTATCAGATGCGGCCGCCTCCTTGGTGATCGTTTTGATGTAATCCCCCTGATAGTCTTCTAAAAAATAGAAACCCCGCCGCGCTTCAATCATAAAGGCGCATGTCCCATCAGCCCCTTTTTCCGCGGCTTGTTCACCTGTTAGTACCTGTTCGATGCCAGAATCAGGGTCAGCTAATAAAGAATCTAATAGATTTTTAACTTCTTTATAAGTCGCTGTATCTTGTTTATCTTTTATGTAAATATATGCAGAACCATCACAACTTTTACAATAGGCCTTCCAATTTATTAATTTCCCATTCGCGTTTGTTGTAATTAGGTTTTGGGTATGTAAGAGGACATTCACATTGACAGCCTTATGTTCATCCAGGGCACTATGATCTCCTAATGCCACGATGGTCGAGTGTTCATAGATTCCGCTCTCTTGTAAGGCCTCAATAATTCTACCAAGCCGGTTGTTATGTCGGTGAATCGCCGCTATTGCTTCATCGGAAGAAAAACCATGATCATGCCGCTGCGTATCTAAATCGGTAAAGTGCACCATCAATAAGTTTGGTTTCTTTGTTTTAATTGTGTCGACGGTGGATGCTAAGACAAAATCATCTAATTCAGGTTGCCTAAGCCCATTGCGGAGATGTCCGAAGCGTTTATTGAGATCCCACTGATAGCGCGGCGTGCCACTACGAAGCGATACAAGAATTTGATTATGCCAGCGGCGATTAGCGAAGATTTCCGGCATATTATAGTCGATAGCAGCGGCTTTTGCAGTCACTGGCCATAAAAGGGCTGCGGTCGTCATCGCTGCCTTTTTCACTTCATCATATAAGGTAGTCCCCTGGATACAATCCCGGTACCAATTCCAATCAGGTGAAGCCATACCTGGTTGCAGCAACGTATTATTGATGACCCCGTGCCGATTCGGATAATTTCCTGTCACAATGGTGGCATGACATGGATAGGTAACCGAAGGGTAGATGGTTTCCACCTGTTCGACATAAGTGCCATTGTTTAATAAGGTCTGAAAGTGAGAAAGTTCTTGTAATATAGGAAAGTCTAAAGCAGAAAGACAATCAAATGAAATAATGATTAAATGGTCAGTAAGTCGTTGCATGCAAACCCTCCAGTAAATAGTTCAGGTTACTTTTATTTTACTATAGGAGGATTAAAAGGAAAGAATTGTTACAAAATATTTACAAAAATTTTTGAAAATTTGGCAAAACTATAGAAGTTTATAGAGTCATTATTTTATTAAGGATTTTTTCTAGTATAATGAAATTAGCAATTAATGGATAATGTGAGTTCTGTTAGTATAGGCGTGTATGGCTCGCGTGCTGCTTGATGGTGAGCCTAAATCAATACGTTGTAACCAGTAAATTTTCTTAAACTTACTGCCGTTACATGCGGAAAAAAGGAGTTGGAAATCATGCCAAGTTTCCAAAGTTATTTTTTCGAAAAAGCAATTAAGCTATCGGTAAAAAGAGCTGTGAAGAAGGGTTTAAGGAGTAAAGGGATAGGTGAACAGCGGCAAATGCTTGATGCTGCCGCTAGAAAAATTGCCAGACTGCCAAAAAACTGTAAGGTTGAGTCCCTTGAAGTGGAAGGGTTATATGCAGAGTGGCTTTCTTTCGGCAGCACATCGTTGGCAAATAAGGTGATTCTTTATTTACATGGAGGAGGGTATGCCCTATGTTCAGCCAATACTCATCGTCCACTCGCTGCTAGAATCGGGAGAGCGTCTGGTGTGAAGGTCCTGTTTCCTGAGTATCGCTTGGCACCCGAACATCCTTTTCCAGCGGCGATTGAAGATGCGGTAACCGTTTACCACTGGCTGCTCGAGCAAGGGTACGATTCTTCGAACATCATCCTGGCAGGTGATTCGGCGGGAGGAGGACTGTGCCTTGCCACTTTATTGGTGTTAAGAGATCAGAATGAGCCCCTTCCGGCTGCTGTTGTTTGTCTTTCACCATGGGTAGATTTAACAAGCAGCGGGGCAAGTTATCGGCAAAATTATCAGATTGATCCGTATTTAAGTTTCGAAGTAGTAAAAGGGGCTGCCCGTATGTACGCAGGGAATGAGTCCCTCGAACACCCGCTCATATCCCCCATCTTTGCGGATCTTACAGGATTGCCGCCCATGTTTATCCAAGCTGGTAATCATGAAATTTTACAAAGTGATGCCATGAAGCTCGCACAAGAAGCAAGGAAAGTAGGTGTGGATGTTTCGCTTAATGTTTGGAATGGAATGTGGCATGTTTGGCAAATTAGTGGAGATCGCTTACCTGAAGCAAGAAGAGCGGTGACGGATATTGGAAGATTTGTAAAGAAAATATTTAGGCAGTGAAGGTCCGTGAGATGACCTTCACTTTATTTTTTTAATGATCCTATTTTGACTTGTTTCCTTTGTGATCGTAACTAAACCAAGATTGTTGCTGGTTTCAATAATGGAGCCTTTTTCTAAAAATTGATACCTCAATTGATCTTTCCATAAATAGGGTTCTTCTTCATGGTCTTTTTCAACATGGATAATCGTGTAGGTGGGGTCACAAATCCGGTGGATATCTTTATTTTTCCTGCTTAAAGAGTTGAAACCAATGACCATTTTCATCAAAAGTCCCCAAATTCCAGAAAAACTCATATTTTTAAAAGCGCTGCTTGTATATTGCTGAATCGGAAGCTTTTTTCCATTGGCAAATGTGACCGCAGCCTTAACGGCTGAGGCATAGTGTACATCTCCTGATAATATAAGGCATTGAGATGGGGCCCATTCAGTGACCTGTTGAAGGAACTCTGTAAACCCTTTTCCGTTATATTTCCAAGCTTCAAAATCAAAGGAAGTTTGCACGTCCACGCCGATGACCTTAAAAGGGTAGACAAAATCGTGCAGAAAGGATTCAATTAGGCCCATTCCGTAAAAGGGTGTGGCGGAGACGATGACCAAGGGGGTCCCACTTTTCCATCCGCTTAAGTGAAGCTTATTTGTAAGGAGAGACCAACCGATTTGGTTAATGAGCTGGGGGCAACCCTCTGTTTCTGTTATAATATGACCAAATTTTACTGGTTTGGGTGTGGACTCATATTCACGCAGTGTTCGGGTATCTAGAAAAACGGCCTTAGGCGTGGTTGGGGCAACAAAATGCCACGAGTTAAAATTCAAAAGTTTCATAATCCATCTGTCATTTAGTTTTGAGTGAGTGCTGTCATTCCTCAATTTCTTAAAATAAGCGGCCATCATCTCGATAAAATCTTGATCATAGGCTTCCGGATCGTTCCCCCAGCCTTGGAACGCCCAATATGCGGCAAGGCCGTTTGCAATGATATGTCGGCCTAAGGACGCATTTTGAACGTTCTTTTTCCAATTGGCTGAAATATTCCAATCATCGGTAATATCATGATCATCAAAAATCATATAGGTCGGTATATTGGCTAACAATCTTCGAACTCGCCAAAGTGTTTCTTGGAAGGTAATTAGGGCTTCTTGTTGATCTTGGTACCGAACCTTTAGTTTTTCGCGCTCTGTTTTATGTTCCTTCAAAGTGCGCTCCTTATTTGGAAACGTATAATGAATAAGCTTTTTTTCTTCCATCTCCGCAAAGGATGCAAATAATTGGTGCTCTTGAGCGGCGGCCCACAGTTCGGGATTCCAAGTTAATAGATACATTGCAGCAAATTCGCCTAATTCGATTAAATGGTTTTGTGCTTGAGAGGACGTAAACAGGGCAAGATTTTCCATGATAAATTGTCTGCCGTTTATTTGATTAAGCTGGGAAGGATAGAGTTCTTGATTGAGGCGATCATCCAATAGATGGAGTGGTTCATTTTTCCCAATTAACTCTTTGCCTATTGTGGCAATGGGCAGGATGATTGGATCGGCGACATCATCTGCATAAATTTGGTCGCCCATCAGAAAAAGTGCGTCTGGGCGATCTTCCTTCGTCAAGGCATACGTTTTTTCCAGGATCATATCTGCAAAGGCTAGTGTATCTTCTCCCTCACCATGGAGTTTTCGGCAAGAGCCATATAAAATATTGCTTTTGCACTGGCAATTCCCGTTTTTTATTTGAAAAGTAGGGTATTTAAGCTTTCCATATACGATGGAATGCTGTTGATTAGGTGTGAGGAAGTTCAGACTCTTTAAATCATGCTGCTCAGAGCCATGGCTGAATTGTAGATTGTAGCCAATCAAAGTATCGGTTGGAAATTGGCCGTTGATGGGGGCCGCTTTAATTAAATGGATGAACAGTTGTTTGCCAATCTTTACGGTCATAGGCACACTAACTGTTGCTATCTGCTGGTAATCGAAGGAAAGATCATCCCCGCCTCCTTGGCTTTGGCTGATTTGATAGAAGATTCCTTCAATCATAAATCTCCTGCTTGTCGCAATCCAAATAAAAACCTTAGATGGTTCAACCCTCCGAACAATCGGCCCCGCCAGCACCATCGGGAACTCCATCCTGCTCATAACTTCACCTCCAAAATAAATTACTACCATATTATTTGTTAGGAGGGATACTGGTGACATTGTTAAAGAGTGCCTGACACCGTTATTACCTCGTGGAGATTGGTAATGGTGTCAGGCACCCTAGCAAGATTAGTTGTAATAATATTGCCAATATTATTGCGAGTGTTTTCAAATGGAGGATTTATAATAGAAGGGAGGATGATTCCGTCTTTGTCTGTCCATTTGTAATCGCGGTGGTTTTGGTAAATGAAGGAGGAGTAAATAGCATGAAAAGTTTAATTGTTTATTGCTCATCCCATGGGACTACAGAAAAGGTGGTTGGGTTATTATCTGAGAACCTAGCTGGAGAAGTCTTATCGGCAGATTTACAAAGGGAAAAAACTATTTTTGACCTCAAGGATTTTGATGCCGTAATTATTGGAGGGTCGATTCACGCAGGACAGATTCAAAGAAAAATTAAAAAGTTTATCAACCAACACCACGATGAATTATTGGAAAAGGAATTAGGACTTTTTCTCGTTTGTATGCGAGATGGAGAAATGGCGATTGAGCAATTTAACAATGCTTATCCGCAAGAAATGCGAAAGAACTCTGTTGCACTCGGCTTGTTTGGCGGCGAATTCCTCGTGTCGAAAATGAACTTTTTTGAAAGACAAGTGGTAAAAAAAGTAGATGGAATCATCTCGGACAGCTCAAAGTTAGATTTGGAAGCTATAATGGAGTTTGCAACCAAGTTTAACCATATTCAAATTCCGGTATAAGTTTAATGCTCACTTTCATCAGAGATCAAGCAGTTTACTGGGGAATTTATAATGTAGATGGAAAACGTTCTTGCGTTTGCAGGGGCGTTTTTTATTTATTAGGATCTATTAAACGATATGGCTGATTCCCTCCATTCTCAATAGGCAGGGGCATTTTTACATTTTGATTATAAAATGCAATCAGTTTGCCCATAATGAAAGGGTCTCATTATAAACATGAAAGAGGATTCAAATGAAGATCTGGTTTAATCGATGGTTTACAACCGTTTCACATTATATTGATATGATTCGGGCAAATGAGGATCAGCGGAAATTTATTATTTATGGTACCCATCCAAATAAAGATGCGCTATATTTACAAAATTGTGATTACGCCTTCGTAGAGCCTGACATATCAGGGGAAAAATATATAGAGTTTTGTCTTCAGTTTTGCCAAAAACATAAAATTGATATTTTCATTCCTCGGAAAGAAAATGTCCTCATATCCAAGCGGTTAGCTCATTTTGAAACCTTGGGTGTGAAGGTTCTGGTATGCCCTAATGCGACTCTTATGGAAATACTCGATAATAAAGCGGCAGCCTATCAAACCTTATCCAACGGGGTCCCGATCTTTTCGATCCCCGATTATTATGTTGTCAATAATCTGGCGGATTTTAAGAATGCCTATACCAAACTCAAGGAATTGGGTCACGAGGTTTGCTTTAAACCTGTGATTGGAGAAGGGGCAAATGGTTTCCGGGTGATTAAAGACAAAATGGAGTCAATCGATCAGCTTTTCCATCAAGGAATTGGCTATCGAATTTCGTATGCCTATGCCTGTGAAATATTAAGTCAGCAGGAAACCTTCCCCGATTTAATGGTTCTTGAATTTTTGGAAGATAGGGAATACAGTATTGACTGCGTGGCTTCTCATGATGAATTATATGCTGCGATTCCACGTATGAAAGGGGATGGCCGGGTGAGAGAGCTTGTGGATAGTGTGGAGTTAATCGAGCTGGCCCATAGGTTCCATCAAGTTTATAAATTACCTTATGTGTTCAATATCCAGGTGAAATATAGTAATGGGGTGCCGAAGCTGCTCGAAATCAATCCACGCATGAGTGGGGGGATGCATGTCAGCTGTCTTTCAGGCATCAATTTTCCATATCTGGCCATAAAGATTCTATTGGGTGAAAAAGTAGGGCAGTTGATGCCGCAGTTTGGTATAAGGGCTAGTCATATTGAAAAAGAAATGATTTTGAAATATGGAGATATTAGTTAATGTTTAAAAAGAGCAGGTTTACTTAAACCCGCTCTTTTCATCAGTATGGATTATTTATAGAATACTTTGTCGATGTTGTATTTTGCATGAAGAGTATTGATGATGTAGGTTTCATAGATTTCTCTTTCCATTGGTTCTTCGACAACGATCACGGCAATCTTATAAACCTCATCGCGATGGGATTTGATTGGGGAAACGGTATCTTCAAAGTGCCGCTTCACACGAGGTCTTAGCTTTCTAGCTTTTCCTACAAAAAGTAATTCGTCATTGGCGTTAAAAAATAAAATCATTCCGCCTTTATCACGAGGAATTTTGTTGTAATCCGTGAAACCATATTCGCTGCTAAGTGGTGATTCGACTTTTTCTCCAACTTGTCTGCTTTTCGTGATCACAACATCTGGATTTGGTATTTCAATTTTTATCATAAAATAAATTCGCTCCCTGCTTAAAAATAAACGGCTAACGTGCTTAGCCAACAGTTCATTATAGCATATCCTGCCATATTAGGTTTGACTTTCTTAATTTAACCATTTTTTTCAATTCGAAACCATTTTGTATCAGAGAATTGGAGAAATAATAATAGAAAAACGAAAGAAGATTTTGTAAACTTAAAGAAGGCATTGATATTTTTACGTTTTAGATTCGCTTCTGAAGTGAATAATCTTACATGTGGGTGTAATATGGTAGTAGCTTTCTTTTTTGTTAGAAGGTTTCAAAAAATTTTTTCGAAAGGGTGTTAGTATGGCAATTTCATTATCTAAAGGTCAAAAGGTAGACTTAACGAAAACAAATCCTGGATTATCCAAGGTTGTAGTTGGTCTTGGCTGGGATACCAATCGCTATGATGGTGGGAAAGATTTTGATTTAGACGCAAGTATTTTTTTATTAGATGCCAATGGGAAGTGTGGATCTGAAAAGGATTTTGTATTTTATAACCAGCTTGAAGGCGGAAATGGTTCCGTGGTACATACAGGTGATAACCGTACAGGTGCGGGGGACGGAGACGATGAGCAAGTTAAAGTTGATTTAAAGGCAGTCCCTGCTCAAGTTGAAAGAATTTCATTTGTGATTACGATTCATGATGCAGAATCCCGCGGTCAAAATTTCGGACAAGTTTCCAATGCCTTCTGCCGGATTGTTAATGAGGAAACTAATCAAGAAATCATTCGTTATGATTTAGGAGAGGATTTCTCCATTGAAACAGCGATTATTGTTGGCGAACTATACCGTCACAACGGCGAGTGGAAATTCTCAGCCGTCGGCTCCGGCTACCAAGGCGGTCTTGCCCGCATCGCAACCGACTTCGGTTTAAACGTGGGTTGATTCTAACATACACATAGAAAAGGCCAAGCAGGAGACATTCTCCTGCTTGGCCTTTTTTGGTTGATATTATTAAACCAAGAATTCGAGAGCAGTACCTCGTCAGACCACACTATTTTTGGCAGAATTAGAGTCTAGTAAGTCTGAGTCGGTTACTGCTGAAATCGGTATATTTATTAATGTTAAATCGCCATTTTCCTCTCCAAATCCATAATTTCGTTTTTCAGAAACAAATGTGTCCACTTGAAAAAAGGGTCCTATTGTAAAAGAAGATTCATGCTCGAGCACGTTAATTTTAATACCTAAAAAGTTGACAACCATCGGTGAAAAATTCACCAAAATGCTCACTTCCTTTCTAAAATGGGAACCGTGGATTCAAACGAGGATAAGGCATCCAATTGATCCCTATCATCTACAGCACTTCGTGTTGCTACAAAGTCACTATTATCCCCAAAGTTTTGACCATATCCTTGATTTTTCTTATCCGAGTTGTGCCAATCTGCTAACACATTTTGACCAATATTTACTGCTGAAGCATTTTCAAAGGAATTTATCTTCAATAAGAAAATATTAATATTAACATAAGGTACTGGTGCCGGCATGATGGACCCCCTTCGTTTTGTCTTAAATATATATGCCTAATAATGCTAGATTATGTGGGAATGAGGTGAAATCGGTGAACGATGAGAAGATTAAACGATTAATGGAATTGGCTTCAAATATATACGGGACCGATTTTTGGAAAGATATCTTTGATCAAAATATGATGGGTTCATTTCTGGCAAATGGGCAGCAACAGAAAACGAATGTCCAACAAGAGAGGGTGTCAAATCAGCAAACAACACCTAGTATAAATATGAATTCCGTTCCATCCAATAATCAGCCAATATATACAAAAGGTGACCCCCGTTTTCCACTCGTGGATATAATAAAAAAGGAAGGGAAAATAATAATCTTGATTGACCTTCCTGGGATAAAAAAAGAAGAGGTTCAGTTAATGGTCAATCAAAATTATTTAATTGTAAAAGGCAATTCAAAATCAATAGTAAACGAGGATGGATGTGAAGTACTCCACAACGAACGAAAGCAAGGTCCTTTTGAACGCCATATTTTATTACCGAGCCCGACAGATGGCAGTAATATATCAGCCAATTTCTCAAATGGTGTACTGCAAGTTCATTATCCTTTACTTGAAGAAGCCGGCGAGATTATTCCCATTGACTAGAAGTGGCTGCTTGTTGTGTTTTAAATGCCTCGCTATCCTGCACATCGCTGTCGTCGACATAGGAAATGGGAATAAGGTATTCTGTGCCATCAGAATTTTCCTCTCCGAACCCCTCGTTCCTACAGTTGCTTACATTCCGGTTGATGATAAAGTTGGATCCTGTTGATAGGTTGCTGTTTTGTCCAATTGTATTAATTTTTATATAGTGTAAGTTTACAGCCGAAGGCAAAAAGAACATAGATGCTTCCTCCTTAATTTTTATAAAGGTACGTTATTAACATAGACATGTTCCACTTGGACGAGCATATAGTAAGGAAAAGAAGATTGTCCTCAGTGGGGACGTCAAAAGCGGGGACGGATTATGCTATTAAAAAAACTATTCTTTTCCTCTAATAAAGATGACAAATATAGTAAAATAGAACAAAAGCTGCGGCTCATAGAACTAGAAATTCAGAAGCTCCATTTGTTAGAGAAGAAATGGGAGCAGCAAAAGGAAGATAACATTCAGCCGCCTGTAATTATAGAAAAAGTACATGTTGATAAAATTGTATTCGACAAGTTTGAATTAAATAATAACTTTGGTCAGCTTGGGATTAAAGAGTTAAAGGGAAGGTTAAATATTGGTGCCACATATGGAAGTGATTTTTTACGGACAGAAGGAGAAAAGGAAACTAAACAGGATCATGGAGAAAGGAAAGCCGATCAAAAGAAACCACAATCTGACGGACCAAAAGTCAACATAATACCCAAAAGAGAAAACTACTAGACTTCATTTTTGATACTTAAACACGCCTAAATGCTTTCTTAGTTGAATAAGAAGCGATTTGTTGGTATGGTTACTGTATGATTTTGAGTGAGGGAGATTGGGTATGAAGTTTTTGATTAGGACCCAGATTTTCGCGGTTTTATTGGCGCTTTGTTGGGTTATTTACTTAACTATTTTGACGTTTTTGGATCAGCCAGAACGTGCTATACAGTACATAAATACGTTTGTTTTTGGATTAGCCATTGTATTGGCCATTATTTATTTTCTTTTAACAAAGTATTTAATTGGCCGAAACTGGAAGGCAGTCCCAGTGATTCTGATCTCTTATTTCCTGATATACAAGCCGATTTTTCAAAAAATGCTTTTAAGTATGGTGAATGAAAGCTTTGGATTGATGCTTAAATTCTTTGCATTGTCCACTGGGACAACCCATCTTCTTGCTATTCTAATTGGTCTGGGTTTGGGCATTATGTTCATAAGACCGCAAGTAAAGTCGTAATACAGTCCAAAAAGGATGAATCCTTCCATAGTGAAATAGGATTCATCCTTTTTGTTAAAACGGTGTATAATCCACATTGGTTGTATAGTCATTTGCAGCATTCCACAATAAATATTCCTGAATTCCCTGGGCGTGTAACGCCCGAATTTGATCCTCTATTTCCGTTTTCCCATACACTTTATAATTCCCCTTGCCGAGCCATGTGGCGGTAAAATCTTGAAGCCATGGCCTAGATGTAGGGGGTGTGGCTAATTTTTTCAAGCGCGCAGTTTCAACCTTTGCATATTCTTCCACAAGGCGAAAGGGTTCTAGATCAGGCTTGGCTATCCCAAAATTACCTGTCCAGTGACTAGGATAAATCATTGCGGATATAACATCGACATGTTGAGCGATCTTTGAAAAATTTTGGCCAATACCAGGTGCTTCAGGTATAATGGTTGCATTTCCAAATGTATCGACAGACACCTTAACCCCATACGGCTTTAATTTTTTACTAGCATATTTGACGAATCCAGTGACTGCCGCCACTCGATTCCTATTCCCTTGTTTACCTTTGTATGTAAGGGGACCCTCGAGAGTCTCAAATTTTTCAGGAAATCTCACATAGTCAAATTGAATTTCCTTAAAGCCCATTTTGGCTGCTTCAATCGCCATGCCAATATTATATTTCCATACTTCTTTGTGAAAGGGGTTTGTAAACGAATCCCCTCGGGAATTATGCCAAACGCCCTGATTTGTTTGAAACGACCATTCGGGGTGGGAACGAGCCAATACATTGTCTTTAAATACGACGATCCGGGCGATCGGGTAAATGTGCTCTGTTTTTAAGGTCTGAATCAGTTTCTTTGGCTCCGTTATATAAGGGTGACTGGCAGTCAAAAAAGGTGAATATTTAGCGGGCGTAAATGTTAGATGGCCTTGGTCATCCTTGATATCAATAACCATTGCATTTAAATCGGTCTGCTTGACGAGATTGAGTAACTTATTGAACTGTGGGCCTTGAGTATTTGGTGCCGTCACATAAATGCCCCTCACTGGATTTTTAGTCGGATGAGTACTCGCTAATATCGGACGATTCGTGGTAAATGTGACTAGGACAATCAATAAAATAAGATACTTCCGCATATTCCCACTCCTTGCAAATTATGATTATCTAAATTATCGTTTGCAATATATATATAAATAATACAAAGAACGATGCTGGTGCCTTCTAGTGCCTGACACCAACCGTTTTCTGTGCGTGAATGTCCACTCCAGGCGTACAGTGTCCATAAATGGTGTCAGGCACCATTTTTAATGACTCCATGTTAAAAAGCTCTATATTTAATGGCACCCTGTTTCATTGTATAATTAATAGATAGAAGCAGAAGCGGTGGCAGGAAGGGCGGGGTTGCAATGGTGGAGAAGTGGATGATTGCGGATCGGGATTTAAATGAACGGGAGGGGCTTAAATGGTTATTAAAGTCTTCTTCTATTCCAGTTTCGAACATCTTGCTGGCATCAAACTTTCAAGAATTTGTGATGGTGTTTGAAAAGGAAACACCAGACATTATTCTGCTGGAGCTAGATATGCTCAAGAAGGAAGACTGGTCACGTTTTCGTGAAATGATGCAGATATATGCCCCGATACTTGTATTAACCAGTGCCGAAGCAACCTTCGAAAAAGCAAAAATGGCGATAGATCTGCAGGCGTTGGATTTAATGATTAAACCGTTTTCCGCCACAAAGATTAAATCAACCTTTCAAAAAGCCTCGCGAAAACGGAGTCATCAATATCAGACAACTAGTACAGAGAGGGCAAGTACATATCGAGATTTATCATATGAAAGTTTATTCCTTCCAAAAGTGTCATCATCTGAGGACTATAAACTTGCCGCTTTTCAAACAGAAAGCGTTGAACTAGTTCCGACACTGCAGTCCTTTTTACTGGATTATCCATTTATTGATAAACACGCTGTTTTCGCTCTAAGTGATATGGTGGTTCTGTTATTCAAGGAAACCTGCCTTACGATCACAGAACAATGCCAAAAAGCGATGAGAAAGTGGGAAGAGGATTATTCAGATTCACTAGCAATTGTCGTTCATAAAGGAAAGACCTCGGATTCAACCCTTAACAAGAAATACCTGCAGACTCGAAAAATGCTGGAGTTTACTTACTATAAGGGCTACCGCCAAGTGGTCGAATTTACATTTTCATCGGAGTGGGTGCATATTGATCCTTTTTTAACGCCGCCGGAACAAAGAGAATGGGTCGATATGCTGACAAATCTTGACGTGGACAAAATAAAAAAGTGGCTCTATGCTGAATTTCTCCAATTACAAAGTCCATATCCTGATCCTGGACTGGTCAGAATTAGGTTAACTAGTATTTTGGCGCAAGTAAGAAGATTTATGAAGACATACAATTTAAATGTAAATCGGAATTATGAACGAGAATATCGGACTATTTTCGATTCGATTCTTTATGATGCGGTTCTTTATCGAACAGTTCAAAACCTCATTTTATTTATTCAAAAAATATTTATCGGTGCTGGTGCCACTAT
This sequence comes from Neobacillus sp. DHD-1R, assembly GCF_057747995.1. Lineage (NCBI taxonomy): Bacteria > Bacillati > Bacillota > Bacilli > Caryophanales > Bacillaceae > Neobacillus > Neobacillus sp. DHD-1R. Next base: position 2,238,855 of record NZ_CM173232.1, read on the forward strand.
TCAAAATACAAAACAAGATGCGATCGAGCGTGGAATTGCCTATTTAGAGAGCCACTATTCCAATAGTGGCTTACGCCTGGAAGATGTCGCCCAATTTGTGGACCGAAATCCCTCTTATTTCAGTCATCTGCTGATTACGAAAACAGGTTCTAGTTTTACAGAACTATTAACAGCTGTGCGAATGAAGGAAGCAAAACGGCTGCTAATAGAAACAAGTAAGCCAGTTAAAGAAATCGCGATTGTGGTTGGATATCAAAATGCAAATTATTTTAGTAAAATATTTAAATTATTGATTGGAAGGTCACCGAGAGAATTTCGGATGCAAAAAGGTGTAATAGAAAAGGACCACTTCACCAACATATAAATAAATGAAAGAGAAACAAATGAGGGTACATGTTGTGCTTCTTTTTCTATAAAAACTATCTTTTTATAAATATATTTTCATAAACTAGAAGGTTATCCTAATAAAATTACTCTTTTGAACATTTAAATTTTCCTTTATCTAATGATTTACAGCTATTTTTCAGAAAATTTTATTTTTACAATAGGAATAGAATGATAAATAGGGAGTGATGAGAATGGAAAAGAACACCTTTAAACCAAGAGTAATAAAAAACTATCACGGGACGGAATTGCACGCTAAGGGCTGGATTCAAGAAGCTGCGCTGAGAATGTTAATGAATAATCTGGACCAAGAGGTTGCTGAAAGACCGGGAGATTTAATTGTGTACGGCGGAATTGGCAAGGCTGCCCGCAACTGGGAATCCTATGATGCGATCGTGAAAACACTGCTTGCATTAGAGGATGACGAAACATTGTTAATTCAATCTGGCAAACCTGTCGCCGTTTGGAAAACACATAAAGACGCCCCGCGTGTTTTACTTGCCAACTCAAACCTTGTTCCAGCGTGGGCCAATTGGGAACATTTCCATGAACTGGATCAAAAGGGGTTAATGATGTACGGACAAATGACCGCCGGAAGCTGGATTTATATCGGCAGTCAAGGAATTGTCCAAGGAACCTATGAAACATTTGCTGAATTAGCAAGGCAATCATTTGGCGGAACATTAAGACACACGATTACCTTAACCGCAGGACTTGGGGGTATGGGCGGCGCACAGCCACTCGCTGTCACAATGAATGACGGGGTTTGTTTAGCGATTGATGTCGATGAGTCCAGAATTGACAGACGAATTGAAACCGCTTACCTTGACCTGAAAACAAATGACCTTGACGAGGCATTGAAACTGGCTCACCAAGCAAAGCTGGATGGCAAGGCATTATCGATAGGGTTAATCGGAAACGCAGCAGAAATTTTACCATTAATGCTTGAAAAAGGCTTCAACCCTGATGTGCTTACAGACCAAACCTCTGCACACGACCCGTTAAACGGCTATGTGCCTGTTGGGTTTACGTTGGAAAAAGCAGCGGCATTACGGAAAACCGATCCAGCAAGGTATGTAGAACTCTCCAAGCAAAGTATGGCTATGCATGTTAAAGCGATGTTGAACATGCAGGAAAAGGGCGCCGTTACCTTCGATTATGGGAACAACATCCGGCAGGTAGCCAAGGATCAAGGAGTGGAACATGCCTTTGACTTCCCAGGATTTGTTCCAGCTTATATTCGGCCCCTATTCTGTGAAGGAAAAGGGCCGTTCCGCTGGGCAGCCTTATCCGGAGATCCTAACGATATTCGAAAAATTGATAAAAGGTTATTACGCGAGTTTAAGAATGATGAACACTTGTGCAAATGGGTGAAGATGGCTCAGGAAAAAATCAGCTTCCAAGGACTTCCGGCCCGGATTTGCTGGCTCGGATACGGAGACCGGGCCCGCTTTGGCAAACTCATCAATGATATGGTTGCATCCGGAGAAGTTTCCGCTCCAATCGTAATTGGTCGTGATCATTTGGATGCAGGTTCGGTGGCTTCGCCCAACCGAGAAACAGAAGGGATGAAAGATGGCAGTGATGCTGTGTCCGACTGGCCAATCTTAAATGCCTTAATTAATGCTGTCGGTGGTGCGAGCTGGGTGTCGGTTCACCATGGCGGCGGAGTAGGAATGGGGTATTCACAGCATGCAGGGATGGTTATTGTGGCAGATGGAACGAAGGATGCCGAAGTGCGTTTAGAACGAGTATTAACAACCGACCCTGGGATGGGTGTGGTTCGGCATGCCGATGCAGGCTACGAGCACGCCATTAAGACAGCAAAAGAAAAGGGCATCAACATGCCCATGCTGCAGCAAGATTAATTTTTCAAAAGGATCTGTTAAACGACAATGTTGTTTTTTATACTCGTTGATTGGAGCGGAAGGCGCTCGACTCCTGCGGGCGTGCAGGGGAGACCCCACAGGCGCAAAAGCGCCGAGGAGGCTCCCCGGCACGCCCGCGGAAAGCGAGCTCCTGGAGCGGAAATCAACAACCAAAATTAACAGAGCCTTTCAAAAAAGGGAGGTTAGCTGATGAGTAAAGCACTATTTATTCGAAATGCTGCACAGCTTGTGTCGTTACAGGGAAGTTCTAATGCTCCCCTTATAAAAAAAGCAATGTCTGAGCTTGGCATCATTGAAAACGGCAGTCTATGGATTGAGAACGGTGTCATTCAAGCAATAGGGAAGGACGAAGAGCTCTTTGAAAAATATGCAGGGCGGCTCGCTGAGGCGGAAATATTGGATGCATCCGGTAAGCTGGTGACTCCAGGGCTCGTTGATCCGCATACACATTTGGTTTTTGCGGGAAGCAGGGAGAACGAATTTAATATGCGCTTGCAGGGGGCAGCCTACATGGAAATCATGAATGCGGGCGGTGGAATTCATGCCACAACCAAACGGACTCAGGACGCCACACATGAGGAGCTTTTTCAAGAAAGCTTTGAACGGTTAAATCAATTTCTGCTGCACGGCGTGACGACGGTCGAAGCGAAAAGCGGCTACGGAATGGATTGGGATACCGAGCAAAAGCAGCTGGAAGTTGCGAAAAAGTTAAATGAAAATCATGTGATCGATGTCGTGTGTACCTTCATGGGGGCCCATGCGGTACCGGAGGAATATAAGAATGCTCCCGATGAATTTGTGAGATTGTTAATTGAAGAAATGATTCCCAAGGTGGCCGAGCTAGGACTTGCAGAATTTAATGACGTATTTTGTGAACAGGGAGTGTTTACACCAGAGCAATCTCGGAAAATTCTTGAAGCTGGAAAAAGGTATGGGTTAATACCAAAAATTCATGCCGATGAGATTGAGCCATATGAAGGAGCAGAACTTGCGGCCGAAGTAGGCGCGATTTCAGCCGACCATTTATTAAAAGCGTCGGAAAAAGGAATAATGGCCATGGCGGAAAAAGGGGTGGTGGGTGTTTTACTGCCAGGAACGGCTTACTTTTTAATGGCCGAGTCTGCAAATGGAAGAAAAATGGTGGACCTAGGTGTACCAGTGGCACTTTCTACAGATTGTAACCCTGGTTCTTCACCAACCGTTTCACTGCCCTTTATTATGAATCTAGCTTGTATAAAAATGGGGATGACACCGGCAGAAGTACTTACTGCAGCAACGATTAATGCAGCCCATGCCATCAATCGGGGACGAGAGATTGGCAGTTTAGAAGTGGGCAAAAAAGGAGATGTGACCATTTTTAACGTTGAAAATTATATGAAACTACAATATTTGTATGGGGTAAACCATACGGATACAGTGGTGAAAAATGGTCAAGTCGTTGTCAAAGGGGGGCAGTTGGTTGAAGAGCTTTCTTTATCCTAAACTGAATCCACCAAGTTTTTTATGGGTAAGACCAGATACTGACGGCAATGTGACAAAGGTTCATGAATGGATTCAGCCACTCACAGCAGCAGTTGATCATAAAAATAAGGATGTTGATGTTGTGGTCGTCGGCGTTCCACTATCGCGATCGTCAATAAGTGCCTCAGGGGCATCTGAATTTCCTGATGCCTTTCGCCGTGCTTGGAAAGGATTTACTACCTATAATGTGGATGAGGATTTGGATTTGGCGGAACTGACTGCAGTGGATGCTGGAGATGTTCCGATGCATGTAACTGATATACACCGTTGTCATGACAATATCGTCGAAGCATCAGCCACTATTCATCGGAATTTTGCCACATCGACTGTGGCAGCAATCGGCGGTGATCATTCCATAACGGCGATGATGGTAAAGGGATTAAAATGGGCTAAACCCCAGGAGCGTATTGGCATCCTGCAATTTGATACCCATTTTGATTTACGGTCTCTAACCGATAATGGGCCATCAAACGGAACACCGATGAGGAATTTGATCGAAAGTGGTGTGGTGGCGGGACCTGATATGTACAACATCGGTTTACATGGCTTTTTTAATACAAAGGATTTACAGCAATATGCTAATGAAAAGGGTGTTAATTATATTACCCTCCGTCAGGCAAGAAAAATGGGTATTGAAGAAACAGTACGCCATTGCTTAGAAGCGTTATCTGCAAAGGTTGATACTATTTATTTGACAGTCGACATGGACGTACTTGATATTGCCTATGCTCCGGGAGTACCGGCATCAACACCGGGAGGCATGACAACAGAAGAGCTGCTCGACGGCGTACTCGCAGCTGCGAAGCATCCCAAAGTCAAAGCCATGGACATCGTTTGCCTCGACCCCTTAAAAGACACGCTAGTCCAATCAACCGTAAAACTAGGTACCCATATATTTTTAACCTTTCTTACAGGGGTAATGTTACGAATGGTGTCAGGCACTGCAAAAGGCACTGCAAAATAGGAGAAATGGCCAGCGATCTCGTTTATCGTTGGCCATTTGTTCTGAGATTAGAAAGTTTAAAATCTTCGAGAATTGTCCAACTCCAGCGCCCTAGCGGCTAGTGTCCTTCGCTCTCCGTCCTACGATAAGTCAACATCGAATCACCTCCGGCTCTTCGTGTTTCCTTTATCGCGTTTAACGGGCAGTAGTTTCTCAACTGCCCGTAAGAACCCGATCGGTTCAACTAACAATCAGCGAGAAGAACGTTCGCTGATTGAAGTTTCACCTTATCTCAGTGGGAGCGCTCTAGGTCATACGCCGCTGAACAGGGCGCTTACGCTTTTCTAACAAATTTACATAAATTTAATCTTATTTTGATTTTATGGTCGCTTGCCTTTACCTTTTTCACTCCACTTGAATTTACTATTGTAGGTAATAAAGCTTTGTTTTATTAATTAGGATACCTTTAAAGGATCATTTAATAGACAAGCTTTTAAAACTGCCCGAAGGAAGTAAGTAAACGGTGATCGCGACCAGCCAATAACCCACGATAGACGGTTGAATAAATCATAAGACAGGAGGAAAAATGTGGATATTAATCAATTGAATTCATGGTTAAAAGATATACAAGTTCGAAATGTAGTAAATGCAGATGTGGAAGTAGTAAATCAGTCCCCATTAGTGATGTTAGGGAAAGGACGTCAGGGAGCGGTCTTTCAAGTGAGGGACGATATTTGTGTGAAAGTTTTCGGAAATGAAGAGGATTGTGAACGAGAATTTTATGCCCTGTCCCTTGGACAGAATACGGATCTCTTTCCATATGTACATGCCAAAGGTCCCCTTTATATCGCGATGGAACTTGTCAAAGGTGTCGATATCCGTGAATACCTGCAGTCTCAGCCATTGACGCCAGAGCTATCCTTCAAATTAATTGAAATGCTCATCACCTTTAAATCAATCGGTTTTGAGCGCATTGATCATCATAAAAGGCAAATTTTTATACAGCCAGATGGGAACTTGAAGGTAATTGACGTTGCAAGAACAGTTTGGCGTGACCGCGTTTATCCGTACCCAAGGAAATTATTAACTTCTTTAGGGGAAGAAAATAAGGCTATATTTCTAGCACATGTTCAAGAAATGGCTCCAGAATTATATGAAGAATGGCTGCACTATATCCGGATGGAAGAACTCTCCCGGCAAATCACTCAAGTCATCCTCCCCCAAAAACCTGACAAAGAAAAACTGAAGAACCTAAGTAAACAACTTTTGACAACAACGGATGAGGAAAAATATGTAGTTCAGTTGCAAGGCCTTGTCCAAAAGGTATTTAAGGAAGAATGGGTCAAAACCATGCTAGCACGTGGAAAGAGCCTGGAAGCGGTTATGGAAAAAATAGATGAGTATTGGAAATCTCGAGAAATAGCTCAACCAAGTGAGCGGAAACGAGGTAATAGTTCAAAGAAAAGATATGCTGGGGAAAGCCAAAGTGATCGTCGCCGGGAAAGCTCTCGTGATCGCGGTAAAGATAGGTACTCAAATAGAAAGAGTTATGAGGGAGAAAAATCCCGTGATCGAGACCGCAGACATGGTAGCAGCAGGAAACACCGTCACAAATAATAATCATAGAATATGTCATCAAACAAACATACTACGGATGAGTGTTGTCAATGGAGGAGGCCCTATATCAAAATAAGGGAGAAAGCAGCATGAAAGTATTAGTAATCTGGCGGCTCCTCACCGTTGGCGGGGTAAATGCCGGATGGCGGAACCGTTCGGTCTATTTTAAACAGCAAGGAATTGATACAGAATTTTTATATACGACCGACCATGGTGGTCTCCATATAATGCAGGATATTGCTCCCGTTTATTTAACAAAGGATGAAGGGCAGATTATTAAAATTATCAAAAAAAACTCCTATGATGCCATCATTGTTGTCGATACAGGTGCGGCATATAAGTGGATCCGGAAAGCCAAATACCAGGGTCCTGTCATTATAGAAGCTCGAACACCGGAATTAATCAAGCTGATGCCTCACTTAAAAACATTTAAAGGTATTAAACCAGAATGTATTATTGTTCCCTCCCATTATCAAAAGCAGTTAGTGACTATTTTAACCAATGATATCCCGATTAACGTTATCTACAATGGGGTTGATACCTCTTTTTTTCGGGCCTTACCGGATGACGATATCGATTTCAACAGTGAACCCATTCTTTCAAACAATAAGAAGATTATCGGTTGGGTAGGCAGATTGGACAAACGTAAAAACTGGCCGATGCTGATTGAGATCGCAAAAAAGATAAAAATGGAACGCAGTGATATCGAAATATGGGTTATTGGTGGAGCACAAAGTGTTCAGCGAGAAGAATTTAAAGCAGTTTGGCAAGACGATGGGTTAACTGATATTATCAAGTGGTTTCCAGTCATTCCCTATCAACAAATGCCACATGTGTATGCAAAAATCCGTCAATCAGGCGGCTGCACCCTTGCGACTACCAGGTCAGAATCCTTTGGCAATACTTTTATCGAATCGATGATTTGCGGTGTTCCGGTGGTAGCTTCAAGGATGATGCCGGTAACTGAATTGGTGGTAGAAGGTGAAACGGGTCAGCTTTATCGTGGCCAAAATGTCGAAGATGCGGTCATGCAGATATATGGAGTTCTTGACAATCCTGTAAAACATCAGCAAATGTCGCAAGCGGCGATTGAACGAGTTCAACAGCACTTTGCCATTCAAAAGGTAGCTGCGGAATATATCCAATTATTAAAAAATATGGGCCAAAAAGGTCAAGATCTCGAGAGTGAGGAGGATCCTTCATGATGACACCGGTTACTTTTATCAAGACGCTAGAAGGTAAATCCAATGCACAGCTAATCACTTTCAATGATGGAAATGATTATGTAGTGAAATTTTTCCAACCGGGCTTTGAAAAGACCCTGCCGAATGAATGGATTGGGTATTGTTTGGCCCGTTATATGGGACTACCTGTACCATTTGCTAGGTTAGTAGAGATTCCTCAAGAATTTTGTTCGCAAGTCCCTGAACTTTCCCAGCTCCAAAGCACACAGTTTCAATTTGCTTCTTTGTATGTTTCTAACTCCTTCAATGGACATCAGGTATCTACTGTTCCAGATATCCTAAACCATCAATCGCTCGCAGGAATCATTTTACTAGATTACTGGTTGTGTAATCGTGACCGAACCCGCAAGAATATATTGCTTCAAGAAGCAGCTAATGGAGACTATCAATTATGGATGATTGACCAGGCTGAGATTTTTGGAACGTATAATTGGCTTCATGAGGATTTGGAAAATTTACCTGTAGAAGTAATGAAAAGTGCTACCCACCAATTAATGGCACAATGTATTCGTGCTGAACAAAGTTTTATAGAGCACCTTGAAATCATTCAAACCATGCCCATTCTCTTAATAGAAGAAATCGTCTCGTTCATACCAGATGATTGGCACGTTTCAAAGGAAGAAAACAAGGCGATTGTCAGTACATTAGTCAACCGACGTAAAAAAATCCTTCCAGAGTTAATGTATAAGTTTTTAAAAAAGGTTTATCGTCCATTACACGCTAAAGAAAAATAGAAAGAGAATTTTTTGAAAGGAGGTAGTTTATGAAAATCCGAAAGGCCATTATTCCAGCGGCCGGCCTCGGAACTCGGTTTTTACCAGCAACAAAAGCACTTCCAAAGGAAATGCTTCCAATCGTTGATAAACCAACGATTCAATATATTGTTGAAGAGGCAGTTGCGTCGGGAATTGAGGAAATTATTATCATAACCGGCAGGGGAAAACGGTCAATTGAGAATCACTTCGATAAATCCTATGAACTCGAGGATACACTGTTTAGAAAGAATAATCTCAAAGTGCTAGAGGAAGTACAGAAAATTTCTAATTTAGCTAAGATTTATTATGTTCGCCAAAAGGAACCGAACGGGCTTGGCGATGCTATTCTATGTGCCAAAAATTTTGTTGGAGATGAACCGTTTGCGGTGATGCTGGGCGATGATGTGGTCACCGCTGAAGTTCCATGTTTAAAGCAGCTAATCAATGTTTTCGAGTATTATAATAGTTCCATTATCGCGATTCAGAAAGTGCCAGAACATGAAGTAAGTAAATACGGAATGATAAAGCCCAAGACAGCGATGATCGAAACGAATCTACTTACCATAGAATCGTTAGTAGAAAAGCCAAGTATTGACGAGGCTCCATCAAGGTATGCTGTCATGGGGCGATATGTGTTAAAACCAGAGATTTTTAAAATCTTGGAAGGGCTTCCGCTTGGACAAGGAAACGAATTACAACTGACCGATGCCATCAATGAGTTAAATAAACAACAAGCCGTTCTAGCCTACAACTTTGAAGGAACCCGCTACGACATTGGCGACAAAATCGGCTATATCAAAGCCACCATCGACCTCGCCCTCAAAAGAGAAGACACAAAAGCAGAAATCCTAAGTTATTTGGAAGAAATAGTAAAATGGTGGCAGGCACCATAAAAAGACAATTGGGGCGATTTGTCCACCCCAGGTGGACAGGTTGCCTTTTTGAATATGTGAATATGGTTTAATTATTGCTTGGGAAAGCGCATAAATAGACATTTCTCGAGTTAATTTGTCATATACGGTTGAATGGTTCTTTAGGAGAATTATGATTCTATTTAATAGCCTTGTCGGTTGGATGTACATATATAATAGTGCAATTAAGACGATTCATTTGGCATTTTTAATATTTCTGATACCATAAAGACAGAACATAGTCTTTCACCAATTAACATATTAGCAGAGGGGAAACAGAACCATGGACAAACAAGTCATCGTCTATACGACAAACGATTGTATCGAATGCACAATGGTCAAAAAGGTACTTTCTCAAGAAGGAATCCCATTTGAAGCCAGAAATATCACCACAAACCCTGAGTATCAAACAGAAGTCGAACAATATGGCTTTCTAGGTGTACCCGTAACCGTGGTTAGCCAACGAGCAGTCAAAGGATTTACAAATGAGTTAAAGGAACTTATGGAACTAGCGAAAAGAAATCTGGATAAATAATTTAAGACAATATCAGGTTGTTTAATAGAAATAATTTTCTTTACATCGATAATTTTTAGCGTTAAGATGATGGTAATTTAATAAGCAAGTATCTACTAGGGGTGCCCTGTAATCAGGCTGAGAGAAAACGATTAGTTTTTAACCCTTCGGACCTGATCTGGGTAATACCAGCGTAGGAAAGTAGTCGAGTGAAATATTTTTTTCATTTTCTAACTAACCAGGTCCAATTTATGGATCTGGTTTTTTTCATTTACAAAAGAAATGGGGAGATTGGATTGGAAAAACAGAGCATATATGAAACGTTGGAAAAAGTAAGAGAGGTACGACCGCTTGTCCATAATATAACGAATGTCGTCGTTACGAATTTTACAGCAAATGGATTGCTTGCCCTTGGTGCATCACCGGTCATGGCCTATGCAAATGAAGAGGTAGCGGACATGGCGAAGATTGCTAGTTCCCTTGTCTTGAATATAGGGACGTTAAATTCGCAAACAGTTGATGCGATGATCATTGCAGGAGAATCCGCCAATAAATATGGGGTGCCGGTTATTTTTGACCCCGTGGGTGCTGGTGCAACTCCGTATCGAACGGAAACAGCCAGAAAAATAATGAAGGAAATCAACGTCTCATTGATTAGAGGGAATGCTGCGGAAATGGCGAATGTCATCGGAGAACAGTGGGAAATCAAAGGCGTTGATGCAGGTAAGACACAAGGAAATATTACAGAGCTTGCTATAGCAGCAGCCCAAAAACTGAATTGTGTGGTGGTTATCACTGGAAAAGAGGATGTGGTAACAGATGGAAAAACCACTTTTGTTGTTACGAATGGACATCCGCTTCTAACACAAGTGACAGGAACCGGTTGCTTATTAACCTCTGTAATTGGAGCATTTGCCGGTGTAGAAAAAAATCTGCTCAAGGCATCCGTTTCGGCTTTGTCCTATTATGGAATTGCTGCTGAAAAGGCTGCAAAATTAACCGCAGAACGTGGGCCGGGCAGCTTCCAAATTGAATTTTTAAATCAATTATCACTCGTTTCAAGTGAAGATATAAATCTTTTGGCATCTGTTAAAAAAATAAATGAATAAGAGAGGATCTTTTTTATGATAAAAGCATTAACGATCGCAGGTTCTGATAGCGGCGGCGGTGCAGGTATTCAGGCTGATTTAAAGACGTTTCAAGAATTAGACGTGTACGGCATGTCAGCCATCACTGCGGTTACAGCCCAAAATACGTTGGGGGTGCATGGGGTATATCCGATGACTTCGGAGGCAGTATCACAACAGATAAAGGCTATTGGCGAGGATATCGGTGCTGATGCCCTGAAAACTGGAATGCTATTTAATGCGGAAATTATTGAAGTCGTTGCAGAACAAATTCAGTTTTTTAAATGGGGAAATTTGATTGTCGATCCTGTCATGATTGCAAAGGGCGGTGCCTCACTTTTGCAGCAGGAAGCCATTTCGGCTATGAAAAAGTATTTATTGCCATTAGCCAAAGTGATTACACCAAATATTCCGGAGGCAGAAGTTCTAACAGAAATGTCAATTCGAACAACTAATGATAAAAAGGAAGCTGCCAAGCGGCTATTTGACTTAGGTGCCAAACATATTTTGATAAAAGGCGGGCATGATGAAGATCCAGCTGAATCGATCGATTTATTATTTGATGGCAAGGATTTCTTCACCTTCACCAGTAAGCGAATTGAAACGAAGAACACCCATGGAACCGGATGTACCTTTTCAGCCGCGATTACCGCTGAACTAGCTAAAGGGGCAACGATTTATAATGCCGTTGTCAAAGCAAAGGATTTTATACAGGCAGCGATTGAAGATGACTTAGAGATTGGCCAAGGACACGGCCCAACCAATCACTGGGCATTTCGAAAAAGAACCTTACGAAGGGAGCCGGCAGATGTATGAAAAGCATAAGTGAACATTTAAGGGTTTATTTTATCATGGGCAGCAACAACTGCCTGAAGGATCCAGCGGAAGTGCTTAAAGAAGCGGTAGCTGGTGGAATTACTTTATTTCAATTTCGAGAAAAGGGCAAAGGGGCATTAACAGGAGAAGCTAAATGGACCCTTGCCAAACAGCTTCAGAGCATTTGCAAGGACCATGAAATTCCGTTCATCGTCAATGATGATATCGATCTAGCGCTTGCAATAGAGGCTGACGGCGTTCATATTGGGCAGGAGGACGAGTCGGTAAAAACGGTAAGAGAAAAAATTGGCGACAAGATTCTTGGCGTTTCCGTACATAGCCGGGAAGAAGCAATCAGCGCGGTAGAGGATGGAGCCGATTACTTCGGCATTGGTCCTATTTTTCCAACAAATACAAAAGATGATGCCAAGCCAGTATGCGGGACCGTACTCATTGAACAATTACGCAAACAAGGCTTTACCATTCCGATGGTTGGAATCGGTGGAATTACTAGTGGCAATGCCGCAGAAGTTGTAAAAGCAGGTGCTGATGGCGTTTCCGTTATTACGGCCATCAGCCATGCAGATAAACCACGGGAAGCCGCAAGTGCCTTAAGTCACCAAGTTTACTTAGGGGAGAAGTGATTTTTATGAAAAAAACATCCAAATTGACACTGACCGCTATGATGATTGCCATTGGAACCATCACTAGTAATCTGGTCGCTATTCCGATCGGTTTTACAAAGGTCTTTCCGATGCAGCATTTTTTAAACGTGCTGTCTGCCGTCTTATTAGGACCTTATTATGCGTTAGCACAGGCCTTTTGCGTGTCATTCATCCGAAATCTAATGGGCACAGGCTCCATTTTTGCTTTTCCCGGCAGTATGGTCGGGGCATTGCTAGCTTCACTCCTATTTATAAAAACGAAAAAAATCTATTTGGCATTTATCGGCGAAGTAATTGGCACGGGTATCCTTGGTGCATTGCTATCCTATCCGATTGCAACCCTCATTATGGGACAAAAAGCAACACTATTTGGGTTTATCCCATTATTTATCTTCAGTTCTTTTGCAGGTGCACTGCTTGGATTTGTGATTCTAGCCGTTTTCTTGAGAAAGAGAGTCTTAATAATGGATGAAACAAATGCACCCCAAATTATGAAATTAAAATAATAATCACTAGGGGTTGTGGACAAATGAAAGATGAAATAGTTCGAAAAATAGCGAATGAAGTTGAAGCGAGAAAAGGGGTATTATTCGACTTGATGACCAAGCTGGTTGCCTTTCCAACCGTGAGCCCGCCAGCCCGTAATACCGATGATATTCAGAAATTTATTAAAGGATATTTAGAAGAGTTGGGATTTGAAACTGATAAGTGGGATGTCTATCCTGGGGACCCAAATGTGGTTGGTATTTTAAAGGGTGAATCCACTAACAATTTTAATAGTTTGATTATCAATGGACATGTAGATGTTGCCGAGGTTTGGGATGATAAAGAATGGGAAACTTCACCCTTTTCAACAAGTATCAAGGATGCTCATATTTTTGGACGTGGTGTGGCCGATATGAAAGGCGGAATTGCCGCGTCTCTGTTTGCCATTAAACTTTTAAAAGAAATAGGTGTTTCCTTACAAGGTGATCTTCAATTTCAATCCGTAATCGGAGAAGAGGTTGGCGAGGCGGGAACTTTAGCATGCACGGAAAGAGGTTATACAGCTGATTACGCGGTGGTGGTAGATACAAGCGATTTACATATAGAAGGGCAAGGCGGGGTTATTACAGGCTGGATAACGATTCAAAGCAAGGAAACCTATCATGATGGAATAAGAAGCAAGATGATTCATGCAGGTGGTCGAGTAAAGGGCGCGAGTGCGATTGAGAAAATGATGAAAATCATTGCCGGACTTCAGGAACTTGAACGCCACTGGGCAGTGACAAAAAGCTATGAAGGTTTTTCACCTGGCACCAATACGATTAACCCCGCGGTGATAGAAGGCGGCCGGCATGCAGCGTTTATTGCTGATCGGTGTGCGCTCTGGGTAACTGTTCATTTTTACCCAAATGAAGACTACCTGCAGGTTATAAAGGAAATCGAACAACATATTGAGGCAGTAGCGGCAGCAGATCCGTGGCTGCGGGAGAATCCTCCTGAGTTCGTATGGGGCGGTAAATCCATGATTGTCGACCGTGGTGAAATTTTTCCTTCATTAGAAATCGATCCAGCGCATCCTGGAACAAAGAGCTTAACAAATGCTTTTGAAAAAATGATAAACCAAAAGCCAACGGTTGGCATGTCACCAACCGTAACAGATGCCGGCTGGCTTGATCGGGCTGGTATTCCAACGGTTATCTTTGGACCAGGTAAATTGGAGAATGCCCATGCTGTTAATGAGAAGGTGGAAATTCAACAATTATTGGATTTTACAAAAGTATTAGTTGTTTTTATCGCAGAATGGTGTAACACCAGGAAGGAGGCAGGTGGACATGAAGTTTACAGAGAGGCTTTATCAAAACGTAAATGATATTTGGGAGAAGACCCATCAGCATCCATTCGTAGTCGGATTAGGAACCGGCGAACTGCCGATAGAATCCTTTATTCGCTATATGAAGCAGGACTATGTGTTTTTAATCGATTATTCTAAACTGTTTGCATTTGGGGCTGTGAAAGCAAGAGACCTAGATACAATGGCAGCCTTTGCAAAGCTCTTAAATGAGACCTTGCATGGTGAAATGGAATTGCACCGCCAATATGCGAAGCAATTTGGAATTACGAAGCAACAATTGGAGGAAACACAACCGACTCCGATAAACCTAGCTTATACACGGTACATGCTGAATGTTGCTCAAAACGGCTCGTTGGAGGAATTAGTCTCTGCTTTATTGCCCTGTATGTGGAGCTATTGGGAGATTAGCACGATGCTAGCAGAAAAATATCCAGGTGCTAGTGAGCACAAACTATATGGTGAATGGATCAAAATGTACTCCTCAAGTGAATTTGGTTCATTGGCTAAGTGGCTCATGGATTTGTTAGATGGATTGGCCGATGGAAAACCAGAACGGGAGCTAGCTATTTTAGAAGAACATTTTCTGACAACATCCCGATTTGAATACATGTTCTGGGATATGGTGTACCAGGGGGGCGAGTGGCCTGTCTAGTTCACCCATGTTGAAGATTAATGAATTATCCTACTCCTTTGTTGGCGAGAAGCCCATTTTTGAAAAAATTTCTCTGGATGTTATGGCTGGGGAATTTGTTTCCGTTATCGGGGCGAGCGGTTCAGGCAAAAGCACCCTTTTTAAGTTGATTACCGGATTACTAGAACCTGATCAAGGGACTATTTTGATTGGAGAAGAAGAGCCTGGCAAGAGAGTAGGACATGTCGGTTATATGCCGCAAAAGGATTTGCTGCTACCGTGGAAAACAGTAATAGAGAATGTCTTACTGCCTTTGGAGGTAACGAAGGAAAGAACAAAGTCAAGGCTGCCGGAGGTACGGGAGTGGTTGTCCCGCTTTGGTTTAGCAGATTATGAAAAAGCCTATCCGAATGAACTATCGGGAGGAATGAGGCAGCGGGTTGCTTTTTTACGAACCCTTATGACCGGCAAAGACCTTTTATTGCTCGATGAGCCGTTTGGCGCCCTTGATTCACTGACAAAACGCAACATGCACGGATGGTTATTAGGGTTATGGGGAGAATTGCAAAAGACGGTCCTGTTTATCACCCATGATCTTGAGGAAGCGATTTTGTTAAGTGACAGGATTTATCTTTTAACAGGGGATCGTGGAAATAGGATCCAAGAAGTGAAGGTCCAGCTCCCAAGACCAAGAAAGTCAGAACTCATTTACCAACCAGAGTTTATCGCAATGAGAAAAGAACTGGAGTGGCTGATACAAAATGAAAAATAGAGTGAAAAAATGGACGGGAGATTATGGTCTGTTTGTGATCGTAGTCATCGTTCTCGTCAGTTTGTGGGAGTGGATAGTGAAGCAAGGCATTATTCCAGCTTTTATCTTGCCTTCGCCATCAGCAATATGGGGGTCATTGGTAGAAAACCGACAGCTTTTGTTACAAGAACATTTGCCCGCAACCCTTAAAGAAGTCTTGATAGGCTTTCTGATTTCGGTTATCAGCGGCTTATTGATCGGAGTGGGAATGCACTTTTCACGATCGTTAGAGAAAGTGCTTTACCCGTTTCTGGTCATTTCACAGACGGTGCCGCTAATTGCCATTTCGCCGATTTTTATCATGTGGTTTGGCTATTCGATTTGGAGCAAAATTGCCGTAACCATTTTGACCGCATTTTTTCCGATCGTCGTTAGTACGTATGATGGACTAAAATCGGGCGGCCATGAATATCGGGACTTATTGTTAACGATGGGGGCGAATCGCTGGGCCATTTTTAAAAAAATCCAGATCCCGATGGCATTGCCCTCGATTATGTCCGGTTTAAAGATGTCTGTTGTCTATTGTGTGGTCGGAGCAACAATTGGTGAATGGCTTGGTGCAAGTGTAGGGCTCGGCTACTTCAGCAGGCGCATGTCAGGTAACCTTAAGGCAGATGCCGTATTTGCTGCAATATTTCTTTTGTCATTACTCGGAATCGTCCTATTTTTATTAATTCGATTAGTAGAAAAACAATTATTGAAAAATAAATTTCGCATCTAAGAAAGGAAGAAATATTTAATGAAGAAAAGTTTTGTAATCATGATTAGCCTTTTGTTACTTATGTTAAGTGCATGTGGGCAAAACGATAAGACGGCTACTGATAAAACAAGTTCAGGTGCAGACAAGAAGGTCGAAAAAGTCAGCTTAATGTTGGATTGGTATCCGAATGCGGTCCATTCCTTTCTTTTTGCAGCCGAGGAACAAGGCTACTTTAAAAAGCAAGGGCTGGATCTAGATATTCAAATGCCTGCAGACACAAATGATCCATTGAAACTCGTGGCTGCCAATCAAATCGACATGGCGATAAGCTATCAACCGCAGGTGCTTGTGGCACGCAGTGAAGATATCCCTGTTCAATCGTTTGGCGCGCTTGTCCGTCATCCACTCAATCAACTCATGGTGCCTGCCGATAGTTCGGTTCAATCACCAAAAGATTTAGCTGGTAAAACCATTGGCTATCCATCGATTCCACTTGATGAAGCGATTGTACAAACCATGGTAAAGGCTGACGGCGGAGACTCTGGTAAGATAAAAATGGTCGATGTAGGCTGGGATCTCATTCCTGCAATGGCTACGAAAAAGACGGACGCCCTTATCGGCGGGTATATCAATCATGAAAAGTTATTGCTGGAAAAAGAGGGGCACCCAATAAGGACCCTAAATCCTGCGGATTATGGCGTTCCAGATTACTATGAATTAGTATTGGTCGCTAGTGAAAAGGGATTAAAGGCAAAACCTGAAGTGTTTAAAAAGTTTATGGCAGCAATTGGGGAAGGTCAAAAATATGTTCAGGACCATCCTGAAGCGGCCTTGTCCACCCTGCTTAAGCACGAAGACAAATCTTCACCGCTAGAGAAAGATATTGAAACAAAAAGCTTAGAAATGTTATTGCCTCTAATGGATGCAAAAGAAAAACCATTCGGCTACCAAGACCCGGAAACCTGGAACCAGGTCACCAAATGGCTAAAACAAAACAAAGTAATAAACGAAAACGTCAAAGCAGAACAAGCCTTTATTAACTTATAGGAAAGGCCATTTGTAAATCATCAGTATTGTAAAGGGTGTCAGGCACCGTCGGTGGACACTTTCCACCGATGGGTGCCTGACACCAATAATAACATTATATTGATTGATAATTTGGTCGTGTGATTAAATGCATTAGGTAAGCTGAATTCTTGGGATTTGGCTTTCTTTTTTTGTTTAGAAAGTCAATAATGGTACTGGCGTTGCGGATGCCTACACCGTGTCCGTAGTATTTGTCGTCGCCAAAAAAGATGACATTTTCCGCCCGCCAATGCGGTTGTTTGGGATCGAAATCAGGATTGTTGAAATGCAAAACATCGCCAGGAATAAAATCATCTCCATATTTTTGATGGATCGGCAAATCCTCATCAAATTGCCAATCCATTAAGTATAGGCGGGCAAAGAGCAGATCAAACCGTTGACTGCCGATCGAATAAAGGGTGGCAATATATAAAACAATAGCAATGGCTGTGGAGCATTCAAACGCATAAAGCTTCCCATTTTTAATGATGTCTAATAGACCAACAGAGGGACTAACATCAGGCTTTAAGAGGAAGCCCCCATTCGCTAAGCGATCCCAATACTTTTTATTGCAAAATGCATACGTAAAGGTAGTAAAATGAGGACCACTTTTGTCTAGCTCACGTGCTGCTTTCATCGTGTTTCTTCGAAATAAGAGTTCGAATTGAAGATCGTTTATTGTTGGGTATTCGTAGGAAGTATGATGGGCCGCCATCTGTTTCACAATGGTTTTCTCTTCTGGATTAGAAAATTTGGGAACAAGATCCTCTGAATCCACCATCTGATGATTAATTTTAATCATGGCTCTCCTCCTGATTCCATTAATACACTCTTTCTAAAAATATGATAAAGTTTCTTATATATTTATCATTTCTAAAGAATAAATGGTGCCTAACACCAAGAAAAGCGGAAGCGCCCTGGTCAGCGGCGTATGGCCTAGAGCGCTCCAACTGAGATAAAGGAAACACGAAGAGCCGGAGGCGATTCGATGTTGACTTATCGTAGGCCGGAGAGCGAAGGACACTAGCCGCTAGGGCGCTGGAGCTGGACAATTCTCGAAACAAAAACTTATACATTCTCATATTACAAAAAGCGTCTTTTCAGTCAAGATGAAGAGGACGCTTTTTTTCTTGTTAGAAATTTGGTGGATTTTTTGTTTTTCATGAATTTTACGTACATGAGGAGGAAGACGAATGCACTGATTAGTCGGAGCAGTGAGCTTATTTCCATCGATATTTCCATGCCTGTTGTTTCTAAAAGCCAAATTCCTATTTGTGGTGCAATAAATGCAACCAAGGATAGAAGAATGTTATAGGTCGTAATACAATACGTTCTTTTTTCTTTAGGAGATTGCTCCAGCAAAAGGTTAAACAAAAGAAGCATCGTACCTGAAACAAAAAAGCCGGATGTCATAGAAACAAATGTCAAATAGATAAGGTTCGTTGATAGAACATTTAAAATCGGTGCTGTTGCCATGCCGACTGCTACCCAAACAAGCATAAGAGTATTAGATTTTTGGTCCGCCCATTTTTTCCACAATGGGAAGGAAAAGATTTGCACCAACTGATTTGCAACTGAAAATATACTAATCCAAAGAATGGTGGCATGCGCATATTTTACGTTATAAATATTGAATAGTCCCCAAACCATTTGCCAGGTGAAGTTAAAGCACAGGGCAGAAAGGAGGAACCAATTGTACCCTTTATCCTTAAAAATGGACCAATCCATAAATGATTTTTGCTCTTTATTCGTCTTTGGTTGAACTTGTTCCTTATGCTTCATTAAGAAATACACTTCGAATAAGCCAAAAATAAAAGCAATAAAAAATAAGCATTGATAAGCAAGTGCATTGTCTGTCTGTTTTTTCATTACAATGCCGATGATTAACGTGGTTACCATCCCGACAATAGTTAAAAGTCGATTTCGGTCACTAAAAAATGCGCCTCTTCGATCATCATTAATCATCCCGCTAATGAGTGTTTGCCAACCAATGTTAGAGATTGTTCCAGGCACATTCATTAAAGCGACAATGATTAAAAAAGCCCAGGCTTGGTAGGCAGAATCGAAAAAAACCACTCCAATGAGCAATAAAAACATAATCCTTCCCCAAAAAACAGCCATAGCTACCGTTTTCTTTTGTAATTCCAGCCGATTTAGCAGAATGGCTGCTGGAATCGTCATTATTAAGGCAACTAACGGTGGGAGTGAACTAATTAATCCTACCTGATAATTGGTAGCACCAAGAATAGAAATAGCGAAAATAGGAAAATAGTTACCTGCAAGATTCACAGCTATGGTAGACACCATTCCATGATAGATACTTACTTTTTCATTATATGTGCGCATGTGTCTTCACCAGATTTCATATTAAATTCTTTAGTAATTATACAATCAAAAGCCAGCAACCGACAGAAAATTTTCTAAAAAAATCATGAAGATTAAAAATATTTTAGAAAGATTGAAATCTCAAGTGAAATAAATCCCTTTATTTTCGGACATTTCTATATTAGGAGGTCTTTACTTCAACACTGAAATCCACAATCTTTTTTAAAAAGTTGTTTCTTCGTTTGCTTTATTGATTTCTTTCTGTTATAGTAAAGGAGAATTATTTTTGTGAGTCGGAAAGAACGTTAAAAGTGTACTGCGCTTTTTGTCTGGAAGATTTAAGCAAGGATAGTAACAAATTGTGTGCATGAAGCACACAGCAGGAGGAAACACACATGGAACAAGGTAAAGTAAAATGGTTTAACGCAGAAAAAGGTTTTGGATTCATCGAACGCGAAGCAGGAGACGACGTATTCGTTCACTTCTCAGCTATCCAAGGTGAAGGCTTCAAATCTTTAGACGAAGGTCAAGCAGTAACTTTTGACGTAGAACAAGGTCAACGTGGACCACAAGCTTCTAACGTTCGTAAAGCATAATCTTAACCACATAAATGTAATCATAAAAAAGGCCCTCTCGCAGGGTCTTTTTTTTAGTATAAAAAGCTGCAAAAAAATAGCCCTGCTCAACTAAATGAGCAGGGAACATGAAGCAATAAAGTAAATGGTAGAATAAGTATAGCATAGAATGTGAGAGGAATCACATAAATTTTAGAAAAATAAATACATAATTGTCCACAGGGTAAATCCAAACGTCGTTTTACTTATTTTATAGGAAATTATAGATTGCATCACTGTGAATAACTTTTGATACGTTAGATTCGTCCAGCTCCAGCGCCCAGCGACTAGTGTACTTCGCCCATCTCCCTACGATAAGTCAACATCGAATCGCTAACGCGATTCGTGTTTCCTTTATCTCAGTCGATGTGCTCCAGTCCATACGTCGCTTAACGGGCGCTTGCGCTTTTGTTCTTAATATTATTATTTTCTGTCTTAAATGTTATAATCAAAGAAACATACATGGTGAAAGGAAGATGTAGATATGGCAATCGTGCGAACTCAATTAGAACAATCTGAGTTAACTCAATATATCCCGCCTAAAGGCGACTATGAGACCTTTCGTGATGATGACCATTATAAGGAAAAATTAAAGGAATGGGGTCTATCTTCCGCAAAGGAAGCGAAAAGGGACTTTTGGTACAAGGAGCAAAACAATCAGCGTCAGGTGACCATCAAAGGATATGAAACCTATGGGAGTGGCGGGAATTTTAATACGCTTGTAATTGAATTCCAAGATGGCAATCTGAGCTGTATTCACCCTGCTTTTTTAAAAGAAATGCAGCAATCGAGCTTTGGGAAAGAAAGCATGCTCACACTTGAGGATCATGATGCTGCTGGTGTTAAGACAGATGAGGGATCGGAAAAAGAAACCGAGACCATCAAAACCGTAACTGAAACAGCCGAAAAGCCGTCTAAACAGGAAGCTAAGCCTGTTAAGGAGTCAAAACCGAAGAAACCAAAGGCGCCAAAGTTGGAATTACCTGCTGATAAGGTGCATTTTACTGCAACTGTTAAACAGTTTGCACTGGTATACAATCCTTTTAATGAAGAAAATGATGAAGTGGTTGTCCTCGAAAATGTTCAAATTGAGCAGGAGAATCCGCTAGAACTAGGCCTTGCCTGGTGCAGCCACAGTAAAACATTGAAAAAGTTCGAATTGGCCGCTGGCGATTCGCTTGAATTTGATGGAAAAGTAGCTGCGAAGAAAATGGGAAAAGGGAAAGAGGTCCCAGAAGAATTCCTAGTAGATGTGCCTGTGTTATATAAAGTGAATAACCCTTCGAAAATTGTTAAAAAATAGGACTTCCACTGGATGTCCTATTTCTTTGACAAGAAGATTTTTAGCGGGGAGAAAGTTGTTTCATCAATTTTAATATTAGTAAGGAAAATTTTGCAAAGATGGGGTATAATGAAATTTCTGATTTTTATTTAAATAGGAGTACACAAGAATGAATCAAACTTTTACAATTAAGGAAAAAACAAAGCAGATTTTTGTTATGCTAATACCAATCTTAATTACTCAACTTGGTATGTTTTCAATGGTGTTTTTCAATACGATTATGTCAGGAAGATATAGTAGTTCTGATTTAGCGGGAGTGGCGATTGGCTCGTCCATATGGAGTCCAGTCTTCATGGGGATTAGTGGGATTTTTCTTGCTGTGTCTCCAATTGCGGCACAACGCTTTGGACAGAAAAAGAATCATGAAGTTTCAGCCGTTGTTAAACATGGGATGTATCTTTCCGTTTTGATTACGATCGTCGTCCTCATTTTCGGATACTTTTTGTTAAATCCTCTCTTGGATTTCATGAAGCTTACACCAAGTGTACGCGATACAGCCTTTGATTATTTGGTTGGACTTAGTTATGGAATGCTTCCTCTGTTTCTTTTTAACGTCCTAAGATCGTTTATTTACGCGTTAGGAAAAACACGCGTTGTTATGGTCATTATGCTATTATCATTACCGATCAATTTAATTCTGAATTATGTACTTATCTTTGGAAAGTTTGGATTTCCTGAACTTGGCGGTGCCGGGGCAGGGTATGCCACAGCTATCACCGATTGGGTATTTCTCGGGATGACAGCATTTATTGTGAAAAATAAGGATCCTTTTACTACATTCCTTGTATTTTCCAATTTAAAAGAATTTTCTTGGGAGCAGTGTAAAGAAATTTTAAAAATTGGTGTGCCAATGGGCCTTTCCGTTTTTTTTGAGACCACTGTTTTTGCAATTGTCACGATTTTATTAAGTAAGTTTAGGGTGACAACGATTGCCGCTTATCAATCTGCTTTAAATGTCGTTTCATTTATTTATATGTTTCCGATTAGTATTTCTACATCGCTAACCGTTCTTGTCGGGTATGAGGTAGGGGCACGGAGGTATAAAGATGCAAAACAATATAGTTGGTTGGGGATTGGACTCGCCATTTTAATTGCAATCGGGACGGGATTGCTGGTGGTCACTTTTCGCTATCAGGTGGCCGGACTTTATTCAAATGAAACTGCAGTTATTAATTTAACAGCGAACTTTTTAATTTTTGCGCTCTTCTTCCAGATCTCGGATGCCATCCAGGTAACGGCCCAATCTGCCTTAAGAGGGTATAAGGATGTTAATATTGCTTTTATCATGACGCTGATTGCTTATTGGCTCATTTGCTTACCAATCGGGTACTTCTTGGCCAATTTTACCAGCCTAGGGGCAAGAGGCTACTGGATCGGCCTAACCGTCGGCCTACTAGCCGCAGGAATCGCACTCTCCCTCAGACTCATCTACATCCAGAAAAAAAGATTCTTGGTGTCAGGCACCAATAAGTAGCTTTCAATAGTAGGTATAGTGATAATTCAAAAAATGGACTGCCCAGCACTAAACTGCACACAAATGGGTCAGTCCTTTTGTTTATCTTAAAGAAAGAATCTGTTAGCATAATGTGCGTTTTTTGTGAAAATTAAAAAAGTTTACTTTATCTTCTAGTGGTAAAATATACAATGATAGGATGATCTAAACCTGTATGTGAGGTGACGACTATGGGAAGGAAAGTACACTTTACCGACGATGAGTTCGTACTAAGATTAACAGGCGTAATAAGTGTGTTTGCATTTAAATGGCAGTTGAAAATTCCATATAAATCCATTAAAGGTGTTTATATAGATGAATTTGAGCCGCCGCTATGGATGCTTCAAATGCCAGGTACCGCGATCGCACCGCTGCATATCTACGAAGGCCGCTTCAAATTTGGCGGTGAGTGGTACTTTCTATCTTTTGAACATCAGGTACCGTTAATCCACTTGGAAGTAGACGGTTTTGGGAAATATAAATATATCATTTTTGAAATGGAAAACCCACGCGAAGTAATGATTGAAATACGAAAAAAAATCAGAGAATTAGGTGACTAAGATACTATATTTAAAGGCAGAAAATACAAAAATACTAAAATAAGGACGCCAGTCAATAATGAATGGCGTCCTTCATGTTAAAATATTTTTTTTAGACCGAATAATTTGCTAAAAAGACTTTGGTTTTTATCCGTAACGATAAGCTCATCCATAATTAGTTTTTCACGATTGTTGTGAATCCAATTTTGTAAATCCTGTTTATCTTTACAAAGAGTATAATATGTTTCCCCACCTTTTCCAAGCGCGTTGACAACATATCGACATGTGCTCCCCATAATGCCCACCTTTAAAAATAATTTTATATCCTAAAGAGATTATAGCAGGCTATAAAAATTAGTCCATCATTATTTTTCTACAAAATCATTCATTTTTTACCAAGGATGAGAAAACACTGTAACTATGATTTTGAATAATGTAGGGTTTATAGATGATTAAGCGTTTGCAAAATTTTAGTATATGAATTTCGATTTACAAAAAATTTACCTTATTGATAATATTATTATGTAAACCAAATGAAATTCCCTCCGATTGTCTCGACCAATCCAAAAGCTTTCCAATAAAAATATTGCCGAACAAATATCAATTCGTCGTCCTATGTAATAATCTTTTATTAAGCATATAATTTTATAAATAATAGTAGCGGTACCCGTATCTTTTCATCCAGTTTGAAACGTTTAGAGGATAGAGAGTGCAAAAAGGAGTGGAAAGCATGTCACGAAAGTTAAACCCACACAGCGAAGAAAATAAACTGCAAGAGGATGGCAGGTGGATCGATCATTATCCAAAACTACAGCGCTATTGCCGGTTTCTAGCACAAAACTCTTGGGATGGAGACGATATCGCTCAGGAGACCTTCCTGAAGGCATTAAAATATACTCCTCAACAAATGACTACCGCTTTGTTAAAAAAAATTGCCTACCATCATTGGGTGGATCACCTGCGAAAAAGAAAAAATGAAACACTTGAAGCTGATTCAGGTCTTAATCAGCATGTTTTACCTGAGAGGCTCGATGAAATGAACCATCTTGTGGACATTGTGTTCAAACAACTCACACCAAAGCAAGCGATCATTTTTATGTTAAAAGAGGGGTTTCAATATCAGGCCAAGGAAATAGCAGAGCTATTAAAAACAACAGAGATGGCAATAAAGGCCAGCCTTCATCGTGCTAAAAAACGTCTAGAAAAAGTAGAGGATCAACCTTCTTCCATTGATTCATTTTGGGATGAAGAAGAAAGAGAGCTGCTTTCAGATTTATTTTATGAAGCTTTGAAAAAAGAAGACCCAGCGGTTCTAATTCAAACTATCCCTATGGTTAAAAGTCTTCGTGAAACACCTGACTATAGGGCAAAATGGCAATCCATTAAACAAAACACTCCTTCAAGCACTCTCTGTATGGCTGCATAGCCAATAAAACGCTTCAAGGAGGATGACGATATGAGTACCATTCCATATGTAATTGAACAATCTAACCATGGTGAGCGTTCGTACGATATTTACTCACGTCTATTAAAGGACAGAATCATCATCATTGGCGATGAAATCAATGACCATATTGCTAATAGCGTGGTCGCGCAATTATTATTTTTAGCAGCAGACGCCCCAGATAAAGAAATTTCCCTCTATATTAACAGCCCAGGTGGTTCCACGTCAGCTGGCTTCGCCATTTATGATACGATGCAATACATTAAGCCAGAAGTACGAACCATTTGTACCGGTATGGCTGCTTCATTTGGGGCGCTGTTACTTCTAGCGGGGACTAAGGGGAAACGGTATGCCTTACCCAATAGCGAAATCATGATCCATCAGCCTTTAGGCGGTGCAAGAGGGCAGGCAACGGAAATTGAAATTTCGGCGCGGCGGATTTTAAAGCTAAGAGAACATATTAATCAAATTATTTCAGACCGAACAGGACAGCCGGTTGAAAAGGTGGCAAGGGATACCGATCGAGATTATTTCATGAGCGCGGAGGAAGCAAAAGAGTACGGCATCATTGATGAAATTCTGCATCCTAAATGATCATTAAAAGAAAACAAAGGGTCAGACCCCTCAACATCAATATGGGGTCTGACCCTTTAATATATTCTCATTACAGTAAGCAACAGATAATCACTCAAGCTGTCCTTTTCCGCTTGCTATTACCGACTTTAAAGAACAGTCTTAGCATTGGCGGTACGGCAAAATAGATAAAAAACAGCCGGAATAATTGGTACCCGGTAACCATCGATAAATCGGCATGAACTTCATGGGCAAGGATCGCCATTTGATCCATTCCACCTGGCGCCAAGCTCAGTAAACTTGTCGAGGGGGTAATATGGTAAAAATAAATCAGCCACCAACCTAACCCGACAGATCCTAAGACCATTAGCAATCCACTAAGCAGTGCCAGGGTAATTATTCTTGCCTTATGTTCGAGTTTTTCAGGTTTCAATAACAAACCAATGTACCCGCCTATCATAAATTGTGAAACGTCCAAAATCGTTGGTGTAAGCGCAGGGCCATGGAATCCAGCAACACTGAAAATCGCTGTAATGAGCATAGGACCTAGTAAAAAGGGAGTAGGAAATTTAAGTTTTCTGGCAAGAAATGCAGACAGTATACATATCACTCCAAAGAAAACCATCATGGCAAAAAAAGGTCCAGAAGCTGGGATTGTCTTGTCAAGTACATCTGCAACTGTTTGAGCAGGTGTATTTTTAAACAGCGGCCCAAACAACAGAAAAGGTACGAAAAAAATAATCATCATTAACCGGGCCACTTGCAGGAAAGTCACCGTGGTAATGTCAATTCCTTTCATCTCTTCTGCAAAAATTATCATTTGTGACAGTCCTCCAGGAATACTTCCTGTCAATACAGTTGGATAATCGACCCCCGTAAGTTTTGAAACAACAAAGGCAATTCCTGCACAAAAACCTATTAATAATACCGTCATGAACAGCATAGAGGGCAGTTTTGCGATAATTTGCAGAAGCGCCTCTTGTGTAAAAGACAATCCAATCGAATAACCGACAATAATTAACCCAGCATCACGAATCTGAACTGGCCAATATAATGGAATTTTTACAAATCGGGCCCCAATTAAAACTGCTGCCATGGGCCCAAGCAGCCAGGGAATCGGAGTATGTAGAGCCGAGAACACCAGACCACCAATAAAGGCGGTGATCAATGTGATTGAAAAGCGAAGCATTTTGTTGCCATTGGACTTTGATAAATCAATCAAGAGTAACACTTCCGTCTATAAAAATTTATTAACGTCCTTATAATAAGGAAATATGATATTCAAGTAATACATCATTTATAACATTTTCAACAAGGGATGGATCATTTTTCACCCCAAAACCTACTAATGAATAAAAACCTAAAATTTTTGCCATTCCATTATTTTATCATGTGATGATGTGTAAATTAAAGTGTTTAGGTGACCATTTAAAAAGGCAGCACTAGGAAAAAACTGATCAAGCCGTTTTAATGGAAAGTTTACAAAATTCTTATTACCACTTTACTCAGTCTTAATGTTAGTTTTGTAAGGTTATAGAGAAGAGCAATGCTAATTGAAGAGGAGCGAAGTGAAATGAAGAAATTTGTCGTACCAGTTCTTGCAGCATCGTTAACTATGACATCTTTAAATGCAGCTATGGCTGCACCGAAGGAATCTCCGAAAATTAAATCAATCGAGTTTTATGGAATGAATGCACCGAAGACTGACCAAGAAAAAAATGACTTAATGTATTCGAAGGCATCTGTTGAGGTTACATACAATAACGGGAGCAAGAAAACTGTTCCACTAAGCTACGAAACTTTGTTTAGACCTGGTGATTTAATAAATGGAAAAGTTGCTGGAGTGACCACCAATGCAGCGGGTGAAATCCAAACAAGGGCCAATGGTACACCATATGTTTCATCAGCTCCAGACATGAATAGTCTTATGAAGGTTCCTGGTCTTCCTGAAAATACTTATTATTTAATCAGTCATTATGAATCAATGCCTAAAAATGAGAATGGTCTTGAAAATCCGGGAACCATGAGCTTAAGTACTGTTGAGATGGATCCTGCCACGGGCAAATTGACTGTTATTGATATTAAGCCAATTGACTTTTCTGAGGTAAATGGGATTTGGAAGCCTTGTGCTGGCTTATTAACTCCATGGAATACACATCTTGGATCAGAGGAAACCGATCCCGATGCAAGAGCCCATGAATTGAATCCTGCTTCTTCAGCAGTTACTAAGTTTATGCGGAATTATTATAACAATCCAAATTTAATAGGAAATCCCTACTATTATGGACATGTACCGGAAGTAACCGTTAAGGCAGATGGGTTTACTAGTGTTGTTAAACATTATAGCATGGGCAGAATGGCATTCGAACGCGTAAAGGTCATGCCAGATAACAAAACGGTTATTTATGGGGTGGACAGCAACCCTGGCGGATTATTTATGTATGTAGCAGATAAAGAGAAAGATTTATCAGCAGGTACGTTATATGCCGCCAAATGGGTGCAGACTGGAACTGAAAAAGGCGGTTCAGCCAATTTTGAATGGATTAAGCTTGGTCATTCTACAGATAAAGAAATTCAGAAGTTAGCAGACATAACAAATTTCAGTGATATCTTTGACGTAACCGACGACGCCGTTAAAGGGAAAAATGATGGTTATACCCCAATCAAAACAGCAGCTAACGGTAAAAAAGTAGAATGGGTTAAAGTGAAACCAGGAATGGACAAAGCGGCAGCATTCCTAGAGACACATCGTTATGCGGCATACCTTGGTGCAACAGTAGAATTTAATAAGATGGAAGGTCTTGATTTTAACGAAAAAGAAAATAAAGCCTACTTAGCCATCTCCTATCAAGAAGGGACGATGTTACCTGAACCAACAGCTCCCGTAGATGATATCCAATTACCGAAGATTAGTGCAGGAGGAATATACGAAGTCTCCTTCAAACCCAATCGGAAAACGAAAGATGGACAAAAGATAAACAGCCATTATGTACCTGTCAACATGTCTGGTTATTTAATGGGTGAGGATTTGACTGCTCCTGACGCTGATGGAAACACAGCCAACGTTGATAAAATTGCAAATCCTGATAATGTAATCTATTCACCAAAAATGAAAACACTATTTATCGCGGAGGATTCCGGTCTCCATGCAAATAATTACACATGGGCATACAATGTAGAGACTAAGAAACTTTCACGAATTCTCTCCGTACCTGGAGGCGGGGAATCGACTGGCTTACAGATGGTGGAGAACCTTGATGGCCATGCCTACCTCATGAACAGTTCGCAAAATCCGGGATATGTGGGGTATCTTTCGGGACTTCCCTCACTAGGTGAGGAAAAAAATAATAAATAGGATACTTTTCCTCTAAGTGGTCTTGTTTTATACAGGACTGCTTTTTTTTGTAACTATAAAAAAGAGAAAGCACCATATTAATACTTGCTTTCTCTTTTCGACCTTTTGTCGCTAATCATTGCTACTTTCTTCGCGATCGTGTTCAACCTTATGTTCCTCAGGACTAAAACCAAATGGTCCTCTCGCCATGTGCTCTACCCGAAAGATAGCTACGATAACTTCAATTCTTACGGCTAGTAACCTCGGGCGGATTCGACCACGGCTTTCTATAACAAGAACATCCGTACCAACATCGAGCAGTTTTCCTGTAAAAGTTCCTTGAAGAGTTACAACCTCTACTTCCTTATTTAACAGCTCATGGGCAATTTGATGAAAATTTATCTCTGTCATAAACATCATCCTCCTTCACATTACAGTAAATGCAATTTATTGAAATTGGTATCGGTTTTTTTAAAAAAAATTTTTGGAAAATCAGTCCAAATTCTCGTTAAATTAGACTAATGACCTATTGAAAAAACGGTATTAACAAGAATTTTTAAAAAATTGTATTTTTTTATTTACATAAAACCTATTGGTATGGTAGGATTAATTCCATAAAATCAGTTAATCACTTATCAAGAGTGGCTTAGGGACTGGCCCAACGATGCCCGGCAACCTGCACAGCAAGGTGCCAATTCCAGCAAAATGTGAAGTCATTTTGGGAGATAAGGTGTTCACCATACTAGTGGTAACACCTTTCCGAAGGGGAAAGGTGTTTTTTGTGGAATGGGTGCTGAGCGTTACATTGATGAATGATGCTCATGCTAATGATCCGAAAGGAGGCGAATCAAGCTGAACACTGATGAGAAGGAAGAACTCCTTGCCCATATTGAGAAAATGATGGAATCACTGAAATTTGGTTCGATCACACTAGTTGTCCAGGACGGCAAGATTGTCCAAATTGAGAAAAACGAAAAGGTTCGTCTTCAACCAAATAAAAATCGCTGACTAGAGAAACTAGAGGCGGTCTTCACTTTACAAGAGTGGAAGACTGTCTTTTTTAATGGAAAAAAGGAGGCATATGACCATGAATTCTGCAATAACCTATCAAAATTGGCAACAAATATCAGATACATTCCCTATTGAGGATGAAACCAAAGGGGCACGTTCCGTTTTAGAATGGGCTTACAATTCCTATCCTGAAGAGCAGATCGTCTATTCATCAAGTTTTGGGGCAGAGGCGATTGTGTTAATCGATCTAATCGCACAGGTAAAACCAGATGCCCATATTGTTTTTTTAGACACTGGACTGCACTTTCCAGAAACATACGAGGTGATTGATAAAATAGAAGCCCGTTTCCCAACGCTCCGAATCGAGCGGAAACTGCCAAAGGTTAGTCTCGATGAACAAGCGGCAGAATATGGCTCAGCTTTATGGAAAAGGGATCCGAACCAGTGCTGCCATATTCGCAAGGTCATACCATTAAGAGAAACGTTAACGGCTAAACAAGCGTGGATATCCGGTCTTCGCCGAGAACAGTCACCGACAAGAGCCAACACTGAATTCATCAATAAGGATGAAAAATTCGAGAATATTAAAATTTGCCCATTGATTCATTGGACATGGGATGAGGTTTGGGACTATATCAAGAAAAAAGATCTTCCATACAACACCCTGCATGATCATAATTATCCAAGCATCGGCTGTTTCCCTTGTACACAACCTGTTGGGGACGATGGGGATTCACGAGCAGGACGCTGGGTAGGAAGCGGCAAGACGGAGTGTGGTCTACACACCCGTTAATGGAGGCTAAAGGAGGGTATTATCTTTGCTCACAATTATTGCAGTAAGTATTGGTTTATTTTTTGCCATAAATATTGGTGCCAGCGGTGCTGCGGCCTCGATGGGCATCGCTTATGGAGCAGGAGTTGTAAAAAAACGATTTGCCCTGCTCCTGTGCAGTATCGCTGTATTCTTTGGCGCATGGCTTGGCGGGGGAGAAGTGGTTAAAACAATTGGGAGCGGGATTGTACCAAACAGTACCTTTACCATCCCAATTGCCTTAATTGTGTTAGCTTCAGCGGCATTATCCTTATTTTTAGCCAACATCTTCGGAATTCCGCTATCAACTAGTGAAGTGGCAGTAGGTTCCGTCATTGGGGCAGGGATTGTTTACCAATCTGTTTTTGTAAGCAAAATAGTCTGGATCATGTTTTTTTGGCTGCTTACCCCATTCGCGGCATTTATCATCGCCATCTTAGCTTCTTATTTATTAAAAAATAAACGGCTAAAAAAATGGATGGCAGCGCCGAAAGCCGTTCCGTTCTTGTCTGCGCTTGTCGTATTTATGGGATTATTTGAGGCCTTTTCAGCCGGCATGAACAATGTTGCGAATGCAGTTGGTCCATTGGTGGGAGCCAACATTCTCTCAACTGGAGATGGGATCTTCTGGGGTGGCTTATTCGTGGCAGGCGGGGCGCTGCTGCTCGGGCATCGCGTCCTTGAAACAAATGGTAAGAAAATAACGACACTTAAACTGGAAGAGGGCTGTGTGATTTCAGGGACGGGTGCAACCATTGTAACTATAGCATCCGTGTTTGGGATTCCTGTCCCGTTAACACAAATCACCACCTCCTCCATTATCGGTATGGGCTTTGCCAAGCAGGGGAAGTCGGTACTGAAAAAAGGGATTGTTGTTCAATTACTTACCGTTTGGATTGTGTCGCCTGTTTTATCAATGGTGTTATCCTATACACTCATTCAATTGATCATTGAACATAATTTCTACCCTATTATTGCAATGGTTGGAGGACTCATTTCTGTCTTCGGTGTTCTTTCCTTAATGAAAAGGCAGAAGCCAACGATAACCGCGAACCCAGAGGTTGTGAAAGAGTAAATATTAGGTTGTGAGATAATGAAAGTTGGTGTCTCACCTTAAGTGTTGATTATCCGCCAGTAACACCTAATTCAGTATTGTTCTTAATTTATATAATAGAAGGGACTAGATTATACATGTCATTTTTACCAGCACCTCATGGAGGGAAACTTATCCAAGCATTTAACCCTGATTATGATTTAACACAAATTGAAAAAGAACTTGAAATTGATGCCATCGCTTTAAGCGATCTCGAATTAATCGGAGTAGGGCTGTTTAGTCCATTAACGGGTTTTCTCGGAAAAGCCGATTATGAATCTGTTGTTAGCAACATGCGTCTTGCAGATCAAACCATTTGGTCGATTCCTGTTACATTGCCTGTTTCCTACGCAACAGCCGTATCTCTTAATGAGGGCGAAGAAATCAAGTTAGTTTTTCAAGGAGAGGTTTATGGTGTCATAAAGGTCTCTGAATGGTATGAGCCGGACCTAGACAAAGAAGCCATTGAAGTGTATAAAACACAAGAGCTTGCTCACCCAGGCGTAAAGCGGCTTTATGAAAGAGGGCCTGTATATGTAGCCGGTGAAGTAACCTTGGTCAAAAAACCAGAAAAAGGAGTATTTTCCGATGTCTGGCTTGAGCCAAAAGAAACACGGGCATTATTTGAAGAAAAGGGCTGGAAAACCGTTGTCGGTTTCCAAACCAGAAACCCGATTCACCGGGCTCATGAATATATTCAAAAAGCCGCTTTGGAAATAGTCGATGGACTATTTGTTAACCCACTTGTTGGGGAAACCAAGTCTGACGATATCCCTGCTGATGTTCGTTTAAAAAGCTACCGTGTTTTACTAGAAAACTATTATCCTGAAGAAAGAGTCCAGCTTGGTGTATATCCTGCCGCAATGCGGTACGCAGGTCCAAGAGAAGCGATTTTTCATGCGATCGCTCGAAAAAACTTTGGCTGCACCCATTTCATCGTCGGCCGCGATCACGCAGGTGTCGGCAATTACTATGGGACATACGATGCACAGCACATTTTCAGCGAGTTTCCTGAAGGGGAACTTGGCATTAAACCATTGTTCTTTGAACATAGCTTCTATTGCACGAAATGTGAAGGCATGGCTTCAGATAAAACTTGCCCGCACAGCAAAGAAGACCGGGTGATCCTTTCAGGTACAAAGGTTAGAGAAATGTTGCGTGCTGGCGTTCTACCTCCTTCTACCTTCAGTCGTAAAGAGGTAGTAGAAGTGTTGATTGAAGGAATGAAAGAAAGCGCAACGGTTTAAGGAGGAGAAGAAAATGTCAAAAGCAACGAATATTACATGGCACTCAACAACCATTACGAAAACAGATCGTCGTGCTCAATATGGGCATGGCAGCTGTGTACTCTGGTTTACCGGCCTCTCTGGTTCTGGTAAATCGACGATTGCCAATGCAGTGTCTAGCGAATTGTACCGCCAGGGAATCAATGAATATGTACTGGATGGAGATAATATTCGTCACGGTTTGAACCGTGACCTTGGCTTTTCCGATTATGATCGGACTGAAAATATCAGGAGGATTGGTGAAGTCGCTAAACTATTTGTCGATAGCGGTGCAGTTGTAACCACTGCGTTTATTTCCCCATTCCGTTCCGACCGTGACCAGGTTCGTGAATTGTTTGAAGATGGAGAGTTTATCGAAGTATTCATCGACTGCCCGCTTGAGCAATGTGAGCTTCGCGATCCAAAGCAGCTTTATGCTAAAGCACGTCGTGGTGAGATAAAGGATTTTACCGGGATTGATTCTCCCTACGAGGCACCCGAACGTCCGGAAATCACGATTCGTTCCGACCTTTTCACGGTAGAGGAAGCAGTAGGACAAATTTTTCAATACTTGCAAGAAAAGAATATAATCTAGTTGAGAAAGGATGATTAGCCATGGTTGGCAAGGTTTTTTTAGTAGGTGCGGGTCCTGGAGATCCAGAATTAATTACCGTTAAAGGATTACGTTGCCTGCAACAAGCTGATGTCATCCTCTATGATCGGCTAGTAAATCCTGAACTGCTGCAGCATGCAAAAGAAGGGGCACAGCTTGTATACTGTGGCAAGCTCCCCCACTATCATACGATGAAACAGGAAACGATTAATCACTTTTTGGTGAAATATGCTAAAAAGGGAAATCAGGTAGTCCGTTTAAAGGGTGGAGATCCGTTTGTGTTCGGACGCGGCGGTGAAGAGGCCGAGGAATGTGCAAAGCACGATATACCGTTTGAAATTGTTCCCGGTATTACGGCCGGGATTGCAGCCTCCGCCTATGCTGGAATACCAGTCACGCATAGGAGCTTAAGCAGAAGCTTTGCGTTTATTACTGGACACCAAGCCGGGGATGTGGCGGCCGAGCATCAATGGTACCATCTGGCTAATGCAGTTGATACGATTTGTATCTATATGGGGGTATCCCATCTTTCAACGATAACCAAACAACTTATCCAACACGGCAAATCATCGCAAACGCCGATTGCTCTTATCCAATGGGGGACATTAGGCGATCAACAAACCGTGGCAGGTACCCTTGAGACCATTGAAGAACGTGTGAAGGAGGCGGGTCTTTCTAATCCAAGCATGATTGTGATTGGCGAGGTCGTCCACCTTCATAAAAAACTAAACTGGTTCCAAGAAGAAATTGTTCCCAATTTGCCAGTTGTCCATGGATAAAGGCAGAAAGGAGACGTTTGAATGAAAGCCATTTTATATATTGGCCATGGTACCCGTTCGAAAAAAGGAGCAGATGAGGCCAAAGCCTTTATTGAGCGAGTGATGGGCCGGCTGGATGTCCCGATTCAAGAAATCAGTTTTCTAGAATTGTCGACTCCATCTATTGAGGAAGGCTTTGAGAGGTGTGTAGCAAGAGGGGCGACGCATATCACGGTTGTCCCGCTGTTCTTGTTGGCAGCCGGCCACATTAAACAAGATATCCCTTTGGTGCTTTCGGCATTACAGGCAAGATTTCCTGATATTCAAATTTCAGTTAAGGATCCTTTCGGAGTGCAAGGCGGCATTCTTGATGCAATTGCGGGAGTGGTTAGGGACACTGTTGGTCCTTTACGAAGTGAGGATCGAATCCTAATTGTTGGAAGGGGAAGCAGTGACCCTGGAATCCAAGCCGCTTTCGAACTGATTGCTAGTGGCATTACGAATCGGCTTGGCATTGAAGAGGTCTCCGTTTGCTACATGGCTGCAGCGGAACCAAGACTGCAAGAGGGTTTCAATCGCCTGATGGAAAGGGTCGAGGGTACAGCAATAGTGGTTCCATACTTGTTATTTTCCGGTTTACTTACTGCTGAAATTGCTCATGAGGTGCTTAAGTGGCAAAAGCAAGGCTATACGATTCATAATCTTGGGCCATTGAGCGGCCATCGAGTGATTGAGGAAATTGTTATGGAGCGCGCGACGAACTAGGATGCTGTTATTAACCTAGTCTAGGAAACAATTGTGCCCGTGACGTACTCCAAATGAGTACTGACGGTCACAAAAAAGAATTATTGTTCCCGTGAAGCCGAATAAAAGTAGACTGACGGTCACAAAAAAATATTATTGTTCCCGTGAAGCCGATTAAAAGTAGACTAACAGTCACAAAAAAAGATAATGATGACCATCCGACTCAAAAAAAGAGCGTGACAGTCACTATCAAAGGTTTACAGTGCCCGAACCATCCTAAAAAGAACAAAACTAGGCACTATACCGAACCAATTATACCGAAATCCCATAAAAATGAAAAAAAGGTATCTTAATAAAATTTCTAGTTGTCCGAAACACGAATTAATGGCATGCTAGATTAATAGTGAGAACATTCTCAT
Organism: Neobacillus sp. DHD-1R; assembly: GCF_057747995.1. Classification (NCBI taxonomy): domain Bacteria; kingdom Bacillati; phylum Bacillota; class Bacilli; order Caryophanales; family Bacillaceae; genus Neobacillus; species Neobacillus sp. DHD-1R. Next base: position 2,274,662 of record NZ_CM173232.1, read on the forward strand.
TCATTTCAAAAATGACATTATATGTTAATTACTTTTATCCCTTGTGAGGTGGTATTGTTTGCAACTTCAGGTATTGAACAGTCCGTTTACTCAGGAGCAAGTTGAGCTCCTTAACAAAATTCTGCCTACCCTGACAGAATCACAAAAAGTATGGCTTAGCGGCTATCTTGCTGGTTCATTGGGAACCGCAGCAGAACCAATAGCACAGCTGCCTACTCAGAAAATTTCTAAAGAAATAACCATTCTCTATGGTTCTCAAACAGGAAATGCCCAGGGTCTGGCAAAGAAATCAGCCAAGACACTAGAATCGAACGGTTTCCAGGTAACACTGTCATCCATGGATGATTTTAAACCGAATAACCTAAAGAAAATTCAAAACCTTCTTATTATCGTAAGTACCCATGGCGAAGGCGAACCGCCGGATCGTGCGATTACGTTCCATGAGTTTCTTTTTGGAAAGCGAGCGCCTAAACTAGTCGACCTGAATTTTTCCGTGTTAGCGTTGGGGGACAGCTCGTATGAGTTTTTCTGTCAGACAGGAAAAGAAATGGATGCACGGTTAGAAGAACTGGGCGGCACACGCCTCTATCCACGCTTTGACTGCGATGTTGACTACGATGAGCCGGCAGCAGAATGGCTTGAAGGAGTCCTTGGCAGCATTAGCGAAGTTCCAAGTGGAAATTCAACACCGGCACAAACAGCAGCCCAGCCAGCTGTCGATTCAGCATATTCTAGGACTAATCCTTTTAAAGCAGAAGTGCTTGAAAATATTAATCTAAACGGCAGAGGTTCAAATAAAGAAACACATCACCTCGAAATTTCGCTAGAGGGTTCGGGACTCGCCTATGAGCCTGGAGACAGCCTTGGAGTCTATCCGGAAAACGATCCGGCTTTAGTTGACTTTCTCATTGAGGAAATGAAATGGAACCCTGAGGAACTAGTTACGGTTAAACAGGGCGATGTTCGTCCGCTAAGAGACGCACTTTTATCCTTTTATGAAATTACGGTTCTAACAAAACCACTTCTTCAGAAGCTGGTACAGCTATCAGAAAATAACAAGTTACAGGAACTTCTTTCTGCAGGTAACGAACAACAATTAAAAGCCTACATCGAAGGACGGGATTTACTTGATTTAGTTCGTGACTTTACGCCTTGGATGGGGGCGGCTCAAGAGTTTATCAGCAGCTTGCGAAAAATTCCTTCCCGTCTATACTCAATTTCCAGCAGCTTATCTGCCAATCCAGAGGAAGTCCATCTGACAATCGGAGCTGTCCGCTATGAGGCGCACGGACGCACCCGGAATGGTGTCTGCTCGATTTTAGCGGCTGAACGGCTAAACCCGGGGGATATCTTGAACGTCTACGTTCAACACAATGAGAACTTTAAATTACCTCAAACCCCGGAAACACCAATCATTATGATTGGACCTGGAACAGGTGTTGCTCCATTTCGTGCTTTTATGCAGGAACGTGAAGATGCAGGAAGTCAAACAGGTAAATCATGGTTATTCTTTGGTGACCAGCACTTTGTAACTGATTTCTTATACCAAACTGAATGGCAAAAATGGCTGAAAAATGGAACGTTGACAAAAATGGATGTTGCTTTTTCACGTGACACAAAGGAAAAAGTATACGTACAGCACCGTTTACAGGAACACAGTAATGAAGTGTTCCAGTGGCTTCAAGAAGGAGCAGCCCTATATATTTGTGGCGATGAGAAACACATGGCACATGACGTCCATCAAGCTCTCGTTGAAATTATTGAAAAAGAAGGCAATTTAAGCCGAGAAGATGCAGAAGCATATCTTGCCGATATGCAACAGCAAAAACGTTACCAGCGAGATGTATATTGATTTTGGATGGAAAGGAGTTTTTCAACATGGTAAACCCAATTTTAAAAGCACCCGATGGACCACCAAGTGATGTTGAGGAAATAAAAGCAAGAAGCAATTATTTACGCGGGACACTGAAGGAAGTGATGCTGGAGCGGATTAGCGCTGGAATTCCAGAAGACGATAACCGTTTAATGAAACATCACGGCAGCTATTTGCAGGATGACCGGGATCTCCGCAATGAGCGGCAAAAGCAAAAACTAGAACCAGCTTACCAATTCATGTTACGTGTCCGCTTACCAGGCGGTGTAGCTGCACCAAACCAATGGCTAGTCATGGATGAGCTGGCTGATAAATACGGCAATGGCACATTAAAACTTACCACTCGCGAAACATTCCAAATGCATGGCATTTTAAAATGGAATATGAAATCGACCATTCAGGAAATAAATGGAGCGCTTATGGACACAATTGCTGCGTGCGGCGATGTCAATCGTAATGTGATGTGTGCCTCGAATCCTTATCAATCGGAGCTTCATGCTGAAGTATATGAATGGTCAAAAAAATTAAGTGATGATTTGTTACCCCGGACTAGAGCGTATTATGAGGTTTGGCTCGATGAAGAAAAAGTGGCCGGTTCTCCTGAAGTGGAAGAAGTAGAGCCAATGTATGGTCCAACTTATTTGCCACGGAAGTTCAAGATAGGGATTGCTGTTCCACCATCCAATGATATAGATGTTTTTTCACAAGATCTTGGATTTATTGCGATTGTGGAGGACGACAAGCTAATCGGTTTTAACGTTGCCATTGGCGGCGGTATGGGCATGACACACGGGGATACAGCGACATATCCGCAGCTCGCAAAGGTGATCGGCTTCTGTAAACCTGATCAGTTGTATGATATTGCGGAAAAAACCATTACAATCCAACGTGATTATGGAAACCGCTCTGTCCGCAAAAATGCCCGCTTCAAATATACCGTGGATAGACTAGGTCTTGAAAATGTGAAGGCAGAGCTGGAAAATCGCCTTGGCTGGAGCCTGGCAGAAGCGAAGCCGTTTCATTTTGACGATAACGGCGATCGTTATGGATGGGTGAAAGGTATTCAAGGAAAGTGGCATTTTACGCTGTTTATCGAAGGCGGCCGGATTGCCGATTTTGAAAATTACCAGTTAAAGACGGGCTTACGTGAAATCGCGAAAATTCATACAGGAGATTTTCATTTAACAGGCAACCAAAACGTCATTATTGCTAATGTATCCAGCCAGAAAAAGAAAAAAATCAACGATTTGATTGAAAAATACGGTTTAACTGACGGACAGCATTACTCGGCGCTTCGCCGCAGCTCGATGGCCTGTGTGGCCCTCCCGACATGTGGTTTGGCGATGGCAGAAGCAGAACGTTATTTACCAAGTCTCATTACCAAAATTGAGAAAATTGTTGATGAAAACGGCCTCCGTGACAAAGAAATTACGATCCGAATGACTGGCTGCCCAAATGGATGTGCACGGCATGCCCTTGGAGAAATTGGGTTTATCGGCAAAGCGCCAGGTAAGTATAATATGTATCTTGGAGCAGCCCATGATGGCAGCCGCTTAAGCAAAATGCACCGCGAAAATATCGGTGAAGACGAAATTTTAAAAGAATTAAGCGTCATTATTCCACGCTATGCAAAAGAACGCCAGGAAGGCGAACACTTCGGTGACTTTGTCATTCGTGCAGAGATTGTCAAAGCCACAACAGATGGGACCAATTTTCATAATTAATGCATTTGGAAAAGAGACAGCCTTGACTGTCTCTTTTTTTGTATATCCAAACCAGGCTTCTTATTTTATTAAATAATTTCTACTTAATTTTGGTGTAATGATCGTAAAACACCCTAAAAAGTCGTTCATCTCCACTACGATCTGGATGCAGGGCTTTGAGTAATTTTTTATATTCTTTCTTGATCATTTCTTTGCCAGCATCTGCTTCTAATCCTAATAATAAAGGAAAGGGCAGGGGTGGAGAATCAGTCAGTGCATATTCCGCTTTTAACATTCTTTTTAATCCGCGGACTTTGGTTTGTTCAATGCGAACGATGCTTTTTAATTCCTCGTTTTCCTCTTTTAACTTCTGATTGTCATAAAACGTTTTTTCCCATTGTTGATAATCAATGCCAAAGTGTTTGCTCTTTTTTTCAATCTGCTTTTCTAAAATAAATGCTGCCAAATCAATCGGGTAGATGGAGTAGTCTATGTTCAACTTTTTAGTCCGTTTCGCTTTCATTTTTCCTTCTAGAATCCATCGTATGACCGTTTCTTCATTAGCTGCTATGCCTTGGTCATTAAGTAATTCTGTAACTTCCTTAACATTCAACATGTAATCATCTCATTCTTCATCACGTAGTTACTTCCTTTTTAAGCTAAAATTAATGTAACATACGGAAAACCACAATTGTTTTACTAAATGATATAATTTTGATTAAAAGTTCTTTGCAACATTTTTCTTTTTCAAATGTTATGAATGTATTATGATAAATAAATACTAAGGTTTACCATCGAAGTGATTACATTGGGGGATAAATAGATTGGGAAAAGGATTACGAAAGAAGATTTTATTATTTGGTTCGTTTGTTATATTATTGGGGTTAATTTTGTTTAATGGTTTTCATGCAACTGGAGTCTCATCCAAGAGTACTAATGGTCAACATATTACGATTTATCTGGCAGGGGACTCAACCGTTTCTAATTACCCGAAATCTTTGTCACCCCGTTCAGGCTGGGGACAGGAGCTTACACATATGTTTGATAAACGAATTATGGTGATCAATGAAGCCAAGCGGGGGAGAAGTTCGAAAAGCTTTATAGAAGAAGGCAGATTGAAAAGGATCCTTTCAACGATTAACAAGGGCGATTACCTGTTTATTCAATTCGGGCACAATGATGAAAAAATACTAGACCCGAAGAGGTATACGAACCCTTCTACAACTTATAAACAATACTTAACTCAGTATATTGATGGGGCAAGAGAAAAAGGGGCGATCCCTATCTTGGTTACACCTGTGGAAAGATACCGTTTTACAGAGGATGGCAAAGCATTGCAAACACATGGCGGTTATCCTGCAGCCATGAAAGAGCTGGCCAAGGAGAAACATGTTCCAGTCATTGATTTGGCTGCAAAAAGTGAGAAAAGGTTCAAGCAGCTCGGGCCAGACAAAACAAGGAACCTGTTCCTGTGGCTGAAAGCTGGGGAAGCTCGCAATTATCCTAATGGAGTAATGGACAGTACTCATTTTCAGAAGAAGGGTGCCAAAGAGATGGCAAAATTGGTGATTGAGGGAATCGACGAACTTAATCTACCGCTTAAAGAACATATTTTAAAAAAACATCGCTAAAATAAAAAGGGGACTGCCCATCGATACTGATGAGCAGTCCCTTACTATTATATTTTAACGATGATTCTTCCTCGTGCTTGTCCTTTAAGTAAGGTAGGGAGGACGTCAGGCAATTGCGCTAGTTTGACCTCTTCTTGAATAAGTGCTTCTAAATTTGCAGGCTTGAAATCGGCAGCTAACCTGTCCCAAATTTTCAATCGAGTCTCCATTGGACAGTAAACTGAGTCAATGCCTAATAAATTTACGCCTCTTAGGATGAATGGGAATACCGATGTTGGCAGCTTTGTCCCGGCGGTTAGTCCACTGGCAGCTACTGAGCCTCCATAATGTATTTGGCTTAATAGGGAGGCAAGTGGTTCACCGCCAACCGGATCGACGGCTGCTGCCCACTTTTGTTTGCCTAATGCTCTAATTTTTCCATCATATACTTCCTCACGTGACACAATGGCAGCGGCACCGAGCTTTTTCAAGTATTCATGCTCAGATTCTTTGCCTGTACTTGCTTCAACGGTAAAGCCGAGTGTAGAGAGAATGGAGACAGCAAAGCTGCCAACTCCTCCAGTTGCTCCGGTTACAAGCACTTTACCTTTTTCAGGGGATACATTATTTTCTACAAGGCGTTGAATGGATAATGCTGCAGTAAAGCCGGCCGTACCGATAATCATTGCTTCTTTTAATGTTAACCCTTTCGGCAGTGGAACAATCCATTTTGCTGGAATACGGGCAAACTCGCTGTAACCTCCGAAATGGGATACCCCGATTTCATAGCTGGTGGCAATGACCTCGTCACCTTCCTGATAGCGGTCGTCTGCTGACGAAACTACGACACCGGCTAAATCAATGCCCGGAACAAATGGATAGGTGTTAACGATGTTGCCATTAGGGATACTGGCAAGACTATCTTTATAATTAATACTCGAGTAGTTGACCCGAATTAACACTTCGCCTTCTGGTAAATCGGAAAGTGTTAGCTTTTGAACTTCAACAGAAAAGTGCTCATCCTGCTTATTCACTACAAGTGCATTAAACGATTGCGTCATGGATCTAACTCCTTTGGATTTTCATAAATTTATATAACTAAACTAAATAATAAATCTAGTTTAACACTATTTTCTACATGCAAACTGCTCATTTTGTGAAAATAATCCGAAATAGCTAGTTAAGGGAGAAAATGCATAAATCAAGTTTAAAGATAGCAACAAGTGGAAGAACTTTCACAATAGCTTTTTAGCAAAAATTAACTAGCATATCTCGATGAAGTTCACTGGTTAATTAAACATATTTGGAATATAATTAAGGTATAATGCATTATTTACTTGGGGGTTAACTTATGAGCATAAAACTAAATAAATATAATTTTTTTCAACGGCTTGGACGTGCTTTTAAGTTAAACTTTTTGAAACTTCTGCGTTCCCCCGGAGGAGCTAAAAAGGTATCATTGGGTTTTGCGCTTGGCTTTGGCATGGAAATGCTGGTGATTTCCTCAGCATCCCTTATCTATATATTGTTTGTTCCGATTGTGAAGGTAGCTAAAGGGTCTTTACCGGCTTCGATAATTGGAAATGTTATTGGAAAATTATCTCTTCTCCCTGTAATTCTACTTCCATTTGCGAGAAAAATCGGAAAACTTATCTTTCCAATGAAAGTCAGAATCGGTCATAATACATCCTTTTCTTTTAAAGGCTTACTGCATGGTGATTTCCATAGTCTTGTCGGGATTATCCATGGTGGTTTCCATGCTTTAATAGGAATGACTATTTTTGGTATTCTTCTTAGCATCATATCTTACTTTGTCGTTCATTATTTATACGAAAAAGAAAGAACCAATCGACTAAAAAGAAGACGCCGTAAAAATGAAATCCGTATAAATAGTATAAATAAAAATTATATTTAAATTTGTAAACGTTCGCACGATTAGACTTACAAAAAACTCAGTTAAAACGAATGAGTTCCTTGGTTTTAAACTGAGTTTTTTCTATATTGATGCTTAAATTGAAAAATCATTTGCTCCGATATGGCAGTGTAGCCGGCAGAATTAGGATGGACACCATCGGGTGATAAGTTTTGCAAATGATCCCCATTAATGACCTTCGTCGTTTCAATGACCATCGACGCAGGTAAACTGTTAGCGACCTCATAAATATTCAAGTTCCATTTTGGCAGCATTTTATCCGCAATCGAATATAATTGATCCTCGGGCGAAAGGGGATTATACAATTCCAGTAAAACAATCGTCGCCTTAGGATTTAACATCGATACTTTGGCTGTAATGTCTGAGAGGTTCTTCGTAAAGTTGGATTGCAATTGATCGTAGGTCTGAAATACCGTTTGAAAATCTACCCCTTTAGCTGTGCTGAGGATATCATTTCCGCCTACATTAATGGTGACAATATCCGCTTGTTTGATAGAATCGTCAAAACGTCCTTCCTGAATGAGTTCATTTAATTCGCTACTTGTAATGCCAATAATCCCTTGATTTTCAAGCTCCACTTTTTTAGCAGATTGTGCACCTAGCTTGATGGAAAATTGTGAGACAAAATTCTCTGTCTCCCCAGCCCCAACTCCACGAATAATTGAGTCACCTAAGGCTAAATGATGAATCGTTTCTGCTTTTGAATTTCGAAAATAATTGAGATAAGACACTTTATTAGTATTCGGGCTCGCTTTAACCGTGTGTTTTTTCATCTGGTATAGTTGGTAATGAGGATAATAAACCCATGCAGCAGTACCAAATCCAATGATCAACACCAAAATAAAAAGATATTTAATATATTTCATACTCTTCACTCCTGATATTTTCCATTATATCAAGGTTAATTGGAGAAATATGTAGGAGTTGATTTCCAATCATACAGGTATTTATGAAAAAAGTAGATTCTCTTAAATTCGAATGACCCGCCCTTTAAATGCATTTTTCCAATACCCTTTTGTCATGTCCGCAATGGCAACACCGGTAGAGCTTTGCGATCCAATGAATTTGCCTTCTCCAATATAGATGCCTACATGTCCATCCCTTTTATACGTGTCAAAGAAAACTAGATCCCCGGGCTGCATTTCAGCAGCAGAAACTTGCTTGCCATCTTTTTTTATGGCCTCGGTATTGCGCCCAATTTCAATTCCGGCTTGAGCAAATGCCCAATGCACAAAGCCTGAGCAGTCAAACCTTCCGTGGGTGACATCATAGTTATTTCTTCCACCGCCAAATACATAAACAGAGTTCCCAATATACTTATTGCCTGCATGAATGACTGTACGTATGGATGCCTTGTCGAAATTGGAAGCAGCTATGCTGGAGAATGAAGCATCGTCTTTTTCCACTGATTCTAGTTTGATCTTTTTATCTAATTCCTTGAATTCTGTTTGTTGTTTTTCTAAATGTGCCTGCTTGATCGCTAGATCACGTTTTAGGTCATTAAGGTTCAATAAATGTTTTTCAATGGATGCTTTCTTTTTTGAGTATTCCTGTTGCTCATTTTCTTGCTGTTCCAAAATCGTTTTGTCGGCTTCGGCTATCTCAGCAATGGCACCGACGCGGTTCACAAAGTCACTCAAACTGGTTGCACCGAGCAAAACTTCCAGATAAGTAATATTTTTGTTGCTGTGCTGATAAGCAAGGGCACGATCTTTTAATACAGTCGTTCGTTTATCGATGCTGTCTTTTAAAATCTGTGTCTCTTTTTCCAGTTGATCAACTTCTGATTTCAATTGATTACTATTAATCTCGGCTATGTGGATTGCCTGTTGATTTTCTTGCATAGCTAGAGAAACTTGTTTTATTTGGTTATTTATGTTTAATGAATGACCGAGATAATTTGGCACTTGTGGTTCTGCTGTTAGTTGATTAGTTAGAAGGGTAGATTGTTGGGTTGGGGTTAAATCTTGTTGATTATGTAAGTCATTGACTGAATCTGCTTGAACCGTATGTATAGAAAAATTAAATCCTGTTGCTGCTAGCATGAAGAATAAACAAAAAAGGATGAGTATCTTTCTGATCACCAAACACCACTACTTTCTTTATTTAATAATTTTTTAGTTTTTCATAATATTCACTCTATTCAATGTATTGATATTGTAGCAAATCATTCTGTCAGCTGTGTTATAAGAGTATTACAGTTTGATAACATAGGATTTTTAAGAAATTAGACATAATCCAATTAACTCAAAAAATTTTTGATAAAAATATCTAAGGAAACAATACTATTAACTATCGCACAAAAACATTTTGTCCCTAACAAAATTGTTGCATTGATTAAAATATGCTAACAATTTATTTCAATCCGTTGGTTCGACAATATTTTAAAATAGGACTATTTATAATGAATATTGGGTATATATATTTAGTCAAGGAATGGAGGTTTCTCGGGTGAGCGATCTACTTCAGGAAGCTGTCCAAGAAAAAAGAAAAGTGTTGATTGATGAACTAATCAAATCAGGAGTTTATAAAATTAAAAATAAGCACCTATATGAAATGACATTGTGTGATTTAGAAAAGGAATTTCAAGACAATGAAGAAAATGAATTAGCTACATGAGGTTCCATCACCTTTAAACTTAAACGTCATTTTCGCATAGTTAACTGATTAACCAACCAATACTTAAAACAGCTAAAAGCCGCTCACATTTGAGCGGCTTTTTCTAGTTTCTGAACATTAATTGCTATTTTCGAATTTTTTCTTCTAGAATCTTTTTGGCAAGCAGAGTAAATAATAACGTTGACATTACAAAATTTACAGTATGGGAGAAAAAGTTTAATGGAGAAAAAACGAAAAGGCCTGTCCGCGTGGCAGCTCACCATGATGGCCTTAGGGAGTGTAATCGGAGGTTCCTTTTTTCTTGGTTCTTCCGTTGCTATTCATGCAGCAGGACCTTCAATTTTATTGTCCTATATTTTGGCGGGAGTCCTTGTTTATATTATCCTTTATGCTTTGTCCGAGATGACTGTAGCTAATCCTACTGTCGGCTCCTTTAGTAATTTTGCCGCAAGAGAAATTGGTCCAGGTGCAGGATTCGTTGTTGGGTGGCTATACTGGACAGGAACCGTTCTATCGATGTCAAGTGAAGCCACAGCCATATCCATCTTACTCCGAGAATGGTTTCCACATGTATCCATCGCCTTATTTGGCAGCTTTATTATTATAGGTGTTACATTGTTAAACCTATTAGGAGCTGACAAGCTTGGAAAGCTTGAAAGTGGTCTATCTGGAGTGAAGATTTTCGCTATTGTCTTTTTTATTATTACTGCAATCGTATTAATTTTTGGCGTCCTTCCTGGAGCAGCACCGATTGGGACAGGGGAATTAGCAAGGGAGTCATTAATGCCAGGAGGAATCAAAGGTATTGCTGGAAGTATGTTACTCGTCATATTTGCATATGCCGGTTTTGAAATTATCGGGCTTGCTGCATCAGAAGCGGATAACCCTCGTGAAACCATTCCTAAAGCAATCCGTTATACGGTATTTTCGCTTGTAGGCTTGTATATCATTTATGCAGCGGTCCTCCTGCCCCTCATTCCTACAGACTCTCTAAATGAAACGGTTAGCCCGATGGTCGCATCTCTTGATCGATGGGGGATCGGGTGGGCTGGGACGGCGATTAATGTGGTATTAATATCCGCAATCCTTTCTGCCATGCTGGCAGCGATCTTTGGATTAGGCAGAATGATTAGATCCCTAACAGATGAAGGACATGCACCCAAGTGGTTAAAGGATCAAAAAGACGTCCCTTATCGAGGTATTTTATTTTCAGGTTTCGCCATGCTCGCTGGCTTAGGTTTTGGTCTCTTATTTCCACGGGTGTATTTAGTTTTAATTAGTACCGGTGGTTTCGCATTGATTTTTACCTATGCCATCATAATGGCCAGTCATATCCGTTTTCGTAAAAGAGCAGGCTGTCCTCCTGAGGGAATATGCCAAATCCCTGGGTTTCCATATACATCTTACCTAGCCTTAATCAGCTTGATTGTAGTTCTGGTGAGTATGCCATTTATTCCTGGACAGGGGACAGGTCTAGTAGCTGGGATTGTGATGGTAGCGGCATTCTCGCTCATTTATTTCGTAATGAGATCCCAAACCAGTTCGCACGAAAAGATAAACTTGAAAGCTGAGGTCCAAGCAAAGAAGTTTCAACCCCAATTAATAACCGAATTTTCAAGTGAACTAACTGGAAAAGATGCTGAGAATGAGGATCGTAAATAGACGAATACTTAGTGTGAAGGTACAGCTAATCAGCGGATTTCTTGGTTCTATTTCTAATTCTACTTTTTATCAGGGAATGCAAAGGTTTTATCAGCAAAAACAAATTAAAATTTGAGTTTTGTAGAATCACCAAAAAGGTACTCACAACGGAGTGCCTTTTTTTGGTGATTTACTTTTTTTGCCTTCTTCTACTATTTAAAATGGACTACGGCTCGCTAATCTAAATTCTATTTTAACAACTTAAAGGGATTTTGAATAATTATAAATAAAAACAAATCGCATCGGAATCCGGTAAGTTTACGCCTCATTTTTCTAAACTGATCTCGAATGGAGGAGAACCATTGATCATTGAATATGCTTATCACTTCAGTTTGCCACGGAATATCGTCTGGAAATATATAAAGGACGAAAAAGTCCTTAAAAATGCTCTTCCGGGATGCAGGTCGTTGAAGGAAACTTCACAAGGCAAGTACAAGGCTGAAATTGAGCTCAAAATCGGACCAATCCAAGACGTTTTTACACTGGAAATTCGCTTTGTTGAAAGGAAACCTACTTCAGTTTACCACCTCCAAGTCAAAGGGAACGGAAATGTGGGAGAAATAGGTGGAAACGCCGATATAGTAATAAAAGAAGTACATGGTGGATCCAAGTTAACGTGCAGGGCTGATGCACGTGTTGAAGGTGCCCTAGCATTGGCAGGGCAGCGCCTATTAGATTCAGGAGCAGCCAAGGGTTTAGAAACTTTTTTTCAAAAGGTTGAAAAAGAAATGAAACGGCGGATTTATGAGATAAAACGAGGCAGCAGATAAAATGTAAAACGGATAACAGCCAATAAAAAAGAGCAATTTTTATCGCTCTTTTTAAGTTATATTTCATTCACTTTTATGTTTAATTCCTTTAATATGAAGATAAAAGCTCATATTGGAGGAAAAAGTGAAAGTTAGAAAAAGATTAAAAAGACTTGGCCTATTTATTCTTTTCATAATCGTATTAATATTTCTAAATAATACTTCTCTTTTGGCAAAAGACCGGAACGGTGATCCTTTCTTGCTAGCTCACCGTGGGATGGGGCAAACTTTTACAATGGAGGGAATAGCGTGGGATACTTGTACAGCTGAACGTATTTTTAAACCTGAGCATCCTTATTTAGAAAATACACTTCCGTCAATGGAAGCGGCCTTTGCGGCTGGCGCTGATATGGTCGAGCTGGATATTCAACCGACAAAGGATGGTCAATTTGCTGTTTTTCATGATGGAACCCTTGAATGTCGAACAAATGTTAAAGGATCAACCAAGGAATACACAATGTCAGAATTAAAAAAGGTCGATATTGGCTACGGCTACACGGTAGATCACGGAAAAACCTTTCCATTTCGAGGGAAGGGAGTCGGTCTGATGCCTTCATTAGATGAAGTCTTAACCCATTTCTCAAAAGACACTTTATTAATTCATATAAAAAGTAATGACACAAATGAGGGAATCATGCTTGCCCGTTCCCTTTCAAAGCTTCCTGAAAAGCGTCGCAGCCAGTTGACTGTTTACGGAGATGATCAGCCAATTCAAACATTAAAGGAACAGATTCCTGATCTAAGAGTGATGTCAAAGGCTACTCTAAAGAGTTGCTTACTCCCATATTTAGGAACTGGTTGGTCCGGATATATACCGGCTGCATGTGAGGACACTCAATTACATATCCCCGAAAAATATGCACCATACCTGTGGGGCTGGCCGAATAAGTTTTTAAATCGGATGGATTCTGTAAACACTCGTGTAATTTTAGTGGCAGGAGATGGTGGATGGTCCGAAGGATTTGATTCCGCAGAAGATCTGAAACGATTGCCATCGAACTATACGGGTGGAATTTGGACGAATCGGATCGATAGGATTGCCCCGATCCATAAGGGGAATTCAAAAGATCATGAGGATGAATAGGAAAATTTTATTAACATTCGTTTCATTGACCTCAAGGAGAAAAATCGGTGTCGCACGGTCCATGAACGAGCATTTCATTGCCCTCCAAGCCATCAAGGTGAGAAAATAAGCGTATCCGGTTCATGAAAGAAGGTTTCATTGACCTAATAAAGAAAAAGAATGCTCTTAGAGTAAATGAAACCGAGTGATAGTAACCATAACTATATTATGTAAACTTCCCTAACCAATCAAAGCACTGCAATTTCAATGAACGAAACTGCAGTGCTTTTTTTCCAAAAGAGATTGGTGCTAAAATCTACCTAAAAATATTATTAACTGTGTTCGTAAAGTCATTCCATAATCCATCTCGATTTCGCCCGTTACGAAGATCGTTGGAAAAAGTGTTCATTTGGTTGAAGAAATTGGAATCATAAGAAATATACACATCGTCAATTTTGTTGTCAGCTGCACGGACTTGTTTATCAATTTCTTTATCAAGGTCTGTGGAGGCTTTCTTATAATTAACATTTCCAGTAGTACCGCCATTGATTCCAGTATCACGGACACCAGTCGTACCCAAATTGGTTCTAATATTTCCTGCACCATTTGGTCCTGTTCCAATATTTCCTACACCTGTGACACCGGTAGTACTAGGATAGTTCCCATTCATGCTCGTACCAGCACCAGGTGCAGTTACATTATTATTTCGTACATTCGTACCTGTTCGAGTCCTGTCAGTTGTATTAGGATTGTTTAATTTTACAGCGACATAGGCATCATTATTTCGAATAATGACATGAGCCAGGTCGACTTGTGGCAGCTTTTCAACATTTTGTCCGGCACGATTTGAGACGCGTAAGGTTTTGTTGGAAACGTTCTGCATGTTCATGTTGTTATTTACATTGTTTCTCACATTTCTAAAATAAGGGTCGTTATCTGCATTGTTTCTTACATTAACGCCCATATTGCCTCTATCATTAAGAGCATTTTTAGCATTGTCATTATTGTTAGCACAGCCTGTTAAACCAATTATGGTAGTTGCTAAAACGAAAGGAACCCATCTTTTTTTCAACAAGAAAGTCACTCCCTTTAAATTAATCGTACATAGATAATGTCACCTATTTAAGCCGGACTATTCGATGCTGAATACAGGTAAATATTGCGATGGGAAATTTTAAGGAATGTCTAAATTCAGGATGATTGAATTGAAATTCTACAAACTAAACGGACAGGAAGATTATTTTAAAATAATCCCCATGATATGTTACGATAAAGACGAATGTTAAATTATCAAACGGGGGATACATAATGTACAGCTTTAAGACCGATTACAATGAAGGGGCACATCCTAGAATCTTGAATGCTTTAATCGAATCTAATTATGTGCAGGAAGACGGGTATGGCGAAGATCGTTACACCCTACAAGCGATTGAATTGTTAAAAGAAAGAATGGGACGGAAGGATATAGATATTCATCTTTTATCAGGCGGGACCCAAACGAATCTTACCGCTCTTTCAGCTTTTCTTAGACCACATGAGGCGGCCATGGCTGCAAGTACGGGCCATATCCTCGGTCATGAGACAGGGGCGATCGAGGCAACCGGGCATAAAGTACTATCCATTGAAACGAAGGATGGAAAACTAACACCATCACATGTAAAAGCAGTTCTCGACGGTCATCCTGATGAGCATATGGTAAAACCGAAGCTAGTGTACATATCCAATTCGACGGAGATTGGCTCCATTTATAAAAAGGACGAACTGCAGCAGTTAAGTGATTTCTGCCGTGAAAACAATCTCATTTTGTATATGGATGGGGCAAGACTTGGATCGGCACTATGTTCAGAAGTAAATGACCTAACCTTGAGTGATCTACCTGAACTTGTTGATGCCTTCTATATTGGCGGAACCAAAAATGGAGCATTGATTGGAGAAGCTTTAGTTATTTGTAAGGATGCGCTTAAGGTGGATTTTCGCTACCATATTAAGCAAAAAGGCGGACTTTTAGCGAAAGGGAGACTCTTGGGGATTCAGTTTCTTGAACTGTTCCGGGACAATTTGTTCTTTGACTTAGCATCACATGCTAACAAAATGGCAGGATTATTGAGAGAAGAATTAAGCAAAGCGAATTTCAGGTTTTTGACCGATTCACCATCAAATCAAATCTTTCCAATTTTACCGAACGTCCTTATTTCCGAATTGCAAACGAATTACTCTTTTCATATTTGGGAAAAGGTCGATGCTGATCACGCGGCCATCCGCCTCGTGACCTCTTGGGCGACTAAAGAAGAAGAAGTAAAAGGGTTTATTGAGGGAGTGAAAAAGGTCCTAGTATAATATCACTAAAAACGGGCGGTTTCCATAATGGAGATCGCTTTTTTGATGTTTCCAAAAACGCCTGTGAACAATATGAACAAAATGATTAATAAGTTTTTAATGCTGTTTAAATGCATAATCTTTCAAATTAACAAAACTTTTGTAAAATTAAGAAAACGTTTACAAAGGGGGAAATGAAATGTTTTCGATGAAAAAAATTTCTGCAGTAATGTGTGCTGGGGCACTGGCATTAAGCTTAGGGGCGTGCAGCAGCAGTAGCAAAGAGACAGGCAGCACCGTGAAGAAGGAGGAAAGCACAGGCTATCCGACAAAAGCGATTACCGTTGTGGCTCCATCAGGTGCGGGGGGGGGCTGGGATTTAACGGCACGTTCCTTTACAAAAGTACTGAGTGAAACAAAGCTTGTCAATCAGCCCTTAACGGTTGAGAATAAGCCTGGCGGCGGCGGTGCCGTGTTTATGGCAGAATACGCAACCGCGCAAGCTGAAAATAACGATATGCTGTTTGTCAATTCACCACCCATTATTATTAACAATTTGAAAAAAGAAGGAAATAGTCCTTATGGATACAAAAACACGACGCCGTTGGCACAGTTAACAAAGGACTTCGGTGCCATCGTGGTAAAAGCAGATTCCAAATTTAAAGACCTGAAATCCGTATTGGAGGAAGTAAAGAAAGATCCGACCAAACTAACCTTTGCAGGCGGGTCCGCACCGGGGTCGATGGACCATTTGATTTCGATTCTTCCTGCTTATAAATATGGTGTCGATCCTACGAAAATAAAGTACGTATCCTATGATGGCGGCGGGGAAGCCATTACCGCACTGCTTGGCGGTAACGCTGATGTAATTGGAACGGATGCCTCAAGTGTGAAAGAATTTTTAAAAGCGGGTAAGGTTCGTGTTCTGGCAGTGACGGCAACTGAACGGTTAGCAGGTGATTTTAAAGATGTTCCAACAGCAAAGGAACAAGGTATTGATGCGGAATTTACGATTTGGCGCGGAGTGTTTGGTCCTGAAAAAATGTCCAAGGAAGCAAAAACATATTGGGAGAAAACGATTGATAAATTAGTAAACTCGCCTGAATGGAAGAAGGAAGTAGAAACACAAGGCTGGGAATTAGAATACAAAAACAGTTCTGATTTTAAAAAGTTCTTAGAAGAACAGGATCAGCAAGTTCAGCAATTATTAGAAGCACTTGGCATGCAAAAGTAAAAAAAAGTGGGAAGGAGTATACTTTCTCCTTCCCTCTATTTTTCTCAGGAGGGGGCGTACCAATGGAATTAAAATTTGATCGTGTTGCCTCAATAGCGTTTTTAGCGGTTGGAGTGCTTTTTATTATAGGCAGCAGGCATCTATCAAGCTCATCTTATGGAAGTGTGGTCGGACCAGATATATTTCCATTCGTTCTTGGAATACTACTCGTTTTATTAAGTATTCGGTTGTTTTACGAAACATTTATCAGCAGTGATACGAAGGGACCGAAAGAATCCTTACAATACAAACCTTTCTTGATCATCCTTGTCGCAACATTGCTTTATATTTTAACATTAGAATCAGTCGGCTATGTGATTACTACTTTCCTGTTTTTATTTGTATGCTTTCAAACGATGGAAAGATCAAAGTGGATTTCCTCCCTGATTATCTCTGCTAGTTTTTCAGGAATTATTTATATTCTATTTGTAGAGGTATTAAAAGGGACACTTCCAGGCTGGCCAATTTGGTTTTAAAAAAGGAAAAGAAAGAGAGGAGGTAATCATATGAGTACACTTGAGTATTTGGTCCACGGTTTTGGTACAGCACTTATTTGGTATAATATCATTTTTGCTTTTGTTGGGGTGTTAATCGGGACTGCTGTTGGTGTTTTGCCGGGAATTGGTCCAATGAGCGGGGTAGCGCTGCTCATTCCCGTAACAGCTTCGATTACGGGCGGGCTTCCACCGGAACAAGCAGCTACCAGTGCGATCATTCTCTTAGCCGGAGTTTACTACGGAGCCATGTATGGGGGATCGACCACGTCGATCCTATTAAATACACCTGGTGAATCTTCTTCAGTTGTGACGACATTGGACGGCTATCAGATGGCCAAAAAAGGGAGAGCCGGCAGCGCGCTTTCGATTGCAGCGATTGGTTCATTTGTTGCCGGGATTGTAACATTGATTGCCTTAATCGCGCTAGCAAAACCATTATCAAATGTCGCGCTGAAATTTGGCCCGGCAGAATATTTTTCATTAATGCTATTGGGCCTGGGGGCTGTTAGTGGTTTAGCAGGAAAATCGGTCACAAAGGCGTTAATTATGACGGTTTGCGGGTTATTATTAGGTACGATTGGTATCGACAGTGTTTCGGGAATTGCGAGATTTACCTTTGATGTTCCTTGGCTGTACCAGGGAATTGAGTTCTTAACGATTGCCGTGGGGCTATTTGCCCTTGGTGAGGTGTTCAAGACCATATTAGAAAAAGAAGAGGAAGACGTAGAAATTGCGAAAATCAATAATTTACTTCCTTCAAAGAGTGAATTGAAAGAATCAGCAGGACCGATTGCCCGCGGCAGCATCTTAGGTTTTTTTGTCGGCATTTTGCCTGGAGCAGGGGCGACACTTGCCTCCTTCTTTTCTTATATCCTTGAAAAAAAGATCTCTAAAAACCCAGCGAAATTTGGCACAGGAACGATTGCCGGAGTGGCCGCACCTGAATCAGCCAATAATGCAGCGTCCGGTGGTGCAATGATTCCCTTGTTAACATTGGGAATACCGGGCTCTGGCACCACGGCCATCCTAATGGGGGCTTTAATGATGTATAATGTACAGCCAGGTCCGTTATTATTTGAAGACCACCCGCAGGTAGCATGGGGACTGATTGCGAGTATGTTTATCGGAAACATTATGCTATTAATTTTGAATTTGCCGCTTGTGAAGGTATTTGCAAAAATTATTCAAACACCGAAAAAATATCTGATCCCAATGATTATTGCTATCTCTATTTTTGGTGTCTATGCCGTACAAGTATCCACCAACGATCTTTTGCTATTATTAGGCTGCGGTGTCGTTGGCTATTTCTTGAATAAACATGATTACCCGATTGCTCCGCTTGTTCTCGGGCTTGTCCTTGGGCCGATGATTGAGAATAACTTGAGAAGAGCCTTGACCATTTCAAATGGAGATTATGGTGTCTTTTTTACCCGCCCGATTTCACTAGTCTTTCTCGTGATTACGGCTTTATGGCTCCTCATTCCCTTCGTATTGAAACGAAGAGGGAAAGAGGTCATCATCAATGTGGAAGGATAAAAAACTGACAATTATGAAAAAACTCCTTTTTAAGAGGAGTTTTTTTTTATATGATAGAGAAGAGGTGTTTGGATGCGTTTACATACAAAGTTAATGCTGGGAATCTCTGTACTTATTATTATCATGGGAGCGATTATAGAATTTACATTTAAAAATATAATGGAATCCAACCTTAAGCATGAAATCGGTACGAAAGCCTTAGCGGTTGCCCAATCCATTTCTAATATGCCAGAGATCCAATCTGCTTTTAAAACAGAAAATCCCTCTGTCATTATTCAGCCACTTGTTGAAAAAATTCGCAACCAGGTCGGGGCAGAATTTATCGTCATCGGTAACCGCGATGAAATTCGTTACTCACATCCCAATCCTAAGCGGTTAGGTCAGAAAATGGTTGGGGGTGACAACGGACGTGTGTTTAAAGGTGAATCGGTTATCTCAGAATCCATTGGGACATTAGGTCCTTCTCTTAGGGGAAAGGCACCTATTTTTAATGAGGAAAAGGTCATTGGCGTGGTTTCAGTTGGTTATCTGCAAACGGATATTCAAAAAGAAGTAGCAAAGATTCAGCGGAAAATTTTTGTCGCGACATTAATTATTTTAATCGCTAGTTTACTCGCAGCACTATTGATCTCCCTAAATATTAAAAGAGCCATTTTGGGATTGGAGCCCAAAGAAATAGCCCGGATGTACCTGGAGAAGCATGCGATTCTTGAGTCGATCCATGAGGGAATAATCGCGATTGATCCGCATGGTCGGATTACCGTTGTCAATGAAACCGCTCATAATATTTTGAAGGTTCCCATTCAAACACTATTAAGGGGAAAAAGAATCGAAGAGGTGCTGGAAAATACGCATCTACTCGAAGTCATCCAAACGGGACAAGCTGAATATGACCAGGAAATCATCATTTTGGGTGATGTCTATTTAGCCAATCACATTCCTATTTTTAATAATAAGAAAGAGGTTGTCGGGGCTGTTGCCAGCTTTCGTAATAAGTCGGAGCTTGCTAATCTTCTACAGGAGTTGTCTCATGTAAAAGCCTATGCGGAAGGATTACGGGCCCAAACGCATGAATATTCCAATCGACTTTATACGTTACTTGGTCTCATCCAGCTTGGATCCTATAAGGAAGCAATTGATTTTATCGCCAAGGAAGTAGATGTGACCCAAGGGTTCATCCAATTTTTAATGAGAGAAGTGCCAGATCCCATCATTGCTGGATTTATTTTAGGAAAAGTGAGTTTAGCAAGCGAAATGAAAATCCAATTTACGGTTGATAGGGAAAGCAGTTTTGCCGATCTGCCGCCTGAAATCAGCCGGGACTCGTTAGTTACGATTATTGGCAACCTGGTGAATAATGCCTTTGACGCCGTTCGAGAAAATGAAAGGGTAGAAAAAAAGGTCTCCCTGTTCCTAACCGATCTTGGGAAAGAGTTGATTATTGAAGTGGAAGATAACGGAAAAGGTATAGAGGCAAGTAAAAGCGAATTGATCTTCAATGCAGGTTTTACCACAAAGAGCACCATCAGTAATGCAGGAATCGGTTTAAGCATCGTACAAAAAGCCATTCATGATTTAGGTGGATCGATTACGTTTTCTTCCAATTATAGTGAAGGGACAATTTTCACTGTGGCGATACCAAAAAGCAGGGGGAATTTGAATGACGGGGAATCAAGTGATCGAAGTATTAATTATAGAGGATGATTTAAGAGTTGCTGAAATCCAAAAACGATTTATCGAGCAGATTGAAGGTTTTCAAACAGTGGGGATTGCCGCAAGTTATCGGGAGGCCAAAGCCTTAATCGACATCATGCAGCCGGACTTACTGCTGCTGGATGTGTTTTTCCCAGATATGAACGGACTCGATTTATTGAAAGAACTAAAGCAGTCTCCGAAACAAATGAATGTGATCATGATTACAGCGACAAAAGAGATTCATAAAGTACAAGAAGCAATCAGTATTGGTGTATTTGATTACATCATTAAACCTGTCGTGTTTGAACGGTTCAAACAAGCATTATTAAGATTTAAGGATTTTCATTCCAAACTGGGACAATTAGAAAAAGAAAATCTCCATGTCACCCAGCAGCAGGTGGACAAGTTGTTGCGAAAGGAAATAGAGGGTATAACAAATGAAAAGGCCTACCTGCCGAAAGGAATTGACCCACTGACACTAGAGAAGGTATTGGAGGTTCTAGACCGAGAAGGACGCGGCTTAACGGCTGAACTCGTTGCCAAAGAAATTGGTGCCAGCAGAACCACCGCAAGACGGTACTTAGAGCACCTTGTCTCGGAAGAAAAAATAGCAGCAGACCTTGCATATGGCACTGTCGGTCGTCCAGAGCGGGTTTATATAGTGACTAGATAATGAGAAAAACGGGCGCCAGGAAACGATCCTGGTGTCTATTTTTTTGACTGTATTTAGGAAATGGGTTGATAACTAAGATGAAGTGAATCCATTGTCCTGTTCTTGTCACAAAAGATAGATTTAAGAAATTTTTAATATTTCATTAATAGGCTGTTAAGGCTGTTTGTCTATGATGATCATTGTACCAATCACTAAATTGAAGGAGGAACGACAATGAAGAAGAAAGTGCTTGTTGCTGCCGGCATCAGTGGATTATTAATGGCAGGAGGTGTTTTGTCGGCATCTGCGTCCACATCGGGGTATGATCTGTTCAAAACGGCTGTTAAAAAGACGCAAACCATTAACAGTTTTACGGCACATACTACCGCGTCATTAACAGATAACGGTAAGGAGATTTACCAGGTTGATTCCTTGAACACAGCAAATGTGAAGGATGAATCAGGAAATAGCACCGTTAATGTTACAAATGGTGGGACAACGACAAAAGTAGATTATTTTTCTAAAGCCGATCAGACGGTTGTGAAGAGCAGTAAAGATGATAGCTACTATGTGAAACAAGAAAACGGAGATAAGAAGGATTTAAACGAAAAAGAGCATAAAGATGAAAAGGTTTCACCGCAAATGCAAAAAGATATAGAGGCGATCTTTGACGCTGTAACCAAAAATTATCAGGATAAGATTACCACGAAAGATAGTGCCAATGGGAACACAGAATTGCAGCTTGATCTTTCAAAAAATCAAATACCTGCCGTTGGGCAAGCTGTTGTGTCTTTCTTCCTTAAAAATATCGACCAACAAAACGATCATGCGGAAAAAGCAGAATTTGGCTCTTTACAGTTATCTGACTTAAAACCGCAGCTACCACAATTGAAAAATAACATAAACGTATCCCGTGTTGTCTTAACAGGCGTAGTGGATCAAAGTGAATACTTAATTGGCCAAGAAGCAACTATTTATGTTTCTGGTGAAGATGTAAATGGAACACATCATGACCTTGTCTTAACGCTTACCAATAAATTCGATCAGTTAAATAAAGCACAGGTAACAAACGTTGATTTGACAGGCAAAAAGGTTGTCAACGTACAAGATAAGCATGAAGGACATGAAGATTAATTTGCAATGAGCCTATAAGGCAGGGGAAATTCCTCTGCCCTGGGTTCTAAAAAATTGACAATTACAAGTGGAAACCTTGTTTATATAGAAACAGCAGTAGAAAGGAGTGAACAGTATGCCGGTTCTTGAAGTACAAGATGTAACAAAACAATATAAGAATAGCCGCGGTGTTGAAAAGATTAATTTTTCGGTTGAAAAGGGTGAAATCTTTGGGTTATTAGGCCCAAACGGTGCAGGAAAAACAACGTTGATGAAGTGCATTGTCGCATTATGCCGTCCAGACCAAGGAAAGATCTTCATTAATGGTTTTCATGTCATGGACCATTTTGAACAAGCGATGAAATCGGTGGGAACACTTATCAGTGGCGTCGAAGCGTTTGATTATTTAACCGCCTATGAAAATCTGCAGATCGCATCGAGACTGTATCCTTCCATTGAAAAAGGAAGAATAGAGGAAGTCCTGCAATGGGTGGGAATGGAAGCTCATAAGCATGAAAAGGTGAAATCTTTTTCAACCGGAATGCGGCAGCGGTTATATCTTGCCGCGGCATTACTCTCCAAACCGTCTTTGGTTATTTTAGATGAACCAACAAACGGTCTCGATATTGAAGGGAAGCTTGATTTTCAGGAGCTTATTAGTCGATTGGCGAAGGCGGAAGGTGTTACCTTTATTCTCTCCACTCATTTGATTGATGAAGTCGAGCGGTTATGTAATCGAATTGCGATTCTTTCCAAGGGGAAAATCGTTGGCGAAGTGGCTAAAAGCCAATTAGAAGAAGGGGAAACATTTGAATCCTATTATATCCAACACATTCGTAAGGGGAAAGGAGTAAACCAAGATGCTGAACTTACAAAATGAGTGGACCAAGTTAGTACGAAAAAAATCAACCATCGTGTTGATGTGCCTCTCAGCATTATTCCCTTTACTTGTTGGTCCAGCCATTCAAATGATGCAGAACAAGTTTGGTTTTACCGCCTTTGATGGAGAGTCTTTTCCACTAGTCATTTTAAGCTTAGCTGTTTCTTTTTACCTGCCGTTATTATTGGCATTGGTCGTCAGTGATATGTTTGCAGGAGAACAAGAACAAAAGACACTCTCGTTTCTGCTTGTCCGCCCATTATCACGTTTCAAGCTGTTTACATCAAAAATTGTCTGCACCGGCATCTACCTAGTGACGCTATTAATCATTGTCTGTCTTTCATCTTTACTAACAGGGGCCATTTGGTTAGAGAACTTCACCTTTAGTGGTTTGTTAGTGGGGTTATCATCGTTTTTGTTATCATGGTTTCCACTAATGGCGATTGGAATTTTAATGGTTTTCCTCGTTCAATGGTTTGGAGCAAGCAGCAAGGCCTTAACATTTTCAATCCTTCTTTATGTAGTGATGGTCGTTTTAACCTATCTTTTTCCTGCCGTTGCCCAATGGCTGCCGGCATATGATAATGACTGGTATCAACGCTGGATCAATAATGGCATGAATATCGTAACCTTCGGTAGAACCATTTATCTATTATCATTTGGTGCTTTATTCTTCACACTAGGCTACTATAAGTTTAGTCAAAAAGAATATTAAATTAGAAAGTAGTGGAATAGATGTCGATTCGTTTAAAACTTTTATTATCCAATCTTGCCATGATTTTAGTGCCAATCTTTTTTGTTTTTTTATCCGCGCTTCTAGTGGCATTACTTTTTAGAGGGGATATTAAAGAATTGCGAAACATCTACCTGCCCCCTGAGCATCATCAGCAAATTTCTGAGAAAGATCAATTATTAGTTGAATTACACAAGGAAACGTTGAAAAGCCCAGGGAAGTTTCTGGATCAAACGGACTTAAAGAAAATTGACCGTCAATTAAATAAAACGGGTGGTAATTCCTTAGTGGTGAGAAAAGGTGAAAACCTTATCTACCTACCCGCTAAGTTAAAGGGATTGGAAAAGGACGAACTGCCGCCTTTTGGTTTATTTGGTGAAGTGGATCCGGTAGAACGAATTGATCACCAATTTGTATCGATAAAAAAACTTGATTTCTTTTATCCGGATGGATCAGAAGGTTCATTGTTCTTTGTAACGGATGCCAGCAGTTTAGCTCAATTTGTCCGCGCTTCTTTTCCAATATTATTTATCATCTTGATTGTGATCTTGATCGTTACTAACGGATTGTTAACCTATTATGTGTCTCGAAGTATCATTCGTCCGATTCGCGGGTTACAAAAGGCTGCGATGCAAATGAAAGAAGGGGATCTAACTCTTCCAATCCCAGTAACATCCAAGGATGAAATTGGGCAGCTTGCCCAAGGATTCGAGGAAATGAGGGTGCGGTTAAAGGAATCGGTTGAAAAGCAGCTGGCATATGAGGAAAATCGCAAAGAACTCATCGCCAATATTTCTCATGACTTAAAAACACCGATTACCACCATTAAGGGTTATGTAGAAGGAATACGGGATGGGGTGGCAAACAGCCCGGAAAAAATTGACCGTTATATACAAACGATTCATTCGAAATCACTTGATTTGGAT
The DNA here is from genome assembly GCF_057747995.1 of Neobacillus sp. DHD-1R. Classification (NCBI taxonomy): domain Bacteria; kingdom Bacillati; phylum Bacillota; class Bacilli; order Caryophanales; family Bacillaceae; genus Neobacillus; species Neobacillus sp. DHD-1R. Next base: position 2,299,594 of record NZ_CM173232.1, read on the forward strand.
CATATGATTGATGAACTCTTCTTATACTCTAAACTAGACCTGCAACGGCTTCCGTTTCATTTTGAAAAACTTCATTTTGATCACTACCTTGAGGATTTTGTGGAGGAGCTTCGCTTTGATCTGGAAGAGCAGAGTGTTGAAATTAACTTAAATATTGAAAAAAGTGGTGATTATCTCATTATGGGGGACCGTGAGCATTTGAAACGGGTGATTACCAATATTGTGGAAAATTCTTTGAAGTATATCGATAAACCGGACAAAAAGCTCACCTTTCATTTATCTACTGTCGATTCTTTTGTTCTTTTTAAGCTCACTGACAATGGACCTGGAATCGCTGACGAGAATATTCCGATGATTTTTGACCGCTTTTATCGTGCTGATATGGCGCGTGGAACAGATACTGGCGGAAGTGGTCTAGGATTATCGATTGCGAAACGAATCATCGAAGAACATCAGGGGACCATCTGGGCAGATAGTCAACAAGGACAAGGAACAACGATTTTATTTACGCTAAATAAAGCAGGTGAAGATCAATGAAACAGATTTTAATTATAGAAGATGATTTAAGTATTGCCGAGCTTGAACGGGATTACTTAGAAATAGATGGTTTTTCGGTTGAGATTGCTTTAACAGGGAATGATGGATTAAATAAAGCGTTAACGGAAGAGATCGATTTGGTGCTGCTTGATCTAATGCTTCCAGGGGTTGATGGCTTCCAAATTTGCAAAGCGATCCGAACCGAAAAGGACATCCCGATCCTGATGGTTTCTGCCAAAAAAGAAGACATTGATAAGATTCGTGGGTTGGGCTTGGGGGCCGATGATTACATTGTCAAGCCATTTAGTCCCAGTGAGCTGGTTGCAAGGGTAAAGGCGCATCTAGCTCGTTATCAGAGACTAATAGGGAAGGAACCTCGAAATGACAGTATCATGATTCGGGGTCTTCGGATTGATCAAGATTCAAGACGGGTTTATGTCAATAACCAAGAGGTAGTTTTTACCACGAAGGAATTTGATGTTTTAACCTTTTTAGCTTTAAATTCTAACCGGGTCATTAGTAAGGAACAGTTATTTGAAAAGTTATGGGGCTTTGAGTCCTTTGGTGACATATCCACTGTTACAGTCCATATTCGCAAGATCCGCGAAAAGATTGAAGCCGATCCTTCCAATCCCCAATATATCGAAACGGTTTGGGGAGCTGGGTACCGGTTTAAAGCTTAATGGCACATAAATGTTAAGCAGCATTGTCTCTCGTTAGCCAGTTAGCCAATTAACAACAAAGGAATATTTTCAAAAAGGTAGGTAGAAAATGTCACATTTCATTCAGTCCATCTTTGATTTGCTTTCGAGCCTTGGTTACTTAGGTATTTCCCTTGGCTTAATGGTAGAAGTCATTCCAAGTGAAATTGTATTAGCCTATGGCGGTTATTTAGTTTCGATCGGAAAAATTTCATTTATAGGAGCAGTCATTGCAGGGACAATTGGCGGTATTATTGCTCAATGGTTTTTATATTGGATAGGACGTTACGGGGGAAGACCGTTTCTCAATAAATATGGAAAGTTTTTATTAATCCAGCCTCACCATATTGACCATGCCCAACAATGGTTTAGCAAGTATGGACCGGGTGTTATTTTTACGGCACGGTTTATTCCAGTTGTAAGACATGCTATATCCATTCCTGCAGGGATTGCTCGTATGTCGTTTGCGAAGTTTAGCATCTATACGATTGTAGCGATTATTCCATGGTCCATCCTTTTTCTTTATCTAGGAATGACATTGGGAACAAAATGGGATCAAATTAACCAGGCGGCAAAGCCCTATGTTACGCCTGCTATCCTTGTAGCGATTATTTTTACAATTGGTTATGTCATTTATAAATGGAAATTTAAAAAAGTTGAAAAGTAATAGATTGGATATCTGAGGATCACCACGTTTTCCATCTTTGCTTTTTTTTTGCTAAAAGAAGTTATATTAATGGTTTTTTAATAGTTTATTCATCGTCATTCATTTAACGCTTCCCAAATGGATCTCATTTCACGTGTAAAAAAGAGAGACCTTCTCGATAAAGGGTATACATGCGTGAGGATTGATGATTTATGATCTGAAAATGGGAGCGCAGCTAAAAACCTTTTTGTAGATTGTAAAAATCGAATGTTAAAATGCAGAAAATAAGGAGGACAACTGAATGGACTATTCTGGGGAGAATATCGATATTAATCGGAATCATCAATCTAAAGAAAGGAAAATGTTGAATAAGGTACCGGAGGTGACGATCTTTTTCTGGATCATCAAAATCATGGCTACGACTGTAGGGGAAACCGCCGCAGACTTCCTGAATTTTAACCTGAACTGGGGTCTAACGAATACGACGATTGTGTGAACTGTTTTGTTAATCATCACGCTCTTCTTCCAATTTCGATTGAAGAAATATGTGCCAAGTATTTATTGGCTCGCAGTTGTTATGATAAGCATTGTAGGAACGCTTGTCACCGATAATCTAGTTGACAACCTCGGCGTGGCTCTTGAGACTACCACGATCGTGTTTAGTTTGGCATTGCTGGCAACTTTTGCTGTTTGGTACGCAAGTGAAAAAACACTTTCTATCCACTCGATCTACACCTCCAAACGGGAAGCGTTCTACTGGTTGGCCATTCTTTTCACTTTCGCCTTAGGTACGGCTGCAGGTGACCTTATTGCTGAGGGTCTGAACATAGGCTACTGGAAATCAGCTCTCATGTTTGCTGTGCTCATAGGAGTCGTTACCATTGCTTATTACCGATTGAAGCTGAATGCGGTGTTATCATTTTGGATCGCCTATATCTTGACAAGACCACTCGGCGCTTCGCTGGGCGACTTTTTGTCACAACAACGCAAAGAAAGCGGACTCGGTCTAGGCACAGTCGGGACGAGTGCAGTCTTCCTCGTAACGATTTTAAGTTTAGTCATCTACTTGACTAAGACGAGAAGAGACGAGCTCGCTAGTACAAAAAATGAATAAAGATAATCAGTCGTAGTAAATCTAATGGTATAGTAAAACCATTACAAAAGTAATAACTGAAATACTTGCTTGAAAGGACCTGTTTATGAACCTAAAATCGCATCTAGTTATCGCTTTCATCATTAGTCTAATCTGTGTGCTCGGATTCCTATTTACTTCTTTGTTAATAAGTGACCACAAAATTATTGATTTTGATAGCGACGTCATCGCAGCCATTCAAGGACTGGAATCCCCACAGTTAACAAGCGTGATGAAATTTTTCACCTTTGTGGGTTCGACTCCGGTTGTGATCGTCCTTAGTATCTTTTTCATCGTTTTTCTTTATACGGTTTTGCATCATCGTTTAGAATTGATCTTGCTTGTTTCAGCCATAATCGGTTCGGCTGTCTTAAACCAAATTTTGAAACTAGTGTTTCACAGGGTACGACCTAATTTTCATCGGTTAATTAATATTTCAGGATATAGTTTCCCAAGTGGTCATGCCATGAATGCTTTTACCGTTTATGTGATTGTTTCTTTCTTGCTCTGGCGTCATATTCCAACGAAGTGGGGAAGGAGCCTGTTAATTTGCGTAAGTGCCATTATGATTTTCGCAATTGGGATCAGTCGGATCTATTTAGGGGTCCATTATCCTAGCGATATCATTGGCGGGTACTTAGCAAGCGGATTCTGGTTAACCGTGGCAATTTGGTTTTTCCAATATTATAAAGAAAAAGGGAAGAATAAAAAATATAAACGGAGTGAACTGCATTAATAAAAAGGAGCAAACCATTTTTGGTAAGCTCCTTTTGTATTTCATTCCAATTACTTTATATTTTATTAGTTGGAATGACGAGCTAGTTCATAAAATGATATTGACTTTCATTCTCAATGGGAATATAATTTTTTTTAGAATTAATTGAAAATGATTTTCATTTATTAACCTAATAAAATATAAAAATGAATCGTGTACATAAGGAGGATATTATGAGGAGCAGGCTATTTACTACTCTATTGATTTTACTTACAGCTTTTATGGTTCTTCCAAGTAACAGTTTTGCTGCGAGTGCATCGGAAGATATGGAGCGAGCAAACAATATCATTACTCAAACTATTCAATCGGTGGATAAGGGAGAACTAGATGCAGCCTCTGAGCAATTCAAGACCTTTAGAACCACATGGCTTTCAATTGAAGATGGAGTAAAAAAACAATCAGAGCAGGCTTATCATGATATTGAAGATAACATGGGGCAGGTATCATTTGCATTTGCTCAACAGCCAATTAATCAAGACAAAGTGAGAAATGCTCTTTTAGGACTAAAAAACATAAATCAACAGTTTATTGATGGTAAGTTTTCCGCAACGTCCGATAAAAGTAATAACAGCTCTGCTCAAAAGGGTGATGTAGCGGATTTGGTCTCTTTGCTTAACCAGTCGCTCGCAAAAATTAAGGACAATGATATTCAGGGCGCGAAAGACGATATTGAAAAATTTCGTAAATCTTGGTTGAATGTCGAGGGTGTAGTCCTGACCCAATCCTCCAAAATATATGGTGATGCAGAAAGAGATATGGTTTCTTCCTACTCGATGCTATCCTCTCAACCCGCTGATATATCAGGAGCTAAAAAAACAATTGAAGGAATGAGAGACTATCTTTCCCCGCTGGTCACCAAAACTAGTTATAACATGATGGATGCGATTACGATTCTTCTTCGTGAAGGTTTAGAAGGATTGCTTGTCGTTGTTGCCTTGCTTGGGTTTTTAAGAAAAGCAGGTCATGAAGAAAAAAGTAATTGGATCTGGCTCGGGGTTGGAGCAGGGATAGGAGTAAGCATTATTCTTGGCATCATTGTAAACCTATTATTTTCAGCCGGGGCATTTGGCAGTAATAATTTCTTAATTGCAGGCTGGACAGGGGTCTTTGCAGCAGTCATGCTTCTATATATGAGTTATTGGCTTCATAGCAAATCAAGTATTTCAGAATGGCAGAATTATATTCGCACACAAAGTACAAAAGCCCTGAATACAGGTAGTCTATTTTCTTTAGCAATTCTATCTTTTCTTGCTGTTTTCCGTGAAGGTACAGAAACGGTTCTATTCTTTATTGGAATGGCTTCTTCAATAAAATTATCATCTCTTTTATTGGGTATTGCCATTGGATTACTTATCCTTGTTGTCTTATCTTATTTAATACTGAAGGTAGGATTAAAAATTCCAATGCGCCCGTTCTTCTTAGTATGTAGTATTCTAATGTTTTACTTATGTTTCAAATTTACTGGAATGGGGATTCATGGCCTACAGCTTGCAGGATTATTACCTGCTACTCAAGCACCCATTCCAACGATTAACTTTTTCGCTTTATATTCAACCTGGGAGAGTTTGATCCCACAGATGATATTACTAGTTGTTGCGGTAATTGCTGCAATAGTAAATAAAAGAAAAGATAATAAATCAAATTTTGGGGGAAACTTGAATGAAATCGCGTAAATTGATTGTTCCAATTTTATTAGCATCTTCTTTAACATTAGCTGCATGTGTTGGAGCTAATACAGACAAAAAGACTGAGGAGACAAAGACTACAGTTTCTATTAGTGATGGTGCGAAGGAAATGAGACAAACCATTTCTGATTTGAAAACACAATTAAATACGAAAGATGCTGCCAAAGTAAAAACAAGTGGAGAAAATTTAGAAAAATCTTGGCAAACCTTTGAAGATGAAGTGAAAGATAAGAGTGCTGACTTATACGAAAAAGTTGAAACACCACTTCATATAATTGAAGCAGGGGCAAAAACAGAACCACTTGACGAACAAACCCTTAATAAAGCAGCAGATGAACTAGATACCGTGTTAGTTGATGTCGAAAAATTAAAATAAAAAAGCATGGGGTCAGACCCCCGGTGGATTAAAGCGTTAACGCACCGGGGGTCTGACCTTTTAAACTATGAGTTGGGGGTTTACATAAAAAATATTTCAGTGACTCAAAATAGAAGGTGGTAGGTTGACAAGACTTGTCTCACGCTCTTCTAAATCATTTCATTGGTAATTGGACGGAAAACAAGGTAATCTGTAACAGAATCTTTTTACTTTGGGTAACAAGGAGTTGGATTAATGGAGAAATCAGGCAACAAACAGTCGATGATTGTAGGACTATTGCTGGCAGGGACGTTTATTGCCATTTTGAATCAAACATTGATGATTACAGCAATACCACCGATTATGGATGAAATGGGCATTACCGCCAATAGTGCACAATGGCTGACGACTGTCTTTATGCTGGTGAATGGAATCATGATTCCGATCAGTGCCTTTTTATTGGAAAAATTTACAACAAGACAGTTGTTTATCACGGCGATGAGTGTTTTTGCAGTGGGAACGGTTGTCAGTGGAATCGCTCCTAATTTTGAAATTCTTCTTTTAGGAAGAGTGATTCAGTCTGTGGGAGCAGGAGTTATGCTGCCGTTAATGACAACCGTATTTTTACTAATCTTTCCAGTCAACAAGCGCGGTGCAGCCATGGGGCTTGTCGGTCTTGTGATTTCCTTTGCACCAGCCATCGGACCAGCACTGTCCGGATGGGTTACCTCGCATTTTTCATGGAGAGTGTTATTTTTTATTATTTTGCCTATTGCTCTTATCGATATCATTGTCGCACACCTCTTCTTGAAAAATGTAACAGAAGTTTCCAGGCCAAAAGTGGATATTATTTCGATCCTGTTGTCTTCATTCGGTTTTGGCGGGCTTCTTTATGGATTTACTAGTGCTGGAAATTATGGTTGGTCCCATGCAGCAACTGTCCTATCACTTGCGATTGGCGGCGTTTCATTACTCGTATTTATTTTCCGCCAATTACGATTGAAACATCCGATGCTGGAATTCCGTGTTTTTACTTTTACTATTTTCCCGTTCGCCATTGCTATTGGAATGATTAGCTTTATGGGCTTGATTGGAGCGGAAACGATAATCCCGCTCTTTATGCAGAATATGCGGGGATTTTCTGCCTTTGAAGCGGGTCTGGCTTTATTGCCCGGTGCACTTATAAGCGGGTTCATGTCACCAATTGTTGGGAGAATATTTGATAAATTCGGTGCGAGATGGCTCGTGATGAGTGGCATTACAATCTTGACAGCATCTTCGTTTGCGTTTACCAATTTAAGTCCAGCGACCTCGATGACCTTCATTACAGTCGTTTACGGTATTCGAATGTTTGGTCTTTCAATGGTCATGATGCCAGTCGCGACAGCCGCTTTGAATCAGTTACCAAAACGATTAATTCCACACGGGGCTGCGATGGATAATACAATGAAAATGATTGCAGCTTCCGTAGGGACCGCCATCCTTGTTACAGTCATGACGACAACAGCAGAAGCAGCGAAACAGCGGCCGGACATTGCCTATCCGGATATCCATGGAGCAAATATCGCTTTTATGGTGATTTCTATTCTCTCCTTACTTGGACTGATCCTTTCCTTTTTCATTAAGCAAAATCGACAGACAAAGGATGAAGTGGATGGAGAAAGACGACAGAACGTACGTGTGAAAATCCAGGAGTAATGGCTGAGGTCGATAAAATACTATAAGGGGTCAGACCCCCGGTGGATTAAAGCGTTAACGCACCGGGGGTCTGACCCCTTTCTCGATTAAATTTCTTCCATATTCACAAATGGCAGGTTTGTGTCTAGTTCCCCTTTGATTCGTGTTATGTTTATATTTTCTCCCTTGAGCCATTGGTCAAAGTCAAAGATCAGTGGCAGCTTGTCTCCGCCCAGGGCTAGCCATGCTTTCATTTCTTTAGGAAAGTAGGCTGCTGTATGCAAGGTACCAGCCCATGCTCCATATTTTTTTGAGAAAACGCCCTTTTCTGTATCGTTCATCAATCGAAACGCCTTGTATGAATCAGTAGTGTTGTTTTTCTGCCTCTTCATCGCCTGTAATCGTTGAAGAGAATCGTCCAGCCGGAAGCGATTTTCATGTTTTAGCTTATTGAAATGATTGGTACAGATATTAGCCTGATGGATTGCTATTTCTCTAGGGGAGGCCTCCACGACGATCGACTCGCCACACTGATCAAGCAAGACATAGTTGAAAGAGCGACGGTGTGGAATTTCTTTTAGGAGTGAAATAGCTTGATCCACATTTGCACATGTTTCCAAAATAATTCGTCCAATCATATTACAAATAAATCCATCATCGGACCTTACGCGATTTACTAAGTTATAGCCCATCGATAATCCTTTTTCATTGATCCCATCAGTCCGTCCGGTGATTTGCATGGAGGGACCGATCACAGCATAGCCCTGATCTGTCGGTTGATAAAGAACAAAACGCCCCTCATAGGAGAGCGGGTCATTATCATAGTTTCGAATCATGTAATCAGGGTCTGTGAAAATCGAGCATCCACTTTTTCCATATTCAAGATAATAGCCGCCAAATTCCCTAACGGCATCTGCCATCTCCATTTTTAAAGAATCTGCCAATCCATTTAGCTCATCCCAAATGCGGGGAGCGAAATGAAGAATCAACCTTTTCGCTTCCAATTCATCTGAAATAAAATTCCGTAATTTGGATTTAGAACTCCATTGTTTTTTACGATTTTTCAATATGAGAGAATTCTTTAATAGCTCGCCCTGCCTATACCCAAAATCATAATGAGTTCCGCGAAACTGAATGATATCACTAAATACGTTTTTCAAATATATTCCCCATTTATCATGCGATTAAGGAAATTCTACTGGATGAAGGAAAGAAAAGCAAAATGCATGCTTTACGAAATAAAATTCTAACCAGCGTCTCCTAAATTGGATAATTAGGAAGCATCATTTTCTTTGGTTTGGCAAAGATTTAAGGTGTTTTAGGCAGCAACATTCTTTTTTTGTTTATTTAAAAATTTATTATGAAACGGTCTGATTATGCCAACGAATGCATAAATGTTTTTATAAGCAGCTTAAACATAAACCCATAGATGTCAATTTGAAATAAGGGGGATTGTTACAATGAAGTGACAGTTCGTACCATTCAAGGACTATTGGTTGTTGGGCGTTTTATCCATTTGACTGTTAATCTACTACAAAAACAGTAAAAAAGGAGAGGTCCATTAATGAATATTGCGTTATGGGCTGTTCAAATTATTTTAGGAGTAGCGTTTATTATGATCGGATGGATGAAGACATTTCAGTATGAAAAAGCAAAAGCCAGCTTGCCATGGGTAAAGGATTCTTCAAAAGGTTTGGTTACATTTATCGGTGTAGCGGAACTGCTTGGTGGGCTTGGGTTGATTTTGCCTTATGCGCTTGGAATTGCTCCTATATTAACACAGATTGCAGGGCTTGGACTTGGGCTCATCATGATTCTTGCTGCTGGGTTTCACGCAAAGAGGAAAGAAAATCAGGCAATCTGGATGAATATTATTTTTCTAGTATTCGCACTATTTGTGGCAATCGGCCGTTGGTAGGAGGGTAAATACTAGATGGGTGCCTGACACCATTAATAATCATAACAGACAGCATCTGAAAATGGTCGATATGCGATGAATAGCGAGGGCCTTGGATTCTTCATCCAAGGCCTTTTTGACTTGAAATAATACACTTTCAATGGAATCCTTCATTAAATATGGATTTAGAATAAGAACTTTAAATGGTGCAAAGCTAAATATGAAAAACTAAGAATTTAAAATGCTTATCATGAGAAAAGCATCTAAAGCTAATTATTGAGGTGAGCAGCATTGTGCCAATATTAACTACAGTCGGCAGAGGCCTATTTTATACCGTCCAAGGTGAGGGAACAGCCATTTTATTTGTTCATCCCCCATTACTTACGAGCGCTAATTTTACATACCAAGTGGAGGGATTATCGCGAAAATTTAAGGTCATTACATTTGATATCAGAGGGCACGGTCGCAGCCCGTACTCTGAAGAGCCGATTACCTATCAGCTCATCGCAGATGATATGAAACAGCTTTTGGATCATCTTGAAATCGACAAAGCTTACCTTTGTGGATATTCGACGGGAGGTTCGATTGTATTGGAATTTTTATTGACCTATCCCAATCGGGCCTTAGGGGGCATAATCGTGAGCGGAATGTCAGAAGTGATGGATAGTCATCAAGAAAAAAGAATTTCAATAGCAAGAATGCTTTCCAAAACATGGACGATGCCTCTACTAGGCCTTACGATTTCATGGAGCAATTCCAATACAATAGAGATATTTAAGAACATTTACCGAGAAGCACTTAAAGGAAATAGTAAAAATATCGAGCAGTATTACCATGCTTGTTTGGAGTATAACTGTACAAATCAATTAAAAACCATTGATATTCCGATATTATTGATCTATGGAGAAAAGGATAAAAACTTTCATCCATATGCCAAACTGTTACATGAAAAGTTACCAGATAATGTATTAAGGTTTATCCATGAAAAGCATCAAATTCCGACAAAATCAGCGAATGAGTTAAATCAATTCATCGAGGAGTTCATCCTGGCAAAACAACTAAATAGAGTAAAAACGTAAAAACGGAGAAAATCATAAAGGGATGATCCAAGCCAAGATGGATGATCCCTAAAGTTCACATGACATTTACCGAAATGAAGAACGAATATGGGTGTACGAATGAAGGATACGAATAATGAAAGGTTTCCAATACTGTTCTGCAAGCTTTACCATGAAGGCCGTACCATTTCCAAGAATGGCGCTGCCTATAATATCAGAGGGGTAGTGATGTCCCATCCAGATACGCGAAAAGCCTACTAGGATGGATACCAGCCACAAGCTCAAGCCCAATATTCGGTGATAAACAAATACAGAAGCTGCGAAGGCAAAGGCAAGTGCAGTATGTTTACTTGGAAACGAAGAATCTTTTTTAGTGGGGACTGGCGGCAATAAATGTACTCCATGATTCAAGAAGGGCCTTGGTTTAAAAAAGATTAGTTTAATCATCATGCTGAGCAGATATGTCATGCCAACTGATACACATGTATAAAGTGTCATTTTTTTATAATGATCATGTCGAAACCATAGAAAGATTATTACGAAAAGGTAGACAAACCGAGCTCTTTTAGAAATGGTCCTCATAATGAAATCTAAAATACGAGAATTCCCGGCCAATTGGTTAATCGCCCTGAATATTTGATAGTTCATAAAAAAGTCTCCCTCTAATTTGTTGTATTATCAAGGGTATTATTTCCGTTCATTACGCAAATATGTAAGGTGTTTTTCGCACTTCCGGGCACTGTTATCCAGGTCTAAAGAGGTACTGAAACAGTATAATATGAATTCAAATTAGAGTTCATGCTTATATTTTTTAGTAAGTAATATGGAAAAATAATAAACTCTGGAGTGAAGTTATTATTAACTTCGGTGATCATCAATTTTTGACAGCCTTGGTTTATCATGCTATGATGGCTACTAAATTCAAAATATTAAAATATTTTTTGATAATTTAATAGTAAATGCAACAGGTGCTGTGTGAATCATTCCGCAGCTTAAAAGGGAAGACCGGTGAAAGTCCGGCACGGTCCCGCCACTGTAATGGAGAGCGACTTATCAATGAACCACTGTTTCAAATGAAATGGGAAGGGATAAGAAGCGATGAACCAAAGTCAGGAGACCTGCCTGTTGTATGCGCTTGTACTCTACGGGTGTATAGAGGGGAGTGAGGGATACGTGTTGAGAAAACCAGTTGGTCTCAACTCTAGTTAACTGGACGTATTAATCTCTCTTTTCTTCTTGAAAAGGGAGATTTTTTTTGTTGATGACGAAAATAAACAAAATAAAGGAGTGTACGAATACGATGAGTAAAGTGAAAAGTTCGAATTTAGGTTATCCACGAATAGGGGAAAAACGCGAGTGGAAAAAAGCACTTGAACAGTTCTGGGCAGGTAAACTTGAAAAATCCGCTTTCTTAAAACAAATAGAGGGGATTCGACTTTCGTCTCTTCAAAAGCAAAAGGATCAAGGAATTGACTTGATTCCAGTGGGAGACTTTAGCTTGTATGACCATGTCCTTGATACCGCTGTTATGTTCGGCCTGGTACCAAAGCGGTTTGAATATAGTGGAGGGAAGGTTTCACTAGAAACATATTTTGATATCGCGCGAGGAACTAAGGATGCAGTAGCATCAGAAATGACAAAATGGTTTAACACAAACTATCACTATATTGTTCCAGAGTTGGATGAAGCAGTCCCTAGACTTGTCGAAAACAGGCCGCTTCAATTTTATAAAGAGGCGAAACAAAAACTGGATATTGACGGGAAGCCTGTCATATTAGGTCCTATAACATTTGTAAAGCTGTCAAAGGGCTATGAGGAATGTGACTTTCAAACAGTGGTTCAACAATTTGTGCCACTTTATGCTGAAATTTTAAAGGATTTACAACAAGAAGGGGTTGAATGGGTCCAAATCGATGAACCCATTTTGTCTACAACCATTTCAAAAGAAGAGGTTGAACTATTTACCAATGTCTATCAAACCTTGCATGATACAGCACCCAACGTAAAAGTTATTTTGCAAACATATTTTGATAGCATTGAACATTACGAAGATATCATTGCTCTTCCTGTTAAAGGAATTGGATTGGATTTTGTTCATGATCACGGTCAGAATCTTGCTGCTTTGAAAGAGGTTGGTTTCCCAAAAGATAAGGTGCTTGCAGCCGGAGTGATCGATGGGCGTAACATCTGGCGTGCGAACCTTGATGATAGGTTTTCTTTACTTGCTGAGATTGCCAAGATTGTTTCAAAAGACCGCCTGATTGTGCAGCCTTCATCAAGCTTATTACATGTCCCTGTAACTGTGAGGAGCGAAGAAACAATCAATGAGGTACTTAAAGATTCATTATCATTTGCAGATGAAAAATTGCATGAACTTGTTGTCCTTACAAAAGGCTTACAAGATGGGTTAGAAACGAAAAAGGAAGAAATCATGGCAAGTACAAAAGCGATTTTAGCATTAAATGAATCATCATTTCGGAACCACGCTGAAATCCAAAAAGCTATACAATTCCTGCCTAACTACCGACCCGAACGTGATGCTTCGTTTAACGTCCGCCAAGTGGTACAGGAAGCAGCTTTTCAATTACCGCTACTACCAACGACAACAATTGGAAGCTTTCCTCAAACACAAGAGGTAAGAAAACAGCGTTTAAATTGGCGCAAAGGCGAGTTAACGAATCATGAATACGAAGAATATATCAATGCGGAAATTAAAAAGTGGGTGGATATACAAGAAGAGCTTGGCCTGGATGTGTTGGTACATGGTGAGTTTGAGCGGACTGATATGGTTGAATACTTTGGTGAAAAATTAGCCGGTTTCCAATTTACTAAATTCGGCTGGGTGCAGTCCTATGGGTCACGTTGTGTGAAGCCGCCGCTAATCTATGGAGATGTGTCTTTTCTAGCACCAATGACCGTTAAGGAAACGGTTTATGCCCAATCGTTAACAACAAAACCTGTTAAAGGGATGCTGACAGGTCCGATTACGATTCTAAACTGGTCGTTTGTGCGTGATGATATTTCACGTTATGACGTGGCCAATCAAATAGCGCTTGCGCTTCGAAAAGAAATTGAGCTATTAGAATTTAACGGAATTCGAATGATTCAAGTGGATGAACCAGCTATACGTGAAGGACTTCCCTTAAAGCACATTCAATGGGAAAGCTACTTGAATGCTGCGGTTTATGCCTTTAGACTAGCCACATCGTCTGTCCAAAACGAAACACAAATTCATACCCATATGTGTTATTCGAATTTTGAAGATATTATTGATGCCATAAAAGCGCTGGATGCAGATGTTATTTCCATTGAGACATCCAAAAGTCATGGTGAATTGATAAATGCTTTTGAAGAGCACACCTATGATAAAGGCATTGGTCTGGGTGTTTATGATATTCATAGTCCACGAGTCCCAACACTGGAAGAGATGACAAAAAACATTGATCGTGCACTTCAAGTGCTTGATCCCAAGCTGTTCTGGATCAATCCTGATTGCGGTTTGAAAACGCGTGGTATGGAGGAGTCGATTGCAGCTCTTAAGGTGATGGTAGAAGCGGCAGTCCAAGCAAGAGAAAAGCTGATTGTGAAAAAATAAAAGACTTGTCAAAGTGAATATTGTATACTATATTTGTTTGTATACAATATTTAGTGTTTGTTTTTTTAAAATACACTAAATATAGATAATGACCAATGAAAATGGTGTCTGAATAGACTTAAAAGGGAATCTGGTGAAAAGCCAGAACTGTACCCGCAACTGTAATTGCTGACGAAATAATCATAGCCACTGTCTTTGGACGGGAAGGGATTAGAGTAGGATGAAGCATGAGTCAGGAGACCTGCCATTTTTATAGCGTATTATCTTCTTCGGGAGGTGGGAAGATATAACGAGGGTATTCTGACTATTACAGTGAAATAGCTGTTTTTATTAGATAAATCCACGTTTATTAAACCCATCTCCTATTTGATGGGTTTTTTGTTTTGTTTGAAAAGGATTGTGACCGTTCGCTTGGAAAAAGCCAGTCCCCGGGTACAAAAAAAGGTAATTGTGACCGTATGCTCCAAAAAAGAGTGCTCACGGTAATAAAAAGGAGAACTAGATATGAGCGTTAAAAATCAATCGGAAATCGATACAATTTTAGAAACGATAAATAGAGTTTCTGAAAAATATCAGATAGACACATCTAAACTTAAAGAAAAGATATCCGTACTTGAGGAATCCTCACGCTACGAACAATCACTGTTGTATGCCTTAAATCAAATCTCAATGGAAGATCCAAACTGGACCTTTCTTGCGGCAAACTTATATTTAAATGAACTTTATCAGAATGCATCCATACATAGAGGATATAAGCCTGAAGACAAATACGGTGATTTTTATTCACTTATTACCGAGTTAACCAAAATAGGAATCTACTCTAACGATCTTTTACAAGAATATACAAAAGAAGAGATAAAAGGTTTAGGTTCAAAGATTAATCCTGAGAGGGACTATTTGTTTAATTATATTGGATTATTTTTAATAGCAGATCGTTACCTTGCCAAAGACTACGAAGGAAATATTTACGAGTTACCGCAAGAACGGTTTATGATCATCGCCATGACATTAATGATGAATGAACCAAAGACAACGCGTTTACAAAATGTTATTGAGGCTTACTGGGCGCTAAGTAACCTGTATATGACCGTTGCGACACCGACTTTATCAAATGCAGGAAAAAGCTTTGGGCAGCTTTCTTCCTGTTTCATTGATACCGTAGATGATTCCTTAGATGGGATTTATTTAAATAACTGGGATATTGCTAGATTGAGTAAAGATGGCGGCGGGATTGGTATTTATCTTGGGAAAATACGTGCCTTAGGATCTGATATCAAGAAGTTCAAAGGGAATTCGTCAGGTGTCGTGCCTTGGATTCGGCTGATCAACGATACGGCTGTGAGTGTCGATCAGCTCGGACAACGACAGGGAGCCGTCGCCGTTTATTTAGATGTTTTCCATAAGGACATGATGAATGGCTTTTTAGACCTAAAAACAAATAACGGAGACGAAAGACGCAAAGCTCATGACATTTTTACCGGGGTGTCAATTCCTGATTTGTTTATGAAGAAACTCGAAGAAGTAGATGAAAACGGGCGAAGTATTGGTGAATGGCATACCTTTTGCCCACATCAAGTAAAACAAATCATGGGATGGAAGGATGAAAACGGGACACCACTTGGTCTGGAAGATTATTATGACGAGGTGGATGAAAAGTTTTTTACCGAAAAGTATGAAGAAGCAGTCAATCATCCACTTCTTCCTCGGAAAACATATCGCGCAATGGATATTATGGCGAGAATCATGATTTCTCAATTAGAAACCGGTACTCCCTACATGTTTTATCGAGATGAAGTCAATCGTCAAAACCCTAACAAACATGTAAGGGGAACGGGCCGCACTTCCATTTTTTGCAGCAATTTGTGTACGGAGATTACCCAGAATATGTCTGCCACTACGATTGTAAAAGAATATAAGGATGAAGACGGAAATATGGTTATTGTTCGTAAACCTGGTGATTTCGTTGTCTGCAATTTATCGTCTATTAATCTCCCGAAAGCTGTAAAGGATCATGTTTTAGAACGGTTGATTCCGATCCAGATGAGAATGCTAGACAATGTCATTGATCTTAATCGGATTTCTGTCGGACAAGCCGATGTTACCAATAAAAAATACCGTGCAGTGGGACTAGGGACATATGGCTGGCATCACCTGCTTGCATTAGAGGGGATATTCTGGGAATCGGAAGAAGCGGTTTCTTATGCTAATCGTCTTTATGAGGATATTGCCTTCTTTACAATTCATTCATCCATGGAATTAGCGAAGGAAAAGGGAGCCTATAGTAAGTTTGAAGGGTCAGAATGGCAAACCGGCCAATATTTTGACCGTAAAGTGTATCGAACCGAACGGTGGAATCAATTGAAGAAGGATATATCCGAATATGGAATTCGAAATGGCTGGATGATGGCGATTGCGCCAAACTCCTCCACGGCCAAGATTGGCGGTTCGACCGATGGAATTGATCCTTTGTATGCTGTCGAATACGCAGAGGAAAAGAAAAATTTTAGATTCAAAGTAACGGCGCCCGATTTGGATCACCACACATACGATTATTATCGCCGTACCCGACATGTATTAGATCAGTCTTGGAGTATTCGGCAAAATGCTGCACGCCAGCGCCACATTGATCAATCGATTAGCTTTAATCTCTATGTTCGTCATGATATTAAAGCAAGAGACTTATTACATCTCCATTTTGAAGCATGGCGGCAAGGTTTAAAAACCACCTATTATGTAAGGAGCACATCTCAATCTGAGATGGAAGAATGTGAAGCATGTCAAAGTTAATTTAAACGCGGAGGTAAGAACTAGATGATCCATACACCATTAACCAAAATTAAACTATTAAATCCTGAGTTTCCAAATAAATCTACTGGCATTATAAATGGCAAGTCTTCAGGGCTTCTTAATTGGAATGATATTGCCTATCCACAAATGTATGATTTGTATCAAACATTACTTTCTAATTTTTGGAAGGCGCAAGAAATTAATATGCAGGATGATATTAAACAATGGGAATCCCTTAGTGAGAAAGAAAAGGATGTATTCCTGCGAATCAATACGCAGCTTGCTGCACTCGACAGCCTGCAAACTCCGACGATGAGTCAAGTGATGGATTATGTGACAGACTCCAGCTTTAAAGCAATTTTTGCAGTGATTGCACAGCAAGAAGCGGTTCATACTGAATCGTACTCTTACATTCTAAGCTCGCTCATTCCGAGAGGAAAACAAAATGAGCGGTTTAATCAAGCAAAACTGGATCCGATCGTAAGGAAGCGAAATCAATTGATTCTAGATGCCTATGAGGATTTTAAACAAAACCCTTCGCCACAAACCTTATTTAAATTGAGTGTGAACTCTATTAATCTTGAGGGGATTTATTTTTATGCGGGATTTGCTTTTTTCTATCATTTAGCCCGTCAGCAAAAAATGCTAAAAACCAGTACAATGATTAGTTATATTCAGCGGGATGAAATGCAGCATGCCTACTTTATGTCCCAGTTTATTCGGATTCTGTTAACCGAAAATCCTACCCTGCATACAAATGAAAATATTCAATATGTGTACCAAACGATTAATGAGGCTGTCATACTTGAAAAAGAATGGGCTCATTATATCTTAGCAGATATAAAGGGAATTGATTTACATGAATTCGAAGGGTATGTCGAATATCTGGCTAATAAACGCTTAAGACAGCTAGGTTTAAAAAACCTGTATGAAGAAAGAAACAATCCTATGCCTTGGATTCAAATCTTTGGCGATGACATGCTGAATGAGACAAAGTCTGATTTCTTTGAGCAAAAGTCAAGGACCTATTCCAAAGTGTCCCAGTCCAATGGATTTGATGAATTGTAAGATGAAAATAGCGATTGTATATACCTCCGTTACAGGAAACACAAGAGATCTGGCTGGGGAAATTTATCGCCACTTCCTGAGCAAATCCATTAAAATTTCTTTATTTAAAATTGATGAATTTTCGGTTACCCATTTACCTCAATATGATGCAGTAGTGATTGGTACATACACATGGGGGAATGGTGAAATCCCCAAGGAAATGGGGAGACTATATCAGGTGTTTGAATTACTAGAAAGAAAAGAAATGATTACAGCCGTCTTTGGAACCGGGGATAGCTGTTATCCTAAGTATTGTGGTGCAGTGGATTTTTTTAGAGATATGTTATTTGTGCAGACGAGCTTAGCTGCAACCTTGAAGGTTGAATTATTTCCACAAAGTTCAGATCGGGAGCGCTGTGAAAAGTTTGTGGAAGCAATTCTAAAACGTGCAAATAGGTGTGATCAAAGGTTTAATGTGAAGAATCTCTTAATTAAACAATAAACCACATTTTTTTCAGTAAGAGTGAGATTTACGAAGAGAATTTAAAGAGGATCTCTCAAAAGGGTCTGACCCTTTGTTATGAGACATCCTCCTTATTTTTATAACAAGCCTACTTCTCTTGCTGCCTCTACCTTATTTGTTTTTCTTTATCCTAAGTATCTATGGTAGATTGCCTTTGCTTCAGATATATCTTTCGTTCCGTGTATTAAAACCCTTCCGTCTCTAAAAACCACTAGTCGATGAGAAACTGTTTTAAAAGATACAAGGTAAGGGTTTCGCTGTACGGTTCCTCCTAGTTTCGCTAATAATTTTTCTAATTCCTCTAAATCACGGACAATTGGAAGGGAAGGGCGTATCTGAACGGAATCTCTTCCACAAAGTACCGCCGTTTTGGTTTGATTTTCATAAGACAAAAAGGGATAGGAGGGCTTTTTCCCGCAAGTGGGACAATCCTCTTTTTTCAATGGGTCTACTTTAATCGCACTAAACTGGTTTTTCCATAAATCAAAAGAAACTAATTTATTTCGTAATGAATCCAAGTCACCTACCAAAATTTTTAGTGCTTCACTAATTTGATAGGATACCACCATGTTCACAGCTGGACTAATAATTCCAGCTGTATCACAGGTTAATCCTCCTAGGGGAACGGTTTCTAGTAAACAAGAGAAACAGGGCGTTTTTTCAGGAATAATGGTGTAGGAGATTCCATAGCTCCCCACGCAAGCACCGTAAATCCAAGGAACTTTATACTTTTGGGAAACATCATTAATCATCATTCTAGTTTCAAAATTATCAGTTGCGTCAATGATGAGGTCTACTTTTTGAGCCCATTCTTCTAGCTCTAAAACCGATGCATCCGCAATCAATGCCTCTATGGTTACAAAAGAGTTAATAGCTGTTAAGCGTTTTTTTGCCGCAATGACTTTTGGTAGACGATTTAAAGCATCATCTTCGGAATATAACTGCTGCCGTTGTAAATTTGACCATTCCACGTAGTCACGATCCACGATGGTTAGCTGACCAACCCCGGCACGGACAAGTGCTTCGGCATTTGCTGAGCCAAGTGCACCGGCCCCAATAATGAGAACATGTTTAGCTGATATTTTTTCCTGCCCAGCTTTTCCGATAGGTGGAAATAATTCCTGCCGTGAGTACCGATTATTCACCCAATACTCATTCCTTCCTTTGGACTGCTGGCAGTAGCGTACCTCTTTTTCTCGATTCGACCGGCTTCATAGCCTAAGCGTCCAGCTTCAATCGCTAAACTCATCGCTTTGGCCATTTTTATTGGATCTTTTGCTGCTGAAACAGCGGTATTTAATAAAACACCATCGGCTCCTAATTCCATTGCCAACGCAGCATCGGAAGGTGAGCCAACACCAGCATCAACTATAACAGGTACAACTGCTTGTTCGATAATAAAACTAAGATTTACTGGATTGATGATACCTTGACCAGAGCCAATGGGTGAGGCTCCAGGCATGACCGCATGACAGCCAGCTTCTTGAAGTTTCCTTGCTAAGACGACATCATCAGATGTATAAGGGAGGACAATAAATCCTTCCTTCACTAATTCTTCAGTTGCTTTGAGGGTTTCAATCGGATCAGGAAGTAACGTTTTATCACAGCCAATCACTTCGACTTTAATCATATCGCAGAGACCGGAAGCTTTTGCTAGTTTCGCAATACGAACAGCCTCTCCTGCTGTTTTTGCCCCAGCTGTATTGGGCAAGAGAGTATAAATGCTAGTGTCTAGCTTTTCTAAAAAATTTGGCTGACTTGGTTCAAAAATATTCATTCGTCGAACCGCAAACGTTAGTATTTCTGCTTTTGATACCGTTACTGCTTCCTTTTGGATTTCAAAGCTAGGATATTTTCCAGTCCCAAGCAACAAACGAGAATTAAATGATAATGGACCAATTTTTAACATATCAACCGCCTCCTACAAAATGGACAATTTCGATTCGATCTTTATCTGTTAATCTAGTTCTCTGGTGTTCCAAACGGTTTAAAATCTCTCCGTTAACTTCGACCACAACGACTTTATCATGGATTTCATAATGCTTTAGTAAATCTGAAACAGAGACAATCTGTTCTGGTAATTGAATTGATTCGCCATTTAATAAGACTGTCATTATTATCCCCCTAATGCACCATTTCTTTATTTCTATCAATCCGGAAAGCAGAGAGAAGTTGTTTATCTGGTCTTCCTTCCAATAAATCCACTACAAGCGTACCTGTCACTGGGCTTAATAGAATTCCGTTTCGGTAATGCCCGGCTGCAATGAACAATCCTTTCTTTAAAGGATGTTCACCGATGTAGGGGAGGCCGTCGCTAGTTTGAGGTCTAATACCAGCCCAAACTCGCTCCCATCTGGCATCTTTTATTTGAGGAACCAGCTGAACGGCTCTTTCTACTAATGTAGCAATTCCGCCAGGTGTCACGTTTTTATCAAATGTATTCTCAACTTGGGTAGCTCCAATATAGATTTCACCATTCCGTTTTGGTACTAAGTAACATCGTTTATCTGAAAAAATAGTTCTGTTAATGATGGGTGTATCTGATTTAACAGAGAAGCATTCACCTTTGACAGGATAAACAGTTATGTCAAGCCCTGTGTCATGCATTAGCTTTGAAGCCCATGCACCTGTTGCAAGGACAACCTGATTGCAATGAATGTTTCCTAAAGTGGTTTTAATCCCGATGACTCGCTCTTGTTCATAGATAAATGAAAGGACTTCGGTATTTTCAAGGATTTTCGTCCCCAATTGTTCAGCCGCCTTTGCAAAAGCCTGTGATAATTTAGCTGGCTGGACATGCCCATCGTTAGGGAGATACATCCCGCCGGCCACGCTTGGGGAGAGGGATGGTTCCAATTCTCGTACACTATGAGAATCAAGCCATTCTATTTCTGGATCCCAATTCCGTTGAAACGCTGCCTGTTGTTGTCCTTCTGTTGCAATTTCATCCGTTTCTGCAATTTTTATCATGCCTCTTTGAACAAACTCAATATCAATACCGGTTGTTTCAAATAACTCTTTTGAGAGGGCTGGAAACATTGCCTGACTCTTTAGAGCTAACTGAAATAAGGGACCGTCTTGTTCTATCTCCGCTTGTGCCGCTAGCATTCCGGCAGCTGCACTGGAGGCTTCACAAGCTAAATAGTTTTTCTCGATCATAACCACTTTTTTTCCAAGCTTTGATAGTTGATAGGCGATTGAACTCCCATTAATCCCGCCACCGATAATGGCAACATCAAATGAATTTTTCACTTATTCCATCTCCATCTTTTAATGCCTTTACATACGCTTTTACAGCTAATAATGGATCGCGGGATTCTAAGATACCTGACATGACCGCAATTCCTTTTGCACCAGCTTGAAAGACTTGTTTCGTATTCTCAGGTGTTATACCGCCAATAGCAAATACGGGTATTTTCAGTTGATTTACCCTTGATAATTCCTCGAGTCCTCTTGGTGTCTTTCCTGGTTTAGATTTAGAAGGGAAGACATGGCCAAAAAGCACGTAGTCTGCTCCAGCCAGTTGGGCTTTTTCTCCTTCATGAAGAGAGTGGATGGAACTTCCTACCCTTAACTGGGGAAACGCTTTTTTTACAAGTGCGGCATCTAAACTATGAAAGGCTAATTGAACTCCTGCCGCACTTGTAATCAAAGCAACATCAACCCGGTCATTTATTATGATTTTGGATAGGGGGATGTCTTTAGAAAGCAAATCAACCGCATTAAAAAGTTCCCGTGCTGTTTTTTGTTTTTCCCGTAAATGAATCGACGTTACATATGGGTGGATATCGACTAAAATCTCCCGTAACTTCTCGATTGGCATCTTACCATTCGAAATAATATGTAGCTCTTTTTCCTTCGTTAAAATTGGCGTCACCCCTTCAGAATAGTCCGCTTAAGAAATAAGTGAAAACAAAAAACCACTTTCTTATGTAAGAAAGTGGTTTGATAATTTGAAATGAAATGCTTGCACACTCAAATATCGCGTTTTCCACTTCCCTACGCTGGTATAACCCAGATCAGGTTCATAGAGTCCCGAAGTAGTACTTCAATCTCAGCCCTTTAAAAAGGCACCTCTAGCGGATATAAATTCCATTATAATTTTTAATAATAACCTACATGCATAATACTAACACTTGAGTTAAGAATGTCAAATAATTTTAACTATTAAATAAATTCATAAAGAGTGCCTTTTTTCTCACTTTATATATATAGAAAAAATACATAAAAGGACAGGGGCATGAATTTTTTGTATCTTGGAGAAATATAGGAGTTATGAAAAGCCAGCAATTTTAATACTGCTTTTATGATATTGCTCCCCCATTTTAGGGTATGGAATAGTAAAACAATATTAAGGAGGAATATAAGAATGAAAGACCTATTTAAAAATGGATTCCTATTAGGGCTGGGAGCTACTTTATATGGAAAAGAAAAACTAGATGATCTGATGAAGAACATGATTGAAAAAGGGATGGTAAGCCAATCGGAAGCAAATTCCTTATTCGGTGATTTTCTGAAACGCGGCGAAGAAAAAAGCGAGAGCTGGAATCAAGAATACCGTGAAATGGTACAGTCCCAGCTAAAGGACCTGGGCTTCGTGGCACGAGAGGAACTAGATAATATTCAGTCCCAACTATTACTACTTCAACAAGAAATCGCCCGATTGAAAAATAACAACACAAACGTTGAACTGATATAGGTGGCAGGATGAGGACAAGTGGAATTATACGTTTGAATCGATATAGAGAAATTGTTTCCCTGTTGGTAAAACATGGGTTTGGTTACATAGTCCAAGAGATCGGTTTAACCGATACCCTTACGATGAAAGACCGACTAATAGCAGACTTTAAACAGGAAAATCCGCAGGAAATAGGGCACCGATTACGCATTTTATTAGAGGAGCTTGGCCCTACTTTTATTAAGTTAGGCCAGCTCCTTAGTATTAGGAGTGACTTGTTACCAGTAGAAGTCATTCGTGAATTGGAACTTCTTCAGGATAATGTAAAACCAGTCCCAATTATTGAGATAAATGATAAAATCCAGCTCGAATTCGGACAGGCGGTTGAGGCTGTATTTGTTCGCTTTAATGAAACACCGGTCGGGTCTGCTTCGATCGGCCAAGTTCATGAAGCAGTACTGCCAACAGGCCAGGAGGTAATGGTAAAGGTACAGCGGCCTAAAATAAAAGAAACGGTTTTTGCAGATCTTGAAATAATAAAGGACCTATCAAAGATGATGGAAAACCACTATGATTGGGCCGAACATTATCATATCACAGATTTGATGGATGAGCTGTCCGAATCAATCAAAAATGAACTGGATTATATGGAGGAAGGCCGGAATACCGAAACGATTCAGCTTCAACTTGAAAACCATAATGGCATAAAAGTTCCCAAAATTTATTGGGATTACACTACAGCCGAAATACTCACGATGGAACGGATCGAAGGAATAAAAATTACCGAGATCCAACATCTTAACCTAACTCCGGAGGAAAAAAGACAGATTGCTGATAGGTTAGTAGAATCGTTTGTTACCCAAATTTTAAGAGAAGGTTTCTTTCATGGAGACCCGCATCCTGGTAACATTCTTTACAATCCTGATACGAAGCAGCTGGGTTTTATTGATTTTGGGCAGATAGGCAGCTTATCTTCGAGAAAAAGATATGATGTGACCACATTGATGATCGGTCTTATGAATGAAGATACTGATTTAATAGTGAAGGCTATGTACAGGCTTACCTATATCCCCTCATCGGTTGATGATAAACTATTTTATGATGATATTGACAGAATCAGAAAAAAATTCAGCCATACCCCTTTAGGAGAATTGAATTTTGGTTTGACTATCAACGATCTCTTTTCGGTTGCCCAAAATCATCAAATTTATATCCCCACTGATTTTATGATGCTGGGAAAAACGTTAATAACGTTGGAGGGAATTATTTCAGATATAAATCCTTCATTAAACCTGCTTGAATTGGCCAAGCCTTATGGTCAACAACTATTGCTGGAACGCTATAATCCTGTCAAATTTGGAAAAAGGCTTTTGAACGATGCAGAGGACATGGCTGAAAGCTTTACGAAAATTCCTAGCCAGCTGGAGGAAGTTCTTCAGAAGACTTCCGAAGGGGATTTAAAGGTGAAAATTAGTGTTCATGAGCTTGATGATATTTTTACAAAAATAGATCGCTTAAGCAACAAATTTTCGTTTAGTTTAACACTACTTGCCTTTAGTATCGTGGTATTGGGCTTAATAGTTGGGGCCACTTTCGGAACCAACACCATTCTAACCAGCATACACGCAGTCGAAGTTGGCTTTGTTATTGCATTCTTAATGTTTCTATGGATTATTTATTCCATTCTTAAAACAGGACGTTTTTAACTAGGGGAAGTCTTATTTTTTTAACATTAAAATGTCCAGGAAGGTTCACTTCCCGGGCATTTTAAGATTCCATGTAATTATGCTGTTGTTCAATTTTTCCGTCCTCATCATGGATGTATGCCATCGTTTTAGAATCTTCTGCCATCCGTTTGGCTTCTTTTACAGCTTCACTTTTTGAATCAGTTGTGAAGGCTGGCCCATCGTTTCCCTCAATTTTCACCGCCCAGCCCTCCTCGTCATGTGGAACAACATGGAATCTTGCATCATCGGTTCCAGCGCGGTCTTTAAAATATTGATCACGATCATCTTGGTTATCTCTTTTATTTGTCATCGGTTTCCCTCCAAATTTATTTTGTCTTTACCCTTACATTTACCCGATTCAAGATATTAGAAACATCACCGTTTGTTTTTTAATAGAATAAACACATATTTATATTAGTCACTTTTGCTTCCTTGAGCTCCTGATTTCTAAGTACTTGTGTTATGGTATAATATATTAAAAAGCGTAACGATCAAATTAAAGGAGGCATTTAAATATGGGGGAGTCTAATTATATTCTTGAATATATCCAAAAAAATAGGACTCAGTTAGCCAATGAGTGGTTAGATAAAATAAACAGTTTAGATGGCTACAATATATCAAAGATCATATCAGACCAAAGGTATCTCAATATTTGTAATGATTATATAAATTTATTATTTTATGACTCTAGTAATGAGGAGAAAGTTAATATCAAAATAAGTGAGTTCACTCAAAAATTAATTCAATTAGGGTGGACATTAAGTTTTATTATGGATTGTATAACCGAGTTTGGTAAGATGGTTTTCTTTCATATTACGAAAGATGACTCAGAAAAGAAGCAAATGGAATTTGTCTGGGATTATGATAATTGGATTAGTCCGATTAATAACCAATTATTCAGTCAGTACGCAGCCTCTTGGCAAAAAACGATATCTCTGCAAAGAATCGCACTGGAAGAATTATCTGCACCACTTATCCCTGTTTTTGATAATATTTCCGTCATGCCCTTCATTGGAACAATTGATACAGATAGGGCAAAAAGGATCATGGAAAATTTGCTTGAGGGTGTTGTGAAATATAGATCGCAAGTCGTGTTAATTGATATAACAGGGGTCCCTGTAGTGGATACAATGGTGGCTCATTATATTATTCAAGCTACTGAAGCAGTAAGATTAATTGGGGCAAAATGCTTAATTGTCGGCATAAGACCAGAGATAGCCCAAACAATTGTTAATTTAGGAATTAATTTAAATCAGGTTATTACCAAAAGCAACTTGCAAGAGGGGATCATAGCTGCATTAGAAATGACAAATCGAAAGATTGTATCAACGGAGGAATAGAATGAATACAAAAATACCAATTCTAAAATTATATAATTGTCTGTTTGTTTCTATTCAATGGGAGCTTGATGATAAAACGGCATTACAATTTCAAGAATTATTGCTTCAACGCATACATGAAACCGGTGCTAGCGGTGTTGTTATTGATCTCACGTCGGTCGATATGATTGATTCGTTTATTGCTAAGGTTCTAGGTGATGTAATTAGTATGGCCAAATTGATGGGGGTAAAAGTTGTTTTAACTGGCATTCAACCAGCTGTAGCGATTACTTTGGTTGAACTCGGGATTCACCTCCAAGATATCCATACTGCATTAGATCTAGAAAAGGGGTTAGAAACTTTACAACGAGAGTTGGGGGATTAAAGTATGGAGAATGAATCCTCTGTAAAAATATTATCAGAATGGGATATCGTTGCAGCTAGACAACTGGGAAGAAACATTGCAAAAGAAATAGGATTTGGAACAGTTGACCAGGCTAGAATTACCACTGCCATTTCTGAGTTGGCACGTAATATTTATTTGTATGCCGGCAAGGGAGAAATTCATTTTGAGCCTGTCAATGATTTTGAAAAGAGAGGTTTAAAAGTAATGGCTGTTGATCATGGTCCGGGAATTCAGGATATTAGAAGAGCGATGGAAGATGGGTTTTCAACATCTGGTGGTTTAGGGGCAGGATTACCAGGAGTAAAACGTTTAATGGATGAATTCGATCTCATCTCATCACTTGGAGAAGGGACAACCATTCAGGTAGTAAAATGGCTTCGAGATAGGAGGGTAGGTTAGCAAATGGATTTTAAACCGATTTTAGAATCAAGTTATCGGGAATTACTTCGCAGATATTTAGAAGAATCTTCCGAAGCAGCGTTGTATCAAGGACAAATGTTTAGCAGGAAATCCATTAAACAGCAAATATCTCCTGAGGAAATTATTAGCATTCATTGTAAAGTCTTAAAGGAGTTATTTCCAGATATTAGTGAGGAAATCTTAGCTTCGTTTGATTTCCTCATTGAATTTATGATGAACTATGGCTTAGCCTATCAAGAACATCAAAGCTTGCGGGACAAGCAAGTTGAAATTAAGTCGGAAATTGAAATGGCTGCCAGCATACAAGAAAACTTATTAGAATCGCCAATTCCAAAGATAGAGGAAGTAGATATTGGTGCGATTAGTATACCGGCCAAGAAAATGAATGGAGACTTTTATCGCTTTGTTCAGGATGGAAAAACTATTAGTGTTGCCATTGCAGATATAATTGGCAAAGGAATACCTGCAGCTCTTTGTATGTCTATGATTATATATGCAATGGATAGTTTACCAAAGTGCAGCAAAAATCCGACTGAATTGTTAACAAATTTAAATAAAATCGTAGAAAATAATGTTGATTCAAGTATGTTTATTACCATGTTTTACGGAATCTATGATGTCATAAAACATTCATTTACATATGCTTCTGCGGGGCATGAACAAGGGTTCTATTATCATGCTTCTTCTGACTCTTTTGAGGATCTCAAAGCAAGAGGCGTGGTGTTAGGTGTAGTAGAAAATAGTACATATGAGCAATATGAAAAAATGGTTAAACCCGGAGATATGATCGTTTTGCTTTCTGACGGTGTGACTGAATCACGGACGGAAAAGGGATTTATCGAACGTTCGGTCATTACCGATTTAATTCAAACCTATATGCATTTATCCGCACAAGAAATGGTGGAAAATATTTATCGTGATATCGAGAGACTCCAAAATTTTGAGATCAGAGATGATTTTACGCTCATTATTATAAAAAGAGTTTAAAGAATAATTGACCGGGTAGTTTTATTTTAGAGAATGTATTTAAGGAACTAAATAAGTAAGAAATAATCTATGAAAGGCTCTTGGTAAAGATGCAGGGTAAAAAAATGCTTGAACTTGACTTTAACCAACATATTCAGGCAATCGCCTATCAGATTCCAAAGGAAGGTAATGTATTTAACGGGGATAGTTTTTTTATGAAAGCAACGGACGATTTCTTTATTTGTGTGGTTGCCGATGGGTTAGGAAGCGGGGAGCATGCCTATTATTCCTCAAACGCGATTCGTCAAGAGGTAGAAAAAAACTATGATAAAGAGGTAGAGGTATTAATCGATAGTTGCAACCAGGTCCTCAAGAATAAAAGGGGTGCAACAATATCAATTTTAAAGGTACATTTTTCACAAGAGACCTTCATCTATAGCTCGGTAGGAAACATCCAATTTATTCTTTCTTGCCCCTCTGGTCGGTTTATCTATCCACTGCCTGTCCTCGGATATTTATCTGGGAAACCCCAAAAATACAAATGCGAAACCTTTTCATATGAAAAGGGATCCAAATTTATTCTTCATACGGATGGTCTTGCAATTCCCGGTATTAAGTCATTAGTAAGTTCCTCTCGATCAATTGAAGAGATATCTAACTATATAGAAATCTCTGCGAAAACAGGAAAAGACGACCTCACTTATATTGTAGGTCAATTATTTTAACAAAAAAATGTTTATTTACTAAAAAAGAGGGTATGGATATTAATTGGGTGATATTTGAGGCCCAGAAGAAATACCTTTGGAGGAATATAATATGGAACCATCCTGCGATACTAAAAATATTTCAGAATATATTAATTACCATAATGAAGAATTTAAGGAGCAACTTTTATCCGAGGCTGTCAATGTTGCATCGAATATTGAGCGTATTTTAAAAGAGGGAAATATTGATTTATTGAAAAATGCTCAAAAGCTAGTTCTTTATGTAGTGGAAAATAGAAAAGATGATCTCATTGCTTTTGCTAACGAAGAGGGAATTGCTTGGGCGAGACATTCATTAACGCTTGCCTTCAAATTAGAATGGGTACATGCAATCAGACGTACGTTATGGAATTTTATCAATCTTTATAATCGAAATGTTAACGTTAATTTTATTGAAGATTTTTTCGAATTGGAAAAGAAGGTTAATGATGGAATTGACGAGTTTCTAAACACGTTTTTCATTAGCTATTCACATTTTAAAGATGAATTAATTCATTCCCAAAGGAAATTAGTCGAACATCTTTCCGTACCAATCATACCAGTTAGCCAAACGGTAGCTGTATTGCCTTTGATTGGTATGTTTGATTCTTATCGAATGCATATTATTGAAGAGAAAGTATTAACAGAAATTTCAAAGATAAGGATCTTAACATTAATTATCGACTTATCTGGAATATCCGACATGGATGAAGTAACCATTGCTCATTTTCAAAAAGTGTTGATTGGTATAAAGTTAATGGGGGCAGAATCAATTATAACTGGATTACGCCCAGAACTTGTTAGAAAAATGGTGCATTTAGGAATTGATTTTTCTAATTTTGCCCAAACAAAAGCAACCTTACAGCAAACATTAAATAATTATTTTGTTTAAAATACGTACATCTTAACTAGATAATAGATACCGATAATGACGTGTGAATAGCACACGTCATTTAATTTGTGTGTCTAGTATTACCAGAAAATAACACAAGACAAATGTAAACGCTTCCATTATAATTATTTATAAGTAATAGGAAAGGGGATACAAATTTATGGAACTTTTAATAGAACAACGTGAACATAACCAAACAGAAGAACCTTGTAAAGAAAGTACCCCAAAAAAAGAGAGGGAAGAGAGTTTAGATGTTTCTGAATACGATTATAATAAAAGATTGTGGTTTTAATAAAAGATAAAGCATAATGGAGAGGACATATAACTAAAGCAAGAATAGAGGAAGAGCTTAAAGGATTATGTAATCAATCTATTTAGCAATTGTTTCATATTAACCTAGATATGGAGTACAGTATTTGGTAGAGAAAATTAGATTTAATTGAAAAATAAATGACCAAAGCCCTAACTTATAATATGAGAAGGGCTTTTTTCAGTTTACCAAAAATACTTTTTTATTATTAAGATGTGGTATACTGAAATTGCCAAAAAAATCCAAGGGGGTTGGATGATGAAAGTCGCGAACAAGGTCCCTAAGAGTAATCAAGAGGTGCATATAGATTTATTGAAAAACGATTGGATTCTGCTCAAAGAGCCTAAAACATTCCTTATGACGGTTTTAGTTTCAATTCCGTTTATGTTTATCAATATCTTTATATCAGCAATGGTCATTAATCCCTTTTCAAAAATGACGTTAAAGGAATTTGGTTTTTCAGTAGAATCACAATCATTTTCTTTTTCAATTCATATAGACGTAATTGTAGGGATTATCTTGATGGTGGTCATCCACGAACTCATTCATCTCCTGTTTATTCCTAAATTCATGAAGTCAAACAGGACCTTCATCGGATTAACCCTCTTTGGGGGATTCGTTTATACAGAGGAAGAGATTAGGAGAAGGAGATTTATCGTCATCACGATAGCACCTTTTGTGATAATTTCAATACTATTCCCATTTTTATTAGGATTAATGGAGGTGCTGACACCTTCCATAAAATTTCTTTTCCTACTGAACGCAGCCGCATCATCGGTAGATATGCTAACTTTAGTTTTCTTGCTAACACAAGTACCGAAAAATTCTGTACTAAGAAGCAATGGACTGAAGACATATTGGAAATCTTTGTATACAAAATAATAGATTGCTAATTTAATCAAAAAAGGTCTATCGATTATGCGTTAAAAACGAAAGGTGAACACCAGTTTTTCCGATTCACGAAAGACAAACCTAATGAATGAGTTCATCAATAAAGGAAAAAGCTTGAGTTGATCAGCAATTTTCCTCAAGCTTTTTCTAATGATAAAATTCAACTGATTCATTCCCATAAATCATTTGCCAATTTCTCGATTCTTTGTTTCCGCTCTTTCGATTCCTCATGATCTATTTGGTATGCTCCATTTTCAAATACCACGACATCTCCTGGTTGAACGTCTTTCGGCAGTTCTTTCCGCGGAATATCGATTGCGGACTTGTCTTCTTTCTCACAAACGGCTAAGTCACCTTCGATGCGGTCTACAATCACTTTCATCATTATGCCTCCTCACTGTGGAACAAAGGACGTTTGCGTGGAATAGGTTTTTCCATTTGTATTCGCCACAATATCTATAATTACTTCATACCCTGAAGCTGCTCGACTTATACTTATCGGCAAAGGTGTACCCACTTCACCCGAGTACTCCGTGTTTGTGCTTTTGTAATGAACGGTCGCTGTATAAGCGGCACCGGGCACTCCAGTAACGGTTAAATGAATCGTATTATACTGGTGCGGAGTGCGATTATCAACGGTTGCTTGCAGCCCTCCGCTAGCCGACTCCTTTGGTAGGGCAGCGACACTCGGTACTGATTTGTTAGTTGTAGTCGATGCTGTCTGGACCGTTTGCTCTTGAGCACCCATGGAATGGTTTGGAGTTAAAGAAGCAATCGATTCAAAATGAATCTTCTTTCCGTCAGCCGTCGCTAGAATGGTATTCATTTCATCCGTACGAAAAACCTGGATGCCATTTTGTTTCAATCGATTAAGGATTTCCTCAGTTGGATGCCCGTAACGGTTGCCTTGTCCGACCGAAATAACCGCATAGGTTGGTTTGACCATTGCCAAAAAGTTTTGACTGCTTGAAGTGTTTGCCCCGTGATGTCCTACTTTTAACACATCTGCTTGGATATCCTGATGAGTAGCAACTATATCTTCCTCTGAGCGAATTGGGGCATCCCCCGTAAATAGAAAGGAATTGTCGCCATATGCTATTTTCACAACCGCACTCCAATCATTAAGTTCACTTCCGTAACTTTGGACAGGGGCTACGAATTTGGCATCGACGCCTTTCAGGTCTAGAGTGACTCCCGCTTTCGCTGCCTTTAGCTTTAATCCCGCTTTTTTTACAGCAAGCAGAAAATCTTCATAGGTTTGGGTTGAATGAGTAACTCTAGGTGTATAAACAGATTTTACCTTCATGTTTTGTAAGACGGTATCCAGACCGCCAATGTGGTCAGCATCAGGATGGGTGGCAATGAGGACTTCCAAATCAGTCACCTGCAATGCTTGAAGATAACGGACCACATCATCACCTTTGTCATTGTTTCCACCATCAATTAAAATATCTTCTCCCTCTGGTGTTTGGATATAAATACTATCGCCTTGACCAACATCAAAATAATAGACATTCAACTGGCCCTTATCGGTTGAACTCGATTTTTGGGAGGATGCTGATGGATCAGGCTTTTCCTGAACAGACGTCACTTCACTGCAAGCCGTTCCCAAAATAACCAACGAGAACATCGTTGCAAATAATTGAATCCATTTAGATATTTTCATGTTGCTTTTCCCCCTTATATAACTCTATTATCGCTTATTTTCATGGAAGAGGGGAGGAATAATTATTTATATTATTATATAGATAATAATTAAGCTATTGTAATATATCTAAATATTCACTATAATAATATTTATTAAAATTTATAGTTAAATTAGGCGACGAAATTGGCTATGGATGGTTGAAATGACAAGGGGGCACAACGATGAAAAGTCTTATGAAAAAATGGAATCAATTAAGTCTGGTAAAACAAATAATTATTGGTTTAATTATAGGTATTATCTTGGCGGTAGCAATCCCAGATGCAGCAAAACCAGTTGTCATATTAGGTAGTCTCTTTGTAGGTGCTTTGAAAGCCATTGCACCCGTATTGGTACTTTTCTTGGTAATGTCGGCCATTGCTCAACACAAAAGTGGTCACAAAACAAATATGAAAAGCATTATTGTCCTGTATCTTTTAGGAACCTTTTTAGCTGGACTTTTAGCGGTTATAGTAAGCTTTATGTTTCCTGTAAGCTTAACTCTTGGAAAGGGTGTTGAGGATGTGACCGCTCCAGGGGGTGTGGTAGAAGTACTTAAAGCCTTACTGTTGAACGTGGTGGATAATCCGGTCAAAGCGATTTTTAATGCGAATTATATCGGTATATTAGCTTGGGCGGTAATCCTTGGGGTGGCTTTAAAAAATGCAGCCGATACAACAAAAACAATGATTTCTAATTTTTCCGATGCTGTTTCCAAAATGGTGGGCTGGGTGATCCGCTTTGCGCCATTAGGTATCATGGGGCTGGTTGTAGATTCAATAACAACAAATGGTCTTAATTCACTATTAAGTTATGGGAAATTGCTTGCCGTTTTAATTGGATGTATGATCGTGGTTGCACTTGTTTTGAACCCAATTATTGTATACGTAAATATCCGCCAAAATCCATACCCGCTTGTCTTTATGTGTTTAAAGGAAAGTGGTATTACAGCATTCTTTACTCGCAGCTCAGCTTCCAATATTCCAGTGAATATGAAGTTATGTGAAAAATTAGATTTGGATAAAGATACGTATTCTGTGTCTATTCCATTAGGTGCAACGATCAATATGGCTGGTGCAGCCGTTACGATTTCTGTGTTGACACTTGCCGCGGTTCATACACTAGGCATTCATGTGGACATTCCAACTGCTATTATTCTTAGTGTCCTTTCAGCGGTATGTGCATGTGGTGCTTCAGGGGTTGCTGGCGGCTCACTATTATTGATTCCTCTTGCATGCAGCTTATTTGGAATCCCTGCTGATGTAGCAATGCAGGTAGTCGGTGTCGGTTTTATTATTGGAGTTTTGCAGGATTCGTTTGAAACAGGCCTTAACTCTTCGACAGACGTCCTATTTACAGCAACAGCTGAATTTAAAAAGAGACGAAAAGAAGGGAAAGCGATCAATATTCAAAAAGCTTCATAATAGGAAAAAGGATGTCTTAAAAGGGTCTGACGCTTTTAAGACATCCTTTTTCTCTTTTTTAAATGAAGTGTCATAAATTTATTAGGGACCGCTGACAAAAAATTATGCACATTTTTTCTTTTTCAGCATATAGTAACTTCTGTGTGAGAAATATGATTGGAAGGAAGAAAGCATGATGAACAATCAGCCATTAAAAATATCAACTGTAAAAAACGAGTCGAACAATGGAGGAACTGGATATAAAATCATTGAAATCAATCTAACGGATCCAACTGAAAATTTATTTTCCGTTGTAACTCCTATAAAAATGAAATAACTTGACGTGTCAACAACTTAAAAAAGTGGTAACAGAAATCAGGATAATAGGAAGAGACGGTTCTTATGCTTTTACTAAAAGAAGGACCGTCTTTGTGGTTTTACAGGTAAAGTAGACCCCCTACATTTAATGAAATTTATTCGAAATTATGCTAATATTAAAATATTACTGAAGGGAGTGTTTCCTCTTGAATAAATTAATTCCAGAAATCACACTTAATGATGGGCTTACGTTACCGGTTGTCGGTTTGGGTACATATACACTAAAGGGAAATGAAGGGGTCAATTCGATCCTAAGTGCAATTGATATCGGCTATCGTCTTATCGATTCTGCCTATAATTATGAAAACGAAGGAACGATTGGTGAAGCCGTTAGACGCAGCTCGGTTTCAAGATCAGAATTAAAAATAGCCTCTAAACTGCCAGGCCGCTATCAAGCCTATGACAAAGCGGTTACGACTATTCAAGAATCGTTATATCGTGCAAATCTAGACTATTATGATTTATATCTAATTCATTGGCCTAACCCAAGACAAGGTACATACGTGGAAGCTTGGCAAGCATTAATTGATGCTAAAAAATGGGGTCTGATTCGTTCCATTGGTGTATGTAATTTCTTACCTGAACATTTGGAGCGTTTAGAAAAGGAAACAGGCGTGAAACCAAGTGTCAACCAAGTTGAATTACACCCATTTTTCAATCAAGCACCACAACGAAAATGGCATGAAGAGAATAACATTACGACGGAATCATGGAGTCCTTTAGCCAGAGCAAATGATCTTTTACAAAATGATACCATTCAACAGATTGCCAATCACCATCAAAAATCTACTTCACAAATTATTTTACGATGGCATTATCAACTTGGAGCGATTTCGATTCCTAAATCATCATCGCCGGTACGACAGCTTGAAAATATCTCCATTTTTGATTTTTCGCTAGATGAAACGGAAATGAGCATGTTATCTGGCTTAACTCGTCCAAATGGCCGAATAAAAAATCTCGATCCGGCTATATACGAAGAATTTTAAACAATTGCCGATAAGAAGACCAATGAAGCGCATCACTTCCATTATAAGTGATGCGCTTTTTACATCTTTATATGAAATCGCGGGAAAAATTCATAAAATTTTAATAAATAGCATTAGCACTAACATAAAAATATGATATAAAATTACTTTATCACCATAGTAAAACTAAGAAGGTTTATAGATAAAAATGGCACCGCTTACAATTGGAGTTCTTATAGTAAACCATTCTGCTAATAGAAAAGTAGCTAGATGTAAAAATGAGAGGGGAATGATAGAAATGCATGTACGAGATTTTATGAATTACCATGTCTGTACTGCTCCAACTACGACAACTGTAAAAGAGTTATTATCTATTTTTGAAAAAAATGGCATTGATTGTGCACCAGTCGTTGATCGAATGGGAGGTTTATTGGGTATCGTTACGGATGGGGATATTGTTCGTTTTCTTGCACCGCAAGAGAAAGTCTATTTTGCTTACTATATGGCGTACCTTATAGAAGCTGAAACAATCGAAGAGGTATTAAGCACTAAAATGAATACACCAATAAATGAAATTATGATGAAAAAAAATATTAAAACTTTATCTCCTGACGATGATATTGAAAGCGCTATAAGGTTACTCTCAAAACATCATTTTAAAAATCTCCCTGTCGTGAATAAAGCAGGAAGAGTGGTTGGGATCATTAGTCGTGGAGATATTATCCATCATTTATCAAAAAAAGCCGCCGAACAAGATATAATCTCCAGTTCATAAGCATCGGTCTCCAAGCAAAGAACAATTAAATTCAACTGCAGCCAATAAAAATGCAGAAAAATCCCTGTTTTATTTACAAAGCAGGGATTTTTCTTTTACCGATAGTAGAGTATTTTTAAAAAATAACAGTAGTTTCATCTTTCATCACAAGAGTGAAAAAAGAAATTTAATACGAGTGTTCCGTATTTCTATTTTCATGATGGAACAGTATAATCAGTAATGGGAGTTGAGAAAAATGAATAAAAATGATATCGCTGATATTCGCAAGCAATTTAAACTAAATAATGAACTCATGAAAATTAGAGAAATATTCAATGTTTATGTAAAGAAAGAAACGGGTGAAATTTACCACCATGTCAGTCAGCCGTTTCAAATGTTAGAACTGGAAGCACAAGAATTGTTTTTGGGTAACTTTAAAAAGGTTTTGACTGGCAGCCTTGATACCAAACTGTTTGAACTGAAATTTCAACAGGATGTGGAGGACGGCGCACAATCCTTTCTTTTCTATGGCTCACAAGCGAATTCGGAGGATTGGAAAGAATATATGCTTCAAATGGTTGCGAAAATGTTTACGAATGTGGTTTATGAATTTGATACCATGGTGACATTTATTAGAGGGGAATATCATAAGCCGACTAGGAAACGAGATCAAGAATCCGAAGAAGGCGGGAATGATGAAGTATATTCCAGCCAGTTTATTCTTTGCAGTCTTAATAAAACCGATCAGCCAAAAAAAGCCTTGTTGTTTGATTATATCGAGAAGGAATTTAAATCGAATAACAACCTTGATCCGATTATTAATTTGGCAGCTCCATTGTCAGGCTTTCTGTTCCCTGCTTTTAATGACCATGCTGCAGATGTGAACCATATTCTATATTTTACAGGAAAAGCAAATCAACCCGATGAAAGATTTATTGGAGAGGTTCTCAATTGTGAAGACATCATTACTGCCGTGGAAGATAAGGACAATTTCGAACAGGTCTTAATAAAAGTAATGGGCGAGGAAGTGGATACCAGGGTTATTTCCAATGTCTATGAAGAAATCGATAAGATGGTTCAGGAAAATAAAGAAAGTGAAGAAAGTGAACCACCGATGTTGGATTATCGTGACATTGAACATATCTTAACGGTTAGTGGGGTTGAGAATGTAGACACTGCTAAGGTGGAACATGCCTTTAAAGACGTCGTAGCTGATGAAAAACATGAATTCAAAGCAAGCAGTTTGGTTCCTAAAACGATTAAAATCAATACAAAGGTGGCAGATGTATCTGTCAGCCCAAAAGATTTGAAAAATGTAAAATATATTACGTATAATGGAAAACGATGCCTCTTGTTGGAGATCGATGAAGATGTAGTCATAGAGGGATTTCGACTAGAGTCGGAGACACTTTAGGATATAAAAGAGTCAATTTAATAGATTTTGGTTTTTAAGGACAATTATTTTGAACGCTTACAAGATATAGGAGTGAAATGAAGTTGGTCTCTACTAAGGGTAGAGACCAACTTTTTTTGTTTTAGGGATTTCTAACATAAAACAGATATATTCGGTAAAAATGTATATGATACGTTCATTAATAGAATGAGGTGACAGCATGAAACCTTACATAGAGGTTAGAAGTGTCTCTAAGATTTTTGGCAATAATCCGAAGGCAGCGATTGATTTATTGAAACAACGAAAGACCAAGAAGGAAATTTTGCAATCAACGGGACAGACCGTGGGGGTAAAGAATGTTAGTTTTGAAATTTATCCAGGTGAAATTTTTGTCATTATGGGTTTATCTGGAAGTGGGAAATCCACGTTAATTCGCATGTTTAACCGCCTGATTAAACCGACAATTGGAGAAATCCTAATTGAAAATGAAGATATCGTGAAGATGAATGACGCAAAGCTGAGGGATGTCAGGCAGAAAAAAATTAGCATGGTGTTTCAAAACTTTGCACTGTTTCCTCATAAAACAATCGTAGAAAATACGGAATACGGCCTGGAAATCCAGAAAGTTCCCGTTGAACAGCGCAGGAAGAAGGCATTAAGTGCCCTTGAAGTAGTCGGGTTAAAAGGGTATGAAAACCAATTGCCTAAACAATTGAGCGGCGGTATGCAGCAACGGGTTGGACTAGCTAGAGCACTAGCCAGTGACACGGATGTAATTTTGATGGACGAGGCATTCAGTGCGCTCGACCCGTTAATACGAAAGGATATGCAGGATGAACTGCTGGATATTCAAGAAAAATATAAGAAAACGATTATTTTTATCACCCATGATTTAGATGAAGCACTGCGCATTGGAGATAGAGTTGCGTTAATGAAGGATGGCAGCATCATTCAACTGGGTACACCTGAACAAATTTTAATGAATCCTGCCAATGAATTTGTCGAGAAGTTTGTCGAAGATGTAGATTTAGCGAAAATATTAACAGCCTCTCATGTAATGAAACGTGCAGAAAAAATTGGTGTCGACCGAGGGCCGCGAGTAGCATTGGAAATTATGCGGAAGCAGGGATATTCCAGCATTTTTGTAGTTGATCGCAACCGGAAACTCTTGGGAGCGATTTCTGCTGAGCAGGCCCGTCAGGCCATTGAGCAAAATCAGTCGATGAAGGATGTGATGACAACTGATGTTCCTACGGTTTTGGAAGATACTTTATTGACCAATTTGATGGATGTGATGTCCACATCCAGTCTGCCAATCTCGGTTATCGATGCAGAACACCATTTAAAAGGAATTGTAATTCGCGGCGCCGTGATTGGGGCTTTAGCTGGAAATAAAGATTCCTTGAACGATTTGGAGAGTGAATAAGATGAATGTGCCGAAAATCCCTTTGGGAGATTGGGTAGACGTAATTGTCAAATGGGTAACCGTTGCCTTTGCTGGATTTTTCGACTTTTTAACCACCGTCATCGAGTCCCTATTAACTATTATAGTGGACGTATTAAGTGTTGGCCCGCCAATCATCGTAATCATTGTTTTAACACTGTTAGTTGCCTATACCAGCAGATGGCCGTTAGGAATTTTTACGCTTATCAGCTTACTCTTGATTGATAATCTCGGCTATTGGGAGTCCAGTGTTCAAACCATTGCCATTGTTTTATTATCAGGATTACTTACCATTATAATCGGAATCCCTGTTGGAATTTGGAGTGCTCAAAGAAATACGGTGCATCGAATTGTGACGCCGATTTTGGATTTTATGCAGACAATGCCAGCATTTGTCTATTTAATTCCATCGATATTATTTTTCGGAATTGGAGTCGTACCGGGAATTATTGCCTCGTTTATTTTTGCGATTGCGCCAACGATACGAATGACAAATCTTGGCATTAAGGAAGTCCCAAATGATTTAATTGAAGCAGCCGATGCCTTTGGTTCCAGTAATAGTCAAAAATTGTTTAAGGTTCAATTACCAATTGCTACACCGACAATCATGGCCGGGGTAAACCAAAGTATTATGCTAGCCCTCTCGATGGTCGTGACGGCTTCCTTAGTAGGAGCACCGGGTTTGGGTGCGGATGTTTACCGGGCTGTCAGCCAAATTGATGTAGGACGAGGCTTTGAAGCAGGATTGTCGATTGTGTTCATCGCCGTTATCCTCGACCGGATTTCGCAAAACTTACGAAAACCAGCATATGAGAATGTGATCAAGAAAAAAATTGTTTTTTCCATTTTAGCAGTTCTAATTATAGTTACCGCTATTGTGACAAGCATTACAAAAGAAACAGCTGTTAATAAGGATGACAACAGCATTGGGGCTCAAACTGAATATCGAATGATCGGGATTGAACCTGGTGCAGGAATTATGGCACAAGCGAATAAAGCTATCAAAGATTATCAGTTGGATGACTGGCAGCTGGCAGAAGGTTCATCCGCAGCTATGGTCGCGGAATTGAAAAAAGCCTATGATC
Organism: Neobacillus sp. DHD-1R; assembly: GCF_057747995.1. Taxonomy (NCBI): domain Bacteria; kingdom Bacillati; phylum Bacillota; class Bacilli; order Caryophanales; family Bacillaceae; genus Neobacillus; species Neobacillus sp. DHD-1R. The sequence continues at coordinate 2,339,470 of NZ_CM173232.1, forward strand.
ATAAGAAACCAATCATTGTTACCGGATGGGCTCCACATTGGATGTTTTCCACATATGATTTGAAATTTCTTAAAGACCCAAAAAAATCCTTTGGTGCGGTAGAAGATATTCATACGATCGTAAGAAAAGGACTGAAACAGGACGCGCCAGGTGCCTATACCATACTCGATCAATTTACCTGGAAACCAGCTGATATCGAAAAAGTGATGGTCGATATTAAAGACGGGAAGGATCCAGCCGATGCAGCGAAAAAATGGATTACTGCCAACAAGGATAAAGTGACGCAATGGACTAATGGTGCCGAAGCAGGCAATGGGGAAAAGATCAAACTTGCCTATGTGGCGTGGGATACAGAAATCGCTAGTTCTAATGTCATTGCTCAGGTTCTAAAGCAAAATGGCTATGAGGTTAGATTAAGCCAAGTAGAGGTCGGACCGATGTTTGCCGGTGTGGCCAACGGTAGTGCCGACGGTATGGTAGCCGCCTGGCTGCCAAGTACCCATAACGAATATTATAAACAATATAAAGATGATTTCGTGGATTTAGGGACCAACCTCCATGGAACAAAGAATGGGTTTGTTGTACCAACATATATGGAAATTGATTCTATTGATGATTTGAAGTAGAAAACCGGGGCTTTACTTTTTAAAGTGATAATATTTGACGAATTGGAAAAAAATAGTGTTAGGAAAGGAGGGATTGTCAATGAATGTGAAAAAGTGGTTAACAGGATTGGTCGTTTTGCTTACAATGATGGTGGTTGTAACAACTCTTGGCTCATTAGGCGTATTTGCCGAGTCCGGTGTTGTAACTCAGCCTATGGAGACGGTGAAAGCGATTGAGGTCGAGTTGAACGATGATTACTATAATCCGAAAGTCATCACTATTCTCAATGGAAAAACAACACCGTTGATATTGAAAAACAAAGGAAATAAAGAACACACCTTCACCGTGGAAAAGCTTGGGATTGATGCTGAAGTCCAGCCAGGAAAAGAAAAAACCATTACCGTGAGCCCAAAAATGTCCGGTACATATGAACTTATATGCCGGTACCATTTCAGTAAAGGGATGGTTGGAAAAGTAATAGTCAAATAACAAGCAGGGCCATTCGGGCCTACAAAAATGGGACTGCTGATTCGGCAGTCCTTTTACAAAATATCAGAATTTATAAGTTCTGGCTTCGAGAATTGTCCAGCTCCAGCGCCCTAGCGGCTAGTGTCCTTCGCTCTCCGACCTACGATAAGTCAACATCGAATCGCCTCCGGCTCTTCGTGTTTCCTTTATCTCAGTTGGAGCGCTCCAGGCCATACGCCGCTGAACAGGGCGCTTACGCTTTGTATGTTATGAAACAATTTCAAAAACAGTACCTTGGTTAAAATCGGTCACTTTCATAGAGCCATAAACACCTAAATATAGTTTGGATTGATCCTGATTCGTTCCTAAATTAACATAATAAGCTGATTGAGCTCCTAAATTATAATCCGTTTCAATCACACTAAAATCATTTAGTTTACCATCTGCCCTAACCCTGGTATAAGCTAAAACCCCTCTAACCGGAGGTCGAGATTTTTCGACACGGGCAAGATCGGTAAACACAACGCTTCCCGTTAAATAGGGAATTCCATTCCCCAAATACGGCTGGACGCCTGTAAGTGCCGTTCCTCCAAACTTTTCGGGGCGGGGATCTTTATGAAAATAGCTAGTTAAAGGCTGAAGACGCCTCACTGAAGTGTTTATAGATTCATTGTAATAAGCGATTGCTTTCTCATCCAATGCCGGATTTTCAGAGCAGCCCTTTATAATTGAAGTAGGAAAAGCACCTTCCCACCCTCGCCAGCCTAAGTTAATAAACCCTTCTTGGTCAGGTTCAGAATTCATTAAAGAAGTTTGAATAAGCTGAGTAACTGGGATTGGCTTATAATGAACGAATGAAAAAATGGACTCGACCAAATCCTGTCCGACATTTCCCACATATTTGATATATTGATTATAAAACCTTTGAAATGAAATGCCTGGTATATTGCGGACCCCTTTGGCCATTACCGTTAGCGTTTCCTGAATAGGGACGGGAAGTTCACTAAAACGTGTGACTACGGGCGGATTATCGTTAAATGTATTCTTACCTACATCAATTTCAATGATTTTACCCGCGATTTCCATATCGTCCTGGCTTAAATTAAATGGATCAAAGCCTGATCCACCATCTCCCGTTGTTAAAACAAGTTTTCCTGTTTCAGGTGAAAAGTTTAAGCTATTGACACCATTATGGTTCATAAATGGTCTTCTTATGTTAAGTAATGTCCGTCGCTTTTGAGGTTGACCATTCGATTGCAACATCCATTCTTCGACTGTATCAATATGATCATATTGAGTTTCTCTATTTAACCACTTTAGTTTTAAAGTTCTAGGATCACACGGGTTAGGCTTAAATGGCTCAGAAAGGGCACCTGGACCTTGTGTTCCAGTTACTGAATAATGAAGATAAAACAGACGGTTATTATAAAATTGGGGATGAAACGCTAGCCCCAGCAATCCCCGTTCATCATAGCCTCTACCAGAAACGCCTGATTCAGAACTACCTAGTTTTATGATTCGCGAGCGAATATCTAAAAATGTCCTTAAACTATTGTTTCCTATGTAAAAGATCTCTCCTACCTGGGTTGCAATAAATAATCTTTCAATTGAGTCACCCGGAAGTAAGGTTGTTTTCAAAACAGTGGGTAAATTTAGTTTAGTTACAAGAGGCCGTAAACTAACCTTATTTTTTGGCAACTAACTTTACACCCCTTCTTATTGTATTCTTTTATAAGAATATGATTAGAAGAGTGCTATTAGTACCAAAAGAGGACAGGGGAGACTGTCAATTTATCCTGAATACTTTTGTGAAAGAAGAGATCGTCAATGTCGTTGATATTGGTTATTTATTTTAAAATTTCATCCGCATCATAATTTTTTAAAGCCCATACTACATTATCATTTGCAAATAGATGGACTTCATCTAATCCAATTTCTACAAAATTCCCGTTTACAAACGCAGCCCAATGGATATTTTTCGCTGGAATGGAGTGAATACCGTTGATGGATATAATATTGCCCTTGAATTCTTCTATGTCAAATGTCCTTTTAGTCACATCGTATAATGTTTCTTCTTCTTGAAATGAAACTTCTTTTGAAATAATTAGCTCTTTTTTGTCGTTTATAATTCGAAAATTGCCCTTCGTTTCTAATGCAAGGGTTGGGAAATAGACTAAAAAAAGAAACAGTGGTAAAAATAACGCCATCTTTTTAATAAGCATTTTTTTATCTCCTTTTAGTGTAATGTATCCATATTGTAATCAATTTGGCCAGAATTATTGATGGAATTAACTTGAAGTATGATATTTATGGTAAGGGATGGTTTATAGAAAAGTGGTATAATTAGATTATAAAATCATTATTTTTTTATAATAATTTGAAGGATAAACAGTGAATTTGAAGGATAAACAGTGATTAAGATGGTGGGTATTTTAATATCGATCTGGCGTAAGGAGAAGAAATGAATAATTACATTGTCATGCAGGGACAAACGTATCAAGAGGAAAAGGAGTTAGGGATCATTTGGTCGCCACAACATGATCAAGGTGGGATGGTTCCACACTCATGGCAGCGAATGAAAGAAGTACAAAAAGACGATCGAATATTCCACTATGTAAAAGGGTTCATTGTCGCGTTAAGTGTAGCGGCTGACCATTATGATACAGCGCCTAAACCAAATATGCAGCTAAATAAGAGCACTAGTAATGAGGAAGGGTATTTAGTGAAGGTAGACTACCATGAACTGGAAATTCCCTTACATATCAAAACGAATTTTAAGGAAATTCAGCCGCTCCTTCCAATCAAATATTCGGCTTTTCAAGAAAATGCGGATGGAAATTCAGGTTATTTATATCCATGTAATGAGGAACTGTCGATTAAATTTCTTGATTTGATCAGAGATTTAAATATCTATCAAGTGGACGAGGAACAACTGGAACTATCGATGGATTATGTACGTAGAACCGAACGAAATACATTAATACCTGTAATGGCAGAAACAGAATCAGAAATGAAAACCAAAATGCGAATCGATCACCACAAGTTTCGTAATTCCTTATTGCCATTATGGGAGCATAAATGTGCTTTATGTGGTATTGACTTACCGGAGCTGCTTCGAGCAAGCCATGCAAAACCATGGAAAGATAGTACGAATGTAGAACGGCTGGATCCGTATAATGGAATATTACTTTGCGCTAACCATGACGCCCTTTATGATAATGGTTTTATTACTTTTGATGGGCAGGGCAGACTTCACATTGCATCCGTCATTAAGCCTGAAGATTATGTTAAATACGGATTAATGCCAAAAACGAAAATAAATTTACATCAAGAAAATAAACCGTATATGAAGTGGCATAAAAAGTATATGTTTACCAAAAATCATGATAAAAGAGAAAGTCAGTGATCAATCTAATTAGTATGAACTGACTAAAGGAGAAGAAAAAATGACCTTATATAAAGTAGATTACCAATCACCAATCGGAGTGTTGGAAATAAGCGGGACAGAGGAGGCGATTTGTTCTATTTTATTTGCTGAAAAAGATACCCCTGTGAATCTCTTAAATGTGGAAACGCCAAATAGTGTAAAAGAGTGCTATCAACAACTGGATCAATATTTTAAAGGGGAGCGCCGTACCTTTACATTTCCATATCGGTTTGAAGGGACCGATTTTCAGAAAAAGGTTTGGTCTGCACTAAGACAAGTTCCTTACGGTCAAACGGATTCCTATAAAAATCTAGCAATCGCCATTGGCAATGAAAAGGCGGTCAGAGCTTTGGGGAGCGCCAACGGAAAGAATCAATTAAGTATTGTCATTCCATGCCACAGGATAATCGGAGCAAACGGAAAGTTGGTAGGTTATGCAGGGGGATTGTGGCGCAAAGAATGGCTGCTTCAACATGAAAAAAACGTTAAAAGTGTTGACTGTTAATCTTAGTAACTATTCATTAAAACTGGTATAAATATGAAAATAATCCATTTTGCTGAGAATTTTTTCAAAATGGATTATTTTCGATTGCTGTCAATTTAAGCCTATTAACATCCTTTTATGCAAACTTTAACCCAAAGCGCTTTAAAACCTAAATAAAAAATACTTGCAAATTGCAAATTTATAACTTATATTAATTCACAAGAAGATATTGGTAATTTTAGGAGGATAATACATGGTCTTGATTCGGGAAGCAACCACACAGGATTTAGAATCCATCATGAAAATATACAACCAAGGAATTGAAGACAGAATAGCCACTTTAGAAACGGAACCTAAAGATCTTCAGTACATGAAAGAGTGGTTTGAACAGCACAAAGGACGATTTAAAGTTATTGTTGCTGAACAAGAAGGGCAGCTTTTAGGATGGTCTTCATTAAATCTTTATAATAACCGTTGTGCTTATGCAGGAGTCGCAGATTTATCAGTATACATTGCCAGAGAGTGCAGAGGGAAGGGCATTGGCAGTTTGTTATTAACAGGAATTGAGAAGTTTGCAGAAGAAAATGATTTTCATAAAATAGTACTGTTTACATTTCCGTTCAATAAGCTTGGTCAAGGATTATATCTAAAGAATGGGTATCGTGAGGTAGGCATATTTAAGAATCAGGGTATTCTGGATGGAAAGTACGTGGATGTTATGGCCATGGAGAAGCTAATCGTACAATCTAAGTAAAGGAGGTGTTGATATATGACAGTAAATCATGCAGGTGTTCTCTCTGTTGAGTATTTCGAAGCTTACTTTAAGCTTGTCACTTCATCAAGGAACTATGATATTGAGAAGGCAAATGAATATATGACACAAAACTTTTTTAAAGGCGATCTACTAATATACGGAAAAGAGACGTTTCAAAGTTTTGTCACAGCCTATCAAAATCTAAAAAATAAATTAAAATAATAGTTGCATTTTGCAAATTATTTTATATAATAATAAAAAGAGGTGAGAAATATTGGTAAATATTCGTGATTTATTTCAAGTAATGACACGACGGTTTGGTCTTTTAAATAAAAATTGCTGCAGTGCAGGCGGTTGTGATATTTCCCTCATTCAAAGTCATATCCTTTATGAGATCGACCATCAGCATAAACCTTCCATGCACCAAATAGCAGATACATTAGGTACTGACATCACAACATTTAGCCGTCAGGTACAATCATTAGTAAAAATGAATTTGGTAAAAAAAACACCCGATCCAAACGATAGAAGGTTTAGTATTCTATCTCTAACAACAGAGGGGAAATTTATTGCAACGACCATTGACCAACAAATGAATGCTTTTTTGAATGAGGTTTTTTCTCATATGAATGAGTTCGAAAAAGAAACAGTCATTCGGTCCATTAAGTTATTAAATCAGGCGATGGCGAAATCTAACGTATGCTGTGGGACTATTTCGGGGTAAATCCCCATTTTCAACACTTGCAAAATACAAGTAAGATAAGCACTAAAAGATGGAAACATAAAAAGTGGAAAAGACAACAATAAATGATTAATAGTTGCAAATTACAAATATCCAAAATGCTTATTGCAAAAGGAGCTTGTTTCAGCATTTGTAGTGTCTGTGGTTTAAATGGCTTCAATATCAGGGTTTCTCTTTTACTTAATTTAAAGGAGGTGAGGAAGGACGGCATGTTTCATAAAGAACAAAGAAAAGTCTTGCTGTGATGTAAAAATAGAAAAAGTTGTAGATCAAAAAAGCTCTTGTTGTAAAGTAAAAATGAGGAAGTAAAAGAAAATGAAAAAGAATAAATTGAAACGAGTAAAACTTAATTTGATTTCAAATATGGAGGGAATACAATGAAAATGCATGTAGGAGTAAATGTAACTAATTTAAAGGAATCAATTAAATTCTACAAAAAAGTTTTTGATACAGAACCAGTTAAAGTGAAATCGGATTATGCGAAGTTTTTACTTGATGACCCTGGAATGAATTTCACACTAAATTTAAAAGAGCAAGTATCAGGAAATCAAATTGGACATTTTGGTTTTCAAGTGAACAGCTTAGAGGATGTTCTTCAACAGAAAAAACGCTTAGAAAAGTTAGGCTTTTTCGCCCGTGAAGAAATGGATGTAACCTGTTGTTATGCAACCCAAGATAAATTTTGGGTTACTGATCCTAACGGGAATGAGTGGGAATTTTTCTATACAAAAACGGATGTAGAAGAAATGGTTAACAACGACACAGTTTGTTGTAAATCTACGGTTGAACAAAAAGATGAACAAATGAATGCTTCATGTTGTACACCATATGTGCAAAAAGTAGAACTTATTGTTGACTCCTCAAAGTGACGCTCTAAGAATATTCATGATCCCACCTTGCAATACGAGTTATTTCGTTTACTTTTTGGCATTATTTTTATCAGTACTGAACCTAACTCTTGATCATATATTAATAAGAGGTGATTAAAATGAATAAACATCTTCAACAAACATTTGATTTCCGTTATTTGAAAATTGGTGGGATGGTCAATGGTGGCGTTATGCAAATTGGTTGTGGGGCTGGTAAAGCCCCGCGAGTCGCTCCTGTTGGATATACTACAGTGGGAACTACATTAGTTCCTCTAACAGGTCCTATAGAATTTGCTGTCCCATTATCAGCAGCAGTACGTCCGAAATTATAAGATTTGACCATGTTTAATTACATCTTTAAGTAAAAGACCTCTCCTAATGTATGACTTCCTGTTGGAAGTCATTTTTTAATTATTAAGCTTCCTTAAAAGGAAATATTCCTATTTTTAACGAATACAGAACTAAAATAAACTTATCAAAAGTGGTGAGATAGATAGGGAAAAAAATTAATTTCTTTTTGGACTGTAAAACGGAAAAACATATTATTAACAGACTTAGAATCGCCGGTTGTGTTTTCGCAGAAGATGAGACCCGGTTAATTATCTCAGAGGCACGGACTCCAGAGGACCTCAATAAAATGGTGGAAATGCGAGCCAACGGTTTACCTCTTGAATACGTTGTTGGATGCACAGAGTTCTGTGGTCTGAGGATAGAAGTGGATCAGGGCGTTTTCGTTCCACGCAAACGTACCGAGTTTCTTGTTCACCAGGCAGAAGCCCTGTCATGTTCTGGTGATATCGTCGTTGACCTATGTTGTGGGTCAGGTGCTGTGGGTGTAGCACTGGCCGCAGCTTTGGGACGGGTTGTGTTGTACTCTGTTGACATTGACCCTGTCGCAGTACGATGTGCTGAACGCAACGTAACGATTTTCGACGGTATCGTTTTTGAAGGTGACCTGTATAAGGCCTTACCCAACTCACTCAAAGGCCAAGTGAACATCCTAGTTGCAAATGTACCTTACGTTCCCACCAAGGCAATCAAGCTACTTCCCCAGGAGGCTCGCCTATATGAACCGGAGGTGGCGCTTGACGGAGGAGAGGATGGGCTTGACATTCAGCGAAGAGTAGCAGAAGAAGCATTACTTTGGCTAGCACCTGGAGGACATCTTTTGATAGAAACGAGCGAAACGCAGACACCCCAAACCTTTGAAATCTTTGATAGTGTTGGGCTGACTACGAAAGTGATCAGAGACGAGGAACTGGATGCTACTGTCGTTATCGGATCAAATTTTAGCTTTCAAGGTAAATAAGCATTCAGTTCAATCACAAATAAAATGATAATTCTTGGCACTGTACTAGTAACCAAAATTTCCTTATTCCAGAATAGGGCGCATTACTGAAACCTAGGGTACTGCAAAAGTGTAGTTTTCGAAAAATGAATGATTATATATAAAATATCTTCATTATGAAAATGGGGATAAAAGGTGTGTGGCTAATGAACAAAGATAAGATCATTAGAACTTTTGATAAACAAGCAAAAATATATGAAAAGAGAAGAAGAATACGGTCGGAAAGAAAATGGAGAGAAAGATTGCTCACATCTACAAGAGGGAAAGTGCTGGAGGGAGCAGTTGGTGCGGGAGCAAACTTTCATTATTATCCTCAAGGATTGGAAGTGACAGGAGTTGACTTCAGTGAGGAAATGTTAAAGAAAGCAAAAGAAGCTGCGATTGAAGAAGGTATAGAAGCCCAATTTATACTTTCTGATGTTGAATCCTTTTCGTTTGAGGATAATTCATTTGATACGGTAATCTCTACATTATCGCTGTGTGGATATGAAAATCCTACGAAAGTATTAAATTCATTTAATAAGTGGTGTAAACCTGACGGGAAAATTCTTTTATTAGAACATGGAAAAAGCTCAAATAATATGATCGGATACATTCAAACATTGTTGAATCCACTTAATAGAAAGATCGTAGGTTGCGATTTAAATCGTGATATGCTTCAAATCATAGAGCACTCTAACATTCACATTGAGAGGATGGAACATTATCTGACTGGTACGGTTCATTTAGTATGGGCTAAACCGAATAAGCATATTTTAAAACAATTTACAAAAACTTAAAAAAAATCAACTTGTAATCAATATATAAGAGGAATATTATATAAGCAAATAATTATTTATAAGGAGGCACGCTTATTTAATGGATATAGAATTGATGGCGAAACAGTTAAAAGCAGTGAGTGACCCTAACCGTTTAAAGTTATTGGCATGTCTCAAAAAAGGAGAAATATGTGCATGTGACTTTGTTGATGTCTTGAATATTTCTCAACCTGCTGTTAGTCAACAATTGAAAAAGCTAAAAGAAGTCGGAATAATTGTCGAAAGACCGGCAGGAACATGGAAACATTATCGCTTAAACGAAGTACAACAACCCTATATTCAATCCATTATTGACCACTTGGATGAGATTTCATTTAGTCGTTGTAATTGTTGAACGACTACGATGTTTTTAAAATTAGGTCCCAATATGACCTTAACTATTTAGTACACACATCTTTAAAGTTTCGATGCGTTGGATTACGTGGTTCTATTGTGTGTTAGGAATTTCATCATCAAGGGGAATAGAGAAATGAAAGAAAAGATTATAAGCGAATTTTTAGGAACCTATTTTCTTGTTTTTGCAGGAACAGGTGCAGTCGTAATCGATACCATGACGAACAGTTTAACACATGTTGGCGTAGCCATTACCTTCGGGCTGGTCGTTATGGCATTAATTTACACGTTTGGTCACATCTCAGGTGCACATTTTAACCCTGCAGTTACGATTGGCTTTTTATTTCATAAGGATATAACTAAAAAGGAAGCCATGTATTATATTGTTACACAAATCATTGCGGGGATAGCAGCCAGTGCCACCTTATTTTCTTTATTTGGAAATGTGGCCTCATTAGGTACCACCCTGCCAAGTGGTTCATGGTCTCAATCATTTGTGTTAGAATTTATCCTTACCTTTTTCTTAATGTTTGTTATTTTTGGATCTGCTGTTCATGGAAAAGCAGCAAAATCCTTTGCGGGAATGGCAATCGGTGCAACAGTGGGGTTAGAAGCGATGTTTGGTGGACCGATCAGTGGTGCTTCGATGAATCCCGCCAGATCGATTGGTCCTGCTTTAGTATCAGGAACACTTCAACATTTATGGGTGTATATTGTCGCAACTATTTTAGGGGCCATTTGTGCGGCAATAATATATAAAATACTTGATGATAAAGAAAACTCGCCGATTGCCGAGCCCTATAGGGCGAAGATAGAGGCGTAGTTGCACTTATGCTTGTTCGGAAAGTATACATTCCGATCTGCTAAAAAAAGGAGCGTATAACATGTCTAAAAAATCAATTTACTTCTTATGTACAGGAAACTCATGCCGAAGCCAAATGGCAGAGGGTTGGGCGAAAAAATATTTAAGTGATGATTGGGAGATTCGCAGTGCGGGGATTGAAGCACATGGATTGAATCCGAATGCAGTAAAAGCGATGAGAGAAACCGGTATTGATATTTCTAATCATACCTCTGATATTATCAATCCTGAATATTTAAACAATGCAGATTTAGTTGTAACGTTATGTGGTGACGCTGCTGACAAATGCCCAATTACTCCACCAAAGGTAAAACGAGTTCATTGGGGATTTGATGACCCAGCAAAAGCACAAGGGACAGACGAGGAAAAATGGGCATTATTTCAACGTGTTCGTGATGAAATCGGAGATAGAATTAAACGTTTTAGTGAAACCGGAGAATAATACAAAGGATAACCAAGAGTGCATTCTTTTGGTTTTTCTTTAAAGCTAAAAATAAGCAAATGCTTATTTAATAATATCTTGGAGGTTTTAACATGAACAAGGTAGAGATTTTTGATCCAGCTATGTGCTGTTCCACTGGGGTATGTGGTCCAAGTGTTGATCCAAAATTGACAAGGGTTGCATCTGCAGTTTATTCATTAGAGCAAAAAGGCTTTCATATTAAACGATATCAACTAACGAGTAATCCTGAAAAATTCGCTGAAAACGATGAGATCACACGAATTTTTAAAGAAAAAGGGCCTGATGCTTTGCCAGCAGTTTTAGTCAATGACAAATTAGTAAAAGTGGGAAGTTATCCAACAAACGAGGAGTTTGCTGAATGGTTTGAAGTAAAAGTGGAAGAGTTAAATGAAAAACCAAAAGCGAGAATTTCATTTAATTTAAAACAACTATAAACCATTGGGAAGAAGGAAAAAATATGTCTCTGTCATTCAGTCCCACTCACGTAAAGACTCAATTTATGTTTTTAACTGGTAAAGGCGGGGTAGGAAAAACATCAACGGCTTGTGCAACGGCAGTCGCATTAGCGGACAGAGGAAAAAAAGTGTTGTTGATTAGTACTGACCCGGCCTCCAATCTACAAGATGTATTTGGCATCGAGTTAACCAGTACACCGCGAGCAGTACCGACGGTTGGAAATTTATTTATTAGTAATATAGACCCGGAAAGCTCAGCAAAAGCCTATCGGGAACGTGTTGTGGGTCCATATCGTGATACGTTTCCAGAAGCGGTGGTAGCTACTATGGAAGAACAATTGTCAGGTGCTTGTACAGTCGAAATTGCCGCATTCGATGAATTTACAAGTTTCATCACAAATAGTGAAATAGTGAATCAATATGACCATATAATTTTTGATACTGCCCCCACAGGGCATACGTTACGGCTATTACAGCTCCCTACTGCTTGGACTGGTTTTTTAGAGGAAAGTACACATGGGGCATCATGCTTAGGTCCTTTATCGGGTTTAGCAGATAAAAAAGAGCTTTATTCTAAAGCCGTCTCGGTACTCTCTGACCCAATTAAAACGACTTTAATACTAGTAACAAGACCAGATGTTTCTGCTCTGTTAGAGGCAGACCGTGCCTCAAAGGAGCTTAAAGAGATTGGTATCAAAAACCAAGTGCTTATCATTAACGGTTTTCTTCGAAACCTTAATGAAGCAGATGAAGTCTCATCTGCTTTTTATCATCGCCAAAGCGAGGCAATGAAGCAGATGCCAGAAAACCTAATGGGTACAACCAAGTACTCATTACCGTATGTTTCCTATTCTCTGACAGGTGTTGAAAATCTTCGAAATCTGTTTCATCCAGTTGAGGAGGTTCCAACAGCTGATTTAATTATGGAGAATCATTCAAATAATCTCCCGGGATTAAAGGATTTGATTCATGATTTTTTAGCTAACAACACCAAGTTGATTTTCACAATGGGAAAGGGCGGCGTAGGAAAAACAACGGTCGCATCTGCCATTGCAGTGGGGTTAGTTGAAAAAGGGCATCGTGTTCATTTAACAACTACTGATCCGGCAGCACACCTGGAATTTCAGTTTCAAAACGATGATTTGCATCAAAACTTGAGCCTTAGCAGCATTAATCCAAAAATAGAAGTTGAAAAATATAAGGCTGAAGTGTTAACCAAATCAAGTAAGGACTTAGATGAAGCGGGTCTCGCTTACTTAAAAGAAGATTTAGAATCACCCTGTACAGAAGAAATTGCTGTTTTTCAAGCTTTTGCAGAAGTCGTAGCCAAAGCAGAAAATGAAATAGTTGTCATTGATACAGCTCCGACAGGCCATACATTATTATTATTAGATGCATCGCAGTCCTATAGTAAAGAAATTGAAAGGTCTACTGGTGCAGTACCAGACAGTGCAAAAAGACTATTGCCGCAAATTCGAAATTCAAAAGAAACATCCGTAGTTATTGTCACCCTTGCGGAAGCAACACCTGTGTTAGAAGCATCAAGATTACAAGATGACCTAAGACGAGCTAGTATTAATCCGCAGTGGTGGGTGATTAATCAAAGTTTATCTGCCACAAATACGAGTGATCCAATTTTAAAAGGGAAAGCAATGGCAGAAAGGAAATGGATTCGAGACGTAATTGATAATAAAGCTGAGAAGTGTGCGATGATTCCTTGGTTACATGAAGATAAGGTTGGGTACGACAAGTTAAAGGATTTTATTAATTAATGAAAGAAAAATCTATTTTCAGTGTCAGGGGGGAAGTAATCGCATTGAAATGAAAGAGCTTTAAAAAGACTATTTCCTCATTCATAAGGGGAATTTTGGAGGAAAAACAAATGAAAATTACAGATGGAGCTAAACAATTATTAGAAACCTTTTTAAGCGAAAAGGGAGCAGAAGGAATTCGTCTATCTGCCGTTGCTGGATGCTGCGGACCACAATTTGCATTAACTTTGGATGAACCACTTGAATCAGATACGATTAAAAACATTAATGGAATTAAGGTAGCGTTCGATTCACAAATTACAGGAACGGATGAATTAACATTAGATAAAGAAGAAAGTCAAGATGGAGCAGGGTTGGTTTTATTAGGTGTTAATAACTGTTGCTAAAAGTGAAAAAAATTGGGAGTAGTTAGTTTTCTTAAAGGACTAATTACTCCTTTTTTTGTTTATTCATCTCCTACTAGCTTTTAAAGAATCCATTTAGCTCTTGATTAGGAGAATTATTGGCTGATTCTTAACATGCTATGAATCTTTTTAAAGATGTCTTCAGATGATGTTTTTAGTGCAATTGCTAATTCTTTGAACAAGATATTTTGAATAGTGTTTAAAATTTTGCTATCTTGCTCATAAAATTTCCTTCCAGCTCCTTCAATTTCCTTCTTTTTTCGCAGCAGGGTTTGGGCTACTTTAGCAATATCCATACGATTTCCGGTTTTTATAATCTCAGAATACACTTGCCCACGCAAATGCGGTTTTTCAATCCAATTAATTCCCGGTAAATGAAATGATTCTAAAATTTCTTCTGCTTCCTCTTTATTCATTAATTTCAGTATGACGGTTTTGTCATTATTTACAGGGGTACTTATGGTCAATTCATGAGTATTTTCAATCGGATGTATGACGTAGTAAGACTTAGAAATTCCGGAATAGGTCTTATCACAGATTTCATCAACCCGGCATATACCATGTCCTGAATAGATGATTAAATCTCCAATATTAAACATTGTGCTAACTCCTTTTTCGCTATATTGTCAACTAGGTTGACCAATTTTAGTTTACTACTTTTTTATTTATATTGTCAACCAAGTTGACAATATAAATTTATTTTTGTTATAGTTGTTATCAGTAAGAGGAATGGAGTGGAAAAGTTGGATTCTAATTTGCAACACTTAGATCTAATTGATCTGATTAGTGAACATCATGTTCAGCTTCGCAAACTATCGGAGAAATTATGGAACGATAGCACTGATATTTACCTCTCTAATTCGGAATGGTTTATTTTAACAAGGATTTTTCAGAAAAAGAAGGCTACGATTTCATCCATTTCTAAACAAGTAGATATTTCCCGACAGGCTACTCATAAGTTCATTAAGCATCTTGAAGAAAAAGGATTAGTTGAAATTACTAATCTAGAAAATAATAAGAAAGAGAAAAGTATACAGTTAACTAAATTAGGCGAAGAATGCTATAAAAAAAACGAGTCATTAAAGGCTGAAATTGAAAACAAGATCACTGAAAAAATTGGTACTGAATATGTTAAAAAACTAAAAGAAATCCTAAAACTAGAGTGGGGATTGATAGCATCATCCTTCTAAAATAAAATTCTTGATTACATATTTTTCAATGAATGGATTTGTTAGTTTTATGTGTTATGTATATCTTCACACGTATTCATTGTTGGAATAAAAAACTTGATTGGATTGGATTTGATTTCATGGTCATACTTTATGGCAACCCCAGTGAGAGTACTTGCATAAAAGCGAAGAAATGGCTTCAAGAAAATAATATAGCGTTTATTGAACGGAATGTATTTTCTGATCCATTAACATTTGCGGAGTTTAAAGAAATATTGCGACTAACTGATGATGGAACAGAGGATATTATTTCACCACGTTCAATAAAATATCAAAAAAAAGAGATAGAGATCGACCAGTTACAATTGACAGATCTATACAGCCTTATCCAAAAAAAGCCAAGAATCTTAAAAAGTCCAATCATTCATGACGGAAAGCGCTTTATGGTCGGTTTTAATGAATCTCAGATCCGCAGGTTTGTGCCTAAAGTGGTTCGTCATAAAAATTATTTGAAGTATGTCAGTTTAGAGGAAAATAATCTTGAAGATTTGAAGTAGAATGCTGGGATTATCCCTTTGTGATGGTCCCTGGATAGTTCTCCTTTAAAAAATGAACCTGAAACCAAGCTAGTAAAACGAGTAAAGCACATCACTTTTTTTAAATAAGTGATGTGCTTTATTTTTGATAAGCTACTTATATGGATACAGGCTTAGAGGAAGGATTATCTTGATTTTCTAAATTGTTTACAGCTTCTTCACTTGTATCGACATGCTGAACAAATAGGGCTAATACTAAGGCAACAATATTGACCCCAAGAGCCACGTAAAAAGAATATTGAATTCCAGACAATAATGCCTGCTGCGTTAACGCTGCTCTAGAAGTCTCTGTTAATGTCGTTGGATCGATCCCCTTCATTAAGCTTAAAGCCTCTGATTTTGTAACAGAATTCATAATGGTAACTAGGATAGCAGTACCAATAGAGCCTGCTACTTGTTGGGCTGTATTGTTAATAGCCGTGCCGTGTGGATTTAACCGGGTAGGTAATTGATTTAACCCATTGGTCATAATTGGCATCATAACCATAGACATCCCAAACATACGAAGCGTGTAGACAAAGATAATATAGGTGTAACTTGATTCAAGCTGCAGATGGGCGAGCATGAAAGTCGAAACGGCCGTAACGCCAAGTCCCACTACCGCTAAAATTCGAGGGCCCATTTTATCAAAAAGTTTACCCGTGATAGGCGACATAATCCCCATTATAATGGCACCAGGTAACATCATTAAGCCGGAATCAAGTGGTGAAATACCACGGACATTTTGAACATACGCTGGAGTTAAAATCATACCTGAAAACATAGCAACTGCGTTAACAATCGAAATCACCGATCCAAGTGCAAACATGGGGTATTTGTAAACACGCAAATCTAACAATGGTGTATCCATTTTTAATTGGCGAATACCGAATGCAATGATAGCAATCCCACCAACAATTAGTGAGGTTAAGACCATCGCATCGGACCAGCCATCAGAGCTGGCAGAACTGCAGCCATATAATAATCCACCAAAACCAATACAAGATAAAATAACGGATACGTAATCTAGTGTGGCATTTTTGTTTTGTTCCATGACATTGTCAAGTTTCCAAATGGCTAGTAATAAACTTATTACGGATAATGGCAGAATCATTTCGAAAAGAACCCGCCAGTCGTGGTATTCGACAATGTAACCAGAAAGGGTAGGTCCGATAGCCGGAGCCGTAATCATCACTAAACCGAAGACTCCCATGGCGGTACCACGTTTTTCACGTGGGAAACTAACTAGCATAACATTCATTAATAAAGGTCCCATGATCGAAGAACCTGCTGCTTGAACCATACGACCTGTTAGCAATACACCAAAGTTTGGTGCAAAGGCTGCTAATTCTGTACCAATTGTAAAAATCACCATTGATGTAATGAATAATTTACGATTGGTGAAGCGTGTTAATAAAAATGCGGACGCCGGAATTAATACACCACTGACAAGCATATAGCCGGTTGATAGCCATTGTACTGTAGAGTAATCTTTAATTTCTAAATCCACCATAATTGATGGTAAGGCAACGTTTAATAACGAATTATTTAGAAATGAAACAAAAGCACCAACAAATAAGATAACGATCATTAAATATGGTGTTTTTTTATGTTGTAAAGTTGAATCCATCTACTCATCCCTTTTTTAGATAATTAATTACGTTAATTAGTTTATACCTTAAGTATAAATAAATCAATATATTCATACTTAAGGTATAAACTAGTTGTATTTTAAGGGCGAGAAATTTATACTTATAGAGAGAGGTGATAGGAGGGCGGCATGAATAATCGAAAAAGAAAAGTAGCAGACGTGGCATTAAAGTTATTTGTGGAGAAAGGAATTCAGCAAACCTCCATTCAAGAAATTATTGAAAAGGCTAATATTTCTAAAGGTACTTTTTACAATTATTTCTCCTCAAAAAATGACTGTATTGCCGATATATTAGAAATACTTCGTTATGATGCAAGCCAGCAGCGAATTGCGATGCAAATTGGCAAAGATACAAAAGACCGTGACGTGTTGATTGAACAAGTTACCATTTTAATCCAATTGAATGAAGAACGAAATCTCTATCCACTATTTGAAGCGATTTTAACTTCGAATGAAACAGAACTGAAAAAATTAGTGCTGCAGCATCGAATGATTGAAATGGACTGGCTTGCCAATCGGCTTATTGAAGTCATGGGGGAAGGTGTTCGAGACTATGCTTTTGAAGGAACCGTTTTGTTTAACGGGATGCTGCAAAATATGTTATTTACCATCCGAATGTCATCTAGTACGTATTCTTTACATGATTTAGTATATGGGATTTTGTCCTATACCGAATTGATTTTGCAGGATATGATCAAGAATGACAGGTCCATGTTAAATGAATCTGCCATTGATTTTTTTCGAGCGAATGTTCCTAAAAAAATGGTAACGATAACAGAGTTAATGGAGTTCGGTAGTCAACTTCAGCAACAACATAAATTTAATGAAGAGCAACAAGATTTATTTGAAGTTATTATCAACGAATTACAACGTGAACGGATCCGGAAGATTGTCCTTAAGCCATTATTAAAACCATTTCAACAATTATTTAATGAAACCATCATTGAAGCGCAAGTGCACACATTTACAAATTTTATTTGGTATTATTTGAAGACGATTTAAAATCTTCTGAGTTCGTCATTTTAAAAACTAAGATAGAAAAAAGGGAGTGGAGATATCCACTCCCTTTTTTAGGTTTACGAAAGATATAAAAATAACGACATAAAGGGAAGGGAAACTTGATAGTTAATCAAGTTCTACGTATAAAAACTGTTCATATAATGAAAGGAATATACTTTGTATTTTAATTTTTGCAAAAAAAAGATAGGAAAAATACTTGGGGTCGTTTAATGGAGGGACATATATGTTTTTTCATGAAGTTCAAGCGGGTGATTCCTTATTTACAATCAGTAATAAATATGGAACTTCTATAGATCAGCTCCGCCTTGTGAACGGTCTAGATGAGCCTAACATTGTTCAGGGGCAAGCATTGTTAATTCCTTTATATACTTATATCGTTCAGCCAGGTGATACATTGACAGCGATTGCAAGAAAATCTTTTTTATCACTTGAACAACTCACCACTGCAAATCCTACCGTTAATCCTCAAACATTACAACCAGGGATGAGCCTAACGATTCCTACTATTTCAAACTTTCATGCATCCACACTTAGCTTTTATGTGGTTCGAAGCCCGGAATTAGACCAGACTTTGATTAGTGATTTTGCACCCTATAGTACAGCCATATCGATGTTTGAATATCATTTTTCTAGTAATGGTGATATTGTAAACACCTTAAATGATTTGACTGCTATTCAAACAACTTGGAAATTTCGGGTTAGACCGCTTGTAACCATAACGAACTTAACTTCTGAAGGATTTAGTCCCAACCTCGTAAACCAGGTTTTAAATAATCCTACTTCAAGGACTAACCTTGTAAATAATATTACGTTTCTAATCACTAATAGGGGCTATGGCGGAGTTAATATCGATTTTGAGCGTATTTTGGCGGAAGATCGAGATATTTTTACAGGTTTTTTAGGTGAATTGCGAGATCGTTTGAAGCCTCTAGGTCGTACGTTAACGATTGCTTTGCCTGCAAAAACCAGTGATGAAATTTCCTGGTTAAGGGGGTATGATTATGGGGGAATAGGTTCAGTCGTGGACTTCATGTTTATCATGGCATATGACTGGCACCATGCTGGCAGCGAACCAGGACCTGTTGCTCCCATTACTGAGGTGAGAAAGACGATTGAATTTGCTATCAAGTATGCTCCTCACAGGAAAATCATAATAGGCATGCCATTATACGGTTACGATTGGATGATTCCATACATTCCTGGAAGAGTTGCCCCAGCTGTATCAAATCAAAATGCTGTGGAAATGGCTATAAGGTACCAATCACCAATACGATATTCAAGAGAATTTGAATCTCCTTTTTTTCACTATCGAGACGCACAAGGAGCAACACATGAAGTTTGGTTCGAAGATGTAAGAAGCATGGGGGAAAAAATGTTACTTATTCACGAATATAAATTACAAGGACTTGGAGCATGGCAATTAACGCTGGGATTCACACCGGGACCTTGGCTTATTTCAAAGTTTTTTTCAATTTTAAAGGTGTGAAAGTATTGGAAAACCAAAGGGACGGATCCAGTTGGCTCAGCCTTCTGGAGTCCCTTGGAGTTATGTAACTACATTGAATACGTATAGTAATTCTGTGAATGATAGCTTCTAAATCCACATGATTCATAGAGCTTTAGTGCATGGGCATTTTTAGCCTCTACCTCCAGAAAAACAGACATGCCTTTTTGATCCTCCATTTTAACAACCCTTGAGAGAGCCCTTCTCCCAATTCCTTTTCCCTGGAGTTGGGGAAAAATCGCAAATCCATAAATCCACGCTTCACCATCCGCTTCAGCCACGCGCATTTTTCCGGCTGTTTTTCCATTTGCTTCAATGATAAGATTTTGCTCACTATTGTTCTCTCTGATTTTCAGATTAAACGCACGAGCTTCCTCTTCAGCAAACCCAAATCCTGAGACCTCTAGCTGTATTTCAGCTTCCAAATCCTCGACTGTCGTAGAAGGTCTAACGATAACAGCTGGGTCCTCTATTAATTCTGTCTTTTGCCACTTCATCTGATATTCTGCAACCGCAAAGGTACATGGAAGATTTTTTATAAATTCCTTTGCAGATTCGGAATCGGTTGGTGCATTTAACAAGATCGTCTTAAATCCTCGTTTTTTGACTTCCTCCAGCCCTTTTTCTAGTAAATTAGAAAAAATACTTCTTCTACGAAAATCAGGGTGTACCATACCGCAAAGCTCAACCTTATTTCCAAACCCATAGCTGCCCAGAAAACCAACAAGCTTGCCGTCATCATAATGGAAAAAGTCTTCTTGTTCATTACCGGCTCTATTTTCAAGCATGTCAAAATTCAGCTTCAGTTGGAAGCCGCCATGTTCCTCGCATTCCTTTTGTAGTGCTTTTATGGAAGCCAGCTCATCCTTGGTTAACATCATAATCACCTCTGTTCCTCACTCTCTACTTTATTTCTATGATGAAATCATTTTTTCCTGCTATTAAAATCAATTAACTCCACTTGCATGGTCTCATGTATTAAATTTGGTTTTAGGAAGGTATTTTTTAACATGAAATAGAATTACTCTACAATCTTGTTATCTTTCTTAACAAGGAATCTAGAGAGAAAGAAATACTGTTGCTACAGATCCA
Organism: Neobacillus sp. DHD-1R; assembly: GCF_057747995.1. Taxonomy (NCBI): domain Bacteria; kingdom Bacillati; phylum Bacillota; class Bacilli; order Caryophanales; family Bacillaceae; genus Neobacillus; species Neobacillus sp. DHD-1R. The sequence goes on from NZ_CM173232.1 coordinate 2,360,286, forward strand.
TTTTGAAGGGAGCAATGGAATGAAAACGTTAAAGCTAGATGATTTATTACAGATTAGACAAGAGAATGAACTCCTATTTGCCAATAATGAAAGATCTGTTATCGTTTCGACAAGGGCATTTGGTGCGATGCAGCGTGATTTAATTGAAAATATTGGGATTAATCGGATGAAAGCTTTTTTTTTCAAATATGGGTATCACCTGGGAGAAGAAGATGCTAGAGAGGTTTCGAAAAACGAGTCATTAAGTCTACTTGAAAAAATCGAATTTGGTCCGATTATACATGCCTTAAAAGGACATGCGAAATCCCGAATCACGGAAAAGGATTTTGAAATAGAAAATAACGAAATAAAATCCTTTCGATTTAAGGGGATTTGGGAAAACTCCTATGAAGCAGAACAAAAAATCCGAAATTTTGGTATAAGCAAAGGACCAGTTTGTTATACCTTAACCGGTTTTGCAACTGGGTATATTACCGCTCTCCTAGGGGAGGAAGTATTTTTTAAAGAGCTCCAGTGTGAGGGGGAAGGGGCACCTTGTTGTATTTGGGAGGGGCGCCTTGTCTCGGAGTGGAAGGAGGAGGCAGAAGAATTTTTTTCTTATAGTAAGGAACTTCCCATTCTTAAGGAACTGGAACAGACAAACGAAAAGGTTATGCTGGAAAGGAATAATATTGCACTAGTGTCTAAAACGTATAATGAGTTGACCAATGAGCTTATAAAAGGGAATAACATTGATTCAATTTTAGAAATTTTACATAAACAAATAAACCTGCCGATTGTGATTGAGGATACACGTCGTCAGGTCATAGCGTTAACAGGAATCACACTGGATAACTATGAATCGCTTAGAAAAACATGTAACGATTCAGCTGATAAAAAACAAAGGTATTCAAAAGTGAGCGTTCTTACCTTTGAAAAAGGGACACGACTTATGATCCCTATTTATCTTTTAGGAAAAATCGCCGGGTATTGTTCATTTCTTTATGAGGTAGGAAGGTCACCTAACTATGAGATAGATGCCATGATTATTGACCGATTAGCGTCTATATGTGCACTCTTGTTTTTAAAGGAAAAAGCGGAAATTGAATCAATGGAACAAGTCAAAGGTCATTTTCTTGAAGAAATTATTAGTGGAAAGTATACTCAACAAGAAATTATGAGGAAAGCGGATTTTTTTCAGTTAGATTTATCGGAACACTACCATATCATTGCTCTTACCTATAAGTTTATGAAAAAGTGTGAAGAAAAGGAAATGACGCTTCATAAAAACACCTTTGAGGCGGTGGCTGCTTTTTTTAGAAATAAGGGCATCAATGTCTTAATTGGTCAGCAGCCGGATAGCTTAGTCCTTCTTATTACGGAGAAACAATTAAGCCCGAAAAAGATAGAAAGTACCCTTTTGTCACTAGTAACCTATCTAAAAGGGGAAATAAAAAATGCCCTATTCTTAGCGGGGATTAGTTCTCTAAATAGCAAAATAGTGGATGCAGTTGTGGCCGTTGAAGAAGCTCGTTCAGCTGTACGGATCTCTTCAAGAGATGAACCGATCACAGCTTTTAGTGAACTGGGCATGATCGGAGTTTTGATAAATGATCAAAATGAAAATGCGATTCGAAAAATGATACGGGAAACGCTTGGGATTCTGTATGAGAATTTAGATCGGAATAAAATTGAATTACTTGAAACCCTATATCATTTTCTCGTGAATGGTGGAAACCTAGAACAAACGGCTGAAAAACTGGCTTTATCTAAAAGTGGTCTTCGTTATCGATTAACGAAAATCACGGATCTTCTTTGCTGTGACTTGCGTGATCCGCGAAAACAGTTTCAAATGCTAATAGCACTAAAGGCCTTAAAAATTGTCGACCATGAGAGACTAAAAAATTCAAAATAGTGTTTGTCCTGAAATTTCAAAGAGGTAACTAGATGTCAGATCATCTCTATGGAAATAGTCCATGGTTGGCTGACATTTTTATTTGGGATTAAACTGACATAAAGCGTTAGTATTTTCTGATTTTTCTAACACTTGGTGTCGTTGTAAAGAATTTTCAGATAAACTACCATAAAATTAGTGATCGACATCTTGATCTCCGGATTTTAAAAGTAATCATATGAATGGAGTTGAAGCAATGTACACAGGTAAAGAATATTTGGAAAGTTTGAATGATGGAAGAGTTGTTTATTTAAATGGTGAAAAAATTGAATATGTAACAACCCATCCTGCCTATCGAAATGCTGCTCGTTCGTATGCAAGAATGTATGATGCGCTTCATGATCCAGCTACACGTGATATCTTAACGACAACTACTGAATTTGGTGACAGAACACATAAATTTTTCAAAACTCCTACAAGTGCCGAAGATTTATTGGGTGCACGGGATGCGATTGCTGAATGGGCAAGGCTAAGCTATGGCTTTATGGGACGTACCCCCGATTATAAAGCATCCTTCACGGGACATTTAAATTCGTTTGCTCATTTTTATGAGGGGTTTGAAGATAATGCGAAGGCGTGGTATAAAAAAACCACAAAGGATTTGCCATTTATTAATCATACCATTATCAATCCGCAGGTTGACCGCTCAAAACCGCTTCATGAGAATAAGGATGCCTTTGTCCGTGCTGTTGCTGAACGTGATGACGGCATAATTGTAAGCGGTGCCAAAATGGTTGGGACGGCATCTGCATTAACGCATTATAACTTTGTTGCCAACTATGGACCCAATGATCTGGGAGAAGGGGATAATAGTCACGCGCTTATCTTTTTTGTTCCGATGAATGCCCCGGGACTAAAAATGATAAGCCGCCAATCATACGAATTACTGGCAGTAACAAACGGGACACCATTTGATTATCCACTATCCAGCCGCTTCGATGAAAATGATGCGGTTATTGTGTTAGATAATGTCTTTATACCGTGGGAAAATGTATTGGCCTATCGAAACATCGAAGTTTCGAATAATTTTGCAAAAGTAAGCGGTTTTATCCCTCGGTTTACGTTCCATGGTTGTACAAGGCTGGCAGTTAAATTAGATTTTATGACTGGCCTATTGTTGAAAGCAACTGAAGCCGCAGGGACGAAAAATTTCAGGGGTGTACAGGCAAAAATAGGAGAAGTTGTAGCACTAAGAAATATGTTTTGGGGTCTTTCTACAGCGATGGCAACGGATCCTGATCAGGGGCCAAATGGTTTAGCCATTCCAAACTCATTTTCAAGTTCAGCTTATAGAGCGTTAGCTCCATTAGCCTGGGTAAAAGTGAAAAACATTTTTGAGCAAGTCGTTGCAGGTGGATTAATTCAATTACCTTCCAGTGCAAAGGATTTCCTAAATCAAGATTTAAGACCTTACTTGGATACTTATTATCGAGGAACAGGGATTAATGCAGAAGACCGTGTTAAATTACTGAAAATGGTCTGGGATTCCATTGGTACTGAGTTTGGGGGCCGTCATGAGCTTTATGAAGTAAATTATGCCGGAAATCATGAAAATATTAATATGGAAGCATTATTCCATTTCGAAGCGTCAGGTGCAGCAAATCAAACGAAAGCGTTTGTAGAATCTGCCTTAAGCGATTATGACTTAAAAGGATGGACAAACAAAACATGGCTTGATGCAGCCGAAAAACAATCAGTTAAATTATAAAGATGAATAATGGACGTCCTATAGGGATATGATTCATGACCAACTGACGTGTGTCCAGGGGAAATAGTTTATGTAGTTCAGTTAACTACTAAATTTTCCCCTGATCTCCACAATAAATAAATAAATTTCACCTTTTCCAATAGCCCAGCCTCTCAGAAATTAACTCTCCGGAACGGATGAGTTCACTTACTAAATAGGGAATCCGTTGTTTCAAGAATCGAGAGCTTGGTCCGACTAGATTGATAGCTGCAATAACATCACCTGTATGATCTCTTACGGGAGCAGAAACGGAGGTTACTCCTAGATTGAATTCTTCCATGCTGACTGAGTACCCTTGATGTAGGATGGTTTTCAACTCTTGTCTGAATACATTTGGATCTGTGATGGTATGTGGCGTTATAGATGCAAGTCCATTTCGGGTAACAAGATCAACGAAATAGCTGCCACTGTGGGCTAGAAGGAGCTTACCTGAGCTCGTGCAGTGCGCATAATTTTGTAATCCTAAGTGCGATGGTAGTTTATAAGAGTTTTTACTTTCCACTTTGCATAAATAGACCACGTGGTTTTCTTCTAAGATCGCAAGGTGAGCCGTTTCCCCGCATTTATGGGCCAAATGGGTGAGAACCGGAAGGGCTTCAGTATGGAGATCGATATTGCCAAGGACGATTGAGCTAAACTCTACAACAGATAAGCCCAATTCATATTTATTTGTTTCGCTATTTTTATGAACTAAACCTTCCGATGCAAGTGTGGCAAGAATTCTTTGAACACTGCTTTTCCCCAGTCCCAACTCAGCAGCAAGTTCACGCACTCCTTTTTGCGGCTGATCCATTTTAAACGAGCGTAAAATTCTGATCGCATTTTTTACTGATGAAAGTAGATTTTCTTGTTCTTGAATCATATTTTCCTCCGATTAAAAAAATATTAAAAAAATTCGGAACGTGTCCCTTATAAAGGGACGATATGTTGAAGGCAGGAGTCAAAGTCATTACGATAGAATCATACATCAGGATTTAGATTATTTAGAAAATTTTGGAGGTGGAGATAATGTAAACGTTATCATTTTCCGTATAGTTCGTCAATATAGGTTATTCATGCTTAAAAAAACATAAATTTAAAAAAGATGAATCCAGGGAGGAACGGAAAAATGACAATTTTTAAGGAACCAAATTTTGATGTTGCACAACTCGCACACGTGGAGATTCTTTCTCCAAAACTTGAACAATCAGTTGAATTTTTTACAAGATTTTTAGGAATGGAAGTAACTGCTCGTTCTGGTAGTTCTGTATATCTTCGCGCTTATGAAGATTTCTATCACAATACCTTAATTATCACGGAGGCAGAACAAGCAGGAGTAGGACATGTCGCTTGGCGTGCAAGTTCCCCTCAAGCTCTTCAACGCCGTGTAGAGGAACTCGATAAAACAGGATTAGGTAAAGGATGGATCGAAGGGGATATTGGTCATGGTGAGGCCTATCAGTTTATGACACCAGACGGTCATTTAATGGAAATTTTATGGGATGTGGAGTATTACAAGGTTCCAGATGAGCAGAGGTCCAAACTATTAAATCGTCCTTCTAAGCGGCCAGATCGTGGTGTACCTGTACGTCGTCTCGATCATATTAATTTAATGACCTCTAACCCAGGAGTAGATACAAATTTCTTGATCGATAATCTCGGGTTCCGTCTAAGAGAGCAAATTCAAGACAATGGCCATGTCCTTGGCAGCTGGATCAGCGTTTCCAATCTTGTTCATGAAATTGCCTACATGCAAGAGCCAAATGGGGTAAAAGGGAAGCTCCACCACCTTTGCTACTGGTATGGAATCCCTCAAAATCTTTATGATGTGGCGGATTTGCTTAAAGATCATGGTGTTTCCATTGAAGTTCCTCCAAATAAACATGGAATCAGCCAAGCCTTCTGTATGTATGTGATTGAACCAGGCGGAAATAGAATCGAATTGTTTGGAGACGCCGGTTATATTATTACAGACCCAGCTTGGAAACCGGTCGTATGGGAGATGAAGGATGTACCTGGCAACGGTGATACTTGGATTGGTACCGATTTCCCTGTTTCTTGGTGGACGCAAGGTACACCGATTACGAAAGTAGAGTCTGTTGAAACAGTAAAACCTTAATTCATAGAATCCTAGAAAGCGGGGTGTGAGGTCTTGTCTAAAGTAAAAGCGGCGATTCTTGGGTCCGGAAACATTGGAACGGACTTAATGTACAAAATTTTAAAAAATGAAGGGCATATGGAATTAGCATTGGTGGCAGGTATTGACCCCGAATCAGAAGGACTGGCCAGAGCTCAGGCGAAGGGAATTCGTACGAGCCATTATGGTATTGAGGCGATATTGGAAGACCCTGAGATTAAAATTGTCTTTGATGCGACAAGTGCTAAAGCGCATAAGCTGAATGCCCCATTACTGCGCGAGAAGGGGAAATTAGCGATTGACATGACTCCTGCGGCTGTCGGCCCATTTGTGGTGCCAACCGTAAATTTGAAGGAGCATCTGGAATCGATGAACGTCAACTTGATTTCCTGTGGCGGTCAGGCCACTACACCCCTGGTTCATGCAGTCAATCGCGTGGTACCTGTTCACTATGCGGAAGTCATTACAACGGCAGCCAGTGTTTCGATCGGCCCGGGAACTAGACAAAATGTAGATGAATTTGTTCAAACAACTGCAAATGCCGTCCAACAGGTTGGCGGAGCGAAACTAGCAAGGGCCATTCCGGTGTTTAATCCGGCGGAACCCCCAATTAATATGACCAATTCTGTCTATGCAGTCATTAAAGAAGAGTTTGATGAAGAAGAGGTTATTGCATCGGTTCAATCGATTGTAGCGGAGATATCAAGTTATGTTCCGGGATACAAGTTAAAAGGTACTCCATTTATTGATGTTCGCGAAACCCCTTGGGGTCGGTTACCAACAGTCGTGATAATGAATGAGGTTGTCGGCGATGGGGACTTCTTCCCTACCTATGCGGGGAATTTGGATATCATGACCGCATCGGCATACAAAGTGGGAGATTTATTTGCCGCACATTTTCTTGGAGCGAAGGAGGTAATCCGATGAAGATTCCTAGACTGACAGATACCACACTAAGAGATGGCGACCATGCTATTAGTCATAGTTATACGCCGGAAACAGTCCGAATAATTGTTCGTAATCTAGATGAAGCAGGTGTCCGTGTCATCGAAGTCAGCCATGGTTCCGGTTTGAATGGGTCGACGATTCAGCAGGGGTTTTCGATCCATTCGGAATTTGAACTGATAAAAGCGGCGGTTGAAACGGCAAAACAGGCAAAAATTGCTTCCTTGTTCGTTCCAGGAATTGGAACGAGCAAGGAGTTAAGAGAGGCTGCGGAAATAGGCATTTCTGTGATCCGAATCGCCGTTCATTGTACCGAGGCAGATGTAACAGAGCAGTATTTCCGTTTAGCAAAAGAACTAGGTCTCGAGGCAGTGGGCTTTTTGATGATGTCTCATACGCAGCCAGCAAAGGTGCTGGCTGAGCAGGCGAAGCTGATGGAATCCTATGGTGCTGATTGCGTCTATGTGGTCGATTCAGCAGGGGCACTTGTTCAAAGCGGTGTTAGGGAAAGGGTAACTGCTCTAAAGGAAGTGTTATCGATCGAAGTCGGTTTTCATGCTCATAATAATCTTGGATTAGCAATTGGCAATACCATCACAGCGCTTGAAGCGGGAGCCGACCAAATTGATGGCACTTTAAGGGGATTAGGAGCAGGGGCAGGGAATGCACCAACGGAAGTACTAGTAGCCGTACTTAATAAAATGAACGTAGATACAGGAATGAATCTAGCGATTTTAATGGATGTCGCAGAGGAAGTTGTCGCGCCGTTGATGGAGGCACCGATTTTGATCGACCGTGACAACTTATCGAGTGGATATGCAGGGGTATATAACAGCTTTTTATTACATGTTAGGCATGCAGCGGAAAAGTTCGGTGTCAAGGCTTCAGAAATTATGGAGGAATTGGGTAAAAGAAAGGCCGTTGCCGGTCAGGAAGACTGGATTTTGGATGTAGCAGTTGAACTAGCAGAGAAGAAAAGGGTAAAGGTTTAGTAGTAGAGAGAGGAGGAATCATTCGTGACGCTTATTCAAGAAGCTGCTACCCGCCTATTGGAAGCCGAGGAAACGAAGCAGGTTATTGAACCGTTAACCGTTTCCTACCCAGGCATTACCGTGGATGAAGCCTACTATACGCAATTAGAGATTATCCGTAGAAAAGTGGACCAAGGTGGTATCATTGTTGGGAAAAAAATTGGGGCCACCAGCAAAGCCATTCAAACGATGTTTGGTGTCAAACAGCCTGATTATGGTCATTTATTGGCTGACATGATGGTTGTCGAAGGTGAAACGATTTCACTTGATCACTTTATTCAACCAAAAGTAGAGTTTGAGATTGCCTTTATTTTAAAAAAAGATTTAAAAGGTCCTAATGTTTCCGTACTAGATGTTATCGAGGCAACAGACTATATCGTTCCGGCGATTGAAGTGATCGATAGCCGCATTGTGGATTGGCAGATCAAATTTGAAGACACAGTCGCAGACAATGGCTCTTCTGCTTGTGCAATAATTGGCGGGAAACCGACGAAGCTTGAAGGACTGGATCTTACCCATATTGGAATGGTGGCTTATCGAAACGGAGAAATGATTGATTCAGGAGCAGGGGCTGCCGTACTTGGAAATCCGCTTCGTTCTGTGGCCTGGCTTGCGAATTCTTTAGGGAAGTATGATGTAGCCTTAAAAGCCGGGGAAATCGTTCTCTCAGGGGCCTTAACAAGCGCAATCGAAGTGAAGGATCAGGACACATTTACGGCTGAGTTTGCTCACATTGGTTCAGTCACGGCTTCCTTTAAACGATAAAAAAGAAATTAGGTGATAGCTATGATCAAGACAGATGTGATCGATCAAATTGCTTTCGAACTTTATTCGGCAGAAAAACAGAAAAAGTCGGTAAATAAGTTTGTCGAGGCCTATCCAGAATTGGATGAAGCGTTAGCCTACCAGGTCCAAGAACGCTTAATTGAAATGAAATGCAAGCAAGAAAACACAAAAAGAGTCGGTCGGAAGCTTGGCTTAACGAGTAAAGCAAAACAAGTGATGATGGGTGTGCATGAACCATCTTACGGAGTATTGCTAGAAAATATGCAAATATTTGAGGGCGAGCGCATTTCACTTTCACCCTTTATCCATGCAAAAGTAGAACCCGAAATCGCCTTTATTTTTAAAAAGGAAGTAAAAGGTCCGCATGTAACCGTAGCAGATGTACTAGCGGCCACAGAATATGTAGCTCCTGCTGTGGAAATAATCGACAGCAGGTTCCAAGGGTTTAGCTTTACGCTGCCAGATGCCGTTGCCGATAATTCTTCCTCTTCCCGTTTTATCATAGGTGAACGATTCTTTGCACCCGAAAAATTCGATTTGAAATTAATGGGGATGGTTTTCAAGCAAAATGGGGAAGTCGTTGCAACTGGTGCTGGTGCAGCTGTGATGGGGCACCCTGCGAGGGCGATTGCATGGCTGGCAAATAAATTATATAAGGTTGGACAGAGTATTCAACCGGGTGAAGTTGTGTTAAGTGGTTCCCTATCAGCTGCCATGAAGATTGATGCGGGTGACCATTTTTCCGCAAGTTTCGATGGGCTTGGTTCGGTTGAGGCTGTATTTACTGAATAAACAACAGAGAAGGGAGAGCGTTTTATGCCATTTATTCAGGTTAATATACTTAAAGGCAGATCGCCTGAAAAGAAAGAACGATTGATAAGAGAAGTTTCCCATTTAGTTTCTGAGGTGTTAGAAGCTCCTGTTGAAAGTGTACGTGTGATGATCAATGAATGTGAACCTGAACATTGGGGGATCGCGGGCGAATCGGTGAAAAAAAGAAATGAGGCTTCAAAATGACAAAAGTTCAAACCGGGGTAAGAGAAGTTGGATTATATATAAACGGTGAATATGTGCCAGCAGGTAACGGGGCAACCTTTGATGTAAAAAACCCTGCTACCCAAGAAATCATTGCTAAGGTAAGTGAAGCAACAGAAGCAGATGTCGATAAAGCCTGCCGCGCTGCAAGGGATGCATTTGAAAATGGACCATGGCGGACGATGACGGTAGCGGAGCGCTGTGATAAACTTCGCCGCATGGCTGAAATTATCCTCGAGCGAAAAGAAGAAATCGCCAGGCTGGATGCGACAGATGTGGGGAAACCCTTTCACTCTGCCGTTCAACACGAAGTCCCGCGCGCAGCAAACAATATAAAATTCTTTGCAGATTTCATGGAACAACAAGGCGGGGAAACGTATCCGATGGAAGAAGCATATTTGAACTATACTCGGTACGAACCAGTTGGAGTTGCCGCGCTCATTACACCATGGAATGTTCCGTTCATGCTGACAACTTGGAAGCTTGGACCATGTTTGGCTGCAGGGAATACGGCTGTGATCAAGCCGGCAGAAATGACCCCGCTATCAGTGTCCTTACTTGGGGAGATTGCAAAAGAAGCAGGTATCCCAGATGGTGTCGTAAACGTCGTTCATGGTCTTGGCGGAGTAGTAGGAAATGCCCTGACTACTCACCCTGAGGTAGACTTAGTATCGTTTACAGGCTCTACTGCTACAGGAAAAAGAATCATGAAGAGCGGAGCAGATTCCTTGAAAAAGGTATCCTTTGAACTGGGCGGCAAAGCTGCCAATATTGTATTTGAGGATGCAAATCTTGATAAAGCTATCCCTGTTTCAATTCATGCTGCCTTTATGAATTCTGGGCAAATCTGTCTTGCGGGTTCAAGAATTTTAGTTCAACGCTCGATTTTTGATGAGTTTTTGGAAAGATTTAAGCAAGCGGCCATGGAACTAAAAGTGGGCGATCCACAGGATATAGACACGAAAATGGGTCCAGTCGTTAGTGAAGAGCATTATAAAAAGGTAACCAGTTACCTCGAAATTGCAAAGGAAGAACATGCAACCTTGATCTGTGGAGGAAAGCGACCTGATCTGCCTGAATATTTACAAGATGGGTATTATTTAGAACCTACTGTGTATGTTCAGGGAAATTCAAAATCACGGCTCTGCCAAGAAGAAATTTTTGGACCGATTGTAACGATTATCCCATTTGATACAGAAGAAGACGCACTACGAATTGCAAATGATACCGATTATGGCTTGAATGGTGTCGTCTGGACGGAAAATCTCCAACGTGCACACAGAATTTCTCATGCGGTTCGCGCCGGTACGATTTGGGTAAACTGCTGGTTTGTTCGTGATTTACGTGCACCATTTGGCGGATTTAAGAAGAGCGGAATTGGACGTGAAGGCGGCCATCACAGCTTGGAATTCTTTACGGAAGCAAAAAATATTTGTATAGCATTAAAGTAGTTTTTTAAAAAAGAAGAATAAGGGGAAAAGGCGTAGGGCTTAAACTACCTGTGCGCTTTTTCTTTGCCTCACAAAATGAAAGCGCTTTATACGTTGGGTGATGGCTTCTTATTTTCATTACCAATACCTTTTTAATAAGAAAAAAATCAGGAGCATAATTGATCCTATAAAGGCATTAACAAAAATTATTAGGAGGTCAATAAATGGTAAAGAACAGTGGAATAACGAAAGAAACACTCTTGACAATAAAAGAAAAATTGAAAGAGGGTGTATTACCTCAGTGGGTTTTAGCAGACAGAGAAATGTATGATTTAGAAATAAAAAAGATTTTTGGTCGAACTTGGCAGTTTTTGGCCCATGAATCTGAATTAAAGGAGCCTGGTTCATTCGTTACTCGTTGGATTGCCAATGATCCAGTGCTCATTACAAAAACAAAGTCAGGAGAAATCAAAGCTTTTCTTAATTCTTGTACACACCGCGGCACGCTTTTATGTACCGCGGATTCGGGAAAGCAAAAATCCTTCACATGCCCTTTTCATGGTTGGACCTATAATAATGAAGGGTGTCTTGTTGGAGTAGCGGTAGGAAATAAGGTATATGGGGAAGAGATGAACAAGGAAGATTGGAATCTTCGGCCAATCCCAAAAGTTGACAGTTATCAAGGGATGATCTTTGGAAACTTAGATTTTAATGCTGAATCGTTGGATGAATATCTTGGAAATATAAAATGGTATTTAGACATTATGTTAGGCAGAAGTGATGGAGGAATGGAAGTAATCGGGTCTCCACAAAGATATGTCGTTGAAGTGAACTGGAAAGTTACTGCGGAAAATTTCGAGGCTGATCCTTACCATGTTCAATTTACCCATAAGTCAACAAAGGAAATGGGAATTGCTCCTAGTGATCCCTTTTTTCCCGGACATGGTTATCAAGTTGTTTTAGATAATGGACATGGAATTAATCTTGTTCAATTAGATGATTCCGGAACATCTCCTTTCCCATATCAAGGAATGCCAGAGTCCATGTGGCCTATGTTTCAGAAAAATTTAACCACAGAACAAGAGGAGATATTAAAGAATTCCTATTTTGTCGGTGGAGTTTATCCTAATTTAGGATTTTTACAATTTAGTTTTCCTCCTTTTGAAGCAGACAATCATATATACAACTTCCTAAACTTTAGAGTTTGGAGGCCTTTAGCACCGGATAAAGTAGAAGTTTGGAGCTGGCACTTGATTGATAAAGCTGCTCCGGAAGATTATAAAGAAAAATCATATTTAGCCTTTTTAGGTACTTTTGGTCCTTCAGGTCTTCTTGAGCAGGATGATGCAGAAATTTGGAGCCGAGTTGCTCAAGCAAGTAATGGAATAATGGCCCAGGATAAAGAACTAAGTTATAACAATTTCCTCAATTATCTTATGGGTCTTGATCGCGTCCAGCCAGATGAGAGTTTTCCTGGACCTGGAACGGCTTACCCGCTCTGTTTCCTAGATACTTTATCGCGAAGTATGCATAAAAGATGGATTGATCTTCTTCTACAAGAGTCGATCGTCAAAGAGGAGGTCCGCTAATGAATCATGAAGTAGAAGTAAAAGCCCTACCTGTGAGTATAGATATACAATTTGAAATTACAAATCTCCTTTATCACGAAGCACATCTGTTAGATAGTCGGAACTATAAGGGATGGCTTGACCTACTTGCTGAGGATATCGTTTATCGGATGCCTGCGCGCATAACTAATGAGGGTAAACATGATACCCCAAACATTGATTATAAGTCGAGATATTTTGAGGAAACAAAACAAACGCTGGTAACAAGAGTAAGTCGGTTGGACACATCTTCGGCATGGTCAGAAATCTCCGGTCCACGACAACGGCACTTTATTAGTAACATTCTCATCGAAAAAGGAATGATGAATGACGGGGATGAAGAGTATTTTGTCCGCAGTAACTTCCTATATAAACGGAATAGGGGTTCTGCGATTACTTCCGAGGAATTATTTGGTCAGCGGGAAGATGTAATAAGAAGAGAAAAAGGTGAATGGAAGATTGCATCACGAATCATTTATCTTGATCAGACTGTCTTAGGAACAATCAATCTAAGTATGTTTTTATAATAAGGATTACCTAGGACTTATCCATAATCGGATAAGTCTTTTTTTCTTTTGATTTCAGGATCATGAACGAAAAATGAAACACAAATAGGAAAAAGGAAAAAATCACCATTCTTTTAGTAATGATTCCTGAGTGACTAGAAAGAGACTAATTTTGAAAAATGGTCTAAATCCAACAAGTAAATTGGCTAGTAAATTGAATAATTGATAGGATTGAAGGGTAAAAAAGAATAAAATAGAGGTAGAGATGCATGGATGTCTAGCTCTCAACCTAATACTTTTAATATCCAAATACATAAAAGGAGTTGTTCACATGAACCATTTGTTTACCCCATACGAATTTAAAGGACTAAAGTTAAAAAACCGCGTAGTTATGCCGCCAATGTGTCAATACTCCGTTACCGATAAAGACGGTATTGCAACTGATTGGCATTACATGCACTATGTTAGCCGTGCTATTGGCGGTGCCAGTTTAATCATTATTGAAATGACAGATGTAGATCCAGATGGTCGAATTACAGATTTTGATTTAGGATTGTGGTCGGACGAACAAATTCCTGCATTGAAACGAATTGTCGAGGGCTGCCACAAATATGGAGCGAAAGTGGGGATTCAAATTGCTCATGCGGGACGAAAAGCGAGAGATGCTGAGGTACCAGTTGCTCCTTCTGCCATTGCCTTTGATGAAAATTCTAAAACACCTAGAGCCCTTTCCACAGAAGAAATAAAAGAAATAGTCGAGAAATTCCGTTTAGCTGTGCAAAGAGCAGTAAAAGCAGGGGTGGATGTGATTGAAATTCATGGTGCCCACGGGTACTTGATTCACCAATTTACATCTCCTTACACTAATAAAAGAACAGATGAATACGGACAGGAATTAACCAAATTTGGTAAAGAGGTCATTCAGGCGGTAAAAGATGAGATGCCTATGGATATGCCGTTAATTTTACGGATTTCTGGAAGAGAGTATGTAGAAGGCGGTTATGGAATCGACGAAGCGATTGAATTTTCAAGGGAATATCAAAAAGCAGGAGTAGATATGTTCCATGTTAGCTCTGGAGGCGAAGGGCCGATTGGTTCCGCTGGAAGACCTGGAACTCATATAGCTTATCAAGTACCATTAGCAAGAGCCATTAAGCAAGCACTAAATATCCCTGTTATTGCAGTGGGAAGATTGGATGAACCGAGACTGGCGAACGCTGTCATCTGCAACGAAGATGCTGACCTTGTGGCTGTTGGAAGAGGAATGTTAAGAAATCCGTATTGGACTTTGGAAGCTGCATCAGTGTTAGGGAAAGAAACAGAAATCCCAAAACAGTATACGCGAGGATTTCGTAAACACTAAAGAAAAAATTTTAAAATAATATTTACGTAAAAAAGTGCGAATTCATTTCGCACTTTTTTTACTGGTCCCTCTTTCCCACCAATGACACCTGCTGCTAGTTTTAAACAGCATATAATGATTTGTAAAATACAGAATATTTAGTTATAATGTTACCATCGTTTAAAATAAAAATTTTTAACCTTGTGGAATAGCTGTTTGTTTAACTACTAAAATATCAATACAATGATTTTCTAAATTTGTATGTTTTTAGTCAGAAGAGATCTTTAAATAAGAGTCAGTGAAACGACAATGTTTTAGGCATTGTTTGTTTTACTGACCTTTTTTTAAAAATATGGGGTAAAGCGCTTTCGATAAAAGAACAATCATTGATACCAATGAAAGGAGTGGCACTAATAGTACAGAAATATGTAAAAACTATAAATTTCCTATTCAGAATACTCATAGTACTAGCACCTTTTTTGTTATATGCTCCTACTGCTTTTGCTGAAAAAACTACATATAAAATTGCCGGGGAATGGGCACTGCCTCCTTTTTCTTACACGAAAGAAGACGGGAAGCTGACCGGTATTAGTATTGATTTAATGCAGAAAGTGGCAGCCGATAACGGGCTTACATTTGAATATGTTCCAATGAGCAAGAATGAAGCACAAAAAGCATTGGAAGACGGGAAGGTCGATGCGATCGCTGGAATTGCCTACAGCACAGAAAATGATAGGCATTTGGATTTCTCTGAACCCTTTTTTACAATGTCTGACTCTCTTATTATTCCTAAGGATAAAAAAAGGCGGGTAAAAGGAATCGAAGACGTGCGTGATCTAAATGTAGTTGTAGAGAACCATACACCTGTTGTCGATACGCTTTTGAACATGCGAAATACCAAATTAACTCTTTCTACTAATCAATTCTCCGGTCTTCTTGCTCTCATCAATAGAAGGGCCGATGTTTTTATTGGAAATAAATGGACAGCAAAAGTTTATTTGCAACAATTAAACCAAGAAGATCATTTTGTGATTCTTGATGAAGTGATTGAACCGGCTGACTATACAATTGCAGTTAAGGAAGGTAATGACGAGTTACTTCGAATGATTAACCACACCTTGACCTCCTTAAAAGCGAAAGGGGAAGTTAATACTGTAATAAACAAATGGGTCCTAACGAAACCAGACGCTGTCATTGCCAGGTTGGAGCACTTTATTTTGCTATTAACCATCGTCTTATCGACCGTAGCACTAGTCCTTTTGTTTATTTACATTTGGAACCAACGTTTGAAAAAAGCTGTCAACCTGCAAACACGTACACTTCGTCGACTAAATAAGAATCTCGAAGAACAGCGTCAAGAGATCGCGGATAGTTATGCCTTTAAAGAACTAATTTTGAATAATATCGATACAGGCATTGTCACCTTTGCTCCTGATTTTACGATTACAAGCTGTAACGCAAGGGCAATGGACATGCTGAATCTTTCAACTATTACACCTTTACATCTTCAGAAGTCCTCTCTACTTGAACAAATGTCTCTTCCATCCCAGCATGATTCAGCTAGTCCTAATATTCTTGAAATCAACGAAAAGGGCCATAGAAAGGTTTTTTTCTACCGGATCATGAAAATGTATGACTCTCAACGTATGCAAACTGGATATTTACTATCGATTAATGATGAGACAGAAAAGAAGAAGCTGGAACAAAAATTGATCACACAAGAGAAGCTTCATGCTCTTGGCCAGCTCGTCGCAGGGGTCGCACATGAAATCCGCAATCCTTTAACAGCGATTAAAACATTTATTGAATTGTTGCCTAGAAAGTATGACCGTCCTCAATTTCGCGAGATGATGATGGAGCATGTACCCGCGGAAGTAAACAGGCTTGAACTGATCGTAAGTGATTTGGTTGATTACGCACGGCCAAGGCCGCCTAATAAACAACAGTGTACGGCACACGATCTTACTTCCTTGCTTGCATTTCTTCAGGTTACATTTAAGAAAAAACAAATCACTGTTCATCAATCTCTTAACGACCAGCTAATATTCTATATCGATCCTCAGCAAATTCGTCAAGTATTACTCAACTTAATTTTGAACGCCATTGATGCGGTAGAAGAGAAACTCGAGAAAAAACTTACGGTTACAATGGAAAAAGAAAATGAACATTCTGGACGAATTATGATTGCCGATTCCGGAAAAGGAATGATGCAGGACGAGCTTAATCGTATTTTTGAACCCTTTTATACAAGTAAGGAAAAGGGAGTAGGATTGGGCCTTGCCCTTTCTTACCAGCTGATTAAAGAAAATGATGGGGATATTCAAGTGTTCAGTCAATACAATAAAGGGACTATTTTTACGGTCACGTTACCTTTGTACCAAAAGGAGGAGATTGCAGATGAAGCCACATGTATTAATCATTGATGATGAACAAGCGATTTGCGCATCGCTTAACTTTGCTCTTGAAGATGATTATCAAGTAACAACAACAACGGATCCGGAAAAAGGTCTGCTCCTTATAAAACAAAAGCACATTGATATTGTTCTGCTTGACCTGAGCTTAGGAAGTCACAGTGGACTTGTTGTGTTACAAGAAATAAAACAAATGGATCCATCTGTTACCGTTATTATGATGACGGCCTATGCCTCAATCGAGTCCTCCATCAAAGCGATAAAAAGCGGAGCCTATTATTATATCGAAAAGCCTATTAATATGGAAGAACTCGATCTCCTTTTATTGAGAGCGACTGAATTTAAGAGAATGTCATCGGAAATCGAGACTCTTCATGAAGAACTGGGGCAAATACGAGGGTATGACAACTTCCTGGGTAAGAGTAAAGCGATGGAACGTGTATTCTCGATGATCGAGCGAATCAAAAACATCAATTCCAGTGTTCTCATCACAGGTGAAAGCGGAACAGGAAAAGAGCTTGTAGCACGCAGCATCCATAACACAGGTAAAAGAAAAAATGGCCCCCTTGAAATTGTGAATTGTGCAGCCATTCCTGAAAACTTGCTAGAATCGGAATTGTTTGGCTATGAAAAAGGTGCCTTTACCGGTGCGACACAGAGAAAAGAGGGGAAATGGGTGGCTGCTAATGGGGGAACTTTGTTCTTGGATGAAATTAGTGAGATGCCGCTCGCCCTTCAAGTGAAATTGCTTCGTGTTCTACAGGAAAGGGAGCTTACACCACTAGGTTCCAATAAAAAGATTTCGCTCGACGTTCGAATCATAGGTGCGACCAATAAAAACCTTGAACAAATGGTGGCAGAAGGAACATTCCGGGAAGATTTGTATTTCCGTATGAACGTGATACCGCTTTCCATACCTCCACTAAGAGAAAGGTCAGAAGATTTACCACTTTTGATCGACCATTTTTTACAAAAATACTGTCGGGAAATGAAAATGGGGGAGAAATATCTCACCCCAAATGCCCGAAGACGATTACTGGAATATCGTTATCCCGGAAATGTCCGTGAACTGGGAAACATCATCGAATATTCAGTGGCATTATCGATGAATAATGAAATTACCGTATTAGATTTACCCAACTATGTTCAGGAGAAAAGGCCGGCATTTTCCACAACAGGACAAGTGGATTGCGGCGGCAGCATGCAAATTCCGATTGGAATTCCAATGAAGGAGATCGAAAAAAAAGTGATCACTGCTACATTAAATCACTTTAGCAAACACCGCCAGAAAACAGCACAAACACTCCAGATATCGGAAAGGAGTTTACGTGATAAGATCAAACTTTATGCGCTCGAAGATCAGAACAAGAATGTTTAGCCAATCAAATGAAGCTTTATCGGCAGAATTTCACTTGTAAATGTAAAATCGGCAAAATTTGCCTGTTCAATACGGCAAATTTTGCCGATTTGATTTTATCATTCAGTCCAAATATATGAAAGCGTATACATTTTATAGTTATCAGAATTTTGGCACGTAAATTGCATTTATTTTTTAATGAAAGGAGATTCGTAGATGAAGATACGAACATTCTTCACTGCAACCATACTTTTAACCTTTCTGGCAGGATGCACAATGGAAAATGACAAGCAAGCAATCCCTACCCCGGCTATTGTGCATGCTCATCAGGAACATCCATCGGCTAAGTCAGAAGATGTTCTTATCATTGCAACAGGTGATATGTCCGGTGTCTATTTCTCTTTAGGTCAGGCCATGGCGGATTTGTATGCAAAGTACAATGGATTGGCATCAGCTACTCAAGTAACGAATGCTTCATTTCAAAATACCAAGTTAGTCACCCGAAAGAATGCCGAATTAGGATTTGCCACCGTTGACACACTAGGTCTCTTAGAAAAACAACACTTGAAAGGGGAGGAACCTCAAAAAACGCTGCGAGCCCTAACTGGTCTCTATTCCAATTTTATACAAATTGTCACTACAGAAAAAAGTGGCATTCACTCTTTAATGGATTTAACCGGAAGGCGGGTAAGTGTAGGCTCTATTGATAGTGGAACCAAACTTATTGCAGAACGCACGCTTCAAGAGGCTGGATTGACTAGTAATAAAATCAAAAAATTAACTCTATCTTTTTCACAATCCGCGGATGCTTTAAGGAATGGAACCATTGATGCCGCATTTTTTGTATCAGGCTTGCCAAATCCAGAAATTACATCCCTTTCTAAAGAAATGCCTATTAAAATAATTCCCATTCCGGAAGAAATCGTTAATCAACTTAGGGATCAGTTTGGTTTTTATTCAGAAGCCGTCATTCCTCAAGAAACCTACCATGGTCAGCAAAAAGATATACCAACGTTTTCAATCAAAAATGTCCTGCTTACAAATAAAGACATGTCCAATAAGGAAGCTTATAATCTAGTAAAAACATTATATGAGCATTTACCTGAACTGGAAGAAATACACCCTGCAGCCCGTGATATTAAACTTTTGGAAGCAAAAACAGGTATTCCACTCAGATTCCATCCCGGAGCGGAAAAGTACTTTTCAAAACATGGAATCTATCATTAAATCTACTATTTCAAACATAAATCACTGGAGGAGAGAAAGGAGTTCCAATCATGCAAGCAATCCAAAATGATGTAGAAATAATAGGGGCATTCAAACAATTTGGATCAAATGTGGTCCTAAACGGTATAGACCTTAATGTGAAGCAGGGAGAATTGCTTACCTTGCTTGGGCCATCCGGCTGTGGAAAAACGACAACATTAAATCTCATTGCTGGCTTTCTAGAAGCGGATGAGGGTGATGTATTTATTAAAGGGAAAAAAGTAACAAAAACACCGCCCTATAAACGCGATTTAGGTATGGTATTTCAAACGTATTCCCTGTTCCCTCATATGACTGTTTATGAAAATCTCGATTTTGGTTTAAAGCTGAGGAAGGTGGAAAAATCGGAAAAAGGAAAGAAGGTTGCCCGAGCACTTGAACTTGTCAAGATGTCAGGGCTTGAAAATCGCTATCCGCGTGAATTATCGGGAGGTCAGCGCCAACGTGTAGCGATTGCCCGAGCACTAGTAGTCGAGCCAGAATTGCTCCTTCTCGATGAGCCTCTTTCCAATCTAGATGCGAAATTACGGCATGAATTGCGGGTAGAAATCAAGCGCCTGCAAAAAGAAATTGGAGTTACGACGATTTTCGTGACACATGATCAGGAAGAAGCACTCTCCATGTCGGATCGAGTGGTTGTTATGAATACAGGGAAAATTGAACAAATTAGCACGCCAACAGCAATTTATAATCATCCTGAAACCGAATTTGTCTTTAATTTCATCGGAAAATCGAATTGCTTCGAAGGAACGATTGCTTCGATAGACAGTCAGAAAATTTCTGTCCTCGTGAATGACGAAGTAGCCCATGTCGACTTGGAAAATGTGATGGGGAGTGACAGAGCTTGCCGCATGAGAGATCAGGTAAAGCTGTATATACGTCCGGAAAAGATACAAATCTCTTCATCGGAAAGAACCTCTTCCACACTAGAGTTACACAAAGCGAAAATTACGCAATTGAACTATTTAGGAACCTCCTGGGAGGTTGATGTTTCATTGCATGGAAAACCGCTACAAATATTAACACCTTCCTTTGACACTAATTGGAGACAGGGAAGCGAGGTGTATATCGGATGGAACCCGTACGATCTTATGCTAATCAAGAAATAAAACAAGAACGAAATACAGTGACATTAGAACCTAAGAAAAAGTTTAAAAATAAAAAGAGCTGGATACCAGGTCTTCTGCTGCTCCTTCCCATTTTATTGTTCATATTTGGCTTTTTTATTGTGCCGATGCTGTACATCCTCTATTTAAGTTTTATTTCATCCGACAATTTAGGCGGCACGGACGCAGCATACAGCCTCAAAAATTATGTCCATTTTTTCACGGATAGTTACTATCTATCATCTCTTTGGGTCACGGTAAAAGTTAGCTTGTATACGGTAATTGTTTCTCTCATACTTGCCTATCCAGTGGCGTTAACGATGGCTAAAAGCTCGCCTCGAGTTCGTGGTGTGATCGCTTTATTAATCGCTTCTCCGCTTTTAGTGAGTATTGTAGTAAGAAATTTTGGCTGGTATCTTTTATTGCTGCCAAATGGAACGATTAACCAAACATTAATGTCGCTAGGGATTATCAATACTCCGCTCAAGCTTTTATTTTCAGAGGTTGGAGTGGTGATCGGTCTCTCAAACGCCTACCTGCCATTTATGGTTCTTGCGATTGCCACTAGCCTGTACAACATCGATCCATCTTTGGAAAAAGCGAGCGCCATCTTAGGAGCGAGTCCGATTCGTAGTTTCTTTTCCATCACACTTCCGCTCAGTTTGCCAGGAATCATTTCAGGTTGTGTGCTAGTGTTTAGCTTATCGATGAGCGCTTATGTCACACCTGCCCTAATGGGTGGTGCAAATGTGCCTGTGATGCCAGTGGTCGTATACGATCAAATTAATAATCTGCTGCGCTGGACGTTTGGATCGGCGATTTCATATGTTCTTTTGGCAACGACCCTCATTACGGTCACCATCTTTACACGTGCGTTTGAACGAAGCAAATTCAAGGAGGTTTTCCGTTAATGAAAAGTCTCACATGGTTGCGCACGGCCGCTGCGATCATATCGATTATTTATATATTAATTCCACTTATTGTGGTCATTCCTGCTTCCTTCACTAGTGCAAGTTATCCAAGCTTTCCTCCAGAGGGATTTTCCCTTCAATGGTATACAAAGCTTGTGGATCGCCCAGAGTTCATGGAAGCGATGATGAACAGTGTGAAATTCGCTCTTTTAGCCGCCTTTTTTTCTGTTCTATTTGGTACGCTCGGAGCGATGGCTATTGCAAAGTATGATATTCCAGGCAAAACCTATATTACATCACTACTCACATCACCATTAAGTGTGCCTCAACTTGTTCTTGGAATCGCGCTATTGATTTTCTTTACTCCATTGATGCTAGCTGGTACATCGACCGGCTTTTTACTCGCCCATATCATTATTTGTATCCCGTATGTCATCAGACTGGTTTTAACAGGACTTAGCGGATTTGATTACAATCTCGAACGTGCCGCGGCCATTCTTGGTGCAAATCCGCTTGTCGTATTTTGGAAAGTGACCCTGCCGCTCATACGCCCAGCGATTATTTCTGGAGGCTTGTTCGCCTTTCTTACATCGTTCGATAATGTAACGGTCTCCATGTTCATGATATCACCAGATATGAGGACGCTTCCGATCGAAATTTTTTCCCAGATGCAGGATGCCTATAATCCAATCGTTGCGTCTGTTTCCAGCGTCGTAATCTTCATCTCGGTCATTTTGATTGTGATTCTTGAAAAAATGCAGGGCGTTGGCAAAGTATTCGGCGGCTCACATTCGTAATCCAAATGGGACAAAATCCTGATAGAGACGGGGGAAAACGACTTTGTACGATTACATCATTATTGGCGGCGGTATTGTTGGACTATCAGTTGCTATGGCACTCTATAAAAAATATCCGCTCATAAAAGTTGCCGTGGTAGAAAAAGAATCCCAGCTTGCGTTTCATCAAACCGGTCACAACAGCGGGGTAATCCATTCTGGCATCTATTATAAGCCTGGCAGTCTGAAAGCCCGCTTAGCCAAAGAGGGTAACAAGTCGATCATTGCCTTTTGCAGGAAATATGGTATTCAGTATGAACAATGCGGCAAAGTTATTGTTGCCACTTCTAAAAATGAACTTCCATTATTAGAAAATCTATGTCAACGGGGATTAGAAAATGGTCTAGAAGTTAGCAAAATCGACCGAGAGAGACTGTTAGAATTGGAGCCTAATGTAAGCGGTCTTGAAGCCATTCATGTTCCAATGGCCGGTATTGTGAGTTATAAAAATGTTTGTGAAAAGATGGGAATGATTATTCGCGAGAATGGCGGAGAGATCTTTTTAAATACGGAAGTGAAGAGCATAAAAGAAACTGAAAAGGAAGTCATCATTGAGACGAATAACCGGGTTCTTCATGGCTCCATGCTCATTAACTGTGCCGGCTTGCATAGTGATCGTATGGCAAAGTTAACAGGGTATAAACTGGATTTAAAAATTGTTCCGTTTCGCGGAGAGTACTATCAACTTGTACCTGAAAAAAGACATTTGGTCAAAAACCTTATATACCCTGTTCCAAATCCTCATTTTCCTTTTCTGGGGGTGCATTTTACTAGAATGATAGACGGTACGGTGGATGTAGGACCAAATGCCGTTTTAAGTTTGAAACGGGAAGGATATAAGAAAACGTCTTTTAACTTTAAAGATGCAGCAGAGGTACTGTCCTACTCAGGATTTTGGAAGCTAGCGAAGCTTTATAGGAAAGAAGGGATGGAGGAGATTATTCGTTCCCTTTCATAAAAAGAAATTGCTAGAAGAGGTTCAAAGACTCGTTCCAAGTGTAACGGAGAAGGATCTCATTCCCGGACCAGCCGGTGTACGAGCCCAAGCCTTACGATTCGATGGTTCATTAATAGATGATTTTTATATTGTTAACGGCAAACGTTCTATCCATATCTGTAATGCTCCTTCTCCGGCCGCAACGGCCTCGATCGAGATTGGTAAAAAAGTAGTAGAAATGCTCACATCGTACTCCCTAGTAACGTAACGATTACCCAAGTATTTAGAAGAAGGGCTGCATGTGTTTTGGATGGATGAATGGTATGGAAAAGCAAAGGAAGTGAACAAGATGGGGACTGAATTCATTAGGGAAATCGAAAAAATCATCCCGTCTGACCGTGTATTTATCGATTTAGCAGAAAGATATTCTTATAGTTTTGATGCCTCTTTTGGCCAGTATTTACCTGATATTGTCATTCAACCAAGTAATAAAGAAGAGATCAGCCAGCTTGTCAAACTAGCGAATAAATATCTTATTCCCGTCTATCCGAGAGGCGCCGCAACTTCACTAAGTGGGGGACCACTTCCGGTTAAGGGAGGAATGGTTTTAGATATGTCTCGACTGAATCACAAATTAGTCATTGATCGTGAAAATTTACTTGCCATTGTTTCACCAGGCGTCATAACGGCAGACATTCATAAAAAAGCAGAGGAAGCCGGATTATTTTATCCTCCTGATCCCAGCAGTTCCCAGGTTGCAACGATAGGGGGCAATCTTTTGGAGAATTCAAGCGGACCAAGAGGGCTTAAGTATGGAACAACTAAAGAATATGTGATTGGCTTAGAAATTGTCACGCCATTGGGGGATATAATCAAGACAGGCGGCAAAACCGTAAAAAATGTAACTGGATACGATCTTACAAGGCTGATTGTTGGTTCAGAGGGTACATTGGGAATTGTAACAGAAGCGATTTTACGGTTAATCCCAAAGCCGCAAGCACGAAAAACCTTGCTTGCATACTTTAACGACTTTGTTGATTCTGGTCATGCGATAACAAAAATTTTAGCTTCTGGTATTTTACCGTCCGCGATGGAATTAATGGACAATGCCTGTATTCGTGCGGTCGAAGCTTATAGTCCGTCTGGATTATCAGTAGAAGCAGATGCAGTCATTATCATCGAGGTAGATGGACATCCAGCAGCTATTGAAGAAGAAATGGAGAAATGTAAAGAGCTGTGTGTAATAGCACGAGCGATCAATGTAAAAGTAGCGCAAAATGAGGCTGAAAGGGAAAGTATTTGGAAAGCGAGAAAGATGGTTTCACCTGCTATAACCCGAATGGGTCCAACAAAAATATCTGAAGATGCAACCGTTCCACGCAGCCAGATTCCAGCCATGATGAAACGGCTAGAGCAAATAAGGGAGAAATATCAACTGAATCTCGTTGTTTTTGGCCACGCCGGTGATGGCAATCTTCATCCGAATATTATCACGGATAAGCGAAACATTCCCGAAATGAAAAAAGTCGAGGATGCCGTTAGCGAAATATTCGAGGCAGCTGTTGAGCTAGGGGGAACTCTTTCAGGGGAACATGGGATTGGAATTTTAAAATCCCCTTATATGGAGATGGAGCTTGGAGAAGCAGGGCTATTGATGATGAAAAAAATCAAAGATGCTTGGGATCCAAATCAAATTTTAAATCCTGGGAAAATTTTTCTAACAGTTGGTCAGACAAAGGTGGCGCTTACCTAAATGAAAGCATCTGTCATTCAAGAAAGCAAAGTTAGCAATCTAGCCGCGCAAAAGCTATTTGAACAAACCTATGATTGGACAAATCAATGTATTCAGTGCGGTTATTGTTTACCAGCCTGTCCAACCTATACATCTATGGGGAAAGAATCAGCTTCTCCACGAGGAAGAATCAATCTCGTTAAGATGGCATCTGAGGGAAAGATTGAGATTGAAGAACATTTAGCGAATCCAATCGATTTATGCCTGGGATGCCGGGCTTGTGAGACTGCCTGTCCGGTCGGTGTGCCGTATGGGCATATCCTAGAAGCGGCGCGAGAAATCATTGAAAATAGACAGAGTAACGACCAGTATACCGTTGCGAATAGGTTGAAAAATGGAGCATTAAACCACTTATTTCCTTATCCTAGACGGATGAAAGCACTTGGAAATCTAGTGTGGTGGTACCAAAAAACGGGACTAAATAAATTGGTTCACCGTACAAATGTGCTTAATAGGCTATCAGAACCGATGGCCCAGCTAGAAAAAGCAGTTTCTTTAGTCGAATCTCCGTCTAAACGACTCAAACGTGGGACTACTATTCCTCCAAAAGGGGAGAAGAAAATTCGGATTGCTTTTTTCACTGGTTGTATTATGGATGCGATGATGTCGCGAACGAACCGTTTGACGACTGAGCTGCTAACATCGATAGGATGTGAGGTGGTGATACCAGAGGCGCAAACATGCTGTGGGGCCCTGCACGCTCATCAAGGTCAACATGAAATGGCAAAAGAATTAGCTAAAGCAAATATAAGAGCCTTTGAGAATTCGGGTGCCGATTTCTTTGTGAACAATGCCGGTGGCTGTGGAGCCGCACTAGTGGAATATGACCATTTATTAGCAAATGAAGCTGAATGGAGGGATTTAGCTAAGGAGTTTGTTAAAAAGTCAAAGGATATAAGCCAAATTCTTGTCAAATATGGCCCACTTCCCTTAAAAAAATCTTCGGCTGACATTGTGGTGTATCAGGACTCCTGTCATTTACGGAACGTTCAAAAAGTATATAAAGAGCCACGACTGCTGCTTCAGTCCATACCGGGTGCCACATACATCGAAATGGAAGGAGCCGATCGCTGCTGTGCGTCAGGAGGCATTTACAATCTGCTCCACTTTCATGAATCGATGAAAATACTCGATGAGAAGATGACGAAAGTAACCCAGACGAATACGACCGTTGTCGTCACTGCCAATCCTGGATGCCAACTGCAAATAAGCCTCGGTATTCAACGGCAAGGACGTTCCAATCAAATAAGAAGTATGCATTTAGTTGAACTATTAGCAGAGAGCTGCGGTTTTGGATAAACAACTTGCTTTATCAATAGGAGGGAGATGGATTCTTATGGATTTGGGATTAAAAGGGAAAGTAGCACTTATCACGGGGGCAAGTAAAGTGATTACGTTTCTCGTGTCTGATGCAGCATCCTATGTAACCGGGACAGCCGTCAATATCGACGGCGGGAAATCGGGAGCACTATGAAAATCGGGCTGATTCATGCTACAACCACGGCATTAGATCCAATCGTCAAAGCATTTGAACAGGAATCCAGTCATGTTGAACTCCTGCATTTTATGGATACTGGATTGCTTTCAATGATAGAAGAAAGTGGTTCACTTACACCAGAGATTATCCGACGATTTTCCTTATTAGTGAACTTAGCTGATGAATCGGATGTGGACTGTATTCAGCTCAGTTGTTCTGCGTTTAATAACGTAACGAATATCCTGCAGCCGCTATACCCAATGAAATTATTTCGATCAGATGAAGCCGTACTCGATGAGGCGTTAGTCTATGAAAGGATCGGTTTAATTTCTACCGTAAAAGAAACGCCTGTAGCTTTATTGAGTTATTTAAAAGACAAAAACCCAGGTGTTCAAGTGGAATCCATAGTAGAACCGGGACTTATCCACACACTGATTAAAGGGAATAAAGGACAACACGATCATCGGGTGAGAAATATGATTCATCAGTTAGAAGGGAAGGTAGATGTGATTGTCCTATCGCAATATAGTATGGAGCATATCGCGGCACAGGTTCAATCAACTGTCCCCATTCTAACTGCACCAAAAGCCTCCGCTAAAAGATGCCTTGCCTATATACGCAATGTATCATCGGTGTGAGTGACCTTAAACCATAAGCTAGGAGGGATGTATGATGACACTGCCATTAGAAGATATAAAGATTCTTGATCTATCGAGAATTTATGCCGCCCCTGCAGGTTCTATGATTCTAGCGGATTTGGGGGCAGATGTAGTTCGGATTGAATCGCCTAAAGGAACGGATAGTATGCGGGATTGGTCCCCCTTTGTACAAAGTGAAAGCACATATTATTTCACCGCGAACCGAAATAAACGATCTGTTACCATCGATTTGAAAAATGAGACAGGGAAAGCATTATTTTTAGAACTCGTTAAAAAAGCGGATGTCGTTCTTGAAAACTTTGTTACAGGGACACTGGATCGGTTAGGGATTGGGTATGAACAACTGAAAAAAGTGAATCCCAATATCATTCTTTGTTCCGTTACAGGGTATGGGCAAACGGGACCTTTTTGCAAGGAACCAGGTTTTGACCCTGTGATTCAAGCGATTGGCGGGTTGATGGACGTAACTGGATTTAATGAAGGAGAGCCAACCAGGGTCGGAGTACCGATTGTCGATATTATTTGTTCTTTATATACAGCGGTAAGCATTATGTCTGCGATCCGAGCAAGAGATAAAGGAGCCGAAGGGCAGCACATTGATCTATCTTTGTTAGATGTCCAAATTAGCTCGCTTGCGAATATTGCGAGTAGTTTTTTAAATACAGGCTATATCTCGAAAAGATTAGGCAATCAGCACAATAATGTTGTTCCATACCAAGTATTCCAATGTGAAGACAGGCCGATGATGATTGCCGTTGGAAATGATAAACAATTTAAGAAACTCTGTGAAATCCTTGATCGCCCTGAATGGCTCACAGAGGAGAAATTCAGGACGAACAGTGCGAGGGTTGCCAATCGTGAAGAAATGACAGAGCAATTAGAACACATCTTTATCACGAAAACGGCAGATGAATGGTTTAAGCTTCTTTCGGAAAAAGGAATTCCTTCAGGCCCCGTTAACAATGTGGAACAAGCATTAGAGCATCCTCAAGTTCTAGCGAGGGAAATGGTGGAAGAAGTTTCACATCCTACGTTAGGAAAAATTAAATTAGTCCGAAATCCAATTCGTTTTTCGAATACACCAATGAAGATTCGCAGGCACCCGCCTCTGTTAGGGGAGCATACGGTTTCCTTTCTGCGAGAGGAATTAAAACTAGATTTACAAGAAATCGAGAATTTAAAGTCCGAGGGAGCCATTTAATCGATTTTTATACAAACCTATTAGAACGAAAAAAAAATGAATGAAAAGGGTGCTAACATGTCTGATTTATTTTTTGAAGTAGAGGATGGAATCGCAACGATTACACTAAATCGACCTTACGCAAGAAATGCTTTTAGTCTGCAGATGATTAAGTCATGGATTAAGGCCTTGGAAGAGGTCAGGGACAACGATGAGATTCGTGTGTTGATTTTAACAGGGAATGGCAAGGCTTTTTGTGCCGGCGGGGATATTAAATCGATGAAAAACGGATTAGGTTTCTTAGATCTCTCCGGTCAAGAAGAAAAGGATTTCTCAACAACGGGATTAGCGCGAAAGAATAGTTTATGGAAGCATGTCCAAAGAATTCCGTTGTTAATGGAGGAAATTGACAAACCAACGATTGCCGCGATAAATGGAGATGCCATTGGAGCCGGACTCGACATGGCCTTGCAATGTGATTTGCGCATCGCTTCTTCGGGGGCAAGATTTGGTGAAGGATATGTCAACGTAGGAATTGTCCCAGGTGACGGCGGTGGTTACTATTTACCTAGAATAATAGGGATTGATAAAGCACTTGAATTGTTATGGACGGGGAGAATTATAGATGTGGAAGAAGCTTCTAAACTTGGATTGATCACAAAACAAGTGCCGCATGAAGCATTGATGGAGGAAGCGTATAAACTAGCCAATCAACTAGCCCGTGGTCCGCAACAGGCGATACGCTTAATCAAACGGACGGTCTATCAAGGTTTAAAGATGGACTTAAGAACTTCTCTCGATATGGTGTCTTCGTTTATGGGGTTGGTTACTGAACATCCTGATTATCAAGAAGGCTTAAATGCAATCAATGAGAAACGAAAGCCAGAATTTAAATAAGTTGGTTCCATAAAGCCCTTAAGGGTTCTGCGTAAAGAAAGTTTCCTAGATTACCAAACATGTTTTCCCCTTAAGGGTAGCTTATAGATTATTCGGAGGTGAATGATATTGGTAAAAAGTTTGGAGTTAGAAACGATACAGCTAACGGAAAAGTCAGAAAAGCTTCGACAGGAAGTACGACAATTCCTAAAAAAGGAAATAATAGAAGGAGCATTTGTTCCTCATTGTGATTCTTGGTTAAGTCATTGGGATGCAAAGTTTAGCAGCAAGCTTGGGCAACATGGATGGCTGGGAATGACCTGGCCCAAGGAGTATGGCGGTCATGAGCGTTCGGCATTAGAACGCTATGTGGTGACGGAAGAGTTATTGGCTTTCGGTGCACCTGTGGCTGCACACTGGTTTGCCGATCGTCAGACAGGTCCCCTTTTCCTGAGATATGGAACGGAGAAGCAAAAAAATGAATTTCTTCCACGCATCGCTCAAGGTGAAATCTTTTTTTCCATCGGACTAAGCGAACCAAATTCAGGTTCAGATCTCGCCTCGATCTCGACGAATGCAAAGAGAGTAGAAGGCGGCTGGAGGCTTAATGGCAGTAAGGTATGGACAAGTGGGGCACATCATGCACATTTTATGGTGACCTTATGCCGTACCTCAGCGAAAACAGACAACAGACATGAAGGGTTAAGCCAATTAGTGGTGGATTTATCTGCCGCTGGTGTAACTGTGCGCCCGATCAAGTTAATGACCGGGGAACATCATTTTAATGAAGTATTTTTTGAAGATGTCTTCGTTCCCGATGATATGGTGGTCGGAACGATTGGGGATGGCTGGAAACAAAGTATGGCTGAACTAGCCTATGAACGTAGCGGACCAGAGCGATTCTTAAGTACCTTTCCCCTATTTGTTGAGTTAATTCGCGTTTTGCAACAAGAAGGAGCCAATGACCATATAAAAATCACAATTGGTAAATTAGCAGCACGTCTAACAACGTTACGGGAAATGTCGCTAGGAGTGGCGGGCTTGCTTGAAAAAGGTGTTTCTCCTGATGTTACGGCCGCGTTAGTAAAAGATATAGGAACAAAATTGGAGTTTCAGATTGCAGAAGCTGCCAGAGAATTAGTATCTGCGCACACTCAAGTAACCAATGTTCGCTTTAAATCCTTGTTAGCGGAGGCGTTATTGCATTCTCCTGGTTTTACACTTAGGGGAGGAACAACAGAAATATTAAGAGGCATTATTGCAAGGGGGGTAGGGATCCGATGAACGAAATGAGTCAGATTATTCAGGAAACGACAGAGAAAATCATGAAGGATTTGTGCACGAAACAAGTGGTTGAAGCTGCTGAACAAGGCATTTTTCCTACAGAACTATGGGAAACACTTGTTGAGACCGGAATGACAGCGATTGGGATTTCTGAAGAATCAGGCGGGACAGGGGGAGACTTAGCTGATGCCCTTACGTTCTTAAGGAATGCAGCGCGTTTCTCAGCACCCATCCCGATTGCTGAGACGTTTATGGCAAATTGGCTCCTTTCGAATATCGATTTACCTTTATTAGACCAACCCACCACGATTGCTTCCTTTCAAAATGGGAATCAAATAACATTCAATGAAGTTAAAGGCGGGTGGACGATTTCTGGTTCTGCCTATGATGTACCCTATGCACGATATGCGGAGGCGATTGTGGTCATTGGGGAGTCCGAACAGGAAAATATGGTGGCAATTGTAGATCCGGGTACTTGCCGTATCGATGAGGGGAAGAATTATGCAGGTGAGGCAAGAGATCATGTGTACTTTACAGATGTTCAAGTACAGAGTGATAACGTAGCTAGCCTAAGAGTAGTCAATGTTGATAAGTTCTACTATATGGCTGCACTGATTAGGTCCGTTCAAATGACTGGCGCACTCGAACGGATTCTTGAATTGAGTGTGAATTATTCAAAAGAACGAATCCAATTTGGACGCCCAATCGCCAAATTTCAGGCAATTCAACAACAAATCGCCATACTGGCGGGTGAAGTTTCAGCCGCAAAAGCGATTACGGAATTAGCCATTAAGTCTTTTGAAGCTGGCAATGGAAAGAACCAAATCATCGCAGCAAAAATTCGAGTAGGTGAGGCAGCTAGCCTTGCCACGCCGATCGCCCATCAAATACACGGAGCAATTGGTTTTACGGAAGAACACTCTTTGCAGCAAAGCACGAGAAGACTCTGGTCATGGCGAGATGAATATGGAAATGAGAGTCATTGGGCCAGCAAACTAGGTGATGAAATTTTTAATATGGAAGCAGATGATTTATGGTCTTTCATAACATCCATGAACAATCAAATTTCCATTTAACGATTCTACTTCGTTATGAAGCTGAAAATCTTTTTTCTCGCTGATGTACCAAATTAAAATTTGATAGGACAATAAAGGGAGGAAAGTAAAATGAAAAAATGGTTAAGTTTGTTTGTGATCGTTTTTATGATGATGGCCCTAGCCGCTTGTGGCAACCCTACTCCACAAAAACCAGGGGATGCAAAGTCTGCAGCCACAACAGAAAAAGGAGGGGCTAAACAAATTACAATTTCAGGAAATGGTGGTAAAATCGAAAAAGTTATCCGTGATATTATTGCACCTAAATTCAAGGAAAAAACCGGTATTCAGGTCAATTATATTTCTGGGTTATCGGGTGAAATATTGTCCAAGGTAGAATTACAAAAAAATGCACCGCAAATTGATATCGCTTTCTTTGTACCAATTGATGTTCAAAGAGCCAACGAAAAAGGACTAATCGAAAACATTAACGAAAAAATGGTTCCGAATATGAAAAATGTGGATCAAGAATTTGTTGCGCTTCAGAATGTAGCAGCACCTGCCTTTGGCTTGGTGATTGCACCAGCTTATAACACAGAAGTGTTTAAAAAGAAGGGGATCGCACCAATACAGTCATGGAATGACCTGATTCGTCCTGAATACAAAGGAAAAACAGCATTTGCTGATATAGCCAATGATTGGGGCTTTAACACATTATATAATTTAGCTCTTGCAAACGGAGGAAGCATCGATAACCTGGAACCTGGTCTAAAAAAGGCAAAGGAACTTGCCGGTTATTCATCCACTTTTTACAAAAATTCAACGCAAATGATGCCGGCGATTCAACAGGGAGCTGCTGATGTTACCGTTATGGGAAGCTATGTCATTGCTGACCTGGCAGCAAATTCCGGAATTCCATTGAAAATGGTTGTACCTAAAGAAGGTGTAAACAAGAATGCTTTTAGTGCCGCAGTGGTTAAAAACTCACCGCATTCAAAAGAAGCGCTCGAATTTGTCAACTACTTAATTAGTGAAGAATCACAAAAAGCGATTTCAGAAGAAGGTTTTTATCCAGTTGTAAATGGACTGGGCATACCAGATAAATATAAAGATATCATTGGTTTAAACGATACAGATAAAACATACACAGTGGACATTAATAAATTAGCAAAAATCCGCGGTGAATGGACAGACCGGTGGACAAAGGAAGTAACTCCGGAATTAGGGAAATTATTGAAATAAGGGATTTTCGAGATACAAATGTTGAGAT
The DNA here is from genome assembly GCF_057747995.1 of Neobacillus sp. DHD-1R. Classification (NCBI taxonomy): domain Bacteria; kingdom Bacillati; phylum Bacillota; class Bacilli; order Caryophanales; family Bacillaceae; genus Neobacillus; species Neobacillus sp. DHD-1R. The sequence continues at coordinate 2,393,160 of NZ_CM173232.1, forward strand.
ACTGCTGCCCCGGTAAATACCGGGGTACAGTATTATTTTTTTGTAGTTATGAGATAGGAGGCCAGAATCTATTTATTCGAATTGAAACTGGTACAATCCTGATTAATATCCAAGATTAAAGAGGAAAGACGGGAAAAAATTTTTAATAAACGGATGTGCTTTAATGGTATAATGAGGAAGAATTGGATGACACCTTCTAACGGGTGCGCCATCACGAAAAATGTACAATCCGTCTATATTAAAAATGTAAAATTGGGGTGTTTTTATGCAAGTGGTAACAACAGAAAATATCCATGGCTACAAAGTAGTCGAAGTAAAAGGACCTGTCTTTGGTTTAATCGTTAGAAGCCGTGGCTTGGGTGCGGATATAATGGCAAGCTTAAAAGGCTTAGTTGGAGGTGAAATTAAACAATATACTGTAATGCTCGAGGATTCGAGAAAAGAAGCCATGGACCGGATGATCGTGAATGCAACAGCAATGGGTGCCAATGCAGTAGTCATGACTCGCTTTGACTCTGGAGAAGCGGGAAAAAACATGAGTGAAATCTTTGCATATGGAACGGCAGTAGTAGTTGAAAAAATAGAATGAATGGTCTTTGGATTATTATTACCTATTACGGGTTACAAATCATCGCTGTAATTGTATTTATTTTACTAGGGGTTTTTATTTATGACAAACGTTTCAAAGGCCGGCAAGGTGAAAAAGTGCCTGCTGGATTTGAAAAAACAGAAGAAGTAAACATTGACCCAGTGACCAATGAAAAAACAAGAGTGTACTTTAACCCTCAAACAGGGGAGCGTTTTTATAAAAAAGAAAAATAAAGAGGGGTCAGTCCCCCGGTGTATTAAAGCTTTAACGCACCGGGGGACTGACCCCATTTTACCATTTTAGAGGGCTTATTGAACTTGCCTTAAGCCCTTTCCTTCATGGATTTCTCGAATTCCTTCTTCACAAACTCCATAAGAACGCCAGGAACAAGTTTCGCAGAATACTTGAATATCGGAGGGGATGACATGCTTTCGGATACGAGACTCAATCTCCTCCCATTTCAAAATTTGTCCGATTTTTAGGTTCATTTTGTCTAAAATAACAGCATCTCTTTCAAAAATCTGTTCGTTTTGGCAATGATATTCACCTGAGTTCGGGAACTTCTCACACAACTGATCTGGTCCCTTGACAAGCTGAATCAATATTTCGGGGTTATTTCTCAAAGTTTGATGCACACGTGTCATATTTTCCACGTATTCTTGAGAATAGCCCATGCCCCGATAGCCAAGAAGACAAAAAAGGTGATGGCCGCGCAACTTAAACATAATTCTCCTCCAGTGCGATTTATCGATTAGGATTTAAAGTAAACTGAAATTATGATATGGTTAACATCTCTTTGAATTATCATAACATATGAAACCAGAAAAATTCACCCAAATTGTGATGAGTGAAAAGATGAACCATTTATGATAGAAAAAAAGGAATAAGTGAATTATAATGACACCATTGTAAGTACTAGAATATGGAGGAAAAATGAATGAAATTCCCTAATGATGCTGATGGAGATGCGTTACGCAGTCTATCTAAAGATGGAGTAGATTTTAAAAAACAACAATCAGTCGAGTTTTTTGTAGCCGTGCCTGATCAAGCAACAGGTGAAACATTAGCGCAAGTCCTCAAAGGAGAAGGCTTCAATTGTTTCTTAGAACAAGATGACGAAACAGACGAGTGGGCTTGTAGTTGCTCGAAAAGAATGCTCTTAAATTATAATGAATTAATTAAGATTCAGAATAAATTAGATACTTTAAGTAAACCACATGGTGGTTATTCTGACGGCTGGGGTGTTTTTGTAGACTAAAAGGATTTCGGAATCGTATAGACAATTATCAATTTGAATGATCGATGATCAAAATAAAGTACCAGGACCATTATATTTTTGGTCCTGGTACTTTATTTAACTGATAATACTATTTTTATGATCCATATGAACTTTGTGTGGTAAATTCCATTTAAAGTAGACGGATAAGATCCGAAAGACTACGATTGCGATTAACAGGATAAGTGTGCCATAAGGTCCGTGTACCAAATCTAACCCAATGACAAGACCTGCTAAAGCTGCCCATAAGGCATATATATCTGAACGAAAAATCATCGGTTTTCGACCTGCAAGGACATCTCGAATCATTCCGCCGCCTGCTCCAGTCATGGTAGCGGCAAGGATGACGGCAATTAATGGCGCATCAATCGATACAGCATAGTTTGCACCTTGAATAGCGAATGCTGCTAAGCCAATGGCATCAAATAAAAACACACATTTTTCTAATTGATAAATCCATTTTATTGGCAATATAAAAACTATAGTTACAGCGAAAAAGGCGATTTCAAATAATGAAATTTGCGCCCAAATATGCTCAATCGGTATTCCAATTAATAGATTACGAATGAGGCCTCCACCGAAGGCTGTTGTAAACCCTAAAACGTAAACTCCTAATATATCATAATCTTCTTCTATTGCGACAAGGGCACCGCTTATCGTAAAAGCTATCGTACCAATGATGCTAAGAATTTCCCAAGTCAAAGCGATTCCTCCTTTTTTAAAATTCCACTCATTTTCACATGCCAAAGCTTCAATCATATGAAACGAATCAACTATTGTTTTTGTTACTATATAATAATATAATACAATTTATTTGTTATTGGAATATAATTATATCTTGTTAAGTATGTCAATAATAATATATTGGAGATTTTGAAGAAAATAACAAAGAGGTGATTAGATGGTTGAACAATTGACCGATTTTCAAATTTCCTTAAAGAATATTCAATTTTTACCTCCACGAGTGAATCAAGGATTGCAGTTTATTTTTGTGATTAACGGGGAATTAACGGTTGAGATCGATAGTCGCTTTTTTGTGCTAAAAGAACATGATGTGCTTCTTATTAATCGAAACCAACTTTTTCAAGCACAAGGAATGCAAAAAAATTGTGTGCTACTGTTAAATATTTCAGATTCCTTTATGGATCAATACTATTCAGAATATCGAAACAGCAGGTTTGAGTGCTTTTCTCAAGATATAGAAATGGGCAGAGAAATCATGCTCGATAAAGTGAGAAAATTGCTTGTGGAATTAATGATTACCTATAGTAGAAGAGATGAGAGCTATCAAATTGAAATGCAGGGATATTTATGTGAAATATTGTTAATGCTGATCCGTCGGTTTAAGCAAAAAGGAAGCGCCATTGAAAAAATGGATACAGATGATTTTCGGCTCACAAAAATGATTGAGTATATGGAAAGAAATTATCATCAAGTTATTACACTAGAAGAAATGGCGGAAAAATCCTACCTTTCAACCGGTTATTTATCGCGGTATTTTAAACAAAAGATGGGAATAGGATTTAGCCGTTTTTTAATGAACATCAGATTAAAGCATAGTGTAAAGGATTTGCTGTATACAAATGAGACGATTTCCCAAATTTCTATGAAAAATGGATTTGCGAATACCAAGTCCTTTACGAGTCTCTTTAAAGAAATGTACGGAGTTACACCACATGTGTACCGTGAAAGCCATTCAGAGGACCAAGTTGAGTTGGTTAAAAACTATCATATTGAAGATGCAGAAACCTTAATCAATTCACCTGATATTTTAGCGGAATTGGGAACCGTCCTCACCAAACATGATCAATCCTATAGTAATACGGAGTCTCGTTTTGAAGAATTGCTGCTCGATGTTTCAAAACCAATCAATGCGAAACTATCTCGCCCTGATCATGTATTAATCATTAGAGAATTGAAAGAGCTGCTAAAGGAAGATGTAAGATCCCAAGTGCTGATGGCGAAGGAAGATATGCGTCTTGATTATATTGGGATTAGACATTTATTAAGCGGGGAAACGATTACTGCAGATGTTGAAACAGATGAAGCGATTGCAACCAGTTCACCGTATTTTCAATCAGATGTTGCCTTAAATTTTATGATAAAGAATCGACTTTCTCTTTTTATTAGGATTGAATATCAAGAGATTTCCGCTAATGAAGAAAGATATTTTGAAAAGCTGTATGGATTTATGAAGCATTGTTTACAAGTATACGGAGCATCTTATTTAAGTTCATGGCACTTTCTCTTTTATGAGCGCTATTACACCGCTGTTGAAGCAAAGGAATTAAAACGTGTGTATTTAAAAATGGTTGATTTATTAAAAAATCTTGTTCCAGACATTCATGTGGGTGTGTTTTTACCATTCTCCTATAAGGATGGGAAAACCAGTGATCCTAATAAATGGATGTTAACTGAAGCCAATCATATCGATTTTATTGGTTATCATTCCAACCAGAATGACATTATTGATTTTCAGGAATTGAGTAATGACCGCTTTTTCTTGGCTAAAGATTATTTGAAAGAAAAAACGGCGAAAATAAAATCGTATCTAAAAAAGCATCATTTGGAGAAGCCGCTTCATCTGATTTCATGGAACACACTGTCTGGAAACACTCGCTTTACGAACGGAACTTTTTTTCGGGCGGCATTAGTGTTGAAAAGTGTTTTGGATGTTAGGAATGAAGTAGAATCGATTGGCTTTTGGATTAACACAGCCTTACATGAAGGCGGGGGCAAGGATCTGAGGATTCGTATTGAAGGCTTGGAATTATTTCATTATTTCAGCGGAAAACGGCCAGCCTTTTTTGCCATGGTATTTGCTAAGAAACTGAATGGGACAATCATTGCTCAAGGATCAGATTATTTGATGATGCAAAATGATCGAGGTTATCAGTTAGTGCTTATGAACTGTAATACGGTAAATCCTTATTATTCCATTGAGGAAGCCTTTCTTCAAAAGCTAAATAAAGAGATTTTAGTGAAGATTACTGGGCTAGAAGCAGGCGAGTATCAGATTCGGAAACATATTTTTGATAAAGATCACGGTGCTTTATATACGAAATGGTGGAATTTAAACAGTAAGCATGGGATGGATTTGGAAATTATTGATTATATCAATCGATCAAGTCATCCTGATTTAGAGATATATGATGAAAGCATTGAGGATGATTGGTCTTTTTATTCCTATTTAACGATTAATGCAATTCATTTTTTTGATATTAGAAAATCGATTATCTAAAAAAGTCATTGTAGTAAGGAGGCTACAATGGCTTTTTTGCATTTTTATGAGTTTCTTCAAATCGCTTATTTACTTGCTAAGTTAAAAATCGACCTCCCTTTTTTGATATGAATCACGATTGGTGAAATATTTTCCTATTTTTAAGGAATAGATGGGCGAATAATGGCTCATTAATTTTAGAACAATTTTTTATAATTAACTTGTGGAAAGCATTTAGATTTTATTTTTTCATTATTTTTTTCGAATTAATGTAAATGCTAAACAAGAACACAGCAATCTATTTAATTTTTACCGTTGCTTCATTAGAGAATAATTAGGAGGAAGAGTCATGGAAACAAGTTATAAAGGTACAGATAAAATGATCATAGGAATTGTGTTTGGTGTTATTACATTCTGGCTATTTGCACAAGCAATGGTCAATGTAGTACCAGCTGTTCAAAAAGATTTGGGTATTTCCCTTGGAACGGTGAACATTGCGATTAGTTTAACGGCGTTGTTCTCCGGAATGTTTATCGTTGCTGCTGGTGGTCTTGCCGATAAAATTGGACGTAAAAAGATTGCCAATATTGGTTTTATTTTAAGTATAATCGGTTCACTTTGCCTAGTTTTAGCTCAAGGGTCCGTATTGCTCATTATTGGACGTGTCATTCAAGGGCTTTCAGCCGCATGTATTATGCCCTCAACCATTGCATTAATGAAAGCTTATTTCGAAGGGAAAGATCGTCAGCGTGCTCTAAGTTTCTGGTCCATCGGTTCTTGGGGCGGATCAGGGGTTGCCTCTTTTGCCGGCGGTGCCATTGCCACCTATATGGGTTGGAGATGGATTTTCATTTTTTCCATCATCTTTGCTGTTATTGGTATGTTTCTTCTGAAAGATACACCAGAAAGTAAACAAGAATCTAAAGGTGCTTTTAAATTCGATTACGCTGGCTTAGTTATTTTTATCATCACAATGCTTGCTTTGAATGTATTTATTAATTACGGATCAGATTTGGGATGGACAAGCCCGCTTACAATCGGCCTATTGATTGTCACAATCATCGGTTTAATTGTTTTCATCAAAGTTGAAAAAAGTAAAGATATCGTATTGATTGACTTTGCTGTATTTAAAAATAAGCCTTATACGGGTGCGACGATTTCCAATTTCTTGCTGAATGCAATTGCGGGTACCCTAGTTGTAGCCAATACGTATGTACAAGTAGGTCGTGGATTTAATTCCTTCCAATCAGGTATGTTATCACTTGGGTATTTAGTAGTTGTACTTGCGATGATTCGTGTCGGAGAGAAAATATTACAAAAAGTAGGGGCAAAATCACCAATGATCTGGGGTGCTCTGATAACAACAATTGGTGTGGCAATCATGGGCTTAACATTCTTACCAGACTTCACTTATACAGTTGTTGTCTTCATTGGATTTGTACTATTTGGACTTGGACTTGGACTTTATGCGACACCATCAACAGATACCTCTGTATCAAATGCTCCTGCTGACAAAGTAGGTGAAGCAGCTGGGGTTTATAAAATGGCAAGCTCGCTTGGCAGTGCATTCGGTGTTGCGATTTCTGCAACTGTTTACGGTGCAATCGCAGCAAATGGAAATCTTGAAACAGCGGCTTCAGTAGGAATTATCGTAAACGTGATATTCGGTGTCCTTTCCATATTATCGATTATCTTTATGGTGCCAGGAGATGCTGGAAAAACAGCTCCTGCTCCTAAAAAATCAAAGGCTGGCAAACCTGTCTTAGATTAATGAGCAGGTAGAAACAGAAAACGCCACAGTTAGTGGCGTTTTTAAAAAGTAAGGAAAGGATGACAAGATGATGAAAAGTAAATTAATGGAAATGTTAGAATCTCGTAAGGATGAAATGATTGAAATTCGCAGACATCTACATGAAAATCCTGAGCTTTCGTTTAAAGAAGAAAAAACGGCTCAATATATTATTGACTTTTATAAAGGTAAGGATGTAGAAGTTCAAACGAATGTAGGCAATGGCTATGGAATTATCGTAACGATTAAAGGTGGAAAACCTGGGAAAAATATTGGTTTGCGCGCTGATTTTGATGCACTCCCAATTGTCGAAGAAACAGATTTACCATTTGCATCAAAAAATGAAGGCGTTTTTCATGGGTGTGGTCATGATGGACATACAGCCTATTTGTTAATCTTAGCGGATTGCCTCATTCAATTAAAAGATGAAATTCCAGGTACCATCAAAATTATTCATCAACATGCAGAGGAAGTTCCGCCAGGCGGGGCAAAGAGTATTGTCGAATCAGGAATTCTTGACGATTTAGATAATGTATTTGGTATTCATTTATTACCAATGGGACCAGCGGGGGTTGTTGGTTACCACGCTGGATATTCATTTAACGGTAGAGCATACATGAAATTAAAAATTCAAGGTAGAGGCGGACATGGTTCTTCACCACATCTAGCAAATGATGCCATTGTAGCTGGTGCTTATTTTGTTACTGCAGTTCAAACGATTATTAGCCGTCGTTTAAGTCCATTTGATATTGGTGTTATTACAATTGGGTCTTTTGATGGTAAAGGTACTTTCAATGTTATCAAAGATAGTGTAGAACTTGAAGGTGATATCCGTTATATGACTGTTGAAACAAAACAAAGAATTGAAACAGAAATGAGACGTATTGTAAAAGGAATCGAAGAAGAATTTGGTGTAACATGTGATCTAACTTACGAAAATGATTATCCACCACTTTATAACAATCCAGAATTAACAGAGAAAGTATCTCAATTCTTAAAGAGTGCAAATGATCAAGATATTACAAAAGTAGAAGAGTGGCCAGCTATGCCGCCATCCGAAGACTTTGCTTATTATGCTGAAAAATTCCCTTCATGCTTCTTCTATATCGGTTGTACACCTAAGGGCGTAGAAAAACCTTATTTTAACCATAATCCTAAATTTGATATCGATGAAGATGCCCTTCTCGTAGCAGCAAAAGCAGTAGGATATGTCGTTTGTGGTTATTATGAGTTAGATTAGTAAAAAGCGTTTCTGCAATAGGCAGGAACGCTTTTTTATCTTTGTGGTCCAGGTAAGAACTTGAAGGATATTATGAGTCCAGCATAACATAGGTCGTACAATCCCAGTGTTTTAAACTGGTCGTATTCTTTCCTTTCCATCCCGCTTTAAGCAATTCCTTCGCTATTAACCTATTAAAAAAAACATGTCCGACTAAGACCACTCGAGCATGTTTATGTGCATATTTCATTAATACCTTTGCGGCTCTTCTCGCCCTCGCTTCTACATCCTGTAAGGACTCGCAGTTGCTCGAATAGCCACTGAGCCATAACCCCCTTAACATAACGGCCCAGATCGCAGGATTTAATTTTAATCCTGGATAGTCTGTCGAAGGGGTAGGTAACTCTGTTTCACGAAATAAAGGATTTATTTTTGCTTTCTTTTTTGGATTTAATATGACTGCAGACTCAATGGATCTTTTCAAATCACTGGTGAATATAATCGTGGCATTCCTCATTTTTTCAAGAGTATCAGCCGGATAGGAATTTTCTTCATAAACTCCATGCCGATCATACTGGTCCAGCCAATCTTTAAATTGTTTGCATGAGATGGGCTTATTGTCGGTAAACCTGGACCTTCCATGTCTAATTAATGAAATTTCCATTAGAATTCTCCTATATTGATTTTTCAAAGTGTCACATGAATGAGTAAGCCAGCGTGTGCCAAACTTCCGTCTAATTCTAGTAATGATATTTTTTGGCTATTTTGCCATTTAACTGACTGTCACCTATATCTTATGTCAGATAAATGGCCGTGGAACTTTTAATGGGAATAAATGTTATATGGCAGGAGTTTCATAGGGCATAAAAAAACCCGAATAAGGGACGTTATTAAAAGTGTCCATTATTCGAGTTATTTTTTAAAAGCGAGGGACCAGCTTTTCCATTGAAGATAATGAATGAAGCTTCTTAAAGAATAATAAAGATAAAAAATAGGGCTGCCAAAACAACTCTGTAGTAGGCAAAAACAGTTAAACCGATTTTTTCGATTATCTTTAAGAATACGACGGCTACTAACATGGCTACCACAAACGCAGTGATAAAGCCAATCGCGAACAAAGGGATGTCACTAGCATGCAAGAAGTCTAAACTCTTAATAAAATCCAAGCCCGTTGCTCCGACCATAATCGGAAGGGCAATTAAAAAGGAAAATTCAGCAGCTGTTTTATGATTGGCTTTAACGAGTAACCCACCGGATATGGTTGATCCTGCACGAGAAAATCCAGGGATGACCGCTAAGCATTGAAATAATCCAATCATGAATGTTTGTTTGTAACTCAACTCATCCACGGTATTAGTAGTGAACGCTCCATGTTTTTTTTCTGCAAAAATCATTAGAATGGCTCCTGCAACCAGGCTGTACACGACAACAGTGGGAGAAAAAAGCTGTGTTTTTATAAAGTCATGTAACAATAACCCTACCACTGCGGCAGGGATGACTCCTAAAATGATGTGAATGACATCTAACTTTTTTACTGGTTTTCCAATCGTGCTGAAATTTAAAAGTGAAAGATATCTTTTCCAATATAATACTAAAATAGCAAGCATGGACCCAAGTTGAATGATTACTTCAAAGGTATTTGCCTTTTGACCTGTAAATCCTAATAAGTTCCCCACTAAAATCAAGTGACCTGTCGATGATACAGGCAAAAATTCAGTTAATCCTTCTACGATGCCTAAAATAAAAGCGATGATATGTTCATTCATGATTTTCCTTCTTCCTTATTTCAAAATAAACCAAACAAATTTCGCAATTTTAATACTACCATTAAATTACGCTTTCAAGAAAAAGTTAATCTAAATTTAGGGTTGTTTTAATAAAAATTTAATTTCTTTTTCTAAGTAGAAGTGAGACTAAAGTATGAAAATATAATTTGAAATATCTGAATATTTTTATTATAATAAAAATGTGCCTTGTCGACAGCCGACATAGGATAGAAAAAGAACCACCATGAACTGACACAAGAATGAAAAGCCAATTGAAATGAGGTGAAGAAATGTTCGATAACAACCCATTGATAAAGCCTTTGCCGTACTATCAACAAATTCAACAATCCCTAAAAGAAAGTATCTTTTATGGTATTTACAAACCGGGCGATCGATTATATGAAGCTCAAATTGCGAAACTGTACAATATTAGCCGCAGTCCGGTGAGAGAAGCCATTCGGGCGCTCGTAATTGAAGGCTTACTTGTAATGGATCAAAAGTCACAAATCTCCGTCTATAAACCAAATTTACAGGATGTGCGCGATATTTACGAGTGCAGGATTTCCCTGGAGTCAACAGCCGTGGAGCTTACTGCAGAACGCGCAACAGAGGAGCAATTGCTAGAGCTGGAAAACACGTTAGCAAAAACAGCAGAAGCGATAAAAGAAGGTAAATCAGATTCTATTATTGCATGTAATGCCCGTTTTCACGAACTCATTATCCAGTACAGCGGCAATGCTAGATTAATGAAGCTTGTAGAGGATTTGAATGGATTGATTTATTATTATCGTGTATTAAATATCCAAGGGGAAGACCGTGTAAATACCATTTTAAAAGGTCATACGGACATTTACCTGGCATTAAAAGAGAGAAACCCGAAAAAAGCATCCGAAAGATTAAAAGAGCATACGCAAGAGGATCTAACAAACTTGGTTCAAGTCATTGAACAATTAGAGGAGAGATAATATTTGCGAATCGTTCATGTCGATCAACTTATTGAAACCGTTGCCAAACTATGCTGGGAAGCCTGCTACTACTTACCCGAGGATGTAGTGGCGGGTTTTAGACGTGCTGAAAAGACGGAAGCTTCTCCCATCGGGAAAACGATCCTGCAGCAGCTTCTTGAAAACGCAGATGAAGCCAAGCTGAATCACATGCCTTATTGTCATGACACAGGTATGGCCGTGGTATTTGTAGACGTTGGCCAAGACGTCCATATAACAGGCGGTAGCTTTTTAGATGCGATTCAAGAAGGAGTACGAACTGGATATCGAGAAGGCTATTTAAGAAAATCCGTTGTCGGGGATCCGCTCATTCGCGTGAACACAGGGGATAATACACCAGCTGTCGTACATACCGAAATTGTCCCAGGTGATCAAATCAAATTCACGGTCCTTCCAAAAGGCGGCGGCAGTGAAAATATGAGTGCAATGAAATTCCTGCTTCCAGGAGAAGGCATGCAAGGGGTGAAGAATTTTGTTTTACAAACGATTAAAGAAGCAGGAGGAAAGGCTTGCCCGCCCGTGGTGGTCGGAGTTGGCATCGGCGGCAGCTTTGATAAAGTAACCTCCCTAGCGAAACATGCTGTGTTAAGGGAAATTGGTGTTCATCATCATGAGCCGCATATTGCCCAGCTGGAACAAGAACTTCTAGAGGAGATTAACAACACAGGCATTGGTCCACAAGGGTTAGGCGGGACCAATACCGCATTATGGGTACCAATTGAAAAATATGCCTGTCATATAACCGCATTACCTGTTGCAGTAAACATTCAATGTCACGCTGCTCGTAAAAAGACGGCTGTGTTATAGGAGGGGACCAGATGGCAGAATATCGATTAAAAACACCGATAACAGATGAGGATATCCAAAAACTTCAAATTGGGGACCAGGTTCTTTTAACGGGGACTATTTATATGGCAAGAGATGCTGCCCACAAAAGAATGGTTGACCTTCTTGAAGCAAATCAGCCTTTGCCAGTCGATTTAAGGGGTGAAATTATTTTCTATGCTGGCCCTTGTCCACCCAAACCTGGGCAAATTATCGGACCAGTTGCCCCCACAACAGCCTATCGCATGGATCCATATGCGTCTGCCATGTATGAGTATGGGGTAAAAGGAACGATTGGAAAGGGACCTAGGCGAGATATCGTAAGGCAAGCCTGTAAGCAGTTTGGTGCCATTTCGTTTGCCGCAGTCGGCGGATTGTCCACTATTTTAAGCAGAAGGATAACAGCAGTTGAAGTGGTGGCTTATGAGGATTTAGGCCCAGAAGCAATCAGACGGCTTGAGGTAGAAGATTTCCCACTACTGGTTGCCTATGACGCACATGGTCTAGATTTGTATGAACAAGAAATTGCCAAGTATGAGAACTTCAATAAAAATGCAAATAAGGGAGTAGGTATATAATATGAAGAAACTAGAAATTGCCGTCTTACCAGGAGATGGAATTGGAAAAGAAGTGGTTCCAGTTGCAACAAAACTATTAGATACAGTGGCCGAGATACATGGCGGCTTAAAATTTGAGTATAAAGAGTTCCCATGGAACTGTGATTACTACATCGAGCATGGTAAAATGATGCCGGATGACGGACTGGAACTATTAAAAAACTTTGATGCTATTTTCTTAGGAGCGATTGGAAATCCTCAGCTTGTACCCGATCATGTCTCTTTATGGGGATTATTAATTAAGATTCGCAGGGAATTTGAACAATCGATTAATATTCGTCCAGCCAAATTTTTTAAGGGACTTACCTCGCCGCTAGTCAATCCAAAGGACTTTGACTTAATTGTCGTCAGAGAAAATAGTGAGGGAGAATATAGTGAAGTGGGCGGAAGAATTCACCGCGGAGAAGATGAGGTCGCCATTCAAAATGCTATTTTTACAAAAAAAGGCACAGAACGGGCAATGCGTTATGCGTTCGAATTAGCCAAAAAGAGAAGGGGCCATGTCACATCTGCGACAAAATCAAACGGTATTTTCCACTCCATGCCGTTTTGGGATGAGGTCTTTAATGAAGTTAAGACGGACTATGCGGATATTCAAACCGCATCCTATCATATTGATGCGTTAGCTGCTTTTTTTGTAACAAGACCGCAAATTTTTGATGTGATTGTAGCTAGTAATTTATTTGGTGATATTTTAACGGATATCGGCGGGGCCATCATGGGAAGTATCGGAATTGCGCCTGCAGCCAACATAAATTTAAATGGAAAGTACCCATCTATGTTTGAGCCTGTACATGGTTCAGCACCTGATATTTATGGAAAAGGAATTGCGAACCCAATCGGGCAGGTGTGGACAGCAAAGATGATGCTCGATCATTTCGGAGAGCTGGAATTAGGTCAGAAGCTTCTGGATGCAGTGGAAGAGGTCACAAATGATGGAATCAAAACCCCGGATATTGGCGGTACATCCTCAACCATTGAGGTGGGAGAAGCGATCTGCAATCATTTGAAAAGGGCTTGTTCCGTATCTTAAATGATTATGGTCCCAAATAAAAGAGGCTGTCTCAAAAGGTTGTAATTCGATTACGCCTTTTGACAGCCTTTTTTTATATTTTTACCTCTTAAAGTGAACATAAAAACCCCTAATCTACGAAAATTCCATAGATTAGGGGCTTTCTAACAATTATTTATTTCTGCTTTCGGCATCCTTAATGATATCTTCACCAATCTTCTTAGCCCACTCTTGGTAAACTGGTTCTAAAGCTTTTTTGAAGGCATCAATTTGTGCTGGTGAAAGTTCGTTTATCTTGGTTTGACCGCGATCTTTTAACTTCTTCAAAGATTCTTCGTTTAATTTTTTTGCTGAGTCACGAGCAACCTTTGTTCCTGCTTCCAAACCTTTTTGGACAATGGCTTTTGTTGCATCATTCATGCTATCCCAAAACTTTGTATTAGATAATATGGCGTAGTCCACTCGCGTATGCCCCATTATAGTTGTATACTTTTGTACTTCGTCGAATTTCTTTGATTCGATGTTACTGTAAGTGTTTTCTTCTCCATCAACCGTACCTTGCTGAAGGGCGGTGTAAAGTTCCGCGAATGGAATGGAAACAGAACCGGCATTTAGTTTACCGTAAATATCTTCAAGTAACTGTCCGCCTTGAGTACGAATCTTTAAGCCTTTTAAATCTTCTGGCTTCGTAATTGGTTTCTTATTATTTGTCATGTGTTTAGCCCCATTCGGCCACATGGCAAGACCAAGTACACCGTCCTTTTCTAAACGCTTAAAAATTTCTTGCCCTTTTTCGCCATCCCAGAAGGCGTTTGCGGCTGCATCATCTTTAAATAAGAATGGCATGGCAGGAACATTAAAGCCAGGGTCATTCCCAACTAACTTTGACATATCCGGAATTATAAACTGGACATTATTGGCTACTAAGTTCTGGTATTCATCTTTATCGCCAAATAGCTGGCTGTTTGGATATACTTGAACCTTAATCTTACCGCCAGATTCTTTTTCTATATACTCTTTCATCGCAAGGGCACCGGCTTGTTTTGGAGTATTTTCCGCCACAACATGGGAGATTTTAATCGTCAACTCTTGCACACCGTCGCTCGATTTACCGGCGGAACTGCCGCTTGTTTCTTTCGAAGAAGAACCACAGGCTGCAAGACTAAATACTAATAGAAGAGTTACCGCTATTACGAATAGTTTCTGAATCTTTTTCATTTGATTTCCCCCTTGGTAATAAATAGCTTGATACATATTGATAAATTTCTGTATGATCCGCGTCCATATCAAGTGCATGACTGGCATCATCAAATCTGTCAAAAATAAGCTGCGGCAGTTGTGTCACCGCTTCAGCATTTGTAAATAGCTGTTTTGCCATTTCTAAATCTTTCCTTAACAGTTCAAGACTAAAACCAGAATTAAAACTTTCAGATAAGATAAAGGATGGAAACTTATACTCTGTTGAACCGCTTTTGCCCGTACTATTATTAAATATATTTATAGCGGTCTCTGGTTTAACTTCAAAACGCTCAAGTAATTGAATAGCCTCGCAGCTAGCTAATAGATGGGTGGCAGAAAGGAAGTTGTTAATGGCCTTTATTAGGTGACCGCTTCCAATTGGACCAACATGAAAGAGATTACTACCCACCGCTTCTAGAAAACGCTTACATTTAGTGAAGGTTTCCTCCTTGCCGCCAATCATAATCGTCAACTCGGCAGAAACGGCCTTCTTAACGCCGCCGCTAACAGGAGCGTCCAAAAATTCAATGTTTTTATCTTCGAGTTTTTTAAAATTCTTTGTTGTTTCGTCAGGGTGGGAACTGCTCATATCAATGATGACTAAAGGCTCTTGATGAAGGTGCTGATCTGAGACGTAGTGGTCAATAATTTCGTCAATGACTTGATTTACAATCTTTGATGAGGGGAGCATGAGAAGAATCGTTTGTACGTTATGAATCCAATCCAACAATTTATCTGGTTTCCCGCCGCAGCTCTGGAATTCTATGATCGCGGAATCATTCACATCCATTCCG
This sequence comes from Neobacillus sp. DHD-1R, assembly GCF_057747995.1. Lineage (NCBI taxonomy): Bacteria > Bacillati > Bacillota > Bacilli > Caryophanales > Bacillaceae > Neobacillus > Neobacillus sp. DHD-1R. The sequence goes on from NZ_CM173232.1 coordinate 2,408,510, forward strand.
TACACATCATATCCATTGTTTAATAGGTTTTTTGCCATCGGCAACCCCATCTTACCAAGCCCCATAAAACCTATTCTTTGAATCATGAAGGGAAAACTCCTTCAAGCTCTTTATGTAAAGAGCCAATTCGCGGGTGTGCACGTCCGCTCGTTGTAACGACTGCGGCAATGACGATTTCGTCATTTCTAGGTGCATCAGGGATCCTAGTTTCAAATGTCATGTGATGGCTGCGAATTTTCGCATCCATTTTGTGCTTAATAGCCAGATCTAGACTACTGCCGGCAGCCCCTCTTTTCTCAGCAGAAGGGAGGAGGGTTTCCGCATCACCGCATAGCGAGCGGAACGGATTTCCAAAGGTAAGAGTATGGATGATCGCAGACCCATGTTCAATTTCTCCATCGAGTCCAATGAGTGCTCCTTTTCCATATCCTTCTACCTCAGCTCCTGTAACACCTAAGGCTTCCATCGCTTTCTTTGGCAGCAGCTCACCAAGTTGTTCGGAACAGGCTTTGATGAGGGGAAGGAGATCTTCTACATACCTGCCAGCATAAGGGTTCTTAATGACAGCTAATGCAGCAGCTACTCGGACAGGCTTATCTGTTTTTTTAAAACCTTCAATAAAAGTTTCTTCGGAAATGGTTACAATTTTTCTAATTTCTAGTTCCATGTGTTGCCTCCTCATTATTTTGGATTTTGGATACAATCTACTGTCGAGATGTCTCATCAAAAGTTGATAGTATCACTATAACAAAAACTGTAAATATTGTGAATACGCAAAAGATATAAAATAAATAAAATTTTCTGTTTATTTTTCCGAAACTTTCTTGTATATTTTAAATTAGGTCCAGTTGTAGATTGGATACAATCCACAAGATTAAGGAGTTGATGGTTATGAAGAAACTCTTTAAATGGCTTGATCACATCGAAGAAGGAACAGCAGGAGTGCTATTTATTGGAGGAGTAGTTGTAAGCTTGTACGGAGTTTTTACAAGGTATGTTCTTAATGCACCGGCATCCTGGATTACGGAAATCTTTGAATTTTTGCTTACTTGGTCTATTTTTATCGGTTTCGGGTTAGCACTTAAAGACAATCGACACATTCAAGTAGAAATATTATTCGACATGCTTCCAAAAGGTCTAAAAAGAATTGTAGCTAGTATTAGTAATTTAATCGGCGCGGGATTTTCATTCTATCTTACTTTTTCTTCCTTAGAATTGATAGCGGTTTCAAAGGAACAAGGAACGAAAACGATTGATATAGGAATGCCAATTTGGATTTCATATCTAGTCCTGCCAATTGGAATGGGTCTCCTTGGGTTTTACTTTCTTGTAAAGGCTTCCAAAGCGATGAAAGGAGATCAAAAGGAGCTTGTAGGTGAGATTGAACAGTTATACGAATCGATGCAAAAGAACGATGGAAACTCAGATGAGAAAGGGGTAGGCGCATGAATCCAGTTTTAATGCTGTTTTTAGTTTTTGCAATCCTGTGCTTAATACGGGTACCGATCGCCGTTAGTTTGGGATTATCGAGTATCATCGCACTCTCGATGGCGGATTTTACCCTTTATACCGTTATTCAGAAAATGTTTAATTCATTAAACTCAGCCACATTAATGGCGATTCCAGGCTTTGTCTTCGCTGGAATTATTATGTCAAAAGGCGGGATATCCTTCTATTTAATTGAGGCATTGAAATCTTGGGTAGGGCATATACGTGGAGGACTGGCTGTAATCACTGTCATCGCTTGTATGATATTTGCAGCCATTTCAGGTTCAAGTCCTGCAACAGCTGCTGCTGTGGGAAGTATTATGATTCCTGGAATGGTAAAAGCAGGATATAGCAAACGGTACGCAATGGGGCTTGTGGCTGCATCAGGGACACTTGGGATTTTAATTCCGCCTTCAATTCCATTAATTATCTATGGAACCGTTGCTGAAGAATCAATTGGAAAACTCTTTTCAGCGGGAATCATTCCTGGATTCTTACTTGGGGGAATTCTATTAGTATCTGCGATTATTCATGCAAGGATCCATAATTATGGTAAATTACCAAAACAGTCGATGAAAGAAAGATGGCAAAAGACAGCAAAAGCTTTTTGGGGCTTTCTGCTTCCAGTCATCATTCTCGGTGGAATCTATTCTGGTGCTGTCACACCAACTGAGGCAGCATTTGTATCATGTTTATATGGATTAATTGTCTCTATTTTTATTTACAAAGAACTGTCCTTTCCTAAATTTCGAGAGGTCTTGAAAGAGTCAATCAACATTACTTCGATGATTTTTCTAGTCATCGCATCGGCCATGATTTTCGGTATGTTCCTAACAACAGAACAGGTACCGCAAGATTTTGCGACATGGATTGAGGCAAGCACAACCAATAAATGGATTTTCATGATTGGTGTCAATATTATGTTCTTTATTTTGGGAATGTTCCTTGACTCAGTTGCCATTATTTTAATTACACTGCCGATTTTACTACCAGTTTTAGCGATATTTGATATTAATGTGATCCATTTTGCCATCATTATGACGATTAATATGGAATTGGGCATGATTTCACCACCGGTAGGGTTAAATCTCTTTGTGGTTAGTGGAATTACGAGGGAAAAGGTAGGCGAAGTTGTCAGAGGGGTTTTGCCATTCTTTGCATTGATGATTCTTGCGCTCATAATCGTCGTTATATTCCCACAGGTATCTCTATATTTAGCGAAGTAACCAGCTGCCTAAATAAAACAGGTGGTAAAAAGGGGATAGGATGAAACTGCATTGGCAATTTCGCTTACTCTATTAATGGAGTAAGCGGTCCTTTTCCAAGTCAATGGATCCAATATCCTAATGGAGGAATTCTATGTGCATGAAACGATCGTATTTATTTGTTCCTGCAACTTCTACCAGGATGTTTGAAAAGGCTATAGCAAGCGAAGCTGATTGTGTCATTTTTGATCTGGAGGATTCTGTTGCCATCTCTAAAAAGCAAGAAGCTAGAGAGCGTGCAAAAAATTTTCTCGTAAACAATCAACCTAGTAAAGACATTTTGGTCAGGATAAACGATGTGTCAACGAATTTTTGGAGAGAGGACTTAGAAGCAGCAATAAAGGCTGGGGCTTCTGGGGTCATCGTACCGAAAGCGGAAAGTGCGGTTAGTATGAAGATGGTATGCGAATCCGCTCTTATAAGCTTAGAAAGACAGAGAAGAGATCTTCTGTCGTTTGTCGTTCTTCCATTAATCGAAACAGCTAGAGGGGTTCAATTTGCTTATGAAATTGCAGCCGCCCATTATTTAATTAAAAAAGTAGTATTTGGCTCGATTGATTACTGTTTGGATGTAGATTGTGAACTAACAGATGAAGGGACAGAACTGCTTTATGCCCGGTCGCAAGTGGTCAATGCCTCGAAAGCGGCGGGCATTGGCAGTCCAATTGATGCTGTATATCCTGATCTTGCGAATGAATCGGGTTTAAGAAATGAATCAGAAAGGGCAAGAAAGCTCGGTTTTAAGGCAAAGCTTGCCATACACCCAAAGCAATTACAGACGATCCATGAAATTTTCTCACCAAGTCAAAAGGAAATGGACAATGCTTTAGAAATTGTCGAGGCGTTTGAGGCGGCAGAGTCGCAAGGGATGGCCTCCGTTGCAGTAGAAAACAAATTGGTGGATTATCCGGTTTATAAAAAAGCCAAAGCATTATTGCAGTCTGCCCGTCTTTAAAAAAGAAGAATGATGGAGGAAGTATGAATGGTAACTGAAAAACTAGCCTTACATATTACCAATAGCTCTTATGAACATTTTAGTCCCAACGCTTTAAGAGAAGCGAAACGAAGTCTATTAAACTGGCTTGGGGCAGCAATCGGTGCGGCCAACCATGAATCAATGGATATGGTTCTTAACGTTGCAAAACTGACGGCGAGCCAGCCGCAGGCAACTGTGCTGGGAAGAAATGAAAAAGTCGATATGCTGTTTGCCAGCCTTTTAAACGGAATGTCTTCTCATATCTATGATTTTGACGATACGTTATTAGAAACGGTACTCCATCCTTCCGCCCCTGTTTTGCCAGCCATTTTGGCATATGCGGAGAACCAAAAGAAAACAGGTAAGGATGTACTTGAAGCGTTTATCATTGGCTGCGAAGTCGAAGCAAGGCTTGCCTTAAGTGTCTATCCGTCTCATTATTGGCGCGGCTGGCATATTACCGGGAGTGTTGGAGGAATTGGGGCAGCAGCTGCAATTAGTAAGCTGATGGACTTAGATATCGAAAATACCATTTATGCCCTTGGGATTGCCTCAACCGATCCGACAGGGTTACGCGAAATGTTTGGCACCATGACAAAGCCATATCATCCAGGAAAAGCGGCGATGAATGGACTCTTAGCAGCATTGATTGGCGGGCAAGGATTTACCTCCTCCAAACAGCCGCTTGAAGCCAAGCGAGGGTTTCTGAACGTGTTATCTGAAGAAAATAAGGCGGAGCTCGTCACTGAACAGTGGGGCGAAAAGTGGGAAATTGAGAAAAATAGTTATAAACCGTTTGCAAGCGGAATTGTTACCCATCCGGCCATTGATGCGATCATTACGATTCAAAAGGAACACAACCTTCGGGCCGAAGATGTAGAATCCATCGTGATAACAGCCCATCCCCTAGTAAAAGAGCTGACCGGAAAAACGGCAATCACCACAGGGCTTGAAGGGAAATTCAGTGTTTATCATTGTGTGGCAGCAGGCTTTTTTAACCTAAAAGCCGGTGTTTATGAATTCACAGATGAATATGTGAATGATTCGTCTGTCAAGAAGCTTCGTGATAAAATTACGCTCGTTATTGATGAGAATATTAAGGAAGATCAAGTTCATATGAAAGTGAAATTACAGAATGGCAAACAGGTCTCTCATTTTGTAGAACATGCCATCGGCAGTGCTGATACTCCAATGAGCGATGAACAAATCAAAGAGAAGTTCATCGATGTCACACGAGATATCATCAGTGTAGCGGCAAAAAAAGAACTGATGGGCCTTGTCAACCGCTTCGAAGAGGTGGAGGATTTGACCTCGTTCTTTCAGCTATGCCAGCCGATAGAAACAGCCAATCAATATTAACCAAATCACCTTAGGAACAGCTGTCAGGTTCCTAAGGTGATGATGTAATTCTTAGGATTAAAGGAGAGAATTATGGCTTTCCCAAATACGAGGGTGAAAGTAAATGTAGAAGCAAAACGTAAACAAGGGTCTTCCGTGGAAGGTAAAAAAGTGATCATCCTGGGCGTGGGCATCGCACTAATGGCAGCAATCTATTTCCTTCTTCCCGCAAACTATACAGAATCCGCCAGAATTATGCTGTCATTTTTGGCGTTGAGTGTCTTTTATTGGACGTTTGAGCCGATTCCGATTGGTTTAACGGCCGTGATTTTACTTGTTTTAATGCTTGTATTCGGTGTGGTGACAACAGATGTGATCTATAGCGGTTTTGCATCACCAGCAGTATTTCTAATCATCGGGGGCATGATGCTGGCCAAGGGGGTCAATGATACGACGCTTACGAAAAGAATAGCCTATCTATTTTTATCAAAATGGGGTGGCACGGCCAAAGGACTGCTCGCAAGTATCCTAATCATTCCTCAAATACAGTCGTTTTTTATCCCAGCAGCTGCTGTCAGGGCAACATTGATGCTTCCGATTGCGACGATGTCACTTGACACCATTGGAGAAAAAGCAAAAGGAAATCTAGGGAAAATGATTCTGCTTGGAGTAGCGTTTGGGGGTACGGTTAGCGGAACAGCGGTGATGACAGCTGCAATTGGGAATATTTTAACAGTTGAATTACTGAAAGAGTTTGTAGGAATTAAAATCACCTACATCCAGTGGTTTACCTATACCTTCCCCATATGGCTAATCATGATTCCGATTGTATGGTTTACATTGTTAAAACAGTTCCCCTTGACAGAAGATGAAAAACACTTTCCACATGTAAAAGCAGAACTTGAAAACAAACTAGACGAATTAGGAAAATTAAATATCCAGGAGAAAAAGTGTTTAGCGATCCTGTTCATCATTGTTGCCCTATGGTTTACCGAGCCCTTACACGGTCTGCATCCAAGTGTTCCTGCTCTGATTGGGGTGGTGTTAATGGCCTTACCGGGAATCGGCTGCTCAAAATGGGACAATTTAGTGAAAATCAACTTTGATACGGTCCTGCTGATGGGAGTCACACTTTCACTCGGTTATGCTTTTAATAAATCGGGAGCCGCCAAGCTGGTTGGCGAAAGTTTAAGTACGGATTGGATTCTCTATTTTCTACACTCACCGGTGGTTGCAGTCATTACGGTATTATTGATTACCCATATTCTTCATTTAGCAGTGGCTAATGTATCAACTGCGGTAGTCACCCTTGTCCCAATTTTTATCGGACTTTCGACCAAAGCCGGAGCGGATCCGGTGCTTGTCTGTTTAACCGCCTCATTAGCGTGTTTACATGGATATATTCTTGTAGTAGAAGCCACTCCGAATATCATTGTTCATAGTTCAGGCCGGATTCAGCAAAAGGAGTTCTTAATGCCTGGTATTTACTTGACGGCACTGATGAGTGTTGTTGTCCTATTGACGGCGGTAACATGGTGGAATTTACTTGGGTTGCTATAAGAAATATTTTTGTTAAATTACCAGAATCTATAGACAATTTAATTTGGATTTTGTATCCTAAATCAAAATAGGATTTTGAAAGGTAGCTAAAGACAATGGAAAAAAACGGACTTATGATTGAAAACAGGGATACCTTACATTTAAAAGTTTGTAACATCATTCGCGAAGCGATACTAAAAGGTGATTTTAAACCAGGTGAACGGCTTAAACAATCCGATCTTGCCAATGCAATGGGTGTCAGCCGAATGCCGATTCGCGAAGCGTTTCAAAAGCTTGAAGCGGAAGGACTTATTAAGCTAGAACCGCATAAAGGGGCAGTGGTAAAGTCTATTCAAGTGGGGGATCTTGAGGAAATTTACGCTCTTCGGTCGGAATTAGAAAAAATGGCTGTTTACCAAAGTGTGGAGAATTTAACCGATGAAGACCTAAAGCAATTAATTGCTTTAGTAGAGCAAATGGAATCTAGCGACGATGTGGATGACTTTATCCGCTACAATATTGAATTTCATCGCCTATTAATTAAGCGTTGTTCCTGGGATCGTCTAAATTCGTTTATCAGTACATTATGGAACGGTCTGCCGCAGCAAACACCACACATTTTAAAAGGTCAAAAGGGTACATCGAATGTCGAGCATAGAAGTATCTTAAATGCAGTATTAAATAAAGATAAAGAGACAGCAGCTAACTTGGTTTCCAATCATATTTCGCGAACCGGTAATATGTTAGTGAAACATCTAAAAGAAGATGGACAAAAATAATATCCATTATTTTCAGGAAGGATTCTAAAATTAGAAGGGTTTTTGAAAGAGAGATTATGGGAGATCTTACTGTTGTAACTGTAAGCGCGGAAAGGGTCCTTTATAGAGGTTCTAAGCGGGGCCTTTTTAAAATAAATCGTATCCAATATCCAAAAAACGGTACTTAAATTGGAGGAAGTATAATGACACTTTCAAAAGCATTAGCTGAATATGTATGCCGAACCAGTTTTGAAGATTTACCTGAACAGGTAGTAGAATTTACGAAAATCTGTATCCTAGATTGGTATGGTTCTGCCGTGGCCGGGAAGGACCTGCCACCCATTCAAGCGATCAAAGAGCTTGTGGAAGAATGGGGCGGGCATGAGCAAGCAAGTCTTGTTACGGGAGGAAAATCCTCACTTGGCAATGCTGTGTTGGTCAATGCAGCCTCCAGCCACATTGTCGAGCTGGACGATATTCATAAATCTTCTATTATTCATGCAGGTACAGTGGTCATTCCCGCAGCTGTTGCCACTGCAGAAACTTATGACCTAAGCGGAAAGGAATTGATTACTGCGGTGGCCGTCGGCTATGAAGTCTGTTACCGAATTGGCGAAGCAGTTTCTCCGTCTCATTATTATTTTTGGCATAATACTGCCACATGCGGGACATTTGGTTCCGCCGCAGCTGTTGCAAAACTAGTAAACTTAAATGTGGAACAAACCATGTACGCCCTGGGAAATGCCGGCAGCCAAGCGGCAGGACTGTGGGAGTTTATCGTAGATGGAGCCAACACAAAACAGCTGCACACCGCTAAAGCAGCCTACAACGGGACACTTGCCGCACTTCTCGCCAAAAAGAACTTCACAGGGGCAACAAAAATTTTAGAAGGAAATAGAGGGTTCTTTAAAGCCATGGCTGAAACAGCAGACCCATCGAAAATTACGAAAAACCTTGGTACCGAATGGAAGATAACAGAAAACAGCTTTAAAATCCATGCCTCCTGCCGCCATACACATCCTGCAATTGACTGTATCCTCAACATCATGAATGAACATTCCATTTCGTATCAACAAATAGAACGAATCACCATTAAGACGTATCAAACCGTTCTGAATATTACTGATAAACCAAACCCAGATAGTGTATATGCATGTAAATTTAGCAGCCAATTTTGCGCCAGCCTCGCTGCTGTAAAGGGCTCTGCATCGTTACTATATTTTACGAATGAAAGCTTACGAGACCCTGAGATTGCGAATTTGATGAAAAAAGTATTCGTAATCGTAGATTCCTATTATGAGGAAGCCTATCCGGAAAAATGGGGAGCGAAAGTAGAAATAGTTCTTAATAACGGGAAGCTTTTTGAAAAAGCCACCGATTTTCCAAAGGGAGATCCGGAAAAAATGGCCAGCAAAGAGGAGTTAATTCAGAAGTTTATCTCTACGACGGAAGGCAAGCTAGTAAACCGAGAAGAAGAGATAGAAGCGATTTTAAAATTAGATGTAATAAATACGAGAGAATGGGTAAGGAAAGAACAAATAGGCCATTTACATTCATAATCAGAAACAGGATATGCCTCGTTCTTATTGAACTAATTAGGGGGGAGCAGGTAAAAAACGGTCTGGATATTTTAAGTGTAAAAGGGGGAAGAGGGCTTTGCGGACGATTTTCTATGAAGAGATAGTGAAACAGGTGGCCGTCATGTGTCAAGAGGCCAATTTTGAGCTGGGTCAGGATGTGATTCAAGCCTTTCAATCTGCCTTGAAAAAAGAAACCTCGGAAACGGGGAAAGACATTTTAGAGCAGCTGCTGCTGAATGCTGATATCGCTCGGTCGGAGCGGGTCCCCATGTGTCAGGATACCGGAGTCTCCGTTTTTATCGTAGAAGTTGGTCAAGATTGCCACATTTCTGGAGGCAGTCTTTACGATGCCATTAATGAAGGGGTCAAGAAAGGGTACGAAGAGGGGTATTTAAGACATTCTATTGTTGACCATCCGATTTTAAGAGAAAAAAGCAAGGGCTATAACACCCCTTCGATTATTCATATTGAGCTCGTCCCGGGTGAGGAGCTAGTGATCCATATGTCGGCTAAAGGCGGCGGCAGTGAAAATATGAGTGCCTTAAAAATGTTGAAACCTGCTGATGGATTGGACGGGATCAAGGACTACATCCTAAGCATTGTGGCTCAAGCAGGACCGAATGCTTGTCCACCGCTAGTCGTTGGTATAGGGATTGGCGGAAATTTTGAGCGTTGTGCTTATTTAGCGAAGAAGTCGTTATTTCGTCCGATTGGACATCGCAGTGACCGACAGGAAATTGCGGTGCTAGAAATGGAATTGATGGAAAAAATCAATGAGCTTGGGATTGGACCGCAGGGAATGGGCGGAAATACAACGGCACTTGACGTAAAAATAGAAATTGAACCCTGCCATATTGCCGCCTTGCCAGTTGCGGTCAATTTGAATTGCCATGCAAGTCGACATAAAGAGGTCAAAATATAGAAAGGAGCAACCATGTCAGCCATTCACATAACGAATCCAATATCCGAACAAGAATTACTTAAATTAAAAGCGGGTGATCGAGTTTTATTAAGCGGGACCATTTATACGGCCCGGGATGCTGCCCATAAAAGAATGTTCGAAACGCTGGAACGAGGCGGTAAATTACCCTTCAATGTGGAGGGGCAAACGATTTACTATGTCGGACCCACTCCCGCGAAACCTGGTCATGTGATTGGTGCAGCAGGTCCTACCACTAGCGGACGAATGGATAAATACACTCCAGCGTTATTAGATCTTGGTTTAAAAGGGATGATTGGAAAAGGATACCGCAGTTATGAAGTCATTGAATCAATGAAGAAAAATAAAGCTGTTTATTTTGCCGCTATCGGTGGTTCCGGAGCGCTGATTGCCCGAACCATTAAATCTGTAGAAGTCATCGCCTACGATGACCTAGGAACAGAAGCCATTAATAAGTTAACGATTAAAGACTTCCCAGCTGTGGTCATCATTGATCATGAGGGAAATGATTGGTACCAGCTTGGAAAACAACAATTTCAAAAGCAATACAATGGACTGGGTGACGAGTGAGACGATGGCCACCTTGTTTTTTTATGATAAAAAGAAAATAGAAATAAAAATTTATGAATATTCTAAAAACTATTGAAATTGTATTTTGGATACAGTATCCTATTTATATAAATGAAACACCATTTTTTTCTGATGGAGGCACCCAATATGATGAAATTAGCTGATCAAGTCAAAATTTATGAAGTGGGCTTACGGGATGGGCTTCAGTTAGAGTCAAAGGTATTAACGGTGGACGAGAAAGTAGAGCTCTTTTCTTTACTTCAAGGAGCAAATGTTTCCGAGATTGAATTTGGCTCCTTTGTTCATCCAAAACTAGTCCCGCAAATGGCCAATACTGCAGCGTTTTATTCGCACCTCATGCAAAATAATGGGATGCAGCTTGTTGCCCTCGTCCCTAATTTAAAAGGGCTCGAGCTGGCAAAACATTATGGCGTAAAGTCTGTCAATTATGTGTTTTCAGCCAGTAATACCCATAACGAACAAAATGTTCGGCAAACGACAGAACAGTCATTGGAAAACTTCAAACATTTATCTCAATTTGCATCAGATAACGATATTCAGCTTAACGTTACAGTTGCTACCTCATTTGGCTGTCCCTTTGAAGGTACAGTTCCACCACAACGCATCATGAATCTCATTGACCAACTTCTTTTACATAACATAAATAGAATTACACTAGCAGACACAACAGGAATGGCCAATCCGAAGCAAGTCTACCAATTGATGAAGCAAGTCGTGAATGAATGGAAGGATATTGAATTTGGCTGCCATTTTCATAATACAAGGGGAATGGGACTGGCCAATATCTTAGCCGCTTTAGAAGCGGAAGTCACGATTTTCGATGCTTCCTTAGGCGGAATTGGCGGCTGTCCATTTGCTCCGGGAGCAACAGGAAATGTTTGCACAGAGGATGTGGTGCATATGTTAGAAGAAATGGGCGTCCACACGGGGATTAATCTAGACCAGCTAATTAAAGCCTCTCATCGGTTAAAAGAAATACTAGAACATGAGTTGCCAGGTCAAGTTGCAAAAGCAGGGAAAAGCTCTCGCTTGTATCCTGTACCAAATAAAATAACAAATTCTTTATGTTAAGGGGATGAGTATACATGCTAGTCAAAACCTATGAAACGATTAAATTAGAAAGCTGCCATCGAGGAGTTATGGTTTTAACCTTGAACCGTCCTGATTCGATGAATGCGATGAATACGAAAATGGCATTGGAATTAATTGAAGCCTTTGAGGAATTAAAATATGACGAAACCGTCCGTGTTCTGGTAATCATCGGTTCCGGAGTTAAAAGCTTCTGTGTAGGGGCGGATTTAAAAGAGCGGAATGGCATGTCGCAGAAGGACTGGAAAAAACAGCATGATTATTTTGAAAAAGTGACAGAGTGTATCCGAGAATTTCCATTTCCAGTGATCGCTGCAATTAACGGTTATGCCTTAGGAGGGGGACTTGAAATTGCGCTTAGCTGTGACATTAGAACCGCTGCAGAGCGGGTTGGATTAGGACTGCCTGAGGCAAAACTAGGGTTAATTCCTGGCATTGGGGGCACACAATTACTTTCTCGTATTCTACCAATCGGGTTAGCAAAGGAAATATTATTCACCGGAAAACGGATTACAGCTGAGGAAGGAAAACAATGGGGGCTCATTAACCATGTGTTTGAACCTGAATCCCTGTTAGAAGAAACAATGAAACTAGCGGAAATGATCTCCGTCAATGCCCCTCTTTCCTTAAAAGCCTTAAAGAAGGCCGTTAATAAAGGAACAGAAACAGACTTAACTACAGGACTTGTTTTAGAATTAGAAGCTTACTATAAATGTGCAAATTCAGAAGACCGGCTCGAAGGTATTTATGCCTTTAATGAGAAGCGTTCGCCAGAATGGAAAGGTCGTTAAAAGGCTGCTTCGGCAGGATGAATGGACGTAACTGCCGGTAAGGATGGTGTGACACTCGGATAAACTAACTTTCCTCGCGAATACGTTCGCGCTACTTTTTCTAGTCGAAACTAGGATTAAGATAAACCAGCCTGCACAATAAAAAATTTGGAGGTAAATAAACATGGCAAATACAAAAATGATGGAAAACACGGAACACGAAATGATCCGGAAAAGCGTTCGAACATTATGTGAACGCTTTCCTGAAGAATACTGGAGGGAATTAGATGAAAAGAGCGCCTATCCTACCGCCTTTGTGCAAGCTCTAACCGAAGAGGGATGGCTGTCTGTCTTGATTCCGGAAGAATACGGCGGCGCAGGACTGGGCATGAAGGAAGCCTGTATCATTTTAGAAGAGATAAATCGTTCAGGCGGCAATGCAGGTGCCTGCCACGCCCAAATGTATACGATGGGAGCTCTTCTTCGCTATGGGAATGAAGACCAAAAACAACGTTTTCTTCCAAACATTGCCAGTGGCGAGCTTCGCCTGCAAGCCTTTGGTATAACCGAACCTACGGCGGGAAGTGACACCACTAGCATTCAAACATATGCTGAAAGAATAGGCGACAAATATGTGGTGCATGGCCAAAAGATTTGGACATCCAGAGCGGAGCATTCCGATTTAATGATGTTATTGGCGAGAACAACACCCAAAGACCAAGTGGCGAAAAAAACTGACGGGTTGAGCCTGTTTATTTTAGACATGAAGGATCAAGCCGATAAAATCGATATTCGACCAATCGATACCATGATTAACCATGCGACAACAGAAGTATTTTTTGAAGGAGCCGAAATTCCGGCGGAAAATTTGATTGGGGAAGAAGGAAAGGGCTTTCGTTATGTCTTAGGCGGAATGAATGCAGAACGAATTCTTATCGCCTCTGAATCCATTGGGGACGGCATGTACTTTGTTGATAAATCAGTACAATACGCAAATGAACGGGTAGTATTTGGCCGATCAATCGGGCAAAACCAAGGGGTACAATTCCCAATTTCCAGAGGCTACATGGATATTCAAGCGGCAAAATTGATGAGAGATAAGGCAGCAGAGATGTTTGATGCCGGAATGGATTGCGGAGCAGAGGCGAACATGGCAAAATATCTTGCCTCCGAGGCAACCTGGCGTGCAGCCAATGCAGCGATGGACACCTATGGTGGATATGGCTTTGCGACAGAATACAATATCGAACGAAAATTTAGGGAAGCACGATTATTTATTGTCGCACCAATTACGAACAACCTGGTTGTAAGCTATGTAGGACAGCACGTCCTTGGCCTGCCGCGTTCATTTTAATAGTACTATCTTGAGGATCTTCATAAAAACAAGTCCTCTATTGGAAAAGGAGGAGCCAACATGCCAGGACCATTGAGCGGCATTCGAGTAGTGGATGTAACGACAAATATTTCAGGACCAAGTTTAACGATGATTTTAGCAGATTTAGGTGCGGAGATCATTAAAATTGAAAGACCCGAAATTGGTGATGATTCTAGAGGGATGGGTCCTTTTTGGGAAGGCGAAGGGGTCTATTTTCTACAAATTAACAGGAATAAACAGTCAATTGTTATCGATTTAAAAAAGGAAAGCGGACGACAGATTGTCTATGACCTTGTCAGGACGGCAGATGTATTCGTAGAAAATTTCCGCTTTCAAAAAGCAGAAAAAATGGGACTTGGATATGAGCGCTTAAAACAACTTAATCCTTCTTTAGTATATTGTTCCTTATCTGCTTATGGCCAAGATGGTCCGCTTTGTGGTCGTCCCGGCTATGATGCCATTGCTCAGGCAGATTCCGGGATAATGGGGATTAATGGTGCAGAAGGGGCGGAGATTGCCCGTGTTCCTGTATCGGTCTTAGATCAAGGAAGTGCGATGTGGGGAGCAATTGGAGTTATTTCCGCATTATTCCATAAGCAAAAGACGGGAGAGGGTCAATTAGTGACCACTTCCCTGTTTGAAACAGGCGTCTTCTGGGTTGGCTATCATATGTTATCATGGCTTGCAACAGGTAATGAGCCGAAGAAAAATGGCGCCGGTCATACTGCCTTTGCACCATATGGGGCTTTTCAGGCGAATGATGCACCAGTGATTATTGGGATCTCGAATAATTCATTATTCAAGAAATTATGTAAGGTACTCGGCAAGGAAGAATGGGCAGAGGACCCGCGCTACAAAAATAACCCAGAGCGAGTCGAACATCGAGAAACTTTACGAGTAGCAATTGAAAACATTCTTCAGGGAAAGACGGCGGACGAGTGGGTACTGCTATTAGCAGATGCGGGAGTGCCAAGCTCAAAGATGAAGAAAATATCAGAAGTTGTCCAGGATGAGCAGACAGAAGCTTTAGGAATGTGGACTGACGTGACTCATTCAACCATTCAAAACTTCAAACTGCCAAGACTGCCGTTTGAACTCAGCCATTCACCTGTTTCCATTCACCAAGCTCCGCCAAAACTGGGCGAGAATACGAAAGAGGTATTAGGCAAGCTAGGTTACAACCAAGAACAAATAGAACAGTTTTTAAAGGATGGTACCATCCAAATAGCGACTAAAAAAGTAGAATCTCATAAATAGTTTTAAATGAACCCACTGCCTAATGTTTGGTAGTGGGTATTTGTTTGCCTATGTGGCAGGAAATGAATTCACAATTGAGCAAATATTTAATAGAAAAAAGGATAACAAGGCTTAACAAGGAAAAGATTCTATTAAATGTTGATTCAAGTTTTTTAATATAAGGAAATCAGAAAAAAATCCATCAAATTTGTATATAATAGAATAGAAACTAAAACAGAAAAGGTGAGAACATGAATCAATTATCTGAGTTATTATCCAATCATCATAATCAAAATGTCGAGGAATTAAAAGAATTGCTCCGTATTCCGAGCATAAGTTCCTTATCTGAGCATAAAGAGGACATCCAGAAAGCAGCTACATGGATTGCTAATAAATTAGAACGCATTGGAATGGAACATGTGGAAATCATCCAGACAAAAGGTCATCCCATCATTTATGCGGACTATATTCATCAAGAAAATGCGCCTACGGTCTTAGTATACGGTCATTATGACGTCCAGCCCGTTGACCCTGTAGATTTATGGGAAACCCCTCCGTTTGAACCAACCATCCGGGATGAAAAGATTTTTGCAAGAGGGGCAACAGACGACAAAGGGCAGATGTTTTTACATATCAAAGCAGTGGAAGCCTTGTTGGAATCCGATGGGAAGTTACCGGTCAACGTTAAATTTTGCATCGAAGGAGAAGAAGAAATCGGAAGTCCTCATCTTCCACAGTTTTTATCCGAAAATAAACAAAAATTAGCCTGTGACGTGGTAGTTATTTCCGATTCTGATATGTGGGATCGGGGAGTCCCAGCCATCACTTATTCTTTAAGAGGTCTCTGTGCGCTGGAAGTTTCCCTTAAAACGGCGAATTCTGATTTGCACTCGGGCATGTTTGGCGGGGGAGTCCAGAACGCTAACCATTTATTGGTCCAGTTGCTTTCTAGCCTTCATGATTCAAACGGTAAAGTAAAGGTGGATCATTTTTATGATGATGTCGTGGAACTGACCGCATTTGAAAAGGAACAAATTAAAGCATTAGGCTTCGATGAAGAAAAATTAAAAAAATCGTTAGGGTTAACGGATTTTACGGGAGGAGAAAACAATTATCCTTACCCAGAGAGAATTAGTTCAAGGCCAACCTTGGAAATCAACGGCTTATGGGGCGGATTTCAGGGGGAAGGGACTAAAACGGTCATTCCGAATGAGGCTCATGCCAAAATCACCTGCCGTTTAGTCCACAATCAAAACCCTGAAAAGATTCAGGAAGTGATTAAAAGGCATCTGGAAGAACAGGCACCAACAGGATGTACGGTAAAAGTGTCTCTTGGCGATACGGGGAATCCATTTTTAACTCCAATCGATAGTCCGATGATCCAAAAAGCGGCCGAAGCGTATCAAAACGTCTATGGGAAATCACCAGTGTACAAGCGAGAAGGCGGCTCCATTCCAATCGTATCGGACTTCAGCCAAGCCCTAAATGCTCCCGTGGTCTTAATGGGATTCGGTTTACCCGATGAAAATCTTCATGCACCTAATGAACATTTTAACTTGGAAAACTTTGATAAAGGCATCTTAACGATATGTTCCTTTTTTGAATTAATTCAAAAATAAAATAGTGCCTGTTACTGCCCGCAGAGTCCAGAATAATCAAATTAATTACTCCTTTTTACAAAAAAGAGCCTTTCGCCCATTTTAAACTTAAAATAGGTGAAAGGCTCTTTTTTAAAAGCTATTCTCGCTAACTCCTCCAAAAGACCTGATCCGACAAATAATGAATTCAATAATGGGACTATTTCATTAAAAAAGTGAAAAATGTGGAATTATTGGGGGAAAGGCAGGATTTTTGGCTTTAATCGAAGAATAAATATGATTAAACTAAGATTCTCTAGCTCCTCGAAAAGATTTTGTCAAATTAGGAGAAGAACAGCGATATAAAAACGTAATTATCCCTGGACATGTTTTTCAACAGTTGTTTAGCTTAGGTAGAAAAAGATAAAAGCCAATTTAGTAAACCATTCTATCAAGGTACGAAGGAAGGTATACGTATGATTGAAAATTTCTTTGCTGACTATAAAAACTTTATTGTGATACCGGAAGATGAAAAGGTTGAGAAAGAAGTATTTGATCCGAAAAATTATGCTGCCAATTATATCCTGACACTGTCCATTTTTGATTCCCGGATCTCGACCTGGAAGGATGCAATTAAATTTGAAATTGATATTGAAAAAAGCATCAAAACAGTCCTGAAGGATTTTAATCAAAAGCATCGAAAGAACTACCATTTGCAATTATTAGAATTAGATAGGTTCAAAAACTATTTTATCTTGGCCCTTTCTTCTAAAACAAAATTTAATTCTGAGGAAGAAAAAGAACGTATAGCTCATATTATTGATAACCTTCTAATGAACTCTTTTTATGTTGGACAAGGCTGGTTCAATCTCATCGGTGATAAAGGAAGAGTGGCTCGTCAACTTTTTTGCTGCTCCTTTAAGGAATATATAATAGAGAACCAGAACCGTTCAGATAAGGTAGAAAACTACGAAAATATCAGTGAATTAATCCCTAAAAATGGAGAAATTAAGCTGGTTAAAAGCACTCCGAAAAGAGATATTCTTTAATAAACCTTATTAAATCAGCTAACATAGTAAAATGCTTGGAGTACATCCAAGTGTTTTACTATGTTAGCTGAAATATGATTTTCTCAATTCTTATCTAATAGGCAATAACTCTTAAATTCCAGCTTCTTTGTCGTTTCAAGCTGGATTAATTCTCCCTTTTTCAAATCAATCCTTTTTGTAAATAAAGGGCCATCAAATACAAAGGTATGAAATTCACCAGATTCTCCCATTGGACATATCGTAACCTGTTGAACATCTTGTAAGAACGATTCATCAATACTTCTGCCAAGCCACGTTTCATCTAATAAATCTTCGCGCACACGCACAACAACTGCTTCATAGCCAGATTGAACAAAGTTTTCCAGCGATTGTAGGGCATCTTCCTTTTTCATCCAAAGGGGGTACAAGGCATCAACTCCCGCAACGGCAGCAACTTTTTCGCCCCAGTCCCGATGCTCATCCAAATAAAGATCTCCAAAAGCAATTCCCATAATTTTATATTGATTTTTCAAGGATAGGACTGTTTTGATAAATTGATCTGTATAATTTTCGTAGGTACATTCTATAAAATAAACAGGTATGGAAAGTGATTCTCCTTGTAATGAAATCATTTCAGTACGCTCTCCATGACCAAATGTTCGACCGATTTCTTTTGGTACAGTCGTAACTAAACATGCAATTTCATATCCTTGTTGAACAAGGGAGTCTAGTGCCATGCAACAATCTTTTCCACCACTCCAAGATAAAACAATTCGTTTTTTCAAGATTGATCATCCTTAATAAAGTGTATTTTAATAAATTGAATATTCTTATTCTATCATAAAAAAAGCCATTACTTATCTCGGGTATGCAGGATAGGATAAACTAACTTCTTTTTAGGAAAGAACTAACCAAAAGTAAGGCTGCCTCATTCCAAAAGACTTTGGAATGACGGCAGCCTAAAAAGGTGTTTTATTGGTGTTTCATTTCGAATAAGCGATGTGCTTTAAAATCAAATAAGAACGATTCGTGTATATGTTTTGTCTATTTTAATATTACCTTTCTTATCGAATTAGGAGTTTCCTTGTATGCCTGTAAAATGCCATGCTCTTCAATTTGACTTTTCAACACAGTCCTATACGGCAGTCTTGCTTCAAATTCACTCTTCAGCGGGGAGAACGAAAGGGCAACCGTTTCTTGATTTTCCCAATGAGCCACGATGGGTTTGTCCGTAACAAAAGAAAATAATTGAGGAAATCCATTGCGAAAGAAGGGGTGCACCCTTTTATTATCTCCAGGTTCACTCAAGCAAATAAACAGGGAAAGATAATCACAAAATTTTAAAAGATCTAAGTGATACATTAAGGTTTCATTTTTTTTCTCGTTTCCCGCTATTTGCAAAACTTTTAAAAGCTGTTCCTGTCTTTGCTTTTCTCCATTCCAAAATTCCTTTACGGCTGGCTCGTCCGCATCCTGAATGAAGGAGGAGTAGTGCAAACTGCACAACAGCCCTGCGTACTTACTCATTTTTTCAACCTCATCCAATCCCTTTTTATAAAAAGCTATTTTCAATTCGGTCGGGTAGTCGATAAAAGAGTAGGGCTTATCCGTTTGATCATTCCAAACTGGAGACATATCCAGTTCAATCCAGCCCCGGTCATGTTCTTCGATTGCCAATAGCACTTCCTGCGTTTGTTGATGGTCAAAAAAATAATCCTCTTTACAATGTCGGGCGATTTGGCCTGCCATTTTGGCGTGGTCATTTTGAGTGGACATAAAGTAGCTTTGTTCTTGTTCCATGATAATCATTTATGTAAATCCTCTCTTTACAAAATATCAATGGTTACAGATTTTCCAAACGAGAAAGTCCATTGAAAAAGGAAATTACGGACAGACGGTTGGGGTATAGAATGTTACCTTTGAAATAGTGCCCTCTATTAATAGTGGGCACTTCTTGTTGGAACAACCTACACGACTGTTAATTTTACGCTAATCCTAGTTTTTCTTTCATTTTAGTAACCGCTTTGTCTAGTGCTGCATCTTCAACAATCGTTTCATCCGTATCCCACTGTTCACCTTTAGGTAATTCAAATTGGAACTGCTCGGCATATGGAGCAGGACGGTTCAATAAGTACTCAACAATTTCCTTTGCAATAAACTCTCTAGCTTCTTCTGGTGTCCGTTTGCCAGTAACGATTTCATGCATCATATTTAAAGATAGTGTATTCGCACCCTCGTTATCGCAATGTACAGAAACTTCGCCTTTAGTTCGATCAATCACAATGCTGCCTTCCAAACGTGCAACTAACCCTACTTTATCAGCGGGTACATGGTAATCGATAAACTGTTCGAGCACATCGGTATGCGGCTCAGGAAAATCATGAGGTACTTCGTCACGATGGGCAATGGTTCGTTTCCATGGACCGTTATGATACCAAATTAACTGGCTGGCAGTTGCTTCATTCGGTGGTCCGTTAAAGTCGAGGGTATTTTTGGCTGCCATTTTAGAAGTGTCAGGCCATTTATCAATAATCTTTTGAGCTGTTTCCATATCTACTGTACTAGTAGACCCCATATCTCGATCACTTCCACTAGCATGAAGTTTCTTATTGCTGGCCATTGCTGTAGCTGCCAATTCTAATCGAGCTTCCCCTGGTGCTTGGCTTGCCCCTGTTTTTTGTACATTATGATCCATTTGATATTCCTCCTATTCATATGATATACAGGTTGTTTTCCCATAAAAAGCTTATTTAAACTTAGGAAGGAAAAGGGGAAATTCAAGCCGTGAGGAGATAGGGTTTAGCTAAATTCTTGGAAATGACGAAGACGGTGGACTACCATTCTGAGGCAATTGGATGTTACTCTCATTAGAAATATTTTTTCTATCAGGGGGAACATTATTCTTGATAGGACAAATGGTAAAATTATTGTTTTTTGAGGCATAAAAGTTAATGGTCGTATTACACGCGGTAATTGTTGGTTTATTAATTAAAAAATGATAAGAGGAGGGGACAAAATGATTGAAGATAAAAAGGGAAGGTCCGAACCTAATCATATCCGTTTAACAGCTTCGGAAATAGGTTCTCTTTGGGCACAGTATTTAAACGATACCTTAGCAATTTGTGTGATGAAATATTTTAAAAATACTTGTGAAGATAAAGAAATCCTTCTACTTATCGAAAATTCCTTGAGCATAGCACAAAATGACATTAAAATTATGACGGAGATTTTTACTAAAGAAAATTATCCGATACCTTTTGGTTTTACTGATAAAGATGTAAATCCGCATGCACCTAGATTGTTTTCAGACGTTTTTATCCTGATGTATATACAAAAATTAGAGACAATTGCAATGGCAAGTATAAGTATGGTAATTGGAGTTTCGGCACGTTCAGATGTTAGTGATTTTTTTAGAAATTTACTTGTATCTGTATCTGATTTACACGATAAGGCAAGAAAAGTATTATTATCAAAAGGTTTATATATCCGACCACCGCAAATACCAATGCCAAGCAAGGTTGATTTTATAGAAAAACAAAGTTTTTTATTGGATTTTATAGGACATAAACGACCGTTAACGGCAATAGAAATAACACATCTTTTTATAGGGATCCAATCGAACGCTTTAGGGAAAGCAATGATGATGGCCTTTGCACAAGTGTCTAAAAATGAAGATGTAAAACAATTCTTTTTGGAAGGGAAAGGAATTGCTAATAAGCATATAAAAAAATTCAGTTCAATATTGAATAATGAAGATATTCCTGTACCTATGGGTTGGGATTCACTTGTTACCGATAGTACGGTTGCACCCTTTTCAGAAAAATTGATGATGTTTCATACAACTTATTTGATTGCCCTTGGGATAGGAAATTACGGTGCCGCCGCTGGAACTTGCCAAAGAATGGATTTGAATGCTACATATGTACGGCTTGCGGCGGAAATTGCTTTGTTTGCAGAAGATGGGGCAAACATAATGATTAACCACGCTTGGTTAGAAGAACCACCGTTATCAACTGACCGTAAAGCACTTGTTAATCAACCAAAGTAAATGAAGTGTTTAAGTCAAATATTAACAGCTTCCTTAATAGAGGAAGTCTTTTTTATGATCAAATGACCTAGTGTGAAAAATTTCTCCAATTTTAAAAAAAGTTTGACACTTTCTGATATAGTCCTTCATAATAACAAATAATATGACGAATAGCATAAAACAGGGGGAGTGGCAATTATGGTACATAACAGCAAAATATTAGACTGTACGATCCGAGATGGAGGGTTAGTAAACAATTGGGATTTCAGTGTCGAATTTGTTCAGGACCTATATAACGGACTAAGTGAAGCCGGTGTGGAATATATGGAAATTGGCTACAAAAATTCCGCTAAGCTTCTTAACGCGACTGAGCCTAATCCATGGAGATTTCTTGATGATCAATTCCTAAAGGAGGTCATTCCTGAGAAAAAGTTTACGAAGCTATCTGCTTTAGTAGATATTGGCCGTGTGGATCCAAATGATATCCTGCCCCGTGAGCAAAGTGTTTTGGATATGATCCGGGTGGCATGCTATGTCCGTGAAGTGGATAAAGGCTTAGAGCTTGTAAAAATGTTTCATGATTTGGGATATGAGACCACACTTAACATCATGGCTTTATCCAGTGTGCCTGAACATCAGCTGATTGAAGCAATGGAAATGGTGAAAGAAAGCCCTGTAGATGTTGTGTATATCGTGGACTCCTTTGGAAGCTTGGATCCTGCGGGAATAGCGCATCAAGTGAAAAAATTCCAATCACTGCTCCCTAACAAACAGCTCGGAATTCATACACATAATAATATGCAATTAGCATTCGCCAATACCTTGACTGCATATCAAAATGGAGTAACCTTCTTAGATTCATCTGTCTATGGCATGGGACGTGCAGCAGGTAACTGTAACACAGAACTTCTCGTTAGCTATATCCAAAAAACAAGCTATGAACTAAGGCCAGTACTTGGCATCATTGAAAAGCACATGGTAGAAATGAGAAATAAGTGGGAGTGGGGCTATATCATTCCTTACATGATCTCTGGAGTGCTGAATGAACATCCACGTGTTGCAATGGCGTATCGTAATACCGACGAACGAGACAATTTCGTGGATTTTTATGACAAGGTAACAACACCTGAAGCAACTTTAGCGACTGCGTCTAAGTAGTTTAAATATATAACCGCCTACTGGCGGTTATTTTATTATGATACGATAGAGCATATGTACGAATCACTTTACTTAAAAAATGATTAAGAGGAAAAAGGATGGTGTATGATGGAAAGACAGCTGCCGCCTGGACAATTTGAAACTGAAAAATGGCCCATACTGCACAAAGGGGATATCCCAGTGTTTAATAAAACCTTTTGGAGTTTCAGGCTTTTTGGTGAAGTAAAAGAAGAAAAGGTCTTATCGTATAAAGAATTCATGGAGCTTCCGAAGACTATTTCAACTGTTAACATGCATTGTGTGACCACCTGGTCTAAATTTGATACAACTTTTGAAGGAATTGCACTAAAAGAGTTATTAAAGTTTGTTGAAATCGATAAAGATGTAAAATACATAAAAATTTATGGTTACTATAATGGAGATAGATTTGGTTATTCTGCCAACCTGCCGCTCGAGCCTTTATTAGGGGACGATTCTTTGTTTGTATACCGTTGGAAGGATAAACATCATGAGTGGCAGGATATTGATCCAAAACATGGTTATCCGCTAAGGTTTATTCCACCTGAAGTATTTTATCTATGGAAGGGCTCGAAATGGGTGTCAGGGATTGAGTTTTTGAAAGAAGACGAAGCCGGTTTTTGGGAAGAGTTTGGCTATTCGATGACAGCAAATCCATTTAAAGAAGAACGGTATCGTTAGCATCGATTCTCCTTCGATACTGAAATAGAATGTTTACAGGGATGGTTCTCATGGATTTAATGGTAAAGTTCCCGCTCATGAGAACCGTTCCTATTAATATTTAAACAAACAGGTCAATATAAGATAACACAAAGTTTATATATTAATTAGGACTTTTGGACTACCAAATTTTACAGCTATCTTCCATTTAGAAAACATGATATATTTTTCTTGTAAGTTCATAACGAATTTACGTGTAAGTTTTTTATTACAGAGAAGTACTCAAGTGGCTGAAGAGGCGCCCCTGCTAAGGGTGTAGGCCGGGTAACCGACGCGAGGGTTCAAATCCCTCCTTCTCTGCCATTATATTATGGGAATGTCTTGGTATCGACAGGGATAGTTTGAGCTTATATGGCGAGTCGAGGGATTCGTCCTCGTTAAAACGATAAAGCCTAATAACTGGCAAACAAGACAATAACTTCGCTTTCGCTGCATAATAACAGACGATAGCGGTTCCTCCTTCCATCGTCCATGTGGTAAGGTAAGGGACTCATCTTAAGTGGACTACGCCGAAATCCACCGTCTGAGGATGCCGGAAGAGAATAATCAGACTAGCTGCTTCAATGCCTGTCAGTAGGCTAAAGAAGTGTGTGAAATGAATTCTACTGACTACACTCGTAGATGTATAAGTGCCAATATCTTTGCACACGGGTTCAACTCCCGTCATTTCCACTAAATAACCATCTTTAATACGATACATTAGCCGTGTAATTAAATGCAGGCAATTTGCCCTCAATGGGGTCCAAATCCTCAAGCAGGCACCATTATTCCGCAGTAGCTCAGTGGTAGAGCTATCGGCTGTTAACCGATCGGTCGTAGGTTCGAGTCCTACCTGCGGAGTCATAGTCCAACAAGGACACTAGGAACGGGTCAGGGCGGGAACGCAGCAGCCATAACTAGTGAAATTGTGTGGGCTATTACATAGGACAAAATAAAAAATAGATCAGACATCATCCATATTTTTGGATGGTGTCTGATCTATTTTTACAACAATCTTGCGGTCACATCCAATAATCGGATGTGACTTTTTATTTTTTTAGGGTATCTTATTGCTCGATAAAATTCTCATTAAGTATCACAACATTGGTTAAAATAAACATAAATAAGCAGAGGGGTGTTTCCAATGGCATATACATACAATCTCTACAGCTTAAACGACTTCGGATTTTCAAAATCCTTTCATATTAAATGTGAGATTCCGCCGCATCAATTTCGTTCAATCATGATGGAGTTTCGCCAGAATGGGGAAGACAACATGGAAGCTTTTGTAAAGTACATGAGTGAAAACTTTCGTGATTCGTTCCAGATTTTTGAATATGACGATGTTTTGCAATATGATGCGGATCAGGAAAACTCTGCAATCCTTGCAAATCTTTTATCTAACGGTCAAGACGACTTTCATAATCGGTTATAATTCTGTATTTTTGCTTTGCCATGAAGATTATGTATTGAAGGGGGAGCACACGAGAATCAATAAAACTCCCGCAATCATTGCTCTTAAACGATTAAATCAGCTCATGAAAGGGCTGTAAGCCAGGTTTTGTACTTCCTCCGTACTACAAACGGCAGCAAGCCTTGTACAGGAAGTAGTAGTCATATAACTATCGACTTATTGTCAATTCATCCGTTAAGTTCATATTCCCGCAGGATGATGCCCCTACCTAAATTTGGGTTGCTCGCTCGAGGGGTTTACCCGTTCCACCTTTTCCGTTTCCAGAAAAGCATCGTCACTGTGGCACTTTCAGGTTACTCTCAGCATATCAACAAGGACGTAGCTTGATTTCACCGCCGTCAGCCGAAATAATAACCGACTGCCCACCCTTACGGATGGCACGAACACTACAGGCATCTCAGCACTGTGCGAGCCTGGACTTTCCTCAGCTCCAATAATGGAACCGCGACTACTCACCATTTCATAGTATTTAATTCGTTTAGAAGCGACATGACTTAATATATCAGGATTCGCAGGATAAATCTCTAGTAGATTAATTCCATTGTTTCCAATTCATCTAAATTCGTATTTTCGTTTCATTGCCCACTGATAGAGAATAAGGGTGATGACGGTAAATGAAAGAGCGTTTAATTTTAAACATATATCAAAAATGGAAGTTTTATCAAACGGTTGAGTAAGGCGAACAATGCCATCCACTGTTCGCCAGTCCTATTTATAACACCATTAAAAAAGAAATTTTAAGCTTTTCAACAAGCATTATATACCTAAAAGTTCAGCCAATTTCGATTGATCAAAGCCTAGAATAACTTCCTCATGATCCCCGTCTTTGATAATGGTTGCAGGTGTAGCAGCAGCACCTAGATCAATAAGTTCATAGAGATATTGATCGTCTTTACGTATGTCTCTTTCTTCAAACTCAATTCCTTTTTCTTTTAACCAAAGTTTTTCCGCATGGCAAGGCGGGCATGTTTCTTGAGTAAATATAATCACTTTTTTCATTTCACTACCTCCGATTCATTAAAGCTATTGTATCATGAGAACAAGTATAGGCAGGAATAATTCGAGCTGCCGTAAAATATTTATATAAAAAATATTCAGTGTTCCTGTTAAGCTCTTAGAAGGGAGCAAATCCTTTGAATCGGAATAGAAACGTACAATTAACCATTTTTTTGCTTGTTTGCCTTCTAATCATTCTTATAATTCATGCCATTCTTCATATTAGAATTTACTTTGTATATACTACGAGTCTTGGTCCTATTTTCTTAATAGGATTGATTATTTTCCTAATTGCTTTATTGTATTATAAAGGATAAAAATGGTGAAATTAGATCTAATGGGCTTTGTATGGCAGGGCAGCTCCTATAAAGATTAACATGATGTGGGAAAGATCATCGACTACTTTTCACTTATTACTAACAAATAGTTTGTTTAAACACTTATGCCATGGTAAAATATAGCTCCATTATGAATGAAAGCATCTACAAAGCATGGTAGATGTTTCTTTTTGTTTTCATCCTGTTCCCATAGATGAGAGGTGACCCATTTAGAGAATGAGCCAAAAAAAGCAAAAATCAGTTCGGGATCATAAAAATTATCAAGCAGAAGTCGAGCGGTTAGAGTTTACAAAGGAATATATTAAAAGCGTTTTGGAAATGTCGAAGGGAAATAAAGAACAGTTTGTAGAGAATTTGAAAGAAGCCTTTGCTGATCTTGATACCTCAGATAGTAGTTTAAGCTACATGACCCTCCTCACAAATGCTCAATATTTAGAACTGGCCGAAAGTGAATTGGAAAGGTTAGCAAGTGTAATCGGCAAACCGTACTTTTCAAGGATCAATTTCACAAGCAGTGGTGACAGCAAAGAAGAGATTCTCTATATCGGAAAAGCTTCACTGTTTGACCGTGTGAATCAGACCCCCATTATTGTCGATTGGCGGTCGCCGATTGCCAATGTTTATTATGATGGCCGCCTAGGAAATGTAACCTATGACGCCTATGGGGAAACGCAAAGTGGTTATTTATCGCTAAAGCGACAGTATGAAATCGAAAATGGAATATTAAAAGAGATTCGGGATATCGATTTAACAACGCACGATGAACTACTCCAGAAATCCTTATCAGGAAAAGCGGACAATCGCTTAACCGAAATTGTCGCGACCATTCAAAATGAGCAAAATGAAGTGATTAGAGCCTCTCTTAAACATCCCATTATCGTCCAAGGAGCGGCAGGAAGTGGAAAAACAACCATTGCTCTCCATCGAATTTCTTATTTTCTATACTCTTCTGGTTATCGATTTCCTCCAGAAAAATTAATGATTCTAGCACCAAATCGATTGTTTATCGATTATATTTCCGCGGTATTGCCGGATTTAGGGGTAAACAAGATTAATCAAACGACCTATATTGAGTTTATGAGAAAATGTTTAGGCAGGAAAATAAAATTATTATCTCCTAATTCTAAATTAATCGCCTTTATTAATCGGAATGAAAAAACCAAATGGATCCAATGGGTTTCTAGTTTTAAAGGTTCCCTGGAATTTAAGGGGATCATCGATCGCTATTTGAAAGAAATTGAAGTAAATTTGGCCCCTTCCGAGGATTTTATCATTGAAAAATCCCGTCTCTTGAGAGGGGAAAACCTCAAAAGGCTATTTTTAAAAGAATTTCAATACTTACCGATCTATAAGAGGTTGGATAAAATCAAAAATGTATTAGCAAATGACCTAAGAATAAAAAAATCCATCATACTTTCTAAAATTAACAATAAATATGACGATGCTTTAGATAAGGCCCTGTACAGCACCAGGCTGGATGCAGATAAAAGAAGGGAAAAAGTAATCAGCTTTATGGATTCAAAAGCACAAAGAATAAAGACGGTGGAACAAGAGTCGAAAGTGGCAGTAAAAAATTATATGGATTCTTTTGTTAAAAAAGATATTTTTACTTTATATAAGGAACTGATGACATCGCCTGAACTTTTACAAATGTATTCACGTTCACTTTCAGAGATGGAATGCAAGAAGTTAAGTCACTATTGCCAAAAGGTTTTTGCTAAAAATGCCCTAGAACTTGAGGATTTAGCTCCATTATTTTATATGAAGGCGAAATTAGAAGGTATCGAAGAACCATTTAAAATGAAGAGCATTTTTATTGATGAGGCCCAGGATTACAGTTATTTTCAATTTGCCGCACTAAAAGAAGGTTTTGAAACAGATTTGTTTACAATCGTCGGAGATTTGGCCCAAGGGATTCATTCCTATCGAGGGTTACATAGCTGGGAGCCATTAGTAAAGGAAATTTTTCCTAATGCTAATTATCAAGCATTACAAAAGAGTTACCGAACGACGGTCGAGATTATGCATCTAGCAAACGACATTCTTTCGATTATGAATAAAGACCTGCCAAAGGTTGAACCTGTCATCCGACATGGGGCCAAACCACGTTTTACGAAAATTGATCCTGCCAATTTGCAGCAGGTAAGAGAAATACTTGAAGATGATATCCATTTATTAAAAGAGGAAGAGCTTAATTCAATTGCAATTATTGGAAGAACCGACAAAGAGTGCTTACGAATCTATAAAATGCTGGAAAATAGCCATCTTCCCATTCAGCTATTAGAAGAAAAAGAAGATATGAAAAAAGGCAGCGTGGTGATCCTGCCTTCGTACCTTTCAAAAGGATTGGAATTTGATGCTGTCCTGATTCTTACTATGGAAGAATCGTATTGTGATGAAGAGCTAGACATCAAATTATTGTATGTAGCCATGACTAGACCGATGCATCGGTTGTATTTATATGCCAGTGCAGCATCGGAATTATTATTAGATAGAGTTAACCCCGGAAGTATCGATACGGAGTGAAAAAATCAAGTGCCGGGCAGCGTCAAAATTTATCGGAGGGTGCCCGGCACTTTATTTTTTACTTTAGTCTTTCCAATCAAAATTCTCAATAAAATGTACAAATGCCTTCACGACATTCCATTCAAGAGACTCCTTATGATAATACATCCACGTCCTTCGCAATATCGGATTTCCTTCTTGATCAAGGAGGTTGATTTTTTGTAAGTCTTCTATACCAGTAATTACCCTGCTCGACAAGATGCCATAGCCTAAACCATTTAGAACCATTTCCTTACACGTATCAACTTGGTCGACTTCTATACTGATAAAGGGCGCTTCTGCATAGTTTTCAGCCCACCAATGATCAATGACAGTTTTTAATAAATAATCTCCTCGATATTCGATTCTAGGAAGGCGGGGGAGATCCCTACTATCAATCTTATCCATGGATGCAATGCAGATGGTTTCCTCAAATAATTGATGTTTTGATAATCCCCTCCATCCATAGTCTCCCCGAACAAAGCTAATATGAACATCTTTATTGTGGATAAGCTGAGTGACGTCTCTGCTCCAGCCGGTAGTTACTTTGAATTCCACATGGGGATATTGCATTTTAAATAGTTTTAAAATATAGGGGAGTTCATAATTCGCGAAAAAATTAGATACCCCCAATTTCAACGTACCTGCCACTTTATCACTCTCGTTATGACTCATATTTAGGACAGTTTCTTTTATCTTTTCATATTGAGCAAGGGCCTCCTCCGCACAATGGACAAGATATTCACCTTGTGGGGTAAAATGCACACCCCGGCTTTCACGGGTGACGATTTTTACACCTAGTTCTTCCTGCATATGCTTTAAACGAGTCGTTAAGGCGGGTTGAGTTAGAAATAAAAGTCGAGCAGTCTTGGTTAGATTTTTTTGTTGATAAAGAATCTTCAGTATTTCCCAATCTCGGTAATCCATTTTTCCACCCTGCTATCTGATATAAATTTTTTTTATAATTAAATATAATTTTTTATCATTTTATTTATTTCTATTATTATATTATCCTTAATTATAAGTAAATGAAAATGATTTCATTAAATCATCCTAAACAAATCATATAAAGGAACACCAACAATGGAGGAATCGGGAATGGGAGTACAAAAAAACGAACATAATCCTTGGCGGAAATTTAATGGTCCAAATCTGGGCTATATAATAGAACAATATGAGCGGTATACGAACGGGGAAGACACCATTGAACCAAAATTAAAAGAGCTATTTATTAAATGGGGCTCACCTTTGTCTTTTGAGTCAAATCAAACCGAAGAAACCTTTAATCATGAATCCGATCAACCTACTAATTCTACAAATATACAAAAGGTACTAAAAGTGGTAAAGCTTCTTGAAGAAATTCGCTCAAACGGGCATGTAGCGGCAAATTTGAACCCTTTAGAGGGGAATCTACAAAATCAAGAGTTGTTTAATCCAGAAAAATATGGGCTAAGTGAGCAAGATCTGAAAGCGATTCCATCGAAACTTGTTTGGGAGGAGGCGCCGGCAGGTATTCAAAACGCATGGGATGCTTTCAACCATTTAAAGGATATTTACACCTCCACACTTGCCTATGAATTTAACCATGTGCACCATCTGGATGAACGAGCGTGGTTAACGCAAATGGTCGAGTCAGGTTCCTTGCATCGCTCCTTATCTAAAGAAGAACAAACGAACTTGTTACAGAGTTTGACAGAGGTTGAAGGATTTGAACAATTTTTGCATAAAACCTTTGTCGGTCAAAAGAGATTTTCCATTGAAGGTGTTGACATGCTTGTACCGATGCTGAATGAAGCCGTGCACGAAGGTGTCGGGGATGGAGCAGGTAATGTCGTGATTGGTATGGCTCATCGCGGCCGCCTCAGTGTCCTTGCGCATGTGTTAAATAAACCATACAGAAAGATGTTTTCTGAATTTCAGCACTCATCTGCTAAGCAGCAGGGTCCGTCCGAAGATTTAGTCGATATTAGTGAGGGCTGGACGGGAGATGTGAAATATCATCTAGGACGCAATCGATTTATGGAAGGCCCCGGGAACGTTCGCGCGCGGATTACTTTAGCCAATAATCCGAGTCATCTTGAATTTGTTGATCCGGTCGTCGAAGGTTTTGCAAGAGCTGCCCAAGAAGAACGAAAGAAAGCCGGTTACCCTAAGCAGGATGTTATGAAGGCATTTGCGATATTGGTTCATGGCGATGCCGCCTTTCCGGGGCAGGGAATTGTACCGGAGACCTTGAATTTAAGCGGGTTAAGAGGATATCGAACAGGTGGAACGATTCATATTATCGCCAACAACCTGATTGGCTTTACGACAGATAGCCAAGACTCTCGAACGACGAGATATTCGAGTGACCTTGCAAAAGGATTTGAGATTCCGATTGTACATGTAAATGCGGATGATCCGGAAGCTTGTCTGGCTGCAGTTCGTCTGGCCTATCAATACCGTACTCAGTTCCAAAAGGACTTTTTGATTGATTTAGTTGGATATCGTCGATTTGGCCACAATGAAATGGACGATGCAGCGGTCACTCAGCCGCAGGTTTACAAAAAAATCGCGAATCATTCAACCGTAAGAGCGGTGTATTCCAAACAGTTGCAAAATAGAGGCATTCTCAACCAAGAAGAAGTTGAGCATATTCAGCGCAGCGTCCAAGAAATGCTGCAGGCTGAGTTTGACAACATGGCCGAGAAAAAAGAGAGTGAACACCTTACAGAAGTAGAGGTTCCAAGGGTGGTCGCCAAAGGAATTCCGCCGGTGGAAACAAGTGTGGCTCTTGATACCCTTCGTGAATTAAACCAAGATTTGTTGAAATGGCCGGAAGGTTTTCATGTTTATCCAAAATTAAAGCGGATTCTGGAGCGCCGTAATACGGCACTCGAAGAGGACGGCAAAGTAGAATGGGCGGTAGCAGAAGTGCTCGCATTTGCGTCGATGTTAAAAGATGGGACACCAATTCGGCTAACCGGCCAAGATTCTGAGCGGGGAACGTTTGCGCAGCGGCACATTGTCCTCCACGACGCGGAAACAAATGAAACCTATTCACCATTGCACCAGCTTCCGCAAGCACAAGCTTCGTTTGCGGTTCATAATAGTCCTTTGTCAGAAGCAGCTGTTGTAGGTTTTGAATATGGATATAATGTCTTTGCGCCTGAAACACTTGTCATCTGGGAAGCACAATACGGTGACTTTGCCAACACGGCACAGCCACTCTATGATCAATTCGTATCATCTGCAAGAGCAAAATGGGGTCAAAAATCAGGGCTTGTCCTCCTATTGCCTCACGGATATGAGGGCCAAGGTCCGGAGCATTCCAGTGCCCGTCCGGAACGTTTTTTACAGTTAGCAGCTGAAAACAACTGGACTGTTGCGAATCTGACAAGTGCGGCTCAATATTTTCATATTTTACGCCGTCAAGCCTCTATCTTAGGAACAGAGTTTGTTCGGCCCTTGGTGATTATGACGCCAAAGAGTCTGCTTCGTCAGCCGTTGGTCGCTTCTCCTGGAACTGCGTTAAGCGAAGGGCATTTCCAAACAGTGATGGAACAGCCTGAGCTGGGGAAAGTGACGGATAGAGTAAGGCGTTTAGTGTTAACAACAGGTAAGATGGCCATTGATTTGGCTGTAGAAATCGACTCAGAGAAAGAAAAGCGAAAACTAGATGAAATACACATCGTTCGAATCGAACAATTGTATCCATTTCCTCAGGAAAAGGTAGAAGCGATCATAAAGCGTTATCCAAACTTGAAGGAAATCGTATGGGTACAGGAAGAACCGAAAAATATGGGCGCGTGGCACTATATCGCTCCTATTCTCTTTGATCTTGCTTCAGGCAGCCTGACAGTTGGATACATCGGACGTCAAGAGCGTTCAAGTACGGCAGGCGGCGATCCACTCGTGCATAAAAAGGAGCAAGAACGCATTATCCACCAGGCCTTGAACGGTATAGAGTCTAGTAGATACGCAGAAACAAGAAAGAGTGTATAGTTACTCACTAACCATCATCACTAACAAATACTATAGTTGATAAACTAGTATTATAGGAGACTTACCATTTTACCTAGGAGGATACATCAGATGAAAGAAATAATAGTACCAGAACTGGCAGAATCAATTACAGAAGGAACCATTTCACAATGGCTCATTAATATTGGGGATGAAGTGACGAAAGGAGACAGTGTTGTTGAGCTGGAAACGGACAAAGTGAATATCGAATTAAATGCCGAATACTCCGGCACCGTTTCAAAATTATTAAAAGAGACCGGCGAAATTGTCGAAGTAGGCGATGTCATTGCAATTATCGATGAGAATCCGGCTGCAGGTGCCACTCCAAGCACTCCAGTTGTTCCAACTGAAGCTCCGGAAAAACCGGCAGAAGAAACTTTACGTCAACCAAGCAGCCAGCCTGACCTAGAAGGTTCGAATGCCGCACGTCCGATTGCTTCACCTGCGGCAAGAAAATTGGCAAGAGAACTGGGAATCGATTTAAACCAAGTAAGCAGCCGTGATCCACTTGGCAGAATTAGACCAGAGCATGTAAAAGCCTACACACCTACTGCAGCGGTTAAAGAAGAACCAAAGCTTGAGAAGGCAAGCCCAAAACCATCCGTACAACAAATAGACGAAGAATTTGATAAACCAGTAGAAGTCGTGAAATTGTCCCGCCGGCGTCAAACCATCGCTAAACGCTTAGTAGAAGTCCAGCATACAGCGGCAATGTTAACCACCTTTAACGAAGTGGATATGTCTGCCATTATGGATTTACGCAGTATGCGGAAAGATGCCTTTTTCGAAAAACATGGTGTACGTCTTGGGTTCATGTCCTTCTTTACAAAAGCCGTGGTGGCAGCTTTAAAGCAATTCCCTCTTTTAAATGCCGAAATTCAAGGCGATGAAGTGATGATCAAGAAGTTTTATGATATCGGCATTGCGGTAGCAGCACCAGAGGGATTGGTCGTACCAGTTGTTCGCCATGCGAACCAGAAAAACTTTGCTGAAATTGAACAAGAAATCAGTAATCTCGGTAAAAAAGCTCGTGATAACGCCCTTACTTTAAGTGATTTGCAAGGCGGAACATTTACGATTACAAACGGCGGCGTGTTCGGGTCCTTAATGTCAACGCCAATCTTGAATAGCCCGCAAGTGGGGATTCTCGGAATGCATAAAATCCAAACAAGACCAGTCGCGATTGACAGTGAACGAATGGAAAACCGTCCAATGATGTATATTGCTCTATCGTACGATCATCGAATTGTGGACGGAAAAGAGGCTGTTAGCTTCCTGGTTGCCGTGAAAGATTTATTGGAAGATCCACATTCTTTATTATTAGAAGGCTAAAAGCTTACTAAGTAGGTTCGATTATAGCTTGAATCTTGGCATGAGTTCGGTATTGACCCGAATTCATGCCTTTTTGTCGTATCTTGCCAGTAGTTACCTGTGGCTGCGAGTCAATAATAAGTAAAAAACTTTCCTTAATATTGAGGAAATGGCTCTAGCAAATTCCTTATTTTCAAGGTGTGAAAATTACCACACAAGCACTATAATAATATTTAAAATTTAGAATACTTAGATTATATTAAGAATATTAGATACAGGACGCTAAGGAGTGGAAACAGTGGAAAATAAGGAAATTGTTGTGATCGACGGAGCTAGAACAGCCTTTACCGAATTTGGGGGATCGTTTCGGGATATATCGGCGATTGACCTGGCAGTCGCCACCACAAAAGAGGCGATGAAGCGGTCAAATATTGAGCCTGAAGAAGTGGACCAAGTTGTAATCGGAAATGTCATTCAATCTAGTACGGATGCCATTTATATGGCGAGACACGTTGCCCTGAAGGCAGGCATACTTGAGCAGGTGCCCGGATTAACCGTTAATCGCCTTTGTGGATCTGGTTTGCAGGCGATTGTAAATGCGGCCCAATCAATTAAACTTGGAGAATCCAACGTCAGCATCGCAGGTGGAGCGGAAAACATGAGTCAGGTTCCTCATGTGGTTCGGGGAGCACGCTGGGGTCTGCCGCTTGGCAAGGCGCCGATGGAGGACTATCTGTGGGAAGCCCTATATGATCCTTATGGAAAGTGTACCATGGCAATTACGGCAGAAAACCTTGCAGAAAAATATGAAATTTCCAGGGACCAAATAGATGAATTTGCATCCAGGAGTCACACACGTGCCTTGGCGGCCATGGAAAATGGCTATTTTGCAGAGGAAATTGTACCTTTTACAGTTAAGGGACGGAAAGGCGAAAAGGTAATTTACCAGGATGAACACCCGCGTGCCACCCCGGTTGAGGTGCTCCGCAAGATGCCGGCCCGCTTTAAAGAAAATGGGGTCGTAACGGCAGGAAATGCAAGCGGAATCAATGATGGTGCCGCCTCCTTGGTGGTCACATCCAGTGAATATGCCCAAAAGAGAAATTTAAAACCATTGGCAAGACTGGTTTCATGGGGGATTGTTGGTGTTGAACCCCAATATATGGGGATTGGTCCTGCTCCAGCCATAAGGCAGGCTTTACAACGCGCCAATATGAAAATCGAGGATTTGGATTTAATTGAAATTAATGAAGCGTTTGCAGCCCAATATTTAGCCTGTCAAAAAGAACTTGGTTTCAATCCCGAGATCGGCAATGTAAACGGCGGGGCCGTCGCTTTAGGACATCCACTTGGCGCAAGCGGTGCAAGAATCAGCCTCTCCTTATTATACGAGCTAAAACGAAGAAATAAGAAATACGGTGCATCGGCCTTGTGTATTGGCGGCGGACAGGGAATTGCCGCGATTTGGGAAGTCCTTTAATGAAAGGTGCGACCGAGGAGGGATAATATGAAAACAGAGCTAAGCAGATTAAGTGTTTCGCAATTACTTGAAAGCGTTTACCGTAGTAACCCTGACCATGAAGTATTGTACGATGGGTATTCTCGTCTGTCTTATTCAGATTTATGGGAGAAATCTCTTGCTCTTGCAGCTTCTCTTCAAGACTTAAAAATTGATAAAGGAGCTAAAATAGCCGTCTGCCTGCCCAACTGGAATGAATTTGTGGTCATTTATTTGGCCTGTAGTCATTTGGGAGCGGTGCTTGTCCCGTTTAATACCCGTTATCGTCAAGACGAAGTGGAATATATTTTGGCTAATTCCGAAGCGAAAGCAGCGTTTTTTACAGAAGAATTTACTGGAGTGAATCATTATCAGCAATTTACTAGGGCTATTCAACAAGTAAACACCCTTGAAAGATTATTTACCGTTCGAAGCGATAAGGACGGGCTCATGAGTTATGAGCAATTACTGGAACGCAGTGAGAAACCGTCATTAACTCCAACCACCATTGATGCGGAAAACGATGTTTTTACGATTCTGTATACTTCAGGTTCGACAGGTGCTCCTAAAGGAGCAATGTTAACCCATAGCAATGTGGTGAATACGGCTATCATCTCAGCCGAAGCGATGAAATGTACATCAGATGATGTCTTTTTTGTGGCCGTTCCCGTATTTCATGTCTTTGGCATGGTACCAAGCATTCTCAGCACGATTGCTTGCGGAGCGCGTATGGTATTAGTGGAGGTATACAAAGCAAAAGAGGCGCTGCAAATAATCGAATCCGAACAAGTTACCGTTAAACATGGGGTACCAACCATGTTTATATTGGAACTGAATCATCCTGATTTTTCAAAATATGATTTGTCCTCCCTTAGAACGGGGATTATTGCAGCGGCGCCATGTCCGGTCGAAATTGTGAAACGGATTCGGAAGGATATGGGCTGCGATATTGTTGTTTCTTATGGGTTAAGTGAAACTTCTCCAACCTTAGCCATGACGGGTTTTGATGACGATGATCTGATCCGGGCGGAAACGGTTGGCAGGGCACTTCCTGGTGCAGAAATAAAAATCGTCAACGAGTTCAGAGAAGAAGTCGGGATTGGCGAAGTGGGCGAAGTCGTTTGCCGTGGATTTGGCGTGATGAAAGGATATTATAATATGCCAGAAAAAACGGCAGAAGCCCTTGATCACGACCGCTGGTTCTACACAGGCGACCTTGGAACCTTGGATGAGCACGGAAATCTCCGGATCGTCGGCAGAAAAAAGGAAATGATCATTCGTGGCGGCTATAATATCTATCCCCGTGAAATTGAAGAGGTGTTCTATACTCATCCCCAGGTGATGGAAGTGGCGATTGTTGGACTGCCTGACACTGTCTTAGGGGAAATTTCCTGTGCCTGTGTAAAGCTTAAACCTCACGCTGGCTCGATTGATTCGAAAGAACTATTTGAGTATGTGCAACAAAGAGTGGCTGATTATAAAGTTCCTGATAAGCTGCTAATTATGGATGAATTCCCAATGACGGCCAGCGGAAAGATTCGAAAGATGTCACTTCAAGACCAATTAAAGGAAACACTAAAAGCGCAGTTAAGATAGCAAAGCTTAAGCAGTTAAACTGGACGCCCGTCTAGAAATCATATAAACAAATGAGTTCATTATGTTTATATATTTTATGGAGGGCGTTTTTTTATGCCATTAGCAAGCACACTAATAAATCCCTGGGACTCTTTTTATTGTCAATTATTTGTATATTAAAAAATTTCCAATAAATCCATTTTTCCTATAAAATTAATAGAAGGAGAGGGGAAATGGCTTGTGTTCGAAACGAAGAAAGAAAAATTAATGAAGAAATTAGAGAACCATTTACGCTCAACATCACGTCATCTTATCAAATTTGATACAGAAGAAGAAGTGCTCCAGTACTTAACGGCATCTTTTCGTTCAGAACTTTTCTGTGATTGTGTTGGAATCGTAATGAATGAAGGGGAGAAATTTGTGCTGAAAGCTTGGAGTGGAAACATACCAACTGTTTCAGAATCTTTTCCTTTGACCATTGTTGATTGTTCCCCAAAACTTCTACAGCATAGTGTCAGATTTGAAAATGCTGATTCAGCTAAAAGGTGTCAGTTGTCAAAAATACTAAAAGAAGCGAATGTTAAAACGTGGTTTACAGTCCCATTATACGATAATCATATCTTCTTAGGTTTTTGTATGGTTGGTTTTTTGAATTACGTTCCATTATTAGATATGGAAACACCGTTCGAAGAATTTGGCAAGGATATTGCTGTCGCAATGGCAATGGCACGTCAAAAAAATTACCAGTTTAAGAAAATGGAAGGGATCGAATGGGTTAGTAAGAATCTTTCCCTCAATGCCCCGATTCAAAAGCATATTGAAGAGTTGACCTCAAGAGCAGGCGAGGGAACAAATGCGGATTTTGCCTGTATCTATTTAGTTAATGAGAAAGAAAATTGTTTTGTTTTCCAACCGCCATCGTATGGAATCGCAAAGTTCACGGAAAGAATTAAGATTGAAGAAAATTATAAGTTAAATAAATATTTTCCTTTTTTGGAGAAGCCAGGAGGTTCCAAGTTAACCGTTCCTTTGAGTATTGACCTAAAAACCATTGGTGTTTTACATGTAGAAAAGAATGATATATTCACAGAAAATGATCTTCGAGTATTAGAATTGTTATCAAAACATGTAGCGGTTATTTTGGAAAATGCTCGTCTATTTAACAATGAAAAAGAGCAGAAAAACCGGCTTCAATTTCTTTTGGATTATCAACAAGAACTAGTAAAAGAAACGGTGGAAGTCGAAAATTTTGATGGTATAACTTCCATGCTTTCTAGACTGTTTAATAATCAAGTCCTTTTATTTGACCGTTTTATGAGACCGATTTCATTTTCTAAAGATGATCATTTAAGTCTGGACAAGCTATCTGAGCAACTTTCTGAAATTGCAAAACGTGAAAAGGGTAATTCAAAAGATCCTGCCGTTTTTACCATTCAAGATCCCAATGGTACCACAGATTGTTTTTTATTTTGGATGATTAATGGGGGAGGGAGTTTGCTTGGATACCTAGCAGTGCGCAGACTCAATCAGGATATGGATGAAATTGATCGCTTAACCATTGAATTAGCACGAAATATATGTTCTATCCAATTCATAAAACAAAAACTAGTCCTTGATGCAAAGGAGCAGGCAATGGATAGTTTTATTAAAAAGCTTCTGACCAAAAGAATTGAAGATAAGGAAGGAATCCTACAATATGCAAACCTTTTTCAGTGGGATCTTTTCCAAAGCCATCAACTAGCTGTACTAGTAATAAATCTCGATGCAAAAGAAATAAATAGGAGTAATTTATTTGAGCAGCAGATGAAGAAAAAACTAGTTTGGGATTATATTAAATCTCAGTTGATTAAATTTGATTCAACTATATTAACCGTTTTTCACGAAGAGAATATTATTCTTATCGTACCAGCCAAGAATGAAAAGAGACTTTCAAAAAAGAGTTGGGAGGTTCTGTACAAAAAGATAACTAATTGGACAAAAGAATCGACAGTCCAATGTAATGTGTTAATGGGGATAGGCGGCCAAACCGGAGCCATTAACGAATATTATATAAGTTATCAACAAGCTAAGCAGGCGGTAAGCATTTTAAGCAGCCGGTTAAGACAATCGGGTTTCTCCCTTTTTGATGAACTGGGTTCGTATACTGTACTACATCATTTAAATCATTCAATGGCTGTTGACCTGTTTGTAAATAATCAACTCGGTCCGCTAATCTCCTATTCCGAAGGGAAAAATACAGATTTATCTAATACACTGTATACTTATCTCCAAAATAATGGAAATGTGAAAAGCACTTCGGATGAACTATTTATTCATAGAAGTTCTTTATTATATCGCCTCGAAAAAATTGAAGCACTATTGGGTGTTCAATTAAATGATCCAGAAGTACGATTTAATTTAATGATGGCTTTTAAACTCTATGATATGTATGGACAAGAAATAGAAAAAAATAAACTCCTAAATTCAAGTGTTAATTAGTTTTAAATAAATAGCATGTTTTCGGTCGATAGTTTGATTAATATCGACCATTTTTGATTTAGAAAATAAAATCGGTTCACTCTTTCTTTCAATGCCGTAAATTTGGCGAAAATCTAATTTTTTTCCCTACATATTGTAGGTACAATCGGAATGTCTATATTCGTTATAATTAATGACAGAAGGTTCAAAAAATCAAAGCTAAAGGAGAGGTAGAAATGACCATTCAAACAATTGGCGTCGTAGGAGCAGGATCCATGGGTGGAGGTATTGCAAACCTTGCTGCCATAAATGGATTTAATGTGATTTTGAGAGATATTGAGGAGCGTTATTTAGAAAGCGCTTTAAACCGAATGAGTAAATTTATGGATAAAAGTGTTTCAAGAGGAAAGATGACAGAACAGCAGAAACAAGACGCATTAGGTCGCATTCGAACTACTACTAATTTGGAAGATTTAAAAGATAGTGATCTTGTAATTGAAGCGGTTCTTGAAGATTTACCGTTAAAAAAGGAAGTATTTTCAGCGCTTGATCAAATAGTTCGAGAAGGGGTTATCTTAGCAACAAACACATCTTCTATGTCTATTACAGAAATTGCCTCTGCAACGAATCGCCCAGAGCGGGTAGCAGGATTACACTTCTTTAATCCGGCACAGATTATGAAGTTAGTAGAAGTGGTTCGTGGATTTAAAACAAGTGATGAAACGGTTCAAGAGTTAAAAGAGGTATCTAAAAGGCTCTCAAAGGAACCTGTTGAAGTTAAAAAGGATTCCCCTGGATTTATCGTAAATCGAATTATGATCCCGCAGTTTATTGAGGCTATTAAACTTGTCCAAGAAGGCGTTGCTTCCTATGAGGATATTGATAAGGCAGTAAAACTAGGTTTAAATTATCCAATGGGTCCATTTGAACTTCAAGACTTTGCT
The DNA here is from genome assembly GCF_057747995.1 of Neobacillus sp. DHD-1R. Lineage (NCBI taxonomy): Bacteria > Bacillati > Bacillota > Bacilli > Caryophanales > Bacillaceae > Neobacillus > Neobacillus sp. DHD-1R. The sequence continues at coordinate 2,449,101 of NZ_CM173232.1, forward strand.
GGAGTGGATATTGGCTACCATGTTATGGAGTATTTTAAAGCGGAATTTAACAGTGATCAATATGCTGCACCACTTTTATTAAAACAATTGGTGAGAGCTGGAAGAGTTGGCAAAAAATCAGGTGCTGGATTTTACGATTACGAATAATAGATTCGAATAATATTGGAGGGATAAAAATGAGTTATGAATTTTTACTATGTGATATTGAAGATAAAGTAGCTGTTGTTACAATCAATCGACCACCAGTAAACCCATTAAACACAAAAGTGTTCACCGAACTTGCTAGTTTATTTGACGAATTGGAAGATAATGATGAAGTACGTGCTATTGTTTTAACAGGAAGTGGAGAAAAGGCATTTGTAGCTGGGGCAGATATTAATGAAATGGCAAGCAAAGACCTAGTGGGGATTAATAAAATGAATAAAATATCTAGGGCTGTTTTTTCAAAAATTGAAAATTTGAATAAACCTGTCATTGCTGCATTAAATGGTCTTGCACTTGGCGGAGGTTTTGAGTTGGCGCTAGCATGTGATTTAAGAATTAGTTCAAATAAGGCAAAATTTTCCTTTCCAGAAGTAGGACTTGGAATTATCCCTGGCGGAGGCGGTACCCAGCGCTTACAAAGAATTGTTGGTCAAGGGATTGCAAAAGAACTCCTCTATTTTGGGGAAATGTTTGACGCCTATCGCGCGTTTGAATTACAAATTGTTAATAAAGTAGTGCCTGCTGAAGAATTACTAGTGGCTGCCAAGGAATGGGCCAGTAAATTAGCACAAAAACCACCTGTTGCTCTGCAAATGGTAAAGCTGGCAGTAAACTCTGGGGCAAATACCGACATAGAGTCAGGTTTAATCATTGAAAGCAGTTGTTTTGCAAATGCATTTTCAACAGAGGATCGTAAAGAAGGTCTTCAAGCGTTTGCAGAAAAAAGAAAACCAGTTTTTGCAGGGAAGTAAAATCTAAAAATAAATGAAGTATCCTGTAAAATAACGGATACTTCATTTCTCCAATTGCTGACTTAATTTCCTTCACCTCTATTCCACATATTTGGTATCGCAGTTAACATGTTTGTGTTGTCATTGTCGAAGCACGCATGGTTTTACTAGAAAAATTCAAATAACGAAACTATGAGATAAATGAAGTATTAAGATTAATCAGTCTATCCAATAATGAAAGGAGTAAAAAGAATGAAATCTGAATATAGTTTCCAAGTTCGATGGGGTGATACAGATGCAGCAGGTATTGTTTTTTATCCCAATTTTTATAAATGGATGGATGAGGCAACACATGAGTATTTAAATGCAATTGGTTTTCCTTCCTCAAAACTTTTTATGGAACAACATATTGGAGTACCTATATTAGAGGCTAATTGTGTTTTTAAAAGGCCGCTGTTGTTTGAAGACAAAGTGGTTGTAAATAGCTTGGTTGAAGAGCTGCACAACAAAGTATTTAAAATCAGACATGATTTTGTAAAAGGTGATCAAATAGTGGCCGAAGGTTATGAATTACGTGCATGGACATCCTTTAAGGATAAACCAAAGGCGCATCCGATCCCAAATGAAATCAGAGAGAAAATGAAGTCGCAGGTTGAACAGGTGGGTGGGTAAGACATGCTAATTGAAAATAAAGAGGATAAACATTTTCTAACCGATGGAATTTTTCCAATAGATGTGTTTACCCCTGAAGACTTTAATGACGAGCAAGAAATGGTGGCAGATCTTGCAACAAAATTCGTTATGAACGAAGTCTATCCAAAACTTGAGAAAATAGAAAACAAAGAGTTTTCTGAAACGGTCCAACTTATGAAAGAAGCGGGAGAACTTGGTCTTATTGGCGCTGATATACCAGTGGATGATGGCGGGCTGGAGTTAGGAAAAGTGAGTGCAGCGATCATCTCAGAAAAAATGGCTCTTGGCCGTTCGTTTTCGATAACTTTTGGAGGACAAACAGGGATTGGAGCCTTACCAATCGCCTATTTTGGAACAAAAGAGCAAAAGAGCAGGTATTTGCCTGATCTTTTGAGTGGTGAAAAAATTGCCGCGTACGCCTTGACAGAGCCATCATCTGGCACAGATGCATTAAGTGCTAGAACCACGGCCCATCTGTCTGATTGTGGCAAGTATTATATTTTAAACGGAGAAAAGCAATGGATAACGAACTCCGCCTTTGCAGAAATCTTTATTGTATATGCAAAGGTCGACGGCAAGAAGTTTACTGCCTTTATTGTAGAAAAAAGTTTTGAAGGCGTTTCCACGAGTGCAGAGGAAAAGAAGATGGGCTTAAAGGGTTCATCAACCCGATCGTTAATCCTTGACCATGTCAAAGTTCCCATTGAAAATGTAATCGGTGAAGTCGGCCGTGGCCATGTTATTGCGTTTAATATCTTAAACATTGGCCGTCATAAGATTTCTGCATCATCACTTGGAACGGCAAAACGAGCAATTGAGCTAGCAGTCAAATATGCCAATGAACGAAACCAATTTGGTCAGCCTATTTCCAGCTTTAATTTAATTAAAAGTAAAATAGCAGATATGGTTATCAAGACTTTCGCAAATGAAAGTGCTGTATACCGGGCAGCTGGTGCGATGCAAAAAGGGTTCGAAGAAATGAAGCGGACCAATCAAGATTATGGAACAACGATTGCCCAATTTGCTTTAGAATGTTCCATTAATAAGGTAATGTCAACTGAAATTCTTGATTTTATTGTAGATGAGGCCGTTCAGGTTCATGGCGGATATGGTTACATGGCCGAATATGAAATTGAAACCCACTATCGAGACTCAAGGATTAATCGGATTTTTGAAGGTACGAATGAAATTAATCGGATACTCATTGCTACCATTGCTTTTAAAAACTATTCAGAGCCAAAAGAAAATAATGATATTCTTGAGGAATGGCTGTTCCATGAAAAAAAGGTACTTCAGCTAATGAAAAAGCTATACCATGGAACAATTAAGACGATCCAGTTGAAATCACTCAGCAATTTTAATATTGAACAGGAAATTGCCGCCTTCTTAGCAGATCTCGTCATTTCAATTTATGGAATTGAGAGTGCAATTTTGAGAACGGAAAAATCTATTCAGACAACGAGAGAAAAATTGAACAATTTAAAGCTAGATTGTACAAAAATATATACGCATGAAACCTCCCAGCAGATTGCCCTTAGAGCATTAAACCTAATCAATTACCTTGGAGATGATCCACTCTTTTCTCGTGCTGCAAGCCGTCTGATTATGAGCAGCCCAGAGAACTTAGTAAATGTCAAACGACGGATAGCCGACGCTGTTATCGAGAAAGAGCGTTATTGAGAAACATTAAGGTGATAAGACAGAATTAATGAACGTACTTATGAAAAGGAGATGAATAAAATGTCCGATATCGTATTAGTGGAAGGGGCCCGCACAGCGTTTACAGAAATTTCAGGCACGTTTAGAGGGATATCTGCAACCGATTTAGGGGTAGAAGCAGCGCGAGGAGCAATACATAAAGCAAATATTAATCCAGAGGAAATTGATCAAGTTGTCTTTGCAAATGTCCAGCAATCCAGTAAAGATGCTCACCTACTTGCTCGGCATGTGGGTTTGAAGGCAGGACTTCCGATTCACGTCCCTGCATTAACCATTAACCGTTTATGCGGAAGTGGGGTAGAAGCTATTTTAACAGCTGCCCGCTATATCATGACTGGTGAAGCAAATGCAGTACTTGCTGGAGGAACGGAAAGCATGAGTAATGTTCCTCATGTTATTCCGGGTATGAGATGGGGAAGCAAGCTTGGCGGACCTGCTATTGAGGACTGGGTATGGGATGGTTTATACGATACCGTTGGCGGCTGTACGATGGCGGAAACGGCAGAAAATCTGGCTCAAAAATACCAAATTTCTCGTGAAGAGGTTGACAGTCACGCATTATCAAGTCATCAGCGGGCATTAGCGGCAATTGATAGGGGATATTTGCAAGAAGAAATTGTGCCAGTCACGATTCCTGATAAAAAAGGAAACAAAATGGTTGATCAAGACGAACATGTACGGAAAACAAGTATGGAACAGTTAAGCAAGGTAAAAGCACGTTTTGTAGACAATGGTGTGGTAACACCTGGGAATGCCAGCGGGATGGTAGATGGTGCAGCAGCTGTTATTGTCACATCTAGTCAATTTGCGGAAGAAAAAGGGTTAAAACCGATTGCAAGACTCGTTTCCTGGAGTGTTGTTGGAGTTGATCCAACATACATGGGAATTGGACCTGTACCTGCTATTCAAAAAGCATTACAAAAGGCTGGATTAAAACTGGAAGATTTAGATTTAATCGAAATTAACGAGGCATTCTCAGCACAATACCTAGCATGCCAAAAAGAGTTAGGGTTTGATCCAGCAATTGGTAACGTTAATGGCGGTGCCATCGCAATTGGCCACCCGCTTGCTGCAAGTGGGACAAGAATTACACTTTCACTAGCCTATGAATTACAAAGGCGAAATGGAAAATATGGTGCTTCTGCTGTTTGTATTGGTGGAGGGCAGGGTATTGCATCCATTTGGGAACGACTATAATATTTTCAATACAAGAACCTATCACTTTGATTGGTTCTTTTTATAAGTCTATTAACTTATCTTTAATTTCACATATTGTAAAGGGAAAAAAGACATAATAGTTGAATACTAGATAAAAGATGGCGAACAAAATTAGAAAAAGGTGATGGAGTGAGAGTCCATTTTTCAGAGCAACATCATAATTTGGATTTTGATTATATTGATAGAAGGATTGTTACATCATCTGGATCTCTAGGACTGTTAAGAGAAGAGCTTGGGAAAAACTTAGGTTCTGATAGAAAGAAGGGTTTTCTTGTTCGATTTGGCTGGGAAATGGGAGTGAATGACGCTAAAACCGCTATGAAATCTGATTTATCCTTAGATTTCTTAATGAAGCAAGGACCTATTTTTCATACTACAAACGGTCATATAAGCGGGACAACATATGAGGGTTTTGTTGAATTAGATGATCATAAAAATATCATTTCGGTATATGGTACTGGTACTTGGCTTGATTCCTATGAGGCTTATGAGCATGTTAATCGTCTTGGTATATCCGATACCAGTGTTTGTCATACCCTGACTGGTTATGCGAGCGGTTTCATGTCTACAATTTGTAAGCAAGAAGTACTTGCAAAAGAAGTCACTTGTACTGGAAAGGGGGACAAAGAGTGCAGATGGATTGTGAAATCATTAAAGGACTGGAAAGAAGAGATTCAAGATGAACTACATTATTACCTTGAAATACCGATAGTCAAAGAATTAGAGTATACCTATGAACAACTTCTAGAACAGAAAAATTTCAATATGCGTTTATCTATTTTTCAAAGAAAATTAACCGAAGAAATAGCCAATGGAAGCGATTTGCAGACCATTGCAGACATTGTTTATCAAGAGATAAAAATTCCCCTAATTATTGAGGATATCGATTTTCATCCCTTAGCCTTTTCAGGTTTAAGCCAGAGGAAATTATTAAGCTTAAAAGAAGATATAGAATTATATAATCAGAGGGATTTTCCAATTTTTAGTAATGAAAAGAATAAGGTTTTCCAACCGCGCTTAAATAACAAAATAATAAAAACTGATCTTCAGGAACGTCTTTCCGTTTCAATCATAGTCCAAAAAAAATTAATAGGATATTGTTCATTTATTTATAATGAAGGAATAAAATTTAATCCAGAGAATGACCAAATCCTCCTAGATAGGATAGCAAATGTAGCCTCCCTCATTTTTTTAAATGAAAAGATTAGTTTTGAGTCTTTTGAAAGAATGAAAGGGAATTTTCTAGAGCAAATTTTAATTGGCAACTTTACTTCAAAACAAGAAATTCTTCGAAAAGGAAGATATACTGGTTTAGACCTTGGATTGCCATTTTATATTGCCATACTAGAATACAGGAATAAACAGATTCCGTTCGAAGATGAATTTCTTTTCCGGGAACAATTCCTTGAAAAAACATATCAGTATTTTAATAAAGAGCGCCAAAATATTCTAATCAGTCATCGTGAGGGAAAAATTATTTTATTCATCACAAAAGACAATTTGAAGAACATCAATATTTATGAATTTATAAATACTTATTACAAATTTTTGAAAAAGAATTATCCCAACTATGAATATAAACTGGGGATCAGTAACGAAGGAAATGATATTGAAAACTTATCAAAATATTATGAAGAGGCCGGAATAGCTTTACGAATGACAACTTATAAGAAAATGGTATTATTTAGCTCCTTAGGTATAGTCGGAGTATTAATAAGTTCCAAAAATATAAAAGAGATAAAAATGATTGCACAAAAAGAACTTGGACTTTTGGTTAATTCCGTGGACCCTAAAACCATAGAATTACTAAAAACTTTGTATATTTTTCTCAAAAATGGAGGAAATCTTGAACAAATACTAATCGAAATGCCAATATCAAAGAGCGGATTAATTTATCGAATTAAGAAAATTGAACAGTTGATTGAGAAAAATCTTCGTGACCCTGTCGAATCCCATCAACTTTTACTGATTTTACAATCCATGATTGCACTAGGTGAATTGGATTTGTAAGACTTTTGACCACCAGATTCTATCTGCGATGGTCTTTTTTTTATAACCAATACAAAAGTACAAAAATCTAAGCTTATTTAGATACTTTTTACCGTATTCAGATTATTTGTAATTGTTTAAACTTTGAACAGAAGCGAATTAGGATGTTTTCGTTGATAGTTACATAGTTAACTATTTTCAAAAATATTAAGACTTTAAGGGAGGAAAAGGAAGATGTTATTACCTGAAATTGCAAAATTAGGTCATATTGCTTTAGTTACACCGAACTTAGAAAAATCGCTATGGTTTTTCCGTGATGTAATCGGATTAGAAGAGACAGAAGAAAGAGATGGGACACATTATCTGCGTGCTTGGGGTGATTTTGAACACCACACACTTTCCCTAAGAGCAGGTAATCGGGCCCATGTTGATCATATTGCATGGCGCACAAAACGCCCTGAAGATGTGGAAAGTTTCGCTACACTTCTAGAAAAAGCGGGTACTAAAATAAATTGGGTTGAAACAGGTGAGGAGGCTGGACAAGGAAGGGCAATCCGTTTTCAAATACCAAGTAAGCATCCATTTGAAATCTATTTTGATGTTGAAAAACCAAAAGCACCTGAACAACTAAAATCTGCTTTGAAAAACCAAACCTATAAATCATGGCGAAAAGGGATATCTCCTCGAAGAATTGATCATGTAAACATAGCTACAACGGATGACCCAAGTGGAATTCATACATGGCTGTCTGAAAATCTAGGCTTTAAGATGCGTGAATATATCAAAATCCCAAATGGTCCAGTTGTTGCTGGATGGATGAGTGTAACCCCGCTGGTTCATGATATTGCCGTCATGGGTGATACAACAAATGCAGGGCCAAACCGTCTTCATCATCTGGCATACTGGCTCGATAATGCTCAGGATATTATTCGGGCTGCTGATATTTTAAGTGAAGAAGGGATAAAATTTAAAGGCCCCGGAAAGCATGGGATTTCTCAAGCAATGTATGTTTATGTGAAAGATCCAGGTAGTGGTCACCGTGTTGAATTATTTTCCAACAGTTACTTGATTTTTGAACCGGATTGGGAACCAATTGAATGGTCACCAGAAGATATGGAACAGGGGCTTACTTATTGGGGAGAAAACGCAGTTATAGGGAATGAAGAAACTACTGAAGCTTAATAGATTATATCGATGGAAAGGTGTTTAAATATATGACAGTCTATAAGATGAAGAAAGTAGATACAGGACGATTTCATACATTTTTTTGCGAAGGAGGAAATTCTCATTCAGAAACAATCATTTTCCTACATGGTTCAGGTCCTGGCGCTACATCAGAATCAAATTGGAGAGAAGTCTTACCCGCACTAACCAATCAGTATCATGTAATAGCACCCGATATGTTTGGATTCGGGAACACGGACCATCCTGAGGAACCACCTAATAGTTTCTGGGAGTGGACTCATTTACGTGTTGAACAAGTTCTAGAGTTAATGGATCATCTAGGAATTGATAAAGCTCATTTAGTAGGTAATTCCATGGGTGGCTATGTTTCTCTTAATCTTGTCATGACTGCACCTGAACGGTTTGAGAAAGTCATCCTCATGGGAAGTGCTGGGGGAGAAGCTGCGCCAACTCCTGAAATAGCTAGAATGATAGGATTTTATCGGAATCCTACCTATACTGCACTAAAAAATCTTACCAAATGGTTTGTTTATAATGAGGAAGTGCTCGGGGACCAATTAGAATCGGTCCTCAAGGAACGTTATGAAACGGTTATGCGTCCCGAAGTTCGAAAATCCTATTTGAGTAATATGTTTCCAATGAACCCTGGCGAAGCCACCATACCTCCGTCTGCGTTAAGAAGAATGCAACAATCTTTCCTATTATTACACGGAGTAGAGGATCGTTTTGTTGCCAAAGAGAGCAGCCTATCGCTTCTTCAGCATTTACCAAATGCACAACTGCACATGTTCAAAGGTTGTGGCCATTGGATTCAAATTGAAAAAAGAGACAAGTTCTTAAAAATGCTAGATCAATTTTTACACGATGAAATTTAATGGATTAACAAAATCCAGAAAAAAATGAAAGAAAGAGGTGTCATTTTGCAAAATAGAATTGTAAAGGCAGACCAAGCATTGGTTCAAAAATTACTCGATGGTGCGGAAAAAGTAGGAAGGGCAGCGGCCGAAGAATTACATGAAGCAGAGAGGAATTCTACATTTTCTGAAAAAGTGATCAATACCTTAAAAGATACCGAAATACCAAAGTTACTTTTACCAAAAAAGTATGGCGGTCCTCAAGTTGATTTTTCGACCTATACTAAAATTATTCGAACGGTTGCAAAACATAGTATTTCTGCAGCCTGGTTAACCTACTTCTATCCTCTTCATAATACTTTATTGGCATTTTTGCCGGAAAAAGGAAGGGAGGAAATAATAAATCAAGGCGGATTAATTGCGGATGTATTTGCCCCTGTAGGCAGAGCAGAAAAAGATGGAGATGGCTACCGAATTACTGGTACTTATAATTTTGCAAGTGGTGTTCTTTATGCAGATTGGATTGGTCTTGGTTTGATGATGGAAATGCCTGATAGTATTGGTCCAGAGTTCTGCATGTTCATGCTGTCAAAAACAGATGTAAAAATTGTTGAGAATTGGAATACTCTAGGGCTCAGACCAACAGGAAGCAATCAGGTAATTGTAGAGGATGTTTTTGTTCCAATGGAACGTATTGTTAGGCTAACGGTAGCCAATACAACGGGTAGACCTCCAGAGACTGACTATGATAAGGATTATCTATTCTACGATCTGCCGTATTTTGCAGCATTTTATGTTGGATTTGCAGCACTTGCCCTTGGTGGAGCAGAGCGTTTATTGGAAGAATTTAAAAAACGGACAGAAAAGCGTGTTCGAATAGAAGGAAATCTTGAAAAAGATTCACCTCGAAGCCAGAGGGTGTTAGCAGAATTGACAACAAAATTTTATGCTGCCGAAGGACTAATGGAAAGATACATTCGTTTATTAGAAACCTTTACTTGGGATAGTGGCGTTGGTGCTGAGGAATTCTTTGCGATTAGAGCAAAAATAATCAGTTTTGTTACAGAAATCACTACTAAAGTATTAACCACTCTAGGGGGGGTAGCTGTTTATAAAGGAGATACAGTAGAATTGTTTACTAGAGATTTATTAACAGTAGCCACTCATAAAGTACTTCTCTATGAAGATTCTGTTGATGCATTTGGTAAGTCATTATTTGGCTTCGAAACATTAACTCTAGGGTAAGGGTCAGGGTATCGGTATTAACATTCCTAATATGATTACCAAGTGTCAGGCTTTATGCGAGCCTGACACTTCCATATTAATAAGGAGTAATTGGAAAATATTTATTCAACAGACAACAAAATATATTGACAATTCAGATAACTAGAAATAATATAATAATTAAATAATATTAATTAATTCCAACACAGAACGCCAAAAAAGGTAAGCGATTACAAAAGTAAAAGGAGTTGATCTGTAATAATGTCAAAAGTAAAGGTATTTAAATTAAGTTTTATTGATTTCGCTACCAGGGATGTTGGTAAGTTAAAAAATTATTACACAGATATAATGGGTTATCAGTTTGTTGAGCAAGACAAGGGTGGTAAGGTGTTTTTAAGTAATGGGCTGGATCACCACAATATTATTGTCTCCCAGTCTGACAAGGAAGGTGCACAATGTTATGGCTATCAATTAGATGGTCAAATGAGTCTATCAGACGTTCAAAAACAACTAAAAGTCCAGGGAATTGACTCTGCTATTAAAACGGACGCAAAAACAGGAATCTCAGAAATTCTCGAACTGACAGATCCAGCAGGTAACTCTCTTCAATTATTTACCAAAATGGAGGAAGCGGCAATTGGATTTGGAAAAACAGGTATTATTCCATTTAAATTAGGTCATGTGGCGTTTCAAGCAAAGAACTATGCAAAGACCATTGAGTTTTATCAGGAGGCTCTTGGCTTCCATTTTACGGATATGATTGGACCAAACATAGCAAACTTTTTAACTTGTAACACAGATCATCATGTGATCAATATTGTTCAATCCAACCAAACAAAAATGCATCATATCGCCTTTCAATTAAAAGATGCCAGTCACCACTATGCCAGCTCCGATTACTTATCCAAACATGGTTATCCAATCTTATGGGGGCCTTCCCGCCATACGGCAGGACATAACATTGCCACCTACCATCATGACCCTGACCAAAACTTAGTTGAATTATATATTGATATGGACGTCTATCTCCCTGAGGTAGGAATCTTTGAACCACGACCATGGCATAAAGACATGCCTCAGAAACCAAAACAATGGGTGGCTCTTAGCTCCTGGGAAACAGAGTTTGCTAAAGATATAGCTACTCTTTAATTACTGGAGGAAATGCTATGGAAAATAAGAAATTAAAAACCCCGATCTGGCAGCCGTCTGAACAAATGTTAACACGATCCAAAATGGCGTTGTACCTAAAGTGGTTAAATGAAAAGCGGGGATACCAGTTCAACGATTATTCAACGCTTTGGCAATGGTCCGTTGATAACCTAGAAGACTTTTGGGAATCCATATGGGACTATTTCGAGATAAAATCAAGTTCTACTTTTACAAAAGTGCTTGAAAATCGAACGATGCCTGGAGCTAAATGGTTTTCTGGAGCTAAACTAAATTATGCTGAGCACATCTTTCGAAATAGCACGGATAAAAAACCGGCCCTACTTTTTCTTAACGAAGGAATGAATAAGGTAATAGAAGTATCTTGGCAAAATCTATATGAAAAAACCGTGACCATTGCATCCTATCTAAAAAAGCAGGGTGTAAAAAAAGGAGATCGGGTCGTGGCATTAATGCCTAATTTGCCGGAAACAGTCATCGCTTTTTTAGCTTGTGCAAGCATTGGAGCTATATGGTCTTGCTGCTCCCCAGACTTTGGCATAACCAGTGTAACAGCACGTTTTCAACAAATAGAACCAACATTTCTTTTTACGGTAGATGGATATCAGTTTAACGGAAAAGTTTATGATTTGAAAGATGATATTGCTAGATTGCAAGATTCATTACCCTCCATAAGAAAAACGGTTATCGTTTCCAATATTCAATCCGAACAACCTGAGTCGATTTCGGCAGATTCCATTCTATGGAATAGTATTGAACAAGTTGATGGCGAGTTATTCTTTGAGCAAGTTCCATTTGATCATCCATTATGGATTCTGTATTCTTCCGGAACAAGCGGGCATCCAAAAGCAATTGTACAAGGGCACGGTGGAATTATCATCGAGCACCTAAAAACGTTTCATCTTCATAAAAACATTTCTTCAAGCGATCGATTTTTTTGGCATACATCCACTAGCTGGATGGTCTGGAACATTACCGTTGGTTCGCTGCTTACTGGTGCGACAACGATTTTGTATGATGGCAGCCCTACTTATCCGGCAAAAGATGCATTATGGAAACTATGTGAAAAAACGAAAGCCACATTTTTCGGTTTAGGAGCAGGTTATCTCCAATATTCAAAAAAAATCGGGCTTAATCCGAAACATTATGAACTTTCAAACTTGAAGGCAATTGGCAGTACGGGTTCTCCTTTAACAGAGGATGATTTTATCTGGATATTTGACAATTTTGATGAGAAAGTTTGGCTTGTAAATTCAAGCGGCGGAACGGATGTATGCTCTGCTTTTATTATTAGCAGTCCAATCCTTCCCATTTATAGCGGAGAAGTTCAATGTAGGGGGTTAGGGGTAAACGCTCAATCATTTGATATAGCTGGAAATGCTTTATTGAATGAGGTTGGGGAATTGGTTATCACCGAACCTATGCCATCCATGCCGCTTTATTTTTGGAACGATCCTGAAAATAAACGCTATAAAGAATCTTATTTTGATGTTTATCCAGGTATCTGGTGTCATGGGGATTGGATTAGTATCAATGAGCGAGGCGGATGTATTATTTACGGCCGATCTGATTCAACGATAAATCGAAACGGTGTCAGGATGGGTACTAGTGATATCTACCGGGCTTTAGAGTCTGTTGAAGAAGTAATGGAATCAATGGTGGTAGATTTAGAGTTTTTAGGCAGACCATCATTCATGCCAATGTTTGTGGTCTTAAAAGATGGTGAACAACTAACGGATTCGATAAAAAATAGGATAAACGAAAGTGTAAAGAAATTAGCATCTCCACGTCATGTCCCAAATGAAATTTATCAAGTTAATGAAATTCCGAAAACGCTGAATGGTAAAAAAATGGAGGTTCCTATCCGTAAAATACTTCTTGGTCATAGGATCGATAAGGTTATAAATCCAGACTCGTTGAGCAATCCACAATCGCTCCCATTTTTTATCGAATTCGCAAAGTCTTTAAATAAAGAAACAGTAAAAGATTAAGAGTCAGAATTGGAGATTAGTAGAAAGGAGTGGAGCCTTTGAAAAACGATTTTGATGTCACGATTGTTGGTTATGGTCCAGTCGGAAGTATGCTGGCGATTTTACTTGGGAAAAAGGGGTATCGTGTTGGAGTATTTGAGAAATGGCCGAATCATTACCCACTTCCGCGTGCCATTGTCTATGATGATGAAATTGCTAGGATGCTAAGAATGGTTTGCAATCCTGAAAAACTCGCACAAATTACAGAAAACATTTTTGACGAATATGAATGGAGAAATGCTTTAGGTGAAACTCTCTTAAGTATTGCGTGGCCAGAAAAGGGACCTTCGGGTTTACCGATTCATAATTTTTTTAACCAACCAGACTTAGAAAAATTACTGAATGACGTTTGTCAAAGTCTTCCCACCATTAAGCTCTTTAGGGGATATAAAGCCATTGATTTTATCGATAAAAAAGATTCGGTTGAACTGATGGTAGTAACTGAGGGGGGCGAGAAAAAGAGATTTTCCTCCGATTATCTTGTTGGTTGTGATGGGGCAAATAGTATTATTCGTGAGAAATTAGATGTAGCGTTTACTGATTTAGGGTTTGCCTATACATGGTTAGTGGTCGATATTATTCCGCAAGAAAAGAAAAAAATGGAACCGAATTTTTGGCAATTGTGTGACCCAAAACGCCCGACGACGATTGTGGCAGGAGGACCAAATAGGAGACGCTGGGAATTTATGGCCCTGCCTGGGGAAACGGCTGAGGAACTAAATACGGAAGAAACGGCATGGATTTTATTAAAACCATGGGGATTTACGAAGGAAAATTGTGAATTAGTCCGTCATGCTGTTTATACATTCAGGGGTGCTTGGGCTGAAACATGGAGAAAAGGAAGAGTCATGATTGCTGGGGATGCTGCCCATTTAACCCCTCCATTTTTGGGTCAAGGTATGGCTTCAGGATTACGGGATGCTTGGAATCTGGCCTGGAAATTGGAGTTAGTTTTCCAAAATAAAAGTCGAGAAAACATCCTTGATTCATATACAAACGAAAGAAATCCCAATGTACAAGGCTACATCCATATGGGTGTAGAGCTGGGAAAGATGATTTGTGTTACCGATCCGATTGAAGCAGCCAAAAGAGATGAAGTCTTTTTATCAGGAAGCGTCGGTCCATTTCCACCATTACCTCATTTAACTACTGGAATTCTGTATGACTATTCTGATCTACCTGATTGCTTAACTGGAAGATTATCTGTACAAGGAACAGTGAAGCATGATGGAAAAGTTGGGCTATTAGATGATTTGATCGGAAGGGGATGGACGGTTATTAGTAATAATCATGATCCGAGATTTTACTTAAGCGAGAACCAGATCCAGTTTCTTCAGAATATTGGAGCACAATTTATTGAGATAACTAACGATCCCTCAAATGAAAACGGTTACTTTGATATGGATGGTGTTTTTCAACATTATTTTCATAGCAATAAAATGGATGTAGTCATCAACCGTCCGGATTTTTATGTTTATGGGTCTTCTGGTAGGATAGAAGATTTACCACAAATGGTCGAAAAGCTGCATGAACAAATGAATGATCAATCTATTATAAGGAATGGATGAATTTGACACAAAGCATATAAAATTATAATAATATTTATAGCAGTGAGTAAATCTTTTAGGAGACTATATGCATAATTTAAACGAACAATTACTAAATGATATTGGCAAACAAATTGTAAATGGCGAAATTTTACCAGGTGAGATATTACCAAAAGTAGAAGTGTTAAGTGAGCAAAGAGGTGTAAGCCGGACTGTTGTTAGAGAAGCACTTAAGGGACTGACAGCGAGAAGATTAGTAGAATCATCTACAAAAATTGGGACCATTGTACAAAATCATAAAAACTGGCAATGGTTGGATCCTGACGTTATCCAATGGGCGCTGCAGTCTCATCGAAGTCAAGAATTTCTTCAACAACTGACAGAGATCCGACTTGCGATTGAACCAGCTGCTGTCCAAATAGCGGCAATGAATGCAACGGATGAGGATATAACTAGGATTAGATGTGCGTTTGATAACTTGGAACAGTCACTTGAAAATGAGGACGAATGGGCTAAGGCAGACTACGAGTTCCATAATAGCATTTTATCGGCCTCCCATAATGTATTAATGTTTAGCCTGGTAAATACCCTGCGTAATGCACTTGTTCATAGCAGGCATACTTCTATTCCAGAGCTAAAAAAGAGGAATGATCAATACAGCGAAGAAGCGCTTTTAAGACATAAGGCTGTTATGGAAGCGGTTTGTAATCGAAACGGAACAGAAGCATATCAAAAAATGTTTGAGCTATTAACGCTCATTGGAAATTTATTTAACGAAGAGTGATAACTATTGAGGGAAATAAAGGAGGAAAACGATGGGTATTTATGTCGTACGTTTTGAAGACAAGGATAAAGTAAAGTGGGGAGTAGTGAACAATGGGCATGTTTACCCAGTAAATGAAACCTATGAATCTCTTAGATCTTTTTTAGAAAATGGTGTACCAAAAGCTAAAACAACGGCTGCTAAAGGCGAGGGTATACCCCTTAGTCAAGTGACATTACTAAGTCCTGTTACGGAGCAAGCACAAATTGTCTGCCAAGGAGCAAACTATTCCGCACATAGGGCTGAGTCGGGGCTTGATGTTAAAAGAGCACCCTATAATTTAATTTTTACGAAGGCATCCAGTTCCCTCGCCGGCCCAGGGGATAAAATAATTCGACCATCACAGGTGGAGTTATTAGATTATGAAATTGAAGTAGGTTTAGTTATTGGAACAGAAATTACAGATCAAGTAGAGGTAACAACGGAAAATATTCATAAATATGTTGCTGGTATTGTGATAACGAATGATATTTCTGCAAGAGATATTCAGTTTACACACTTTCAGTGGTATAAGGGCAAAAGTTATCGTACTTTTTGTCCAACTGGTCCTTATTTATACTTATTTGATAAGGATGAACTACCAATTATTCACAATCTGGATGTCACTTTAACCGTAAATGGAAAAGTACGTCAATCATCTAATACATCGCAACTATTATATAAACCGGAAGAAACATTAACTGAGTTATCTGGTCTGATGAATTTTTATCCCGGTGATTTAGTGTTAACAGGTACTCCTGGCGGCGTAGCAATGAAATTAACCCATGATGAAATTGATACTCTGCAGGGCCCAGCTTTCTCACAAGACCAAAAGAAAGAAACCATTTCCAAGCAAAAGAATCTTCCAGATTATTTAAAAGAAGGTGATGTAGTCCGATGTGAGGTTAAATCTCCTGATGGAAAAATAAATTTAGGCTTGCTCGAAAATGAAGTCGTTTCGTCACCAGTAAAAAGTCTAACTTATTAATCTAATCAAGTTCATTCAGTTATTTCATAGTGAAATAGCTGAATGAACAATAGGTGCAAGAAATCGTTTTAGAATTTTTTTGATAATTAAATTCTGAAAATTCTGTAATTTTTGTATGGATTATTTTTATTAGATTTTTATGAACATAAAAAATTGGTAAAGGTGGTTTTTTAATGAACACCAAGAAGTCATTTTTTAGATATGAGAATTTTACCATTATCGTTATGTTTTTTGTCTTTGGGACTGTGTTCATGGATCGTATGGCGATGATATTTCTTTTTCCGTACATTGCACCGGAATTAGGCCTCAATAACACACAACTGGGACTTGTCGCAGCCGTTTTAGCCTTATCTTGGGCATTATCAAATATCGTATTTGCCACACTTTCAGATTTCCTCGGGAAGAAAAAAATATTATTAATTTCGTTTATTCTTCTCTTTTCGGTTTCTACTTTCTTTTCAGGCTTAATCACTGGGTTCTTATCTTTAATCCTTATCCGGGTCCTAATGGGAATAGCAGAAGGTCCGGTTGTTCCACTCGTGAATTCAGCGGTAATGGCTGAATCTAATCCAAAGAGACGGGGATTTAATATGGGGTTTGTCCAAAGTGCAGGCCCATTATTCGGTGGCGCTTTGGTTCCAGTCATTGTGGTCGCAATCGCTACTTCCTTCAATTGGAGATATGCATTCTTCTTCCTTGCTATTCCTGGTGTCATTTTGGCTTTAACTTTAATGAAGTACATGAGAGAACCAAAATTAATAGATGAGAGTAGTGGCAGCACAGAAAAACCTAAACTAACGATGTCTGATTACAAGAAAATATTCAAAGTTAGAAATATAGTACTTAATATTTTAATTTCTAATTTCTTTATGATATTTTTTGCAACGATGACCGCTTTTGCTCCGTTGTTTTTACTAAACGTGGCAAATTATTCTCCAGGTCAAGCCGCTGCTTACATGGCTGTCCTGGGAGTAGGTATGTTTCTTTGGAATTTACTTGGACCGTGGATTTCCGATCGGATCGGAAGAAAACCTGCGATGCTGCTTTACACCTTAGTTTCTATTTTAATACCGATTTCCGTCATGGTCTTGCATAGTAACTTTATTATGTTATTAATTGCTACAGTTTTTCTTACTGCTGGAATGGGATATCAGCCTCTTTCGTTAGCAATAATTCCAGCAGAATCCGTACCTAGGCCTCTAGTGGCATCTGCCATTGCTGTCATTGTGTGTGTTGGTGAAGGAATAGGCGGGACAGTGGGACCAGTTATTTCGGGCATACTAGCAGATAAGTACAATTTATATGCTCCATTGTGGGTCGTATCCATTGCTTGTGCTATTTCTTTCCTACTTGCGATAGGAATTAAGGAGACAGCGCCGGTTAAATTAGCAAATAGACAAACCATCAATATTGAAACGGAAATCAAACCTATATAATAAAAGCTAATTTAATGGCTAGCTTATATGCCATTTACCTTAATATTACATTTTAGAATATCACAACAAAAAGGGCTTCCTTCAATGTACTGCACCCGAAAAGTTAGATGAAATCTAACTTTTCAGGTGTATTTTTATGGATAAATATAGCGAACAATTTAAGTAAATGGTCGTTAGAGAGTATCAAAAGGAAAATTATCATATGATCTCTTGGCGGAGAAACATAAAATGAAGAACAGCTCTCCTATGGAGAACTTTTTGGGATACTTAAACAAAAAATGTATTACGGCGAAGCACTGTGCCCATTTAAAGAGAGAATTGAAGAATATATCCATTATTATAATAATAAGCGTTTAAAGCAAAAATTGGCAGGCATAAGCCCGGTTCAATAGAAATAAAATTCTTTCAGAACTAATAGGAGATAATTCGGCTAGTCATAATCTTGTGTTTAAATATATGTTTAACGTATTGTTTCATTAATTTAGAGAATGAAACAAAATGAAACGTTACAATTTGAAACTAGCAATTTTGTCTGCTAATCATTATGACAATTTCTGAAGAAAGGATAAAATTATTTATAATAGTTATCGGAATTTATATGTTTTTCAGTCAAGTTACCTTATTTTTTAACTATGATTAAAATCTTGGCATAAAACTTGCTTTATTATAGGAAAAGGGGAAAATTGTTTTTTTGCTCAAGGAGTATATAAGAGATTGACTATAAAAGTCTCCCTACTTATTGAGATCCTTTTTTTGGTCAAAAACATTAAAGGAGGAGAGTAAATGAAAATAGGTGTTGATGTTGGTGGGACATTTACAGATTTAATTTTAATGGATTCAAAAGAAGGAAGATCCATTGTTCATAAAGTCCCTTCCACTCCAAAAGATCCATCGGAAGCGGTTATCAAGGGTGTATTCGAAATTTGTGAAATGGCAAATATTAATGCTGGGCAAATTGAGCAATTTTTCCATGGAACAACTGTTGCGACTAACATCGTTCTTGAGCATAACGGTGCTAGAGTAGGTATGTTGACAACGGAGGGATTCCGTGATGTTTTACATATAGCAAGACACAAACGACCCTACAATTTCTCTCTCTATCAAGACCTCCCTTGGCAAAAATACCCACTAGTTAAAAGAAGAAATCGATTGGTTGTTTCTGAGCGTATAACAGCAGAGGGTGAAGTGTTAATTCCTCTCGATGAAGAAAAGACAAGGGAACATATTCGCAAGCTTAAAGAGGCAAAAGTTGATTCAATTGCGGTCTGTTTTTTGTTCTCTTTTAAAAATCCACAGCATGAAAATCGAGTAAAAGAAATAATCCAAGAAGAATACCCTGAAGTATTTCTTTCCATTAGTAATGAAGTTTTACCTCAATATAGAGAATATGAACGGTTTAGTACCGTCGCCTTAAATGCATTTATCGGACCAAAAACGAGCAAGTATATTCGAAAACTTAAAAGTAACCTTAAAAATATGGGGGTTAAGGCTGATTTGCACCTAATGCAATCAAATGGTGGAATTGCAACCTCTGAAATGGCAGCTGAAAAACCAATCAACCTTTTATTATCAGGCCCAGTTGCAGGTCTAATCGGTGGAATAAAAGCAGCACAAAATGCCGGTTTTAAAAATGTTATTACATTGGATATTGGTGGTACATCAGCGGATATTGGTGTTTCACCAGGTGGTGAAATGAGAATGCGTCATTTACTGGATACACGAATCGGTCAATATAACGCGATGATTCCAATGGTTGATATTGATGCGATTGGTGCTGGCGGCGGTTCTATTGCATTCGTAGATGAAGGCGGTATTTTCCGTGTTGGACCACAAAGTGCTGGTGCTGATCCAGGTCCTGCCTGCTATAACCGAGGTGGAAAGTTGCCAACTTCTACAGATGCAAATGTTCTCTTAGGAAGAATCCGTGGGGAAAACAAATTCGCTGGAAGTTTGGAAATTAGACCAGAGTTATCTGAAATCGCTTACAAGAAGCAGATTGCCGACAAGCTAAATATGACTCCACTAGATGCAGCAGCGGGTGCGTTAAAAATCATGACTCATAACATGGTCAATGCAATTGAAATGAATAGTGTCCGTAAAGGGTATGATCCCCGTGAGTTTACATTAGTAGCCGCAGGCGGTGCAGGTCCACTATTCGCCTGTGATATTGCAGAAGAGTTAAATATTCCATATGTAGTCGTTCCTCCTTTTCCAGGGATTACAGCTGCTACTGGTTTATTAGCATCGGATATAACCTATGAACAGGTCTCCACCGTTTGGAGTTCTTTAAAGTCCGGAAGTATAGAACAACTCCGCGATGAGTTTAAAAAATTGGAAGAGCAAGCAATCGCATCCCTAAAATCAGATGGAATGAGTGATGATAATATTATCTTGAAGCGAGTATGTGATTGTAGATATGAGGGTCAGGGGTACGAATTACGTGTTGATGCACCTGAAGGTGAGATTAATGAAGAATGGGTTGAAGAAGTTATAGAAGCCTTTCACACTGTACATGAGAGAGAATATGCTAGTAAGTTTGAAGATCAAGATGTACTAGCTATAAACATCCGTTTAATTGGTATTGGGGTAGTAACAGATGATCATAACTTGGCCCCTCAGCCGCAAGTGTTAAAACTTGATCCAAGAAACGTGACGAGAGCGCCTGTGTATTTTTGGATGAATGATCGATTAGAGGAAGTTGAAACCTCCTTCTACAATCGCTCTGATATTCCTTTTGGAGAAATATTGGTTGGACCAGCCATCATACAGCAGAAAGATAGTACCACTGTTATTCCACCTTTATGTGAAGCCAGCTTTGATAATTATGGTAACATCGTAATTAATATGAAAGAAAAAAATGCGAAGAAGAACGAAAAACTAGTTGCAGTTGCTGAAAGCTAATAAAGAAATTATTTTCTGAACTTAGTTCTGTTAATTAAAATTGCAGGTGAGAGGGGTAAGAGTTTTGGGGAAAATGAATGAAAAAAATATTGATCCCGTAACATTAGGTGTTATTGCAGGTTCCTTAAATTCTATTGCAAAAGAAATGGCACTCGTACTCTATCGAATGGCATATTCTAGTATTATTCGTGAATCTGAGGACTTAGGTGCAGGTTTATTTGATGAAAATGGGAATGAATTATGTGAAAGTGATTCATCTCCAATGCACATTGGGTCACTTCCTGGTTATATTTCTGGAATTAAACATTTTCTCAACGACGATATACAAGATGGAGATGTCATTCTCCATAATAACCCTTATTATGGAGCATCCCATACTCCAGATTTAGCTATTATTGTTCCAATTTTCTACAAAGGAAAGCTTGTAGCCTATGCAGCGAATACGGGACATGTATTAGATGTTGGCGGGATGTCTCCAGGCTTAATGGTGGATGTGGTCGATGTCTTTGCGGAAGGTAAACATTACAACGCACTTAAGCTTTATAGCAAAGGTGAGAAAAATGAAAGCATTTGGAAGCATGTTTTAGAAAATGTACGGACCCCTAAAGAAAATAAAGGGGATATTGAGGCCATGATTGCCTCAGCTCGCTTAGGAAGAAAAAGATATATAGAATTAATTGAACGGTATGAT
The DNA here is from genome assembly GCF_057747995.1 of Neobacillus sp. DHD-1R. NCBI lineage: Bacteria > Bacillati > Bacillota > Bacilli > Caryophanales > Bacillaceae > Neobacillus > Neobacillus sp. DHD-1R. The sequence goes on from NZ_CM173232.1 coordinate 2,470,480, forward strand.
TTGGAAACAGTTAAGTCAGCAGAGAAACGATGGATGGATTATTCAGAACAAATGTTGAGAAAAGAAATCGAAAAACTTCCTGATGGTATTTATAAAGCTCCAACCGGATGGCTTGATGATGATGGACGAAATTATGGTGTCCCATTAAGAATTGAAACGAGTGTCGAAATCAGGGGAAGTGAAATCATAGTTGATTTAACAGGAAGCTCTCCTCAAGTAGAAACTGGCTATAATGTTCCTTTTTCTGGGTCGACACTTCCCGCTATTTATACAATTGTCCGTTCCATTCTATTAGACGAAGCGAATTCTGAGGTTTTTGTACCTCAAAATAGTGGAATCTTTCGACCTATTAAAGTAATTGCTCCACTTGGAACCATTTATAATCCAAGATTCCCAGCCTCTTGTTTTGCGAGGTTTAACCAAGTAAACCGTCTCGCAGATCAGGTGAATTTAGCCTTTTCGCAAATCTTGCCGAATAAAACAACCGCCGGAAACTCAGCACATATTCATGCTAATTCCTATGCTGGTGTAGAACCAGAGTCGGGTGCCTATTGGATTAGTATTGAGATTAATGAGGGATCGTATGGTGGAAGAAACGGCAAGGATGGATTAGACGGTGTTGATACATTGGTTGCTAATACTCGAAATAACCCGATTGAAGAGTTAGAAATGAGAACGCCAATGCGCTGCCATCGCTATGAGTTGAGAGAGGAAGAACCAGCTGCTGGACAATGGCGTGGCGGTATTGGGATTGCAAGAGAATGGGAATTTTTCACTAATACCTTATTTACTGGCGAAGGCGATCGTCATTATGACCCGCCAAAAGGAGTATGGCAGGGGCAGGATGGAAAAACAGGTGCGTTAGTATTAAATCATAATACTGAAAAAGAGCAAAACCTTCATGCAAAGGTAACCAATTTTAAAATCAATGAAGGCGATCGACTGCTTATTAAGACGCCAAGTGCTGGAGGATATGGCAATCCATTAGAAAGAAAGCCTGAAGAAGTCTTTGAAGATGTTCTAGATGAATTAATAAGCAGGGAGACAGCACATAGTGTTTATGGAGTGGTGATTGCGCCAAACGGCGTTATTGATTTACAAGCAACTCAGAATTTACGAAAAAAAATAATAAATAGTTAACAAGTAGAGAGAGGGTAGAAAGCATGTCTTCATCACAGCCAAATAATGCTTACCAAAAAGCAGGGTATGGTCATGGGAATGTGGGTATAGGAGAACGGCCTGCCATTCTAATTGTTGATTTCCAGAAAGCATTTACCAGTGAAGAATCTCTAATAGGGGGAAGTCCATTAATAACAGCAGCCGTTACTAAAACAAAAGAGTTAATAACACTTGCCAGGCAGGAAGAGCTTCCTATCATTCATACAGTAGTCGGTTATCGTGAAGATCAAAAAGATATGGGGCTATGGCCCTTAAAGGTTAGTACCCTGGCAAATGTTACACTTGGATCTAAATGGGTAGAAATAGATGATGCATTAGAAGTAAAACCCGAAGATATTGTCATCACAAAAAAGATGCCATCTGCGTTTTTTAACACAGATCTAACCAATATCTTAATTAGCAGTCGTATTGATACGTTGATTATAGCTGGGTGCACTACAAGTGGGTGTATCAGAGCTACAGCAATTGATTCGTTTTCCTATGGATTTCGTACGATTATTGCGGAAGAATGCGTGGGTGACCAAGGAATAGAGCCTCATCGCGCAAATTTGTTTGATATTAATAATCGGTATGGCGATATTCTATCTAACAGTCAGATTATCAACCATTTTACTTAAATTCTATTATTCCAAATGAGAGCATCCATAGAACACAACAGCTGTGAAAGTCGCTTATTTTTTAAGCGGCTTTTATTTTTGGCAATCTCTAAAAAGCAGCTTGCACTTTAAAACATTTTCCAGCGGGAAACCCTCTTGTTTACAATATCAATCAATGGTCGCAGGGTACGTTTAATTAAATGTTTCATCAACTTTAGAAAATGAAACAAATGAAACGTTTTTTGTCTAGGAAGCAGATTAAGTAATCAACCATCAGATAAAATTCGGAAAATAAATTAAGGAAATTCCTATATTTCAAAAGATCTAAGACAACAATTAGAACTATTCCGTGATAGTTAATTAAGTTGGCATGGAACTTGCTTAATAAGAAGTAAGCACAGTATTTTAACATTTTGATTACGAGGAGGAAGAAAATGAAAATCGCTGAATCTTTAGCAAACATGATTCATGGACTACAATTTAATGATTTAAGTCAAGAGGTTATCGACAGAACGAAATATTTAACATTAGACTTTGTCGGTTTAGCAGCACGAGGGAACCACTTCGAATCCAGTCAACCGATCCATGACTTCATTCGTTCGCACGGGGGACAAGGAAACGGGGTAGTCATTGGGGCCGAGGAATTAAGTCCATTACCACAATATGCAGCGCTGGCAAATGGGGCTGCCTCACATAGCTTAGAGCTTGATGATGTAATTAATGAAGCTTCTTTGCACCCAGCTGTTGCTGTTTTTCCGACGGCTTTTGCACTTTCCGATGCTTATGGGAAGTCAGGGAAAGATTTAATTACTGCCGCGGTTATTGGTTACGAAGTCATGGGGCAGCTTGGGAAAGCGCTTAATCCAACAAGTGTTTATGCACGTGGATTCCATCCGACAGGCGTAGTTGGTGCATTTGCTGCAGCAGCAACAGCTAGCAAACTGATGGGACTGACAGTTGAACAAACCGTCAATGCTTTAGGGATCGTTGGCAGCCAAGCGGCCGCATCGATGGAATTTTTAAATACCGGCTCCTGGACAAAACGACTTCATCCAGGTTGGGCCGCTCACAATGGGATTATTGCAGCAGAACTCGCCAAAGCTGGCTTTTCAGGCCCTAATTCAATAATTGAGGGAGATAAGGGATTTGCAAGGGCATACTCCAATGATTTTGATCCTAATTCCTTGAAAGCGGTTTATTCAAATGAGGATAACTTTATCTTAAAAACAAGTATTAAGCCACATGCCTGCTGTCGTTATAAGCAAGGTCCGCTAGATTTAGTACTCGATATTGTTCATACACATGATTTAAAAGCAGCTGATATTAATAGAATCAATGTTTATATTGTTCAAACAGGACTTCCGATTGTAGCATTGCCAGAAGATGAGAAGCGGAATCCTCAATCTTCCGTTGATGCACAATTTAGTATGCACTTTGGTGCAGCGGCAGCTGTCCTCTACAGAAAAACTTTACTAGAACAATATGATGATAAAGTGGTCACCCTGCCAGAAGTAAAAGAAATGATGAATAAAGTGTATTGCTTCAGAGGTGAAGATTTAGAGAAGGAATTCCCTACAAAATGGCCTGCTCGAGTCGAGATTGAAACAACTAAGGGTTCATTCTCCGCTAGAATTGATTTTCCTAAAGGAGACCCGGAAAATCCATTATCTTGGGATGAAATGATAACAAAATTCAATTATGTTACTGCTCCTGTTTTTGATGAAAATCAACAAAAAAATTTAGTCAAGGGTGTCCGTACGATTGAAGAATTAGCGAAAGTCAGCACGTTATCTGTTTTATTAAGAGGAGGAATTTATGCATGAGTTTATTTACCCTAGCTCCAGATAAACAACAAGTACTTGATCTTGTGAAAGATTTTTGTAAAAAAGAAATTGCCCCTGTGGCAAGCAAGTTGGACCACGCTGATGAATATCCCCATGAAATTGTTGAAAAAATGAAAGAATTGGGTTTCTTTGGATTAACCATTTCGGAGGATTACGGAGGTTTTGGCGTTGACTTTGTCACCTACGCGCTGGTGATTGAAGAAATTACTCGTAATTGGATGAGTGTTGCAGGGATCTTAAACAGTCATCTAATCATGGCTTATATCGTTGAAAAATATGCAACAGAAGAACAAAAACGCAAATTCCTTCCCAAGTTTGCTACGGGTGAGTGGCGTGGCGGCTTAGCGCTTTCGGAAGCAGAGGCAGGTACAGACGTTCAGAACATGTCAACTAAGGCTGAAAATATCGGTGAGCACTATATTGTAAACGGAAGTAAGATGTGGATCACAAATGCTCGTTATGGAAATACATTTATTTTAGCTGCTAAAACTGATTCAAAAGTTCAGCCTCGCTATAAAGGAATTAGCTTGTTTTTAATCCAAAAAGGCGGCGAAGGATTTGAAGTCCAGCGTGATATTGATAAGTTGGGCTACAAAGGAGTAAAAACATGTGAAATCACGTTTGAAAATTTCCGCGTCCCAGCTGATCAGTTAATCGGCGGTGAAGAAGGAAAAGGTTTTAAACAGGTACTTGGCGGCCTTGAGTTAGGTCGTGTTAATGTGGCAGCGCGCGGGGTTGGTTTAGCTCGTGCCTCCTTCGAAGATTCGATTAAATATGCTCAGGAACGTAAAACATTTGGTGTTCCAATTTGTGAGCATCAGGCGATTCAATTAAAGCTGGGTGAGATGGGAACGAAGCTTGAAGCAGCACGCTTATTAACTTTAAATGCTGCCACTAAGCTTCAAAATGGCGAACGTTGTGATTTAGAAGCAGGAATGGCCAAATTATTCGCAACCGAAGTTGGATATGAACTTGCGGGTGAAGCAATGAGAATTCACGGCGGCTATGGTTATACAAAAGAATTTAATATTGAAAGATATTACCGCGATGCACCGCTCATGCTGATTGGCGAGGGAACAAATGAAATGCAGAGGATCATCATTAGTAAAGGATTAGTTCAAAAATATAAAATTTAATTTTTTTATTTAATTTGAGGAGGATATAAATTTATGGCAGAAATTCATACACCGTTTGGAAGAGTATACGAGGATTTTAATGTAGAAGACGTGATTATGCACTGGCCTGGAAGAACGATTACTGAAGCGGACGATATGATGTTTAGTTTACTTGCGCTTAATCAGCATCCGCTTCACATCGATGCCCATTACGCATCGCAAACACAATTTAAACAAAATTTAGTAAATGGCACGCTGGTTTTTTCGATTGCGGTTGGAATGACAGTTAACGATATTAGTGGTGCAGCAATTGCCATGCTTGAATATGAAAATATTAAACATTTAAAACCAACATTCCATGGAGATACTCTTTATGCTAGAACGAACATTCTAGATAAGTGGGAGACAAGTAAAAATGACCGTGGTATCGTCTATGTTGAAACGCGAGTTAGTAATCAACATGGTGACGATGTAATGAGCTATAAACGGAAACTATTAGTTCCTAAACGAGAATATGCACCTCGTCCACATACACATAGGAATAATTCATAAAGTCCTTTAAAGGAGGGAAAATGATGAGACCACTTGAAGGAATGAGAATTATTGCTGTTGATCAGTACGGGGCTGGACCTTACGCCACACTTCACCTGGCCGATTTAGGTGCGGAAGTGATTAAGATTGAGGATCCTGGTACAAAAGGTGATGTTTCACGCTATGTCATTCCATTTTCTGAGAATGATGACAGTTTATTTTTCCAATCACTTAATCGTAATAAAAAGAGTATCTCTCTGAATTTGAAATCAGCAGAGGGAAGAAGAATGTTTGAGGAACTTGTTAAAAAATCAGATGCAGTATTCAATAATCTGCGCGGTGATGTCCCTGAAAAGCTGAAAATTAATTATGAAAATCTTAAACACATAAATCCGAAAATTGTCACCTGTTCTTTATCCGGATTCGGTACCACGGGTTCAATGGCGAAGGAACCTGCTTATGATTATTTGCTCCAAGCGATGAATGGACATATGAGCCTGACAGGTGAGCCAGGCGGACCGCCATCTAAATATGGGTTATCGATTATTGACTTTTCTACGGGGATGATGGCTGCGTTAGGATTAATGATCGGAATCTATCAAGCTCAAAATCAAGGGGTGGGAGCCGATGTTGATGTTAGTTTATTTGATACCTCGATATCTGTGTTAAACTATCTGGCAATCTGGCATTTAAATAAAGGTTACGAGCCTGTTCGGACCGCCAATTCTGCCCATCCAACCCTTGTGCCGTCCCAACAGTTCCCAACAAAGGATGGTTATGTGGTTGTCATGTGCAATAAAGAGAAGTTTTTCCCAATCCTCTGCGAAGGTTTAGAAGTCCCAGAGTTGGCAAGTGATGAGCGGTATAAAAACTTCCAAGCTCGTTTTAATAACAAGGAAGAGTTACTAGAAAAGCTGGTTTCTCTTTTCCAACAACAACCCACCGAGTACTGGCTCGAAAAATTAAAGGGAAAGGTGCCAATCGCCCCTGTGAATACAGTAGAGGAAGCACTGAAGCAGCCTTTGGTTGAGGAACGGCATATGATTGTTGAAGTTGAGACGCCAACGTTTGGTCCAGTGAAGATGTTGGGAACACCTATTAAACTATCAAATGATAAACAAGAGTTTCAGGCGGGGCCAAGTTTAGGTCAGCATAATGAAGAAATTTATGGTGAATTACTTGGCTATGACTCTGAATATATTGAGCAGTTAAAAAATTCTGGAATTATTTAATATAAAGAAGGAGTAGAACATATGTCTCTACTCCTTCTGTTTTAGGAGATGAGAAGAGTGGGAGAGGTTTATTTATTTGCTCCAGGAAATAGTGGGAGAAAGATCCAAAAGGGGCTAAATATCGAAGCGGACGCGGTAATTATTGATCTTGAAGATGCCGTACCCGCTGAAGAAAAAAATATAGCTAGAAAACTGGTATACGAGATTTTAAACGCGGAAGAATTAATTACGAATAAAGCTAAGCTTTACGTCCGTATCAATTCGCATAAGACGCCATGGTTTTTTGATGATCTACAAATGGTCAAGGAACTGAAAAGGTTAGCTGGAATTATGATTCCAAAGAGTGAGGACAAAGCCTCAATCACGCTCGCCGCGGAGCTATTAGGGAGAGAGTTAGAGATTATTCCGTTAATAGAGTCAGCAGCAGGGGTGATGAATGTGGAAGCAGTATTAAACAGTCACCAGTCTGTCCAGAAGGTCGCCTTCGGTTCTGTTGATTTTGCCTTAGATATCGGGGTGGATTGGTCAGAGGAGGGGATAGAGCGCGCTTATGCCATGTCTAAACTAGCATTATCGTCAAGAGCATTAGGGGCTGCTCCACCCATTGATGCCGTCTTCCCAGTCATAAATAATAAGGAAAGTTTTATTTCTGATACGAAAAAAGGGAAGCAGCTTGGCTTTTATGGAAAAATGGTGATTCACCCGAAGCAAATTGATTGGGTCAAGGAAGTATATACACCGACTGAAAAACAAATTGAATGGAGCAGAAAGGTGATTGATGTCTTTGAATCTGCCAGCCATTCGGGGGCTTTGGACTTAGAAGGGAAGTTAATCGATCGGCCTGTATATTTACTAGCGAAACGGTTAATTGCTGCAAAATAAGTAAAGAATTAAAAAGCGTCGGTACTTCAGCAAATAGCTGTAGTACCGACGCTTTATCTTTTATTTTGTTACTTCTACAGGAGCTGAAATAGGGCGGGTTTTTTTCGTTTCTTCGATATCAATCTTTTTGCCTTTAATCACGACACCGTAATCTTCGCGTGCCTGCTCCAAGCTAATTAGCCCATCTAGATAATCATTAAGTACCTTATTCACATCCCGTTCCATTGGATTGCCATATCCGCCGCTTGTTACCCCATAAATTAAGAGGCGGTCGCCTTTATCAAAGGTAGCAGCATTATTCTTGGAGTATAACTTTTCTTTTTCGCCATTAGAATGGACTTTATAAAAGGCACCAGGTGATCCAGGCTTCCCGCCATGTACGCCTGGCGGCGGGTCAATCTCACTATGCCGTTCCGATTCGGTGGTAATTACCGAAGGTGTCAAGAATTCATACTCACGAACAGCACTCGTACCGCCGCGGTATTTTCCTGCTCCAAATTTCTCTTCAATTAATTCGTAGCGATAGAAACGGAATGGAAGGTGAAGCTCAAGCTCTTCAATAGGCTGGTTTTTAATGTTTGCTGATAAGCAATCAACCGCATCCATGCCGTCCTTGCCAGGTCTTCCTCCATACGATCCTTCATCTACCTCAATGGTAATCCAATAGTCACCATTGTCATAGGTTCCACTCATATACATTCCATTTAATTGTGCACTGTTTCCTGCCGTAGCCCGATCTGGCATAACAGGAGCTAAGGCCTGAAGAATCAGGTCGGCCACGCGGTTAGCAGGGCAGAAGCGAATTTGTGTAGCAACAGGAAATTTAGGATTAAAAATAGTTCCTTCTGGTGCAACAACCTCAATCGGACGGAATCCGCCCGAGTTAGCCGGTATATATTTATCGGTTAAATATGTGTCCAGTAATAAGGATCTAAATAAGCTGTATACCGCAACACACGTACTTCCTTCAAATGGGGTGTTTAGCGCATTTGGACGCTGTGGCGGAGCTTCAGATAAATCGACTGTTATATTACTACCCTCCACAATGACCTTCACGCCGATTTTTTCTGGTTGGTCGCGATGGATGCCATCATCATCTAAATATCCCGCCGCGTAATATTCTCCGTCTGGAATTTTTTCAATTTCGGCACGAAGCATTCTCTCAGAGTAATTAATCAGCTCTTCAGAATAGAGTTTAACCGTTTCGATGCCGTATTTATCGATTAATTGTGTATAGCGCTTCACTCCGTATTGAGCCGCTGCGACCTGGCATTTTAAGTCGCCAACTACTTCTCTAGGGGCGCGTGTGTTCCCTTCAATAAAGTGCCACATATCATCACATTTGACACCGGATTTATAGAGAAAATTAGCATTGAAAATTCGTCCTTCACTGAACATATCAAAAAGATCCATCGAGCCGCCCGGCTGTGCACCCCCGATATCAAGTGCATGGGCCGTGTTTCCTGAAAAACCTACGAGCTCATCGTTATAAAAGATAGGGGCAATGACACCTAAATCTAGTGAGTGGCTCGCACCTAAATACGGATGATTATGAATTAATACATCACCAGGCTGCAGCTCAACGCCCCGTTCTTTTAACGTTTTTAAAGCACCGCGGGTATAGGCGACTAATGAGCCAACGTGGAACGGAGTGTTATCGGATTCCGCAATTTCTTCTCCGTCGAGATTGAGAATGGCACACCCCATATCTTCAGACTCACGAATGATAACAGAATAGGAGCTGCGCACCAATTTATAGGCCATTTCTTTTGCAATACTATCTAGCTCACCGCCAATAATCTGCAATAATACTGGATCTAGAACTTTGCTCATCTTATGAATTCACTCCTTTTCTAGTTAACTTAATCGTAGAATCATATAATACTTCACCCTGCCAGTTAGGTTTAATTACCACTGTGCTATCTAGTGTGTTAATGATGGCCGGTCCTTCTAAAATATATCCTTTAGGAAGGTCCGCCCGTTCAAATTGAGATACTTCATATTCCTGATAATTCTTCGGTGTTCCAAATACCGCTCTAGTGATCTTGGAAGCGACAACGGATTGGTCCGATAATTCATCGACATTTGAAACGTCTAAGTCTGGCATCACCCCTACAGTTTGCACGCGAAGATTAATAATCTCGATTGGATTTCCTTCAAAGGCAAATCCATATGTTTCATTATGCGCCTCATCAAATTTCCTTTGAATTTCTGAGCGCCAATTGTCAGTAAAACCATTAAATTCAATCGACAATTCATACCCTTGTCCGGCATAGCGGCAATCTATTTGTTGAATGGTAATGGTTTCCCGCTTTTCCTTGCCTTGCTGGCTGTCTTTTTGAATTTGCTGTTCCGCTTCCATAATCATTTCACGGTAATATTGGCTGATTCTTGATTCTTCTGCCGAATCAAGCAAAACGCCAATGGTTCGGATATAATCAAACTTTAAGTCGGTCGATAAAAGACCCATTGCTGAAGTTATCCCTGGTGCAGGAGGAACAAGAATCGTGGGGATATCAAGCGCATCGGCCACATCACAACTATGAAGTGGACCTGCACCGCCGAAGGCTACTAAAGCAAACTCACGTGGGTCGTATCCTCTTTGAATTGAGTGGAGACGTATCGCCTTTACCATGTTGGCATTCATGATTTCAAGAGTTGACAGGGCGGCTTCGTTTAAGTCCATATTGAATGGTTCACAGATCGAACTTCCCATTGCTTTTTCCGACAGTTCTTTTTGAAGCTTAATTCTGCCGCCAAGGAAATTGTTAGGATCGATTCTGCCGAGCACCACATTTGCATCTGTGACTGTAGCTTCTGTACCACCGCGATTATAGCAAGCTGGTCCAGGTTCGGCACCAGCACTGCGAGGACCGACGTTAAAACCGCCGCCGCTATCTGCCCAAGAGATACTTCCGCCTCCAGCCCCAATCGAAATAACATCAAGTTGAGGGAATAAAACCGGATATCCAGCGATTTGACAGTTTTGGAAATCAATTTCTAGCAACTGCTCTGGAATCACAGTGATATCTGCTGACGTTCCACCGATATCTAGCCCGATTAATTTTGTGTGGTTATGGAGATTCCCAATAAATTGGGTGCCAATTACCCCAGCCGCCGGTCCTGACATTAAGGTAGATACCGGTTTTGCAGAGACACCTTCAATACCGCTAATACCGCCATTTGATTGCATAATTAAGATTTCCGCCCCACAGCCAATCTCCTTTAAGCCTTTTTCTAATGATTTCATATAGGATCTCATTTTCGGCTTAGTAAACGCGTTGATGGCGGTCGTTGTAAAACGCTCAAACTCGCGGTATTGTGATATAACCTCGTGAGATAGGGAGACCTCAGCCTCAGGATAATACTCAGCAATCAGTTCCCCTACACGTTTTTCATGTTGTGGATTTAGAAATGAGAATAAGAATGCTACAGCAATTGACTTTACACCATCGTCTTTAAGCTCTTGAATCACTTGAATGACATCGCTTTCATCCAGTGGAATAAAAACTTCTCCTGGAGGAATAATTCTCTCTTTTACTACCTTACGATATTTTCTTTCGATCAGTGGTTTAACCTGGAAGGGGATATCCTGCATGATGGAAAAATTATGTGGTCGTCTATGTCTGCCGATATGAAGGATATCTCTAAATCCTTCTGTGGTGATTAGTCCTGTCTTGGAACCCTCGTGCTCAATCAGTGCATTTGTTGCAACCGTTGTTCCATGTAAAAACATATCGATATCGCTCGGCTGAACACCAGCTTTATCACAAATTTCTTTTACCCCTTGAATTATTCCGATCGACTGATCGGCTTTGGTAGAAGGAACCTTGTGATATACATGTTTCTGTCCCACACCGGTCAGAATTAAGTCAGTATTTGTACCTCCAACATCTACTCCAACTCTAATCATCGTAAACCTCCTTATACTTTTAAGTAGTTATTTAGATATTTTTGATAAATGTCCGGCTTTCTTTCCTTATTCCAATCAATTCTTGCTTTGCTGTTGGCTGTTTCGGAAAGGTGGATTTCACCGACAAGTGAAGACCAGGCCTCATCTCCAATTTGGGTAATTATTTCACCAAAAGGGTCAATGAGACAACTATGACCGAAGTGATATCGGGCATTTGCTTCTTCTTGAATTTGTTCCATTCCGGCTTTATTTACCCCTAAGACAAAAATATTGTTTTCCATCGCGCGAATTTGTAATTCTCGAACATACAAATCCTTTCTAAACCCAAAGGTTGCAGTAGGAACAATTACCATATTCACTCCTTGCAGGGTAACGGCCTTCCATGCTTCAGGAAATGATCGGTCAAAACAAATTAAGATACCAACCTTTACTCCATTATCGAGTGTAAACACGGGAAACTCTTTTCCGCCCCCTCCAAATTGTTCAAAATAATATTTTTCATCGGTAGATAGACTAGGACTCTCTAACTTTGGTAAATGTACCTTACGATACTTTCCGATTAATCCTCTCGTTGGAGAACAGATAAAGGCGGAGTTATAATAGTTTAACTGTCCATTTTCCTCGGCTTTTTCAAATAAGGTCCCTAAAATATGAACACCAAATGTAACCGCCATTTCAGTCGTTTTTTTCACTGTTGGACCATTCATCGTTTCAGCATACTTGAAAAATTTTTCATCTTGAACCGCAGCAAAATATGGCGCGGTCATTAGCTCTGAATAGGCGATTAAATATGGATTCTCATGCAAAATCAGTTCTTCTGTCTTTTTTGTTAGTATCGCCCAGTTCTTTTCATAACTTCCCGAATAACTGCCAATTTGTAAGCCTGCTATTTTTAATTTACACAAATTTATTCACCTCCCTATATTTGTACTTCGATAATAGTAATGCAAAAATTGTGCCAATTTTTTTAAAATGCAAATCATGTAGGCCTTTCCTAATATCTTTACATCATGTTACAGAAGGAAAGGGTCTATTCTACTGTTTACTGTTTAAAATTTTAACAGTATTTGAAACATATGGAACTTTTTTTGAAACAAATTATTCAGATTATTATAAATTTTTGTTACTATTAGGGTATCGAAAGATTTGCTAGGGAAAATTCGTACCATGATATGCAAAAAAGAGGAGGATGAATAGTTTTTGCAAACCAAAATCTTAGCTATTACACATAAAAATTTTTCTGATTTATACTACGAAGTAATCGAACTATTAAATTTACCACTAAGTTTAGAAGTATTAGAGGTTAACTTCGGGGAGTTACATAAAATCGACCATGAAATGTTTTCTCGCTATGATTTGGTTATTACGAGTGGTGCCCATCTTGAGATGATTAATAAGGATTATTATGAGTTAAAATATCTTGTTCCATTTTATCCTATACACTTCACTGAAGCCGACCTAGTTAAAGGATTGGTCCAAGCAAAAAAGTTCGGAAACAAAATTATGATGATGTATTTCCTAGATGAGAGCTATAATCTAGAAAAGTATGAAGAAATCTTAAATATTGAATTGAAAAGGCTTCCCTTTTCGAATTTATCTGAAGCAGAGCAGTTAATGACAGAACACTTTCAAATGGGTTTTAATGTTGTGATTGGAACAAGTTCCGTTTGTGAGGTTGCTGATAAGAAGGGGATCAATAATGTTTTTATTTATTCCAAGGATTCTTTAAAGCTGGAAATTATTAAGGCTTACCAATTAGCAACGACAAAAAGTAAAATGGTTAATTACGGAAAAATCAAGGATGTAATTTTGCAACATGCTGGCAATCCCATTTTTTTACTAGATCAAAATCATAGAATCATCGATACTAATATTTATGGTTTAAAATACGTAAAGAAAAAAAGTAAGCTAGAGATAATTGGTGAGCAAATCGAAACCTTGATTAATATAGAAATAAAGGAAGATCTAAAGGACCCTGTCAATATTTCATATAAAACAGAACAAATTTTCATTGAACCCATTATTAATAGTGCAAGTAGCAATTCCTTTCTACTTGCCGTAAAAGGTGCTAATTCTCGAATTAGTAGTGAAAATATAAAGGATGATACATTAAATTCTAAATATAAATTTACGAATATTGTTCATATCTCCCAAAAAATGAAAAAGGTCATCATCAAATCACAGCAGTATGCTCAAACAGATGCACCATTATTGATTTTTGGTGAATCAGGCACAGGGAAAGAACTAATTGCTCACAGTGTTCATCAATATAGTAGTAGAAAGGCGCAGCCATTTCTTCCTGTTAATTGTTCAGCGATCCCGCAAAATATTCTAGAGAGTGAGTTATTTGGATACGAGGAGGGCGCATTTACGGGAGCAAGAAAAGGAGGAAAGCCTGGTTATTTCGAGATGGCCCAAAAAGGCACGATTTTTCTTGATGAAATAGGGGAGCTCCCTTTGGATATTCAAACCAAACTTCTGCGAGTGCTTCAAGAAAAAGAAGTCATTCGGTTAGGTGGCAGAAACATAATTCCATTAGATGTTCGAGTGATCACCGCTACAAATAAACCGCTCATTGATTTAATTAAGGAAAAAATATTTAGGGAGGACTTATATTATCGAATAAATGTCCTTCAAATCAATGTCCCGTCTGTAAGGGAAAGAAAAGAGGATATTCCATTTATCCTTAATCATTTACTAGTTAAGTACGGAATGGATTCGAGCCAAGCAACTTATTTAATTAATATGGCAAGAGATAGTCTATTACTTTACAATTGGCCAGGAAACGTACGGGAAATGGAAAATTTCGCGCAGAGATTTTGTGCGCTTAAATCTATCTCCAATACCACATTTGATTTAATTAAATCATTTACTGATATATTAAGTGAATTCTTTGAACAGAAAAACCAATTATTTACTGGTTTTGTGAACAAAAATGAACTTGTATATGATGAAAACGCCACCCAGCCTGAGCTAGAAAAGCTCAAAATTATTAATGTTCTCCTTGAAACGAAGGGCAATAAATATCAAGCTGCTGTGAAGCTCGGTATGTCCAGAACCACACTCTGGAGGAAGCTAAAACAATACGATATTGACGCTAATATGTAGTTACTTTTATAAAAATGATTTTAGGTAATCCCTCCTATAACCAGTATAGGCAGGGATTTTTCTTTTTTATAAAAATACTCGAATATACTTGTAGCAATAGGCAAATAATATGTTTCATTGTTTGGAACAGTGAAACGAATAGTGAAACGTATTGAGATGAATCACTGATACCGGTGCTTCTAATTAACAATATTAGGCGGGGTAAATTGGAACTAATTATTTTTTTGAAAAAGAATAAACCATAGTGTGCATAAGGTAAGTACTTGTATTATTAGATTGAAAATTCTAATTTTTGTATATTATAAAAATATTAACAATTAATTGGCATGGTTATTGCAAGTATATAAAAAAACAAGTTAAAGGTAGGTGAAAAGATAGAAAATGAAATTGGAAAACGTGAAAAGTACACATTCATACGTGATTATGAATAAATACCTACTTTGGCTTTTAATCATCCAAATGATTACGGCCCTTGCTTATTACGGGTATGTCCCTTTAATCCCGCTGATGGTTAAAGAGTTTTCATTAAACAATACCCAAATTGGCTGGATGACTTCTGCCGTATTCCTTGGCTCTTCGCTTATTGCCATACCTTCTGGCTTGATTACCGATCAATTTGGCGCAAGAAAGTCTCTATTTTCTTTCTGTTTGTTACTTGTATTTGTGATCTTTGCATTTTCTGTATCCAATAGTTTCTTTTTTATCTTGGTGCTCCTATTTTTACTGGGAATCGGATATGGAGGGATTACACCAGGAACAAACAAAAGTATTATGGAAAACTTTGATTTACATAACCGGGGGACAGCAATGGGACTAAAACAGATGGGCGTATCCTTAGGAGGTGCTTTGGGCAGTTTGCTGCTTCCCGTCATTGCTAACTATGCGGGTTGGCGAACAAGTCTCTTAAGCATTGCAAGCCTGTTAGTATGTATCTGCCTCTTTCATTTTAAGGTGTTGGATGAACGAGAGATTTATTATAAACCAGCAAATTTCATCGAAAACATGAAAAATATTTTTAGAAACAAAAAATTATTGAAAATAATTGCGATTATTACCATTTTTATCTGGGTTCAATTAAGTGTAATGACCTATTTAGTTCTCTATTTACATGAATCAATCCATGTCACTTTGTCCTTTTCCTTGTTTTGTTTAGCTTTATTACAAATTGGCGGAGCGATCGGGAGAGCTGGCTGGGGAGTCATTAGTGATCAATACTTTAATCGGAATAGAGGAGTGATTATCGCCCTCATAGGTTTGATTTCAGGTGCTTTGGTTTTATTATTAGATGTCATATCGTCAGATTTTCCAGTTTTTTTAATTGCTGTCCTCTCTTTATTATTAGGAATTACGACACAGGGCTGGAATGGCATGTTCGTGTTAATGATTTCAGAGGTGGTCAAGAAGGAACAAATTGGGTTAGCAAGCGGTGTGGGGTTAGCCACGGTATATGCAGGGGCGATATTCGGAACTCCATTATCAGGGTGGATTATCGATATAACAGGTCAATTTGAAACCATGTGGATCATATGTGGAATAGCTGTCCTGCTGATCGGAGGGTTAACCATATTTTTAAAGCTTGATACGAAGACTACAGAAGTTAGCTGATGGAATTCATATTTGAAAGGGGATATCTATGGAAATTACAATTTTTGTTATCATTCTTTTTGGTTTACTTATTATTGGTACCAATATTGGTGTGGCGTTAGGTGCGAGCGCTTTAATTATTTTATTACTCTTCCAAGATACAAGTTTAGATATTATTGCTCAACAAACCTTTCAATCTTCTAATAGTTATGCATTAGCTGCCATCCCATTCTTTATCTTATCTGGTGACATCATAATGAAGGGGAGCTTGGCGCAGAAAATATTGGATTTTACTGATCTTATTACGCGTAAAATTCACGGCGGTACCGCGATGGCGGCTATGTTAGTAAGCGTTTTCTTTGCTGCTGTATCCGGTTCAAGCGTTGCTTCAGCAGCAGCGATTGGAAAAAACTTAGTAGAAGTAATGAGTGAAAGAGGTTATCCAAAACGATTTATAGCTGGCCTTGTAGCTACGGGAGGAACACTTGGGCTGCTGATTCCACCAAGTCTCAGCTTTATAATCATCGGTAGTATGGTGGGAATTCCAATCGTTGATCTTTTCACTGCTGGAATCGTTCCAGGGTTTATGCAGGCAGCCATGTTAATGGCTCTTACGTACTGGCTTTGTAAAAAGAATGGCTGGGAGACAACATCTAGTTTAGCTTCTATCAAAAAGGTTGTCCCATTAAAGCAATTAAAATCATCTTCTGGCGTATTATTGCTGCCGGTATTGATTTTGGGTGGAATTTATCTTGGTTTCTTTACCCCGACAGAGGTATCTGCGGTTGCTGTGCTCTATTCAGCTGTTCTAGCGGTATTTATTTACAGAGCCATCAGAGTTAAAGATCTTTGGGAAGTAAGCAGAGGATCACTTTTGCAATCTGGCATGATTTATCTGATTTTAATCGGTGGATCTTTAACTGCGTTTATGTTAAAAAGCCTGGGCTTAACGGCAGGATTAATTACGATGATCACGGACTTGGGACTTGAACCTTGGCAGTTCTTACTTCTTGTTAATGTTCTCTTATTTATACTTGGCATGTTCTTGGATGGAATCACGGTAATTGTTTTAGTAGCACCTATACTATTCCCAGCTGCCATTGCTTTAGGAATAAATCCGATTCATTTTGCTGTTATTATCACGATGAATATTGAAATTGCAACTTTAACCCCTCCTGTTGGACTAAATCTATTTGTGATGAGTGGTTTAGCGAAAATGCCAATTGAAGAAGTTGCAAAAGGTGTGGGACCATACTATGTAATCTTGTTTATTTCATTAATAGTAGTCACCTATATCCCGCAAATTAGTTTACTGTTATTCAATCTGTAGTAATATGTTCAACTAACGATTGGTAATAATTTAATACCTATAAATCTTTTATAATAAGGGGATGGTAAACTATGAAACTTAGTAAAAAGGTAATCTCAACGATGCTAGTCATCGTAATTGCCCTATTCATGGGACTGGCAGGCTGTGGAAAAGACAAGGCATCCAGTGCTGCAGACGGAAAGAAGACCTATAAAATTATTATGACGCACGAATTACCTGAGACCTTTTTTAAGCATAAATATATGGAAAAATTCAAAAAAATTGTGGAAGAAAAAAGTAATGGACAATTAAAAGTACAAATATATTCTGGAGGGCAATTATTTAAAGATGGAGAGGCTATTCAAGCTTTAGGGACGGGATCCGTTCAGATGGTTTGGCCAGTAAGTGCCCACTTAGAATCACTTAATGAAAAATATGGAATAGTTAGTTTGCCGTTTGGACTTAATGATAAAACCATTTTGGAAAACCCTGAATATAGAACAGATTTAACGGGCTTACTAAACTCATTTGTAGACAATAAAGGGATTAAAGTTTTAGGATTAATGCGAACAGCTGAAGGGATTATTCTAACGAAAGATAAGGAATTAAAGAATTTAAAGGATTTATCTGGATTAAAAGTTCGAACAGTCTCTGGGCAGGTAGCGACTGACACAATTGAGGCATTTAAAGGAAGTGGTGTTTCAATGCCTGCAACAGAAATAGCAACTTCCCTTTCCCAAGGAGTTATCGATGGTGTAAACACTTCACCTGATGGATGGCAAGATGTGGTTGGGTCTGCAGCAAAGTACGGTCTAGTTGTACCTGGTATGCAGATATTCACTTATTCTATTGCTACGGATAAAGTATGGTTTGAAGGACTTCCGAAAGATCTCCAAACTATCATTCAAAATACTATAAATGAAATCACGGGGACTCAATGGAAAGAATCAATGGAATTGGATAAAGAATATATCAAGAAGGTAACGGATGACTGGGGTAAAGTTAATTATGTTCCTGAAAGTGGTGTAGATGAATGGAAATTGACAACAGAAGAGGTCTATAAAAAATTCGAGAAACGCTATCCAGAGGCTTTGAAGGAATTTACTGAATTAACGAAAAAATACGAGTAAAGCACCAGCTTCATCCGACGTTCACAGGGGGATGAAGGAGTTTCTTTCCTTATAAGTACTTAAAGAAACTAACTTAATATTCAGGAGGATATAAAAATTTGAAAATAATAAATTTTATTGAAGATAAAATTGTTACCACTATCGCTGTTATTTTATTTATTTTCTCATGTAGTTGGATGTTGGTTGAAGCAATTAGCAGACAGTTTTTTTCAAAGTCATTCTCTGTATCTGAGGAAATAATCGTGTTTTCATTAGTTTGGGCAATTTTTTTAACGCTTGGAAAAAGCGGTAAGGAAGGAAATCACATTTTTGTTGATTTATTTATTATGAAATTAGGAAAACGAATGAAAAAAGCAACATCTATCATTAATAATCTAATCGGTTTTCTCTATGCAGGGTTTTTGGTTTATATCGGTTTTAACTATATCCAACACTTACTTGATACAGGAATTACCTCTAATTCCTCGTTAAGACTACCAATGTGGATTGTATTTCTTGTGGTTCCGTTTGGGATGATATTTTTTGCCTTGTATTATTTTGAATCTTTTATAAAAGAAATGCCAAAGGTGAAGCCGGATGCGGTTGACCAGGATAAAGAGCAAGAACGTGTCACAAGTGTGGAAGTAGGAGGTTAACCTATGGATTCATTCAATCTCCTCTAACGTTTGTCCGATTTTATCTATTTGATTGATTTTCAGAGAGGGGAGAATTCAGATTCATACGTTACAAGAGAAGTCACAGACATCTACACATGTTGTAAAGCAGGGGATTCGCGCCGACCTGCATACGATTAATGAAGATCTGCTAATGGGATATTTTGCTGATTTAATTATAGAGTTGTTTAATGAACAAAACCTCCAAGATTCTGAAGGTACGTTAGAATCCAGTTGGAATATTGAAAAAGGGCTAGTTTGCCGATATAAGAACGAGTCAGTTTATCTCCAATTAAATGGTTTTGGTAAGAATTGGCGGAAGGAATTAATCGTGAAATTCCAGGAGGTCTACTATCAAGAACACGGGGTTTTTTTAGTGGATTCCTTAATCGAAATTGTTAAATTACAGATTAGAGGGAATTTAGAGGAATGTTATTATTAGTATAGAGGGGAGGCTGTCAAAATGGCAGCCTCTTTCATGTTTAAGTATTATTGCTCAACTTGTTCTCTTCGTATGATACCGAAATAAGCGTTAGACACTTTCCAATTACTGCATGGTACCTGGCGCTTTATTTTCACATTCTTTATTATTGGAAGGGTAAAAGCTTATTAGAGTAGCTTCATTTATAGCTGCAACCTTGGCATGAGATCGGTATTGACCCGAACTCATGCCTTTTTGTTTTATCTTGGCTTTATGGTAAATAATTTAGGTTTATTTTGTTTTTGAAAAAAAGTTGATTAAGGTAGGATTTGAATTCATTTTACATCAAGTTTTCCGTAGCTTACAGTGGAGTGATAGGTACCACAGAATGAGTTTGTCATTAAATATTCACATATTTATAAAAAGCATCCTGTCCGTTTTCTTCATAAATCTATATATCTTCTATGAATGGAATTTTATTTGAAGAAAGGATTTGGTTGAAGATGGCAAGATACCGAATGGTGCGGACAGATTTTTGGAAGAATCCAATTTTTTCAGAAGAGATGACTCGAATATAAGACAGCTTCATATAAAGGCTATTTATCGTCGTTTGGACCGTCCGGCACGCTTGAACAGGATGATACAGAAAACTGGGCTCGGATTGTTGAGCTAAGTCAAGGCTTGATGATTCGGGATAAAGAGTTGAATTACAATAATGTCAATAACTATTTAATGGGACTGGGACTAGTTGAGCCAGATGATAATTTTCCGTGCCCTGGGACTGCGTATCCGACAACCTATCTTGATGCGATTGCCAGAAGTATGCATGAGCATTGGCTAGACTATATTTCGAAAGGCATGTTTGTAAAGGAGAAATCGAAATGAGTTCCGAATTGATAAACAAAATAACGCCTGAAATCCAATTGGAGATTACGAATTTCCTCTATCAAGAGTCCTATCTTTTGGATCATCGGAAATTAAAGGACTGGTTAAATTTATTAACAGATGACATTGTTTATCGAATGCCGCTGCGGGAGACTGTAGAAGGAGGGCTTGATGTCATCGATTTAGCTGATGATAGTGCCTTTTTTGAAGATACAAAAATGTCATTAACTGCAAGAGTGAATCGATTATACACAAAATCTGCTTGGGTAGAAAACCCGGCTACAAGGCAGCGCCATTTGCTTTTTTTAAGACTCAATAAGCTACCAAAACAAGTGCCTGGCACTTATTTTGGTAGCTTATTATCTGCTAATTATATTTTTTCAAAACATTATAAATTTTCAAATTATATTTACGCAAGCTTTTGATTTAATTATAATAATTGTAACAGAATAATTAAAAAATTATAAATTTTGTATAAAATTTATAATTAATGCATTATTCCGAAAACTATAGAGAGGTGATTGATATTCGCATATGTTAAGCTTGAGTTTTTAAAAATTAAAATGTTTCAAAATTTTATAAAAGAGATTGGAGGAAATAGTATGGAAACTAAACATGCACAAGTCTTCGGTGAGGGCTGGATGGTTCGCGAAGGCTCTGAAGTAAAACTATTAGTAAGTGAATGTCAAGAGTGTGGCAGTAAATGGTTCCCGATAAAAGGGGTTTGCCCGAATTGTTTTAGTCAAGAAAATGAAATTAAAGAATTAGAAGGAGAAGGAGAAGTTTATTCTTTCACCACTTTAACAGTTACAAGTAAACGTTTTGATGCACCACTTAATATTGCATATATTGATTATCCCGGAAATGTACGAGTTTGTGGACAAATTGTAGGCGAAGATATTCAATTTGGAAGCAAAGTGGAAACGATTTTCGGTAGAATTGGCAAGGAAGCAGACGGAACGGAAATATATAGTTATAAATTTAAAGTAAAGTAGGTGGAGGATTAATATGCGTAGTGTATCAGTAGTTGGAGCAAATATGGTCAAATTCGGAAAAAGTGAAAAATCACTGGAGGAGCTTGGTCAAGATGTGGTCGTTGGGCTCTTGAAAAATATGAACGTAGATCGTAGGAAAATTGATGCTGTATATGGTTCAAATGTTTTCAGTCTTGGTGGACCTTTACCGGCTCAACGCTATTTAAAGGAAATAGGTATGACTGGTATTCCTGTCTATAATGTTGAAAATGCTTGTGCAAGTGGAGCTACAGCCTATCATCTAGCCTACCAATCCATTGCAAGTGGTTTATACGATGTAGCACTAGTTGTTGGTGTAGAAAAGTTAACAGCACTTGGTGGTGGTGCCCTTCCAATTCCGCCAAATGAAATTGAAGGAAATCACGGTATTGTAATGCCAGGCGTTTATGCGATGCGTGCAAAACGTTATATGTATGATTTTGATGCAAGCTCAGAAGACCTTGCTTTAGTTTCAGTGAAAAATCGTGCGAATGGTGCCCTTAATCCGTATGCGCAATTCCAAAAGTCAGTTACTTTAGAGGAAGTCATGGAGTCTCGTTTAATTGCAGATCCATTCACATTATTACAATGTTCAGCTAACAGCGGTGATGGTGCGGCAGCGGTACTTGTTTGTGCTACCGAGCGTGCAAAAGAATTCTCGGATGTTTCGATTAAAACAGAAGCTTCTGTTATTACTTCCGGATTATTTAAAGGAGGCTACCGCGATTTAACTTGGGCTGAGATTACGTATCGTGCTGTACATACAGCCTACGATCAATCTGGATTAAAACCATCGGATATAAATCTTGTCGAATTACATGATGCATTTACGATTGCTGAAATTTTATATTATGAGGCAATGGGCTTTTGTGAACATGGAAAAGGCGTGGAATTCATAAAAGATGGTAAAAGTTATATTGATGGACAGGTAGCTGTAAATGCTAGTGGGGGATTGATTTCCAGAGGACACCCCCTAGGAGCTACAGGTGTGGCTCAAATTGTAGAAATGTTCTGGCAGTTAACGGGGCAGGCTGGTAAACGTCAAGTGAACAACCCGCGTTATGGTTTAACACATGTAACGGGTGGAGGTATTTCTGGAGTAGATAATGGGGCTTGTGGGGTTCATATCTTCTCAGCCGTAAGCTAATTAACATATAATGAGGTGAAATCTTAATGGGTGTGCAAAATAGAATCGCAGTAATCACTGGATCAGGTCAAGGAATTGGTGAGGGAATAGCGCATGAATTAGCAAGCCAAGGTGCCAAGGTTGTTATTAATGATGTTAATCAAGAGCGAATTGATCAAGTTGTAAATGAAATTAATAATAAATATGGTGAAGATAAGACGATTGGAATTCAAGCTGATATTACGAATCCAGATCAAGCGAAATATTTAATTGATGAGGCCGTAAAACAACTAGGAAAAATTGATATCTTAGTTAACAATGCAGGAATCGCTCGTGATAAAACAATTCGAGGCCTTTCGGTAGAAGATTGGGACAAAGTTTTAGACACAAATTTAAAAGGGACTTTTTTAACTTGTCAAGCGGCCTCACATCATATGATTAAGCAAGAATATGGTCGAATTGTCAATATTTCATCACGTGCATGGCTCGGTGGTAAGGGACAATCAAATTATGCAGCATCAAAAGGAGGGATGGTCAGTTTAAGCCGAACATTAGCCTTAGAGCTTGCAAAATATCAAATCACTGTAAATGCTGTTTGTCCAGGTATTATTCAAACGCCTTTATTTGAAAGTAACCCACAAGAAGTAAAGGATAATTTAATGAATATGCAACCAACTCGTTCTATTGGTAAGCCTAAAGATATCGGTTATAGTGTCGCATATTTAGCTTCAGATGAAGCTAGTTATATTACTGGTCAAACATTATTTGTTTGTGGAGGCAAGAGTTTATTCTCTTCTTTATCCGTTTAATTCAAGGGAGGTAACATGTAATGAATATTAATAATCGTGTAGTACTTATTACGGGTTCAGCTGGAGGCATTGGTTTTGGTATTGCCAAAAACTTTTCTAGAGTCGGAGCCAAGGTTGTCATTAATGATTTAAACGAAGAGCGTGTCAGCCAAGCGGTAGATGAAATCAAAGCGCAAGGCGGCGACGCAATCGGAATCGTAGCTAACATTACAAAAATGGAGGAAGTAAAGCAAATGTTTGAAACAATAGTTAAAACATTTGGACGAATTGATATTTTAGTTAACAATGCTGGTATAGAGCGTGATAAAAGTATAAAGAAAATGACCGAAGAAGATTGGGATCTAGTCATTGATGTTAACTTAAAAGGAACATTCTTATGTTCAAAAGTTGCTTCAGACTACATGCGTGAGCAGAACTATGGACGTATTGTTAATATTGCGTCACGTGCCTGGTTAGGTTGGTTTGCGCAGGCAAATTATGCGGCATCAAAAGGTGGGGTAGTCAGTTTAACTCGTTCTTTAGCTGTTGAATTAGGGAAATATGGTGTTACAGTAAACTGTATTGCACCTGGATTAGTGCAAACATCACTATTTGATAAGTTAGATGAAGCAGTAAAAGAACGTTTACTACAAGCACAACCATCTGGTAAGGTAGGTACTATAGAAGATATTGGGAATTTAGCTAAGTTCTTTTGTGCGGAAGAAGCATCCTATATTACGGGTCAAGTAATGTATGCATGCGGAGGGAAAAGTTTATTTGCAGCACCTGCTAGTTAAGCACTCTCATTACTATTGGGTAATTTTATCCTACCTCAATACTTCCGGAATTTGAAAAAAGGCGGATTGATTATGAATAATAACAGCAATGAACTTTTAATTATGGAAACAATAGTAGGTTCTCTAAATAAAAAAATGAAATTGTTTGAACCCGTTCTTGAATCAATGGAAGAAGGTATTGAGGTTTGTGATGAAATGGGGTTCGTACATTATGTCAATCAAAACTTTCACAAAATGTCGGGGTTAGATATTAGTGAACGCCTGTATAAAAATATTATCGAAGTAAATCCAGAAGGCGTATTAGCCGAAGTCCTACGGACGAAAAGACCTAAAATAAATACCTTGACAACTACCCCAGGTAAAGAAGGAAAAGCAATTACAAGTGGTTATCCGCTGTTCATTGATGGAGAATTTGTAGGCGCTGTACTGATTTTGAAAGATATTTCGCAAGTGGTGGATTTATCGATTCGTTTGAATCAGCAACAATCCTTTCTGGTTGAAATTTACCGTCAAACTGCTCGATATGTCATTTCAGATATTGTTGCAGAAGAAGAAAATATGAAAGGTATTGTAGCAGAAATATTAAAAATCGCTGATTCACATGTGCCGATTGTTCTTCAAGGTGAACCGGGAGTTGGGAAAGATATGTTAGCGGAAGCGATTCATTTACACAGCTCTCGTAATAATAAACCGTTTATCCGCTTTGATTGTACAGAACTAACGGATAACGAGATTAAATACAGACTTTTTGGTTATGAGAAAAATGCTTTTCCGGAGGCAATAGGAGATAAACTTGGTTTTTTAGAGCTAGCGAGTGGAGGAACCTTATATCTTGATTATTTTGATAAGTTATCAATTCCTATTCAGGCAGAATTGATAAGCGCTGTGAAAGCAAAGAAAGCGCTTAAGGTCGGTGGACATACTCCTTATTCGATTGATTTAAGAATAGTAGCCTCTTTTAATACAAGCTTAGAAGAATGCTATGAAAATGGGTTTATACATGAAGAGATGTTTCATTATTTAAGTCAAACATGTATTGATATTCCACCATTAAGAAATCGCAAAAAGGATATCCCCAACTTAGTGAATGTTTTCTTAAAATATTATAATAAAAAATTCGGAAAAAATATAAAGAAGATTGAAAAAGAAGCTGTGGAAATTTTAATGCATCATGAGTGGTCTGGTAACGTTACAGAATTAAAGAGTGTTATAAGACAAATCGTCATGCAAGTGCAAGAAGAAACTATTACGAAGAAAATTGTAATGAATAAACTGCCAAGTGAATATAGTGAAAATTTCAATAAGAGTATTATGTCCTTAGAAGAAGTCGAACGCAATATGATCATAAAAGCTCTTAACCATTATGGACATACATTAAAAGGGAAAAAGCAGGCAGCAAAAGTTTTAAAAGTATCGTTAGGGACACTTTATAATAAAATGCGAGATTATGAAATTTAGTACTGAAAAAGGGAGGTATTTGGTGTTGAGTAAATTTCCGTTTAGTGATCTGAAAATCCTAGATTTTACAAATGAATTCGGTAGTTACACTACTAAACTATTTGCGGATTTAGGTGCTGAAGTCATCAAAATCGAACCTTCAAAAGGAGATTCAACTAGAAGTATAGGTCCGTATTATCAAAATGTGATAGATAAAGAAAGAAGTCTGTATTTCTATTATCTTAATACGAATAAAAAATCTGTTGTATTAGATATTGAAACAGAAAGTGGTCAAAAAATAGTTAGAGAGCTTGTGAAACAAGTTGATGTAATCGTTGAGAACTTTGCACCAGGATACATGGCATCTATCGGACTGGGGTATGAAGAGTTGAAAGCGATTAACCAAAGGTTAATCATGACATCTATTACACCGTTCGGTCAGACTGGGCCTTATAAGGATTATGTAGCGACAGATATTGTTGGGGTAGCGATGGGCGGCTTGATGTATTTAGGAGGGTATCCAGATACATCTCCAGTATTGCCATATGGAAACCAAGGCTACTTTTCTACCTCTTTATTTGGAGCAGTAAGTACGATGTTAGCTATTTATCACCGTGATCAAACAGGGGTTGGGCAGCATATTGATGTTTCAATGCAGGAATCTGTGGCGATGGCTTTAGAAAATGCTGCTCAGTTATATGATTTGGAAGGTGTTGTACGTAAACGAACTGGTGCAGCTGATAAGGAAGCCGGGTGGGGATTATATCCTTGTGCGGATGGACAAATATATGTTATGACAGCTGGTCTATCAAGTACTAGTGGTTGGCAAAATCTTGTGAAATGGATGGAAGACAGCGGTATTGAACATACAGAAGTCTTACATGATGCCAAATGGTATGATTTTGAATGGCGTAGAAAAGATGAGGCTAAAGAACAGTTTTCATATTTCTTTAATGAACTCTCAAAAGATAAAACAAAATTAGAGATGTATGAGGAAGGTCAAAAGCGAAAAGTACCACTTTGTCCTGTGAATGATTTACAAGATTTATTGCAGAATCCACAGTTAACTAGCCGAGATTTCTTCAAAAAAGTATTTCACGAAGAAGTTGATGCAGACCTTATTTATACCGGACCACCATACCTCTTTTCTGAAATGAAATGGTCACTCCGTAAACCGGCACCGAAATTAGGCGAAAATACTGAGGAAGTCTTAATGAAAGCGGGTTTTAGGGAAGAAGAAATTAAGGAATTAAAAGAAGGGGGAGTATTAATATGACGAAACTTCCTCTAGAAGGTGTAAGAATTGTTGACTTTACTTGGGTAGGAGCAGGACCATTTACAACAAAAATTTTGGCAGATGCCGGAGCAGAAGTCATAAAAGTTGAATCGGGTAAACGTATTGATGTTTTACGGACTACGCCACCATTTAAAGATGGTGTCAAAGGTGTAAACCGTAGTGGTTATTTCGCTAATCGTAACACGAGTAAAAAAAGTTTCCAAATAGACATGAGCCAGGAAAAATCAAAGACCTTAATTAAAGAGCTAGTTAAAACTGCTGATATTGTATCGAATAGTTTTACAGCTGGAACTTTGGAAAAATGGGGCTTAGGCTATGATGTTTTAAAAGAAATAAAAGAAGATATTATTTTCATTAGTATGCCAATGCAAGGGACAACTGGACCACATAAAAATTACTCAGGTTTCGGTGCTATGATGAATGCTTTAATTGGTTTAAATCATTTAACAGGATTACCGGAGCGAGAACCTATTGGAACTGGTACGAACTATCCAGATCATATACCCAACCCGACACATGCTGCGTTTGCAATTCTTTCTGCATTACGCTATCGCAATCTTACAGGGAAGGGACAATATATTGAACTTGCACAAACTGAATCCGCTTTAAATGTATTAGCTGTTGCGGTTATGGAAGCTGCTAATAACGGTAATTCCCCAAAACGTAATGGGAATTTTGTCGATTATGCTGCTCCTAATGGAGCCTATCGTTGTAAAGGAGATGACGAGTGGTGCGTTATTTCTTGTAAAACAGAAGAGCAGTGGAATGCTTTTGTAAGTATTACAGGAATAAATGAGCTGAAGAAAAATCGGAATTTTTTGACATTTGACGATCGAAAGCTTAACGCTGCCGAGTTAGACAATATTATAAATGCATGGACGAAGATGTTTACACCACAAGAAGTAATGCATACCCTTCAAAAAGTAGGAGTACCTGCTGGGATTATTCAAAATGCTAAAAATTTATTGGATGAAGATCCACAATTAAGACAGCGTAACCACTTTATTATGCTTGATCACCCGGAAATGGGAAAAACGATTTATAATAACGTGCCATTTAAATTGTCAGAAACACCAATCACTATTCAATCATCGGCACCTTTATTAGGGGCAGATACTGAATATGTATGTAAGAATATTTTGAAAATTCGTGATGAAGAATTTGTTTCGTTGAAAGATCAAGGTATTTTTCAATAATAAATTTACATTTCAAGGAGAGAAAAACATGAGTCTAATTTATGAAAAACGTGGAAGAGTAGCAATTATTCAATTAAATCGACCTGAAGCAATGAACTCAATCGATCCAGAAACAGAAATTGAACTAAAAGCAGCTTGGTATGATTTTGAGAATGATCCAAATCTTTGGGTAGCTGTATTTACAGGTACAGGTGAAAGAGCATTTTGCACAGGTTCTGACTTAAAGAAAACTATGCCTCCGAAAGAAAGTTTTGCTCAAATTACATTAAATGGTTTAGGAAAAAAAGAATTTGTTCCACGATTTAAACAATATAAACCAATTATTGCTGCTGTAAATGGTTACTGCTTGGGTGGCGGTTTAGAAATGGCGTTAATGTGTGACTTCATTATTGGTGGTGAATCTTCATCATATGGTTTAACAGAAGTGAAAATTGGCAGTATGCCAGGATTAGGGGGTACACAACGGATTGCACGTCGTTTACCATATGGTGCAGCTATGAAAATGTTATTAACAGCTGATCGTATCAATTCACAAGAAGCATATCGCTTAGGCTTAATCGCAGAAGTTGTACCAAACGATCAAGTATTAAATCGCGCCATCGAAGTTGCTGAAAAGATTTGTGAGAATGCACCATTATCTGTTCGCGCGGTAAAGATGGCTGTCAGCGAAGGTATAGAAATGACTTTAGAGCAAGGTATGGCACTTGAAAACTTGGCATGGGGTATGCTTCGTGATACAAAAGACCGTATCGAAGGCCGTGTAGCATTCGCTGAAAAACGCAAACCGAATTATAAAGGTGAGTAATGAACTTAGAATTTAATTTAATCGATAAGACTACTAATACACAGTGGCCTCCATTTAATAATGATTAGAATGTATTTTTAAATCTATGAACTAGTTCCTTACTTATGTATTGGAGGACTTAGGCATTAATGTTTTTTAAAACTTCAGATAGTTGGGGGTGAAGGAAAGAATGAATTTTCATAGGTATGAATTTAAAGTTGAGTGGGGAGAAACCGACGCTGCCGGCATTGTATTTAACCCCAATTTTTACAAATGGATGGATCAGGCAGCCCATCACTATTTTGAATTCATTGGTTTTCCACTCTCTAAATTAATTTCTGTCGATAAAATTAGTATACCCGTAGTTGAGTCCAGCTGTACTTTTCGACGACCGGTAAAATTTGATGATCGTATAGTAATACAAACATCAATATTGGAATTAAGAGATAAGGTAATTAAATATAGACATGAAATAGTAAATGGTGAAGAAATAGCTTCTATTGGATATCAAACAAGAGCAATTGCTTCTATAGCACCTAAGTTAAAAGCAATTTCAATTCCACTTGATATAAAGGCTGCCATAATAGAATCCGGAATAGTTCAGGAGTCGAATTGTGTGTCTAGTTAGAAGTAATAAATCTTTGAACGGTTTTAAATATTATTATATTAATTAAAAATTTTATAATATTTAGAAAATTATTTACAACATTTTTTATATAAATTACAATTTGTATAAATCCAAAAAAATGGAGGTAAATAGTGGTAGGAAGTATAAATCCCGAGGAAGGTGAATGATAGATATCTAAATCGTAGATTTAGCCAATGTTTGCGTATTCTTTAAAGCAGAGGATATTGGAATGAATGGAACGGAAAAACCTGAGGATTTTCAGGAACATCAGTTATTGTTATTTAAGGAAATTAGGAAAATAGCAGCTGAGAAAATTGGTTTAGAGAATCAAACACTCATTCCCTACCCAGTGATGATTGGGAAGCCTCTTGATTATCAAGTTTTTTCGACAGGTGAGGTGATTTCAGGCTCACAAGTAGATTTCTCTGCTCGAATAGTTGGTTTTAACAAAGTTCATAAAGCATTCCCTGGTACGGGAGCTTGTTGTGCGGCTGTTGCCTCCTTCATAAAGGGGACAGTTGTAAATACACAAGCAAGTACACATGAAGATTCTTTATCTGAGGTGAAAATTGCTCATCCCAGTGGGATGATAACAATTTCCGCTATTGTGCAGGAGAATTCAACGCGGTGG
Organism: Neobacillus sp. DHD-1R; assembly: GCF_057747995.1. NCBI lineage: Bacteria > Bacillati > Bacillota > Bacilli > Caryophanales > Bacillaceae > Neobacillus > Neobacillus sp. DHD-1R. The sequence continues at coordinate 2,500,559 of NZ_CM173232.1, forward strand.
GTTGTAGAAGAGGTCACTTTTTCAAGAACTGCACGTAGATTAATGGATGGCTGGGCTTATTTAAAGATATAGATCCATGAATTTTCTTTTATTTAAGTAATTGATTTTGAGTTAAGGGAAAATTGAAACCGCTATCAAACAAAATTTTACAGATGTGTAATAAAAAATCACATTATAAAAATATTAAACTTTTGTAATCTGCGACTGAAAGGGTGTAATAATAATATGATTAATAATAATAAATTTCGAGTTTTATCAATAGTGCTTATATGGTCGATGTTGTTATTATCTGCATGTTCATCAACAAAAGAAGTAAATAAAGAGCAGGCAACTAGTAAAGAGACTGGTCAAGCCGACTACGAAAGCACAACGATTCGCCTGGCCTCTTCGTTACCGATAAATCATCATCTTTCTGTAGCTATGGAGGACTTTGCCAAAAAAGTTAAGGAACGTTCTGGGGGTAAAGTGGATGTTCAGTTTTATCCGGCAGGTCAGTTAGTTACTGATAAAGAAATGAATGATGCACTTTTAACAGGTGGAATTGAAATGGGCTTTGTTCACTCTTCGTTATGGTCGAGCACTGTTCCGGCAATGTCCCTATTTGATGTACCGTTTGCCTTAAGTACACAAGATCAGTCAAATAAAGCTGTAGATGGTGAGATTGGAAAAATATTGAATGAGGAAATGGAGAAAAAAGGTGCAAAAATCCTCATGTTTGCTGATTTCGGTTTAAATGGTATTACATTCACCAAGAAACCCGTGAAATTACCAGAAGATATGAAAGGGCTAACTGTTCGGGCAGCTGGTTTGGAGGGAGAGCTGATTAAAGCTCTAGGAGGAGCACCTGTAAGCATGGGTGGGGGCGAAGTTTATATGAGTCTCCAAAAAGGTACTATTGATGGATCAACGAGCGGTCCTACAAGTATGTATGAAAGGAAGTTTAATGAGGTTAGTAAATATATAACACTTCCTAATTATTCGTATGTTAAATTTATTGTTGCGGTAAATAAACCTTTCTGGGATAAACTTCCTCAAAAGACACAGGATTTACTGTCAAGCACAGCTAAGGAAATCCAGGATGAGATTCGCGTATCAGTTGTGAAGAAAGATGAGGAGGCAATTACCAAGTTGAAGGAACTTGGCATGGATATTTACGAGGTTCCTGAGGCTGATATTCCAAAGTGGAAAAAAGCATCCCAACCTGTTAGGGATATATATGTTAAACAAGCGGGAGCAGTCGGAGAGGAGCTGCTAAAACTTGCAGAATCTATCGAATAATATTCCGGTAGTAACGACTCAAGAGAAAAGCATAGGCAAGGCGTTGTATCGTGCGATTGACCGTATGATCTATGGTGGCGGATTCATCGCAGGAATGTTAATTGTCATTTCATCAGCAATGGTTGTATACGAGATTATTGCCCGAAATATATTCAATTCTCCTACAATATGGACAGTAGAATATACCATTTATGCTTTAATTGGAAGTTGTTTTCTAGGTGCACCGTATACATTAAGAATAAGTGAACATATCAATGTTGATCTTTTGATTAATAACGTTTCTCCAAAGGTTCGAAGAGTAATGGGTGTAGTATCTGCGTTATTAATATTACTATTTAGTATTATTTTTACATGGAAAAGTTGGGAATATGTTCAGCATGCCTACGTATTGGGAACGATGTCTGATACGATTTTGCGTACACCAATGTATATACCCTACTTCCTTCTTCCTATTGGAGGTCTATTATTTTTATTTAGCATCATTTTGAATTTGGTTGACTACAAGAATGGAAAGGGGGGCGAGTAAAAATGGCTCTTTTTATGGGAGGCGGTTTGATATCTTTTCTCCTTCTCGGTCTTCCAATTGCATTTGCACTTGGAATCATAGGCATTGGAGTAATATTCTTCCTTGGAGGAATAGATGCATTAAATCAAGTGCCTATCATTGCTTATAAAACATTAAATAATCAAGAGTTTTCTGCACTTCCATTGTATATTCTAATGAGTCAAATCCTGATTTTTAGTGGGGTGGGGAAAGATCTTTTTGAAATGGCAAACAGATGGGTGCGACATCTTCCAGGTGGGATGATTATAGCAACATTATTGTGTTGTGGGGTTTTTGCCGCTATATCGGGATCTAGTGTTGCGACGTGTATGACGATAGGGTTGGTTGCTTACCCAGAGTTGACTTCTAGAGGATATGATAAGAAACTTGCAGTAGGTGCCATCGCTGCAGGGGGGACGCTAGGAATATTAATACCTCCTAGCGGACCGATGATTATCTATGGATTAATCACCAATGCCTCCATTGGTAAGTTATTTATGGCAGGTGTTGTTCCCGGGATTTTGCTTTTGCTCGTTTTTGTCGTTTATTCTTCGATTAAGACTAGGCATTTGAAGCAGGAACCTGCAAGTTGGGCAGAAAAATGGGAAGCTACCAGAACATCAATATGGGGAGTTTCTTTGCCTGTATTAATTCTTGGAGGAATTTATTCAGGTTTTGTAACACCAACGGAAGCAGCGGCTCTTGGTGTGTTTTTAAGCCTAATTATTGCACACTTTGTTTATAGATGTATGAGTATTTCGAATATAAAGAAAATCATTTTGAGTACAGCATCCAGTTCAACCATGATCATGTTTATTATTATCGGAGCCATGCTATTGGGATATGCTCTTACACTTTCACAGATTCCACAGGCATTAACGACATGGGTTACAGGTTTGCCTGTTTCTAAATGGGTCATTCTCATAGCGATAAACCTACTCTTATTTATTTTGGGAGCTTTTTTGGAAACAGTGTCCATTTTAGTTATTACGCTTCCACTGCTATTCCCGATCGTAACAGGGTTGGGTTTTGACCCAATATGGTTTTGTATTATGATGGTCGTAAATTTGGAAGTCGCCTTAATATCTCCTCCTGTAGGGATGAACCTTTTTGTTCTTCAAGGTGTTGATAAATCCATTAGTTTTGGGACAACGGCAAGAGGAGCTTTACCTTACATGATTTTAATGACACTATTTATTATATTATTAACAGTTTTTCCTGAATTAGCATTGTGGCTACCAAATTTATCTTCAGTAAAATAGTCAAAAGATATATCCTTTATAATAAATTAGTACAATCAGAAGGCGGACTTTCACATTCGGTGCTAAAAGAGACCAGGCGTGAAAGTCTGCTTTTCTACTATTTTAATAAAATAAGGAAAATTGCGGTAAATATGTGTAGGTTATCTGAAAACAATTATGACACCGTTTCAAGTTATGGTGTCTCCACTGATAGACTAAGTACCTATTACTGGAAAAGAGGTAATAAAAGCAGACAGTTCTGCTGTTGCTGCACTTATACTTGGAACGGTAGTTGAAGATGTACTCTCAGAGCTTGAAAATCCAACACATGTAAGATTGGGTCATCCTAGTGGGATATTACCAGTTTTGTGCATCTAAAAAATGATTTAGATAATTGGAAGATAAAAGAAGTTCTTTATTCAAGAACGGAAGAAGAATAATGGATGGTTATGCAAAAGCTTACTTTAATATAATCTTTGTATTTTGACTATTAACTTTATTCAGCAGAAGTCGCCCACTTTTTTATGTGGAGTATAAATGCAAATCATGTTGCCAATTAACAGAATGCTTTTTTGATTAATATTTGCATATTAAAAACATTCCATTTTCCGTTATTTAAATTATTTGAATAATTATAATATTTAAAAAATTATTTACTCCAATATTTATTATAATTATAATTATCACAAGAAGTTATTTTAAAAGATAGAATGTTTATAAGATTCACATCATTAATAATTATAATTTTTAAAAAAAGAAAGGTGGTATTTATGAGTAATTTAACACTAGAATTATCTGATGAATTGCAAATGCTGCGAAAGTTGGTAAGAGATTTTACGAAAAAAGAGTTACTTCCTTTAGAAGAATTGGTTATTCAACGGGAAGCAAATAGAGGTTTAGGTGATGACCCGATTATACCTCCTGATGTAAACGCTCGCTTATTAAAGAAGGCACAAGAAGCAGGTCTATGGGGAATTGATGTTCCTGAAGAATATGGTGGTATCGGTTTGGGTTATACAGCGAAAATGGTCGTATTGGAAGAGTTAAGTCAATCGATTGTTCCGTTTATCTTACCACCTGAAACACCGAATTTACACTTTTTAATTCAATGTTGTAATGAAGAACAACGTCAAGAATATTTATTACCTTATGCACGTGGTGAGAAAAAATCAAACTTAGCTTTAACAGAACCAAATGCAGGTTCAGATGCAGGGGCTATTCAAATGCGTGCAGTTCGAAAGAATGGTAAATGGGTATTAAACGGTCAAAAAACATTTATCTCTGGTGCTGCCACTACAGACTTTCTAATCACGTTAGCTGTAACAGATCCAGAAAAAGGGCGTAAAGGTGGTATTACTGCGTTTCTAGTTGATCGTCATACGAAGGGATTAGAAGTAACGCGTGGTATGGCAACAATCGGGGAATTCCATCCATACGAAGTTTACTATAATGATGTTGAACTTGATGATAGTAAGGTTTTAGGCGAAATTGGTGGAGGTTTCGAACCATTAAAAAATCGCTTAGGTGTTCGTCGTATTGAGCTCGCAATGCGAAGTGTCGGAATGGCAACTCGTGCATTAAATATGATGGTTGATTATTCGAAAATTCGTAAAACTTTTGGTGAATATTTATCAGACCGTCAAGCAATTCAATGGTGGATTGCAGATTCATATACCAGTATTCATGCGAGCAAATTAATGATTTACGATGCAGCGATGAAATTAGACAAAGGTGTAAAAAATATTGCGAAAGAAACTTCTATGGTAAAGATATTTGCTACAGAAATGGCAACAGAGGTTGTCGACCGTTCTATTCAAACACACGGTGGAACAGGGGTAACGAAAGATTTACCACTGGAATATATGTATCGTTTATTACGTATTTACCGTATCGTTGAAGGCCCATCAGAAGTCCATCGTTGGTCAATTGCGCGTGACATTATTAAATCGCACTAAATATTAGGGGAATAGAATACAAGTTTGGTAAAATGCTACGAAAATGGCTTTTTACATAAAGAGTTATTTCATTTTTCACATCAAACTTGTATTGATATTCCACCATTTATTTGGATAAACCGAACTATATGGGTGATTATGCTAATTTAACTTTATTAAAAAGCAATACGCCAAGGTGTATTTGATATATAGAAGGGATAGCAATCGATGAAGATGAATAAAGATACGTATTGCCCATTCTGGGAATATATCCAGATGAAAATAGTTTCAGAGGGTGATGGGCAGTCGGAACTTCGGATTGATATATTTCAAGAATTATATAATAGAAATGAATCAGTTCAGGGCGGCGTTTTGGCCACTTTAGTCGATGCAACTACAGGTGCCGCAGTAGCCTCTACCCTTTCCGAAAATCAAACCATCGTGACAACAGAATTAAAAATAAATTATTTATTACCCGGAACGGGAGAATATTTAATAGGTAAAGGTGAAATGAAACATAAAGGGAAAACTTTGGCAGTCGCCCAAGCCGAAATTTATAATTCTAAAAATCAATTAATAGCACTAGGAACGGCATCTTTTATGATTTTAAAACTAGATAATTAATTTTTGTTTCTTTTGATAAGTCTGTATTTAGAGGAGGGTGAAAATGATACAGAGTAAAACAAAGGTTTTAACGAAAGAGGTAGCTGATTTTGTTCAAAACTATACTTTTGAAAATATTCCTCAAGAAGCAATTCCAATAATAAAAAATGCCCTTATAGATACCATTGGTGTTGCTTTAGCCGGCAAAGATGAAGATTGCAGCAAAATCATTTTAGAAGTAGTGAAGGAAGAACAAGCACAGGGTGCTGCAACAATTTGGGGTCACAATCAAAAAACAACTGCCTCCTTAGCAGCATTGGTTAATGGAACAATGTCACATGCGCTTGATTTTGATGATGTAAATAGCAAAGCTACACAAGCACATCCCAGTGCAGCGCTTGTGCCGGCCATTATGGCGGTAGCTCAAGAGGTTGGTGCATCAGGAAAAGATATGATTTTAGCTTATTTTGTAGGTTTTGAGGTAATGGCTTACATTGGCAAAGCAATTACATATAACCATTATAAAATCGGATGGCACGGAACAGCAACGATGGGAGTCTTGGGATGCGTGGCCGCGGCATCAAAATTGTATAATTTATCGGAAGAACAGATTGAACATGCACTTGGTATTGCGGTTTCACATATGAGTGGTTCCCGTCAAAACTTTGGAACGATGACGAAACCTTTCCATGCCGGCAATGCAGCCCGTTCGGGAATCTTTTCCTCAAAGTTAGCCAAAAAAGGCTTTACAGCAGATCGAGCGATTTTAGAAGCACCATTAGGACTCTTTGCCCTTTATCTTAAAGAAGGCGAAATAAATGTAAAAGAGTCGATTGGGGAATCATTTGAGATTACCAATACGAAATTATCTATTAAACAATATCCATGCTGCTATGGCTCGCACAGAGCAATAGATAGTACAAAGATCTTACTTCAAAAGTTTAAGGTTACACCTGAACAAATTGAAGAAATATGTGTTATTGCCCCAAAAAATGGCTTTGTTCCTTTAATACACTATTTACCTCAAACAGGACTAGCAGGTAAATTTAGTGTGGAATTCCCGATTGCCGCCATGATTTACGATGGAAAAGTAAATACAGCATCTTTTAGTACTGAAGAAGTTTTAAGACCAGAAATTCAAGAAATGATGAAAAAGGTAGTTCGTGAGGAAGATGAATCAATTGAAATTAAACAAAGTGCAATCGAAGAAGGGCATGTCATTGTAAGAATCCGGCTTCAAGATAGTACAGTTGTCGAAGAACAAATCAAGTGGCCAAAAGGTGCAGCCGAATGGCCACTGTCAAGCGATGAATTGGAAGAAAAGTTTTTAGATTGTGTAAGTAAAACTTTAAATAATGAACAGGCTAAATCGGTGCTAGACAGCCTGAATCATTTAGAGGCTGTTGAGTCCGTTCAAGAGATTTGCCGATTTTTATAAAATTAAAGTTTCAACACTACACGACAAGGAGGATTTTAAAGTGAATATTTACGTTTTATTAAAACGTACCTTTGATACGGAAGAAAAGATTACTATTTCTGGTGGAACTATTCAAGATGATGGTGTCGAGTACATTATCAATCCTTATGACGAGTATGCAGTAGAAGAGGCTATTGTTCTGCGTGATGCACATGGAGGTAAAGTAACGGTTATTACAGTTGGTGATGAAGAAGCTAACAACCAACTGCGGACAGCATTGGCCATGGGAGCGGATAAAGCCGTATTAATTAGCGATGAAGACATTGTAAATGGAGATGCGAATTCGACTGCTAAGATCATTGCAAAGTATTTAGAAGATAAAGAACCATCCATTATTTTAGCGGGTAATTTATCAACAGATGGTGGTTCAGGACAAGTGGGGCCGTTAGTTGCTGAACTTTTAAATATTAATGCTGTAACTACAATCACAGGGTTGAAGGTTAATGGAAATAACGCAACGATTGAACGTGATGTTGAAGGAGATCATGAAATTGTTGAAGTATCATTACCTCTTCTTGTAACGTGTCAACAAGGTTTAAATGAACCTCGTTATCCTTCACTTCCGGGAATTATGAAGGCGAAGAAAAAACCAGTCGAGTCATTAGAGCTTAACGATTTAGATTTAGAAGAAGATGACATAGAGGGATTTACCGTAGCTGTTGAAACGTATTTACCGGAAGCTAAACAGGCAGGAAAAATTTTATCTGGTGAATTAAATGAGCAGGTTCAAGAATTAGTTACACTAATTAACTCGAAAGTCAAAGTAATGTAAGGAGTTGATATACCATGGATAAAGTGATTATTGTCGGCGAAATGCGTCATGGGCAACTACGGAATGTATCATTAGAAGCAATTGCAGCAGCAAAACAGTGGAATGATGAAGCGGAACTTATTGCCGTTGTTCTGGGGGGAAATGTAAAACAGTATGCAGAGAAAATGATTCAGTATGGTGCAGATCGTGCAATCGTTGTAGAAAATAGTGAATTAAATCAGTTTACACCGGAAACTTATACTCAGGCATTGTTACAAATTATTCAATCAGTGCAGCCAAAAGGAGTTTTTTTAGCTCATACGTCTATTGGTAAGGATGTGGCACCACGTTTAGCCGGACGTTTACAAGCAGGTCTAGTATCTGATGTTATAAAAGTTGAGGGTCAGAAGACTGAAGCGTTATTTATTCGCCCTATTTATTCAGGTAAGGCATTTGAAAAAATAAAAGTGAATACGGAAACAGTATTTGTCACGATTCGTCCTAATAATATTGAAGCTTTACCACAAGATCCATCGCGGTCTGGGGCGGTTGGAACACAAACAGTGGAACTTACAGATTTACATACGATTGTTAAAGAAGTAGTTCGTAAAACAACTGCTGGTGTCGATTTATCTGAAGCCAAGGTAATTGTTTCTGGTGGCCGCGGGGTGAAGAGTGCAGAAGGTTTCAAACAATTAGCGGAACTAGCTGACTTATTGGGGGGAGCAGTTGGTGCTTCACGTGGTGCATGTGATGCTGAATACTGTAACTACTCAATGCAAATCGGACAAACCGGTAAAGTTGTAACGCCTGATCTTTACATCGCATGTGGTATTTCAGGAGCTATTCAACATGTAGCAGGTATGTCAAATTCAAAAATTATAGTAGCAATCAACAAAGATCCGGAGGCAAACATCTTCGCAATTGCAGATTACGGTATTGTTGGAGACTTATTTGAAGTTGTTCCTTTGTTAATTGAAGAATTCAAGAAGGTTGCAGTCACTCAATAAGATTGGAAATTTCGTTATTGTTGAAAAGTAAACAGTAGAGGAGGGGAACGAATGGAGCCTTTTGCAATAATCCATTTGGTCGCTTTTTTACTTGTAACAGCTTATGCGGTTTATTTATTCGGCCCCCTCGTAAGAACTCGCTATGAGTATATTAAACCTGGGAAAAGCCAGAATTTAATCAAGAATTGAACGATAGATGTAAAGCAATATGGATTAATGTGCTGCAATACACAAATTTCTGACAGCTGCTGCCGGCCAAAAACAGGTCCATCCTGGAGAAATCATAACTGCAAAAATTGATTTGGTCGGGATAAACGATGTTTATCGAATAGTCATGACATCGTTTTATGAAATGGGTGGTACCAAGGTCTGGGTCCCAGAAAAGGTTATATCTTTCTCGACCATAACTCACCTGCCAGTGATTTGAAAGTAGCCGAAGCCCATAGGTCTTTTCGAGAGTTTGCCACCGAGCAAAATTGCCATCTCATTGACATCAACCAAGGTATTGCGCATAACCTGCTGCCGGAAATGGGGGGAATGTTATTGTCATTACCGACTCGCATACGGCCATCCATGGCGCATATGGAGCTTTTTCCACTGGGCTTGGGGCGCCACTGATGTAGCTGCTATCTTAATCGATGGTAGCACTTGGTTCAATGTGCCAGAAGTGATTAACGTCCGCTTGGACGGTAAATTAAAACCAGGCGTTTTGGCCAAGGATGCCGCCCTGTATGTGCTAGGGCAATTAGGCACCGAATTTGGCACATATAAAGTCATTGAATTCTCTGGCCCAGTCGTAGAGGAATTGTCGATGGAAGAACGGACAACATTGACCGTAATGGAGGAATCTTTTTCCCTTTTAGTACGCTGGTAGCTATCTCAATATCATATAATTTACCGCCGGTACATGAACCGATGAATATCTGGTCAATCTTAATGCCTGCTACTTCTTCCACATCTCTCGCATTGTCGACGCTATGTGGAATGGCCACTTGCGGTTTTAGATTGGTCAAATCGAAATTGTATTCTTTTTCGTAGATGAAATCGGGATCGGTTTTATGCACAGTGAAGGGTTCGTCGGTATGTTGCTTAACAGCGGCTATGGTGACATCATCTGGGGTGATATACGTAACCTTCGCCCCCATTTCCGTTTGTATGATGTTGGAGGTAGCGTTAAACCTGCCGGAAGAAGCTGCCGCTATTAACCGAGCCATTGATCAAGTGTTAAGTGACGGTTATAGAACCTCTGATTTTTATACTGAGGGGACTACTAAGGTAAAAACGGAAAAGATGGCCACACTTACCGCCGCCCGAATTTTGCAATTAAAAGCCGTTGGTAATTAGTTGGGAAAACGATAGCTTCTTAACAATAAAAGTGGAGAATAAAAAATGAAAAAACAGTACTTATCAATGTTCGAAACCATAGGAATTGCTTTTGTAGGAGGTATATTATTTTTACTTATTCAAGTACCTTTGCCATGGTTATTAGGTCCTTTAACTGCAGTTACTACTTGGCGACTAACCACAAGAAGAAGTTTATATTTCCCGCCTATTTTTTTTGAGATGGCTCTTCTTTTGCTTGGATACATGATTGGGACTTCATTTACGAAAGAAGCAGCTCTTCAGATCTTGAAGCAGCTTCCTTTCATGGCGGTTACTACAACACTCATAGTGTTCATTAGTGTAGGTCTGGGGATATTCATGGCACACCGATTGAAACTAGATATGGATAGCGTGGTTGTTGGAAGTATCCCTGGTGGATTAACTCAAATGTTAGCCATCAGCAAAGAAATAAAGGGAATCGATCCTACGGTCGTTGTCATTATACAAGTCATTCGTGTTGTGTCTGTTATTTTTATTGTCCCTTTTATAACCATTCACAGCATGACCGGGGGTACTCTCCATTTACATGTGTCAAAACCAACTGATACAATGCTTTTTTTTAATGGAGACTGGGTTCAATATTTTTTATATGGTTTGGTTTCTATTTTTGGATACCTCTTTGGAAAACGAATTGGACTTCCTACTAGCGTTTTAACAGGGCCACTCATTGCAACCGCAGCAGTTATGATCATTTTGGGAGATCAACCACCCCATTTACCGCCCATTATTATTCTCTTATCTCAAGTGGCCATTGGTATTAATACAGGATTACTGATAAAGCCTCAATTACTCGACAACATAAAAATATTTGGTGTTTATTCAATAATAGGGAGTATTTCCTTGATAGCCTCTTCTTTAGCGCTTGCCTTTGTTTTGAAACTGGCTGCACCGATGACTCTTGCAACTGGCTTCCTAAGTACCGCTCCTGGAGGGATTGCCGAGATGGGAATAACAGCAACTGTTGTAAATGCTGATGTTTCCATGGTTAGCGGTTATCAATTATTTCGTATTCTTTTTATATTGCTAGTAGTCACTCCATTTCTGCAAAAGTGGATAAAAAAGAGAAAACAACAGGATAACTAATTACTCAACGATCGTGTAAAGATGCCTTTAACGGCTTGAAAAAGTCATAAAGAAAATAGGAAGAAGGTGCACGAAGAATAGATGAACTGTTGCGGCAATACTATAATGGAAATGATTCCTAACATAGTTTTTCCAGCCGGAATGCTGCAATGAGTTTTAAGCGGGTTTCATAGTTAGATAAATCAAGATGATCTTCTTTTTCAATTTTTTCCATTCTAAACTTTAGTGTATTAGGATGGATAAAATAAGGCATCTGCTGTTCTTTTTATATGACGTTCATTTAATAGATAACATTCTAATGTATTTCTTAATTCCATTTTAATGATCTTAGCGGTTCTAAGTGCCTCTCAATAAACTCTTTTGCCACGTCGGGTTCATTTAATAATACCTCTGTAAGTAAGGCTCCAAGCAGCAGTTTCTGAATAAAAATCGATCTTATCAGGGTTGAACGAGGCATATTTAATAACGAGAGCTGTACGTTTATATGATTCTGTTAAATGTTGAAGACTTTCAACAGGTCTGCCAAAGCCAATGATGATCTCAAATGATTCATTAGGCCATTGCTTTTTCAAATACTTGGTTAAATCTTTTTGTAGTTTTTGCGCAGCGGCACGCCAATTCCGGTATTTTTCATATGTTCACGATGGAAAAAAGGTTTCCGTCAAAATGAAGACCGAAAATGGGAAGGGTTTGCCGGATAATCTGTTCAATTGATTCCTAATTATTTTCCTGCCGAAATAAATTTGATGCTGCTAATAATTATTCCACATAACAGAATAGGTTGGAACCAAATTTCTGGCAGCTTTAGTGATCCTAAACGGCCTTCCACAATTGTTCCAGGAGGGCCGGGAAGAAGACGATGGGAATTTATGGCGATGTCGGGTGAAACAGTTGAGGAGCTTAATAATGAGATAACCACGTGGGAACTTTTGAAACCTTGGGGATATACAAAGGAAAACTGTCAAATAGTCCGCCATGCTGTGTACACCTTCCGTGGGGCTTGGGCAGAAAACTAGCGAAAAAAAGCTGGTGTCAGACCCCGGATGCAGTAATTCACCGGGAGTCTGGCACTAGACTTTCTGTCTATAGAAAGGCACTTTCTACTTCCAGCGGTTTGAGTGCATTTGTGTTAGTAACATAGATAAAGGCATCGTATCTTTTCGACATCCTGGATGGAACATAGTTACCTAGATGTTCGTATTTCGGGTTGTATACGACTCCAATCGCACGGTGACCAATCGGATGGTTAAAGAGTTCTTTGTTTTTGTCATTAAAAATTAAGACCTTATCAAACGCACCCGCCTTATACATTAGGTCTTCCCAGCTGCCTGCTCCAGCTGGCGGCGTGATCATGATTTTTAAAATCATCGCCCCATCGGTCAGCTGCAATGACAGAGCCCCGGTTTGTCCCAAAGCCTACGATATATACTTGTTCGTTCCCTTCTTGTTCTCTTAAAATTTGGCCAACATAGACCATTCCTTTGTCTGCCATATCCGTTGCTCCGGCATTCCCTACATGAATATTGTGCTCCCAGACCATTCCTTTTGCCTTGTTGGAAAAGAAAGCCATGATTCGGTTAAGGACTTCAACCATATGACGGTCACGAATATTCCACGACTCGGTATCGTCAACGGTACCGCAAAATCCCGTATCGCCTCAACAAACACTTTCTCCATTTTTCTCCCTCCGAAAAAATCAATATTACTTAATAGGATGCAAAAATTCAGAGGATTCATACATGGGTGAAGCGCGGCGGCGGTTCTTTTTCTATCAAATTAAGTGTAACCAATCCAAACAGTACATTATTTTGGATTGCAAGGTTTTGTTAAATTAACTAGACTAATTGACGACCGTGAACCCCAAAAATGAATCATCAAGATTGTCAATAGAGCTTATTGACGACCGTCACCCTAAAAAATGAATCATCAGAGTAGTCAATAGAGCTTATTGACGACCGTCACCCTAAAAAATGAATCATCAAGGTAGCCAATAGAGCTTATTGACGACTGTCACCCTAAAAAATGAATCATTAAGGTAGTCAATAGAGCTTATTGACGACCGTCACTCTAAAAAATGAGTCATCAGAGTAGCCAATAGGGCTTATTGACGACCGTCATCCCTAAAAAATGAATCATCAAGGTAGCCAATAACCATTTTGTAACAAAAATTGTAAGTAAAAATGCATAGTAATTGTAGTGATACCCCAGCATTGTTTTCCTACAATTTGAAATACATTTTCTTAACCAAATTCCAAAAATAATTCCATAGAGGTCAATATAAACCAATAAAAAATAACTAAACAAATTAGAATACAAAACACTCCATAAGTAACTATTTAATAAAATTTTAAATTGTTAAACTATTACTAACATCAGTGAAGCCTCAATTTCATCCTGCAGGTGACTATTAGAAATAGCTAAAGTATGTGTATCTAGTTCTTAAAACTATTTTTCCCTGAAGAGGTGAGGTTATGATCAACAGTATGGAATTACTAGCCAAAGAACGGGAGACCGCAAGGGCAGTCTATTTGGAAAACAGCAAGAGCCGCAGCTACTATGAGGAACAAAAGGACATGGAAATCCAACAATCATACTATAAAAATACTTCATTTGATAGAAACAGTCTTCAGAACTTATTAGAAAAAACACATCGAAATAAACTAAATTATTCGCCGCATCGTTATGTTTATCCCTAGGTCGATCTTCAAGAGAATGGAAAACTTAAAAGCATCTATTCCGGGAAAGGAATGGATCCGCTTGCTGTCATTGAAGAGGATATTCGTATACTTGAACAAACGACAAGTGGTGATATTTCTAGTTTTTCGAATGATATGACATTAAATTGTGAACATGTGGTCCCTCAGTCATGGTTTAAGAAGCAAGAGCCCATGAGAGGGGACTTGCATCATTTATTCGCCTGTGAACCCATATGTAACAGCCGCCGCGGAAACAATCCGTATGCTGATTTTCCTGAATACGTTCCGGAAAACTTTACTTTAGGAATTAAGGAAGGCTGTGGAAAGTCGGATGAAGGAAAGTTTGAACCTGAATACGGAAAGGGAATTGTCGTAAGGGCCACATTTTATTTTTTAACCCGTTAGCATGGGGTTCTCAATCACGATTTAGTGAACATGGAGCTGTTACTAAGGTGGCATAAGGACTTTCCGGTGTCTCTATATGAAAAGCATCGGAACTTGGCCATCTTCGATTTACAAGGGAACCGGAATCCGTTTATTGACTTTCCTGAGATAGCAGAAAGAATGATTAGCGAATAGGACAAGAGAGGGAAAGGGGTTATCTTTTTCCTTATTCCCTCACGTTCTAAAACAAAATTGGATATGGATTGCATTAGTTGGTGTAATCATGTAATGTTTTTATTTGCTCAAGTATGCAAATTCTTCCCTGATGTGTTGGAAGAAGTGCATTCTTTTTTTATGCCCAAGTTAATACTAGATGTCATGCTCCTTTTGATTGAAGGGGAATGTCTTCGTGAATAAATTACATCTTTTCTAATCAACTAAGAAGAATTAAGAGGAAACCTTGTGCTATTAGCTGAGAGTGGTTAGGAAGATAGTTCTCTTGGAGTTTTGTCCGCTCCAAAAGATTTAAAGATTGATAGGTTTAACATCATTTCGACTTAGGCTCTTATCAACTCTGATTTTGTCGAACCGCAGTACGAAGGTGACGAATCCAGTTATATTTATAAAGGAACAATCGGAAAATTGCTTCCATCATTAATTTATACACTAGCAAAATAAGTAAAGGCTTATTCGTGTATCAGGTTATTGAAAATGATAAAATAAAATTTAGTAAAGAAAAGGAGTTTATGATGACTATTATCAACAAATTAAATCTTGCCAAGTATACAAATATGGTCGTTCTTAATCAACCAAGTGATTATGAAGTATTTAATGGATATCAGATGGCATTATCTGGAGGCCATGATGCTATTTTCATCTTTGTAGAAACCATTGACGAAATGGTGAAATAGACTCATAGCATCATCAAGGAGCAACAATTACTTGAAAAAGGCTACTTATTTTTTGCTTATCCGAAAAAAGGGAATAAGCGGTATGAAACCTATGTACATAGAGATCAAATCTTTCCAGCCATGAAAGTGGACGAAGAAGGATATGTAGAAAAAAGCGATTTAAAATTTTCGCGGATGGTCGGCATGGATGATGTGTTTACGGTCGTTGGTTTAAAGCGGGAAAAAAAGAAAACCCAGAAATCATCCGCTCCAAGTCAGTCTGTAGCCTATTATGAGGATAATGTAAAAGATATCGAAGCAGTTCTAACGGATTATCCAAATGAACTCAAATTTTTTAGGGAATTAACACCAGGTTATCAAAAAGGTTGGGCTCGCTATATCTTTTCTGCTAAACAACAGAGTACACAAGAAAAAAGAAAAGCAGAAATGGTCGAACTCTTATCACAAGGATATAAATCGGTTGATTTATTTCGGCAAAATAAAAATTAGGTCCACAAATGCTAACTAAACTTAAAAAAGTGCCAGGCACTATCCAATAATGATGTGACCCCGAAAAGTTAGAGTTTTATATTAAGCAGCTAATAGGCTGGTATGGATACGGTATTGAACCGTACTCATGCCTGCCAATTTTTGCTTTATGCGCTTGGTATTATAATAATTGATATATTCTTCAATTCTCTTTTTTAATTCCTCAAAAGAGCACAGTGCTTCCCCATAATACATTTCTTGTTTCAGTAATCCGAAAAAGTTCTCCATGGGCGAATTATCTAAACAATTGCCTTTTCGCGACATACTCTGGAACAACTTGTTTTCTTGGAGTGTTTTTACCCATTTATTATGTTGATAATGCCACCCTTGATCAGAATATACAGTTGTTCTAAACTTTGAATCTTTTACAATTTCTAGAGCCTCCTTGAGAGGTTTGAAGGCTAATTCTAAGGTTGGGCGCATACTAATCCCGTACGATAGTATTTCCCCATTAAACATATCCATAATTGGACTTAGATATAGTTTTACACTGTCTGAACACTTGAATTCCGTAATATCTATCGTTAATTTTTGATGACACACATTTGTATGAAAGCGGCGATTGATAAGGTTCTTGGCAACAGTTCCCGTCGATCCTTTGTAAGAGCTGTACCTCCGTGATTTTAATCTGAACTTATCTCCCCTGAGCCCACGCTTATTCATGATACGTTGAACCTTCTTATGATTCGCTTTAATTCCACGATTTTTCAATTCTAAACGAATACGACGATAACCATAATTTCCGTTATGTTCTTCGAAAATGGATTGAATAATATCCTCCAAATCCTGGTCTGGATTCTCCTTCTTCATGTTTTTAATATGATAATGGTCGGAGGATTCTGGAATACCAACTATTTTTATAACATCTTTTAGTTTGAAGGTTTTTTTGAGTTCGAATGATAACGCTGCTTGTGCTTTTCGAGATAGCCCTTCGGATCCATCTGAAAAGCTCATAACTTTTTTAAGTATTCTACCTCTAAACGTAGGAGTTCGTTTTCTCTTTCCAACTTTTGTTCATAGCTCATTTCTTTTGGTTCCGTGCTCTTTTTGTTCTTTGCTTTGTCAGACATAGAAGGCCGTCCTTTAATTTTATTCAGGCCTTCAACCCCCCCTCATGAAAAGCTTTCTTCCATGAAGCTATCAAAGGAGGGTTAGTTAACCCGAATTGGAGGGCTGTTTGTACTTCAGAAGAACCTGTTCTCTTCATAAAGCAGAATGAGTTTGTCATTAAATATTCACATATTTATAAAAAGCATCCTGTCCGTTTTCTTCATAAATCTATATATCTTCTATGAATGGAATTTTATTTGAAGAAAGGATTTGGTTGAAGATGGCAAGATACCGAATGGTGCGGACAGATTTTTGGAAGAATCCAATTGTTTCAGAAGAGATGACCCCGGAGGATAAGTATTTTTACCTTTATCTGCTTACGAATCCACAAACGACTCAAATTGGGATCTATAAAATTACCAAAAAACAAATGGCTTTTGATCTCGGCTATTCGATAGAGAGTGTTCAATCGTTAATGGAACGATTTACCCTGCATCACAAGTTGATTCGTTACAATCCAAAAACAAGAGAACTCGCGATTAAAAACTGGGGGATAGATAACCTGCGTAAGGCCGGTAAACCGGTCATGGATTGTATTTATTACGAATTAAAAGAGGTCGAGGATACCTCCCTTATTCAATATATTTCGGAGCCTATTCTTAAAGAAGAAATTCGAAGTCTTTATCAATCCTTTTGTGAACATGAAGAGATGTTTTTTGACCAGGAAATTACAGACCAAGTTGAAAATGATACATATCTAGATTCTGAATATGAAGAATATGACGATACGTTTACGTCTCGTGATACGGTAGGTGGACAAAAAGAAAAACAAAAAGAAAATGAAAAAGAAAAACAACAGCAAGCGTTTCCTCCAAATAGAGAGAACCATCCGAAAATCGAGAATCTATCACAAAGTCATCAAAAAACAGAGAATGTGAAAGAAATTGTCGAGTTTTGGGACGCTAATGGATTTGGTTTTTCAAACGTGAATGGAAAAGAGCAGCTGTTAGCTTGGTTGGATGATTCTCGTTTTTTACAACCAAAAGAGATGATTGTACAAGCCATGAAGATTGCGTGTGCCAATAACAAGCGAAAGCTGAACTATATCGTTGGTATTCTGAAAAACTGGAAAAATGAATCGTTATTGACCGTTGAAGAAATTGATAGCTATCAGGAAAATCAAAAGTCTCCAATAAAGCATAGGCAAGCAACTGAATCGTGTCAAACTGGAAGAGATATTCCCCACAGCTTTGAACTTGATCTTACGGCAGGTGAAGAGGGATGAGTATGGCTGAAAAAGCATTCTTAGGAAGCATGATAAAGGCGGAGTACTTACTCAAGGATATCGTGATTCAACCTGAACAGCTGGAAAGTGCACGGCATAAAGAATGGCCGCTATGAATGATTGGGAGATTACAAAAGTCATTGCCAAATTAAATAACATTAACCAAACGAAGATGGATGATCACACGCCCTTACATCAAGCATTAGGAACTATCTATGAGGCCCCCTGGGAGTATCAAAAAACATTTAAAAGTGTCACAACGGGTATCAAAAAGCTTGACGAAATGACCGACGGCTTTCAGTGCGGAGAAGTGACAATTTTAGTAGCAAGACCCTCGATGGGAAAAACCGATGTGATGCTTCATTTTGCAAAAATGACGGGTTGGGCCGGGTTTCTGCCGCTGGTCTTTTCCTTAGAAATGCCTGAAAGGTTGATAACCTCACGATTAATGGCTTCGACAGGGGGCTTTAACCGTACAAAAATGCGGGATCCGAAAAGAATGCTTAATCAAAATCAAAAGAATAAATGGTCGGATGTGATTGGTGACCTCCTTGAAACCAATATTCAAATTTTTGATGGAGCTGGACAAACGATTGCCGAAATGAGGGCGAAAACGAGAAAGCTGATGAATCAATTTTCCAAATAAGAAACAGATCCTTTTGATCGATTACTAACACTGATAAGTTCTGGCCAATTTTGCGGAGGGAATGCCCATTTACAAGTAACAGAAATATCGAAATCATTCAAGTCGATGGGGAAGGATTTTGATTGCCCCGTTATTTGTTTGGCGCAGCTAAATCGACCGGTGGAATCAAGAGCCAATAAACGGCCGATGATGTCTGATATTCGGGAATCGGGCAGTGTGGAACAGGATGCCGATGTCATTTTGTTCTTGTATCGTGAAGCAAATTATGACAAGGACACTCCGGATCATTACCTTGAAATCATTGTCTAGAAAAATCGAAATGGTCCAGTTGGAACCATCGCAGTGAATTACAACGAGCATACAGGGGCGATTGAGGACCTTAAGGAACAGAATCTTGCACTTGAATAAACTTCAAACAGCCAATTATAAACGAAGCCCACGGATGAAAAAAATCTTGTTTCGAAGTGTTATCACATAGTTGTGGAAGATCTTAACCTAGATTGTTTTCGTTTTGAAGAAACCTCATTGGCCCATTACATCCATCATTTACTAGCAGAACAAAAAATATCTTTAGGTGACGACATATCTAAAATAGACTTCAATCAAGCAGATCATAATAAAGTTGCGGAAATTATTCAAACCAATGTGTTAGATTTTCATAAGATTTGCATCTACTCACTGAAGATGGACCAGCAGGATTTTGTCTTTATCTTTGCTGACAGCAAGCAAGAGGCAATCCAATTTTATATCAACACCTTTCATCAAACCCACTGAACTGCCACGAATATCCGCTAGATTACCTGCTTGCTAGAGGAAATGGTGTGATTTCGTTTCGGGACATGAGATCCAGCTATAGCTGGTTGTTTTAAGAGGGAGAATTGATGCGAAAAAGAGTAGTGGCAGTAAGTTTACTAGCAGCAGCAACGGTATTATCGTTTCATTCAATGGAACTGAAGGATGTGGTTAATCAAAATAACATTGGGTTCCAGCAAGATGGCGTTCAAAATAGTGAATCCCTAGTAGAAGAGGCGTCAGGAATCCCAACGAATCAAATCCCGATCACGTTAATAGAAACCATTGATGGGGACACGATTAGGGTGAGGGTAAAGGGAAGAATTGAAACCATTCGCTATTTATTAGTAGATACCCCGGAATCGAAGAATCCTAGAAAGTGTGTCCAACCTTTTGCCATGGAAGCTTTCCAAAGGAATAACGAGTTAGTAAAGGGAGGGAGTCTATCGCTGGAGGTTGAGGAGGGAAACACAAGGGATGCATATGGAAGACTGCTTGCTTATGTGTTTGTAGATGGAAAGTCTGTTCAAGAAACGTTGATAAAAGCAGGATATGCACGGATTGCGTATATCATGGATCCGCCTTATAAGTATCTGAAACTATTTAGAACAAATGAGAATCTAGCAAAGAAAAACAAACTAAGAATTTGGAGCAGGAAAGATTATGTGACGTATAGGGGTTTTAATGGGTGTGAGCCGAGGAGGTAACTTTATCTCCACTTTTTATATTTAAAGAAACTTTATAAAAAATGGGGAATGAATCCAAATTTTTATAATTTCTTTAAACCATGTTAATAGGACATTTTTTATATTTGTAGAAGGGAATAAGCCACGATTAATCGAAAAATTAAACTATTAACGAAAGGGGATGATAAAATGGTTTTTGGGAAAATTTTTGGTTCTTCTTTTCCTGGTATGCCAACAACAAGGACGACTTCCGGTATTCCAAGGATTAAAAAGGATGAAAACGGTAATGTCAGAATCAAAACTGGCCCCATAGATTTAGAGGACATCAAGGATACCATTGAAGATGTGATAAAAATCAGCAAAAAACTATCTAATTTTCTTAATGATTTAAACGAAGAGAAAACGTTAGCGAAGGGAGACGTCATCGGAGTATCCAGGGGGATATATGAACATTATGGTGTCTATATTGGTGATAACCGTGTTATCCACTACACATCTCTGCATTCTGACATCAGTATGAAAGATAATAAAATAATGGAAACCGGAATGGACCACTTCCTGAGAAATGCTGATGAATTCTTTATTCTTGATTGTACGTATAAAAACATGGCAGTAAAATCCAAACCTATTACAGCCAGTTTGGTACCCGACTATAAAAAATTGTTTGAACGACAATCCGTTTTCTCTCCAGAGGAAACGGTTAATAGAGCCAAATCACGATTAGGAGAAACCAATTATAATCTTGCTTTCAATAATTGTGAGCATTTTGCCATTTGGTGCAAAACAGACCTCAGCAAGAGCCATCAAGTGGACGCCTTTCTCGGATCTATTGAGAGGAAGAGTTGGAGAATATAGTTTGGCCCGCCAATCGGCCAGGCACAAATCCTCTAGATTTGTACCTGGCCTTTTTTTGTGGACTCGAGATCATGTGGGGAAGAGCACAGGAGGAAGGGCTCTTGTGTCCCCATTACATAAAAGCCATGAGAACCGTCCCCAAGGAAGTTCCGAATTTTTGTAAGAATCCGATTGTTTCAGAAGAGATGACACCGGAATCTAAAAAGCCGGGGACGTATGTCCAGCCATTTGCCAGGGAAGCATTCCAAAGGCTCTTGATCAAAATCAAAAGAATCTATTCAAAGTTAGACGTATCTACACGTTCTGAAGCAGTTATTAAAGGGATAAAAAAAGGGCTTCTATATGTAGGGTGACAATTGTTAATTTTATAGCTGTAAATAGTTTTTCAAACGATTAATTAATCAGAAAGAAGGCGTAGATATGCAAGATTTAAATCATTCAAGAAAAAATGAAAAACAAGTGGCGTTTCTATTTTTTCTTTGTTGGGGATTTGTATTCTTTGATCAATCCGCTTTAGCTTTACTATTTCCTTTAATTGTTGAGGAAATTCCATTAAATACTGCGCAAATCGGACAAATAAGCATGCTGCAAATGATTGGTTTTTCTATTTCTGCTCCATTATTTGGGATTTTAGCCGATCGTTTGGGTAGAAAAAAATTATTACTTGTAGTATTTACGTTAGGCACAGCTTTATTTTGTGGGTTAACAACAATGGCTCATTCTTTTGAATATTTGTTAGTGATTAGAACTTTATTGGGAATTTGCGAAGGCGCCGTGCTCCCAATTATGATAACGATCCTTGCAGCCGTTTCTAGTCCTACTAAATTTGGACGTAATGTGGGAATTGTTTATGCAGGATCAGCAGTTATTTCTTCCACATTAGGACCAATGATCGCTACTCAATTGGCCACGGTGACTAGCTGGAGAATAACCTTTTTAATCGTTGCGATACCAACATTAATTATTTCCTTCTTTATTGCTAAATTGGTTAAGGAACCAAGTAATAAAGTGAATGAAAATGATGGAAAACCATTAGAGAAACAAAAGATAAACATCATGGAACTTGTTAAAAATAGGAATATTGTAACATGTCTCATTATTGGTATGTTTGCTTTTGCAGGAATATGGATTACACTTTCTTATTTACCAATCTATCTAACTAATGGGATTCATATGCCAGTGGAAAAAATGGGATTGGTTATGACTCTATCAGGAGCAATCACTATTTTTTGGCAAATATTCGTGCCAGCTTTATCTGATAGAATCGGTCGTAAGCCTGCCTTAATCGGATTTTATACGTTAGCCGTTGTAACTCCGCTCATGTTGTATTTAACGCAAGGGAGTCAATTAGCAATTATCCTTTATGTTGCAATCGGCGGCATTTGTTTATCTCTAACAGCTGTCTTTAATAGTGTTATCCCAATTGAAAGTGTCACTCCAAAATTTGCGACAACTGCTACTTCATTAATCCAAGGTATTGGTCAATTGGTAGGATCTTTAGTAGTTGGTTTTGCTGGATCATTAGCAAATGATCACGGAATCCAAGTAATCATGGTAATTATTGTAGGAGTATTTGCTGCATGTGCTTTATTAGGCTTTATATTAATTGAAACCAATCCAAAGAAAACAAAAATTAATATTCAGGGAGTTCAACCGGTAGTTAATGATTAATAAATCATTTCTAATATAATTCACCAATTATTATACTAATTTAATGGAGGTAATCATTATGATGGAATTTGCAAATAAGGTTGTTATTATTACAGGTGCAGCAGGTGGAATCGGAAAGGAAACAGTTGGGAAATTCGCAAAAGAAGGGGCCAATGTAGCTTTAGTCGACTTAAATTACGATGCACTTCAAGCAACTGCAAAGGAATTGTCACTTGAGGAAGGGAAATATTTATTACTAGCTGCTGACGTCTCTAAAGAAGAGGATGTTTCTAATTATGTAGAAAGAACGAAAGAAACATTTGGAAATATTGATGTTTTCTTTAACAATGCTGGTGTAGAAGGAGCCTTCGCTTTATTAACAGACTATCCATCGGATGCCCTTGATAAAGTAGTTAATATAAATATTAAAGGTGTGTTTTATGGATTAAAATATGTATTACAAGTGATGCAGCAACAAAAATCTGGTGCCATCATTAATACAGCATCCGCTGGTGCAAAAGCGGCATTGCCGTTTACAAGTGCATATATCGCTTCAAAAGCCGCTGTTCTTGGCTTGACGAAAGCCGCTGCGATGGAATATGCAGAACATGGTATTCGCGTAAATGCGATCTGTCCAGGACCAACGAATACTCGCTTTATGAGATCTGTAGAATCATCATTGTCACCTGGTAAAACAGAAGAGTATCAGGCAATGGTTAGACAGTCAGTTCCACTAGGACGATACGCTGAACCCGCTGATATTGCAAATACAGTTTTATATTTAGCCTCAGAAAAATCCAGTTATGTTACTGGGACTGATATTGATGTAGACGGAGGATATTTAGCTAAATAATACTAAAAAAAAGCGAGAGGGTGGGGACTCTTGCTTTTTTTATGCACTATTCCTCGAACTGCAATTCACCCAGCAAAATCAGCGCTTCAATCACTAATAAGAGATAGGCGGCGTTAGAGGCATTTTTTAAATTTTTTTCGATGATTGCCTCAATTTGCTTAATTCGATATTGGATCCCTCCAATAGACAATGAAAGTTCTTCCATCGTATCTTTTAATTTTTGTCCGTTTGATAAATATCTGTATAAGGTATACAGTAGATCCTTCTTTTTAGGATTTTGAAAATCATATAAGTCCTTTAACATATTCTTTGCCATTTCATGAAGCTGCTTTATGCTCATGTTCGTAACAAAGTCACCGAGGATTCCTAAATCTTCGTAACTCGTATTCCTTTGCTTGTTTGGGAATTTTTGTGCGATCCTAGCTTCTTTTAAGGAGCTTTCAAATTGGGCGAAATCGTTAAAAGTATTGCTAACCCCGATGGAATATTGATAGTTTTTATGGCGTTTTTCCATCAGATTAAGGATCATTGAAAACTTCTCTCTAAACTCTTTCTTATGTTCATGCTGAGCATTTAATAAGATAATTTGTTCCCCAGTAATAGCAAAGACTGAGGGAATAGTATATTGGTTAAAAAGTCTTGAAAAATGTAACATCTGATCATAAAAATCGACTAATTGGTCATTATTATGCTTCTTTGAAATGTTGATAACGGCCGTAGAAAACGGGGGTTGAAAGTTAAAAGGCAAAAATTTAAAGTAAAGCTCTAAATCTTTTATGCTATGATATTGTTTGTGAATCAGTTGGTCTAAAAAAGAAAACTTCATACGCACTTGTTCTTCATATTGAGCGGTTTCGTATAAAAGGTATAGAGCTGTAACAGTAGAAATGATTTCTAAATAAAGGTGGTCATTATCACCCTTAAGATCGGGTGAAAAGTAATATAAAGAGCAGGTACCAAAATGTTTTTTATTAATTAGTACCGGCGAAACTAATTTAGAATAACTACGACATTTATAGTAAACGGAGTTATGTATTTTTTCTTCGTAATTTAGCTTCTGTTTCTCTTGCTTAATATGCTGCAATTGTTCTTCTGTAAACCCGAACTGCAATAACTGATTGCCATGCATATCTTCTATCAGAATAGGAATCAATAGAAATTCATAAGCGGACTGGATGACCTCATCCATGGAGTGTCTATCTGTAACACTTTGTGTGAGTTTATTATGGAAGGTAGAAATTTTTTCAATGGTTTCTTTATGATGAAGCAGCTCTTCATACGTCATTTCTAACTCCGATAATATGGTGCTGTCCTGGTAAACTGTTAACATCTCTTTTTTATCCAAGTGCCAGTCCTCTTCCAAGCGAATTTCAAATTCGCAATCAGGGTCCCCCTTGGCAATACATTTTGTTTCTAATGTTAATACAGATTTCCCCAATTCATACGACAAAGCCCCGCTTACAAATCCACTTATTGTATGGCAGACACATTCAGAAGATGGTCCGTGGTTTTGAAGATGTACCCTTGCTTCAAAAGAGTCTATCCATTTTCCAACACCGTTGATATATTTAATACTTCCATCAGGGTACCAGCTAACTTTCTCTGTATAAATAATATCTTTTACATGACCATATAAAACATGTGTTCTTTTTCCGCGTGGTTGTATTTTCGAGGAAGGATTATTCTCTAAATATTCTTTTGCTGCCGCCTCTCCCATTTCTTTACCAAAATGAAATAAAAATCCATTCGTTTTATAAGTTCCAATATTTTTAATTAAATTATTTCTTAACGTAAGGAAGGAATTCGGTGACATTAAAATATTTCTCGACGTATTTGCTTCAAAAGGGATGGTACTCAAAAAACATATACCTCCTATATATTTATCTATTATAAATGATTCTAAACAAAATTTTCTAAAAATTCAATAAATATTATTTATTTCTGCGATGTATTCCATAAAAAATAGTATTAAATTTTAGATCATAAAAAGGCAACATTAAGGTACATACAAGTAAATGGGGGTAGTCTCTTGAAAATTGCATTATTTAATAACAATGAACTAGGTGTTGTAAAAGATGAAGTGATTTATGACATTAGTAATCTTGTATCTTGGAATTTTATTAAACCTCAAGAATCTCTTATCCAATTAATGAGTAATTTTCAAGATTTAAAGCCTAAAATTGAGGAATCCTTACATTTTGCTAAAAATTATCCTCTAAAAGATGTTGTTCTAAAAGCTCCAGTACCTAAGCCTGGAAAAATTGTTGCAGCTCCAGTTAATTATTTCTTACATCAAGATGAAATGAATCAGCAGTTTAATAATGCAGCATACACAATTGAAAACCTTGGGTTCTTCTTGAAAGCGCCATCGTCTATCATTGGACCGAAAGATAGGATTAAACTTCCATTTTATGATCGAAGAACAGATCATGAAGCAGAACTAGCCTTTGTTGTAGGAAAAAAAGCCAAAGATATACCAGCATCTGAAGCTCATAAATATATTTTTGGTTATTTTGCTCTAATGGACATTACGGTTCGTGGTAAAGAAGACCGCCCGTGGAGAAAATCATTTGATACCTTTACACCAATTGGTCCATGGATTGTTACTTCGGATGAGATTTCAAACCCAAATGAACTGGAGATTAAATTGTGGGTAAATGAAGATTTGCGTCAATTTGCTAATACGAAAGATTTAATTTATGACTGTTTTAAATTCTTTGAAGCTGCCTCCTCTGTAATGACACTAGAGCCTGGCGATATCATTACCACGGGCACACCAGAAGGAGTAGGTCCTATTGAAAAAGGGGATCATGTTCAAATTCATATTGAAAGAATTGGAAAATTTTCTGTAAGTGTTGATTACAAATAATAAGGGGGAAATGGTCAAGTATGATTATCAATAAAACTTTAAAAGGGTTTCATGAACGAATGGAAAAAGTAAATTTAGGACCCTTATGGGTGTAAATTTCCTACGATTCTATGACACTTAATGTGCCATTACATTTTATGAAATCTTAAGTTGATGACATTGGGACTGACCCCATTTCTCCAGTGGTTATGAGGCTATTTCGACCCCGACCACCGGTATTTTTTGATCAAATCGAGTTTATTTGAGAAACGATAAAACACCCACAAACGTTGATATACCAATGTTTGTAGGTGTTTTTTGTTTTTCGGGGAAAAGGATGAAAATGATAGGGATTTTATACATTTTTTACACAAGCTATACAAGGTTCCCCATCATATATTGCTTCTGGGAGAACAAAAAGAAAGGATGAGTAGTAATGAAAAATCAAGTGTCAACATACATGATTAGTGAATGCAATCTTTCTATTAATGGGTACGATGGTTATAAGATTATTGAAGTTAATCGATCTAGTTCTTCAGAAAGTCTATATGCGGCGCTCTCCTGTTAAAATTAAGGATTAAATCAACTGCTGTAAACTATTGTCTTTGGGACTTTTTATTCAAAAGATGGTTTTATTAAATATAAAATCAGGTGTCAGACAACTTCCAAATTTCGGATCGTGCCAGGCACCTATCTGTTTTTAGATCCCTTGCTTCTATTTAATAATATAGTTTCTTCTCATACTTAATGAAGATCAGGTCTCATTCTTTTTTAACTTGTTACTCACTAATTCTCATTTTACGAGATATTTTATCAACCGTTTCTAAAATTAGCTCCTTAAATTCCTCTAATTTATCCTCCACTTGAAAAGTAGGGCCCATGACTCCAAGTGCAGCTATTACATTTTGGGCCACGCCAAAAATAGGTGCACCAATCCCAGCAACTCCAATAGTTGTAAAATTGATGTCGATATAGCTTTTTTCATTCCGTATGTTTTCAAGTTTTTGATACCATTTACCTTTGTCAATGATAGTATATGGTGTCTGAGGGAGAATTGGGAAACTTAGGACTCTATCGATTTGGCTTTGCGGAGAAAACGCCAATAATATCGGTCCTAATAATCCATAAGTGATCGGTCTTCTTTGGCCTACAGTTGAAGAAAACTTTAACCCCTGTTCATTTTCTTTACTAAAAACATATAAAATCTCATCCTCTAATTTAACAGCCATGATGACGGATTGTTTAGTTTTATTTTGAAACTCAATTAGTTCATCTTCTGCTACTTGTTGAATATTGAAAAGGGAAGAAGCAATCAAACCAAATTCCACTAGCTTTAATCCTAGGTGATAAGCAGATTTCTTTTGGTCATATTGAATTAATCTTCTTTTCTCCAATGTACACAATATCCGATAAACCGTAGAATTTGGGAGGTTGGTTTTTTTGGAAATTTCATCTAGAGTAAAAAATTTATACTCTGTATCAAATACTTGTAAGATATCAATGGCTCTATCAATAGAACGAATGGATCCCATTTTAACTTCACGCATATTGCACCTCCTTCAGAGTTACCTATTAACAAAAAATTATAGCATATATTTCAAATTATATAAATTAATCTTAAAATATAGAATTTTCAGAAAAAGTATTGACTCAAGATTTTAATTTTGTTATGTTTATTTTATAGTATGAGATGTATATCTCGCAGAATGAGATAAGGAGGGTAATTCAGTGAAAATAGCCTTATTTAATAACAACAGACTAGGTATAGTAAAAAATGATGTCATTTACGATATTAGTCATGTCGTAGCTTGGAATGAAAACAAACCTCAAGAATCTCTGATTGAATTGATTGAAAGCTTCGAAGATAGTAAACCACTAATAGAAAATAAACTCAGTACCGTTAACAGTTATTCTGTATCGGATGTAGATTTAAAAGCACCGATACCAAAGCCAGGAAAAATTGTGGCTGCCCCAGTGAATTACTACCTACATCAAGATGAAATGAATCAGCAGTTTAATAATGCTGAGTATACGATTGAAAATTTAGGCTTCTTTTTGAAAGCGCCATCTTCGATTATTGGACCGAATGATACTATTAAACTTCCATTTAAGAATAGAAGGACAGATCATGAATCAGAAATTGCTTTTGTAGTAGGAAAAAAAGCAAAGGATATACCTGCGTCGGAAGCACATAAATATATTTTTGGATATTTTGCTTTAATGGATATTACTGTACGGGGAAAAGAAGATCGACCATGGAGAAAATCATTTGATACCTTTACCCCAATAGGTCCATGGATTGTAACCACTGATGAGATCGGGAATCCAAATGAATTAGATATTAATTTGTGGGTGAATGAAGAATTACGTCAATCTGCAAATACGAAAGATTTAATTTATGACTGTTATAAATTTTTTGAAGCTGCCTCTGCCGTTATGACATTGGAACCAGGAGATATCCTCACAACGGGTACACCTGAAGGAGTGGGTCCGATTGAGAAAGGGGATACCGTACGAATTCAGATTGATCGAATTGGAGAGTTTTCTGTAAGTGTAGATAATAAATAATGAAAGCGAGAAGTGAAAATTATGATTATCAATCAATCTTTAAAAGAATTTCATGAAAAGATGGAAAAAGCCAACTTAGGACCATTATGGTCGTCTATTCATCAACTTAATACTATTGAACCTAAAGCGAAACCCATTCCTTATTTATGGAAAAGAGAATTAATCGAGAGCTATTTGCAAGAAGCAGAGCAGCTTCTAGAAGTAGGAGAAGGAGGGGGTGCGGATAGAAGGGCAGTATTTTTAATAAATCCAGGTATGAAGGACTTGGATCCAGTTGGTTGGGGTGGTGCTACACAAACGCTCTATGCTGCAGTACAAGCTGTCAAACCAGGTGAAATAGCACCCGCACACCGTCATACGACGACAGCGCTACGGTTTATTATGAAAGGGAAGGGCGGAGAAGGTCGTGTAGATGGTGAAAAGATGTCCTTTGAGCCAGGAGATTACTTAATTACACCTTCTGGTACATGGCATGACCATGCCAACTTAGGCAAGGAAACGGTTTATTGGATGGATTGTCTAGATGTACCCTTTACTGTGTTTATGAATGTGTGTTTTACAGAGTTTTATCCAGAAAAACAACAAAAGTTAAAAGTGCCTGATGATTATAGTACCAAGCGATATCAGGGAGGAATGATCCGACCTATATCTGATCGTAAACCTAGCATCGCTCCACTTGGTCGGTATAAATTTGATCTTACAAAAAAAGGATTAGACGGATTGAGTGAGTTTACTCCAGATCCATATGACGGATATGCCATTGAATATATCAACCCTTCAACGGGAAAAGATGCCAATAATCGGATTGGTGCAAGAATGCAAAAACTTCCAGTAGGTTTTAAAGGGAAAGCTCATCGACATGTACACACGAATGTCTATCATGTCTTTAAAGGTGAAGGTTATACCGTGATGAATGGGGAAAAATTTGAATGGAAAGAAGGAGACTTTTTTGCGCTCCCATCATGGGTATGGCATGAACATGTCAATACTTCGGCTACTGAAGAAGCTATTTTATTTTCTACTAACGATTTACCTATAATGGAAGTTTTTGATTTTGAGAGAGAAGAAGTATTGGAGTTAAATGATGGTTATCAAGAAATCACGAAAATATTCACACCTATATTACCATAAAACTCCGAAGCATGAGTATATAAAAGGGAGAGATGATTTATGGTTTATAAGAATAGAACCACCTTATTAGTAGCAGGTGGAGGGATTGGAGGCCTTGCATTAGCTCTGAGAGCTTCACAAGAAGGAATGGATGTTACCGTTCTTGAAAGAGCGCAAGAATTTTCCGAAGTGGGAGCTGGAATCCAATTAGGTCCGAATGCATTAGCTGTGTTAGATAAACTTGGGATTTACGTCAATCTAAAAAAATTATCTGTATTACCAAAAAGGATTATCATCAAAGATGCCATTTCTGCTGAGACTTTGTCCATATTGGATTTAGGTCCCTCTTTTATAGAGCAATTTGGATATCCATATATTGTGGCACATCGCTCAGATTTGTTAAATGAATTACTAATAGCCTGTCAGAGCCAACCCAACATTACACTACTAACGAAAAAAAGAGTCATTTCAGTAGAGACTGATGAACAAAGTGCTACTGCTATTTGTCAGGATGGGACATCATATCAAGCCGATGCCGTAATAGGTGCGGATGGAATCAAATCTGAAGTGAGAAAATTTATTACGGTAGATGAGCCTGTGAGCGATCACTTTGTCGCTTATCGCGGGACTGTACCAATAGAAAAGGTAAACGATTTCGTCAATTTAGATGAACTTTACATTTGGATGGGCCCAGACTTACATTTTATTCAATATCCTGTTCGATCATCTAAACTATTGAACCAAGTGGCTGTATTTAAAAGTAAAAATTATAAAAAAGATTCGGATGACTGGGGAACACCAAAAGAGCTTGAGGAAGCCTTTGCACCATGTTGCGAACTAATTAAAAGAGGATTAAGTTTCTTAAATAAAGATGTAAGATGGGCAATGTATGATCGAGAACCAATATCTCAGTGGACAAAAGGTAGAGTCACTTTGTTAGGAGATGCGGCTCATCCGATGTACCAATACTTAGCCCAAGGAGCCTGTCAAGCGATTGAAGATGCGGATCGTATGATTGAACAAGTAATCAGTAACGATCAGGATGTGACGAAAGCCTTTTTATATTATGAAAAAGAGCGTACAGAGAGAACATCAAAAGTACAAACGGGAGCTCGATTATTTGGAAATATGATGCACGCATGTGATCCTGCTACATTAATTTTGCGAAATAAAGTGTTCAGCGACCGTAATGATGATGATTATAGTGCAGTAGAATGGTTATACGGACATGCACGCAAATATCAAAGTACGATTAAAAACAGCTAATATTTTAACAGAGTAGTATTTAGAATGTTTTAACTTTTCAATGAAATACATTTTCATAGAAAAGTTATTTTTTTCGATCCCGTTCACTTCGGGGTAATTTTATGTATAAATCTAACAATTGGATTAATTACTCCACCTGTAGGTACTTGTTTGTTTATTGCTTCGTCCATTACAAAAATCAAGTTAGAATCTCTAACAAGATCCTTAATGCCGTTCCTTGTAATTTCAATCGTCATTTTATTTCTTATTACCTATGTACCGTCTCTTACGATGGGAATACCGAATTTAATGAAATAAATGAATTAAACCAAACATAGAAATAAGGAGGTTAATCATGAAGCCAAAAGCATTAGAAGGATTACGGGTGTTAGAATTAGGACAATTAATCGCTGGACCATCTGCGGGACGTCTTTTTGCTGAATTTGGGGCTGAAGTCCTTAAGGTAGAAAATCCTAAGGAAGGTGATGCACTTAGAAAATGGAGAATTATTGAAAATGGAACGAGTTTATGGTGGTATGTTCAAGGGAGAAACAAGAAGTCAGTTTCAATAGACCTTAGGGAACCAGAAGGGCAAGAAATCATCCGTAAACTAGCTAGTGAGATTGATATTATTATAGAAAATTTCCGTCCTGGTACGTTGGAAAAGTGGGGAATCGGATATGAAGATTTAAAAAGAATTAACCCAAAAATCATTATGATCCGGATAAGTGGGTATGGCCAAGATGGTCCCTACAAAGATAAACCTGGATTTGGTTCTATAGGGGAAGCAATGGGTGGATTACGGTATTTAACAGGTGATCCCGATCGACCACCAACGAGAGTAGGGGTAAGTATTGGGGATTCGATTTCATCACTATATGCAGTGATTGGAGCCATGATGGCAATATACCATCGTGATGTAAAGGGGACTGGGATTGGACAATTTGTTGACGTAGCTCTGTATGAATCCGTCTTTAGTGTTATGGAAAGTATGCTGCCTGAGTATGATCGAGCGGGCGTTATTCGAGAACGTTCAGGAAGTAGATTGCCTGGAATCACTCCTTCTAATACGTATCTCTGTAAAGATGGAAAATACGTGGTTATCGGGGCAAATGGGGATGGAATTTTTAAACGGTTAATGCAGACAATCGGACAGCCTGAGTTGGCTGAAGACTCACGTTATCAGAATAACGCGTTAAGGTCAGATCATGCAGATTTCCTCGATTCAACCATTGAAGATTGGACTAAAAGCATGGATCTTGAAAAGGTATTAAGCATATTGGATGAAGCAAAAGTTCCTGCCGGTTCGATTTATTCCATTGAAGATATTGTCAATGATCCTCATTATCATGCAAGAGGAATGATTCGTGAGATTAAAGTGGAAGAAATAGGGACATTAAAGGTTCCTGGAATTGTACCTAAGTTAAGTGAAACCCCTGGAACGATTGATTGGGTTGGACCTAAGGTTGGTCAGCATAATGAAGAGGTACTCACCAAAATATTGGGTAGAGACGAATATAAAGAATTAACAAGCAAGGGTATCATTGGAAACGTTGAAGAGAAATCATCGATAAAGAATTAAGAAAATACAATCAATTATTCAGGGGGTTGATATAGAATGGGTATGACAATGTCAGAAAAAATCCTGGCTAAAGCATCCGGTCAGTCAAAAGTGAAGGCTGGGGAAATCGTTACGGTGAAAGTAGATATTGCCATGATGCACGATTTATTAGGTCCATGGCTAGTTGATAAGGGTTTTCGTCGATTAGGGGGTCAATTATTTGATAAGGAAAAAGTCGTCGTCGTTTCCGATCACTGTACACCCCCAGCGACGATTCAGCAAGCAAATATTTTAAAAATGACGAGAGACTGGTCACGAGAATTTGATCTCCCCTATTACTATGAATTCGAAGGACCTTGTCACCAGGTGATTATTGAGCATGGTCATGTTCGTCCGGGGAGACTGATTCTTGGAACTGATTCACATACTTGTATGGCAGGTGGATTAGGAGCGTTTGCCACAGGGATTGGTTCTACAGAAATGATTGGAGTTCTTGTCACAGGTGAGACTTGGCTGAAAGTTCCAGAAACGATTAAAGTTGTGTGGGATGGGAAACTGCCTGATGGTGTCTCGTCAAAGGATATCGTTCTGAAAACAATCAAAGATATTGGGCACGCAGGTGCAACCTATCAAGCTCTTGAATTTTCTGGAAATACAATCAATGAGCTATCGATCGATGAAAGATTGGTTCTATCGAATATGGCGGTAGAAGCAGGGGCGAAAACTGGCCTGATTGAACCAGATGAAAAAGTAGTAGAATTCTTGAGATCAAAAGGAGTAACCGATCCAATCGATATGATTACATCTGACCCTGATGCTACATATATTCGGACCTTGCATTATGATGCTTCTGAATTAGTGCCTCAAGTCGCATGTCCACACAATGTTGATAATGTTCATCCTGTTTCATCAGTAGAAGGGACCCAGGTACATCAAGTCTATTTAGGTTCGTGTACAAATGGTCGGTTAGAGGATCTTCGGATCGCCGCAAATATTCTAAAAGGTAATAAAGTCTCTAAAAATATTCGCTGCTTAGTTGTACCTGCCTCTCAGTATGTATGGATGCAAGCGAGTAAAGAAGGAATACTTGATATTTTGACTGAAGCAGGTTGTATTATCAATATGCCTTCTTGTGGAGCATGTGGTGGTTTTACCAGTGGCGTTCTAGGTGAAGGTGAAGTGGTAATGTCATCTTCAAATAGAAATTTTAAAGGTCGAATGGGTAGTCCAAAGAGTGAAGTCTATTTAGGATCTCCAGCTACTGTAGCAGCAACTGCCATCGAAGGTAAAATTGCAGATCCTCGTAAGTATCTGTTTAAGGAGGTTATGTAAATGTCCGCTATTATTAAAGGTAGGGTTTGGAAATATGGAGACAACATTAACACTGATATAATTTCTCCAGGACAATATATAGGTCAACCAATTGAACTACAAGCTGAACATGCAATGGAAGCAATTGATACGGAATTTTATAAGAAAATTCGACCGGGTGATATTTTAGTAGCCGGAAACAACTTTGGCTCAGGGTCTAGTCGTGAAACAGCACCGAGAATCTTAAAACATCTTGGGATTAGTGCAATTATTGCCAATTCATTTGCTAGAATATTCTATCGTAATGCCATGAATCTCGGTCTTCCTGTACTAGATATGTCTGATACTTCATATATTCAAGAGGGAGATATCATTGAAATTAATTTAGTGGCCGGAAAGATTTTTAATCATACACAAGGAACTGAATATAAAGGGACAAAATTACCTGAGCATTTAATTGAAATGGTAGAAATTGGAGGGTTAGAACCCTTTCTAGCAAAAAAATTAAATATAACTCTATAGATCTTCTATAGGAAGATGGGTTCTTGCGGTTGTTGAAATATTTAACAGGTCACTTTCATAAAATGAAAGAGTTTACATTTGGATCATCACTATAGTTCCTCTTAATTGCTAAAAGGGGAGGATTTGGTTTAAGAGATACTAAGATAATCTATAAAAATAGGTAATAATCGAGTAGGAGGGAGCAATTAACTCCCGACCTCTCACACCACCGTACGTACGGTTCCGTATACGTCGGTTCAATAACTTAAGTATTGACGCTCGTATAATTGGTTAATGTCTTTTAGACCCCAATTAATGAGCGTTTTTATTCTAATTGCATTTTGAAGCGGTTCACAGCCTGAAATCCTCCAATAACTCTTTCGGGTATAACCATCTGAAAATACAATAAAATTTATTTATTTATACGATTTATTACATAAAAAATGCAACATTAAGAGCGTGGAATCGTTGATAATTGACAATTCCTCGCTCTTTCTGCTGCAGTTTTTTTACCCATATTGTTTATAAGTCTCAATCAAATGTTTGATAAATGTGTTCGTAGTTGTATCCATAAAAGCATTTTTCGATAAACGATTCCAACCGATTTTTGTGGGATCGGGTCAACGATTGGTATTTGTTTGATTTTTTTAGAATTGTAGAAGCTTTTTAGGTATGACTTAGGCATGATGCTTGCTACCCTATTAATACTTACCATTTGCTTCAAAGCAACAAGAGTATTAAGTACAATGATTGGACGTAGTGCGAAACCATTATTTTGACAAATTTCATCGATGAATTGACGTATTAAAAATTTATTGGCAAAAAAACCAACGGAATTTCTTGCAGTTCCTGAAATTTTACCTTGATCGTTCGACCAGTTCATGAGTATTTGAGACGATTAAAAAAAGTTCCTCGGTAAATAGGGAAACACTTTCTCCATTATTGCACCCCTTTTTAATAGATGTCATCTATTGAAATCATAAATAATATGGTATTGATAAATAGTTAGATGCTATATATATTTAAATTACAGTTAATTGAATTATACAAATTTTTAAAAAATTAAACCATAGAAACAAATTTAGCAAATGGAGAGGGGAATTTTTATGGTCTTACAAATAGATCCAACACTTTTGGTAAATCAAGAAATAAAAGAAAAAGAGTATCGGAGTAAATATACAGGGGCGAGTGCATTAGTAGAAGCATTAGAGGAAGCTGGTGTTTCCTATATCTTCGCCAATTTGGGAAGTGATCACCCAGCAATTATCGAAAGCTGGGCACAGGCAAAAGTAGATGACAAGGAAATGCCAGAAATTATCGTATGCCCCCATGAGTTTGTCGCATTGAGTGCTGCCCATGGATATGCTCAGGTAAGCGGAAAGCCGCAAGCTGTGTTTGTTCATGTGGAGTGTGGAACCCAAAATTTGGGTGGAGCGATTCATAATGCAGCGGTAGGGAAAATCCCAGTGCTCGTTTTTGCAGGTGCCTCTCCATTTACACAAGAAGGAGAAATGGTTGGAAGCAGGAATGAATTTATCCATTGGTTACAAGATGTATCGGACCAGCGTGGGATTGTCCGTGAATATATGAAATATAACAATGAAATAAAAACAGGTAAAAATGCAAAGCAAATGGTTCACCGGGCACTGCAAATTGCCCAAAGTGAACCGCAAGGGCCGGTTTATTTAATGGGTGCCAGAGAAGTTTTGGAAGAAGAAGTTGAACCAGTTTCGATTGATCCAACAAGATGGGGTCCGATAGCGCCAAGCGCTGTTCATCCCAAAAAAATTGAAGAAATCGGCAAGGCCTTGCTTCAAGCCAAAAAACCGCTTATCGTTACTTCATTCTTAGGTCGTAACAAAGAGGCGGTCAGAAAATTAGTCAACCTTAGTGAAAAGCTAGCCATTCCTGTCATTGAATCTGCGCCGAATTATTTGAATTTTCCGGCTGACCATCCGATGCATGTAGGATATCAATGGAATACGCCGAAACAAAATGACATCCTAGCAGAAGCAGACCTGATTTTAATCTTAGATAGTGATGTGCCTTGGATTCCGTTAATCAATAAGCCATCGAAGGATAGTAAAATCTATTACATTGATGTCGATCCTTTAAAAGAACGGACACCTCTATGGTACATTCCGTCCGAGAGCTTTATTAAAGCAGATTCATTAACAGCACTTCAACAATTGAATGCATGGCTGGAGCAAGAGAAGATTGATGAAGAAACGGTAAACAGACGGTATCACGAAATTTCACAAATCCACCAAAAACAAAGAAACGAATGGAGAAATCAAGAAGAGTTAAAAGATCCTGACACGATTACACCGGCCTATTTGCTTGCTTGCCTGCGTGAAGTGATTGATGAAGATACCATTGTATTAAATGAAGCCATTACGAATTATGAAAATGTATGTAAACATTTAGGCCGCAACAAACCAGGTACTTATTATGCAAGCGGTGCCAGTGCTTTAGGCTGGAACGGGGGAGCAGCCATTGGTGCAAAATTGGCGGCACCAGATAAGACCGTAATCAGCCTCACCGGCGACGGCACCTACATGTTTAGCAATCCAACACCAGTCCATTGGATGTCTAGAAAATACAATGCTCCATTTTTAACTGTCATCTTCAATAATAGAGGTTGGGGAGCACCTAGAATGTCGACCCTCGGTGTTCATCCAAATGGAATTGCCAATCAAACCGATCAGTTCTGGGTCAATTTTGATAAGCCGGCAGACTATGCCAAGGTAGCAGAAGCTGCAGGTGGAGCTTATCCAATAAAGGTTGAAAAACCATCAGAAGTAAAAGATGCATTTCGTCACGGATTAGAGGTTGTAAAAAGAATCGGTAAATCTGTCGTTTTGGATATACGTGTTCCAGATGTATCACAGCAAAAGATGTAACCCGTACTATTGATAATAAAAATAATTTATGGGGATTGTATAAATTACTTATTTAAAATATTCGAAATATTAGGTTAACATGAAACTATCAATATCATTAGGTGTAGATTGAAAAAACGCAATACGAGGAGGAAAAATAATGTCAGCTATCCTTTCAGGCATTACTGTCTTAGACTTGACACAAAACATAGCTGGACCATTTTGTACCCAATTATTGGGGGATTTAGGGGCAACCGTGATTAAGGTTGAAAAACCTGGTGATGGTGATGATACAAGGCATTGGGGTGGTGAAGGTGCCAGACCTGGTGAATCAGCAGCCTTTATGTCGGTCAATCGAAATAAAAAAAGTGTCTCTATTGATTTGGGAAATCCGAAAGGAATTAAATTGATCTACGAACTGGCAAAGAAAGTGGATATTCTCGTTCATAGTATGAAGCCGACAACAGCAGAAAAGAAAGGACTGGGTTACGAAAAGATTGCTGAACTAAATCCTTCTATTATATATGGTTCGATTAGTGCTTTTGGTGAAATCGGTCCAATGAAGACGCTCCCTGGTTATGACCC
The DNA here is from genome assembly GCF_057747995.1 of Neobacillus sp. DHD-1R. Lineage (NCBI taxonomy): Bacteria > Bacillati > Bacillota > Bacilli > Caryophanales > Bacillaceae > Neobacillus > Neobacillus sp. DHD-1R. The sequence continues at coordinate 2,538,810 of NZ_CM173232.1, forward strand.
GCTTATTCAGGCATATACAGGAATCATGAGTGTGACAGGGAACCCCGGTGATGATCCAGCTCGTGTTGGAGTATCAATCAATGATATGGGATCTGGAATGTGGCTGACGATGGGTATTTTGGCTGCCTTGCATAAACGAAATACAACAGGGGAGGGCAGCAAGGTTTCTAACAGTTTACTAGAAACAGGTGTCACATGGGGTAGCTTACAATTATCTACTTATATGGAAACGGGGAAAGTGCCTCAGAAACTAGGAACAGCCATGCCGTTAATTGCTCCATACGAAGCCTTCAAGGCAGAAGACGGCTGGGTGATGATTGCTGCAGGGAATAACCGCTTATTTGAAAAGCTATGTCATGTGTTGGAAATTAACGAAATCCCTGTAGACTCTAGGTTTTCAATAAATAGTGAACGAGTGAAAAATCGTTATGAATTGCATGATCTGCTTGAAATAGAAACGCAGAAATATTCAGTCGATGTTTTGATCCATATGCTTCGTCAAGGGGGGGTTCCTTGCAGTCCCATCAATTCTCTTGACAAAGTCGTTACAGATGAACAAGTTAATACTCTAGGATTAATCAAGACGGTTGAACACAGCAGAGTGGACGATTATAAAATTGTTGACATTCCGTTCGCCATTAATAATGAACGAAGTGTGCTTCAAAATATCCCACCATTGTTAGGTGAACATAGTGAGGAGATATTGAAGCAACTAGGTTATACAGATGAGGAAATCAACCAGCTGTTGGAAGATAAAGTTATTGATATCGTCGATAAAGTAAGGAGGTAGGCCAATGGAATTGCCTAAAAAAGTCGTGGTTTATGAGGTTGGTCCTCGCGAAGGATTTCAAATAGAGGATCAGCCTGTTTTAACAGAAGACAAAGTAAAGTTTGTGAATAAGATCAATCAAACCGGTCTAACAAGTATCGAAGTCACATCTTTCGTTCATCCAAAATGGGTTCCGAATATGGCGGATGCGGAAGAAGTGCTTTCTAAAATTGATAGAGTTCCAAATGTGGCCTATCGAACGGTTTATCTAAATGTGAAAGGACTGCACCGAGCAATCCAGGCAAACGTTAACATTGACGGTGTTATTTCTTTATCCGCAAGCAACAGGTTTGCCAAGAGAAATACCAATAAAACAACAGATGAATTGCTAGGAGCGATTTCAGCTTGGGTAGAGGCATATCGTGAAGTTAGTATCCCTGTTGACCAAATTGCATTAATGGCCACGTTTGGCTGTAATTTTGAAGGAGTTATCTCCATAGAGCAGGTGATGAATGTTCTCCGAAAAGGGAAAATAGCTCTAGAGAAAAACGGAGAAACACTAAGAAAGCTGAAGCTTTGTGATACGATGGGCTGGGCCAATCCGGAACAAATCAAGCGCACGCTGTTTGCGATTAAAAACGAGTGGCCGGAACTAGATATTATTTTACATCTGCATGATACCCGCGGGCTTGGGATGGCTAATGCTTACGCAGCACTTCAAGAGGGTGTAACTGAATTTGAATCGGCGATAGGCGGCCTTGGCGGTTGTCCGTTTGCAGCTGTTAAAGGAGCAGCCGGAAATATCTCCACCGAGGATTTGGTGTTCCTTTGTGAAGGTCTCGGAATTGAGACGGGAATCAACCTTGAAGCGCTTTTAGAATGTGTAGAATTAGCTGAGAACATTGTAGGCCGTAATCTGCCGGGGCATTTACGCAGTGGTGGATTACTTTTAAAAAGTAAAACAGTTTTATAAGGAGTGACTATTATGCAAACGGAATTAAACAAACTGGAAATGATTAAAGCAGAGTTTCGAGGGGGAAATGAAGAGATTTTGGTTGTGACCCTCAATCGACCGAACGCAATGAACTCAATGAACACGCAGTTAATCAAAGAGGCATTGGAGCTGTTTCGTGAGCAGGCATACAACACTAAATTAAGATGTGTGGTGATTACTGGAGCAGGTGAAAAGGCATTCTCTGCCGGAGGTGATTTGAAGGAAAGAAATGGAATGAGTGATGAGGACTGGAAGAAGCAGCATCATTTGATTGAAGATAAGGCGCTAGCAATTAAGGAGTTTCCTGTACCTGTCATAGCGGCAGTAGAAGGATTTGCAATCGGTGGCGGCTGCGAAGTGGCCCTGATGGCTGACTTTATCATTGCATCAGAAACAGCTAAGTTTGGGCTTGCGGAAGTAACGAGAGGAATTTTACCGGGTGCCGGAGGATTACAAAATCTTTCGAGGGCTGTTGGTATGCGTCGGGCAAAGGAGTTGATTTATACCGGCCGTTTATTTGATGCAGATCTTGCCTATGAGTGGGGAATGGTCAATCGTGTGGTTGCAAAAGGACAAGCACTTGAAGTTGCATTGGAAGTTGCACAAGAAATTGTGAATAGTGCACCAATCTCTGTAAAACTAGCAAAGACCTGTGTTAGCCGAGGAGCTGAAGTCGATTTTCATACAGGATATGCACTGGATTTAGCGGCTTATAATGTTGTCGTTCCTACGGAGGATCGATTAGAGGGCGTTGCCGCCTTTAATGAAAAAAGAAAACCAAACTGGAAAAATCGCTAATATCGTAGTTAGGTGATTTCTAGATAAACCATCAACAAATATGTCCCAATGGAGTGTAGAGTCTTTCTATTAAAATTCCGAAAAAATGAAAGCGCATCCGTAGAATTATTTCTATTTGAGAGTTACCAAATACTTTTTATTTGTCATCGAGAATGGCAAGATGTGTTGAACATTAAAAGGGAGGGAATTTGATGGGATTGAATTTAAAAAAGGGGTTGCTGGGAGTACTTATGTCCGGCTTACTTTTATCAGGATGTAGCAGCCAATCAGCTGAGCCTTCTTCCGCTGGTTCGGGTGGTAAAAAACAAGACCAGATGAATATTCGAATTGCTTATAACTTACAAAAGGAGCATGCGGTAGGTGTATTTTTTGAAACTCTTGCAAAAGAAATTGAAAAAAATACCGAAAATACTTCCATAAAAATAAAGGCTCAGACCTTTTCTGATGGTCAACTCTATAATGACACGCAAATGGGTGATGCAATAAGTCAAGGGGGAGTAGAAATTGGAGGGATGAATGCTGGCCTAGTAGCCAGTTCATCTGCGCCACTTTTAGCATCCTTTGATTTACCGTTTTTATTTGATTCATGGGAAGCAGAGGCTGCCGCAATTGATGGGGAGTATGGTAACCTAATTAGTCAAGATTTTGAAAACTTGAATATCAAATTAATCGGCTGGGCTAAGTATGGAACAGGTGATGTTTATGGTAATAAACCTATTAAGGTTCCAAGTGATCTGAAAAATTTAAAGGTCAGATCAGTTGGCCAGGCAATAACCGAATGGTTAGAGGGGATGGGGGCTGCCCCGGTGACGATGAGTTCCCAGGAAGTTTTTCAGGCAATGGAAAGAGGTATGATTGATGGTTATACGACAGGAGCTTCATCCGTTATTGATCGAAGTTTTTATGAGGTAACAAAATATGGTACCGATATGAATACGATTCAGACGACTTTCCCAGCTGGTGCGAATTTAAAATGGTGGAATGGTCTTCCCAATGACGTGAAAGAAGCAATTCTCAAAGCTGGCAAAACCGCAACTGATGCATCAAGAGAAAAAGCCAAAGCAGATGATAAAAAGTATAAGGATAAAATGCAGGAATTGGGAGTAAAGTTGCATAAACCAAATCCAGAAGAATTTGAACTTTGGAAAGAATCTACAAAAGATTTATACAAAAACTTCCTAAAAACAAGTGATAAAGCACAACCACTAATGGATGCAGTTCAAAAAGCAAATAAAGAAAATCCAGCAAAGTAATTTTTGGGGATTCGGGGGTTGGGAAACCAGTGCCCCCCCTGGATACTCAACTGTATTTGAGAATGGAAAGGGGCGTCATTAGTATATATGATTTATATCGTCAAGGTAATAAATGGAGTGAATCGATTTTGCATATATGTTGCAGCTTTCCTTATGGCTGTTCTATCCTTTGCTGTTTTTTATGAAATTATTTCAAGATATATCTTCAATTCTCCGACCATCTGGTCATATGAGCTATCTAGTTATATGCTGCAATTTATCGCCTTTTTTTCAATGGGGATATTATTAATTGAAAAAAAACACATCCGAGTTACCTTTTTAATCGAAAAATTAAAAGGGACAAAAAGAAAAATATTAGAGTTAGTTACTGTCTTTTTAACAATTCCATATTCAATCATTCTGGTTATTTATGGATTTAATTTTACAGAAAATGCCTTTAGATTAGGATCTAAAGCACCTACATTGTTAGCAACACCTTTATGGATACCATACTCATTCATCCTGGCTAGCGGCATCCTCCTGATTATGGCGGCTATCAGTTCAATGATTAGTATCACGCAAGAAAATTATCATTAAGGAGTGGATAGCTTGATTTCTGTTACGTCCATAATTATCTTATTCGCAGTTCTATTCCTTTGTTTAATCATCGGTGTTCCCATTGGTTTTACATTAGGCCTATCCGGTCTTGTCACAATTCTTAGCGTAGGGTCTCAATTTATGATTCAAGTACCTCTAACGCTGAATAAAACCCTTTCTGAATTTGTTTTTGTTGCAATTCCTCTATACGTTTTAATGGGTGAAATACTCTATCAGGGGAAAGGAGGGGAACGTATTTTCCACCTTGTGAATTCATGGATTGGGCGCATTCGTGGGGGAACGGGAGTGGCAACTGTCGCAGCATATACTTTTTTCGCAGCAATTGTAGGTTCCAGTATGACGTCGGTCCTTACGATTGGTAAAATTGCAATCCCGGAAATGAGAAAACAAAATTATAATAAGACTCTTACGTATGGTTTATCTGCTGTCGGAGGTTCGTTAGGTATGTTAATTCCCCCGAGTATGGGATTAATCTTATATGCCTCCATAACAGGGGTCTCACCTAGTAAATTATTTATGGCAGGAGTGGTGCCGGGCCTTCTTATTGCGGGTTTCCTCGGAGTTTGGGTAGCTTTTAAAGCTCCAAAAGCCATCAAAATAGAAGAATCATCCACAAAAGCTAGTTTTGGTGAAGTTATGAAAGCGATTCCAGACCTATTACTTCCAATAATTGTCCTCGGCGGTATATACGCAGGAATATACTCCCCTACAGAGGCTGCAGCAGTGGGGGTGGTTTATGCACTTATTCTATCTGTGGTTTTTCATAGGAGTTTATCATTTAAACAACTTCCCGGAATTCTTATCGAATCAGCGAAAACAACAGCTATGCTGCTTACCATTGTAGTTGGAGCTCTTGTATTCGGATCCGCATTAACACTGGTAGGACTTTCTGATTTCTTGGGAAGTTGGATTGCAGGTTTGGATGTATCCCCTTGGGTCGTACTGCTTGCTATGAACCTCATTTGGCTTGTAATGGGATTTTTCCTGGAGGTGGTATCAATCTTATTGATCACAACTCCGATCTTTTTCCCGATTATTATGACATTAGGGTATGATCCAGTCTGGTTTGGAATCCTGATGATGATAAACATGGAACTTGCGGTTATTACACCTCCAGTTGGAATGAATTTATTTGCTTTAAAAACGCTTGTACCGGAAGAATCTATGGAACGGATAATAAGGGGTGCGGTACCTTCGATTGTAATCGTTATTCTGGCATTGGCCTTAGTTTGGTTATTCCCGGATATAGCAATTGGTATTTTGTAAGAGAATCAGTAATGAAAAAGTATTAATTCTTCGTGTGTATGTTCTATTCTACAATAAAAAGGCCCATTGTCAGGAAAGGGGAGAAAGAAGCCTGGCTTCTCCTGGATTTCAGACAATGGGTTATTTATGTTTCTGACCAATACTTTCACAACTGAGGTCCTCTGATATTAATAAAATCGATAAATGCTTTAATAACGGATGTTTTCATAGCCTCATAGCGATAAATGATAGAGGTTTTTCGAATAATGGGTGTATTATCTTTATCTAGCAATTTTAATTTATAAATATCCTCATTTTCAACGATAGCTAAGCTTGGGAATATCGCATAACCAAGACCTTGCGAAACCATATTCTTGCATATTTCGAGTTGATTAACCTCCATTGTCACAAGTGGAGGGACTGTAAAGTGCTGATCCCACCAATTATTAATGGTTTGTTTTAAATTATACTCGGCATTACAATTAATGCGCGGTAAAGAGGGTAATTGATCCAAAGTAATTTTTTGTTTTGAAGCGACAATAAGTGGTTCTTCGCTTATGACCTGTTTTGCTTCCGACCAATAATGCTCGCCGCGAATGATCCCAATGTGAGCTTCTTCCTTATTGACGAGTTGAACCATTTCTGAACTCCAACCCGTGATCAGGTTTACTTCGACATCGGGATAAAGAGAAAGAAAATCCTTTAAGATCATTGGCAGGGGATAAATAGCAAAGCTGGTAGAAACAGCTAATCGTAATTTCCCTTGAATCTTATTATCCATATTTTTCAACGTCTCTTTCACATTGCGAAACTCTACAATCATCTTTTCTGCATAGCGATAGACATATTCCCCTTCCATCGTAAATTCAATCCCCTTTTTACCTCTGTTTACAATTTTAGCATCGAATTCCTGCTCAATTGCCTGGAGCCGATAAGTAAGAGCAGGCTGGGTTATGTAGAGTCGTTCAGCAGCCTTTGTTATGTTTTTTTCTTCGTAGAGTGTTTTTAAGATTAACCAGTCTTTTTCCTGCATGGTAACTCCTTTCAACTTTATTTGAGAAGAATCCATAAAAAATATTTATGGTTAGCATTAAATAACTGAATTTTCATTATTTATAAAATTATTATACAATTTAATCAAATGATAACACAATCAAATTATAAGAAATGTTAGGTTGTAAATACCGTTAAAGGAGGCAAAAGTCGTGAATATTGTTGTGATTATGAAACAAACATTTGATACCGAAGAAAAAATAGTAGTAAAAAGTGGACAGATTTCCGAAGCCGGAGCGAAGTTCATAATAAATCCTTATGATGAATATGCCATTGAGGAAGCTGTAGCACTTAAAGAAAAATGTGGCGGAGAAGTCACCGTCATTTCGATTGGACCATCAAGGGTGGAAGCATCTTTACGGACAGCCATCGCAATGGGTGCGGATAAAGCAATCATTGTCGATGATGAATCACTGTTTGGAGATGAATATACGACTTCCAAAGTTTTGGCCGCAATTATAAAGAACAGACCTTTTGATCTCATTTTGGGTGGGAATATGTCAATAGATAATGGATCAGGTCAAGTTGCCCAACGTTTGGCGGAAGAATTAAAAATTGACCATGTTGGGACCGTGACCAAATTAACGATTGAATCAGGAAAGGCAATCTTGGAAAGAGATGCAGAAGGAAACACGGAAATCATTGAAGCTTCCCTTCCATTAGTGGTAACGGCACAACAAGGATTGAATGAACCTCGTTATCCATCTCTTCCAGGTATTATGAAAGCAAAAAAGAAGCCGATTGAGCATGTAAGTGCCTCTGATTTAGGAATAAATCCAGCAGAGATTCAAGCGAGGACAATCAATCTAGATCAGTATTTGCCAGCCAATAAAGAAGCGGGCAAAATTCTGAAGGGTGAAATACAAGAACAAACAAAAGAATTGGTACAGCTTCTCCGTCAGGAAGCAAAAGTAATATAAGGGGGATATGAACATGAGTAAAAAGGTATTAGTTTTGACCGAAATGAGAGATGGAAATATCCGAAATGTTTCCTTTGAAGCGTTAGCTGCTGCAAAACGGATTTCGCAAGATGGGGAAATTATTGCGGCAGTACTTGGCAGCAAAGCTCCTTTACAGGCCTCGGTTTTGGGGCAATATGGGGCAGACATTGTTTACATTTTGGATAATCAGCAGTTGGATCAATATACTCCTAGTGCCTACATGCAAGCTTTCATGCAAGTCATTCAAGCTACCAATCCTGATGTCATCTTTATGGGCCATACAGCAATCGGGAAGGATTTAGCGCCTCGAGTGGCAGCAAGGCTGGGTATCGGATTGATTTCTGATGCAACCAATCTGGTTCTTGAGGATAATGAGATTGTCTTTACTCGTCCCATTTATTCCGGAAAAGCCTTTCAAAAGAAAAAGACAACGGACAGCACGGTATTTGCGACCATTCGTCCAAATAACATTCAAATGGAAGAACCCGATACAAAACGAAATGCTGAACTGACCTCCTTTTCAGCAGAGATTACGGATCTGCGGATGATTGTCAAGGAAGTGGTGAAAAAAGCATCTGATGGAGTGGATTTAACAGAGGCAAAGATCATCGTTTCTGGAGGAAGAGGTGTAAAAAGTGCCGATGGATTTGATCCGCTGAAAGAACTTGCTAGTGTATTAGGTGCTGGTGTCGGTGCTTCTCGCGGAGCCTGTGACGCAAACTATTGTGATTATGCCATGCAGATAGGACAGACAGGAAAAGTAGTTACGCCGGACTTATATATTGCCTGCGGAATATCAGGTGCCATTCAGCATTTAGCTGGGATGTCGAGCTCTAAGTTTATTGTTGCGATTAATAAGGACCCTGAAGCTCCAATTTTTAATGTGGCAGATTATGGTATCGTAGGAGATCTTTTTGAAGTAGTACCGCTATTGACAGAAGAATTTAAAAAAGCATTAGAAGGTGCAGCCGTCTAAGTAAATAGTAAGAGGGGAAAGGTTTCCCTTCTTCCTACTAAATTTTTAATTCAATAGATATTAAGGAGTATGATATGTTTTCCCTTATTAATTTTATCGCGTTTTTGACAGTTACAGCTTATGCGATGTATTTATTTATCCATATCGTTTATTCTCGATATTTATTTGTAAAGCTCGGCAAGAAAGTAGATTTTGAGTTACATCTAAAAGAGCGTATAAATGCAGTGCTGGTGAATGGATTTGGACAAAGAAAATTGTTTAAAGATAAGAAAAGTGGTCTGATGCATTTTGTATTGTTCTACGGTTTCTTTATCATTCAAGTAGGACTTATCGAAATAATTCTTAAGGGTTTTTTTATCGGCTTCGAATTTCCTTTCGGTCAGGCCCATAAATACTTCAGCTTCTTGCAGGAGTGGACGACGTTTCTCATGTTGTGCGGTGTGATTTATGCTTTTTACCGCCGATATGTTGAAAAATTAAAGCGATTACAATGGAAAAGAAATAAAAAAGCAGCCATTGTCATTATCGCTCTGACGACGCTAACTGTTTCGATCCTTCTAACACTTGGTTTTGAAAACGTCATGCTAGGGTCGGAGCCTGACTATGTATTTGCCCCATTCTCTGGAATCATTGCAACGGTGTTTTCAGGTATTGGTCCAACGATGGGAACTGTATTATTTTACATTTTTTGGTGGGTTCATCTGTTAACGGTATTATCATTTATGGTATTCGTTCCACAGTCTAAACAATTGCATGAACTGTTTGCCATGTTTAATATCTTTTTCAAAAAGATCGGACCTGTTGGCAAACTGAGAAAAATAGATTTTGAGGACGAAGATGCCGAGGAATTTGGAGTAGGAAAAATAGAAGATTTCACCCAGCGACAGTTGATTGACTTATACGCTTGCGCAGAATGTGGACGATGCACAAATATGTGTCCTGCTTCCGGAACGGGAAAAATGCTTTCTCCAATGGAGTTAATTACCAAGTTGAGAGATCATTTGACTGAAAAGGGAGCTTCAATTACATCGCGTTCCCCATGGATGCCGGCTCTTTCCTTTAGTGGTACAACAGCCAATCAAATAGCTGCAGGTTTAGCAGCCCCTTCTGAAAATCTAATCGGGGATGTTATTACCGAAGAAGAACTTTGGGCATGTACGACCTGCCGTAATTGTGAAGACCAATGTCCGGTTATGAACGAGCATGTGGATAAAATTATTGATTTGCGGCGTTATTTAGTGATGACACAGGGGGAAATGCCTAGTGATGTTTCCCGCTACATGCAGAATATCGAGAGACAGAGTAATCCTTGGGGCCTTAATCGCAATGACCGCACGAAATGGCGTGAAGGCATGGAAGAGATTGTTAAGACGGTTCAAGAAAAAGAAACCTTCGATGTTTTATTCTGGGTAGGTTCCATGGGTTCATATGACATGCGGAGCCAGAAGATTGCCAGAGCATTAGCCAATATTATGCATAAGGCAGGGGTTAACTTTGCCATTCTCGGAAATGAGGAAATGAATTCAGGGGATACATCCCGCCGATTAGGAAATGAGTACTTATTCCAGGAATTGTGTGCCCAAAACATTGAAACATTCCAGAACTATGGTGTAAATAAAATTGTTACAATCTGTCCGCACACTTATAACTCCTTTAAAAATGAATATCCTGAATTTGGATTAGAAGCAGAAGTCTATCACCACACAGAACTTATCTGGAATTTAATTGAGACAAAACAGATCCAACCAGTCAAAGAAGTTAGAGAAGCCATTGCCTACCACGATTCCTGCTATTTGGGAAGATATAATAATATATTTGATATTCCCCGAAAAATCCTTCAGTCAATTCCCGGAATATCTGTGCTGGAGATGGAGCGCAATAGGGAAAATGCTATGTGCTGCGGAGCCGGCGGGGGAATGATGTGGGTAGAAGAGAAAGCAGGGAAACGTGTGAATGTGGAACGCAGTGAACAGGCACTCAGCCTTAATCCGACTGCAATCGGCAGCAATTGTCCATATTGCTTAACGATGATGAGTGATGGTGTGAAAGCAGCAGAGAAGGAAGAACAAGTAAGTACGTTGGATATAGCAGAGATTGTGGAAAAATCATTGTAACATTTCAAAAGCTATATGCTGAGATCCAAAAAGGCTATTAGAGTTACATTTAATCATAAATCTAGCTTTAATAATAAAAAATTTAGGGGGATTGTAAATGGAAAATTTAAGATGGAACAAAATGTACATCAATGGAAAATGGAGGGAAGGGTCCAGCAGTAAAACCCACACCCAAATTAATCCTTACAATGGGGAAAAAATTGCGGAAATCCGGTTTGCAAGCAGAGCAGATATTGATGAAGCCTATCAAGCAGCCCAAACGGTGCAAAAGGAATGGGTAAACGTACCTGCTATTGAAAAATCGAAACTTATTGAGAATGCCATTGCGGTTATGGAAAGACGTCAAGATGAATTTGTTCACCTTCTTATTAAGGAAGCTGGAGGAACACATTTTAAGAGCCAACTAGAGTTACTAGGAATTGGCGCTGGTTTTATGAGAGAAGCAGCTACCTATCCAATGCGGATGCAGGATGAGATTCTTCCATCCATTATTCCTGGTAAGGAAAACAGGCTTACTCGGTTACCGTTAGGTGTTGTAGGGGTCATCTCCCCATGGAATTTTCCGTTTCATTTAACCATGCGTTCAGTGGTATCTGCACTTGCAACTGGAAATGGCGTTGTCTTAAAACCGGCAACTCTAACGTACATTACCGGTGGTCTGATCATTGCTGAAATCTTTGAAGAAGCAGGAATTCCAAAAGGGTTACTGAATGTTGTGGTTGGGGCAGGTAGTGAAATTGGTGATTATTTTGTTGAGCATCCAATTCCAAGAATGATTTCATTTACAGGGTCTACTGAAGTTGGGGAAAGAATTGGAGCCTTGGCAGGTGGAAAATTAAAGAAAACAGCCCTTGAATTAGGTGGTAATGCTGCATTTATTGTTTTAGATGACGCTGACATTAATAAGGCTGCCTCAGCTGCTGTTTTTGGTAAATATACGCACCAGGGTCAAATTTGTATGGCGATTAATCGTATTATTGTCGATCGGAAAGTGTATCCTCAGTTTGTAAACGTATTTAAGGAAAAAGTAGGTAGATTAAAATCTGGAGATCCAATGGATCCTGAAACAGATATTGGTCCACTAATTGAACGTAGTCAAGTAGATGGTATTAGAAGATTAATAGACAGAGCAGTATCAGATGGGGCTCGCCTTGAACTGGAAGGTTATGTTGAAGGGAATTTGATGACACCATATATTTTAACGGATGTAACAAATGACATGGAAATTGCACAGTCAGAAATTTTTGGTCCTGTTGCCGTTATTATTCCGGTCGATGGTGAAGCAAAAGCAATTGAGATTGCAAATGATACCGTTCATGGATTAACTGGTTCTGTTTTCACTAGCTCTGTGGAAAGAGGAGTGCAAGTGGCTCAACAAATCCATACAGGAATGGTTCATGTCAATGATCAAACGGTCAATGACGAACCGCACATTCCTTTTGGCGGAGAAAAGGCTTCTGGTCTTGGTCGTTTTAACGGAGAATATGCACTAGAAGAATTTACGACGGTAAAATGGATTTCTGTCATGCGCGAACCACGTTTGTTCCCTTATTAATCAAAATGAATTGAGGTCCTGGAAATGAGAGCAAGCCTTCTAAGTATTTTTAAGACCGCAATGATTGGATATTTAGGAGGCCAGGTATTTTACTTGGCTGCTCTCCCTTTACCTTGGGTCATCGGCTCATTAGCCTCGATTATCATTTGGAATGGAATTACACGAAAGAAACTAGAGTGGCCGCTTGCTTTAAAAAATGGAGGCTCAATTATCCTTGGTATCCATTTTGGCTTATATTTCACCATCGGTACTTTCCTGACCATCGGGCCATATTTAACTCCATTTCTAGTCGCAAATTTTATTCTCATCTTTTTGAGTTTTTGTATCAGTTCAATCATAACAAAGTGGGTGGATATTGACCAAATTACAAGTGTGTTTGGGTCTATGCCTGGTGGATTACCCGAAATGGTATTAGCGAGCGAAAACCTTCAAGCAAAATCGTCATTTGTTTTAGTATTCCAGACCATCAGATTAATAACAGTAGTTTTCATCGTCCCAAGTGTCGTTATTTATTTTTTCAAACAGCAAAATGTGTTACCAAATAACATGGCCGATATGGGGAATTTCGTTCTAGGTGGTTGGAGCTACATTTGGTTTATCATTCCAGCTATTTTGGGAGTTCTTTTCCGAAAAAAAATTCCAGCAGGGATTTTGATTGTACCGCTAGTGATGACAGCTGTGATGAATATAAGTCCTATCAATCTGACAAATGTCCCTCCCATCATCCTTATTGTTGGTCAAGTAGCAGTCGGAATCGGATTAGGGCAAAATATCTCCTTATCGGCCTTGAAGTCAGTTGGAAAATACTATGGTGTTTATTTTGGTGTGACGCTTCTATTAATAGCAATTTCTTTTGGATTAGGTGTGTTATTAGCTTTAGCGACAGGACTGAATCTTGAAACATCGATTCTATGTTTAATACCTGGTGGTTTCATCGAAATGGTATTAACAGCTGGAGCTGTGGGAGCGGATCCATCTATCGTCAGTGCACTTCAGCTCACAAGATTGCTAGTCATTCTTATCATTGTGCTCCCGCTATTAAAATGGTATTTCAAAAAAAGAATAGCATTGACAGTATTAAATGAAGGCCAGCATATCACGAAATAATTAGACCATTTATTAAATCAAATAGGTACAGTTTATGAACCAAATAGATTAAATAATAAAAATGAGGTGGAAAGAATGGATTTTGAATACAGCGAATTACAAGAAGATATTAGACACGGGGTTGGAGAGATATGTGCTAGGTATGATGAAGAATATTGGAGAAAATGTGATGCTGCAGGAGTTTACCCGGAAGAATTTGTTGATGCCATGGTTAAAGCAGGCTGGTTATCTGCACTTATTCCTGAAGAATATGGTGGTGCAGGTCTAGGTTTATCTGAAGCCGCGATCATTTTGGAAGAAGTGAACCGCTCTGGCGGTGCAGGTACTGCTTGTCATGCTCAAATGTACACGATGGGTGCTTTATTAAGACACGGCAGTGAAGAACAGAAGAGAAAATATCTGCCACAGATTGCAAATGGATCATTAAGATTACAATCAATGGGTGTGACAGAACCAGATGCTGGCTCAGATACGACCAAAATTAAGACATTTGCTGAGAAAAAAGGCGATCGCTATATCATTAATGGCCAGAAAATTTTCACATCCCGCTATCAGCATTCAGATATGATCTTACTATTAACAAGAACGACACCACTTGACAAGGTTGACAAGAAGACGAAGGGATTGAGCTTATTTTTAATCGATACCCGAAATATTGGCGATGCGATTGTCGCAACTCCAATTGAAACGATGGTTCACCACGAAACAAATGTACTCTATATTAATGATCTGGAAGTGCCGGCAGATGCTTTAGTTGGTGAAGAAGGAAATGGATTGTATTGTATTCTGGATGGTCTGAACGCTGAGCGGATTTTAGCCTCTGCCCAAGCGGTAGGAGATGGAAAATACTTTGTTGAGAAGGCTGCCCGTTATGCCAAAGAGCGGATTGTCTTTGACCGTCCAATTGGTCAAAATCAGGGGATTCAATTCCCAATTGCTAAAGCCTATACCAATGTTATGGCTGGTGAAGTCATGATGCATAAAGCAGCTGCAAAGTTTGATAAGGGGCTTCATTGTGGTGCTGAGGCTAATATGGCTAAGTATCTTTGTACTGAAGCTGCTTGGGAAGCGGGTGAAGCAGCGATGACTACCTTTGGAGGCTATTCTGTTGCAAAAGAATATCATATTGAAAGAAAATGGAAGGAATCTCGTTTAGCTAGAAATGCTCCTGTTTCTAACAATTTAATTTTAAGTTATGTTGGCCAGCACGTATTAAAAATGCCAAGATCCTTTTAATAGAGTGAAAAAGAAGCAAATGAACTAGGTAAAGGTGGAAAAGGAAAAATGTCGAATAAACTGATGGATAAAATAACTCAATTTATTACGAAAACAAAATATAGTCAGTTGCCACCTGATTTAGTGAAACTCGCTAAATTAGCAACCCTTGATACAGTCGGCGTCAGTCTAGCTGGTTGGAAAGAGCCTGCAGTTGAAACCGTGAAGAAAGTATATTCAACAGAAACCAATGATCCAAATGGCTCCTCCCTTTGGGGGGAGACATTTAAGACCAATGTAGAAAATGCCGCCATTATTAATGGTACCGCGTCGCATGTTCTTGATTTTGATGATGCCGCTCCAAGTGTGATCATTCATCCAAGTGCTCCTATCCTCGCTGCCGTTATTCCACTTTCTGAAAAAATAAGAAGCTCTGGTAAAGAGGTAATAACTGCCTATGCGATTGGGACAGAAGTCATGATTCGGCTGGGTCAGTTAGTGGATTTAAAACATTATCAACTTGGCTGGCACTCCACCGCTACATTAGGAACGATAGGAGCCGCTGCCGCTTGTAGTTATCTTTACGGTTTAAATGAGGAAGAATGTTCGAATGCCATTGCTATTTCTGCTTCAATGTCAGGTGGTCTGCAGAAAAATTTTGGTACGATGACAAAGTCTTTTCACGTTGGTTTGGCAGCATCACAAGGTATTCAGGCTGTTACTCTGGCTAAACATGGGTTCACCGGTAATCGTGAAATATTTGAGTCAAGAGGCTTTTTGCATGCTTTTACTGGCGGAGAGAACACTGACAGTTTGAAAGAACTAGTCGAAACGATTCGTTTTGGAGAGCCGTACGATCTATTGGAGACAGGGATTGCCGTGAAAAAGTTTCCATGTTGTTATGCTACACACCGATTTATTCATGGAGTGCTGGCGATTTCAACTGAACATAATATTCATCTGGGAGATGTGGAGGAAATCTCTTTAACAGCACCTCCAGGAGGATTATTGCCACTCGTTCATTCACGGCCGGTAACAGGATTACAAGGAAAATTTAGTGCAGAATATACAGCACTAGCAGCAGTCGCTGATGGCTTTATCAAACTGAGCAGTTTTAAAAATCAGCAAGTAATTCGGCCTGAAATCCAAAAAATGCTTCCACTCATTAAGGTTTCAGAGATGGAAGGAGAAACTAAAACAGGTCAAGAAATTGAAAATTTGCCAGTCGAAATACAAATAAAAACAACGAGTGGGAAAATAATCGGGAAACAGGTATGGCATGCACCTGGTACAAAAGCCAATCCATTAAGCGATGTAGAGCATCGCGAAAAATGGGTAGATTGTCTAGCTAATTATGCCAAAGTGGTTGAGATACCAAATGATAGACTTCAATCGAAGGCAGTTCATGCACTCTATGATGCTGGGTTAGAGATAGATTCATATGAGTATTTTGGTCAATGGATAGCCGAGATTCAACAGCACTTCAATTGTACTTCTAAGGTGTAAAAAATTAAGCTTTTTGTTAAATGGATATGCATTCACAAATATTCTTTCAATAGCCAAAAAAGGGACCTTACACAATTACTTATTTCCTGGGTCCTTTTTTATTACTAGCATAATAAACGTAGTAATAATGAAATCCAATAAACTTTATGGTCTTTCTGCAAGTTTTCCGTAAAAAATAATATTAAAATTCAGAATATTTAAAAGTATTATATAATTACAAAGCAAAAAGAGGAGGCTTAATTAATGATAAAACTAAGTGATGATTTTTATGATGGCTGGGTGCTAGCAAATGGGGTTAAGACCCATTATTCATGGGCTGGAACAGAAGGTCCTGCTGTGATTATGCTCCATGGAGCAGGACCTGGTGCTTCAGGTGCTGCAGGATGGCGCTATATGCTGCCAGCATTGGAAGAAGCTGGATTCCGGGCATTTGCTCCTGATCAGATATCGATGGGATATACGGATACACGTCCACATGCCTGGCCTACTAGAGGCCACCAGAGCTTAGTCGATCACATAAAAGATTTCATGGACGCACTCTGTTTGGACGAAGCATACTTGATTGGAAATTCACAAGGGGCTTACCTTGCAGCAAAATTGGCCATCGATCATCCAGATCGAGTAAAGAAAGTGATTTTAATTGGAAGTAATACCATTTATCAAGCGATGCAGCCTGAGCCGGATCCGAGTAGAACGAAATCATTTTTAGAGGTAATCGGCTACGATTATACCGAAGAAGCGATGAGAAGATTTCTTACTTCTAATAGTTACCTAAGAAACTCGGCTGCCGTATCAGAAGAATTAATCCAATACCGCCATCAAGCAACCACTCGAGAAGGGTACAAGGAATCCAACCAGGCATTTGATAAATATCTAAAGCAGATGAATAACGATCTTAAGCTATGGGATCGCTATTGCATTAAGGATTCACTGCCGAATTTAAAAGTACCTACAAAGTTTCTATGGGGAAAAGATGATACATTAGCGCCGATTGAAAGGGCTTACAATCTAGAAGAAATGCTACCTAATATTGAATTTACCTATATAGAAGATTGTGGACACCAATGCCAAACAGATCAACCAGAGTTTGTTAATCAATTTACGATTGACTTTTTCAAGAAATAGGCAAAGTTAAATTTTTGGAAAGGTATGATGACATGTTAGATGTAGTTAAGAAAAATGATTTATATGAAGAAATTATAATGAAAGCAAGAAAGATTGGGAAAATTGCCGAAGCAGAGGCATTACTGGCTGATAAAAATGCAACGGTCTCAGCGAATGTGGTCAATGTGATGAGAGAAGAACAAATTCACCGGTTACTCCTTCCAAAGGAATATAGCTATCCCCAAATCGACTGGACGACATATGTCGATTTCGTAAGAACTGTCGGTAATTATAATTTATCTAGTGCATGGCTTGCTTATTTTTTTAGCTTGCATAATGCTTGGGTTTCTTATCTTCCAAAACCATTACGTGATGAAGTGGTTTCCCAAGGCGGTCTTGTTGCCGATGTATTTGCACCGGTTGGGAAAGTGGAAGAAGTCGATGGCGGTTATTTAATCTCTGGTAAATACAAATTTGTAAGCGGTATCTCCTATAGTGACTGGGTTGGAGTCGGTGCCTTTATGCAATTTGACGACTCCGACAAACAGGAACGTGTGGGGATTTGTCTAAAGGTTTCCGATTGTACGATTATCAAAGACTGGGATTCGATGGGATTGCGCGGTTCAGGCAGCCATACGCTGATTGTTGATAACGTTTTTGTTAAACGAGAAGCGATTTTACGATTCCATAAAATCGCAACATGCAGCCAGCCGCCTGAAGCAGACTATGATTCAAATTATTTATACTATGACACTCCTTTCTATCCAGGATTCTATGTTGGTTTTGCAGCAATGGCTATTGGCGGCGCAGAACGCGTAATAGAAGAGTTTAAGAAACACACTGCCGGTCGGATTCGTTTTACAGGAGTAAAAGAAAAAGAGTCTCCTACAAGCCAACGGGTTCTTGCTGAGTTAAGTTTGGAAATGGATCATGCCAGATTAATGATGAAAGAGTATATTGCCATGATGGAAAATGACCAAGGCGGTCCTTATGAAGGTGCTAAATATAAGGCGATGAGAGCATCCATAATCGATAAGTGTGTTCATATTGGGGTGAAATGCTTATTAACCCTTGGCGGCCATGCTCTTTTAAAAGGGCATCCTGTTGAAATGTTCACTCGTGATTTAATCGCTGTTGGTACACATATTACTTCATTATATGAAGATGGAATTGACGGGTATGGCAGACATTTATTTGGATTTGAAACAAATATCCAAGGATAATCTTGATGACCATTTTTGGTAGGATAAATATGTTTTATAAAAAAAGGCTGTGTAAAGACATGGTTGATTCTGTATCGATGCTGATTGGAGCGCAAATCAACAGTCAGTTTAACACAGCCTAAAAAAAGAGGTGTGATAGGGTTATGGAAAAATTTATATATGCGCCTGAAATAGCAAAATTAGGGCATGTTGCATTGATATCAGAAGATTTGGAAAAATCTCTTTGGTTTTTCAAAGATGTGATCGGCCTAGAAGAAACTCGTGAAA
This sequence comes from Neobacillus sp. DHD-1R, assembly GCF_057747995.1. NCBI lineage: Bacteria > Bacillati > Bacillota > Bacilli > Caryophanales > Bacillaceae > Neobacillus > Neobacillus sp. DHD-1R. Next base: position 2,557,527 of record NZ_CM173232.1, read on the forward strand.
TCGGTGGAACCCACTATTTACGTGCATGGGGGGATTTTGAACATCATACCCTCTCCATCACAGCAGGAGAAACTTCTTATGTAGACCATATTGCATTTAAAACAAAAAGAAGAGAGGATTTAGGCCATTTTGCTCAATTACTACAAGATGCCGGTACAGAGGTAAACTGGATTACTGCTGGCGAGGAAGTTGGCCAAGGGGAAGCGATTCGTTTCCAATTACCTAGTGGCCATCAGTTAGAATTATATTTCGATATGGAGAAACCTGGAATTGAAAAAAGTCGGAAGGCCACTCTTAAAAACCAGCCATATAAAGCCTGGAGAAAAGGATTGTCTCCGCGCCGAATCGACCATGTTAACCTCTTAACCAATATGGATAATCAATTAATTACGAATTATCTGCATGAAAAGCTTGGATTTAAACTGCGGGAATATCTTCTAGATCCAGATAACAAACAAGTGGCCGGTTGGATGAGCGTAACGCCTCTTGTTCATGATATTGCAGTCATGTCTAACCCAAAAGCTGCTTCTTCCGCGGAGTTACATCATATGGCCTATTGGTTGGATAATGCCCAAGATATCCTACGTGCTGCGGATATTTTATGTGAACATGAAATTGAATTCATTGGTCCTGGAAAACACGGGATTTCCCAAGCGATGTTTATCTATGTTTTGGATCCGGGAAGTGGCATGAGAGTGGAAGTATTCTCGAATGGCTATTTGATTTTCGAACCTGATTGGGAACCGGTTAGTTGGAGTTGGGATGAATATATGAAATACGGATCCACTTATTGGGGAGATAGAACTAGAAACAGAGAAAATGAACGCACCCTTAGAGTTGGTGCAGTAGAACTAGATACAGGAGTAAGAAATTAAGGGTTGAAAAATAAGGGAGTCAACTATTGAGGCATAAGTAGAATAGTAGATTGGGGGTTTTAAAATGGATGATCGTCAATTTCGAACTGCTATGGGGAAATTTGCTACCGGAGTTACCGTAATTGCCACAGAAGTTAAGGGTGATGTACATGGCATGACTGCCAATGCTTTCATGTCAGTATCTCTAAGCCCAAAGCTGGTTGTTATCTCGATTGGTGAGAATGCTAAAATTCTAGAGAAAATTAAACAAAGCCAATCATTTTCAGTGAATATTCTAGCAGCGGACCAGCAGGAGCTTTCGATGATTTTCGCTGGACAAATAAAAGAGCCTCGTGAAGTAGTATTCGACAGTCTCGACGGAAAGCCGGTTTTATATGGTGCTGTGGCCCAGATTGCCTGTGAAGTTTCTGCCGAACATATTGAAGGTGACCATACATTATTTATCGGCCGTGTTATGGATATTCATTTGGAGGATGCTGAGCCTCTCATTTTTTACAGCGGACGTTATCGTGCTTTAACTGAAGAAAAGGCTGTTGTACGATAAAATGGTGCAAGGTTTGTTGATAGAAAAATTATATTTACAAGTAAAGTGAACGTAACTGCCCGCAAGACTTGCTGAAAAGTAAATAACACTCGTTTAAAAGATGGAGACTCCTTGTATGAAAGTGTAAGGAGTCTTTCTTATAACAATTTATTTTGCATTGAAAGGAGTCAAAAAGATGGGGATAAAAGTCGTAAGATTTGAAAGAGAACAAAAAGAGCAATGGGGGGTTGTGTCAGGTGATCGGATTCTCGTACTAAGAGATTCATATAACACGTTGGCTGATTTTTTGAAAAATGGAAAAGAAGAAGCTGAAAGGTTGAATGCAGCTGGTGATGCTGAAACGATTCCCTTAAATAGTGTGAATATCTTAAGTCCGGTCACAAAACCGGCAAGAATTATTTGTCAGGGTGTAAATTATTCTACTCATCGCACCGAGACTGGGGTGGAAGCAGCAAAACCGCCATTTAACATGATATTTAGTAAAGCGGATAGTTCTCTGTGCGGAGCCAATAGTGAAATTATTCGTCCAGAACACGTTAAACTGTTGGATTATGAAATTGAACTTGGACTCGTAATCGGAGCGGATATCTCAGAACCTGCAGAATTAACGGATGATAATCTCCATCAATATATTGCTGGACTTGTGATTGTCAATGATGTTTCAGCAAGGGATGTTCAACTTCCTCAAGGACAATGGTTAAAAGGAAAAAGCTATCGGACATTTTGTCCCACCGGCCCGTTTCTGTACCTGCTTGACAAAGAAGAGCTGCCACTTATTCACGACTTGCAGCTAGATCTTTGGGTCAATGAAGAACGGAGGCAATCGGCAAACTCCAGCCAGCTGCTTTATAAACCTGCCGAAACAATATCCGAGCTTTCAGAAGCTTTTGATTTATCTATTGGGGATTTAATTGTTACTGGTACTGGCGGAGGTGTAGCTTTGAACCTAACACCAGAGGTGAATGCCATGCTTTCAAATTTGTCAGTCCCTTATCAGCAAAAGCTGGAAACGCTGGTGGCAAAGCAACTGGAGGGTAACAAATACCTCAAGGATGGCGATATTATCCGCTGCCAAATAAAAAGTGCAAATGGCGTTATTGATCTTGGCAAGCAAAAAAATAAAGTGGTGAATAGCCAGGAAAAAAACGTAAAAGCCAAGTTAAATAGTTATGTATAATGAAGAACATCATTTACATATGAATGGGTGGAAAGGGGAAGCAATGGAAACAATCTACTTAAACAGAGACAATTTGATGGATTGGCAGCATAAAGCAAAACCAAGTGTAGTGGCTTTAGGTTTTTTTGACGGGATTCACTTAGGACATAGGGAAGTAATTAAAACGGCTGCACAAATTGCCAAAAGGAGAAAGCTCCCTCTTTCCGTAATGAGTTTCTTTCCACATCCAAAAACCGTTATTTCTAATGGGAAAAAACAGGTATCTTATTTAATACCGCTTTCTAAAAAAGAAGAAAGATTTCGTGATCTAGGAGTAGATACATTTTATCTTGTTGAATTTGAAAAACAATTTTCTTCTCTTCTTCCTGTTGAATTTATCTCCCAATATTTATTAAATCTTGGTGTTGTCCATGTAGTGGCTGGTTTTGATTTTTCATACGGCTATATGGGGAAGGGTCATATTGATCGGTTAAAAAGCGATTCTAATGGGAGAATTGGTGTAACGAAAGTTGAAAAAATGGAGTATAAAGGAGAAAAAATTAGTTCTACTTGTATTCGGGAAAGACTGCTAAGTGGGAATATAGAGGAATTACCATTTCTACTAGGCACTCCATATGAACTGGAAGGTGATTGGGATGGGGAGAGATTAACGATCCAACCCTATTACACCCTCCCAGCACCAGGTTCATACGTTGTCACACTGAAACACAAAAGGAGTTCTATCCAAACAGAAGTAACTATTTTAGAAGAGGGTGATAGCCGATTTGTAAGATTAACAAGAAGAATTCCGAAACAGATGGCAGGGAATCTTTCCATCGTTTGGCATCATCGTCTTCAAGAAGCTGGTTTATATGAAATGGCCGTCAGTTCTGGCGGATATCGGACCTAGGGTGCCGGAGTTACGTTTCTAATGGCTCTTTTGTTAACACGGAAAGTGCAAAGACTGACCTGGATGCACACAATAATGATCGATTGATTGATTATTAAAAACTAGTCTCCATTTCCAATTGGAGACTAGTGTGTCTTTTTTATATTCCAAAGGGAGGAACGCGCCTTGAAAAGCACCATCAATTGAACGTCGCAACAGTTCTATCAATATTTATAGTTTTTAACTATTAACACGATAGATAACTTTGTATTGTCGACTAGTAAATAGAAGATTAGAATATGAATATGCGGAATATTCCGAATACTAAAAGCGTAAAACTACTTTCAAATGAAATGGGATCAATTCGCAGGTGAATAGTATTTTTTAGATTAGGATCAGTTTCTACTCTAAAAATGTAAGGGCTTACCTTGCTGAAAAAATAGGAAAGTGTGGTGAGATAGTGAAACGGGTCCAACAATTGAAATATAATCTTCAGCAGTTGGTAACCTTTGATGGAGCTCCAAAGATTGCAAATGGTCCACCTGGTAATTCGAATTGATTCAATGGAAACGGTTAATTTAATTAGAGGAAATTTAAGTTATATATAATAGGGGAGGGTTTTTATGCGTTGGTTAGTATTAGGAATGATTTTTATTCTTTATTTAATAAACTATGCCGATAAAGCAATACTAGGGTTAGCCGCGGAACCAATAATGAAAGAATTGCATTTAAATTTTGAGCAATTCGGAGCAGTTGGCAGCAGTTTTTATTTTACTTACGCGATAGGCAGTATTCTATTAGCTAGCTTGACCTATCGATTTAAAACAAAGTTTTTACTTATTGTGATCGCATTGGGCTGGACTGTTTCTTTAGTATCCGCCTATTTTGTTCATAGTGTTACCGGTCTAATCATTATTCGTGTCATGCTGGGATTCTTTGAGGGAGGTACTTATGGGCTTGCCATCACACATCTGGCTAAATGGTTTGCCGCAGGAACACGTGGTACTGTCTATGCGATCATGGGGTCCGGTGTCATCTTTGGCTCATATTTAACTGCTCCCGTTTTAGTTCCGTTCATCCTATCTAATGGATGGCGGCATTCATTTGCCCTACTTGGCGTCCTTAGCTTAATTTGGGGCATTGTCTTCTTATTTTTCAGAGAACAACCTAAGAAACCGGTGGAGATTAATTCTTCTTCAACAGAAGCCAAATCTGACGTTCGATTTAAGGACATTGGAAAAATTATTTTCACTCCATTCGTGCTTTCTCTTTTCTTTGCAAGCTTCATTTCGATGTGGATTAACGCCTGGGTAGCAGTTTGGGCGCCGACTTACTTGACAAAGATAGTCGGGCTCGAGCCAAAAGTGATGGGCCTAGTATTTGCCGGAATTGGGATTACGGCTGCGATTATTTCTATAATTGTCGGAAAGGTAACAGACAGTTCCTTTAAAAAGACAAATAACTTAAATAAATCATATGTGAGAAGTATCGTAACTGCTTTAGCTATTGGCGCTATTGGTTATGGGCTCACAGCGATGGTACATGCTCCAGTTCTGGCAATTATATTTCTGACAATCGGATTATCGATGAATAATTGTATTGTTCCGTTTCTCTCTAGTATTTACACTTCTATTGCACCCCACAAATTGGTTGGTACAATATCAGGAATTGCTCTTGCAATCAGTAGTATAGCAGGGATCATCTCCCCAATTTTTACTGGGTATTTGGTTGGTATTGCTGGGGAAAACCTTCGTGCTGGCTTTAATAATGGTGTATTGGCAGTAGTTGTTTTATATGTTGTGGGCGCCATCCTCTTAGTACTAGCGGTCATGCGGAAGAAAAAAAATGAGGGAAATGTTGCACAACTTGTAAATGAAGAACCAATAAGAAGTTAAGTTTCGTCAGTTTACTTTTCAAATCTTTAAATAAAATGAAGCGTCAAAAAGAGGAAGTCTCGATGAAGACTTCCTCTTTTTAGTTGTGTTCGTACATGAAATCACTCTAATTCTATCAGAAGAACCTATTATATTATGTCTCTCATTTTAGTATAAATTATTGAAAAATTTTAATCATAAATAATTTAAAAGATTCAAATAAAAAGACGAAAGCAGGTCAACCTCGCTTACGTCTTTTTATTATCTGTTTTGTAATTTTCAATCATATGTTTGATAAAAGTGTCCATCGTGGTATCCATAAAAGCATTTTTACGATAGACAATGCCAACCTGTTTTTGTGGGATTGGGTCAGCGATTGGTATTTGTTTGATTGCAGGGTCGTTTATACTTGCCAGATATGATTTTGGAAAAATACTAGCTACTTTATTCATTCGTACCATTTGGAGTAATGAATCCACGGAGGTAAGCTCGATTTTTGGGTGTAAAGAGAATCCTGTATTTTGGCATGTTTGATCAATAAATTGCCGGATTATATATTTTTTTGGCAAAAAAACGAATTGTATTGCCTGTAGTTCTTCTAAATTTATCATTGATCGCTCAGACAGTTCATGGTCATGCGGAACAACGAGATAAAATTCTTCGGTGAATAGCGGAATACTTTCAAGTTGCTCGTTATGTACATTTAAAAATATGACGCCAATGTCCAACTGATTATGCAAAAGCCCCTCAATCGTTTCTTCTGTAGTAAGTTCTAAGATAGATAGCTCTATTTCGGGGTATTTACTATTAAAAGAAATGACTGCAGAAGTTAATAAATGGCTACCCGAACATCCAATCGTTAATTTCCCGCGCTGAAGACCTTTAATTTCTTTAAGTCTTATGATGGCTTGATCCAATTCAAAGAAAATTCGCTCACAGTGTTCCAATAGGCAGTTTCCTGCTTGTGTGATGAAAACTTTTTTCCCTGATCTCTCAAAAAGAGGGGTGCCAAGTCGATCCTCTAAAAGTTTAATCTGTTGGCTCAGGGTAGGCTGACTAATTCTTAATTTTTCTGCAGCTTTTGTAAAATGTAAGCTTTCACATACCGCCATAAAATATTCTAGAAGTCGAAGCTCCATCAATTCACCTCTTTATTATAGATACCATCCATTAAATTATTGATAATATTATAGTTTTGTACGTTATAGAATAATCCTAGTTTACAATACTATAACAGAATTCGAACGTCTTTTAAAACCTGGAATACCGTTTTTTATTATATTAATTGTTGACTTGATTCAATTTGAAAACAAGTAATAGATGGGCTATACTTAACCTAAAATATTGAAAAACTCTATATATTCAAATATTATCATGCATAATTCGGTGAGAGGGATGTTTTATGGAAAAGGATCCGTATTTATTACAAACTTTATCCAATGGAATTGATGTTATCTATGCATTTGAAGATCAGGATTATCCATTATCGGCACAAGAAATTGGAGAAAAGATTCATTTGAATCGTACTACTTTATTTCGTCTTTTATATACACTAAGACATAAAGGAATACTAGACTTAGATGAAGAAACAGGAAAATATCGCCTTGGATTAAAGTTGGTTCAACTTTCTGCATTGGTATTACAAAGAATAGGAATTAAAGATATTGTAAGGCCTTATTTGGAAGAATTAAGGGATAAGTTGAATGAAAATATCCTTCTTAGTGTTTTAGGAGAACATTCTACCATTATTATTGACAAATTTGAAGCGAAGGAAACGATGTTTTCGGCAGCATATGTTGGAAAAGTAGTTCCACTTTATTGCACACCATCGGGTAAAGTGTTCCTTAGTTTTCAAAATGAAAATTATATCAATCGTTATTTTAAAATGGTTCCTCTAAAAAAGTTGACGGATCATACAATTACTGATAAGGAAGAATTAATAAAACACCTTCAACTTACAAGAGAACGTGGGTATGGTTTCGATGATGAAGAAGCAGAGGAAGGACTAGTGGGCTTCGCTGCACCTATATTAGATGCAAATGGTTCAATTATTGCATCTGTCAGTGTCGGTGGCCCTCGAAGTAGAATCTTTAGGAAAAAAGAAGAAATTCTAAAAGAATTATTGAGTACCAATGAGAAGATATCCAAAAACTTGTATTTCAATGCTGGAGTCTCATCTAAATTATTTTAAAGATGAATCAATTTTTAGGCTGTCTCGATGGGAAGATCCCAATGAGACAGCCTATTTTGGTTTTATTCCACTAATTGTATTTTGGATTTGTTAAATGAGAGCATCAGCGTGTAGATCTATTCCGCTTAGTAAGCGTCCGTAATTTTCTTTAAAGCTTGTAGGTGAAATAGATCTGTGTACATACATGGTTGAAAAATCTCTGAAAACTCTTTGGAAAGGGTCTCTATCATATACGTATGAACCACCTGAAGTCTCTAATAAGATATCGATAGCTTCTTTACATTGTTGATTAGCATAACCTATATCGGCAGCACATCTCATTCTTGTTTGGACATCCATAAATTCACCACTTTTTGCCCATTCATCCAAAGAATCAGCAACACGATAAAAATGCATTATGGCCGTGTCTATTTTCAATGACGCTTCACCAACCTGTAAATGAGTTATGGCAGCATCCTTTTGATTTGTTACCCCTAAATTTACTACCTTTCTGTAAGGCAGTTTTTCCAAAAATGTTTCTAAGGCTGATTGCGCGATTCCGAGCCCCGGAAGACCTAATGATAAATGAAGAGCAGGAGCTAAAGCTATATTATAAAGAGGAATATCTCTAAGATGTGCGGATTCAAAATGGCCTTGGGTTGTTTTTGTGAAGGATACGACACGATGATCAGGTACAAAGATATCTTTTGCAATAATACTGTTGCTGCCGGTTCCGCGTAAACCTAATGTATACCAATCATCAATGATCTCCAATTGGTCAAACGGTATCGTAATTAATCCAAGGTCGGTCTCGTTACCATTTTCATCTACCAGTGGCATTCCAAAGTAACCCCATGTGGCATGAAGGGATCCGGAGCAGAACATCCAATGTCCTTCTTTGATGATATAACCATTTTCCACTCGTTCCACAATACATTTTCTAGGTCTAAAAACTCCAGCAAATATAACATCATTCGTTGAGTTAAATATCTCTTGATGAGTTTTTTCGGAAAATGATTCAGAAATCATAAGATCACGAATGTTACAAAGAGATAATATCCATCCGGTAGATGCACATCCACGGGAGATTTCTGTAATAACATCCGCAAAGGTTCGCATGTTCGTTTGAAGCCCGCCATACATTTTTGGACGAAGTAATTTAAAAAGTCCACTATTTTTTAACTCAGTTATGGAATCTTCAGGAATTCTTCGTATTTCATCCGTTACTTTACCTCGCTCACGTAAAAGGGGAACAAACGACCGTGCATTTTCTACAAGTAAATGATTGTTATCAACTGTATTTAACATTAACTCTCCACCTCACAATGTGATTTGACTAACTCATATTTTTGACTACAGTGTTATTTTACTCTACAGTTAACAGAAAAGTCAAACAATTCTATAAAATAAAATCTCCATCATTTCAAATGATGGAGATTCGTTTTATGTAGGAATATTAAGTGAATTTCAGTGATACTTGGCATGCACAGTCTCTAACCTGATTAATTAATTTAGAAAGTGGATAATCCATTATTAATTGTTGTGGCCCAACAGCTGTGATTACTGCTACTATCTGGTTATGTGCATTTCTAATAGGTGCTGATACTGCTAATGCGTTTAGAATGGACTCATTGTCATCGATGGCATAACCTTGCTCTTTTACCTTTTTTAATTCTAGGAGGAACTCTTCGATATTAGTAATAGAAAAGTCCGTATATTTCTTTAAAGGGGAGCAAGATAAAATCTCACGCACTGTTTTTTCATCTAGATCTGCCATAAACACTTTACCAGGTGAACTATAATGAAGGTCTCTTGATCTACCAACTGTAGTGGAGTAGTGAAGAGCAATAAAGCTCTCAGATTTATCAATATATAGTAATTGATCCTCTTCTTTAACAGTAAGGTTTACGGAAAAACCAGTTTTTTGATTTAGATCAACAATAAACGGTCTGGCAATTGGGATAATTTTGGATCGCTCTAATACTATGGCACCATATTCCAACATTTTAATACCAAGGCAATAGGATAAATCTGTTGGATTATAATAAATGAATTTGTAAGATTCTAAAGTACAAAGGAGACGATAGGTGGTTGATTTAGGAATATTGATCATTTTGGAGATTTCATTAATGTTTAAAAACTGTTTACCATATGAAAAACAATTTAATATTTTAATAGCCTTATCGATCGATTTTGTGGGCTTCATGTTGACTTCTCTCATGAAAGTCACCCCTTATTTAGAATTATCTGAATCATTATGTGAATTATACATTAAAAAAAAGCAAAAAGACAAGGATATGTTATTTTTTAGATGTTGAAGGTATGAATTGTGCTAGGATTCAGAGGAGTATTTATCGTTTAAATTGCTTGAAAATTTAAAAAATGGTGATATACTAAAAACCATAAGCAACTTGTTGATACTTTGTTCTAATAGTGAACATATTGTTCACTAAAAGAACAAATGCGCAGATGAAAACTCATTCAGTAAGAAAAAACTGTAGTTAACCATCCAAAATAGTAAAAGGAGGAGAATGAAATGAGAGCAATTAGGCGGTTATTATATTTAGAATTGTTTTCGCCAGAACCAAAGGAAACAGCTAATTTTTTTCATGAATTGTTTGACTGGGAAATTTCAGAAGGGGAAGATGGGCAACTATTTGTTTCTTTAGACAAATATCATCATCGTCTTGCTATTTATTCAGCAGATGCACCGGGAATAAGAACCATTACTTGGGAAGTTTTTAATCGTATAGATTTCTTAAAAGTAGCCAAAAGGCTCGACGAATCAAATACAGATTATACGATTCTATCACCGGAAGAGTCCAAAACCAAAAAAGTAAAACAATGTTTATACTTTTATGACCCGGCAGGATATCGAGTGGAAATTGCTTATGGCCCATACGTCACGCAACCTCAATTGAAAAACAGGGGAATTATAGATGTTATGGATATGGTCCATGTTACACTGGCTGTAAAAGAGGAATATTTTAAAAAAAATGTGGAGTTTTATGAGGAAGTATTAGGTTTCCATATTTCCGATTGGGTTGGGGAAAATATCGTATTTACTCGCTGCAGCGAAAATCATCATAATTTAGCGATGTCGGCAATGAAAGAAGTTACTAGAAGCTTCCGCCATGTCATGTTTGAAGTGGAAACAATGGATGACCTAATGAAAATGTATTATAGAGCGAAATCATTAGGTAAAGATGTTCGTGGCCCAAATCGTCATGGGAATTGTAAAACAATGGAGATTTATACACGAATTCCGGGCCTGGAAGGTGATGTGGAAATAGGCTATGGACATAGGAAAATTCCTAATGATGCTGACTGGGAAGTTGTGGTATATCCATTTGACCAAAAGGAATTCACTGAATTTGTAGAGTATTGGAGCCATCCTAAATTCGAAAGTAAAACATTGATTTAAATAAAAATATTAACAGAAGTGGGGGAAAAAAATCATGAAATTAGGAAACGGAATATATGACGGCTGGGTGCTGGCAAACGGAATAAGAACACATTATGCTTGGTCAGGAACAGAAGGCCCTGCAGTTATCCTATTACATGGCGGTGGTCCAGGTTCTTCAGGTGGTGCAGGATGGCGTTATATGCTGCCGCACTTAGCAGAAGAAGGCTTTCGTGCGATAGCTCCGGACCAGTTATCTATGGGATGGACAGATGCGAGACCACATGCTTGGCCGACAAGAGGACATCAGAGTTTAGTAGATCATATCCGGGACTTTATTGATGCCCTTTGTTTAGACGAGGTTTATGTAATTGGAAATTCCCAGGGTGCATATGTAGCAGCAAAATATGCCATTGATCATCCTGAACGGGTTAAAAAAGCTATATATATTGGCAGTGCTACGATGGCGCATTCGTTAGGAGTGGAACTACCTGATTTAAGGAAGGATCAAATTTTCCAAAAGATGAGGCCGTATGATTACACAGAGGAAGGCATGCGTAATTTCTTAGAAGCTATTAGCTATGATAAATCAAAAGTATCAGACGATATAGTGAAATACCGCTATGAAGCTTCTATTCTACCAGGTATAAAAGAATCTGCAGATTCATTTGTTTCATACCAGGAATTGATGCGTAAAAAACCGAAACTATGGGACCGTTTTAGCTTAGCGGATTCCCTTCCAAAGCTAAAGGTACCTGGTAAATTTATTTGGGGTAAAAACGATACATTTGCACCTGTAGAGATGGGTTATGCATTAGAGAAAGTCCTTCCAAATATCGAGTTTGAATATATCGATGAATGTGGGCATCAATGTCAAACAGACCAGCCGGAAATCGTTAATAAATTGGTGAGTGACTTTTTTAAAGAATAGTACCAGTAAATGCTAACGGTTACAAAAAAACAAACTTTCTTTAAATAGGCGGGGTTACATGACAGCAATTAAAGGAAATGATTATATTGAACGTTTGAAAAAAAATCCTCCCGAAACATGGTTTGGAAATGAGCTGGTAAAGGATCCCACTATCCATCCTGTAATTGCTCCAGTTGTTCGTTCAGCAGCGAATATTTATGATTTACAATGGGACCCTTCTAAAAAAGATCATATGTTATATACTGAACCAGCTACAGGTGAGATAACAAGTACTCAGTTTATGGTACCAAGATCAATAGAAGAGTTAAAGATTAGAAGAAAAATGCATCGATCATGGGCTGAAACCTCTTATGGTTATATGGGAAGATCAAGTGACTTTATGAGTGCTATGTTATTAGGATGGTATATTAACGCAGATTATTTTGGAGAATATGCAGATAATGTACGTAACTATTTTGAATATGTTCGGGATCATGATCTATTTTTAACACATGTATTAATTAACCCACAGGTAGATCGTACACAATCTGCTTCCAAACAACCGGATGAATTTACTTATTTAGGTGTTGTAAAGGAAACAGAAGAAGGAATTATCGTCCGTGGCGCAAAAATGCTGGCAACAGCTGGTCCCTATGCCGATGAAGTGTTGGTTTTTCCTTTGCTGCCATTACCGCAGGCACATCAAAAACCAGTGGAAGAAGAACTAAAATATGCTATATCTTTTGCCATTCCAATGTCAACACCAGGTTTAAAATGTATTGCAAGGGAGCCATACGCTATAAATGATAAAATGGATAATCCATTATCGAGCCAATTTGATGAACTGGATGGAGTACTCATTTTTGATGACGTATTAGTCCCTTGGGAACGTGTATTTATTTATAAGGATATCCATCAAGTTGCAGGTATACGTGGATTTAGTACCTTCTACACTGGACATCAAACATCCACTAGATTATTAACAAAACTTCAGTTTGTTGCTGGTGTCGCAATGAAAGCGACGGAAATGGTAAAAACAAATCAATTCCCGCATGTTGCAGATATGATTGGTGAAATTACCACTTATATTGAGCTCACGAAAGCAGCACTTGAGGCATCAGAATCAAATGCACTCCAAACAAAAGATGGGTTCTATTATCCTGATTATAGACCTCTAAATGCAATCAGAAATTCTGGTAATAGATGGTATCCGAGAGTAAGAGAGATTATACAGCAGATTTTGGCAGGAGGATTAATGTATCAGCCTGCATCTATGAATATAATGGATAGTCCTTTAAAGGAACTTATTCAAAGGTATTATCGAGGATCTGATGTAAATGCAGAAGAAAAAATGCAAATTTACAAAATTGCAGCGGACATTGCAGTATCCGCTTTCGGTTCCCGACATGAGTTATATGAAAGATTTTACGCAGGTGACCCATTATTCTTAAGAGTAGAAACACAATATAGAAATTACGATAATAGACAATGTTTAGAACTTGTAGAAAAAATGTTCAAGGATTTGAATGTAAACTATCAAAAACGCTAGTTTAATAACTTCACAGCAAATAAGGAAAGAAAGGTGATAGCATGCAAACCATCTATTTAAACCGTGAAAATTTGGCTGAATGGCAACAAAAAGCTAAAACGAATGTCATGGCACTTGTTTTTTTGATGGTGTTCACCTTGGACATCAAGAAGTGATAAGGGAAGCCTTTCAAAAAGCAAGGGAAAAAGGACCACTACTTTCCCTTATTTTTTGTCCAGTTAATTGTAGCCGATTCAAAATTAATGTCAACATGGTGAAGGATTGTTAGGAAGGATGTGCTGAAAAAAAAGAGTTCACACTATTGGACTTAGTAGCCCATGCAGTATGGGGAATCTCTTAGAACGGAAAGGGGACAACATGGAAACAATCTACTTAAACCAAAACAATTTGATGGATTGGCAGGAAAAAGCAAAACCATGTGTAGTGGCTTTAGGGTTTTTTGACGGGATTCACTTAGGGCACAGGGAAGTAATTAAAACGGCTGCACAAATTGCCCAAAGAAAAAATCTTACCCTTTCCGTAATGAGTTTCTTTCCACATCCAAAAACCGTTATTTCTAATGGAAAAAAACAGGTTTCCTATTTAATGCCGCTTTCTAAAAAAGAAGAGAGATTTCGAAATCTAGGTGTAGATACATTTTATATTGTTGAATTTAATAAAGAATTTTCTTCTCTTCTTCCCGTTGAATTTGTCTCCCAATACTTAATCAATCTGGGTGTTGTCCATGTTGTCGCTGGTTTTGATTATTCATACGGACATAAGGGAACAGGTCATATGGATCGGTTAAAAAGTGATTCTAACGGTAGGATTGATGTAACGAAAGTAGAAAATATGGAGTTCCAAGGAGAGAAAATTAGTTCTTCTTGTATTCGGGAAAAACTACTAAGTGGGAATATAGAGGATTTACCATTTCTACTTGGGAGTCCATATGAAGTGGATGGTGAATATGATGGGGAGAGATTAACGATCCAACCCTATTACACAATTCCAGCACCAGGTCCATATGTTGTCACACTGAAACATAAAAGGGGTTCTATCCAAACAGAAGTGACGATTTTCGATGAGGATGATGGTCGGTCCGTAAGATTAATGAGAAGAATTCCAGAACCCATGGTAGGAAATCTTTCGATCGTTTGGCATAATCGTCTTCAGGAACCAAGTTTTTTTGAAAGGGCCGTAAGTTCGGTCGGATATATATCCTAAGCCATTATCGAAAAAATATTCTATATCAAACCCTTTCATCAAACCCTACTGAATTGCCGCCAGGCACTTGCCAATTACTGGAGGGCGCCTGGCACTTTATTTGCTAAGTTCATTCAGTGCTCTCTACATTGAAATTTAGTAATTTTGCATGTAATGAAGCCCGACTATTGACTCCCATTTTTTGATAAATGTTTTTAATATGCTTGTTAACTGTATGTATACTTATAAATAATTTTTCGGAAATCTCCTTATACGTGCACCCCTTTTTTAAAAAAAAGCAAACTTCATTTTCCCGCTTAGTTAATTTATCTAAATATTGATCATCATTCACCGGAATTTTAGCTTGATCTTCTTCAATGATCACAGCAAAACGGCTTTCCCTAGATATAAATAGTTCTTGATGTGAAATAACTCTAATGTTATACCCTTGCAAATGCAGCAAGGAAGAACTATTAAAAGGATTTCTAAGTCCATAGGAAATGTCCTGGATAAAGCATTCTATATTTTTATATAGAGAGGTTTCTTTAAAAACTCTCAATGCTGCCGGGTTCATATAGATAACTTTATAATTTCGATCAAGTAAAATAAACCCCGTATTATTTTTATCAGCAAAGGCTTCTAACATGTCTTTCTCTTTTCGTTGTACTTCGTATTCTCGCTCTAAATATAATAAATTCGATATGATTGGTGCAAGTGTCCGAAAGATATGGCGGTCTTTCTCGTAAAATTCTCCTTGTGACTTAGCTTTAGCTATACCAAGGACACCATTAAATTGGTTACGAGAATTAAACGTAATCACCATTTCATGATAGTATTTGTGTTTCTTCATAAACTCTTGATAATAATCGGAAGCTTCGTAGTGTTCTAGTTCGATTACATCTTCCAATCTAAGGGCAATTTCTTTCGGATATACATGTAAATGATTTTTAGGATGTAAATAATCATGATTGTGAAAATAGGTTAAATAATCCTCTACTAAATAATCACTAATATGATGGTTGATTGGATCAGATAAGTTTCCTTTTTGGTCAGCTTTCCACAAAATGGATGAATGATAGCCAAAATACTCGGCTAGCAGATGCTGCAATTCATCAGAACCTTTCTTAAAACTGGTAGATAAATTAAATAGTAATCTTGTTATACGTTCACAATCCAGTTTCGATAAATTCAGTTGCGAAGTTGCCATTCCATTCCACCTTTCCTTAGTTTAAAGGTACTTCTTTTAGTACCTTATTCATAAAATATAACTCATTCCTGTAATAGACTTTTATTCATTTATTATATAGAATAACATTAATTCACAATAATTAAAATATTTGGATAATTGTTGCGAACAATAAATTATTAAGTGATTGTTACCGTATAAGAGGAGGAACGAAAATGAATGAAAAGTCTGTTTTTCCGAAAATCGAGTTAGAAAGAGGGCAGAAAAGCGAACTGTGGCAGTGGACAGCTGCTGAGATGGTAAGGGCAATCAAAGCTAGAAAGGTTTCAGCACGTGAAATCGTTCAAAGTTCATTAGACCGGATCGATGAAGTTAATCCCAAATTAAATGCATTAGTTGACGTTTATGCAGAAGAAGCATTACTAGAGGCTGAGCGGGCTGACCAAGCAGTTGCTGCCGGTGAAAAACTTGGTCCTCTCCATGGAGTACCTATGTCAATTAAAATTAATAGTGATGTTAAAGGAAAGGCGACTACAAATGGGGTCGTGGCTTTTAAAGAAAATATGGCGGCCGAAGATGCTCCGCACGTAGCTAACTTACGAAAGGCAGGGGCGATTTTTGTTGGAAGAAATAATTCACCTGCTTTTTCGTATCGGTGGTTTACTAATAATGATTTGCACGGACTTACGTTAAATCCTTGGGATCAATCAAAAACACCTGGTGGATCAAGTGGAGGGGCCGCAGTTGCTGTCGCATCGGGGATGATGCCGATTGCACATGGTAATGATATCGGTGGTTCTGTCCGTTATCCAGCATATGCAAGTGGGATTTTTGGCCTTCGTCCAACAATGGGACGAATACCCAGTTGGTATGGACCAGTCGACCAGGATCAGCCATTGTCAGTACAGACCATGCTTACTCAAGGTCCTTTAGCAAGGAGTGTTGAGGATTTAAGATTAGCAATTCAGGCTTTTGTTCCTTTTGACCCACGTGACGCTATTCATGCTTCTGTGCCATTAATTGGAGAAGCTCTTCAAAGACCGATACGAGTTGGTCTTCTAAAAGGGATAAATGTGGCCAATCCAGTCGATGCAGTAGATAAAGCACTTAATCAGGCTGCTGCAAGGTTAACTGATGCGGGCTATATTGTAGAAGAGGTCGATATTGCTTTATTTGAGGAAGCTTATAAACTCTGGTATTTATTGTGTATGGAAGAATTCCGTCAAATTATGCCGTTAGTGGATGAAGTAGGGGACATTGGAATGAAAACGGCGGCAAAACATTACTATGCAGTAGCGGAAGAATGGTGGGGACCAGCCCCGGGTTTAACAGAATATATGAATGGCTACGCTCGGAGAGGCACGCTTATCGCTGAACTCCAGCAAATTTTAGTTAAGTATCCGATTCTATTAATGCCTGTGTCAGCTGAGCAAGCGTTTGAACAGGATGCCGATATTGCAAGTGTTGAAAGAATGAGAACCGTCATGGCTGCGCAGTGGTCAATGATGGCCATTCCGATGCTGGGATTCCCAGCAGTGTCTGTTCCGACTTCAGTTGAAAATGGACTTCCAGTTGGTGTTCAATTACTGGGACGAAGGTTCCGTGAAGATACGATATTGGATGCAGCAGAAATTTTGGAAGCACATAATACAATTAATACACCCATTAATCCTACCTGGTAATAATGTCTTGTTAGATATATTTGATCAAAGCTAAGCTTTATATAATAACGAACTGGCGAACAGTGACTGTCACTGTTCGCCAGTTCGTTTTAGAGACATAAAATTCCATTTAAAAAGGTACCAGCCACTTAGTCAAAAAGACTAATCAGGTTTTATAGGTAAATACACATTTTATTGTGAACAAGTTTATAGGTTAATAACTAAAGAATAGGATAATATGAAATTAAAATAGTAAGGAGTGTAATTTTATGTATCCTAGCCATGTACCTCAATATTATAACAATCCATATAATCAGGAAACTTATATACATTCGTTACCATACTCAGGAATGGATTATAGCCATTCAATACTTGATGGAAGACAATTTGGAGGGCATCAACCTCCGTCTGCACCCCCTGGTCAAGATTTGGAGCCTGGACCACCAACATCACCACCGCCATCTATTGTTCCTCAACAGACACATCAAGCAGGAACGTATGCGGTGGACCCTGGCAGTATGATAAGTTGTTTACACAGATACACATATGTATGGCTTAGAGGTCGTGAACAATTCTGGTTTTATCCAACATTTATTGGTCGACACTCTGTCTCAGGGTATCGCTGGACTGGTTCTAGGTGGGTCCATTTCGGAATAAGCCTAAGACAAATTCAATCGTTTACCTGCGTTTAATAAGTATAGATTTTGAAATACCACAGGGACCGTCCGAGACAACTGAAAAACAGATTCTAATAAATGGAAGATTGCTATAATCTGCATAAAAAATAGAAAAACCCCCGAATTGGGCATAATGGGATTGACTAAAACCATTTACCAAACAGGGGGCTTTTCTATATCTTTGAGAAAAAAATATGTAGAGTAAAAGACGGAGGAATTTATGTTGAATATTTTATAATAATGGTAGAATTGAAAGAAGAGGAATAGTGAAAACCGTAATTAATTATTAGATAAATAGAAATAATTTTCCAAAATAAAGCATGAAAAGGGCTTGGAGGAGTATAAATGCAAAAGCTGACGCCTTTCTTTCATAAACGAATCGGTATACCTAATAACCAACTCATTACGTTTGAAAAATTAGCTGATATACTTGAAAAAACAGCACAAACCATTCCGTTTGAAAATTTAGCTGTCATTGAAAACAAAACGCGAAAGATAACAAAAGAAAACTTAATAAACAAAGTAGTAGAAAGAAAGGAAGGCGGCCTTTGTTATGAATTAAATCCACTTTTCTATTTTTACCTAAAAGAAAATGGGTTTAACGCAGCCTTAACTGACGGTGTCGTTTATAATCATGCTGCGGGGGAGTACCATCAACTTGGAAGAACACATGTAACAATGCTTCTACAACATGATGAACAAATGTATTTAATTGACACGGGCTTTGGTGGGAATTTGCCTTTAAAACCAGTTCCGTTATCCGGTGAGACCATATCTTCTAATAATGGGGAGTTTCGAATTAAAAAAGTAAATCATGAATATGGGGACTATTGTTTAGAAATGAAACTAAAACATAAAGATACGGATTGGAAAATTGGCTATGCTTTTGATTCTAGGAATTCATTAGATGATGCAGCAAATTTGAATGCGATCCAAACCATAATTGCCGAACATCCGAAATCTTCATTTAACAAACATCCATTAATCACTCGTCTTACCCAGAACGGAAATATAACCTTAACAGATACAACATTTACCCAATGGGCTGACGGAGTTCTTACTAAAGAGCCCATTGATCGAGTAAAATTCACAGAGCTCGCAAAGCAACATTTTGGGCTGTAAAGATAAATGTGGCAGGCACCATCCAACTATGTATTGCACCCCAAAAGTTAGAGTTAAATCTGACTTTCGGGGTGTATTTTTATGGCTAAATACAGCGAACAATTTAAATTAATGGTAATAAAGCTTCTTGAGGACAAAACTTGGCGAGTGGATGGAGGAACTGTCTTTAATAAAGCTTCTTGAGGACAAAACTTGGCGAGTGGATGCGGGAACTGTCTTCAATAAAGCTTCTTGAGGACAAAACTTGGCGAGTGGATGATGGTACTGTCTTTAATAAGGCTTCTTGAGGACAAAACTCGGCGAGTGGATGATGGTACTGTCTTTAATAAGGCTTCTTGAGGACAAAACTTGGCGAGTGGATGCGGGAACTGTCTTCAATAAAGCTTCTTAAGGAAAAAAGGAGAAATTAAAAAAGAAAATTGAAGAATATATGCATTATTTTAATAATAAGCGTATAAATCAAAAATTGGCAGGCATGAGTCCGGTTCAATACCGAATCTATACCAGCCAATTAGCTGCTTAATATAAAACTCTAACTTTTCGGGGTCACCTCACTATAAGGGTGGTACCTGCCACTTTCTTTTCTTACAAATCGTTTACCGTTGGTTCGGAAGATTGAACATGATTTATATTAATTACTTTCGGGTCTGTCGGATTAGAAATATCAATTTTTGTAATGATGCACCATCGACCAGTGATGGTGGAGGTAAGGGGAACTTTAATGTCATCACCGTTGTTCGTTTTTATGAAAACTCTGCCATCATATTTTGCAAAATTATCTTCCTTTTTGAGAAAACCCAAAAATCTAAAAATGTTCGTAGCAATAATGATCTTTTCAACATCTTCGAGTGTTTTGATGACCAAATTTTCTTGATTGTTCCCAGCAGAATTACCGACTCCGGAATCCTTATCGAGTGCAATATAGGGGGAGTTTGTCAATTTTCCTTTATTCCCAAAAAAGATGTGTCCAAATGTTCCTTGCTTTGTGAGGTAAAAGGCATGAAGATCTAAATCAACGCCTTTTGTCCAGGTTAAATTAACATGAATATTTTCAATTTTTTTTGCTTTTCGAAACGAGATGGAATCACCTGGTTTTTTTAAGGTGACTTTTTCTAATTTTATCGGAGCTTCCAGTGTTGGTGAAGGATTCTTATGTATGATCTTTTCTTCAACTGGAGGTAAAGGGTTGTTAGTGCTCTCAATTTGCGCAATAGATTCTGATTCATTCTCTATTTCAAGCCCGAAATGCTGACAAAGGGAAGCAAGCCCGCCTGCGAAACCACCAGTATTTGTGGAAAATTTCCACTCTCCATTTTTTCGATAAATATCGGCAAGGACGAGCGTGTTTTCAATGTGATATTGATCTAACGGATACAGCAAAATCTCTTGTTGAGAATCAGCATCCATTATTTTCACATAAGCGTTAACCATTTGGGAAAAATTATCTCCACTCTTTTCACCATCGTAAATGGTCAAGGTTAAGACTAGTTTATCGGTTACGGGTGAGACCATTTTTAAATTAATCTGAAACTGTTCACTATTTTTTCCGGGATGATTATGAACCGAATGATGAATAGATCCATCGGCAGAGCTAGAATTGCCATAAAAAATAATCGATTCATCATTTAGACATTTGCCGTCTGAACCAACCATAAAAATAGAAGAATCAATATCAAGTGGTGCCGTTGTTTCCCAACCGATCTCAACGACTATTTTTGTTAAATGTATTTGGTTTTTGGTGATATCCACTCTCGCACCTTTTTTTACTTGTGTGAGCATGTCCGTTCTCCTTTATTTTAGATTAGTATAATATTTCACAATCTAATTGTTAGAATAAGAAAAAGCGGCAGTCATCTTGAAGAATCGCACCCAAAGATGAAAAAGGAAAATTTTTTATTATAGAAACCATTCACCCTGAGCAATTTTTTCTACTTTTCCTCCTACATTTACTTTAATTTCCCCGTTTTCTTCACGTGCCTTTAAAAACAATAAAGATGGTCTTTTAATTTCATACCCTTGTTCTACACGAATAGTTATTTCACTTTTTTCAAAATATCGATATTTAATTAAATAAGAAGCTAAACATCCATTAGCACTTCCTGTAGCTGCGTCTTCAGGAATACCAAAATAATCTGCAAAGTCTCGAACGTTTAAATCATTTTCTGAATGATATGTTTCAGTAGAAAAGACCATAATTGCTTTTGCATCAGTATTGTCAATTAACTTAAAGTATTTTTCTTTATTTATTCTAACTTTTTTTACTGCTTCTAAAGATTTTAAAGGGACGATAATCACAGGAAGTCCTGTTGAAACCTCCTGTATAGGAAATCTATCATCTATGTATACTTTATCTATATTTAAAACATCAGAAACCTTATTTGTATCTAAAATACGACCAAATGTTGGTTTATTTTGTTCCATCCATAGTATCTGTTCTGTTTTATCGAACGCTACGGGAATCTGTCCAGCTTTAAAATTTAAAATCATTTTTTCGATTGGTTCCCTTAATATTTCATTTTGAATAATATAGGCAGTTCCTAAAGTGGGGTGTCCAGCAAAGGGAACCTCCTCATTGGGAGTAAAAATACGAACATCATAACCATTATCTTTTTTTGTATCTGATAAAATAAAAGTAGTTTCTGAAAAATTAATCTCCTTGGCTATTTGTTGCATTTTATGATCCGAAATGTTTTCAGCATTCTTAAAAACCGCAAGTTGATTGCCTGTATATTTTCCTTGTGAAAAAACATCCACAATTGAATAATTTAATTTCCCCATAATTTCTCTTCGCCACCTATGTTTTAATATTAATCTTTCTATAATCCCTAATTTAAACAGATTCATTTTTCTATATTGTTACAATATTTTTTATTATAACATTTTTTAAATTATTTCTACATTCACATCCTTATTCCACTAAACAGCACCATTCGTTCAATCCCTTCAATGGTAAGATTGAAAAAAAACCGATTTATCGGCCCTTTATTCCTCTTTTCCAATTCATACTTTACAGGTAGGAATAATGTTTAATGTATATAAGAAAGAGGACAAACCGCTATACGACTTACCACTATCAAGGTTAGAATATGAATATAAAAGATACAAATTGCAAAACCATCCACATGGGGAGTTCGATTCTATTCAGTTCAATTGAGGAAACAGCCACGAATATGAAAAAACAAGTGTTAGTCACAAGTCAAATCTGGAACGTGACTGAAGTACCGGTTAACTATAAGATCAAACTTAAAATCTAATACAATTTATTTGAAGCTATCCAACAGCAGGATAGCTTTTTATTTTTTTTTGGCAAAAAAAAGCATTGAATTGAATGCTTATGATACTTAATCTGCTGGTTTCATTTTATATAATTTGATTCCCATTGCAATAAAAACAGTTCCTGTTAATCTTAATGACTATTCAAGGTTTGCAGGAACATTTCTAGTTGAAGTTATTAAAAATTTAAAGTTAATGTAAATTTGAAACTGTTTGTTTCATTATTCGTATATACTGTTAGGAAGTGTTGAAGGTAAGTTGTTATAGAGATATCATTTTTAAAAGAAAGAGGAGGAAGGTATGGCGGTAAATACTTTAGAAGTACAATCGTTAACGAAGGTCATAGGCAATAAGAAGATAGTAGATGATGTAAGCTTCAGTATAAAAAAGGGCGAAATATTTGGCCTTTTGGGTCCCAATGGAGCAGGGAAAACAACTATTATCCGTATGATTGTCAGCTTGATCAAGCGGACAGATGGAGAAGTTCGTGTAAATGACCATAATCTTGATAGACAATTTAAAGAGACAATGAGTGAAATTGGGGCGATTGTTGAAAATCCGGAATTTTACAAGTATATGAGTGGGTACAAGAATTTAAAGCATTATGCGAATATGGCCATTAAAGAAGTGTCAGATGAGCGGATTATGGAAGTTGCTAGATTAGTAAAATTGGAAGATGCCATTTACCAAAAGGTTAAGACCTATTCACTTGGAATGAGGCAAAGGCTAGGGGTAGCTCAGGCGTTATTACATAACCCGTCACTGTTAATTCTCGATGAGCCTACAAATGGATTGGATCCTCAAGGAATTAGAGATTTTAGAGATTACTTACACACCCTCGCACAGGAAGGAATTTCGGTTCTGGTATCCTCCCATCTTTTAGCTGAAATGCAGCTGATGTGTGATCGTTTTGCTATTATTGAAAAGGGTAAACTAATACATATATCTTCCATGAAAGAAACGATGGAGGAAGACGAAAAGACGGAAGTTATTTTTGAGGTAAGCAGCAGCCAAAAAGCTGTTGATGTGCTGAAAGGACAATTTGAAGATACCCATTTCAAGGTTCTTGCAGACGACCAATTCTCAGCCAATGTAGAAAAAGCTACGATAAGTGCCATTAATAAGCTATTAATTTCAAACGATATTGATGTATATGGCATCAGCAGGGTAACCGTTTCGCTCGAAGACCGTTTCTTAAAAATAACCAACAAAGAAGTAAAGGAGAGTGGAGGTGTAATGCAATGATTGCCTTAATTCGAAATGAACTTATGAAAATGTTTCAAAAAAAATCCAGCTGGATATATCTGATCATCTTAGTACTCGCAGTCATTGTGGGGGGGATTATCTCCCATAAAGTATCAGGTGAACCAGATCCGAATTGGCAGGTTGGTATGAAGGCTGAGATTGCTGAGTTACAAGAGAATGCAAAAACGGCACCTGATCAAGAAAAACGGTTTATTACTAATGAAATTCAACAAAAGCAGAAATATCTGGATGAAAACATTAATCCCAATGCATTTAGTAACTGGCATTTTATGAATAATGTTGTATACGGCATGACGACTTTGGTGACTTTGCTGGCGGTGATTGTTTGTAGTGCCAGTGTGTCCTCTGAATTTGCAGACGGAACGATTAAGCAGCTGTTAATTAGACCGCATCAGAGATGGGCGATTCTCATGTCCAAATATCTATCATTAATGATCTATTCGCTTATTCTTGTAGCGACACTTATTACTGCTGGATATCTTGTTGGTTTGATTATATTTGGTAATGGTGACTTTACAGCGAAAATCTTTGAGATGGCTATAGACGGGCAGAAGGAAGCAGAAGTCGGCCCGCAGTTCTTCCTTAAGATTGCCTACTACCTTCCGAGTTTGTTGGTTATAACGGCCATTGCCTTTATGCTCTCTACTTTATTTAAAAGTCAGGCATTGGCGGTAGGAATTGGAATCTTTGTCCTGTTTATCTCTTCCACGCTTGGCGGATTAATTGTGTTTCTGGCAGAAAAATATGAATGGGCAAAATATTTAATTTTTCCGCATCTCGATTTAACCATTTATGCGTTGCAGGATAAGATTTTGGGAGACATTACACTGCCGATATCACTGGCAATTCTGGCAGTTTATTATGCTATTTTCATGATCCTGACTTTCGTATTTTTCCAACGGCGGGATATTAGTATATAAATAAACAAATCTCAAGGGTCAGACCCCCGACGTGTTAACGCTTTAACGCACTGGGGGTCTGACCCTATTTAATAAACAAAATAGTAGAAAGAAAGGAAGGCGGCCTTTGTTATGAATTAAATTCGCTTTTGTATTTCTACCTAAAAGAAAATGGATTTAACGCAGTCTTAACAGACGGTGTCGTTTATAATCATGCTGCGGGGAAGTACAATCAACTTGGAAGAACGCACGTAACGGTGCTTCTAAAACACGATGATCAAATGTATTTAATTGATACGGGCTTTGGTGGGAATTTACCGTTAAAACCCGTTCCGTTATCCGGTGAGACTATTTTTACTGATAATGGGGAGTTTCGAATTAAAAAAGTTAATCATGAATATGGGGACTATTGTTTGGAAATGAAACTAAAACATCAAGATAGAGATTGGAAAATTGGCTATGTTTTTGATTCTAGGAATTCAATTGATGATGCAGCGGATTTGAATGCCATACAAACCATAATTGCCGAACATCCGAAATCTTCATTTAACAAACATCCATTAATCACATGAATTACTCAGAACGGAAATATAACCTTAACAGATACCACATTTACCCAATGGGCTGACAGAGTTCTTACTAAAGAGTCCATTGATTACGTAAAATTCAAAGCACTCGCCAAACAACATTTTGGGCTGTAAAGCATAAGCTGGCAGTCCGCACGCATATATGATGTGATAAAAACAAGAAATACGATTTAGTTGACCTTAAGGTAATATCGTGTTAATTTGTATATGCAAATGAAAAAAAGGATTGATTACATGAATGAAGAAGAACAGGTATTAATACATTGTCTTTACTTTACAGCTAGTCGGTTTGCTCGAAATATAACAAAATTAACCGAAAAGACATTTGATTTTGGTGACCTTGCTCCTTCATATCATTACATGATAATGGTTGTGAAGTTCCATCCGGAAATCACACAGAAGGAACTATGTCAGAAGTTATCTATTGCACCTTCCACAAGTACGAGGTTTATTGATAAACTTGAAAAATTAAACCTGGTCACCAGGAAAATGGATGGAAAACAAACACTGATTTCTTTAACTGAAGAAGGAGAAAAGGTGTACCTGGAGTTTCGGGTTTCTTTAAAAGAATTGTTTAACAGCTATTCCGAAATCTTAGGACGTGAGTTCAGTAAAGATTTAAGTAAAACTCTTCATGAAGCGAGCAATAAGTTAGAAAGAGAACTGTAATTTTTTTAACCCTTCATTTGTATATACAAATATATAGGAGGCTTAATTATGTCAGAAAAAATATTGCTAATTGTCGGTGCTGGACCAGGTATTAGCTTAAATACAGCAAGGAAATTCGGAAAAGAAGGCTTCAATGTTGCCTTGATTTCCCGCAATATGAAATCATTACAGAAATATGAAAATGAACTTAACAATGATGGGATTACCGCAAAAGGCTTTCCAGGGGATGCATCTTCAGTAGAATCTTTAAAAACAGCCATTGATGCGGTAATTAAAACTTATGGAAAAATTGATGTACTCTTATATAATGCTGCTGCAGGAAGACCAGGCAAACCAACAACATTAAGCGTGGGTCAATTAGTGGAAGATTTTAAAATCAGTGTCGCTGGAGCTCTTACCAGTGTAAAAGAAGTGATTCCCCATATGAAAAATGGAACAATTTTATTAACGGGCGGAGGATTAGCTCTTCATCCCTATGCTGACTATGCTTCATTAGCGGTTGGTAAAGCAGGTATTCGCAATTTAGCCTACAGCTTGCACCAAGAATTGAGCCCTAAAGGAATTTATGTTGGAACATTAACGATTAAAGGGTTTGTCCAAGAAAGAACCTATTTCTCACCTGAAAATATTGCAAATACGTTTTATAGTATGTACGAAAATCAAACTGAAACAGAAATTTTGTATGAAGAAAAGTAAAATTTTTTTGTAACATCATTTGTATGTACAAATGTAAAAATTCTCTTAATGAAACAATATGTGTAATCCAAACTAGAAAAGAAAAAGACAAAAGGAGACTTACTAATGAAAACTCTTGTAATTATTACCCACCCTAATTTGGAACAATCTCGAATTAACCTCACTTGGATGCAGGAATTAAAAAAACACGAAGAAATTACGATTCATACTCTTTATCAAGCATATCCAGACGGAAAAATAAACGTAGCACACGAACAAAGCCTATTAGAATCACATGATCGTATTATTCTTCAATTTCCATTCTACTGGTACAGCACGCCTTCTTTGTTAAAACAATGGCAGGATGAAGTGCTCTCCTACGGCTGGGCATATGGCGAAGGCGGCGACAAGCTCCATGGTAAAGAATTAGGTCTTGCGATTTCAACCTTTGGACCAGAAAATTCCTATCAGGTTACTGGCTATAACCATTTTACCATGGAGACTTTAACAACGCCTTTACAACAAACAAGCAACCTCATAGGTACCCGTTTTATGCCGTTATTTGTGCTGAATGGTGTTACGCATGTCACAGATGAACAAGTTGAAGAAAATGCAAAAGCATATGTAAATTACGTTCTTCAACCTTCCTTAATAGAAGCTTAATCAAAATATAAATAAAGGTATTTCTTCTACTGAAATACCTTTTAATGATTTTTGTTTACGTGTACAAACAATTGAAAGGTGATCATGATGAAAACATTAGTTATTATAGCCCATCCAAATTTGGAACAATCGAAGGTAAATAGAACGTGGATGAACCGTCTTCAACAAGAAGAAAATGTTACGGTCCATAATCTATATGCACATTACCCAACGTTTGAGATTGATGTGGAAAAAGAACAGCAGCTACTATTGGAACATGATCGTATCGTTTTGCAATTCCCATTCTACTGGTATAGTTCACCCGCTTTGTTAAAACAATGGCAGGATTTAGTTCTTACTTACGGTTGGGCTTATGGGTCAGAAGGAACGAAATTACGCGGCAAAGAGTTTATGTTAGTAATTTCAACAGGTGGACCTGAAGAAGCTTATCAAGCTGGCGGATACAATCACTTCAGCATAAGCGAGTTAACCAAACCCTTTCAGGCAACAGCCAACTTGACCGGCATGCGGTTCTTGCCCACTTTTACGACACAGGGAGTGCGCGTCTTAACGAACGAACAAGTCCTCGAAAGTGCTGAAGACCTGGTATGTCATCTGAAAAATAACTAGAAAAGGGGTCTTGTAATAAACTATAAATTGTTAGGAAGAAGCGGCTTACTAGTATCTGAATTAGAGTTTTGTGATTTTCTCATAAGGCCAGTGAGTCAGTTCCCTAGTATGCTAAAGCTTTAATGCGCCGGGGGACTGACCCTGATTTTACAATCTAGGGGAAAAACATTGAAAAATTAGATCCAATCCCTCCACTGCCAGTATTGAAGAATAATCGGTTAATAAGCCCTTTTTTCTTCTTTTCTTTCATTTAAAATCAATTCATACTTTACAGGTAGGAATAATATGTTTATAATAAATTTAACAACAATATAAAAGCGAACCAAATGAAAATTTCTTAGATTGATAAATAGAACGGTTAAATCTTTCTTAAAGAAAAAGAAATAAAGCATATAAATTTGGGGGAGTGTTTCTTATGAAAAATAACGTGGAAAAGAAGAGACAAAAACTTATCAATAAGCTAATTTTTTTTAATGTATTTAAGAAAGAGGACAAACCGCTGTACGAATTACCGCTATCAAGGTTAGAGTATGAATATAAAAGATACAAATTGCAAAACCATCCACATGGGGAGTTCGATTCAATTCAGTGGGTATAATTTTTCAATAACGATCATGAATAAATAAAACAAGTGCCAGTCACAGGCCAGAAATGAACTGCACCGAAATTGTTAGACACAAATCTAACAGTTGAGGTGCAGTTTTTGTATGGCTAAATATACGTTTGAAGATAAGTTATGGGCAGCGTTTTCCTCTGATTTTAGGAATAACCTTCATTTAATTTAAAAACTTTTGAGGAAAATAATTAGGTATCTAGATTTTTTTTTTGACGAAATTCATATTAAAATCCACTCCTGTCCATAACATAAACCTAAAATGGAGCAAATATCATATATTAGAGGAGAGCCCTGGGAGGGGATATGCTATGCCATTTCAGACACAGCTACCTGGTCATGTTTTATTAGGAGAATACATTTATGACATATACGTTTAAAGAGGATTACTTCTATCAAAGGGATTCATATCTTCAAGCCATCTATGAAGTAATGGAAAGAGGAATGGCTGCAAAAGAGGTGGTATGCTCTATTACCACTGGTTTTCGATCTATTCCTTCTTTGAGAACGAACCCTGGCCTTAATCCTTACCATGCATCAGTTGCTGATATTGGTTATGGATTTGATTCAATACAGGGAACCATTTATCGACTACGAATAGGAGAATCTATTCCCCTAGCAAATGAAATGCTTGTTTTTGAACTCGATACATTAAGAATTAGTGAAAAACAATTACATCCAAATTTTGAAATGGCAGTAAAAGGGGCAGCACCTGAAGTTTACTATTTAGTAGAGCAAAGCCGATATTTGAACAAACAAATTGGTGAAATGATTAGGGAGGCTATCAGATTAAGTCAAGAGTTATTAGGGGATAAATGGCACGAGATACATTCACGTATCGAAAATATCCAAGCAATTCCACGACTCTGAGGGGAGCTAGAAACGTGCAAAATATGCCATTAGGAATGGATATGGACGAGAGACGGAGATTGCTGGAATGGTGGAATTCAATGGATGCTGCAAAACCAACCGTACGAAAACTAATGTCATTAATAACTGAATTTCGCTTACATCCAGAATCAAGTCATGCAGATGGCAAAGTCCTATTTTACAGAGCGGCGTCAGAGATTTCATATGGATACGCTGGTATAAGAGGGTGTATTAGGAGGGCATTTACAATTGAATATCGTGAGGAACTTCGGATGAATATGGTAATGTGTCATAGTTTTGCAGAAAAATATTCGGTTGATACCAAGGTGCTCCTTGAAAGGGTAGCCCAACAAATAACGGGGCAGGCTGCCTTACAACTTACTCAAAGAATTAGAGAAACATTAGCTGAAAATGATGTAATGCTAAAAGAAATAAAAAGTAAAGCGGATGCATTTTTTGGCAGAGAAACACTCCATTCGATGCAGAAGAAAGTGAAACAATCCAACCAATTGTCTAAAATCTAAGCTAGTATTCTCATTGCGTTGTTTGAGAACATCTAAGAATTAGAAAGCAAAGATTGTTTATCAGTAATTCCCCCAAAGATTTTTTTCTGGAGAAGAGTTTTATGTATTGCAGAGGCTTTACACATGACGTTATATATTTGAAGGCTTTTAATCCAAATTAGAAAACTAGAAATCCCTCTAAGTGTTATAAATTCATAATAATCTTTATTTTCGTTTAATTAATATTGACAATTCGAGTTTATCGATATATTATCGTATTAAATTAAATAATAATAAGCAAAGATTGGAAATAGTAAAAGGAATTATAAACTTGTCAGAGAGCCGATGGTCGGTGAGAATCGGTAGTTATAACCTTTGAACTCATCCAAGAGCTACTCCCTGAACATAATCAGTAGGGGATGTCGGTTTTCTACCGTTAAGAAGATAGGTGGTGATGGCCACCGAATATGAGTGGGTTAATTTTATTATAATTAATCAATTAGAGTGGTACCGCGAGCAATGCCTCGTCTCTATTTTTTTAGAGACGGGGCTTTTTTATTTGTAAATAAACTAAAAATTATATATGAAAAGGTGGGAGTCAAGATGAAAAATATCGATAAATATTCTAGAGGTTACTTTATGCCCCCAGTGCAAAGCTTGAAATGGACAGAGAAGGAGTATATTACAGAAGCTCCTACCTGGTGTAGTGTCGATCTTCGCGATGGAAATCAGGCTTTGGTCGTCCCGATGAGTCTAGAGGAAAAGTTAGAATATTTTCAGTTGCTTTTACAAGTAGGTTTCAAGGAAATCGAAGTAGGTTTTCCAGCTGCTTCGGTAACCGAATTTGCTTTTTTACGCACATTAATTGAAGAAAATTTGATTCCGGATGACGTGACAATTCAAGTTTTGACACAGTCAAGAGAACATATTATCCAAAAAACATTTGAAGCGTTACAGGGTGCGAATAAAGCAGTGGTGCACTTGTACAATTCCACATCTATGGCACAGCGTGAGCAAGTATTTAGAAAATCCAAGGAAGAAATTATCGAAATTGCTGTAACTGGAGCAAAAATGCTTAAGAAATATGCCGGTGAAACCGAAGGGAATTTCCAATTTCAGTATTCTCCTGAAAGCTTCACAGGTACAGAAGTGGAATTTGCGCTTGAAATTTGCAAAAAGGTACTTGATATTTGGCAGCCAACAGCTGATAACAAGGTAATTATCAACCTGCCTGCTACTGTATCAATGTCCATGCCTCACGTTTACGCAAGTCAAATTGAGTATATGAGTGACAATCTAAGCTATCGAGATAATGTAATTCTATCACTTCATCCACACAATGACAGAGGAACTGGAGTAGCAGATGCCGAGCTAGGAATGCTTGCCGGAGCACAAAGAGTTGAAGGAACATTGTTTGGAAACGGAGAAAGAACTGGCAACGTGGACATCGTAACGCTTGCATTAAACATGTTTTCACACGGGGTAGATCCAAAGCTGAATTTTGAAAATATCCCTGTCATTATTTCCAAATATGAAAAATTAACAAGAATGAAGGTTCACGAAAGACATCCATATGGCGGTGAACTTGTCTTTACTGCATTTTCAGGTTCCCATCAAGATGCCATTGCCAAAGGTTTTAAGTGGCGCGAGGAAAAAGAACGGCAGTATTGGGCTGTACCTTATCTATTAATTGATCCTATGGATATTGGAAGAGAATATGAAGGAGATATCATCCGAATTAACAGTCAATCCGGAAAGGGAGGAATCGGTTATATCCTTCAGCAAAAATATGGAATTGATCTACCTTCTGAAATGCGTGAGAGCTTCGGATATAGTGTGAAAAATGTGTCAGATTATAAGCACAAGGAACTTACGCCGAATGAAATCTATGACATTTTCATCAGCGAATATGTGAATATTAACACCCCAGTCGAATTTATCCGTTACAAATACACTCAAAATGGTCATTACGAAACGATTGTATCGATCCGGATGAATAATGAAGAACATGAATTTTCTGGTGTGGGGAATGGAAGATTGGATGCTATCAGCAACGCTCTTCAAACCAAACTAGGTATCGACTATACAGATTTGGTCTATAAAGAGCATGCGTTAGAAATTGGCTCAGGATCAAACGCAGTATCTTATGTAGGAATTACTGCAAAGAATGGAGCTGTATATTGGGGCTGCGGAATTGACACTGATATTATGACCTCGTCAGTAAAAGCTCTGTTTAGTGCTATTAACAACATGGTAGCAGTTAAAGATTATGAAACTCTACACTTAATTTAACTGGGGGCTTGAGTTCAGAAAGGGATTGTTTGGGCGATCCCTTTTCTTATTCAACTAACATGGCAGGTTAACAAGAAAAGGAAAATTATGTTTCTTTTAACAACACTAATAACATTTGATGTATTAAAGTTGAACAAAAAGCAAATAGAAAAAGTTAAAGAATTCCAAAAATTATGCGAAAATATTTACAATTTTTAATATAATATAAGTAATTCGTTGGATAGTTTGGAGGTATTATGATGATTTGGATTTATACATTTACACCTATCATTATTTTGGCCGCAATAGCGATTTATTTTGACAAAAAATCTGGGGCGACTTCACCTGATGAAAGAATAGCCGAGAAGTTAGAGGAATATCCACCAGAAAATCCTTTCGGACCCAATAATTTTTGACCTTAAAATGATTCAAATACAACTGATCAAAGACAATGTGAAGGATTGTATTTAAAGTAAAAGGTGCTTTACTTGAACAAGACAAAATAAAAAAGTCGATTTCCTACTAGACATTGAGAAATATTGATAGTTTAATTTGTTTTAAGAACGGAAGATTTAACAAATAGAATAGCGATTAATGAAAGCGAACTTCTTAAAACTTTCACCCTTTTAAAAGAAAACTTTTAACGAATGAAAGACCCTAACTGCCCGAAAAGCAGGACAACTGGTGAAGATGCCCAGGTTATGGCACGCCGGCTTACTACAATGGAAAACGATAAAACACTCACTATGTTGATATATCAATGTTTGTGAGTGTTTTTTATTTTGCCGAAAAGGATTGATTTCAATTCGGTTTTTGGTAGAGCAGCGGGCGGTTACTATCGGCAAGGTTCCAAACGGAACGGCGGAACGCCAAACTCTATACTCAAACAAAATTCTTTTGCAAGTTTTGTCGAAAGAATTTGCTAAAACATGTTTGAAAAGTCTGATTATTAATCTAGTAATTTTCTATGAGTTAATAGTAAACTAGAGAATATAAAAATGAAACGGCGTTTCACGATAAACATACTTAGCAGAGCGGTGAAAAAATAATTATGAAATTTAAAACAAAATTGTATTTAGGGTTTGGCTTACTGATTTTCCTGTTTATAGCTTCTCAGTTGTTCTTAATCATGCTGATGAATCAGTTGAACACGAATATGAAGCGTGCCATTCACAACTACGAACTGGAAAAGACTGTCTACAAGATACAAGATTCCCTCCAATGGTATCGCAGTGATTCCAAGGGCATATTGGCGAATCCGCCGGCTGACCTGTTAAAAGAATTTCAAGACCATAAGGAACAAAGTATCTTGGACGCAAATCATGCCATTGAGTCTCTCCGTATGCTCGACAAACGAGAAAAGTCGCAGAAAGTCATTGTTGATTTACAATCGTTAATCCTCCAACTTCGTCACTTGGAGACAAGGACCAATGAATTGATGGAACAAAACAAGGAGGAAGAAGCAAGGAAGCTATTCTGGTATGATACGTGGGATGTCATTAATAAAATGACAAAGGATTCCACCTATTTGCAGACCATTCAGGAGGATGGAATCCAAAGCGAATTTAAGCTGGCAAACACTACCACTTCCACCGCCATCAAATTTATTTTTGGCTTTGGTATTGTCGTTCTTATTTTGGCCGCGGCGATTTCTTTCTTTATTTTAAGGGGTATGACCAAAAATTTAAACGAAGTTATGTCTGTGTTCACAAAGGGTGCTTTTGACAAAGGGGACCGTCTGCCGCGGATCAAGGTAAAAACGAAGGATGAAATGGGACAGATCTCAATTGCCTATAATGAAATGGCACAGGTGCTTGAGGAACGTAATAAACAAGAAAAAGAATTAAAAAATGCCGCTGAGGAACAAAGCTGGTTAAATACAAATATTGCCGAAATCGCCACGATGTACCTTGGCATTAACCACCTTAAAGAATTATCACAGCTTTTTATTACAAAGTTGACGCCGATTGTCGGGGCAAGCTACGGGATTATTTATATGAAGGAAAACAGCGTTTTTCAAAAATATGGGTCATATGCCTACCAGGATGAACCGGTTGGGCGGGAGAGTTTCCGAGTTGGCGAAGGGCTTGTTGGTCAATGTGCTCTTGATAGGCGGCCGATTTCGCTTGATGACATTCCCGAGAATTATATAAAAATTTCATCCGGCAGTGGCGAAGCTCACCCGAACAGTATCCTTGTCATTCCTGCTGAATATCAGGGTGAAGTGCTTGCAGTCATTGAACTCGCTTCATTTAAACCATTTACTCGGCTTGAACAGATGCTGCTTAAGGAAGTCGTGAGCCATCTCGGCATCAATATAAAGAGTATCTCAAGGCATATGCAGGTGGAAAAATTGCTGCAGGAATCGCAAACCCTTACCGAAGAGCTGCAAAGTCAGTCGGAAGAGATGCAATTGCAGCAGGAAGAATTACGGACCGTTAATGAACAGCTTGAGGAGCAGTTCAAAAGCTCGGAGCAAAAGACGCATGAACTTGAAAAAATTAAAAATATGCTCGAGGAGAAAGCGCAGCAATTAATGATGAGTTCACAATATAAATCCGAGTTTCTTGCCAATATGTCACACGAGCTGCGGACACCGTTAAATAGCTTGTTGATTCTTTCACAAATGCTTTCAGAAAACATCGGTGATAACCTAACGTCAAAGCAGGTTGAATATGCAAAAACCATTCTCTCCTCTGGTCATGACCTGCTGCGGTTAATCAATGATATCCTTGATATTTCTAAAATTGAGGCCGGGAAGATGGAGATTTTACTGGAGAAAACAGAGATTCAAGAAATAAAGGCATCACTCGAGTCACAATTTTCCCCGCTGGCACGGCAAAAGAGACTAAACTTTTCCATTCTGCTTGACCCATTTTTGCCAGATCTAATCCATACCGATCCCCAGCGGCTCCAGCAAATTCTTATCAATTTGCTGTCAAATGCCTTCAAATTTACGGAGAAGGGCAGGATTTTGCTGCAGATTGAGAAAACGCAGCAAACTGTTTTTTCGGAGGAAAAGGGAAAGAATCAGGTCGAAACCCTGATTGCTTTTTCGGTAAAGGATACAGGGATTGGCATTTCACAAGAGAAACAAAAGTTAATTTTTGAGGCCTTTCAACAAGCCGATGGGACGACGAGCCGTAAATATGGAGGCACAGGCTTGGGGCTTTCAATTAGCCGTGAATTGGCCCAGCTTTTAGGGGGCTATCTGACGGTTGACAGTACAGTCGGCGAAGGCAGTACGTTTACATTATATATCCCTGGTTTACCAATTGAACCAGCAACTCTTGAGGCAGCTGTTACGGTTGAAGAACCACAGCCGGACATTAACGAAAGAGAGTCGCTTGAAGGGATGAAAATCCTAATTGTCGATGACGATATGCGCAATATTTTTGCTTTAACCACAGCGCTTGAAAGCCATTTTGTCGAAGTGGTGTTTGCGGAAAATGGCAGGGAAGGAATCGATGTTCTGCAAGAAAATCCAGATATTGACCTTGTGTTGATGGACATTATGATGCCGGAAATGGATGGGTTTGAGGCGATTACTGCTATCCGCCAGATGCCTGAATATACGAATCTTCCAATCATTGCCCTTACCGCGAAGGCAATGAAAAGTGACCGCAAAAAATGCATCGAAGCCGGAGCATCTGATTATATTAGCAAACCCGTTTATATAGAGCAGCTTATTTCCATTATGCGAGTTTGGCTATATCGATAAGGAAGGTTTATTTATAGATGGAAAAATTAATATCATTCGACAAGCGTGAAATTGAAAAGATCGAAATGAATCTGCTCCTCGAGGGGATTTATCGTTTATATGGATTTGATTTCCGCAATTATGCCGCCCCTTTTGTAATGCGTCGGATTGAATATCGAATCCGAACGGAGAAGTTGGAAGGCATTTCGGACCTCCAGCAAAAAGTTTTCTACGACCCGCTGATGATGCGCAGGTTATTTTACGATTTTTCTATTAATGTAACGGAAATGTTCCGCGATCCGTCGTTTTTTTTAGCGTTTCGGACAAAGGTTGTTCCGCTCCTGCGCAACTATCCCAGGATTCGGATTTGGCATGTCGGCTGTGCGACGGGTGAAGAGGTCTTGTCGATGGCGATTCTACTGCACGAGGAAGGCCTTTATGAAAAAACAAGACTCTACGCCACCGATATGGGCGAGGCAGTCCTGGAGCAGGCAAGAAAAGCGATGATTCCCTTATACAAAATGAAAAATTATACGAAAAACTACCTAGAGGCAGGCGGGACGAGTGCTTTTTCCGAATACTATGTAGCCCGGGAGTCAAGCGCCGCATTCCACCCTTTTCTTACGGAAAATGTAGTGTTTGCTCAGCATAATTTAGTTACAGACCAATCGTTTAATGAATTTCATGTCATCATTTGCCGTAATGTCATGATTTATTTTAATAAATCGCTGCAAAACCGTGTGCTGCACCTGCTGCATGAAAGTCTATCAGCTTCGGGATTCCTTGGCTTGGGAAGTAAGGAGGGAATCCTGTTTACCGATATCGCAAATTACTATGAGGAAGTCGATTCAAATGAGAAACTCTACCGTAAAGTCCATCCATAATCCCCCATCTGTGGATCAAGTCAATATTTTAATGGTCGATGACCGTCCAGAAAATTTGCTCGCATTAGAGGCCGTTCTAGCATCGCCGGATTATCGGTTAGTGAAGGCAGGATCTGGCGAGGAAGCGTTGAAATGCGTGCTGAAGGAGAATTTTGCCGTGATTTTGTTAGATGTACAGATGCCTGGACTGAACGGCTTTGAAACCGCAAAATTGATTAAGGCGCGGGGAAAATCAAAGTTTGTTCCGATTATTTTTATTACGGCCATCAGTCAAACGACCGAGCATGTCCTAAAGGGGTATAACTTGGGGGCGGTTGATTATATCTTTAAGCCGTTTCATCCGGAGACGTTACAGTTAAAGGTTCAGGAGTTTGTTAAAATCCATCAAAACCATGATCGGAAGGAAATGCTGCGGCAGCAGGAGCTTCTTGATGTGAACGCCAAGCTGAACAAGACTACCCTTGATTTACAAAAAAATGAAGAACTGGCCCGAGTGATAGGGGAAACGCTTATTGACACGATTATTACATTTGACCGGGAAGGGACAGTTATATCGGTCAATTCAGCAGGCCAAAGTTTATTTGGCTATTCGGTAGAGGAATTTTTAGGACTTAAAATGGCGGATCTTTTTGCAACAATGTGGGATTCCATTGGATCTTGCGTAGGAAAAATGCTTGAGGCTGTTGCTAAGCATAAAAATGAACGCCACTTTCCTGTCGAGCTGCAAATCGGTGAGGCTGTTATCCATGATGAGCATTTCTACGTTTGTTCGCTGCGCGATATTACCGAGCGGAAGCAGCAATACGAGCTTCTTGAGCGGCTGGTGGAAGAGCGGACGAATGAACTTGTCATTGCCAACGAAAAGCTCCGCAAAGAAATCGAGGTCCGCAAGCAATTTGAAGAAGAACTGCGAAAGGAAATTGACGTCCGGAAACAATTTGCTGAAGACCTGCGCCTGTCGAAGGAGCATTTTTATAAAATTTTTCAATCCAGCCCGTGCCTAATTGAAATTCGTTCGCTGACAGACGACAGATACTTGGACGTCAATGCAAGCTGGCTGAAATTTACCGGTTATACCGCCGAGGAAGTCATCGGCCGGCAGCAGGAGGTTTTACCTGTTGGTTACAAAGAATCCCTGCAAAATGAAAAGATTCATTACCAAACCAAATCAGGAGTGAAGCGGCAGGGCATATTGGCTACAGAAATCATAGGGGTGAATGGGGAAAGTTGTGTTCTCAGTGTGATTACCGATGTAACCGAACTTGAACAATTGGAAGCGAAAATGGCGCGCCTGGACCGCCTCAATTTAATTGGCGAAATGGCGGCAGGGATTGCGCATGAAATCAGGAATCCGATGACTACCGTCAAGGGCTTTTTGGAGCTATCGAAAAAAAGCAACGACAATCTATCTAACCAATATATTGATTTAATGCTGTCTGAATTGGACCGGGCTAATTCGATTATTTCCGAATTTCTCAATTTAGCGAAAAACAAGCAATCCAATAAGAAGTGGCAGTACCTGAATCCGATTATTGAGGGACTCTACCCATTAATCAAGGCAGAAGCGCTGCTGGCGGATAAAACGGTCACCCTGATGTTATCGGAAGTCCCGAGGCTTGAGCTTGATGAAAAAGAAATTAGCCAGCTGATTCTTAATCTTTCCTTGAATGGCCTTGAGTCGATGGCTGCTGGCGGGGAATTGACAATTAAGACTTATCTTGAGGAGCAGGATGTAGTGTTAGAAATCGAAGATCAAGGCTGCGGCATCGAACCTGAGCTGCTCGAAATGATTGGGACGCCGTTTTTCACTACCAAAGATTATGGGACTGGCTTGGGTCTGCCCATCTGCTATAGTGTCGCCGAACGTCATCGTGCCGTTCTCGATCTGGAATCAAACAGTGAAGGAACTGCTTTTTATATCCGTTTTCAGGAAAGGGAAAGAGTTTACTAGACAGTGAACTTATATTTAGTATGATCTTTGACCGTATTCATCGTAAATAACGAAACAAAAACAGCATATTTTCTAACTTTGTTTACTTATTATCTTCAGTAAATATTTATAGTTTTCACCCTTAACAAACATAGGACTTTATTTGGAGGGTGGGTATGATAGGATTGGCTGCATGATGAAACAACTGCATCAGCCTTTCAATTCAAATCGTACCCACGGAGGCTCCAAGTCAAGTCCTTAAATGCCTTATCTATTTATCAGGTCTAACAGTTTTT
The DNA here is from genome assembly GCF_057747995.1 of Neobacillus sp. DHD-1R. Classification (NCBI taxonomy): domain Bacteria; kingdom Bacillati; phylum Bacillota; class Bacilli; order Caryophanales; family Bacillaceae; genus Neobacillus; species Neobacillus sp. DHD-1R. The sequence goes on from NZ_CM173232.1 coordinate 2,596,433, forward strand.
ATATTATTGGACAAAAAAAGAGCATTGAATTCAATGCTCTTTGATACTTATGATGCTGCTTTCGTTTTTAATAATTTAATTCCCATTGCGATAAAAACAATTCCTGTTAATCTATTTAAAACAGTTGAAACTTTGGAATTCCCTCTTAGTTTATTCGTTGCCATGGAGGAAAAATAGGCAGTAATTAAACACCATATTCCACCTGTCATGGTAAAGGTCAGTCCTAAAATAATAAACGGTATAGGGCTGGAAACACCAGCATGAGTATGAATAAATTGCGGTAGAAAAGCTAGGAAAAACAAAGCAACCTTTGGGTTAGTGACGTTCGTTACCAGTCCTTGTAGGAAGATCTTTTTATTGCTTAGCTTTGGTAATGATTGTTGTTCTTTCACTGTGTTTTTTGAAATTAACATCTTAATACCTAAATAAGCTAAATAAATGGCACCTACTATTTTGATTAAATTGAACAAAAAAGTGGATTGCGTTAAAATAACGGATAGTCCAAATGCAGCTAGTAACGTATGAACCACAATTCCAGCGGAAATACCAAGGGCTGAATAAATCCCTGCCATTCTACCTTGAGAAATACTTCTACTCACAATATACATGGTGTCAGTACCAGGAGTTAAATTCAACAATATCGCTGAAACTAAAAAGACCTCGAAGTTAAAAATCCCAAACATTTTAAATCCTCCTTGCCATGATCTTAATATTAAATTATTTTATACCAATATAGATTCTTTTCCTATAAGTTTTTTGAAAATTAATAAAATAATGAACCACAATAGGGTGTTTTCCGCTTTAGCTCGCAAACAGCAAAAATACAGGATAGGTTTTATGGTTAAAGATATTACGATATAATATATTTATTTATCCCTTATAATAGTATTAATGAAATTTGTCATTATGATTAATGGCAGTCAAGTTTGAAAGGAGATATTTATCTTTGAACGCAAAATATCTAGATTTATTGGCCCAGAAATATGATAGTGCAGAAAAAGTAGTAACAGAAATTATTAATCTTGAATCCATCTTAAACCTGCCAAAGGGGACTGAACATTTTGTCAGTGATCTACATGGGGAGTATGATGCCTTTCAACATGTATTAAGAAATGGTTCAGGGAAGGTAAAAGAGAAAATCAATGATCTGTTTCAAGATAGTTTATCTGAATATGAAAGAAATGAAATTGCCACATTAATTTATTACCCAGAGGAAAAACTCAAGTTAATTAAAAGTCATTGTGGTAATGAACAAGTATTAAACCAGTGGTATACAGATATTATAGAGCAAATGATTAAGCTCATTTCTTATGCCTCCTCTAAATACACACGCTCTAAGTTACGTAAAGCTTTGCCGAATCAGTTTGTGTATATCATTGAAGAGCTGCTCTACAAAAAAGAGGATTCCACCAATAAGGACGATTATTATTCAAAAATTGTCCAGCAGATCATCACCCTGGCTCAGGCTGATCAACTGATCATAGGTCTTGCTTATACGACACAAAGACTAGTAGTCGACCATCTTCATGTAGTAGGTGATATTTACGATCGTGGACCCGAGCCCGATAAAATTATGGAAACACTAATCGGTTACCATTCGGTTGATATTCAATGGGGAAACCACGATGTCTTATGGCTGGGTGCCTTTGCTGGATCAAAGGTATGTCTGGCAAATATTATTCGTATTTGTGCCAGATACAACAATTTGGATATTATTGAAGACGTATATGGAATCAATCTAAGACCATTACTTAATCTAGCGGAAGAGTACTATGAAGACAATCCAGCTTTTAGACCTAAGGTCCAATCTGATAAAAGTCTATCTGAGCATGAACAATTGCAAATTACGAAAATTCATCAAGCCATCGCCATGATTCAATTCAAACTGGAAATCCCGATCATCAAGAGGCGCCCGTATTTTAATATGTCAGAAAGGCGATTGCTTGAGAAAATTGATTATGAAAAAAACGAAATAACCATACAGGGGAAAACCTACCCGTTAGTAAATACTTGCTTTGCAACGGTTAATCCAGAGCAGCCTGATCAATTATTAGATGAGGAAGAACAAGTAATAGAAAAATTGTTATTTTCTGTGCAGCATTCCGAAAAGCTGGCTAGGCATATGAAATTCCTAATGAAAAAAGGCAGCCTTTATTTGAAATATAACGGTAACTTGTTAATTCATGGGTGCATTCCTTTAGATGAAGAAGGAAATATGGAAAAAATGACGATTGAGAATAAAACGTATGCAGGCCGTGAATTACTTGATACGTTTGAATATAATTTACGCTATTCTTTTGAACACCCAGAAATGACGGATGACCTGGCAACAGATATGGTTTGGTATTTATGGACCGGAGAATACTCATCCCTCTTTGGAAAAAGAGCAATGACCACCTTTGAAAGGTACTTTATTAAAGAGAAGGAAACGCATAAGGAGAAAAAGAACCCTTACTATTATTTACGTGAGAATGAAGAAATTTGCAAAAAAATCCTTGCTGAATTTGATCTCAACCCTCAGCAAGGTCATATTATCAACGGCCATACACCAGTGAAAGAAATTGAGGGAGAGAATCCCATTAAAGCGAATGGAAGAATGATTGTCATCGATGGCGGTTTCTCAAAACCATATCAATCTGTAACCGGTATAGCGGGGTATACACTACTTTATAATTCCTACGGCATGCAATTGGTTGCGCATAAGCAATTTCGTTCAAGATATGATGTATTGTGTAACGGGGCGGATGTATTATCTGTAAAAAGAGTAGTAGATAAAGAATTGGTGAGAAAAAAGGTAAGAGAAACGAATATTGGCAAAGAACTATTACAGGAAATTTCCATTTTAAATAGTTTGAGGGAATATCGTTATATGGATTAACAAAAAGCTGACAACCCCACCGCTTGACAGGTTTAATAAATTTAACATTGATAGTTCTAATTTAGTAAGCAAGAGTCGGCCTTTTCATATTGGCCGACTCTTTTGGTGTTAGAATAGTTTTCTAGTTTATCGATACCCTAGGTCTTCTGATAATTCATGTGAAATTTTAAGGAGTTCAGTTGTAACCTTGGAGCCTTTTGAAATGTCGATTGCTTCGGATAATCCAATGACACACAAGGCTGCTACTAGTTCTGCTTTCTGATCAAACACAGGAGCCGCTACTGCGGTAATACCTGGTATATAAGATTCTGTATAGGCATAATTCTCCTTTTTGACAAAGGATAAGATTGACTCAAATGCTGAGTCGGATAGCAGACCTTCTTCCAGTTCTTTGTTAATTAAATGACGTGTTTTTTCTTCAGGATAAAACGCTGCGAATACATTTCCTGTTGCACTAGTTGTCAATTTAGCGACAGAACCCACTTTAACATTAATATTTATCGGTTTTTTACTTTCTTCCCAGCCGATAAATATAGGGCCTATTTCTTCGACCCAGATAGCTAGTGCTACAGTTTCATCTAATATATTATTTAGCTTTTTTATATAGGGAAGGGCCTTCAGGTGAATATCTACTTTTCCCATCGCGTGTACTCCGATAGCAAGTAATTCACTCCCCAATGAGTAACGTAAATCCTGTCCCTTTTTTAGAAATCCAATCCGGCATAAGCTAATTAGATACCGATAAAGTTGGCTTCTTGGCATATTACATAAATTGGATAGTTCTGTTATGGTTAATGCTTTCTCTGCTAATGAAACAACTTTTACAATTGAAAACCCTATTTCAATCGATTGAATCCCTTTTTTTTCTTCCTCGTTGGTACTCATATAGTAAACCTCATTTCCTTCTTTCTTGTATTTATATTTTATCATTAAAAAAAAAATCAACTTAATTTACAGAAAAATCTAAAAAGTGGTTGACACTTGTTTTAATTTTCAGATATATTGTTAATTAGTAACCTATCGTTAACGCAGTTAACCATAGTTTAACAAAAAGGAGGAATAAAAATGAAATTTGGCTACTTTACATTGACGGATAACCCAAGTATTTATGGAGATGAAAGAAAAAATTCAAACCAAATGATTCTTGATCTTGTTGAACAGTGCGTGTATGCCGAAGAGTTAGGATTTAACTCAGTATGGGTACCGGAGCATCATTTTAGTGCTTTAGGTGTTTTACCGTCTCCATCTGTTTTCTTAGCACATGTAGCAGCAAGAACAAGTAAAGTTCAACTTGCGCCAGCTACGGTTTTATTACCAGCTAGTCACCCAATTCGTATGGCCGAAGAATATGCCTTGCTTGATTTATTAAGTGATGGAAGAGCGATTTTCTCAGCGGGAAGAGGGTACGATAAGCGGGAATATGATGTGTTCCAAGTAGACTTCAATGATAGCCGAGAAATCTTTTTTGAGCAGTTAGACATTATTAAAAAGGCGTGGACACAGCCTTCTATCTCGTATAACGGAAAATACTATGCATTCCCTGAAATTGAGTTAACGCCTACACCTGTTCAAGATCCTCACCCGCCGATTTATGTAGCCGCTTTCAGTGAACCGTCTGTCTTAAAAGCAGCAGAAATGGGTGAAAATGTTATTTTTGCTCCGTTTGCAGCGTCGATGGTATTTGGAAGCGTTGCCGGAGCGGTCAATAAGTTTAAAGAGGAGTCTGCTAAGCATGGTTTTGAAAACAAGCAAGCAAAGTGTTCCTTTTTCTTAAATGTCACGGAATCTGAAGAAGAAGTCGTGCGTACGAAAACGCGGATGCTTAAATATTTTAGAGGGTTGGTTCCTGCCTTCCCTGGTGACCCAAAAACGGCTCCACCACATATTCGTTATTTTGTTGACATTGTCGAAAAACTAAACAATATGCAAATTGAAGATTTGAGCGAAACTAGCATTATTGTTGGTGATGCGAACTATGTCACAGCGAAGTTAAAAGAAATAGAAGAAACAGGAATTGATGAAGTTATTATATATTTCGATTTTGGCGGCCTGTCCCATGAGGAAACAAAGGCAGCTATGGAGCGATTTGCAACCCAAGTAATGCCTAACTTTGAAGGACAAAATATCAAAGTAGAATCCATGATCTAACGTAAAAGGGCAGACAAGGGAGGAAGCCTATCTCCCTTGTCTAAGCAGAAAATGAGGTGAAAAAAATAATGAGTGTCGAAGAGGCAGTCTTTCGTTTTCTAGAGCAGCATCCAGGGGCAAGCGCGAAAAAAATACTTACCTCTTGTAATCATTTTTATAAAAATACTCCCTCTGTGAAAGAAGATCGAATAAGATCTGCTGTTTACAAAAAACTAAGAATTTTAAAGCGAAATGGAAAGGTTCATAATATCGGCAACTCTTGGTATTTAATCAACCGAAAGGCACACTAATGAGTAACTTAGGCGATAGGGGGAAAATGTCTGAAGTCCAGCATTTTTGCCGAGTAATTGCGCAATTTATATTCTGAATATTCGAATTACAAAGAAGGAGGAGTTAAGATGAATAAGGAAGAAAGTCAGTTTTTATTTAAGGAAATAATGGGGAATTATCCGACAGGGGTTACAGTTTTAACAACAGTTGATGATAAAGGGGTTCCTGTTGGTCTGACAGTAAATTCCTTCGCTTCTGTTTCGATCGATCCTCTACTTATCCTTTGGAGTATCGATCGCAGAGTTTCAACTTTACAGGCATTTACAGAAGGCAGTAAATTTGCTGTTCATTTATTAGCCGGTGATCAACAGGAATTATGTAAGACATTTGCAAGTAAAAATGTAGATCGCTTTAGTACATGTAACTGGCAATTATCGGATCATCAATTGCCGATCATTGAAGGGGCATATGCTGTTCTTCAATGTAAAAACTTTCAAACCGTGGAAGCCGGAGATCATATTATCTTAATTGGTGAAGTCATTGATATGCAATCAGAAAAAAAAGACCCGTTGCTTTATCATCGGAGACAATTTGCACCAATCCCATCAGAATTTTATCAGGTAAATAAATAGAAATGACCGTCCTGGAGGTAGAACGATGTTTTTATTTGAATGGTTTCTCTTCAATGTAGAATTTAAGTTCATAAATAGTACAGAAACAGATGAATAGTTCTTATTGTCAAAACTTCTAAGATTCCAATAAATCTATCCAAGACCAGAAAAACCACACCAAACTAGAGCCATTCTCCACAACGAATCTATCAAAATATAATACCTGACTATTCGTGTCCATAAATCCATAATAAAGCGTAACTTTACATGGTCCTTTGTTTTTATTTTCTAAGTGGAGAGGAGCAAGTTATTTATATGAGCTCAATTAATGTTGGGAAAGTCATTAATGAATCAAAATTCAACCGCTTTCATGCTTCAGTATTATTTTGGTGTGCTTTTTGTATTGTGTTTGATGCCTATGATCTTGTTGTGTTTGGCTCTGTGGTTCCGGTATTAATGAAAGAATGGTCTTTAACACCGACTCAAGCTGGGGCTTTAGGAAGTTATGCTTTAATTGGTATGATGCTGGGTGCCTTAGTGTTTGGCCCACTTGCAGATAAGGTTGGTAGGAAAAACGTAATTATTTTTTGTGTTGCCTTATTTAGTCTTTTTACTTTTCTCGTAGGACTTTCTACTAATACAACCCAATTTGGAATTTACCGTTTTATAGCAGGTTTAGGGCTAGGTGGAGTGATGCCAAATGCTATAGCACTCATGTCAGAGTATTCTCCTAAAAGTTTAAAAAGCACGTTAGTATCAATAATGTTTAGCGGCTATTCTGTTGGTGGAATGTTTGCAGCTGGGATTGCTATTTTTCTCATTCCTCAATTCGGATGGCAATCTGTTTTTTTTGTAGGTGCACTACCTTTACTGGCATTACCGTTTATGTATAAATCATTACCCGAAGCACCAACGATTTTATTAAATAAGAAGAAAACTAAAACAATGCAAGAACTGTTAACAAAAGTGGATCCTGCTTTTACGATGAAACAAGAGGATCAGTTTGAAATAGTTGCTCACCAAGAAAAGGGAAGCCCAGTTATGAAATTATTTACAAAAGGACGTGCATTAAGTACCTTAATGTTTTGGGTTTCATTTTTTATGTGTTTATTAATGATTTATGGAGTGAATACGTGGTTACCAAAACTTATGGCAAACGCCGGGTATGGACTTGGATCAAGTCTATTGTTCTTATTTGTATTGAACTTTGGAGCTATGTTTGGTGCAATTGGAGGAGGCTGGCTAGCTGATAAGTGGAACCCTAAGAGCGTATTAATTTTATTTTATCTTTTGGCAGCAGCATCCTTATTTTTGTTAGGATTTAAAGCCAATATGGTTGCATTGTTAGTTCTGGTAGCCATTGCCGGAGCTGCTACGATAGGAACGCAGATTATCGCCAATGCGTATGTTTCTCAATATTATCCAAGTGAAATGCGTTCGAGTGGAATAGGATGGTCATTGGGAATAGGCCGCTTGGGGGGCATTGCAGGCCCACTTATGGGAGGAATGCTATTATCAATGAATCTTCCAGTGAATATGAACTTCTTGGCATTTGCTATTCCAGGAATCATTGCTGCTATTTCCATCTTAATTGTTCAGGAGAAATACTCGACTTTATCAGTAGTGAAGGAAGAAACTATAGCGAAAAAGGAACAGGTCTTGAACTAATTTAGTTGAAATATATATAGATAAAATTAATAAGTAAAATAAATGTCAGGTACTATCCAATACTGGAGGGTGCCTGGCATTTTTTATGCTTTGCTTGGGGGTTATGGTTCCCAATACGTGAACAAACTGTAGGGAACACCATCTATAGGAAGAATAGGATGACTGGTTAAATTCATTTTCTCGCTGTCAGGAATGAGTATGTATGTTTCTCTGTTCTTTTTGTTCACCTCTCTTCTAAGTTTCTTAAATACGAGATCACTCGCGACCTCTAAGGAAGAAGCCTCGATCGTCCCTACCTTTTTGAACCCATATTTTCCAATATGACTCCTGCCTTTTAAAATTATATATTTCATAAAGATTTCGTCCTTTCCTTTTTGATTCTTTACCCGTTTTTCGACTTCAAACACCTATTACACTTTATTTTTCATAGAACTCAGAGGATTTGGTTTTCATTTTTAGAGAGATGGGGTACTAAACAAATAAATAAAGTAGAAAGGGTGTAGCCATATTGGTAAAGAACCTAGGCATTATGATCAACGGAGTAGAAGTGGAGGCAAAGGAAGGCCAGACGGTCCTGCAATTCCTGAATGACAGTACGATTGAAGTCCCTCAAGTGTGCTATCATCCCAGCCTTGGACCGATCGAAACGTGTGACACTTGTATTGTTGAAGTGAACGGGGAACTTGTCAGGTCCTGTTCAACCCGTTTAAAAGAGGGAGACCGCATCGATACAATGAACCCGTTTGTGAAAAAGTCGCAGACAGCAGCGATGGACAAGATTCTCCATAACCATGAATTATATTGTACGGTTTGTGATTACAATAACGGCGGCTGTGAAATACATAACACGGTTAAGGAAATGCGCATTAATCATCAGAGTATTCCTTGGGAGCAGAAACCATATCAAACGGATATGTCGAACCCTTTCTACCGCTATGATCCTGATCAGTGTATCTTGTGTGGGCGCTGTGTCGAGGCCTGCCAAGATGTCCAGGTGACAGAAACGCTGAGAATCGATTGGGAAAGAGAGCATCCGCGGGTCATCTGGGATAACGATGTTCCGATTAACGAATCTTCTTGTGTGTCGTGCGGCCATTGTTCCACCGTCTGCCCGTGTAATGCGATGATGGAAAAAGGAATGCTTGGGGAGGCCGGTTATCTGACAGGCGTGGAAAAAGGCACACTCCGTTCGATGATTGAGTTGACCAAAGGAGTGGAGACCGGGTACGGGTCGATTCTTACAGTTTCCGATATGGAATCGGCGATGCGTGAGGCGAGAGTGAAACGAACCAAAACGGTCTGTACGTTCTGTGGTGTCGGCTGCAGCTTTGATGTCTGGACAAAAGGACGAGAGATTCTAAAGGTTGAACCAAACGTAGAGGCACCAGCGAATGGAATTTCCACTTGTGTGAAAGGGAAATTCGGCTGGGATTTTGTCAATAGTAAAGAACGGTTAACGAAGCCGCTGATCCGGGAAGGCGAAAGCTTTCGTGAAGCGGAATGGGAGGAGGCCCTTGATCTCATCGCGAAACGCTTCCGTGAGATTCGCAGCCAGTATGGGCCGCAATCGATGGGCTTTATTACTTCCTCTAAATGTACAAATGAAGAATCCTTTTTGATGCAAAAATTGGCCCGGCAGATCATTGGTACAAACAACGTGGATAACTGTTCGCGCTATTGTCAGACGCCGGCAACGGTTGGACTGCACAGAACGGTTGGCTACGGCGGTGATGCTGGTTCGATTAAGGAGATCGCCAAAGCAGGCCTTGTCATCATCGTGGGTTCCAATACATCGGAAGCCCACCCTGTTCTAGCTACAAGGGTCAAGCGCGCTCATAAACTCAATGGACAAAAATTAATTGTCGCAGATTTACGTGAGAATGAGATGGCGGCTCGTGCCGACCTGTTCATTCATCCAAACGCGGGGTCCGATTTGGTTTGGCTCTCTGCTGTGACCAAATACATTATTGATATGGGCTGGGCGGACGAAGAGTTTATTGAAAAGAATGTAAATGGATTCGCTGAATATAGAGAAAGCCTTTCTCCCTATACATTAGGTTATGCAGAAGCGGCAACGGGTCTATCTAAGGAGACCCTCATTCAAATTGCCGAAATGATTCGTGATGCAGATGGCACGGCCATTCTTTGGGCGATGGGTGTTACCCAGCATCTGGGCGGCAGTGACACAAGTACAGCGATTTCAAACCTGTTGTTGGTAACGGGAAACTACGCACGGCCAGGTTCCGGGGCATACCCGCTTCGGGGACATAATAACGTTCAAGGTGCAGGCGATATGGGCAGCGCGCCGGATAACTTTCCGGGATACCAGCGTGTCGAGAACCCTGAAGTACTGGCAAAATTTGAACAAGCCTGGGGCGTTAAACTTCCATCCGAAGTCGGCATAAATAATCACGAGATGATTGAGGGAATACACGATGGTACAGTAAAAGCCATGTATGTAAAGGGAGAAGAAATGGGGTTAGTGGATTCCAACATTAACCATGTACATGCCGCCTACGAAAAACTCGACTTTTTTGTCGTCCAGGATCTCTTTTTTTCTCGGACTGCCCAATATGCGGATGTCGTTTTACCGGCAAGCCCAAGTCTTGAAAAAGAAGGAACGTTCACGAACACGGAACGCCGTATTCAAAGGCTGTACCAAGTGTTTGAACCGCTTGCCGATTCTAAACCAGATTGGGAAATCATTCAGTTAGTGGCAAACCGGCTTGGGGCAAACTGGAATTACAAGCATCCAAGTGAAATTATGGAGGAAGCGGCGATGCTGATGCCGATTTATGCCGGTGTTACGTATGAGAGATTAGAAGGTTATAAGAGTTTGCAATGGCCGGTAAAACCAGATGGAACGGATACGCCATTGCTTTACACCGAAGGATTCCCTTTCCCGGATCGAAAAGCCCGGTTTTATCCTGTGCAATGGACAAAGCCGCTTGATTTTGGCGAGCAATATGATCTTCATTTGAACAACGGCCGTTTATTAGAGCATTTTCATGAAGGAAATCTCACCTATAAATCAAAAGGAATATCGGAAAAAACACCGGAGGTTTTCCTTGAAGTATCACCGGAGCTTGCAGCGGAACGAGGACTGCGGAACGGAACGCTTGTCCGCCTGACTTCACCGTTTGGTAATGTAAAAGTGAAATGTACGATTACCAATCGGGTAAAAGGCAAGGAAGTGTATCTACCCATGAATGATTCAGGGGACGGAGCCGTCAATTACCTGACAAGCAGTGCCGCCGATAAGGATACCGATACCCCTGCTTACAAAGATACTCGTGTGAAGTTGGAAATTTTACAGGAAGAGGGAATTAATCCTCTGCCAAAAATAAATTTCCGATACGGAAATCCACAGCCGCAAATGGGTGTACAAGTCCAACAGAAATGGGCCCGAAAGGATTACGTCTTCCCGGGTGATCTTGTGAAGGAAAGGGAGCGATTGAATGGCTAAAGCAATCAGGAAAATCGAGCGAATCGAGCAATCCGAAGAGGATAAGCGGCAACAAGATCTACGGCAAATAGAGGATTCCTTATTAAAAAATAAGCAAGCGTTACTGGATACACTTGATTTGGTAAACCACATGCATGAGCGGGGGATAATTTCTATCTTGAGCGGTTTATTTGCCGAGGGCGACAAGGTCCTGCAAATCCTTATTAAAAAGGCGGACTCGAAAGAAACAGCCAATACGTTAAAAAATCTGCTGTTAATGGTTGGCGTTCTTGGTACCTTAAATGTTAAACAGCTTGAACCGATTCTCCTTAAGCTGAACGCAGGAATTGCCAGAGTGTCAGAAAGCAAAGACAATGAAGACCAGATCGGTTACTTTGATATCGTCAGATCCTTAAAGGACCCTGAAATTAACCGTTCGATTGCCTTTTTCTTTGAATTTTTGAAAGGAATGGGGAGCGAAACGAGCCATTTGGAACGGACAACCCAGCTGCCGGAGCACCAGGCACAGCATGCACAGCCAGGCCACCATCTATAATTCTATTTAAACGGGTCTTGACCGAGGTTGGCTAGACCCGTTTATGTTTCATATGGTTGATACTAATCTTGACCTCATAGACGAAGGTTCAAAAAGCGATGAGAGGGGGGAAGACGGTGTTAAACGAAATCATGACTTGCCAACACATTGTTAAATTTACTGGGGACTCCTTTATCGAACAAGAGGATGACATCGCCGTGGAATCAGCCTTAACGATTATTCTGGATGGAGAAGAGTTTGCCACCATCGTTTGTTCGCCAGCAGAGATTCAAGAATTGGTGGTGGGTTTCTTAGCCTCCGAGGGGATCATTCGTGTTTTTAAAGATATTCAATCGATTCAGGTGGATGAAGAAAAAGGATTCGCGTACGTGAACCTAGTAAATAAACCATCTATTCAAAAAGAGTTCCATTCCAAGCGATTCATTGGTTCCTGTTGCGGAAAAGGGCGGCAATTTTATTTTTATAATGATATGAAGACAGCTAAGACCATCTTGACAAAGTTAACCATTACACCACACCAATGTCATGTCTTAATGAGCGAGCTGCAGGAAAGTTCCGCTTATTTTCAGAAAACAGGCGGTGTCCATAATGCCGCCTTATGTACAAAGGACGGTATCGTGATAACTAGGACTGATATCGGCAGGCATAATGCACTGGATAAGCTTTTTGGCTACTGCCTGATCCATCGAATTCCATTAAAGGAGAAAATCATTGCGTTTAGCGGAAGAATTTCCTCAGAAGTCCTCCTCAAAGCAGCTAAGATTGGTGTAGCCATTATCCTATCAAAATCTGCTCCTACTAATCTCGCCTTAAATTTAGCAGAGGATCTTGGCATTACGGCAATTGGTTTTATTAGGGGAGACGGCTTCAATGTCTATACCCATCAGGATCGGATTCAAGGACTTGACTAAAACTATCCTTCATCCTTAGAGGATAGTTTCGTGGTTAATAAAAACAGCGCATTTTTAAAATTAATTTGCTTAATTAGGGAGTTCTACAAGAGTTTCGTCAGGCACTATCCAATCACTGGAAGATGCCTGGCGTTTTTTTAGCACATGAAAACATTCAGCAAGGATCTCGCTTGTACAGATAAACGAGCAACACTAACATGACAATGTCTAAGCGAGCACCAAAAGAGAATTGGAGAAATCCGATGTGCATCAATGGGATTTTGGTGATAAGAAGGGCTACGATCATAATCCCAATTAAAGGTACCACCGCATGTTTAACAGCTATATTAACTAAAATTAAAAATCCGCAAACCAATTCTACTAAAATAACAAGCTTTAACATCATGTGGGGATAGGGAAGCCCTAATCCAAGAAAATGATTCGATACCTCGGTACCCATGAATTTCATAAGTGCAGAGGTAATAAATACATAGGCAACTAAATATCTAATTACTTTATTTGTATAAAAAATGAAAATCCCCCCTTTGTATATCTTTATGCAAGGAGAAGGACAAACAATGATTTATTTTCCGCTAATTACCTGTGTAATTATCACACACCAGCTTGAGGGGACACATCATATGATACATTAGACAATTCATTGTGTTTCAATCACTTCTACCATATTGAACAGGAATATTGGGGGAGATGCTTTTTTCAAAAAAGGAACTTCAGGAGGGACATATTGAAGACATTATTATTGGAGAACATTTTAACAGCCATGAACATTCAGCCTAATGAAAAGCAAAAAGGAATACGGATTAAAACGGTCACGGATGACAGATCTGAAATTAGCAGTCATACTTTATATTTTCATGGGAACAATAAAGAGGTTCCTGTTGAAAGGATCAAGAATTACAAGAATGTATTCATCGTTACAGATTCATCATTTTCTCAAATGGAAAAATTAAATCCTGCGCAAATCATTATGGTAAAGGATCTCAAAGACAGTTTCTTTACATTCACCTCGTATTACAGGCATCTGTTTAACATTCCAGTAGTTGCCATTACGGGAACATGTGGAAAGTCTACGACGAAAGAAATGCTAAAACACATTTTGGAAGAAACACACAATGTCCAGGCAACCATATCCAGCAAAAATGCCGATTATTACAACCTTCCTTATTTACTCGGAATAGATGAAAATACCGATGTGGCAGTGTTTGAAACAGCCGTATCTAAAAAAGAGGATATGACGGAGTCCTGTAAGTATTTTTACCCGACGATTGGGATTATGACCATGATAGATGTCGATCATACAGATAAAATTCGCTCCTTTGATGATTATCTAGCAGAAAAGGCAAAAATCATGCAGGGGATGGACAATGAGGGAATTCTCATCCTAAATTCGGACGATCCCTATCTCACCTCTATTGATACTTCTAAATTTAAGGGAAAGATTATCACTTTCGGAAAAAACAAGAATGCTATTTTTAGAATTAAGAAGTATAAATATGATTCATCCGGCATGACTTTTTGGCTGGAATATAAGCAAAGGGAATATAAAGGATATATACCGGGTCTTGGGGAGCATAGTGTCTATAATGCAGTCGCTTCATTAGCCGCAGCGGCCATGTTAGGGGTGGATATTCGCTATGCTCTAAAGAGATTATCTTCTTATCATCATATGAGATCCCACTTTGAAATCATGGAAGGACGAAATCAAATTACGCTGGTGGATGATACGTGGAAGTCAAATCCTGCTTCATTAAGAAAAGGCTTAGAAACATTAAGCCGGATCGCATTGCCAACCCAACGAAAAATTGCTGTTCTGGGCAGAATGTGCTCATTGGGAAAATATGCAGATGAAGAATACGAAAAGGCAGGACAGTTAATTGCTGCTTTGGGGGTCGATATTCTCATTACCAAAGGGTTTATTGCAAAGGATTTTCAGGAACCAGCTATCGAGGCAGGAGTAAATCCAGATCATGTTTATCATTTTTCAGATGCAGATGAAATGATGCGGTTTTTTGACTCATTTTTAATCCCAAATGACATTGTTTATTTCAAAACGAACGCGACTGATACAGACATAGATGATGTCATCGAATATTTAAGAAGTTAAAATCGTTGAAACTTTCACATAAAAAAGGCAGCTTCCTTTAATGAACCTCAACCCCATTGTAGGTGAAGTTCATGAGCGGCAAGCTGCCTTTTTTTGATCTAAAGATAGAAAGAAAAAAAGGACGCCATGACAGCGGCCTTCATGTTTGGGGGACTATATAGACACGATGATGATGACAAAATAAGGGATAAGAAATATGGAAGGAATTTAGTGTTTTATATGATTTTCAGTCTAATGTTTATTTGTTTTCCGCTAGATATTTAGCATACAAAATCGTATTTCTGGCCACATCTAATTCAAGGTGATAGATATTAGGCGGACCTGGTCGCCAATTCACCTCAAAAAGCCATAGTTTTTGATTTTCATCAATTCCGACGTCAATTCCCAGTTCATCCAAGTCATCGTCATATAAAGAATCAAAATGATTGGAAAAACTGATCGCAAACTGTTCAAGATACCTTTGAATATCATACCAGGAGTCACCGAACTCTGTTTTTAAAAAGGAATCCAGGTAAGTACTATAACCACCACTCCCCATATTAGAAGTTATGGTCCCTAAACGCCCGATCCGTGGATAGATAGAAGTAATCACCCATTTTCCTTCTCCATTTTTTTGTACATGCAGGCGGAAATCAAAAACGTGACCAGATGTTGTTTGACTCGTAATAAACTGTTGAACGACGTAATCTTGTTCTTGTATTTTAGGGGATAACCAGTCTAACAATTGTTTTTCATTCAAAGATGATTCTAATCCTGCAACATTCATTTTGTAATGATTGGAACCATCTTTTTCAACTAAAACAACGCCGCCGCCTTGATGCCCCGATAACGGTTTGATAATCACTTTTTGATAACGTTTGATCATGTCAAAAAAAATCTGAACGTCCGTTAATTCATAAAAAGGAATAAGGTAATCTTTAAATTTTTTGGCCTTTTTAATTCTGTTATATACCGATAATTTGTCCCCAATTGAATGACTGGTAAACGGAATCCTATCATACAAATAATCAAAGATATGTTTCGTTTTCTCACTCGCTTGATAACTTGCATTATAAATGACATCAGGGAAAGGAAATTCCTTGTCAATCCAATGTCCATTTTCATAAGTTTTTCCTAAAATTTTATGCTGTTTGATATTCACTTTCCCGAGGGTAAAGTAAAAAAAGGTTACACCTTCTGCTTTTGCGACTGCGGCATAAGCATATGCTTTCTTTACATTATTTGGATCTCTACGATGATGAAGCATGCCAATTAGCGTCATTTTACTTCTTTTTCACCTCTCCAAATTCTTTTTCTAAAAAGATTTGTTCGCCGATAGGAAAGTATAACTTTTCTATCAGGCATAAGTGCAACTACGCCTCTGTCTTCGCCTAACGGCTCGCCAATCGGCGAGTTTTCTTTAAATCATTAAAAGCTAACGATTATCAAATTTGTCACTTGGAAATGTTAAAGGGGGTCAAGGTAGAAGTGTATTTCGCTGGCTGCTCGCATGGCAATTCGTTGCGCTTCACCTCTATAATCTGAGGATGCCAAAATGTATCCGCACCGATCTCCCATTGATAAAGGAGGACGTACGATCTGCCCTTGCCGGGGTTTTATATACACCTCTTCAACACCGGGATATTGAGAGCTGTGTTCTTTCCCCGTTACCTTACTTAATTTCCCTTTAGAATCAACGGTTAAATAATGGGCATATACATACTTACTGTGTTTTTTAGTAAGGGAAGGCTCATTTCCTAACATTAATTGAATGGTTTCCTCTACTAAATTAATTCCATATCCGACCTCAATAATTCGATTCATCGCTCCGCCTGAGATTCTAGGATTAATCTCAATTAATTTCCATTCGCCATTTACTATACGCATTTCAAGGTGACAGGCACCATTTCTCATCTGAAAAGCTTGTAAAATGGAACTTACAGCTTTAAAGATACGATTGTACATTCTTGGATTGATATCTGGCAGTAAACTATATCCGGTTACGATAAATCGTTGAAAAAGAGTAATCTGTTGTTCGATGATCGCTACAATATGAACTTTTCCCTTGTGTACTAAAACTTCAATTAAATATTGGGGTCCTACTAGATACTCTTCCACTAAAATCTGTTTATGTTTTTTTAGTAATTCTTGCATTGCCAGCTCTAACTGCTTCTCGTCATTTGCCAACATAACATCTTTTGAACCGGCAGATGTGGGACACTTTACAATCAGAGGTAAATAGTCCTTGGCTAGGTCAATAAAGTACTCTAAGGAATAATCATCTGGATTATAAAGCTCATAATAGGGAGAATTGGGGTGTCCTTTGAGAAGCTCACGAGTCAAAACTTTATTTTCCATTTTAAAAATGGAATCAGTTGAGACCACACTTGAACAAAATTCTTCTGCTAAGACTGCTGCTACATGAACGTAAGAATGTACAAAACTCATAATGCCTTTTATTTGTTTACCTTGTTGTGGTAGTTGGTTGAGGTTTTTTCTTATTTCATCATAATTGAATAAATCCACTAAAATCATTTGATGGACTTCGGGAAATTCGGTTCTTTGCTGAATGAATTTTTGTCTATTAGTGAATAACACCGTAAAATAGCCGAGTCTTTCTGCAGCTTTTATTGCTTCTCTACTAGATCCGGATTTGTTGGTTTCAATAAATACAATGGTTCGCATAAGCCATGTCATCCTATCTTTGCTGGTTTTGTAATAAAGGATTTAGCTTTACCAGTTTTATTTTGTGTTATCTAATAATTACCATTTATTATATTTTCTTAAGACAACAGTGGTATGGACAAACGTCATCATTCTTAAGACAATAAAATAAAAAGATTTTGGATCCAGCTGAATTAACCAGGTGATGTTATTCAGCTAAAGGCCGGTCAGACGAAGCAATATTAATGAAATACGGAAATGTTGAAGGAAACCGTGAAGAAATAACGATGGAAAAGTGGTTAATAGACCTCTATGAATGGTACAAATTCATTCTGAGTATATTTAAAAGGAACAAGAAAGAGAAGTTAGGGTGAAAGTTCGAGATTTTTCCAATAAGTGATAGATCTGAAGGAGTTTGTTATAAGCTCTTTTTTTGTTGAATAGACTTATGTTAAATAATATTGACCAAGACTATAAATTGTTGGGAAATCCTTTCTGAATAGACATGCCATAACAGAATGTGAGTAGGATTTAGCTCAAATAAAGAAAAAATATTACAAGACCGACGGTGGGAAAAGGTCTGACCGTAAAGGCAAATACCGAAACCTTCTTTCATTAAAAATAAATGAAATTGAAGTAGGTTAAAAAAACGTAAAAAGGAGATGGATCTATTATGGGAACACAAATAATGCAAGCTGTTCGTATTCATCAATATGGGGGTCCTGAAGAGCTAAAGCTTGAACAGTTACCTATTCCAAAGCCATTATCTGACGAGGTTTTGATTCGTGTTCATACAGTTGGTGTACTTCCTGTTGATTGTGCTTTTCGTGAAGGTTTGATGAAAGGAATCTATACCAAGGAGTTCCCCTATATACCTGGATCGGCTGTATCTGGAGTCATTGAAGAGGTAGGTTCAGAAGTAACAGAGTTTCAGAAAGGACAGCCCATTTTCGGAAGAGCTAATCAGGGAGCGTGTGCAGAGTATATTAAGACTTCTGTAGACATGATTGCGAGTAAACCACAAAAGCTTTCCTTTACTAAGGCAGCTACGATATCCGGTGGGGCTACCACTGCTTGGGTAGCGCTTTTCGCACATGGTGATCTGCAATCAGGGCAACGTGTCTTGGTTCATGCTGCTGCTGGCGGTGTGGGATCATATGCTGTTCAATTGGCTAAATGGAAAGGTGCTGAAGTGATTGGAACTTGTTCCACATCAAATGTAGAGTATGTGAAGTCCCTAGGTGTCAATACCGTTATTGATTATACCACCACACCATTTGAAGAAGTGGTTCAAGATGTGGATTTGGTGCTTGACGCTGTTGGAGGAGAAACACTTGAACGTTCATATTTTGTTGTAAAACGTGGAGGAAAACTTCTATCTCTTGTCGATATTCCCTCAGAAGAGAAGGCCAAGCAATTTGGAATTCATGCGCGATTTAGTAATGGACCTGCTCCCGATCAAGTTTTTCAAAATATTGCTCAATTGATTGCAGAAGGGGAAGTGGAAGCAACGGTTGCAAAGGAATTTCCGCTTCATGAGATCCGACAAGCTCAAGAACTGTGTCAAACCGGACATGGACGAGGACGAATTGTACTTCGAGTTGGAGATTAAAACTCAAAGGGACATTTTTGGTTGGATTTTCAATGAGGAAGACGGTGGCAAAGGTTTTCCCGCGGTGGCTTGTCCTAATCTATGCCTGGGGATTTGCGGCAGCTTTGCTTCTCTTTGTACCAGATAGCAGCCTGATCGCGGCTATGGCTTATGCTTTTTTATTAAAATTCCAGTTTAACTGGCTGATGCTTAATCAGATCATTTGTATTTTAGGAGCGGTATGCTGGGGATTTACTGCTGTAGTCTATCAAAGAAAAACACGTCATGCATGTGAATATTATGGATGGGCAGACGGAAAAACATTTTTTCTAGGACGATGGAGTCGGTGGATTACCTACTTTGCGGCTCTCGCTCCTATTCCATACGCAATTACACGCTATGCTTGGGCACTGGGAATCCCCCTTGGAGTTGACGCGAAGCTCTTGAAGGACTTTTCAAATGTCAATCCGACACATCATATTACTGAGTGGGTTTTCGGATCATTATATATCGTTGGTGGTATTCTTACGCTAGGTTTGATCCAGAAATGGGGTGAAGATTTCCCTCGATGGTTCCCATTCATTTATGGTAAAAGGGAGCCAATCTTGCTAGCGGTAATTCCAGCTTCTTTCGTAGCGATTGCTGTAACTTCTGCTGGCTTCGTCTTTACCATCTCTTTTATCATGGTTAAATTTAACCTAATGCCTGCAGATGGGAATATTGTACTGAGTCATATCTTGGGTACAATAGGGCCTATGCTTCTATGGGTCCCTTGGGGAGTGGGGCTTGGTCTTGCATCCATCACTTACTATTATCGTAGACGAGGCCGGTGTAATTACTGTAGCAGTGGTGAAATAGAAAAAATCCCTAAATAACAAGGCAGGGTAGTTATCTAATTTGTGCAACAAAGATTCTATATTATAGAAGGTGATAATCATGACATTTCGAAAAGGAAATTATAGTGTAACAAGCATAATGGCTTTAGGGAAATCTACTATTGCACAAATGTTAGAGCAACAAATTAAGCTCTGTTAACATTTAATATTGGAAATTTTATAAGATTAAGGGAAATCCATTATATAAAGGTTTCCCATTCTTATTGCAATAACTATATCCATTAGTAGAATAAGTGACAACTAATATCGAGTATTACCTAATGATATTTATTACTATTTATTATTGGAATGAACGATATTATTAATTACCATTCCAATGATAGATTAGTTGCACAACGCCAGAAGAGAATGTTCTTGTATGAACCATTTTTAAATTCAACCTCTGTTTTATATCAATAAACAACGGTTTTCCTTCTCCCAAAATAACAGGGTGAAGGGATAATCTAAATTCATCAACAAGTCCTAAATTTATAAAAGTTGTAATGAGACTTGCTCCGCCATATAGCCAGATGTCTTTACCAGGCTTATTCTTCAATTTATTTACTGCTTCAAGAATATTTTCATTTATAAATATTGCTTGATTATCAGTCTCTATTTGTGTTCTGGAAAAAACATATTTCTCTTTACTTTGAACCAATTTCCAAATTTCTTTTTCGGTATCAGTGTCTTCAATTTTTGGAATATATTGTCCCCATAAATCGTAGCTTTTTCTACCATATAAAATAGTATCAATTTGATTCAAGAAATTAGTGAACCCCATATCAGGGTCCATAATGCACCAATCAACTTCTCCATTTTTCCCTTCAATAAAACCATCTAAAGTAACTGCTAAATCTAAAATTATTCTTCTCTGTTTTACGTTATTTGACATAACTCTTCCTCCTTTTATCATTCAGATATTGATTCTTCTGTCCCGATATTCAATATTTCATTCAAACGAGAATGGAGACCATCCATATTTAAAATGTGATACAGGCCTTTAATAACGTGTTTGCCAAAGTCTGATTTAATCTGATAATGCGCTAAGCCTTTTTCTTTTGCGTAGGTTTTATAAGCTCTCCAAGCATCGGTTACAAGCACGTTTTCGTTAGACGGTTTAGCACCAATTAAAGTATCGACTTTAGTTTTCACAATAGAACCCATACCAGCAACTTTACAGAAGGTTGCTTTTGTACGGTCTCTCGAAATAAGAACACATATTCGTTCGTGGCTAATTCCCCTTTGTTTAGATTTAATGAACACTTGTTCTTATTTTGACTATAACAAGTATTCGAGGAGGTATCAATATCAACAATTACCTTTAACAGAGCCTATAATAAATATTAATAAATCAGATGATAAGTAAGGATAACGAATATAACTCTTGGATCTATTACAGCCGGAATAAGTGCTTTCGTAGGTGGTACATCAGAATTTACATCTTTGCAAAACAACAAAGCGATTATAGTAATCAAGGTATTGTTGCAAAGCCAGTAGCCGGTATTAAAAAACCTTCCGATCTTAAAGGCAAAAAGATAGCTGTAAACCGTGGTGGTACGGGAGAATACTTACTATATAAAGCACTAGAAAAAGGTGGACTAGATGCTAGTGAAGTAAAAAATGTTTATATTCCTCCAACTGAAGCGGGACCTGCATTTGAAAGTGGAGAAGTAGATGCCTGGGCTACATGGGGTTCATTTACAGCACTTGCTCAAGAAAAATACAAGGCAGAGTTAGTCATTAATGCAGGAGACATAGAATCAGAAAATGATACCATTTATGTTGTTCGAAATGGTTTTTAAAAAAAACATCCTAAGTTAGTGTATGAAATATTTAAAGGTCTAAATGAGGAGGCTGAACTTTTAGCGAAAGACAAGGAACAAGCAGTAAAATTAATTGACGATTCACAAGGTGTGGCTGAATCAGTAGCGCGAAAACAATTACAAGGTGCCATTTACCCAGTAGAAAATGTCGATGAAAAAGTGCGTAATGGTTGGCAAGATATTGCAGATTTTACTTTTGAAAAAGGGATTATTCCGAATTCTGTTGATCTGAAATCAAAAACAGTAGACGTAACAACTATTAAATAATAAAGCTTTATTTGGCTTGATATCAAAATTAAACTAATCGAGTCAATTAAGTCAAACATAACATACCTATTTAAATGTAAAGGCACCAGAAAAAAGAGTCAGGCACTATCCAATGAAAAAGAAATATGACAGGTATGAATCATACCTGCCATTTTTTTATTAGAAAAAGTGTTTATAAAAAGCACTAAATCGCATATGATTGATATGATTTAAGAAGATAACGTTCGATAAACTCCGCTAATCCATCATTTTCGTGGTGACCTGTAACAAAATCAGCTGCTACTTTAACCGCTTCGCTAGCGTTCCCCATTGCCACACCAGTACCGACATTACGAAGCATCTCTATATCATTGGGTCCATCCCCAATGGCGACGACTTCATTTGAACTAAGTCGATATTCTGTAAGTAAGCTCTTGATAGCAGACCATTTGGAAACATTAGGAGCAATCAACTCAAACCCGTCATTCCAATCGATGACTTCTGCTTCCATTTTAAACAAAGCGGATAATTCAGAACTTGGTGCACCTGTTCGAACACTATATTTAAGAACATCTAGATAATTGGCCTGTCTTAAATCTCCAATATACCGGGGCGGAATTTGCCCAACTTTTGTCCAATAATCGATTTCTTCATTTGTTTCCTTACAATAAAGCCCATTAGCTGTATGAATGATAACATTACAAGGATGTTCAGCGGTTAGGTGGTGGAATCGGTCTTCGTTCACTCGGACGGTAATCATTTGTTTAGCTTTTCCTGTCTCTGCCTCGTGAATAGCGGCACCATTCAAACAGATCATTGGAGTTGTTAATCCAATTTCTTTATGGTATGGAGCGGTTACTTCATAGTGTCGACCTGTAGCTAGAAAAACCTTAACGCCTTGATTAATGAGCCTGTAAATGGCTTCCAAATTTCGGCGGGAAATGTTGTTTGAGGCTGTTAGTAGTGTACCATCCATATCAATAAATACTGCACGCACATTCATTTATATTGCCTCCTCATCCGTTGGTAAACTAACTTTATCATCTGAAGATTAAATCCTTGTAAACTCTGTGTACAGATTATTTAAAGTTTATAGACAAATTTATATTTTTTTAAAGGCGAACAGTGACAGTCACTGTTCGTGATAATGTCTGAGAATGTGCTATATGGAAGGAAATGGCTAAAATCATAAGTATTTAAAGTGATAAATGAACCAGTTTGGATGACATTCCATAATACAGCGAAATACACCGTTTTTTCGACTTTGTTTGATTTAGAATTCAATGATAAGATGAAGACCACGTAAAAGAACATTTCGACTTTGTGAAAATAACTGAAAGGAATGATTTGTTATCAATGATTTACAATTAAGTTATACGTGTGAAATGGAAAAAGCGATGCGTAGTGCTCATGGTGTAGGTTATGAAGAGTACAGAAAAAATCATTCAGTGAGAATGGAAGTCGAAAAACGCCGTAAAAGGGATTATATTAAATGTCGCAGAATGGTGGCCGAAATAGATCGACTGGTTCATTATAATAACCGATTAAAGGCATAATCACTCAGCCTTTAATGTCAACAATGACAACTGAACCAAGTTTTGATTGGGTTCCAAATGCAACAAATTAAAAATCTAACAGATGAAGAAAAAAGCTTATTTGTAAATGTAATCAAAAAGATTTTGAATAATGGCTAAAACATATACGTTATAAGGAAGGTGTGTTAATCATGATTAACACACCTTTTCGTTCGTTATTTAACCTTAAGGATGTCGGTGCATAAATTGGTATCTCATTTTTATTTTACAAAAGATTGTGAAATAATGTACTTAAACAAACGGGTGCGATACTTCAATTACGAAGGATCGCTTTTTCTTTTTCAAGTAACTGGGAAGGTTAGGCGAAGAACACGAAGAATATGAGTTTTTTTGTTAAACGTTCTTGGTGTATAGAATATTAAAAGAAAAAGAACCCATTATTGAGTTCTTCCTCTAGACATTTCACCCGTTAGCAACCATGCAGCGGTTCTTCAACATCTGAGGTTTACGGGGAATTTACATTTTCTTGTTAAATTGATTGAAATCCTTATGAAAAATAGCTACTTATTTATAGGGTTAATATTATTACTCACATCAGGATTATTGGATGCTGTATTGTTATCTGCTTCAGCCGTCTCCACCATCTGGTTACCGATAACACCGCCTGAAACACCGCCTATAACAGTACCAATTAGTCCAAATGGAGCACCTATCATAGCACCTGCAACGGCATCAGTAAAAGTTCCAACTGCTTCACCAAAGTCACTGGTACCTAGATTAGCATTACTCCCAGCTTGGTTGTTGCCACTTTCTTCTACATTTCCACCAAAGTTATTGCGTTCGTCACTGTGATTCATCTATTCACTTCCTCGTTTATTAATAGGGAAAATGTTAAATATGAACGCACACCATCCTAAACATATACTACCCAGCTGAGGTAGTTTTACTCACTATATGTTTAGGAAGCACGCTTTATCCTCATTAATACAGCTATAAAGGTATACACCAAGGGCATTGCGTTAAAAAGGTGCTTTTTTGTTTTTCAACAAACGGGCAGTTTAGTTTAATAAGAAGGAAAAATAAGACAATGAAAAGAATATAAATATTAACGCAAAATATTTTTATAAGGAAATTAGGGAGTTGGTTAAATGAACTTAAAATCAAAAAAGGAATTGAAGAGTTGGGGTAAATCATTGTTCATTGCAATGGGGGTAGCTTTTGTCGTAAGAACATTCCTCGTTGCTCCTTACATAGTTGAAGGTGCATCTATGGAGCCGACATTACATAATCACGAAAAAATCTTCGTAAATAAATTAAATTTAACGGATAGTTTTAAAAGAGGAGAAATAGTAGTTATTAAAGGTAAAGAAGAGAACTATGTTAAAAGAATAATTGGTCTCCCCGGAGATTCAGTTGTAATGAAAAATGATAAATTATTTATCAATGGTGTTCTTTTCAAAGAATCCTATCTTTCACAAAATCGTGAATTAGCTAAACAAATGGGGAGTCAATTAACCGGAGACTTTGGACCGTTAAAAGTACCTGAAAACAAATTTTTTGTTATGGGTGATAATAGATTATACAGTAAGGATAGTCGTAACGGCTTAGGCTTCTTCTCAAAAGAAGAAATTGTTGGACAAAGTGAGTTTGTTTTTTTTCCTTTCACACATATTAGAGGTACAGAATAGCTCTTCTTCATATACGAGTGCATTACTCCCCGTAGGAGTGATGCACTTTTTGTTGAACTAACTGGCAGATTTGTTGAAGAAGGATATTTTCCCGTTTTAAGCGAATTAGAATTTCAAACAAACCTTACACGAATACAGGTATTGAAAATAACAGGAACATAGGAGGTATGAGATATGAAGATCAATAGAATAGATCATGTGAGTATAAACGTAAATGATCTTTCAGAGGCTAAAGCGTTTTTTCTTGATTTAGGACTTGAAGTGCAAGCGGAATGGGAATTGGATGGAGAACAGTTGGACAGAATAGTTGGGCTTCATGATGTTAAAACGGCATGTGTAGGATTGGGGATGCCAGATGGTCAGGCATGGATAGAGCTAGTCAAATTTTATACGCCGTCAGATGAAAAAGATATTCAGCAACCTTTTGCAAATACGCTGGGTATCCGACATATTTGCTTTGCTGTTGAAGATATTGAAGCTATTGTTGCAAAATTGAAAAAGAAAGGCACGGAAATCTTTAGTGAGATACAGCAATATGAAGAAAGTTATAAGTTATGCTACGTTCGTGGTCCAGAGGGAATTATTTTAGAGTTGGCGGAGAAAATCAGATAAATATTGATAATGTCTGGGGAGAGAATCCTTCAATTCTTTTATTCGATTCATAAAGTTCCCAGGCTATTGATAATAACATAATAATTCCTCCTTACCGGTTATTTAGAGGAATTATTGCCTTGATTATAGAAATGAAAACGGTAGGTATTGAACTATCTGTGCAGGATACTGAAAGAAGATAGAAAGAAATTTTTTCAAAATAAGATACTCACAGCGTGTATTATTTCATCAATTTTAAAGACAGGAAACAACAGATAAATTCGTAAACAACTTTTAAGGAGGTATTGTAGTGAACCAACACAAATTTATAATAACTCAGTATAATCCTACATATGCTGAACAGACAGTGGGAATGTGGCTAGATAGTAAGGAACGGGCAATTGGTCAGAAAGAAATTCATAGCTTTGAAAATCATATTTATTTTTTAAATATTATATTATCTAAGCAGTATCAAATAGATTTAGCGTTAATTGATGACAAAGTAGTTGGAATGATTGCCTATACTAAAAGGGAAATAAGCCAACTTTATATTCATATTGATTATCAAGGAATCGGAATAGGTCAAACATTACTTGACAAGGTAAAAGAACAATCAAGTGGGAGATTAACATTATATACATTTGAAGTAAATGAAGACGCACAACGATTTTATGAAAAGAATGGATTTGAAATCTTTGGTAGAGGACACGAAAATGAAGAAAATTTACCGGATATTCAATATGAATGGATATCCAAATAATTAATGTAAACGGAGACTATAGGTATAAAAAAGTTAAAGGAAAAGCAATTGCTTAACCGGTTTTTGTTTATATTGATAATGTTATCTCGGTGGGGGTATTTTGATGGAACACGAATTGAAAGATTTTATTAAGAAGTGCGACCTTGCAATCAAACAGGAGGATTTTGATACTTTGATGAACTACTATACCGAGGACGCAATTTTAGTTGTAAAACCTGGAATGATTGCACGAGGTAGAGAAGAAATAAAAAAAGCATTCATTGCAATTGCAAATTACTTCAATAATTCCCTTTTACCAACACAGGGAGAAATGATTATTTTAGAAACTGGTGATACCGTATTAGTTATTTCCCAAACCCTACTTGATGCTGATAAAAAAGATAACGAATTTTTAATGGATAGAAGGGCGACATATGTGTTTAAGAAAAATCCACAAGGCGAATGGCTGTGTGCGATAGATAACTCATATGGTACCGACTTAATTGGTAAATAGGTAGTAAATGTTGAATAAGGATGAGGTTGCTTTTGCAGCCTTTTTTATTTTACTAATGGTTCAGTTTAGTGAATAAGGAATATTAAATGACAGGTAATAGATAAGTAACCATATAGAAAGGTGGGGGACGACTATCAAATGCACGTGGTGCTGAAAGGGGATACTTTTTAAATATTGACATATGCTTAAATAAATATTAATTGAGGGGAGCTGTAACCTCATGCAACGGATAAAACTTATGATTAAAGTGTTTCTGAATGAACCTATGTGGTTCAAAATATTAATTTCTATAACTTTCCTTACTTCAATTATTTTAAGCAGTTCAATTTTTTCAAATCATGCTTATTTGCGAAGTTGTTCCAAATTTGCGGCGGCTATCTTCTTTTGTGCTTACGGTATTAAATTTAGGAGGAATTTTAAAACGGCTTTACTCTTTTATGTTTGTTCGGTAATATGTATTTTCCTATCCATTAGGTCATTATTTTAGTTTTATAATGGATTAAAATTAAGACATTAAAAAGATGAAAATTTTATTTATAACAGCTTAACGTTGATTCGGGAATATTGAACTTCGCTACCTGCTAATTGAATTCTACTTCATCTGGAGACCTTTAAATTAAAATGTTTCCTTTCTTCTGACAGACTTATTAAATTTCGAAAACAATCAATTCAATCATCTTTTCGTATAGAAAAACTTTTTAAGAAACATGCACTAGAAAAAATATAAATCATATATAGGAGATATCCAGTTTGAATGCTTGAGGAGGATATTATGAAACATATGTTACCTAGTGAAAAATATTTCGGTAATTTAGAACTAGTTTATGCATTTTATGGGGCTATGCCTACAGGTGTTACTGTTTCAGAAACCGGTCGTTTTTTCATTTGCTTTCCGAAATGGGGAGACGATGTTAAATTTACGGTGGCGGAAATTGTTGAGGATAAATTGCAGCCTTATCCTAATTTACAAACCAATTTGGTTAACCCCGAGAATATCACAATGACTTTCATCAGTGTCCAAAGTGTAGTTGCTGATGGAAGGGGAACGCTTTGGATATTAGATACAGCGGCACCGAATTTTTCTGAACCAATAAAAGGAGGGGCAAAACTAGTCGCTGTTGATTTAAAAACCAATACAATAAGAAAAGTATATACCTTTACAGAAGATGTTGTCCTGCCCACAACTTATCTGAATGATGTCCGATTTGATTTTCGTGTTGGAAAAGCTGGTTATGCATATATAACCGATTCATCTTCCAAAGGACCAGGAGCAATTATCATCGTAGATTTAGAAAATGGAAACGCGTTTAGACGGTTAAATGGAGCAAATTCAACTTCACCGGATCCCTATTTTTTACCGAAAGTAGAAGGTGAAATTTTGATGAATCGAAATCCAGATGGCGGGGCTTCTCCCTTTAGATTGGCGTCTGATGGTATAGCGATTTCTCCCGATGGAAAGATTTTATTTTTCTGTCCACTTACCAGTCGTCATCTGTTCTCGATCTCAACAGAAGCCCTAAGAGACAGAACGATATCGGACATGGATTTACTATATCATGTGGAGTATTGGGGAGAAAAAGGTGCTTCTGATGGGATGATCACAGGTGCAAAAGGAACCGTTTATGCTGGAGACTATGAAAACAACAGTATCCGTAAGATATTGCCGAATGGCATAATGGAAACAATCGCACATGATCCGAGAATTTTGTGGCCGGATACTTTTTCAATTGGTCCGGATCAATATTTGTATGTCATTGTGAACCAATTACATCGGCAGGCTAGATTTCATTATGGAAAAGACTTACGACAGAAACCTTATAGTTTACTTCGTATAAAAATTGATGAATTTCCTGCTCCTACCATTTGATAATAAAAAATAGTTGGTTCATTTTTTTGTAAAATTTGAACAGGTAAGCATGGAGCCAATAGGTCGTAATTGGCTTAATTTAGCTCTAACCCTAAAAGAAAAGACCTCAAATTTGTAAATGTAAAAGAAAATGGCCGTTACAAAAGGAGGGAAATTGTATATTTCCCTCCTTTAAATATAAATGGTTTATTAGGAACAGTTTAGATTGGTAATGTTAAACTGCTCCTATTTTATTAGTATAGAGGCGGTAAGTTCAATGCTGTATTGATATTATTTAAATCTAAATTGATTTGTTCGTTTGTATCCCAAGCATGGTACCATCCTTTTTCTACCATATATGCGGAAATTTGTTCCTGCATATCAAGAGCTTCCATTAAATGGCGAGTGAGCATTTCTTTAATTTCCGGCGTTCCTGCTTCCGTAACTGCCATGGCATAATTTCTAACTCCACTTTTAGCTGCAATCAATAAATCCATTGCAACGATTTGATCCGATAGTCCGTCCATGCCCGTTAAAGTTTCAATGATTGGATTCATGTTCATTCATCTCCTAATTTACTGCTTAGCGTTGGAAAGGATAGAAGCATATTCTTGTAATTGTCTCGTAGATACATCAATGTCTTGCTGCATAATATCTTTTAATTGCTGATCTGTAACTAACGCTTTCATCGTTTTGGACTTAGTCAAACAAGTGGTCTTAAATGCAGCCATCTCATGGACCTCAAGAACTTCATGTAAGGCGTAGTTCATTTTTTATACCTCCTTCCTCAAGGTTTCAACACGACTTTTATACAATCATCCATTTTTGTGTCAAAAATCTCATAGCCCCGCTTTGCTTCACTAAGTGGAAGTACATGACTCACGACATCTCCTGGATCAATTTTTCCGGTCGAAACTAATTCAAACATATATGGCATATAGTGAATCACAGGTGCTTGCCCGGAGCGGATATTGATATTTCGCTGCATAATATCTCCAAGAGGGAAACCATTATATCTGCCGCCGTAAACGCCAGTAACTTGAATTGTCCCGCCTTTACGCACTGCTTGTGAAGCCATGATAACCGCACTTAATGCTCCGCCTTGAAGCTTCATCCCGCTCGCAAGGAACTCCATATCAGTCATTTTACCGTCCATACCAACTGCATCAATGACAACATCAGCGCCGCCTTTGGTGATTTCCTTCAGGTAACTTCCTACATTCTCATGGTCCTCAAAGTTAACAATTTCTACTTTGTTGGTGCGCTTTGCGTGCTGCAGGCGATAATTGACATAATCAACGGCAATGACTCGCTTTGCCCCTTTTAACCAACAGAATTTTTGAGCAAAAAGACCAACCGGACCACAGCCAAGAACAATAACTGTATCTCCATCCTTTACGCCTGCATTGTCAACACTCCAAAAACCAGTAGTCATCGCATCGGCAATAACTGCTAACTTTTCGTCTGGTTCTTCACAAGTCTCTGGAATTTTGAAATGAGTAAAGTTGGCAAACGGCACTCTTAAATATTCAGCTTGCCCACCTGGATAGCCACCCGTCGTACCAGAATATCCGAAATAGGCACCCATATCACCATTATCATTAGAATTATCACATTGGCTTTCCAAATGGTTTTTACAGTAAGAGCATTCACCGCATGCTATATTAAAAGGAATAATGACACGATCTCCCTTTTTTAGCTTAGTCACACCTGGACCAACTTCTTCGACGATTCCCATTGGTTCATGGCCAATAACATAGTTTTCTTGCAGGTTAGGAATCATGCCATGAATTAAATGTAAATCAGACCCACATATAGCAGTACTCGTTACTTTAATAATCATGTCATCTGGTTTTTCAATCTTTGGATCTGGAACTTCTTTGACTACAACATTTTTAATACCTTGATACGTTACTGCCTTCATTGGTTACATCCTCCAGTGTTAGTGTTCATCAGGTGTCCGGTCAAACATACCTTTTCTATTGGTCTCAACAGGGAATAGATTCATTTTGCCAATCATCAATGTATTGTTGGCAGAGAGTTGGTCTAATTGATATTGTTCACTTAGTTCGTATGGATGAAACCATTTTTTACCAATCATTAGTTCTGTAATTTCTTGGTGCATGGCAATCCCTTGCATTAAATGGTTACGTAAGAGGGTTCTAACATCAGGTGATGCGGACTCCGTTAATGCGACAGCAATATTGCGAACACCTTCTTTGGCACGAAGAAGTAGATCCATCGCAAATGTGGTATCTGCTAGCTCTGGTACGTGTAGCGAGTTTATAGGGTCTAAATAGTCATTGTTCAATGAATTTGCCTCCCTTTCAATTTATTATTGGTGTTGGCCGGTTTTGAGGAACAGGAGCTTCAAAAGGTGCACGTTGATAAATTGCCTGTAATTCTCCAAGCGCTTGCATGGATTGTTCAACATCTTTTTGCATTAATGCTCTCAAATCATGATCAAATACCAGTCCTTGCATTAGTTTTGATTTCGCTAAGCAAAGGGTTTTAAAATTAATAACTTCATGTAGATCCAATGACTCATGATCGGCTAATTTTTGATTATCCATTTCTAATTAACCTCCTTATTCGTTAATACAATCAATTGTATTGTTCCATAAATAGGAGGGAAACATTCTTTAATTTTTTTTAAAATTGGTAAATTATCTTAAAGGATTGGAATATTCATAAAGTGGGGGAAATTCATTTATTGTGATGGCTGAGGATGATTGCTGCTGCGGTCTTTTTTCTAGTGGCTAAGAAAAATGTTCAACCAGAAATATCTGGTTGAACTTATAATACGAAAGAAAGAAGAAATGCCTGATCCTTTTTACTCTTATTGTTGATTAAGAACCTCCATCTAAGAAAAATCGTATTTATTATTGAAGAGACGTCTTATAACAGACATTGAAAATCTGACCAATAAAAAGGAAAAAGAAAGCGAATAAAAAGTGGTTTTCCAATTCCACCCCTTTTTATATTTAACAAGCTGTGTATTTTTTTCTAGCCATAGCTCAGTAATAGTCATCGGTACACTGAAATACAGAACTTTTAAAAGGCACTGAAGGATGCGAGAATCCTTAGTCAGTTGATTATAAAAGACACAAGAAATTGGAAAAATTATGTAATCAAACACCACACTTGTTTTAACTTGTTTTGGAAATCGGATGGGATATTTAACATAACCTTTATTTACAACCAGTTTATCGACCAATGATGCATAATAACTTTTTATAAAGAAAACTAGGAGCCAGTCCTTTGCAAGTGGTTTTTTAATTAAGTAAATAAAGGAACTAATACCAAAGAAATAAAGCAATTTTATAAGGTTTTGATCAAATTTTCGACCCATGTTTAGCACCTCCATAAGGTAGGTTATCTCTGATGCAGGTGGTTATACTTAGGACATTCGAAAATTAGATAAGTAAACAATGAATAAACAAGGCTCTATTTTGATATAAAATTGATTCCTAATTGTGAACATTTTCACTTAAACAAACGGGGGCTAGAGTATAAGAAGGGGACTGCTGCGGTAATGGCACTCTCTTTTTTTCTTATTGTTATGACGAAGCAGTCCAGTTAATGATTTCGTGATTTATTGTGAACTTTTACTAAAAGGGACTTTATTGTTGAGTATCAATGTTAATAAAAGGAGCCTTAAAAAACGTTGACCAAAGTGTTGTTAATATTAGCGAACAAGGTAATAAGGTTATCAAAGAAGATGATGTCAGAGAAATAGTTTGGAAGCAATTGTCTTCAGAACAAAGAGAATGGATTGATGGTACTTGGAAAGATGGTAAGGTTTCTAAAATTACTCTGAATGAAAATATGATGACTCAAGTTGATGACAAATCATATGAAGGAAAAGAAGTGTATTTGATTGATTTTCCTACTAAAAGTAAATCAGTTCCAAATAATATGATTGTTTATGCAAATAAAGATACTTTTGAATACATAGGGAATGGGCTTTTAGATTAAAGTACGAAGGCTCGAATGCCTTTGTTAGTTCAATAAATTCACAGATATTTAAACCATAGATAAAACAATATGTTAAAATTTAGAAAATGAATGTTTAGAGCATTTAATAAGCTTATCTGAAAAGGAAGGGATTTGTTTGTGTTCATCCAAGAGTTTTTATGGGGGATAAAACACGATGGCTCCCGATTTTTGCTTTATCCGTTTGTTATTATAATAATGGATATAATCTTCAATTCTCTTATTTAATTCCTCAAATGAGGGCAGTGCTATTGTGTTAGCCGCACTGCCCCGTCATCTATTTTGTCCAATTGCAACAAATTTACGAGGAGAGATTATAATAAGCATTACGATAGACGCTTAATACAATACCAATAAGAAGAGAATTTAAGACAGTCATGAGTCCGGTTTAATACCGTATTCATACCCACCAAACATCATTTCATCATCCTGTCATTTTTAAATAAGATCAGATTTACCCTGATTATCATTTGGATAATTAAGACCATATGTTCTCTTATTCTATCCATCACATTCATTGTTTTATATGAATTATTATAAGAGTTTATTGAAGACTCTGTTTCTCCATTTTCGATTAAATCTAAAAATTCTTTTACTTCGTAATACATTACAGGATACGGTTGTTCAACTGTTAATTGTTCAATAGAACCATCATTATAACGGATCTCTACTTGTTCTGGTGTGTGCAATTTATCTATAATCATGCAGCCATTTTCACCTTGGATTTCACTAGGTAAGTAAGAATTACTAATTTTTGAATACATAACGACTGCTTCTTAATCTTCATTTTTAAGTAGCACATTACCTTCACCATCAACACCTGAATCCAACATAATACTAGTTGCTTTTATATCAAGTGGTTCTCCAAACAATGCTATTAATGGATATATACAATATGTACCAAGGTCCATCAATGATCCGTTTGCATAAATTGGATTAAAAGCATTTAGTACAATTCCTTCTTTATATTTATCGTAACGCGATGAATACTGACAATAGCTTGAAAAAAATTTTCGAATTTGGCCAATTTTTTGTGTAGATTGTTTTGGATGATTTAAAAGTTAGGAAGAAGTGTCGATTTCATGGCCTCCATTAATAACATATTATTTAATTTTGCAGTTTCAATCATTTTCTTTACTTCTGTTGCATTTGCTGCTAAAGGTTTTTCACATAAAACATGTTTGCGGTTCTTTAAAAATAATATCGCTTGGTTTGCATGATAGGAGTTCGGTGTAGCGATATATACCGCATCAATTATTGAACTTGAGGCCATTTCTTCAAGATTCGTAAAAATGTTTTCAACATTATACTTATTTGCAAATTCATTTGCCCGTTCACTCGTTCTGGAATAAACGGCTGTTAGTTCAAAGTTTTTAACTCGTTTTGCGGCATGTAGCAATTGTTCTGTTATCCAATTTGTACCAACCACTCCAACACGTACCATTCTCTAACCTCTTTTCCTTATTTTTAATACTTCCTTATCTATCCTTTATCGATTTGAATTGTTAAATGTAACGATTTCAATTTAAACGTCTGATTTTTCTAAAAATATAGGAGGTGGCTCTTTATCCGTGATCAATGTATCTATATTAGTAAATTTTATTAATTTATTAGAAGAACATCCTTTTCCAAGAACAAATTATAGGTTACATTTTATTTATAAAATCTAGTTCATCGGTTCTAAAAACGATTTTTGGGAAGTGTGTTGGTTTGAATTGGATGGTGATGGTGTAATGACGGATACAAAAAAGCTGCAAGAGATGGATTTATATAAACCAATTCAAACATTTTTTGTAATGGAAGGTTATGAGGTTTACGGTGAAGTAAAAGATTGTGATATCGTTGCTGTTAAAGCTGAGGAATTAGTTGTGATTGAATTAAAACTATCGTTAAGCGTTGATTTGCTCATACAAGCTGCCAAACGACAGCGTATAACGGATCAAGTATATATTGCAATCCCAAAACCAAAGTATCGCTTAAATTCTAGACGGTGGGCTGATAAATGCCATTTAATTCGACGGCTTGAGTTAGGGTTAATTATGGTTTCGAATCCATTGAAACAGGCGAAGACAGAAATAGTCTTCCATCCATCACCGTTAAATCGTGGCAAAAGCAGGGGTCAAAGCAAGTTAAAGAGAGAATCTGTTTTGAAGGAAATCAATGGGCGAAGTACAGATTATAATGTTGGCGGAAGCACTCGGACCAAAATAATGACAGCTTATAAAGAGAATTGTATTCAAATTGCTTGTTACTTAAGGCATTTCGGGCCGTTATCTCCGAAAACCTTAATTCAGTTAGGAACTGGAGACAAAACTTCCTCCATTCTAGTTAAAAACTATTATGGCTGGTTTGAAAGAATTAAGAGAGGCACCTATGTTATTAGTGAAAGGGGGAGAAAAGAAGTAGAGGAATATCCTGACCTTTTGAATTTCCACTTAAATAGTGTAAAGAAGCAGGACTGCAACCCGATTGAGGATGAGACTGGTCTTATTCCGTTAGAACAGTTTAATCTTAAAAAGTAAGCGGGAGAAATTTTAAGACAAGTGAAGTATTGTTCTAATAATACAGAGCAATTGGATTATACTTATTTCACAGGTATTTTTTTGGTCCATTCTTGTCGTATAAAAATGTTCAGAAAATTAAAGGAGGAATAACGATGTCAAATACAAATGAAAAAATCGTTCCGCATTTATGGTATGACAAGGAGGCAAAAGAAGCAGCCGAGTTTTATGCTGCCATATTCCCGGACTCGAAAATTACAGATGTAACAACAATCCACGATACACCCTCTGGCGACTCCGAGATTATCACTTTTGAGCTATGGGGGCAGAAGTTCGTGTCAATCAGCGCAGGACCTTTTTTCAAAATCAATCCGTCTGTATCTTTCATCGTTAATTTTGACCCATCGCGAGAAAAAGACGCAGGAGAAAAATTAAATGAGGTTTGGAACAAATTGTCCGAAGGTGGATCAGTGTTAATGCCACTTGGTAAGTATCCGTTCAGTGAGATGTATGGCTGGATTCAGGACAAGTATGGTTTGTCCTGGCAGTTAATCCTAACCAATCCAGAAGGTGAAGAGCGGCCTGCAATAGTGCCATCACTTTTGTTTGTCGGTGATAAATGCGGTAAGGCGGAAGAGGCGATTAGTTTTTATTTATCAGTATTTAAGAACGCAAAGCAGGGACTTATCGCCCGCTACCCTAAAGGCATGGAACCTGACAAAGAAGGAACGATCATGTTCTCTGATTTTATGCTTGAAAATCAGTGGTTTGCCGCAATGGATAGCGCGCACGAGCATAAATTCAGTTTTAACGAGGCAATCTCATTTATGGTGTACTGCGACACACAAGAAGAGATTGATTTTTACTGGGAAAAACTCTCTGCAGTTCCTGAAGCAGAGCAATGTGGCTGGCTAAAAGATAAGTTTGGTGTATCTTGGCAGATTGTGCCAAGTGAGATGGATGAGATGATGAGCAAGGGCACACCTAAGCAACTAGAACGCGTAACGAAAGCATTTCTTAAAATGAAGAAATTTGATCTTGAGGAATTACAGAAAGCATACAAAGGATAATGGTTTTTAATGAATCGCACTTAACGTAAAGGAGAAGATTATGACAATTATCAACAAATTAAATCTTGACAAGTATAAAAATATGGCCGTTCTTAATCAACCAAGTGATTATGATGTATTTAATGGATATCAGAAGGCATTATCTGGAGGCCATGATGCTATTTTCATCTTTGTAGAAACGATTGACGAAATGGTGAAATATACTGATAGCATCATCAAGGAGCAACAATTACTTGAAAAAGGATACCTATTTTTTGCTTATCCAAAAAAAGGGAATAAGCGGTATGAAACCTTTGTACATAGAGATGAAATCTTTCCAGCTATGAAAGTGGCCGAAGATGGATATGTAGAAAAAAGCGATTTAAAATTTTCGCGGATGGTCAGTATGGATGAAGTGTTTACGATCATTGGTTTAAAGCGGGAGAAAAAGAAAACCAAAAAATCAACCGCTGCAAGTCAGTGTGTAGCCGATTATGAGGATAATGTGAAAGATATAGAAGCTGTTTTAACGGATTATCCAAATGAACTCAAATTTTTTAGGGGATTAACACCTGGTTATCAAAGAGGTTGGGCTCGCTATATCTTTTCTGCAAAACAACAGAGCTCACAAGAAAAACGAAAAGCACAAATGGTCGATATCTTATCACAAGGGTATAAATCGGTTGATTTATTTCGGCAGAAAAAGGAATAAGACTACAAATCTTACAAAAAAAGCGCCAGGCACTATCCAATTATTGGAAGGCACCTCGCGCTTTATTTTTTAATATATATTTCTGGATAAGTGAAGCCTATCCACCTTTTGATGTATAGTAGAGAAGAACAAAAAGTGGAAAACGTAAAATTACGCCTTTTTATTTAGAAGTGGGGGATATTTATGAGAAAAATTATTTTGTCGACAGAGAGTGGTGCGGATTTACCAAAAGAATTAGCTGATAAACATAATGTCCAAGTCGTTCCGATGCATGTGATTATGGATGGGCAGGATTATTTAGATGGTTCGTTACCTGTAACGGAGATTTATGACTATTACGAGCGGACAAAAAAAATACCCTCTACAACGTCTACAAATTCCCATGAATATCTCGAATTTTTCAAGAAGATAAAAAATGATTTTCCAGATTGTATCATCATACATATTGGTTATACGTCAAAGGCATCTTCTTCCTTTCAAAATGCAATCATCGCATCAGAAGAATTGGATGATATTTTTCTAATTGACGCTTTGAACGTAACAGGTGGATTAACGGCGATTGTGATGTATGCGGTTACCTTATTAGAGAATGAATCTTCAATTGATCCTGCTAAATTAGTAGCATGGATTGAATCAAAGGTTCCTAAATCAAGACTGGCTTTCGTTCCGGGGAGTTTAGAATTTTTAAGAGCTGGTGGGCGAGTTAGTAATCTAGCTTATCTCGGTGGGGCTTTGTTAAAAATAAAGCCGCGTATTGAACTAATTGATGGAAAGCTTGTTTCAACCAAAAAATATCGTGGGAAAATGGATATCGTTTCAGAAAAGCTCATGCGAGATTATTTAAATCAATACGAAATTGATAGAGAACAACTCTATCTTCTTTACTCTATCGGACTTGATGAAAGAATCAAGCAGGGGATGGATGAAATTGCAAAAGAAACAGGTTTCAAAAATGTAAAATGGATTCAAGCAGGCGCAATGATATCTACCCATGCTGGACCTGGCGGCATCGGAATAGCAGGATTAGAAGTTTAGGACAGTCAAAACCGGAGAGAAATGAACAAGTGATCGTTATTTATTAGAGGACATTTCATGGAAAATAAGTGTCAGGCACTATCCAATTACTGGAGGGTGCCCGGCATTTTTTGGAAGTGCTAGAATTTCGTTTTAAATCTAATCCCTTTCCTAATATTAATAGTTTAATAAATTCAAAAAAGGTCCTTTGTTTCTGACGTGGAATCTTACTTAAAAGAAAGACTTTAAATCAACAACTACCTAATCCCATAATATATATTTTTACATAAAATCCTTCAATGTCATTTGTTTAATGGTTTCGATATGTTCCTCCATTAAATTTTGAGCTAATAGAATATCTGAATTTAAAAGCGCAATAAGAATTTCTTTATGTTCGTTATTTGCCTGGCGGGGTCTTTCCTGGGAGTGAGCAATTATTACACCAATCCAGATTATTTGTGCTTCTAGCGATTCCATCATTTTTATTAAGCGGCTGTTTTTTGAATAGGTTATGAAGGTTTTGTGGAGATTTCGATCGGACTGAAAAAAGGAGTCGAAGTTCCCTGTATCGATATCATGATCCACATCCAAGACATTTTGGTAAATACTTTCCAAAGTTTGCAGTGGCATATATGCCATTGATAATTTTATTGCTTGCCTTTCCAGTGCTTTTCTAACTTCATATATTTCCTCGATATCTTTTACATTGGGCTGACTTACAAATGTGCCAGACCTGCTTTTAACATCCACTAAACCATCCTGTGAGAGAAGTTGCAATGCATCTCTTACAGGAGTTTTACTGACTCCCAACTCGTTAGCAATTTCATTATAATCGATTTTTGTTCCCGGCGTTAATTCATTATTTACAATTTTATTCCTTAAAAAGTAATAAATTTTTTCATTTAAATTTCGGTTATCGAAAGCAGCATTTATCATGATCATTCCCTCCGTTAACAAAATATATTTTATATTCAGAAATTATTGACAATTAAATTTATTGGTATTAATATCTAATATATCAGATATTATATATTACGACTAGATATTTTCTTAACAAAGGGAGGGAATTTATTGAAAAGTATTGCATTGTTTGGATTAACTGGGCAGGGGATTGAAACCGCTGGAGAAATCCTTTCAAAAGTTATTGAAACTCTTGGGTATACTCATCGGAATTGGCGAGATTTTTCAACCATTATTCGTGGAGGAAATACTGCTTTTGAGATTTATATTGCTGATAAATTTGAAACTGATTCTCCACCAAGAATAGAAAACATCGACTTGGCAGTTGTTTGGAATCAAGAGGGTGTGGATCGTTATCTACCTAGATTAAAGGATAAATCAAAGATATTTGGCCCAATAAATGTAAGGAATATACCAAGTGAACATCAAAGTAATTCTCCTAAACTTGGATTTAATGTTTGGTCTTTAGGGATTATTTGCGGACATCTAGGAATTCCATATCAACTGGTAACCTCTGAAGTGGAAAGGAAATTTAAAAAAGGGAAAAATACTGATTTATTTGAAGCAGGTTATCAATTGGGATTAACGATTTTATCCGAGGAGCCCCTGATACCGCTTGGGATAAAAAATGCAACTATCTCAGGAAATGATGCCTTATGTCTTGGGGCAATTGCTGGAGAAGTTCGTCATTATTATGGGTACCCTATTACTCCTGCATCGGAGATCTTGGAGAACTTTTCAAAGTGGCTGCCGCCATTAGGAGGAGGAGTCTTCCAGGTAGAGGATGAGATTGCGGCAATCCATGCAGCAGTAGGATGCAGTTACGCGGGTAAACGTACTTTTGTTGCTACAAGTGGACCAGGTTTAGCTTTAATGACCGAAGGATTAGGTTATGCAGCAGCAACAGAAATTCCTCTGGTGTTAGTAGATAATCAGCGTGGAGGACCATCAACGGGAATGCCAACCAAAACCGAACAAAGTGATTTATTACACCTTATGAATGCAGGACATGGGGAATTTGCCCGTATCCTACTCACCCCAACTAGTGTTTTAGATTGTATTGTCACAATTCAAGAAGCACTAAACCTCTCAGAATATTATCAATGCCCCGTGATTATTGCTTTAGATTTAGATCTTGCACTTAGAAAAATATCCATTCCATGGGAAAAAATTGAAAGCGCTATCAAATCTGTTGTAATCGATAGAGGCGCAACTATATTAGAAACGCCAATTGAAGGCACTTATATTAGATTTGAATCAAAAGATGGTTCGCCCCCTTTACGAACTGTTCCAGGTGTAAAAGGTGGAGCTTATGTAGCTAGTGGGGATGAACATGATGAAAGAGGACTAATGGAGCCAGATTTCAAAAAAGTTCGAAGTACGTTGCATGTCAGAAGGTTAAATAAGGCGAACTCCATAAACTACAATCGGTCATTAACAAGAGTCGGTGATGAAAAAGCTCCAATTACCATTATTGGTACAGGCGCAATGGGAGAATTAATCGAACACTTTGTTAAAGACAATCCAGGCGATTATCAAGGGCTGCTAATACGGCAACTTGCTCCGTTACCTAAGGAAGTATTGACTGCAGCATTGAAAAATTCTGCAAGAATCGTTGTCGCAGAGTATAATGCCAAAGCTCAAATACGAACCATTTTAGAACCAGGGTTAGCAAATAAAGAGGTGTATTCCCTGCTAAGATTTGATGGTGAACACTACACAGATAAAGAATTTAGTGAAGAAGTCTTAACCATTTTAAACGGGATCACTAGTAATCTGACAAATTAGGGGGGATAAAATGTCAGCATCATTAACTGCAAAGGATTTTTCAAATGGAAATTCACCAACATGGTGTCCTGGATGTGGAGACTTTGGTGTATTAAGGGGAATCCAAGGTGCCTTAGCAAAATTAAATATTAGACCAGAAAATTCTGTGCTTGTTTCAGGGATCGGCTGTAGTGGGAAAATATCTCATTATTTTGGGGGGTATTCTATCCATACTACACATGGTCGAACTTTACCTACTGCATTAGGGATTAAATCTTCAAGGCCAGAATTAACGGTGATTGCAGCAGGTGGTGACGGTGATGGATATGGAATTGGAGTAGGACACCTAGTTCATGCTGCTCGAAGAAATTTACCTGTCACGTATATTGTAATGGATAATTCCGTATACGGAAATACAAAGGGACAAACGTCACCAACCAGTCCATTAGGGTATGAATCATCAACTTCACCCAAGGGGAATCTTGACCAACCAATAAATCCGCTGCTTTTAGCATGGTCGTCAGGAGCTTCTTTCATTGGTCAAGGCTTCTCTGGTGACATAAAACAGTTAGAAGACCTAATTATAAAAGGAATACAACATGATGGTTTTTCCTTAATTAATGTTTTTAGCCCGTGTGTCGTTTTTAACAAAGCACAGGGATACGATTTTTACAAAAAGAAAATTACCTATCTGGATCGTCCGGCGGAAACAAGCCCAGAGTTCGTTTCCTTACTTTCTGAAAATCCTTTTACCGCTGGGGTACTCTGGCAGAATGAAAAAGAGACGACTAGATACCAGCAACAAAATATTATCGAAAGTGATGTACTTTCCTATTTAAAAGCAAGAATTGTTTAAATCTAGCAAACTATAACAATAATTTTGGGGTGAAGACATGGAAGGTAAAATCTATGAATACTTAGAAAAATACAATTATGAAAATCTGTTTTTTTTCAATGATAACGATACCGGTCTGAAGGGTGTAGTTTGTATTCATGATACAACATTGGGACCAGCAACTGGCGGCTTAAGAATGTGGACCTATCAAAACGAATGGGACGCAATTGAGGATTCCCTCCGACTTGGAAAGGGTATGACGTATAAATATGCTGCAGCTGGAGTGGATCTTGGCGGGGGAAAAGCGGTTATAATTGGAGATCCCAAAAAGCAAAAAAGTGAGGCTTTGTTTAGGGCATTTGGACGCTTTATCAATCGGTTAAATGGGTTATATATTACTGGTCAGGATGTTGGTACGACGTTAAGAGATATGGAAACGATTCGGTCGGAAACTCCCTATGTTGTTACGCTTCCACGAGAATTTGGCGGTGCGGGAGAAATCTCACCTTATACAGCACTTGGTGTATACCAAGCAATAAAAGCTTGCTCTAAGGAGAAACTTGGAACGGATAGTCTTGATGGTGTACGAGTTGCGGTTCAGGGTGTTGGAAATGTAGGGTATCATCTGGTTAAATACCTTGCGCAAGAAGGAGCAACAATCACGATTGCAGATATTGATAATAAGAGGGTTAAAGAAGTAGCCGACGAGTTTGGAACAAATATAGAGTCAGTAGAGAAAATTCATGCATTGGATGTTGATATTTATTCCCCTTGTGCCCTTGGAAAAGTTATCAATGATCGTTCGATAGAGGAGTTAAAATGTACGATTGTTGCTGGGTCTGCCAATAACCAGCTAACTGAAGAGAAGCATGGTAATTTCTTAGATGAATTAGGTATCCTTTATGCTCCTGATTATATTGCCAATGCCGGTGGGACAATTTTTGATACAGATCGAATCAAACCAGGTGGATTTAATGAACAAAGAGGGATCAATGCTGTCAATCGAATCTATGAGACGATGACCGATTTAATTCATATTTCAAAAACAGAGAATATACCGACTTATAAAGCTGCCGATTTATTTGCAGAAAGAAGAATTGAAAGTGTTGGGAAGGCGAAACAGTTGCGGAAACAAGTTTCCATCTTTAATTAAAAAATAAGCCTGGAGTGTGATCAAATTGCGGTTAAAAGATAAGGTTTGTGTTGTAACAGGTTCAAGTATGGGAATTGGGGAAGCAATTGCGGAACGATTTGCCCAAGAAGGTGCCAAAGTTGTTGTGAATTCTAGAAGTCAAGAACGAGCTGACAAGACGGCTGCAGCTCTTAAAGAAAAGGGATACGACGTATATGCTATTGCGGCAGACATGTCCAATAAGCAATCAGTTATTGCACTAATGGAAAAGACGGTTGAGAAGTTTGGTGGGGTAGATGTCCTAGTAAATAATGCAGGAGTCAACCGGATTGGCCCTTCCATTGAATTAAGTGAAGAAGATTGGCGGACTGTTATTGATACGAATCTGACTGGTACCTTTTTCGGCTGCCAAGAAGCGGCTAAATATATGCAGGGTAATGGGGGATCCATCATTAATATCACTTCTGTTTATGGTCAAGTTTGTGTCCCTATGAGAGCCGCATATAGTTCAACAAAGTTTGCGATGAATGGGTTAACGAAAGTCTTGGCCGTAGAATGGGCAGAAAAAAATATTCGTGTTAATGGTGTAGCTCCTGCCTATATTAAAACGCCATTGGATGAAACTGATCAGGAAGCTGGTGGATATGGGGATGCTGATG
The DNA here is from genome assembly GCF_057747995.1 of Neobacillus sp. DHD-1R. Taxonomy (NCBI): domain Bacteria; kingdom Bacillati; phylum Bacillota; class Bacilli; order Caryophanales; family Bacillaceae; genus Neobacillus; species Neobacillus sp. DHD-1R. The sequence continues at coordinate 2,639,740 of NZ_CM173232.1, forward strand.
TAATCAGACGTACACCATTAAATCGTTTTGGTACGACTAAAGAAGTGGCAGACGTTGTATTATTTCTAGCATCAGATGAATCGAGTTATGTAACGGGTTCCATTTACAATGTCGATGGTGGTTGGGTTGCGTATGGCGGTTGGTAAATAAGGAGGAATTTGATGGGTGTCAAATTATTAGAAGAAAAGGGATATTTTTTTGAACCATTAGATGGAACAATCGGAACTGGCGGGGCGAAAATCGCTCGGTTTGTAACAGATGAACTTTCTCCCACTCTTGGCGGCGGAATGGTAAAGATGGAGAGGTGTAGATTTCCCTGGACAGTCCGTTATGATGAAATATTGTATGTAACCGAAGGTGAAATAATAATTGAATCTAATGGAGAAACCATTGTAGGTAAGGAAGGAGATTCATTTTTCATAGAAAAGGGGACGCCTATCGTTTATGAGGCTGTTTCCAGAGGAACCTTTCTATTTTCTTTATATCCGGCCAATTGGAATAAACAATAATCAATCAAGATGAAACATCTGTTTTCCTATTAAATAGATGTTTCATCTTATACAAATGCCCCATGGTGAAAACCTCATAGTTGGATTTTCAATCGCAAAAAAACAATAATTCTAAATAAAATATTCAAATTATTATGAATAGTTAGAATTTATGGATTCTATCCATTTAAATTAAAAGTCTTTTGATCGATGAAGAAAACTTGGAAAAGGGGCGAGAAGGTATGGATATGATTGTTCTAATTGAACTAATTATTTACTTTATTGCAATGATTGGGATAGGAATCTATTTTAGTCGTAAAGAGCTGGGATATGATGATTACCATCTTGGGGGTAATAAAATTCCCGGTTGGGCCTTGGCTTTTTCAGAAAGATCCACAGAAGCGTCGGCCTGGTTACTGCTTGGAGCTACGGGCTTTGCTTTTTCAACCGGGCTGTCTAGTATTTGGCTGTTTATCGGGATGTTAGCTGGAATCATTATTTCATGGTTATTTTTAGCTAAAAAATTTATGCAGGAGAGAATAAAGTATAATGCTCTGACTCTTCCAGACTATTTGTCAGCTAGATTTCCCAAACACGCAAATATAATAAGAGGGATTGGGGCAATAATCATCATTCCTTTCTTTACTCTTTATGTAGGGACCCAATTTGGCGGTACAGGACAGACTTTAGAACAAACGATGGGTATTAAACCAATAGTAGGAATCCTTATTGTCGCAGTTGTTGTCGTCGTATATTCATGTCTAGGAGGTTTCTTATCGGTTGTATGGACGGATGCCATTCAAGCTATTTTAATGGTTGTCACTCTCGTTGTTTTGCCGATTGTTGCCTTGTTTAAAATTGGTTCTTTAGACCTATCCATTAGTGAAGCACTTGTTCAAGCTGGAAATGGTGCGTCCTCTTGGACAGGTGGCTTAACAGGGGTAGGAATTGGTCTTCTTATTTATACAAACTTTTCATGGGCTCTGGGTTATTTGGGAGGGCAGCCACATATTAGTGCAAGATTTATGGCGTTAAAAAATGAAAAGGATGCGAAAATTGGTAGAAATGCTGCGATTCTCTGGGGAGTTTTAGCATATGGAGGGGCATTTTTAATTGGGATTACAGGGTTGACATTGTATGGAACAGGAAAAGTGGATAACGTTGAAATGATCCTGCCAATGATGTTGACTGATTTACTCCCTGGCTGGTTAGTTGGAATTTTACTAGCAGGTATTCTTGCCGCCATTATGTCAACAGCTTCATCTCAATTATTAGTCGTATCCACTTCTATAAGTGAAGATATCTTACACAAGATTATGGGGCTGACATTAACGGAAAAACAACTCTTATTGATTTCGCGTCTTTCAGTAACAATTGTTGGTTTATTTGGCTTAGTCATCGGTCTTATGTCTAAAACGTTGATTTACGTGGTGATTGGCTGGGCATGGGCAGGTGTTGGAAACAGTTTTGCCGCCGCCATTCTTTTAACATTCTTCTGGAAACGTATGTCCGGTGCTGGAGTTATTGCTGCACTTCTCACTGGCTTTATTAGTACCATCATATGGATTAATACACCTCTTGAGGGTATTGTTACCTCTCGTGGAGCTACATTAGTTTTAGCATTGTTAGCGGGAGTAATTGTTAGTTTGGCTATTCCGGAGAAAAAAGACGTATCATCAAAAAAGAGCGGAGGCTTGAATGTTACTTAATCATCTAGAGAATAAAAGGATCATTTTCTAGGCATCCATTCTAACTTCATTCGAAATACCTTGGCAGAACGAATGATTCGGCACTAATAGTAAGGGACAAAAAAGGAATAACACCAATAAAATGTATGAATTTGAAAGTTATGTCTATGAGCAAGGAGGGATATGGATGGAATTCTTTTTGAGTTGTTATGATAATGCATTTCCCTGTGAAGTGACCTTAGATGAAGAAAATGGAAGGTATATGCTAAGGAAATCAGATTCCAGCGGAGAATATTTTAATAGTCCAACAGAATTAGTGGATTGGATTAAAATTAGTTGGACGGAAAGAGAATTTATCAATCCCAGGGAATTTAAAGATATGATCAATTTTTTAGAAACGTATATTTGTAAATCTACTAATTATTGATTAAAACATAATATTTCTACTAGTAGGACCTTGGTAAGGGCCTGACCCGAGTGAAGTTATAAAAGGGCCAGGCTTTTTATTACGATTATTTGAAATAAGAAAATGTGTTCAAGAAGGAGTGAAAAAGAAGTGTTTAATTTTATGGAAAACGAAGAACAACAAAAAATGATAGATGTTGCAAATGAAATTATGAAAAAGTATGTGTTCCCAAATGAGAAATACATGATTCCACATAGAGGTTTACCAGCGGAAATATTAAAACCATTGCAACAAATCGTAAAAGAAAAGGGTTTATGGGCCGCGCATCTTCCTAAGGAATTTGGAGGAATGGGAAATGGATTTGTATCTCTTGGTTTACTTTCAGAAGTAATCGGACAAAGCCCGATTGGCCCTTATATTTTCGGGTCAATGGCCCCGGATGCGGGAAATGGAGAAATATTATTTCACGCTGCAACAGCGGAACAAAAGGAAAAATATCTTAGACCTTTAGCTAATGGGGATATTCGTTCGTGTTTTGGAATGACCGAGCCGGAAGTGTCAGGTTCAGACCCGAGAACGCTGCAAGGGACAGCGGTTAAAGATGGAAATGAATGGGTTATCAAAGCTCATAAATGGTTTACCACTGGCGCAGTTGGCTCGGCATTCTGTATCGCTATGGTGGTAACAGACCCAGAGGCAGAACCGCATCGCCGAACCAGTCTATTCATCGTCGAAACAGATAATCCAGGATTTGAAATAATCCGGGAAGTTCCGGTTTTGGGTGATCACTATCCAGGAGGACACTGTGAGGTTCGATTTAATGAATGCCGCATCTCTGAAGAAAATATGCTTGGGAAGCGAGGGGAAGGATTTAAATTAGCACAGCTGCGACTTGGTCCTGGAAGAATCACACATGCGATGAGGTGGTTAGGAGTTGCACGACGTTCATTAAATGAAATGCTTCACTACACATTAAATAAAAAAGATGGAGGAAAGACACTTGCAGACTCGCAAATAATCCAGAATTATATTGCAGACTCTGAAGCAGAAATCCAAGCGTCTAGGCTGTTAACCCTACAAGCTGCATGGAAATTGGATCAAGGTTCCCAAGCACGTAAAGAAATTTCCATAATCAAATTCTATGGTGCACAAGTATTGAATAATGTTATTGATCGGGCAATTCAGGTACTCGGAACATATGGACTAACGCAAAATACACCTCTTGAAGGTCTTTATCGTGAAGCAAGGGCAGCCCGAATTTATGACGGAGCAGACGAAGTTCATCGAATGGTAGTGGCGAAACAAGTCTTAAGAGAATTCAAAGAAAGGGAGGTTCCACATGAACCAGCAGCAATTTCAAAATAAACAACAAGTTGATCAGGTAAACTGGCTGGTTCTTGAAACATACCTCCGCAGTAAAAAACTGGTAGAAAGTAATGCTCCACTTCAAATAGAACCATTTTCAGCTGGATATTCTAATTTAACCTACTTAATAAGCATAGGAGAATGGAAGGCTGTTTTAAGAAGACCCCCTTTTGGTCCATTACCGCCTAAAGCACATGACATGAAAAGGGAATTTGATATCCTTAACAAACTTAACCCTTTTTTTTCGCTTGCTCCAAAGCCATACCTTTACTGTGAAGACCCAGGCATCATGGACCGACATTTTTATGTGATGGAAAAGAAAGATGGCGTTGTCATTGATGCTTCGCTGCCTAAGGACTTTGCTGAGAATCCAAGAACCGGCCAGCTCGTTTCGAACACAGTAATTGATACACTTCACCAATTACATGAGGTGGATTATAAGGAAGCAGGCCTTGAAACGATTGGATATCCTGAGGGTTATTTGAGTCGACAAGTCCATGGTTGGATTAAGAGATACCAAAACTGTAAAACCGATGACATTAATGGAGTTGAAACCCTGGAGAAGTGGTTAATCAATCATATTCCCATATCACCTGAGCCAACCATCGTCCATAATGATTTTAAGTTAAATAACATGCTGTTTTCCTCGCAAAATCCTGGAGAGATAGTAGGTTTATTTGACTGGGAATTAAGTACAATTGGGGATCCATTAACAGATTTAGCAGTGATGTTAGCCTACTGGAAAGAAGCGGGAGAAGCTGACACCGGGTTAACCTCCGTTACAACAGCACCAGGGTTTGCATCGAGAAAGGAAATGTTAGAGAAATACGCAAAAAAGAGTGGAAGGGATATTAGTCATATTGATTTTTATTTGAGCTTCGCTTTTTATAAAATTGCTGTTATTCTTCAACAAATATATTATCGTTGGAAAATCGGAGAAGCAAAGGATGAGCGATTTAGCAAATTAAATAAAGGTATTGAAAATTTGATGAAACAGGCAATGAAAGCACAACGAAAGGAAATTCTACTTTAAAAATAATGGAAGTGCTTAAAAATGAAAGTTAAAGGGTGAGGATATCATGAAAGAGGTACTAATGGAAAAAGAATTATCCATTTTAAAAAATACTGTAAAATCATTCGTAAAAGAGAATGTCATACCTTTAGAAAAATCGCAAAAGGGATACGTAAAAGAGCTATCAAAAAAAGAGCTGGTTTCAATACAAGAAAAGGCAAAGCAAGCAGGATTACATGCATTAGGAGCAAAGAAAGAATGGGGAGGCGCAGACTTATCGTTATATAGCAGGACTATAATCTATGAGGAGGCTGCCCAACACCGACTTGGTCTTTATCACCCTGTCATGGATGGCTTTGGTGCCGAATTGCCAAGCCTTTTGGAAAATTGTTCACCCAGTCAGATTGAGATCTACGTAAAACCCACTGTTTGTCAGGGAAAAGGGTGTTTTATAGCTCTTTGGGAAGAACATGAAGATAACCAAATTGATAAAATTACTTGTTCTGCGGTAAAGAGTGGGGACGATTGGATAATAAATGGTCATAAGTCCTATATTCAAAAAATGGATCAATCAGGTTTTGGGATTATCCTTGTAAACTGCCAAGAAGTGAACGGCACACAAATGCCTACGATATTTATTCTTGAGCTAAATGATCCATTTGAGAAGAAGGACACGATTCTTATCGATGTCCAAAAATACGATAACCTCACCTTTAAGGATTTTAGAATCAAGGATACCAGAAGAATTGGTAAAGTTGGAGAAGGAGCAAGCTTGATAAAGAAGTGGTTAGCAGAATCACAAATTCTATTAAGTGCACGGTGTTTAGGCATTTCTATAAAAGCACTCGATTACGCACAGGAATACGCGAAAATGCGAATAACAAGAGGGAAAACCTTATCTGAGTTTCCAAGTATTCGGACTATGATTGCAAATGGGTTTGTGACTCTGAATGCAGCGAGATTAATGGTTCATGATGCTGCTATTAAAATGGATAATGGAGAGAATGATGGAGCCATTGCTGCGCAAATGGCGAAGTTGTTCGCAACTGAAACTGCTGCAAAAATCATTGATGATTGTTTACAAATTCACGGAGGTGCAGGGTTTGCTGGTGATCTCCCGATTGAACGATGGTATAAAGAAATTAGACTTGCAAGATTGGATTTGCTAAAGAAAGAAACGATTATTGAAAATATTGCGCGGAGTATAAATTTATAGGTTTTTAATTTAATATGTCAATATTTTATTTAAGGAAACTTCCGTATTTCCTTTAGTGTACCAATTAAACAAAGTGAAAGATGGGAGCAGTGTATTTAAAGAGTTAATAGAATATACAAAAAAATGCTAGATATCTAAAATGGAACAATAGAAGTCATTCCCGTTGAGAGCTGGATTAGCTTAACAGATGGGAATGGCTTTTTTCATTTACTTGATAACTAAATAAGTTGGTTAATCAAGAGCAAAGTAAATGTACAAAAATATAAAAGGGTTTATATAATGTGAATTTTTAAAAAATTCTAAATTTAATATTGACTCGTATTGTTAAATATTATAATATTTAAAACAAATATTATAATATTTTGTTTTCTCATAAGTACCCGTTTTATTTTACCCGAGTTTATGAAGTACGAGTTTAGATTTAGTTTTTGATCCATACCGTAAACGAAAAGCAATTTACTATTAATTTGAGGTGAGTGAATGAAAACGATTTGTATAGGGGCAGGTACAGGATTTTATGGAGACACGATTAGACCTGCGATTCAGAGTGTGCGAGAAGGTAATTTAGATTACCTATGTTTTGATGCTTTAGCTGAATTAACAATGGCCATTTTGCAAAAAGATAAACAAAGGAACCCAGAGATGGGTTACACAAAAGATTTAGAACCTATGATGCGCCAATTGCTCCCGTTGTGTGCAGAAAAAGGTGTAAAGCTTTTAACGAATGCTGGAGGAATTAATCCAATTGGGGCGAAAAAAGTAGTGGACAGAGTGATTGAAGAACTTGGGCTTGACTTAAAAGTTGCTGTTGTAATTGGCGACGACTTAATGAATGGTTTGGAAGATTTAAAGAGAGATGGATTACTAGTTAACATGCAAAACGGGGAAACGTTTCATCCAGAAGAACATGAAATATCTTTTTTCAATGCCTATTTAGGTGCTCGCCCAATAGTAGAAGCGCTTAAAAAGGGTGCTGATATTGTTATTACAGGAAGGACAACTGATTCCGCACAGTTTGCTGCACCACTTATATATGAATTTAATTGGGAATGGGATGATTGGGATCGTCTGGCGCGTGCGATGACAATTGGTCATTTAATGGAATGCTCTGCCCAATCAACTGGGGGAAATTTTAGTGGAGATTGGCGATCACTTGATTTGGTGAATATTGGATACCCAATCGCTACAGTAGATGAAAATGGGGAGGCAATCATGACCAAAACTCCTAATTCTGGTGGTTTAGTCAGTAAAGATACGTTAAAAGAACAACTGTTATACGAGGTACATGATCCCTATAACTACATTCTTCCAGATGTTATTGTGAATCTAGCGGATACTCAATTTGAGGAAATTGGGAAAGATGAGGTGCGGATCTCTGGAACAACTGGAAAGCCAGCACCAGATACTTACAAAGCACTGATTGGCTATGCGAATGGGTATATTGGCGAAGCTAGTCTAGGATACGTGTGGCCAGATGCTTTAGAGAAGGCAAAAAAGGCCGCAGAAATAGTAGTTGAACAAATGAATCAAGAAAATATTCAATATGATGACATTCATATTTCTTATATCGGATACAATTCTTTCCATGGACCGCTAGCAGAGCAAGATCCAAATTTAAATGAGGTAGATTTACGGATTGCTATTCATACAAAAACAGCGAAAGAAGCAGCACGTTTGGGTCGATTAGTTCCACCTTTAGGCTTAAATGGGCCTCCCTTCTCTGGAGGAATGAGTGGAATGAAAAAGCCTAGAGCATTACTAGGAATATGTCCAATCTTAGTTCCGAAAGAAAAGGTCGATAATCGTGTTCGTGTGGAGGGATTGTAAGTGAAACTAATGTTGAAAGACTTGATACAAGTTCGTTGCGGCGACAAAGGAAATGATTCCGATATTAGTATTTTTGCACCAAATGAAAAAATCTATGAAATCCTAAAAAAAGAAATAACAGCTGAACGGGTGAAGAACCTTTACGGAAAATTAGTTCAGGGAGAAGTTCTTCGGTATGAAGTTCCTAACGTATTAGCGTTAAAATTTCATTTAAAAGAAGCACTAGGAGGCGGAGGACCCTCTTCTCTTCGTAGAGACCATCAAGGAAAAACAATGGGGGCGATCATGTTAAAAATTGAAATTGAAGTGGATAAAGAATGTGTCAAGTAAAGCCAAGGTAAGGTGAATCAATAGGTTGGCTAATTGGTTGTTTTCCATGAATAATCCTAAGATGTGTGTGTAAATCAAGTAAATATTGGGGTGGTAAAGATGCAAAACAAGGTTGAAAAAAATCTAAACTATGACGGTTTTATTCTGTCTGATGAATTACAAATGTTGCGGCAAACAGTTCGGAATTTTATTCAAAAAGAAGTGATCCCATTAGAAAAAGAAATGGATTATGATGATTATAACTTGCCAAGTGATAAGTTAGAAGCTTTACAGGAAAAAGCGAAAAAAGCCGGATTATGGGCGTTAAGTGTTCCTAAAAAGTATGGAGGAGCTGGTCTTAGTCTATTTGAATTGGCAATTGTGGCAGAAGAGTCTTCTGCTCACCGCAGTGGGGCTTATAATCCTGCTTTAAATGCTTTTGGCAATGAGCCTCCTTACATTTTGTATAAGGGAACAGAGGATCAAATTATACGGTATGTATTACCAACTATCGAAGGTAAAAAGAAGTCGTTTATCGGTATATCGGAACCAGGAGGGGGATCCGACCCAGCACGAACGATTCAAACGAGAGCTGTTAAAAAAGGAAATAAATGGATTTTAAATGGGCAAAAAATATTTATTTCTGGAGCCGATACAGCTGATTACGGAATTGTGTTTGCTCGCACGGGGGAAGGAAGAAATGGTATTACCGCCTTTATTGTCGACAGTGATACGCCGGGACTCACCTATCGAGCCATTCCTGTTATCCGGTCCTGGTATCCTTGTGAAGTATTTTTGGAAGATGTAGAAGTCCCAGAAGAAAATGTTCTTGGTGAAGTTGGTCTTGGGTTTATACTAGCACAAGATTGGCTTGTCTATAATCGTATACCATATTCGGCAGGGTGTGTTGGCATTGCTAATGCAGCGTTACGCGAAGCCATAAATTATGCGAATATTCGAAAAGTACACAAGAGTACGTTAGCTGATAAACAAGCGATCCAATGGATGATTGCGGATTCAGAAATTGAATTACGTGCAGCTAGATGGCTGGTATATGAAGCAGCTTGGAAAGCGGATCAAGGAAAAGATGCCCGTTTTGAGGTTTCTAGTGCAAAGTTATACGCAACAGAGACTGCAGGAAGAGTAATTGATCGAGTTGTCCAAATTTTTGGAGGGATGGGACTAACGAAGGAATTTCCATTTGAACGTTGGTATAGGGAGTTAAGGATAAAACGAATTGGAGAAGGTCCTTCAGAGGTACATCGGATGGTAGTTGCAAGAGACTTGCTTAGCGGAAAAGTAAAGTTATAAGATAGAAAATTCACTTCAAAAAAAGAGTTATTTTATAAAAAGGAGATTTTGATATGTCAACAAAAATAGAGGAATTGGTTTCATATTTTCGCACCCTAATAGGTTCAAAAAAAGTACAATTACTTGGTGAAGTGAGTTCATTAGAGATTCAAAGATATGCGTTAGCCATTGGCGATCCTAATCCTCTTTACCATGATAAAGAATATGCCCAGAAACATGGATACAAAGATATTATTGCTCCGCAAAATTTAATCGCATCTATCATTGAATGGGGGAGAGGGCTTGAAGAAGAACATCTCCACCGCGATGGTATGCCAATACAAGGATTTTTGCCCAAAGATTTTGAGGGAATCAAAATTATGGGAGGAGGTGAAAAGAAGAAATTTTTTAAGCCCTTAGTTGCAGGAACGGCAGTTACTCTCATTAACGAAATAACCAATACGTATACAAAGGAAGGTAAGAAAGGTCTTGTCGCCTTTTTAGAAGAAACTAATACGTATAAGGATGAGCATGATGATGTTATCTGCGTGTCTACACGTACGATCATTGCACGATAAAATCATGTATTTAGGGAGGTTTTTGAAGTGAGTGTAAAGTCATACGAGAAATATAAGACACCATTTTATGAAGATGTAGAAATAGGTTATAAATTACCGCCACTAATAAAAACACCAACAACTTTACAAATATTTAGATATAGTGCGATAACATGGAATACACATCGGATCCACTATGATTTAAAATATGCGAATGAAGAGGGATATCCAGATGTATTAGTGCAATCCCATTTACATGGAGCATTTTTAACGCAATTATGCACTGATTGGATGGGGGTATACGGGGAACTGAAAAGCATGGAGTTAAGTGTCCGAAGATATGCTATTCCTGGAGATACGTTAACTTGTCAGGGAGAAGTTGTAAACAAGGATATTGTCAATGGGGAAGGACTTCTTACTCTTGAATTAAAAGAGGTAAACCAAAAAGGAGAAATCTGCGTTCCTGCTACCGCCGTCGTTAAGCTGCCGCTAAAATAATAAAGTAATGAAAAACAATAATTTATCTTTTATTCTTTGTAGCTCTTATTTAGCTACGAACATTCTTTTCGCTTAGTAATCAGATCAAAAAATCTGCCCTTCTTATTAAATGACAGCGCTTTCCTAATCGCATTCGGATAGGTATGGGAAAAGATTTCCATGCTATATGAAAGGAGTAATCATTCGTGCAAAAAAGGGAAATAAAACCAAATGAAGAAGGAATGGTGGAGTTAGTAAAACCCACACTCCGTTTTCGAAGTTTCTCTAAATATGGAGGGCGTTTATTATCTGCTTTCATGATTGTCTATACTCTGTATTTTATCTATGCTGCTGGTGTTGAACCTCTACCAGGTATTGAGCACCGAGCTATTTATTTAACCGGAGCTTTAGTATTTACTTTACTTTTGTATCCAGTATCGTTGCGTTTAAAAAATAACCGATGGGCTTTAGGAATTGACTTGTTGTTAGCGATTATCACAATTATCGCAGGGATATACGTATTCTCCTCTTTCCAAAACTACAATGTGCGTGTAGGTTTGGAACCAACCATGGGAGATTTAGTATTCGGTTTGTTGGCAATTTTTGTTATGTTTGAGGTTGCACGCAGGGTTGCCGGATGGGGATTTGTTGTCATCGTGTTACTTTTTGTTGGATATGCAGTATTTGGTATGTCTCTGCCAGAACCTTTTACTCATTCTGGTTATAATATACCAAGATTTATTGCTACCTTCTTTTTATCTACAAATGGGCCATTTGGTCAAATTACCGGGATTGCTGCTGACTATATATTTCTCTTCATTATCTTTGCAGCTTTTATTCGTTTAACGGGAATTGCAGAATTTTTTCATGATTTGGCGTTAGCATTTTTCGGAAAATGGCGCGGGGGTGCAGGGAAGATTGCTGTAGTAGCAAGTTCTCTTATGGGAATGTTAACGGGCAGCAGCATTGCTAATGTAGCAAGTGTCGGTTCTATTACGATACCAATGATGATTAGGACGGGATTTAAAAGAGTGTTCGCTGCAGGGGTGGAAGCATGCAGCAGCTTAGGATCTCAAATTATGCCGCCTATTATGGGAAGTACAGTTTTTATCATGATGGAAATATTAGGGATGTCCTATTGGGATATTGCCAAGTCCAGCTTTCTTGTTGGGATCCTTTTCTATGTTAGTTTATTTTTTATGATTGATTTGGAGTCAGCAAAAGAGAATTTAAGCGGAGTAAAAGAAGAAAATATACCCAAATTAAAAATGGTAATAAAAAATGGTTGGTACAATTTAATTCCGATCATCGTTTTGCTCTATATGATTGCCGTAGCTGGAGTTTCTCCCGCTCGTGCAGGATTCTGGGGAATCATATCCTGTATAGCCGTAATGTTCATCTTTAAACGATCTGATAGTTTTGTGGAAAAAGTAATAAAAGTGAAAGATGCAATGATATCTGGTGCACGGGACTCTCTTGTTATTGGCGGTATCGTGGCTTTGGCTAGTTTAATAGCAGGTATTATATCTGTCAGTGGATTGGGTCTGCACCTTTCTAATATTTTGATAGAACTTTCAAATGGAAACTTGTTCATCTTATTGTTAATCACAGCTGTAGTATCGATTATTCTAGGAACTGGAGTACCGATATTAGTAGCATATTCTGTATTAGCCGTCATAATAGCTCCAACGTTAATTAGTATGGGTGTTAATCCTTTGGCTGCTCATTTATTCATTTTCTATTTTGGAGTGATATCGGGAATATCACCACCTTCGGCTCCAGATGCTTTTGTAGCTGCCGGGATTGCCCAGGCACCACCGTTTAGAGTAGCCTGGTCTGCTATGCGGATTGCAAATGTACTATATATTGTACCTTTCTTATTTGTCTATAACGATGTTCTTTTACTAAATGGGAACATGTTTGAGGTACTAATTGCATTTATTACAGCAGTGATCGGAACATATTGTATGGCAAGTTCACTACAAGGTGTAATCTTATACAAATCTCTTATCCAATGGTGGGAACGTTTATTGATGGCTGGATGTGGTATTTTGTTAATTGTACCAGATAATAAATTAAGTTTAGTAGGATTGTTCATTCTTATTATCATTCACCGCCGCCACTTTGTAAGAAATAGGAAAATCGTGTATGAAAATACGAATAAAGAAACGAAAAGTGTGATCAATTAAAGGGGGTAATACGATTGTTTAGAAAAAGAATAAAAGCAGTTTGTTTAATAATAGGTTTTACGTTGCTTCTTTTTGGGTGTAGCAATCAAACTTCCAGCAATTCTAGCAAAATCTCTTCGCTTCTTATTGGTACTGGAGGAGAAGGAGGATCCTATTTTTACATTGGTAATGGAATGGCGGATGTATTCAATAAAAAGGTAACGAATGTGAAAGTTTCTGCCCAAGCTACAGGTGGGGGAATAGAGAATCTACGCCGAATCAGCAGCGGGGATATGGATTTAGGATTAGTCACTTCAAGTGATATTGCTTCTACATTAGAAGATGGTACGGTTGATGTGTCAAAAATCAAATTATTAACATCAGGTCATGTTAACATCAGACACGTTGTAGTTCGAAAAGATTCAGGCATTACTTCCATGGAACAACTTTTTACTAAAGGGAAAAAAATTGGTACAGGTGCTCCAGGAAGTGCGATTAGAAAAGATGTTGAAACACTTCTTTCAGTTTTTGATTTAACTTTTAAGGATATTCATGAAGCTCAATTATCTTCAAGTGAACAGGCAAATGCCCTTAAAGATAACACAATTGACGGAGGTGAATTAGTTGGAGGATTGCCGACTGCATCTGTCTCAGATGTTTCTACTTCTGTAGGTATCAATATACTTCCTGTAACCGATGAAATGATAGAAGGTATTAAAAAAATACAGCCTGACGTATTCCCAATCGAAATACCAGGAGGGACGTATAAAGGTATAGATGAATCAATTCAGACAATGGGTACCCCAGCATATCTTGTTGCCCGAGCAGATTTAGAAGATGATTTAGTATACGATTTGATCAAGAATTTACAAGAAAATACAAGTACCGTGGCTAAAGTTCACCCGAGTGGATCAGAGTACACGATTGAAAATGCGTTTCGTGGAGCAGATTACGTAGCTAATCAATTGAAATTGAAATATCATCCAGGTGCTATAAAATGGTTTAAAGAAAACAATAAATGGACTGGGGAATTTGAATAAGAGCAAAGGTGAAAAATACATTCAAATTACCTAGGACTTGCAATTGACTTGATAAAATAACTTGTTATTTTTATCAAGTAAATTGCAAGGTTTAAAAAACTTTTTGAAGGAGAAGAATATGCAGAATAATGGCGTACTTTCAGGTATAAAAGTTATTGAGTTTACCCATTGGCTAGCGGGTCCTTATTGTGGAAATATACTTTCTGACTTTGGGGCTGATGTAATTAAAATAGAATCTTTAAAAGGGGAACAAGTTCGTCAGACAAATGAAGATAAGGACTATCTATATTGTGCTTTTAATCATGGGAAGAGAGGAATATCTATAGATTTAAAAATGGATCTAGGTAGAAAAATAGCCTTGGATTTGATTAAAGAAGCAGATGTAATAATAGAAAATTTCCGCCCAGGAGTTATGGATAAACTTGCACTAGGTTATGAGGAAGTTTCTAAAATAAATCCAAGAATCATTTATTGCAGTATTTCAGCATTTGGAAATACTCCTGGTTACGTAAATAGACCTGGAATGGATCCGATTGTTCAGGGGATGGGGGCTGTCATGAGTATGACCGGACAAGATGAAAACTCCCCTCCTCTTCTTCCTGGAATTCCGATAGCCGATAATTCAACCGCTTTTGTGGCCTTTGGAGCTATTTCCGCTGCTCTTTATGAACGGGAAAAAAGTGGGGCAGGACAAAAAATTGAATTAAACCTCATTGACATGATGGTATTGAATCTTTCTACTCGTTATGGGCAGTACTTAACTACCGGAGAAAATCCTAAGCCTTTAGGAAATCAACATTCTCAAGTTTTTCCCTATCAAGCATTTCCGACAAAAGATGGCTGGATGACCGCGGGGGCCCAAACTGAAGTGGCCTGGGAAAGCTTTTGTCATCTTATTGGTCGTAAGGATTTACTCCAACTTAAAGAATACAGCACGAATGCAAATCGAATAAAGCATCGGAAAGAATTGACAGAGATATTAAATAATGTTTTTTTTGAAAAAACAACCGATGAATGGTGCGACATATTTAAAGGAGAAAATATATTATTTGGCCCAATTTGGGGAATTCATGAATTAATTCATAGTGATTTAATTCAAGATCATAACATTATTGTTGAAGTTGAACACCCACATTTAGGAAGTATTCCACTTATTCAAACACCTGTTAAATATTCACGGTCAAGGGTACAACTTCAACCAATTCTTCATATGGTTGGCGAACATACGAAAGAAATTTTAGAAGAATTGGGGTACGATCAAGAAACAATTAATAAATTAGCGATTAACAAAACAATAAAAATCGCAGAAGATAAGGTTCAACAGGTAAATAAAATATGAATTGCCTATCTAAAACAAATTTAATTTTTGGTGAAATATGTTAATATAAATCTAGCTATATTCTAATATAAAATATTCTCTTATCAAAGGAAAGAGGCTGGTTTCTATCGTTCAACAAGGAAATAATACAAAATTGGCTAATTTAATTGCAGAAGAGTTAAAGACGATGATTTTTGAACAAAAAATAGAACCAAACTCACGTTTTCTCTCAGATCGTGAAATAGTAGAAAAATGGTCGTGCAGCCGTGCAACAGCGAGAGAAGCTTTACTATTGTTGGAGTTTGAAGGACTAATTGTTTCCAAAAAAGGTGTAGGTGGAGGTGTTTTTGTTAGTGAACCTAACACATCTCAAATTATACGTACTTTTTCCTCGATGATGAATTTTAATACAATTGATTTATCGGAACTAATGGAAACACAGATTGCTTTGGAAACAATTTGTGCAGGATTAGCTGCACAGCATGCTACCAAGGAAGATATTGATTATATTGAAGAAATAAAAGAGGATTTAGAAATTGCTTTAAGGTATAAGAATAAAAGAGAAAGCATTGAAGAGAAAAACTTCGAGTTTCACATGGCAATCGTAATGGCTACACATAATCGTGTCTTAATGCTGCTAATGAAGGTATTAGAACCATTCATTTATGAAAATACCTTTCGCTCTGAAATTTCAGAAAGAGATCGAGAAGGAATTATATTAGCGCATCAAAGGATATTTGATGCTATTGCTCAACATGATTCGGATACAGCAATGAAGAGAATTAGAAAACACCTAAGTGAATTTCAAAAAGTTGTTGTGAATCAGAAAAGTTCTAATTAAAAGATCAGTAAGAACTCAAGGGTCAGACCCCCGATGTGCTAACACTTTAGCGCGCTGGGGGTCTGACCCTTTTTACGTCTAACTCAGGAATGGTTGATAATATCTTATATCGTTGTTGCATTAAACCCCTTGTTAAAACAATTCTTTGGCTGCCTGTAGGATTAAATTCTTTCTTTCTTCTCGATGGTGATTTTTGAAATAACTATATAATAACGAACCTCTACTGAATAAATGTTATTTTTTTATCATAATAATTACTACTGATTGTCCGAAACCAATGCTGGAGGGACTGGATCGAATAATATTAAAGCCTTGCAAAATGTTGTTTTACTTTCCTGGTCAAATAAAATGAAAATATGGGGAAGTACCCTATAATCATACGGTAGCTGAAAGAAATAAGAAGTCAAAAGCTGCGTCAAATAGCCGATTTAGTAAGCCACCCTTGTCCGGGAGGAAATCAACTAATTTTGTAGAATGATAACAATAACAAAATCTGGAAACGTTTCTATAAGGATGTGAATATGATGGCAACCATAAAGGATGTCGCTAGGGAAGCTAAAGTATCAATTTCTACTGTATCGAGAGTACTGAATATGAGTGGGTATACAAGTGAAAAAACGAGAGAAAAAGTCCTTAATGCAGTAAAAAAGCTAGATTATAATGGGAATTTAGTTGCTGCTGCAATGATCAAGAAACAAACTTTAACCCTTGGTTTAATCATACCCGATATTAAAAATATTTTTCATTCGGATCTGACCAGAGCAGTAGAAGATGGAGCAAATAGCCATGGGTTTAACATTTTTTTATGCAATACTGATAACAATTCACAAAAAGAAGCAGAGTATATACACCTATTGATTGCAAAGGGAGTCGATGGGATCATTTTTTCATCTCCTGATGTTAAGACCAATACGATAAAAGAAGTAAGGGCAAAATTTCCAGAACTTCCTATTGTTATTATAGGAAGTAAATTCCAGAACTTAACTGTTAATGAAATATTAGTTGATAATTTTGATGGCGGGTATAAAGCGACAAGTCATCTCCTGGAATTAGGGCATAAAGATATTGCATTTATTTCTGGGGGAGATGATTCTTATTCATCTGTTCAAAGGCATAAAGGATACAAAGTTGCATTGAATGAAAGTGGTGTTCCTATTAATGATGATTTTGTTATTTTTGACAGATTTTATATTGAAAGTGGATATAAGAATGCATTGAATTTATTAAAAGAAAACAAAAGACCTACAGCAATATTTGCTGGAAACGACAGTATTGCTGTAGGGATTTATAAAGCTGCAAGGGAGCTTAATATAAAAATTCCCGAACAATTATCAGTGGTTGGTTTTGATAATTCCCAATATGCAGAAATTTTGTTTCCTATGCTGACAACGATCCATACACCTATTAAAGAAATGGGAAAAAGGGCTATTGAAATCATTGTTAAATCAATTAAGGAAAAGCAAATAATTAAAGAAACGCTTGTGTTTTATCCAACACTTATTGAAAGGGAATCAACTATGGCGGTCAATAGTAAGAAACGAGTTTAGAATCCGAATATAGATGATTCTGAATCTCTGCAATATTAATTTGGGAATTCTATAAAAAATATTTCTATGAATTTTTGAACAACTATTGAATATAAATTGTTATAAGTTATGGAAACGTTTCCACTTATTTTAATCATCTTATCAATGTTTAAAATATTGGAAACGTTTTCGTTTTTCTTCATCTTATTGCTGTGGAGATCTATAAAGTGAAAGCGAGTTGAAAGAGAATCATCTATGGTGGCTCATAGAAGTAAAGAATCTACAAAATTTTTTTCAGAACTTTCATAAAATTAATTTGAGAATTCTATAAAAAAATATTTCTATGAATTTTTGTAAAACTCCTGAATATAATTGTAACAGAATATGGAAACGTTTCCACTTATCTAAAAATTTAAACAATTGATAAAATAATTTATTCTAATTTCATTTGCTAGCTTTTCAAGAATCGAAACTTTAGTACTAAGGTGAAAGGTGATAGTTATGTTTGACTACAACATATTTATCCAAGGATTTCCCGGAAAGTCCTCAACTCACGGAGGGCTAGGATGGAGTACGGTCACCTTGTTATCCCAAAATGACCAGAACATCATTATAGATGTCGGGAGCTTTGGAATCAGGCCACTTTTATTAAAGAAGCTGCGTGATAAAGGTTTATCTCCTAATGACATATCAATGGTTTTATTGACTCATACGCATTGGGATCATTGTGTAAATTGGACTTTGTTTCCTAACGCGACCATTGTAGTAGGTCGAGTAGATATGAATTGGGCTTTAAATGAACCACCTGGAGGATGGCATGTACCTGAACTGTATGTAAAGGAATTAAATTGTTCCCCACAAATTAGGTTAGTAGACCATCTCGATGAAGTGGCGCCTGGTATTGTTGCTCATCAAACGAAAGGTCATACACCAGGTCACATGGCGTACAGTGTCAACAATGGTGATTATGATTTGTTATTTAGTGGGGATGCAGCTAAAAACAGGGTTGAACTTATAACATACCATGTAGACATGACGTTAAATCTATCAGAAAGCCAAAATTCAATTCATTACTTATGGAGTTTGTGGAAAAAAAAGACAGGGAGTATATTGGTGCCTGGACACGATATACCTATGAAACTTGTAAACGGAAAGCCAGTGTATCTCCATAAAAGAGAAGCCGATTTACAATATTGGTTTGCTGATGTGTTGGAAGATTATACCACTTTAGATTTAGGAGAGGAATCAGTGTTCACTAACAATGGAAAATATGAATAACTGGTTTCTTAAAGATTCAAAGGGGGTGATTAGACGCATTAATCTGAAATCCTCTAGCAAATGGGATAAAAAGCTTACATAATTTGATTCTTGTAAGTTAGCAGATTAGCGTTTAATAAAGTCAAAAGAAGTAGAGATTATGGTGAATCAAGTATATTGTTTGTCAACCATACTTTGCCCAAATACATTAATTATTGAAATTAGATGGAGTGTGAATACAAATTGACTGGTAGATTAAAGCAGCGTGTTATCGTGACCGGTGGATCAAAGGGACTCGGCCGAGGTATCGCCTTAGCTTTCGCTGAGATTGGCGCGTCGGTAGTCATCGCCGATGTTGATACTAGCACCGGTGAGAAATGTGTGCAGGAGATCGTAGATTTAGGAGGTGAAGGCCTTTTCGTATACACGGATGTCTCGTCAAGCGACGATGTAAATAGGCTATTTGAGAAATCACGCGAATTCCAAGGCGGTATAGATGTACTAGTTAACAATGCCGGTATTGCCCACGGCCCACTCTCGGAAAAACATTTTCTAAAAACTGACTACGCTATGTGGGAGAACCTTATAAAAATTCATTTAAATGGTCTTTACCTCTGTAGCCAGATGGCGGCAAAAGCTATGGTTCACCAAGGTAAAGGTGGGGTCATCATCAATATGAGTTCGGGAGGTGCTACACGCGCACATCGAAATCGCGTCGCTTACGATGCCACGAAAGGTGCGATCGAAGCCGCTACCCGAGCGATGGCACTCGATCTGGCTCCATGGAAAATCCGGGTTAATGCTGTGATGCCAGGTGCCATCTGGGTTGAAAACCGTAGCGCTGTTGGAGAAGAGACCTCGCCGGATGATCTCATCCCACTGGGAAGACTCGGAATGCCCCAAGATGTTGCGCAGAGTGTTCGTTTCTTAGCTTCGCAGGAAGCTTCATACATCACGGGCCATGTACTAGCCGTCGATGGTGGGCTGACTGCGCAGCTTCGTCCGCCAAGTATGGATGCGGATGTTGCCCTTCCTATCGACGAGATCGAATAAGGAATGGTTCAACCGGGATTCTAGGATGAATGTATGCTGATATAAAACTCAAATGGGTTCATAGAATTTCACGGCAGAGTATCAAACAGATGATTGCATAATGGTAATCAAAAAAAATAGAGAGCAGAAGTCAACCATGTTAAATATAAGATAAAAAAATAAGGAGGAATTTGTTATGAAAACTTCATTTACAGATATTTTCGGTGTAGAAAAACCAGTACTGGGTATGGTTCATTTACTACCTCTCCCTGGGTCACCCCTTTATGATGGAAAGCTAGATCAAGTATTAGAAGCCGCCATCCGCGATGCGAAAAGCCTGGAAAAGGGTGGAGCCAGTTCCGTTATGGTAGAAAACTTTAACGATTATCCGTTTTACCCTGAAACGGAAGAACCTGAAACAGTGGCAGCGATGACATTGATTGCCCACGAAATTCGTCGGGAAGTGAAGCTTCCTATGGGGATTAATATACTAAGAAACTCTTGGAAGTCTGCGCTAGCGGTTGCTGGAACAGTCGGGGCTGATTATATTAGACTCAATGTCCTTACGGATGCCTACGTGACCGACCAAGGTCTTATCAACGGTACAGCGCACTTAGTAGCGAGATATCGAAAATTTCTTGGTTTGGAGAATAAGGTTAAGATCTTTGCTGACATTCAAACAAAACATGCGGCTCCTTTGGCGGCCCGACCTATCGATGTCTTGGCGCGGGATACGGCCTATCGTGGGATGGCGGACGCAATTATTCTTGCCGGTGCGGAATCGGCTCAACCTCCTTCAGTTGAGAATTTAAAGGCGGTAAGGCTTGCAGTCCCTGATGTTCCTATCATTATCGGCAGTGGAATGAAAGTCGAGACTGCCAATCTTCTCAAATATGCGGATGGAGCGGTCTTTGGTTATGGCGCCAAGATTGACGATATCATGACAAATCCGGTTGACGAAGAGAAAACACGACGGTTTTGCGAGGGTGTAGACAGAGAAAGAACCTCTATCTTGGTGAAGTAGCACGAATGAACTCTCATCTTTAATAGAATCAGAGTATCGGATGCTAAGGGGGCGATTTGGCCCCTTTACATACCGAAACCTTTTTTCCAAAGAGGGATTGGTGAGTATGCATCTCACGATATTTTTTCTATAAAAGGCGCGGTAAATTTAAAATTTTAATTTTTAGAGGAGGAGTTGAAATTATGGTTGAACGAGTGATTATCGACACTGATCCGGGTGTCGACGACCTTGCGGCAATCTATCTTGCGCTCGCGTCCCCGGAGCTCCATGTCGAAGCTTTGACGACAGTGTATGGAAATATCGAGGTTGAAACCTCGACAAAGAATGCATTGTCTTTACTTGAATTAGCCGGTAGAAAGGATATTCCTGTTTATCGAGGAGTTGGCAAACCTCTCATACGTCAACCATACTTTGCTAAGCACATTCACGGCAATAACGGTTTCGGTGGCGTCCTCGCCCCCGAACCCACCGTATCAGAGGAGAAGAATTATGCAGCATTGGAGATCGTGAGGCGCTGTAACGAGGCACCGAATGAAATCACCATTATAGCGTTAGGTCCTGTAACCAACGTGGCGCTCGCCCTCACCATCGACCCTGGTCTCGCTAAGAACGTTAAAAGAATCATCGTCATGGGCGGTGCAGTCCGTTGTGCTGGAAACGTTTCCCCTGTGGCGTCCTTTAATCTAGCTAGTGATCCGGAAGCTGCACGGGTAATGTACGAGTCCGGTGCGCCAATCGTTCAGGTTGGGCTCGATGTATGTAGAAAGGTGAGAATTTCACAAGAAAATCTTGATCGTATCAGGGTATCGGGTACTCGTCCGGGTGCTTTCCTCCTAGAGGCAACCGAATTTCGGCGGAAGGCATACATCTCTTCTCTGCAAACCCCAGAAACGGAGACAGGTGTCTATTACAACGATGTGCCTGCCGTGGCCTATGCGCTTTGGCCAGAACTCTTTGAGGTGCAGCGTGCCTTTGTTTCGATTGAGACGGCGGGGGTGCTGACAGCTGGTCAGACCGTCGCAGAGTTTACAGGGCAGTGGGGTAATCCAGAACCCAATACCTCAATCCTCATGGGGGTTGATGGTGAAAGTTTAGCTAAACGGTTTGCCAATCGCATTTCTACCTTAGAAGCACAATAGGTCGTTCTTTTATAAATACAGGTGATTCTAGATAAATAAAAGAAGCGATTAGGAAAATACTATACTATTCGTCTTTATTCATTTTTTAGTCTGCAAAGGGGTGGCATTATGGTAACACTAATTAAAAGTGCCACTATTATCACGATGGACGATAAAGTAGGCACTATCCAGGGCAAATGTAAAGAGGAAACTTGATGACGCCACTCCAATAACAGTCCAAGAAATGAAAGCGTTTTATAAATCTCTTTTTACCCAAACAATTATCTGCCTTGGCTGTAAATGCAGATCCCATATCCCAACTTGTGTATTACGAGAATGGTAGTTCGATAGAATCGGTAATGGTCAAAGGAAAATGGGTTCTTAATAATCGCAAAATAGTAACTTTCGATGAAGAGGCGGTCCTGCAATCCGTTAACGACAGATATGTGTCCCTTATTGAAAAAAGTCGATTAAGCCTTCAGTTGGCCGAGGAGTATGAACCATACTTTACCAAAATGTATAATAAAATGCATCACAATTTGGTGGAGAAAGAAATATAATAATAGATTTGCTGAGAGCATATATTTGATAGAAGGCCTATGAAAAAGGTAGACGCAAGTAACTGGGTTTTATCTCTGTAAAACTATTTCTAAAAGGGGGAAGAAGTATGAAAGGGATAAAAAAGGATTTTACACTTACAGCCATTTTGCTCATTCCTATTGGTGTCGCAGTCAATGTGGTTGCTGGAGAACTGGTCGAATTGTTAAAGATACCTCTCTTCTTAAATCAAATTGGCACGATGATTGTCGCGATGGTAGCCGGTCCATGGGTTGGAGCAGTAACAGGAGCGGTCTCAAAACTAATTTTTGGGATATTTAACCCTACTCAGTTAGCGTTTATGCCGGTTGCTATGGCTTCTGGAATTGTAGTAGGTCTCCTAGCAAAGAAGCGGATGACAACAAAAGCTTGGAAGGTTGCGATTACTGGTTTTATTGTGGCACTTGTTGCGATACTAATCGCGACTCCGACAACTGTTATTGTATTTGGTGGAGCATCAGGAACTGGATCAGATGCATTAACTGCAATTATCTTAGCTTCAGGAAAAGAAATTTGGACAGCGGTCATTACTCAAAAGATATTTGTTGAAAGTATCGATAAAATCCTTTCTATATTGGTTGCCTATATGATTGTTCGGAAGATGTCAGATCAATACCTTGCTAAACAAAATTATGGATACTTATATATTAATAATAAAAAGGAAGGTTAATAGAATAATATAGTAATACGTAATATGTAAAAATATGGATAACATTGCGGACAGTATGTTACTACTGCACCACTCACGCCGGTATGTAGTGTTTCTGCTATCCGCATGTATTTTAGGAACATTGAGAGGTATGAGAGTTTTTCACCCTATTTTTTCGCCTTCGAGTGCAGCGGGAAAAAATGAACCTAAAAAATGAAATGGGAGATACACAAATGAAAAAACTAAGAACCTTTATTTTAAATCTATATCCAACTACGAAATTTTTGTGTGCATTATTCTTGATGATAACTCCATTACTATTACCAGGTTATTTATATTCATATTTGCTCCCCGTGTTGTGCTTAGTCATTGCCATGATAGCTGGAAAAACAAAGCTTTTTATAGACATAGTCTTTAAGGGATTACTTTCGATTGTTATCATGATTTTTCTTTTGCAATCATTCTTCTATCCTGGAGATACAATATTATGGTCATGGAGTATATTCTCAATTAAACAAGAAGGAATTGACTTTAGTTTACAATTAACTTCCAAAATCTTAGCGGTAGGATCAGCAATTGTTTTATTTTTCCAAATTACAAAAATAAATGATTTAACCCGTTCTTTAGAATTATTAGGGGTTTCGCCCAAAGCTACCTATGTGCTTTCATCCGCACTTACTATTATTCCGGAGATGAGGCTGCATTTGTTTAGAATTATGGATGCACAAAGAACGCGCGGTGTTGAAACAGAAGGGAATCTCAGAATTCGTATGAAAGCATTTATACCAGCATTAACCCCTCTAATTTTATCGTCGTTTTCAAGCACAGATGAGAAAGCTATAACGTTAGAATCAAGGGCTTTTACCGCCCGAACCAAAAAGACTAGTTTACATCAATTAGAAAAGACGAAGAGTGATTCATTAGTAAGGGCCATACTATTGCTTTTATTCGTTTCCATCATGATCTGGAGGTTTTTCTTATGAATGGAATAATGATAAAGAATCTATCATACAAGTACCCTACAAGTAGAGATGAGGTTTTGCATAATATTAATCTTGAGATTGAAAATGGAAAGTTATATGCCTTTGTCGGTGTCAATGGCGGGGGAAAAACAACACTTTGTAATGTTATTCGAGGTTTTATCCCACATTTTTTTAAGGGAGAAATCAGTGGTGAAGTGCTGATAGACGGTAAGGATGTTCGTGATTGGGATACAAGTGATCTTGCGCAGAAGGTGGGTTTTGTCTTTCAAAATCCTTTTACCCAGATTAGCGGAGTGAAGGAAACCGTTTTTGATGAAATTGCGTTTGGCCTCGAGAATTTAGGGGTTGAAGTCAGTGTTATTAAACAGAAAGTCCAAGACATCATTAGCTTGCTTGGTATTGAGTATATACAACACAAAAATCCCAATGAACTTTCAGGCGGACAAAAACAAAGAGTGGCTCTAGCATCGATTATCGTGATGGAGCCGGATATTCTTATTTTTGATGAACCGACATCACAATTGGATCCCCAGGGTACGGAGGAAATATTTAAAGCAATCGATATTATGAAGAATAAAGGAAAAACAATTATATTAGTAGAGCATAAAATAGAATTAATTGCGGAATATGCAGATTATGTCATCGTTCTTCAGGATGGACAGATTATGAGACAAGGAAGAACAGAAGATGTGCTTTCTAAAGAAGATACACAGGACTTTGGAATAGGGTTAACCCAGTATACTCTATTAGATTTACAAATGAGGAAACACAATATGAATACTGAAAGAATTCCAATTACTGAAGAAGAATCTGTTCAAGTGATGAAACAATGGATGGCATTACAAGGGGTGAAATGATGAGTTTTTTAACATTAAATGACGTTACTTATTGTTATCCTAATGGTTTTACAGCAGTTGAAAATGTCAACATGTCTTTCGAAAAGGGAGAATCGGTAGCCATTATTGGACAAAATGGGGCTGGGAAAACTACAACAGTGAAAATGATGAATGGATTGTTAAAGCCGACACTAGGTGATGTCATGATTGATGGCTTAAATACAAAAGATTATACAACGGCTCAGATATCTAAAAAGGTAGGTTATGTTTTTCAAAACCCGGATGATCAAATTTTTCATGAAAATGTAAAAAGCGAAATAAGGTTTGGTCCTAAAAACCTTGGATTCTCCGAAATGAAGATTGAAGAAAACGTAATGAAGGCAGCAGAATTGACAGGAATTGTGCCATTATTAGATATACATCCGTATAATTTGCCTTATTCCCTGAAGAAATTTGTCACCATTGCCTCGGTGATTGCCATGGAAACAGATACGATTATCTTAGATGAGCCAACAGCTGGTCAAGACTCTCAATCAATTAAAAGATTAGGTTCCATTATTAAATCATTAATTCAAGAAGGGAAAACCATTATTACCATTACACATGATATGGAATTTGTTGTTAATAATTTTGAACGTGTCATCGTGATGGCAAATAAGAGAGTGGTTGCGGATAAACACAAGCAAGAAATATTCTGGGATTTTGGAATTTTGGAAGAAGCAATGCTAAAACAGCCTCATATCAGTCGATTAAGCCATTCACTAGATTTTAATGAAAAAATATTAGATATAGATCAAATGATAGATGTACTAAAAAAAGGTCAGTTGTAAGGTAAAGGTTCCTTTATAAACTGGGATTTTATGAAACTCTCTAACTACTAAAAAATAGAGGAGAATAGCGATGAAAATTGGAATTATTCATGCAACGTGTAATGCTGTGCCACCTTTAAATGCAGCTTTCAAACAGCTCGCACCAGAAGTAACGGTTTTAAATTTTGTTGATGAAAATATTCAGTACTATGCAAACCAAATTAATGGGATTGATGATAAATTATATCGAGATTTTGTCCATATTGCGAGTAAAGCACAGGAAGCTGGAGTTGATGCAATCATTGTAGCATGCACCGTGTTGACACCCATTGTAGATTCTGTGAAGCCATTTATTTCAGTACCGATCTTTGCAATTGATCGCCCTATGTTAGAAAAGGCAGTTCATCATTATAGTAAAGTAGGCGTTGTTGCAACAAATGCTCCATCCGGACCAGCAACAAAAGCCCAGTTAGAGAAGATAGCCAAAGGGTGGGGGAAAGAAGTTGAAGTAGATACACAAATTATTACGCAGGCTATGACTGAATTGAAAGCAGGAAATGAGGAAGAACATAATCGTCTTAATTGTCTTGCAGCAGCGGAATTGAAAAAAAGAGGATGCGAAGTGATTATTCTTGCACAGATTACACAGGCATCTGCAGAAAAGGAAACCAATACCGTAGGACTACCAGTGTTGACTAGTCCAAAAGAAGCGGTAAAAGCGGTAATCAGTGAATTAGAATGTAAAAAAGTAAATAATCGGTAAAACAAAAAGAGATTTAATAGATTGAAATAATCATCGACTGTGCGTATTTCGATTAAGGTCCATGAAATAATTTACAAAAAAGGAGAGTTTTTCAATGAAAGTAAGTTATATAGGATTAGGCGTAATGGGTATGGGTATGGCATTAAATCTTGCAAAGGGTGAAATCGAAGGTGAGTTTGATTATCTTGTTTGTGATGCAAATCCGATTGCCTTAGAACCATTCAAGGAAAAAGGCATTAGAACCACAAGGAATACGACAGATACAGTAGATAGTGATTATATATTTCTCTGTCTGCCAGACTTAGAGATTGTAAAAGAAGTTGTAGTAGGAGAAAACGGTCTATTAAAGCAGATGAAACAAGGTCAGACGATTGTAGACTTTAGCACAATTAGTTATTTAGGTGCAATCGATATTGCAGAAACCTGTAGAGCGAAAGGAATTGAATATCTGGATTGTCCTATTTCTGGTCAACATGCAAAAAGTATGGAAGGAACACTTAGTATTATGTGTGGTGGGAATGAGGAATTATTTAACACAGTAAAACCTATGCTCGATAGAATGGGGACACAGGTACTCTATATGGGTGAGAACGGGGCTGGGCAGCTTACGAAGATGATTAATAACTGCGCATTAAATATTTGTTGTGCAAGCTTTAGTGAACTATTACCGGTTGGTGTTAAACTTGGTTTAGATCCGGAAAAGCTTGGTGACGTTTTAATGACTGCTACAGGAGCAAGTTTTGCTTCAAAAACATTGATTCCTAAGGTATTGGAAGGGAATTTCGAACATGGATTTTCACTTGAAAGAGCATATAAAGATATGCAGAGTATGTATGAAGTATTAGTGAAATACCAGATTCCCCTGCCAACATTAAACGGGACAATGCAAACCTATCAACTAGCATTACATAATGGCCAAGGTGATTACTACAAGCATGCGATGATTTGTTACTATGAGGATTTGCTAGGTGTAAAGGTTCGTAAAAAAGGCTTTGAAGAAAGTCCAATCGATTAAATAATAATCGTTTTTTTGATTGTGTGAATGTTTGATAAAACCTTAATAAAAGGGGTGAATCTAGTGCGCGTTGGTTGTATTGCAGATGATTTTACCGGTGCTAGTGACATCGCTTCATTTTTTGTAAAAGGTGGACTTAGTACTGTTTTATACAATGGAGTACCTAAAGTTGAAGAGCGTCCACAGGCAGAGGTATGTGTAATTGCGTTAAAAACCCGTACACAGGATCCAAAAGACGCTGTCAAAGATTCCCTCGAGGCAATAAGCTGGTTAAAAGAGCAAGGTGCACAACAGTTTTATATAAAATATTGCTCTACATTTGATTCTACACCTGAGGGGAATATTGGACCAATATGTGATGCAGTAATGAAAGAGCTAGATGTTCCTTATACGATTCTTTGTCCTGCGCTTCCGGTAAATGGGCGTACCGTTAAAGAAGGATGCTTATATGTAAATGGAGTTCCCTTGAATGAGAGCCCCATGAAGGATCATCCGCTTACACCAATGTGGGATTGCGATTTAGTTCGTTTGATGAATGCACAAAGCAAATTCCCTAGTGTAAAATTGTCAGATTCTCTCAAAAAGGAAGAAGTAGATGAATTTATTGAGAGAATGAAAAGAAAGCATTCACAATTTTATATAATACCAGATTACGAGAAAAAAGAAGATGCCCAAAAGTTAGTCCAGTTATTTGGAAATCTGAAACTTATTACTGGCGGTAGTGGTCTAGCATACCCATTGGCGAAAATGTTTAGGAAAAATGCGGAAAAAAATGGATTTGAGCGATCTGAGTCACCTGCGTTGTTATTAGCAGGGAGTTGCAGTGAAGCGACTCGAAATCAGATTTTAGAATACCAAAAACATGGTGGTAAAACGTATTTTATGGATCCTATGAAATTAATTACAGGTGAAGAATCAGTAGAGAAAATTTGGGATGTGATTTCTCAAAACAAAGAAAAACCGATATTAGTATATAGCAGCGACACACCTGAGAATGTGAAACGGATTCAAAAACAAGGTAAAGATGAGGTTGCCGAAAAGTTAGAAAAAGCAACTGCAGATTTAGCAGAACTTGCTGTTCAAGAAGGGTTCCACAGAATCATTGTGGCTGGCGGAGAAACGAGTGGAGCTGTAGCAAAAAGACTACGATACAACGGATACCATATTGGAGAGAGTATCGCAGCTGGAGTACCCATCATGATACCTATAGAGGATCATCGAATTCGAATGGTGTTTAAAAGTGGAAACTTTGGAAAATCTGATTTTTTCCTACGCGCTTTATCTTTAACATAATAGAGAGAAGTGGTAAGTATGGAACATACATTAGATAAGAAGATTAATCATGCTATTTGGGTTGCCCATAGTCTCTTTCACCGTGGAAAAGCTACTGGAAGCGTCGCTAATTTAAGTTTTGTACATGAAAATAAAATTTATATTACTGCTACTGGAACCTGCTTTGGAACTCTTAAACCAGATGAGTTTGCTGTTCTGGACATGGATGGAAATCAATATGATGATTTAAAACCAAGTAAAGAATGGCCGTTACATTTGTCAGTTTATAAAGCAAAACCGGATACGGGTGCAGTTCTTCATACACACAGTACTTATAGTGTGCTTTGGAGTTGTTTACCCGGGCTAAATGAATCGGATTGTATGCCGGATCATACACCATATCTGAAAATGAAATTGGGAACGGTTGGCTTAATTCCTTATGAAAAACCAGGAAGTAAAGAACTGTTTAATGTATTTGAAAAAGGTGTAAAGGCTACTGATGGCTGGCTTTTAAGCCATCATGGCCCGGTTGTACCAGGAAAAGATGTCATGGAGGCGTTTTTTGCATTAGAAGAATTAGAGGAAAGCTCGAAAATTGCATGGGAGTTACGGAAAGAAGTATAACTCATATTATTATTCTTCCGGAGTAATTTTGAACAAATATATAGTTTTTCATTGATCTTGCTTGAAATTAAGTAAGCCCAAATTCAAATAATGCATTTAAAAGAGTTTGTTTGGACTGCAACCAGTTGATCCGTATCCAGTACAGCAGTAAAAAAAGAAGGCACTGTTAGATAACTAACGGTGCTTTTTCAATTTACTATTCTTCATCTGTTTTTACTTCATCACCGGAACCAACTCCGCCCACACTATATTTATTGTTTTCATAATTAATAGTAACTGAGTACTTTTGGTCTGGCTCATCCTTATTATAGCCATCCACCCAAACTGTACCTTCACCAATTGCACTTGTTAATTCAACATCTTTAGGAACAAAGTTAATGTTTTTCTCATTCCTCATATATTCTACAGCTACTTCTTTAGCTCGTTTACCGATCTCAGTTTTATCTGTATCATTACATGCATTTAACAAAAAGATCACCCCTATCATCAGCATTATTTTCATAAATAATTTTTTCAAATAATCGCCTCATTTTCAAAAAATTGCTACAATTCACCTTGTAAATTTAGTATATTAAAAATTGGGAGGTATTTCAATATGACATCAAACGTGAACGATTTGAGCTATTGGAAACTAAGCGAGCTTTCTTATAAAACTAAATTAAGAAAAACAGAAACAATATTCCATAAAGATATTGAAGAAAATTGGGAAGTGCTACATAGAAAATCAATCAAAGGCACGGGATTTGATGCAACTGTATTTAAGAACGGAAATAACGTTGTAATTGCTTATCGCGGTACAGAAGGGAACGATCCATTAGGAAGAGGATTTACAGATATAGTGACTGATGCTAGGTATGTAGTGTTTAAACAAAAAGAAAGGCTTGAAAAATTCCCGAGTCAATTTAGCGATGGTGTCGAGTATGCAAAGGAAATCGAAAAAAAAATATCCTAATGCGAAGATAAGCCTGACTGGTCATTCCCTGGGTGGTGCGATAGCTTCGTACACGGCTGCATTGGTAAATATGGATGCTGTTACGTATAGTTCTCCAAGTGTTATCGATATCTTACCTAATGATATTAAGGAGAAGGCAGAGAACGGACAGTATGACACTAGGATCATTAATTATGTTCATCCTAGAGACTCTGTGGGAGCTGGATATATTAGTGAATGCAAAAGACATATTGGATCTACTTATTACATTGGTTCTAGATTTAAAATTGAAAATGCTGATAATATAGACAATCCTTTAATTAGATTAATGGACTCCGTATCTACATATCACGGATTAAACATGTATAAGTTTGATGAATATGGAAATATTTCTACCTCCGTCCTGACAAATGTAAAAACGGGGAAAGAACTATGGCAATCCCCAAGGTATCAAAGTAATGTCCCACCATCGACAATACAAGTAAATCCACAACAACTGATTAACTTTGCAGTTCAAATAGAAAGAAGAATGGATTCTTTTAGATATAAACACTCTCAATTAAAATCAATAATATTATCTCATCATCATATAAGAGAAGCTAGTGGAATAGGGGATGAAGTTTTATCTTCTATAACGAAGTTTTATCATTGGTATGAAAATGAAACCATATTGATTACCAAAATGATTAAAGAAGCAGCACATAAATTTGATGAAGTGGATAAGAGATTATTAAAGGAGACTAGTAATTTAAATGAGTAGCATTTCAGAAATGATTGAAGAGATTAGGGTATTAGAAGAAATGGAAAATCAATTAAGAATATATATAGAAGATGTTCGCAAAGAACAAAGTAATTTTCGAAACTTTGTTCAAGAGATCATGCACGCGGCTTGGCAACAAGGTATTGCTAAAGAAGCATTCCTAAAAAGAATTTCCATCTATAATGAAGAATTCACTAAACAAATACAGAAATTAGAGAATTCTCTTTTAGATATTATAGAAACGAGAAAATGGGTTTTTAAGCTATATCTAACGATGATTCCGAATTTTATGTGATTTTACAAATCAAAAAAGACTTTACTACGAGGTAAAAATCTTTTTAATTTTGATTCCTTTCGTATTGTTTGTTGCTTTCTCCTATCACAAGGGTATAAATCGTTTGATTTATTTCGGCAGAATAAAAATTAGATCCGCAAATGTTTAACTAAACTTGTATCTTCCAATAATCGGGTTGATGCTTTTTTTATGTGTAGGTACCAATCACTGGTGCAAATGTCCCTACTAAAAATGTTAATCAATTGTACTGCAATTGTATTTGGCTAAAAAAGTGTCAGGTACTATCCACTTACTTACTGGAGGGTGCCTGGCATTTTTTACTTAATTTACCGAGGTTGATACTTTTTACTTGAAAAGATTCAGCTCATCCAAAAAAATAAAGCTTGCTAAAAACCTTCAATAAGGTTGCTAATTTGAATGAGATATAAGTAATACTTATATCTATATTACTTTTGTTAATTTCACATTAAACTGTTTTCCTAATAAACTTTATATTACAAATAGTCTAAAAAGTTAGATAAATTATTAACTTTTTTAACGCTGCTTATTTTCTGGAATTTATTACACAAAAGAAGAAGGGGGATGCCTAATGACGATTACAAAAAAATTGACAAAAGGAGTTAGTTATACAAATCCACTTTTTAACACCATGGCAGAGGAGGAGATTTATAGTTATCAAGAAAAATTGTTAAAGAAGCAATTGAGATATGTCTATCGCAATTCTGAATTCTATCGAAACAAGTTTAATGAAATAGGAGTACTTCCAGAGGAAATTAATACGATAGAGGAATTTCGCCAATTGCCAGTATTTATGAATAAAGCCATTGAAAGAGAAAACCAAAAAGAATCAAGAGAGCGTTATGGCCATCCTTTTGGGACCCACCTGTGCTGTTCCCCAGATGAAATTGAATTCACTGGTACAACGAGCGGCACATCTGGAAATCCAACGTTTACTTATACATTTACAAAGGAAGATTTACATTTTTTAAATAGGTATATTGCCCATATGCTGGAGTATGGGGGAGTATACTCCGGGGATCGCTTGCTCTTCAGCCATTCGTTAGGAATCTATGCAACCTCATCTATTTTGTGGGGGATAAGATCCCATGGTGTTTTGCCAATTGATGTGGATGTTCGAGCAGGCAGTAATATGATTCTAAAGTACGCGGAAATGACAAAACCAACTGCAGCTATGATGACACCATCGCTAGCTGAGTACTTAATAGATAAAGCTCCTGAATTAATTGGGAAGAGTGTTGATGATCTTGAATTGTCAGCTTTATTTACAGTAGGGGAGCTTGGTATAGGCATTCCCGAAATAAAGAAGAAAATTGAAAACGCTTACGGATGCCGAGTCTATGATTATTTAGGTGAATTAGGCTTTTCCTGTGATTCCGATGAATATTATGGCATTCATTGTGTTGCACCGGATTTTGGTCTATTCCCGATTGATTTAGTTGATCCAGAAACTAAAAAACCAATCGAAGTAAAGGATGGAGTAATTGGGGAAGTCATCGATACGGAAATAAGTTTAAAGGCTTTACCGAGAATCCGATATGCAAGTGGTGATGTGATCCAAGTTTTTACAAAGGAGTGTCCAGGATGTGGGTTTAAAGGAAAAAGAATAAGAGTAATTGGCCGTTCCGATGATATGTTGATTATTAAAGGAGCTAATGTTTATCCGGCAACCATTAAAAAGGTGATTGCAAAATTTACTCCGGAAGTAACGGGTGAAATTCGAATTGTTCTGGATACTGCTCCACCAAGAGTAGTTCCCCCATTAAAGGTTAAGGTTGAATACGGATATAACTTTGACCTCCGATATTTGCAAGATCTTGAACAAAGAATGAAAAATACCCTCCATCTTGAAGCAAGACTAACACCTGAGATTATTTGGTGTGAACCAGGATCATTAGAAAAGGCAATGACCAAAACGCCGCTATTTGAGAAGAATTACTAAGTTAAAATAACGATTCTCAGAAAAAAGGAGGAAGTAAACAAATGATCATTGATTGTTCTAACACATTACCGGAGTTTGCATTTATGGATGATTCTGAGTCTAACTCAAAGAACGAAAACTACTTGAAATTATTTAGTCCTCGCTGGGCACAGCTGGTCGGGTGGTCTAAGCAAGACTTTTACGAAAAACTTGAAAAGCAGCAGCAAGCAGAGGTCTTCGATGAGTTATATGCACAATTAAAAGAACAATACTCCATGGGAAATTTTTTAGAAATGTTAAATGAATCTAACGTTAGGTTTCATGCAATTCACAATATGGACTATGGCCGGGATGGTTCAGTCCCTCCAGTAGATCATGACTATGTTGCTGGAATTCTGAAAAGGTATCCGAATCAGTTTATTGGTTTTGCCGGCTATAATCCACATAAAGGGACCGAAAGTTTGAAGGTCGTTCGCAGGGCGATTACAGAGCAGGGTTATAAGGCGGTTGTTTTACCCCCATACGAGCATGGAGTCAAGGCAGACGACCGAAAATATTATCCTCTATACGCTCTTTGTGATGAATTGGAAGTACCAATATGGATACATTCATCCATCAACTATTATAAAGAAACATCAGTATTTATAGACCATCCCGCAAACTTAGAGGCACCTTTAATGGATTTTAAACATTTAAAAATTATTGCCGGTCATGGAGGCTGGCCGTGGATTCCGGATATGATGGCCATGCTATTAAAATATAAAAATTTATATGTGGACACTTCTGCATTCAGACCAAAATATATTGCTGAACCAAATACAGGCTGGGATATGTTTATGAATTATGCTAATAGCCTAATACAGGACCAGATTGTTTTTGCTGCTGATTGGCTGACAATTGGACTGCCAATAAAAGATTTTCTTAAGGAGGTTGAGAGCTGGCCATTAAAAAATGATGTTAGAGAAAAGTTTTACTGGAGGAATGCAAATCAACTATTTAAATTAGGAATCAGTGAAGAATCTCCACTCACATTCAAATAACGGATGAATTGGGTCTATTAATGTTCCAATTGAAAGTGTTAAAAATGACCATCTATTCTATTGTTGGGGAGCTGTTGGGATGAAAATAGAAAGAAATGATGCTAATGTAACCGTCGTTTCAAAGCAAACTACTCAATTAAAGAAAGCACTAACGAAGTGGGATCTATTAACGATTGGGGTTGGAGCTGTAATTGGCTGGTCCTGGGTTATTTATGCAGGTGTATGGTCAACCACTGCTGGCAGTTTAGGAGGAGTACTTGCTTTCTTGATTGGTGGGATACTTTGTTCATTTGTAGGTCTCGCTTATGCAGAGCTTGCCTCTTCCATGCCAAGGGCAGGTGGAGATATTGTTTATACCTTTAAGGGATTAGGAGACCGCTGGGCCTTTATTGCTGGTGCATGTGTTGGTTATAGCTTTCTCACGTTGATTATTATTGAAACCATCATGCTTCCGGTTATTCTTGAAGCATTGGGATTCTCGGTGCCGAAGATTGGTGCGATCTATAGTATTGGAGGGGAAACTGTATATGTTTCCTATATTGCCATATCCATCCTAATTAATTTTTTCTTCGCTTTCCTTAATATGAAAGGCATTGAATTTTCAAAGGTTTTTCAAACCATAACAGTTGCGGTATTGTTATTTGCGGCAGTTTTTTACGTATTTGTTGGCGTTAGGTTTGGTGAAGTGTCTAATGCCAAGCCATTCTTCACATCTATTTCAGGTCTTTCCTTAACCTTATTGTTAGTTCCTGGTTTTATGTCAGGTTTTAACGTCGTGGCACAAGCTGCGGAAGAGACTAATATTAATCCAAAACTGATTGGCAGGCTGGTTGTTATAACAGTCTGGACAAGTGCCTTATTTTACATCCTCATTATTATCGGAACAGCATTTTCCGCCGATGCAGGGACCAGAGAATCAGCCTCCATTGTCGTTTTAGAGTCTCTTGATAACCTTTTTAACGGTTCTCAAGCTGCTAAAATTTTTGTTGCTATCGCATCTTTGATAGGGATGTTAACTTCATGGAATGCTGCATATCTTGCCGGAAGTCGTGTACTGTTTGCTCTTGGAAGAGCAAAATATATTCCTAAAGGTTTTTCAGAACTTCATTCGAAGAATAAAACACCTATGAAGGCAATTTTGTTTTTATTTTTGATTAGCAGTCTCGGAGCCTTATTAGGAACAAGTCAAATGATATTCACTAAAATTGTAAATTTATCTGGATTTATGATGATTTGTTCCTGGTTGTTAGTGGTCCTCTCATTTATTATTTTGAGAAGAAGGGAACCAAATTTAGCTCGTCCGTATCATGTAGCATATGGCAGGCTTGTAGGAGTGCTTGCTATTGTTTCACTTATTTTTTTCCTGTTCTTGTATACCCCATTAAACCCTTTAGGTGGTTTAACAATTCCAGAATTAGGAGTATTAGGGGTTGTCTTTATGACTATACTTTTACTCTATTTCAAAAATGTTCATCATAGTACGATCAGCAGGGAAGAAAGGGAAAAATTATTATTTGAAAATATAAGTAATGAATAATTTGTTTAAAGATGGTAAAAGTCGGTTCCGTTTAGAACCGACTTTTGCTTTGTACCTTAAGCTCGGCCAGCTCCTGTTTTAATAGGCAATGTAAATGGTGTTTAAATAGTTTCATAAATGTTCGAACAACGGGAGAGTAGTTTTTCCCTTTTAACTTTGCAAAACCTAAATAAAACTCCTCCGCTATAGAGTCAACTAATGGAATAGGGAATATTTCTCCATTGGAAATATATGGATTATTGATTAAATCTACTTGAGTATCAATGGTAATCGCTAATCCTTCTCGAACTGCTTCTCGTATGGTTTCAGTATTATTTGATGAAAACAGCAATTCCACCATACCATCTTGATTAACAAATTTTTTAAAATACCAGTTCAAAAATTCCCCATTAAACATAATAAAGGTTTGATTTAATAAATGGTGGTAAGTTACAAAATCCTGAGAAGCAAGAGCTGAATCTTTGTGAACATAAGCAAACATATTTATGTCAGTTAAATGTTCAAAATGAACTTTATCTTTTTTCTTTATTGTATTTTCATAAACGGCAATTACTCCAACATCTAATTCTTTATTGATGATGGACTGAGTAATTTCGATAGAACCTTTTTCAATTATTTTAATCGTTTGATGAGGGTATTCCTTTTTAAGCTGTGATATTAAAGAAGGGAGGAACGGTAAATGTAAACCTGAAATGAAACCGATTTTTAATTCATTTCGGTCAGATTCACTTAAGTCAACCACTTTCTTTTTTAAGTCTTCCCAGTGTTTTAATATTTTTTCTGCATGAGCTATCATTTCCTTCCCTTTTTCTGTAGGGATTACACCATACCGGGTACGGTTGAAAATTTCAAAATTCAGCTCCTCTTCCAATTTTTTGATAGATTGACTAATGGCTGACTGTGAGATAAATAGTCTTTCAGCCGTTTTCGAAAAGGATAGAGTTTTAGCAACTGAAACAATAAACTCTAATTGTTCAATTTGCATACACGATTCTCCTTTCTGGTCAAAAATAAAAGATATTGCTTTTACTCCATAACGTAATTAAATTAATGTAATTCGGCATTTTAAAGTGGAATCCTTTTAAAAATAATAAAATAAATGTGTCTGTCGCAGTTATAGGAAGAGGAAAAAAAGTGCCAGGCACGATCCTATTATGAGGTGTTCCCTAAAAAATTAAAGTTTTATATTAAGCAGCTGATTGGTGGGCATGGATCCGGTATGGAACCGGACTCATGCCTGCCAATTTTTGCTTTATACGCTTGTTATTATAATAATGGATATAATCTTTAATTCTCTTTTTTTCCTCAAATTAGCTCAGTGCTTCCCCATAATACATTTCTTGTTTCAGTAACCCGAAAAAGTTCTCCATAGGCGAATTATCTAAACAGTTTCCTTTTCTTCTAGAGGTTTTTTACTTTTTTTGGTCTTTGCTTCATCAGACATGGGAGGCCCTCTTTTCGGTTTACCTAGGGTTTCAGAACCACCTTCCAGATAAGCTCTCTCCCATGGATCTATCGTAGAAAGGTTGGTTATCCCAAAATGAAGGGCTGTATCCATTTCTGATGAACCTGTTCTCTCCATGTATCTTAATACATCTAGCTTGAAATGAGTAGAATATGTTTCCTTATGGATCTTCCTCATTAACCCTTCAGCTCCGAATTTCTCGTAAACTTTTACCCAGCTCTTAAATGTTGTTATATCAATGTTTGTGGTTCTTTTTTTTGAAAAAAAGCTGTAAAGGGTTGGATTTGAATCCACTTCACACAAAGATTTCCTTATCTTATCGGTGAGTGATGGGTACCACATAATAGGTTTGCCATAAAACATTCACATTTTTATAAAAAGCACCCTATCCGTTTGCTCCCTAAAACTATATATGATCTATGAAAGTAATTTTTGTAGAAGAAAGGATAGGGTTGTAGATGGCAAAATATCGAATGGTGCGTACGGACTTTTGGAAGAATCCGATTGTGATGGAGGAGATGTCTCCAGAGGATAAGTATTTTTACGTTTATCTGCTTACAAATCCACAAACAACGCAAATTGGGATCTATAAAATTACGAAAAAACA
This sequence comes from Neobacillus sp. DHD-1R, assembly GCF_057747995.1. NCBI lineage: Bacteria > Bacillati > Bacillota > Bacilli > Caryophanales > Bacillaceae > Neobacillus > Neobacillus sp. DHD-1R. The sequence goes on from NZ_CM173232.1 coordinate 2,677,821, forward strand.
AATGGCTTTTGATTTGGGCTATTCGATTGAGAGTGTTCATTCGTTAATGGAACGGTTCACTCTGCATCACAAATTGATTCGTTACAATCCTGAAACGAGAGAACTCGCGATAAGAAACTGGGCGAAAGATAATCTGCAAAAAGGCGGGAAACCGGTCCTAGATTGTATCTATTCCGAATTAAAAGAGGTCGAGGATCTCTCACTTATTCCATATGTTTCGGAATCCATACATAATCAAGAAATTAGCAGTCTCTATGAATCTTTTTGTAAGCAAGAAGAGTTGATAATCGGCAAGGAAGATAGCGATCAAGATAAAAAAGATCCATCAATTACTCCATGTGAAGAGCTTGACGATCCGTTCACATCACGTTATACGATAAGTGGACAAAAAGAAAAACAAAAAGAAAATAAAAAAGAAAAACAACAAAAAGTATTTCCTCCGAATAAAGAGAACCTACCCGAAATAGAGAATTCCTTACAGAGTAATCAAAAAACAAAAGATGTAAAAGAAATTGTGGAGTTTTGGGACGCGAATGGATTTGGCTTTACGAACGTGAATGCAAAACAGCAGTTGTTGTCGTGGTTAGTTGATTCTAGCTTTTTACAATCGAAAGAAATGATTTTAAAAGCCATGAATATTGCATGTGCCAATAACAAGCGAAAGCTGAACTATATTGTTGGGATCCTGAAAAATTGGGAAAATGAATCGTTATTGACCGTAGAAGAAATTGATACGTACCAGGAGAATCAAAAGTCTGAATCGAAGCATCGGCAATCTACCAAAAAGTTTCAAGCTGGAAGAGATATTCCCGGCAGATTTGTGCTCGACCTCTCGGCAGGTGAAGAGTCATGAGTTTGGCTGAAAAGACGTTCTTAGGAAGCTTGATGAAGGCGGAATACTTACTCAATGATACAATCATTCAACCTAAGCAGCTGGAAAGTACACGGCATCAAGAAGTAATGCGAAGAATGGTGGAATTAAAACGAGCTGGTAATAACATTGACTTGATAACCTTGTCAACATTATCCGACCTTGAATTAGTTGGCGGAATGTCTTACCTTTCTGAGCTGTTATCGTTTGCGGATCTTGAGAAATTTAATGGAATGGAGAAGCTTATCCTTGATCAGTGGAAGGAACGGGAAAAGAGAAACATCTTAACCGTTGCAGCCGTAAATGATTGGGCGATTGCGAAAGTCATTACCGAACTAGATAAAATTAACCAAATAAAGATGGAGGATCACACGCCTTTACAACAGGCGTTGTCAGATAGGTATGAGGCGCCTTGGGAGGATCAAATTCTCCTGAAAAGTGCGCCAACAGGTATCAAAAAGCTCGATGATGTGACGGGAGGTTTTCATGATGGGGAAGTGACGATTCTAGCGGCAAGACCATCGATGGGAAAAACCGACGTGATGCTTCATTTTGCAAAAATGACGGGTTGGTCCGGGTATCTGCCCCTCGTTTTTTCCCTAGAAATGCCTGAAAAACTGATAACGTCCCGGTTAATTGCTTCGACAGGGGGCTTTAACCGCACAAAAATGCGGGATCCAAAAAGAATGCTGACTGAAAAGCAAAAGAATAAATGGTCGGATGTGATTGGTGATCTCTCGAAACCCATATACAAATTTTTGATGGGGCTGGACAAACGATTGCCGAAATGAGAGCGAAAACGAGAAAGCTAATGAATCAATATCCAAATAAGAAACCGATTCTTTTTATCGATTACTTAACACTGATCGATTCCAGTCAATTTTACGGGGGAAATTCCCATCAACAAGTAACAGAAATATCGAAATCTCTCAAAACAATGGCGAAGGATTTTGATTGCCCTGTCGTTTGTTTGGCGCAGCTCAATCGATCGGTGGAATCAAGGGCCAATAAACGACCGATGATGTCTGATATTCGAGAATCGGGCAGTGTGGAACAGGATGCTGATGTCATTTGGTTCTTGTATCGTGAAGCATATTATGACAAGGAATCGGAGGATAATTCCCTTGAAATTATTGTTTCGAAGAACCGAAATGGTCAAGTTGGAACCATCGCGGTGGATTACAACCAGTATACAGGAAGGATTGAGGACCTAAAGGATCTGAATTTAGAACTTGAATAAATGACAAGCTGGCCTTTAATAAGGAAGTCTACGGATGAAAAAATTAGAATTACGAGGTGCAATCACATGATGGTGAAAGAACTTTACCAGGATAGTTTATTCTATGAAGATTCCCCATTGGCCCATTACCTCTACCATTTACTAGCTGAACGGAAAATTTCATTAGATGACCACATTTCCAAAATAGACTTTGATCAAGCCGATCATCAAAAAGTGGCGGAATTGATCCAAACCAATCTGTTAGGTTTTCATAAGATTTGCATCTATTCACTGAAGATGGACCAGAAAAATTTTGCCTTTATCTTTGCTGCCAACGAGCATGATGCCATCCAATTCTATTTCAAAACCTTTCAGCAACCCCCACTGAACTGTCACGAATATTCACTAGATTTCGAGTTTTCCAGAGGCAAAGGTGTAATTTCGTTTCGGGACATGAGGAAAGAATTTATGAGTTTTCCAGCTTTAGCTGGGTGGTTTATCATGGAGAGTGTATAAGGAAAGATTGAAGGAAAAGAGGGAGTGTAGATGCGAAAAAGAATCATGGGTGTTTGTTTAATGGCAGCAGCTACAATATTTATGTTTCATCCGCTAGAACGGTTGGATGGGGAAAATCAAGTGAACAATAATATACAGCAAGAAGAAGTTCAAAAAAGTGAATCACGAGTGGAAAAACCATATGGAATGCCAACAAATCAAATCCCCATCACATTAGTAGAAACGATTGATGGAGATACGATTAAGGTAAGAGTAAAGAACAAAATTGAAACAGTTCGTTATTTATTAATCGACACCCCCGAATCTAAAAAGCCTGGCATGTGTGTCCAGCCATTTGCAAAAGATGCTTTCCAAAGGAACAAGGAGTTAGTAACGGGTGGAAGTCTATCGCTGGAGATGGAGGAGGGGAATACCAGGGATGCATACGGAAGACTACTTGCTTATGTATATGTAAATGGAAAGTCCGTTCAAGAATCGCTGCTAAAAGAAGGCTATGCACGGGTTGCCTATATCATGGATCCACCATATAAGAACCTCAAGCTATTTAGGACAAATGAGAATCTAGCAAAGATGAGCAGATTGAGGATATGGAGCAGGAAGGGCGATGTGACAAATAGGGGTTTTATTGGATGTGATCCTGGAGGATGGCAAAACATGCCATCGCTATTACAATTACATTAATAATAAATTGCATTTTTTTCGTTTTGAATAGAAAGTTAACAATTAATTTAAGAGTTGTTAAATTCCAGACAAATCGACATATTTTTGAGGTTTGCTAGTCTATAATGACATCAAACAAAGGGAAAGGATGAAAACTATTTACAAAAATTATTTCTAGTTTTAAAAGGTAAAAAGAAAAGTCTTGTGTATATGATCAACATTTATATTTAAGCTCTATTTTCTGTAATTAGTTACGGAATGGAAGAAATCATGGAGGAAATCTCAATGGCGATTTTAAGCTTGCTTAGCATATACATCTTGGGTTCTCTTAGTATTGTATGGCTGATTAATTTAGTTTTTAATGCGTTCAAGAATAAAAATACCAAGGTTAAAGAAAGCAAAAGCGGGCATATATATATTCAAGAGAAAATACATAAATCGTGAAAAATTTGATATGCTCTCTTTAAATTAGATTCCCTCAAATTAAACTACCCTCATCACGTAAAGGGTGATGGGGGTTCCATTTTGTTTAAATGATGAAATAACTAACGGTTGTAACCGAGAGATAGGTAGATGGATCAACATTAGTTCAGTTGTATGAAAAAAACCCACTAAAATAGGTTTTAGTGGGAAGAGAATATCACTTTAATTGCCTTGTCTTCAAGGTGACAGCAAGTGGGTCATTTTCCAAACAAAATTCAAGCAATACGATTTTTCCTTCTTGTTCTAGATGCTGTGCCTTATATATTAGGTCTTCTGCTTCTTCTTTGGATGATAAATCCGATATCCTTACGTTCCCATTACTGTCGTTGATGTGACTTAATAATTCTTCTTTCTTCATTAAATCACTCCATTTAAATGAATTAATTTATAATTACCCTAATAGAAAAAGGAATAAACATTTTATAGCCGAGAACCTAATCCCTAACGACCGGCGCGTATTAGCTATACTCGGGTTTGGTTTTCCTGAAAATAAGCCTAATGCTTAGAAACTTCCTTCTAAAAAAAAGATTATCTAATATGAATCCTTTAAATAAATAACGAATTGCCTTCCTTCATAAATTATTTCAGATAGGAAAAGCGAATAGCCTGCACTATTCGCTTTTTTTATACACACCAGGTGATGACAAGCACCAACCCTTTTTTTCCTCATATACATGAAAAGATTCATTGATAACAGAAAGGGGGAGGCGGCATTGTACCCAAATGATTCTTATCAGCCTTTCTATCCAAATTACTATGACTACAGACAAGGACTATTTCAAAAAATTCTTGCTTGTTATCAGCAAAAGCGGTGGATCAGATTATCTTTCCGAGATGGAGCCACTGCCGAGGGTTTTATCAGGACCTATGATCCTTTAAGGGGAGTATTAATTTACGTTTCTATGCAAAAGAATGCAATTTCTTGTGACGGTGAAAGGGTGGATTCTCTTCAAAAAGCACAGAATTGCATGGGCAAAAGGTCCACATTGTCACTTCCCAACAATATTAGTCTAACTTTTACCATAGAAGGTGTTGACCAATCTCAAAATATTGGTGGGTGGGTGAACATAAATGAACTTATGTCGGTATCTGGACAGGTAGTAGACGGGAGTTGTATTTAGTTAGGATGGACTTGCAACATAGAAATTTCAACCAAGGTACAAAGGGAAGCACATGGAACGTGTGCTTCCCTTTGTTTATACGCCCTTAAACCTCTACTTATGATTCTAGAAGATGATGAAGCATTCTTTTTGGGTCATTTAAGAACCGTTTCATAATCTGAAAATGATTCGTTTCTTCAAGCTTTTTCTCTTGTATTCCATCTTCACTTAATTCATATATGAAAGAATTTGGATACGACATAATGATGGGTGAATGGGTAGCAATAATTAGTTGGGAGTGTTGATTCACTAAGTCATGTATTCTCGCAACCATTGACATTTGCCGTAAGGGAGAAAGAGCAGCTTCAGGTTCATCAAGTATATAAATTCCATTTCCTCCAAAACGGTGAATAAAGGTGGAGAAGAAGGCCTCTCCATGTGATTGTTCATGAAGGGACTGCCCGCCAAAAGAGTTTATAATTTTCGGACCCCCTCCACCCTGGTCCAATTCCTCAATATTGGAAGCCACATTATAAAAGCTTTCAGCACGTAAGAAGAAACCGTCCCTCGGCTTATCAATCCCCTTGATCAGTTTAATATAGTTTGTTAATTCAGAGTGGGTATCAAAGGTTGAAAAGTTAAAGTTAAAAGATCCACCCTCTGGATTAAAACCTAAGGAAACCGCAATGGCCTCTAATAAAGTAGATTTTCCCATTCCGTTCTCACCGACCAAATAGGTAACCTTGGGATGAAAGGGAAGCTGATTAAGAGTCTTTATACTTGGGAGATTAAATGGATATTTAGAAAATGCAGGGACATCTTCTCGGTTTAAAATGAGACTTCTAACAAACGGGGAATCTATCACAACGGATCAGCTGCCTTATTTTTTTATTTTATTATGACCAATGAGCAAGTGCAGGAAGCGTTTTTGGCTTAGATATGTTTGATAAAGTTAACAAAAATCACATTACAACGAGGGTTTAAGGCGGTTCCCAATTTGTCATTTAGACAATAAAGTTTGAGGAAGATGGGATCATCCTCAAACTTTTAATAAAAAAATCGTTAATTTCTCTAACAAATTGCTCCTTTTAAGCAGATTGCTTTCTATTTCTTCTTGTTTGTTCTTCTTTTTTGTTTGATTTCGCTTTTTTTGATTTTGACACTCTAAAGAATAGGATCAATCCTGCAGTAAACATTAGAGTCCACACGAGTGCAAATGTATTACCGCTAAAATAGATTCCTACTACAGGGATTAACAGTAATACGATACTTTTTAAATAATAATTTCCTTTAGGGTTTATGGCCATCAATACTGAAATAGCAACTAGAATCGAAGGGATGAGATTATCACCCAAAAAGGAATGATTCATATAATTGACATAGAAGTAATAGCCAAAGGACCCTATAATGGCAACTAAGGAAAGATAAAATCGTATGACCGCATTCTTATAAAAGAGAATACAAACGGCAATAAAATTTATTCCTGCACAAATTCCAGCTACATATAATATCTGAGTAAAATCACTTATAGGATTTTTCGCAAAGTCCAAAATATATTTGAAGTTGTAACAGACAACTCCTATTACAATGATTTTAAAAAGAAGTTTTACCCAAGACAGCTCCAATTTCTTTTTCTTTTTTGACGATCGGAACCTTGATGGTGAGCTTCCTCTCCCTTTGCTCTCATGCTCTATATTTTTCCTAGACTTAAACCACTTTTGAAATCCGCTATCATCTAGTTCCTTATCAGCATCTAATCTAGAAGTGTAATCGCTTGTGTTATATTCTTGGTCATTGCCTTTTTCAATATGTTGTTCTGACTCAGAATTAAAATCCAATTTTATATTCACCTCAAGTATTTTTTATAATTATACCTTATTTTAATATAAGTAGTGATTACAAGCTCCTTTTAATATCACCACAGCTTTTGTTGATTAAAGAAATAGGAAATGTATAACGGAAATCCCCTGTGTTTTAAAAGGATTCATCATTGATTTCTCTAGACGAAGCAATAATTGTGCTTGATCATGAAAGCGAAAAACTAGTTCAGTAATATTGATTCATTAATCAATATTGATTCAAATAAATAAAAGGAAAAGGAATGATTAAATGATAACGCTTTAGCAGCAGGTTTTGGATAATTGGAGAATACTTATCTTCGTATATGATTGATGTAGTGGTTCTGGTGACTATACATTCTTCTGCGATGATGGAAACATCATTGAAACTCACGAGTCAGTACAATTAACTCCAATTAAATAAATAGTTTTGGGGAGTTGATAGGAAATGTTGACTTCCCAAAATAAAATGTATTTACTTGGAAGGAGATCAGCTGCAAGAATGAGAATATTTACTTTAGTAAAATACTTTTAGGAGTTGAAACCATGGGCAAGTATTCTCCATTATTAAATTATTTAAGTAGTCATGATGGAAATCGTATTAAATTAACATTTAACCAACTTGAAACAATTATTTCGGATAAATTGCCGCCATCAGCATCCAAATATAGAGAATTTTGGTCAAATGGCGGTCATAGTCATGCAAGTTCTTGGATGGATGCAAATTGGAGAGTTGAACATGTGGTATTAGGAGAATATATTGTGTTCGAAAAATAAACGATAAAATAATTTTTAATATCAGTGTATCCACTTAAACAGAAAGTTGGTGCAACAATTGTTAGCAGAAATACATAATAAAATTGCCGCAAATGGCAGTAATTTGACTGAGCGGTTGGAGGATAAATTAACTGGAGACTTCTTTGGCACTTTGCGATACTTGCCATTTGAAATTGGTATGAAATCAGTTCTTTCTTCAGTTAAATTTGAAAATGACAAGGTCACCCAAAAATGGAATGGCAAAATTCAGGTTGAAAAGGGCTATATGCAAGATATGGAGTTTTGGTATCGGCATACTGAAGGGGAAATTGATTTATTGCTTCCATTATCCAATGTAGTTATTGGCATAGAAGTCAAATATTTAAGTGGTATTTCTTCAGAAGATGACACAATTGATAACAGCATAGATTACCAGGAAAGCTGTAATCAGTTAGCTCGTTATTCTAGAATGATGAAAGATATTGCTAATGGTAAAACACCTTATTTAATTTTTCTTACTCCGTATAAAATGATGAAAGAAGTTGAGAAAACGCTTCGAAATCGTTCTATTATTACTCCTGATGTAAAACTAGGTTTTTTATGCTGGGAGGATATTCTTGATTCAATCGGCGAAATTGATTTATCCCAACTTGAGTCAGGACAAAAAATGGTTGTTCAAGACTTACAATCCCTTCTTATGAAAAAGGGACTCATGAGATACAAGGGGATTTCAAAAGTTATTTTAGAAAAAGCAGTAACGAATGAGGCCTATATTTTTCAAAATGGTCAAAAAACAACAAAAGCCTTGAATTGGCCTACTAAACTATTAACGGAGGATGATTTTTATGTCTTTAGTAAAGAGTAATCTTGGTCAAAATATCTCTACTGCGGTTGAGGTTTTAATAGAAACATATAAAAACCTAGACAGCTTATTTGTAGAGTTGGATCGAATTGGGGAAGAAGAAGGCTTTTTAACACTTACCCCCAAATTTATGCGGTGGAAATCAGATACTGATCCAAGTGGATGGTTGACAAGCAATTTTATTAAGCTGTATCAATTAGAAAAAGATCCAGTTTTTCCAAATGACCTAGGCTTGAAATCTGGTTCATTATTTGGAGTAGAGGTTGATTTACTAACAAATGAATATCCTGTTATTTCTCTTATAAAGTACACATTTGATTATTCAAATTGGACAAGATTGCCGTCAACATCAGATCACTGGATTTTCTTCGGACCATTTAGATACGATAACTTTTTTAATATTTATGAAGAAGCCGGTCTTTGGACAAGCGAGCCGTTAGACAAAGCCAAAAAGCGCTATTGGGGAATACAAAAAGCAGTTTCACGGGATATCCCGCTAATAGAAATCACAACTCCTGAGTCAATTCGGACGAAGATTTTTCAGGAACTAGATCAATTACCTATATAATAAGAAAGATCATAGGAATAAATGAGTAAGAATTTTTTATCTTAATCGTAAAACACTTTATGATGTAATAAAGCACCAAACTCCTCATGCCTCCGATGAAGCGAGGCTTCTGAAACTAATAAAAAAGAAAAAAGTGCCAAGCACTATGAACTGCACCGAATTGTTAGACACAAATCTAACAATTCGGTGCAGTTTTTGTATGGCTAAATATACGTTTGAAGATAAGTAAAGGGTAGTGAAAGAATATGAAAAAGGAAAGTTATCATATAGAGATATTATTAAGCAACTAGGTAATATTCATCAAACAATCCAGAAGTGGGTAGCTATATTATGCGCATCGAGGAGAATCTTATTACTTTGATACTTAGATTTTGGGTCCGCTTCGAATATCCCCATGTTTTATTAATTTTTATCGCATTGTATTTAACAAACGTTTTCCAAACATACATCTTCATAAAAAAATAATTATAGAAGGGCGTGCAATTAATGTAGCGTGATGAATCATACTGTATTTTTTTGTACCGTTGGGTATTGCCCTCATATCAATGAGTTAAAAGCAGGTAGTGGCTGTTTTTATAAATTCAACGAATTTTTCGTGCTTTCATTGAATAATAATTAGTAAATTCATATATAGAATCAGTGGTTCTATAATAGAAACAATATGGAAAGGGTAATTCAAATGACTCTAAAAACGTTGGATAATTCTTTAAAAATACTTATATATTTCACAAAGGAAAGACCTGAATGGGGGGTTCGTGAATTAGCAAAAGAAATGGGAATAAACCATTCCATTGTTTACCGGATATTATGTACTTTTGAGCAGCATGGTTTTTTAAAGAAAGATAAACAAACCAATAAGTATGAATTAGGACTTAAATGCCTTGAATATGGTTTGATCGTTCAAGACAAATTTCGAATCTCAGAAATTATCAAACCCGAAATGGAAAAGTTAAAAGATGAAACAGGGGAATCTATTTATTTAACATGGTTGGACCACCTTGAGGGGATTTGTGTGTCAATTTTTGAAAGCCCTCAAAATATTAAATGTGAGGTGGCTTTAGGAAGCAGAACTCCTCTGTATGCAGGCGCATCTGCAAAGGTTATAATGGCGTTTTTATCTGAACAGGAGCAACAAACTATTATACAAGGAGGTTTAAAGGCATGGACAAAAAAAACTATTACTGATGCTGAAACTCTCTTGGTAGATCTACAACAAATAAAAAAGCAGGGATGGTCCTTTTCTGTAGGAGAGTATAGCGAAAATGTGGTAGGAATTGCAGTTCCAATTTTTGATTATAAAGGACAGATTACCGCTTCTTTGACTTTGGGAGCGCCAGAGTATAGGTTACCTAAAAGTAAAGTGGTCGCTGTTCTTGAGAAAGTTCAAAAAAGTGGTAAGGAAATACAACAAAACATAGAAAAATATCTTATTGGTATGGAAGGAATAGGGCGACCGCTTAGTTTCTTAAGAAAATAATTATCTATCAAAATAGATTTAGGTTGGAGGTTAATTATGTTAAATAAACAAGTGTTAGAACTGTTTGAACTATTGGATAGTCCAAATGCAAATGGGAAAGATGTGAAAGCGTTGTTTGAAAGTTACGGTATCGCTGAAGTTGAAATAGAATCTGTTAAAGGAGATCGAGGAAGCACTGATTTCATTAAATTGGTTATACCTGGTTTAAACGGAAAAAGAAAGGGGGGAACCGCTCCTACACTAGGTATTATAGGACGTTTAGGAGGACTTGGAGCGAGACCTGAGATGATCAGTTTTGTTTCGGATGGTGATGGAGCATTAGCTGCGCTATCTACCGGATTGAAAATTGTGGATATGAACAAAAAAGGAGATAGGCTCCATGGGGATGTAATTGTTTGCACTCATATAGATCCTGATGCCCCGACGCTTCCGCATGAGCCGGTTCCGTTTATGGACTCAGTTGTTGATATTAACGTGATGAATCAGCACGAAGTTATGGAAGAAATGGATGCCATTCTTTCTATTGATACTACTAAAGGAAATCGGATTATTAATCATACCGGTGTTGCAATTACGCCAACGGTAAAAGAAGGCTATATTTTACGCGTCAGTGAAGATCTTCTCAATATATTACAAAATGTAACAGGTGATTTACCTGTTGTCTTGCCAATTACAACACAAGACATTACACCTTACGGGAATGATGTTTACCATCTAAACAGTATATTACAACCGTGTATTGCGACCTCTGCTCCTGTTGTTGGAGTTGCAATAACAGCTAAAACCGTGGTTGCGGGAAGTGCTACCGGTTCGTCGAGGCTACATGATGTTGAAGCCGCAGCACGGTTTTCCGTGGAGGTTGCGAAGTTATTCGGGAAAGGAAAAACGCAGTTCTTCAATCATATAGAGTATAATCACTTGTTATCATTGTATGGTTCACTGAAACATCTCCAAACGTCAGGAGTGAGCATCACTTGAAAAAACTCGGTGTAGTTACCATTGGCCAGGCACCAAGAAAGGACGTCAGTCCGATTTTGAAAAAATATATTGGGGATAGTGTGGAAATTGAGCAAGTTGGTGTGTTGGACGGGATGACGAAAGAATACATCGAAAGTTCCCTTTACCCAGAAAAAGATGATTACGTCTTAACAACACGTTTATTATCTGATGACTCAGTTGTTTTGTCGAGGGAGAAAATAGCCTCACTTTTACAGCAAAAAATAAACGATTTAGAAGACCAAGGGTACAGACAGATTCTTTTACTTTGCACTGGTGTTTTTCCAGGCCTATATACGAAAAAGGCACTTTTAATTGAACCGGATCACGTGATTCCACCAGCTGTTAGCGCATTAGTTAGGGATCGAAAGTTTGGATTAATTGTTCCTTTGGAACAGCAGAAAGAAGACTTGGCTGACAAATGGACAAATGTTGCTCTCAAACCGATTTGTGCTTCAGTTTCTCCCTATCAATTTGATTGTAGCCGTTTGCGAAAAGCGGCAGAAAAAATGGAAAAAGAGCAAGTAGAGATAATCTTGATGGATTGTATGGGTTATGATGAGGAAATGCGGAATTCATTGCAAGAAATCACTAAAACTCCTGTTATTCTTTCTAATGCTATTATGGCCAAAATTGTTTCCGAAATTATCACTTAAATCGAAGGGAGGTTTGATTAGAAAATAGCAGATTGGTTGAAATCAGTGCAAATCCTGTAGATACTAATGTTCATATTAATTTAGTCTTAAAACAGCCTGACATTTAAATCGATAATCAAAAACTTCTAAATAGTCGTCAGCTCGTAATCTATAAAAAAATTACGGAGGGATAATAACATGGCGGAAATTTTGGATAGATCAAAGGTTGATAAAGGGGACGACTTTGCATCAGAAAGGGTGCCTAATGAAAAACGGTATCACTGGTTAACGATTACTGTTATTAGGTTTGGACAGATGTCGGCGTTATCTCAATTCCTTCTGGGTGCTACTTTAGGGTTTGGAATGACCTTTTGGGATGCATTTTGGGCACTTACATTAGGTGCAGTTGTGCTTGAAGTAGTGATGATTTTGGTTGGAATTATAGGAATGAAAGAAGGATTGCAAACTTCACTATTGGCTCGATGGACTGGGTTTGGTTATTTCGGTTCGGGACTTCTAGGGTTAATAATTGGGATTTCGAATGTTGGCTGGTTTGGGGTTCAAAATGCAGTATTTGCTTCAGGTCTTGAGCAAATGATTGGTGTTCTGCCGTTTTGGGCATGGGCAATTGTTTCTGGGGCCCTTGTAATAGCAATTGTTTACTACGGTGTTTCTTCGATGGGACTCGTTGCGTATATCACGGTGCCTTTATTCCTGATTGTCTGTTTTTATTCTATTGGGCACGCTTTGTCAGGACATTCATTAGGTCAGTTAATTGCGAGTCCAGCCCCAGGTCCTCATTTAAGTATTGCGGCTGGTGCAACCCTGGTTGCCGGAGCGTTTATTGTGGGTGGGGCCGTTACTCCAGATATGACTCGATTTAATCGTTCTGTGGGAGATGTTATTAGACAAACAGTCATTGGCATCACTTTAGGTGAATACGCAGTAGGATTAATTGGGGTACTTTTAGCACACGCGATAAAAACCGCTGACGTGATTAGCATTGTCCTATCCACAAGTGGAATCATAGGCACCATTATATTAATAGCGTCTACTGTGAAAATTAATGATTGGAATTTATATAATAGTACATTGGGTGTCATCAACTCAGTTGAGATCATTACTGGACGAAAACCAAGCAGAAAACAAATAACCTTAATCATAGGAGGTCTAGGCGTTCTTTTTTCAGCGCTAGGTATTTTGGATCACTTTATTGGATTTTTAAGTTTACTAAGTGTGTTCATTCCTCCTATTGCCAGCATTATGATAGTTGACTATTTTATACTACGCCGTCAACGTAGCCTACTAGACGAATCGCGTGAGAAGGGACTGCTGCCAAGTGTAACTGAACGGTGGAATCCTGTTTGTATTGTCGCGTGGGTTGGTGGTATTTTAGCTGGGCAATTTATTACTTGGGGTATTACTTCACTTAATTCACTGGTTGTCTCTGGTATCATCTATTATCTAGGTGGAATCTTCTTTTTAAAAAATAATCAGAAAGATCAAGAAGATTAAATTGTTATGGTTATCCAAGTTTAATGGTATAAGAAAATAGTATTTTCACTGTTTTACTTTGAGTGAAAGGGGAATAAGTTTTGATGAGAAAGGTAAAAGTAGCGTTAGTACAATTTGAGAGTAAAATTTTAGATGTCGAGTATAACCTTTCTAAGGCTCTTCGTTTCATAAATCAAGCTGCCGAACAAAAGGCTGACCTGATTCTGTTTCCAGAATTGTTCTCTACAGGATATGATTTAGATTTGATAGGGAATCAATATTTTGAATTGGCAGAAGGATTGAATGGGGCAACTGTTACAGTTTTTCAAGAACATGCACGTCATCACAATATTAACATCGTAGCCCCAATTGCATTCCAAGGTGAAGTAACGGGAGTCATTTTTAACAGTGCTATTGTTATAAATAGAAATGGTGAAATTAATGGAGTATATCATAAAACCCATTTATGGGCTGGTGAGAAATCTTATTTTAAAGAGGGGACTGACTTTCCTATATTTGAACTAGATTTTGGGAAAATTGGCATCATGATTTGTTACGATGGCGGGTTTCCTGAGGTTTCTCGAACACTTTCACTAAAAGGTGCGGAACTCATTCTTTGCCCCTCCGCATTTCCTATTGCAGATAAGCATATGTGGGATATTTATTTTAAATCAAGAGCTTTGGAAAATGGCTGTTTTGTTGCATCTGTTAATTGTGTCGATAAACAGAATACATTGCATCTCTTCGGTAATAATAAACTTATAAATCCGAATGCGGATGTTCTTGTAGAAGGAAAAATGAGTTGTGAAGAGATGCAAATTCAAGAAATTGATTTGGATTTAGTTAAGGAATATCGAAAAAGAAATCCATTCCTTCGGGATCTAAAGCCAGAAATATATGCAAAATAATTTTAAAAGACAAGTCATTGAGGAATTTCTTATAAATCTCCTCAATGACTTGTATAGTTACATTAATGAAAGCAAATCAAACCTTTGATTGCGACTTGGTCACAACTTTGGGGTCAGTCCCCTGGTGAACTAAATCTATAACGTACCGGGGGACTGACCCCATTTTTCTAGTTAAGTTGAATAAGCCAATTTACGAGGTACTCTTTGAAATAAATCATCTGTCAGGGTTTTCAGATCGTAGCATATCTCAGGAAAAGGAAAAGGAAAAGCTTATTCTTGAGCAGTCTCAGTTGAAGAAAGCGTTACAAGAGCTTGAAGATGTGCCGAGACTTAAAGGTGCCGTCCATCAGTGGCTCGATGCGTTAACAATATATAAGGATCAACTAAAGGAAACCCTCATTAAAATTGACTACTTAAGCTCTGCGCTTATATCTCGAGCCATGCTATCAACTTTGAATTACCGAGTAAGAATTGGTTCAAGTAATTTAGGTTCACGTTATTTATTTGGTGGACATATCCGCAACAGGGAATTTTTATGGACAAACAATGATGATTCATTAAAGCCATTGTTCACCAAGTTTATATCTGCTGTGTTAAATGCGAAGGGGCGGACTATGGAAGAGAAAGTTACCTCGCTTATTAATGCTAATAAATGGACATCTTCCGATTGGCAATATTACTTTATTAAGTACGACACGGTGTTCAAGGAGCGGTATCAAACATTTACATTTTCAGTGCAGATTCCTTTGCAATTGAGCGACTGTCTGGTGTTAATCTACAGGCTGCACACATTAACCCTATATATGAGTCAGTTGTAGAAGCGATAGGTAATAGATCAATTTGTAGAATATAAGATTGCAAGAAGAGACTTTCAGAACGAAGCGTAATAAGAACGACAAATGGGTCTATATTTGGGCTAGATGGGCTTAAGTGGAAATATGAGGTCGATTCGGGAGTAAAAGATGAGTTAGATAGTTATGCTAAAAAAATAACCAGTTACGACTTAGTTGAGCAGGGGTATGTGCTAGTGATGAAGATGTGGGAATTGGAGAAGGTAAACATAGTTTTAATCAAATAGGGTCATTAGGAAGAAGAGGTTCTTATAGTTTTGGAACCTCTTTTGTTTTGTTTTATCTATAAGTTGCCTGTAACTTTCTATCGAAAGGCTTCTCGGTTCTGATGGGGGCATTATCACAAGCGGGCATAAATCCAATATGTACTGATTCCAAATCAATTCCAAACCATTAAACTTAAATTAAATGTTTATTTTTATCTCTAGTGTTAAAATAAGGGTATTATTTTAAAATATTTTACAAAAGTATAATACCCTTACTTGTAATATAGGAGAATGATTAAGAAGGAAATCCAGCAAAAAGTGTTAGCATTTCGTGATGAACGAGATTGGAAAAAATATCATAATGAAAAGGATCTAGCCATTTCAATTTCCCTCGAGGCGAATGAATTGCTTGAAAACTTCCAATGGCGAACAAGTGAAGAAGCAATCGCTGAATCCAAACAAAATATTAAAGAAGAAATGGCAGATATTTTAATTTATCTTGTGCAGCTTGCTGATAAGATGGAGATTAATATTGAAGAGGAAGTCTTAAACAAACTGGTTAAAAACGCGATTAAATACCCAGTGAACAAAAGTGAGGAAAAAGTGAAATGATTATTTGTAATGAGACCTCATCAAACTTTTTAAACCATATCTATGAAAATAAAATTGGGTACGTTCTCAAGAAAAACGTCCTTGCAAAAATGAACAAAGTCGTTTCAAACAGTGAATTGAGATCCTGGGAAAACTCACTACCACAAATGGCAAAGGTTCTTAGGGATGCAGATTTAAAAGAGGATACGCATGTCTTATTAGAATATAAGCTGCCTTCATCTGAAAAAAGAATCGACTTTCTCGTGGCTGGCCAAGATGAACAGGGTACAAAAAATGCTGTCATTATTGAGCTAAAACAATGGCAGAAAGCAAAAGTGGCTGAAGGAGATGGTATTGTTCAAACCTTTTTAGGTGGAAGGGAACGGGAAACGGTTCATCAAGCTTACCAAGCATTTTCGTATTCGAGATCTTTGCAGAACTTTATAAAGACATTTGATTTACCAGCTAATATATAAAATAATAAAATAAATATTTTAAAATTCCATATTTAAGTATAAATGATATAATAAATTTAACCTTATATTTAATTCTTCTTTATTATTTTAATCTTCTTAAACATCTTCATGTCATAACTTCTATTCTATCAAACCCTACCATTGATTCTTAGATTCACACAATATTTTTAAAAACATTAGATTTGTTCCTAATTGTTTCTCAAGATTTTTTATCATAAAGTTTTTCTTTGTTATATAAAAATAAGTAGTCGAAAAGGTAGGTAAATGTATGACTCTAAAAACAGATAACATTAATTTTCCTAGTGGTAAACTTATTTTTGGTGATTGCTTGATAGAAATGAAAAAAATTAAATCGGAATCAGTTAAAATGGTGTTTGCAGACCCACCATATTTTCTATCAAATGGTGGAATATCTTGTAAGTCTGGTGAAAAGGTATGTGTAGATAAAGGAGATTGGGACAAGGAGAGAGATATTCAAAAAATAAAAGATTTTACAATGTCGTGGATTAGTGAATGTAAAAGAATTCTGGATGGAAATGGAACAATTTGGATAACAGGGACTTTTCATAATATTTATAATATTGGTAGTACCATAAAGGAACTGAATTTTAAAATCTTGAATATGGTTACATGGGTAAAAACAGATCCACCTCCAAACTTATCAGGCAGGATGTTTACACACTCCTCGGAATTTATTATCTGGGCAAAGAAAACCCCCTCTAGCAAACAGTTCTTCAATAAAAATTTAATGGCAAAAATGAATAATGGGAATCCAATGACTGATGTATGGGTTCTACCGCATGTATCTCAAGCTGAAAAAAAGTTTGGCTATCATCCAACTCAGAAACCTTTTAGATTAATGGAGAGGATAATATTAAGTAGTACGAGAGAAAATGATCTAATTCTTGACCCTTTTAGTGGAAGTGGAACCACTTTAATTGCTGCCTTAAAATATGGTAGGAAATTTATTGGTATTGAAAATAACCAAGCATTTATTGACTTAAGTAAAAAAAGAATTTCATATTATATTAAAGGTTATTAGGTTTAATTTCTTAGAGTAAACAACTAAAAAGAGGCTGGTAGAAGTGCAAGTCCTGGAAAGGCAACACTTAAAGCCAGCCTCAACCCTAACTTTTTTGAGAATAACTTTGGTTATAGTATATCAAGGAATGTTCAAAGGAAAACGTAACTAAGTATAACTCCATGTCAGCACAAGAAAGAAAAAATAAATAATATACCAAACATTTTAGGATTTGCGAAAAAAAAAGATAGGAAAGAATCAATTAGAATACTCGGAAAATTATTAAAATAAATTATGATTATATTAATTCAAAAATAAAATTGTTTATTTAGAGGAAGAAGAAAGAAAATATTTTTATTAGATAACACAGTTAAGAATATTAATGACTTTAAGGAAAATTATACATCTTATCTCAACATTTTTTAAAAATGTTTTAGATTTATGAAACACATATAAATGATTAAATTGTATTAAACAACAGTTAGTTATTTACTACAATCTATCCAAAATACTACCCAATTACCGCGAAAAGAACTCGCTGATTAATATGGTGGTGAATCGCAACTTATTAAAATGCAAGATCCATGACACGATATTTACCATATAAGTCACTTTTAGTAGTATTTTGTCGAACAATCGTTCCATTTCCTTTACGGATTGGACAATCTTCCTGTATAATAAAAAAGGTTTTACCAGTTGGTAATCACTAGATTTACCAGCTTTTTTTATGTAGAGGAGGGACACGAAATGGACAATAAATTACAACCCTTTATTAAGTGGGTAGGAGGAAAAAGGCAACTTCTCCACGAAATAAGTAAGTATGTCCCGTCGGAATTTGGCACTTACCGTGAGCCTTTTGTTGGTGGTGGAGCTTTGCTATTCCATTTAGCACACCCAAAAGCCGTAATAAACGATTCAAACCCTGAATTAATAAATCTTTATAAAGTTATTAAGAGCAAGAGAAAACTTGAACAGTTAATTAAAAAACTAAAAAAACATAAAAACGATGAAAAGTATTATTACGACGTAAGGGAACAAGACAGAGCAGAGGATTATACAAAGAAAAGCGATGTAGAGAAAGCATCTCGTTTTATCTTTTTAAATCGGACAGGCTTTAATGGATTATACCGAGTAAATAGTTCTGGTTATAATAATGTTCCTTTTGGAAAGTACACAAATCCTAACTATGTCAATGAAGAAGTTCTTAGGAGTTGTCATAGATATTTAAATGAGAATAATATAAAAATCACTAACAAAGATTTTGAATTGGCAGTAAAGGGTGCAAAAGCTGGTGATTTAATTTACTTCGACCCACCATACGACCCCTTAAATGAAACCAGCTCCTTTACATCTTATACGAAGGATTCATTCCCAGATTGGGACCAAGTAAGGTTAAGAAATTTAGTGATTAAACTTTATGAAAAAGGATGCTTTGTCATCGTAAGTAATTCAGATACACTTTTTATTAATAAACTATACAATTATCCTGGTATCCAGATTAAAAAAGTTGAGGCAAGTAGAAATGTTAATTCCAAAGCAGAAGGACGGGGCAAAATTACAGAAGTGTTGGTGATTGCAGATGGTAGGAAAAACATTAAACGATGAGGCTTGGGAATCCCTATTTGATAGGTATGATATTTTAAATGCCATTAATAGCAATGGATTTTATGAAATACCTGCGGACGATATTCGTCAATACAGAGAACCAAGATTAATGTGTAAGTTTGACCATGTAAATAACTTACCAGATATTTTTAAACAAAATAAATTATCTGTTTTACCGTTATCTACTAAAGGTTATATCATTGGTGATTACTCATTATTTAAAACCATCAATTATGATAATTCTATAGTACCACAACAAATGACGGTTCCTAACTTTGTTGACACGGTTAAACCGACTGACCTTTACAGTGAGGCATCTGCTCTTCACTGTGCATACATAAGCGGTATGATAAATGATTTTCTTGGGGAAGATGCTTTATTTACCGTATCTGGAAGAATGGGTACTGGTGAGTTCGATTATAATGTTTTAAGTAGTGTAGGAACAACCAGACAAATTAATGTAAAAGGCGCACAGATTGAAATTGATGGTGGATATGAAACATACAATGATTTTATGCTGGTAGAGGCAAAGAAAACAAAAGCAAGTAATTTTAATATTAGGCAATTATATT
Organism: Neobacillus sp. DHD-1R; assembly: GCF_057747995.1. Taxonomy (NCBI): domain Bacteria; kingdom Bacillati; phylum Bacillota; class Bacilli; order Caryophanales; family Bacillaceae; genus Neobacillus; species Neobacillus sp. DHD-1R. Next base: position 2,697,526 of record NZ_CM173232.1, read on the forward strand.
ATCCTTATCGTGTTTGGAAAAACAGAACCCATAAAAATATCAGACCAATTTTTTTTACCATATCAAACGATATTTTTTATTTCTTTGAGTACGCTTTTACTGATGATAATATTTATAATTCATTGGAATTAATAAGACAAAAAACTTATTCAGTAAATCATGAAAGAATTACTCAACATGATGTGGATACTATTGTAAATAGAGCAGTGCGGTTTGTAGCAGAGCCACAAGTTCCATTCCCACAAGCAGACGATTTTACAAAAGTAGTGGATTTATTAGGGTATTTGTATGAAGATGATATGACAGCTGCCGATATTGCTGAGCAACTAGACTTTAATAAACGCCAATCAGATTATTATTATAATTGTTGCTTATACTTAGGATTGGCTAATAAATACACAAATGATGATGGAACATTTGCTACTTTAAATGCAGAAGGCAGAAGAATAATGAATCTTCCTTTCAGACAAAAGTATTTAACCTTAGCTGAAAGAATCCTTGAACATCGAGTGTTTAAAGAAATTTATGATAGAACATTTCATGAAGAACAATTAAGCAACGCTTATATTGTCAGTCGAATGAAAGCCAATAGATTATATAATATTGGTTCAGACGAAACTTTCAATCGTAGAGCATCAACAATTCGTGGATGGGTGAGATGGATTAAAGAATTACCAAATTTAAGGGTGAGATAATGATTAGTGAATATTGATTAATCCCGATTTATAAAAAAAGCGTACCTACCGGTACGCATGATAATAAGCTGTATATCTCGATTATTCAATCGAATATACGGCTTATTTAATTTTTTGTTACATGCTGACTGGATCATTTTTATCCAGGGCATTTATTGATTTGAAATTTTTGGGTTTTGATGGATGCCAATATTGGTAGGTCCGTCAAAAGTTTCTTTATGTATTCGTAAAAATCCACACCGTTACTATTGACAGTTTCTGCCTCATGCAAGGGATTGCGATGCTACGTTGAATCGCAATATGGATCAAGCTCAAAAGAATTTTTAATCAGTGTGGCAAGCCCATCAAGGCCTTTTCGCATATCGTATTTTCTTCAAATGATGTAGATATTTTTCACACTTGTATAACCTTATTTCAAAGATGTTTCAACTCCCTCATGACCGTTTGTAAACGCTAAACTAGAATCAACAGTTTTCCACAAGTAGCAATAGTTCTTACGCAAAAATGGTGAAAGCGTTTATAACTGCTTTTCGGGTATAGCATTATAATACTCTCAAGGCGGTGTGTACTATGAATAATACAAGCACTGAACAGCTTTTCAAGTTCGATAAAAATGTTGAAGTCATTCACACTTTGATGGAGTCCGAGGAAATATATGTTGTGTTAAAAGTTTGTTCAACACACGCTCAATGTCCAGGATGTAAGTGTTAATCCTCTCGGCGCCACAGCCGATTTGCAAGAAAAGCTGATGACCTTCCGGTTTCAGACCGTTCGGTTCACCTAACCATTCTTCTGCACAAATGGTTCTGTGTGGATGCAAAATGTAAGATAAAAATTTTTGCAGAACATTTGAATTGGTTAAATCCTTCTGGCAGAAAACAGTCAGACTGGAAAAACTGATTCGTCACGTTGGATTCTCAAATAATTGTCTAGTCGCAGAAAAAATCTGCCGGGAAATGCACATTTCAATTAGTCATAATGCTATTTTATACCGAATTAATAGAGAAGAATCAGCTCCATCAAGTTATTGACCCCTTCGTCGGTATTGATGATTTTGCTTTCAAGAAAAGAAAGCGGTATGGCACAATTTTTATTGACCTTTTTACAGGTGAAATCCTTGATTTTCTGCCTAACCGAAATAAAGAGTCTGTAAAAAACTGGCTTATCGGAAACCCCGAAATTCAACTAATTACTAGAGATCGTGCGCAAGTCTATAAAAGTGCGGTTGAAGAAACATCGCTAAAAATCAAACAAGTTGGAGACCGATGGCATATCTTCCAGCACTTGATGCAGTTAAGAAGACAATTAAGTCTATTATTCCGCCAAAATGGAAACCTCCTGGTCAATCCGTCCAACAGGTAAGTACCTCACGTCCTTTACCTAAGCGACTCCAGTCTCTTGAGAAACACGAAGACAAAGTTTGGAAGAGAATTCAAAATGTTCAGCGCCTTCGAAAAGAAGGCAAGAACATCACGGCGATCGCAAAGCAGCTAGGCATTTCCCTTAACAAAGTCTATACTAATTTAGTTGCGACATCAAAACCGTCCTTAAAACGAAATTCTTTGTTTGACCGATATCTCCCCCTCATCCGAAGCATGATAGCAGATGGATCAAAGGGTCATGAGATAGAAGTTGCCTATAGAAAGGCAGGGTTTAATGGACTCCGCAACACACTAAATTACATGATTGCAAACGATCGTCACAATATTCGAAATAAGAATCCTCATACATTGAATCTTCAAAGCATCAATTCGGAATCTTTGGGATAAGGGCATACACAACCATAAGAAAGCATTCAAATCCTTGAATCCTAACCTTTTTGAGGCTTTTCCATTGTTAATGGAAATTAGCGGATTCATTCAATCTTTCAGGAGCTTATTTGAAGAAAAATATTCCTCTGGTCTTAGAAAATGGCTAATCGAGCATCGAAAGTCATCTTTTATTCACTTTCAAACGTTTATTAAAGGCATTAGAAGTGATATTAAGGCTGTATATAATGAGATAACATTAACTTTGTCAAACGGAATTACGGAAGCAACTATTAATAGGTTAAAAAATATCAAAAGAATGATGTATGAGCGTGCAGGTATAACAGTATTATTAAACCTATTACGTGTCAGTACCTAAAAGAATATTAATTTAAAATTTTTTTATCGAAGATGACACTATAACTCAGGGTTGATAGGAATCCCCAAAATGACGTATGAACCACAATTATATGTGAAAAACTGTATAATTCTACTTGACTGCCACACCAGTACTTTTTTTAATGGAATTGAATGAATTGGAATGTTTTGCGGTATTAGGTATTAAATCCAATAAATAAAAGAATTTTACAGTATGAACTAATAACAAAATATTAATATATCATATAGCAAAAATCTATACCTTGAAGTGTTTTTTGTACAGCTGTTTTTAAATTATCCAGGAGTCCCTCTGTTTGGAGGCCCCCTAAGAATTCAAACGCATGGACAAAGCTATCCATGAATGCTTCTTGTTTTTCATGAAGTTACACTCTGACAAATCTCATACGACTTGCAGAGAGCTGAACGCAGAAGAGGATAATGCGTTGTATTCGACCCTGAAGAATAATATCCGCCTCTCCCCGGTCGAATTGGAATTGGTGGCAGAGCTGAAAATCCAGAGGAATGGAGGTTTCCTGAATTTGTTGTCTACGTTTGGTTACAGTTATACGGATGTTAGAAACAGAGCCTTTAAAATCATATTTATCTTGTAATCTCCTAAAGATTTTAAAGCTGTATGCTTTTGTTTCCTCCAGTTTTTTTGATCGTCTTCTAACCATTGATCGATGATCGGAATATCCCGTTTTGTTTCTAGAGAATTTTCCTTTGTTCCATAAACATTTTTTCTAATGACTGTTTTTAAGGTATTTACTTACTGTGTTACGGGAGATTCCAAGTTTTGTGGCTATTTGTCTTTGCGATAAACCCTCAACCTATTTTAGAAATTTAATATTATGAAATTGAGACATTTCAATCATCCTTTTCGTCCTCTCATATGTAGAATGTTTGGTCACTTTCTTTCATAAGAGAGGTTAATTGAATTAGAAATCATGTAGCTCATTTATTATTTGATCGAACTGCTTAAAAGTGACTCAAGTCTAAATTATCAAAAACATGCTGTAGTCATCTTTGGAGACTATGCAGAGTTAGGACAATTAAAATCAGTGTAAAAATTACAAAAAAGTAAAAAACCTATGAATATTACCGATTTTCATTAGAAATAGCGCAGTTCTTAAGGAATTTGATTACAGTCTATTCCATTAAGGTCCACATTACCACCTCTACATTGCGCACAATGACTTTGAATTCCATCAGGATTATTAGTTGTAACACGATGTGGAGTAGTACCAAAAGCACTATCAGGATAGAAAACATGTTTTTGATTGGGATTGTATTGTGAGCAATTCGGACATGATTTATATCCCTCAATACGGATTGAATCTTTCAATGGCTTATTACAATGCTTGCAGTTCATACAGTTCACACCTTTCGATAAATTTGTAAAACTACTAATATATTACAACGATTTTTTAGTAAATACTACCTATTTACTTTATAAATGGAAAAATAACGAGAAGTGATTTGGATAAAATTTAGGAAAAAAGAGAAATTATTTTGCTAGAAAAAAATATGATGGGTAGTTATGTAATGAATCTATCAAAAACACTCAATCAGTAACTTTACCCAATCACCATGGATGTGAATAACCGAATGAAGAACAAGTGCTAAGCGGCAAATGAATTACAGAACAGGAGTATAGAAAATGCCAAGATTTGTGGGGGGTGAACTATCTACTAAAACTTAAACTAATTCGCATTTCGACTAAAATGTACATAGTGCGTTCATTGAGTAATTATTATTGTACACCTTACGATTATACCGAAATGATTACGATTTACTTGGTGGTATTCGGAAATGTAGTCGGTTTACTTACGGGGCTATTGTATAGGGGAAAAACGTTGCGACTGCTAATACATCAGCACAAAACACCTGGCGGATGGGCTGCTCAGAAAATCAGGGGGCCATCGTCGTTATACCAAATAAATGTCGAATCCCGGGGAAAGTTGAGGCAATGAGTATTCGTTATACGGGAAAAACTGGTGAAAATGCCTGTAGCATCTCTGAAATAATTTCCTGTTGCCATAATTGATCTCTTCTAATTAATAGTTAAATAAAATCCAATCGCTTTAGCTATTCAAGGATAAAAAGAAATATCTATAAATTAGAATATTTAATGCTTCACTAATATCAAATAATACTTCTAGTGAAAAAGATTTTGTACAATTGGGAGCTTCTATTTTGCTAATGTAATTTACTAAGAACAATTCTCTCTGCAAGTTCCTGTTGGGTAATTCCTTTTTTTTCGCTCATCTCTAATTGTTTTACCGATAATAATATATTTTATTTCGTGTTTTTCCCCCATTTATGACACCTCTATCTAAATCTTACAACAGAATTGCTTCGATAAAGTTTCACATATAGTGAAACTCTCATATGATTATTGTTTAATATTGTTTAAATCAATATAATAATTAAGAATGGATGTTGCTATTAAATGCTACAAGCGAGTATTAATACAACTTTAGCGAAGCCCTTTTTTAAAATGGGCAGGTGGAAAAAACCAGTTGATACCTGAGATTGAAAGGAGATTGCCTACTCAATTAAAGGAAGGGAAAATTAATAGATATATTGAACCTTTTGTTGGGAGCGATGCAGTTTTATTTTATTTAATACAACGGTATGATATCAAAGAAGCATTTATTTTTGATGCAAATCCAGAACTTATTACTGTTTATGAGGTAATAAAAAATGACGTGAAAAAAATATTAGAAATACTAGAAATTAAACAAAAAGAATTTCTTTCATTAGATAAAGAATCACGATCTAATTATTATTATTCTCAGCGTGAGGATTTTAATAATAGACTGGATACTTTTGATTTTAATGAATATGGAGAGGCTAAAATAGAACGAGCGGCAGCATTTATTTTTTTAAATCGAACCTGTTTTAATGGACTTTTCAGAGTGAATAAGGCTGGATTATTTATTGTTCCAATGGGGGATTATAAAAATCCTATAATTTGTAATAGCGATAACCTTTTAGCAGTTAATAAAATATTACAAGGGGATTATAAAGAAAGTAGACATTTAGTGTCTTCGGATACATTTGTCTATTTTTATCCACCAAACAGACCATTAAATACAAGTTTTAGCTTTACATCCTATAGTAAGTTCGACTTCAAAGATAGAGAACAAGTGAAGTTAGCGAGTTTTTATTCAGAACTTGACAAGAATGGTGTGTTACTAATGCTAAATAACTCAGACCCACATAATATTAATCCAGAAGATAACTTTTTTGAAGATCTTTATAAAGATTTCACAAAAAAATAAAGTATCTGCCAGAAGAAATATAAATTCAAAAAGTAGTTCTAGAGGATTTATAAACGAGTTATTAATTACAAATCACCCTAATAATTGACAAGCCGGTAGTTTTTACTATCGTTTTTTTGTTTATTAAAGTAGACTTATTTTTAAGCATGAAAGATCTTTAAACAAAGTATGGTTGTAAAGAATTTACCACTCATATCAGGACATTACATAGAAAAGTTTGGATAAATAGGGGATTGGATAATTGTCCTAGCAAATTTAAGGCATCCATGAAGTTGATTCAAAGGAAAATGTAAGAGAGAATTGTCTATAATGCTCAATTTTATTGGGAATTATATATTTTGTTCGTTTTAAAATTATTATATACATATTATAATTTATATTATTAATATATTTGTTGCTTTTTGTAACTTAACTATAGGTGGGAAAATTATGAACTTTAGCTATGAGAAAGGTTTTAAATATTTAAAATCTGAAATTATTAATTTTGCCTATGAAACTGAATCAATTGAAGAAAATCAAGAAATCCCGTTTCCACAAGCTGATAATTTTGATAAAATCATTGATTTATTACTTAATTTGAATGAAAAGGATATGAATAAAAGCGAGGTAACAACTCTTTTGGGATATACTACTAGGCAGACAGATTACTACACAAATTCTATAATATACCTAGGTTTAGTCAAAAAAAAGAGTACTAAGGATGGAGCATACTTTACTCTAACAAATCAAGGTAAAAAAATCTGTTCCCTAGCGATCAAAGATGTGTATTTAAATATAATAAAAACAATTTTTAAACATGCAGTATTTAAAAGGGTCTTCTTAGAATCAATAGATATGGGTCTTATCAATAAAAATCGAGTTTTAGAAATAATGATCGAAGAGAATTTAAAGATTACATCCGATTCTACATTAAATAGAAGAGCTAAAACAATTACTAGTTGGATAGAATGGGTAAACTCGCATATAATAGAATAATTTACATTTTTGTGCTCGTAACATTGCTGGAAAATTCAAAGCATGTTTATGAGCATTTTTTGTTATAAAAGTTAATTTATTGGAAATTACTTCGCAAATAGAAGAATTATATATATTTATGTTAAAATAAATGTAATATATTTGTAATATGGGAGGTAAGGTAGTGAGTTTTAAAGACTTAGATATTTCCTACCAATACCGTTCTGATAATGAAGACGGAAATATAATAAATGATTTTTATATTCCTGTCCTTTCACAAGCGATATCATATAAGCGTGCAGTGGGCTACTTTTCTAGTCACTCTTTATCACTAGCTGCAAAAGGAATTATGGAATTGATGAATTGTAGTGGGAGAATGCAGCTCATTGCATCACCTAAACTTAATCATGATGATGTAGAGGCAATCATAAAAGGGTATGAAGCAAGAGAAAATGTTATCGAACGAACTTTACTTAGGGAAATTAACGAAATAAGTGATCCAATATATTTAGACCGTTTAAATTATCTTGCCTGGTTAATTGCAAATAATCAATTAGATATCAAGATTGCTATTTTAAAAAATAATCCAACCATAGGTATTTTCCATGAAAAGGTTGGGATAATGGAAGATAGCCAAGGGAACAAGATTGCATTCTCAGGTTCATCAAATGAAACAGAAGGCGGTTTGCACACAAATTTCGAATCCATTGATGTATTTTGTTCATGGAGTGGTAACGACAAAATTAGGGTGCAAAAGAAAGCTGAAAATTTCCAGTTCCTATGGGAAAACAAGACAGACGGAGTTCATGTTTATGACTTCCCAGAATCAGTAAAAGAGAGGTTATTAACATATAAACAACCCACTTATACTTTGTTAGATCCAGAAGCAGATAAGAAAGAAAATGAAGAAGCAATAAAAGAAATAAATTTCCCTAAGATTCCGGAAACATTGGATATTAGAGACTATCAAAAACAAGCTATCAAAAACTGGTTCAAAAATAACTGCCAAGGGTTGCTTGAAATGGCAACAGGAACTGGTAAAACCATTACTTCTATAACTGCTGTATCGAAATTGTTCGAGGTTATAAATAGACTAGCGGTGGTTATCGTTTGCCCCTATACTCATTTGGTTGATCAATGGGTAAAGGATTTAAAACTGTTTAATATGTCACCAATTATTGCCTATCACTCAAGAAGCTTGTGGGAAGAAGAGTTAAATAATAATATTTCTGCTTTTAATGCAAAAGCAATTAATCATTTTTGCGTAATTATGACTAATGCAACATTTTCTACAAGTACAATGCAAAATTTACTTAATAAATTAAGTTCAGATACAGTTTTTCTTGCAGATGAGGCACACCACTTAGGAGCTAAAAATCAAAGGAAATGTTTAATTGAATCCATCCCTTATCGACTGGCATTAAGTGCTACCCCTAACCGCTGGTATGATGAAGATGGCAGTAATGAACTACTGTATTATTTTGGGAATAAAGTAGTATTTGAGTTTGGTCTTGATAAGGCAATTGGAAAATTTTTAACAGAATACTTTTATTATCCAATTATGGTTACCCTGGACGAAGATGAGAGTGATAAATACTTTGAAATTACAAGAAAGATAAGTAAGCTATTTAATCAAAAAAACGAGGAAAAGGAACATCTTCTTGAATCATTGCTTATTGAAAGAGCTCGAGTACTTAGTTCAGCGCGAAATAAACTAAACAAGCTTTATGACCTCTTAAAAGAAAAGAACGATACAAATTATAATATTATTTACTGTGGTGATAGTAGTGTTGATGATGAAAAACAGATAGATGCCGTAGTAAAGATATTAGGAAATGAACTGGATATGAGGGTTCATACCTTTACTTCGAGAGAAGACAAAGAACAAAGAAAAATGTTATTAGATAGGTTTCAATCGGGTGATTTACAAGCTTTGGTTGCAATAAAGTGTTTAGATGAAGGTGTAGATGTTCCAGCAACTGAACGAGCATTTATCCTAGCCAGCAGCACTAATCCCAGAGAATTTATTCAAAGAAGAGGTAGAGTATTAAGAAAGTATCCTGGTAAAAGATACTCATACATTTATGATTTTATAGTTGTACCTAGAAATCTAGAGGAAATCAAACTACTTGAGCCTGAGTTATTTAATACAGAAAGAAATCTAGTTAAAAGGGAAATGGTTAGAGTAGTAGAATTTGCGGATTTAGCTGTAAATGGACCAATAGCGCACGAGACGCTAAATGAGTTGAAAAGGAATTATAATCTATTAAGTTTTTAAGGGAGGATTACAATGGAAAAGGAAAAAGAAAAAATTCATTCGATTTTAAGTGAATTACCAGATATAAATACATTGATACTGAAAGAAATTTTACAAGCAGAAAAGGACATTCTTCACAAAAAGACACTACAGGGGACGACAATCGTAAGTGAAATCGTCAACATTATTAAGGAAAGGATTAAGGATTAATGATAATTGAGTCAATTACCTTAAAGAACTTTAGACAATATTTTAACACTCAAAAGATTGATTTTTCTACTTCTCCTACAAGAAATATCACAGTTATTCATGGTGAGAATGGTTCGGGTAAAACCGCTCTATTAAATGCATTTAGCTGGTGCCTATATGGAATATTAAATTTACCAAATGAAGATAAGATTATAAACGAACATGCATTGAGCATGGCTAGAGATGGTGAGTATGTTGATGCATTTGTTTCATTAAAATATAACCATAATAATAAATCTTATACTGTAACAAGGAGTATTAAAGCAGAAATAGGGAGAAATGGTGTCTATTATTATGACCCGGAACTAAGATTAGAGTATAGGGAAGACGGACTTTCTCAAATCGTTAATAACCCACAAATGGAAGTGGAAAGAACCTTACCATCTGATTTACGTACTTATTTCTTTTTTGATGGTGAACGAATTGACAATCTTTCTAAGGATAGTGGAACGGAAGATATAAAAAGTGCTATTAAATCAATAATGGGACTAGAAATATTAGAAAGAGGAATTGCCCATACTTCTAGCGCGCGGAAAAAATTTAGAAGTGAAATGAAAAAGTTTGGGGATTCAAAAACGAATCATCTAATTGAAGAGATCGAAAACTTGGAAAATAAGGAAAGTGAGCTTGTTACCGATTTAGATTTACAAAAGAAAAATTTTAGTATTATTGAAAAACAAATTAAAGAATTAGAGGAACGATTAAAAACCATTGAAGGAGCAAAGCAGCTTCAAGAATTACGAGACGCCAAAAATGCAGAAATAAAAGAAAATAAAAAGGACATTAGTGAAGTTCAAAAACAAATTTCAGATATCGTAACAAAACAGGGGTACCTGGCTTTCAGCTATCCTGCCCTACAACGAGCTGAATTAATACTAAAAGAAAAAAAGAGTGATGACGTCATTACAGGTATATCTAATAAGTTTATTGATAACTTAATTGATCAAGGTACATGTATTTGTGGCACTCATATTCGAGAGGATTCAAGCCATTATAACCATTTGCTGTCTATTAAAAAAATAATCAACTCTACACCAGTAGAACAAAAAATAATGGAGTCCTTAATGGATTTAGGTGTCATTCGTGAGAAGAAGGAAACAATATTTAAAGAACTTAAACAACTGAAAAGTACTGAAGTGAGTAAAATTCAACTACAGAAAAAACTAAATGAAGAAATTGAAGAAATAGGTCTTAAACTATCTGAGAAAGATTCAGAAGAAATCAGTGAGTTAGAAAATAAACGGCAAAAGCTTATTCAACAAAAAAGTGATATTGATAGAAAAATAGGACAATTGGAGAATGAACAAAAAAATAATGAAAAACAATTAAAAGATAAGAAACAAGAGCAATCAAAAATAGAAAATCAAGCAGATAAAGCAAAACTTACACAAAAAAGGGTTGAGGTTTGTGAATCGCTTGAAGAAGTAATGAAGCAAATACTAACCATTAGAGAAGGCTTGGTTAGAACTGAACTACAGGAAAAAATTAATAAAGTTTATAGTCAATTTCTCCGAAAAAATTATAGTATAGAACTTTCCAATAACTATGAACTACAAGTGGTTAACAGTAAAGGAAATCTAGTTGGGATGTCTCAAGGAGAACGACAAATTACTAGTTTATCTTTTATAGGGGCAATTGTTGATATCGCTAGAGAACAATATAAGAAGGAAACAAAAAGCGACTTTGATGAAGGTGGAATTTACCCTATTGTTATGGATTCTCCGTTCGGTGCCTTAGACTCCGATCACAGAGAGAGAGTGGGTAAAAATATATACAAACTGGCCGATCAGTTAATCGTCATCGTTTCTACTTCTCAGTGGCGAGGTGAGGTCGAAGCACAAATGCATAGTCTCATAGGGAAGGAATATAAGTTAATGTACAACGACCCTAGAACAAATAAAGATAAACCGTATGAATTTACTGCTGTTCAGGAGGTAAGGTAAATGATCAGAAGAAGAATAAAACGTCCAAAGGAACAGGATAGTATCTATCGTAAATTAACAGATAAAGATGAATTTGGAATCTTTAACTCCTATAAAGAGGTTTTTATGATTGCTGGTACTCTTGGATTTATGGAAAAAAAGAGAAAGCCTTTCTCAGGATCCGCAGAAGGATTACTTTGGGATAATTTTAGTTTGGATACAGACGAACCTATGATTAATATGGTAGCACTCGCTGAAACTCAAGATGTCAATATACTTCAAGATGATGATGATTCATTTGACCAGAAATTAAATATATTTGAGGAATATGCTGCGGGTGGTATTGAAATTTTAGAACAGAAGTTACTAGAACAACCTAAGTATATGTTAAACAATATATTTGAGTTAATTATGAATATGGAAACTGATACTTCTGAAAAAGAGAGAAATCTAAAAGGTATTGCTGATATGATTTTTTAATAAAAAGAGAAGGAGAGGAAATCTCCTTTTCTATTTGTTTAAGATAGGGGATTGACAATGGATATTTTAGATATTGTTAATAGTTTTATTAAAAACAAGCAAGAGTTAAATTCAGAAACTATCGATACTGATACAATTGTAAGCAAACTAAATAATAAAGAATCAATAGAGAAGATTGCAACTGAACTTAATATTAGTGATGAATTATTAAAAGATAAACTACTTACGTCTGGTTACATGTTTGATAGCTTTCAAAAAAAGTGGATAAAAGAAAGTACAGGTCTCACTTTTAAAATTCTATTAGATATAGTATCTTCTATGTTTACAGATCAACTCGATTTAAAAGCGATTTCACTTAATTATCTAATACCTGAAAAATTAATTATAAAGGAATTAGAGAACAAGAAATTTAGGAATCGATGGACCATGAAATTGGACCAACCACAGGCAAATCTTTCAGATAGAATGAAGGATGTATTATATCAATTAAATTCAATGAAGAAAGACATAACCCAAGTGGCTGAGAGTGAAGGTTTATCAGTTTTAGAGATTGAGGAAGAATTAAAGAAGGCAAATTATAAGAAGTTTTGGATGTTAGAGAATTCATTCTTTCCTCCTTATGGTATTACTGCTGTTAATAATCACAAAAGTATTTATGATATTAATACCGGAAAAGCAATTGTTTTAATTGATAATGGAAAAATGCTTTTCACACTGCAACAAATTGAAGATATTTTAGGAATTAATGTGAGACCGATTTATAATCAATATTACGAAGATTTTAGAAAAAATGTCCATTTTATTAACGCAAATGAGTATTACGGGGAAAATCTTGATTTATTTAAGGCTCTACCGCATATGAGATATTTAAGGAATTTACAACTATTTACAGAAAGAGGTTTACATTTACTCGCAACATATACCCAAACAACTTCTTTATCACACAAAATAGTAAAAGAATTAGAAAATATACTGTTTCTTGAAAAACAAAATGTAGAGTCCAAATTAGGTCACAATGAAAAAGACAATATAATCTCAGATATTAGCTTAGCTTTAAATGAAAAACACCATAAAACTCCAAATCTTGAAGATTTAAATGCTGAGATTATTGTTAATAAGTTAAATATGAATCAAGGGATTGCAAGTATCGCAAAAGAATATGGAATTCAATTAACATATATCAATAAATTCTTGAGGGAGGCTGGTTTTAGGTTTGATACTTTTTTTAATATCTGGACTAGTAGTAGTGAGGAAAAATTAATTCAAGAAGCAATAATAGAATTAAACAAAGGTATAACCTTATATGACTTCACTAATAAATATAGAAAAGGAAAAAAAAATGAAAGATTACATTTTGCTGATAGGTTAAGAAGGAAAATTGAATCACGTGGATATAATTTTGACCAAAAAACAAAAAAGTGGTTATTAAAAGAAGGCTCTTCTCACGTTGTTAAAAATCTAAAAGTTGAGGTAACGAATAAAGTAACTGACAATAATAATTCTAAAGAACATGATGTACCTTCTGAAAGACAATTGACAATTTCAATTGATGAAATTATAAAAATTCTTAGACAGGGAGGATCCTTAAAAACGATTGAGGAACAATTGGGCATTATGTCCCAAGAGTTGAGGATCATGCTAAAGTCTGCAGGGTACAAATATGATGGATTTTTTAAAACTTGGATTAACGAAGATAGAAATTCTATTCTACAAAAGATAGCTGCTGAAATAACTAATAAAAAAAATACAATAGATGAGATTGCTAACAACTATAATGTAACAAAAAAAGATTTGGAAGAACAATTGAGTTTCCAAGGTTTCAATATTAATGAAAAAGAAAACTTAGTAGAAGAAAATATAAAAACAACATATCATGAACCTTCAGAAGTAGTTAAGCACCCCAGTAATCCAGATAAAGAATTTGTATTTTCGAATGAAGAAATTACACTCTTAAAAGAAATATTAGAAGAGAAGAAGAAAGATAATGAACTTGTAAATGGCAAAAAAGCTATAAAAATATACTTAAGTACAGATTTGTTAAATGAGTTAGAAGATTATACAGAGAAAAATAATATTACAAAATCCAACCTAATAGAAAAAGCTCTTGAACATTATCTTAAATTTTGGAGATAGATTGAGCACTTACAATCAAACCTTTTCTGTTTTCTTGAATAGGGGAATGAATAAAAATGGATATTTTAGATATTGTAAACAGTTATATTAAAAACAAGCAGGACCTTAAATCGGCTGACATTGATTTTGAAAATATTGCTAACAGACTTAATAAAAATGAACCAATTGAAAAAATACTTGGTGAATTAAATGTTAGTGATGAATTTTTTAGAGCACAATTATTAAAATCGGATTATATGTTTGACTATTATAAAAAAATATGGCTAAAAGAAAGTAAAGAGCTACCCTTCTCTATATTGTTAGATATTGTTTCGACCATGTTCATTGAACAACTTGACTTAAAAACAATATCACTTAGATACTTTACAAATGAAGAAGTAATAATTAGGAATTTAGAAAACAATAATTTTAGGCACCGATGGACGTATATAGGAGAAAGTGCTTCTCCGAGATTATCAACAACAATGCAATCATACCTAAATCAATTGAATAGTCTTAAAATGGACATTAATGACATTGCTAAAAATGAACGTACAACTATAAGCATTATTGAGGCAGAATTAAAAAGAGCAAAATATAAAAAAATCTGGATGCTTGAAGAGTTTACTATACCTCCATTTGGAATTTCTACCATTGATAATAGAAAGTTAGTTTATAATTTAAACACTGGTGAGCCAATTGTTCTTATAGCTAACGGTAGAAATCTTTTTACAATGAAGCAAGTTACTCAAATTCTAAATATTGATGCTAAATATGCCTTTAATAAATATTATAAAGATTTAAAAGAAAATACTCATTTTATTTTTCCTAAGCAATATTTAGGTAAAAAATTGGAAATACTCCGCGCTTTACCCTATTTAAGATATTTATCTGAGGATTTATTGTTTACAGATCGTGGCTTATATCTTTTATCACAACGAACAGAAACTGTTTACAAGTACAATAAAAAAATAAAAGAAATAGAAGATGTTTTACTAGCTGAACTTCAGCAAAGGAAAACCTCTAAGCAGGACAGCCCAAGTAAATCAGTTACTTCAGTTGTTGAATCAGTTAGTATAGAGAAACAATCACAAGATATGACCCAAAATACATCACCTTATAAAAGTGGAATATATGTGAAACTTATTGCTGAAAGATTAAATAACAATGTCGGAATCGCCTCTATAGCTAAAGCATTTAATACTGACATTGACCAAATTTATAAGAAACTTCAAGATGCTGGTTATAGATTTGACAAGTTCTTTTATTTATGGACTGATATAAAAGAAGATAAATTAGTTGAAGAAGCAATTAATGAATTAAATAATGGGATTTCATTATTTGATTTATCAAAAAGGTATAGACAAAGTAAGAAGAAAAGGCTGCAGTTTGTTGATGAGTTAAATCGAAAAATAGAGGACTTAGGCTATATATTTGACAAAAATAGTAATAGGTGGAAAACGAAGGATGGATTAAAAAGTAGTAAGGTTTTAATAGAGACTAAACAGGAGAAAAAAATAACTTCACAGGACTCAAAGAAACCGAAGGTCATTACTAGTGAAGAAATTCTTAATCAACTCAACCAAGGTAAGACACTTAAAAAAATTGCAGAGTACACAGGGATAAAAGAAAACGAATTATTAACAATTCTAAGCTCGGAAGGATATAGATATGATGACGTGTTCAAAATTTGGACTAACATAAATCGTAAAGATTTACTAGTTAAATTCGCAGAAGATATTTTTAGTAATACAAGTTCAATAGAGAGCCTGGCTATCCAATATAGTATAACTGAATTTCAACTTATTAAACAATTGTTATTGGTTGGATATGAGTTTACGTATGAAAATTCTGAGTATAAATTAAATATCTTAAAAGAAAAATCTGAGTTTATTAAAGAAAGGAACTCAAATAACCTTAATCATGATCAGAGTGTTATTAAAACAGAGGAAATACAGGAATCTAATTCACCTTTTAATTTTAATGATGAGGAGTATTCCATATTAAAAGAGATTGTAAGTGAAAGGAAAGTTGAAAAAGAAGAGAGTCCTGGTAAAAGAGACATAAAAATATATTTAAATAAACAATTGTCCAACGAAATTGATGAATATACCGAAATGAATAATATTACTAAATCAATACTTATTGAAAAGGCAATTGAACACTATTTTTTAATTGCAAATTCTGGGAAAAATGAGGATGTCAATACTAAAGAGGAACCTCTAGCTAATAATAAAGCGGTTGAAACTACACAGAACGAGACATTAAAAAAGAGAGTTCCTCAATTAGAAAAGAACCTTGTTTCGAGTGATTGGGACGAAAATAAAGAGCAGATACTGATTACCTCTATTTTAGAGGGTACAAGAGAAGGCCGTACATTAAATGCGATATTGGAGGATGTCAGTAGGAGTATCGGAATATCAGCAAATAAATGTCATAGTTATTGGTACAATCATGTTCCTAAACAATATAGAGATTCATTCAAACAGATTAAACTTGAGCAAGAAATCAATTGGTCAATTGAGGAAGTAAAACTATTAGAATATATAATAACAGTTGAATTTGCACATCTATCCGTATACGAATCTTTACCGATAGCAAGTAAACGGTTAAGGAGGCACATAGATGTTGTTAGAAAAAAATGGTATGAAGTTATGAGAGAAATCAAAAAACGAACAGAATAACAGAAAAGTTATGGACATCATTGCAAATGGTTAGAGAGTACTTATTAAAGGAATAGTACTCTTCATTTGATCATGGATACCTCCTTTATAATCGCAAAATTGAATTAAATAAAATACTTGTTTTTGTCAATCAAAAAGTTGACCACCTCGCTAATGAATAATTGACCATCCACAGTTATAAAAAAACCCAACTTTAGTGGTAAAGTTTTTGGTTAGCGAAGTTGGGGGATGATACTATTGTATTTTGGATTTCAATGATTCTTTAAAACTGTAGCTATCACCATTCATGACTAGAATGTGAGAACGGTGAGTTAAGGGATCGACTAACGCAACAGTCATTTGATCGTCACCGAAAACTTGGGTCCTGTTAGAGAATTCAAGATTACTAGTTATAATCATACTTCCTTTTTCGTAAAGAGAAGCACAGAACTGAAACAATAGTTGAGCCCCAGCTTTACTAAAAGGTATATATCCGACATCGTCTAGAATATTTAAATCGGCCTTTAGCCAGCGCTTTTCTAGTGCTAATAGTTTCGTTTCAGATTGTTGTAATCGTCAAGTTGTTTTGAACACTTTTTGCTGATTAATTTTGAACACTTTCCTTCCCAAAAATGGTAAATCTATGCTTTAATTTATATCTGTCATTTTCATTTAATTGAATAACCTCAACTCGGTGAAGCAAACGATCCAATATAGCCGTTGTGATTCCTTGATCTCCCATTAATTCAACCCATTCTTCTGGTCCTTTATTAGAGGTCAAGATTATGGAACTTCGTTCATATAAATGGTTAATTAGATGAAAGAACAGGTTAGCTTCACGTTGATCCATTGCCAAATACAAGGTCATCAATAATTACTAAATCTGATTCTTTTATTCTTTTTAACTGCATCTGCGATTTTCCGAAAATACTCTTCTGTTTTTAATAGGTGTACTAGTCGGCCTTACTTGAAATGGCTTCTATTCCTAGGCCAATTCCAATATGAGTTTTCCCCGCACCAGGCGGTCCTATTAGAATAATATTGTATTGTTGCTCCATCCAATTAAGTTCTCTTAATTGTACACTGTAGCCGTTGTGACAAGCTGCATAGCTTAATGAGATACTAAAATGAGATTTGCCCGTTCCTGAGTTCCCTATAAGAATAATATTTTCTTATCAATGAATTCACTTCTATGAAGTCCTAAAACCTTCGGTTTAATAATATATGGGGCAGCCGTGAAGTCAAACGAATCAATAGTTTTTGGAAATGGAAACTTTGCTTGTCTTATTCTTAGGTTTAGCATATTATCATTTCTTTGATTTACCTTATTCTTCAATAAAACTCTGCAATCAAAAGGACTTTAGAGAACGCTTCTAGCAATAATGTATCATATTTTGACTTCTTAGGCACCCTAGTTTCTCATGAATGGAAAAAACGTGAAGCCAGTCAACTTTCCAAAAGAATCAAACGAGTGAAGTTGCCTTACACCAAGACCATTCATGACTTTGACTTTTCTTTTCAGCCAAGCATAAGTGAACAACGAGTAAAAGAAACATTGACCAGTCGATAAATTGCAAATGGCGAGAACAGAATTTTACTAGGTCCCCGTGGGGTTGGAAAGGCCCACTTAGCTATTGCTTTTACCATCGAAGCACTCACTCAGGGAGCTACTGCCCTGTTTCTAACGGCAGACGAGATGGTAGGAGAATGCCGTAAGGCACAATCTAAAGGAAGAATTGCACGAATAGTGAATAAATGGAGTCGTCCAGATTTGCTTATCCTGGATGAGGTCGGCTACTTTCCGTTTGATGAGCTACAGCTAATGTATTTTTCCAGGTAGTGTCTAGGCGTTATGAGCACGGTGTCATAATTCTCACTTCTAATAAGTCATTTATAGAATGGGGGAAGGTATTTGGGGATGATGTGTTAGCTACAGCTATTCTCGACCGCCTTCTTCCTCACTCTGTCACTTTTAACATTAAGGGTGATTCCTATCGATTGAGAGAAAAGAAGAGGGCAAAGATCCTCCCTGCCAAAGTAAGGTAACCGTTTAAAATGGGGATTTTTATTCCGTTGAAATTGGGGAGAAATAAACCGGTGTTGACAAAAATTAAAAACACTAATTTATATGCCATAAAAAGTGGAACTATAGCAAAAAGAATCATTATTAAAAATAATGCCATAAGAAAACTAGTATAGCTAATGTTCAACAAAAGTCGATAGTACTTATCTGCTTTTTCAATGACCTTATTGCTCTCAGCATCATCATAGTTACCATAATTATGAAGTGCAAAGTAATAATATAAAATTCCAACCCAAAGAATAATTAGTGCATTTACAAAATGTATAATTGAGGTTACTTGTTCCACACCAATTGGAAAAGGTCCTATACCAGATAATACAAGTACTAATCGACTATTTCTATCAGATAGTTGCATAGCAAACTTCCTTTCTTTTATTTTTCCATAAAAATCTAAATATGAACTTGCAGTCTTGAAGATTCATTTTTTCTGAAATCAAGTGGAAATTTTATTGTTAAAGCACGCATCACTCCTCCTTAATATAGAATACCATTACAATAGTACAATGAACCTCTTTTGATGGTATAATATTCTTGTAAATCCATTAGTTGGTTTTTGTGATTTATATGTCTGTTCTCCTTCAAGTATTGCAGATAGGCTCTTAAATAAATTACTTATAATTAGGGTTAGATGTTTTTGATAATCTAATTGAGCCACTTTTCCATGATTTGATCACATAAAAATGAGCCACATGATTTCCAATTCTATTAACCTCTCAGATGATAGGAAGTGACCAAACTTACTTCATATGAGAGGACGATAAGGACGATCGAAAGGGCTCAATTTCATAATATCAAATTCTTAAAAGAGGTTGAAGGTTTATCGCAAAGACAAATAGCTACAAAACTTGGAATATCCAGTAGCACTGTAAGTAAATACCTTAAAAACAATACAGCACCGACAGCAGTCTTAAGAAAAAAACGTTTACGGAACAAAAGAATTTTCTCCAAAAACAAAGGGGGTAATTCCAATCATTGACCAATGATTAGAAGACGATCAAAAGAACTTGAGAAAACAAAAGCATACCGCCATTAAAATATTTAGGAGGTTACAAGATGAATATGATTTTAAAGGCTCTGCCACTAACATTCGTAAAATCTTAGCCCAACGCAGGCAACAAATTCAGGAAGCCTTCATTCCACTGGACTTCCAATTTCAATTCGACTGGGGAGAGGCGGATATTATTCTACAGTGTCGAAAACAACGCATTTTCCTTTTCTGCGTTCAGCTCTCTGCAAGCGTATAAGGTTTGTCAGAGCGTATCTTCATGAAAAACAGGAAGTATTCCTGGATGGTTTTGTCTATGCGTTTGAATTCTTAGAAGGCACCCTACATAGGGTCTCCTTGATAATTTAAAAACAGCTGTACGAAAATTTGAGGATGTATCAGGTGGGGATGTACAGAGGTTCAACTTAATGGTTTTGCTGCAAGTGAGTTACCAAAGCTGTTTGCATCGACGAAGTATCATTTTTTAATTGTAATAAGTACCAAACAGGGTTTGATCAGCCGTTGTTCATATAATGTACGTCGATAAAAAGCTATCTGGCATTCAAGCAGTTCAGACATTATCGCGTTTAAACCGTACACACCTAGCGAAACAGGACACGTTTGTACTTGATTTTGTTAACGAAGCTGATGATTTATTTGCATCATTTAAACCATATTATGAAGCTACCAAACTGTCTGATGTCACTGACTTTAACTTGATCTATGACTTGAAATACCGTGTCTATGGGTATCAGATATCTGTACCAGTAGAAGTAGATGAGTATGCAGAGGTCTTTTTCCGCCCTCAACTGCGTCAGAGAAAAGGTGAATTGGCTGAGCTACATCATATCGTTGATCGTGTAGTTGATCGGTATAATGACTTGCCTGAGACAGAACAAGCTGAATGTAAAAGTGCATTGAGTAAATATGTTCGTTCGTATTCATATATTAGTCAAATTGCTCCTTTCAAAGACGCAGGCCTTCATAAGCTTTTGGTTTATGTCCAAATGCTTGTAAAGAAGCTACCTAATAATAGCACAGTTGGTTTGCAGCTTCATGATGAAGTAAAGCTGACCTATTATCGTATAGAAAAAACATATGAAGGTGATATTGATCTATCTAGCGGTCAAGATATGCTAAAAACAGATTTGGATAAGAATAAATATATTAGTGGGAGTCTAAGGGTTGACCGAGATAATTTTGAGTTTATTTCGTTGATAAAGAAAGCCACAAAGAAATTCTCCTTACTGATGGGGCAAAAGTTATGTTTAATAGAATGTTAGAAGCAGAATATAAGAATATAACATCTAAAGGTTTCTTTCGAAATAAAATTGAATCAAGAGATGTGGATGAATTAGAAATAAAAAATATATACCTTCAAAAATCCATGGATCTTGGTTTTAAGGAATTTCTTAAAAACTATATTGATTCAGATACAATAAGCTTTCTTGTAAAAATGTTGAACATATGAAGTTACATTGTATGATTGTGTTTTTTTTACACCATATAAGAATCTTACTGAAAAAAACTACATTACAGGTACTAACTCAATTTAATTTTATTCAGATGAGACTTATGGATATTGTTATTTAATACATAAATTTAGAATAGATGAAATTATGAGGATATCTTTTGTCAATGATTTTGAGTTTATCTCGATTGAGGGAGATAAACAAAACTATAAAATAGAAATTGAACTTACCAAATAAGCAGTGCTTACTGAGGAAGATGAATTTGAAAAACAGTTCCTTGAATATTATGAGGAAAATTTACTAATGAAAACGATTAGGAGGGAATTGAAATGTATCAACCAGAACCACAATCAATAACTTTTTCTACTTTAATAGATGATATTGATAAGGGAATAATTAAAATACACAATTCCACCGAGACTTTGTTT
The DNA here is from genome assembly GCF_057747995.1 of Neobacillus sp. DHD-1R. Classification (NCBI taxonomy): domain Bacteria; kingdom Bacillati; phylum Bacillota; class Bacilli; order Caryophanales; family Bacillaceae; genus Neobacillus; species Neobacillus sp. DHD-1R. The sequence goes on from NZ_CM173232.1 coordinate 2,719,239, forward strand.
GGACATTAGATCAGTTTGCCAAGTTGATTGACAGTATTATTAAGGGGTACCCAATCGGAACGTTTATACTGTGGGAGTCTAAAGAAAAGCTCAGAACGGTACGAAATATAGGTTTAACAAATTTACCTGATACGCCTCCAGGATCTATGGTTCAGTATGTTTTAGATGGTCAGCAGCATATGACCAGTTTGTATGCTAGTTTAAATGTTAAAAGAGATAAAGGATCAGATGATTTCTCAGTCATTTATGTAGACTAAGTTGCTAATGAGAATGATCCAATCATTATTACATCAGTTGAAGAAGGGGATTCATCGGAAGTAATTTCATTACAAAATTTACTCCATGGAGGTATATCAGTTTTAGCAGCATATACTACATCCATGTATCAAAAATTAGAGTATCAAAAATTAGAAGATTATAAAAACCGCTTCAACTATTCTACTTAGAGGTGCTTCAATTGACGTTGGACTGAAGTATTTACTTGTTTAAATGTTGGTGGAAAAAGTTTAACTGTTTTTGAGATTATGGTGGCTAAAACATATGATGCGGATCAAGATTTTGAATTAGCAGAAAAATTTGAAGGTCTGATTGAGAGGCTAGAACAGGTCGGTTATGAAACAATTTCCGATATTACTATACTGCAAACAATTTCTATTCTTCTAGTGGGTGAATGTGCTAGAAAAATATTTTGGAATAGATAAACAATCATTAATTAATATTTGGGTTCAAGCAGTTGATGCGCTTGAAAAGGCAGTTGAATATTTTAGAAATTATTATCGTATACCTGTTACAAAAATTTTACCCTATAATGCTTTGATAGTTTCATTTTCATACTTTTTTTACCATCATCGAAATAGCCAGTTAACGAAATGAAGAAGTATCTCGATGATTTCTTTTGGCGTATATCATTGACAGGACGTTATTCAAGTGGTGTTGAAACAAAATCAGCTCAAGATATTAAAAGGATTGATCAGATACTTAAAAATCAACTCCCTGGATATTTCATCCAGATACAAGTAAAGAAAATATTATAAACAATGGTTGGTTTAGTGCTAATCGTAGCTTTATAAAAGCTATTTTATGTCTAATGGCATACCAGGAGCCAAAATCATTTAATGATAATTCAATTGTAAGAATTAATAATGATTGGCTCAAGCAAGCAAATAGTCGCAATTATCATCACTTCTTCCCGCGAACTTATCTAAAAAATTAATGTGAAAATGAATTTTATATTAATCATATTGTGAATATTACAATCGTCGATGACTTCTTAAACAAAAATAGAATCCGTGCACAAGTGCCTTCTAAATACATGAAAATTTTTGATAAAAGGAATAAAGACCTGGATAAAGCAATGAAAACACACCTTATAGACGCTCTGGATGCTTTCGGTATTTGGAAAGATGATTACGACGTTTTCTTTGATCAACGTGCGGAGAAGAGCAGTCAAGAACTTGCTAAAAGGAGTATTTCACAAAAGGTGGGAATTCAGAAACCTTAATCAATGGTTAATTTAATAATAAAGCCCTATCCCATTGATATAATTGGCTTTAGGTTTAAGGATAAATTTAGATATATATAACTTGAAACTTTCAAGTTCATGATGTAGATATTATTGAAAGCTATTTTATTATTAACTTTCAATATGAAATCTGGTGAAGCGATTTTTAATCAAAGTAATTCGTCAAAAAGAAATATCTACAATTGTATCCTTTTACAACGTTATCTTATTGGCAGAAATATAAGATTTAAAGTGAAGTAATTTTTTAAAGAATTATTTAATTTGAGGTTCTTTTTAAGAATAATTTGCTATACACGAATTTTTTTGTTGAGATTTCAAAGGAGGAAATTATGAATTTAAATGAAGCAATTAATTATATATTTGATGGCGACGCAATTCTCTTTACAGGAGCTGGTTTTTCTCTAGGCGCATTTAACCAGAATGCTGAAGGCTACGTTACTGCTAATGGTTTAAAAGAAAGACTTGGTAAAAATTTGGGACTTAAAAACGCCAGTCAATATGATCTTCCAGTCATATCTAATCGTTTCATAAGAAAATTGGGTGAAGAAGCATTAATAAAGTTTTTAAAAGAAGAATTTGCGGTTAAAGAATATACTCCTTCTCAAGAGGTTATTTCCATACAGAAATGGAAAAGAATTTATACAGCCAATTACGATAATATTTTTGAAAAAATTACTAAAAACGCAAGGATAAGCAAAAATTCAGTTACTCCTATGGATAATGCAGATAATTATGCCTTTAGTAATGATTTAATTGTTCATCTAAATGGATACATAAATCAAATGACCCCTGACAGTTTGAAGAATTATACAAAATTAACTAATGCTAGTTATGCTAGTGATACTCTAAAAGACTCTAAATGGAGTAATTTATTTTCCTTAGATCTAACTAATGCCAAAGCGGTATTTTTTGTAGGTTTTTCGTTAAATTATGATTTAGATATTTCAAGAATGATTTCGGCGAATAAAGAGTTCAGGAAAAAGACGTTTTTCATTAATGGGAAAATAGAAGATGAAATTATAAAAGAAGACTTAGAGAATTTTGGGAATGTAACAGACCTTGATACAAATGAGTTTGCAAGTTTAATTGAAAAAATTTGTAAAGAATATGTTCCAAAAGATGTGAACTTAAGAAATTTATTATCATTTAAAGAAATTAAGAGTACTACTAATTTGGTTCATATTAAAGATTCAGATATTATGAATCTCTTTTTTAAAGGAGATTTTAAAGAACCAATTTTACAAGATTTTTGTAGCATTGAATCAAAGTATACAGTGATAAGAGAAAACCAACAAAGAGTGATAGACGGTGTAAATAATCCTGAGATTGATTTAATAATGGTTCATTCATCTTTTGGAAATGGTAAGACGGTTTTTATTGAAAGCTTAAAATATAAACTTGTTAGCATGGGCATATCCGTTTTCATGTTTAATAGTAATAAAAGTTATTTGGCTGCAGATATAAAAAAAATAAATGAATTAGAAGATAAAAATATTGTAATAATTATTGAAGATTACTATACAATTAAAACTGAATTGAAATTATTTTTAGGGCTAAATAAATCTAAAGTTACTGTCATAGTTACTGGAAGAAGTGCTATACATTTTAATACAAAAGAAGATTTGTTTATAAAAACTGGATTTTATGTTGAAAGATCACAAACGGTTTCACTTGAAATTATTTCTCAAAATGAAATAGGCCAATTATATAGAATTATAGATGATCATGGATTATGGGGAGATAAATCCTATTACAATTCGAGTCGCAAAAAACAAATGCTTCAACGGAATTCACGAAGAGGATTTAGTAATGTAATGTTTGAAATATTAAGATCTAACGGTATGTTTCAACGGTTGGGTAGTATTTTTGATAACATGAAATTCTCTTCAAATAGAGAGATTGTTACCTCCTTACTAATTGTAAATGTAATTAGATCCGATATTCAGTTAAGAGATATTTTAATATTATTAGATAGACTAAATTTAACTGACAGTGAAGCAAATGAGGTTAATTTTAAAGAATTTGTTGATATAGATAATAATCAAATAAAAATTAAATCTAGTATTGCTTCAAAAGAGATTTTGAAATCACATGTCCAAAGTGATGAATTGTTAAAAATGTTGCAATTATTATTTGGAAAAGCAAATAAGTTAAATATTAATGGAAGATATGATTACTTTTGTAGAGAGTTAGTATCGTTTTCAAATTTTAAAATTTTATTTAACGGTAGAGATAGAGACATTATTAATAGTTACTCAGTAGAATATTATGAGTCTATTAAAAATACATCATTTGCTAAAAGAAATCACTTCTTTTGGCTTCAATACGCAATTCAAAAACTTGAACAACGTGATTACGTTGCTGCTGGTGTATATTTCAAAAATTCCTATAGTTATGCTGAGCATCAAAGAAGCAACTATGATACTTATCAAATTGACACACATTACGCTAGATACCAATTAGAAAAATCTATTTTTTCTAATGATATTTCTTTAGAACCAGCAATGGAGAATTTCAAAGAAGCACATACACTTTTATGTAGTAGCAATAGAGATTTAAATAAACATTTCAGTATTAGACATTCTAATAATTATAAAAAATTCTATGATAAATACAAAGATTCTATGAATGAGAATCAGAAATTATATTTACTATTCTGTAGTAAAGAAATGTTGGATATTATTGAAGAATATATAGTTTTATGTCGACATCAAAATAAATCTATAGAGTGGTATGTTAATGATGCTCAAAGAGTATTATTAGAGTTAATTTATGAGAATTAAACAAGTTTTATAAATAATTCTGGTCACCAAGCTGGTCACACACTCAAGAAAACTCCCGAATACAAAAGGAATTAAACAATATAACAAAAGTCCCCAAACCCTTAGTACAAGAATGTTTGGGGATACTTTGAGAAATCTTTGGAAACACGCAATTCTGAATTGACAGGGTTGAGGTCGGGGGTTCAAACCCCTCACAGGTAATACTTTTAAGAAGTCTAAAACCTACTATTATCAAGGGCTTTAAGCTTTTTTGTTTTTTTAACAGCACCAATATGTCTTTAAAAAACATTTATTGCAATAAAACGCTATGATATTTATAGAACTATATAATTAATCATCCCTCAACTATGAAAAACGTTGAGGGACTAACTTTTAATAATTTTATTTGTTGAGAGTTTTGTTGGTTAAATATCTATCCGCATAGAATACCAAATATTTATTCCCATTCTTGAAATAGTCAATATTATTAATGCAAGTGCAGGAGTAATCAGCACTAAAGATGGGCTAACAACGGGTTGTAAACGGTAAACTAGAATAAACAGTTTCTCACAAATAAAAGTAAGCGGTTTTCCACAATTAAGAATGAACAGTTTACCGAGTACCTTTATTTTCAATAAACTAGAGATAGTCTATTGAAAGTGAGGAATGAGGAGTGGAAAGATTTATGGTATATTGCGAGATTCATAGGCTTCTCAAGGATGGATTCTCCAATAGTGCAATCGCGAGGAAACTTAACATATCCAGGAATAGGGTGATCAATTATTTGAAGATGAGTCCTGAGGAGTTCCATCAGTTTGCATTATCTCTTTAAAGTAGGGGGAAGAAATTAGATCCTTATCACCATGAGATAGTAGAGTGGGTTAAGAAACACCCTGACATCTCCTGAGCACAAATTTTCGATTGGCTGGAAGAGAAACTGGATTTTAAGGAGGTTACAGAAAATACCGTTAGGAATTATGTGAATGATATAAGAGATGCGTATTATATTCCAAAACAAACTGCTCAGCGAGAATATGTGACAGTTCTAGAAATACCAATGGGCCAACAGGTTCAGGTGGACTTTGGGCATCTAAGAGTTCCATCAACTGATGGGGAAAGGAAACGACTTTATTTCATAGGATTTGTCCTTGCACACTCAAGATTTAAATATGTTGAATGGCTGGATCGCCCCTTCCGTGCAGCTGACGTCATACATATGCACGAGATCGCCTTCAGTTATTTCGAAGGAATGCCACTGGAGATGGTCTATGACCAGGATCGCTTATTAGCAGTAAGTGAAAATGCTGGAGATTTGATTATGACAACGGAGTTTACTAGGTATCAACAGACCCGGAAGTTTAAGGTTTATCTATGCCGGAAATCGGACCCTGAATCAAAAGGGAAATTTGAGCAAGTGGTTAAATATGTAAAGAACAATTTCGCCAAAAATCGAATATTTGATAACTTGGCAGATTGGCAGGAATCCTGTCTAAAATGGTTAAATCGAACAGAAAACTACAAGGTTCATCATAATACAAAGAAAAACCCACTGAGGTGCACGCCCTGGAAAAGCAACACCTACAGAAGGTCCATGGTACTTACATTTTTGAAAATGTCTATGTTTCTAGTATAACAAGAAACATACAGAAGGACATTGTGATTCGGCATGGAGGAAATCGATATAGCGTCCCTCTCGGGACCTATCGAATAGGTGCCCCTAACATCGCCTACATTCAGACGGATGATAAATACTTATACATACGTCTTCAACAGAACGGCAATGTTTTAGCAAAACATCCTCTATCTAAAGAACGAGGAGTCATCATATCTGACCCCTCTCATAGAGAGCGAAATCAAACGAAGAGGGAACTCTTGGTTCAGCAGATTGAAGGGATAATTACCGATCAGTACGCTGGAAAGTGGTTAATCGAAACCTATACCCACGCCACTTGGTGGACCAGTTGAAAGTAGTACAATCCGTCATACTCAAGTACCCATCTTATGTCGATCAGGCAGTACTTGAATTGAAACGTTTAAAGTTGACCAGTGCCAATGATCTAAGGGACATTGCCATCTCACTAGAGATTCAGAGTCATAAAAACAGGAGTAAGGTTGGTCATTTAAATGAGAAGTATAAAGACTTGGTGGCACCGGAACGCAAAGAGGATATCTACATCACGGTGCTTACGGGGGGTGGTAGAAAATGAGTCATCCCTACGTGGAATTGCAGGAAAAATGTAGAACCCTACGGTTGGCTGAGACGGCAAAAGAACTTCCTAAGTTCCTTTGGGAAGCTGAGGCAAAAGGCTGGAGTTATGAAATGAGCTGTAGAGAAAGAAAGAACAGCGAAAAGCTGATGAAGTGGGCAGAATTCCCGGAGTTTCTTACTTTTGAAGGCTTACGTTTGTCAGAGAAATCTGCAATTGGAGAAAAGCAACTCAATGTATTAAAAGAAATGTCTTGGGTGGATGAGTGTTTCACACTAAATATGATGGGCCCAACGGGCGTCGGAAAGATCCATTTGTCAACAGCCATAGGTATTCATGCGATTGAGCATGGATACCAGGTCTCTTTTGTCTCCATGGAGAGACTTATTTATACCCTTAAGTCCAAGGAGTACATTAGTAAATCGAAAACCGTTACAAGCGAATATTATCTTCGGGAATTATTATTATCGATGATGTGATGTACATGGCTTACGAGCCACAGGATGCCCACCTGTTTTTCCAATTTATTCATGAAATGTATGATAAAGGAGCTTTTATCCTTACTTCCAATAAAGGGCCAAACGAATGGGGCAAGTTCCTAGGCGATCCTACCCTAACTTGTCTGAAACTGCAAATCATTTACCACACCTAATCAGAGAGGCTGAGAAAAAGGATTTGTCCTTTACTCAGTTTCTCCTTGAAATAGCAACATATGAGCAGAGTCGAAGAGATGAAAAACAACTAGAGAAGCGATTTAAATGGGCGACATTTCCCTTTCATAGCACAGTTGAAGACTACGATTTGAAAACCGCTAGGTGTGGGTAAAACCTTAGGAATAGAAGCTTTAAATCAAGGCTATAAAGTGATTTTCACAACCATGGGAGATTTAATTCATACATTAAAGACAGAAGAGATAACGAGAAAATCGAAAACAAGAATGAAACGAATTAGAGAAGCAGATTTAGTTATTATAGATGATCTGATGTTTATGGCTATGGATAAGCAAGAAGCTAATATGTTCTTTCATCTAATAAATAACCTTTATAACCAAACATCTATTATTTTGACTTCAAATAAAGGACCAAAAGAATGGGGTGAGCTATTGGGGGACCAAGCAATCACAACTGCCATATTGGACCGGATCTTGCATCGAGTAGAGATTATTCATTTAAATGAAGATAGTTGGCGAATGAAACATCGAAAAACAATATTTGGTGACCAAAGTGTTTCAAATTAATTAGCAGAAATTGTGTCATTCTACTTGACGGTCACAGCAGGATCTTCAGAGACCGAAACAGCCCTATGATAGCTTGATGGAAGGAAGCTTTTTTGAAGGGAGATGCTGAAGCCCTGGATAGAGGGGTAGGAAGACCACCCATGTCTAATAAAGCTAAGACCAGAAAAAATAAAAAAACAGTAGAACAAAAGGAAATGACGTAAGAACAAAAATTGGAAAGAGAAAATGAGCTTCTCCGTTTGGAGGTAGAATATTTAAAAAAGTTGCCAGCTTTTCAGGTGGACCCGGAGGACTATCTCGGCAAGCACAAGCAGCGTATCATTCGAACTCAAAGAATCCTTCAAATTAAAAGATGTTTAACGCAAGTCGGTATTCCGGTATTCTCCTATCACTACCATATAAAAGCGATTAAGAAGGAAAATCCAAATGAGGAACAGTAAAGTTTATTCAATTTATTTTTGACGAACATAACGGCAATTATGGTTATAGTCGCATCAAGCTGGAATTAAGAACCGTGTTCTAAAGTGAATCATAAGAAGGTGCAACGCATTATGAACAAACTCGGAATAAAAGGAGATAAGTTAGAAGAAATCACGAGAGTACAGTTCTTGCAAAGGGACTACAATAACGGCATTAATAGTCATTTTCACACAAATAAATGTCATTAAAAATTAACAACAGATATTACAGAATTAAAGTGTTCATGCGGTGTAAAAATGTATTTGAGTCCCGTTACGGACATGTTCAACGGTGAAGTCCATTCGTATGGAAAAAGTATTCGCCCAACCTTAGAATTAGCGCTCAAACCTCTGGACGAAGCTCTTGAAATAGTAAAAGATTCAAGGTACAGCACCACTATATATGATCAAGGCTGGCATTATCAACATCATAAATGGGTAAAAACAATTAAGGAATACACGGTGTTCCAGAGTATGTCGCGAAAAGGAATCTGTTTAAATAATTCACCTATGGAGAACTTTTTTGATTACTGAAACAAGAAATGTATTACGGAGATGCAATGTACCCGTTTGAGGAATTAAAAAAGAGAATTGAAGAATAAATCCATTATTTTAATAAAAAGCGTATAAAGCGAAAAATGGCAGGCATAAGTCCGGTTTAATACCCATCCATACCAGCCAAGTAGCTGCTTAATATAAAACTCTAGCTTTTCGGGGTCATCTCATTTTTGCCCGATTTTATCCTATTATGAATATTATCATAATTTCGGGATGTGGTAAAATAGTTATAATAACAGTATAAGTTATTGATAAATAAAAAAACAAGGATATTTTATAGGGGGTACATAGCTTGAGTAAGTTTGAAGCAAGCGATAAAACTGTTAAAGAAGTGCTTTCATATATTTATGAAATCCCATTTTTTCAAAGAGGTTATTCATGGAGCAAGGATCAATTAATTCCATTTATGGATGACTTAAGGATGGTTAGGAACGAAAGGCAGGAAGAATACTTCCTAGGACCTATTGTTCTAAACAAAGAAGATAAGAACAACATTCAAGTAATTGATGGTCAACAAAGACTAACTACGATTACTATTTTCCTTTGTGTAGTTCGTGATTTATTAATAAACCTGGGAAAACACCGCACTGCTGAAAGAATTCACCAAAAATTTATTGCTGAGCAAGATTTAGCGGGTAGGGATACATATAAATTAACACTAGGAGAAGATAGTAGAGAATTCTTTAAAAACTTTATTCAAGTTCCTTACGGTGAAGAAAGAAGAAAATATGAATCAGATTATAATAACATACCTAAAAAAAACTTATCTCCCGCAAATAAAGCTTTATGGGATGCTTATCAATTTTTTCATACACAATTAGAATCGATCTGTGGTACAGATTATAATGAAAATGAAGGATTTCTTATCGAATTAGTATCTACTGTCACAGATAATTTTGTATTAATTAGTATTAATGTCAACTCTGATAGTGACGCATTTATTATATTTGAAACTTTAAATGAAAGAGGTATGGATTTATCAATTTCAGATTTGTTAAAAAACTATATTTTTTCAAAAGCTGATGAGAACGATCTTTCATCCATTCAAAGTATTTGGAAAAATATGACCACAGTTTTGAATCAAGTTAATATCACTCATTTTTTACGACATTATTGGGTGGCAAAGTACGAAAAAGTAACTGAGAAAAAATTATATGAAAAAATTAAAAAGTTTCTTCTTACAAGTAATGTATATAGTTTTGTTCAAGACTTATACGAAAATGCCGTTTTGTATATGAATTTACTTTACCCATCCCCAGAGATATGGACAGATAAAAAAACCTATGCATCCCTTAGTAACCTTAACACACTAAATTATAAAGCTGCTTATCCCGTTTTTTTAACTGGTTTTAATAAATTAAACGAACCGGATTTTAGAAAACTGGTAATATCATGTGAGAATTTTATATTTAAGTATATAACAATTACCGACCATAGCCCTAGTGATCTTGAGAATGCATTCGCTGAAATATGTAAAAAATTAAGAACCATAGAGGGAAACACTTTTAATGAAGTAATTGAAAATATTAAAAAGTATTCACCTGAAGATGATTTTTTTAAGCAAAAATTTGCAGATAAAGTGATAAAAAATCAAAAGGTTCAGCGATATATTTTAGAAAAAATAAATTATCACTTAGGAACAGGCGAAACCATATCAAGTAATTCTGAAATGGTACATGTGGAACACATACTACCCAAAAACCCTAATTCAGAATGGACAGCTTATCTTGAAAGTCTCAATGGTGATTACCATGAATATGTTGACAGAATTGGTAATTTGACTTTGTTATGTGGGACATTCAATAGAGAAGCTTCAAATAAATCGTTTAAAGAAAAGAAAGTTAACTACAGGGATTCAGAATTTAAAATAACAACATTATTACTTAATATAGACGAATGGAACTATAAGGAAATAGAAAAAAGACAAAATTACTTTGCAGAAATAGCGGTACATGTTTGGAAATAACTGCAAGCAATTATTTTAAAGAGTTAAGCATTTTATTAATTGCTTTAACTCTTTTTTTTATTTAATTATATATAAAGCTACAATTTTAAAAAAAAATTCTGTAAGAGCCTACAAGAATGGACATTTATTTTGAGGTTCCATGTTAAAAATACTTTCCATCTGTTATTGAAAAAGAGAATTTAAAAGAACTTAAATCTATTTTAATAAAATGCTAAAATATAAAGGGAACCACTTAAATTTTAAAACCAATTCTAATATTAATGATAATAGGACATTATTAGAACTAAGAGGCTTTATGTAATGGGGAGATAAGATGAATAAAATAAATTTAAATGATTTTCATGAAAGGGAACTACACCCTTTTTTCAATTACTATCTACATCATACTTTAAAAATTGCTGCAAAAACTATTTATCAGGAAAGATCTATTAATACTACCAAAGGAGAAAATGAATGGATCCATCCTGATATGGTTGGTTATAGCTTAACAACGGAGAATTGGCATGAAAAAGTGGTTTCATTGGCAGAACAGTACAATATGCCAAAGGTTTTACTATACTCATTTGAATTGAAAAAAGAAATAACTATGTCTAATCTCAGAGAAGTTTTTTTTCAAGCCGTTTCTAACTCAAGTTGGGCGAATGAAGGCTACTTAGTGGCTGCAGAAATTGATACGAATAACGATAAACTAATGCAAAAAATGAATAGACTATCAAACTCCTTTGGCATTGGAATAATAAAGCTAAATATCGAAGAACCTAAATCTTGTTATATACTTTGTAAAGCAAATAGACGAGGCGAAATTGACGGAGATACAGTGAACAATTTGTTTGAAATTAACAAAGATTTTAAAGAATTTTTAGTGGATGTTGGAAATGGGTTAAAGATTAACCGAGTCGTTAATTACAATTTAGACGAGGTGAAAAACATTTCTGAACTAAAGAATGTATTAGCAAGTGCAGAAGAGACTTACGTAGAAACAAGTAGTAAAACTGAAAATTTTAGAGATTTTCTTGGGTCAGAAAAAATAATGGACTGGTCTTCAAATGTGACTGGTAAAAAACCAAAAAGATTGGTTATCGATGATGAAGAGTATGAAGTAGCTAGCTGGAAGTTGGTTTATATTAGCTTTTGCAAATTTCTTTGTTCAACAAATGTGACACTGCTTAAAAACACCAAACTAAAAGGTAAAAAAAGAGACTACTTTGCAACATGTGATAAGGATTTACGTGTAGCTTATTACCTAGAAGAGGCTGAATTATATATGGAGGTTAATTTAAGTGCACAGTCAATCTTGAGAAATATTAGATCACTGATGGAAGAATTCGATATCAATAACAACCGAGTTAAAATTATACTTGAAACAAATTGAGAACATATTATGGAATGAACCATAATATGCCTATTGATAAAAAGTTATTCAGTGACTGTATACCTGAAATCGTCGAATGTACTCGAAATAGAACCTTCTACTAGAATCCTACCTTATGAAGAAAACAAAAAGAACTGCAAAAGATAGTGGCAACCAAATAAAGGTAAAAGAAATTGACCCAACATTAGAAGATCAATGGGCATCATTTGAAGACGATGTGAAAAAAGATCATAGAGACCTCTATGGAAAAATTGAAACATATCTTGCCCCAACTATCGCTGGTTCAGAAGCGGCTACACTTGATCAAGAAGCATTAGGGGCATTAAACGACCAATTGACTGGTGCGTTGAAAGAATTAGACGAAAAAGCAAATAAGTAGATATAATACTACCTTATCATTATATCAATATGTGAGAGATGGAGCCCTTCTTTTGCAAAGGGGCTCAATAAATTTTATTTCTTAATTGGCGGATTGTTTACATCAATATGAAAAGGAAGCGAATTGCTTTCATTTTCATTTCCATAAAAATGTTTTTGGATTTGGTGATTGGCTGTTTCTGCTTCAGTATCCCCAGACAAGCTTCTGGACCCAGCTTGATTGAACACATCATCCATCTTTTTATTTGCTTCAACTGATTCATTGTTATTATTTCCCACTCCGTCACCCCCTTATTATATTTGTATGTATCTTTCCCTATCTCAAGCAACTCGTAACCTTTAGTAGATAATATTATTCTATTTCAACTTTTATCTGTGAAACTTGATTATAGCCATATCCCTTACCATCCCAGAATGCTTGAGCAGGTTGCGATTGGCCATTGGAATCGGAGGCACGAACCTTAAATAGAAAACATCATATTACACATGCAAGTTTTATAAATGGTGACCTTTCTCCCGAGGAATCAAGTAGAAGACTTAAAGATTTCGCTGCTGGAAAGTATTTCTTTTTGATTATCTCACCAGAACGATTTCAGGCAAAAGGTTTCTGAGATGAACTATCCTTGATAAATCAGGCCAAAGATAAGGTCGTTATCACGATTTCAAATTTCACTCGTCAAGAATTAGAATTTAATATCGTTCAAATGAACTCAAGCTCTAAACAGGAATCTCTAATTGAGTATTTACGTAGCAATGTGAAATCATATGGACCAACGTTATTATTGGGTCATGATTATTCCGTTGATATTTCTGCTTTAGAAGATTATAAATCTAGTGGAAAACGCCAAGCCTTTAATATTTATGATGATGACCAAATGCTAACAAAAGGTTTTATATCTTACCTTGAATACCATGATAAGAATTCACCATTTCAAACGATTATTGTTAGCCTTGAAGGACATAACCATATTTTCACCAGTGCAAGAGAAATAATAGGTGAAGGATCAAAAACATGGTGGATAACGAAAGTGTTAGCTTCTCACACTCAGGACAACATGACCGTTATGACTGACGCTATGCGACTGTTACAAGAGCATGGTATACCAGTGAATGGAACATCATATTGTGTTGGAGATTTCAATAATGATACCAAGACATTTGTAGAGGGTGCAGAACAAGTAAAGAAAAATTTTATAGACGCAGCAATATTATTTGCACATGCCAAGCAAAAGTTAGAGTTACCATCTGAAGATGAAGAATCACAATCAGTAGATGTTGAGGGTTCAGAAACTTCAGATAGTCTGGAACCTAATTTCAAATTTAATGAAATTTTTAATATGGTTACTAACAGTCAATTTACCTTCTCAAAAGATATTATTCGTGACTTTCATCTGAATCTTACCGCATTAGATGATAAGCATTTTGTCTTGTTAAGTGGTATCTCAGGGACTGGAAAAACGCAGCTTTGCCGCTTATATGCAAATGCGGTATATGGGCTGGAATATGAGAGTGAGAATCCGTATTTTACGATTATTCCGGTCCGCCCAGATTGGACGGATGCTTCGGCGCTTTTCGGTTACTTTAGTTCATTTGAAAAACGGTATGTAAAAACAGAGTTTCTTGCTGTTCTATTGAATGCTTTAAAAGAACGGGAAAAACCTCATTTTATTTTACTAGATGAAATGAATTTGGCCCGTGTTGAGTATTACTTGAGTGATTATTTAAGTGCAGTAGAATCGCGAAAAGAAATTCCGTTGCATCAAGATGACACTATTACTGATATCCCTAAGAAATTATTCATTCCTCCAAATGTATATGTTTTGGGAACGATTAATGTGGATGAAACAACTCACTCCATCTCTGATAAAGTCCTAGATCGTGCCTTTGTTATGACACTATCTGATGTGGATTTTGATTCGTATTGGAGTAGAGTCGATCAAGACTTGAGAGCAGCTCTTTCGAAAGAATTTCAGATATTGAAGGAATTACATTTAGCTTTATCAACCTATGAATTACACTTTGGATATCGATCGATGGGCGAAATGCTACAAAAACTATATGCCAATTATCAGCTTTCGGAGGATGACCAGATGGATGCCATGGAGGCATTAGATCGGGTCATCTCGGAAAAGGTGTTAACAAAAGTCCGTGGAGATGAGCGGATTTCGGAAATGCTGGCAAAGATCGAGCAGTGGTTGGCTGAAAATCTAAATCCTTCTTCCATCTCACTTCAACATGTAAAGCGGATGAAGGAGGAGCTGGAATACTATGGAGCAACACAATTCTGGAGATAGTATTCTTGAATTATGGGATGTTAAGCAAGGTTGGATTCCTTTTAATGAGGCTTATTTAAGAGAAGCGACTGAATATAAGCTTCGATATTCAGGACATCTTGGAGATGTCCGGATCCAGGGGATACCGGTTCCTTTTTATCAAGAACAAAATAAATTCTTTGCTACGTTCATCACGCCATTCCAATGCGGTTTATTAAAAGTCTCTATAAAAAATGAAAACTTTCAAACTTTTGTTTACTCAGATGATCGCAAACTGACTGAAGAGCAGTTCGATTGGATGCTAGCAGAAATACTGGAGGAGGCCAATAGCTGTTTTCAGATCAGCGGGTTACAGACGAATGTAAATGCTTCTGGGAGAACACGAGACATTTCTTGGACCCAGTGGCTCTATATTGAGAATTCATTTTATCAGTTAAAACAAAATTTTTTTCTAAAATTGAATTTCATCCTATTCGACGCTTAGAAAAGTTTCCTATGATGATTAAAAGAGAGAAAGTGCAACATACAGGAGATGTAACATTACGCTGGCTTGACCTGAAAGGATATGGGGGAGACATTCCAAAAAATGTACAAAATGTAAAGACATTCGAGACTATGAATCTTTACGAAAATCAAGTGTTAAAGCAACAGTTGAAAGGGTTGTACAGGCTTCTTAAAAAATATGAGATGATTGAGGATGAGGCTGTAGCTCGAAAATCTGTGCGGTATACAGCGATTGTACAACGTTGGTTGAATAGTCCATTTCTGAAGGAAATAATCGAAAACGAAGGTCCTTTTACCATTACACAAAAATTTCGGAAGCATCCTGTTTATCGTCTCTGGTATCAATGGTTCGAGCGCCTCAATAAACATGATCGAGAAGGTATTGGATTTGGCTATTCCATTTCATTTAAGGATACATTTCAATTGTATGAAATGTGGTGTTACATGAAGATAGTCAAGATTCTAAGAGAAGAGGGTTTTGTTCAAGATACGAGCGGGTTATTTCGAACTACCAAAAACGGACTCTTTCTAGATTTGGCTGAAAATAAAGAGAGTCAAATTAAATTGAAAGGTCAGATGTCACTATACTATCAACGAACCTATCAATATAATACAAAAACCTTTCATACATATACGCAGAAGATGATTCCCGATATTGTGTTAGAAGGAGAAAACGGAATCATAGTTTTTGACCCAAAATATAGGGTACCAGATAATCTAGGTACTGCTCTTGGGGAGATGCATAAATATAGGGATGGAATCATACATCGGCTGACTAGAAAAAGAGCTGTTCAGGAGGTTTATATATTAACACCTACCAGAGCAGAACTAGCTGAGGGTATGAGGTACTTCCAGGATGATTTTCATGAGAGCTACTTGATGGGGGCTATTCAAGTAGTACCGGCGGTTAATGAAGCTGGCTTAAAAGCGAAGATTATGGCGAGTGTCGTTAAGTTGAGAGGATAAAATGATTAAGATTCATTTTTTGTTAAATGTATCCATGCTCTAGACTTTATAGTAACCTTGGTGCTTGTCACACCCCAGGTTTTGTAGTATTTTGTCAATATTTTATTATTGTCTATCAATAAGAGTGAACTCCCCTAGCATTTTTCTATTTGATACATTCTTTGATAGACTTGAAGGTGTTTGGTTGAACGAAAACGAAGGAGCCTGAAGGCATGCAAAAGAATAGAAAAATGAATTAAATAATAAAAATAATCCACTGCCTGCATGTGAAGGGGATGAAAAATTTCGTTCTAATGGCTCTTTATCCTGCACTAAGTGGCTTAATCATCCGAATATGGTGGCTCAAAACTCCGCACAGATGGCTCAAACTAGCCGCAATACTTAGCGATCTCTCAAAGTAATATAAATAGAGTAGCTCTCTGTTATGGCTACTCTATTCTTACATATTTCCAGCTAATTCCTTACCTTACTAAACCGACATCTTTATTATTTCGGTTCTTCACTTCATCCATTTTTGAATAAAAGCTTTCCTCTAAATCAATTTCAAAGTAATTGGCCATTTTAATAATATAGGCTAGGCAATCAGCAAATTCTTTCCCTAAATCCTCTTTGATAGATTCTTTAGCTAAATTAAATGCCTCTACTTCATCTTTACCTTCTAATATGTGACTATTTGTCAAATTAAAGGCTTTTCGAAGTTCTTCTGCTACTTCTGCTACTTCTGTTGTTAAAAGCATGTAGTTATTTAGAAGGGAAGAACGAGTTCTCTCATAATTATCTTTATTAATTTCCCATTTCATTTCTTCATGATATTTTTTTGCGAATTCCTGTAATTCTTTCACTGATACACCTCTTTAATAGTTTATTATCCAAGATTAGCTAAGTTCTAGGTTAATTAACAATGACCCTACAAAAAACTCAACACCCAGATGACGGCTATTGGCACTATGATTATGAGATAGCCCATCGGGTTCCCAAAATTTATGGTCCAACCCACGCCAAATCTTTTTTCAACAAAGATGGATGGATCCTGTCTGTTGACATAAATGAGACCACCGATCCAATAAGAATCCTCGTCGAAATCGGTTAGGTCCTCTTCGGGTTCATCGGTGGTCTGTTTGTCTGAACGCCCTACCTTAATGGAAAACACAACGGTTCCGGCAAGTACAGCGACCAGGAAAATCATAGGTGTGGCCAAGATTATAGTTCCTGCTAATAAATCTGGATGAATCGTTTGCAATTGAAAAAAACTAAACATTACCGTGAGTAACAAGCTAACGAAAAACATAAACCAGCTTGTATATTTCCGTAAAGTAAGTTGGCGTTTCCGAGAGGCATTGGTTGCGGTTGCGCTTAATTTAATACCGGATTTTTTGGTTCCTGCTTGTATTCCTAAGTACATAACTTGCATGATTAATAGGATTAGTGGCAAGGTGATGGCTGACAGGTGATTTTTTTCAGTGAAGGCATCAGCTTTCCCATTTATTCCCCAGTGAGTGGGAATCTGTTCTGGTAAAAGGTCATAGTGAAGGAGCGAATATCCGATGACTCCCAATGTAATGATGATTGGTAATAAATAGACATACCAAGGAAGCATTTCATCCTTCGTTCGGACTGATAAATCAGTGATTTTAACTTGTTTTAAATTTTCCGTCCAATTATTTTCTCTTTTTAATTGATCCGTCTTTGCGTGAAAATAAAAATAGAGGGAAAGGCTGAACAGAATGATGCCAAATTGAATGACCACTCCTAGTAGGACCAGTTGTTCTTCAGAGGGGCCGGTGAAAAGGTACCATAGAAGATAGCTTGCTAATAATAAAAATGATAGAAGGGAAACCAATATTGTATATTGCTTTTTAAAGAAGGCAAGCTTTTGGTTTTTAAAGTATTTTTCTGGGATAGTAATCCCAAATATAACGGTTCGCTTGGCTAAAAAAGGAATAGCGATTTGAATTCCAGCTAGAATCATTGCGATTAATAGAAATATGGCAACAGTCATTTTAATTCCTCCCTTGTTAACTGAGCTTTTTATTGCTGTTTTTTAATTCTTTAATGATAGAAGTGAAGAACTCGTGAATTTGTTGTTCACTCATTCCAACAACAAACGATTCAGAAATGAGTAATTGATAATCAGTTTTCAATCGACCAAGTGCTGATGCATTGAAATCTTGTGGAGACGAAATCACTGCTCCGGATTTTGGGACGATTAGGATGATTCCCTTCTCTTCTAATTGATGGTAACTTTTATTAACGGTGTGCATATTAACGCCCAGGTCTGCAGAAAACGCCCTTACGGATGGGAGAGAGTCACCTGGCAGAATCGACCCTCTGGCAATTCCTTCGATAATTTGATTGGTGATCTGTTGATAAATGGGAATATCGGATTCCGATTCAATTCGAATAATCATGTTCGTTCCCTCCACTCTGTTATAGATATATAATAACACTTCTGTTCTACTATATCTATAACAATTCAAAGGATTTAAACTAAAGAGGTAAAGGATCATAACTATAAAATAACATTTATTTTAAGGCGGAAATCTCCTTATTATGGATAAATTCACTAATATAAGGAAAGATAAGGGTGAATGTTTTTAGGGAGGACTTATTTTGGTTGAAAACAATGATATGAATGCATCAAAAGGACAAGACGTAAAACGAGAGACGTTGACCACACGCCAGGGCCATCCTGTGAAGGATAACCAAAACATCCGTACCATTGGCAACCGGGGCCCAGCGACACTTGAGAATTACCATTTTATTGAGAAGATATCACACTTTGATCGGGAAGAGGTTCCAGAGCGTGTGGTCCATGCACGAGGAACTGGAGCCTTTAGTTATTTTGAGTCGTATGGAAAAGTGGGCGATGAACCGGTAGAGAAGTATACGCGCGCGAAAGTATTTTCTGGCGCTGGGAAGAAAACCCCCTTAATGGTCCGTTTCTCCACGGTGGCAGGAGCCAAAGACTCGCCGGAAACAGCCCGAGATCCACGTGGATTTGCGGTAAAAATGTATACGGAAGAAGGTAACTGGGACCTGGTTGGGAATAACTTGAAAATTTTCTTTATCCGGGATGCGATGAAGTTCCCTGATATGATTCATGCGTTTAAAGCAGAGCCTGCTTCGAACGTGCCCAATCCAGAGCGGATGTTTGACTTCGTTTCCCGTACACCTGAAGCCACGCATATGATTACATTTCTATTTTCTCCATGGGGGATTCCTGCGACCTACTGCCACATGCAGGGCTCTGGTGTCAATACCTATAAATGGGTAAATGAAAAGGGCGAGGCTGTGTTGGTGAAGTATCACTGGGAACCGAAGCAGGGGATTCGTAACTTAACACAGGAAGAGGCAAACACTATTCAAGCGAAAAACGTTGGTCATGCGACACAAGATTTATATGAAGCGATTGAGCGGGGAGAATATCCAGAATGGGAGCTCTTTGTGCAGATCATGGAGGACGATTACCATCCAGAGCTGGATTTTGATCCACTCGATGATACAAAACTTTGGCCGGAGGATAAGTTCCCATGGCTGCCAGTGGGGCGTATGGTTCTTGATTGGAATCTCGTTGATTTCCATGCAGAGATTGAGCAAGCTGCCTTTGGTACGGGGGTTCTGGTGGATGGAATGGACTTCTCAGACGATAAAATGCTACAAGGACGTACGTTCTCTTACTCTGATACACAGCGGCTATCGTGTAGGTGCCAATTATCTGAGTCTGCCTGAGAACGCGCCAAAAGCACCCGTTCGAACAAACCATAAACATCGGGACGGTTCTCATGTTTCTTTTGTTTCGCAAAACGAAGTAAACACTAGAACCGTCCCCTTATTTTACCCTTATTTTACCCTTATTTTACTAGTTTGCACTTACAAACGGCACTCAGTGATGGGTGCTATTTTTAATATGTTTTTTTTGGAGGATTCTTACAGAAATTTGTCGAATATTTGCAGTAACAAAATTCTCATAGCATCGATTTATGAGAACAGAATAAAGAATATAATTTATGACAAATTTTGCAAAGAAATTGGGTTTCTATTATTGGGTAAATCTGAGGTGATTATATATGCCATACTAAAAAGCTGGAAGAGCTGATAAACAGAGAAATAGATATGAAATTAACTGGTGTGTTTATCAATTGCTCAAAGTTCTGGAAGAAAAGGTTGATTACATTACTTTAGAGGCAACAGGTGATGATGAGAAAGGGGTTGACCATTGGAACGGTTATAAGGATGGTACACAAGAGGGTCAGCAATGTAAATGACGAAATGGTGCAAATGAAACATGGAGTTATGGTGCTCTAACCTCGAAAAGGATACTAAGTAAATGGAAGTCGCAACTAGATAGAGGAAATAATATCTCTGTTTCCTTAGTATCACCATTAAGTTTCACATACTTGGAAGATCTGGTACAAAGGGCTAGAACTTCCAGTGAAAATCCCAATGTTCTATGAGCATTAGATTAAAGGGTCTGGTACTAAATTTATCAATTTCACAAGTAGAAATAGGAAGATAACGTTTCCTAAAAAAATTATTATTTTATTAGTAAAAAATTTCTTTATGTGGTGCTATTATTTAACTAATTTCTAACATAATAGATTTGTGGATTTAAAGGATAAGCATTGTAATGATAAAAATGAGAGGTGAAAAAATGAATACAAATAGAGAAATTTTAGAAGAAAAAGACGAAAAAATCGCACAGCTAGAAAGACTATTAATAGAATTAAAGGAAGCACAACAGCAAAGTGCTGCAACTATTGCGGTAGATCATAACTTTAGATCTGTATCTCCACCGAAAGGAATATTTAAGTTTTTCTTTAAAGCTGGTGTATTTAAGATTATTTTGGCCATCCTTGTTCTTTTAATCATCACTTTAGGAGTAATTTGGCTATCTGGGGTCAGTACCTTCAAACATAAGTCTGTCACGTTTGTTGAACACGTTCAAGAGCTAGCCACATTGGCAACGGCTGAAGCTCATATGAAGGCGGTTATACACGAAGAGGATAGTAAGAATTTTTTGAATATTAATCTACCAGGTACAAAGCGAGAACTTCTATTAGTTGTACCTGCGACGGTTATTGCAGGTGTTGATTTGAAAGGGATTACTTCTAAGGACCTGGTTATTAATGAGAAAACAAAAGAAATAGATATTACCCTTCCTCATGCAAAGCTCATCCAGAACCCATCACTACAGATGGATAAAATACAAGCCGTTGACAATGGTGGGCTTTTCCGTGCTGATATTAAAATGAATGAGGGGTTTGACAAGGCCGCTGAGGCACAAGAGCAAATTCGTCAAGAGGCCATCTCTGTTGGTTTACTAGATACTGCAGAGAAAAATGCAGAAAAAGTGTTAAAGGAATTTTTTAAGAATATTGATTATACGGTAAATGTCACGTTTAACTAATATGACGGCCTGCTCATACTTGGACAGGCCTTTACTGGGGGAGCAATAGAGGTTTGTCAAATTCTACTTATTGTAGAAATCGACAATCATTAACCAAATATTTTTGGCTCTTTGCTATTTAGTGTGGGTGTAATAGATTTCAAGCAAAGAAAATACCCACCCCTTCTTAGCTTTTCTAATTGTTCCATTCTAGAGATTGCCAGTCAAGGAGTGCACTTGACAGACAATCTCTAGAATGTGTATTGGTCACCAAGCTAAGAAGGAGTTATCCTAGCTTAACGGGCTCTACCTTCATCTCTAACCTATTCGCTGTCGCATAGAAGCTTATTTATTTGAAATACTAGTGTTTTAAAAGATGGTAAATGGATAATCATGGTGTAAAATGTATTTGTAATTTACTGATCCTTGGAGTGATTTCATGTTAAAAAATCTATTTAAGAAGAAAAAAGATTTAGACGAATTATCCGCATCTAATATTGATGATGAAATTGCAATACAAGAAGAACTAGTTGCTGATTTAAAAGATGAAGCAGAAAAACTGAATGCTGAAGATATAAACCAACACGAAGAGCATTTCTCAGAGGAAAAGTTTTGGACTAAGGTTCAAAACTTTTCTAAAAGAGCCGGAACTTCTGTAGTCTACGCCGTTCTATTACTTTATTACACACTTCAAAAGCCAGATGTACCGTTAAAAGTTAAAGCAACCATTGTTGGGGCTTTAGGTTACTTTATTTTACCTTTAGATATTATACCCGACTTAGCAGTTGGTGTAGGATATGCGGATGACTTAAGTGTTGTAATATTCGCTTTAGTTCAAGTGGCTTTATATGTGGATGATGAAATTAAAATGCAAGCCAAAAGTAAACTAAAAGATTTATTTGGTGAGAATGTAGATACAACTGAGATTGATAATAAACTAGGTAGATAATGATATTAGAGTCTGTTTCCAAGGTTTTAGGAAAAAGACTTAGGGTAAACGATAAATTTGTTATAAATGATTGGATACATAAACATTACCTATACTCTGCAAGGAGGGAAATATGGTGCGATTAACAAGTTCTACGAGGCAAAGAATCTTAGAGCATAACGAGGGTTTTACTAGGAAAACCTATTTTGAGGAAATTAATTCCAGAGAAGAAAGAATATACACAATCTCAGGTGGAGTTCTTCATATACGTGCTGTAGGAAAAACATCTTGGGCTGATAGTCGTTATGACAAGGAATGGATTGCCAGTGACGATGAAGCACATAGGTTTTTATACAAGTATAAATGGGAAATGAATCTTGATGGTATAGAATGAAATAGAACATAAAATAGCGAGGCACTCTACAGAAATACATTGTAGAGTGCCTCGCTTAATTTCTTATTTGACACATACTGAGCAATAAGGTGTTCATTTTTAGAGGATCAGGTGAAGTAATGCATTTAAACTTACAAGTAGTTATATGGGACATATTAAACCCTTTATGGTAATATTCCAAATTACGTCTCTTACCTGTTTTGTTTTATCTTTTTTATCATAATTTTATCTATTTTATCTAATTTTATCATTTACAAAATGTGGATTGTTTTTTATAATAAAATTAAGATAAAAAAAGGAGTGTTTATTTTGAACTATGATAAAATTATCTTAGAGTTAATGAATCGCATTCAAGTTATGGAAGAGCAAGTGTCATTGTTAAATGAAAAAATAGCAATTTTAGAAACTGATTTTGAAGTTAATTTTGATGAAGAAGATGAAGTTGGTGAACAAGATGAAATAACCCGGTCAGAAGCTCGAGATAGGGCGATTAATATAATTAAAGACAAATTTCCTGAGTATATAGTGGAAAAAGCTTCCCGGAAAGAAGGGAGCGGAATAAAAATAATATCTCCCAAACCTAGTTCTAAAAAGCCAACATTTATTAAATTTTACCATAGTAAGGAACATCGTTCACGGCACGGTCAACATGGATGGCATGTAGTTCGTTTAGATGATGTGATTGCGACTCCTATTGATTATTGTTTACTTTCATTTGTTGATTCGAAAGGGGATTGGAGTTACTTCTTATATGATCAAGAGGAGATAGGCATGTATTATGATGATCACCGATCAAGTAGTAACCATATTCTTCACCTTTACTTCATTGTTAAGGATGGAAAAGCAAAAGAGGTAAGAGAAAACACCGTAGATGTAACTGATCATTTAAATAATTGGGATGTATTAAAGAATATATAGTTGTTTCTTTTCAAGTTAATATAGTTTGTTAAGAGGTGGCGTAATAATGACCAAAGAAGAAGAAATTCTAGAGTTCTCCGAAGCGATCGTCACTCAATTCTACTCCAACTTATATAACAATGAACATCAACCCGTTCTAGATGAAATCGCGAAACTACAGGAATATGATCTTTGGCTATTCCTTGAGCCAGATGTTACATGGGTGAATGATGGCTTAAGAGTTCATGGAGAGGAAACAGCCAGAATTCAAAACAATCAGCACGTAAAGTCATTATTAGATAAACGAAACATTGACTATCACATTTTAAGCGGGAACTATGAAAATCGATTACATGGTGCAATAGAATTGATTGAAAGGGTACTAAGAGATTGATTTATTCAGATCCTGTCATCACACGAGGGATATATATTTCTGTCGAAGGAAAACGGAGCGCGGAGATGAGTTCAAAACTGCAGATTACATTTAAAGGGAGAAAGGATAGTAAGGGGGAGTGTGTTTTAAAAGAATCGCACATATTTACCAACACAATATGTGCGATTCTTTTATTTTTCATTTCTTATCTCCATAAGTTGGGTAGACAAACTGAACTGTTTCTATTTTGGCAATTTATTGACCTATTGTTTCTGTTACTTGGTTAGCTTGCACCCTTTGTTTTTTTGCTTTCCGGAAGTGGAATAATTCATAGAATGTTGGGATGATAATCAGCGTCAAAAGGGTAGACACGATGAGTCCAAAAATCACGACCACAGCGAGTCCCTTTGAAACAAGATTTAAACTCATCGCCGATTCATGTGCAACGAGAAGCGGCAACATGGCAAAGACAGTGGCAAGTGCTGTCATAAGGATCGGCCGCAGACGTACAGTTCCTGCTTCCATAATCGCTTCCCTGATGGTCATTGTTTCTTCATTGTGGCGGATTCGGTCAACGAGCACAATGGCATTGGTTACCACAATCCCAACGAGCATCAGCATCCCGATACCAGAAGAAATATTGATGCTTGAGTTGGTGATTACGAGACCTAACAGCGAACCGATCGCTGCAAGCGGCAATGTAAGCAAGATCGCGATGCTTGCACGGAACGACTTTAAGGTCACGAGCAAAATCATAAACACGATTCCAATTGATAACATAGACAGTTTAGCGAGTTCCCCTAATTGATCGGAGGACTGCATGGAAGAACCGGTAAGTTCTGCACTTGTTCCTTTGGAAAATGTTTCATCTTTGTTCCAAGTTAGGAGCTGCTGCTGAACTTTACTGGCAACGTCTACCATTTTATCCGGATTCACTTGAGCCGTTACTTGTAGATAATGATGCCCGTCTTTTGTAAAGATGGTCCCTAGCTCATTGCTTTCTTTAACCTTCGCAATACTTGATAAAGCAACAGGCCCATCTGGCGTCATCAGTTGCAGATTTTTTAAATCGTCTACCGTTTGAATCTCTTTTAGTGCTCCCAATTGTACGGCAGTGGTCCGTCCGTCAATCTGAATGTTTCCAATCACTGCAGGCTTTATCATTGCAGTAATAGATTGGGCGACTTCCTGGGCATTTGATAATGTTGAATCTACCTGAATGGTAAAGGTTGGTTTTGTATTTTGATCGTTGCTTTCTACTTTTTCCACGCCATCCATGCTGCTTATTTCCTTCTTAACCATATCAGCCGCTTTTTTGATGTCGTCGTCGTTCTTTCCGATGACATCAATGGAAACAGTCGTTGTATTGGTTCCGAGCAGGCCTGCTGTTTCAGCCGTCAGCTCCGCATTTGGAAACTGGTCTTTTGTTTTTCGGATGTCTTTTACAAAATTGGCAGAATCGATCCCTTCTTTAGGAAAAATCATAAATCGAACAACGTTTGCATCTTGCAGGTTGCCATATTGCGCAGATTCCTTATTGACACCTGCCACAGTAATATGGGTTTTTACCCCTTCTTTTTCTGAAAGAATGCTCTCCATTTTCGCAACACCGTCTTTTATTTTGCTAAATGGCGTTCCGTTATCATAGTGAAGGCCGATTGCTATGTAGGCGGAATCTTTCTGATCGACAGAACCTTTAGGCATGCTTATAAATAACCCAACAGACCCGGCTACAACCAGAATCGCAATCGTGATTGGCAGCCATTTATGATTCAGTGACCATTTCAACAAAGAAGGGTAGAATGATTTTGGCTTGTGTTCCTTCACTTTTACCTTTTTCATCATCCGGGCGCTGAGTGCTGGGACCACTGTCAGTGAAACAAGCAGTGAAGAAAGTAATGAACTAGTAATCGTAATGGCAAACGGAGCAACTAAGTCTCTCAATCCTCCCGAAACAATTAGCATTGGAAGAAATACTGCTACTGTTGTGAGAGTGGATGACGTGATGGCTGATCCCACTTCTTTTACTGATTCGATAAGAAAGGCAGGGGTTAATTCATTATTTTGCTTTCTTCGGTAAATATTCTCTACTACCACAATGCTGTCATCCACTAGCCGTCCGACCGATACTGCAACACCTCCAAGTGTGAGGATGTTTAAGGTAACACCAAAGAAGGAGAGTAGAATCATCGTCATGCAAAGGGACAATGGTATGCTGATAATCGTGATCAGGGTCATTCGGAAACTGCGCAGGAATAACCAGATAATAAGGGTGGCAAATAATGCTCCGGTCAATACTTCTCTTGTCATCGAATTAATGGAATCAAGAACAGTATCTCCTAAATTCATCATGATCGTTGCTTGAAGGGTTCCCTTGTAATCCTTATTCATTTTTTTTACTGTGTCTTCCACCTGTTTTCCAAGTGTTACCGCATTGGAGGTGGAATCCTTCTGAATGACAACGTCGATAAAGGTCTTTCCATTCAGATGGATGATATTTTCGGTATCTTCTTGCAAGGAAATATCAGCAACATCCTGTAATTTTGTCTTACTGTTTAACTGAATGTTTTTGAGTTCATCGAGCGTTTCTAATTTTCCTGTTACGATTATGCTTGTTGCTTCGTTGTTAATCGTTTGTTCGCCCACCGCAACGGAAGCCGCTTTCCCTTGAAGGAGCGTGTATAGTTTTTCAAGCGGGA
The DNA here is from genome assembly GCF_057747995.1 of Neobacillus sp. DHD-1R. Lineage (NCBI taxonomy): Bacteria > Bacillati > Bacillota > Bacilli > Caryophanales > Bacillaceae > Neobacillus > Neobacillus sp. DHD-1R. The sequence continues at coordinate 2,746,119 of NZ_CM173232.1, forward strand.
AATTTGCTGACGCTAATTTATTCGTGTCGACTTTAATCATCACTTGTTTATTACTTTCGCCATTGGTAATGACATTGCCGACACCCTTTAGGTCTTTAAACATCGGCATAATCTCGTTTTCTACGATATTTAGTTCATGGTTGCCAATTTCCTTATCAAAGGTGAGACCTAATTCAACAATCGGAATTTCAGAAGTGTTAAGGTTAATAACATATGGTTTCATAACCCCATTGGGGAGATGAACCATTGAAATTCTTTCTTCAATTTGCTGTTTAGCCTCTTTTACATTAATTTTAGATTCAAAGGTGACTGTCAACTGGCTAAAATTATTTCCTGTTTGTGCAACTACATTTTGTTTTCCTCTGACACCGTTCAATGCCTTTTCAATTGGCTGTGTTACTTGTTCATCCATGCTTACGGCATCCAAACCATTTCCAACTGTTGATATGGTTACGTATGGCTGGTCGGCAGATGGCATCAGTTCCATTGGAATTGTACTGTAACTAAAAATGCCAAAAATCATCGAGGCAATTACTGCGAAAACCAATGCCGCTTTGTTCCGCAATGCCCATTTGGTAAACCAAGTCATAAAAGATCCCCCTATTTTAAAAGTCATAAAAACAGGTAAATTATACCCTTATTAGGCTAATTTTACCATTACATTTTTCTTAGTTTTACAAAAAATTAAGTTATACAACACAAAAACACCAACCCCGCTGATTTGCGAATTATCAAGCAGATTCTGGAGATCATTTATAATAAACTTTTGGATTGTATGAGTCGGCTAAAAGAACCAAGGTCGTGAATCGTAACCTTGTAGGAGATATTATTGCACCGCAAAGTACGAAACGGAACGGGCTTGAACTAGGTATCATCAAAGCTGCGAATTTCTATGATGAGATGAGAGTAGTTTCCAGACAGATAAAAAAGCTGCATGAGGAGAGAAAGGTTCCTCTTGATGAGGTATAAACCTTTTAGGTTGAAGAGAACACAGATTACCTTATTATTGGATTCCGAAAATGATGTTACAAAACGTTCATTTGAAAATGAAGATGTCAAGATGAAAATAAACACGATTGATAGCAGTAAAGGACTTGATTTTCAATCGGTTTTTATTGTCACTGTTGATTCTATGCCATTTCCGATAGAAGATGACAAAGAGAGAAAAGTGTCCTTGTTTTATATAGGGATGACTAGAGCTAAGGAATATCTATGCTTATCGGACTCTGGTGAATCGGAATTTACACAGTATTTGGAACAGATTTTGATCGAGAGAAATCAAAACAAAAGTGATAGGCTGAAAATTAAATTAATAAACAGGGAAAGAGCATGGCCTTTGTTAGTCTATCCTTTGCTGCACAGTCATTTAATCAAAAATAATCCTCCATTGAGTTTAGAGTCTCGGGTGGATTAAAACCTCACAATAGCCGACCCTTTTGAGGAAACTGTATATTGCTGGAACGAACATGTTGCTGCATGTTCGTTCTTTTTTATCTATTCAATACTTATTTTAATTTTAACCGAATTGAATGAAAATTCCTCCCCTAATCTTGCTTTCTATTGCTGAGCCGCACATTCATACATCCATGTACAGTCTGTTTCATTTCCCTATTTTCACCATATGACTATAATGGGATAATAGTAGTAATAGCAATTTGGTTAATTTAATAAGGGAAGTATAAGGAGGTAACTCCTTTAGAATTATCGCATGGATGAATTGGATGAGTAGATTGACATCCCATCCTTTAAATAAATTTATTCATGGTTATACTTGTAATGAGTTATATGTAAATGAGGGATGACGATGGTTAAAAAAGGAAGGCAAGTGAAATATGAGCTTAATCCAAACGGAATTAAGTCTTTGCCAATCAATGAAATTAAAACCATTTTGCGTGGGGCAGACGACTTGATCATGAGTGGTGGCCGGGCTATGCTTGCCAAAATTCTTGCTGGATCGAAGGATAAAAAGTTATTAGAACTATAACTGAACTACAGCCCGGTATACGGAGCATTTAACGGTGTATCGCAAAAAGAGATACTTGCAAAAATAGATTGGTTGATTCTACATCATTATTTAGCCATCGATTATAACGGCAGACTTCCATTGCTAGTCTTTACGGATAAAGGCTGGGAAATTGAACGTGAGACCTATGCGGATGAATTATTGGAAAAGCTTATTGATGCTGCCGAAAATAGATCTTATGAGTTTGTTGAATCCTTAAAAGATCGGAATCGTGGTTTGATTCTACGTTTATTAGATAAAATTGCAGAATCAGACAATAAAGAGTTAATCACAATCCTAGATGCATGGCATACGATTGAATATAAAAAAGTTAGGACGAGGATTCAAGAAGTTTTCGATCGGTTGGAAAAAGTAGAAGAACAGGTAAAAATACCAAATCAAGAAGTGATCTCTTTTTCTGCAAATAAACAATGGCTTTCGATTCCTGTAGATATCCGTAGAAAATTAGAACAAAATGTTTGGTGCGGTTCTTGTAGTGATGTTGTGAAGATTGAAAACTATACAGTCAAAGAAATTTCTAGTGGAATTGTATTGGAAGGGAAATGTAAAAAAATATGGTCATAACGTGGCAAGAGTGATTGACTAAAGGAGAAACGATCAATAATGCAAATAACATTTGAAAATATTTATACACTTGGCCATGTTGTATTTGAAGATGATCAATACAAACATATCCATTATCCGGAAATGTTAACTAGATATGATAGTAATTTTATTGAGTTTAAAAAAATGCCGACGCTAAGTAAATTTAAAAATACTGAAAGCTACTTAAGAGAATTCCATTTAAAACAGGGGCAAGACCATGTAAGGTTTTATTTTCCCGCAATTGAAAAACCTGGAGTGGAACTGATTGATTATATGAAGCATTCAGACTATGAGATTGGTTTTCACGAACTATATGCGATTCAACCCAATCAATTTCCTTTTGTCAAAGAAAACCCAGATATTGAGATTCATGCTGTGACTGAAAAGAATCTTGAGACATTTCTTACATTTCAGTATCAGCTAGATTTAATAAATGGTAGTGAATTTGCCAATCAAAAGCAAGAATTACTTAAACGAAATTTTAAAAATCGGAATATAGAGCAGCTGCTTGCTACATATAAAGGAACTCCTGCTGGTATAGTTGATATTATTATTGCCAATCATACAGCTGAAATTGATGGTTTAGTGGTGGAAGAAAGCTTTCAGAAAAAAGGGATAGGAAGCAGGCTGCAGAAGTTTGTTATGGAGAAATTTTCTAATAAGACCATCATTCTAGTTGCGGATGGTGAAGATACACCTAGAGAAATGTATAGAAGACAAAACTATCAGTATCATGGTTTTAAATATCTATCCCATAAAGTTTACTAAATTGTCCTTTCACACCTATATAAGAGGTCTAGAATTTTAGCTCCAACTTTAATGTAGAATCATGTAAAGGTCACTGCACAATTATATTTTTAGCACTTTTGGCAATAAAAAAACAATGTCCTCAAACTAATGATAGAGTTCCACTAAATTAGTGATCCCACGTTTAAGTCAAAGGTACATGGATAACACAATTAAAATTAATTAAAGAAATCTTTGAAGAAGACCTCTTTTAGGTGAACGGAAACATATTTGGATTTCGGTCTATTAAATAAAGCAACCTCGTAATTTGATAACCAATTCAATTCCTCTAGATAGTAACTGAATATTATATCATCTGGTTTAGTTGATGAGACAAGTTTTTTCCTAATGTTGAAAAGATGAAAGAAGTAGGGGTAGCCGTTGGGGGATGCGATAAGGAAACACCCTGAAAAAGCATTAGGTATAGGTGGGGTCTTAGGGGGTCTTTATATCCTAAAACATAAAAAAATTAAATTCAAACTTAAAAGACCAGATTTAGACATTGAATTTGAAACTGAATAAATTTATTTAAAGAAGACAGTTACTATTACTAATAACCTAGGTTGTAAATTATAGTTTTACAAGGTGGGGCAACAACCACTAAAATAAGCCCGGGGGGTTAAAAGTATATGAAACAATTGGGGACGCTATACTTTTTCTGTGGAAAAATTGGAGCAGGAAAATCAACTAAATCAAAACAATTGGCTATAGATAAACATGCGGTACTGTTGTCTGAGGATGAATGGCTTTCATCTCTTTATCCCAATCAGATCACATCATTTGAGGACTATCTAAAATTCTCAGCGCAGCTCAAGCCGTTGGTGAAAAAGCATGTCCAAAACATATTAAGTGTCGGTACAGATGTAGTGATGGATTTTCCAGCTAACACTCAAAAACTGCGAAAGTGGTTTTTGGATATGGCGTCAGAGGTCAATGCAAACCATCAACTAATTTTCCTTAATTTTAATAACGAGAAATGCTTACGTCAAATTGCACAAAGGCGTAACGAACAACCCGAAAGAGCAGCTTTTGACACGGAAGCGGTGTTTATTCATGTTACTAAATTTTTTGAAGCACCAGAAGCAACCGAGGGTTTAAATATTTTAGAGTTTAGTGGAAAAGAATAACAAGGAGTTCAACACAGCGTTATAGAACCAGAAGAAAAATTCGATTACAACGGGTAGTTTAACCTTCTCAATAAGCTGTTTCATTCTATCAACTCCAAAGATTTATACTTTATAATTTAAGGATAGGTTATTTTTCAAAATTGTTTAATTCCGCGACCCCCGCCCCCTACAAAGACCCACTGGGTATGAGCACAATAATTACGCGCTTCAGTATCACTTCACAGCCAAAACACATGTTGAGTGTTGTTCACTACTAGTTAGAAAAAAATGAATGAGTGATTCGTGTGTATAAAGTACCTTCTGTTCTGGGAGGTACTCTTTATGATATAAAATGAAATGTGAGTAAGAAAAGTTTTAATGTATATATGTTAAAATCGATGTCTTTGTGAAGTGGTACACTTAAACTAACGGGTGCGTTAGTTTAACAAGGAATGAGGAAAAGAGACCTCATATAAGAGGTCTCTTTTCTTTTGCACAAAAATCAACATTATCGTTTAACAGAGCCTAAATATTAAAAGGCTAATGTTTGTATATTGTTTTACATAATGGCCATTTTAAAGAGAGCTTGAAATGTTAACAAACGCTAATCTTATTTCTGTACGTTTTGATTGATTTTCGCAAGGACTTTTTCCAAAAGGGAGAGTTCTTCTTTCGTTATCCCGTTGCAGACAGTCTCATTAAACTGTTCAATGATGGGAAGGACTTCCTCACCTAATTTCTTTCCCATTTCAGTCAGATAAAGACGTACGGAACGGCGGTCATCTTTACAATTCATTCTATTTACAAGTCCTTTTTTTTCAAGACTAAACGCCATTCTCGTGATATTTGTTTTATCCTTATTAAGAAATTCTGCCAGTTGGTTTTGCGTTAAGCCTTCTTTTTCCCACAGCAGCATCATAATTAAATTTTGTTCAGGGGCTAGATGATAGGGCTCCAATTGGGCCTTTATATAATTCGTTAGATTGAGATCGGTTTGATGAAGTTTAATACTAATAAAATCCTGAAAAGATAAATTCAATGGATTCACACGCCTTATTTCAATAGTTGCTATACAAACTAGTTTAGTTGAAGATTCTGCAAGATACAATCAGTATTGACCATTTATTTCAGTAAATAAGATGAATTTGTGAAGTGAAGCATTTTATTTGACCCAATAAATCAGTTTGAGTATAGTTGTTATGTCAACAGTTGCTATAGCAACTGTATGAATAAATCTATTAAATAAAAAAGGGGATCATTAAAATGGGAGAAAAACAAGTAGTTATTGATGCCATTATTAATGGCGAAAAAGTAAAATCAGAAAAACAAGCACCTCGTGCAAATCCAACACGCCCAAATGAGATTGTTGGATTTGCACCAGTAAATACAAGGGAAGATGCCATTCGTGCAATCGATGCGGCTCATGATGCATTTTCAAGTTGGACCCAAACATCCATTGAAGAACGAGTGGAACGGATGAGAAAAGCAATCCAAAAAATCAAAGATCAAACAACAGAAATCGCTAAATTGTTATCAAGAGAACACGGTAAACCTCTATATGATGCAATGGGTGAAATTGGTGTTTCATTAGCTTGGATGGAATTTGCTTGCGACAATGCGGTTGAAGTATTAAAAGACGAAGTTCAGGAACATGAAAGTGGAAAAACGATTATTGCCAGAGATGGCCTTGGCGTGGTTGCAGCGATTACACCTTGGAACTATCCATTGTCACTTTCTACTATCAAAATAGCACCTGCGCTATTAGCAGGAAACACCATGGTCTTAAAGCCAAGTCCATTAGCACCATTAGCTGTCAGCAAAGTAGTTGAAATTGTTGCAGAAGAGTTTCCAAACGGTGTTCTCAACCTTGTTCATGGTGAAAGTGATGTGGGTATAGAATTAACTTCTAATCCAAAAGTAGCCAAGATCGCCTTTACAGGTGGAACTCAAACTGCGAAACATATCATGAAAGCTGCAGCTGACACCATCAAAAACATGACACTGGAATTAGGCGGTAACGATGCGGCGGTTATTTTAGAAGATTTCGATGTGAACGATGAAAGAGCGATGCGTCGTCTAGTAATCTCTAATTTCTTAACAGCTGGCCAAATTTGTATGATTGCAAAACGAGTATACGTTCATCGTGCTATTTATGATCAGTTTGTTGAAAAATATATTGAAGCAGCCAATAAATGGATTCGAGTCGGAGATCCATTTAATAAAGATGTAACCATTGGGCCTGTAAACAATCGTAGACAAGTTGAATATGTTCAAAGCTTAATTGATGATGCGGAAAGTAAAGGTGCTAAAGTCATCAAATTAGGTAAAGTTTTGGATGAGGACGTATTTAATACAGGCTATTTCATGCAGCCAACACTTGTTTTAGGCGCAGATTACAACGATCGAATCGTTGTAGAAGAGCAATTTGGACCAACTCTTCCAATTCTACCTTTTGATGATGATCAACACGCGATTTCACTAGTGAACGACAGCATCTATGGATTGACAAGCTCTGTTTGGGGCAAGGAAGAACATGCTATTAAGGTAGCGAAACAGATTCAGGCTGGAACAACTATGATTAATACCGCAGCTGTTCAAGGTCTAGATGTACGCTTCCCATTTGGTGGAGTGAAACAATCCGGTATTGGCCGCGAATATGGTAAGGAAGGCCTTCTTGCTTACACTGATACACATGTCATCAATATACCTAAAAAAGGGGAATTAGCGTATATTCCTGAATAATAAGAGGCAATCGATAAACCCAGTAAATTCATTTTACTGGGTTATTTTTTTTTAGAGAGACTTAAATAATAAGAAAAGGCAATTCATTAACAAAACAATAAGAACGAATCGTTATCTTGGTAATCCATTTTCGTTAAAGGTTTAACTTATTCAATTATCGGGGTGATTCTTCATTTGATGAGGTCGCTTTTATATTTTTGAAAAAGATTGTGAATTGTTGTACTTACACTAACGTGGCAGTTTAGTTCAACAAGGATAATGGACTTTCATTATAGAATTTAAGAGGAATGATTGTTTAATTTACTGGAGGTGTTTAAATGCAAGATAACAAAGAAACTCCTGAACAAAAAAGAGAGAGATTAAGACAACAAGAATTGAAAAGCAGCCCAACAGGTAATATAAACGATGCTTTTAATAGAGCAAACAGCGGAGGTCTTGTGGATTTAGTAGGAAGTTTAGGTTGGAAAGGGACAGGGATACTTATCCTTGTAATCATAATAGGTTTTATAATTAATTCATTTTTTTTTCAAGTAACGGGTGTAAGAGTTGGAAGAACCAGCTGCCGAACTAGGCGGCTTTTTTCTTGTTGAACTAAAGGGGCAGGTTAGAGTAAGAGAGAATGGAAATAAAGACCAAATGATTTGTGGTTATGTTAGAATAAAGTTACCAAAATGGTTATAGAGAAGTCGGAGGAATTGGAAAGAATGATTGATTTTAAAAGTAATATGTACCCAAATGTATTAGCTTTGGTTCGGGGTTTTCATTATGGTTGGGTGATTAAATGAAGAAGAGAATGGTTTTATTAATAATAATTTTTTGTTCACTTTTAGTAGGGTGTAATAGCAAAGAAACAATAAGTGTTACACATAATTATAAGTTTTATGGTGAAGGAAACCACTGGACGGCAAATTTAAATTTTTCAGGTAGAGGGGGTAATTCTACCCATTATGGTGAATATAAAAAAGATTTTGTACTTGAATACAAAGGTGATTATACGGATATCTCCAACTCAGTTGTAAGCTATTCTTATAAATCTTGCGGAGGGTCAGAACGTGGGTCTGAAAGCCCTCCTGGTACAAAGTATATTCGGACCAGTTCAGAAGGTAGTGGTGGTGATATACAAAGTGAAGAAGAAGTAATTAAGGTAATCGTAAAGTGGAATGGTAAAGAAGAAATTATACAGATGAAAATAAATAATGATGAATAAGTATATTATTATCCTTATTTAACTAACTGTGCATTACTCTTACAAGAGGTAATGCCTTTTTCTTATTCACGATTTATGAATTTGTGAAGGATTGTACTTAAACTATCGGGTGCTAGAGTTGAATAAGACCAGGTTGCTGCGGCAGCCTTTTTTCTTGTTCCACTACCGTGGCAGAAATCTATTTTTTCATTAATTTAACGAAGAATATGATTTGAAGGAACAAACATATTTAAATCAATAAATTCAAATTTACTTTGATATTCATCTTTACGACCGAAAAAATTCCCCTAATAAAAAACCTGTATAGAAAAAATTCTATTCAGGTTTTAGAAAATCCTATTATTTTTGTCAACAGCCCCAAAATCCGTTGCCTTTTTAAAATGCCTGCAAAGTTTTGCTTGTAAAAAGAATTCCTTCCAAATGATCAAATTCATGCTGGAATATAATCGAATCCATACCTCCCATCTCACGGAATATCCTTTCACCAAAGATTGATAAATAGGAAATCCTTATCATGAGGTAGCGCTGAACAATCCCTATAATCCCTGGGAGAGAGATACATCCTTCGCCAGATGGTAATGAGTTGGGTGTTGGATCAAGTATATCAAAACTTGGATTGATTAAAATTTCTGTTCCTGTTGTAAATCGAGCAACAAAAGCCCGTTTTGATACGCCGACTTGCGGTAATGAAATTCCTAATACATGTGGCGAATTTTCCACGAACGTTTTCATTTCATTCAAAAGTGGAGTTACACTATAAATGTGTTCAACATCCATTGCTTTTTGAAACAAAATTGGGTTTGGAAATGTAAGAATGGAAAACATATCATCACCTTTCGTCTGAGTTAAATATTTTCAAAAAAAAGTCCTTTATAAAATGTATTCGAACGGAAGAAAAAAATAATAGGAAATCAAATTGACAATAAACATTATTAAAAAACCTGTATCGATTTATAAATCAATACAGGTTTTTAATGGTTTATAGTAATTCTTTAGTGGAACAAAGGGTTGCTGCGGCAGCCTTCTTTTTTATTGAACTAAAGGGGCAGCATTCCTGTAATTAAGGAAAATGGAGTTTGAACAAAAAAACAACCTCTTGGTAGAATGAAAGAGTCCTGACGCTGGCCAGCAAAAAGGACAAATCTCTCAAAATACCAGGAGGCTTTAAAATGAATTATAACCAGAATAAGAAGATTGCTCAAATAACTTCTCAAACTCTTATTATAGGAGTCGATATTGCTAAATTTAAGCATGTGGCACGTGCCCAGGATTTTAGAGGTATAGAGTTTGGATCACCATGTCAATTCGAAAATACAAAAGAAGGTTTTGAGCTTTTTCTACAATGGATTTCGGAAATCAAAAAAGAACAGAATATGGATAAAGTCATGGTTGGCATGGAGCCAACAGGACACTATTGGTTTAATCTCGCTCATATTTTAAAAGAAAACGGGATTAAATTTGTGGCTGTAAATCCCTTGCACGTCAAGAAAAGCAAGGTGTTGGATGATAACTCACCTACTAAGAATGATTTGAAAGACGCTAAAGTTATAGCCCAGCTGGTCAAAGACGGAAGATACGCCGAACCTACGATACCACAAGGTGTTTATGCCGAACTCCGTGTGGCAAAGAAAATACGCGATCTTTTAACAGAGGATCTCCAAACGGTCCAAGGGCAGGTTCACAACTGGATTGATCGGTACTTTCCTGAATTTCTAACAGTCTTTAAGAAGTGGGAGGGCAAGGCAGCGTTACAATTTTTAAAGCTCTATGCCTTACCTCATGAAATCGTAAATTTCTCTGAACATGAACTGCTTTCCCATTTAAGAAAATCCGTAACACGGAGTGTGGGATTAAGTAAGATTCGGGAGTTAAAGCAAGCAGCCAGTAAGTCCATCGGACTTCGACAAGGCTCCGAAATGGCTAAATTAGAGCTAAAAACGATTCTGGCTAAATATAAATTAATTCAGTTAAAATTCGAAGAATTGGATGCAAAAATAGATGGTTTACTCGATGAAATACCAGGTGTACCACAAATGTTAGCCATAAAAGGTGTGGGAAGGGATACAATTGCCGACTTCTTTGCGGAGGTTGGTGATCTTAGAGAATATTCTCATCCCCGGCAAATTATTAAGCTGGCCGGCTTAAGCTTAAAAGAAAATACATCTGGTAAGCACAAAGGAAAAACGACCATCACAAAAAGAGGACGAAAGAAACTGAGGGCTCTGTTATACAGGGTTTGTATGATTCTCGTCGCCAAAAATTCTGCATTTAAGACATTACATGCTTACTATACTCAACGTACAGATAATCCATTAAAGAAGATGCAGTCTCTTATCGCTTTATGTAATAAACTGATCCGTATCTTCTTTAGTATAGGTAAAAAGAAATTTGAGTTTAGTGAAGAAAAGATGTTAAAAGACATCCCTCATTTGTCAGTATTAAAGAAGGCAGAATTGGCCGCTTAATTTTGTTTTTTGTTTAGATAAATAATAGTTATTGTTTTATGGTTTTGGGGACATTCGAAGCACGGATTAGTCGGCAAAGCAACTAAATTACGGGCTAAGACCCTGTGGGGCAGAATGGCCGACATCCTCATGGTAAGGTTGGACGAAGGAATTTGAGAGCGAAGACTCTGTGAGACATGGGAGGGTTGACCTCCATGAGAAATGTGGACATCTACCAGTGCAATCATATTTTGACTCACCCACCAATTTTTGTAATTGGCTGGTTAGTGGGTAACGGCTCTTTTTTCTTTTGAAGTCCAATTTTATCCTTTCCAGTGATTATTCCCCAACTATTAAACATTTACCGTAAGGTAAACTACTATGAAAATCTAAGAAAACAGGAGAAAACGGGAGATTTTCCTTTCTTCATTGAGGGAGGATAGTTGAAGAATAAAATGGACATACGTTCCAAAAAGGATTTATTGATTTCGATACGTTTAATTTTCAAGGGAATAAACTCCCATGATGGTTTATTTCATGGGAGCAGTATCGGTGCGTGTACATATGTAAAACAGTCTGATAATTAGTCCAGTCCATGATATACTCTGGGTTATAGTCTTCAAAGTGGATAAAACTAAATTCTATTCGGGGCTAAGAATAAAAGAGGGAAGGACTAATATTTCGTCCCGAAATGTTAGTTAATATGGACTTTTGTGTCACTCGTCACTAAGCTAAATCTCCAGAAGAAGATCATGAGTCATGCTTATTACATAATTACGTAAAATATAAATTTGACGTAATTATGTTGATCAGATAATATGTAGAAGTGAGGTGATTTTATGGTAAATCAGGAAAAACAACAAAATTTTAAAAAACTGCAAGCGATCCTTAATGAATTACCCTGGTATGTTGATGAATATATCAATCATAAATTACGAAAACTTTCGACAGCTTCCTTATTTAATTATTGCCATGATTATAAAATCTTTTTCAATTGGATGATCAACGAGCAATTACATAAAGGTCAGATCAAGGATATCCCATTAGAACGACTCGAACAAATGACTGTAATGGAAGTTGAGAATTTTTTAAACTACCTGCACTATCAATTAAATAATAAAGAATTGACCATCAATCGGAAGTTATCTGCGCTAAAATCACTGTTTAATTACCTGCAAAACATTGCCGAAACACCTGATTTAAAGCCCTATATGAATCGAAATGTCATGGCAAAAATTGAATTTAACGAAGTAAAGGATAGCATGGAAACAAAAGCAAATAAAATGGAAGGAAAAATCCTTCTCGGCGATGAATATGAGAAATTTCGCTTATTTGTTGCTAATGATTATGGTGAATTAAATAAAGATAACAAAAAAATCTCTAACTTTTATCAACTTAATAAGGAACGTGATACCGCCATTGTTTCGTTAATCTTAGGTTCTGGACTTCGACTTTCGGAGTTAGTTGGGATTGAATTAGATGATATTGATTTTAGTAAGTATTGTGTTCGAGTAATTAGAAAAGGAAATAAAGAACAATTCGTTTATTTTAGCCAGGTTGCGATGGCTGACTTGCAGGAATATCTTGCTGTAAGAACGACAAAATACAAGGTCGATAAGTCAAATAAGGCGCTGTTCATTTCTGCTCCGGTGGGTCCTAAAGGAAAAACGCGAAGATTAACGGCCAGATCTGTGGAGAAACTTATAGAAAAATATGCCGCAGCATTCGGTAAACCAGCGTTATCTGTACATAAACTGAGACATTCATTTGCGACTAGATATCATGCTGAGATTAATGATGTACCGAAATTAAGACGGCAATTAGGCCACTCCTCTATACAAACAACAATGATATACACGCATATTAAGAATGATGATTTAAAAATTGCCGTTGATAAGATGGATATGCCAAAAGAACAAATGGAATAAACCTATCCCAACTGGTAATTAGCTGTCATAAATATGGCAGCTTTTATTTTAAATCAGTTTACATAATAATATTATGGTAACAAAAATGCGAATTGTCTCAATATCTAAGTATACTTAAGATATTGAGACGAATTAAAAAATTTTAATTTTAGAGCGTTTTAAATCTTTTTAGATCCACCTCTGTATGTATTTTTCTTTCAGCGACGATTTTAAACTAAAAAAAGCGCTTAGTAGCTCAAATGTTCCTTAAGCGCCTCAACAATATGAACAGTCTTGAGTTATAATTATCCTACATTTTTACGAGTAAATTGACTATTATACAAATCTGCATAAAACCCGCCTTTTTCCAATAATTCCTCATGATTTCCTTTTTCTATGACCCTTCCGTTATTCATTACAAGGATTAAATCAGCATCACGAATTGTTGATAGCCGGTGCGCTATTACAAAACTAGTCCGCCCCATCATCAAATGATCCATCGCTTTTTGAATCTGTACTTCCGTCCGGGTATCGACGCTGCTGGTGGCTTCGTCAAGAATTAGAATGGCCGGATCAGCAAGTATCGCTCTGGCAATGGTTAATAATTGCTTTTGACCTTGCGAAATATTGGATGCTTCCTCATTTAATACAGTATCATAGCCCTCTGGAAGTGTTCGTATAAAGTGATCCGCATTTGCTGCTTTAGCCGCAGCAATAATATCCACTTCTGTCGCCCCTTCCCTTCCATAAGCAATATTATCACGAATCGTACTATTGAATAGCCATGTATCTTGTAGAACCATACCAAATAGATGTCGAAGACTTTCTCTTTTTAATTCACGCGTATCGATTCCATCTATTAAAATCTTTCCTGAATTAATTTCATAGAATCGCATTAATAAATTGATTAAAGTGGTTTTACCAGCACCTGTGGGACCAACAATCGCTACCTTTTGGCCAGATTTTACATCAATATTCATATCTTCAATCAATAGTTCATTTTCCTTATACCCAAAGGACACCTGCTCAAATTTCACATTTCCTTGTGGAGAGTTAATTTCTATTGGTCTTATAGCTTCTGGTACCTCTTCCGTTTCGTCTAATATCTCAAAAACACGCTCGGCACTAGCAATCGTCGATTGGATGATATTTGCAATTTGTGCTGTTTGGGCAATGGGCTGTGAGAATTGACGTGCATACTGGATAAAGGCTTGTATATCACCAATTTCAATCGCTTTTTTCGTAACTAACAAGCCTCCTGCAACTGATACAAGGACATAACCAATATTATTGATAAACGACATAATGGGCATAATCATCCCGGACACGAATTGAGCCTTCCAGCCGGATTGATAGAGCGTTTCATTAATTTTCTCAAATTGTTCAATCGATTTTTTTTCATGCCCAAAAACCTTGATCACTTTATGTCCTGTGTACATTTCCTCAACGTGCCCGTTTAGCTGGCCTAGTGATTTTTGCTGCCCCTTAAAGTATGCTTGAGACTTTTTCGCAATGTTAGCTGTAGCGATAATACTTAACGGAAGCGTCACAATCACAATTAATGTCATTAATGGACTGATTGAAAGCATCATAATAATGACCCCAATTATGGTAACAACCGATGTAATGAGCTGGGTTAAACTTTGCTGTAAGGTATTGCTAATATTATCAACATCATTTACCGCCCGGCTAAGGATTTCCCCATGCGTACGGGAATCAAAGTATTTCAGGGGCATTCGGTTAAGCTTCTCTACTACCTCTGTTCTTAGGTTGTAGACCGTCTTTTGGGCAACCCCAGCCATGATATATTGTTGAATATAGGCAAATATAGCACTTAATATATATAGTCCAATTAACAGAATGATGATCTCGCCAATATAATTAAAATCAATTTTTGCTCCTGGAACACCCTTAAGCTTCATCATTAAGCCTTCAAAAAGCTTCGTTGTCGCCTTACCCATAATTTTGGGGCTGACAATCGCAAACACTGTACTGATCATAGCGGTAATTAAAACGGATAAAAGCTGTAATTTATATGGTTTTAAATAGCTTACTAGTCTTTTAAGGGTTCCTTTAAAATTCTTAGCCTTTTGGACAGGCATACCCATCCCCATTGGGCCAAATCCGCCCCGTCCAGGACCACCAGGACCTTTTTCCACTTTATGATTCTTGGCATCTTGGCTCATGCAATTTCCTCCTCTGAAAGCTGTGACATCACAATTTCACGATAAACCGGACTCGTTTCCATGAGTTCTTTATGTTTCCCAATCCCTGATATTTTGCCATTATCTAAAACAATAATTTGATCTGCATCCATAATGGTGCTCACTCGTTGGGCGACGATTAATAAAGTGGAATGAGCGGTTTCACCCTTTAATGCGGCTCGGAGCTTGCTGTCCGTTTTAAAATCTAAAGCTGAGAAGCTATCATCAAAAATATATATTTCCGGATTTCGAACAAGGGCACGAGCAATCGATAATCGTTGTTTTTGTCCACCTGAAACGTTTGTTCCCCCTTGGGAAATCATCGCATTAAAACCTTCTGGCATTGTTGAAATAAATTCAGATGCTTGAGCTATTTCAGCTGCATGCTCCACTTCCTGGTCCGTAGCATCTTCTTTACCATAACGAATGTTTTCAGCAATTGTACCTGTAAAAAGGATAGATTGTTGTGGAACAAAACCAATTTTTTCGCGCAGCTGCTCCTGGGTCATATCACGAACATCTACACCATCCACAAGGACTCTGCCGCTATCGACATCATAAAAGCGTGGAATTAAATTAATAAGTGTTGTTTTTCCTGAACCGGTCCCCCCTATAATGGCGGTCACTTCTCCAGGGTTCATCGAAAAAGAAATATTTGAAATGGCTGGCATTTCCGCTCCGTGATAGCTAAAAGTAACATTTTGAAACTCAACATGCCCTTTTTTGGCAACCTGAGGTGCAGGTACTGTCGGATCATTGATATCTGCCTCTATTGCAAGGACTTCATTGATTCTGACTGCTGATACGGATGCCCTTGGGATCATCACAAACATCATCGAGAGCATGATGAACGAGAACATAATTTGCATCGCATATTGAATAAACGCCATCATATCGCCAACTTCCATGTGCCCATTACTAATACGAAGACCGCCAAACCAAACAATTGCTACGGTAGTTAGGTTAAGTACAATCATCATAATCGGCATCATTGCAGCCATGATTTTATTCACTCTAATGGCCGTTTGTGTTAAATCCCAGTTTGCTTCATCAAAACGTTTTTTTTCAAAGTCCACCCGATTGAAGGAACGAATGACACGTATACCGGTTAAATTTTCTCGTAATACACGATTGAGGTTATCCAATTTTACTTGCATTGCTTTAAAAAGTGGAATCCCTTTTCTTGCAATAATTACGATAGCAATCACGAGAATGGGCAATGCGACAGCAAGAACTAACGTTAGCTTTGCATCTTTTGAATAGGCCATAATAATCCCGCCGATACACATCATGGGAGCCATTGCCATCATCCGCAGCATCATGACAAGTACCTGTTGAATTTGAGTAATATCGTTCGTTGTTCGGGTGATAAGTGAAGCCGTGCCAAGCTGATCAAACTCATGCAAGGAAAAGTTTCCAACGTGTGAAAAGACTTTGCTCCGCAATAATTTACCAAAGCCCGATGCTGCTTTAGCAGAAAAGAAACTAGCAGCAATCGAACAAATAATTCCACCAGCTGCAACAAGTAACATGTAACCGCCGATTTTCCAAATATAGTGGGTATCGCCAGTTACTACCCCCTTATCAACAATATCGGCCATTAAGGTTGGTAAATAAAGCTCAGACATTGATTGCAGCAGGACCAGTGCAAGAACAACGTATATAGGGATTTGAAATGGTTTAAGATATCTTCCTAATTTTATCAAGTTATTTCAGCTCCGTTTCCAGTGTAAATTTATTAACAATACATATACGAACAGTGTAAGAACAATTTAATTTATAACTCCACTCAGTTCCTAACCTATTGCTGGTTTAATTGATTGAAATAATCATGAACTTTAAAAAGTAATTCTGCCAATTGTTCACTTTCTTCTTCCCCTAAATAGTCAATTAAACCTACGAAGGTGTCAGCAAATTCCTTTCTTGCAGTATCTGCAGCTTCAATTCCTTTAGAAGTAAGCTTTATTTTTACAGCTCTTCTGTCCTCAGGATCGATTGTCCGTTCAATTAGGTTATCTTTTTCAAGGACATTAATGATTTGTGTAACCATTGGAGGAGTAACATGTAATAGCTTGCTAATTTCAGAGACCTTCATGACAGTATTTTTTTCATTTGCCTCGCGTTGTATTGCTGCAAGTATTCTGAATTCACTTGGATTAAAGCCAACTATTTTCTTTTCATGCCACTTTGTTTTTTTAAATTTTACAAAGGATTGAAGGAGCATTTGTGCAACTTTACTATCCATATTAATCATTCTTATCACCTCGTTTTTATTTGAAACTATAATTGTTAAGTAACTAAATTATTTATATGCCTAAGTATATTCTGGAACAAAGCAAGCGTCAATTTTTAAAGTAAAAAAACACAGAAATAGGTTCTGTGTTTGCTACTGTTTTTGATAAGAGATCATGAGATTTTTCTAGTTTTGAAAGAAAGATTATTGGCTTTCTCCCTGCTTAACAGTTGTATTTAATAGCTTCCAATGGCCACGATCATAATTCCAGATAGATTCAACGAGTGCAATTGTGTCTGCATTTGCAATGCCAGTGACTCTTTGCAAACCTTTTAATCCCGTTTTGCCGTTTGTTAGTTGTACCGGATTAAGACTGCTGAATGGATTTACTGTTAATTCTGTTGGTTCATTCAATTTTCCTTTATAGAAAAGCCCTAATTTTTTGTAATAGTTTTTCCGGTCCTTTAAATCAAACAAATAGGATTTTCCTGTATCCATCAGTCTCACTGCAGCCTTATAACCATTTAAAAACCTGCTTTCCATTTCTAGTGAATCCGGAACAGTGAGGTCCGTTTTGACAAAATCTTTTAAAGAATAAAGAAAATTGTTGGTAATGTCACCATTACCCCTTGTCAACACAGTCGTAAACAGATCCTTTACTCCATCATCATTTAAATCGACAACCTGCAGTGCTACTTTAGATCCACTTTCTAAAGGAAATTGATAGTTTTTCCCATTTGAGGCGTCAACTGAAATGTAAATTTCTTTTAAATAGGACTCTTCTTCTGGATAGGGAACCCCCTTTAATCTGATTTGCTCTTCTTTTCCGTCACCTGTTAGATCAACTGCATCTTTTGCTAGTGTCATTATTTTTGTTTTTTCTTCGATTGCATGAACACCTGTTAGTGTAGACAGCGATATAAAAAAAAACGAAACGATAGCCAGAAGTAATTCTTTTTTCATCCATTACCCCTCCAAACTCTGATACTTTTAGTATGCCCATTATTGGTAAAAAGATGAAAAAATAATTGATCTGAAGATCATGAAGCACATTTCCGAATGCATTTACCAAATGTGCTGTGGTGCTACATTTTTTAATCCTTTTTAACAGAAAAAGGACTCCCTCATAATGTTAGGGAGTCCTCAAAAAAAACTATTCACTAGCAGTTTCAGTCTTTGGTGCGTCCACTTTCCAAACAGTGGTTACCTTGCCATTTTCATCTTCATCAATAATAAATGAGCCATTAGAATAACGATCACTAAAGTGGATATCAATCGTTTTATATGTTTCTGTGTGTCCTTTATCGGTTTGAATAACAATAGTATCTTGATCATGTGCAATAACAAAGCCCATCACACGATGCGGATTGGATTTAAGTTCTCTTAAGATTACGACGCCACGCTTGGCTCGGGTTGCTTTTTCGAACTCTTTAATTTTCATTCGTTTCAAGGCTCCACGCTGTGTTGCGATAACGATTGATTCTTTACTATCAGCCGTTATCAGTTTACCACCGACAACAAAATCATCATCTTTTAAATTAATCCCTTTTACACCTGCCGCACGCTGCCCAACAATACTAACTTCTTCCTCATGGAACCAGAGGGCATAACCTAAGTTTGTAACCAAGAATAATTCTTTTGTTCCATCGGTTAGATGAACATCAAGAAGTTGATCATCATCTTTAAGATTAACAGCCACGAGTGGTTTTGAGTAGCGCTGTGCTTTATAGGCTTTCAACTCTGTCTTTTTGACCATACCATGTTTGGTTACGAAAACTAAATATTCTTCTGCTTCAAAATCCTTGACAGAGATCGCGTGAATAATTTCTTCGTCTCGTTCAATTGGAATGATATTCGCCACATGCTGACCCATATCTTTCCAACGAATATCGGGCAGTTCATGTACAGGGCAGAATAGGTAGTTCCCCTTATTTGTGAACAGGAGAAGTACATCTTTTGTATTGGTATCGAGCTGCGCAAGGAGACGGTCGGATTCCTTCATTGCAGGGTCCTGACCACCTGAAGCAGCAAAGGAACGCTGGCTTGTCCGTTTCACATACCCTTGCTTTGTTACGGTTACAATCACATCTTCACTAGGGACCATAACGTCAAGATTGATTTTGATCTCTTCAATCTCTGCCTCGATTTTTGAACGGCGCCCATCAGCAAAGCGTTTTTTCACGTCTTTTAATTCTTTTTTAATTACAGAAAGAAGTTTTTTTTCACTAGCCAAAATGCTGGTCCATTCTTCTATTTTTTTGGCTAATTCTTCTGCTTCCTGTCTTAATGCAGTGATATCCGTGTTTGTTAAACGATAAAGCTGTAAGGAAACAATCGCTTCGGCTTGCAGTTCAGTAAAGGCAAATTTAGTGATTAAATTGTCCTTCGCATCACGCTTGTCCTTAGATGCACGGATCGTTGCAATCACTTCATCGAGGATCGATAAGGCCTTCATTAATCCTTCGACAATATGTTGACGTTCCTTTGCTTTATTCAGGTCAAACTGAGTACTTTTTGAAACAACTTCCTTTTGATGGCCAATATAGGCATCAAGTAATTCACGAATGCCCATTTGGACAGGTCGCTTGTTATAGATGGCGACCATATTAAAATTATAGGTTACTTGAAGATCACTATTTTTATATAAGTAATTCAAGACACCAGCTGCATCGGCATCCTTTTTTAACTCAATCACAATTCTTAACCCAGTTCGGTCTGTTTCATCGCGAACCTCTGACATACCTTCTACTTTTCGGTCGAGGCGGAACTCATCCATTTTTTTGACGAGATTTGCTTTATTGACCTCATAGGGAATTTCCGTTATGACAATTTGCTGTTTACCGCCACGAGTTTCTTCAATCTCTGTTTTGCTGCGGACAATAATTTTGCCTTTACCAGTTTCATAGGCTTTCTTTATCCCATCTAGCCCTTGGATAATCCCACCTGTTGGGAAGTCGGGTCCTTTAATTACGGTCATTAACTCATCCACCGTTACGTCAGGCTTTTCCATTCTCATGATAACCCCGTCAATAACTTCTTCAAGATTGTGCGGAGGAATATCCGTTGCATAACCTGCTGAAATCCCTGTTGAACCATTCACAAGTAAATTAGGGAACTTTGCTGGTAAAACGGTTGGTTCCTTTGAAGTATCATCAAAGTTTGGAATAAATTCAACGGTGTTTTTTTCAATATCTCTCATCAGTTCAGCTGAAATCGCTGATAGCCTTGCTTCTGTATAACGCATCGCAGCTGGCGGGTCACCATCCATACTACCGTTATTTCCGTGCATCTGCACGAGGACATTTCGAACCTTCCAATCCTGACTCATCCGTACCATTGCTTCGTATACGGACGAGTCACCATGCGGGTGATAGTTACCAATGACATTACCAACGGTTTTGGCTGATTTACGAAAGCCTTTATCAAAGGTATTCCCTTCCACATGCATGGCATATAAAATTCTTCGTTGGACTGGCTTTAAACCGTCCCTTGCGTCTGGCAGGGCACGTTCTTGAATAATGTACTTACTGTATCTGCCAAAACGATCCCCAATGACCTCTTCTAGAGATAAGTCCCGAAATATTTCATTTGCACTCATCCTTCAGAACCCTCCTCTGAGACCGTAATATTTTCGTTTTCTAAAATCGTGTCATCCTCTTCTAACCCAAATTTTACATTGCTTTCAATCCATTTGCGGCGCGGTTCCACTTTATCACCCATAAGGGTAGTTACCCGGCGTTCCGCTCTGGCAATATCATCTATTTTTACACGAATCAACGTGCGTGTTTCTGGATCCATTGTGGTTTCCCAAAGCTGGTCAGCATTCATTTCACCAAGACCTTTATAGCGCTGAAGAATGTAGCCTCTACCCACTTTTTTAATGGCATCTTGGAGATCATCATCACTCCACGCATATTCAATGATTTCTTTTTTCCCTGTCCCTTTACTCACCTTATATAGAGGAGGAAGAGCAATAAATACTTTACCTGCTTCAATAAGCGGCTTCATATACCGATAAAAGAACGTAAGTAGTAGTACTTGGATATGAGCTCCGTCAGTATCGGCATCAGTCATAATAACAACTTTATCGTAATTAATGTCCTCAACGGTGAAGTCAGCTCCAACTCCGCCTCCGATCGCATAAATCATCGTATTGATTTCTTCATTTTTAAAAATGTCAGCGAGCTTTGCTTTTTCCGTATTGATGACTTTTCCGCGGAGTGGCAGTACTGCCTGAAAACGTCGGTCTCGGCCTTGTTTCGCAGAACCTCCAGCAGAATCACCCTCCACCAGGTATAGTTCATTTTTTTTCGGATTTCGTGATTGAGCAGGTGTCAGCTTTCCTGAAAGAAGCGTTTCTGACCGTTTCTTCTTTTTGCCGCTCCTGGCATCCTCACGGGCTTTCCGAGCTGCTTCACGGGCTTGATAGGCTTTTATCGATTTTTTAACTAGAAGCGAACTGATATCAGGGTTTTCTTCGAGAAAGTAGGAAAGATGTTCAGATACGACTGAATCAACAGCAGATCGTGCTTCGCTAGTTCCTAATTTTCCCTTCGTTTGACCTTCAAATTGGAGCAGATCTTCCGGAATTCTAACCGAAATGATGGCAGATAATCCTTCGCGAATATCATTACCCTCTAGATTTTTGTCTTTTTCTTTTAAGAAAGCTACCTTACGAGCATAATCGTTGAATACCCTTGTCATCGCAGTTCTTGCCCCAGCTTCATGTGTACCGCCATCTCTTGTCCGAACATTGTTAACAAAAGAAAGCACATTTTCCGAGTAGCCATCATTAAATTGAAAAGCAAATTCCACTTCAATGCCGTTCTGGGTACCTTCAAAGCTTACCACAGGATGGAGGGAATCTTTTTCTTCGTTTAAATAGGCAACAAAAGCCTCAATTCCATTTTCATAATGAAACACTTCATGCAAATCATTACGATCATCATGAATCTCAATTTTTAATCCCTTTAGTAAGAACGCCGACTCTCTTAACCTCTCACATAAGGTTTCAAAGTTATAAGTCGTTGTCGAAAAAATGGTCGTATCTGGCTTGAAATGAATCGTCGTACCTGTTTGATTGGTTTTGCCAATTTTTTCGAGTGTAGTGACCGGCTTACCGCCATTTTCAAACCGTTGTTCATAAACAAATCCATTCCTCTTTATGGTAACAATTAACCATTCTGATAATGCATTTACAACTGAAGCACCAACACCATGTAATCCGCCACTGGTTTTATAACCGCCTTGGCCAAATTTTCCTCCAGCATGGAGTACGGTTAAAATGACCTCTGGTGTTGGTTTGCCCATTTTATGCATACCGGTTGGCATCCCGCGTCCTTTATCCATGACGCTAATTGAATTATCTTTGTGTATTCTTACAATGATTTGATCACCAAATCCACCTAGAGCCTCATCGACGGAATTGTCAACAATCTCATAAACGAGATGGTGAAGTCCACGTGCATCGGTGCTGCCAATGTACATACCTGGGCGCTTTCTTACCGCCTCAAGACCTTCTAGTACCTGGATGGCATCATCATTATAATCAAAAGCCTGCTGAGTCCTTGCCACTAAAATACCCCTTTCATACCTAAAAAACATAAAATGCGTTCAACGCACTTTGGTAAATCATTTGTTAAAACGAGTCAATAATTGATTGAAATAAAAGATTATAGAACGAATGTTTGCTAATGTTTGCCACTTTTATTTTAACACATGTTCTCGTGGCGTCTATGCTTAATTGTAGCGATTTATTTCGATTTGGCAAATACGTATTTTAAAACAACTTATTTTTGTAATACTTTTTATGTGATTTTCAGCGGAGGAGAGACGAAAAAAACTGCTAATAATTAGCAGTTTTTTGATTGGCTTTATTTATTTTGTCATTGCATGTTCGACTTTAATACAACGGTCCATAATGACCGTATAGCCTTTATTTTTTAAAAACTCATAGGCTTCTTCATTAGCAAGACCGAGCTGTGCCCAAAAAACATCTGCATCAATTTCATCAAATTCTTTTGCAACATCAAATAATTGTTCGGAACGTCGGAATACATTCACGATATCGACATGTCCCTCAATATCTTTCAAAGAGGCAACGGCTTTTACACCAAGAACCTCGTCGACAGTAGGATTTACAGGGATAATTTCATAGCCTGCTTTCTGCATTACATTTGTAACTTGGTATGACGTACGCTCGGGATTATTACTTAATCCAACAACTGCAATTCTTTTTGCTTTCTTTAAAATAGCGCCGATTTCCTCCCGGCTTGGATTCTCAATTGCCATAATAACCACTCCTATCTATTATTTTTTTATTTTACCTCTTTCTTAGCAAAAAACACAGGGAAACGCTTACAATAAAAAAGAGGAAGTCAAAAGGGTTTGCCCCATTTGTGACTTCCTCTCAGTTGAATCTTTTATACAGTAACAAGCTTGGATTTAACTGCAATGTTTAGTTTTGGGACCATTAGGCAAAAACGGGCTCCATCCCCGGTGTTTTCTACCGTTACATGTCCATTCATGTTTTCAAGAATCATGCGGGTCATATAAAGTCCTAACCCAGTGCCATGTGGTCTTGTTGTAAAATAGGGATCAAAGACTTTTTTAAGAATCTCAGGCTTTATTCCCCCAGCATTATCAATAAACTCTGCTTGAACAAATTCCTCCGTTTCGTCTAAGTTTATCGTTATTTTTCGGTTACTGACCTTATTTTGAAGAAAGGCATCACGAGCATTTGTTAAAATATTGAGCACCACTTGGCTATATTCATTCGGATAGCCGTATGCTGTCTGTTGGCCCCCATATTCAAATTCCAGTTGTATTCCACAATATTTAAGGCTGGATGAAAAAATAGACAAGGCATCTTCAATCGAATTACTAATCGAAAACGGGGATTTTTCTTTGTTCGGTTTATAAAATCTCTGAAAATCATTGATGGTACGAGACATATGTTTAATCTGAATCATACTTTCCTTTGTGAAGCTATCAATGTATTGATCGTTAATCACACCAAACTCAAATTCTTCTCGAACATCTTGAATAAGCAGTGACAAGCTATTTAACGGCTGACGCCATTGATGGCCAATGCTGGCGATCATTTCCCCCATAGCAGCCAATCGAGAATGCTGGATTAAAAGATGATCCTTTTGTCTGTTTTTTTCAACCTCGTCATGAATCCTCACTTCTAAATTTCGATTACTAGCTTCGTACTTTTCTGCTAAATCACGATAGTTTTTTTCACTTTCTTTTAGCTTTTTCATTAACTCATGACTCTTAAAAATATATCGAAAAACGATTAAAATAACATACACTATTATTAGGATTAAAGAAATATACAAAAAAAGCATAAAGTCCACCCTCTTAACTTTCTTTGCTGTATAACGTTACACAGTTTCGACCTTTGTCTTTTGATTGAGTAAGGGCTTGCTCTGCCTCAAAAAGCAGTTCTTTTTTCGATATTCCTGAAGAAAATGCTGCGACACCAAAGCTGCAGGTAACTTGGCCGATATTGATAAATTGAAAGGCTTCTATTATGGAACGAATGGATTCTGCTAGTTCGACTGCATGATGCCCATCTGTTTCTGGTACAAGCAGTATGAATTCCTCCCCACCCCAACGGGCAAACATATCACATTCCCTTATCCGCTGCTGTACAATCGTCGATACCGTGATTAACACCTTATCACCTGCTGACTGACCATATGCCTCATTAATGGTTGTGAAGAAATCAATATCCATTAGAATAATGGAAAAAGGATGCGCAAATCGTTCAGCCCGCCGCATTTCATTCACCAAAATATCCTTAAATTTTTGACGGTTAAAACTATTCGTCAATGGATCCATCATGGTTAAATGCTCATTTTTTCGGCTTTCTTTTTCTAAATCGGTTATGTCTGTACAAACAAATAAGATTTGGTTGGAACCTGGTATAGGTCCTGCTTTCAATACGTAGTTATAATCTGTTCCATGGGGTCCTTTCCACCTTACTTTGGCAAGATTTTTCCCCGTAGAAAAGAACTCCTCGACCCATTTTCCTTTTTCTTTGGGGTAAAAATAATGCGGATCCTCTACAAAGAAACTAGAGAGGAATTGACTTTTATAAACTCCAGGATTATTCTTGTCCATGTTCGTTACCTTTGTAAAGGCTTGGTTCCATTCAACAATCTCTTCATTTTCAATCACGAAAATAAGATTATCTTGAAAATCCAGGATGGATCTTGTCATTTTTTTTTGTTTATCCAATTCTTTTTCCAACTTAATTTGGTAGACTGACTTTTGAATGGCTTGTAAAAATAAGTCTAAATCAATCGGCTTTAAGATAAAATGATTGACATTGTTTTCTATCGATTGAACAAAGAAGTCATTATCATCGTGGGCTGTTGTCACAATCACTTGTACCTTTTCATTTAATTCGCGGATTTTTTTTATCATCTCTAATCCACTCATTTGGTTCATTTTAATATCTGCAATGATTAAATCTGGTTGATATTGTTGATAAAGTTGAAATCCTTCTACGCCGTCAATTGCGACATGAATATCGGAAAAACGGCGTTTTAGCACACGTAATAATTTCTCTCTGGAAAATTTTTCATCTTCTACATATAAAACACGTATATCTGGATACTGATATTTAAGATATTGCTGTATATTTCTTGCCATTTGATAATCACCTCTTTCATTCTTGTTTAAATTAATGTAATAAAACCGACCGAATTTCTGTCGACTCCGCTCGGTAAATCTTCTAGTAATTTATTGTACTTAAATTATAGGTGCTCGTAATACACCATTTCAATGTATTAACAAATGGTTTGAAAATTCTCCATATTTTCGTAATAAAATTGCCTATAAATGTTCTTACTTTTGCCTTTTCCTTCAAGAAATTAAAAAGGGAAATAACGAAGGACCATTGGTCAAACCTTCATTATTTCCCTTATTTCTTATTTTTTAGTTACGGCCTCTTCTAATTGCAAATTTAAGGCCGTCCAGGCGGTTTGGTCACCAAATAATCTTGACCATGTCCCGATACCAGCTAATTTATAGGTCACTGCTAATTCTGCTCTTTTCTTCAAGGATAATTCATCTTCTATCCAGATCTTATAGAGGGCGTTTTCATCTGCTGCCATATATTCTGCATAGTTTTGACCACTTATTTCATCATATCTTGGCTGTAATCCTTTTTCTGCAAGCCATTCTTTTACTTTATCCATCGATAGCGCTTGTGCTGTCACCATGGTCATGCCCTCAGCATTCGTTTGTTCCTTCCATAGTCTTGCATATAATGGGACACCAAGGATTAACTTTTCTTTCGGAACCTCCTTCAGCAAGTTTACAAGATTCCTCTCTACCCACGGCAAACTTGCCACACTTCCAGCAGCAGTTGACGAACCAGTATGTTCGTCATAGGCCATAACAATTAGATAATCCACTATTTGGGCAAGCTTTTCGCGTTCATAAAAGGAAGACCAATTGTTGTTTTCACCTGCTGAAAAAGTAATATCCATTGAAACCACTAAACCGGCTTCATGAAGATAGGGTGCTGCCTCCCGGATGAATTGAGTGACGAGCGGACCATCCTCTGGGTTTACATTTTCAATATCATAGTTGATTCCTTGAAGTTGATACATCTGACTAAAATGGAGCAGTTGCCGAATGATATTGGCACGAGTGTCAAAGTCTTTAAACGATTCATGAGTTAGCAAAGGATTAAAGGCATTAGAAAACACACCCCATACTTGATAACCTTTAGCATGCGCCCATTTACTATATTCAAGTGAAGCAAGGTTCTTAATGGACCCATCATTGGCAGCAAGCGAGAACCAAGTTGGAGACACCACATTAACACCAGCCATATCTGGTATTTTTGCAGAATCAGGGTTCTTTGTATAGACCGCTTCCCATGTTAACTGAATCGGTCCATTAATTTTAGGCAGTGAGAAGCTTTTGCTTGAATGCTGTATATTAATTGTTACACTTTCCTCTTTTTGAACATATTTCTTTTTAATAAAGCCACCAATGCCATCGGCTTTCCTGACAAGGTAAAATTCTTCCTTTTCCCCTTCAATCATGATGTCTTCATTCCTAGACATTTCAGTCACATAGGGCGAATGCCAGGTTGGCTCGGTACGGAGTCTTAGTTTTTCTTTGTTAATATCTTGATCTATTAATCTCCCATTTTGATATTTCTCTCCATTGCGCTGAATCCAAATGGTCCCACTATTCGGTAATCGTTTATATTGAACGGGAATAAAAGAAAGAATCGGCTCAAGGGCCACGAAAATTTCGTCATTCCGCTCGATGATCGGGGATAGTTGCACGTTTACCTTTTTTTGATTGACAAAGTAAGTTAAAGAATCGGTTGGCATTTGGACTACTTTATCACTAGTCGTAATGATAACCGATTTTGATTTTTCATCAAAAGAGATCGAGTCGTCGATGTTGTCTTTCAAAAAATCAAGTGGAACAAACAACGTATTTTCTTCTATTAGGGCATTCCCAACTTGCTTTCCACTGAACAAAATGGGATTCTCACCATGAAAATATATTTTTTTATCCGAGGATGCAAAAGGATATAATAATAGAAAAAAGGATGAAAAAATAAGTAGTAATGCTCCAATCAATCCCCAAATTATCCACTTCTGAGATAACTTACTATTCTTATGATATACAACACGTGCCATGTATTCTTTCCCCCTTCTACTTATCGTAAAGTATTGATAGGATATTTAGAAGAGTTTTTTTGCACCCAATATCTGAATTTCTTATTCTCTTTCTAGCCATTTCGAAAAAGCAATTAGTGTTTTTTTTCAAAACCATGGTAAAATAAAAGAACTTGATATTTATTGAAGGAGAAATCGTTAATGATTCAAATTATTTTAGTTTTGCTTCTTTCCTATTTGCTTGGTTCTATTCCATCTGGCTTAATAATCGGCAAGGTGTTTTATAAAACCGATATTCGTGAACATGGGAGTGGAAATTTAGGGGGAACCAATACTTTTCGTACACTAGGAGTGAAAGCGGGTTTAGCGGTAACACTTGCTGATATATTGAAAGGAACGTTAGCTGCTTCCTTGCCGCTTCTCTTTAATGTTGATGATCTTAATCCATTATTGGCTGGTGTGTTTGCTGTGATTGGACATACCTATCCAATCTTTGCAGGGTTTCGTGGCGGAAAAGCTGTTGCAACTTCAGGCGGTGTCTTGCTGCTATGTGCCCCGTTTATGTTTTTGACAGTGTTGGTTATCTTTTTTATTAGTCTGTACATAACAAAATATGTGTCCTTATCCTCGATGATTGCTGGCATTTGTGCGGTAATTTATGCTCTTGTCATTATGGACATCCCCCTGCTTATCGCGGTTATCCTATTAGTGGCGTTTGTCATTTATCGTCATCGGACGAATATTAAAAGAATTATCAATAAAACAGAACCAAAAATTAAATGGCTATAAAGGAACCGGACTGGTTCTCTTTATAGCCATTTTTACTTCAAATACGCAACAGTTTAAATGAATGGTTACCCATTACATCTTGAATATAATCTAACTTCGTATGATCAAAGTAAACAAGATCATTTTCATGAATGATTATGATAAGATCATCAAATTCAAATGTAAGATCACCGTGAATTTTCCGCTCTTCCAGAGACAGATTAAATTTTGGCCCCCCTCAACCGATGCCCATGCTTAGTCGTAAGAATAATTGTTCATCTGGTGTAAGCTTCTCTTTATTAACTAGACTAGATAATTTCTTATAAGCACTTTCTGTTAATTTAAACATTTTTATTCACTGTCCAATCTTTTTAAGTTATCTAGCGAAGAATAATTTTAAAATTATTCATAAATATAATATAGTATTAACATAGAGCACAAAAATAATTTGCTCGAGATGTTGGTTGATAAGGAGAGTTTATGAGGAAAAAACACTGGATTCCGTCTATGTTTATAATTATTGTTTGTCTAGGTGTTGCTACTGCCCTGCTGATTCAACAAAGGCAGTCATCTAAACAAAATGCAAAGGTTTATAGACCGAAGGAACATCAACAACGGCCATTCTTTAATGTTCAGCGGGCGCTGACAGAAAAGGTGACGATTGGAGCAATCGGTGATATTTTGATTCATAGCCCCGTCTATCGAGATGCATTTAATGGTGCTGAATATAATTTCAATCCTATGTTTGAAATGGTGAAACCATTATTAGACAAGCCTGATGTACTAACAGCAAATCAAGAAAGCTTGTTAGGTGGTCTTGGGCTTGGGCTTTCAGGTTATCCGAGGTTCAATAGTCCTTATGAAGTTGGAGATGCACTTGTAAAGTCAGGTATAGATATTGTTTCGACTGCCAATAACCATTCCCTAGATAAGGGAGAAAAAGGCATCCAATTGGAAGCTGCTTATCTCAATCAAATTGGTTTACCTCATGTTGGCAGCTTTGTTGATGAAAAGGATCGTCTTCAATTGCGGGTTATCCATAAAAATGGCGTCAAAATAGCCTTTCTTTCTTACACATATGGAACAAATGGAATACCTGTTCCCAAGGGAAAAGATTTTCTTGTCAATTTGATTGATCGAAACAAAATGAAAGATGAAATCCACCGGGCAAAAAAAGCAGCAGACGTTGTTGTCATGAGTATTCATTGGGGAAATGAATATCAACGAATCCCAGCTGCTAATCAAAAAGAATTAGCAACATTTATGGCAAACGAAGGTGTGGATATTATCTTCGGTTCGCATCCGCATGTATTACAGCCCATGGATTGGATTAAAACACCAGATGGCAGGGAATCATTTGTTATTTATTCTTTAGGAAACTTTATTTCGGCACAACACGGCAATTACAAGGACATCGGTGGATTAGCGTCAATCGATGTTACCAAACATATAACAGAAACAGGAAACAAAATTGAGCTATCCAATCCTGTGTTTGCCCCTACCTTTGTGACAAATCGAAAAAATCACAACTTTCGTGTCGTACCGTTAGAAAAAGCAGGAGCCTATGGTCTTCCGAACGCTGAGGCGAAGTATAAGGAAATTCAGAACCATATGAGCCAATGGCTCAAGCAATGATGGCATAGTAAAAAAGAACACTTGAAATGAATTAATTCTCAAGTGTTCTTTTTTATTTAATTGGTAATTATAGATTGCATCACTCTGAATAACTTTTGATGAGTTAGATTCGTCCAGCTCCAGGACGCTTGCGCGTTTCTTATTTTTCCCAAATATGATCACGTAAGTCTTCTGCTTGCAAGATTTCCTTTTGTTTGGCGCCCAGCAGGTCAAAATGAGAATAGCCATCCCTTCGGTGATGAATCCATTCCTTTTTCAACCCATATTTTTCGCCCCACCCAGCTAATTTCTCGAGATCCTGGCAACCCGCCTTTGTCACTGTCTTACAGCCGGGGAAGCGATCATCAAGCCAATAGTGGGTTAAAAAGGCCATCTCTCCGCGATCAATTTTCCTCTTCCATTCGATTAATTCTTGTCTTTTTAGCCCAAAGGCCATGACGGTTCACCTCAGTTCACGCGAAATAACTATTTCTTCTTGACGTCTTCATACTTTAAATACCATTCTGGAAAGGATTTTTTGAAAGAAGTAGGTCTGAAATTTTCCTTTTTAACAATAATGTGGGTAGAAGTTCCTTCCGCACATATTTCTTCATTTCCATTTATAATGGTGTAGCCATAAATGGTTTTAATTCCGTCATTTAAATCCACCCATGTCTTAACAAAGGCTTGGTCTCCATACCTTAACGGCTTTTTGTAGGTGATTTTAAGGTCATAGACTGGTGCAAAGTAACCCGACTCCTCCATCGCGAGATAGCTATAGCCAAGGTCTTCAATAAATCCGGTCCTGCCCAGCTCAAAAAATTTTAAGTAATTGGCGTGATAAATAACGCCCATCATGTCCGTATCTGCATAATAAAGTTGTATTTCTCTATTTGACACAAAAAAGTTATCCACAATCAAACGTTCCCTTCATTGACTAAAATTAAGAAAGTTTACTCAAGGCCTTCTGTACATCTTCCACTTCTAGAAAAACGGAACTTTCTAAAAGACTTTCATCTTCTTCTAAATCCATTAATCGTAACGCTTGTGCCTGAATCATTTCATCCACTAAATTCGTGGCAAAGCGGCCATTCCCCTTAAAGTTTTCAGCTTTCATCGACTCAATCAACAAATTTTTCGCATCAGCCGTTAATTGGTATTGAAACCCTTCCGCATATGCAGCCATGATTTCGAGCATCTCTTCTGGGGAATAATCAGGGAAAAGAAAGAACTTTTTAAATCTTGAGCGCAAGCCTGGATTGCTTTCAAGCAGTCGATCCATTTCATTTGGATATCCAGCCAATACAACCACAAGATTTTCATTTTGTTTTGTCATTTCATCTACCAGTGTATCAATAACCTCTTTACCAAAATCACCCGCTGTTTGACTAAGTAAAGAATACGCCTCATCGATAAAGAGAACACCGCCTAGGGCTTCTTTAATTTTTTGCTTGGTTTTGCCCGCAGTTTGACCTACATACCCCGCAACAAAATCAGCCCTGCTGGCCACGATTAAGTGCCCCCTCTTTAAAATACCGCATTCCTTTAAGAATTCTGCGTAAATTTTAGCTACTGTCGTTTTACCTGTACCCGGATTTCCGGTGAACACAGAATGAAGCTGGATAGGCACCGTTGGCAAGCCTTTTTTCCTGCGGAATTGTTGCATTTTTACAAAAGAGATGAGTGTTTGCATTTCCGCTTTTAAAGAGGTAAGGCCAATTAAGTTGTTTAGCTTTTCTTGTGGCGAAGCTGTAATGATTTCTTTTTCTACTTGAAAATCCTCTTTATCAAGCAGCATATAGTCTAATAAGTTCTCTTCTGTCGAAATGTTTTTGGCCCCTTTTTTAAAAATGGCATCTAAGACGACATTACGGACCGTCCGTGCATTTCCAAAGGTATCATCCACCCGTTCTTGATCAAGGCGATGATTGATTTCGATTTTCGACTCATCCGTTAAAATATAATCATTCTCAGCAGCAACATGCTCTGCAATCTTAATTAACTCTTCATTTGAATAATTAGGTAAATGAATAAAGTTTGATTGCGGAAACCTGCTGCGTAAGCCTGGATTAGCATTTAAAAAAGAGCGCATCTCATCGGGATAGCCAGCTAGAATCACAGCAAATTTCCCGCCATATTCACTGCTAGTCATGAGTGAAACAAGTGTGTCAATGGCAGCTTGACCATAATCATTACCTGTTTGACCCTCACGTTTTAGACTATAGGCCTCATCAATAAATAACACACCACCAATTGAACGTTCGACAATGGCACGGACGTTTTCTTCGGTTTGCCCAACAAATGAACCGACAAGCTGTGAGCGATCTGTTTCGATGACCTCCTCCCTTGGCAGGACCCCAAGCTCATGATAAATCTTTGCCAATAACCTTGCGAGAGTCGTTTTGCCGGTACCAGGATTACCGGTTAAGATCATATTAAGACTAAGCGCATCTTTAATTTGAAAGCCAAGTTCCTTCCGCTGCTTTTGATACTTTAAAAACCGATAAAAGTCATTGATCCGCTTTTTGACTAAATCCATTCCAATCATCTTTTGCAGCTCATCTAATGCGTTTTCTGCTGTTTCGACTTTTTGATCTATTCCAAGGAATTGCTCTGTCCATGATTGTTTAATGGACTCTACATTAGACAACTGTAATTTTAAATTGTCATAATAGGTTGCCGTATGAAAAACCCCTGTAATCGATTGATCATATTCTTCTGCAGCTTTTAATAAGTTGCCTGTTTCCTCAATGGCAGAAGATAGTAAATCGGCAAGTTTTTGATACCGTTGAAATAGATCCTTATTGATCATCGTTGAGGCGATATCCACTTTTTCTTGTAAATCAAGAAGTTGCTCGTCTGCCTTGCCTAAAAAACTTTGGCACACCTCTATGTATTGTTCGGCTGTTTTCTTTTTTGCTGTCCGATTATCCGTTTCCCTTAGTGGCGGAAAAGTAAGAGGTGTTAACAGATCAGGGAGCTTTTTCCATTCTGATTGAATCATAAATTCTTTTGCTTTTTGATTGGCAGGATTTAGATTAGCCGCTTTTTCGAGCCAAACAGCAGCTAATGTATCATCTTTATTTCGCCCCAGTCGAGATAAAGCACCCATAGTTAACAGTTTTGATAATGTAACCGGATGAGATTCATGACGGATAGCTGTAATGAGCTGTGCTTCATTTGAAATGACGCCCGTTTCATTGAGTTCTTTTTCCCACTGAGGTAATAGTTCATGGGAGCGATTTTTTACTTGTTGTTTCAAAATAATCACTTCTTTATCTAAAAATTCTTTTTACCTTTAATAGTGAAAACTTCGCGGCACTTAATAAAAAACCACGGTGTAGACATTCACAGTATATCTTACCA
This sequence comes from Neobacillus sp. DHD-1R, assembly GCF_057747995.1. NCBI lineage: Bacteria > Bacillati > Bacillota > Bacilli > Caryophanales > Bacillaceae > Neobacillus > Neobacillus sp. DHD-1R. The sequence goes on from NZ_CM173232.1 coordinate 2,779,765, forward strand.
TAACAGGGGACAGGGAATGAAATAGAAGGACCTGTCCACTTTATGAACAGGTCCATTCTTTGTTAACTTTGGTTGTTTTGTGCTTCATCCTTAATTTCTGACCGGAATGAATCAATACTCTCACGTCTGCGCTCATTTTTTGCTTGAATTTGCTGCTTTTGCTGCTCGCTATCGGTAAAAGCAAGTGACTCTTCTGCTGCTTCCATATTTTCAATTGTATGATGAATCATCGACTGAAGTTTTTCTACATTATCACTGCGGTCATCTGGATTTGGTTTGTTATTATTATCATTCATTGGTAAAAATCCTCCCTATGGTGTTTTTGGTACAAATATAGTTTGTAACCGAATGCAAAATTTATCACAGTAGAAAGATGAAAATTTATAGAACAGAAGAAAGACCCTAAGGCCAATGCCTTATGGGTCTTATATACATAATTATTCATTCACCTTTAGTTTGGATTACTTGTGCATGCTCTCCAGATGTATCATTCATCTTTTTTCCTTTATTTCCACTAAAGCCTCGCGGCTGTGTCCCAAGATGACTTGGAGTAAAATGCTTATGATCTCTTTTTGGATTACTCATGTCATGATCCCTCCTTACTTACATTTTGCCCAATAGGGTTGGAATCATGATTGGAAAACTTTTGTGTTACTCAGCTTTTCCGAGGCGTTTTTCTTCAAGGCGCTGCTCTATTTTATCGATCGCAGCACGGTCTTTTAAAAGTTCTGATTTATTTTCTGATACTAGTTCTGCGAATGAACGTTTTCTAGGCTTTCTCATGTTATCACCTTCCTTATTTCCTATTCTAACAGTTATTATGCCCGGAAACGATTTCAATTATTACAACTTTTTGAAAATTATATCGATTATAAAAAAAGCGGAAGCGCCCTGGTCAGCGGCGTATGGTCTGGAGCTGAACAATTCTCGAAGCCAACACCTTTAAATTCTTATAATAGTAAAAAAGGATGTCTCTATGGGGTCTGACCCCTTAGAGACATCCTTTTGTTTATTTTAATTTTTTGGTAAAATCCTTCATAACATCCAATTTCATGGAACCAGTATATTTATTCTGAATAATCCCATTGCTGTCAATAAAATAAGTAGTTGGGATCGAGATTACTTGGTAGGTCTCATTTACTTTATCTTCGGTATCCAATGGGATGGGAAAGGTAATTTTATTTTTGTCGACAAACCCTTGGACATCTAATTGTGGATCAATGTTTACCGCCAAGATTACTGTATTTTCATCAATTTGCTTTGATAATTGTTCCATGGCCGGCATTTCTTCTTTACATGGCGGGCACCAAGTTGCCCAAAAATTTAACATGACTTTTTTACCTTTTAAGGCTGAAAGCTTTACGGTGTCGCCTGTTAGGGTTTTAAGTTCAAAATCAGGTGCCTTTGCCCCAATCGAAAGTCCCTCATTATTGGCTGATGCTTGAGTGGTTGTTGTTTCGGGAGCATCTGTCTTCTTATCCATTGCCTGTACAATCGCGACCGTAAGTAAGGCAACTAATATAACAGCAGCAATTACTTTTTTGATCATCCCCGAATCCTCCTTTTACGTCATTCTTCTGCTACTCCGATTTTACACTATATTCTTAGTTGAAACAAAGCTTGGATATGCCGATACTGTGACAAATACGTAGAATCTTTATGTTAGAAAAAGAAAATGGAAAACGCAAGCTTCGTTTGCTTGATTTGTAATAGTGCTTCCAATATTGATGACATATTTACTCCTTTTTGAGGTTTTTCTTTGCTTTTAAAAGTTCGTTAAACTCCCGATCGAGCTCCTGATATTTTGTCTGTTTTTGATCCAATAATGCGAGTTCCCCCAAAAGCGCAGCGATCCTATTTTCAATAATCAATAGCGCTTCTTCCTTCGAAGGTTCACGACGATTGTTTTCATCCTTGGAGAGATATTCATCCGGTTTCATTTCATAACGCTTAATCGTTTGATTTTCAAATACAAGCAGACGATCGCAAAGTTTATTTAAAAAATAAAAATCATGTGAAACCGTGATGATCGTACCCGTAAACTCTGATAATGTTTTTTCAAGCTGTTCTCTGCTTGGCAAATCGAGATGGTTTGTTGGTTCATCTAAAATAAGAATATCATATTCCTTCATTAACATATCGACGAGCTTTACTCTTGTTCGTTCTCCAAGACTTAATGTCTCAATTGGCTTATTTATATCCTGTTCCTTCAGTCCTAAATTGGCAAGGTAGGTTCTTGCCTTAAGGATGTCTTGTCTATCCATAAATCCAAGTGCTTCAAGAACGGTCTTATCAGATGGTAGATCGGCTACATCCTGACTTAAATAGGCAATCTTTAGTGAATCGCTTCTCCACAACTCACCATCAAAATGGGCATCCAGGCCAAGTATTAGTTTAATTAACGTTGTTTTACCACAGCCGTTTTCTCCTAAGAACCCGATTCGTTCCCCGTGATTAATGTAAAATTGGCAGCCTTGGAAGAGTATTCGCTTTTCAAATGCTTTTGTTAAACTCTTCGCCTCGATAATTCGCTTGCCTCTTTTTCCGTTGATGTCAAACTGGAATTTAATTGCAGCTTCCTCAATCGGCTTCTTAATTTGATGGTTAGTTAGTTCACTTTGCAATCGTTTCATTTTCGATTTGACTTGATTGTCCCGTTTTTTAGCCTTTACCCGATGATATTCCTTGAAGCCATTTTGTCTTTTTGAAGGGCTAGTGTCCTTTTTGGTAGAATCTCTGTGAGCCTTTTCGGACCAAGTCTTTAATTGCTCCATTTGCGATTCAACTAATTCTATTTTTCGCTGCTGTACACTATATTGATGACGCTGGTTTTCAATTTGCCGTTGTTTTTCCTTATGATAGTCACTATAATTTCCATTGTAAAAATTTATTTTGCCTTTTTCTAATTCAAATATGCGGCTGACTGTTTTATCTAAAAAATGTCGATCATGTGAGATGATTAAAACAGGACCAGGGAACTTTTCTAATTCTGAAATCAACCAAGTGATCCCTTTAAAATCTAAATGATTCGTCGGTTCATCCAAGATTAGAAAATCCGGTTTGGATGCCCAAACACATGATAGAGCTAGCTTTAGCTTTTCGCCACCACTTAAATGGTTCAGACGTTCTCCCTGCCAATCATTAATCTTAGTTAGACCTAATTCACGAGTGTGTTGGAAAAGTTCCTCCTCTGCATGGTTCGAAAACGTTTCGTGAAAATCATGAACTTCATAATCAATGGACTGCGATAGATAACCCATTTTTAAATCGTGAGCTTTCTCAATCCTTCCTTTATCCGGGCTTAGTTTGCCAATAAGGAGATTAGCCAATGTGGTTTTACCCGTGCCATTTAAGCCCACAAGTCCAATTCTCTCTCCATTTTTAATATCAAATTGGATCTGGTCCAATACCTTTTGTAAATGAAAACTTTTTTCTAAACCAAGTACTTTTAATATAGTCATTTGATTTGTTTGCATAAAAAAACTCCCTTCAACGGAACCTGAAGAGAGTTTTATGTCATAGTCTGATCAATATCCACCTAAAAAAATCAACAAAGAACCCTAAAAAGGTTTGTTATAGGTTTTACGATCAGGACATAAATAAGGACAGACTAATCCTATTCTTCAGGTTCAACATTTTTCGATTATCGAATGATGTTCTGAAAAAATAAGATTATAATTTCATCGGCCCTTTATTCATTCCTTTTCGTTTGATAATTTCATTTTATTTAATCACATCCCTTTTTGTCAAACAAATATTGGAAAACAGATAAAATAAAACACCATGCCGATTTCGACATGGTGTTTTCCTATTGATCCTTATGCTTGTAATTTTTCACGAAGAACCATTGGAAGAATTCCGCCGTGACGGTAGTAATCAATTTCAACTTCAGAATCGAAACGAACAAGAACTTCAAATTCTTTCTTTTTTCCAGCTTCGTCAGTAGCAGTAACTTTTAGGAGGTCACGTGGTTTTACGTTTTCATCCACTTGAACATCAATCGTTTCCTTGCCAGTTAAGCCAAGGGTTTCTGCGTTTTCGCCTTCTTTGAATTGAAGTGGAAGCACGCCCATCAACACAAGGTTTGAACGGTGAATACGTTCAAAGCTTTCAGCAATGACAGTTTTAATGCCTAGAAGGTTTGTCCCTTTCGCAGCCCAGTCACGAGAAGAGCCCATTCCGTAGTCCTTGCCTGCAATAACCATTAAGCCTGTGCCGTTTTCTTTGTACTTCATGCAAGCGTCATAAATCGATGTAACTTCGCCTGTTGGCCAGTAAGTAGTGAAACCACCTTCTGTACCTGGTGCGATTTGGTTACGAATACGAATATTTGCAAAAGTTCCGCGCATCATTACCTCGTGGTTACCACGACGAGAACCATAAGAGTTAAAGTCGCGAGGTTGAACACCTTTTTCCAATAGGTACTTACCGGCAGGTGTATTTTTACCAATTGCTCCGGCAGGTGAAATATGGTCAGTTGTGACAGAGTCACCAAACTTACCAACCACTCGTAATCCCGTTAATGGTTCTACTTCACCTGGTTCTGGTGATAAACCTTCAAAGAATGGTGGATTTGCAATATAAGTAGAATTTTCATCCCAAGTATATAATGGCTCATTGCTTGTTTGAATTTCGTTCCATCGTTCGTTGTCTCCAAATACGTTCTCATATTCTCTACGGAATAATTCTGGAGTAACGGTCTTTTTCACGACATCATTTACTTCAGCAGTTGATGGCCAGATATCCTTGAATAATACATCCTTGCCATTTTTATCTTTACCAATTGCTTCAGTAGCAAAATCAATGTTGACGGTACCTGCAAGTGCATAAGCGACAACAAGTGGCGGCGATGCAAGGTAATTTGCTTTTACAAGTGGATGAATACGTCCTTCAAAGTTACGGTTACCTGAAAGGACAGATGTAACTAATAGGTCGTTTTCAGCAATTGTTTTTTCAATTTCTTCTTTTAATGGACCAGAGTTTCCAATACAAGTTGTACAGCCATACCCAACAAGGTTGAAGCCGATTTCTTCTAAATAAGGAAGTAAACCTGAATCACGAAGATAACCGGTTACAACCTTTGAACCTGGTGCTAAAGAAGTTTTTACGAATTTTGGAACTTCCATTCCTAATTCCACAGCTTTCTTAGCTACTAGACCTGCCCCTACTAGGACATATGGGTTAGATGTATTTGTACAGCTAGTAATCGAAGCAATGGCTACTGCACCAGTTTTAATAGAAGTTTCCTCACCATTGTTGAACTTAACCGTTGCTGACTTTTCAAGCTCATTTGCTTGCAAGCCAAAGCCTTGGTTTCCTTGTGGAGCAGAAACCGCTGTTACGAATTCTTCTTTCATTTTTGAGAGAGGAATTAAATCTTGGGGACGTTTTGGACCAGAAAGATTTGCCTCAATCACTGAAAGATCAATTTCTACAATATCTGTGTAAACTGGCTCTAAAGCTGGATCAAAGAACAATCCATTTGCTTTGCAATATGCTTCTACAACCTTAACTTGCTCTTCATCACGACCAGTTAAGCGCATGTAAGCAAGGGATTCATCATCAATCGGGAAGAAACCACAAGTTGCCCCATACTCAGGAGCCATATTGGCAATGGTTGCACGGTCAGCAAGTGGTAATGAAGATACACCAGGTCCGAAAAATTCAACGAATTTACCTACAACACCATGTTTACGAAGCACTTGTGTTACTTTTAAAGCAAGATCTGTCGCAGTTGCACCGTTAGGAAGTTCACCAATTAGTTTAACTCCGACAACTTCTGGAACTGGGAAATAAGATGGCTGTCCAAGCATACCTGCTTCTGCTTCAATCCCGCCAACACCCCAGCCGAGAACGCCAAGACCGTTAATCATTGTTGTATGGGAATCCGTTCCCACTAATGTATCTGGATAGGTTTCTAATTCTCCGTCCACTTCAGCTACATGGACCACATCTGCCAAGTATTCAAGGTTAACTTGGTGAACGATACCTGTTGCTGGTGGAACAGCGCGATAGTTGTTAAACGATTTTTGGGCCCAGCTTAAGAACTGGTAACGTTCAGCATTACGTTCGAATTCATAATCCATGTTGATACGTAAAGAATCAACAGAACCGTATGCATCAACTTGTACGGAGTGGTCAATAACAAGATCAACCGTTTTCTCTGGATTAATTTTGTCTGGGTCCCCGCCAAGGTCAGCCATTGCTTTTCTTAAGGAAGCAAGGTCAACGACTGCTGGAACACCTGTGAAGTCTTGAAGGATAACACGTGCTGGCTTAAATGGAACATCCACTTCTCTCAGCTCTGCAGTTCCCCATTTTGCTAAGTTTTCAACATGTTCTTTAGCAATGACACGGCCATCATATTGACGAAGTACTGATTCAAGTAAAACTTTTACGGAATATGGCAATTTCGATACCTTGCCAATACCGGCTTCTTCCAATGCACTTAAACGGTAATAGTGGTAACGTTTACCGTTGGCTTCAAAGGAAGCTCGCGCGTTAAATACATCATTTTTTACCATCTGTAAAAACCCCCTTATTCGTCATAGAATACAGAAAATAAACGAAAAGTTAAAAAGTTTGAATTTTCCCATCCATCTTTACTTTTCTCACAATTCCAATCTTAATACAACCGATTACATAAGTAAATAACAAGAAAGTTATTGTGATTGATAAGTTTTTCTTATGTTGTTTATGTATTTTGTTCAGAATGTTTTGTGAATGACTCTTATGATGAAGTAAATTTTGAATTTTAGGAAAACGAAACCTTTCCTCAATATTATCGCAAAAAACTATTATTTTGTCATTAATTAAGTAAAGGGGGAAATATTATAAAAAGGGAGGTGATTGGAATGGCAAAGCGAAAGTCTAATCATGTAATTCCAGGGATGAATGCTGCTAAGGGGCAAGGCGTAGGAGCCGGTTTCAATGAGGAATTGGCAAGTGAGCCAGAATTATCCGCAAAAGAAAGAATGAACAATAAAAAACGGAAAAAGAATCAATAACAGTTAAAAGCAGGAGGAGTTCCCCCTGCTTTTAACTGTTATTCTTGATTTACTTCGGCCACTATATTTTGCAAATCTTGTTGGAATTGTTCTAATTGGGCTCTTTGATGTTCAGACGCGACTTCAAGTGCATTTTCTATTTGCTGATAGGCTTCATTCACTTCATCTTTTAAATGCTTTAACTGGTGACCATAACTTGCGCTATCGTTAACAATCGTTTCAAAAAGGCCTTGCGCATTCTCAAAACCTTGTTGAGCTGCTTGGAAAGCTTGTTGTTTGTCCTTATTGTATGGGTATTTCTGCATTTTTCAATCTCACTCCTTCGTTTATTTACCGTTAAATTGCACAGAACGACAAAATTTATTCAGCATAAAAAGATTTAAGGACTGCATCCTATTAATGAGGAGGGATGAAAAATGAACAAAAACGATGGTAAAGATATGCGGAAAAATGCTCCGAAACAATCAGGACAACCTGAACCATTAAGCGGTTCTAAAAAAGTAAAGAATCGCAACCACACACGCCAAAAACATAATTCACACCATGATATGTAACAAGAAAAGCGGAAGAGCACTGGTCAGCTGCAGAGTGCTGGAACTAGGCAGTGATAATTAAAGATACCGAATTATAAAGAAAAACCCCTCTTACATCAAGAGGGGTTCACGTTGACCAATGCATCTAATAAATAGCCTTCATCTTCTTTTGGAACAGTTCGAAGGTCAATAATAAATTCGTCCCGTTGAATACGAGCAATGATTGCGGGTTTTGATTCAGTTCGTAACTTGCTGCCCAGCTGCTCTGCCGTTAGGGAGTCATATTTTAACGCAATGACCATAGTTGGCAGCAAAACATCTGGCATGGTTCCTCCACCCACTTGGCTTGAATCTTGAAAAATTCTTGCCTGAAAACGATTATTTCGTTGTAACAAGTTTGTAACAAAAACGTGTGATCTTTCGTCTAATTCATGAATAGTAACTAATAAATCACGAATGGTTGGGATATTTCGCAACGCTGTTTCCCCGCGAGCATAATCAATTAATGTTCCCTCAAGGGCCGCTAAGGTCATTTTATCGACCCGAACCACTCGTGCCAATTGATGTTTTTTTAATTGATCAATAAGCTCTTTCTTACCCGCAATTATACCCGCTTGTGGACCGCCAAGCAGCTTATCTCCACTAAAGGTAACAACATCGGCCCCCATTTCGATAACCTCTTTCACGACAGGCTCATCACCAATACCATGTTTTCTGAAGTCATACAAGGCACCGCTCCCTAAATCTTCATAAAAAATAATTTCCTCAGAGCTCTTGGTTAACTGTACGAGATCTTTGGTATCAACGGATTCAGTAAACCCAATCACCTTGAAATTACTTGTATGAACCTTCATAATAATGGCGGTTTCAGAAGAAATGGCTTTTTCATAATCATAAAGATGTGTTTTATTAGTTGTCCCTACCTCTTTTAGTGTGGCTCCGCTTTCCTCCATTATAGAGGAGATTCGAAAAGAACCACCAATTTCAACGAGTTGTCCGCGCGAAACGATAACTTCTTTATTTTTGGCAAGAGCCCGTAAAACAAGATAAACAGCGGAAGCATTGTTATTCACGACCATAGCTGCCTCTGCACCAGTAATTTCTCTTAATAGGGCTTCCACATGACTATGACGTGAACCACGTTCTCCTTCAGCTAGCTTATATTCAAGATTGGAATAGTTTCGAGCTGTTTCAACCACATGATGGATGGCATTCTCGCTTAATCTTGCTCTTCCTAAATTGGTATGTAAAATCGTTCCTGTCGCATTAATGACATTTTCTAAAGTATAAGAGAACTGCTTCTTTATGTTGAATTCTAGATTTTGAAACAAATCTTCAATAAACTGGTTCGTCCCTGGTATGGCCCCTACCCATTTATCTTGGAGAATTAATTCCCTTATTTGATCCAATACATCTTTTATTTGTTTCGTAAGCTGAGAATGATCTAGTTGATTTTCGCTTAGAAGTTGAATAAACCTACTATGATTTTGAAGCTCATGGACTGGTGGGATTGAGCGTAACCATTCTTTCACAATAAAAACTCCTTCACTTACACTACTTTTGTCTTATTATACCATATGAGTTTCACGTTTTATGACGAAGAGAATAAAATGATACGAGCAAGGGGGATTAACTATGAAAAAAAAGAAACATCCACCAAATCAAACTTTTGATTTTAATGATGTGGAAAAGTGGCTGGAAAACTATTTTCTGGACCCGCTTACATCTTATTATGATCAGACACAGTTCCAAATCGACCTTTTTGAAACAGCAAATGAATGGATTGTAGAAGCCATGCTGAGCGATTTTGAAGCATCTGAAATTAAGGTATATATAGAAGAAAAAAAGTTAAACATTTCTGCAGTAAGATACCCCCCTACTGCATCTCAATCCAAAAGGTTTCGATCGATTGAATTTCCTTTTTCTATTACTAAACAGGAAGTAACTGCTGCTTTTACAAATGGTATTTTAGAAATCTTTATCTCAAAAGCAGGAAACGGATCAGGTAAAAATAGATATATTACCCTGCCTTAAGTTCCAGTTTAGGTTTCATCTTTTAATTATCAGTTTACATAATAATATTACTGATAATGAAATCCTAAAACCTAATCCCTCCCTCTTTTCTTCTGCAATTTTGCACGTTTCGTGCGGATTTTATCCGAAAGATGTATACTATGAAAATGGAGGTGGACATGATGAGTGAACAAGAGAATATTCGCCTAACCTCTTTATCCACAAAAGCTGGTTGAGGCTGCAAAATCGGTCCTGAGGACCTGGCGCAAGTTTTGCGTCAATTACCTAAACAAGAACCTGTCCCTGAATTACTTGTTGGAAATGAAACATCTGATGATGCGGGGGTATATCAATTAACAGATTCAATTGCACTGATTCAAACTGTAGATTACTTTACTCCCATTGTGGATGATCCCTATATGTTTGGACAAATTGCTGCTGCCAATGCATTAAGCGATGTCTATGCAATGGGCGGTGCTCCGAAAACGGTCCTTAATATTGTCGGGTACCCAATTAAAAAACTTGGTGCTGACATGCTAACTGCCATTCTTCGAGGAGCGGCTGATAAAGTGAAAGAAGCTGGTGCTTTAACAGTTGGCGGCCATTCAGTTGATGACCAGGAACCAAAATTCGGTCTTTCTGTTACAGGAATTGTACATCCAGCTAAGTTTTGGAAAAATGTCGGAGCTATGCCTGGTGATGTACTTGTGTTAACAAAACCAATCGGTGTAGGCATTTTAACTACAGGAATAAAAAGAAATGCAGTTACTCCTAAGCAGGAGCAAATCGTAACGGAAACAATGGCAATGCTGAATAAGACAGCAGCAGAAGTGTTGATGAACTATCAGCCTAATGCCGTTACAGATGTTACAGGATTTGGTTTACTTGGACATGGCAGTGAAATGGCACGTGGAAGTAATGTGAGCTTTGAAATTTCATTTAGTCAGGTTCCTATTCTTGATGGTGCCCTTGAACTAGCTAAGAATGGGGTCGTTCCTGGAGGCTCTAAATCCAATCATAAATGGTTAAGTGATGATGCGGTTTACGAGGATATCCTTCCTGAAGAAGAGCTTGTCCTTTGCGATGCAATCACTTCTGGAGGATTACTTGTATCCATGAATGAAGAGGATGCTAGAAGTTATGTAGACCAACTTCACTCTTTAGGAGTCATCAATGCAGCCATCGTAGGTCGGGTTTTGGAGAAAAAAGACAAGCTTATATACGTAAAACGATAACAGCGAGGCTTAAATGCCCTCGCTGTTTTTATCTTGTAAGATAAGAAAGTATAAAAATCTTTGAAAATTGTCCAGCTCCAGCACCCTAGCGGCTAGTGTCCTTCGCTCTCCGCCCTACGATAAGTCAACATCGAATCGCCTCCGGCTCTTCGTGTTTCCTTTATCTCAGTTGGAGCGCTCCATAAGGGAGGCTTCGGCAGCATTGGCATCGCACGAAGGGAAAGCGTTAGCTTTTCCGAGGAGGCCATACGCCGCTGAACAGGGCGCTTGCGCATTTCTTATCTCTATAATAGTTTCTGACGAAGCTTTTCGATCATTTCCTTCGTCATACTGTCTAAATCATAATTAAATTTGAAGCCCCACTCTTCCTTTGCGGCAGTGGCATCAATGGAATTGGGCCAGCTAGCAGCAATTTTTTGCCGTTCTGGATCAACAGCATAGAAGATCTCAAAGTCTGGAATATACTTAGCAATGCTGGCGGCAATTTCTTCAGGCGCAAAGCTCATCGCCGTGACGTTAAAGGCATTGCGATGCTTCAATTTGCACCCATCTGCTTCCATGAGGTCTACAATGGCATTCAAAGCATCTGGCATATACATCATGTCCATGTAAGTGTTTTTATCAATGTAGGATGTAAATCTGCCATTTATGACTGCTTCATAATAAATTTCAACAGCATAGTCCGTTGTCCCGCCGCCAGGTAAGGCGACATAAGAGATTAAGCCAGGGAAACGCAATCCGCGTGTATCGACACCGAATTTATGAAAATAATAATCAGCCAGCAGCTCCCCTGCGACTTTGTTAACTCCATACATCGTAGTAGGACGCATAATCGTATCCTGCGGAGTGGCATCCTTAGGTGTTGATGGCCCAAACGCACCAATCGAGCTCGGCGTAAAAAATTGGGCATTCAATTCACGAGCAGTTTCCAGTGCATTCATCAACCCGCCCATATTTAAATTCCAAGCAAATACGGGCTTCTCTTCTGCCGTAGCTGATAAGAGGGCCGCTAAATGCATGATCGTATCAACCTTATACTTTTTGGCTGCCTCCATCATTTGGTTTAAATTAGTCACATCAACGGTCTCAAAAGGCCCACTTTGGGCAGCCTCACTATCATTTTTTTTGATATCTGTTGCAATAACGTTATCCGCACCATAGATTTCTCTTAATTTTAAGGTAAGTTCTGACCCAATTTGCCCTAAAGCACCTGTGATTAAAATCCGCTTCATCGTCGTTCTCCGTCCTCTTCACTTATGCTGAATGTTTCTTTTTCGTTATAGATATGTCACCTGATCGGGCAACGTGTTTTAGCTTTTATCGTTAAATAATTCCCATTTCTTTACCGACTTTTTTATAAATTGTAATAGCTTGATCCAGCATTTCTTTCGTATGGGCAGCAGTTGGCATATTGCGGACACGGCCAGTACCTTGTGGAACCGTTGGGAATACAATCGCTTTCGCATAAACGCCTTCTTCATTTAGTCGTTTACTGAATTGCTGTGTGAGTGTTTCTTCGCCAATAATACATGGTGTAATTGGTGTCTCACTTTTACCAATATTAAATCCTAATTCTTTTAACCCTTTTTTCAAGTAATCGCCATTTTCCCAAAGCTTTTTGTTTAGCTCTGTACTTTCCATTAATATCTCAATTGACTTCTTACTTGCTGCCACGTCGGCAGGTGTTAACGATGTGGAAAAAAGAAATGGACGGCTGCGAACTTTTAACCAGTCAATCAAATTTTTCTTACCGGCTACATAGCCGCCAACTACACCAATTGCTTTTGAAAGGGTACCAATTTGGAAATCAATCTTATCAGAAAGACCAAAATGCTTAACTGTACCGGCCCCCTCACCAAGGACACCGGATCCATGGGCATCATCTACGTAGGTTATCAGGTCAAATTCTTCAGCAATCTTAACGATTTCAGGTAATAACGCGATATCCCCATCCATCGAAAATACGCCGTCGGTAATGACCATAATTTTATTATAAAGACCGGACTCTTTGGCTTGTTTAGCTTTAGCGCGTAAATCATCCATATCGGAGTGATTGACACGAATAATTTTTGCTTTTGACAGTCTGCAGCCATCAATAATGGATGCATGATTTAATTCGTCGGAGAGGATTGCATCATGGGAATCCATCACCGCCGAAATAGCCGCCATATTGCAATTAAAACCGGATTGGTACGCAATGGCTGCTTCTGTGTGTTTAAATTCAGCCAATTTTTCTTCTAACTCAACATGAAGCTTAAGTGTCCCATTGATGGTCCGAACAGCACCGGCGCCGACTCCATATTTTTCAATTGCATCGGCAGCTGCCTGTTTAAGTCGGACATCTGTTGCTAATCCTAAATAGTTATTAGAGGAAAGATTGATTAGTTCTTTACCATTAATGGTAATGACAGGTCCATTCGGGCTTTCAAGTGGGTCAATGACGTTGTACAAACCTTTACTTTTTAAATCTTCAAGATTTTCATTTAAAAATTGCTCTAAACTGTTGCTAGACAATTTTCATTCCCCCTTCGTTTTATAAACGTTGATTTGTTAGTGCTGCAAAAACAATTGTCCACCTCAAGTGGACAGCTGGTGTCCTTTGAAATATTGGTATGTATAGATTTCTATAATATACTTTATCATATTTTTTTGTATTTGTTCACTGGAAACGGACATTTTTTCTATCTTATTTCATGATCCAGTTAAATTAAGGTTTCTGCTGCTGAAAGATAAATTTTTTGACGAGCAGTCCAAACGTTTTTAATGTACAATATATACCGTTATCAGCCACACCAAAACAACATCAGCCGCTCTTTTGAAAGGATGTCTACATTGACTATTTTATTTTCTGCTCTCTATACCATCATCATAGGTGGAATATTTATTTATATATTTATTTTTGCTTACGATTTCTTTTATGGTGAAAAACAGGAAAAACAACAAAAAAAAATCTACAAATATTTTCGTAAAGAAACCATCAAGAAAATTGAGATGTTAGAGCATCAACCGCGGAAATTTACGATGTACCAAGTCATGACAAACAATGGAACGAAAAAAATCAAAATTAAACCTGGATATAAAGTTGTCAATATTGTCCAAAAGAAACAGGACAAAAAATAAAACTTACCTGTTGAAATGGAACCAACTAGAATGATGAAACGTTTTCAAAAGACGAATGATATTTGATAATTTCTTTCCAATATTCGTTTTTTATCCAAAAAGGATTGATTTGCCCTTATATCATGGTATAATGTGAATAACTTAATAAGGTTTCACTCATATAATAGCGGGGATATGGCCCGCGAGTTTCTACCAGATTGCCATTAACAATCTGACTATGAGTGGGTAATGAGATATTGCATATTTTGTATGCTTTTTCTTTTCCTTGCGGACATAAAGTCCAAGGGTCATTGCCTCACTCATTTGTTGATGTGAGCGGTGACCTTTGGGCTTTTATTTTTTTTAGGAGGAAATACAAAGATGAGATTACTAGAGGAAAAAATCAAAATGGATGGAAAGGTTCTTTCCGAACATGTATTAAAAGTGGATTCATTTTTAAACCATCAAATTGACCCCGTGTTAATGAAAGAAATTGGTAAAGAATTTACAAACCGGTTTGCTAACCAAGGAATAACAAAAATCGTGACGATCGAATCGTCAGGGATTGCTCCTTCCATTATGACTGGATTATATATGAACGTTCCTGTTGTGTTTGCTAGAAAAAGAAAATCTCTAACATTAACGGAAGATTTACTGACTGCAAGCGTGCATTCGTTTACGAAAAAGGAGACAAGTGAAATTTCCATATCAAACAAGTACCTTGATGAACATGACCGTGTTCTTATCATTGATGATTTCCTCGCAAATGGCCAAGCAGCGTCTGGTTTAATAGACATCGTTCAACAAAGTGGTGCCGAAGTGATTGGTATCGGAATTGTTATTGAAAAGTCTTTCCAACATGGGGCAGAAAAATTGCAGAAAGAAGGGTTTAGAGTTGAATCCTTAGCAAGAATAGCTTCCCTAAAAAACGGAGAAGTTCAATTTATTAAAGAAAAAGTGGAGGAATTAATCTAATGAAACAAAATCCATTTAAAACAGCCTCTTTAGGAATTCAACATGTTTTAGCGATGTACGCTGGAGCCGTCATCGTCCCTCTTATTATCGGCGGGGCACTAAATTTATCTGGTAAACAATTAGCTTATCTTGTTTCACTTGATATTCTAACAAGTGGAATTGCAACTCTTTTACAGGTTTGGCAAAATCGTTATTTTGGAATAGGACTTCCGATTGTACTTGGATGTACGTTTACGGCAGTTGGTCCAATCATTGCGATTGGCGGTCAGTATGGTCTTTCTGCGATTTATGGTTCTATTTTGGTTTCTGGGATAATTGTTATGTTAATCGCCAAATTCTTTGGTAAACTGATTCGGTTCTTCCCTCCTGTTGTGACAGGCTCTGTTGTAACCATTATCGGACTCACCCTTATTCCTGTTGCGATGAACAATGTCGCAGGTGGTCAAGGAAGTCCTGATTTCGGTTCACTTTCCAATATTGGTCTTGCCTTTGGTACGTTATTATTCATCATTTTACTTTATCGCTTTTCTAAAGGATTCATTCGTGCTATTTCTATTCTTTTGGGATTGATTGCTGGAACAATGGCAGCTTTCTTTATGGGAAAAGTAGATTTTACCGCTGTTGGAGAGGCTTCATGGTTCCATTTGGTAACGCCTTTACATTTTGCTGTCCCTTCTTTTGAACTGGCACCTATTATCACGATGACTTTGGTCGCGATTGTTAGTCTTGTCGAATCAACAGGTGTCTATTTTGCCTTAAGTGATATTACCGGTAAAAAGCTTACAGAAAATGATTTAGTCAAGGGTTATCGTTCAGAAGGTCTGGCAAGCGTGATTGGCGCTCTATTTAATTCATTCCCATATACCACCTACTCGCAAAACGTGGGTCTTGTCCAGTTTTCAGGAGTGAAAGAGAAAAAGGTAATTTATACTGCGGCTGGAATATTAATTTTCCTAGGTTTGGTTCCTAAAATTGCTGCGTTAACAACGGTTATCCCTACTGCTGTTCTTGGGGGTGCCATGGTTGCAATGTTTGGCATGGTCATTTCTTCCGGAATAAAAATGCTGAGCAAAGTAGATTTTTCATCACAAGAAAATCTCCTTATTATCGCCTGCTCTGTTGGTGTAGGACTTGGAGTAACAACAGTGCCAAATTTATTTGACCATTTGCCTGAGAGCATCAAAATTCTTACCAATAGCGGGATTGTTGCTGGAAGCTTAACAGCGATTTTTCTAAACATCGTCTTTAATGTGGCAAAACCAATGAAACAAAGCAATGCGACTGAAAGTTTAAAGGCATCTTAATTTTATAAAAAAACGGAGACGGAGCTATCTTATGCTCCGTCTAATTGTATCTAATAAGCTTGATATCGTATTTTGTGCAGATGAATTTAATCTGGAAGTTGCGTGGTAGTACTATTCTGAATTGAATCACTTTTACCAGTCGTTGTATTTGTAATTGATATAGGAGCAATAATAACAGCTCCACCAAAGTTGACAATACCTCCGGAAATGGTACCAATTGTAATACCATCTTGGTTAACCGCCAAAACAACCACTCCCTTCCCTCTTTTATAATAGGATATGTACAAGCTCATAACTTGATAAAGACATCATGAATTTATAGGATAAAAAACGGCAAAAAAGGCTACTTTTCACTTTTGACAAACAACTTCTTTTCCAGTTGACAGATCCACTTATAAAATCCAAGTAATAAAAGCAGGAGAAAAGGATCTAGGACGGCAGCATGCCATAGCTTCCACCATCCATAATGAAAATAACCCCATGGCTGGGGAAGCGTTGTAACCCGTTCATAAATTAAAATGAGAATCACAAAGAAACAGAGATAGGCGATTTGTTTGCTGAAGGTTGTTTTAAAAGGAAACCAATTAAGAAAAATCATATTTGCCGCAGGGACTAAGAAAATATGTGGAAGGAGTCCTTCCCAATCAATTTCTTTATCAAAATACCAGTATGCGGAGTACTTAAATTCGATAAACGTATCAAAAAGGGCCTGCAATGAAATCGTAAATAGCCAAATATGAACGATTTGGTTCTTGGAAAGCCGTTTATTAAATTTAAAAGCAACGAAATTAAACAGAATAATGGCAATAAGGAGTCCAATCATAAATTTATTCCTTTTTATTAATAAAGTACCCCATTAGATTGACCACTTATACATTATTTAACAAGGGCCACACATTTACCAATTGATTTACAGTATTTTTCTAGTTAAAAATCTAGTCGAATCTTTAAAAATCTAGTATGATGTAATAATGTATTAATTCTTGAATAAAGTGAGGATTTCTTAATAATGAGTTTACTAACGGTTGAAAATTTATCCCATACATTCGGAGATCGTACCTTATTTAAGGACGTTTCCTTTCGATTATTAGCTGAAGATCACGTTGGACTTGTCGGTGCAAACGGTGTCGGAAAGTCCACTCTAATGAATATTATTACCGGGCAATTGATTCATGATAGCGGCCGTGTTGAATGGACACCCGGAGTCCATTATGGCTATTTAGATCAGCATACCGTGCTTACTGCTGGTCGAACCATGCGTGACGTTTTACGCGACGCCTTCCTCCCTCTTTTTGAGAAGGAAAAGGAATTAAATGAGGTCATCGCACTAATGGGCGATGCGTCTCCTGAAGAACTGGAAGTACTTTTAGAAAAAATGGGTGAAATTCAAGATGCTTTAGATGCTGGTGGTTTTTATACATTAGATATTAAAATTGAAGAAGCAGCTCGTGGATTGGGTCTAGATGCGATTGGTTTAGACCGTGACGTAGCAGCCCTTAGCGGTGGACAGCGGACAAAGGTTCTGCTAGCTAAGCTTCTTTTAGAACAACCTAAAGTGCTTCTACTTGACGAACCAACAAACTATTTAGATGTAGAACATATCCGTTGGTTAACTTCTTATTTAAAAGACTATCCCTATGCGTTTATCTTAATCTCCCATGATACTGAATTTATGAATCCTGTATCAAATGTTATTTTCCAATTAGAATTTTCTAAGCTAACCCGTTACACAGCAAGCTATGAAAAATTCTTGGAACTTGCGGAAATTAATAAGAATCAGCATATTAATGCCTATGAAAAACAGATGGAATTTATAAAAAAACAAGAAGATTTTATCGCGAAAAATAAAGCACGGTATTCGACTACAGGTCGGGCAAAGAGCCGTCAAAAGCAGCTTGATCGTTTAGAACGAATTGACCGTCCGGAAACGGCAATGAAGCCTACTTTTGGTTTTAAAGAATCACGCAGCAGCAGCCGCTATGTTTTTGAAGCTACAGATTTGGAAATTGGCTATTCGCATCCATTATTACCGAAAATGAGCATGACACTCGAGCGTGGTGAGAAAGTGGCCATCATCGGCTGTAACGGTGTTGGGAAATCAACCCTTCTTAAAACCATGCTTGGAAAAATTGATCCGTTAAAGGGTAAGGTGGAACGCGGTGATTTTCTCTTCCCTTCTTATTTTGAACAAGAGGTAAAAGCAGGAAACCAGACACCTATTGAAGATGTCTGGAATGCCTTTCCTTCCATGGACCAACACCAAGTGCGTGCTGCTTTGGCACGTTGTGGCTTAAAGAATGAGCATATCTCACGTCCAATGAATCAACTTAGTGGTGGCGAGCAAGCCAAGGTACGCCTTTGTAAGTTGATGATGAATGAAAGTAACTGGATTTTATTTGACGAGCCGACCAATCACCTTGATATTGTGGCAAAAGCCGAATTAAAGCGAGCTTTAAAAGAATATAAAGGCACTGTTGTCCTTGTCTGCCACGAACCAGATTTTTATGAAGATTGGGTTACGAAAGTTTGGAATGTCGAAGAATGGTCACAAATGACAGTTTAATAATTCCCTTCCAAGCCCCTGCTCTAACAGTAGGGGCTTTCTTAAATAACTAGGGTTTTGGTTTTTTTTTGCTTTTATATCGATAAAATCGATTGATTTTTATTTAATAAATAGATTTAATGAATTTAATAACGATATTACTTTCTTTATAATGATAAAGGCGTGATAGATTAAATATTTTTAAGAGGTGCTTACATTAATGAAGAAAATTCTTTCGATTTTATTATTAGCAATACTAGTCTTTTCATTAGCTGCATGCGGCAGTCAAAAGGATGAAAAAACCAGTGATACAAAAAAAGAAACAACAACAAAAGAAGTTTTTAAAATTGGTGCGATTCCTGACCAAAATGCAGCAGTCCTTGATAAAGGCATGACGGCAGTTGCGAAATACTTAAGTGATAAAACAGGGATGAAGGTGGAATTTGTTCCATCCGTTGATTATGCGGCTTTAGTAACTGCCTTTCAACGTGGAGAAATCCATATGGCTTGGTTTGGCGGACTAACAAGTGTGCAGGCTAGAAACCTAGTTCCTGATGCTGAATCAATTGTTCAAAGACCACGTGACGCTGAATTTCATTCTGTCTTTATCACACAAGCAACCGAAAATATCACCAAGTTAGAAGATCTAAAAGGTAAATCGTTTACGTTTGGTAGTGAAAGCTCTACCTCCGGCCATTTAATGCCACGCTATTATCTTTCTGAAGCAGGCATTGACCCAAATACAGACTTTGATGGAAAACCAAACTTCTCTGGCTCTCATGACACCACATACAAACTTGTTGAATCTGGCGCTTTTAAAGCTGGAGCATTGAACGAAGCCGTATGGGAAGCTGCAGTAAAAGAAGGAAAAGTCGATACAAGTAAAGTAAAGGTATTCTATACAACTCCAGCATATTACGACTATAACTGGACCATCAACAGCAATGTGGAAGATGTCTTTGGCAAAGGAACGAAGGAAAAAGTGAAAGATGCCCTTCTTTCTATTACAGGTGACCAAAAAGACATTGCTGATTTGTTCCAAACCGATTCCTTTGTTGAAACGAAAAATGATAACTACAAAAAGATTGAACAGGTTGCCAAAGAACTAGAGATTATTAAGTAGTAGGTGTTATAGAAATGTCTTCAAAAATGATGATTGAAGCAAACAATTTAACAAAACACTTTGAGCGGAAGATAGCCTTATCTTCCCTTTCTTTTACCATTAAACAAGGTGAATTAGTGGCTTTAATTGGACCAAGCGGCGCCGGGAAAACGACGCTGCTTAATTCTATTGCAGGGCTGGTCCCACTCACAGGAGGAGAGCTTTTAATTGATGGAACGCCCCTTTCTGCCTACAAAAAAGAGAATATTTTCGCAAAAAAAATAGGTGTTATTCGCCAGCAATTTGATTTGATTGGCCCGCTTGCTGTCATTCACAATGTTTTAGCCGGGAAACTTTCTGAATGGGGTACATGGAAATCACTTTTTTCACTACTGGTCCCTCAGGAAAAAGAACTGGCCATAAAGGCATTAGAACGGGTTGGCCTTCAGGGAAAGGAATTTGAAATCACTTCTACTCTATCCGGCGGCGAGCAGCAGCGTGTTGCCATGGCAAGACTGATGGTACAAAATCCAGAAGTGATACTAGCCGACGAACCTGTTGCATCGCTCGATCCTGCAAGAGCAGATGATATTCTCGCGATGCTAACAAATATCGTAAAAGAGGAAAACCAGACATTACTAACAAGCTTGCACTCCGTTGAATATGCCAGAAAATATTTTACAAGAATTATTTCAATGAAAAATGGTGAGATTTTCTTTGATTTGCCAACTGAACAAGTAACGGATGATCTGTTAGCTGAACTATACCAGCTAAAGAGCGGTGAAAAGATATGAATTTATCTTCTCTTTTTCGGCTGCATAATCGATTCATTCTAACACTACTATTAATTGCTGTTTTCGTCTGGAGCCTCTTTTCAATCCAATGGAATGCCGAATTAGTTCATTCGGGGGGGATTCCAACTCTTATACAAATAGTGGAGGGTCTATTTCATCCTGATTTATCTCCTGAGGTCTTATTATTAGGATTGGAATCCTCATGGATTACACTTGCCTACGCAGTTGCCGGGATGTCGCTCGCGATCATTTATGCTTTTATTGTTGGGACTCTAGCATCTGGGGTGCTTACTTCTAATAAAACATCCCGATTTGTTTCTAAGGTATTTTTTAGAGGAATATTAGGGTTTACTCGTTCCATACACGAACTAATTTGGGCCTGGCTTTTTGTAGCTGCTGTTGGCCTTTCACCATATGCTGCTATTTTTGCACTGGCCATTCCTTACGGCGGGATTCTTGGGCGGATTTATGCAGATATGTTAAATGATGTATCGGAAGAACCCGTTAAGGCCTTAAAATCCGTTGGGGCAACAAAACTGCAAACCCTGATTTATGGATATCTCCCCCTGATTTGGGCAGACATGATTAGCTATACCATGTATCGGTTCGAATGTGCCATTCGTTCTTCAGCCATTATGAGCTTCATTGGGCTTGGAGGATTGGGATACGAAATTCAACTTTCTTTGCAAGATTTAAAATATGATCGGGTTTGGGCTTTTGTCTTTTTCCTGATTGGCCTTGTTATTTTCGTGGACTTATGGAGTAATTTTGTGCGCAGGGCCTTAACCGAACGAAAAAGACACCATGGATTTAGCTCTGGTTGGAAGTCTGTTTTTTTCACCATGCTGCTAATTCTTGGTTCCTGGATGTACATCAATTTAGGTGAGAATGCTCAATTTTTTGAACTGATTTCCGATAAAAATTTGGAGGCAGCTAAGAGATTTTTTGGCGGGCTCATTGGTTTAACAAGTGAACATCCTGCCTTCCTTGATGGAAAAAGTTGGACTGCAGCCTTAAAGCTTACACTAGAAACGCTTGAAATGAGTATTATGGCCATTGGCTTTGCGACCATCGCAGCCTTTTTAACGGTAGTTCCTGCCGCACGAAATATCGCCAATGGAAATTTAACGGGTTCTAAGAAATGGTACAGTTGGCTTTCTTACGGGATTGTCCGCATCAGTTATATTTTTTCAAGAGCTGTTCCAGAGCTTGTCTGGGCGATGATGATCATCTTTATTTTCAAACCAGGTCTTTTACCAGGAGCGATTGCACTTGCCCTTCACAATTTTGGGATTCTCGGAAAGCTTTGGGCAGAAGTGATTGAAGACATGGACGCTCGCCCAATTCGAAATCTAGCAACAGCTGGTGCATCTAAAATTGAGATCTTTTTCTATGGGATCCTGCCAACTGTCTTGCCGAGATTTCTCACCTACATTCTCTACCGCTGGGAAGTGATCATGAGAACTACAATTGTCGTTGGCTTTGTTGGTGCTGGTGGTCTAGGTATGGACTTTAAGCTTGCAATGAGCTTTTTCGATTACACACAAATCACACTGCTCCTTTTATGTTATATGATACTCGTTATCATTGCCGATTTTGCGTCGGAAAGTACGAGAAAAGCGGTGAAATAAAAATGAACCCCTTTCCTTTTTTGGTAATGGGTTCTTTTAAATTCCAATAAAAAACTCATATCTCTTGCTTGGTTGGTAAATAATATCCAAGAGGTGACAGCATGGAAAAGGAAAAATTAAAACTCACATCTTCTGAAATAGGGACACTATGGGGAGAATATGTAAATGGAACAGCCGTTGATACAATTAATAGATATATGGTCACTATTATTGAGGATGAGAAAATTAAAGCCATTTTTGAAGATGCTATCGAGACATTCGGAAAACAAAAACAACAAATCGTTACTTTTATGAAAAATGAGGGGTTTCCAGTTCCAATTGGATTTAATGAATCTGATCATTATAAAGGTAAACAGAGATTATTTACAGATATATTTTGCTTGAATTATTTACATATCATGACATTACATGGTTTGCTGGGACACTCAACTTCATTGGGCGTTTCTGTCAGAGAGGACTTACGGTATTTTTATGACTCGTGTGATAATGATGGGAAAAGGATGTATCATCAAACAATTGATTTATTGCTTGAAAAAGGAAGTTTTCAAAGAGACCCTATGTTTTATCCAACCAAAGAACCGAAATTTATTTCCAGCCGGGATTTCACAGATGGATTTTTCGGAAAGGGTAGAAAATTAGCAGCGACAGAGATCATTAGTATTTCTTTCAACCTTAAAAAAAGCATCATGGCAAAAACCCTTTCTATCGCTTTCAGTCAAGTCGCTCAGACAAAAGAAGTAAGGAAGTTCTTAACGGATACCCAGAATACGGCTGATGGTCAAATAAAAACATTATCGAAAATAATGCAAAATGATAACTTACCAGTTCCAAAATCTTGGGAAACAGAAGTTACAACTTCAACGGAGTCTCCTTTTTCCGACAAGTTAATGTTGTATCATATCGGATTCTTGTTTCAAGCTGCACAAAACTATCATGGAGGAGGTCTAGCATCATCCATGCGAACAGACCTTGTTACCGCTTATGAGGGTACTATTCTCAAAAATCTTATGGTAACAAAGAAATGGTATAATCTTATGGTACAAAATAAATGGTTAGAACAACCTCCACTTGCTCCTAATAGAAAAGAAATTGCTAAAGAATTGTAGTAAAAACAATTGCCGGGGTATGTTTTTCTTCTGTATAGGTTTGCTGCATCTTTTGTAACGGTTAGAATGATTTTTTCCTCGAACTTAATGATTTGGAGTATTATTAGGTCCTATTACGTATGACAATTCTATGTTACCCAAAGCCTGTTCGGATCACCGTTCTGATCAATATAGGTCTTTAGGTTTGTACATCTAAACAGCATCTCGCTATCTCTTTACATATTCATTGCTATAAAATTGCTAGCAGATAATTATCACTAAGGTATTTAC
Organism: Neobacillus sp. DHD-1R; assembly: GCF_057747995.1. Classification (NCBI taxonomy): domain Bacteria; kingdom Bacillati; phylum Bacillota; class Bacilli; order Caryophanales; family Bacillaceae; genus Neobacillus; species Neobacillus sp. DHD-1R. Next base: position 2,803,376 of record NZ_CM173232.1, read on the forward strand.
TGCTAGCTTGAATTTTTATCAATTTCTTTGGAAAACAGCATTGGGTGGTACTTCTACATTCCTATCCCCTAGAATAAATGCCCCGACGTACTTATTATTTGGATCAATTTGTTTATCCCATTTTCTATTCATCCCATCATATCAATTTTTAAAAAATTCATATATAAAAATTACGACTATTTCCCTATTAATATGATGATTTTTCCATTTGTCATTTTATAAGGTATGGACTTAAACTTTGATTTTATTTTGGTTTGCGGTTAGATAACCATATGGGAGTTTGCATACTAATACCATGGATGGAAATAATTGATTTTAAAAGCTTGTTTTAGATCGGTTACATCCTTTATCCTATAATAGGAATGAAACAGTCTTAATTTGATTTTCTGAAACATCTGGGGAGTGAGAATCCGTTGCACAAAAAGACGGCTTTACCGATTTTATTCGTGGTTATGTTTTTGGTTATGGTTGGTTTTGGAATCATCATACCGGTTTTACCTTTTTACGCTGAGGAAATAGGCGCAAATCCAACTGAACTCGGCTTGTTAATGGCTGTTTATTCACTCATGCAGCTGATTTTTGCGCCAATATGGGGACAGATTTCCGACCGCATCGGGCGAAAACCAGTGATGATGATAGGAATAGCAGGTCTTGCTCTCTCCTTTTTTATTCAGGCCATTTCCACCGAGCTGTGGATGCTATTTGCTGCAAGAATTATCGGGGGTATTTTATCAGCTGCTAATATGCCAACTGCGATGGCTTATGTCGCCGATATTACGACAGAAGAAAATCGCGGTAAAGGGATGGGAATTGTTGGGGCAGCTACAGGATTAGGTTTTGTTTTTGGTCCAGCCATTGGCGGTATTTTTTCAAAAATAAGCTTGAATATGCCCTTTTATTTAGCAAGTGGATCTTCCTTTATTACATTGTTCCTTGTCTTTTTGCTTTTAAAGGAATCCAAACAAATAGATACGAAAACTTCAAGAAAAAAACAGTCTTTCTGGCATGCCCTAACCGGTGCAGCTTCCATTTTATTTTTTGTACAATTTTTAATTTCTTTATCCCTGTCCGGCTTAGAGGCGACGTTTGCCTATTTTGCTGCTAAAAAAGCAGGGTTGGATTCGATCCAGCTTGGATACATCTTCATGATCATGGGCTTTGGGAGTGCAATCGTCCAAGGTGGGTTAGTCGGTAGATTAACCAAAAAACACGGAGAACGTGCAGTCATTCAGTGTGGAATGATTGTATCTGCGATTGGATTTGGGTTAATCTTGCTAGTTCATAGTTTTACAACAGCAGCGATCTTTTTAACGATATTTGGACTTGGAAACGGAGTAATTCGACCAAGTGTGTCTTCCCTGCTGACCAAAACGTCCACAACCGGACATGGAAGTTCGACAGGCTTATTATCATCCTTTGATTCCTTAGGGCGAATTATTGGACCGCCGCTTGGCGGATGGTTGTTTTCACTAGCAATGGGCCTTCCTTATATCTCGGGTGTGATCATTACCATAGTGGCATTTGTTTTATTCCTGATATTCCGCCCGCAGGTTAGCTCGGCAAAATTAACAAGCGAATAGGCATATGTTGATAGGACATGCATAAAATGGGTTACGAGGATTCAATTAAGAGAAGGAGCCCTGGAAAATGACACTAAAAACTTTTACAAGTGTTTCTATCTTGTTGGTGTTAATAGGTTTTTCCGCCTATCTTGACTCACCGTACTCATTTTTGAATAAAAACTATGCCTATACAGCCGATCAATCAGTCATGGTCCAACCTGTTGCTGTTGAACCATCAACCGATGTCCCAGAATTAAAAGAGAAACTGGAGAGAACGGAACGAGTTGATGGTTATATCGTGGAAACCTATGAGGAATATGAGGTCTACAAAGACAAGGATGGAAATGTTGTAAAAAGTGAACCTACCGGCAATACCAACACTCTAAAATATTGGGATTACAACAGTAAAGAACGCTAATATAAGCGTTCTTTACTGTGCTTTTCCTATCGATGTATAAAACTTAGGATGCACTGCAATAATAAATCGAGTCTGCTTCATCGATGCACCAAGCATGTATGCCTTAAGTAAAAATGGTATAATTAAGCAAAGATAAAATTTAATTCAGGTAAAGGAGAACCATTATGAATAGTAATCAATTAGAACAAATTCGAACAGGAAAAGGATTTATTGCAGCTTTGGACCAAAGTGGTGGAAGTACTCCCAAGGCACTGTTGGCGTATGGCGTTAATGAAAACAGCTATACGAATGAAGAAGAGATGTATACCTTGGTTCACGAGATGAGGACACGAATTATCAAGAGTCCGGCATTCGATTCTCAATATATTTTGGGTGCAATCTTGTTTGAGAACACGATGGAACGTCTTATTGACGATCACTATACAGCTGATTTTCTTTGGGAGAAGAAAGGCATAGTGCCTTTTCTGAAAGTTGATCAAGGTCTCGCCGCCCTTGAGGATGGAGTTCAGCTTATGAAGCCAATTCAAGGTTTGAGTGATTTGTTGAAACGCGCGAATGAGCGAAATATCTTCGGGACGAAAATGCGTTCGGTTATTAAGGACGCCAACCCGGTTGGCATCAATAAAGTTGTTAAGCAACAGTTTGAGATTGCGAACCAAATCGTAGAGGCGGGGCTGGTTCCGATTATCGAACCGGAAGTGGATATTCACAGCGTGGATAAGGCTGAATCGGAAAATCTATTAAAAGAAGAGATCATAAATCAATTATCTACCCTTGATAAAGATGTAAAAATCATGCTTAAACTCTCCCTGCCTACAGAAGACAATTTCTATAGTGATTTAATCGAGGATCCGCATGTTGTTCGGGTTGTGGCGTTGTCAGGCGGCTACACGCAAAAAGAAGCCAATGAAAAGCTAGCACGTAATCATGGATTGATCGCAAGCTTCTCACGAGCCCTATCACAGGGACTAACTGCCGACCAAACAGACGAAAAATTCAATGCTGTGCTGTCTAAATCCATTCAGGACATTTATGAAGCCTCCATCAAATAAAAACAAACAAAAAACGACTCCGAGCAGGATTATAAGCTCAGGGTCGTTTTTTGGGCTATGGTATAAGCACTTATGGATGTAGGCGTTCTTTAGTTAGCTGTCATTGTCAATGGTTCGATCAAGTCCTTTTTCACCTGTTAGGATTTCTAACTTTAATTTATCTGTTAATTGTTGGACGGTTATAGTTGTCATAATGGTCCCTGGCTTTTCTTTTCATTTAATATCGGCAGATAATTACTATGGTGTCCCCTCAGATGGAAAATAACTTAATTGCAACTTCTTATTGGCAATTTCCCTAAGGCCGATACGGATCAGCCGGAAAACGACTATCCATGATGCTACCATCAAAATGATTTGTCCGAAAGGAAACATAGCTGGTATGGGTGTGTCCCAGAGGGCATGCATCAATACGACAAGAATAAAAATCCGGACAAATTTCGGCTTGATCAACATGTTTAATTCAAAGTTTTTGTCCCCTTGTACCAAACAGAATGCGGCCCCTGTTAAAGCAGCCCAAGCAACATGTCCACCCGGAGCTAAAATGCCTCTCCACAGTATAGTGTTATAAAGATTATGGGAATCTCCGGATAGAAGTGCCCGTAAAGCATAACCGGCTGTTTCAAAAGCCGCGAATCCTGCCCCAACAGCTGCTCCCAACAGAAGTCCGTTTAGAACGAACCTATATTTAAGATTTCTCACGAAATAGATAACGGTTACCACTTTGGCCAGTTCCTCAGCAATCCCTATCGTGATTGGATTGATATTATGTTTGAGGATATTAAAAAACACCAGTGCCACTAACATCGAGAGGATGCCGCCAATAAGCACTACATAAATGATTCGATAAAATGCAATATTTTGCGGAGCGTTCATTTCCCAGAAGAAAATCAATGTGGTGAATGGAACGGCAAAAGCCCCGACAATGATAAGGCCAGGTATAAAATTCATGTTTTTAAACAAGCCAACACCCAAATACAATCCTAAAAATGCAATAAGTGCAATCAGGAATACTCTCGCAAACAGCCAAGGTTTTGGCCATGTTTCCTTCACTTCAGCAATCTTGGGTGTTGTAATCGCAGTTCCCACAATGAAAAGGCGCTCGGCTTCCAGTTCACTATGATTTCGGAACACCCGGGAGAATATATTTTTAAATCTTGGTTCAACCGAACGTTGATACTTCGGCACCATATCAACATAATGAGCAAACTCGTAAAATAGGCTATTTTCTTCTTGAGGGTTTTCACGCTTAATAAAATCTTCGCCGCAGTTTAAGCAGAACTTCACCCCATCCGGATTAAAATAAACACAGTGCGGGCAATTCATATACCTTCTCCCCTCTTTGTGTATGGCTGTTTTAAGGATTTCCAAACATATTTACTATTCCCTTGAATTCAAATTCCAATTATCTTTTTACAAAAAAACCGCATCGATAAAAGTTTCAACTCTCATCGATGCGGTTAACTTGTTTTAAGCGAGCATTCCACCTGATACGTTCAGTTATAGTGAGCTAAAATTAGCGGTGGCTCGGGATCACAAAGTATTATTTCTTTGTGATCCCTTTTTGATATACCCCTAAAAGTTTTATTAGATAAAAAAACAATATTAATTACCTATAAACAGAACAAATGTTTTGGTGTAAAATAATGAAGCGTGGTTTTAGTTTTAATGCCATAGCTATTTATTTTGAGGTGGATTTAAAATTGAATGGTACAGCACATGCAGCAATAGGAGCAGCAACAGGATTTATCGTCGCCAATACTTATCATACCTCCCCTTCTACTACACTCCTTTTTGTTGGATTAGGAAGCGTTTCTGGCTTAATCCCTGATCTGGATATTGATGGGAAGCTGCGTGAAAAAATCACCCTATCCCATAAGGTAATTCAGGCAGTCGCCCTGTTAATCGGCATTCTAGTTATCTTTTATAGTCTTTATGAGGGAACTGTTAAAGAGAAATGGATTGGTACTGGTATTGGATTGGGAATGATGATTATATCGTCTTTAATCAAACAAAAGCATATGTTAACAATCACAGGAATTGGTGTTCTAATGGGAGGAATCTCATTAGTTGAAATCTGGTTGATGCTACTTGGGGTTTATATTTTAATCGCGTCTTTCGTTTCGCACCGCAGTTATACACATTCGATCTTGGGAGTTATTTTCTTCGGAATAATCGCTTCAAAATTCCAATTATCCCTCGGAATTGATGGTGTTTTTTATACCTGCCTTGCGGGATACATCAGTCATCTGATTGCGGATCTTAAAATTTTACCGTTTAATAAACGAGGAATTAAGTTGTTTTTACCGGTTTCATCAAAAGAACTGTAATGATGCAGGTTTTCCTTTAGAAAGTAAAAAACCATACTTGTGAATGATACAGTACGGTTTTTTAAGTAAATTCTTTTCATATAGCAGGATTACTGGCATATTTCTAAAAACTTTTGGTTAGAAATCCTTATCTGCAAGTTGGAGTTGCTTATCCGCAAATTGGAGCCGCTAACTGCAAATTGGAGCCGATTATAGATTTTGAATACGTTCTTTAAATTCATTTATTGCAATGTACCCTTGCTGTTCAAGCCGCCAATTTTTAGCTGCCACTTCGATTAAACTCGCAATGTCTCTTCCTGGGCGAACTGGTATTTCAATATGTGGGATGGAAATATCTAAATAATTGACAACAGCTGTTGAAGCATCGACTATATCATAGTATTTTTTCTCATCCCAAGCGGATAAAACAATATCTAAATCGATCATTGTTTCATCTTGAAAGGCGCCGGAACCGTAAAGCCGTGGTACATTAATCATCCCAATTCCTCGTAACGATAAAAAATCACGATTTGTCTGATTATGTGTACCGATAATGGTTTCAGGATCGATTCTTTTTAGGATGACTAAATCATCCGATATAAGGCGGTGTCCTTTCTCAATTAAAGATAGAGCAGATTCGCTTTTTCCTATCCCACTCTCTCCTCTGATTAATAAACCCACCCCAAAAACATTCATACAAACCGCATGGATTCCAATGCTTTTTGCCAATTCTTTTCCTAAATAATTATTCAATGTGCCGATAACTCTTGTTGTTTTTTCTTTAGCTCTCAGAAGGGCAACCCCTTCCTCATTGCAATGTTTAATCAAATAAGAAAGACCTTCTTGGTTACGCGTAATGATGATACATGGGGGATGTTCTTTGATGATTTTTCCAACTCTCTCATCACGTTCTTTTTTAGATAAGGAGTGCAAATAGGTAATTTCTTGTTTTCCTAATAATTGAATTCTCTCTTTTGGGAAATACTCAAAATAACCCGTTAATTCTAAACCTGGTCTATTAATATCGTCATTATCAATGATTCGACCCAGTCCTTGTTCACCCGCTAGGATTTCTAATTTTAATTTATCTACTAATTGTTGTATGGTTATAGTACTCATATATGCTCCCTGTCTTTCCTTTTACCAAATGATTTTGTTCAAATAAAAAAGAAGGTGAGCCCTTCTTTCAACATATTCCTACTCTTATCATACCCATCTTTTAACCGATAAAACTTAAAAAATCTTTAATTATATATGACTGAAAAGGGAGAGGTAAACGGAAATTACATAACTAAATTGTAGATATATAATAAAACTAAAAAACAGACAAATTTCTTCGTCTGTTTTTTAAACAATTCAGTAAACGTTTTTTCATTGATATTTCACAAAATGATACCAATAATATACCTATATGATTATAATGAATGTTGAAAAATTTATTCCACTTTGCCTTCCCAAGAAAGCATTCCACCAACCAAATTGGTCACGTTAAATCCATAGCTTTCAAGAAATTGAGATGCACGACCACTTCTGCCCCCTGAATGGCAAACAATGATATACTCTTTCGATTTATCTAATTCATGCATGCGAAACTCTACTAATCCTAAGGGCATATTCATAGCACCAGGTATTTTGCCTGTTTTTACTTCATTAACTTCACGGACATCAATAATATTTAATTTCTTTCCTTTATTTAATAAAGATTCGACTTCTTTTGCAGTAATTTGTTTCATTAGATTGTCCTCCTTAATATTTTGATTAATACCAAGCACTCATGCCGCCTTTAACATTCGTGATTTTTGTAAATCCCAATTTTTTTAACAATTTGCTTGCCTTTTGGCTTCTCATTCCACTTTGACAAATGACAATAACCTCTTTTTCCTTTGAAAGTTCTTGCTCTGCTCTTTGGACAAGTTGATGGAGAGGAATATTCTTGAATCCACTGATGTGATTCCCCTTAAACTCACCAGGTGTTCGAACATCAACATATTGTTTGTTTTTATCTTTTAATTCAACTTTTAATTCAGCAGTTGATATATTTCTAACACCCTTAGTTGGCAATATACGCTGGATGATTAAAAACAGAAAAAGTACAATGATAATATAATTCACATATTCCAAGCCTAGTTCCTCCTTATTTGCATCCGTTTTTCCCACTTAAAATCTCTATTAATAAATAGACTTACGTTTCCCTCTTGTGCATCTGTTTGAATTTAAATACATATACCAGTAAGGGTATAAGAAAGATCAAAAAAATAACCTTTCTTTATCCGTGCGGTTTAAAAATAATAGTAAATATATGGAAGGTGAAACTTTTTAACGACTTTTTACTAGCAAATTAACTGCATTATTTACTAATTCTTCCATGCTTTTTTCACCTTGTTCATTCGCTTTTTGAACACACTCAACTAAATTTGAACTAACAACAACCCCGATCGTACGATCAATAGCAGTTCTGGCTGCAGACAGCTGGGTAATCACATCTTTACACTCTTTATTTTCTTCCATCATTCTTAAAATTCCTCTTAATTGTCCTTCAATCCGTTTAACTCTATTTTTAATTTGATCATTATACTCCATGGTTTTACCTCCTAACCATTATGTTCTATTTTCAAAAAGAAAAATGGAACAAGGTTTATAATATACCCATTAAGGTATAATGTCAACTATCGATTTTATCGATTCTATTTTCTATCGGGTTATAGAAAGCTGCTTTATTCATTTGGTCTTGGACCTGCATTTTTTCCAGAACTTTCTACTGTCATAATTGGTCGAACTGTTAAGTCCCCATCCATTCGTACTTGACAGGATAGACGCAAATAATCATCCACAATTCCCTTCTCAGCGAACGCAATTTTTTCAGGATTTGTTAAATCGCAAAATTCACCTTGCATAATTTCTACTCTGCAGGTTGTACATTTTGCCTTCCCTCCACATCTGTGCAAAATATTTATCCCGTTGTCTTCCAATGCCAATACTAATTTTTTCCCCTGTTCCACATCAAAAGTTCCGTGACCTAATACAGTCATTTTGGGCACTACGATCCCCCCTGTACAAATTAAATGGATAAGAATTTAGCTCTTTTCAAATGTTTATTTCGTAAAATATGTTGCATTATTGCACATTGAATTCATCTAGTATCATTTCTTCTGTTTGAGGCATAGTTAGACCTAGGTGCCAGCAGCCCATTCCGGCTAATCGATATTGTCGAATAACGCGAAGCTTAACAAGCAAGCTTCGTGGATCTTCAAACCACACTTCATGTAAATTTCCTTTATTGTCCACATAACGGAACCAAGGTGCCGCTGCATTCTCATTATAATGAACTGGACTTTGATATCCTGTATATAAATCAATTGCATGTTGGGTTGAATAAGCAGAACCTGAACGCTTATTACTTCCGATAACCCAATCATAAGCGTATTGAGGAATTCCAAGCATCAACTTTGATCTATCAACAACTGAAACAGCATAATCCAGTGTAGCCTTAACTCTATCTATCGGTGCAATCGGACCAGAAGGACCACCAGGCCAATGCCAGTCATAGGTCATTAAGAAAAGTTTATCAAGGTATTTCCCAAGCGTTTGGTAATCATACGCTGTAGAATAGGATGGTACTCTGTCTCCTTCTTTTGGAGGGACGGCCATCATCACTTCCATTCCGGCTGGATGAAGCTTTACAGCTAATTCTTTAATAAACAGGTTAAGATTGCCTCGATCTTGAGTCTTCACCTGTTCAAAGTCAATGACTACTCCTTTGTAATCATGACTGTCTAAAAGAGAGTAAATATTTTTGATCAATTTCTGCCGTAACCAAGGCGTTCCAATTAACCGATGAGTAAGATTAGGATCAAATCCTTTTTCACTTAAATTTGTTAATGTAGCAAGTGGTGGGAGGTTTTTCTTCCATGCAATCTTATGTGCCTGATTGTCTGTAGTTTCAATGATATTTCCCTGTTCATCGGACCGATACTCAAACACGAAAATGCTAGAAAGAGTCTTTTTGTAATTATTCAGCATCCAGGCATTAGCATTTTCATCTTTTGGAACAAAATAGGTTCCAGTCCATACATTCATTTTAGGAGGTCGAGGAATACTTAATTTTTGGCCTGGTACAATGACACGATTTTTTAGATGATTTTGTCGCATCAAGGTATCTTGACTTATTGCGTGACGATTAGCGATTTCCCATACACTGTCACTTGATTGAACAATATAAGTCGAACCAGGTATTAATATCGCTTGGCCAAGAACTAGTTGGCTATTCTTAGCTAAACCATTTAGTTTAGCGAGTTCGTTTCTGTCCAATTTGTATTGTTTTGATATTTTGGTTAAGCTATCTCCATTTTGCACAACATGGATGACTTGAGCACTAGTCAAAATGGGAGCTATTAAAACCATCCAAAAAGTAATCAGCAAAAAAGTAAATGATTTCATTGCCATAAAAATCCTCCTCCTACCTTGATCAATTTTAGGTTTTGATAAAATGATAATGCCTCTTTAAATAACCTTAAAAAATAATTGGTGTTGTAGTGTTAATAGGATATAGTTTTCCATGTAAAGCAAATGAAATTCGGGCCGTTTCTTCGGAAACAACCAGTGCCAGAGCATCGCTTTGTTCTGATACCCCTAAAGCTGCACGGTGACGTGTACCAAGTTTTTTTTCTGTTATCATCTTTGTTAATGGAAGAACATTTGCTGCTGATACCACTTTGTTTCCTCGAATTAACACGGCCCCATCATGTAGTGGATTACCAGGGTAAAAGATGGATTCCAATAACTTATGCGTAACCAATGCACCAATAGGGATTCCATTTTGAAGAATGGTGTCAAGAGAATCACTACGTTCCACAACAATAAGACCACCATGTTTTTGTTTCGACAAATGCTGAACAGTAATAGATAAATCTTCATATTTATCAGTAAATGATGATAAATAACAATTTAAATAAAAGGTGGCAGCCATTGATTCAATTGCATTAAGCTGTTCTCTAACATCCTCTAGACTTCCCAAAACACAATGGTTTTCATTACCAAGCACGTTTAAATTAGATTGGAGCAGATGGATCAGATGTTGAATACCATCTTCTAAATTTTGTTTCATTGGTGAAAAATCACAATTTAAGCTGTCCATGTTTGTATCCCTCCAACTACAGTTAAATCTTGTAAGAGCTAATAAATAATTTCCTCTGAATAGTATTACTTAAATGGTTGGTTTATATAAAAAGGTAAGTTAAACCAATAACCATTTCATAACCTTTATTTTTGATCTTCAACTCAAAAAAACCCCCTAATCAAATAATTTCCGAAGATTAGGGGGGTTCTATTCATTCAGTTTCGCTCCTGTTATACCAATGTGACATCGACTATTTGTTGCGTCCTAAGTCAATCTTTTTACTTAATAACTATACTCGTGTAATGATACTAATACTCTTTTCATCATTTAAAGTAATAACGGTGTCAGCCATTCTAACAAAGAGCCCATTTTCAACAACGCCCGGAATTAGATTCAGGTTTTTCTCGAGTTCACCTGGCTGCTTTATAATTGGAAAGCTGCAATCAATAATATAGTTACCATTATCGGTGAGAAATGGGAGGCCATTTTTTTGTCGTAGTTGTGGAATGCATCCAAGATCTTGGATATGTTTCATCGTCATTTCAAACCCAAAAGGGATAACTTCTACTGGTAATGGAAAAGCTCCTAAATTTTGCACCCTTTTGTTGGAGTCGGCTACCACTATAAAAGTTTTTGCTGCTTTTGCGATAATTTTCTCTCTTAAAAGGGCCCCGCCACCTCCCTTTATGAGATTAAAATCATCATCTACTTCATCAGCCCCATCGATGGCCAAATCAATCTGTTCTATTTCATTGAACGTAACAACTGTGATACCTGCTTCTTTTGCCAAATTCTCCGTTTGTTTGGAAGTAGGAACCCCTTTAATTGAGAGGCCCTCTTGCACTAATTTTCCAAGCTTAGCAATGGTATAAAATACAGTAGACCCCGTCCCAAGACCCAGGACCATCCCATTTTTTACATAGTCCACCGCTTTTTCTCCAACCACTTTTTTCTCATTCAAGGACTTTTACCCCCTTCTTTTTTTAATATATCAGAAATTATAAGTTTTGGCTTCGAGAATTGTCCAGCTCCAACGCCCTAGCGGCTAGTGTCCTTTACTCTCCGCCCTACGATAAGTCAACATCGAATCGCTACCGCTCTTCGTGTTTCCTTTATCTCAGTTGGAGCCCTCCAGGCCATACGCCGCTGACCAGGGCGCTTGCGCTTTTCTTAATACTCAAAAAAACTAATCGAAACTCCTTCCGATTAGTTTTTATTACTGCTTAAAATCTAGAATTAATGTAGGTCTAACGGACGTAATTTCTCCTCGATTTCTTTTCTTCGTGGTTCTAGAAATGGTGGTAATGCTAGTTTCTGCCCCAGCGATTCCATTGGCTCATCGGTGGCAAACCCTGGTGTATCAGTTGAAAGTTCAAACAAAATACCATTTGGCTCTCTGAAATATAAGGCTTTGAAATAATAGCGTTCCACTTTACCTGAATTTGGTAAACGATTTTCCTTTAAATGTTGCGCCCATTGATTATACTCTTCTTCGTTCGGAACACGAAACGAAACATGATGCACGCCTCCACGACCTAATCGTACTCTCGGCAGGTCTGTTCTTGTTTCAATATGAACTTCCGCACCGCTGCCCCCTTCTCCAGTTGCATAAACCATTATTTCAGGGTAATCTCCTTCAAGCGATGGATAGGAACTAACATAACGAAATCCCATCACCTCTGTCAGCACACCGATTGTAGGTTCTGCAATACCGACTGTGAGTGTTACGGGTCCTAAACCGATAATGGCATGTTCTAAAGGTACATCTTCACGGTGCCAAGGCACACCAGCTCGTACCCCTTTTTCACCATTATCAGCTACAAGCATTAATCGGGTTCCATCAAAGTCGCGGAATGCCAAAGTATCACGATTAGCCCATTTTTGAATGGAGTCATGATCTATACCAAACTGTTTAAAACGTTCTTCCCAAAAGATTAATGAATTCGTACTTTTAACCCTTAACGAAACAGTGGATATATCTGAAGTTCCTGGGTAAGTGTGTCCAAGTCCAGGAATGTCAAAAAAGGTGACCTCTGTTCCTGGTGTTCCTTCCGCATCGGCATAGAATAGATGATAGGACTCTGTGTTATCTTGGTTAACGGTTTTCTTTACTAATCTCATACCTAATATTTTTGTATAGAATTCATAATTTTTTTCAGCCTTACCTGTCAAAATCGATACATGATGCAGCCCCAATAATTTCATATTACATCATTCCTTTACTATAAATCCTTTGATACCATTGAGTTGCCGCTTGTACTTCCTCCATAGTTAATTGATGACCTCTATTTTCCCAATGCAGTTCCACCGATGCCTGTGCCTGTTCTAGTAAAGATTGTAATTCAGTTGATTCCTCGGGTGAACAAATAGGATCATTTGTCCCAGCCGCAATAAACACTGATTTCCCTGACAAATTCGGAAGTTCGATTCCTTTTCTAGGTACCATTGGATGATGAAGAATTGCACCTTTCAGGGCATTTTGATAATGGAAAAGTAAACTTGCTGCAATATTTGCACCATTTGAGTATCCAACTGCTAAAATATTTTCGCGGTCAAAGTCATATTTTTGGGCAGCTTCATCTAAAAACGAATTTAATTCTTCCGTACGGTAAACAAGGTCCTCTATGTCAAAAACCCCTTCAGCTAATCTTCGGAAAAATCGGGGCATTCCATTTTCTAGTACATTTCCACGGACACTTAAAACAGAAGCATCCTCATCAATAATTCCCGCAAGTGGCAACAGGTCAAGTTCATTTCCCCCTGTACCATGCAGTAAAAGCAACGTCGGTTTTGCTGCGTCTTTCCCTTTTTGAAATATATGTTTCATCAGATTCTCCCCTTTCAAAATTCGAAGCGTTTTTTAAAACTCAATTTTCCACATTATTTAGGTCTTTCTAAGGAAAAAACCTCACCAATTTTTGCGTAATTACTTCCAGCCAACCGGCTTACTGCACCTAGACCAATTGGATCAATTCTTCCATTCTCAAAAATGCTATTTTCAATATGAAATTGAACAACTCTTCCAATAATAAGGTCGCAGCCTGGAGAATCCGTCCCTCCTAATTCTAAGGATTGTTCTACTACACATTCCATTCGCACCCTTGCTTCCTTAATTCCTGGAACAGAGATTTTAATGCTCTCAATGGGGGTCAAATTTGCGGCCCCTATTTCACTCTGTTCAGGAGGAAAGCTTGCAGCAGTTGTATTTACTTTTTCAACATTTTGTTCATCCACCACGTGTACAACAAATTCCTTCGTTTCAAAAATGTTTCTCGCTGTATCCTTTTGTCTTTCGTTTGAGCGTTGAATCGCAAGTGAAATCATTGGAGGATTGGCGGTCACGATATTAAAATAACTAAATGGTGCACCATTTAAGACACCCTTTTCCGAAATGGTGGTAACGAAAGCAATCGGTCTTGGAATAATACTACCAATTAAAAATTTATAATTTTCTCTTTCTGTCTGATCTGCTGGATCGATTGAAAGCAATAATATCTCTCCTTTCAGAAATTAGTCTAATTCTCTTACTTCAATTGGAATCAACGCACGTTCAAGTTGTCCACGATGTGATTCATATTGTGCAGGCAACATCAATTTTTTACCCATCGTTGCTTGCGATTCATCATGAGCAAATCCTGGAGGATCCGTGGCAATTTCAAATAAGATTCTTCCATGCTCTCTAAAGTAAATAGCATTAAAGTAGTTTCGATCTTGCACTGGAGTAACACCATAACCGTTAGCCTCTACATACTTTTTCCAATCTAACTGATCCTGGTCGTCACTTGCGCGCCATGCAATATGGTGGACTGTGCCTACACCCATCTGCCCTAGTCCAATCGGAGTTAATTTAACATCAATAATATTCCCGATATCAGCTAAAGAGCGAAAACGGACGAAATCGCCTTCCTTTCCAACAAAGCTGAGACCTAATACTTTTTCAAGTAACTCCGCTGTTTTGTTAGGTTGGGTAGATAAGAGCGTTGCTCCCCCAAACCCTTTTATGGCTACTTCAGGTGTTACCCCGCCAAATGTCCTAGTATTGACTTCCCCTTCTTCTCTTTCAACGATCTCTAAATGAAGTCCATGTGGATCATCAAATTCTAAATACTGCTCGCCGAATCGCTCCATTTTTGTATAAGAAACCTTGAATTTCGCAAGTCTTTTTTCCCAGAATTCCATTGCACCTCCAGGAACAACATAACTTGTAACACCTACTTGACCATCTCCAATTATCCCTTGCCGAGCTCCTGCCCATGGAAAAAAGGTGATAATGGTACCTGGCTTGCCTCCTTCATTACCGAAATAAAGATGATACGTACCTGGATCGTCGAAGTTTACCGTTTGTTTCACTAAACGCAAACCTAGGACACCGGCATAAAAGTCAACATTTTCTTGTGGATGACCCACTATGGCTGTAATATGGTGTATACCCATTGTTTGTTTAGACACGTTATTTCCACTCCTTTTTTGATAGTATTTACAAAAGGTTTAGATTTTCATATTTATATTTAACTCAAGTATCTCTACTTGAAGATATTTTAGAAGAAAAAAACTCGTGTTCTTTGAAAAACCTCATTACTCTTTTACGCTTTTTTCAACTTTTTGCAGAAGATGAATCATGGTCTGCACCTCATCATTATTCAATGTTCCAAACATATTATTAATCAATTCTTCATGAACAGGCATAATTTGATTCATTAACTCAATGCCATCATGTGTTAATATTACATGTATGACTCGGCGATCTTCAGGGCATGGTTGACGATTGATTAGACCTCTTTGTTCTAGTTTGTCGATAACATAGGTCATGGAACCACTTGAGATTAAGATACTATTCCCAATTTGATGGATGGTTTGTTTTCCTTTATAGTAAAGCACCTCTAAAACTGAAAATTCCGTAACAGTTAGTTTGTTTTTGGACATTTCATCCCTTATACAGTCCTGAATGGCTTTCGATGTTTGCATCAATACTAGAAATGGCTCGCTCTTGCATTTGCTTCTCATTTAACCACCTCCCTTACTTTATTACTTCGAATTAAAATATCTTGAATATGAGATAATTATAATGCAAATAAATAAAACTGTCAAATACTATATACAGGCCTTCTCTGTGGACATGAGATCTTTCAATTTAAAAAAGAGAACGTAATTCTACGCTCTCTCTGAAATGAAGTTTCTTCCTTTATTTAGTTAAAATAATTGGACCGTCTTTTGTAACAATCATCGTATGCTCATATTGGGCAACGAAGCTTTTTTCCGTTACAAACGTCCATCCATCCTCTAATTGAAACACTTCCTCATCATGTGTTGAGATAAATGGTTCAAAAGCAATGACCATTCCTTCCTTGAGCAGCCCGCTGTCCGAGGTTTCATTATAATTATAGATATACTCAGGAGCTTCATGAATAGTTCGACCAATCCCATGACCAGTTAGGTTCATAATGACTGTTAATCCATGCTGCCTTGCCGTTTGATGAACAACTTTACCCATACCAGTAATTTTCGCACCTGGTTTAACTTTTTTAAGTCCAGCCTCAAATGCTTCTTTGGCCACATTGCAGATTCTTGTTAATATTTCATCGCCTTTACCGACAACTATCGAAATACCGGTGTCAGCGAAATAACCGTTTTTAGAACCCGATACATCAATATTAACAAGATCCCCTTCTTTTATTTTTCGATCGCTAGGGATTCCATGTGCTACCTCTTCATTTATACTAATACAAGTATATCCTGGAAAGTCATATTCGCCCTTTGGTGCTGAAATTGCCCCTTCCTGCTCAAATAGTTCTCCGGCAATATCATCAAGTTCTTTTGTTGTAACTCCTGGTACGGCTCTTTGCACGAGTGCATCTCTAATTGATGCCACAATCCTGCCAATTTCCTTTAAACTGTTAAAATCCTCTTCTGTCTTTGCAATCATTGGACTTTCCCCAATCTATATAAATTAAAAATAAAAATCCTATTTTTAATTTTACCTATCCTGACTTAAAAAACCAAGTATTGTTGATTGTTCATACTATTTAAAAAAATACTGAAATTAAATAACATCTTCATTTTTCATTATTTAATACACCAAATTGCGCGGTTAAGTTTGGTTGTTTTAATTGAATTCTCGGAGGTTCAGACTCTTCCCTTTTCAACAATTTTACTAACATGGTTAAGGCATCGATAATGTAGGGACCTTTATTTAGCATAATACATTCTGCTTGTTTTCCGTATGATGCATCCGTTATTTCCGAGCGAGTCGGAATTCCCTTTTTTGTTAACCTTTCTAACACTCCTGTTGCCCAAACAACCGGAGTATAGGCCGCAGAACAAATTTTTAAAATTTCATCCTGTACGAAGGATAAATTTTCTGGGCCAACTTCAACAGCCAAATCTCCCCGGGCAAGCATTATACCAAATCTCTGAAAAGTTAATCCTTCTAAGAGGATTCTAGCCAGTTGATGGACTGCATCCTTTGTTTCTATTTTTGCTACCACCCCTATATTCAAAGCGCCAAGGTTTCCTAACTCTGCACGTAATTTTTGTAAATCTAGTGGAGAATGCACAAAGGATATGCCCAAAATGTCAGCATAATTTGTAACAAAAACTAAATCCTTCCTATCCTTTTCAGTTAAAGCCGGTACATTTAAACTGAGTAGGGAATCGGGCAAATTCAATCCCTTGCCCTCTTTTATCCGTAATCCTTTTGTGGTCGGTGAATAAATTTCTATTTCGATGTATTCGTTTGCTATTTGAGTAACGATTCCATGAATTTTTCCATCGTCGATAAAAACACGATCCTTGAGCCGAACATTTCGAAACGCCTTTTTCAGTGTTACTGGGACACCAGCAGGACCATCAATTGTTGCGGGATGTCCTTGCTTCTCGGGGTTAAGGTATAGTCGGACGAAATCTCCCTTCATAACCGTGATATCGCTTGAAGCCAGTTCTCCGATTCGTACCTTTGGGCCAGCTAAATCCATATAAATTTTACAATTCCTATTAGGATATTTACCGTCGTCTTTTAGCTTCTTTTCCGTCCTACGTAAATCTTCAATTAATTGCTTCCATATCTCTGCATGATCATGAGCACAATTTATTCTAACAATATTCATTCCATTCAAAAGTAATTTTTCCATCTGTTCTGGATGGTTTAATATTTTTGAATCTAATGTTACCATAATGGCCGAATGAAGACGATGATCCCTTTTCCCAAAAAGATTTTCTGAACGCTTTTTCAGTAATTTCCTTGCATCACCTGGGGTGGCAGTTGTGAGATTGGTTGGCAGAATCGCAGCGGTATTCAAATGATATAATATTTTTTCTAAAGTATATAAAATGTGTGTTTGGTGATGGTCTAGTGCAGCAAGTCCTCTGTCTTCCAATCCATGGCGTAAAATATTGAGATGTTGTTCACGAAGTACTAAATAGCCAATTAAATTATCGCGACAATATGAAGCGTCATTTACCAGATGATGATAGGTGTCCACTTGCTGACAAGCATGGATAATTTGGTTATAGATACTCTCTATTTGTTGAAGCAATTTTTCGTGATTGATCGAAAAATTGGTCACATCCTATTCACATCCTTAAAGACTAAAAGATTTCCATTTATTTTATTATTCAATCAAAACAAAAGTGTGCACGTATCAAGGAGATTGAATATTGTTGATTTCCCATTAACAATATTGTCTAAAATAAAAAAAGCTTGAACGGTTATGATGCCGCTGCAAACTTTTTTCTGATCGACCCTTATTTAACAAAAACTAGTAATAACCATAGGTACAAGCTGAATAAAGTAAAGATTAGTGTCGGTGGAATAACGACGAGGGTTACTTTCATGTACTCCAGCCAAGATATTTTAATTTTATTTTTCTTTAATATATGCATCCAGATAAGGGTTGCGAGGGTACCAATTGGCAGGATGAGGGATCCAATATCACTTCCAATAATGTTAGCTAAGTAAACGGTTTTCATGATTAATGGGTCTAGTCCCATATCCGTCAGTGCCAAAGTTGAAATCATTAAGGCAGGATGGTTGTTAAAAATGTTTGACAATAGTGCAGTGATTATTCCCATCGTGATGCTGGCATGTAGCAGGCTATCATGGACTAACGTTTTTAGATTTTCTATTAAGATATTGGTTAATCCTATATTGTGTAAACCAAATATGATGACGTACATGCTAAAGGCAAAGATTAAAATGTGCCACGGGATTTTTCCTACTACGTCCTTCGGATTTACCTTTAAATATATCCATCTCCAGATTAATAAAATGAGTGAACCACACACGGCCACTAATGAAACGGAGATACCAATAAAGGAAGCAACGAAAAGACTGATTCTCACCAAAAATACGAAGATAAGCATGTTAATCATCAGTTTTTTTTGTTGTTCAAATAAGACTTCAGCATTTTTTTGCAATGGATGGAAGGGACGGTTTTTTTGTAGCGGAATGGAGTAGGAATGGAAGCGGATCACTTTTGGAATATCTTTTTTGAAGACAAGGAACAACAAGTAGGATAAAAATAATAAGCCAAGTACGCCTGGAACAAACATCATTTCTGTTTGCAGATATAGGTCCATCCCAATAATTTTCAAAGCTATGAGATTAACGATGTTACTAACGCCAATAGGAGCACTTGAAGCAGTAGCTATTAAAGCACCACTTAGAAGAAATGGGATTTTTTCGCTATTTTTCAACTTCAGATTATTTAAGATCAGGATGAGAATGGGTGTGGTAATTAAGATACTTCCATCATTATTAAAAAACAACGTCATTAAAAAGCAAAGTAATAATGTATTCCAGTATAAGCGAATACCTGAACCTTTTGATAATTTTAACATAAGAGCCGCTGTCCAGCTAAAAAATCCAAAGCTTTCAAGTACTATTGCCATAACAATCGTAGCAATAATCGTAATGGCCGCCCCGGTTACCTTTGAACTTATGTCTAACAAGTCCCCCACTGAAACGCTTCCACTTAGAAAGACCATAATAGCACCAATGGTGGCAGGTATGGCTTCATTCATATTTTTAGGACGGATAAAAATCATGACCATGGTGAGGATAAAAGCAAATATAGTGATGATCACCGTCGATTGATGATACATAAAAATGAATTTACTCCCTTCAATTAGTTTCCTTCTTTGATTTTCCGTTTGTTTCTTTCTTGTCCTTTGCTATATAGTACGTCGAAAACGAAGGCTTGTTCTAAACGAATATCTCGACTAAACTTAAATCAGCATTAATCTAGATCCTTTTTTAAAAAAATTTATAGATTCCTGCCTCCCTTTTTAAATAGGATTTTAATAGCTGGTATCTCCAATAGTCATATGTATCGCAAATAAATGAATGTTACAATCTAACTAGCGAGATTAGGTCTAAAGGGATGGCAAATATTTTGAAGAAATTAAAGCCGATACAATAAAAGTACCGGCTTTAAATGTTATATACTATAATGAAAAACTTCTAGAAAACTAAAGGAAGATCCACAAAAGCTATAGTTAATCTTATTTCTTACCTTTTGGACCTTTACCTTTGCCCTTGGAACCTCTGCTTCCGCGTGAACCTTTGCTTCCACGTGAACCTTTGCTTCCACGTGAACCTTTGCTTCCGCGTGAACCTTTGCTGCCGTGAGAACCTCTGCTTCCGCGTGAACCCTTGCTGCCGTGAGAACCTCTGCTTCCGCGTGAACCCTTGCTGCCGTGAGAACCTTTGCTTCCGCGTGAACCCTTGCTGCCGTGAGAACCTCTGCTTCCGCGTGAACCCTTGCTGCCGTGAGAACCTCTGCTTCCGCGTGAACCTTTGCTGCCCCGTGAACCTTTGCTGCCGTGAGAACCTCTGCTGCCATGAGAGCCTCTGCTGCCCCAAGAACCTTTGCTGCCATGAGAGCCTCTGCTGCCCCAAGAACCTTTGCTGCCATGAGAGCCTCTGCTTCCGTGAGAACCTCTGCTTCCGTGAGAACCCCTGCTTCCGTGAGAACCCCTGCTTCCGTGAGAACCTCTGCTTCCGCGTGAACCCCTGCTGCCATGAGAGCCTCTGCTTCCGTGAGAACCTCTACTGCCTTGAGAACCCCTGCTGCCCTTTTTCCCTTTTCCTTTCCCTTTTCCTTTCGATCCTAATTTAAACTCAACAGGATTATTGATTAAAAACTCCATAACCCCGTTTTCCTGTGCTTGGGATAACAAATTTTCCATTGCCATACTCATCTGTATTCTCCACCACTTTCCAAAAATTTTTATGCTCATTGTTAATTTATGGAGAGAAGGTGGAATTGGTTATAGACAATCATTTATTTTTTTATAATGAGCTTAATGCCTATAAAGTGCACCATAATTATGTTAAAAGCATAGTATTCTAAAAAATATGTATTTATAGGGGTATTTATAGTGGAAAAATATGAGATTCTTATCAATCCAAAGGTGTTAAACCAGCTAAATAAAGATATTTGGATGGATGAACATGTACCTGCTGTACTCAAAATAGGAAACAATCAATATTCCATCGACCTTGCTTATCGTGGGAATGTGATTCGAAAGAAAAAAAAGAAATCCTATAATATCGTTTTTCAAAAACCCTTTATTGTTAATGGAGCCCATGAAATTCATCTAAATGCTGAATATAACGATATATCACTTAGCAGGAACAAGCTTTCCCTTGATTTCTTTGACCGAATCGGTGTAGTCTCCCCTCATTCAAAACATATTCTTCTCTATATTAATGGGTTTTGTAAAGGTATTTACTTAGAGCTTGAATCCTTCGATCAATTTCTTTTGCAAAAAAGAAATTTACCGATCGGTCCCATTATTTATGCAACCAATTACCATGCGAATTTCTCCTTGCTGAATCCAGAAAAGGAATTGAAAACAAAATTATCTGAAGGATACACTATAAAACATGGTGAAAAAAAGGATCTTTCACAGGTAGAAAGCTTTATTGCGATGACGAATACCCTAAGTAATGAGGAATTTGTAACACAAATAACAAAGGTGCTTGATGTTGATCAATACCTGACATGGCTGGCCGGCGTTGTTTGTACACAAAATTTTGACGGATTTATTCATAATTATGCACTTTACCAAAATGGTGTAACTGGACTTTATGAAATCACTCCTTGGGATTATGACGGGACTTGGGGTAGAGACTTATACGGTAAACCACTCGAACACGACTTTGTACCTATAACAGGATATAATACGCTGACTGGAAGAATCCTTCATTTTCCTGTTTTTAAAAAGAAATACCATGATGTTCTTTCCTGTTTGTTAGAAAAGGATTTTACTGTTGAAACACAATCAAGAGTAATTGATGATGTTTTTCAACAAATAAAACCCGTTATTCACTTGGATCCCTATATCCATCGAAGTGTAGACGTTCTTAATTCCGAAAAAGAATTTATGATCAATTTTATTAAAAAAAGAAATGACTACCTAAAACAACATTTAAATAAGCTTTCATGATGAAACATGTATATGGTTGAATATCATATACTTTTTTTTGCCTATTTTTCACCAAAACTATGAAAAAAAGGCTCCTTTATTAGTACAACATCACCCCGTGATACATATAGATGCAGTGTAAATGTTTATTTAATTTGAAGGAGGAAAATTCTTTTATGGATAGAGAACTAATGAATCAACATGTGGGTAAGACAATTAGGGTTGATCGGGGCGGTCCAGAATCTAGAATCGGAAAATTGCTTGCGGTATTCGAAGACTATTTTGTCCTTTTAACTGAAAGCGACGGTGTGGTTTACTACAAGACGAATCATATCAGAAGTATTACAGAAAGCTCTAAGGACATATTGAAATTCGGGATCAAGGTTCCTGAAAAATTGGAATTCAAGACAGCAGAAAACTTTCATCAACTTTTAGAAAGCATTAGATTCCAATGGGTTAGAATCAACCGCAGTGGTGGCGCAGAATCATTAGAAGGCGTACTAAGTGATTCCAACAAGCATTTTGCTTCCCTTATTGTTAAAGATGAAGTAGTACGCTTCTCGATGAAACACATTCGTAATATCAGCTACGGATTGATGGTTGAAAAGCATAAAAAAGATGACGATTCTAAAAAGGACGATAGTAACGATAAAGATTCAAACGATGATAACCAAAAAAACGATAATAACGAAGATAACGAATAACCATTACGTCGCTTCTCCAAAAAGAGGAGCGACACATTATCTCTTAAGGAGGATTAAAACATGGGGTTAGATAAATTTTCAGCTGCATTGGATTTATTAAAAGGATTTCATGTAAATCTCTATGTAGGTGAAGACGTCTTCAAAGGAAAATTGATCGGTGTAGAAACAGACCATGTTGTTTTGGAAACCGCAAAGAAGTACATTTTTTATTATAATATTGATAAAATTCAAGCTATTACCAAAAATACCAAACAGTTCCAACCTGAGGAATCAACGGTAAATTTCCAAAAAACACAAAGTTTGAAAGAACTTTTACACTCATTCCAACATTCTTGGGTAACAATTTTGAGTATTAATAAACAAAAATTTACCGGTGTATTAAGTGAAATTGATGAAGATTTTGCAACTTTAATAAATGGTGAAGAACGAATCTTAATTAAACTAACACATATTTCTAATATTTTAAAAGGGTTTATTAAAGAAGAGGTAACAAAGTCTAAGGAAAATAAGTCCAAAGATTCGAAGAAAGAAAATCAAAATAAGACAGATTCAGAGGAAAAAGAAATAAAAGATAAGGAAAGTCCTGTTTGTGAAACAAAAGATGACAAATCAGATCACAAGAAAGAAGACAACATAAAGCATAAAACTAAAATTACAACAGAAAAGAAAGATAACACTATTGAGCCATGTGACAAGCCAGATACACATCATGAAGTCGTAGCTTCAATCGTAAGTCATGAATCAAACCTTAACATGGTCTGGTCTCAGCCGATAAAAATTGAAACCTCTGTAACACAACCAATGGATGAACACACTACTAAAGGTAAAAAACATCAGTCGGTTGGCGAAACAACAACACATAAAGCTAAAAATGAAATGAAAAAACCTATGAGTGAAATGAATCAAAAAGACAAAATGCTTGATGAATCTCATATGAATAAGGAAAAGGAAACGAAACCAGTGAAAGAAAGTGCTGCTTCAAAAATGGAAACGAAAACAGTGAAAGAACCTGCTGCTTCAAAAATGGACACGAAAAATACTGGTTCTAAACCTGTTCATCAAAGAGAAGGAAAGGCAAAAAAATCTCACGAGACAGCGTCAAGCAAAACAGAAAATGCAAAAGTCGAAAAATTCTCGAATGATACTAAAAATGTTTGGAAACAAAAAGATCATGAAAAAAGGGCTATCCGATTTACTGGTGAGCCTGTTCCAAAAAATAGCGAACGAGCATTCCCGTTTGCAGGTTGGCCCAACAAAAGCAAAAGAACATTTAGATTTTAATCGAAACCACCTATAAAGTATGCAGAATACACATTGGGGTTCTTTCGATCTGAAAATATCTTGGAAACATACAAAGCTTTTTACAAATTTGAGCTGGGCAAGTCTATTAAAATAATTATTTTTAAGAAATAGTTTTTTTAAGCCCTTCTCTATTTGTAAATGACTACCTAGGAAAGGATGTGAATATATGAAAATGAAAGAAAATATCGGCAAATATATTAAACTTGAAATTTCGGGGAAGAAATACATTAGCGGATTGTTAGTGGATATCGGCAGTGATTTGTGGGTCATGTTTAATGGGATTGATTACCTGTATATTCCGACTATTCATATTCAAAACTGGCAATTTTTGAAACAGTATGAAATAGATGAAATTAGCTTTAGTGATGAACCCACACCAATTTTTAATCATAATGAGGAAATATCCTTGCGAAAAACCCTTACCTCAGCCAAAGGGGTCTTCACTGAAATCTATGTGACAAGTAACCAAGCACTGCATGGCTATATCATTAGTATCATGAATAATTACTTTGTCTTCTACTCCCCTATTTACAAAACGATGTTCATCTCTCTCAACCATTTAAAGTGGCTAATCCCTTACACAAATAATCAACGGCCTTACGGTTTAAGCAATTCCAGCTTGCCGGTAAACCCAAGTAATCTTACATTTGCCCGGTCGTTTGAGGTGCAAATTGATAAATTAGTTGGTGAATTAATTGTTTTTAATATTGGTGAAAATGAGCATGTAATGGGTAAAATTCTAGGAATTAAGAATAATTTTGTTGAATTGATTGGTGCCAAAGAAACTCCATTTTATATTAATCTTCAGCATATAAAAACAGTCCATATGACGTAAAAAGATTAATATTTGGCTTGATATTAAACAGGCTGCTTATAAAAAGAGTGTCAAAATGACACTCTTTTTATAAGTATATGAGTGGAACAGTGGGTGGAAACTAGTTCACGATTTATTTTTTATGGTTTTGGATCTTTAACTCATGCATCGAAATAGCATATGTCTTACCCTGCTTATTGTAAATGACAAACAACAGTGCCATAATTTTAAATAATAATGTTAATGGGAGGGGTTATTTTATGGGCTTGCGTTTTCGGAAAAGCTTTAAAATCGCACCTGGGGTGAGAATGAATTTAGGAAAAACTGGTGTTGGCTTAAGTGTTGGCGGACACGGATTACGATATTCCGTACATAGCAGCGGAAGAACAACAACAAGTGTTGGGATTCCAGGTTCTGGACTATATTACACCACAACATCGGGAACAAAATCCTATAAAACCCCAGCCTATCAACGACGGAATGAGCTAGCCAGGCTGCAACGAGAGCAACAAAAACTGCAGGAGTTAGAATATACAAGGCTCCAAGTGGATTTATATGAAAATAGACTTGATCAAATCCGGTCCATTCATCATGAATGCGATGACCCTGTCGATTGGCAAGAGGTTTATCACCGGCAGCCCCCGTTTCAGAACGGCGAAGAAGGACCGAATACTTTAACTGCACGCCAGCAGCTTGAAGCCTACCACCCTGGTTTATTAGAACGGTTAACTAAACGAAGCGATGCGAAGATGCAGAAATTATATGAAGAAATTGAAATGGCAAAAGAAAAGGATCAAGCATTAATGAGTGATTGGAAAAACATGCACTTAGTTGCAGATAGGATTCTCCATCGTGATCTTGACGCCTATTTAGAAGTCCTCCAGGATTTTTCTCCACTGGACGATTTGGTGGAGTTTGGCAGTGGGTTTGAATTTGGCTCAGATGACCCAAACGTAATGCATGTCTCCTTTGATGTCAACGCTCAAAGTGTTGTACCGGAAAAGGCATTATCCTTAACGAAAACAGGGAAATTATCAGAAAAGAACCTGACTAAGACCACGTACTTTGATATATATCAAGATTATGTATGTAGTTGTGCCTTACGCAATGCCAGAGATATTTTTGCTCTTTTACCTGTTCAATTTGTTTATGTTCATGCCTATGAGGATCGGGTTAATTCGGCAACAGGCTACATGGAAAAGATAACGATTCTCTCGGTCAAATATGACAGAATAACCATGAACCGGTTGAACTTTACACAACTAGATCCATCAGATGCACTAACTAACTTCCCACATAAAATGAAATTCAAAAAAACCCAAGGCTTTGAAGACGTCGGAACGGAAATCAATTAACCAGCCATTTATAGTGGTAATGGTGTCAGGCACCATCCATGGACACTGTCCACACTGAGAGGACAAATAACCGAAGATTACCTAATTTCCCTAGTCCTTTATATTTAGAAGAAATGTTACTTTAAAGTTGGTGATTACAGTGGTACGAATTGTTTTATTTGATGGGGTTTGCAATCTGTGCGACAACAGTGTGCAATTTATTCTAAAAAGAGACCCAGCCGGCAACTTTAAATTCGCCTCCCTTCAAAGCGAAACTGGTCAAGAATTATTAAAAAAACATGGCATAAGCCCAGACATTAACAGCTTTGTATTGATTGAAAATGGAAGCATATATTTAAAATCCAGCGCAGTATTACGTGTATGTAGGCACTTAAGTGGAGTTTGGAGAATCGGATCAGTATTGGTAATCCTCCCTCCCTTCATACGCGATTACCTATACGATGTCATTGCGAAAAACCGCTATAGATGGTTTGGTAAAAAAGAAAACTGCCTGCTGCCATTGCCCGAATGGAAAAACCGATTTTTAGACTAAAGGCATGGTGCTCGACTGAATGGTGCCTCACACCCTAAATCACACTAATAATTTATTCCATAAAGAATACATTTTATTAATACTATTCTTTCAGCAGGAGGCGAAAAATGGATATTTTTGTTAGACAAGGGGATTCATTATGGCACTACAGTCAGTTGTTTAAAATTAGTTTACCGCTCATTAATGATTCAAATCGGGATATTCAACCCAGCTCTCTTTCAGTAGGACAACGTGTGCGAATTCCAGGTTTTGTTGCTCAAGACTACCAAATTCGCCAAGGTGACACATTATGGAAAATAGCTCAAAGTCGGAATCTCCCACTGGAAGCCATTCTTTTAGTCAACCAAAACATAAACCCCAATAATCTAAAAGTCGGTCAAACGATTAAAGTACCACTTCGGATCACTTGGAAACTTGTGAATGGCGGACAAAGGTACGATTACACTTTATTAATGAATGATATTAATCGTTTGCAAGGTGTCTATCCATTTTTATTGACCTCTTCAATTGGAAAGACGGTCCTTGGAAAAAGCATTCCTGAAATCCTCATTGGAAATGGTTCCAAACGGGTCCATTATAATGCTTCATTCCATGCAAATGAATGGATTACCACACCAGTTCTCCTGACCTTCCTTAACGATTATTTGTTATCGCTGACAAATCAAACTTCTATCAGAGGTCTAACTACCTCTCGTTTTTATCAACAAAGCATGTTATCAATTGTACCAATGGTAAATCCTGATGGTGTTGATCTTGTTTTACATGGACCACCCGCAAATGAAACATGGGGTCAGCGAGTGGTAGAGTACAATAAAGGAAGTAGGGATTTTTCGGGGTGGAAAGCCAATATTCGCGGCGTAGACCTGAATGACCAATTTCCAGCCAGATGGGAGTTAGAGAAAGCCCGAAACCCTGATAAGCCTGGACCACGCGATTACGGAGGGGAAAAACCGTTATCAGAGCCTGAAGCCATTGCGATGGCAGACATGACGAGAAAGCGAGATTTTGCGAGAGTACTAGCCTTCCATACACAAGGAGAAGTCATTTACTGGGGATTTGAAAATGCGGAACCCCCAGAATCCGAGGTAATTGTACAAGAGTTTAGCAGGGTCAGTGGTTACGAACCTGTCAAATCAATCGAAAGCTATGCAGGATATAAAGACTGGTTTATCCAAGATTGGCGAAGACCCGGCTTCACGGTTGAAATTGGCAGAGGAAATAATCCCCTGCCAATTTCACAATTTGATGAAATCTATCAAAAAACACTTGAGATCTTCTTGGCCGGCCTTTACATGTAAGATGAAGAGGAGACTGAAATCCAGTCTCCTCTTTATATTAATAATTATTTCCCCACATTAATCCTTTCCCACTCTACTATGTGATGATTATTATTTTAAAATAAAAAAGAACCTTTGAAACAAGTTCAAAGGCCAAAACAAGAACATAGCGGTCTAGGCTACGCTCTCACAATTAGGAGGTCTAAACTCAGAAGAATTTTAGACAATTTCATTTTAACATTTTCCGAATTTTCATTCAATAGTTTATTGCATTAAAGTGCGAAAGTGGTACAAAAGACACAATTCAAAATATTTCCTGCTTAAGAAAAGCACTCGCATCCATATCTTATCCTAAAGAATTTCAAAGTCAGTTATTATACATACTAATAGTAAAATTTAACATATCCCCTCTTTTCAATCCAAACTGTCCTCTTTCAACCTATATGACACAAACCTAAAAAATTCCTAGTTGACACACATGTATATACAAGTTAAAATGAAACCGTAAACAAAACTTGTATATACAAGAACCAAAAAAATGAAAACGGACACAATGGCCTGTATATGGAAGCTTATAAAAACTAGAAAGAAAAAAGTAGTTAACCACTACGTAAGGGGGAAAGAAAATGACGAAGTACACAGATCCTTCGAAAGAATTACTTGAACACATTGGCGGCCAAGAAAATATCGCAGCCGTTACCCACTGTGTAACAAGAATGAGGTTCGTATTAAATGACCCGAGTAAAGCGGATGTCAAAGAAATAGAATCCATTGGACTTGTTAAAGGAACGTTTACACAAGCCGGTCAATTCCAGGTTATCATTGGGAACGAAGTAGCCAGCTTTTATAACGAATTTGTAAAGATTGCTGGTGTGGATGGTACTTCAAAAGAGGAAGCAAAACAAGCAGCAAAACAAAATCAAAACTGGTTACAGCGAATGATGGGTCACTTAGCTGAAATCTTTACACCATTAATTCCTGCCCTCGTGGTCGGAGGTTTAATCCTTGGCTTCCGGAATGTAATCGGTGACATTAAACTATTAGATGACGGCACTAAGACAATTATTGAAGTATCTCAGTTCTGGGCTGGTGTTCACTCGTTCCTATGGTTAATTGGGGAAGCAATCTTCCACTTCCTCCCTGTCGGAATCACCTGGTCTGTTGCGAAGAAAATGGGCGCGTCTCAAATACTTGGTATCGTACTTGGTATTACCTTAGTATCGCCGCAATTATTAAATGCTTACGCTGTTGCAGGTGCAAAAGAAATTCCAACATGGGATTTTGGATTTGCACACATTAAAATGATTGGTTATCAAGCACAAGTCATTCCTGCGATCCTAGCTGGAGTAGTACTAGGATTCTTAGAAACTAGATTACGTAAAATCGTTCCAAATTCCATTTCGATGATTGTTGTCCCTTTCTTTGCATTAGTTCCAACTGTATTAATTGCACACACTGTTTTAGGTCCTCTTGGTTGGGCAATTGGTTCAGGAATCTCTCATGTCGTATATTCTAGCTTAACTTCAGCCTTTGGCTGGTTATTCGCTGCCATCTTTGGTTTCGCTTATGCTCCACTCGTAATCACGGGTTTACACCACATGACAAATGCGATTGACCTTCAATTGATGAGTGAGCTTGGTGGTACAAACCTATGGCCTATGATTGCTCTATCCAATATTGCCCAAGGTTCAGCAGTTCTTGCCATGATCTTTATTAACCGTAAAAACGAAGAAGAAAAGCAGGTTTCAATCCCAGCTGCTATTTCTTGTTACTTAGGTGTTACAGAGCCAGCGATGTTCGGTATTAACTTAAAGTATGGCTTCCCATTCCTGGCTGCGATGATTGGATCGATGATTGCAGGCGTTGTGTCAGTAGCTAGCGGCGTTATGGCTAACTCCATTGGTGTCGGCGGTCTTCCTGGTATCTTATCGATTCAGCCAAAGCACATGGCAATGTTTGCAATCTGTATGTTGATTGCAATTGTAGTTCCATTCCTATTAACAAACATCTTTGCAAAAACTGGTGTTAAAAAGTTAAAACTAAAAAAATAAATGTACACTCCAGTTTAGGAGGGAGACCATCTCCCTCCTTTTCCACATTAAATAAATAAAAAAATTATAGGCAGGTGTTCAGAATGTCAACAGCATGGTGGAAAAAGGCAGTCGTCTATCAAATCTATCCAAAAAGCTTTAACGACACAACCGGTAACGGTATTGGAGATATTCGAGGTATTATTGAAAAACTTGATTATTTGAAAGAACTAGGGGTAGACGTTTTATGGCTCACTCCGATTTATAAATCCCCTCAACGTGACAATGGCTATGATATAAGTGATTATTACAGCATCCATGAAGACTATGGAACGATGGAAGATTTCGATGTGTTG
Source organism: Neobacillus sp. DHD-1R (assembly GCF_057747995.1). Lineage (NCBI taxonomy): Bacteria > Bacillati > Bacillota > Bacilli > Caryophanales > Bacillaceae > Neobacillus > Neobacillus sp. DHD-1R. The sequence continues at coordinate 2,833,627 of NZ_CM173232.1, forward strand.
CTCGCCGAAGCACATAAGCGCGGCATTAAAATTATCATGGATATCGTCATTAATCATACTTCTACTGAACATGAATGGTTTAAACAAGCAAGATCCTCAAAGGATAATCCCTACCGTGACTTCTATATTTGGAGAGATGGCATAAATGGAGAACCGCCAACCAACTGGGAATCGAAATTCGGTGGAAATGCTTGGGAGTATGATGAAACGACAGGACAATACTATCTTCACTTGTTCGATGTAACCCAAGCAGACCTCAACTGGGAAAATGAAAAGCTTCGTGAAGCCTTATATGAGATGATGCATTTCTGGCTGAAAAAAGGTGTCGATGGGTTCCGTTTGGATGTCATCAACTTAATTTCTAAAAATCAACAGTTCCCTCAGGATGAATCGGATGGCCGTAAATTTTATACGGACGGCCCAAGAATCCATGAGTTTTTACATGAAATGAATGAACGTGTATTTTCGAAATATGACATTATGACCGTTGGCGAAATGTCGTCCACCTCCATTAACAACTGTATTCGTTATACGAATCCTGACCAAGAAGAATTAAATATGACATTCAGTTTCCACCACCTAAAGGTTGATTATCCGAATGGTGATAAATGGACAAAGGCGGAGTTTGATTTTCAATCCTTGAAACAAATTTTGTCAAGCTGGCAAGTGGAGATGAACCAAGGCGGCGGCTGGAATGCCCTTTTCTGGTGTAATCATGACCAGCCACGCGCGGTTTCCCGCTTCGGAGATGACGGAAAATATCATAAAGAATCAGCTAAAATGCTGGCAACAACGCTTCATATGATGCAAGGAACACCTTATATATATCAAGGAGAAGAATTTGGGATGACAAATCCAAATTTCGATTCCATAAATGACTATCGTGATGTCGAAACATTAAATATGTTTAATATCATGAAAGATAAAGGTATGGATGAGAAAGAAATTATTGAAATCCTAAAGCAAAAATCCCGTGATAACTCTCGGACACCTGTTCAATGGAACAACAGTGAACACGCTGGGTTTACAACTGGAACACCATGGATTCCTGCAGCTGCTAATTTTAAAGAAATCAATGCAGAAAAATCACTGCAAGAAGAGAATTCAATTTTCTATCACTATCAAAAGCTGATTCAATTAAGAAAAGAGTACCCGGTAATAACAGATGGGGATTATAAATTAATTGAGGATCAGGATGTTTTCGCTTACCTTAGAACCAGTGGTTCCGAAAAACTATTAGTCATCAATAATTTTTACGGCAAAGAAACAAGCTTTGCTCTTCCCTCTCAATTAAATCTTGATGATTATCATAGTAAGATGTTACTCTCTAATTACGAGGATTCCTCGACTCAACTTACCAAGGAAATTCGATTAAGACCATATGAGTCGATTGTGTACCACTTGAAAAAATGAACGGAGATGTCTTTATGACGAACAAGTACCTAACCATATATAACCGTATTGTTGAGCAAATTAAAAGCGGAGAAATTCCGCCACAAACGCTTCTGCCCTCTGAAAATGAATTAAAGGATCAATACGATACCTCGAGGGAAACGATCCGAAAAGCGTTAAATTTACTCTCACAAAATGGCTATATACAAAAAGTTAGAGGAAAAGGTTCGATTGTTATTGACATCAACAAATTTGATTTTCCCGTTTCTGGATTAGTCAGCTTTAAGGAATTAGCAAGTAAAATGGGCCGTAAACCAAAAACCATTGTAAACGAGTTAGCAGTAATGAAACCGGATGGATTTATTCGCCAGCAGCTCCAGCTAGGAAGCAAGGATCTAGTTTGGAAGGTTATTCGCACAAGGGAAATGGGGGGTGAAAAAATCATCTTAGATAAAGATTATTTATGTACAAACATTGTCCCTTCTCTTACAGAAGAAATTTGTGCTGACTCAATATACCAATATCTTGAGAATGAATTAAATTTAACGATTAGCTTTGCAAAAAAAGAAATTGTCGTGTTGGAACCAACCCAAGAAGACCGTAATTTATTGGACCTCGAAGGTTTTCACAATGTGGTGGTGATTAAAAACTATGTCTATCTAGATGATGCCACCCTTTTTCAATACACCGAATCACGGCACCGGCCGGATAAATTTCGGTTTGTCGACTTTGCTAGACGAACCCACTAAGAAAATAGGTAAAAAAATGGAGACCTTTTTAAAGGGCTCCATTTTTTTATAGACGAATTCACTAAAACCACGACTCACTTTTTCGCTTTCTCGGTTGTATTTGCTACAATATAGTTAACATTCGTGAGGTGAAAAAACATGTGCGGACGATTCACACTAACGGCAACGTTTGAAGAAATCATTGATCGCTTCGATATTCAATCCTTCCTTGATGAAGAAAATTATTCTCCAAGCTATAATGTTGCCCCTTCCCAGTCTGTTATAGCGGTTATTAATGACGGAAAGTCAAACCGGATGGGACTTTTAAAATGGGGGCTTGTTCCACCATGGGCCAAGGAAACGTCGATTGGCTATAAGATGATTAATGCGCGGGCCGAAACCATTACGGAAAAACCAAGCTTTCGCACTGCCTTTAGAAAGAAACGCTGTTTAGTGATTGCCGATAGTTTTTACGAATGGAAACGGCATGACGACAAAACCAAAACTCCGATGCGAATTAAGCTAAAGAATGATGAGCTTTTTGCCATGGCAGGAATTTGGGAGGGATGGAAGTCTCCTGATGGAAAAATACTCTACACCTGTTCAGTAATTACAACAGGTCCTAATGAGCTAATGAAGGATATACATGACAGGATGCCTGTGATTTTGAAGCATGAAGATGAACCAACTTGGTTAAATCCAACCATTTCCGATCCTGCACAATTAAACCCGCTCCTAGTCCCCTATGACGAAAAATTAATGGAGACTTATGAAGTATCATCCTTAGTGAACTCCCCTAAAAATAACACGATTGAGCTTATTCAAAGAATTTGTTAGCGCCCTTTTTGTTAATATTTTTTCAAAATGGACATGTTCACTACATGCACGTACAAGCTTGAACATATGCTGTACTAACCCATAAAAGTTTTCCTTCTTTCGAAAGTGGCAGACACCACTTTCTTTTTTTATGTTCAAATGTTAAGGATGAATGACATATAAGAACACAATTTCCTAATAAAATGGAATAAAAATAATAAACCCCGCATCCACTATGGATTTGGGGTTATAAATAGGACTAGTTTAGCAGCGTGCTTCCATCTTTACCCTTGCAATCCCACCATTCTCGAACTTCAAATATTCCCATTATTTCATGTTTTCCTTTTTCAAAAACTTCTACAGATTCATTTGTTGAATACGAAAAAATATAGTGTGTGGGTGTTTCACTAATTATACGAAAGGAACTAATTTCTCCATCTTCCATTTCGACCATGTATACTTTACCGTTTAGTACTTCGTTTGTGAATGCTAAATTTTTCATTAAATCATCTCCCCCAAAATACTATATTTCTAATGTAGCAGAATTATGGATCCTAAAATGATCAAAATACGAAAAATTTCGCACTTATAAATTTAACATTCTTAAAGATTTTAAATGGAAAAATAATAGAAATAATTCGCTTCTCTTATAAAACCTATTTTTTCATAAAGTCTTTGGGCTGTAAAGTTATCCTTTGCAGTTTCTAACAAAACTCCTTTTGCCCCGGTTTCCTTAGAAAATTCTATGGCGGTTTTAATTAACTCCTCCCCCACACCTTTCTTACGGGCATGCTGATTTACATACAAATCGTTTAAAACCCAGGACCGTTTCATACTGACACTTGAAAACGACGGATAAAGCTGTACAAAGCCAAGTGCTTCAGGTCCATCAAAAGCAATGAATATGACTGACTCTTCATTCCGTATCCTCTCCGTTAGAAAAGTCCTTGCTGAATTTTTATCAGATGTTTGTTCATAAAAAATCCTGTACAAGTCGAAAAGTTCCGTTAAGGGATCGAGTTCGGTTAATGTTGCTTTTTGGATATGCATTTTGTTCCCCCTTTATTTAGTTAGTTAGAAGGAATATTGAGTTTGGCTGAAGAATATTCCTTCTCTAAAGTTCTTATGTATCTAGATGAGTGATGGTGTGAAGTGATGAATAACTCCTATAATTATATAGAAAATTTCATCTATTGTGAAAAAATTATACCATACAATCATAAGATTGCGCCGCTTTGCAAATGAAAAAGCCTTGATTCACCAAGGCTTTTTCAAGGTTTTAGCAGTGTATACAAAATTAAATCTTTTTTTCTAATTGCTCTTTAATTACTTTTATTAGATTTATTTAGTTTATAGATTTATAGGAAATCCCTATTTACCGATTCATCCACATTTTTGGGGTTAATAGCTCATTCACCATATCCGCCATGACCAGGGAATCCACCCATACCACCGTATCCGCCATGACCAGGGAATCCACCCATTCCGCCATAGCCGCCATGACCAGGGAATCCACCCATTCCGCCATATCCACCATAACCAGGGAATCCACCCATTCCGCCATAACCGCCATGACCAGGGAATCCACCCATTCCGCCATAACCGCCATGACCAGGGAATCCACCCATACCACCATAACCGCCATGACCAGGGAATCCACCCATACCACCATAACCGCCATGACCAGGGAATCCACCCATACCACCATATCCACCATAACCAGGGAATCCACCCATACCACCATATCCACCATAACCCGGGTATCCTCCCATACCCATGCCGCCAACACCGCCCATGCCTGATAAGCCTCCTGTACCCATTCCAACGTTATATTGTCCCATACCTGTCATTTGAGCATCTCTCCTTTTTATAGGTTACAGTCTAGACTATGTTACATTGGTAAAAAGGCATAGGCGAATGTCCTAATTTTTCTTAACTAAATAGTTAAGGCAGGATGCTAATCCCATCATGAGCTTAAAGTTTTCTTTTTACATACTCAAGCAACAACGCTAAGTTCATTCTCTCCTTGATGTTATCACTTTAACTAAATATCCTTTTCATAACTCCATAAAAAAAGGATAGAGAAAACAGTAAAACTGCTTCGTCTATCCTTTCTTTATTTAGCTATTTTCAGAATCATTTTCTTGATCCTTATGAAACCAAAGTGGTTCATCATCATCCACATCGCCATTATAATTGATAAGAATTTCTTCCCCTGCTTTAATATCCCGGTAAGCATAGAAGTCAAATGTGTGATTTGGGAAGTTTATTTCATAAATCGCGTTTGGCTGATAAGAATGGTTAAATAGCATACCATATCCTAACAGAAGCGCCGTGTGGTTTATACCATACTCAAATGCATAATCTGCTAGTAACGTCTTTTCTATATGAACGTGCTCCTCATTTGGATAAGGAATAACCGGTGCCTCATGAATGAGCTCACCTTTTGCAATATCACATGTTGCAAATACCCCTCTATTTAGTTCCCCATCACTAAGCTTGGAAGTTTTTACTTCAATCATGTTAATCACCTATAAAGATCTTTCTTAAGAAGTTTTTATCATAATAAGCTTGCCATTTTATAGAGAAGAAAGCAATGTTTTTTCCATTCCAAATTTCTTGTTAGTCCGTATTTTATCCTCCATCTAGTTATATTTCCATAAACAGGTGCATAAAATGGAATATACGTTCGTATAGGAGGCGAGGATGTTGGTACTAAACAATAAATCCTTAATCACAGGTGAGATGTTAGTCAGGTATTACGAGCTAAATAAACAGAAAAAAGAAATTGAAATGGAAATGAATCAATTAAAGGATGTTTTTCAAACCTATTTTAATAATTTAGTTGGTTCCAATCAAAAAGGGGAAATTACAATCAGTGGATACAAACTCCAACGGCAAATTCGAAAAACAGAAAAATATAAGGATGCAGAAACAATTAAAAGGTTAGAAGAATTACAAATGAATGATCTCATCCAAGTTATTAAAAAGCCGGATGATGAAAAAATAAAAGCTGCTTTTAATCTCGGATTTTTAAACGCAGAACATTTAGAAGGCTGCCTTATAACTACATTTTCACCGGCGATTTCAGTGAAACCTTTAACACCTAGATAAGGACCGTAAAATCCCTCATCTTCTTTTAAAAGATGTGGGATTATTTGTTAGTTAGGAAGGGATTTCAAATCAGGTAGAGAAATACATAATATGTACGCGCTACCGCTATCGTCCGAAAGGAGAAAAATGCAATGGCAAGTCAAGAAAGCTTAATAGTGAGACAGTTTTTAAAAGCGTCAAAATCCAACCAGACTGCTGGAGCGAGTATTGAAACAGCACGCCAAGGACTAGAAGCATTATCTGGTTTAACACCGATTCAACCAGACATCAACATCGAAAAAACCACCATTGAGGGAATTCCAGCTGAATGGGTCACCGTACCAAACGCAGTTGAAGACCGTATTTTCCTATACCTTCATGGTGGTGCTTACATAATGGGAAGCTGCAATACACATCGATACCTAGCTTCCAAATTGTCCCGCTCCACTTCTGCTCGTGTATTAGTTCCTGAGTATCGGCTTGCACCAGAACATCCATATCCAGCTGCAATTGAAGATGCGGTTCGTGTTTATCGCTGGTTACTTACCTCTGGTTATTCACCTGAAAAAATTGTGATTGGCGGCGATTCTGCTGGCGGGGGTCTTTCCTTGGCCACCCTGTTAACCTTAAGAGATGCTGGAGATCGATTGCCAGCCTTGGCCGTGCTTTTATCACCATGGACCGATATGGAAGGATTAGGAGAATCCGTGGTAACCCGTGCTGACGCTGATCCTTGGTTATCCCCAGAATCTATGCGTCACACACCCGTCTTATATATTCGGGACCTAGATCTTCGTCATCCACTTGTATCTCCTATCCACGCTGATTTAACGGGGCTGCCTCCGATGTTGGTTCACGTGGGTAATGATGAAATTCTTTTAGATGACTCTGTTCGTCTTGTCGACCGTGCCCAAGCAGCTGGAGTAGAAGTCCACTTCAAAATTTGGGAAGATATGTGGCACGTCTTCCAAACATTTGCCATTCCTGAAGGGCAGATGTCCATTGATGAAATTGGCGATTTTGTCGTTAATCAGTTAGAGTAGGATTTTAATATTAACGGTTATCGCGATGAAAGAGCTTGTGTGTTCCAAGCTCTTTCTCCTTTTTTAGCTCTAATCAAGTTTGTGCTCGGTCCGAATCTTTGTAAGAATGTAACAAGTACCATCCTCCGCAAAGTATAAGTACTCACCTTGTTCGACATTAAAATGAACATTCTTTTTGTCATAAATTAACTTCTTAACCTTAATAAATTGCTCGACTAAATCACTTGGAGGATTAAAAATGATTTCATGATTGCCCTTCGTCGTAACAAAACCTTTCGGGTTATATTTTCTTTCAGGTTTGACTTCTGCTTCCCATTTCCCATTAAGGAGAAGGGTTCCGGCAGTTAGCCTTGACTTTCTGCTTTGGATTGACCATAGCTTTCGGCAATTACAGCGGTGTATTTTGAATTTCATCAGCTAATTCCTTCTTTCTTGATGAAAAATAATTGAAAAATTCAAAATATGATTACTGTAATTGTATTATCCGACTGAGAAAATTATTAATGGCAGCTTCCTCATGTGTTTTGATTTCCCGGAACAAAATGGTACAATTACCAATGTTTAAATATAATTTTAAGGAGATAAGTCTATGTCGGTTGATGTTTATTTTAATTTTAATGGGAACACTCGTGAGGCTGTAGAGTTTTACGCACAAGTTTTTGAAACCGGAACACCGCAAATTATGACCTTTGGAGAAGCGCCGCCAAATCCGGAATATCCACTGCCCGAGGAAGCAAAAAATTTGGTCATGCATGCACGTCTCTCTATTGATGGAAGCAATGTCATGTTTTCTGATGTGTTTCCTGGTATGCCGTTTGTGGAAGGGAACAATATCACTCTTGCCATTATCAATAAAGACCAGGATAAAATTACAAGCTACTTTAACAGGCTTAAAGAAGGCGGCAATGTAGTGATGGAGCTCCAAGAAACAGACTGGAGCAAATGCTACGGTCAGATTAAAGATCAGTTTGGTATTCTATGGCAGTTTAATGTCGAAAGCGGAGAAAATGCGATTTAACAACAAATGGAATCTTTGTGAAAAAGATTCCATTTGTTGTTTCGATTAAACCTCAATTGATTGGCTTTCTTGAGCGGGCTCTTCGTCTTCTACCCAGCCTTTACACACATCTACCCATTCCTTGGCATTAGAATATTGGAATAATTCTTCTTTCGTTAACTCGATGGCTGAGTTAGTACTCCCACAAGCAGGATAAAGTGTCTCAAAGCGTTTCATTGAGACGTCCAGATAAACCTCGAGGTCATTTCTTAAACCAAAAGGGCATACACCGCCAATGGCATGTCCTGTTTGCTCGAGAACTTCATCTGGCGAAAGCATTCGAGCTTTGAAACCAAATTGGAGCCGGAATTTCTTATTATCAATTTTGGCATCACCAGCGGCTACAATCAAAATGGCGTTTTCCTCTCCCCCTCTGAAAGATAATGTCTTCGCAATTCGGGCCGGAATAACCCCAATGGTTTCTGCAGCTTGTTCCACTGTTGCACTCGATGTGTCAAATTCCATGATATCCCCTTCACGGTTCCATTGTTGAAAATACGCTTTTACACTATCTAATGACAACTTATTCATCCTTCCCAATATGTAATATATAAAATAATAACATACGTTAAAGGAGTAAAGCGAAAAGATGGCTTGACTATTTCAGCTGATTGTAATGTGAAGGGACAAAAAAACAGACCATCCTAAATGGCCTGTCTCCAACTTTATTCTCCTAGGTCTACGTTGTGGTAGACTTGTTGTACGTCTTCTAAATCTTCCAATACATCGATCATTTTTTCAAACTTTGCTAGTGCATCTTCTGGAAGTGTAATTTCAGTTTGTGGAAGCATGGTTAATTCGGCAACGGTAAACTCAGTAATCCCCGCTTGCTTGAAGGCTTCTTGTACCGCATGGAATTGATCAGGTTCTGCATATACAATGACGGAATCTTCTTCTTCAAGAATATCACGAACATCTACATCTGCTTCCATTAATAGTTCAAGTACTTCATCTGCTGTTTTTCCTTCGATCCCGATAACAGCTGTAGCATCGAACATATATGCAACAGATCCACTGACTCCCATGTTTCCGCCGTTTTTACCAAAAGCAGCGCGTACATCTGCAGCCGTACGATTCACGTTATTTGTCAAAGCGTCAACAATAACCATCGATCCGTTTGGTCCAAAACCTTCATAACGAAGTTCTGTATAGCTTTCTTCAGAACCGCCTTTGGCTTTTTCAATCGCGCGATCAATTATGTGGCGCGGTACATTGTATGTTTTTGCACGCTCAAGGACAAATTTTAACGCCTGATTGGATTCAGGATTAGGATCACCTTGTCTAGCAGCAACATAAATTTCAACTCCAAATTTAGCATAGATACGACTTGTATTTGCGTCTTTTGAAGCTTTCTTTTCTTTGATATTGTTCCACTTACGTCCCATTCTGAACACTCTCTTTCCACTTTGAATCTTCCCAAAGTCATTATTAAGAAAAATTCGGTTTTTCAGAATAACATTTTGAGATAATTGTCGAATTTCTGCAAACTAGAAACAGCACAAATAAATAGGCTGTCTTCATGCACAAATAATATTATACATTAAAAGTTCCATTTGTTAAGTATCCAATCCAGTAAAAATGTTAGGAAGTTACTAAATATCCTTATTTTTTAGTAAAAAATGGCCATCCCATATAATTGGATGGCCAATCTTCTATATCTAGACTAACATCTGAAATAACGTACTATCTTTATTTACTTCCCTGTGTATAAATCCCTTAGCTTTAATGCGTTCAACTAATGGCAGATAATCTTCTTTATGCTTCAATTCAATTCCCACCAAGGCAGGTCCGGTTTCTCTGTTATTCTTTTTCGTATATTCAAAATGGCTAATATCATCATTCGGTCCAAGTACATCAAATAAAAATTCACGCAATGCCCCTGGACGCTGAGGAAATTGAACAATAAAGTAATGCTGCAGTCCTTCATAAAGTTTAGAACGCTCTTTAATTTCCTGCATCCGTCCGATGTCATTATTGCCGCCGCTGACGATACAAACAACTGTTTTCCCTTTGATTTCATCAGCATAGGTATCTAGGGCTGCAACCGATAAAGCTCCAGTTGGTTCGACGACAATCGCATTTTCATTATAAAGAGATAACAAGGTAGTGCAAACCTTTCCTTCCGGGATAACGACAATGTCATCGACAATTTCTTTACAAATTTCAAAAGTTCTGGAGCCAACAGTCTTAACGGCTGCCCCATCCACAAACGGATCAATTTTCATTAAGGAGGTTACTTCTCCTTTTAAAATCGATTCCTTCATGCTTGGAGCACCTAATGGCTCTACACCAATCAATTGCGTTTGGGGTGAGTAGTGTCTTAAATAGGTTCCGGTTCCAGCTAGGAGGCCGCCTCCGCCAATGGCCGCAAACAGATAATCGATTTTTTCAGGACAATCATTAAGTAGTTCAACAGCAACTGTCCCTTGTCCGGCAATTACATCATAATCATCAAACGGATGGATAAAAGTACGATTTTCTGCCTCGCAGCATTCCATAGCTTTTTCAAAAGCATCATCAAAGGTATCCCCGCTTAAAACAATTTCAACACTGCCCTTGCCCCAAAAGGCAACTTGATTCACTTTCTGTTTCGGTGTAGTACTTGGCATAAAGATTTTGCCATTAATATTTAACAGATGACAGGAGTAGGCCACACCTTGGGCATGATTGCCGGCGCTGGCACAAATAATTCCATTTTTCAACTCTTCCTCATTCAATTTTTTGATTCGATTATACGCTCCGCGAATCTTAAATGAACGTACGCTTTGCAGATCCTCACGTTTCAAATAAACATGACAGTCATAGCGTTCTGACAATAGTTGATTGAATTGCAGGGGAGTAGGCGAAATGACATCCTTAATCGTATGACTGGCAATGATAATATCCTCTACATTAAATACTCTTTTTTCAACTTGTTGACTCATTTTCACGTTCCTCCTCGATTTTTTTAGCCCTTTTCGTTTCATAAAACGTTTCAGCATTTCATTACTTAATTAGTTTAATAAACAACAAAAAACCCGCCCCATGGTTATAGGGACGAGTTAGCTCGCGATACCACCCTACTTCCGCAACAAAAAACAGTTACGGCTCTCGATCAACGTACATTTTCCATATACGTGTTCCATGTTAACGGTGGACTTTCCGGTACAGCTTACTACTCCGTTCAGCTATACATCTCAGAGATGATTTTCAGATAGCCTTGTCATCGACTCCCACCAACCGTCGACTCTCTGTGTAACAATGAACATACCCTACTCTTCTCGTCATCAATTTATATCTAATTTTAAATAAGGTTACCACCGAAAAAAAACCTTGTCAATATATTTTGACTATTATAACTTTTTCGTCAATTTTAAAGCGCTTTCATCGATTTAGGACTCTTTTATCACTATCAATACCTTATTTATTAAATTTAATTTCGCCACCAATGATGGTCATTTCAATTTCTGTTTTTAGTAACTCGTCAGGATTCTCCATTGTAAATAGATTGGTAGAATAAACCGTCATATCCGCTAGCTTACCCCTGGAAATCGTTCCTCTAAGATTTTCTTCATTGACAGCGAACGCACCCCCAACCGTAAATAGCTTTACGGCTTCATACATAGAGAGTTTTTCCTTGGCATTCCAGCCTCCATAAAGCTCCCCGGGAGTTCTACGGGTAACCGCAGCATGAATACCAAGCAGAGGGTCTACAGGTTCGACTGGAGCATCGGATCCACCGGCACACATAACGCCTGAATCCAGTAACGTTTTCCATGCATATAAATATGGCTCCCTCTTTTCTCCAAGTCTATCTTTCACCCAAGGATAATCACCCACCACAAATCTTGGTTGAATATCAGCAATCCGACTCGGATCAATTAAACGCTGAACTAAATCTTTCCGAACCAGGGAAGTGTGAATGATCCGATCACGGTAGTCCACTTTAGGAAATTGATCCAGGATGTCAAGAACATTTTCCAGGGCCTTGTCACCAATCGTATGGACAGCAAGAGGCATTGAGTGTTCTCGCATCTCTTTCACCACTTTAAAAAGAGTTTCTTGATCATACATGGCATCCCCAACCTGTCTGGGGTCATCGTGATAAGGCTCAGACAGCAGCGCAGTTCTTCTCCCAAATGCTCCATCAGCAAAAATTTTTATAGCTCCTATTTGTAGTTTGTCATTTCCATAGCCTGCATACATTCCTCTTTCTTTCAATTGATTAAGATAGGGATAATCAATGAGCAGATTACAGCGTAAACCATGGCCGTCATGGTTAATTAATTCGTCATACATTTTATACGTTGTATCGAGACCGCCTAAATAAGCAGGATCATTGGTATGTACACTGGTTAGTCCCTTTTTCATCGCAAATTGTATCGCTTGCTGCAAACCATTCTTTAACTCTTGATAGGTTCGTTCCGGTAGGTATTTTGTTATCAGTTGGGAAGCCGATTCGAGCAGCATCCCTGTCGGCTTTTTGGTAATCGGATCAAGTACAACTGTTCCGCCTGTTGGAGCCTTAATATCCGGATGATACTGACTCATTTCAAGTGCCTTGCTATTTACTAAAAAAGCATGGTGACATATCCGTTTTAGGTAAGTAGGACAGTGAGGTGCAACATAATCTAGCTCTTCAATTGTAGGAATAGTTCCTTCTGTAAAGAGATTTTCATCCCAGCCCATTCCGATAAGCCACTTTCCGGGCGCAACTGTTTTCGCCTTCTCCCTAATTTTATCAAGCATTTCGCTTTTTGATTTTACACCGGTTAAATCAAGGTCTAAAAAGTTGAACGCCACACCTGATAAATGCAAGTGACTATCCGTCAATCCGGGTGTAACCATTTTCCCCTGTAAATCAATAATGTTTGACCCATTTCTGCCCCATTGTAGGATCATTTCATGGTGAGAACCTATATCTATAATTCTACCTTTCTCAACGACAACAGATTCTACTACCGGTTGATTCGCTTCCAAAGTATAAATTGTCCCATTTGTAAAAATTGACTTTGTCATAATATTCTCACTTCCTTTCATTATATTTCAGTTTTACCATATTGAAAAAAATGTGTAAAACTAAAATGTGCTGGAATTAGAAAAGGAGGTAAGCCAGATTTTATCCTCTTAAGTTTAAGAATCAGGGTATTACAGTCAAATTAAAAACCGTGTCCGCCCCTTTTTGTTTTTCCTTGATATCACATGACCGTTTATCCTAGTTGGTATTTTTCAATTTTATATTTTAAAAGTTGTTTCGATAGCCCCAATTTTTTGCCGTTTCTGTTAATTTTCCATTCTTGCTGCTTAGTTCTTTCAATATTAACTCTTTTCTTTAAATGGTGCATACAAACTTTATTAGCGAATAATGCATTTGAAAATGGATAGAAACTTAATTTACATCTTACAGGTGAATTAATGATATATTTAGATTAATAGAAAGATAATTCAGTTATTTAAAGGAGAGATTCATATGTTAATCCCTTACAAGGGGATTTCGCCCGATGTTCATGACTCAGTATTTGTTGCACCCGGCGCTTATTTAATTGGTGATGTGAGAATTGGAAAGGATTCAACCGTGTGGTTTAATGCCGTACTGCGGGCTGATGATGGTCCCATTATCATTGGTGAAAGATGCAGTATCCAAGATAACTCCACCCTCCATTTATACGAAGGATTCCCGGTCATCATTGAAGATGATGTAACCATTGGCCACAATGTTATTTTGCATGGCTGTAAAGTTGGAAGAGGCTCGCTTATTGGCATGGGATCAACACTTTTAGATAATGTTGAAGTTGGCGAGGAATGCATTATTGGAGCTAATACGCTGCTCGCAGGAGGGATTAAGATCCCACCCCGTTCACTCGTTTTAGGTTCTCCTGGAAAAGTGGTACGAGAATTAGCTGAAAAAGATTTACATTTGCTGCAAATGTCGAGCGAGCATTATGTTCAAAAAGGAAAAGAGTTTAGAGAGATTCTTAAGTCACTTTAAAGGTTCCGTAAAATGAGTGGTCTTGTGAGTACTAGAATTGCTGGAATTGTGACTGTCAGGACTATATTTTTCCTCTACTCGGGCACAATAATTGGTTATTGTAACCGTTAACCGAAAAAAACACCCTAAAAGGCACAATTAACCATTCAGCCTCTTCAAAACTAAAGAAGAGGCTGAGGATAATTATGATTTACTTTACATAATGAAACTATCGTTAATTCAATTAAGATCACTTTCCTTTAATTTTCACTAAAACCACGCGTTTTAGCTGGAATTAAAAAGCTTAACACAACGGTAACTATACTCATCCAAAGTGCATAAAGAAATACGTTTTTCATTCCGAAAGCAATGCTGGCCGAATGATTAATGAGCAGCCCCATAACCGTTACCCCAATTGATGTCCCGATATTTCTCAAAAAGATTTGCAACGATGTTGACATTCCCTTGATATGAGATTCGGCGAATTCTTGCGATGCGATCGTCCCGACTGCAAATAATAAACCGAAGGCAACCCCTTGTACCAGCAAAATGAGAAACAAACCCATATAGGAAATATTATTTATAAATAAATAAAGTAATAATCCCGACAACGTCGTAATAAAGCTGCCAATAATAAATAAGATTTTATAGCCAAAGCGAATGATCCAATTTCCTGCAGGTGTACTTCCAAACATCCAACCAACTGCAATACTTAATAAAATCAGTCCACTTTTATAAATACTCATATGGTTGCCCTCTTGTAAAAACAACGGAATAAAGTTGGACGTTCCAAAAAAGGACAAACAATAAAATAACATAAACAAATTGGTCATTAGAATCCCTTTATTTTTAAATAGAGAAACAGGAAGAAAGGGTTCCGCTTCTTTCCTTTCGACAACAGCAAAAATAATCAGTCCAACAATCCCAATCACAAGGTACCAAAAAGGATGCTTGACGCTTGTAGACAGTAATAAAAGCGTAATTGAAATTCCAAAAAGGAAAAACCCTTTAAAATCAATGTGAGTCTTTTTAAATGACATACTTTCCCGATAAGGAATCAAACATAGCACGGTGGCAATGCCGATGGGGATATTGATAAAGAAGATCCATCTCCATGTTAAGGTTTCAACAAAAAACGAACCTAACACAGGACCAACTATCGATGAAATGGCCCAAATCGTGCTAAAAACAGCCTGTATTTTTCCACGTTTTTCAATCGTAAACAAATCTCCCACGATAATCATCGAGAGCGGGATCATTCCACCAGCACCCAACCCCTGGATTCCTCTATAAACAATCAGCATTACCATGGAATTTGCAATCCCACAAAGAATGGAACCAATAGTAAAAAGACCTACCGCAATCATTAAAAGTTTTTTCCGGCCATACATATCAGAAAGTTTTCCATAAAGCGGTACAGTTACCGTACTTGCCAACATATAGACGACAAAGATCCAGGCAAACAACTCCATTCCGCCGAGTTGGCTCACAATCGTGGGACTCGCCGTTTGCATTATATTGGCATCGAGTGCCGAAATTAGCGTGGTAATGACAAGACCCCAAAAAACATACCTATTTTTCCCCATAAAATCCTCCTATGTAATTAACACGTTGAAAAAGTTCCTTTTTTTACAAATATTTTTTTCGCACTTTCTTGATTATAGCAAAATACCTTTTTATTTATCTATAAATTGTATGAAAAAGGACAATAGCATAGAAAGCCCCAACATAAAGTTGGAGCCCCACTATACTATTAAATATTATTTTATTAAATAACCACTTGAATGAAATAAATACCATTTTCCATTTATCAATTGACGATTTGAAACCATTGCTCCACTAGCAGATAAATAATACTTTTTATCTTGATTCGTAATCCAGCCGGTGGCCATTGCCCCTGAGGTGGTTAAGAAATACCATTTGTTTTTATCTTTTAACCAGCCGGTGGCCATAGCTCCGCTTGATTTAAGGAAGTACCACTTCCCACCTACTTTTTGCCAGCCAGTGAGCATTTCACCGTTTTGGTTTAAGGAATACCATTTATTTGCATCCTTTAACCAGCCTTTTGTTTTTACGCCACTTTTGTTGAAAAAGTACCATTTTCCATTCGCCTTAACCCATCCCTGTTTAGCGGGTGAGTCGGAAGTTACAGGGAAACCGATCGAGTCATAGATAGGAACAATAGATATTCCGGTATAATAAAATTTAAGAATTTCATCATACCTTTTACCGGTCTTAGCCATATTTTGTGCACCCCATTGACTCATGCCAGCACCATGACCATCCCCATAACCTCTAACTTGGATAAGATCATTTTCCGTATTGATTTCATCAACCATGTAACTCCACATAACGCGGTTCCCAATGATGCTTCGTACCTTGGCTGCACTCACATCCACAAGTGAAACATGTTGTGGGATTAATTTGCCCTCACCGTCCATCTTATCCTTTACCAAGAAATCCACAGTTAGATTTCCTTTACTGACACGACCACCAGTTCCAATACTTTGGAGAGAAAATTCAGGGATAGCTGCAATTTTTATGTCTTTGTTTGCATATCCATTTTTGTTTAACCACATTTTAATATTATAAGAAATGGCAGAGTCTGCCTCTTGTGTGGTTGACCACCAATCATCTGACTTTGATAAATCCAGGGTAGTCAAATCTATTTGTGTTTTATGAAAAGAAAAACTCCAAGCTGTTTTTGGATCATATGGGTCTTGTTTAATGCTTAAGTAAGCAACTGCCGTTGTTCCCCAAGCATTGGCATTGCTTTCCGTCATTCCCCCGTTGCTCGCCGAATAGACTGCATCAATCAATCGACCGTTATATTGGGCCACCTGTCCTCTTGTTTCATCCACCGCTTTTGTTGTATTTGTTGTCCAAATATACCCGCCGTATACTTGGTAGAGGATCGTGTCGTCAATCACTCCACGGTTCATATAACTCATCGCATAGGTTCTGGCTGCAACAGCCTGCGTTTTTAAGGCTTCAATATTCCATGAGGGGTACATTTCAATAGGGACGACGCCTTTTAAATAGTCCTCCATATTCACTGAATTAATCGGTCGGACATATTGTTTATTTTCCACACCAAAATCGAAGCTACCTAAATAAGGACGATTATTGATCAAAAGCTGTCCATTTGGTTTCGCAGGTTTTACAGACAGTTGAACAAAGGTATTCATTAATTTTCCATTACTATATAAAGAAAGTTTTCCATTTTCTAATTTTAGTAGGTAGGAAGTATCTGAATTCAGAACAATTTTTGGATCAATGGAAACATAATCACCATATGGTTTTAACAAAAGTTCCGTTTTATTTCCTAAAAAGTTGATTAACTTTACGTTTACAACAGGCTCTGTTTGCAGGGCATCAGCTTTGCCATTTGGAAGTGAAATGAAAATGAAGGTAAAAAATATGGAAAATAATAAAATTTTTTTCAATCAGTTACTCCCTCCGAAGATTAATAAGTACCAGCTATTAGGTATCATATATTAATAGTTCAGTAGAGAACAACGGAAAATTATTTCCATATACTAGTTTAACTATGTATAGGTTCTTTCTTCAATAACGGCTGTGTAATGGTTGGTAAGATGATTTCAATCGTTGTTCCTTTATTCACTTTACTTTGAATATCCAACACACCATTATGACCTTCGATTATTTTATAGCAGGTCATCAATCCAAGACCTGTTCCTTTTTCCTTTGTTGTATAAAAAGGCTCACCAAGTGTTGAAATCCTATCCTCCGGTATTCCAACACCTTGGTCAATAAATAAGATGGATATTTGCCCTATTTCTTTACTCTTCACCACGACATGAATATTTCCACCTTGGGGCATAGCTTCGATTGAATTTTTAAGAAGGTTTAGGAACACTTGTTTTAATTGATTTTCTTCGCAGCTAATCATTGGCAAATCCTGTTCAAAATCGACAAAAATTTCAACATTATTCATGATCGATTGTGTACCAATTAACGTGACTACATCATTTAATAATACTTTTACATCTCGCTCTGCATAAACCACTGCGGTCGGTTTAGCTAGAACAAGAAATTCACCAACGATGTTATTAATTCTTTCAAGCTCTGATAATACAATATCAAAGTATTCATCTTTTTGTTGGTTTGCTTTAAACAGTTGAATGAATCCCTTAATGGATGTTAGCGGATTCCGAATTTCATGAGCAATTCCCGCCGCCATTTGACCTAACAAGGCCAGCTTTTCGGACTTTTGCAATAGGCGTTCTGTCTGTTCTTTTCTTTCCGTAATATCCTTCCCAATTGATAGCACTGCTTCTTTTCCACCAAAAACAATAAATAAAGAAGAAACTTCAAAAAAGAAAATGGATCCGTCCAACCGTTTTGCTTTGTACTCAATTGTATTCGAAGGCAGTTTATCCTTCTTAATCTGTTTATACCGTTCCAGTGTACGGTCCCTATACTCTGGTACAATAAAATCGAATATGTACTTGCCGATTACTTCTTCTTTATTTGCCGCACCAATCATATTCACTGCAGCATGGTTGGCATATAAACACCTATGATGTTGAGTAATGTAAACAGGCTCGGGCAATGAATCTATCAATAATTTATAGCTTTCCTCGCTACAACGTGCTTTTTTTTCAAAAAAGCGCGCCTTATCATACTGCCAGCCGACCACCCATGCAATAAGGGTGAAAATGAAAAAATCTAGTGTAAAAAAAGCATGCTGATCTGTGAACTTTTGATAAGTTGTAAATAATATGGAAATCGCCACTAAAATAATCTGACCCGATCTTTTCATGTTTTTTTCCTCTTTATTGTTTTAGTTCAAAGAATTGTTTAAAAGTGTATATTCGCCAAATTTCTATATTTTCCTCTTTTTTTAAAAAATAAGCAGCTTGAAGTCTCAAGCCGCTCTATTATTTTTTTAGGATGATTTGGAGTCAGTTAATTTAAGGAAATCTCCCATTACTCTTAAATATTCTCCTGTCTCCTCGATATAAGCCATATGGGCGCTATTCTCAAACACATGGAAGTTTGAATTTGGGGTCAACCGGCTGTAATACTCTGTGGTCTCAGGGGTGGCTTCATCAAACCGGCCACATGTATATAAGGTTGGACAGGAAATATCTTTTAATTGTGATGTGCAATCAAATTCCTTTAAATTCCCAAGGACAGTAAATTCTGAAGGTCCCCACATGATATTATAGATCTCGGAATTCCGATACTCTGGTGGTTTATTTTCCAGCCATTCCGGTTTTTCCTCCAATCGGTTAACAAAATGATTGCTAAATATCTCTATCGCTGCTTCAAATTCTTCTGAGTCAGTTGTTCCATTTTCTTCGCAACGTTTAATGGTTTCCTGGACCTCGTTCGGCAGCTTTTTAAGGTTACGCTTTTGATCTTGTTCCCATAATGGAGCGCTAAGGCAAGGGCTAGAAAAAATAACACTTTTCACACCGCTTGGCTTGGTTAAGCAATAGGCAGCTGCAAGCGTCGTTCCCCAGGAATGACCAAGTATATGTACTTTATCCAAGTTAAGTGCTTCTCGTATTTGAGCTAATTCTTCTACAAAACGGTCAAGTCGCCATAGACTTGAATCCGTAGGTCGATCTGATCTCCCACATCCTAATTGATCATAGATAATTACAGGACGATCCACTGCGAGCGCCTCAAGTCCTTGTAAAGAATAACACGAGGACCCAGGACCACCATGCAAAACAATCAGTGGCGTTCCGTTCGCATTTTGATCAAATTTCTGATACCAAACCCTTCCCCCCGTTACGTCAATAAATCCTTCTTGTTGCATGTTAATCTCCCCTACCATTGCTTATTTCTGTTGAGTTTATCCTTTTCCTTCCCAATGTGCAAGCCAATTAACCACCCTCCACCTGCAAACAAAGGATATAAAACCATGATTGCGATTCCCTTGCTGCTATCTTCAAGACTTGCACTGTAACTTAATAATCCACTGATTACAACCCCGGCAAAATGACCAAATCCTCCGTACATTTTAGCGTACTGTTTCTTTCTCAAACCAATAATACCAAAGATAAGTCCAGTTCCAAAAATTAATACAAGAGTGAGTAAATCTTCAATCATATAGATAAACTGCTTCATGATAGTTCCTCACTTACCTACTAGTTTGACCTTTCAATCCTTCATATAAATTGACCACTTAATAATATTCGACTCACTGTAAAAAATTCCTTTTAGAATGGCTGAAAGGTTTGTCGAATATTTTTTATCCATGGTACGGGCACAATTATATCTGTTTGTGACCGTCTGGCTTTTTTTATCTGTGGTACGGGCACACAATTATATCTTTTTGTGACCGTTAGGCTTTTTTTATCCGTGCAACGGGCACAATTATATTTTTTTGTGACCGTCTGGCTTTTTTTATCTGTGGTATGGGCACAATTATATCTTTTTGTGACCGTTAGGCTTTTTTTATCTGTGGTATAGGCACAATTATATTTTTTTGTGACCGTCTGGCTTTTTTTATCTGTGGTACGGGCACAATTATATCTTTTTGTGACAAGATTTTTGATGATCCCTTATAGTAATAAATTGTAATGATTTTACAAACGATAATGATGGAGGTGATGACAAAGTGGAAAAAAACAATAATCAAAACCCCAGCACCAACAATGAGGAAATTTTGAATAAAGTGAATCAAACCTTTGATAAGATAGCAGAAGACGTAAAAAATATGATCAATAGCAATGAAACATCTGATCAAGATCAGTACTCTTAACGCCAGAAATGGCGTTTTTAATTTTACACAAACAAGCATCCCAAATTATATTGGGATGCTTGTTTATTAAACACCTGGAAACCAACCTGGAGTATGGATAATAGCCTGCCATAATGGATCTGGCACCACTAGCTCCTGCTGTTTACTTTTATCAATTTTGGTGACAATCTCTGCTTCTCTGCCTTCTTCCACCTTTTGAACCCAGTCTGGATCTATAATAATTTCACGTCCTAAGGCAATGAATGGTACACATGTCTGAATTGCTTTCAAGGCATCATCAGCGGATAATATAGAACCAACCCCGATGACAGGAACCTTATCCCCTACTCGTTCTTGGATAATCTCAATCCGGGAGCGTGTATCTTCTACACCTCGTCTTGGCACCGACCAAAAATCCTGTAATGAAACATGTAGATAATCAAGA
The DNA here is from genome assembly GCF_057747995.1 of Neobacillus sp. DHD-1R. Classification (NCBI taxonomy): domain Bacteria; kingdom Bacillati; phylum Bacillota; class Bacilli; order Caryophanales; family Bacillaceae; genus Neobacillus; species Neobacillus sp. DHD-1R. The sequence goes on from NZ_CM173232.1 coordinate 2,854,869, forward strand.
TGTTTTTCAGCAAGGGCATCAAGTAAAAGCAGTGTATCAGCCATGGTGATCCCTGGGGTTTCCGGTTCTTCTGGTGAAAAACGGTAACCAATTATAAACGGATCCTTCGTATGCTCAGCAGCAACCTTTTTTACTTCATCCAGAACAGCTAATGGAAATGAAAGACGTTTTTCTAGGCTTCCACCCCAACGATCCTCCCTGCGGTTGGAATGCGGAGAGAAAAATTGTTGAAGCAGATAGCCGTTAGCTCCATGAATTTCCACCCCATCAAATCCTGCCTCGATCGCACGACGAGTGGTTTCCCCAAAGTCATGGATAATCGATACCACTTCTTGATCCGATAATTCCCTCGGTACCGGTTTTCCAGCTCCTTCTGCAGGGACAGCACTGGCACTAACCACATCCCCATTGACTAATTCAGGAGGAACCTGTCTTCCACCATGAAAGATTTGCAGAACAGCCTTCGCGCCTTGCCCTTTTATGGCTGTGGCAATTTGTCGTAAACTTGGAATTAGTTCATCACGGTCACCGCCAAATTCTCCATGAAACCCTTTCCCATTCGCGGTTACATATGTACATGCAGTAATCACCATGCCAACGCCGTTAGAGCGCCGTGCATAATACTTAACCTCTGCATCTGTTACAGTACCATCCGAATTAGATGAAAAAGTGGTCATCGGTGCCATAACTATTCTATTTTTAACTTCAATCCCATTCGAAAAAGCAAATGGCTCGAATAATGGTGCGAATTTTGAATTCATCTTGTTCCCTCCAAGTTGTATTATTTGACTCAATTGGTCTAAAAATCGATACTCAACCCATCCTTCATTTTAAAAATGGGCGCCATAAATTCCTAGATTATTATACCCACAAATCAACCCAATTAACTTAAGTGTGGATTTTGTATAATTGTAACAATAAAAAGAGCAGATTGTCATTTGATTCGCATTCTGCTCTTTTTCATTTATCAGCATAGTGCTTAGCAGGACAGAGGCTCAAAAACCAATAAAGTTGGTCCTCCGATCTGTCCCCATTTACTTTCCCTCCTCTATTTGCCAACTAACGATGTATTCAAACTGTTCATTCGGATGATCTAAATTCGGATCCGCCATGATCCATTTTCCTGGGATTTGTAATTCCATACAAGCTAACTCAAACTGACACATCGCAATGCCCATGTCTAATAGCTGCATATCATAACCCAGTTTGGCACTATAGTTCGGTGTATGTTCAATATAAAAATGACAAAGTTTACGATTGGAAGATAACACTAGACGCCATGGTTGTTTGTTTGATGCCGAAGGCCCAAGCCTTACCATTTCAATCGGTAGTTCAAACAATCCAGCAAGTTCCTTTTGCAACACTTTATCGAAATTTTCATCATAAAAAAGTTTATCCCATGATTTTTTATTGTCTGCTTTGACCACCAAACGCAATGCTTTATCAAACACACGTTGCTTATCATTCGGATAGCCAATCGGGCTAATGCATGGGATAAATTCCCCTTCCCTCAAGTCAAGTTCCTGTTCAAATGAATTTCGGTCGAAGGTCCCACCCATCCAACAAGTCCCTATTTCTAACTCTGTCAAACACAAAATTAGTTTATGAAACGTATAGGCAAAATCCAATAGGGAGATTTTATTATTCTTAGTTATTCCGACCAAATAGGCACTTGGATTTTTTATGAATCCATACGTTCCAACTTTTATGCCCTTATCGGTCATATTATTGGTTACTTGGACTACTTCAATTCGTCCTTTTCCTCCAAAGGGTCCGACTAGGTTAGTTTGATTATCTATGTATTTAGTAATTTGCTTAATATCTGACTCTATTAATCCTTGAGACGCAAACGTTCTGACTGATTGACGTTTAGTCATTGTTTTTATAAAGGATTGATTTAACAAGATTGGATCCACTCCTTTCTTTTCGCAATTTAATTATACATTTAACTTTATACTTATTTATGTGCAATTGGTAAATCATTTATTTTAATTCCGTAAATGGATTAATAAAAAAGAAGGCGAGCAATTGATTCTGCTCAACCTTCTATTGTTCTAACGTCGATGTTCAACAAGGTCAATTACACCTAACACTACGTGGGCCAAGCCAAAACCAAATACTGTGTTTGCCAGCATTTTATTAGACTTGCGGTTCTGCTTTAAGGCATATCCTGTAGCAGTAACAGCAGTACCTAATGCAGTAGGAATTAATCCTTCACGTACGTTCATGGTAATTTTCCTCCTTAATCATCTTAGTGGTGACTGAACACCAATCTTATCTTTACCTTATCAAAATTATTTATTCCGAAGCTTCTTTTTCTTAATAAATCATGATTTTCTATTATAAATTTCAATGAGTTAAAATATTTCAATGATATTTTTACCTTACCCACTTCACATTCTCTTTTTTCTCTTCATTGACCAGCAATTGAAATACATCTGGTCGAGAATAATGGCCGACTACATCAAAATCAAATTGACTATACGCAATTTCCCTTAAATCAAGGTCTGCTAAGAGAATTTCTTCTTTACCAAAAACTGGTTCAGTAATATATTCACCTAGAGGGCCCACAATGGCACTTCCTCCTGTGCACATCTCATCAGGAGAAGAAACTAGATCGCTGTAACACGCTAAATCAGCAGGATACATATCCTTCGTAACATATTGATTGCAAGATAACACAAAACATCTTCCTTCTGCCGCAATATGACGGATCGTTGATTGCCATAAATCTCTGGAATCTGCAGTAGGAGTGATATAAATCTGAACGCCTTTAGCATACATCGCCGCTCTTGCTAATGGCATGTAATTTTCCCAGCATATTAAAGCTCCTATTTTACCATATGGTGTATCAAAGACAGGAAGCGTACTGCCATCTCCTTCTCCCCAAATCAATCGTTCAGAACCCGTTGGTTTTAATTTACGGTGCTTTCCAAGCAATGTACCATCAGGTCCAAAGAATAAAACAGAACAATAAAGCGTACCAGTACTGAATTCATGGTCTCTTTCAATCAGGCCGATGACAAGATAGACTCCAGCTTTCCGTGCAGCCTCTCCCAGTCTATCAGTCGTTTCACTAGGGACAGGAACTGAATTTTCCCAATAACGGAGCCAGTCTTGTCTGCCTTCAGGTGAACGACTACCAACTGTCGCGCCAAAAGTGAGTCCTCTTGGATAGGCAGGAATAAAAGCTTCAGGAAATACGACAATATTAGCTCCTTTTTCTCCAGCTTGTAAAGTTAACGAGATGGCTTTTTCTGTACTCGCCTCTTTATCCATTATGACAGAAGCAGCTTGTATGACAGCTACTCGTACATTGGGCTGTTGATTTTGCATGGTTATCCTCCTCTTATTATAGATAGGAAAATCAATTAGTTTGGTTTTATTTATATAAGTTGCACAATTCGGATTATTACATAAAAATAGCGCTTTCACAATAGATGAAGTTTGATTTTCACTTTATAACTTACAAACTTATTAGGATATTCTTGTTCTAATCAGAATTATAGCTTCAATCGAACCGAAAATAATATATATTATTCCAGATTTTTCTTTGGACGAACTAATAGGATGAGAGTATAGTAGTTCCATCAGTCTTTTAAAATAGGAGGACTAATATGCTTGGTATATCCTTACCTCAATCTTTTTTACAGATGAATACCATTTTTATCTCCATATTAATTGAAGCACTGCCATTCGTGACTCTAGGCGTTCTCATTTCAGGGATCATTCAAATATTTGTAACCGAAGAAATGATAGCAAAAATCATGCCCAAGAATAAAGTACTCGCTGTCATCTTTGCAAGTTTCTTAGGTATTTTATTTCCGTCATGTGAGTGTGGAATTGTTCCAATCGTCAGCAGGCTTGTATCAAAAGGGGTGCCCATCTCTGCTGGGATTGCCTTTATGCTTACAGCTCCAATTATCAATCCTGTCGTCTTGTTTGCCACTTATATCGCATTCGGCAGTGACTGGAAGATGCCGTTATATCGAGCGATTGGGGCAATCATAGTAGCTGTTTTTGTAGGTATATTAATAGCTTTTCGTTATAAAGGGAGCCCTTTTAATGAACATTTTCATCACCACCACGCTGATGGAAAAGGCTCTTCATTGTATAAAAAAATTTGGCAGACCCTGGAACATGCGGTGGAAGAATTTTTCTCCATGGGAAAATATTTAGTGATTGGATCCCTAATTGCAGCAGCGGTTCAAACCTATATTAAGACTTCGACGCTTGTTTCAATAGGCCAGGGGCAGGCATCATCCTCTATCGTGATGATGGCTCTGTCATTTATTCTATCTCTTTGTTCTGAAGCAGATGCATTTATTGCTTCCTCTTTTAGAACAACATTTTCAACTGGATCATTATTAGCTTTTCTTGTGTTTGGGCCAATGGTAGATATTAAAAATTTGATGATGATGCTGGCAACTTTTAAAAAGCGACTTGTTTTATTGATTGTTTCATCCGTTTTCGTTGTTGTCTTTGTCTACTCTTTGTTGTATTAAGGGGTTGAAACTATGATAAGAAGCTTAATATTAATAGGATTTACTTATTTACTTTTTCATTTGCATATTACAGGAGAGATTAATAAATATATTAACATGAAATATTCGTATCTTTCGGCAACAGCTGGTTACGCCTTATTAGTGTTAACCATTGTCCAAATCATGATGCTGATCAAGGAAGAGTCGAAAGAACCTAGTTGTGATCATGAGCATTGTGGGCATAATCATGCGAAAGAGGATAAATGGTATAAAAAGGTGTTGATTTATCCGATTTTTGCCTTTCCCATCATTTCAGGTCTGTTCTTTCCGATTGCAACACTTGATTCGAATATTGTAAAAGCAAAAGGATTTCATTTTCCTATTTACGATGAAGGAAAAGGAGACTCTTTTATGCAACAGCAATTTTTGCGTCCTGATACGAGTGTCTATTATGGAAAAGATGATTATGATGTACTTATGAGTAAGGAAAAGAAAAAATATGTAAATCAAGATACGATTATTTTAAATGATAAAAATTATTTAAAAGGGATGGAAACGATTTATAACTTTCCAGGAGATTTTCTTGGAAAAGAAATCGAGTTTAAAGGGTTTGTTTTCAATGATTCTGAAACAATAAATAAGAACCAACTGTTTGTGTTCCGATTTGGTGTGATTCATTGCATTGCTGACTCAGGTGTCTTTGGAATGCTAGTTGAAATGCCTAATGGCACGAAATGGAAAAACGATCAATGGGTAACCATAAAAGGAAAATTATCAACCATTTATTATCAGCCTTTTAAAACCAATATACCTTATTTAAAGGTAGAGAATTGGTCAACCACCTCAGCTCCTAAAGAACAATATGTTTTTAGAGGATATTAAGCAGCCACCAAAATAGTTGATTGCACATCCGTTGTTAAAGAAGGGCACGCACACTACAAAGCTAAAAAGAACAAGACCTATTCATGATTAAATAGGTCTTGTTCTTTTTTTACTCTAAAATGGAAAGCTTTATGGATTCAAGATTTTTTTTCATTACCCCTATATAGTCTAAACCTTGTTCTTGCTCTTCTTTTGTTAATCCTTCTAATGGATTTAAAACAACCGTTTTAGCTCCGATTTCATTGGCTAAGGTCTTAGCTACTTTAGGAGAAGTAAGTCCTTCAAAATAAATATATTTTACGTTTTTGTCCTTCGTTAAAACCGCTAATTCTTTCAATTTCCCTAGAGTTGGCTCTACATCTGGGGATAATCCTGCGATCGGAATTTGAGTTAAACCATATTGTTTTGCTAAATATCCAAATGCAGCATGCTGTGTCACAAACTCTTTTTTCTTTGCCTTATCAACGGTCTCTTTGTATAAACGATCTAAATCAGCTAGTTGAGCCTTAAGAGCTTCTGTATTTTTTTCATACTCGTCTTTATTTTTTGGATCTGCCTTTTCTACAGCCCTTGCGATATTATCGACCTCCTGTTGTGCTAACACTGGAGAAAGCCAAACATGAGGATCTTTAGAAGATGCGTGATTAGAAGGATGTCCACCCGCCTCTTCCTCTGTTTCTAGTGCATCCATTAATTTAATTCCCTTTGAAGCTTCAAGAACGTTTAAATTAGGATCATTAATACTCTTTAATACTTTTTCAGTCCATGATTCAAAGTACTGGCTATTGTAGATAAACAAATCTGAGTCTTGAATTTTAGCCATATCCTTTGCCGTTGGCTCCCAATCATGTGGTTCTACACCGTTAGGTATTAATAGTTCAACATCTGCAGTGCTGCCGGCCACTTTTTGGGCAAAATAATACATCGGATAAAAAGTAGTGACAATCTGTAGTTTTTTAGATTTTTCACTAGTCGGTTCATTTTTAGTTGAATCGACATTAGAACAACCACTTAAGAACAAAAGAAAAATGATACATGTACTAATAAGTTTTTTCATGTTTACCTCCAGTAGATCAATAAGTAGGAATTATTACGATTTAAATATAATACTTATATCATATAATCATGGTTTATGAGTTCTTAACAAATCGTAACCATTACGAATTGTATCTTATAATGAAATGTAGATTTAGTCAATCAATTTTTTAGTGAAATTAATAAAACGCTATTTATCTAATCAGAATGGTGCCCTTTATGAAAATCAATTTTAATATAATAGTTTTACAACTGGAAAATTAAATAATTATAACAATTGTGTTCCCTCGTTTTATCCTATTTTACTGCTAATCTTCTATACATCGCATAAAATATAATAAACAACTATCTAATTTAAAGGATAATGCCTCTTTATGTCGAAATACTAGACAAAGGGGATGACCCAATGGATAAAAGTAGTTTATTAAAAAGTCTACGTAATTCTAGCCGCGGCAATTTGTTTACCATAGAGGTGCCAAAGGCGGCAAGTGGAGATGAAATTAAGATTGTAGAAATGGTGAAAACATTAGAAAGTGAAGGGAAAATCAAGTTAAGGGAATGTATCGAGCGAGAATACTCGGTTTATTTATCTGGAATTATTAAGTATGCATCAAAATAAATTTACCCAAGCATAACACCTGTATACGAAAAAAGGCTGTCATGACAGCCTTTTTTGTTTATGTAATTAAAAAACCTTATTCTTTGCTAGTAAGTCCTTCCTTCTTCCCTTTTATTAATGCTCTACGGTCACTCGCTTTAGGCGGCTCTTCTAACCATCCATTTTCAATCATTAGATTCGCACCATCCTCACCAAACAAAATTAATTCACCCGTAAGACCCACATATTTTTCTGCAAGATCCGTTCTGGAGGTCACACTTAAGGCTGTTCCATAATAGGCAATGGCCAATTGAGTGGACAATTGAATTTGATACATGATCCATTTATCAGAAAAAGGAGAAGTTGTAGAACTCGTTACTTGCGATTGCCAAGAGATCGGAGAATTCAGTTTTTCTTCATGAAAAATTTTTTCGAAGATGGCAATATGGTTATTAGAGATCTCCATTCCTCTATTAATGTAATTTCGAACCTTATCAGATGCAGCCACCTGGCTAAAACCAACCTTTAATGCAACATGCAGGTGCATTTTGTTCATATTAAAGGTAATATCGCCTATTTCTATTGCCGTTAGTGGTCGCCGTTCCCCAAACCATCCAGTTAAAAAGCTTTGGTGTTTAATAAAATCAATTGACTCAGCCGGTGTAATCACAGGCGGCCGTGAGTAAAGTCCTTTATTCAGCATCGTGTCGATGACTTTGTCAAAAAGCATCATGGTCTCGGTATTACAGGTAATATAATATTTTCGAAGATCGGACCGGATGGAGGTACTAACGGACAGAGCGTAACCTGTTAGCCCTTGTAAGGTCATGATATACATATAGTAAAGATAGAATGGATCTTGGAACAAGCGTGGGGCATGAAGATTTACGTCCTCTTCTGTAAAGCCGTGTGGAATGGGAAAATGATCACCTTTAAAAAACTCTTTAATTTGTTGAAGATGTCTTTCTGATAGCTCCTGAGATGTTTTATATACCTCAATAATATCTTGATCTTCGATGTGGCCAAGGGCATATTTAATAAAACAAATTGACATAGAATCAAACATATATTGTGTCCAAAGACTGGAAATTTCAGGTGCTGTTAATTGAATCCTATTTTGTTCCATAACACTCTTCCTTTACATAATATGGGTATAGATTTTCCAACTCCTAACAAAGTTATTCTGATAACTTTGTTAAACATGTAATTTACGCTTCCTACTCTCCATAGGCAAATACCCATTTTCTCTATCTACACGAACACCCAATTTTGTCCTCTCATATCGTAGGTTAGAAACTTGATTGGATTAGTCAATCATAATAAAAAGTCAGTTTCATAGACTAGTTCTCTATTCCTTTCAACTAATCTATTCAGTATTATTTTTAGAAGGAGAGGGTTTTTTTGAAAAGGTTAATCGTTTTGGCCTTAATTGGCCTGGCTGCCCAATTAGTAGATGGCTCCTTAGGAATGGCATATGGAGTGACGTCAACTTCCTTATTACTTATGTTTGGGATAGCACCCGCTGTTGCCTCAGCCTCAGTCCACATGGCGGAAGTCGTGACGACTGCAGCATCCGGCGTTTCACACATTCGTTTTGGAAACGTAGATAAACAAGTGGTCTATAAATTAATCATACCGGGTTCGATTGGTGCATTTTTAGGAGCTTGTTTTTTAGGCAGTATACCTGGTGATATCGTAAAACCATATATTTCCTTCTTCCTCTTAATGTTAGGTGTTTATGTCATCTATCGATTCTTGTTTAAATTTAATCCATCAAAGCAACTTGCAGGAAAGAAATTAGGAAAAAAGCAATTGATCCCTCTCGGTTTTATTGCTGGATTTTTTGACGCTACAGGTGGCGGCGGCTGGGGTCCGATAGCCACACCGGTTTTGCTTACAAGCAACAAGATGGAACCAAGAAAGGTGATTGGCTCTGTTGATACTAGTGAATTTGCGATTGCAATTGCCTCTACATTAGGATTTCTACTAACCTTAGGATGGACCCAAATTAATCTGCAATGGGTCCTTGCCTTAATGATTGGCGGAATTATTGCGGCTCCGATTGCAGCATGGCTAGTCAAGATTATCCCTACCAACCTTTTAGGAACTCTTGTTGGCGGAATCATCATCATAACAAATATTAGAACGTTATTAGGAGCACTAACTGTATCTCATACGATCAGTCTATTTACGTATTTAGTACTTGCGATTCTATGGGCAGTGGCGGTAATAAATGTTATCTTGAAGATGAAAAAGAATAGCTATAACCATCAGGTAACCGATTAAAAAAGAAAAACCATAGAGAGTTTTTATGCACTCTATGGTTTTTCTTTTTCTAATTTATTCAATCATTGTATCAGCCCAAATTTTTACTCATGTTATACCAAAGAACACCACCATGCTGAGAGTTTGAAACACCATCGTTGTGATATCCATGGTTCTCATAAAACTTTATTAAATCGTTTTTACACGTAAGAGTAACCGATTCACGCTTTTTCACTCTTGCTTCTTTTTCAAAATGAGCGAGTAGAGCCGCTGCCACACCACGGTTTTGAAAGCCGGGTGCTACAGCTAGTCCCAGAATACTTTGATGACCACTAGACGCAGGGTTTGCCATACTATCCTGAAAGAGATCATCAGTAATGAACGGTGATTCAATGACAGGTCCATTGATCAAACCTACGATTACACCCTCCTCTTCTGCCACAAAGAAACTATCGGAAATGGTGTGAATGCGTTTTTCAAATGCGTCTTCCGTGGCAGCTTCATCTTTTGTAAAGCATTGTTGTTCAATAGCAACTAATGCTGGTAAGTCTTCTATTTTTACATTTCGTATGGTTAGCATTTCAATGATCCTTTCAGATTTGGTAGAACTTAGGGATTTTTACCGCCTTAATATTTTCTAACTTCTAACATAGTTATTCTAGATACAGGAACGGTTTTGTTGTTATGGATTCGGATAAGTTTCTCTCAAAAAAGTGATGGAATCATTGATTAATTCCTTTAAAACAGCTACATCTATATCGGCAACTTTGTTTATGTAAACACACCCTTTTCCGGATGTATGTTTTCCAAACCTCTGTAATAATTCTTCCCGCTTGGCTTCACCGGGTGCAAAATACAAACTGATCTTTGCTTTTCGAGGTGAGAAGCCAACCAGCGGGGCATCCCCTTCATGGCCAGATGCATATTTATAATGATAGGATCCAAATCCAATTATGCTTGGTCCCCACATCTTTGCATGATAGCCCGTGGTCTCCGTAAATAGATCTAATAATTGATAGGCATCTTCCCGCTTCTTTGGATGATCCACATTTTCAATAAACTCAATCACACTATTGTCGGTTTCCTTTGTTTTTAGTACGTACATTTTGAAAACTCTCCTTTTCTAAAAAGTCAAAGGCACTGGCCTACGTAAATATTACTACATAATGGACTGATTTCCTTCTTTTATCCATTAAATTAAAATAATCGGGCATAAAAAAAGACAACCCCTTTTCCTAGAAGTCGTTGTCTTTTGTCCTATTAACTTGCTCTTGTATCTGGAGTCAGGCTGCGAATATCTCCATGATTCTTTTTATCTTTCGTTTTAGGTTTCCTAGTACCTGGTGCCTTGATCATCAATGCAATTAGTACAGAGATGATGCTTAAGACAGCAATCAGTTTAAAAGTAGGGATGAAACCTCCTAAGGAAGAAGCAATAAATGATCCAGAGATGGCGCCAATACCGAAGCCCTGATAAATGATCCCGTAGTTTTTCCCCTGATTTTTCAAGCCGAAGAAATCAGCTACAATCGCAGGGAATACAGTGATATTACCACCAAAACAAAAAGCAATTGCAGCGACACTTGTAAAGAATAAACCATAATTTAGTTTAACAAAGCTTAATACAGTCACAGCCGCTGCTGTTACCAGTAGTGCGCCGGATACCACACGTAACCGACCTACTTTATCTGATAATGCCCCGAGGATGATTCGGCCGCATGTATTAAAGATAGCCACTAAGGCTACAGCATTGCTTGCAGCTGCAATATCAAGTCCTGCCATTTTAACACCAATATCCTTTACGATTCCAATCAAAAATAACCCACTCATACAAGCTGTGAAGAAAATGACAAATAATAGATAAGCTTCCTTCGTTTTCAGCATTTCTTTAACTGTAAAATCCTTTTGGACGGTGCCATTGCCTGTATTTTGCTCTTGACTTATTTTAGCTTCCCGAACAAGGAATGAACCACCCAAGACTAAAATCAGAACAATTAATCCCCAGTAAAAGAAGGCTTGGGAAACGCCCACCGATTGAATGAGTGACCCGTTAATGAACTTGAATAACAGACTGCCTGTCCCATACGCACCTACAGAGATTCCGGAAATAAGTCCTTTTCTCTCGGGAAACCATTTGATTAAATTGGATAACGATGTAATGTAGGCTGTTCCATCTGCAGCCCCTACAATAACCCCAGCCAAAATGTAAAGCATCCCCAAGGATGAAGCTTGAGAACTGATCATTAGTCCTGCCCCGAGCACAATTCCGGCACAAGCGATTAATCGGCGTAGTCCCAATTTATCTTGCAGCTTCCCGGCAATCAATGTAGATAATGCCAATGCTAAGCTGGTAATGGAAAAAGTAAAAGCCACAGAATTTAATTTCCAGCCAAACTGGTCTACTAACGGCTGGTTAAAGAGACTCCAAGTGTAAATGGTCCCTAATCCCATCTGCACGATAATGGTACCCAAGACAATCAACCATCGACGATCTGTGCTAGTTTTCATTGTAATCTCCTCTTTTCTTTCGGATCTATATGGATAGGTTCATCATTAGAAATCTTTTATGATTCCGTTTACAAGATGATAATACCACCGAGAAAAAGATGGAAACCGGTTTCGGAATGAGATGACGATTATTCGGAATGAATGGAGGTTATATTTGCATAATTTGTCGAAAAGCCTTTACCTTGCTTCTGCTGACCGGAATTTCTGCCGCAATACCTTTTAAACGCATTATGTAGGTTTGGTTAAACCAAGGCACAATTTCATGTATTTTGGTCAAGTTAACCGTGTAAGACCGATGACACCGAAAAAAAAGATCCTCTGGGAGCAGGGCATGAAATTCCGATATGCTCATCGGCATGATATACTCCTCCTGCTGTGTATAAACTAATGTCACTTTTTCACTTGCAGCAGCGTAATAAATATCATTTACATCCGTTACGATAATTTTATCGTTCTTTTTTAAATTGATACGTGTTGTGGTCTTTGCATGGGCTTCCCCTTCTTGTAGATGACCATTCGGATTTTTTTCTGGAATCACGGCTTGTGACTGTTCTCGTAGATAGGCAGATTCCAGCCTATGTAACATCGCAGCAATCCGTTTTTCATCATAGGGCTTTAGAACATAATCAAAGGCTTCAAGTTCAAATGCCTGTGCAGCATGCTCTTTGTATGCTGTGGTAAAAACAATATACGGTCTTTTTGTGAATTTACTTATGGTACTCGCTAACAGCATCCCATCAAGAGACGGAATATTTATATCCAAAAAGATCACATCTGTTTCTTGCTCCTGCAAAAATTTCAAAACATCTAAGCCGTCATCAAAGGCTTGAGTTATTTTGATATCACTATAAGTTTCAATTAAGTATTCCAGTTCCTCACGAGCAGGAACTTCATCTTCTACAATTATGGCTTTCATTGATGATTCTCCTTTAAATATCAAAAAAAACTTCTGTTCCAGGGGAAAGCTGTTTGATCACCAGCCCATTTCCATAGATCAGTTTCACACGCTGATGAACATTATATAAACCAATTTTGTTTGCTGGCACATTATCATGCCGGAGCTGCCGAATCACTTCTTCACTGATCCCAGCACCTGTATCCTTGACACTTACTCTTACTTTGTCTCCCAAATCCTTTACCGATATTGTCACAAGACCAATACCTTTTGTCTTTAAAATGCCATGAATAATAGCATTCTCGACTAAAGGCTGAATGAGCAGGCTGGGTATGCTAACTTCCACATCATCAATATCATATTCCACCGTCAAGCGGCTGCCAAAACGTGCCTTCTCTATTTCTATATAATCCCGGACTTGCTCCAGTTCTTTATGAATATCAATCAATTCATCACTGACCTCCAAATTGTATCTCATATAGCCGGATAGATTGATAATCAATTCACGGGCCTTGTCTGGATTCCTTCGGGTTGTAGAGGCAATTGCATTTAAAGCATTAAACAAAAAATGTGGATTAATCTTTGTTTGCAACGCCTTTAGCTCAGCCTTGTTGGCACCCTCCTTAATCTGTTCAATCCGAGAAACCTCCATAAGAGTGGAGATTATTTGTGATAGACCGATCGCCATTGTTTGTAGCGAATAGGTCATCTTATAGGCCTTCTTGTAATAGATTTTGAGTGTTCCTGTTACCTCTCCATGCTCCTCAAACGGCATGATGAGAAGAGAATGGATTTGCGGTGTTTTTTCATCGGTCACATTATTCCGGATAATAATTTTTCCGCTGTGAATGGCCTCTTTTGAAAAATCACTGATAATTTCCTGGCCAATGGAATAACGTTCTTCCCCAAAACCAACATAGGCAAGCACATTTTGGATATCCGTAATAGCAACGGCGTCAGCCTTTATATCATTTTTAATAATCGTGCAAATCTTTCGCAGCGACTCCGAATTAATGTTACGAAAATATGGAAGGGTCTTATTAGCTATATCCAATGCTAACTTTGCCTGTCTGGCTGCAATAATTTCCTTTTCACCCTCGACACTCATGACCAATAACACAATCAGGCCAATGTTAACCTCTCCGGCAATCATAGGAAAGGCAATTTTAGAAACAATATCAAACCCCAGTTCAAATGGTTCAGCCATCGCAAGGATCAGCAGCATTGTTAAGACTTCGCAAAACATCCCTGCTGCTATGCCATAAACCCAACGTAACGTACGCTTCACTCTTCGGTTTATATACCCCGATACAATCCCCGCAATTATGCTTGTAATTAGGCATGGAATGGAGGTAATTCCTCCTATATCAATCAAATAGCGATGTACCCCCGAAACAATGCCGGTAATGATTCCTACCCAAGGTCCAAATAAAATTCCGCCTGATACGACTGCAATAATCCTGACATTTATAAGCGAACCTTCCACATTAATCCCTGAATATGTACCAAAAATCGCAAATAAACAAAACACAAGTGTAATCACGACACGTTCTATAGGAGAATGACGGTCCTTTTGTAACGATTCCTTGAATCGCGGAATCCGTATCATAAAAAACAGGCAGATTAAGAGTAGTGCAGCCCGCTCAAACAAGTGAATTAGCATTTCTAATGATGTATTCATGTAACGATCCTCTCTAATGGATAAGCTTTGAAAGTATATAGGAATTAATTTCCAACTTTTGTAGAATTAACACTCGAATTTGTAGAATACCCCTTTATATTTGTAGAATTAACAATCAAATTTGTAGAATACTTCTTGATATTTGTAGAATTAACCCACAAAATTGTAAAATACATCCACTCAGTCTTCCATCCTTATACCACTTATGATTGTCTATTTTAATATTACTACAAAACATTGTTTTTATATTGCGATCAAGTACCAGTTAATTCAGGTACATTGGTTCACATACTTTGGTAATCGTCCCTCTCCATCCATCTATATGCTTCAGTTCCCATTTAAGCTTTTCCATTGACCTAAAACACAAGTCAAATTCTTGTCAAAACTTTTCTAACAATCTGTGAACTTATCACTATCGCTATGTTATTTACCTGGAAAAATTATATATTATAACCATAAAGAACAAAACAAAAATGAAGGGTGGAATCATTTATGTTTAACAAATTTTTAAGAGAGAATAAAATTTCAGCAGTCATCTTAACTGTTTTACGTTTATATCTTGGTTACTCTTGGATCACAGCAGGTTTTCACAAATTAACAGGCGGTTTTGACGCTTCTGGTTTCTTAAAAGGAGCAATCGCAAATCCGGTAAAAGGTCCAGATGGCGCAGTCGTTTTTGGCTGGTACGTTGACTTTTTAAAACACATAGCACTTCCAAATGTTGATATTTTCAATGTAATCGTCCCTTGGGGCGAAACACTGATTGGTTTAGGATTAATCCTTGGCTGCTTAACAACTACTGCGATGTTCTTCGGGCTCATGATGAACTTCTCTTTCTTCCTAGCAGGTACTGTATCACATAACCCTAGAGATATCTTCTTAGGCTTCATCATCTTAACTGCTGGTTATAACGCAGGTAGAATTGGCTTAGACCGTTGGGTGATTCCTTTTATTCGAAAAATGAGCAAAAAAGAAACTGACATTGAAAAACATAAGTCTGTGGCATAACAACAAAAGAAATGCAATTCTACCATGAATTGCATTTCTTTTTTCGTTAAAAATCTTTTATGAAACAAAACGGAAAATGATTCGTCTATAGCATTAGAGGTGGTAATATGAGGAAATTAATCAGTCTGGTTGTTGTATCGGTGCTGATCTTAGCCGGATGCAGGACGAGTCTTTTTGGCGAAAATGTTGTCATTGATTGGGTTGATTTTGTTAAATGGAATGGGAAAACGTATGATGGCATCTATACAGGTGTTTTAGCTGATGAAAAGTACATCGGGGAAAAACTCGGTGAAGTGAAATTTAAAGTAGCGGACAACGTCTCAGATCCAGAGTATAAAATACGGAATGGTGATGCAGCCTTTCATGAAAAAGGAACAGGCATTTTTACCATTAAGGGATATCCCCATCTTATCGCTGTGAAATCTTCTCGTGCCATTAATGGATATAGCCTATATTACTCAAGGGATGATGAAAAGTACAGATGGCAATTTCAAGATCTTCCGATTGGACAAGTGAATCAAGTAGAAATCTTTCAAGCGTATACATCGGAAGGTTATAAGCGCTTAGCGGAAATCAAGAATCCCGAGCAAGTCTCCCGCCTCCTTGAAATAGTAAAGAATGGTAAGAACTCATCTAACTTTCACCCCAATACAGAAAATGGTGACCCAGACTATTATCAACTGGTGTTGTATACGGGGGATCCTGTTGCCTTCATGTTTGACCTCCACTATGATGGACACACCTACTATTTTCCGTCAGAATCGTCCATTCTAGCAAATGACATTCAAACTTTTTTTCAAATTAACAAATAATTGTTTGACTCATGCAGAAAGTATACAATCTATGGCAAACTAAAAGACCGTCTTTGATAGGCGGTCTTTCTTTTATACAGACATTTTTTGAAGATTATCGGAAAGCAGATTATAAATTAGCTCAACCATATGTAAATCCCTAGTGACATTAGGGCAATAAAAATAACTACCACATAAATTAAGGTCAAGTTTGTGGTATTTCTTTTTGTGGAACTGCTATAGTTTTCATCAGATTTCCCCGTTAATACTAGAGTTGAAACAACAGAAATAATTAATACCAAAGTAACTAAAACAAACGCTATATCCATACTGCACCTCCTATCCACATTAAAGCAAACTTTAATAGATTTTTAGACTTTAATCATAACTCAACAAGGTCAATTATAAACCATCCAATTCATCTAAGGATATACCATCCACTTAATAGTAAACCACTACCCCCATTTTTAAAACTGGGCTTATCCATATGGAACATGCTAACGGGTTATCCAATAAAATAGAACTAGCTAACATGTACGATTTTTTGAAAATAAAACGGGAGTGGGCTTATGGGAATTATAGACGGTTTTACTTTTTTGGAACGATTAAATCAGGCGAAACCAGAAATTTGGTATGACGGAGAAAAAATTGACGGGAAACTCACGGAACATCCCGCTTTAAAAGGGATTCTTCAGACAAAGGCTTCCTTGTATGATTTGCAAAATGATGAAACGCTTAAAAAGGAGATGACTTTTCGTTCACCACAAACAGGAAATCTAATTGGTCTTTCCTACCTTCAGCCAAAAACGAAAGAAGATCTTAAGAAAAGACGAAGGATGATGGAAATCTGGTCACGGCACACACATGGTATGATGGGCAGGAGTCCTGACTACATGAACACGGTTGTGATGAGCTTTGCCTCCTCCTCGGCTTACCTTTTACAAGGTAAAGAAAATTGTTTTCCTGAAAATATTCGATCATTATATGAAAAAGCAAGGGAACATGACCTTTCCTTTACACATACCTTTATTACTCCTCAAGTAAATCGTTCGCTGCAATATTTTGAAGACTCAAAGGAACCTATCTCGGCTAGGGTCATTGATCGAAATGAACAAGGAATTGTCATTAAAGGGGCACGACTTCTGGCTACTCAGGGCGGATTAACCGATGAAGTATTGGTGTACACGGCTCCAACACGGTTCATGGATCCAGAAGAAGCGTTTGCCTGTTCCATTCCTTCGAACACGAAAGGATTAAAGTTTATTTGCCGGGAATCATTTGTAGGCGGAGAATCTCACTTTAATCATCCGCTCAGCTCACGATATGAAGAAATGGATTCCATTGTTGTCTTTGACCATGTTTTAGTCCCATGGGATCGAGTCTTTTTTTACGACAATATAGAAGCAACCACAGACTTCATGCTGCATAGCTCGTTTCACCACTACGCCACCCATCAAGTACTGATAAGACAAATTGCCAAAACGGAATTTATCTTAGGTGTTGCTGAACTCTTAGTAGAGACAATTAATGTCAGTGAATATCAGCATATCCAGGAAAAAATGTCAGAAATCATTATCGGCCTTGAGACGATGAAAGCACTCTTAGACAAATCCGAACAGGATGCAGAATTAGACCAATGGGGATATATCCGTCCAAACCTCCGCTCTCTGCAAGTTGCCAGTAATATATTCCCGCGAATTTATCCCCGTTTCACTGAGATGATTCAATTGATTGGTGCAAGTGGAATGGTATCACTGCCAACGGAAACAGATTTTGCTTCAGATCTTCGTGAAGAGCTCAACCAATACCTGCAAGGAGCCAGCAAAAATGCCGTAGATCGCGTAAAAATCTTTCGTTTAGCTTGGGATCTGACAATGAGTTCGTTTGGAACAAGACAAACTCTTTATGAACGGTTCTTCTTTGGAGATCCGGTTCGTTTATCAAGCAACTTATATAAAAACTACCCGAAAGCAGACTATGTAGAGATGATAAGTGAATTTTTAAAGATAACAAATAATCTAGAATGCTAGACTACTTTTTACCTAAATTGTTTAGAGGTTCCAAGCTGCTTTTAATAGCTGAATTCCGTTTTCAATTTCCCATTCTGATAATCCGCCAAAACCTAGTATAACACTCGTACCTAAATCTTTTTTGACCCTATCATAATAGATGGATAATGGATATACCTTTACACCAACAGTCATGGCCCTTTTAATCAACTCGTCTTCCCGCATATTGTTATTCACTTCCAAAACAATATGAAGTCCCGCGTTTTCACCGATTACCTTTACTTTATCGCCGAAGTGATTAGTAATAGCTAACAGTAAGCTGGCATGCTTTTTTCGGTAAAGTGTTCTCATTTTATTTAAATGAGTTTGCCAATGTCCTTCATTCATAAACCGATAAAGCGTATCCTGGTGAAGACGCGAGACGGTCTGCTTGTAAACCGTAAAGTGTTCTTGATACTTTTTCATCAATGCCGATGGTAAAACCAGATAACTTATCCGAAGAGATGGAATTAACGACTTGGAAAATGTCCCTAAATACACCACTCTACCATTTACATCTAGCCCTTGTAAGGAAGGAATTGGCTTCCCTTTATAGCGATATTCCCCGTCATAGTCATCTTCAATAATATAACCGTTCACATCATCTGCCCATTTTAACAATTCGATCCTTCGTGATATCGGCATGATCATTCCAAATGGAAATTGATGTGATGGTGTGATATACACAACACTAGCTTCGCTTTTTTTCAACTGCCCTACATTGATCCCCGCATCATCCAAAGGTATGGGCCTTGTTTTGACTCCAAGATCTTGTATCGTAGCTCTTGTTCGGTGAAACCCAGGATTCTCCAACCCAAATATAGGTTCTTTTCCGATTACTAAACATAATAATCCGATTAGCACTTGAGCCCCTGCACCAATAATGATTTGATTAGCCGTGCACTTTACACCTCTTGAGGCAAATAGATGCCGGGCAATTTGTTCTCGTAGTTTCAGTTCCCCTTGAGGATTCCCCGTATAAAATAACTCGCCCTGATCTTGATGTAAAGATTGAACGGTTAATTTTCGCCATATCGCATATGGAAAGTGTGCTAAATCGACCTTCCCCGAATTGAAATCAATTTTAACCTTCTCTTCTACTAGCTCAGGCTCAATCTCCAATTTTCGAGGCGATTTTTGTTCAGAAATAATGTCATCTTCAAAAGTCGTTACAAATAATCCTGTACGAGGTTTACTTTCTACATACCCTTCTGCTATAAGCTGATCGTAGGCTGACTGAATCGTATTTATGCTTACGTCAAGGTAATGTGCTAAATTTCGTTTAGAGGGTAGTTTTTCTGCTGGTTTTATTCTTCCTGATAAAATTTCTTGCTTAATGTAGTTGGCTATTTGGATATACAACGGCTTCTCACTTCTATAATCTAATGCAAGGGTAAGTTCAATCATTCTTTCATCTCCCAAAGACCTACTGGTACCATTAAAATTATCAAATCTGATACTTTTGATTATACCAGATTGTGGTTAAATATTAATTATAGATTCAGAAAAGGAGCTGGGGAAAATGGTTAATGAGCAGACAATTTTAATTAAGGAATTGAAAAATGAAAAGGAATGGAAAGAAGCCTTTCCGGTCATGAAACAATTGAGAACTCATTTAGATGAAAGTAGTTTTCTTCAGTTAGTTCAAGAAGCAACAAAGCAGGAAAATTATAAAATGGCTGCTTTGTATGAAAATAACCAAATTATTGCTGTCACAGGTTTTATGCCTATGGTTACCTTATACAACGGTAGATTTATCTGGGTTTGTGATTTAGTAACAGATTCAAATAGCCGCTCGAGAGGTTATGGGGAAGCACTTCTAGAATATGTTCAGAATTGGTCAAAGGAAAATGGCTATGATATTGTCTCACTCTCATCTGGTTTACAACGGCTGGATGCTCATCGTTTTTACGAAAATAAAATGGACTATGACAAGGTGAGTTATGTATTTTTAAAAAGAATTTAAATAAATTATTATTGATTAAAAAATGGGAAGCTCAGTTTAAGAGCTTCTCTTTATTATGATTCCTGTTTTTTAAGTGATGTGGGATCATCAACTTATTCCTTGGCTTTTTTCGCAGTGTTTGTTGTTTTTTGAACAAATTATAGCCTTTGATTCGGACACAGTTGTTTTAAAATACCTCAAGCCTGTCCGAATGAGCCACCGATTCGGACACAATTGCTTTAAAATACCTCAAGCCTGTCTGAATGAGGCTCTAAGTAGGAAAAAATAGCAACAAAGGTTACGATAAGAGTCTATTCCTTTTTTGATGAAAAATAAGCTCAAGACGTCTAACCAAAGATCGAATTCTGTAAGACTATTCTCCATCCATCTGGATCCTCGATGGTCACACCAGCATTTTTCCAGTAAGGATTTTCTGGTTCTACTGCTTCGTACCCCATCTCAAGTAACCGTTGCACAATTTTATCCCTTGCCTCAAGATCTGGCATATAAAAAACGAGTAAATTATCCTCAGAAGGAGGTGGACATGGGACCGCATCCACATGCTGGGTAAACTCCAAATGATAGGTCGTATTTGGCAGACCCAACATGACTCCATTATATCCATTATGATTTTCAAAATGACCGACGACCTTTAGACCAAGACCATCACGATAAAATTCAACCACTTTTTGTAATTGATTAGTCGGTCTCGCCACTCTGAATTGAACAACTGGGAGATTTTCTGACCAAACTTCATCCATACATTTCACCTCATTACTATCTTTATTTTAATTAAAATATTACCATTTAAAGGATATAAAAGAGAAAACATTTGTTTGATTTTCCACGATTATTTTATTACCTACCCACCGCTCGATATGATCAGGTGCTTTTTTCATATATTTAAAGCTACATGCCCCCTTTTTCCTATATTCATCAATTATTTTTCGTTTGTGATACACATCACTTAGATAATCACTCTCCTATGATATATTTTCAGTGAGAAATATTATCAGTCCTATTTCAAGGAGAAAATGATGATGTCAAAGATTATTAATACTCAACTTCCAGTTTTTCGTTTATGTACCGATTTCCCTGAAATCATCCCGATTATGAAGGAACTTGGTTTTGAAAACATTACGAACCCTCACATGCTGAAAACAGCCGGTCGTGTCATGACCCTTCCGAAAGGCTGCCGGATGAAAGGAATTTCAATAGAAAAAGTAATCGAAACCTTTGAAAAGAATGGATTTACCATAAAACAATAAAGGAGCATTTACCATGAGCGAAATGATTAATAACCGTGAACAAGAACCGATAAGTCAATCAAAGCGACAATCACTATTGAAACAAATTATTAAAGACTTGCATAATGGCAAGAGTGTCGAAGAAGTAAAGGCTCAATTTCAAGAAGCTGCCGGCAGTATTACAGTTGCGGAGATTTCCCAACTTGAACAATCACTTATGGAAGAAGAAGGAATTCCAGTCGAGGAAGTGCAGCGCTTATGTTCGGTCCATGCAGCAATTTTTAAAGGATCGATTGAGGAGATTCATCGTTCTAATAAACCTGAAGAGCAGACAGGCCATCCCATCCATACGTTTACATTAGAAAATAAGGAAATTGATCTGTTAGTTAATTTCAAACTGCAACTCCATTACGATCGGTTTGAAAAAGAAGACAGCAAGGAAAATATCTATAAACTATTAGAAGATTTAAATCTATTACTTGATATAGACAAACATTATAGCCGCAAAGAAAATCTATTGTTTCCCTATTTAGAAAAATACGGGATAATGGGCCCTACCCAGGTCATGTGGGGTGTGGATGACAGAATTCGCGAGGCGATAAAAGAAACAAAAGCGAAATTAACCAATTATAAGGGAGAAAAACAAACCGTAATCAATTCCTTGTACTTTGTCATTCGAGAAGTTAGTGAAATGATTTTTAAAGAGGAAAATATCTTATTCCCGATGGCCTTACAAACATTAACAGAAGACGAATGGGTCAAAATTGCCCATGAAAGTGATGAAATTGGTTATTGTTTAACAGGACCGGCGGGCGTTTGGAAGCCTGAAAGAAAAGGAATTCAAGAGGATGCCTTAACCGACGGATTTATTCGAATGGAAACTGGCATTTTATCTATAAAACAACTGGAACTCATGTTAAATCATTTGCCGGTCGATATTACTTTTATAGATCAAGATGATGTCGTACGCTACTTCTCTCATGGGAAAGAACGAATTTTTGCTCGGACAAAAGCGGTTATTGGACGGACAGTTCAAAACTGCCATCCGCCAAAGAGCGTTCATGTCGTGGAAGAATTATTACAAGATTTTAAAGCAGGAATCAAAGACTGTGAAGATTTTTATATTAAATTTAAAGATAAATATGTGTACATTCGTTATTTTGCTGTACGGGATGAAACTGGTCAATATATGGGAACGCTTGAATTCACGCAAAATATAAGCTCCATTCAAGAAATTCAAGGGGAAAAACGGATTTTGAATTCATAATTATTCCCCCAATCATCACTGAAGATTAATCAATTTTTATGACAAAAGGGTCCCAAAATGTAACGTTTGGGACCCTTCTTTTAAATGGTATAAAATATACCTTATTTCTGTTATTCATTTAATATTTGTAAGATTGTCCGCCATCGATAGGAATAACCGCCGCGTTAATAAATCCTGCTTCATCTGATAATAAGAATGCAACTAAGCTTGCCACTTCTTCAGGTTTTCCAAAGCGCTTCATTGGATTGACGCTGACAAATTGTTTTCCTGCTTCTTCCCAATTTACAGGATCTATTTGTTTAAGTGAAGCTTCGACCATTGGTGTCATAATTGCACCTGGTGCAATGGCTTTAATACTAATACCGTATTGACCATATTCAATCGCAGAGTTTCTTGTTAATCCGACAACACCATGTTTACTTGCGGAATAACCTGATTGGTTCCCCACTCCACGAATTCCGCCAACAGAAGCAGTATTCACTACTGAACCTGAGCCTTGTTTTTTCATAACTTCTAATACATATTTTAACCCATAAAATACGCCATTTAAGTTAACACTTAATACCTTCTGGAATTCGTCTGAGCCATAATCAGCCGTTTCATTTTGTTTTCCTTCAATTCCTGCGTTATTGTGGAATCCATCGATACGGCCATATTTTTTAACGGTTTCATTCACATAATTTTTTACTGCTTCTTCATTTGATACATCGGCAGTAATTAATAATACTTCCGCTTCAGGTACAGCTTCTAAAATTAATTTCTTTGTTGCTTCTAAACCTTCACTTTTTAAATCCACTAAAGAAAGCTTTGCTCCTTCTTTTGCAACTCTTACCGCAGCTGCCTGACCTAAACCTGACCCTGCACCAGTAATTAAAACTACTTTTCCATCAAATCGATTATTCATGGTAGCATCCCCTTGTCATGTTAGTTTGAATACCACAACTATCAAAAGATAGTATTACCCTTAACACCATACCCATACGAATATCTTGAACTGAAATATCTTTATTTAAGAGTATATATTCATAATATACCTACCCTGAAATTTTCCAAGTAAAACGACTTAAGCGAATTTAATTATTTTTTTTAAAAAAACTATGAAAAAAAGAGCCACAGACCAATTTAATTGATCTGCAGCTCTTTCAAACTTCATTGGTAGGCTTAAAAAGGCTAAGTGGTTTTTTGGTGAAATTTCTTTTTCATCCAAAGGAATCCATTGGTTATAACCTTTGCTAGTAGTAGGACCACAACAAAGCAAATAAATAAATGTATATAGCTTATGTTCCCATACATTCTAAATAGACCCATTGTAACAAGGAGGGGTTTAAACACAAATGAAAAAATGATTGCCGTAATGATAGCGTATAAGTAATAATTTTTATTATGATTCCATGTCCATTGATAAATGAGCATAAAGGCGACAGGGATAATACTTGAATCCAAGGATAAACTCGGAAGTGCGGGAATTAATTGGAATGGATAATTCCACAATCCACTATTTAATCCAAAAATATCGATGTACGCAAAGATAATATGGACACTATATCCATAAAATCCGATTTGAAAGATTTTATTCTTATCAATTTTGAAATAAAGGATGATGAGTGGTAATACGAATATAGCAACCATCATCCAGTATTCGAAAGAAGTATAGAGCGAAAAGTCTTTCCAGTAATCCACTAGAGCTTCAGTTGACTCTTTTCTCAATTTTACCGCTTTATCAAATTGTTCAATTCGTACATCTGCCAATCTACTCACCCTTTTATAATTGCTAATTCATGGTTATGGTGATCAATTATAAAAGAACCTATGCAAAATGGCTTATAATTCCTCTTGCCGCTTTTTATTATCTTGGTTCTTGCATGGTTAAAATCTTCGCAGGCGTTTGGACTAAAAGTTGGTAAATGACTTCTTCATCGATACCTGCTTTTCGAAGGTCCGGAATAAACTCTTCAAAGACACAATTTACAGAATGTCCTTTTAAACCCGGCCAACCTAGTGCACAGCAGTTAGCATCTGCTGAAATAACGGCATTTTTTAAAAATCCTTTTCCAAGGAAAGAAAGGAAATGATTTATACGGTCTTGTCGAGGGCGTGACCAATAGGGAGCATCTTCTATCTCCGAGTCATATCCGATTGTATCGAATCCCACAAATCCGCCCAAGCTTGCAATCAACGTATCACGATTTTCATCGACATCTGGGCCAATATCAGCATGTCCCATAAGGACACGATCAAGTGATAAACCTTCCGATTCAAAAATTTCAATGGCCAGCTCGGGTTGTGTTGATAAGTGCGTTATAATGGGAACACCCGTTTTTACAGCGGCCCTTGCGGCAGCGCGATAAATACGTTGATCTAGTTCACCTAGACCTTCTCGGCTTACGCCTACTTTAATGGCACCTGCTTTTGCGCTTGTGCCGTCAATTCCAACCGTAATTTCATGGATGAATAAATCTGTAAGATACTCTACTGATTTGTTTCGGAAATAGGGAAGCGCCGAGTCTCCTGCTACAAAGCCTGTAACAGCCACAATATTAACACCTGTTCTACGTGATAATACTTGAAAGTATTCGACATCACGTCCATTTCCGATTCCTGTGCAGTCCACGAAGGTTTTACCACCGTGTTCACGGAAGCGGCGTAACTTTTGGATTGTCATTTCAAACGCTTCTTCAGGTTTTTTCCACCATTGTGTATCTAAGTCGCATCCGGGCAGACCGAATCCGATATGCTCGTGCATGGCTGTAATTCCTAGTTCTTCTGTCGCAATTGGACCTAGCACCGTATTTACCTTACCCATCTTTTATTCACTCCTCACCTTTATTTTTTCTCTGCTGCCACAACGGATTCTTTTTCTGCCGCTACTGAAGCCTCAATAGTTAGGACACGTTGCGGGTTTTCTTCTAATAAAGTCCGAATTTGCTCATTCGTCACACCTACAATGCGCAAGATTGGTACGAATTTTGTTAGTAAGTAATTGAAGTCAAGATCTTTTGCTGCATGACCTTTCGCACAGCCAACTGCATTCGTTGAAATCAAGACACGCTCACCAAGACCTTTTTCGAATAGGTCTACAATTAACTGAGCACGGTCAGTATCATTTATGTAACCTTAAGGTGTAGACCAACCAACATGATCGAGTGCAACATACGCGCCGTGTCCTGCAACAGCAAATGCTTCTTTTCGGCGGACAGCATCGATACGGTCAAGTCCTCCGATAATGACACGGTTTGATTCAATGCCTTCACCTAATAAAATTTCCAGATCATTTACTGCATCTGCACCGTATTGGACGGATATAGGCACTCCTGTTGCGAGGGCTGTTTGTGCCGAACCACGGAAAAGATTTGTTTCTTTTTCTGAAATACCACTTTTACTTGCGATTGACGTCACTATGCCTGCTAGACCAGAACGTTCAATACGTGGTACAACGATTCCTTCTGTCACCTCTTTAGCGAACAAATCAGCAAATTGTTCTGCTGACCACGGTGTAGGCGGATTTTTTTGTGGCGTAATAAAATAGCCACTTAACATGGGTTCTGGCCCTAAACCGGTTGATGCTACAATATGTACACCTGTTGCTTTTGAAAGTGTTTCGTAAAGTTTTACATCACGACCATGGAACATCCCACTATTATCTACAATCGTTTTTCCTCCATTACGACGGAAATCAGATAGTTTCCGTTTTAATACCTCAAAGATCTCACTCCGGTCCATTTCAATCTCAGGAGCAAACTCAGCTCCAGGTACAACAGATAGAAGTGATTCATGAATCAGAACGACACCTAATTCTTGAGCTGGCACTGGTCCAAGAACAGTACGAACAACACCTGAACTTTTTTCTTGTACATGATCTTGCATTGTAAAACCTCCTAATATTTAATAGTTCCACAGCCTAGAAGGATCAAAGACGGAAAAATTAGTTTATCATTTTGAGAGTTTTAAAAAATAAATACTTCGAATAAGGTGTTTGAATCTTCCTTATTCGAAGTATCTTACTTTATTAGATTTTAAATTTCCATAAAATGAGCGAGTGGAATAAAACCTACACAAAAAGCGATAAAGGATCCTAGTTCAACTATTTCTTCGTGGGAAAACTCTTCGATCAGTTCTTGAAAAAACTGATCTTTGTCTTCGTTGTCTTCATAATTCTGCAAGAGAACATCACTGAAACGCAAAGCTAATAAATCTCTTTTTGTAAAAATTTCTGGATCACGATCCATTATTTTACTAATTTTTTCTTCCGTTACACCCATCTGCTTGGCCCAAGCAGAACGCTCCCCACTTCAAAAAGGGCAGCCATAATGAAAGGCAATTCGGAGACGAACATACTCTTTTAGCGTGTGTTCAACAACACCTTCGAAAAAGGCAGTATTCCAAAGGTTTCCAACGCTCTTTGTAACTTCCTGGGCGTGTGACATGAAATAATAAAGAGTTTGTTTTGGTGCGCCGCGTTCCTTTGATAATTTTAAAAGATGCTGAATGTCTTCTGACATATCCTCCACTTTCACCATTGGCAATCTTGCCATTAAACCCACCTCCATTTAAGTCGATACGAATTTGACCAAATTAACTTCATCTTAAAAATATCCTATTTATTTACCACTACTTGCTTTTAGCTTGTTCCCTTACCTCTTTTTCATTAAAAGAGTTGATCGTGTCGAGAAGTGAGTAATCATAAAGTTTTGTCACGTCAGGTATTTTTTCTGATAAGCCGTTAGCTTCTACAAACTTCTTCCAGCGTTCTTCAGAGATATAACCCCATTTCCCATCAGCAGACGGTCTATAATTATTTGCTGTTACTCCTAACGATACTTTAGCTTCTTTTAAAGCCTGCTCTTCCGATTTATCAGTTGGCTTAGATGCAGGATACTTCTCCCAGTTTAATTCCACAGCCTTATCCGGATTTTCTTGTGCGAAGATCGCTGTTTTTACAGCTGACCGAATATAGCGGGCAATTGCATCTCGTTTCGTCTTATCAGTATCCTTTCGCATTACAAATCCAGCAGCAAAGCCTTCTTCCACTGCAGAAGGGAAAGGTAATAATTTTGTTTTTGTTCCAGTTACTAGAGCGGCAGTAGCCAAGTCACCTTGATTTCCAACAAAGGCATCAATATCTCCTTTTCCTAAAGCCTGCATTGCTGCTGCACTGCTGCCAATCGCAACAGGATCAATACTTGAAGGATTCCCTCCATCTGCCGTTACATTTACCTTCATAAAAGTCTCAAATGGAGCCCCTAAGGCAGTCATCCCAACTGTTTTATGTTCAAGTTGTTTCGGAGACGAAATATCACTTGATTCTTTTACCGCAATTCCAAAAATCGGTTTTTGATAAGGGGTGAAAATCCAAGTTAAGCCTTGATCCTTTCCAGCTGCTATAGGATAAACGAGGGCGTCAGGTTGAGTAATGGCTACATCAGCCTTGCCAGCAACGACTAGTCCTACCGCCTCTGACGGTTTTCCAACTAACGATACCACCTCAACGTCTAACCCTTCATCTTTAAAATAACCTAAGGCGTCGCCAAGCCACAGCGGTATTCCGCTTGGTACACCTAATGCAAACGGAATAGCAACTGTAAGTTTATCTTTCGCTTTATTTTCAGAAACTGTGGCCTTTTCTGATGACCCTTTGCCGGATGATCCATTATCTGTTCCAGAACAAGCACTAATTACTAATAAGACTCCCAGCAACAGAGCAGACAACATTGAATTTTTAAAATTCAGAATTTTCAACACATCAATTCCCCCTAATATCCAGTGATAAATCCATACCCTTTTTGCGTCTTACAACTTGTTTATCGTCACTTTATTTTTTACTTCGCTCTGCATCAGACCAGAATACTAATTTTTTACGTGTTAAGTTCAGGATCATTGTTAGAATCCAGCCAAGTATGGCAAGAACAACTAGTACACCAAAGATGCCGCCAGTATTCATCACTTGTTCCATTTGGATGATAAGCACCCCTAGACCTTCACGCCCCGCAAGAAACTCCGCCACAATAGCTGCTGTCATTGCTTGAACTAACGCAACTTCAAGACCGGCAAACAAGAATGGCAGCGATCCGGGAAACACGAGCTTGGTAAATATTTTCCATTGTGAAGCACCAAGCGAACGCATCACGGCTAAGCGCTCTGGTTCCACAGATTTGAAACCGCTTAAACCATTTACTAGAACTGGGAAAAAGACAATTAGGATAACGAGCGCAATTTTTGAACCTATCCCGAAACCAAACCAGATGATGATTAGTGGTGCAATCGCAATTTTAGGGATACTTTGAAATGCCACAATAAAAGGTTTGAATACGCGTTCAAGCAGTGGAATTTGCGATAACAATAAAGCAAGGATGATCCCAACAATCGCTCCAGCTACGTATCCTGCAAGTACTTCATAAAGTGTATTAAGGATATGGACATAATAGTTTAGAGGACTTTCTGGATTTAATCCACTAATAAACGACTGCCACACTTCTAATGGCCTAGGGAGAATCACTGAGCGAATGTTAAAAATAGTAATAAACAAGTCCCACACAATGATAAAGGCTACAAACACGGCAGGAATTAATAAATAATCTGGGCGCCAACTACGAGATTTCAAAGCAGAAGATTTTCTTTGAGTGTTTACTGTTAAGGGTTTTTCCAATGTCATTTCTCCTCTCATAAAACATCCCAGAATCAAATTTTCAAATGATTATAGTTTCTCATTTTCATATTAGTCCCCTATGGTCGCACCAAGCAAATGGCGAAGATGCCCGGCTGCCTCATTGAAACCTGGTGTTGACATAACGTCAAGACCTCGAGGACGTGGAAGGTCCACTTTGAAATCCTCTGCCACTCTTCCTGGGCGAGCTGACATTACTACTACACGATCTGCTAAGAAAAGTGCCTCATTCACACTGTGAGTAATGAACACAACTGTTTTGCGTTTCATCTCCCAAATGCGCAAAAGCTCTAATCCCATTGTTTCTCGTGTTAAAGCATCCAAAGCGCCAAACGGCTCATCCATGAATAGAATCTCAGGGTCGTGCATAAGAGCACGGGCAATACTAACACGTTGCTGCATCCCGCCGGATAATTCGTACGGATATAGTTTCCCTGCATCACCCAAACCTACTAATTCCAGTAATTCTTGTGCTCGTACTTTCGCTTGAGATTTATCCATACCTAGTACTTCGGCGCTCAACATGACATTGTCTACTACCAATCTCCAGGGAAAAAGTGCTGGTCGTTGAAACACGATGCCAATGTCACGATTTGGACCCTTGACATGGTTCCCCTTTAATAGTACATCTCCTGACGTCGGTTTAACTAATCCCGCCATAATCTGCATCAATGTACTTTTACCACAACCACTTGGCCCGAGAACAGCAAGGAATTCAGTATTGCCAATACTTACATTAACATTATCGAGAGCCACAACGGTATTGCCAGAAGTTGTCTTAAATTTTTGCTCGAGATTACGTACCTCAATGATCGGTTTACCTACAGAAACCGTGTTTCCCAATACGGTGCTGTTTAAGGCATTTGCAGTCATCATCTTTCCTCCCATCCCCCCAAACAAATTTTCTTAACCCTACTGATTGAACTGCCTTACCTTTCTCAAAACGCCACTTCCCCACTTGTAATCGCTTACTTTTAAAAAGAGGTTACTCTAATCTCTAAGCTGCTAACAACATATTATAATATTGTTATACCAAAGTCAAAAACTTTTCTTACTATTCTAAATAAAAAGATAATTCAGTATTCAAGTTTCGTATGTCCCTTTTATATCTAGCATAAATAGGAAAGATATCAATAGTTTAATGTGTCATATGATGATGTTCTGGTTGGTTTTGATTGGTATTTGATAGGTTAGGTTGGATCTTATAAAAGGAACCTGCCAAAATGATTGTACATAAAGCCACAGTGATAAAGGCAGTGAGAATGGATAAGGTATTTATACGTCCTCCATTAGGTTCAGTTTCTTTTAAACTGCCTGTTTCCTGTTTAATCGTTTTAATAAGGAGACTGATAGAAAATATAAAAATAGCGATTAAAATGATGCTTAAGATCATAATAAAATTGGGCATTAGCATTGCACCCAGCATCGCTCCCATCACACCACCCATAACCCCGGCCATCATGCCGTCCAGAACAGCCATTGTGTTAAAAGGAATTCCTATAATAATCCCAATCCCTACTCCTATAATCAAAGCAACCAGCGTATTTATAGAGAAGCTAAGATTAAAAGCTAGGACAGTGCCCGTTAATAGTCCTGTCATGGATCCCATCATCATGGCAGCCATCATAGCAGTTGTACAGGAAAGCTCTTTGCGGACTGAAAAAATTAAATGATAGATTTTTATAGTACCCAGGACGATAATTAAAAATACAATCGCTTGCGAAAGTAAAGCCATCATAATCTCCCCTCTCCTTTCTGAAGAATCACGCAATTTTTAAAGATTGCTAGTTTCAATTTAGTGGACCTTGGCAGCTTTTATAAAAGCCGCCCGGTAAAAAGCTTCCACTTTTCCTATTCAGATGCTCAGTCTCATGCTTTTTCTAAGTTGTCTTTTTCCAGGAATGCAGGTTCAGCATCTTCTTGTGTTGGTGCCATTCGAGATAATTTTTGATAGCGATCTGTTACTGGTTTTCTGCGTGACTGATAGTTTTGTAACGCTTCTGCAATGGATTCAGCTTCACGTAAAGCTTCAGCCAAAACGCCTGCATCTTGTATAGCACTATTTGCACCTTGACCTGTATGATGTTGCATGGCATGCGCAGCATCGCCAAGCAGTGTTATACAATTTGAATGCCAACAGTCTATTGAATCTATATCATAAATGGAGCGGCAAGTGTACTCTTCAACACTTTCTGCCGTCTTCTGGATATTAGCATCAAAGTTTAGTAAGTGTTTTAAAATGTCTTTTTTCTCTACTATTGGTCTCCAAGCTGGATCTGGGGATTGTAAAGTAACATCAAAGGAAACTTGATTTCTATGGTGTAACGGTAAAACATATATTTGAGTACTACCATCCACGAAAACTTTAAATGAGTTATCAGGAACTAATTCAAATGCCTCTTTATTATCGACAACAGCTCGATAGGCATGAGTTCCAGAATAAATAGGCTTTGTATCACTAAATAACTGTGAACGGATAGTAGAACGAATACCATCTGCTCCAATCACTAAATCCGCTTCAATCGAATGTCCGTTTTCAAAATGAATTTCAGCATGATTTCCATGATCGATAATCGACTCTAACCTGTGACTTAAATGAATAGAGTCGGGTGGTAATTGATTCAAAAAAGTCTCGATTAAGTCGGCTCGATGAATTAATCTTGCCCATGTTTCATCAGGGTTGTCAGTTAGAAGCGGCCATCTTTCATTCACTAAGACATGCCCATTAGCTAATACCACTTGCATAAAGTCACTTTTCAAACTTTTTCGCTTCAGTTCTTCAAAAATTCCCCAATTTTTGAAGAAGTGCACGGATGGCGGACGCATACCAACACCTGCTCCAACCTCTTTTATCACTGGTGCTTGCTCATATAGTTCTGCACGTATGCCTTCACGTCGTAAAGCTACCGCAGCTGCAGCACCACCAATCCCGCCTCCAATAATGGCAACTCTTAATTCAGATTTTGCTTTCACTCATTTTCCCCCTCATTTTTTGTGATAGTTCCTCACCTTAGAATTGTTTTAGGCGAAGATTAAGTTAAAAAGAGATTTATCGTATAGCACATGGAGTCTATTACTAAAGACCTGTAACCAATAGGTAAAATGGGGTAGCTGCTTATTGAAGCTACCCGATAAAAACCTTCTTATTTAATAATTGAATCTTATTTAAACGTGATGCCCTCCGCATGAGCATGAATCATGCGTATTTGGCACCTTCCATAACGGATTATTACAATACTTTGGATCTGCTCCGACCATACTCATAAACATAGGATGATAGTTTTCACAAATATTTAATTCCGCAAGCACCCATTTTTCAGGATCATCCGCATAATGTTTCCAGTAGTCTCCTGTCATGTTCAGACCAGGTACGGCAGGAATCCATGACTCGGCTAATAATAGATCTGGATCTCCAAATTTGGCAGCAATTTTACGAATCTCTGGATCATCCAATGCCAGCAAATGCCCATCCTGGATAATGGTTTCCGTTCCTCCGCCAATCATTTCACATGTGACAGTTGGAAAATACAGATGGACATGCCAATGACCAACAGGCAATCCCATTTTGGCTGCCTCTCGCTCAGCTGCGCTTGAAATGATCGTTCCAAAACCGATATGAATCACCCCACTGCGCATCCGCTCATACAGGCAGTTTAACCAGCCAGTGAGAAAGCCTTTTCTTGGACGGTGAATATGCGGGTTCGTCCCAATGGAAGCCTCCCACCACCGGAAAAGTCCTTTATCTGGAAAACCAGGATATTGCAGGTGATCTGTTTCCACTTTTAATTTACGGAGTTTATCTCCAAATTCTCCACCCTCATGGATTTCCGTTATTTTCCCATTATCTACCTTCATCCCAATCCAAGGAACAGGTCCGATATGGTTGGTTGTCCCTGCAATATAACCCGTTGCATCTTCTTTTGGTAGATACAACCATGGTCGGCCTAATACGTGTCCTGGCAGGTTTGTTCTTCCAAATTCTTCATTACCAGCCCAAAATTTAGCTACCAAATCCGGATTTAAAAATTCTCGTTTTGCATCCCAATACTCATCATGATTGGTATAGCTTAAATCCGTTCCCTCTGGATCTTTAATGTGAATCCTGCGGGCATTGCGGATTCGATCCCATGTCCATTTATCTAATGCTTCGATTATTTCATATGGAATCGTATGAGCCGGGCTGGCAGTAAGTTCAGGTGTAATAAATGGCATCCGTTGAATCTTTACGTTTGCAGCTCGTAAAACCGGACCTCCATATCCCCATAGAATCTTGTCGTATTTATCATCCTTCTCTAATTGCTCCCATTCATCCATCCATTCAGCCAGCTCTTTCGTACGAGCTAAATAATATTCAACTTCGTTATGTCCCTTCCATTTAACAATTGGGCCTTTATCAACGTACTTCACTTCATATTTTGTATTGTATTTTTCAAGTATGCGCTTACAGGCATCAATCACCATTGGATCATGCCAGTTATCGACGCGTAGGAGCACTCGTTCACCAGGCTTGAGGTCCCACCCTGCATGTAAGCCATGATTATAAGGTCGTTTTGCTACTGCATCTAAATAAGGGATCAATTCCTCTGCACTTTTTATATCTACCATTGGCGGGCATCGTGGTGTTTGTTTTTTGATTAACGGCGGACTTTGAAAGTTTGGTTTTTTTGGTAAAGTAATAGTTTCCTCTTTATTAGTCATGTTTTTTGCTCCTTTTAAACAAATAAGAATATCTAATTGACTTAATATTATTTAAATTATGACAATTTGTAAAATATCTATTTTATTCATGATTTATATTTTTTTAATATAAATCTTTATTGTCAGAGTCGATGATTTAGAAATCGTGTCACTTTACGTTAATCCAATCTTGTTAAATTCTATTAAAGATGAATTGAATCGGGTATTGTAGAAATAGAAAGTGTACGGTAACTAAGTATGTTTCTTTAAGACTCGCAGCTTTTTACTAACAATTGAATTTAAAGTTTTTTCTTTTCTCTTAGGTGTTTTATAGTATTGATTGAAATCATTTATAATTTGGTTTGCACTAGCCCCAGGATGCTTCTCTAAAAAATCAATGACACACTTTTCGATACTCATTTTTCTGTCACCTCATTGTGTGTTTTTGTGAATTATGGGGAGATTTGCCTTAAGTACCTAGCAGACCTAATTGAATAGGAGTGGGTGTTGAAATGCGGGGGATTTATAGTATTTTTCATCAAAAGAAATAGAATAAAAACCCCTCGCTTGAAAAGTGAGGGATTGAACTGCCTTACTTTCCCCAGAATGTCACTTTTAATGTAATCGCTTCCTTTTTTTCGATAAAACAGTGATGTAATCTCTAAATTGGGTAATATTATATTATAATATTGTTTTATGGAGGGACGATCTATTCTATTAGATATTCGACAATTAAAATACTTCATTATGATAATAGAGGAATATGTCAGAGAGTTTGAAAACTTCAAGATAATAAAATCTTCAGGATAAAATCCCTTATCCCGATTTTGGGATAAGGGGCTATTTGACGCTTACAGATTCACCGTGAAGGATTACATGTAGCCGGCCCTGTTAAATGCTTACTACATCTCCATTTAAATAGTTTCTTACTTCAATTTTTACTGGATTAGCTAAAGTACTTTCTAGAAAACAAGCATTATGTGCCGTTTTTATCAATTTTTTTACTGCTTCATTGGAAGCATTCGATTCAATCAATAAATCAATTTGAAAGCCTTCACAATTCCCCTTGATATTTCCCTTTAATGCCGATCCTTCTACCTTAAATACACTTCGAATGTTAACCTTTGCATCATTCACTGGAATCTTTAACATTGATGCGTACCTAGTCACTTGTGTCAATAAACAAAATGCTACTGCACTAGTAAAAATGGAAAGCGGAGGCGCCGCTGTACCATCTCCGCCAACATCCTTATCTTCGTCACAATAGATAGTAAATGTATCTTCTTCGGGCTGAGTAATCTTTGCGAAAGCTTTTTTCTTTAAATTTTCTAAGGAATGAGCTTCTACTTCAATGATAATATCCTTTGGCATTGTAAAACCTCCCTCTAAAATGAATAGAATAGAAAAAAGATTGTTTTTGTTACCGATTAGTTAGTCCTCGACCTTGCATGGCTTTCTCTAACATTTGATGGTCCAGTGTCCTCATCATAAGATGATTTGGTTTAAGGCTCATACAATAAACCTATCATTATCATCGAAAACGAAGCCAAAGTGACACATGCAGTTAGGATGGATATGTTTTTAATCCGCCTTCCATCAGCTTTATTTCCCATTGTTAGGATTTTCGTTGGAGTGTGTACTATTACCTAATGCGCAGATTATCAAGGTCGAATTTATATTTCCATATAATGAGTAAGTGGAATAAATCCTTCACAAAAAAAGATAAATGTTCCTAGTTCAACGATTTCTTCATACGAAACTCTTCAAGAAGTTCCTGGAATAACTTATCCTCGTCTTCGTTGTCTTCATAATCCTGCAAGAGAAAATCACTGAAACAAAGAGCTAATAAATCCTTTTTTGTAAAAATCTCCGGGTCACGATCCATTATTTTACTAATTTTTTCTTCAGTTACATCCATCTGCTTGGCCCAAGCAGAACGCTCTCCACTTCAGAATGGGCAGCCATAATGAAATACGATTCGTAGACGAACATATTCTTTTAGCGTGTGTTCAACGATACCTTCGAAAAATGCTGTATTCCATAGATGACCAACTTTTGTCGTAACTTCCGGGGAATGTGACATGAAATAATATAGTGTTTGTTTAGGTGGGCCCCGTTCCTTTGATAATTTTAAAAGATGCTGCAATTCTTTTGACAAATCCTCTTCTTTCACAATTGGTAATCTAGCCATTAAATCCACCTCCATCATTATTTTAGGGGTGTCGGCTTCAAGTATGTGATGCCGACAGTACTTCTAATGCCATTTTGTTAACGCTTGCGTTTTTGGAATTAACGAGGTTCTTGCATAGTTAGAATTTTCGCAGGATTGTGTACTAAAGTAAGTTTTAAAGGGACAAATGAAAATGCGATGGCCGCTATGATACCTGGTATGGCAAACGAAATAAAATTCATATGGACAGGCAGACTAAGTGATACTAAGATCCCTCCGTATGTTGGTCCTATGATTGCACCTATTCTTCCAACAGCAGAAGCGAAACCTATGCCTGTAGCTCGTATAAAAGGCGGATAATATTGTGATACGAAGGAGTAACCGATGCTTTGAGACCCTATCGTGCACGCACCTGTGATACCAACTAGGATAGATAGAATGACCATGTTAGTTTTGAAACCAAGAAGAGTCAGGCAAATGGCCGAAATGACAAACATGGGAATGAGCACTTTTTTAGTACCCCGTTTATCTGCAAGATTTCCTAGAATTAATGTACCTATAATTGCACCTACATTTAAAATAACTAAAAAGCTTAAACTAGAACCCAGGGCATAGCCGGCATTTACCATCATATTAGGTAGCCAAATAGTTAACCCATTAATCATCAGCAAACACATAAAAAAAGCAATCCAAATCATACAAGTAGCTAATGCCCGTTTGTTTTTAAACAATTCTACAACAGGTAAACCAGGGTCTTTTTCTTCAATTATGGAATCAAATTCCGTATTTGGAGGAAATGAAACTTGAGTATTCATTTTTGAAAGGATTTGTTTTAGCTCATCTTTCCGACCTTTTACCAAAAGGCTCGCGGGTGAATCATGAAAATGTTTTATCATAACCGGAATAAACAAAAGTGGAATCGCTGCTACCCAGTAAACACTTTCCCAACCCATTGTCGGTAAAAGGTAGATAGCTAAAAAAGCTGCTAACATACCACCTATAGGAAAGCAGCAAAGGGCGATCGATATCATGATGTTTCGCTTTGTCTTAGGTGCATAATCTGTCAATAAGGCAAGCGCATTTGGCATAACACCACCAATCCCTAATCCGCCAATAAATCGAAAAATGGAGAAACTTGTTGGGTTAGGAGCAAATGCGCATAAAAACATAAAGATGCTAAAGAGTACTACACTTGCAAGGAGAACTTTTTTCCTTCCGTAACGGTCCGCTAAAATTCCAAACAATATGGCACCAATCATCATTCCAAAAAATCCGTAACTGCCAATAGCTCCAGCCTCGATAGGTGTTAAGGACCATTCCTTGATAAGTACAGGTAAGACCGAGCCGTATACGACTAGATCATAACTATCAAACAAAATAATAAAACAGCTCCAAAATAATAATCCAAGGTGAAAACGATTAAATTTACTTTCATTAACAACGTCAACAATATTTATTTTAGTCATGATAAATCCCCCAGTCGTTTATAGTAGATTCATGCTTGAATTTTCATTTTTCCTTTTTATTATGCTTGAGAATAAAACTCCGCTGGGATGGGTCCAAATTTTCTTCGATGATATAGCATAGGCTCTTTTTTATCGATTTGGATATCTATCACTTCGCCAATTAAAATGGTATGATCTCCGGCTTCTACCGTCCTAAATGTTTTACACTCAAGGACAGCAAACGCTCCATCAATAATTGGTAATTGATGTTCAGAAAAATTCCATTTGACGGTGCTAAATCTATCTACATTTTTACTTGCGAAAGTCATGCAAAGCTCTTGTTGATCACCAGCGAGAATATGAACGGCAAATTTCCCCTCTTCTATAAACGTCTTAATGGTTGATACTTTATGG
The DNA here is from genome assembly GCF_057747995.1 of Neobacillus sp. DHD-1R. Lineage (NCBI taxonomy): Bacteria > Bacillati > Bacillota > Bacilli > Caryophanales > Bacillaceae > Neobacillus > Neobacillus sp. DHD-1R. The sequence continues at coordinate 2,892,890 of NZ_CM173232.1, forward strand.
TCAATCGACCAAAGAACCATAAGTGGATTTAACGATACTGATGCAAAGGAGTTAACTGTTAATCCCACTGGTTTACCATCGATATCTGTTGCAGTTACGATCGTAACCCCAGTCGGATAATTGCCCATTGCCTCTTTAAATAATCGTTGATTTTCTTCTTTTGTCATGATTACCACTCCTTATCAATTAGCTTCTATAGAGATCTTTTTTCTTAAGATAAAGACAATCAATTTATTTTTTGATTTAGCAAATACCATGAATTGGACTTATTATAGATTTTGTTATGCTTCTTTAAAACTCGAAGCTTCTTACTAACAATTGAATGGAAAGTTTCCTCTTTTTCCTGATGGTTTTTAAAGTAGCAATAGCAATCGTTTATAATTTGTTTTGCACTAGCCCCAGGATGCTTCGCTAAAAAATCAAGGACAAGTTTTTCAATATTCATTTTTTGTGTCTCCTCCATGCGTTTTTGTGAATTTAAGGGAACCTAGGGTTATAAACCCTCTAGTTCAGCGAACGGAGTAAAAGTAAAATTCTCATCCAATTCAGCTGCTTTTAAAACAATAAAAACCCCTCGCCTGAAAAAAAGTGAGGGGTTGAACTGACATAACTTCCCCAGAATATCACTTATGGTGTAACCGCTTTCTTTTTTAGGGAAACAGTGATGTATTTTCTAGGTTATTAATTTGAAACTATAATATTGTTTTCCCATGCTTCGGCCGTGATTTTGTCCAACTCCGGCTTGATGTACGTCATAAACTTTTCAAGATACTCAATGACCTGCTCCTTCGGCTGCTGTGCATAATGGCAGACAATCATGCAGTACTCAGCTGGAAAGGCCTTCCACTGTTCAACAAATTGCTGCTTGACATCCTCCAGTGTACCGATGCAATACAACCCGGTCTTGAGCGTGAAGTCGATCCACTCCTCGTCGGTTCCGTTGTGGTAGAAGTTTTCAAGATCTTTGCCCTGAGTTGTCCCTGTTGGCAGTAGTAACGTAAGTGCCTTGAAGACGTCCAAGTCATACTTGACCATGCGCTGACGTGCATCGGCCATCGATTCACCAATTTCCAGCCATCGTACGAGGGCCTGCTTTTCCCCATAGCCTACTGAATGGCCGGCAGCCCGGGCTTCCTCAGTGTAGATTTTACCATTCTCGGCTGCCCGTTCCAGCCTGGAAAAATGAGTAGGTACAAACCCCTTGCGGGCGCAGTACTCGATGGTCTCCCTGCTGGCGCTGCTTGCAGTAAAGACCGGTGGATGTGGCTTCTGATACGGCGAAGGAACCACGCTAACACTTTTTACCTTTCCGTTTTCAATCTCTCCAGGTGCCCCCAGTTTTTCCGTAACGGGCGACATCGGCCAGTCTACGCCCTCTTCGGTAGGGGGAACCTGCCACACCTTGCCCTGGTGCGTGACGCTATCCTGCGTCCACGCTTTCTGCAGCAGTTCGACCCCTTCCTCGAACATAACGCGGTTTGCTTCATCATCGGCACTCTTGTCGGAAAGAGTGGCCTTGGCCCCAAGGTGTTGCCCGATGATATCAGTCCATCTCGATTGGTATCCACGGGCGACACCAACAAAGTAACGCCCTCTTGCTAGATGGTCAATGATAGCGGTTTCTTCTGCCACTTTTAGCGGGTTCTGGGTCGGCATCACATACCCGAGCGCACCAACCCGAAGGTTCTTGGTAATGGAAGCCCAGTGGGCATTCAGAATACCAGGATTCGGCCCCACCTCGTAGCCCTCTGACCAGAAGTGGTGCTCAATAGTAGCAACCCCCCAGAGTCCGAGCTCATCAGCGGCCTTGACAATATCGTCCATCTCATGCAAGACCTCGTGATAAAGCGCTGAGTTCCGGCCAAGCGGGCGAAGACGTTCACGTTCAGCCTCATTTTCTGCGGGAAGAACTGGGTACATTTGCAAAATAACTTTAACCATTACGAATTACCTCCTAAATAAATTTTTGACCCATTCGAGTCACGTTAGCACATGCTCAATGGATGGCTTGATTTAATATTAAGAAAATTAATAATATTTGTAAAATACTTATATTTTTCACTATTTATATCTTCTTTATATAAATAACCCTTCTACTCGATCCAAACAATCACAATTTGGAAGGATCACTACCAACTCTACGTTATCAACCCTTGGATCTTGGGAATAAGTATGATTACCATTTTATAAATGTTTGATTATTTTTAATATTTAATTATTAAATTGTCTCCTATGTAAAAAATATATATAATCAGGTTACAGATACCTTATAAAATATAATCTGATATGGAAGGGCGATCTATTATATTGGATATTCGACACTTAAACTATTTCATTACGATAGTAGAAGAAGGAAAAATCTCTCAAGCGGCGAAACGCTTGAATATGTCCCAACCGCCATTAAGCAATCTGCTGAAGCAGTTAGAAATTGAATTAGGTGTTACGTTATTTGAAAGACATACGCGAAAACTAATCATGACAGAGGAAGGGTTACTCTTTTATAAACGTTCTAAAGAAATTATCGAGTTACTAACTGGTTCCATTGAAGAAGTAAAAGAACTTTCAGAGGGGATGAAAGGAACATTATCTATAGGCGCAATTTCCTCACTTGGTGCCCAGCTTTTGCCGGAGAGAATACGTGATTTTCAAATCCATTATCCAGATGTTCAATTCCAAGTATGGGAAGGAGATACCAATCGGATTATGGAGTTATTAGAAAATCGCATAATAGAATTGGGGATCGTTAGATTACCGATTGATAACAGGATTTTCAATATGATTCATTTACCTGATGAACCTATTGTTGTTGCGATGAGTAAAAAATGGAATAGTGACAGCAATAGACCTTCGATTATGCTATCCGAACTTGAGGATAAGCCATTGATGATACTTCGAAGAAAGATAGGCACTTCGATGTATAACCAAGATATGTATACAGGAGACGCTGTTAAGACAGCATTCTTAAACGTAGGGTTCGAACCTAAAATCATTTGTGAAAGCAGTGATATTATGACGCTATTAACATGGGCTCATCATGACATTGGGGTTGCCTTGGTCCCAAAATCTGCAATGAACCTTATCCCAAACACTCAGCTTATTTTTAAAGAAATTATTCGTCCTTCTATCATTGCGAGACCGTCAGCATTGATATGGTTGAAGGGAAGATATCTTTCCTCTATATCAAGAAAATTTATGGAATACTTCCCGATAGAAGATCCACTGATTAAAAGTTAATTTTAACTTAAGTTAAATCAAAGGGGTCTGACCCCACAATTGACAATCTAGTATAGCACTACTAGATTGCGAGTTATTTGTGGTGTCAGACCCCTTATAAGACAAATTGGATAAAAAGTTGCCTTCTTTATTATTGATTTTTTTAAATGTGATGCCCACCGCATGAACATGAGTCACTAATGTTTGGCACCTTCCAGAGCGGATTATTACAATATTTTGGATCAGCTCCTACCATACTCATAAACATCGGATGATAGTTTTCACAGATATTTAATTCCGAAAGCACCCATTTTTCAGGATCTTCCGCATAATGTTTCCAGTAGTCTCCAGTCATGTTTAGACCAGGAACTGCCGGAATCCAAGATTCAGATAATAAAAGATCTGGGTCTCCATATTTTGCGGCAATTTTACGAATGTCTGGATCATCCAATGCCATTAGATGTCCATCCTTAATAAGGGTTTCCGTTCCTCCGCCGATCATTTCACATGTCATAGTTGGAAAATACAGATGAACATGCCAGTGACCAACAGGCAATCCCATACTTGCAGCCTGACGCTCTGCAGAACTTGAAATAACCGTTCCAAATCCTATATGAATAACCCCACTGCGCATACGCTCATAAAGACAATTTAACCACCCATTAAGGAAGCCTTTCCTTGGACGGTGAATATGAGGGTTTGTACCAACGGAAGCCTCCCACCACCGGAAAAGCCCTTTATCTGGGAAACCAGGATACTGTAAATGGTCCGTTTCGGCTTTTAATTTACGGAGTTTTTCTCCAAATTCTCCACCCTCATGGATTTCGCTTATTTTCCCATTATCAACCTTCAACCCAATCCAAGGAACAGGCCCAATATGATTTGAAGTACCTGCGATATAACCTGTTGCGTCTTCTTTCGGTAGATACATCCATGGGCGACCTAATATGTGGCCTGGCAAATATGTTTTTCCAAATTCTTCATTTCCTTTATAAAATATATTCACCAAATCCGGGTTATAAAACTCTCGCTTTGAATCCCAATATTCATCATGATTAGTATAGCTTAAATCCGTTCCTTCTGGATCTGTAATATGAACCCTGCGGGAATTACGAATTCGATCCCATGTCCATTTATCAAGTGCTTCAATAATTTCATAAGGAATCGTGTGAGCTGGAGTGGCTGTGAGTTCAGGTGTAATAAATGGCATCCGTTGAATCTTTATGTTTGCAGCTCTTAATACGGGACCACCATATCCCATTAGAATCTTATCGTAGTTACCATCCTTCTCCATTTGCTCCCATTCATCCATCCACTCAGCTAACTCTTTCGTACGAGCTAAATAATATTCAACTTCGTCATGGCCCTTCCATTTAATAATTGGCCCCTTATCCACATACTTGATTTCATATTTTGTATTGTACTTTTCGAGTATGAGCTTACAAGCATCAATGACCAGTGGATCATGCCAATTATCGACGCGAAGAAGGACCCGTTCACCTGGCTGCAGGTCCCAACCTGCATGTAAGCCATGATTATAAGGTCGTTTTGCAACTGCATCTAAATATGGGATCAATTCTTCAGCACTTTTAATATCAACCATTGGCGGGCAGCGTGGTGTTTGTTTTTTGATTAACGGTGGACTTGTAAAGGTTGGTTTTTTGGGTAAAGTAGTGCTTTTTTCTGTCTGAGTCATGAGTTTTCTCCTTTTTCAACAAATTTGTATATACCAATAATTTAATATTATTAAGATTCGGATTATTTGTAAAATATATATTTCATTACTTATTTATATCTTTTTCATATAATTTATTATTCAATTCGATGCTTCATCAAACGTGATTCGATCCATTTAACCGAACTTGTGATTAAGATCCCCATAATCACTATGACAATGATGCCTACAAAAACACGGTCAACATTAAAATTGGCTGATGACTGTGCCACAAAATAACCAATTCCCCCGGTAGAAACGAACATTTCAGCCGCAATAACCCCAACAAGGGATTGCCCAATTCCCACACGGAGTCCCGAGACAATTTGTGGTAAGGATCCAGGCAGCGCAATCGTGATAAAGGTTTGAATTGCGGAGGCTCCAAAACACTTTGATACCCGTGTTAAATTGGGATCCAAATTTCGAACGCCTGACATTGTATTAAGAATAATCGGAAATACTCCGGCAAGAAATACAATTAAAACCTTACTTGAAAATCCTACCCCTACCCATAGAGTGATTAATGGTAATAATACAATCCTGGGTGTACCAAGCATGGCTGTCAAAAATGGATCGAACGCTTTTCCCAATGGTCGATACCAGCCCGTAATTAAACCAACCAAAATTCCCGTAATCGCGGCCAAGCCAAATCCAACAGAGAAATTACCGAGTGTAAAAAGAATATTTTCAGTTAGCAAGCCACTCTGAATTAACTCATACCCAACGGTTACGATTTTTGACGGAGCACTCATAAATATCGGGTTTATGACCCCTGCTTGATAAAGTGTCTCCCAAATCGCCAGGACAAGAATAACCGTAATGGCCCCAAGATATTTGAAGAAAAAGTTTTCCAACGTTTTCTGTTTCTTTTTACGCGTTTTCATTTCAGCCACTGCCAAGCTTGTTTTGGCACTATTAGTCTGATTGGGATTAAAGGCTTTCTCTTCTTTAACCTTTACGCTATTCAACATCGTTTCGCCTCCTCGTTAAACTGTTTCTTTTTCTTTCTCTTTTTCTTTTACAATGAGTTCCCATATATGTTTTTCATATTCCATAAATTCACGACTTCTTTTAAGCTCTAGTGGTCGAGGGCGTGGGAGGTCGATCTTCACCTCTTCACAAATTCTCCCTGGTCTTGCAGTCATAACTATCACTTTATCCGCTAAGTAAACAGACTCGGCTATATCATGGGTAACAAAAATAATCGTTTGATTTGTTGCCTCCCAAATACGTAAAAGTTCCAACTGCATAAATTCTCTAGTCTGAGCATCTAATGCTCCAAATGGTTCATCTAAAAGCATCAGACTAGGTTCGATGGCTAGAGCTCTGGCAACATTCACTCTTTGCTGCATCCCGCCCGATAACTGATTGGGATAATGATCTGCAAACGCCTCTAAACCTACTAACTTTAATAACTCTCTGCCTTTAGAAATACGATCTTGTTTTGGAACACCAGCTAATTCTAATCCATAAATGACATTTTCAAGAGCTGTCCGCCAAGGAAATAGAGAGGCTTGTTGAAATACGACTCCACGATCCCTCCCTGCTCCTTTAATCGGCTTCCCATTTAAATAAATAGCTCCGCCGCTAATATCCTGAAAGCCAGCAATAGCACCTAGCATTGTTGACTTTCCACAGCCGCTTGGGCCGACGATGCAGACAAATTCCTTTTCATTGACTGTCATATTAAAATCCTTTACGGCAATAACCTCATCACCATTTTTAAGTGGATAACTAATCGAAACATTATCTGATAGCAGCTTAGCTTTTACAGTCATCTGTTAGCCTCCTCGTTTGGTATTAGTGGAGATTTATTTTTTATATAAGCTATCAATAAAACCAGACTCATCTAATTTCTTAACGATACTCATATCTACAATATCTGCTGGTTTCATTTTTCTAACTTCTTCATTGTTTGAGTTATCTAAGAAAAATTGGGCCGATTTGTCTGATACATACGGTTTTTGCGGTATTGTATCAACATTGACATCATATGTTTTTTCAGCTAGCTTCGGATCGTCGATGCCGGTCCATTTTGATATAATTTTAATCGTTTCTTCCTTATTTTTCGTAATGAATGCATTCGCCTCAATTAAAGAAGCAACAAGGATTTCTGCTAACTCAGGATTCTTGTTATAAAAGTCCTTCTTCATCCCAATCCCCGAACTCAGCACCTCTTTTTGCTTGAAATCGTATATTTGCGGATAACCCATATCATCCATTTTAAAAGAGGTTGGAGGAGCGACAACATAGAACTCTGCGTCACCTTTAATAAACGCACCAGTCCGGTCACCTTCGCCAGTCATATAAATAAGCTTTGTATCCTGTTTAGGAGTTAAGCCATTGTCTTTAATAAAGGATTGTGTCAAATAATCATATAGTGAACCTTCTGCACCAGTAATAATGGTTTTCCCTTTTAATGCTTTTGCAAGATCTTTTTTATCGGTTCCCTTTTGTCCGTAAACGTACATAGCATTTCGGTCGGCTACTGCAGAAATGATTACGGAGTCAATTCCTGCTGCTTTCGATTTCCCTACTGGATCAATACCAGTTAAACCCACTTCAATTGCCCCGCTGTTTAAAGTTTCTTGAACTTTTGGTGTACTAGCGATATAAATTAGTTCGGCATCGACGCCATATTTTTCAAAAATCCCCGTATCCTTAGCTACCCATAAAGGAAGCATCGATGCGCCTTGAGTTGGATAACCAAACTTAATATGAACAGGCTTACTCAGTGGTTTTGGTGCACTTACTGCTTGAGAAGCTGGTGTTGATTTTGCTGGCTTGCTTGCGGTTTCATCCGATCCGCATCCCGCTAAAAACATACTAAAAGTAAATAGCAAGGTTAATAGATATTTCATTTTTTTCATTACAGCACCTCTTTTAAAAGTTTTTTGAGATAAGAAACCGTTTACAAAAAAATGGATAAAGGCTTAAAAGTTTACTTTTTTAGAATCGATCGTCTTGATTTACCCCCTTTTTCAAGTTTAATATAGTAATAACTTAACATAGTCCGAAAATTCTGCAAAATATTTATTTTATTGCCTATTTATATGTAAAATATATAAATAATCCTTTACAATAGGGCTTATAAAATAAATTACAGCTGAAAGGGTGTCAATATTGGATATTCGTCACTTAAAATATTTCATTACGATTGTAGAAGAAGGGACAATCTCACAAGCGGCCAAGCGTTTGAATATGGCCCAACCCCCTTTAAGTCAGCAGTTAAAGCAATTAGAAGATGAATTAGGTGTTACTCTATTTGAAAGGCATACACGAAAGCTAATCATAACGGAAGAAGGAATGTTCCTTTATAAACGTGCGAAAGAAATTATTGAATTTGTAACAGGAACAGTAGAAGAGGTAAAAGAACTTACTGAGGGTACAAAAGGCACATTATCAATTGGGACAATTGCTGCACTTGGAGCCCAACTGCTGCCTGAGAAAATACGTGATTTTCAATTGCACTATCCTGATGTTAAATTTCAGTTATGGGAAGGAGATCCCAATCGGATTATGGAGTTACTAGAAAATCGCCATATTGAATTGGGGATTGTTCGATTACCCATTGATAACAGCATATTTGATATGATTCATTTACCTGATGAACCGATTGTTGCTGTCATGAGCCATAAATGGAATTTTGAACGGAATAACCCAACGATTAAGCTATCTGAACTTGAAGAAAAGCCATTGATGTTACTGCGAAGACAAAAAGGAACCTCGATGTATAACCAGGCTATGTATACAGTAGACGTTGTAAAGTCAGCTTGCTTAGAAACTGGATTTGAACCAAAAATTATTTGTGAAAGCAGTGATATTATGACATTATTAACATGGGCTAATCATGACATCGGAATTGCCATCGTTCCAAGATCTGCGATGAACCTGATCCCGAACACTGCACTTATTTTTAAAGAAATTGTGGATCCGCCAATTATGGCTAGGCCTTCCGCATTAATCTGGTTGAAAGGAAGGTATCTTTCTTCTATATCAAGAAAATTTATGGAATATTTCCCGATGGATCCTACCTTGATTAAAAGTTGATTTCAATATTTCAATAGTAAAAAATAATTCACAATCTACTTAAGTATACTCAACAGAATAATTCTTAAATAAAATATAATCATGCTATTAAAAAGGATGCCATTCATATTCAAGAAGGCATCCCTTTTCGTTCTTCTAATAAAATAGCTATTAGTTAAAGTTAGGCTCTTTCTTGGACTCCGGTCTCCGTTCTCGTTATCTTCCCTCCATTGCTTTTATCGCTTTTCTTCTGAATTCACATTGTTCCATGGCCTCAGCAAGCTCTCCTCTTAATTGCGTGATATCAAAATTCACTAAGGTTTTTCCTTCAACAACTTGCTGTTTGTTGTGCCAAATAATTTGGGTGCATTTCACAATGTTATGAGGATTTGCATAACAATATTTACTCAGTAATATCAGGTAGAATTTTTTATCATTCCGCCGATTGGGTTTGAGATGTTTTTTGTACTTGAGTTACGGCACTTAAAGCTGATGAAATTTCATTTGATGCCTGTTTAATGGCTTCCTGGGCAAGTGTAGGATCGGAATTTGCCTTTTCAATTGCTTTTGTTAACAATTCTTGTGTGAGTGTTACATTTGCTTTTGCTTGATTTAGTTGATTTACATCAATTTGAGTCATGAGTCTCTCTCCTTTTAATTAGAATTACTCCTATATCATCACCTTGCTGGTTATTTTTATAATTGGTAAAATTTAACTAATCATTGTTATATAGCCATAGAATTGCTATCAACAAAGAAATTGTTAAATATAAGAAAACACACCATTAATATTAAAGAATTAGAATCTAGTTGCGATCACATTTTGCGTGAATCCATCATATATTTATTTTCCGTTGAGAAAGACCCCGTCCGAATTATTCAATACAAAGAAATCTATGAAAACCTAGAAGAAATTGCAGACTCCTGCCAGACAGTGGCTAATATGTTTGAAACCATAATTATGGAGAATGTTTAGCACATGCTGTAGCAAAACCACATTTTCGCTTTAAAGAGGTTCATTTGATAACCTGACCTTTCAGCCAATAAAAAAAGGCTGCCGCAGCAGCCTAACCTTCTTGAAATCAGGTATCCATATCTCTATTTTCTTTCCATAGCTTGAAACGCTTTTCTTCTAAAGCCACATTGTTCCATGGCCTCAGCAAGCTCTACTCTTAATCGCATGATATCAAAATTCACTAAGGTTTTTCCTTCAACAACTTGCTTTCCAGCGATGAATACATCTCTTACATTGCTGGCATTTGCCGAATAAACTAAAGCAGAATATGGATCAAAAATGGGAAACATATTGACAGAATCGGTTTCGACTAGAATGAAATCAGCTTGTTTCCCTGCCTCAATTGAGCCGATTTGTTCCTGCATGCCTAAAACCTTCGCTCCACCTATGGTTGCCAACTTGACAATCTCTTCAGCTGGAAAGGCACTGCGGTCATGTAAATACGTTTTATGGAAATTGGCAAATAAGCGCATTTGGCTAAATAAATCAAGCGTATTTCCACTGCTTGGGCCATCGGTTCCTAAGCCTACAGTTACACCAGCAGCCAATAAATCCTGCACACGGGCAACCCCTTTGGCCGATTTTGTATTGGCACCAATACAATGAGCCACCTTTACATTATACTTCTTCAACAACTCAATATCATGGTCTGACAAATGAATACAGTGTGCAGCCACAAGTTTTGGACTCAAAACGCCAATCTCCTCTAAAAATTCAATCGGCGATTGCTGGTGTTCTTTCCAATATTTGTCCATTTCAAAATCCATTTCACTGACATGCATCATCCATGGCACGTCGTACTTTTTAGATAAAATAGCAGCTTGTTGGAGCGCTTCCTTCGTATTCGAATAAGGTGCATGCGGTGCTACGGATGCTTGAATTCGCTTGTTCCCTTGCCATTTCGGCATAAAACTTTCAGCGTAGTGTAAACCGCCCATTGGTTCAAGCACATCAACCGTTATGGAATCAATGACGGTTTCGGCTAAAATACCACGGCTATCCATTTCCTGTGCCGCTTCAGCTAATTGTTGTTCAAAATAATACATATCAAAGAACGTCGTCACACCGGCAAGCTGCATTTCCGCAATTGCATATTTTCCACTCGTATAGGCCAGTTGTTCATTCATACATTCATTTTCTAATGGAAATAAGAAGCGGCGTAATCGATCGGGATAGTCATCCCCTAGCGAACGGAACGGAATCATGCCAATATGTGTATGGGTATTGACCATACCCGGTAATAAAATGGCACCTTTGGCATCGATGGATTTGTCATACCTGACATCCTTCGGCAATAAATCCAACCGACCTACTTCGATAATTTTTTTGTCATCCACTACTAAATAGCCATGCCGGAATTGTTCCATTTGCGCATTCATCGTCAAAATCCAGGCATTTTTAATGAGAATTTTCAACTGTTTTCACCTTCTACTAATGGGATCATCCTTTGAGAACGCACATTCATCATCCCTTTATCCGTAATTTTGATAACAGGTGAAACTGGCAAAGATAACGTGGAGAATGACATAATTTCATTGCTGTTCCGATAACCTAAGCCAACCATCGCTTGGCGAACTTCCTTCAATTGTGCACCTAGTTCTTGGATCGGTGCATCACTAATAATGCCGCCGACAGGCAATGGGCAAATCGCTTGAATCGTTCCAGCTTGGGCAACGACATATCCACCCTGCATGTTCAATAATTGTTTTTGCGCCACTAACATATCTTCCACGCTCGTTCCCATCACCATCAAATTATGATGATCATGCGCCCAAGTGGTGGCGACAGCTCCTCTTTCAGATAATGCATTTTCAACAAAACCATAGGCGATGTTGCCTGTTTTCCCATAGCGCTCCATCACTATAATCAATGCCAACCCACTCTTTTCCCAATCCAAATATCCATCTATCACCGCAACCTCGCGTTGTACATGTTCAGTAAAGGTACCAACTTCTGAAATATGGATTACGTTGACGACGGCCTTTTCCGTTGTATTTACCTTGATCCGTAAATCCTCTATTGTTAAGGCACGACATTGTAACGACTTATAGAAATGCTCTGGAAAATCAGGTTTCACAGTAGGGTAGCGCATCTCATTTCCTCGTTCATGGACCAATTTACCATCTTTATAAACCGCGGCAATCGTCATGCTTTTAACATCATCCAGCAAGAGAAAATCAGCTTTAAAACCCGGGATAATCGCCCCTCGGTCTTGAAATCCCATTCGTCTTGCAGGCGTATAGGTAGTACAGTATATCGCTTGTTCTACAGGCATGCCAGCTGAAATCGCTAAACGAAGGTTTGCATCCAAATGTCCTTCCAGCAGATCGTCTGCCATTACATCGTCGGTAATAATAGCCATATATTCATAAAAATTATTTTCAACGATGACACGGATATTTTCCGGCGTAATCGATTTCTTTTGAAACTCTAAAAACATCCCATTAGTTATTTTCTCATAAATCGATTCAGGCGACTGGTGGGTATGATCAGCCGTTATGCCTGCATATAAAAATTTCGCCAATTCTAATCCAGAAACACGGGGAATATGACCTTCCAAGGGCATCAAGGGCTTTTCCATTTGAACCTCACGTAAAATTTGGCGAATTAATGAATCCGGTTCATTGACAATCCCATTGAAGTTCATCGCTTCTCCTAAAGCAATCACCTTCGGATGCTGCAACAGCTGCTTTACTTCTTCCACGCCAATATAGCCCCCAGTAGTTTCTAATTCTGGCGTTGTTGAAGGGACAGATGACGGAATCGCATAAAAAATGTCCATGATGCTTGGCTGGGAAAAGAACGCCTCCAGCCCTTCCATCCCAAACACATTTGCTATCTCATGAGCATCAGCTACAATGGTTGTTACTCCATGTGTTAATACAGCCTCAGAAAAAATAGAAGGTGAAGTCATCGAGCTTTCAATATGCATATGAATGTCGATTAACCCAGGAACCAAATATTGATTTTTGGCATCCACCACTTCAATCGCATCTAAATTCTCCATTTCGTCAACCGTAATATAGAAAAATTTATCTTCAACTATTGCAACATTTTTCTGGTCAAACTTCTTTGTAAAAGTATTGTAAATCTGCCCGTTGATAATCGCTAAATCTACTTTCATTTCATCAATCCCTCCATCCTCCGTACTTGTAAACAAGAAAAGGGCCAAGAAATATCCTTAGCCCCGTCCTACTTCCCATTGTTCTTATTTATTGAGAATTCTATTCCATTGATTGATCCATGCTGCTAGGTTTTTATTGACGAATGATGAATCGACTTTGTTTGTGCGTGCTGCAATGTCACCATACGTTTTATTCTTTGCCGTTTCATCGTCTAATACTACTTCTTTATTGGTTGGAGCTTCATTTAGAGACTTCGCTGTTTTTTCTTGGATGTCTTTGCTTAATCTCCAGTCGATATATTTATAAGCCAAGTCTTTATTTTTAGAGTTTTTGTTGATGTTGATGGTATTAAAGTTTGCGTAGGTTCCAGATTCTGGGACAACATAAGCTACGTCTGAATTAGCCCCTGTAATAAGTGGAACCGCAAAGTCACCCACAACAGCCGCCACAATTTCACCTGATTGGAACATGTTAGCTAAATCTGAAGATTTGCTATACGTTTTAACAACGTTTGGAGCTAAATCTGTGATGCCCTTGAAGGCTGCTTTTCCATTATCAGTTGTAATATCAACCTTCTCGTGCTCACTTGCTAAAGTAAGCATAGCTGGTCCAAAGGTTGTTGTAATGTCAGGAATGGAGATTTTTCCTTTCAAAGAAGGATCCCATAGATCATCCCATTCTTTGATTTCCTTTCCTGCTGCCTTTTTATTGTAGACAATCCCAATACTGTTCAACGTATAGGCCGGGCCAGAACCATCTGCTGATAATTCTTTTGCACTATCGATTAGGTTTTGCATGTTTGGCACTTTAGAGCTATCAATTTTTTCAAATAAACCTGCTGATACACCTTCAGCCGCATTTGATTGTGACAATTCAATAACATCAACCGTTGAATTCGGATTGCTTTTCAATTTAGTAAAACGTTCTGAGCTTGTACCAGTTTCGAGCACAATGTCAACATTGTATTTTTTTTCAAATGGTTTGAAGACATCTTGTTGCATTTTATCTTCTTCTAAACCAAAAGTGGAAATAACCAATGTTTTTGGTTCCTTTTTTGAAGTATCATTTCCACTATTACCACCGCCGCCACATGCAGCCAACATACTAGCCGTAACGAAAGTTAGACCGATTAAACCTACTTTTTTATTCATTTTATTTGCTCCTTTTCATAGATGTTTGTATTTATGTCGAATAGAATTTATGAAAAACTATACGATAATTAGTTTGTGAGCTGGAATCGATAGTGTGACTGCGTCTCCCACCTGATAGATTACATCATCAGCTTCATTTACAAGTAATGAACCAATCGATGTTTCCACCTCATATTGGTACGACTTCCCTAAAAAAGTACGCACCCTTATTGTTCCAGACAAGATATTATTCGCAGCCGATTCGGTGCTTGCTACGATATCGATGTCGTCGGGACGAATCGTTCCGATATGTTTCCCTGCAGCCCATTTCCGGGTGCTTAGAAAAATCGTTCCGTCAACGGCTTGATACTTCCCCTCTTCAACTGGTGTTAAAGTAAAGAAGTTCTCAAAACCGATAAAGCGCGCAACGAACTCCGTCTTTGGATTTTTATAAATCTCTTCGGGAGTGTCGAATTGTTCAATCACACCTTTATTCATGACCGCAACTTTATCTGAAATAGAGAAGCATTCCTCTTGATCATGCGTGACGAACACAGAGGTAATCCCTAACTGGCTTTGGATTCGTTTAATTTCAATCCGCATCGCCACGCGCAGTTTAGCATCTAAGTTACTTAATGGTTCATCCAATAATAATAATTTAGGTTCAATCACTAAGGCACGTGCTAATGCCACACGTTGTCTTTGACCGCCTGACAGCTGTTTTGGATAACGGTTACCCAGCTCTTCTAAGCCTGTAATCGCTAAAATATCGTTAACCTTTTTATCGATGTTATTCTTTTTTTCCTTGCGTAATTTTAATCCAAATGCAACATTTTCCTTGATGGTTAGATGAGGAAACAAAGCATAGCTTTGAAATACCATTCCAAATTCACGCTTATGAACAGGCACCTTTGTTAAGTTTTGATTGTCCACTTGAAACTCGCCATCATTGGGTTGAATTAAGCCTGCAATTACACGTAAAGTCGTTGTTTTCCCACAACCTGAAGGTCCTAATAAGGATACCAATTCGCCTTTTTCGATGGATAAGTTCAAATCTTTTAATATATCATTTTTGTTATCATAACTGACTCGAATGTCTTTTAATTCCACATAGGACATGATGGTTGTTCTTCCCCCTTCGCTGTTGATTCTAGCATGTTCCTATGAAATGCTTGCTAATCCTAAAGTCTTTTCAATAATAAACATCAATACAATCGTACCAAGCATTAAAATAACGGATAATGCAGAAACAGATGGATCATAGTTGTATTCAATATAATTCATTAAGTTAGTTGGTAACATGGTTACACCAGGTCCTGATAAAAACTGTGACACGGGTATATTGTTGAAAGAGTTAATGAATGCCAACATGAAGGAAGCAAAAATCCCTGAAGTAATGTTGGGTAAAACCACTTTGCTAAACGATTGTAATTTTGTGCAGCCTAGCGTCCATGAAACTTCTTCAATTGAAAAATCTAATTGCTCGATCGTTGAACCAACCACACGAATCACATAAGGTAAACAAATCAAGAAATGTCCAAGTAACAAACCCTGAAAGATAGGAAATTGAAATTTTAACACAATAAATTGATACAAGGCATACCCCACTACCAACCCCGGTACAATTGTCGGCGAAAGGAAAAAGCTTTTAATCCAATTTCGACCGAATACCTTATGACGTGCTAATGAATAAGCCGCCGGTACACCAATGATTAAAGCCAAAAGAGTTGCAATAAAGGCTACTTGCAGACTAAGAAAGAAACTGTTCATAAAGGATTCGTTGCTAAATACCTTGCTATACCATTCAAAGGTAAACCCTTCAATTGGAAATTGAATCGTAGAATTGGTTCCAAAAGAGGTAACGACAATAATGAGCAATGGAACAAATAAAAACGCAAAAACCAAACCTGCAAAAATTTTTAAGCCTATATTTCTACGCACCTGCCTCACCTCTCTTATCCATGCGCCCGGCAACCCAATTGAATAGCTTCATCACGATAATGGTTGCCACAATCATAATCAAGGCAATCACACTTGCACCCTGCCAGTTTCCTAATGCAGTCGCATTTTGATACAAGAAGGTGGCTAACATGATATTTCGGTTCCCACCTAATAATTGTGGGGTTGTGTATGCGGTCATGGTTCCAGTGAAAACTAAAATACTGCCAACCATAATACCTGGTACACTTAATGGCAAGATCACTTTCATGAAAGCAATCAAGCGATTGGCACCTAAAGTTTCGGCAGCTTCCATAATTTCCGAATCAATGTTTTCTAAAATCCCTACCAAGGTTATAACCATTAATGGAAGGAATAAATACACAGAGCCAATCACAATGGCAAATTCCGTATAAAGTAACGTCAAAGGCTTCGTAATCAAGCCTGCATTCATTAACATATTGTTAATAATGCCGTTTTGTCCTAAAAGAGTAATCCAGGCGAAACTTCGCACAACGGAGTTCGTTAACAATGGAAATAAGGTTAAGGCCATTAACAGGCTGCGCCATTTTTTCGGACTTTGGGAAATGTAGTAAGCAGTCGGAACGCCTAATAATACACAAATCAATGTCACAATTAGTGAAATTTTAATCGTCCGCCAAAAAATACCTAAATTATATTCATCCTTGAAGAACGAAATATAATTCGCTAAGGTGAACCCGCCATCAAAAAACGTTGGAAAAATGATAGAAATAAGTGGCAGCACCAAAAATAAAATCAAAAGTATCAATCCTGGAGCCAAGATGATAGTTGGGATTTTTCGTTGCGTCATATCTGGCCTCACTTTCAATAGTTAAAAAAGTATTCCTATGATAATAATTTACATCCAAGCAGATGGTTTTATCTGCTCTCTTGCATACTAGTATTATAATTTACAAGACTCACATTTACAACAAAAAACGAATATTTTTTTTTATTGTTAATAAATTGTTCGTGAAAAACGATTTTAAATTACAAATTAGTAGGTGGATGTATGTGTTTTCAAGTTTTTTACATATAGTCGAAAATAACAAAAAATTAAGTATCATTTCTCTGTTTTCTTCAAAATCGATTCGAATAAACATTCCGAAAACAGCAAAAAAAATCACTTGAAAAATAAATTCTCAAGTGATGGTTTGCAAAAATTTAGCTCTATTGTAAAAACGTAAAAACATGTGCGGGTGGTTTTATCAACCTTGAATTTGATTTCTGCCAGACCAGACAACAAATGGGATTACAAGTAATGCCAAAATTCCTCCGGCAAGTGAGAGTGTGGTGAAACTTGATTGTGCTACAACCATTCCGGAAAGTGCTCCCCCGGATGCCCCAGCCAAGGCAATCGAAACATCCACTGTTCCTTGCGTCTTTGCACGCGTTTCTGGATTTGTGGCATCGACAATAAGCGCGGTCCCACTAATTAACCCTAAGTTCCAGCCCAGTCCAAGTAGCACAAGGGCGATAACAAAGCCAAGCATAGAATCAGTCGGTGCAAACCCTGCAAGTCCACCCGCTGCCAAGAGTGTGGCACCTGAAGCAACCGCCATTTTGGTACGGCCGATTTTATCGACAAGAAAGCCTGTCAGTAAAGATGGCAGGTACATTGCACCAACATGAAAACCGATCACCATCCCTACCTCACTTAAGCTATGTCCATGGTGTCTCATTT
The DNA here is from genome assembly GCF_057747995.1 of Neobacillus sp. DHD-1R. Lineage (NCBI taxonomy): Bacteria > Bacillati > Bacillota > Bacilli > Caryophanales > Bacillaceae > Neobacillus > Neobacillus sp. DHD-1R. Next base: position 2,910,759 of record NZ_CM173232.1, read on the forward strand.
GCACTGGTGTCATGGTCATGATGGCAACCATCACCATCTGAGTTAAAATCATGATCGCTGTTCCTACTACGACTCCTCGCTTATTTATTTCTGCTGTATTTGGATGGTTAATGGAAACCTGTTTCTCTTCTCTTCTTTTCGCCTCGGCAATAGCTTTAGCAGCGACAAGAGGATCAGGCCGCAGAAAAATCAAAAGAACTAAACCAGCAGCTATAAAAGCTGTTGCTGCCAGAATGAATGGTCCTGCTAAAGTAGGAACGCCGATGTCAGCAGCAAACCGGCCCATAACATCTACTAAATTAGGCCCTGCCACTGCACCGAATGTGGTTGACACCAAGGCAATACTGATAGAGGTTGCTCGCTGCGAGGAGTTGGCTAAGTCGGTGCCTGCATAGCGTGCTTGCAGGTTTGTAGCAGTACCAGCTCCATAGATTAATAGAGAAGCAAATAACAGGATGATATTAGCAGTTAAAGCTGAAACGACTACGCCGATGGCCCCAATCCCTCCAACTAAAAATCCTGTCGCAAGACCAAAACGGCGTCCAAAATGTTGAGAACCCCGTCCAACAAGATAGGCAGCAGCTGCTGAACCCAAAGTGAACAACGCAGTGGGAACGCCTGCTAAACGATCTGTCCCTAGCATGTCTTGGGCAAGAAGTGCGCCAACTGTAATACCTGCAGTGAGTCCGGCTCCGCCAAAAATTTGCGAAATGACAACGATCAACAACGTTCGTTTATATAACTGTTTTTGCTTTTCAGGGGAATCAATGTAACTTTGCAGCAAATCTGGTTTACTCTCTAATGCTATTGACTTTTCCGTGTTATGGGACATGACTCTGTCCCCCTTTCCATAAACAATTTGTATATTTAAAAACGATTATTTCCAATTTTCTACCAGTTTGATTAAAAATGCAATGAATTATTTGTAAAAAAAATGAACGTGTTTGAAAAATTTCAATATATGTATTTGGATGATAATAGTATGAAGGTCCAGAGATAGTCAATACATAGCTGATTAACAGTGTCAAAAATAAAAAAATGCCAAAGGAATCCTTTGGCATTTTTTGGTGTTATAGGTATTTAACTAAGAAACTAGTTTATTATGAAACCTCAAGCACTTCTGTTATGACATTGGTATTGAATACTTCCGCTAAATATTCTACGGCCGTTAAATATAATATCCCATTTCCTTCTAACTTTGGAGAATTACCTAAAGGAACGGTTCGTTTAATTAGTTGCGCATAGATTTCAGGCTCTGTTAGATTTCTCTCAAATGATTGATTCGATAGAGCTTTGATAAGGGCTAATGCACCGGATACATGTGGAGTTGCCATTGAAGTTCCACTGAGCCTTGCATATTTTCCTCTCAAAAAGGTGGAAAGAATATTTTCACCCGGAGCGACGAGATCCACTTCATTATTCGAATTAGTAAAATCAGATATGTCTCGGTCCAGGTTGATAGCTCCGACACTTATGACTTCATTGTAACAACCGGGATAACCCAATTCATTGGTTGCATCCTGTCCGTCCCCATCATTACCGGCAGCACATACAACAAGAATATTTTGTGCGACAGCCTTTTGAATGGCTTCGTGTAATTCAGGAACATCTTCAGGACCCCCAAGGCTCATAGAAATAATGTCCACCTTTTGCTCAATTGCATAGTAGATTCCATTTATGATCCATTCATAAAGACCGGAGCCATTTTTATCAAGGACCTTGACAATTAAAAGATTGGCTTCGGGCGCAACACCCACTACACCGCTAAAATTTTCCGATGCTGCCATCGTACCCGCAACATGGGTGCCGTGACCATTGTAATCCCGATAAACATCTTTATTGCCTTTGTCGTCATTCGTGAAATTCCTCCCACCAATGATCCGTTCCCTCAAATCGGGATGAGTCAAATCACAGCCTGTATCCAGAATGGCAATCGTGATTCCCTTCCCTTTTGTTTTCTCCCAGACTTTAGGAGCCTGAATTAATTCGACCCCTTCTGGCACCTCGGTTACTGCTTCAACCTCTGCAATCATTTGGTACGGAATCAAGCGTACATTTCGCTTCATTATTTTCCCTCCAGACAGATTTAATTGAAGTCGACCCATGTTGCTATAAATAGTTTAACAATTCTGAATCTATTAAAATAGATTCCTTTGGCATATTTTTACTCTAATCTTCTCTCTTTTTTATGTGAAAAAAGCACCTTTCAACTTCTATATATAAGAAAGTACTGGAAAGGGACAGGTAGGATTATTACACATAGTCAAACGAAACATAATATTTTTCTACAAATAGTAGAATCCTCTTTTGATTTACCGTCTTAATTTGTCCGAAAAAGAAAGTTTTTTACTATTCCTTATAAAATTTGAAGATTAATGTAGATAAGTTTTTTACAGTAATGGCAGGAAAAAATCAACTCGTTACAAAATATTAAAGAAAACGGAACAGATGTCTAACGAATAAGTTGAAAGGTGGTCATGATCCTTGAGTATGGAACTATCCCTACAACAAATCGTCGAAGGTCTACCAAATTCTTTATTAAAAGCAACTGACAGAGATTTGGAAGGATTCCAAAAAATTATCGAAGAAACCATAAAATTAAGAGAGGGTCATAGAAACCTGCAAAAGATGGTGAAAAGCTTCTCAACCTCTGCGATTCAGCGTAGTTAAACCTTGATGATTAAACTGGCTTGGAAGGTGAACTTCACCTTCTTTTTTTATATCTAATAATGACTCGTTACACAAAAAAGTTGGCGCCTGAGGTCCGAGCACCAACTCTTTCTGTTTATTTATGAATTGTTCAAAATTCTATTTTTATACCATTTCTGTCTATTCTATTTAATCTTTTCACATTCCTCTAATAATCTTTCAGTTTGTTCTATTAAGGAGAACATTTCATTCCAAGAGTTTACTGTATTTAGATTTTGGGAATGGGCCAAATTATTCCGAAGCCCCTCTAATTTTTTGAAGAAATGCTTCCCTTTACTCTTTGTTTCAATCCCCAACAGTTCCCTCAACGGACTCTCATTAAGGACGATGTCTCTTTTATCGCAAATCTGCAAACAATCACTTAATTGAATCGCTTCATTCTTGGATTTTCTAAGAGAAAATAAATCCTCAGCGAGATTAATTCGCTTAGGACTTAAATGTTTTTTCCAAGTTTCATTAGGAAAATAAACATTTATTATTCGATACAAATGCATCTCTAATAATGAGATCAATCCAAATAATAACATTCGAATCGGAGGTTTCTGAAGATCTGCTAGCGTTACAACTTTTGTTACCCTGTTTCCTTCTAGGATAAATATTCTTTCGTTCTCTTTAAAAATAAATAGTGTATATAGAAGTGGTGTTGATTCAGAGACAAGATCAGTGGGACTAAAACTCCGATAATAATCTTTACAGATTCCTTCCATCAACTCATTTCTTACCACATAACCAATGACAATTCCGTTTTCTTCAACACCGAGAACATCATAGTCTTTTATCACCATCATGTTTTTAATAATAGAAGCATCATCCTTAAGATTACATGTATCCAATGGTTCAGCAATACTATTTACAGTGATATTTTGTTCGAATAAGGAACGAAGGTTTTTGTGGGAACTGACCTTATCACGCTGCTGCGCTGGAATGACTGTCATAATAATTACCTCCTTGAAGGATACATCTGTCATCAAAATTGGTATGCAAAAACACCTTAGATAAATGTACTAATTACAGTGTACCATTTTGAAGGTGTTTATATTGTTTTATTTGCTATGAAAAGGAAAGTAGGAGGTTGTTTACACAAGGTGAAATCGTGGTAAAGGATTTAAAAGGAAAGGACGAAACCATCATGAAATATATTTTATTAAATAGTAAAAATAAGAGTGGTAAATATAAGCACAAACTGGTGGGAACAATAGAAGCTTCTCCATTGGAGGTCGCAAGTAGTCTTGTATACATGAAATTTAGAAGTGAAGTGAACAAAGAGAACGGAGAAACATACATCATCGTTCCTTTCAGCGAGAATATGAAGGTTAAACAAAATAACATTCCACTGTTGGACGGTATACCCTTTAGCGTGCTACAGTATCGGGAAACAGGTGAAGGATTGCTCTAAACGAAGTCCCCTCCAAGACCCTATATAAAAGACCTCTAAGCCAACATACAAAAACTATTACATGGGCCATCAGAGGTCTAATCTATTAATTGCAAAACAATTATTTTATACTAATTAAATTTTGATTTCCTATAAAATAACTAAATCTGTTTTCAATCAAGTGAACCCATTGTTTGAAATAATTCATTTGATTGGGGAGATACGTAAATGGTTCGGCTTGGAAAAGCTACTTCTACACCCTCTTCCTCTAAGATCCCCATAATCTCTAAGTTGATTTCATGTTTTATTTTAATGTGTTCTGCCCAAACAGTAGAATTCGTGAAAAAATAAATAAGAATATCGAGACTACTTTCATTATAATGATCGAATGCCACCATAATCGTATCCGGATGGATGTCTTCATGAGTCGTCAATAACTGTTCAATTCGTTTAACGACTCTTTGAATTTCGTTTTTCGTAGTTTGATAGCTAAGTCCTAAGTGGAACGTAATTCGTCTCTTCCCCATACGACTCCAATTGGTAATGGCTTCGTTGGCAAGTGTTGCATTTGGAACGGTAACGAGAGCTTGACTAAACGTTCGAACTCTAGTACTTCTGAAATTTATATCTTCTACGATCCCCTCAACGCTAGGCGTTAAGATCCAATCTCCAATGGAAAAAGGTTTTTCTGTTACAATGACAACTCCACCAATTAGATTACCTACTGCTTCTTTTGCAGCTAAAGCAAATGCCAGCCCCCCTAACCCAAGACCTGCCACCAATCCATTTACGTCATAATCAAATTCCTGACCGATAATACTGATACTGATGGCAATAATAATGACACGGATGATTCTAGAAATAAACGGAATAAGAATTAAATCAATCTTATTGTTGATTTTTTGATTAACACTTATTAAGATTCCCGAGGTTGGAGAAGACAAATTAAACAATCCCCATGTTATTAAAACAATGACCATTGAACGCAAAAATTTTAAAAATAAGGCATTGTGCTGTTCAATAAAAGGGAAATAATCCATTGCTACGTATAAACCAAAAATAATAAAGAACCATCCTAAAGGACGTTCAAAACTTAAACATATTTGTGTAAAAAAATCTGTTGGCGTTTTTCTAGTCAATTTAACGATTAACTGAAACACATACTTTGTAAATAGGTTTCTAAAAAGAATAAATAACAGCAAGATTCCTATAGAAATTCCTAAATTTTTTAACATTTCATAATCTAATCCTGCTATTGAAAAAGCCATTACAAATGAACCCAAGGACATTTCTAAAATACCTTCCCTCTAATATGATACTTTTTTAAATCACAATGGCTAGAAAAATCGATGGTACGTGGAAGAATAATTCCAAAACACCCCTTTTTCAAACCATTCCATCGCAATATAATAACTTTTTTTACAAGACATTTGAATACAACAAAAGTCTCATTAAGCTTGTTGTTTTGTTTATCTTTCATTAAATTACCGAAAATCAGACAGTATTTCTATAGCTTTCCTGATCTCTAATATGTAATGATCAAAACATTTCCCTTAAGAAATATGTACGATCCTGATATAGGGATAAAGTCTAAAGGAAAATAGAGGGATTTACTTTCCACTTTCATTTCTTAAAAATAAATAAGAGAATGTTGCCGAATCTTTGAATGAAGGATTCTTTGAAAGGTAGTGATTGATAAAATGCTTTATATATGGGATATTGAAAAAATAATTCAAATTAACTTACATGAGTTAAGAAAAACAAACATGATTTAAGGATTTTAAAGTATGGTGAGGAAGAAGAAAAAGCACAGCTTCTAACTAAAATAAAACGAATGCTTGGGAATACGGTAGACCTTTGGTACCTGAGAAACTATTAATTTCCTATGATAAAGTCCGGGAGTTAGATAAAATGCTACTAAAAAGCTATTAAACAAATATATTATCTGCTATACAAGGAGAAAATAAATGACTTGGTTAATAATTTCCACTTTACTTGCTGTATCTGTCGCTTGGTTAGCTTATATAGTAAAAAAGGAAAAGGCTAAACAAAAAGAAATGAGAAACAACCATTTCCAAGAGTTAGCAGCTATTAAAGAGTTACAAAAGGCATCTATGGAAACGGCAGCAGCAAACTTCGATGAAGAGGTTGTGCTTTTGTCCGAATCATACAAACGTGAATTAGAAAATCTGATGATTGAAAATGAAGAGATACGGAAAAATTATAGAAACAGAGAGGAAATCCTTACCCATCAGATACTAGAAAATTTTAAATCAGATATAATTAGGAACAAACTTATTACACCAGATGAAATGATTATTATGCCGAACATTTTTATTCCTGAGATAAACGGTAATTCTCGGCAGATCGATCATATTGTCCTTTTATCAACGGGTATATATGTAATCGAAACAAAAGACTGGAAAGGCCACATAGTAATGGGATTATCAAGAATGGGCAGCCACAGGTTTTCTTTTTTAGCAGAGTTATTAGAAAGTGAAAAAGAGGAAACGCTTGTATTTGATAAAGATGAGTCGGGAGCATTAACTGTAAAGACTTATGAAAATCCAATTAGCCAGATTCAAGAGACAGCCGTCATCCTATCTAATTATTTAGAAGGTCAAGATATTAAAACATGGATCAACACCTTAGTATTTTTTAATTACGATAAAAAGGAGGTACACGATTGGTCGGATAACACCACAGTCATACGGTTAACGAATAAAGAGGAATTGCAATGGTTTTTTATTAATGAGCTTACAACCAAAAAAAGAATATATGGAGCTTTTCAGCTTAATAATATAAAGCATCTTATCGAAAACGCTCATTATATTTAAGTTGCTAGTGAGGCAGGCTACGAGTTTCCTATTTTGGAGAAAATGATAATAGATCTCCACTAACCTGCCTCGATAACCCATTTCCTTCTAACTTTGGAGTATTACCTAGATGATCTGCTACCGACACCACTGAAACCGGAAGAGGAGTCCCCTTCCGGCCAACTTTTCACTCTTCTAGGCACTAGCTTAAAGTAGTTCCCTGGCAAAAGTTTTATTTATTGTTTTACAATCATTTGAATTATGATCAAAGTTAACTCCTTCATAATACTGATGCCTACCACCATAGTTCATTTCAATTTTATTTAGTAATCCACACCACTTTATTATCTTCAATTATCGTTACTGTCCCACGCTGATTATTGAACTCATTCAATCGATTGGCTATTTCGAAACATTCTTTATTACTTGTTTCTATTGCTTCACCAATATCACTTATAACCGCTGGATGAAACTTAACCTGTTGAACTGTAAGTCTATCATTAGAAGGAGTTAATTTGATATCCGCAATACAGCTCTGGCGATTTTCAGGAAGTTTTGGCGGAAATTTAATCGTACATGAAGACATATCCAGCCCTACTCCTGAATATTCGTAATGAGAAATATAGTTTCCTAGACTATAAAGCACCGGTACCTCTTTTCCATCTTTGCCTTTGAATGATTCCATGCCATATGGGGCATGGGCATGATGCCCAAGAATAATGTCCGCTCCAGCATCGGCTGCTCGTTGTGCTATTATTGGCTGATATTCGGCAATCACACCATTGTAAGGAACACACCACTGAGGAGGTACTCCCCAATGAAGAGCTAATATAACAAAATCCGCATTCTGATACGCCTGTTCAATCGACTTTTCCAGTACTACAACATCTTCCTCCATCGGAGCAGATTTAATATATGGTGCTGTTCCTGGCTGCTCTAAATCAAGACTTGGTCCTATTTCGTAGGAAGATGTTACTCTTATACCGGCTACACCGGGACGATTGTGCATTGCCTGGAAGCCTGGGGCCAGTGTAGTCGACCAAGATAGAAAGGCAATTCTATGACCTTCTGCATTGAAATATACAGGCTGAATCGCTTCTTCCAAATTACCTCCTGCACCTGCATGTACGACACCAATTCGGTCCAATTCTTCTTTTGTTTGAAATAACCCCTCTGGGCCCCAATCCATCGTGTGATTATTGGCAATCGATACAACGGTTGGATTTAATTCTTTTAGCCATTCACCTGCTTCAATGGGCTGTTGTAAACGAAATTGCTTATCTGCGGGAGCGCCTGGTGTATGGACGATTGGAGATTCTAAATTTCCAATACGAACATTTGCGGCATCCCATATATCCCTATATAATTCCTTGCCAATTTTCTGAGAAAGAGTGATATCACCTACAGCAGCAATGCGGATTGTCATTTTTTCTACCTCCAATAATTTATATTTTTAAAAAAATGTCTCCTTAAATAAGTGGCTGTTTGTAGCCGCCATTTGCTGCTTGGAAGGTATCGGCAGCACGATAAATCGCGGCTTCATCAAAGCGGCGGCCGATAAACTGAATCCCAACTGGTAAATTTTCAGATGCTGTAAGTCCTGCGGAAACCGTTAACGCGGGATTTCCAGACAGGTTAAACGGTATCGTTCTTTGAAGGTAATCATAGGTGATATCCTCAAATGAAGGATCTCGATCTGTTGCAGGACTTGGAGAGGTTGGACATACAAGCAGATCAAAACGATCGAATAGACTGTCTATTTTTTCAGCAAACTTTCTTTTGCTTTCAAGTGCTTCCACATAACTTACAGCTGGAACCTTGAACCCTTCCGCCAAAATTAGCTTCGTCCCTTCTGCATAATCTTCAGCTCGTTCTGGGTACCACTTCTTATGATGGAAAGATCCTTCTGACATCAAAATAGGAAAAGCTATTTCGCTTATCGTTTCTAGTTCGGGAATATCAATATCCACGACTTCAGCGCCTAGTTCAGCAAGTTGAGTAATGGACGAATTCACCAATTCCCTTACTTCTGGATGAATGGCTTTGGTGTCAATTAATGACCGAATTACCCCTATTTTCATGCCTTTAATTGAACCAGTAAAAATTGAGTCAAAATTCACTGGGTTAGAAGAAATACTCTCCAGTACTATGGCATTATCATGAACGGTTCTGGTTAACGGTCCGATGTGATCCAATGAATGTGATAAATGAAAAATTCCATGTCGAGAAACTCTATCATAGGTAGGCTTTAATCCGACAATTCCGCAAAATGAAGAAGGAAGACGAATTGATCCCCCTGTATCTGTCCCAATCGAAGCAAACCCAATCCCGGCAGCAACAGATGATGCTGAGCCGCTACTTGATCCTCCTGCCGTTCTGTTGACATCCCAAGGGTTATTGCACTGACCATAATCGGGATGAACCGAACCATAAGCAAACTCAAGCATATTATTTTTACCAAAAATAATGGCTCCGGAGGATTGAAGCGCTGTATAAAGGTAAGAATCTTTATCTGGAACATGATTTTTTAATATCCGTGACGCTAGTGTTGTTTTAATCCCCTTTGTGTTAAAAATATCTTTGATGGAAACAGGAATGCCAAACAATTTCCCTACTGTTTCTTTTTTCATAAAAGCGTCTTCCGCTTCCTTAGCCTTAAGAAGCGCTGACTCAGCCATTACAGTAACAAAGGCATTTAATGTTGGCTCGAGTTCTGCAAGACGGTCCAACGTTGCTTTAGTTACTTCAACCGGTGAAACCTCTTGACGGCGATACAGCGTTCCGATTTCATCAATCGATGTAAATAATAAATCCCTGCCACTTTTTATTGCCATTAGAGTTTCTCCTCCAATACATTAAGCTGGTACCATTGCCAAAATCCATCATTAGGAACAAGGAGTGAGAAAGAATCTAACGCTCCAAGCCTATCTCACTATTAAGATAGTAATTCGCGGGCTTGATTCAGGGCCCAAATCACGCGGTTTTGACCACGGGTTAAGTGCGTTTTTAGTACTTTATATTCATGTGAACCTTCTTGTACTTGGCTGAAGTTTAATGCCGGTGCAATGTCTGGCAGGGCAGGAACATTTAGAGCCGAATCATGCCAAAATTTACCTCGTTTTGTAAAGTTGATTGGAACTAGGATTCTGGCTAATTTTTCAATGATTTCATTTGTTTGTTTTACTTGAGGATCGTTGATATCTAATCCCTGTAAACCGTTAGCTTTTTCATAGAATGCTAGTAAATCTTCACGAAGTGCGGATACCTCCTGTAACGCAGGTGTGAAATCAAAATGAGACCCTGCTCCATCCTGGTAAGACTGAATGGTTTGCTTAAACTCTTCCGCTGTCTTCACGAAATTAAATGGATGAATTGGGCTATTGGCTGCACGAAGCACCCCGGTAATATAGACTTTAATGTCCTTTACAAGGATATCTAAATCAGCTACATGCATTAAATCTTCTTCTGTGTGCCATTCAATGTTTGCACCACAGCCGCCTACAGGATAGTAGCCTTTTTCTTTTAGAACATCCTCTGGAATGCTGGAAGAAAGCATAAAGAAGGAAGTAATTCCAATATTGTTAAAAGAATAATCACCTGCACGAAGTGGTCTTGATCCTTTTGAAGGGAGATTGACAGCATCCGTAATCACATCTGTACAAAATTCATCGACTTCGCTCATCCACATCATATATTCATAAGAAGTGGCCCAGCGGCAGCCTGGAGAGTCACAGTTCACCTGTGCAATACAATTTTTATCAAGATCTAACCCGAACTGATCAACGAACCAGCTTGAACCGGCATATCTTCCCGTTGAATGACCAGTCCAAACAGCAATCCGTACACTTCTCTTTAACTTGTCGCGGTGCTTATAAAAGATGCGAGCCATTTCAAGTAATGCAGCATTGCCGGTAGCATTATCTCCGATTCCTTCATGCCAAGAGTCTAAATGGCCATGCAGGAGGACGTACTTTTCTGGTTCTTCTGTTCCTTCGATAAAAATATCGATAACCGGACATTCCATCCAGCCTTTTTCAAGGTATGTCCTGAATTCAATGGTTACGGTTTCTTTTTCACTTAAGGCTTTTAACTCGTCGCCATCGTTTTTATTCATCGCTAGGACTGGTATGGTTGGCTCGTTATTCATGTTATCTAAATCCGGTGCTCCCCAGATCGGAGTGCAAATGCCTTCGTGAATGTTCTTGCCGGGGTTGATGAAGATCATCGCATTTGCCCCCATTTCGGCAAATTCCCGTACCTTTCCTGGCATTGCATACCCTTCAGTAAGGATGATTTTTCCTTGTAAATCTCCTAAGTCCCCATCTACTGCCGTACCGAAAATATCATTAATGCCTTTTGCATATCCTGTAGATATGTATATAAGCTCGCCATTGACTGACTGATCACCGGTTGCAACTGAAAAGGAAGGTGTCTTAACACGGATTTCTTTTTCTATCGGCGCCGTTACTTTTAAATATGCCTTCTTAGGAACGCTTAAATATAATTCAGGATGATGGACCTTATGCGGTACACCCCATTCTTGTAAATAATTAGCTAAAAAACCAGCTGCAGTTCTTTCATCCTCACTTCCAGATTCACGAACTAATGTACTGAATCTTTCCAAGACAGCTTTAGGCACCTCAGTACTAATTTCTTCGAGTAAACTCTTCTCTAGCGCATTATTTGTTAGTGTTGTCATGAACAAATTCCCCCTTCTTGGATTAAATGGTTCATTTACTAAACATGCAAGTAATGTGCCAAATTTATCAAATGTTCAAAATTGTAGAAATAAAGAACTTTCGTGCAAGAAAGGGTAATTTTTAGGGTTTAATAGGTTAAAAAAGGCTGTCCTTTTAGGACAGCCTTTGCAATACTTTCTCATTTTCATTGATTATATTTTCGATTACTTTCAAGGTATTCAAACCCATTTGTGAAATTCTGCTTCCCTGTCCTTTAGTTCCAGATTGAATAAATCCTAGATCCCTTAATGTTTCCATTCTGCGCCGAACTTGTTGATCACTTAACAGGACACCTTTTTCTTTAGCATACGAAACAATTTTCCCTCTGCCTATACTCTTTCGCTCCTGCATTGCTTCTAGTAAACAAGATAGAATCGTATAAAAATCAACCAAGTCTCCTTCTTTGGTCAACTGTGATAATTGATCATTTATTTTTACAGAAGGCTCCATCCTATGAAATTGTTCCGGTAAATCATGAAGAGTGATGATGTTACCTTCCATCACAGTGATCATGTATTGTACCACACTTTCCAGTTCTCTTACGTTTCCGGGCCAATCATAGTTTACTAACACATTCCTGACATCTTCAGAAATGGCAGGAACGACCGGACAATATTCTTCAAGAAAATGAGTGATTAGTTCCGGAATATCCTCTTTCCGATCTCTAAGAGGCGGGACACGCAGGGGTAATACAAACAAGCGATAATAGAGATCTTCTCGAAAACTTCCCTCTGCAACCATCTTTTTTAAGTCCTTATTTGTTGCTGCGATTACACGGACATTGACTGGAATAATGCTTCTTCCTCCAACTCTCATCACTTGTTTCTCTTGTAGAACTCGTAAAAGCAGCGTCTGAAGGTTCTTGGGAGCATCACCGATTTCATCAAGAAAGATGGTACCGTTATGAGCTAATTCAAAAAGCCCTTGTTTGCCTCCTTTTACTGCTCCTGTAAATGTTCCTTCTTCATATCCAAACAGTTCACTTTCCGCTAAGGAATCTGGCAACCCAGCAAAATTCACAGGGATGAAAGGGCCGTTATTACGGGTTGATAGTTGATGAACAGAATGAGCGAACAATTCTTTTCCTGTTCCATTTTCTCCTAAAATTAACACGGTTCTATCTGTTTTGGCTATTTTATTGATAATATGCAAAATATCCTTGATTCTCGTACTTTTACCTATGATATCAGAAATCGAATACTTTGAAGAAAACCCCTTTTTTTGGATCTTTTTTCTGATTTCCTGCTCTAAAGCCTGAATTCGCGTGACATCCTGAAAAGCAGTAACGTCTCCAATATTTTTTTGTTCCAGTACAATGGAACTATTGTTAATAATTAATTTTCTTTCATTAAAGGATATAACATGATTATTTGGTGTTGGATCATCATGTATGTAGTCTTCCAATTTCAATTTTGGGAGTATCTCTGAAACTTTCTTTCCGATAATCTCATTGTCTAAACTATCAATTCCCAGTATCGATTTTGCAGATTGATTTATTTTAATGATATAACTGTTCTCATCGGTTGCAAGAATCCCATCATGGACAGTGTTTAATATTGCATCTAATTGATGATTTAGATGGGCTACTTCTTTAAAGGAATGTGAAAGTTTTCTGCTTAATGTAATGATTTCTTGGATGTATCGGGCCGACTGAATATTTGCTCGATCAATATTGATGTTTAATTGAAGAGCGAGTTCAATGAGAGTTGAAAAGTCTAATGGGCGTAACCCGATATCAATCATTTTCTTGATCCCTTTTGGAACCATTTCAACAGCCTCAGGAATAATCGCCAATTCCACTTTTTGATAAGTTTTGATTCCAGGATAATAGGGATAGAACTTTAATTCAAAACCTAAGTTTTCCAAGATTTCGATGGTTTCAGAGGCTGTCGAGGCTAGGTTATTTACCACAAGGCATTCTGTCCCTGCAGGCAAAGATATTAATTCTTCAAGTCTTGCAATGTTAATCGTCCTTCTAGCCATTAAGACTTTTTCCTCAGGATATTTTTCATTGTTAAGTTCTTTGTTAGAGAGTAATATAACATCTATTTGTTCATATCCCTTACACTCTTCGCTTGATAAAATCGTCACTTTCCCATTGAAAAAGTCTGTTATTTGTTTATTAAACAATTTATAGGTACGATTATCCTTTGTGACCGCTAAAATCTTAGGCAACCTAATCTCCCCCAAACTCAACCTATCATAAAGGGTATTGTAATGTTTTTTAATTTTTGCGTCAATAGAAAATATTCTAAAAAATAAAAACAGCCGAGCAGATTTCAGCTGTTTTTACCGTTGATTTCCTTATCAACTAATCTTAATAACTATTTTTCCAAAATGCTTTCTCTCTTCCAATTCTCGCTGTGCCTCAACAATTTCGTCGATAGGATATACCTTATGAATCGTTGGGTGTAGTATTCCTTGCCAAATAAGGTTCGTTACTTGCAAGAAATCGTCCCAATTCCCCATTGGCGCTCCTAATATTTGACGATGACGTTGATATATTTCTCTTATACTCAAATCAGGAGAATCACCAGCGGTTGCCCCAGATAAGACGAGTTTCCCTCCCATCTCTAGACAACGCAAGCTTTTCCGAATCGTGGGAGCTCCTACAGCATCAAAAACAGCACTTACACCTTGACCATTTGTCCACTGCATTACATCCGCTTCCCAATCACCGTTTGAATCAAACACAGCAACAGCACCTTTCTTTCGTACTTTTTGCCGTTTCTCATCTGTACTTGCGATTCCAATCACTGTTGCACCTGAAGCTGCTGCGATCTCTACCTGAGCAGAGCCAAGTCCTCCAGATGCTCCAACTACCAAGACAACATCTGATGGTTTTACACGTGCAACCGTCATAACGCCTCTCCACGCTGTGGTGTAAACAACGGGAACAGCCGCAGCTATTTCAGAAGGAATATGATCAGGTACTGGGATAATATTTCTTGCCGGGGCCACTACATATTCAGCCAGACCTCCCCAAAAATGTTCACCCAATATTTGATAATCCGGGCACATACTCGGTTCGCCCCGTCTGCAAAAGCGGCATTCATTACAACCGATTGCCGGATTGATGATGACTCTTTCTCCTGTGTCCGGACCGCCTTTCTGTCCTGGGATTAGTGGACCATAAGACGCGACGGTCCCAACTATATCAACCCCTGAGATATGCGGTAATGTGATCTCCGGTACACCCGGTCCTTTTAAACCTTCTCTTGCAAAAATGTCCAGGTGATTTAATGCGGTTGCCTCTACTTTAATCAATACCTCTCCAGGACCAGGTACGGGTGTAGCGATTAATTCAAAATTCAGCACCTCCGGTCCGCCATGCTGCCTGATCACCATTGCTTTCATCGTTTCCGGGACATTTTTCTGTTCTATTTTATCGATGGAGTTATTTTTCAGCATGGTCCTTCCTCCTTCCGTCATGTCCATTTTTCCCATTTATAATGGAGGCTGCTGATAGCCGCCTGTAGATTGTTGGAAGGCATCCGCCAGACGATAGATTGTTTCTTCATCATAATAACGTCCAATAATCTGAAGCCCAACCGGCAGATTTTCCGAAGTTGTATTTCCTGCTGATACCGTTAAAGCCGGATGTCCACTAACATTAAACGGAATCGTGCGCTGAGAAATATCGATATTTCCATCCTCAAACGAAGGGTCCTTTGGTGTGGCTGGATATGGGACAGTCGGACAAATGAGAACATCCACCTGTTTTAACACTTGATTAACAGAATCTGTAAACCGCTGTTTCTGTTCCAACGCTTCCAAATAGCTTACTGCGGTTACCTTATAGCCCTCTCTTAGATTCGCATAAGTGCTCGGAGCATAATCATTTTCCCTTGTAGCAAACCATTTTTGATGATAGGTAGAAGCTTCTGACAGGATAATAGGCATTGCCCCTGCTTCGATAGATTCTATCCCTGGAATCTCCACATTGGTAAGGTCAGCTCCTAAAGCTTTAAGCTGTTCTATCGCAGCATCTATTAATCTAGAAACCTCTGGATGTGCAATGGTATCAGTTAACGATCTAATCACTCCGACTTTAATTCCGCAAATATCACCTGTGAACAAGGATTCGAAGTCAAAACGGCGCGAAGAGATGTGTTCCAGAACAATAGCATTATCACGGACGGTCCTTGTCAGTGGCCCAATATGGTCTAATGATTGAGATAAAGGAAACAACCCTTGACTTGACACGGTTTCGTAGGTCGGTTTCAATCCAACTATTCCGCAAAAGGAAGCGGGTACACGGATGGATCCTCCCGTATCGGTTCCGATCGAAGCAAATCCAATCCCAGCAGCTACTGATGCTCCAGAGCCTGTACTGGATCCTCCAGCTGTACGGTTGACATTCCATGGATTATTGCATTGTCCATAATCAGGGTGTACGGAACCGTAAGCAAATTCAAGCATATTATTTTTCCCTATGAAAATGGCCCCTCCATCCTGTAATGCCTTATAGACAAACGAATCTTCATTGGGAACAAAATCCTTCATGATTCGTGATCCAAGTGAAGTCCGAATTCCTTTTGTCATAAAAATATCCTTCAATGAAACGGGTATACCCAATAATTTACTGACAGGTTCCCCTTTAACGAAAATCGATTCCGCTGCAATTGCTTTCGCTAAAGCTTGCTCACCCAGAATCGTAATGAAGGCATTTAGCTGTGGCTCCAATTCATGTAAACGGTCTAATGTGGCTTCCGTGATTTCGACTGGAGATATTTCTTTTTTTCGATATAAATGACCGATTTCATCGATGGACTTAAATAACAGTTGCTTCATTTCTTTCGTTTGCAACGCGAGTTTCCTCCTTAATTAACCTGCTATGGTTTTATCAGATTTTGAAGCTTGTAAATCTTTAAAAAATGGCTTTAATGCCTCTTGAGAAACTGGCTTGGTCATTAAGCTTACTAAAACCATTCCTAACAGACTGACAGGTACACTAATATAAACAGCATCCAATCCAAATGGATTGCCTAAGGATAACCAAAGAATAGCGCTTCCTATACCGCCAACCATTGATGTGATGGCCCCTGCTGTTGTAGCCCGTTTCCAATACAAACCTAAGAGAATGCAGGTGGCGAAGGATGAACCTATTAGAGCAGCCGCATTAATCCAAATTTGCTGAATTAACGGAAGCGGATGTAATGCAAATGGGATTGGTATAATTCCCATGATCAAGACGACAATTCTTGTAATCTTTAATTGTTGTTTTTCGTTTAATTGTTTTTTCATCACATTTTTCATAATATCATGAGAGATAGAACTTCCCAGCATCAATAGAACGGCACTGACAGTTGACTGGATCGCGGCTAAAATCGCTGCTAATAGTAATCCACCCAATACAGGCGGCAGTAGGTCCATTGCAATCGTAGAGCTGGCCAAATCAGGAGAGGCTAAATCAGGATATAGAACTCTTGCACTGACGCCAAGAATGGCAATCGATACGGCTACAATTGCCTGAAAAATGAAAGAAATACCGACAGCACGACGGATGGTTTTATTATCTTTAATAGAATAAAAACGAACAGCAATAATCGGATATCCGATCATCATGATAAAGAATGAAAGCGCAACTGCCATTAAAGCCGATGAAGGCATACCGGTCGCAATAAGATTCGGATCAATTGAAGATAATGTTTCGTTTAATTTACTAAATCCTCCTGCCTTAGATACTGCAAATGGCACTGCGATGGCAAAGCCAATAGCAAATACAAGCATTTGAAGTACGTCAGTATAGGCAATGGCAAATAACCCGCCCATTACGGTGTACGCGATAAAGATAGCTGCAATAATTAATACTCCCCATGTAACAGGAACATCAAAAACTACATTTAATAAATAGGATCCGCCAACTAACTCAGCAACTATTGTCATCCCGTAACAAACTAATAATATAATAACAGAAATCACTCGGAGGACATTACTTTCATAGCGAGTTCCTAATAGGTCAGGAATAGTTAATGCTTTATTTGAATTAAAAAATGCTTTCATCTTTGGTGCAATAAACAGAGCCATTATCACCCATGAAGCCCAAATCGCAGGCCATATCCAAGCAAAATTATAGCCTACTTGATAGTGGAAGCCTACCGTCCCAATCGCTGTGCCCGCACTCATCTGAGTCGCGGCGAGCGTCATACCTCCAACCCAGACACCCAATTTCCCGCCAGCGGCTAAAAAATCCATCTCATTTTTAACGCGGGATTTCATATAATAGCCAATCCCAATGACAGTAAGCATATAAATGATAAGAACAGAAATAGCCATTATTTATCTCCCTCCTTTTTATTGATTGCTTCTATAACAACAAAATAAGCGATAATAAACACAGCCATGGTAATCCAAATCATCCAATTGGATGCTGATAATCCTAAAAATGTAGTCATTATTCCCCAACCCCTTTTTTGTTATATTCTGAATAATTTGGATAAAATTCTCTTATTCCGTGACGAATTCCTTTGTACCACAAAAATTTTTAACTAGAACCGTTAAGATTTTTGTCGTCTTGATTAAATCATCGATATCCATGAACTCATCATAGCCATGGAGATTATTGTTATTGGTGCCAGGGCCAAAATTAATACCTGGGATCCCATTTTGAATAAACCAGCGTGTATCGGATTGTCCCAACATTCCAACTACAGGGAGTGTTGTTCCTGTTACCTCTTGAATGGCTGTTTGCAATTCATTAATTAATGGTGAATTTTCTTCTGTGACCGTTGGATTGGTTTGAAAGTCCGGTAATCGCTTCACTTCAATGTTCATGTCAGGATCTTCGAGCTGAAGCTTTTCAATCATGGAAGATACGCGATTATAAATATCAGCAAGAGATTGCTCAGGAATCACCCGAAAGTCAACCTCGATCTCACACGTTCCTGGGACAACATTTACCTTTGTTCCCCCATTTATGACTCCAACATTGACAGTTGTAAATTTCATTCCATCAATCTCTGAAGGTTCGTTTTCTAATTGTTTCTGAAGGGTGGTTAATCCTTGGATTACCTTCGCCATTTTTTCAACGGCGTTTATTCCCTTCCATTTAAAGGCGGCATGGGCAGGACGGCCTATTGATTTAATTCTCAGTTGAAGAACCCCGGCCATGGCGCGAACAATTTGATTGCTATAGCCTTCGACAACAACCATGTCACCCGACACCAATTGTTGTTCTGTTACATAGCCTGCACCTAATACTCCCCCTGTTTCTTCATCACAAGTGGCTGTGATAATGATATCACCGTTAAAAGGAATCGCGGTTCTCTTCAATGCAACGGCAGCCATTATGTAAGCTGTTAGGCGCCCCTTTGAATCTGTTGCACCTCTACCATATACCTTACCATCTGCAATCGTTCCTGAAAATGGCGGATATGTCCATTGTTCCAAATCTCCTGCCGGAACCGTATCAAGGTGGGAATTAAAAATTAAATTTTTCCCTCCCCCGTTTCCCTTCATCACAGCAATAACGTTTTTTCGTTGTGTTTGTAGATTTGCCTTCCTAGTCACTTCTTCAGGTACATCGATTACTTGTACCTCAAATCCTAATGACGATAGCTCTGATCCCAGAAAGTCACAAATTTCCTCATAGTCTCCTGGCGGATTTTCACTGGGAATTTGAATAAGCTTTTGTAAAAGCAATACTATTTCATCCCCCATGGAATCTACTACTTTTTCAATTGTTTGATTCATGGCTGCACCCCTTTCTTTTACATAATTATTAATGCAAGATTTATGCCAATTTACTCATAAGGTATTTCATTTACTAGTTTATTAGTTTTGATGTAATTTTAGGTTTGGTTAGGTGATGCCATTTGACCTACTTCATTATTTTTGACCCTAATCCCACAGACCTTAAAAATATAGAGTACTTTCCAATATATTAAAGAGGAAGGATTTCTCCTTCCTCTCATTCATTATTTTACATCGTCAAAAAATGGTTGAAGCGCTTCTTTTGGTACAGGTTTCGTGACTAAACTAACCACAATAAATGAGACCAGGCTGACCGTAACTCCTGGAATGACCTCATTTATGCCAAATGGTGTCCCTGCAATGTACCAGAACAATGCGGTGAAGAAGCCGCCGATCATCGAAACAATCGCCCCGGCTGCTGTTCCTCTTTTCCAATTTAGACCAAGAATGACAGTCGCAAAGAAAAAGCTCGCTGTTAATGAAGCCTGAAGAACGACGATGAATTGAACAATGTCCAGCTGCTTTAGGGCTAGAAAAATCGGTATGATTCCTAGAACAAGCACAGCTATCCGGTTCACTTTCATTTTTTCACTATCACTGGCATTCGGCTTAATCGTCGTGGCATAGAAATCATGCGAAAACGCTGATGCAGATACCATCATAATCCCAGAAACTGTACTCATAATCGCGGAGAGGATCGCTAATATAATCAATGATCCAACAACTGGCGGAAGGATATTAATCGCCATGATCGTCGAAGCAATATCAGGTGTTGGCATAAATGGATAAAGAGAGCGAATCGCCATACCTGCCGCTGCAACAGAAATTCCAACTACACCCTGAAAAATAAAGGAAAAGCCGATTGCTAGTTTAACTGTTTTCTTATCTCGTAATGTATACATTCTAGCTAACTCATAGGGAGCAGCAGCCATGGCAAATCCAAATGCAGCACCAAAACCAAGCAGCTCCTTAAATCCAAAATGCCAGCTTAGCATATTAGGACTAAATTCAGCTAAAAATTTACCGACAAATTCAGTTCCGCCTGCTTGATTGAAAAGCAATGGAAGAGCGGCAAAAAAGCAGCCTGCCATAATAATGGCCTGAACGAAATCACTATAAGCGGTGGCTCTCATTCCGCCAATCATCGTATAAAGCAAGGTAATACCGACTGTTATGATAGCTCCCCAAATAAACGGTATTCCGAATAGGGTCTGAAAAATATTCCCTCCAGCTTGATACTGTGCTGTTAAGTAGACGGTATAAGCAACCAGGATTAAAAGGGCTGAAATTCCGCGAGCCGCTTTACTATTAAATCTTGTTCCCACATAATCAGGAACGGTTAATCCTTTAAAAGCTTGGAACTTAGGTCCGACCAGGGTGGCAGCAATTAACCATCCGAACCAAAGACCGGCCCAAATCCAGAGGAAACTTCCACCCGTTAAGTAATGAACACCAAGTGTCCCAACAAACGTTCCTGCACTCATTTGTGTGGCCGCAAATGCTGCTCCACCTACTAACGGGCCAATTGATCTTCCCGCTACCAGAAAATCTTCTGTTCCTTTGTTTTTGGTTCCCGACCAAATTCCGATACCAAGTATCACCGCAAAATATAAGACCAAAACAACATAAAACGTCGTACTCACTTCAAACATTTACGAATCCCTCCTTTGTTTACTTTTCACTTTTAACGGCCCATAGGAAATATCCGGCAATCCAAACAATGGTATAGAGGACAAAAGAGCTAAAAGGAACACCAAGATTAAACATTAGCAACTTCACCACCCTTACTTTTTCTTTCACTGATAATCCAAGCAAGAATAATCCCCAAAATAACCGCTAATCCGAAAAAGGTATATAGATTCGAAGTGGTAAATAACCCTGCAGGAGAAGAACCTGTTTCAAGACCTACGAAACTTGGAATGTTCATCATATCCTCTTTGACCAACCCCGAATCACCAGAATCGATGATCGGAAATGATTCATGCAGATATTTTCCCTTTGGGAGATTTACGTGCAATGAGACCACATTTCCGTTTCCATCTGAATTAATAGCAGGTACAACAAATGGAATTTTCACATTGTCTATATCTGAATACTGATACGTTACCGTGTAGGTAAATTCCCCTTTGTTACCTGCAGGAAGGGATGCTGCTACTTTGTTAACTGAATTTCCTTTCTTTATTTCAAAGGGTAAATCCTGATCATCTGCCTTAATAGCTAGATTTTCAACCTGTGCACCCCCGATTCTGGTGACGATATGCTCCAGTTTCCCATCAGGGATCGCTTCCGAATTAGCAACCGTTATGTTCTCCGTTACTGTTATGACATCTCCATACGTAACATCAATGTTGGCACTTTTTAAGAATGGCTTTGCTTCTTCTGCCGAAACTGTAGTTACCGATAGCAACATGACGACAAATAGAAGCGACAATATTCTTTTCATAATCACTCTTTCCCCCTTAATTTTTTGTCTGAAGGCTAAAGTTTTCGTTATCTATTGATGTAAAAGTTGTGTCAATTTTGAATAATCTAAAAATTATACTTAAAAAAATTATAGACTTATTTCTTTTTTATCTGTTTCGATTACTTGATTATTTTCCAGCTCTCCCAGAGTGAACAAAATCCGCAGCAGAAACGCTATAAAACACACCAACCAGATCATTTGGAAATTCCCGAATGTATCAAAGAGCATGCCGTATACATATCCGGAAATGGCTGATGCTAACTGGCCAACGGTGTTCATAATACTAATCACCGACCCTGCGATATTCACATGAACGATTTCAGTGGCGAGTGTAAGCATAGGTGCCAAAGACCAGGAAATTCCCATGCCAATGACGACAGCTGTAAAGTAAATCCAAAGGTCGTTTAGGAATAGCAGCCATAAAGATCCTCCTGCCGCTAACAGAGAACCAATCATGAGAGTTGATTTTCTTTGCCCTAAGAAATCGGAAAGCTTGCCTGAAAGCGGCGCTCCAATAATTTGAGCCATCATCATGATCGCCATGATTAGACCGGTTTCTTGTTTCGTGTATCCCATTGAGGCTTCTAAATAGGTGGGCATCCATGCTAGAAATCCATAAAGTCCAAATAATCCAAAAAAGGATATTCCCAAAAGACGGAGGATTTTTTTGTTTTTAAACAAATCCAAGAAATCGATGTACGGGATTTTTTTCTTTTCCTTCGTTTCTTCGGAAGTTGTTTGGCTCTTTGGCACCTTTAGGAACAGCAGTACGACCGGAAATAAGAGAAGGGACAAAATTAGGAATAATGTATTCATATCTACGTAGGCTGAGAGAATCGGAAAAACTGTTAAGGTTAATAGCATTCCCGTACCCGCCGCCCCTTCCAATATACCAATGCTAATGCCCCGTTTTTCTTTAGGGCTATAGGTAGAAATCAGCTTAATTCCTGGGGAAAAAATCATCGCCGATGAAGCCCCCATTATAAACCTTAGAAAAAGAGCCAGATAGAGTGAATGTGTAACCGAAAAGATGATAGAAGAAATCATCATCAATGTTAATCCAAGCACGATTAACCATCTAGGTGAGTAACGGTCTGCAAGAGTTCCTGCAGGGATTTGGAAAATGGCGTATCCAAGCAAAAAAGCGGATACCAGTCCTCCTACCTCTGTAAATCCTACATGATACACGTCTTTTAAATCAACCAGGAACGGAACCACTTCCATTCGATGAGAAAAGGCTAGAAAATGAATAAAGCTGACAAAACAAACCATAAACCATTGAAATCTATTCACGTTTACTACCCCTCATTGATCTCATCGAAAATATCCTCCATCCCGAACCCGATCCCATCCGGAATATCCATTACTCCTTTTAAATCGACTGCTCCAAAAGGGTCATCCTTTAAATAATATGGACCAACCATTTCGTGCGAGTAGTTTCCTGGTAAAATGGTGGAAAGATGGAGACTTGCATAGGTTCCAAGCAAAGTGTCCCATGGACTGATTAACACACATTGAAGCCCGAGTGCCTCTGAAAATTGCGCGATCTGAACGGCTGGTGTGATACCGCCGCATTTTATTAACTTAATCCCAATAAGGTCGATGGCCTCTTTTTTGGCAAGCTGGTAAACATCCTTTAACGTGTGAGCACTTTCATCTGCCATAATTGGAATAGATGAAGCATTTCTTATTTGTCTTAATCCATCATGATCCCATCCCGGTACAGGTTGTTCAATATAATCAATCTTATAGGGCTCGATTTCTTTTATCACCTGGATCGCAGTTTTTACCTTATATCCCTGATTCGCATCAATTCTCAAATCAACACCAGGACCAATCGCCTGGCGTATTTGCGAAATAGCTTCGATATCCTTCCGGAAATCTGAGCCAATTTTAATTTTCAGGGTATCAAAACCTGCATCGGCCATTTCTTTTGCTACTCGCGCCATCTCATCCGGTTGTTCATCCCCTAATACATAGGCGACTCTAACAGGCTGTTTCCTTTCACCACCCAATAGCTCGTAAACAGGGGTCTTCAACCGTTTTCCTTGAAGATCCCATAAAGCCATATCAATAGCTGACTTGGCTCCCGTCGCATGCCCGAGAACCATATCCATTGTATGATGAATATCTCTTAACGAATAAATGGGTTTTCCAACAATGGCAGGGGCAAGTTTATTTTCCACTAATACCTTCATAGTTTCGGCTGTTTCCCCAGTGAAAAACGGCAATTCTGATGCTTCTCCAAGACCTGTTAATCCTGTGTCTGTTGTTATTCGAACAATGAGATGGGCTTGAAATGGAGGCATTTGGCCATATGTCATATTAAAATGGACATTTAAGGGGGTGCGGATTGTTTTTGCCTCAATCTTTGCAATGTACAAAAGACTCCCTCCTTTTTAAAGATTGGATCACATAAAAGCTAAACATCTATATATGGTAAGTTAGGTTGTATTAGGGTCATTTAGACGTTATTGGTATAACCTTGAAGGGCATGTTAGTTATTGGACAATTTTGTTTTTCTTTACTAGTAATCCTTTGGAAGAGCTAACTTTTCCTGTTGAAATCTTTGGCGGTGTAAGATAGGCAAGTTTTGAGTGTGACACCCCGGCTCCCACCAATGCTTCAGCCATTTTTAACGAGGTTTTGCCCGGATTTATGACAGGTACACCTAATTCTTTCGACATTTCTTCTGCAACATTTAGAAAGCCCATGGACATACAGCCTAATACAAGCGTATCTGCCCGATCTTCTTGAATCGCTTTTTTTCCTTCTTCCACTAGCTTTTGAATTGTTTTGGCCCGATCATTGGCTAATTCAAGCACTGGCGTATTAATCGCCCGAACAGATGCAAGTTTTTTCCCAACCCCTGCTTTCTCCACTAAATGGTGAAGAGGATTTACAATGCTATTTGTAACGGTAATGATCGAAAATCGGTAGCCACACATCGCTGCAGCCATTACACCTGCTTCTCCAGGTCCAACTACAACCATTTTTTCTGTCACTTCTCTAACAGCATCCAAACCTGGGTCTCCATAACACCCTAAAATGGCTGCATCATACCCTTTTTTCTCCATTTCTAACATGAGATCTACCGTATTTGGTATACTGAGATATTCCTCATATAGCGATTCAATGGATGCCGGCCCTTCATCAACATCTACAATATCTACATGGGTGCCTGGTGCGGCATAGGTGCGCAAGAGCTCTAATCTTCTCTCCATTTCTTGACATCCCTCTTCCGTACGACTGATCGGTCCAGGCAGTACATAAACAATTTTCATATTGACTCCTCCTTTTTAGTTATCGCTAATAGTACTTGCAAGTTCTATGCCATTTTTTTAGACAACAAATTGGATTGGAATAAAGTTAAGAGGGACTCATTTAGGATTTGTTTGGGAGTTTTTTGAGTGAGGTTCCATTGAAATAAAAAAAGAAAAGGGAGAAATGGATATCCCATCTCTCCCCTTCTTATTTTATGAATCAGTTTTTTTCCTCAACGAATTAGTTTTTCACCTGCTGCTCAACAGCATGCTTAACGGTCCGGATTGCTTCTAAAAATGAATAGTTAACCTTATTGAGATTCCGTTTTAATTCTGTTAAAACTAGAAAATATTCATGACTACCTGCTTCTAAGCCGGCTAATTTCTCACAATTAGCTAATAGTGGAATTGGCTGCTGTTTTAATGCAGCATCATGCTGGAATCGGTCTCCCTTTACATAATTAAGGGTAACGAAAATGTTAGAAAGGTTCTTGATTGTTTGATTTACTTGGGTAATTTGTTCCTTCGAAAGCGGCGACTCTATCAAACCAACAAACTCAGTTAAGATTTTTTTCAATTCCTCGATTCGGTTTACAGTAAGACTAAAATTCAGCTGTCCATTCGTTTTCTTTTGATAGTCCATAATACATGTTTCTAGTTCTTCGACGGCTTCCAATTGGTTTACAGGCAGAATCTCAGCAGAACAGGCTTCATACACGATGGAGACATAAATTTGGCAATCACGGGCCAGATTTTCGGGTGAAATCTTGTCGAGCTTATCCTCTGTTGTATGCCACCACCAGCCAAATCCACCGGCTTTACCAGCCCCAAATAATTGGGAAAACGCTTCAGCTGCGGGATTATTGGACTGCGGCTGTTCTGATAACCCCATAAATAGTGATGGAACACCAGGCCCCCAGAAGGATTGATCTCCAGACCTTCCAAATCGAGAACCTTCAAAAAGATCTCCTGTTAATTCCTTAATCGACCTTTTGGCCAAATCCCTAGTCTCTGCCATACAATTGGCCTCTGTTAAAATCGTTGCTCCTTTGCCGCCAACTGAATCAATATTAATATGAAGAACACAATTTTCGTGCAGGTCTTCCCAATGTTCATCACAATATAACGTTGATCCGGCATAACGACCATGTGAGTGGCCAGACCAGAAAGCTAGCTTTAAGCTCCGATTTAGATTACCTTTGTTTTGTGCAAGAATCCGTGCAACCTCTAACATCGTAGCATTGGCTGTTCCATTATCCATTACACCATAATGCCATGAGTCAATATGACCGCTAAATAAGACATATTGTTCCGTATCCGTTTGAGCTGGAATGTCAGCTGTAAGAGTTGGAATTTTCCTCCATTTTGTATCAACCTTTGTTTTTAGCCAGCCTTGACAATGGGTTTGATTTTTTGCCATTTCTTTAATTTTTTGACCATCATGAAAATTGACAGATACAACCGGAAGCACAGGCAAATGGTTATAAGTTTCAGGTGTTGGGTTTCCCCATACAGGTGAGATAATCATTTCATGAGTATATTCGGCATTAATAAAGATGATTGCTTTGGCTCCTGCTTGCTGTGCATGAAGTACCGCTCCAGGTATGGCAAGGCCATCCAATAAGACTATTTTTCCCGTTACTGGCTGTTTTTCATAGTCGGCAGTGACTGCCTTTCCTGAATAAACAATTTCCCCTTCTAATCCTGGTTCATCCGTAGATACAGCCATTGAATGGGTAATGGAAGGGAAGCTTTGACCGTTCACCTTAAGCTCAGCTTGTCCGGGAAGACTGATGTAGGCATCGTTTAATGTTAACTCAGTTTCTAAGCCAAATTCCTCAAGCTTGGCTTTCACATAATAAAAGGCACGGAGCTCTTCCTCTGTTCCTGATAGACGAATCTCCGAAGCAACGTTTTGCGTATATTCCATTAATAGCTCCTGATTTACTTCCTGAATTAGCTGGCTTTTAATAGTTTCTAAATTGGTCTTCATCAAAAATCCCCCTATTCGTTAATTAGCTAACTCCTTAATCAACAAAGCTAGCAATGCACTTCTTTTAGGCATTTCAGAAATAATGATATGTTCATTAAGAGCATGTGCCCCATCGCCTACTGCACCTAAACCATCCAAGGTTGGAGCAAACGGTGCTGAAAAGTTTCCATCACTTCCTCCACCTGTTTCCATTTCTTCTAAAGTAATACCGAGATAATCTTTGGCTAATTTTTTGGCCATGTTAAATAGCGATATCACTTGATCTGTTCGTTCAAATGGCGGTCGATTAATGCCGCCGGTAACCTTTACGTCTACACCGGCAATACTAGGTTTAAGATTTTTAATGATTGGAATCATGCGATCAAACTCAGCTTGGGTTTTTACACGTAAATCTATATCTGCTTGGGCATCTGCAGCAATGACATTAACGGTTGTCCCACCCGATATTTTTCCGACATTGACAGTGGTTCCTTTGCTATAATCCGTTAAATCATGTAAATATGTAACTTGTTTACTTAATTCAAGAATCGCACTTATTCCTTTTTCGGGCTCAACCCCGGCATGAGCAGCTCTGCCTTTAATATGTAATTTGAATAATCCTACACCTTTTCTGGCTGTCTTTAAGGCACCCTGCTTCGAAATGGCTGGTTCTAAAACAAGTACATATTTACTTTTTTTCGCTTCCTCCTCTATTAGTTTTTGAGAGGAAGGGCTTCCTAACTCTTCATCCGACGTACATAAAAAAACGACCTTTTTGTTTACAAGTTGCTTCGTTTCTTTAAGTGCATGCAGGGCATATAAGCCCTGGACGATACCGCCTTTCATATCAAAGACCCCAGGTCCATAGGCGATATCTCCTTCTATTTTAAAAGGAATTTTTTCATAGATATCACCTTTTTGCCAAACAGTATCATAATGTGCCAAGAGGAGAATTTGTTCTTCACCGCTTCCAAATTCCCCTCTGATATGATTACCATAGCGATCATTTGGAATGATCGATGCTTGACTGGAAGTTAATTTTTCAAACAGTGTAACAATAAAAGAGGCAAGCTCATCTGTTAATTCCTTATCCAGAGTAGGTGATTCTTTTTCTACCATTTGTTTTAATGTCTCAAGCATCTCCACTTGTTTTTCCTTTAGAATTTCTACGATGCCTTGCATGGTGCCCCTCCTTTTCTTATCCTAATTAGTTGGAATACTCGAACCTACTCCCCAATCATAGGTTTGCTTATAGATTTCCAAAAGTAAGGAAGAATCCATCGATTCGATTCCATCAATTTGGCTCATGTCTTCCTTAATGACGCGGTAAAGTTCCTCATTCGATGTTGTAATGATTTCTACATATAAATCATATACACCAGTAGCTGCAGCTACGAAACGAACCTCTGGGATGGCTACTAGGTTTTTAATGACATTCTCTAAATGTATAAGTCTAACTTTAATTCCGAAAATAGTAACACTAGGACTTCCCGTCTTCAACGGGTTTACTACACCTACAATTTTAAGAATTTGTTTTTCTATTAGTCTTTGAACTCGATTTCTCACAGTCCCTACTGTAATACCCAGTTCTTCTGAAATCTCAGTATAGGAGGATCGACCATCAGTCTGTAACCGTTTAATAATCTCAAAATCGAGATCATCCAAACTTTGTGAGACTTCCTCTACCTTTTTTATATAAACCACCCCTTTTTTAAAATTCAAAAATTTCATTTTATTTAATATTAATTTATATTTTTTTCAATTTCAATTACTATTTTTAAAATTTTTTCAATAATTAATCAATAAAATTAAAAAAAGTTTAACCTCTTTATTGAACAAAAAGTCATAATGTAATAAGAAGTTCAGAAAAATGTAACCTAATATTAAAGAAAATGAAAACTATTTATGGGATAATCACTACTTCAAGGGTTGTGAAAAGATTGAGCTATCTTCTTATTTTTTCCTTAAATTTTTCAGAATAATAATTTTACAGATTCCAAGTTAATATATTCAGCTTAGGTGGTGCAAAATTTGTTACGGTCAAAAAAAAATAAAATAAAAGTTAGATGGTGGAGAGTGTTTGGTGCCCTTCTATTAATAGGTATCTTTCTAATTGGTCTTTTTCAACTATTTCGATACATAGAGGGAACCATAAATACCATCAACCCACCACTAAAAAAAGTGGCAGGAAAACAAATAGTTCAAGCAGAGAAAAATAATCTTGAGGCAGTCAATGTTCTCTTATTAGGCAGTGATTCACGGGGAGAAGACCAAGCTCGAACCGATACGATCATGGTTGCACATTATAATCCCCAAACCCATAAAATAAAACTTATTTCGCTTATGCGTGATATGTTAGTCACTGTACCAGATCATGGACAGCAAAAACTAAATGCAGCTTATTCGTTTGGCGGTCCTAAATTACTAAAGGAAACCATTAAAGAAAATTTCGGTCTAGATATTCATTCTTATGCGATTGTTGACTTTAAAGGATTTGAAAAAGCAGTCGATTTGCTCGTACCAAAAGGAATTGAAGTAGACGTACCCTATGAAATGTCTTATGGAATCGAAACGAAGTTAGAAAAAGGAAAACAGCGACTGCATGGGAATGAATTATTAGGATATGTCCGGTTTCGTCATGATCGTTTAAGTGACTTCGGACGAATTCAAAGACAGCAAGAAGTGATTTCAAAATTAACAGATGAAGCTGTAAGCCTGCATAGTGTGGTAAAACTTCCTAAGCTAGTAGGTCTTATAAATAAATACATAGATACAAATATTGATCGTTCCACCCTTTTGATGATTGGAAAAGACATGTTAACGAAGAAAAGTAGAGATATAGAAACTGTACGCATCCCTGAAGATGGCACTTTTGAAAATAAACGGGATGATGAGCTTGGGGACGTATTAGAAGTGGATTTCGATCGAAATAGAGAAACTCTTAATCAGTTTCTAGAGGAATAACGCCACATGGGTGGTTCGCATGGTTTTAATGAGGTTCATACCGATCACGAGAGAATCCATTACTCTTTAAAAGAACATGCTCCTTTTTGAAATTTAAACATACTATGTAAAAAATCATTTGTTGGTGGTCATATGCCTACAATCATTACAGGAACAAACGGGCCTATTTACTTAGGCTTCCCTTCTCCGATGTTTGGCGCTTGGAATCAATTCATCCACTATCATCCTAATATATTTCACATTGGACATAGTATCTATTACTTTACGCCGACCCTTTATGGATATCCAGGTGCATTTCCATATCTAGGTCCTTACGTCCCATTTCGAAAAAGTAAATATCCTTAATACAAGCAAGAGTGCTTAGGCTGGCTCTTGCTTTTTTTGGATCGCCCGCATTGGATTGGAGACCTAAAACCTTGAGAACATTTCGGACGTCTTGGCTCCAATCCATTTGCGACTCAATAATCTTTTTGATCCTTTTTTCTATAATTATATAGACTCATGAAAGCAATAATAACAAAAATAGCTATAGCAAAATTATTAAATATGGTCTTAAAAGTATAGAAAGAGTCCAAATTATTTATTATCATCGCTGATAAAACTAGAACAAGAACAATGTTTCCCGCCATTTTATTATTCATTTAGATCACCAACCTCCTACAAATTATATTGCTATCCATTACCAAATTAACACATATAAATTTTTACTCAATAATAAAATATATATTTAAACTGTTTATTAAAACAAATTAAAAGGACTTCCAACTGGAGGTCCTATCTACGATAATTTTTCATTTTGAAATTAATCTTCCTTGGCTTGAATTTTTCCGAAGAGTAATGCGTTATAATATTTTTCGTCTATAAAAAAGTGGTCCCTTAGTTTTCCCTCTAACACATACCCATTCTTTTCGAGGATCCGAGCAGAGCCAATATTTGCATCAACCACACTCGCATGAAGCTTGTGAAGGTTAAGGGATTGAAAGGCGAAATCACTCATTAAAGCAACACACTCAGTACCAAAACCCTTCCCCCAATGGTCTCTATGAAATACATAGCCAATTTCTGCTTGATTCGCTTCTTGATCAAAATTGAAAATCATCGCTGTCCCAATAATTTCTTTAGTTGATTTTTGTACAATGGAGGCATATAAATGAGTACCCGCTGCCTCACGTTTAAGCATCGTTTCTATGTGTTCAATCGTGTCATTCAAAGTGTTCATTAAACTCCAGCCAATAAAACGTGAAACCTCCTTATCTGATGCATAGTTATGAATTTCTTGAGCATCAGTTGTACTTAATGCTTTAAAGGAGATATTTTCACCTTCCAATGAATGAAATAAACTTATATTCATATTTTATACACTCCCCAAAATCTCTTACTATCCTCCATTTTATAATAATTTAAAATAAAAATCTTCATTGATTTGATTTATTGGGTTCACATAATAGGTGCAAACAAACCAGTCACTCTGGAAAACACATTGAATTTCACATACGAATTTGAGAATCTGATGTGAATTATTTTGAGTAATTATTTGAGGATTTCAAAATTTTGATCCTGCTGAAAAAAGAAGAGTTCTGGTCGCTTATCAAGGTCCTAAACGACCATACTCCTTTGGAAATCAGCGAAACAGTCGTTTATCAAGGCTCTAAACGACCGAACTCCTTTGGAGATCATCGATAGGGTCGTTTATCAAGGCTCTAAACGACCGAACTCCTTTGGAGATCATCGATAGGGTCGTTTATCAAGGCTCTAAACGACCGAACTCCTTTGGAGATCATCGATAGGGTCGTTTATCAAGGTTCTAAACGACCGAACTCCCTTTAAAATCAAATATACTGTCGTTTATCAAGGTCCTAAACGACCGAA
The DNA here is from genome assembly GCF_057747995.1 of Neobacillus sp. DHD-1R. NCBI lineage: Bacteria > Bacillati > Bacillota > Bacilli > Caryophanales > Bacillaceae > Neobacillus > Neobacillus sp. DHD-1R. The sequence goes on from NZ_CM173232.1 coordinate 2,942,625, forward strand.
CTCCTTTGTAAATCATTGATACGGTAGTTTATCAAGTTTCTAAACGACTGTACTCCCTTTAAAATCACCGATACGGTCGTTTATCTCAAACGGGCATTTATCAATTCGAAGTTCAGATTATTTCGCACCCGATAAGTGAACACATTTTCACTAAATTATAATTATATTAAGTTTACATATTGATACTATCGTCTGCTTCGCTAAATTTTATTTAAGACAAATTATTACAGATTGTGCTTTCATAATTAAATAGGAAAATACAAAAAAGTGTCTGAATCTTATCAGACACTTAAAATTTATTTATCTTCCACAGTTTGCTTTGCAAAAATTGCACAATTTTAGTGAAAAAATAAACAAGTTGAATATAACAATCGTTTCGTTTCACAATACTAGTAAAAGTAATAGTAATCATTTATCCCATTTCATTAAACAAATAATTCACTGGCTTTCACAAATTTCTCTCGTGCAGCAAGATACTCTTGATGGAGCTTGCTGACATATTCGGCTGTACTTGAGACCTTTTTGATCGCCCCAATCCCCTGTCCGCTTCCCCAAATATCTTTCCAAGCCTTCGCCTTTCCATCCCCGCCAAAATTCATGTTAACAGCATCACTTTCAGGAAGTGCATCGGGGTCCAAACCGGCAGCGCGGATCGAAGGCGCAAGATAGTTGCCATGGACACCAGTGAATAGATTGCTATAGACAATATCATCAGAGGTGGATTCTACAATGGCCTGCTTATATCCGTCAGCAGCCCTTGCTTCGTGCGTGGCAATAAATGGCGAGCCGATATAAGCAAAATCAGCTCCCATAGCTTGAGCAGCAAGGATCGCTTTGCCATTGGCAATAGCTCCCGATAAAGCTAGCGGACCATCAAACCACTCGCGGATTTCCTGAATCAAGGCAAACGGACTCTTGACCCCTGCATGTCCGCCTGCACCTGCAGCAACCGCAATCAGGCCATCTGCTCCTTTTTCAATCGCCTTATGGGCGAACTTGTTATTGATGATATCGTGAAAAACAATGCCTCCATAACTGTGCGCGGCTACATTGATTTCTTCTCGCGCCCCTAGAGACGAAATGATAATTGGTACTTTGTATTTCACACATAGTTCCATGTCATGTTCAAGTCGGTCATTGGACTTGTGCACGATCTGATTAATGGCAAACGGTGCGGCTGGACGCTCTGGGTTACGGGAATTATAATCTGCGAGCTCTTCGGTGATTTCTGCGAGCCATTCTTCAAGCTGCGAGGCTGGTCTAGCATTTAATGCGGGCATTGCACCAACGATTCCTGCCTTACATTGCTCGATCACTAGTTTTGGATTGCTAATAATGAACATTGGTGAACCAATGACTGGAATCCTCAAGTTTTTAAAGATTAACGGAACATTTGACATATGTATTACACTCCTCCATTCATTCTGATAATTTGAGAATAAAATCTTTATAGTGCAAATCAAAACAATTTATAGTAGGAAAGCGTTTGCTTAAGAAAAAATTACCATATTATGATAGTCATCGTCAATTTATTTCAGAAGTTTCGGAAAAATTAGTTTAAAATGTGATTCACTTAGTAGCAAACTTTTTAATACTTTAAAAAAGAAATGCAAGAAAAAAGTGCCCGTTCATTCAGACACCTGAAATATTTTACAAAGATTATCGCATTGTATTAGGTAAAAATAGGGCGATTTCTGGGAATATATAAATTAAAACGATGAGAAGTAGAATGGGTATCATAAATATTAATGCTCCCTTAAAAATATCAACCAATTCTAGGTCCTCTGAAACTCCTTTTAAGACAAAACAATTCATTCCAACAGGTGGAGATATTAAGGCCATCTCTACAACCAGCACAATGATAACACCGAACCAAACTAAATCAAAGCCAGCCATTTGCAATACTGGCATAAGGATAGGTATGGTTACTACCATCATCGCTAAGGTATCCATTAGTGCTCCTAATATAATGTACATTAAAATGATTAATACAAAAATCATGGTTGGTGAAAGGTTATTTTCAAAAAGGAAATTAGCTAACAAATATGGAAGACGAGTGATGACCAAAACATAGTTTAATATAAATGCGCCAAGCAAAATAGCAAACATAAAACCAGTTGTTTTTATAGTACTTATAATAGCTTCAGAAAATTTTTCAAATGTTAGCTTTTTCCGTATTAACCCGATAAGAAAGGCACCAAAAGCCCCTACTCCTGCTGCTTCTGTAGCTGTAAATATACCTAGATAAAGACCGCCTACAACAACTACAAACATTAAAATAATACTTATGTTAGACTTTAAAGAAATAAAACGTTCTTTCCAACTGACACTTGGTTCAATTGTATTTGAGACTAAACTTGGCTTTACAATTACACATATAACAATCGTAAGCATGAAGAAAATGGTCAACAATATACCTGGAATAACTCCTGCTGTTAAAAGTGCACCAATGGATTGTTCTGTTATCATCCCATAAATGATAAAGGTGGTACTGGGTGGGATTAATATGCCCAATGCACCGCCAGCAACAATCGAACCACCAGTCAAAGTCTTACTATACCCTGCTTTTAACATTTCTTTTGATGCAATTACACCCATTGTCCCAGTGTTTGCAACACTCGACCCCGAAGCTGCTGCGAACATCGCTGATGAACCAATTGTGGCAAGTCCTAATCCGCCTTTTATTTTCCCAAACCATTTTCGAAAAGTATCAAACAATTCCTCACTAATTCCGGCCGTATATAAGAACTGCCCCATTAAAACAAATAATGGGATGGTTGAAAGGGTATAGCTATAGCTCTGATACCATACAATACTATCTATGGCTGTCATTAAAGTATCCCAGCCTTTTAAATAGAAGATTGCAATACTAGCAGGAATTGCCATCGCAATCGCAATAGGGATTCGTAGAAACATAAGGACAAAAACAGAAATAATAACGATTACTCCAACTGTTTCAATTGACATTTTCTCACTCCTTATGAAAAACTTCGAACTGATTTAAAAAATCTTAAAAGGGATTCAAGTCCCCAACCAATAAAACCAAATATGAGAAAAATCTTAATAGGATAAAAAGGGATTTTTAGCAAATCAGAGGCCTGTAAAAAGTTCATTCTAGATATAAAAACCCAACAAACTAAAAAGCAAAAAATGAGTGTTAGGATTTGAGAAATACAGTTAATTGCAGCTTGAAAACGGGGAGGAAATTTATCAACAATCAGTCCGATTGAAATATGGGAATTAGATTGTTCAGTTATTGCCAATGCACCCATGATCAGTAAAACCATCGTAAACTGAACTAACTCTATATCTCCAAGGACTGGATGCCCTGCACTTCTTGAAATGGAAAAATAAGTAACGGCTATCATCATTAGAGCTAATGTAAAATAAGATACCCATTTATTAATTTTGGTAATAAGGTGAATTACTTTAATAATATGGTGCATGACTCTACCTTCTTTCAAAAGATATTCAGAAAAGATAGGAGGATCATTTGAATAAATTGTTTTAAAAGTATTCAAATGATCCCTTTCTAGTTTCTAATTATAAAAAAGAGTGAATTTGGCAATAGAGACTGATTTTTAATAAGGCAGTTCGACGCCCTGTTCTTTGATCATGTTTTTAAAATCCTTCAATATTTCATCACCAGGATATCCCTTTTTATTAGCCTCTTCTGCCCATGCATTCCATATTTTCTCGGTTGGTTTTTTAAATGCTTTTAATTCTTCCTTCTTTAATGTGATTACTTTCCCTCCTTTACTTTTTACTTTTTCACCATATTCTTTAATGGCTAAATCTGCTTGGCTTTTATACATATCCCCGGTCATTTCACCTAATTTAGGTCCTAACTCTTCCACAAAAAGCTTCTTGAGATCATCAGGCAATTTATTAAGAGAATCTGAATTGATTAAAAACACAAGTGTTGTTGCACCTAGGTCAATTTTGGTTAAATATGGAGCAACTTCGTATAATTTAAGGCCAACCGCACCAACGGATGTATAAGTTGTTTGATTCACTGTGTTTTTCTCAAGCGATTCATAGATTTGTTCCAATCCTAACGAAACAGGTACAGCACCCCAGCCCTTTACAGTTTCGATTCTTTCTGGTCCTTGAACAATGAGCTTTTGACCCTTAACATCTTTAATGGATTCCACTGGTTCCTTACTATACAACTGATAAGAGTCCGTAGAGGATATGGAAAGAAGAGTAGACTCCTTAAAAGCGTCTTTCATATACTTGTCTTTGAGCTGGCCCAAAACCGTCGACTTTACCGCACTATCCGATATACCAAAGGGTAAATCACCAATGGTTAGCGGGTATAAATTACTGTCCAAATGCAGACCTGGGCTAACATAGCCGATATCATATACACCGCCCTTTATATCATCATACGCAGTGGCAAGTGTTCCAAGCGCTCCGCTATTATAAATTTCTATCTGAACTCTACCATTGGTTTCCTTTGCTACAAGATCAGCCCACGGTTTTACCACTTCTGTATGGAATTTATGGGTTGCTGGAATTTGAACATTAAAACTAAGTTTGTATACTTTTTCGTTATCTGACGTTTTTCCTGAACTTGTTTCACTTGTTGATTTTCCGCAACCGAGTAAAGCAATTGAAATACTCACCATAAGGGTGAACAGTAGATATATTTTTTTTGACACGAAAGGTTTCCTCCCTTGGAAATTAGGTTGTCGTTTTCATATGTGTACATAGTTAGTTAGAAATCAACTAGCCTAACTTTAATAAGAAAAATATAACCGTCATCAGAATGCTTTGGTAGTATTCATACATTTTGACCTAAAAATTGGAAATAATTTTATTCATCAAATGCATTTAATGCATTTACACCGTGTGCTAAAGCAGATCCAGCTTTTAAAGCTGTTGCGACCATAATCGCCTCGGCAACTTCTTCCTTAACTGCTTTTGCCCTTTTTGCGCCCTTCGTATGAATATCTATGCAATAAGGGCAGCCAGTGGTATGAGCAACTGCGACCGCAATTAGTTCCTTTTCCTTTGCGCTAAGCAAGCCAGATTTCAATGCTTGTTTATCAAAATCCACAAATGCACCGAAAACATCGCCATTTAGATTGGAAAACTCTTTTAATCTATTAAAATATGATTTCTTATATAACTCTTCATCAGCTATATTGTCAAAACTATTTAAAGCGTTTACACCATGGGCAAGTGCAGATCCAGCTTTTAAAGCTGTCGCTACCATAATAGCTTCAGCCATTTCTTCCTTTGAGGTTCCCAATGATTTTGCTTTATTCACATGTAAGTCTATGCAGTATGGACATCCTGTTGTATGGGCTACAGCAATGGCCATTAATTCCTTTAATTTTGTATCGATCATACCACCCTTAAGGGCATAATAATCAAATCTTATAAATGCTTTAAACGTATCAGGTGTTAAATCACTAAATTCTCCAAGGCGGGAAATATAGGACTTTTTATATAAACATTCATTACTCATTTTTTAATTCCTCCCATTCATATTAATTACTACTTAAGACTTCTATTTTCTTTCCTACTTACAACAAATTTATCAATTTCTTGTCGAGCCTCTCCGTACAACATCATCTGTTCCTGAAGTTCTGGCTCATAAAATAAAAGATTTTCAAATCTCGGAATGGATGCATTTACTATTTTTTTAGTTAACCTGATTGGAGAAAAAGGTCTACTATTCAACTTAGTTATTAACTCTTCAGTAGCATTTGTTAATTCCTGGAGTGGGACAACTTTATTGACTAAACCTATATTTAAAGATTTAGCAGCATCAATGACATCACATAACATGATGAACTCCTTTGCTCTAGCTGGTCCGATTAGGTTTACTAATCGTGGTGTTCCTCCTCCTGAAAAGAATAATCCTCGTTCCACCTCAGGGAGACAAGCTGTGGCGTTGTCTGCCATAATACGAAAATCACATACCATCGCTAGGGCTAAACCTGCGCCATACATAGGACCATTTATCGCTGCGATGGTAATTTGGTCGAGTGCATCAAACTTCCTTAAAAACTCTTGTCGTGCGATTTGATCTTCCCTTATATAGGAAGAGCTGAAGGAATCATTTTCTATTCCGTGTAAGACATCATTCATATCTGCACCTGCTGAAAATGTCTTTCCGTTACCAGTAAAAACAATAAACTTATAATCTGTATCTTTTCGTACTTCTGAAATAATGTCATCCAGTTCCATATTCATTTGTTTATTCATTGCATTTGCTTTAGCTGGTCTGTTAAAAATAATCTTAAGGACTGGTTTTTTTCGTTCTACCAATATCGTAACGTAATCCTTCATCATCATCCTCCTGAATATTAAAAATGGGTTAGACGTTAAATTCTTCTGTTGGTGACTTCCCAGTAGGGGGCACGTAATGCTTTTTTATCAATTTTTCCGTAAGGGGTTAAAGGGAGCGATTCTACAATAGTAATCACCTTGGGAACCTTATATTTTGAAAGATTATTTTTGCAGTAATGTATGATTGTTTCAATGTTTAATTGTTTGCTTTTTGGAATGATAAACGCTGTAACGGCTTCCCCCCAATCCGTATCAGGGATCCCGATAACGGCTACTTGACGTACATCGGGATGCTTTTGGATGACATTTTCAACCTCTGAGGAATAAACATTCATGCCGCCGCTAATGATCATATCTTTTTTCCTATCTAACAGAAAAAGATATCCTTTCTCATCCATCACTCCCACATCACCCGTGTGCAGCCAGCCGTCTATTAGGGTTTCTGCCGTTTTTTCATGAAGCTTATGATAACCAATCATATTCGTAAGGGCTTTCACAGCAATTTCTCCTTCTACGCCAGGAGGTACTTCCTTTCCTTTTTGATCTACTATTTTGATTCTGCTCATAATCGTCGATTTGCCACAGCTTTTTAATATTTTTATAGATGCTTCATCCGTGCGATGTTCTTCCTTCTTGAGCCATGTTGCTGCACTTTGCGTTTCTGTCAGTCCATAAATTTGAAGAAATACTTGCCCAAACATTTCTAAACCTTGTCTCAATCGATTAGATGTTATCGGTGCGGTTCCATATTGAATCGTCCGAATGGAGCTAACATCAAAATGCTTCTCTTCCATAAAATCAAACAAACGATAAAGTGTTGTAGGAACAGCACTTAGAAATGTAATCTTATTTTTTTCAATATGGGTAAGGACGTTTTCTGGATCAAATTTACTTTCAATATAAATTTGTGCTCCTTTTACCATTCCAGCGTATAAATAAAGTCCTGCAGCATGCGGCAGTGGTGTAGTCAATAAAATTTTTTCGTCTTCATGCATATTCGTCTCAATCGCAATAGAAAGATAGGTTAGAACGGTTCCTTGATGATTATGCACTACCCCTTTAGGCTTCCCAGTGGTACCACCCGTATAAAGGATTAAAGATAGATCAGACGGGTTAGTTGGTACTGCTACCATAGATTCAGGTTCATTGTCTTGAAAAGATTCCCATGAAATAAACGAATCGGGTAAATTCCCTTTACTGCCGACTCCAACGATTGTTTTTATTTTTGGTAATTCCATTTGAATGTTCTTTATAATCGAGAAAAATGACTCTTCCACGATTAATATTTCTGCATCAGAATCATTTAAAATATAAAGAATATCACTTTCCCTAAGCATGTTGTTTAAAGGAACTTTTGTTCCTCCCGCAAACAAGATTCCTAATTCACTTATCAGGTATTCAGGAGTGTTGGATAAAAGGAGAGCCACTCTCGTATTATTTTTAACTCCTCTTTTCATTAGTCCATGTGCCACCTTATTAGCGTGACAGTGTAACTCTCGATAGGTGAAGGTTTGAGATGGAAAATGGACAGCAATTCGATCAGCGTGATTCTGAAATAAATTGTTTAATAAATCATTGACAGATAGTATGGAATGGTTCATTTAACTCCTCCCCTTTTTATTTAGTTCTAAATGGTCATCAGAAAATTATAATAGTCTGAAAAGTTTGAATAATATTTTGTTCTATTTATGATGGTACCACTTACTACTTTACATGGTCCAATATATGATATAATTGTTTTAATATTTAAAAAATATTATTCTAGCCAAATAAGGAGATTTCTATGGAGTTTAGACATTTACGGTATTTTATTGCAGTCGCGGAGGAGCTACATTTTGGCAGTGCTGCTAAACGATTAAATATGAGCCAACCCCCTCTTAGCCAGCAAATCGCTCAATTAGAAAAAGAGTTAGGCGTTCAATTATTTTATCGAACAAAACGCCATACTGAATTAACGCAGGCAGGAAAGTATTTCCTTGAACAAGTCTATGACATTCTTAATCAAATGGAAAAAACTCGTGTTGAGGTTCGTAGAATTCATCATGGAGAACAAGGTCAATTAAATATTGGCTACACAGGAATTTTGAGTAATGTACTCATACAAGTAATTAGAACATATCGAGAAAGATATCCTAAAGTGCACGTGGTTTTACATCATCTGTCATCTTCAAATCAAATTCGCTCTTTATTTGAAAATAAGATTAAATTAGGCTTTCTATGTCCTCCGATTGAAAGCAGTACGTTGAATTCACGATTAGTCTGCTCTGCCCCATTCGTAATAGCACTTCCTTCAACACATCCTTTAGCTATGGATCCATCACCATTAGATCTTAGAAAAATTAAACATGAACCATTCATTATGGCTCATCGAAAAAATGAGCCGGGGTATTATGATACCATTATTTCCATTTGCAACCGCGCCGGATTCAGTCCACAGGTGATCCAAGAGGCAGAAGGAATTTTTACCATTCTCACCCTTATTTCAACTGGAATGGGAGTATCTCTTGTTACCAATTTAACTCAGGAATATAACAATTCAGGGATTGTATTCAGACCTATTTTAGATGATACTGCAGCCATGGATCTTTCCTTAGTTTGGAGGAAAAATGAAGAATCCCCCCTTGTTCGTACCTTTCTTGATGTTTTTGATCAAATGTTTATGGAAACAAGCCTTTTAAAGATGGAATTACAATAAGAGCCGGTTTACTTGAACCAAATTAGAAATGGGAATAGAAAAAAACGAACATGCTGATGGAAAACACACTTCGCCACCACCATGTTCGTTTTTTCTATCTTAAACTATTATTCATATCGCAAAAGCCTCTTTAATCACCCTTTCCTAGAACGCCGCTTATAATCCCTTTCAATCCCTTCTTTCCAGCTGCGGTTTAACTTTTTACCACTACGAAGGTTCATAACGGCTTCGTTTACCGCTTCATAATTTAACTGCGTTCCGACATTATCAGCATGGTAATCCACGGCAAATTCCTCATCGATACCGAAACGGGCAGCGGTTGAGATCGCATCGATATTGGCACCGAGGAACATGAATTCCCAGCCGAATTTCTCCTTTTGAACCTGCACCATTTGTTTGATTTTGTCTGCCGCGTATTCCTGGCTGGCATTTTCCATCCCATCTGTTGTAATTACAAAAAGTACCTTTTCTGCACGTTCCTGCTCATTTGTGTGCTTTTGTACATTGATGATTTTTTGAATCGTAAACCCAATCGCATCTAATAACGCGGTCGTACCGCCAACTTCATAATCCTTTTCGGTAATGGGAGAAATTCCCCTAATATTGATTCGGTCGTGTAATAATTCGTACTGGTGATTGAACAATGCGGTCGTCACCAATGCTTCCCCCTCGGCTTTTTGCTGTTTTTTCAGCATTGCATTAAATCCACCAATTGTATCTGCTTCAAGTCCTGCCATCGAACCACTCTTATCTAAAATAAACACTAATTCGGTTACATTTCTTTTCATCCTACTCATCCTCCGTTCGTTTATGAACTTAGGATAACAAGGATTCAATAAAAAAAGGTCGCTTGGAAAGCGACAATTTTAAGCACCCAGTATTGGTTGATCAAAAGTAAATAAGACTTGATTGATTTCATGAATATTATAGTTGGCTTGTTGGATAAAGTACTCAATAATGACATCGAACTTGCTGCTGCGTGATAAGGTATACCCAGCGGATGTCAGCAAATCGAGCGTTTCTTCAAACGTCAGTTTTAAGGCAATCGCAAAAGCAATCGCGGTTTTCTTCGTCGGAGTATAATCGACGCTATTGCGAATTTTCGAGAATAATTTACGGTCAATATTGGCCCTCTTATACGTCTCGACATCGGTCATTCCTTTTTCATCGATTAAGCGAAGGAGCCGCTCGGAGAAGGATTCATCAAGCTGTTCCAACAGATCAACTAAGGAATACTCGGCCTCTAGATAGCCATCCTCTTGGAAAATTTCAACTTCCTGCCTTTGTTCCAATAGATATCGTTCTTGATTATGACGAGGAAAGGCGATTTCCGCTTCCTCTACATAATGCTCATCAATATATTGATGAATCGATGTGAATAACTTCTTGCTGATTCCAAACGAATTTTTATCAAAAACAACAAGGTAAACAAGCATATCATGATGTAATAAAAAGGAACTAATCGTAGAAACCGCAATTTGTAAGGCTTCCTCTTTTGGATACCCATAGATGCCAGCCGAAATCAGTGGAAATGCGATCGACTCACAGTGATATTTTTTTGCCAGCTCCAAAGAGTTTAGGTAGGAGGCCTTTAACAGCGCTTCCTCTTGATTTCCCCCGCCCTGCCACATCGGACCTGGCGTATGGATGATAAATTTAGCATCCAACTGAAACCCATCAGTTATTACGGCTTCCCCCACCTTGCACCCGCCAATTTGATCGCAGGCTTCTTGCAGTGCACTGGCACCAGCCGCACGAAATATAGCGCCACAAACCCCACCACCCCTTTTCAACGAGGTGTTCGCAGCATTCACAATCGCATCGACTTCCATCTTTGTTATATCATTGCGAACGATTTCTAATGGCATACATTTTCCCCTTCCAACCAAATGTCACTATGTCTATACTTTCAATTCTAACTAAAAGAGAGAAATTTAAAAAGAGTTGTGCTGGGTACTTTGATGTCTGTGTATTCTCGCTACGCCATCGTTGAACAGAAAATAACGTGTGAATATTCACACGTCATGGTTAATGGCACTTTATAGATATGCAACTAAAAGCAGTCCCTTGACCAGGAAAACTTCCTTGTCTGTTTAAAGGAGTAAATACATCTCAAATTGTTTCAGTTCTCCCTTTTTAAACCCTTTCTTCTTCAAAAATCCCTCGAGAAGGCTGTTATTTGGAAAACCAGCCGACAGCCTAGAGAGGTTGAGCTCTTCTATGGCTGTTTGAAAAAGTTGCGTTCCAACACCCTTCCCTCTTTCCGCCTTATCGACCATTAAAAAATGGATTGTTCCGGCTTTCGAAACCGCTAAACAGCCTGCCAAACGGTCCTGAATGAAGACGCCATAAAAGAAGGTATCGCTTATTTTTTCGATAAAATCGAGATCATTCTGCCAATTAATATGATAGTCCCACTTTTCTGCAGCCTGTTTGAAGTCTTGGAATTGGATTCGATTAATGAAGAACTCCGAGCAAGATTTCTGCAACAGAGATAAATCCTCAAGGGCATAGTAGACTATGTCATAAATTTTCTCATACCCCAGTTTTTCATAAAAACGGATCGCCCGATCATTACCTACAATGACTTCTAGAAACAGCTGTTTACAATCGTGTTGGACCGCCTCTTCCTTATGGAGTTCAAATAGTCTCTGGCTGATTCCCTTTCCTCTGTAACCTGGCTGAACCGCTAACGTTCCACATCTCATCGTTTGGATTCCTTCATAATTCTTCTTGCCTCCTAGAATGACCCCAACAGGTTCATCCTGATAAATGGCAATAAAGGAGTTTTCTCTCCTATTCCCTTCCGGACCAAAGAACCGTGCAAGGAATACATCCTCAGCAATATCCATTTTAATTAAATAATCAGAAAAGCCAACATGAAAGGCTTGATAAATGAGACGGTCCTCTACTTCTGAACAACGATAGTACTGAATGCTATTTTCAAGTGTCAATTGATCCTGCTCTCCCTTCGAATCGTTTTTTGAAAGGGTATTAATTCCGTGAGTAATAATTATTTCGGTGTTTCTTTTAATATTCCTACCATAAATTTTGATAAAATCGTTATAGTTTCTCACAAAACAACAAAAAGGCCACCTATCAGTGACCTTTCGTCGTATATTGTGCATTAATTGTTAAATAATTCCTTGTGCGATCATGGCATCCGCTACTTTTACGAATCCGGCAATATTAGCACCGACAACAAGGTTCCCTGCTGCATCATAATCTTCTGATGCTTTCATACTCTTACTATAAATATTTTTCATGATGTCTTGTAATTTTAGATCCACTTCTTCTAGTGTCCAAGCGAGCCGAGCGCTATTTTGCGCCATTTCTAATGCGGAAACGGCAACTCCGCCTGCATTTGCTGCTTTGGCAGGAGCGAATAAAACATGATGTTCTAGAAAAGAATCGATTGCCTCAAGAGTGGAAGGCATATTAGCCCCTTCGCCGACAGCCTTTACTCCATTTGAAACTAATATTTCTGCCGCTTCCTTATTTATTTCATTTTGGGTTGCACATGGTAAAGCAATATCGCACGGGATCGCCCAAATACCAGTACACCCTTCTTGATAGGCAGCCTCTGGATGTTCTTTGACATATTCACTGATTCGTTTATTCTCTACTTCTTTTAATCGTTTCACTGTATCCAAGTTAATTCCATTTGGATCATACACATAGCCATTTGAATCACTGCATGCTACTACTTTCGCACCAAACTGGATTGCTTTTTCGATTGCATAAATCGATACATTACCTGAACCAGAAACGACAACTGTCCTGTCTTGAAAACTCAATCCCTGACTTTTTAGCATCTCTTCGACAAAGTAGATTAATCCATAGCCTGTCGCTTCTTTTCGGCCTAAGCTTCCGCCATAACCAATCCCTTTTCCAGTTAGGACACCTGCTTCAAAAGCACCTTTTAATTTTTTAAATTGCCCGAACATATAACCAATTTCTCTCGCCCCTACTCCGATATCACCTGCAGGTACATCGACATCCGGCCCGATATGTCTGCTAAGCTCTGTCATAAAGCTCTGACAAAAGCGCATAATTTCGAAATCGGATTTACCTTTTGGATCAAAGTCAGAACCGCCTTTTCCTCCGCCAATGGGCTGACCGGTTAAGGAGTTTTTGAAGATTTGCTCAAACCCGAGAAATTTGATTATACTTGCGTTAACAGAAGGGTGAAATCTTAGTCCGCCCTTATATGGTCCAATCGCGCTATTAAACTGGACACGAAATCCACGATTCACCTTTACATTCCCATTATCATCCACCCATGGAACTCTAAAAATGATCATTCGCTCTGGTTCGATGATTCTTTCTAGAACAGCTTGTTGGATATAGACCGGATTTTTTATAAGGACAGGTACTAAAGAATCAAGGACTTCTTTAACAGCCTGCTGGAACTCTGTTTCATTCGGATTACGCTTTTGAACAATGTTCAATAACTGATTTACGTAATCCTTGACGTTTTGTATTTGATTTTCTTCTATTTTTTCCAGCATTTTCATAATGTTCGCCCCTAATTTTTTTTAAAAGACCGAAAATTTTCTTTTCTTAATTGTAGTTTCATTTTATAATTTTATAATTGATAGTTTCAATATTCATTTTAGATGAAATCAATGCGTTTTATGCATGAATATGGAGTGATGAATAAATGGAGACGAGGCAAATTCGATATTTCCTAGAAGCAGCAAAACGAGAACATGTAACAGAAGCAGCGGATGCCCTGCATGTTGCCCAGTCTTCCGTTAGCAGACAAATAGTTAATTTAGAAAACGAATTAGGAGTAGCCCTGTTTATCCGGGAGGGAAGAAGCGTAAAATTAACTCCACTCGGGAGAATTTTTTATGAACGGATGAAGCAAGTGTGGAACTTGATCGAGGATTCCAAAAGAGAAATCAAAGAATATTTAGATCCTGAAAAAGGGACCGTTCGAATTGCCTTCCCGATAAGCATGGCGGCTCATACATTGCCCTCCATCATTTATGCTTTTCGCACTCGATATCCAGAAGCTAAATTTCAAATGAGCAATGCCCTTTACAATGATTTAATCGATGGTGTGGTAAATGGTGAATTTAATTTGGCTATGATTGCTCCTATGCCCAATCCGGAAAAAGAGAAAAAAATTAAAGGGGCGACTCTTTTCATAGAAAATATAGTGGCCCTCCTCCCTTTGCATCATCCTTTAGCTGACCGGAAATCGATTCGGCTGCGGGATTTAAAGGATGATTCCTTCTGTGTCCTGCCTGAGGGATTTAAATTTCGTGAACAAGTGGTGCAAGCCTGTAAGGATGCAGGTTTTTCCCCACAAATCGCCTTCGAAGGCAAAGATATCGATGCCTTAAAGGGATTAGTCTCGACAGGCCTAGGGGTAGCATTGATGCCAGAGATGACCTTGGTCGATAACACACCGCGGTCCACCGTGGTGATCCCCATAAATGATGCGCGGCTTACACGAACAGTTGGTGTCATCTATCCAACCCAACGTAAACTGCTCCCCACAGAAGAATTGTTTTATGATTTCTTGCTTGAAACTTATGAGAGATTGAATGAGTTTAGGAAATAAAAAACTAGTAAAAAAGGGGACGATTCTTTGCTTTTTTCGGTTCGCCCCGAGCACTGATAATAAAAGGACATTTACGATCGTTTTAATTCACTGTTTTGATGGTAAAAGAAAAAGCAGCCAAGTATTTCTCTTGGCTGTTCATTTAACGATCAAGACCCTTTTTATTATTACCGACATTATCATTTGGTGAGTCTCCGGTACCGTTTTTGCTCTTGCTATTAGGCGTTCCATAAATTTGATTATCCTTTGTTACTTTAGCTCCAGTTAAAAAATCATCCTTTGTTTCCATCTTTATCATCTCCTTTGGTTAATCTCTCATATTATCTTTGGAAAGGATAGGAATTATACAATAATGTGGGTGTAACCCATATTTAAATTTATTAGAATAAAGACTCAGATACTACACAAACTATCTTTAGGACTTGTAGCTCAATGTAGAGCAGCTAAATCATATCGCCGTTATGATTTATGCATCTTATGGGTTCAAATCCCATCAAGTCCTTTTCCCCCTTAAAAAGTGTTCTGCCCTTCACGGATTCTGTTTACTTTCACTAAACTTGATAATTAACCTCATAAAAACCAGTGAAATAGCCCTTCCTACCTTAATTTCTCAACATATTTTATAAGGAATAAGGATATAAAGGAGGACTATCTAATGTTTGGATATGGTGGTGGTGGTGGATACGGCTATGGCGGCGTCGGTTTCGGCGGCGTTTTTGCATTAATCGTTGTATTGTTTATCTTGTTAATCATTGTTGGAGCAGTTATCTGTTTCTAAGTAAAACCAATTACACTTTTCTTAAAAATACAAAAAAGCCCGTGTAGGGCTTTTTTGTATTTGAGAATTCCTATTAAGGTGTATGTGCAATGTAGATTATGGGGCTATGGTGCGTCGGCTACTCTATCTTATGCATCCGTTCAAGTGAATTTCCATTAGGTTAAGCCCCATTTGGGGGAAATTTTTTTAAATTTAAATCTTATTTAAATGGATGAAAAAACTTTAATCCCTTTAGATAGTTTAATACCTCAATGACTTCACTCCAGGGTTATATCCATTTTGTAGTTTAACAACAATACCCGTGATGGAATCCATGATGGTGGTGGAAAGGATAGCCTCCATACCCATAATGATGGAAAGGATAACCTCCATATCCCATACCATAACCAGAGTAGCCTCCATATCCTCCATATCCTATGCCCATGCCGTAACCAGGATAACCTCCGTATCCCATACCGTAACCAGGATAGCCTCCATAACCCATACCGCCAAAGAATTGTCTTTCCATTTTTTATCTCCTCCTCAAATTGTTTCAAAAATAGTGTATGTGTCCATGTTTTAAGAGGAGTAGACGTTTACCTATAAATACGTGTTTTCTTGGATGTTATTTTGCGTATCGTTATATTTCCTATTTTACTACTGCTCAAGAGAAAATTAGATGGAGTCTACGATTTTCTGTCTTCTTCAATTAACATGCCACCTTGTATTCCACCATCCATTAGTACTTTGTGGATAATGCTGGCGGACCAGAGCGCGGGCCAAAAGGACCTTCGTCTAACCATTTTCCCAGTTTTGGAATATGGGGTGCTAAGAAAGCACTAATTTCTCGTTTTAGTTTAATTTCATCATTCGTACCCTGAATATGTTCAAGAGCTAAGTTTGAACATTCACGATTATATAAACCTGCGCTTAGCCGTTCATTCGCTGCGGCTTCAACGGCGGCACGGGCTTCCTCCATCGTTTCAGCCTTTAGTGCCGAGGCAATCCCTCGGACACCTACTATTGCATCCGGTACGCCTGAGTTTAATCCTCGTGCCCCGAAAGGCGCAAATAAATGGGCCGCTTCACCGGCTAAAATAATGCGGCGATTTTCATCCGTGTAGGTTTCTGCCACAACTTGATAGAATGTATAGGTTGATATCCATGTAATACGTTCCGTATACTTGGGATTCATTACTTTTGGAAGCCATTCACGTACGCCTTCTTCAGATCCATAATAGTCACGATCATCATCATCTAATAACTGTAAATCGATGCGCCATCCCCCTGCAAATGGGACATACATCACATTACGGCCGCCAGCATCTGGATGTTGATAGTGGAAAATACGTTCAATAGGAAGTGGATGTTCTTCGTCTTCTTTTACATCTACTACCACGAACGCATCACTTGTACGAGGCCCTTCAAATTTAATTCCCAGAGACTTCCTTACTGCAGAATGTCCACCATCTGCTGCAAGAACATACTTTGCTTTCCAACTATCTTTTTCGGTTTCAATCGTACATCCGTCATTTGTAGTGACTATGTCTTTTACAGGTTCTCCCCAGATAAATTCAATATTGGCAGCTTGGCAGGCTTTAAACAATGCTTTTTCTATTTCGTGTTGATGTAAACTTGAGAAAGCTGGAATCGTGTTCGGAGCCGGTGGTTCATATACACGTTTGTAAACCGGTTCTCCTCGATAGTATGTTTTCTTGACGGGCCAAACAATCCCAATATCCGCTAATTCGAACCCTAAGCCTGGGGAAATACTTTCTAATAATTTTAACGTTTCCCTATGAAGATAGATCGCCCGACTGCCTGCGCGCTCGCGTCCTTCGGGTTCTGCTTCAATAATGGTAGCTTGAATACCTTGATTATGTAGTGCAAGTGCAGCAGTCATTCCGACCGGTCCTGCCCCAATCACCAATACTTCACGCATGTTTGCCATTCTATCTACTCCTTTGAATTTTATAATCTTTCTTTTATGCAGTTTCTTTAGTTGTACGTTTGTCAATGATACGACGAGCCTTCATTGTAAAACGTGTTAAAGAATCGTCTTCCACTCGCTCCACTTCAATTCTTAGACCGATCCGTTTTCGTAATAATTGCGTCAATGCTGGCACAACCTCATCAGGTCCTTCGATTTGAAGTTTAACTTGATTCATTTCCAGTTCTGTATAGTAAATAATTCGAAATTCCTTAATCGAATCGAATTCGCGAACAATTGCTTCAAGGGATGAAGGGTAAATATTTACACCACGGATGACAACCATATCATCTGTGCGACCTAACAAACCGTCAGGTAAAAATAAATACGAATTGCCACATGTACAAGCTTCCGGATTATATACAACAGCATCTCTAGTACGATAGCGAATCAGCGGATAACCGAAACGTCCAAGATTGGTTAATACGAGTTCCCCGCGTTCACCTGGTTGTACATGTTCTAAGGTATCCGGATTTATGACCTCTACAATAAATTGCGTTTCATTTACATGCAGCCCTTTTTGTTCTTGGCAAGAGTAGCCGTATGCACCCATTTCAGTCATTCCAACATGATCAAATAGCTTAGCTCCCCATAATCGTTCAATTTGAAAACGTGTAGAAGGAACTGATCCTCCTGGTTCTCCGGCGGTTATGATTTTTGCAATCGATGAGTCTTTAATATTTAACCCTAACTTTTCGGCAACCTCTGCTAAATGAAGGGCATAGCTTGGAGTGCAAAAAAGGACGGTTGCTTTGTTTTGAAGGATACTGTTTAAACGTTCCTCTGACGACATGCTTCCGCCTGGAATGGCCATGCTGCCGAGTTTTTGAACAGCTTCATGCGCTGCCCAAAATCCGATAAAAGGACCAAAAGAAAACGCTAAATAGGCACGATCATTATTTGTTACACCTGCTGACTTTAAAACTTCCAACCAACAATCAGACCACCAATTCCAACTATCCGCCGTGTCGAGTACCTTTAAAGGGCTCCCCGTCGTTCCTGATGTTTGATGATAGCGAATATAGCTGTCTTCCGGATAAGAATGATTCCGCCCGAATGGCGGATACTTAGTTTGATCTTCCGCCAACTCGCTTTTGGTTGTAAAAGGAAGCTGACGTAAATCTTTTAATGAAGTAATCGGCAGGTGTATCCCTTTCAGTTTTTCTTTATAAAACTCATTAAAACCTTTGACAAAAACTAATAGTTCATTTAACTTTTGCCTTTGATAGGATTTAAGATCAACCCTTGTCTCGTAGACTTGATGTATCAACAAACATTAACCCTCCTTTAATTTATAGAAATTTATGAAAATTGAAAACGTTATAAAAATAATAAAACAATGTTAGCACTATGAAAATGGTTTTATTCTGCTATGTGGAACAAAAAGAATAAAATTTAATATTTTGTGAAGGTTTATAGATGGGTAAAGTAGTATTCATATAGATAAGAAAACTTAAGTTCTCTGAGGTAATTGGCTATTTCGAGGGGGGGTTTTTTATGTCGCGAACAACAAACAGCTCATTAACAAATGCACTTCGTGTATTAAAGAGCTTTTCGATTGACCATCCAGAATTAACATTATCCGAAATCGCAGATTATATAGGTGTTTCCAAAAGCACTGCTTGCAGGCTTATTCAAACATTAGAAAGTGAAGGATTTATTTATCAAAATATACCGTTTAATTCGTATCGTTTGGGATCTTCCCTACTCACATTATCGAATACGGTTGTCGATCAATTAGCCATTCTAAAAGAGACTACCCATTTTTTAAAACTATTAACTAGACAAACAGGTGAATCTTCACACATTGCTATTTTAGAAAACAAGAACGTCATTTATTTAAAAAAAGAAGATAACAAACACCGCGTTCAATTATTGTCACATATTGGCCGCCGTAACCCTGCACACTGTACGGCGTCTGGTCAAGCCATTTTAGCATTTATAAACCCTGAAACGATTGAAAAACTATTTGAACCTGGTTTAGAACAGTCTACACAATATTCAATCGTACAATTACCTAGGTTACATGAAAAATTAGCGACTATTCGCGAGCAAGGTTATTCTATTAGTAACGGTGAGTTCATTGAAAATATCGTGTCAGTCGGCGCTCCCGTTTACAATAAAAAGAATCAAGTTTTCGCTGCCATAAGTGTGGCCGGTCCAAAAAGACGAATATTAGCAAACTTACAAAAAATCGTTGACAATGTGCTGTTCACAAGTAGAAATATGACCAAATACGTTCAAGACCACATAAAGGATGTTGACCTTGAAACATTTATTGAATGAAAAATATTTCGTCGCCTCCGTAAAAAATGCCATGCGGATTTTAAGACTTTTTACACCGAGGCAAAATGAATTTGGGATAACAGAAATGGCCCAAAAGCTTGATTTATCTAAAAGTACGGTCCATCGTTATGTGAAAGAATTGGTTCAAGAAGGGTTTTTAATCCAAAATAAATCAAATGGCCATTATCGCCTCGGCTTATCAAATTTAGCATTAGGTGGTATTGTCCAATTGAACAAAGAAATTTACACAGATACAAAACCAATCCTTACAAAACTGGCCAATCGCTTTCAGTTACCTGCCCATATTTGTGTGATGGAACATAATCGAGTTATCTACTTATTACGTGAAATGGGCGATCAACCCGTGAAATTAATTACGAAAGATGGGAGACACAACGACATCCACTGTACGGCAGAAGGACTAGTTATTTTAGCCTTTAAAAGCAAGGACATCATTAACAATGTCCTCTCACAATCTTTAACGAGCTACACGAAGTACACAGTTACTGACCCCGCGCTTTTGAAACAAAAATTGTTAAAAATCCGCTCCAAACAATATGCTGTCACAACGGATATGTATGCGATCGGTTTTATCAGTTTTGCTGTACCGATAAAAGATTATACAGGGGAAGTCGTTTCTTCGCTTGCCCTTATTGGGGAATCGAAAAATATAACTACAAATGAATACGACCAAATCATTAAGGAGTTACAAAGGAGTGCCCAAAAAATATCGGAGCAGCTGGGATACTATGACAAGTCTAATTGATTTTAATAAAGAGGAATCATATAGCGTCCGCTCAAATACAAAATGAAAAAATTAAAAAAGACCGAACATAAGCAACATGTCCGGCCAGTAATTGGGCGGTGCCTGGCACCAATATTAATTTCCGTAAACTTTATGGAATTGATATTTAAAACCATGATACTGATAGTTTTGTCTTCTATACATTTCTCTAGGGGTATCTTCACCATCGGCAACTAGAATGATGGTCTTATTATAAAATTTTTCCATAACAAACTTCTGCAGCATGCTTCCTATCCCCTTTTTCTGAAAGCTTTCTTCCACAACTAAACCATCAATTTCAGCGGTCTCATTGGAAATAATAATATCTACTGAGCCCGCTGGAGTACCTTTATAAGTGGCAAGAAGCTGCTCTATATTCCGATTTTTAAAATTTCGTTTATGTAATTCTTGCTTTTGATTAGCAAATTCACTGCCATACTCTAAATCTAGCTGATACTGTAATTTAAGAAATGTCTCAAGATTCATATCAGTCACAGCATGAATCTCAATATCTGGGTTTTCTTTTATTAAAGGAAATTGATTTGGTTGAATAACATATAGTTCGAGATAACCAATCTCATAGCCTGAATGATCCAGGTAATCAATAAGTTCCGCTCCAGGTTTTTCATTTGCGGGAAAATAAAACTTTACGTGGTTTTGTCCTTGTTTTAAATGGAATTCTCTTAAGTAGCTTTCGGTTATTTTAAATTTACTTAGAGTCGGAATCTTTTTAAACTCAATGAAATTACTATCATATCTAGTTAACATTTCAGGATAATGGAAATGCCTGTAATGATCATCTTCAAATACAACATTGCCAAGTGTATAAATATTTTCAAATGTTATATGCATTATTGATAAAATCCCCCTTTTAGTTAATAACTCTTGCCACGTCAGAACCACACTTGTGACATTTCCCTTTCGAAACAATTCCACTTGAAATCTCTTTAACTGTATATTCTTCAATTTTAACAACATTACAACAAGAAACGCACCAAAATTATGAACAATTCTAATAATAAAATCAATTTTTACGTACTTACTACAAAAAAATAAAAACTGCCAGATATAAACAACCTGGCAGTTTTACAAGGAATACAATTTGTTTTCCACTAAATAAAATGAGACATAGCAGAAGGAAGTGACTAGACTCACTCATTAGTTAAACTAGAACTATACGATTAATTATAGAAACTATCAAAAAATAAAACGATTACTCATCACCTTTAACGCCATACGAAGGAGCCAATTCTGGAACAATTGCCCTAACTTTATAGTCGTTTGCCTGTGGTTTATATATTTCCCAAAGTTTCTTGAGATCCTCAAGAGGATGATCACTATAGTCCACTCTTAAATCAACATAGGCGAATGGTTCATCCGTAAATACTAGAAGGCCGATGGAATGCTCCTGATCGAGCTCCCCGCCCATCTGAAAGCCTTTTTCTATCGCCAAAATTAATCTTTCCGTTAATGGCTGGCCCTCATTTTGTAAAAATGCTTGACCCATCGCTGCTGGAATGGCAGGGTTACTAAGGAGATTACCGATACTGGCAACATTTTGCGCACAAAATTCTCCGTGAACACCTAAAGCCTTATTACCTGTAAATGCAGCAGAGTTCCCATTAGAATCGATAACCGCCAGCTGCCTGTATTCTGAATACGGCGAAGCTTCCTTCATCGATTGGATAGTCGATTGGGCATCAAACCCATTTTCCAAAACAGTAAAACCGATATTAGCTAATCTTGGATCCGTAACATTTTGAGATAAAATAGCGCCTACTCCCGTTTTAACCCATGGGCACCTGGCCCCAACGGCTGGACTACTGGATGTGACAATAACCCCTAATGCACCGGTGGACGAACAGCGTCCTGCGACCGAAAATGTCATTTTTTTCCCCCTTGCACTAATTTTATGAACCTTTTATAAAACAAACGATGCTTTATTCGCTTATTACGGCCTCAACATCTATTTCCATTAACATCTCCGGCATGGCAAATCCGCTTACGAGTAAACCGGTACTGCAAGGATAGACATCTTTAAAATGCTTGCCAATGACGGGATAGACTTTACTCCGATCTTCACGATTCATCAGATAAACAGTAATTTTACAAATATCCTGAATGGTTCCTCCAGCCTCCTCAATCAGCTGTTTTACACATGTACAGGCCATTTCCGCCTGTGCCGCCACATCGCCCTCACCGTGAAAGTTACCATCCAAATCAAACCCTGTTTGCCCTCTTAAAAAAATACGATTACCTGCCCGAACTGCCATACTGAACTCATTCACAATGTGATGTTCTGGTTTTCCCATGCTTTTCGGATAATACTGGTCCGTTTTGAACTTCCGAAATCTTTGAATTTCCACTTTTTTGGTTTCACCATGTACTGACATATTAATAATTCCTCCTTAAAATAGCGATTTTTATAGTAAATGAAATTACTAAATAATTTAAGCAGATCCCAGATAGGACCGTTTTACAATTTCACTTTCTTTTAACTCGCTTTTCGTTCCTTGACCGGCTAAACGCCCTGCCATTAGAACATACCCGCGGCTGCAAAAATCGATGGCCATTTCCGCATTTTGATCCACCAAAAGAATCGTCGTCCCCTGCTGATGCAGTTCGGTGATTTTATCATAAACCTCATAAACTAGTTTCGGTGATAGACCCATTGACGGTTCATCCAATAATAACAGCTTTGGACTTGTCATCATGGCTCTTGCTATGGCCAACATTTGTTGTTCTCCCCCTGAAAGAAGTCCTGCTAATTGATCTTTTCTTTCTCGTAAAATTGGAAAAGGTTCTGTCACTTCTTCAGCCCTTTGCTGGCGATATTTAGCAGGCAGCGTATAACCGCCTAAAAGTAAATTATCCCATACAGAGAGTAATGGAAACACATGTCTTCCTTCCGGAACAAGAGTCATACCGCGACTGACAAGTTTAAATGTTTTTTCTTTAACAATCGATTTGCCTGAAAGTTGAATATCTCCACTTTTGGGACGGAGCTCTCCGATAATCGTTTTCAATAACGTACTTTTTCCAGCACCATTCGCACCAATAACCGAAACGGCTTCCTTTTCTTCCACCTTTAAACTAACATTGTCCAAAGCACATATTTGCCCATAATAGGTACTTAGGTTTTGAACATTAAGCATGCAACTCAGTCCTCCCCATATAGGCTTCCAATACAGCGGGATGACTTTGAATCAATTCAGGAGGACCTTCCACTAACTTTTCGCCAAAATTGATGACCGTAATTTGGTTGGACAAGGAATTTACGAGATGCATATCATGAGCGATGATTAAGATCGTAATCCCCTGATGATTCACCTCTGTAAATAGATTCATAAGTTCATTTGTTTCATTCTGATTCATTCCGGCCGTAGGTTCATCAAGTAATAACAGAAGTGGATTAGTGGCTAAAGCTCTGGCAATTTCGACACGTCTTTGATTTCCGTAAGACAGTTTAGCAGCGTACTCATCCCGCATGTCCCATAAACCAACAAATTTAATGATTTCTTCAATCCGCTCTTTAGCCTGTGATTCTTTGTTCCGAAAGGTTTTGGTCCTGAAGAGAGCGGGCAGAAGATTTCCGCCTGTGAATTGATATGTCCCAATTAACACGGTTTCAAACACGGTCATATCAGGAAATAATCGTATATTTTGGAAGGTTCGTGAAACCCCATTCTGGGCAATTTTATCGGTTCTCAATGATGTAATGTCCTGATTTAACAGCTGAATGTTCCCCTCATCTGGTTTAATTACCCCAGTAATAAGATTGAATAAGGTACTTTTCCCTGCTCCATTTGGACCGATAATCGCATGAATATTGTTTTTCAACACAGTAAAGGATAGATTGTTGACCGCCTTAACACCTCCAAAAGATTTTGAAAGATGATTGACTGTTAAGATAGCGGAATCATTAACAACATCAATGCTCATAATTTAATCCCTCTTTCTCTGGAGTTGTTTTTTCAGGTTGGATGGTTTTCTTAATAAGACGTTTTTTGGAAACCTGGAATAACCCCATAATTCCTTTTGGGAAAAACATAATCATGACAACAATCAGAATCCCGTAAATCAACATTCTCAATTCAGGAGTTTCCCGCAATGCCTCTGATGAAACAGTAAGGATCGACGCGCCTATGATCGCTCCTGCAATCGAGCCCTGACCACCGATCATAACCATCGTTAATATGGTTACAGACATCGAAAAAGTAAAGGTTTCCGGACTCACAACACGAAGGAAATGGGCGTACAAGGCACCGGCAGCCCCGCAGAAAGCAGCGGAAATCGTGAAGATTTTTACTTTTGTTTTAAATACAGGTATACCCATGGCTTGAGCCGCAAGTTCATCATCACGAATCGCCGTACAGGCCCGCCCAAATCCTGATTTGATGATTAGAGATGTGACCAACACTCCTAAAAGAACAAATAGTAATAATAATGGGTAAAAATCATGATATTGAATAAACAGGAGTTCAACTGAACCAATTTTAATCGGGGGAGGAGGCGCAATTCCTGCAATCCCCATTGGTCCTCCTGTTAAATCGGTCCAGTTCAAAAATACAAGCCATATAATCGTTCCGAAAGCTAGTGTCGCCATAACCAAGTATTCTTCAATTAATTTCAACCCAATAAAACCAATCACAAACCCGATTAGCGCTGTAATGACAATCGATAACGGAAGATTTAACCAAAATGAAAACCCTACGTTCTTAGACAATATGGCGGCAACATAGGCACCAATCCCAAAGAATGCACCATGGCCTACTGAGACCTGGCCAGTATAACCAACAATTAAATCGAGGCCTAAGGCAAGAAGGGTATAGATTAAAATAAGATTAATAATATACATAAAGTAAGCATTGGTTACAGCAAGAGGAAGGAGAAATAAGGCGATCCCTCCAAAAATAAACAGGATTTTTCGGAAAACTGTTTTATTGGTTTGTTCCATCCCTTCTCCCCCCTTACACTTTCTGCTGAATGATTTTACCGAAGATTCCTTGAGGACGAACTAGTAAAATAAATAGTAAGATGACCATCGCGACCGCATCCCTATAGCCTGAGGAAATAAATCCGGCGGCAAAGCTTTCAATTATACCTAGTAATAAACCCGCAATCATGGCACCTGGTATATTCCCCATCCCCCCCATAACAGATGCGGTAAATCCTTTCAGTCCAGCGAATACGCCCATGGTTGGATAAACCAGGAATACGGGTCCTACTAATATTCCTGCAAGTGCACCAACAGCAGAACCGATTGCAAATGTGATAGAAATAATCTTATTTGCGTTAATTCCCATTAATTGTGTCGCATTAATATTTTGCGAGGCGGCCTGAACCGCTTTTCCCATAAGCGTTCTATTAATAAATAACTCTAGTACGATCATGACAAGGATGGTGAGTATAATAATAAAAACATAGTGTTGATTGATCTCCATATCTCCTACCATAAAATTCTTGGAAAGAAAGGGTGAGGTTAATCTCTCTGGTGTAGCTCCCCAAATATATTGCGCAAGATTTTGGAGTACAATGGAAATCCCAATCGCGGCAATCAGCAAATTTAACTTTGGTGCTTTTCTCATCCTCATGTAAACCACTTTCTCCATTAAATATCCGAGAAAGGCTCCTGCACATACTCCACCGAGATAGGCTACCCAAATCGGTGTATCTAATAATAGAAGATAAAGGGACACGAATGCCCCTCCCATATAGACTTCACCATGTGCAAAGTTGATAAAACGAAGCACATTCCACACCATGGTGTAACCAATTGCCATTAATGCATAAATACTGCCGAGGACAATTCCATTGATTAATTGATCTACGAACACAAATTATCCCCCTATTCCGATTCTTTAATCACCTTAAAGTTCCCGTTTTGAACCTGCATGATCATAGGAGTATTGGCACGATCACCATTTTTATCAAATTTAATTGGTCCTGTAATTCCTGTCATCTCAATGCCAGCCAAAGCATCGCGGGATTTTTCAGCGTCGCCTCCGCCTTTTTCTAATGCTTTGGCAATAGCCATGGCGGCATCAAAAGCAATCGCCGTATTAGCCTGGGCCGGAACGTTATTTTTTTCAGCTAACGCTTTAAAATCTTTCATTTCTGCTGTATCTGCATTTAAATCAATCATCGAGGCAAAAATATGATTTTCGACAGCCTCTCCACCTAGTTTGATGAGCTGCTCTGAATACATGGAATCATCTGGCGAGAAAAACTGAACATTTAACCCTGCCTGCTTTGCCTGCTGTTCGATCAAGGCGACCTCATTATACAAGCCTACTACCATGACGGCATCCGGTTTAAGAGTTTTAATCTTTGATAATTGAGCAGAAAAGTTTTTATCACCTGGGTTATATTTTTCGGCGGCGATAAAATCTACTCCCAGTTTTTTTGTAGATTCTTTGGCGGCATCATACATCGTAATTCCGTAGTCGGTATTTTCAAATATGGCGGCAATTTTCTTTACATTTTTTTCTTGTGACATATAATTCATTACGGCAGGAACGTACACCGAACCTGTTAATATAACACGGAAAAGGTATGGATTATTTGTTTTAGACAAATCCGGGCTGGCCCCCATATTTAAATGCAGTACTTTTGCCGGACCGGAGACTTCTTGAGAAGCCAAAGTCGGCGATGAATTATATCCTCCAATAATGGCCTTTACGCCATCGTTTGTTATCATTTTATTCACCACGGCGACTGCTTCAGATGGAGTGGCTTTATCGTCGCCTACTACTAACTCGAGCTTTTTCCCATTGATTCCGCCATCGCTATTAATCTTTTTAAAAGCAAGCTCCACGCCATTTTTCATATCCTGTCCATATTGGGCATTATCACCGGTCATCGGTGCCTGAAGCCCCACACGAACCGTTTCTCCACTATCTGACGAGGAATTACTCGATCCTGACGAAGAATTTTTTGCTGAACACCCTACCAATAGGACTGCTAAGACCATAAACATAACCGTCTTTTTAACGAATAATTTTTTAAAATTCACCAACTGTGGTCCCCCTTTATTCTTTTTACTTATATAGAAATACAGCAACTTAAGATAACTATATTTGCAAAATCAATCACAGGGTTTTAGATGACGTGGTTGTTTTGGGGTTAATTCTTGATGCCTTTCAATGAAGAGTAGGACGGATATAGGCGGCTCTAGTCATTAAGCGACTTACTGTATTGCTTATTAGTTATTTATGCCAGGCAATTCCTCCAATAACTGTTTATCATTTGGTTTTTATTAACGGATTTTTTCTTTAATTATTCTTTTAATTTAAAATAACAAATTCACAGTGTTAATGTCAATTGAATTTTCTAAAGATTCGATATTTTATAAATATTTATTTTGCTATTTATCATAATGCTATTAGAATTAAGATTTTAGTAGAATAGCAGCTTTCTAGAGAGTGCTTATCTTAAACATTCAGCTCTGTTTCAGAAAGTGTGCGGTCCAACTGAAAAATACCCTGCAAAACTAAATTTCCTGCTTTTTCGACATCTGCTGGATTACTGTACTCTTCTGGGCAATGACTTTTCCCGCCAATACTTTTCACGAAAATCATGACCGATTTTGTAACGCTTGCCATATGAGCAGCATCATGGACAGCCATGCTTGGCAAGGTCAAAAAAGGTTCATTCATTTCTCTGGCCGTGTTTTCAAGAACAGCCACAAGCTCATGATCTAATACAACTGGTTTTTGATCAAGAAAGACTTCATGCTGGATGATAACTTGTCTTTTTTCGGCAATCTCCTTCCAAACCTTATCGATGGCCTTTACCGCGTTTTGAATGGCTTCCACCGTCTCGGCTCTCACTTCTAAAATGAAGTCAATTTGGCCGGGAATAATATTCGCAGCATTCGGTTTTACGTTTAATTTTCCGACAGTTCCAACCAAATTCCCTTTCGTTTTGCAATACCTTTCTAGCTCAAGAATCATTTCAGCTGCAGCAGCCAGAGCATCTTGTCTATTTTCCATCATTGTGGTGCCTGAGTGATTGGGTTCCCCTATTACTTTTACAAAACTACGAAAAGTTCCAACAACCCTATTAATAACTGCCATAGCAAGATTGGCATTTTCTAACCGATGCCCCTGCTCAATATGAATTTCAATAAAAGCTTTTTTATCTTTTTGCATCGTTTCCATCATAGAGAATTTGTCTAAGCCCCCACCCACTTTATTTAATTCTTCAGCAAGGAGTGATCCTTTGGAATCACGGGCATCTTTTAAATATTCTGGCTTAAGCTTGCCCGAAAAGGCGCGGCTGCCAAAGGTAGATAAATTGAAATCGTTAGATTCTTCTGCAGTAAAAGAAACAATTTCAAGATCATGATCCAGTTGAATATGATGATCTTGTAAAGTTTTTACGATTTCTTTGGCCGTAAGGACACCTAGCGGCCCATCATATTTACCCCCATTTGGAACTGAATCCAAGTGGGAGCCAATCACAATGCTTCCCTTCTTTTTTCCAGTTCCCTTATATTTGCCCCATATATTTGCGGCTCCATCAATTGTGACCTGTAAGCCCATTTCCTTTAATTCTTCAATAAATAACTGTCGAACTTGGTGATCGGCTTTAGAGAAACTAGGTCTTGTGATTCCTCCATGTTCATCTTTCCCATACTTTGCATATTTCTCAATGTCATTTTGTATCCGACTAAGATTTATTTTCAAGACACTAAGCCCTCACTTTCCAGCTCTCTCATTGTCTACTATCTTTTGTTTCAATAAAAGAGAGCAACTATTGGTATTCCACCAGAATCGCTGCTCCAGATTTATATTTTTAGTTTAAAATATCACTCTACTAATTTAAGTTTATTCCTGTTACAGTAAAGTTCCTTTCTTTTAAAAGGGAAATATCGCCAAAGAAAAATTAGAATTAGCGGTTAGAAAGATGAGCGGACTGTTTGATCCCTGCTGCCTTTCGCACCAAATCACGTTGCGGCTCCATATCAAAGTTATTAAACACGGCCAATTGTTGAGCAAATGGCGGACTTTGGGCAAATAATTCAAACGTGGTTCGATGGCCTGCATAAGACGAATTTACCAAATCTCTTGC
Organism: Neobacillus sp. DHD-1R; assembly: GCF_057747995.1. Lineage (NCBI taxonomy): Bacteria > Bacillati > Bacillota > Bacilli > Caryophanales > Bacillaceae > Neobacillus > Neobacillus sp. DHD-1R. Next base: position 2,972,090 of record NZ_CM173232.1, read on the forward strand.
GAAGTAAAGTAATCTTCCTCGATCTTCTGGTGTCCAGTCGCCTACAGAATAATATTCATCAATATATGGCTTGATTTCCGGATCTGCCATGGTTGTCGAGTCCGGCGTTACGGCTAATTGACCGCCGACAAGCTCTCTTGTTAAATGCGCCATTGCCGGGAAATTTGCTAATGCAAATACACGGCCAGTATAAAGAAGTGATTGATTTGGCATCATTAAACCGCCTGGACTTCTTTCCGCTTCGGCAACTGCTGCGGTTAAATGAGCATTGATTCCTTCACGGTAGTTGATCAGCTGAGATATTTTTTCTTTTACTGCTTGAAGATGAGTTAAACCGGTTTGTTCGACATTTAATAGGGCGGCTCCGATTAAATAATCGGCCCGGCGCAACATTCTAAGAGTGTAATTAAAGGCAGAATATCGATGAAGAGTAGAACGGATATAGGCGGCTGAATCTAAGGAGCGATGGAAAAGGACATTTTCCCATGGAATTAAGACGTTATCAAAAATAAGCAGGGTATCAATTTCTTCAAATTTTGTTGCGATCGGATAATCTTCTGGGTTTCGATCTTTACCAAGGGAGGTCCGGCAAATATGCTTCAGTCCAGGTGAGCCCATATCGCAAATGAATCCACAGGCAAATGGTGCCATTTTTTCAGACCCGGCATTCCAGTCCAAAATCGTGGGTTTCACGAACGCTTGGTGTGCATAGGCGGCGGCCGTCTCAAATTTTGCCCCTTTCACCACAATTCCTTTATCATTTTCCTCCACGACATGAAGCAGTGTTCCACCATCTTTTCCACCGAACAATTTGCTTCTATCACCTTTCGGATCAGTGTTGGCGGATACATGGAACAAATCTTCCCTTGCAACCCGGTCGATATGATACCTTATATTCTTTGCATACGTTGGATCGATTTCATTTAATTTATCCTGGGCGTCATATAGGGACCACATTTCACCGATCGTTTCATCCCCAACCCGGTAAACGACACCATTAAGATCGTCGAGAACAGTTTCGACATGCTTTCGAATGGCAGATAAGTCTTCTTTCGTTTCAGGCGCTTTGTAAGCACGGGAAACGATTTCGCCATCAGGAAGTCTTGCCGTCAGAGTATCGGCATACTTGGCCTCTAGTGCCATATCATACATTCTCGCTTTTACATCAATGATTGGCTTAAACGATGGATGTTCGGCGATATTTCGAACCTTTACTCCATCAATATAAACCTCCCTGCCGTCATTCAGTGATTCACGGTACTGCTCACCCGTCATTAGTGCCATTTAATTTCCTCCTCCAAGTTTTATCCTTTCAAATCTAAATCTAATTCAACTAATCTTCTGTAAAGTGACCAAATTTACCACGAAAGTAAACCAATGGTTCACCGCTATCTGCATGGGCCGTTTGCACTTCAGCAAGAAAGACGGAATGAGTGCCTCCGGTTACTTCCTCTACTACACGGCATTCAAGATAGGCCAATGTTTGTTTAAGAACAGGATTGCCGAGCTCCCCATAAGAAAAATCAACATTCTGAAATTTATCAGTGTTGGCCCTGGCAAATTGTAGGGCTAAATCTTTTTGTGTTTCCGTCATTATGTTGACTGTAAAGGTTTTAGATTCCGATATTGCCTGACAAGTTCCCGTGCTTTTATTGATACAAACAAGCAGCATGGGTGGTTCAACGGAAACGGAGCTGACAGCACTAGCGGTAATCCCAAAATTTATGCCATTATTAGTTACGGTAATAATGGAGACACCGGTAGCAAAGTGGCCGATCACATGTTTATATTGATTTTGTTCCACTATAGGTGCAGTGTTCTGGTTATCCTTTGATGAGTTCATGTTACGAACATTCCCCCTTTTTGAATATACGGAATATTTCTTAATGTATTCCTTTAACGAAACTATACAGCGGAAGATAATGGTTGTCAACAGAATTTTCAAAATATTCAACGAAATTACCGTGTAAATGTTAAAAAGCTGAAATAACTTCTAGTTAAAGAAGATTCTTCATAAAATGGTAATTTATCGTTATAATTAAATAATAATCTTTTTTGGGGGTGATTATTTGAAACCAAGAGCTGGAATTATCGGGCCAGAGGACAGTGTCCAACTTACTTCAGAAATTGCAATAGAATATAGTGACCGGCTCCAGCCTGTTCCATTCATATATAGGGATACGGAAGAAGCAGCAGACATCATAAGAAATAATCACCATTTAGTTGACTTTTGGATTCTAACTGGCCCGGCACTTTATAATTCATTTCATAAAAGCGGCGTGAACCAACCCTTTTATTTACTTAAGTTAGATGGGGCGAGCTTAACAAAGACTTTGGTTGAAATCGGTTACAATGATAAAAAAAGGCTTGAAACGATCAGTATTGATATGCTGCCGAAACGAGATGTTTATGAAACCTTCCGAGATCTTAAGATTCCAAGCGATCAGGTGTATGTTCATGAGTATACGAATGAAACACCACTTCAGAATCTACTATCCTTTCATCAACAACTATATCGAAATGGGCAAGTCAATCTTTGTATCACTTGTTTACGCGCCATCTATGATCAGCTGCGTTCGGAGAACATCCCCTCCTATCGGGTGACTCCTACGAGAAGTAACATTCGCGAGACCTTATCATCAGCCGTTCAGCAATGGGAAACGCTCCATTTTAAACAGTCACAAATTGCAGCAATACTCGTAAAGGTGCAAGGAATAGAGAAAAAAGATGTTCATAATTTGGTGACTTATGATCTGCATCGATTACATTTAGAAATTCAGGCGGCCGTTTTAAACTTTGCAGAATCGATATCGGGATCATTTGTTTCGGTAGGAATTGACATCTTTGTTATTTTTTCAACAAGAGGTTCGATTGAAGAAACGGAGAAACCAATTACTTCTCTTTTGGAAAAATTAGCATTAATTACGGACTTACCCTCTAATATTGGTATCGGCTACGGTGATACTGCCCTATCTGCCGAAGAAAATGCTCGTCTCGCGATAAATCATGCCCAAAACTATGACTCTTTTTGTGCTTTCCTTATTGATGATAACGGAAATATTGAAGGGCCTTTAAAAGAACAAGAAACCATTACCTATCAATATCGCACAGAAAATAAGGAAATAAGTGAGAAACTTAAGCAAAGCGGGATAACGATTACAACTTTTAACAAAATTTTATCGGTTCAAAAAAGAATGGGGAATGGTTCCATCACCGCCTCTCAAGTGGCGGAATGGCTAAAAATGACACCAAGAAACGCCCGGCGAATTCTAACAGGATTAGTGGAACAAGAAATGGCCGAAATTATCGGGGACGAGGCTCCTACTTCTAAGGGCCGGCCGAGGAAAATCTATCGAGTAAGTAATGAAATATAACATGCAGGAAATCAGCACTAACCATATTGCTGTAATGAACAGGTTGAGCAATTGCAATCAGGATTTCTTTCATAGAGCCTTTGCAAAAGTTCTAATCCATCCATATCCGGCATGCGAATATCCGTTATCACTAAATCAGAGTATCTTGATCAAATATTGCTTGATAGAAACAGGAAGAAGATTGGATTTAAAAAAATTAATTAGCGGAATTTAAGAGTCCACAAAAATTTGTAGGCTCTTTTTCCTTTCTTCTAATTGGAAGGTTAAGGAGAATTATCAAAAGGGCTTCCCCTTTATTGGGCAGCCCTTGTTTATTTTTATTGTATCAACGTTATGAGAGATGTGAAAGTATCGGCTACGCAGACACCAAGTATTTTGCAAAGGTTTTCTCTAAAACGTATGGGATGTTACCACGAGAATATAGGCAAACAATCTAAAGCACCCATCAATTGTAAAAATAAACGGTGCCAATCATATTGGCACCGTTACATAGAAAAATACGAGTGTCGAAACTCTCTATCATTCTAAATAAAAGTGCCGACTTTTCTATTCATATAATACGGATATTTACATATACACAGAAGATGAACGATCATATTCTATTCCTTGAATCCGTTCCGGATGGGTGTATACATTGAATCCGTTTCCCCGTATAAAACCAACTGCCGTAATTCCAAGTTCCTCTGCTAAATCTAAGGCTAGATTGGTAGGAGCAGATTTAGAGAGGATAATTCCAACGCCAATCTTAGCTGACTTTAGTAAAACCTCAGAAGAAATTCGACCACTGAAGGCAATTATTTTATCCTTTAATGGAATCCGATTGATCATACAATAACCAAATAGTTTATCTAGGGCATTATGGCGTCCGATATCGGTTCTAGATACAACGATTCCATCACTGGTGCATAATGCCGCATTATGAACACCACCGGTTTGTTGGAAATGTGAGGAACTTTCCTGCATCTGCTTCATCAGGTCGCGACAGTGTTCCGGTGTAACTGTCAATTTCGTCATCACCGTCTTTGCGGTCTTCATGTCATTATGAAAGTAAAATTGCCGGCCTTTTCCACAGCAAGAACCAATAAATCTCTTTGAGTGGAAATCCTTTTGAATACAGTGTTTATTTAAAAGTTCAACATATGCGAATCCCTTTTCTTCATCGATGTGGAGGGATTCGATGTCCTGATAAAACCGGATAACACCCTCGGATGCTAGGAAACCAACCACCAATTCTTTCCATTCAGAAGGAGTACAAACCATGGTGGCAAATTCATTACCATCTAGAATAATGGTTAACGCTGTTTCAACAGCAATGTCATCTTCCTCCTCGAAAAAGCCTTGTCCATTATATCTGACAATGTTTTGAGTAGTTGTAATCTCCCTTAACAATATTGTCCCCCCCTCTCCATATTTTTCCTATTAACTAACTTCGGTTTCAAGATCTTCTACTGCCTTTTCTAGATACTGTGTGTCCTTACGAGCGTTATACCGCTCGGCCTTTTCAACATTTACAGTAATATTGTAATCTGGGATACCAGCAAACTTCTCGTACCTGCCCCGCGGCAGCAAGAAGTTACCTTCTGGGAAGTGTACTTCTAAATTCCCAGGTGCAATATCAACGAACTTTGCCGTACCTTGGAAGACACCAAAACCGTTGTATACAACGATACCTTCCCCCTGAGCGATGCTTAATTTTTGACCATCAACAGGACTCATTAAAACGTCATAGCGTCCTGCACCGTTTAATGGATCAACTTCTTTATAAACCATCGAATTAAATTGTTTGCCCCGACGTGATGTAATGATAAACTGTTCTGGCTTTTTAGTTAGATCAGGAATTTCAACTGGAATTAAGGTTGCTCTGCCATCTGGCGTAGGACAAATTCCATCCTCGCATAACCATGCACCGCCCCACTGGAATACGTCCCCTTGCTTTTTCAACTGTTGGATTCCTTCGTAATCTGGGTTTGCTTTCGCAATTTCTGCTCGAATCGCAAAACCATCGGCAAAATCAACCAAGTGTGCTGTTTCAGGTTTTACCCGCTTTGCAAGGTCGATATAGATCTTCCATTCAGCACGTGCTTCTTCAATTTTGTTTTTGTTCCCTGGGATTTCAGGAGAAAAGTAAACCATCCGTTCTGTGGACGTGCTAGTCCCGCCATCCTCTTGCTCATAACGCGTTTTAGCTGGCAGTACGATAACCGCTTCTTTGGCATCGACTAATGTGGAGGTATTTAGAATAATATCTTGGTGCACCCGAACCTCAAGCTCTGATAAGGCATATTCAATGAAGTCTGGGTCCGGCATCGTCTCTAAAAAGTTACCACCAGATAAGTAATAAAGCTTCACTTTCCGTTCATGGTCTTCTGGAAGCACAATATTTTCCAAGGTCACACCAACGATATCCCCCTGCCATTTTGGAAGCTCAAATCCCCAAAGTTTTTCTATTCTTTCCACATTCTTGTCATCCCAGCCACCACCAGGCAGCACGAATGGATCTGCTCCCATTTCGCCGCTCCCCTGAACACTGGAGTGTCCGCGGAATGGCATGAGACCCGCATGTTTACGTCCTAGGTGGCCGCGAAGCAATGCCAAATTTGCCACTTGTGATATATTGTCTGTTGCAAAAGAGTGCATGGTTAGTCCAAGTGCCCATGCATAGACAGCATTTTTACTATTTGCTAATAGCTCTGCCAATTCAATCATTCGTTTTTTTGAAACACCTGATGAGTCAATAATTTCTTCCCAACTTTGCTCCTGAACCTTGTTCTTTAGTTCCTCGTATCCGTTCACATGTTCTTGAACAAACTCATGATTTATTGCTGATCCATATGCTTTTTCTTCCATTTTAAACCAATGCTTCATAATTCCATGCATAAAAGCAATATCTCCGCCGATATTTACCTGGTAGAAATCATCGGCTATTTTCGTTCCGAATAATGCAGACTCAGGATTTGAGGGAATCCAGTATTTATCCATAGCCGGCTCACGGTATGGATTTACAACGATGATTTTGGTTCCTTTCTTCTTCGCTTCAAGCATGTATTTTGAAGATACAGGTGAAGAGTTTGAAGCCACACTCCCCCAAAACAATAAGACATCCGTTCCGATCCAATCCAAATAATTTGATGTAGAAGCCCCTACACCAATCGAGCGTTTTAAAGCCGTCTTACTTGGAGCGTGACAAATACGGGAAGCGTTATCAATATGATTTGTCCCAAGAAAACGTGCTACCTTTGAGGCAACATAATAGCTTTCATTGGTAATTCCACGAGCAGTTAAATAAAAAGAGTATTGCTTTGGATTCAACTTTTTCATTTTGTTTGCTATTAAATCCATAGCTTCATCCCAACTAATCCGAGAGAAATTCCGTTCTCCTTTTCTGCGAATCATCGGATAGGGAATACGACCGAGCTTACGAAGCTCAGTGCTATCATATTTTCTTAATTCATCAATATCAGCATGAAGAATATCTGGCTTAATGGCAGGCATTGTATTTAACCTAAGTACATTCATACGTGTCGTACAAACATGCAGTCCTTCCAATGTCTGATCATATAAACCAGATACACCAAGCGCGCAGCCGTCACAAACACCTTTTGTAATAATATTCGTTGCATAGCCTAAATTATCTCGATTATCCCAAGCGATTTTCATCGTATCACGAATATGTTTTGGCTTTATTTTTCCTAGTCCGAAAGGGATAGGACTTACCCAATGTTCAGGAGCAGGCAATTTTGCTTTTTTTTGTGGTCCTGGATGAAGTGTATTTCCCATTTATATTTCCTCCTTTAGTGTTCCGAGTTTAAATAATCCAATAAAAAAACCACCAAGGAGACCCTCTAATGCTAAGGGTAATTCTCCGAGGTGGTTAGTCTTTAACAGGTTCGCTGTCAAGTACCAACAAGATTCAATTGGGTAAAAGTAATGGTTACAATGCTTTATGCTTATTTTCAATATCTTGATCAAAAACGAAAATCGACATCCCTCTGTCAACTTCAATATCAATATCAACAAATACATGAAGGAAGCTTGCTCCAAGCAATTCCTCCATTTCGATAGGATGGTTTTTCTTATAAATCTCTTTGACCATTTCTGTCCGAGCAGAACGGAGCATTTGTTTTCCTTCATCTGCAGTCGCAATAAATTTCTCAATTGGTGATAAATTTCCTTCAAACTCACAAATTGCCCAGCAATTACAAAAAGTCGTTCTCACTTGACTTGGGCCTTTTCCCATATGACGTTTTCGATACGCGCGAACAATATTACTAAATTCTGCTTCATATTTATTCACTTTCATTCATCTCATTTCACTTACTTTTACATCTTATATTCACTGTGTCAATGTTATTTTTAGTATACAATATTTTTAGGTAGATTACTAAATTGCTTGATTTTATTAATGATATTTCCTTCAACATTGTCCTATCATGTGTATCGGGTATTGAGAAAACAAAAATAAACAAACGTCATAAAGATTCATTAAATTGAATCCAAAAAAGCAGAATTCAATAGAATCCGTACAACGGTTTGCCTTAAACAGGGACGCTGTTTAGTACCAACAGTTTTAATAATGTACCTAACAAAATGAGATTCAACTCTTTAACCGATTAACAGGATCGCTGTTTCGTATTAATAGAGTCTCATATCTTATTAAAATATAATTTGTCGTAATTTTCTAACAATTCATTTTATATAATACCATGGAAATGAATTCAAAACAATAGATAATTTTTACGGTTTGCCTTTAAAATTTTACTTTTCCGTACTTTCCATTTAAATCAAAAATATCTTTGAGATTCGTGCCGGAATTACTAAGGAAATTCGGAATGTGGTGGATATGGAGGAAATCTATAAAATTATAAAATGAAGAATCAAAACAAACAGCCATCAATTTTTCGATGGCTGTTTGTTTTAAAGTCGGGAAAAGCAGACCCAATGAATTTGCAGGAGTTTAGATCGCTTCCCTCTCTGGCAGCCCCTTTGCTTGAAGATCTGCAGGTACACGCTTGTTTATTCCAAAAGCATAATAGCTGATTACCACAATTGCCAGGAACACAATACCCGCAATTAGCGATATCCGAGTGTCGTCATTGAACCACATACCGATAAGCACAGCTACCAGATAGGCAATTGTCACATAGTTAGTAACAGGCGCAAAAGGCATTTTGAATGGATGGGCGGCCATTTTTTCGGCATGCACTTTCCTGAACTTGATTTGGCTGATCAGAATGACAAACCAAGGAATCATTCCTGGAAGAACACTTGAAGCATAGACGTACACAAACAGTTTTTCCGGTGCAATATAATTTAGAACAACTCCGACGCCAAGGCCGATCAGTACACCAATGGTACCGAATAAAGGCACCCCTTTACTTGAAACCTTCGCAAACGCTTTTGGAGCTTGTCCATTAACGCCAAGCGTATAAAGCATGCGCCCTGCACTGTAGATACCGCTGTTGCAGCCAGACAATGCAGCCGTGATAACCACAAAGTTAATGATTCCGGCTGCAGCTGTAATACCGACTTTTGCAAAAGTTGCCACAAACGGACTTCCAATTGAAGTCAATTGATCCCAAGGATAAACGGTGACAATTACAAAAATGGCACCAATATAGAAAACAAGGATACGCCAAATGGTACTTTGAATTGCGTTCCTTATGGTTTTCTGAGGATCTTTCGCTTCACCAGCCGTAATACCGATAAGTTCTACACCTTGATAAGCACCAACAACGAGTGATAGTGCAAAGAGGAATCCTTTAACTCCGCCCGTAAAAAAGCCGCCATTAACCCAAAGGTTAGATAAGCCGAGCGCATCTCCTCCGTTACCCAAGCCGAAGAAAATCAGGCCGAAACCTGCCACAATCATCAAGACAATCGTCACTACTTTAATCAATGCAAACCAAAATTCGAATTCACCAAATGATTTTACAGAAATAAAGTTTGCTGTTCCAAGGATAACCATTGCGATAAGACCTGGAATCCATGCAGGAAGTCCTGGAAACCAATAATGCATATATGTACCGATCGCAATAACTTCCGACATGCCGACAACTACCCACTGGAACCAGTTGCTCCAGGCAGTCATGAATCCCGCAATTGGATGGATATACTTATAGCCAAATGTTGCAAATGAACCTGTACTTGGCTCCAAATAAAGCATTTCGCCCATGGCGCGCATAATCAAATATAGAAAAATTCCTGTAATTCCATATGCAAGCATTACAGATGGTCCCGTCCAGCCTATCGTGCTGGAAGATCCCATAAATAAACCTACACCAATCGTCCCGCCTAAAGCAATCATCTGAATATGACGTGAACTTAGACCCCTATTCAATTCCTTGTTTGCCATTTCAATTCCTCCTCTATGCTGCTAATTGGCAAATGTAAAGCAAGATACATATACATCCTTTGTACTATTTATTTAGTGCAAGGATTTATTGCGAGATAGTGATTACTTTATGGAAAAGCATCCTCCTAAGGAGAAATCTCTTTAGGAATTTCGATATCCATTCCATTATGGTATATACCCCTTCCTAACTGTATAATTCATTTGCACCAAAATACTAACATTATTAGCATAAGAACCTTCAGTACGGTTAAAATGAGAAGAACATTACTAGTTGGAGGAACAATCATGAATGACAAACAAACGGAGAAAGAGCTGCATGACATTATTGAAAGAAGAAGCACTGGAAAGACAAGCTTTGCGGAATTTTTGGAAGAATTATCAACTATCGGTATTATTCAATACAGAATTGATGTTGCTACTGGTGAAGCCACTTATAAGGGCGAGCAGTCAGAGATAAAAACAAAACCACAAGTAAACTTTGTCATTTCCAGTGACTTTAATAGAAATCAGGCTTTACAAATAATCAGGAACATAACGATTCCCTTTTTAGACTTTCTTAGAGAGATAGCTAACGCCGGAATTACAAGTTATAACGTAAACATTACCGAAAAAAAAGCCATTTACGTGACGAGTAAAGGTGAACAAATAGTAGAACCGCTTCAGCTTTAAGCGATCACGGTGGCAGGATCAAATCGGGGAATATTATGATAATAACCACGTATCAAATGGATCCGCGGTTGATTTCTCTTCCACCATAACTGAAGAAGATGATTCAATAACAAAATAAAACAGGGATGAAGAGCATTCACCACTGTTTTTAATAAATTCCATAACTAATCTAGTAAGTCCCTATCCCTTTTTTCATCTATCTCCCACAACACTTTTTATATTTCTTCCCACTTCCACAAGGACATGGTTCATTCCGTCTTACTTTTTTTCTCGTTGTAAAGTCAACAACATTGTTCTTATTATCTGGTAATGGCAGTAATGCTTTTCGCTCATGTACCAATAATTCCTCGGATGTATATCCTTTGAGGAACCATTGTCTGGTGTTATTCATGAGCTGCATGATTTCTTTCATGCAAGCAGTCAGCATAGTTATAGTTTTGAATTCCAATCTGCTTTGCAGCAATTGAAGAATTTGATTGGGTTTCTCACCAATATTAAACGCATATACACATTCTTCGACAATAGCATCAGCTTCTTGGCTGCTGATTTCAAAGTTTTGAGTTAAAAAGTGAACAAATCCATTATAACTGGCGTTCCGTTCTCTATATTCAGGTTCACCGGCACGAAGTAATTGTTCTCGAGAAAATGGGAAAAATTCTAGATCATTTCTCACTTGATGTTCACGTTTTACTTTTTCTGGTTCAAACACTCTAATATTAGATAATCCGATATGGTCCATGCGAATTTGCTGATAATATTGGCCTGCTTGTTCCACGACTGATAAATATTCTGAAACATTGACATGTCCATTCATGTATTTTTCTAGTAACATGATTAATTCATCAATCGTCAGAGTTCCATAATAGTAAAGGAATCCTTGCGTAAGTTTGATCCATTCCGTATTTCTACGGCAAATTGACGTAAGTTGCTGGTCATTCTCTTGAATGAACTGATTGTTAACTAATTCCTCTGGCATACCTACAATCCTTTTTCCTTCATACAATCCTGTAAAGAGAATGCCGCAGTTGCGAAAATATTCTAATTGATGTGCTGCTAATGGCGGAGCTTCGATTACTCCGCCTTGCCGTATTATTTTTTTGATCAAGGAATAACGCTCTTGGTCCATATTGGTCAATATTTTTTCCATTGAAAGTGGAATCTGTTCACTTATTAATTCTACTAATTCCCCTTTTTTCAAATGGCTGGCGTTTTTTATCTCTAACCGTTTTCTACTATCATTTAGTTCATCTTTTGAAAGCCTTGTGAGTACATCCTTTAATGTAAAAGGAACAGAAAGATCGCTCCACAATTTTAATTCCCGTTTTAGTTGCTTTTTTCGAGTCACATCTTTTAATTCCTTAAATGCGCCTAGTACTTTGTCAACCGTTTCTTGATCTAAGTTGTTAATACTCATGATGTCCACCTCTGAAAATATTGGTATGTATATAAAAAATAATAGATAGAGATCTCTATTCATTAACCAATGAGCTCTCTTAATCTATGGTTATTATATCAGAAAGAAATATATTTGTTTTCCTAAACACTTGGACCCATGATAGTCTCTCTTTAACAGTGTTCTATACCTGTTAAAATAAAAAGCGAAATCAGATGATGATTTCGCTTCAAAATGATCCACTCTAAAAAGAGTTTCAGTTTATTTTTCAATCACTTCTACGGATGAAATACGAGTAGGGTTGATCACTATTTTCTCATCGTGATCCAAATATACAAGCGTATTATGCAAGGCTCTTTCTCCATTTGGTAACTCATTAAAAAATGGACGAGTGAAGTCATTAAGAGAATAATTCTTTTCACATATTACGTACTCTTTTCCTGAGTCCATTACCACTTTAATTTTCAATTTCCCCCACTCCCAACTTAAATATTGTTCCTATTCAATAATTCTATAGCATTAGGGAAAATCCTCTTGGATATAAAGCATCTAAAAGGAAAAAAACGGCAGACCCAACAGGTAAGAGTTTTTCTCAGTCAATAACCCTCACTACCTCATTTTTATATGTGGAACATGTCCCTTGAATCAGAATTCCATTCTCAGCTGCATCGATAAGGTTTTTCCATAATTCATCAGCTTAGGTTTCTCGTGCAATTTCCCAGCCTTTATCGGTAAAAACTAGAAGCGGAAGTTTATAATCATATTCAATCGCTAAATATGATGAAGATTCATCCAGATCCAATTGAGGTTGCTCCTTTTTTAAAAGGTAAAAAGCCTCGGCATGATCCGAGACTTTTTTCCAAAGTTATTGTTATGTTGGCGCCTAGTCTTTTTCGTAGGCGATCACCACTACATCTTTTTGTGATTGCTCACTTAATTTTTCTTCTAATGATTTAATTTCATTGATTAAATGAGAAGATAAATCAGCTGCAACATATTCCTTCTCTCTGTCCATTATCATCGCTCCTTTTGACTTATTATTTGTCATTGTAGCGAAAATATTATCTATTTTTATTCACTGCAAGATTATTCCTTAATGAGTGAAGAAACATTCTCTAAATAGTTGGAGCTTCCATTCCCATTTGCGCCCATCCTTCTCTAGTGGGCCCGTAAATCCCAGGAACTCTTACTCCAGCCTGGCGCATAAGAACCGTCATTTGCCCGCGGTGATGAATAATGTGTTTGACAAGTAATAGTAGCGTTGCAGCCTTCGGCATTGTCCTTCCAAACACATTCACCTCTTCTGTCAGAGAGGAGTCAGTCCATTGTTCCTTTACAGCGTGGGCCGTGTCGGTACTGACTCGCCTAAATACCCCTGCAATTTCCTTCGCCGATTGAGGAACGGTTTCAGCGCTTTCGACGGTTGGAACCTTGAAGCCAAACTCGATTAGCATTCCGGCTGTGCCGGTCACAATATGCCAGGCGATCCTCCCTAATGTCCGATCATCTGAAGTAACTTGTTGCTGCAAGGAACTATCCGTTAACGCATCTAATACGTTTTGAGTGAAAGCAGCTTCTTGATTCCAATCTTCAATAAACTCAGCTATTGATGAATACATGGATTTAATTCTCCTTTTTTAAAAAATTTTAGGGGCTTGCTACGCCTGATTTAAACCCTTATCTGATTCTATTTGAAACTATTATATGTTCTTTCTATGTATTTCCATTTATCCTATTAAAAATGCATATTTTAAGGAAAACTAAAAACATTGGCATTGGCCAAAATAAAAACTGCACACCAATTTTATGTTAACTTTCAATTGGCGAGAAGTTGTATTTTTATATTTTATAAATGGTTAATTCTTTGTTTTTATATCTTGCACAGATTCCACATCTGTTTTTGGTATAGTTTTATTATTTTATTAAAAGATTTCTTTTATGAAGGTAAAATTGTTAAGAAGCTCACTTTCATTGATCAAAATCCTATTTGTTAAATCTTCGGTTCTCAATACAAACTCTTTGACTCCAATAAATTCTGATTCACTAATCAAGTAAAACTGTGTTCCTCTTTTAAAGCCGTTAAACTTATTTTTTAGTCTATATACCTTCATTCATTAACCTCTAGTGATGAATTAAATTAATTTTTTCTAGTCGGCTCAATCACATGCATTTAGTGATTGAACCTTTCGTTTTGTTCATTTTACTATATTAGCTATCATAACTAAAATAAGAAATTGCTTTTTAATCTGACATTAAAAAAGTGGAGCACCTTTCGATCTACTCAAATTTCGATCAATTTGGGACAATGTCTTTCCTATTAAATCTCGAATAATATATGCTCCCTCAGTGTGATCATAAGGTGTATCTCCCATGTTAATAATGATCAAAGGTACGCCCTTCCTTCTGTATTGGGGGAAGGTAGAAAATGGAGTTACCTTAAGGCTGGTCCCCAAGACTAATATACAATCGGCTTGATCAATACATTGAATGATCGTATTAAATCCCTCCATTGAAAACCAATCACCGGTATCGCCAAACAAAACGACATCTGGTTTGATATAGCGATCCCTTTCCCGTTTGGTTTTACAATTGCTACAGACGTAAAAATCCTCCATTTTTTGCATCCGAGATACCATTTCCTCCGTAGGGTAGATCTTTCCACAATACAAACAGGAAGCTGTTTTCATCGTTCCATGAAACTCAATGACGTTCTGACTGCCCGCTTTTTGATGGAGACCATCGATGTTTTGTGTAATAATATGCTGAACTTTGCCTTGTTTCTCCCACTTTGCCAGTATTTCATGACCTCTGTTTGGGATGGCATCAGGATGATAAAGATGCTCCATCGCAAACTGATAAAACTCTTTTGGATGTTGATAAAAATAGTCAAGGGAAAGAATATATTCTGGCGCCAGTTGATAAACACCGGTTTTGGAGCGAAAATCCTTGATTCCTGATTCTGTACTAATCCCAGCACCTGTCAGTACAACCATGTTCTTGGCGTCTCTTATGAGGTTGATACATGTTTCTAGGTTGCGATCCACTATAAACACTCCTAGTTCATTTGTAATGTTAGGTTAAATCTACTCACTATACGTTCTATTGTAATGAACAGATTCTTAGGTTGTCCAAGAATATACACATCGTTCGATTTCTTTATAAATATTCCATGAATAAACATAGATTTCCCCCTTTTACCTTTTAACAATAAAGTGAAAGTTACCCAATTAAAGGAAAACTAAAACAAAAAGGAGCAGTTTTTAAACCACTCCCCTACTTGAATTTAAATTATATTCTATCTTCCTTTAGTCTGGTTGATTTATTTAAGCTGTTTTCGCAATGTTAGTTGTTTTTAGAACAAATTATATAGCAAATTTTTTGAACGAGCCTTTGGTTCAGACTCTGGTGCATTAATATATTTCTAACCTGTCTGAATGAGTCTTCGCTTCGGACACGGTTAGTTTAAAATCCATCAAACCTGTCTGAATGAGCCTCTAAATAGGGGGAAATAGCAACAATAGTTACGAAAAGATCCTTATTTAATTTTAAGCCGATCACTTTTAGTCTGGCTTCGCTCCAGTAAAATCCGATCCAAATACTGTGTAAACTTCGATTCACCCGAATAGGACAAACATAGATATTCCTTCGCCCTGGTCATTCCAATATAGAACAAGGAAACTTCCCTTTCCTTATCATCCTCAAGTGGAAATGGCATGCAATCGACATTGACGATAAACACAGCTTGGAAATCGAGTCCTTTGCTGCTATCAATCGTACTGATTTTAATCTTGCCATCTTCTTTTTCAAACGATCGCTTGGAGACGTCATTTTCAGTAATCCAATAATAAGGCAGCCCCGCTTCCCCTAAAGCCCGTTTAATGAAATCAACGATGGGGGATTTATGGGTACGTTTGACCCTGTAAAGGATGAGCATCTCATCAAAAGGTACTTTCCTCTCTTCATGCAGCTTGACTATTTGTCTTGAAACTATTCTCATTTCATCAAAGAAATTGGCTGCCTTAATGATACCGGGTTCTGGCCCTTTTCGTTTGGTACTTTGCGGGGCAATAATTTCCCCTTCAAGATTACGATTGACAACCTTATTTTTAAACATGGAATGCTCACGGTAAAAATCCCAGGCAAACTTGACGATTTGTGAGGTATTCCGATAATTAATGGACAATACCTTAGACCTGCCTTGAAAGCTTAAGCCTATATCTTGCAAGTAGGAACGCTTTCTTCGATAAATGGTTTGGGCTCGGTCCTCTACTAACAATAGAGATTGGGTATCAGTATTTATAAGCAAGCTAACAAGCCGCAGCCAATCGGCGTCAAAATCCTGCCCTTCATCAATCAAAATCGCATCATAGGACGGTAAAATCGTTTCTTTTTTCTCAATTTTATCAATGATCTCCGACAAGTTCTGTTCCTTAATTTTTAAATCGTTCTTTAACCAGGAATGAAAATTACGCACGATAATGTTTTGATTATGTATAGCCTTAACGTTCGGATCAAAATCAAATAAGTCCTCTGGTTCATTCATCATATGAAGGATCATTTGCTGGATCGCATTGGAAAGTGAAATATTATAACAAAGAATCAGTATTTTCCAGTCGGGATTTTGTTTGGACAACATCTTTGCCCTGCTGGCCAAAATAATCGTCTTGCCGCTACCGGCCACTCCGCGAATCAACCGATTTTTATCACCAATCTGTTTCGCTAAATTCTCCTGATGAAGATCCATCGTCTTTATATCATGTAGAGATAGCAGCAGTTGGTCTTGGTATGGAACCGGTGCTTTAAATTCAGCACTGATCCGAACCTCAGGAAATAAATGATACCGGATCGCATTAATGTCCTCGAAAGAAAGCGGTTCTTTAAGACGATATGGAACCACAAACATGTTCAAGATTTTTTCCATTAAAACTTCTTCCGAAAAAGCTTCTTTTTCTGGATCAATTTCATCTCTTGTTAAACAGAGATTCGGTTCAATGACAGAATAAAGACCCTCTTCAATAAAATCTTTCGCATACAATCTAGTAAAAACAACACCATGACCATATGGGAATTTTAAATTAAATGTATATTTCCCATCCAATTGAACAAGATTTTTGTCTTTTTTCAATGCATCAACCACATGGAACATATTGTCCCTTGCCTGCTTTATCGGGCTTTTAACGACCACCTGTTCACCAGAAGCAGCCACAATATGCCACTCTTCATGGTTAAGTTGAAACAATGTATTCTTGGTATAATCCTTCACTTCCAATACCACAATCCCAAGATCCGGTCCAATAATCACAAAATCTGGCCTTCTCCCTTGAATTTCCGGTTCATAGTAGACGATATAGTCATCTGGTAGAAAGGTTTTTAGTGTTCGAAAAAACAACCGCTCACCCGCAGTGGCGGAAGATCTAATTGTGTCCGGAATTGTAATCGCCATAATAACCGCTCCAAAATTTGGATTTTTCTCCATTATACTACAATTAGTCAAATCGTCCTAAAAAATTACAGTTTTCAATTATATTTACGGATTTAGTCCCATATCATTAACAATTCTCTACTAAAATAAACAAAATTCACCAAAAGGATTGTTTTTTCATTTTTTTCATTTAATAATAGAATGGATGAATTTCATACATAGAACGTGAGAATAAAAGAAAGTGAAGTGAGGATCTTGCTAAAAGGAATCCTTGAAAAATTATTTACTCCCAATCAGCCTATCAAGAAAGCGGCCGTCAAGCCGATTAGCCAGGCTGAAGTAGAGTCATTAGTCGAGGCAAAAATCAGGGAGCATGCGGCTGCACTACAAACAACTACAAATGACCAACCAATTCAAAAACCACCAATGGACCAAGAGGATTACACTTTAACATCAAAGCAGATTGAATACGCCCTCTCCCTACTTGAAAAAATCAAGCCTGAATTTGAACTAGCGACCGATCCAGCACAATTAACCATTAAAGATTTAAATAGATTAATTGCATATAATCGTTATAAGAATAAAGGCACTCTTGTTAACCTGGTGAAAAAAGGGGTATTGAGAAAAAGTAGTTTTAACATGACCTATTAAAATAACCCCGTATCTACTGAATCCGGGGTTGTTTGACTTTCACCATATCGGAAGGAGATGATTCTATTAGAAAAAACATTGATGAAAATATTCACGGTTTACTTGTGAGGTGCAAAACGTTAAATCAAAGACCTAATCACACAGCAAATAACATAAATTTTATAGCATAAATCACAGTAAATTTCACAGTTAAAAAGGCTTAGAGTTATTTTCAACTCTAAGCCTTTTTGGATTATCTTAATTCACTAAAGCACCCTTTACTTTAAGTAAATTAGTTCACAATATTATTAAGCAAGCTTCCTTTTACTTTCAATAATTAGTTGTGCTGAATTCTATACAGAAAAATGCTTTACAAAAGATATGAAAGGAAACTTGTGCAACTTAGCAAAATTGTAACTGATTTTTGAATTAAAAGCATCTATTTTTGTGATAAGATTGTTAAATGAACTGGGCCTCGACTGTGCGAGACCCGTATAAATTTGTTCTTTATGAGACTATCCCTATTGACCAAGCAGAAAGTTTGCGTCACGTAACAAGTAATTAGCTACGGTGGCATTAATTTGCTTCCCACTTTGTGTTTCAACTAGATTTACGAAGGATTGTAGATGTCTAGAATCAAGTGCTTTTGTCAATGCACTGGATATCCCTCTATTATCTATTAAGCCATTGTTTGTGAATTGAGAAACTAGATCCTTTAAGGAATCTATACTTGTATTTACTTGGATTATTATCGACTGTGTTGCAACGTTCCCGGCGTTATCAGACGCACTATGACAAAGAATGTACCAAAGAATGACATACTGTTTACCACTGTAGTTACATCTGGTGATAAAAGATATAAAACCATACTTTTGAGAAATAAAATGTTATAAAAAATTGATTGACTTTCAATAAGATCAGTCTACTGCAAACGGTCCAGATTAACTCTTGTATTACGTAGTAGACTTATACTACGCAACAATGAAATTTGGAGAGAAAATCCCTTAAATAGTGTATCAGCCATGTATGCTTCCCATGCTTTGGTTAGTTGCACAGCTTGATCCCTCCAATGTATTCTGCTTAAATCAAGGGAATTACCTTAATTTACTGTGAAAAATTCTTTTAGCTAAAAGAAAAACATTCTACTAGATGAAAATGCTATTTTAAGAGCGAGTGAAAAAATAAATTGATTAGAAGAATTACGAAATATATTAAAAGGGATAATAAAGTCAAATGTACTTTATTATCCTCCGTTAAATGACGCTTTAATCTTTAATTTCTATTATTATATTCTCATGGCTAGAATCTAAAATTGCTTTAGGATACTGATCATATCCAAGTTCTTCTTTTGTATATGTGGATACTGCATTTGAGAGGTAATCATTTAAAGTTCTATCAGTAATATATTTATTGCAGTGTATTGCTTCATCTATAGTACCACTAATTGCTTTGACTAAATGATAAGTCCAAATTCCATTTTCCAATTTATCGCTTGAGTATGATTTTTGACCAGGATGGCAAGAAAGGAAAATTGAATAGTTAGGGAAATCATTTGTTAGTAGTAAAAATTCTTCATCATTAAAATTGTTAATTTGACTACGTGTATTTTCGACTTGGAAAGTTTGCGCACATGCATCAATAAAAATTAGTGCATTCTTACATTTCGATGCCTTTAAAGGGTCTATTAGAATTTTTTGTAATGAAACTGAAGTAGCTGCAATATCATATTGGTGTAAATCGTAAGTAGAAAGATAATTTGAAACACCATCATGAAAACCATGTCCTACATAATAAAAAATTAAGCGATCGTTTTCTGTTAGAGAATAAAATAAACTTTTAAACTCATATTCTAAAGTACTTTTTAATGCATCTTCATTACTAATCATATAAATGTTGTCTTCTTCTACACTCATAAATTCAATTAATAACTTTTTAAATTCTTTAGCGTCATTAGTAGCAGATTTTACATCTCGTATTTGATTTCTTGGAGCATAATTTTCTATTGCTATTATGATGGCAATAGTTTTGTCAAATTTAGGGTTATTTAAGATAGGCTTATAATTACTCTATGAAAATAAATTAGAAAGAATTCAATCCATCCATAAAGAAGCAGATGAACCGATTAATTGGATTAAGGTCAGAAGCGCGAGCCCACCCTATAATAAAAATCAAGGACAGATAGGCTTCCATGAACAGGAAGCATTAGATAAGGTACATAATTATAAACCGAATCTGATATCGAAACTATTCAAACAATCCGATAAGGAATTGGAAAAACTCAATAATGAAGTGATAGAAGCAAGACAAAAAGATGAATTGGAATATCGTTCCTGGGAAAGGGACGTTCGAATAGCCACTGAGGTTATAGAAGGAGATATTGATACCTACTTCAAGGTCATCCAAGAATTCAATCCATTAGATGACTTACTTGAATTTGGAAGCGGCTTCGAGTTCTTTGCTGAAGATTCAAAGACGATGGAAATAGAATTTGATGTACATAGTGAAACAGTGGTGCCTAAGGAACAGTTATCATTGACAAAAACCGGAAAAGTATCCACCAAACAGATGACTAAAGGCAAATACTTTGATATCCAACAGGACTATGTCTGCAGCTGTGTATTAAGAATTGCCCGGGATATGTTTGCGCTTCTGCCGTTGGACACTGTTTATATCCATGCAACGGAGAACATGATGGATACCTCAACCGGCTATAATAGAAAGATTATGATCCTTTCGGTAAAAATAGAAAAAAGGACGTTAAACAAATTAAATTTCGACCATATCGACTGTTCGGATGCCATGCAAAATTTCAGTCATCAAATGAACTTTAAGAAGACAGCGGGTTTTAGTGATGTCCAACGATTAACCATTGATTAGTATTTCTTATACTTTGTTGATCTCCCCTTACATATATGGGAATGTTTTATAGAGTTATAATAAGAAGAAATTAAAAAAGACCAGTCATGCGGCAACATGTCCGGTCGAGTAATAGACGGTTCCACTAAGGGGATCGACTATTGTGGTGTGATAATCCACCCGAGCCGTTAACTCAAGTGTGGATTATTTTTGTTTTATAAAAAGTATGGCTTTAAAAAAGGGTGTTACAAACTTATTGCTAGAAAGATCCATTCTTATCATGCTTACTCTATTCCCGAGTTTAGCAGCAGTTCCCTATAGATATCGTTGTATTTCTTCGCGGATTGCAGCCAACTATAATCTTGACTCATCGCATCTTTTACTAACCGACTCCAAATTTCATTTTCCTGATAATAAAAAATAGCTCTTCTAACTGTGTGCAGCATGTCATGAGCATTGAAATTTTTAAAGGTAAAACCGTTCCCATCACCTGTAAACTCATGATAGGATAAAACCGTATCATTCAAGCCTCCTGTTTCTCTGACAATGGGGATGGTCCCATACTGTAAGGCAATCAACTGCCCTAATCCACACGGTTCAAATTGAGATGGCATTAAAAATATATCAGCCCCTGCATAGGTTTGATGCGCTAATACTTCACTAAAACCGAGATATACGCCTATCTTATTGGGATATTCTTGCTCCATTTGGTTAAAAAAGTGTTCATAATGTGAGTCACCTGAACCAAGGATGATGAATTGAAGATCCTCCTTCATCATTTCCCGAAATACATGGAGCACTAAATCTAACCCTTTTTGATTGGTTAAGCGTGTGACCATCGCAATAATGGGTGTGTTATATTTTTCTGGTAAACCGAAATAGTGCTGTAATTCTTGCTTGTTTTTTGCTTTACCCTCTAACGAATCAATATCATATGAAACAGCAATATCTCGGTCTATCCTAGGATTGTAAACCGTATCGTCTATCCCATTGACTATTCCGATCAGCTTATTTCTGTGCTTTCGCAAGAGCCCGTTAAGTCTTTCGCCAAAATAGGGATATTGAATTTCATCTTTATAGGTTGGGCTGACCGTCGTCACCATATCTGAGGCAACAATTCCCCCCTTCATAAAATTGACATCCCCATAAAACTCCAACTGCTCGTTGTTAAAATATTGATGACTTAATCCTAACAGATCACTCATAACCGAATAAGGGAAAATTCCCTGAAATTGCAAATTGTGAATTGTAAATACGGTTTTCATATCCTGATAGATCGGATTCAGTCGATAGTGTGCGTCTAATAAAAAATTAACCATCCCTGTGTGCCAGTCATGGGAATGAATCACATCAGGAACAAAATCCAAATGAGGAATACTCTCAAGAACGGACTTACAGAAAAAAGAGAATCTCTCTCCATCATCGTATTGGCCATATAAAGAATCTCGATAAAAATAATACTCGTTATCAATAAAATAATAGGTAATTCCGTCTTGCGCTAGAGTAAAGATGCCGCAGTATTGGTTGCGCCATCCAAGCTGCACACGAATCTCTTTTTGGAACTGAAATGATTTTTTTAGCTTTTCAGGAATGACAGATTAATTGGGTAAAATAACTCGCACTTCTGTCCCAAGATCTTTTAACGCTTTAGGAAGTGCCCCCGCTATATCAGCCAGGCCACCTGTCTTCACAAACGGAACACACTCAGATACAGCAAATAAAACCTTCATGAATGAGCAACGCCCCTTTTCACGGTACCTTTTTTGACTACAAGAGGAGCTTCGGTTTTTTCCGTCATTTGGATACCATTCCCCACAATGGCATCCTTATCTAAAATAACTCCATCTAGTACACAATTTTCTTCAATTTGACACTTCTGCATGATAATAGAGTTACGGATAATTGACCCTTTTCCGATTTTAACAGCGCGGAAAATAATGCTATTTTCTACATCTCCTTCAATAATGCACCCATTTGCAATGATGGAATTCCTAACCTTTGAACCCTTTTTATACTTTGTTGGCGGCTCATCTTTAACCTTTGTAAGGATGGGATCGTTGTTAGTAAAAACCTGTTTCCATATGGTTGGCTGTAGAAGATCTAAGCTAGATTGATAATAGCTGTGAAGGCAATCAATGTTAGTAATATAACCTGTCCAATCATACCTATTTATTTGAAGCGTATGGCGTTTATCATGCACAACATCAAAAATACTGTAATACCTCTGATCCTTGTATTGTTCAAACAAAGAGAGCAATAAATCCTTGCTCAAAATATAGGTCTGTAATGATTCGCCATCATGAACGACCTCTGTAATATCCGCTCTTGTTTCTAGATGAAAATCTAAAATCTTACAAAAGTCAATCGTTCCGACGGTATAGCAATTGGCAACAACTACGTACTGTTGCTTACTACGCATGAAATAAGTCATATTATTTGCAAAATGAGCAAAAGATCCAAATCTCTCAATCTCCGAATTGCCTTCAGGTGAAAACACAAACAGCCCATCACGCTTTCTGCCCAAGTCCCATTGCTTCCCAGATTCCAAGTGATCCATCAGGGACCGAACCTCTTGTCCGGTGAATATAGCTACATTCGTAATTCCTGAATTCACCATATTGGATAACATAAAATCAATTAATCGATAGCGTCCTGCAAACGGAAGAGAGGCTAATGTACGATGAGCAGTTAAAGTTTGAAATGTGTCAAACTCAGTGGTTGCATTGATAATTCCAAGCATTGAACAAGACAAAAGTATCACCCTTTCTTCTCTTTTTAGTTTTCTTACGATTCTTCACCTGCGTACAGGATGACACCATCCTGCTTTGATGGACGAATGACAGCATGATCTTCAACAACAATTCCTGGGGCGATAATCGCCCTCTCTATTACGGCATTTTTTCCAATTCGGGCATCAGGCATAATAACAGAATCGCGTATCTGACACCCTTCTTCTGCGGATACTCCCTGGAATAAGACAGAATGATGGATGATCCCTTCCACCGTACAGCCTTCATTTATCAATGACTCTTCTATTTGTGCGGACGGGGCAATATATTGGGGCGGCCGGTTTGGATTGGCAGAGTATATTCTCCATTCTCGATCATAAAGATCGAGTTCTGTATCTTCATTTAATAAATCCATATTGGCTACCCATAAGCTGCCCACTGTCCCGACGTCTTTCCAGTAGCCCTTGAATGGGTAGGCGACAACCTTTTTATTTTCTTCCAGCAACAGTGGAATAATATCCTTGCCAAAATCATTGGTTGATTGTGGATTTTTATCATCCATTTCTAGAAAGACTTTTAAAACCGGCCATTTAAAGATGTAGATACCCATGGAAGCTAAATTACTTTTGGGAGATTTCGGTTTTTCCTCGAACTCAATGATCTCTAAATCCTCATTCGTATTCATAATTCCAAACCGGCTTGCTTCTTCCCAAGGCACTTCAATGACAGAAATAGACACATCTGCATCCTTTTCAATATGGTAATCAAGCATTTTAGTATAATCCATTTTATAAATGTGATCACCGGACAGAATGATCACGTATTCTAGATTGTATTGTGTTAAATAATTTAAATTCTGATAAATCGCGTTTGCCGTACCTCTATACCACCTAAGACCGGAGGTTTCCGAATAAGGAGGCAATACGGTTACCCCGCCATACATTCGATCTAAATCCCACGCACTTCCGATTCCGATATAGGAGTGCAAAACGAGGGGCAAATACTGAGTTAATACTCCTACTGTATCAATTCCAGAGTTTGTACAGTTACTTAAAGGAAAATCAATAATTCGATATTTTCCCCCATAGGCAACAGCCGGTTTTGCTTTATCCTTCGTCAGTAAACTAAGTCGGCTGCCCTGTCCACCTGCCAGTAACATGGCCACGCACTTTTTATTCTGTTTCAATCCTTTTACTCCCCTTTCTTGTATTCACAGCTCATAAGATGTAGACTCCAAATGGCGGGATGGTGAGTTCTTGATGTTAGAGCTAGATAATATAGAATTTGCAAACGTTTCCAATTTTCACAATCTAACTCCCACAATGCCTTAGATAGTTGATATAGATTCATCAATTTTTTAAAGTAATCATTCATTAAGCGATATATCTTATTATTGTGTAATACCCAATCTAAATCTTCTAAATCCTTCCATTCATCAAACACTATAAAATATCTAATTGAGCCCTAAGTCTGGTAAAGAATGGAAACAAGGATTCGCAAGAAAATAAAACAACCTCTCCCAACCCTTAATAAATGGGAGGAAGAGGTTGTTTTATTAAAAGAACCGCTTTAGGACGGTAAATTACAAGAAGAATTAAAATTGAAACGCTACCATCAGCTAATAAAATGCATGTTCAATTGAATTTAACCATAATAATACCCCCTTCCTAAAGGTTGGAGATGGATTATTAACGTTTGTTGAGTGAACGTATTTATCAACATCATAAGTTCCACCAACAGGCATTAGCTCGTCCCCTTCTAGTTTCAACCTCGTTTGATTTTTTTTAAAAGGGTATAGGATACATGAATTTTTTCATTTTCTAAGGCAATCCCTGGCACTAGTCTTATCCACAATGATTTTGGATAAGCTACCAATTGGTCTGGATAAACGCTTCTATGCCCTATAGAGATATAAGCTGTGATACAGGCTGCTACGACATATATTCCCGTTAAACTGCCGAATAACTCGAATCCCATAAATACCGCTGCTATTGGAGTATTAGATGCGGAGTCAACCACTGATACCATACCAACTGCTGCTCCTAAGGCAGGATTGATACCGAGAATATGTGCTAATATATGGTTTATCAGCAAACATCACGCGAATGATTTCATCTTCCTTGGAAAGGACGTATTTAAAAGCAAGAGCCTTTGTAGGAATATCCTCCTTTTTAAGCTCATATTTTCTTTCTTCTTTTTCACTTGCACACTCAAAAAACTGTAAAGCAAGAAGATTGAAATGATCTGAACACGATGAAAAATCTAAAGTGTTCAAATGCCAAATTATTTTTTTGCTATTTTGCTTTTAACAATTTCATTAGGAATTTCTTCAATTGTAGAAACTCTATATCTTTGTAAAATTTCATTGTAACCAGTTGATTCAAAAATATTTTCGGTTAATATCTTCATTAATTCCATGTTTCGTATCATTTCAATTCTTGTTTTCTCCATGTTATTCCTTACATATTTACGATAAACATCTTTACTGATTACGCCGTCATTCTGAATATTGGTAAAAATTGTTCGATAACCAATAACAAAAAAGGTCACCGAGAATCAACCCGATAACCTTTGACCAGAAACTTCTTTTTTCATTACTTTGCTCCAAATTGCCCTTTGTTCTTCTATCTGCGTTCTAAGAACTTTGTTCTCTTTATTCATTTGAACTAAATCGTCATAATAAATAGGGTCACTTTATTTTATAACTTCTATCGCTTTTAAAACAGATCCATACGTCTTAATCGATGAAAAGTCGATTCCGGCACTAATAGATTTTGTTGCTAAATCGGGACGAATACCAGTAAAAACCATATTTACTCCCAACAACCGGAGAACCTCATTTATTTTAAATAACTGACTTGCAACATATGTATCAATAGTAACAATTCCGGAGAAATCCATAATAAGGTATGCAAGCTTTAATCGAGAAATTTCGGGTACAACCCAATTAAAAATATGTTCAACTCTTTCAGATTCAACGTTTCCTATTAAAGGAAGAACAGCAATACCATCATGGATAGGTACAATAGGAGCCGATAATGCATCAATTGCTTTTTGTTTTTTAATTAACTCTTTTCCTCTTTTATCAATGACACTATCGGTCTGTCGCTCAAAAGCAAGTATGGTCTCAGTAACGGTTATATCGAGCATATAGTTAACACGTTTATTTATTTCAGCAGATTCTTCAAAGGTAAGTCCATGCTCTAAAGAAACCTTTGTGATTTGGTCTATAAGACCCAATCTAATTTGAGGATAACGCCCGATTATTCCTGAAATTCTGCCCCTGTGCGCCGCTGAACGTTCTCCACTTTTTTGACTCATTTTTAAAAAACCTTCTGGTACTTCATATTCATTTAAAGTTATGCCTTCAGCCGATAATGTGATGAACTCAGTGTAAACACTGTAGTAATACTCTAAGTCTTCTTGAGAAAGTACGATCCCAAGTCTTTGGACAATATCATCAACGACTTTAACTGCTAATGAATCAGCATGTTCAGTTAGATAATCAGCAACCACTGAAAATGATTTCATAATTCTCCCCCCATCCTTTCTTTCATTTCGATTATATCCTTTATTTTTTAAAATGAATATTTTTAATCATATTGTTAGAATATCATATCCATTTTCTAAATTATATTTACTTTAATCCTTTTACTGTTCTTAATATTCGGAACTTCGTAATTTGTTAGACATTATTATTCATAATTTCACTAAGGTATAGAATTCCTTTTTAAAGGATTCGTAATCAAAATCCTTTTTTAATTCTTCAACATCTAAATAAATATTGATTTTGCCTTGGAAAAAATAATGCTAATTTATCTATTTCAAATCTCCTCTCATAAAGGAATTCAAACGGATAAAAGAGCAAAAAGTAGAATCTATCGAAAAAGGATATTCTACCGTGGAAGAATCTATCCCTAAAATGTCAGAGCTAAACGCAATTATTAACCCTATAAAAATGGAGTTGGATAAATTAGTCTTAGGTTTAGCCTTACGTTTCTTCTTAGGTGACTTCATTTGCTCTAGCTGCTGTTTCTGTTTATCTGGTAATTGATCAGCAATTCTCATCCCATTACCTTCTTGTACATAATATCACTCTGCTATTTAGTTGATTTGATAACGTTTATGACAATCTTCATACCAAAATTAACATTGTAAATAGAAGGTGAATTAGCAGAAGCATAATTTTTATTATGCTCCTGCTAATTGCACTGCGAATAGACTTGCTAATTGATAACTAAAAAAACGACAGTTTCCCTGTCGTCACTAAAATTTCTTATTAAACATAAGCCCCCGTTAGTGTAAGTACATTACTTCACAAACTACCCTAACCGAAAAATTAGGAACCTGTAACTAATCAACAAATAAAAAAAAGCTCTAGCTCCTTTTAGAGGAATTAGGGCTCTGTTTTATATTTTTATTTGTTAATCTTTTATTTAAATTGGTCGCCAACATGACTAATATGGATGGCAAGCTCATCGTGCTCTTTTCCCCCTAGGACATCGGAGAAAAAGTTGTTCAGTTTATCCCACGCCTCATTTACTTGCTCCGCTAAAGCCACTCCCTCATCTGTTAGGTAAATTAAAGTGTTTCTACCAGATTGTTCATGATAAACAAGATTTTTATGTTCTAATTTTTGGGATAAAGCGGGCAATTGTAGACGGTGCTGTATGCAGTAATTCTGCCAATTCTTTTTGAGTTATACCAGGACTTTCTTTAACGGCTAATATAATAAAGCCATATGTTGGAGCCAATCCAGTTGGTTTGAACGTTACTTCTGCAACTTTGTCTAAAATACGGTCCAGTTTTTTCACAGTAAAAAACAAGCATTCATTTAATGATTGATTAATTGGTTTAGCCATAAAGCCCCCTCCTTCAACGATATTATAACTAATTATTATTGTATTTTATTATTTAATATTTTATGGATATATCAGAACACATGTCTACTGTAACAATTCGAGTATGGTACCTCAAGGTTTCAAGAAACACAAATGCCTCTTACAAAGAATATTTTACCAAAATAAATAAAAATAAAATGTACACGCAATTTAATTTAGAATAACTTTCGTAGTAAAACAAAAAAATAAAATTGACATAAAAGAAAGGAAGTATATTTCATTTTATTTTAAACAGAAATAAGCCCCAGACAGACCGCTACTCATTAGGAGATGGCGGTCTATCATCTTATCTTTACTTTAATTCTAATTTATTAGGAGGAAAGAAAATGCATACATTAGGATGGATTGGATTAGGTCATATGGGTGCACCTATGGCAAAGAATCTTTTACAAGAAGGCTACAAAGTGAATATATATAATCGTTCCCCAGAAAAAACATTCTCCTTAGTAGAATCTGGAGCAACTAAACTAAATTCACCAAAAGAAGTTGTAGATCAATCTGATATTATTTTTATTATGTTATCCAACTCTAATGCTGTAAAAGCAGTATTAACTCAAGACAATGGAGTATTAGATGCTATTCATCCAGGTAAGGTTTTAGTAGACATGAGTACGATTTCACCAGAAGATTCATTATCATATGCGAAATTGGTATCTGAAAGAGGCGGCATATATTTAGATGCACCAGTTTCTGGTTCAGTTGGAGCTGCTATAGCAGCCCAATTAGTTATTCTTGTGGGTGGAGAAGAAAAAGCTATTGATATTTGCCAGCCTTATTTTAATTTATTAGGTAAAGAAACAATTCATTTTGGTTCAAGTAGCAAAGGTAGCTCTGCAAAATTAGCCATTAATTTGTTACTTGGCATTATTGGACAAGGTATTGGAGAAACATTATTATTAGCCGAGAAATCAGGGTTAGATAAAGAAAAAGTATTGGAGATGATTTCACTTTCTGGAATGAATACACCTCTATTCCAAGGAAAAAAAGAGATGTACCGTCAAGAGGAATTTCCTTCTGCATTCATGCTCGAACTAATGTCTAAAGATTTAGGACTAGTAAAAGCCGAGGCAGATCGCCTGGCAACCAAATTACCACTTGCTGAAGTAGCGAATACTACTTATCGTTCTGCAAATGAAAATGGAAAAGCAAAGCTCGATATGGCTGCAGTTTATTTAGAGTTGAAGGAAATAAATAATTTATAGTATGTTTAGCATCCTTTTGGGATGCTTTTTATTATGTCGTCGAAATAACTTTAATGATGTCTCCCTATACAACTAACCTGCACCTTTAGTTGAATAAGAAAAAGTCACCAAAATGGCAGCTTGATCTTCAACTCTTGCTTAATAACAAAACCGAATTAACCTGCTATAATTCATACTCCCCGTGTTCAGTAATAATCGGTATCTTTATTGTTTTGTTATTAAAATCAATCTTCGGATTTAAGCCATATGTCGTTTTTTTAAAATCAATTACCCCAACCTCGGTAATGTTAAAACGGGCTATATACTCATCATCAGTATCAATAATTACAAATTCATCTTTATTTGCAAATAACGAAAAATTAAATTGCATTATGAGTTTCCAACCATGAATTAAATTGAAATTTTCATAAGGATTGATTTGTTCTTCCACCATGTTGTTTCCTCCTTAAAATAAGCACCCACCGAATGAAAATAACTTAAATATGGTATTAGTTTCCATACATGCTTCTTAAACTAACCTGCTTCGATAGTTCAACAATAAAAAGACCGCTGCGGCGATCCTCATCTTTAACTCTTGCACCCGTTAGCTGAAGAACGATTCATAAACTAATACCTTGTTCCTTTGATTGTATATAATAGACTTCTTCAAATTCAATTTTAAAGTAACCTACATCAAATTTAACAAGATTTATTAAATCCTTAAATGTGCTTGGTATTATACAATTCCAAATCAGTTCGTTAATCTTATGAGGAAAGTATTCATCATTTGGATTTGGCGTATGGATATATACTGCATCTGAGATAGGGTCTCCTTCGTGAATACATATCCAAGATTGATAAGGCTTTTCAAATGTTTCAAGCTGTTTTAATAATTTATTATACAAAGCTAAATGGGCTTTAATATGTTCTCTTCTTATTTTCAAACTATTTTTACCAACTCCGAAAAAATCGAGATGAGTATGCCAAAAATCAAACCACGAATTCGTATCAAGCTGTAAATCACAAGTCTCTACTTCTCTCCATAAATTACGAAAGTATCTATTTTTTCAACGAAATTTCTTCAAAGTATTCCTCCTAAAAACTGAAGATAAAACCCTATTTTATTATATCAGCTTGTTCAACTATCCCGCCCCGTAAGTAGAACAAGCAAAAAGACCGCCGCAGCGATCCGAATTTTAACTATTGCACCCGTTAGCGTAAGTACATTAATTCACAATCACAATATTTTACCTATTTTTCGAACTTCCTTGTATTAGCGTTCCAGGTTCTATTTCCTATCCAAATGCCTAATAAACCAAAACATAAAATATACATTAGATAAGAAATAATAACATATGGAATATACGTTAGGAGGAGTCTATTAAGCACAAACACTTGAAGTGTTACAAGTAGTAATGAAAAAATCACATAAATCAATGATATACTTAATACATATTTCTTTTTGCCTTTGGAATGAATTTTAGTCCATCTTTTTTTTCGCTTATCTTCTTTTTTTCCCACTTCAATCATCTCCTGAAAATGCTTCTTATGGAATAAATTTTCCCTTTATTTAACATTTCCCTTCTTGAAGTAACCTGCCCCGTTAATTCAATAAGAAGAAGAGAATCGCCGCATAACCCCATTTATTCACCTACTAAGCCATCACCATCTCGATCATCCATATATTTATAGAGCCATGAATCACGCGTAATTGGCATTTTAAAGCCGGCAGCTTTGGCTTCAGCGATCGTAACACTTCCATTATGATTAGTATCAACCTTACTAACATCTTCATTGCTACTTACCGTTTCGTTTGCCGGTACAGTGTTTGTTTTCGGTGGCGTACTGCTCGCACCTGTCGTTATACCTAAATTTTTGTTCACTTCATCTGGGTTTACATTGTCAAATTCATCTGTAATGGTTCTGCCTTGAATTTTGTATGTGTATTTATAATGACTTGGAATTTGAGTCTCAGTATTTGGATATGAAATCACTGCGACGAAATCTGTACAGCCTCCTGCATCTCGAATCACTTTTTCCATATAAGCTTGATCGCCGTGCCTATTGAGAGTGCTGTCTTGAGGTGTAATGTTATATGCATTAGATACTCCCCCAAGTGAATCAGCAATTACATGCCCTTCATCTAGTGTTGGACTCACTGTGCCGGGAACCTTTGCTTCATCAGAATAGTATCTCCCAGACGATGAAACATGTTCAGTATTCGGATTTTGGAGTCTTATATTTTTTGCCTCAACACGAATTAGCTGTCCGTATTCATTTGTAAAAGCCCAATATTCCCTGTCGCCAAACCCAACATCAACTCTGACATTTGGCTTTCTATATCCTGACATATCTCCGCCATCTACTTCAATTAACGTATATTTACTGTAGTCAAAGTCACCATTAACACTTGTTGTGGTCGGTGTACCAGTTGCAGGAACACTCGAACTTACTTTGCTTTCACTGGTCGTTTTTTCGGCTTCAACATTAGGTGTACTTTTTTTGCTTTCAACTGTGGTTGTGTTCGTTTTGCTTACTTCTTGAGTTTTATTTGTTTTGGTTTCTGTGTTATCTTGTTGTGAACAACCAGTAAATAAAACAAGTAGTGAAATGAGTAATAAAATGATCCCCCAAGATTTTTGATACCATTTTTGTTGCATATTGCACCTCTTTTTTATAATTGAATTATAATTAATCTACAAAATTTATCTAGGCTAACAAATTTTGAGTTATAGCATAGAAAAAACTGTCATTCTAGAAATACAAATATTATTATACTGTTAAAATACTTCAAAAAACGAATAAATTATATTCCTCTTATGATAATCCTTAATGTTATTAACCTAGTTATAGTATAACTCCTTATTCCATTAAACTCCCTCAATGAAGAATGGAAAATCTCCCGTTTTCTCCTGTTTTCTTAGATTTTCATAGTAGTTTACCTTACGGTAAATGTTTAATAGTTGGGGAATAATCACTGGAAAGGATAAAATTGGACTTCAAAAGAAAAAAGAGCCGTTACCCACTAACCAGCCAATTACAAAAATTGGTGGGTGAGTCAAAATATGATTGCACTGGTAGATGTCCACATTTCTCATGGAGGTCAACCCTCCCATGTCTCACAGAGTCTTCGCTCTCAAATTCCTTCGTCCAACCTTACCATGAGGTGGATGTCGGCCATTCTGCCCCACAGGGTCTTAGCCCGTAATTTAGTTGCTTTGCCGACTAATCCGTGCTTCGAATGTCCCCAAAACCATAAAACAATAACTATTATTTATCTAAACAAAAAACAAAATTAAGCGGCCAATTCTGCCTTCTTTAATACTGACAAATGAGGGATGTCTTTTAACATCTTTTCTTCACTAAACTCAAATTTCTTTTTACCTATACTAAAGAAGATACGGATCAGTTTATTACATAAAGCGATAAGAGACTGCATCTTCTTTAATGGATTATCTGTACGTTGAGTATAGTAAGCATGTAATGTCTTAAATGCAGAATTTTTGGCGACGAGAATCATACAAACCCTGTATAACAGAGCCCTCAGTTTCTTTCGTCCTCTTTTTGTGATGGTCGTTTTTCCTTTGTGCTTACCGGATGTATTTTCTTTTAAGCTTAAGCCGGCCAGCTTAATAATTTGCCGGGGATGAGAATATTCTCTAAGATCACCAACCTCCGTAAAGAAGTCGGCAATTGTATCCCTTCCCACACCTTTTATGGCTAACATTTGTGGTACACCTGGTATTTCATCGAGTAAACCATCTATTTTTGCATCCAATTCTTCGAATTTCAACTGAATTAATTTATATTTAGCCAGAATCGTTTTTAGCTCTAATTTAGCCATTTCGGAGCCTTGTCGAAGTCCGATGGACTTACTGGCTGCTTGCTTTAACTCCCGAATCTTACTTAATCCCACACTCCGTGTTACGGATTTTCTTAAATGGGAAAGCAGTTCATGTTCAGAGAAATTTACGATTTCATGAGGTAAGGCATAGAGCTTTAAAAATTGTAACGCTGCCTTGCCCTCCCACTTCTTAAAGACTGTTAGAAATTCAGGAAAGTACCGATCAATCCAGTTGTGAACCTGCCCTTGGACCGTTTGGAGATCCTCTGTTAAAAGATCGCGTATTTTCTTTGCCACACGGAGTTCGGCATAAACACCTTGTGGTATCGTAGGTTCGGCGTATCTTCCGTCTTTGACCAGCTGGGCTATAACTTTAGCGTCTTTCAAATCATTCTTAGTAGGTGAGTTATCATCCAACACCTTGCTTTTCTTGACGTGCAAGGGATTTACAGCCACAAATTTAATCCCGTTTTCTTTTAAAATATGAGCGAGATTAAACCAATAGTGTCCTGTTGGCTCCATGCCAACCATGACTTTATCCATATTCTGTTCTTTTTTGATTTCCGAAATCCATTGTAGAAAAAGCTCAAAACCTTCTTTTGTATTTTCGAATTGACATGGTGATCCAAACTCTATACCTCTAAAATCCTGGGCACGTGCCACATGCTTAAATTTAGCAATATCGACTCCTATAATAAGAGTTTGAGAAGTTATTTGAGCAATCTTCTTATTCTGGTTATAATTCATTTTAAAGCCTCCTGGTATTTTGAGAGATTTGTCCTTTTTGCTGGCCAGCGTCAGGACTCTTTCATTCTACCAAGAGGTTGTTTTTTTGTTCAAACTCCATTTTCCTTAATTACAGGAATGCTGCCCCGTTACTTCAATAAGCAAAAAGCGATCCTTCGTTATTGAAGAATCGCTACCCGTTAGTGCAATGAATCCCGAAGCATTGTTTCCTAATTTTTCTCTAATATAACAAGTGAATAAACTGTTGCAACTGAACCACCTGACATAGCACTCTGAGAGATAACCTTCCAACCCTCTTGCAAAAGTTGATTTAAATCACTTAAGTTATTCTTTTTATCGGTAACATAATAAACTACGATTGCCTTTTGCATGATACACCTCCTGAACAAAATATATCCTACTATCCGTTAAACTGCCCCGTCACTTGAAGAAGAAGGTAATTTAGTTGTTCCAGTAAAGCCCCGTTAGTGTAAGTACAATATTTCACAATCTTTCTTGTGGAATAAGAAAAAAGGCAACCTTCATCTTGAAGAATCACACTAGTTACTTTAATAAAAAATTATTTCTGAACTAAACTACAATGACCTGACACGATTGTTAATTTATCTCCATTCATTAGCCAAACCCGTGAATAACACATTTCATCTTCAAAAGGCTCTATACCAAATATCCCTTTTAAAGCAGCACGTGTTACAGTTACAGCAGAATTTTCTAATAGAATCACTTTTTGGTCTAAAATTTTGATATCAGTAAAATTCAATACTCCTGAACGATGTGCTTCAATATCGGCTTCCTTCGTTAATATTTGTCCAAAGTGATTCACAAAGATAAGGTTATCATTAATCAGATTGTCAAGGCTATTAACATCCCCAATTAGCATCGCTTCTCGAAGTCGTTCTTCATAATCAATAATTAAACTTTCCTCCATATTAAAGCCTCCCTTAAAGTGGTTATACATACTATATAGATATTATTATTTCATTGTCATTATTATGTCTTCTTCCACTAAGCTCACGTTAGCACAACAAGAAAAAAAGACCGCTACGGCAATCTCTTATTTAACTCTTGCTACCCTATAGTTTAAGTGAAACATATCACAATCCCATATTTCGGTTTAAGTGTCTACTGTCTTTCTTGTAGCCTTTTTTTAGTTCGGTAGGATAACTTGGACAATTACACAGTCTCTCAAAAATTAATGGAATAAAATGGTAGAGAAGAAAAACTGTACAAGCTTTTCTTCTATTGATTCTTTTACTATTTAATACCCAAGGAGGTGAATAATATTGTCTTTACCGAATATTCCTAATATGACACCTAACATTTCTCTTAGCACTTCACAAACTGTTCCATTGCTTTTGGCTTCCATTGCCCTTGAGGAATTAGCTCTTGCTCATATCGTCAATGCCGAGGCAGAGAAGCTTCAACTTATTTTAGGAACATTAACGCCTACTAGAACTACATTCTCTCCTGCTGTTGTTTCACTATCCAATCTTCTAGCTGTGAATACAAATGTTCAAAGAACTCTTCGAGATGTAATTAAAAAGGAAATGCTATTGGAGTTCAAATTTGAAAACATCCTAGATTTAATCCCAACTATTCCTACAACTCCACCAACTCCAACAGGGTCACTTTCAATTTTGAAAAACGTTTCCAGCACTATAATAACGACAGGAAGCAGTCTTACCTTTTTTATCACTGTGGCCAATACGGGAACTACACCGCTAACCAATTTGACGGTAACCGAAACACTACCAGCAGGTACAACTTTTCTTTCAGCGATTGCACCAGGTGGATTTACCACTACTACTCCTCCTGTAGGTGGAACAGGAACTGTTACATTCACTACATTAAATCCAATTCCTCCATTAGGCACAGTCAGTTTTCAAATAGTAGTTACGGTGGTTGCTACCCCAGTTTCAACTATTAACAATACGGCTACTGCTAGTGCTGATGGGGTAGCTCCTGTAACAACTCCACCAACTACTACAATTGTAGTAGGTTAGAATTAGTTTCCCAACCCTCTAAAGTAGATAAAACAAGCTTTTAAGTTAAAGATCGAATTGGAAAAGGTACTATATCTAACAATTTTCTTCCATCCCGAACGAAGCAAGAAATATATTTCGATTCCACGTAGGAAAATCTAAAACTAAACGGAGGGGCAATCCATACATAATTGGATTGCCCCTCCCGATTATCAAAGTAAGAAATCAATCGTATCTTCGAGTTCGAACAATAACAGAATTTCTTTGGCTATAATTGCTCGCAATTAGGATATTGTGCTTATTAAACTATCCTGCCCCGATAGTTTAAGTGTAATCCTTCACAATCTGTTCTACGATTTAATATAATTACAATCCCTAATATTGTTGTTCCAGAATCCAGTACAATACAAAAAGACGCCTTCTTATTCAAGAAAAGCGCCCTTTAATGGAATAACTTTATATCACTTAACACTCTTTTAATAGCCAAGAAATTATTTAAACATTATTTCATTGTGTGTACAATTAATCCAATATGAGTAAAATAATTCAAAATGCCAAATGAAGTCCAAATAATACCAGTAATGATCCAGGCACCTTTATTTAATTTAACCAAACTTTCGTTTGGTTTTTCTTTTTGATTAACAGCGAATAAGATTGCCCCAACTCCTGTAAGAGCAAGTAAAATAGACATAAATGTTGCTTCAATCATTGGATAGGCAGCGAATAGTCCAGAAATAGGTTCTTGCGGAGGGGCGGCAAATAAACGAAAAGTTACTCCAGCACACCCCATTGCAATAAGAGAACACCCCATTGCTATTGCAAAATAAGATAATGGTTTTAAATAATGTGGTAAACTTTTCTTTAAGTTTTCAGATACTAAAGCTGTATCATTCATATCAATCCCTTGTTTTATATAAAAATTTGCCTTTCTCCATAAGAGAATCGTTATTGCTAAAAGAAGAACCCCAAAAGCTAAAGAGGATTCACCAAAGATAATATCATCAAATGCAAATCCCATTTTTGAAAGTGGCCAAGTTAAAGTCATGTGTAAACCCGTTAAAGTTAATATGAACCCGGGAATTCCAAAGCCAAGAGCCCAACCTTCTAAATGTCCAATTTTATTAGAATTTAAGTGCGAAAAAAATTTAACAATGGATAATAAAGAAACACCTACTGATACAGACATAATCGTATTGTATACTGCTGTTGTTTCCCAATGAATAACCATAAGTTATACCCCTACCTTGTTGTTTTAATTTAAATTGCTATAATCTTGGTTCAAATTTTTAAAAAATATTTCTACTTTTTATTATGGCAATGTTAATAAAGATTCATACAAAACTGAGAAGTTTTATTATGGGTATTTTTACATATCCCCTCGAAAAGGTTTATTAAGGGAAAAAACGCTGCTATTCAATCTTTTTATAAATTTGAACAAATTTGAATCAATAAAAGTGATAGAAGGCTGTTTGAATGAAAAATAAAATATAGCTTGGAGTATATAATATTAATATTTGTCTAGGATGTATGTTGTAGTTTATAAATGAACAGGAGTGATTTTTATGGAAAAGACTAAATGGAATGTAGATACTGCACATAGTAGTATTGATTTTTCTATCAGACATATGATGGTATCTAAAGTTAAAGGTACTTTTCATACTTTCGAAGCATCCATAGAAGCTGACCTCGATGACTTAACCACGGCATCAATTGAATTTTCAGTGGACGTTAACAGTGTAGATACTCGTAACGAAGATCGTGATAATCACTTACGTTCAGCGGACTTCTTTGATGTAGAGAACAATCCTAAAATGACGTTTAAATCAACAAAAATTATTAAGAAGAGTCCCGGTGAATACGAGATAACTGGAGACTTAACCATTCGTGGGACAACTAATCCTGAAACGTTTACTTTAACCTATGAAGGAAGTGGGAAAGATCCTTGGGGGAATGTAAAGGCTGGTTTTGAAGCTCACGGTTCCATTAGTAGAAGTGAGTATGGTTTGAAGTGGAATGCAGCATTAGAAACCGGTGGAGTATTAGTGGCTGATCAGGTTCAAATTACACTTGAAGTACAAGCAGCCAAAGGAGCTTAAATATCTTTCTCTAACTTAATTATAAATAATGTATAAAAAAACATACCAAGTGGTATGTTTTTTTATGGCTTACATAAGAAGTTCTTCTAAAAAGGACTCCCATTTAGGAAGTCCACTGCATGCCATAACCCTTCGGTTAAAGGATGACTTTACTTAATTCTAATCTCTTGTTTTGGAGCGATGATTATCGTCTTCAACGATACCTTCCCCCGCCTTGTTGGCCAGTGCTCCACCAGAAACAGCACCTGCACTCGCAACTGAACCAAATGGATCAAGAGGAGAAGCCATGGTATCCCCAGCAAAAGCGCCTACACCAGTTCCTACTTCCTTGCCAGTAAAGTTATTGTCTTTATTGATATCAGCCATCTATTTCACTCCCTCGTTTTTTATAGGGAAGTGCTATTATTTTAGCAGCACTGTCCCGTAACATATTTTGTCCAATTGGGACAAATTTACGAGGAGGGATTAATAAGCATTTGCAAATCCATATTTCTTAAATTTAACTGGCCAATTCAATAGGCTTTACTCCATTATCTGGCCCTTTAATGAAATTTGATTTTTGGTTAAAACAACAATGAATCCTTTTTGGGGGATGTCTAGGAGACATAACAAAAGGAATCAAAATAAAACTGTTAAATTACGACCATAATGAGCCAAACATTGACTAGTAAAGACACTATATTTTGAACTTTACTCCGAGTTAAGGACACCAAAATCCCTTACTTGGAGTTTTTTGGGGGTCTGGCTGAATCAATCAAATTTGAATAACAAGTATATCATTTGACTCTTTAATGTTATTATTCTTTTTTGAATAAGTATTTTTGTGCTTCGTTGTTTAAAAATAATAATGCATCATTAAATGTATCTAAGACTTCTTTTCCTTCAATATATTTAATATAGTTAATTCTTTGGCTCTCAAAAACTCCCTTTAAAAGTTCTCCTGCATAAATCCAACGAACAACTGATGCCCTAAAATCCAAATTTGCAAAATCAATGTTATTGAATGAAAATCCAGCGTTTTTATAATGAATAGTGAAAAAATCCATATTATGTTTCATTGAATTGTAGGCATGAGCTAGCCCGAGTAAAAGATGAGTTTGAGGAACAATTGTTATTATTATTCAAGGAATTAGTAGAAATAAGAAGAAGGAATACCGAGGAGAATTTACCAGATGATTATGTAGCAATTGATATTAAAACGGCTTCATTGGTAGGCATTATCATGTGGTGGGTCACAAAGGGGCTGCATTTTAGTTCTGATTATATTGCAAATCAAATTTATTTAATGTACAGATTGAAATGAACTGAATCATCAAGTTGAGAAATTTTCGTAGCTCCGATAATAGGTGCTGTTACTGGTCTTTCTGCAGCAACCATGCGAGTGCGACATGAATACGAGGAACACCATGTTCCTCTGCGAGTAACGCAACTCGATCTACGACTAATCGATCTAAATCCACAGATGGTTCATATTTAGATTTTAGAACCTTGTCTGTTTCTGACTGACCTTGGAACCGCCATGCGGACATAGCAGAAGCACCTATGTACTTGCCTTTCCAGCTTTCACAACATCATGCAAGGCTTCCTCTCTCAGATAAGCACAAAATACATTAATAAATTGTCATATTGAAGCAAATGCTGGAAATAATAGAGTTAACAGTTTTTTTAAATTAAATCTAAAAGCTATTCTAAGCGAGGTGGTTTCATGGAAGGTCCACATTGGGAAAGCTGGAAAAATATCAAGATTGTAAGTGTCTTGCAGTATGCATTAAACACAGGATTAGTTCTGCTAGCCATAGCCTTATGTATTTTACTAGGAAAGGAAATTTTTATCATTATCAGCAATTCCATTTTGACTCCAGGAATTCAGATTCATTATGAATTTGTTGAAAGAATATTAATGTTCTTTTTATATTTTGAGTTTATTGCCATGATTGTAAAGTATTTTCAAGAAGAATATCATTTCCCGATCCGTTATTTCCTTTATATTGGGATTACGGCGATGATTCGGTTAATTATCGTCAAACACGAAAACGCCTTATATACCCTGCTTTTCAGTTTAGCCGTTTTAATGTTGATTATTAGTTTCTATATTGTAAATGCAACCACTGTACAAACTGTAAAAGATGGAAATAATTAAGCAAGGAACTTCATTGACAAGCAAGCCATGATCAAGGAGAATATCAATTTAACCACTATTCTTCCTCATTCCCATATGAAGATGAATGCCTAGTTGAAAAACTGGGCTTTTTTTTTCACCCCTCTTCCCTCCTTTGCTCATCTTCGTTAATATTATTTACCCAATGAATATGATACTATTGAATACAAGAATTGCTGAAAACAAAAGGCTAATAGAATGACTACGAAGAAGAATACGAGGTGACTTGACATGAGCTTAACAAAGCGCAGACGCGAATTTTTAGATCAGATTTACCGTCAGTACCATTCAACCAAGCTCCCCGTTCATTATTCTGAAGTGGCTGATGCGATTGGGGTCAGTAAGTGGACAGCATACGATGTCTTAAAAACTCTGGAAAACCAGGGTCTTTTAAAAAGAAGCTATTGTACAAACGAA
Source organism: Neobacillus sp. DHD-1R (assembly GCF_057747995.1). NCBI lineage: Bacteria > Bacillati > Bacillota > Bacilli > Caryophanales > Bacillaceae > Neobacillus > Neobacillus sp. DHD-1R. Next base: position 3,012,841 of record NZ_CM173232.1, read on the forward strand.
AATGAAACAGGACGATCCATGGTGGTCTTCTCCCCTACAGAAATCGCAGATTCCCTATTTCAAAAAGAAAGAAGACAGATATCAACTGCTGAAGAATGGGAAACTATACTTGCCCATGCTAAAGAACTAATGGATAATCAGAAAAATATTCCGATGAAGGATGGAATTAATCATATTTTAAACTTAATAAACAAGGTTGATACTAAGCTGGAATTTTGTACCTACTTCCTTTGTGTCCTCATTTTATACTTAAACAGCCTTGGAAAAACTGTAAAGGACCTTACGGTTAACTTGTTGAACGCTTCACAAGAATCAAAAGTGCAGCTTACCGTTTTTGTCGGAGCCGTTGTAGGGATGATCATTCAGTCTGTCAGTGATGAATTAAGTCCGGAAATGGTTAAATTGGTCCAACAATTTTTTGATAACGTTGATGAACTTAATTCAGGAGAATTGCAGTTATTAATTGCCTTTGTCAAACAAAGTTAAGTTTATTCTAATCAAAAATCACATCTTTCCTTTGCCTTATTCAATTTAACCGTCAGTCGTTACTACTGAGATTCTTAAAAAAATAGTCCACTCATGGAGAAGTGGACTATTTTTTCGTATAACTTTGTTTAATTCACTTGAATCTCTTGAACATTATTTTCTTTTTTAAAAGAAAATTTAAATCTAAACAGACATACACCGAAACAGAAAAAAGCTCCAATTAATACGTACATCCAGATATGATTGATAAATGCTGTTCCCCAGATACCTAAAAAGGAAAGAAAAGCTGGAATGGTTAAAGTTATCCATGACTGAACGAATGAAACCAAGCCTAAGTAAACATCAATTTTCATTTTTAATGCGTTAGATAAAAAGAATAAAAACCATAAAAATGACCACATTCCCCAAGTTAAAGCACTGACAATATCATGCAAGTAAATAATAGATGTAAAGGTATAAATAACCGCAATAATTGCAACCCATAAGCTAAACCAGCCGAGGCCATTGCCTTCAAGGTCCTTCAATAAGATGACCCCTAAATATAAATAAGTTAGACCAAATAGAAAAATAGATGCATTATTATAAAGGTCCCAATTGTTTTGATTAGAAACCACTAGGAGATAAAATGGGATGATAATTTGAATAATTCCTATGAAAACATTAAAGACTCCAACACTTTTTGCATTTGCTTTACCAAATAGCATTATACTATTTAGAAATAATACTGCTCCAGATAGAAACAAGCCCACAAAACTCACAACATTTCCCTCCTACAAAATAAGAAAAAGCAGATTCTCGCCTCCGTTAAGAAGAGAACTTGCTTTTCTTAATTATTTATAAAACCATACTCACAATTATGGATGTTAAAACACTAACTAATGTAGCACCATATAACAGTTTTAAACCAAAGCGTGCTACTGTGTTACCTTTTTTCTCATTTAAGCTTTTTACTGCACCTGCAATAATCCCAATTGAGGAAAAGTTTGCAAATGAGACTAAGAATACAGATATAATACCTACTGTACGTGAGCTTAAGGTATCATGTATCTTTGTTAAATCAATCATGGCTACAAACTCATTTGTTACTAGTTTTGTGGCCATTATTCCTCCAGCACGAACTGTTTCTGATAAGGGAATCCCCATAATCATGGCAACAGGAGCAAAGATATATCCTAAAATTTCCTGGAATGAAATCCCGAAAATTAAATCAAAGACGTTGTTGATCCCTGCAATTAAAGAAACAAATCCTATCAACATGGCACCGACAATAATGGCTACTTTGAATCCATCAATAATATATTCCCCAATCATTTCAAAGAAGCTTTGTTTTTCTTCATCTTGAATAAGGAGAATGTCTTCACTTTCTGATACAGTATATGGATTAATTATAGATGAAATAATAAATCCGCCAAATAGGTTAATCACTAGTGCTGTAACAACATATCTTGGTTCAATCATTGTCATATAAGCACCGACAATTGACATTGAAACAGTCGACATCGCTGAAGCACATAATGTATATAAACGATGGGCAGGAAGTTGTCCGAGTTGTTTTTTAACCGTAATAAATACTTCTGATTGGCCAACCATGGCAGAAGCAACTGCATTGTATGATTCTAATTTCCCCATACCATTTACTTTACTTAACAATAATCCGATTGCTTTCATAATTAGCGGGAGTATTTTAAAATGCTGCAAGATTCCAATTAATACTGAAATAAAAACAATTGGAAGTAAAACGGTTAGGAAGAATGGCATTTCACCTTTATTGGCAAGTCCGCCAAACACAAATGATATTCCGCTGGCTGCGTATTCTAATAATTTGCTAAAAACCGCAGCAAACCCTTTCACTAATACTAAACCAAATTTTGTATTTAATAATACCCCTGCTAAAACTACTTGAATGATGATCATTAAGATGATCGGTTTGATTTTAATATTTTTCCGATTATTACTTGCAGCGTAAGCAAGTCCAAAAACAACTAGTAATCCAATGATGGCAATGATGTATTTCATGCTTTCCTCCAAATGGTGTAATAGATTCTCAGAAGTAAAAAACAACCTTCTACTATTTTGATTAGAAGAAGTTGAAGTTATGCAGTTATTTCTTAATTACAGTCCCTCCAATTTCTAGGTTGCCAACATCACAAATCTTCTAAGTGAACGTTTTCATTACTACTTATAAATTTCCCTCAATTAATATAACACAGCTTATGAATATTTGTTAAGTCATGTTTGAGCAAAATTTCAAATAAATATTTTCCATTTACCTATGGGCACTTTTTTACTGCTCTTTTTTATATAAATTTAGGACAATTAATAAAATACTGAAATTTTGTAAAATATATGTTGAATTATTGTAAAGATTATAAATATTAATTTAACATATTCCTACTGATAGAAACATTTAAATAAAACATAAAAGAATAAAAAATTTCATAATTTTAATTATATTCAAAATATTCACTTGACTTTTTTTAAATTTTCACGTTATATAAGTTGTATATATTTTTGGTTTGTGTATCATTTCCCCCTCTTTTTTGGTCTTTTGTGTATCCTTAATTAATTTACTTCTGTAAAAGCTACATCCAATTCTTCAAATAAAGTGAGGTAATGTCATGTATAGAGTTTATTGCAGATCGTTTCAAGCAGTAATGAAAACAGCCTCCTACTTCCTTCCCTGGAGAGAACCAACCTTACTAGAGGGTGAAAATAGCTTAAAAGAATTAGCTAAACTTATTAAAAAGCAAGGAATTGAAAGCGTTTTAATTGTAACAGATCAAGGAATTGTATCTATTGGATTAATGGATGAATTTCTTGAGGACTTGTATTCTGAAAAAATCCATTTTGTTGTGTATGATAAAACCGTTCCCAATCCCACTATTAATAATATAGAGGAAGCATTAGCTATGTACATCGCTAACCATTGTCAGGGAATTGTTGCTTTTGGGGGTGGGTCCCCAATGGATTGTGCAAAGGGTGTGGGGGCACGTGTGGCAAAACCGAATAAGAGCCTTCCCCAGATGAAAGGGGTTTTAAAGGTGATAAAAAAGCTTCCCCCTCTCTTTGCAATTCCTACTACAGCTGGGACTGGAAGTGAAGCTACTCTTGCTGCGGTGGTCTCAAATAGCATCACACATGAGAAATATGCCATAATGGATACATCACTTATTCCTCATTTTGCCGTCCTGGATCCCTTACTTACGGTTAACCTCCCTTCTCACATCACTGCAGCAACTGGAATTGACGCTTTAACACATGCAGTGGAAGCCTATATTGGCCGAAGCAACACGAAGGACACGACGAGGTATAGTATTGAAGCAGTAAAACTAATTTTTGAAAATTTGGAAGAAGCCTATTCTAACGGAACTAATATATCGGCACGTTCAAATATGCAAAAAGCTGCCTACCTGGCTGGAATGGCCTTCACCCGTGCCTATGTTGGCTATGTCCATGCGATTGCCCATACTCTGGGGGGATTTTATTCCATACCGCACGGGCTGGCAAACGCGGTCATCCTGCCTTATGTTCTGGAGTATTATGGAGATTCCGTCCATAAGCCTTTAGCAGAGCTGGCAGAGTTAGTGGGTATTGGTGAACCTGCAGATTCGACTGAACAAAAAGCAGTAAAATTTATTGAAGTAATAAAAAGGCTCAATGAACGGGTGGAAATTCCCAAAAAAATCAGCGGGATCGTTGATAGCGATATCCCAGTCATGGTTGAACGGGCTTTGAAGGAAGCAAATCCACTCTATCCAGTGCCGAAGATTCTAAATAAAGAGGATTTGTTCCAACTATATGGACTAATAAAAGAGTAGGACGCTCTATACATGATGCAGATAAAAAGGTGGCTCAACCAATGGAAGATTATCGTTTCCTCATTACGAAGCAAAAAACATTTTTTAGATCGGAAACAACAAAAGATATAGATTACCGTATCACGGCACTCCAAAAATTACGAACATCCATTAAAAATAACGAAAAAGTCCTGATGAAAGCCTTAAAAGCAGATTTAAATAAATCAGAATTTGATGCGTATAGCTCTGAAATTGGTTTTGTCCTTGAGGAATTACGCTTTACAATTAAACATTTACGCTCATGGGTAAGGCCAAAACGGGTTAAAACGCCGGTAACCCATATCGGTTCAAGGAGCTTCATTTATTCAGAACCATATGGGGTTGCTTTGATTATCGCGCCATGGAATTATCCGTTTCAATTGGCAGTGGCTCCCTTAATTGGAGCAATCGCAGCAGGAAACTGTGCCGTGATTAAGCCTTCCGAATTAACGCCTCAAACATCGGAATTACTGGGGCAGCTTATTAGTGAAATATTCCCCGAGGAGTACATTGCTGTTGTTCAGGGAGGGGTTGAAACAAGCCAGGCACTGCTTAATGAAAGATTCGATTATATCTTTTTTACAGGAAGCGTACCTGTTGGAAAAGTTATTATGGAAGCAGCTGCTAAGAATTTAACCCCGGTTACACTGGAATTGGGAGGAAAAAGCCCTTGTATCGTTCATGAAGATGCCAATATCAAACTTGCAGCTAAACGGATTGCATGGGGGAAATTCACCAATGCCGGACAAACCTGTATTGCCCCAGATTACTTGTATATTCATAAAAACATAAAAGACCAGTTTCTCCAGCAATTTAAGGAAACAACGATTGAATTATATGGACAACAGGTCTTAAACAATCCGAATTTCACCCGGATAGTAAGTGACAGGCATTTTGATCGATTAACCTCCTTTTTAGAAAATGGGATCCAATTTATGGGTGGTAACGTGAGTAAAGAAAAACTATTGATTGAACCGACAGTGCTAACTAATATCACTTGGGAAGATGAGATTATGCAGGACGAAATTTTTGGACCCATCCTGCCCGTGCTTGAATACGACCATGTACCTGAGTTGATTGAAGGAATTCATCGTCACCCAAAACCACTTGCCCTTTATATCTTTACGGAAAATACCACCATTCAACAGGAGGTTTTAAACAGCGTTTCCTTTGGCGGCGGCTGTGTGAACGACACCGTCTATCACTTTGCCTCCCCGTATCTTCCCTTTGGCGGTGTTGGAAATAGTGGAATCGGCGCCTATCATGGTAAAGGGAATTTTGATACTTTTTCCCATCGTAAAAGCGTTCTGAAACAAACAACCTTATTTGATATCCCGTTCCGCTACCCAAACGTCAAGAATGGGCTGAAAAAAATTAAGCTTTTTATGAAGTAATAGTTTTTGGCAGAAATCTAATTCCCCAAAATAAAAAAGCGAACAGTTATAATGAACTAGCACTGTCCGCTTTTCTTATTATAATTCAAACTCCCATTCCTCCCTTAGAATTAAATATAAGATAAGGAGTTTATTTTCTAGCTCGCTTTCGTTATTCTCTTCCACATCAAGCCCGATGTTGGGCAGAAGAAGCTCGGCGATCTGCTTCGTCAAGTGATTTCGTTCTGCCAATGGTAATTGATGAAAACGACTGGCATAGGTACTGACTAATTTCCATTCCTTACTACCCAATGATTTTAATGTCCAGTCGTCCATACTGATATCTTCCTTACGGAGACCTCGATTGTTTATCTCTCTTTCAATCGGTGATAGCTTCTTTTTTCGTTTCGCTTTTCGTTCATGAACCACAATCGTTCCTGCAACCAAATCGCCAAGCCGTTTATGTTTTGAGTGGAAAAAGATCATAAGGATTCCTAGTAAATAAGCCGTTGGTAATGAATCAATCAGACGAACAAGATTCCGGATAAAGCTTGAAAGTAATGTGATGCTGTGGCCATTTTCTTGAATGACTCTAATCCCGACAAGCTTTTTACCAATCGTTCTTCCACCCGAAAAATATTCAAACACAAAAAAGTATCCCCAATTAATCACAAACAGGCCTATGATCGTAACCGCGATAGGGAGTGAACTATCAAAAAGAAAAAACGGATTGGAGTCCATCCCATCCATAATAAAGAAAAGGACTGCTACGATTAAAATATTAAAAATCCAAAGCAGTAACTGATCGATGATAAACCCAGCCGCTCTACTGCCTAATCCCGCAACCTGAAACTGTATCGAAACATATTCAGGTGTTTTAATATCCAATTGATCATCAAACATCGTTTTCCCCCATCAACCTGTTGAATTTTTCTAATGTTGTTTCTATTTTTCTACTATTTTTCTATAATAAGGATAAAGAGATTAGCATTACATATTCCCCTTAAAGAAGGTGTTCAATTGAATGTAAAGCAATTTGTTAAAAAACATCGCGAAGATTGGAACCATCTCGAACAATTGGTGACAACTCTCAGTAAGCGAAAAAAGATGATTACAGGTGAAACCATTACACAGTATCAACGGCTTTATCTAAAAGCTGCCCAGAATCTTTCTTATAGTCAGACCTACTTTCCAAATGAGGAAGTAACCCCATACTTAAATGGGCTTGTTTCTAAGTCACATAATCTGTTGTATAAAGATCAAGTGTCAAGTTTCAAGCAAATTCGTTTTTTCTTTAGCACCAAATTTATTGGTCTTTTACTAGAACAGTGGAAGTTTGTTCTGGTGGCTATGTTCTTATTCATCATTGGTGCTTTAGGCAGCTTTCTAGCCGTTTTGAATGACCCGCTTCATCTTTACTCTATCCTTCCAGCGGAAATTGCTCAAGGTGTTGACCCGGATCGATTAGGAAAAGGAACAGGCGCGGTGGACTCGTCCCTCATGTCTGCTAGTATCATGACAAACAATATTAAGGTTGGCATCTTTGCCTTCGCTGGCGGAATTACCTTAGGACTCGTGACCGTTTATCTAATGGTCTATAATGGAATGATTATTGGTGCATTGGCTGCCCTTTTTTGGCATTATGAGAAATCCTATGATTTTTGGGCCTATATCGTTCCACATGGAATGATTGAGCTTACAGCTATTTTTATCGCTGGCGGTGCCGGTTTATTAATGGGCTATAAGCTCTTGGTTCCAGGCCAATACAGCAGAGGCTATCAATTAAAACAACAAGCAAAGCGGTCCGTCCAGCTCCTGCTTGGTACCATTCCTTTATTTGTGATCGCTGGGATTATCGAAGGCTTTATCACGCCTGCTGCTATCTCATTAGAAACAAAATACATTGTAGCATTTTTAACAGTGATTGGGCTTATCCTTTATGTCATGATTGGGAGACTTAAACTGGCTAAGCTCGCTCCTATAAGAGATTTTGATTCATAATCTCAATATAATGGGATACCGCAGCTACAGCTAATTTTTCCTCTCGGGCCTCTATCATTTGGAGGCCTTGTTTTTCCCATTTATTTTTTTCCCGCTTCTTGAACAGGATTTGCTGCTGTGCAATACTCTTCACCATCGCAGCGTTCACCGTCCTAGGTTCCTCTTTTACTCTTTTTAAAAGGGCTTCGTCCTCAATCCCAATCATGAAAAACAAATGGCGCTGGCGGAGCCGTTTTAAGTAAACCAATGCACTTTCCTCATGAAGGAAAGTTCTTACATCACTGAACAAAAGAAGAAGACTTCGTTTCTTTTGAATCGATTCTAAATATTGGAAAACGGCCCCATAATTAGATTCGGCTGCATCTACTTTCAAATCATAAATGGCATGGAGAATCGTCTGTAAGTGCGCCATCCCCTTTGCTGGGGGGACAAACACTTTGATATCCTTGGAAAAGGCGAGGACAGACACAAAGTCTCCTTTTTGGAGCGCTGCTGCTGCAACGGTTAGGGAAGCTTCCAGTGCCTTTTCTAATCGGTTTCCTTTTTTCAATTCAGCTCCCATCATTCTTCCACAATCAATTAATATTGTAATATATTTTCCATGCTCCGGTTCATAATCATTGGTCATTACTTCCTGCAGCTTCGCAGTTTGCCGCCAGTTAATTTTACGAGGATCATCCCCAACTACATAACTGCGTATTTTGGAAAAATCACCGACACCACTTCGCTGTCTGCGAATTTTTAAACCCTCATACTTTAAAAATTGCTGAGCATTTTCTAAATACTGCTTCGTATCGGTTAAATCTGGAATGACCTTCACTGAATCATATAGGTCCACAGTGGTTTGCTTTTCCCATAATCCCAGTGGACTCTTATAGCGGAAATAGAGCTTACTAATTTCGTATTTCCCTCTCACTGTAGCCGTTGTATGACAGATCATTTCCATAGTTGCATCCTTTGGTAACTCTCCCACAGCAGGGAACGGTGTTAGGAAGGACTGTGGCAGCCCGTCTATGACTCGGTAGGAACAAGCATGCTGGGAGGTATTTTTTACTTCTAACTTAACCGGATAGGAAATCCCTCTTTCTAATTCAGCAGATAAGGTTCGCTGAAAGGATAATTCCTGTTTTTTCGGTGAAAAAAGCAAATCAAAAAAACTAGCGAAAAACACCACTCCATTTACGCCGATGATGTACCTCCATGATATGCCCCAATACGTACCAATCCATAAGGCTAACGAGAGGATAAGAAATAACAGCAAAAGTCGTGGCGTTGGTAATATCCCTCTATCTTGGAACAGGAACCGAGCCCACAAGCCCTTCAATGATCTGGTCAACGTTTGCTCCCTCCAATTCTATATGTGGGGCTAATTGAACACGGTGTCTTAAGGCTGGTTTAGCGACCATTTTTATATCGTCCGGCGTCACATAATCCCTGCCGGAAAGGTATGCCCAGGCTTGTGCCGCTTTTCCTATAGAAATCCCTGCTCTCGTACTGGCGCCAAAGCGAATCGATTCTGTAGCACGGGTTTTCCTGACAATTTGCAGCAGATAATCCAAGACACTCTCACTAACCGTCACATGTTCGATCTCTTTTCTAATCGTTAAAAAAGTGTCCATTTCTAAGATGGAAGTAAGCGGATTTTCTTCAAAGCTATTTTCAATGACCAGTTTTACTACATTTTTTTCTTCTTCAAAAGAAGGGAAATCAACATGGAGCTTGAATAAAAATCGATCCTGCTGCGCTTCTGGTAATGGATATGTACCTTCAAATTCAATTGGATTTTGGGTAGCAACAACAAAAAATACTTCTGGCAGTTGATACGTTTCTCCCTGAATCGTGACTTGCTTTTCTTCCATTGCCTCTAATAAGGCTGCCTGTGTTTTAGCAGGTGTCCGGTTAATTTCATCAGCTAATAGGATATTGGTAAAGATCGGTCCCTTTAGTGTTTGAAAGGTGCTCTCTTTCATGTTGTAAATTGTACTTCCTGTAATATCACTTGGCAGTAAATCCGGGGTGAATTGAATTCGATTAAAGCTGCCGCCAAGCAGGGTCGCAAGCGTTCGTACCATTTGCGTTTTACCAGTACCAGGTACCCCTTCTAACAACACATGTCCCCCCGCTAAAATGGCAGACAACAAGAGTCTTAAATTAAGGCTTTGCCCTATTATTCTCTCTTCATACTTTTCTAAAAATGTTGTTAATTCTGTTCTCATGCTTCAACCTCTTTTCGTAATTGCTCGAGTTTGTTCGACCACAATAGGTATTCCTGTTTAGTTACTTTCTCTTGGTCAAGGATGGCAGTTAATCCGTTTAAAAAAGGGCCTATTTCACGTGTGGGCTGGTGAATCCACTTCCTTTCTAAATAAGAAGTAATTTCCTTCCATTCCTTACCGTATGGAATCTGCCAGCGTTCCTGAAGTAATAATTTTAAATAATCCGCTTGTATTTGTAATGATTCATGATATTGTTTGCTTTTCAGGTACCAGGCCGCAATCGCTTGAATTCCCTCATCGCTAAATCGAACAGACTCTTCTCGCGGTATGATTAACGGACCAAAACGCTTTCCTTTATACCAGAGCCAGAGCATTATCATTAACATACCTTGGAAGACAAGCAGCAAAAACCATTTAGGGTAAACGGTTAAGATCGTGGACTGATTTTCTGCACCATGTAAAAATTCATCAAATAAATAGATATTTGTTTTCCCCTCATTCAGCAGTTGAAAAATAAGCGATAGATGATCTTTTTTTAATAGATTTTCATTAGTGAACCACTCAGGTGTAATAGCAACAATTAATTGACCCTTTCCAAAGATCCGTTTAAGGGCAATGGTCCCTTCTTGGTCACTGAGTAAAATTTCTCCAGTCTGCTTGGTTTGCAGGCGAGTCATCGAACTAATTTCAGCGCTAAAAGGGGAATGATTCTGATTGTAAACCTTTTTCCACTTTTCACTTGAGGATGGGGATTCCTCAACATAATCAATATTTACATTAAACATCCCTTTAGGATTGTTTTGTAATAATAGAATCGTATTCCCTGCTTCCATAAAATCAACATATCCCTGCATTCCCTCTTTATCCGGGGTAAACGAAGGTTCTACCATAATGAGCATTTGATGTTTGTCCGATTTTGGCAATAAGACAGGTGAATGATCCCAGCTTTTAACTTCTGATTCTTTTTGTAAATATGTATAGATTGCCTTCACACCAGTAGGGGAAGGAGAAGCGGAAACATATTCCGGATAATAGTTTGCCTTGGTTGAAAAGGAAAAGTAACTGATTGTTAAAAAAAGGAGAAGCAGGATAACAAACCATATCCATGACCTTAGTTTTGATTGAAGTTTCATTGAATACCTTCCTCCCCCCTTTCTGCTAGCATTTTTCGTACATCCGAACGAAATGATTCATATTCCTCCTGCTGCACTTGATGTTCGCCATATGTCACTTCATCGAAAAAGTGGGCAAGATGATAAAAACGGTCGGCATTGCTCTGATTCGTTTTTCTGAGCTCATCAAAGTAATCCCAATTGGTTTTCCATATTCTTGCCTCCAACCAGCCCTTTTCATGAAAGGAAAGAAGGAGGGCCAAAAAGAGATGCCGGGTGGATACGGCATAGTTTCCAAGTGATTCCTGTTTGTCCGCCTCATCTAGATGGCGCTGTGACGTCCAATTCCTTTCTTTTAGCGATTGAAGCGGTTTTTGCTTTCGAAGGATTTGATTCCGTTTTAAATTCCGAATGAGAAAGTATGCGGAGATAGCTAATAGAATAAGAATGATCACGATCATCGCAATTAAAATGACTTCCGAAGCAGTACTTGTCGATTCAATTTTAGGAAACCATTTTTCCAATTGTGTGCTTATCCATTCTTTTGCCCTTTCCCACCATGTTTGAATGAATCCTTTGGGGTGATCGGCATATACTTGATATTCTTGTGAATTTAAAATTTCTTTAAGGTCATCACGGGCCTTATTTGCATCGAACATAATCATCACCTAACGTAATAGGTTATTTATAAAAATGTGACCTAAATAGTCTTAAAATCCTCAATCATTTCTTTTAAATCATCAGCATCGTGTCTCGTTTTTAAATCAAGATACATGACGCCATAGCCAACCGCAAAAATCATCGTGGTAAACAAGCTGACAATATTAGAAATTAAGTTTAACAAAACACTATTCCCAAGTAACGCACTAAATGACAACTCAATTGCCACACTGATACTTGAAATAATCAAATAAAAAACAATGTAAAGACCAAACGACGCCCAAGTACGTTTTTTGGAGAGTCTCCAGCTTCTGGAAAAACCAGGAGATTGCTTATCTAGCACAACAGATCCAAAATAAAAGCTCCACCGAGTTAGTAAAAGTCCAACCCCCACGGCAAAACCTAAAAATAACAGAACCCCTAACAAAATTCCTAAAACAGGATGAACCGTGGCAGCAGTGAAGCCACCAACAACGGCAATAACTAAGATAGGAATTAAGATGATGCCAATACAAATCAAACCAAATAAAATACTGCTTCCAAGGATAGGCCAATAGCGGCCAAAGGCTTGTTTTATAACCAAACCAACCGTAAATTCCTCTTTTTTTCGTATGTGATTAAGGGCAATTAAGATTGCGGCTTCAGCGATCGGATATAACAGAACACTGGCTAAACCGAGGACGATCAAACCAATGTCAACACCCAATCCATTAGCATCAATCGAACCTGTTTCTTCAAAACTCGACATCATTTTTTCGAACCAATCGCCACCAGTTCCAACTTGTCTAAAAAAGCTTGTTCCTGAAGCCAGTTGTATAATCGCCTGCAGTAAAAAAACAGGGCCCATAAATATGATTAAGATCATGAAAAATTCCTTAAAGCGATTTTTACTCAAACTAAATGTATGATCGAGTATTTCGCCAAACCCTTTTGGCTTGTTAAACTTTGTGTCCATTAAGCTTCCCCCTAGAATGTAAAAAATGGTTATTATTACCGTTAATTTTAACATTATTCTGATATATTTGGATCGGAAATTTGCAAAATAAAACCTAAACTCTTTGTTCATGCTAAAAAAAGAGTTTAGGCCTGTGTCTATTTTGAATACTTCCACCACTTTATATTTTTGAAAACTCTTCAACTAACTCCGCAAATCGCCTGAGGGAATTTTCAATTGGGTACGGTGTTGTTAAATCGACCCCAGTCTTTTTTAACAATTCTAGTGGATAATCGGAGCTGCCACTTTTAAGAAATTCCAAATACGTATTCAATGTTTGTTGATCGCCTTCTAAAATCTTTGTGGCTAGATGGATAGCGGAAGCAAAACCGGTTGCATATTTGTAAACGTAGAAAGGACGATAGAAATGGGGAATCCGTGACCAGCCATATTTGACTTCCTCATCAAACACCATTTCATCCCCATTGTATTCCCTAAACAATGTCTCATAGGTTTGGTTAAACACGTCTACATTTAACGGAAGTCCCTTTTCCGCCATTTCATGTGTCTTTAATTCAAACTCAGCAAACATCACTTGCGTAAAAAAAGTACCTTTGAACTGATCAATAAAATGATTCAGTAAATGATTTCGTACTTGAGTATCCTTTTCATGGTTTAATAAATAATTAATTAACAGGACCTCGTTTACGGTTGAGGCTACTTCAGCCACAAAGATGCTATAACGAGCCGTTATTTGCGGCTGATGCTGTGAGCTTAATCTGCTATGAACACCATGTCCGCATTCATGAACCAATGTGAACAGGCTATCCAAATCATCTTGATGATTTAGCAGAATAAACGGATGGACGCCATAGACACCCAAATTATAGGCCCCAGACCGCTTGCCGGGCGTTTCCCTGACATCAATGTATCTGGCTTCTTTAAACTCTTTGAGAATGGTAAGATACTCATCCCCTAAGGGGGCTAAGGCCTTCAGCATCGTTTCAAAAGCCTGATCATATGGAATGACTTGTTTGACACCGCTGACGAGTGGAACGCTCATGTCAAATTGACGAATTTCATCGAGCTTCAATTTCTCCTTCCGAATTAGTGTGTAATGGTGAAGCGGAGCGATATTATCCTTCGTTGCTTGAATAAGATTTTCATAAACCTCTCTCGGTACTTTATCACCAAATAATGCTTTTTCAAGCGCAGATGGATAATGACGAATCTTTGCTAAGGTTACATTATTTTTTATGGCTGCTGAAAGTGTGGAGGCAATCGAATTTTTCAATTGAATATAGGGTTGGTAATACGCTTTATAGGCTTCCCGCCGTTTATCACGGTCTTCATCCTCAATCAGTTTTGCATACATGCCCCTCGTCAATTCTACTCGATCACCATTGTCACTGCTTACTTTGCCGAATTTAATATCTGCATTATTGATCATACCAAATGTGTGCCCTGGTACGGACAATGCTTCCCCTAATTGAGAGAGGACTTCTTCCTGTTCCTTGCTTAATACATGTAACTTGTATCGGAATGCGTCGAAAAGATCCTCTTCGAAGTAGTCTAGTCGGGGTTCCTGCGCAAGATAGCTTTTTAAGGTCTCTTCATCCAAACTTAATAAATAAGGCATGAAGAAAGAGGCGGCTGCGCTTACCTTCACACTTAATTGTTTTGCTCGGTCTAAGTATGATTGAGCACGCGTTTCTCTCGTATTTTCATCCACCATTAGCATCGCATAGGCATAGACCTTGTTAAAATAAAACGAAAGCTCTTCTCTTTGGTTAAGATATTGATACAAAGTATGGCCATCAAAAATTTTTCCATCAAATTGCTTTAGATTGGCTGCCATTTGCTCAATCAGCCGGTAATCTTCTTCCCACTTGTTGAAATCAATATATATATCGGCTAAATTCCATTTTTCATGAATCGGTACTTCATCTCGGTTAGTGTAGTTTTTCATCATATATACTCCCTTCTACGTTTTTAATCACAATGTTCATACAGGTAACATTCACAAGTATATTCCATTCTCAACGATAATTATCCTTTTTTATATAAGAAATTAAAATCGAATAAACAACAAAAGGCAGGTCTATTCCTGACCTGCCTCCACATTCCATTTATAAGGTAACTTCTGTTTCCAGTGCTTGTAATCTTTTGTTTACTTCTTCTTCGCTCAAGCCATGCTCAGCAATATAGCGGTTCCTTGGATGAACTCGACATTCATGTGAACAGCTCCGTAAATGTTTGTGTTCGTTTTCTTCGGAACAAAGGATCTTTTTATTACATTCAGGATTTGCACAGTTTACATAGCGTTCACAAGGCTCACCTGTAAAGTAATCTTTCCCGACCACGATATGCTCTTTTTGGTTTACAGGGACGCTGATTCGCTCATCAAACACATAAAGCTGACCATCCCATAATTCTCCTTGGACTTCAGGATCTTTTCCGTACGTGACAATTCCGCCATCCAGCTGTGAGACATCTTCAAAGCCCTCTTTAAGCAGCCAGCCTGAGAATTTTTCACAACGAATTCCACCTGTACAGTACGTTAGAATTTTTTTCCCCTCAAACTCTTGTTTATTATCTTTAATCCATTGAGGTAAATCGCGGAAATTTAGGATATCTGGGCGTACCGCTCCTCGAAAATGGCCTAAATCATATTCATAATCATTTCGTGCATCGATAATAACGGTATCTTCATTTTGCATCTCAGCAAAAAATTCTTTTGGTTTCAAATGCTTTCCTGTTAACACGTTTGGATTCACATCGTCCTCTAAACGTAAAGTAACCAGTTCGGATCTAAAACGTACTTTCATTTTTTTGAAAGCATGCTCAGAAGCTTCATCAATTTTAAAAATAGTTCCTGCAAACAGTGGATGTTCATTCATATATTTCATGTATGCATCCGTCTGTTCGATGGTGCCTGACACCGTACCATTGATTCCCTCAGCCGCAATGATAATCCGTCCTTTTAAGCCCAAATCTGTACAGAATTGACGGTGTTCATTAGCACATTCCTCAGGATTCTCTATAGAAACATATTTATAATACAATAACACTCTATATTCTTGATTCATCATTAACCACCTTAAGCTTTATAAAAATTTACTCTTTTTTAACATTAACCTTATTATTATATCAAAAATTAGTATTTCATTTCAAATTTATTTTGGCCATAAGCTATTAGCGATAATAAAGGTGTATATTACCATACGTTCTTCCGTAAATTATCTGATACAATTTTTAATGGTAAAGAACATGAAGGAGGAACCAATCCTATGAAAAAACGTAATCTCCTCCTGGCCTTGGTATTAGTTATTACCTTTATCGGCGGGATCTTTACAGGAGTACAATTCTCCACTATTAAATCACAAAATCAAACTTTTCATATAGAGCAATTACCTAAGTCGGCAATAAAGCCGCAAACGAAAGAAGTACCTAAGGTAGAAAAGGTACCATCAAAGGTGCTCATTGGTTATGTACAGGATTTTCGTGACCCAAATGTCGTTGATTACTCAAAACTAACGCATGTCATCTTCTCTTTTGCCCACCCTGCAAAGGATGGTGGGATTTTGCTGAACGGTGATTCCGCGTTAAAAAATCTTAGGACTACCGTTTCCAAGGCAAAAAAATATAACACGAAAGTAATGTTAGCGGTAGGCGGATGGTTTCACATCAATGGCGGGGAATCCTATGAGTATTTTAAAACGGCAATATCTAATCCTGCTTCCAGAACAAAGCTAGTTCATGAGCTTACTAGTATTGCTGAACGGGAAAATTTAGATGGCATTGATATTGATTTTGAACACCCACGCTCAAAAGCGGATGCTGTAAATTTAGCAGCTTTTACGAAAGAGCTAAGCGCCCAGCTACATCCCAAAAAGAAAGAGCTGTCAATTGCGGTTTATTCTAAAATTCATGCCGTTACGTTAACCGAAATTGGTTTTGTTGTGTATGAACCATCGATGTTTCAGGATGTCGACCATGTCAATATTATGGCCTATGACGGTCAGTGGGATGACGGTTATCATGCAGCCAATTTATCTCCTTATCCCTTTACAGAGAAAATCGTAAATTATTGGGCAAACTTGTTTGAAACAAATCATCTTCCAAAAAATAAACTCGTCTTAGGCGTTCCATTTTATGCCCAGCCAGAGGATCCTAAAATTAAACAAGTATCTTATGGAGCCATTATAAACAATAACCCGGCAAATGCCGTGAAAGACACGGTAAACATGAATGGCACGACCTACTATTATAATGGCGAAGGCACTATGAAAAAGAAAACGAATCTAGCACTCGACCAGGGCTTCGGCGGGATGATGATCTGGGAAGTTGGTCTTGATGCTGTTGGTAATCACAGCATGACAAGTTCGATTTTTGAGACATTGAACAAATCCACAAACTCTCCTGTAAAATACTATACTGTTAAGAATAATTAACATCAAAAAGAGGATGTCTAAAACAAAGGGTCAGACCCCTTTTGAGACATCCTTTTTTGCTTCTTCAGCGATCAGCTGATAGGATTGGATTCGGTCTTCAGGTGAGTGTGTAATCGTCACAATCATGACTTCGTCTGCGTGATAGTTTTTTCGGATTTCATTAAGTTTCTGAAGCACGGTTTGAGGATTACCGATAATCATGTTATTTTTCATTTTTTCTATAGTTTTTATTTCTTTATCAGTAAGATGGTATTCTTTAGCCTCTGAAATAGATGGAACGCCTTTTCCCTCGCCCTTTGCTCTTTGCAATGCCCATATTAGTGTACTTAACGCTATCTCTTCTCCTTTTTCATCAGTTTCTGCACAAATGACAGAAACGGTTACAATCACTTCAGGGATTTGACCTTGTTTTCTGGGTTTAAAGGTATCTAGATATTGTTGAATAATTCCTGCTCCGTCATTTTCACTCATAAACTTTCCAAAGGCATAAGGCATCCCATTTTCTGCTGCTAGTAAAGCACTTTTTTTACTTGTCCCAAGCAGCCATGGCTCAGGCGGAGTTGGTGGGAGCGGGGAAGCAGACAGTTTAGCAAACTCATGATCTGGAGGAAAATCATTCTCTAAAAAATGAAGAAGTTCACGAACTAAGTTCGGCATTTTCCACACCTGCTGTAAAAAGTTATCTGATAAGGCATTGGTCGCTTCAGCAGATCCACCGGGTGCTCGACCAATACCAATGTCTATCCGACCAGGAAACAGGGTTTCCAACATATTATAGACTTCTGCTACTTTATAGGGTTTATAATGCGGTAATAAAACTGCACCGGACCCGATTCGAATCTTGGAGGTATTGGCACCAATATAACTTAACATGATTTCAGGAGCCGGACAGGCGAGTCCTGGCAAGTCATGATGTTCTGCAATCCAATAACGACTATAACCTAACTCTTCTCCCGCTTTGGCTAACTTCATCGATTCATTCAAGGCATCACGAGCCGTTTGATTAGTAGCTATTGGCGATTGATCTAAAATGCTTAACTTCACACCTCCACCTTCTTTCTTAGTTTTTTATTTCAAGTAAACTGATCTTAAATTCTCCGACCTGGCCCTTTTCATATAGATTTGTAATCGAAGTGGAATATTGTTGAATCGTTCCTCTGAAGGCTATGTCTCTTTCCGGTATTTCTACATCGAAGGAACCTTGGTAAAGTAAGGTCGTAATATCATGATAGTTCTCACTTGTTACTTTAAAATCGATAGATATTTTATGTAAATCATTTATCTTTTCTTCATTATATTGGTCTACTTTAATAACTGTATTATTTAAAACTATTTCTGATACCATAGAATCGTCTCCTTCATTTAGTTCCTTCAAAAAATCATAGCACTCATAAAAACCTCATGCAACTATTAGAAATTAGCAGCTGATTGGTGCCTGACACCTGAATCGACACGATTTTGACATAAATTTTGGTATTTGTCGAATAATTTTCCAAGGTTTTTGAAGGGGATTGTCGAAAAAGAGAGAATTAAGTAATGGAATATAATAAAAGGAGGAAAGAATCAATGAAAAAGGTTTTAACCCTATTATGCGGAGTGTTAGTGGCATTATCATTATTTGTGACGACTGGGAATAGTGTAAAGGCAGCAGGAGAAACATCAGCTCCAGTTTCTACAGTTCCAGATGATTGCAGCTGTCACGATTTAATACCTTTAACAGGTGCTGAAAGAAATAAAATTGTTGCTAAATTCTTAAGTAGTGATGAGTTTAAAGTTCAGAAACAAGAACTTCTTAAGAATGGTTATACATGGAACGGAGCACATACCATTGAAGTAGTAATCCCAGCAGAGGGCGTAACAATGGTTGGTGTACCATTTTTTGATGCTAATGGTGTAGGAGAAGTATACGTTTTTATAAATGGCGCTTTTGTAGGAACTGCACAATTAGAATAATTTCAAATAAAAACTCCCTTCCAATTCGGATGGGAGTTTTTTATTTAAACTAAATATCCCTTAAATATTCTCTTATCACAGAAATAAGTTCCTTTGGGTTTTCCACCATACTCATATGCCCCGAATCGTTTATCAAAGCATGCTTAATGTTCTTTTTAGTTACGGAGAACGTTTTTTCCGCTGGAATGATTTGATCCTGTTCTCCAGCAATTAATAGGACTGGTAATGAGGTAGTTTCTAAAACATGGTTGCGATTAGGACGATCCCTCATCGCAGCCAATGTACTCATCGCACCATGTGCAGAGGTATAGTACCCAATTTCTTTTGCTGTTTGAACATATTCTTCATCCTGATGATCTGGTGAAAATAGCTTGGGTACCAATCCATCTATAAATGGCTTAATACCATTCTTGTTTATTTTCTCGACGTTCGCACTTCTTCCTTCTTTTGCCTCATCTGAGTCAGGGAAGGCTGCGGAATGGACGAGTGAGAAACCATTTAACCGATGACTGAACTTTTCCGCAAAGGCTAGGGTAATATAGCCGCCTAGAGAGTGGCCAAATATCGTCACTTTTTCGATATTCAATTCATCTAATAGATCTTTAATAATATTCGCAATATCCTCAATCGAAAAACTTTCCATAACCGTCGTCGATTTCCCATGTCCAGGAAGATCTGGGGCAATCACGCGGTATTTTTCTGCCAATGCCGGAATGACTTGTTCCCAATACCCTGAACTTCCGCAAAAACCGTGGAGAAGCACGATCGTCTTCCCTTCACCTTTATCAACATATGCAATGGTTGCATTTGGCAATTTCACACTTTTTGTTTCCATACCTTATTCACTCCTTAGTAATGTATATACCCTCTAATCTAAATTTAAATCAAACAAAATAAAAATGCATTACCTCTTTTGAAGTAATGCATGTCCGTTATCCAATTTGTTCCTCATTTAGATCTGAATTTAATAAGGATCTTTTATTTGGAATCAAAGTTAAGTGTGTTTTTTTCAGTAAATATTGTAAATGTTCTATTGGCATGGAGCCATGTCCTTTACTGTCACCAAGCATAAACTGAATGGTTACACCATTATAGCTTTTCACCGTCATCGTTTCCGCGGAATTGAAAAATCCTTTAGCATTTTGTGAAATTTGATATTTTAATCCTTCTTCAATTAACATGAATAATCTCCTTTTTAGGTATTGTCCATGTTAGTATTCCTTTAAAGAGTTTATACATACATATTTCTGCCAATTAAAAAAAGAGAGGTACCAACCCTCTCTCTAAAAATTACTCTTCTGCCTCTTCCTCGTCCATCATTTCATCAAACGCGGCGGAAACTTTATCAAATTCTTCGTCGCTTTCAATTGCGGCAAAATCACCATCTTCATCAACTTTCAAGAAGAAAATATCAATATCCTCATCTGATTCTTGTTGAACATCTTCAGCAAAACCAACAGCAACATAATCTGTTCCTTCAATGGTCATTACGCCTAATACTTCAACTTCCTCTTCCTCACTGCTCTCATCACTGATCGTAAAAATCTCGCCAACTTCAATTTTGCTCATTTAAAACTCTCCTTTCCATTTACATCGTAATCTACCACAAGTATCTCATAAAAGCATGTCCAAACCAAATTTCACCCTTGTTTAAGGAAGGATAAGCCGTTTATCGCTTCCTATTCGTAAATATTACCTTATAATTAAACTATAAGAAATGCAAAAAGGAGAACATGAGATGAATTCAAAAGAAATGGAAGAAAAGATTATTCAACATTACCAAGGGGAAGAAAAAATGATGATTCTTGTCTTTGCTCAGTGGTGTGTGAATCATAACCTTGATCCACTGGAACTATACATTAAGGCCTACCCAAATCAGTCTATGAACCCAGCTTTAAAAGAGGCTATTGAATTAACAGTCCCAAAGGAAGAAGCTGGCGACATTGCCGACCAAACCTTGCTGGGGGTTCTTTCTTTGTTCGGCAATGATGATCTCGCTTTTGTTGTGACAGAAGAAATACGGAAAATGAAATAAGTTTTGGTAGATGTAGATATTGGACAATCAAACCAAAAATGCCCCCACCGTAATAAGGGCATTTTTGGTTTATTTTTTATGGTCACTACATAGGTTTCGTTTCAGAAGCTATGCCACAAGGTATATATTATTCAACTCTATAGTAAACCAAACATCTTAACGGTTTGAGTTATGATAAGTGGGACAAGGATCGCAATGACCGTAGGAATTAAGAATGCTAAAAACGTCCACTTTTTGCTCTTTGTTTCCTTATAAATATTGAGCAATGTTGTGCCGCAAGGATAATGCAAGAGCGAAAATAACATCATATTCAGTGCGGTTAGCCATGTCCAGCCGTGCTCAAGAAAGATCTGCTTTAAATCTACGAGGTTATCCACTTCCGTTAAGGAGCCGGTCGATAGATATCCCATCAGAAGGATAGGCAGAACGATTTCATTTGCTGGTAAACCTAGAATAAATGCCATCATGATATACCCATCGAGACCAAGCATTTTTCCAAACGGATCTAAAAACTCAACCACATACATGAGAATACTTGTGTCGCCAATATAAATGTTAGCGAACACCCAGGTAAGGATCGCAGCAGGTGCAGCCACTTTAACAGCACGAACTAATACGGACCAGGATTTTGTGATCGACGAACGTATGACAGTATCAAAGATTTTTGGTTTCCTATAGGGCGGCAGCTCTAACGTATAGTGTGTGGGAACTCCTTTTAAGGCTGTTTTTGATAGGACCCAGGAGACAAAGAAGGTGACAATAATTCCAAATAAGACAATCCCCACGATCACTCCAGTGGTGACTAGTGATTTTACTCCACCGGTAAAATTAGCAGCCATAAATAATGAAGCCAAGACAATTAAGGTCCCCCAGCGGCCATTACATGGAACAAAGTTATTCGTCAAAATCGCCAGCATCCGTTCTCTCGGCGATTCAATAATCCTTGTAGAAATCACGGCGGCAGCGTTACAGCCAAATCCCATGGCCATGGTTAATGATTGCTTTCCATGGGCGCCAACTCTTTTAAAGAGTCGATCCATGTTAAACGCAACTCGCGGCAGATATCCATAATTCTCTAAAAGGGCGAAAGTTGGAAAAAAGATGGCCATCGGTGGCAGCATCACACTTATCACCCACGTCGTGCCCCTATATAAGCCGAGGACAAGCACACCGTGCAGCCAATCTGGAGCATGAAGAAAAGTAAAGAATGAAGTAATGTAACCCTCCAAGAATCCAAAAAACTCAGCGATCATTGAAGAAGGAATATTCGCTCCAGCAATAGTTAAATAAAACAATACACCTAACATGATAATCATAATGGGAAAGCCAAAAATGGGTGAAGTAAAAATCGCATCGAGTTTCTCTGTGCGCGTATCCCGCTTTGATTTCGTATAGGAAATGCCT
Source organism: Neobacillus sp. DHD-1R (assembly GCF_057747995.1). NCBI lineage: Bacteria > Bacillati > Bacillota > Bacilli > Caryophanales > Bacillaceae > Neobacillus > Neobacillus sp. DHD-1R. The sequence goes on from NZ_CM173232.1 coordinate 3,035,305, forward strand.
TCGCCGCATAATTTATGACTTCGTTCATAAAGATGCTGGACAATATCATCTCTTAGCTTTGATGTAGACAAGCTCTGAGCTTCTGTGTAAAGCTCTTGAATACTCATTCAGTTAAACCTCCTTTGGGACTAAGCGTTTACTAATTTCATTGAGCAATGCTTCATCACCATCTAGCAATCTTAATGATACCCAGCGGGAAGATATTTGATTGCCAACAAATTCAACAACTTTTGGTTCAATCTGCTTGATTTTTTCTTCAATTTCATTGGGATAGGTCACCTGGACAGGATTGCATTCGATTGCTCCAGTGACAATGCGATCAATCGTATCCAGTAATAGTGGGAACCCTTTTTTATTTCGAGCCGATATTTTTATGACAGGCACCCCTAATCGATTGGTTAATAACCTTTCATTAATACGGATTCCCTGCTGCTCTGCGACATCAATCAGGTTAATACAAATCACAACATTTTTTGTCATTTCAAGAACTTGCAGGGCTAAATTAAAGTTTCGCTCTAATGATGTAGCATCTAGTACGACAAGGGTGACATCGGGTTTTTCAAACACGATGTAATTTCTTGCTACTTCTTCGTCCGTTGAATTTGAAAAGAGTGAGTATGTTCCAGGCAGATCAATTAAATGAAAGGTCTTATCTTTATAGGGAACACTGCCGTGTGCAAGTGAAACAGTTTTCCCTGCCCAATTTCCGGTATGCTGTCTTAGTCCTGTTAAGGCATTGAACAAGGTACTTTTACCCGTATTCGGGTTGCCTGCTAACGCAATTCGGTACTCATTCCCCATTTGACAACAGCTCCCCCTCGATTCGTGAACTTTCTTCTTTCCTTAGAGCAATCGTTGTTTGGCTGACTCGGTAAGCGATTGGATCTCCTAAGGGGCTCTTCCTTACAACCTCAACCTGTGCACCAGCCACAAATCCTAAATCTAATAATCTTCTTCGCATCACACCATCTAAATTCAATGATGTAATTTTAATTAAATTCCCTTTTTCCCCATTTACCAGTTTAATAATATTAGGTTTATCCATCTCTCTTTCCCCTTTATCAAAGTTTTTACCGTGCGCAACTTTTTAATAATTATATGTCATTATTTCAAAGATTGTCACTTTTTTTTAAAAAAAATAGCTGCCTACATTTCAGGCAGCTAAAGAAATAATAAAATGTTAAGTTAAAACCTCTCGCAACACAATACCTAACGATATGCCAATGAACATCGAAGACAGTGTACCGAGCAAGAAATATTCAGCCCAATCCCGGTCATCCATTTGTTTGAATCTGGCAATCGATTTTGCCGCAACAATAAACCCAATTGCCGGATAAGCACTGTAAAATGTCAAAACTAAAACCAGCAGTCTTTCAATATAACCAATTAATTTTCCACGAGATAGGTCGTGTTTAGAAAAAATCGTATAATGATACTCTTCCGTTAATCCCTTTTTCCCCATATTATTATTTGCAAACAGATCTTCTTGTCTGTCTGTTTTAAATACATATTTTCCTTCAAAGCTTAATAACTGGTTCGGCAAAGTTCCTAAAAGAATTCGAATGAAATGACCACTCACACTTGTAGTTAAAATGACAATGATGAGAATAAAAAGACCTGCACTTACTGTGTTTAACTTATGACCTTCTTGGAATATATCTAGTAGTTTCATAAAATCAAATCCGATAAATAACTGACAAGCAAAAATGATCATGACGAAATGGAGTAATTGGTCTAAAAGAAAAAAACTAAGCCGTTTTATATTCTCCTCGTTATTTATTTTTACATTATCGAGTAATTTAATTTTGCATAAATCGATGAGAAAATGAGAAAAAACAATAAAAACTAACGGGAAAATTAGATAAGGCAGGATATTTGCTACATTAAAATGATAACTTAAGTAACAGCTGAGCACGATAGCAGTCCCTAAAAAGTGATGTGCCATATGCTTCCTGATATTTTTATGCTTTTCCTTCACCATGTCATCTGTTTGTAAATAAAAATCAGCAATAAGATGCACGAGAATGAGACATAAAATAAGCATGGTTTCTCCTCTCTATTTATGCGTTCCATTGATCGAGCAATGTACTTATTTTTTCTTTTAAATGCTTTCTGATCGAGTCGGAAAGTAAATCACTTTGTTCATTGGGGTAATCCGCTAACTTTGGATAGGCCTTTTTCTCTAATGAATTTAAAATGTTAATCAATTCATGAAAGGTTTGGAGAATTTCTTCACTTTTTCCTTTTTTAATATGGCTTGAGATGGTCGGCGCTGTTTTTCCAAGTAGTTTCCCAACAGCTTTTTGTTGTTGTAAGATTAAATAGGACGTACATACGAGCCCCTGGATGCTTGTTTGTTCTTGCATGAGACTATGCTGTAAATGGATTAAGGTGTTAAATAACGACTCGAATTCAGACCTAAATTGATGGTATAAAAACGTACTGTTGTCACCACTATAAAATTGATCAAGCTCAAATTTAAAGGGCAGCCTATTATGTTCTTGTTTTAACAAATCGTTTGCATACCTTGCCTGCTTAATCAAAGGATGGATCCACTTTTCAAGATCGACTTCCGCTAATTCCTTATTGATATCACCAAAAGACAAACCAAAGTAAGGTTTATGATCAGGGTATTTCCAAATTCTATGGAGATAAAATGCTATGATATAGGCAGTCGAATAGCCAGTACCAACAAAGATGATTTCATCTCCTGCTCGATGCTTTACTTTTACTATTTCAATTTTATCTGTCCAAATGTTGATCCAGTTCACCAATTCATCTAAATAAATGGTCAGTTCCTCACCGATATTATTTAACGAAGAGTTACTAACATCACAGATAAATATCGAGATGGGATTAGACATAGTCTGCACGTTTTCTCACCCTAATTAGATTATTTAATCTAACTTTATTTAATTTAGATTAAAATGTCAAATTTTCAGGTGATTAGATGATTTAGTAAAACTATTATCATTTTATTCTTTTATATAATTGTGAACTTATTCCATTCCGGCGGCAAGAGCATTTGATACTGCTTTTGTAAAAAACGGTCATCGACCAGGACAATCGTCCCGTGATCATGTTCGGAGCGAATCAATCGTCCTCCTGCTTGTAACACCTTGTTCATTCCCGGATAAACATAAGCATAATCATAGCCATTTTTGCCCGTTTTATTAAAATGCTCCTTAATAAGATTTCGTTCAAAACAAAGCTGTGGTAACCCAACCCCTATAACAACCACTCCATTTAAACGATCACCGATTAAATCGACTCCCTCGGAAAAAATGCCACCCAAAACAGCAAATCCGAGTAATGGTTCTTTTTTATCAGCCTTAAATGCATCCAAAAAAGCTTCTCTTTCCGCTTCCGTCATCCCAGTCGATTGAACTAACGTCTGGGTATCTTCATCTCGCAATTTAAACTGTTCATATACAGACAGTAAATAGTGATAGGATGGGAAAAATGCCAAGTAATTTCCGGGACGTTTTTGAAGTAGCGATTGAAGCAGCGCTACGGTTTGATTTTTTGTCCGTTCCCGATCACGGTACCGTGTGGACAACGGTTTGATTAAGACGTCGACCTGTTCTCTTGAGAATGGCGACGGAATCGTTATAGCATAATCCTCAACACTCCCGCCAAGAATATCTTGATAATAGGGTAATGGTGACAGCGTCGCAGAGAAATACACCTTCGCGCGGTACCCTTTACTCATTTGTCTAAGAAGTTGAGAGGGGTCCATACAAAACAATTTGATAAGGACATCATTTCTATTTTTTTCTACATAGATGACGTAATGTTCATCGAGAAAATCGGCTACTTTCAAGAACTGATTCACGCGAAAAAATGCTTCCAATAGACCTGGTGAAGGATCTGTTTGCAGAAATTGTTCTGCATCCTTTAAAAATTGCTCGAGCTGTTCTAAAAAGGTTTCATCCAACTGCTCTAAAACGAACTCATTTTGATCTGCATGCTCTTTTTTCCATGTTAAAAACGAAGCATTTAGTTTACTTGCAGCGTCATAAATGGCTTGATTAACTCCTTTAAAGTCTTTTTTCAATTGAAGAAAAATATCTTTCTGTAGGTCTGCTGAAAACATCTCCCTGCCTCGGTCAACAAGATTATGGGCTTCATCAACCAATAAGGCTGTAGACTTCTTTTGTTCTTCAAACAACCGTTTTAACGAAACCCTTGGGTCAAAAATATAATTATAGTCACATATAACAGCATCAACTGCATAGCTAAGATCAATCGAAAATTCAAAGGGACAGATCGTATGCTTTCGAGCATAGGATTCAATGACATCCCGGGTCATGGCATGTTCATTTGTTAATATATCAAGAATGGCCTCATTAATCCGGTCATAATAGCCATTTGCAAATTCACAATAACCCTTTTGGCAATTGGTCACCTCTTTAAAACAAACCTTATCCTTTGCGGTTATGGTAAGAGTGTTTATACAGAGCCCGCCAGAACGCATTCGGGTAAATGCTTCTTCTGCGGTTGTCCGTGTAATGGTTTTGGCTGTCAGGTAGAAAACACGATTAAGCTGATCTTCACCCATCGCTTTCACTGTTGGGAAAAGGGTAGAGATCGTCTTGCCTATTCCAGTTGGTGCTTTTGCAAAAAGATTTTTTTTAGCTACAATCGTCTTATACACCACACCAGCTAAATTCCTTTGTCCTTCCCTATACCCCTCAAAAGGAAATACTAACTCTTTACAACTTTCATTTCTTTTTAAACGATGCAGGTGCTGCAGCTTAGCATATGGGGTATAGCCTTTTATGACCTCCAAAACAAAACACTGTAGCTCGGATAGTGAGTACCTCTTTTTAAAATATTTTTTCACTTCCGTTTCAACGTGGACATAGGTTAACTGGACAAAGATCTCCTGCAAATCTTGGTCTGTTGCTGCCATATATGCATACATTTTCGCCTGAGCCCAGTGAACCGCATACCCTTCACCTTCCAAGTGATCTAAGGGCTGAGAGAAAGACTTAATCTCGTCAACTGTCACCTCGCCCTCTTGATACAACAGACCATCACATCTGCCATCAATCACAAAGGATAGACCGTCATAAGAAAGTTCAGCACTAAGGTAGACTTCCTTTTGATCACCTTCACTGTAGGTTTTCTGGATTTTTTGGTGAATCCTTGTCCCATCGAGCAGCGTCGATTGAGAACGGAAACGTGCATCAATACTGCCGCTGCGAAAAACATATTCAACCAGCGTTCTTACCGATATGTGTATCTCATTAGTCAATAGCTCACCAACTTATTTTATGGGAATGTATGTTTGTATACCTATTATAGCAGAATGAAAAAAGATTGGCGCATAAATACGCCAATCTCAATCATTAAGAGCGAATTTGTCCTGTTCCTCGGACAATAGCTTTGGTGGTCGTTAATGCCTTCAGCCCCATCGGCCCACGGGCATGAAGTTTTTGCGTACTGATGCCAATTTCTGCACCATACCCGAACTGTTCGCCATCAGTAAAGCGAGTGGAAGCATTATGGTATAGAACTGCAGCATCAACTGCCTGGAAAAACAATTGAACATTTGCGGAAGATTCACTAATAATCGCTTCTGAATGCTTTGTCCCATACTGATCAATATGATCAATCGCTTCTCTTACATCAGAGACGAGTTTTACTGCCAAGATTGGGGCCAAAAATTCTGTGTACCAATCTTCTTCCGTTGCTTCTGTAACAAACGGATAGTCTGAGGCTAATGTTTCATCGCCACGCAGTTCAACTCCTCGATCCTGCAAACGGCTTAATAACTCGGATAGATATGGCCATTTTTCATGGATCAAAACCGTTTCTGCAGCGTTACATACAGAAGGGCGATGCAGCTTCGCATTGATTGCAATTTCAATCGCCATTTCTTTTTTGGCCGTTTCATCAATAAACACATGACAGTTGCCAACACCAGTTTCTAAAACAGGAACCGTGGCATTTTGAATAACCGTTTGAATTAACCCTGCTCCACCACGTGGAATAAGAACATCCAAATAGTTATTCAATTTAAACATTTCTGCAGCCGTCTCGCGGCTAGTATCTTCCAAAAGTTGAACCGCATCTTCAGAAATGGCTGATTCCGCCAGGGCCCTACGCATAACATGAACAAGAGCTTTATTGGAATGAATCGCTGAAGAACTTCCTCGTAAAAGAACAGCATTGCCCGCTTTTAGACAAAGACTTCCAGCATCAACTGTTACATTCGGCCTGGCTTCGTATACCATCCCAATGACACCAAGTGGAACTCGTATCGTTTCAATTTGTAATCCATTGGGCCTCTCCCAAGACTCAATGGTTTCACCAATCGGATCATCTAACCGGATTAACTGCCGTACTCCATCAACAATTTGTTCGATTCTTTCTCCTGTTAAAAGTAATCGATCCAGAAGTGAACTGGAAAACCCTTTTTCCTTGCCGACTTTTAGATCCTTGGCATTTTCGGTGATAATCCATTCTTTCTCCATTAATAGTTGTTCAGCCATTTTCAAGAGTGCCTCATTTTTTTCTTTGGCTGACAGCATCCCTAATTGTTTGGCGGCTTTTTTTAGTTTACTTGCTTTTTCTAATAATTCACTCATTCTTCTACTCACTCCTTTGGTAATGTGACCCAATTATCACGATGAATCACTTCTGGTTTTTTGTTAATGGAAAAACCTTTCGATTGGTTACTCGGTAGTCCCTTGACCATTAATAAATCTTTGGAGGAATAATAGATCTGTCCTTTTCCAACCATTTTTCCTTTTTGATTTTGCACTTCTACCACATCTAAGGCATTAAAATCACCAATTACCTTCGTAACCCCGACGGGTAACAAACTTTTACCATGGAATAAAACCGCTTTTTCGGCACCATCGTCTATTTCGATGACTCCACGGACTTGAGAATGATAGGCAATCCATTGCTTCCGCATATGCATTTGCGTGTGAAAGGACCCGCCAATATAGGTTCCATCACCTTTTCCTGCCAAGATGTCAGCTAGTTTTTCCTTGCCCGCTCCGGTTCCGACAAAAACGCTGACACCGAGTGATAATGCTTTCTTTGCAGCTAACAATTTAGATTTCATCCCACCAGTGCCAACCGAAGAACCACTTTCACCGGCAAGACTAAGCAAATTTTCCGAAACCTCTGGAATAAAATTAAATTTTTTCGCCTCTTTTGAAACCTTTGGATTTCCATCATATAGACCGTTAATATCCGTTAAAATAATTAGGGCATTGGCATGTAAGAATCCACTTACGAGTGCAGATAGTAAATCGTTGTCACCGAAGGTCAATTCCTCAATCGAAACCGAATCATTTTCATTTATAATGGGTAAAACCCCTCTTTGAAGCAACTCATGAATCGTCGAAAAGAGATTTTGAAAACGAACTTGGCTATAAAAATCCTCGCGTGTTAATAAGATTTGTGCCGGCATCATATCAAACTCTTGAAATAGTTGAATATAATGCTGCATTAATAACCCTTGTCCGACGGCCGCGGAAGCCTGTTTTCCTGCTGTACTTTTGGGCCGCGTTGGGTAACCCAGTGAGCCAAATCCTGCCGCAATAGCACCCGATGAAATCAAGATGACCTCATGACCCTGTGCCTTTAAAAAAGCAAGTGACTCGACATGATCACGTATTTTCTCTTCAGAAATCGTCCCAGATGCATTTGTGAGCGAACTGCTCCCAATTTTTACGACCACCAGCTGTTTTTTCATGTCCGTACGACCTTTCTTTTAAAAATAAAAAAAACGATTCCTCTGTCCTTATAAAAGGACGGAAAAATCGTTTCCGCGGTACCACCTTCATTGATGCCAAGCATCCCCTTGAACCCGTAACGTGGGGAACGGCTTATGTTTGCATAAGCAGCAGTTAAGGGTAGGTTCAATCATCTTTCCGCGAGAAACCTTTCAGCCTTTAGGGTTTCACTCTCTACCACATTCCAATGATTTACTAGTCCCATACCATTTTATTATCATAATTTCCTTTGATTATCCATAGAAAACAGAAAAAAGTCAATACTATTTTTTGAAAAATGAAAATTTATTAGAGCTGCTTATTCTTTATATGCTTTTAAAACTGCTTTAAGTGTAGAAGGCTTAAAGAGGATGGTTGCAGGGCTTACCAAATTCATTACTTTAACAAAGTCCTGATAGATAGATTTATTTTTTGCCGATAGCAAGAATATATTTTTTACATACCATTGTTGAAATTTTAACCCAAATGGTTTTTTCCCTTTGACCTCACCATAGCGAAAATCTTCACAAAGAACCATCGACCAGACTGGAGCGACAATTTTGGCCAATTTGTTTTGTAATTTTTTTAAGCTTTCAGTTTTTGTTTCTGAGGCAAAATAGGATTTAATTTCCAACGCCTCTAATGCCGAAATAGTCATTCCTTGCCCAAAGACTGGATCGATGCGGCAGATCGAATCGCCGGCAACTAGCAGTCCTTCAGGTAAATCCACTTTTTCAAAATGACGCCACTTAATGTGTGGAACTTGATAAATGGCTGTCTCGGTTAGGGAGGTTCCTTTTGCTATTTTCTCTTGAATATCGGGAAGCGGCAATTTTTCAGCCATTTCAATAAAACCTGCTTCACTTTTTACATCAGCAGGTTTCAGAGAGTTCAAATAGCCAATAAGAGTAACAATAGATTGATTGTTTTCAACTAAGGATAAAGTACCGCCTAATGTTTGGTTAGGGGGATTGGGATAAATAAGCTTAATTTTAAAATTAGCCGGCTCTTCTGGAAGTGCGAATTTTCGTGTCGCATAACATAGGCCGATTTCGACCTGTTCTTCAGGTACAGGTTTTCCCTGTTTCTCCAACCAATTTTTCGTAAAAGAAGCGGCACCGCTAGTATCCACTACTAAATTTGCCATAAGTGTTTTTACTTCATTATTTTGAATAACTTCCACTCCGCAGACCATGCTTTTATCTTCTGTTAATTTATACGATAGAACCTTTGTTTCATATGTATAGGTTACATTGGATATTTGTCCGACTCGTTTCTCTATATACGATTCTAGCAATGGTCTTGTCTGTAATAGTGTGGTTTCCTCACTTGTAAAACGCAGCTTCCAAACTCCATGATGAAACCAAGCCAGATCCTTAAGTGAGTCAATTTTAATGGAACCTCGTTTGACCATATCATCTTGAAAGCCCGGAAATAACGTTTCTAATGCGTGGTCACCGGCATGCAAGAGTGCATGGATATGATGTGCTTGAGAAACACCGGGTCTTACAGTCGATTGATTTTCAGGTTGATGATCCTTCTCCAATATTTGAACATTATGAAAATAGGGCGATATCGCTGCAGCAATAAGCTTGCCTGCAATTCCTCCGCCAATAATGATTGCTTGATTATGACCTTGTTCACCATTCAACGTAATTTTTCCCCTTTAATTTTATGTAATCTATCATTAAAAGTTTACCATATTATTCATCATATTAATAAAACAAATATAATAGAATGATAAGTGACAATACTGAAAATAAAAAAGAGTAGGAACTGCAAAAAAACAGCTAATTCCTACTCTTTTTATAAAATCTGTCCTAAAAAGTATTCTGTGACCTTTTCTGAATCTAGTCTTACGGCGATCGTTGGCGGACGAATTCCGATTGCTCCTTCTAACGGGAGCCCTAACCACAAAAGCTTCTCATCAATGATGATAAAGGGAAACGGCAAACTTTCGGCCACACTTTGATCGACTTGAAGTTCACGCCATTCTAGCTCCGATATAATGGTTAATTTTATGTGTTTATCCCGATTATTAAGGACTTCCTTCCATTCCTGTGATAGCATGGTTTGCTTTGGAAGCGAAACTACCAGCGACTCTCGCGCCAAATGGATGTCTTGTAACACATTTCCTAACTTACGAGCATGCATCCATTGTAATCTTGGGTGGTGATGTCTAACCCAAGTACCAATTTCCCTTGTACCAACCTTTTGCTGATGCTGTTCTTGATGCTCCACAAGTTGTCTAAGAGTTTTTCCATTATACACATGTTTACGAATAAACGATTGATTGCTGACTTGAATGAATTTTCCTTTTGTTCTAGTAATTGCAACATTAATCAAACGTTCGCTATCTTTACCTGTTAAAAGCATACCAGCTCGGGTTTGCGGATCACTATCAACCGTGTCAAAGACCATAACATCCCGTTCACTGCCTTGAAACTTGTGGACGGTAGCCGCGATAATATCGCCTGTTAAGCGTTCTTTTTCATATAAATCTTCGAGGATTAGTTCCATTAAACTAGCTTGAGCACGGTATGGAGTAACATAGCCAATGGACCTCAAGCCGCTCGAATAAGATTCGTGAATCAATTGAAACGATAATAATGCCTGCCAAAGATTCATCCGGGAATGTGATGTACGTTCATTCATACAGTGTGCTCCCGTATAGCTTGTATCGACCAGACCAGCTGCCCTGCCCGGAAACGGAGCTTTTTCTACAATATGATTTCTGCTCTTCGAAACACTTTCATGATCGCCAACAAGCGAATGGTAAATGTACTGATTAGTAAAGGCAGAAATTTCTGGATGCATTCGACGTTGTTCTTTTAATAAAAAAAGATGCGGATGGAGAATCCCGTCGTTAATCCCGTCCACCAATCCTGCCCGGTGAAAAATATCCTCTTTCAACCACTTTGTCACTAATAGATCCCGTGATGACGCAATCGGCGGCAATTGTTTGAAATCCCCGCAAATAATCACTCGTTTTCCGAGCGAGGCAGCAAAAGCAACCTGTGGAACATAGGCCATACTAGCTTCATCAAGGATAACCACATCATATTCTTTTTCATAAATTGCAGGGTCACTTGCTGCTTTTGCCAGAGTCGCCCCCACTACATAGGCATCGTTTACAAACTGAACTTCTTTTTGGCGAATCTTTTCAAGCACTTTGGCAATCTTCGTCTCAAGCTCCAGTAAATGATTCGTGTCCCGTTTACTAAAAGAACGGGCCAAATCCTGCTTTATATTCCTTCTTTCTGCAATTAACGTTTCCTTATCTTCCGCAAGATGAGGGTCTTGTTTCTGAAGCAATTGACTTGTCGTAATGGCTTCATGATTAGCTAGCAATTCTCCAGTATTAAATCCATAGCGAAGTACGTCCCCTTCCTTATAGCGATCTTTCTTTTTTATAAAAGTAGAAATTTCACTAATCAGGACATCTACCGCTTGATTACTGTGTGATAAGATCAGTGCTCGCTTTTCTTGAAAATATTTATTAGCCGCCACCCTTGCCAATGTATAGGTTTTTCCTGTACCAGGAGGTCCCCAGACAAAAGTTACGGGATTGTATTTTGACCGTAAAACCAACTCATGAACATTGCTTTTACTTTTATCAAGAGGATGCTTGGCTGGCATGGACGGATCCATTAATTTTTTAACACGTATCCGCTTTTGATTAGTTTTTTTTATTTCATCCAAACGCTGAATTAGTTGGTCAAGCAGTTCCCAGGGATCGTGATAAAGAGTGGCTTCTGAAAGTAAGTCACCAAATGATTGCTCAAGAGCGAGAATGATGCTATTGCCTTCCGATGACAGTACACGTCCACTTTGTTTCAAACCTCCCCACTCGAGTCTAATCGAAGAACCGACAGGAATTCGAATCGAAAAGGCTGTATCAAAATAATATTTAAATGAATCGTCGTCACTTGAAATCAGCCTTCCATTAGAGACAAGAATTTTGTTACTTCCGTACCTTTTTAAATGGCTTATTTCATTTTGTAGAGCCTGCTGCCATTCTTTTATGAGCGAAACTGTACTTGTCATTGATCTCTTCCTTTTTTATACTACTGGTTAACATCATTCTATAGCATTATATTAAAAAAATAAAAAGCACTTGTTCTATAATAGAACAAATGCTTGAATTTAGTAAATTAAATGGAACCATTTCCGATGTGTTTTTTTTCCATCATTAGATTATTTTATTTAAGGATTCTGTCAGTGTTTTAATAAGAAATTGTAAATCCTTTTGTTCAATATTTAACGGTGGTGCAAGTGTTAATACATTGTTGTAACCGGCAACAGTTGCCCCATTTTTCCCGATAATTATCCCTGCCTGCTTACAGCTGGCAATAACTTGGTTAACAAGGTCTGTATTCAAAGGTTCTTTCGTTTGTTTATCTTTCACTAGCTCAATGCCAATTAATAATCCCTTTCCACGTACATTTCCAACATAGGGATGATCTTGAAGCAGGTTCGTTAAATCATTCAACAGCTGTGCCCCTAAATCTCTAGACCGGTCAAACAATTTTTCTTTTTCCATAATCTCTAGGTTTTTCAATGCCAATGCACAGGCTGCTGGATTTCCGCCAAACGTATTTACATGGCGAAAGTAATCGTATTCCTCAGAGCCTTTAAATGCTTCGTAAATATCTTTCCTTACTGCTGTAGCAGATAGTGGTAAATAGGCGCTGGTAATGCCTTTTGCCATCGTTATGATATCCGGCTTCACACCATAATTCATATAGCCAAATGGTTTCCCTGTCCGGCCAAACCCACAAATTACTTCATCCACAATGAGCAAGGCTCCATGCTTTTCACACACCTCTTTAGCAGCCTTCATATAGCCATCTGGTGGAACAAGAACGCCTCCACCGGTAATGATGGGTTCCATGATCATTGCTGCAATGGTTTCACTTAATTCCCATGTCATGGTCCGATCAATTTCCTTTACCGAGGATAATTCCCTTGGATCCGCAACATTTGTATCATCACGATAGGAATCAGGTGGTGAAACATGAATGAAACCTAGTGCCAGCGGCTCATACTTATATTTTCTTTGCGCCTGCCCTGTTGCCGCCAAGGCTCCCATTGAATTTCCATGATAGGCTCGGTAGCGTGAGACGATTTTATAGCGGTTATGTTCACATTTTTGCTGATGGTATTGCCTTACAATTTTAAAGGCGGTTTCATTTGCCTCAGAACCGCTGTTGGAGAAAAATATGACATAATCATCGCCGAGCATTTCATTCAACTTTTCTGCTAGTTTAATAGCAGGTACATGACTTTGCGAAAGCGGAAAATAGGCCATCTCTTTCAATTGCTCATAGGCTGCTTCTGCCAGCTCCGTTCTCCCATATCCAACATTCACACACCACAATCCTGCCATTGCATCTAAATAGCGTTTCCCATCCGCATCCGTTACCCAGGACCCCTCCGCTTTTGCAGCCACAAGCGTCGCCTTCGGATTGTAAGGCTTCATCGAATGCCAAACATACTGATCATCCTGCCCTAATAAAGTCTCATGTGAGCCACTTGTATGAACCATTGTCATCCCTCCATTTTATTCCAAAAGGTGCCTGACACCATTAGTCCCTTTTCCACTTTCTCTATGCGTCAAATCTTGAGGTGATCATTTTTTTGCGTGTATAGAAGTTTACACCGTCTTTGCCGTTTACATGGAGGTCACCGTAGAAGGAGTCCTTCCAACCGGAGAATGGAAAGAAGGCCATGGTGGCTGGGACACCGACATTGATACCGAGCATACCTGCTTCAGCTTCTTCACGGAATTGTCGGACTGCCTTTGCGTTATTGGTATATATAGTGGCACCATTTCCGAACCTGGATTTGTGAATATATTCCAGCCCCTCATCTAGATTTTTGGCGCGTAATAAACTTAAGACCGGCGCAAAGATTTCTTCTTTAGCAATGGTCATTTCTGGAGTAACATGATCAAAAATGGTTGGGCCTAAGAAATTTCCTTCAGGGAGTTCATCCATTTCCCGTCGTCCATCCCGAATCAGATCTGCCCCTTCTGCAAGCCCTTTTTCTATATAGCCAAGAACCTTGTCGCGATGGTCTTTACGGATTACCGCTGTTAATAACACCTCATCGTCCATTCCGTTCCCGATAATCAACTCATCCGCACTTTTCTTTAAGGCCGCAACAAATGGTTCATTATCCCCAACAACGACTACCGCACTGCAGGCCATACAGCGCTGTCCGGCACTGCCAAAGGTGGAACTGATTATATGTTGAACCGCCTTATCCATATCAGCGTCAGGCATAACAATATGATGATTTTTCGCACCAGAAAGGGCCTGAACTCGCTTTCCTTCAGCAGCAGCACGCTCATAAACATATTTAGCAACCGGCTGTGAACCAACAAAAGAAATCGCTGCAATCTCTTTATGCTCTAATAAACCATTTACCACATCGTGCGCACCATGAATGACATTCAATACTCCATTCGGTGCTCCAGCCTCCGTAAACAATTCTGCCAATCGATTGGCTAACATAGGCGTCCGTTCAGATGGCTTTAACACAAAGGTGTTTCCACAGGCAACTGCAAGTGGGAACATCCATAGCGGCACCATCATTGGAAAATTAAACGGTGTGATTCCGGCAACCACACCCAGTGGGTAACGGAACATCTCCGAATCAATCTCTTCCGCAATGCCTGATAGTGTTTCACCCATCATCAACGTGGGCGCACCCGAAGCAAATTCCACGCATTCAATCCCCCGTTGCACTTCCCCAAAGGCCTCCTTGTATGCCTTTCCATTTTCCAGAACGATCAACTTGGCCAATTCTTCATGGTTTTCTGTTAATAAGTAATGATATTTAAAAAGGATCCGTGCGCGTTTTGGAACAGGAATGTTTTTCCAGTTTTTAAAAGCTTCCTTGGCAGCAACAACAGCTAGATTCACATCTTCCTTAGTGGAAACCGGTACCCTTGTTAACACTTGATTTGTGGCAGGATTAGGTACATCCAAGGTTTGCCCGCTAGTAGAGGTTACCCATTCCCCATTGATAAAATTTTTTAGGACAGCTGTTTCATTTTCGGTCACGCTCATGTCTGATCCCCCTTTAATTTCTTGAAAATTGGTTAGGATAATAAACTAAATCCAAGACTTATAATCTCATTATCTCGTATCTATCAATGCCTTTCATTAGACAGTCTGTAAAATGGCTGGCGGTATTTCTGCAACAAATTGAATATCCATTTAACAGTTATGCAGTTTAACGTCAAACTATTACTAGGCATGGTTGGCTTTATTTAGCGTAGAAGCCGATAAATAATCATGAACTAGAAGCATGAATTCAATGGCGACTCGTTTTTCATGATCCATGAAATCTTCCCCCAACAAGTTTTCCAGCTTTTGCAATCGGTGGTATAACGTTTGCCTTACGATAAATAGTTTATTGGAGGTTTCTTGCTTGGAGCCGTTACACTCTAAATAGGCCTTTAATGTTTCCAACAGCTTCCCAT
Organism: Neobacillus sp. DHD-1R; assembly: GCF_057747995.1. Taxonomy (NCBI): domain Bacteria; kingdom Bacillati; phylum Bacillota; class Bacilli; order Caryophanales; family Bacillaceae; genus Neobacillus; species Neobacillus sp. DHD-1R. Next base: position 3,050,533 of record NZ_CM173232.1, read on the forward strand.
TATATTTTTGGTCATATTGAATAACAGGCAGAAGGTATTCGGATGCCAGCTCCTGCAAGTCAGTATGTTTACTCATTTGCGAAATAAGCCGATACAAATGCAAATCTTCATAAAAGTGATAGATTTGTTTATTATTCATTTTTTGCTGAATTCGAAGGGTCTCTTTTGCAGTCTGATAGCTCTTATGTACATCATTTTCAGAATGAATAAATTTACCAGCTGCAATCATCATTTTTACAGAACTTTGTTTGCGGATAAATTCTGAATCCTGAATGGATTCGATCGCTTTTTTAATCCGTTCCTTAAGATTTCTTTTCGTGCGATTATTTAACAGAATAAAGGTAATCTCGTTTCTTTTTTCTACAAAAAAGACAGCAAACCCATTTTGTTCAAAAACAGAACGAAACAATAATTTTAAATAGGTACCATCCTGATTCGATTTTTCCTTAATGGGGATATACTTGGTGATAACCACGACAGCATCATTCGTACTTGCCTTTATTCCATTTTCTGCTAAGTATTCCTGTATGTCCTCGGTTGGATGTTCACCATCAAGCCAGCCATGGAGCCACTCAAACTCTTCCACCCGCTTTTTCTCTTCTACATACAAGTCTCTTAATAAATGCTGCGCTAATGCCGTTGCCGTCCGATCTAAAATTAATACCTCATATTCACCAATAGGAATATCCTTTGAAAAGATCGACAACTCGGCATATTCCTGACCAAACAAACAAATTGGGGATGTGGCGATATTATCATGGGGTTCTGTTTTCGCTTCTTCCAGCTGATGAATGATGGAGATTTGCTGATTAACACTGATCTCAGGCACAAACTCATGTACTTGGTTTTTTAGCTGAAAAATAATTTGCAAATCCAATGCCGAGAAAATGAATTGCAGAATCTCTTCATAGGATTCAATTGTTAAGAGCCGCTTATTTAAACGCTGAGAATAGTTCTCTAATTCTGAAATTTTCTGGTATTGCTGGTTGATAATCTCAGAATGAATATCTTGAGTGATTTCTACAAACTGGACTTCTTTTTGAAAAATAAGGATTGGGAAATGATGTTCGTTTGCAATGTCAATAACCTCTGCAGGAATCTCGGACATATATGTCCCCATCTCAATACATAACCCAGCCGCTTTGTTTTCAATTAATTCCATTACCATTGAGACAAATACGTTTAAATTATCCCTCCAAGCAACACCAGTTGATAAAATAAGCTCATTCCCATTTAATAACTTCCCAATCCTGGTGACCTCAACCACATGAACCCACTTAACAATACGTTGAATTCCCTCGTTCCCTGCAAGAATATATGCCTGTTCAAAGTGCTTCCTTTTTAATATGTCTGCGACGGTTAATTGTATTTTTTCTTTCATTTTCAATTGGTCTCCTTGAAAGATAAGAACTTTACTGTTAAAAGCGAGAGCTGTAAATGGTCGATTCTTCTGCTAATACATTGATCATCAAGTCATTCACTAGTAGAAAAGGATTGGCATATCCACCAATCCTTTGACTATGACATTTCCTCCAGTTAGTTTTTCGCCTGAATTTGTTTCATGAATAAACTGGAATAATATTTTCGTCCATTCGCCGTTCCAATCAGCAATGTTTCAATTACATTTCCATTAGGATGAATGAAATCAACAGAATCCCCATTTAAATGTTCCCTTACACCGTTAATTCGGCACCCCTTTTGGATTAGAAAATCAATTTGATCCCGTTCAGACAGGTATTGTTTATAATCTGACATAAAGACCCCCCTTTATCTATAAAACCGACAACAAATCAAATGTTTTAATATAAATCTACATTTTTTGGAATCTTGTTTAAAACCGTTTCATATTCCTTCTCTTCGATGACCCAGTCACGGCCGACGGATATACCTAAATACTTTTCATCACTTGGATCTTCGATTTCTGCCTGTTTATATTTCTTAAACCACCAATACTTTGCTAAGATATAGTAGATTCCTGCACCCACTATGAAGCCTACTAAAAATCCGTAGTTTGGAACAAAGTAAGATACACCGGCTCCAATAATCCATGCAATAAAGCCAGCGAAGTTCACCCCGCCCATGTACTTGTACTGCCCATGATGTTCATATAACTCCGGTACATTCACACGTCTTTTGCGGAGTAAATAGTAATCTGCAAACAAGATTCCAACAATGGCTGCTAAAATACCACCAACAAAAAGAAGAACTTGAATAATGATGTCAAACAATTGCCAGGGTTGAACAATTGTTCCGACAATACCAGCCGTGATAACACCAGCCCAAAATGGAAATTTGGGACCGCCGACGTTCGAGAAAATCGTAGCAGCAGGAACCACATTGGCTGCGGTATTTGTAGACCATTGTGCTAAAACAATCATTAATAGCAACACAGCAAGGATAATACCGCTTGATGCCTGTTGAAGGGCAACTACTGGGTCAGCGTTTAATACAGCAATATAAGAGACAGCACCAATGATAATCATAAACGTTTGTGTTAACGGCATGGCGACAAGATTTCCGATGAGTGAAGCTTTATTTCGTTTAAACCAGTTCTTTTCATTTACTGGTGCCTTGATAAAACGAGAAATCGAGGGAATGTCCGCGCTCAATGTCGCCCAAAAACCCATATTACTAAAAATAACAACTAAAAACGCGGAAAAAGCAGCCCCGCCAGTAACAGGTGATTCCACCCAGCTCCAAACATCTCTTCCTGCCGCTTCAGCCTGGTCTGACAAGGATACATACATCCATAACGAGATAATAATAATGATAGGTGCGGCTAAATCGGCAAAGCGTTCAATGGATTTAATACCAAGAGCGGTATTAATTAATTGAACCACTGCAAAAATAAGGAAGCAGACAAACCAATTATCAAAGCCAAATAAAATATTTAAGATACCATTCATTGCCGTTGAACCAAAATAAGTATTTACACCGAACCACATGGACGCGGTTATACCACGTGTAATGGATGGGATGTGTGTTCCAATGGTACCGAACGGTGCTCGCATATAAACAGGAAAGGATAGTCCATGTTCAATCCCTATATCCGCAATTAAAGAAATGAAAAATCCAATTGCAAGACTGCCAATCACGGTGGCGAGAATCACTAAAGGTAAAGATAAGTTCACAACCCCCGCTCCGCCAATCGCAAATGTAGCAAGCACAACGACCATACCAACCCACATAAAAGAGTATCCTATTTTTGATATTTTTCTGTCTTTATGGTGAATCGGTAATAAATCTGGTGATTTTAAGTGGCTTCTTTTCATGCGATCACTCCCTGTTTTTTGGTTCTTTTATATAACCTAATATTCAAGACAACAGGTAAACAAAAAAAGGTAAAGGAGCAATTGCCCTAGACAAATCTGAGCAATTGCAAAGTGGGGGAGTCATAAACGAAAGAAAACATTAAATGGATAACGTTTGGTCTTGATTTAACGGTGTATTCGTACTATATTTTGCTCTCTTCAAATATTGCCCAGACCCTGGCTTTCCGACGAATTGCTTGTCGCGTACCACATATTCTCCGCGTACCAGCACTGAAACAGGCTCGCCTGTCACTTTCATTCCTTCAAAAGCATTGTAATCGACAGCCATATGATGGGTTTCCGCAGAAATAACTCTTTCTACATTTGGATCGAAAATAACCAAGTCAGCATCAGCACCAATTGAAATGGTTCCTTTTTTAGGAAATAAACCAAATAGTTTTGCTGCTCTAGTAGAGGTAAGGTCGACAAATTGGTTAAGGCTAATCCGTCCTTTTTTCACTCCTTCAGAAAATAAAATCGAGATGCGATCCTCGATGATCGGACCGCCATTCGGTATTTTTGTAAAATCATCTCTGCCTAAATCTTTTTGCCCTTTAAAATCAAACGAGCATTGATCCGATCCTAGGGTTTGCAACTCCCCGCTCTTCAAAGCATTCCACAAGACCTCCTGGTTCCACTTTTCTCGTAATGGTGGTGACCAAACATATTTCGCACCTTCAAAATTAGGCTTTTCTAAATAACTTTGATCTAGGACTAAATATTGCGGGCATGTTTCTCCCCATACATTAATTCCTTTGCTTCGGGCTTCAGCGATTTTTCCCACCGCATCTGCGCAGGAAACATGAACAACATACAATTGCGAATTGGCTAAACCAGTGAAATAGGCAGCACGGCCGGTTGCCTCACCCTCTAATTCTTGTGGTCTTGTTAAGGCATGATAAATAGGCTCTGTTTTCCCTTCTTCGAGCGCCTTATTGGTTAAGTAATCAATTACATCACCATTCTCAGCATGGACCATTACTAAGGCGCCATGCTCTTTTGCTAACAAGAGCGTCCGGAATAAGGTCGCATCATCGGCTTGAAAAACATTTTTATAGGCCATAAAAACCTTAAACGAAGTAATGCCGTCTTCCTTAATGACCTGTGGAAGTTCTGTTAGAACAGCTTCTGTGATCTCGGAAATCATTAAATGGAAGCTATAATCAATAACTGCTTTATCTTTCGATTTATCATGCCAGGTTTGAATAGCATTTTTTAATGGTTCCCCTTTATTGGTTAAGCAAAAATCAATAACGGTTGTAGTACCACCGAATGCAGCACCAATCGTTCCTGATTCAAAATCATCCTTTGTAACGGTACCGCCAAAAGGCATATCTAAATGGGTATGCGGATCAATTCCGCCTGGAAAAACAAGACAGCCTTTGGCATCGATGATTTCCGCCCCAATTGCCGTTAAATTGGCGCCAATTTGAGCGATCTTACCATCTTCAATTAAAATTTCTGCTTGGTAGGTATCGGATGCAGTGACAATCGTGCCGTTTTTAATAATTTTTTTCATTGTGTATCCTTCCTCCTCTATTTTGTAACATCTGCTTTATATTCGACGGCAGCATTTAGGACAGCCTGCCGCTCATTCCATGTCATTGGCGGCAGTTCTCTGACGGCTTCGACCATGTCGATTGCTCCATCAACCGGACAAACAATCGAGCATAGATTACAGCCGACACAATCTTCCTCTCGTACCTTGAGATAGCTTTTTCCAGCCGTATCCGTCAGCATATCAATGCATTGGTGGGACGTATCTTCGCAAGCAATATGACATTTATTGCAGTTAATACAAACATCCGTATTAATTTTGGCAACGATATTGTAGTTTAAGTCCAAATTGCCCCAATCAGAGTATCTTGGAACAGACTTTCCAATAATTTCTGATACAGAGACAATCCCTTTTCTGTCCAAGTAATTGCTTAGACCATCAATCATATCCTCAACAATGCGGAAACCATGATGCATAGCCGCCGTGCAAACTTGCACTCCGGTTGCACCCATCAGCAAAAATTCAACCGCATCCTGCCAATTTGAAATTCCGCCAATGCCCGATATCGGGACGTTAATATGTGGATGTCTTGCACATTCTGCCACCATATTTAGGGCAATCGGTTTTACTGCAGGACCACAATAGCCTCCATGTGCTCCTTTTCCGGCCACGTGTGGAATCGTATTCCACGAATCTAGATCCACTCCCATTAAACTATTAATCGTGTTGATCATACTGATTGCGTCGGCGCCGCCATTGCAGGCAGCTTCGGCAGTTGCCGTAATATCCGTTATATTAGGGGTTAATTTAACAATCACCGGTGTTTTGGCTACTTCTTTTGCCCAGTAGGTTTGCCGTTCAACCAGTGCCGGTACCTGTCCAGAGGCTGAACCCATTCCCCGTTCTGCCATACCATGCGGACAGCCGAAGTTTAATTCAAGTCCGTCAACACCTACATCCTCCACTCGCTTGACAATTTCATGCCATTTTTCCTGCTTAGGCTCGACCATTAATGAGGCAATAATGGCATGGTTAGGGTATCTTTTCTTCGTCTCATAGATTTCCTTTAAATTTACTTCAAGCGGCCTGTCTGTAATGAGCTCAATATTATTGAAACCGGCAACTCTTTTTCCGTTAAAGCTAACGGCGGCAAATCTGGATGAAACATTTAGAATTGGATCGCCCAATGTTTTCCAAACGGCACCGCCCCAGCCTGCTTCAAAGGCTCTTTGCACCTGATAACCTGAGTTAGTAGGTGGCGCGGACGCCAGCCAGAATGGATTAGGAGATTGAATTCCTGCAAGATTAGTACGTAAATCAGCCATCTCTTTTCCCCCTTTGTTATACAGAGCTAACAGCCGAGTTTTGCATATGAATGGCATAAGCCACATTTTTGCCTTGCTGCGCAGCCGTGACGACCATGGCATCCCCATTTCCTTTTCCAAAAATAACGTCTCCGCAGGCAAATACTTTAGGGTTAGTGGTTTGGAGCGTTTCCTGATTAACCTTGACCACACCGTCTTCGTGCTGTAAGCCAAACGCCTCGATCAGTTCCACGTGCCTTGTTTGGCCGATTGCCTTAACAACCGCATCCACTGGAAGCGTGTACTCTGAGCCTTCAATCACAACCGGTTTGCGGCGGCCATCTTTTTCAGGTTCACCAAGCTTCATTTTAGTGCACTCAATCCCTGTTATCTTTCCATTTTCATCAGCGATGATCCTTTTTGGTGCGGTTAACCAGCGAAATTCTACCCCATCCTGTTTGGCAAATTCATATTCAAAATCATAAGCACTCATTTCTTCTTTCGTTCTTCGGTATAAGATTTTCACATTTTCGGCCCCTAAGCGGATCGAACAAGTCGCACCGTCAATCGCAGTATTTCCTGCTCCTATTACGACGACACGTTTACCAATGAAGTCATTGGATAACAAACCGCTTTTGGTTGCCTTTACAAATTCAATGGCATCATAGACTCCGTCTAAGTTTTCCCCTTCTACCCCGAGTGCTGGAACCTGTGCCATTCCTGCTGCTAAGACGACATGATCGAAATCTTCCGTTATTTCTTTCGCTGAAATATCCTTTCCCACCACGGTGTTCGTTCTAATCTTTACATTTAATTTCTTCACCTGTTCGACTTCCCAGTAAGAAATTTTCTGTGGTAAACGGAAAGAGACAATACCATAAGTATTCAAACCGCCCGCTTTTTCAGCTGCTTCAAAAATGGTTACAACATAACCTAATCGTGCAAGTTCCCTGGCGGCTGATAAACCAGCTGGTCCCCCGCCAATTACGGCGACTGTCTTGCCATTTGAAGTTCCTGGTTGAAAGAGTGTTTGCTCATTTTGTATTGCCCAATCTGTGGCATACCTTTGCAGGTTGCCTATCATGATTGGCTTGGTTGAATGATTGAGGACGCAGGCTCCCTCACAGAGTTCTTCTGTAGGGCAAACCCTGGAGCAGCTAGCTCCGACTGGATTGGAGGACATGATCGTTTTTGCAGATCCGAATAGGTTTCCTGAGGCAATTTTTTTAATAAAAGTAGGAATATCAATTCCTGTTGGGCAGGCTTTAATACATGGAGCGTCATAGCAATAGAGACATCGATTCGATTCTTCCACGGCTTCTTGATTGGTTAGCCCCTGCTCCACTTCCAGAAAATTTCTTTCGAGATTGGATAAGGAAATTCGAATCTGTTTTTCACTCGCCAAAAGAACCCCTCCTTTTATAGTAAAAATAAATAGTTTTTGTTGCATAAAGTATATATTTTTACTCATTAAATTAATTTAAGGTTAGATGTAAGCGCTTTATTTATTTTTTTTACGAATAATGACCATCCTCCTCTAGTTTGGTTGTTTATCTTGCAGAAATTTCTGCGTGTACCCCTCATTTTACAGACCTGATATGGACATTACACCATACAACATGTAAAAAGATGCAAGCAATTCTTTAACCACTATGTAAATATTTTGCTTAAACGTTTCTTTGTTTTTTTCAGAATTCTTTTTCAATTTAACACAATCATATCAAAAATCGTGTAAAAATATAGCGAACTGTTAAGTTATCCTCCATACTTTTTGGAGACAGGTTAGAAAAATACAACCCTATTATCCCGCTACCCTAACCAGCTTCTTCTAAAATCAAGAAATGCCTTGCAACTAAAATGGAGTAAAAACTTCTCGACATTTTTTAACAAATGACCCGCTTATTGAAAAATTTATAAAAAAAGAGAATGGCCCAAAAAAAGGGTCAGACCCCTTTGGGACATCCTCGTTAGGTACATAAAAAAATTAACTTTGAAAATATTTTGCAAGCTCCACAATCATGGCTCCCATTCTCTCATTTGCAGGAACAAGAATCCGTTCAAGTCCTTCTTCTTTTAAGGCTTCCGCGGTTACTTTTCCTACGGCCACAGCCACTGTCTGGTGCTTGAAAACACTCTTAATTTCGGCAAGGATTTCATTTTCCCTTGCAAAATCAAATAATGATCGTACCTGTACAGCAGTGGTGAAACAAACAGCATCACACTGGTTCGTCAGCAATTCACTACATAATCTTTTTACAGTTTCTGTTTCAGGTGCTATGTGCTGGTATGGTAGTATTTTTTGGACTGTTGCTCCACGGTCTTCAAGAAATTGAGTTAAAGCCGGGGCTGTTTCCCCGTGCAATTGGACCATAATTTTATTACCAGTAAAGTCAATCCCCTCTAACGCCCGGACTAATCCCCTCGTGGTTCCATCTTCATCTGCAGCTACCGGCACTATATCCAATTTTTTTAGTGCAGCAAACGTTTTATATCCTCTTGATGCAATCTTAGCCTCACGAATTCTCTTTAAAAATGGTTCGTTCAACTCAAGTTTGGCAGCTAGATTGATCATTGTCTCAAGGCCAATTCCTGTTGTGAAAATGACCCAATCAGCACCTTCTTCCACGAACTTAACTAAATCAGGTCCTACCTCCTGTTCAGCTAAAAAGACTGTCCCCTGTAGGGAGCGAATAAGCGGAGTCCCGCCCTGTTTTTCAATTAATGTGCTAATTTCTTCAATTTTCCGCGAACCACCAATGACAATTCTTTTCCCAGTTAAACTCTTTTTCATTTCAATTTTCATCCCTTTTCAGACAAAAAGACTAACTAGCATTATTTGCTCGATAGCCTTTTTTTCGTGAATTTCTTTCTATCTTTCTCCCTCTACTGCTTCAACCAGTTTGAATAAGAAATGATAAATTAACTGGAACGCTTCACCAATTGTCATTTCCTCATCAAAGCCTGCTACATAATTTAGCGCGAAATTCAAATTCCATAATCCATCATCAAGACTAAACATTAAATCAAATTTTGCTTCCTCACCATGTAAATTTGTATTGAGCTGTTCCTTTAAGGACTTTTCAAATTTCTTTTGCAGCTTTAAGCCTAGCATCACATCATACGTACCAAAAACGTCATCCACTTCCAGTGAAACTGCCTCTACTCCAATAATATCGAACCAAATCGACTCGATATAAATAAACTCATTTTTATGCTTTTTTAAGTAATCGAGAGGTTGAATTAAAAATGAGCCTGTCTCATTCTTAATAATATTTTCCGTCTCTTTATCACAACGTTCGATGTAAGCATCCACAAAACGAGCTCCTGCTTCTTTCTCGATAAACTGATCGGCACCGGCAAGTTCATTCTTTTCTGCATACTCTTTTTCTTCTTTAAAAATGCTAATTTGTGTACCATTTTGATTTGATTGTATGTATTGTGTGATTTGGTCTTTAATCATGGGTAAATTCCTCCTTAAATACCTTTCCTATTATATTGATTTTTTTAAAAGAGAAAAGCAAATTGTTACATAATATAATTATTTTGTACAAAAAAAGACCTTATCCTATCTGTAAAGGTCATAAATAAAGTTATTTACATGACTATTATAGTATACTTAAAAAATTTTCGCATGCCCAAACAACACGCAAAAAGTAAAAAGAGAACGCCTAATAAAGGTCGGACCTCACTTTAACACTCAATATCCAGTCGCCTATCCATAAAGAACAGCAACATGCATGAGGTTTTGGTCTGAAACTTTGTTTGAGACATCCACTTTTTTTATAATTTATTAATTTACAGCCATTTTTTTATCGGCTGGCTTTACATCACCCGGATCTTCCGCTTGTTTTGCCCGTTTAATAAATAAAGAAAAAACAAGTGCAACTGCAGCAAGAAAGGTTGCAATGGTGAAAGCATAATTAATTCCAGATAACATGGATTGCATGATAATATGTTGTTTCATTTCTGCTGCAGCAGCTGCAGTTGGCTGCTCAGTCATGTTTTTGATCGCTGCCGCACCAAGTTCTTTTGCCTTTGATTCAGTTCGGTTAGACATAATTGTGACAAGCAATGCGGTACCAATGGCACCGGCAACCTGATTTAAGGTATTGTTCATTGCAGTCCCATGCGGGTAAAAGCGGGCTGGTAATTGATTTAATCCATTTGTGGATACGGGCATCATGACCATCGATATACCTAACATTCGGATTGAATTCAAAATAACCAAATAAGAATAAGATGTCGTTAACGTTAATTGCCCAAAATAATAAGTTGTGACAGTCATAATAATTAACCCAATAAGAGCTAAAATCCGCCCGCCAAATTTATCAAATAATTTCCCTGTAATGGGCGACATAATGGCCATTGCTAGTGCACCTGGCAACATCATTAACCCGGCATCCATTGGCGTGATTCCACGTATCGTTTGAACATAGATGGGAATTAATAACATCCCAGAAAACATCGCCATATTAACAACCATGGTAATCGCTGAGGATAATGCAAACATAGGGTATTTATAAATCCTAAAGTTCAGCAATGGTTTTTCTTGTTTTAGTTGACGTAATATAAATACAATCAATGAGATTACCCCAATAATAATCGTTCCATAGACAAGTGGACTATCCCAGCCTTTGCTGCCTGCAGAACTAAAACCATAAAGGATACCGCCGAAACCTGCACTCGATAATAGAAGAGAAACAAAATCAAGCCGGATATTTACTTTTTCCTTCTTATCCTTTAGCAAGAAAAACCCTATTAATAAAATAACAATAGCTATTGGTGTAACAAAGTGGAAAAGCATTCTCCAGTCATAATGTTCAATAATCCAGCCCGATAATGTTGGTCCGATTGCAGGTGCCGCCATTAAGATCAGACCGAACACGCCCATTGCGGCCCCCCTCTTTTCTACGGGAAAGCTTACTAACATAACATTCATTAACAAGGGCATCAAGATGGCTGAACCGGAAGCTTGAAGCATCCGACCCGTTAATAAAAGTGGAAAAGCATGGGCAAAACCTGCTAGAATGGTTCCAATTGAAAATAAGGCCATTGCAGTTAAAAATAATTGCCGGACAGAAAATTTTTGAATTAAATATGCCGAGGTAGGAATTAAGATTCCATTAACGAGCATAAAACCTGTCGTTAACCATTGTACAGTCGACGCTTCAATATTTAAGTCCTTCATGATCGATGGAAGTGCTATATTTAATAATGTGTTGTTTAGGAATGCAATAAAAGCTCCAATCATCAAAACGGCAAGAATTCCGTACCGTGGACGACTAGTCTCCTTTATGGTTTGTTCCATTCCATTTCCCCCTTAAACTAATTGTTCATTTTTTTATACCCCTGTTTCATACTTCCATTATAATATACTCTCATTTCAAATATTGCAATCAAAATATATCCATGATTTAGAGGTTTGTAAAGACAGATAAAATAAGGTAGTATTATTTTATACAGGCAGTATAAATCCAATTTTAGGTGATGATATGTACAATCGGAAACAAAATGTCATAAAGGCGGCCCATCAACTTTTTATTGAAAAAGGCTTCCAAGCCACTTCCATTCAGGACATTTTAGATTATAGTGGGATTTCTAAGGGAACATTTTATAATTACTTTTCGTCAAAAACAGAATTATTGATCGGCATTTATAAGACGGTCTATAAGCAGCTAGACCAGGAAAGGAGTAAACTCCTTGTTGGTCAAAGTCCCTCCAATATTGAGATTTTCATTCGACAACTCGAAATGCAAATGATGACCAATAGAAAAAACAAACTCATTACGATTTTTGAAGAGGTATTGGCAACAAACGATGCTGATCTAAAAAAATTTGTTCACCATACTCGATTAAATTCCCTTCGCTGGTACTACAATCGCTTTATTGATATTTTTGGAGAAGAGAAGAAACCCTACCTATTAGATTGTGCGATCATGTTTCAAGGAATTTTACAGCATAATGTTCAATATAATCGTATGGCTTATGAGACAGGTGAAAAAGTTAGTCAAGTGGTCCGTTATAGCGTTGGACGGTTAGTGAAATTGGTTGATGAGGTGTCCGAAGCCGGTGATCGATTACTTGAACCGGAACTATTAGAGAAGTGGCTTCCCAACTGTTCAAAGAACCAGACAGGTTTTAAAACCCAATTACTTCATTTATCAGGAACATTAAGAAAAACGATTACTAAAGTATTATCTGATGAACGCGAACAAGAAAAGTATTTTGAACTTTTAGACTTTATACAAGAAGAATTATTACATTCTAGTACACCAAGAAAATATTTAATTGAAAGTACACTTTTATCTCTAAATGGTCATTCTAGTTGGAAAAAGGAACTGATGGCTCTTGAAAAGTTGGTTAATGATTCTATGAATCAAGATGAGGCTTTAAATTAGATAAAACTGTGGATGTCCCAAACCATGTGTAAGACCCCTCAACCACAAAACCGAGGTGTCCGACCCTTTTGGAACATCCACTTTCTCTTATTCTGAAAAAATCTTTGTATCTGTATCACTGACAACAATACTTTTTGAAATATCCCAAATAATAAAATGCCTTGAATACTGTCTTGTCAACACAATAGCTTCTTTTTCTTCCTTTATAAAAATGAGGCCCGCGCCCATTTGTTCTTCATATGTCCATCCATTTACTTTCATAAAATCCTTAACAACATTGAAGCGATTATTTCCAGTATTGATGGATAAGTATCTGCTCTGGTTTTCTGATTTTGCAAACTGGACGTATTCAGTATCCGTTAGCTTTAATTTTAGAACAGAAACCATCAACGGAATTGGATTTCCCTCCTGAAATAATGCTGATCCAAAGATACCAATAACCAGAGAAGATCCTATTGTAACACCAAGAATCAAGGTAACCATGATTTTTTTTATTAATCCCACCGATTTACCTCCCCCAGATAAACCTTTTCTCCTAATCTGACGAATCCATACCTAATTTTGTTTCAAATTCCCAATATTTCCTTTAATAGACAATCCAATAACACGCAAAAGGCCGAATTCCGCTCATCTCGGAATTCGACCTTTTATATACCGATTATTGGTATATGGTATTAAGCTAATTACTTTTTGCAATAAGTCCTTGATAGGCTGCTGAAGTTCTTACTTCAACGGTTAATTTTCCTTTACCATAAATCGTTTTTATTAAGATTGGCACACCCGCTGTATTCTGAAATCGAAAATCGGGACCGCCGTAGGAAACCGTTGCATCTCTTCCTGCCGGTACATAACCGACCGATAACGAGTGGTGATGTTTTTCGATATAACTTACGCCTATTTTGTCTACTGCATTAAACAGTGTGGAGGATGTCTGGCAGATTCCACCACCAATCCCATCGACAAGTTGCTTATTTACAATTTCCTTTGCTGGTTGGTACCCATGTTCAGCATCGCTTGGGCCAACAGTGGTATTAAAAGAAAAGATATCTTGAGCTCCAACAATGACATTATTAATTGCATGTGCCGAGAGCTCAATATTTTTTGAACGTCCAATAACCCCGCTGCTAAAATAAGTCGAGAATGAAGCAACCACTACCTCACTTAAGTGGACAACATCTTCAGGTTTATAACCGCTTGCCGTTACAGTTATCGGGAGCTCCACCTCACCACCTTGAACCGAAGCTGTCATGACTCTTTCTACTAATAGGGCTTCATCTAAAATTATCTGAGGCTTTCCTTTGATAATCTGACCATTGTCATCAATCCTGTCGAGCACCATTCGTTGGTCATAACCAGTCGTAGATTCTGTTCCTCGTGCCAATTCCTTAGCCCACTGTTCAATTTTCTTTTTATATGATTCCGGATTAGTTTCAAATCCTAAATCCATTGGTAAAAAGGTCTTTACGGTCTGTTTTGTATTCGAATCAACAACATTTACCGCAATTGGCTTTTGTTCTTCAACTTTTTGAGGTTCGACTGCTGGCTTTTGCTGTGTTTTTTTTGGAGGTTCAGACACCTTTTCTTCATGTGGTTTTCCATTTGACGTTTCCTCATTACATCCAGCTAATCCAATTAAGCTTCCTATTATCAGTAATGAAAGTGCCCATGTCTGCTTAGCCATTATCCCCAACTTCTCCTCTTTTTCTAAGTTCTGTTATGTCGCGCTCATATAGTACTGGGCCAGCTTAAAAGCGCTCAGTTCCCATTTTATTCCGTCAAACATATCAATATTACCTAGAAAAAGTCGTTAACTTGATTAAAAGGGATTTTTATCAAAAAAAAAGCAGTGTTGAATATTTAAGTTCAACGCTGCCAACTTTCTATCTAACCCCACTTTTCACCATAGGCTGAACCACTTTCGGTTCTAAGAAGGAATGTTCCTTTTTCTTATAAACATGCCAATATGCTAATGCAATAAATACTGTTCCACCTACAGCATTTCCTAAAAAGACAGGAATAAAATTTTGAATATAGTCCAGCCATGTAAAGTGGCCTGCAAAAATTGCTGCAGGGATCACAAACATATTAGCTACCACGTGTTGAAAACCAATAGCGACGAATGCCATCGTTGGAAACCAAATTCCAGTAATTTTCCCCGCCATGTCATTAGCTCCGTATGAAAGCCATACGGCAGAAGCAACCAGCCAATTACATCCAATTCCCGAAACAAAAGCTTGAAGAAACGATACTTCTAATTTATGTTCAGCGATACTAATTGTTTTAGATAAATATGGAGCGGTTTCAGTTAAGCCAACAAGGTGACCGAAAAAATAAGCAACAAAAATCGCTCCGATAAAATTACTGACTGTAACCAGAAACCAATTATAAATGACCTGCCGGGTGCTTACTTTTTTGGCCATTCTTGCTAAAGGCACAGCCATCATATTTCCAGTTAAAAGTTCACCGCCTGCTAGGAGTGTAAGAATAAGTCCAATTGGAAATACGGAAGCCCCAATTAGACTGCTGAGGCCGTCAAAATTTCCCGACAAAGTCGCTGTTACACGGATAAAAAGCAAATATCCTAAAGCAATGAATGCACCTGCCTCAAAACCTAAAATCATCGTCTGAAGAAGAGAATATTTAGTTTTTTTAACACCAATCTCCACTGTGATTTCCATAATCTTGTCTGGTTTACTGTATCCCATACGAGGTTCTCCTTTAAAAAACATTTTTTCTTTAATATTTGTGAAGTACGTCACATACACTTATTTTATAGTAATTTTTTATAAAAACCTGTGAATATTTCTTTACATATTTAAGAGCGCTTCCAATTCTATGATAAGGAGCTTGTTATTAGGCATGAGTTGAGCCTCTGACACCTAAAAACGAATTTTTTAAAAAGTTTAGATAGAAAGTTCGGAAAAAATTAAAATTTACCGTTTTTAACTTGATCCATTTCCATTATTATCCTTAAGATCCTTCATCGTTCTACAAAATTTGAGCAATGTTCCAAGCACATATTTTAAAATGTGGTATAATAGTAGTAAATGCTGATTAAATGAGCCGTGGCTAGGTAACCTTTACCTCATTTTCTCTCCATTTTTTTATTGACAAAACGTAAATTGACCTATAATGAACTGCTATAGAAATTAATTGTAGAAAAGGTGTTGGGAATGGAAAATTCAATTGAAACAATTTATTTCTTAGAAAATCCAGAAAGAAATATTATTAAATTTGCTACTGGAACGCAGCTACGCTATGAGGATATCATAAAAGAAGTTTTTGGCGTGGCATGTATCAATGATTTACACATGATGCTTCAATATAACAAGAGTTTTCAAACGAGTATTTGTAATAGCTATGGAATCAGCGAAAAGAAAATCACTCTAGATAAAATTATTCGGATTGCATCTAAAACAGATATGCTTCGTTTAAAGAACCATTTGATGGACCAGCAAAAAAATAAAGTCGATGCAATCGAACCTGAAGATAACTTCCAAATTGATTGTCCTTTTGACTCGGTCATCAAACTTCAAGAAGGAATTTATCAATGGGACGATGCCAATTTCTCCTATAATGCTGTTACTAATGGTGCCTGACACCTTTGATCCATTCATCAAAGGCAAGGTGCCTTTTTTCTTTTTCCGACAAAAACCGTGTAAATACTAAAAAAGGTGTCAGGCACCATTCATTCAGTTGAATGTTGCCTGACTTTTTTAGTTATATAAGTATTCACGTGTCCAGGGAAGGGAATCATTTGTTCCTTTCGTAAAGATGAATTGACCTAAGTCAATATTCCCTGTTTGAAAGGATGCTGCGCAGGCATTTAAGTACAATCGCCACATCCGAATGAATCGTTCGTCCTTAGTTTTTCTTATTTCATCAAGGGCATTTTCAAAGTTTTCTGCCCACATTTCAAGTGTTTTTGCATAATGGCGGCGCAAACTTTCAAAATCAATTAAGTTGAAGTTGTTTTCTGTAACCTGATTGACTAGCTCCCTCACCGAAGGAATATACCCTCCTGGAAAAATATATTTATCAATCCATGCATTTGTTGCGCCTTCTTTTGGTGACGTAATCGTGTGAAGGACAGAAAGTCCACCATTTACCAATAATTCATTTACTTTCTGAAAATATTCAGGTAAATGTTCTTGACCGACATGTTCAATCATACCTACACTGACAATCCGATCAAATTTCTGTTTTTTCAAATCACGATAGTCGATTAATTGTACTTCTACAAAATCTAATAATTGCTCTCCCTTAATCCGTTCTTGCACCCGAGCAAATTGTTCCTCGGACAATGTAATACCTGTTGCTTTTACTCCATAACGCTTAGCTGCAGTAATAATTAGTTCTCCCCAACCGCAGCCGATGTCTAAGAGCGTCTGCCCTTTAGAAAGGTTCAGTTTTTTAAGAATATGGGCCACTTTATTTTGTTGGGCCGTTTTTAGACTATCGGATGGAATCTTAAAGTAGCCGCATGAATAGGTCATTGTTTCATCCAGCCACAACTTGTAAAAATCATTCCCAATATCATAATGAAAGGCGATGTTTTCTTTACTTAGTTTTTTAGTATTTGAGAATTTTTTCAGAAGTTGGGCAGTGAAATTACTGTTTCCTAAAAAGCTCTCCTGACTTCGGTACATGGACATAACAATTTCTTTTAAATCTCCTTCTATATCAATGGTCCCATCCATATAAGCTTCACCGAAAGCGATGGAAGGATTACTTACCAAATCCGCTTTTGGTATAACATCATGAAAAATGAGTTTAAATTGCGGTTCGCTCTCACCATACCGAACCGTCTCACCATCCCAAAATGTAATTTCAACAGGATTTGAAAAAGTTTTTTTAAGTAATGTCTTATAAAATAATTTATCAATCATAATGCAACACCTCTAAGAAGTAATATTCGTACTTTTTAACAAAAATAAACATCTACAAATCTCGATACGGAATATAACACTTAAAATTCATATATTTCGCTTCACGAAGTAGTATCTATGTTAGTTTAAACTATAATTACTTTTTGTTACAAATTATTAATGAAATATTTTTTAAATAAAATAAGCCAGGTTCCTTTATTTGGAAAGGACTCCTGGCCATACACTCGTGTATTCTCTAGCACTCTACTATATTATTTATTTGCGTTTTTTCTTGTTAGATGCAGACAATCTCCCTAATAAAAAAGCCCCTGCTGCAACGCCAATTAGGGAGTTGGTTTTTTTGTTAAAGACTTGTTTAGCAACTAGATTTAAATTTTGCGGTCTTTCTGCAAGACGGCGCATAAAATATCCGTACCAGTCATTCCCGAACGGAACATATGTACAGAAGTTATAGCCTTCGCTCGCCAACTTAAGCTGCAAATCCCTTCTAAATCCATACAGCATTTGAAATTCAAATTGTTCATTTGGAATATGATTGCGCTTAACAAAATCGATCACCTGATAGATGATTCTATGGTCATGTGTGGCAATTGATGTAAATTTGCCATTCAAGAGATGCCATTCAATCAGCTTTATATAGTTTGCATCGATATCTTTCTTTTCCTGAAAAGCGATTTCTTCTGATTCTTTATATGCACCTTTTACAAGACGAATTCGGAAATTTTTATATTTTTCTACATATTCTAATGCATGGTGGTAATAAGCCTGAATTACCGTACCAACATTTTCATATTCCAACGATAGGTCATCCAATAAATCAAAGGTAAGTTCTAAATGTTTAAAGGTCTCCATATCAATATTTATAAACATATCGTATTGGCTTGCCTTTTCGACAATTTCTCTAATATTATTTAAGCAAAATGAATAATCAATATCCAACCCTAATTGAGTTGGTTTTAATGAGATATGAGCATCTACTTTATTTTCATGAATTGCCTCAATAACCTGAAGTATTTGTTCCTTCGCAGTTGTTGCCTCTTCTTCTTTAAAAACGAACTCTCCTAGATTATCAACCGTACAAGAAATACCATGGGAGTTGAGCTCTTTAATACTATTGATTACTTCAGGGATATTAGTTCCAGCAACAACGCTCTGTGCACCCATTTTTAACCCATACTTTTTAGCGGCACTATTCAGAAATTGATTTTGGGATAAGCCCATAAATAGATCTTTCAACATACCGATTACTCCTCGCTGTTGTTTTTTATCCCAATTATAGCATACGCTTTCAATAATATTTGTTTTGCGAATTTTCCAAAATAAATATCCTGATTTCATTCATCAGACTATTATTCCAATATAATGAGCCCATCTCTATAGGAGAATGGGCTCATTTGAATTATGCATATGTTGGAAATGGTGTCAGGCACCATATAAGATTAATTCTCAGCTAATTTGGTACCAGCTTTTTTGTTTGATGATTTTGATTTGCTTCCACCTGGAAGGTCTTCTTCTGCCTTTGTAACGCGTTTGATGAAGAATGCTAATACTAGTGCGACGACAGCAATAAAGGTAGAAATTAAGAAGGAATAATTTATACCATTTAACGTAGCCTGCATTATTATCTGTTGTTTCATTTCTGCAAGCGCTGCTGGAGTCGGCTGTTCAGTCATTTTTTTCATGGCTGCTGCGCCAAGCTCTTTCGCCTGGGATGCAGCTCGATTTGACATGATGGTTACCATTAACGCTGTACCAATAGCGCCAGCAACTTGGTTTAATGTATTATTCATAGCCGTACCATGTGGATATAAACGTCTTGGCAATTGATTTAAACCGTTGGTCGAAACAGGCATCATACACATGGCCATCCCTAACGAACGGACTGAATACAAAATGATTAAGTGTGTGTAGCTAGTATGAAGGGTTAATTGGCTAAAGCCATAGGTGGTCACAGCGATAATGGCTAAACCAATAACAGCTAATAACCGTCCACCTACTTTATCAAATAATTTTCCAGTTACGGGAGACATGAATGCCATCAAAATAGCCCCTGGCATTAACAAAAGTCCTGCGTCCATTGGAGTGATCCCGCGAATCGTTTGTGTATAGATTGGAAGTAGTAACATCCCGGAAAACAAAGCCATGTTGAGAGCCATGGTTATAACAGATGATAAGGCGAACATTGGAAAATGATAAACCCTGAAATTTAACAATGGCTCATCTAGTCTCAATTGACGCAATATAAACACGATTAATGAAATAATACCAATGATAATGGTTCCATAAACTTGCGGGCTATCCCAACCCTTACTACCAGCAGAACTAAACCCATATAGAATTCCGCCAAATCCAATACTTGATAGAATGACCGATAAGAAATCGAAACGAATATAGACTTTTTCCTTTTTGTCTTTAAGCAGGAACAATCCAAGCAATACAACCACAATCGCAATTGGTGTTATAAAGTGGAAAAGCATTCTCCAGTCATAATGTTCAATAATCCAACCTGATAATGTCGGACCAATCGCGGGTGCAAACATTAAAATTAACCCAAAAACACCCATGGCTGCTCCCCTTTTTTCGATTGGGAAACTCACTAACATAACGTTCATTAAGAGCGGCATTAAAATAGCAGAGCCTGCAGCTTGAAACATTCTTCCTGCTAAAAGCATCGGAAAGACATGAGCAAACCCAGCTAATATGGTTCCGGCAGTAAATAAACTCATGGCAGCTAAAAAGATATGCCGAACTGAAAACTTTTGTATTAAAAATGCACTTATCGGGATCAAAACCCCATTTACTAACATAAAACCTGTAGTCAACCACTGAACGGTTGCTGCTTCAACATTTAAATCCTTCATTATAGAAGGCAGTGCAATGTTTAAAAGCGTATTGTTTAAAAATGAAATAAAAGCTCCAACCATTAGGACGGCAAGGATACCGTATGGCGGACGTTTATTTTTATTTATGGATTGATCCATTAATAATTCCCCCTTAGACGCTAAGTTCAATATCTTGTACTCGAATTACACATAGGCTTTATATTATACCTTTAGTCCAAAATTTGCAATCAAAAAATATCCTGTTATTTTATTGGTTTGTAACCAACAGATTCATAAGATTCTATATTTTTTATACAAGTTGTCTAACCAAGAATTTAGGGTGATAAAATGATTGACAGGAAACAGCATCCTATCGATTCGACTCATCAATTATTTATTGATAAAAGCTGTCAAGCAATTTCCATTCAAGATTTTTTAAATTATAACAGAATCTCTAAAGGAACATTTTATAACTATTTTTCAACTAAAAATGAATTATTAATCGCTTTATTTAAATTGATCTTTAAAAGATATAGAAGAACAAAAAACCCCCTCAATGCTCCATTAAACATTGGGAGGGTTTTTCTTGTATTTTTTGAAATAGTTGGTTTATGATCTTTTATTCCGATTTCGTAAAAATGTTGGAATTTCAAGAGAATCATCTTGTCCCTGTACCGGCCATGTTGAAGGATATTCTTCTGGCCGCTGTGTTTTTGCTGTTTCCTGTTCATATAAATGCTCTTCCTGCAGTGTTTGTTCACTTTTAGAAGATGTATTCACATTTACACTTTTTAAAGTATTGGCATCAAGGTTTCGAGTGGTCCTATCATGATCAACAAAACCTGTAGCAATAACCGTAATCATAATTTCATCTTTTAAGTTATCATTAATGATCGAACCAAATATCATGTTTAATTCGTGATCAGATGCAGAGGCAACAAGATTAGCGGCTTCTTGTACCTCATAAAGACTTAAATTGCTTCCACCCGTGATGTTCATCAGGACACCTTGAGCACCATCAATAGATGTTTCAAGTAATGGACTAGATATCGCCTTTTTAGCAGCCTCTATCGCACGATCCGTCCCTTTTGCCACACCTATACCCATGAGAGCTGTACCTTGATTCGTCATAATCGTTTTCACATCAGCAAAATCAAGGTTAATTAATCCTGGAACTGCAATTAAATCTGAAATTCCTTGTACCCCCTGCCTGAGGACATTATCTGCCTCACGAAAGGCTTCCAGCATAGGTGTTTTCTTATCTACAATCTGTAATAGACGGTCATTTGGAATAATGATTAAGGTATCAACTGCTTCCCTCATTAACTCGATTCCATTTGCTGCATTGGCCGAGCGTTTTCGACCTTCAAACCCAAATGGACGTGTAACCACACCAATTGTAAGAGCACCAAGATCGTGAGCAATTTGTGCTATCGCTGGAGCGGCTCCAGTACCGGTCCCTCCGCCCATGCCTGCTGTCACGAAAACCATATCCGCACCATCTAATACTTCTTGTAATTGTTTTTTGCTCTCTTCAACCGCTTTTCTCCCTACTTCAGGGTTTGCTCCTGCTCCTAGACCTCTTGTCAAAGATGCTCCAATTTGCATCTTAATTTCCGCCTTTGATAGGTTTAGTGCCTGTGCATCTGTATTCACAGCAATGAATTCAACACCTTGGATACCATCCTCAATCATTCTGTTAACGGCATTATTTCCTCCACCGCCAACTCCGATCACTTTTATTCTCGCTACTTGATCTATACTCATATCAAAATCCCACATTCATGTTCCTCCTGCCTAGCAAATTACATTGCTTGTTTATGTTCTTACTATCTCGAAAATTCAGTTTAGGTTTTTAAATTGTAAAAAAACTATTTTCCCTTACTATTTTAGCAAAATAATAGGTCTGTTTATATAGTGCACTGGTCACTCCTTTTCAGATCTATACCCATACTAGATACCCTATTTTCCAAGAAGTGGATTAATATCAAGCCTAGATTTGTTTCACCAATTTGAAAATTAAGATAATAACATTTTAACAAGAGAATAGGTATTTTAATAGTAAATATACTTTTTTTATTCAAATCTGATTTGTCGGATTGAAAAACGTGATATATAACTGCTAGCTTAGCCAGCATTTTACTATCTTTGTGCTAGCAAAAAGAAGGCAGCTAACTAGAATAAAAACATCGGATTTTCACCCCGGCCTTTAATAAAAGGGATGGTTGACTCAAGTAAAACTTTATGTCACCTTAAAGAGGGATTGTTCCTATCAACATTTCAACATTTCAACATCAACTAAGAGGAGAAGCCATGGATGAAAAGAAAAATCATTGCTTATAACTTTGAATTAACCGAGGCACTTGAAAAATTGAAAGATAACTTTGAAGTTACTATTTTTGATGGAATTGATCCACGTTCGGACCGTGCTTTTCTTGAGGCACTAGAGGATGCTGAGGGCATTGTAGGTCTTGCACTCCCTGTTGATAAAGACTTATTAAATCGTGCTCCGAATTTAAAAATTGTTTCCAATAACTCAACTGGCTTTAATAATCTTTCGATTGAAGAGATGACAAATCGAGGCATAATGGGAACAAACACTCCTGGTGTCCTTGAGGACACCACTGCGGATGCCATTTTTGGTATTTTACTAGCAGCTGCAAGGCGTATAGCAGAGTTAGATCATTTCGTGAAATCTGGAAATTGGAAAGGTCACCTTACAACAGATCAATACGCTATTGATGTACATCATAAAACCTTAGGGATTATTGGAATGGGAAAAATCGGTTCGGCAATCGCCAAACGGGCCCATTTAGGTTTTGATATGAATATTTTGTATCATAATCGGCACCGTAATTTTGAAGCTGAAGCTAAATTTGGTGCTGCCTATTGTAACATGGATCATTTACTTGAGGAATCAGATTTTGTTTGCTTAATGACTCCGCTCACTCAAGAAACCCAGAGTTTAATTGGTGAACAAGAATTTAAGCGAATGAAAAAGTCCTGTATTTTTGTGAATGGGTCACGTGGAAAAACCGTAGACGAAGCTGCGTTGATTGAAGCATTAATAAATAAGGAAATTTATGGAGCAGCTCTAGATGTTTATCAAATCGAACCCGTGAAAGCAGACAATCCACTGCTTAATTTTCCTAATGTTGTAACTACCCCACATATCGGATCATCGACTTATGAAACGGAATTAAAAATGGCCGAGCTCGCGGTAGAGAATTTGCTCGACGGACTATCCGGTAAACGGCCCAAAAACTTGATTAACCCAGAAGTGCTGAATTAAAATCTACTCCTAAGAAATCAAATAGAACTGACATAATAGAGAGAAAAAATAACATTTAATAAAATATAAAAGTGGTACTAGGACCTCATTTACTAACAGCTAAACCCTGGTACCCTTTTAAATTCATAGTAAAACCCTTTAAAATGTTTACATAATATTGTTATTGTTTACTATTTTGTCTCAACTGCAACAGCTCTTAAAAAAGCTCAGCCCCAAAATATTCATACTGGTTAAATAAATTCCAGTATTTTGATTTTCAATAATAATAGGAGATATGTTAAATTTAAGATTGGTAAACATATTGCTTATACATTTAAACTAGGTTGGTTAGAATTCTAATAGAAATGGAGGAAAAGTAATGGTACGTTTTTTTATGATGCTAATCGTTCTTGTTATATTATATTCTTCCTGGCCAATAGTTGAAAAACAAATAGACCAAACCAAATACAGTTCGGCGATTGATTCAATTCAAACTGAGATTGTTGATATAAAAGACAGCCCTGAAGTACAGGCTACGATTAGTTCTGTAGTCGAAAGCGTTCAGCAATTGGTAACAAAGTTTACTTCCCAATTAAATGAACTTCCGCAAAATAAACAGCAAAATGAATCTAATGAAGGAAAGGTTACCTTAAGCACTCCAACGGAGCAGGCATTCTCCATTTATAACATCGAACTTGGAGATTCAAAAGAAGATGTAGAAGAAAATTTAGGAGTGGCAAAGCGTTCATCTCTTAATGAGTATGGGACGAACTGGTATACCTACCATGAAAAATACCGTAATTTTTTTATGGTGATGTATGATGATCATAATCGAGCAGCGGGTTTATATACAAACCAAGATTTAATTTCATCCAAAAATGGCATTAAGCTGGGGAGCTCGAAAAAAAATGTTCGTGCGATTCTTGGGACACCTATCTCTAGGATTCAAAAAGGGTTGATATCCTACCAAGTACAAGATGACGATTACGACATGTTTTTACTTGATGACGCCTATGTGACTATTTTTTATGATAAACATGCGGATTATTCAGTTACAGCGATGCAACTAATTCGCAAAGATTTTGAAGGAAACAAGAAAGATTTTTACGCTAAAAGCAGTCCTGCACTAAAAGAAGGCTTCGAATACCAGCTATTTGATTTAACCAATGCTTCCCGCGTTAATCACCAGCTTCCGATATTGTCATGGGATCAGCATGTTCGCGAAACAGCCAGAAAACATAGTAGCGATATGGCTGTTAATGCATACTTTGACCATACCAACCTGAAAGGACAATCCCCCTTTGACCGGATGAAAGAGGATGATATTGTCTTTCAGTTAGCTGGAGAAAATCTTGCATATGGACAGTTTAGCAGTATTTTTGCTCATGAAGGCCTTATGAACTCACTTGGCCACCGTGAGAACATTTTGCGGAAAGGCTACGAGTACTTGGGAGTTGGCGTTGCCTTTAATCAACAATCACAGCCTTACTATACGGAAAATTTTTACGCTAACTAAGTTTGAAGATGTAGGTCTGCTATTGATGAATAGCAGGCTTTGTTAATAAGTATGGAAAATATCTTGGAAACCATGGATTACAGCAGGAATATAACATTCTCATGATGAATACGTAAGTAATAAATCACTTACGTGTTGTAATAGATGAAAGGATGTTATCGATGGGTAGTAACCTAAAAATTATTCGAGTACCGATTTCAACGCCAACTTTGTTACCACATACCACTACAAATTGCTATTTAATTGGAAACGCTCATGAAAGTATATTAGTTGATGCAGGATTTGATCAACCAGATACGAAAATAGATTTAGAGCTAGCAATAAAACAAAATAACCTTGCCATACCAAAGAGGATTATATTAACCCACTCACACCCTGACCATGCCCCAGGAGTTCTGCAATTAGCGGCATGGAATCCACTCGTTTATGGCCACCCACTTGAAAAAAAGGGTATTCTTGCCGCAATTGAGCCTTTGAATCAATTAGCATTTTTAAACGACGGCGACATAATAAGAATAGCTGATGAAGAAATAATTATCATTCATGCTCCAGGTCATACAGCAGGCCAGTTAAACCTATATATTCCATCAAGGCAAATTCTCCTCGCTGGAGATAATATTGTGGCGGAAGGAACATCATGGGTCGGTCCCCCTGATGGGGATATGTCAGACTATATAGACACACTCAAAAAGTTAAGACAACTGAAAATAAGCAAAATTGGTCCGGGACATGGTGGATGGGTAGAACACCCTTATGAACAAATTGAATTTGTATTAAATAGAAGATTATACCGTGAAAACCAAATCAAAGCCCTTCTAAACAAACATAAAAAATTAAGCGCTGTCAATTTAACAAACATGATTTATGACAAACTACCACATCCGAGTGTTTTTGACGTAGCAAAACGAACGACGGAAGCACATTTAATCAAGTTAGTAAAAGAAGGTACCGTAATACAACAGGAATCTGATTATTTTCTTGCATCACCAATATAATCACCTAAATTAAACGCAGGCATCTGCAATGGATTGCCGTTAAGATGATTTACAATAGTTTTCAAGGTATGAATCGTTGGTGGAGCCAATGATATTTCACCACTTTGATTTGCAGCTAATGCATCGGCCGGAGACATCCAGCTAGCATCAGTAATTTCATTTACGTTAGGTTTAGGGGTTTGGCCTACTGGCAGCTGCGTTAGAAAAAAACGTGTATCAAACCTAATCTTACTTACATTTGGGGTAATTATGTGACCGATATATCTCAAACGATCAAGCTGAAAAAATAAGTCTTCCTTTATTAACATATGTAAGAAAGAAATTTCCCCTCTTATCAAAAGCCGGCGGTATTCCATCTCTATTTCTTCTGTGAATTGAACAGGAACGCCGCCGTCTTTCTCACAAATCAAGATGCCCACTTCTTCAAACAATTCCCTTGCCGCAGCGATATAATGACCAATCGAAAAGGAATCATTTCGGTACCTAGCAATAATACGGTTACCCTCTTGTACGTCATCAGCCTGATCAACTGCTCCCCCAGGAAACACATAAAATCCGCCCATAAATTTCATCGTTTCAGGTCTTTTTGTTAAATAAACTCTTGACAAGTGATCCATCAAGACAACTGTTGAAGCTGGTCTAGGAATTGCACTCATTATTCCTCCACCTCTCAATATTTATTAAAATATAAAACTAGTTTTATTTATATTCAACTTTTCAGTCGCGATTCCCTTCCCTAAAAAGTCTGATTCTTCTTTTAAGGATATTTCTTCAATAGAATGTTCCTGTTAATGTTTGAAACCAATTATATTGAAGGCAATTTAGATTTTCCTATTGAACATTATTGAATTATCTGTTATATTACAAGCAATTAAATATTTTCTTACTTCAATATCTTTTGGAGTCAGGATAGAGGTGCAAAGACCATTAGTACGCAATTCGAGGATAATGAGATCCTATGACCATTGCGGAAAGGGGCATTTGCCGAAGCGGAAGGAATCTCATTGGTCTTGAAGCTGGTTCTGCTGTTGAATAAGCACAGAATTGTCATATAGGAAACTATATGGAGGGCTATCTCACGCATAGGAACTTTATTATTTTTTGTTTCTACAGCAGCAGCGACCCCTCGTTGCTGCTTTTTTGCGCTGATTTTAATATGGCCTTACCCCCTCTAATTACTTAAAAATTATGTAAAGGGTGAAAAATGATGAATTTTGGCCAAGTATTAACGGCAATGGTTACACCATTTGATCTGAGTGGTGAAATCGATTTTAACGCAACCAAAACGTTAGTAAATTATTTAATTGAAAATGGGTCTGATGGATTAGTTGTCGCTGGAACAACTGGTGAGTCTCCTACCTTATCCGCAGAAGAAAAGGTGGCATTATTTAAATTTGTGGTGAATGAAGTAGCTGGTAGAGTTCCGGTTATCGCTGGAACAGGATCCAATAACACCAGAGCTTCCATCAGCTTAACTAAACTTGCGGCCGAAGCAGGTGTAGATGGAATTTTACTTGTAGTACCTTATTATAATAAACCATCCCAAGAAGGTTTATATCAACACTTTAAAGCAATAGCTGAATCAACCTCCCTGCCTGTCATCCTTTATAATATCCCAGGACGTTGTGTAATCAGCTTGTCAGTCGAAACCATTGTTCGTCTTTCAAAAATCCCTAATATTGTGTCAATAAAAGAAGCAAGCGGTAACCTTGATGCCATGGCAGAGATTATTAGCCAAACCCCTGACCATTTTACATTGTACAGTGGTGATGATGGATTAACATTACCTGTTCTAGCTATAGGCGGCACAGGAGTGATTTCCGTAGCTTCCCATATTATTGGGAAGGAAATGCAAGAGATGATTAAAAGTTTCAAAAATGGATTGCTTAATGAGGCAGCTTCTGCCCATCGAAGACTACTCCCACTGATGAAAGGATTATTTGCAGCACCAAACCCAACGCCGGTTAAAGCTGCCTTAAATATGACAGGAGTCCCTGTTGGTGGTGTCCGATTACCATTGGTCCCATTAAATGAGGAAGAGAAATTAGCACTACAACAGCTCCTCCCTGCTCAATTGGAAAATATAAAATAATGAATAGAAAAACTGCAATTGTTACAGGTTCATCGAGCGGTTTTGGTTTATTATGTGTGATTGAATTAGCCTTGAAGGGGTTCAATGTCATTGCAACTATGAGAGATACCCAAAAAGATAAGGTATTATTTAAACTCGCAAAAGAAAATGCTGTTGAGGGTCTAATTCAGGTCACTCCATTGGATGTTACTTCTGCTAAGTCTATTCAATCTTTTAAAGGCATGCTTGAAGATTATTCCTCGATTGATGTGTTAGTGAACAACGCAGGGTTTGCGCTAGGTGGTTTTAGTGAAGAACTTTCAATTGAAGACTATCACCGGCAGTTTGAAACCAACTTTTTCGGGGTGATAGCAGTGACTAATGCTATTCTTCCTTTTATGAGGGCTAAAAAGCAAGGGAGAATTATTAATATGAGTAGTATTAGCGGACGAATGGGATTCCCAGGATTATCTGCTTATACAGCATCAAAGCATGCTCTTGAAGGATATAGCGAAAGCTTAAGGTTGGAGGTTAAACCATTCGGTATTGATGTATCCTTAATCGAACCAGGTTCCTATCAGACCAATATATGGTCAAGTGTGGATCAGTTGGAAATCCGAAAAGATTCACCATACTTTTCTTATGCGGAGAGCATGTTGAAAGAAATTGAACATGGTAAGACCGGATACGGAGACCCCAATGAAGTGGCCCAACTAGCAGCTCGTATTGCTTCACAGCCTTCATCGCCCGACCTTCGTTATCCCATCGGCAAAAGCGTAAAGACTAATCTATTTTTTAAAAATACATTTCCATGGAAGGTCATTGAAAGAATTATTTTAAAGAAGCTTAAACATTAAATTTTTCTTTTTGATGCTTTCCTTCAGTCTGAAGAATTGCTTGTTGGCGAAAACAACCGATTTGGGACAGACCGGATAATTTTAATTATAACCATTTCTTCAAAAAATAAGGCTGCCCTAAGTTGAGCAGCCTATTTTATACTTTCAAATCAGATTTAGTTGCTCCCTAATCCCGTCAATAATGTCAAATGGCATTACACCGTAGCTTGATAAAACTTTAGCTTTTTCTTCCCCTGCTTTTGCATGTAAATAGCTGGCCGCAATTAGGGCGTCGACCGGTTGCGCTCCTTGAGCAAGAAACGAGGCAATTAGCCCTGTCAGCACATCCCCGCTACCGCCCTTTCCTAATGCATCATGTCCGTGTGGGTTGATGAATATCTCCTCATCTGGAGTCGCAATGATGGTCCTATGCCCTTTCAATAACAAAAAAACTCCATAATCCCTTGCAAAATTCTTGGCAATTTCAATCCGGTCCTCTTCCACTTCTTTTACGGTTAAATTTAATAATCCGGCCATTTCCCCAGGATGTGGCGTAAAAATTACATGCCCTTCATAGTGGCGGATTAAATCTAAATTATTTCGAAGCAAATATATGGCATCTGCATCAACAATAATCGGCTGTCCAGTCAAAGCCGTAATAAGCGATTTAACCCAACCTTCTCCACCAGAAAAGCGACCTATCCCAGGACCAATTGCGATACTATCAAATCGAGGAAGCAGAGGTGTGATTTCAGCAATTGCTTTTTTGGAAAAATGCCCCTCTTCTTCTGATAATGGCTGAAACAAGGATTCTGGATTTTGCGCTGCTGCCATTGGATAAATACTTTCTGGTACGGCAAGGGTTACTAATCCAACTCCTCCATGTAAGGCAGATTTTGCCGAAAATATCGGCGCACCAACAAATGACCGTGATCCACCCATAATTAGAACATGACCGAAAGTCCCTTTATGGCCTTGCTTGGGACGAATGGGGATAGAGGCTTTCACTAGCTTTTCTGTAATGAGTCGGGGCATAACAAGTCCCAATTCCTCAACACTCGAAGGCGGCACGGATATGTCAACCACCTTCCATTCCCCAACAAATGTTGGCCCATCATGTAAAAAAAATCCTTTTTTAGGAAATACAAAAGTAATGGTCTTTGTAGCTCGAACTGCGACACCCTCTACTTTTCCATTGTCACTGCTAACTCCAGATGGAATATCAACCGAAATAATCAACTTCTTCCCGGCATACTCATTTATCATTGTAATCACTTTATTGAAGGGTTCTCTAACCGGACCATTTACCCCCGTCCCTAATAACGCATCGACAATAATGTCAGCTTGGTTGATTTCATTCCAAAGTAAATCTAAATTATTATCTTGTATGTATAGAATTGGAAGTCCGCGATTTTTGTATACATCAAAATGAACTTTTGCATCGCCTTTTATTCGCGTAGGGGGTACTAATAAACAAAGTTGGGAGTCAAACCCTAAATCACAAAGCCTGCGGGCGATTACAAACCCATCCCCGCCATTATTCCCTCCCCCTGCGAGCACACTCACACTCGGTCTTTTACTAGGAGAACTTGCCAGAATTTCCTCCACTACCTTGGCACCCGCATTTTCCATTAATACGACACCTGGTAAGCCAAGTATTTCCATCGTATAGTGATCCAATTGCTGCATTTCCATTTGACCAGCGATATACATGTATACTCCCTCCTATTCCATCTCTTTCTTTATTATACTACTTAGGTTCCTAATGTAGGAATTGGGAATGAACTTAACGAATTGGTCTAAATAAATAGGATACATTATATTTGAGCAATTGTTTAATTGCTCAAATAACTTCGTCGGGAGTGATGTATCATGGCAAGAAACAAACTTTTGGTTCCTGGTTCAGACAATGCTCTAGATCAAATGAAGGAAGAAATCGCCAACGAGTTTGGAGTTCAACTTGGTGCTGATACGACCGCACGAGCTAACGGTTCAGTTGGCGGTGAAATGACAAAACGTCTTGTCGCATATGCTGAGGAGTCATTACGAAATCAACAAGGTCAATAACTTGTGATTTCAGAAAAGGGTGTCCTGTTTTGGACACCCTTTTTAACAATAGTAATGGATACTCAATTAGCAAACAATATTTTAATTTCGGATTCTGCCTCAACCATTCTGCCGAATCGATATCCTTCAATTAACACATTTCTTTCATGGTCAGTCAGTCGACGTTCCCATTTTGATTCTAAATAGAGAATGACTTCATTATAGAAAATTCCCGGGTACTCAAAGGGGTTATTTTTATTCATAGTTACGTCTCCTTCCTTTTTTTTAACTGACTACCTTAAGAATTTTGTCCAATTTAGTCGATATTTAAAAATGACATTTTTCTCATTTACTTAGGAAATAATATTACTGGTTTAAAATATGAATGATTGACAAGTTCCTGAATTAACTATACCAGTACAGAAAGTGGTGGAAGAGAAAATGGATCAAGATTTTACGATTGAGTATGACCATATGCCCAATTTCAAGAACCATGAAGAAGCTAGAGGCTGGTTTAAAAATCTTTATGGAGACCGCTTTTTATTAAGGTCAACTGATATAAATGATGGGAAAAGAGTGAATATGTATCATCTCATTAAGGACCCTAATGTATATCAGCCTTACATGGAGAGTTTTTCGCACCCTGTTAAGCATGAGATTACCAATATGGCGGTTTTTAAGAGCTACCAAACCATAGAAATTACTGAAGATGGAAGTGTTCAATTCCTCCCCTAAACAAGGTGTATTTTTATTTAACCTTGTTTCTTAAACCACTGATAGTTAATGGCAGAACAAAAAAAGGAAGGCCACAAGTGCCTTCCCCTTATCATGTCCTTACATGGTTGTTTCATTTCCTGAATTTTTTCTAACCAAATGAACAATGAATGTGCCAAAAATGATGGTACCGATTAAACTGAAGAAGATGATTTCGTCCATATGGACACCGAAGGCTGAAACGATCATTTTCACGCCTATTACGGCAACGAGGATAAAAGCGGTAATTTCAAATTCTGGAACTTTTTCAATTAAGGTCAGGAATAAATGAGCAACTCCCCGCATCATTAAAATTCCAAGAATTCCACCTAGCAGCAAAACCCATTCTTGATTTGACACACCAAAGGCAGCAATGACACTGTCAAAACTAAATGCAATGTCCATTAGTTCTACAGTTAACACGGTTCTCCAAAAGCCTTTAATTTTAGTCTGTACCTCATCGTCCTGATCACTTGTCTTAATAAAGTTTTGAAAGACGATCCACAGCAGATAGTGACCCCCTACGATTTTTATCCAAGGAATGGTAATTAAGGTTACCCCTAATCCAATTGCCAACACACGGAAAAAATAAGCACCAAATATCCCATAAAACAGAGCCTTCTTCCGTTGTTCTTTCGGAAGATGCTTCACCATCACGGCTAAGACCAAGGCATTATCAGCAGATAGCAATCCTTCTAAAATGATAAGTGTTCCAATAACTCCCCAACTAGCAGGATTAAAAAAAACATTTTTTAATGCCTCTAGTGAAAAAATGGTACTGTAACTATTTAAAATTTCTTGTAGGAACTCCATCTGAAATTGTTTCTCCTTTTCATCTTTTGTTTAACTAAATACTAAGAATTTGAAATACCTACAGGTTGTCCGTGTTTTGTTTAAAACCATTTCATTATTGGGTGCTACGAGCGCTTAGTCTTCTATATTAAATGTATGAAAGCCGTTTCGATTTATGTACAACTCTATACTATTTTCATTTTTCAACTTATTCAGACAGTCTTTTATCATGTAGTTGAAGTAATTTTTGCAAGTTAATAATCTCTTCTTTGATGCTTGAAAAACCTTCTATATCAGGTACACTTTTAAAAGATGGAGCCCGTCTCCGTTCTGTGGCATTTGCCATCACTTCAAAGACAAATAATAATTGGGCAAGTGTTGCGTCTGTAAGATTAGGACGATCCTCGGTTTTTGAACAATTTTCTAATAGAAAGCCTAAGTGTTCTATAGAAAATAGAACAGGCCAGTAATAATCCACTCCCTTTTGATTGACAGGTATCTCACCTATTGCTGTATTAAAAAGTGTTTTTAGATGAATGATATTGGTTTCCATTTTTATTAATTCTCTGCTTTCTCTCGCATTAAAACCGAATCCTTGATCAGAAAATAGGATTACTAAAAATTGGGCCTGACTTCGAATGGTTTTAGAAAGCAAGTGAGAGAGTCGACTAGAAGCTGAACGTCTTCCTACCAGCCATACGCCGATAAGACCAATGACACTCCCGATTAGCACATCGATCATCCTAGCTGAAGCAAAATATGAAAAGCTAAAGCTTCCATGACTGGTACTCTCAGCCATAAGTAATGCATTGGGCGTAAAGAACAACGCAGCTAAGCCATAATTTTTTACAATAAAAAGTTCTGTAATAAACGTCAATAGGAGAATAAATAATGTGATGGTATACCCAGTAGGATGGGTCGCTAGAATTACACTAGCAATCAAAATTCCAATCGTGGTACCGAACCCTCTTTGTAAAGCACGGTGATAAGTGGAAACAATAGTGGAGCCTGACATAACAGCTACACAAGATAATGGCACCCAATAAGACCTTACCAATTCGAATTGATAGGCAATAATAGCAGCGATAATCGTGACAAGCCCGAAGCGTAATGCCGAAATAAAGACGATTGAATTTTTATCAAATGCACCCATAAAAATGGTCTTAAGTGATGGTTTTGAGATTTCAATCACTCTGTTAATTTTGGATGTTGGCTCATTCATGATGGCATCGGCATCATAAACTTTTGCAAACAGTACCTTTACCTTTTCATCCATTATGGCTGGCTGAAGAATTTTTTTAATATGACGACCACTTTTATACTTATTATCAAGTGATATAGAGATTTCCCGGACGGATTTCCCTAATTCGCTAGGCAATTTTGAAGGACTTTCTGAAAAATTTTTAAGTGTATATAAAAATATAGTATTTGCATGGTTATTTAAAACGGATAATCGCTTAAATACATCCGTTGTGATCCATGGGATATATCCTGCCGCGAGCGTTTCTTCTGCTTCATGCAAAACTGACATAACTCGATGTTTACACTCATTAAACTTCTCTGACCCAACCGCATCCATGTACGCAGCAAGTTCTAGATAAACTCTTTTGACGACACTAGTTTCCGGACCATGGGGATCCACAAACCAACCTAGCATGGCAATAATAAACGATAGCGTTCCACCAAGAAAAACAAGACTACCACGGAATAGCGCAAGTTCTGGATGAACTGGCATACCAGTCGTCATCGCAAAAACTAAAACGAAAAAAATAGCAGAAGGTCCAATAAGTCGTAATGCTCCAAAAATAAACAGTACGGCAGCACCAATCAGCCCCATCAAAATAGCGATTGCCAGGGGATAAGGTGCTGCAAGCGTTCCTAATATTGTGACCAGAGTCATTCCAATGGTGACCGCAAATAGCTTTTTCGCTCTTTGGGCATAGGGAATATTAAATACGTATAGATAGGTAAATCCACCCATACCAGCTATTATCCCATTTTCAAAATTTCCAAATAATAATCCAATTATTACAGGTAAAGCAGCTGCTATGCCTGCACAAAAGGCTTTAAACCACGGAAATGGTTTCCTATTTACTGACATTGCCTGTTTAATAATACTGGGAGATTTAGAAGTTACAGATTTTGTTCCATCTGTGTTTTTTTCTGCCATACTATTCAACTCTTTCCTATCTTATAAATTTGTATAAGCGATGACCTTCAATATTATGTATTATGGCGTAATACTCTTGTCAATGAGACCACATATAATAAGTAAG
This sequence comes from Neobacillus sp. DHD-1R, assembly GCF_057747995.1. NCBI lineage: Bacteria > Bacillati > Bacillota > Bacilli > Caryophanales > Bacillaceae > Neobacillus > Neobacillus sp. DHD-1R. The sequence continues at coordinate 3,085,311 of NZ_CM173232.1, forward strand.
TCGCTATATTATCTTTGCCATATTTATCGACATTAACAGTAAAAATTTCACTCGAATGAACAGAAAAAGCCGTTTCTTAGTAGAAGACGGCTTTCCTAATTAACCTAACCTGCACTAGGATTATTTAAAAATAGTTGAAACTACCTGATCATATGACATTTCACTATCAACAACATAAACCCCAGGACGCAATTTGTTTTCAAGACCTTTTTGCTCGATATCTTTGGAGAAGTCAAAGGCATTTGCAACGATTTTCGCTTGTACAAGCATTTTTCCTACATCAATGCTGGTCATTCCATCTCCTACATTCACAATGACACGGGTTACTTGGTTAGCAGTTTTGTTATTTTCAGGTGGTGTTTGTTTTTCTCCTGATACCTTTGCTGCTTTCAGATTCTTGTCATATTCGGCTTTTGATTGAACGATAAATCCCTGCTTAATAAGGATATCTTTCATCTCGGTATCAGAAACTTGTACCTGTTCAGTAGTATTTTTTTTCGATGTTTTATTATCTTTTGAGCGATCACTATTATCGGACAAAGTAACAACACCGCAAATGATCGTCGTTATCAAAATGCCTGCTGCGAAGCTGCTCAATAAGTTAATTCTCATTTGCAACTTGTCTCCCTTCATCCTTTATTTTCTGGTAAGGGGCTAGCAGCTGAACAATTTCACTTTCTGTTAGCTGTTTCAATTCCGCAATACTCGTAATCGAGTAATTTCTTTTATATAAATCTAGTACTTCGCGCTTCAAAAGTTTTTCATTTGAAGAAAGTTGGATACCTGCTTCCTCCATCACCACTTCTATATCAAGTTCAAGATTTCGAATTGAATCTTGCAGAGTATTGATTTCTTTCATCGTCGCAATATGAATTTGATCAACTTGTTTATGCTCCTCTTTTGCTTCATGAGATGATTTTAAGATTGAGACAACGAGCAATATTATTGAAATTCCAAGAAGTGCGGCTAAAGTCCATTCCATCATAGTTGTTCCTCCTACTATATTAATGCAAGTACTTATTATACATCCATTTGATAAATTTTTCGATCAAATCGGATAAAATACGCAAATAGTAGGAGTTAATTGGCAAAAAGCGGAGAAAGAGGAAATCTTTTTTCGTTTAGAAAGTTCTTAGTAAAGACGTTCACATTATAAAAAGGCACAATTTTAACATTGTGCCTCCATCATTCTTACCTACACTTTATGATTGAAAGATATGATCAATCTCCTGTATTTCATCATTTGATAATTCAATTTCGAGAGTTTTTAGATTATGAAGCACTTGTTCTGATTGTTTAGCCCCTGGAATAATCACATCAATAGCATCACGTGTTAAATACCAAGCAAGAACAACATGAGCAACTTCTGCGCCCTTTTTATTCGCAATCGTTCGAATGTGTTCTACTTTTTCTAAGGTTGATTCAAAAACTTCTTTATTAAAGAACTTCCCGCGCTTCTCTGCCAAATTGGTATTCTTGTCGTATTTACCAGTTAATAAGCCAGATGCAAGCGGGAAATAAGGAATAAATGAAATTCTGTTTTCTGTTACATATGGAAAGATGTCCTTCTCAGCATCACGGCTTAATAAGTTATACTCCCCTTGGAATACATCTACGTAGCCATCTTTATTTGCATCTTTTAGCTGATCGATTGAAAAATTGGAAACCCCGATTGCTCTAATTTTCCCTTCATCCTTTAGTAATTTCAAAGCCCCAACAGCTTCATCCTTTGGTGTATCTTGATCAGGAAAATGAATATAAAATAGATCTATGTAATCTGTTTGAAGCCTTTGTAATGATTCTTCAACAGCTTGCTTTAAAAAAGCTGGTGAATTGTCAATCATAATGTCTTTTCCAACCAATTTATGAGCTGCTTTTGTGGCAATAACTATATCTGAACGATTCCCGATTTCCTTTATAACTTCCCCAATTATTTCTTCTGAACGTTTGGGACCATAAATGTAAGCCGTATCTAAAAAATTTATTCCATGTGCTAAGCCTGTTCGAACTAACGCTCTTCCCGCTTCTTCATCAAGGTTTGGAAATAGATTATGACCTCCAACAGCGTTTGTTCCCAAACCAATTGGATTAACGTATAAATCTGTTTTTCCTATTTGAACTTGTTTTGCCATTTTCCATTCATCTCCTTTTTCTTTCTCTTTATAGGATAACAAATGTTTAGCAAATCAACTAAGATTTTGTTCTTTATATACTGAAAGTTGAAAACTTTCTTACCACATTTAGGTAAACGAATGAATCGACAAAAAACGGGTATAATAATTCACATTCATTTTATTATAAAAGTACTATCTGCAAATATTAGGAGGATATGATGAAGGTAACGGATGTAATCGTAGAATGTTTAGAAAAAGAAGCTGTAGAATATGTGTTTGGAATGGTTGGTACAGAGACGCTTGATCTTGCTGATTCCTTATCAAAATCAGACCAGATTCAATTTGTAAATGTTAGACATGAGCAAGCGGCTGCTTTTATGGCAGATGTATATGGAAGACTGGCAAAAAAAGTTGGTGTTTGTCTATCTACGCTAGGTCCAGGGGCTACAAACCTGTTAACCGGTTTGGCCAGTGCCAAGCTCGAACATTCTCCTGTAGTGGCATTAATCGGACAAGCAGATATAAAACGACACCATAAAGAATCCCACCAATATATAGATATTATGAAACTTGTTGAGCCCACAACCAAGTGGACTACCCAAATTCAACAAGCTGAGACCGTACCAGCTATACTAAGAAAAGCGTTCAAATTGGCCAATTTGGGGAAACCTGGTTCAGTTGCGGTTTCTTTGCCGGAGAACTTCTCCGCGCAGATGATTCCTAATAAGCCCTTGCCCGTTACCCCTTTGCCAGAATACGTTCCAGATACAGAAACACTTAAAACAGCAAAGAACCTTATCCATAATCATGCAAAACCATTTATTATTGTGGGAAACGGGGTGATTAGACAGGGGGCAGTTGAGGAGCTTCGAATCTTTATCAATGCACTTCAGTCACCTGTTACTCACAGTTTTATGGCAAAAGGGGTTTTACCAAAAAATCACCCCTTAAATTATTTTACGTTTGGATTTAAGGAGAACGACGAGGTGTTACCTGGTATTAAAGAAGCTGATTTATTAATTGTCATTGGTTTTGACTTTGTGGAACAACTGCCAAAGTCTTGGAACGAAAAAAAACTACCTGTTCTACATATCGATACTTTACCGGCAGAAACAAATGAACATTATCCTGTCGAGGGTGAATTAGTTGGAAACATCAAAAAAACACTCCAATTGCTGAATCTATCTGAACTCCCAGCAAAAAAATGGGTACCTTCTGGAAATCTTCAGGAGCGTATTGAATCAGCCTATCAGATAAAAGAGAAGCTGCAGGATCCTAGCACACTGCCCCTTACCATCGAGAGCCTACTCAAAATACTTGAAAAGAATACTACCGAAAACAGCATTATCATTTCTGATGTTGGATCCCATAAAGTGTCCATTGCAAAAACGTTTCAGCCAAAAATGCCGAATCGATTAATACTCTCAAATGGTCTTGCCTCAATGGGTATCGCCATTCCTGGCTGCATTGGCGCTAAACTTGCCTGTCCTAATGACTCGGTTATTTGTATTACTGGCGATGGTGGTGCACTCATGAATTTTGCTGAAATCGAGACCGCCAAGCGATTAGGACTTACCTTCATTATTATTGTTTTAAATGACTCCATGTTAAAACTTGAGGTCCAACAAATGAATAAAAGGTTTGGAGAAAACTACGGGGTAACCTTTCATAACCCAGACTTTGTTCAGCTATCCGCAAGCTTTGGGATTGATGGAGTTCGAGCTAATAATCTCCTTGAATTTGAAAACATTCTTAAAGAGAAACTTCACTCTCTAGAAGAAATAGTCTTAATCGATGTAATCATGCAATATTGACCCTTATCTTCTATAAATAGGGGCAGTGAACACAGGAGTAAGTTGTAAGTTACAAAGAAATAGCCTTTTTTAACCTCCTAAATAGGATTAAGCCAAAATCTACCCATAGCCATGTATAAAAAAAAGCAAATAAAAAAACCACCAGAATTGTTGCTAATGAATAAGTATTAGATACTGCTGGACTAAGGACTGGGAAATGAAATGCAAATAATAGGCTATTAACACCGATCGATAAGAGAGTGGAACCAGCTGCTATGATGGTCAATCTCTTCTTGAACAGGTGGACTGCCGCACCAATACCCAATCCTAACAAACCAGTAGTAAAAGGAAATACGAAAAGTTCCTCTGGCTGTAAGATGAGAAGTAAAAAAACAGTTAGAAGGTACGAAATAGCTCCAAACCTTGGTGAAAGCATTGAACAGATAAGGACTGGTGCTGTCGAAAGCGGGCTGATAAAATACCCAATGCCTGGTATGAAACCACCTGCTGCTTGTAAAACAGCAGAAATACTTGAGAAGAGGGCAACCAAAACCAGCTGTTTTATTCTTGAAAAGGATTGAAACCTATGTCGATTAGCTTTAACTTCCTCTGATATCGACTTTAAAAAATACATTTATTCCACCTCGTTCCTTGTTGACAGTAGTATATGAACGATTATTTACAGTGATGCCATCTATCAATGAAAAAGGCCAGGATGAGTGTACCTCATTCTGGCCCTTTTTGATTAGTTTAACTCAAGACTGTTTTGCTAAAATCGACATAAACTCATCACCGGAAATGGTTTCCTTTTCCAATAGATACTTTGTTAATTCATGCAATTTATCTTTATTTTCTTCAAGAATTTGTTTAGCTTTTTGATGACATGATTTGATAATTTTAAGAATTTCTGTATCTACCTTGGAGGCCGTTTCTGCTGAAACCATTAGGGATGTATCCCCGCCTAAATACGGATTATTTACGGTTTCTAGTGCCATCATATCGAATTCTTCACTCATTCCATACCTTGTTACCATCGCTCTCGCAATCTTCGTAGCTTGTTCAATATCATTGGAAGCACCGGATGTTATGGAATTGAAAATAATCTCTTCTGCTGCGCGTCCACCCATAAAGGTAGTGATTTTATCCAATGCCTGTTCCTTAGACATTAGAACCATTTCTTGATCGTCTACTTGCATCGTATAGCCTAAAGCGCCTGAAGTTCTAGGTATAATCGTTATTTTATGAACAGGCGCCGAATGAGTTTGTTTTGCTGCCACCAAGGCGTGGCCAATCTCATGATAAGAAATAGTTAGTTTGTCTTTCATTGAGATAACAGCATTTTTCCGTTGATAACCGGCAATAACCACTTCAACAGACTCTTCCAAGTCACTTTGGATGACTTTATTCCGTCCTAGTCTAACTGCCCTAAGTGCAGCTTCATTGATAATATTGGCTAAATCAGCACCAGATGCACCGGATGTTGCTCTGGCAATCACATTAAAATCAATATCATCGGATAATTTTACGTCCTTAGCATGAACCCGTAAAATCGATTCACGACCTGCTAAGTCTGGTAATTCAACTGGTACTCTACGGTCAAATCTTCCGGGTCTTAAAAGCGCTTTATCAAGAGTTTCTGGTCTATTGGTTGCCGCGAGGATTACGACACCTTTATCTGCATCAAATCCATCCATCTCTGTTAACAACTGGTTCAAGGTTTGTTCTCGCTCATCATTGCCACCAGCCATGCCGGAATTACGACTTTTACCGATTGCATCAATTTCATCAATAAATACAATACATGGTGCTTTTTCTTGCGCTTGTTTAAATAAATCCCGTACCCTTGCTGCTCCCATTCCAACAAACATTTCAACAAATTCAGAACCTGACATCGAAAAGAATGGAACCTTGGACTCCCCCGCTACCGCTTTCGCAAGCAGTGTTTTACCTGTTCCTGGAGGGCCCACTAACAGAGCACCTTTTGGAATATTGGCACCAATTTCCTTGTATTTTTTAGGGTTATGGAGAAAATCAACAATTTCTTGCAATGCCTCTTTTGCTTCATCCTGACCAGCCACATCTTTAAACGTGATACCTGTTTGAGCTTCTACATATACCTTAGCATTACTTTTCCCAAACGACATCATTCCCCCGCCACCCATCATCTTATTTTGCATTTTTTTCATCAGCCATTGACCGATTGCAATAAAGATTAGGAACGGAAGAATCCAGGTTAATATGAAATTTAACAGTGGTGAGGTTTCTTTAGGAATCACTTTTGCAAATTTAACATTGGCTTCATGCAAACGATCCACTAATTTAGGATCGTCAATTGTTCCAGTCTTATATAACTTTACCTCACTTGTATCAACCGGTTTAAACATAATGGTAGTATCTTCAATTTCAACTTGTTTTACCTTACCATCCTCAACCATAGATAAAAATGTTCCATAATCAACTTCTTTTACAGAATGGTTAAATATAGCGGGAAAAATAAAAGAATTTAATAGCAAAATAATGATTATAGTGACCCCATAATAAAATACAAGAGGTTTCTTTGGTGGCTTTATTTGTTTCATATATGTTCCTCCAGGTAATTATTTATGACTTTCAGTATGTTGTGCCAGACCATTTTTCAAAAGGTTCATTTCAAATATATAGTTCCCCAAAGCATCTTGATTTGATAATTCATTGGCGAATTTTTTAACAATATACCGAACCGTGATTGTAAATAATCTACAATAGATGAAAGCATTCAACTTCACCTGAATTATGCCACTTTTTCATTAAAATTGATAATCATTCGCCTTTTAATAAAGGAAAAAATGTTTTATTGTTAAAAGATATTAATAATTACTATCAGATTGTGTAATTAGAAAGGAATTTCTTTATGGATGTAAGTAATATAACAACACTCATCGTTTGGATCATCTTGACCATTAACATCATTTTTGCAGGGGTTGTTATTTTTATCGAACGAAGGGATATTGGTTCAACTTGGGCTTGGTTATTGATCCTATATTTTATACCCATTCTAGGTTTTATTGTTTATTTATTTTTGGGACGTCAATTAAAACAAAAAAACTTCTATCATTTGTCTTCTGCAGAAAGAAGTTATTTACAATCAGCGACAAATGAACAACTTGAACGTCTAAAGTCAAGTGGTTGGTATCATAACGATTTGCTCAAAAAGTACTCCGACTTACTCAAAATGAATTTAAAATCATCAAATGCATTAATAACCATGGACAATGAATTAGTTATTTTTAACGATGGTCATGAAAAATTCCAATCATTATTTGACGACATTCGAAATGCAAAAAAGGAGATTCACCTCCAATATTATATTATTCAGCCTGATTCACTTGGGAAAAAACTGAGAGATGAACTCACCAAAAAAGCGAAGGAAGGTGTAAAAGTTCGCGTTCTCTATGATGAAATTGGTTCTAAAAGGATTTCTCCCGCTTTCTTTAAAGAAATGGTTGCATTCGGTGGGGAAGTAGAGGTATTTTTTCCTTCATTTTTAAAAATGATCAATTTCCGTATTAATACCCGAAATCACCGCAAACTTTGTATTATTGATGATGAAATTGCGTTTATAGGTGGTTTTAATGTTGGAAATGAGTATTTGGGCCTCCATAAAAAGTTTGGCTATTGGCGTGATACTCATCTTAGGGTCCAAGGTGAGGCAGTGACTCACATTCAAGGGAGATTTATCTTGGATTGGAATTACGCTGCAAAGCATAAGCTTAATTTTGAAGATTATAATTGGCAGGCAGAAAAAAATTCTGGTAAAAATCCGATTCAAATTATTGCAAGTGGACCCAATTCCGAAACGGAACACCTTAAAAATATGTATATCAAGCTTATCCTGTCAGCCAAAAAAAATGTTTTCATCCAAACTCCGTATTTTATTCCTGATTCCAGTTTTATGGATGCATGTAAAATTGCGTTATTATCAGGAGTGGATGTAAGGATTATGATACCCAACAAGGGTGATCATCCCTTTGTAAAATGGGCTTCTGGGGTTTACGTCGGAGAACTTTTATCGTATGGTGCAAGAATATATCATTATAAGAAAGGATTCTTGCACGCAAAAACAATTGTCGTTGATCACGAGGTTGCTTCAGTCGGAACAGCCAATATCGATACACGGAGCTTCCGTTTAAATTTTGAAGTGAATGCGATTGTGTATGATGAATTAACCGCTCGTCAACTTGCAGATTTGTTCCTTCAAGATATCCTAGAAAGCACTGAACTTACGTTGGAAAAGTATAAGGCACGGTCTATTTTTATAAAATTTAAAGAAGCCATCTCTAGACTCTTATCGCCTATTTTGTAAGAGATTCATCGGCCATTTGTAGATAACCTTTCAAATGGCTTTGATTAATTTTAGATAGTCTTTTCCAATTAATTCTCGGATTAGATATGTCTTAGGCTTTTATCGATCACTATTTAGTTACTAATCAACAAGTCCTCCAATGCTGTGCTGAGGATAGGGAATCTAAATTTAAAACCTTCTTCCACTAGCACATTAGGAACAACATGTTGCCCTTCTAGAACAAGGGTACTTTTTTGTCCTAGGACCACTTTCATAGCAAAAGATGGAACAGGACACCAGTGTGGACGGTGTAACACAGAGCCAATTGTCTTACCAAATTCCATCATCCTTACTGGAGCAGGTGCCGTAACATTGACAGGTCCACTTATTTTATCATTTTTCATGACAAATGAAATTGCTCGAACCACATCCTGAACATGTACCCAAGACACCCATTGTTTCCCAGAACCAACAGTACCACCGACAAACATTTTATATGGCAATGCCATGAGTGGAAGCGCCCCACCTTCATTGCCAAGAACAACCCCGAATCTCATAAAGGCAGCACGAATTCCATGTATATCCACCAGCTTAGCTTTATTCTCCCAATCTATGACCGTTTTACCTAGAAAATCATTAGCGGTCTCTAATGAATTTTCCGTGTAGACAGCCTTAACTGAAGCTGGGTAAATGCCGATTGCGCTTGCATTAATGAGGACTGAAGGCTTTTGCGGTAAGGATGCAATGATTCTTACTAACTCTTCTGTTGCTATCATGCGACTATCGTAAATTTGTTTCTGATGGTTGGTGCTCCAACGTCCTGCGTTGATGGAAACACCTGCTAAGTTTATAAAAACATCTGCAGATTTTATTTCATTCTCAGGCAAACTGCCTTCCTCAAGCCATTTCACATACGAAATATTCCCTAGGGTCTGCTGCTCTCTTCTAGTTAAAATAATAATTTTATGTCCCTCTTCAATAAGTAGCTCTGTTAATTTTTGCCCAATAAATCCTGAACCGCCAGCGATTACGATCTTCATTTTCCCCCTCCTTAAATATGTAAAATGCATGCTAAAAAAAAGATCCCACTCCATACAACATGTTGTCTTTTTGTAAGAAAGTGGGCTCCTAATCTAATTAATCTCTTCAAATTCCCTTGCGATTCTCTCAAATGCTTCCTTTATCATTGGTCGAGGGGATGGTATACAAATTCTTTGATATGAAAGCCCCTCTTCACCAAACATTTTTCCATCTTCAAGGATGACATTGGCTTTATTATAAATGCGGTCGTGAACCTCGTCAGATGTCAAGCCATATTCACTGAAGTCCATCCACATAATATAAGTTCCTTCTGGAATTCTCACTTTTACTTTCGGCATTTTTTCTGATAAATACTCGACGACCCAATCCATGGTACCGTCGATATATTCTTTTAATTGCTCTAACCAGTCTTCTCCTTCCTTGTATACAGTTATGAGTGCTGAAACCGTAAAGGGTGACGGTAAATGGCTGCCCATAACACTGCTGAAAGTTTTTCGCAGTTCTGGATTCGAAATAATTACATTTGTACAATGTAGACCGGCTAGATTAAAGGTTTTATTGATCGCAGTAAAGGTAATAATATGCTCTTTATTATTGGCAGCCTTTGCAATCGGAGTGAATGTTTGGTTACGGCGAATCAAATCCCCATGGATTTCATCTGCCACAATCAGTACATCATTTTCTGCGCAGATATCAGATAACTTCCTAAGTTCCTCTATGTTAAAAATTCTTCCGGTTGGATTATGTGGGTTACATAGAATAAACATTTTTGTCTTTTCATTTTTCGCTTTTACTTCGAAATCAGCAAAATCAATACGATAGTAGCCTTCTTCATCCATTTTCAACGAATTATTTAAGAGTTCTCTGCCGTTCGCTTCAATGGAGGCGGTAAATGGCGGATAAACCGGCCTTTGGATAATGATTCCGTCACCAGGGTTGGTAAACGCACGAACAGCCACATTTAAAGCATGCACCGTTCCTGGACTATAGATGATTTCATCCTTCTGAATCTCCCAATTATGCCTCTTTTTAAACCAATATTGAATCGCATTAAAATACTCATCAGGAAAAATAGAATAGCCAAAAATACGATGATCTACGGTTTTATGTAATGCATCTAATAATGGTTGGGGTACGGGTAAATCCATGTCCGCAGTAAATAATGGAATCGTTTCTTCATCATATCTGGTTGTAAGTCCAATTGCTTTTATTAAAGCCCCACCATCCCATTTAATTGAATAGGTCCCTCTTCGATTGACAATTTCATCAAAGTTATATTTCATGCAAACCATCCTTTTTAATGTATTTTCTTTTTTTGAAATGTAGAATCCCGAACAACAAGTTCTGGACTTAATATGATTCTTTGGTTTGCAAGATCATTATTCAAAATTCTCTTTTGAAGAAGATTCGCAGCATTTGTACCAATTTGCCGAGCATAGGAAGATACTGTTGTTAAGGCTGGGGTCACTAGTTCTGCTTCTGGACGACCTCCTAGAAAAGCTATGCGTTGATGTCCATTTTTAATTAACATGCTGACAGCCATTTGTGCTCCCTTCACATAATCGATTCCCACATAATCAAGATTAATATCAGGTATTTCCCTTACGGCATGGACAATGGGTATTTTTAATTTTTTAATTTTTTTTATGGTTTCTTTTGAGTTTTCCGATACTGGGCATAAAAGAATGCCATCCACTCTATGTTCAAGCATGGTAGAAAGAAGTTGGTTCTGCTTTTCAGGAGAATCTGATGTTGTACCTAAAAGCACCGTATAACCCTCAGCTTCAAGCGTAGTATTTATTCCTAACAATAATTCCGAAAAAAAAGTATTAGCTATATCAGTTATAATGATTCCTACTGTTGACGAACGTTGAGAACGAAGATTGGCCGCAACGCGGTCGTACACATAACCGAGTTCAGCCATTGATTCTTGTACTTTTTTGCGAGTTTTTTCGGATACATTTGGACTATTCCTGATAATTGGAGGAAATTGTTGAAAGAAAAATCATATTTATAATAGTTCTCCAATCATAAGTATTACATTAAAGAAAATTTAACAAAAGAAAAAAATAATAAGATGGTGTTACTAATGAACCGCAAAGGAAATTCTCGAGTTACCTTAAAACAAGTAGCTGAACATGCAGGTATATCCCGAGCAACAGCTTCATTATTGTAAGTCAACATTCATTTTTTATTAACCTTATCCTTCCATTATAAATATCAAAAATTAAAAAAACTACCTATTCCACAATACTTGGAATAGGTAGCCTTTAAAATCTCTTAAATTAATGAAAAATCAAGCAAGGAAATTAAACGAGTGAACCACCTTGTTGTAAATACTTAATAATTCCCTCAGCTGCGCGATAGGAAAGGGCACTCAATGTACCAGTTGGATTATAACAACTGTTGTGAGGGAACGCAGATGCACCAGCAACAAATACGTTTTCCTCATCCCACATTTGTAAATACGAGTTGACTGCAGAAGTTTCAGGGTCTGCACCCATGATCACACCGCCAGTGTTATGTGTATTAGTATCTTTGTTCACGTTGAATGGAGCCTGTTCATCACTGTTTTCAATAATGTCAGCGCTAAATTCCTCGGCGATTTTCTCGGTAATTTTTGCCATATATTTAACGATTGCCCGATCTTGCTCTGTATAATCATAGCTCATCCGCAATAATGGCATACCATAGGCGTCTTTATAGGTTGGATCGAGATCTAGATAATTGTCCCTATGAGGCATGTCGCCTTCTTGAACCTTAACTGGGAAGGTACTGTTTGCATATTTAATCGATTGTTTCTTGAAATCAGCACCCCATGAAGGTGTTCCACTTGGAACCTTGTTGTTGGCAATGGGACGGTTTCCATATTGAGTTACACGAACACAGCCCCCATGAATGAAGTTTTCATTCGTATGGTCAAAATTATCCCCAGCAAAATCAGGAAGCTCCATTCCAAGTGCACCAGCACCACCCTATAAATTAAATTAATATTGGATAAGAATTGAAGAATCATTGGGAATAACACAAAATAGCTAAACGATACTCCTGAAATAAATAAGAAAAACGTGATCGGGATAAAAACAAATACACCTTTTTTTCATTCTCAGTTAACCCTGGTTTTACAAATAACCAAGTTTGGTACATCGAAACTGGTAATGTCACCAGTAAGGAAACAACAAGCGCACATTTGAAATAAATAGAAATCCCATCTGCGAATCCAAACACATTCCATTCTATTTTAACAGAAGAAGGCTGCGTCTTAATAAAGTTTAAGATAGATGGAGATGCTACAAATCCTACTATTAATGATAGGATGAATACAACTAGTACAATGAGGATCCTTTTTCTTAATTCTGTAAGATGGGTCACAAGATTTTCTTCTTGCTCCTGTTGGATTTTTGCCTGTTCCATAAAAAAATTGGGCACACCCCTTTTTAAAAAGAGTAAAATCTGGTATACTAGTATTCATTAACCCCGCAAACAAATACTAGTATACGATAATGATGCCAAATAAACGCTATTTTTGTCACAAAAAGTTCAAATTTAGCTATTGTATAAATTGAAATAATTTATAGTTCAGGTAGAGGAAAATAATGAGTACTCAAATAAAAATTGAATTATCTTTATTAAGTGAAATCTTTTTATCCTTATTTTCAGCATTAGATAAAATTGGTGCTAAATATGACCAAAAGGAAATAGAAAATATCATTAACAAGGGTAAAATAGCATGCCTGCAGGGGTAATATCAGGTGATGTTGTGAAAGTTGTAGCTGAATGGTTAGCACAGAAAAATTAAGTAGGACTGATTCCTAACAATAAGTGAAGAAGTTGCTCGAGAAACGCCTGCATGTTAAGCGACAGCTTTGAATGTTACTATCGAACCCTATTTTCGTTTCATACTACCACCTGTTCAAATCATATCTAATCACTTCTTACTAGATTAGAAATTTTACTGATTATAAACGATATGAATCGTTTTCTTCATTATATAATAATATCATTAATCAAAAAACTACCTGCCCCAATTTGGGACAGGTAGAATATAACTACTCTGAAATTGCTATAGTAAATGTATCAGTACAATCAGGTTAAGATAAGGATTATACAAGAGATCCGCCTTGTTGCAGATATTTTTGAATACCCTCAGCTGCCCTATAAGCTAAAGCACCAACTGTGTTGGTAGGATTGTAACCGGAGTTTTGTGCAAATGCACTTGCTCCTGGAACAAATACGTTTTCGCAATCCCACATTTGTAGATAGTTATTAAGAGCACTAGTTTCTGGATCAGCACCCATAATGACTCCACCAGTGTTATGAGTAGATTGATAGTTACGAATATCATAGTCTTTGATTTCGGCTCCACCCATATTGACTTCTTTTGCACCCATCTGTTTCATAATTTTAGCAGACTTCTCACCCATAAACTTCATTAGGTTACGGTCCTGGTCTTTCCAGTTGAACGTCATACGAAGTAATGGATCACCGAATGCATCTTTATAAGTAGGGTCTAGATCAATATAGTTATCTTGCCAAGGTAATGATGCACCTTGTGCTTTGATTACTAGAGCACGGTTAGCATTGTGAACGGAAGAATCCTTGAACTCTTTACCCCAAGATGGAACATTATGAGGTACATTGTTATTAGCAATAGGACGATCTCCTAAGTGTGTAATGTGTATGGTAGCTCCGTGTAGGAAGTCTAAATCGCTATGGTCGAAGAAATCGCCATTGAAATCATCGAGTTGAGCACCTAATGCACCAGCACCGCCATAAAGGTTGAATTCTTTATCAAAGAAACCAACAGCTTTACCTAAGTAAGTTTGGTAAGCGTAGTTACGGCCGATTACACCTGTACCAGTAATTGGATCGTAAGGACGACCAAGTTTAGAGTTAAGAAGAATTTTGATGTTGTTCATCTGATAAGCCGTTACACAAACTACTTCTGCTGGTTGAATGTATTCTTCGCCAGTACGAGTATCAACGTAAAGTACCCCTGTTGCTTTTCCGTCTTGATGTAAAACTTTACGAACTACACAATGTGAGCGAACTTCAAAGTTGCCTGTTTCTTTAGCAACTGGAAGAACTGTAACTGTTGGAGATGCTTTTGCTCCATATTCGCAGCCAAAGCGCTCGCAGAACCCGCAATATTGACAAGCACTACGTGAAATGCCGTCTGGATTTGTATAATTTTTTGTAAGGTTATTAGAAGGCATATGGTATGGGTGATAGCCCAATTCTTTAGAAGCCTTTTTAAATAACTCTGTTACTGGTGTTTCCATCATTGGAGGGTTAGGATATTTAACCTGTGGAGAACCTGGAAGTGGGTTAGGTTCACCGGCAATACCTGTCATAGCATCAAACTTATCAAAGTATGGCTCAAGTTCCTTGTAAGTGATACCCCAGTCTTGCAGCATCATTCCTTTTGGAATTTTGCCTTGTCCATAACGTTTTACAGTTTCTGAGTAAATTTCGAAATCATAAGGTAGGAAACGGAAGGTTTGTCCGTTCCAATGCTCACCGGAACCACCAGTCCCTTCTCCGATTAGGAAGCTGCCCCATTCACGGTAAGGAAGGGCACGTTGATTCATATTATGACGGAAAGTAAGGGTCTCTTTTGAAAGATCCTGCATTAACCCTTTACGTTCTGAATATCGAAGTTCATCGTGGATCATAAAGTAATCTTCGGTTGTACGTTCTTTACCACGTTCAATCCCTACTACTTTGTAACCTTTTCTTGTAAGTTCGGCTGCGATAATACCGCCTGTCCAACCTACACCTATTAAAACTATGTCTGTTTTTGGTAAAGTCTTTGCCACAGTGTTCACCTTTTTTCTATAAGATATAAAAATTAATGTTGATGTTGAGAGTTTAGACTCTTAGGAGCAATTTTCACGAATTGATCTTTACCAAGTGTGTTGACATAACTACCTTGGTGGCCTGGGAAGTTTTTCATTTTCCAACCAGCCATATCTTTGTTGCCACCGTACAACGGATCAGCATATACACCTTCGATGGTGACTTTTTTTAGTAAGGCAAAGAAAAATGAAGAAGAAACTGCACCATTCATTGTTACTTTACCAGCTTCAAAATCTTTAAGGATTTCAATTTGTTGTTCTTCTTTTAATTCATAAAACTTAATGTTTGGTTGTTCTTTTGTTTTAAAACGTCGAGCAGCTTCATTATTTAAAGCAACAACTCCAAGGTCAAAGATTTGTTGACGATTAAGGAATGTTTGATATCCTTGTTCAGGCACTGCATCGTTAGGATAAAAAGGGCCAGACATATATTCTTTTGTATTTAAACCAAACTCTCCAGCTAGTTGGTGATCGACATAATAAGCAACTAGAAGTTCTTTAGCACCAGGACCAATATCCGTTTTAGGGAAAATTTGCTCGGTCGCTGCTTCAATTGTTTGTAATTGTACACGATTAAAATACATTAATGCTTGGTTAGGATTAGCTGCCATCTCCATCTCATGAACTGGAGCTGACGCTTGCTCTGTTTTTGTCGTAGGTTTTATCCCCAATAAGCTGCCTACTGCTCCACCTACAATAAGACCGCCCACTGTTAATCCTGAATTTTTCATAAAGGTCCGTCTAGTGTTGTCTTCAACCCCGGTTAATTTTTTTTCGTTAATTGACACAAAAAACCCCCCATTTCATTATTAAAACTCAATCAAAATTCTATTTCTTATCCTTGATTTGAATCTCGCAGATATTAGGTCGATCCATAGATCTATAAAAAATCTAATTCTTTTGATTTTTATCTTCTGCTTCAAAAGGTTCCTTAACTTCATCAACAATATCTCTTGTTGACTTTTTGAATTCACGAAGTGTATCCCCAACAGCCTTACCTAGTTGTGGTAATTTTGATGGGCCAAATAAAATTAAAGCAAGAACTAGAATGATAATAAGTCCTGGAACCCCTATTGAATTGAACATAAGAATTTCCCTCCTCTATAAAATATGAATCTGTTGTAATGGGTCCAAAAGCTGAAACCCCTAATTATTTGTAAGGCTCCACTCTGAAAACACTATTTTTTCTTATAAATCCAGTTTGAACATAGAATACTAACTTCATATAAAATTAGTAACGGAATACTGAATATAAAATCTGAAATAAAATCAGGAGGAGTAATGGTGATCGCAACAATAACCAAAACAAGATAGGCTATTTTTCTTATCTTTCTTAAAAATTGTGGATTTACCAAACCAATCTTAGTCAGAAACACAATGATAACAGGCAATTCAAACATGAGGCTAACAGGTAAAATAATACCAAACATCATCTTGAAATACTGACTAATACCATAAGTTTCCGTAGCACCAATCGATTGATTTATATTCGATAAAAATTGAATCATCATAGGGAATAATACAAAATAGCTAAAGCTTACCCCTAAAACAAATAAGAAAAACGTGATTGGAATAAAGACAAACACACCTTTTTTTTCATCATCCGTTAACCCAGGCTTTACAAATAACCAAGTTTGGTGCATGGCAACTGGTAATGTGACAAGTATGGCAACAACAAGCGAACATTTAAAATAAATAGTTATCCCATCTGCAAATCCAAATACATTCCAATCTATTTTAATTGCCGAAGGCTGCGTTTTAATAAACTGTAAGATCGATGGAGATGCAACAAATCCTGCTATTAAAGAAAGGATTAAAAACACTAGTACGATAATAATGCGCTTCCTTAATTCTGTTAGATGTGCAACAATTATTTGTTCTTGTTCCTGTTGGATTTTTGCCTGTTCCATAATAAAATTTCTCCCACCCCTTTTTAATCACAGTAAAAACTAGTATAATATATTTCGTTATCCTAACAACTAACAAGCAAAAACTAGTATACGCCTAACGATGTCAAAAAAACACTACTTTTGTCACAAAAAGTTAAAAATTAATTATTGCAAAATATTAAATAGTATATTATTCAAGTGGGGGAAATTAATGAGTACTCATATAAAAGCTGAATTATCTTTATTAAGCGAGCTCTTTTTATCTTTATTTTTAACTGCTTGCTTAGGAATATTTTATGTTAAAACCTTTGATACTTTTCCTTGGCTTGCCTTTATCGGAGCTCCAATTGGATTAGCTCTTATTATTGCTTGCTGGGAACAGAAAAAAAACCATTGGACTATCTTTACCGTTGGTTTAATAATTAGCACCATCATATGGTCTATCTATTTTAATTGGCCATCATTTTTCTAAAAATAAATAACTCTGGGAGATTCATATGAAAAAAACATACATGATAACAGGATTCAATATCATTCTTGTAGGATGCCTTGTATTTTTACTATTCTTTTACGAGGGACCAAAAAAATCCGAATCTGTTACCGCTAATGGAGAAGCAACTACTTCAGCTTCCTCTACTGATGCAAAAAATATTGTAGGTAAAAACTGTATAACTTGCCATGGTGATCAATTACAAGGGGGAGCTGGGCCAGCATTAAATAAAATTGGATCGAAATATTCTCAAAGTGAAATAGAAAATATTATTAAAAATGGTAAAAACGGAATGCCAGCAGGGGTTATATCTGGTGATGACGTAAAGGTTGTTGCAGAGTGGTTATCAAAGAAAAAATAATATACTGTCAACAAAGAAATATCTATCAGTAAAATAAAAAAAGCAAAACGGGAAACCTATTTTTGTTTCCCATTTTGCTTTTAGTTAATGAAAAATAATATAAACAATAATCTTCCCGAATTCTTTCTAACAAATCTTTTACTAATAAGTTTTAAAGATTTCTTGCACCTAAGCTTTTTCCACCATCTACATGCAAAACCTGTCCGGTAATATAACGGGCCTCTTCTGATGCAAAAAATAACACAGTGTTAGCAATATCATATGGCTGTCCAATGATAGGAGTTGGCTGCGCCTTGAGGAGATTTTGCTGAACATCCTCACGAAGGTTACGGATAAGTGGTGTATCAATTAATCCAGGGGCTATACAGTTTACTGTCACATTGAATTTAGCAAATTCAATCGCTAAAGCTCTAGTTAAACTCACCAGTCCGCCTTTGGAAGCAGAGTAATTGGATTGGCCTGCTTGCCCCAGCCATGCACGGGAAGAAATATTGACAATTCTCCCATACTCTTGGTCTTTCATATGCCCAAGGACTGCCTTCGAGCAAATCCAAGCACCCTTTAAATTAACATTCATAACAAAATCAAAATCTTCTTCTGGCATTTTTAATATTAGGTTATCTCTCACAACACCTGTATTATTAATTAAACCGTCAATTCGTCCATATTGATTGATAATGGAACTTATCATTTCATTTACTTCTTCTGTATTAGTAATATCTGCTTGTAAAGCAAGTGCTTCATAGCCCTTCTCATTTAATGATTGTGCTACTTTATCAGCCTTAGTTAAATCAATGTCATTTATGATAACTTTTGCTTGCTTTTCTGCGAGTTTATTAGCAATGCCCTCGCCGATACCACTTCCTGAGCCAGTTACTAGAAATACTCGATTTTTAACATTCATCGACTGGATGCTCCTCTCTTTTTACACTATTTTTTAGAGCATGTTGAGCTGTTAAACCAACTAAAGCGATCATCATTTCAACTTCGTTTGTACTGCTGAATATCGGAGCTGCAATTCCGTAGATACCCTTTAGATACTCCCCGTAAGTAATGTAATAACCATCCTTTCTTACCTTCTCAATATCTTGTTCGAGTATGAATAGCTCTTCTGGTGTGAAGGATTTTAATCCTGTATCTTGTTTTAAATGGTAATCTCTTGATTCCTTATCCATATAAGCAAGAAAACACATTCCAAATGACCCATCAGTAATCGAAAAATGACGACCAATCGAAGCATTAACCCCGAAATCGTTACCTTCCACTTTAGCAACTATGGTTAACTTATTTTCACTAACCTTGTTTACAAGGAGCGAGGTTAAGCCTGTGTCCTTAGATAATTTTTCAAGATACGGCATGATAATAGAAATATAATCAAGGTGTTCCTTCGCTCTTTCCCCCAAGACAACAAGATAAGGTCCAAGCGTATATCTTTTTTTATTTTCTAAATAGCGTACCACTGAAAATTCTTCAAGACTTTGTAAAATTCTATAACAAGTAGCAGGACTTAGGGAAAGTGCATTAGCAATTTCCGTAACAGTACTTTCGCGAAACCGTTTACGACTTAATAGTTGCAGTATTTTAAATGCATTTTCTAAAGCTGGAACAGAATATTTTCGTTTTTCCTGCTTTTTCTGTATTTGCATATTTTTCACCTCTGAAAATTATTTTATATACAAAAAAAGTTTTTTTCAATGAAATTTCTAAATTGTTTATATTGTCTGAATATTAAAGTGTAACAATAATAAACTACAAAAAGAAAAAGTCATCAAATGACGACTTAAAGATTTTTCTATCTTATTAACGCAAATTTTTTTAGTTATAGTTTAAATTCCGTAATATCCTTGGCTACCTCTCTCCAAAAGTATTTGGAAAGATGGTAACCTAAAATGGCGTATTAAATGTGTCTCCTTTGGCTAATAAGTTTAAAAAAATAAATTAACTTATAGGCAACTTTCAGCTACATCATACAAGCTAAAGTCAATATCTGTCTTTATCCCGACCACATGCTTTGCCAGCTGTGCTCCAATATACGGCCCGCTGGTCAGCCCTGAAGCTCCTAGTCCATTTGCTAGATAAATTCCCACGTAGTGGGGTAATGGTCCCACCACCGGTAAGAACCCTGGAGTAAAAGGCCGAAATCCCACCCTTGTTTCAAGGAAGCTGCTATTCAAGAGTCCTGGTGCTATCTCTAGGGCCTTCGTTAAAATTTCATGTATACCACCCGCAGTTACTCGACTGTCAAAACCCGCTTCATTTTCATGTGTAGAGCCGACAACCACACGGCCATTATCAAAGGTAAGAATGTATTGGTTATGGAGAGGCATCACAACCGGCCAAGAATTCGTATCCGTGCCGGGGATTTCAAGATGAACTATTTGTGCCTTTTGTGGTTTAACTAAGAATTCAACCCCTAATGGTTGTAAGAGCTCTTTTGACCAAGCACCTGCGGTAACAATGACCTGATCCGCAAACATACTCGTTTCCTCTAATTTTATCCCGATAACTCGGTTGTCTTTATGCACAATTGAGGCATTTCCACTCAAAATAGTAGTTCCGTATTTTTGTGCACCGCTAATCAAAGCGTCACGAATAGCCCTGCCATTCACCCTAGCTCCTCCACTTACATGAACAGAGCCAATTCCATCTGCCAAAGGAGGAAATAGTGCCTTTGTTTCCGAGGGTGTCAAAATGGTGATCTCACCGATTTCAGGGGCATCGTCCCTTCGCTTGCGGGCTCGTTCTGCCATCTGTTCGAGTTTACCAGGATCAGTATGAAGACTGATCGCTCCTACCCGTTTATATCCGGTTTCTTTTTCTCCATCTGCTTCCAATTGAGCAATTAAACTTGGATAGTACGCTGCCCCGCCTTTAGCTAACTGATACCAGGCCTTGTTTCTTCGTTGTGAAAGCCATGGACAAACAATGCCTGCCGCAGCATCTGTCGCTTGGCCTTTGTCATGACGATCGATTAGCGTTACTTCAACACCTAATTTAGCTAGATGATACGCGGTTGAGGCTCCCAAAATACCCGCTCCGATTACAATAACTTTCTGCATCGTACACCCCACTTGAATCCTTAATTAAAATCTCTAATTCCCTTACTCATCATTGCCAATCCTGAGATTAACACAATCACCATACTAAAGACAATTAAAGTAAATATTTCTCCAATCCCCTCGGCAAGCCAACCAGTAATTAGATAACCAACCGGCAGCAAGGCGAAGGAACCAAGCATATCTAAGCTGGCAACCCTGCCAAATTTCTCTTCAGGCACCAATTCTTGAAGACCTGTTTCCCAAATCAAACCAAATAACATGATCCCGGCACCCTCTAAAAACATCCAGGCCATTAAAAAGGGGACATTCGAGGTAAATGCCATTAGAAGGAGTGCTACTCCACTTAAAGTTACTCCTCCATAAGCAAGTAATCCTCTCTTTTTCCATTCTGGCCGTAAACCGAAAATAATCCCGCAAACAATGGCCCCGGCCCCGGAAGCAGCAAGAACAAGTCCGTAGACGACAGGTTCATATTCATAATAACTATTAATTAGCCATGGGATGATAATGCGAATAATCCCACCAGAAAAAATATTCAGCATGGAAAAAGCAAGAATAGTAATCCAAAGCCAGGACTGCTCTTTGAGGACGTTGACTCCTTCCATAAAATCTTGTTTAATCGAATTTTTTTCTTTCTGATCGACATTATGTTTTTGAAAAGTTAGTGTTCTTAGACCAAGAATGAAAAATAGCGAGATAATGTATGTAGCAGCATTGATGCCAAATCCCCATGCAGCTGAAAATGTAGAAACTATTATACCTCCGATAATCGGTCCAAAAATCCTTAATCCATGGACACTCACCTGACTTAAAGAATTGGCGGCATTCCGGATATCTGGTGTGAATATTTTTGCCCTTACTGCAGAATAGGCCGGCTGAAAAAAACTGTCCATTGTCCCCATAAAAAACATGAAAACAAATAGAAACGTCATATTAAGTTGATCCATAAAAGCTATGATCGATAATATCAGCATGAGTATAAAACGGACAAGATCAACAAAAAACATAATGGTGACTTTGTTCATTTTATCTACAAAGATACCTGAAAAAGGAAGAAGAATGACGAATGGAGCCATATAGATCGCCATGACAGTCCCCATCATAGCAGTAGAATTTGTGATTTTGAGTACAACGATTGGGAGAACCACATTAGTAATCGAACTTCCTAATAATGAAAAAATTTGCCCAAACAGTAATACTGTGAAATGGCTAGATTTCTTAAATAGTTGAACGTAAAAAATCTCACGAACGACTTGATTTGATGGCAGCGAACCCACACATATCCCCCTTGCACTGTTCCAACTCTTTATTGATTGGATAGGAACTGAAATTTTTGTAATTCTTAATGTAGTTTCAAGCAAAGAACTATTTTAATACGATATTAGTATTCAGTCAATTCTAAATATAGAAACAGTAAGTAACATCTCTTTACTAATGCGGTGGAGGTTCTACTCAATTTTACTCAAAATAATGAGAGAGTTCTATTTGTGTGTTGCAATATATATATTTATTAATTTTTCTGTTATAGTAGGCATTATGAACCATAAAGAAGGGAACGAAAAAGAATGAAATGTTTTTCAATTGATTTAGATGGCACATTATTAAACTCAAATCATGAAATATCCCCAGAAAATTTTAATGTATTACAGTCCCTGCGTGCTCAAGGTCACCACATCATTATTAACACAGGCAGAGCATTTGAAGATGTTATTAAATTTAATGCTTTGCAACAGCTTGAAACACCGATAATAAGTATTAATGGGACTGTTCTATACGCTCCAACAAGAGAAGTATTATATGAAGCATCGGTACCGATTTCTATCTATAAAAAGTTATTGCCGATCCTCAAGGAAATTGGTTTATGGATTATGGTCTATACAAATCAGGGCGGCTTTCCATGTAGAAATCCAGAGATTCAAGACAAAAGTGATGATGAGATTGAACCAATTTTTCAGGATTATGATTACGATCAGATTCTCAAAAAAGACGCTCTCAAAATCTATAAGATCATGGCTGTGTCACGCAAGGATCAACTAGAAAAAATCAATCAAGCTAAACTGGCCACCGAGGGAAAATTAGAATTGTACATGGCTTCTTCGCATCCTAATAATGTCGAGTTTACATCCATCGAAGCCAATAAAGGAACAGCCCTACAACGTTACCAACAAATCTCGAAGCTTCAGTTTGATGAAATTTTTGCATTCGGCGATGGTGGGAATGATCTAGAACAATTTAGAGTGGCAACTACATCGGTGGCAATGGGCAATGCCCCTTTTCATATTCAGCAAGAGGCTGATATGGTCACCAAAACAAATGATGAAGATGGGTTTGCCTATGCTGTTCGACAGCTTTTAAACATTTAACTGTTCGCAAGCGAAGCTAATAATAGTTCATAAGTATAGTTAAAACACAAAAAGAAGCAGAGATGGAATCCCTGCCTCTCATAAAATTTTATTTATAACTTAAACCAAAATCAAATCTATAGCCATCTCCATTTTTATTTTTATAAATATATGAAGGATCTCTACATATCCTGGGATATCTCTTACCTCTGTGATGGTAATTGATTGATCATATGCTTGAATGGTTTCTTTTCATTTCTTGCAAAAGAAGCCAACTTTGGCTTCTTTTTTTACTCCGCTACGTTTTGGATTGATGACTTTCGAAATTCTGAAGGTGAGCAGCCCGTAATCCTCTTAAAATTATTACTAAAGTAGGCTAAATCAGAATATCCTACCCTTTCTGCAATTTCAGACATTCTTAAGCTTGTATTAAGTAATAGCCGCTTACTTTCCTCAATTCGAAGCTCCGTAATATAATCCACAAACTTTTTATTCAATTGTTGTTTAAACAATTGACTGAGGTAACTAGGATTCATATGTACACTCTCTGCCGCATCTTTAAGGGTAATCTGGTCCAGGGGTGTTTTTTCTAAATATCGCAAAACCTTCTCAATGGTTGAAGATGGAAGGTTTTCATCCCCATGAACAGCAACCTTCACTTTTATCATTTTTTCTAATTTTCTATCCAGCCACTTTTCAAGACACCCTTTTAACTCACTCTCCTCGACTGGTTTTAAAAGGTAATCTTCTACTCCAGTTCGAAGGGCCTTTTGTACAAATTGAAACTCATCATGAACACTAATTACTATGACATCCTGTTCCTTTTTTAACTGACTTAATTCTTTCACCAATGTAAGTCCATCCATAATAGGCATTCGAATATCTGTTATGACAAGGTCTATTTCATGTTGTTTAATCCAGTCGAGTGCTTCTAATCCGTTTTCACATTCATGTACCACCAGAAGTGGAAGATTTAACTTATTTATGGTCCATTTAAGTGCTGTACGAACCCATCTCTCATCATCCACCAGCAAGATTGTTTTCTTCATTATCTCTCCCCTCCGGATGATCTTTTAAAACTGGTAAAAAGATCAATACCTCTGTTCCAGAACCATATTTACTTTGAATCGTGATTCCATATTCTTCGCCAAATAAATAATGAATCCTTTGGTGTACATTTAAAATGCCAATATTTTGACCATCACTAGTATTCGTAATGAAATCCATTTTATTTTGGATTTCCTCTAATAAACTTTCCGGTATTCCTTTTCCATTATCGCAAATCCGAATGACAAACGAAGATTCAGAATTACGGTAAACCGATATGTTAATTTTTATTTTTCTAATATTCGAACCAAAACCGTGAACAAAACAATTCTCCACCAAGGGTTGGAGTGAAAACTTTATGACCTTTAGTTCCATTGCCCATTCTGGTATATCCAACGTATACTCAAAACGATCTTCGAAACGAAACTTTTGAATCTTGAAATACATTTCACAAAAATTTATTTCTTCTCGAAGACTCACGGTTGAGGAATGGTTATTCAAGTTATACCGAAGGAGTTTTCCAAGTGAGAACGACATGGTTGCAATGTTTTCTTGATTTTCTTCTAATGCCATCCCCCTAATGGTTTCAAGAGAATTGTATAAAAAATGGGGATTCATTTGCGATTGGAGCATTTTTAATTCCACTTCTTTTTGTTTAAGTGACATTTCTACTTCTTTTAACTTAGAGATATATACTTCTTCAAGTAAATTAGCAAGTTTTTCAACTGTATTATTAAAACCAGCACTCAATTGTCCGATTTCATCGTTTGAAACCACTTTTACTCTTCCATCCAGATGTCCAATTTCAACTTCCTTCATAAAATGCTGCAGGCGGCGAATGGGCCGTATAATACTTGTGGCGAAACCGAAACCGATCAAATAAGCAAGGATTAAAGAGACTATAATCGTTATGGATATAGTATTCTCAATTTGAATGATTCCTCCTGTCACATCTCGGTATGGGACAGCCGTTAAAAACATCCAGCCGAGATTTCGAGAGAAGGTATAGGTAACAAAATCTTTTCGCTTATTCTCTAAAATTTCTGTGCTGCTACCTTCTGTTTTCAGGTTTGCTAATTGTTTAAATTCAATCTTTTTCCCAAGTTTTGAATAATCAGGATGGTATACATAATGTCCGTTAGCATCCAAAATGAAAAAGTAACCATTTTTGCTGATTGTTACCATATTTGATATTTCTTCAATTCGCCTAAAATTAATATCAATAATAAGCATGCCTACTGGCAGCAGTGTACGAGGATTATATAACCGTCTAACTAGTGAAATAACTGGCTGCTCATTATTAGCCAATCTTAGTTTTCTCGTAACAAGCATACTCATCCCGTTTAGCGGGACTGATGAATACCAATATTCTTCTTTAATTTTTGATGCAGAATAATAATTTCTCATTCCCAGCGTATCAATAACCTGATCCTTATCGAATAAAATGGTGATATTGGAAATATCTGCTCTTGAGTACTCTGCTGTTTTTAATGTATTACGAGTTGATTCTATTAATTTCGCTTTAGATTCAGTTACTGTCGATTGCGATTTCAATAGACTTGAAATTTCAGGAGAATTGATAATTTTTAGACTGGCAATCTCAAAATCTTGTACATAATATTCAATGTGTGCTTCGACTTGATCGATTATTTGACTGCTCGATTGATTAAGTTGATTTTCTAACTCAGCTGATGATCGATTGTATGAAATAAACCCCAATGAAAGGACTGGAAATATAACCAGAAAACTGGAGAAAACGCCAAGCTTAATCATGAGTGATTGATTTTTTAATAGAATGTACCGTTCAATAAATTCAGCTAGTTTACTCCAATATTTCTTCATAAATTTCAGTCCTTACCACTCATTTTTTTAAAACAGAAAAGACCCAGCTGATAAATGGATACATTTACCAGCTAGGCTTGCCGCCTATTGAAGATTATGGACGTGCTTTTTCAATTGCATCCATAACTTCTTTATAATCTTTCGAGTATTTATCCACCATGGATTTAACGGCCTCTTTCCAAGGAGTAATATCATCAACTTCAGTAAAGATAACCCCAGCCTCTTTTAATTTCTTTGTGGAACGTTCTTCCCATTTATCCCACTCTTCTCTTTGCGTTTTAACAGAATCAAGCGCGGCTTGTTTTATAATTTTTTGGTCTTTTTCAGAAAGTTTATCCCATGATGCTTTACTAATAAGCAGTACTTCAGGAATTCGTTGGTGATGATCTAAGATAAAGTTTTTCGCTTCTTGATAATGGTTAGAAGAATCTAAGCTTGGAATGTTATTTTCGGCGCCATCAATGATACCCGTTTGCAGGGCACTGAATACTTCACCATATGGCATAGGCGTCGCACTGGCTCCAAGAGCTTCCATGAAATCAATATTGATTTTACTTTGTTGAACACGGATCTTTTGCCCTTTTAAGTCTTTTACGCTCTTTAATGGTTTAGTAGAATAGAAACTACGTGACCCAGAATCATAATAAGCAAGACCTTTCATTTTTGACTGCTCTAACCCATCTAACAATTTTGTTCCCATTTCCCCATTTAGGAAATTCCATAAATGTTCTTCACTTTCAAATACATATGGGAGACCAAGTGCTGTAAACTGGTTGTTGAACTCGGCCAGCGGACTGGAATTTATTCTTGTAAACTCAATCGCCCCAAGTTGAACTTGTTCGAGTACAGATTTTTCATCCCCTAATTGTGCGGATGGAAATACTTCAATTTTAATTCGGCCATCAGTTCTTTGCTCTACTAATTCTGCAAACTTTTTGTCCCCAACGACGGTTGGATAATCTGGCGGCTGATTATCTGCCAAACGGAACGTGTACTTAGGTTCTTCTACTTTAGTTCCCCCGTCTTTTGAAGTAGTAGATGCTTCCTCTTTGCCACAGGCTGCCAGGATGGTCCCCATTAACAATGTTGCTGCAAGAATGCCAGTAATCTTTTTTCTTTTCATTCTTTTACCCCACCTTTATTATTTTTAATATATTTTCACCTATCCTGAGGTTATTTGACTAACATATTTGGAAGCCACATGACGACCTCAGGTATATAGGTAATAACTAAGAGGACTATTAATAAAGCATAGAAAAACGGCATCATCGCTTTTGTTCCTTCTTGGATCGAGACCTTCCCAATCGCACATCCGACGAATAAAACGGTTCCAACCGGCGGCGTCAATAAACCAATCCCAGCATTTAGAATGAGGACAATACCGAAATGAACGGGATCCATCCCAAAGCTCGTGACAACCGGAAGGAGAATCGGTGTCATAATGAGAATCATTGGTGCCATGTCCATCGGTGCACCAAGGAGCAGCAACAAAATATTAATGATTAATAGAATAATAATTGGATTATCAGATACACTTAAAAATAGGTCTGTTACCATTGCAGGGATTTTCAAGTATGCTAGTATCCAACCAAAGGATGCAGAAGCTGCGATTAAAAAGAACACCATCGACACTGTTCTCATTGTCCTAGTTAATATTTTCCATATGTTTGTAAATTTTGCGTCTCTATAAACAACAAATGCTAGGATAAAAGAATATAAGCAAGCTAATGCACCAGACTCCGTAGCAGTAAACCAACCCGACATGATTCCGCCCAAAATGATGACCGCTGGGCTTAAGGATAAAAGCCCATGGAGCAGTATACCGCCAATTTCTGATTTAGGGACAGGATCGGCTTTTTGATAGCCCCGTTTCCTCGCAATAATATAACCGGTAATCATTAATGAAATGAGCATAATAAATCCTGGAACAATGCCTGCCATAAATAAACTGGCGATCGATACCCCACCTGCTGCTAAGGAATATAAAACAAGATTATGACTCGGCGGGACGACAACTCCTTGGATTGCTGAAGCGATCGTTACCCCAACCGCGTAGTCGGCTTCGTATCCTTTCTTTTTCATCATTGGAATCATAACAGACCCAACGGAAGAAACATCGGCTACAGCAGAACCTGAAATATTGCCAAAAAACAAGGCCGCTACACTATTAACCATGGCGAGTCCCCCGCGGATTCTACCGACCATTAAACTCGCAAGATTCACAATACGTGTGGCAAGACCACCTTCACTCATTATTTGACCTGTCAATATAAAGAATGGTATCGCAAGTAAAGAAAAGGAATTCATTCCCTGGATCATTTGCTGTCCAATGACCGGAAGAGGGACTTTCAGGTAAATAACCGTTAATAATGATGATGCAATGAGTGTAAGGGCAATCGGAAACCGAAGTAAGATTAAAATAACAAAGCTAGAAAGCAAGATTATAATTCCAATTGTATTGCTGTCCATGTTACATCCCCTCCTCTATCTCTTTGTGTCGGGTGGTATTAATATTAAAAAATTGTAAAAGTGAATAAAAACAAATCATAATTCCTGTAACAGGCATGACAGCATAGGTGATACTACTTGGTAGTTTGGTAGCTGGAAGAGTTGAATCCATCATCAAAACCGTAAAGTCCCAGCCTTGGATTACCAGATATAAACCAAAGGCAAAAATAGAGGCACTGATTATTTTATCGAGGACTTTATTAAAAATTTTAGGGAATAAATTGGTGAACGAATCAATTCCTAGATGAATGTACTCTCGGAATCCAATTGCGATTGCCATAAACGCAAACCATGCTAGTAGTAAAAGCGTGATTTCCTCAGACCAAAAGAAAACAAAATTAAATAATTTTCTAGTCATAACTTGTGTGGTTACAACCAAAATTAAGGCAAGTAACGATAAGAGAGTGAATTTTTCAAAAATAGAATCGATGACAAGACCCACTTTTTTGATTATATTCATATGATTTCCCCCAAAATGAAAACGTTTTCTTATCTTTCATTTTACGAACCTTACGCATTCTTTTGAATGCTCTTTTTTTAGGAAATTTTGTGTTTTTTTTAGGTATCTTTTGAATTTTTAATTTATTGAAGTGTACTAGTATACTTTTGTAAATAAACAAATTTATATGGTTTAAACTTATCATGTTTGATCTATTCCATCAACCAAGGAAAAAGAGGCTTTCTTGCAAAAAGAAAACCTCTTATCATGAACTTGCAAAATAGTTAGACGTAATCTTTCACATCATATCCCCTGTTTTTCAAAACTCTAATTAAAGACTTAATATGATCATGATTCTTCGTTTCCAAAGAAAGTTCTAGTTGAGTATAGCCTGGATAAATATCCTTACCGGCATGTTGGAGGTTAACAGACTGGATGTTAGCATCTAATTCAGTAATTGAACTCAACACGCTTTGCAACTCACCCGGTTTGTCTTTTAAGATCATGGAAAAATTCGCATACCGTCCAGATTCTACCATACCACGTTCAATAATCCGTGAAATAAAACTCACATCAACGTTACCACCACTAATAACCGCTGCTACTTTTTTCTGTTTAATATTCACCTTTTGATAAAGGAGAGACGCTAAAGAAACTGCACCAGATCCTTCCACTAAAAGTTTGTTCCGTTCTAATAGCAACAGCATTGTCCTTGCAATTTCCATTTCATCTACACAATAAATATCATCGACATACTTTTGAACTAGCTCAAAAGTCTTATCTCCTGGTTTCTTGACAGCAATCCCATCAGCCATCGTAGGGGTAGAGTCTACCATAATTGGCTTTTTTTCCATTAGTGATTGTTTCATACTTGGGCAAGCAAGGGCTTCAACTCCATACACACGTATATTCGGGTTTTTCTCTTTTACAGCTAAAGCTAACCCGCCAATGAGCCCGCCACCCCCAATTGGACAGATGATTGCTTCGACATCGGGAAGTTGTTCCAATATTTCTAAGCCGACTGTACCCTGCCCCGCAATGACCGACTCGTCATCAAAAGCATGTACAAAGGTAGCTCCTATCTCTTCCTTTAGTTTTAATGCATATGCCAGTGCATCGTCGAATGTATTCCCTTGTAATTCCACTACTGCTCCATATTGTCTTGTCGCAGACACCTTACTTAGGGGAGCACCTTTTGGCATAACAATTGTACAGGGAATTCCAAGCATGTGGCTAGAATAGGCAACACCCTGGGCATGATTTCCCGCAGAGGCTGCTACAACGCCTTTGTGTAGTTCTTCCTCCGACAATGAAATTAACTTATTATAAGATCCCCTTACTTTAAAGGAACCGGTCTTCTGTAAGTTCTCAAGCTTTAAATACACTTGATTATTAGCTGAAATATCACTAAACGTTTGGGAAAAATCAAGCGGAGTTGTATGGACAATCCCTTTCATTTTTTCCCGAGCAAGGATGACATCATCTATGGTAACCATTCTACTACCTCCTACACCCCTTATTTTTTATTTTAGGATGCTCCGGAACGAGTAAACTATGCTCTGTTACTGATATGAACACCTGCTTAAAAAGGTCAAAAACTACATTTATAATCCAACAACTGGTGCAGGAGTCATTGGTAAAAATTATTGTTACCAAGTCAGTTCGTGCTATTCAGCACTTTACTATAATGACCGAAAGTTCAATCTATATGCATAAATATGCCAATAGCGTCCTCCGAGTAAAGTCAGAAGGAGCAAGTATGCCCCACTGTCAAAATTATCTTGATTAAGATCCTACCTATAAAGATGCATACGGTATGCCGTTATTAAGAATGACCCAATTTTAACAAAATTTACTTGGACAGTTTAAGACTAACTTTTCGCTTAAATCACATATTAACAGTACATTAATTTTATGAATAGAGGTGTAAGAAAGTTTAAAACAAATGGAAATGAACGATGTTACTGACATTGTTCTCCGTATCTTTTTTAATAGGACCAGAGGCGATATGTAATAATAAAAATTCAACAGGAGGAAAATAATAATGAGTACTTATATGAAATCCGAATTATCCTTACTAAGTGAGCTCTTATTATCGATATTATTAACCGCTTCTGGAGCAATATATTGTTTAAAGTCCTTTCATACTTTTCCAGGGTTAGCCTTTATTGGCATTACAGCAGGTCTTGCTCTTATGGTTGCTTGCTGGGAGCAGAAAAAACATCGATGGATGATGTTTATCGTGGGACTTCTAATAAATGGGATAGTTTGGTCAATCGTTTTTAGTTGGTCCTCATTACTAAAGGTATTTGAATAAATCGAATTAAAGAGTTAGCTAATGGTCTGTTGAATTGTTGGTAAACGGATAAACGCAGGAGGTTGTAACGATGAAAAAAGTATGGGGTACAATGGGAATAAATATTATCCTAGCAGTATGTCTGGTATTTTTACTTTTCTTTTATACTGGACCCAAGCAAACAGAGAAAGCTACGGATGGTAAAGGAACCACTTCCGCTGGTAAGGCAGATGAAATTGTAGGAACTAATTGTATTACCTGTCACGGCGAAAATCTCCAAGGTGGAACTGGTCCTGATTTAAGAAAAATTGGTGCAAAATATTCTCAAAGTGAAATAGAAAATATTATTAATCATGGTAGAGGTGGTATGCCAGCTGGGGTCATATCACCTGAAGAAGCGAAAGTAGTATCAGATTGGTTATCCCAGAAAAAGTAAAATTAAGCTTTCTGGCAAAAAATCGTTTGCGGTCACTCAAGTTTATTTTCTACATAAAGGGGTTTTTCAATCTGCAAATTTCAAAACAATTCTTTGGACTGCAATTTTTAGTGGATGGATATTTCCATTTCGTCCTAGAATCATCCATTAAAAGGCCCTAAAAATACATCCAGCCATTTTCTGACCTTACTTTTTCCAATATTCATAAATAAATTCTTTGAAAAGTTTATTTATATCTGACTTTTTTTGATTCTTTAACCATTCAACCTGATCAATAGGCAGTTTTAATTTTAAGCTAATATCTTCAATAGGCATTTCCACTTTTCTAATCTCTTCAATTGTGAGGCCTTTTTCTATATTAGGAAACCAAGCATCGTTTTCGTTTACTTTATCGAAATCATGATAGTCTTCTATGTCATCAATTTCACAAAACAAATTCAGCTGTGGCAACCCACCTGCCAATATTTTTACATGCATAATCGAATTTAGGATTCTCCCATCCTCTAATTCTATCTCTACAATGAGGTTTTCCAACTTTTTATACTTTTTAATTATGACTTCCGTAACAATTAAATCCAATTCTAAAGTGAAGCCCAAACTTGATTCAAATATATATATGGCACTATTAAAAACATGAATACTCTCACCATCAAGGTTTACTGATTTTACAACTACCATTCCCGTTCCCCCATACCGCTGTTCAACGATTCTTAAAAAAAACGTTTAATAGGATTTTACTTATGATTTTACCATTAACTCGCCATTTTGGGGATTTTTTACGATCATATAGAGCTCATTAATTTATACAGACTTTAACTACTCAAAACAAATTTCCTGTTTTTTGCATAAACTGGAGAAGAATGTGTCTTTGTTACACTGATGAATAAGTTTTTATTGAATGGGTGGTGGGTTTGAATGATTGAGGTACAGAAATGCAAATTTGGCAGAGGGATATTTGCTACTCGTGATATTCTGCAAGGAGAATTAATTCATGAGGCTCCGGTCATTGTATCACCGAAAGATGAATACAAATATCTAAAGAAGACGACAATGATGGAATATGTGTTTTGGTGGGGAGAAGACCGTAATGACTGTGCATTAGCATTAGGATATGGTTCACTATTTAACCATTCCTACACACCTAATGCTATATTCGAACTTAATTTACCAAATAATACGATTGACTTTTTTGCCATTACTAACATAAAAGCTGGTGAAGAAATTCGGATAAATTACAATGGTGATCCAGATGACGCTACGAAAGTTTGGTTTGATGTTCTTTAAATAAACCATGGAGACACTCCCTAAAAAATGCTCCAACTATCAAGCTGGAGCATTTTTTTATATTATTTCCTTTTTATCGGTTTCAATTAATTGGTCTTTTTTGATTTACTCACTGCTCGCTGCATATTCTCAGCAACTCTAAATTTCACAATCTCACTTATAAGCTCATACGGTAATGGCCTATCAAACGGGAATTGCACCGTACCTTTTGACCATTTATAATCCGATAACGCTTGTTTAAAAGCGTTAATCCCACTCGCAGTTGGATAGAAACCAATATGTTTTTTAAAGGCAGCGAAGTATACCAGATTTCCATTTAAGAAAAAAGTAGGCATTTG
The DNA here is from genome assembly GCF_057747995.1 of Neobacillus sp. DHD-1R. Taxonomy (NCBI): domain Bacteria; kingdom Bacillati; phylum Bacillota; class Bacilli; order Caryophanales; family Bacillaceae; genus Neobacillus; species Neobacillus sp. DHD-1R. The sequence continues at coordinate 3,118,769 of NZ_CM173232.1, forward strand.
ATAACTTATTTTTTCGGTTGCATCGGGTGCCGCCTCTTTTATTACTCGTCTTATTGTTCTAAGAATTTCTTGAACTTCAAGTGGAAATTGTAATATGTATTCATCAATTGTGAGAAAAGTCCTTTTATTTTCTTCCATGATAACTCCTTTCATTAAAATCAGACAAATATATAAAAAGATAAGTTTATTTTACCATAGCTTAAACAGGAAAAAGAAAACCAAAAAATTAAAGAGAGGTTCCTCAAAAAATAAGGAACCTCTCCTTAATAGATTTAAATAAATTCCTTTGTGGAATTTAAAAACTATCCTAAAGCAACATCCAGAATCATCATAATGACAAATCCGATCATTAAACTGATGGACGCAAGATCCGTATTTCCATTTTCTTGTGATCCAGGTATTACTTCCTCCGCGACTACAAATATCATTGCACCTGCCGCAAAGCTAAGGGCATATGGAAGGAGTGGTTCGATAAATACTACTGATACAGCTCCTACGATAGCAGCAATGGGCTCAACTAATCCTGAAGCTTGACCATACATAAAACTTCTCGAACGGGACATTCCATCTCTTCTTAATGGCATTGACACAGCTAGACCCTCTGGAAAGTTTTGAATGCCGATTCCAATAGCCAATGCTACAGCACCTGATAAAGTGGCGGATGGAAACCCGGCGGCGACTGCACCAAAAGCTACCCCTACTGCTAAACCTTCAGGAATGTTATGTAACGTAATTGCGAGAACTAATAATGTACTTCTCTTTTTATTTGAGGGATGAATTCCTTCTGCCTTATCCATAGGTTTCTCAGGATGCAAATGAGGCAATAGTTTATCAACTATTAATAAAAAAGACCCCCCCAAAAGAAAACCGATTGCTGCTGGCAGCCATTTTGGAAGTGAGCTATTCTCTGCCATTTCTAGCGCAGGTAATAGTAGTGACCAAAAGCTAGCGGCAATCATGACCCCTCCAGCAAACCCAAGCATACTATCTAAAAATTTTTGATTTACTTTTTTAGTTGTAAAAACCAACGCAGCACCCAGTGCAGTCATTCCCCATGTAAATAACGTACCTAAAGTTGCCTGTGTGACAGCGGGAAGACTTTGAAACCAGTCCAACATTATATTACCTCCATAAAACATGCTGATTAATACTCATGTTGTTTTTATAAAACTAACATAATATAGAGGTTTTTGCCAATTCTTTCTACTTCAAATACCGCCGCCCTCATCATGAATCGTACTTTTCTCTTTTCGGGTATTTGCTGAAAGACTTAATGTACCAACTGCGGCAATTAAAGTACTCAAAATGACAATAATATTATAAATATTTTTATCGATAAAGAGATTGATAAGAGTATAGGTGATAACAAGTGAGGCTAGAGGAGAAATCAGCCAGACTTTAAAAATCTTTCTGATCACGGCTTTTTGCCAAAAATTTATCCCTTTTTGTGATGCACCAATCCCTAAAATACCGCAAGTAGTTACTTGTGTAAGGGGTATTGGCAAACCAAACAACGATGCAACTGTAACGAGGGCGCCTCCAGTAAACGAAACGGCACTTCCTTCTAATAAAGAAAGTTTAGTGATTTTCTTCCCATTTGTTTCGATTACCTTACCTCCTAGTATGATCGCACCAATAGCTACAAATAGACCTCCAATCCAGATTCCCTTAGTAGCAGAAATCATTCCTGCTCCAACAAGTGGTCCAACCGCATTGGCCACATTATTCATTCCAGCAGAAAAGGCTTCAAAACAGCCGCCAACAACAAGTAATCTCGCCAGCCACTTTCTCCATTGATCTTGTTTAGTTAATCCGGACCAGCGCCTTTCAGCTACTGCAATCAGTTTACCGAAACCATATGTAATGAAGAAGGAAATAACTGGAACAATCACCCAAAATAAAACAATAACTAAGAGGCTATCAATGTACAAATGTTTAAAAGCAATTCCAGCCCCAACAATCGACCCAACAGTGACCTCACTTGTTGACAATGGAATGCCCATCATATTCGCAATAAATAATGTTAATGTGGCACCGGCAAGAATCAGTACAACAATCTCAATACTAAGTAACTTAGATGGAATAATACCATTTCCAATCGTTTTTACGACTTCTCCGCCACCTAGAACAGCCCCGAAAAAAGCAGCGAATGCCACTAACATCATAGCCCGCCATTTGCTCTTTATTGCATCAGCACCGTAGGCCGACCCCATGGAAGCTGCAGTTCCACTTGCCCCTATGTTCATGGCAAAGAAGAAAGCAATGATAAAAGCCATATACGTCCAAAACATTCCCATCTCCCCTTTTGCCCCTCTATTTATCTAGCAGAATAGCAGAATAAAACCTTACAAAACATCCAACATAAATCACACTAATCAGGTAGGAATAATTTTAAATTATACAATCACTTATCAGAATAATCAACAAACAATCCTTTTATCACTGAATTTTTTAAAGATTACCCCAATTTAATGGTTAAATTGAAACTAAAAGTAATAAGACCATAAAATAAAAACGGCCGAACATGCTGAGGTCATGGTCGGTCCGAGTAATAAAAAGAGTACAAGGCACCCTTAAAAAAGGTTTACTGATATAAAATATCATCTTTAAGAGAAGCTACTTTTGTTAATGCCGAATCAATGTCCGCTTCACTTACTCCAAAGTGGGCAAGGGCATCATGTAAATGATGGACAATTGCATCAAAATGGACAGGCTGTAAATTCATTCCTTCATGTGCTTTAGCCATTGATTTTCCGGAATATTGATTAGGTCCACCCAATGCAAAACTGATAAATTTTGCTTGATGACGGCGCTGCTTTTCCATTTCTGTATGTTCAAAAAATTGATTAACAGTTTCATCCTTCAAAACCAGTTCATTATAAAAATAGTCGACAACTTTCGTAACCGCTTCTTCTCCACCTATTTTGTCATAAAGATTTTGTTCTATAAATAACACTCCCTTCTATTTTCATACAAAGGTATTTTCCACAAAATCCGAGTAAATATTCCATAATTAATTAAAAAGAAAATAAAAAGGGGTCAGTCCCCCGCTGCACTAAAGCTTTAGCACGCTGGGGGACTGACCCCTTTTTTCTTTCTTGTCGTTATCTTTTATTACGCAATTCTATTCGGCGAATTTTACCTGAATCTGTTTTAGGGAGTGCCTCCAAATATTCAATCACCCGTGGATACTTATATGGTGCTGTTAAATCTTTAACAAAGCCCTGTAATTCTTTAGTCAATTCATCAGTACCAGAAATGCCCTCTTTTAAAACAATACATGCCTTAACAACATTTCCTCTAATCGGGTCTGGTGAAGCGACAACAGCGCACTCTTTCACGGATTTATGTTTCATAAGTGCATCTTCTACTTCAAATGGTCCAATTGTATAGCCAGAACTGATGATTACATCATCTTTTCTTCCTTGGAACCAATAATAGTTTTCCATATCTTTATAGGCTCGGTCACCCGTCAAAAAATATTGACCAAGGTAGGAAGCTGCAGTAGATTCAGGATTTTTATAGTAATGTTGAAATAAAGCAGGAAAATCTTTTCTTATTGCAATCGTTCCGACTTCGTTTACAGGTGCTGGTTGGCCATCTTCATCTACCACTTCAATAAATTCAGGTAAAAGCGGCTGCCCCATGGAACCCAATTTATTTTCATCTGTATTTAAATTGGCAATTAACAAGGTACTTTCAGTCTGGCCGTACCCGTCACGAATCATGATATTAAATTGATTTTTAAAGATATCTATAACTTCACGATTTAGTGCCTCACCGGCAGACACAGCGGTATGTAACTGTGAGAGATCAAATGTTGAAAGATCATCAAGTTTTGCCATCATTCTATATTCAGTTGGTGTACAGCATAAAACATTGATTTTATTATCTTGCATAAGCTGTAAGTATTTATGCGGAGCAAATCTTCCATAATAGACATAACCTGTTGCTCCAGAACCTAATATCGATAAAAATGGACTCCAAACCCATTTTTGCCACCCTGGTGCAGCTGTTGCCCAAACGAGATCCTGTTCACTGATATTCAACCATTTTGAAGCGGCGGTTCTTATATGTGCATAGCCCCAACCATGGCTATGGACAACTCCTTTAGGCTGCCCTGTAGTTCCAGATGTATATGCTAAAAAGGCATAGTCATCACTCAATGTGTCCGCATCGGTGAACATATCAGATTCTGTTTCCATTAATGCTTCCATGGAGATCCAATTTGGGACCTTCTGACCAAAGGCAATCTTATATTGTAAAAAGGGGGTTTCTTCTTTAATATTTTCAAATTCCTTCACCAAATTGCTAAAGGAAATAACTGCTTTGGCTTCTGAATGATTTAAGCGATAAACTAAATCCTTTGCACGAAGCAATTCAGAAGAAGGACTAATTACAATCCCTGCTTTTAAACAGGCTAAATAGATCACATAAGACTCGATAAGACGAGTGGTCATCACGACAACACGGTCGCCTTTACTTAGTCCTAATTTAGTTAGACCATTAGCAAGTTTATTTGCCTTTGAATTCAGTTCAGCATATGTAACAGATTTAGATTCTCCCGATTCATTTTCCCATCTCAATGCAATTTTGTCTGAAACATGCTTTGAGATTTCACTTGCCAGGTTAAAGTGATCTGGTGCAATCAATGATTTCAATTCCACAGTAGTCAATCTCCATTCTTGTTAGTATTAAATAAAAATAATCTGCTTAGTTATTAAGGGTTCCCTAAAAACTCTGCCAGTATAAAGATTCTAACCTTTTTAATGCCTGGTAATAATACAAGCTATTAAAAATATATATACTATTACAATAATATCACTTTAAATTTGATTGTAAACCATTTAAATTAAGACTATTTTATATCACTTGGTTTTATCACCTAGTCATAAGGTATAATTCTTTAAAATAAAAAGAAGACACTATCTAGTCGATAATGTCTTACACCTTTATTAGTTAGCTAGCTTAAATAAAATTTTATTCAAATAAAGGACTTACTGCTTTTTCATTATGAATCCGGTCAATTGCCTCTACAAGTAACGGTGCTACTGAGATCGTTTTAATTTTTTTACTTGTTTTCTCATCTGGTAACTCGATGGTATTCGTCACCATTAATTCTTTAATCGGTGATGATTCAATTTTTTCAATTGCTTGCTCGGTAAAAACAGGATGTGTACAGCCAGCATAAATCGATTTTGCACCGTTTTCTGCTAATGCCTTAGCAGCAAAAGTAATGGTTGCACCTGTATCAATTAAATCATCAATAATAATGGCATTTTTGCCTTCAATGTTACCAACCACACTATAGATTTCGGTATCGTTTTCTTCATCCCTTCTCCTATCAATAAGAGCAATGGGAGCATGTAAAAAATTAGCCATCTTTCTAGCTCTTCCGATACTGCCATTATGCGGGGCTACAATAACCATATCCTCCAATCCCTTTTTCTCAAAATACTCTGAAAGGATTGGAACACCAAATAAATGTTCAACTGGAATATCAAAAAAACCTTGAATTTGTGAAGTATGGAGATCCATTGTTAAAACTCTCGTTGCACCAGCAGCTTCTAAAAGGTTCGCTATTAGTTTCGCCGTAATTGGCTCCCGAGATCGTGCCTTTCGATCTTGTCGTGCATACCCATAATATGGAATGACAACATTAATTTTGCTAGCAGAAGCTCTTTTCAATGCATCAACCATAATAAGGAGTTCCAAAATATTTTCATTAACCGGATAGGAGGTAGATTGAACAATATAAACTTCACTGCCCCGAACACTTTCCTCAATATGAATTTGAATCTCTCCGTCACTAAATTGATTGACAGAACATTTTCCTAATTGACAACCCAACAGTTCTGCCATCTCATTTGCTAACTTTTTATTTGAATTCAATGCAAACATTTTAAACCGTTTATTTTGTTGATAGGTCACTTTATATCCTCCAAACAAATGAATTCCTAGTAAATTCTTGTCGATTCATCTTATTTTACTATATCAAACCCTTCATTGATAGGAAATATCGTAACCATGAATAAATACCAAATAAATTGTGTCCTAAGCCATCAACGTAATCAGTCCCACTATACTTAAAGCTTTTCTTCGTTGGGGGTCAGACCCCACAGCCCATTTTGAATTAGACTTTCACCTATCTAATCCAAAGTTGAATATACTGTATGAGCGATTTGGAGGTGATTAATATTAACAAACTATTCCAAGATGCCCCCTCGACTCGACACCAACTCCAACAATGGGAAAGAACAGCTTTAGAAAAGTTTGAAACAAAGATGAAGGATAAAGAACATCCATTTCCGTGCATACCCGCTAAAATTGGATTTTCAACAAATCAACTACGGTACGGGTTTACAGGTGATCCTAGGCTTCCTTCTTCTATTGATGAGGTTGCTATGCTTTTAGGTGAATACACAAAAACATCCAAAAATTACGGGAAATTCACCTCGCTAATTATTTTTTATGAAACACCAAAAGAGATGAATAACACTTATACAGTTGAAATGTTTGAGCAATTGTTCTGGGAACAATTAAGTGGTTTAAGTGAAAAGGACGGAATGGAATGGCCAAAGCAAATTCCTCATGACCCACATAATCCGATTTGGGAGTTCTGTTTCAATGGTGAAAAGTATTTTATGTATTGTGCAACACCCGCCCATCAGAATAGAAAGAGTAGACACTTCCCCAATTTCATGTTGGCAATCACCCCTAGATGGGTATTACAAGAATTTAACAAGAACAAGACTTTTGCAGACAGTATAAAATCAAAAGTGCGAACAAGACTTGAAAACTATGATACCATCCCTATTCATCCTGATTTAAACAGCTATGGGATGGAGGACAATTTTGAATGGCGGCAGTATTTTTTACGTGATGATGATACCTCCTTATCTAAATGTCCATTTCACCAATTAATGAAAAAGAGAATCGATTAGATATCAATTCTAAACGAAGAAGCGCAAGAAAATCTTGCGCTTCTTCTTGGGGTCAGACCCCCGGTACGTTAAAGCTTTAAGTCACTAAATCACTGACTCTATCAAATCGCTTTCCTGTTCGGGTTTAAAATTCTTGGTGCTCCTTTAGTGCAGTTTGATTTACTATGTCTTCATTTAATATTCCCATTTTACGAATATGAGCACGTGCTTTTTCATCACCCCAATAATATAGCAAGGTATAGATCATTACCATTCGGTGGTCATATTCTTTATTTTGAGGCTGATGATGATATTCACGAAAAGGTATATGGGATCGTAAATAGCTTTCCCAGTCTGTCTCTTCGTTATTATCAAACATTCGTTCTAGGATAGCCACTTGACTTTCCGTTGCTTCAATTTTAAAATTCCATTCTGCTTGATTAGAATCTCTGAAAATCTCATGAGATTGAATGTTAATGTAATAACTGTGTTTTTGCTCATCCATTAGATCATCTCCTATCCTTTTTACATATTTACCACAACTCTGATAATGAAAAACGTATAGGAGTATATAACTTTCAATTCCCTTCTATGTTTCGTGATTTTATTCAGAAATAATGGCAGGGATCTAATATAGGTCCAAAGACTAAGGATAAAAGAAGGATTTACTTTCCTCTTCCATCTCTTAAAATACATAGAAGGAGGTTGAGTAACATGATTAAAAGAGTAATCATCCTTGTGGTACTTACATCAATTTTGTTAGTTTTAGTTAGATTCCATACATATTCTGGTAACAACACAAGTATCAAAAGCAATGGTTCTTCAAAGTACACTAAGATAGAATACAAAATTAACAATATAAAAGGTAATCAATACTACGGTAAAAGTGAAAACGGGAATGAGATTATTTTTACTGCTGAAAACATTATCTCAGATGCTAAAATACAAGTTAACGATCAAGTCATATGCTATTTTGAAAAGAATAATTTAGGTAAAGGATTAGTAAAAGTAGAAAAGAAATAAAATCAAAAGGTTTGTCCTTAGCTTGCTTATCCTTACTTAATAATAATTGAAAGGAGAAATAGATTGAAGGAATTTACAGTTTGTTATACGCTTGATAATAATATCATAATCGAAAAAATCATAAAAAATTTAGATGTTCAAAAAGAAGATGTTCAAAAAGAAGTATTAAAAAAAATGGATCGTAATAAATATTTTATTGTGAAGAGTAATCAAGGAAATTATATGATAAATACTTATTTAGTACGGTATGTAAAGATCATTAACGAAAGGTTACTAGTTAAAATATAAAAGAATAAATAGCATAAAGTGCTAGTTACATTTCTAAACTAAATAATACGTTTTTAGGCGGAGGGCTTTTATTCAACAGTTTGGATGTTATCCTACAATTCCCATGGATTTGAACCATATAAAAATCTTATCCTCTGCTTGATTTCCTCTAATTTAAACCTCTAATTTCTCTATATAAAAGATTGCCCTCCATTGATTTTTTATATTCTTTACTCACTTCCATTTTGTGGAGTGACAATTTCCAGGTAATTTTTATCATTATATAGTAAAATTTAGGTAGTCCTGCAATATAATAAAATCATCGATCATCTCTTAAATGAGGAGGAAAAGCGATGTTTGAAGAAGTATTGACTCATGCTCACCCCATTATAGTGCATTTTCCAATTGCACTAATCATTATCGCTACGTGTTATGATTTATTTTGGATTATAACAAAGCGAAAGTTTTCACCGAAGCAGGGTTTTTGGCTGTGGGCGGTTGCGTTTATTAGTGCTTGGATTGCAGTAGGTACAGGACCCGAGCATGATGCTAGAGGAAACACAAATGTATTTGAATACCATGAAAGCCTGGCGGATATTGCCACCATCCTGGCTTTTCTAGTTGTTGCTTTCCGCGCTTTCTTTATTTTTAAAAAGAAAGAATTCCTCAGGTTTTCACTGGTGACCTATTGCCTGCTTACTTTAATCTGTTCTGCTAGCATCCTTTCGGTGGGTTATTTTGGTGGAAAAATGGTCTATGATCAAGGTGTGGGAGTCAAAATGGATGGCAAATTTGTCAATCCTCCAAAAACGGAAACTTTTCACCACGATGATTAATCAACTTCATTCATAAAAAAAGCTTGGATGTTTCATCAATCCAAGCTTTTTTTGAGCCTCTTTTTTGTATTTTAAAAACAAGATCTGGTGTATGCGCATACAATAATATTGATCAACTAATGACAGGAGGTGAATTTTTATGAGTTCTAATCATTCTTCCTGGAGCATTTTCGGAATTTTCCTCGGCTTTTTTACAGGTGTAATCTGGTTGTTACTCTCGTTATTGGGTTTCATTTCTAAATTTTTTGGACTAATCGGCCTAGGAGTTCTTGGCAATATTTTAAACCTTATTATTGCAGTAATTGGCTTTCTTGCATTTCTTCTCTTTGGATTATATGTATTTAAGAAAGCTTGGCATTGGTGCAAGTGAATATAGGAAAATATAATTATAAAAGCGGGAAAAGGTTGCTGACAAAAGAATTGTTAACAACCCTGACCCGCTTTTCCTTTTTTATAAACATACATAATTGAGATTTTTTTATTCATCCCTAATTTCATTCTGCCCACGAAAAATGACCCTCACCAAGTTAATTTGGTAAGGTCTGAACATTCTTGTTAAATGATCCTGATAAGGTTTAATGATTGATTTTTTCTTGCAGTTTTTCGTAATAAAGATCGGCATCCATCGGAAATTCAATGGTTCGGTTTAACCAGGATGATAGATAAATGGCGTTGGCTAATTCTACTCCCTTTAATCCTTCTTCACCTGGAGCGAGTAAGGGAGTACCGTTTACAATGGCATTAATCCAATTTTGAATGATTCCCAAATGACCTGGGTTTTTGCCTTTGATAGGTATATCAATTTTCCAGCATTCAGGCTGCCCGAAACCGCCTGTAAAGGTTGCATTAAAATATCGTTCAGATTCAGTTAGACGATAAAAAATAAGATCATCATTTTCAACTACCATTTTCCCACGATCACCCACAATTTCTAAACGATTCGTTCCAGGCGCTTCACCGGTTGATGCTATAAAAACCCCTGTAGCACCATTCTCATATTCAATAAAAGCGGTGACATCATCTTCAACTTCAATCTCGTGATATTTTCCATTATGACAGAAAGCATGCACACTTTTGGGTGTCAAACCGGTCGTCCACTGAAGTAAGTCTAATTGGTGCGGGGCTTGATTTAATAAAACACCGCCACCTTCACCTTGCCATGTTGCTCTCCATTTACTTAAATCATAATAAGATTGGGAACGATACCAGTCTGTTATGATCCAATTGATACGTCTAATTTCACCTAGTTCACCAGATTGAATCAATTCACGTAATTTCTGAAATAGTGGATTGGTCCGTTGATTAAACATAATTCCAAAAACTTTGCCACTTGATGCCGCGGCTTCGTTCATTTCTATCACTTGTTTTGTATGTACACCCGCCGGTTTTTCCACAAGTACATGAATATCTTTAGAAAAAGCCTTTTGTGCTAATTCAGAGTGACTATAGTGCGGTGTAGCAATGATGACTGCCTCAATACCAGATTCATTGAAAAAGGCATCTTCGTCTTGAAAAAATTGCACTTCACCTGAGGTATTATTTTTCACCCATTCTTGTTGACTTTCATTCCGGCCACAGACAGCTGTTAAGGTGGCGTTATTGATTTGTCCTTGATCCAATTGAAGTACATAGGATTTCCCCATTACTCCAATACCAATTATGCCAACTTTAATTTTTTTCAAGTTATAACCACCTTTTCCTAAACGCTCTTAACGTTTATAGTTCATCTTTATTAAATTTTATCCTTAAATGCATTTTATCAGAATTTCAAATAAACATCCTGATTTATTGATAAAAATTTCATGGGTTCTTTGTTATAACCGATTCTAATCTTAATCTACTCATTTCCTAAGTTTTCAATTTGTATAAATAATGTACATCTCCTTTTGGCAAAATAACCAAATAGTTAATTGAACTACCGATATCAGTTTTTTGGGGGAAGAAATTTTGGAACATTCATGGCTTTCTTTGATACCGTTTCTTATTGTAATTTCCATGTCAATCTGGCTTAAAAATATTCTGCCAGGTCTTGTCGCAGGGCTGCTGGTGGGTTCTCTGATTGTGAAAATTGATTTATTAACAGGAACCTATCAATCAGTATCCTATATCGTCACCACCTTGTCTGAAGCGGATAATATTAAAATCATTGGGTTTCTTTATTTATTTGGCGGATTGGTTGGAATGATGAACATTTCTGGCGGCGTTAAAGGTTTTTCGGAATGGATTGGGACAAAAATTAAGACAGAGCGCGGGTTGCTTGGACTGATCTGGCTCACTCTCCCTTTTACGTTTATGATGCCGATGTTTCGGATTATGATGATTGGTCCTGTCGTTAAATCATTGATTAATAAAATGAATGTGTCCAAGCAAAGGATCGGCCTAATGATGGATATTTCAACAGAATCAGTCATTGTCCTTTTGCCAGTGGCTACTGCCTTTGTGGGATTCATGGTCTCTTTAGTAGAAGGAAGCATTAGAAAGCTTCAAATAGACATGTCTGCTTATCATGTATTTTTACTCAGTATTTTGTTTGATTTTTTTGCGATTGTGATGTTGGTTATAGGCATTATCCTTACCTTTTGGAATCCTGTGGCAAAAAAAAATCAATCAAGGAATAAACTCGATCAAGACCTGCTAGATGCGGAAGAAAATGAATTCCACCGCATGGGAATACAAAAAGAATTATCCTTAGTGAAGGCTCAACCGTGGAATTTAATTTTCCCAGTTTTCTTGCTCTTGAGTTTGTCCTTATTTCTTTTATGGCAAAATGGTACAGCTAAAGGGGCTAAAACAGTATTTGAAGCATTTTCCATTGCGGATGCCACCTTTGTCATGCTTTTAGCTGTTTTTATCACACTTGTCTTATCCTTTATTTTTTACATTATCAGAAGGCAAAAATTACATGAAATTTTGTACCATTTTTATGATGGCGGTAATCAAATGATGGAGGCCATCAGTCTGCTAGTCCTCATTTGGTCATTGACACTTGCGGCAGAGGATCTTGGTTTTTCAAAATTTATTAGTTCTACATTAGGGGCGTTCTTACCAGCATTTTTAACTCCTGTCACCATTTTTGTGCTCGGTTCTTTGATCGGTTATTTTATTGGTTCCTCCTGGGGAACCTGGGGATTGTTTATGCCATTAGGTATGTCCTTAGCTGTTTCAACAGGGGCGTCTATCCCGTTAACCGTCGGTGCTGTATTTGCAAGTGGAGCTTTTGGTGCCTTAACCTCTCCATTAGGTGATACAACTATTACGACAGCTTCGATTCTCGATATGCCGCTTGTCGATTATGCCCGTTATAAATTGAAGATATCTGTGGTTGGAGCAGCCATTGCGATTATTTTATATTTTGTTAGCGCTTTTCTATTTTTTAACTAAACTCAGTTCCTCTTCTCAGCCAGCACAACCGTTTTGGACAAAAGCTTGTTAAAATGTTTTCATCTTTGTATCTTTTTCAACCATTTTACTAAAATAATAATTTTGACCTTAATTATGTGATATATTGGTCTCATTAATATTAAAAATCTATTATAAAATCAATTATCAACAAGGAGAAAAGACAACATGGTACTCTTTTGGGCATTTCTTGGAAGTTTAGTACTAACCATTCTATTTGATTTTGTTTATTCAAAAATTGAAGACGATAGAGAAATAGAAAAATCTTGACAAGCCTTAAATATAAACAGAGCATATAATATGCTTCCATATTCTGTGTATAGGGAATTTCGCAGTTGTTATAACGTATTAAACGCATATTCGTTCACAAACAAAGAGCTTGGAATCCAAGCTCTTTTAATTCTAATAGTACTATATTACATTCCCCAACTTACCTTTACCTATTTCTATGTTTAAATCTAATAGGTAGTTTTTTATTAACTATATTCTAAACTTACTTTACTGGAACAGACTCAAAAGGCCATGAGGGAAGTGGTTTGCGGACCTGTTTATCCTCACGATAACCCAGGGCATATTCTCCCTGCATTATCGTGTGAATTTCACGTGTTCCTTCATAAATAACTGGAGCCTTTGAATTCCTTAAGAAACGCTCCACCGGATATTCATCCGAATAGCCATAGGCACCATGTATTTGGACAGCATCATTGGCTGCATCAAAGGCAGCATCACAAGAAATCCATTTGGCTAGCGATGTTTCTCTTGTATTGCGTTTGCCTTCATTTTTTAATGTCCCTGCTTTGTAGACGAGTAGACGAGAAATTTCCAAATTCGCGCTCATTTTTGCAATCATTTGTTGAACAAGCTGGTGTTTGCCAATTTCCTTGCCAAATGTTTTTCTTTCGTGACAGTACTTTAAGCTAGCTTCTAGACTGGCATTAATCAACCCACATGCACCAGCTGCTACGGTGAAGCGCCCGTTATCTAGTGCAGCCATGGCAATTTTAAAGCCTTCTCCCTCTTCTCCAATTCTGTTCGCAGCAGGGACAGTTACCCCACTTAAAAAGACTTCTCCTGTATTTCCGGCACGAATTCCTAATTTCCCTTTAATTGCTTTTGTCGTTACTCCCTCAAAGGTCCGTTCGACGATGAAGGCTGAAATCCCTCTTGAACCGAGAGTGGCATCTGTTTTAGCAAAAATAAGGAAATGGTCCGCTACATCACAAAGGGAGATCCACGTTTTTGACCCGTTTAGGACGTACGTATCACCATCCCTAATCGCTGTCGTATTCAACGCTGCTACATCGGATCCTGCATTCGGCTCTGTTAATCCAAACGCACCAATTTTTTCTCCTTTAGCTTGCGGCACTAGGTACTTTTGCTTTTGCTCTTCGGTTCCCCATTGCAATAATGTCATACTATTTAAGCCGGTGTGGACGGAAACAGCTGTACGATAGGCAGTATCCCCACGTTCCAGCTCTTCACAAACAATTGCTAAGGTGTTATAATCCATCCCGACGCCGCCGTATTCTTCAGGTATACACACCCCCATCAACTGTAGTTCAGCCAATCTCTTTAAAATACGTGGCTCAAAATGATGGTTCCGGTCCCATTCCTGAATATAAGGAATAATTTCTTTATCTACAAATTTACGTACCGTTTTCTGAACGTTTTCTTGTTCTTCGGTTAAATGAAAATTCAGCACCGATCTTCCTCCTTATTTTGTTATGTGTTATTCGATCATGCTATGTCCACCGTTAAAGGACAGCACTTAATTGGAATATTTGGCATGAAGCTGTGCCGCGATAATGTTTTTCTGGATTTCCGATGTCCCTTCATAAATCCTCGTTATCCTGGCGTCACGGTAAAATCGTTCAATTGGGTATTCGGCTATATAACCCAGACCTCCGTGAATTTGCACGGCTTTGTCGGCCACTCTGTTATAAATTTCAGAACCTAGTAATTTCACCATTGCTGCTTCTTTGATCACTTTCATATTTTGATCAACCATCCACGCGACCCGATAGGTCATTGCTCTTAGTGATTCAGTTTCCATCGCCATTTCTGCTAAATAATGCTGGATAATCTGCTGTTCAAAAATCGGTTTGCCAAATTGAATTCTTGTGTGAGCATAATCGAGTGACATTTCCAGTAATTTATCACATGATCCGAGATTTCTTGCCGCGAGACCTGCACGGCCATTGGCAAGAATTTTTAGAGCATTCACATACCCTTGACCTTCTTCACCCAAAACATTTTCTGCAGGAACCTCGCAGTCCTCAAAGAAAATTTCTGCAGAATGGGACCCATGCAGGCCCATTTTCTTTTCCTTTTTTCCAATTTTAAAGCCAGGAAAGTCCTTCTCAACAATGAAGGAGGTAATCCCTTTGGCACCCTTAGAGGGATCGGTTACAGCCATGACGGTGAATACATCGGCTAGAAATGCATTGGTAATGTAGTGTTTGCTTCCATTTAGGATATATTTATTGCCTTTTTTGACAGCTGTTGTTTTTAGATTAGTAGCGTGCGAGCCTGCACTTGGTTCTGTTAACGCAAAGGCTCCGATGCGATTTCCTTTTGCCATTTCCGGTAAATATTTTCTCTTTTGATCTTCATTGCCCATTTCGACAATTCCAACCGAACCGATTCCCGTGTGCCCGCCAATAACAGTGGTATAGCCATTATGGGTGCGGCCTAATTCCTCATACGCCGCACATTTTCCCACCATGCCTATGCCTAAACCGTCGTACACCTCCGGGATGCTTAAACCAAACAGGCCCATTTCTTTGGACATTTCTAAGAGTGTTCCAGGGATTTCATCCGTTTCTTCAATTTCCTTCGCATACGGTTCGACTTCATGGTCGACAAATTCTCGAATCCCTTGTTTAAGCGACACAATATCGTCCGACAATCTAAAATCCATATGTTCCCACATCCCTTCTTAATGGTTATAGGTGTATAAAACTTTTCAGGCATTAAAAACAGGAATCCAGTATAGGGAAACACGTCCCCCATACTGGCGTTTGATCAAAGCATCGTTAACCCCCCGCTGACCGACAGGGTTTGCCCTGTTACGTAACCTGCATCATCCGACACGAAGTATGCTACCGCCCCCGCAATATCCTCCGGCTGTGCTAAGCGCCGGAATGGAATCGCTTTTTCTAATGCCCCTGTTAGACCTTCATTGTATGATCCGATTTCTTGAAATAGCGGTGTGTTACTTGGACCTGGTGCAACACAATTTATGTTGATCTTATGGCGGGCCATTTCCCGGGCCAGCGTTTTTGTCAAAGCAACCACCCCTCCCTTGGCAGCTGAATAGACTGCTTCGCCACTTGAGCCTACTCTTGCGGCATCAGAGGCAATATTCACGACCTTCCCGTAACTGTTTTCAATCATAATCGGTAAAATTTCTTTACATGTATGAATCTGACCCATTAAGTTAATATCAATTATTTTCTTCCATGTATTTGGCTCGCTTTTGAGAAAAGGCTCTACCTTATCCCAGCCTGCATTGTTGATTAACACATCTATTGTTTGAAAATAATTCACTGATTCTTGGACAGAGTTTTTAACACTTTCTAAGTCCGTAACATCACAATAGACCGCTATAGCTTCACCATTTTTTTCTTTAATAATAGAAACCGTTTCTTCCGCCCCTCCGGTATTGATATCGGCTACAATTATTTTTAAGGAACGGGAAGCTAGTAATCTTGCAATTTCTCTTCCAATTCCGCTTCCTCCTCCTGTCACAAACGCTACACGTTGTCCCATGATGAATCCCTCCATTTTTCCTAATTGGTCTAGCAGCTTATACTCGATCCGTTAATTTTTCCTGAATGATTGCCCGTAATCGAAACTTTTGAATTTTGCCACTAGGTGTTCTTGGGAAATCCTCAATCACCTCTAAATGTTCGGGCCAATAGTGCTTTGATACTCCTTTATCGGTTAAATAAGCTTGCATGGCCTCCATCGTAAGTAGAGCTTTCCCCTCCTTCATACTAATAAAGGCACAGGCTCGCTCTTGAAGTCGGGCATCAGGCATTGCAACAATTTGTACAATCGAGATGTCGGGATGTTCGTATAAAATATTTTCAACATAGGCTACAGGGATGTTTTCACCGCCGCGAATGATAATATCTTTGTTGCGGCCTGTGATTCGAATGTAACCGTCCTCATCCTTGACTGCCCGGTCTCCTGTTATAAACCAATCCCCCTCAAACTCAGACTTCGTCAGCTCCAAACGTTTTAAATAACCAACAAATAATGCAGGCCCACTGACCAGTAAATCACCCTCTACATTTGGCGGGAGCTTTTGTCCATTGGGGTCAACTACCTTCACAGCCATTCCTGGAAATGGGGTTCCATCCGTGCTGGTTAGCTTATCTTCTGTATCATTTGCCAGCGTAAGTGTCACTAAACCATTTTCAGTTTGACCCCAGCCTGAGAGAATCCGACACGGCAGCTTTTGTGCTGCCTGTTTTACAAGCGTTCTTGGTATCGGTGCGCCAATCGCTGCAAAGTATCGGAGTGAACTTAAATCATATGATTCAATCTCCTTGACTTGAATCGTATCTTGTAAAAAAGGTGTCGCAGCTGTGGTAAAGGTGATTTTCTCCTTTTCTATTAATTCGATAAATTCTTTCGGATTCCAAATATCCTGATAAACCGCAGTACCTCCATAAATAAATGGTAAGCGAACGCCATAAAGGAAACCCGTCTGATGGGCAAATGTCGAGGCCATGAAAATGACATCGTTTGACGTTAATTTCAAGTGATCTGGCCAAAGCTCGGAGGAATAGGTGACCGTATTATGGGTATGCATAACTCCTTTTGGCTCCCCCGTGGTCCCAGAAGTAAAAATAATTTCAGTAATTTCATTGGGGTCAATAGGTATCCTATCTAACTCAGATGGATCTCTTCGTTCCTCCCATGGGACATCAATAAGGTTTGAAAACGGTTTCATTTCAGTCGGCACATTTTTCCCAATCACATAGATATGCTCCATTGCAGGCCATTCTGGTAATAGTCTCTCGATCATTTCCGGATAATTGAATCCACGGAACTCATCAGGGACAACAATCATCTTTGATTCTGCAAGTTTGACCATAAAACTAATTTCCCGATCGCGGTAAATAGGGATCAACGGATTACTGATAGCCCCAATTCTTGTAACTGCAAGGTGCAGAATGACAAATTCATTCCAATTAGGTAATTGAAATGAGATAACATCTCCCTTTTTCAATCCTGTCTCTAGCAATCCAAGAGCGACACGGTCTACTAGCTTACCAACCTCTTTGAACGTATAGCGGCTGTTTCTATCAATAATGGCAGTTTTTTCAGGGTTCTGTTCAATCGCTTGTTTTAAATAATCGAGGATGGTTTTATTTGACCAACCCGATTCGTACTTTTTACAAAGTTCTTCGGTTAAAATCGTTTCAAAACTCATAGCATGATTTCCCCCTTAAAATAAGAACATTTGGTTACACCCGAAATTTCTTGAAATCAACCGGCCGTTTTTCTACAAAGGCATTTCTACCTTCTGCTGATTCATCCGTTTTGTAAAACATCGCTAGACTTGCCATTGAGAGCTGTGAAATACCTTCTATATTAGCCGAATCTGCATTAAAGGAATATTTCAGCATTTTTATCGCTGTTGGGCTTTTTTCAACTATTTTCGCTGCCCATTCTTCAGCCGCAGCCATCAGTTCACCTTGAGGGACAATCTTATTTACCAATCCCATTTCCTTGGCATCTTGTGCTGTGTATTTTTCACATAAATACCAAATTTCCCTTGCTTTCTTTTCACCAACAATCCTTGCCAAATAGGCAGAGCCTAAGCCAGCGTCGTAGCTTCCTACCTTAGGACCACTTTGACCGAAAATGGCCGTTTCCGAAGCAATTGTTAAATCGCAGACGACATGCAGAACATGACCTCCACCAATCGCAAAGCCATTAACGGCCGCAATTACAGGCTTGGGAAGGGCACGAATAGTCCGGTGAAGCGCTTCAATTTCTAAACCGATGCCCCCGCCTAGACCTCCGGTGCTGTCATAGCCACTATCGCCTTTATTCTTTTGATCACCGCCAGTACAAAATGCCTTTTCGCCAGCACCTGTTAAAATAACAGCACCAATTGTGTTATCATCCCAGGCATCCCGAAAAGAAAAGATTAATTCTTGTACCGTCTGGGCCCGAAATGCATTGTACACTTCAGGTCGGTTAATCGTAATTATGGCAATTCCATCCCTTTTTTTGTAGATTACGTCTTGTAGTTCCATATTTTCATGCCTCCTGTTCTTTTATCATCTTCAAAATGAGTTGTCCTTTTCCTACTTATATTCCAAAACTATTGATGCATATCACTTTTTCTGTAATTAATTACTATGTCTATTGTAATCAATAGTTTCGATCTAGACTGTTATCGTTTCGCCGATCTGGACAGGATGTAAATATATTAAAACTTTCTTCTTTAATAGGGACGAAATTCTCTGCCAATTAATTCTTTCGCAATAACCATTTGATTAGCCTGGGCCGTGCCATCTCCAATTTCCAAGCCAATGACATCTCGTAGCCTTTGTTCAAGCGGCAGTTCTTTCGTATAGGCATAATGCCCATTGAGTAACATACATTCATGAATGGCTTCTTGACTGTATTTTGGACCTAGCCATTTTACAGTCGAGGCCTCTTTTGTATGCTTCTTGCCCTGGTCACGGAGCCAAAGTCCGCGATAAGCTTGCCACTTGATTAATTCTAATTGTGTGGAATGGGTGACGATTGGAAAGGAAACACCTTGAAATTTCGCCAATGGTTTTCCAAAGGAATGCCTTGTTTTAACATGTTCAATGGTTTCATCGATGCTTTGCGTGGCCGCCCCTACACATTGAAGTCCGATCAGGAGCCGGCTCAAGTCAAACCCATTCATTACCTGAAAAAAGCCGTTATTCTCTAACCCAATTATATTTTCCACTGGTACCTCTACATCAGTTAAATAAATAGAGCCTCTTCCAATCGGGATATTTCCCATATCCTCATAGCCTTTACATTCCACACCTCGTAAGTCCGACGGGACAATGAATGCACTGATCCCCTTACTACCCGAATTTGGATCTGTTTTCGCAAATACAATAAATGCATCCCCAAATGTTGCTGCGCTGATGCCAGATTTTTCCCCATTTAAAATATAGCGATCCCCCATATGTACAGCAGTCGAGCGAATTCCTGCTGCATCTGTTCCTGCCGAAGGTTCCGTTATCGCCACACCGACAATTTTTTCACCACTGGAAATGTGAGGAAGCCATATTTTTTTTAATTGCTCTGTTGCATGATTGGCAATGATTTCGGAAGCCAATGCGTTCAGCATGACAGCATAAGTTAGATTAAAATCTCCTCTGCCAATTTCTTCTGCGGCTATTCCGGCTGTAACACATTCTGCTCCGCTTCCACCATATTCTTCTGGTATTCTCATGCCATTCACGCCAAGTTCCCCAAGCTTTTTCCATAAATGCCTTGGATGTAGTTTTTCACGATCCCATTTTGTGTATTGTGGAAGTAGTTCTTTTATGGAAAAATCCCTTAGCATCGCTCGAAAATAATCCTGTTCTTTACTAAATGAAAAATTTAACAAGCGAACCCCTCCTTACCCATTAATATTGCAAATTCCATGCCAACATTGTTTTTGCTATTCTTATGGCTTTATAAATTCAATAGTTTGCAATTCCACTATTTTTTCGCGTTTCTGCGAAACATTCTTGCGAAATCCTTTTTTACAAGAACCTTTTAGACTGAAGTGAATTTAAATCTTCTATTATTAACATATTATGTATGTATAATCATATGACTTTCAGAGGTTAAAGTTGATTTCTACCTATTGATTAGCACCACCTATGAAAAAGAACTAGGATGGAAAAAAAAACACACTATACCGTGTGTTCTCCCTTTCATTTCAAGTTATATTTAGCAATCTTTCGATAAAGACTAGCTATATGAATTTTTAAAATTTGGGCTGCCTTTGTCCGATCGCCATTAGATACTTTTAAAGCTTGCTGAATAGCAGCAATTTCAGCCTTAGAGACCGCATCTTCTAAACTCATTGCCATTGTGATTCCTTCTGCCTCATTTATATGTTCAGTCATTTCATAAGGTGATAAAATAAATGAACCTTCCATTGTAAGCGTATCACCCTCGATCATATTCATTCCACGTTCAATAAAGGCTTTTAATTCTCTCACATTTCCAGGCCACTCATAACTTATGAGCCATTCCTGTAACTCAGGCGCTAAATATCTTACATTTTGAACTAATTTCTCATTTAATTCATCGATAAAATGATATGCCAATGGCAGAATGTCCTCTTTTCTTTGACGAAGAGAAGGAATTTTCAATTCAAATACATACAATCTGTAAAATAAATCCTGTCTGAACTTTCCTTCCTGTACAAGCATTTTTAAATCCCGATTCGTTGCGGCAATGATTCGGATATCGACATTTATACTCCCTGTTCCCCCAAGCCTTTCTACCTCACGTTCCTGCAATACCCGAAGCAGTTTTCCCTGGGCTTGATAAGGAAGTTCAGATATTTCGTCTAAAAAAAGCGTTCCATTTTGCGCTAATTCAATTTTGCCTGGCTTCCCTTCTTTTTTTGCACCGCTGAATGCACCTGCTTCATATCCAAAAACCTCGGATTCAAATAATTCATCGGGGATGGCAGCACAGTTAACCGCTATAAAGGGCTGATTCTTCCTTGAACTGAGACCGTGGATTGCTTGGGCAAAAAGTTCCTTCCCCGTTCCACTTGCCCCTGTAAGTAACACAGTGGAGTTACTCGCACCGATTCTTGCAGCCAACTCTTTGATTTGGTTCATCGATGGGCTTTCCCCAATTATATCCTCGAAACTATACCGAATATTGTTATTTATTATGTTCTTTATTCTCGGTTTCTCTATTGTTTTCATAAAAGAGTTTAATTCATAAATGCTGATCTCATCTTTTCTTAAAATAATCGAATAAACAGTTTGATTGCTTAGTTTATCGACTCGAATTAAACAGGACTGGTTCTTTATTACGCCGAAAATCACGTTTTGTTGTTGAGTAGCAGGAGTTAATTTTTTTGAATTACCTTCTATCACTTGACCTAAAGAGACACCAAGCAATTCCGACATGGTAAAAGGAAAATGATGAAAAAAATCAGGACTAGCGTCACTGACAAAACCATTTTCATCAACTACAATAAAACCCCATTGCCCTACATGGTTTTGCAAATTTGTTATATTTTCCATGTTCCCCACCTAAGAAATGTGACTCGGTAAGACTAGGATGACGGCCTGTCCTTTAACCACTTCATTTCGATTTTGGTTATAACAATTAACCTTTAGTGTTACCCAATTGCGCTCATGGTTTATATCAATAATTTCTAGTTCGGCAGTAATCTCATCCCCTATATGTACGGGATAATAAAAGACTAATTCCTTTTGAAGTAGCACACACGCACTTCCAGGCAGCTTTTGGCTGATTACCTGAGTGATTAAGCCTTCCGTTAGTAACCCGGGAACTATCGGTTTACTGTAAAAAGTTATCCAATCATCTTCAATTTTTTGATAAACAGGACTAAAATCTTTTGTTAACTCATTACATAACCTTACATCACTATCATTAAATGTCCGTTTGAGTCGCCCAATTTGTCCTATAAACAATTTATCAATGATTAAACTCATGCATTTATTCTCCTATAATTAATTAAAATATTGTGAATATTACATTTATACCTTCAACTATACCTTTAACTTCTCTTGAAAGCAATGTCGACATCGACTATGCTGTCAGCGATCCGCCCCATCATGATGGTATTATAGTAATTCTCGTCAGATAGCAGTTTGTCTTTTTTTAATATCCCTTCTACTTCAAAACCATATTTTTGGTAAAGCTTTATAGCTTTATGATTGGTTTCGAGTACAGTCAAAGTTATTTTTTTAATTTCATTTGAGTCTGCCCAATGAATTGATTCTTTTAAAAAGTTTTGACCTATCCCATATCCCCAATATTCTTTTAATACACAGACGCCAAATTCTACTTTATGAGCCATTCTTTTCAATTTGTTCCCTTCACATCTCGAAAAACCTACAATACTTTCATTTACCTCAGCTACTAAAAAGAGGTTACGACTACTTTCTGTATCCTCTTTAATGATCTGTTTAAAACCTGCTTCATCAATGTACGCTTCGCCTTTTTCTCTATCTAAATTTTCTGTTTCACCATCAATTTGCAATCGTACTTCCGACAAACTTTTCGCATCCTGCGCTAATGCAGATCTGACAATATAATGTAAATCATTTTTTTTAAATTCTTTTAGGCTAACTCTCATTACAAAGCCCTCCAAGCATGTGGTTTATTTCACAACATAAAGCAAACTTCTCCAGAGAAAAAGCTGTCGATTAAAAAACCTCGACAGCCGTTAAAATCCCTATCAACTTTTTAACTATAACAGTCCAACCATCTTAAGGCCATGGAATATCCCATTTTCTTCAACCGATTTGGTTACATATTTGGCAACTTCCTTTACCTGCTCAACAGCATTCCCCATTGCTACACTATTCTTAACAGATGAGAGCATTTCCATATCATTCAGACCATCTCCAAAGGCAAATTGTCGTTCTGCAGGATAGCCCAGTTTTTCAACTATCCTCTCAATACCTTTGGCTTTTGACCCTCCTCTGGGAAGTACATCGACCGAAACAGGATGCCATCTCACAAAATCAAAGTCCTGAAATTCCTTTTCGTATTGTCTCTCTTCCCCAACATGACAAAAAAGAAGTGTTTGATACAACTCACGACCTTTGTAATAATACGGGTCATGGGTTGGAAACCTGTTGATTTTTAATGTATCAATGCTTTCCTTAATGTAAGCATGCTCCGGAACATTCGCTTTCATATCTTCATGGTCCATAAACACCACGGGATGGTTATTATGTAGGGCTGCTTCTGCTAATTTTTCTAGGGAAGTAATCTTTAAAGGATTGGTATATAGAACGTCCCCATCTAACACAACATATTGTCCGTTATAACTTACATAAGTATTAATATCTAATTCCTTTCGCAATTCTTCAAACATAAAAGGGGCACGTCCGGTGGCTATTGCTACTTCATGTCCTTGTTCCTTTAATGTAAAAATTGCGTCCTTGGTGGATTTAGGTAGTTCCTTATCATGTGTAAGTAAGGTTCCATCTATATCAAAAAAAATAACACTTTGATTTGTCATTCTTGTTCCCACTTTCGATGTATTAATAATAGTTTAATTTATGAAACCCGTTTCATGTCAACTCGAAAGTTAAAGATTTTTCTATTAATTGGATGGTTTATCTGTAATATAAAAAATGACAACTTTAGGTTTTTTATCAGAATTTATGGGTAGATAACCTTCTCAATTCGTCTAGGGTTAATATTAATATTCATCTTTACTTTAATTACTATTCGATTACTTTCGGGAAGATAAAAAAATAAAGACTGTCAAGGAAATCCTGACAGCCTGTTTAAACTATTCGCTTCAGTTTTAGCACATTTTTTGCCACATTCTATTGCTATCAGGCACAGAACTTTGTTCAATGATTGAGTAAGCAGCATTTGTAATCGCTTGTGCCAACGTATCCCCTGTCGCACAAATTTCATTAAAGCATACCTTTGCGGCACCTGTCATTTTATACGTAAACCCTAACTCTTTTAATTTTCCAACAATCACCATAGCATGCTCAATGTTTTGCTCAGGTTGAAACTCAGACTCGTGGATGAAAATTCCCTTTTCATAATCATACCATCGATCCCATCTATTTAATTTCCAACCTAGTATTCTACGAGCGATCGAGTCAATTTTGATCATTTACCATTTCCCCTTTTTAATTATGTTATATAACAGTTCTTTTATTTAATCATAATTATATAACAGACTTCATTTTATTTCTAGTATATATTAGAAAATTCCCAAAAAAAAACATTTATTCAATCTAAATGTGTCTAAATGTTAATTGAAAGAAGCTCAATCAGAATAGATTGAGCTATTACGGTTAACTCATCTCAAAATCATAAACTTTCACAATTTAAACACAATAGACTATACTTGTATTCACTATTCTTTTTCCATCAGAAATAAAAGATTTACTGACAAACGATTAGTTCTTTTAAGGATAGGGAAATAATCTACAAAGGGGTGAAAAAAATGAGAGTTGACCTGACAAAAGAAGCGTATAATCAACTTGTTACGCTCTTACAAGAAAAGCATATGGTGAGAATTAACGCAATTCGAACTACCGGTTGAGGTGCAACTGTTATGTTTGAACTTGCTCAGGATGAGCAAGTAGAAGATGATGAAGTATATCCAATCGAGGAAGTTAGCGTCCTAATTAACCCAACTGTTAAACAATATCTAGAGGGAGATATTATCATTGATCATAACAAAAATTACGGTTTCATTCTCAAGAATAGTAATGAAATCCTAACATTTGGCATGAAGTTCAAAAAGAGTTCATAACCCTCTTTTCTTATCAACTGCCCTTCTAGGGAGCCTTTCCCCCAAATCAAGAATGGTATAAATATTATATGATAGTTGAGCCGCACCGACCATTTTTATCCTTTTTAGGAGTTTTTTTATGGGGCAGGGTAGCGGTTTTTTATTTTTTATAATTTTTAATAATAATTACACTTTGGACAAGCCTGAAAATGGTCTTTACCATGTCCACATTGAACACATTTTCCAGTGTGTTGTTTTCCATTCTTACTTATCCATTGATCGTACGTTATCCGAAAAGAACCTTCATCATTTAAGTATTTGATGTAATCTTTACCGTAAGGAAATATCATTTGTGTCACCTCCAGTATCTAATATTAATGTATGCGCTTTCATAACGAAAAAACACAACTCATAAAAATTATCTAATCTCACCTATAGCAAATCTGCGGTACTCATCGTCTATTTTATAAACAATTGCATGCATCTATAAATCGTTGGAAATAGTAACAATATGTACTGTTTACATTTTTTCGTCAGAATATTGAAGTAGTTCGGAGGGCTGTGTAGAATGAAAAACATGAAAAATGATGCCGTTGAAGCAAATCAAAAGATGGATAATCTATTTAATGAAGCTGGGTCTAGGAGTTTTTCAGGAGATTCTGAAGCAGAAACGGCCAATCATCAAATCCAAGAACAGTTTTATGGAAGTAACCAAGCGGACCATTCACTTCCCTTTCACGTAGACATCAACAATCCACCAATTAAAAAATAAAAATGAGCCTTTTTTGTGCATATTGGCATAAAAAAGGCTCTTTTCTATATTTGATTCTTATGACAGAATTCAAATTTCCGAGTACAATGAAAAAGGAAAAGGAGTGAAAACATGAACATATATTATGAAGTAATCCCTGACGAGAAAATAGAGTACTGTCGAGATTTGTGCAATGAACTCATGGCCTTTCAAAAATCAAAAGCATACATAACACCTGAATTGTTTGACAGCATGAATTTTGAGACGCGAATGATTCCTTCCCTAAATAGTGCACTACATAATTATACTGTGGTAGTAAAAGATGATGAGAAAATAGTCGGTTATGTATACTCTAATATTTCTCCTAAAGAAGCCTATTCAAATGACTTCGCCACTTTTTTTGACCTTTCATCTGTTAGGAAAAACAATGTGGGATGTTTATCCAATTTTTATATTAAAGAAGAGTACAGACGATACGGGATCGGCTCAACCCTTTTCAATATGTCGATGAAATGGTTGAAACAATTTGAAGATGTTGAAGATTATTTTATCTTTGTCTCGAATGGCAATATTGACGCCTTGGAATTTTACAACCATAAAGGATTTACTGTTAGTCATGATATAATGGATGGTTTTATTACCGTTCTACGAAGCCAAAAACAATTATTAAAATAAGTTAGAAGTTTTATAGCTGCCATCCTATAACTCTAAAAGGACTAACTGTATTAGTTAGCCCTTTATTCAAATTTTAAATGAATACATTAAACCCAGGTATAATACAGCAATAAAACAGATTCCAAATGCTACAGATAATTTTGGTCTAGTCTTATTAAAACTCATGAAAATCATCATTAAAAAAATAATCGAACATAGGATTAATAATCCCGATTGTAGAGATAGGGCAAAATGGGTTTGTAAGGTTGAAACAATATCCATATCTAACAACGTTTCTACCCATTTAGATGCGCCCTCAGTTTTAACAGTAAAATCAACATCATGTGGAGGTGATAATGTCCCTAGTACACCGGTTATATAAAAAATGACAAATAAGAAAATACTCTCTCCTTTTAACCAAGGACGAGGATTAAAATCTGAATGTTTTAGGGATTTTCTTGCAAGAATACCATTTATGAAAGCAAAGACTAAAACAGGAATGATAGATATATGTTTTAACAGCAACATTTGACCATATGGTAATGCCCACGCCTTAACGTAGTTTTTTGGCTCTACTACATAAAACATAAGGATGAATCCACTTATAATAGTAAAGATAAAACAAATCAATGCCATTGGCGTAAACCACCGTAATACTTTTGACCAATTCGGCAGCTCCTTAGTAAACCAAGTAAGATGAATTAAAACCCCTACCCACAATGTGACCATTAAAAAATGGAGGCTATGAGAAATTAATCCCGCCCAAAATGACAGTGATGCCACATGACTGGAGTAGCCAACTGCTAAAATCATCAGAATAAGCCAAAGGGCTTGAATATATTTTGAACCGTTTACCATGAGGGTAATCCATAAGAAGGTTGCCATAAAGCCGATAAATAACCAGGCCTTCCCCACTTGAAAATCCAATAAAACTGCCTGTATAGCTACACTGAGACCCATACCACCAATAAAATAGTTAATCGTTTGGACAATAGGGGCTAATGAAAATATGATAATTCCGAGAGTTGAAAGCAGTAAAAACGGTTTGGCAATAATTATGTTAGGCTTATTTGCCTCAGGTACAAATTGAAGGGCAACATGCCCGACTAAAATGGAAAACAAAAAATAATTTCCAAATTCAGCAATCGGTATGAAATAGTTCATATTATCTCTTCTTTCTAAATAAAACTAGTGACCCGATCACTATAACTAATAAGACAACAATAATTACAATTGTTGAATTTGATGAAGAATCAGTGTTTTCATTTTTGGTATTTTCCACTTTTGTGGTTTGCTTTTTCGGTTCTTCTTTTTTCGGTTCTTCTTTTGTCACAGTTCCAGAATCTTTTGTATCTGTTGGTGGAGCTGATTTCACTTCTTTTTGAACAGTGAATGGAATTTCACCCGATATCGTATGACCATCTTCACCAGCGATACTCCAATTAAGTGTAAAAGCCCCGTCTTCCAGTGGCTCAGATAAATTTCCAATTAGTTGTTTATCATTTGGTCCAACACTAGCAAATGGAATCTCTTGACCATCCTTCATTAATTTCATCGTACTCAAAGATTCAATTTTACCTTCAAACGTGAGAACAAGTTCTTTTCGGTCTTCTTTTACAACTTGTCCTGGCGCTGGATTGGAGGATAGTAGTTCAGTATGTGCACTAGCAATGGACGGAAGCATCACAAAAATTCCAATAAAAAATAAAAGTAGTTTTTTCAATTTCGTTACCCCTTTTTCTAAATACTTATATAATAAATTCCATCAATCTTAATCTTGAAGGATAACTACTTGATTTTCAAGCAATATTTCTGCCATTCCATTCTTTTTTCCGATTGACTTAACGCGTATGTATCAAAAAAACCAACTGATGGAACAGCTGGCAAATTAAGATTCGTCAATAACGTTATTCTTCCTCTTTTGCTGCTTTGTTTACCTGCTCTTTAAAATCGTTATAGGTATTTCCCTCAAATTTTATACCATTAATAAAGATTGTTGGGGTACTGGTAATCCCTAGCTTTCCAGCAGCATTCATATCTTTATTCCATTCCTCTTCTGATTGATTATTTTTAATGGCAGTAACCACTTTTTTCACTTCATCTTCTGAGGCAATTTCGCTCAAAGTATCCTCAAGAAAGGACTCTGTATATATATCCATTTGTTCAGCTTTTGTATCCTCAGGCATTTTTCCATATAAAAGTTCATGGAACTTCCAAAATGTATCATTGCCCAATTCTTTCAAAACAGCTTCTGCAAATTTAGCAGAACGGGTAGAATCTACATTGATAAATGAATAATTCATAAAGTAGAATGAAGCTTTTCCTGTCTCAATAAAATCCTTCTCAATATTTAGGAAAAGTGTATCATTAAAATTTTTACAATAAGGACATTTATAATCACCAAACTCTACAATTTTTACGGGGGCAGACTCGTTTCCTAAAACAGGTTGTCCTTCATAATCAATAGCTTTTTTCTCGGTTGAATTCGTTAAAAAAATTAACCCCACAAGACAAACCGCTATTAAACCAATAATCCAGAACATAAATTTAGATGATTGATCCTTTGCTTTCTTAGTACTTTTAGCCATTTTTCCACCTTCTAAAATGTTATTTTTATGCAAGTTTTTACACTACACATTGTAGTGTAAAAAGACATAGACGGTCAAGAAATTAAAATTATTAATTCAGCCAAATGGTTAAAGGATTGGAAAACACCAACCCTTTAACACACTTGGATAATTATAAACTATCATGATTATGCCATTACCAACATGAATAATATTAAAATAAAGACGTTAAAAGAAATGACGATAGACATCATCTGTATTTTTACAGGAATGGATTGTTGTGGACTTATTAATTGTTGAAGCCTGTAATCGACTGTGCCATCTGTGAATTTCACCAAAGCTGGAACTAAATTGAAATCCATTTTATGTTGTTTCTTTATTAGCTTAATTAAGGCACTTCCTAATCCAATTTCTGAGCCCATACGATTTATCGCAAACTCATCTGCAATAAGTTCAATCATGATCCTATAATTTTGATAGGACCATCTAGTTAGGGGGATATACCACATAACTTCAGAAATAATTTGTAAAATAAAAACCTTAATTCCATCCGAATGCTTTTGATGCGAAGTTTCGTGGAATATGACCGCTTCTAATTCCTTCAAATCCAGCATTTCAATTAGTGTGTTGGACAGAACAATGACTGGTTTCCAAAATCCAAATGTAAAGGCCAACAGTTCCGAATTATTAATAACCACAATATCATTATTTTTTCGGTAGAAAAATTGATTTACTTCTTGAGTCTTACTTTTATTAAGCAGTTGTTGAATTTGATGTTGAAACGACTTTAAAAGGTAAACTTGCTTAAGAACCCTGTTACAAATGATAAATAAAGAATAAAAAATAAAAGAGTTCACGAGCAGGAACATAACTAAATAGGCAATAGTACCTTTTTTAAACAAACTTACGCAAAAATTAAAAATATTATAAGGTTCGAATGGTCCAATGAAAATATTTACTAGATACATTGTCATTTGAATAAACAAAATGATAGCAAAAAAAAGAGCTAGTCCAAAAACGGCAATGGATTTTTGTTTCAATCTCATATTAACTTCTATCCTTTTTTAATTGCTCTATTTTTTGTTCCAACTTTTGAATTAACCGATCGTCCACTTCTGTTAAAGAATCTAGCATATGATTGACGACTAATCCACCAAATTCATCTAACAGGTTTTCTGTTAATTTTTTTGATTGATTAGTTATAAATTCCTCTTTTGTCAATACAGGTTTAAAAAATGATGTTCTTCCTTCTACTCTTTTCGTAAGTATATTTTTCTCGACCAGACGATTCATTACGGTCATAACCGTATTAAAGTTTATAGGTTTCTCGTTTTCTAATAGGTGTTGAACTTCTTTGATACTTTTTTCGCAGCTATTCCAAAGAATGTTCATAATCTTTGACTCTAGTGGACCAAAAAAGCGGTTAAGTCCCTCTTGGTCAAAACGAAAATTATTTATGGTCATATCATTCACCCTTCCATTACACATTGTAGTGTATATATTTTTGTTTTTCAATAGAACAAAGCGGATGTCCCATAAGGGGTCAGACCCCTTATGGAACATCCGCTTTTCATTTAGCATTTATGTTTAGTCATTTAGACAAATTCCATCATCCTCAATATGACCAGACTTATTAATTTTTGTTTGTAAATACTTCTCGTTGTATTCAGAAATATCCCCCCATAAGGGTTCTCTTCCAGAAACCACTAACCCGGCATTTTTTAATGCCATGAGTTTTTTCGGATTATTTGTAATAAGTGTAACAGGTTTAGAGCGTAATGCTTTAAGTACTAGGATTGCATCTCCATAATTTCTCGAATCATCTACAAAACCAAGTCCCGCATTTGCTTCCACTGTGTCATAGCCGTTTTCTTGAAGTAAATATGCCATTGCCTTACTAAATAAACCAATTCCTCTTCCTTCATGATTCGCCAAATAGAATAATGCTCCAGTTCCATGGTCTGAAATCATCTTCATTGATTTTTTTAATTGGAAGCCACAATCACATCGCTTACTTCCGAATATATCTCCGGTGTGACAAATGGAATGAAATCGAATGATGGCATCATCCCCATATCCAAAGTCTCCATATACTAAGACGCTAGACTGTTGAAATTCTGCCAAATTAACGGAAGATAATTTGAGTATAATTTTTTCAAAGTCCTCCGTTACCTCATCACAGTTCAGCCAACAATACCATTTAAAAACGACTGTTTCACCGTATAAATTAACGGGAAGTCGAATCGGACCAACTAAATAGATCGCCCCTTTTTCTGTTTTTATTAATTGAATTTTATCCTCTAATACAGTAATAACTTTAGAATCAAGAGCTGGTTTCATTCCATGAACCCCTTTTTATATAGTTAAAAATATAAAGAAAGAGCATTCCGCTTTAGAAATACTCTACCTTTTGTATTAGGTATAACATTGCCTTTTATGCTTGTATTATGCTCCTCTTACAAATGTTAGCCTCTTATTCTTTAACCCGCAATAGCCTTAAACTGTTAAGTGTCACGAGTAAAGTTGCTCCCATATCAGCAAATATTGCAATCCATAGTGTTAACCAACCAGGGATAATTAACAGTAAGGCTAATAACTTAATCGCTAATGAAAAGGAAATGTTTTGCTTAATGATTCTTAAAGCTTTCCGACTTAATTTTATCGTATATGGTAATTTACTCAAATCATCAGACATTAAAGCAATATCGGCTGTTTCTAATGCTGTATCTGTCCCTGCACCACCCATCGCTACACCAACGTTTGATGCAGCGAGGGCAGGTGCGTCGTTTACACCATCTCCAACCATTGCAACCTTTTGATAGTTGGCTCGAAGCTCTTTAATATATTTCAGCTTATCTTCAGGAAGTAAATCCGCTTTAATCTCCGAAACCCCTACTTCTGTTCCAATCGCTGCAGCTGTTCGTTGATTATCACCTGTTAGCATTACCGTTTTTTCAATTCCTGCTTGATGAAGTTTATGAATAACAGATTTGGAAGATGCTCGTATTTCATCTGCAACAGCAATAAAGGATAAAATTTCTTTTGCTGTTCCTAACACCATCACGGTTTTACCTTGCATCTGCAATTCAACCATCTTTTGTTTACGGGTGTTTTCAATCCTTCCATGAAGCTCTTCAAATAGAGCAGGACTTCCAACATAATACATGCAATTATTAACACTTGCTTTTACACCTTTACCTGTAATGGATTGAAACTCCTCTACAGGAACATCATGAAAAAGTAAACCCATTTCTTCCGCCTTTCTCATTATGGCTGAACCAAGTGGATGTTGTGACCCTTTTTCAATCGCTGCAGTAATCGTCAACCAATCATTTTCATTTCCATCATATGTCAATATGTCGGTTACTGTTGGAACACCTTTCGTTAACGTTCCTGTTTTATCAAAAGCAATAACTTTTAGTATACCTGCTTCTTCAAGGTGAACTCCACCTTTGATTAGGACACCATTCCTCGCAGCATTTCCTATTGCCGTTACAACAGCAACCGGAGTTGAAACAACTAATGCGCAGGGACAGCCAACCACTAATGCAGCCAATCCCTGATAAACCCATTCATCCCAAGCCCCTCCAAATAATAACGGTGGAATAATCGCGATCAATACAGCCAAAACAATAATAGCCGGTGTATAATATTTTGCAAATTTATCAACAAATGCCTGAGATGGTGCCCGCTCTGCCTGGGCTTCTTCAACTAAATGAATGATTTTCGCTAAAGTTGTATCCTCTATTTTTTTGGTTACTTTTATTTCGAGGAGCCCTTCCTCATTCAAGGTTCCCGCAAAGACCTCATCCTTAACCGTTTTGGTTACTGGAACACTTTCCCCCGTAATAGCTGCTTGATTTATTGTAGAGATCCCCTTTATGACAGTTCCATCCATCGCAAGTTTTTGACCCGGTTTAACAATCATAATATCTCCCACTTGAATATCCTCAACGTGAACCATCATTTCTTTTTTTTCACGACGAATTAACGCTTCTTTTGGAGCAATATCGAGCAATGATTCGATCGAATGACGGGCTTTATCCAGCGAATAACGTTCTAGGACCTCACTAATGGCAAATAAGATTACAACGGTTGCACCCTCACCCCATTCACCTATTAGAGCTGCTCCTATAATGGCAATAGTCATTAAGGTGCTCATATCGAAATTTAGTCGCGTTAAGTTTTTAAACCCTTTTAAGAATAACGAATATCCTCCGATAATGATCGATAGAGCGTATCCAAATGTTGAAATAAGTTCTTCTCCAATTTGCTCGCCCAAATACCAGCTAATCACAAGCAATATCCCTGATAGATAAACTTTAAAGGCTTCTTTTTGTTTCCAAAATGGTATTCGTTCTACTTTTTTTTCATTTTCGTCACGTACTTTTAAGTTTTCAAAAGCTCCTGCCTTTTCTAATGCTTCGATTGTCGTATTTCCTGTAACCGTTATTTTAGAGGCACCAAAGTTTACTCTTGCATCCAAAACACCATCCAGGTGTTTTACGTTCGTTTCGAACGTTTTTGCACAGTTTGCTCAGGACAGTCCCTGAACTCGGTAAGTTTTTTCTTCTTGTATGGCCATTTTAACTTTTTGTTCAGACATTCACTGTCACCTCTCTTTTATGTGTTAACGCAATATCGATTAACCGCTTAATATGATCATCATCTAGCGAATAAAACGCCAACTTTCCTTCTTTACGGAACTTGACCACACCTTGCTTATGAAGTGATCGTAGGTGATGAGATGCATTCGCAACCGTTGAACCAATAATATTAGCTATATCACAAACACAGAGCTCTTCATCCTTACATAATGCATAGGTAATTTTTGCTCTGTTTTCATCAGCAATTGCTTTAAATAATTGGGCAACACTAGAAAGATCAACTGAATGTATTTCAGCTTGGATTCGATTTACTTTTTCTTCATCGTAACAATAAATCTCACAGGTATCTTTTTGACTCATTGTCTCACTCCATTCTCATTCAAGTACTTATTTGGTTAAAGTGTATCCCATTATCCTATGAACATTCAAGCCAACATTTGAATAAAAACAAAAAATAGGGCGGATTTAAAAAAGTTCATTTGTCTAGGAATAAAGTCAAATTTATTAGCAGATATTATATTTATTAGTGCATATTAAAAAGAAGAGAAGGAGAGAAATTTTTACATATTAATTTGATTAATGCCTAAGGTGGTGCAAGCAATGGGTTTTTTTGACAGGCTATTTGGAAAATCAATGAAGGAGGAAAAAACAATGCCAAATGAAAAATTAAAAATTGGAATTATTTTAGGTAGTACACGCCAAGGTCGGGTAAGTCCTCAAGTTGGCAAGTGGGTAAAAGAAATTGCAGATAAACGTGGAGATGCAGACTATGAAATTGTCGATATTGCCGACTTTAACTTACCTTTCGTATTTACAACAGCTGGAGATGAACCTGGATTAAAAGCTTGGTCGGAAAAACTAACTAGTTTAGATGGATTCGTATTCATTGTGCAAGAATATAATCACAGTATAACGGGTGCTTTAAAAAATGCCTTGGATACCGCTCGTGAAGAATGGAATAATAAAGCCGCAGGAATTGTCAGCTACGGTTCAACAGGTGGCGCTCGTGCTGCAGAACATTTACGTGGTATCTGTGCAGAATTAGCAATTGCAGATGTTAGAGTCCATCCAACCTTATCCTTATTTACAGATTTCGAAAACGGAACGGATTTCAAACCAGCTGCTTTACACTTAGATAATGTCAATGCAATGCTTGACCAAGTGCTTGCTTGGAGTGGTGCATTAAAAACAGTAAGATAACTTTCTTCTGTTTATAAAAATACCCAGCCAAACGGCTGGGTATTTTCATCTCTTATATTATTTCTTTTAACGATAATATTACCTGATCAATTTCATCGATGGTTGTATTCCTGCCTAAACTAAACCTGATTGCACCCATTCCAACCTCTTCAGGAACTTTCATTTCCTTTAATACTGGTGATAACTCAACACTTCCTGCATGACATGCAGATCCAGTTGAGGCAGCTAAATATGGAATGGCAGCTAATATGTCTTGACCTATTTTTCGAACAAAACAAACATTCAATGTGTTCGGTAATCGGTCCTCAGGATGTCCATTTAATACGACCTTTTCTCCAAACCTATCCTTTAATTGCCTCCAAAAATAGTCACGCAAATCCATTATTTTACTATTTACTAACTGTTGATTTGCGATTTCGCATGCTTTTCCTAATCCCACTGCCAACAAAGTATTTTCCGTCCCTGCTCGCATTCCAAACTCATGCCCTGCTCCATGAATGAGTGGCTCGAGTTGAATTCCCTCTCTTAAATATAGTACGCCAATTCCTTTCGGAGCATATAGTTTATGACCAGCTATCGTTAGCATGTCTACCTTTAAATCATTAACATTGACTGGAACTTTTCCAACGGATTGAGATGCATCAGTATGAAACGCAATTCCATACCTTTCTGCCATTTCCCCAATTTCTTTAATTGGTTGTAATGTTCCCACTTCATTATTTGAGTGCATAATCGAAATCAGTATCGTTTCCTTCGTAATTGCCTTTTTGATTTCTTCAGGAGAGACGCGCCCATACTGATCAACCCCTACATAAGTAACCTTTGCTCCCACTTGTTCTAAGAACTTACAAGGATTCATAATTGCAGGGTGTTCAATTTTAGAAGTAATAATATGGTTGCCTTTATTCCGATTTTTAAAATAAAAACCTTTTAAAGCAAGGTTATTGGCTTCACTTCCACCACTGGTAAAGATTATTTCTCTAGATGAACAGCCAATTAATGCGGCCACCTGTTGTCTTGCTTTATGTAATAATTCTTTAACTGGTTGCCCCGCCCAATGTAACGCAGATGGATTCCCATAAAAATCTTGCAGCAATGGTTTCATGGCCTCAACCACTTCAGGAGCCATTGGTGTGCTGGCATTGTAATCAAGATAAATTTTTTTCATATTCCTATTCGCACCTTTCAGTCATTTAACACAATATTCATTTCGTCCCTATAGCCAAGCCTCATCAATAGAGCTATTATCTGCAATTGAATACGCAGCATTCGTAATGGCTTGTGCTAATGTATCACCTGTTTCGCAAATGTCATTAATACAAACCTCTGTATCTCCATTCGATGTATATTTGAAACCGAGTGATTCTAACTTTTCTACAATTAGCATGGCATGAACTAGATTTTGTTCGGGTTGAAAATCAGAAACTTGAATGAAATGACCAGTTTCAAAATCATACCAGCGATCCCATCTATTTAACTTCCAGCCTAGAATTCTACGTGCAATGATTTCAACTTTAGTCATATCCTATTGACTCCTTTTTTCTCTAGTTTTTTAATTTTACCATTTTCAGCGTTTAGGTCCTATATATCAATATCTATTTTTTTATTTTTGACACAAAAAATAAGACCATCATGCTGACAGTCTACACCAAAAGAACCATGGTTTAAAAATAATGCCTGTCCCAACAATTGCTTAATATAGTTGAAAGGACAGGCATGCAATTAACTTTTTGATTTATTAATTTTGTAATTTTTGTGATTGACAATGGTTGTTAGTGGTTCATCTTTTGTTTTTGAGAAGCCATATTGGACTATCACTGAATTTTCCCTAATCCCTGTAACCATACCTTCAAACTCTTCTCCTTCACGTTTAAAGGAAATAACATCGCCAATTTTTGCATTAGCCATTCCATCACCTCGCCCTTATAATGTCCAAAAAAAACTAAACAAATTCTTTACACAATGAAGATTTATCCTTTCATTCCAGCAGATAAATTGGAGCCTTCAATAAAGTACCGTTGGAACAAGAAGAAAATTAAAACAGTAGGGATCAATACCATGACAGACATGGCCATTAAATAATTCCATTGGGTCTGAACACTTCCTTTAAATGTTTGAAGTCCCAGTTGAAGCGTATATAAATTTTCATCGCTTAAATACAATAATGGTCCTAATAGATCATTCCATGCCCCTGTAAAAGTGAAGATTGCGACCGTTACTAGAGCAGGTTTAATCAACGGCATGGTAATCGACCACCAAATACGAAAATGGCTGGCGCCGTCCATGATTGCTGCCTCGATGAGGTCATCAGGGATCGACAGCATAAACTGCCTAATCAGGAAGATATTGAAGGCACTCCCCAAGAAGGCAGGGACAATTAACGGTAAATAAGTATTGACCCAGCCTAATTTAGAAAATAGTACGTATTGTGGTACCATCGTAACAAAACCGGGTAAAAGCATGGTCGAGAGAACCAGTATAAAAAGAGCATTTCGACCTTTAAACCGGATTTTAGCAAATCCATAAGCTACAAACGAATTGACAAGAACATTTCCTATCGTACTTACAACTGCAATAAATAAGGTATTTAGGCTCCATCTTGTAAAAGCTCCAGTTTTCCAGGCCTCAATGTAATTGGAGAAATGGAACTCCTTTGGAAAAAAGGAGGGTGGATATTGCAAAATCTCTTGAGGAGATTTCAGTGAAGTGGATATCATCCACCACAATGGAGTCAATAAAACGGCACTACCTATGAGAAGGATGATAAAGACGAAGATATTTTTAGTCTCAAATTTAAATGGTTTTTTTGGCGGTATTGCTTCGGTTGTTTTCACTTTCCGTCCCCTCCTTCATAGTAAACCCATTTCTTTCCTACCTTCAAATTAATAAGAGTTAGCACCATAATAATAATAAATAAGAACCATCCCATCGCTGAAGCATATCCCATATCAAATGATTTAAAGGCATTATTCCACATATGAAGATTATAGAAAAGCAATGAATTGGATGGTCCACCCGTACCATTTTGGGTCATTACATAAGCCTCTTGGAAAATTTGAAAGGAGCCGATTGTACTTGTAATCAAATCAAAGAATATAATTGGTGTAATCAACGGAAGGGTGATGTGAAAAAACTTTTGTCCATTATTGGCTCCATCTAAAGAAGCTGCTTCATATAAAGAGGGCGAAATACCTTGCATTCTACCAAGATATAATAGCATCCCTCCCCCGACACTCCACATTTTCATCAGAATGAGTGCTGGTTTTGTCCAGTTTGGATCAAACAGCCACGAAGGGCCTTCAATTCCAAAAATACGTAAAAATTGATTAACCAATCCTGTTGAGGGACTTAATAACTGCATCCATAAAAAGTAAACGGCAACACCGGATAGAATGGCGGGCAGATAAAAAATCGTCCTGAAAATTCTCATTCCTTTTACCCTTTGATTTAAAAGAACAGCGACAAAAATTGCTCCAACGGTCGTTAATGGAACAGAAAAAATGACATAGTAGAGCGTATTCCAAAGGGATGTCCAGAACATATCATCTATAGTAAACATTTTCTTGTAGTTATCTAGACCAATATAATTCATTTTAGACGTGATGTTATAATCCGTAAAACTAGCAAATAAAGAGAAAAACAAAGGTCCCGCTGTCAAGCCGACAAAACCAACGAGCCATGGTAAAATGAAGAGGTATCCCGTAATATTCTTTTTCCACCTTAGAAAAGGAACTGACCGGGACGCTAATTTCGATTTGTTTTTTTTGATTGAAATTTCTGGAATTGATTTTTCTATTTGTTCCACAGTCCCTTTTTCCACCATTTACATTCCTTTCTACTGAAGGAAGAGAAGCACTAATGGCTTCTCTTTCTCGTAAGTTATTTTTTTACTTTCTCTACATCTTTCTCAGCCTTTGTTAAGGCTTCTTTTGGAGTCATTTTTCCGTTGATTGCTGCTTCAATTAATGGATTAATACGATTTTGATAATCAGGATAGTCATTCGGAACTGGTGATAGAGTAGTGTATTTCAACGAATTCACTGCTACTTCATATACCATTTTCGAATCACCTGTTAAATCTTTCATTACACTTTCAGCTGCCTTTTTATTAGCGACATTATCATAGTTCTTCTCTGCCCAGTATTTTTGCGCTTTTTCACCTGTTAAATATTTAATAAATTCCATTGCTTCTTTCGGATGTTTTGATCCCTTTGGAACCTCTGCCACAAATCCTCCACCATCACTCCAAGGCTTACTATTTTGATCAAACGCAGGGATTGATGTTACACCGAAGTTCATCTTTGTTCCTGAGTCGCGGATTTGCGTATAAAATGTTGCTACATCTGTATACATGGCTACTTTTCCTGCAATAAATGGATTAGTTTGTCCATTACTAAAATCAGCCTGATAGGTTTGGATCGTTTTTTCTCCGTAATATTTTTGCCAATCCGCTAACCATTCTAATGCTTTTACTTTATTTGGGGTGTCAATTTTCAGCTTTCCCTTTTCGATAAAGCCTTGACCGTTATCCGCATTCTTTAACCAACTTGGTGCACCAAATCCTCCAAACAAAGGATAATATCCGATTCGAGAATATTTTTCACCTTGCTTAATATCAAGCTTCTTAGCTGCTTCTTCTAGTTCATTCCAAGTGGTTGGCGGTTTATTCGGATCTAAGCCAGCCTCTTTAAATGCATCTTTATTGTAAAAAAGCAATCTGGTATCAGTCGTAAATGGAACTGCATATGGCTTTCCTTTATATAAAACTGTATCCCAGAGATTTGGGTAAAATTGTTTTTTAAAAGTATCCGCATTTATGTATAATGATAAATCTTCTGCTTGATTGTTTTCAGCACGCTGTGAAACACTATTAATATCATTGATGACAACATCGGCAGGATTTCCTGCTGCCACAGCGGCTAGATTTTTTGTCCAAATATCTCCCCATGGGATAAAAGTATGTTTGACAATTATTTTATCCTGGGATTTATTAAAATCATCGACAATTTTTTCAATCACGGGCCGTCTTGTTTCAGAGCCCCAAAAGCTCCAAAAATTCACTACAACTTTGCCTTTTGCATCTGCTTCAGCGCTTTTACTGGAACAGCCAGTAAGAACGGTAGACAAAATAAGAATAATTGCTAAAGACAAACTACTAACCATTTTTTTCATGGCCAAACCTCCTAATATGTTTTATAAATTATTTAGAGTAACAAAGAAGCAGACCCCAAATCTAAAAATGATATACCCAAGAACTTGTCAAATAAACATGTTTTTTGTCAAAATAGGCTGAAAGTCGTAGGGAAGATTAATTTTAGAAGAAATTGTTTAGGCAGAAAAATGGTAACAATCATTCAGGCAACTTAGCTATTTTTCTAGCATGTATACGGTTCTATGGGTATAATGGCATAATATATAAAAGGAAGTATAAATAGGAGTGTGTTTTATGAATTACAAGCTTGTCATCTTAGATATCGACGGAACAATCGTCCCTCATGGGAGGGCATTAAGTTGGGCCACAAAGCATGCAATCGAACAATTGAGAGAAAAAAATATGAAAGTTGTTATTGCAACTGGAAGAGCTCCTTATTTTTCTACGTCGATTGTGGAGGAAACAGGGGTTGACTCTATGGTCTTTTTTAATGGCGCTTATGTTTACCACGAAGGTAAAGAAGTTTTCCAAAGTACGATTGACAAAAATATTTTGAAAAAAGTAGATTATTTATCTCATAATTATCAACATCCGCTCACTTTTTTAGGAGGGGCGAGTTTTAAAGTTACTGATCTAAGCCATCCCTTTGTGGTGGAAGCATTTCTAAATGATCCATGGAAGCCTGAACTCGCACCACCAAAATTTTGGATGGATCAAGATATTTATCAGTTATTTCTCCATTGTGATCGAGAGGAAGAATTATCATATCAAACAGAGATTCCGGAATTAGACTTCAGAAGATGGACATCAATAGGTGCAAGAACATGTGATGTGAATTTGTCTAATTCCAATAAAGCTGTTGGTCTTACAAAACTTTTGGAAAAGCTCGGCATCTCTCCTGATGAAGCCGTCGCCTTTGGGGATGGATTAAATGATATTGAAATGCTTTCATTGGTCGGAATGGGCGTCGCCATGGGGTCTGCCCGTGATGAAGTGAAACAAGCAGCAAATATGGTCACCCTTTCTGCTGAAGAAGACGGAGTACATTACGGTTTGAAGCGACTTGGGTTAATATAATAAATATACTTTAATAAAATAAGCTTGTAGAAGCGATCCAATGGGACTTTTCTACAAGCTTTTCAAATTTTATTATTTGTATATGATTCCTATATTGTAGTTACTGCTTTTCTTCCCATTTGCGAACTTCTTCTCGAACGCGAGGGGCAACCACTGTTCCCAATAGTTCAATCGCGGTCATTACATCTTCATGCGGCATGCTGCCAACTGGTACATGCAGCATAAAACGTGTGATCCCCACGTTTTTTCGAAGATGAATGATTTTTTGAGCAACCGTTTCCGGGTCACCTACATACAAGGCTCCTTCAAGGCTTCTTGCCGCATCAAAGCTGGACCTGTCGTAATGCCCCCATCCTCTTTCCCTCCCAAGCACGTTCATCGCTTGCTGAGTGGATGGGAAAAATTTGTCTGCAGCCGTTTGAATATCTTTCGCAATAAAACCATGTGAATGTGACGCAACCGCTAGCTTTGAGATATCATGTCCTGCCTGTGCTGCAGCTTTTTTATAGAGCTGGACAAGCGGCGCAAATTGCAGCGGGCGACCTCCAATAATGGCTAGAACAAGCGGCAATCCTAACACACCTGCTCGAACTACGGATTTCGGTGTACCACCACTTCCAATCCAAATAGGCAAAGGATTTTGGACCGGCCTTGGGTAGATACCTAGATTATTGATTGCCGGCCTATGCTTGCCAGTCCACGTTACTATCTCAGACTCACGTAATTTCATTAACAATTCCAATTTTTCATCAAACAGCTCATCATAATCGTTTAAATCATACCCAAACAGTGGAAAGGATTCGATAAAAGAACCCCGTCCGGCCATAATTTCTGCTCGTCCGTTCGATATACCGTCAAGCGTAGCGAATTCTTCAAATACTCGAACCGGATCAGCTGAAGATAAAACTGTAACCGCACTAGTCAACCGTATGTGCTTAGTCTGTGGTGCCGCCGCAGCCAATAAGACTGCAGGAGAGGAGGCGGCATAATCTTTGCGATGATGTTCCCCTACTCCAAAGATATCCAAACCGACTTGATCTGCAAGGACTATTTCTTCCACGACTTCACGCAATCGCTGTGCATGACTGATCACTTCGCCGGTTCGAACGTCGGGTGTTGTTTCTACAAACGTACTAATGCCGATTTCCACTTAATTATTCCTCCTATTTTATCTACATTGATTACTAACTACTATGTAAGTTTTTTTCTAATCAAATTCCAAGGCTGAGCAATTATATTACCAACTAAAGTATTTCCTAAAAACTTGATTGATTTTATTATACGTCAAATCATTGAATACAAAATAAATTAATAGCTATTAGCACATAATATATTAAAAAAGGTGTGTTGTTTGTGGATTTTCCGACAGTTAAAACGAATTTTTGGGATGCCATTTTTGCGATACCAATTATTATATTATTAACTCAATTTATCAAAGTTTTTTTCAAAATACCAAAATGGTTTGTCCCTACAATTGCTCTTTTATTTGGCATGGGAATTTCAGTTTTTATCAGTCACAAGCACAACATTATTGGAGGATTATTTATGGGTTGGTTTTATGGATATGCTGCAATCGGTACATACGCTTCATTAAAAACAAATATGATTGCTTATAGAAATAAGCAAAGTAAAAAGAGTTAATCAAATTTCTCATAAGGAATGATTATGTTTTCTAAGGTACTTATGAATAAAAAATAAGGATGTATGGTAATGGATGATATATATTTTTCGATACTGCGTACAATCGTCTCAATTTTTATCTTAATGGTTTGTTCTTTATGGTTTGGAAAACAAATCAACGCACATATTAACCTTTATAATTTTGCCTTATCCATCACAATTGGCTCATTTATTGCCAATATTGGATTTGATATCAATTTAAAATTTTTTCCAATGCTCGCTGCCTTTTTAACACTTATTTTCATCTATTTTACTTTTTCTTTTATATCATCAAAAAAAAGGGGATTTCGTAAATGGTTATCAGGTCGACCCACTGTCATTATCGAAAAGGGGAAAATCTTAGATAGTAATATGAGAAAAATAAGATATACCCTTGATGATTTAAATCAACAGCTTAGAGAATTAGGAATATTTGATTTGATTGAAGTAGAGTTTGCCATCTTAGAAGTAAGTGGAAAGTTATCTGCCATGAAGAAAACCAAATATCAACCTACGACCAAACAAGATTTACATCCTGCCATTCAAAATCAAGATGTTATTGTGCCGAAAGAACTGATCATGAATGGAAAAATTATCGAAAAGAACTTTAATAGCAAATATACAAGTGCATGGCTCCTTGACCAATTAAATCAAAGAAAATTAGAGATAAAAGATGTTCAATATGCCGTTATTTCAACTTCTGGTTATTTATTTATTGATTTATATCATGACCATTTAAACTCGGCAATTGACCTTGAGTAGTAAGTCGATTAAAAGCAAAAAGGAGATCATCCACTTACGATGATCTCCTTTTTGTTTTTGAATTGCCATTTTAGCTTACTTAAATTTATTCGGAAACTGCTTTACAATTGCATCGGTTAAAATATCCTCCATATGGATAAGATGTGTTTCATTTGTATCAGCTGCTAGGAAAGAGGCTCCGCTTTTATTTCTTAATGATTGTAAAATCAAATGTCTTAGTAGCTTTCGCAATAGCACCGCCATCATTTTTAAAATAGGTTGCTTTACTAGTTTCAGATGGTTCGATGTGAATGGCTAGTTTATTTTCACCCGTATTTAGCTTGATCGTATGGGAAAAGGCCATATCACTATTGATTATGACAGGCGCACCATTAATGGTAAGTACCCCGTCTTTAATAGCATTCCCCTGCAGTGTGATGCTGTCAGAAGAAACCGTCTGCCCATCACTATGAGATGTCACGACTACCGGCATATCAATCCAACGGAGAATTTTATCTTGAACAACCATTTGATTGCCTCCTTGGTTAGTGACGACTACTGAAAGGTCTGTTCCTTGTGCTCCATAGCCATAATAGCTGACGTCATCATCATTAGGATTTGCTGTTGTATGGTCAGGTAAAGCCTCTTGATCCCAACTGCCATTTTTTACATATTTGTACGTTAGCACTTCACCTTCCTGAGCCTCAGTTGTATATTCATAATCATTGGTGACTGCTCCCGCACGTGTCATCTGCCATGCACCCGTGTTCCAGCCGTTTTTACTTCCAGGCATTGTAACGTAAATACCTTGAGGTGTATAGGCAGGAGCGTTTACTTTGAATGTGACTTTTACGGTAACTAGTTCTGGTGTGACAGTTACAGCATTCGATTTCACCATATTTCCTGCTTTGTCATACAGATGTACTTCGTAGGTATATGGTTTTCCGTTTGTTACATTGATATCCC
This sequence comes from Neobacillus sp. DHD-1R, assembly GCF_057747995.1. Classification (NCBI taxonomy): domain Bacteria; kingdom Bacillati; phylum Bacillota; class Bacilli; order Caryophanales; family Bacillaceae; genus Neobacillus; species Neobacillus sp. DHD-1R. Next base: position 3,163,084 of record NZ_CM173232.1, read on the forward strand.
GATACGATAGTTTCGAAAGATCCAACAACTGATCAATTATCGCGCCGTCGCGAACAATGGCCGCCATATAAGGGTCGGTTGCACCTTCTACCGTCCAGGAAAGATTAACCTGGCCCGACTCCTGTTGCGGCTGTTCAAGGGTTACTTTCTGAGCAGGTGCTGTCGTATCTTCTCCTTTTGTATAACGTACATCCTGTGTTTCACTTGTTACCCAGCTGCGTTCCAGATCATTAGAGAAAACAAAACGATACTCATAAGTGCCTTCTTTAAAAGGAAGGAAATTAGCGCTAAATACATTTGATGAATCCTTTTGATTTACATAACTTGCCTTATATGGGGTCCAAAGATCACTTCCAGGCTGTTTTACTTCAAGCTTTGCCTGTAAACCTTCCATTTGCTCCGATTCTGTTTCACCTTTAATATAAATATTTGCAGTGACCGTTTCCGGTTTGGAAAGGTCGATAATGTTGTTTTCAAGGGCCGTAACATAATCAATCTTGTAATTTTCTTGTGTTAACTCTACATGTGGAATAACGGCGGATTTGGTTTCTGCCTTTTCAGAGCCATTCCCGTTTTTATCTAGTGCCACAACTGCAAAATAATATTTTCGGCCATTGTCTAAACTGTCAATTGTTATAGACTTACTAGAAGTTTCTTTTACTTTTTGATAAAAGGCTCCAGATATTGTCGTTTGGTAAATCGCATACTTATTCGCATCGCCCTCCCACCTTAACGTTGCCGTATGGCTTCCTTCGGAAACGTTTAAATCTGTCACTACTGACGGACGTTTTAAGTTTTGACCTTTATCCGACACAAGCATGCGCCCGCTCATTGCCGGAACGGTAACTTTCAGCTTGCCATCCTTAGATACAGCTGTATACTTTTTATCAAGCTGGTCAGTGAACTTGATTCCATTAATCAATAAGTCTTCAACACTAAGTTCAACTGTTTTCTCATCAGTTCCACGGTTTGTAAGTACAACCCCTACATTCTTTTTGTCTGAACGAGAAAAAGCAAGTACATCGCCTTTTGCATAGAGATGGTTCAAATCCCCATTACTAAACAAATCCTGATAATCACTTCTTACTTTTCCAATTGTTTGATAATGTTTAATTAGATCCTTATCCTCGTTACCCCATGGATAGGTCCGGCGATCGTCTGGGTCTTTGGAACCAGTAACACCTGCTTCATCACCGTAATAAATTGTTGGGGCTCCTGCATAACCCATTTGCAGGATAGCTGCAAGCTTTAAGCGTTGAATCCCTAGTTTAGGATTATAATTTTTATCAAGCTCTGCCCTTTCGAACGAATCCGTTCCATTTCCTAAAACAAACGCTGCTCGTGCTGTATCATGAGAGCCCATTAAGTTCATTAGGGCATAAAAAGCTTCCTTTGGATAGTCTTCATAAACAGCATTTAGCTGATTTTCGGCTCCTTCGGCATTACCGGATTTCAAATAATCTATCATCGCACCACGGAATCGATAATTCATGACGGAATCATATAAGTCGCCAAGGAAATATTCAGAAGCATCATCCCAGATTTCACCAAGAATTAATGGTTCGTCTTTCTTTCCAGTTTTCAGCTCTTGGCGGAACTCCCGCCAAAACTCAGGATCAACTTCGTTGGCAACATCTAAACGCCAGCCTGATGAGCCTTTTTTTAGCCATGATTTTGCGACTGAATCGTCATCATACATAATATAGTTGGCAAAAGATTTATTATTTAGCTCTGATGGATAATTCACCGTTTCACCAGGCACGGATTTTATTTCCGGGAGCGAATCATAGCCCCACCAGCACTGGTATTTATAGACTCCGTCCACCTTTTCATTTTGAATGTTAAACCAGTTTTCAAAGCCATACGGGCTAAAAGTTTGTCCTTCTGCTATGAACTTGTCCTTTACTTGTTTTTTCGCTTGGTCTCCTGCCACTCCTTGATTAACAAGGTCATAAAAAGCTGCCCAGTACTCATAAGCACCAACCGTTGGGTATTTTCCATATCGGTCAAAGTAGATGGAATCATCCCCAACATGGTTAAACACACCGTCTAAGATTAGATGCATTTTGCGCTTCTTTAATTCCTTTGCAAATGCTTGAAATTCCTCAGGTGAACCAAACATTGGGTCCACGTTTTTGTAGTCTGCTGCATCATACTTATGGTTTGATGCCGCTTCAGCAATTGGATTTAAATAGAGCGTGTTAACACCTAATGATTGAATATAATCTAATTTTTTCTGAATTCCAGCAATATCGCCTCCAAAGAAATCATTAGAGAAAATCCCATCGCCATCATATCCTTCCGTGCCTTCCAAACGAGGATTGTCAGGCAATTGATTCCAATCCTTATGCTCGATGGGCTCATCGCCGCGAGCATTTTTTTTTGCAAGATCGTTCTTTTTATTTCCATTGTTAAAGCGATCAGGAAAAATTTGATACACAACCGCTTCTTTCATCCAATCTGGTGTTTTATACGCGGGATCATACACAGTTAGCTGAAATAAGGAAGCATTTGATGCATAAGCCGCTCCTTTTCCACCTTCTTGGACGTCTTCCCCGTACTCCTTCTGACCTTCTCCGTCTCGTGCAATAAATTTATACCCATAAACCCCCTTCTCATCTAGCTTAACGTCTGCTTCCCATAATTCAATTTGCGCTCCCTTTTGCTGCAGCCAGCCTGCGTATTCCATATCTACAGTTGCGGTATTACCCGTGTTGTAGTTTTTCAACTGAACCTTTGCCCCTGTTAGATCGCCTTTCTTTGCTTGAAGGCGGAGCTTCACAACGTCCCCTGCTTTTACAGCCCCAAACGGTGAACGATATGCCAAATCCCACGTATCGTGGTATAGTTGATCTCCTTGAATGTTTCCGTTTGGTAATCCTGGATCATAATCTGTGGAGACTTCTTTTGTGTCATGGTTATAAAAGAACGTAACCGTTGCATCTTTTAAGACATTTAATACGAAGTTATTGGCTGGATAAGCAGGTGCATCCCAGTTGTTTCCGAGGACAATCTTAAATTCATGCTTTCCTTTAGGAACATGAGCGGTAAACGTATATAAATTGTCGTGGTCCTCATCCTGTAAAATGGCTGTCGATTCTCCTGGGGTCCATTCTTGTCCTGCGTTAAGCTCTGGTTGAATATCACCGACAATTCTCGGCTTTTGGTCATCCGGCAGTTCAATTGGTACCGTTACCCGATGTGTACGATCATCATAAAGAAACGTAACCTGTTGTGCTTTATCCAGAGACAGCTTATAATTATCTCCTCCTGGGACACCGTTCACACCATAGTTTTCATCCCATGAACTGTTTATGGCAATTTTATATTCATAGTTTCCTGCTGGCAGTGTCCCGGTCAGTATGTACGTCCCACTCTCCAGCTGCTTCATTTGTGTAGCTACTTCAGCAGGATTCCATTCCCCTTTCCCCCCTAATTCATTTTGAAGGTTACCTACAAGTGTCACAACCCGCCCATCCGCTTTGGTAAGCTTTGGATGAAAAAGAGTCGTTCCTGCAATCGTTTGCACGAATAACATAATAAGTGCAAGGTAACAGATTAACTTACGTGATTTTCCCCTCATGCATTTTCCTCCCCTATTAAATATTTTTAGGCAAACGTTTGCACGTTTTTATATAGAAAACGCTTACTTAATGCTATTATCTATCATCCATATTTTTATAAAAATAGGACTTTATGCCTGTTTATTCCTTCTTGACATATTACCAAGTTACTGTTTTTTTCAAACTATTCAATTTTAATCGCAAACAAAACGCTTATCCAGGGGATATAAAAAGGACATCCCCTGAGTCCGGGTGATGTCCCTGCTTAATTTAGTTAAATGAACTTTCTATGAGTGATTTGGACTTATTATAGGTTGACTGTAAAGATGCATACCTGGCGTATCGACTTGGTTTTCATGAAATACCTTGATTAATTCAAATCGAACATGTCGAGATACTTCAAAATAATCTTCAGGCTGCACAAGACCAACCATACAGAGCTCATAGCCCACATATCTTTGATTTGGATTTAAATCAGTGATCCCAATAAATTGAAATTCCTGTTCTGGACAACCATCCTCCAATTTTAGAAGGCTTTGAGCATATTTTTCGTTACAATTTTTACAAACTTGTTCCATCAATTTCTTCATCAATTGTGGGTCTTCCTTATAGCTAACAGTCATTCGTTCAATTACTCGCATTTTTCCTTTATTAAAATTTTGAATGGTCTTAATATCTCCATGTGGTATGGTTAAAAGTTTTCCAGACCATTCACGAATTTGTACAAATCGAATGCCAATCTCCTCAATTGTCCCTGAATGATTCCCATTAAAAGTAATATAATTTCCAACACGGAACTCACGATCAGAAAGCCGAACCAGGCCTAATAATATATCCTTTAAGACCTGTTGGGCAGCAAGACCAACAATCACCCCGACAATTCCAGCTCCAGCAAGTAACCCTTTTAGATTCATGAACTGGCCGATCAAATAGATAATTAAAATTGTCCCAGTCGTATATTTTAAGGCAGATCGGACCACCCCTTGAATCGTTTGCTCTACCTCTTCCTCCAACATGTTAGATTTTCTAAAAAACCAGTCTACACTCCGATTTATCACATACGATAGAACCGTTAATACGACTACCATAGCAACAAGTCTTAGAATTAAAAAATCCTTTATGTAGTTTAAAACCATTTCCGGGTAGGCTAAAAGATGCATCCATTCACATCCTTATCTCATCGAGTCTATAAATAGCTTGACCTGTTTTTTTATTAATATTTTCGTAATGAAAAAATTAAAAAAACTTTTTAAAAATCAACTTCTCTTGCATTGATTCTTGTTTCGATCGAAGAAATGATTGCGTTCAGTAAATTCTCTCTATGTAATTAAACTGTAATACTATTCTATTCTTTCTATCATAGAAATAGAAACTATAAGTGAATCGTGAAAGATCTTAATCACTAGGAGGGAATAGAAACGATGAAAAAACTAATTGGGTTACTAACGGTAGTAGCCTCACTCTTATTTGCTTCCCCGGCATTTGCCTATACGGTTAAAAATGGGGACACAATGACAATGATTGCAAGAGACCATAATATTACATTACAAGAGCTCTCGAGACTTAATCCTCAGGTGCAAAATCTTGATTTGATCTATGTGGGACAAACTATTCAAACGAATAAACCAGAGGATCATATAAATAATCAAGTGGAAAAAACAACTAAACCTGAGGTAATAGTTGGCTACTCAAAATACGAATTAGACCTTCTTGCTAGATTGGTAAGAGCAGAAGCTGAAAGTGAACCTTATCAAGGAAAGATTGCGGTAGCCTGTGTTGTTCTTAATAGAGTTAAAAGCCCTGCCTTCCCTAATACTATTAAAGCGGTCATTTATCAAAAAGGACAATTTCAACCCGTCCGCAACGGAGAAATCAATAAACCTGCTGATGAAGAATCTATTAAAGCCGTACACGAAGTGTTGAATGAGAACCGGAATATTGCTGCTGATTCGTTATACTTCTATAATCCTGCAATTGCTACTAGTCGTTGGCTCGATTCCAGAGCGACAACACTTGTTATTGGACATCATGTATTTAAGGAATGACTTCAACACATTTTGTGATGTTCAAGCAACTTTTTCCAATTTAATAGATTAAAAAAAGCAGTCACATTTCTATGTGCTGCTTTACAAGTTAACTAATGCTGAATCAATCTCTTTTATTTTTGATTCTAAGGACCGTAGTAGGTACGATTGCCAGGGCTTTCCGCTTGCACATTTTTTTGTTCAGAGCTGTTCTTTTTCTTGTTGCTTGATTGAAACAAATTCTTTGAAATAGAGTTAAGCAGATTGACGAATCGATTAAAACCAAATCCAACAAAGAAGGCAATGCTAATGGGTGCATATGGGGTATCATTATAGTCGGTAAACTCAATCAATAATATTCCGCTTTGTATTAATGTAACTGCTACGACAGCAGTCCCAGTTGCAAAGATAGGATAAAAAATATACATAATCCACTTACGATAATCGTTTAATTCATCCTCCATATAGTGAGAACAAAACATATAGAGATGCCGTAATGAACCGCCGATCGCACCAGCAAAAAAATAATACAAAAAGATTTTGATTTCTGAAAGGAATGGCAGCGATTTTTCAATGGCACCTGTCCACAACATGCCTATCGCTAAAAAGCTCGCAAAAAACAACACAGAGAGATATGTCAATATCACTGCTTTTAACCATTTCTTCACATCAACACCCCCGCTTCTATCCTATGAGGTGACTTTTTAAGATGTGTTAATTCTTTTGTACTATTCCTATGGTTTCCAACAATTACGCATACCGTATATGCTTCCTATAATATCATTTAAACATTAACCGGAAATATGTTCTTCACCCGAAATAGCATTTCTTTGCGCAATCCGCTGCTTCTTAGACTTTTTAAAGTGGAACAATTCGTATATGACCGGTATCACTACTAATGTTAATAAAGTGGAAACGGCTAATCCACCAATAACAACAATTGCTAAACTCTGTGAAACAAGACTTCCCATTTCTGCCTTTTTAAATAATAGTGGCAGCATCGCACAGATGGTGGCAATCGCAGTCATTAAAATTGGACGGATTCGCGTACTAGCTGCTTCCAAAATCGCATCCCGCATAATCATCTTTTCTTCGTTTTGTTTAACCCGGTCAATTAATACAATTGCGTTTGTTACAACGATACCGATTAGCATTAAGGCACCTAGCAATGCTGTGATATCAACAGGAATTCGACTTACTAACAATCCAACAATCGCACCAATAGCAGCGAGTGGCAATGAGAATAATATGGCAAGCGGCGCTCGTAACGTTTTGAAGGTAATGACCATAATCAGGTATACGATTCCAATCGAAGCACACATGGTCAAAAATAAATCTGTGAAGTCATCTGCTTGTTGTACAGATGCACCGCCAACAAACACCTCTACATTATCAGGTATATCCAATCCTTCTCCTGACTTGGCTCCATTGATTTTTAAATTAATTTCATTTGACACGGTCGAAAGTTGTTTCGGGTCAACGGTTGCTGTGACTCGTAAATACGGTTCCCCCTCTTTGTGAAGGATTTGTGTAGATTTATCTTCTACATTAAGCTTTGCAACAGATGTAATTGGTACTAACTTCTGCTGCGAAGTAATCATAATGCCCTCTAAGTCTTTTGTTGATGTAGGATTTAAAACTGGTTCTAAAAAGACCGGTGTATTTGTTCCATCAAGTTTAACACTTCCTACTGGCATCCGATTAAGCATCATACCAAGCTGTTGGGTCACTTCGCCAGGTTTTGCTGCTACGGAATCCACTGTAAAGGTGTAAACAGGTTTCTTCTCTTCTTGATTTGTCTCAACCTTCTCAAGGCCTTTAATAGCATTTATTTCCTTTTCTATTTTGGCTGCAGTTAACTCAATATCTTTCATTTTTTCGCCTACAACATCAATCGTAATGGACGTAGAACTTCCACCGGTCAGCGAACCTGACCCAGCCGTTAATTCGGCATTAGGATACTCATTTTTTTGTCCATTAACCTTCTCAATAAAACGATCAGCATTTACATCTTTTTTCATGACAATCGTAAAGGAAGCTTTTGTTGGAGATTGAACTTCCCCATATTGAGCCGCATCGGGACTATTCCCTAATTGTGTATACAAGGCTTTAGGTTCTGCTTGTGCTAATAAAAATTCTTCTAATTTTAATGTATTTTTCCGAACTGTTTCGATTGGCGTTTCATTGGGGTAATCTAATGAAACCATGACGAGTTCAGCATCTGAGTTATCCACTGCACCCTTAGGCATCACAAAATAGGCACCAATTGAACCTATAAACAGCAATGCAGACATCAGTAAAATGACCCATTTATGATTTAATGACCAGCGAAGCATAGAAACATATCGCTTTGGCGTCTGATGTTTTGGCAGCTTGGCTTTTTTCAAGAGGCCAGCACTCATTAATGGGACAACTGTTAAGGCTACAAGTAAGGATGAAAGTAAGGAGTATGTCACCGTCAATGCAAACGGCAATAAGAAATCCTTTAACCCGGCCCCAACTAATCCGAGCGGCAGAAATACTGCAACTGTTGTAAGTGTTGAAGAGGTAATGGCCGAAGCCACTTCTTTCGTTGCATCAATCACAAGTTGGATAGAGAACTTTTCATTCTGCATTTTTCTGAAAATATTCTCAATGACTACAATACTATCATCAACTAAACGACCAACAGCAACCGCAACACCACCGATTGTTAGGATATTTAAGGTAATGCCTGATCGTGACAGTAAAAATAAAGTAAAACATAAAGATAACGGAATCGAAACAATCGTGATGAATGTAGAACGAATATTTCGTAAAAAAAACATAATCACAATGGTCGCAAATAATGCACCTAAAAGTACTTCTTTTACCATGCTGGTTACTGAATTAACAACCATATCAGCGGTAGAAAAAAACACACTTACGTTTGCATTTTTATATTTTCTTGAGAGTTCATCAGTTTGCTTTCTTACTTCTTTGACGATGGACACTGCACTCGAATTGCTATCCTTTGTTACAATGGCAAGTAATGCTTCTTCCCCATCCACACGGGTAATGTTTCCTGCCTGATCAGCCTTTTCAATTGAGGCAATATCTCCAAGTTTTACTCCTGAAACAATAGGTAATTTCTTGAGGTCATCAAGACTATCGAGCGTACTTACTACTTTAATATTACTTGTTTTTCCATCGATTGTTTTTTGACCTACGGCAGCCGCTATATTTTGACCTTGCAATGCTACAAGTACGGCTTGAGCAGGTAGATTCAATTGCTGAAGTTTTTCTTGGTCGAGCTGAATAGAAACTTCATTCACACCTCTACCGTACATGGCGACACTACCGACACCTTTTATTTCTTTGAGAGCGGGGAATATTTTTTCATCGGCCAGTGTAATATTTTCTTTCGTTATTCCATCATCAAAGGTCACGGAAATATCAGCAATTGGAATCATATCTGTATTTAGTTGTACCACGATCGGTTTATTTGTTCCCTCAGGCAGCTGCACATTGTCGATTGATTCTTGGACATCGGCAGCTGCTTTCTTCATATCTGTCTCTGCTTCAAAGAAGATATCTACCTTGGAAAATCCGTCTCCTGTTGTTGAGAATACTTCACGCTTTCCCTTTACAGATGATACAGAACGCTCAATGGGAGTTGTGATCATTTCAGCCATTGTCTCGACATCTGTACCTTGACCAAGAACAACCACAGTCACCTGTGGATTATCAGCCGTCGGCAAGAACTCCATTGGTAGTGTAAAATAACTGACGATCCCCATTACTAGGACCAGTATCGTCGAAAGGATTACCCCAGCCTTATTTCGAAAAGCCCACTTTGTAAACCATGTCATATTCAATTTTCCCCCTTTAAAATTAATATTGCATGCTATCTTACTATGTAGTTGAAAGTTTAGTTGATGGTCAATGGAGAATGAAAGAAGAAAAGTACATCGGATGGAATAACTAGGACAAAGGAATCACCTAAACCAAAATGAATTATACATGTTCTCTATTAAGAAGTAAATTAATTTTTGGTAACTTTACAAAAATTTAGCAAATAAACCCAAAAATAGTTATGTTCTTTACTTGAATTTTTTAAATATTATGTTAGTATATGAGTGAAATTTATAATTTTCTGTAAATTTAGAATAATCTATCGTATCTGTACTTTTAGTTCAAATGTTCCTTAGAAAATTCTCGTACAAATTTTTACTGATGCTTTTAAAAAAAAAAATGAAAATGGAGTTGATTAAATGTATTCTGAAAGCGGATCTTTTGAAGCTGCGAGCACGAATGTTTGTCAACATTGCGGTGGTTTTACTACAAAACATGAGGGCCATGTTTTAAACAAAAAACAAGCTATTATTTTTCCTGTATTGGGTTGGATTTTCTTCGCCATATCAGTGCTTTTTCTCCCCTTATTTTTCGGTGCCGGAGCATTGCTGATGGGTTTTTTCACTTATCATGATAGGAGTAAGGTACACGGCATCATTTTAATGTTTTTTGCAGCTGTTGGTTTAATCCTTGGTTCACTCATCAGTTTTATGGTTGCCGGAACAATGTTTATCTAAGTTAATTAAAGGGGAAAGGTTGTTAGATTAAAATTAACAAATCTAACAACTTTTTTTATTGTCATCCTTAAACACAGTATTTTTACCACCAAAAAGTTTGCAAAACATGCAAATTTATCATCTCAAAGGGGAACCTAAACTTTAATGAATAAGTTAACTAACAGGAAATTTATGACAAGATTTTCGGGAGATATTTTATGGAAAAAATACCTGATATAATTTATCAGAAAATTAGAGGATCAGATTTAGGTAATTATTTACATAAAAGCAAGGAAAAGTTTCATAAAATCACAGCGGAATCAGTAGGATTAGGTATTTTACTGGCATTAGTAGGCGGGTTCTTGGATGCTTATACCTTTTTAAGCAGAGACGGTGTTTTTGCCACTTCTCAAACAGGGAATCTTGTTTTGTTAGGAGTAGAAGCAGCACAAGGGAATTGGGAACAGGGGTTACGGCATATTCCACCTATCTTGGCATTTGTGATGGGTGTTGCCGTTGCAGAGGGTTTGAAACATCCCCAAATTACTAGGACTTTCCCCTTTCCAGCCCACACCGTTCTACTTTTGGAGAGTATTGTTCTGATTATTGTCGGTACTTGGCCCGTCCAAGTACCAAATATGATTGTGACCATAACGATTGCCTTTGTAGCATCGGTTCAAATTTCATCCTTTCGTACTTTAGTTAAATGGCCATATAATTCAGCAATGGTAACAGGCAATCTGCGGACAGCAGCACAAGCTGCCTATAATGCTCTTATCTTACACGACCGGAATGGTATTCTTCAATTTTTGGATTTTACTGTAGTCATTGTTTCATTCTTAATAGGGGCATTGATGGGGACGTGGTCGACGATTCATTGGGGAACTAAAGCCATTTGGATTGCTTCTGGCATTCTCTTATGTGCCTTACTTGTCTTAAACTCAAGCCCAAAAACATTGCTGGATAAAGGGTAATTTCACCATATAAACTCAAAAAAGAATCTAGCGGCACGCACTAGATTCTTTTTTTCACATCATCTCTTATCGACTCAATTATTGCATCTGATAATTTTGTGGGGATTGAGGTACCATCTTCGAACGCCCATGTATTAATAATTTCAAGGTCTGCTTTTTTAAAAGTAACCCTAAAATTTTTCTGATTGTGAGTAAAATCCGCTGTTACGTATTCTTCAACGGCAAAATCATCATCAATAATCATGCTTGTAATTTCATACGACTTCACAGTGATGTCTCCTTTTAAAAATCCTAGATAATGATAGCGTTAGCTTATTACCTTTGTTTATTCATTTTCATTAAAGGCAAAATTAAAGAAAATTAACCATCCCAAAATGACTTAAATGATTAGGATTAAAAAATTTCGCATGTTTTATTTATTTTTTATTTACGGCCTCCACAAAAAGAAATAAACCCTTATAATAATTTTTCAACTCATTAATTACGAGATTATGTTCCTTAAATAGACCGAGTGTATCCCTATTCAAGCAGCATCCGTCACAGATTTTTTTCCATGTTGGAGTCAACCATTCCTGTAAAGCAGCGAGAAAACGATTTTCCATTTTGACATGTTCAAATAAGAGAATTTTCCCATTTGGTTTGCAAACGCGAATCATTTCGTCGAATGCCTTTTCTGGGTTGGGAATGGTGCAAAAAACGAGAGTTGCAACCACTGTATCAAAGGTATTCTCTGAGAAAGGAAGATCTTCGGCATTTGCCTGTACCAACTCAATAGGTACAGAAGATTGTTGATTTTTAAGTTGAGACCGTTCAATCATGAATGGACTTGGTTCAATCGCAACTACTTTTTCAACCTCCTTATATAGAGGAAAATTAATGCCTGTTCCAGCCCCTATTTCCAGAATCTGACCAGTTGCCTTCGACAAAAGTTCCTTTCGAATCCTTTTAAACTTCTTTTTTTCTAGAGGACTCATAAAAAAATCATATCCTTTAGCAAACCATCTACTCATACTGTCCAACTCCAAACCAATGATGAAATGATCTTAATATAGTCCATTTTACTTTTTTATTCAATATGATGAATATGTACTAATAAAAAAACCTGTATAGAAAAATTTCTAAACAGGTTCTCAACAAATTAAAAAACAAGGATGGTACCAAAAGAGTATTATTCAGTCTCATGCTCATTAAGAACGATTTTTAAGGTAGGACGTTACAAGTTGGCCAAGCCTTTGGACCCCTTTAATCATTTCATCTTCTTCCGCGTAACTAAACGAGAGCCGAAGAAACTCGGTTCCTTCCTCTTGATTCAAGAAAAAGAAATGCCCTGGGATAAAGGAAACGCCATCAGCTAATGCTTGCTCTAGCAGGTCTGAAGTATCTATCCCCGGGATTTTCACCCAGACAAAGTAACCCCCTTCTGGTACATACCAGGTTACAGATTTGGGAAAGCACTCCTCCAAAGTGCGGATCATCACATCACACTTACTTCCGTATACTTTTGTTAATGAGCTGAGCCGTTTCTCAAGATCAACGTTTTCTAAAAAGGCAGCCATTGTGGCCTGAGCAAAAGGTTGGTCTAAATCTTTTTTGAACCATGCAAAAGCAGAAATGAATGAGCGGGCACCCGCTATCCATCCAACCCGCATCCCAGGAGCGACAATCTTGGACAATGAACCAACATGAAAAACTCTGCCATCCATATCGAGAGCTTTTAATGCTTGTGGACTTTCACCAAATGATAATTCTCCGTATGCATCGTCCTCTAAAATGAGAAAATCAAACTCCGCGGATAATTTCAATAGATGCCTTCTGCGTTCAAGTGTTAAAGTTGTCCCCGTTGGATTTTGAAAGGTAGGAATGGTATATAAAAATCGCGGAAGTGTAAGGCCTGTCCGTTTCCTTTCTTTCAGTATCGCTGCCAATACATCAGTTTGGAGTCCGGAATCATCCACCGGTACACTAAAAATCTGATTGGTATAATTCTTAAAAATTTCCAGAGCCTCCATATATGTAGGAGATTCAACGGCAACAACAGCTTTTTCATCAAGCAATACGCGGGCAATTAAATCAATGGCTTGGCATGCTCCTGACGTGATCAAAAGTTCTTCTTCCTGAACTTTTATACCCCGTTTCGATAATCGGTTTTGAATTTGCTGTTTTAATTTTATGATTCGCGGGCTTCCAAGGTAATGCAATGGTAAATCTTGTTCCTCATCAATTAGACGAGCAACAGCAGCCTTTATTTGTTCACTAGGAACAAGGGAAGGAGCGGGATAACCTGAACTCAAGCGGATACACTTTTCGGGAAGATCAGGCATCCATTCACCCGGCGGATCATTCTTAAGTGCCGCTTTTATGTTGTCAGGAAAAAAAGATTCAACCTTCACATTAACCAAACACCTTTCCATCTATCTTCATCAATAATATTTCGATGAATAATTTTGTAAAAATATCCAATTTTCGTAGAATACCTATATTATTTTGTAGAATTCGCTCTGCATTTTGTTGAATCACTAAATCATTTTGTAGAATTAATCTACTATCATTGTAAAAACCTTAGTTAATCGCTTTTAAACTTTCTTCCCTGATGAGCGACAATAATTCTTCCTTATATTTCGCAAATTCGACAGACCCTTTTACACTGAAATCTCTTGGCCGCTCCAATGCAATCGGTACCTTTTTCTTTAAGCGTCCAGGCCTTGAGGTCATCACATAGACTGAGTCTGCTAAGAAAATGGATTCTTCTACATCATGGGTAATAAATAAAATGGTCTTCTTTGACTCATCCCATGCTTTTAGCAGCACTTCTTGCATAATATTTCTTGTTTGAGCATCCAATGCACCAAAAGGTTCATCCATTAATAGAATCTTAGGGTCATTTGCCAAAGCCCGCGCAATCGCCACCCGTTGTTTCATGCCGCCTGATAATTGAATCGGATAATGTTTTTCAAATCCTTCCAAACCAATCAATTGAAGATAATAACGGGCCACATCGTCACGTTCTTTTTGTGAAATCCCTTTTAATTTTAAGCCAAAGGTTATATTTTCTTTTACTGTTAACCATGGATATAATGTGTACGATTGAAAAACCATCCCACGATCAGGACCTGGTCCCTCTATTTTCTGACCATCAATCAATACCTGTCCAGATGTGGCTTCCTCCAATCCGGCCACAATCCGTAAAACAGTGGATTTACCGCATCCAGAAGGTCCTAATATGGTAACAAACTCCCCTTCGCTTACTGTAAACGAGGTTTTTTCCAATGCAGTTGTTTCCCCGCTTTTTGTTTTGAAGATTTTACCGACCTCACTAATTTCTAACTTTGGTGTTCTAACCAGAGAAATAGTTTCTTTTTTATTCGTTTCCACTTCTTTTACTACCGGTGTGACCATCTTTACAAACCATCCTTTCTCATCCATGAAAATGAAGCTCGATAAATGGCTTTAAAGACCATATCTGTCAAAAGACCAAGTAACCCAATAATTAGAATGCCGACGATAATTTTATCGGGTTGTAAAAAGCGGGATGCCTGCATGATCATATACCCCAATCCACTTGAAGCACCAACAATTTCAGCCACTACTAAATATGTCCATGCCCAGCCAAATGTAATTCTAAGCGTATCGACAATTCCCGGCAAAGCAGCAGGCAAAATTACTTTTGTAAACAACTGAACTTTTTTTGCACCTAATGTATAAGAAACTTCAATTAAGTCATTTTGAACATTCTTCGTTACATCCATAATCATTAATGTTAACTGAAAAAATGTCCCCAAGAAAATGACACCCATTTTCTCTGGCTCGCCTAGTCCGATCCATAATATTAATAAGGGAATAAATGCAGAAGCAGGCATATAGCGAATGAATCCAATGATCGGCTCAAACGCCCCTTCCATGATTTTTAACGAACCCATTAATATTCCTAATGGAATGCCAATGAGGGCGGCGATAATAAATCCTACCAGCACCCTTGTAAAGCTAATGCCAATATTTGAAAGAAGCTCTCCATTGACGAATAAATCAACACCGGTTGCCAACACCGCAGTCGGAGTCGGTAAAAAAAGCGGATTAACAATTCCGCCGTAAGTCAGGACAGCCCATATAGCTAAAAATATTAGAAAAGTTACCAACCCAGCAGTACGATAAAGTTTTTTTGATATCTCCTTATTAGGAGTTAACAATTTTGCTAGCATCAAATTCACCCAATTCTTTCAATCTCTTAAAAAGGCCTAATACATGAGAGATGGAAACTGTCTCATATATTAGGCGCTCAAACTCTACTATCAAGGACTAACGATACTAAAACGAAACGATTTGAATTTCAACACCATTCGTAAGAATTCTCTATTGAAAAGTTGGGTTAATAATATCTTTGACTTTTGGTTCGTTATCAATGATTTTCTGCTCTTTGTAGAACTTAACCGCATTTTCAGTTGATTCATAAATGGATCCTTTGCTGCTTTCTGTTCCAAATAAGTCTTTGTTTTCCTCTTTTGTGAAAAACTTAAGGCCTTCTTCGGTTGCAACAAATTCTTTTGTATCAATTTTTAAACCCTTTGCCATAATCTGGTCGGCTTCTTCTTTATTTTCTTTCCAATAGTCCATCGCTTCACCCATTGCCTTTACAAAGGCTTTTACATCTTCAGGGCGATTTTTAATAACATCTTCTTTAAAGCTAATGGTATCAACAATAATTCCTGGTAAATCTTTTGTGCTCAATAATATTTTACCGTTTGCTTGTGAACCTTTAGATAACCATGGTTCCCACGTCACAGCAGCATCGACTTTCCCTGCTGCAAACGCTGCTCCAGCGTCTCCGGCAGACATTTGAACTACTTCCACATCTTTTTCAGTTAAGCCGCCTTGCTTCAACGCGGTTAATGCCAGCATATGGCTAGTAGAACCTACTTCAAAGGCCACTTTTTTGCCTTTTAAATCCTTCACATCATTAATGTCATTTTTGACAAGAATTCCGTCGCCCCCATTTGAATCATCCAATATCCAAACAACCTGCACCGGTATTTTAGAGGCAGCCAGCGTTACTTGTACATCCAATGCTGTTGCCATCCCGTCGATTTTCCCACTCGCTAACGCTTGCTTCCGTTCTGCAAGCCCCTCCACTATTGACAGGTCTACATCGATTCCATTTTTTTTAAAGAATCCTTTTTCTTTTGCTAAAAATAACGGCCCATATCCTGTCCATGTAGGCAATGTAACCCTTAAAGGCTCGGACGACTTTTTACCATTTCCATTAGTAGATGCTTCCTCTTTTCCACATGCACCTAACGCCACTATTAATAAAATCGAACACAACATAACTAACCATTTTTTCATAAATATTTCCCCCTTTATATTTACTTCGAACCTACTAACATTTTCCTTCCGATTTCATCTGCCTGCTGAACTGCGTTGACGACCATATCTGGTGTTACCTCAAATGGCATATTGGCCATATCCTCAATGGTAACCGTAATGTCACCTAGTTTTTCCCATTGATCACCAGTTAGGCCTTTAATTCCCATCTGCCCTAATGTAAACGGTAAACCAACTTCTTGATAATAGGAGATTAAGGTTGTTACTTCCTGTTCTTCTACACCTTCCATACAGAGTTGGGCTAAAATACCAAAGGCGACAATTTCACCATGATAAGTGTGATGAATTTCTGGGAAAATTGTTAAACCTGAGTAGATTGCATGGGCTGCAGCTGTCCGGCAATCATCACCACCGTATCCGCTCACACTACCACTTACTAAAATAATCGCATCGACTATATTCTCAAATTCTTTTGTCAATGTACGCTCTTGTATAGAAGTAACCGCTTGGTCCCCCATCTTTAGCAATGTTTGATATAACTGGCCAGCAATTGCAATCGCTGTCTGGTTTATGGCATTGGGCACTGCATTTTTAATGGAACATTTTGTTTCAAACCATTTAGCCAATGTATCACCTATACCAGCAATCAAAAAACGAACTGGTGCATTCAAAATCACATTAGAATCCACCAAAACTAAGTCAGGTGCCTTTGAATCGCGGCCAATCGCAATAAATTCACCTTCATCACTGTAAAGAATACAAATGGGTGTGGCCGCTGCACAAGTTGCAGCGATGGTAGGAACAGCCACGAGAGGTTTATTAAGACGATAGGCTAATGCTTTCACAGTATCGATTGCCTTGCCTCCGCCCGCTGCAATAAGAACATCAAAGGTTTCTAATTTTAATTGATCTACAAGTCGATCAATATTCGATTGAGATGATTCTCCTCCAAACCAAAGAGATTCTTTCAGTGTCATCTCCTGCTCTGCTAAACTCTCTCGTAAAGGACCTTCGACAATTCCAACACTTGTTTTTCCTCCAACCAGGACTGCCGTCTTTCCGAATTTTTTTATGTATAATCCAGCATCGGATAATAAACCTGCATTTCTAAGATATTGTCCTGGGCCGACAGTAACATTCATACACAATTCTCCTCTTTTTTTTGCATAATTATAAATATTATTCTATTAATATAAGCGTTTGTCATTTTTGTGTCAATATATTATTAAAATTTTCTAAAACCTTATATTAATTAGATTTGTCTTAATTATTTTTCACTATTTTACTTTTTTAATATATTTTCCAACTTTTGTGACTGAATATTAAATTATCGTGAAAATTATTATCGCAATTTTATAAAAATATGATATATTCAAGTAAATAAAAATTGGAGTGATAAAAATGAAACTACAAGTTCAGCGCACCTATAATTTCAATGCAGGTCCTTCCGCGTTACCTATTTCAGTTTTAGAGAAAGCTCAGCAGGAATTGATTGATTTTCGAGGAACAGGAATGTCCGTTATGGAACTTAGCCACAGAAGCCGTGCCTATGAAGACGTCCATAATCAGGCGATTAGCAGCTTAAAGGAGCTTCTTTCTATACCTGATACATATGAAGTTCTCTTTTTGCAAGGTGGAGCAAGCCTTCAATTTTCGATGATTCCAATGAACTTTTTACAACCAGACAAAAAAGCCGGTTATGTAATGACAGGTTCTTGGTCTGAAAAGGCATTCTCAGAAGCAAAACTGTTTGGTGATGTTTACCATGCTGCATCTACAAAAGAAGGTAATTATTGCAGCATTCCAAAGGTTGATCAATTACAGTACAATGCAACAGACGCTTTTTTACATCTAACCAGCAACAATACGATCTATGGTACACAATGGGTGGACTTTCCCGACACGGGTGAAGTGCCACTAATCGCAGACATGTCAAGCGATATTCTTTCAAAACCAATTGATGTTAATAAATTTTCCCTTATATATGCGGGTGCCCAGAAAAACCTCGGTCCTTCAGGTGTGACCGTAGTGATTATCCGTAAAGAATTTCTTGAACAAGCAAATTCAGCAATTCCTACCATGTTAAAGTACAGCACACATGCGAAGAATAATTCATTGTATAACACACCGCCAACCTTTGGCATTTACATGCTCGGAGAGGTTCTAAACTGGGTGCGTGATTTAGGTGGACTAACTGCTATTTCTGAACTAAATGAAACTAAAGCTAAACTAGTGTATGATGCCATTGACACTAGTAATGGTTTCTACAAAGGCCATGCTGAAACAGACAGTCGCTCACTAATGAACATTACTTTCAACCTAAAAACAGATGAATTAGAAAAGAGATTTTTAGAGGAAGCAAAACAAGAAGGCTTTGTTGGAGTAAACGGTCATCGCTCCATCGGCGGATGCCGCGTCTCAGCCTACAATGCTGTTCCATTAGAAGCATGCAAGGCATTCAGTGAGTTTATGATTAAGTTCCAAACAAAAAATAGTTAGTAACAAATCGCCCTCAACCTAGAGGGTGATTTTTTTGACTTTTAGAATGTTTTTTTTAAATTTCCCTCTTGTAAATTGCATAAAGAATCAGTTAATAAATCATTAGAAATATTACATAGAATTGAAGATACGGTTAATTAGTGTTAAGAAATGGAAAAACGGCTCTTTTTTTCCATGAATGCTTGTATGATAAGACTGTAATAAAAAATGCAAGCAATCAAGGAGGAGTAAAAATGAAATCTTATAAAAAATGGTTTTTTGCTTTGATGTCAGCATTAATGTTACTTGGAGCAGCAACTGCATGCTCAAATACTACGTCGGAAAATGAAGATACTAAAACTGAACAAACTGATGATGGTTCCCAAACTGACGATGGTTCCCAAACTGACGATACTTCTAGTGAATCCGGTCAATAAAACAATTGCATGAGTGCACATAAAAAAACAAGACGGCTCAAGGTTCGTCTTGTTTTTATGTGCGGTGGAAATGGTTTAATCTTGTTCTTATACTTCGAAATTATACGTCTTGAGACCAATTATTCCCCATCAACTACTTCTTTCAAAATTTCATACGAACGTTTTTGTTTTTCAGGGTCATATATATAGGACACAGCCATTATTTCATTTACGTTATATTTTTCTTGATAACTCGTCAATTGTTCACGAATTGTTTCTTTGCTTCCTAAAAATGTTACTCTCGACATGGAACCAGCCATTTCTTTTTCCCCTGACCTCCAAATCTCATCTAGGTTTTCTACAGGTGGCTGTAACTTATTTTGTGAGCCACGAACCACATTGAGGAAAAATTGCTCCATCGTTGTAGACAACCATTTCGCTTCCTCGTCGGTTTCCGCTGCAATGACATTTAAACACACTATCATATAAGGTTTATCCAAGTATTCCGAGGGCTGAAAGCGGCTTCGATATATCGAAATTGCTTCTTCCATATATCTTGGTGCAAAGTGGGCGGCAAATACATACGGCAGACCCAACTGTGCGGCTAAATAAGCAGAATCTGTTGATGAACCGAGAATATAAATCGGAATTTTCGTGTCCACACCAGGATAAGCTTTTACATAACTTTGCTGCTCTAGAGGTCCAAAATAAGTAAGCAAGGACTGTACATCATTTGGAAAAGTATAAACAGAATCATTTTTCGAGCGTCTTAAGGCACTGGCAGTCATCATATCGGTTCCCGGAGCGCGACCAAGACCTAAGTCAACACGGTCTGGGTAAATTGTTGCCATGGTTCCAAATTGTTCGGCCACCACAAGCGGAGAATGGTTTGGCAGCATGATACCGCCAGACCCAACCCGAATGTGATTGGTGTGTTCTAATGTATGGTTAATTAAAATGGACGTCGCAGAACTGACAAGTGTGGACGTATTATGATGCTCAGCGATCCAATATCTTTGATAGCCCATTTTTTCAACTGCTTGCGCAAGCTCTACCATTGAATCAATAGCTTGTTTTGGACCCTGGCCCTCACGAATGGGGGCTAGATTTAAGACAGAAACAGGTATATGAATAGTTGCCATTTATCATTTTCCTTTCATTAATTAGATATACTATTATAGTAACAATGTGTATATAAGAAACAAATTTTAATGCTCAACAAGTCTCTTTCTTCTATATCATGGCACAAATGAATTAAACATGTGGCCACACAAAGGTTTATGAAATAAAAGAAAAACAATAGAAAAGACTGCCGGTTTGACAGTCCTTCACCATATTAAGTATATAAATTTTTTCAATTAACTTTTTTATTCGACTCCTGAATCGGAACGTGTTGAGGTCGCTCCGGATAGATGGCCTTACCTGATTCAGGACCAGTAAGATTGTTTCTTTGATCTAGAACTTTTCCTGTGTACTCGATTGGATTTTTTTCTGGCATTTGTTTTTTCACCTCCAAATATGTTAGATCTAGCAGCCTTGACTTTACCATTTCAGCTAGCTTTTCTTCCCTTGAAATTTCATTTTATACTCTGCTTCACTCATATTTGGGTTATTAGGGGCAGGACTTTTACTCAACGCTTTCTTCAATTCCATACTGGTATCCTTGGCTGTATTGTACTTTTGCTCCATCCAACATGCCTCCTTTTTGTTATTTAGTATGGACTGAATCTAAGTGTTCATTCTTTTCTAATTCGTACCTATAATAAAGAAGAGTAGCAGTCTGAGGAAAATTGTGCAGTCCAATGTTTAAAATTCGGAAATTAGGAGCATTTTTAAAAATGAGGAATAATTTAAAGGATGAAGGAAGGATAACCGAATTTATATTTTTTTACTATTAGATAAGTAAGCCATATGAATGGTAAAAACAGGTGAAATTGTCTAGATATTATTTTCAGCAATTATTTGTTATAATAAAGTGTCTTTAACATTATTGAGGGGGAACTATATTTTTATGTCAGTTGAAGTAGGCAGTAAAGTACAAGGTAAAGTAACAGGTATCACTAATTTTGGAGCATTCGTTGAATTACCCGGCGGCACAACAGGTCTTGTGCATATTAGTGAGGTAGCGGATAGCTATGTAAAAGATGTTAATGATCATCTAAAAATAGGTGATGTAATTGAAGTTAAAGTAATTAGTGAGAAAGACGGAAAAACTGCCTTATCCATCAAAAAAGCAATCGATAAACCTGAAGGACAAACTTCTTCCTATTCACAACGCCCACCAAGGCAGGGAAGAACTGATAGCCGTTCTAAAGACTTCCGTTCAAAAGGTAATTTCAAACCAAAGGAAAGTTTTGAAGATAAAATGGCTAAGTTCTTAAAGTCAAGCGAAGAGAACTTATCTAGCCTCAAACGGAGCACAGAAACCAAACGTGGCGGCCGAGGCGGAAGACGCGGGTAATCCCATTCGCGTAATTGACTAAATCTATATAGATAAAAGGGCAAGCTCGTCTAACGGGCTTGCCTAAAAAATTGGTGTCTGACACCATTATCCGTAATATAAAAGACGTATTAGGAGAATAAGTGGCAAAAAAGCGACTCGTTCTTCTTTTTATTTTTTTGATTTCTCTCATATCACAAAATGAAAAAAAGAAGCAGCCATTGCTCCTCTCTGTTAATACCTTGTTAAAAGTTTCATAATCTCTTTTTTTCGGTTTTTATCTTCTATCCTAGTTAAATCTAAGGCAACTTCATGACCCTTATGTTTGGATCTTAAAATCTCCCTCAATGCCTGTTTAACACTGTCTTCATTATCCCTCACCACAATTACATTTCTAAGCATCGGTTCCCCTCCTGATTTAAAAAGTAATCAGTAAATTCATTATAACTGTATCTCATTTATCTGGCTATTATTCCTTTATCATTCATTATCCTGGGAGCTATGGTACCCTCACTATAAAAAAAGAAAAAATGATTACATAAATAATAATCATTTTTTCTAAAAGATATGATGGATATTCAAATTCATTAAGGATGGAATTAAAACCGTACCCCAGATTAATGTAATTAACGCAGCAAAAATCATCGCTAGTGATGAAAAAGTGGCTTCCTGTTTTCCATATTCCAGTGCTTTGTTTGTCCCTACACCGTGAGCCCCCATTCCAAGAGCAAGACCTTTGGCAATTGGAGTTTTAATAGATAACCATTTCATCACTGATGGGCCCACTATGCCTCCTACCACTCCTGTAATAATGACAAAAACTGTTGTTAACGTGGGCAGACCGCCGATTTCTTTCGATACCTCAATTGCTATTGGAGTGGTAATCGATCTAGGCAGGATAGAAATAATGTAGTCATATTTTAAGTGCAGGATTTTCGATAAACCAAAGGTTGAAAAAATCGCCACAAGCGT
Organism: Neobacillus sp. DHD-1R; assembly: GCF_057747995.1. NCBI lineage: Bacteria > Bacillati > Bacillota > Bacilli > Caryophanales > Bacillaceae > Neobacillus > Neobacillus sp. DHD-1R. Next base: position 3,185,796 of record NZ_CM173232.1, read on the forward strand.
ACCAGAGGTAATACTAATGATAATGGTACCTAAGTATTTTTTTATCATCCCAAGGTTCTTATAGATTGGTATAGCAAAGGCAACTGTCGCTGGTCCAAGTAGGTGTGTCAGCCATTTGGTGTCGATTAGATATTGATCAGCAGAAACATTTGTTCCTGAGATGAGTAAAATTAATAGTATGGGTGCAAGCAACAATGGATGAAGCAGTGGATTACTCCATTTTGCATAGGCCATTTTTGAAAAACGGTACATGAAAAATGTTACGATTGTAAATAGAATCATCATCAATGCTGCTCACTCCTCTTCAAACTCATTATTTTATCCGCTATTAAGGCCGTCATGCCCATGACAATAATGGTACTGAGTCCAATCAACACGACAATTTCGGCTCCCTGTATGCTAAGTATTTCATCATAATTTACAATACCAACTGCTGAAGGTATGAAAAAAAGCAACAATTCCGCTAACAGCCAATTTGCCCCTTTTTCCACCCACTCCAGCTTGATAATTTTTAAGCAAAGAGCTAGAAATAAAAGGAACAATCCGAACATTGAAGCGGGAATAGGAAGTGGTAAGATCTCCTTTAAACCAGCTCCTAAAAATAAAAACACATGTAAAAATATTACTTGTAAAATGATTACTCCAAATTTCATCGTAAAGGACCCTCTCTAAATGAGGATGTCTCAAAAGGTTTTCTAACCCTTAATTTCAGGACATCCTCGTTTTAAGATTAACTATAGAGTAATCCTACGCTCATTTTTGTTATTCGTAAAATACATATTCAGAATGATTTTCATAACTAAAAGTTATAATGGATCTTTTAGAATGAAATCAATAAAAGTTCTCCCGGCATTGGAAATATAGCGGTCTTTCTTTGTTAGAACGGCCAGTCGCCACAAGATATCTTGCTTCAAATTGATAACCTTAATATCAGTGTTAAAAACCCGATTACAGATGGAATGTGGTAGAATCGTGACCCCTAAATTTGCAGCGACCATTTCCGCCATGAGATCCCATTGTGAGCTCTTAAATAAGATTTTAGGTTCAAAACCTGCTGCGATAAAATGGTTTTTCATGATTTGGTTCAAAGCAAATTCTTCATGGTAAAAAATAAACTCTTCATCCTTTAATTCCACGACATCCACGACTTGTTGTGAGGCTAATCGATGATTCTTATGGACCAACAGCTTCATTTCCTCTTTCACGATCGGGTAAATGTTAAATTGTTGCTCATCAAGAGGCATAACTGCAACTCCAAGTTCGAATTCCCCTTCCTCCACACTTTTGACGACTCTCGCACCGCCATATTCTGTTATATTCAGCTCAATATTAGGATAAGCGTGATGAAATTTAGCCATTACCCTTGGAAAAAATAAACTGCCGATAAAAGGGGGAAGTCCTATGTTGATCTGGCCCATTGTCAAATTGGTTATGTCATTTAAGGTCGTTTTCATTTCATCCAGCACGACATTCATCTTTTGTGCATAATCCAAGACAACCTTCCCTGCATCTGTTAAGTCGCTTGTTTTATTGGTCCTAATAATCAAGATCATACCTAATTCTTCCTCTAGAGCCCTAATCGATTTGCTTAAAGCTGGCTGGGATAGATGCATGTTCTCAGCTGCTTTTGTTATACTTTTATGTTTAGCGACTTCCATAAATAATTTTAATTGTCTTAATTCCAATCCAAACACCTCAATTTAATGGAGTACAGAATACAAAAGATTATATCGTATAAATCCTTCCATTTCCTCTAGTAATCAAGTGGGGATATTTTTTTAATTTTAATTATTAAGGTATTATTAGTTTACATAATATAATTATAATCAACTAATGAATGTCAAAATGTATATATGTTTGCCTAAAAGGAATCAAAAAGCCCTTGTCAATTTATTGTTTTGATAAGGGCTTCATAATGACTTCGTATTTATTTGAGCTCAAGTAAAATATTATTAAGTTCTTCCAAATGTTTAATTTCATAGGTGGGAATGACTTCATTTCTCTCTTTGTTATGGCGGTTAATCCAAACCGTTTTTATTCCGGCACGATTTGCTCCAAGAATGTCTGTCATCAGATTATCCCCAACCATAATCACTTCATCTTTCTGTAGTGAATTTAGGGATAATGAATGTTCAAAAATAGAAGGATCTGGCTTTCCCTTTCCAAAATCACCTGAGATTACAATATGATCAAAATACGGAACCAATTCCGGTGTAATCTCTAATTTTGTTTTTTGTAGTTCTGGAGAGCCATTTGTCAACAGAAGGAGTTGATAAGAACCTTTTAACTTATCAAGTATTTTAAAGGTTTCTTCATATACAAATGGTAACTTTCTACGTTCCTGGGGAAATCGTTCCGCCAATTCATACCCAAAATCCGGGTCATCTACGCCCATATTTCTTAATCCTGATGTCCATGCATTCTTTCGATAGTTTGGAACGGTTTCTTTCATTTTTTTAAAGTCACCATGAGTTTCATCTGTAAAATTACCCCATAACCCCTCAAATGGATTAATCCCAATCATTTGTGTAAAGGGATAAAATTCATAGGTAGAGTAAATATTTCTAGCCGCTTCGCGGACTGCATCTTCAAGTCTATCAGCATTGATTCCATACCGTTCTTCCGCTACTCTACACGTAGCTGCAAAAGCTTCCTTTACACTCTTTTGATCCCAAAGCAGTGTATCGTCTAAATCAAAAAAAATAGCTTTTATCATATTGAGCATCCCCTATTATTATGTATTTTTTATAGTTTACCATTTTAATTCTTGAAAACAAATTATTTTATGAATTATGGGAATAATATAAAAAGTGTATGAACGGCAGATTTCACACACTTTTTATGTCTTCAACTCGCTTTCATTTGAACTACGACAGGACTGATATTACATTATTTTTTACTGAATAATCATGAAAAGCTGGATCAACTGTTTCATTATTACCAACCACCATTAAATGCTTGCTTGGATTTTTTGAAACAATAATGACACCACTCTTGATCCACGAATGGCTCCCCACGACTGCATTCTCTATCCATACGTTTTCTTCCACAATTGTCTGGGGAAGAATGACTGCATTTTTCAGCCTAGCTCCCCTCCCTACTTTGACTCCACTAAATACAACTGAATTTTCAATAGTACCGTAAATTTCACAACCTTCGCTCACAATACTTTGATGCATCTTTGCCTTTTCATCAAAATATAATGGCGGTTCATGCTGTTCTGCGGTATGAATCTGCCAATCTGGATCTTGTAGAAAAATATTTTTCTCACTGTATAATAGATCTAGATTTGCTTCCCAATAACTATGGACAGTGCCAACATCCTTCCAATACTTATCAAAATAATGCGCATAAAGCTGTAATTGATCTCTCATCATTGAAGGAATAATATCCTTACCAAAATCCCTATTAGTAAGTTCATTTTGTTCTTCTTTAATCAAGTATTCTTTAAGAATTTGCCATTTAAAAATATAGATACCCATTGAAGCAAGGTTAGAGGTCGGGGATTTAGGTTTTTCTTCAAAATCAATTATTTTAAATGATGTTCGATCAATTTTAATGAGACCAAAACGACTCGCATCTTCCCATGGAACCTCTACGACTGCAATCGTACAATCCGCCTTTGTTTCAATATGCTGTTCAAGCATCAATGAATAATCCATTTTATAAATTTGGTCGGCCGATAGAATAAGGACATACTCAGGGTTATATTGGTCAACAAATTCAATGTTTTGAAATACAGCATGAGAGGTTCCTTCATACCATTCTATTCCCGAATCACTCCGCTGATAGGGCGGAAGAATGGTTAGTCCACCATAACGATTGTAATCGTTCCAGTAACTGCAAAGGCCCAAATGCGCATGCAACATATATGGCCTATATTGCGTTAAAATACCCACCGTTTCAATTCCCGAATTTTTACAATTACTTAATGCGAAATCAATAATCCGGTATTTTCCTCCGAATGGCACAGCCGGCTTAACCAATGTTTTAGTAAGCAGGTTTAATCTTGTTCCCTTCCCGCCAGCCAGCAACAAAGCAATCCATTTTTCCTTTTTCATCATCTTCCTCCTCTTAAAAATTTTTTTCAACCTGTTCGTTCAAACCTATTTTGAATAGAACTCTTATACTCTTATTATCACCGATTTTTTCCATTTTTTCGGTTTACCTGTTACAGCTTTGTGAATATGTCCTGCCTTTTCATCGACAGAAAAATTAACTACACAGTAGAATTGACTGATATTGTCGGATATTAAACTGCTGCTTATTTTAATAAAAAAACCTACACTTTAACGATTAAAATCTTTGTGTAAGGCAGGTTCATGACTATTTGACAATCATTTTTATACATGTTATATTTATCTCGAATTAAAGATATTGTAATTAAATGTTTTTTTATATTAAATCATCTATCCATCACAATCTCTAAAGAGTGTATCAGTCTAGATAAGGAATAATAGAAATAGACTGAAATAAATAATTTGAGGAGAATTACTAATGACTTCATTAAAGGGAATCCATCATGTAACAGCTATTACGAGTAGTGCCGAGAAAAATTACGAGTTTTTTACTTATGTATTAGGGATGCGGTTAGTTAAGAAGACAGTCAATCAAGATGATATTCAAACATACCACTTATTTTTTGCTGACGATAGTGGTAGTCCAGGTACCGATATGACGTTTTTTGACTTTCATGGCATTCCAAAAGGAGTTCATGGAACAAACGAGATTTCGAAAACTTCTTTTCGAGTTCCAAATGATGCTGCAATAGAATATTGGGTTAACCGGTTTAACCGATTAAAAATAAAACATACAGGCATTAAAGTGCAGTTTGGTAAAAAGACCCTGTCATTTGTTGATTTTGATGACCAACAATATCAATTGATTTCCGATGAAAACAATTATGGAGTTGTTGCAGGCACACCGTGGCAGAAAGGACCTATTCCATTAGAATATGCCATCACTGGGTTAGGCCCGATCTTTGTTCGTGTTTCAAACATTGATTATTTTAAAGCATTGATGGAAAAAGTCCTCATGTTTAAGGAAATTGGCCACGAAGGATCCTTTCATTTGTTTGAAGTAGGGGAAGGAGGTAATGGTGCGCAGGTAGTTGTTGAATATAATGCGATCCTACCACCCGCACAACAAGGTTTTGGGACAGTACACCATGCTGCATTCCGTGTAGAAGATCGGTCTGTATTGGAAGAATGGATTAGCCGGATGGAAGGTTTCGGTTTCCAAACATCTGGTTTTGTGGATCGCTTCTTTTTCGGTTCTCTTTATGTTGGCGTTGCTCCGCAAATTTTATTTGAATTTGCTACAGATGGACCAGGATTTATGGGTGATGAACCATATGAAACCCTTGGGGAAAAATTATCATTACCCCCATTTTTAGAACCAAAACGTGAACAAATTGAACAATATGTACGTCCTATTGATACGGTTAGAAGCACGAAAGAATTCATAAAAGAATAGTCGCAACGACGCTTCAACTTTAAATATCTAAAAAAGGCAATGATTTTTTTAAAAATTATTGCCTTTTTATTTACCAACTTTTAATTTACTTTCTTCGGTCCACTCCAATACATTTCTCGCAAACGATATTTTTGCAGTTTCCCAGTAGCTGTTTTAGGCAATGCTTCAACGAACTCCACCGCTTTTGGGGCTTTAAAATGTGCCATATTTTCTCGGCAGAAATAAATAATCTCCTCTTCCGTCACCTTTGCCCCCGGTTGCAGCACAATAATCGCCTTCGGTACCTCACCCCATTTTTCATTTGGAATAGCAATAACTGCGGTTTCTAAAACAGCTGCATGCTTATACAACACACCTTCTACTTCAGTTGAAGAAATATTTTCTCCCCCAGAAATAATTAAATCCTTTGCACGATCCTGAATTTCAATAAAGCCATCCGGATGTGTGACGGCCAAATCACCAGTGTGGAACCAGCCATCTCGAATGGCAGCCGCCGTTGTTTGTGGATCCTTATAATATCCCGCCATCACAACATTGCCGTGCGTCACGATTTCGCCCAATTCTCTCCCATTCCAAGCCACTTCTGCACCGTCTTGGTGAACTACCTTTGTTTCCCCATTAAAAGCGAGTTCAATCCCTTGTCTAGCTTTAATAGCTGCTTGCTCATCTGAAGATTTCTCATCAAATTCCTTTTTCCATTCACAGTACAGAATGAATGGTGAAGTTTCTGTCAAACCATAAACATGAATCATATTTAATCCAAGAATTTCTTGTGCTTTTTGGATCAGAGCAGCTGCGGGAGGAGCACCGGCAGTCGCCATACGCGGATGTGTTTTGATGTCTATTTCCTTTGCTTTTGGATCATTCACCAGCATATTCACTACTGTGGGTGCTCCACAAAGTAATGAAATCTGTTTACTTTCAAACAACTCAAGGATTAGCGGTGGATCAACCTTTCGCAAACACACATGCGTACCTCCAGCAGCTGTTATTGCCCAAACACCCCCCCACCCATTTGCATGGAACATCGGCAGGGTATGCAGATAGACATCATCATGTTTTACATTCAAATGATATAAAAAATTGGCTGCATTTAAGTAATTTCCCCGATGGGTCAACATGACACCTTTTGGATTTGATGTTGTTCCACTAGTATAATTTAATGTAAGGAGCTGATTCTCATCTATGTTCACTTTTGGTAAATGCCTATCTTTTGGTGCATGCAAAAGGAAATCCTCATAATCCACCCCTGTTAAGACGGTTTCCTGACCAGGTACTGACACGATAATGATTTGTTCCAAATCAAGATGGTCCTCGATTTCTTCAATCGGTGTGGTAAATTCCTCATCCACAATTAACATTTTTGCATCACTATGCTTGATAATGAATTCTAAGTCACCTGCAGATAATCGGTAATTCAACGGCACCATGACAGCACCAAGTTGACATATTCCATAAAAGCACTCCAACATATAATGCGTATTTGGCAGCATTACTGCGACATGATCACCTTCTCCTATTCCTGCATGGTGTAAAGCAGCAGATAGTTGGTCAATACGTTGTCCAAACTCTTGATATGTAAATTCCTTCTCACCATCAATTACAGCAGTTTTTTGTGAATAATACTTCACCGCTCTCCGTTTCCAGTCAAGGGGTGTTAGTGGAGAAAACATTCGAATCAACTCCTAATTTTTTATTTGGAATTTCATATAATGAATTCACCACTGATTTGAATATTCCTTCAAATTAACTTACTATTTAAAAAATAAAAATATGAATATCTTTTCCCCCTTCTGAATAATGTTTTACGATGGGAAAGGAGAATGATTATTATGGTTGGTGCCGATGTAACCAAAAAAATAGACAGTATCACTCATCCAAAAGTACGGAACATTGTCCGAGTTTGTGTGGAGCGTGGATGTAGGTTCAAACCACATCCAAGTAATCCTAAATTAATAAACTTGTTTGATCCTGTTCAGAGAAAAAATATTATTGGAGACATTAACCTTTTAAGTGATAGAGGTTATTTTACATTGGAAGTAGAGAATGGTCGATTTAAGTCCTTTAGAAATGAAATTATCGGGCTGGATATTAATCATCCTGATTTTGAAGAAATGGTGCTTAAACGAGTGAAAAATTTATCCTTTTAAAGCAGCTAACTAATTTTAAGATTATTATTATTCCATCTTTTCTGTTGATCACTTTTTTTTACTATTCATAATTGGAATAAAGGAGAATTTCCTCTCCTTTATTTCATTAATATGGGTCGGACTCAATTTTCCGGGTTTTAATGTAACAACTTTTATCCAATTTTTGGACAAAAATCTTCTCTAACAAAAAACAGTAATCTTATTTTCTTTAATGATTTACCGTCTTGCTCTGCCAGAAAGGAAAATCTTTTTTATAATTAAGCAATTACCCTATACCAATAGTCCAGCTTCTACGTAAATTAGTAAGAGAATAGGAGACAAGCAGCGAAACTTGCTGATTACCAGAATTCTGTCCTCTTTTTCGATATTAATTTATAAGAGGTGAAAAAATGAAACACTTTTCTTCAGATGAAATTCAAAGGGCAGCAGAGGATGTTATAAAAACTGGGCATGGGAAGCACATGTTTAATGACCCTGGAACAAAAAAGAGAACACTTCACAAAAAGCCTGGTAGACGAAAGCACCCAAAAGGTCGAAGGACTTCCCAAAAAAGAACTTCATTAAGAAAACAAAATACACGAGGCAGAAACACTTCGAGAAACCGCCAAACTTCTGTCATGGTGACTTCAAGACGCAACACTTCCCGAAATCGTCCTACTTCTGTCATGGTGACTTCTCGTCGCAATACTTCCCAAAATCGTTCTACTTCTGTTATGGTGACTTCTCGTCGCAACACTTCCCGAAATCGCCCTACTTCTGTTATGGTGACTTCTCGTCGCAATACTTCCCGAAATCGTCCTACTTCTGTTATGGTGACTTCTCGTCGCAATACTTCCCGAAATCGCCCTATTTTCGTTATGGTGACTTCTCGTCGCAATACTTCCCGAAATCGCCCTACTTCCGTTATGGTAACTTCTCGTCGCAATACTTCCCGAAATCGCCCTACTTCCGTTATGGTAACTTCTCGTCGCAATACTTCCCGAAATCGCCCTACTTCCGTTATGGTGACTTCTCGTCGCAATACTTCCCGAAATCGCCCTACTTCCGTTATGGTGACTTCTCGTCGCAATACTTCCCGAAATCGCCCTACTTCCGTTATGGTGACTTCTCGTCGCAATACTTCAAGACGTATTACTTCAAGACGTATTACTTCAAGACGCAATACTTCAAGACGTATTACTTCAAGACGCAATACTTCAAGACGCAATACTTCAAGACGCAATACTTCAAGACGCAATACTTCAAGACGCAATACTTCAAGACGCAATACTTCAAGACGCAATACTTCAAGACGCAATACTTCAAGACGCAATACTTCAAGACGCAATACTTCAAGACGTAATACTTCAAGACGCAATACTTCAAGACGCAATACTTCAAGACGCAATACTTCAAGACGCAATACTTCAAGAAGAAGGTACTCGGGACATAATGGAGTACGCGGTTGCAACAATGGACAAGATAATTTTGGCTGGAGTGCAACACCATACGATAATTTTAAAGTGAAAGGATATACTTTGGAAAGAAACCTTTGGAGACCTAATCGGTGATAATTCTCTCGAAAAAATAACTTTAAAATTCAAAAGATGCCCTTGGCATCTTTTTTTATTCTGATTAGACTATACTATTCCAACGAAGGAAGTTTTCTTTGCAAGTACTTACTTCTTTCTTTTATATAAGTTGAAATCACGTCAAATTCTTTATCAAAGTCATCAATATTTCCCCTAATATAGGGATCCTTTAACACATATGGTCGAATTATATGGAGGAGTTTTTCTACCTTCGGCATCATATATTCAATCGTAAATTGATGTTTCATTATTTGTTGCAATAAATAACGATATTGTTTTCTAATTTGATCGATGTCTAACATCCTTGCAGTTAATGTATTAAAACCATCAATTGGGACATAATTTGCTTCCATTATTTTTCCGTTTACATCTCTTCCCCAAGTTGCATCATAATCCCACGGTATGACTTCAAATAATCCGGTATCTCCATTACGATAGACTGCATAATTATGAACGAATCCATCATAATTTGATGTAAAAATAATCCCAGCAATCCAACGGAGGTATTTATCGACATCGATATATCTAGAAATTTCCTTTTCAAAATTACTCCGAGGGATCGTATTAATTTTAAAAATAAGTTCCTCTAAATAGTAGTCTTCTGTAACATCTCCATACTTTCTTTCATAGCCCAGCTCTAACGACTTTTTTGTTTCTTTGTCTAAATCACTCATAAGTGAGAAATTTGCATCCCCATCGACTGCATAAAAAATGCTTCCGGTTGAACGGTTCCTTCTACTTAAAAAATTCTCATCTACCGATTCGATTTCCAAATAAACCCCTTCCGCTTTACCGTTTTGAGTTAAAAAAATATGGCTAGACTTTGGTGATAATATGCCAATTTCTGAAAAGAAATCAAAGGACAGTTTATTCCGTATAAGAGAGGGATCCTTATATTCCGCATTGAGATGTACTAGTTTAGAGCCTTTAAAGATGGATGGTTTATAAAAGGCTATTTGATAGGATTTTTTTACAAAGTCACGAATATGGGAGCCGCGATAGCTTAAATCAATATCAAGTCGTCTACCTTCAATCGTTAATTGAGCAGGAATCGGATCATCAATCCAAATGTCTCTTTTGAGTTCCCTAAGGTCCTTGGGGTTAATAAAAAGCTTATATTGCGGAATCTGTATAACCTCGTCCATTTTTATTCCTCCTTCTTTTATTCGTATGAATAAAAACGGATAGCGGTCACACTACATTAGCAATTTTTCTCTTCATAGGCTTTTGTCCCAAACAAGGACAACCTTATAAACGTAAATTATTAAAAGAAGAGTGAGTTTCAATGAACAAATTTTGGTATTCGTACTCCCTTTTCTAGATGTAAAGGAGGTGCAAAATATGAGTGAATTTTCATCAGAGGATATTCAAAGGGCAGCAGATGAAGTAAGCCGAGGTGGTTTTGGGGACTTTATGTTCCGAGATCCAGGTCGCAATCGCGGCACGTCACGGAGAAGAACAACAAGAAAAAGGATGACATCCCGGAGAAACACGTCTCGACGGCAAACTTCCAGAAATCGCAACACAACACGAAGAAATACTTCAAGACGTGTAACTTCAAGACGCGTAACTTCAAGACGTGTAACTTCAAGACGTGTAACTTCAAGACGTGTAACTTCCAGACGAAAGCATAAAAGATGTAGCAATTGTTCTGGATGGCGAAACTCAGTCAATGGAAATACGCAAACGAAATATTGCTGGGAAAACGGAAATATGTGGGAATTATGGATTAGAAGACGCAAGTAATTGTCCTATTATAAATAAAAATGGGAAAAGATCCAAATAGACCTTTTCCCATTTATTATTTTATTAAGGCCTAACATTCTATTTCTCTGGAATGATACAGCTGCCATCCTCACAGCTTACATTATTTTCTGTGGAGAGATCCTGCAGAATAGGAGCCGGAGATTCTTCCTCCCAAACTTTTTGTAAGGCACCTTTGAACGTTTCAATTGGCTGTGCACCTGAGATAGCATATTTTGAATTAATTATAAAATATGGCACCCCGCCAATTCCATATTGTTGAGCAATTCCCTCGTCTTCACGAACTTCATAAGCATACGCGGTTTTATCATTAAGTACATCTATCACTTCTTGGCGGTTCAAACCAGATGCTTCCGCAAGGTCTGCTAACGTATCAAAGTCTCCGATGTTCTTCGAATCAGTAAAATAGGCATGCAAAAGCTTCTCGGATAATACAGGTTCCTTCCCTTGTATCTTTGCAAATTTTGCCAATCGGTGCGCATCAAACGTATTCGTAGGTTTCATTTCATCGAAATTAAATGTTAACCCAACGGTCGCAGCTTGTTGACCAACACCTTGGTTTGCCTGTTTAGCCTGTTCAATACTCATCCCATATTTTTTAGCTAACATCTCGTGAATATTTTCACCGCTATTTTTCGGAGAAGTTGGATCAAGCTCAAAACTTTTAAATTCAACCTCTACCTGATCTTTATGTGGAAAATGATTTAACGCCTCTTCTAACCGGCGTTTCCCAATATAACAAAACGGACATACATAATCTGACCAAACTTCAATTTTCATGTCAACACCTCTTTTTTCTTTAGTTAAGTAATATAGTAACATACAGCGTTTAAAAACTAATCCTATGTGCTCATAGGATGGTTTCGAACATAATTATTTTACCATTGGAAATAATAACCCCGATAACAATGAGAGGATGGGATGTTTGATGTCGTTAGAATGGTTTGACAGAGTATGTGCTGAATTACAGGGGCACTTGGAATCAATTTGTGATGAATATAATCAAGTTGGTCAAATGACCATTGAAAGAGCCTCTAAACATCCAAGAATTGAGTTTTTCGTTGATACAGCAGATGTGGATACGAAAGAACTTGACCGTGATTATTTCTGCTCTCTCTTCTTTGATCCGCAGAATGAAGAATTTTACATCGATTCCTTCGATGTGGACAGTGGTCACACGGCTAAAATCATTCTTTCAGACATTGAGGAGATTATAGAGGAGGTTCACGCAAGTCTTCATGACTATATCAATGGCGATAATCATTACACGGATGATGGGGTCTATCTGCAAACTGAACAAGAATTTGATGTAGATGAATGTGTAACAGATGACATTGTAGATGAGTATTACGAAGCAGAACAAATCAGCTCTGATGATATTTTAGAAGAAATTGATGTCGACTGGTCCACCCCTGAAGTGACAGCCTTCAAACATGAGGATGAAGTTGAGGTCACCTATCAATTTGGCGTGGTGCCAGAAACAGGTGACGGCATCTTAAAACGCATTAACCGAATTTGGACAACCGATGATGAATTAATAAAGGATGAGTCCCATTTTATTTTTAGCAAAGAAGAAGCGTCCACCATTATCGCGATGATTGCTAGCCACATGGATCAGTTAAGTGAGTTTGATTTTGATGATATGCCTTGATAAAAATGGAAAAATATTCTTCACTTAGAGCAAAACGCATGGAAGGTGAAGTGACCCCCTTGAGTTGGACAATAGATCCAACTCAAGGGGGTTTTTTAATTAATCTTTTTCTAATACCTATTACTCAACATTATAATCAATTTCTATTAAATCCCACGCAGTAATCATACCCAGTGGTGCCTCATCTGTTTTTCCATTTTCAGTTATGATAACTCCTTCAATTTTCCGTTTCTTTTTGTGGGCTTTTTCAAAGATATTTTCAACTTCAAAAATATTAATATCCTTAGCAACAATCTCTATAGGATGTTCCTTTTCGTATATCATTATATCAGAAACATAAACTTCTGAAAGATTTACCATCCCGCTGTCCATACTTTGGGCCATCCATTTCATAATCGATCCTGCAGTCAAGAGTCCAATACATTTTTTGTTTTGATAAATAGGGAATTTAGAATAACCGTACTCCTTAATTGCTGCAGTCACATTTAAGATACTTTCTTGCATATCAAAATAAACCACATTTTTTGAAGCAATAGACAATGCGTAATTTGGCCGGCTTAATACATTGGCAATTTTTTCAATATGATTTACTACCTTTGCATTCGGTTCGGCAATATAAAAGCCAACCTCCATTTTTTCGTGCACAATAGCATTTCTTAACCTGGCATATTGCTCTAAATCTTTCTTAAATGTTTCAATAATTTGATATTTTTTTGCCCCAATTTTTACCAACACTACAAATCTCTCATCATTAATTTGAACTATATCCCTAAGAGCGTCATGAACTTGATTAAAGGCCACTTCAAAACGCTCCGAAAGTAGTTGTCCTTGCTTTTTATAAACATTCATTTTCCCGCTCTCCCATTTGCGAAACTTCTAGTATGTAGTAATCATTTTAATAGTAAAATCAATTTTTGAAATTTTCAAGAATTTATTTAGAATTTTAATGTAATGACTTCTCAAATATAGGAGAACATAATATCTTTGTTATTGGTCGGCTAAAATATTAACAATCTCATCCTCAATCCTTTTCCCTTGTGTTTCATCCAACAGATTATTTAAAAGGATTGAAAAAATTAACGTTTGGCCGCTTTTCGTATTCACATAGCCTGATAAAGAACTGACAGTAGAAATCGTTCCAGTTTTTGCTCTCACCTTACCAATAGTGTTTGGATTCTTTAAGCGATTTCTTAGGGAACCACCCACCATTTTGTCTCGACAACCAGCCACAGGAAGCGAACTTAAATAATTAGGAAACCACTTTTCCTTTTGAACCGCAAATAAAAGCTGCGAGAGTTGATTGGCTGGGATGAGATTTACATGTGATATTCCTGATCCATCTCTGATAACTAAAGTTTTTGTATTAACCCCAAATTTAGACATTTCCGTCCTCAAGACCGTTAAACCTTGTTCCCAACTGCCTTCCCCTTTTTCCACCTTGCCGATTTCCTTTATTAGTGTTTCTGCATGGACATTATTGCTTAACTTCATAAAAGGAACTAGTAACTCGGATAATGCCATTGATTGATGACTCGTTATCAGCCTGGCAGTATCAGGTACCCTTCCTGTTGTAACTTTACCGGAAATGGTTATTCCATGTTTTGCTAATGATTGTTTAAAAAGGGTTGTGGCAAAAAGAGTCGGATTCCACACGCCAATCCACTCTTTACTTTCCCTAGCCTTTACTGGAATTGTACCTTTGATGATGACAATGTTCTTTGCATGTTCCCGCACGATCGTAATTTTCCTTTTTTCATCGGCTCCAACTGTTACAGCTTGATTGATGATCTTCACATACCTCGTTTTCGGTGTTATTGCTACATTTGGTTTGTCTCCACTTTTTAATCCGGGCCTTACCTTGATTTGAATAGAACCTGAATCATAATCTTTCGACGGTGAAGCTGTTAAAGCAGATATCTGTGCCCCATAATAAGTTGTTTCATCACTCCATGGCAAATCCAGCGAGTACCGGATATCATCATAGCGCGAATCATCTCCGACCAAATTCCCTTTAATCCTTTTGATCCCATGCTGCACTAGGTCAGAGGCCATCTGCTCAAAATCTGTTTTCAATAAGGTGGGATCTCCCTTTCCTTTTAAATAGAGACTACCTAATAGGACTTTGTTTTTAATTGGACTATCTGTGAGGACTTCAGTCCCGAAAGTATAGTCCTCACCTAAAACATTTAGAGCAGCAGCTGCTGTTAATAGTTTCATGTTAGAGGCTGGACGTAAGCGAACATTGCCTTGATATTCATAAAGGATGGCACCATTTGTTGCGGATCTTATACTAATTCCTGCAATTGCCCCTTGGAGAGCTGTTTCTTTCATAATTAGTTGATTAAGCTGCTGTGCTATGTACTCATTACTATTTATTGCATACACATGTGTGTTAGGTACTAAAACAGTTAGTGAAATGAAAAGTCCAAGCAGCAAATATTTAGCCTTGTTATTCAATCATGATCCAGCCTTCCTTTTTTCCAAGAGTTTGTCCAAAATTTCAATGTTATATGTTAATTGGAAATAATGAATTTTAAAATAAAGATTCATTTTACTACTGTTATATTGTTTCTTAAATATGCCCAATTCTGCGGCGCAGGAAGGCTTATTTGCCAATAGGTGGTCCCTGCTAACTGATAAAGATCAATTAAGCGATACTTTTCGATATAACTACGTATATCTTCAAACCATACAGTATGCTCTTGTGCATCTGTCCAGTAATGGTACCAAGGGGATTTATTAATGGTATCAAATTTTATTGGTGAACCAGTAGATATCGCTTGATTTTGAGCGGCTAAAACCGATAATGCGCGGGTTGCATTTGTATGAACAACCTTGTCATACCCGTAAAGAGACATTGCGATTTGTAATTTTCGTGGATTAATTTGCGTAATGGAGTATTCTAGCACTTTTTCCATCCATGGAATCGGGGCAATAGGATCAGGAGGTCCACCTGGATATCCATAATCAATTGTCATCACTGCAACAATATCAGCAATTTTTCCGATCACTGCATAATCATGAGCACCAACAATCTGGTTAGTTGGAAAGTCTGCTGTTTTGGCGTGTACATTAACATGTAAAATAAGTTCACCTAACGCTTGTTTTAACTCTATTAAAAATGTATTGAAATCCTTGCGACGTGCTGGTGGAATAAATTCAAAATCAATGCTGACCCCGCTAAAGCCTCTTTGTAAAATTAAATTCACAATACTTGCTATTAAGTTTCTGCGAAATGTTGGATTTTCAAGTACCTTCCCAACTAGTTCTGCACTAAACGCAGTGCCGGTATAATTTCGTACCATCAATAACGGCGAAATGTTCAATTCTTTACATTTTTTCACAATTTCCGCATCCTTGGTAACATTATAAACGAATCCTGCTTCCGTAAATTGATAAGCTACCACTGCTAAATAGGTCAATTGTCCCGCAAGTTCTTCAAGGATGGCAAGATTGGCACTTTCTGAAGAAGGCACCAAAAATCCAAGTGTAGCTATTTCTAATTTGAATGTAGTTGGAATATGAATGATTTGACCTATGTTAAGTTGATTCGGGTTAATGCCAGGATTAGCTGTTAAAATTGTAGGAATGTCCGTATTAAACCGTTTGGCTAACTGCCAAATATGATCGCCTGCTTTTATTTGATAAGAACGGAGTGTTGAGCGTTTGTCTGGAAGATATAATGCAAGTCCGGGGACGATACTGGTGGATGACAACCCATTATTCTCTACAATTGTTTGTATAGGAACTCCGTACATATTGGAAATTGACCACAAGTTTTCACCCATCTTTACTATATGAACCGCCATAAGCCTTTCACACTCCTTTATATTCATGATATGGGCTTAATAGCTGAATATACTTTTTAAATTCGAAAAAACGTGATTACTGCAGAACAATATCTCCTATTCATGGTCATCCACAAATAAACCCGAGTTTTTGGGAATCCAGGTTTATCTGTGGAATAAGCTGATTTAGATCTGTGATTTAAACAGAAAAGTTATATATCGATATGTAGTTATGATTGGTAATCATCACCATATCGATATTTCCTATATTTTGCGGCATGGCAGGAATCACAGGTCGGAAAGGAATGATCCCAGGGAAGTTTTTTTCCACAGGTTTTGCATTTCTTAACGAATTTTTTAATATCCGTTTTAAGCCGATCTTGTACCCGATCACTAACTTCTTCCCGTAACCGTTCCCAATAGATAGCTTCTGTACGTTCGCCCAATCGATACAAAAACAAGAGATGTAGACCAATTGCCTTATAACTTAATTCTAATTCCTCCAAGCTTCTCTCTTTAACAAGCGGTTCAGGCAATTCCCTTCCTTGAATGAGAGCGTACATTGTTTCTTCCCACTGTTTGGTTAACAAAGGCTCATTTTTTGAAAAAGGCAAGTGTAAAAACCCGTAAAGATCCATTAAGGAGAGTCGAGCTTCAATTTCGGTTCCTGCAATGATTTGATATAGCGACTTTTCCTCAGAAAGGGAGGCCTTTTTGGTCCCTTTAGGACTTTCAAATTTTCCCCATAACTCAAAAAATGTACCTAGGTCATGATAGTAGTGTTGGAACCGTTCAAAGACAGAATTCGTTGGAGCGATGGCAAAGGTATGAACAGGTTCATCCTCTTGCATCAGTAAATTCCTCATTTTTTTTATATCATTTGTAAAAGCAACTTTACCGATATTATAGATTCCTTTACGACCTGCACGGCCGGCAATTTGCTTCACCTCTTGTGAAGTTAAGAGGCGCCTTCGTGTCCCATCAAATTTTTCATTTTCTAAAAAAACAATTCGCCGAATTGGCAAGTTTAAACCCATTCCGATCGCATCTGTTGCCACAATGACTTTTGTTTTTCCCTCGTTAAATTGCTCAATCTGTTTTTTTCTTGTTTCAGGAGGCATACTGCCATAAATCATGCTGACTGAATGGCCGTCATTTTGCAGACGGGAAGCAGTTTCGAGAACCCGCCTTCTTGAAAAACAGATCAGAGCATCTCCTTTTTTGATATGTTTAATATGAAATTCTTTCGCTTCAACCTCGAGCGGGGTATCACGACTATATTCATAAATGGTAATGTCTGCATCACCTAGCAATTGTAACAGCATCGATTGCGAATTTCTGCTCCCAATGATATGGACTTCTTCAGCATTTGCTTTCGTAATAGCTTTATACCAAGAGAAACCACGGTCTTTGTCAGTAATCATTTGCGCTTCATCGATAACAACAACTTCGTAATACTCTTTTTCATGGAACATTTCAACTGTACAAGAAATGTGGCTTGCATCTGGGTTAATTTTTTCTTCCTCACCGGTTTTTAAAGAGCACGATGTCCCCTCGTTATTCAACTTATCATAGACCTCTAGTGCTAAAAGCCGGAGCGGTGCTAAATATAACCCACTGCCTGCCTCTTTCATTCTTTCAAGCGCATGATGGGTTTTCCCTGTATTGGTTTCACCAATATGAAGCACGTAACGGACTTGACGTTGTAAAAAAGGGTCGTATTCCGCTGCAAATATCTCTTTCATCATCCGTTCTTCTGCATCTTTTTTTCGCTGGAGTTCTTCCTGCTCTTCTTTCAATCTTTGTTCCCGCTTCTGAAAATCCCGTTCAAAGATATCCTTGTGTTTCTTAAGATCAAACGGAACTTCTGCTAAACTTATTAAGTCAACCAAGTACTCCGCTTGAATATCTTCAATAATATAACCTTCAACATCATATAATGGTTCCGCCATACTGCCTTTTACGAACGAAGTTGATAATGGCTCATGAAAAGTTTCATAAAAATCGTCCTTCAACTTAGCAGGCAATTGTTCTAACACTTGTTGGGGAACAAACTCGGATACAAAATCGGAAATCAAACTCTCATAAACGAAGAAATACGTTTGATATTCATATAGGCTCCGCCCCCAGTGTTGTGTTTTATGTATATCACCCGTTAACTCCTCAAAAAATGCCGCTACCGTTCTATAGGTCGATGGATTAAAGGAACCTTGGTCCACTAGCTTTTCCTCAAGTGCGAAGGTATCGACAGATTGAAACTTTACATTATTTTTTAAATCTGCAGCGAGTTGTTTTGCAACAAAGTGACGGGCATTTAAATAGAATCGATCATATTGTTCTTCTAAAATCCCTACTGCAATATCCTCAATTTCATTCCTAATTGATTGTTTCTTTTCTTCCAGTTGTTTTTGTTCTTTTTGCTTTATAAAGTTAATCTTTGCATTCTGATAACGTTGAGCCCACAAATCTTCCATTCCACTGAGTTCGTTTTTTATCCAGGCCATTGTGGAAAAAGGATAGTAAGTTCTCATTTCATCACGAAATAGTTTGTTCAAGAGTTTTCGATCGATTCCTTGTACTTCAAACCCTTTATCGCTTAAAAATTGTTTCTTTTCATTTTTCGGAACATCATTAGTTGATTTGTTCAACCAAACATTAATCCAAATTTGTTCTAAATAAGGGCCGCGGTCCATTAGGTATTGTTCAAATAATGGCAGATTTTCTTTCGTTTCTAAAAACCGGTCTATATCTTCATATACCTTCGTTTTGGTTTGTTCGATTGCTTGGGGATAAATGATGGTTAATTTAGTCATCTTGATCCCTCCTCAATTATTTTTGAATTTCCTTTTTCATTAAATTTATGTATAATGTGAGTATAGATGAACATATAGTAAAAAAGACCGAGCATGGCGACAAAGAAGCTCGGTCATGCAATAGTTGGTTCCCTGACGGGGATCGGCGAATAGAGCAATAATCCACCTCTTATGCTTGCCGGCTCAAGGGTGGATTATTTTTTTTTGTGGAAAGACAGAACCGTGACAATAAGACTAGCAAATGATAAAGCTAACATCAATGCTTGAAATACTGTCAATAGCATCACCCCCTTTCAATCGGAGATGTGCCGTCCACCCTTGAGAAAACGATTCTATTGCATTTTCATTATAGCATTAATCAAAATACCGAACAAGTGTTCTTTATATATTATGTGTTTGACAATATTGATCAACCAATTCTTCGATTTGATCAAATTCAGGAAACTTTCCTGAAAACTGAAATTTAATTTCTTCGATAAAATTCTCATTATTATATACATGGATTGCACCATTTTGATGAATGACGCTAAATTCAGGTATAAATCGATAGTTGCTGCGCTCAATAGCCCCCATACATAGTCCCCTTTTCATTTTTTTATAGTATAAGCAGAAATATTAAGGCTAAACCCACACTAGATCTTGTTTAATAGCTCAAAAATAGTTTTTATTTGCGAATTCAATCAATTTTTTTGCGAATCTGAACCTTTTATTTGCGAATCTACCTTAGCAAAAATTAAGAGGCCTACTCCATTAAAAGGAGCCGGCCTCTAGTACAAATTTTTATGCTGTTGTATAAACTTCTTCCTTATTTAACTCATGACGAATGGTTGCTTGTGCAGCTGCCAACCGTGCAAGTGGAACGCGGTATGGGGAGCAGCTCACATAATCTAAACCTGTTCTGTAGCAGAAATCGATCGAGCTTTTCTCTCCTCCATGCTCTCCGCAGATACCTGTTTTTAACGAAGGCTTAGTCGCACGGCCTAATTTCACGCCTATTTCAACCAATTTACCAACACCGTCCTGGTCAAGGACAGCAAATGGATTTTCTGGCAGCACTTTATTTTCAATATATGCTTGCAAGAATTTGCCTTCAGCATCATCACGGCTGTAACCGAATGTGGTCTGTGTTAAATCATTGGTTCCGAATGAGAAGAAATCCGCTTCCTCTGCAATTTGATCAGCCGTTAAGGCAGCCCGTGGAATTTCAATCATGGTTCCAATCGTATAATTAAAATTTCTACCTGTTTCTGCTTGTACTTTGATAGCGGCATCAATGACCAATCGTCTCATTTGCTTTAATTCATTCACATGGCCCACCAATGGAATCATGATTTCAGGCTGAACCTCCATGCCTTTTTCAGCAAGTTTGGCTGCAGCATGGAAGATGGCTGTTGCTTGCATTTCATAAATTTCTGGATAAATCATCCCTAAACGGCAGCCGCGGTGGCCAAGCATCGGATTAAACTCGTCTAATTGCCGGACCTTTTTAAGTAACTGCTCTTTTTTCTTTAATTCAGCAGATTGTGGATCCGTTATTTGAAGCTTGGTTACTTCTACTAGCAGCTCCTCTTTATCTGGTAAAAATTCATGTAACGGCGGGTCTAATAACCGGATCGTAACAGGGAATCCTTGCATCGCCTCGAAAATACCTTCAAAATCTCCTTGCTGCATGGGTAAAAGCTGACTAAGAGCGTCCATTCTCTCCTCAAAATTTTCAGCTAAGATCATTTTTTGCACGATTGGAATCCGTTTCAGATCCATAAACATATGTTCAGTCCGGCATAAGCCAATTCCACCGGCACCAAACTCAAATGATTTCTTTGCATCCTCTGGGTTATCCGCATTGGCACGAACGCCAATTTTCCGTTCTTGGTCGGCCCATGCAAGCAAAAGTTGGAACTCATCGGAAAGTTCTGGGTCAATCATGGGAATTTCTCCCAGCATAATTTCACCTGTGGATCCATCAATGGTAATAACATCACCGTAGTTTACGAGGGTTCCGCCAACGGTAAATTGTTTCGCCTTCACATCGATTTTGAGGGCTTCACACCCACATATACAGGCTTTACCCATACCGCGTGCAACAACGGCAGCATGGCTGGTCATTCCGCCTCGGCTTGTTAAAATCGCTTCCGATGCGACAATACCATGAATATCGTCTGGAGTTGTCTCCGGTCTTACAAGGATTACTTTTTTACCATCATTGCTTAAACTTTCGGCTTCATCTGCATCAAAAACAACCTGACCGGTTGCCGCCCCTGGTGATGCTGGCAGGCCTTTAGCTAAAATTTTCTTTGTAAATTTATCATCAATACGGCGATGCAATAATTGATTCAATTGATCTGGATCGACACGCAATAATGCGGTCTTCTTATCAATAATTCCCTCTTCCACCATTTCAACAGCAATTCGAATAGCTGCTTGTGCCGTGCGCTTCCCATTTCGTGTTTGAAGGATAAAAAGCTTTCCACGTTCTACGGTGAACTCAATATCCTGCATCTCTTTATAATGCTGCTCAAGTCGTTTGCATGTATCAGAAAATTGTTTGTAAACACTTGGCATTTCGTCCTTCAAAGTAGCAATCGGCTGCGGAGTGCGAATTCCCGCAACCACATCTTCCCCTTGGGCATTGATTAAATATTCCCCATAAAGGACATGCTCACCTGTTGAAGGATTTCTAGTGAAGGCTACACCCGTACCAGAATCATTTCCCATATTACCGAAGACCATACTTTGAATATTAACGGCAGTCCCTAAGTGATCAGGAATTTTATTAAGCCGGCGGTAAACGATTGCACGTTGATTGTTCCAAGAATTGAATACAGCATTTATAGCAAGGAACAGCTGTTCTTTTGGATCTTGTGGAAAATCTTTTCTTGTATGTTTTTTAACAATTCCTTTATAACCAACTATAACTTCCTTCCAGTCTTCTGATGTCATTTCAGGGTCAGAGGAATAACCCTTATGTTCGCGAGTTTCTTCTAAAAATTGTTCAAAATAGTAGGTATCAATTTCAAGGACCACATTACTAAACATTTGAATAAAACGGCGGTAAGAATCATAAGAGAACCGAGGATTATTCGTTAATTTAGCCATACCCACAACTGTTTCATCATTCATTCCTAGGTTCAAAATGGTATCCATCATACCAGGCATGGAAAAAACGGAACCGGAACGAACGGAAACCAGCAATGGATTTTGCGGATCGCCTAATTTTTTACCCATCTTTTCTTCTAAACGGGTCAGGGCTTCTAAGGTTTGTTTTTCTACTATGGCTGGAATGGTTTTACTAGTTTCATAGTAAGCATTGCAAGCTTGGGTAGTGATGGTGAATCCATATGGGACTGGCAGACCGATACGTGTCATTTCTGCTAGATTTGCCCCTTTTCCTCCAAGTAAATCTCTCATATTACTATTACCCTCATGAAATAAGTACACAAATTTATCCATAGTTTAAAAGCTCCTCTCTTTTTTTAACACTTCTAAAATTAAGCCGGCCGTTTCTTCTACTGCCTTATTTGATACATCAATGACAGGACAGCCAACTCTTTTCATAATTTTTTCAGCATGATCTAATTCTTTTAAAATCCGCTCAAAGCTGGCATAATTGGCCTGTGAAGCTAGCCCCAATGCTTTCAGACGCTCCTTACGAATTTCATTTAATTTATCAGGAGAAATGATTAATCCAATGCAATTCTTTCTTGGTATTTGAAACAATTCGTCTGGCGGCTGTACCTCAGGAACTAAAGGAACATTGGCTACCTTAAAGCGTTTATGGGCTAAGTACATCGATAGTGGTGTCTTCGAGGTCCGAGATACACCAATTAAAACGATGTCAGCCTTGGTAATTCCTCTTGGGTCGCGTCCATCATCATATTTAACGGCAAATTCAATCGCTTCAATTTTTCGGAAGTATTCTTCATCCAGTTTTCGCATCAAACCAGGTTGGTGATGGGGCACCTTATTAAATTTAGTGGTAAAAGCATTCATCAACGGACTTAGTAAATCTACTGCCAAAATTCCTTCTTCAGCAGCTCTTCGATCTAGATATTCTTTTAATGCTGGAATAACAATCGTATAAGCAATAATCGAATGAGCGTCTTTGGCTAACAAGATGACATCTTCAATATCTTCAAGGTCATCCACATAAGAATTACGGCGAATATCAACATGGCCGCCATTAAATTGTGTTGCCACTGCTTTTACAACAAACTCAGCCGTTTCCCCTACTGAGTCAGATACCACATAGACAACTTCTTTCTTTACCAAAATTTCAGCCACTCCTCTTAGTTTGATTTTTCATCCATAATTTCTAAATATGCTCGTGTTATCGTTGTTTTCGTAATGCGACCCACTAGCAAATATGTATTTGTTTGCCCGTCCACATTCTTTACAACCGGTAAAGAGTCAATGTGGTTGTGAATCATTTTTTTTGCAGCTTCAAGCAAAGTTTCTTCTGGATTAATCGTGATGATATTCGGCATTCTCGTCATTATGACACTTACAGGCAGATCATGAAGATTTTGATTTCCTAGTGATGCTCTGAGCAAATCCTTTCTAGAAATCACCCCTGTTAAATGGCCGTCAGCATCAACAGCGTAAAGTGTTCCAACATCCTCTAAAAATAACTGAACAATTGCATCATAAACCGAGGTTGATTTTCCCACCACAATTGGAAGGGCCTTATAATCATTGACCTTCTGATGAAGGTATTTTTCCGCTTGATGCTTATTAGGAAATTTTTCATTATAAAAATATCCTACTCTTGGTCTCGCATCTAAATTTCCTGACATAGTTAAGATGGCAAGATCAGGTCTTAACGCTGCTCGTGATAGTGAAAGCTTTTCTGCAATCTCTTTCCCCGTTATCGGTCCATTTTCTTTAACAATATCCAGGATTTCGTCCTGACGCTTGGTAAGTTTAATCATTACCACCCCCTTAATCACCTTAATATGTTATATTCTATGTATTTATTATAAATGTGTTATACTTATTTGTATATAGTATATAACATTTAATATTAAATCGGTACAATAATTTGAATAAAACATCACAATTAATTAAAATTTTAATATTCTGAATTATATAAACAAACAAAATCCCGTTGCATGAGACGGGATTTTGTTTCTTTTATAAAAATTATGTTTAAATTTTATAGTGATTTGAATCACAATATAAATTCCATCTTTTTTATATACTTAAAAGAGTAAAATTCGAGAGGAGATTTTGATATGCAAGGATTATTTGGTAAGGGTCCAACTGCCCTTTCCGAGGGCTTAAATAAATTAATAAGTGAACATCACCCATTAAGAAACAATATGGAACTTTTAATTTCCTTATGTAATAAAGTTGAGGACGAGCAAGGTACTGCTTTTGAACAATTAATTCAGGAAGTAAAAGAGTTTTTCAGAAACCTAGAGTTTCATTCAGTCCGTGAAGAAGATATCTTATTTCGGATGATGGAAAAATACATTGGCCAACATGGAGGTCCAATAGCTGTAATGGAAGCTGAACACGAACAGGCAAGAGAATTGATCAATGAATTTTTTATAAATACTAAAACCCCTAAAGAAAGTTCAATAGATGACATGATTAAAAATGCAAATCTTATTAATAATGCGGTCAATATTCTTTTACAGCATTTCATGAAAGAAGAACAGGTCCTTTACCCAATGGCAGAGCGGATGTTTACGGAAGCTGAAAAAGAAATTGTTTTCCAAAAGGTTTCAGAATAGCAATTTATTCCAAGCCCAAACTACGATAGGTTGGGCCTTTTCCTTCAAGCGAAGGCGACTTAAAAAAAACAAAAAGGCCTTCAACATATTAGTTGAAAGCCTTTTTGTAACAATTCCCTGATACCGGTGGCCGGGGTCGAACCGACACTCCTCAAGGAACAGGATATTTTAAAATCTGATATTTTTAAAAATATTAAAACATCAATAGTTAACACAATTATTTAGAATAATGTATTGAATCCATCAGAGAGAACAATTTATTGAACTTCTTATAATAATTATTGTTTTATTACCAAACGTATAAATGACTAAGCATCCTTTATTTCGGAATTATTCTGCGACTACGATGAGAATTTTCCCTTTTTTCACATCTTCTTCATATTGGCGAGCTTCTTCTTCATCCAATCCAATCTCCTGTAAGGCCCCGGTTAAACCGCCGGCTTTGGCAGCAGCACCAGATACAGCTCCACCCAGGGTTAATAATAACGGACCTGCCGCTATTATTGGACCGATGCCAGGAAGTGCTAGGGCACTCATTCCTACGAAAAAACCAGCCAATCCGATTATTCCACCAGCCGTTGCCCCTGCAATGATTCCTTCCGTTTCTTTAAGTTTCACTTGGTCACCATTCGATTCCAATCCTTCGATATTTTTTGCTAGAATAGAGATCTGCTCAAAGTTGTAGCCCTTCCTATGTAAATCCTCTACCGCTGTCTGTGCCTGTTTTTCAGTTTCATAAACACCTATGATTCGTTTTTCCATGAGCGATTATCTCCTTTACATGATGTACTAATTAAATTCCCTCTCAGGAAAATTTCAATCATGCAAAATTCTAGAAAATGATCATTAATCTTTAATTTAGTCAACTTCCAGCTTATCGCAGAGAGGATCAGCTAATTGATAATATTCACTTCAACTCGTACTGATACATTCTTGGGGAAATGTATACTTTTGCACCACTCATCGGGCATATAAAAATAAAACAGACTCCAACATAATAGTTAAAGTCTGTTTTCTATTTCGAATTATTTGATACCGATGGTCGGGGTCGAACCGACACTCCTCACGGAACACGATTTTGAGTCGTGCGCGTCTGCCAATTCCGCCACATCGGCAAATATTAAATAAAAATCCCATAGTACAATCAGGAATTTATGAAGAAAAAATTTGGCAGGGGCAGCAGGAATCGAACCCACACCAAAGGTTTTGGAGACCTTTGTTCTACCTTTAAACTATGCCCCTATTTGTGGTGGAGGGGGACGGATTCGAACCGCCGAACCCGGAGGGAGCGGATTTACAGTCCGCCGCGTTTAGCCACTTCGCTACCCCTCCACATATAAAAGAGAATTAAAACTGGAGGAGGAAGAGGGATTCGAACCCCCGCGCGGTATGACCCGCCTGTCGGTTTTCAAGACCGATCCCTTCAGCCAGACTTGGGTATTCCTCCATTTTATAAAAAGGTTAATTGTGTTTAAGTAGCGGCGGAGGGGATCGAACCCCCGACCTTACGGGTATGAACCGTACGCTCTAGCCAGCTGAGCTACACCGCCATAAAATAAATTTTAAAATGTTTGGTGGAGTCTAGGGGGATCGAACCCCTGACCTCCTGCGTGCAAAGCAGGCGCTCTCCCAGCTGAGCTAAGACCCCATAATGGCATGAATTGAATGGTCGGGAAGACAGGATTCGAACCTGCGACCCCTTGGTCCCAAACCAAGTGCTCTACCAAGCTGAGCTACTTCCCGTAAAAATGCGCCCTGAGAGATTCGAACTCCCGACCTTTTGATTCGTAGTCAAACACTCTATCCAGCTGAGCTAAGGGCGCATATAAATTTATTGTAATGGTGCCGAGGACCGGAATCGAACCGGTACGGTAGTCACCTACCGCAGGATTTTAAGTCCTGTGCGTCTGCCAGTTCCGCCACCCCGGCACTATTGGAGCGGAAGACGGGATTCGAACCCGCGACCCCCACCTTGGCAAGGTGATGTTCTACCACTGAACTACTTCCGCAAAAAACTTTGGTGCGGGTGAAGGGAGTCGAACCCCCACGCCTTGCGGCGCCAGATCCTAAGTCTGGTGCGTCTGCCAATTCCGCCACACCCGCATATTCAATTAAGTAAAAAGCATGGTGCCGGCGAGAGGACTTGAACCCCCAACCTACTGATTACAAGTCAGTTGCTCTACCAATTGAGCTACCCCGGCATATTGATTGAAAATATAGTATGGTGGAGGATGACGGGATCGAACCGCCGACCCTCTGCTTGTAAGGCAGATGCTCTCCCAGCTGAGCTAATCCTCCATAAATAACAGCCTGGCAACGTCCTACTCTCACAGGGACGCGTGTCCCAACTACCATCGGCGCTGAGAAGCTTAACTTCCGTGTTCGGTATGGGAACGGGTGTGACCTTCTCGCCTTAATTACCAGACTATAAAATTAGAGAGATCGTTCTCTCAAAACTAGATAATTCAGAAGAAGTGGTAAAACTTAAGTTCGCTTTAAAAATTGTCCAGCTGCGGCTCCTAACTTCTCGGCCGTTTCGATCCGTCCCTTCAAATCCAAAATCAGGATTTGCAGTGCCGGCTCTCCAACGTCTGTCGAAGTTGACCAGTCGCCTCCGCTTTTCTATTTGGTTAAGTCCTCGAACGATTAGTATCAGTCAGCTCCACATGTCGCCACGCTTCCACCTCTGACCTATCAACCTGATCATCTTTCAGGGTTCTTACTAGCTTGACGCTATGGGAAATCTCATCTTGAGGGGGGCTTCATGCTTAGATGCTTTCAGCACTTATCCCGTCCGCACATAGCTACCCAGCGATGCCTTTGGCAAGACAACTGGTACACCAGCGGTGCGTCCATCCCGGTCCTCTCGTACTAAGGACAGCTCCTCTCAAATTTCCTGCGCCCACGACGGATAGGGACCGAACTGTCTCACGACGTTCTGAACCCAGCTCGCGTACCGCTTTAATGGGCGAACAGCCCAACCCTTGGGACCGACTACAGCCCCAGGATGCGATGAGCCGACATCGAGGTGCCAAACCTCCCCGTCGATGTGGACTCTTGGGGGAGATAAGCCTGTTATCCCCGGGGTAGCTTTTATCCGTTGAGCGATGGCCCTTCCATGCGGAACCACCGGATCACTAAGCCCGACTTTCGTCCCTGCTCGACTTGTAGGTCTCGCAGTCAAGCTCCCTTGTGCCTTTACACTCTACGAATGATTTCCAACCATTCTGAGGGAACCTTTGGGCGCCTCCGTTACTCTTTAGGAGGCGACCGCCCCAGTCAAACTGCCCACCTGACACTGTCTCCCACCCCGATCAGGGGTGCGGGTTAGAATTTCAATACAGCCAGGGTAGTATCCCACCGACGCCTCCACCGAAGCTAGCGCTCCGGCTTCTCAGGCTCCTACCTATCCTGTACAAGCTGTACCAAAATTCAATATCAGGCTACAGTAAAGCTCCACGGGGTCTTTCCGTCCTGTCGCGGGTAACCTGCATCTTCACAGGTACTATAATTTCACCGAGTCTCTCGTTGAGACAGTGCCCAGATCGTTACGCCTTTCGTGCGGGTCGGAACTTACCCGACAAGGAATTTCGCTACCTTAGGACCGTTATAGTTACGGCCGCCGTTTACTGGGGCTTCGATTCAGAGCTTCGCTTTTAAGGCTAACCCCTCCTCTTAACCTTCCAGCACCGGGCAGGCGTCAGCCCCTATACTTCGCCTTGCGGCTTCGCAGAGACCTGTGTTTTTGCTAAACAGTCGCCTGGGCCTATTCACTGCGGCTCTTCGAGGCTATTCACCCCAAAGAGCACCCCTTCTCCCGAAGTTACGGGGTCATTTTGCCGAGTTCCTTAACGAGAGTTCTCTCGCTCACCTTAGGATTCTCTCCTCGCCTACCTGTGTCGGTTTGCGGTACGGGCACCTTTTATCTCGCTAGAGGCTTTTCTTGGCAGTGTGGAATCAGGAACTTCGGTACTAAATTTCCCTCGCTGTCACAGCTCAGCCTTCACGGTAAGCGGATTTTCCTACTTACCAGCCTAACTGCTTAGACGCGCATATCCAACAGCGCGCTTACCCTATCCTCCTGCGTCCCCCCATCACTCAAACGATAAAGAGGTGGTACAGGAATATCAACCTGTTGTCCATCGCCTACGCCTTTCGGCCTCGGCTTAGGTCCCGACTAACCCTGAGCGGACGAGCCTTCCTCAGGAAACCTTAGGCATTCGGTGGATGAGATTCTCACTCATCTTTCGCTACTCATACCGGCATTCTCACTTCTAAGCGCTCCACCAGTCCTTACGGTCTAGCTTCAACGCCCTTAGAACGCTCTCCTACCACTGACATCGTTGATGTCAATCCACAGCTTCGGTGATACGTTTAGCCCCGGTACATTTTCGGCGCAGAGTCACTCGACCAGTGAGCTATTACGCACTCTTTAAATGGTGGCTGCTTCTAAGCCAACATCCTGGTTGTCTAAGCAACTCCACATCCTTTTCCACTTAACGTATACTTTGGGACCTTAGCTGGTGGTCTGGGCTGTTTCCCTTTTGACTACGGATCTTATCACTCGCAGTCTGACTCCCACGGATAAGTCTTTGGCATTCGGAGTTTGTCTGAATTCGGTAACCCGATGAGGGCCCCTAGTCCAAACAGTGCTCTACCTCCAAGACTCTTACTACGTGAGGCTAGCCCTAAAGCTATTTCGGAGAGAACCAGCTATCTCCAAGTTCGATTGGAATTTCTCCGCTACCCACACCTCATCCCCGCACTTTTCAACGTGCGTGGGTTCGGGCCTCCATCCAGTGTTACCTGGACTTCACCCTGGACATGGGTAGATCACCTGGTTTCGGGTCTACGACCACATACTCATTCGCCCTATTCAGACTCGCTTTCGCTGCGGCTCCGTCTTTTCAACTTAACCTTGCATGGGATCGTAACTCGCCGGTTCATTCTACAAAAGGCACGCCATCACCCATGAACGGGCTCTGACTACTTGTAGGCACACGGTTTCAGGAACTATTTCACTCCCCTTCCGGGGTGCTTTTCACCTTTCCCTCACGGTACTGGTTCACTATCGGTCACTAGGGAGTATTTAGCCTTGGGAGATGGTCCTCCCTGCTTCCGACCGGATTTCTCGTGTCCGGCCGTACTCAGGATCCACTCAGGAGGGAACGAAGTTTCAACTACAGGGTTTTTACCTTCTATGACGGACCTTTCCAGATCGCTTCATCTACCCCGTTCCTTTGTAACTCCATGTTGAGTGTCCTACAACCCCAAGAGGCAAGCCTCTTGGTTTGGGCTATGTCCCGTTTCGCTCGCCGCTACTCAGGGAATCGCGTTTGCTTTCTCTTCCTCCGGGTACTTAGATGTTTCAGTTCCCCGGGTATGCCATCCATACCCTATGTATTCAGGTAAAGATACTACTCCATTACGAGCAGTGGGTTTCCCCATTCGGAAATCTCCGGATCAAAGCTTACTTACAGCTCCCCGAAGCATATCGGTGTTAGTCCCGTCCTTCATCGGCTCCTAGTGCCAAGGCATTCACCGTGCGCCCTTTCTAACTTAACCTAAAAGGTTTGTTTCTCTTATTAAATAAGAGAGAAAACTAAAATGGCGATTACTCGATGTTTCACTTGCTTCTTCTTACGATTATCTAGTTTTCAAAGAACGAATGTTTTTGAGAGATTGTACTCTCAAAACTAAACAAACAAAAAGCGGTCAACTTCTTATCAGTCCGTAAGGACTGCATTATCCTTAGAAAGGAGGTGATCCAGCCGCACCTTCCGATACGGCTACCTTGTTACGACTTCACCCCAATCATCTGTCCCACCTTAGGCGGCTGGCTCCTTACGGTTACCCCACCGACTTCGGGTGTTACAAACTCTCGTGGTGTGACGGGCGGTGTGTACAAGGCCCGGGAACGTATTCACCGCGGCATGCTGATCCGCGATTACTAGCGATTCCGGCTTCATGTAGGCGAGTTGCAGCCTACAATCCGAACTGAGAATGGTTTTATGGGATTGGCTAGGCCTCGCGGCTTTGCTGCCCTTTGTACCATCCATTGTAGCACGTGTGTAGCCCAGGTCATAAGGGGCATGATGATTTGACGTCATCCCCACCTTCCTCCGGTTTGTCACCGGCAGTCTCCTTAGAGTGCCCAACTGAATGCTGGCAACTAAGAACAAGGGTTGCGCTCGTTGCGGGACTTAACCCAACATCTCACGACACGAGCTGACGACAACCATGCACCACCTGTCACTCTGTCCCCCGAAGGGGAACGTCCTATCTCTAGGAGTGTCAGAGGATGTCAAGACCTGGTAAGGTTCTTCGCGTTGCTTCGAATTAAACCACATGCTCCACCGCTTGTGCGGGCCCCCGTCAATTCCTTTGAGTTTCAGCCTTGCGGCCGTACTCCCCAGGCGGAGTGCTTAATGCGTTAGCTGCAGCACTAAGGGGCGGAAACCCCCTAACACTTAGCACTCATCGTTTACGGCGTGGACTACCAGGGTATCTAATCCTGTTTGCTCCCCACGCTTTCGCGCCTCAGCGTCAGTTACAGACCAGAAAGCCGCCTTCGCCACTGGTGTTCCTCCACATCTCTACGCATTTCACCGCTACACGTGGAATTCCGCTTTCCTCTTCTGCACTCAAGTCCCCCAGTTTCCAATGACCCTCCACGGTTGAGCCGTGGGCTTTCACATCAGACTTAAAGGACCGCCTGCGCGCGCTTTACGCCCAATAATTCCGGACAACGCTTGCCACCTACGTATTACCGCGGCTGCTGGCACGTAGTTAGCCGTGGCTTTCTGGTTAGGTACCGTCAAGGTACCGGCAGTTACTCCGATACTTGTTCTTCCCTAACAACAGAGCTTTACGACCCGAAGGCCTTCATCGCTCACGCGGCGTTGCTCCATCAGACTTTCGTCCATTGTGGAAGATTCCCTACTGCTGCCTCCCGTAGGAGTCTGGGCCGTGTCTCAGTCCCAGTGTGGCCGATCACCCTCTCAGGTCGGCTACGCATCGTCGCCTTGGTGAGCCGTTACCTCACCAACTAGCTAATGCGCCGCGGGCCCATCTGTAAGTGTCAGCCGAAACCGACTTTCAGTTTTTCCTCATGTGAGGAAAAAGATTATCCGGTATTAGCACCGGTTTCCCGGTGTTATCCCAGTCTTACAGGCAGGTTGCCCACGTGTTACTCACCCGTCCGCCGCTAATCAATAGGAGCAAGCTCCTATTGATCCGCTCGACTTGCATGTATTAGGCACGCCGCCAGCGTTCGTCCTGAGCCAGGATCAAACTCTCCAAGAAAGTTGATATAGCTCATAAATGTTACGTTGGCTTAGTTTCAAAAAGAAACTAATAATTTATTGTTTGTTGACGCTTTTGTTTGTTTAGTTTTCAAAGAACAAATTAATTTTCCATCTACCAATCTAGCAATTAGCGACATTTATTATATTACCATAATAAATGTCCAACGTCAACTTCTTTTTGAATATTTTTAATGAGTAAATTTGTAAATACATCTTAAAACTCAGAAGCGACATTGATAATAATACTATCCATGAGCATATTCGTCAACTAGTTTTTACTAACTTTTTAAGAATACGAAAATGTCTTTCTTTCATTTAATCTATTATCTTATAAAAGTTATTCTAGAAAGAAATTAACAATGGTTTAGATCATTTTTATATTGGAAAAAATACAGGAGTACTTCATTCTTAAAGGAGCTGTTGCCAAAGTGAGTTTTTACTCGTATAAAAAAGAAGAGAATAAAGATTTAAGTACTCCACCCGACCAAAGCCCATTCGAAAATTTGAATCAAACCGAGAAAACACCGGAGTTTGATGAATACGGAACTGCTCTTAATGATATTTAATCATAAAGAAACCTTTACAACACAATATTCCTTTGGTTGTAAAGGTTTCTTTTGTTATTCCTTTTTAATTGCTCTTAAAACAATAGCTTCCCCCTGGAAGGAGATCACTTGATCTACTTCCATCCTAACGCTAAATTTATTTTTCACTCGTTGAGGAGCATTAAATATAAACTGAGTCAATTTTTCCTTTTCTTCTTGACGTAAATTCATTCGATTACACCATGCCTCAAAACGAAACGTTTTATCAAACCGGTGCCATTCATAAATTTCGAAACCGTTCATTTCCAGCATTCGAACCCATTCACTCTTCTTCCATGCCCGAAAATGACTGTAATCCCGCCATTTTTCAATCGTATTATAAAAATGGTCAAACTCATCATTTTCAGGCACGACATTATCATCCAGTAAAAATTGACCATTTGGTTTAAGGACGCGATAGGCCTCTTTAACAAACTTATTAATATTAGGAAAATGGTGTGATGCAATCCTACAAGTCACTATATCAAATGATTGGTCTAAAAAGGGAAGTGTTTCTGCATCCCCTATTTGGAACTCTACATTTTGATGACCATTCCCTGTGATAAACGTTTCCGCGGCTACTAACATTTCTAGTGTCAAATCTATTGCGGTAACCTTTTTTACAAGAGGGGCAAAGGCATTGGCGGTATGGCCGCCGCCAGTCGCAATATCAAGCAGCACTTCTTCTCCCGTAATCGCCGCCATATCCACTAACTTCTGTAAATCCTCTCCATCCTTGTGGATGGCACTACTTACATAGGCTTCTGCACTTTTTCCAAATTGTTGTTGTACATCTCGTTTAACATCCATATATAATCCCCCCACTAATTCTTTATACAATAACTATAGATCAGCTATGTTATAAAGGAAATGACGGGTATTTTATCTTTTTCAATAAGAATTTCTTATTGAACTAATCATCATTGAAGTTCAAGGATCACTGGACAGTGATCACTACCCATTACATTGCAGTGAATGTCAGCAAGCTTAAGTCGATCACACAGTGCTTTAGAAACAATAAAGTAATCAATCCGCCAACCGATATTCCGTTCCCGTACTTTATTCATGTACGACCACCAGGTATACGCACCATCTTGATCTGGATAAAAATAACGATAGCTGTCTACAAAACCTGATGCAAGTAAAGAAGTCATTTTCCCTCTCTCTTCATCTGTAAAACCCGAGTTGCCGATATTAGTTTTAGGATTTCTTAAATCAATCTCTTGATGTGCAACATTCATGTCGCCACAAAGAATAAGTGGTTTAATTTCATTCAATTCATTTAAATGTTGAAATATTCTATCCTCCCATTCCAAACGATAACCAAGTCTCGCCAAATCTCTTTGAGAATTTGGCGTATAGACATTGACTAAGAAAAAATCCTCAAACTCTAATGTAAGAATGCGTCCTTCCCCTTCACTCTCATCTGAGCCAACTCCATATCTAACAGAAAGCGGTTTATGCTTCGTAAACACTGCTGTACCGGAATACCCTTTCTTTAAGGCATAATTCCAGTATTGATGGTACCCAGCTAAATCAAGACTAATTTGACCTTCCTGAAGTTTCGTTTCCTGTACACAAAAAATATCCGCATCCACTTCTTGAAAATAATCCAAAAACCCTTTTTTAACGCAAGCCCTTAGGCCATTTACATTCCAAGATACTAGTTTCATTTTACGAATCCTTCTCCCTTGTTGCTCACTTTTGTTTATTTTTTTATTTTGTCTGAATCTCTGTAAATTGGCAAGAAAAAAGCCAGAATGCGGGTTCTGGCTTTTTGTAAGCATTTAATAGGGAGGGAAATTTTTATCTTGAAGTTGTCCGAAAAAAAGCTCGGAGACAGGTACAATTTTTATATTACGTTTGTTAAATTCCTCCATTGATTGAAATACCCCTACAGAACAAACCTTACCTGTCACGCCTACATGGCCGATTGCGATTCCTTTACCTTTGATTTCAGTGACCTTTGCTAGTCTACTCATTTGTTTCCTCACATGCGCTGACGATGAGATGTCATCAAGAAATACATCTCTTTTGAGCAGAGGGACGCCCATTTCTTTTGCGATTTCCGGGAATTTCGTACCTGGGCTTGTTCCACTGTCGATTATAAACAGCTTTCTTTCTTTAGCCACTTCTACAATAGCTCGAACAATTTCTTCTTTTTCAACGGCTAAGGATCCCATGTGGTTGTTAAGTCCCACCGCATATGGAACACTAGCTACAGCCTCTTCTACACGCTGCCTAACTTCCTTTGGTGTCAGATCAACCGTGATCGGCTTCGGTCCAAGCCAAGATCTTTTCCCTCTTTTCGGTTCCATTGGTAAATGGATCATAACCTCAAACCCATTTTTATGGGCCCATTCAGCATGTTTTTTAGAGTTTTCTGTAAAAGGCATAACCGCTGCAGTAATGGGGATTTCTCCTTCTAAAAAATCCTGAACACCACCCGTTCCGCCTCCGAAATCATCGATAATGATGGCTGCTTTCAGTTGCTTCGTTGGATTAACTTCAGCCAATGCTGAGTTTTGGAAAGATAAAAATACCAATAGGATAAGTAGGACCAGTTTTTTCATCATAACCTCCATAGAGAATTTTGTAGTTAATTTACCCTATGAAGGATTTATCATTCTTTACAAAAGTTATCTTTTTAACAGTCTTAATTTAATATAGAAGATCCCTTCTTCATAAAAAAAGAGAGCTGATTCAGCTCTCTCTCACTCATTACCTATTCTTCATCATATACCTTAACTTCAACCATTTTATCACCATTACGCATTGCTTTAGCAGTTTCAAGTCCAGAAGTTACTTGGCCGAAAACAGTATGAACACCGTTTAAATGTGGTTGTGATTCATGAACGATGAAGAACTGACTTCCCCCAGTATTTCTTCCTGCATGTGCCATTGATAAGGAGCCCGGAACATGTTTATGTGGATTTCCTTCTGTTTCACAATTGATTGTATAGCCAGGGCCGCCCATTCCAGTTCCAGTAGGGTCTCCACCTTGACTTACAAAGCCTGGGATTACCCTGTGAAAGATAACTCCATCATAAAAGCCCTCATTAGCCAATTTTTCAAAATTAGCCACTGTTCCAGGGGCTTCGTTAGGGAACAAGTCAAACTCAATTTTTTCTCCATTTTCCATCAGTATGTATCCTTTTTTAGCCATTGAAAACACTCCTTTATGTAAAAATCATTTTTATCATACACTGTTCGAAACAGAAAAGAAAGTTTAGACACTTAAAAACTTTCTTCAACCATTCATATTTCCATTATATTTGTGGTATTATATGAATACCCCTTCCGAACATTCGCTTGTTGCGGGACACTTAACCATGTACGGACGGAAGGGGCTGGTGCCATTGTTGGCATCAAGAAAGCCGAGACCCTTGTCTCGGCTTTTTATGATTAGCTATTCGGCTTGGCCATCCATTCATAAAACAAAGTAATGATGGTTAAGAATAAAAAATAACCAAAAAATGTAAAAATATGCTCCCATTTTGCTGTGTGAACAAACCAGCCCATTTCCTCTGCTAATTTTTCAAAAATCGGCATTAAAAGACTTACTAAGAATATGACTCCTAGTTTGCCCCATTTATTGATTTGCGATATGAAGCGCAAAAATATAAATACAATTATGGGGAGCCCAATTAATGTAAAAGCAATGTTTATTGAGAATATCGCAGATAATGGCCTAATTGGAAAGTGATAAATTTGTTTCCCGACAAAATATAAATCTAGATACGTGCCAAGCAAGGAAGCTAATATCATACTTCCAGCATAAAATTTAAAGCTAAAAGGTAATCGCTTTTTTGGCGAGAGTGGCAAGTTCGAGTCGTTCAAGTGTTTTACAGTATTCATCTTCAATCTCCCCATTAATTATCTCATCGTCGTCGCTTAAATAATCAACAATACGCCAATCTTTAAACCAATCTCCTTTTTCTGCTTCAACATGGTTTA
This sequence comes from Neobacillus sp. DHD-1R, assembly GCF_057747995.1. Taxonomy (NCBI): domain Bacteria; kingdom Bacillati; phylum Bacillota; class Bacilli; order Caryophanales; family Bacillaceae; genus Neobacillus; species Neobacillus sp. DHD-1R. Next base: position 3,222,591 of record NZ_CM173232.1, read on the forward strand.
CATTTTTCCAAGCATTTTCTAAGGCTGGGCTATAGAGTTTCCTTGCCTCAGGCCTTAGCTGGCAGGATTTCATGCGAAGCTGATAGGGAAAGCCTGGCGTCCCTTCATTCACACTATTAAAAATATCGGGCCAATAATCCTTTCTAGAACCCGTGTGCGGATGGCTTTTCGCCCACTCTACCGTCAGATTGTGAATTTCCTTATTTTTAAAAAGGATGCTATAGAGTCTTTTTCCAAGTAAGATTCGTTCCTCTAAGGACTCAAACTGGTGAAGGGTTTGTCCTGCTATCTTCTTTTTTCCATACGGAAAGAGAAGATGGTTAAACGATAGCCAATCTTGAAGCATAAATTCAAATTTGTTTAATACCTCGTTTTGGTATTGTGGATTTTGAACGACTCTTTTTTCAAGATAGCTTTGTTCATTAATGACCATAGCAATGGACAGAACATAGGTGTCCCTCGTTAGCCAAAACTGATTCCAAATGGTTTCCATAAAGGTTGAAATGTTTAAAGAAGAAAATAAGTGAAATAACGGTTTCCTTTGCCTCCTACTTTCCTCATAAAGCAAGAATTGTGGATATATGTCTTGAAAAATCAGCCAATTCCCCCGTTCTAAAAACTTGAAAAATAACTTCCGATCTTTTTTTATCATCAATCGAGGTAAGAATTCACCCATTAGATCAGTCATGTTCCATCCGCCATTTCGTGAAACCATATGTCCTAAAAAAGCCCACTGGATTTCTGGAAAGCGTAGATAGTAGTCAAGATAGGCCTTAGTTCTTGTGACATTATTGAGATTCAGTTCCTGTGTAGTCCGGTTAATGGTCTCTAGCAGCATGGCTTCTGTCTTTGTTAACGACTGGGAAGTGGGCGGTATTTTACTTTTTTTCTTTAATTCTTCTGTAATACTTTGTAGTGGTGAGTTCTCGCGATTTCTCGTAAAAAAAATGGCACATGACCTCCCTTACGAATTCTCTAGACATCATGAGAATATGTATAGATGAGAATATTTTTAGGGAGAGGAACGTGGAATTAAGATGATTGATACAAAAAAAGACATCGATTGGATTATTGATAAACTTCGAAAAGACCAATCTCCCGATGGTTCATGGGACTATCCATTTGAAACAGGCATTTCCACAGATGCTTATATGATCATTTTATTACGGACATTGGAATTACATGATGAAGAATTAATTCAAGGGCTTACAAAAAGGATTGTAACTAAACAGGAGAAAAATGGAGCATGGAATCTTTTTTATGATGAAGGCGAGGGAAATCTAACTGCGACAGTGGAAGCCTATTATGCTTTGCTGTATTCAGGTTACTATCAGAAAGAGGATCAACGTTTACGGGCAGCAAAAAAATTCATCTTAGCTAAGGGCGGATTAGAGGAAGTTAGTATGTTTACAAAGGTCATGCTCTCTATAACAGGGCAATATCAATGGCCGGCATTTTCCCCGCTGCCAATCGAAATCGTGCTACTGCCACTGCATTTCCCCATTAACTTTTATTCATTTTCTGTATTCGGTCGCGCAAACTTAACCCCAATCATGATTTTGGCTGATAAGAAATTCACAATAAAGACATCAAAGAGCCCGGACTTGTCACATTTACATTTACATCGAAATGAAAAGGACCAACCATGGTTACGCTCCCCAGAATTCCGTTCATTGCATTCATTTTTAAAGGATGGGGTTGAAAATTTACTAGGCATGCCTGAACAACTGCACCAAATAGCAATCGAACGAGCTAAAAATTATATGCTCGACCGAATTGAGGCGGATGGAACCTTTTATAGCTACTATAGTTGTACTTTTTTAATGATATTTGCCCTTTTATCACTTGGATATAAAAAAAACGATCCTATCATAACAAAGGCTGTAGACGGTATTAAATCGATGATGTGTGAAATCGATGGCTTGCCCCATATGCAATATACGACTGCCAATGTGTGGAACTCGTCATTGGTTGGCTTTAGTTTGCAAGCTGCTGGAGTTTCACAGGATGATCCTATGGTCGTTCAGGCCAACCATTATCTGCTCAGGCGGCAGCAGCATAGGTTTGGAGATTGGGTGATTCATAATCCAAAAACGCTGTCAGGCGGCTGGGGCTTTTCCCATGTGAATACAATGGTGCCAGATGTCGATGATACGACAGCTGTCCTTCGCTCTATTTCACGAGTGGTACCGACGCAGCTGCAAGCATGGGACCGTGGAATCACATGGCTGCTTTCTATGCAAAATGATGATGGCGGCTGGCCGGCTTTTGAAAAAAACACCAATTCCAAACTATTACAGTTTCTTCCTATTGAGAAAGGAGAATTTATACTTGCTGACCCCTCTAGCGCAGATCTTACGGGTCGTTCACTTGAATTTCTTGGCAACTATACCAATTTACCAAGGGATCACACAGCTATAAAAAAAGGGATTCATTGGCTTATGAAAAATCAGGAAAAGGATGGCTCTTGGTATGGGAGATGGGGAATATGTTATATATATGGGACTTGGGCAGCTCTCACCGGTCTTCCTGCAGTTGGGGTACCGGCTAATCATTCTTCCATTCAAAAAGCTGTTAAGTGGTTAGTTGAAATTCAAAATAAGGATGGGGGCTGGGGAGAATCCTGTCATAGTGATAGCAGGAAAACGTTTGTCCCCTTAAATACCAGCACATTAACACACACAGCCTGGGCACTGGATGCACTGGTGTCGATTTCAGAAAAACCAACTCCTGAGATTCAAAAGGGAATCACTCATTTACTTGACTCTCTTGAAAAAGAGGATTGGACCACCGCCTATCCAAAAGGTCAAGGCATGGCAGGAGGCTTTTATATTCACTATCACAGTTACCGCTATATCTTCCCTCTATTAGCACTGTCCCATTATCAGAAAAAGTTTGGATCATAAAGAGACACATCGGTGGTTAAATTTACCGCCGATGTGTCTCTTTTGAAATAAATTCAGCAAGCTGTTTATAGATTTCAACAATATCATCCATTTTCATTCTCACTAGACCGCTTGAGGACGGGCCAACAAAATCGGAAACCCCTGGCACTACCGACTCAGGTTGCGTTCCCCACGGAGCCACTTTTTTGCCACTGTATTGCTGGTAGACACCTTTTCCCACAAAACAAACCACCTTGGGTTTATAGTGTTCAATTTTCCGCTTTAAAATTTCTCTGCCCTCTTTGTATTCTTCCTTGGTTATTTCATCCGCTGCCTTTGTTGGTCTTGCTACGATATTAGTAAAACCGTACCCTAAGTCTAAGAGGTGGTAATCCTCTCTTGCATCATATTTTCGCGGCGTCAATCCTGCTTCATATAAAATCTTCCAAAACCGATTGTTAGGATTGGCATAATGGTGCCCTAGTTCACTTGAGCGAATACTTGGATTGAAACCTACAAATAAAATGCTTAAATCATTTTTTAAATGATCACTAATGGGATTCATAATAAGTCTCCTCATTTTCTAATAATTCTACTGTACCAATTCAAATATTATTTTGTAAATCCATGTGGATCTTGTATAGAAGTAATAAGTGTTGCAAGCAGACCGATAATCGAGATAATTAGCAATGAGAATAGTAATCTAGGATCCTTAAGAAGCACTAGACCGGTTAAGATGATGACCGCATCGATTACAACCATGATTACTCCTACATTTATCTTGGTCCATCTGGCCACTAATAAGGCAAGTAAATCCATGCCTCCAGGACTTATTTCGTTTCTAAGCATGACCCCTACCCCAACACCAATAATGATTGCACCTAAAATAATGCTGCTGAAAATCGGCAAACTGATAATTCCATTTAAGGGTATTAACAATTCCACCATGATTCCAGAAATGATGACTCCCATTAAACCGTTTTTGAAAAGGGAGCGATCTGATTTATAAGCCATTAGGTAAACGGGTATATTTAGCATAATAAAGGCAATGCCTGCCTTAACTCCCCATAAATATTTTAACAAGAGGCTTATACCAAAAAACCCCCCATTAATCAAATGAAAGGGAAGTATAAAACCGTTTATACCAACACTAATCATTGTACTGCCGAATCCAATTATGGCCAATTTTTTCAGCAAAAAATCAGCCCTTGTCCAAGTTCTTTATAATCACTTATATGAAACGAACTAAAACTTCATTCCATTAGGAAATGGAATGACCTAGAAATGAAAAATAGAGCCAAGTTAGGCTCCATTTTCTAAAAAAGTGTTATAAACATTAAAACATTCCTCACCAGTAGATTTATAGAAGCAATTTATACAAGTTGAAAATAAATACTCCTCGGAGTTGATGATCCCGATCTGCCAGCCTCTTTAGTGAAGATACTTTTTCCGAGCTGTGAACCGTCTTCGGTAGACAAATTTCCTTAGGTCATTATCTTTCAAGTTCCCATCATAAATCAAAAATAATAATGACTGAAGTTCCGGATACTGCTCTAGGACGAAAAGGGCGAACTCTTTACGTTCGTCCTTCAATTTCATCTTAAAATCGTCTTGTTCGACAATTTCATTCAATTGTTCCTCATAATATGCCTTTGTATCTTCCCACTTTACTTTTCGTCCCTCCAAAATATCACGGGCATACACTGGTAATTTGCCAAGAACTTGATCGATATAGCCTTCAGACCACATGGCCATTTTATCCTTCTCAGATAGCTCAAAAACCATATTCATCAGTTCAATATCATCTCCTTGACTGTTGGCTGCGTATTTGCCTACCCGATTCACTTTGTTCACCTCTTGATTCTTGATTGTTGAGTTATGCTTCTTCTAGTGAATTTTCAATATCATAATCCTTTTTCTTCTTCTCTAGCCATGTTGTATACTCAGAATCAATTTTTTGATCCAGCAATGTTTCTTTAATTTCACTCTTACTCTCATCATAGTTTGCTTCTTTTGCTTCCTTTTTAGCCTCAACTTTAATAATATGGTAGCCATAATCAGTCTTGACAGGATCGCTTATTTGATTCACCGGCAATGAAAAAGCAACCTCCTCAAATCCGGTTACCATTGTCCCTTTTGGAAAATAGCCGAGCTCCCCGCCTAAATCCTTTGTCCCAGCGTCTGTGGAATATTCTTTCGCTAAATCAGCAAAATCTCCACCATCTGTAAGCTTTTGTTTCACTTCTTTTGCCGTTTTCTCATCTGCAACAAGAATATGACTAGCTTTTACCTGTTCTGCTTCTGCATACGAATCTTTGTTTTGTTCAAAGTAAGTTTTTATTTCCTCATCGGTAATCGCAATTTCGGGTCCTATTAATTTCTTAATGGTTAAATAACTTTTTAAATCCTTCTTAACCATTGCAAGGGTTGTATTATTACTCTCAAGAGTTTGATTAAATACTTCTTTACCTCCATATGATTCTTGCAGCTTTTCTATTTCTTTATTCACAACGCTATCGGAAATTTTAATTTTTTGTTTTTTTGCCTCTGCAGCAACAATCTTATCTGCGAGGATTTGATCAACAGTGGCCCTGCCATAAAGTTCGACCATTTTATCGTATAATTCATCCTTACTAATCGACTCACCATTAAATTTGGCTATAGCATTATCCTTCTTTAAGGTAATGCTTAGCAAAATTCCAGCTGCCACAATGAATATCAATAGAATTACCACTATCTTTTTATTTTGCTTCAATAATGTCATTCCTGTACATTCTCCTCTTCTATTCCGCTAGCTTGACATTTAAATTGGTTTTCTTTCCATCGCGATATACTTCGAATTTAATGCTGTCACCAGTTTTTACTTTTGAATATAAATATTTTCTTAACTCAGTTGAATTTGCAATCTCCGTACCATTCATGGATACGATCAAATCTTTCGGAGCGAATCCGGCCCGGGCAGCTGCAGAATTCGGATCAACGTTCATGACCAAAACGCCTTTATTGACATTCTCAGGCAGGTTTTGCCAGTACATTTGTGGAACTTCGTCTAAATCAGCAAGGCCAACTCCAAGATAGGGACGGTCCACTTTTCCACTCTTTATTAATTGATTAACAATTGGAATTAGATCATTACTTGGGATTGCGAAACCTAATCCTTCTACCCCGCTCTCAGAAATTTTCAAGCTATTGATACCAATTACTTGACCTTGAGGGTTGATTAAGGCCCCACCACTGTTTCCTGGATTAATGGCCGCGTCTGTTTGAATGACGTTTGTGTCCCAATTTCCTGCGGATGTTGACATCGAAATGCTTCGGTCGATAGCACTGACAATTCCTTGTGTAACCGTTCTTGATAAATCAAGGCCAAGTGGATTCCCAATCGCATATACTTGGTCACCAGGTCTTAGTGTCGACGAATCCCCAAAAGCAGCAGTAGTCGTGACATATTTGGCATCAATTTTTAATACTGCCAAATCTGTTAACGCATCTGTACCAACCACTTCAGCCGTTGTCTTTTGGCCATCAAATAAGGAGATTTCAAGTTTTGAAGCCCCTTCGACTACGTGGTTATTAGTTACAATATAGGCAGTACCATTATTTTTTTGAAAAATAACCCCTGATCCGGAACCACTCTCAACGCTTTGAGAAGCATTTGAATTTGATTTTGAATTTGAATTTCCCCATGGATCACTATTTTGCATTTGTTGATAGTTTACAATCCCGACTATTGCTTTAGAAATTTTTTCAACGGTATCAGCAATGGAATTTTTGGACGCAGCAGTTGGTTGAGCAGTTACTGGTTTTACAGCTGAGGTAGTATTCGCTAAGCTGCTTACTTGTGGATCTTCTCCACTAGAATTAAGGTTTTTCATGTAATCCGTATGAGGCAAGACAGCTAAGGTCAAAACAGAACCAATGACTCCCGCAGCAACGGTCGATAAAAATCCTCTACCCATTCGTTTTTTAGGTTTGGATGGACTGGACGAACGGGTTTGTTCACCCACTAGGGGAGGAACTGTACCTATTGTATCGGGTGTTTCGACACTTTCCTTTGGTTCTCCTGGTTCTTCCGGTTCGTTAGATCCAATTGTGAAAGTGGCATCCACAGCATTTTCGCTATGCTCTTCAATTAAATGGTCTTCAGTATTTGTATGTTCAGTCATCTCTGATGAATTTGGCAGATTTTTTTCGAATTCATTGTCATTTTTAAATTCCATCTTAATCGATCTCCTTTGCTTTGTTTCTTAACTTGACTTTACTTTAGCTTACAAATCTTAAGAAAGTATTAACAAACTTTAACGAGAATAAGAAATTATCTAGAAATATTAAAAAAGCTGCAGGACATCCCGCAGCTTTTCGTAATTATTCCTTCATTAGTCGAATGACAAATTTGGTTCCCTTTCCTTCTTCACTAAACACTTCAATCTCTCCATTATGAAGTAAAACTAATTGCTTAACAATCGACAACCCTAGCCCAAATTCGCCATATGGGGTACTGGTTCTTGAAATATCCGCTTTATAAAAGCGACGCCAAATGTTCTCGATTTCTTTCGCATCGATGCCAATTCCTGTGTCCTCCACTTCAATAATGGCCATATTTTGCTCTGTTCTTCCTCGGAGCCAAATCGTTCCATCCGCAGTGAATTGAATACTATTCTTAGTAATATTAATTAAAATTTGCACCAGTCGGTCATAATCGGCATTGACAACAATGTCTGCGTCTGCCTCTACAAGAATATGATTATTTTTCTCCTCTGCCTGCATGCTTAATTGCTCTTGAATAATTTCAAGCACTTCGATAAGCTGAATATTTTCCTTAAGTAGCTTGATTTGATTCGAACGGATTTTTTCATAGTCAAGGTTTTCATTAACAAGTCGAATAAGCCTTTTTGCTTCTTGACTTACTAGGTTGATCCCGCGCTCTTTGTCATCCTCGGGAATCATATCATTTTTTAAGCCTTCAATCACGCCACTTATGGTGGTTAATGGTGTCCGCATTTCATGTGAGACATCAGCCATAAATTGCCGGCGTCTATTTTCAAGACTCTCGATTTCTAACATGGATGTATTAATTTTATCAACCATGTGGTTAAAGTCATTGGCAAGTTCACCAATCTCATCAAAATTAGACGAGTTTACTTTTACATGATAATTCCCCTCAGATACTTGTGATGTGGCTTCACGTAGTCGCTTTATACGATGAACGTGTATCCTTGAAAGAAACCAGCTTTGTAAAAAGGAAACTAGAAAGGCAATAAGGATGGTATACAATAAAAATTTGTTAATTTGATTGATCATTTTACTTGAACCACTGATAGGTGATGTTAACAACACACCACCGAAAAATCTTCCGTTTTCAATGTAAGGAAGAACTACAAAAGTGACACCTTCCTGTCCAAATCTTTTGTAATCAATTGGGATAATTAACGTTTGCCCCTTTGTAACTAAATCCCATTGTTTTTCAGACAAGTTCTTGATAGCTGGCCCTTTTTTGTTAACCAAATACAGGTTGCCGTTCTGATCAAACATACTAAAGCTCATTGTTCTCGCATCTAATACATTGCTGTATTGATTAATTGTTTCATCGTAAGCAAACGAAGTAGGCGAATCTTTCAAATCTGATAAAATGGCCCTCCCATATGAAATGAGTTCGTCGGCTTTGTTTTCATAAATTAAATTTTCTACATAATGTGTAAACAAGATGCTTAACAATAAGAATGCCACGATAATAATACTGATATGACTAAAGAACTGTTGGTACATGTACTTAAATTTCATCGGCTTTGTTTGAGTCATCAAACTTATAACCTACTCCCCACACAGTATGAAAGAATGGCTGCGAGGCTGTTTCTACTTTTTTTCGTAATCGCTTGATATGGACATCAACCGTTCGTTCATCACCATAAAACTGGTACCCCCAAACCCTTTCGAGCAATTGCTCTCGTGAAAATACTTGGCGGGGATGTTCCGCCATATAGTAGAGTAAGTCAAACTCTTTCGGGGTTAAATTGGTAACCTGCGTTTCATCCACAAAAACTTCTCTCGTAACTTTATTCACCTTAAAGTGATCCGTTTTTAACAAAGTTTCGTCTTCTTTATGTACTTGTGTCTGAACTCTCCGGGTTACCGCTTTAATTCTGGCCATAAGAGTAAGGGGACTAAACGGCTTGGTGACATAATCATCTGCCCCCATTTCCAATCCCAGCACTTGATCAGATTCACTATCCTTCGCAGTTAACATAATAATCGGAACAGTAAACTTTTCTTCTCTAATTTTCCGGCAAATGGAGACCCCATCCATTCCAGGCAGCATCCAATCGATAATGAGGGCATCCCAAGGACCACTTTTAAATCGGTTATAACCCTCTAAACCATCATTAACAAATACACCGTCAATCCCTTCTTTAGCAAAAAACATTTCAATCATGCTACAGACACTTTTATTATCTTCAATCACTAATATGTTCAATATAAGTCATCTCCCAGCGAAAACTATTCCTCCCTATAGTTTAAACGAATTTTCCACCATATCAAACCTTCTGCCCCAATCTTCCCTACTAATTAATACTTTGTTCATAGTTTATTAATAATTAACGTAAAGAAAGACCTTTAAAGTTTCAAGGCCTTTCTTTTTATCCCATTTGGCTCTGATAAACAATAGGGTTGATGAGGGAATCAGTGAGACCTCACAGAGCCTTCTATTTCCGGTTTTAAATTTCCCTAATACCACAAAAAATAAGCCCCTCTCTATCAAAATACTTGAATTCCCTTTAATATCATTTCAACAAAAATCTCTGCTACTTCCCGATCCGAATAATTTCCATTTGGATTAAACCAGTTGTAACTCCAGTTTATAATCCCCAAAATTCCAAAGGTAATAATTGAGGGGTGTAATTCTGGACGGAAATCACCATTTTCCATGCCAGCCATAATTAATCGCTCAATATTTAAGCGGAATTGGTCACGCTTTGGGATTATTAGCGCTAACCGCTCCTCACTCAAATTTTTTAATTCCCTAAAGAAGATTTTTGCAGCGGAACCACGGGTTTTTATATCCGAAAGGAGCATACAAACAATTTCAAATAATTTTTCTTTACAGTTCTTTGTTTCATCTGTAAAAATCCGCTCTTGTTGAATAAGTAATTCATCGATATATCCCAAGTGAATATCCATTAGTAATTCTTCTTTACTTGAAAAGTAATAATAAAACGTACCTTTAGTAACTCCGATTGAGTCAACAATATCTTGAATCGATGTTTCGCTAAATCCTTTTTTTTCAAATAAGCGGATGCTTTGTTCGGTTATCTTTTCTTTCACCGCTCTGACCTCTCAATCTTCGTTTATTATTTCAACTATACTAACCAGTTAGTATGTTATTTTTACAATAATAACAGTGATTAATAAATATTAAATTTTTCTAAATATTCTAATAAATTACTTCGTTTTTTATAACTCCTCCTTTTCCGAAAATAACTAAAAATGAAATGATAATGGCCGAGAAACATGGACTCAATCTCGACCTTATTTATTAGTATCGCTTGAAGGATTTTTTTTGTTTGTTCATTACCTCATATGATTTTTCGATTATATCTGTTAGGACATCTCCCTTATAAATTCTGCCAAGCTTTAATCCCTGTTGATAATACTGGACAATTTCATCCAGTTTTGCAGATGTTTCTTTCGCAATTCTAACATTTAATTGAATTCTTTCACTTTCTGTCATCTTATACACTCCTGTCAATATATTAGCACTTTGCTAGCATTTTTCTATTCATTAGTTATCACATGCTACTATACTATATTTCTCCATTTTTTTCATTAAAAAATGGCTATCATAATGATAGCCAAATCTATTGAAATTATGAATCATTTTAATTGATACTTGCAGTCTGCACTAATGAAGGTTCGATAAAGTGGCTTTGAAGCCATGTCTCAAGCAGCTTTTCCAATTCCGGATGAATGGGTAGGCCACCCTCTGCAATAATATCTTTTTTTACCGTAAACATAGTGGAAGTCGATGTAACTAATTTACAAGAATGACCCATATTATTGATAACTTGGTACTGCGCATCCCCTTTTGCATATTTTGACAAATCTTTTAGAGCTGCAGGATTTGCCTGGATATCGCGGGCACCAGTAATCGCCAAAATCGGACAAGTAATTTTAGCTAAATCTTCCCTCACATCATAAGCAAAATGTTCGCGAATCCACTTTGCATTTATTTTAACAAATGTCACCTTCATGACATCCTTGGCTGAATTTAGTACCTTTTCTATATATTTTTGTGCTTGTTTTTCCACCTTGTTATGTGCTCCAAATAAACGTAGTAAAAAACCTTGAAATCCCTTGGCAGTCAAAATATCTTGGGTGGCAAGATCCCTTTGACGATTAAGTGCCTCGCTCAATCTCTCTACAGCCCCGGATAATAAAATTAAACCTCCCAGTTCTTCTCTTGCGGCAACTGCGGTTCCAATGGTGCATCCTTCACTATGTCCTAATACAATCACTTTTTCAGGATCCACTTCGGGAAGGCTTTTTAAAAATTGGATTGCGGCTTGGGCATCATCAACCAAGTCCCATAGTCCCGTCGTTAAATAGTCTCCTTCACTTGCGGCAACGCCACGCTTGTCATAACGCAAATTAATTAATCCAATCGCGGATAAACATTCGGCTAACTGGCGGTATAGCTTCAAGTCGAGCTTTTCATTTACTTTTCCGTTACGGTCTAATTTTCCTGACCCTGATATAATTAAGATCGCCGGCTTTTTTGTGTCATGAATTTCTGGTAAACTTAGTGTCCCCCTAAGCGCAACTTTACTTTTTATTGTAACTTCTTTTTCAATCATCCTCATGGTTCAAATCCCCCTGTCGATTTTCAATATTTTGGTCTGGAATAATAATGGTTGCTAACGTTCTCTTTCTCCTGCCCTTTTGGGGCTTCTTTTCGGTTACTTTCATATATAAGCCGGTTAAGTCCTTAATAAACTCAAGAAACTCCTCATCACTTAAGTACAAAGATGTTTGCCTAAATGCCACTCCGTCACCGACTAAGTCGATTTTATCTTGACCTAAGTATCTTTCGTATTCGCCCATTAAATTGGCCATGAATTTAATAAATAAACCCATATGTTCATCTTTTGAGATATTGTTTAATTCATTGGGACCAAAAACAACCTTCTTAGGATCTTGGATAGAATACACTTTTTCAACTGTACCTCGGTTAGGAATTTCATCTACAATATGAATGACCTCTGCCTCTACAAGTTTTTTGATATGACGATATAGGGTTGCTTGTGGGATATCTGGGAGTAATTCCTTTATTTGTTGGGCTGTAATTTGCTGGTTTAGTAAGGACTGAATGATTCTCATTCGTATCGGATGTAAGATTAAATCAACTGTTGATTCTTTTGTCATTTTAATGGAAGCTCCTTGAACTAATATTATTATTATCAATAATGATAATATTATAAGTAATGATTTCTGTAAAGCCTTTTTTTGGAAATTATCAATTGAATTTTTATTTTAATAAATTTATCGTCATTTTCCCTACATGAAATAGCCATTTTCTCCTTATATTAAAATGAGGAGGCGTGCAATCATGATTTTCCCATGGATATTTAGCATTTTATTAACGGTTCAACCATTAACTGCACCTGAAACTTTATCAATAACAAAAGACGGTAACAATGTAACCATCATCAATCGCATGGATTTCTCCTATCCGTATACAGATTTACCGATTTTAGATTCTAATAAATATAATCAATTTCTAGACCAATTAGATAAACAGTTTTCCATAGAACCTAATAATGCCTTATTAGATTCAAATGGAAATATTGTTGAGGAGAAAATTGGTTCAAAAGTTCACCGTCAAGTCTTTACACAACAATTTTATGCTTATTTTTTCTCGCATAAACCAGGAAGCCTGGAAATCCCTATGTTGTCTGTTTATCCAAAGGTGGATAGTGAGTTACTCGCAGATATTCGAAGTATGCGAATCGGACGCTATGTTACTTCATTTAATTCACGTAATCACAAACGCTCCACCAACATTGAGTTAGCTACAGAGGCTATCAACAATTATGTAGTTTTTCCAGGTGAAAAGTTTTCTTTTAACAAAGTCGTCGGAAAACGTACAGCTTCCAAGGGTTATTTACGTGCTCCTGTTATTGTTAGAGGGGAGTTTTCAGAAGACATTGGAGGAGGTATTTGCCAAGTTTCATCTACTTTATTTAACGCGGTGGATAATGCGGGACTCAAAATTGTTCAACGTTTTTCTCACTCTCGGAAAGTTCCTTATATACCACCTGGACGCGATGCAACAGTAAGTTGGTATGGACCAGATTTCGAATTTAAAAATGTATATAACCAACCTGTTTTAATACGTGCTAGAACACTTGGAAATTTGTTAATCATCCAAATCTATTCATCAGATACTATAAATTACATACCAAAAAAAATCCCAACAGCGCCATAAAAAAAGCAAAGGGGTCAGACCCATCATAGTTAGGTCTGACCCCTTTTAAAATATCCACTTTTGTGTAAGTGTTTAAAACTCATCCGTATTTTTACGATTATTGTTCAAAGCACTTTCCAATAATTCCTCAGAGAATTCGGTTAGAGCAACATTATTCATCATATTAAGGTTGGGTTTTTTTGCAAAATTTCTCACCACATTCTGCAAAGGAAGTCCAAAGTCCTTTCGCTTTCCTTTTGTTACTCCAAATACTGCAGCACTTAATCCAAGGCCGATGAGAGATGCCCATAACGGCCCTCTGCTTTTTCGTTTAGGTGTAAACACATTGAAAAACGACAGCCTTCTTAGATCCCTCATTTACAGCACTCCTTCTTCATTGTAATGGAAGTTTATATGTTTCCCCTCCATTGTTTAATTTGTTCTTTTTTAATGAATAATATGTTTGAAAAACGGTGTTTGCTTTGTTATAAACTGGGATGTATAGAGACTAAATTTTTTCTATCAATAGGAATCAAAAATAAGCATTTTTTAGCAAAGAACCACTCTCTGCTTTTTATCATACAATGCAGAAAAGATTATTAGGTGGTGTCTATGGGAGGCTTAACTTATTTTGATTTCTTAGCGAAGTTTGGTGTTGGAGGAGCCCATCCTGGTGGGATCCAATTGACACAAAATATTCTTGCCAAAGAAAATATTACCGAAAGCTCCTTCGTTTTAGATGCAGGCTGCGGCACAGGACAAACAGCAGCGTTTATGTACCAGCAATATAAAGCAATAGTCTCTGGTATGGATATTAATCCTATAATGATTGAAAAAGCGAAGTCCCGCTTTCAGGCACAACAACTCCCCATCTCATTAATTCAAGGATCCATTGAAGAAATTCCATTTGCTGATCATACCTTTGATTTTATCCTTTCTGAGTCTGTTTTAGCTTTCGTGGATAAACCAAAAGCCCTGAAGGAATTTTACCGAGTGTTAAAGAAAGGCGGACGTTTAATTGCAAATGAAATGACAATGAACAAAAGGATTAGTCAACAAGAAGAAAGTAAAATCATGAAGTTTTATGCACTTGATTCATTATTATTTGAGAGTGATTGGCACCGATTTTTACAAGAGGCTGGTTTTCACAATGTTGAATTAGAAGCACAAAACCAATCACTTAGCAATGGAAATCATTCGCCTGAATTTAACTTTTCAAAGAACTTTGAACCTGAGTTATTTCAAATTCTCAATGAGCATGGAAATATTGTTTTAAAATATCATAATATTTTAAGCTACCGTATTATTACGGCTACTAAATAAAGAAAACTCCACCCCTTGGTTCTCTTTTGAAAAATTGGGGTGTTTTATTAGTCATCCAAAATGAACCACCATGGTCTTTGTCTACTATTCCCTGTATATTTAAATTTTCACACTGGCAATAAGCGTATATTATGACTTACACATCGAAAAATAAGACGAGACTACCATTAAAGTTTCTACACTACTCAGATAAGGACCATGAAAGGATGAAGCAGGATTATGGATAAGACATTGGGGTACTTAAAGGAAATATTATCAAACTATACAGACAACCATACAGAGGGGAGGCAACTATATAAAAAGTTAACAAATGGTGCTTATTCTTCAGAAAGCACTTTTGTTCGAGATTTAAATCAAAAAGAAATAAATTTTTTAAATCATATCCTTCCTGAAGAGATTAATTATGCCAAAGCGGAACAAGATGAAAAAAGGGCTTACCAATTAAATGAAGTATATGAGCTATTATTTTAAAAATTAAAAAGGATGGCAGAATTATCTGTCATCTTTTTTGGAAATATTTCATATTTCGCGGGCACTATTTCCTAGGTAAGCGCATGATATGACAAAACTTGATCTTTGCAAAGATGGATTTTCCCCACCTTTTGACATAAATCATCGGAAATTTACAATACCCCATCATAAATTCCCCCAAATCGACACCATTCATTTTTTAATGAATTTCTCTTTTCTTAAATCTTCCCCCTCGAACTTCGGCAATATCCGCTACTGCTAAGAAGGCACTATCGTCATTTTCGGTTACAATTTCCTTCAATTTTGCTTCTTCAAGTCGATTGATAATACAAAAAATAACTTTTTTATCATCCCCCGAGTACGCTCCCTCTCCGTTAAGGTAAGTAACACCACGACCTAGCCGATTTAGTATAGCATCACCAATTTGTTTAGCATTATCACTAATAATCCAAACAGATTTAGATTCATCAAGGCCAGTAATGGTGATATCAATCGTTTTGTACGCAACAAAATAAGCAATTAAGGAATACATTGCCCGATCCCAAGAAAATACGAAACCAGCACTTCCAAGGATGAAAAGATTAAAAAACATAATAATTTCCCCAACCGAAAAAGGAAGTTTGTTATTAAAGAGAATGGCAAGAATTTCGGTACCATCTAATGAACCCCCGTACCGAATAACCAAACCTACGCCTACGCCGAGAACAATTCCGCCAAAAACAGTCGCAAGCAGGATATCTTGAGTAAATGCTGGAACAGGATGAAGTAAAGTGGTACCAATTGAAAGTATAATAATTCCATAAAGAGTGGATAAAGCGAAGGTCTTACCAATTTGTTTGTAGCCAATAAAGAAAAAAGGTATGTTAAGAAGAAAAAGAAAAATCCCTATTTTCCAACCTGTTATAAAAGATAACATGATCGAAATCCCTGTAATTCCACCATCAATAACATTATTGGGAACGAGAAAGATTTCAAGCCCCACGGACATTAATATAGCACCTAGTGTGATCAACAATATTCGTTGGAAAATCTTCCCCTTAGTCAATCCACGGTGATGCGTTTTTGTTATGATCGCTTCCTGCTGTTCGGTTAAACTAAGATCTTGAATTCCTGCCATTATCTTGCCCCTTTCAAGCTGTATTTTAGTAACAGTATAACGAATTTCTGCTCCTATTTATATTAAAATGCTTACTTTCCTAACAATGGATTTTTCTAACAAAAAAACTGCCTAAATATAGGCAGCATTTTATTGTTAACTTGGGTCTACTTCGTCAAAAGAAAGAGTTGTCACACTCGTATATTCTCCATTCTCTACTTCATTTTCTGTGGCACATTGGTCTAATTCTTCCTGGTCATCTATTCCTGGCGCAAGTGTTGGTTCTTTTTTCTTCAACAAATTTGTCAGCTCCTTTTCCAAAGATATTTTCCGTCATTTCTGAGCAAATATACAAATTTATGGATATAAATAGCCGCCCCGTTTTTTGGTATAAATCCAAAAAAAGAAGCTACTTCATTTTTTGAAGTAACTTCTTAATCATGATTAACACCTTAGGGGACCCAACCATGACATCAGCCAATATTTCCAACGAATCATTTCCTTTTAGTTATGGTTCAAGCTAAATGGAAACTATTGAAAGCTTAGCCGATGTGTGTTTGTTCCGTTGAAGGAATTAATTCACATGTGATTTAATGGAATTCAAATTCCTAAAAAGAAACAAATTACGAATTGACACCGATTGAAACTCATTATTCCTTCATTTGGATCATCAGTTTCTTGGCAATATACCCTTTGATAAGGTTTCAGTTATGGATACATCAGTAAACTGATTCTTTTTTATTGATGCATTAACCTATAAATCCTTAACATTTTCCTTTGATATGGTCTCTATGAAATTCATAGATCATTATGAAAGGTGTTTGTTTTGGATTTAAACCTTTCAATCGGATTTTAATCGCTCCACCTACCAAATGTTTGTTTGGAATAGCCTTACTACTCGTTCACTAACGGAACGAACACGTATGGTTGAGTCTCCTAAGATGTTAACTTATATTATCTTTTACACTTATAGTATATCACCGAATTTTTAGAATTAATCAAAAATTTGTGGCAATCCTGTGAATTTTTAGGATTTTTTCAAGTTATATTCATTGGACCTGAAGTATACTCTTGAAAAAATGTTGAAATTTCAGTATTGTTTGATTATTCTAAAGGATGCGAGGGGGAGATATTCATGATTAGAAAACTAAAAGAAAAAGATCATAGGCAAGTGCTTGCCTTCTTGAAGGAAGACCCTTCATTAAATTTATTTATTATTGGCGATTTAGAAGCATTTGGTTATGAATCGGATTTTCAAGATATTTGGGGAGAATTCAATCACAATGGAGAATTAAAAGCAGTCCTTCTCCGTTTTTACCAATCGTTTATTCCATATGCAAAAGGGGAATTTGATGTAAACGGGTTTGTATCTATAATAAAAAATTATAAGCAGCCCCTTTTTCTTTCTGGAAAATCTGAACTAGTTGAAAAGTTTGAGCAGTTTGATGAACTAATGCTAGGAAAAAAGCAAGTAACCTTTTTTGCAGAATGCCGAACCGATCAACTACTTGAAAAAACGAATATAGAAATTTATCAGGCTCGTGTAGAAGATGTAGACCAAATTATCGAACTTCGCAGTACCATCGAAGAATTTCATGTAAGTTCTGACGCTAAAGAAATGTTGCTAAAATCAATAGAAACAAATACCTCAAGGACTTATTATACTCAGGAAAGCGGTGTGATGACATCCTGTGTGTCAACAACCGCTGAAAATTCGATGTCAGCAATGATTGTAGGAGTTTGTACAAGAAAAGATTATCGCCGTAAGGGTCTTGCAACCGCTATTATGCATAAGCTTTTTCAGGATATTTTAAATGATGGGAAAATTCTCTGCCTTTTTTATGATAATCCCGAAGCAGGAAGAATTTATAAAAAGCTTGGATTTAAAGATATCGGTTTGTGGACCATGCATCGCTAACAGGTCTGTAAGTGTTTCAATTCCATTTAAAAAACCAACCTTTAACAAGATTGGTTTTTTTAGTTATTTTGACCCTGGTGCCGGCTGATCTACGCCTTTTACGTGGTGGCTATGACCATCATCTTCTGTGGTTTGGAAGTCATAATAATGGACATGCATTCCATTCCCAACAGGTATAGCTGGTCCTGAGTAGGCACGATAGTGATGTGTATGGCCATTCTCAAATAACACATATCCTTCAGTATAATGTATATGCCCGCCGTCTTGGGTCGGTATTGGTGGAGATGTAATATCCAAGCATTGGTGGACGTGACCTGAACTTACTCCCGTGTAATCTACTGAACCATGATTATGCTGAGGAACAAATCCTTGGGCAAAGTCATCCTTTCCGATTTTTCTAATTTTAATCACCTCATTTAATAACGTTAAGATGTTATAACTATATGCTGCTAACCTAAAAAAAAGTAAAAAGTTAAATTGGAATATTTTTTCTCTCTCTATATTCTGCTTCCCATACATAGGCAGCCAAATTCTCCGCATACTATTTTTGTATTTCAATTTTATTACGAAAGAAGGACTATTGATGACAGTAGGAGTACAAGTTAAGCAAGCGTTGGCAGGTTTAAAAAGTGCACAGGCAAGTTTTGAAACTTTTGCATTAGCAACCGAAAACAAAAATGCCAAACAGCTTTATCAACAAGCGGCCCAGCAAACTCAATCCGTTCTTGATAGCTTGGAACCACGCTTGCAAGAAATTATAGCTGAAGAACCGCAGTACAATCAATAAAAGGGAAGATCGGTTGGCAGTTCTGCCAGCCCCTTTTTCATTTTTTCCATATCCAATGAGAGGAAGTTTTACTTATGACCATTGCTTCAAATGTTAAGCAATGTCTTTTTACCATTAAAGGAATTGAAGCGCAGCTGTCTTCTTTAGCATTAAATTCACTTGAAAAGGAAGCTCAAGCTATTTTCCATGAAACAAGTTTAACTATTGGAAATATAAAAAAGGACCTGCAATATCGCATTTTAGAACTTGAACGAAATGAACCACAATACAAAGGTTCTTGAAATTTTGAGGTGAAAATTTATGCCTGGTTGGACTTTTATTATTGGTCGATCGTTACTTTTCTTGTTGCTTTTATTTATTACCACAAAAGTACTTGGCAAGAAACAAATTTCTGAGCTGTCATTTTTTGAATACGTTGCCGGTATTACCATAGGAAGTATTGCTGGTGAGGTGGTTACAGGACTAGAAGCAAATATGTACCACGGTATTCTCGCTGTTGCTGTATTTGGTTTAGTAACATTTTTAGTGGATTTTTTATCCATTAAAAGTAAAAAATTCAGTGATTGGGCAGAAGGAAAAGGTACCGTTGTAATTCAAGATGGAAAAATTTTAGAAGAAAATTTAAAAAAAGAAAAGTATACAATTGATGAACTTTCTGCGCTGTTACGGCAAAAGAATATTTTTAAGTTCGCAGATGTAGAATTTGCAGTCTTAGAACCACGTGGAAATTTAAGTGCCTTATTAAAAAGAGAAAATCGTCCTTTGACACCAAAGGATTTACAAATGAAAATGCCCAATGAAAAAGAACCCCAAACAATTATTATGGATGGGAATGTCATCGATGAGTCCTTACGATGTGCAGGAAAAGGCAGAGGCTGGCTAATTACCGAGTTAGACAAACTAGGAGTGACTCTCGATAATGTGTTCCTAGGTCAAGTTGATTCGTTTGGTGAACTCACCGTTGATTTATATGATGATAAAATACAAGTACCTGAACCCGCTCAACGTCCTTTACTGTTGGCGACTTTAAAAAAGGTACAGGCAGATTTAGAAATCTTTTCTCTTGAGACAAATAGCGATGCATCTAAAGCAATGTATAAGAAAAATGCTGCACTGCTTCAAGAATCAATTGATAAACTATCACCATACCTGAAATATTAATGAATAAAAAAATCCTTATCATCTGAGTTGATAAGGATTCGCTGCTCTATACATTAACATTCCTACTCGTTACCATTTTATTTGATATGTAGCTATGCAGGATCATTCCTAACATTACCAATGCCATCCCGCTCCATGAAAGCGCTGTTGGTATGACCGAATGTAAGAGTAACAATTCACCTATTACAGCGAATAATACTTCCATAGATTGTGTAGCTTCAACGGCTGCCAGCTTTTGCATGTTTCCTCTAACAAGGTCAGTTGCATGAAAAAATAGAACTGTCGCAATCACGCCAGAGGATATGGCAACAAGTCCTGATTGGGTGGTTTGCCCCAAGCTTGGCGGTCCCTCTTTAATTAAACCATAAACAGATAAAACAAGCCAAAAGGGCAAGCTGGCGAGCGTCATTCCTAATACACGCTGAAAAACATCGAGACGCCCTTCACATACCTCCATCATTTTTCTATTGCCTAATGGGTAGGCAAATGATGCCACAACAACAGGTATTACGCCTAATACGAAAGAAAGTATAGACAAATGATTGACTTGTTCTATTTGCATTAAACTAATACCAAGTAAAATAATTAATGACATTCCTAAGCCCTTGAACGGAATTATCCCCTTCATTTGAATGGTGCACGTTCCTGTTTTTACAGTTTCATAAAAAAGTGGTGCCAGCAAAGACCCTGAGATAATCGTAATTTGCCAGGTTGCTGCAATTAACCAGCCTGGGGCAAATGCAGCTGAAAAACAAATGGGTGCATAAAACAAACCAAAGCCAATCGTACTCCAGAGCAGCCAGGCACCAGGCCGCTGTTTCATTTCTACATACAAGGGTTTTAAATTCTTTCTAGCAATTACGATCAGGATAAGGAAAGGAATCATAAAAAAATACCTTAAGGATGCACTCCATATCCAGCTCCCTCCTGCCAATTCCATTGATCTGTTCAAAATAAAGGTAAATGCAAAAAAGAAGGCAGCCAATATGCCTATAATGATGGGCCGCATGTTTCAGTCTCCTTTTTTTACAGTTTTTTCTCCAGTGAGAACAAATCCTCTTCGATTACAGACATTCTTTGTTCTACTAATTGCCGGGCATCCTTGACAGCTGCATTATAAAAGTAAGGTCCTAATTCATTTTTAAAAAAATCAAATGCATTTTCTGCTGCAATAACACCAATTTCTTCATTTCTTTCTTCATAAAAAAATCGCTGGATTTCAGAAATCATTTGATCTTTTTGTTGTTTTGTGAATTGAATTAACAGGGTAACCGCTCCTTTTCAATATAGATATAGTGTATTTTCTACTAAAAAAGGGAAACCATCAAGTGATTTCCCAAAATTAATTTTGTGTTTAATCCTATCGTCCTTTAGTTCTCATAAAAAGAAACTCTCTACTTATTAATGCCAATAAAAAAGAGCAAAGAAAAAGGGTCGCAGCCACAAGGAATGTTGCTCTTACACCAATTTCTTCAGTTATCCATCCCATTACAAGCGATGAAAGTCCAAATGCGCCAAAAATCAATGTACCTCTAGCTGAATATACTTTAGCGAGGAGTTGCTCACGAGCACTATTTTGAATAATAGTATTCTCCCCAACATTACGGGCCATTTGCGGAAGACCAAACAAAAAGGAACACACTAGAGCAAACCATGGAGTTGACGTAGTACCAAACAAAAAAGTAATCGCAATTAAGCAACAGGTCGACCAAAGAATGGTCTTCCCTAAATTTCTTTCTAAAATGGGTGAAAAACGATAAATTAACAATCCTTCAACAAGCATTCCAGCAAAAAAGTAACCGTTAATGAATCCCCACCAATTCTCCCCTTTATTTAAAGCTTCGGAAACGAAAACAAAAAGGATAGCTGCTATCCAAACCGCATTAGCAAAGGTTTCAAGGGCATTCATTAAACTAATCGTTCTCAGCTGTTTTGAATTCCAGATAATTCCCCATCCCTCTTTTAAGGCATCCAAACGAGACATGTTTTCCTGAACTGTTTGATGAACAATATGCACTATGAACCCCATAAACATGGTTGAAATAAGATATAAGCAAAATGGTAACCATAGTAATTTCCCAGATCCAAGAATGACTAGCATAATACTTCCAATTGGCCAGGCAATTAGCTGAACAATTTGATCGCTAATGGAGAGTAAACTATTGGTTTTCACAAGTTTACTTTCTTAAACGAGACTGGGAACCAGGGCATTTCGAGCGGGAGTTGCCCAGCCATCTAAAAAAGCTATTAAACTAAGTAGCAAAAAAATCCAAAACAACCAACTATCTTTAAATACTGAAGGAGTTAAGCACAATACCAATAACAACAATGTTTTTCCACTTTGTGAAAAAAACAATATAGATTTTAGCTTGTATTTGTTTATGACCAATGGTACTAATAAGCCACTGATTAATCCAGAAATGGTGTTAAAGAACGGAACAAGTGACATATAGGTCACGGAACCTGTTGCATCAAAGATCAATTTTATTAAACAAACTACATATAAAATATCGCCTAAATTGGCAAACATTTGCCCAACCCAAAGAAACCGGAAAGAGGCTCTTTTTCCGACAAAAATGGACATTGCACACCCTCACTTTTATTCAATTCTTAATATAAAAAGTAAGGTTTATTTACATTGGACATCCTCCAACTACAATTACAACTGGGTTTATTTGTTTAAGTATATCAGATTTCTGAATTGTATGTTAATATCTAATAAAATACAGGAATCAACTTTCAATCGGAGCATAGAATATTTTGTCGTTGAGATGTTGGTCAAACGTTGAAACTTTAGTTTCCTTTATTCGTACATAGGAGTAGAAAGTAAAAAGTAAAGTGAGGTTGGTACCATGTTTGGAAAAGTAGCCGCTGATATTTTAGGTTTAAGTGATGTTGGTTCTGTTATTAAGCCGCAAGATTACGATAAGGTCGATGCAGACGATTATGTCATGCATGAAGACAATGAAAAGATTTATTTTTTAATTAAATCAAAATCTGATGAATACTGCTTTACCAATAATGCCCTAATCCATTTGGATGGCACAAGTGCGACAAGTAAAAAACGAATGTTGCACCGATATAGTTATGCAACAAATCGAATTTCCGATGTAAAACTTGAAACAGCTGGTACGGTCGACATTGATGTCGAGATAAAATTCAAAATTGGCTCAGCGCCTTTCTCGATTGATGTCCACAAAAAGCATATTGAGGAAATAAAGGATTTATACAAAGCACTTATTAAAATTTCGGAGATTTCACATGAAAATGAAATCAGTCTTCAATTTGCCAAACAAAGTTTGGAGATTGCCTCCACTACACTTGGCCGTGTAACAAGTCCAGATAGCAACCTGGTTGTTCAATTTAAAATGCTAAATCAGGCAGCCTTCCAATGGCTGGAAGAAAGTAAAAAGCAATATTCAGTTAAAGATTTTGGAACTGTATTTGAAAAATATATTAACAATTAAAAAAAGAGGATAGCTCAAACCAAAGGATTAAACCCCACAATCTATTGAGTGTTAAATGTGGGGTCTGCCTTCCTTGAGCCATCCTCTTTTTAATTATTTATACTCGATCAATACATCATCTAATGGTAACCGTGTTGAACCAAATGCAGGGGCAGCCGCCTTACCAAGTGGAATTAATACAATTGGGAAAAAACGTTCTGAAACATTAAATTTTTCTATGAATTGTTGTTTATCAAATCCACCCATGGGGACAGTATCATACCCTCTTTCCTTAGCTATAAGCATTAATTGCATTGACACAAGTCCTGCATCAAACATAGCAATATTTTTTCGAATATCTTCAGGTGCATTAGGATACGTATTATTGGCACTGGCGATTAATCGCTCCATGTTTGCTTCATCCATAAAACCAGCTTCATGGGCACTGTGATATACCTTCTCAATACTCTTATACATTTCCTTGTCACCTAGTACAGCAATTACAGCCGATGCTGTTTCCACCTGTTCTTGATTGTATGCAATAACTCTAAGGTCTTTTTTAATTTCTTGGTCTTGGAACACCATAAAGCGCCATGGTTGAAGATTACTTGATGATGGTGCTGATGTCGCTTCTTTTATTATATCTTTAATTTCTTGTTTAGAAATTTGATAGCTTGGATCATATTTTCTTACGGAGTGACGGTCTTTCATCACATCAGTAAAACTTTTCTTTACTTTTGTTTGCATAAAGTTTCCTCCTTAAATCTTGCACTTACAAATAATAAGTTTCTTTTAACATCTTACTTTTAAAAAGCTTCTACCGTCAAGAATGGATGAAAAATCGAGAAAATTCATAATCGATTATCCAAATAAAAAAGAGTTGCACTTAGGCAAAGTGCAACTCTTTTTATGAACTAGGAAGGGCTCTGTCGATGAAATAACCCCATTACCTCAATGGTTTCTGTGATATTAACAAATGCACTTGGGTCCACCTCGGAAATGAGATTTTTAACCTCGTTTAATTCATATCTAGAAATGACTGTCATTAAAACATTCCGTTTGTCGTTAGAATACCCACCAACTCCATCCATTATGGTAAGTCCCCTGTACAAATTGGTCAGCAAATGTTCCCGCATTTCCTCACCTTTTCCCGTAATAATCATCAAGGTTAATTTAGCATGATCTGTATAAATGGCATCCACTACTTTACCTGTGACATATATAGATACTAACGTATTAAGAGCCGCGTCCCAATTAAATAGGAATCCATTAAATATAATAACAACACCATTCATACCAGAAAGTAACACCCCGATAGGAAAGTCCTTTTTCCTTGAAACGATCATGCCAATAATATCAAAGCCCCCCGTTGATCCTGATGAACGGAATACAATTCCAACCCCAAGACCTGCGAGCGCACCGCCGAAGATCGATGAAAGCATAGTGTCATTCGCAAAGGGTATGATAGGCACCACATAAAGACCTACAGAAATGATCAACACTGAAAAAATGGTATTCATGACAAACTTTTTGCCAAGAATTTTATATCCAATTATAATCATCGGTAAATTCAAAAGGAAGTTAGCCAAACCAGTATTAAGCGGTGTAATCATTCCTAATAACATCGATATCCCGCTCAAACCACTACTTAACACCTCATGGGGAATTAAGAAAAAATTAAATGCCCCTACCACGATAAGAGAACCCACAATGATTCCGACAATTTGCATGGTAAAAAACCCTCCTAATACCTGCATTTTCTATTTTAAAATCATACTAAATTCTCTAATCTAAATAAACTTAACAGTTTTTTTTAAATTGAACCAATTATCTGTCTACTAACAGAATAAATTTTTTTCCTTAAACCTATTTAAATAAAATAGATTGACATTTTTAAAATAATAATTATACTTTATTAATATAATAACTTTATAGTTAAATCCTCATCAAACCGATGAGGTAGAGGTCGCGGTTTTTATTAGTAAAGTGGACGAGATGTAGAGACATCCTTGACTCCGTTTGAAAGGAAAAGCTGCCGAAGTTTGCTTTTATCTCTATAAAAAGCATGCTGGGTCTGTCTCCGAATAGGAACAGAACTGTCACGCTTGGCCCTACCAGTCATGCGTGTTGAGCTATCTTTCGGAAGGTATGATGCGGGGTATTTACGATGCCATCGATTCTACTTCGATGGCATTTTTTTATTCCAAAACTCCTTCTAATGAAAGAAATAAGAAAAAGATAAAGGAGTATTGATATGCAATCACAAACAGCAAGAAATCTTGATAAACAAGTATATACAGGTAACCATGCGGAAACTACGGAACTAAAACGGAGTTTAAAATCACGTCACCTTACAATGATTTCGTTAGGGGGAACGATTGGAACCGGACTATTCCTGGCAAGCGGTGGTGCGATTCATTCGGCCGGACCGGGTGGAGCTATCCTTTCCTATCTTGTTATTGGTGTAATGGTTTACTTCTTAATGCAAGGCTTAGCCGAAATGGGTACTTACATGCCAGTGGCCGGAAGCTTTAGTACGTATGCAACTAAATTTGTTGATCCTGCCTTTGGTTTTGCGCTCGGTTGGAATTACTGGTATAACTGGGCCATTACCATTGCAGCAGAATTAGCTGCTGTAACAATGATTATGAAATACTGGTTTCCGAACACCCCATCATTAGTATGGAGCAGTCTCTTTTTAGTCATTATGTTCTTGTTAAATTATCTATCCGTAAAAGGGTTTGGAGAAGCTGAATACTGGTTCTCGCTTATTAAAGTCATAACGGTCATCATTTTTATTATTACTGGGACATTGATGATTTTTGGTATTATGGGAGATCATGCCATTGGCTTTAAAAACTTCACAATTGGTGATGCTCCCTTTCATGGCGGCTTTATGTCCATGCTTGGCATCTTTATGGCCGCTGGCTTCTCATTCCAAGGAACTGAGCTTTTAGGAGTCGCTGCGGGAGAAACAGACGACCCCAAAAAATCAATACCACGGGCAGTACGATCAGTATTTTGGCGGATTCTTTTATTTTATGTATTAGCTATTTTTGTTATCGGCCTGCTCATTCCTTATACAAATGGAAATTTGGCAAATGGAGATATAACCGTAAGCCCATTTACCCTTGTATTTCAAAAAGCAGGAATTGCCTTTGCCGCTTCTGTCATGAATGCTGTTATCTTAACAGCAGTATTATCGGCCGGTAATTCTGGAATGTATGCTTCTACACGGATGCTTTGGGATTTAGCTCGACAAGGTAAAGCACCAAAATTTTTAGGTAAGCTTAATAAAAATGGTGTCCCTGTAAATGCATTAATTGCTACAACTTTAGTAGGAACACTTGCCTTTCTAGCTTCTTTCTTTGGGGATGGTGTTGTCTATGTATGGCTTTTGAATGCTTCTGGTATGTCTGGCTTTATCGCATGGCTCGGAATCGCCATTTGTCACTATCGATTCCGCAAAGCTTTTGTTGCACAAGGAAAAGATCTAAATTTATTACCTTATAAATCTAAATTATTCCCATTTGGCCCGATTTTCGCTTTTGCCGTTTGTGCATTTGTCGTTTTAGGTCAAAATTATTCCGCTTTTATGGGTGACCACATTGATTGGAATGGTGTGTTGGTTTCTTATATTGGCTTACCACTTTTCCTAATTTTATGGCTAGGGTATAAATTCTTGAAAAAGACTAAGGTTATTCCCTTAGAGAAATGCGATTTAACTGTTTAATTACCTCGATAAATTAGATAAAAATGTGCATAATAAAAGCAGATCCTCAATGGGTCTGCTTTTTTGCATAGCTAGGGTAGTATTAACTTTCCTTTGCAGTCCAAACGTATAGATCTTCAATCTTGCAATTTAATTCTTTGGAAATAGTCATTGCCGTGTTTAGGTTCATTACCTTCTTTGACAAGTAGTCGTCGAGTTGACTCCTAGGAATATTTGTATTCCTTTCCAAATTATCTAGATCCATTCCACTTTTTGATAATAAATCTTTGAGGTTACTTTTTTTAGCTTTATAATTGGTCAAAATGACACCTCGCTTTTGTAAAGCATACCATAATTACATTATAATGGAAAGGTTAATAGGTCCCTGTCTTTCATTTGCTTAACAAATACTAATTCACGAACAAAACGTGCCCCATATTTTTGTGTTATAATTAAGATGTAATTTTAAAGGGGTGTTAAAATTGAAGAACTCAAATAATCGATACAATAATGGTCAAACTGTGAACATTATCGAAACTGGTGAGGTTGTTACAATCTTAAAATGGCAGTATGTAAAAAATATGAAAAGATATTCTTATATCGTTAAAGAACATCCTGGTACATTTTTTTTCGAAGAAGAACTCCAAGTTTTTTAAACCGAAATTGTTCACATGAAAGAAGACCCATTCAGCGAATAGGTCTTCTTTTTGTTTCTCTTTTTAAAATTCAGCATTGCCTGTTGTTCTTGGGAATGGGATCACGTCTCTAATATTAGTCATTCCAGTTAAGTACATAATTAACCTTTCAAACCCTAGGCCATAGCCTGAATGTTTCGTACCACCGTATTTTCTCAATTCAAGGTACCACCAATAATCTGCCTCATTCATACCAAGATCTTTAATTTTACCAGCAAGAATTTCTTCTCTCTCTTCACGCTGACTTCCGCCAATCAATTCACCGATACCTGGTACAAGTAAGTCTGTTGCAGCAACTGTTTTATCGTCTTCATTTAAGCGCATGTAGAACGCTTTAATTTCTTTTGGATAGTCTGTTACAAATACAGGGCGTTTGAATACTTTTTCGCACAAATAGCGTTCATGCTCTGTTTGCAGGTCAAGTCCCCACTCCACTGGATACGCAAAGGTTTCGCCGGATTCCTTCAATAACTCAATTGCTTCTGTATACGTTACACGTCCAAAGTTTGCTGTATGGGCATTATTTAAACGATCTAACAAGCCTTTTTCAATAAAGCTATTAAAGAAGTTCATTTCTTCGGGAGCTTGTTCTAAAATATATCCAATTACATATTTCACCATCTCTTCTGCTAGATCCATGATATCTGGAAGCTCAGCAAATGCAAGTTCAGGTTCAATCATCCAAAATTCAGCAGCATGTCTTGCCGTGTTAGAATTTTCTGCTCTAAACGTTGGACCAAAAGTATAGACATTACGGAATGCCAACGCAAATGCCTCAGCAGAAAGCTGGCCGCTAACGGTAAGATTCGTTTCTTTATTAAAGAAGTCCTTGGATACATCCGTTTTACCTTCTTCATTTTTAGGAAGATTGTCCATATCAAGTGTTGTTACTCGGAACATTTCGCCTGCACCTTCTGTATCACTGCCAGTAATAATTGGCGAGTGGACATAAACAAAACCTTTATCTTGGAAAAATTTATGAATCGCATATGATGCTAAAGATCTAATCCGAAAAACTGCCGCAAAAGTATTAGTCCTTGGACGTAAATGGGCAATGGTTCTTAAATATTCGAATGAATGCTTTTTCTTCTGTAATGGATAATCAACATTCGATGTACCCTCGATGGAAATTTCTGTTGCTTTTATTTCAAATGGCTGCTTTGCCTGAGGTGTATAAATAAAATCTCCCTCTACCTTGATAGATGAACTAATTGGAAGCTTTGTAATGTCCTTAAAGTTGTTCAATTGCTCATCAAATACAATCTGCACCCCTTTAAAAAAGCTGCCGTCATTCAATTCAATAAACCCAAATGTTTTAGAATCGCGAATAGTACGAATCCAGCCTGATAGTTGTACTTTTTGATCCAAGTAACTTTCTGTATTTCTGTACAAATCCTTAATTAAGGTCTGTTTCATTAAATTTCCTCCTAATTTATATGTATAAGGTTTTCGCTGATAGTCTTTCTCTTTTTTAAGCTTAAGTTTATTGTTGCTAAATAAAAAAACCTTCATCCCAATCGGGACGAAAGGTAAAATTCCTCAGACTATCATCGTTCTTCTTTTATCCCTACAATATTATATAAAATATTATACCAAATAAGCAATAACCAACAAATTTTCCCGTTAATTTCACTTTTAATTAAAATTTTCTGAAAATTAGCAGGAAATAGTTAAATTGTAGTCGAATTAATTAAGAAATAATCGATTCTTAAGCGGAGGGATCTTTGTGGACAAGATTACTTGTATTGCCTACCTACTTTACAAAACTTCTAAGAATCAAGACATTCAAGAAAAAGCCATTCAATTATTAAATGGCGAAGTATCAATTCGTGATTTAAAAAAGAATGGAACGATTCAAGCATACTTATTGATTGCCGAATCCTCATTAAAAAAGAACAGAATAGATAAAAATCAGGTTCAACTCTTTGCCGAAGAATTTATGGTGATTGAGGTTTAAAGTTTAGTTTCGAGAGTACTCTACACTAATATTTTTTGGTAACATAATATACCACCTCCATATTGTTCAGAAGATGTTTTATAATAGTTAAAACCTAAAGATTCCCAAAATTGGTGTTCTTTTGAATTTCCACTCAGAACACCCATTCGAAGTTTAGCCAAACCTCGATTTCGCATCTCTTGTTCATAAAGTGCATAGGCCTGTGCACCAAAACCATAGCCTTGATAATCACTATGAATCATTAATAGCCCAAGCCATGGTATATGATCTTTCGGATTCTCTAGCATGTAATCAATGACTCCTATATATGTATCATCTAGCTTTATAAAAGCACTAATGGTGTTCGGATTTAAAAACTCTTCTTCCATTTCAGCAAGTGTTCTTGCTTCCTTTCCATTTTCCAACAAATTGTATTCTGGATTCGAATTGATTATTTCAAGAGCTATATACAACGTTTCCTTTTCTATATTTTCGAAATTCATTGGTATTATTACACTCCCATTGGATCTTATCATTATCCACCATTATAACAGACCAGCCTCGTTCTATGACAAATGTCGAACGATTTTTGTCATACATATGGTGTTAGCTTAATATTTTGGAACATTGTGCTATTAAAAAGTACATGTGTAAAACAAACGAACTATATATTTTTTAAAAGAAAGGTGATTTTTTATGGTACAAGTGGAAGTAACAATAAAGCTAGAAGGTAAAAGCTATTTGACAAATGTTATTACTCATCGGGACACATCTGATGATGAAATTTTTCGACTTGCCTTTGAACAAGTCGAAAAACAATGGAAAAAATAAATCAAATTCAGTAAAAGCTGCAGGTCTATGATCAGCAGCTTTTTACTTACCTAGATTAAATCGTAAGTTTCCATTGGTACTGAATTCATGAGTGGACTTATTCCTTCAGTTGTAAACATGTACAGCTCATGCATCGCACGGGTACATACAGTGTAGAATAATTTCCGCTCCCTTTCGCTTTTATATTGTGAACAATTATAAAGAATGACTGCGTCAAATTCTATCCCTTTTGCAAGATAGGATGGGATGACAATATTCCCTTGTTCATAGGAAACAGTCCCTTTTTCAATTAAATGGAGCGGAATATCATTTTTAAGTTCCTCATAAACCTTTTTACTTTCAGCAGCATTCCTACAAATTATCGCTATGGTATGATGGCCCTCATTCTTCCATTTACTTATTTTTTCAAGTATTGCAGTATTAATCCTGTCATGCCTCACCCGTTCAACGACCGGTTTTTTTCCTTTACGATTAAATGGTTCTATTTTTTCGCCCCCATCAATTAATCCGCTTGTAAATTCGACTATTTCTCTTGTGGAACGATAGGTTTTTGTTAAAACATATGTTTCAATATCCTCACTGCTAATGTTCAAATCTGTGAGAACTGTTGCTGAGCCGGTTGCCCCTGAAAAGATCGCTTGATTGTAGTCACCGAGCAGCGTCATTTTACTGTAAGGAAACAACCGTTGAATAAAGGCAAACTGAAATGGAGAATAATCTTGGGCTTCATCAATAAAGATATGGCGAATCGCTGTGTTGGATTTTCTACCTTCAATTAAATCCTGTAAGTAAACATATGGCGTCGCATCTTCATAGGGAATCACCCTATTATTAAATTTCTCCAAGGTCTGTTTGCTAATCATCCTCCAGTCAGATGGAAGGCATTCATTAAATATATCAACTTGATTAAATAGTTGCAGGTAAATCTGAGTCATATTAATGAATTTTAAATTCTTTACTCTTTTAAATAATGGCTTGAATTTTTCTTTTACAACCATTTCCGCAAGGAGTCTTTGTTCTCGCTCAAAATCATCGAAAGTATTATCGGTAAATCTATTTTTTTCTTGAAGCTTCTTATATGCTTCCATATAGTCTTCTTTATCGAGAAATTGTACTTCTTCCTCTACCCAGCTTCTTGAACGTTCTCGTTTCACGGCTCGCTTTAGTTCTTTTAACAACCAATCTTTAACCAGCTGAACACGATTTGGAATAGAATCGCTTCCTTCCAAAGAATAAAAGTAGTCATGAATTTCTTTTTTCGAAATTATGATATCCCCTCGAAAAATTAGATCCTTAAAGATTAAGCCTTTTCGGGATAAATCGGACACATATTGGTCGATAATGGCTTTAAAATCCAAACTAGCCTTGAAACGTATTCCCTCTACTCTTGTTTCATAATCCGCCACAACTTCCTCATTAAGTAAAAACTCCATTTGTGCAAATGGATCCTCTACATCATACGGTTTTCCCAGCCGGTGATTTAAGTATTCCTGAAAAGTGGATTGCTGCATATTTTCTTCACCTAGTTCAGGAAGCACTGTCGCTACATAACTATTAAAAAGTGGATTTGGCGAAAAAAGCATGATATTTTCAGCGTTCAACGTGCCCCTATACCGATAGAGTAAATACGCTACCCGCTGCAAGGCAGCAGAAGTCTTGCCGCTTCCTGCCACTCCTTGGACGATAAGGAATTTACCTCGCTCATTACGAATAATTTCGTTTTGCTCACGCTGAATGGTAGCCACAATGCTTTTCATTTGTGTACTGGCATTGTTTCCGAGGACTTCCTGAAGCATTTCATCCCCAATCGTTACTCCTGTATCAAACATTCCTTTAATTTCTGAACCCCTGATTATAAATTGACGTTTTAATGTCATTTCCCCTTCGATGATCCCTTCAGGGGTATTATAGTGAGCTGGTCCTGGTGAATAGTCATAATATAAACTAGAGATAGGTGCACGCCAATCATAGATAAGGAATTGTTCGTCGTGTTCATCCATTAAAGAAGCAATGCCCAAATAGACGTGATCAGAGGATTTTTCCCCTTCTTCAAAAAAATCAATTCGCCCGAAATATGGGGAGTATTTTAACCGTGCAAGGGTTTTAAGATGTTGATCCAAATGTTTATGTGTACGCTCACGTTCCGATAGTAATTCCGCTTGCTGTTTTATACTTGCAGCCGTTTCAATCATATCATCCGGTTCATCGGTATTTACCGTTACATCTTCCCAAAAGGTTTTTCTAATTTCGAGTACATCTGAGCGTATTACCCCAGTATTTTGCTTTACGTTATTTTCCTTAAGGTTAATTACTTTTACAACTGAACGAACTCGTTCTTGCTCCATTATCCAGTCCTTTTGTAAATCGCTCATTCAACCACTCTCCAGATTAAATTAGATACCTTTGCTTGACAACACTAAATATATATGTTAATGTTATAATAGAAATTTTATAAATGTTTTTAACATTAACATTTTGTGCAAATGTCATTTTATCATGTCCTAACCCGTTTTTCAAGAGGAACATTTTATAAACATACAGAAACGCCTATAAGGCGTTTTTTTACTTCCTTTTTTTCACTCCAGTTGTAAATACCCACTCACTATATCGCCCATACAAAAGAATCATTAGAATTCTAACTATAATATATTCGATAAATTTAAGGTCATTCTTTAATAACTTTATCCTTACAAAAAATTGATATAAGCATGCCGCAAACAGAATAGTTTTTAACTTCGCCCTCCTATTATTTTGCTTTTTCAGAGTAAAAGCAGTATATAGCGATAGGGATATGGAATATAAAGGAGATATAATAAAATGTTCCGTCCACGCATGATACTTCCCTAAACCAAAACGAATTTTACGAAGATAGGCTAAAATTAAAAATAAATCTGTTTCTGAAACCATGATCATTAAAAAAAAGGAAATAAAACGAACGATTTCATTTTTGTTTACTATGCATTTATACCAGAAATCACTCCATTTAAAATATAAGGGAAGTAGAAATAAGGTAAATACGGTTTTCCACCAATTATGTTTGTATACCCCTAACCTTAAAAATAGTAACTCAATTATTGAAAAGTAAATACCTCCGAATATCTTAGCGGGCCATCCTGATTTCGAAATCGTAAAGTAGACTGCTGTAAACGGTACAAATATCGATTGGGATAAAAAAGCACCAAATATATTATCTAAAGAATAATTTTTTATTATTTTAGGTTTATACTTGTAAGCCTTGAATAAGTTTAGAACAAAAAACTCAAATAAATACGCTAATCCCATGTTCGACAAGAGTAAAATAATAATATTTTTTTTATTCTTCCCCTTATAAAAGGTTAAACCAAATAGGAAGGTATGAATTAAAAGTAATATTAAAAAAGGTATGCTATTTCTTTTTATTATCCTCAAGAAAATCACCCTCCTTAGGATTCCTTATTAAAATAGTATTAGAAAAAAACCAAAAAAAAATTAATAAAAAAACATTTGACAATATAGTGCCAATCAACATATAATTTATCTTGAAGTTAGTTATTTTTAATTCGAGATAAAGTAATTCAAAACAAAATGGAGGAAAATGAAAATGACAAAAACTAAATGGGCTCTTGACCCGGCACACAGCAGTGTAGATTTTTCTGTTCGTCACATGATGATTGCTAACGTTAAAGGTACTTTCAACAGCTTTACTGCAACAATTGAAGCAGACCCAACTGATTTAACATCTGCAAACATTGAATTCTCAGTTGAAACATCAAGTATAGACACCCGCAGTAAGGATCGTGATGCACACTTGGTATCTGGAGATTTCTTCGATGTTGAAAATCATCCTAATATGACTTTTAAATCAACGAGCATTGAAAAAACTGACGAAGGTGAATACAATGTGACTGGTGATTTGACTCTTCGTGGTGTAACAAAACAAGAAACATTTGCAGTTACTTTTGAAGGTCAAGGAAAAGATCCATGGGGTAATGAAAAGGTTGGATTCAGTGCACAAGGTACATTAAACCGTTCTGACTATGGGTTAGTTTGGAATGCAGGCCTTGAAACTGGCGGAGTTCTTGTTGGAGACAAAGTTAAGATCAACCTACAAATCCAAGCAGCAAAAGCTGAATAATTATAAAATAATAATATGAAAGAGGATGTCTCAAAATAATGGGTAAAGACCCTTTTGAGACATCCTCTTTTTGCTAATTCCTTTATTTATAAATTTCAGATTTAAAAGCTTAGGGACGAATAATAACCCGTGTTCCATTGGGGACCATGTCAGAAAGCTGCAATACATCTCGGTTATACATCCTAACACATCCATGAGAGACCGCTTTTCCAATCGAACTTGGATCGTTTGTACCATGAATGCCGTAGCCCTGTTTCGATAAGGAAAGCCACAAAACACCAAATGGACCGCCGGGATTATATTGCCGGTTAACAATAACAAAATCCCCTGTTGGGGTGTTAGTTAGCATTTTTCCAACTGCAATTGGAAAAATTTTCACTGACTTTCCACTTTGATATAATGTGAGTCTTCGTTTTCCTACCGATATTTGAATGGTATATGGAATAGTACTAGGCTCAGGCAGACCAGGAATTTGGATTTTTTGACCCACATGTAATTGTCCGACTCCAGGATTTGCGGTATATAGGCGTTGAAGGCTAACACGATAGTTCGCTGATAGGATACTCATGGTTTCACCGGGTTTTACTATATGAATCATGCTCTCACCCCTTTCTTCTGATAGCATATGCCCATACAAGTTTGCGGTTGACTGAGATAGAATTGGTTCTTATAAATACCTTCAAATAGTTTAAAATAAAAACTCCAAAAATGGTCCTAAATGACCCATTTTCATTCAAACCGAAAGAATGAAGACATGTCTTCTCTAATATGGTTAATATAAAAATAATCATTACTTGGTGGATCGTATAAATAATCTCTTTTCCACTCCTCAATATTTTTGACAATTTCCTTCAAGGCTTTTACAAAAAGGATGATTTCATCATTTTTCATGACAGGATGTAATGAAAAACGTACCCAGCCAGGCTTTAACGACAAATCACCCTCATTTACTTTTGTCATAATCTGCTTAGAGGCATCTTTATCGATTTGATAAAGATAGTGTCCATACGTCCCCGCACATGAACATCCACCCCTTACTTGAATTCCGAAACGATCATTGAGTAAGCGGACGATTAAATTGTAATGAATGTTTTCGATGTAAAAAGATACAATCCCAATCCGATTGTTCTTTTGACCATCAAGTACATGAAGACCTGGAATCTGTTCCATTCCCGAAAATAACAGGCTTAGCTGCTCCTTTTCTCTGTTTAATATATTATCAACACCCATTTTCTCCTTCAAATTCAGGCATAATGCGGTCCGAATCGCTTGTAAAATCCCAGGCGTGCCACCATCTTCTCGAAGTTCAATTTCTTCATAATAATGATGCTCGCCCCAAGGATTGGTCCAGGTCACCGTTCCTCCTCCTGGATGGTCAGGAATCTGGTTTTTATATAATCTTGAATCAAATACTAATACCCCGCTTGAACCAGGTCCCCCTAAAAACTTATGAGGCGAGAAAAAGATAGCATCCAATTTTTCAAGCTGATCTTCCGGGTGCATATTTATTTTTACATATGGTGCCGATGCAGCAAAATCAACTAAACAAAAACCTCCGTGTTGATGCATGATTTTCGCTAGTTGGTGATAGGGGGGTTGAATGCCTGTTACATTAGAACAGGCTGTAAATGAACCTATTTTTAAAGGTCGCTCCTTATAAATTTTAAGCAGTTGTTTTAAGTGATTTATATCCACCCTACCATTCGCATCTGGATTTATTATCACAACATCTGCAATTGTCTCGAGCCAAGATGTTTGATTCGAATGATGCTCCATATGAGTTAAGAAAATGATCGGTCTTTCACTATTCTGAATTTCGAGGCGATTTCTCCATTTTTCTGGTACTCTTAATCCTAAGATTCGCTGCAGTTTATTAATAACAGAAGTCATTCCG
Source organism: Neobacillus sp. DHD-1R (assembly GCF_057747995.1). Classification (NCBI taxonomy): domain Bacteria; kingdom Bacillati; phylum Bacillota; class Bacilli; order Caryophanales; family Bacillaceae; genus Neobacillus; species Neobacillus sp. DHD-1R. The sequence continues at coordinate 3,259,319 of NZ_CM173232.1, forward strand.
AAACCATCCAGGATCACAACGTCATGCTGGTCTGCATTTACATGTTCCTTAATAATGGTTCGAGATTGTTTATATATTCCTGTCATCATTAAACTAGTTACGTTTGATTCTGTATGAGTATTCGCCATAAAAGGCCCGAAAACATCGGTGATTTTTTGTTCAATTGGCCTGTACAAACGTCCGCTTGCTGTCCAGTCTGCATAGATTATTTTCTTTTTTCCATAAGGTGAATCAAATTCTTGGTTCAATCCAATCACATGTGAGCGAAACGGATGAAAATATTCCTCAAGATTATCGGGCATTTGATAGGTTTTACTGCCTATTTGGGCGGTAATCATTGGTTTCACACCTCACAATTTTCTTCTACTTATCAATATATGCAAACATCTTTATCACCGTTTCGCCTTTCTTTCCTAAAAAAAGAGCAACCAACTTTTAATGGCTGCTCCAAAGCTTCTTTTCTGATTAATATGTAGTTATCTTTGCCGTTTCTTTTTTTGTCACTTCATCTATTTTTTGGATAAACATTTGAAAAACCCTTCTTTTTTCCTCTAAATCCTTTATGTATTCTTTGAGTTGATTATAACTTTCTTCAAAGGGCTTATGATACATTTCGCGTATTTTTTCAATGATTTCTTCATTAACAGTTGATTGTATTACTTGCTTAGTAATCCCATATTTATAGGAGTACACTTTTAATTCTTGCGCTACTTCGTCATATTCTTTATCAATCTCAGCCAGAACTAACGAAATATCGTCCTTCCACTCATCTAGTGATTTCTGTAAGTACGATTTTGTAATGGTTTCTTCCATATAAACACCCGCCAAATTAGAGTCTAAACTATGTGTATACTATTATAGCGAGTTTTGATTACATATAGGTTTCCACTAGTTTACAATGTCTTTTCATTTAAAAACTGTGCACCCCCTAAGGGCTGCATAGTTTTTAACGATTACTAAATGATCTTAATAAATAATGGTGACTTTCAGTTGTAGTCCGCCTAATCCACCTTCACTAGTTCTGTAAATTCTTCGATTGTTGTTGAATACTTTACATAAATCCGTGGCAATAAATATTGCTCATTTTTTAAACCTGTATTGGTAAAGGCACCAGGAGTAGTGGTCAGACCGTATAAATAGTATTTCTTCGTTTCCTCCACCACTCGTTCATTTGTATTTCCATATGGATAAGCTATAGCAACAACTGGTTTTTTCGATAAATTTTGTATTTTTTCTTTTGAGTTTTTTAATTCATATTTTAGGTTTTCTACTTTTGTCAAATCAGGGTGGGTAGCTGTATGTGACTGGATGGAGATTAACCCTGAATCTGCTAGCATTTTTATATCTGTTTTTGATAAACGATTGGGACGATCGATAAAATCTGAAATAATAAAAATGGTAGCAGTGGGCGTAAATTGCAGCGTTCTCAGTTTTTGAAAAACAGCGAAGGCGTTTAAATTATTTTTGTAGCCATCGTCAAAAGTAATAAAAATCGGCTTGTTTACTTTTTTTCTATCTTGCCAGCGCTCGAATGTTAATAATGTATACCCCTGATCTTTCAAATACTTCATCTGTTTCTCAAAATTCTCTGGTGTTACATACAGCTCCCTTGATCCCTGACCATTGTAATCAGCAATAGAATGATAAACTAATATTGGTACTTTATCCTCTGCTGCTGCTTGTTCTGATTGACTTAACAGATAAAGACTTAAGAGTAGAATTAAGACCTTTTTCATAAAATTCCTCGCTTTATTCTTTTTAGATGCAAATCACAATTAGTATTCCTCACGCGAAAATTTCTATAAAAAAAACTGCCAAATAGCAGGCAGCTTTACATATTTAAACCCCTCTTTTATTTCCCCATAAGTAGGTGTGTAATTGCGGTAAGATCTTTACATTCGTAAATTCATGATCCTCCATGACCTTGGTAATCAGCCAATCATATTTACTTAATAGTCGGCTAATTAATTCTTGATTATTTATTGTCCTACTATCATCATTTCCTACCTGTAAAAAGAACGGTATATTGGGATATCTTAGATAAATACCTTTGGCATATTCATAATCACGGTCGTCGAATATAACCACTTTTAAACTAACATGCTTTGACATGTCGTTACCATTTAGATTCATTAAAATCGTATCAAGTATCGAAAAGTCAGTTATCATTTTTGAACTAGGCGGCTTGGGTGAAATCGTTAATTCATCAATTTCCAAGAACCAATCCTGCCACTTGCTACCCTGAGTTTCTAAGCATATCTTAATATTCTTTTCCTTTAGAAGCCCTATAAAGCGGTCTAAATTTTTTAATAATGCAGGATTACCTCCTGAAATAGTAACATGGGAAAAACCAGTGCCGCCAAGTTTCGTTAATTCATTCCAAATCTCTTCAGCCTGCATCATCTTTATGTCATTTTTTCCAGTTCCGTCCCATGTAAAGGCGGAATCACACCAACTACAGGAATAATCACAACCTGCCGTTCTTACAAACATGGTTTTCTGACCGACTACCATGCCCTCTCCTTGGATGGTTGGTCCAAAAATTTCCATCACTGGTATTTTACTCAACTTCCATCCACTCCCTTCTAGCTTCAGCATAGCTGGTAGGTGTTTCATACAAACGAACAAATTCGACCTTAGCGCCTTGATATTGTTCCTGTCTTTCTTCTTGAAGTAGTGCTTCAGCCATTTTTTCATAGATCCAAACAACCATATTTTCGGCTGTTGTATTCATGGGTGGGAGTGTTTCATTTAAATATTTATGGTCAAGGAATATCTCAATCTCATTTTTCCAAATTTCTTTGATATCGCCAAAATCGATCATTAAACCACGGGAATCGACAAAACCACTCAAGCCAAAGATTACTTTATAAGTGTGTCCATGTAAATTCTTGCATTTTCCATCATACTGATGCAAATGATGAGCCGCATCAAAAGTGAATTCCTTACTTACCAGCACACGCTTTGTATGATATTTTAGCTGGTCTTTTTGAATATCTTCATCTAGCTTTTGGAGTTTATCGACAATTCGAAAGCCGTACATGATGTTAAAACTCCTTCCGTACTTTTAAATATTCATCCAAACCTTTTTGTCTTAGCTTGCAGGCTGGGCATTCACCACAGCCATCAGCAATGATGCCATTATAGCAGGTTAATGTTTTTTCCCTGACAAATTCCAATGCTCCAAGCTCATCTGCTAATTTCCAGGTTTCTGCTTTATCGATCCACATAAGTGGTGTATGAATTATAAATTGTGAGTCCATTGATAAATTAAGTGTTACATTTAACGACTTCACAAAAATATCTCGACAATCAGGATAGCCGCTAAAATCAGTTTCACACACACCAGTAACAAGATGCTTGGCACCAATTTGGCTTGCTAATATCCCTGCAAACGTTAAAAAGACTAAATTTCTGCCCGGAACAAATGAAGATGGCAGTCCACCGTCTTCTCCATCCTTCACCTCAATATCATCCCGAGTTAATGCACTAGGGGCTAATTGGTTTAATAGTGCCATATCGAGAATATGGTGCCTAACACCAAGTTCAGTGGCGATATTTTTAGCACACTCAATTTCAAGACTGTGTCGTTGATTATAGTTAAAGGTCACGACTTCAACTTCTTCGAATTTTTTTAATGCCCAAAAAAGACATGTCGTGCTATCTTGACCACCGCTAAACACAACTAATGCTTTGCTGTTTTTCATATCCTTCATTCTCCTTAAAATAGAAAAACAGTACCACTAAGAAAGTAGTACTGTTTCTCTTAGTTTTTTTTGAGAGGGGTGCTAGAACCTCTACCGCCTGGCGGCATATATTTATTTCCGATAATAACTATACCATAAAGTTGATATTTTCATAGCAAAAATTGATCCTACTTGATTTAAATAGAATTCCCTTGGAAAATTTCTGTGCTTTTTAAATTTCTCGGGTATTCCGCTCATTTTGCAAGAATATGTTGGTATTTCGTGATTTCAGTCTTGTTTTGATAGCTTTTGTCAAGTGGCAGGAAAAATAACTACCTGATGGTGAATAACATATTAAAGAACAAATATTTCCTATATATAAATAGAGAGAGGAATGGAAACTATGAAGACTTATACCTTAAAAGAAGTTTCTAAAAAAATAAATGTATCTCCCGGAACATTAAGACAATGGGAAAAAGATTTTGATGATTTACTTGAAATTTCACGGACAAAACAGGGAGCCAGAATTTACACTGATTTAGAAATAGACCTGTTATTAGAAATTAAACAAATGGCTGACATGAAGGTTAGTAAAGAAATGATCCGAAACGGGCTGCAAAAGGAACAGGAGCCTGAAAGTGAAGTACTCTCACCTTTACCAGAGGTATCCCTAGAAATCATTTCTGAAGATGATTTTTCTACAATCTCAATTGAAGAAAGCACAATGAAAAATACAGAGCTCTTCTTCGAGGCAATGGAAACCTATAAGACGACTTTTTTAAATGAAGTGAAAGATGAAATCCGAAGCGTGGTCCGCAAAGAAGTACTAGAAGAAGTTAAAAAAGAAATAGCAAAAGGTTCTTTGATCACAGTGAAATCCATTACAGACTCCATTTATAAATCAACAGAACATACCAAAGCTGAGCTTCAAGAGTTATCAGAGACAATGGAAAAATCGTCCGAGATCACAGCTGACTCCTTGCAGTACTTAGCTAATAATATAACAAATCATTCACTTGAAACCTCAGAAGAAATTTTCACACTATCCAAACAAATATCTGAAACAACCGAAGAACTCACCCATTATGTAGATGTTACAAATAACGAAATCACTCATTTATCAGAAGCCATTATTAAAGAGCGGGAAATTCTACTAGAAGAACGCCATCAATACCGACACGAGGTTTCACAAAGAGAATTAGCATTTCAACAAATGTTAACTAGCTTTCGCGATGTTGCAGCCACAAAAGATAAGAAATGGTGGAAATTCTGGTCTTAGTTGCATTTTAAATCATAGTTAATTTCAAAAAAGCTCCTTTAATTGTTGTGAGTTTTACTTCCATCTATCGTCGCTCATGGTTAGGACTTATTTTATAAATAGGGGGATTGGACATGAATACAAGTGAAGTAGCAAAATTATTAGGGGTTTCTGCAAGTACGATTCAGCGTTGGGTGAAGCAACTCGGATTGCCAATGGAAAAAAATGAGCGTGGACATTATCATTTTAATAATGAAGACATTAATTTATTTAAGGATATTCATGAAAAACTGCAAAACGGTACGCTCCTCCATGAAATAGCCCCGGTGAATGAGAAAAAAGGGGTCCGTAAAGGCGTAGTTAAACCTGTTGAAAATGACCAGGCATTCGCAAAACTGTTTGCTAAGGTGAGTGAATTAGAGCTAAGTCTCAATGCTAAGGCAGATTCTGTTGCTTCCTATCAACTACTGCAGCATCGTCGTGAAATAGAAGAATTACAAGGTCATATAAAGAAATTAACTCAACAAGTGGAACTACTTCAAAATCAGCTAAACGAGCTAAACAGCCCTTCACATCTTGAACAACCTATTGTATTTAATCAAGGCAAGATAAATAGAAAAAAGAAAAATTTTGTTAGTTCTATATTTGGTTTTTAACCTACTGCATGAAACAAAGAAAAAGCAGAACGTGGTATGGCACGCTCTGCTTTTTTAGCCGCTAGACCTTAAGTTCAACAAGTGGCTGGGTATATTTTTTTATAAAATAACTGCCTAGCAATATACAGACCATAAAAGAAAAGATCATAAGGAAAAGGTAATTATCTGAAAAGAAAGTTAACCTTTCACCTGGAACTATTGCTTGAATTGATTTAATAATAAACCCATGGAACAAATAAACATAAAGTGTTCGTTCACCAATTCTGGTTATTTTATATTGAGTGGAAGGGATTAACGCTAAGAACCCAAAAACAACGATTAATGTTAGTGCGTATTGTAGTCCTCGAACAAGCCCATCGAAAAATTCCCTTCCTCCCATATTCGCATAAGAAGTATCACCTAAAAGCCATGGTACCGCATCATTTGGGAAACTCATCCCAAAGAATAAGAAAGTCGTTAGAATAATTAAGATACCAATAGGCATTGAATATTTAGTTCGAATAATACTCCTTAGCTGATTACCATTAAGTAAAAAGCCTAATAAAAAATAAGGGAAGAAAACAAAAGTTCTTGATATGCTTAAAAAACTACCCACATGATCTATATAGCCAATGGCAATTCCCATTAATACCGCTGCTGCAAATCCTGCCCAGCGTAATTTTGCGAATGCATATAACAACAAATTCCAAAAGAATAGACTCAATAAGAACCATAATGACCAATGCGGATGTAAAAAATCAATTGCTAAATTCTCTTCCTGCCCAATTATATAGTAATACACCGAATAAATAATTTGAAAGATAAAATAAGGGATTAATATTTTCTTTACAGATTTTTTCAAATACCCCTTCTTCTTATAACCTTTCGCAAAATATCCAGAGATTAAGATGAATGCCGGCATATGGAATAAGAATATAACTGTATATAACGTAAAAAGAATTCCATCTTGTTCCTTTAAAGGACTAATCGTATGCCCAAAAACGACAAGGAATATTAAAATAAATTTGGCATTATCGAAAAACTTACTCCTTTTTGTAGTTGAAGTCATCTTTTCACCTCGAGTTTTTTACCCAACAAATTATTTTTCTATAATAGCATAAAAATTATTATCTAGATGCATTTAAAAAGTATACACATATCTATATGGTAATTTTACACTATTTACATTACAGAAATATGTTATTGATTTTACTTTCTATTGCATATAAATTACAATTTCAAAATAACAATGCCATTGACCTATTATTAATTTACCACATTTTCCTTAATTGAAACTTAAATAAATTGTTATTGAAAAAAGTAAGAAAGAGCTTGGGGGCATCCCAAGCTCTCATTTAACCATTTATTATATCTACAAAGTGGTTACTGATTATTTCGTTGTAGTTTTCCTTTAATTCATCGAGTGGAACCTGCAGTGAAACTGAAAGCTGTTTCAGAAACTCTTGATCCTGTCGAAGCCACGAGGAGTAATGTCTTTTTAAATAACGTTCTGCATCGTGAAAATTCGAAAATACTGGTTCCAACTTTTCACCGTTATGTGTAATATAATAAGTTCCATCACCCGTGGGTACGATAAAAGAAATTTCATTCAATTGATTTTGATAACTCGTTCCAAAAGCTGATTCTTTTACATTAAATTCATTTCGGTCTGTATCAGGTTTAAGCGGCGAAACTGCGAAAACCTTAACGATAAATGTTTCAAATGCTTCTCTGGTTAACTCTGATCCCGATGCTTTCGGATGTCCCCCACCTCCATACCTTTGGGCAAACTCTGCAACATTCACTTCATCATGAATCGTTCGAAATCCCATTTTCTTTCCACTCACATTCAATAAAATAATCATATCCAAATGGGGATATATATTATTTAGGGCATTGCCTAGTTCTGACAAATACTGTTCTGCATGAACAAGTCCAACACAATAATCACCGACAAAGGTTTGTACAGTTTGCCTGCTTTTTGAATGGATATAACGATTAATTTTTTGATCTTCAATATCAAGTATCATATTTTCAGTTTCCGTTAATCTAAACGATTCTGTATTTTCCGTTAACCTTTTTAGCATCACTTCTTCAAACTGTTCTCTGTTCATTATGTAAAATAAATCATTTAATCGCTTTGCCGTTACATTATTATTTTCATCCCACTCCCAGGTATCATATTGACGTACTAGATCAATAAATTCCTCAAGTGCTTGATTTCGCTCCATCACTTTATGCTCGATTAAATAATCATAAAAAAGAGAGGTCGCACAAGTCTTTTTACCATCGTCATACTCTGGTTTAACTTCTCCCCATTTATATTCATTAAAATGCATGGCTGTAACATGATGATCAATCATTTGAATATGTCTACCTTGTTGATATCGTTCCTCCAGTTTTTTCTCGACAATTTCATTAACTGCTAAATCAGTAATATAAACTTCTTCGTGGTTATTACCAGGATGAGCAATAAACGACTCGACTCTTTGATTTAAATTCCGATAAGAACAATAAAATACATTTGCTTTTTCACCGAATGCCATTTTTGCAATCAATCCACATCCTAGACCATCTAAGTCTATATCTGTAAAAAGTTTTACCACATTTAACACCATCCATTCTTCTATCCATAACGTATAGTTTGGTTTTGAGAAACAATTCTTATACAAGCTAAGCTCGCCATCATATAAGTCAATTCATTTCGTTTCTATTCGCTAAATATATACTAAATGACCGATTAAATCACATAAAAGGCACTTATTTCTTAGAAATAACACAAGCAAATAAAACTTACTTATATGACCAGGTAACAATAGTCACTTACATATACAGTTTTCAATGGTATGATTCATAGGAAGTTCCTTATTTTATCAATTGAAACGGGGTTATAAATTGAACTTTCCACAACTCAAAATAGGTCAAATGATGCCAAAGGTTCCAATCTTGCAAGGAGGGATGGGTGTTGGTATCTCACTTAGCAAGCTTGCTTCAGCAGTTGCGAATGCCGGAGGAATCGGAATTATATCTGGGACCGGCATATCAGTGGATGAAATGCGCTCGCATATAAGACGCGCCAAAGAGCTAATAAATGGTGCAGGATATATTGGGGTCAATGTTTTATTTGCGATGAATGACTTTGCCGAAAAGATGAAAGCTGCCCTTGAAGAAAAAGTAGATTTTATAATATCTGGTGCTGGTATCTCAAGAGATATGTATGGATGGGGAAAGCAAGCTGGAATTCCAGTCCTCTCAATTGTTTCCTCAGCTAAATTAGCAAGGATTTCGGAACGGCTTGGTGCTGCTGCAGTTGTTGTCGAAGGTTTCGAAGCCGGAGGACACTTAGGAACAGATCGACCAATGTTCGATATTCTGCCAGAGGTTGTAGAAGCCGTTTCAATCCCTGTGATTGCGGCGGGTGGAATTATGACAGGTTATGATATAGCAAAAGCACTTTCCATAGGTGCTTCAGGTGTTCAAATCGGAACCCGGTTTGTCGCCAGCGAAGAATGTGATGCCCCGTTAGCCTTTAAACAGAAATATGTGAATGCTGAGAAAGAAGATCTTGTTTTACTGAAAACTACAGTTGGATTGCAAGGCAGAGCCATTCGGAATAATTTCACGAAATTAGTAAGTGGCCCAGATAGAGTGAAAATAGATAAATGTCAAGATTGTTTAAAGAATTGTTCCTACCGTTTTTGTACACTCGATTCATTATTTACATCTGTAAATGGAGATGTCGATAATGGACTTGTCTTTGCTGGAGCAAGAGTGGATGAAATCAAAGATATTCTCCCCGTCCAAAAAATCATCGATAAGCTGACATTGGAGTATCATGAGGCGTCCAAAACAAGTTCCAATGAGCCTTTACTTTTTAATTCATAAATGCCAAAAAGCCAACCATCATTAGGTTGGCTTTTCTAGCTATGGTAAATGTTTTATTTTTTGTGTAATTGGCGTCCGTGGTTTTGGATCAGGGATTACCTCTGGATAGCCCACAGCTAGCACACCTATGATATCATAGTCATCAGGAACCCCGAGAATTTCCCTATTTTTCTGAGTTATCCCCACCGATGACCAAAATGTGCCCACACCCTCAGCCCATGCGGCTAAGTTAAAATTCTGAATAAAGCATGCCGTTGCGATTGCATTTTCTGATGTTTCTACTTCTGTAGCCCCATGTCTCGATAGAATAGCCATTAATAAAGGAGCATTGCCAAAATTTGTTTTATGGTTTAGTTTATCTCTAGTTTCCTTTCCAATAAAATAAATCTCCCAAGGTTCAGTCATTCGATGATTTGGCGCCATTGCTGCAGCCTGAAGCCATGATTGAATTAATTCTTCATCAATATGATCAGATTTAAAATTTTTTATCGTACGTCTTGAATTAAGTACATCTAATATCTTCACAGAATCTCTCCTTAAATTGGTTTTTCATCCTTTATTATATGATACTTTTTCAGTTAATTGCCTAGCTTATAATACCCTCTTTTTAATCCAAAATAACAAAACCAAATTGCCTGCAAGAAGAAGAAAAGCCCCCAGAACGGCGCAGGTATAAAGCCGCTTAACTGTGCAAGATTGGCTGCATCCCCTGCAGCGTGGGGTTGAAAGAGACTTATATATAGTATTTCATAAGCACTTTGAACAGAATCCACTAACAGAATGGCAGCAATTAATAGTAATAGATGATTCCTTAAACTTTGACTGCCCTTTATTAGTAAGATTAGAAAAGCAACCGCAAATGAACAGAGCCAAAAGATTCCATAAGGATTACGCACCCAAAATATAAGATTTAAAAAAATAAACCCTAATAATATATCGATTAATAAGGTTTCCTTTTTTTTACCTAACAGGAAAAACGCCAGAAAAGCCATAAACGAGGCAAAGGTATACCCTGCAAGGCTAGTGAAAAAACTTCCAACCCATGTCGTCTGTCTGCTTAGAGTTGCCCCTTCAGAGTTCATGAATAAGGAAATAGTTTCAACATTACCACCCAAAAGAGCAAAAAAGGCATGGCCAGATTCATGAATTAGTGTATTTATAACTTTTACATAATTACCGATGATTGGCACATGAATTAACAAGAACGCAAACACGAGGAAAAGAAAAAACTTCGCACTTAATTTGTCACGAACAAAGCTCACATGAATTCTCCTCTTTTTAATAACTTTACCTCCATTTTACCATTTTTCATTACTAATATTGCAAATTTTCCCACAAAAAAAATAACATGACCTATCAAGAATATTCCTAGTTGCATTCTACAGTCGATTAGACAAACTAACAACTTATATGTTATGTTTAAGTTGTTACTAACAGGGTAAAAGAAGATTTAAGGAGGAATGAACTTGATAGAATTTAAGAACATTGTTAAAAAATATCGAACGAAAACAATTATTAATTCTTTTTCGTTAGATATTGATGCTGGCCAATTAGTTGTTTTTATCGGTCCAAGCGGATGTGGAAAAACCACTTTGCTAAAAATGATTAATAAACTAATTCAACCTACATCAGGAGAAATATTCGTAAATGGAATTGATATATCTACCATGAATCCGATTGAATTACGAAGAAACATCGGATATGTGATTCAAAATACTGGTCTTTTTCCACATATGTCTATTAAAGAAAACTTAGAGTTAATCCCAAAACTTAAAGGCGAGGATCCAGCCGCTATTGAGAAGAAGACTGGAGAATTGCTCGAACTGGTTGGTTTAGATCCAAAAGAATATCTACACCGCTATCCAAAAGAATTGAGTGGCGGTCAGCAACAAAGAATCGGCGTAGCCAGGGCATTTTCTACAAACTCCGATATTATCCTAATGGATGAACCCTTCAGTGCCTTAGACCCTGTTACAAGAAGTTCCCTTCAAGATGAATTGTTCCAAATGCAAAAGGAATTAAACAAAACAATAATCTTTGTCACTCATGACATGGATGAAGCTATAAAAATAGCAGATAAGATTTGTATTTTAAAAGATGGTGATATCCTCCAATACGATACTCCGGAAAATATCCTTAAAAATCCTGCTAATCATTTTGTTGAAAACTTCATTGGTAAAAGAAGAGTTTGGAACAACCCTGAATTACTATTAGCAGAGGACATAATGATCTATAGTCCAGTAAAAATCACCGGGATGCGGAATGTATTACAAGCTATTGAAATAATGAAAGACAATAAGGTCGACAGCTTACTCGTTACCGACAAACATAATGTCCTTAGGGGTCTCGTTACTTTAAAAAGCATTCAATTGCTTAATCGAAATACCACAATCGAAAAAATTATGGAACAAAACGTCCTTTCCGTTTCACAGGATGCGAACTTAATTTCTGTTTTGGCAACCATGAATGAACATAAAATTGGTTATCTTCCTGTTGTGAATAATTCGAATCAATTAACAGGACTTATTACAAGGAGTAGTATTTTATCTGCCTTAAGCAGCCAATTAATTGACTTGGAGGTGGCATTCTAATGGGTCAATTTTGGAATTATCTAACAGTAAACTACCAACAAATATTGAGTTTATTGGGAGAGCATTTATATTTAAGTATTGTTTCCGTATTTATTGCTATTATAATCGGGATTCCGTTAGGTATATTAATTTCAAACGAACCAAAGCTAGCTAAACCAATTATCGGGACAACAAATGTTATCCAAGCCATTCCAAGTTTAGCATTACTGGGATTTCTCATTCCGTTTATAGGAATTGGCAGTGCACCCGCAATTGTAATGGTTGTTCTCTATTCCCTTCTCCCAATAGTCAAGAACACATATACAGGATTGACTAATATTGATGGAGACATTCTGGAAGCTGCCAAAGGCATCGGTTTGACTAAGAGTCAAACAATGAAAAAGGTTCAGTTACCACTAGCCTTCCCGATGATTATGGCGGGGATCAGAATTTCAGCGGTTACTGCAGTTGGTTTGATGACAATTGCTGCTTTCGTTGGAGCAGGCGGACTTGGTTACCTCGTATTTTCAGGTGTACAGACAGTGGATAATTATATGATATTAGCAGGAGCGATTCCAGCGTGTATTTTAGCTCTTCTTATTGACTTTGTCGTGGGCAAGCTGGAAACTTCCTTTTCTTATACAACCAAGAAGAAGGTTCCATCAAAGTCAGGAAAGAAAGCAAAAAGATGGATGATTAGCCTCGCTTCGATTATATTAATTGTGGCTGGCGGCTTAAAGGTTTATTCAACAGCAAATGCTGAAGATAAAATTGTTATTGGTTCCAAGAACTTCAGTGAATCATTAATATTAGGAAATATGCTTGCTGAATTAATTGAAAATAAGACTGATATTCAAGTAGAGCGAAAACTTAACCTTGGTGGTACTCAAGTTGCTTTTAATGCCATTCAAAGTGGAAATATTGATTTATATGTTGAATATACGGGGACTGGTTTGGTCAATATCTTAAACCAGCCTCCAGAAAGCAACCCAGAAAAAGTCTATAATTATGTTCAAAAAGAGTTTAAACAGAAATATAATATTAATTTGTTAAAACCACTTGGATTTAATAACACCTATGCCTTGGCTGTACGTCAAGACACAGCAAAAGAACATGGTTTGAATACCATATCAGATTTAGCTAAAATAAGTGGAAATTTAATTATGGGACCTACAATCGAATTTCCAAATCGTGAAGATGGTTTAATTGGCCTTACAAAAACATATAATATGGAATTCAAAGATGTCAAAGCCATCGATGGCGGTTTACGCTATACAGCACTTGAAAACCATAAGAGCGATGTCATCGATGCCTTTTCTACTGATGGATTAATTGAAGCATTTAATTTGAAGGTATTAAAGGATGATCAAAATTTCTTCCCTCCGTATTATGCCGTACCAATAATAAAAGCTGAAACATTAAAAGAACATCCTGAACTGAAAAAAGCAATTAATTCTTTATCCGGTAAGATTACCGATGATAAAATGCGCGAATTGAACTATAAGGTTGATAGCCTTAAACAGTCACCGGAAAAGGTTGCAAAAGAATTTTTAGAAGAAGAAGGATTATTAGACTAAGAAACAAGTGCAAGTTCTATTTAAAAGAAGCCGGCTCATATGAGACCGGCTTCTTTCTTTGTATTTCAATCTTCCAAAAAGTGTTGCACCCTATCATAGGTTTTGTCATCACCAATTACGAGTAAAACATCCCCTTCTTGGATTAACGCGTATGGTCCTGGCGAGATAATTAATTCACCGTGCCGCTTCATTCCTATTACAGTTCCCCCTGTATTTTGCCAAAACTTTACCTCTGATATCGTTCTTCCTATATGTATGCAGCCTGAAAATATTTCAATTTCAATCGGCGCTAATGGATTTGTATGACGCAGTTTCCCTGAATAATCCAATATCTTTCTTAGGGTAGTAAACAATTCTTCATCAAGTTTGTCTCTCTCCAAAATAAGTGAGTTCATTTGTTTTTCTAAATCCTTAATACTCGCTATATTGGAAAAACGTTGAATATATTTATAAGCATTTTCTCGGGAAGAAATCAAAATTCCACTACCCTTTGTGGATTGAACAATCTCTACATCTTCTAAGATCTTGATTGCTCTGCGAACAGTTTCAGGAGAAACCTTATATTCACTTGCCAAAGTCGATCTTCCATGGATCTTTTCTCCTACTTTAAACTTTCCATCATAGATTCGATTGGCTAAATCAATCGCAATTCGCTCGTAAGTTGGTATTTGTGCCTTTTGCATGAGAACCCTCCATCAAGATTCATTCAATAAATGGATGTTTATTCCTATCCACTATACCGCTTTTACCAATTGTTTGCGAGCACAACCTATAACATCTTTAGGTTTTTACAATATTGGACATAATGGTAGTGAGTATTTGAACTTGAGGTGAGGAAAAGTGAAACGGAAGGTCATTATTATTTTAAGTGTATTGTTTATCCTTTTTATGGCAGGATTATTTATTTTTTACCTTATTAAAAGTGACACCTCGAGATGGCAGGTAGCAGTTGGTGGTATTTTAGCTAGTTCGCTCCCGCTTGTGTTGTTACGGATGAAAAATAATCCATTTAACATTCCAATCATTTTAGGCTTTTATTTATTTTTATTTTGTTCGTTATTTTTAGGATCCATCTCAAGCTTTTATTTACATTACAAATGGTGGGATTCTACCATTCACTTTTACAAGGCGATCCTTATAGGTTTTATAGGAATCAGCCTCTATAAAAGATTCATTCCAGAAAAAGTCCGAAATGATATCTCAGCATGGATTCTGTTTCTTTTCGTGTTATCACTAGCGGTTTTTGCGAGTGTTCTTTGGGAAATTTATGAATTTGTTGGTGATTTAACTTTTACAAAGACCATGCAAAGAGGTGGAAATAAGGACACCATGTATGATTTACTATTTGGTACAGTAGGCGGCCTCCTGGTTGCATGCTATTCCTGGATAAGAAAACAGAAAGTTTAAGTAGAGGTGATGTAATTGAACCGCAAGCTTGTTATCCTATTAAGTGCATTGTACGTCATTTTCATGGCGATTTTAGCAATTTATTTTCATAAAAATGGTGGATCGTTTAAATCAATGGTGGCAATTGGGGGGATTGTTTGTGGAGCGGTACCACTTATATTAGCATTGTTTACCAAACTACAATTTAATTTGCCAATCGTCATTTCTTATTTAATTTTCTTAATTGGTTCACAATATTTGGGTTCAATATTAGGCTGGTATGGTCTTGGCTGGTGGGACACCTTCATGCATTTCATCAGTGGTGGGATTCTTGCATTTTCCGGTATTGCTTTATATGAAAGATTGATCCACAGAAATGCAGGGGAAGAAATCTCCCCTTGGTTTGTTTTCCTGTTCACTGTTTCATTTGCTGCATTGGGTGGTGTTTTATGGGAAGTGTATGAATTTAGCTGTGACCAATTTTTTGGAATGACTTTACAGGGCGGTGGAAATAAAGACACAATGACAGATTTAGTCTCCGATACGGTGGGCGGCTTTGTCATCGCAGTATGGGCGGGAATTCGTACAAAAGTAAAAGTAAATAAAGGACCTAAGCACAAAGGTACACCGTAGTGTACCTTTTGCTGCCTACTTACACGGTTACTGCTGCATAGAACTCATCATAAAGGGCCTGAACTGCTCGTTTTTCATCTACTTCTTTTACACCAAACATCATACTAACCTCTGATGAGCCTTGGTTAATCATTTCAATATTGACACGCGCTTTTGCCAATGCCTTTGAGGCCCTTGCCATCGTACCTACATTATGACGCATGCCCTCTCCTACCACCATTATTAATGCAAGACTAGGTTCAATTTTCACTTCATCAGCATGTAATTCCGTCTCAATCCGATTGATCACATCTGCTGCTACAACTTCATCAAATTGGTCTTCTCTTAAAATCACTGACACATCATCAATTCCTGATGGAGTATGTTCATATGAAAGACCGAAATCCTCTAAAATCCCTAAAAGCTTGCGACCAAAGCCAATTTCCCTATTCATTAAGTATTTGCTTACATAGATGCTACAGAACCCCTTATCGCTGGCAATACCAACAACTGGACCATTCGTGTTATCCCGTGCATTTACAATTCTCGTCCCTCGTGCAGCAGGGTTGTTGGTATTCTTAATGTGGACCGGAATTCCTGCTCTAAATGCCGGAACAAGGGCTTCATCATGCAGCACTGTAAATCCCGCATAGGAAAGCTCACGCATTTCACGATAGGTTAACTCCTTAACCTCTTTAGGTTTGTTCACAATATTAGGATTTACAGAATAGACAGCGTCTACATCTGTAAAATTTTCATATAAATCTGCCTTAACGGCATTTGCAAGAATGGAACCTGTAATATCGGAACCACTGCGAGAAAAGGTAAATACCTCTCCTTTGGTGCTATAACCAAAGAATCCCGGAAAAATTAAGATACCTGGTCGATAACGCAACGAAAATAATTGTTCATAGGATTCTGGTAATGCTTGGGCATTTCCTGGCTCATCACTTACGAGTAAACCTGCTTCCTTTGGATTAACGTAATAAGCTTCTACTCCTTGAGCTTGGAAATAGGCCGCTACCAATTTTGCGTTATTATCTTCCCCGCTTGCCTTAATCAAATCCATAAACCGATCGGGTTTACTTTTATCACTTGCAAATCTTTTTAATAAATCATCAGAAATTTCCTTTATAATTTTTTCCGGCAGCATTAATTCCTCTGCAATTGCTGAATACCTTTCAAGAACTTCTTCAAGCTTTTCTTGAGGGTCTTTATGTTGTAAACATTGTTCAGCGCATTCTATTAATAAATCTGTTACCTTGGTATCCGCTGCATACCTCTTTCCTGGAGCTGATACGACGACAACTTTTCGTTCAACATCAGATATGACAATTTGAAATACCTTCTCCAGCTGTTTTCCTGATGCCAAAGAAGAACCGCCAAACTTTACGACTTTCATGAATACATCCCCTAATCTATAAAAAATATAATCTTAATTTTATTACAATTCCGAGAATATTCAAGTGTTTTTTCCACCATATATGTACATTTGTTTTTACCAAGAGGACAAACATTTTAATATCATTAAAAAAGTGGATTTCATCGGTATTGAGAAAATCAGCGTATCGGTAATTTATTTCCAATTGGAAAAATTTATATAATTAAGTTAAAAAAGAGACGTTTTTTAGTTTATAAAAATCAACGTATTATTTCTATAAAATGAGCAAGAATCCTAGCAGTTAGGCCCCAAATTGCTTTATCCCCATAACGGTAAAAATATTCGTCTACCCCTCGGGTCCGCCAATTGTAATTTTCACCACCATCAATTAAATCAAACGGGAAATTTTCCTCTGGCTCTGCTTTTAACTGGATACGATAAATTTCTGGATTGTTGTCTATAAAAAAAGCTAATGGTACGGTAAAAATCTCACCAACTTCTGCAGGACTTGGCTGTATTCTTTCTGGCCTGTTTATATACCCTACATAGGGATAAAGAATCATTCCAAAAGGTGAAATCATATAATCCAGAGGGTAAACTCCTGAAATATGTTCTTTGGTTATTCCTAATTCCTCCATGGTCTCGCGGATAGCGGCGGCCTTTTCATCTAAATCTCCTGCATCAATTTTTCCTCCTGGAAAACAAATTTCCCCGGGCTGCCTTCTTAAATCAAGTGAACGTACTTCAAATAACACATGGATCCCATCATCCTTCTGTATCAATGGTAACAGGACCGCATATTTTGAAAAGCTTTCACTGCCTAATATCTTGGGTGTATGGCTTTTCAATTTTACTAAAACCTTGTCTAGTTCCATGATTTCACCTCACTCTGTTTTCACATTATTATGTTACTTACTACTACAATACCACTTTTTATGAAATGAATGAAAAAAACAACCCAACTGTATCAGCTGAATTGTCCTACAATTTATCCCTTACTCCCTCCTCACATGCCATGAATACATATAGGCAGGATCGGATCCTCCATGTCTTTGCGTTTATGACAGAATAGCTCTGTCACTCGCCATCTGAACACCACGAATTCTTTTAAATTCACTTAATAAGCTTTCAATCGTTAGGTTTTGTTTATTTTCCTCGTTTACCTCTAAAATGACTTGACCCTTATCCATCATAATTAATCGATTACCAAGATCAATCGCTTGTTGCATATTATGGGTAACCATTAATGTGGTAAGGTTATATTTACTGACAATTTCTTTTGTCAAATTCGTAATTAGCTCTGCCCTAGAAGGGTCTAAAGCAGCGGTATGTTCATCAAGGAGAAGAATAGAAGGTTCCGTAAAAGTAGCCATTAACAATGATAGGGCTTGGCGTTCCCCACCAGATAGTAAGCCCACCTTTGCACTGAGTCGGTTTTCTAAGCCGAGATGCAATGTTTCCAGTACTTCACGGAAATATTCTCGCCTCTTTTTAGTTACACCCTTCCTTAGTGTCCTCGTTCTGTTCCGAGAATAAGCCATCGCGAGATTTTCCTCAATTGTCATACTTGGAGCAGTACCTGCCATCGGATCCTGGAAAACGCGTCCAATCATTTTTGACCGATTAAACTCTGACATAGTGGTAACATCTTTTCCACCAATCTGAACATTTCCTACATCAGGAATTAATACACCTGAAATGATATTCATTAATGTCGATTTTCCAGCCCCGTTACTACCGATCACTGTTACAAAATCCCCAGGTTTAAGAACGAGGTTCACATGGTCAATCGCAATTTTTTCATCAGGTGTCCCCTCATTAAAAATTTTATGAATCTGATTTAAGTGCAGCATGATGATCCCCCTTCCCCTGGGCAGATGCTTGGTTTATATTCATTCTTTCAACTCTTCTTCTGGCCTTTCGTTTTTTCTCCTTCGAGCCATCGATGATTTTTGGTGCTGTGAGTGCTGCAATAACAATAATGGCTGTAATTAACTTCATATCACCTGGATCCAGAAATTCAACCCGAAGAGCTAAGGTAACCACAATTCTGTAGATAATCGAACCGCCAATAACGGCAAGTGTTGTTCTAGCAATCGTTTTTGTACCAAAAAGGGCTTCACCAATAATGACAGAGGCTAAGCCTATTACGATCATACCTATTCCCATTCCTACATCTGCAAATCCACCCTGCTGAGCAATAAGAGCGCCAGAGAATGCGACCAAAGCATTAGATAGGCCCAGGCCAAGAACGACAAGGAGGTTTGTATTGGCCGAAAGGCTGCGAATCATCCGCTTATTATCCCCAGTTGCTCTAACTGCAAGCCCAATTTCCGTTTGTAAAAATAAGTCGGTAAGAAACTTAATCACAAAAGTAATAAAAATCATAAAAATAAGAATACCCCATGTTTCCGGCAGACTATCACCGAGTCCAACCATCGACAAGATGTTATTAAAAAATGCGTCAATTCCGCTTTTTTCAAAAATGTCACTGATTTTTGTAAAGGCAGTATCAGTATTTAATAAGGGAATATTTGAACGTCCCATAATTCTTAAATTAATAGAATAAAGAGCAATCATCATTAAGATTCCAGAGAGTAAGTTGTTAATTTTTCCAAATGTATGAAGAAGTCCTGTCATACATCCGGCCGCAAAACCGGCAAATAAGGCCACAACCGTAGCAAAAAACGGGTTTACTCCATTCGCTATCATAACTGCCGAAATGGCTGCTCCTGTAACAAAACTTCCATCTACCGTTAAATCCGGGAAATCCAGAATACGAAAGGAAAGGTACACACCCAGAGCCATAATCGCATAGATGATACCTGCTTCAAATGATCCAAATATGGCTGTAAACATTGAGATCATCCTTTCTTAATGTCATTTGGCATACTTTAAAAACACACATAGTCTTACTTATAAATGTATGTAAGAATGAAGGAGTTAACCTTTAAAAAGGTCTCCTCCTTAGTTGTCAGTTATTATTTTTCTTCATAAAATTCTCCAAGCTTCTTCCAATCCTCATTTACTTTTAATCCCTGAGCCTCTGCCGCCTTCGTATTAATGACAAGCTTTAAACTGTTTGGAAGCTCAACTGGGATGTCTGATGTCTTTTTCTTTCCACTTAATATATCGGCAGCCATTAATCCAGATTGATAGCCTAAATCAAAATAACTAAAACCACTTGCGGCTACTGCCCCTTTTTTCATTGAATCCAATTCTCCAACAAAAAGTGGGATTTTTTTGCTGTTTGCAACAGAAATAACTGAATCAAGGGCTGTAACAACTGTATTGTCAGTTGGGATATAGATTGCATCAACACGTCCCACTAATGACTCAGCAGCTTGCTTTACTTCAGCAGTAGTTGATACGGAAACCTCTACAAGCTTAGCACCTTTCTCTTCAGCGATTTTCTTCACTTCTTGAACTTGAACAACTGAATTTTGTTCACCAGAATTATAGATGACACCGATATTTTTCGCTTTCACTTCGTCCGTAATAAAGCTAATCGTTTTTTTCGTTGCTTCCGGATGGTTATCGGTTGTTCCGGTAATATTTTTCCCAGGTTTATCAAAGGCTTCAACAAATCCAGCTCCCACTGGGTCTGTTACGGATGTAAAGATAATTGGAATTTCCTTTGTTGCATTCAAGGCAGCTGTTGCGCTTGGCGTAGCATTGGCAAAAATTAAATCCACCTTGTCACCAACAAAATTATTAGCAATCGTTTGGGTGTTATTCATATCTGCCTGAGCATTTTGTTCATCGTATTTGACTTTAATGCCCTTGTCCTTTAATGCCTTTTTAAAGCCTTCTGTAGCTGCATCCAAGGATGGGTGCGGAGCAAACTGTGTAATACCAACCTTGAATTCCTTATCTGCTCCACCTTTTTCTGAACCTCCTGCAGATTCTTTGCTGCCACAACCTGCTAGCAGCAACATACCTGCTAATGCAACTGAAAGAGCTTGTACCTTTCTTTTCATAACATAAATCCCCCTTGTTATCCCTTTTGTGAAATTTCAAATAATTTTTTATATTAAAAATTATTCTAGTATCTTTTTTACGTAAAAGCAATAGAAAAACCAAAAATATTTTTTCGCTTTAAAGCAGCATAATTTTCGATACGAAAATAATTTTTTTAGGACTGATAGAAAGGACATTGAGAATGGTGTATTTGCAATTTTAATTTTCATTTAGACCAAGAAAAAATGCCTTCTAATTTGTTAGAAGACATTTAAGCATAAATATATTAAATTACGTGTGGATGAAACACATATATGTCTTACCAATTACGGGTATCTTCAAGTAACAAGTCAATCTCTACTTTTTTTACTTTGTAGTTGTTTTTCTCAGATGTTAGATCTGAAGTGGCTTCTAGTAATTTGTCGATATCAATTAGTACGTTTCCCATCTCTAACCTCCTAAAAAGAATCGAAATTTATTTGTTACAAAATGATTCGACTAACGTTAGGAAATCATGGGGGTCATTTAGATAAATTTTAAATTTGGATATACGCCGCCGGTCTGTCAATCTGATCTGATATAGGTATCCAGGGAAACCGTCTTAATTCAAATTTTATTATGCAGTATGTTTCATTTTTTTCTGTTTATTGCTTTCTGTAAAAAAATATTTCATCAAAGGCGGTGTAACAATCGTCGTGACAAGTACAACTATTACTAATATAGCGAATAATGTTTGTGTGATTAACTTGGCCTCTAAACCAATGCTGGCAATAATTAAAGCTACCTCTCCTCTTGAAACCATCGCAGCTCCAATTCCGAGGGAATTTCTCCAAGGAAAATTCGCTAATTTAGCGCCGCCAGCTGCTCCCACTAATTTTGTTAAAATAGCTAGGATACTAAGGCCCAAAATTAGAACTAAATGATCTGAAATACCTTCAAAGCTGACCTTGAGACCGATTGAAGTAAAGAAAACTGGTACGAACAGTGTATATCCAATTGTTTCTACCTTTTTAGTTACTTCATGTTTAAAATTCGTTAAACTAATGGCAATACCAGCAATGTAAGCCCCAATAATAGCAGCAACACCCGTTAACTCAGCCGCGTAGGCAAATAGAAAGCAAATGATTAATGCGCCCGTTATAATCGATTCTGTTACCTTTAGAGGAGCAAACTTCTTCAACATCCATGGTACTAGCTTCCAAGCTGCTAAAATAGCACCTCCGAAAAAGACTACCTTCTTAATTAAGACCATACCTAAGTTTACATCTCCACCTGCCATACTCATTAAAAAGGCTAAGGCAATAATGACAAGGACATCATCAATAACAGCCGCTCCTAAGATGGCTGTTCCCTCTTTGGATTGCAGTTTATTCAATTCTTTAAGGGCTTGAACAGAAATACTTACACTAGTTGCTGATAATAATAATCCTAAAAAAATGGCTTCAAAAGTGGACATACTCATCATGATGCCTGCTATATAACCTACCAATAGCGGAACGATAATTCCACTAACACCCACAAAGGTTGAAGCTTTCCAAGAGCGTTTAAATTCATCTACATCAGTTTCCAAACCAGCAATAAACATTAACAAAATGACACCAATTTGGCTTAGGTCTTCCAATGTCTGTGTTTCGGAGACGAGCCCAAATACTGCCGGTCCTAAAATAATTCCAACCAGCAGTTTCCCAAGAACCGCGGGCTGGCCCAACTTTACACTAATGTCCCCTGCAATTTTAGAGGCAAATAAAATAATGGCTAACTCAAAAATTAATTCCATCTAATCACCTGTCCTTTAGTAAAAATAAAAAGAGTCTGTTTTCTTATAAACAGACTCTTTGCAAAAAACAAAAAAGCCTGTTACCAAAGGGTATACTACTCCCTTGGTGACAGGCTCCTCCAAAAACACAAATTATTAAGTTAACACTATTATAACAGACTTTATGATATTTTACAATATGTTAAGGTTTAAGCCGGTTTATAGAAAGTTAAAACTTGGTCCGGATTTTATGATGTACATCATGAGTTAATCCCACTTCTTTAATTTTTCGATTAATTTTACTTTAAAGACTCCCAGAAAGGTGGTTTCACCCTTTTGCACTTTTTGCTTATTCCATTCATTAAAGCTTGCAACTGTTATTAAAATGAGCCCTGCAATTAATAAATATACCCACCAAGGCATGTTCCCCCAATAGGGTCTAGTTTGCAAAAATACATTTAATAACAATATACCTGCCCCTACAAAAAAGTATGATTTTATTTGGAAGAACATCCCCGCCATCATGGACACTAGCGAGAGTGAGCCTAAAATAATAGCATCATAAATGGTATTGCTCGCCAATCCATCTTGTATTAACATCAGTGATACAATTATTAATACTCCCCATTGTATGGCTCTCGTAATATCTGTATATCGTTCTTTTAAACTTAAACGGAGGAAAATAACCAATACGATAAATGGAAGTACCTGCACTTCCCTCTCCCATAATGTTGGAATATTTAATTCGTTTACAGTGGAAAAATAGGGCTCCAAAAGATAAGCCCCTCCTACAATTGAAATAAAGACGGAGGCATTGCTTGGCACTCTTTTTCTTTGCAGCCACAAGGAAACGGCAATCAGTGTACCTGGCAGAACGTGTGTCCAAAGCTGTTGAGTTTCAAGAAAGTACATAAAGAAAAAGTACATAAAGGATACTACTGTATATCCGTCAAGTTTTATTTCTTGAAGCCTTTTTCCCTGGTCGATCAACTTTTTGTATGCCCTCTGTCCAATCATAAGCAGGACAAACCCTATACAACCAGATAAAATCATTTTTTCAATACCTGTCAACTCGCTTAAATAAGAGAATTCCACTGTTGCTAAGAAAGCTAACAATAATGGAATAATGCCCAGGACATCCCATTTAATCTTTAACAAATAGCTCAAGATTCCTATCGTGTAGGCCCAAGTGATAATATATTGTGCCCAGCCAAATGGGTAAATCATGAGAAAAGATGCTAATCCAATCATTGAAAATGGCACTAAATAATAGGCTGTTCGTTTTTTAAAATCTTCTTTAGCAAGGAGAGCAAAAATTAGAATTAACCCACTAGTAATCGGAAAGTTATAGGATTCAATCTTTTGAACACTGATCGTCTCCACACCTGTTGACACCACAAAAAATAAAGAAGTAAAACAACCGTAAAGAAATACTTTTATTTTCCATTCTTCCTCAACAAAGTGGGTGCTTAATGCGTAAATCAAGATGGCCAAGCTGAAGCTATAGATAGCATATATGTGATTAAAAGCTAAGAACGTATAGGCAAGCGAAATGGGGAAGATGGTATGTCCTACCCAGGCAAATGCCGCTGATAAGTTCGAATCCCTATTTCTGAAAATATACGCAATGATTAGCAGCATGACAGTGCATGCAGGAGCGATAAATGAATTCACGAAACCATTAAAAGGATATTCCTGACCAATTGTATGAATGATGGAAAAATAAGTAATGACTACTGTGATACTAATAAAAAATGGCACCCACTTTGTTCCAATCTTATTATACAAATAGTAATACATCCCTATTCCAATGACCAAAATGATGGGTTGAACCAAAAGTAGATTAGACGAGCTTAGCAATGCTTGGATAATGGAAAGCGTATAAAGGATTTGTGAGGTATACAAAGAAATTCTGGCAAATTCCTTTTCAGCTGCCTTTTTCCAACCAAAACTGGATAATAAAACAAAAGCTGCCCCAGCTGCAAAATTAATGGTATTACCATAATCCAAATAATATGAAAGTGAATTAGCATTTATCTCTTCACCAAAGGCCACTACTGCAAGGCCAAGTGCAGGTGGTAAAATCCATAAAGCTAATTCCTTTAATAGAATTCGCTCTTCCAGCTTATGCATTATATAAGCTGCTACAGCTGCCAGCAAAAACATGACACCTAATTCCCACCACGAAGAAAACACAAGTGCTCCCATTATAGCAAGCCCCATTATAGCTAATCCAAGGTTCTTAGCTGCAGTTTGAATAATTTTAAGATACTTTATAAAGTGAGAATAGCCAAAGAAACTAACCAGGATAAAACCTGTAATGGATAACGTTAATGAAAAATTATTTTCCTCAAATAGGAGATTAATTAAAGCGATTGCCTCGTATATTCCTGATGCTAGAAATAGTGAACTTAAATACGGAAATAATCGTCTTGGACCCCTATAGGATAAGTAAATAAAATTGGCTGCAATGATAAAATAGGCGATCAGTAACACGATTGAGGGATTTCCGGCCCGCACCATTATTCCTTCTAGACTAATATAGATAAAAGCGAAGCCTGATATCACTGCGCTGGTATATTGAAAAACTTTATTTAAAGAAAATCTATCGTCCAATGTTTTGGGCACGAAAAGGAGCCCAAATGCTATTAATACGTAGACAATTTCAGCAAAATACTCGAGAAAGCTATGCTCGATCAGTTGGTAGGCTCCATAAACAAGCATTAGCGTAAAGACAAAATGATATTCTTTTCTTCCGCTTACATACATCATCGCTAAATAAATGACAGCAGTCAACAAGAGGTTAACACTGTATAGAAGCTCGTTGTCATAAATAAAAAGCATAAAAAGTGTAGATAAAACGAGGTTTACTTGGATAAAGGGAACAAATTCTCTTGTAAACAATTTGAATGAGTCCCTACTCTTTACCCGTTGATATCCCCAAATGAGTAATGTATTAAATACCACCATACCCGAGTAAAAGAAATCAATTTTTAGGTTAATGCCCGCCAAGAAAAAGGCCGCTCCAGCAGAAAGTGACACATAAATAAACCAAACAAAAAGTCTTGAGCTTAATTTACTAGCAAACAGGAAATAAATAATAAGCGGAAGAAAGCTCCCCATCATCCCTAGAAAATATCGACCTTTTCCAGAAATTGATAAATAATCCCCTAAAAGTCCAAACCATCCTAGTGAAAGAATAAAAATAGGCAGAAATAGGCTTCCTAATACCGTAAAAGCAAAGGCAGTTTTATCGATATGTAGTACTTTTTTCGTTAGTAAGGCTATACCGTAAAATAGTAAGGATACAATTGCAATCGAACCACTTTTCATTATGCTTGTCATGGATTCCCAATTACTTGTAGCTACAAATAATCCCCCAATTAATAAGAAGATTACTCCAATATTTAAGGACCAAGTAATGTTCCTCTCACGAACTTGTTCAACCGTAAGTGTTTTCTTCACTTTTGGTGGTTTGGCTGGTACAGGTTTTGAAATATGAGACAAGGCTTCAATTGGCTCTGGAACTGCTGTCTCCCCTTCTATTAAATCTAAGTGATATTGATGGTGTGCTTTAGCCACTGTTTCAACAATTGCATCCGCTAAATACCCTTTTTCTCGTAATGTATAAAGCTCCTCCCTGAAAATTCTCCTTTTTGTTTCCCTTATGTGAGGTTCCATCATACTTCTCCTCCGTATTAAGGATTTTTTAACCTTTATTAGCTTCATCCAATTTTCTCCTATGGTGTAATTTTACACTAATTTATCGAATTTTCAATACTTATTATTGGCACAATAAATAATCTATTTTACCTTTAGGATAAATATATGTATGATAAAGAAAAGCGCAAGCGCCCTGGTCAGCGGCGAATGGCCTGGAGCGCTCCAACTGAGATAAAGGAAACACGAAGAGCGTTAGCGATTCGATGTTGACTTATCGTAGGGCGGAGAGCGAAGGACATTAGCCGCTAGGGCGCTGAAGCTAGACAATTCTCGAAGACAAAACTTATACATTCTGATATTATACGAAAACTCGCTTTCTAGTGAGAACAATTGGAGGATCCTATGCTTACATTTGATGAAAAACTAGCTATAATCGAAGCTTTTCCAGAATTAGAAAGAAAAAATGTTTCCCTCGGACGTATTAATTTCCAGTTCCTTGAAAGTATATCCGATAAGAAAAATATTGTTTATCATTTACACCCAAATGGAAACGGCTTTGTTTACGCAGGACATTTAGAAAATTATGAAACAGACGAAAAAGGGATGGTCAATATCCGCGATTTTTCCGCCAATCAATTACGTGGATTATTAAAAGAAGCTATTCAATCCTTATCTCCTATAGAAAAAACAGAGTTTGAGGATGCCATTATTGGAGATTCGAACGAAGAGCGGTGGGTTGATAGTGAGAACAATCATCTAATCTTAGTTAATGAAAACGACGCCTGGAATATATATTTTGGGTTAAACCTTGATGCAAGCTTTGATACATACGGAGAAGCAGAAGAGTTTTTAAGAGAAGAAGGCTTTAAACGAGAATAAAGAAAAGGGCTGTGCTAATTAAGCACAGCCCTTTTACTTTACTAAACATTTTCCTTCTCAATCCATTCATCCAAGCGAATAATACTTTGCTTTGCCCGTTCATAATCGATGGTCCGATAATGATGCATTCCACCCTCTTCTTCATCTTTTTCATCTGCCCATTTCACTATTTGCTGTAAAGGTGTCCTCTCAATATCATTCGTAGGCAAAAAGGAGTCCGTATGAAATAGTATGGCAAGAGCAATCGTCTTTGCTTTAATAGGATTTTCACCAAGTCTAATTAAGAGTTTGTGGGCACGCTCCGCCCCTTTTATTGGATGAATATCATTTCTCTTGTACAAGTCGTAATCCCATTTTCCATTTTTATACCATGTATAGTGACCCATGTCGTGAAGTAATCCAGCTTTCGCAGCAATATCCACATCCAATTGATGTTCTTTTCCTAAATGAAAGGCATGATACGCAACTGCAATCGCATGGGCAAGACCGGAACGGTTCAAATATTTTTGGGCAATATGATGTTCAAATATATCTAGTAAGGTTACGTCTCTCATGGGGTCCCTCTCCTAACATAAAATGAAATATATTTCATTTATTATATGCTAACCTGTCCAGATTGGCTATTCCGAAGAAAAGCGGAAGCGCCCTGGTCAGCGGCGTATGGCCTGGAGAGCTCCAACTGAGATAAAGGAAACACGGAAGAGCCGGAGGCGATTCGATGTTGACTTATCGTAGGGCGGAGAGCGAAGGACACTAGCCGCTAGGGCGCTGGAGCTGGACATTTCTCGAAGTAAAAACTTATAAATTCTTATATTATAAAAAAAGAGAGAAGAAATGATCTTCTCTCTTGGTTAATTATTTTCAGATGTTTTTGTCTGGGTAGCTTTTGGGCCCAAATAATCATAGTTGTTAGGATTAATTGGGGTATATCCTGCCGGCTTATAGAAACGTAATAAGTCTTTATAAACTATTTCATCAGACATTTGCAATTCCGTGTTAACTTTCTCTGAAATTGCCTTACATGCTTCTGTATTTCCCATTAACTCGCCTGTGGCATCGGAGTAGCATTTATCTTTTATTTGAATAACATCAGACGATACAAAATCACCATTTCTAAATAAAGCCCAATTACGATGTTGTTGTGATAATAGATCAGAACCAAATTCCATGTAATCCTTTGTATCAATACCTAGAAGGTGAAGCACGGTTGGACGAACGTCCACTTCCCCGCCAACTTGATGCTGTATTCCACCTTTTACGCCTGGTACGTGGATAAATAATGGGACACGCTGCAGCTTAGCATTGATCGCAGGTGTGATTTCCTCTACCCCTAATACCTTGGCCATTGCTTCGTTATGGTTTTCCGAAATACCGTAATGGTCACCATACATGACAATGATCGTATTGTCATACATACCATTCGCTTTTAAATCATTAAAGAACTGTTCAAAAGCCTGGTCCATATAGTGTGCTGATTGAAAATATTGATTCACAACCGTATCCCCATAATCCCCTGCTGGAAAATCTGTATCCTGAGGGTCCATCTCAAATGGAAAATGATTGGACAATGAAATAAACTTTGTATAAAATGGTTGTTTTAAACTTTCGAGTAAAGGAATGGATTCTTTAAAGAATGGTTTATCCTTCATCCCATAGTTTTTTGTATTTTCATCAGACATGTTATAGTATTCTGCATCAAAAAATTGATCGTAGCCAAACGCTTTATAGATCACGTTCCTGTTCCAGAACGTTTTATAGTTACCATGTAACACGGCAGAACTATATCCTTGACCTTTTAAAACAGAAGGCATGGCATGATACGTGTTTTGTGCTTTATTTACAAACACTGCACCTTGTGCCATCGGATATAAAGAATTTTCCATTAAAAATTCAGCATCAGATGTTTTCCCCTGCCCTGTCTGATGGTAGAAATTATCAAAATAGAATGTATTATTATCACGCGCCAACGAATTTAAAAATGGTGTAACTTCTTGGCCATTAGGCATTTTATAATTAATTATAAAGTTTTGTAATGATTCCATTGAGATGTAAATGACATTCATGCCTTTGGCTTTACCAAAGTAATCTTTATTTGGTGCTGCATAATTTGCTTTACGGTAATTCTCTACCTCTGTGATATCACTTGAATCAGCCAATGCTCGCTGACTAGATGATTTTATGTTTTGAATGACATCATAAATGGTAAAGTTATACGCCCCGAGATATTTAACGAGATAATTTCGGTCAAAGGAACGTGATAGTAATTGTGGACGATCCTTTTCGGCTAAACCAAGGTTAAATAAAAATGTTGTAATAGAAAACAATAAGACAATTTTAAATGCCTTCTTGTTCGTTACCTTAACTTGTTTAAAAACAGTTAATGCAAGAGCAATCAAAATAAACATATCGACAAAATAAAAAATATCAAATGGGGACATTAAAGAAAGAGCACTGTCGCCCAACTGTCCAGCGTTTGTTTTTGTCTGCATTAACACGGGTACTGTAATAAAGTCATTAAAAAAGCGATAATACGCAATATTGGCATACAATAAGAATGATAATAGGAAATTTATGATAATGATAGCTAACTTTGTCCGTTTCTTAAAAAGTAACGCCAATCCAAAAAAGAATAGTGCAGAACTTAATGGATTTATCAGTAACAAAAATTTCTGTAAGTTATTATCTATTCCAAGATTGAATTCAATTTGATATGCCGCATATGTTTTAATCCAGAATAATACAACGGCAATTACGAAGAATGTAATATGACTATTGTTTAATTTTTTAGGTAGTCTAAATTTATTCATTTCTAAATTCTCCTCTCACTTACCAATTAAGCCTCGGTAAACGAACCTCAATTACTATATCACATTTCTTTTAAAAATAAAAACATAAATATGCCTTTTTAGGTTGGATCTCCAGCAATAATTTACGTCATTATTTTATAAAATTCGTCAAATCCCGTAACAATTTGACCTGATCAATTATCAAAAATACACCTTCTATTTTATGTCAGGTATTTATGGGACATGACTATTTCACACCTCAAATATATAAGACGGATTGGGGTATGAATTAGTTTCATAAATTTTTTCATCGCATGAGGACAACCGGTATCAATGCCTATATTGTCAACTAACTGGTTTGTTATTTTACATATCTTAAACCTGAATAAGGTGCCATGCAATATGAATTTAGACTTATCTTTTCCTGATTTGGTTCCGAATAATTAATAGATAATTGGACAGCCTAACCACATTGGAAAGAGAAATAATTGAATAGGGAGGTGATCTCATGCCCAGAATTAGACCTGATTTTACGAAGAGTCCTTTTTTTGTGGAGGAACCTGGAAATTGGCATTTAAAAGAGGGGGCACCAGTGGAGATGCAAATGGAACTGGCGAATTACCTTCAAAATCTTGAAGATTTAAACGAACCGGGAACTATTAATGGTGTACAAATTCATTTTTATCCGGATTAATTAGTCAAATATAAATAATTATAGAAGAAAAGCATTTCAGCAATTAGAGTGGATATCTTTGAAAATGTTTATCTTTAATAAATTTCTTAGGAGTGAAAAAAATGGATGTTAACCGTGTAAAACAAATATTATCCTCATCAGCAGATATAGAAGTGAAATACAATGGGACTTCGGTATGGATTGATCAGTTAAACGAAGATGGAAGAACGGCAACCGTTCATTTGCGCGGCCCGTTGGAAGAACGAACCATTGTTGAAATTAATGAACTTGCAGAAGATTAATTAGTTAAACCATCTTTTTAATGAAGAGATGGTTATTTTCTGCCCCATAATTAAAGGCAGGAAAGATTCCTGCCTTTAATTATATTTTCTCTTGTTTATTATAATTTTGATTTATTTATTTTCTGCTATACTTTTCTTTGCCAAAAGTTGAATGGTCATATCATCCATTGGAGGGTTATGCAGACCAGCTCGCACATCGCGATAATATCGTTGTAATGGGTTCTGTAACGACAGGCTTTTAGCGCCGACAATTCTCATTGCCAAATCAACAACAGAAATTGCGGTATTGGTTACAGTTAACTTAACTGCTCCTAAAACATGTGCCATTTTTTCTCTATCATTCTCATTGGAATCATCCCATTCTTTTGCAGCCCCATACAATAAATATTCTGCCTGGATTAATTGCAATTCCATTTCCCCAATTTTTTGTGTTACATTTGGCAAATCAATAATTGTCCCCTGAATACTATTAGGAGAATATTCCTTTGCAAATTGAATGGCATATCTTTGTGCAGCTTTGGCAATTCCTAGGTAGCAGGCTGGAATGTGAAGGAGCCATCCATTTGCTTTCTTGCCAACGGCATTAAGTCTTTCCACAAGATACTCATCAGGGACAACCACATTTTCAAGAATTAAATCATGACTTCCTGTTCCTCTTAAGGCAATGCTATCCCATGTTTCTACTATTTGTATTCCCTTTGTTTCGCGTGGAATCAAAAAATTTGCTGCTTCATTGGTTTCATCGATAGTGGCACTCACAATAATATAATCGAGTACCGGTGCCATGGTCGTAAATGTTTTCCTTCCATTAATCAACCAGTCTTGGCCTCTTTTTTTAGTTGAAGTTTCGGGTCTTCCTCCCCGAGTAGGACTTCCAGTTCTTGGCTCTGTTTGCGCACTATTTATCAACGAGCCTTTTCTTACCTGTTGGCATAGGAACTGATAAAGGGACTCGTTCCAGCTTTGTTTCTCATGAAGATTCATAATAATCCCCATATGCCATCCTATTGACAGAGCGGTGGCGCCATCACCTTCTGCAATCATTTCTTGGAGTCGAATCAATTGATAAAGTGAGATTTGCTGCCCTCCAAATTTTGCAGGTACAGTTAAGGAAGTATAGCCTGTATTTTTAAGGTCTTGAATATTACTAAAGGGAAAGCCTCCTTCTATATCCACTTGATGAGCCCTCAATAAGAACTGTTTTGACAGAGTCCTCATTAGCTCTAACTTTTCTTCAAATGTTTCCAGCTCTGAAAAATTCATTTATTCCACTCCTATCATTTTTCCTAACAGATATAGTAATTTCTTTACGTTAACCATACCACAATAGTGCTGTTAAGCTTCTAAAAACAGACTCAATCTACTTTTAGCTCCCCGATTATATAAAAAACTCTCGGTCAAACATCGCCGGAGAGTTTTTTATGGATGTATTATTATTCAAGAATAAACTACCCAATCATAATTTTTCCTTTTGGATATCGGAATGCATCAGGATTTCTTCGCATTGTTACAGCAAATGCAATAGTTAACGGTCCAACCCTTCCCGCAAACATTGTAAAAATAATTAATGACTTGCCAAAGGGAGTTAATTCAGGTGTCAAACCCATCGACAGACCGACAGTTGCAAAAGCTGATGTCGCCTCAAATAAAATGGTTAAAAAATCTTGCCCATGTTCTGAAATCGTTAAGACTAGGGTTATGAACATGACGAGAAACAATCCACTAAAAGTTACGGTTAACGCCTTATAAATTGTCTCATATTCAATCCGCTGACGATAAAATATGACATCCTCTTTTCCCCTTATCTGTGACCATACCGCCCCTAACAGAGTTGAAAAAGTAGTAGTTTTAATCCCGCCTCCAGTTGAACCAGGAGAAGCACCTACAAACATAAGAAGAATAATTAGTAATAAGGAAGATTGAGTTAAATCCCCAATATTTACTGTATTAGCCCCTGCTGTTCTGGCAGTGACCGATTGAAATAATGAGCTAAGGATTTTACCTGAGATTGTTAGTGGTTTTAGTGTCAGGCTATTTGAATATTCTAAGGCAAAAATACCAATCGTTCCGACTGCCACTAAGATTGCACTTGTCACTAAGACAATTTTTGTATGCAACGATAAACGTTTAGAGTTTCGATATTCATAAAGTTCATTCATAACAATAAAGCCAATTCCGCCTAAGATAATTAACGAACAGATCGTTAGCGTCACGGTCGGATCGTCGACATAGCTTGTTAAACTATGAAATTCACCCATTAAATCAAAACCTGCATTGTTAAAATTAGATATAGAATGAAAGATACCATAATAAACGGCCTTACCAAGGGCCATATCAAAGGAAAAACGGATTGACAAAAACAATGCACCAACAAATTCGATAACAAAAGTAAAGATTAAAATTCGTTTTGCTAATCTGACAATCCCTTCCATTGAAAGATTATTAAGGGATTCTTGTAACAATATTCTTTCTTTCAGAGATATCTTTTTTCCTAATAAAAATGCAAATAGAGTTGCAAATGTCATAAATCCAAGTCCTCCAACTTGAATCATTATTAAAATAACTAATTGTCCAAATAACGTAAATGTAGTCCCAGTATCCACAACAACCAGCCCTGTTACACAAGTGGCAGATGTAGCTGTAAAGAGTGCATTCAAAAATGACAACCCTTGACCATTTGTTGTTGAAAGAGGCAGGGTTAATAAAATAGCACCTATAATAATAATAGAAGCAAATCCGATAACAAGTATCTTTGGGGGATCAAGTATTTTCTTTTTTAGCCGCATATTTTTCCATCCTAACTTATTTTTTATTAGCAAGAATTTTTTCTATATATAAATTATGGAATGATAAAATACTTATTAAAGGAAAAATATACTACTCCGTTTAAAATATGTAAATAGTTTCTTTTTCTTGTGTCTTACCTCACTGTTTTAAAGTGAAAAGTGTTCTATAATACTAATGAAAATTTTTCTGTATGACTGGATTCACCATCTAAATATATTATAGTTGATTAAAGAAAAATAATGAGGAAAAAGTGGATACATGGGGGATGAAAAATGAAACTTGGAACAAAACAACTTATTATTCAATCCGGAAGCCTTGTGGCAGGTTTTATGGTTTGGGTGCTTATTTCTTCACTTATGCCTTTTATTAAGGATGATATCTCTTTATCTTCTACGGAAATTGCCTGGGCTACAGCTGTGCCAGTTATCCTTGGATCCATATTAAGAGTACCGATTGGCTATTGGACCAACAGGTTTGGGGCTCGAATTTTATTTTCTATTAGCTTTACTTTATTACTGCTCCCAATTGCTATCATAAGCTACGCAAATACTTTGTTCATGCTAATCATCGGGGGACTTTTACTAGGTATTGGCGGAGCTGTTTTTTCTATTGGGGTTACTTCCCTGCCAAAATATTTTCAAAAAGCAAAGCATGGATTTATTAATGGAATTTATGGAGCAGGTAATATTGGAACAGCCCTAACCTCCTTTTCTGCGCCTGTATTAGCAAATGAATTGGGTTGGAGAACTACTGTAAGGATTTTTCTTATTATTATGCTGATTTTTGCGATAATTAATCTTTTTTTAGGAGATAAAAAAGAAGAAAAGATCAGCCATTCGTTGTCAGATCAAATTAAAGAAGTATATAAGAAACCTAAGCTCTGGTTTTTTAGTTTATTTTATTTCATCACCTTTGGTGCATTTGTTGCCTTTACCATCTATTTACCGTCATTTTTAGTAAATCATTTTGAACTGGATAAGGTTGATGCCGGTTTACGGACAGCAGGTTTTATCGCGCTTGCTACCTTTTTTAGACCAATCGGGGGATGGATTAGCGACAAAATTAATCCCTACCTAATCTTAATGATAGTCTTTTTTAGTTTAACCTTTGCAGGCTTTCTCTTATCTTTTACACCTTCTCTGCCGATATACTCTTTTGGCTGTTTAATAGTTGCCATTTTTGCTGGGATAGGTAATGGAGCTGTCTTTAAGCTTGTTCCTTTATATTTTTCGAAACAAGCAGGTATTGTCAATGGGATTGTTGCAGCACTGGGAGGTCTTGGTGGTTTTTTCCCGCCCATTATTTTAACGATTTTGTTTAATTGGACAGGACATTATACAATTGGTTTCATGACCTTATCTGAATTTTCCCTTGCAAGTCTGGTTCTTGTTGTTTGGCTATATTACCAAGATAAGCTCGAAATTTCCGCAAAGATTGTTAATATAGTTATAGACGGAATTTGTGTAACAGATACAAATGGAATTATACAAAACGTTAATCCTGCCTTTACTAAAATTACTGGTTACAACCTCGACGATGTAGTTGGAAAGACTCCTAGTGTTCTTCAATCAGGTGAGCATGATAATGAATTTTATAAAAAAATGTGGCATAGCATTTTAACGAAAGGATTTTGGGAAGGTTACATTTGGAACAAAAGGAAAAATAATGAGATTTATAAAGAATGGTTAACCATTACCGTTATTAAAGATGATACAGGAGAAACGAAAAACTATGTAGGCATTTTCTACGAAGAAAGAAAATATGCAAAGAAAAATACCATGCAAACCAGGGACCTTCATACATGAAGGTCTCTTTTTTGTGATTACCTGTGATAATTATTACAACTTTTTGTCTAAGCAACAGAGTTCACATTTCCTTCACTATTTTTGTGACGTACGTCACAAAAATAATGTTTGCATGTGTTTTATAGTAATCACACAAGGAACACATTCAAAAAAATCCTGATTTAATAAAATTCAAATAGGAAACAGAGGGGGAAAAAATCATGTCTCGACTTAATTACTGGAACCCAGAAGATGAAAAATTCTGGAATGCAGAAGGAAAAAAACATGCACGTAGGAATTTATGGATCTCCGTACCATCACTTATGCTAGCATTTATCGTTTGGCAAATTTGGTCTGTGGTTGCCGTAAGACTTAACGACATAGGCTTCCATTTTACAGAAGAACAACTATTTACACTTGCCGCTATCCCAGGTCTTGTCGGAGCAACATTAAGATTTGTTTATACCTTCGCAGTGGGGGCGATGGGCGGAAAGAACTGGACCGTTATTTC
Source organism: Neobacillus sp. DHD-1R (assembly GCF_057747995.1). Taxonomy (NCBI): domain Bacteria; kingdom Bacillati; phylum Bacillota; class Bacilli; order Caryophanales; family Bacillaceae; genus Neobacillus; species Neobacillus sp. DHD-1R. The sequence goes on from NZ_CM173232.1 coordinate 3,295,410, forward strand.
CACAGCAATCTTGGCAATTCCTGCAATTGGGATAGGATTTGCTGTTCAAAACCCTGAAACCCCATTTTCAATTATGCTTTTATTAGCAGCACTTTGTGGTCTTGGCGGTGGTAACTTTTCATCGTCTTCAGCAAATATAAGCTTTTTCTTTCCAAAAAAAGAAAAAGGAACAGCACTTGGAATTAATGGCGGATTAGGAAACATGGGAGTTTCCGTAGTACAGTTTGTGACTCCATTAATCATCACATCCGGCACTTTCGCGTTAGTTGGCGATAAACAAGTATTATCTAATGGTCAATCAGTTTGGTTACAAAATGCAGCCTTTATATGGGTTATCCCTATTGTTATTATGACACTACTAGCATTATTTAAAATGGATAATGTTCCAGGTGCAAAGCAGTCTATAGCAGATCAATTTGTGATCGTAAAACGCAAGCATACATGGATTATGACAGTACTATATGTTGCAACTTTCGGCTCTTTTATTGGATACTCAGCGGCTTTCCCGCTATTATTAAAATCGCAATTTCCTGAACATCTATCCCTGGCTTTCCTTGGTGCATTAGTGGCCGCTGCTGCAAGGCCAGTAGGCGGTTGGATGGCCGATAAACTTGGCGGCGCAAAAGTAACTGCCTATGTATTAATCATAATGGGAATTGGTGCATCAGGAGTAATCTACTTCTTAACTGATAGACAATTTTCAGGATTCTTAATTTCATTCTTAGTTCTTTTTCTAGCATCAGGAATTGGCTCTGGATCCACATTCCAAATGATTCCTAATCTATTTATCCCTAAAGAAGCAGCACCAGTCATCGGATTTTCAGCGGCTTTCGCAGCCTATGGTTCTTTCTTCATTCCAAAGCTTTTTGGTTGGTCTGTTAAAGCAACTGGTACGCCTGTTACAGCATTCTACTTCTTTATTGGTTTCTATATAATCTCACTTGGTCTTAACTGGTTTTTCTATCAAAGAAAAGCAGTTGTTTCAAGAGATTTGGTAAAACAAGCTAGTTAATCTCATTATTTCAACATAAAAAACTGCCTTACAATTAGGCAGTCAGATTGTCGAGGGTATATTCCTCGGCAATTTTCTTATTTTATTAGAATTTGAATTGCCGATATTATTAAAAATTGCCCCTGCTAAGGGGCCTGTTGATTTCCGCTCCAGGTGATTCGCTTTCCGCGGGCGGTTCGGGAAGCCTCCTCGGCGCGTTCCACGCCTGCGGGATCTCCCCTGTCCCGTACTCCCGCAGGAGTCTTCGCACCTTCCGCTCCAATTAAAATGAGATTAATCAACCAAAAGGATTACCACACACCTTTTCCAGTCTGAATAAGTGTGTCGCAATCTTTTTCATGTTCTGGCAAGCTGCGGTAAGAAGAGCCTGCTCATTTGTTTATTTTATACCCCGTAACCGGCATTAGCGAAGGCCGTGCAGCTCTTTTGAGTCTGCGAAGCTTCGCTCAATTTTTTCCTTTCTAAATTTATATAGCTCTTTTCCTGATTTAGATAAGCGATTTACTCTTACCTTTTCCTTGTACTCCGCCCATACATGGCGTGTAACACCTTTATCCTTATTTTTTGAACATGTGCATGGGGATAAAAGTGGACAGCTTTCACATTTTTTAGAATCAGATTTGTATTCTCTATAACCCTCTCGGGTTGTTGTCTTGTAGGGTAATTCTTGGTTATTAGGGCAAATGTAAAAATCCCGTTCTTTGTCATATGTAAATTTTCATTCAGAGAATAGGCCGGTAGTAGGATGGAATCTTCTATGGGCAATAACTCCAAATATAAATATATTACGATCAAAAAGTCCTTTACAAATAGGATTAGTGAGATAGCCCGAATCTAACGCAACAGCTTCTACCTTAAAACCAAACCGTTGGACCTGACGGTCCAATCGATTCAGGTAAGGCACGGAATCTTGAACATTACCGGGAGTAACATAGACATCAGTAATAATATTGAACTTCATGTCTGTAGTCCGATGATCAAGATAACAGAACATTTCCTGCTTATTAATTTATATTCACTTTGGCTAAACTCTTTGGTTTAAACATTGATATCACCACTTATTTTTATAAATAATTGGTTGAACTGCTCGTCTTAATAATAACACCTGTTGATTGGCGCGGAAGGCACGAAGACTCCTGCGGGAGTACGGGGCAGGGGGAGACCCCACAGGCGCTTGCGCCGAGGAGGCTCCCCGGCACGCCCGCGGAAAGCGAAGTGCCTGGAGCGCCAATCAACAGACATGTCGAATAGTCTATTTAATAATAATATAACAAATTAACGCGGTGAATTGTTAAAGATTCTAAATAAAATAAAGGCTGTCGAGAGTTTCTCGACAGCCTTACTGCCTTACAATAGGCAGTTTTTTTATTAATTTAATATTTTCACATTCACTTGTTTGTTACCCCAATTAAGGGCATCTTTTTCAGCTGGGATAAATACATCAATTCGATTTCCTTTAATTGCTCCACCTGTATCAGCAGCAATTGCTTCACCATATCCTTCCACATATACTTTACTTCCAAGTGGAATGACTGACGGATCCACAGCAATAACCTTTGCATCTGGGTTAGCATGTAAGTTCACACCAATAGCGGTTGTGCCAGAACATCCTTCACATGAAGCAGTATAAGCAGTCGCCTTTACGGTTATTTCTTTTGGTTGATCTGCTTCATTTCCTGTTTCGACGACAGCATTGTTAGCAGCTTCATTTACTTTTGAAATGTTCATTTCCTTTTGCGTCGTTTCAGATTTTGAAGAGGTTTCAAGAGAAACATTCGTGTTTTTATCAGCATTAGTATTTTGGGATACCGTTCTTGATTCTGTATTTCTAACATTATCTGTTAGTTCATCATAAATAACAAGATTTAACCCAGGATGAATAAGATCTGTATTTAATTTATTCCATTCTTTTAATTGATTAACGGAGACTTGAAATTTTACCGCAACATCCCAAAGTGTATCATCTTGTACAACAGTATAATGTTTTTCTGTTGCAATTGTTATTACATCTCCTGGATGGATGAGATCAGTGGAAAGATGATTCCATTTTTGAATATCTTCTACAGATATATTATTTTCTTTTGATATATCCCAAAGAGTGTCACCATTTTTCACGGTTAACTCTGCCGCATGGACATTAGCACCTACAGTTCCTGAGAGTGCAGCTACTAAAATGAATGCTTTAATTTTTTTGATCATTTTCTAACCTCCCATGTTCTTTCGCAGCTAACTGTACCAATGATAACATGGATTTTTTTGAAACAAAGAACAGGGGTATGTTAATTCGTTTACAAGCATGGCAATTATATTACGATAATATTTCTAAGCAACTGAAAATTCAATCTATAAACAAGCTTATCGTTTATGAGAGATGTTTTTTTAAACAAAAAAAGTGCAGTGGTTATTCTGCACTATTCTTAACACTATGTTTATCCAACCTTCGAAATTGTAACTGCACAGGCTTTATATTCAGCAGTTCCTGAGATTGGGTCATATTCATTTAATGTCAACACATTTGTCGGTGTTTCACTCCAGTGAAAACTCATAAAAACAAGACCTGGAACTACTTGTTCGGTTACTTTCGCTTTCACAAGAAGCTCACCTCGACGAGAACGAACCTGAACCACTTCACCATCATCTATACCAAGTGCAAGGGCATCTGTAGGGTGAATATCAACCGTTTCCTCTGTTTGTTTCACTTTCACTCCTGCCGCATAATGACGTGTCTGGGAATGTGTATTATATGACTCATAGCGCCGACCAGTGGTTAATGTAAAAGGATACTCTGCATCAGGCAATTCTAATGGTTCTGTATAATCAACTGGTACAAAAGGAGACTTTTTCACGACTGGCTGCTGATTATGGAACCTTTCATGCATAATCAATGTTCCAGGGTGATTTTCATCTGGGCATGGGTAATGGATGCTGTATTCAGTTTCTAGGCGCGCATAAGAAATACCACCATACATCTCCCAAGCAAGCTTTCTAACTTCATCCCAAATTTCTTCACTGCTGTTATAGTGCATTGGATAGCCCATTAGTGTCGACAGCTCACAAAGAATTTCCCAGTCTTCTTTCGTATTAGGGTGACCCTCAATCGCTTTTCTAACTCGTTGAACTCTTCGGTCTGTATTCGTATATGTTCCATCCACTTCCCCCCAAGAACGAGCTGGCAATACTACATCAGCGATTTTGGCGGTATCGGTTAGAAAAATGTCTTGGACAATTAATAAATCCAGTTTGTCAAACAATGTTTTCGTATGGTTCATATTCACGTCTGCAAGCAGTGGATTTTCACCAATTACATAAAGGGCTTTTAATTCTCCCATCTCCAATCGATCAAAGGTCCGAGTTTGGGTATCTCCTGCTTGGGGATTTAACTCCACCTTCCATTCCTTTTCATAACGGGCTCTATACTCCTCGTTTGCTAGGCTCATTGCTCCAGCCAACTGGTTCGGCAAACAGCCCATGTCCCCAGCACCTTGGACATTATTTTGTCCTCGGAGCGGCATGATTCCAGTACCTGATTTCCCAATATTTCCAGTTAATAAGGCTAAATTCGCGATATCAAAAACATTGTTTACGCCGCAATGATGCTCAGTTATTCCAAGTGTATAAGCAATCATTGAGCCGCTTGATTTTGCATACTCTCTTGCAGTGGCGATAATATCTTCTGCTTTCAGACCAGTAATTTTTGCTGCAAACTCTGGTGTATAAAGCTCAACTTGTTTTACTAAGCGATCAAAATCAATCGTAAATTGCTCAATGAATTCTGGGTTGTACAAACCTTCTTTTAAGATGACATGAATAAATGCATTAATTAGAGCAATATCTGAACCCACATTGATTTGTAAATGGCGATGAGCTACTTTTACCATATCAATTTTCCTTGGGTCAATTACAATGATCTTAAGTCCTGATTTAACTGCCTTTTTCATTCTATTTGCGATAATTGGATGTGCCTCTGTCGTATTTGAGCCCATCAGCAGCAGCACTTCAGCCTTATCAAAATCTTCAAGTGTGTTTGTAGGGAAACCGCTTCCAAAAACAGTTGCCAGACCGGCAACGCTCGGTGCGTGTCACGTACGGTTACAGCCATCAATATTGTTGCTGTGGATGACTGTCCTCATAAATTTTTGAGTTATAAAATTTGACTCATTTGTACTTCTGGCACATGCAAACATACTAATTGCATTAGGGCCCCAAGTATTTTTAATTTCCGATAAATTTTTCGCAATAAATTGATAAGCTTCTTCCCATGTCGCCTCTACTAACTGACCAGCTTTGCGAATAAGCGGTGATGTCAATCTATTTTTTGCATGGACATATTCATAGGCAAATGCACCTTTTACACAGGTTTGTCCTTTATTAACTGGTGCTTCTTTATCGCCGCGGATTTTCTTAATTTTGTTATCCTGAACTTCCAAGACTAGTCCACACCCAGTACCACAGTAGCCGCATATTGTTTTCACAAAATTTGGTTCACCCATTTTTTTCACTCCCCATTTTTAACTTTTATACCTATACCATCATATTAATCTATTAATTACAATTATAGTTATGTTTTTTTGAAAAATTTGTTTATTTTTAACAACAAAATAAAAAAACGGGAAAGTACTCCCGTTTTAAGCGATTTTTGCAGGTAATAAAATATTAAAAGTAGTTCCTTTATTGGGTTCACTTTCAACAAACACCTTGCCATTATGACTTTCAATTATTTTGAAGCTTACCATTAGACCTAATCCATTACCATTCTTCTTCGTTGTATAAAATGGCTCCCCCAGCTTTTTTAATTTTTCTTTAGGGATCCCTACACCTGAATCCTGTATGGAAATTTGTACATTATTATCATGAATAATCGTTTTAACATGTAAATCTCCACCGTTGGGCATGGCTTCTATTCCATTCTTAATAAAGTTTAGAAAAACTTGTTTTAACCGATTTTCGTCACATTCTATTTGGATAATTTCGTGATTACAATCAAATGACAAGCGAACATTCTTTTTCCTCGCTTCAAATTCCAAAAGGGAAACAACATCCCTAATTACTGGCACCACATTCTTTTCTTCTAATTCAACAGCCTTTGGTTTTGCTAACACCATAAAATCCTCAACAATACCATTGACCCGATCAATTTCATCAAGAATAATATTAAGAAACTCCATTCGTTCTGGATCAGTTTCATCCAATTGCAAGAATTCTGCATATCCCTTCATAGAGGTTAGTGGATTACGAATTTCATGTGCCACGCCGGCAGCCAGTTGTCCTACTGCAGCAAGCTTATCTTGCCGATGAAGGACCTCTTCCGTCTTTTTCCGTTCCGTTATATCATTACGAATAGCAAGGTATTGATATGGCTTCCCATGTTCGTTTAAAAATGGAACAATCGTGGTATCCACCCAATAATAAGTTCCATCCTTAGCTCTATTCCGCAGTTCACCCTTCCACACATCCCCAGAACCAATGGTTTTCCAAAGCTCTTTAAAAAATCCCTTAGAGTGGTACTTCGAATTTAGAATACGATGGTCTTTTCCAATTAATTCTTCTCGACTATACTTAGATATTTCACAAAACTTAGCATTTACGCTTGTTATTTTTCCACTTGCATCCGTAAACGCGACGATTGAGGATTGGTCTAAAGCAAATTTAATATCATTATTTTCTTTAATCATTTCTTTAAGATGCTCTTCAGCCTTTTTTCTATTTGAAATATCAGATCGTATCGCAATATACTGTACGGGTCTTCCTTTCTTATTTAAGAAAGGAACAATGGTCGTATCTACCCAATAAAATGATCCATCTTTCGCTTTATTACGAATTTCCCCACGCCAAATCTGCCCAGATTGAATGGTTTTCCATAAATCTTTAAAAAACTCTTTTGAATGGTATCCCGAATTAAGAATTCGATGATTTTTCCCAATAATTTCTTCCTTATGATACTTTGAAATCTCCTCAAATTTATCATTTACAAATATGATCGTGCCGTGTGGGTCTGTAATCGCAACTATAGTTGAGGCATCAAGGGCAGCCGTGATATCCTTCAGGTTTGTGTCTGTAGTCGCTAATTGCCTACTAATTAAGGTACTTGAAATAATTAGTCCCCCAATTATAAGAACGGATACAAATAAGACTAAATAAATAAAGAAAGGACTATCTGTCGCTGTACCATTTATTGTAGTACTTGTTGTAACAGCAGCTCTTTTTAAAAGAAAATGGCCTTCTGCTATTGCTGAAGAAATAATAATCGCACTTATTGGTTTTAACCATACTTGATGCCCCTTCGAGTAACTGGAAGAAAAAAGGATCCATAATGAAAATAAAAAGGAACCAAAAATTAATAATCCAGAAAAGATCAGAAGCCCCACGTTATATTCAATACTTTCATTCATGGCATATAATCCAATTACTTGAATAGCAATTACTGCAAAGGTTAAAAATAAGCTGCCAAAAAGCAAATGATAAAAGCTAATCTTATTGCCAAAAAACCAAAGGAATGCCATCCCAGTAAAAGCGATTCCAATAAAGATAGAAAGTATCGTAAGTGGAATATGATAGCTAGCAAATCGACTTGTATCAGCTGAAATAAGGGCCATAAAATTCATTACCCATATCCCAATTCCCATTGATAATGTCCCACCAAGAAACAGTAGTCTTTTATTTCGATTTGATGACCTTATCAAGGTGAACATATCTAGCGCTGTATAAGATGCCATGATGGTTAAACCAATGGCAATAATAATAAAAAAAGGATGAGAAATTCCCAGCATTGTATTCATTACCTTTCATCCCCCCCTAAGTCCCGCAATATATTTCTACTATGATTGTAATGTAAAATAGTGGCTTATGGAAGAACTAAATTTGGTAAGATTTTTATTTCACCTCTTTCAATCTTCATGTTATTAAACACTGCAAACACAAAATGGTTTTTGGGATAAAAGACTTATTTTTTTAAAAGTGAAAATTTTTTTAAAAAAAGTCTACACATTTTTTTATTTTTTGTTTATACTGTACTATAACAAGAGAGTTATTAATAAACTGTATTAATAAAGGAGGAGTTTTAAAATGTTAATGAGTCCCGTTGAATTTTTCCGCAGCTTACCTAAAAAGGAATGCCCAGAGTGTGGCCAGCACATGGATGAACAAGCAGAAAGCTACTTAATGGAATGCGATCGTTGTTTGGCAAAAAGAGAAGAATAGCAATAAAAAGATGTCTCAAAGGTTTGAGGCATCTTTTTTTTGCAGAAAAAGGCAGGCATAATCACTTTTCTTTAGGTAAAACCTTTAGGTAAGGAGTTGATTCTAATGGTTAGAAAGGAAGATTATTTAACACCTGCTGCAAAGAAACAGCAAATAACGATTAATAATGGCGCAGTTTTTCCAAATCAAAAAAATGTTCCGGGAGATTCCGTTGATGAGCATGAGTTTCTCGAAGAGGCTAACACCATTATCAGCGGGGATGAGATCCGTCAGAAAAATGAAAATCTATAAAGGTGGTTTTATAAATGAGTATCATTGATATATCAAATGCCCAACCAGGCGATGAAGTATTTGTAATATACCGCAATCCACATGTGCCCTCCGTTGCGAATGTTCAAGCAGCTGAATTAGTTCAACATCCAAAAGACCCAAATTCCCTAGCCTTATTTCTTAATGACACTTTTCATGTAATTGAAGATGATGACGCAATATTTTCTTCTTCCGAAGCTGCTCAAAAAGCCTATGATGATCACTTTTTTGATTTCGTTGAAGAATAAAAGACTGTCAAGAAAAATGACAGTCTTTTGTTCAATCCTATTTAGATTTTTGGAAGCTCTCGTATTTCTTGTGACATTTCATTACCACACATAGGACAAAGCAAGTCATCAGCGACAAAATCCTTTCTCATCCAACCAATACAAGCGTCATCCATGCAAGAGTATATCTCGGTATCGACGAGAATGGTTTCAATTTCTTCTTCCTTAGCTTTTTTACCGTAAAAGATGGGTACCGCCTCCTTTTATCCATAGTATGCACCAAAATGTTACTTTTCATTTCCGGATATTCCTTTTATCTATTGGAGGTGTTAAAAAATATGACAAACAAACGATATACTAGGGTCGGTACAGACATAAAAGAAGTGAAACGATTAAATAGTCAGTCTGGTTTAAGCTACAATGAAGTAAAAATGTTGTTAGCTAAACAATATTTAAATCAGAAAAAATAGATTTCTTTACAACTCAAACAAGCTTTCACAAGAGGATGTCTCAATTTGCCTTTAAGATCATCCTCTTTTTAGTTTCTCTAGACGTTATTCACACATTATTAGAGTAATCTGTTGTCTTCTTTATATTCAACTGTAATATCTTCATGATGTCCTTTTGATAGAAGTTTACTTTTCTTGCGATTTTCTTTTGACTGAAAAATAATTTCAAAATCATAATCATCGGGATAAAGCTCTTTAGCGGCAATATATAACTGGATTCTTTTATGATTGACAGACAATTTTTCTCCCTTTATTTGGACAATATAATTTCCAAGTTGATCTGGGCCAGTATAAACAATACCCAACTCATTTGTAGGGGAGACCTTTACATTATCCCCTTGTTGATAATTTGGAATGTCAATACTCGGCGGGAAAGACTTTTTCCGATTTTGATATTTATTGATAATTACTTGCTTTTCTAATTCTTTGAGTCTCCATGTTTCTGTCATTTCGGTTTGATACTGTTTCGCTTCTTTATAGGTGATCTTATGTGCCCTTTCAATGATCCTAGGGTGCATTCCCAGCTTTAATGCGATAGCAAATGCTTGGCTTTCTCCCCCTCTGCCCAATATAAGACGATATGTCGGACTTAAAGTAGTTAAATCAAATTCCATTGAGCCATTTAAAAAGCCTTGATGTGTTTCAGCAAACTCCTTTATCTCACTATAATGTGTCGTTGCCAGAATGGTTGCACCCTTATCATAAAGTGTTTCGAGAATGGCTGTCGCAAGGCCCATGCCTTCCCCTGGGTCAGTTCCTGAACCGAGTTCATCTAATAAAGTTAATGTGCGATCATTGGTATCTTTCAGGATTTCGATTATATTAACGATTCGAGAACTAAACGTACTTAAATTTTCTGTGATGCTTTGCCCGTCGCCTATATCAACTAATATCCGATCAAAGATTCTTAAATTACTTTCCTCGGAAGCAGGAATATGAAGTCCACATTGGACCATTAATGTTAACAAACCCACCGTTTTGATTGTTACCGTTTTCCCACCAGTATTGGGACCTGTGATTACTAATGCCTGTTCTTGTTTACTCATTTTAAAGGAGAGTGGAACAGCTTTGTCATCTAAAAGCGGGTGTCTAGCTTGAATTAAATTCATTTCCTTTGCTTCATTAATGCTTACTTTGACTGCATTAATTGATCGGCAATACTTAGCTTTTGCAAATAAAAAATCATAATGGACCATCGTTTCAACTGCCAGCCGGATTTGCTGCTCTTTTTCCTCTACCAACCCTGTTAAATAGGTTAGAATTTTTTGTATTTCAACCTCTTCATCATTGATAAACCATGTTAACTGATCTTGGTAGATGGCAATTTCCTCTGGCTCGATAAAAAGAGTTGATCCTGAAGCAGATGTATCAAGCACTGTTCCCTTTATTTTATTCCGATATTCTTTTTTGATAGGAATGACAAATCTGCCATTTCGTTGACTTATTACATTTTCTTGCAAGAAGGTCTTATACTTATTGGAACGAATCAGCTGCATAGTCTTTTCTTTCAACCGCTCTTCTTGAATAGCGATTTGTTTCCTAATTTTTAATAATTCCTTGCTTGCATAATCATCAACCCTTCCATTACGGATGCAACGGTTGATTTCCGACGCAAGTTCAGGTAATTCATCAATTACCACCACATAGGCGGAAACCCTTGGGGCATAATATTCTTTGTCCTTCATGTAACGCCGCATCTTCCCACAGCACTCTAAAAAATCATTTAGTTTTCCGAGCTGATCGACCCTTAAGGCTATACCTTTATTTAAATTATTTAGTAAAACCTCCAACCCATCAAGACCATGAACAGGTACACTTGCACTTTTTTTCAAGATCTCAACAGCTTCTGAAAGTTCGTCAAGCCAGGCTTCAATTTGCTTCTTATTAATAGATGGTGTCAGGCCTCTAATTTTTCCTTTACCTTCATTCGTTAAAGCAAACCCTACAATAGCTTCCTTAATCTTCTCAAAATCCAGTGTGTTAAAGGTATGTTGATTCACGATATTTCCTCCTAAAATGAAATAAGCCGCAATGAACAATGTCATTGCGGCCAAAAGTGATGAGTAGCTACTCTACTCAATTTTCATACAAAAATGCCCAAAATAAAAACTGTCTACACGAGTGTACACAGCTACATTGGAAAATGATGTATGCTTATGCGTGCCCATTGTTCTTAACTTCAGTCCATCACTAAATAAGCCCTTCATTCGTAAAAATGAACGAGTTTAATGGAATGAAACTATCCAATTGATTGGATTAGTTAAGAACGACACCTAACATAAAACATACTCCCTTATTAGAAAAATTAAATTCTTCTAAAGAATAAGGTAATTGGTTTTATTTGTCAACAGGCATATTACCTAAAAAATAACCTTCTTATAATATAAAATGAATTATGTACGGGATGATGACCGAAGTTAATAGCGCCGCAACCCCCATAGCGGCTCCGGAAACAGCGCCCTGGATCTCCCCTTCTTTTACTGCCTCAACCGTACCAATAGCATGAGAAATTGTACCAATTGCTAATCCGCGTGCAAATGGATGACCAATTTTGAACAAGTATTAAAATGGTACTGAGGAATACAGGACTGGTTAATGGTGACGGATATTTTTTTGGTAATAAACCGAGCAAACTGATAGACATTGCTAAGAATTTGCAAATGAAAGAAACGGGCCGTAGAATTCCCTATCTGATAGATTGCAAAAAGAATGAGCAATTGAATAATAAACCTCCAAACTTTTTTTACCATGCTTAGCCTCCAATCTTCCTCTCAAATAGTCCGATTTTTCAAAATAAATATTATAATACAGTATAAAGGAATTCTGAATAGGTTGCATCTTCTTTTGTTCACATAATATCCATATCTTTTTTCGAAAAACTTCATTATCTTATTGATAGGAGGGATCATTATGAAAAAAATCTATCTTATTTGCGGTCTTGCCATTTTGTTAGGAATTGCCGGAGGAATTTCTTTTTTTCTTATTCGAGATGCAAATGCAGCAGTTCCAAAAGATGCCACTTTAGTCGATCAAAATGGTGATACATATATTTTCGGCAAGGATAAGACCAAATTAAAGTTAATTGAATTCATTTACACTCATTGTCCTGATGTATGTCCAACCACGACTCAAAAGATGGTTGAATTGAAAAAGGACTTAATGAATAAAGGGGTTTATGGAAAAGGCATTGAATTTGTTACAATAACAATTGATCCCTATCGCGACACGCCGGAGATTTTACAAGAATACAAGCAAGGTTTTGGAATCCAAGATGATGAGGATTGGGTTTTTTTAACCGGGGAAAAACGAAAAATTAAAGAAGCGCAAACAGAACTAAGAAAAATTACTGATGCCTTACAATTCCAATATAAAGACCCTGGAAATGGGCAATTCATCCATTCTACGTTTACTTACCTTGTGGATAAAAACAATACATTTATTGCAAAGTTTCCAATGGGAAAAGAATTTAATAAACAAGATGTTTATGATAAGATCTTAGATAAAATTGAATAATAAAAAAAGCGGTTAGTCCCCTGGATTAAACGCTTTTCCCTATAAATGATCGTATTTCAAATGTAGATGATTCCATTGATTAGAGGAGTGCCAATGCCCTACTCACTTTCATATTTAATTCACGGATGGAAATTGTTTAATTTTCTGCAAGGATAAAAGGTAATTGGACTTTGGTTTTGTTAAACTTACTTTGATTCCAGCTTTTTTTAGCTTATTGACGAGTTCAGTAAGCTGTTTTTTTGCCATACTTCTCACCTCTTTAAACTTCTTAAACCAATATTACATCAAAAATATGAATAAAGTGTGAATTTGGAAGAAATTTTTTAGAAAATTTTTCATAAAATATTATTCCGCTTCAAAGAATTCGCTCTTCGTTCTGTTTAATGGTATAATAAATAGATATTTTGTGTTCTGGAGGATTTCTAATATGATTACAGTAAGTAACGTAAGTTTAAGATATGGAGACCGTAAGTTATTTGAAGATGTAAATATCAAGTTTACACCGGGTAATTGCTACGGACTAATTGGAGCAAATGGTGCTGGTAAATCAACTTTTTTAAAAATTTTATCTGGTGAGATTGAAGCACAAACAGGAACAGTTCAACTCGGACCAAACGAACGGATGGCTGTATTAAAACAGAACCATTTTGAATACGAAGAATTTGAAGTATTAAAAACCGTTATTATGGGTCACGCAAGATTGTATGAAGTCATGCAGGAAAAAGACGCTATTTATATGAAAGAAAATTTCACTGATGAGGACGGGATGAAAGCTGCCGAACTCGAAGGTGAATTTGCTGAATTGAACGGTTGGGAAGCTGAACCTGAAGCTGCTATTCTGTTAAAAGGTTTAGGAATTGGCGAAGAGCTTCATGATAAAAAGATGGCGGATTTAACAGGTTCTGAAAAGGTTAAAGTCTTGTTAGCACAGGCATTGTTTGGCAGACCAGATGTTTTACTTTTGGATGAGCCGACAAACCACTTAGATATCAAAGCCATTCAATGGCTAGAGGATTTCTTAATTAACTTTGAAAATACTGTTATTGTGGTATCCCATGATCGTCATTTCTTAAATAAAGTTTGTACACATATTGCCGATTTGGACTTTAGTAAAATTCAGATCTATGTTGGAAACTATGACTTCTGGTATGAATCCAGTCAATTAGCTTCGAAATTAACCTCGGATGCTAACAAGAAAAAAGAAGAAAAAATAAAGGAATTACAAGCCTTTATTGCCCGGTTTAGTGCAAATGCCTCTAAATCAAAACAAGCAACGTCTCGAAAAAAACTATTAGATAAAATCACCCTTGATGACATCAGACCTTCTTCTCGTCGTTATCCCTTTGTTGGTTTTACACCAGAACGTGAAATTGGGAATGACTTGTTACGTGTCGAAGGGTTGACAAAAACAATTGATGGCGTCAAGGTGCTTGATAACATAAGCTTCTTTATGAACAAAGGAGATAAAATCGCCCTTGTTGGCACAAATGAGGTAGCAAAAACAACCCTTTTTAAAATTTTAATGGGTGAAATGGAAGCAGATAGTGGAACATTTAAATGGGGAATCACCACTTCACAAGCCTATTTTCCAAAAGATAACTCGGAGTATTTTGAGAACAGCGACCTAAACCTGGTGGATTGGCTTCGTCAATTTTCCCCAAAAGATGATAGTGAAAGTTTCTTACGTGGATTTTTAGGAAGAATGTTATTTTCTGGCGAAGAAGTGTTAAAAAAAGCAAGCGTTCTGTCCGGGGGAGAAAAGGTTCGTTGTATGCTTTCTAAAATGATGTTAAATGGAGCAAATGTGCTTCTTCTTGATGAACCAACCAACCATTTGGACTTAGAATCCATTACAGCTCTTAATAATGGTTTAATAAACTTTAAAGGCTCTATGCTATTTTCCTCACATGACCATCAGTTCATTCAAACGATTGCAAACAGAATCTTTGAATTTACGCCTAAGGGCTTAGTGGATAAGCAAATGAATTATGATGAGTATCTGGATAACGAAGAGATCCAAAAGCAAGTGGCAGAAATGTATCAATAAAATATTATTCGAGGATGGCTCAACAGCTTGAGCCATCCTCTTCTTTTTAGCTTCTTTTTTGTTTTCTCCTTGAAGATGGTTCAGCTCTTGAACCTGTTTCTGTGGTAGTTGTTCCTTGACCCTCTACTTGTGGTGAATTAAGACCAATAGTAGACGGGTCTGCTTTTCGTTTACTACGTTTTCCCATATACAACACCTCCTCTATTATCTTTTGGAACATTATCAATCCCTATACGGAATATTTACCTTAATCTGAGGCAAGATAATCTACAGGAGGAGGTGTTTTGTATGGCAAAAGTTGGAGTAGAACAATCTCTTACAAATATTCAACAGGCACTTAGGGAAAAAGGATATGACGTAGTAGAATTAAAGCAGGAGTCTGATGCACAAAATTGTGATTGCTGCGTAGTAACAGGTCTTGATTCAAATGTTATGGGTATGCAGGATACCTCAATAAAAGGCTCTGTCATTGATGCAAACGGAATGTCTGCTGATGAAGTATGTCAGCAGGTAGAAAGCAAGCTGCAATAGTAATATTTAAAGACTAAAGGACTTTTTGCTTTAGTCTTTTTTATATCCGAATAATGCCTTTTCTTTAGGATGAAAATGTCTATTCAATGGGTATCATTTCTTCCTTTTCAATCGTACGTTGATAACTGACAAATAATAATCCGTGCCAAAATTTCGCATTCAATTGGGGAGAACTGATAGAATCCGGTAAGGAAATTTGTCTCTGAAAATCACCATAAAACCTCTCTGAATGGGTCATTTTTAATTGTGGATGAATAGGTAAAACACTGCCTTTAATGGTTAGGATATTGCCATTGAGGCCTAATTCAAGGTTTTCCTTCATCACCCCGGGTAGTTCAATCAACACAATAACGTCCTTTTCCCCTTCTAATATATCGAATGCCGGGAATACTCTAGACGACTTCTCACCACGACCAGATGGTCCACCAGTGCTTGATTCTTTAGGTGGTGGTTCTTGATCGCTCATAAATTGCTTAGTGAAATCTTGTTCAAAAATGTTGTTCCAAAATTCACCACCCTGCATGTTTTTGGCCATATCCATCCATTGCTTTAATTTCTCCATGTCCACCTTTATCCCCCCCTTTAGCTCACTAGCCATAACATGAATATCAATCTATTTGCAGTTTTTTTTGGATTTCGCCTTTATGGAATGAACACCTTTCGATATAATGGTTGAAGAATACATATAAAAAGACGTTAAGCTCTCTTCTATGATTATTTACAATGCATGATTGCAAGAACAATTTTTTAAAAATATGGTTATAAAGTATTGGATTGATGAGTTTGATACAAAATGAATTTTTGTCACCCATTATATTATCTATAAAAGTGGCGTCAGTTTCTGTGGCTGTCGTCTTCGTTTTCGGAATTATCTGGGGGAGATTATTAGCCAAACGGAACTTTAGAGGAAAAATGCTGATTGAAACCCTCCTGTTGCTTCCACTTGTGCTGCCGCCAACGGTTGTTGGTTTTTTATTAATATTCTTTTTTGGCAGAAATAGTCCAGTTGGAACGTTAATAGAAGAGTTGTTTTCCAGCTCCATAATGTTCACACCATTGTCTGCTGTGATTGCTTCCACCATTGTCGCCTTTCCATTGATGTATCAAACCGTAAAAATAGGTTTTGAAGCTGTCGACAAAGATATTGAGGATGCAGCAAGAGTAGATGGAGCTAATGAAATAAGTGTATTTTTACTTGTGACACTACCATTGTCAATTCGCTCCATTATTTCTGGTGTTATCCTGAGCTTTGCAAGAGCGCTTGGAGAATTTGGAGCCACCTTTATGTTCTCAGGCAATATCCCTGGCAAGACACAAACAGCTCCCACAGCCATTTATATTGCAATGGAATCAGGAAATATGCAATTAGCATGGCTCTTGGTCCTGTCAATGGTATTAATATCTTTTGTTATGCTGCTCCTCACTAATTTGACGAACAAATAAGAGGAAGTTTCAAATCAAGGGTCTGACCCTTTGGTTTGAAACTTCCTCTTCAATTCATCGAGTTTTTAATATTTGCTCGTCCATTTCTTTCTAAATCCGATCAACACAACCACCAAAACCATCATCATCATGCCAACAATAACATTAACTTGAAAAAGTAATTGTTGCTTATCCATTGGTTTTTCGTGTTTTTCTTTTATGGTCTTAGGTTTTGGCGGTTCTTTGTATTTTAGTTGTAATGATTGTAAAACTTTACCGTTCTGATCCTCTATCGATAGCATTCCCATGTTATTGACCTTTTTTATAGAGCCCTCACTTTTCTCTGTTATCACAGTGTCATGTTCTGGATAAAATTCTTTATTATCCTTAATGAAAAATTCCCCCTGTTTGATTGTCGCATGTCGATATCCCTTAAACCCATAATCAAACAAAAGTGCTGTATCTTTATATTTATCATTTTTTAATTCAGACTTTAGCACAATTGCTGTCAACCTCATTTTTCCATTATCAGCGGTTGTTGCTAATGTTTGCTTTGTTTCAGTTGTATAACCTGTCTTTCCACCTGTTATGCCTGGATATGGAAGCTCACCCTTAAGCATTTTATGGTGTGTGAAGAGCGTCGTCTCCCATGACTGTCCCTTCCATTCAAGCACTTTTGTTCCAAAGATTTCAGCAAATACAGGATTTTTAAGGGCATAATTAGTGATTAGTGCTAAATCCATGGCCGTTGTATAATGGTTCACATCAAATAAGCCGTTAGGATTTGTGAAATGGGTATTGCTCACACCAATCTTAGTTTTTAGGAAATTATTAAGGTTTTGAGCAAATTGTTCAACGTTTCCATCTAAATGTTCAGCGATTGCCATTGCAGCATCATTGCCCGAGTTAATCAGCATCCCTTGAATGAGTCTCTTTAAGGGTACCTGCTCCCCTTCATTTAAATAAACCCGCGTACCATCTTGTCGTACAGCATTCGCACTAACAGTTGCAAGACTGTCTAAATTGCCTTTTTCAATGGCATAAATGGCCGTTGCGATTTTTGTTAGACTTGCTGGATACATTTTTTCATTAGCATTTTTTGAATAGAGTATTGCACCGGTATCGGAATCTAACAACGCCGCAGCCTCACTTTTTAAATCCAATGGTTCTGTTTCTTGAGCAAAAGATGATAATGGATTCGTATAAAGGAGTAATCCGGTTAAAATCAAAGTTAAAATTTTTTTCAATTGTAAGCACACATCCTTACTCATACAGTTATTTCCTATTAGATTTTATCAGATTTTTCAAAGTAATAAAGTGGAAATTTAATGAAATACTCTTTGGAAAAACCTTTTTCAATAAAAAAACCAGTGGGAGAGCACCCACTGGTCAAAATTTATATTCTTTTTTTCGAAATTAACAATGTAATTTGAGCCATTATGAAGGGCAATGAAGATTTCTTTCGATATGCCAAATATTTAGGCTCCCAAATATTTGTATATTTTTCTTTAAATTTCCGTAAGCCTTTAAAGTGATAAATAAAGTGGCCGTGCAAGAAAATTTGTGCGGCAATTTTCTCACTTAAAAAGGAAAATCTCGAAAGACCAACATTCGCTAACGGTGCCATGCCCATATTAAATCGTTCATACCCTTGTTCCTTGGCCCAGTCAATTAGCGATAGAAAAAGGAAGTCGATCGTGCCTGCTGGTGAGTTTGTTCTCATTCTCATTAAGTCTACGGAAAGGGTTCGGTAATGGTCGTATACATACATGATGCTCATGAACCCTTGTATTTGTTTATTTTCATTTCTTACAATCGCAATGGGAGCTTTATTCAAATAATGTTCATCAAAGAAACCTAACGAAAATCCTTTTTCTTTTCGCCCTTGTAACCAATCATCCGAAATCTCTCTTAATTCTTTCAGTAATTTTGTTGAAAAGGGTGGCTGCAACAATTCGAAACTATATTTTTCACGATTAAATTTATTTTTTAATGTCCGTAATCCCTTCATTTTATTTCCAAAAAGTGAAAAGCTTCTAAGGTCGACAAAGGCTTCCTCTCCCAATTTAAAAAAGGCAAAACCGTGACCATGTAAATATGGCAGCATATCATCACTTACTTGATAAAAAACAGGGGTAAAGCCATAAAGATCGGCTATTTCTTGAAATTCCTCAATGGCGTTTGATAATTCTTGTTTGTCTCCAATCGGATCGCCAAGGATAACTAACTTATCTGCATATTTTTGGAATGCAATTAAAACATTCCTTTGTTTATTCCAAAAGACATATTTATCGTGCAAAAATATTAAATGAGATAACACTTTTCCCTGATACACAGTTAAATGATTAATAATCTCCTGCTCATGACCAATTGATTTCTCTAATTTCCACTTTTTTGGCAGACTGATTAAATATCCCACCGATAGGATGACTACCGCAATAACCAATCCAATGAAGGCACTTGAAAATAAATCACGATAATCGACAATCACATAAGGCAACAGTTTCTCAGGCATGGATATTTTTGAGATTGGTAAATTTAAATACCCGATCAAAATATACATTGAAGTAATAATTAATATGACTGTCACATCGAAGATGGTTTTTCCCCAAGTCAGAACATAACTTTCACGATAAAATTGTCCTTTAGACATTCTTAGTAAAAGGGCCACAATAATTAAAAAAATAGCTTCTTCATAATCGATCCCTTTGAAAATAGAGAATAGTGAAGCAAGAATCAGTGCAAGCATGGTCAAATCATAGGTTCTTTTCACATTATACTCAATTCCTCGTGATAACCCTAGCAATAAAAAACCAGCTGCTACAGAAAGTTGATGTGAGACATTAATAATCGGAAATGATAACAGTTCTTGAGCAACCCTTAGTCTTGACATAATCCCTGGTACACTAGCTGAAAGAAGCAGGATTAACCCTGATAGAAATACAAGCATTGTTAAAAGAACATGACTAAACCCTTGAATAATCGCTTTCGGCAAGTAATTCCAGGATTTGTTCCATCTTTCCCAATAAAGCTTTACAAACAAGCCTAAACTAATCAAAAAGGGAATAAAGTAATACCCAATCCGGTAAAAAAGGAGCAAAACAAGGATCTTTTCCTGAGGTATTTGTAAATCCTGCATACCCCAAATAAAAACTAAATCAAATGAGCCTAGTCCGCCTGGAATCATACTGATAATGCCTGCACATGCTGCAACTATATAGACGGGAAAAAGGTTTTTTAATGAGATAGGGATTCCTAATACCTTAGTTAGAATATAAATAGCAACAAACACAGCGACCCATTCTATAACTGATACAATGACCAGTTTTAGGCTTACATTAAGGTTTATAAATGACTGATTGTCTTTTTTAGATTTAACGATATGTATAATGAGAAAAACTGGTAAATACAACCCCACACCAAACACAGCGAAATAGAGCCACTTCGTATCAGCAAACAACGGAAAATGGCGGTAACTGATCGTAACAATCCAAGATAGTACGGAAATACCGGTTAAGTAAAATAGGGAAACTGATGCAATAACCCCAATTAGTCTTCGCTTATCCTTTTCCACCTTATGAAAAAAGTAAGTACGAAGCATGGCACCCACCAAGCCCCCAAACCCAATTAGGTTTGAAAATGAATTTGCTATAAACGATTGTTCAAAAAGTTCTCTTTTAGAGACTTTTACCTTTAAAATCCTTACTAAAATGACATCATATAAAACCATTGGTAAGACCGCAGCTAGCGTAACCACAAAGATAAATAATAAAAGCCAGAAATTCAATTGATTAATTTCATTTTTTAGTAATTCACTATTTAAATTTCCAGTAAATTTTTTCATCTCTATTATGGCAAAAATCAACAAGAGCAGAGGAAAAATAAATTTTGCATATTTTAAGATCTTTTCTCTTCTTATCCCCAACAAGATTACCACCTATTTTTTCATTCCTGTTTTTAATATAAACTGTTCACCAGGAAAAACAAAGAAATATATTCCAAAATGGATTATTGTCAGTTTTATTGTTGACAGAATATAGAGTCTTCAACCGCAAATAACCAAAACCCACCCACTCTATTTAACAGCTTAAATAAAAAAGCATATTAAAAAATAAAAGTTTATAGAAAAGTGACAAGTTTTCCAGACTACTCAGCATATGTATTAAATAGGACAAATTATCAAGGAGGTATAGCGTGAAGTTTTTAGTTTTTAAAAAAGATACCTTGCTTTTTTATTTAGCAATCGGAGTCATTTTGGCTAGTTTTTCGGCATGGTTTATGTTCAAATCCGGAGATACCGCAGTCTTTAATCCTCAATCAAATAAGGAAATTCGTGAAATCCACATGGTGACGGGGGAATTTAAGACCACATTAAAAAATGGGAAAGAAATAGAAGCATATCGTTGGGACCCTGGTACGGTGATTCTTGAGAAAGGCGAAAAGGTAAATCTATTAATTAACGGAATTAATGGTGAAAGCCATCCATATTATATAGAAGGAACAAATATTAAAGGGGTTGTAAAAAAAGGGAAAGAGACGGTAGTTCCACTACAATTTAATAAAGAAGGAACGTACCGTTTAATTTGCGAGATCCACTCGGATAGAACGCATAATGGGCCAATGATTGCATATATAGTTGTTGATTAAAAGCAGGAATCTCCCTCCTGCTTTTTTCATCTGATCATAGCGTCTGTTTCATAATTTTATACTATTGTTACGTTGCTATTGCTGGTATATTCTTATATAACAGAATTCAGTTTTGGTTATTTTTTTATAGTACAGTTTTATGTTTTTTCTAGATTTGTTCATAGAATTTTCAAATTCATACCCATAAAACCCTTATTGTTCAATCCTTCACAATTTCTTAACAATTAATGTGATATTTATCGCATTTATGCTGTTATACTTTACTCATGATTCAAATAGCTAATCTGTTATATATTTTTTCTACTAACTTAAGAGGTGAGAAATAATGGAACAATGGCAAGGATTTAATAAAGGAAAATGGTCAACTGAAATTAATGTTCGAGATTTTATCGTAAAAAATTACTCTGAATATCAAGGAAATGACTCTTTCTTATCCGGCCCTACTGAAGCGACAAAAAAACTATGGGATCAAGTTATGGACCTTACTACTCAAGAACGAGAAAATGGCGGTGTCCTCGAGATGGACACTGAAACCGTTTCTACCATTACATCACATGGTCCTGGCTACCTAGATGAAGAACTTGAAAAAGTAGTTGGTGTTCAAACTGATAAGCCGTTTAACCGTTCCCTACAGCCTTTTGGTGGTATTCGGATGGCAAAGCAAGCTTGTGAATCTTATGGTTATGAATTAAGCCCAGAAGTGGAAAGGATTTTTACTGATTATCGTAAAACCCATAACCAAGGAGTTTTTGATGCCTATACAGAAGAAATGAGACTTGCTCGTAAGGCTGCTATTATCACTGGTCTTCCTGATGCTTATGGCCGTGGACGTATTATTGGAGACTATCGCCGGGTTGCATTGTATGGAGTCGATTTCTTAATGAAAGAAAAACAAAAAGATTTCGCTAATACAAGCAGTGTTATGACTGAAGATGTGATGCGTTTACGCGAAGAACTTTCAGAACAATATCGTGCATTAAAAGAATTAAAACAACTTGCTAAAAGCTATGGATTTGATATTTCCAAGCCGGCTCAAAATACACAAGAAGCTTTCCAATGGGTATATTTCGGTTATTTAGCGGCTGTTAAAGAACAAAACGGTGCAGCAATGAGCCTTGGCCGTGTTTCTACTTTCTTAGATATTTACGTCGAAAGAGACCTACAAAACGGTACATTAACAGAAATGGAAGTTCAGGAAATTGTTGATCATTTCATCATGAAACTTCGTCTTGTTAAATTCGCACGCACACCAGATTATAATGAATTATTTAGTGGTGACCCAACATGGGTAACAGAATCCATTGGTGGTATGGCAAACGATGAACGTTCACTTGTTACGAAGAACTCTTTCCGTTTCCTTCATACATTAGATAACTTAGGACCAGCACCAGAACCTAACTTAACAGTTTTATGGTCTTCTCGTTTACCTGAAAACTTTAAACAGTATTGCGCTAAAGTTTCGATCAAAACTAGTGCAATCCAATATGAAAACGATGATATTATGCGACCTGAATATGGTGACGATTACGGAATTGCCTGCTGTGTATCTGCTATGGAAATTGGCAAACAAATGCAGTTCTTCGGTGCTCGCGCTAACCTTGCAAAGGCTCTATTATACGCCATTAACGGCGGCGTTGATGAAAGATTAAAAATTCAAGTTGGTCCACTTTATCGACCAATTACTTCTGATGTGTTAAATTATGATGAAGTAATGGAAAAATTTGATTTAATGATGGATTGGTTAGCTGGATTATACATTAATACCTTAAATGTTATTCACTATATGCACGATAAATACAGTTACGAACGAATTGAAATGGCATTACATGATACCAAAATACTAAGAACAATGGCAACTGGAATCGCTGGTTTAAGTGTTGCAGCTGACTCTTTAAGTGCGATCAAGTATGGCGAAGTGAAAGTCCTTCGTGATGAAAACGGGCTTGCAGTAGACTTTGAAATTACAGGTGATTTCCCTAAATACGGTAACAATGATGACCGTGTCGACAACATTGCTGTTGAAATTGTTAAAACCTTTATGAAAAAACTGCGGAAACACGTTACTTACCGGGAATCTGTTCATACCTTGTCAGTACTTACGATTACATCAAATGTAGTTTATGGTAAGAAAACAGGTAACACCCCAGACGGACGCCGTGCTGGTGAACCATTTGCACCAGGTGCTAACCCAATGCATGGCCGTGATACAAAAGGAACATTGGCATCACTTTCTTCTGTTGCTAAACTTCCATACGCATATGCAATGGACGGAATTTCTAATACTTTCTCGATCGTTCCTAAGGCTTTAGGTAAAGAAGAAGACAGTCAAATTCGCAACTTAGTTTCCATTCTTGATGGCTATTCTATCAAAGAAGGACATCATCTAAATGTTAACGTCTTTAATAAAGAAACATTATTAGATGCGATGGAACATCCTGAACTATATCCACAGTTAACCATTCGTGTTTCTGGATATGCAGTAAACTTTATTAAACTAACAAAAGAGCAGCAGCTTGATGTTATTAACCGAACTTTCCATGAATCATTGTAAATAGATTAAATTGAGGATATTCCAACACAAAGGGTCTGACTCTTTGTGTTGGAATACCCACTGCTTAAAAATAAGGGGGATCATCATCATGAACGGAAATATTCATTCCATTGAAACATTAGGGACAGTTGACGGACCAGGGATTCGTTATGTTATTTTTACACAAGGCTGCTTGTTACGATGCCAATTTTGCCATAATGCAGACACTTGGGAAATTGGTACAGGAAAACAAATGACTGTTTCCGAAATCATGGATGATCTGATTAGCTATCTTCCTTTTATTCAAGCGTCTGGTGGCGGCATTACAGTGAGCGGCGGAGAACCGTTACTGCAAATTCCATTTCTAACGGAGTTATTTAAAGAATGTAAAAAGAAAGGCATTCACACCACTATTGATTCATCTGGCGGCTGCTTCTCTCATTCTAAGCTCTTTATTGACCAGCTTGAAGAATTATTACAGTATACGGACTTGATATTGCTAGATTTAAAGCATATCAATCGAAAAAAACATATCGAGCTTACTGGAATGGCAAATGACCACATTCTTGAATTTGCACAATTTTTATCCAATCGAAAAGTACCGATTTGGGTGCGTCATGTTCTTGTTCCTACAGTGACCGATGATCCAGAGGACCTGCAAAAACTAGGAGAATTTATTGGAACACTTAAAAATGTTCAAAAGATAGAAATTCTCCCTTACCACAAACTTGGTGTTTATAAGTGGGAAGCCTTGGGACATGAATATCCTTTAAAAGATGTCGAGCCGCCTACTGAAGCAAAAGTAGCATTTGCCAATCAAATGCTGACTGCCCACTGGAAGACCCCTTTTAAACACTGATTCATGAGTGAATCAGTGTTTTTTCTTCCTAAATAGTGAACTCTTTTTATCTGCATATTTTCTTGATAATTTTATAGTATCTTAGTATCGTGACTCCCATATTGCTCGAGAAATGAAGGGTGAAAAAATATGTATGAAATACTAAGTTCTATTAGTAGATTTTTAAGCAGTCCCATTGTCGTCTTAATGAATGAAACAAAAAACGTACCACTACTTGCAGCCTTTTTACTAGGAATCATTGGAGCACTAGCCCCCTGTCAACTCACAGGAAATATTAGTGCCATCACCTTCTATGGGAATAAAAGCCTGCAAACCAAGAAACAATGGAGTGAAGCACTCATGTTTATTCTTGGCAAAATCGTCGTATTTTCTTGTTTAGGACTTGCCGTTTGGTTAATAGGACGTGAGTTCCAAACAGGCATCACTGGTTTCTTTGTGGCTTTTCGAAAAATAATTGGACCACTTATTTTACTTTTAGGATTGTTTTTACTTGATGTAATTAAATTGAATTGGATCAACAGAATTTTCTCTTGTATACCCACAAGTCAAAATGGCGGAATTTGGGGTTCATTTTTAATGGGCATCAGCTTTTCAATTGCCTTTTGTCCAACAATGTTTGTCTTGTTTTTTCTTACTTTAATGCCCATTGTGTTAAGTGCAAGTTATGGAGCGTTTCTACCGACTATTTTCGCCATCGGAACTTCCCTGCCCCTCATTATTGTCCTGTTGATTATTTGGTTCCTTGGAGTAGATGGATCATTGATGAAAAAGAGCAGAAAATTTGGAATGGCCATCCAAAAATCAGCAGGAATCCTTCTCGTTTTAATTGGGTTGTTGGATACCATCACATATTGGTCTTAAAAACTATTATAAATATCATGATGATATGACATTTTAACATCGATAAAATTGATTCTTTTTCGATTCTCCTATATACTCATATCATTGACATTTTAGTGAGGTGATAATTTTTGTTTCAATTGCTAATTTATTTATCAGATATGGATGCTTTAAACGCCCTTTATGTCAGTATTTTCTTAGGCATCACGTTAAAATATTTATGGGCGTGGGGTGTGGAAGATTCATTTATCGGCTCTATTTCTGATCCTGCAAATACAAAAATTATTCAACCGTTAGCTTTTTACCGAAAAAGAAGTAGTTTAAACGGAAGTTTTATTCTGAAAAGAATTGTTAAATATATTCGTAGAAAAGAATGCTCTCAGGAAGATTCTGAGGAACCATTTTCCTTCCTTTTTACTTAAACCATTAATCAACACACTTTTAGGAGGAAATATGAAAACGAAACGATCTTCACTTTTACTGTTAGCACTTTTAATTGTACCTACATTATTATTGACAGCTTGCTCATCTCAGACTCAAAAAGGAGATAATAGCGGGTTTTTTCAAACCTATTTTGTTCACCCATTTTCATCTATCATTCATGCTACTGCTGAATTGTTTAATGGGAACTATGGGTTAGCCATTATTATTGTTACTGTGGTGATCAGACTTGTGTTAATGCCATTGATGCTAAAGCAATACAAAAATCAAATGGCTATGAAAGAAAAAATGGATGGATTAAAACCTGAAATGGATGCCATTCAAAAGAAAATGAAGACAGAAAAGGATCCTAAAAAGAAACAGGAACTTCAAACGGAAATGATGGGTCTTTATAAAAAACATGGTGTCAATCCGCTAAATATGGGTTGTTTGCCAATCCTTATTCAAATGCCCATACTTACCGCCTTTTATTATGCTATTCGTGGTTCTGAGGAAATTGCAACTCATAAATTTTTATGGTTTAACTTAGGACATCCAGATATCATCATTACCATCATAGCTGGTCTTGTATATTACTTTCAATTTAAGGTTTCACAATCTACAATGCCAACTGAGCAGCAGCAGCAAATGAAATTCATGGGATTAATGTCACCGCTTATGATTGTCATGTTTTCCTTTAATGCACCTGCTGCACTTCCGCTTTACTGGGTTGTTGGTGGAACTTTCTTAACGCTTCAATCCATGATTAGCCGGAGACTGTATCAATCAAAAAGACATGCAAATACTCCTGTTCAACAAAAATAAATTCGTATAAAAAAGAAGCATTTCAAAAATGCTTCTTTTTTATACCATTTTTCCTACCCAAATGCCTCCAAGAGCGAGCACGATTCCGAATAAGTAACTAATTCCAAGATAGCCATACAATAATTTGTTTTTTTTAGCCTCTTTAAGCTGTTCGGACTCTAGCATCAACGTGGAAAAGGTTGTAAATGCCCCCATAAACCCGATTCCTAATAAGGCGTACAGATGTCCATTTATTTGCATACCAATTATTATTCCTAGTAAAAAGGCACCCGCTAAGTTTACTATAAATGTTCCTGCAGGAAAGCTTGTCCTATTTCGATTCTGTATGCTTTTACTAAGGGCAAATCTCATGATTGCTCCAAAGAATCCGCCGACTGCAACAAATAGAACGTCATTCATATGACTCCACTCTCTTTCCTATCCCTATATCCGCCTATTTTCTTCCCTGCTCTTACAAAAAAAATACCACCAAACAAACTGATAGACATATATAAGAAGCAAAAAAAGTATGCTTTTAGTTCAAACAAATGAACCGTTTCATAGCAATAAGTGGAAAAGGTCGTAAAAGAGCCAATCACACCTGTCGTTAATGCTGTTAACAGGTTGGGGTTTAGTTTTTTAGGGATCACCCATCGGTATGTAATCCAGCCTAAGACGAAGCATCCCATTAGATTGATGAAAAGCGTACCGAATGGAAAGTCTCCCCTCCAGATTAAACCGGAAAAAAAAGATAAAAAATAGCGGAGTAAACTCCCTGCAATACCACCCAGTCCTACAAATAAATAGATCAATTTGAACCCTCTTCTCCTCTCTCGTTCAAAAAAAAACTGGAGGAATTAGCCTCACATTCTTGTTGATTTATGCATCTTGAAAATATTCCTTGTAAAATCCGCCCACTTTTCCAGTATTGTCAATGATGTAATAAAACTCTTCGGTTTCGTTTTTTACATCATAGACTTTTCCAGTTGTTAAAGCGTTATTCACAAGATATTTTTTTGCATCCGTATGAATACATTTTACTTTTTTTACAGTTTCGCGATCTTTCCATGATAAATGTATCATTGTTGCCACGTCCTTTCGGTCTTTGTCCATGTTCTAGTATAAACAATTCCCCAGCTGATTCGCAACAAAATCCCTCAACTACTTAATATAAGAAAATAAATATATTGTGAACCTTTTTCAACTTTTTCTCAATAAGGGTTCTCAAATCGGATGTAAGCCATTACAATAGTAAAAACTGAATATTCAATCCACTTTCCAAGGAGGGCATTCTTAATTGAAAATTATGAGTAACGAACAGTTGGTTGGATTGTATCGGGATGCATTAAAGTCTGGAGAGGAAAAGGAAAAGGAATGGATAAAGATTTTAAAGGATGAGATCCAACGCCGAGGATTAAGACCATTAAAAAAATAATTGGTTGATAAAGGAAACCGCTGAATTTACATTCAGCGGTTTTTTATTGAATATACCATACCAGAGCGAAAGCATCTCTATTGTGTACTTTTAGGAATTAGAGAACTACAGGTGTTTTTGGGTTTCCAAAACAGGTGAAAAGGATAATTCATGCAATTTTTTTGCAATTTTTTCTGCTGCATCAACCGGGTTATCTGCATAGATGTCAATAAACTCTCCGATATACTCTTGCTTAGCATGGTTATAACGCGGGTCATAGTAGTGTTCAAGCAAAATAAAAATCATATCGCGATAATTTTTTTCAGCTAGGAATTGTAGAAGACTTTTTCTAATCTCTACATCTTTAACGCGTTTTAATACCCTTTCAATACCTAACGATATTTTTTCAAAAAACCAACTTTCATGCTGATACGGCAACACATACTCAGAGACAAGATGATTTACCCTTTGTTCAATGGACGAATGTACATAAATATTTATACCATTAAATTTTACATCCATTAATTTCTCTGGTTGAACCGACTTACCGATTCTTTTGCTTTCGGCCTCGACTAGAAAATAATCGCTCCCCTTAAGGTCCTGCAAACCTTTATATAAAAGGGAATCAAAAGTTTTTTGGTTGTGACCGTCACTTAGACCAATGGTTCCAAATATGGATCCTCGATGGCCAGCCATTCCTTCAAGGTCAAGAATAGGATAGCCATACCCCTCCAAGATTTTCAAAGCTTCCGTTTTCCCCACACCTGTCATTCCATGAATGACAACTGCTTTATCAGGAATAGCACTAGGTATTCTCTCAAGAATATAATGACGGTATTCTTTATATCCACCTAGTAAACGCCATGCATAAATACCAGCAAACTCCAAAAAGGTCACTATTGCTTTACTGCGCGTTCCGCCACGCCAACAATGTATAATCAATTCTCCGTTCGTATGATACGATTTTATTGTCTGTAAAAGGTCAGGAAGTTTGGGTGAGACAAACTCCATTGCTTTCCACTTGGCCGCTGCTTGCCCTTCTTGTTTATAAATGGTACCCACTACTTGACGTTCTTCATCTGAAAATAATGGAACATTAATTGCTCCAGGAATAGCACCATCGTTAAACTCAATCGCTGATCGTATATCAATTATGACCCGTTCCTTTAAGTTAAAAAGATCTTCAACAGTTATTTCTTTCATCTATGTTACGCTCCTATAATAATAATGATAATCCGATTGATAAATTATCTATATAAAACAAACAAAACTTCCACTACTGGAAGTTTCTAACGAATTATTTCATACATGAAAAACATTTTGCCAAAATATTTCTCATCACGAATACATATCTATTATAAAGAAGATAACCGCTGCTATCAAGAAATTGAAAAATCTTATCAGGATTTAACGTTTTCCTTAAAAACGAAATGGAGTTCCCGTTAACTTTTCCACTGCCCTGCAAAACCTTTCCCAATTAGCAGGAAAACATTCGGTACCCGTGCTTTCATATACTATTCCTTTTGTTTTAAGTTTAACCGACCAATAATTTCCTTCAAGGATAATCCCAGCTTCTTTACAATAGGATGGTTCCCATTCCCAAATATTTAACAAGTACAGTTCTCTTTTAAATGCCTCTACATTTCCAGGCTTAGCCGTTAAAGGATCTGTAAAGGCCGGATACTTCCCTTGATTTCTCCATTCTAAAAAAGCAAACCTATTTTTCAAAAAATTGACTCTTACTTGATAAGAGATCCCTTTTGTTCCTTCAAGGGTTGCCAGCAAAGTGAAGGGATATTTATTAGGATGGATAGAAATTTTTTCTCCGTTTATCCAGAATAAATCTTTTTTTCTTGAAACAATCGATTTGATATGTGAAGGAAGGATTGGACTTTCACGATTAATGGTAAGAACCTGATTTACTTCTTGACAAATGTCTGGAATAGGCAACGGTCCTTTTTCTTCTAAAATAGAAAGTATTGTTTCGTAAACCCTCATCATTCCTCATCCTTACTTTAACATTTTAGTTGATGGTAAAGAGGTCAACTATCTAAATAACTACATGATCAATTCAAATTATAGTAAAGTTGAACACAACCTGCAGTAACAAATCACACTTTTTAGTGAAAAAGAGGATGTTTCCAAGCAAAAGGAACATCCTCTTATCTAATTAGGCTCTGTTAATGGTTACCGCTAAAATAGCGGATTCAGCAATATCATCTAACAATGCCGTATACTAAATTATGCTTGTTTCCTGTTTAAACGCGGACATTAACTCTTCCATTTCGCTTAAACGATTTTGTTCAAATAAATCAACAATTTTACTTCCCACGATGACTCCATCACAATACTTCGTAATTTCTGTAATTTGCTCTTTACTTGAAATACCGAATCCAGCCATAACAGGAAGGGGACTGATCTCTTTTACTGCCTGTAAAAATTGATTTAATTCTGCATCATATTCATTTCGTACTCCTGTAATTCCTTTGACAGTCACAGTATACAAAAATCCCTTCCCTTTACTCGAGATGGTTTTAATCCGTTTTAGTGGTGTTGTCAAGGTTACAAGGCGAATTAATTCCACCTGTTCCGCTTCAAGAAGTGGAGCAATAATATCCTCTTCTTCAACTGGAAGATCGGGAATGATACAGCCATCCACCCCAGCCTTCTGAATATCTCGTACAAAGCCTTCTATTCCATATGAATAAATAGGATTTAAATAAGTCATGAGGAGCAGAGGAATCGAAACTGCGTCTCGAGCTTTTTCTAGCTCAGCAATAATCCCTCGAAGTGTTGTTCCATTTTCCAATGCCCTAAGGCCGGCACGTTGAATCGTTGGTCCATCCGCAACAGGGTCAGAAAATGGAACTCCAATCTCAATGGCAGTAGCACCAAATTTTTCAAGTAATAAAAGCTTGTCAACTAGACCTTCTAATCCCCCATCCCCTGCCATTATGTAAGGAATAAAAGCTTTTCTATTATTCTCTTTTAATAAAGTAAACGATTTTTCAATTCGATTCATTTTATTTTCCCTCCTCAAGCCTTGCTTTAACCGTATCTACATCCTTGTCACCACGTCCTGATAAACAAACAACAATATTTTGTGATTGGTCCATTTCAGCAGCAAGTTTAACGGCGTAGGCAACAGCATGGGCACTTTCAAGCGCCGGGATAATCCCTTCAAGCTTGGATAAAAGTAGAAACGCAGCAAGTGCCTCTTGATCTGTAATAGAAAAGTAGTTAACTCGACCGCTATCCTTTAAAAAACTATGTTCTGGTCCCACACCTGGATAATCAAGTCCCGCCGAAATGGAATGAGCTTCTTGTATTTGGCCTTCCTCCGTTTGTAATACATACATTAAGGCTCCATGCAAAACCCCTGGTCTTCCTTTTGTGAGTGATGCAGCATGAAAGGCGGTTTCAACGCCGGCACCTGCAGCCTCAACACCAAATAAACGTACTCCCTCGTCTTCTATAAAAGGATAAAACATCCCCATTGAATTGCTCCCTCCGCCAATACATGCCACTACAGCATCAGGAAGGGCGCCATTCCTTGCGTAAAATTGTTCCTTTGTTTCCTTTCCAATTACACTTTGGAAGTCTCTTACCATAACGGGAAACGGGTGCGGCCCCATTACCGACCCTAAAAGATAATGAGTATCATCCACATTCGCTACCCAATATCTTAGTGCTTCGTTAACTGCATCCTTTAAGGTTGCACTGCCGGACGTCACACCGATAACTTTAGCACCGAGCAACTCCATGCGAAAGACATTTAAGGCTTGCCGTTTAATGTCCTCTTCCCCCATAAAAATAATACAATCGAGATTTAACAAGGCACAGACGGTTGCAGTTGCTACTCCATGTTGACCTGCCCCAGTTTCAGCTACAATTCTTCGCTTTCCCATTCTGACTGCCAGCAAGGCCTGGCCAATAGCATTATTTATTTTATGAGCGCCCGTATGATTCAAATCTTCTCTTTTTAGATAGATATTCGCTCCACCTGCATGTTTTGTTAAATTTTCAGCCAAATATAATGGTGTCTCCCTACCAACATACTCTTTTAATAATCTGTCAATCTCAGCTTGAAAACTAGGATCCTTTTTTGCTTCTTCATACGCGTCATTTAATTCAATAACGGCTTTCATTAACGTTTCTGGTACAAATCTTCCTCCAAAAATGCCGAAATGACCTTTCTCATTCGGTAATGTATAGGTGTTCATCCGGTTGCCCTCCTAAAGGTAAAGTTTTAACCTTGTCAATAAATTCTTTTATTTTCACCAAATCTTTTACTCCATTTGTTTCAACCCCAGAGCTAACGTCGACCATATAAGGTTTCATTTGTGAAACAGCCTCTTCTACATTGCCGACATGTAAACCACCCGCAAGGATTACCTTTTTTTTAATGGAGTTAGTATTTACTTCACTCCAATTAAATGTTTTACCATTTCCACCGTGGAATTTACCTTTTGGTCCATCGAGCAGTATAAAGTCACAGGGAAATTCAGTTAAATTTAGTAAACCTTCATTACTTGAAAAACTAATAGCTTTAATTACCGGCAGCGTAAGCGACTTACTAAAGGCTGCTGATTCATCGCCATGTAATTGGATATGGGTTAATCCAACTATAGATGCAATCCTTTCAATCTCATCCTTGGACTCATTCACAAAGACGCCAATTTTTTGTACCTCGACTGGTAAAGATAATACAATTTCACTTGCTCTTTCAATTGAAATCTTCCGTTTGCTTTCAGCAAACACAAGGCCAATAGCATCAGCACCATATTTAACAGTAGTAAGTGCAGTGTGGGCATCCATTATTCCACATATTTTTACTTTCACCTGTTTGCACCTTCTTGAAGCGGCAGCCGAAGGTCTAAAAAGGATTTTTTTACATCTTGGCTAACCATTAATGCCTCTCCCACTAATATTCCATTTGCTCCTGCATTTCTCACCCGTTCAGCATCCTCGATCGTATGGATTCCACTCTCACTAATGAGATAAGCTCCTGATTTTTTAACTTGTGATGCCAATTTTTCAGTTATCTCGAGTGATACTTGGAAGGTTTTCAAATCGCGGTTGTTTACACCAATTAACATGGCACCCGTTTTAAGAGCTTTGTCTAATTCGCTTTGATTATGAACCTCGACCAGTACCTCTAAACCTAATGACTTTGCGTATTGAAATAGTTCTTTTAACCGAGCTTCATCTAATGCAGCAACAATTAATAAAATCAAATCAGCCCCATGTGATGCCGCTAAATCAATTTGTAAAGGATCAATAATAAAATCCTTGCAAAGAATCGGGAGATTTACCGTTTCACGAACGGTCTTCAAATCTGCGAATGATCCTTTAAAAAAGGTTGTATCAGTTAAAACCGAAAGGGCTGCAGCACCAGAACTTTCGTAAATCGATGCTTGGTGAGCCGGTGTTACACCACTGTTAATTAAACCTTTTGACGGTGAAGCACGTTTATACTCTGCAATGACAGAAAGTTCACTTGCATCTTGCAGTTTTTGCAGAAATGACCTTTTTGGTGCCTTTGTGTCATAAATGATTTGATGCCCTGCTTGAAGGAGTAAAACCTCTTTCTTTTTTTGCTCAATAATTCGATCTAAGATTGTTTCCATTTATATCGCCTCTCTCTGGCCAGTCTGTGATTTTTCAATGAGAGCCATTAATTTTTCGTATGCTGCACCTGTATCAATAATTTCTTTTGCGATTTCGATCCCAGCCTTTATCGAGTTGGCCTTCCCAGCTGTATAAATGCCAATACCTGAGTTAAGTAATACAGTATCCCGATGTGGGCCTTTTTCTCCTTTTAACACTTTAATTAAGATTTCCCCATTCTCTTTGGAATCTCCTCCCTTTATAGAACTATTGTCGTATTGCGGAAGATTTACATCCTCGGGGCGGAAGGTATAATTTGTAATTAATCCATCTTCTAATAATGTGTAATGGTTTTCTCCTTGAAGTGAGGCTTCATCCATATATCCTGCTCCATTAATCACGACCGCTCTTTTACGGCCGAGATTTTTCAAGACTTCTGCAAACACATTCAATAAATCTCTTCGATTAATACCTAGTAATTGATAGTCCAAATCAATCGGGTTTGTTAACGGACCAATGTAATTAAATACAGTTGGGATTTTTAATTGTTTACGGACTGCTGTAATCTTCCTCAATTTTGGATGTACATGGGGTGCGAATAAAAAGGCGATACCAATTTCTTGGAGAATTTCTTCTAATCTTTCAGCCGATAAATTTAGATTTACACCCAGGTACTCAAGGACATCTGCACTTCCGGTCTTACTAGAGATGCTTCTATTTCCATGCTTGGCAACTGGAATACCTGCTCCAGCAATCACGAAGGCTGAAGTAGTACTAATATTAAAGCTAGATGTTCCATCACCCCCAGTTCCACAATTATCAAGAACATTCGGAAATTTACGATTAAACGAGAGAGTATTCTCTTTCATCGCACCTACAATACCGGTGATTTCTTCCACTGTCTCACCTTTTGATTTTAAGCCCATAATAAAGGCAGCAATTTCTGATTCAGAAATTTCTTCACCTAGGATAAAGCCAAATGCTTCTTTCATTTGACTTTCAGAAAAAGATTGCTGCTCAGCTAATTGGAGTAAATAATTCTTCATTTGGTTTCTTCCCTTCTATTTCAATTAAAAAATTTTTCAGAATTTGTTTCCCAGATGGGGTTCCAATGGACTCTGGATGAAATTGCAGGCCATAAATTTGATAGTTTTGATGCTTAATCGCCATTACTTCCCCATCATCATCGGAAATGGCAATACACTCTAGTTGTGATGGCAGGCTGCTTTTTTCTATTGCTAAGGAGTGATACCGCATCACTTCTAGCGGTGATGACAAGTGAGAAAATAATTCATTGCTTGGATGTGTGATCATTGATGTTTTGCCATGTTTTATATAGCGGGCTCTTCTTACTTCACTTCCAAAGGCAGCCCCAATAGCCTGATGGCCAAGACAAATTCCTAAAATAGGAATACTTTGATAAAACGTTTGAATCAATTCAATACATATCCCCGCATCCTCTGGTCTTCCAGGTCCAGGGGATAAAATAATGGCTTTAGGATTTAGCATTTTAATCTGCTCGATATTTAGCTGATTGTTTCGATAGACCATTACTTCCTCCCCTAATTCTCCTAGATACTGGTAAAGATTAAACGTAAACGAATCAAAATTATCTATCAGTAAAATCATTGCCCGCCCTCCAAAAAGGATTTTAATTTGTTTAATGTTTCTTCATATTCAGACCCTGGATTCGAGTCATAAACAATTCCTGCACCTGCTTGAATAATTGCTGTACCGTCCTTTATAATCATCGTCCGAATCGCTAGTGCAAAATCCATATCGCCACTTGCTGATACATACCCGACTGCTCCCGAATAAAGGCCGCGTTTTGATTTTTCTAAGGAGTTGATAATTTCCATTGCTCTAACTTTAGGAGCACCTGAAACCGTTCCAGCTGGAAGACAAGCTGCCAGCGCATCAATAGCCGTTTTTCCTGGTTGTAGGTGACCGCTGACTTCAGAAACTAGATGCATGACATGACGGTATTTTTCCACTGCCATATATTTATCCAGTTGAACAGAACCAAAATTGCAAATCTTGCCAAGATCGTTTCTGCCAAGATCAACAAGCATTCGGTGTTCAGCTAGTTCCTTTTCATCGTTTAGAAGTTCCTTTTCAATCTGCTGATCTTCGTCTTTTGTTTTTCCTCTTCGTTTTGTACCGGCTATTGGATTCGAAATCACCATATCTCCCCTAGTTTTAATTAAGCTTTCCGGGGACGAACCAATCACGGTATATCCATCAAAATCGATATAAAACATATAAGGAGTTGGATTATTACTCCTATGTCTCCGATAAAGTGATAAAGGGGTCCCATGAAATGCTGATTTCATCCGTCTCGATAAAACCACTTGAAAAATATCACCCGCCAAAATATGTTCTTTTGCCACTTCAACACTTTTTATAAATGCTTCTTTTGTTGTCTCTGAGTCAAAACCGGAAAAATGAAAAGGCTCTTCCTCACGATAATAATCTGGTTGTTTTAGTTCTTCTATCCTTTGCCTTACGCGATTTTCAATTTCTACCGTGTTGCTTGTTTCTGAAAGCGGCAATCCACAAATCATTACTTTCTCCTCAAGATGATCAAACACGATTATTTCCTCATAGAACATTAAGTGAACATCAGGCATATCTAAGCCATTAGAAAACTCCTCGCCAATGATTTCGGACCTCCTGATGATGTCATAGCCAACATACCCAACAGCTCCACCCACGAAGGGAAATTCCAACACCTCAAGGGTTGTTTGCGGCAAAAGCTCCTTCAAAATAACTAGCGGGTTACCTTTCAATACTCGCTTTTCACCATCACGATTGATGATTTCATTGTGTTCTCCTCTAGAGATGAGTTCAAAAGCCGGATCAGCACTAATAAATGAATATCGCCCTGAGTCATTGTACTTATGAGAACTTTCTAATAAGAATTTTTTGGCTCCACTAATCTTTTGCAAAATGGAGATTGGGGTTAAAGTATCACCCTTAATTTCCTGTAAAATATATCCACTTGTTTTAGTCATATTACAACTCCTTTCCAAAATAAAAAAATCGTCCTCTATACGCGCAATTACCTTGTGCGTATAGAGGACGATTCTAGATCGTGGTGCCACCTCCTTTTGAAGCAATTAAAAACTTGCTTCCTCTTTCGGATACAGAAACTAAGTGGTTTCGATATCCTATCCTTTTAACGGTGGAATTCCGTGCATCTCTACTATAGTTCAAGACACCTCTCGCAAGTCCATTCCACAAATTCATTCTTATCGGGCTCTCACCTACCCCGACTCTCTGAAAAGAACCAAATGTGTGTACTCCTCTTGCTCAGCGATTTACATATAATTTATTATAAAAACAAAAAGAGCCCTCCATCCAAAAAGGACGGAAGACCCGTGGTGCCACCTTCATTAGCTAAAAAATCAGCTCACTTAACTGGTATCAAAGCAATACGCTTGAATACCTGTCTCAGGTAACGATGAGATCTTCGCCAAAGCCTACTCACCCAATAGGGGGTTCGGTTTGGAGCTCGGAAGTCCATTCACTGTTACGTTTTCACTGATTTGCACCAACCATCAGCTCTCTAAACAATCCGTACCAGTTACTACTCTTCGTCATAGCCAATTCCGATTTACTTTATTGATTATTATCCTATCTAACTTCATCATTTATGTCAAGTACTTATTTTTATATAATTCAAAAAATGTAAAATACTTTTTAGTAACAAATACTTACCGTTAATTTATTGTCTACTTCCATTTAAAGGATTTCTTAAATTTGTTTATTTCAAGATAATAAGCGGATATTAACAATAACATATAAAAAACAAAAAGCGCTCTTTTGCGCTGAGGTGAGAGTATTAATGAAGGCGGGATAGAAGATTCATGGAACATATTGAGCAATTAAAACAAAAGAAAATGGCTGCCAACAAGAAAGACTCGGCAACAGGACAGAAGAAGACCAGTGAGGTTTCGAAACAAAAATGGGCGATCGTCTCGCTGTCTTCCATTCCTTTAGTGATGACATTAGGTAATTCAATGTTGATTCCTGTATTACCTTCTATGGAAAAAAAATTATCAATTTCATCCTTCCAAACAAGCATGGTCATTACCGTTTATTCGATTGTTGCAATCTTTTTAATTCCAGTTGCTGGCTACTTATCTGATCATATCGGCAGGAAAAAAGTGATAATCCCCAGCCTTATCATTGCCGGTATAGGCGGACTTATTTCCGGATGGGCGGCATGGAAGTTAGATGATGCTTATTGGCTTATTTTAATTGGTCGAGCCTTTCAGGGAGTTGGTGCAGCAGGAGCAGCCCCCATTGTTATGCCGCTTGTTGGAGATATGTTTAAAAGCGATGATGATGTAAGTAGTTGCTTGGGTCTAATTGAAACGGCCAATACATTTGGAAAAGTATTAAGTCCAATATTAGGGGCCTTTCTTGCTGGATTTATTTGGTTTTTACCATTTTTTTCATTTCCAGTATTTTGTGCCATTTCTGTTTTATTGATGATTTTTCTCGTCAAATGTCCCAAAAATACCGATAAACCCATCCCATTCAAAGATTTTTTTATAAATGTTAAAAAAACCTTTACTGAAAAAGGACGTTGGCTATATGCCATCTTTTTTATTGGTGGGATCCTTATGCTAGTCCTGTTTGGAATATTGTTTTACCTTTCGGAGATTTTTGAAAAAGAATATCACATAAAGGATGTCAAAAAGGGCTTCTTTTTAGCACTGCCATTAGGAGCACTTTGTTTATCTTCGTTTATCAGC
This sequence comes from Neobacillus sp. DHD-1R, assembly GCF_057747995.1. Classification (NCBI taxonomy): domain Bacteria; kingdom Bacillati; phylum Bacillota; class Bacilli; order Caryophanales; family Bacillaceae; genus Neobacillus; species Neobacillus sp. DHD-1R. Next base: position 3,334,064 of record NZ_CM173232.1, read on the forward strand.
GGCAAGGTGATTAAAAAAAATAAGGTTTTAATGAAATGGATTACCTTTAGTGGAATTGCAGCAGCAGCTCTTTCCATTGCAGCACTTTGGTTTTCAATTAAACTATGGTATTTACTTACCATGTTTCTTATTAGCGGGATAGGGATCGGATTAAGTCTTCCGTGTTTAGATGCATTAATTACCGAAGGTATTGAAAAAAAAGAGCGTGGAACGATTACCTCCATTTACAGTTCAATGCGTTTTATCGGTGTTGCCGTTGGACCTCCATTGATTGCTCTTTTGATGAAATATTCCAGTTATTGGATATTCATTACGCTAAGCAGCCTTAGCATCATCGCAGCAATTGTTGCGATGATTGCCATTAAGCCAAAATCAGAAGCATAAAGAGTGCTGAGGGGGATAGCCTCAGCACTCTTTATTGTCATATCAGAATTTATTCGTTTTGGCTTCGAGAATTGTCCAGCTCCAGCGCCCTGGTCACGGTTGAATAAAATGCTTCATTAATTTATGTCTATTAAAATTTTTATACCAAAAATATTATTACTATGCTATAATATATTGTGTTCTTATTGATTATGCGGGTGTGGTTTAATGGTAGAATTTCAGCTTCCCAAGCTGACGGCGGGGGTTCGATTCCCCTCACCCGCTCCATAATTGATGGAGAAGTACCCAAGTGGTTATAAGGGGGCGCACTCGAAATGCGCTAGGACGGGCGACCGTTGCGTGAGTTCGAATCTCATCTTCTCCTCCATACAACTTTCCTATTACATAAATTAAAACACTAGCAATAGTGTTTTTTGTTTTGCATTTTTGAAACCAACTAAAAAGAATCGCAAAAAAGGCTTGGTAACCTTCTGAGAGATTCTCTTTTTCCGTTCACTCTTTATTTATATGGACTTAGCCATTCCGGATCCCGATCATTACATACAGTGCATTTCACTATTTCAGGTTTAAAGGTATAAAATGTTTGTCCGCATTCCTGACACTTTTTTGTATGCAAATTATAATAAGATTTACTTTTTTCCTTGATTTCAGGACTAATTTGAATGGCGTTCTCTGAACACATATCCATACAATCTGAACAGTTAACGCAATTTTCATTGGAAATTTGTAAAACGGTTTCCTTTATCGTAAATACATTTTGCGAACAAAAAGTAAAACACATTTGACATAATGTACAGTCCCCTTTGTTTATTTCAACTGTGTAAAATTGATAATCAGGATAATGTTTTGTTAGTATCCATTCATTTGCTTCCATTTTCCATGAAGCAGGTGTCATGTTTTTTACGAATTGCTTACCTTCTTTTTGTAAGGAGGAGAAAAATGCTCTCCTCGATAAATTCTCTTCTTTGTTCTTTTGAACAACCTCTATTGAATCTTGTCCCAGGAGAGGTAATATTCTATTGGCTTCCTTAAGAGTCATTTCCCAATCAGAATTAAGAGGAGAGGCCTCTGTTTTAATAGAGTTTAATCCTCTCTGTTTATAAATTAACAATTCCTTAATAGATGGAGTATACCGATCATTATAAATTAAACTGTCTTTATCAAATTCTCTTGAACTAGTAATTCCTTCGATAGCAGAAACGGGACAGGCAACCATACAATTCCCGCAGGAAGTACATCGCTCTAAATTTAATTCAATTGATTGAGCCGTAATAGAAAGTGCTCCATTCTTACAAACATCAGAACAAATGGTGCAGGTTGAGCAACGATATTTTTTTCTTGAACATTCATCCGTTATGTTTACATCCACGTGCATACTTTCAAGCCAATTGACAATTAGTGACATATCGATCACCTACAGAGAATTTGTTAACTGCTGGATAATCTCGCATCTCTATGCGGTGTTATCACGAGGTTTGGATGCGTAATCGAATTACTGGGCATCCCCTTTATTTGACTTACACTACCATATTTTTTTCGCAGCTCTTCAACTGGACCAAATTCTATGGCTCTCATTGGACAGGTTGCTACACACACTGGATCCTCTCCTTTTTCTTGCAAATCGACACATAAATTACATTTATTTGATTTAAACACTTTTTTATTATATTGGGGAGCTCCATACGGACAGGCTTTTACACACAACTGAGCTCCTTGACATACATCCTGGTCGATTGTTACTACGCCATTTTTTTCATCCTTCACAATGGCTCCTGTTGGACAGCTTGGAATACAAGCAGGTTGTTTACAATGATTACAAGCAATTGAAAAATAAAACGATTTAACGTTTTGAATCATACCCTCTTCTTGCTGCACTAGGAAGGATCCTTCCTCATAAGTGTAGACCCTGCGGTAATTGATCCCTACATCGAGGTTATTTTTGTCCTTACATGAGACTGTACATGCCTTACATCCAGTACAGAGACTTTGATTAATATAAAATCCTAACTGTGCCAAAATTCCTCACTCCCTACGCTTTTTTTACTTCAACAAGGTTTGTTAACTGTGGATTTGCTTTTGCAAGAGCGGTAGGCCGCTGAGATGTCAACACGTTAACTGCACCTCGTTGATCAAGTCCGTTTTTATCAGGAGTATACCAAGCACCTTGAGGAATTCCTGCTACCCCCGGAGTAATACGTGGTGTGACTTTTACATCTATCACTAGCGAACCCCGCTCATTAAACACTTGAGCACGGTCACCATCTTTAATACCTCGTTTTTCTGCATCCTTAGGATTCAGCCACATTTCTTGCTTGGCTGCTTCTTCAAGCCACTCTTGATTATCATAGGTGGAATGACATCTTCGCTTATAATGCCAGCTGATGAGTTGAAGAGGATACTTTTCTATTAATGGATCCTCAGGTCCTTCCCATGAACTAATATATTTTGAAATAGCTGGAATTTCATCATGTTGATTCATATCCCATAAAGATTTTGAGAATAACTCGATTTTCCCTGATGGAGTGGCGAATGGATTTTTATCAAGGTCTTCAATATTTCCTTTAAAACCAACTAGTGGTTCATCAAATTTAAAATGATGGACCCCTTGTTTTCGAAATTCCTCAAATGTCGGGAAGTTTGGATCTAGCTCTTTTTTGGTTCTATCCACACTCTCTTTAACAATATCAAGAGTTGACCGTCCCTCCGTAAAGCTATCCTTAAGGCCTAATTTGTCTGCAACGTCAGCAAACACATCATATTCATCACGGCATTCATATAATGGATCAATTGTTTTATCGCCAAATACAACATAATCTCCAAAACACCATGGTGTACCGATATCATATCGTTCAAAAAAGGTTGTACCTGGTAATAAAATGTCTGCGAACTTTGCACTTGGGGTCATAAAGAGATCACTAACAACTATAAATTCTACTTTGCTTTCATCTTCTAGCAGCTTACGAGTTTTGTTGATATCCGCATGCTGATTAATAAGCATATTTCCGGCCATGTTAAAAATCGATTTAATATTTGTCGTTAACTTTTCTGTACCTTCTAATCCGTCTGCAGCTGTCATCTCTGTTCCTTTTTCTACAGCCGTTGTCCAAAGGAAGCATGGGATGGATGCCTTAACCGGATTTTCATAGGAGAATGGATAAACAATGTTTGAGCGGCTCCAATAGCCCGTTCCTGCGGCCCAACCACCTAATTTGCCAACATTTCCAGTGATACAAGCCAACTGGGCACCACCGCGCATGAATTGTTCACCATAGGCTTGTCGCTGGGCGGCCCAGCCTTGGATAAGTGCCGCAGGCTTATTCGTAGCATACTCTCGGGCTATTTCTCGAATTTTACCTGCAGGTACACCACAAATTTTTTCAGCCCATTCCGGGGTTTTTGGCACACCATCTCTTTCACCAAGTAAATAACTTTTTACTGATTCATCTTTGGATACACCCTTTGGCATATGTTCGCCGTCAAATCCAATACAATATTTATCAAGGAAGGCTTGGTCATGAAGTTTTTCGGTAATAATGACATACCCCATAGCGTCCATCATGGCATTATCCGTCGTTGGCCGAATCGGGATCCAATCATCTGCAAATGCAATGGCTGTATCTGTATATCTTGGGTCGATCACGACAATTTTTGCTCCATTTTTCTTTGCCTGCATTAAATATTCACGATAGGGGGTTGAAAAAATCATTTCTGAGGGATTTTGGCCCCATAAAATAATATATTTTGTATGCAAAAGCGAATCAAAACTGCTCCCCGAATTATTAGTGCCGTAAGTATAAGGGGTGGCAACATTTCCTGCACCAGAGCTATAATCATTTCGGGAATTCAAGTAACCGCCTGTAAGGGACAATAGTTTTTTTGCCGCACTTTGCCCACCGTGCAGTCCCCAACTTTGTCCGGAAGCATAGTTTACATATCTTGATTCAGGACCATATTTTTCACCAATTCGTTTTACTTCAGAAGCAATTGTATCGACTGCCTCTTCCCAAGTAATCCTTTCAAATTTCCCTTCGCCCCGTTTCCCAACCCTTTTCATTGGGAACTTTAAGCGGTCTGGATGGTAAAGTAAATTTCGATAGTTTCGTCCCCTAACACATGCCCTAAGTGGCGGAGTCGACAAATCCCCTCCTTCTTGTGTATCAGTGCTTACACGAACAACTACTCCATCCTTGACATGGGCTTTAATGACACAGCGCCCGCCACAATTATTAATACTGCAAGTTGAGATTATTTTTTCCTTGTCTTTGGCACTTACTGGTTTTACTTTTTCTTTACGATCAACCAGCATTTTTGTCCCGATTCCCCCAGCAATAACAGGAATCCCAATAGCCCCGGACCATTTCAAAAAAGTTCTTCTTTGCATTTTATTTGATAATAAATTCTTTAAATGGCTATTTTCAGACATCGGCTAACGCCTCCCTTACTTCCAATAGAGATGTTAAATCAAAGTGTAAAAAATCCTCCAACAGCATAGCGGCACCTAGATATAATTGACTATTGGTATTATCTATTATTCTTTTACAAAAATGCGGAATCCAAATGGTCAAATGATCTTCAAGAAATTGAATTTGATTATAAAGTAAATTTTCAATTTTTTCTTTTTGTTCTTCCTTCAAGCTTAGCTCCATGAGAAACATCATAAATTCTAATTCAAGCAATAAATGATCATCAGGATAATTATTTTCTTTTTCATATTTCAATCCAAATTGATGATATTGTTCTCTTATTTGGAATGTCCACTTTTCAAATAATAAATGCTCTTTACTCCTATAGTAAGACTCCCAAGGAGGCGCAACCAATGAGCCTGGTCCAATAAATAAACGTTGATATTCCTCTCTTTCTTTACTGATTTGATGATAGGTCAAACGATTAAAAAAAGAAGCGAGAATGCTCCCTCCTTCATGAAATTCCTTTAGTTCATCAAAATTTTCCAATGTACCTAATTCAATTAAGGTTTTCTCATCTGTTTCCAAAAACAAGGTATAAAGAAACTGGTAAAAATTTTTTCTAGATAATAAAAATGGCTGTAATTGGTTATGTATTGACTGGGTAGTTGAAGTCATTTCCTCTCTCCTCGCTTGTGAATGTACACATACACGCTAAAAATCTCCACCTACTTTTCCTTTAGGCTTCATTCCTAAGGAAGCCCTAAATATATTTTAATCTTACCTTAATCTAGCAAAGTTGGAATGAGTTTGTGCAATTATTCACATTAAGTTCAAAATCCTTGGAATTGATGTTACCAAAATCACTTTTATGGTTATCAAGAAAAATGTGTATAATAAGAGAGTCTAATAAACTGCAAAGGATGATCCATTTGAACATTACAGGCCATGAAGTCGAAAAATTAGAAGACCCATTTGGTTTATTAACAGGAGAACGTTATGAATTTTTCCTTGAACTTGATATCGATGAAGAGGACGAACTATATTCTGAGAATGGTATTGGGTTAAAAGTCATTTTCGTTCAGGAGGAAATAGGCGACAAAATTAGCAGCTATTACTTTTATGAACGCGGTAGCGAGAAGGTGTTAGACTTCGAACTTGAGGAGGATGAAGAAGAACTAGTCCTTACATACTGCAGACAATATAGTAAGGAAGTATAAAAAAACAGGGAGTAATTTCTACTCCCTGCCTAACACAACTTTTACATAAAATTTTTACTATGATTATGAATGACTTGAAGTTCTTTTGTAGTTTGACTCATTTCACTTTTGCAAATTGGGCAAAGCGGAACTTCACTACTTTTAAAATTGTCACGAATCCAGCATTTACAACTCTCTGAGGTGCAAACCCAAATTTTTGTTTCTTCCAATTTAATTTCTTCGTCATTTTTTCTACCAAACGCCAAAACGATCACTCCTTATAATTAGTTATGACTGTTTTTGAACACTTTGTTATTACAATTGGTAACTATTTTTCTAGTAATAATATATAGATAAAAAGGTGATGCTTTCACCTGGTGCATCACCTTTTTATTTTGAGAGAATTAAACTGTTTGTACGTTAGCAGCTTGTGGTCCACGAGCGCCTTCAACGATTTCAAAAGATACAGATTGACCTTCTTCTAAAGTCTTGAAGCCTTCAGATTGGATAGCTGAAAAGTGAACAAATACATCTTGACCGCCTTCAGATTCAATAAATCCGAAACCTTTTTCTGCATTAAACCATTTTACTTTACCGTTTTCCATGGATTTTACCCCCAACATTTTGTTCACTTTAAATTTCTCGTACATTTAACATAATAAAAAAGACGTACCCTACACTGTCGGCAATAGACATCACCCACATTTTCGTGCAGTTACGACTACCTAATCAATAAATATTAACGAACATTAAAGCGTATTTCTATTATATCGCATTTTTATTCTTAAGTCAATTCAATTTGAAAAACAAGGAAATCCGTCTTTTTAACTCTTTTGAAAATTTCCTTTCATAAATATTTCCAAAAAGTTGGTCATAAATGCTGGAATGTCCATCTCCATTCCAATGAAATCCATCGTCTTTTGCGGTTCTTGATCTGGTTTTGGCCGAAAATCAGCAATACTTTTCCCTTTGGCATCGCCATATTCTTGAACCTTAACACGCCTTGACATATATTTAACGAGGTTGGGTGCGGTTACGGCCATTAGTGGTACCACATCATGCAGCGGTGCCCCCTGAATACCCGGTATATTTTTTTGATAAGCTCTGAAATAATAATCAAAGGCTGGTTTTATTAATGGTTTAAAGGGTGTCGGACTGTTTTCCGCAAGATAGTTAATGATATCTGGTGTAATGATGGCTTTATTTGTTATATTTAGCGGGTGCAAGTAGATATTATGTGCCTTTTCCATCACAGTATTTGCAGCAATTGGATCAACATAGAAATTCGCTTCTGCTTCAGCTGTGATATTACCAGGTACTAAAAATGCTCCTCCCATAATATAAAAGGCAGCGACATCCTTTAAGGCATCATTCCCATATATGATGAACAACAAGGCCAATTCAGTCATTCTTCCGACATTGACAATGATCAGATTTTCTTGATATTGGTTCACAATTTCAAGTATCTTATTAAAATCAAAGACCTTTACATCCTTAATTGTATCGGGCACTTTAATTGGACCTAGTCCTTCTTTTCCATGAATTTCCGGGTAATACTGAATGGGTTCACCGGACAATGGACCAGCTGTCCCAGCAATTATCGGAATATCCTTTCTGTTACCTAAAGTTAACAAATAGGCAGTATTTCTTACTGATTGCTCCTTTGGAGTATTTCCATAACCACTGACAATTCCAATTAAATTTATTTTAGGATTAAGTAAGGCATACATTATAGCAAAAGAATCATCAACACCTGGGTCTGCAAATAAGAGGACATTATAGGCCATCACCCTACCTCATTTCTATGGTTTTCTTATTTAAATTATGCAAAGCAGATTTAGGAAAGAACATCGAGATTAGCTAAATATAAACAGTCACGTAGAAATCACCCTACGTGACCATTGAAGTCATTTGAAATCTTTTATAAGGTTCACGTTGATAAACAATTTTAAATCTCATGCTTCCTTTTTTACTTTGGCTGCTGTTTTTTTCCTTGGTGCTGTTGCTTTTTTTGGCTTTGTCCGATCGATCGATGCCTGCAAGGCTGCCATTAAATCGGTCACATTTGAAGCAACTTCCTTCGTTGCAGCGGTTACAGTTTCTTTTCCACTACGTTTTGATTCAATTAAGTCTAAAAGTGCCGTTCGGTATTCGTCCGTATATTTTTCAGGTTCAAATATCGTAGTTAATTGATCGATTAGTAGAATTGCCGTATCTAATTCTCTTTTTGTTACTTTATCTTCTGAAGGAACATTTGGAACATCACCCGCTTTGCGAACCTCGTCAGGATAATGAATTGTTTCCATAACCAAGGTATTTTCATACACACGAATAACCGCTAGTTGTTCCTTTGAACGAATGATGATTTTGGCAAGCCCTACCTTCTGGGATTCCTGCAGTGCCTTACGTAATAACGAATACGCTTTTCCTCCACCATCATTAGGTGACATATAATAGGTTCTATCAAAGTAAATAGGATCAATTTCTTCTATTTTAACAAAATCTATAATTTCCACTGCTTTGTCTTCGTTTTCCTTGCGCAGGTTTTCTAATTCTTCCTTATCCAATACAACAAATTTCCCTTTTGTATATTCGTACGCCTTTACAATCTCTTCCGGTTTTACCTCTTGTTCACAAACAGTGCAAATTTTTTCGTATTTTATGGGTGCATGGCATTTATCATGCAAGGTGCGCAGCTTAATATCTTTATCTTCAGTCGCTGTATGAAGCTTGATCGGGATATTGACGAGTCCAAAACTGATACTTCCTTTCCACATCGTATGCATCCGAATATCTCCATTCTTTTTGCTTTTATTTTGTGTAGTAACAAACATTGCATTCCTTAAAACATTTGGAAAAGGATGAAGTAGTGATCAATGAAACAGAATAAGGAAAAAGGGAGGGAAAATTTAATGAAACCGATGTTGCCCAGTCTAACCTTTGATCTTCCAATACGGACTGATTGGTTGTATGAGGTGAAATATGATGGATTTAGAGCCATATTGGACTGGAATTCCAAAGGAATTGAGTTAACTAGCAGAAATGGGAAGGATCTCATACCACAATTTCCAGAGATAGAAGCATTTTTATTACAATATGAAAAACAATTCAAAGCATTTTTACCACTGCAATTAGATGGGGAGTTAGTGTCCCTTGAAAATACACATAAAGCAAATTTCTCTTCTATCCAGGTACGTGGACGGTTAAAGTCAGAAAAAAAAATTTTAAAGCAGTCTACAAGCTCACCTTGCCGTTTAATGGTGTTTGACTTATTAATGGCAAAAGGAAAACCGCTTTATTCCCAGCCCTTTCAAAAAAGAAAAGCTGAGTTGAAAAAAATATTTCAAAACATGGGTTTTTCCTTAGAAGCTGACCAGTATAATGATCAACTGCTTCAGTATGTGCAGCCCTATGATGATTTTGACTCGCTCTGGGAGAAAGTCGTTTTATACGATGGGGAGGGTATTATTGCTAAATTTAATAACAGTCTTTGGGAGGAGGGAAAACGCTCATTACAATGGTTGAAGTATAAGAATTGGAAATATGTCAGCTGCTTTGTCATTTCTTTTGAAAAAACAAATGGATATTTTTATATTGGCGTTTATAAAGAAAATGTAGTTTACCCTATTGGCCAAGTTCTTTTCGGTTTAAAACCTGAAGAAAAGGATGCATTAAAACAAACCATTAAACAAAATATGGTCAGTGAGGATAACCAATTTATGTATGTCGAGCCCGCCATCTGCCTTGAAGTGAAATACTTAGAGCTTTATGATAACCAATTGCGTGAACCTCATTTTGACCGTTTCCGTTTTGATATAGAGCCAGCTGAATGTACATATGATCGGTTTATGTTTGCCCAAAAAAATCTGCCAGCTGATTTGGAAATTACCCATCCGGATAAACCGCTGTGGGATCAACTCGGCATTCATAAAGCTGATTATATTTTGTACTTAAGGGAAATATCTCCGTACATGCTTCCTTTTTTAAAAAATCGATTATTAACCGTAATCCGCTATCCACATGGAATGTTTGGAGAAGCCTTTTATCAAAAAAACTGTCCAGAATATGCACCTGGTTTCGTGCAAACCACGGAAGCTGAGGGGATTAACTATATCATGTGCAATAATTTAAAAACACTCATTTGGCTCGGAAATCAACTTGCGATTGAATTCCATATCCCTTTTCAAACGATTCACAGCAAAGGACCTAGCGAGATTGTTTTCGACTTAGACCCTCCCTCAACGAATGACTTTCAACTTGCCATTAAAGCGGCACTATATATAAAAGAAGTCCTTGACCAATTAAATTTAATTGGATTTATAAAAACTTCTGGGAACAAAGGATTGCAAATTTACCTGCCTCTGCCGGAAAATGTTTATTCCTATGATGATACAAGACGGTTTACAAGCTTTATTGCTGAATATTTAATCTCCAAGGATCCAGATTCGTTTACGATTGAACGCATGAAAAAGAATCGTGGAAACAGATTATATGTCGATTATGTTCAACATAGTGAAGGCAAAACAATTGTCGCCCCATACTCGATGCGCGGAAACCAACATGGCGGTGTAGCTACCCCATTGTATTGGGAGGAAGTGGATCAAAACTTGGAACTACTCTCCTTTAATATGGAAAATGCCCTTAAACGAATTCGGGTGCAGGGTGACCCCTTTAAGGATTATTTTCATGCAAAACAAATCCAGCCCTTTTCACCCGTACTTGATTTTTTAAAAGGTTCAGGTTAGAAAAGCGCAAGGCGCCTGGAACTGGACATTTTTCAAAGCCGGAAATTATACTTTTCATCTTTAAAAAAAGGATAAGGCAAGGGCCTTATCCTTTCATGTTTTGTTGGATAAATTGTTGTGAGTCTGATTGCAATTTTTCGTACGAATCCTGCTCTGAAAAGTCCGTTTTCGCTGACAAGGAGAAATTATTTTCCGTTTGATTGAGCATAACGGATGCCTTATAAAGATAGGTTGCATTTCCAATCAGATCAATCGTATAGTTTTTTTCGTATTTATGGACTACACACTGGACCTTGCCGCCATTATTGTAAACATTAATTTCTTTTTCATACTTGTTTAAACCTGTTAAACAAGTAACAAGAGAGGAGGCAGACATCGCTGTCCCACAAGCATTCGTAAATCCGACACCGCGCTCAAAGGTCCTAACGTATATGGACCCTTCGTCCAATGGTTTTACAAAGCTTACATTCACACCATCTGGAAAAAACTCATTAGGTCCATTTACTTTTTCACTAAGTTGTTTTTGAATGTCTATTTGCAGCTGCTCTGTTTCCACAATGGCAATTAAATGTGGATTGGGCACCGCAAGTGCAGTAAATCTTAAATCATCAGAAAGTTCTTCCACCCGCTCATTAAAAAGCGTTGGCTTGTTTAAATTTAATGGTAATGCCTTTAATTCAAATAAAACTGGAGAAATCTCAACCTGGAAGGTATGGATATCCGGATAAATGTCTGCTTGTTTGCTTACCTTTAAATTTGCCTTCATGGTTTCAATTACAGCGTTACTTTTCCCTTGTTGTTCACAAATATATCTCGCCACTAGTCGCAAACCATTTCCACACATTGATGCCTCAGAGCCGTCCGAATTAAAGACCCGCATTCTTCCATCTGCATGGTCGCTATTCATGACAAAAAGAATGCCATCTGCACCTAGTTCTGTCTCACGATTGCATAAAAGCTTTGCAAGATTTGCTCTTTCATTTTCTGTAAATGAATAGTTATTTGAAATTTCATCAATGAGGAGAAAATCATTCCCAGACCCATGACCTTTAATTACATCAATTTGCACAGTAAAACCCCCAAGAAGTAATATAAGTAGTTTTTCTATATCATATCAAACATTATCAATGAGGGAAACTTTCTAATATTCTATCTTTCAATAAAGTATTCGTTTATTAAAAAGGACATGCTGAGGAGCTTGTCTTCATTTGAAATAGGTACATTCCATGACAATACAGGCGTATTGGGCTCTGGAAACAGAGGGCTCCATTCCAGCGGCATCCATCCCCTGCGAAGCCGCCCAATCTGCTGATGTTCTTGATCTAACACTTGCTCATCCATAAATACAGAAGACCCTTCAATCTCACCAACATACCTCCCATAACGATCCATCAATTCCTTTTTGGATTTTCTAAAACCCAAATTTTTTTTTTCAAAGCTGCCTAAATAATTCTTTTTATGGTCATAAACATTAATATTAATGACTCTTTTACCTTTTACGTTAAAAAAGCCCACCACTTGATTTTCTACATTGTATAGTGCATAGATTTTTCTGGGCCTTAACCAATGTACCTTGTTGCCACGGAATTTTTTTATTTTTCCTGCCATCTGGCCATTTGGAAAATAGAGTAGCAAACAGGGTGACACAGTGTTTAAATAAAGGACTAATAAATGCCGTTCATCAAAAAGAGACTGATGAGTGCTTTCAGACGGTGCTAAATTTCTACTAATTGAAATCGATTGCCGCAATTTAAAAAGATAGATTTGAAAATGAAATAGGCTAAAGATTAATAATGGGACCACTAAAACCATAATTTCTCTATTTTTTATAAAAGAAACATTGCCTAAAACAATTAGAATGGATGGAACGAGTGCAGCAATACTACCATTTAAGTTGAGATGAGCTATATCCCGGTAATATTCATTTATTTTCATCAAGAAAACTCCTTATCAATTCCTCTACTCTCAGTTTATTTAATAGGATTCAAAAAAATGATAGTAGTTTTCATAAATTAAAAGAAAAGAGAAGAGCCGAATAGACTCTTCTCCTATGCTTGAATATACTGATTGATTTTGCCAATCGAAGTCTTCGCATCCTGATAACCTTGATTGTATAACTCTTCTAATCTTTGTGGATTTCTTTCCATTCTTCCTACTTTTAATGGCTCCGTTGGACGGATGATCAAGACATTGCCAGCTTTTTCTTCGTCCTCAAGATAGGCAACTGTATTATTGTAAGTCTGATATCTATTCCTTAAAGACTGCTGCAGCCCCTTGTAATTTGGATATGTGCGATCAACAAGAAAGTTAAATTTCGAGGGTGTTTTTAAATACCCTTTATTTCTCGTTAATATAACAATATTTTTCTTAAAGCCATCTTTTTGAGCTTTTTTAATCGGGATTGGGTCACTAATACCGCCATCAAGTAATATTTTATCTTTAATCCGGATTTCTGGAGCGATAAATGGCAGGGAACTCGAGGCCCGTAACACCTTTAGCAGCTCATTACCGTAATCCTTCTTTTTAAAGTAAACAGGCTCGCCTGTAAAACAATCCGTCGTTCCGACCACAAATTCACTAGGGCCATGATAAAAAATATCATAATGGTAGGGAACATGCTGATTTGGAATTTCATCAAAAATAAAATCCATCCCAAAGAATTGCCGATTTTTAAAATAATTCCTCCACGAAATATATCTTGGATCTGAAGCATAATCAATCGTAACGATTTTATTTCTTCCCTTTTGCTTCGACAAATAGGATGCTGCATTACATGCACCAGCTGAAACACCAATGACATACGGAAAGAATAATTCCTGTTCTAAGAAATATTCAAGGATCCCAGCAGTATAAACACCGCGCATCCCGCCGCCTTCTAATACTAACCCGACTTGATTTAACATACTGCCACACCCCATTTATAATAACCATTGCAAAATTCACACACTAGTTATTATAGAATACCAACACCCCTTTGCAAAACGAAAAGGATTTTGAATTTACGAGGAAAGCTCTTTTTTTCTAAAAATAAATATACTTAACCCTAATAAAATCACTATCACCACTACCGCTAAAATACTCGCCGGTAATGCTTGGTCAGGTATTCCTTTTCCTAATAGCACTTCGTTTGCATAACTAGTTAATTGTGCTGGACTCCATTCAAGCCTATTTGAAAGAGTACTGCTTACTAAGCTAACTACGATGATCACTGCCAATGAACAAAAACCTGCTACTCCCGTTGACAAGAGTGAGGAACTGAAAAACACAGTAATGGTTAAGATCACTGTGAGCCACAGACCATAAAAAAGGAAGGATTGGAAAAAGTCTGCTATAGGAATCCAATCAAATAATTGCCCTGTGTAATACCATGAAGTGAGATAACCAAGGAAGAAAGCAAACCAAAGTAACAAGAGACCACCAGTCCACTTTGCCATTACATAATATGGGTAAGAGACAGGCTTAACTAAAATCATGGCAGCAACACCACTTTTTCTCTCGGCCGCAATTAGCCCCATCGTAGTAAGCACAATAATTAAAACTCCTAGTGTTGTGTATTGGCTTAGGCTTTGAATCAGAACCTCTCCAGCTGTCGGTTTTGGGAGATTAATAACCGTACCCTCAGGTAATCCCCCAACAGAGTCCAGAATTTGCGGCAAATAGTAGCTCGTGATTGGTTCCTGAGCACCTAGTAAAATAAACGTAATGGGTACCCAAACCCATTTGAAATTTCTCCACATTTCTAATATCTCTTTTTGCAGTAATGTCAGCCATTGGCTCATTTCCCCACCACCTTCATAAACACATCTTCAAGAGTCATACTACTTATCTCAAATTTCTCTAATGGCAGGTTTTTTTCTGAAATATACTTTAGAAAAACTTTTCTAGCTTGGGCAATATCCTTTACAAAAATACTAACTCGATTTCCATTGGTTAACACTGAATGTGTTGCCTCATGGGTTGAGAAGAAACCAATATACTCATCAGACTTTCCACTAAAGTACAAGTCAATTTTAGCTTGCTGGTGCCGCTCACGAAGCTCGGTCATTGTCCCCGATTCTACAATTCCCCCGTTATGTAAGAATAAAATCTCATCACACACTTCCTCAGCATCACTAAGAATATGGGTCGAGAATAGAATAGTTGTCTCTTTCTTTAATCCTTCAAGAAGATCCAATACCTCTCTTCTGCCAATTGGATCCAATGCCGAAACAGGTTCATCCAGCATTATTAGCTGTGGACGATGAATTAGGGCCTGCGCAATACCCAGCCTTTGTTTCATCCCGCCAGAGTATTTTGCAACCTTCCGATTTTTCGCCTCAGAAATGCCAACAAGCTCCAGCAATTCTAATGAACGCTCTTTTGCTTCCTTGCCTGTTAACCCGGCTAATTTACCAACATAAGTTAAAAATTCAATTCCTGACATCCAATTATAAAACACAGGAAATTGCGGTAAGTATCCAATTAATTCGCGGATATCTTCCCCTTTTTTGAATTCGGTAAAGGTAATCGTTCCTTCTGACGGTTTCATTAATCCAGAAAGCATTCTAAGGGTAGTTGTTTTTCCCGCACCGTTTGGTCCTAATAAACCTACACATCTTCCTTTTTCTAGGTTGAAATTTAGACCTTTAATGACTTCCATCCCTTGAAAACTCTTTTTTAACCCTTTTATATGTATTAAGGACATTAGTTATTTCTCCTTCCAATCACAAAATAAAGGATTGGCCCAATGATATTAATAAATAAAATAATAAGCGCCCATAACCACTTTGGTCCATTCGTTTTTTCAATTTTAACAAGATCTATGATGGCAACGATTAAAAGGATAAGTTGAATAATCAGGATTGGCGCTAAAATAGGCACATAATTTGCTAAATTTTCCATACTTCCCCCTCCTTTTTCTTCATTTTAACTCAATCAGTTACTAATAAAAATAGATAAAATAAAAAATACCCGTCAAAAATAATGACGGGTAACCTTTTTTTATTTAATAATTCTAAATATTAACGGGAAGCGATATTCATTGCCTTCATAGGCCTTTATTGCTGCGATAATGGTGAATACCAATAGCATAACTCCTAAAATTGCCATAGCCACAAACCCAATCAGGATAATAGTTAAAATTCCGCTGACAAAGAAGTAAACTGTATAAGAAATCAATAGGTTAAAATATTCCCTGCCATGATAATCAATGAATGATGACTCATCCTTCTTTAGTAGCCAGATGATTAGTGGAGCTAAAACTGGAAAAAATAAGCTTAACACATAAATACCAGCCGCTAATAATCTTTCATCATTTTTAATCATATTCTTTTCCCCCAATGGAAAAATTTTTCGTTCTATACTATTTACGTATGAGAATCTTAAATGTTTCATCATTCCCGAAAAATTCCGCAGAAGTCATGAATAACCAAGTTTAACTCCATCCTTTTCCATAGGCACATAATGTTCCTAAATTGGATAAAATACTATAAATAAAATACAGAAAGGTTTTAATATGACAAACATACTTTTGAAGAATGCAACTGTATATCCGGTTACATCGAAGCCCTTTAAAAAAGGTGATGTTCTAATTGAGGATGGAAAAATAAAAAAAGTAGGAACAAACATTGTTACAGAATCAAATGTAAAGATCATTGATTGTAATCACCTCTATCTCTTTCCTGGATTTATCGATGTTCACACCCATTTGGGTTTATATGATGAAGGCACAGGCTGGGCAGGTAATGATGCAAATGAAACCATTGAAGCCCTAACACCACATATTCGTGCCATTGATGGAGTGTATCCTTTAGACCAAGCGTTCTCTGATGCCATTAAAAACGGTATAACCACCGTTCATATCATGCCAGGTAGTGCAAACGTGATCGGTGGTACGACCTCTGTCATTAAGACTACTGGGAAAAATATCAAGAAAATGATTGTCCAGGAGGTTGCTGGCTTAAAAATTGCCTTAGGGGAAAATCCCAAGAGGATTCACAGTAATGGGAATAGTGATTCAATCACAAGGATGGGGATTATGGGCATGCTCAGGGAAGCATTTTACCATGCTCTTCATGCCGATAAAACGGATGACCTTCGGATAGCTCCTCTCGTGAAGGCCATAAAAAAAGAAATTCCAGTAAGAATACATGCACATCGCGCAGATGATATTATAACCGCCTTACGTTTTGCAGAAGAGTTTAATCTCGATTTACGGATTGAACATTGTACGGAGGGACATTTAATTGCAAGTGAGCTAGCTGGAATAAATTTAAAAGTTTCAGTAGGTCCAACCTTAACAAGAAGATCCAAGGTTGAATTGAAAAATAAGACATGGAAAACGTATCAGGAGCTGACAAATCACGGTGTGGAAGTGTCGATTACGACCGATCATCCCTATACACCGATCCAATATTTAAATATTTGCGCAAGCCTAGCGGTCCGAGAAGGGTTATCAGAACAAAAGGCTCTTGAAGGAATTACGATCCTACCAGCAAAAAATTTAAAAATCGACAAAAAGGTAGGCAGCATCGAGGAAGGAAAAGATGCGGATTTAGTACTTTGGAGCCATCATCCATTCCATTACTTAGCTAAACCAAAATGGACGATGATAGGCGGCGATATGGTGTTCACAGAAGTGTAGAATTTTGTTGAAAATTGGTAATAATTTTAGCGAAAAACCAGCGAAAAACCTATTTCTTTTTTTCTTTTTTTCTTGTATCATACTCTAAGTGAAACTGTTTTAAAACCTGAAAAATTTGGAGGTTTACAAACATAATCGGTTTATCAAAAATGATATAGGGAACAAAAATGATATAGGGAAGGCAAATGGTGCGCCACCAGTTAACTGGTTCTAGTGGGTTCGATTCCCACCCCGAAATTTTTTACGTAATTCTATAAAAAATTTCGAGGGTGGACCGCTTCTTTTGACATGGAATCGGAATGCCCTAATGGAGGGATTTTCATGTTAAAAAAACGTGATCTACATGACAGCCACACACTTTACGAATTAATGACGCACCCTGATGTCTTCCCTTTTGTTCGTCAAAAAGCTAATTCTTATGATGAATTTTTATTTATTACGAAACAAACGATAGAAGCCGAGGAGCGCGGTGAAATAATTTCACGGACAATTCTTGATGAATGGGGAGGGCCAATTGGTACCATAAACCTTTATGATATTGCTGACAATGCCGGATTTCTTGGTACATGGCTTGGGAAACCCTATCATGGTAAAGGGTACAATAGACCAGCAAAAAACGCCTTTTTTCAAGAGCTTTTTTACGAAATAGGGATCGAAACCGTCTTTATGCGAATTCGAAAAGTTAATATACGCTCTATTAAAGCTGCCGAAAAACTGCCCTATGTGATAAAAGCAAATGAGTCAAGAATGGCACTCTATCAGCAGCTAAATGCAAATGAAGAAGTTTATGATTTATACGAAATTCCAAAAGACTTATATACCTTCCACCTGTTAAGAAGTGGTACTCCGGAAAAAGATATATCGCATTTATTGGAAGCATAATAATAAGGATGTCCCTGACATCCTTTTTTGTATAAAATAAATTATAATTATTCCATCACATTTTGTTCGAAGGGTTCATTCACATCACTAATACCCATAAGGAGCAAAAATTCTGCTAATTCCTCATTTGTTAAAGTTTCGAACCGGCCATCATAAAAAAAAACTTGGGTTTGATTAGGATTAATTCTATTCATGTTAAAACTCAATGTCTTTGCTCCCCTCACAGATGATTAATTTCTATTATCTGCATAAGAAGCTATTTTAATTCTTGATAATCAAACAGATCAAAAAATTTTAAAATAAATTAATCTACGTTTTAAATACTTTTCCAAGCACATCTACTCCTCCCGTTACTGGTATAATACTCCCTGTAATAAAGTCGGATTTTTCGTCTATTAAAAAACCAATGACTCGAGCAATGTCCTCCCCCGTTCCCTGCCTTCCAATGGTTAGACTTTTATCAATTTCTGCTGCCGCTTCCTCTATGCCTTTTTCTTTCCACTCGTTGATGATATCTCCAGGACAGATCATATTAGCAGTAATCCCATACGCAGCCTCCTCTGTTGCGATCGTTCTTGTTAGCGATGCTAATCCTGTCTTAGCTGCAGCAAAAGCTGAACGATAAATCCATCCTGGAGCCGTTTCCACCCTATCAAACCCAAGTGTAATAATTCTGCCCCAGTTCTGTTTTCTCATAACAGGAATGACCAGCTTCGACAAATAAAATACTGCTGTTAAATTTCCTTGTATTAAATAATTCCATTCCTCAAAAGTGTAATCTGTTAACTTTTTTCGCTCATGTATGTACGGCCCCGCATTATGTACTAATACATCGATAGTGGAAAAGACACTAAGAGTCTCATTTATCATTCGATTACAATCCTCTTTAATTGCTACATCGCCTTGGACAACGAGGTTATTCGTTCCATACCAATCACTTAATTGTTTTGCTAAGAAAACTGCTTCTGATTCACTATTCCGATAGTTAATTGCAAGCTGATAGCCTTTTTCTGCAAGCTGCAGCGCTGTTTTTTTGCCGATACCAGATGCTCCTCCAGTAATCAAAGCTGTTTTCTTATTCACCGCTCATTACCTCACAATTTATATAATTTCTATCCATCTTTACTATATGTTAAAAAGATTCATTTAGATATGCAAATAAATAATACCTTACAACCATAGAAAGACAAAATACAGGATTTAATAACGGATGGGCAATCATTTGCATAGTATGGGGTAATAAGAAAAAGCGTAAAGGATGTGACAGGATGCAGACTGTTATAAATATTTTTAGCCTAAAAATTAACAGTGTATCTAACAACGGGTCTGTCAACATCGGCGAAGCCCTTCATAATGCCCATACGGCCAACTCCAAGTCACAGGGTCAAAATTCATCCTATGGAGATTTTGCACCTCCTACTGCTGCAATGGAAAACGTGTTTATTGATCCGGACATTAATGATATGGGAGATATCGCAAATCCATCAAACGTCGTTACTAATCCGATATAAAGGACTGAAAAAACAATGCCTTTTCAAATAAATATCTTTAATATCAAAACAAATTCCCTCAATAATAATGCCAGTATTGATTTAGGGCCAGTCGTCCATAATAGCCATACCGCAAATGCCAAATGGATAGGAACAAATATGGCGTTTGGAGATTTATCTCCCTCTGCCTCTACGTCAGTTAATGGTTATGCAGATGTTGATGTCAGTGATCAAGATCAAATTGCCAACCCATCAGCACCAATTGCTAATCAATTTTAGTTTGTTGAAAGGATGAAAATGGATGTTTCCGTGGAATATATTTCCTTTTAATAAGGATATGAAGGATACAATGAAAAAAATGAAACCAGAAGAAATTGACACCTTTGTTCAAGACTTAATGGGTAAAATTATGCCGACTAACATGAGAGGAATGATGAACCCACAAGATTTATTCGGTGGTTTTCATACCTCCGCTGCTCAGCAGCCGTCACCCACAGGTATCATAAATTCTTCAGCCTATGAAACTCATGACTTTGTCTATGTGAGGATCCCGATTAAAGAAGAGGAATGGATTAGGCAAATTCGGATTTATCATACCTCTAATCAATTAATTGTTGAACATATTCCAAAACAAGAGGATAAACATACTATTACTCTTCCGGCCATCGTAAAAAAGAAAGGAGCCACCGCCAACTTTAAAGACGGTATGCTCGAAGTAAAAATACCTAAAAATGTGGATATGCAGTTTTCAGAAATTGACGTGACAGAAATTATGTGAACGTCATTTTTTTTTGCATGTTTCTCATAATAAAAAATAAGATGAAAATAAGAACTCATATTATCTGATGCGTTTGAAATAAACCAATTCTGAATAGAGGGTTTTTATGGGATTCTTTTTTCGCTTTTTTACTTTTAATAAAACCGTTAAGAAGAAAATATCGGAATTGGAAAACAAAATTACTTTTTTAGATGCTAAAATTAGTGAGGTTAAGGCTGAGGCAAATGAAGCGGTTAAGGCTGCAGTTAAGTCCCTTCCGCTTGCTACTGAAAAAAAAGAAAAAGTGAATTCTACAACTATACAAATCGACCACCTTCAAGTAGATAAAATTGTAATTGAACACTTAGATTACGCTAATAATTTTGGACAATTAGGAATCAAGGAGTTATCAGGGAAATTAAACATCGGCTCCACTTATGAAGGAGATATATCAGAAAAAGTGAATGAGCTCGTCAAAGAAAAACTTGGAAAAGCAGCGAAAGTGAATTTTAGAGCCAAAAAAGAGGATGAGGATTAGAAAGACAGCCGCCTGGCTGTCTTTTTCCTAAGTATCAATTAACCCTTAGTTATGGTCATCCATATTCATGCCATCCATCGAATTATCTGCTGCAGCATCTTCCGACTCACTGGGTGTGCCAATGATAAATTCCTTTTTCGGCATGTTATGCATATCTCTAGCCGTTACATGTGAAATAATGTAATACGTTCCTTCTTGCTGGAATGACTTTTCAAGTCGATAAATGCCATCTTTAGGATTTTTAATGTCAATCTTTTCATGCTGCTCATCCTTTGAACGCCAAATCTCAAACGTTACCTCGGCATCATCTACTTTTTCTTTACCCTGGGTTACCTTTGCTTCAAATATTATTGGTTTATTTAACTCCCCTTTTGCAGGTGATATGGACAAGTCAACGTCTACCATTTTTGGCAGTTCTGTTGTACTTTCCTTTTCTTTACTACAAGAAGTGGCTATGGTTAGTACGAAAATCGTAACAACCATCAAAACAAGCTTTTTCATAACTATCCTCCCCGATCAACCTTTAATAAATCATCATCATTACTTTCTTCTTTTGGCAACCCCATTCCCCCTTTTAGCTTCACTTGCATTGTTACATATTTACCAATGTTATTGCAAAAAATAGATATTAACCACATTCAGAAAGGAGAATGTCAATGTCTACCCCATACAAATGCCCGAATTGTAAAACAAATCGGAGCCGTTTTAATATCATTCAACAAGTTTCTCAGTCTGTTAAACTTAATCCTCAATCCGGAGATGTTGTCAGAGAGTATGGTGAAAATGAGTTAGAACCATTTCATCTCCCCTACAATGGACCAGATTATCGTGTTCAATGTGGTGCCTGCGGTTTAATTGAGGATGAACTAACCTTCATCAAGTTTGGGCAACAACAGTAATTTCTATAAAAAACACCTTTATTAATGGAATACTCCTCACATAAAGGTGTTTTTCTAATTATTGAAATCGATTTTCTTTCAAAAAATCTTTAGAGTCCACTTTCCAAGCATCAAATGGCGAAAATCTGACTAAATGGATGGCACCTTTGAATGTTTGCCTGCCCCTATCTTCTATGTACCAATCAATCGCAACCGGAACATCGATACTAAGCTCCTCGGTAAGGTCCTCGGGGGGTAACTGCTCTATGCGCGAAAGATTCACATTTTCCACCTTTTCTAAAATAGGCTTCCATTTAATTGATTGCAAAGAGATTTGAGTAGCGATTTTTGAATCTTGCTGTTTAAATCCAGCTAAATAGGCGTTTACAACTTCATACGGATTAGCTTTACCGAGGTAATCATCCAATTTACCCGATGCCTTCAATACCATGAGCATATGGGATAAATCCATTGAGTTGGTTCGATGGGTTGTGCTTCCATAGAAATGAATGCAAAAATGGCCGGGAAAATTGTTCTGTAATGCACCAGCACCATGTGGCATCCCGTGCATTGATGCTGCAATCCATTGATTCTTATGGATGGCAAGGATGGCACGTCGTTTCCAACTCCACTTTCCCCCATATATTTTTTTCATTATTTTTGTATCTTTTGATGTCAATGGCTGAACATCAGCATGATGACTTCCTGCTCTTCTTTGCACCCTAAATCTTTTCCCGGTTTCCACATCCATGACTGTGAATTTTGTGTACTTTGGTATTAACAGGTTTACCTGTTTCCAATTTAGCAATTCAATATTATAACTCAATTCAGTCGCGGCATTTACCCCTTGTCCATATAGGAGGATATAAATTAGTACAACAAGACAAGTTACCTTCCTCATTTTGACCTCCCTTTAATGGTTTTTCGCTACATTAAAAGAGTTACCTGAAGAGGAAGTTATCATGCATTATGGCTAGGATTTTTAACTTATAATTGGGAGAATTCTCATCTATTTTTCAAGGTTAGCCAATTGTTCTTGAATCACATTCCAATCGATTTGTTCACCAATAAAGACAAGGTTTAAAGGCAAATTCATATCTTCTTTCATGTATAAAGGCATCCCATAAGAAAATTGAAATAAAAATGGCTGATTTGAATAATTAAATTTAACATACCCTTTTATTCGATAAATAGTATCAGGCAATTGTTTCAAAAATTCTTCAAACCGTGTTTGGCTTATGGCTTTTTTAAACTGGTAAACAAAAGTTGTTAAGTTTAATTGAATGTGTTCTGATTTCTTTTCGAACGATACAGACAGATTTCTAAGCTCGGCAATCGAGACCTGAGAAAAGTTTGTGAGCAGGCATCTAGCTTTGGGATTAATAGATTGAATTTCAAACGTAATCCGGCCTTGTTCCATTGGGCTTAGTTCGTCCATTTTATTTATGATAATGAAATCTGCATGCCTCACTTGCTCTAAAATTAACTGCTGCAATTGTGGGTTTAAAGATTTTCTGGTACCCCATCTCGTACCATCTACTGTTGTTAAAATTCCTCTTATCAGTAGTTGGTTGGCAAACAATGGCGAAAGGATAGAGTCTAACACTTCAACAGGATGAGCAGCACCTGTTGTCTCAATGTAAATGACGTCGGGATGTTCCTCCATTAATAAACCTTGAAGTTGAGCTTCCAACTTGTCTTGAATGGAGCAGCAAATACAGCCGCCTAACAATTCCTTTAAGGACACGTCTTCTTTAACAGCATTAGAGTCAATCGATACTTGACCAAGTTCGTTCATCATGACAGCGACTTTTCTCCCGTGACGATGCTCGTCTTCTAGTAACCTTTTTAATAATGTTGTTTTTCCACTACCTAAAAATCCTGATAATATATATACTTCTGCCTTTTTCAAATGATTTCCCTCCTATTCCGTTATTGTCCTTCTCGTTTAAATCAAAATAAAAAAAGTTGAACCCGACTCCTGTCGGAATCGGGTCATAAATTATTTCATTCTACCTTTTAATACCTCAACAGCTTTGAGTAGTTGTGTATCATTTGTTTTCATTTTTTCTCTTAATAAATCCATTAGCTTTAAGGTTGAATCGCCTTTTAACACTCCATTGACTGGAAGCTTTTGGGATGTTTGGAATGCGACAACTGCTGCTTTTGTTTTTTCATCAAAAAACCCATCTTCACGTCCTGGGTCATAGCCTAAGGCTTTCAACATCTTCTGTGCTGTTTGTACTTCAGTTGATGAAGTTGAAAGTGCTAGTTCCTTCTCAGGATTTATAATCGGTAATGTAGCGTACTCAGGAAGGGCCACTTCAACATCTGGAGCAATTCCCTTTTTATGAATCCAATTGCCATTTGGAGTTAACCATTTAGCTATTGTATATTTTAGGTTTGAACCGTCTTTAAAATCTGCAGCCGTTTGTACAGTTCCTTTTCCAAAGGACTTCTCTCCAACAAGTGGTACTCCAGCAGATTCTTTTACCGCAGCTGCGAAAATTTCAGATGCGCTGGCACTCCCCTTATCAATCAAAACAACTAAAGGAAGATTTGGGTTTCCTTCGTTTTGTGAAGGAATTTCTTTGATTTTTCCATTTCGGTCTTGTTCTTTGACGATAACTTTTCCTTTAGGTACGAACATACTTGTAATGCTGACTGCTTGGTCTAATAAGCCACCAGGGTTCTGACGCAAGTCTAATACAAGTCCTTTCATGCCTTTTTTCTGGAGATCGGTCAAAGTTGCAACAAGTTCCTTCGAGGTGTTGCTTGAGAAGCTTGTAATTTGAACTTTAGCAATCGAATCATCGACCATTTCTCCATAAACCGTTTCAATTGGAATCGTATCACGGATAATTGGGACCTTCATCGGAGCATCCGAACCAGGCCGTTGGATTGTTAATTCTACTTTTGTGCCTTTTTTACCTCTAATGAGAGTAACTGCCTCGGTTGAATTCTTACCTTGCAGGCTTTTACCGTCAACCGAAATCAACATATCATTTGGTTTTAAGCCAGCTTTTTCGGCTGGCGATCCCTTAATCGGCGAAACAATAATAATATGCCCATCCTTTTCCTGAATTTCGGCACCAATCCCCTCAAAGGAAGAAGAAATACTGCTATGAAAGCTTTTTGCTTCGTCACTACTCATATAATCTGAATAAGGGTCATCAAGTGATTCAACCATCCCGTTTATCGCACCATTAATCAGTTTTTGCTGATTAACATCCTTGTAATACCCATTTTCCAATGTATCATAGGCTTCATATAGTTTATTGAATTCAGCCCTTTCCGGCGCAACTGATACCACTTTCTCTTTACCAAACGCAAGTGCAAAGGTTGTTATACCAGCAGATAGAAAAACAAGTAAGAATAACAGCATGACAAAGTGAAACTTTTTTAAGCGAATATACCCCGATTTCGTTTCGGTCACTTGCTCTTGGTCTGCTTTAATTTCCTCAGCCTTCTTTTGTTCATCATTTTTTTCTTCCAAAGCCTTCACCACTTTCATTCACCATTAAAATATGAACGCTACTAGCATGAAAATTAGCTAGCTCTTTTCAAATTTTCAGAAGCTATTTTTACCTACGTTAAAAAGTAAACCCTTAGTGATTAGAATAACATCTTTTTTATAAAATTAACAAAGAAAAGTTAATGAATTAATAAGAATAGCATTAAAATTATATTTATATAAGAAACGGCACCTACCAATAGGGTAAGTGCCGCTGCTATTTAGGCTACATCGTAGCCTTGGTCTTCGACAGCTTCTTTTAACGCTCCAACCGTTGCTTTGCCTAAATCATATTCAACCTCAACTTTGCCGTCCTTTAATGAAACAGACACATCGGATACACCAGCTATATTAAGCAGAGCTGTTTTGACTGCCTTTTCACAATGCCCGCAGGTCATTCCGGATACTTGTAATGTTGTTTTTTCCATGAAGATATTACCTCACTTTTTTATTTATATTTTAACTCGCTTCAAACGAAGTGAGTTAGTCACAACTGATACGGAACTGAATGCCATGGCGGCCCCAGCAACCCAAGGGGCTAACAATCCAAGGGCTGCAATTGGGATACCTCCCGAATTGTAAATAAGAGCCCAGAATAGATTTTGACGTATGTTTTGCATCGTTTTTTTGCTTAATGCAATTGCCTTTGGAATCAATATAAGATCACCACCGAGAATCGTTAGGTCGGCCGCTTCAATGGCGACATCTGTTCCAGTACCAATTGCAATCCCAATATCGGCTACAGCCAGTGCTGGTGCGTCATTTATTCCATCCCCTACCATAGCGACTCGGAACCCTTTAAGCTGTAGTTCTTTCACATGATTTGCCTTTTCCTCTGGAAGTACTTCTGCGATCACATTTTGGATCCCAACCTGCTGGGCAATTGCTGTTGCCGTGCGTTTATTATCACCTGTAAGCATGTATACTTCAATCCCTAATTGTGATAATTGTTGTACCGCCAGCTTCGCCGTTTCTTTCACAGTATCGGCAACTGCTACCATACCCATGATTGTAGCATTAATGGCAATATACATGGCCGTTTTTCCTTCCGATTCAAATCGGAGCAAATCTTTTTCTAGAGTTACATAGGATATGTTTTTTAAATCCATTAGTTTTCGTGTACCTACAAATATTTCATCATCACCAATTCTAGCTTCAATTCCATAACCTGGTATAGCTTTAAACCGTTTAACAGGAAGCGTACTTGTTCTTCTTTCCATACCAAACTTTACAATTGCTTCAGCAAGCGGATGCTCAGAAGATTTCTCAGCAGAAACGAGGTATTGTAGAACTTCTTTCTCATCCTGATAGGCAATAAAATCAGTAACGGTTGGTTGTCCTTTAGTAATAGTTCCTGTTTTATCTAGGACAACGGCATTAATCTTATGAGTCGTCTCCAGGTGTTCCCCACCTTTAAACAGAATACCCATCTCAGCTCCTTTTCCCGTACCAACCATGATTGACGTAGGGGTTGCAAGGCCAAGAGAACAAGGACAGGCAATAACGAGAACCGCAATGGCCGTTTCTAATGCTGATGGAAAATCACCCGGATTTATAAATAAATACCAAATTAGAAATGTCAACAAAGAAATAGCCACCACGACTGGAACAAAGTACCCAGATATCGTATCTGCTAATCGTTGGATTGGAGCCTTACTTCCCTGGGCTTCTTCTACAATTTTTATAATGCCCGCTAAAGCCGTATCCTTACCAACCTTTATCGCTTTCATGGTCAAGGTACCATTTTTATTAATGGTTGATCCAATCAGGGTATCTCCAACAGACTTTTCTACTGGAATAGACTCACCTGTGATCATGGATTCGTCAACGGAAGACTGTCCAAAAATCACTTCCCCATCAACAGGGATCTTCTCACCAGGTTTCACTAATAAGCGATCCTCTACCCTTACCTCATCAATCGGAATTAGCAGTTCCAAACCATCTCTTATAACCGTTGCTTCTTTAGCTTGGAGGTTTAGCAGCTTGGAAATAGCAACTGTCGTTCTTCCTTTTGCAATGATTTCAAATAATTTTCCTAAAAGAATTAAAGTAATAAGAACAGCACTTGTTTCAAAATAGAGATGCGGCATATAGGAAGGATTTCCAATTGTTTTCATTCCTTCTGCCAAGCTATAAAAATAGGCTGCCGAGGTTCCAAGGGCAACAAGGACGTCCATATTTGCACTTTTATTTTTTAGCGCCTTATAGGCAGCAACATAAAACGGTCCCCCAATATAAAACTGGACAGGTGTAGCCAACAGAAATTGAAACCATGGGTTCATCAAGATATGTGGCATTGGCAAACCTAAATCCACTGGTAAGTGGGCTAGCATTGTATACAATAGGGGAATTGACAAAATCACAGAAAGAAAGAATTTCCGTTTTTTTTGTTTAATTTCCTCTTCCTTATACTGCTGTTTTGTTTCCCGTTTTACCTTTTCTTTTGCGTCATAGCCTAGTTTACTAATTCGTTCAATGATATTCTCGATCGTAATTTCTCCAGAATTATATTCAATGGAAGCTGATTCTGTAGCTAAATTCACCGTTGCGTGTTTAACTCCATCCATTTTATTCACTACTTTTTCAATTCTGCTTGAGCAGGCTGCACAGGTCATCCCAAAAACATCAAGCTCTGATTTTTCCAGGCGCACACCATATCCTAGATTTTCAATTTTTGCGATAATATCACTGCTTGACACAACTTCTTTTTCAAATGAAATGGCGGCACTTTCCATCGCTAAATTGACATTCGCTTCGACGCCGTCCATTTTATTCAACACTTTTTCAATTCTCGTTGAACATGCCGCACAGGTCATTCCGGTAATATCCAATTTGAGCTGCTCTTTCATTACATCCACCTCACTAATACAATACCCCAGCACCCTATATATATCAATATGTCTTTCTAATTGTCACAGAATTGCCTTTTTTTTTATTCTACAATTTTTTCACCATTTTCCGATGAGGATTGTCCTATCTTTTTGCCATTAGTACTATCATTTTAATTCTCCATAATCCAATAAAGTTCCTTTATAAAAAAAGAAAAACCTCTCCCTAAATCGGTAGAGGCATGACTATCCTTTTATTCCTTGATCGCTGCTTCTAAAGCAACCTCAATCATATCGTTAAATGTCAATTGTCTTTCCTCCGCTGTTGTCTCTTCACCTGTAAGAATATGGTCACTAACCGTTAAAACAGAAAGAGCTTTTCGGTTGAATTTTGCGGCTAGTGTATAAAGTGCTGTAGTTTCCATTTCAATTGCCAAAATTTGATATTTTGCCCACTTTTCAAGGTCGGCATTATCATTATAAAAAGAATCAGCAGTAAAAATATTACCTACCTTTAAGTTAAGACCTTTTGCTACACCGGCATCATACGCTTTTCTTAGTAAATCAAAGTTAGCAGTTGGAGCAAAATCTACATGTCCAAAGGTTAGACGATTAATGTTTGAGTCCGTAGAACTTGTCATCGCTAAAATAACATCGCGAACTTTTACATCCTTTTGGATGGCACCACAGGTACCTACACGGATTAGGTTTTGGACGTTATAGCTTTGCATTAATTCATTCACATATATTGAAATAGATGGTACGCCCATCCCTGTTCCTTGAACAGAAATTCTTTTTCCTTTGTATGTTCCCGTGAATCCGAACATATTTCGGACTTCGTTATAACAGGTTGCACCCTCTAAAAATGTTTCAGCTATATGTTTCGCGCGAAGTGGATCCCCAGGAAGCAAGACAGTATCCGCAATTTCATTTTCTTTTGCACCAATATGTACACTCATTTATAAACCTCCAGTCAAAAGTAAGTACAAGTATCAGTCTGTACCATAGTCACTATAACATAAACGTTTTTTCTTGAAAACGTATTACGAATTGAACATGATTTTTTGAAATTGTGGGAAACTATTTTTAGATTTAAAGGAGGGGTTATAGTTGGGAAAAAAACACCGAAGTCGTATAAATGGACAAAAGAAAAATAATCACATCCCTGCAGAGGCCATTGTGTCAGAAAATGAAGCACACGAAAAAGAACATAACGCAGCTGGCGGGCGAAAGAGATGATTAATCTACCACAAATGAATCGTGTAGATTAGCAATGGGGATGTCTCAAAAAGGTCAGCAATTGAGGTCTGACTCCTTGTTTTGGGACATCCTCTTGTTTAATTTGGTTAGCGAATAAGAATTCGGTTGATTGGAAACCATCCTCCTGGTTTTAATTGAAAATAATACTGACCTGCTCGACCTTCATCAATTAAGATAATATCCCCTGTTGAAAGAAATCTCCCATTATAGTTTAACGGGATCCTATCGGACACATTAAATCGTTTAAACGTTTCTTGCAAACAATGTTCACGGTTATTCGCTGGGATTGTGGTTCGATACACTTCTTTATAACCTTTGTATTCACGGTACTTTGGAGTTTGAAAGATCGTAACATCATATTGAATACATGCTTTTTTGGTTAACATTTTGATCATCATATATCCCTCCATTTTTTGAATTAATTGTCTATTCTAATAATTAGTGATAATCAATGTCAAATCCTCTAGAGAATCACCACTAATTTTGTCGATTTTCACCTTTTTTAAAAGTTAAGCCGTTTCTTGTGAGATTTTAGGAAAAAAAGCGCAAGCGCCCGTTTAGCGACGTATGGACTGGAGCACATCGACTGAGATAAAGGAAACACGAAGAGCGATAGCGATTCGATGTTGACTTATCGTAGGGAGATGGGCGAAGTACACTAGTCGCTGGGCGCTGGAGCTAGACGAATCTTACTCATCAAAAGTTATTCACAGTGATGCAATCTATAATTCCTATAAAACAAAAAAAAAGGAGGTTTCAAAAAGGGTCTTGACCCTGATTTTGAAACCTCCTCTTTGATTATTAGGAGAATCTTTGAATAAGGTTTTGAATCTGTTGCTGAATATATGGAATATCAGCGTTTGTAACGGTTAATCTTACATTTGTTTCATCTGTTCCCAATGCCTCTGAAAATAAGCCTGAAAGTCCCCTTGCCCGTCGATCGACTTGGAACATCATATTTAGCGCTCCATTTCCACTAGAGCTAAAAACCATTTCTAATTCATCTAATCTGCCACGAAATGGGCCAGATGTTGGAACAAATTCAAATTCTTGAACAAAGGGTAAGCGCCCGCGTAAACGCCTTGGTGCCTCTTCACAATCAGCTTCTCGAATTCGAAAGCCTAGATTTTCAACGGCAGCAAAGACCGCAGACATTAATGGATTAGGAACAACCTTTAGAAAGTCTTTATCACTTGGATCAACACCACCCTTAATATCCAGTCCTGTTGTAACCCAAACCCTTGACCGGCCTATTGAAAGAGGTGTATCAAACGGGAGCTGAAATGAAAAAGGAATTTCCTTTTTTTCATTAGCGTGAATGGTGAACGGGGTCGTTAAGCGAAATCGATCAATCATTGCTGTTACATTATATTTTCGGTCATCTGATTCTCTTAAATAGGTGGTATTTAAGGATAGGTAAATCTCGTCAATCTGTTGTTCAACCTTGCCGCCGCTAATTTCAACTATACCCTGAACAGTCTCTCCAGGCATGTACGTATCCTTTTCAAGCTTAGTATCAACGGCTGCAGAGCCAATCCCTACACTAGCAAATACCTTGTTAAAAAAAGACATCCTTCTCTCCTCCTATATTACCTCTAAATTTTTTATATCCGCTCTGATCTGGCCACATTGCTCATAAGCAGGGTCAATCTGTAATAACCTTCTAATGATGTGTTTGGCCTCATTTGATATAGCTAATTCCTCTTCCCAGCTTTTTTCTTTATCTGCTTCCCCAAAGGAAAAATTGGAATATAACAAAAATAAAAGAAAATGACCAAGTCCATAGAAATCTGCTTGGAATTTCATTTCTTTACGAAAATTATTCCCCTTAATCGCCACTACTTCTTTTTCTTTATCGAGATATCTTGCTAATCCCAAGTCAATCAGACGAATGTTAGAACCATCAAAAATAACATTAGGGATGCGTATATCTCTATGAATAATGTTGTGACTATGCAGATATTCAATGTAACACAGTAAATCATTCACTATCTTAAAAGCATCTTTTTCTGATATTTTTCTTCCGTCTGCAAAAATAAGCTGTTCAAAATTCTTACCTTCAATAAATTCCATTGTATAAAAAGGGATATTTTTATAGATTCCATCTTCAAAATATTTTGGAAATCCAGAATGATTAATCGCCATCATTAATTCTTTTTCTAGTTCAAAGCCCCTACGTCCAGACCTAGTTATCCGCTTATGAAGCCTTAATGCCTTTAACACCTTTTTTTGTTGAAGAGAGTGATCCCACACCAAATAGCTGTGACCGTAGCTCCCCCTGCCAAGATGTTTAATTACCTGATAACGTTCTTCAATCCTTTCTTCAGGTGAGAAGGGTCGTTCCAAAAGGTCGGAAAAAGTGAGGATGAATTTTTTGAGCATCCCAGTGCACCTGGTTAACTACTAAAGAAACTTGACATAAAACTACCGCTTTTATGTTTCTTTTTATAATGATGATGACCGTAATGGCTGTGCTTATGATGATTCATTTTCTTCCAGGCATCACTGGAAGATCCATAATGATTTTGATGTGAAAGTTTACTTTTGAATATAGATTTAAGGATTTTTTTGAGCATCCCTTTTCCCCCTTTAGGTTCGTAACTGTATTACGATGTAAATATAAAAAGGTTTCACGATTTCTAAAAACAAAATCATATTCATATGTATTCCGGTTCATGGTGTCTTAAAAAATAAAGGCGAGCATCGACTGCTCGTCTTTTATCATCATCTATGATTAATGGAAGAGTTTGATCTTCTCAATATTGTAATTGCTGATTATTCATCCTCTACTTCTTCATCAATAATACTTTTTTCAATTAAATATTCGAAAGTGATGTCTGCAAGCTCTTCTAACTCTTCTTCACTAGGAACGTATCCCCTTTTTACAAGCTCATGAAAGAAAAATTCGGCAATTTCTTCTGTATCAATAAAGACTTCAATTTCTCTCATAGCATCGCCCCCTTTTTAGAGAATGTATGTTGTACATGATCTTTTCATGCTAGATACTTTAGAAATGAATGATTTCTATTTAAGTAGATCGATTGTTAATTGAATGGAAGAAAATATTTAAGAAGAATAAGTTTCTATTTTTGTTAGGACAAGCATAGGATGTTAAAAAAGAAAACGCTGAGGTGATCCTGTGTCAAATTTACAATTGAAGTTTGAGGCTTTTATAGAAGATGTTAACCGTGAGGATGGACTAACTCTCCAATTATTTGAGAAGATTACTGGCTCCATGTTTTTTCTAATAAAATGGGGTGGAATTCCATTTGTTTTGTATCTTTTTTTCGTCATTTCCAGATGGTGACTACACATGGCTTTTGTCATCATTACTTCCAAGACTTTTTAATTTTCTAATAATGACTCGCATCACTTGATAATATTCTTGATCTTGGAACATTTCATATAAAATTCTGTAATCATTAAAGATGTCCAATAAATTATCTATTAGTTCTTTCTTTTCCTTTTTTCGTTCCATTTCTTCAAATTCTGCTTTTCTAACCATGTTGTTTGGCTGTGGTTTTTTATCCACCTTTTCCTGTTGATTGACTAAGTATAGAAGGCCCAGCTTTTGAATGAATGTATCAGCATTTTCAGCATCAGCAACAAGGGTTAATTCTTCTTCGCCTGCTTCTAGCCATTCCCCATCACTAACACGTGATAGCTCATATATTACATCTTCCCATGCATCTTCTTTATAGCGCCAAATTTCCGTGCGGAACCCAACGACTTTAAATAAATCCGCACTATATCCACTTACTTGAACTAAGTCTCCGAAAAAAAACTTATACTCAATATCAATTTGTTCTTGCTCCAATACAGTTCCATCATATTCGGAGAGTAATTGCAAGGCTTCCTCAATATATAGCCCTTCGCTCTTATTAACCTCGTATACATAGTTACCATCAAGACATTTTACATCTGTTAATTTCCTAAATTCAATGTATAAACATTTAAACTAAAGGTTTTTACTCCATAATAAAAGAAACTCGTATACCTTAATGGTACACGAGTTTAATTTGCTTTAAGTTTTGCATTAGCAATTGTTTTTTTTTCTTGAATATTTTGCTTGTTAGTTTTATTAAATAATTCAATCAATCCTCTAGCCGCTTTCTCCGGATCAAAAGTTCCTCTTTCTGCATATTTAACTTTCATGGTGAAATCACCTCGTAGTATAATATGCAAGGCGTTTTTGTTTGGAATCTTGTCTATAACTCATTTAATAATAAGTCTAATAATTGTCTTGAGGAGGAAAATCTGGGGGTTTTACCAGGACCATTCCTTGAAAATTTTTCTAATAAGGAGCCTAGCAGCATGAAGTTAAAGATTTCTTTAAGTTGTCACAATTACCCCATGCGGTATTTGAAAAACATTTTATAATGATATTGTAGAAGGAAGTTACAATAGGAGGAAAACCAAAATGAAAAAATTAGCAACAGGTGCTTTTACGCTAGTCTTATTACTTGGATTAGGAACCGGAGTAATGGCTGCAAGTAACAAGATCGATTGCAAAGTAGGGAATTTTAAAGAAATGCTCCCTTTCATGCAAGAAAAGCAGCCTAAATTAAGTGAAAAAGAACTAAAAGAAGTGCATAAAGATTGTGTATCTAAAATGAAGAACAATACGAATGCTGATAGTATCTTAAACAATTAAATGTTAAAAACAGACGATTAATTTTCGTCTGTTTTTTACTTATCCCTAACTTTTGTATAAAAAAAGAGGCAATTGCCCCCAGCTTCGATACGCTTATAAAATTTCCATCCATGTTTTGACTGCTGTAGCTAATATTAAAATCCCCATAATAATTTGTAAAACTTTTGTATTTACTTTTTTCCCAGCATTAGCTCCTAATGGTGAGGCAATTAAGCTAGCCACAACCATGATAATCGAAGGCAGGATTGCCACTTGTCCTGTTGAAACTTTTCCGGTAACCGCTCCAATCGATGATATAAATGTAATAGCTAAGGATGAGGCAATAGTCATTCTTGTAGGAATCTTTAATACAGTAAGCATAATTGGGACCAATAGGAATGCGCCTCCAGCTCCAACGATACCAGCTCCAATCCCGACGATGAAAGCAAAGAGCCCAGCAAGCCATTTGTTAAATTTAACTTGTTCTAAAGGAATGTCATCAATCCCTCTTTTCGGAACAAATATCATGATAACGGCAATCAATGCTAAAATTCCATATACAATATTGATTCCGCTTTCCGGCATGTGAGTGGAGCCAAATCCCCCAATAAAGCTTCCAATCAAAATACTTATTCCCATGTAGGTAATTAGTGTTTTATTTAAAAACCCACCTTTACGGTAAGCCAAAACTCCACCAATTGTGGCAAAGAAAACTTGGATGGCTGTTATTCCTGAAACTTCATGTGCTGTAAAATGCCCTACCCCTAGTAAAACTGGAATGTACAATAACATTGGGAAATTGATAATAGCACCACCAATACCTAACATCCCTGAAATAAATGATCCAACAAATCCAATTAGGAAGATCGTAATAATAAAGCTAATATCCATGTTGTCCTCCTTTTTTAAAAAGGGAACCTAAGTTGGTTCCCTTAATTTTTACCCTTTTTTAATCCAAAACTTTAACACGCCATTTTCTTCTTCATGTTTTAATAATTCATGACCGCCTGACTTAGCCCAAGCCGTTAGGTCATTTTTTGCCCCTTTATCTGTTGTATGAACTTCTAACACTTGCCCTGAATCAAGTTCAGTAATAGCTTTTTTTGTTTTCACAATTGGCATAGGACAAGCTAACCCTTTTGCATCTAATACTTTTGCAGCTTCCATTTCTGTATTCCTCCTATTTTTGATTATCGAACCGCGCAGCGGTTTGGTCCGATTTCCATTTCTCTTTGTTTGTCTAAATCAGGATTTATTTTCCCCATATTTGTTTCACGAATCTCTTGATAAGCGTTTGGCTGTGGTGGTAGGTTTTCGGTTACCATTTTTCTGAATTCTTTTTCATCTTCTATGTTAAGACCATGATTTTTTGCGAACAATGTTCCTAATTTTTCCGACACACTGCCATCATCATTTAATTCGTCAATTATCATAAAATGGGCAGGAAGAACAATTAGGTCTTCTGATAATTCCCTGTAACGGTTATAAAGCGTTTCTCTTAAATCCCCCACCCAATCTTCCGCTTTACCTGCTAGGTCTGGTCTTCCAATTGAATCGATGAATAAAATGTCTCCTGACAGTAAGAACTTCTTATCAACAACAAATGATGTAGATCCAATCGTATGTCCGGGAGAAAACAACGCGTGAATATTAATGGTAGTATCACCGATTGTGACCTCATTACCGTCTTCGAGTGCTTGGTAGTCAAAAGTTACTTCTGTTGCATCCTTTGGCGGAAGCCAGTAAGTTGCGCCAGTTTTCTCAGCAATTGTTCGTCCTCCAGAAATATGGTCAGCATGAAGGTGTGTATCCAAAACATGAGTTATTTTTGCACCGATACTTTCAGCAAAATCAATATAGATGTCAGTCATTCGCGTAGCATCAATCAAAGCAGCCTCACGATTAGAAATAACCATATAGGTTAAGCAGCCTTTACCAATTCTTACAAACTGGTAAATTTCTCCTCCTTTATTTAAATCTCCAACTTTAACGGGTTCTAAATGTTCACTCCAAGCTTTCATTCCACCTTTTAGATAAGAAACAGATAATCCTGTTTCAGAAAGCATATCGGCTACCATAACCGATGAGCCTTCCTTTGCACAAACGACTAATACTTCCTTATCAGTTGGAATTTTTTCAATAATTCCTTCTACACCATCAAGTAATTCAAAGTACGGAATATTTAAATACTCAAAGTTTTCACCATCGATTTTCCAATCTTGAAAATCACTTTCGTTTCGAACATCTAGAATAAACAATTTTTCTTTATTAAACACTTTTATTGTTACTTCTTTTGAAGTCATTACATTAACAGTCATTTTCTTTTTACCCCCTATGGTATTATTATTTTTAAAAAAATATGCAAGATTAAAAAGTTAGGGTTACATCCGCGTCTTTCGCAAATTCTAAAAATGTAACAGCTCCACCCACTTCAATTCCATCTACAAAACTTTCTTTTTCTAATCCCATTACATCCATTGTCATTTGGCATCCGATGAATTTCACACCCATTTCTTGTGCCATTGCTGATAGTTCAGGAATAGATGGAACGTTTGCCTTTGCAAAACCTTCTGCGAAATGTTCTTTCCCTTCAGGCATCGGAAGTTGTTTGTTAGCATCTTTGTGGATTAAGTTTAAACCTTCAAATGTAAAGAAAATAGCCACTTCCTGATCAGTTGCTGCGGCTGCCGTTGCAATATTGAATACCTTGAATGCATCAAATAATCCACCATTACTTGCAATAATCGCTACTTTTTTATTCATTGTTAATTCCTCCTAGTTTTTAGTTATTGATACCTGTTGTTTTACCATTCCATTGACTCATACCTGGTACAACATTAATTACGTTTGTAAAACCGTTTTCCGTTAATTTCTGTGCAGCAAGATCGCTGCGGCTACCAGTCCGGCAAACCACAAAAATTTCAGCTTGTTTATTTAATTCATTTAATCTGTTTTCCAATTCACCTAATGGAATGGAGATAGCGCTAGGAATATGGTTAAAAGCATATTCTACAGCTTCTCTTACATCGATAACTACGATGTTTTCATTTGCTTCAAGCTTTTTCTCTAAAAATTCATTATTAATAACATTTGGGTGCATTTTTTCATTGGTTTCATCACTAGACTTACGAAGGTAATGCTTTAGTACATCTCCTTCTTCAATTGTACCGAGATATTCGTGTCCTGTACTTACTGCCCATGCTTTTATATCAGCTTTTGACCCTTTATCTGTTGCTTGAATTTCTAAAACCCGCCCTGATTCTAAATTATTCATAGCCTTTTTGGTTTTCACTATGGGCATGGGACATGCCAATCCTTTTGCATCTAAAATGACGTTTGCTTTCAAGTTCTCCATTTTAAGCCTCCGTTTATACCCATAAGGGTATTATTTTGTTTGAAAATTTATTCAACTTTACCTTCCCAAGCAAGTATTCCACCGTTCATGTTAATCATGCCTCCTTCTACATTTGTTACTTTTGAAAATCCTAATTTTTTTAGGATCTTGCTAGCCTGACTACTTCTCATACCACTTATGCAGGGAAAAATCCCTATCCCTATTTAAATAAACAGATTTACATTACCTTCCTCAGCATCAGCTAAATACGCAGCCACACCTGCGTATTCAATGTTATCTAATAGTTCCTCTTGTTGAAGACCTAATAAATCCATTGTCATGGTACATGCTACGAGTTTTACATCCTGCTCTAGAGCCAATTCGATTAATTGAGGCAGAGGCATCGCATTATGCTTTTTCATAATATCCTTGATCAATTTAGGACCGAATCCAACCAAATTCATTTTTGAAAGTCCCATTTTGTCAGCGCCTCTTGGCATCATTTTCCCAAACATTTTTTCCATAAAGCCTTTTTTCACCGGAATATTTTCTTCTTTACGTAGAGCGTTTAATCCCCAAAACGTATGGAAAATGGTTACTTCATGATCATAAGCGGCAGCACCATTTGCTATAATATAAGCCGCCATTGCTTTATCATAATCTCCACTAAATAATACAATTGTTGTTTTTTTCAGTTCATTCATTTATTGACCTCCTTCACGTATCCTTAAATACCCGCTTAGGTATTTTATAATTCAAAAAAAATCAACCTTTTTTATCCAAAACTTTAAAATGTCATTTTCCTCATCATACTTATTTTTGTAATATTCATTGTTTCATCCTCCTATTAATAAATTACCATTACCCCTATAGGTATTAATATTAGTAAAAATAAAAGAGGGTGTCAACCCTTTTTATCTACTTTTTACTAGCAAATTAACAGCTTCTTTTACTATTTCTTCCATGTTTTTTTCCCCATGCTCATTCGCTTTTTGAACACAATCCACTAAATTGGAACTAACAATTACTCCAATAGTGCGATCAATGGCACTTCTAGTTGCAGATAACTGGGTGATAACTTCTTTGCAGTCCTTATTTTCTTCCATCATTTTTAAAATTCCTCTTAACTGTCCTTCAATGCGTTTTACTCTATTTTTCGTTTGATCATTGTATTCCATGTTTTTACCTCCTTAACAATTAGTTTCTATTTTTGAGTAATTTTCATTTAATAATTTAGAATCCTTAATAATTGTATATCCAACAACATGAACTCTCATTTTTCTTAAATAACGTGTTCCTATATTTTTTTCCAGTATGCTTGATACAATTAAATGTAAATCCCTATTTGGGATTTGGTTTAAATTTCTTTTTAAATAAGCATAAGGGATAATAATCGCTCCTTCAATTGGATTCTTATATGATTCGTTAAAATCCCTTATGTCTAAAAGGTTTATCTTGTCCAATTCAAGATCTTTGAAATTGGTACAACAAACACCAAAAACTGGAAAATATCTATTATACAAAATTAAGGCTACAACTGTGGCAGTTATCCCAAAAAATATCATTTGACTCCTCCTTCAATGAACTAATTTCATTGACGAGTTTTATAATATACCCATATAGGTATGTTGTCAATAGTTATAACTTAAAAAGTAATTCACGTTGCAATACAATAGAAAAAGACCGCGATTAATACGGCGGTCGGATATAATATTAAAATTAAAGAAGCCGTTATTTCTCGATTAAACACTTTTATCGATACAACTAATTAAACGATCTTCAATGTCTTTTGCAAGTAGTTTCAGCTGTTCATCATGCAGAAGGTTTATAAGCGCGGTAGGTTTAGGCATCCCAATTTTCGTATGTCCAGTATCTTCATAAACAACTATTTTACATGGCAGGAAATACCCTGCCAATTCGTTTTCATTTAACACTCTTTGTGCTTCATAAGGGTTACATACTTCGAGAACTTTAAACTGTTTATGTAACTCTAGCCCCTTTTCCTGAAGCTTTTCATTAATGTCAAACTTCCATAAGACACCAAATTTTTCGTCTTTTAAGTTCTCCTCTAGACTTTGAATCGCTTCATCCAAGTTTTTTTTCGTAAGAACCGTATAATCAAACATTATCATTATCCTTTTGTAGTTATTGTATATCAATTGAAATGGCAATCTTTTGGTCACCATTATATATTACCCTCCATACAATAAAATTAACGTTGGCTATTGTAAATTCACCAGAATATTGTATAATACACAGTAAAATGATAGGAATTAAAGGAATGAAGGCTGGATATGCGCTTTTTTAAAAAACTTTTTATGGAACAATGTCCAATATATAACAAAGTATTGGAAACTAAAAAATCCATTTTTTTAAATTCAATTGTCATAAAATCATGTCCGGATCAACATTATCAAAAAGAATTTCATCCAGCTTTTGAAACATATATTGAAAGTCATAAGGTTTCTTAAGATCCAATAGGAAAGAAGGTAGCTTTCATAGCTGCCTTTTATTTTTTTGTCCATTCCGTAACAAGTATGGAGATTGTTCATTCTACCTAATTATGGATTTGGATTTGAACTTTATCTTTATTTTTTTTCAATCCAAAATTTAATGACATTTTTATCTTGTTCTGTTTTTAAAAGGGTGTGACCAGCATTTTTCGACCAAGCAGGAAGGTCATTTAGGGCACCTCTGTCGGTTACATGAAGCTCTA
Organism: Neobacillus sp. DHD-1R; assembly: GCF_057747995.1. Taxonomy (NCBI): domain Bacteria; kingdom Bacillati; phylum Bacillota; class Bacilli; order Caryophanales; family Bacillaceae; genus Neobacillus; species Neobacillus sp. DHD-1R. The sequence continues at coordinate 3,374,247 of NZ_CM173232.1, forward strand.
TTACTTGTCCACTATCCAATGACTCAATACCTTTTTTAAGCTTAATAATTGGCATCGGACAAGTTAAACCAGTAACGTCAACTACTGTATCAACCTTTATTTCTTTTACACCTTCTACAATTGTGCCGCCAAGGTCTTTTGTTTTGGTTTTAACATCTTTGTTAATATTACTTCCGAACACAGAAGAATAGGTTTTCCAGCCCCCATCCACATTTTTAACTTGATATCCATTATTTTTTAGAATCCGGCTTGCAAGATACCCTCTTAATCCAACTTGGCAGCTGACATAAATCGTCTGTGCCGTTGGAAGTTCCTCTAGTCGATTCCTTAGGTCATTTAAAGGAATATTGATTGAACCTTTAATAAATCCAAATTCACGCTCCATTGGTTCACGAACATCTATTAATAGTCCTCCACCAGCAGCAATTTCATCTACCTCATGCCACTGAATCATTTCCAATTCACCTTCCATGATATTAGTAGCCACATATCCAGCCATATTTACAGGGTCTTTAGCCGAAGAATATGGTGGTGCGTAAGACAATTCAAGGTTTGTCAAATCTTCAACAGTTAATCCGCCTTTGATTGCCGTTGCAATCACGTCAATCCGTTTATCAACACCATCTGCTCCAACTGCCTGGGCACCAAGGATTTTACCTGTCTCTGTGTCAAAAATTAATTTTAAGGCAATAGGGGCTGCTCCAGGATAATAACCTGCATGAGAGCTGGGGTGAATATGGACCACTTCATAAGAAACACCTAAACGTTTTAAAAGTTTTTCATTGTTTCCAGTAGCAGCAACCGTTAAGTCAAACACTTTAGCTATTGAAGTGCCCAATGTTCCTTGATACTTCTCATTTTTACCCATCATATTATTAGCAACAATTCGTCCTTGGCGGTTTGCCGGCCCTGCAAGCGGGATCATTGCCTTCGTTCCGCTAATATAATCAACAACTTCTACCGCATCCCCAACAGCATAAATATCTTCATTAGAGGATTGAAGAAATTCATTAACAACAATTCCTCCGCGCTCTCCTAACTTTAATCCTGCAGTTTTAGCTAATTCATTCTCTGGTCTCACGCCAATTGAAAGAATCGTCATTTCTGTTTCGATTTCTGTACCATCAGAAAGGATAACCTTCTTCCCTTGGTCAGCAAAGATTTCACACCATTTTCTACTATTAAATTCACGCCTTTTTCTTTTAAATGGGTGTGTAAAATACTAGCCATTTCAAAATCAATCGGAGCCATAATTTGATTAGCCATTTCAATAATGGTGACATCGATTCCTCTATCCACTAAGTTTTCAGCCATTTCTATCCCAATAAACCCTCCACCAATAACAACTGCCTTCTTAGGCATCTTCACATCAACATAGTTTTTTATTTTGTCTGTATCAGGAATATTCCTTAAGGTAAATAAAGTCTTATTTTCATTTAATCCTGGGATAGGTGGTACAATTGGTCTTGCTCCAGGTGATAATAATAACTTGTCAAACGCTTCTTCATACACTTTACCATTTTGAAGATTTTTGATGGTTACTTTTTTGTTTTCAGGATCAATGCTTAATACCTCACTTAAATTGCGGATATCAAGATTAAACCGTTCTGACATTCCTTTAACAGTTTGCACTAACAATTTGCTTCGGTCTTTTATTGTTTCACCAATGTAATAAGGTAGTCCACAATTGGCAAATGAAATATGTTCTCCTCGTTCCACAAGGATGATTTCCACATCTTCGCTAATCCTTCTTAATCTTGCAGCAGCCGTTGCTCCTCCCGCAACTCCACCTACAATAATAATTTTCTTTTTCATTTTAATCCCTCCAAATTTATATATGTTGCATTGTCTATTCCGGAATTTTTCAACATTGAATATATACCCATAGGGGTTATATACCTATAAGGGTATTATAAAACGCAAAAAAAAAATGTAAAGCCTATTTGTTAGACTTTCATATTTTCTTCACAATTAAGGATAAGGTTCAAATTTTTTAACAAAGTTCTTTACAAAAAAGGATCAGCCATCTATTTAAAGCCATTCAATTTCAATCGTGACTTCTGATGCTTCTTTTTTTGTATTATGATTTGTTATTTCATTCGTCGAGAACCAAATTCTCTTAATAAATGTTTTAAGGAAAGTATTACAATCTTCTGGATCGAGTGTCTCTATCCTAGTTAACATTTGAATTATTTGTTCTAAACGTTGTTGTTCTTTATCAGTATGAATCAGGTTTTCTAATTGGATGTTAATTAATTCAATCTGTTGGATAACTTGTTGGATTTGTCCATCGTTTTCTTCAGTCAGTTCAAGAAATTCACTTTTACTTATTTCTCCATCCGCCCTCATAATCGTTAAATTTCTTTGTCTCTTTTCAAATCGTTCTAATTGCTTCTCCATTGATTCTTTCTGGTTTGTTAACTTATTTTCTTCATCAATCGTATCAAGGGATTTTAATTTTGCTAATGATTTTTCAAAATCTTCCTTTTTATCTTTTATCTTTTTTATTACATAATCCTCTACCTGAAGATACTTATGTCCTTTATCCCTGCAAGTGTTATTGCTTATTTTATAAAAACAAGATTTAATAAAATCAGTGCCGGCCCCATCCGCTTGGATGTATCGTTTTCTTCCACAGCAGTTACAATAAATTAGGTTTTGCAGTCTCCTTGATGCTTTCTTTTTATTAAAAAAATGACCAGTTTTATTTTCATCCAATATTTTCTGAACTTCTAACCATTGCTGCTTTGGAATAACTGGTTCGTGGGCATTTTCAACAAATACTTGATCAACCACTCTACCGTTCACTCGTCTGCAAGCTTTGACTACACCATAATAAACAACATTTCTTCTTGCTGTTGAAATATGAGAAGTGGTTAAAACTTTTCCACTCCTGCTTCTCCACCCCAGCGTATCTAATTGTTTGGCAATTTCATTCGCGCTAACCCGTTCTAAAGTTTTTTCGAATATATGCCTGATGATTTTTGCTTCCTCTTCAACTATGACTAATCGTTGATTATCGTCTTTTTCATAACCCAATGGTGTCTTATTACTCATTGTCCATCTTCCCTGCTCTGCGGCGGCCAAACGCCCTCTACCCAAACGCTTACGAATTTGCTTATATTCAAAGTTTGCTAACATTGCTTGGAATGAATAAAGCATTTCATTACTTTCTTGAGTAAGATCAATTGCCCCTTGTGGTGTCAGGAGTTTAATGTCATGTGCAATTAACATTGTTTTGACATGTTCAGCATATGCATTGTCACGGGAAATTCGGTCTATATCCATGACTAAAAGATAATCGTATTCATCTAACTTTTTAAGCAATTTATTCAATTCCGGTCTTTCAGTGTTAACCCCACTTGATATTTCTTGATATATGTCAAATGTTAATTTATGTTGGTTAGCCAGTTTAACCAGTGCATTTCGATGGCTTATTAATATTTCTTCAATATCCAATTGCTCCTCATTTCTTGATAACCGTAAGTATATTGCAGCCAATGCCATTTTTTTCGCCCCACCCCTATGTAATATAAAAACATTTCAGCTTTAAATCGAATAAAATTAGAAAAATAATATCTGTTATTTTTCCGACCGTACCATAAATGGTAATCACGACCGTATCACCAATCTTATACTTCGGTTTTTTTCTTTTTGCCATGTCCTCCCATCCCCTCAAATGGATTAGTCGTAAATTTCGATTACAATAGTATATGCACCAATTAAGATATCGGGCACGTCTTTTAAAAAATGAAAAAATCGCCTCGTTGCTTCGAGGCGATGACATGGTATAGCGATATTTAGCTTTCTGAAATGATATATTCCTGCCAGGCTTCATCAAAAACAGTCATAGATTTTAAATATTGTCCATTCAGTTCCAGATATGTACTGATCTCATGGTAATCATAGGATATCTTTGGAAATCCATGATCTAAAAACGCATCGTTAGCAAATGTACTAATGGCATCCTTTGGTTCAGGGTGTCTATATTTCATTAAAAAATGATAAAAAGATTTTCTCATACCTAAACGCCTTTCTTAACCAATTTGGAATCCTCATTTTCTTAAAAATACTATAACGGATACTTATAGTCTCGTCCAGTTTTACAATAGACATTGGAAAAGAATATCCCAAACACAAGGTCAGACCTCACAACTCAACCTATGTTTGGACTATTTGTAATACGCCAAACTATTGAGATTGAATGTGAGGTCACCCCTTTAAATTTCTGGTTAAGATGAAAAATCAAAGTAATTCTTTTTCAATAATCGAGGAATCTTCATTAACTCCTCAAAGGAAATAACTTTTCCAATTTGCTTACAATCAATTAAAAACAACTGGTTTTCTATTTCTTTAACAATAACTTCGCTTTGATAAACCATGTCACAATCATGGCAGTGACATGTGGGTGTTGTAACAATTTCAATTGCACGAGAGCCGTCTGGTAATTCCCAGAAGACGGAATCCACTGTTTGTTCTACGCGAGTACCGTTGCACCATTCACATTCTATTTTCACTTTATCCGCCCCTATTCCTTTACCGACTCCGTTGGATTGCTTTTATCTTCTGTGTTTTGGTTTCCCTTTTCTTTCTCCGTTAAAGCTTTAAATTTCTTATCCTTTAACTCATCCCGTTTACTTCGCTTATCCTTTAATGAAGAATGTCCGGGATCTTGATAATATTCCTTACGGCGATTAAGCCTTGTTAACCCTTCTGGGACAAGATTAAAATGTTGATCATTCATGATACCTGCAATCCCGGCTAATGATTTTTTATTTGCTATATCAGGGTACACTTCTTCAAAATATCCATCTGCTCTGCCGGGGATATAGTTTTCCGGCTCAGGATAGGATGTAATCACCCCTTCAAAGTTGCGGAGGACGACCTTTTCTGGACTTTGAGAAATTAAATAGTTCGGCTGTAAGGCAATTTTCCCACCGCCGCCAGGGGCATCCACGACAAAGGTTGGGACTGCATAGCCACTTGTATGTCCACGCAGTCCTTCAATAATTTCGAGTCCCTTCGAAACAGGTGCACGGAAATGGCCGATTCCTTCTGATAGATCACATTGATAAATATAGTATGGACGGACTCGAATTTTGACGAGGTCATGCATCAGCCGTTTCATGATTGGGACACTGTCATTAATTCCGGCTAAAATAACAGACTGATTTCCTACCGGTACACCGGCATTAGCAAGCATTTCACACGCCCTTTTGGAGTCCTCGGTAATTTCAATTGACGTATTAAAGTGCGTATTTAACCAAATGGGATGATATTTCTTTAAAATATCGCAAAGATTTTCTGTTATGCGCTGTGGAAATACGACCGGTGCCCTAGTACCGATCCGAATTATTTCAACATGATCAATTTCCCGCAAATTTTTTAAAATATATTCCAAAATATTATCATTAATTAACAGACCGTCTCCCCCGGATATTAACACATCGCGAACCTCAGGTGTTTCCCTAATATAGGAGATGGCGGCATCAAGCTGTTTTTTTGGCACCCCCATGCCAATCTGTCCTGAAAAACGTCTTCGTGTACAATAGCGGCAGTACATAGAACATTGATTGGTAACTAGGAAAAGCACTCGATCAGGGTAGCGATGGGTCAGTCCTGGTACTGGAGAATCCTCATCCTCATACAATGGGTCTTCAAGGTCATATTTTGTTTTATACATTTCCTTTGAAATTGGTACGGATTGCATTCTAATTGGGCAGCGTGGATCGTCAGGGTTCATTAAGGAGGCATAGTATGGTGTAATATTTAAAGGAATGGTTTTTGTTGAGATTCTTACCCCCTCTTCTTCATCGGGAGTTAGGTTTATTACCTTTTTTAAATCCTCTAAGGTCCTTATCGTATTTGTTAATTGCCAAAGCCAATCATTCCATTGTTCCTCCGAAATATCCTTCCATAGCTCTATATCCTTCCAATGCCGGTTTGGTTTATATAAAAAGGGTTTCATAGTAAATTCCTCCAATCTTGCTTCATTAAAACATATGCAAGAAATGTGCCAAATTTTAAAAAGGCCTTTTAGAGTTGATTTACTTGAAGAATTTCATTTATAAAATCTAATTAATTAAAATACCGCCGAAAAACCGGCGGCTCATTCAAAGGTTTTCTTTAGCTTATATTGCAGTGTTTGCCTAGGAATCTCTAGCAGCTTGGCAGCCTGTTGGATATTCCCCTTACTGATGTCAAGCGCCTTCAATATAAGTCTTTTTTCTACCTCATCGAGATTTTTTCTTAACGATAGGCTGTCAGGCGGGTTACTTTTACCTTTTGATTGAGTGCGATACTGCCTTAACATGACGGGTAAATCGTCCAGCTGCAATTGCTCTCCTTCACATACATTCATCATATATTCAATCGTATGTTTAAGTTCACGGACATTTCCAGGCCATTGATAGTCAATAAAGAATAACTCGAGTGTGGATTCCAGCCCTATAATATCCTTTTTAAGTCTTTGATTATACTCTTGAATAAAGTAATCTGTTAAAAACAATATATCCTCTTTGCGATCCCTTAATGGCAGGAGAGAAAAGGTAAATACATTTAATCGGTAATAAAGGTCATTCCGAAGCAGCTGGTCTTGAAGGGCTTTTGTGGGGTGGACATTCATGGCTGCAATGACTCGCACATTTACGGCAATATTTTGCGAGCTTCCGACCCTGCGAACCATTCCGTCCTCTAACACTCTTAACAGCTTTGGCTGAAGTTCCATGGGCATGGTATGTAGTTCATCAAGAAAAAGCGTGCCTCCGTCTGCTAGTTCAAATAGCCCTTTCCGATCCACTGCCCCAGTATAACTCCCCTTGGCTGTCCCGAACAGGATACTTTCGAGCAAGGTTTCAGGGATAGCCGCACAGTTCTGTGCAATGAAGGCACCGTTCGATCGAAGGGATTCATGATGAATGCCTTGAACAAATAGCTCCTTCCCCGTTCCAGATTCACCATAAACAAGAATCGGAGAATCTGATTTTGCCAGCTTTCTTGCTTCCGCTTTTATATTCAAAAAGGAAGAATTCACCGTCCTCAAATCACTTAGGGTAAAGTTTACTTGTTTTGATACCTTTTTGTTATTGCTTTTATGAAAGCCTTTTTGCAAATCTAATAATCTTTCCGCCAGCAGCTTCATCCGCGAATAATCTTTTGCAATTTCCACGGCGCCAATGATTTCAGCTCCTAGAAAAATAGGCAGGGTTGTATTGATGGTGTCAATCCTTGCCCCATGAATATTCACATATACCTGTGTTTGATTGTAAATGGGTTTCCCCGTTTTAATCACTTTCAAAAGGGTGCTCGACTCTTCCGTAAGAGAGGGGAATGCGTCTATCAAATGCTTACCTTGTACCTCCCATACATCCATTCCATCATGCTTGGCGGCGACTTCATTATAAAAAATGGTCTTTCCTTCGGTATTAACTACATGTATTCCTTCATCAATGCTTTTCAGAATCGCTGTCAATACTTCTTGTGTTAATGCCATTAATTGAGCCACATTATTCACCTGCCTTTCTGCCGGTAATTAGGAGCCGAAAAATAGGCACACCGAGCCGAAATTTTAGCAGTTTGCCAGATTCTTAACCCACATATTCATATTTTCAAGTTTGTCATATATATAGCAATTATTCATCATTCTGCCTCGATATTCGTACCCTAACTGAAATAACGCTGCATTCATGCCGAAGGACAATGCCCTAGCAATTGAATAGGCACAAAAGATGCCGTTTTTCCTTAATTCCTTTTCAAGTTCCTGAAGGAGAATCTTCATCAGTCCATATTTCCTGTGTTCGGGAATAGTTGCACAATCGGTTAATTCCGCATTTTTATAAAACAGATTGACTTCAGCAGACGCGGCACTGACGATTTTCCCATGATAGGTAAAAACATAATAAATGGTCCCGTCCTTTATTGTTTTCTTGATATATTCCGGGTCATTTAATGGAGTTGGATAGATTTCAAAAACTTGTTTATATAAGGCAGATAGTTCGACAGCCCTACTTTCATCGACCTTACTCAATTCATATTCCATCGGGAGACGTGTATTTTTCATTGAGGATTCTAATTGATAAATACTATGAATCATTCCGTCTTCTGTTATCCAATGATCATTTTTTTTGCGCTCCGGTATGTAAAATTTAGAAAAAAAGTAAGCATCAGAGCCAAGGAAATAGCGATCAACGACCGCCTCAGGCTGTAAACCTGCTTCCAAAAACGTTAAAAAATCTTTACCCCTGCCTTTTATAATGAGTTTTTCTGCTTGATACTGCTGGACAAGCTCCTCTATTTTATTTAACATGAATTTTATGTTTCCTCGATAATCATCAACCCGTATTCTTTTATTAAAGGGGTCTAGAAAAGTTTCCAGAAAATAGCCGCTTTCTTCTAAAAAAATGGTTGACGCGGTTTGGTTCATGTTCGGTCACTCCATTCCATTATCCTTAAAAAAGGCTGTCTAAAACTAGGGGTCAGACCCCACAACCTCAACATATCGCTGAATTTCCCAAATAGGCGACTATTTATTGAGTGTTAACGTGAGGTCCTACACTTTTGAGACATTCTCTTCTTGATTACTCCAGCTTAAAACTAATTAACTTAAGCTCGGTCATTTCTTCGACTGCATACTTGATACCTTCTCGTCCCATACCGCTTTGCTTCACACCGCCATATGGCATTTGATCAACACGAAAAGTTGGTATATCGTTGATCATGACACCGCCCACTTCTAGTTTTTTTGCGGCATGAAGGCCGTGATGGATATCATTTGTAAAGATGCCCGCTTGAAGGCCATATTTGGAATCATTCACACGTTCAATCGCTTCTTCGATTGTGCTAAAACGATTGATATGAACAACCGGAGCAAAAATCTCCTCACATGAGACCTTTTCAGTTAAAGGGACATCCACAAGGACAGTCGGCTGGAAAATACCTTCCAAATAATTACCACCCAATGACAATGCAGCTCCCGCTGTAACAGCTTCGTCCACCCATGCTTTCGTGCGGTCTACGTCATCTCTTGTAATTAAAGCCGAAATATCGGTGTCTTCGTCTAAAGGATTGCCTGTTTTTAACTTTTTCGTCTCAGCCACAAACTGTTCCACAAACGTTTCCATGATCTTCTCATGGACAAACACCCGTTGAATACTAATGCACACCTGCCCTTGGTAAGTATAGGCACCCGTTACAATCCTAGGAATGATTTTTTCCAGACTTACTCCTTCGTCGACAATGAGGGCAGAATTGGAGCCTAATTCCAATGTTACCCGCTTTAGACCAGAATTTTCACGGATATATTTTCCCACTTCCGGGCTGCCGGTGAAGGTAATCATTTTTATTCTTTCATCGTTCATCAACACGTCCCCAACAGCACGCCCACTGCCTGTTACAACATTTAAGGCACCTGCAGGCAAGCCTGCTTTATGGAAGAAATCGGCGATTTTGTATGCGGACAATGGTGTCTGGCTTGCAGGTTTTATGACAACAGTATTTCCTGCGGCAATCGCTGGGCCGACTTTATGAGCAACGAGATTCATAGGGAAATTAAACGGTGTAATGGCTGCAATCACGCCAAGTGGTTCTCTACAAGTAAAAGCAAGTCTCCCATCACCGCCTGGTGCGGCATCCATTGGGACCGTTTCTCCATGAATCCGCCTTGCTTCATGCGCTGCAAAGGTGTAGGTCATAATGGTCCGATCTACTTCCATTCTAGCCGCTCTCAAGGGTTTTGCCGCTTCTTGTGAAATCAGCTTAGCACATTCTTCTCGTTCTTCACGTAAATATCCTGCCACTTTTTCCAAAATTTCAGCTCTTTGATATGCAGGCAGCTCTTTCATTAACGTTGCAGCTTGTTGAGCAGACGAAATGGCAGCCAATACATCATCTCGTTCTGCTACAGCAATATGGGCAATCGTTTCCAAGTTATAAGGGTTTTTCAATTCTACAAATTTAGATGTGGAGCGGTAATCACCGTTAATCCAAAGTAACTGTTTCAATGTTTTAAGCCTCCTCAATTCATGCTATAACTCTATTATAGCAATTCTTGACAAAAACAGGTCATAACCGGGACTTACTCGGCAATTTCGCACCATTTGAGAAGTGTTAAAGCAATGATTTCACTTGCCGCAAACAGATCCTCAAGGATAATGTGTTCATTTGCATCATGAGCTATTTCGGTTATTCCAGGACCGAATACGACAACGGGGGTATTTCCTATAGTGGAAAGAATTCCGCCGTCTGTTCCCCATGGACTGGCTTCAATAACAGGAGCTTTGCCCTTCACTTCAATGAAGCTTTGTGTCAGTTCGTTCATCAATGGATGGTCACTATCAAGACTCCCCGGCTGCCATCTGCCCCCAAACCACTCAAGTTTTAAGGGATGTTCCTTGAGCCAGACATCTTTTTCTTGCCATTCTCTCAAGCAATTTTCCATTTCCTGCTGTGCTTCCATAATTGTTTCTTCCGGCGACACACCCATCCTTCCTTCAATAATGGCGCGGTCAGGAACCGATGACGGCCATTCTCCACTTGTCATCTTTCCTATATTGATTGGGATGGGGATCGGAATTTTTTCAAAAAGAGGGTCTGTAATCTTGGCATTACGATCTTTCTCTAATTGTTGTAATCTTTGAATCACAAGAAGTGATTTTTCAATGGCACTCACCCCTTCGTATCTCGTTCCCCCATGTGCCGCTTTACCATGTACAGTTATCCTAAACCACATCGAACCCTGCTGCTTTGGGAAGATCTTCAGATTGGTTGGTTCAGGAATAATGGCCCCATCAGCATGATACCCTCGTAAAACGGCCGCAAGAGTACCTGCACCACCGCTTTCTTCTTCTATTACACTTTGAAAAATAACATCCCCTTTAAGTTTTATTCCACTAGCAGTAATTGCTTCTATTGCCATTAAAAGGGCCGCATTACCGCCCTTCATATCGGTTGCACCCCTGCCATAAAGTTTGCCGCACTCAATGGTTCCACTGAATGGATCACATTTCCAACTTGCACCATCCCCTACTGGAACCACATCAATGTGGCCATTTAATATGATAGATTTTCCACCCCCATTGCCTTTAAGTACCGCTACTAAGTTTGGATTACCTTCAAAGCTTTGGCGGTCACAACAATATGCCGGATGATTTTTTAGTTCAATACCGTCAATTTCCCAAATATCTAGTGCTAAGCCGAGTTGACGGCATTTTTCAATCACAATTGCTTGTGTACTGCTTTCGTTTCCTCTTGTGCTTTTTTCTCGGACAAGTAATTGGAGAAATCTTGCTGCACGAGCTCGATTTTCTTTTATCCATTGACTTATTTGAGTTTCATATTTTTTCAAATGCTTCACTCCTCAAGAAGCTTAATAGGGAATCTTCCGCACCTTTTCATTAATGGTAAATGCACATCCCGTTTTATTTACCACCTCTGCTAAGTGGTATGGTGCAAACAGTTCAGTTAAATGCAAGCCCTCCTCGGATATCTTAAAGACAGCCAATTCGGTGATAATAAGGTCAACGCATCGGGAGGATGTTAATGGTAATGTACAGCTAGTAACAATTTTCGGATTGCCATGTTTATCGGTATGATTCATGACGACAACAACCTTGTTAGCTTTTTGGGCAAGCTCCATCGCTCCCCCCATGCCAGGAACCTTTTTCCCAGGAACAATCCAATTGGCAAGGTCGCCTTGTTGACTAACCTGAAGAGACCCTAAGATCGTCATATCAACCCTCCCTCTGCGAATCATCGCAAAGGCAACGGCACTATCACAGTAGGAGCCTCCATTGTTTAATGTGACCGGAAAGCCGCCGGCATTGCAAAGATTCTCATCTTCTTCCCCTTTAACAGGACTCGGACCCATTCCAGTAATTCCATTTTCAGCATGAAACATCACCATTGTCTCCTTTGACAGGTGGTTTGGAACAAGTGATGGAATACCGATACCAAGGTTCACAACCATTCCGTTTTGTATTTCCTCTGCTGCTCTCTTCGCCATTTGGTTTCGAAAATCTACGCCCATGCCCATTTCCAATTCACCCCCTGTGAGGCAATCACATAATCTACAAATACTCCTGGCGTAATGATTTCATCAGGCGCAAGACTGCCCATTGGGACAATTTCTTCTACTTCAGCAATCGTAATGTCCCCTGCCATTGCTACCAGTGGATTGGTGTTGCGAGCACTCTTGTCATAAATTAAATTCCCGTACACATCTGCCTTTTTGGCATATACAATGGAAACCTCTGCAGTTAAGGCCGTTTCCACAAGAAAAGTTTTTTCACTGATAGAAAAAAGTGGTTTATTTTTTGTGACTAAGTCATTATCAAGGCCGATATCTGATAAAATGGCCGCTAAACCAACACCACCGGCGCGAATTCTTTCTGCCAAGATCCCTTGCGGAGAAAACTCTACCTCCAGCTTTCCATCGTGCATTAGCTGCCCCGCGATGGGGTTTGAGCCAATATGAGAAGCAATCACTTTCTTTGCTCTTCCTTTGCTAACTAATTTACCAATGCCAATATGAGGGAAACCAGTATCGTTGCCAATTAAAGTCATATCACGGATATCTTTCTCTATTATCCCATCGATTATCGTAGGGGGAGTACCCACACCGCCAAATCCACCGAACATTAAGGTCATACCATCATGAAAAAATTCCATTACCGCTTGTAAGCTGGTAACTTTACCGAATGGATTTTCCATTTAGCGATCACCCGCCGTTCCTGAATTCAATTGGTTTGAAAAAGCTGTAAAGGTGTCTTTTAGTAAAGAAACGAGAATCTCAATCTCCCTTTTGCTAATGGTTAACGGCGGCGATATGATAATAGCGTCACCGTTTATCCCGTCAATCCCTGCTCCTGCAGGATATACGAGCAGCCCTTTTTCTCGGGCAAGCCCCACAAGTTTCTGGGTTATGTTAGCCTTCCTTGGAAAGGGTACTTTTGTGTTTTGATCCTCGACTAACTCTATTCCAAGTAATAATCCTTTACCGCGAACATCACCGATTAATGAAAATTGCCTCTTTAATTTATCAAGGAGTTTTTTCAAATAGACGCCCTTACAATCTACTTCTTTCATAATCTTATTTTTTTCTAAGTATTCGAGAACGGCTAATGATACTGCACATGATTGAGGGTTGGCACTCAAGGTGTGCCCACTCATGACAGACCTCGATCCCGCTAGAATTGGTTCCATTACCTTATCACTCGCTACCGCCGCAGCAATGGGGGCATAGCCTGCTCCCATTCCTTTACCTAATGCCACAATATCAGGAACAACATCCCACTGCTCGCATGCAAGCATAGTCCCTGTCCGTCCGAATCCTGTCATCACTTCATCGGCAATAAAAAGAATGTCATTTTCTTCACAGATTTTTTTGATCGTTTTAAAATAATCCTTTGGTGGTGCAATCGCCCCTCCCGCCGCACCGATCACAGGCTCCGCTATAAAGGCTGCGATTTGCTCAGCCCCCATTCTCTTTATCGCTGTGTCCAATTCATTTGCACACATATATCCACAGGTTGGGGCCTCAAGATTATATGGACAACGGTAGCAATAGGGGGGATTGATGACAGGAAACTCCTCTAAGAGTGGAGCAAATCTGGCTCTTCTTCCAGGATGGCCAGACATTGAAAGTGCGCCTAATGTAATACCATGATAACTAACCCATCTTGAAAGGATCTTCGTCTTTGTTTGTACTCCCCGTTCCTGCCAATATTGAATGGCCATTTTCATGGCCGTCTCAGTTGCTTCTGAACCGCTGTTAACAAAAAAACTCCAATTGAGCTCACCAGGGGCCCATTCTGCTATTTTTTGGGCTAGATTTTCAGCCGCCTCACTTGTAAATTGGGAGCGATACACAAATGAAACCTTTTTTGCTTGCTTCTGCATCGCTTCAATGATTTCAGAAACACCATGGCCAATATTTGCCGTAACCGCGCCAGATGCAGCATCAAGGTATTTTTTTCCGTCCATATCAAATAAATAAATCCCTTTGCCATAATCTATGACCGGGTATTTTTCATCAAGCATCGGTTTTATGAGAAATGAATTTTCCACAAAGACACCACTTTCATAATAAAGTCAGAATGTATTCTTACTTCGTTCACGGTCTTTATCCAACACCGAGCATAGTGATCTATTCTGCTTAAACAATAGGCTTACTTCATTATATGAAGAGGTTTTTCATTCTATCATCTTGAAAAGCTCTGACTAAGAAATAATCCTTATCAATCATCGGTCTCTTTTACTTTTTCTAAAAGTTATTATAGAATGACTGTAGATTACATAAGGAAAGGGCCCTATGGACACAATTAAAAAACTTAAATTAAAAACAAAAGAATTATCAACGATACAATTAATTGTTATTTTTTATTTGTCAGCTTTAATTATCTCTACACTTTTATTAAAAATACCACTTGCACATCGTGAAGGGGTTTCACTGAGTTTTATCGATGCTATGTTTACCTCAGCAAGTGCTATTAGTGTAACCGGGCTAAGTGTTATTTCAATTAAGGATACCTTTAGTAATTTTGGGATTTTTTTGTTAAGCCTAATCCTTCAATTGGGTGGACTTGGGGTTATGTCTTTAAGTACTTTTCTTTGGATTATGCTTGGTAAAAAAGTGGGATTGAGGGAAAGACAGCTGATTATGATCGATCAGAATCAATCCAATCTCGCTGGTCTTGTGCAGCTGGCAAGGCGAATCTTAATTATTTTTATTAGCTTTGAATTTATTGGCGGTATTATTCTAGGATTCTGCTTTATGAAGTATTTCCATACCCCCCTATCTGCCTTTAAGCATGGATTTTTTGCCTCCATAAGTGCCACCACTAATGCCGGATTTGATATTACCGGTGAGTCACTTTATCCATTTAATAATGACTACTTTGTCCAGACTGTCATTATTATTTTAATGATTGTCGGGGCAATTGGGTTTCCCGTAATGATTGAGATTTATGAATTCTTTTTAAGCTTGCGGCGGAAGAAAAGATTTCACTTTACCTTATATACAAGATTAACCACAATTACCTTTGTTATCCTAACAATAGTGGGGGCATTATTAATTTATCTTCTTGATAGTCAAAACTTTTTTGTAAATAAGACATGGCATGAATCCTTTTTTTATTCTCTATTCAACTCGGCAACAACTAAAAGTGCGGGATTAGCGACAATGGATATCAATGAGTTTACACCCAGCAACCAGCTGTTTCTGTCGATATTAATGTTTATTGGCGGCTCACCGAGCAGTGCAAGCGGCGGAATCAGGACAACCACATTTGCCATTGTTATTTTAGCCATCATTTTCTATGCACAAGGAAAAAGTACGGTCAAAATATTTAGACGGGAACTATTTAGCGAGGATATCCTTAAATCATTTATTGTGCTAACAACAGGCGCCTTTCTGTGTTTAAGTTCGATTCTCATTTTATCTATTACCGAACAAGGCACCGTTCTCGAAGTCATTTTTGAAGTTACTTCCGCTTTTGGTACAAATGGACTATCCTTGGGATTAACACCTAATTTAACTACATTTGGGGAAATCCTGATCATCATTCTCATGTTCATTGGTCGAGTTGGGATTGTAACGTGTTTACTTATTTTACGTGGCAAAGGTAATAAGGAAAAATTCAATTATCCAAAGGAAAAGGTTACAATTGGTTAAATTATTGACTAGTTATTCCATACAAGTAAAAAGGCTGTCCCCAGGGGTCAGCCTTTTTCTTGTTATCAAAAGTTCCAGCTTGCGCCGATAATAATTAATAAAATAAACAACACGACGATTAACGCAAAGCCGCCAAAACCGCCAAAACCAACCCCGCATCCACCTACAGGGTATGCGGGATAACCGCAGCATCCATCAAATCCACCATATCCACCATATCCACCATATCCACCATATCCGCAACCATGATACATAAACATTCACTCCTCGATAATTTGTTTCTTTTCCATGTTACTTTATGAACTAGACGCTTGACCTGTATGTGCATTCGCCTATATTATGAAAGACGATGATAATTTTTGTAGGTGATAAGATGAAATCAGTATTAAAGAATTTTATTAACGGGATTTTAACAATTGTCCCAATTATTTTGGTGATCTATGTAATTTATAAAACCTTTTTATTTTTAGACGGTTTGTTGGGTAATTTTCTAAAACCCTATTTCCAAGAGGATTACATTCCTGGTATTGGTTTACTGACAACCATTATTTTAATTACGATTCTAGGCTGGATGTCTACAAAATATGTAACCGGAAAACTAATTAAATTAATTGATCGACTGCTTGAAAAGATACCCGTTGTCAAAACAATATACTCTGTCATTAAGGATACGGCACAATCATTCCTTGGGGATAAAAAATCGTTTTCTAAGGTGGCATTGGTGGTTATTCCGGGCACAGAAATGCGAAGTATTGGATTTATAACTTCGGAGCAATTAGAGGATTTTTATAGTCCCTTAAAGGGCCATGTCGCAGTATACATTCCCCAAACATTCCAGGTTGCTGGATTTACTTTTTTAATTCCAAAGGAACAAGTGGAAGTCATCGATGTAAAGGTCGAGGATTCGATGAAATTTGTCCTTTCAGGCGGAATGACTTCATCCTCTAAACAGAAAGTAAAAGATTGAAAAAATGATGTGAATGCCTCAAAAAAAGGGTCAGACCCCACAATTTCAACCTATCGCTGAACTTTTCCTAATAGCGGTTATCGATGGATTGTTGATTGTGTGGTCAGACCCTATTTTGATATTTTCTATTTATTTCGCTTCAAACAGCTTGGTAAATTCTCCGTATCCTTCTTGCTCGAGCTGATCCTTCGGTATAAACCGTAATGCAGCGGAGTTAATACAATAACGCAATCCAGTTGGATTGGGTCCATCATTAAAGACATGACCCAAGTGAGAATTGGCTGCCTTACTTCTTACCTCTGTCCGTACCATAAAATGACTATAATCCTCTTTCTCAATCACTTCTTCGTCTTCTAGTGGTTTCGTAAAGCTTGGCCAGCCACAGCCTGCATCAAATTTATCAAGTGAACTGAATAACGGCTTTCCAGAAACAATATCTACATAAATTCCATCTCTCGTTTCATTCCAATATTCATTTCTAAATGGAGGCTCTGTGCCATTATTTTGCGTTACTTCATATTGAATGGGTGACAATTCCTTTTTCAAATCTTTATTTTCCATGTTTATTCCCCCAATGACTTTCGATAAATCCAGCACGGCCTGACCCGACATGGTAGGACTCATAATGGGCACGATTTTTCTTATAATAATGCTGATGATATTCTTCCGCCGGATAAAAAGGTTTTGCCGGCAAGATTGGCGTTACAATCGGCTTGGCAAATCGGCCGCTTTCTTGTAGAACCTGTTTTGATTCTTCAGCAAGCTGTTTTTGGATTTCATTATGATAAAAGATTGCGGTCTGGTAGGATTGACCGCGGTCATAAAACTGGCCGCCCGCGTCAGTTGGATCAATTTGCTGCCAAAATAATTCAAGTAATTTTTCATAAGGAAAAACGTCCGGATCAAAGGTAATTTGTACTGCTTCATAATGTCCGGTGCTATCTGAGCAGACCTGCTGATAGGTAGGATTTTCTACTTTGCCACCGGTATACCCTGACAAAACACGAATAATCCCCGGTTGTTCATCGAACGGCTTTACCATACACCAAAAACAGCCTCCGGCAAATGTTGCTAACTGGTGATTAGTTTCCAAATTCCCACCCCTTTTCATATTACATAAAAGTATACCGAATGTTTGTTGAAAAATAAACTTTACCGCCCGCAGCCAAGTTGGAATTTAGACACCTACCCATATCTGATTGAATAAATTATCGTGTAATCCAATCGGAAGGAGTTGAAACCATGTCTGAGAAAAGAAACCAAGCTGATTATCTTCAAAAGGCGACGATGTATGATTTGTTAGCACAGTATTATAAATATACAAACCCAAATTTACACATGCATTTCTATCTTAAGCATTATAAATACATGAATAAAGCAATGAACCTCATGCGCACGAATGCTCAATCATTCCAAGGCGATGCCAAAGTCCGTCTCCTTCATACCTCCCCAGACTCACCAAATGTTGATGTATATATAAATGGAAATCGGGTTATAAAAGATTTAGCCTTTAAACATGTAAGTCAGGATTTATTATTGAAGTCTGGCAAATATCATATTGATATCTATCCTGCTGGTAATATGGTCGATAGTGTATTAAACAAAAAAATAACGATTGAGTCCGGACAGTCGTATTTGTTAACAACCATAGACCCGGTCAAAAAAATGCGTCTGCTCGTGTTTTTGAACCAGCCAGAGGTTCCTTTAAATGAAGCAAAGGTCCGCTTTATCCACTTATCACCTGATTCCCCTGCACTTGATTTTGCCGTTAAGGATCGTGACGTTATTTTCCCAAATGTGTCTTATAAACAAGCAACAGATTATTTAGGATTAACTCCGATGACCGTTGACCTAGAGGCACGCAAAGGTAGCAGCAAAGAAATTCTGATCCCGATGCCACAGTCACAATTTAGGGCGAATGAAAGCTACACCATTGTTTTTCTTGGTTTATCAAGTGGGGAACCCAAATTCCAATTTATTACCATCAAAGATTAATTTCAAAAAGGTGCCCACTAAACAAGGCACCTTTTCATATTGTTAATATCACTTCACAGGGACTAAAATCGTGAAAGAGATATCGTCCTTTTTTAAATTAAATTTGTCAGCCTTAATTTTTAGATCACTTTTTAATTTTAATTGTTGCATGTGAACATAAACTTGGTGATCATTTGGTCTAATCTCGACTCCCTTTGGCAGCTTATAGTTTTCACTAATAAAGTTTAAAACATAGGCGATTGGTAAATGTAATTTACCCACTGACATTGATTTTTGCTCCAAGACTAAATCGCCGTTTTTTTGTGCTTTTGGCTCGAACGTTAGTTTCAAGTTTAATTTTTCACTAAAAAACGGGATAATCCCATAAAGTTCTACTTCATCTCCCAAGAGGACACGATAATCAATGGAAGAATCTGATGCCTCTTCTTTAAGATAATGGTTAATAAGCCTATTTAAGTCATACTTATTTGATTGTACATGAAAGGATACATACTCTCCTGATAGACTATTTAGGTTACTGATTTTCTTTTCATCCGTTGGAGTCATCACTAATGATAATAAAATAATTGCAATCAAAAGATTGATTCCGATCAAGATAAGGAACCCAATTTTCCATTTATTTTTCATCTAATTCTCCTCAGCACTGACCGTATATGGCTTTTTCTCAAGGTCAGGTAATACTAGTTTTCCCAATGTCTCATTAAGCCTTTCTGCTATCAGCTCATATCCCTTATCATTCGGATGGAAATTATCCGTATACAAAAGATTTTCAGCTGCATTCAAAAATACGTCCTCTATGTTAACAAAATAAGCATTAGGATAATTGGCAATCACATTTTGGCCGGTTAGATTCCAATCGGCAACAATTTCATCCAGTTCTTTAATATCCGAAAACCACTTTGAAAATGGATTGTATAAACCTAATAGCACAATCGATGCATGAGGGTTTTCCTGGAGGATTGTCTCGATAATTTGGGTTACATGGTTCCGATAGGCCTCTTTTTCTTTTATAAAATCAGAAACTTGCAGATCTGAGATATTGTCTTTTATGACTTTCATAATATCATTACCGCCAATAGTAAGAATAACCAAATCTGCTTTCTGCAATACAGGCTTCATTTCTGGAGATTGAAGTCTTTTTAAAAGCTGTGTCGTCCGATTACCTTTTACCCCAAAATTATAAAAATCCACCTCTTGTATTCCTTTTTCTTTTTCGAGCATGGTTTTTAAATAAGGCAAATAGCCACCCTGTTTCGTACTATCACCTACACCTTGTGTTAAGGAATCACCTGCAGATAAGACAGTCAATTTTCGGGGAATAAAATCAGCAGGGATTTGTTCAAAAACTTGAGCAGAGACTTTTTTCTCTTGATGCAACTCCAGCGGATTTGACTGGCTGCACGAACATAAGAAAAAACCTGAAAGAATTAGCAGGGGGAAAAACTTTTTCATCTTCATTTCACCTGCCTTCTATACTATTTTTATTATACCACGACCATAATCATTCAAAACAAATTGTACTTTATCTCCTATTACCGTCAAAAAAAATAGACCATGAAAAGGTCTATTGCAATGCCTTGATATCGTGGATTATTTCATCAAAAGGTACATTCTTATAGCCGCTGTATGTTTTTTTAATATGACCTTGTTTATCCACTAAGTAAAGGTAAGTCTGATGAATGACTTGATTGCCTTCCTCTGGTTTTTTAACAATCGTCTTAAAGGTTTTAGCGGCATAGCTTTCAATAAAATCTTGAGAATAACCTGTTAGGAACGTCCAATTTTTGAAATCCACACCAAATTGATTGGCATAACGGGTTAATATTTCAGGTGTATCGACTGTCGGATCAACACTAAAGGAAACAAATTCAACATCCTTCAAGCCTTCCTTTTCGACCATTTTTTGTAATTTAGTCAAATTTGAGGTCATCGGCGGGCATACATCTGCACAGCTGGTAAAAATAAAATCGGAAATCCAAATCTTGCCCTTTAAATCCTTTAAACCTAATGGTTTGTTGTCTTGAGTTGTTGCCGTAAACTCATTTACAGGCCAATCCACGGCATTTTCAATTTTATTTTCCCCACATGCCGACAATAAAAGGGTACTAATAATGACAAATAATAACAGAAAGCGGACCTTCATCCTATCACCTACAACTTTTTCTATTTCACTTCGCAAATAGTGTATCAAAGTTAAGAGTCAGATGAAAGTAAACCGCCTTCTTTAATCGACGACCCCTGTTCGTTCAATGGTATTTTTTATATTGACGTCAAAGGTTGCATGTTTATATTTTTCTCGCCACTCTCGCATCGTTTCCGGTTTACCTCTATCATGGGCTTCATATTCATTTCCAAATCCAACTGGATCAATTCCTAAAGCTTGAAAATGAAGAAGTAATTTCTCTACATTCTTTTGCATGACTTGATTAAGATTTTTTTCAAGAAACTTCATGGATTCGGGAGTACCCAAATCCATGGCTTCCGACATTTCTAATAATCTTGAATCTAACTTTATATTTACTTTAAAATGGAGATTTTTTTTATCCACTAATTTAATTTTTGTTTTTGTTCGAATATTATCAATGGTTAAAAATACTTTATTGTAGACAGGATCATCCGAAAACTTTTGCTTTTTTAATAATATATTCTTTAAATGTTTCCTATCAAAGCCAATTTCTTGAGACCCGGCTTTATAGGAATCGATTAATATTTTTAAATAGAAAAGTTTTCCTTGGGTTACTTCATCTACTAAACGGTCATTTTTAAACAGACCTACACCCGAAATGACGACATTATTATTTTTTATTTTTAGAATTGGAAGTACGGGATCCATACCCACTTCATATAAATTATGGTTAAACTCGTGCAAGGTAGGGGAAATAATTTGTTCACCATCAACATTTTGTTGAATCAAATTATATACATATGTTCCTAGATTTAAATTGGCTTTATTTTGACCATTTTTCAAAACCTCAGATGCGGACTTGTCCGCAATGGTTAAATAGACCATATTTCCAATCGATGCATCTCGATTTAATGTATCGACAAGCTGGATAATACCTTTCTCAGCAAGTTCTCTACTGTAGATCACGGTACGCATCTGGCCGGAAACCAATCTTTGGTTAGATTGTAAATTTTCTCGCTGCCGTAATCCCTTGCTAGTCTTTGCTATGGATGTTATGACTCTTGATTCCGTTTTTGTCAAAGGATCAAATTTTTGAACGATGACGGTTCCCTTAATTTTATTTTTCTCAACCAAATCGTATCCTGAAATGGTTATAAGACCTAATTTCTCAAGTGGATTTTGCTGAACACAGCTCGTATTTAACAGTACGACTAGTAAAACAACAAGGATTAAGGTTGTTTTGCGATTATGGATCTTCCACACGTGCGTGTTTCCTCCTTATATACCACTTTTTCATCAAAACAATCATTGAAAGAAGGACTGGGTAACATATGGCAAACACAAAACCTATGTGTGCAACAAAATCTGTTACTTGATTCATTTGATACCTTGCTTTTATAAAAAAAGTTCCTCCCCATACGACTAGTGCAATCATCCAGATTCCTTTTCTTTGCTTCCAGTTCATGACCCTGCTAAACCCTTTTGATATTGCCCATAAATACCCACACATATTTGGCAATATGATTAACATCCAAAACGAAACAGCAATAAATTCAAATCGCTCTAAATTAGGCAATCTAACGATTTTGAACATCGACAAAACGGGCCATATGGTTCTTGCTAAGCCGTTTTCCGCAAAAAAAGTTATCGAAATCAGTGTAACTAGTGTAAAAGTGATTGTTGTATACAAATTACCTATTTGCGAAAACAAAAATACCTTCTTTTTCTCTTTTACATATGGATATAGAAACATCAGTAGTTCGAAACCTAATAGTGACAGTGTCGTTTTATAACTTCCTTTTAATAACTGGAGGAAATCCACATTCAAAATAGGAAAGATGTGTTTAGGATCAGAATAATGAACCGGCACAATTAGGATGAAGATTAACCAAGCAGTCCCCATTACTGAAAGGAAGGCTACCCCTACAACTACGCGGATTCCTCCATTTACCGCATAGGTGGTTAAAAGAATCAATATAAGTGAGATTTGCCATGTTCGTAAATCAGGAAAAATCCATACTTGAACAATTTCAATATAATTCATTAGGATGATAAAATAACAGAACGTCATATAAACCATATACAGCACATTCATGGTATTTCCAAGCCATTTCCCAAAAACATCTACTTGGATACCATATAAATCTGCACTATCATATCTTCTTAGCATTAAAACCATTGCTGCTAAAACAACAGAAGTAGTAACTCCTCCTAAAAAGACAGAGATCCATGCGTCATGTTTTGCCGCTAAGAAGACAATTCTAGGTAATCCAACTATCCCTACTCCTGTTTGGAATCCATGTATGATAAAAATTAGGAGAGCTGCATTAAATAGTAAACTTTCCTTTGGATGTAAATCTACTTTCATTCTAACCGCTCCTATTCATCTACATCCTTTTTCTTTGCCTTTTTTTCAGAAAATCTAGTATCGTCCCCAGGATGATTCGTTAATGGTCTTTTGGCAAGATATTGAGATGGCAGTTTAAAAAAACTGTATCTTAGATCCTTCCACCTAAAGGGATAGACGGGAGAAAGGTAGGGACTGCCTACCGTATCTAATCTAATAAGATGGATTAGAAGAAAACAAAATGAAACCATGATCCCAATGCCACCCCATAATCCAGCCATTAATATAATTGGGAATCGAATCATACGAATGGAAGTCCCCATTAAGTAACTAGGTGTTGTAAAAGAACCCAAAGCACTTAAAGCAATGATTATGATTAAAATATTACTCGTGAACCCGGCATCAACTGCTGCTTGACCAACAACAATACCACCAACGATACCCATAGTTTGACCCACTTTTGTTGGCAGTCTGGCACCGGCTTCGCGTAAAAGTTCAATAAAAAATTCAAGAAGCAGTGCTTCAAATACGGGCGGAAAGGGAACGTTCGACCTTGATTGTCCTAAGGAAACAAGCAAGGGGGATGGAATAACTTCATAATGGAAGGTCAAAACCGCCACATAGGCGGGTGTAAGAAGAACGGATATAAATGCTGCCAGTAAACGCAGAAGACGTAACGCAAGGCCCATGTTCCAGCGCATGTACACATCTTCTGTCGATTCAAAAAAAGAAAAGAATGGTGCTGGTCCATATAAAGCATCGGGACTTCGATCCATTAACACTACTACTTTGCCGCTCATTAAAGCAATCGAGGTTCGATCAGGCAGCTCGGTTGTGACTAATTGTGGAAAAACCGTCCAACTATTATTTTCAATTAATTGTCCAAGGACGGTACTGCCTGCCACATGGTCTATCTTTAATTGATTTATTTTCTCGCGAAAGTTGTTTATATGTACTTCATCGGCTATGTCCTTAATATAGATAAGCTTGGCTTTTGCTTTTGACCTAGTTCCAATCGTCATATCTTCCATACACAAGTTTAAATCTTTAATGTTTTTCCTTAAAATATTAATATTGCCATCAAGTGATTCTGTAAAGGAAATTTTGGGGCCATAAACTAGTGATTCCGTTTCTGCCTTTTCTATTCCTCGTTCAACTGTTTTACTAACATCAGCTAGTATCCCATACGGCTGTCCTTCGACATAAATGTAAACCTTACCGTTGTTAATACCTTCTACCACATCTTCTAATTGATTATGAGCAGATAAATTAGCAATGGGAAGAATTTGTGCAAGGGCTTCAGAAGTCCATTCCGATAGAGGATGCTCTTGAATCGGACCGATTGCAAATTGATCAAGACTGGTATTATTAATCAGGCTATCAATATAACAAAAGACTAATTTTTGTCCATTTCGTTTTAACGTTCTAAAAGTGAGATTTTCTCCCACATGGAGTAGATTTTTTATTTGTTCCTTTAATTCATCAATATTGTGACTATGGGTTTTCATTTCCGCTAGGGATTTTTTCCCGGTGATCCATTTAAACATGTGCAACACCTTTGTTCCATCAATTTTTTTTATTTTTACCAAAAAATCTATTAATACCCAAAATCCGCTCTTTTTTTAATGAAAAGGTTCATCTTTTACTTTTCGGAAAATTATGATATTATGAATGAGCATTCAGTCGTAATGCGTTTAAAAATAAGCTTAGAGGTGATGGCAGTGAAAAAAATTGGTCCAATTGTGTTAGTAGAAGGAGCAAGTCTAAGTAAGGTTCCGTATTCTAGAAGTCTCTATATCGACTGTCCTGAAAAGGTACTGATTGATACTGGTGCGGAAGCCAAGCATCTTAAAGAAATTGACCAAGAGTTCGGTGTAAACCTAATTATGAATACCCACTACCACCCTGACCACACTCTCCATAACCATCTCTTCGAGGGCGTGACCAAATTGATTAATCCAATTGAATTTGAAACATCGTTAACCGTTGAAGGTGTCGCTAGTGTTAATGGAGTATACCAGGAATGGGGATTTGCAGGCGTTGAAAGGTGGAAAAAAGCCCTTCCCCAGGAGTTAGTGAAAAATCTCGGAGAAATTTCTGGAGCGTATGAGTATGAAACAGACTATAAATTCGGAGAGGTTAAAGTAACATTTTTACACACGCCAGGGCACACGAGCGGTCTAGCTTGCCCTTACTTTCCAGACTTGGGTGTTGTTTTTAGCGGCGATTATGACATGACCTCGTTTGGACCTTGGTATAATGGGACCGATGGAAATATAGAGGAATTTATTGCCTCAGGCAAACGGCTGTTGACCCTTGATGCTGATACCTATATCACAGGGCATCAAAAAGGCGTTTTTTCTAAGCAAGAATTTAACGATGCAATGGATAAATTTCTTGCCATTATTGAGCGGCGAGACGAAAAAATCACCCGCTATGTTCAACAGGGATTGACCTTTGAGGAATTAACGAATATCGGCATTTTTTATCCTAAAAGGACCTTAGAAAGCACTATCCTCAAAACGTGGGAACGTGTTGGGATACGCAAGCATTTATCTAGGTTAGGTCTTGAAGTTCCCGAATCGAATGGTAAACTAGTCAAGACAAAATGAAATGGATGGTGTCATTAGACTACCATCCATTTTTATAAGCTTTATTCCGTATAATACATTAACGCAAGCGCCCCCGGTCCAGTATGGGTACTAACGATCGGACCTGTATAATCCATTTCCACCGCCTGATACCCGGTTAATTCGTAGATACTATCCTTAATTTTTGCCGCTAGCTCATATGCCTCTGCATGAGCAATCCCAACACCACGAATGGTTTTCCCCTTGATATCCTCAGCAAACTGCTTGGCCATGAATTTAACAACCTGAGAATGGCTGCGAACTTTTGTTACGGGATTATATTCTGCCCCTTCAAGCGAGGCAATTGGTTTAATATTTAAGAGTGAACCAATAAAGGCCTTTCCTTTCCCAATTCGCCCACCTTTAACTAGGTTCTCTAACGTGTCGACCATGATATACAATTTGGTATGTTCACGTATGATTTCAAGCCTCTCAAGTATTTCCTCCATGCTCTTCCCCTGCTGAGCCAGCTCGGCTGCCTCCTTCACCTGAAAAGAAAGGGCTTTCGAAATAAACTTTGAATCAACAACCGTTACTTTGGTGTCTGTCATTTGGGCTGCACCTTCTGCAGACCGTACCGTTCCGCTCATTTTTCCTGTCATATGAATGGATAAAACCTCATAGCCCTCTTCTCCAAGACGGTCATAGACTTCCAAAAATGCACCTGTCGCAGGCTGGGAGCTTTTAGGTAATTCCTTCGAATCACTCATATTTTTAATAAATTCAACTGGATCAATCTCGACCCGGTCTAAGTAGTTTTCTCCATTTATAGTTACAGTCAAAGGTACAATAATAATACCAAGCTTTTCTATTGCTTCGTTTGATATGTCTAAGGTTGAATCGGTTACAATTTTGATTTTGCTCATACATTCACTTCCCTATCATTTCTTCTATGTATTATACAGGTTTCAGCTTTTGATGAAAACAAGATTATTGTTCTTTATAATGTATTTGTACAGATATAAAACTGGGTGAAGGAACAGAATAAAAAATAAGCTAAAAGCCCACATTCTGCACGATAGAATGTGGGCTTTTGCTTAACATATTCTAGGAAACATGGTACCTGATAATCTCGTTAACAAACGTTTTGAGCCAAGCGGAGTTTCTAATAGCAATTGTCCCCTTCCTTTGCTGATGATACTTCCGATTACCACCGCATCCCTGCCCTCTGGGAACTCATGCAATATATCAATCACATTTTCTTTCTCATTGTCAGCAACAACGATAATCGCTTTCCCTTCATTTGCAAGGTATAGTGGATCAAACCCTAATAGGTCACAAACCCCATGCACTTCTTCCTTTACAGGAATGCTTACTTCATTTAGTTTCATTGTCAAATGAAAGTCTTCAGCAATTTCAACGAGAGTAGTGGCAAGTCCGCCTCTTGTCGGGTCACGCATGATCCGCACTCCATCCGTTTGCTTTAGTACTTCTTCTAGCATTCTATTTAACGATGCACAATCACTATTAATGGGCACAGAAATGCCAAGTTCACCTCTTGCTGCTAAGACAGCTACACCATGATCGCCTATTGAACCAGATACGATGATCGCGTCCCCTTCTTCAAATTCAAGACTGCAATCCATTCCAGGCTCATATAGTCCAATTCCTGTTGTATTGATGTATACTCCATCCGCGCTGCCGCGTTCAACTACCTTCGTATCGCCAGCAACAATTGTTACACCCGTTTTTCGAGCTTCATTGGCCATATCAGTGACAATTTTCTTTAAATCAGAAATGGGAAAACCTTCTTCAATCACAAACCCGCAAGTTAAAAAAACTGGCTTTGCACCACTTACGGCCAGGTCATTGATTGTCCCTGCCACCGCTAACTTCCCAATGGAACCGCCTGGAAAGAAAATCGGTTTGATCACAAAGGAATCAGTTGTAACGGCCATTTTGTGTGTTGTTATCGTGATGGCTGCTGCATCTAATAGAGCTTTATTCCCGTCTCCAAATGCTGCTATGAATACTTCTTTGATTAACCGATGGCTTAATTCCCCGCCATCCCCATGAGCTAAGCTAATATATTTCTCCATTAGAAAGTCTCCCTCATGTATTGATAATATGCTGCACAGCTTCCTTCTGCCGAAACCATACATGGGCCGATTGGGTTCATCGGGTGGCAGGCCTTTCCGAATAACGGACAATCATTCGGTGAAATTAATCCGCGAATTACCTCCCCGCAGCGGCACTTCGTTTTCCGTGGTTCACCTATCACCACTGGAAAGCGTATTTTGGCATTAAACTGGGCATATTCTGGTTTTAAATCGAGTCCGCTGTTCGGAATAACACCAATGCCGCGCCATGCCTCATCACATTCCGTTAAATACTGCTCCATCCAGTGATGAATGACTTGATTACCCGTTTTTGTGACAACAGCAGGGTGGTTATTTTCAATCGCTACCCTTTCCGTTAAAGCCAGATCAATCAACTTATAAATACTTGAGAGTAGTTCTGCTGTTTCAAAACCAGCAATTACACCCGAAATTTGATATTCATCGACTAAATAGTGATAGGACTCTTCCCCCAACACAATTGATACATGGCCTGGAAGCAAAAATCCATCTAAATTTACTTCACCGGCATCAAGTAAGTAGCGAAGAACAGGTTCAACTAGTTTGGTTGTCATCCAAATCGAAAAATTGGTAATCCCACGTTTTTCCGCTTCACCTACCATGAGTGTCAAAATAGGGATGGTCGTTTCAAAGCCTACCCCCAGAAAAATAACTTCTTTGTCAGGATTGTCTGCAGCCGCTTTTACCGCATCCATTGGGGAATATAGGACACGGATATCCTTGCCGGCTATCTTGGAATCTAACAATGTTTTGTCTGAACCAGGGACCCTCATCATATCGCCAAAGGTACAGATAATCCGGTTTTCCCCCTCGGCCAAGGCAATCATGGCATCAATCGAACGTTGATCGGTTACACAGACTGGGCATCCTGGACCGGAGATAAGATTCACATCTTCCTTCAAACATTGCTTCACACCTGACCGCGCAAGTGTCATCGTGTGTGACCCGCAAACCTCCATAAAGGCTGGCCTCCGGCCAAATTTTTGCTGGAACTCCTTTGCCTTTTCAATGACGGCGTCCACTAAGGGCTTACAAATTTCCGGGTTATTAGATTGTTTCAGAATTTCGAGCATTGATAAGCCTCCTCCATTCTGCCACACTCTGTTTTGCATATGTCTCGTCAACAATACTCATGGCTTGGCCTGCATGAACAATGACGTAATCACCAAGGTCAACTTCAGGAACAAAAATGGTCCCGACTGTTGTCTTTGAACCCATCACATCAACAACTGCACTGTATTCCATTTTCTTTACAATTTTTGCTGGTACTCCAACACACATGATGAAACCCTCCTTTTTGCTTCAGCAACCACTAATTGTCCATATGATAAGCCCCCGTCATTACACGGAACCTTTTCAGGCACAAACACATGAAAAGACCTTTTGCTTAATTCAGCTGCAATCCTCTTTCTGAGGTAACGGTTATGGAAACTTCCACCTGATAATACGACTGTCTTCTCGGTAGAAGGATTTTTATTATTTAAAATTTCCATAGCTGTGACAATCGCTTGGACAACGGATTCGTGAAATCTGCCACTTATTAAATGAACATCTATCCCCAATAATCTATCTACAGCAATGTCCTTTATCATTTGGGAAAAATTAATCGTTAACAACTCTTTGTCTATTAATTCAAAGCTGTATGGTTCGAAAAGGATCTTGTCATCAGTCAGTTCGGCTAATTGAATCGCTGCTTCCCCGTCATAACTAGACACTTTCGTTACACCGCAAAGGGCACTAACGGTATCAAACAGCCTGCCACATGTACCAGCATAGCTAGTGTTTACCTTTGCATCGATCATCTTCCCCAAAATATCAATCTCAAAAGCTTTATCTGTAAAAATAGACTTAGCGAGTGATGTCCCTTCGTCACCTTGCAGGGAAATTAACATGGCGGCAGCATTCCGCCACGGTTCGCGAATACACTTTTCACCTCCGGGAAGAGGAGTATAGTGTAAATGAGCTAAGCGATTAAACCCTGCTGCATCGCCGTAGAGGATTTCAAATCCCCAAACGTTACCGTCCATACCATATCCAGTTCCATCAAGGATAATCCCATAAGATTGACCGGAAATTTGGTGTTCCTCCATACAGGCAGCCATATGGGCATGATGATGCTGAACTTCAATCACTTCTTCGAACTCGTATTCTTTTACTAGTTTGTGAATATAGTAGTCTGGGTGTGCATCGATGACCGCGGTGGTTTTAGGAATATTAATCCACTTTAATAGATGCTCCATTTCTTGTTTGTAATGGTTAATGGTTTCGATATTTTCCATGTCACCAATATGTGGACCGACAAAAATCTGCTCATTACGACCAATCGCAAAGGTTGTCTTTTGCTGTCCACCAAACGCAATGATTCCAGTCATCTTTTGCCTTGTTGGAAAAGGGTCTGGGACGTATCCCCTTGACCGGCGAAGAAAATCCAATTTTCCATCATTGAATTGAACAACCGAATCATCAACAGGATGAAGAATTTCACGGTTATGAACCAAATAAAAATCGGCAATACCCTCTAAATAATGAAAAGCCTCCTCATCCTTGTATAGGATCGGCATACCAGATGGGTTAGCACTAGTCATCACAAGACATGATAGGTTTGGATCCGTAAAGAGTAAGTGATGGAGCGGTGTATAAGGAATCATTACCCCAATCGTACTCATTTGGGGTGCTACGCTTTCTGCAAGTGGATCCTTTTCATGTTTCTTTAAGATCACAATCGGTGATTCCGGGCATTTCAACAATTCACTTTCGGCCTTACTTACTTGTGCAAGCTCCTCCACTACTGATATAGAAGCAGCCATGATCGCCAGCGGCCGCAATGGCCGGTTTTTCCTTTTTCTTAATGCAGCCACGGCCTGCTCATTCCTAGCATCGCAGCACAAATGATAGCCGCCAATTCCTTTAATCGCTAATATCTTTCCTTCTTTTAGTAACTGGACAGTAGTTTTGATTGGATTTTCTGAAGCAACCTCCAAGCCATTCTCGTCATGTAAGCACACTTTCGGTCCGCAAGTTGGACAGGCAATCGGCTGGGCATGATGACGTCGGTTGGTTGGATCCTCATACTCTTTTTGGCAATCCTCGCACATTGGAAAACCTTTCATCGAGGTATAAGGCCTGTCATATGGTAATGACTCAATAATCGTGTACCGCGGCCCGCACTGGGTGCAATTGATAAATGGGTATTGATAGCGAAAATCATTTGGATTGTTCATTTCATGTAAGCAATCGTCGCATGTTGCGGAATCGATGGGGATAATGAGCATCGATGCACCGCAGCGTTCACTTTGAATAATCTTAAAATCGGTATGATACTGGGGCTCAGTCTTCTCTACCTCTATCTCATTTATTTTTGAAAGTCTAGGTGCATTATGTTTCAAGTCCCATAAAAAGGTATGAACAGCCGCTGAATTTCCTTCAAGATGAATTTTGACGCCATCCATATTATTTTGTACAGTGCCATTTAGCTGGTATTTATCGGCAAGCTGGAAAACAAATGGGCGGAAGCCGACGCCTTGAACTCTGCCGCGAACGGCAATCTTCACTGCTGTAAACATTTGACGTATGCTCCTTCAATCCAAGCAAACCATTCATACAGCCCTTCCTGGGTACGCGCAGAAAGTGGGAGTAAATTGGACGCTGGATTGATTTCCGTTAAATCCTTTCTTGCTTCCTCCACATTAAAATCAAGGTATGGAAGTAAATCAATTTTATTTACCAGCACAAGTTCAGTCCGCATGAACATTTGTGGGTATTTGGGGATTTTATCATTTCCTTCTGGTACACTTAAAACCGCCACTTTATGGTGCTGCCCTAAATCATAGCCGGATGGGCAAACGAGATTTCCCACATTCTCAATAAAAAGAATATCAATTTCTTCTAAATCAAGTTCTCCTAATGCCGCGGCTATCATGCGTGCATCCAGGTGACAGCCACCGTGGGTATTAATTTGTACGGCCCTTGCCCCCATTGCTCGAAGCCGATCGGCATCCCTTTCGGTTGCTAAATCCCCTTCAATCACAGCAATTCGATATTTGCCTTCTAGCTCTCGAACTGTTTCTTCGAGTAATGTCGTTTTTCCCGCACCTGGGGAACTCATTAGATTAATCACCAAGGTTTTTGTAGTTTGGAAAAGCTCGCGGTTAAAGTCTGCAGCCTTATTGTTATTTGTCAACACATCTGTTCTTAATATCACTTTCATTCTCCATTACTCCCCTCGTATGATAGAACCTGAAATGTTTCCCCTGTCAGTACCTTTCCAGATGGGATATGACAGGTTGGACATAAGGCAATTTTCTGTTCGGGCCTGTACACCTCTCCACAAAGCACACACTTTGCCCTTGCTTCTTCTAGATGAATAATCAGTTCTGCTTTGGCAGTAAAAAAATGAAGATTTTGATCACGGAAAATCTCAAATGCCATTTGTAACGCATCTGGCATGGTATTAGCAATTTCTCCAACGATTAATTCAACCTTTTCTATCTTTTGAATACCATTTGCAGCAGCATCCTCTTGTACAAGCTGGAGAATATCTCCCATTAACGCCATTTCATGCAAACCAACCACCCTGTTTCTTATCCTTTTGAAACCCAATCAAATAAAGACCATCCTTCCGTTTTAACGGGTAGGATTTAAGCTGTAAATCACCGAAAAGTGTCTTAAAATTGTATTCTTTTTGACAATTCAAACATTTTACACTTGAATATAGTGTTGTGACTATAATAATGTTCGAACATACAGGACAGACTCCATCCCTTGCCTGCATGTTCGTACCATTACGTGTTACGATTACGGGCTTGCCGCAAATAAATTTCATTTCAAGATTGGAAGATAGCTCCTGTACTTGCAAAAAAGGGTGCCAAGTGATGCCTATGGCACGGTCGGCTGCAACTTCCACCTTTTTCAAATCCTCACTAAAAAAAGGCTCATAAACGGATTTTACCGTTTGAAAAAGGCTGCCTGTCATTTCCTTTAGAAATTCGCCCCGTCTCATGACACACTTCTCCACCGAGTGATTTGTTCCAATACCACGTTAGCCAGCTCTTCAAGCTTGCTTTGGTTAGTCTCGGTCAACCCAATTCCTAATTGTAAGGAGGTCGGCTGCATCCCAAACATGACAATTTGCTTTGGATAACGTTCACGCATTTTTGCAGCGAATAAGACTTCTTGAAAACCTAGCTGATGAATGGACATTTTGATTCCAAAGTAAGCCGGAATCTCATCACCCTCCAATGTAATGATCGTCCCACCTTCCTTACCGGCATTGATGGCATCAATGATAATAAGGTTTTCGGCATCCTCAACAGGTCCTAGCAATTTCATCCCGTCGGTTAAACCCTCGATGATTTCAATATCTTCATCATTTTTTAATGCATCTTCAAGGATTGGTAAAAGGTGAATGCCAACACCCTCATCAGAAAAGAGGGTGTTGCCAATACCAAGAATCGTAATTTTATTTTCCATTTTTTTCACCAACTGATTTATTCGTAGTTGTTTTGTAGCCTGTAATCATGGATGAGATGGAGCCATTCCGTTCAAGATAGTCATCACGGAAGGCCATGTACACATGAATCAGTGTAAATAACATAAAGCCCCATGCAGCAAGATGATGCCAGGAACGAATCGAAAAGCTTTCACCGCCAAACAGATAAGGAATCCAGACAAACAGCTTTGCCCAAAAGGATTCTTGCTGCGGTTCAAAGTACATATAAAACCCGGTCATCATGACGATCCATGAACCAAGACCAATAAAGATCCAGTAGCTTAACTGCGCCAATGGGTTATGGCCTACATAATGAGGCTTTTTATTTTTTAAAAATAAATAAAACTTAATCGTTTCCACTACTTCTTTCCAAAAGACCCATCTAAGCGGGTTAGATGTCGCAAATTTATTTCCGATTGCTACCCAATACAAACGAAATAGAAGGTTCGCGACAAAGATAAATGCAGCAAAAAAGTGAATATATCTCATCCAGCCCATTAGGTTGGAATAGTACGCTTCTCCTGGAATTCCAGCCGAGGCAAATGGTTTTCCTATATAAATCCCGGTCCCCATTAATACTAAAATGGCGAGCATATTTAACCAGTGAAAAATCCTGACAGGTAATTGCCAAACATAGGCCCTCACTTCATTTTTTACCATCTTGTAAACGATGGGTCTTTCTGGGTGAAACGTATTCTCGCTGTTGATCACTGGAGATTCAGGGAACGGGCCAGGCGGTTGAGTCGGTAATTTTGGCGCACCCATTTTATCAACTCCTAACCTAAACGAATTTCAGTCGTTTTATTTGTTTCTAAATCCGTTAAGTGAACGGCACAAGCAAGACATGGGTCAAACGAATGGATGATCCGCATAATTTCGAGCGGCTGCTCTTTATTTAACATTGGTGTACCTTTAAGTGCTGCCTCATAGGCACCGATGTTATTTTTATGATCACGTGGTGAAGCATTCCATGTGGATGGGACTACAGCTTGATAATTATTTGTTTTTCCATCCTTAATATCAATCCAGTGACCGAGGGCACCGCGTGGTGCTTCCATCCAGCCTACACCTTTTGCACGTTCAGGCCATGTACTTGGATCCCATTTTGAACGATCAAACGTTGTTTGGTTGCCACTCTTCACATTTTTCAATAATTCATCCATATCATTACGCAGCCAACCGGAAATTAAGACTGTTTCGAGACCACGAGCAACGGTTCTTCCTAATGCTGATTGCAATGCAGTTATAGGTAAGCCGAGTTTTTGCAAGGTATCATCAACAATATTCACAATTTCTTCCTTACCTGATGCATAACCAACCATCATTCTTGCCAATGGGCCCGTTTCCATCGGATGTTCTTTCCAGCGCGGTGCTTTTAGCCAGCTATACTGTTTATCCGTGTCCAATGTTTTAAATGGTGCTTTTGGTCCCGTATAATTGAATGTCGTTTCTCCAACAAATGGATGCTTTCCTTTTCCACCTTTTTCTCCATCATAGGTGTACCAGGAGTGATCAATAAATTCTTGTACGTGTTTAGGATCTTTCAGATCTACATCCAAAACTTCATTAAGATTTCCGTTTAAGATAATCCCTCTTGGCATCCGGTAAAGTTTCGTATCATAAATACTGCCCGTAGAGAAGTCACCATAACACAGGTAATTATTTAAGCCGCCGCCATAGGTCCAATCTTTATAAAATGACCCAACTGCTAGTAAATCAGGAATATAAACTTGCGTGACAAATTCTCTTGCTTGGTCAATTAGCTGTGATACATGCATTAATCTTTCTGCATGCACGCCATTATCACTGTCAATATCTAGCGGTGTAGCCATTCCTCCCACGACATAGTGTGGATGAGGGTTTTTACCGCCAAAGATGGTATGTATTTTAACGATTTCTTTTTGC
This sequence comes from Neobacillus sp. DHD-1R, assembly GCF_057747995.1. Taxonomy (NCBI): domain Bacteria; kingdom Bacillati; phylum Bacillota; class Bacilli; order Caryophanales; family Bacillaceae; genus Neobacillus; species Neobacillus sp. DHD-1R. Next base: position 3,409,449 of record NZ_CM173232.1, read on the forward strand.
CAATCTAATGCTTCTAAGTAGTGGGCAACCGCTAGTAAATTCACTTCTGGAGGAAGTTTGTAGGCTTTATGACCCCAATAACCATTTGCAAACATTCCTAATTGACCGCTTTCCACTAATTTCTTTACTTTGTTTTGGACATCTGTGAAATAGCCCGGAGATGACTTTGGCCAGCTTGAAATAGACTGAGCCAGCTTGGATGTCTCTGCTGGATTTGCACTGATAGCACTGACTACATCGACCCAATCCAATGCATGTAAATGATAAAAATGGACAATATGGTCATGAACAAAAAGCGTTTCATTCATAATGTCACGAATTAAATGACCATTTCTTGGAATGTCAATTTTTAACGCATCTTCAACTGAACGAATGGATGCAAGGGCGTGCACGGTTGTACAAACACCACATATTCTTTGTACATATGCCCAAATATCACGCGGGTCACGGTCTTTTACAATTAATTCAAGACCACGGACAGCTGTTCCGGAACTATAGGCTTCTTTAATAACACCTTTATCATCTACGTCTACTTCTACACGAAGGTGACCTTCAATTCTTGTTATTGGATCTACAACAATGCGCTCACTCATGTTCCTCACCTCGTTTTTCGTCGATCTTCTTCTTGACAACCGTTCCTGCCGCATGTACAGCAATCCCGGCCGTTGTTACGCCAATCGCTGCTAATCCGACTGCATCAGGATTGATGGTTGTTTGTGTTCCAGGTATTTTGGCTCTGCGTGTATAGAAAGGACCATTATCCCAGAAGTCTTTTTCAGAACAGCCGATGCACGGGTTACCGGATTGAATAGGATAGCTTACGCCGCCATTCCAGCGCATTTCCGCACATGAGTTGTAGGTGGTTGGGCCTTTACAGCCCACTTTATATAAGCAATAACCTTGTTTAGCCCCTTCATCATCAAAGGACTCCACAAATAAACCTGCATCAAAATAAGCACGTCGATTGCATTTATCATGGATTCGGTGCCGATAGAATGCTTTCGGTCTACCAAAATGATCTAATTCCGGTAATCTCCCAAAAGTTATAATATGAGCAATTACACCCGTCATCACTTCTGCAATTGGCGGGCAGCCAGGAACTAGGATGGTTGGAGTGTTTTTTACAAAACTAGTGACTGGCTTGGCACCGGTAGGATTCGGCTGAGCAGCAGCGATTCCACCCCATGATGAACAAGAGCCATAGGCGATAATCGCTTTTGCGCCTGAGGCCATTTCTAGGAAGGTTTCCTTCGCCGATTGTCCTCCAACCGTTAAGAAGGCATCATCATCAGGGATGCTCCCCTCGACAGCAAGTACATATTCTCCTTTATAATCCTGTAAAACTTTTTTCATGTTAGCCTCTACGTGATAGCCAGAAGGTGCAGATAGTACTTCAGAATATTCTAGTGAAATCATCTCAAGTAAAACGCTTTCAGTCTTTGGTTGCGATGATCGAATAAATGACTCTGAACAACCGGTACAATCCTGGAATTGCAGCCAAACAACAGGTACTCTTGTCTTTATTTCCATGGCCTTCACCACTTGGTCTGACTGTGTAAACTCTAGACCTAGTGTGGCAGCTAATGCCGTACACATTTTTAAGAAGTCACGCCGGCTAAAACCATGGTCGATCGCGGCTTCATATACTGTTTTCTGTCTCTTCATCCGCTAACCCCTCCACCTATCATAAAAATAAGTAAAAACTTGTTTTCAAGAAAATTTTAGTACAGTCATAGGCCATTCGTCCTGAATTTTCAAAAAAGTACACAAAGTATCCTTAACTGCATTCTTATACTAATTTGTTTTTAAAAGGTGGGAATGATGTTAACGATAAAAAGACCCTAAGGGCAATATTCCCTTAAGGTCTTTTTGTTGAATATATATTATGCTTTTGCGACTTCTTCTGTTTCATCCTCATTTTCCGCTTCTTGCTGTTTCTTTAATCGTTTGCGATAGACAAACTTAGATAAATTTATGCTTACTTCATAAAGAAGTAAGAGCGGCAAAGTTACCACAAAATCAGACATGAAATCTGGTGGTGTGATGACAACAGCAATAATAATCAGTACAAAATAGGCATATTTACGAATTTTTGCTAAAACAAATGGATTAATAATTCCAAGTGAGGTTAAAAACATCACTACTACAGGAAGCTCGAACAAAACGCCAAATGGAAGGGTCATATTCATTATAAAGCGGAAATACTTTTCAGCCGTAAAGTTTGTGACAAACATATCTTGACCCATATTCACTAAAAAGTCTAGGACCATTGGAAAAATGGCAAAATATCCGAATGCAAGACCCAAGATAAATAAGATAAATAAAGCGGGAACATATGAAACGGTTATTTTTCTTTCAACTGGCCTTAATGCAGGCCTTACAAACAACCAAATTTGCAATGCTAAGACCGGAATTGTACCTGTAATGGCAACAACGCCTGCAAGCATAAAATAAATCCACATAATATCACTAGGTCCGAGAACCAGCAGTTTCGTATTGCCAACAAACCATCTATAGATATCGTCTACATAAATAAATCCAACGATAAAAAAGACGACAAATGCTAGCGCCGAAATAATAATCCGTTTTCGTAATTCCTCTAAATGATCAACTAAATTTAATTCTTTATCATCCATGTACTTCCCCTGCCAATTTCAAAGGTTGAAAAATGGACACGTGTGTGCAATCTCTCAGCAAACAGACTAGTTGTTCCTTACAAGGAAATACTAAACCGTTATATTGCTTGAAAGGTTACCATGTTTTCACGCATCCTTATAGTTATAAACTTCGAGAGAAAAAGGTGCAAGACATAATATCTTACACCTTATTTAGTCAAATTTTTCTTTTCTTCGTTAATGTCTTCCATTACATCCTCTGTCAGTTCGCGGGTAGACTTTTTAAATTCTTTTAATGTTTGACCGAAGGCTTTTCCGATTTCCGGGAGTTTCTTAGGTCCAAAAATAATCAGTGCCAATGTTAAGATCAAGATTAATCCGGGTATTCCAATATTAGAAAACATGGATTTACATCCCCTTTAATTGTTGTATATTTCTACTATGATTATAGTATTGAAACATCTTTTTGCGTTAATAAACGGTTATAATTCATAGTAATTTCACAATATCTAATAAAAATGGAAGAAATGTGATATTTAGCATTTTCTTTTTTAATAAACCTTCACTATAGACAATTTAACAATTTCAATTAATTAAGTCAATGTCCGTAGTCTACTTTTTTCGCTGATAGATCCTATATTCATAATCATAGGGATTTTTCTCATTTTTTATCCCTTTTTCAGAAGATGATAAAACCCACTGGTCAAGCGTAAATGCTGGAAAGTAAGTGTCCCCTTCAAATTTTTCATCAATATAGGTTATATAGAGACAATCTACATATGGAAATGTCTCTCGAAAAATTTCTGCTCCGCCAATGACAAAGATTTCTTCTTTTATCTCACGGCTATAATTTACAAATTCCTCGACTGAGTAAAAAACAGTACATTCTGCACTATGGTAGTCAGGATTGCGGGTTATGATGATATTTTCTCTGCCTGGAAGAACACGGCCAATCGATTCATGTGTTTTTCTTCCCATAGCAATAGGATGTCCCATTGTTACCCTTTTAAAAAATTTCAAATCCTCTGGCAAATGCCATGGCAGCTGATTGTTTTTTCCGATCACACGATTTTTATCCATCGCAACGATAAAGGAAATCATACACTGACGACTCCTTTGATATGTGGATGTGGATCATAGCCTTCTAACGTGAAATCTTCATATTCAAACGAATAGATATCCTTCACGTTCGGATTGATTTTTAAGGTTGGCAATGCCCGCGGCTCTCTTTCCATTTGTATTTTCACCTGTTCAAGATGATTCTGATAGATATGAACATCCCCAAATGTATGGACAAATTCGCCTGGCTGTAAATCGCACACCTGGGCAATCATGAGGGTTAAAAGTGCATAGGAAGCTATATTAAATGGCACACCAAGAAATACATCGGCGGAACGTTGATAGAGCTGACAGGATAATTTTCCATCGGCCACGTAAAATTGGAACATGCAATGACATGGTGGTAATGCCATATTATCGATTTCTGCTACATTCCATGCATTCACAAGCAATCTGCGTGAATTGGGATTTGTTTTAATTTGCCCGATTAATTCGCTGATTTGATCAACCGTTTTCCCATCGGCACCTGTCCAAGAACGCCACTGATGACCATAGACAGGCCCTAATTCTCCGTTCTCGTCTGCCCATTCATTCCAGATGCGGACTCCATGATCCTGAAGATAGCGAACATTGGTATCACCTTTCAAGAACCATAGTAATTCATAAATAATTGATTTAAGGTGCAATTTCTTTGTTGTTAGGAGTGGAAAACCATCCTCCAGGTTAAATCTCATTTGGTAGCCAAAGGTACTAATCGTTCCGGTACCTGTCCGGTCACCTTTTACAGTACCATTTTTCAATACATGCTCACAAAGTTCTAAATATTGTTTCAAGTCCGACACTCCTATCTTTACATCCATTCCATTTTAACACAAACCTAGATTTCCTTTTCAATAAATTGATACGTATATGGAGCTTTTTTGCGCAAGATTTCTTTAGTCTCTGGACTTAAATAGTACATCGCAAACGTTTCCGCAAAATACTCTTCACGATATAAAAAATAGTTGTTATTTGGAAACAATGACTCATGCTCTTTCTCCCAAATACGTTGAAATGCCTCTGTCCCACTAACATCCCCCAAAACATATTTGTCAATCGAATGTGCTAGTTCATGTAATTCTAAATTAACCGAGCTGTGACCCCTTCCTGGTTCACTGGAACCAATTTTAGCAAGTACAACTTGGGAGCCGCCAATACCAGGAACATCATCCCATGTTAATTGATTTTGGTACCCGCGTGGAACTTGCCCCCCCAATTGTTTCGCTGTAGGATTATCTGTAAGTTTACCGGTGAAAAGCTTAACCTTTATTCCATGTTGAGTGATTTTTTTCAAAAGAGAGGTAGGTAAAGATCCGATTCGTATTATCATGGCTGCCGCTTCATTCTGATCAAACGCCTGCTTTGGCAACACAATGATTTGCTCTAACTCTTGTAAGGATGGATTTCTTTTAAGTGATTGATAGAGGAATGAGCCTCTTGAATAATCTCCAAGTATAATTCCATCAAATGAAGCCTGTGAAGTCGTGATAGAAGATAAAAACAGTCCAGCAATGAACAAACTAACAATCCATTTTGGCATATTATTTTACCCCCCATTTTATATGTTTAATAGAAATTATATCATGGGGGAATAAGTAGAGCTAGTTGTAACTTTAAAGGAAAAACTGGTAGATAATATAAAAAAGAGAAGCTGCATCAATTCAGCAACTTCTCCATTTAATGATTAAACCTCTAAACCAAAGTTTCGGCAAAGGGCTGCCAAACCGCCTGCGAAACCACTTCCAACAGCGTTAAATTTCCAATCACCGTTATGACGATACAGTTCGCAAATTACAACAGCTGTTTCAACTGAAAAGTCTTCGCCTAAATCAAAGCGGAGAACCTCTCTATCTGTCTCCTCATCCATTAGACGAACAAAGGCATTGGAGACTTGACCAAAATTTTGATTTCTTGCTTCAGCCTCATGGATCGTGACTGTTATCGCAATTCGATGCACATGGGATGGAACTTTGCTAAAATCAATCTTAATTTGTTCATCATCACCGTCCCCTTCACCAGTTCGGTTATCACCTGTATGTTCGACGGCTCCTGAAGGATCCACTAAGTTATTATAAAAAATAAAGTCGGCATCCTGAATCACTCTGCTGTTTGCATCGGTTAAGAAAGCAGAAGCATCCAAGTCAAAGTCATGACCACCGTGATAGCGGTTCGTATCCCAACCAAGCCCGACAATCACCTTGGTTAACCCAGGATTTGTTTTGGTTAAATCAATTCTCTGTCCTTTTGCTAAGTTAATACCCAAATAGATCACCTCTTTACGAGCTTTTACAAAACACTTGTATACATAAATTTCAACTTTTGAAGCTACTAACAGGCGCTAGCACTTTATAATTAGCTATAAGAACGTACAACTTCACTAAGGCTGGCTGCATTCGTGCCGCTGCCGATTGCAGCAAATTTCCAATCAGTGCCGTGGCGATAAATCTCACCTGTTACAAGACATGTTAGTCCACTATAATTATCGGATAAGTTGTAATGGATAAGTTCTTGATTATTGCCTGGATTCACAATACGGATAAACGCATTTTGAATCATGCCAAAATGTTGTTTTCTCTTAACACAATCATAAATATTTACCACGAAAACAAGCTTTTGAATATGGGACGGTATTCTGCTTAAATCGACCATGATTTGCTCATCATCGCCATCTCCGTCACCTGTCAGGTTATCACCTGAATGTTGGACGCTGCCGTCATTGCTTTTTAAGTTTCCAAAGTAAATGACATCCTTATTGTTTTGCAGCTTATCATTGGCGCCTAGCATAATTACAGAGGCATCGCAATCAACATTGGCAGAGCCGCCGCCGCCGAATAAACCGCCTAACAAACCGCCGCCCTTTCCGCTTTGGACTGGATCCCAGCCTAAACCTACCATGATTTTAGATAACCCTGGATTACTCTTCGTTAAATCAACTCGTTGACCTTTTTGCAAATTAATAGCCAAATCATTCACCCCATTAAATTATTTAGTAAATAATAACCATATAGTAACTATGATTGTTTCAATTTTTTAAAGTTTTCCTGCAGTTGTTCTAGACGCTTAGTCCCCTCAATACGGGCCCGTTTATTCTCTTCTTCAATGGCTCTCGTTTCCTGCATTCCTTTGATGATAACATTCCAGGATTCTTCAATCGTCTCAATTTTAATACTTGGACCACCGGCTAATCTTGCAATATCGGTGCTTTGCTGCGAAATGTTCTGAGCATTTTTAAGCAGCATTTCATTTGTCCTGCGATCAAGTTCACTCATCGAATCAGCAACAAGCTTTTGTCTTTTCGCTGCGACTGCTTGAATTAAACCATTTTTAAAAATTGGGATTGTCGTAACAAAGGCAGAATTTATTTTTCCAATTAGTTTGGTATTACCTCTTTGTAGTAAGCGGATTTGCGGTGCTGTCTGTAAAGAAACCATTTTTGCCATTTCTAAATCATATATCCTTTGCTCTAACAGTTCGATCGCATTCTTTAATGAATCCAACTGCATGGACGCGAGCTGGTCACCGGCAGCAACACGTGCTTCAAGCTGTGGAAGCTGTGTGTTTTTCAAGTCTTCTACCTTTAATTCACCAGCTACAATATATTTTTCAAGTGTTAAATAATATTGATAATTTTGTTCATACATTTGCTCAAGCATATTGGTAGCATCGACCATTTCATGCTGGTATTTCGAAATTTCCACATATACTTTGTCAATTTCCGAACCCATGGTCTGGTACTTGCCAAATAACTTGTCGACCATTTTTTCGCCCTTTTTAAAAAGCTTTCCAAAAAAGCCGCCTGAAGTCTTTTGAAAATCTTTCGCATCGAATTTATCCATGATGCGGCCCAAATGCTTCAGAAGTTCACCTGAATCTTCCACTTTTGTCGTCCGCATATTGCTTAATATTTGATCAGAAAACCGCGAGATTTGCACTGCAGGCTCTTTCCCAAATTCTAATATTTGAATTTGATCACGTTCATCAATCGTACGGGCTAAATTTTGAATTTCTGGTTCTTTGCGAAGTGCCAGTTTTATATCAGACACTTTTGTTTCCGTAAGGACATCCTCTGTCCCTGTTGGTGTTAAACCACTAGATGGATTTGGCGATAAGCTCACTGTTTAATCTCCCCTTAAATTTTTTAAGATTCCTTGAAAAAGACCTTTTTTGAATAGTGATGGCTCTTTGAATTCCAGGTCAAATACCACGTCATCAAGCCAGTGTTTATCAAATAATCGTTCATCGAGATAATTTTCAATATCATTATGCCCTGGTGGGTTGTACAGAATGATATCAATCCCAAATTGATTAAGGAGCAGCAGCAATGCCGCATCCGACCTTGATAGGGGTCCATTCGTTTCGTTATTGTAAATCATTAATTTCGGAACATGCTGAGAGTAATCGAATCTCTCCATTAATTGAATGATTGGTTTAGGCATAAACATCGCCTGCGTAAACAAAAACATCTTTACATCTTCGATACTTTCAGTCGGGAAAGGTTTTAATCCTGGCTTCTCACAGGTATGTCTAATGGCGGTGGCAATTCCTTTTTGAAGACCCGTAGCTAAAAAAGAATAGGGCCAATAATGTGCTTGCATGATCTTTTCTGGTACCGCCAGACCATCTTTGCCAAGAGCGTTTCGATAATGAAAGCGAAAATCACTTGTGCTTGGAATCGTAAACGGCAGCTTTCGAATCAATAAGCTATGATCTAATTGGCTTAGAGAATGAAGTCGATCCCAGTATTCTTTACGATTTTTACTTACACCTTGTACTTTTGCAAATATAGATGGAATTTTAACTTGTCCGTTCCTCACCTCAAAATCGGGGCGTATCATGGCGATCTCTTTACAAAGAATAAAAAGTTCGTCATAGGTTGTTTTCAACGTCAGTGATGATGGCGTGTAATCCCTTAATTGCCAAGGTTTATATAGTCCCGAACCCTCTTGGTTTAAGATCGTTTCAATTTCTTTTGAGGCCCGATAGGCGACGGTTGTTTTCCGAGTTCGTTTTTCTTTGGGAAATGGCTCTGCAGGCTGCTTATTTGGGAAATGATGAGTAAATATTGGTTCATCAATCATTCCTGATAAAATATCGCTGCCTTCTGGATGGAAAATAACGATATCACAGCCAAGCTTGATTAAATAATATAAAAAATATTGATGACTTTTTTTAAAATTCCCATACCACAAAAATTTGGGCATCGCATGTTTGGGGTCTGCATGCTCCAACTCTGGTTGTAAGTGGTTGATTGACCACTTGACAAGGTCGACGAGAATTCGCCTTAACTCATGATTTTTCAGCCCGTTAGACTCAAGTTTTGTAAACAGCTCTAGTGTGGAAATCATGGCTTCTCTTAATTTCCGATGGACCACTGGCACCTTTGATTTGAGCAAAAGCTGTTCCCCATCAAGAAATGCCGCGAAACGGTTAATCGACAGCTTCTGATCATTATTAATATTAATCACTTTTTGAATGGCTTGGAAGTGAGCATTATTAATCGTTTTATCAAAGGAATCCTCACTAAGTAATTGCAAATTCCATTCTTTATTATGGACGTAATCAAATAACTGGTTATAATAATCATCCGTGTCAATTGGTATTCCAAAAAACTTTCCTAGTACTTGCCCAATTTGAATTGTGCCATTTTCCAATGAATAATTTGGCCGTTCCGGCAGTGTTTTTTTTAGCACACCCTGCCAATTTTCATATGAAAGGGATACAGGACGGACGTTTAATTGATTTAATGGTGGATACATTCATAATCCCTTCCCTCTAAAAGCGAAAGCTTTCATTCACAAATTAGAAAAAGCAATCTTTGAGAATTGTCCAGCTTTAGCGACTAGCAAATTATGTAAGGTTTCCTTATCATCATATCACAGTTAATTAATTGGTTCATTTGTTTATACGAAAGAGACAAAAAAATGTTTCATTCTCTCGGTTATTACCTCTTTTTTCACCTTTTTCCTTGTCCTTACATACTATTTGAGTACTCACACTAAAGTAGGTGACTCGAATGAGATTTTTATATAAGCGGCCAAGGATGGAACAGGTACACGAGGAATTAAATACACTTATGGAAGTAATGGTATCCGACCTATTTGTCTACCTCGATTTATTTGTATTCAGCCTTATCTTTACGATACTACTTTCTCCAGCGATCCAATCACTAACCATGTCTATCCTATTCTTCTTTGTCTGTTTTAGTTTATTTTCTTGTTTTTACTATTTTATATTAAATCGCAGCACGAAAAAAAATTAGTTTGTAAGTGATAATAGTTGATGGAATTGTTGGAGAATCTCATCCCCAGCACTAACACCGCTATGTTCTGTAAGAAAGTGGCTATCAGTGCCTGACACTCTTGCCAGCACCTTGGCAAGCTCCCCATGATTGGGTACAAATCGATATTGGCAGTTCTGCAAAAAGTCCCAATCCAAAATGGAGTCCCCTGCCCCTGCAAACGCCTTCGACCCTTCTATTTTACAAATATAGTCGAGCGCGATACCTTTACTGATTGCCTTCGGAATAAAGTAGAGTTTCCTGCCTTGCAAGGATATCCTCCAACCATATTTAGCGGCCACAATTTGGATCGACTCTTGTTCAGAAGCAGATGGAAGACAATTTAGTATGTAATAAAAAAAGTAAGTTTCTGCCTGCTTCTTTTCCCCGTTAAGATGGAACCCTTCCCTTTGTAAAATAGAAAGTAATTCCACTTGTGAAACAGATTCCAAGTGCAAGCTTTTGTGAATGGCGGTTGACCAATCCTTCATCGGCACACCCTGATAAAGAATATTGGCACCATTTGCGGTAATCGCATATTTAATGGGAATCTCCCGTTCAAAAATGACAAATCTCTTAAATTGCGCAGTTGTCCTCGTAGTAACTGGTACAAATAAACATTGCTGTGATAGCTCTTTTAACTTAAGAAAAGAGCTTTCCATCATATAACCTACCCAGTTGCCATCCTTTTGTTCAACTGGTCTAAGAATGGATTCTCTCGGTTCCCCAAACTCTTCTATTGCTCGTTTGGAATACATCAAGGTCCGGTCAAGATCGGAAGCAAAGATCATGATGACATCCCCTTAACCGATTTAATGATACCGCAGCATAAATATTTCAATTTAGGATATGGCACAACCTCGACACCTTTCTCCGCAGCCAGCATGAGGATGTGTCTCACAAATGGACTTGAAGGATCCCGCATTAAAATTTTCCAAGGAACCCTGCGAAGTAGAACTCTTGTCGTCTCACCTACACCTGGTTTGATATAATTGGTGTTTTCAATGGAAAATTCTGCTTGAATTCTTTTAACATCTTCCATTCCTAAGAACCCGGTTTCAATCGTCTCATGAATTCTATCAGAAGCAATCGTCTCGGCTTTTTTCCAAACATGGTCAAACTCATATGTAATCAATTCAATAAATTCATTTGAGACATCGTCATCGAGTAGGTTACGGTAAAATTTAGCTCCATGAAAGTCTTCTTTTCCGATGTATAGATCATTTAGTACGGTCCTGCTTACCAATCCGGAAACGGTTGAGTTTAAACAAGCACTAGGAATTAAAAAGTCCTCTCTTGTTCCAAAAAGACTTGTGCAGTGACCTGGATCAGCAAGCACGGCAAGGGTATCATCAAGTTTAATGCTAGTTTTTTTACTATATTCATGGCAGGCCTTTGTTAATTCTATCGATATCGCCCCCTTACCTGTCCAGCCATCTACAAATTGAATGATGCCTTCCGGATGGGCTTGAGAAATATATTGAAGTGCATTTTCGTCAATCCCGCGATCACGGATGATTGAAATACTATAATGCGGTAAGGAAACAGCGTAGCGCATATAAATATATCTTTTAATTAAAATGCCAACAGGTGTCCCGGCCCGCGCAAGAGAAACAAGTACTGCTTTTTTACCCTTTAATTGATAGATTTGTTCCGCTACTATCCCAACACATAAAGCCATTTTTTGTTTATACTCTTGCAATGTATTCCAAAATAAATCGACATACTTTTTTGGCGGCTGGTACTCAATTGGCAAGGACTCACTATAATGTCCCCCTGATTGGATCTTTGATTCTCGATTTACTGCGGAATCTTCAAGCTTTACTTCACTAAGATCCTTTAATAAAAAAAGAACATCCTCTTCACGATAGGTTCCTATTTTAGCTGGTTTATTAGTTATTTTTTGCATATTCTTCACCCCTGTCTCCTGAAAAAAAGACAATTTTAATCGATTTTATCATTGTTTTTTCTAGTTCTTTAAGCATTGACTGCAGTTGATCATTATCTACTTTTCTTTCGAAAAAGATGAATAATTCGTCATATTGTCCCGGAGGAATATTATAAACAAAATGAGTAACCTCCTGGTCCTCTGGATTGGAAAAGTTACTTCCAAATCTTGCCCCGTAACCCTCTATGTTCTCGAAAAAGATTGGGCTTCTTGTAGTAGACTGGTAAAATACATCTTTGCCCATTTCAGCTGCCAATTTCATTGGCAAATACATAAATTCTCCAGTTCCAAGACATAATGTACTTTTCCCAGTCCTTGTTTGTTTTAAGAATGTTGCTGCTGCAGAAACCATTTCGTGGAGAGATCTATTTTCTAGACTACTTAAACCAAACCGTCCTGTCTCCTTAATAAAACGTGCTTTATTCAACGGGTTCCTTGATGAAAAAGTCGTCTCCGTGAAATAGGAGGAAAGATCAATTACCTCGATTGACGGAACCCTATACTCATACCATCTATTCAATTTTGCTTGGTTTTCGATTTCTTTTAATTTGTGCACCTTTACTTGACCTGATAATAGGCTAACAACATTAATATTAATCCCTAATTTTTGCTCAAGACTTGAAAACTTTTGTTGATTTTCTTGTGAACGCCAGTCCAAAATACTTACAACCGTATAAACATTTCTAGGGTATTTAGCCTGAATAGATTGAATAATATTTAAGGCCGTTTTTCCCGTTGTAATTTCATCATCAACCAGAATAATCTCACGTTGATGATCGATCATTTCTGTAGGAATATAACAGCGATGGGAGGTTGCGTGAGAATGCTCCTCCTCAAACGTTAGCACAGGACTTCCTTCATTGATTACTTCTCTGGTCGTATGAAAAAACGCCGCCGCTTCAAAACAATCAAAGAAAGCATGTCCGAGAGCTGTAGCTGTCTCAGCAAAACCAATCACCACAGGATTAATGGCTGCCGGAATAAATGTGTGACTTTTAAAGGAATCACCTGCAAAAAAGGAGGACAACAAGCTTGTTTTTTCCCCATATCCCAATCCTCTGACCGATTCTCCATATCGAGTGGCTAGCATTGCCGCAATAAGCAAACCTTTGCTAGGGTCTATCGGCAAATGTTTACCTAAAACCTTACTTACGAACAAAAATGATCGCTTCTTATTTATTCGGGCCGCCATTGTAAATAGCTCTTCAATGGGAATATAATACGGATTTTCAACTATTTCTAATTCCGTCTCAATTGAGTCAAGGATGTTATACGTGTACTTCTTTTTTAATAAGGTCGATGTTTGTATATTCTTCATGTAACACCCCGTAAAGCTGTGATTTTAAGAGAATTTTCTTTGCCCAGTAGTAATGAGGCTTAATTTCGTTCATTTTATTTGCGAAGTCGCTTTTCATAACCCCGTTATTTCCTATACTGACATTTACTATATTGCTAGCATCCACGTATTCTTCGTAAGAAACAACATTAAGAGCTTGAACGACTTTGATATGTGATGGATGGATGATTGTTTTACCGGTTAACCCATTACTAATATCCATAAGGATTTCACGAATCAACCCATCCATGTTTTGATCAATTAACTTGGCTCTCCACTTCAGTCCCTCATCTCCATACCGCTCACGAAATGGAGTTTGACGAAGCTGTGGTTTCAACATTCTTTTGGCAGAGGAAAAATATTCCCAAACTGGCCCTGAAACCACATATGGACTCTCATACCGTTGAAAAACATTTATGATATCAGAAATGCAATCTCTTAATACAGCAATATCATAGACAGTTGAGTCCACACTTCTTCGGATTCCGTAAAAGCCGCAAAAGTCCGTTGCACCGATTCGAACATTCAGAATATACTTCTTGTATCGATCGAGAAGCTGCTTAATATTCATTAATTCTTCTATTCTCGTATCTTTCTGAATTATTTTGGCTGATTCCAGGATTGGCATAGCATAAAAAGGATTCAAGTTTGAATGTATCTGACGAACCATCTCTAATAATTCTTCACCATGATCAGCACTAAACTTAGGCAGGACCACGCCTGTCAGCACGTGAGTAGCATCTCCTAATTGCTCTGTTACTCGTTTCATTTGTTCAATGTCACGAATTCGAATAAACATGAGCGGTAAATCAACAAAGCTTAATAGGCCTCTATTAATTTCTTTATGTAACTTTACTAGTTCTGTAACAAGCATGCCTTCGGCAACTTGGACTTCGTTATCGCCTACCGCATCTTCGAGATCAATGACAAGAGAGGTTAAACCATCGTGTTTCTTGGAAAGAATTTCTTGGTGGATATTGGGACGTGTTGCTGGCATGTAGAGTGTTGCACCTAATCCATAAGACAAGAGCTCTCGGTTTGTATATTTACTATACTTCTCTGGTTTTCGAAAGAAAAATCGCTCTATTTCATCCTCATAAAAATATGTAAAAAATTCCATGACTATGTTCTCCTCATTTAAAGGTAGGAATTATCTCTTAGTATCTAAAAAAGAGAGGAGGCGACTTTCGTCAGCTCCCCACTCTTTCATTAACATTATGAATTGTTTGCCTTGCTGGCTTCCTTTTTTTGATTCCTAAAGTGGACGACAAAGGTAGCTCCAAACGTAATTAATAAAATGATAAAGAATGTAATATGACCCATTTCAATATGAAATACAGCTAGAAGCATTTTTAAGGCAATAATCAGGATTAAAATATACGCCGATGTTTCAAGTTCTGGCACCCGGTCGATTAATGTTAAAAACACACCTGCAACACCACGCATCATTAACACACCAAGCATACCACCAATTAATAGTACCCAAACGGCTTCACTAACACCAAACGCGGCCAAAACGCTATCAACCGAAAAGGCAATATCCATTAATTCAACCGCAACCACGGTTCCCCAGAAGTTCCCAAATAAGCGAATCAGCAGACCATTTTGGTTCATACCTTTTTCTTCTTGTTCTTCACTTTCAGCACCTTTTCGTTTATCCCAGAAGTACTTAATGGCCAACCAAGCAAGGTAACCAGCTCCTAATATTTTCACCCACCAAAGCTTGATCAGGAGAACACCAATCCCAATGGCAATGAAACGGAACGCATAAGCACCTAATAACCCATAAAATAGGGCTTTTTTCCGTTTTTCTGGTGGTAAATGTTTAACCATAACCGCTAAAACAAGGGCGTTATCAGCAGAAAGTAATCCTTCAAGAATAACCAACGTTCCAATTAGACCCCAACTTACTGGATTTGTTAGAACTTCTCCCCACATTTCCCAATTAAAGAACTGAGAATAAGTGTCTATTATATGTTGTAAAACCGACATTAAGAAAATTCCTCCTAGATTGTAAGCAAAATTAAAAAAAGTGGATGTCCAAAACAAAGATTCAGACCCCTCAACCTCATATACAGTTATAGAAAGCCAACTTATAGCTATATATATTGTTGTAAGCGAGAGGTCAGACCCTTTTGGGACATCCACTCTTCATTTAAAAATATTAACCAATCGATAAGCCAAAATCAGTTGCTAACGCTGCTAATCCACCTTGATAGCCGCTGCCAATGGCACTAAATTTCCATTCACCATTGTGGCGATATAATTCCCCGACCACAATTGCTGTTTCAATCGAGAAGTCCTCACCAAGGTCATAACGAATCAGCTCTTCACCAGTAGCTTCATTAAAAATTCGTGCATAGGCGTTGGAAACCTGTCCAAAGTTCTGATTTCTACTATCAGCATCATGGATGGTAATTGTAAAAGCAATCCGCTGAACGTTTGCAGGAACAGTGGTTAAATTAATTTTAACTTGTTCATCATCACCATCACCAGCACCTGTGCGATTATCACCAGTATGTACAACTGCACCGCCAGCGCCCTGTGGATTATTGTAGAAAACAAAATCGGTTTCATTTGTTACTTTTCCATTTTCACCTAATAGGAAAATGGATGAATCTAAATCGAAATCATTTCCGCCATCATATTTATTGGTGTCCCAGCCAAGTCCAACAATAACATTTGTTAGTCCTGGATTTGTTTTTGTTAAATCAACTTTTTGACCTTTTGATAAACTTACAGCCATTTTTTCATTCCTCCATTTAAGGTAATAGTCTATTTACGAGTTTCTCTTAAAAAGGTTTCATTTATTAAAAAAATTTTTTTATATTTAACTCATCCACTTAGGGGGTGTATTTTTATCCCAATAAATCGATCCTAAGTCATGGTGGCTTTGGAAACCATCATGATAGGTATGATAATGAAAATTAAACCAGTATCCAGCTTTCGGTGGATTGTCTCGCCTTACATGAAAAAGGAGGATATTTTTCCCTGAAACGTCATTTTTTACATTAAAGATTTTTTCAGAATGGCCTGCACCCGGCTGTTCGGTAATCGTAAGATTTTTTAAATCCTCCTCAGGAAACTGGGATGCAGTTTCCTCGAGTGCCTTTTCAATATTCGGTAAAATAATTTCACGAAATTCATTTTCAATAACTGGCTTTATCTTTGTACCAAATTTTTGATAGGACTGTAATTCAGCCTCCTTCGTTAATTGTTCAATAAACTCTTGTTTATTAAACTCTGATTCTTCTATATAACTATTTGCGGAAGCAGCTCTACTTGTTACTGATGTTTCGACAGCATCGTGGTCGCTTAATTTCTCCGCATTAACTGTATTGTTTAGCTGCGTTGGCGTAACAAGGCCAAATGTTAAAATAGAAATCATGACAAAGAGTGATTTACGGAGCCACTTGTTCATGTCTAGTTCACACCTTTATTTTAAGAGATTTTCTAAATATCCGATTCTTACAAATTATTATACTTCTTTTATCAGGAAAATGGAAAAATCAGTTTATATTATTTTCATTATTGTTGATCTTCGGTGCATAAAAAAAAAGGACGTCAGATGACATCCTTCTCATTAGCAATGTGTTTGAAATGCATTCATAAGATTTTCCATAACGGCTTCCATTGGCATGCCTTCAATATCATGTCTTGGAATGAAATGAACAACCTTTTTATCCTTTATTAATGCCATTGAGGGTGAAGAAGGTTCAATTCCTTCAAAATACTCACGCATTTTTGCAGTTGCCTCTTTATCCTGACCGGCAAAAACGGTTACTAGATGTTCTGGCTTATTCTCACTATTTAATATGGCTTGCGTTGCAGCAGGACGTGCTAATCCAGCTGCACAGCCGCAAACAGAATTTACGACAACTAGTGCTGTTCCATCCGTTTTGTCCATAAACGTTTCAACGTCTTCTGGAGTTGTTAACTCCTCGAAGCCCGCTCTTGTTAACTCTTCGCGCATTGGTAAAACCATTTGTTTCATATATTCTTCATATGCATTTGACATGATTAACCACTCCATTTCTTCAGTTTAAGAATACTATAAAATATGCTGTAATTCAAAATTACTGATCTAATTTTCTCGCTTCAGTCATTTGCTTCCAGACAGAACCTTTCGCTTCCTCGCCGCCTTCAATTCTTTCAATTGCCATTTTAACCTGCAGACTTACTTCAAATTCAGGGTCGTTTTCAGCTGCCTGAAGAGCTGGGAGTGATTTTTCATCACCGACTTCATAAAGGAACATCGCTGCCCTCCATCTGACTAATTTACTAGGATCTTGTAATGCCGCTGCCATTTCTTCCGCAGCCTCTGGAAAACCTAAATCAGATAAGCAATCGCCTGCTGTTCTTCTGACTGTTACTGTTTTATCTTTTAACGCCATATATAAAAGAGGCAGCACTTCTTTTTCCTTAATCATACCAAGGTAAACGGTTGCTAGTCTTCGAATAGAAGGTTTCTCATCTGCTAGTGCTTTCTCAAGTACCGGTATATCCTCTATTTCAGGGTCTTCCATTTGCTCTAGCAGTTGATAGCGAACCTGCCAATCCGGTTTATTAAAATCGTCTATGGTTACCTTTTTACGAGCCCGTTTCGATTTATTTTCGGAAGGGGAATCACTTATTTGTGCTTTTGTAACCAGTGCTTCTAAACGGCCTTTAGGATAGGCTGCGATTAATTCCTCGATGATTTCCTGTCCAATTTGGTCAAATTCACCATACCGCACACCTTGATTGTCCCATTTACGTAACAAGATATAATTATCTTCAGGTAGCTGTGCTCGCTCTCTAGCTTTTAAAAAGTAATCAGGCATCCCAAACCTGCGTTCCGTTGAGCTATCTGACAACTTTACTTGAAGTGGAATTTCCTTAAACATTTGTACTTCAACCTTTATTTCACCAAAATGTTCATCCATCTTCTTGCTTTGAGAGGCTTCTTCAGCGTTTTCGCCAAATGCTTGGCGCACTTTCGATAATAATTCCTTCCAATCATATTTAGCGTTTCGTTCCACTGCCAGGAAATCAGCTACATGGTACACACCTTTTATTCCTTCAATTTGGAGGATGGACTGGATGATTGGCGGGGCGTCAGCAGCTGTGTCTTTTTTATAATTATGACTCTTTCCCAGCGGGAGTTCTTGGTCTAAATTGATTTTCATGGTGTTTGGACTTGGCGTCGGTTCAATCGCCTTTATTTTCAATGCAATCACCTAATTCTATTTGGTTTCTATTTTTCAAGTTTAACATATAAGTTATAGTTCATTCATCGGTAATGCTTATTAAGAAAAGCGGAAGCACCCTGTTTAAAAATGGATGTTCCAAAAGGATCTTACCTTTTGGAACATCCACATTAATTATCAGCAAGTTCTGCTAGATAAGACCAGCGCTCAATTAAATACTCGAGCTTTTCATTTAATGTCGTTTCCTGTTTCATTAATTCCTGTGCTCTTGTAAAATCACTGCCTACCTTTGCCATTTCAGCTGTTACGTCTTCAAGACTGGACTCAGTTTTCGCAATAACGTCGTCAATTTCTTCCCATTCCTTTTTCTCTTTAAAGGTCAACTTTTTCTTTTTTTCCTTTTCCGGAGCCTTATTGACAGGATTTGACTTTGATACAGCGGTCTTTTGAGCTTCAAGAACTGATTCTTTTTCAAGATAGTCACTGTAATTCCCATAAAAAGAATCAATTTTTCCTTCTCCTCGTAAAACTAATAGCTGTTCTGCCACCTTATCAAGGAAGTAACGGTCATGGGAAACTGTAATCACAACACCTGGAAAATCCTCAAGATAATCTTCCAGTACGGTCAATGTTTGCGTATCAAGATCATTTGTCGGCTCATCTAACAAGAGGACGTTTGGTGCAGTCATTAGTAATTTTAACAGATAAAGACGACGTCTTTCTCCACCAGATAGCTTACGGATTGGCGTCCCGTGCATAAACGGTGGAAACAAGAAGCGTTCAAGCATTTGCGCAGCAGAAATCGTTTTACCATCCGAGGTGTCTACTACCTCAGCCGTCTCTTTAATGTACTCGATCATCCGCTTGCTATCATCCATATCTTCGCTTTCTTGCGTATAATAGGCCATTTTTACTGTCTGTCCCATGATGAATTCACCTTCATCAAGCGGAATTTTCTTTGCTAAAATATTTAATAATGTCGATTTGCCGGCCCCGTTCCTGCCGATAATCCCAATCCTGTCGCCTGGTTTAACTAGTAAACCAAAATGATGGAGAATGACTTTTTCCTCGTAGCGCTTAGAAGCATCTTTCAGTTCAAACACTTGTTTACCAAGCCGGCTGCCATTTAAAGATATATCTAGTTTTTCACCGGAAGGTTTACTGCCAGAAAGCTTATTATCAAGGTCTTCAAAGCGGTCGATACGGGCCTTCTGTTTCGTTGACCTCGCTTGGGCACCACGTCTAATCCATTCGAGCTCTCTACGAAAAAGATTTTTATTTTTTTCATAGGTTGCGGCTTCATTTTCTTCACGAATCGCTTTTGCCTCTAAAAAGGCTGCATAATTTCCTTTATAAGCGTAAAGATTGCCTCCATCCAATTCAAACATGCGATTGGCAACACGATCTAAAAAGTAACGATCATGGGTGACAAGCAAAATCGAGCCATTATATCTGCTTAAATAGTCTTCCAGCCATTTAACAGAATCAAAATCAAGATGGTTGGTTGGTTCGTCTAAGATCAATAAATCAGGCTCAGCAATTAATACTTGGGCCAAGGCAACCCGTTTTTTTTGCCCGCCGGAAAGTTCGCCAATTTTCTTTGTAAAGTCCTCAATGCCTAATTTCATTAAGATTGACTTGGCATTTGTACTTGCATCCCACGCATTTAATGCATCCATTTGCTTTTGTAATTGAAAAAGCTCTTCTTGTACCTTTGTATCATTTGGATTAATAGTTAGTCTCAATAAAGTTTTTTCGTATTCGCGCATCAATTTTAAAATTGGTGCTTCTCCGTGAAAAACTTGCTCCAAGACTGTTTTGTCTGCATTTAATTCTGGATGTTGGTCTAAAAAAGAAATCGAATAGTCTTTTGCCGTGATGATTTTACCGTCATCAGGGCTGTCCAATCCAGCAATTATTTTCAATAATGTGGATTTCCCAGTACCATTGATACCAATTAAGCCAACCCGTTCTTTTTCACTAATCGTAATGGAGATATTGTTAAAGAGCTGTTTTTCACCGTACGTTTTCGAAATATTTTCGACTGTGAGCATTTTCATAAATCCTGTCCATCCCATTCTTGATAAAATTGTTTTAAAAATCCAACCATCATTTGCTGCCGGCGTTCCGCCATCCTTTTTGCCTCTGTTGTATTAAGTAAATCTTTTAACTTTAACATCTTTTCATAAAAATGATGGATACTTGTTGATTTTCCTTTTCGATATTCTTCTAAGCTCATTTCTTCTCGAACGTTGATGGCAGGGTCATAGATAGGCTGCCCTTTTTTACCGCCATATGCGAAGGCTCTCGCAATACCTATCGCCCCAATCGCATCTAAACGGTCCGCATCCTGGACAATTTTCGCCTCCATGCTCTCCAGCTTCGTTTTTTTTCCGCCTTTATATGATATTGATTCAATGATTTGTGTAATATGATCCTGCGCTTTATCAGAAAGAATGATCGTATTGAAAAATGAAGCTAGTTTTGCTTTTCCTTTTTCAGCAGATTCGTTTAGTTTTTCATCTGGAATGTCATGTAAAAGAGCCGCTAGTTCAATGATGTACGGGTCTCCTGACTTTTCGACTTTACAAATATGTAAGGCATTTCTCCGGACACGGTCAACATGGAACCAATCATGTCCAGTAGCATCTTCTCCTAGTTCATCGCGGACAAAAATTTCCGCACGTGCAATTATGTCTTTCATTATTCAAGCACCTGCCTTCACCCTTGCTATTTTAACATGGATGGCAACTAAAAAATAACCCCGAAGTTCGAGGTTATTTTTTGTTTGCTTGGCGCCCGCTTTTTTTCTGGCTTTGAGACTTATTATTGCCAATTTGAAACTCATTGCCTAATTCAACATCATTTCGAAGATCCTGCTTTTCGATTTGTTCCCTGGTTTGGTTGGCATTTTGTCTTCCTTGCTTACTCATAAAGCTTTCCCCTTTCAACTAAAATGTTTAGCCATTTTAGTATTCACAAGTGGGGGCAAAGTTATTTCAATCCATTAAACCAACTAATCCCAAGTGTGTTTTCTCCTGCATGAACACCAATTACTGCCCCTAGTGGACAACAAATAATGTTAACTTTTGGGAATTGTTCCTTCAGTTCAAGCCGCCATTCTTCAGCCTGTTCTTCATGTAAACCATACAGAATATACACTTCTTTGAATTGATGTTTTTCATAGGCTAATCGGAAGTAATCGAGGATTTTTTCCTTCGCCTTTTTTTCACCGCGCACTTTTTCTTTGACGTTTAGTGTTCCATTTTCTATTGATATGATCGGCTTCACACTAAGCATACTGCCGAGGAAAAATTGCAGACCTGACATCCTTCCTCCACGATGAAGCTGCTCCAAGCTTCCTACTAAAACGTAGGTTTCGTTTGTATCTCTTATTTGCTCAAGCTGCTCAAGGATCGAGTCAATGCTGTGACCGGCTGTTAATAACTCCATCCCTTTTTTAAGTAATGCTGACATTGGATAAGTTAGGATTTGCGAATCAAAGGTTGTCACCGGAATATCGACGAGCTTTGCTGCTTGTGTACTTGAAGAAAACGTACCACTTAGTTTTCCAGAAATGAGAACGGTTACAACTTGATCGTATTCCTTGGCTAGCTTTTCATATAAAAATTGAAATGCACCTACAGACGGCTGAGAAGTCATCGGGGGATTCTTTAGCTGCTTTAATCTCGCAAATAACTCCTTAGGGGTTAGGTCAATCCCATCAGAAAATTCTTCACCATCTAGCAAAACTGTTAATGGAATTATATATAAATCAGGATGGTTCCTTAATTCATCATCTAAGTAGGCTGTACTATCGGTCACCCATGCCGTTTTAACCAACGTCATCTCCCCTTCTTTTTTTAGTACGAGGTCTTAATATCTAGTTAGTATTATCGTACCTTGGAAATGTGCGATTGTAAATACATTAAATGCAAATAAAACCAGCAGTCATCCATGCTGGTTTTACTTAAAAGCATAAGTTTATTCGTTTAGCTGCTCTACCGTTGTTATCATAAACTCCGTCATTTCAACTAAGTCATCCATTTGGTCTTCTGTAATTAATCGCTCAAAGTCCACCGTTAGAACCGTTTTGATTATCCGATTCGATTCTAATGGATTTAAATGCGTGGTTAACATAATATTTCTCGTTGTTCCCCACACTTCCAAGAGAATGTTCTTGATCTCTTGGTAATCAATTTCTCCCTCATGGTAAAGAAAAAATTGCAGCCTCACATAGCACCCGGCAAATTTGTCTGTTTGTTTGCCTGGCAATAGCTCAGCAGCTAAATTAATAAGCTTTGATTCCAGTTCGATCCTGGCTGTAATAGAACTTTCCGGTAAATGAAATGAAAGGTCAAAGCGACGGGCCATTTTCGCCATGTTGATGACATCATTCCGATCAATAATAACAATTTCCCCACTTAAGTCCTTATCATATAAGGCACCTTCAATAATCACTTTTATATTATCAAAGGCAGTTGGATCAAACATTGGATTTGTCGACTCCTTTATAAAACGAAACGTCTGTTGTATTAACTCAACGCTCCGCGTGTAATAAAGCTGCACATAGAATGAGAATGCGATCTTGCTAATAGCAGTTAGAAAAGACCTACGGCATTCCCGTTTTCATCCACATCCATATTTAAGGCAGCTGGTTTTTTAGGAAGTCCCGGCATGGTCATGACCTCTCCTGTTAACGCCACAATAAAACCAGCCCCAATCGATGGTTTAAATTCTCTTATGATTACAGTGAAATCTGTAGGTCTACCCAATTTAGTAGGGTCATCGGACAAAGAATATTGCGATTTTGCCATACAGACTGGCAAATTAGACCAGCCAAACTTTTCATAATCCATTAATTGTTTTTTTGCTTTTGGTGAAAATTCTACATCCTTACCACCATAAACTTTT
Source organism: Neobacillus sp. DHD-1R (assembly GCF_057747995.1). Classification (NCBI taxonomy): domain Bacteria; kingdom Bacillati; phylum Bacillota; class Bacilli; order Caryophanales; family Bacillaceae; genus Neobacillus; species Neobacillus sp. DHD-1R. The sequence goes on from NZ_CM173232.1 coordinate 3,432,826, forward strand.
TGAACAATGGTTCTAATCTTTTGTTCAATTGAATCAGATAATTCATATAATGGGTGAAAATGATTTTCTTCTTTTTCAATTATCTCTAATAGTTTTTCAGCAAGCTCAATCCCGCCTGATCCCCCTTTTTCCCAAACTTCCGTTAAGGCAACAGGCACCTGTTCTCTTTCACACCACTCTAGCAAGGTTTGAACTTCTAAATCTGTGTCAGTGATAAATTTATTGATGGCAACCACCACTGGTAAACCAAAACTTTTAATCGTTTCAATATGTTTTTGTAAATTAGCAAATCCAAGAGTTAAGGATAAAATATTTTCTTTGGCTAACTCCGTTTTCCCTACCCCGCCATGCATTTTTAAGGCACGAATAGTAGCAACAATCACTACTGCCTCCGGCTTAATTCCAGCACTTCTTGATTTAATATGTAAAAATTTCTCCGCTCCTAAATCTGCTCCAAAGCCGCCTTCTGTTATTACATAATCGGCTAACTTCGCAGCGGCAGTTGTAGCAATTACACTATTGCATCCATGGGCAATATTTGCGAATGGTCCGCCATGTATGAGTGCAGGAGTATGTTCAATTGTTTGGACAAGATTTGGTTTAACCGCTTCTTTTAACAATAACGTTAAGGCTCCTTCAACCCCCAAATCCCCTACAGTTACAGGTTCTTTGTTAATATTGTAGGCAACTACCATACGTGCTAATCGTAATTTTAGATCCTTCAAATCGGTTGCTAAACATAAAACAGCCATAATTTCCGATGCGACAGTGATATCAAAGCCATCTTCTCTAGGAACACCTTGAAGCGGACCTCCAAGACCAATAATTACTTTTCTAAGGGCACGATCATTTAAATCAACAGCCCGTTTCCATACAATGCGGCGCTGATCAATCTTTAGTTCATTTCCTTGTTGGAGGTGATTATCGATTAATGCGGCCAGGGCATTATTTGCTGTTGTAATCGCATGAATATCTCCAGTGAAATGAAGATTAATATCCTCCATTGGCAGAACTTGAGAATAACCGCCGCCAGTTGCACCGCCTTTGATCCCCATTGTAGGTCCCAAGGAAGGCTCCCGCATGGCAATAATAGTTTTTTTGCCAATCTGATTAAATGCATCTCCTAATCCAACGGTTACTGTCGATTTACCTTCTCCCGCAGGTGTTGGATTAATCGACGTGACGAGAATAATTTTCCCACTGGAATTGGTCTTGATTTTTGCTAATGCTTCATTAGAAATTTTCGCTTTAAATTTGCCGTAAAGCTCAAGATCATCCTCTACTAAACCAATTTTTTCAGCAATTTCTATGATTGGCCTCATTTTTGATGCTTGAGCAATTTCAATGTCTGACTTTACAGATGTTTTCATAGCCACACTAATCCCCCGCATTCAGCATTAAATTTAAACTACGCCTTTATTGTATCAAATAAAAGATTTCTTTCCGATAAATTATTTTCTAAAAAAAATTATTCTCTTTTCTCAAATTATTTTAATGTTTATAATGTAAATATCGAATTTTTTTAATTTTCTTTGACTTCTGTGTAAGCCAGTGTATTAATATTTTAGTATAAGAAATGGGGATGGTCACTTGCCAATTAATATTCCAAAGCTCCTGCCTGCTCGTGAGGTTCTTGAACAGGAAAATATTTTCATTATGGACGATGAACGGGCAGTAAGTCAGGATATCAGGCCTTTAAAGATTTTGATTTTGAATTTAATGCCTGAAAAAGAAAAAACAGAAACACAGTTATTACGTTTATTAGGAAATTCACCCTTGCAAGTAAATGTGAACTTTTTAAAAACAAACTCGTATGAATCTACCCATACGAGCAAACAGCATTTGGAGCAGTTTTACACAACTTTCTCACAAATAAAAAATTTGAAATTTGATGGAATGATTATCACCGGTGCTCCTGTAGAATTACTAGAATATGATCAGGTGAAATATTGGTCTGAATTAATCGAAATTATGACTTGGGCAGATCAAAATGTAACCTCAACTCTACATATCTGTTGGGGTGCTCAGGCAGCGCTTTTCTATCATTATGGCATCGGAAAATTTGAGTTACAGCGAAAATGTTCCGGGATATACGCTCACCAGATTTTTGAGCAAAATGATATTTTATTACGTGGGTTTGACGATGAATTTTATGCTCCTCATTCCCGCTATACCGATGTTTCCATTGAAGCCATATTGAAAAATCAAGAACTAAAATTATTAGCTGCTTCAGAAGACGCCGGTCCATTATTGATTGCTTCCAAAAATCGCAAACATGTTATGATTACAGGTCACTTGGAATATGAATCCGATTCACTTGCACAGGAATATGAGCGGGACTTAAAAAAAGGACTTCAAATTCATATCCCTGAAAATTATTTTCCGAACAACGACCCTACCCAGCCGCCGATTAATCGTTGGCGTTCACACGGTCATTTATTCTTTTCAAACTGGTTAAATTATTATGTTTATCAAGAAACACCCTTTTCATGGGAATAAGAAAAGCGAAAGCGCCCTGGTCAGCGGCGTATGACTGGACACATCTACTTTTAAAAAGAAGCATCGTTTTTTCGATGCTTCTTTTTTATCGAATTTTTATTTAATTGTTTATAATTCATAAAAAAGAGAAATAATACTATGGAAAGGTGGAGGTATTGTGGAAACAATCACAGCAGTACATCGCAATCACTTTGGAGAAATCATTAGTTTTGTTACTTCCGAGGGGCGAATCATTTCCTACCGAAAAGCTTTAATGGATGCAGAAATCGGCCGTATCCAAGGTGTGCAAACCATCCAGGAAATGGACGGAACGATGTCTTTACTGCCAGAAACGAAACAGTCCTTTGAACATTTCCCTAATTTATTTTAAAGAGAGGATGTCTTATCATAGACATCCTCTTTTATCATTCATGTTCATTTAGTTTTTGAATTTCTTTTAAAGCATCAACCCGGTTCTGGTCATCTTCAAAAAACTGCACGAGATCGCCGATTCGATCAATGGAATCCCAGCTCAAATGATGCTCGATACCTTCTACATCATGATAAATATTTTCATCTTTAACCCCGATGATCTTGAGAAACTGTTCAAGTAATTCATGTCTAAAAACAAGACGTTTGCCGATTTTATTACCTTTTGATGTCAAACTAAGTCCTCGGTATTTTTCATAAACTAAATATTCATCTTTATCAAGTTTTTGCACCATTTTCGTTACTGAGGAGGGATGTACAGACAATGCTTCAGCAATATCTGAGACACGAGCGTATCCTTTTTCTTCAATCAAAATATATATTTGTTCGATATAGTCTTCCATACTTGGTGTTGGCATCCCTTGACCTCCAAAAAATTACTCAACTAAAAGTTTACTATAGAAAAAAATGAGTGACAAGGCTCTTTGTCACAGAATGAACCTTTTCTAAATTATTTTGGAACCATTTCTTCAAATAGAAATTTTACTCTTTTTTCCTGCTCATCCAAAAACAGCCTAGCATTAAAGGTTTTTTCTTTATTTACAAATCCTTCTATCAGCTCGGTCTTTCCTTCTGTTAAGAGTAGTTTAACATTTTTTTGGGTAATATTTTTTCCCAAAATTTTTTTAGAAATCGTAAAATTACATTGATTTTTCTTATAATTACTACAGCCATAAAAACTGCCCTTATCAATGATATCTCCATCACACTTTTTACATGCCCCAAGTTTTGTGGATGCTCTTCGCTTTCCTTTTTGTTTTCCGGGGGTGAAGTTTTGTGTAACCTCCTCCGAAAAAGTCCAACTGTCAGCTCGGTCAGTGCTAGAGGTTATTAAATGGACAACCATCTTTTTCGTTTGTTCCATAAATAGCTTAGGCACTGCAGTTCCTTCGGATATTTCTTTAAGTCTTTGTTCCCACTTTGCTGTCATTTCAGGAGATGCCAAAATTTCTTGTCCGATTGCATCAATTAAGATTCGTGCTTTTGCAGTAGGATAAACAACATTCTTTTTTACCTCAATGTATAATCTGTCCTTTAACATCGTAATGATACCCGCTCTCGTGGCTTCCGTTCCCAGTCCTTCGGTCCTAGTTAAAACTTTCTCAAGTTCTTTATCATCTATATGCTTACCTGCAGTTTTCATTAAAGTAATTAGCTGACCTTCCGTATACCGTTTTGGTGGCTGCGTCTGGCTTTCTTTTACATCAACTTTTACTGTTTTCCCCTGCTCTCCTTTGGTAAGGTGTGGAAGTTCAGGTTCATCCTCACGTTCCTTTTGCTTCAGTACTTTTCTCCATCCCTCTTCAAGTTGGACCTTCCCCTTCGAAATAAAAGAAGCTCGTCCTTCTACTAATGTGGTCACCGTTGTATATTCAGCAATAGACTTATTGTAATGTGCAGCAATTAAACTAGTCACTATTAAATCATAGATTTTCCGCTCATCTGGACTAAGCCGATCCAGATTGGGAATTTGTTCTGTGGGGATAATCGCATAGTGATCGGTAACTTTTTTTTCATTAACATATCGCTTGTTATCGACTAAAGAATCGATTGGTAGTGGAAAAAAGCCAGCATAGTCGTTAATATGACTCAGCTTTTTAAGAATATCAGGAAAGGTATTGGCTTCTTCTTTCGTTACATATCGTGAATCGGAGCGTGGGTAGGATACATGGCCTTTTTGATAGAGTTTTTGCATGATATCCAGCGTTATTTTGGGTGAAAATTTGTAGCGTTTATTCGCCTCCGCTTGTAAAGCCGATAGATTATAAAGAAGTGGAGGTAAAAATTCCTTTCGTTCAGAAACAACCTCTGCTACTTCCGCCGGCTTTGCTCGACAAAAGGCCGCTACTTTTTCTGCCATTTCCTTTGTCTTCACACGGGTTTCCCCATCATTCTGCCACTTGCCGCTATATTTCTTGCCATTCATGGCAAACTGAGCAATTACTTCCCAAAAGGGCTCGGAGTTAAAATTCTCAATTTCTAGTTCTCTTTTCACTATAAGGGCTAACGTTGGTGTCTGCACCCGTCCAACGGAAAACACATCTGAAAAGCCTTTTTTTTGCAGCAGTAAACTATAAAGTCTGGACCCATTCATACCGACAATCCAATCAGCACAAGCACGTGTATAAGCCTCAAAATATAGACTTTTTGTATCATTTTCATCTAATAATTTATTAAATCCTTCCCGAATAGAATTCGGTGTCAATGAGGAGATCCACAGGCGTTTCATTGGTTTTTTACAATTGGATAGCCGTAAAATATTTCGGATGATTAATTCACCCTCGCGCCCCGCGTCACCTGCATGGATAATTTCTGTAACATCAGGATTGGATACGAGCTTTTTGATAATGGCAAATTGTTTTGCTTTATCTTTTGTTACTTCGTACTTGAAATGGTCTGGTATAATAGGAAGATTGTCCAATGACCACTTTTTCCAACTTGGTTCATACTTCTCTGGTGAAACGAGTTGACAAAGATGACCTATAGCCCAAGTGACATAGGCGCCCTTTGTAAAGGTCTCATTTGGAAAAATTTCAATAAAACCATTTTGTTTTTTATGTTTAAATATAGAAGCTAATGTTGAACCTTGATCGGGTTTCTCAGCTATTATTAATTTCATCTTAGTTTTGCTCCTTTTTACAGCATCCCTGATTCATTTTCCCACTTCTAACCAAATTCGTAAAGCATCAAAATAAGGCAGCTCGGTTAGGCTGCCTTATTTTTTACATTCTGTCTTGAAACTATAATTCTCTATTAAATTTTACTAAATTACTAGTTAATTGGCAAAAACTGTTCGACTCCTGAATATACCAATTCTCCTTTGGAACGATATTCGATACAGTTAAGATTAAGGATGGAATTCGCTCAACATCAAAAACGATCGCTCCTATTTTCTTTACAAACATAATAAAAGCATTACCATGAGAAAAATCGGCTAAGTCATCTCCAATATGAAGTAGTGACAACAGTATTGCCTGTTTTTCATCTGCTTCAATGTAAACTTGTGGTGAGAATCTTAAAATCCAATCTTCTCCTCCAACTGAAAAACGGTACATGCAGGGCTCCCACCTTTAAAGGTAATTTTATTAATTTAACTTATGAGGAAAAGGAATAATTATGTTCAAAGACGATATTTATTCAGAATTTTTCATAAATATAGCAAAACCTTGTACTTTCGGTAAAAAAACCGCTTTCCTTTTCTTGACTGTCTTTTTTCATTATTGTATATTTAAAGCATCATGTACCGAATAACACTTATGGCAATTCTGCTACATGATAATATTTTACTATGACATCAAGAGATGGTGTCACGATAGTTTTAGGAGGAAGAAGTACATGCAAAACGGTAAAGTAAAATGGTTTAACAACGAAAAAGGTTTTGGTTTTATCGAAGTTGAAGGCGGAGACGATGTATTCGTACACTTCAGCGCAATTCAAGGTGAAGGTTTCAAATCATTAGAAGAAGGTCAAGAAGTTTCTTTCGAAATCGTTGAAGGAAACCGTGGACCACAAGCTGCTAACGTAGTAAAGCTATAATCCTTAACAATCATAACCGGTCAAAGGCTGACGAATGTCGTCAGCCTTTTTTAAATTAATTTTTTTCCGTATTCCTTAAGTTTTTCCCCCACCGTACATTGGGAAATACAAAAACGATGTGCCACCCTGCGCCCGCCTTCTTTTTTTAGATGCTGATGTAAAAAGCATCCATCACAATATTGGTTCATTAAACCTTCTACTTGGCTCAATAGTTCTTTTCTAACAAAGGGCTTCATTCATATTAAACTCCTCTTCTTATAGAATTAATGTTTTAGCGAAGATCTCCTTCCCTTCTAATGCCTGGGTAGCCAATTTATCTGCTTCCTTATTATCTTTTCTTGGAATAACCGTGAATTTCGGCTCCATACCAAGTGCTTTCATTTTTTCCTCAATTCGATCAAGCCACTTGTTTAGGGTTTCTTCGTAGCAAGGCCATTCCCCTTCAAGCTGTTTTAAAACACCCTGTGAATCCCCTTTAAATTCGCATGTTAGATGATGTACCCCTAAATCTTCCAAAATATTAAGCGCAAAATAAAAGGCAGCATACTCTGCTTCATTATTGGATTCCATTTCATCAAATCGTTCATTGGCACGAATGCGGTATTTCTTCTTTCCTTGTTTATAAAAAATCACAGCTCCAAGTCCCGCTTGATTTGTTTCCTTTTGGAATCCGCCATCAAAGTAAACTGTAATCTCATGGGGGTCTTCCTCAATTTCCGTTAACAGCTTTTTCATTTCCTTTAAAATCCAAGATGTCCCTTTTTCATCATAAAAATACAAATCCGTTATTTTGGAATTCATTTCAAGCTCTTCGCCAAATTGAACAGCTAATTCACCCGGTATCCATTCCGATGAACATTGGACTTTTTCATTACTTGTTACTTTATAAATCCACTCAAGCCTATAGTTCATAATTTTCAGCCTTTCAATAATGATTTTCTCGTCTTATCAACTAGCTTATTCATTTAGGAAAAAATTATCTATATTTTTATTATACCTATTTAGACAGTAGCAAAAATAATTTCCTGCATTACTATGTCAAACTATGTTAAAATTCTTTTATAATAAATGGGAGGGTTCAGCATTGATCGAAGTCTATATTGATGGAGCGAGTGCTGGTAATCCTGGTCCAAGTGGGGCTGGGATTTTTATTAAAGCAAACGGCACTACTGAAAAACATTCTATTCCACTAGGAATTATGTCAAACCACGAAGCGGAGTTTCATGCTTTTATTAAAGCACTTGATATATGCTTAACTAACGGATATGGTGATTCGATTGTATCATTTCGAACAGATTCAGAATTAGTGAATAACGCAATCGAAAAAGAGTTTGTCAAAAATAAGCTGTATGCCCCTTTACTAGAAAAAGCCTTACAATTAATCCAAAAAATCGATTTATTTTTTATGAAATGGATCCCAAGTGCCGAAAATAAAGTGGCTGATGAACTGGCAAGAATGGCGATCAAAAAAAATCCAAGTGAGGAGACTAATAAGTCATCATGAAAAGACCCATTTTTGCAGATTTAAGCTTACTTTTCGTTACATTCATATGGGGTACTACGTTTGTTTTAGTCCAAAATGCCATAGATTTTTTACCACCATTCGCCTTTAACGGAATTCGGTTTTCAATTGCGGCAGGAATATTATTTCTTTGCTTAATTATTTTTGATCGTAAACAATTAAAACAATTGAACTGGAAATTACTTTTCTCAGGTGTTTTCATTGGTTTCTGGCTATTTTTAGGCTATGTAACACAAACAATTGGTCTATTGTATACGACTACCTCAAAAGCAGGATTTATTACAGGTCTTAGTGTGGTCTTGGTTCCATTATTCTCCATGTTTTTACTAAAACAATTTCCAAACAGGAATGCTTTAGTTGGAGTAATAATAGCAACAGTGGGATTATTTTTACTAACACTGACCGATGTTTCAGGCTTTAATATGGGTGACGGTTTGGTATTTATTTGTGCGATTAGTTTTGCCATGCACATTATTTTAACAGGGAAATTTAGTAGTAAATATCCCACCCTTTTATTAACTGTTATTCAAATTATTACAGTTGGTATATTTTCCACGATCTCCTCTTTTATTTTTGAGGATTGGAGAAAATCTGTCACAATGGATATACTCCGCTCGCAAGAGGTCATCATTGCTTTATTTATTACTAGTGTCTTTGCAACAGCCCTTGCCTTTTTTATACAAACAAATTTTCAAAAGTATACATCTGCAACAAGAGTAGCGTTAATTTTTGCAATGGAGCCAGTTTTTGCAGCATTTGCCGGCTATTTTTGGGCAAATGAACGATTAACCCTTAGTGCTTTATTTGGTTGTATTTTTATTTTTATGGGGATGGTTTTCGCTGAGATGCCGGTCAATAAAAGGCCTTTACTCAGAAAAAATAAAGGTTTAGAAGGTTAAAAAAGAGGATGATTCAACATCCTCTTTTTCATATGCTATATCACAAGTAATTCTTTTTCTTTTATAAACTTTATTGCGTCTTCCCTTGTCGTTATGTGGTTAGACGTTAAGGTTTCCAGTAATGATACATAAAAACTGCCATCAAAACTCTTTTGAGCCTTTAATGTCAGTTCAATTGCTGTATTAATGAGTTCATCGGATGCATTTGTATAGTGCTTTCCGAAGAAAATAAAGCCAATTGCATCTTCTTGAAATTGAAAACCCTTCCCTTCCAAAAAATGCAAATAACTTCCCACAGTTTCCAAATCTTAACCAACCCTCTCCCTTACAAGATCTAACATCCCTCTAAAATTTTACCTTAAATTTAGGCCATTTTCTATCCTTTTTTGTACACAGATGACCAATGACACCAACCAAAACGCCTAATAATGCTCCCCCGATAACTTCCTCAGGCTGGTGTCCCAGCATTTCTTTAAGCTTAGGTGATTCTTGTTTAAATTCCACACTTTCTTCTTTATTAATCTTTTCAATTAAATCATTCATGGAGTTCACTTTTAAAGTGAGCTCTCCTGCCTGGCGGCGAACCCCTTGTGCATCATACATCACAATTAACCCATACACGAGGGAAAGGGCAAAATCAAAAGTCGGCAATCCTCTTTGTAAGGCAATATACGTGGTAAGGGTTGATACACCTGCAGAATGGGAACTTGGCATTCCCCCAGTACCAAAGAATAGGTCTGGCCGCCATTCTTTCTTTTTTATATAATGGATTGGAATTTTCACACCTTGAGCGAGCCCAATACTAAAAAGGGCTAGATACACACCTTTGTTCATCCTATCACCTCTACCATTATTGTTAAGAAACTGGAGTTTTATTATTCCTTGTGGAAATACTAAAAAAGAGGGAGGTGAGTAAGAATGACTAAACAGGGTAATGTAAGTCGGGGAGTTAAAGCTCATGGGGTCAATCCTCAAGGCTATGGACAAGACGTGGAAATGGCACAGGAACCAAAAAGCAAATTAGAAAATGCAGCCAAAAAAAGTAATAAAAAATAAAATAACAGGGTGTCCCAAAAATTTGGAACACCCTTCTTCTAATTACGAAATAACAGCTTCTTCAAACGGCAACAGTCTTTGGATACCGCGAAGCTCGATTTCAGTTAATTTATTTAATGCTTTTTCTTTTGGAATTCGAAGTCCGGCGGCTTCTAGATCACAACTTACTGGAACATCACATTTTATTTCCGCAAGAAGCCTGGATAGATGAAGCATGTCCAGACTTTGTTCTATTTTTGTTTTATTGGATTTTGATAAACGGTCAAGGTTTGAGATGATCCCTTCTACATGCTCAAACTCCTGCAATAACTTCAAGGCCGTTTTTTCACCAATCCCCTTCACTCCAGGGTAATTGTCACTAGGATCGCCCATCAGCGCTTTCAAATCGATCATCTGACGCGGTGAAATCCCTTTTTCCTCAAAGAAAGTTTCTGGGGTATGAACCAGGTAATTTCCATAACCTTTTTTTAATAAAATAACCGAAATGCTGTCGTCAAGCAGCTGAAGGATATCTTGGTCACCTGTTAGGATTGATACATGGGCAAAATCCTTCATTTGCTGAGCAATCGTCCCAATACAATCGTCTGCCTCATAACCAGTCAAACCAATATTAGGAATTTCAAAGGATTCTACGACCTCTTTCACTAAATCAAATTGCGGAATCAATTCTACCGGAGCTTCCCCGCGGTTCCCTTTATAGTCAGCAAATAACTCAGTTCGGAAGGTTTTACTGCCCATATCCCAACAAACAGCCAGGTGAGTCGGTTTAAATGAAGATACTGCCGTAAATAAATGCTTTACAAAACCATGGATTCCATTTGTTGGAACCCCTTTTGAATTTATCATAAATTGACCTGTAACGGCCGTGGCATAAAAGGCACGAAATAACAAGGCCATACCATCAACAAGCATAAGTGAAGGCTTTTGATTTTCCAATTTTTCAGTCCTCCTATTGGTATTCTAAAAAAACAACACGTGAACCATTATACCATAAGATGACTATACTTCTCTGAGATTGCGCTCAATTTCTAATAACCGTTCAATGGAAACTTCCCCTTCAAAGGCGGAAAGAAGGCTTAAATAAAAATCATCCGCCTGATCCTTCACTTCCCTTATTAATCGGTTAAATTCGTTCTTCAACTCGGCAGCATAATGCTCATTCAGACGAGTGGTCTCATGCTTTAAATAGTGATCCGCAAGATTAAATAAACGATTATAAAGCTCCTCACTCATGAGTTGCTTATCATTCTTTTCAAAAAAAGACTTTGGATTCTTAAAATAGGCCATTGCTTTTGAAAACAACTGATGATTTACATCGTTATAAGCAATCGGAAAATCAATTTCTAAACTTAAGCCTGTTTCAAACGCTGAAAAAGAAAGATCCCGGTTAATGTCTAGAAGGTTTCGTGTCAGCCCCAAATGATAATCATTCAAAAGTTTAGCAATAAATCTCTCGATCCTAACCGTGGTTGCTCGCATCTCCTGGGCCAAATCATAGCCTAGACTTTCTAGTAATTCATCAAGTGCTGTTTGCAATGCCTTTTTCAAATTTCGTCCATCATCCCTTAACGACGAAGGGTTAAATGCTTCTTTAAAGAAATCACTAAAGCGCAAGAATACACGTTGCTTAATGTAATAAACTAATTCTTCTGCTTCCTGGATCAATCGTTCATGTAGTGGATGGACGGTTTGTTTTTCAGTTAATGTCTTAATTAATGCCTTTTCCTTTTCAATCTCCATTCGTTTTTGCTGTTTAACTGTATTGTCTTCTCTCGAACGTTGAATAAGCATATTTACCAATTCATGAACACGAGCCAATTCCTTTTCAGCTGAGGATAAGGCCATTTCAGTTAAATCTTTGGAAATAAACTGATAAAATCCCTGTTCAAATGAGCTCATTCCTGAAGAAGCAAAAGGGCTGCCGTTCAGCTTTTCGTTTAGGGCTAGTAAACTAGATAGGGAATAGAGATGTGGATTTCTTATTCCATATTTAATTAACTGCTCTTCTACATATTTAGCCACGGTTACCTTTTCTTCCTCATTTTCAGCAAGATCAATGGCATTAATAACAAAGAACATTTTATCCATTTGAAACGATTCCTTCACACGCCCTAACTGAATTAAAAATTCACGATCAGCTTTTGAAAACGCATGATTGTAGTAGGTAACGAAGAGGATGGCATCTGAGTTTTTAATATAATCAAAGGCTACACCCGTATGCCTAGCATTAATCGAATCGGCTCCTGGCGTATCCACTAACGTAATTCCTTTCCTTGTTAATTCACAATCATAATAAAGCTCAATCCACTCAACATAACAAGATTTCTCTTCTTTGGCGACAAACTCATGAAAGTCTGTTAAATCAGTAATTTTTGTAGTTCCCAGTAATGCTATAAAAGAGGTATAACCCTTTTTAAAGGCCTGTAAAAAAGAAAAATGTGTTTTTTCCAGTAAACCTGTTTGACTGTTAGCCAACATAAGCTGGTCAATTATTTTTGCTGCCTCATTAAAATCACTCGCGTGTAAATCAAAAATTCTAAGAGAACGATTAACATCCTCCAGCATTGTTTCTGTTTCCTTGAACTTTACCCTTACCGTTCCATGTGGAAATTGGATTGTAACTGGCTTGATTTTATTAATAGCAGCAGTCGTGGGGTTGGGCGAAACAGGTAACACCTTTTCTCCCATGAGAGCATTAGCAAAAGAAGATTTACCTGCACTAAACGCTCCAAATAATGCGACGGTGAACCCTTTGTTTGCTAATCGATCCGCTCTATCTATCAATTCTTTTCCGAGCTTTTGAAAACCTGGAAGGATTTTAATTTGGTCTGCAGCACGACGAAGTCTAGCTGTTGTCAACGTCAAATGATCATCGGCACCGTGGTTTTCATTTTTTGTATTTTCAGGATTCCTAACTACTGCGACTGTTTTTTGAGAAATATCTTTGGTCTGCTTCGATGCTCCTTGGCTATTAACCACTTCAAATTCTTCTTCCTCTTGGGCAAAAAGCTGATAAACATCCCCTTGGAGGTTTTCTGATTGTTCAAGAATTTCATTGATTTCATTTTCTTGTGAAGTGATGCACTGTTCATGTTTTTGAATCTCAGCTAATGCCTGAACATATCTCTCCAACTGATTAAATTCCGTTTCGTACCGTTCCCTTACCTCTTTAATCTGCTTGTTAAAAGCTTCAAAGAAGTTCATTTTAAAATCACTTAGCTGGGATCTAGCCATTCTTTTTATTTCATTGGCAACATCCTCGGTATAATGAAGCACATAGTCACCGGTTACTCGTGCACCAGACTTTACTGTATCTCTTACTATTTCTATTGGGACGGGAATGGAAAAGGATTGGGCTAAGCTCTGAAGCTCCGCCTGATCAAGTTCCGTTTCCCTTAATTGATTAAGTAAAAATTCACGCACATGCCACTCAAGCTGTGATTTTGTTTTTTCAAGAAGATCCTGATAAAAGCTCTCTTCTCTCTTATTTTTTTCTTCTACTGTTTTTTGTTTAGAGAACAGGAAACCAATTTTAAAGTCAGGCTGACAACTCTCCAAAAAGGATTCTGCTAATTCCCTTGTTTGAAAGGGCATAAGATAAGCATTCTTCATTATTTGAGCAATTTGCTCATCAAATTCCTTTTCCTTTTCGCGACTATCTTTATTGAGCTTCTTAAAATCTGCAGTGAGTTTTTGATAGGAAAAAGTTAAATCTTGTCTTTCTAGCTCTGTTAATTCGTTCAATATCTCTAGGAACTGTGTGAGCTTCTCCTCTTCAAGCTTTTTCGCTTGTTCAACATGATTGTAAGCAATTTTTCTTAATGAATGAAAAATAGAAGGAACCAACAGTTCATCCTTTGTCGATAATTTATCAGCAATAAAGGTCTGAAGGTGTGTAAATTCATTAAACGGGTGATCTTTAAATTTTAAAGAAGTATAAAAAATTCTTGCTGGCTTCACACCCCAGGATGCAAAAGCATCGACAACACTTTTTTGGAAGTCTTGAAAACTTAATTCATCCTCTTTGTGTTTATCAATTTGATTAATGACTAAGTAAACATCTTTTCCTGCCTCCGTTAATTCCTTTGTAAATAAAAAATTCAATTCTGCTTGGACATGGTTATAGTCCATGACATAGAAGATGAGGTCAGCTAAATGTATGGCTGATTCCGTGGCGATGCGATGGGCATCATCAGCTGAATCAATACCTGGTGTATCCATAATGACCGTATTGGATGGTAATTGAGAATCACTGTGGCTGATCTCCAGTTCTTCAATCTTATCGCCATCTTTACAATAATTTTTTACAAGCTCATAATCATAAGGAGCCAAATAAAGTCTTGGCTTTTCATTTTTAAAGAAAACCTTTGCATAATCCTCACCAGATTTAACCTTGACTAAGTTTGCACTCGTTGGAATCGGGCTTGACGGCAATAAATTTTCCCCAACCACCTGATTTATCATGGTAGATTTTCCAGCTGAAAAATGACCGCAGAATGCAAAAAGAAATTCTCGATTTTCTAACTTTCTTGCAAGTTGTTTCACCTTTTCGGCGTTTTCAACATCATGATGCTTTAGTAAATATTCATATATCAACACCATTTTTTGTTTAAGTGTTTGAATCGTTTCCATTGGATTGGCTATTTGCACCATTTTATTTATTCCCCTTACCATCATCGTAATAATATTTATTTTATACGATTATTCAAACTTTTCCTATTATGACATTCTCTTTAAATAAACAAATTTCCGAACAAAACAAAAAACCAAGGATTTCTCCCTGGCTCATTCAAAAATAATTTTTTATTGAGTAACATTTTTTAAGACGTGCTTCATGACAAATGCATATATAATAACCGTTCCACCAACAAAGGCAAAAGCCATATGTAACACCTACCTTATCGGAGTATCACTGAGAATGATTTTCATCGTTGGAATTATTTTAGCACAGGTGATAATCATTTTCAATATCCCATAAAAAACTGTCACAGTTATTTAACAAACCTAGGTAAAAAGCGATTGCAGTCTCGAAAAACCCCTTCATACCCTGTTAAGGACCTTAGTGCTTTTTCTTCTGCTGGAATTCGAATCCTCAGCATCATGACATTTAGAACGGTAAATAGAAGAGCAGTAAATATGGCGTTAAACAGCATTGGGATAACAAACAATTCAATAGCTACCACCAGATAATTCGGATGTTTCAAAAAGCGGTATGGTCCCTTTCTCACTACGTTGGCATTTGCTAAGACCAATATTTTTGTGTTCCAATACCGGCCGAGTGACGAGATGGCCCAAGTTCTCATAATTTGCGCTAAACAAAATAGCCCAAGGAAAAGAGGCCAAAAAGGGGAAAGTTCAAGTTCCAATAAAACCTGCTCGATTGGTAATACCATAAAAAACAGGATATGCATAACTACCATTAATTTATAATGGCTTGCACCAAACTCAACGGCACCCTGTTTTTTCATCCATTTTTCATTGCTTTTAGCAATGAAAAGTTCGACAATCCGTTCGATCATGATAAAACTGATGAATAGAAGGAATGGAAGGTCATGGGCCATTATTTCCACCTCAACAGTAATAATTCTGAGCTAAAACCCGGTCCAAGTGCTGTCCCTAATCCCAAGGCGTCTTTGTGAATGTCCATCTCCATATACCGCCTCAAAACATAAAAGATTGTTGCAGACGACATATTTCCATACTGCTTTAATACATCCAACGACACTGCATTCATGGAAGGTGGAATGTTTAAGGACTTTACATAAGCATCCAAGACTTTTTTTCCACCGGGGTGAGCTATAAAATGGTTAATTTGTTCAAGCTCTATTTGATGTGCGGCTAAAAAATCCCTAACATTGGGCTTCAGCCAGCCTTCAATAATTTGAGGAATATCACGGGAAAATATGACAAATAGTCCTGCATTTCTTATTTCCCAGCCCATTACATCCAAGGAATTTGGCATTAATGTGGACTGCGTAGCAATAATCGAAGGAGATGTTTTTTTTCTTCTAAATTCTTCTGCTCCCGCTTCATCCCCGCAAACCAAGGCACAGGCAATTCCATCTGCAAAAAGCGATGTTCCAATAAGATTACTTTTAGAAAGGTCATTCTTTTGAAACGTCAAACTGCAGAGCTCCACAGAAAGTACGATGACTTTTGCCTTGGGAAATGCTAAACAATATTCATATGCACGTGATAATCCAACGGCACCTGCAGCACAGCCAAGTCCCCAAAGGGGTTCCCGCTTTGTATGTGGATTAAACGGCAATTCATTCATGATTCTAGCATCAATACTTGGAGTGGACATTCCCGTTGAGGAGACAAAAATAATGGCATCAATTTCTTCCGTCGAGATGGCTGTCTTAAGAAAGCTTTGATTAGTTAAGCAGTTTACGATTGCTTCCTTTCCCAGTGTAACCGCAGACTCAATATAAGCATTATTCTTCTCTTCAAAGGTATGATTCTCTTTAAACCAGTCTAAATTTTTAACAAAATATCTTTTTTCAATTTGTCCATTCTGAAAAGCTTTTAATAGTCTTTCAATATCTTTAAATGAGTCAGCAAAAAGCTCTCGTGCAAATTCCGATGCTTGTTCTTGTTTGATTTCAAATGGGGGAATAACCTCTGAAACAGATATAATGGCAGGCATCATCATTCTCCTTCCATCTTTATAGGGTTATTTTTTCCAATTCATTGAATATTATTCGAAGATTTTTATTTCTTAAGAGGGGCAAAAAAAAGGCTTCCCATCGATTGGGAAGCAAACGTTTTGAAGGTTGTTGCTGTGCTCTTAAATTATATCGCGAATTATGAATTCCTTCATTAGATAAACTTTTCCAATTAAGAGAGGCTCTCTGCTTTCCTCCAATTATTGTTTTTCCGATTGGGTTTGAACTTCAATCTTTATTTTGTTACTGGCTAAGGATCCGCAAACTTTACAATATTCCATTTCATTATATAGAAGGCGACAATGTTCGCAATAATATTTTTCCAAAAAAACCACTCACTTTCACAAGAAAATAAGGTATTTATTTTTATCATATTTTTGATTTTCAAGAGTGTGAATTTTTCCAAGAAATAGGGATTTTTAATATTTATGAAACCACGACAATTCCTTATATCACAGCTAAGGTGTGATTGTTCATAGTTTGTTCACATTTACCCCCTTTGTGAAGTGATATAAATCACTGTTACAACAAGTTATTAACTTTAACATAGTAGTTACCTAAGGAATGAACAATTTGTGAACTATGAAATTTCATATTTTTCTTTCGCAATTGTTTTGTATTATGAAAGAGAACTTACTAAATTATTTATTAATTTTCTAAAGGGGGGTCTTGGGGATGGCAAAGGTGGAACTGAAAACACACCAAAAAACAGAAGTGGAAGACAGCTCTTCTCTCAAAGGGACATTAGCTTCCGTTTTCCTTTTGGGAGCATTTATCATCGTCACTTGGGTTGGGGTCTACTATCTTTTTGTAGAACGTTTTTAACGATTAAAGGGGGAAGAATCCATGCACATGCATAAATTTGAAAAAATATGGCTGACTTTTGGCATTAGCTGCTTGGTTATTTTTTTAACTGTAGTAGGTGTTAGCGCCTTCTACCTTGGCAACAAGCCCGCCAGCTGTTTAACAACTATTAATCCTGAAAAGGTCGATCAAACAAAGCCTTTCAATAAACCAGGTCTACATAAGGTGGAAGGAAAAGAATGGGACTATGAATTAGTTTTTGTAGCATCCGCTTTCTCCTATACCCCTGCACAAGTAGAAGTGCCGCTTGGTGCAAAAGTTAAAGTCATTGCCACAACCAAAGATGTTATTCACGGCTTCGAAATGGCTGGTACAAATATTAATATGATGCTTGAACCCGGTTATGTGAGTGAATATACGACAACTTTTGATAAAGCAGGCGAATATTTAATTGTTTGTAATGAATATTGTGGTACTGGACATCATTTAATGAGTGCGAAGATTGAGGTGGTAAAATAATGGTTAACGGTGCAGCTGTAAAAGTAAAAGTAGACCCTCGTGATGCAAAACTTTCCATGGCACACTTTTTTGTGGCCTTTGCGGCTCTTGCTCTTGGCGGATTGATGGGTCTTTTGCAGACATTAGTCCGTTCTGGTAAATGGGAACTTCCTTGGGGAATTGATTACTATCAAATCTTAACGGTCCATGGCGTATTAATGGGACTTGTGTTAACAACCTTCTTTATTATGGGTTTTCAATATGCTGCTGTAAGCAGAACAACTGGCGGTCATTCTAATGCTGCCAGACGTACAGGCTGGGTTGGCTTTTGGGTCATGCTGGTCGGTACATTAATGGCTGCTACCATGGTATTACTGAAGGAAGCATCCGTGCTTTATACGTTTTATGCACCACTAAAAGCCCACTGGATTTTCTATTTAGGTTTAACTTTTGTTGTGGTCGGAAGCTGGGTTGATGGTGCGGCACAAATCATGACTTATGCCAAATGGCGGAAAAATAATCCTGGAAAACCTAGTCCGCTATTAAGTTTCATGGCTGTTATTAATACAGTGCTTTGGATTGTTGCTACATTAGGTGTTGCCGCTACTGTTTTATTCCAATTGCTCCCATGGTCACTTGGATTAGTCGACACTGTTGACGTATTAGTTAGTCGTACTTTATTCTGGTATTTTGGTCACCCATTAGTTTATTTTTGGTTACTGCCAGCTTATATGTGTTGGTATGCGATTATCCCAAAAATAATTGGCGGAAAAATTTTCTCTGATTCGTTAGCACGGTTGTCCTTTATTTTATTCTTATTATTCTCTATACCTGTTGGGTTCCATCACCAATTGACCGAGCCAGGTATTGATCCGGCTTGGAAATTTCTTCAAGTTATCTTAACATTTATGGTTATTATTCCATCTCTAATGACTGCTTTCTCTTTATTCGCCACATTTGAGAGATATGGTCGCTCAAAAGGAGCTACTGGTCTTTTTGGCTGGTTTAAAGTACTTCCATGGAATGATGCTCGTTTCACAGTACCGTTTATTGGAATGGCCTCTTTTATCCCTGCAGGTGCAGGTGGTATTATCAATGCATCCAACCAAATGGATCAAGTGGTCCATAACACGATTTGGGTAACCGGTCACTTCCATTTAACAGCAGCTACATCTGTGGTATTAACGTTCTTTGGAATTTCCTATTGGCTTGTTCCACATTTAACAGGACGTAAATTAACAAAAACGATGAATAAATTAGGAATTATCCAGGCATGGGTTTGGTTTGTCGGAATGGTATTTATGTCAGGGGCTATGCATATCCAAGGTTTGCTTGGCGGGCCAAGACGATCAGCTTTCTCCACTTACGGCGGGGCTAAACAGGCCGCTGAATGGGTTCCTTATCAAATTGCTCAAGCAGTGGGTGGTTCAATTTTATTCCTTGGCATCATCCTTGTATTAATTATCTTTATCAACCTTGCTTTCTTTGCTCCTAAAGGGGAAGAAGAATTCCCTGTTGCAGAAGCAGAAAATACAGAAGAAGCAGCACCAATGGTATTTGAAAACTGGAAATTATGGCTCGGTATTACCGCCGCCCTTATCCTTTTTGCTTACACGATACCGTTTATTGACATCATCCAGAATGCACCTCCTGGATCAAAAGGATTTCAAACGTGGAGCAAATGGTAGTTAATAAACCAATTTGAAAAAGAGGATGTCTCATAAGGGTTTAACCCTTTGTTGTGAGACATCCTTTTTTGTATAATTTATAACAATTACGGTAATTTTGTTTAATTTAAATGATAAACCTTTTTATACTTATCATATAGGTAATCAATTAAATATTGGGGATTTAACCCCTCACCGGTTACATCCTGTAAGATATCTAGCGGTTTTTTAAGCTTTCCATATTGGTGGATATTTTGGGTCAGCCATTCTTTAATTGGGAGGAGGTTACCCTCCTCGACTAGTTGTTCAAAGTTTGGGTAGTCCTCAAGCATTTTATGTTTAAATTGAGCAGCATACATATATCCCAAGGCATAGGATGGAAAATAGCCAAAGCTGCCCCCTGCCCAATGCACATCCTGTAGAACACCCATTGCATCATTTTCAGGACGAACGCCTAAGTACTCTTCATATTTATCATTCCAGATTCGAGGTAAATCCTTGACCTCTATTTCATCATTGAATAACCCCTTTTCAATCTCATAACGGATAATTACATGAAGCGGGTAGGTTAATTCATCTGCCTCAATTCTAATGAATGATGGCTTAGACTCATTTATGGCTCGATAAAAATCTTCAACTTCTATCTGATCAAACTGGCCATCTGCATATTCCTTTAACAGTTCATAGTTATTTTTCCAAAATGAAAAACTACGCCCTAGAATATTTTCATAAAAAAGAGACTGAGATTCATGAATTCCCATGGAGGTGCCTGTGCACAGCGGTGTGCCGATTAAGTCTTTTGATATATTTTGCTCATAAAGGGCGTGACCGCCCTCATGAATCGTTCCAAAGACGGCGGTACGGAAGTCGTGTTCGTTATAATTGGTGGTGACTCGTACATCTCCAGGGTTTAAGCCCGTTGCAAAAGGATGAACGGTTTCATCTAGTCTTCCTGCATTGAAGTTAAACCCCATATTGTCGAGGATTTTCAAACTCAATTCTCGTTGATTTTCCTTTGGAAATCTTTCAAATAGAAAATCTGTTTTTGGCTTTTCTGGTGCATGTGAAATCTGCTTTACCAAAGGAACTATTTCCGCCCTTAACTTGCCGAAAACTTGATCCAACACTTTCACTGTAATACCTGGTTCGTACATATCTAATAATACATCGTATTTATTCTCATCATATCCCCAATAGGAGATGAACTGTTTGGTCATCGCTACCAGCTTCTCAAGATATGGACTAAACAATGCAAAATCAGATTTCACCTTTGCATCTTCCCAAACGCTTTCTGCCTTTGATTGAAGGATTACGAACTCTTTATATTCATCTGCTGGTATTTTCTTGTTTCGTTCATATTCCTTTTTACATTCTTGAAGAATTTTAGTTGTCGTTTCAGGCAGTGTTTGTTTCGATAAATTTGCTATGTATGCCGCCATCTCTTCGGAAGTAGACATTTTAAACACTTCGGAAGATAGCATTCCAACTACTTCCGCGCGTTGTTCTACCCCCTGTTTCGGTGCTCCTGTTCTTAAATCCCAATAAATTAATCCCAGTGCTTCATTATACGCAGATATTTTTTTGGTGTAGTCCAAAAATTCCTTTTCTAATTGAGCAATTTTCATTACATTCCCCCCTTTTCATCCCTTAAATTTTAGCATATTATTCTGAAAATAGTTATCTGTTGATGAGGACGTGAATAAAATTCACGTAAAATGAAGGGAATGGATAAGCCAACCTAGAATTCATTTATTATTTCCTTAGTCTCACACTTCAAAGATGTTTTTAATTAAATCAATAATTGTGTCAGGGGGAAGGAATGTGAAAGAGCTTGTCGGTACATGTGCCATCTGCAACAAAGAAGTGTTTTGTTTAGCTGGCTTTTTTAATGGTGTTCAAACAGATGATAAAGAAATCTACTGCTTTGAATGCTATGAAAATAGTAAAAAAGAAAATCCGCAAAGCTAAGCTTTACGGATTTATCTTTATTATTCTTCATCATCGAATGCTAAATCCTTCACAGGGAGTCTTTCTCCCTCCTGATGTGTTGGTTTACGTAAATTAAAGAGTGCCTTCACACAGAATACCAATAATACCATTACGCCAATAAGGAAAATGGTGTCAGGCACCGCACGCCATGTTAATAAGGTTTGGACAATATCCTTTTGGAGGAAGGCTGCTGAACGTGATGCAGCATAGCCGTGGTCAAAGGCTTCTTTAATTTGTATGATACCAACAGGCAGCAAGGATAAGAATACCATTCCTGCAAGTCCTGCGTTTAACATGATGCAGCTAAACTTAAGCCATTTATCGTTCCATGCTTCTGGTTTCACAATATTTCGCAATGAGTATAGGAGCACGGCACATGCAAACATACCATAAACACCCATCATCGAACCATGACCATGTGCCGGTGTTAAGAATTGTCCATGTTCAAAATAGCTGACTGCTGGCAAGTTAATTAAGAATCCGAGCACCCCTGCGCCCACTAAGTTCCAGATGGCAACAGAGATTAAGAACCAGAAAGTTCCTTTGTAAGGGAAATTCACACCGCCCTCACGCATCATTTTGTATTGTTCATATGCTTCTAAGATTAAAAGTGTTAAAGGAATTACTTCTAATGCTGAGAATACAGCCCCTAGTCCGAGCCACACCTCTGCGGATCCATTATAGTAATAATGGTGGCCAATCCCGATTACCCCGCTGCCCAGAAGAAGGATCAATTGGAAATATAGTTGTCTGACCGTTGATTTCTTCGTAACAAGACCTAATTGAACTAATAAGAAACCAATGACAACGACTGCGAATACTTCAAAGATACCTTCTACCCATAAATGGATAATCCACCAGCGCCAATAATCAGCGAATGTAAAACTTGTTCCAGGATTGATGAATAAGGCAAAAATATAGAATGCTGGTACGGCAATGGCAGAATAGAATAATAGATGGATCAAACCACCCTTATCAGATTCTCTTTGTAGGCCTGCACGAATGCCTCGATAAACGATGAACAGCCAAATGAGCATCCCGACAATCAGAATCAGCTGCCACACACGTCCTAGTTCAATGTATTCCCAGCCTGTATGTCCGAATAAGAACCATTGGTTTCCTAAGTATCCGTTTGCTCCAAGCCACTCACCTACCATGCTGCCGCCGACAAGGACAACCAATGCCCAGAATAGAATATCAACGAGTAAGCCTTGCTTCTTAGGCTCATAACCACCAACCAGCGGTGCAATATAAATTCCCATTCCTAACCAAGCGGTAGCAATCCAGAAAATAGCCAATTGTAAATGATAACCTTTTGTTATATTGAACGGAAGAATATCATGAATCCATTTGATCCCAAAGAAACTATCTGGTTCGATGTAATAGTGGGCTAGTAATGCCCCAAACATACATTGAACAAAAAACAGGGCAGAAACAATCACAAAATACTTTCCGCTCTTCACTTGAGAATTCGTTACCGGCATTTTATTTAAATCAATTTGCGGGAAATGACCTTCCTTATACGCTTCCTTCATGCCAAATTGATAGCGGTAGAAAACGAATAGAATAATCCCAACCATTAAAACAAATAGCGTGATACTGGCTCCACTCCACCAGATAGACGAGAAGGATAAATGATTCCCCGCATCCTCGTAGTATGGCCAGTTATTTGTGTAAGTAATTTTATCTCCTTGACGAACAGTGCTTGATAACCAGGCAGTCCAGAAAAAGAAATCGGAGATTTGCGTAATTTGATCACCTTTTGCAACATAGGCACGATCTGTTTTTGGCATATCTTCTTCTTTAATCAAGTTTGCCTTTAATCCCCAGCCGTCTCCTTTTGTAAAAACTTCTTGATAATGCGCTCTTACTCTTTCCAGTCCGAACGCTTGTGCATTTGTTAATTCCATTTTATCTTGAGCGCTGTCATAACGATTTTTACGCATTTCTTTTATGACGTTATTTTTAATAACGGATTTTTCATCCTCAGTTAATGAGGCAAAGTCCTTATTAAATTTCTCCTTTGCCTTAAAATCCTGCATTCCCTCTGTATAAATTTTAAGGGCTTCAGCCGTATAGTCTGGACCCATATAGGAACCATGCCCTAATACTGTGCCGTAATCCATTAAACCATACTTTTGAAAAACTGCCTGACCACCCATGATCGAAGCTTTTGTAAACAGCACTTCGCCCTTTTCATTGGTAACCTCCAATGGTCTAGGTGCCTGTTCCTTAAAGATCCAATAGCCTCCAACTAACAAAACAGTGAAGCTTACTAAAATCGTAATAACTAGAATCGATTTTAATAAGCTATTTTTTCTTGTCTTCACTGCTTTTTTTAATGAAGTCCCCCGTTGTATCTCCATACAAAATTCACCCTTTCATATTTCGTTCCCAATTCGTATTGTACCTTCCATGTAATGCTCACACAGTGAACGACCTCATCTTATCAGTGTGATATTTAGCACATCGATGAGAATAATTTTCAAAAAGTATTCTCCTATGATGTAGGTCACATAATGGGTGTGAAATCACTGCTACAATGGAGCTAAATCGAATTAATAATATGAAGGTGATGTTAAATGATACAAGAGGATATAATCAAAAGATTGTCAGCTGTACCAATCTTCAAGGAATTATCCTTAGAAGAGCTAAATCCGATTATAAAAATAGCTCAGACTCGCTTTTACAAACATAAAATGTATGTCTTTATGCAGGATGACCCACTTGACCGCGTGTTTTTTATTCA
Organism: Neobacillus sp. DHD-1R; assembly: GCF_057747995.1. Taxonomy (NCBI): domain Bacteria; kingdom Bacillati; phylum Bacillota; class Bacilli; order Caryophanales; family Bacillaceae; genus Neobacillus; species Neobacillus sp. DHD-1R. The sequence continues at coordinate 3,457,182 of NZ_CM173232.1, forward strand.
TAGTGGAAAAATTAAAATTTACAAAACGGACCTATCAGGTAAAGAACAATTAATTTCTGTCCTTGAACCTGGAGAAATGTTTCCCCATGCAGGTTTTTTCAGAAAAGGAAGTTTCCCTGCCCATGCTGAAGTAATGGAGGATGCTCACCTTGTGGTCATCCCCATTGATAAATTTGAAGAAATATTGATTTCTTATCCGGAGCTTTGTATAAAACTCCTTAAGGTGTTGGGTGAAAAAATTGTTGATTTACAAGGAAGATTAGAAGCACAGGTACTTCATAACACGTTTGAACAAATCATTTTACTGCTAATTAGACTATGTAAATCCAACGGTGAAAAGGTTGGCTCACGTTATAAACTAACCACTCAATTCACCAATCGAGAATTAGCCAATATGATAGGAACTTCTCGAGAAACAGTCAGTCGAACCATTAATCAAGTGAAAAAGAAGGATGTTATTACCTTGGACGAGGAAGGCTTTTACCTAATCGATCGAGAGGCACTTAAACAGGAATTATTCTACTAATGAATAAAAAAGCTAGAAAAAGCGGGAGCACCTTATGGGGCTTCCGCTCAGATTGTGGAGAAAGGGTATTTTCCTCGGCAATTTTTTTATTTTATTGGAATTTGAATTGCCGATATTATTAAAAATTGCCCCTGCTAAGGGGCTTGTTGATTTCCGCTCCAGGTGCTTCGCTTTCCGCGGGCGGTGCGGAAAGCGAAGTGCCTGGAGCGCCAATCAACAGACATGTCGAATAGTCTTTTTAATAATATTTTAATAAATTAACGCGGGGAATGTTTAAATATATTAAATAAAATAAAGGCTGCCGAGAGTTTCTCGACAGCCTGAGCGGGAGCATCTATGGTGCTTCCGCTTTTTATTGGTTTAATTGTCCTTTGGCATTGTAGGCAACACTACTTTTATCTCTTGCAATACCCTCGGATTGATATCTTTAACCAACAATATATGAACCATTCCTTGATCTTGTTCACTTCTAATTAACCGCCCAACTCCTTGACGCAATCGAAGAAGCATATAAGGTAAATCGACTTCTAAGAAGGGGTTGTCTACCCCATTTCTTTTAGCCGTGAAAACTGGATCATTAGGTGGAAATGGCAGTGAAAAAATCAAGACATTTTCAAGCGATCTTCCTGGGATGTCCAGGCCTTCCCATAGGTGAATGGAACACAGAACCGCATTTTCTTCATTTTGAAATTTTGAAACGAGTGTACTAATCTCCTCGTCTCCTTCAAAATAAAGGGGATAAGGAATAACACCTGATAAATGCTTCTTAAGATAGGTCAATTCTTCTTTATTATTTAAAAGGATGAGTGCTCGACCTTCTGATTGATGAATCGTGTTAATTAGATAACTGGTCTTCTCGGCCATGTCCTCTTTTGGGAATCTAGGAAGATGAATTTCCATCTTTTCATCATAGGCAAATGGTGAAGCCACCGAAAAGGATAAGTATTCCTTCACACCCAGGCTTTTTGCCATATAATCAAACGACTTTTGATTCGAAAGTGTTGCAGAAGAAAAGATAAATGGCTTTTTCTGAGAGAATACTTCTTCTCGCATCACTTCTTCTACCATTTTTGGCATGATGACAAGTGTCCGCTCACCCCCACTTTCTTCAAACCAAGTTATTCCGTTTACCTCTTGCAAGAAGAGTGATAAAGAGTAGGTGATTTGCTCCAGATACTCCTCCACAATCTTTAAATCATACTCATTTATAACATATAATTCACTTTCAAATACTAGTTCTTCCTCTAAGGCTTGCAGAGTTGATAATAGTTTACGGCAAGTTTTCATTACGATCGGATGCTTAGTGATTACTTGTTTATCAGAGCCCTGTGACTGGATGGAAAATTGGGCTATTGCATCAAAAAATGCTTCATTATCTAAAAGTGCCTCTTCAATGGTATACAACGTTTTTTCGCGTACTTCGTTTTCCATTAGTCTTGTCAGCAAGGTATCTAACGTATAATCGGTAAAGCGGTAACTTAGAGCCTTCTGTGCTGCATACTCAAGCAAATGACCTTCGTCAAACACAACGGAAGAATGCTCTGGTAACAATGGGAGCTGCCCTTCCCGCTTGCGGGATTCCTTTGTCCAAATATGTTCCATATAAAAATCATGCGAGCAGATAATGAGATCCGTTGAATGCCGATAATATTCTCGGTGCAATGTCAGGCCGCAGCGATGGCGCTTTTCACAGGCAAAACAATCCTGCAAGGTGTCCCAGTTAACCTCGTTCCATATTTCATCAGACAAAGAGGGGAAATCTCGTCTGTCACCATACCGTTCAAACGACTGCATGGAACCGACTGAATGGACAAAATCCGGCAACTTGAGATACATATCTGAAATCTCATCAGAAAAATGATTATTTCGAACTTGATCAAGCTTTTTTAAACAAAGGTATTGATCCCTCGACTTAGCCAAACGGACATCAATATTCAGTTCTAGTATTTTCTCTAGTTTGGCAATATCGCCCTCTTTTTTAACTAACTGCTCAATTAAAGTCTCATCTGCGCAGGCAATGATGGCCGGTCGGTTCGTGTAGCGTGCATACATAATCGCATAAAGCAAATAAACAATTGTTTTCCCAGTTCCTACGCCTGCTTCTGCAAACATTACTTTTTTATCCTTAAAAGCATTTTCCAATTGGAAAGCCATATAAATCTGTTCATCTCTTAACTCAAAACCTGCTTCTGGCAATATTTCATAAAAAACATCGCCAATCCATTCACTTAATTTTTCATAAAAGGATTCAGTTTTGGAAATATCAAACGGCAAACGGTTCTGCATCTAGTCCCCTCCAAAATAGAATAGCGTCAAAGAATGACGCTACATGGTTAGTCTATTTTTATTGTTTCATTTTGACGCGGGGGTTTCTTCCCCCAATATTGATATAGGTCGGTTCGAATAAACCCATTAAACAGCTTTCTTTTTTTCGTAGCTGGCTTTCCATATAATTGCTCAAAGTTTTCATTAGAGGTCATGATATAAATAGACCATGTATCAAGCTTCTTAAATGCCTGCCCCATTGCAGCATACATCTGTTCAACAGCCTGTTTATCCCCAAGTCTCTCCCCGTACGGAGGATTACCAACAATCACACCATAATCTTTGCTGGTTGAGATATCTCTCACCTGCATTTGTTTAAAATGAATGATATCACCGAAACCCGCTTCGAAGGCATTTTCTTGAGCAATTTTGACCATTCGATGATCAATATCTGAACCAGTTATATCTAAAGGCTGGTCGTAATTTGCCATGTCTTCCGCTTCCATTCGAGCATCATCCCAAACTTTCGCTGGCATCCAATTCCATGCTTCAGAAACAAATTCTCGATTAAAACCTGGTGCAATATTTTGACCAATCATTGCCGCTTCGATTGGAATCGTACCCGATCCACAAAAAGGATCAATAAAGGGACGGTCAGCATTCCAATTGGTTAACATTACTAACGCCGCGGCAAGCGTTTCTTTTAACGGTGCCTCCCCTTGGTCGATCCGGTATCCTCTTTTATGGAGGCCTTGGCCACTCGCATCAATGGTTATCGTCGCAACATCTTTTAATAAGGCAACTTCAATTCGATAAAGAGCACCAGTTTCTTCAAACCACGTATTCCGTTTATAATGTTTTTTCAACCGTTCCACGACAGCTTTTTTAACAATTGCCTGACAATCAGAAACACTAAATAGCTTTGATTTAACCGATTTGCCGATTACAGGAAATTCTGCGTCTTCCGGTAAAAATTGTTCCCATGGAAGTGCCTTGGTTTTTTCGAATAATTCATCAAATGTATATGCTTTAAATTCGCCAACCTTTATTTTAATTCGATCAGCAGTTCGAAGCCATAAATTACTGCGCGCGATCGCTGACTCGTCTCCTGTATAGAGGATCTTTCCATTTTCAACCTCGCAATCATATCCTAACGAACGTACTTCTTTTGCAACTAAGGCTTCAAGTCCCATGGCTGCGGTAGCAATTAATTGATATTGTCCCATATCTTCACCCTTAAATAAGTTTAAAATGTATGTATTTGTTCCTTATTTTTCATTATCTTATTCGCTTTCATTATTGACAAAATCTTTGCACTAGATGCAATTATTTACAATAAAAAAGCTCCCCCGTTCAGGAGAGCCGTTAATATCCAGCATACAATCCCATTAATAACGTTCTGTAAGCCATGTTCTGTACCATAGTACTGCAAACGACATATGATGTCTCGTACTTAGGTGGTAATCATCTATCTACAGATTCAAGGTTGAATCTGTCCTTCTCCTCGTTCAATTCCTCAGAGAAAGCGCCCCTACCATTATTTGGGTTTCTCGCTCGTGGGGTTTACCCGTTCCACCCTTTCCATTTCTGGAAAGGCTACGTCACTGTGGCACTTTTATAGGTATTCATACCATATCCTTGAAGGACTTAGGTATTTTCCCAGCCGTCAACTGAATGCTAGACTCAGCTTCCCTAGCTTATGAATTCACTAGGCACGAACACTACGAGCATCGCAGCTCGTGCGAGCATGGACTTTCCTCTGCAATTTGCAATAAGCTCATTACAGCGATTACCCGAACGTCATTAATGATACTTTTTTATTATATGTATTTCCTGTAGTTTAATCAATGGTTTTTATTAGGAAATAGTGGTACAAATTGTTAATCGTATAGTTTATTACCAAAAACATGCTTTTCTAAGTTAGACAAGCGCTTTAAAATATCAAAATTCGTTGTCCCAGCAGGTTGTGCCACTGGTTGTCGTTTTGATGTCTCTTCAAGCTGTTTACGCAGCCTAAGGTTTTCTTGTTGAAGGTCTTCAATTTCTTGATGAAACGTTTCATAATCTTTAATAATTAAATCTAAAAATTTATCAACATCTTCTTGTTTATAACCTCGAACACCGGTTTTAAACTCTTTTTCTAAAATATCCTTAGCTGTTAATTTTACCTTATCAGCCAACATTCAAATCACCTCTAGTTTAGCCAATCATTAACTATTATTTTTCCAAAAATAAGTCCTTTTGTCAATTTTCTTTTACCTTTATATAAAGAATACTATAATTCAGTTGATTATTTAGATAAAAATCTTAATTTTTCCTTAAAAATCGGAATGTTTAAGTTGCTCTTCCTCCACAATCATCTGTAAGTCGTAAAATGTAATAAGTTCAATCGGATAAGGATGTTTGTTTTGGTATTGTACTGCCAAATCATATAAATATTTTGGGCTTCCTTCCTTTTCCAGATCATAAAGAAGCAAGAGCCGATCACTTTTTTCAATAAAAAATTGATTCTTCAACCGAAACTGCCAAGGCTTTTCGTATCCTTTTTTTGTAACAGAATCAATGAAATCAGCTTTTTCCAGGACAGAGGCATACCATTCTTTGTTCGTTTCATTCCAAGATGCCTCTTGATGTAAAAAAGGAGTTATAACTGCGAGTTTTAAATCCGGAAACTCCATTTGTAATTCGAAGACAATATCTGCAGCCCATAGTTCCGCCCCTAATTGCCCACTAATTAACACCCACTCTATGCCCTCCTCTACCATAGGAATGATGGCCTTTTTCATTGCTGCCTTTATGTAAATAACGGACGGATGGTCTTTTTTAAAAATTCCAAGTTCAAATTGTTTATAACCCGATATGGCTAGAACTTTTTTCAAAATTGTTCTCCTCAAAGAAAAAATTTATAAAATGGACAAACATTTTAGTGTAAAAAGCATAACATATAGTAAAAGGAAATAAAAAACAAGGGCTAAAAAGCCCCTGTAATTTTCGCTTAAATCATTATGGTCTACGGCCCATCATTGGTCCTGGTGCAAAGCCTGGTCCCCCTGGAGCAAAACCTGGTCCTCCTGGTGCAAAGCCTGGTCCTCCTGGTGCAAAGCCTGGTCCGCCTGCGCCAAAACCAGGACCACCCATTCCGCCAAAGCCAGGTGCATTTGGTAGAGCATTTGCAACTGGCATTATTGGCGGCGGTGCAACTGGTGCACATGGGTTACAGCAATTTATTTGCTGATTGCAAACTTCTTCTGCACAAGATGCTGTTTGCGGACAATAATGTTTGTGTTGATACAGGTGGTGATTTACCGTTGTTGTGTGCACTGGATGAATATGTGGGACCACCGTCGTAGAGAACGTATGGTTCACAATTTGTTGTGTCGGATGAATGACTGGCGGCATAAAATTGGTTCCAAGATACATATAATAATCTCCCTTCAAATATTCTGTTTACATTAACAGCCTATGTTAAAGGAGCTACTCTTGTACTAATGAAAACACCTATTTTTCGTAATTGAATTTTTAAAAGACTTGAAAGTTCCTCGTTTGTATTCCTAATTTTCTATAAAATGGAATAAAAGCTGTCCTTTAAGCTTGTTAACACAACTGCAGTCAAACAGACGACAATAAAAAATAAGAATAAAATCGCTTTATACATACTACCAGCTCCATAAGATTTATAGTCGTTTTTTTCTCAATCCAATTTTACATTTTACCTTTTTCGACTATGATAAACAATATGGAATTGAAGGATTTTCACCGTAAATTGTTAAGAATTTATGGCAAAGAATCGAATGTTGGTGAAAAAAATATAATGAACACTTTTTTTATCGAATTTTGCGCTTACCTGGGAAATTTAGCATTTTTTCGTTCCAATCTTTTTTGCCTGATTTTAAATTGATCTAATTTCAATTCCCGTTTCATTTTAGCAATCGTTTTAGAATCTATTAGTATGGTTATTCCCTTTTCGCAATACTCCATCGCAAGCTGATAATCTTTCAGTCTATGTTCATATATTTTGGCAAGTTCCAGACATGCTTCCAACTTCATTTTTTCATCATCGCAATCGACAATTTCCAGAAACAAGTTCCGAGCCTGGTCCCAATTATGCTCTTTTTTTTGTTGAAATGCGAGAATCAACTTAGCTTGATAGGAAGTCCTATCATGACTATTTGCGGTAAGTTTCGTTAATATCTTTTCTGCTTCTTTTTCTTCTCCTAAAGATGCGAACCATCGCCCCACTTCATATGTTTCCGGTCGGGTTTGATGATGGTCGATGCCGCAAAGTTGAAAGGTTAGATGGGTATATAAGGTTACGAGAGACAAAATGTCGATTTCATTATGTTTAAGAATTCCAATCATGCCCTCAGGTTGTTTACTTTCAATAAAATCGAAATAAATCATGGGAGCCAAATATCCAGGAATATCATCCACCCTCTCTACGCCTAAGACCTCTTTCTCGACAATGGACAACTTCATTCGGTCTAATTTATGCTTCCAGAGTCTCCTCGCTGCATGAAACAGATCAAAATGTCCAAATGATGGCAGCTTCGGTACGTGTTCTCTTACTAAAGTATGTCTAGTTTTTACTTGGGGCCAATCAAAAGATTTTCCATTATAGGTGACCAAAGTACGATAATTCACCTTTTCCAAAAAGCTTTGATATAGGGCAACCTCTGCGCCAGGATGGGGCAGAATATGCTGCCTTAAAATAAGTTGGTCACCTGAAACGCTGGCATATCCAAGTAAAAAGATGGTATTTCCTACCCCACCGCCAAGACCGGTTGTTTCAGTATCAAAAAAGAATAATTCTTCTGCCCGGTGTCCTTCAGCTGATAATGGATGGTTGATTGGCTGTTTATTCCAAACATCAATAGCTGTCAGGAAATCTCGAAAACAATACTGCCCATGTTGAAAAGAGAGTGGATACTTCACTTCCCTTATTAGACAATAATCCTCGTCCCAAAAATAGGGAATGACATTTTCTTGCTCCCATTTTTCTTGAAATGGCAGTTCAAAGGCTGCCGGTTCAGGAAGATGAATTACTTTGTCAATCTCGTTTCCGACTGACAGATGAGGTTTAAGACGATTTAATTTATTTTTTAACGACATTTCTACACTTCCTTGGTGGCACGCGAGGGTTGTAAGAAAAACTCAATAATATTAATTGCACCTTTTTTGGCCATTTCATTAACTGCGTCTGTTCCAATACACGAAGGACAACCAGATTGACATTGACAATGGTTAATCATTTTTAATGTCTCTTTTAGAACATGTCCCATCCCGGAATGAATCTTTTCGCTTAAACCCACTCCACCAGGATATCGATCATAGAAGAAAATTGTCGGTTTTTCGTTATGATCTGCCTTCACTTGTGGAATGACATGGATATCTTGGGGATCGGCCATTACGAATAATGGAGCAATATGATTGAGAGCATGGGCCGCCCCGACAAGTCCTTGTTCGAGCCGTTCATGTCCCATTTCGGCTAACGGTTTATTTAAGGATATCCAAGCAGCATTCGTATGGAGCTCTTCTTCTGGTAGATGGATCGGGCCTGATCCGATATTTTCATGTGTCTCAAATTTAATTTTTTTAAAAATGGTCGCCATGGCTCTCACGCTTACATCGCCATAACCTATTTCGGCATCGTCCAACTTTTGAAGCTTGTCAACTTCCAACACTTTTAATTGAACAGCTAAATTGGCATCAGTGTAATAGTCAACATCCACCTCCCGAACGAAAGCCTTTTTTTCATCCCAATCAAGCTTTTCAACCTGGAATTGGATCCCTTGGTGTAAATAAATGGCTTCATCATGGAGAAGCGTCATTGCAGAAAAGCGATCCATCTCTCCGATAACTTTGACATTGGCTACGTCTGATTGGTCAACGATTATGACATTTTCTTGGGAAGCTGACCGTAAGCTAATGTTATGAGCCGGGAATGAATCATTCATCCAATACCATTTATCTCCATTCCGGTACAAAACCCGCTCCTCTGTTAGGTACTCCAGTAATTCTTCCGTTCCAACTTGTCCAAACTGCTCTCCCGCCTTAAAGGGGAGCTCATAGGCTGCACATTTCATATGATCAATTAAAATAATCAGATTATCCGGGTTAATCCGAGCTGTTTCAGGGCTTTTATTAAAAAAGTAATCCGGGTTCTGGATAATGTATTGATCAAGAGGGCTAGAACTAGCCACCAGAATAACTAAAGCTTCACCATGCCTCCGCCCCGCTCTTCCAGCCTGCTGCCATGCACTCGAAATGGTGCCTGGATAACCTGTCATAATACAAACCTGAAGCTGTCCAATATCCACTCCTAACTCCAGTGCATTCGTGCTGACAACGCCATAGATCTCTCCTGAACGAAGACCTCTTTCAATTTTCCTCCGTTCTGTTGGAAGATACCCCCCGCGATACCCCATTATTGATTTGGGACCTAGCTGGTTTTTCACTAATTCTTGCAGATAAGTTAAAATAATTTCAACTCGAACCCGGCTTCTTGCAAAAACGATTGTTTGAATTTTATTTTTCAAAAGTGCACCGGCGATATTACGAACCTCAAGGGTAGCACTTCTGCGAATATTTAAGGGCTTGTTCACAATTGGCGGATTATAGAATAAAAAATGTTTTGTTCCACTTGGAGCGCCATTATTGTCAATCAAGTGCATCTTTTCTTCGGTTAGTGCCTCTGCAAGCTCTAAGGGATTGGCAATAGTAGCCGAGGTGCAAATAAATACAGGATTGCTTCCGTAATAATGACAAATACGCTTTAACCGTTTTATAACATTGGCAACATGACTGCCAAATACACCACGGTATGTATGCAGCTCATCAATTACCACGAACTTTAGATTTTCAAATAGGGACACCCATTTTGTATGATGGGGCAGAATTGCTGAATGAAGCATATCTGGGTTAGTAATGACAACATGTCCAGCCTTTCTTACTTTTTGGCGAATATTCGCTGGTGTATCTCCGTCATACGTATAGCTGTTAATATCAGCACCTGACGCCTCTATCAATTCATTGATTTCACTTTTTTGATCTTGGGCTAGCGCTTTCGTTGGAAACATATAGAGAGCCCTCGTACTTGGATTTGCAAGAATCGTTTGCAAAACGGGCAAATTATAGCACAGCGTTTTTCCCGAAGCCGTCGGCGTTACTGCAACAATACTATTACCCTCGAGAATTTTTTCATAAGCTGATTTTTGATGGGTATATAACTGTTCTATTCCCCTGTCGAAAAGGGATTTTTTTAATAACGGATGTAAATCTGTTGGTAACGGAACTGAACGGGCTGGCTTTTCCTCGATGGTCTGCCATTTAACAATATTTTCAATAAAACCATGATTTAATTTCAGTTCTTCTATGATTTCCTGCAGGCTTTTTCTTAATTTCATACATCTCACCTCATTACCTTCATTTTAGCGAATAGACGTTCGTTATTAAAGTAGAAAATTAAAATTTATTATATTGATAATGATTGCAGATTTTTCCATTCATTTAAATTCCGCGCTTTTTTGGTTATTTGACAAGAATTCATTAAAGACAGTTTGAATGAATGTTACAATAGATAGTAACTGATAAGGATTTGAAGGTGATTCCATGAAAATTGAAGAAATAAAAACTGTATTAGCCGAATTTAGTCTTTTTCGTGAATTAAATGATTTTGAATTATCGAAGATTACGAATATCTCTATCGTTAGGGAGTGGAAAAAACAAAGTCATGTTTTTCTTCAGGGCGACCCGTTGGAAAATGTTTATTTTATTTATAACGGAAAAATTAAAATCTATAAAAGTGACATCAATGGTAAGGAACAAATTGTCGCAATAGCTAAAAAGGGTGAAATGTTTCCACATGTTGGCTTCTTTAGAAAAGGCGATTACCCTGCATACGCCGAAGTTCTCGAATCTTCTACCCTCATTGCTGTTCCAATTTCGAAATTTGAAACAGTACTCATTGAAAATCCCGAGCTTTGTATCAAAGTATTTAAGGTACTTGGTGAGAAAATTGTTGATTTACAAAATCGTCTAGAAGAACAAATTCTGAATAATACGTATGAACAAATCGTCAAGCTCCTCATTCGGCTTGCACAGAAGCATGGAGTGGAACAAACTGACGGCACCATTTTACTAAAGTCCGAATTCACGAATAGAGACCTAGCCAATATGATTGGAACGACTAGAGAAACCATTAGCAGAACACTTACGAAAATGAAAAAAGACGAAATCATTGAAGTTGATGATGAAGGCGACATGATTCTAGAAATTGATGCTCTCTTGGAGGAAATCAATTTACTATAATTTGAAATATGCTGGGCCAAACCAGGGTCAGAAGCTAGACTTTTGCATATTCAAAAATTTTTTTAAAAATAATAACACCGCAGTCGATATCGACTGCGGTGTTTATGCTTATCTTCCTAATAGCATCTCTTCCATATCTTCTTTTGCTGTGCTAATTAATTTTAGGTTAAATGTATCTTGAAGAACATTTAAGACACCTTCCGAAATAAATTCAGGAGGCTTCGGTCCAATTCGAATATCTTTAATTCCTAAACTGAAAAGCCCTAACAGAATGGCTACTGCCTTTTGCTCAAACCATGATAATACAATACTAACCGGAAGTTCATTCACTTCACAGCCAAACGCGTCGGCTAATGCCAAGGCAATTTTTACCGTTGAGCCAGAATTATTGCATTGACCTAAATCAATATATCTTGGGATATTGGTTCCAGGGACAACGCCATAGTCAACATCATTAAAGCGGAATTTCCCACAGGAAGTGGTTAAAATCACTGTCTCAGGCGGGAGTGAAGTGGCAAGCTCGCGGTAATAATCTCCGCCATGCCCTGGAGCATCACATCCTGCAATTACAAAGAAGCGTTTAATTTTCCCAGCTTTAACTGCATCAATTACTTCTGGGGCAAGTCCTAATACTGTTTCATGATGAAAGCCGGTGAGTAATGTTTCATCCGATTCTATCGCTGCTTCAGGAAGTTCTAATGCCCTTTGAATTAATGGTGTAAAATCATCATTGATAATCTTCTCCACATTTTCGAGTCCTGCCACTTCATATGTAAACATTCTGTCAGCGTACTTTCCTTTAATAGGCATGACACAGTTTGTTGTTGCAAGAATGGCTCCAGGAAATTTTTCAAAAAGCCGACGTTGGTCATACCAGGCTTTGCCGATGTTTCCTTTTAAATGAGCATATTTTTTCAATGCTGGATATCCATGGGCAGGCAGCATTTCAGAATGAGTATAAATATTGATACCATTGCCTTCTGTTTGTTTCAATAACTCCTCTAATGCAAACAGATTATGGCCTGTAACAACAATACACTTGCCTTCAATTTTATTTTGGCTAACACGGATTGGCTGGGGAATGCCTAAGCGATTCGTATGGGCTTCATCAAGGATACCCATGACACGGACAGCTGCTTGCCCTACCTTCATTGCCATAGCAATATGTTCCTGAACATTGAAGTTAGAATTGGTTAACGTTAAGTAAAGTGCTTCATGTGTTGTTGAATCAACAAAGGGATCGGTATAACCTAATTGATTCGCATGTGTACGGTAGGCAGCAATGCCCTTTAATCCAAAAATAATTGTATCTTGTAAGCTAGCAATTGTTTCATCTTTTCCGCAAACACCCATTACTGTACAACCGCCTGATGGGGTTTGTTCACATTGATAACAGAACATATAGCTTCCTCGCTTTCCATCCATTAATTACTACTCTAGCGTACAAATTTTCATAACCAATCAGTGTGATTCAAATCACATTATGCAAGATTGTAATAATTTGTTCAAAAAGTTATTGCAATTTTATGACGGCACCTACCTAGATTTCATAGCATATGATATGGAGAAAAATAATGGAAAGAGAGGGAATGATCATGTCATCCATGTTTCCGAACGATAAAAATAACCATAAAAACCAGATGGCTGAACCTTTTCGTGAATTAGTAAAATCAATGAACGATTTCTTTACTGAAAAACCAATTCGAGGGTTTTTACAAACCATAGATGATTTTTTCAAGTCTCCTTTTCCCACTGGTGCAGGCTTTCAAATTGAAACAGAAGAAACCGGTAAGGAACATATCATTTCTGCAGAACTTCCTGGTGTTAAACGGGAGCAAATTCAATTAAACATTACTGGAAATTATCTAACTATTACTGTTGTAAATAATGAGTTAGAAACTCAGGAAAATGATCAGACGCAAGTGTATAGTCGGAAATTCCTTCGACAACAATCGTCAAGAACGATTTCACTACCACATGTTATCAATGAGAAACAGGTAAAGGCTTCGTACCGAGATGGGTTATTACAAATACGTATTCCTCAAGAAAAAGGGAAGATTATTGAAATAGAAGACTAACATAAGAAAAGCGGAAGCGCCCTGTTCAGCGGCGTATGGCCTGGAGCTCTCCAACTGAGATAAGGTGAAACTTCAATCAGCGAACGTTCTTCTCGCTGATTGTTAGTTGAACCGATCGGCTGCTTACGGGCAGTTGAGAATCTACTGCCCGTTAAACGCGATAAAGGAAACACGAAGAGCTGGAGGCGCATTCGTGCTTGACTTATCGTAGGGCGGAGAGCGAAGGACACTAGCCGCTAGGGCGCTGGAGCTGGACAATTCTCGAAGATTTTTATACTTTCATAACTTATAAAGGAAAAGACGGCTTATAAAATAGCCGTCTTTTCCTTTTATACTTTAAAAATCCCTCCGAAACTTTTAACCAGCGTTGACACTTGATTTACAGCATTCATCATTTGGCCGGCCGTATTCACCATTTTATTAAGATCTACCGATCCGTCTTGAGACTTGAAGGAATTCATAATTGATTGGACACCGCCTGGTTGTTTTGGCATAATACTGTTTTTTGGATAAGGATTCATCACAGGATATCCATTCATAGGCATATAAGGTTGTTGTTGTACCATTTCATCCTTTGGTTGAAGCGGGTTTTGAAAAAGGAATTGGGCATCCTTTTGAGAATATCCTGGATTCGGGTTTGGTATATTTTGTGGGAAGATTCCTGGTTGATACGTTTGACCATATCCCTGTATACTTTGCGGATAATAAAGGTTTGGTTGTTGGTACATCATCCAATCCTTTGACTGGGTTTGCATTTGATATGGGATGGGTTGATTTCGCTGAATATATTGCTGATGCTTCCATTGTGGTTCCACTGGAACTTGGTGCATCATTTGCCCCGAGTATCCATTTTGAAAGTGGTTATTTGGTCTTTTTTTACCAAACATGGGCAAACATCTCCTCTTTATAATTCTCTATTACACATTATGAAGGCAAGAGATGAATGGTGATTCTCTGAAAATGATTTACATTGTCAAAATCACAGGAATTTTGTCTGAAGTTTAAATATTTTAAAAACTAGGAATCCTCCTATTTCATGGTACGATATAAAAAAGATGAAGGAGGAACTATTAATGGACATTCGTGAATTAAAAAGCAAATTTAATCAAAGTCGGGATTATTCCACTGATGACGTTAATGCACTAATGGATTTTGCAAAGAAAGCGTACATTCACAATGAAATTAGTATAAAAGAATATCGCCTTCTTGTCCGCGAGCTTGAAATCCAAGGCGCGGTTATACCTGAATCGGATAAAGAAAACTCCCTCATCGAACATCAGTAGAGCCAAGTTTTTTTCTGCAATGTCCACTAATTGTGGACACGCTCAAGCTTGGCAGAATAAAAATTCAAAGTAAGAAAACTGGCCATAAGACAAAAGAGATGCAAATCTGCATCTCTTTTTTACTTTCTAACTTCGTTCAATATCTCCAGTAGGAAATATTCAACCGTTCGATGAAAATTTAAAAATCTAGATTTACTTGTTTCTGGAAAAAAAGACTGAATAGATAGCTGCTCAATATGTTCTGAAGTCGTGTCAATTTGCTTTAGATGTAAATGTTTATGGTTTATCGTTGGGAGCCATTTCTTCATGGCACTCTTCCACTCATCATTTACCTGCTTTACTTCATTAGCAAATGGTTTTATAACTTCATGAAAATCATACGAAACTCCTGTCTCTCTTCCTTCCTGATAGTACTTTAGGAATAAGTAATTATATTGTAAAAGTCTTTCAGTTAACTGTTGAATTTCCTCTGACATCTTTAACGATCCCTTCCACATCTTCAAAATAAAAAGTAGCAAAGTTTAGCCTGCTACTCTCATTTCACTATTAACATTTTAACTTTAATTAAAAACCTAATTCAAGCTTTAATTGTTTTGACACTTCGTATAAAGAGGGGTCAGAAAATTCACCATTAGAAATTAAGTTCACACTGGCTATTTTTTCTCCTATGTCTGACAGTCTTTTAACCGGCACCGTTATCTTAACTTGTTCCGCCCTGTTTAAGCTAATGCGATGGTCAGAGAATGAGGCTTCTAGAACAGACTCTAGTTCTTCCAGTTGATCATGGATCTCTGTCAACTTAATGAGCAATTTTTCCTTTTCGGACAATGGCTTATTCATTTATTAAACCCTCCTCGCGCTTATCTATTACGTATTATTCTCCTTCTTTTTTTAGCTTCCTTCTCCCCTGACAAAACTAGAAGAAGTTCGTCAAAGAAAGTGAAAAATCCACATGGATTTCTTTCCTTTTCGACAACGCGCTTATTCGCATGAAAAAATGAAAAACCGCACATGCTAGGATAGGAGGTGTTTTTAATGGCTAAAAAGAATAATCCAACTAACAAACAAACAAAATCAGTTTCAGAACAAAAAACAGGCTATGGTGATAAAAAGCTTGATGGACCAAATCGTCCTGCAGAGTAAAGTAAGACACAAAAGCAAGGAACCTTCCTTGCTTTTTTATTTCCATTTTTTTAAATCAAGTGACTTTTGGAGCACAAGCAATAATTCCAGCTGGTTTGATTTTGCAAAATACCAATCAGTTAGATGAATAGGATGACGATGGTTGACAGAACCATATAACCAAACGGGAGAAATCAAGCGATGCTTACTCCAATCTTCATATTTATGACGACGATGTTCGATGACAGGAAAGGTTGTTCTTAACAATGGTGTTTTCCGTACGGTCATTATTTTAAAATATTGTTCATAATCATATCTTGAACCTGTGTGAGGGGTCTTTTCTGCGAATTCCAAAAAATACGGAAACAATCGAGGATGAAAAAGGATACTTGCTAGTCTTTTTCCTAAATTAATCCTCTTAGAAAGGGATTTAAAACCATTGGCACTTGCCCCATATAGTTCTCCACCACATGTAGGAAACAGGACACAGCTGAAATGAAGCCAATCTTGAAAGGAAAATATCATCGAATGAAATACCCTTTTCTTATAAACAGGATGTTCAATAACAGGTGCTTGAATGACATTTTGCTCATTAATAATTAATACAGTAGTTAGCCGTTTCTTATCGTTTTCTTTCCAATACCTAACCCATTCTTTTTGAATGAATTCTGAAACATTAAAAAAAGGAAGTAAATGAAACATGGGTCTATTTAATTTCGTCGAATATTGATAGAGCAATAACTGTGGGAACACATCATGGAAGATAAGCCAATTGGCCCGCTCATACGTAAGGAAAAGTTGTTTTCTTATTTCTGCTTGTAAAAGTTCAGGAAAAATGGCACCCTCGAGATCGCACATATTCCATCCCCCATTTCTTGAAACCATACTGGCAAGAAATGACCAAATAATATCCGGATTTTTTTTAAAATAAGCAAAGTACGCGTTGGTTCTCGTAATATTATCGATATTTTTTTTATTGGTTTCACTTAGAATTTGACGAATGATTGCTTGTTCCTGTATCGTAAGATGATTCATATTCATATTCATCTTCCCTTATTTTTAGTAGAGTTTGAGTAAGGATGGTTTTAAAACTTTTACGAAAAATGAATCATGCTTATAATGGACATTCACGGTACAATTGTTATTAGAGTGTGTCAGAGTATGTATTTTATACACCCCAACCTCGCTAAGATTTGATATGATAGGGTATAGCTTGAGAGGTGGAAATCATGAATCTTAATTATCCAAACGGAAAGAAGTTTGTACCGAAAGAGCGTGAGACAGCAAAGGTAATAAACCACAAAAAAAATGGATCTTATAGTAATAGAGGTATGACGCTTGAGGAAGATTTAAATGAAACAAACGAATATTACCGGGAAAGACAAATTGCGGTCATACATAAGAAGCCAACACCCGTTCAAATTGTCCAGGTAGATTATCCCAATCGCAGTGCTGCCGTTATAAAAGAGGCCTATTTTAAACTTGCGTCAACTACTGACTATAATGGGGTATATAAAGGTAAGTATATTGATTTTGAAGCAAAAGAAACACAAAACCCGACCTCTTTCCCATTAAAAAATTTCCATCAACACCAGATCCAGCATATGGAAGAAGTAATGAATCAAGGAGGCATTTGTTTTGTTATCCTTCGTTTCACAAGATTTGAACAGGTATATTTACTTGAAGCTCGGCACTTATTGTCCTATTGGGATAGAATGAAGAATGGCGGCAGAAAATCAATAACTAAAGAAGAAATTGAACAAATGGGATATCACATACCACTTGGATTTCAACCAAGGATTGACTATATTAAGGTCATAGATCGTCTCTAGATCGGCTTCAATTTTCTAGCAGGTTAGAAAGGAAGGAAACATATTATGTCTGAACAATATCAATCAAGAGAGGAGCGCCGAAAGAAACTCCAATCAAACGGTAAGAAAAAGGCCAAAAAGAAATCCGGTGGACTATTCAAAAAAATCTTTCTCAGTCTTGTTGTCCTCGGAATTGTTGGAATGCTTGCCGGAGTGGGGACTTTCGCCTATTTAATAAAGGATGCTCCTAAACTTGACCCGAAACTATTAAAAGACCCAATCCCTTCAAAGATTCTAGATAAAGATGATAATCAGATTACTGAAGTTGGTGCAGTAAATCGTGAATATGTAAACTATGAGGACATACCAAAGGTAGTCGAAAATGCCGTTTTAGCAACAGAAGATTACCGATTTTATAAACATCATGGGATCGACCCGATCCGCTTAGCTGGTGCGGTGCTAGCCAACTTCCAGCGTGGTTTTGGTGCAGAAGGTGGCAGTACGATTACACAACAGGTTGTTAAAAATACATTTTTAAAACCGGAAAAGACATTAAAGCGAAAAGTTCAGGAAGCATGGCTCTCCTATCAACTTGAGCAGCAATACACGAAGCATCAAATTTTTGAAATGTATGTGAATAAGGTCTATGTATCTCAAAACAGTCATGGCCTTGCAACTGCAGCAGAGATCTATTATGGAAAAAAATTAAAGGATTTAACTTTAGCGGAAGCCGCACAAATCGCTGGGATGCCGCAAAGTCCTAATAATTATAATCCATTTGAACATGCGGATTTAGCTGAAAAAAGAAGAAATATTGTTTTAACGTTAATGAATCAACATGGATTTATTACAAAGCAGGAAATGGATGAAGCGAAAAAGGTTTCAGTTGCATCTACGGTTCTACCTCCAGACCAGCGCAATGTTGACGACAAACCCTTCGATTCCTTCGTGGATGCTGTTATCGATGAAGTTAAAGCAACAACTGATTTTGATATTTTTACAGATGGTTTGACGATTCATACTACTTTAGATACTAAGGCGCAAACACATGTTGACGAAATTCTCAATACAAAGGATAAGGATGTAATTCCTTACCCAGATGAAGAATTTCAGGCAGGAATTGCCCTTCTTGATACAAAAACAGGTGAAATCCGTGCGATTGGCGGAGGAAGAAACCAGAAAGTTAAACGCGGCTTTAACTATGCAACTGACACTCAACGCCAACCTGGTTCTACCATCAAACCAGTACTCGATTATGGTCCTGCAATTGAATATTTAAATTGGGGCACATATGAAATGATTGACGATAAACCGATAACCTATTCCTCCGGAAAGAAATTTGGAAACTGGGATCAAAAGTATAAGGGACCTATGACGATAAGAACGGCTCTGCAATTATCACGAAATACCCCTGCAGTCCAAGCACTCCAGCAGGTTGGCTTGGATAAAGCAAAGGAATTTGCTGTTAGCTTAGGCATCCCATTAAAAGAAATCTATGAATCATACGCCATTGGCGGCTTTGAAACTGGGGTCTCTCCACTTCAAATGGCTGGAGCATATAGTGCTTTTGGCAATAATGGTTTTTACACGAAGCCACACGCTATTAGGAAAATAAAATTGCGAGATGGTACCACGATTAGTACAGCACCAGAACCAAAAGCGGTAATGAAGGATTCTACTGCTTTTATGATTTCGGATATGTTGAAAAGTGTCCTTGTATCCCCAGGTACTGGCACAAGAGCTAAAGTTCCTGGACTCCCGATTGCAGGTAAGACAGGTACAACTAACTATACTGAAGATGAAATGAACAAGTGGAATATAAAGAAAATTGCGGTTCCTGATGCATGGTTCACCGGCTATACAACCAATTATACGGCTTCTGTTTGGACGGGATATAAGGATCGATCCACTCCAATAACAGATGTCCAGGACCAAAGAATCGCTCAGCTACTATTTAAGAATTTAATGGCGTACGTCTCAGAGGATATTGATACCCCTGATTTTGAAAT
Source organism: Neobacillus sp. DHD-1R (assembly GCF_057747995.1). Taxonomy (NCBI): domain Bacteria; kingdom Bacillati; phylum Bacillota; class Bacilli; order Caryophanales; family Bacillaceae; genus Neobacillus; species Neobacillus sp. DHD-1R. The sequence goes on from NZ_CM173232.1 coordinate 3,476,583, forward strand.
GCCGAATAGTGTTCAAAAGGTTAGAATTGAAAAAGGCACGATGCCTCCAGTTCTAGCAGGCGAATTTACGCCAAATAGTGAAGTGATTACTGAATATGCCGTTAAGGGACATGGACCTAAAAAGGTTTCTCAGAAGTATAACAAACTTGATGCCCCATCAAATCTAGCGGCTAAATATGATGATGTAACTAAGAATATCGTACTAACGTGGAACTATAATAATGCAGCAAACAAAAATATTCAATTTGATATAACCATTAATAACAGTTCTAACCCACAACATCTTGTTCAGGCAGAAACAAGCTTGACGATACCGGCAGCACCAGGTGAGAAATATACCATCTCTATTTTGGCCGTAAACGGAACTAAAAAGAGTGATCCTGTTTCAACATCTATTGAGGTTCCAAAACCAGAAGTAGAAATTGATCAAGGAAATGGTACTGAGAATGGAAATGGGAACGGAACTGGCAATGGAAACGGAGATGGGAACGGAACTGGCAATGGAAACGGAACTGGAAACGGAACTGGAAACGGAAATGGTACTGGCACCGGGACTGGTACTGGCACCGGGACTGGTACTGGTACCGGGACTGGTACTGGTACCGGGGACGGAACTGGAAACGGGGACGGAACTGGCAATGACCAGGGTGGTACGACCCCTCCAGCCACACTTCCTGGCACTCCTTCCAGTAGTCAGGGTACCGGAACACGTGAAAACTAGTTAAGAAAAGCATAAGCGCCCTGTTCAGCGGCGTATGGCCTGGAGCTCTCCAACTGAGATAAAGGAAACACGAAGAGCCGGAGGCGATTCGATGTTGACTTATCGTAGGGTGGAGAGCGAAGGACACTAGCCGCTAGGGCGCTGGAGCTGGACAATTCTCGAAGACTTTAATACTTTCTTATATAGTAAAAAAAATCGTCTAGGCTTATACGCTAGACGATTTTTTTACTATTTGGCTCTTACTAAATTGCTTTTCTTGTTCATTCATTAGTTCTGATAGCTGCCGATAGGAGTGAAATAAAGTTGGTCTTGACACAATAAATCCTAATCTTTCTTCAACATTTACTGGCTTAAAACGAAATTGCTGATAGGAAATCTCATCAGAAAAAGAGTAGGTTTCTTCGTTTGTCACACACAAGAATTTTATGAAGAGGACAATCCCCTCTTCCATCCATTCTTTAGCGTTCTTCTGATTACGGTCACGAAATATTTGTTCAAGTTGGGCCTTAATGCTTTCCCATTTCAGCAATATAGTAGTAACTGTCTCTGTTCTTTTATCCATTGACAGCGACCTTCCCTTTCATTCTTTTTCTACCTTCTCTGCAAAGCTCTAGTAATGGACAACTTGGACATTGAGGATTTTGCGCTTTACAATGATAGCGTCCAAAAAATATCAACCGGTGATGTGTCACCGACCATTGTTCTTTCGGAACCTTTCTCATAAGAGTTTTCTCTACTTCCATTACAGAATCCTTCCAGCGGCAAATGCCGAGACGTTTGCTGACACGTTCTACGTGCGTGTCTACTGCAATAGCAGGAATATTAAAGGCCACTGACACAACTACATTTGCTGTTTTTCTACCCACCCCTGGCAGTTTAGTCAGCTCATCTCGGTCCATTGGTATTTTTCCGTCGTATTCATTTATTATCATCCGGCATAAACTTTGTATGTTTTTAGCTTTATTACGGAAGAGACCAATTGAACGAATATCAGTTTGAAGTTCTTCCAGCGACACTGCTAAGTAATCTTCTGGTGTTTTGTATTTTTCAAATAACACCTTCGTTACTTTGTTGACAAGTGCATCGGTACATTGTGCAGATAATGAAACCGCAATGACTAGTTCAAATGGGTTTGAATGGATTAATTCACAATGGGCATCTGGAAACATTCTACCCATTTCATCTAAACAATATCGAATTTGTGTATTATTCAGCAAAATATCACCTACTATTTAAAATAAAAAAAGCGCAATCGCCCTGGTCAGCGGCGTATGGCCTGGAGCGCTCCAACTGAGATAAAGGAAACACGAAGAGCCGGAGGCGATTCGATGTTGACTTATCGTAGGGCGGAGAGCGAAGGACACTAGCTGCTAGGGCGCTGGAGCTGGACAATTCTCGAAGTCAAAACTTATAAATTCTTATATTATTAAAATAAACGAGAGAAAGTTCTCTCGCTCCACTGATCCTGGCTTGTTGATTGGAAGTTTTACTTATTGCTCTAACCAATTATAGAAGGGAACTGCTGGCTGATGAGTATCATCCTTAGCATGCCCTTTTTCAGTTTGTTTTTGACGGAACTTCCGCCCTTGGTTTTTTGCTTGTTCAATCGTTTTAATTCCGTTTTTCTTCCATTCAAAAAGAATTCTATCAATATAGCGGAAGTTTAATTTACCGGACATGACTGCCTCACGAAGAGCAGCTTTTATAATTATAGGATCATGATGATCGTCATCCATCCACATACCTAGAGATTCACATTCAAAGGGGGATAAAGGCCGGCCAAATTCCTTTTCAAAGCAAGTATAAACATCAGTTTCTTCCGTTTTCTTTTCAATTTGTTTCGTGACTTTATTGTTTTGTAAAAACTGTTCAACAAGCCTTTCCCATAACGGTGTTACTGAATATTTTTCAAACCGTATCCCATCATTTGAATATTGGTCAATAATATCAATGAACCCGCGTTGAATCAGTCTTCTTAACATTTCGTTACAATCTGAGATGGAAACTGTCATTCTTGCCGAAAGCTCTTCAGGAGTAGGAAATTCATTTCCTTTTTCTATAAAAGTAAGGATATTTAGTAAAAGAACTAGTTCAGTTTCGTTTAAATTTAGGTTTCGGTATTCCGAAAACAATAAAGAAGGAATCGTTATATTCCCTTCTTGGAGCCATGCTAAAATATTTGATTTCATTGTTGGACACCTCCCGATTAGTATAACACGAACCGTCTATTCAAGTAAGAGTATTCGGTATCCATCTTTGGAAAGAAAAAAGTCTGCAGGACGCAGACTTTTGGTAGATCCGATTAAATTGAATTCTTGTTGATATGTTAATTTTTAACTTTTGCAGTCACAAACTCCCGCATTCTTTTTACGGCTTCTTCTAATTGGTCTAGTGATGTTGCATAGGATAAGCGAATATTATTTGGTGTCCCAAACCCTGACCCTGGGACAACGGCTACCTTCGCCTCAACAAGTAAAGCTTCAACGAAGTCATCTACACTCGTATAACCAGTCATTTCGGCTGCCTGCTTAACGTTAGGATACAGGTAAAAAGCACCTTGCGGTTTTACGCAGCTGAAACCAGGAATGGCAACTAGTTTATCAAATATGATTTCTAATCTCTTCTCAAACGCTAAACGCATTTCTTCCACTGTTTCCTGTGAGCCGTTGTAGGCTGCAATGGCTGCATATTGGGCCGTTGTTGTTGGATTGGATGTACTATGACTAGCAAGATTGGTCATGGCCTGCACAATCTCTTTATTCCCCGCAGCATACCCTATTCTCCACCCCGTCATTGAATGGGATTTGGAAACACCATTGATAACAATAGTTTGCTCTTTAAGCTCAGGAGAAAGTTCTGCGATTGAAACATGCTTAGCACCAAAGTAAATAAGCTTTTCATAGATTTCATCGGACACGATTAGAATATTTTTTTCAAGACAAATATTACCTAGCTCCAGAAGTTCTTCAGCCGAATACAAGACCCCTGTTGGGTTACTAGGTGAATTAATAATAACCGCTCTTGTCTTATCTGTAATAGCTTCTTTTAATTGTTCTGGAACGATTTTAAAGTTATTTTGTTCCTGACCTTCAACATAAACTGGAACTCCGCCAGCTAATTTAACTTGTTCGGGGTAACTTACCCAATAAGGGGTTGGAATGATTACTTCATCCCCATCATTCAAGATTACTTGAAATAAAGTATACAGAACATGTTTTGCCCCATTCCCAACAATAATTTCATTAGGTTTATATATTAATCCCTGATCCGTTTCAAATTTCTTGATGATTGCCTTTTTTAAGGCTGGCAATCCCGCAGAAGGTGTGTATTTTGTATGACCTTCATTCATTGATTGTACGGCAGCATCTAAAATATGTTGGGGTGTATTAAAGTCTGGTTCCCCCGCCCCTAATCCAATAACATTTTCCCCTTGTGCCTTTAATTCATTTGCTTTTGCTGTAATGGCTAATGTTGTTGATGGTGTAAGTGCCATTACTCGATTTGCTAATTTCACTGCCATGCCTCTTCCTTCCTCCAGTCAATACAGACTATAGATTTTCAATTTTTTTTAGCCATTCACCCGTTTCAAAGTGAACATAATAATAATTTATTAAATTATTTTCAGAACGGTAATAAATTTCCCATAATGGAATATCTTTTTCCATTCCAAGCCGGACTGAAATAATCTTCTTAGGATTTTTTTCTTGCAATAATTTTTGAACAGCATCGTCTCGAGAAATGCCATCTTTTACTTTTTTAACAATAACTTTCTTACTCTTATCAGGAATCCAGACGATGATTTTTTCACCTTGTTTATTTTTTCCTTCAATCACATTTACTGTTTCGATACTATTGTATATATGAAAATCTGTCACTTCACTAAATTGAACTTTATTGCTTGCGATTGTGACAGCCTTTTTTTCAGCAGCTTTAACTGGTGAAATAGAAGAAAAGTATACTTTTGTCAAAATGCCAATAACGATGATTACGAATAATACGAGAATTACAACCCATTTTTTCATTTCGATTCACTTCTTTATATACGATATATTGTAAATATTATTATAACAGGATAATCACCGATGTGTGATGAATCTGATTAAAATTAATTGAATTTTTTCAGAATGGTAATCATTCTTCTTCTGCTTCTGCAGGAATAGTGATAATCTCATAATTTGATTCTGTGAATTTAACTGTTACGGTTCCGTGTTTCTTGGTAAAATACACCTCTGACCATATCCCATGCAAATCTTGAAGTAAGTCTGGATCTGGATAATCCGCCTCGGCAGCAAAAAGGATCGAAATTTGCGGATTGAGCGTTTGGATTAATTGCTCAGATAATCTGTCTTTGTTTATACTATTGGGTATCTTAAAGACATGAACATCGTTAAGATTTTTCTTTAGAAAAGTTTGCTCCGCTCGCTCACTATAAGAAGTCATTAAAAAAATATTGTACTTGAAAATACTCAACATTAAATCCAATCCTTCATTTTCATCATTTCCGACGAATTGAACTTCAGCCATCATTTCAGGCAGAATCTCTTTTTTTGTGCCCTCTCCCCAAACTATAAGTGAAATAGGCTTAGATGGGGATAAAAATTTTTTTAATTGTAAAGAAAGTTCTGGTGTCGTCACGATTTCTTTAATGTGATATTTCGTCATTAACTGGTTAATGGTATGAATATTCAGCTCCCGCTCATCCTTAGTTAGAATGAGCGTAGATATTTCTTTTACATCATAAAGGGAAAGCCACCCTTCTAATTCAGCCAAAGTTCCTTTCCCACCAACATTCACTAAAATTGTTTTACCATTAGGACCTTGTACTAGTGTGGCCTCACCCGCAGACAGGCCCAAAAAAGTGACCGCTGCTTGATGCTCCTTTATATTTAAGTCAATATTTTCCACATTACTCGAAAATGATGTTTCAGCTTTTACTAACAAGTGGCTTGGAAAAAATAAAGCAATTATAATAAGCAATATTTTCATACACAGTCCTCCCATTATGAATAGGATGTGTCATTTTGCCCATTATCATAACCAATTATTAATAAAATCTACTAATTCTTCAATAGGGCCTTTTTTAACATTGACAGGAGGAATAGATTTCAAAAAAGATTTTCCGTATTTTGTTGTGACAATTCTTCGGTCAAAAACAATTATAATTCCACGATCCGTTTCAGTCCTTATTAACCGTCCGAATCCCTGCTTAAAACGAAGAATCGCTTCAGGAAGTGAGTATTCAGAGAAGGCATTGCCTCCTTGCTGTACGATCAACTGGCATTTAGCCTCTGTGAGCGGTTCATCCGGCGAGCTGAATGGGAGCCTGACCATAATAAGGCAGGATAAATCCTCACCAGGAATATCTACTCCTTCCCAGAAACTACTGGTCCCAAGCAGAATTGCCTTTTCATAGCGCTGAAAGTTTCTCGTTAGCCTAGTTCGACTTCCACTTGTTATACCTTGCGCAATAAGGACATATTCATTTAGAAAACCACTTTCCTTAATCAATTCATATGTTTTCTTCAGCATGTCATTTGCAGTGAATAAGATCAACATTCTTCCTTTTGTCGCCTCAGCAATAGTGATGATATGTTCTGTTATGGCAATCACGTATTCATCCAATGTCACTGAATTAACCTCTGGCAAATCTTCTGGAATAAGAAGCTGAACTTGATTTTTATACTCAAATGGTGAAGGTATCGTCATTAGGTTGGTTGAAACCTGATCCAGTCCTACTTCCTTCATAATATAATCAAAGGATTTGGTAACCGATAAGGTGGCAGAAGTAAGGACCACTGCTTTTTTCTTGTTAAAGAACTTTTCCCTAAGCTTTTCAGCAACAGTTGCCGGCTGAGCTAAAAAGGTTGTTACATTTTGTGGGGACCGCGTATCCATTTCTATCCACTTTACATCCTGTGATTCTTTAATAAAACAGTTTATCACTGTATCACGTAGCTCGGCGAGTTCATTTAAGAAAGTAAAGATTTCCTCAATTTTGTTTTCTTGCACACTTTTTAATGATTCTTTTACATTTTTGATCCAATCAAGACGATCACTGATGGCCATATATAAATCCTTGAGTATAAAAGAAACTCTTTCTGCACTATGAATAAGCGCGTTCCTCTCCCTCCCACTATCCTTAGTTGGAGAAAAGCGGACTTTTATCCGATTCAATCCCTTTTTATTTGCGGCCTTCTTTTTTGCAAAAAGAGCAATTAATTTAAAAAATTCATCCATTTCATAGTTAAGATCTACTACCATTTGATTCAGTTCAAAGGTATGCAGCAGTTTTTTCTCCGAATTAGGAAATGAGTTTAGCAGCCGCTCCAACTCGTAAAATAGCTGTTTTTGCTCATAAAGTCCAAATTGTCCTAGAAGCAATCGAGTAGATAAATAGTCCAAAGAATAACCAAAAAACTGACTAGCCACTTTTTCTAGATGATGTCCTTCGTCAATAACCGCATATTGAAATTCAGGTAAAATCGATCCTTCTCCTTTGATATCACTTAATAGTAAGGAGTGATTAGTAATGATGATATCTGCAGTTTGTGCTTTCCTTTTTGCTTTCAAATAAAAATCACGGTCTTGCCAACCCTGGTTATGTGAAAATACAGCAGGCTCTTCTTTAATTTTGTTCCAATAAAGCAGCCCCCCGCTTGAAAGATTTAATTCGTCCTTATCACCCGTTTTGGTTTCCGTCAGCCAAACAAGTATTTGCATCTTTGTTAAGGTAGTATCGTAATTATCATTTTCATCCATTAACGTCAGGTGAAACTTTTCTAAATTTAAATAATGATTCCTTCCTTTAAGAAGAACAATCTCCAAATTGAAAGGAAGGATTTTCGCTAATAGTGGTATTTCTTTTTTCAACAATTGCTCCTGAAGTTGAATGGTGTGCGTACTTACAACTATGGGATGCTTATGTTGTTTTGAAAAGAAAGCTATTGGGAGAAGATACCCCAACGATTTCCCTACTCCTGTTCCAGCTTCTATTAAGGTATGTTTTTGCTCTTGAAAGGAGCGATAAACGGTATCCATCATTTGAAATTGTCCGGACCTACTCTCAAAGAATTGAAAGCCATGTCGAATGATATCTATCTTGTCTTGTTCGCTTAGAGGATAATCAACCTCTTCTTTGCTAACATCCTTCTCAGGATCGCTCAGGTTTTTCCTTAATGCTATTTCATGAAATATTTCAATCGTTTCGGAACATTTCTCATGTTTACCATCTATAGAGTCAATAATTTCATTTAAAAGTTGTTGAAGATCGCTTTTTAACCCTCCAGATAAATGAGTTAGCTGCCGAAGCGTAATTTTTGGCAATGCCGATAATCGCTTGAGCAGAATCAGAAATAATTCTGCTGTGACCAAGGCATCACTATCTGCTTGATGCGGCCGATCATGTTCCAGGTTCTCCATTTCTGCTAAATCTGATAGTTTATAGCCATCAGCGGTAGGATATAGAATTCTGGCCATTTCCACTGTATCAAGAACGGACCCATAAAACCCCTCACTGCCTGCTTGGATTAATTCCTCTTGAAGAAAAGACAAGTCAAACAATACATTATGAGCGACAAAATAGGCACCATCCAATAATCTTTTAACCTTCTCCGTTATTTGCGCAAATAATGGTGCATCCTTGACCATTTTATCATTGATTCCTGTTAATTCTTCAATAAAAACCGGAATCGGTCTTTGTGGGTTGATTAGAGACGAGAATTGTTCTGTAATTTTTCCGTTCTCAATGACCACAGCTGCAAATTGGATAATTTTATCGCCTTTTTTTGGAATGTTTCCTGTTGTTTCCAAATCCACTACAACGAATTTATTTATCATTTCCTTAACACCCCAAACCTTCGTTCATTAAAACGGTAGCACATACGCCGTAAATATGTAAAAGTAAAAACTAAAGTAATAATGATTTAAATTCTACCATTGTCTCGACAATTTTTAAAATGTAGAAGAAAAAGGATAGCAAAAAAACAAAGGGTCAGACCCCACAACCTCAACATAGCGCAGAACATTTCTTAATCGGCGACTATGATTGAATGGTAAAAGTGAGGTCAGACCCTTTTAAGACATCCTTTTCTTACATAACAGTTAGTGCTGGTTCCTTATTGATTAATTCTTTAATCCGATTGTGTTCATCCAAAATGGCCACTATCGGTGTGTGAGTTTGTACCTTTTCATCTGATACAAGTGCATATGAAATAATAATAACTACATCTCCTACTTGTACAAGGCGGGCGGCTGCACCGTTTAAACATATAACACCGCTGCCCCTTTCACCTGGAATGATATACGTTTCTAAACGGGCACCATTGTTGTTGTTGACAATTTGCACCTTCTCATTGGCAATCATTCCTACTGCATCTAAAATATCTTCATCTATCGTAATACTACCTACATAGTTTAAATTTGCCTCTGTTACTGTAGCTCGATGGATTTTTCCATTCATCATGGTCCGAAACAAAAGAATTCCTCCCCTGTGGTTGCTTTTTCTAATCTATTTGAATAATGAAATTATCGATTAAACGAACCTTAGAAAATTTTACTGCGAGAGCAATGATAATGGTATCAGTTAATTTTTCCAATCGTGTTAACTGGGGATAGGAAAGAATTTCGACATAATCAATTTCAGCATTTGATTCACTTGAAATCATTTCGCTAATATTATTAATTAGTATATTAGGATTCCACTCGCCTTCATTAATAGCTTGTTTGGCTGCTTCCAAACTCCTAAACAGGACGGTTGCTTGTTGCCGTTCCTCGGGTAATAAATTAACATTTCGTGAACTTTTGGCAAGTCCATCATTTTCCCGTACAATGTTGACTGCAATTAACTCGATTGGAAAATTGAAATCGGAAATTAGACCATCCACCACAGCAACCTGCTGAGCATCTTTTTTTCCAAAATACGCCCTGGTAGGGGTAACAATTGTAAAAAGTTTCGTAAGGACTGTGGCGACACCATCAAAATGGCCTGGTCGCGATTTGCCGCAAAGCACGTCTGTTCGTTCTTGTACAACAACGGTTACTGTTGGCACGTGCGGATACATTTCCTCCACAGACGGATAAAAAAGAAAATCAACCTGCTCAGCCTCGGCTAAAGCCCGATCCCGTTCAAAATCCCGAGGATAGCTTGAAAAATCCTCATTGGGGCCAAATTGCAATGGATTGACAAAAATACTGATAACAACTATATCATTTTCTTGTCTTGCTTGTGAGATAAGGGTTAAATGACCCTCATGCAAAAAACCCATTGTAGGAACAAAACCAATTTCTTTTCCCAAAGCCTTTTGTTTACTTATTTCTGCCTGCATGTCCTTTATGGATGTTATAACTTTCATTTTTTACCTCCATAGAGGACTTTTAGTTCCTCTTCTTTCATAGAAAAAGAGTGTTTATCATCAGGAAATTGTTCACTTTTAACATCGGATGCATACGCCTGAATGGATTCTATCATAAATGGATTGACAGCATGGTATTGCTTCACAAATTTTGGTACACGTTCAACGCCATAGCCTAAAATATCATGATAAACAAGAACTTGGCCATTGACATTAAGGCCAGCGCCTATTCCAATTACAGGTATCGTGATAGATTTAGAAACTTCCTCAGCCAACTGCTTCGGCACACATTCAAGTACAAGCGCAAATGCACCTGCTTGCTCAATTGCCATTGCATCGTTTAATAATTTTTGGGCGGCCTGAGCATCCTTACCCTGAACTTTATATCCACCCAATACTCCAACAGACTGCGGGGTTAAGCCTAAATGTCCGCAAACTGGTATACCTGCTTTTGTCAGGGCTGCAATCTTATCGACTACATCATCCGCTCCTTCCAGTTTAACGGCATGTGCCCCTGCTTCTTGCATTAGCTTACCTGCATTGATTAATGTATCTCTAACAGAGAGGTGATAAGTTAAAAATGGCAGGTCTGTCACAATAAATGTATCTTTTGCCCCTCGTTTTACAGCTTTAGTGTGATGAATCATATCCTCCATCGTTACCGGTATGGTGGAATCATAACCTAATACAACCATTCCAAGAGAGTCTCCGACTAAAATAACGTCAACCCCTCCTTGCTCTGCTTGTTTTGCTGATGGATAATCATAAGCTGTAAGCATGACAATTTTTTCGTTATTTTCTTTCATTTTCAAAAAATCTGTTGTTTGCTTCATCATTATTCCCTCCTTTAATAGTGGGAGAGGTGATAAAACTTTCTTTGCAGAGCAAATAAAAAAGATCCTTCTGAAGGCAGAGGATCCAATTACTCATTTGCATGTTCCATCCCTCTGTCCCGGTCCGTAATACGGATCTAGGCAGAAACCTTTTTAGTTATCAGTTTGGTTTACAAAAAGGTGCAGTTCTCGGAAGATACTGCCCAAGGAAATTATAGCAAATTTACAGAAAAGCGCAAGCTGGATTATATTTCAATGTCGGCTGAATAGATATGGTGAACAAAGCCCTTGGCGTCCTCCAATTTTAATACTCCATCATCCGTGATTCCTAGTGCTTTCCCTTCGATCACATTCGTTAACGTTCGGGCTTTTAGGTCTTTTCCAATACTAATGGCATACCCTTCCCATAAAAGCTTGATAGGGAGAAAACCTTGTTCTAAATAGAGTAAATATAATTTTTCAAAATGCTTAAAAATACTTCTGATTAACCCGGCACGCGAGATAACTTCACCTTTTTCAATAGAAAGTGAACTTGCCTTTTCTTGTAGTTCACGAGGAAAATCTTCTTCCTTTTGGTTCACGTTAATCCCCATCCCAATAATAATTGAATGAATGCGGTCTGCTTCAGCTTGTAACTCTGTTAAAATTCCTGTCACTTTTTTTCCGTTCAATAAAATATCATTCGGCCACTTAATTTCCGGGTGGAGTCCAGTTTCCTCTTCGATGGCTTGAACAATTGCTACTGCTGTTAACAGTGTCAGCTGAGGGGCCTTTGTAAGTGGAATATTAGGTCTTAGAATAAGACTCATCCATATTCCTGTAAATTTAGGAGAATCCCAAGTTCGGTTCATTCTTCCCCTGCCCGCGCGCTGTTCTTCGGCAATAATGACGGTGCCTTCAGGCATGTCTTCATTTGATAAGCGATGCGCAATTTTTTGGGTAGAATCTACGCTCTCTTCATAATGAATGTTTTTGCCTATGAAATTTGTGGTTAACCCAAGTCTAATTTCATCTGCTGTTATTCTTTCCGGCGTTTTTACAATTCGATATCCTTTATTTCTAACTGCCTCTAATTCAAAACCTTCTTTTCTTAATTCCTCTATATGTTTCCAAACAGCGGTCCTTGAGCAGCCAATTAGTTCGGCCAGATGCTGCCCAGATAAAAAAGTTTTGCCAGCATTAGTAAAGGCATCGAGCAGTTTCTTCCTTAATTCTGACTGCACGTCATTAGCCACTCCCTAATCTTTCGTTTATCGTTTTTTACAGTTCCTTCCACAATTGCATGCTCAATTTTTAAAATGGTTTCCTTTAACCACGGACCTCCGGGTTGATTAAACCAATCCATTAAGTCTCCTCCCGTTACATCCAGTTCAGAGCGCTGTTTTATTGGCAGCTGCTGATATAATTTCAGCCACGGATGAGGGGATTGCTCTTCTCTCATAATCAGATGGTATAACTTTTCGGTTGAGGTAATGATATCGCTTCCCGCCAAGTATAAATCATAAGCGGACCATTCTCGTTCAAGCCTTTTCTCTAAAAAAAACAAAATACGCTGAACATCCTTTATATCCTTTATGGGAAGCCGCCAAGCTCGCAAGAAATTTTCGATCGATTTTTCTTTTAATTTTAAGCAAAATAAAAGTAACGACCACATTTCTTTTTTATTTAGTCCCTTACTGTCAAGTTCAATTAGCTTTTCAAGCTGTACATCTTGATTAGCTAAGCCTGGTAAAAAGGAGAATACATGGGTGTCTAGTAAAATTTCCAATGCCTTGTTACAATCATCTCCAATCAGTAGTTTTTCAAACTCTGCTCTTTTTCGTTCCACAGCAATATTTTTAAGCAATGGAACCAGCTTTGTTAACGCCTGAAGAGTTTCTCTTTCAATAGAAAAGGAGAGCTGGCTGACAAACCGAACCGCTCTCATCATCCTTAATGCATCTTCTTGGAAACGTTCCGTTGCAGAACCAACAGTCTGGATCACTTTTTTCATAATTGCTGCTTGCCCATTAAATGGATCTATGATGGTTCCATTCCGATTCATGGCCATCGCATTCATCGTAAAATCTCTACGTTGCAAATCCTCATGAAGATTACGAATAAACGCTACTTCTTTTGGTCTACGGTAATCTTGGTATTCTCCCTCTGTTCTGAAAGTGGTAATTTCGTATGATGTATTATTGAATAAGACAAGAACCGTTCCATGTTCAATACCGATATCGACCGTCTTATGAAAAATTTCTTTGACTTCTTCGGGTGTCGCGGATGTCGCAATATCCACATCACTTATCGACCTGTTTAAAAGAAAATCTCTAACCGATCCGCCTACAAAATAGGCTTCATAGCCTGAAGCCTCTAAGCGTTCTAAAACGGGAATGGCTGATAAAAATGGTTCTTTCATCTAGTTCACCTTAATTCAGCAGCTTCCAATAAAGCTGCTCGTATTGTTCAACAATTTGGTCGGCCTTAAATTTTGTTCTTACTGTTTCTAATGACTGGGTGGAAAATTTCCGATGAAGAAGTTTATCCTTTAATAGAGAAATGGATTTTTCGGAAATAGCCTCTATATCGCCTACTTCACAAATAAATCCATTTTCGCCATGTGCGATTACTTCTGGAATCCCACCGGCATTCGTACCGACACAAGGTACACCGCAGGCCATTGCCTCTAAGGCGACAAGGCCAAAGCTCTCTTTCTCTGACAGTAATAGCAGCAAATCACTTATGGAATACAATTCCTCAAGATTCTCTTGTTTGCCTAAGAAAATTACCTTGTCCTCTAGCGAAAGCTGCTTTACAAGTTTACATACAATGGTCACTTCTGGCCCATCACCAACCAGCAGTAGTTTTGCAGGCATATTGGCGGAAATATTCGCAAATGTTTTTACAACATCTGTCACCCGCTTGACAGTTCGAAAATTGGAAACATGGATAATAACCTTCTCCGCTTCTTTAATTTCCAATTGATCCTTCAATGCTTCTGCATTGCTTTTATGATAGATTCGTTCATCAATAAAATTATAAACGGTATCAATTTGTTTATCTGGATTGATAAGCTCATAGGTCTGCTTCACTAATGAATTAGACACGGCAGTCACAGCATCTGATTTTTCAATTCCAAATTTAATCGCATCGGTTAAAGAAGGATCATAACCTAAAACTGTTATATCAGTACCATGTAAGGTTGTAACTATTTTTATGTCCCGGTTAGACATTTGCTTGGCTAAAATCGCACAAACAGCGTGAGGAATAGCATAATGGACATGAAGTATATCCAATTTTTCACGATTCGCCACCTCTGCCATTTTACTAGCTAGAGCAATGTCATAGGGAGGGTATTGAAATACAGAGTATTGATTTACTTCTACCTGATGGTAATGGATATTATGGTACATTTTATTTAACCGAAAAGGGAGACTTGAGGAGATGAAATGGATTTCATGCCCCTTTTCCGCAAGCATTTTCCCTAATTCTGTTGCAACAACACCTGAACCTCCTACAGTGGGATAGCAGGTGATTCCTATTTTTAATTTCTTCATTATTATTCTCCCATCAAATCATGCTTCAAAAGGAGAGGCACCTTTGTCTTGAAGCCTTCAGCATATGTTACACCTACTAATTTGCCAAACATTCTTTCCCTTGACTCCACCGTTTCGATATAGCCATTCACTAGTGGTGTATTAAAGCTTTGGGCCGTTAATTCAAATTGGCTTTTATAGGCCCTCAACGCGGCAAGCTTTTGATCAATAAATGGTGTTATATCAATAGTAAAATCCGGTTTATGAAAACCATTGATCATATAAAAATACAGTTTTTCTACTCGATGTGGCTCATTGTCATCATCGGTTGTATATTTCTTAATCCCGGCTGAAAAAACCGCTTCCTCTACAAGGCGGGCACAATTTCCGTGATCTGGATGACGATCTTCAAAATAAGGTGCAAATACGATTTGCGGCTTGTATGTTCGAATGACAGCAGCAACCGTTCGGATATATTCTTCCTTCATAAATAAGCCTCTATCAGGAAAACCCAATGAAGTGCGAACTGAAACATCTAAAATTCCGGCTGCGTTAGCTGCTTCCTGTTTTCTTAACGCCACGTTCCCATTTGAAGAAAGATCAGCATCTGTTAAATCACAAATACCGATTTTTACTCCTTCTGCAGCGAGTTTAGCAATCGTACCAGCCATGCCGATTTCTACGTCATCAGCGTGGGCACCAAATGCTAGTATTTGTACTTTCTTATTTTCCATTACCGTCACCATTCTCTTTGGTGATGTTTCTCCATTCCAATAAACCCAACTCTAATCCTCTAATTAACAATTCAGCCGTACCCATATTAGTTGCAAGCGGAATAGAATAAACGTCACATAGTCTTACAAGAGCTGTTACATCTGGTTCATGCGGCTGGGCTGTTAATGGATCCCGAAAAAAGAAAATCGCATCCATTTCATTTTTAGCAATCTTAGCCCCAATTTGCTGGTCTCCACCTAGCGGACCAGACATAAAACGGGTCACGTCTAATCCTGTTGCTTCATTTATTCTTGAACCAGTTGTTCCTGTTGCAAAAAGGGTATGCTTTGCAAAAATAGCCTGATAAGCTGTAACAAATTGAACTAAGTCATTTTTCTTTTGATCGTGAGCAATTAATGCAATATTCATAATTTTGACCCCTAACCTAAAATATTTTCAAGTCCATAAACAAATGTATTTTGCTTCATGACTGTTTCAACGGCCACTTTTACACCTGACATAAAGGAGCCGCGATGATAGGAATCATGTCGGATTGTTAATGTCTCACCATTTGCCCCAAATAAAACTTCTTGGTGGGCTACAAGTCCAGGCAAACGAACAGAATGAATATGCATTCCCTCGTAGTCTCCACCTCTTGCTCCTTTTATGGTTTCCTTTTCATTAGGATGACCCTGTTTTTTAGTTTCTCTTACAGATGCAATCATTTCTGCGGTTTTTACCGCTGTTCCTGATGGGGCATCAAGCTTTTGGTCATGATGCATTTCAATAATTTCAACATCCTGATAAAATTGAGCAGCCATTTGAGAGAATTTCATCATTAAAACGGCCCCAATCGCAAAGTTTGGCGCAATAATACAACCTAACTCTTTTTCCATACATGTTTGTTGCAGCTCCTCTAAATCTTCCTTCGAAAAGCCAGTAGTCCCTACTACAGGCCGGACATTATATTTAAGAGCCGTTCTTGCATGATGCATACCAACTTCAGGTGTGGTTAAGTCTATTAATACATCCGCTTCGATGTTTTGAAGACACTTTTCAATATCTGTGTATATCGGAACATTCCCAACAGATTGAAAACCATCTACATCACTTAGCATCATTCCATCGTATTTATGATCAATAGCTGCAACCAGTTTAAAGTACTCCGTGTTTGCTGCTAATTTTACAGCTTCACTGCCCATTCGGCCACGGGGTCCGGCAATAATAATTTTAATATCTTTCATGTTCATCACTCCATACTTTCTGGTTCAATTTTTGTCCAACGGTTTTTATCCCGGGTATTGAATTTATTCATTACGTAATCATGGGCATCTTCCAAATCAATATGTAAGGCATTAGCAAAACATATTGTCACAAAAAGAAGATCGCCAAGTTCTTCTTCAATCGCCTTTTCTGTCTCGCTGGATTTTTTGGGCTTTTCACCATAGTAATGGTTTACTTCCCTTGCAAGCTCGCCAAGCTCCTCGGTTAGTCTTGCAAGCATCGCTAGTGGACTAAAGTATCCTTCTTTAAATTGACTTATGTATGTATCGACTTCTACCTGAAGCTCCTTCATTGATTTTCCGTTAGCCATTTATTTCACCTCATTTTCTAAATCGGGCATATTAAATATATTTATATTTCTTTTTTATGTTAGCTAAATTATTTCCGTTTTACAAATGTTTTCGACTCAATTTGACTCTTTTCCTCTTCTCATTGCTCTTATCACACTAATTCGCTATAATAAGAACGCCTAAAGGAGAAAAATATGGAAGAGGTGAAATCAATCAATATGCTATTTAAGCTAAAATTAAAAAACATTTTATTTATTCTCGTAGGTGCGGCTATTATGTCATTTGGTCTGGTTACTTTTAATATGCAGAATAAACTGGCTGAAGGTGGTTTCACCGGTATTACACTACTATTTTATTTCCTATTTAAATGGGATCCATCTTATACAAACTTAATCCTTAATATTCCTTTGTTTTTTATTGGATGGAAGATTTTAGGACGCAATTCATTTTTATACACCATAATGGGCACAGTCGGTGTTTCGATTTTTTTATGGATTTTTCAACGATATAGTATTGATATGCCGCTCCAACATGACTTAACGTTAGCAGCCTTGTTTGCAGGTGTCTTTACCGGGATAGGGTTAGGTATCATTTTTCGCGCCGGAGGGACAACTGGTGGAGTAGATATCATTGCGAGGCTTGTCCAAAAGTATTTTGGGTGGAATATGGGGAAAACGATGTTCTTATTTGATGCATGTGTCATTACCTTATCATTACTTACATACCTAAATTATAAACAAGCTATGTATACACTGGTTGCTGTTTTTATTAGTGCAAAGGTCATTGATTTCATGCAAGAGGGTGCATACTCAGCACGGGGAGCGATGATTATTTCAGAAAAAGACGAGGAAATTGCCAAAAAAATTATGGAGGAAATGGACCGCGGTGTGACTGCACTTCGAGGGTACGGATCCTATACAAAAAATGAACGTGATGTGTTATATTGTGTGGTTGCTAAAAACGAATTAATCCGCCTAAAAAATTTAATTACCTCTGTTGACCCTCATGCATTTATATCCATTTCTGTTGTACACGATGTACTCGGAGAGGGATTTACACTCGATGAGAATAAAATGCCAATTGAGGATTAAAAAGCAATGTCACAGGGACATTGCTTTTTAATCCTCATTTCTATTCATACCTGTAAAGATTAGAACGAGTCTTAATAATTCGAGAACAGCTACTGCTGCGGCTGCAACATACGTAAGTGCAGCAGCGTTTAAGACCTTTTTAGCTTTTCTTTCATCTTGATTACCAATTAATCCAAGCGATACCACTTGATCCATTGCACGGTTAGAAGCATTATACTCAACGGGTAAAGTTATAAGTTGAAATAAAACAGCCGCTGCCATAAAAATAATGCCAAGCAAAATCATCCCACTCAAATGAGCAAAAATCCCGATTAAAATGAAGACCCACGAAACATTGGAGCCGAGATTGGCAACAGGAACTAAGGCATGACGAAAGCGTAAGAATGCATATCCTTCTGAGTCTTGGATTGCATGTCCACATTCATGAGCCGCAACCGCCGCAGCGGCAATCGAATTGCCATGAAAATTTTCTGGTGACAGTCGAACCGTTTTGCTTCTTGGATCATAATGGTCACTTAAAAATCCATGACCCTCTTCTACGTCAACATTATATAAACCATTTGTATTTAGAATTTCCCTGGCAACCTCTGCCCCGCTGCGATAGGATGATGTCGATATCCGGGAATATTTTGTAAAAGTATTTTTCACCTTCGCTTGTGCCCATATAGGGATAATAACAATGATGGCAAAATAAATTAGGTAGTACATAGTAACCTCCAAATCAGCTCGTGATGTTATTGCGTACAATGTTTAGCCGATTAGACATATCAATCCTTTAAGTCTCTTGACCGATTCTTTTTCAATTCTTTATCACCTTGATACTTTCTCCAGCCTACATAGGATAATGTCATAATAATAATACTACCTGTAGAAATAATAACCCACCATATTGATGGATCTGCCTCATCTTCCTCCATATTAGCAAAAAGATTTTTCAAATCTGTGTCAAGGGCAATCAATTCCTGCTGACTTTTTGGATCCTTGACAACTTGCGAACGATATTCATTGATAAAATCGATTCGCGCATCTAATCTTTGAATATTTTCTACCGGTACATCAATTTTCATACTTGGATAAATGACATTATATAAAGATAAAAAGGTGTTAAAGTTTGTATGAAAATGGGCCGTATCACCAAGAACTGCTGCTTCTTTTGCTTGATGAAAGGTGGTCATTATTTGTTCTTCCATTTCTGTCCATAAGGGTTGATGACTCGTTGCTAATGCATCAATAACAAGACGAAACTTTGTTAGTTTATTTATTCTTTCTTCATATTTCATGTTGGGACTAACGGCAGCTTCCATCGCTTCATCATGAGAAGTATTAACAATTCTAACCTCGTCCACTGATAAAGGTTTTTCTGTGCCAGTAATACTCGTAAACTGGTCAGAAAAATAGTCAAGCATTTTTTTTGCATCCTCATATCTTTGAAACTTCACCATTTGGAGAGCTTCGTCGGATATATCATCCAGCTTCTCCATTGGCGATTGTTGTTCAGCATAAACAGTTATGGGAGTGAGCATAATGATAATTGCTAAAAAGAAAAACCATCTGATTCTCAAACCTTGTCCCCCCTTTCATTACTAATAAAATGTATGTAATGATGGACAAGGTTAGACCAAATGAAAACTATTTTATTTCAAGTTTAAACCTTTTTGGCCGGATTGCAAAATAATAGGCAAGACAAATTGATAGAATGGACAGCCAGAAAGTAAAATATCCAATTTGCGGGATATACCGATCAAGCATATGATAGCTTGGCAACATAAAAAATACGTAATCAATAATATCATTATGTAAGGTCCAAATAGCGGCCACCATTAAATGCCACCATTTAAATCGATAAAATGGAGCAAACAATATCCCTTGAACAGCCATCGCAAAATGAGAAAATATTAACATATAGCCAATCCAATCAAGTTCTCCTTGAACAAAATAGACAAGGATGTTCATAACAACTGCCCATATTCCATATTTAAATAATGTTACAATGGCAAGAGCTTCGATTAAAGGCCAATTTCTCCTCAATAGGAAGGCAATAAGGACTAAAACAAAAAATAAACTGGCTGTAGGGCTGTCAGGTACAAAAGGTAGAAATATAGTTGGAGTTTCCTTTAGCTGCCATCCATACCAATAATAACCGTAGACCGTTCCAGCAATATTAATAAGCAGCAAAATCTTTAAAATCGATCGATTTGCTAGGAGTGGGTAAATCCAGCGCACACGTACACCTCTTTCTTCTGATGTCTAGAATTAGCATGATAAAAAAGCTGACGATACCACGTCAGCTTTTTATTAAGTATAACTTATTTGCCGAGGCCTGAGATAAATTCAGACAGTGTTTTTAACTGTGCGTCATCACCTTTAAAGACCCCAGCTGGCATTTTACCTTTACCGTTTTTAGCAATCTTGGCCACTTCGTCAGCAGACAAGCCTGTGCCAACAAGTGTTGGAGCGCCAGCTCCACCTTGAAAACTATCACCGTGACAGGTTATACATGTATTTTCACTAGCAATTTTATATCCATCACTAGTCTTATCAATATCTACTTTTTCCACAATTTTCCCTTGGCGCTCTGCAGCTGCCCAGTCATGTGTGGCAACAGATTGCCAAGTTAAAAACACAATTGCCGCTAGAGCTAACAACATAAAGCCGGTTGCGAGCGGACGCTTTTTCGGGCGTCGTTCCGGACCACGATCTAGGAATGGTGCTAGTAGTAATCCTCCGAAAGCAAGTCCAGGTATAATCATTGCACCTATTACTGTATATGGACCAGAGGCAAATGAATATTTTAGCAATTGATACAAGAATAAGAAATACCAGTCTGGTAATGGAATATAACCTGTATCAGTTGGATCCGCTATTCTTTCAAGCGGAGCTGGATGGGCAACGGTTAAACATAAAAAGCCTACAAGAAATACTGCTCCTACCATCCATTCTTTCAGTAGAAAGTTCGGCCAAAACGCTTCTGTTTTACCAGGGTATTCAGAGTAATCTTTCGGAAGTTTTGGCGTGCGCATTTCGGGTGCTATTACACGTGAGTCGCCGACAAACTTCATACCTTTACCGCGATGCATCGAGCAATCCCCTCCTTTTTTCTGTATTAGAAATTATTATGTCAGAAAACACTAATTTTAAAGCGGTCCAGATATACCTTGTCTACGAATCATAATAAAGTGAGCTGCCATTAGGCCAAATAATACCGCAGGTAAGAAAAATACATGGATGGCAAAGAATCGAGATAATGTCTGCGCACCAACAATCGATTCATGACCTGCCATCAAAGTTTTGAGGTAAGGGCCAAGGATCGGTGTTGCATCGATAATTTGAAGTGTAACCTTTGTTGCAAACAGCGCTTTCATATCCCAAGGTAATAAGTAACCTGTTAAACCAAGACCAAGCATTACGAAGAAAATTAGTACTCCGACAACCCAGTTCAACTCACGAGGTTTTTTATAAGCGCCTTGGAAAAAGACGCGTAATGTATGTAAGAACATCATTACAAGAACTAAACTCGCACCCCAGTGGTGCATGCCACGGACAATTTGTCCAAATGCAACTTCATTTTGCAAATAATAAACAGATTCCCAAGCATTTTTAATATCTGGTACATAGTACATAGTCAAGAACATACCAGAGAGAATTTGAATGACTGTAATAAAGAATGTTAGACCGCCAAAGCAGTATACAAATGCACTAAAATGATGTGCAGGGTTAACGTGCTCAGGTACTTCATGGTCTGCGATATCCCGCCACATTGGCGTAATATCTAAACGTTCATCTACCCAATCGTAAATTTTGGTTAACAATGATTACGCCTCCTTCCGTGGTTCAGCTTTTCCTAAATAAAGATAACCGTCTTTTTCCTTGAATGGATATACATCAAGTGGTGCCAATGGTGGTGTTCCAGCAATGTTTTGACCATTTTTCTCATACCGGCCACCGTGACATGGACAGAAGAATTGCTCTGGATGTGACTTGTCGGTATTCCAGGCAACCGTACAGCCTAAATGTTTACAAACTGGTGATAAGGCCACAATTTTATCTGTTTTATCATCACGATAAACCCAAGCAGTATTGGTTACTTCTGATTCATACCAAGCATCTTTTTGTTTAAAAGAAAAGTCAACCCGAACCGGCTCTCCAGTTAATTCAGAAACCTTTTGCTTTGTAGCAACAAAGTCTCCGCCTGCTTCAGCCTTAAGTACAGGATCAACAGCAAAGCGGACCATTGGCATTAGCATTCCTGCTGCCATAAAGCCTCCTACCCCTGTTAAAGTGTAGCTTAAAAATTGACGTCTTGAAACGCGTTCTTTACCCATGTTTATCCCCCCTTATTCACAAAGTTAAGTCCAGCGGACCATCATTAAACACTTATAAAACTAGGACATAACAATGATATATCAATTGGCAAGCAAGGTCAATATCATACTATTTTAAAAACATATAATATGGTTAGTTTTACCCAATTTCATTCCACTTTTGAGTAAAGAGTGTTAATAGCTGCTTTACCTGACTATCAATTAATTCCATTTTTTGAGAAGTAGTCATGTTGTCTAAAGGCAAAGATGGAAGCCAAATTAGCGAACCGCTTAATTTCTGCTCATGCAAGCGCCAATTAAGATCCGAGGTTATGTAAAATATGTGCTTAAATTCACTCTTCACAATGTTTTCTTCCCATTTTAACAAATCACTTAAAAGCTGATCACTTGTTTCCAGCTTTAAATATGTAAATGAAGGAAATAATAAAATTCTGCCTGTAAACTGCCTTTCTAACTGACCAGTTAAAAGTGTGATAAATTCAACCGTGGCAGCTGACTGCTTCATCTCACTTCCAAATGATAGAGAAGTTAGCGGAATGACAGCTGTATCCACATATTCCTTAGCATTCAAGTAGGTCTCCACCTCTTGAGGTATCCATTTCATATTTTGCACCAACCTTTTGAATTCACTAGTCCTATCATATCATTATTTTATAAAATAATAAAAGATAAAAAGTAGAATATTTAGAAAGATTTCTCCATCTAACTGTTTTCAGTTCTAAACAGCAAAAAGAAGCCTGCTTATCGCAAACTTCCTTTTTGTTCTGTTACGGTTAATTGGTTTAATTTTTCTGTTAATAACTTAAACGCTTTTTCATCTTGTCGATCAAGGGCCTCATCAATTAACTGTAGCAGCTTTTCTCGTTGGAAACGTTCAATACTCCGTTGTAGTAACTGTTCAGCAATGATTCCATCCTTTTCATTCACTTGTAGATGTTTAGGAACAAAGGGATTCTCTTCTAATACTGCTGCATACTGGTGTGCTTGATTAGAGGCATGAAAATTTAATTGAATAAAAATATCCTCATCTCGATTTAACCGAATATCATGAAAGGATTTTTCAGCATCTGTGGTCATGACATTTTCTTTATAAAAACGAAACGGCACTTTATCCACACAATGTGTAGACATAATTAAACCACGCGGACAATACTGTGCTTGCTCAACAAAATGTACCTTTTCCATTAATTGATCGTGACTCATTAGATAGTTAAGAATCCAAACACATTCTCTTCTCTTTAATTGATAATGATTTAAAAACCAGCGAATAAAGTCCTTCTTCTCGTTGACAGAAACAGGGGTTGCCATGATAGTTTCCCTCCTCTGCATAATCAGCTTTTTAATCTTTCACATCGGTAAGACGTTCGAGTAAATCCATATACTCGACGTTTGTTGGATCCCCTTTTAGCAGCTGTTTAAAAATTTCGGCGGCTCGGTCGCTTTTTCCTTCTTCAATTAGAAAATATCCATAATCGTTTAAAAAGTCTTCGTTTGTCTTAAAAAAAGTATATGCATTTTCATATTTGTCTAATGCGTAAGAATATTCTTCAAGTTTATCGTAGGCAAGGGCAGAATCCCAAAGAAGCTGCGGCTCTTCATCTCCCGTGATATCTAGCTGAGATATCAATTCCAGAACATCCTCGTATCGTTCTTGCTGAAAAAAGATCTTATTTAAGGTAATAGCTGCTTCCATAAAGCCAGGATCCAGGGCAAGGGCATCTCGGAAATATTGCTCTGCATCTTCCATATTTCCAAGTTTGATGGACATTTTTCCACCATAGAAAAATAATTCTTTATTAAATTCATCTTGTTTTATGCCATCTTTAATGGTTTGTAAACTATTTTCAAGTTCTTCCTCTCGTTCATACGCTTTAGCAAGATGTAAATATAGTGAATGATATTCAGGATCAAGCTCTTTTAATTCATTAAACTTTTCAATAGCAGTACGGTTATAACCTGCTTGAAGTGCTGTAAAACCATAGCCAAATAATGTGTTTATCTCTAATTTTTCATCCAACGCCTTATCATAGTAAGTTAGGGCTTCTTCAAACGCACCGGAGGCACTTAATAAATCAGCTAACCGTGCTTGTATATTAACACCAGCAATTTCGTTTTCTTCTCGCAGAACCGTCTCATATGCATTCATCGCCTTAATAACTTCACCTTGTTCACTATAAAGTTCTCCTAGTGCAAAATCAATAATAACTTCATCCGGTAATATCTCTTTTGCTTTTAATAACTTTCTTTCGCAAACTTCATAAAGACCCTGCATTTGATATAGATCAGCTAACAATAATAATGACTGTCCAAAATTTGAATCTTGCTCTGAGATTCTTTCTAATACGAGGATTGCTTCCTCCTCTTCTCCCGCTTCCACTAAAATTTCCCCCAGCAGAACAAGAAGTTCTCCTTCTTCAGGATATGTTTCTAATAGGTTTTCAACCAGTGCCCTTGCCTCATTAAGAAAACCATACTGGAACAGTTCTTCTCCAAGAAGAAATTTTTCATCTGGAAAACCGCTTTGTAATACAACATTATATTCATTTAAGGCCTCATTATGTTGGCCGTTTTCTAATAAACTAATAATTTTATTTACTCTATCCATTGGCTTTAACCTCTTCTCCCCCTGATTCTACAAAGAAAAATATGATGGGGTTTGCACCTTAACATGTTCTCCATTTCCAGGTTTAAATAAAACCTTTTTTCCTGAACGGATAACCTTTCCTTTGTGAACTGTAACTACCAGTCTATCATCATGATAATGGAATAAACTAGCTTCATCAACATTCTTGATTTCTCTACCCTTCGTATATAAATTATAACTTATTTCCGTACCGTTCATAAGGCTTCCTTTTTGGGGGTATAAACCTATTTTATTTAAGACAGGAATCGTCAATGGTTGATTTTCTTCTACTACCTCAAAAATGGCTGGGATTTTTTCTCTAACCATCATATCTTTCCATTTCGACAAAACTACCTTTGCTTCCTTCTTTTGTGTAGAAGAAATTAATGGAATAAATGGACTATTGAAGGGAAATAACGCATCTCTGATCCAACCCCAAGGTATTCTCTGCAACTCTTCTAAGTCTTGAAGATCAACAAAGATAGCCGGGACTTTTAACTTTTTACAACTCCTGATAAAGGCTGGAGTAATTAAACGGGCAGGAATTTTCACACCGATAATAAAATCAATCGGACAGCTAATTAACGCGGTTTTTAGTTCATTTATTTTTACCAGAAGTTCTTTTTCGTATGATATCTCAGCGTAGGTAAATAAAGTGGTACAACCTTTTAGCAAAAAATCTTCGATCAAACAGGTTTTTACATTTTGAAAGGAACTTTGAAGAGGAATTTTAGAACTTAGAAAGACATAAGAGGGAGTCATTATAAAGGGTTCAGCACTCATTCTCATTACTCGATATTTATGAAAATGAGTTTGTATCTTGGTTATTCGATCATCTGATATTAATAGCGAACAAGTATTAAGGTACTTGTCTTTTAAAATATTGGCATTTTCAATAATATACATCGTCCACCACCTATTTACTTTCTTTAAGACAAGCTATGCAGAGAAACTTAAATCTATGACTTTGAACCGATTAAAAAAAGAAAAGCTGCAAAGATTCGCAGCTTTTAGTGGATGAGGCTATTTAAATGTGAAAAGAAGTTTGGATAAGAAACCGAAATCGCTTCGGGTTGTTCAAGTTCAACATCATTTTCACATAACAGGGCAGCCATGGCCAGCATCATGCCAATCCGGTGATCACCATGACTTGAAGCTATACCGCCATTTAAATGAGATTTCCCATAGATAATCATTCCATCTTCAGTCGCTTCTATGGAAGCACCTAATTTTCTTAACTCTTGAACTACCGTATCAATCCGATTGGTTTCTTTTACCTTTAATTCTTCCGCATCCTTTATCACTGTTTTTCCTTCTGCCTGGGTTGCAAGAAGTGCAATAATAGGAATTTCATCAATTAGTCTTGGAATTAAATCTCCCTCAACCACTGTCCCTCTCAGATTAGATGTCTTAATGATGAGATCACCTGTTGGTTCAAAAGAGTGATCATCTTTTTGAATAATCTCTAAGTTTGCCCCCATCTTCTGCATAACCTCGATAATTCCTGTTCTAGTTGGATTTAAGCCTACATTTTTTAAAACAATTTCACTTTCAGGTATAATAGCGCCTGCAACAAGGAAAAAGGCAGCAGACGATATATCACCGGGAACATGTATTGTAGATGCTGTCAGTTTTTGTCCACCTTTAACCGTGATGACTTTGTTGTCTTTGTGGATTTCACCGCCAAATTGTCGAATCATTCTTTCGGTATGATCACGGGTTTCAGCAGGTTCAATAATGGTACTAACTCCATCTGCTTGCAGTCCTGCAAGAATCAGTGCTGATTTAACTTGTGCACTTGCAACGGGCAGCTCGTATTGAATAGGCTTTAATAGCCCTCCACGAATGGAAATGGGTGTAAAGGCACCATCTTTTCGGCCATCCAATTTTGCCCCCATTTTTGCTAATGGAATGGTAACCCTTGTCATTGGTCTCTTTGCAATTGACTCATCACCCACAAGAGAAGAGAAAAAAGGTCTACCGGCCAATATCCCCATTAACAAACGGATGGTGGTTCCGGAATTTCCAACATCCAATACTTCCACAGGTTCTGTTAATCCTTCAAACCCATTCCCCCATATACGGAGTTGATTGTCAGATTCCTCTATTGTTACCCCAAGCTTTCGAAAGCACGATATCGTACTTAAACAGTCATCACCAGGTAAAAAATTGGTAACCCTTGTTTCACCATGAGCAATAGAACCAAACATAACAGATCTGTGTGAGATTGATTTATCTCCTGGGATTGTTATCTCACCCAATAAACGATTAATGCTCGTTTTCAGCTTTAATGTCGCCATCTATATCACCTTTTTACTAGTTTCAGAATATATATCCATGCACCCGGAAAAGTGCTCAGCTTTAGCACTTGAGGATCGGAGCCCTATCTCCAGCTAGGAACCAATGGATGTTGCATAGCTGGAATACCTTTCAATACAGCGTTCTGCTCGCTCCCGATCTTCTTCAGTTTGAAAGCTGATTACTAAAACTCCTATAATATCTTCTCGTGTTTCAAGGATACGAATATTCGTGATACTGATTTTTTCCTTGGCTAAATAACCTGTTATCTCGGAAACCACACCAGGGTAATCTGGAATATCAACAAATAAATCATAAAATGCTGGTATAGCTCCTTTTTCCTTCTGCGGCAATCCATCACGGAATTTCTTTGCCTGTTTAAAATATTCAAAAATTACTGAACTATCACCTTGTTCTAATAATGTTTTAACACCATTCATTTCGTTCAACCATTGATTTAGCAGGTCAATTAAAACTTCACGATTGTGTAGTAAAATATCCTTCCACATTTCTGGACTACTTGAAGCAATGCGTGTAATATCGTGAAAACCACCTGCGGCAAGTCGAGGAATGAGACCTTCGTTTTCAGAAAGTTTTTCGGTTTGTCTAACGATGGAAGCAGCAATAATATGCGGAAAATGGCTGACAATACCTGTCAAATAATCATGATTTTCTGGAGTAATCGACAAAAACTTCGCATTTGTTCCTCTTAACCATTTTTGTAAAGTGGCTACCTTTGACTGTTCAACATGTTCTTCAGGAGTTAACAAATAGAAAGCATTTTCAAATAAAATTTCTTTTGCTGCTGAAACTCCACTTTTATGAGACCCTGCCATTGGGTGTCCACCAATAAATGTAATCCCTCGTTGGAATAAGCAACTGGCACTTTCGACAATCTTTCTTTTTGTACTGCCTGTATCTGTCACAATTACTTCTGGATTAAGCGGGAGTCCGGAAAGTAGCTGAATAATGTCCTTCGTGTCATTTACAGGAGCGGCAATAATGATTAAATCGGCATCGATGGCACCATCCTGGATATTTTCAGCTATCTCATCAATGACACCAAGCATTTTTGCAAGTCTGGCTTGCTCATTATTAATATCGAATCCTACAATCGTTGCCTCACTATTTTCTTTCTTTATACATAATGCTAAGGAACCACCAATTAATCCTAAGCCAATTACAAAAACGCGGCCATTCAATTTAAATCCCCCTATATAGAGAGAACTGCTCTCCTTAGTTCTCTTTTAAAAAATCATGCAATGCATTTAAAACACCTTCATTTTGTTCAGAAGAGCCCACTGTAATCCTAACCCCTGTTGGGAACCCAAGCGCTTTTCCAGACCTGACAATATACCCTCGCTCTTGCAAATATTGAAAAACCTTATCCCCATCTACTTTTAGATCGATCAAGATAAAATTGGTCTGGGATGGATAAAACTCAAGCTGATGCTGCTCACAAAAATCATAAAACTGAGCAAGGCCCTGCCTATTTATCTTTTTACAAGATTCAACAAATTCCTGATCTTTGATCGCTGCACGCACTGCTAATTGGCCTAAAGAATTTACATTAAACGGTTCTCTTGCTGGTTCGAGTGCTTTGATGATAGCTTTATTTGCTACACCATATCCTACTCTTAGGGCTGCGAGTCCATAAATTTTTGAAAATGTTCTTAGCACAATTAGGTTTTCATACTTACGTGTTAAACTGATCGAATCATAATAATCATCCGCGATTACATATTCAAAATAGGCTTCATCAATAACAACAAGAATATGTGATGGTACTTTTTCAAGGAACGGGATTAATTTATTTTCTGGAATATATGTACCTGTAGGATTATTAGGACTACAAACCCAAATAACATTCGTCTGTTCATCAATGGCTGCCAACATACCGTCTAAATCATGGTCACCATTGATAAGTGGTATTTCCTTTATGATAGCTCCATCAATCACAGCATT
Source organism: Neobacillus sp. DHD-1R (assembly GCF_057747995.1). Lineage (NCBI taxonomy): Bacteria > Bacillati > Bacillota > Bacilli > Caryophanales > Bacillaceae > Neobacillus > Neobacillus sp. DHD-1R. Next base: position 3,505,592 of record NZ_CM173232.1, read on the forward strand.
GTGCTTATATTGTGAAAAGGTTGGCGTCGCCATGATTGTACTTGCATTTGGGTGCAAGAGCGCGCGTGAAATAATTTGGATGAGATTGTCGGAACCGTTTCCTAATATAAGTTCATTTTCTTCAACTTCCAAAAACGCAGCAAGTGTCTCTCTTAAGTTGGTAGCATACCCATCTGGGTAAATAGCTAAGCTTGTTGAATTTGATTGCAGAGCAGAAAGTGCCTGTTCTGAACATCCAAAGGGATTTTCATTAGACGCGAGCTTAATAATTCGCTCTAAATTAAATTGTTTTTTGACTGCTTCGATTGATTTTCCTGGCTGATAAGGAGTCAGTGTTAATAACTGCTCTTTCCATCTCATGGCCTTACACTCCATTCGTTTAAATGTATGTTATTTTGAAAATTCGCCTCAGATCATCATGCTTGATTGTTGCCTAAGTCAGGTCTTAATACTTTTGCATCTTTTAAATATACATGAACGATTTTTTCTTGAGGCAAGCTTGTATTTACATGCATCATAATTCTAATGCACATCTTTACGGAATTGGTAACTGGTATCTCCTGCATACACATGACAGGTACATACTTCCACCCAGCAAATTTCCGCATTGCCTTAGCAGGAAATACAGCGTTTATATCTTCTGTCGTTGAAATAAAAACGGAGGCGACGGAATCAGGTTGAATTGGATTCACCGTAATTAATTCAGCGATTAGCTCTTCTGTAGCAGTGATAACCGCATCTTCAGTATTTGCTTGAACCGTCGTAGCTCCCCTCACCCCTCTAATCATTTAATATCCCCCTTTAATTTAAAACTTTTTAACTCTTTTAATAATACTTTTTCAGATATTTCTTGAAGCCTTGGCGACCCAATTTGTTCTAATAACACAAATCGAATGGATTCACCAACCGACTTCTTATCCTGTTTCATTTTGTTTATTAAGCTCTCATCCGATAATTGAATGGGTAAGCTAGTTTCATATCCTAATTTTTTAACCCATTCAATAAATTCATTCAACTGAAACTCAAGTCCTAGCAGTTCATTGCTTAACTTTAATGCAAAAATCGTTCCAATCATAACGGCTTCACCGTGAGTAAAATTCCCATAACCCATTTCTGCCTCAATTGCATGCCCCAGTGTATGTCCTAAGTTCAAATACGCACGAACCCCCGTTTCTCTTTCATCTCGAGAAACAAACTCGTTCTTAATCTTAATACCCTTTACCAAGGAATACGTTAATTGCTCCAATGTTAAGGAATTTAAATCATGGACATTCTCTAATAACCACTGATAGAAGGAAGGATCTGCAATTAGAGCATGTTTAATAACCTCAGCAAATCCTGAACGAATTTCTTGAGATGGCAGCGTTTTTAATAGTTCAAGATCATAAAAGACAGCTTCAGGTTGATAAAATGCACCAATCATATTTTTCCCTAGTGGATGGTTGATCGCTACTTTTCCGCCAACCGCACTATCATGAGCTAGGATGGTCGTTGGTACTTGAATAAAAGGAATCCCTCTCATGAAGGAAGACGCCACGAAGCCAGTTAAATCTCCCACCGCACCGCCGCCAAAAGAAAGAATGACGGATTTTCGATCGAGTCGATTTTCAAGTGCAGTTGATAGTGCCTGATAATAAACATCAAAGGTCTTTGCCTTTTCACCAGCAGGCGCAGTGAAAATGACAGGATTCCAGGGTTTTAGTACATCCTGTAGTTTTTCTAGATGAATCCTGGCAACCGTTTGGTCGGTAATAATTAAAATTTTTGTCAGGTCAGGAAATTGAGTCGCCAAGAACGAGCCGATTTCTTTTCTTACACCTTCTCCAACAAAGACGGAGTATTTTTTTGACTCTGTTTGTATTTGAATCTTCTCCATTAAAACTCCCTCGCAAATTCACGCTGTCTATTAATCTCATCAACAAAGGTCTCAAATCGATCACTATAAAATTGTTCAATAAGAGCATTTGCGAGTTCCCATGCAACTACATTCTCTGCGACAACCGCAGCGGCAGGCACAGCACAACTGTCAGAGCGTTCAACACTGGCAGCAAAGGGTTCTTTCGTCTCAATATCGACGCTCATGAGTGGTTTATAAAGTGTTGGGATAGGCTTCATCACTCCCCTAATAACAATCGGCATACCTGTCGTCATCCCGCCTTCAAAACCTCCAAGGCGATTCGTCTTGCGATAAAACCCTTGGTCTTTGTCCCAAGCAATCTCATCGTGGACTTGACTCCCAGGCTTTCTAGCAGCTTCAAAGCCAATCCCAATTTCGACACCTTTAAATGCATTGATTCCCATAATCGCAGCAGCTAACTTTCCATCCAATTTACGATCATAATGAACATAACTTCCAACCCCTGCCGGCATCCCTGTAGCAATCACTTCAACTATCCCGCCAATGGAATCACCATTTTTCTTTGCATCATCAATAGCGGCCATCATTTCTTGTTCTATCTCAGGATCTGCGGTTCGAACTGGAGAATCTTCTGTCCGCTGTTTTAAAGCAGCTATCGTCAGGGAGTCATCAAAATTGGCTTTTACTCCGCCTATCTCTAAAACATGTGCAACAATCTCCACACCTACCAATGATAATAACTTTTTCGCAACGGCACCAGCCGCCACTCTTACAGTGGTTTCACGTGCTGAAGAACGTTCTAACACATTTCTCATATCTCGGTGACCATATTTAATAGCTCCATTTAAATCTGCGTGACCTGGTCTGGCCCTTGTTACTTTACGTTTCATTTCACTCTCTTGGTCTTCATCTACTGGTTCAATCCCCATAATAGATGTCCAATGTTTCCAGTCATTGTTTTTTACGACCAATGCTATAGGTGAGCCAAGAGTCTGGCCATGACGAACACCTGAAACAATTTCTGCTGTATCTTTTTCAATTTGCATGCGTCTTCCACGGCCATAGCCCTTTTGCCGTCTTGCTAGTTCATCATTTATATCTGAAGCGATTAGTGGCATTCCAGCTGGTAAGCCTTCTAATATTGTCGTTAGCTGTGGTCCATGGGATTCTCCAGCCGTTAAATATCTCATTCCCATACTCTTTCCTCCTTCAACTCATTAAAGAATTATGTATCAATATAACATATTGAGCAAAATAAGCCTAGTATAACTATTCAGAAAATAAGGATAAATTTTTAATATTGTACACAAAAAGAGGATGTTCCACAACAAAGGGTCAGACCCTTTTGGAACATCCACATTTACAGCTTAGATTAATATATCCACTCGTTTACTAGCTTTGAGTAGTCGACTAACTCTGCTTCTTTAAAGAATAAGCCAATTTCACGCTCAGCACTTGTTGGTGAATCAGATCCGTGAATAACGTTTTTCCCAACTGTGAGCCCAAAATCTCCACGAATAGTACCAGGAGCTGCATCTTTAGGATTGGTAGAGCCCATCATTTGGCGGGCAGTAACAATCACATTTTCACCTTGCCAAACCATAGCAAATACAGGCCCTGAAGTAATAAAATCCACTAATTCTCCAAAGAAAGGACGTTCCTTATGCTCTCCATAATGCTCTTCAGCAAGCGTATTTGGAATGCTCATTAATTTTGCACCGACCAATTGAAAGCCCTTTCTTTCAAAACGTGCAACAATTTCGCCAATTAGATTACGCTGTACCCCGTCTGGCTTTACCATTAAAAATGTTTTTTCCATGAATCCCACTCCTAAATTAGATTAATATGTATAATGATTGTTAGCAGTTAACAATCCATGGAAAATGTTATCATTTTTTTGAATATTTAGCAAGGTTGTGAATATTTCTATTTTGGAATTAAACAGAAGATAAAGTTTATGTATGTTAGAATTTTCGTCTACCAATGTATTTTGCAATATCTCGAAGTGTTTTTTTAGCTTTATTTTCTGGTAATTCCTCTAATACTTCTAATGCTTTATCCAGATATTGATCACTCAAAGCAAATGATTTTTCAATGGCACCTGATTGTTTTATAAGGGAAATAATTTTCAAAATTTCCATTGAGTCCATATTTTCATGTACCCGTTCAATTTCCTTGCGTATTTCATAATCCTTCATAGCATATAAAACCGGTGCTGTAATATTGCCTTGTAAAAGGTCACTTCCAGCAGGCTTCCCCAACTGCTCCTCAGTAGAGGTGAAATCCAAAATATCATCAATAATTTGATAAGACATTCCAACGTAATAGCCAAAACGGAAAAGCTTCTTATGGAAAGCCTCTTCCACTCCTGCGGCAACCGCCCCTAGTTGACAGCTGGCTGCAATTAGCAAGGCCGTTTTTCTTTTGATTCTCCGCAGATAGTCGCGCATGTTTTGATTAAAACGGTATTTGTCTTTTATTTGCTGTATTTCCCCTACTGTTACTTCAACAATGGTATTTGCTAAAATTTTGTGGGCTTCAGGTTTTTCAATATTGGTCATTAATTCCAATGCAAGGGCAAAAACAAAGTCACCTGTATACATGGCAACTTTATTATCCCATTTTGATTTAACTGTTGGCTGACCCCTTCTTAGATCAGCATCATCAATCACATCATCATGAACAAGCGATGCCATATGGATTAGTTCAAGAGCAACGGCAACATTTTTCATCACATGTATATCATATTGACCAAATTTTCCTGCGAGCAACACAAAAATAGGACGAATTCTTTTTCCTCCGGCTTGTAAGGTATGCATTGAAGCTTGTTTCAAAAGAAGAGACTCTGGTTGAATCCTTTCTTCCAGCTCTCGTTCAATTATGTTAATATCCGAATTCAAAAATGAATACATCATTTTTAATTTCATTTGTATTCACCCTGCTTTTCATCCTGTCTTCAATCTCAATAAGTTAATTCTTTTTGCCAATATGAACTGCAGCTGCACCACCACTGTATGGTCTGTATTTCACATTTAAAAAACCTGCTTGTTCAAACATTTTGGCGAGCTCCCTCATGCCGGGAAAATCACGCGCGGATTCATGTAACCAAGCGTATTCTCGATAGCTTTTTGCTAACAATTTTCCGAACAATGGCATAATAAAACGGAAGTAAAAATAATAGAGCTGCTTATAACCGACTAAAGTTGGCTGTGAAGTCTCCAGACAAACAGCAATTCCTCCCGGCTTTACTACCCGGTGCATTTCCTTTAAAACTTGTAGGTAATCTGGGACATTTCTTAAGCCAAATCCAATCGTAACATAATCAAAACTGTTATCAGGAAAGGGCAGTTCCATAGCGTTACCATGGATTAATTTAACCTGTTTAAGTCCTAGACTTTTCACTTTTTCAATGCCAACATTCAGCATATTTTGACTAAAATCTAAACCCGTTACTTCACCGTTTGGACCAACCGCTTCAGCTAAGGCGATTGTCCAATCCGCCGTTCCACAGCAAACATCGAGAGCTTTTGAGCCAGGTTGAACATTCATCCTTTTCATGGTGTCTTTTCGCCACTTTATGTGCTGCTGAAAACTAATAACTGAATTCATTTTATCATAGTTATCAGATATCTTTTCAAACACATTGTGAACGCGCTGTTCTTTCGATTGCTGCATGTTTTACCCTTCTTCCACAAAAGTTTTAACACATGGCTGGTATTGACTCAATAATGATGTAATCCTTTTTTCAAGTACATCATTTAAGTAGGGAACCTGTTTTAACCCCTGCTCAATCACATGCTTTGAACGATCTAAATATTGGTCGCATATCAGCAATAGTTGATTTCGTTGTTCACCTGTTAAGTCTTCTAATTTTGCATCATTTCCGGAGAAAATAATATTCTTCAATGATTCAAATAAAACGGACCGATCTGAATGAAAATATTGTTTTTTTTCATTTAATAACCGTTTAAATAATAACAAGTGAGCAAGGAAATCATTCCATAAATTCACTTTAAAATAATCTGAGAGCTTTGATAGGATCGAACTTTCAATCCGCTTGATGCTGGTCATCAATGTTTCAGTTCCATCAACTTCACTCTGATAGACAAGAATCTTATTTTCATTGACTTCTTTTACGCCCTTTGAAAGTGATTTTATCATTTTTACATCTTCGGCATCGGCAAGAAGTTTATAGTAAAGACCGCTAAAATAATCACCAGCTAAAACTGTTAATTGACGATTTTTTTCATCATGAGATGCATTTGTAATATGTTCATGGGTATCAAGGGCTGTTTGAATTAGCATGGTTGACAATGCATAATTCTGAATTTCACTAAATGACAATTCGAGGTTTTCCATTATTGAGATAATGATTAGAAGTTTATCTTCATCAATAATAGGTGTTTCAATATAATCAAGCAGATATGAGTCAAAAACTCTCTTTTCGACCTGCTCTTTAATCATTGTAAATTTTTGTCGAATGTCCTGCACGTAAATCACCCTTGCTTCCATGAAGTAATGTCTGTATGTATTTTATTATTGTCAATTTTGAATGTAATTTTCATGTCCCTAAAATAAAGAAAAATCCTGTTCATTTTCATTAACAAGGCAGTCATCATTATATCATAAAAGGCATCATCTGGGCAGATATTCACAAAATAATCATTGAATCTCCATAGACAACCACTCATATCCATAGATGAATGATACCTAGCTTATTTCTTCATTTCACTTTCAATTTCACCAAATTGAGTAAGAACTTTTGCATTTCCTCTAATTTTAATAGCTGAAGTATGTTCGGTAAATTGAGCAATTAATACTTCACCCTTATCCAGCTTTTCTGAATGATGGAATCTTGTATCCGTACCTCTAGTCAAACCTATTACATTGACACCATCGTCCAGTGCCTTGATGACGACATAATCACCATTTTGTGGATTTCGTTTTTCCAATTTCATCACTCCAAACATGTCTTCTATCACTCGACACTAATATTTTATTAAAGATAGTACTTCAGACCGTGCAATGGCATCGTCTGCTAGGACTCCTCGAACGGCAGTGGTAACGGTTTTAGAGCCAGGTTTTTTTACTCCTCTCATCGTCATACACATATGCTCTGCTTCAACTACTACCATTACTCCGTGCGGATCGAGCTTTTCCATGATACTATCTGCAACAGTCGATGTAATTCGTTCTTGCAGCTGTGGCCTTTTCGCTACTGCTTCAACCGCACGAGCTAATTTACTTAGGCCTGTGACACGTCCGTTCTGCGGAATATAGGCGACATGCGCTTTTCCAAAGAAAGGTACAAGATGGTGTTCACACATTGAATAGAATGGAATATCCTTAACCAACACTAATTCTTCATGATCTTCACTAAAAATAGTCTCAAAATGCGCCTTTGGATCCTCATTTAATCCACTAAAGACTTCTTCATACATTTTTGCTACTCTTTTTGGTGTATCCAGCAAACCCTCACGGTTTGGGTCTTCACCGATTGCTTCTAATATTAAACGTACCGCTTCTTCAATTTGGGTACGATTGACTTCTGACATACTAAATTCCTCCTAGAGTATATCTATTAAGTATAAACGACAACTACATATTATCACAATCATTTCAATGCAAGCAAAAAAAAAAGAAAAGCGCTAGGGCGCTGGAGCTGGACATTTCTCGAAGTCAACACTTTTAAATTCTGATATTAGAAAAAAGGCCATGGAATTCTCCATGACCTTTTTGCTTAAGCCTATCGCTTAAAGCAATAATTATGTAATTATTTTACTGCATCTTTAAGCGCCTTACCTGGTTTGAAAGCTGGAACCTTGCTTGCAGCGATTTCAATTTCCTCGCCTGTTTGTGGGTTACGACCTTTACGGGCTGCACGCTCACGTACTTCAAAGTTTCCAAAACCAATTAGTTGAACTTTATCACCATTTTTTAAAGCATCTAAAATTGCATCAAAAACAGCATCAACTGCTTTTGTAGCGTCCTTTTTTGAAAGCTCGCTAGCTTCAGCAACTGCATTAATAAGTTCTGTCTTGTTCATGCCATTCACCTCCTCCCAAAGAATTATCAAGATTCGTAAATAAGATTACTTATCTACATTTCTAAACAATTTTTCTAATTTCTATACGTCATAGCGCGTTTTATTACCAAAGTAATCCATATTGACCACTTCAGTGACATAATTCTTTTTTTTAGTAAAACCTTATGAAATAAGGCTTTAATCACTATAACGTAATCTGTTAAAAGATTATCATAATCAATTGAGCATATCAAGAAGATTTCATGAAATAATGGTAATCTTTTCTTTTGTTCATACTTTTTCTACTATATTTGACTTTTTGCAATAGAATATTGAATTAAAAACAAAAAAAGACTCCGATATGGAGTCCAAAACCTAGAGAATAATGGCAATTAAACCACCGGATCCCTCGTTAATAATTCGCTCTAATGTCTCTTTTAACTTATATCTCGCATTTTCAGGCATCAGCGAAAGCTTTGCTTGGATTCCTTCACGAACAATGGAACTTAAGCTGCGGCCGAAGATATCTGAATTCCAAATTGAAAGAGGATCGTCCTCAAAGTCCTGCATAAGGTAGCGAACTAGCTCCTCACTTTGTTTTTCCGTCCCAATGATTGGAGCAAATTCAGACTCGACATCTACCTTGATCATATGAATCGAAGGTGCCACCGCACGGAGTCGGACACCAAACCTAGCACCTTGACGAATGATTTCCGGTTCCTCTAGACTCATGTCTGAAAGGGTTGGCGAAGCAATACCATAACCAGTTTGTTTGACCATTTTTAATGCATCAGAGATATGATCATATTCAGCTTTTGCATGTGCAAAATCCTGCATTAGTTCAAGTAAGTGATCCTTCCCTCTGATTTCAACACCGACAATTTCTTTTAAAATATCATCATACAATTCATCGGGAGCCATTAAATCTATTTCGGCAATCCCAGAACCCATTTCAATGCCCGCTAGCCCAGCTCTTTCAATGAATTCGAAGTCACTAAATTGCTGAACAACACGATCAACATCTCGTAATCTCTTGATATCTTTAACTGTTTCCTTAACAGCCTCTTGATAACTTTCACGGAGCCAATGGTTTTCTCTAAGGACCATTACCCAACTCGGAAGATTTACATTGACTTCAAGAACCGGGAACTCGTAAAGTGCTTCACGGAGGACGTTAAGGACATCACTGTCACGCATACTTTCCACACTCATAGCAATAACTGGGATATCATATTTTTCAGCTAAGCTAGATCTTAGTGTTTCAGTACTAGGGTGATATGGCTGAGCGCTGTTTACCACCATAATAAATGGTTTACCAACTTCCTTCAGCTCATTAATCACTCTTTCTTCTGCTTCAATATAGTTGCTTCTAGGGATTTCACCAATGGTTCCATCAGTAGTAACTACTACCCCTATAGTAGAGTGTTCTTGAATTACCTTCCTTGTGCCAATTTCTGCAGCTTCGTGGAACGGAATCGGTTCTTCGTACCATGGTGTATTAATCATCCTCGGTCCATTTTCATCCTCATAACCTTTTGCACCTGGCACTGTATAGCCTACGCAATCTACCAGCCTAATATTGACATTTAGCCCTTCCTCGACATGAACAGTGGCGGCTTGATTGGGAACAAATTTGGGCTCGGTGGTCATGATAGTTTTTCCCGCTGCACTTTGTGGCAGCTCATCTTGTGCCCGTGATCTTTCTGCTTCACTGTTTATATTCGGTAAGACAACAAGCTCCATAAATTTTTTAATAAATGTAGATTTGCCTGTTCGTACTGCACCTACTACTCCTAAATAAATATCACCGCCAGTTCTTTCGGCAATATCTTTAAAAATATCAACCTTTTCCAAGTGATCCCCTCCCGATCATAGAGTAAAGTGGGATAATATCATCCATTTTAGGTATTTTTGGACAGTATATGTTTATGACGTTGTCCTATCTTCTTATGACACTTTTCTAAAAATTTTTACCCCCTTATTAAAAATTCATGTATGCATGGATATCTGTATTACTCTGAAGATTCGATTTTATGGAGGGTTTCTAACTATTCTTTACGGATATGACCAAGCCAAAGTGCCCATATCGCGTTATTATTGTTTAGCAAAAAAAACCCTTCTCCTACAATATATTTTTATAGGAAAAGGGTTATGACTTAAACATCTTATTCTTCTAAAAAAACAGGTTCTTTCGTTTTTGCATCGACCGTGTATGGAAGGGAATATGCAGGAACAAACATTGAGTCATTCACGAGTATGGAGCGAATATCCTCACCAGGCTTTAGGTCCATGTTCGTTTTTTTTAGTGCTTGATATAGATCGGGCCGATAATCGACATAGATCTCAGCATCTCCCGTTATAACTAAGGAGAGGTTTTGATTCGTAAATGGACTAACAACATAGGGCTGTTTTTCATAACCAAGTTGTTTATAATCTAAGGAAAACACATTTTTGGCAATCTGTTTCTTATAGGGAGGATAACCTGTGGATTTTATTCGTAATTTAATATCACGAATGGTTTCAGTCATCCTTAAGTCCAATAATTTTACAGTGGGTTTTTTTTCCACATCAACAAGCACATATTGAAAAGTGCCCCCGCTTTCATAAGCATTTCCGGGGGGGGCAGCTATATACTGCGGTGAAATCCTTTTAAATTCTATCGGATATTTTTGAAAAATAGGCGTTTCTGCCTCCATTGTTTTGATCGGTAAAATACCACCATTATCTTTTTGAAAATCATTTACAGCGGTTTGAACTGTTTGAATTTGATCCTTATAAGGGATTTGGTTCTGTGATAATTCCTCTTTTGGATACATACAACCCGATAAAAGAACAGCTATTAATATAAGCGTACTGCCAAGCCTTTTTCTTTTCATACAATCACCTTTAAATATATGTATTGGAAGCAATTAAGTGAAGAATACAATGAGTAATGTCAATCCTGCAATAATCATAAATAAATAAGCAAAAATTGCTGTAATAAATCGGAATACCCCTTTTAACTTATACCTACTTAAATAAATGGATATAATGGCCAGAAACATTAGAGCCATTCCTGCAACAGAAATCCACATTTTTATCATAGCTGGTGACAATCCTTATTCCCCCTTTTTCGAAAGTTAATTATATCATAGCCAGCCCTTTTACCATAAAGTTTTGTGCGCCATTCCGCCTATTCACCACAAAAAAACTGAAGTAAAGAGGGGCGAATTCTTTACTTCAGCTAAATCAGGACTAAATAACCCATTCTCCACTGTCATACTACTAGGTTGCTTCGTTGCATTGTATGCAATCTAGGTATAAAACGCATCAGAAGAATGCCTATTTTCTTCACAAAAAGCACATTTTTAATCTTCTGTGTTTTTTGCCTCAAGCACATTTACTAAATCTTCCATCTCGTGAGTCCGACCGCGAGCCATTAGAACATCTACCGCGTCTTTTGCATTCTTCCCATTAAACAAAACATTATAAAGTGCAGAGGTGATTGGCATGTTAACATTGTATTTTTCGGCTAGCTGGTATGCCGCTTTCGTTGTTCTGACACCTTCAACCACCATCCCCATATTATCGAGAACTTCTTGAAGTGTTTTACCCTTACCAAGTAAATGACCTGCTCTCCAATTTCGTGAATGAACACTCGTACAGGTAACAATTAAATCGCCTATACCCGCTAAGCCAGAAAAAGTTAACGGATTTGCACCCATCTTTGTACCAAGACGGGCTATTTCTGCCAAACCACGGGTCATTAATGCTGCCTTAGCATTATCCCCATATCCGAGCCCATCTGTTATTCCAGCAGCTAATGCAATAATATTCTTCAAGGCTCCGCCAATTTCAACACCAATGATATCGGAATTCGTATAAACACGAAAATTATGATTGATGAATAAATCCTGAATTTTTTCTGCAGCTTCCATATTTTCTGAAGAAACGGTTACCGTGGTTGGGTGTCTTAGGCTAACTTCTTCCGCATGGCTTGGACCAGACAGTACCACAACATCCTTTAGGAGTTCACTAGGCATTTCTTCTTTGATCATTTCAGAAATACGTACAAGCGTATCAGGCTCGATCCCTTTACTAACATGGGCAATCGTTAATGGTGCCGATTGGACGGCGCGCATCTTCCCAAGGACTTCACGAATGGCCTTCGTAGGAACTGCTAAAATAACAATTTCTACCCCTTTAAGAGCATCACTTAACGAAGCATATCCCACAATTAATTCCTGCAGAGAAATATCAGGTAAATACTTTTTATTAGTGTGGTATTCATTGATTTCTTTCACTTGGTTTTCATTATGGCTCCATAGACGAACCTCATGGGCGTTATCTGCAAGTACAATGGATAGTGCTGTACCCCAACTCCCTGCACCTACAACAGCTATAGCTGCTTTTTGATCCTCCATGATTATACACCCTCCTTATCTTTATTTTCTTTCTCTAGCAAAAATTTTGATAGGGGTTCCCTCAAATCCAAAAGCGTCTCTAATTCTATTTTCCAGAAAACGCTCGTAGGAGAAATGCATCATTTCTGGTTCATTTACAAACACAACAAAGGTTGGAGGTTTAATGGCTACTTGGGTAGCATAATATATTTTCAACCGTTTTCCTTTGTCAGTTGGTGTTGGATTCATGGCAACGGCATCCATAATAACATCATTTAATACGCTTGTTTCAACACGCATCGAATGGTTTTCACTCGCTGTATTGATCATTGGCAATAGGGTATGAATCCGTCTTTTGGTTTTTGCCGATAAAAATACAATCGGAGCATAGCTAAGGAATAAAAAATGTTCCCTAATCTTTTGTTCAAGCTCTTTCATGGTCTTCTCATCTTTTTCAATTGCGTCCCATTTATTCACTACAATGACTACAGCGCGTCCAGCCTCATGGGCATAGCCGGCAATTTTTTTGTCTTGCTCAATAATTCCTTCTTCAGCATTAATGACCACTAAAACGACATCAGAACGTTCAATAGCCCTTAATGCGCGGAGCACACTATACTTTTCAGTACTCTCATACACTTTCCCTTTTTTTCTTATCCCTGCCGTATCAATAATGACATATTTTTGCCCTTCATACGTATACGGAGAATCAACTGCATCGCGAGTTGTACCCGCGATATTACTGACAATGACTCGATCTTCCCCTAAAATGGCATTGACGAGTGAGGACTTGCCGACATTTGGTCGTCCAATTAAAGAAAACTTGACCACATCATCAGCATATTCGCCTTGCTTATTTTTTGGAAAGTGTTTTGCTGCTTCGTCCAATAAATCGCCCAGTCCTAGTCCGTGTGATCCCGAAACAGGGATAGGTTCACCAAAGCCAAGTGAATAAAAATCATAAATTTGTTCTCTCATTTCAGGATTATCAATCTTATTGACACCTAAAACAATCGGTTTTTTAGACCTATATAGAATTTTCGCTACTTCTTCATCTGCAGCTGTTACGCCTTCTCGTCCATTTGTTAAAAAGATAATGACATCCGCTTCATCAATGGCAACTTCTGCTTGTTGACGAATTTGCTCTAAAAACGGCTCATCTCCGATATCAATTCCACCTGTATCGATCACATTAAAGTCATGTGTTAACCATTCACCCGAACTATAAATACGATCTCTAGTTACTCCTGGAATATCTTCGACGATAGAAATACGTTCACCTACAATTCGATTAAAAATAGTTGATTTTCCAACGTTCGGTCTTCCTACAATGGCAATAACTGGTTTAACCATTATGATCGCCATCCTTTCTCTCATATATTTCACAAAAAAATTGTTATGTTAGCATTATTCCATTTAAAGTTCTTATTAAGTAAAGAAACCCTTCTATCATAAAGAAGGGCCTAACTTTAATTATTTTATCAATCTTAATCACTTCTAGCAATGGTAAGCCTAACAAGATTCATGATTAAGATGATTTTTGTTTAGCTTTTTCAAAAAAGTGAAAGTGATTTTGCATATAGGACCCTGCATGTTCAATTGCACTCCATCCTACCAACAACGAAAGAATTAAGGCACACACATCTAAATATTCGAATGTTCCAATCGAATAGGGAAACGGAATCCTACTTAAGGTATAGGCATATAAAACTTCCCCTTGCATGGTTCCGCAAATGATAATAAGCAATCGCCCTTTTAGTGTTTTTTGAAGAAGAATAGCTAGATAACCAAAGCAAATACCCATCATCCATTCTTTTTTAAAAATTATCCATATGGGGTCGAATATTTCGAATAAATGAAAGGTAACATACGCAATCGACACGATTAACGAACAAATAAAGTAATAGATAATGACTCTTAGTTTTTCTTGGCTGAAAAATAAATACGATATAATTAATAAACAAAAACCACTGGCGTGTATCTCAAATCCGCCTACCATAAACTTTATATTTGATAATAGGATCACAATGAGAAGAATCGCCGACAGCATTAACCGATATGGATTTTTTTTGTCCAGCATGAATGTAAGATATATCCAAAATGACCAAGCGATCCAATAAAACATTGACCCTTCCATACTCTCACCACCTCAATAGTTTTATTATTGGTAATTTTTATGTACTTTCATACTTCTCGGAATAATATTTCGGTGGTGAATCATCTTATTAAGAGGAGGTGTGAATAATGGGAAAAGACCGACAAGAGAAAAAACTCAAAGCAAGTAGAAGAGTGGAATCAGATCGTGATCAAGCCTTACACTACCCAGGTGCTACCAAACTATCAAGCCCAGAAGAGGCACGTGGATTGAATGATGGAAAGAGATAGCGAAAGTGCCTGATTAGCGCTGTTTAAAGAAAAAGCTCCCGCATATGCGGGAGCTTTATTTGATCGAACGCTGACTATATTGTTTTGTATCAATTCCTCTCTGATGTAACCAATGATAGGTTTCACCAGATATGACTAAGGGTGCTTTTTTTAATTCAGATAAAGATTTTGCTCCTAAAGCCGTTAGAATCATCGCTAATTCCTTATGCAGGATTTCAATTTCATCAATTAACGATTCTATCCCCTTTTCAACAAGAACTTGCAAGAAAAAGCCTGCCATTCCAATCGCACTGGCACCAATTGCAATACCTTTAGCGATATCCAGTCCAGTCAAAAAACCACCCGAGCCAATAATCGAAATTTTTTCAGCCGTAAATGCTGCTTCTATGATTGAAATCGGAGTAGGAATACCCCATTCATTAAAAAATGAGAGAGATTTTTCTCGACGCTTATTTTCTATTTCCGCAAAATTTGTACCGCCAGAGCCTCCAACATCAACCGCCATGACTCCAATTGATCTAAGAGATTCTACTGTTTCCATCGACATTCCGAATCCTACTTCTTTGACAATAATAGGAACATCCACCCCGTTAACAATGGATTCAATTCTTTTTAAGGCACCACTAAAATCCCGGTCACCCTCAGGCATCGTTAGTTCTTGAATCACATTTAAATGAATCTGCAAGGCATTTGCTTCGATCATCTCAATGGCCGCTTTGGCATATTCCGTAGTGGCTTCCGAACCTAAATTAGCAATAACAATCCCTTTAGGGTTCTCTTTTCGTACCACTTCATAAGTATATCTTTCACTTTGATCCTTTATTGCAGACATTTGTGAGCCAACGGCCATAGCTAGTCCGGTTTCTCTAGCGACCATTGCCAATTGTTGGTTTATAAGATATGTCTTTTCTCCACCGCCGCCGGTCATTGCATTGATAAAAATTGGCGAACTTAATGAAAGTTCGCCAATTGAATCATCCAACCGAACATCATTTAAACTGATATTCGGTAAACTTTGGTGAATAAATTTAATATCATCGAAAACTGTCGAATGGTTTTGCTGGTTTTGAAGTGCAAAGCGAATGTGATCCCATTTCCGTTCAGATCTAGACATTTAAATCACCATTATTTTCTTAAATTCTTTAATTTATCTCCAATCATTTCTCCAAGCTGAAAGCCTTTTGACTCTTCAGGAAGCTCGTAATCAAAGTTTTCTTCTTCATCTTTTTCAAGTAGTTCTTTAATACTTAACGATAGACGTTGATCCTGTTCATTTGTTTCTAGAACTTTTACTTTTACTTCTTGCCCTTCTTTTAATACTTCATGTGGTGTTCCAATGTGCTTATGGGCAATTTGAGAAATATGAACAAGACCTTCAACACCTGGGAAAACTTCTACAAACGCACCATAAGATACTAAGCGTTTAACTTTCCCATCTAAAATACTACCTTTAGGAGCTCTTTCAGCAATATTCGTCCATGGTCCAGGAAGTGTTTCTTTAATGGATAAAGAAATTCTTTCATTATCACGATCTACACTTAAAACCTTCACTTTAACTTGCTGTCCTTCTTGAACAACATCTGTTGGTTTATCAACATGCTCATAGGATAATTGAGAAATATGAACAAGACCATCAATTCCGCCAATATCAACGAATGCACCAAAATCGGTTATTCTTTGTACAGTTCCCTCAATGATTTGGCCTATTTGCAGGGCACTAAGACGATCTTGCTTTTGTTTACCTTTTTCTTCTTCCACAACTGCACGATGGGATAAGATTAGGCGATTTTTATCCTTATCAAGTTCAACAATCTTAAACGCAAGTGTACGTCCTTTGTAGTCACTGAAATCCTCAACAAAATACGGTTCAACTAATGATGCAGGGATAAATCCACGAACACCTAGATCAACAACAAGGCCGCCTTTTACGACGTCTTTTATCTCTGTTTCAAGAATTTCGCCATTTTGGAATTGTTGTTCTAAACTTTCCCAAGCCTTTTCCGCATCTACTTTCCTTTTTGAAAGGACCAAGGCCTCTTCTTCCACTTTTAACACTTCAAGTTCGAGTTCATCACCAATGTTCGCCGCATCAGAAGCTTTTTCAACATGCAAGCTTGAAAGCTCACTGATTGGGATAATTCCATCTAGTTTACTACCTGGAACATTGACAAGCACCTGTTTTTCTTCTACTTTAGTAACCTGTCCTGTTACTTTGTCCCCAATTTCAAAGTTTTTCACTTCTACTTGATTCATTTCTTCCGACATATGTATTCCTCCTTAATCCATTTACTCCTAAAATACTATATATGATTGGGTGAATACCACTCAGCAAACACCATATATAAAAAACAAGGGCAATTGCAAGGAATATTCAAAAAAAATCTCTTTTTATAAACTTCTTACAAATAGCCTTTTTTGTCAAGCAGAACCTATCGATGCTCTTTTATAAGTTTATCAATTTCTGACATAATTAATTCAGTCACCTGCTCGGCTGATGCTTTTGCTTTTTTCATTTCACTCATATCAATCGGTTTCCCATAAACAACCCTAAGCTTATTGAAACTTTTATAAGGCCCTAAAACAGCACAAGGGACAACATGTGCTTCAGATCTTAGAGCAAAAAAGCCTGCTCCTGCCAATCCCTTTCCTAACTCTCCAGTTTTACTCCTTGTTCCTTCTGGAAAAAGGCCGAAGACATGGCCATCCTTTAATACCTTTAAGCCCATTCTTAGTGCCTCACGGTCGCTAAATCCCCTTTTAACTGGAAAGGCATTACACTTTCTAACGATACCACCCAACACAGGAACGTGAAAAATCTCTTCCTTCGCCATATAGTGTACGGGCCGAGGTGCCATGATCCCTACTACAATTGGATCAAAATTATGGATATGATTGGAACAAAGAAGAACACCACCTTCTTTGGGGAAATTTTCAACACCAATTGCTTTAATCCTATACCATGGTTTGAAAATAATCGTTACTACAGACTTTGCAAAGTCATAAAAAGCCACACTTATCCAATCCTTTCAAGCACCAATGCCATAATTTTTTCAACAACTTCAGCAATGGTTAAAGAGGTTGTATCAATTTCAATCGCATCATCAGCCTTCTTCAAGGGTGCTACATCTCTTTCTGAATCGATTTTATCTCTGCGTGCAATTTCTTCTTTTAATTTATCTAAATCAGAAGGGAATCCCTTTTGAATATTTTCACTATGGCGCCTTTCCGCTCTTTCCTCCACACTTGCAAGCAAAAACACCTTTACTTCTGCAGCTGGCAATACATGTGTTCCGATATCTCGGCCATCCATCACAACTCCACCTTCTGTAGCGAAAGCTTGTTGTCTTCTAACCATTTCTTTACGTATCTTCTGATGTCGGGCAACATAAGAAACAGAATTAGTTACCTCGGCCGTTCGAATCTCATTGGTCACATCACTATTATTAAGGAAGACCAACTGCCCTTTTTCAGAAGGTAATAATTTAATTTCAGTAGATAAGAGCGTGTCCAACAATGAAACCTCATCTTCCAAATCTACACGGTTAACGATCGCTTTATATGTCAATGCCCTGTACATCGCACCAGTATCAATATAAATATAAGAAAGTTTTTCTGCCACAATTTTTGCTACTGTACTCTTTCCGGCTGCAGCAGGGCCGTCAATTGCAATTGATAATTTCTTTTTCATAAATCCTCCTAAATGCCTTCATGTTCGTCTACTCTTCTCTATTATTTTACCACAAGAAAAAGAAATGCCCCTTTTTTTTTACCCTTTTCAATAAAGAAATAACAAAGCCAATAAAAAATAAAGCAGGATGGCCTGCTTTATTTTGTTCCACCTTGAAAGGTTTGGAGGATCTCCGTAAATGTATTTTCATTTACCCCTTCGTATTTTGTTAATTGTTTAATTTGCGGAAAAATATCCAACTGGTGGAAGAATAGTTGGGATAAAAATAAAAAGATAAACTGGACGATCACAACTTTAATTAAAATCCGCTCTACCATTTTCATACCCACCACTCCAATTATTATATATGTATATTATTGGAGCCCCTGTATTTTTTTATTCTTAAACATGGTGTAACCATACCTAAAAAAAGGAAAAGCAAATGCTCCTCCTTAAAGTACATCTTTATAAATAGTTTCCGCATCCTTCATTTTCTCTACTTCTTCTTCAAAACCAGTTTTGGCATTAATAAATATTCGGTACGTACTATCTTCAATAGTCCCAAGGAACTCATAACATAATACCTCTTCATTTAAATCATTTACAATCATGGCTTTACGGTCTTCCATGACTTTTAATTTTGGATTTACTTTTGCTCGAGCTTGTTCTATTGATATAGTTGGTTTTTCAATAGTTCTTGTTTGGAAGGATTTTAAATATTCCTCAGCAGAAACCCCAATTATATCCCCATTATCTAGGGCAACTTTGACTTTAATGGATTCAGGATAAATCCTAACTCCATTTATATTTGTAACAAAGTTGAAGACGCCAATATTATCATATTGTGTGCTTTCAAAAACCTCCATATTTTTGAACCCTGTATCTTTTAAGAATGCAGCTGCCTTGTTATCTGCATCATTAAGACTTAGAACTGGTTTCTTTATTTCCCGATTATTAATATACCAAATGGGATGACCGGCCTTTTTAGTAATATCCATACTTGCTTCTTGCCCGCTTTGTTTATTTTTGATTGACACACTGTAAAAGCCGTAATCGGATCCTTTTCCATTGTCAGTAACTTTCACTTGCGCATTGCCATCAAGCTTAATATATTTTTTTGCAATGGTGATGGCCTCATTACGTGTAATGGTTTTCCCCTTTATTTTCTTAAAATTTTCATCCTTTTTTTGCATATTCGCAAATGTTGGTCCAAAATCTGCCTCTTCATAGCCTGAAACTGTTTTTTCAACTGTTTTAAAGCCATCTATAATTGTGTTATCCGTTGTTTCTTTCCCAGATGCAAGGGCAAGTTCGACATCCATCCAACGCAAGTTATTTTTCAAAACCATATGCTGCACATTCTGAAGTTCACCTTGAATGTCACCAGACTGTTTATAGAGTACTTTTAATGTTTCATATTCTTTATCTGTTAACGGTTCCTTACCTAAGTCTCTAACAGCAGTACGATAGCTAAAATTTCCAATATTCGCTAAAAATTCTTCCGTTTTGTTAAAAGGCAATAAGGTTAAAGGCAGCTGCCCAACATCTCCGTGTGCTTGCGAAGTAAGTCTCCACACTTCAATTAATGATGGAGACAAGGTTTCTTTAGAATTCATGGCAAGAGTAGAACCAATTTTATCGTGCAATAGATCCATTCGATATGAAAGATTGTGAAATGCTCGTTGATAATTGTTTTCCGCATTAATAAGTATCGCATTTTTTTCTTGGTGTTCTTGGTAGCCCCAATATGCTGTTCCCGCAACACCTATAGCGAGAATCCCTATCAATATTCCTCTAATCAAATCTATTCACCTCTCTACTTACAAAAGATATGTTGGCCAATTCGTTTTATTTGTGGTCTTCCCCAGATCCATCCACTTGTGGCTGTAGCAGGATTAAAGTAGTATAATGCTTCTCCTGTCGGATCCCATCCATTTACAGCATCTAAAACTGCTTTTTTGGATGTTTCATTCGGTGTCAGCCAAATTTGTCCATCTGCAACAGCTGTAAATGCCCCAGGTTCAAAAATTACCCCTGATACGGTATTGGGAAACGATGAACTATTTACCCGGTTAAGTATGACGGCTGCAACAGCCACCTGCCCGATATATGGTTCTCCCCTTGATTCTCCGTGGACAGCATTGGCCATTAAGCGGATCTCATTTTGCGAGAACCCATTTGGTGTGTTCGCTGCCGTCGGCTTTTGTGCAGCTGGTTTAGGTGTTGATGGCTTTTGTGCTGTTTGTTTGTTATATTTTGTAGCTTTTGTTAACTTCGCCTTGGTTGTTGCCCCAGCAATTCCATCAATCGGTAACCCAAATTCATATTGAAAATTTCTTAATGCCCAATACGTCCCCCATCCAAATACCCCATCGATTTTCCCATGGTAAAAGCCAATATGTGTGAGCCTGGATTGTAACTCAATGACATCCTCGCCAACGGCTCCCTTTTGGATGACCTGGTTGGAAAAGGCATGCACCTTTTGGCTATCCACTATAGAAAATGGGATGATGCAGAAAGAGAGAAGGATGAAGTATTTGAGTAGGATGCTTTTCTTAATCATGGAATAATAACCCCCATTATGAATCTTTTTGCAGTAACCCTATTTTTTGTTTAATTGGTGTTTTTATTCCATTTCATACAGATTAATTAAAAAGAGGATGTCCCATAAGGGTCTGACCTCACGTTAAACACTCAATACATCATCGCCTATATTCAGCGAAATGTTGAGGTAGTGGGGTCTGACCCTTTATTTTGGGACATCCTCGTTTGGATTGGATATTCTTTTTTGAAATGGTTGGCACTTAATATTTTTGCTTTTTTCACTTTACGTAAACCAAACCACCAAAGGAAAATCATAAAAAGCAAAATAATATATAGCCAATTTTCTAGGGAAATTAAGATAAAATCATAGGAACCATGTAAAATAAATGGCAAAAGCAAAGATAAGATAATCCACTTTGCTTTGCTGCCCTTGGTAAATTTAGCCTTTCCTAGATAAAAGCCCATAATCACACCGAAAAGGGCATGACTTGAGACTGGCAATAAAGCACGTGTCATCGCATGCTCAATCCCATTTGCAATTAAATAGAAAATATTTTCACCTGTAGCAAAACCAAGAGATACGGCTACTCCATAGACAATTCCGTCAAATGGTTCATCAAATTCAACATGTTGATAAATCGCATAAAACAAGATGAACCATTTAAAAAACTCTTCCAATAGACTGGAACTAAGATAGGCATCAAAAAGATGCGAATTTAGCAAATGCTCTGTATCAAGGACATGTTGAATAAACATGATTGGAAACACCAATAGAGCCCCGTACAAAAATGTCCGAAGAACAAAGGAGATTGGCTCTGGCTCATATTCATCTTTTAAATAAAAATAACTTAGTAGGGCCAAACCAGGGGCTACTCCGGCAGATAAAATTCCGAGCATGTTCTACCTCTTTTCCAATCGGTTTTCTATATCGTATCATGTATAACTTATAAAGAAAATGAAAGATTCATTCCAATTCTCATACCACCATATCATCATTTACTTATGGATCCATATGTCACAGGAGCTTTTGTTACTCAAAATTGATAGTATCTAAGCTGCTTGCCAACGCCACAGCAAGTTTAATTCTTGCCTTTTTCGAGTCATTGTCACTGCCAAGAATTACTCCTCTTTTATAAAGATCATAGGCACTACCTTCATAATCATAGGTTGTATATACTGATCCCTCTTCAGCACTTGTTGTAATTACTAATTTGATCCCTTCATTAATTGACTTTTCAATCTCCTCCATCATTTTAGGGGCCACTTGGCCTCTGCCTACGCCTTCTAAGACAATTCCAGCTACCCCCGCTTCACGAGCAGCCTTAATAAATTTCCCATCAGCACCAATATAGCATTTAATTATTTCGACTTGTGGAATCGAGGATTTAATGGCAAAATGTTCTCTTATTATGGGTTTCTGAAAAATTTGGACGCGATCATTATCAATAATCCCAAGATAACCAAAGCCAAAGGCATTAAAACCTTGAATATTAGATGCATGTTCTTTTTTCACATATCTGGCGGCAAATATACGTTCATTAAACACAACGACGGTGCCTGCATCATGTAAGTCACTGGAACAAGCTGAGTAGATAGCGTGCCGCAAATTAATATACACATCGCTTCCTAAATCTTCAGGAGAACGCTGCGAACCTGTTACAACTACCGGCCGATAATCGTTAATGGTTAAATCAAGGAAGTAAGCAGTTTCCTCCATTGTATCTGTCCCATGGGTAACAACCACGCCGGAAACCGAATCATCCTTGTAATAATTTTCAATTTTATTCTTTAGATGCACTAAATCTTCAAATGTAATATGAATGCTCGCTTTTTGAAAGACAGATTCCACAACTACTTCAATGTCTTCAGGTAAATTACACATGGAAGCCAACTCTTCTCCCGTATAAGCACCAGAGGCTAATTTCCCTGAAGACTGATTTGGTTTACTTGCAATTGTACCACCGGTTGTTAAAAGAACTACTTTTTTCATCACAGATCATCCTTTAGTTTCTTTTTCTAAAATAGAACGTGCTATTTGTTCACCATGAAACCTTCCATTTTCAATGAATATTTCATTAGCATTATTTCCTGCGGCAATGACTCCGGCGATATATATCCCATCCACATTTGTTTCCATTGATTCTGGATTATATTTTGGCCTTCCTGTTTCTTCATCAATTTTCACACCCATTTTCTCAATAAATCGGTGATCTGGATGATAGCCAGTCATAGCGAAAACAAAATCATTGTTAATTGTCTTTTCTTCCCCATCTTTTAGATAAACTAGCTGTTTCTCAGATATTTCTTTCACATGTGCCCGAAACTCCATTAGAATTGTACCATTCCTCACTAATGCTTCGAATTCAGGTAAAATCCATGGCTTAATACTTGGAGAGTACTCTTCACCACGGTATAAAACTGTTACCCGCGCTCCCGCCTTAATAAGTTCTAAAGCAGCATCTACACTTGAATTTTTTCCACCAATTACGCAAACATCTTTATCAAAATATGGATGGGCCTCTTTAAAATAATGAAAAACCTTTGATAAGCCTTCGCCAGGGACATTCATATAATTAGGATGATCATAGTAGCCAGTAGCTATAATCACATAATTGGTGGTATACGAACCTTTATCTGTGACCACTTGAAATTGCTGATTTTGATTCGTGACTTTCATGACGGTTTCAAACGCATTTATACGAAGCTGTTTTCGCTTTGCAACCTCACGGTAATAGACAAGGGCCTGATTTCTCTTAGGCTTGTAACTATCCGTTACAAAAGGCATCCCGCCAATTTCTAATTTTTCACTCGTACTAAAAAAGGTTTGGTGAGTTGGATAATGATAAATGGAATTAACCACATTCCCCTTTTCAATAATTAAAGGCTTTTTGCCGATTTCTTGTAAGGCAATTGCTGCTGCTAAACCACAAGGGCCTCCACCAATTATAATGACATCTTCCATTGCTCTTAGTACATCTCCTTAAAACAAATAAATAAAATCTCCTACCGTATCATGATAGGAGATTTTTTACTGGGTTTCAACAAACAAACCTTTTATTTCTGTCTTAACTTATATCCAGCCTCTAAAGCGGCTTGCTTCTGCCATTTTTCTAACCCCGACCATATAGGCAGCAAGCCGCATATCTACTCGGCGTGTTTGGGCAGTATCATAAATATTATTAAATGATTTCACCATAACTTTTTCAAGTTTTTCTTCAACTTCTTCCTCAGTCCAATAGTAACCTTGGTTATTTTGAACCCACTCAAAGTAAGAAACAGTAACTCCACCTGCTGAAGCTAACACGTCTGGAACAAGTAGAATTCCACGTTCAGTTAATATTTCAGTGGCTTCTAATGTCGTAGGGCCATTGGCTGCCTCAACAACGATGCCAGCACGAATATTATGGGCATTTTCCGCTGTAATTTGATTTTCAATCGCAGCCGGAACTAAAATATCACAATCAAGTTCAAGCAATTCCTTATTTGTTATTGTATTGTTAAATAATTTTGTTACAGTTCCAAAGCTGTCTCGTCTATCTAATAGATAATCAATATCAAGACCGTTTGGATCGTACAATGCACCGTATGCATCTGATATACCGATAACTTTCGCACCTGCATCGTGCATAAACTTAGATAAATAGCTTCCTGCATTACCAAAGCCCTGAATGACCACTCGGGCACCCTCAATTTGAATACCTTTCTTTTTAGCTGCTTCGCGAATGCAAATGGTCACCCCTTTTGCTGTTGCAGATTCTCGTCCATGGGAACCGCCTAATACAAGCGGCTTACCTGTAATAAATCCAGGAGAATTGAATTCATCGATTCGGCTATACTCATCCATCATCCACGCCATGATTTGCGAATTGGTAAACACATCTGGTGCTGGAATGTCCTTGGTTGGACCAACAATTTGGCTGATTGCTCTTACATATCCACGACTTAATCTTTCAAGTTCTCTAAAAGACATATTCCGGGGGTCACAAACAATACCGCCCTTACCACCGCCATATGGAAGGTCAACAATACCACATTTCAAACTCATCCAGATTGAAAGGGCTTTCACTTCTGTTTCCGTTACATCTGGATGAAAGCGAATACCGCCCTTTGTTGGGCCAACTGCATCATTATGTTGTGCACGGTATCCAGTAAATATTTTTATCGAACCGTCGTCCATTCTTATTGGGATTTTAACTGTCAATAACCGTAGCGGCTCTTTTAAGAGCTCATATACCTCTTCAGGATAACCTAACTTTTCAAGGGCCTTATGAATAACAGTTTGTGTTGATTTTAACACATCTTGCTCTCCCTCTTGATTAGTCTGTTCATTAGCTTTTTCGGCTACCATTTTGTAATCCTCCTAGAAAATGCTTTACGAATGTTGTCCTCTTTCAGACACAAGTATACACGTTTAAAGGATTTATGCAAGAAATAAAGCACAAACTTCTTTTAGAAAAACGTCAATATGTAAACGTTATCAATTCCGTTTTAAAAGGATTTCCTTTATACATGTCTATCCTCTCTTCATTTAGAAAGGGGCCAATGCCCCCTTTAAAGTTTAATCTTATTCAGACCAACGTTTATTTAAAAAAATGAAGAATGGTTTCCACAGCGAAATGTTCCATAACAGGTTTACCATATTCAGCAAGAACGATTGGACTCAAAATGGAGGGATTGCCAAACTCTGATAAGATACATGCAGCCACTTCCTTTTTTGCTGTTTCAACGTTTTCCAGTAAAAGATAATAACGGTTATTCCATGCATAAAGGCTTCCTCCAAAAATATCTACAATAGATAGTCTTTTGGATAGACCAATAATATCTTCAAAATCTTTAAATTCGTATAATAATTCTTCACAGCCTTCAACTCTTACCTGC
The DNA here is from genome assembly GCF_057747995.1 of Neobacillus sp. DHD-1R. NCBI lineage: Bacteria > Bacillati > Bacillota > Bacilli > Caryophanales > Bacillaceae > Neobacillus > Neobacillus sp. DHD-1R. The sequence continues at coordinate 3,531,331 of NZ_CM173232.1, forward strand.
ATTTCAATATAGCCATCATATTGTAAATCCTCATCGTCTTTTACTTCGTCAACCGTTATGATTAGGATCATCCCTTGAGCCTGCAGGGAGAAGATTTCTACGGCTACAGAACCCTGGATATCCACATCTAATTCCTCACTCGCTTCTTCAAGCATATCATGAAAAAGCTGATTCCATTTACTCGAATCTTTCCAAATATCTTCTTTCGAAAGTCCTCGGTCAAATAAATCATCAGAGGTTAAAAATATTTTTATTTTATTGGCCGTTAAGCGTTCTAAGCGCATGCTTTTGCCCCCTGCCGTGACATAACTCTTGTTTTCAGTGTATGCCTTAGGGTTCTATTGGTGAATTGTCTACATCATCCGAAATTTTCTGGTCCCCTTTTTAACGTAAGGAGGTGTGATTCTGCAGGGGCTCCTAACCTTAATGGCAGAGCAGTGGTTCCATATCCATTACTTATTAACAGAACGGTGTTCACAAACTTTTTAAGCTTTCCTCTTTCATATGGACTGTACCCTAATATATGGATCTGTCCGCCATGTGTATGTCCACTTAGTACTAGGCGAATATCGTGCTCAGGGAGGATCTTTTCCGTAATGGCCGGAAAATGGCTTACCGCTATTTTGAAACTGCTATCCTCTGCATCCTGTAGTGCCAATTCTAAGCGATCTCGTTGTTGACTCATGTCATCCACACCAAGTAAAGATAATTTTTCGCCGAATGCTGATTCGAATGTCACGGCAGTATTGTCTAACACCTTTACGCCAAAATCAAGCAATATCGCGTCTAATTTTCGAAAATCCACTTCATAATCATTATTCCCCCAAACGAAATAAACGGGGCCAAGTTGCTTTAATTTTATTAAGTTTGCTTTTACTCTTTCAAAAGGGACACCTTTCTCAGTCAAATCCCCCCCGATTACTACAAAATCAGCTTTTTCTTTTACCTGTTGAATAACTTTATCAGAAATGGTCCGTCTATGAATATCCGAAATAAAAAAAATAGATACCCTCTCAAATGATGCTGGAAAGTCTGAAAAATATAGTTCCTGTTCCACAACTTTATTTAAAAATGCTTCTCGCCACATATATAAGAGCAGGAATACCCCCATTAAAAATAGTCCACCCAAAAAAATAATCATGTTTTCTTTCCCCATTTCCCCTACTTACAGTTATACGAAAATCATACCATAAAGGACACCTAACTTAAAAAGGCTACTGTGTGCACCCAGCTAAATACCATTCAATTTGGTAATACCCACAAAATAAAGTAAGAATGTGCATGCTTCTACTTTTAAACATAAAAATCCTCCCCATACAATATATGAGAAGGAATTTCTTTCTTTGCCTTATTGTTATAATTAGTCCTCTTGAATACTTAAAATACGGAACCCATATTCTTCAAGCTTTTTAGTAAATCTATCAATATTATCTTTCTTTTCAATCTTCATAACAATTCGACGCACTAGTTTGTCTTTTTCATCGAAAGTGACAAGTGAGATAATATGTTCATGAAATTGATGGGCAATTTCCGAAAGGCGAGCAATTCGTCCTTCAGTTTCAACTGAGGTAAAAGCAATCCTAACACCAGGACGATTGACGCCAAACGCACTTTCAAATGAACTTATTACATCAGAACGTGTTACAACTCCAAGGAAGGTTCCATTGGAATCCACAACCGCCAATAATGGGAAATCCTTTAAATCGAGCAATGTTTTTTCGAACATTTCTCCCCCATGTAAAAACTTGTCTTCATATGAAGCAATATCTTTAACTAAGGTAGAAGTCAAATATTCTTCCCTTGCCTTTCCTGAAAGGAAAAAACCTTGATAGATATTAAATCTTGTGGCAACTCCAACATATTTATCACCCTTTAATATTGGTAAACCATCAATTTTATGTGCTTCTAGTAGTGCCAACGCTTCCCTAAGGGTTACATCAGCCTGTGCCGTATAACATTCATGTCTTGGTATCATGATATTTTTTACGAACATTTCTCATCACCTCGTAGTCTTAATCCTCTATGTTAATTATACTTCTACAATCTAATGAATTATCCTTTAATATATTAAAGATTTATGTCATGTATCAAAAATTATTTCATATGATTAACTGATATTGAAAAAGGGAGGACGACTATGAATACTCATTTTAAAACGTATCATCCTTATGCGAGTCCGTATGACCCTTGTAAACCAATCCTTGAAAAAGCTTACTCTACCCCACCTAATATATATATGGGTTACCAACCGCCGAATTTACCACAATTTACACCATTCGAGGCCCTGAAGGCAGGTACACTTTGGAAGGACTTTTATGATTCGTGGTATGGTCCACTGGAGCCAGGCAAAGGAGGACTGCCACAGTGAAACAGGTACCAGCAGAATATTATCAGCTAATGGAACAACTTCAGGCAGTCGACTTTGTTTTAGTTGAACTTACCTTATACTTAGACACACATAACGATGATCTTGAAGCCATAAATCAATTTAATCACTATGCAAAAGAGAGAAAGAAATTAAAAAAGCAATTTGAAAGTCAATTCGGCCCTTTACAACAATATGGCAACAGCTACTCAGGATATCCTTGGAACTGGGATGATACACCATGGCCATGGCAAGTTTAACAGCAAAAGAGTCCCATAGCGATGAGGGTAAATCGCATAGGTGTTGAGCTAGATTGTTAGCAAAGTTTAGAGGGAGGTCTTTATAAAATGTGGATTTACGAAAAAAAACTACAATATCCTGTCCGTGTAAGTACGTGTAACCCGAGGCTTGCAAAATATTTAATAGAACAGTATGGTGGTGCGGACGGGGAACTTTCAGCAGCCTTACGTTATTTAAATCAAAGATATTCCATTCCTGATAAGGTAATTGGTCTTTTAACAGATATTGGAACTGAAGAGTTTGCTCATTTGGAAATGATTGCCACAATGATTTATAAATTAACTAAGGATGCCACTCCAGAGCAGCTGATTGCAGCCGGACTTGACGACCATTATGTCAACCATGATAAAGCCATATACTACCAAAACGCCTCCGGTGTTCCTTGGACTGCATCCTATATTGCAGCTAAAGGCGATCCAATAGCTGATCTATATGAAGATATTGCTGCAGAAGAAAAAGCCAGAGCGACATATCAATGGATTATCAACATGAGTGATGACCCTGATTTAAATGATGGTTTAAGGTTCCTTCGTGAAAGAGAAATCATTCATTCTCAGCGTTTTCGAGAAGCTGTAGAAATTTTAAAAGATGAGCAAGGAAAAAAGACAATCTTCTGATAAAAAATAAGAAGCAGCTCCATTTTCTGCTTCTTATTTTTTTTCGTGGTACAGGTTAATATCATATTGCTTTTTCATCACTTCGAAAACCACATGTCTATTTTTCCATTCCTCTTCTTTTTTCCATAAGTCTTTACTGCGATCAACTATTTCACATCTTAATTCCTGATATTCCTTTTCTTTTTTTTCCTTTTGTTCTTTTAGCAGTTTCATTGCACCAAACCCGATCAAGGAGATCGCAAATAAAAACACTGCTATCGAATCATTTAATGAAACAGATAACATGGATATATAAGAAAAAGAATAGTGAGTGTAGACGTTTTTATAAAAATATAAAATAAATAAAAAAGCAAAAAAAAGCGTTAAATATATTGAAAAATAATGCCACATTTTAGCATCATCAAACTTTTTCTTTCTTTTCCTAACGTTTTCTAACATTTGTTTTGTTGCCGGATCAGTATGTTCAAGTAATTGGATTGGAGAATCCATTTTTTATCACCCTCCATTTCTCTCTATATACATATGACCTTGTCCTATAAATTATGTTCTTCGAAAACAAAAAAACCGATCAGAGACCGGCTAATTGTTTAATGGTATTTTTAAAACTTGACCAGCATAAATGCTTTCACTCTGAAGGTGATTCGCATTCTTAATAATGGCGATACCTTTTTGAGATTTGTAATACTTCATCGCTATCCTAAATAATGTTTCTTGTGGCTGGACAGTGTGATAAACCAGCTTAGTGGTTTTAACGGTTTTATTTGTATCAGACTTGCTGGTTTCTGTTACAGCCGGCTGAGGACTATTTTTATCTGAACCTTGTTTAATAGCAGTGTCCTTTGGACTGGATGTCGGAATAGTAGGATTAGAATGATCACTCGAAGCAGTCTGCTTTGATTCTGCGCCAGGATCTGCACTTTTTTCACCAACATCACTCGTCTCGATGCTATTTTGATTACTTTCCTTTGATTCCGCTGAAATGCTTTTTTCATCTTGAGTCGACTTTTCAAGATTGATGGTTTCGTATCCGACTGAGTCTCCTGATGTTTTTTCCGTTCCCTTAAGACGATTACCACTTTCTCGGTAGGATATAATACTAAAAATAATAATTGGAAGGAGGATAAAACACAATACTAATAACCGAATGACTGGATATTTTAACTTCCATTTTGTTTTCTTCTTTTTTTGACGGTGCAATTGCTCCCTTGGAGGAAATTTATCACTTCGATTTGGACCAGCACTATCTTCGGCCATTTCATTAATTTTTTGAATCCGTTTTTTTAATCTTTCCGCTTGGTCTCTATAAGGTTCTTCTTTATTCACGGAGCTACTCCTCCTTGTTCGTCCTCAATGATAGAAGGTCTACATTTTATATATACGCCTAAAACAAAATCAATGACAAAATGCATCATGATGGTAACCGCTATATTTCCGGTCCAATCGAAAATCAAACCAATAAAAAAACTAAGTAATACAATATTTAAAAATAGAAACCAATTAAAAAGATAACGGTAGTGAATGATAGCAAAAATAATACTAGCTAGGATCAGCCCCACCTTTGTCTGAATGATCCCTCGAAAAAGTAGTTCCTCACTAAAGGCAACAATAAAGGCAATCACTAAAATATGGAAAATATTTCTTTTTCTAAAGATCCTTTCATTCAATCCCCCATCATCATAAAAAGAAAAAGGCAGCCATTTCATTAACACAATATCCAAGATGACAACAGCTACACCAGCAGGAATACCTATTTTTAAAATATTTAGGTCATGGAAGTGAAAATTGGCTAAATATGAAAAATGGTCAAAAAATATAAATCCTAAAATAAAGGAAATAACCAAGAGAATGATTTGTGTTAAATACAGATGATAAAGAAGCTCTTTATCAGTTAAGCCTGCAATCAGTGCATGATATTTCTTCTTCATTCACTCAACTCACTCTTGAATAGAATTTTGGCAAGGTAATCCTTCCATTTTTCTTCCCTATTTATTGGCACTGTATTTTCAACAGAATGATATTGATCTAGTGTCAAACCACAAAGATCACAGCATGAGGGTACTTTGTTTACCAATTGCTCATCAAAATAATCTAAAATACATGCACGTCTGCACGTTGTGTCTTCCACGAATTTTTTCATTCGATAAATATTAGTTATCTTTACTTCTAATCTTTCTTTAACAAATTTCTTTAAATCCAACTGTAAACCTTTAAGGGAGCTTTTCTCAAGTGATGAATTATTGATGAAATCCTTGATGATTCTCCACTGAACTTCTGAAAACCGGCCATGATCGCATAATTGCTGATTTAGTTCAATTTTACCATCCCTGAACAATTGATCCTGCTGTACTTGTGTAAACAACCAATCTATTTGCAATTCTGTTGGCAATTCCCCTTCTGCAAGTTGAAGTGGAAGCTGCTCATCACCTGGTGAATATAATAGGATGGCAACACTTGGCAGTCCATCACGGCCTGCCCTGCCGATTTCCTGGAGATAGGATTCTATTTGCATCGACATATGATAGTGGATAATAAACCGAATATTTTCCTTATTTATTCCCATTCCAAACGCACTGGTTGCACAAATAACATCAAGTTGATTATGGAGAAATTGTTGTTGAATCAATATTCTTGTGTTTTGATCCATTCCCCCATGGTAGGCCATTGCCTGACAGATATCTTTCTCTACTAGTAACGAAGCCATTTGTTCTGCCGCCTTTTTACTTGAAAAATAAATGATTCCTGGCTTTTGCAATTGTTTAACAAGGTCGAGCACTCGGTTCTGCTTATCATGATAGGTGTTTAATTCTTCAACTAAAAAGGCTATATTTGGTCGATCAATCGTCGATTCTATTTTAATGATTTCTTCTAGTCCTAGTGAAACAACAATGTCCTCACGTACCTTTTTTGTAGCGGTTGCGGTAAGTGCGAGTGTTAAAGGATTACCTAACTTTTCTCGAATGTTGCCTAACTTTGAATAATCTGGCCGAAAATCAAAACCCCACTGGGATATACAATGAGCTTCATCGACTACGAATAACGAAATAGATAGTTGTTGAAGCATACTTATGATAAAAGGTACCCCTAACATTTCAGGAGAAATAAAGATAAACTTATACTCCTTTAAATGACGAAGCGCATGGTTTCTTTCTGTGGAAGTAAGAAACGAATTTAGTGCAATGACCCTTTTTTCTCCTATCAGTTTCATTTGCTCTACCTGATCCTGCATTAAAGAAAGAAGAGGAGAAATAATTAAAATATGCCCTTTTAGTATAAAACCAGGAAGTTGATAACATAATGATTTTCCCGTTCCTGTTGGGAGCATAGCTAATGTATGTTTCCCGGCAAGGATGGATGAGATAACTTCCTTTTGCCCAATTTTAAATGATTGATAGCCAAAGTGTTTTTCTAAAAGCTTTTCTAATTGCATTCATTTTCACCATACTTTGCAAACACTAACCTAATTTGAAAATAGGTTGCTTCCTTCAATTTTCCCTTTATCAGCTTTAGCTGCTTAGTTCCAAGAAGCTGAGAAATTTCTACTATCTTTTTTTGTAACTCTTTATTAACATATCGATCGATTGAGAAACCATCAACATGTAAGGCAAATTCCACAAGATGGTCTTCAATTGTACTTATCTTTAAATGCCTAAAATTCGCAATCTGATCGATAGAGTATCCCTGCTCTAAAAGTTTCCACGTTTTTCTAGATGTAATGGTTAATTCATCATCCTGCTTCAAGTCTTTAATAAGTGCAGGCAGGATGCTAAATCGATGAGTATCCTTTTCAATGGTTTGCAATAGATAATGGAGTGCATGAATAAAGCCGATTTGGTAATCGTGTATATCCAACTTTAACTTCTTTGCTGCCTGGAGCGGTGTTAAACCTATTTGCTGAAAACCAGTTAATTGAAACACTAATATGGATGGATCGATCTCCTTTTCGTCATTAAAGCATACCATTAATTCAGAAAATAAGACTGCCCCCAACTCATTCCTAGGTATTTTGAGCTTTTTTAAAGCTGATTTTAACCATAGGTGAACATCCTTATTTTTTTGAATGGGAAGATACCTTGTTTCCCCGTAAACAAGATTCGAAGTCACTTGAATAAACAGCGAAAGCCTTTCCCAAAACAAGGTTGTAAAGGGATGATAACTCCAGCCATTGATATAAACGGGAAATGAAGCATTTTCTAAAAGTTCATGTCCAGACTGCGTTAAAAGGTATCGTTGATCGCCACTACTGACAATCCACTTGTTTGCAAGCATTTTATCAATAACTTCATCAAAAGACTCACGGGATAATGATTCATATATCCCAAAAAATCTCTTCAACGAAAATAAATGAGCATCTTGGATGGTTTGTGATGACTTTTTTCCTTTTATAAGATGATAGACGGAATAAATGGTCCGTTCACTATTTAATTGTTTTAAACAATAAAGAATGATGGTTTCTAATTGCAACATTTTTACTCCACCACTTTTTTCGCATATTATCGACAAATTTCCCATTTTTTCTGATTTTATTTTACCATGAAATCGAATAACTTGTTGGGCAAATATGTAGAAGTTTAACAAATTGAAATGAATTAACTCATTTCTAAATAGCATTTTTCTATTGAAAAGTTGACCATACAGTTTTACAATAGATGTAGTAATGCGTTTCCATATTAGTTTGGGAAACAAGTTAGAATATTTTTTGTTATTTTACTGGGAGGTTTTTTTCATGGCAAAGTATACAATTGTTGATAAGGAAACTTGCATCGCATGTGGAGCATGTGGCGCAGCTGCACCAGATATTTATGATTATGATGATGAAGGCATTGCATTTGTAACACTTGATGAAAACGAAGGAATTGTTGAAATTCCAGATGTTTTAATCGACGACATGATGGATGCATTTGAAGGTTGTCCAACAGATTCAATTAAAGTTGCTGATGAGCCATTTGAAGGTAATCCAACTAAATTTGAATAATATTTTGTCAAAAAGATATTTTTAAGCTACTAAGAGGATGTCCCCCTAAAATGACATCCTCTTTTTCTTATGGAAATAAACCAAAACAAAGGCCTCAAATCGGAGGCCTTTGTTTTGGTTTATGCATTTTTAATGTTGGAAAATTTATTAATCAATCCTTGCATCCGAACAAACAGTAACATAAAGATGAACGACATCATGACACCTTTTATTACATTAAAAGGTAAGATGGCTGGGACGACCAAATTACGCATATCCGGGAACCCCATCAGAACTGTATAGGCTGGTAAAATGAAGAAATAGTTCAATAAACTCAACACAATTGCCATTGTAACGGTTCCGATAATTAACGCAATTGTCATTCCCTTTCTTGTTTTAAGTTTATTATAAACATAATATGTTGGCAGGATAAACACAATACCTGCTAGAAAGTTAGCAATATGTCCTACAGGGATTCCTGTCTGACTTCCTGTCGCAATATAATTAAGAACATTTTTGAATAACTCAACTAAAATTCCAGCCACCGGTCCAAAAATTAAAGCGGCAATTAATGCTGGAATGTCACTGAAATCAATAAATAAAAAATTTGGAAATGGTGGTAGTGGGAAATTTAAAAGCATTAATAAATACGCAATACTACTTAACATCCCAATCGAAACATAAGCCTTTACAGTCATTCTTTTTGTTTTCATCTTCTTTTTCATCTTCCTCTCTCCTTTTTTGGATCCATCACGTTAGGAAGAGAGGTTCAGCAACAGACCTTATGTAAATAAAACTCCCTCAAGACAAATTTACTTGAGGGAGTTTACAAAGGTACGCTTAATAAACGTTCCAAATATCACAATTTTGAACGTCCGCAGAACCTCCATCTTCTCCCATCCAGACTATACTGTCGGCTTTGGAATCGCACCAAATCCTGCCTAATAATAAGGCTCGCGGGCTCAAGAGTATTACTCTTATACCGCCGATCGGGAATTTCACCCTGCCCCGAAGATAGATCGATATGAAATTACTACTTTATTATACTAAAGAAAGCCACTTTTGTTAAGTATAAAAATTACTTTGTCCTCTTTTTATTAGAAAAGCGGAAGCGCCCTGTTCTGCGGCGTATGGCCTCCTCGGAAAAGCTTACGCTTTCCCTTCGTGCGATGCCAATGCTGCCGTTGCCTTCCTTATGGAGCGCTCCAACTGAGATAAGGTGAAACTTCAATCAGCGAACGTTCTTCTCGCTGATTGTTAGTTGAGCCGATCGGGTTCTTACGGGCAGTTGAGAATCTACTGCCCGTTAAACGCGATAAAGGAAACACGAAGAGCCGGAGGCGCATTCGTGCTTGACTTATCGTAGGGCGGAGAGCGAAGGACACTAGCCGCTAAGGCGCTCCTCGGAAAAGCTATCGCTTTTCCTTCGTGCGAAGTAATGCTTCCGAAGCTTGCTCTTCTGGAGCTGGACAATTCTCGAAGTCAAAACTTATAAATTCTTATAAATCAAAAAAGAGGCTGTCCCACAAAAATGGTCAGACCATTTTGAGACAGCCGCGTTACCTATTGCTGAACAATTAGGATTTGATTCGGTATTATCAAATCTGACGTCAGATGGTTAAGGTCTTTTATTCTAGTTACTGACATATTTTGGTTCTTTGCAATCGAGTACAAAGTATCCCCTTGTTTAACTAAATATTTACCTGGATTGGATGAACGGATTGTTTGTACTCTCATATCATTACTTTGCGGGTGAAGATGCGAACTTACCTCTAATACTGTATCCCCAATACTAGCAATCCCAGCTTGTACGGATTCACCCACATCCGCTTTCCCTAACAGCTTTTCTGGATCCATCGCATATTTCTTATCATATCGCCATTCTACTTGATGTGTTTCAAAATGAAGATGTGTTCCAGTTGCTTGACCTGTTCGGCCCATTTTACCAATGACGTCACCTTGTTTAATCATCTGACCTTGTGCAGCTAAACGCTTGTTTAAATGTGCATAAACGGTAACAAAATTACTTGGGTGTTTAATAAAGATTACATTTCCATATGAAGTGGAGTAGTACGACTTAACAACCACTCCATCCTCAACAGCAAGCACCGGAGCGTCTATTTTCCCGGCTATATCAATTCCTTTATGATTTCCATGCCTTGTTCCATATGTATCGGAAATGACACCATCAGATGGCCAAATCCAGTGATCATTACTTTCTATTGGCTGCGGCATACCCGCTGCTTCCGAATGTTTTCCACCTAAAAATAATAAACTGACACAAAGCGCCATAATTATGGCAATTAAAAATCTCTTTATGTAGTCACGCATGCCTTTCTTTTCCTCCTTATACCTTGTCCTTTCCTCCATAACTTATGTTCGTCTATTCACATTTAGAACATATTGCTTCACAGAGGGAACTTTGAGCATACTTGTTATAATTTGGAGTTTTGCTGTTTTTTATTCATTTTACAGAGATAATTCAATATAAACTTTACCTTCTTCTGTGACCGCATCTTTTCCAAGAAAAGCGGAAGGCGCCCGCCTATCGGCGTATGGACTGGAGCGCTTCGACTGAGATAAAGGAAACACGGTGAGCCGAGCGAACCGATGTTGACTTATCGTAGGGAGAAGAGCGAAGTACACTAGCCGATGGCGCCTGGAGCAGGACATTTCTCAAAGCCAAAATTAATATTTTCTTATCATGCAAAAAAATCAACCACAAAGGGTTGATTTTTTGTTTATTGAATACTTCGAAAGTTCGGTGCTAGTGGGACCTTGTTCTCTTTAGTTAAATCAAATGAACCTATATGTGTCAATGAGGAATCTTGTACGATTACCTGTTCCATGCCAAACTCCTTTGCTGTTAAAAGCAAGGCTTCAAAAGAAATGGAGGAAAGTTGGTTATCCTGCATACTAGTATTTCCCTTAAATGAAATAATCAAAGTTTTATCCTTTATGGATACATGATGGATTGGAAGTAAATGGGTAAGAGAACTTTTTAAATCAACACCTGATGGCTCTGTTTTCATTGCCTCTATTGCAGAAAAAATATCCTTATAGGTTTCATTAGATGGTGTTAATAATGGTATGTCGCTATTCGCAGGATAATAAAAGAAATAAGCATGTTTTCCTCGAGGAATCACCTCAACTTCTTCCACATGACCAAAATTACCTAATTCAATTCCAATTTTGCCGTTTGTTGTGAATTTAATTTTTTTGCTATTGCTATTAGAAGCTATATTTTTATTCAGTACATTCATAAAATTCGTTTCAGTAGCGGATCCCTGTCCATATTGATGATCTGCTGGTAAATCAATCAAGACATCTTGATTGTTATCGTCCAGTTTCATCGTCATGTTTAATGGATAAAAGTCACTTAATCCCCATTCTTCTTCTCTTAAATTTGCCATGTTTTCATTAAATAGATTTAACCAAGACTGATTTTTAGAATCTGGTATTATGGTTGAAACCGGGATGAGGTATTGCGCTTGCAAATCTGGAATCCAGTAGGTTAACACTGTTCCATTCTCGACTTGATCATCATAAATAGCTGTTTTAATCGTTTCAGTACCATTAGGCTCCATTTGTGCTGTACCTGATTTTGCTTTTTCTTCATAAGGGACAGCTTCTTTTTTCAGTGCAATTGTTGAATCCTGCTGAGCAGCATCCATTTCTTTGCTTGTTGTGGATTTTTGCTCTTGGGCGTTATCAAATGAACGGTTTGTACCATCCATTAAATTTGGTATTAAGATGAAAAATAGAAGCAGTGCAGCCGCAGCAGCCAGACCAGGCAGCAGCCGTGGTTTCAGTTTTCGCTTTTTAAAAGAAAGATTTTGATAAATGTCACGAGGATCGCGATGGTCTTGTATTTTGGGCATTTGCCTTAATAGTTCTTCGAGCTCTCTATCGCTCCACTCTGACTTTTTCACTAGATAATCCCTCCTTTTCAAAAAACATTTCCATTTGCTTCTTTAATGCTTTTAATGCGCGGTGCTGTGTTGTTTTAACCTTACTTTCCGTCCAGCCTAGCGCTTGAGCTGTTTCCGCTATCGATAAATCCTGTAAGTATCTTAAAATAATGACTGACCGCTGATCCAAGGTGCAAGACTCAAGACATTGGTAAATCCATCTGATTTCTTCTTTTTGGACGGTAATTTCTTCTGGAATTGGAAACTCATCCTTTACCTGATTGGTTGACCAATCAAATTTTTCCAGTAATCTTTCTTTCCAGCCCTTTTGTTTACGAAAAGAGTCAATCGCAACATTTCTTGCAATCGAAAACAGCCATGTTTTTTCACTGCTTTTTCCCTCAAAACGATTATAGGCCTTAAATACCCGAATATAGACTTCTTGGACGAGGTCCTCAGCTTGTTCTTTGTTCCTAACCATATAAAAAAGAAATTGAAAAACGTCATGATGATATTTTTGGTATAGTTCATCGAAAACGGAGTCCATCAAATCCCCTCCCCGTTCATAGTATTAGTCGATATATATGTATAAAAGGTTTCACCCCTATAAATATAGACTTTTTTCTAACAAAATGGAATATATTTACTGCAAATAATTCCAAGCAGTTGGGTTTTAGTTAGAAAAAGCTCATCCTATTGGATGAGCCTTATTTGTATTCATGAGTAACACTCCGCTTGAATATGACTAAATTAATTGTTCCTCGTGAATCAAGAACAATCGGCAAAATATTGGTTAATATTACTTTTTTCGTGGAATTAAGAAGGAAAATGTTGTTCCTATGCCCATTTTGCTTTGAACAGAAATTGTGCCGCGGTGAGCATCAATAATATTCTTTGCAATCGCTAATCCCAACCCTGTTCCAGCTCTGCCTCTAGTCCTGGCTTTATCCGCCTTATAAAAGCGTTCAAAAACAAATGGCAGGTCTTCTTCAGGAATTCCAGAACCAGAATCTTTGACTTCAATCTTGATCCCCATGACTTCCGAGGTTACAGTTAATTTCACTAGACCATCTTTGGGTGTATGCCTAAGCGCATTATCAATTAGATTGGTGAGCACCTGTTCAATTCGGTCAGGGTCAAACAAAGCCGCTTCTATACCATTTTCAATTTCTGCAAACAATTGAATTTCGTTTTCTTTTGCCAACCCTTGAAATTTATGAATAATTCTATTAATAAACGAAGTGAGCTTAACTTCTTCCATCGATAAATGAATATGTCCAGCCTCCATTCGAGCTAGGTCCAAGAGTTCATTTACAAGCCGGCCCATCCGTAAGGATTCGTCATAGATGACCTTCGCCATTTCTTTTTTCTCTTCTTGTGATTCGGCAATATCATCAACTATGGCTTCACTGTAGCCCTGTAACATGGAAATTGGTGTTCTTAGCTCATGTGAAACATTGGCAATAAAGTCTTTTCTCATTTTCTCCAATTTTCTTTCCTCAGTCATATCCCTCAGAACAGCTACAGCGCCTCGAATAAATCGATTACTGTAGAGCGGACTGACTAAAATAACCCAATGGCGACCTTGAAGTGATATTTCACCAATTTGCTCATTTTCTGTATCAACCGCCAGCTGAAAAAGATCCATGACCTGTGAAGGAATCGACTCAGAATCCGGTCCGAGCTCCCCCTTTTCATAATACCAATATTGCAAAAAACGATCAGCAGGTGGATTCGTGATTAGAATGGTTCCATCTCGATTAAAGGTAATGACCCCGTCTGCCATACTACTTAAGATACTAGAAAGCTGCTCCTTCTCTTGATTAAGAGCATTCATATTAAACTTTAGCTGCCTGCCCATTTGATTAAAGGCCGTTGCCAACTCCCCTATTTCATCATGGGTCAGGATAGGGACCTTTGTGTCAAATTTGCCTCTTGCTACTTCAAATGCAGCCTCCCTCATTTTCCTTAGCGGAGCTGTAATCCTAGTAGATAAAAAGAAGGCAAAAATAGTGGTTAGTATGATTGCAACACCCGCAACAAGTAAAATAAATTTTGTTGTGGAATGCGTAGTTTCTTGCGTTATTTCTAGTGATTGATAAATAAATACCGCTCCGCCTTTTTCACCGGGCAGATGGAGTGGAACACCAATTATGGAGTAATTGGCATCGTTATTGCTGTTATTAATTGAAAGGTCAGATACTTTCTCAACTGTCTTGTTGTTCACAAAGACCTGTGATAATTGTTTATCATTTTTTATATCTGTAATCGTTAATTTTTTATTATTTTCAGTATTTGGAGAATAATATACTTCATTTTTATTTTTTACAACAACCACTTTGGTAACATCATCAATAATATCCCAAGAGATTTCTAATCCAAGTGGTAATTTCTCATTCGGATGTTCTTCCAAAACATGGGCAATTTTTTCAGCTGTATTGGTTAAATCATCTTTGGTTTCACGAATGTTGTTGTTTTGGGTAAATTCTAAAAGCATGACTGTTAAGATAAACAGTACAAATGATACTAAGAAAAGAATTGTAAACCAAAGTTTACCTACAACACTTCGTAAAAAGGTCATTCATTAATTACCTCAAATTTATAGCCCACTCCCCAAACCGTTACAATCATTCTTGCAGCTTGTTCAGAAACCTTATTTAATTTTTCACGAAGTCGTTTTACATGTGTATCAACCGTTCGTAAATCACCGAAAAATTCGTAATGCCAAACTTCTTTCAGTAATTGTTCCCGATCAAACACTTTATCCGGTGCCTTTGCCAAGAAATAGAGTAATTCATACTCTTTAGGAGTTAAGCTTACTTCCTTGCCGTCAGCCGTTACTCTATGGGCATCGTTATCAATGGTTAAATGTGGAAAAACAATAACGTCTTTTGTTGTTGTTTCTGTTTGCAAGTAACTCGTTTGTGATGAACGTCTTAAAAGCGCTTTAACACGCAAGACTACTTCCCTTGGGCTGAATGGTTTGACAATATAATCATCTGTGCCGACTTCAAAGCCTTGAACACGATTGATTTCTTCCCCTTTTGCTGTCAACATAATGACAGGAGTCGCCTTTTTTTCTCTTAATTCACGACAAACCTCTATTCCATCTTTACCTGGCATCATTAAATCAAGCAGAATCACATCGTAATCATTTGCAAATGCTTTTGCCAATGCTTCATTACCATCTTCAGCTTCATCAATAATATATTCTTCTCGCTCTAAATACATTTTTAATAATCGGCGAATTCTTTCCTCATCATCTACAACTAAAATTTTTACGTCTTTTTCCATAATTAATCACCCCATGGTGTTTATTTTACAAAATGGTAGCACTTTTTGCTATATTTTAAGGGTAATTACTCCTATTAAAAGTGTCAATAATTTGACAATCTAATAAATTTAGAAATAATTACTTAATTTTTAAAAAAGCCTTCACTTTTCCTAAGTGAAGGCTATAATCTTGTTTTATGCCATTTTTGAATGTTTACCCCGCATATGAATGAAGCCCGGCAATCACAAGATTTACAGCAACCAAATTGAACATTATGATGACGAACCCTATTACAGCAAGCCATGCAGACTTTTCTCCATGCCAGCCTTTTGAAAGACGTAGATGTAAAAATGCTGCATAAAATAACCATGTGATTAAGGCCCACACTTCTTTCGGATCCCAACCCCAGAATCTAGACCACGCCATTTGCGCCCAAATCATCGCAAAGATAAGTGCACCTAGCGTAAAGACAGGGAATCCAATTAAAACAGAGCGATAACTGATTTCATCGACAAAATCAAGCTTAATGTTTTTTACAAGTGGTTTTAGAGCGGCTGCAATTCTCTTTCTAAGAATCAATCTGATTAATCCGTATAAAATAAGACCCGCTAATAATGACCAAATGACTGTATTCAACTTTTTAGCATTTATAATAGCTGGTACATCAATCCACGGTGTAAATCCATCTTTTGTCACTAATTCGCCTTCATGTGGTCCTGTGATCGGAGGCATCGTATATTCCATTATGGCTGCATTGTCATGTTTATCAATCCAATTAAACTTTTCATGATAGCCCATTCCTGCAAATACGGATGACACAGCGACAAATCCTAGTACAGTCACTAAGGCAAACATGACCATTTCGAGCCAAAATGTTCGTTTGTTAGATTTTGTTTGATCAATCGATTTTACAAGATATATCAATCCCGCTGCAAAGCTAATTGCAAGAATGGCTTCACCAATTGCGGCAGTGGTTACATGAATATGAAGCCAATAGCTTTGTAATGCTGGGATTAACGGGGTAATATTCCTTGGAAACATACTTGCATAAGCAATAACCAAGATCGCTACGGGCATTGTGAAAAGTCCTAATAATGTTGTTCGATAAATAAAATAAATTACAATGAATGCACCTACAAGAGCCATTCCAAAAAAAGTTGTAAACTCAAACATATTACTTACCGGAGCGTGTCCTGCTGCAATCCATCTGGTGACAAAATATCCAAGTTGCGATATAAAACCAATAATGGTTAAAAATACAGCAATGGTCCCCCATTTATTGGTTCCTTTATTTTCATTCATCCCTGCTTTTGCTTTAATAGAGCCACCATAAAACATGATCGAAACTAAATATAAAATAAAAGCAATAAATAATAAATTACTACTTAGTGTTGCCAACTAGACTCCCTCCTTTTCCTTAGGTTCCCTTTGAAGTTGATCATCGGGTATGGCCAGCTTTGTATCCTTCAGAATGGTTTCAATTTCATTTTTTATGCCATACCAATTTTTATTTGTATGTGCAGCAATCCAAACCTGTCCATTTTTATTTTGTATCCAAATCCGACGATGATTCCAATAGGCACCTTGGATAACACCTATCATGAAAATGATCCCACCTATAATAATTACCCATAGGGAAGAGTCCTTTCTCACTGTGAATCCTGACACATTTTTGGTTTCAATCCCTTTAAACGACATTTTATTCTGATTATCTCCAAACGGCTCAATGGTTTGCTTAATCGCAACAAAACTAGTTTCCCCTTTTGGAATATCAGGGGTAGTCATCCGAAAAATGAAAGCAGGATTATTGGGGACACGCGATTTTGTTGTTGGCTCCCCGTCTGAATTAAATTCAAAGTCTGGAAAATAATTAAGAATCTCGACTGTATAGCCATTACCGAGATCATACTTTGCCTTTGGATCCTCAAGGTCAATTTTCAACTCCCCAAATGCCTGACTCGTCTTTTTATTTGTCAGGGCAAAGGACATTGCTTTTAGCTCACTTCGATAGGAGGATTGAAAAACAGAATAACCTTCAAACGTTAGGGGGTGATTAACACGTACCTTATATTCCTTTTCTTTCTCTAATTCCGGCTTTTCCCCAGGGAGGTTTTGGCTAACTCGTTTGTATAGCACAACATTAGATTGATAATTTTTCACCACCTGTCCTGCTTGTTCAATCGCTTTTTCAAACGTCTTATCTTCATTTTTATCATAGTGCTGCAAAATAAATTGATTGTTTTTTAAATAATATTTTTCTCCCGTTTCAGGGATTACAGCTGTCTCTCCTTCTTTTACCCATAGATTCTCATTCACATAAAAACCTGGGATAAACCGGAGCATTGCTCCAAATAAGAAGATGATCAGCCCTACATGGTTTATGTATGGGCCCCAACGAGAAAAACGACCTTTTTCTGCTAATAAATCGCCATTTTCTTCACGTACATGATAACGTCTTTCTTCGAAATGCTTTTTGAGAGTGGTTAGATTATCCCCCTCTGGATGCTCTGTGACACCGAAAACACGTTGACGCTTCAAGAAGCCCTCATGTCTTGTTACTCTTTGAGCTTTAAGCGCCTTGTATAAAGGGACTACCCTATCAAGAC
Source organism: Neobacillus sp. DHD-1R (assembly GCF_057747995.1). Lineage (NCBI taxonomy): Bacteria > Bacillati > Bacillota > Bacilli > Caryophanales > Bacillaceae > Neobacillus > Neobacillus sp. DHD-1R. Next base: position 3,549,355 of record NZ_CM173232.1, read on the forward strand.
TGCAAATAACAAGTGAGGTGCCTAGCATTGCGATTAATATTAAGTACCACCATGAACCGTATAAGTCGTGGAGGCCTAATTGATAATATAATTTTCCGAACCAGCCATACTCCTGCTCATAATACACTTCAGGCGGAAGGTTGATGTACATTTCCTGCGGAAGAATCGTACCTAGTGTGGAAGCAATTAAGATAATGATAATGATCCAAACTCCAACTTTAACAGATGAGAAGAAATTCCAAATTTTATCTATAAAGGTTTTATTATAGGTTTGTGACCGTCGTGCACTTCCCTCATAGCGCATGTCAAGAAGCTCTTTATTGTTCCTATCTTCTTCATTCAACACTTTTCCACAGGCTTCGCACAGCACGGTTCCATGCGGATTCACATGCCCGCATTCACATTTAACATCATTCATTGTAAAAAACTCCCTACAATCCCTTAGGTTTAATTGACTCCATAAATTCCTTAATCTTATTTTCAGTCAGCTCTCCAGTATAATATTTCACTACTTTTCCATTTGGATCAATAAGAAATGTGGCTGGAAGCAGGTCAACCCCATACACATTCATAACTTCCTTTTCAGTGTCAATCATTATCGGAAAATCAAGCTTAAGACGTTCTGCATATTGATTGACAGCAAGTTCTGGTTCTTGAATATCTACAGATAAGACTTGAACACCCTTATCTTTATACTGATTGTATTGATTATTAATATAAGGCATTTCTTTCTTACAAGGAGGGCACCAAGTTCCCCAAAAGTTTAAAAATACACCCTGCCCTCGATATTCTGAAAGACGATGTTTATTGCCCTGCATATCAACCAGTGCAAAATCAGGCGCTATTTCCCCAACCGCGACTTTTTGTTTATTATCTTTTGTAAGATTGGCATAAAGAGAATAGGCAACGGCAGCACCTAGGATAAGTAAAATAACTGTTCTCATTACTAATCGCCGTTTCTTCATTAATAACCCTCCAGTAAATCACTCACGACACAGTTTGTCTTTAATTATAGCATTTTGCAACACTCGCACAGTGTTAACGAGAGAAAGTAAATGTGACGATTTTATGAATTTTTCTTTGATGTATCCATAGCAAGAGCCCTGAGCAGTTTAACTTCATGTGGAGTCAATTCCCGAGCCTCTCCTGTCTTTAAACCGTTTAAGGTCAAAAAGCTATAACGTTCACGTTTTAATTTTAAAACCTCATTCCCAATTGCTTCAAACATCCGTCTAACTTGACGATTCCGTCCTTCATGAATCGTAATTTCAACGATAGCCGTTTGCTTTTTATTATCTGCAGAAAGCAGTTTAACTTTAGCAGGTGCTGTTTTGCCATCCTCAAGATGAATGCCTTTTTCTAATTTCCGAAGATTTTCCCTTAATGGAATTCCTTTTGTTTTTGCCACATACACTTTATCCATTTCATTCTTAGGATGCATTAGTAAATTAGCAAACTCTCCGTCATTTGTTAATAACAATAATCCAGATGTATCATAATCAAGTCGGCCGACAGGGAAAATTCTTTCTTTATAATGTGAGAAAAAATCAGTGACGACCTTCCTCCCCTTGTCATCACTTACACTAGAAATAACACCTCTAGGTTTATATAAAAGAAAGTAAACTGGTTCTTCCTTCTCAATCTGGACTTCATTTACCTCTACCTTATCAGAAGGTGACACCTTGACGCCGAGCTCTTTAACCACTTTCCCATTTACCTTTACTCGCCCTTCTTTGATTAGCTCCTCAGCTTTTCGCCGCGAAGCAATCCCCGCTCGAGCAATTACCTTTTGCAATCTTTCCATTATTTCACCTCAAAAATTTTTTCCGGATATAAAGAAACCAACTAGTGAACAAGAATACTTCTTATTTACTAATAAAACCCCTAATCACATTTCTATTCTAATGAATTATGACACAATTTCTCCACTTTTCAAAGTAACGGGTATTAATTAAAGCTAAAAATAAAAAGCATGCTCCAAAAGGAACATGCTAAGAAAAGCGGAAGCGCCCTGGTCAGCGGCGTATGGCCTGGAGCGCTTCAACTGAGATAAAGGAAACACGAAGAGCCGAATGCGATTCGATGTTGACTTATCGTAGGGCGGAGAGTGAAGGACACTAGCCGCTAGGGCGCTGGAGCTGGACAATTCTCGAAGTAAAAATTATAAATTCTAATATTATAAAAACTATTTAGTACCAAATATAAAGGCCACCACTAGAATCGAAACAATGATTCCCACCACATCGGCAAGGAGACCGACCTTTAGGGCATCCCCCATTTTTTTAATTCCAACCGCACCAAAATAAACAGTTAATACGTAAAAGGTAGTATCAGTACTTCCTTGTAAAACAGACGCTAGTCGACCAATAAAGGAATCTGGCCCATAAACAGCAATTAAATCACTCGTCATTCCAAGAGCCGCTGTCCCTGAAATAGGTCTGATAATCAGTAAGGGAACTATTTCCGCAGGAACCCCCATTGTCTTCATAAACGGCCTAATCCAATTCATTAGGGCGTCGAGGGCACCTGATGCACGAAATATAGAGATAGCGACAATCATTCCAACCAGAAAGGGGATAATCGAAACAGCAATTTTGATCCCCTCTTTGCCGCCTTCAACAAAGCTTTCATACGTTGGCACCCGTTTAAATGTCCCATATAAGAGGATAAAACCAATTAACAATGGTATAAAGGTCAGCGATATATATGAGATAAACTCCATTATTTCATCACTCTTTTCGGCTTCTGCGATAATAAAAAAAACGGTCAATGAGAACTGCCCCTATTGCGGACAAGATTGTGGCAATAATAGTGGGTACTACAATTTCAGTGGGTGATGCAGAATGATAATTCATTCTTATCGCGATAACGGTTGTTGGGATAATGGTAATGCTTGCGGTATTTAGGGCCAAAAAAGTAACCATGGATCGGCTTGCTATGTTTGTTCCTCCATTTAATCTTTTTAGTTCCTCCATTGCTTTGATTCCCAAAGGTGTTGCTGCATTTCCTAAACCAAACATATTGGATATCATATTGGATAAAATATAACCCATCGCTGGATGATTGGTTGGGACTTCAGGAAATAGAATTTTCACGACTGGGCGAAATAACTTTGACAGTTTCTTAAGGAGACCTGATTCCTCGGCAATCCGCATCATTCCTAGCCAGAAAACTAGAACACTAATAAGGCCAATACAAAGGGTTACGGCTTCTTTTGCTCCATCAAACACCGCTTTATTGACAGCCTCCATCGTGCCGTTGAACAGCGCAAATACAATGCCTACAATGGTCATAAACACCCATATGTAGTTAACCATTACTATTCACACCATTAAACGAAAGAAAAATTTCTTTTAAAAAGTCAAACAAACTTTGCTTCTTTTGTTTCTGATTAACCTCATAATAGATGGGCGTTTCCTGTACGACTCTCCCCTCGAGATAAATAGCAGCCTTCCCGACTATTTGATCATTCTTTACGTCCTCTAGGTTTTTCTTAGGCTTAGTTAGCTTGAATTTAACAGAAAACATGTCCATTTCTTTACTAGTCGCCGGGTAAACAATCGATTTTTTTACATATAAATGGTCTTTATAAATTTTATATTTTGTAAGATCTATTTTGCCCTTTGCTAGTACTTCCGCCATATCAAATCCTTTAAATCCACTTTCATACATGGAAATATGATCATTCCAATCATCCGGTCCGTTTAAGGTTACAGCAATCAGGCTCATATCTCCTTTTGTCGCTGTTGTAACAAGCGTTCGTTTTGCTCGTTTTGTATAGCCTGTTTTCCCACCAGTAGCATATTTATATTTCGTCAATAAACGATTTTTGTTTTTCCAAACTCGTTCCCAATTTTCGGTAGGATTGGGTGCTCGATAAACCTTTGTTCCGGAGATTGTTTGAAAGGTTTTATTTTGCATGGCATATCGCATTAATATGGCCATGTCATACGCAGTGGAATAATGCTTTTCATGATCATCAAGTCCATGGGGATTAGCAAAATGAGTATTATACATGCCAATTTCCTTAGCCTTTTGATTCATTAAATAGGCAAAACCATCTACACTCCCGCCAACATATTCAGCAATGGCCACAGCTGTATCATTTCCCGATCTCAACATCAAGCCATAGACCAAATCTTTAAGCTTCAACTTTTCATCCGGTTTTAAATATACCGAAGACCCTTCGGCACGTGTTGCTTGTTCACTCACTTTAACGTATTGGTTCATTTTTCCCGATTCAATCGCAAGAACGGCTGTCATAATTTTGGTTATACTTGCGATCCTTCTCTTTGTATGTGCATCCTTCTCAAACAAGATTCGCCCCGATTTCTGTTCAATCAACACGGCACTTGCTGCACTTACTCCAGGGGAAGCATCAACCTTTTGAGGAATGTTTACGAACACTAGTGAGACCATGAGGGAAATAATTATTAGCTTTGAAATCATTCTCATTAGATTAACCTCGTCTCCTTCTTAACTGTCAACTTGTCTCCATTTAAGCTTTATACAAGTTTATTCAGGACGAGTTCTGTTATGACACAAAAATAAAAGGATGTCCCAAAATACAGGGTTCAAACCCTTTTGAGACATCCTCCTATGGAAATAATTCCTAAAATGCGGGCCATTTAACATCTGCAGCTTTTTCATACCTCATTTCAACATCGTGCCAGTTTACGAGGTTCCACCACTGGTCCACGTATTCTGCCCTGTTATTCTTGTACTGAAGATAATATGCGTGTTCCCAAACATCCAGTACAAGAAGTGGAATCGTATCCCATTGTGTCAAGAGCATATGCCGCTCTGATTGTAACACCTCTAAATGCCTTGCACGCGGTGACCACACCAAAAGTGCCCAGCCTACTCCCTCTACTTGCTTGGCAGCTTCTGAGAAATGCCTTTTGAAGTCATCAAACCCTCCAAAATAATGTTCTATTTCATCCTTTAATAAACCATGAGGACTTCCCCCGCCATTTGGACTCATGTTTTTCCAAAAAATCGTATGAAGGTAATGTCCTGATCCATGGAAAGCAAGCTCTCGCGACCAATGCTTTACCATGGAGAAATCGTTTGTTTCCCTAGCTTTTTTTAGATTTAGTTCTGCTCGATTTAAACCATCAACATATGACTGATGATGTTTATCGTGGTGCAATTTCATAATTTCCTCGGATATATATGGTTCTAAGGCATTATAGGGATAGGAAAGTTCTGGTAAGGTATGGCCTCCAGGGGGAAGTGCTTTTTCAGTCACCCAAATGGTTCCGACCTCTTGTTTTTTTCTAAAGTAATGTTCCATTTGTTCATGAATATTCTCAGCCCTTGCTTGAAGTCTAAGTAATTCCTCGTTTGATAACTCTCTTTTTGTACTTTCAATTAATTCCGTAAATTCATCTAACTCTCCCCACAGTTCCGAGTCTTGCCCCACCTTTTCTGATTGAAGAAATTGTTTCATTTCCTCATTCCAATTAAATAATTCATTCACATATCGGCTAAATCGATCCATTCAGTTCCCTCATTCCTTTTAACATTAATCCTTCTAAATCGTATGAAGAATTTCACTTATTAAGAACGAGAAAAGACTGCCCCGTTAAGGACAGTCTTGTTTTTGTTTTTGTTTTTCTTTTTATTTTGACTGGATCATTTTTGTTCTGTAGTCTGTTTCATAATACTCAAGTTCTTCCCGAATTCTTTGGAAATCACTTTCCAAACTCTTGATCAATTCCACAACACTATCTGAAACATTTCGATAAAATTTAATAGAATTCCTACCTGTATAAGCAGAGCGGCTATTTTCAAACCAAGCATCATTTTTTGGTGAGAAAAACTCTTCAATACATTGATGATAAATTTTATAGAGAGTTTTTTCAGCTGCGGCTTTTTGAAAAGGTTCACTTTGTAAAATAACCGAGCATGTTTCTAATCCTTCTTCGCTATATACAACTAACTTACGTAAATTTGCAAAGATCAATTTACTGTAGGTACGCTCTTCATCATTTTCTAAATTTAATTGAGAAATCGTTGTATTATTTAAATAATCTTCAAGTGTTGTTTTTGTCTTTGTTAAGAATTCCTTCACATCATTAAGTTGTGTTTTTACCAATGTATTCCCCATAATGCCCCCCTAGGTTTTCCTCATTTTAATTGAATTATTGTGGCTGCATAATAAACTCCAGTGGCGAAAGAAGTTCATACCCATTGTTTTGTTTTAGAGCCAGAAATATTTCCGGCAATTTATTAAAGTTAATATCTTCAAAATTGGAAGCAAATTCATGCTTAGAATTAATATATAGTCGCTTTCGGCTCCGAAGACCTGGATTTTTCAAAAGACAAACAAGTGCGACGATATCCTTAAAATTCACTTCCTTGTTTTCTTGTACAAAAATAGGATCTTGCTTGTAAGGAGTAAACTCTTGAAACACCTCATCGAAATACCTTACATATAGAACATGAAGCGTCTTTTCCTGTCCATCTTCAATGTAGGTAACCTCACTTCTGTTAAAAAAGTCCTCTGAGGTATTTGACTTTTCCTTTTCTAGTTCAAATCCTTTACACTCTTTAATTAGCAATGTAATCCCGCTCCTTATCGAACTGCTATACAAATTTGCGTAAATAGAAAAACAATTTTGAAACTTATATATATTTTAGCATAAATTTAAACAGAAGATGGAGTTTAAGAGTTAATCGTTTCCTGAAATTTCTCAAAAAATAAGTCCGCTTCCTCCTGTACAAATTCTTCCTCTATTTTTTCCGGAAGCTGTGGAAGTTCTTTTAAATTTTTCAAACCAAAATAATCAAGAAATTCTTTCGTTGTACCATATAAATAAGCCCTTCCCGTTCCCTCTGCTCGACCCGCTTCTTTTATTAATGCCTTAGTCATAAGCGTATGGATGGGTCTTTCCGTTTTTACACCACGGATTTCCTCTATTTCAGCCCGTGTAATCGGCTGTTTATAGGCAATGATGGCTAGCGTCTCTAAAGCAGCCTGTGATAATGTGGATGTATGGGGCGAATCCACTAGCTTTTTTAAATAGGCTGCATTTTCTTTTTTCGTTGCAAGCTGAAATGTACCTGCAAGCTGAACAATCATAATGCCCCTATTGGAATTCTGATCATACTCTTGCCGTAAATCCTCAATGATTTCACTTGCTTTTAGTTCATCTACTTCTAAAACCTCGGCTAATTGTTTTAGTGAGAGCCCTTCATCTCCCGCTGCAAACAATAGACTTTCCAGGATGCTGCTCCAATTAATGATGTCCAACTACTTCTGCTCCTTCCTTGACAGCTTCGACAAAAATATCACCAAAGTTTTCTTTTTGGTCCACGTCAATTACTTTTCTTTTAATCAGCTCTAAAATGGCCAAAAACGTCACCACGATATGTTCTTTTGCGGGATAGGGAAATAACTCATTAAAGTTTTTTCTCCCTTTTATATGATTTAATTCACCCATAATTTCTGACATTCTTTTTTCAATCGATATTTCTTGTCGAGCAATTTTCGTTGCCATTGGGCGCTGTAATTTCTTTCTACGTAATAATTTTTGAAAAGCAGCCAACATATCATACAGGGAGACATTTAGCTCCGTATTATCCGACTGTTTCTCCTGTGCAAAATCTGAAAGATCACTTGGCGGCTTAGTATAGATAAGACCGCGTTCTTCTTCCATCGTTTTTAGGTCATGTGCAGCCTCTTTATATTTACGATATTCAATTAAGCGCTCAACAAGTTCGTCTCTCGGGTCATCCTCATAGGACATTTCTGGGTCAACTTCATCTAAAACCTCTTCATGCTTTGGTAAAAGCATCTTACTCTTAATGACCAGTAAGGTAGCCGCCATAACTAAGAATTCGCTGGCAACATCCAATTGCAGCTCGTTCATCGTTTGAATATAGATTAAATATTGCTCCGTAATTTCAGCAACTGGAATATCATATATATCAATTTCGAGCCGATTAATTAAATGGAGCAGTAAATCTAACGGCCCTTCAAAAGCATCAATTTTCACCTGATACGGCATTTCTTATTCACCAAGATTCTTAAAAAATAAAATTTGTTGATTCAATTTAACTATTAATAGTATAGAGGATTCATGAAGGGTTATCCAATAGAAAAATCAACCTTTCCACTCTTTATAAAGAAATTGGGGTGTTTGCCCATATCAACGGACAAACATCTTACATATTATGACAAGGAAAAGACAATAAATTTGTAGGAGGTTTTTAATATGGATGGCGGATTTGGAGCTGGCTTTGCTTTAATCGTGGTTTTATTCATTTTGTTAATTATCGTGGGTGCTTCCTGGGTTTACTAAGTAAAAATGATAATTGCACCTGTTTAGAAACCCGTTCATTGTGACGGGTTTTTACCTTTGGGCAGGAATTTTCCTCAATGGAATCTACTTGATTATGTTAAACTAAAACTACAATCTTTCTATAAGGAGGGATTCCTTGTATCCAAAAGCATATATTCAATTCCTAGCCCATTTTCATGGTGACCGGGATTATTTTGAGTGCCACGAAATACTAGAGGAATATTGGAAAAAAACGACTACTAAAAACAAAACGTCTATCTGGGTAGGCCTTATTTTATTGGCTGTCTCCTGTTATCATCACCGGAGGAGCAATTTGAATGGAGCAGTAAGAACATTAAAAAAAGCAATGGAGATTTTCGAAATTCAGACTGATTCATTTGCAAAACTTGGTTTAGATTACCTTCTCCTTAAAGAGCTTTTAATAGACCGCTTAGGCATAATCGAAAATGAACAAGGATATAAAAGCTTTAATTTACCCATCTGTGATCCTCACCTATTGGAAATGTGTAATCATTATTGTCTACAAAAAGGGATTCACTGGGGTAAAGAAAGTAATTTGTCTAATGACAATCTTATTCATCGTCATAAATTACGAGATCGATCCAGTGTGATTAAAGAAAGAAATCAATCGATAAACCGGAAAAAAGGCAACGAATAATTCCGTTGCCTTTTTGATGTAAATCTAGCATACATCACATTTATCGATAAAAGCTGCTGTATATTCATTTGCATTAATTTCTTTATCTGGATACATTTCTTTTAATGCCTTCACCATTTTTTTACCAATCCCCTGCTGACGGTGAGAAGGGTTTACAGAAATATGCTGAATGATAATTGCATTTGCATTATTATCATAATGGACACCTAAAAGCCCGATAATATCTTCTTCTTTCCAAAGAAAAAGCTGCAATTCCTCATCTGTCTCATATTCCTTCATGGTTACCTGGAGCTTCTTTAGGTCCTTTTCACTCGGCATAAAGGACAATAAGCCCATGGCAATTTTTTCTAATGTTTTCTTATAACGAATTAACATTTTGATCCCTCATTATATTAAATAAACCGAATTAAAACACTGGTTTAACATAGTATATTTTTTCCAAACAAATGATTAATAAACATTATTCATTATATGTAGTGGAATTAATTATGTTTCACTAAACACAATCATACATAAAAAATGGACAATCATCAAATAGATAATTATTATTAAGGTCTAGGTACAATAAAAATCCAGTATATAATCCCCCATATTAATGAGATGCCAATAAGAATACTAAACAATAACCAATTTCGTTTCATTAAAACCTTTCCTCCAAAAGAGTTCTTTCCTGAACACCATTCTACACCATATAACAAAAATAATCTATTTTCTCTAGAAAATATGCAATTCCAATTAAATTTCAAAAACTATGAAACTTAATGACTAATTAATTCGTTTATTATAAAGGTTTCGGTTATATTAGTAAAAAGAACTTCAAAAACTACCTTTAGAACCTCAAGGAGGCACAAAATGAAAAAAATATTAATTCTACTACTATTAACGGTTATGATCTTCCATCCTGTTCGAAGTTTTGCAGACATGGCTGAAGGAGACATGATTGTCACATTAGGTGAAAATTTAACGGAAGAACAAAAAAATAACCTGTTAGCTGAAATGGGTGCATCCCAAGATGTTCAAATCGTTACCGTATCCAATCAAGAAGAGCATCAATATTTAGGAAAATATGTATCAAAATCTCTCATTGGTACCAAAGCCATTTCATCTTCCGCTATTACAATTGCATCACAGGGATCAGGAATAACAGTAAAAACAAAAAATATCAACTGGGTTACTGATGAAATGTATGTAAACGCTCTGATTACAGCAGGGGTGAAAGATGCAAATATTTATATTACCGCCCCCATTTCGGTTTCTGGCACTGCAGCCTTAACAGGGATTATTAAAGCTTATGAAATTTCGGCTGATCAAACCATTCCAGAAGACGTGAAGCAGGCCGCCAACCAAGAAATGGTAGAAACAGCCAAATTGGGTGATTCCATCGGCGCTAAAAATGCTGCGGCCCTGATTGCAAAAGTAAAAGAAGAAATTGCCAAAAATAAACCAAAAAATGATCAGGAATTACGAAACATAATTGACCAAGCAGCAAAGGATTTAAATGTTACTCTAACGGATGAAGAAATAAAGCGGTTAATGGACTTTTTTAACAAATTAAAGGATTTAAACATTGACTGGAATCAGGTGAGTGATCAATTGAATAAAGCCAAGGATCGAATTTCAAATTTCCTTCAATCCGAAGAAGGACAAGGATTTTTAGAAAAAGTAAAACAATTTTTCATTTGGTTGATTGATGCAATTAAATCAATATTTTCATAAGAAAAGCGCAAGCGCCCTGGTCAGCGGCGTATGGCCTCCTCGGAAAAGCTACCGCTTTTCCTTCGTGCAATGCCAATTCTGCCGAAGCCTTCCTTATGGAGCGCTCCAACTGAGATAAAGGAAACACGAAGAGCCGGAGGCGCATTCGTGCTTGACTTATCGTAGGGCGGAGAGCGAAGGACATTAGCCGCTAGGGTGCTGGAGCTGGACATATAAATAAAAGATGGATGTTCCAAAACAATGGGTCAGACCATTTTGGGACATCCACCTTTTTGTTTATTTTAACGGTAAATCATGTAGGATTAAATCTTCATAGGTCTCTCTTTTTACGACAAGGGTAGTCTTTCCATTTTCAGCAAAAACGACCGCTGGACGTGGTATACGGTTATAGTTATTTGCCATTGAGTAACCGTAAGCGCCGGTGCAAAATACAGCGAGAATATCCTCTTCCCCTGCTTTAGGAAGTGGTAAATCCCAAATCAACATATCACCAGATTCGCAGCATTTTCCAGCAATTGATACGGTCTCATCTGCTTTGGCAAGTGGATTATTGGCAAGAACTGCTTCATATTTGGCCTGATATAAGGCAGGGCGAATATTATCACTCATTCCACCATCAACAGCTAAATATTTTCTAACACCAGGGACTTCTTTAGAAGACCCTACTTGATATAGTGTAATTCCTGCATCTCCGACAAGTGAACGACCTGGCTCAATCCATATTTCTGGCATTTTTAAGGCATGTTGCTCAGTTAAATGCTTAACTTCTGTAATGATTTCACGGACATACTGTGATGGAGGGATCGGTTCATCTTCTTTTGTATATCGAATCCCAAAGCCCCCGCCCAAGTTTAACACCTTTGCTTCAAAAGAAAGTCTTTTTCTCCACTCGGCCATTTTTTCAACAATTTTCTCTGCTGCTAATAAAAAACCAGTCGTTTCAAATATCTGTGATCCAATGTGGCAATGAAGTCCAAGGACATCAAAGTTTTCAATTTGGAGTGCCATTTTTAAAGCATCTTCTGCCTGGCCATTTTGAAGATCAAAACCAAATTTCGAATCTTCTTGCCCAGTCAAGATGTAATCATGGGTATGTGCTTCAATTCCTGGTGTTACCCTTAACAGAATGCTAACGTTCGCTTCCTTCTCAATGGTTATGGTTTTTAAAAGCTCTAATTCCGAAAAATTATCAACCACAATGCAACCGATTCCTTTGTCCAGTGCCATTTCTAATTCTTCTCGGCTTTTATTGTTTCCATGAAAGTGTATTCTTTCGACTGGAAAGCCAGCTACAATAGCCGTATACAATTCACCGCCAGATACCACATCAAGTGATAACCCCTCTTCCTCGGCTAATTGAATCATAGCAATGGTTGAAAAGGCTTTACTGGCATATGCAACCTGAGCTTTAACATTTAAATCGTCAAAAGTTTGTTTAAATCCCCGTGCCCGTTCCCTTATTAAGGCTACATCATAAACATAGAGCGGAGTTCCGAATTGCTGTGCCATTTCAATGGCATCTACTCCTCCAATTTCCAAATGCCCATTTTTATTAACCCCTGTGGTACCGTAAAAATACATTTTTTTCCCTCTCTCCGTTGCGACTACTATAGTCTATGTAGACAACCTAAAGATAAATAGACAGAATCCGCAAAAGATGCTGCCTATTTTTCAATCATTATCCAAAAATTTAGTTAAAAATACTTTAGCATAACTAAATAAAAATCGCAATTACTTCTCGTTTGCCTTTGGCGGCTGCCGGTAACGATTTCGCGGGTGGACAATACTTGGTCTCAATAAGGAACCAGGTATAGCCCTGCGGACGACAATCTGCAAAAATCCTTTTGGTTCAAAAGGAAGAAACGGCCAAAAGTATGGGGTATTAAACACACGTATTTTTACTACAAACAAGAACAACAGCGTACTTCCAATGACTAATCCAGGCGTATGAAAGATGGCTACCAAAATGGTAAGGGCCATTCTGACAATTTTATTTGCTACACCAAGCTCATAGCTTGGTGTAACAAAAGAACCAATCCCTGCCACAGCAACATAAAGAATTACCTCTGGCACAAATAGACCAACATCAATCGCAATTTGTCCAATCAAAACAGCAGCAATTAAGCCCATGGCTGTTGATAATGGAGTCGGAGTATGTATGGCCGCCATTCTTAAAAATTCTATCCCAAAATCCGCCAAAAGCAATTGCACAACAACGGGAATATTCGTTTGCTCATTCGGTCCAATAAAGGCAATCTTTTCAGGTAAAAGGGAAGGTTCTAACACAAATAATAACCAAAGCGGCAGCAATACAAGTGAAGCTAAGACACCTAAAAACCGAGTCCATCGCACAAACGTCCCCATTGCCGGTGATTCCCGGAATTCTTCCGCATGCTGAACATGATGAAAAAAAGTTGTCGGCGTAATAATTACACTTGGAGAAGTATCACAATAAATAATCACATGTCCTTCTAATATATGTGCAGCTGCAACGTCTGCTCTTTCTGTATATCGAACTAATGGAAAGGGATTCCATCCTTGTTTAACAATAAATTCTTCAATGGTTTTATCAGCCATTGGGATACCGTCCACTTTGATTGCTTTAATTTCTTTTCTTAGAATATTTAATAAATCTGCATCTGCAACATCTTCCAAGTAGCCCAATGCAACATCTGTTTTTGACCTTTCACCAACCTTAAACATTTCAAAGCGGAGCCGCTCATCCCGGATTCTCCTTCTTGTTAATGCCGTATTTAGGATGATATTTTCCACAAAACCATCCCGTGACCCGCGGACCACCTTTTCGGTATCAGGTTCTTGAGGAGAACGTCCGGGATAACTTCTAACATCAACTGCCAGCGCTGTGTTTTCACCCTCAATGACCACAACGATTTGCCCAGATAAAACAAAATCTACGAGTTCATCCAGAGTCTGAATAGGCTGTACGGATTGATTGACAAGTCGATTATAAACGACTTTATAAATGTCTGTTGAGCGATTTTCATGATCATTAATTTCGACTAACTCTTCGACTAATTCAATAATAAAACGTGTATCACAAAGACCATTACAATAATAAATTTGTACATCTTTTTTGAGGACTTTCAGCTTCCTTACACCTAAGTCAAAGCTAATGCCAAGTCCCACCCGTTGTTTCATATAATTTTCTATTTCCTGTACGGATTCAGGGATAGGCCATTTTTGCTCATTGCTTCTTGACATGAAAGCTACTCCTTTCAAGGATTAGTTCAACAGCTTTTTTGGTGATTGGTGAACCAAGTTTGTATGAATCACGCCTTGCCATTTTACCAATATCACCAACACCTACGATAATCGGTATCTCTAGTTCATCAAGACAATAGACGGTATCTCCATTTATTCTTCCGAATTCCAGTTCAGGTATACCAAACTTATCTACTCCGTATGGTGTCAACACACCATCACGATCAATGCTCACATCCACCCTGGTCCATTCCTCATGGCGTGAATTTGCTGCTACCGCAATAACACCCAACACTTCGATATCTTGATGTGTGGCAACATATTTCATAGCTGCCTCACCAGCCCCCTCGCCAACTATGCCGCTGTCATCAAACATCACTAAAACCGGATCGTGTGGAGCCTTTTTTATTAACTTGACGATTTCTGGACCTGTTAATTTGGTAGGATTCCCATGAGAATTGGTAATACAACGTCCACCAATCTCTTTTGAAACGTGCTCAACAGCCTTTCTAGCATATTCATCACCATCAGTTATTAAGATGACACGCCTCCGAATACTCATACTTTGATATCCCTTCATTGGAAAAGAGTAAACGCCTTGATTAGTGTTTTTATCGAAAAATGATCTTACTCTGCTGTAACGCTTTTAACCGTTGCAGATATCTGGACCATGAAACCATCTGTGGTTATTTATCAATAAAATAAAGCCACTGAAAAATGGAGCCAAATATCTTCCCTATTACAATTGCCATGACTAAAATGATAATCTGCCCATCTACTCGTATCCTTTTGGCTAGGATAGGGAAAACGTTCACAACCTCTGTCAGCCCTGCTGCTAACATCCCAACAAACACCCCTCCGGTAAGTCCTAGGGGAATTAAAAAATAAGTCGAAATATGTAAGGCAGGGTCTCTTAAGCTTGCCAGCACACCGCTAAGAACACCCAAGACTACTGCCCATTCATAGTATTGGATCAACCCCATTGTTTTAGAAAGCTGTGTCAGCCTTGGGATAACCCCAAGTACGGTAAGAAATGCAACAAAACCAGCACCAACAGACAATCCACTTGCAAATCCTATAAAAATAACCAGTAAAATTTTAATCGTCATTTACTTGCTTCATACTTTCTTTATTTTCGTGAATTACTACATAATTATCTAAATCGAGTTGATAATTAAATATTTCTACTTCAAGCGGACTGGGTTCTTCATTTAACCGTTTTTTGAAAACATGGTTAAAAAATAGAACCATTCCAAGGCCTAACCCTATCGAATAGGGAATTTGGAAAAGTAATGGCTTTGCTTCTTTTTTTTCAGTAATAATGGTATATATTTTTTCTTGAACACTCTTCATACTTACATCATCATGAAAATTCATAATCGTCATGGCAGAACCAAAAAATAATAAAAACCAAATGAGAATAAAAATAGGGATAGAAACCCCTTGTTTTTTAAAAATCACTTCAACAATTGTTTGAGCAGGACCAATGGATTGAACTTCTATGTCCTCAAACGCGCTGGTGATTCTTTTGATCACTTCCATGACATCTATCACGATCATATTCCTATCCATTTCTGTTACTTGGTAAATCATTAATGATTGTAAGTTTGAGAGGACCGCTTCTGGGGCAATGATCTGGGCAACATCCTTTAAAAAAATTCTTTCTTCTGGCCGGACATGAACACGATGCCGCATGCGGATGTAGATTGTTTTTTCCAAAACATTCACTTCCCACACAATGATTTCCTCATAAATAGTATGGATAATATCTACTATTTTCATGTAATAAAAAGAAAAACCGCATGGATCAGAGATCCATACGGTCTTTCATTTGCTGTAATATCTTTTTTTCTAGTCTTGAAACCTGCACTTGGGAAATCCCTAGTCTTAACGCCACTTCAGATTGAGTTTGATCTTTATAATATCTTAAATAAACGATCAATCTTTCACGTTCATCCAATTCCCTAATTGCTTCTTTTAAGGCAATTTTATCAAACCATTTTCCTTCGTTTCCATCATCAATTTGATCTAATAATGTAATCGGGTCTCCATCATTTTCATAAACAGTCTCGTGAATGGACGAAGGTGTTCTGCTTGCTTCTTGTGCAAGGATTACATCCTCAGGTGAAAGGTCCAAATGGGCTGAAATTTCATTAACAGTGGGGATTCTCCCAAATGTTTTTGATAATTCATCCTTTGCTTTTCGGATTTTATTGCCCATTTCCTTAAGAGATCGGCTGACCTTCACCGTTCCATCATCACGAATAAAACGTTGTATTTCTCCAATGATCATTGGTACAGCATAGGTAGAAAACTTGACATCGTAGGAAAGGTCAAACTTATCAACTGATTTTAATAATCCAATACAACCAATTTGGAACAAGTCATCTGGGTCATAACCCCTATTTAGAAACCGTTGTACAACAGACCAGACGAGACGCATATTTTTTTCAACAATTAAATCCCTAGCTTGTTGGTCCCCTGTTTGGCTCTTTTTAATGAGTTCTTTCACTTCATGATCCTTTAAATACGTTTGACTATTATCTTTCTTGACCTCCACATCCATCGGCAAGTCTCCTTAATTGCAAAGCATTTTGTTAAGTTTTAAATGCTTCCGTAATCTAACCTCGGTTCCTCGACCTGGCTGTGAATGAACCTCTACCTCATCCATGAAATTTTCCATGATAGTGAAACCCATACCGGAACGTTCCAAATCCGGCTTTGTTGTGAATAATGGCTGACGAGCTTCCTCCACATCTACAATTCCTAAACCAACATCTTTAATGGTCATATCGATCAGACCATCCTCAATCGAAACTTGAATATACACAATTCCACTTGGATCATTTTCATAACCATGAATAATGGCATTGGTTACGGCTTCTGAAACGACGGTTTTAATTTCTGTCAGCTCATCCATTGTAGGATCAAGTTGGGCAATAAATGCTGCAACAGTTACACGGGCAAATGACTCATTTTGACTTAAAGCACTGAATTGAAGATTCATTTCATTCTTCACTCAGGCCACCCCCAATCTTTGCAATGCAAATTCTTCTGTCGGTTCTAATTTGACAATTTTAAATAAACCTGACATATCGAATAATCTTTGTATTGCAGGGGAAATCGCACAGACCACCATTTCACCGTGCACCTGTTTTATTTGTTTGTATCTGCCTATAATAACCCCTAATCCAGAGCTATCCATGAAGGTAAGTTGTTCTAGATTTAAGACAATATGACGAATGTCGTTTTTCTCAATTACAGATGTTGCTTGTTCACGCAATTCATCGGCTGTATGGTGATCTAATTCACCACTTAAGCGAATACATAAGACATCGTGTTTTGTTTCCATCTCAATGTTTAAACTCACTATGCCTGGCCTCCTTAATCTGGTATAGTGAGTGAATTCTATTTTCAAACGGTAATATCCTTCTATAAATACAAAACTAGTCGTATTTCGATAAAATTAGTAATGTACTTTGTAGTTTCGACAACGCTGCCACCACGAACATCTACTATAGAGGCCTATGCAGATACGAATCCGATTAGTTCAATTATTTTCCGGCTTTTGTAAACATGCCAAATGATCGCTTATATAGCGTCCACCACCCGGCTTCCTTTACATCTTTATTCGCCACTACAGGGCTTTCAAGGATGACCTTACCGCCCTTCATGAGCTTAATCGTCCCTATCTGATCCCCCTTCTTTATCGGAGCATTAAGGTTTTTTTTCAGTTCTACTTTTTGTTTCACATCTTCGGTCTTTTCACCTTTTTTTGTCAGTAATGAAAGTGGTTCGCTTGTAACAGCTTGAACAGACTTTTCCTTCCCTTTACTTACTTTGGCTTGACCAATTGTTTCATTCCGTTTATACATTGGATGTGTTTGATATTGTGCAAAGGCATAATTTAGCATTTTGGTCACTTGTGCATTTCTTTCCTTTGAGGTTGGGGCACCAAATACAACAGCAATCACTCGCATGCCGTCTTTTTGGGCTGTTGCGGTTAAGCAGTATTTTGCTTCAGCGGTAAAACCTGTTTTTAACCCATCCACCCCTGGATAAAAGCGGACCAATTTGTTGGTATTAACAAGCCAAAACTTTTTGTCTGTATTTTCCCGAAGATACGCCTCATACATTCCCGTAAATTTTGTAATGTCTTCATATTTCAACAGTTCTTTTGCCATAACAGCCATATCAGCTGCAGTGCTGAAATGCCCTGTGACGGGAAGTCCTGTTGTATTTTTAAAGAACGTATGCTTGAGCCCTAGCTCTTTTGCCTTAGCATTCATCCTATCAACAAATGCTTCTTCAGAACCTGCAATTCTCTCAGCCATCGCTACCGAGGCGTCATTTCCAGAACCAATGGCAATTCCTCTAAGCATCTCTTTTGTTGTCATTTCTTCGCCAGGCTCAAGGAAAATTTGTGAACCACCCATTGAGGCTGCATACTCGCTTGCCCTTATTTTTTCATTCCATGTCAGTTTTCCTTGATCCAATGCTTCCATAATTAACAGCATCGTCATAATTTTGGTCATACTTGCAGGCGGCAGCTCTTCGTTACTATTTTTCTCATAGAGAACTGTCCCTGTATCACGTTCAATTAAAATAGCGGATTTTACATTGCTGACAATATCAGCATTCTTTTTTTCTTCAGCTGCAAATGCAGCGGATGGACTCCACAAACTTGTAAGTAAAAAAGATGTCACTATGAAAGAGACAAGTCGTTTCATTCGCATAACCCTCCATTCTTTATATGCTCCATTTTTTCCAAAATAAATAACTTTATACAATATTTTCCTATCATGGAAAATAAAAAAGGGTGTCAGGCACCATGTGAATTTTTCACATGGTGCCTGACACCCTTAAGTGACATCTAATTGCTATTGTTTTATTCTGTTATTTCTCCATGAATAAGGATTGGTGCCTCTACTTTGGAGGTGGTAACCTTAATATTTTGATAAAGTTTTTCGATTACTTCTTCTACATTTTCAAAGTTGCTGTAGATCGTGACTAAGGATTCGCCTTTTTTCACTTGGTCACCAATTTTTTTTCTTAACACAAGACCTACCGCAAGGTCAATCACAGATTCCTTCGTTGCACGTCCAGCTCCAAGCAGCATCGCTGCCGTTCCTACTTCATCTGCCACAATCTCTGCCACGTAGCCATCTTCTTTTGCTTCAAGCTCAATCACATACTTTGCTTGGGGCATTTTTGATGGATCGTCCACGATAGAGGCGTCTCCACCTTGGGAGCTTAAGAATACTTTAAGTTTTTCAAGTGCAGATCCATCTTTAATGACATTTTCAAGGAGTCCGCGTGCTTCTTCCAATGAACTAGCTTTTTCCGCTAAGTAGACCATGTGACTACCAAGCGTTAAACATAATTCTGTTAAGTCCTCAGGTCCTTCCCCTTTTAAGGTGTCAATTGCTTCTTTCACTTCTAGTGCATTTCCGATTGCAAATCCGAGCGGCTGGCTCATATCTGAAATAACAGCCATTGTCTTTCTGCCTACATTATTGCCGATTCGTACCATTGCTCTTGCTAATTCCTTTGAATCCTCCAATGTCTTCATGAAGGCACCGGCACCCGTTTTTACATCAAGGACAATTGCATCTGCACCAGCAGCAATTTTTTTACTCATAATAGAGCTGGCAATAAGTGGAATACTATCGACTGTCGCTGTAACATCTCGTAATGCATATAACTTCTTATCAGCAGGTGTTAAGTTTCCGCTTTGACCTATTACAGCAATCTTATTTTTATTAACTAATTCAATAAATTCATCATTTTCAATTTCTACATGGAAGCCTTTCACTGCTTCTAATTTATCAATTGTTCCACCCGTATGACCCAATCCGCGCCCAGACATTTTCGCAATTGGAACATCCAATGCAGCAACAAGAGGGCCAAGAACAAGTGTCGTTGTATCACCTACTCCTCCTGTTGAATGCTTGTCGACCTTAATCCCCTCGATTTGGGATAGATCAATTTGATCACCTGATTCAACCATTGCCATGGTTAAATCGGCTCTCTCTTTTTCAGTCATTCCTTTAAAATAAATAGCCATTGTTAATGCACTAACTTGGTAATCTGGAATGGAACCATCTGTATAACCGTTAATAATAAATTTAATTTCTTCTGTTGATAGTTCGTGCCCATCTCTTTTTTTCTCAATTAAGTCAACCATTCTCATCAATTATCACCACTAATTTTTTTATTTTGCAATCCTTAAACACAATTTATAGCTTGCTCCATGAGACATTTCCTGCTCCATGTCGCCCTGTAGCAGCGTGAAAACAATGCGTCTTCTTTTTATCCAATCCTTTTTACGATTTCTTTTATATAGCGTAAAAAGTCAGCTTTCACTTTTTCTGTCGTTTCAATGACTTCATCATGTGTTAACGGTTGATTAAGAATGCCTGCTGCCATATTAGAGATACATGAAATACCTAGAACCTTCATCCCACTATGGCGGGCAACAATCACTTCAGGTACAGTGGACATTCCAACCGCATCTCCGCCGAGAACGCGAACCATTCGTATTTCTGCTGGTGTTTCATATACAGGTCCAGGATTTCCGAAATAGACCCCTTCTTGTACTTTAATGTTTAAGCCGGCAGCAATTTCTCTTGCGATCGTACGTAATTCCTTCGTATAGGCCTCAGACATATCAGGAAAGCGGACGCCTAGCTTTGAATCATTAGGTCCAATTAATGGATTAGTCCCCATATTATTAATATGATCTGTTATAATCATCAAATCCCCAGCAGTAAAGCTTTCATTTACGCCACCGGCTGCATTGGTGACAATTAAAATTTCAACCCCTAATTCTTTCATAACACGGACAGGGAATGTCACTTTATCCATACTATATCCTTCATAAAAATGGAATCGGCCTTGCATTGCAACAACCTCTACACCATTTAGTTCTCCAAATACGAGCTGACCAGCATGGCCCTCTACGGTTGAAACAGGAAAATCAGGTATCTCATTATATGGTATTTTAACAGGATTCACGATTTCATCAGCTAGAACTCCCAGCCCAGATCCTAGTATTAGTCCCACTTTGGGCGTATTTGAATATTTTTTTTGTAAAAAGCTAGCAGCATTTTGGATTTTCTCCATATTGATCATCATTCCCTTCCCTATTTCAATTCATTTAAAAAGCTTTTGCCGTAGTTTGGTAATTTTACATTAAAGTTTTCCGCAACGGTTGCTCCAAGGTCGGCAAATGTTTCTCGTAATGGAAGTTCTTTTCCTTCGGTTAACTTTTTAGAGTAAACAAGTAACGGTACATATTCACGAGTATGATCCGTGCCAGGAGCAACTGGATCATTACCATGGTCCGCTGTAATCATTAATAAGTCGTCTTCCGTCATTTTTGCAAATACTTCAGGCAGGCGGGCATCGTATTCTTGTAGTGCTTTCCCATAACCTTCAGGATCACGGCGATGGCCATATAAGGCATCAAAATCTACCAAGTTTAAAAAGCTGATTCCAGTGAAGTCCATATCAAATGTTTCGACGAGCTTATCCATACCATCCATATTAGAAACGGTTCTTAATGATTTTGTCACACCTTCTCCATCATATATATCTGAAATTTTCCCGATGGCAATCACATCAAAACCAGCGTCTTTTAATTCACTCATCACCGTGCGGTCAAATGGCTTTAATGCATAATCGTGACGGTTTGGCGTCCGTGTAAAGTTTCCTGGTTCACCCAAGAATGGCCGGGCAATGACACGGCCCACCATGTATTTCTCATCAAGTGTCAATTCACGGGCAATTTTACAAATATTATAAAGCTCTTCAAGTGGAACAATTTCTTCGTGGGCTGCTATTTGAAGAACAGAGTCTGCCGAAGTATAGACAATCAATGCCCCCGTTTTCATATGCTCTTCACCGAGTTCAACGAGAATTTCTGTTCCACTTGCCGGTTTATTGCCAATAATCTTTCTGCCGGTCCGTTGTTCTAATTCAGAAAGAAGTTCATCTGGAAAACCATCAGGGAACACGCGGAAAGGTGTTTGAATGTTCAAACCCATTATTTCCCAATGTCCTGTCATGGTATCTTTCCCGTTTGATGCCTCCATCATTTTTGTGTAAAATGCTAACGGCTTATCAGCCTTTTCAATTCCTTTAATTTCACGGATATTACTTAATCCCAACTTTGCCATATTTGGCATATGAAGCCCGTTCATTCTCTCGGCAATATGACCAAAAGTATCTGCGCCTTTATCACCAAATTTTTCGGCATCAGGTGCTTCTCCTATACCAACTGAATCCATTACAATGATAAAAATACGTTTATATGTATTTGCAGTCATACCATTTCTTCCTCCTTTTATCGTAGAAAACCTTTATGGCGTTCACGCAACCATTTATATTGAATGATTTGCACAGCGCTCCACCAATTTCCATCGAAAACGGTTGCAATTAAAGAACCAGACATTAATATATTGTCCGCTAGGAAATAGGATTATGAAACCCTATTATTATTTTATTCGTCAGAAGTCTGACATCTTTATTTTACTAAATGTATATAAAATTACAAGAAAAAAGCCGCCAAAATTCAAGGCGACTTTTTAACACTTTAAAACTATCATTCTATCAAGCTCTCGGATGAAATTTACTGTACACATCCTTAATTCTTGTTTTTGTAACATTTGAATAGATTTGAGTAGTTGAAATATCTGCATGCCCTAACATTTCTTGAACTGCCCTTAAGTCTGCACCATTTTCAAGTAAATGTGTGGCAAAAGAATGACGAAGGGTTTGCGGAGTCAGATCTTTATCAATTCCCGCTTCTTTCGCCAACTTTTTTAATATTTTCCAAAAACCTTGTCTTGTTAACTTATGCCCTTGATGATTTAAGAACAAAGCATCATCCCGATGTTTTGTTGATACAAAATGGGGTCTGCCATGGTCTAAATAATTTTGGATTGCTCCTAGCGCCGTCCTTCCAATTGGAATAATACGCTCTTTATTTCCTGTTCCCAGGCAGCGAATAAATCCCATTGTTAAATGGACATCTTCCAATTGAAGTCCAATTAATTCACTCACACGGATCCCTGTAGCATAAAGGAGTTCCAGCATGGCCTTGTCCCTGATACCAAAGTGGTCATGGGGGTTCGGTGCCTCCAAAAGGACTTCTACTTCCTGTAAACTCAATACCTTTGGAAGAGCTCTTTCAAGCTTTGGTGTTTCGATTAAAACGGATGGGTCTTGGTCTGTTGCCTTAGCACGTAATAAAAATTGATGAAAAGCACGAATAGAGGCAATATGTCGTGCCATGGTTTTCGACGATTTTCCATGATCCTTTAAAAAATTTAAAAAATGAACGATATGCACACGCTGCACACCATTTAATGATTGGAGCGATTCCTCAGTTTTCAAATAATGAAGGTAGCTTTTTAAATCGCGTTGATATGAAATAATCGTATTCTTCGCAAGCCCTTTTTCTACTATTAAGTAATTCATAAAATCTTTTAAATGTTCTTCCATCACTATTACTCCCCATTTAAATAAAACAACATCAGCCGATCTAACAAGGAAGAACTATCTTCATCTACTGCGTTCGAAACCTTCAGCGCAGCTCCTTCCGGTCCATCATAGCGATGATAATTTTGGTATTCTTCAGTTACCCACATGATACCATAATAAAAGAGAATCGTGCATCCGGTGAATATGATAAAAACCTTTAAGGTTTGTAGTACAATTTTAATAAAAGACATCATCTTACTTCCCCCATTTACGATTATCTAGTAAATGGTATGCCAAGTTGTACAAGTTTTATACCTATTCTTCCCTATCCTACAAAAGAAAAAAGCCCTTTTCCGTAAAAAGAGCTCCTGTTTTTAGAGTTATTCAGTTTTTTCTTCTTCTTCTTTGGCTTTATCTAAACAGCGGTAACAGATTCCATGAAAGGTAAGGCGATGATCTTTTATTTTAAAATTCCATCTTCGTTCTACCACAGCTTCTACATCTTCAAGTAAGTCTTCTTGAATTTCATCAACTGCACCACATTCAATACAAACAAGATGATGGTGAAAATGTGCTGCACCTTCCTGGCGAAGGTCATATCGAGAAACACCATCACCAAAATTTATTTTATCGACAATTTTTAATTCCGTTAACAATTCCAATGTTCGATAAACAGTTGCTAAACCAATTTCAGGCGATTTTTCTTTTACGAGGAGGTACACATCTTCTGCACTTAAATGATCCTCTTCATTTTCTAGCAAAACTCGAACGGTTGCTTCACGTTGAGGGGTTAGTTTATAACTCGCCGAATGCAACTGTTTCTTTATTCTATCTATTCTAGTTTCCATCATGAAGGCCCTCCCTCGCCACTGTTAATTCTCATTATAACAGATGACAAAAGAGATTCAAAATAAAATCATTATAAACTGTTATTTATATTTTATATTAAATGATAATTATTTTAAAACAGTCGAACTTATCACCGTTTTCATCAGCCATGGTGATAGGTATGCTTCCACTCCTGAGGCAGCTGAAATAAATATTACTGCGATAAGTAGAGCAAAAATATATCTTTTAAAGAAGGGCAGAATGGGCTGTGCATATTTCTTCATAAATTGTCTTTTTATCATTCTTATTGAGAAGATTACTGAGAATGCAGCCATTAAAATAAACACAGGAATAATAATCAAATTCTGTGGAAGGATTGAAACAAACGCTAACATAAAGCCTTTCCAGCCCATCTGACTAACAAGAAACCCAACAGTAAATCCGACCACCATTCCTTTAATAAATAAGAGAACGAGAATGATAGGCAGACCAATAATGGATATACCTAGGATCCACATAAGTCCAATGAATTTACTATTATGGAAAAAGCTTTGCAAAAATAAATCGTTGTCTTCTGATACCTTTGCATTAGAGACTTGACCAAAAAATTGGGATAAATAATAGAATAAATCTTCCTTCTGAGTAATGCTCATACTATTGACAACAATAGCACCAAAGATTACCCCCATTAGAAATAATATGACTATAAATAAAAAAATTGAGGAATGCTCACGGAAATAACTAGCGGCATCTGACTGGTACAATCGTTTTTTCATCTGCGTTTCCCCCTATTAATCTCAATCGGTTACTACAGTTTATGCCAGTCTAGTTTTTCTATGACCAAAATTAGTAGATTTCAAATTAAAAAAAAGAGGGTGTCCCTAAAGAGTTGGACCTCACGTTTAACATTCAAAAAGAAGTCGCCTATAGGAAAAGTTAGCGATATGTTGAGGCTGTGAGGTCTAACACTTTATTTAGGACACCTTCGTTTTCGTTTCATTGCTTATTGATCTGCAATCTTTCCATATTTACCGCCCCCGCCAGCTGCCAGGTTTATTTTTCCTACTCTAGCTCTCATAATCACGTCGGCGATTTTTTCAGGGACAACTTCCTTTAATGCC
Source organism: Neobacillus sp. DHD-1R (assembly GCF_057747995.1). Taxonomy (NCBI): domain Bacteria; kingdom Bacillati; phylum Bacillota; class Bacilli; order Caryophanales; family Bacillaceae; genus Neobacillus; species Neobacillus sp. DHD-1R. Next base: position 3,574,695 of record NZ_CM173232.1, read on the forward strand.
CCATAAGGGACTTCATGCAAAATAGCCATTTCACTGCCAAAATGATTGACAAGCTTTTCAAGTAAACGTGGTCCTAAGCCAGGAATGAACTCTAGCGGAACTTGATGTACATAGGGAGGTCGCCCAGGAGGACTTGTCTCAGCCGTCTTCAATTCAAGGATTCGATCAGCTACGCCCTTAATAATCTTTTTATGACCGCAACTTGGACAGATTTGCTCATCCTTCGTTATGGGATTCAGACATTTTGCACAAACCGTTTTATGATACTTTCCAAGTAATGGATCAAGCCCATAATTAGCGATTATCTTTCGTCCGTCTTCCCCCTTTAATGCTTTTTGCAATTCTAAAAACGTAGGCTCTTCCATCGCCACTACTTGGTATTCTCTGGCAATTTTTGCCAGCGAGTGTGCGTCCGAGTTTGTGACAAATGTATAATCATGTAATTCGCCTAATTGATCTGCCATGCTCGTATCAGAGCTTAGACCTAGTTCAATTCCATCAATTAAATTTGGATCTAACACCTCTGCTAGAGACTTATTTACCCCTTTCCCATATAAGCTTTTGAAAGGAGTAAAAACATGAGCAGGAATAAAAATACCGCCTAAGTCTTTTACTTTTTTTTGCAAGACCAAACCTGTTACGTAAATTCGTTGAGAACTCAATTGAATGTTTTTCAAATGCCCCGAAAGCCAAGTAGAGAACTCTTTCATGATGGAAAGATACGGAAAATAACATAGCAAGTGAATCGGTCCATTACTTTGTTCATCGTAAATCTCCAATTCAGAACCCGGGATTACCGTTAAATCACCAAATCGCAAGCCTCCATCTGGATGTTCGATGATTTCACCACTCTGAATAAGACTCTCCATCTCCAATATGACTTCCGGTGAATGGCTGTCAATAATTCCAACCATATTAAGTCCTTTTTCATGCCGGGCATGTTCAATTATATTCGTGAACGTTAATGATTTAGCTCCTGTAATTTTAACCGGTTTCCCCGTCCATGTACGTCCAATATGGATATGTAGATCTACATAATAATGATTCATTTATGTTTCAGCGCCTCTTGTAATTGTAAATATTGAACGGCAAAAATGGTTTTTGCGTCATAAATTTTTTGGTCTGTTACATATCGCTGGGCTTCTTCGAGTGTTAATTCTTCAAGACTAACAAATTCATCTTCATCAAGTGCGGCAGAATTTTCTTTTTTCGTTAGTCCTTTTGCTAAAAAGACATGGACAATTTCATCAGCAAATCCTGGTGATGTATAGAATGAGGTTATTAGTTCTAGACTTTGGCATTCATAGCCGGTTTCTTCTTCTAATTCTCTTCGTGCACAACTCGCCGGTTCTTCACCCTTTTCAAGTTTTCCAGCGGGAATTTCGACAATCGTTCTCTCTAATGCTTGACGATATTGTTCCACCATGACGATTTTATTTTCATCGGTAATAGCTAATATGGCTACAGCCCCAGGATGTTTAATAATTTCTCGTTTAGCTTGTTTTCCATTCGGCAGCTCTACATCCTGTAAATGAAGGCTGATTACTTTTCCAGAGAATAATTCTTCACTCCGGATTGTCTTTTCTTCTAAGTTTGTCATTATTGTCAACTCCTGTTCTATTCCGTAAGACTTACGTATCTTTTTATTATACTTTAAATGGAGCGTGATGAAATGAATAAGACCTTCCGTTTGTAGTCTTCCCCGTTATTTTATAAAATTAAAAGAAAAGCGTCCGTTTAGCGAAGGACACTAGTCACTGGAGCTAAACAGTAGAAAAGAGCGGAGGGATTTTCTTGAAAAAGAGAAGATTAGGTCATTCGGATTTATATGTATCGGAATTGGGTCTTGGCTGTATGTCTATTGGCACAGATGAGAAAGCAGCAAGAAATATTATTGAGGCCGCACTTGAAGAAGGAATTAATTATTTTGATACCGCTGATTTATATGATTTTGGTGTTAATGAAAAAATAGTAGGGCAGTCGTTAAAGACTGTTCGGGAACAGGTAGTGCTTGCAACGAAGGTTGGTAACCGCTGGAAACCAGATCAAACCGGCTGGACTTGGGATGCTTCCAAGGCATATATAAAGGAAGAAGTGAAATCCAGTTTAAAGCGGCTTGGGACGGACTATATTGATCTATATCAACTACATGGCGGTACTTTAGAAGATCGGATTGATGAAACAATTGAAGCATTTGAAGAGTTGAAAGCAGAAGGGTTCATTCGCTACTATGGTATCTCATCGATTCGTCCAAATGTGATCAGAGAGTATGCGAAAAAATCCAGGATGATCTCTGTGATGATGCAATATAGTATATTAGACCGAAGACCTGAGGAAGAAGCATTGCCCCTCTTACAAGAGCATGGCATTAGTGTTGTCACCCGAGGTCCACTTGCCAAGGGATTACTGAGTGATAGGCTGTTACAAAAGGCGTCTGAAAAAGGCTACCTAGATTATACTTACGAGCACTTAAGTACTCTCTTGCCGATCTTAAAAGAAAAAGTGGCTGACGGCCGGCCATTTACCGAGGTTGCCCTCCAGTATAATCTTGCCAACCCTGTAGTGGCTGCAGTTGTTGCCGGGGCCAGCAGTCCAGAACAGATTCGGAGAAATGCCAGTGCAGTTAAGAGCCAGCCGCTGACAGATGGGGAAATCACAGTGATTAAAGAGCTAACAAAAGCTAGTATTTATAAAGAACACCGTTAAGAAAAGCGGAAGCGCCCTGGTCAGCGGCGTATGGCCTGGAGCTAGACATTTCACAAATCCACTACTTATAATTTCTTATATAAAAAGGAGAGCTTTTGCTCTCCTTTAACATGTTTATTTAAATTCCTTCCAGTTCATCCCGCTCTCGTTTAACAGTTCTTCAAACGATTTGTTTTTTTCTTTTAATCGGCGTTCTTCCCGTTTTCGTTGGTCTTCCGCTTCTTTTTTTCTTTCCTCCTCAGCCTTGAGCTGGTCTTGTTGCTCTTTTAATTGCTTGATTAGGTCTACGTTAATCAAATCTTTTAGCGTTACCGCTGCATCTTCCTTTTTAGGTTTAGATTGATTAGTTTGTCTCTTTTGCTTTTTCATTCTAAACTCCTCCATCAAAAAAATCTCTTTCTATTATACCATTTCGCACAATAGCCTACATGAAAAAGGCAGACTGTCTTTTGGACAGCCTGCTTTCACCATTAATATGCATCTAATTTCACGTTGTTGTCTACATGTAAGGCAGCTTCTGTAGAATGAATGATATCCTCTACTGTAAAGCCAATAGCGACTTCGACGAGTCGTAATCCAGAATCTGTCACATCCAGAACTGCCCGATCCGTGATAATCCGATTAACTACCCCTTTTCCTGTTAACGGCAAGGTACATCGTTTTAATATTTTCGATTCACCTTTTTTATTTACATGTTCCATAATAACAATGATTTTCTGGGCCCCGTGAACTAAATCCATCGCACCGCCCATTCCTTTTATCATCTTTCCGGGGATCATCCAATTTGCTAAGTCACCCGTTTCAGATACTTCCATTCCACCGAGAATGGCTAAGTTTACATGTCCGCCGCGAATCATTGCAAACGATTCGGCACTATCGAAATAGGCAGCACCACTAATGGCCGTAACCGTCTCCTTACCGGCATTTATCAAATCGGGATCCACTTCGTTCTCCTCTGGGTATGGTCCAATGCCGAGAAGACCGTTTTCTGACTGTAACACCACTTGTTTATTAGGTGACATATAATTAGCAACAAGGGTTGGCATTCCGATACCTAGGTTGACATAAAAACCATTTTCTATTTCCTTCTCTGCCCTAATTGCAATTCTCTCTCTGACAGATCCTTTCTCATTCGTCATGGTGCTCTCTCCTCCTATCTACTCTACTTTTGCACGGTGGTTAATCTCTCAATTCGTTTTTCCTGTTTTCCCTCAATCATGGCTTGAACATAAATGCTTGGAGTATGGATAAAATTAGCATCCAGGTCACCAATTTCATAAAGGGTCTCCACTTCGGCAATGGTAACCTTACCAGCTGCGGCGATCAGCGGATTAAAGTTACGTGCGGTTTTGTGGTAGACAAGATTTCCCATTTTGTCGCCTTTCCATGCTCTAACTAAACTAAAATCGGCCGTTAGCGCTTCCTCTAACAAATATTCTCTGCCATTAAAGACCTTCGTTTCTTTCCCGTTAGCAATCGGTGTGCCTACACCGGCCGGAGTATAAAACGCCGGAATTCCTGCCCCTCCTGCTCGGATTTTTTCAGCCAATGTACCTTGCGGTGTCAATTCTACCGCTAGTTCCCCTGTTAACACCTGTCTCTCAAATTCTTTATTTTCACCCACATAGGAGCCAATCATTTTTTTAATTTGTTTATTATTTAGTAGAAGCCCTAAGCCCCACTCATCAATTCCGCAGTTATTTGAAATGACCGTTAAATCCTTCACACCTTTTTCGGCTAATGCTAAGATAAGGTTTTCTGGAATACCGCACAAACCAAATCCGCCAACCATTAATGTAGCCCCATCTTGAATATCAGCAACAGCATCCTCGAAGGATACACAAATTTTTTTCATTATTGCTCTCTCCCCCTCAACATTAAAAGTTTGACCTATAAACAACCAATGAAGCGTTTTCATAAATCCTTTTATATCTTCGAGTTTAATTCAAAAAATTCCTCTAATTTTGTCAAAATTCCCTTTTTTCTTGATTTTTAGAAAATAACCCTACTACAATGAAAGTATGAACATTAAAGGGGGAAAATGATGTTTAATTTACCTAAAAAAGTGACGATTATCGAAGTAGGTCCACGTGACGGGCTGCAAAACGAGAAGTTATTTGTACCGACTGACATAAAAAAGCAATTTATCGCCAGTTTGAGAAAGGCTGGACTGCAGGAAATGGAACTGACTTCGTTCGTGTCACCGAAATGGGTTCCACAGATGGGCGATGCTGCTGAAATTGCGGCTGATTGCCTTGATGGAAAGACAAAAAATATTGTTCTTGCCCCTAACCGTATAGGAATTAATCGGGTTTATTCCAGTAATTGTCAAGCTGTTGCCCTATTTGTTGGTGTCAGCAATAGCTTTAATTTAAAAAACATTAATAAATCAACTCAGGATAGTATGACAGAATTAAAACCCCTCATCCTCGAACTAAAAGAAAAGAATTATTTTGTCCGCGCCTGTATTTCAACTGCCTTTTATTGTCCTTACGAAGGGAAAATGACTGAAAATGATACATTAAAGCTTTGCCATGAATTCATTGAGGCAGGTGTTGATGAATTGAGCGTTGCTGATACAATCGGAATGGCGGCACCAAATGAAGCCTACTCTTTATTTTCTAAACTAAAGAGTGCATTCCCAGATACCCTGTTAACAGCCCATTTTCATGACACACGTAAGCTGGGCCTCGCGAATATTTTGGCTTCTCTCCAAGCAGGGATCGAACGGTTTGATACGTCTGCCGGTGGACTCGGAGGCTGTCCATTTGCACCGGGTGCTGCAGGAAATGCTGCGACAGAGGATGTTGTTTACATGTTGGAGCGAATGGGGATTGATACGGGCGTGGATCTTCCTCTGCTAATGAATGCCATCGAACTTGTTCGTCCTCATCTTTCAAGGCCCATTGAAACAGGCTATTATCGACTTCATACCCAAATTGTCTAGAATCGTTTTTTTCAGTGAATAATCAGTCTACTGGTAATCCATCTTATTAAATGAGACTACTTTGAAGGGAGATTAAGATTATGAGCCAGAAACGCGATAAAGGATACAGTCAGCAAGGGAAGAACTATGCAGACACAGCAGCTGGTGGAGGCAAGCGGATGATTGCCTCCGAAGAACTAGAAAAGGCACTCCACCCAACGAAGAGGCAGAATGCTGAGCAATAAATGATGATCAAAGCCGCTCATGGGTAACAGCGGCTTTTTGTTTGGATAAGGAGCGATATGGTAAAATAAATACTATCAATTTATGGGCGCTGGGAACTTATTTTTCATATGTTACAGTAAATATCAATTACCTCGGGAGGTGCCAATATGAAAAAGGCATTTCGTGCATTGTTTGTTTTATTATTCTTCTGGCTATCTCTCGGCTTGTACTTTACAAACCGGCTCATGTATATGAAAAAGAAGGATGAGGAATTAATCTTAAAACGGGAAAAGGAAGCCGGCCGGTATAATCCGGATGAATTTGAGTCCCTTCCAAAGCGGGAAGTGGACATTCCTTCTCCTTTTGGTTATCCAATCAAAGCCCTTTTGGTTGAACCACACCAGACCAATCGCTATATCATTATTTCTCATGGTGTGACCGAAACAAAAATCAATTCGATTAAATATGCGAATCTTTTCTTTGAGCGTGGCTTTAATGCGCTAATTTACGACCATCGTCGTCACGGGGAATCAGGCGGAAAAACAACCAGCTTTGGCCATTATGAAAAATTTGATTTAAAAACGGTTGTTGATTGGCTCAAAAAAGAAAAAGGACCTCATCTTGAACTAGGAATTCATGGTGAATCAATGGGGGCTGCTACTATGCTTTTATACGCTGGACTTTTGGAGGACGGCGCAGATTTTTACATTGCAGATTGCCCATTTTCTGATTTTAAAGAGCAGCTTGCCTACCTCATTAAAAAGGACTTCAAGCTCATTCCAGGTCTATTACTGCCCATCGGTGATGCCTTTTTACGCCTTCGTGATAAGTATTCGATTCGAAATGTTTCGCCCATTTCCGTCATTGAAAATATCAAGCATCCCGTTTTGTTCATTCACAGTCAAAAGGATGATTTTATTCTCCCTTCTATGACAAAAGATTTATTTGAGCAAAAAAAGGGACCTAAAATGCTCTTTATGGCTGCTAACGGCCGACATGCCCAGTCCTTTAATGAAAACCGTGCGGATTATGAACGCGTGATTGATGAATTTTTACAAAAATACGTTGATCGTGTATTACCTAGTTAAGAAAAGCGGAAGCGCCCGTTTAGCGACGTACACTAGTCGCTGGGCGCTCCTCTGTTTTATACATCTGTTATCCTGATGTCAGCAATTGCCTGAATGGGAATCCGGTGCATCTCTTTAAAGCGGTCTACCACATGAAGCCTTTGTGTTAGTTCATCCCAGTAATGAATTTTTCCAATTACGATTTCATAATTTCGGTTTCGATAATGGGTAATCGTAACAAACCGATCAAATTCAATTGCTTCGGATAAGATCTCGTTCATAAGCTCTAGCTGTTGTTCATCCATTTCCTTTTTCTGTTCGTATCGGTCTTCTTTTACCCAATCCCTGAGCATCTTCACATGTTCAGGAAGCATCATCGACGTCCATTTAATTCTCCCGCGGTCGCGAATCATCTGCATTTCCTTCTTTCATATTCAGAATCGATTATTACCTTTTATGTCCGCCAACAAGTGTCGCCCGGTGTTTAGCCGTTCCTGCCGCCGTATAAGAAACAGCCCGGAGTAGAGAGCCTGAACCAAAGCGCCTGCGGACGGAATCGACCACATAGCCTAGTTCTCTCCTCTTATAGGCACCCATGTCAAACAGATCAAGCTGAAGCTCTCGGTCATCAACAATATTGCTGATGGCAATTGAAATTTGCCGGACCGTCTTTCCAGTATAGTGCTCATGAAACAGCTCAAGACAAACACGGTAAAGCTCCATCGTCACATTTGTTGGCTGCTCGATGGTTCTAGAACGATGAAAACCGCCGCCAAATTCATCTTGGCTGTAACCGACTCCAAGACTAATCGTTCTTCCTGCCTTTCGATGTGTTCGTGCTCTTCGGGCAACTTCTTCGCACATTTCTAAAATAACCGCCTTAATTTCTTCTTCCTTTTTATAATCCCTTAGCAGAATTTGACTCTTTCCAAAGCTGATCTGTCCTTGGATAATTGGTGCCCCCAAATCGGAAAGATCCACCCCCCAAGCATGATAATAAAGCTGGTTTCCCATAATCCCAAATTTCTTTTCCAGCTTTTCTAAATCGTAGCGGGCTAACTGACCTACTGTAAAAATACCCATACCATTTAATGTTTTTTCGACACGCCTGCCAATTCCCCACATTTCTCGAAGGGGCGACACATTCCAAAGTTTTATCTGAACATCTTCATATGTCCATTCGGCAACTCCTTTTTTCTTGGCATCAAGGTCAAGGCAGAGCTTCGCTAATAACATATTGGGACCAATTCCCACTGCACATGGCAGTTGAAATTCCCGCTCAATATCACCCTTTATTTTTTTGGCAATCGTATGGGCATCGCCCCACAAATGAATGGCACCGTCTACTTTAATAAAACTTTCATCAACACTATAAACATGTATAGCTTCTTTTGGAACATAACGATTGAATACCCGGGTAATTTCTGTTGAAATGCGCAAATAGGTCGCCATTTTCGGCTCGACAACTTGAATCCTCGGATCATCGGGAATCTCAAACAGTCTTGAACCTGTTTTAATCCCAAATTCTTTTTTTAGACGTGGTGAGGCAGCAAGCACAACACTTCCCTGCCGTTCCTTGTTGCCAGCCACCGCTAAATAGCAATTCAAAGGGTCTAGTCCGAGGATGATAGCGGCACAGCTTGCATAAAAGCTCTTCATGTCCACACACAAAATTTGATTTTGCGGCAATGCGCTGTAGTCAATCATGACGTTCCCCCATTGTTTTTATCGAACGTTTGTTCTTTTTTATTATATTCACATTTTAAACGAATATACGTTCGTATTCAATGGTAATTTTTTGACACGTTTCCAACTGTAAAAAAGGATATAATGATGATGAGGTGTACATAGATGGAGAAAAAGCTTGTGGTCAAAATGATAAGAAATTGTTTTAAACAGTATGGTAATCCGGATTCCCTGCCAATTGGTGAGAAAGAGTTAGAGGAGCTGAATAGGCGAATTTTTAAAATAAAAGAAGAAGAACCTTCTGCGAATTTATATGATATTGTAAATGATATGGTGTATGAGTTTTTAACGGATTAATAAAAAAATTGAAGGAGGAATTAAGGATTCTTTTTCCGAAGGGTAGTTAGGATTACTACGATATTTGGGTTCTTTTATTTCTGAGGTTTAAGAAATTAGGATCTTGCTAGGCTCAGTACTTCCTTTTTTCATGTATTCAGTCGTTTAGGCACGCCATAAACTACCCGACACCCTCTTTTTTCTTGTGCTCGGTCGTTTAGAGTCGCCATAAACTACCCTACTCCTTCTCTTTTCTTATGTTCGGTCGTTTAGGCACGCCATAAACTACCCCACTCCTTCTTTTTCCTTGTGTTCGGTCGTTTAAGAATGCGATAAACTACCGAATTCCTTCTGTTTCCTCAAGTTCGGTCGATTACAAACACTCGATAACGGACTAGATCCCTGACACCATAAAAAAATCAGTCGTTTATAAACTCGACTGATTTTTTTCAGCTTCCTTAAATTCCCTTAAGAAAAAGCGCAAGCGCCCTGGTCAGCGGCGTATAGCCTCCTCGGAAAAGCTATCGCTTTTCCTTCGTGCGAAGTTAAGCTTCCAATGCTTACTCTTATAGAGCTGGACAATTCTCAAAGATTTTTATAATTTCTTAATTAAGAAACAAAGGGTCAGACCCCACAACCTCAGGCAAATCGCTGAACTTTTCGTAATAGGCGACTATTTTGAGTGTTAAACGTGAGGTCAGACCCTTTTGCACATCCACATAAATTTAAGAAAGAATTTCGCGTATATCCTCTTCCGTTAGGATAGAGTGACTTCTCTCCCCAGAATCAATAATCTCTTCGATCAAGTGTCTCTTTTTATCCTGTAACTCGCTCATTTTTTCTTCAATCGTTCCACGAGTAATAAGCTTAATCACTTGGACCACATTTTTTTGACCGATGCGATGTGCACGGTCAGCGGCCTGCTCCTCAACCGCTGGGTTCCACCAAATGTCATACATGATGACCGTATCCGCTCCAGTCAAATTGAGACCGGTCCCCCCAGCCTTCAACGAAATTAAGAAAAAGTCACGTTCCCCCTCATTATATCTATTGGAGATTTCCAAACGTTCTTCAGAAGGAGTTTGTCCATCCAAGTAGAAATAGGGAAGATCCTTCAATGCTAATTGTCTCCCAATCAGCTTAAGCATTTTCGTAAACTGAGAGAAAATGAGTACTCTTCGTCCAGAAAGTCTTGATTCCTCAACAATTCTCATTAGCATATCTAATTTGGCAGAGCTGCCTTTATACCCCTCGACAAATAGGCCGGGGTGACAGCAAATCTGCCGCAATCTTGTTAAGCCCGCGAGAATTTTGATCCGATTTTTTCGAATCGTATCCTTATCAAGGTGTCTAAAGGTATCCTCGCGCAGCTTAGCCAAATAAGCAGCATAGAGCTTCTTTTGATCAGGAAGCAATTCAGCAGTTTCCACAAACTCTAATTTTTCCGGAAGCTCAGAGGCCACATCCTCCTTCATTCTGCGCAGTAAAAAAGGCCGGACTCTCCGAGAAACTTTCTTCCTGGTAAGAGTGCTAAATTCTTTCAAACCCTTAAATAGTTCAGGAAAGACAACGTAAAAAATGGACCATAGCTCTTCAGACGCATTTTCTACCGGTGTTCCCGTAAGTGCAAATCGATAATGGGCAGAAAGTTTTTTTACGGTGCGAGCCGTCTGGGTAACCGGGTTCTTAAAGGCTTGCGCCTCATCAAAAAAGACCGTGTGAAATGTTTGCTTCTCATACCAGCTGCTGTCTCGTCTTAGTAAGGGATAGGAGGTGATAATGACATCCATTTCCACTTCCACGGCTTCCTTCAGTATGCGTGACCGTTCAGCCTGTTTACCATCGACAACCACAGCTTGAATTTGCGGGGCAAATTTCATGATTTCACTTAGCCAATTATACGATACGGAGGATGGGCAAACGATCAGAACCGGCTGTTTCTTTTCACGAATAACCGTCAGCTCTGACAAAATAAACGTAATACTTTGCAGTGTTTTCCCCAGTCCCATATCATCGGCAAGAATGCCGCCGAACCCATAATGGGCCAATGTCTTCATCCATTGGTACCCGCGTTTTTGATAGTCACGTAAAACGGACTCAAGACTCAATGGAACCGTGAACTTCAAACCCTCCGGATTACGAAGGTTTTCAAGGAATTGGCGAAATGAGTCCTCCGCTTTAAGCACAGAACTGTCATCCACCAAATCAAGCAGTGGAAGCCCCTGCAATATAGATAATTCAAAGCTGTTTTCCTGATCATTATTCTGCACTGGCACCGCCTTTAAAAAGCGTTGTATTTCTTCAAACTCCCTTGTCTCCAACGAGAGAAGTGCGCCATTTCGTAGACGATAATATTTTCGTTTCTCCTCCAGTGCACTTAGAACTTCTTTAATTTGCTGCATGGGGATGCCGTCCAGTTCAAATTTAAATTCCAGCCAATTGGTTCTTTCTTTTTTTATCCTCACACTCAATGCCGGCTTGGAATTTCCTCGAAAAATCCGATTTCGTACCGCTGTTGTCGCATAAATTTGGACAAGTTTTTGCAGTTTCGGAACAATATGGTAAAGAAATTCATATTCTAATTCCTCATTATGCAAAAAATAACCACCATCCGTCTTGGCAAAAGAACTTTCATCCATTAACTGAAGAATTTTTTGCTCCTTCTCTTCATCCCTAATAATTCGAGAACCTGCAAGAATGCTTTGGTCCTCCAAAGGATTGACAACAAAATTTTCATAGTGGAACTCCAGCCCTGCAAGGAGACGATTTTTCACCCGATCCAAGTATAGCTTGGCAATCAAGGGTGTTTTCATGAACTCCCTTGCCAGAGTTTCGGAAAATTGGACATGACCCAATTTTTTTAAACCCGGAACCACTTTGTCAAAAAAATATTGAATCTGTCCCAGTGGAATCAATATTTGGTTTGTTCCTGAAGCATCCAGCATTTGTTTAAGATCCGCCAAACGCCGCGCATCCTCACTGTTCATTCTGATTACTTTTCCAGCTGATAAAACGGAGTCATATACATCAAGACTAACCATATGGGATAACCCGTTTACCTTTAGTAAGTAGTTTTTACCCTCTGCCTCGCTAAAATCAAACTGTAATGGGGGCAGCTCGTCTGTTATTTGCAAACCATCATAGCTGCGGCCATCATATTCGAGTTTAACTAGTGGCATCCTATTCAATATAACTAGCAGCTGTTTCCAAGAAGACGGTGGAACAGGTATCAGCGCAGGGCTGCTACTGTCAAATGAGTCAGCCCCATCTTGGATGACTTGAATGAGTTGCTGAATCATGGAATCAGCATCTTTTTGGAAGCAGTGAAGGCTCGGATTATACAAAAGTGAAGTGGAAAGCTGGATGCAACGACCTTCGTTCACAGCCTCTAAAAAACTCCTGATAAATTTTATTTTGGTTTGTTCAATCACTAACTCAATGCCAAGTAAGGAGTGTTCTTCGATGAGAACTACCTTACAGTTAACCTCCACCGTAAGCATTTGTCTGTTTTCAAAATGAAGCTGATGACCACTTGACCGTTTAGGCTGATTATTGAAGATATTCAATAATCCTTGGGCCAAGTCCTTACGTTCCGCTGAGGGATCGCCCACAGGAATGATTCCCTTCCGTTGATAATCAGCCAATGCTAATAATACCGCGGCAATGTGCTGACAATCCTTTTGAAAGGAAGCGAGCTTCGGACAACTACATTTGGTTTGAAAGCTGCCAATTTCCCCTTCCTTTTCAATCACAACATGGAAATCTTCTGTTCCTGATACGGTTGCTTCACATCTGGTAGAACTATATTGTTCAAATGTTACTTTATTAGAACGATAGAAAGCATCGCCTCGCTTGAAGGAGACAGATCCGCACATTTCTTTAATTATTTTTTGAGTTACTTTTATATTCAAATCCCTGACTCCTTCCCCGAAGACAGTTCCCATCTAAACTGTAAAAATTCATAACGAATTATCCCATTATACCACTCTTTATCGTTATTTCTGATTGAGCATTTTTTTTCCAATCCGTTCAAACAGTCGTGGAAAAAGAACGTAAACCACGCTCCCCATATTCATCCAGCGCGGGAGGTTGATTTCTCTTGTTTTCGTCAGCATGCTGTCAACAACCTTTTGGGCTACATATTCCGGCTGCAGCATAAAGCGCTGGACATTTTTCACGTACGTCCCTTGTTCATCGGCAATGTTAAAGAAGTTAGTAGCAATCGGGCCAGGGTTTACCGATGTTACTTGTACATTGTAATCTGACAGCTCCATTCTTAATGCGTTCGTATAGCCGAGAACGGCATGCTTAGTGGCTGAATAAACACTAGATTTGGGTGTCGCCAGTTTCCCAGCTTGTGAAGCAATATTAATTATATGTCCAAACCGCCGAGCGCGCATTTTTGGTAAGACCATACTTGTGCACGCCATCAAGCCTACCACGTTGACATTAAACATCCCCTTGATTTCATCCATGGTTGCTTCATGGGCTTCACGGAAAACTCCATAGCCAGCATTATTGACAAGAATATCAATTTGACCTATTTTCTCAAAAATCAGTTCAAAAACCTCTTTCACTTTTGTGGTATCTGAAACATCGAGCTGAAACACATCAATCTTCACATGATTATTTTGCTGTAGGTCAGCTTTCAGCTGTTCAAGTTTATCAACGCTTCGAGCTAACAAAACAAGATTGGCACCACTAGCTGCACAAAGCTTGGCAATTTCCGCGCCAATTCCGCCGGAAGCACCGGTAATAACAATATTTTTATCTTTCAATTGTTCCCTAATCATGAATACACCTCATCAAAGTTATCCCATTCTACCAAAGCTTTGCTTGATAGAACACAGGCTTATTATTAATACTACTAATTTCTACGATAGGGAGTAAATAGTCAAGTTGGGCAACTGGTTCTGAGGCTTCAGACATTCTAGTAATTAGAACATTAAGTGTCTATTCCATTATTAATAAGAGTTTAGCGATTTCCGGTTCAATCGACATTATTTCCAAATTACTATTTAGAAAAAATAAAAAATTCATACAACTTATATCTTGACAGATAGATCCTTTTTCAAGCATAATCACTAATAAAAATTAATTTAATGAAGCGATGAGTAAGGCCAGTAAATGAGCAATGGTGATAGAGAGTGAAGTTCGCTAGGCTGAAAGACTTCACCACCCTCTTGATTATTGAACCTACCTTATGAGCACTTAGGAAAACCTAACGCATATCCGGCGATATCGGAGTCGAGTGAACCTTTTGTCATTCTATTGAACAAGGGGAAATGAAGGTGGTACCGCGGAAGCTAGACCTTTCGTCCTTTATGGATGAAGGGTCTTTTTGCATTTAAACGAAAAAGGAAATGTCTCATTAGGGTCTGCCTTCTGTTAAACGATCTAGATATGAGACAAAAAAAGGAGGAAGCGTAATGAGAAAAATAGCAATGATTGGTGCAGGTTCAATGGCAGAAGCAATCATTTCAGGTATTCTTGAAAATAATTTAATCGATAGAAAAAATGTTTGGGTGACCAATCATGGAAACCAGGAAAGATTAGCAAATCTTGAGAGTCGCTACGGGATTCAGGGTACGTATGATTTGAATGTGCTTTTTGATGGTGCAGATATTGTCATGCTTGCGATGAAACCAAAAGATGCGGCCACGGCGGTCGATTCTATTCGCGAACATTTAACCGAGCAGATGCTTATTGTTTCTGTTCTAGCAGGGATTTCGATAAATACGCTCGAAACATTAGCAAGAAACCCCCTCTCGATCGCAAGAGCGATGCCAAATACTTCTGCAGCAGTTGGTAAATCGGCCACTGCCATTGCTGTAAATGAACGGGTCTCTGAGGAACAATTAGAAACGACAAAAAAACTGTTTGGGTCAGTCGGATTAGCCAAATTTGTAGAGGAAGAGCAGTTAGATGCTGTGACAGGACTGTCTGGAAGCGGGCCTGCCTATATTTATTACTTGATCGAAGCGATGGAAAATAGTGCCGTCGAAATTGGACTCGAAAAGCAAATGGCAAAGGAACTCATTGTACAAACGCTAATTGGCGCAGCTGAGATGGTGAAAAACTCCTCCAAATCATCTGAGCAATTACGGCGGGAAGTGACAAGCCCTGGCGGAACAACGGAGGCGGGCATACGTGTTCTTGAGGAAAGCGGTGTGCAGCAAGCGTTTATCTCTTGTATTAAAGCAGCCACAGCCCAATCAATGAAAATGGGAGATGCCTTATGTACTGAACTTAAAGTCGGAAAAAACTCATAAAATAAAGGTCTGTTTGTCTCCGCTTACCTTACACTAAACATAAAGGTAGATCGTCATGAAAAAAACTCGGAAATAGACTTTTAAAAAGGGCTGGGAAAATGGAGACCATATTAACTATTCTATTCACTTTAGGCATTGTTGTTTGGATTATTTTTCTCCTTGATGCACTAATCGGTTTACGACATTTAGATTCCCTCGAAAAAGAAGAGGAACTAAAAACTGGACCAGTCTTGTCTGTTGTAGTAGCAGCTCGAAATGAAGAAAAGCAAATAAAGGAAAGTATCCAAAGTCAGTTGAAACAATCATATACCAACGTGGAATGGATCCTCGTTAATGATCGATCCAGCGATAAGACAGGATGGATAATGGATAATTTAGCAAAAGAAGACCGACGAATTAGGGTCATTCATGTTTCAGAATTACCAGAAGGCTGGCTTGGAAAGAATCATGCCCTATATAGAGGAACACTTGAAGCATCAGGAAAGTGGATTTTATTTACAGATGCCGATGTAAAATATGAACCAGAGGCCTTTGCAAAGGCCCTGCATTACTTTGAAAAACACCAACTGGACCATTTAACAGCTTCACCAAATTTAAATGCCAACTATTTTTGGCTCAAATCATTTGTTGCTTTCTTCCTGTTCGGATTTTCCTATTACAAGCGTCCTTGGATGGCCAACAATCCCAATTCGAAAATCGGAACAGGAATTGGGGCATTCAATCTTGTTTCTAAAGCGGCTTATGAATCGTTTGGCACCCATGAAAAACTAAAAATGAGGCCGGACGATGATTTGCAGCTGGGCATGAAAATGAAAAAAGCGGGCTATCGCCAAAGAATTGTGACAGCCCTCCGACTAATCGAAGTCGAATGGTATGGGAGCCTGAAAGAGGCCTTTGTAGGGCTTGAAAAAAATACGTTCGCTGGTCTTAATTATCGAATTAGTATGGTGTTTTTTTCCATCTTCGGGGTATTTGTAACCAATGTTCTTCCCTTCCTAACCATTTTCTCAGCAAACAAAACAATTGCCCTGCTAAGCCTTGGAAATATCGTTACCAGTGGCATTCTCTATTATGTAATCATCAAGCGGATGACTATTTTCTCACCTGTCTTGTTTTTTGTTTTTCCAATTACGGCTTTACTATTTATTTATTCAATAATACGAGCAAGCTTCCTCACCTTTAAACGGGGCGGAATTGTCTGGAGAGGCACCACCTACCGTCTAAGTGAGCTAAGAGACAAGGAATAGGGCATTTGCGATAATCTAGATTTAATTTGCGAATTTAAACTTTATATTTGCGAATTAAAAATGAACTAACGATTAAGTTATTTACTGAAGGTGCTTGTTCATTTAAGTGGTATATTTATTTCTTTAAAGTCCTCAGCGATGTCAGTATTCGAAAAAACTTCCTGTGCTTCAACTACTAGCTCTTGCCATGAATGCCGGTCGTAACGAGAACTTATGTGTGTCAGACATAACCGTTTACAACCTGCCTGTTTTGCAATATCTGCAGCCTGGTGGGTTGTGGAATGAAAATAATCGTAGGCAAGCCTTTCTTCTCCACTTGAAAAGGTGGCTTCATGGATTAAAAGATCTGCATCTTTTGCTAATAACCTTGCATTCTTACAGTATCGTGTATCACCTAGAATAGTGACAATTCTCCCTTTTTGTGAAGGACCCAGAAACGCGCCGGGCTCAATGGTTCTGCCATCTTCAAGTGTAACTGTTTCCCCATTTTTTATTTTTCTAAAGATAGGTCCCGGCTGTACTCCCGCTTCCTTCAATTTATCAGCAAGCAAGGTGCCCGGCCGATCCTTCTCTACAATCCGATAGCCGTAGGAAGGGATACCATGTTCAAGTAAGCGGGCTTCTACTGTGAACTGCTCATCTTCAAAAATAACCCCTTCATCGATTTCAGTGATGGTTAAAGGGTATTTTAAATAGGTCTGACTCAAAGAAAGACTAACCTGTATGTATTCTTTAATGCCTTTCGGTCCATAAATGGTTACCTCTGATTCGCCTCCTTGAAAGGAGCGGCTCGATAACAGACCCGGCAGCCCATAGATGTGGTCGCCATGTAGGTGGGTTACAAAAATTTTTTCGATCCGTCTCGGTTTGATGGATGTATGTAAAATCTGGTGCTGGGTGGCTTCGCCTGCATCAAATAGCCAAACAGCACCACGCTCTTCCAGCAGTTTGAGTGCGATAGAGGTTACATTCCGCAGCTTCGCCGGCATCCCCGCACCAGTCCCTAAGAAAAAAATATCCATTTGAAAGCTCCTCTCTTTACCGTTCATTCAATATGGTTAAATATATCACAAAATTTTTTGAATTACTCTAGTGCACGTTCTCTTAAACAAATATCGACAATTTTGGTACATGCAATTCAATATATTTGCGTAACCTAATAAAAACAGCTAAATTTAATACTTGGTATAACAAAAAACTACATATCCAACAGGCTATAAGAAAAGAGGTTACAAAACGTGGAGCAAAATATGACTTCATTGATTATGATATTTGGTGCAACTGGTGATTTGGCAAAACGAAAGCTGTTCCCCTCCCTTTACAGATTATTTTCGCGGAATAAATTAGAAAAATTTGCTGTCATTGGGGTTGCCAGAAGAACCCTTACAAATGATGAATTCCAACAATCCGTTAAGAGCTCAGTTATCTCCGCATTAGGTGAAAAAGACAATCTTGACGAGTTTGTTTCCCATTTTTATTATCAATCACATGATGTAGCGGATTCCAGCTCATACGTTTCATTGAGAAACTTTGCCAATCAAATCGATGAAAACTATAAGCTTGAAGGCAATCGAATTTTTTACTTAGCAATGGCACCTGAATTTTTTGGTCCAATTGCCCTGCATTTAAATGCTGATGGATTAACCGACGTAAAAGGCTATAAACGACTTGTCATTGAAAAACCATTCGGTCATGACTTAGAGTCTGCCAAGAAGTTAAATAAACAAATTAGAAGTGCCTTTTTGGAAAAAGAAGTATATCGAATTGACCACTATTTAGGGAAAGAAATGGTGCGTAATATCGAAGTTATTCGTTTTGCAAATGCCATTTTTGAACCGCTTTGGAATAATCGTTATATCTCAAATATCCAAATTACCTCTAGTGAAACATTGGGTGTGGAAGAGCGGGGACGCTATTATGAAACAAGCGGCGCTTTAAGAGATATGCTCCAGAATCACATGCTGCAAATGGTAGCTTTGTTGGCAATGGAACCTCCTATTAATTTGAGTACTGATGAAATTCGTTCAGAAAAGGTACGAGTGTTTCGAGCACTAAGAACGATTGAAGGAGAAGAAGTAAATCAATATTTTGTTCGCGGCCAGTATGATGAGGGAATTATCGACGAGAAACAAGTTCCAAAGTATCGAGAAGAAGCCATGGTAGACAATGAATCGAATACTGAAACGTTCGTGGCCGGAAAAATTATGATTGATAATTTCCGCTGGGCTGGTGTCCCTTTTTATATTCGGACAGGCAAACGGATGGCCGCTAAATCGACAAAAATTGTTGTTCAGTTCAAGGATATACCGATGAATTTATATTATCAAACCGAAAAAATGTTAAATCCAAACCTGCTCGTGATTCATATTCAACCAGAGGAAGGAATTACCCTGCATTTAAATGCCAAAAAAGCCGGGGGGCACTTAGATGCTCAAGAGGTGAAATTAAGTTTTGCAAATACAGGCATTCATACAATGAATACTCCCGAAGGCTATGAAAAGCTGCTTTATGACTGTATGCGCGGTGATGCCACCAATTTCACTCACTGGGATGAGGTAGCGTACTCTTGGGCGTTTGTAGATAAAATCTCGGAAGTATGGGAAAAAACAAAAGCAGACTTCCCTAATTATGCTTCAGGCTCTATGGGACCTAAGGAAGCAGATCAACTGTTAGAAAAAGACGGCAGATTCTGGTGGCCCGTATCCTATTTAGATGTGGATATTTGTAAATAAACGGAAAGAGAGGATGTCCTAAAAGGGTCTGACCCTTTGTTTTAGACATCCTCTTTTTTTGTTTTTTTATCAGGGAAAGAACGTAGAAAATCTTTATTAAAGCTTGTTCCTGTTCCAATTTTATGTGCGGGGTCTACATTATGTGTACCGGCACTTTCAATAATTGCTTTCCCATACTTTTCTCGAAGACTGGATAATGTCTTTAGTAACGGCTCCTTTTTGGCATCTTTTTCATAGGAAAATAAATCCAACTGCTTATATGCATGGTCCTGTTCCACTAAGTCATTCCCCGTAATCCCCAACAATCTGACAGGATCGCCATTCCATGCATGCAGGAAAAGCTGCTTGGCAAACGAAGCCACATCCTCTTGCTGACTAATCGGATTCGGAAGTTTCTTACTTCTTGTTATCGTCTTACGATCTTTATAACGTATCGTGATACCTAGAGTTGATGTTAGAACATTTTTTCGCTTTAACCTTACTGAAACTGTTTCAGCCAACGCTTCCAGTACATGAAACAATTCTTGTTGATTGCTAATATCTCGAGGCAAGGTGGTGGAGTTCCCGATACTCTTAAAATCCGAAACCGATTCCGGATTAACCGAGCGGTTGTCAATTCCATTTGCTCGCTCTTTGATCCGAATTCCATTGATCCCCAGCAGGGTTTTAAGCTGAATGTCATTTCCTTTTGCTAAATCACCTATCGTTTGTATACCAATGGTAGTTAGCTTTTCTGCGGTCTTATTGCCGACCCCATGCATCTCATTTGTGTTTAAGGGCCAAAGCACTTTCGGAATATCACGCTTTCTTAGTATCGTAATTCCCATTGGTTTTTTCATATCGGAGGCCATTTTCGCCAAAAATTTATTAGGGGCAATACCAATACTGCAAGGTAAATCAAGCTGTTTGAGAACCCTGTTTTGGATGCTTTCAGCAATTTCAATGGGGCTGCCAAATTCAAAGCTTTCTGTTATGTCCATATAACCTTCATCGATGGAAACGGGCTCTACAAGCTCTGTATAGTCACGAAGGAGCTCAAACATGCCCATTGATGCAGTACGGTACCGCTCAAAATTGGGCTTCATGACAATTAACTGTGGACAAAGCTTTCTAGCTTCCCACAGTGGCATAGTTGTTCTTACGCCATATTTTCTTGCCTCATAGCTGCAGGTAACAATAATGCCTCGCCGTTCCTCTACATTTCCTGCTATTGCGAGCGGCTTTCCCTTAAGCGTGGGATCATAGGCCATTTCGACAGATGCATAAAAGCTATTCATATCAACATGTAAAATGACTCGTCCGTTTTTCGGATACATTTCCTTCATGCCGAACACACCCTTAGACGATTTATACTTTAAGTATAGCAAAAGGAGAACCAAATGGCTCTCCTTTGATTAGGTTACTGATTTGTTACTTCATCGATAATTGCAATGGTCATTTCTGCTAGCTTATACAACTCTTCAACAGGCATGCGCTCGTTCGTTGTGTGGATCTCTTCATATCCAACAGCAAGATTTACGGTTGGAATATTAAAGCCATTAAATACGTTCGCATCACTTCCGCCGCCGCTTTGTTGAAGCTCACAGCTGCGGCCAATTTTTGCAGCAGCTTTGCGAGCAACTTCCACAACATGGTCGCCTTCGCTAAATTTAAAGCCTGGATACATTACTTCGACATTAACTTCCGCTCTTCCGCCCATTTCAGATGCAACCGTTTCAAATGCTTCTTTCATTTTCTTAACTTGTGCTTCCATTTTTTCAGGGATAAGCGAACGTGCCTCCGCTAAGATATCCACTCGGTCACAAACGATATTGGTAGCCTTCCCGCCTTCAAAACGGCCAATATTGGCAGTGGTTTCATGGTCAATTCTTCCTAACGGCATTTTCGCAATCGATTTAGCGGCAATCGTGATGGCAGAAACTCCTTTTTCAGGTGCCACACCCGCATGAGCTGTCTTTCCATAAATAATGGCTTGCACTTTAGCTTGTGTAGGTGCTGCCACAACAACATTGCCGACTAAACCATCACTATCAAGCGCATAACCATATTTTGCCTTCAACAAGGAAGGATCGATTGCCTTTGCACCAAGTAAGCCAGATTCTTCGCCAACAGAGACAACAAATTGAATCAAGCCATGTGGAAGATTTTGCTCTTTGAGAAGTCGGATTGTTTCAAGCATAACAGAGATGCCCGTTTTATCATCTGCTCCTAAGATCGTCGTGCCATCGGTAACCACATAGCCATCTTTAATGGATGGCTTAACCCCTTTAGCAGGTGTAACGGTATCCATATGACAAGAAAAATAAATAGGATCTACTCCCTCTTTTGTTGCAGGAAGAGTGCAAACTAAGTTACCTGCTCCATGGCCTGTAACAGCCGTTGTATCGTCTTCAAAAACCTCTAGACCTAAATCAGAAAATTTTTGTTTTAATACCTTTGCAATTTCATTCTCAAATTTTGTTTCGGAGTCAATTTGTACAAGTTCTAAAAACTCATTCAAAAGACGTTCTTGATTAACCATTTGTTGACCCTCCAATTTATGTACTCACTATCTCAGTATACCTCTTCCTAACTTAAATCATCAAATGAAAGAGATATTCGCTAATTATAGTGGGATATTTCCATGCTTTTTGTAGGGTCTGGACTCTTTTTTATTCCTTAGCATTTCCAACGCTTGAATAATTTTTATTCTTGTTTCGCGCGGATCGATAACATCATCGACCATACCTCTGCTTGCAGCAACATAGGGATTGGCAAATTTTTCACGATATTCTTCAATTTTTTGTTGTCTTAACAGCTCAGGGTTATCACTCTTGTTTATTTCCTTTGCAAAAATAATATTAGCAGCCCCTTGTGGGCCCATTACAGCAATTTCAGCATTTGGCCAGGCAAATACCAAGTCAGCCCCAATCGACTTACTATTTAACGCCACATAGGCTCCCCCATAGGCCTTTCTTAAGATCACAGTCAGTTTCGGCACGGTTGCTTCAGAATAGGCAAATAAAATTTTTGCCCCGTGGCGAATAATTCCCCCGTGCTCTTGTTTCACACCCGGAAAGAAACCGGTTACATCTTCAAACGTAATAATTGGTATATTAAAAGAATCGCAGGTTCGAATAAATCTGGCCGCCTTATCGGATGAATCGATATCCAAGCCGCCCGCCATCACCTTTGGCTGATTGCAGACAAGCCCTACGGTTTCACCTTTAATACGGGCAAATCCAACTACGATATTTTTGGCAA
Organism: Neobacillus sp. DHD-1R; assembly: GCF_057747995.1. Classification (NCBI taxonomy): domain Bacteria; kingdom Bacillati; phylum Bacillota; class Bacilli; order Caryophanales; family Bacillaceae; genus Neobacillus; species Neobacillus sp. DHD-1R. The sequence goes on from NZ_CM173232.1 coordinate 3,597,135, forward strand.
AGTTCTTTTGAATCTCCATGAAGGAATCCTCATCTGCTACCTGTTCGATTACTTTGCGGACATCATAAGGCCGCACGGCATCAAAGGGAATTACATCGGTTAAATCCGGGCGATAATCAAAGTCATCCTTCACCTCAAGTTTGGGTGGCTTTTCTTCATTATTTTGCGGAAGATAGCTTAACAGCCGGCGAACATTTTGCAAAACCTCACTTTCAGATTCTGCTTGAAAATGAGCATTACCACTAATGGAATTATGAACATTCGCTCCGCCAAGGTCCTCCGCAGAAATTTTCTCTCCTGTTACTGTTTCGATTACTTTTGGGCCGGTAATAAACATTTGACTTGTTTTTTCAACCATAAACACAAAATCAGTAATGGCGGGTGAATAAACAGCTCCGCCAGCACATGGACCCAAAATTACCGAGATTTGCGGAATGACTCCAGAGTAAATGGCATTCCGATAAAAGATATGGCCATATCCATCGAGGGATACGACACCCTCTTGAATCCGCGCCCCGCCAGAATCATTAAGACCAACAAATGGAGTACCATTTTTGGCAGCTAAATCCATAACAGTGGCTATTTTTTTCGCATGCATTTCTCCTAATGCACCGCCAAAAACAGTAAAGTCCTGAGAAAATAAATAAATAGGCCGGCCATTTACTTTTCCGAAACCAGTCACCACCCCGTCCCCAGGTCCTTTTTGCTCATCAAGACCAAAGTCATTCGTCCTGTGTTCAATGAATGGATTTAATTCCACAAATGTTCCTTTGTCTACTAACAGTTCGATCCTTTCCCTTGCAGTCAACTTCCCTTTTTCATGCTGAGTATCGATTCGCTCGTCCCCACCACCCAGCTCGACCTCTCGGCGCCTATCATATAGCTCATTAATTTTTTCATAGATATCTATCATATACCCCTTCACCCTTTCTTCTCACAAAGCTCGTATAATACTCCTTTTGCTGATTTTGGATGCATAAATGCTATATTTGCTCCACCTGCACCAGGTCTTGACTGCTCATCAATCATTTGAATCCCGTATTCTTTCATTTCGGTAATTCGCGCTGCAATTGATTCAACTCCAAGTGCGACATGGTGAACCCCCTCACCGCGTTTTTCGATAAATTTAGCAATTGAACTTTCCTCTGATGTCGGTTCCAGCAGCTCGATCTTTGTTTCACCGGCTTGTAGAAAGGCAACTTTGACTTTTTGACTATCCACCACTTCTAGCCCCAATAAAGGCAGCTTTAATACATCCGTATAAAATGGAAGTGTATTCGCAAGGGATTTCACGGCAATTCCAATATGATCGACTTTTTTAATCATGCATACCCCTCTGTTCTAATATTTAAATTAATCAGACAATAACAATATTCGCTAAAAAATTCATAAATCCTTCCCAAATTTGCTAAGTAGTTCCGTTGTCCATTTTCCCAATTCCCTGTACAATATAAATAAGCATTAAAAGCTTAAGGGAGGTACCCATATTGAGAAAAAAGAAAACCAGAAAAATTATTGTTTATTTAATGCTTTTTGCTATGCTTGCCTCAACCCTGTTAATCGGAATAGGTACATTTTTGTCATAAGAAAAGCGGAAGCGCCCTGGTCAGCGGCGTATGGCCTGGAGCGCTCCAACTGAGATAAAGGAAACACGAAGAGCTGGAGGCGATTCGATGTTGACTTATCGTAGGGCGGAGAGCGAAGGACACTAGCCGCTAGGGCGCTGGAGCTGGACAATTTTCGAAGCCAAAACTTATAAATTCACATAAAAAGGGACTGTTCGAATGAACGGCACCCCAAACTTGTTAAACATCACTAACAAGCTGGGGGCCAGTTCACAATCGAAACAGTCCCTTTTCCTTTATTCAATTGCTCCGTTTTCTTGTGCCAACTCCTCAAATGACTTTTTTGAAGTAATGACTAGTATTTTTGTTCCTAAAGGAATTAATGGAAAGAGCGAGGAAACAACCTCATTTTGGGTGCGGATACAGCCCTGGGACACATATTTCCCGATCGAAGCTGGCTGATTTGTTCCATGAAGGCCATAGGTTCGGCCATCTGTTCCCCTTGCATCAAAACCAATCCATCTAGCCCCAAGTGGATTTTTTGGGTCTCCGCCAGGAATATTTCCTTTTCGAAAATATGGATCTTTTGCCTTAACCGTAATCGTAAAGAGGCCTTCTGGGGTTAGCTCCTGTGTCTTTCCCGTCCCGACACTAACAATCGTTTGAACTTTATTTTCAGCAATTAAAGCCAATTCATTTTTACTTTTGTTAACAATAACAAACGGGTCACCCGGAATAGGATTTGGCCCTAGCGGCCAAAGAGGCGATAGAAAAAAAGTAATCAGGATAGGCGATAAAATATTTATCAAAACATCCACCTGCCTTTTTTTCCCTAGTTTGCTTCAATTCGTTTCCTTTCATTCACGTTCTGATTATTCACTTTAAAAGAACTTTTTATAATTAGATATTCGTTTAATTCATTTACTAATTGTAAAAGAGCGGCCCGTGTTTCAAATTCTTCTCTTGTTTTGGGCAGGTCCATTTCTTCAAATTCCTTTTTCATTCCTCTTAATTTATTAATATATATATGAGCTGTGTTCCCTGGGTGAATATGTTCAGAAAGTTCCTCAAGGAAAGCGGCCACCATTTTCCCCTGCTTCACCGTGCTTGTTAACGAAGTGACAATTGGTAAAACTCGTTCCAAAATTTCAAATTGTTTCTCTCTCATTTTAAAATAATGAAAGTACATATTCTCATCTCTTAATATGCGATTCTCGACATCCCTTAGGGCCAGCAATTTTGCCTCCTCCAGCAAACGTGCACTTTCCGTTATTTCTTTTCCATCCCAAAGGCTTTCCCCTGTTCTTAAGTAACGTACCATCTCACAGAAAATGATTTTAAAATCCCCCTCGATTTTCCGTTGATAGTCCTTAAGTTTTTGATCAACGCTAGGCATATAAAGATTAATGAGGAGAGCGACACCAATCCCCACTGTAATAACCCCAAGCTCATTAAAAAAAATAGCCCATGAAATGCTGTGAGCCATAAAAATATGTAAAATAATCACACTGCTTGTCACAACACCATCTTTAGCCTTAAGCATCATTATAGTAGGAATAAAAAAGAATAGCATTAAACCAATAACTATGGGGTGGTAACCAATGCCCTCGAAAAAGATGGCAGAAAATGGCATAGCTAAAACACAAGCCAAAAATCGATCCCAAGCTGTCCGAAGCGATTTTCTTTTTGTTACTTGAATGCATAGAATGGTTAATATTCCCGCAGAAGCAAAATTGTAGAGCCCAAGTTTTTGAGCAATGAAGATGGAAAGGGCAGTCCCAACAGCCGTTTTAATAGTCCGATATCCAATCGAAAATTTCATAATAGTTCTCCTTCAAAAATAAAAAGATGATCATCATGACCATCTTTAGGATATCGTTATTATAACATTTTTTCCAGGAATTCCTGTGCCCGCTGACTCTTCGGATTTGTAAAAAATTCGCTTGGCGAAGCATCCTCCAGTAACACACCACCATCAAGAAATAGGACACGGTCAGCCACTTCACGAGCAAAGCCCATTTCATGTGTCACGATCGCCATCGTCATACCGGTATGGGCTAAAGATTTCATTACCTCTAGTACTTCTTTTACCATTTCTGGATCGAGCGCGGATGTTGGTTCATCAAAGAGCATAACCTCAGGCTCCATCGCTAAGGCTCTCGCAATGGCTACCCGTTGTTTTTGTCCCCCTGATAATCTTGTAGGGTATTCAGCTGCTTTTTCTGATAAGCCTACTTGTTCTAACAGCCCATAAGCAATTTTTTCTGCTTGTTCTTTAGATAACCCTTTTACCTTCATAGGTGCATAGGTAAGGTTTTGCAACACGGTTTTATGCGGGAATAAATGAAAATGTTGAAAAACCATCCCAACATTTTGCCGTACCTTCAGGATATTAGTTTTCTTATCCGTCACATCTTGGTCACCAATCCAGACATTTCCGCTTGTTGGTTCTTCAAGCAAATTCAAACAACGTAAAAAAGTTGATTTCCCTGACCCTGATGGGCCGATAATCGCCACAACTTCCCCGGTTTGAATGTTGGTGGTAATTCCTTTTAAAACTTCTAGCTGACCATAATTTTTATATAAATTATCTACTTTAATCACTGCGTCTCATTCTCCCTTCAAGCGCTTTTCCTAAGAAGGTCAAGATTATAACCATTAAGTAATAAATGACTCCGGCAATTAATAAAGGTTCAAAGAAAGAGTAATTTTCTGCTCCCACCTGATAGGACCGTCGCATAATATCCATCACTCCGATGGTTGTGACAATTGCTGATTCTTTTGTTAGAGTGATAAATTCATTCATTAGGGCCGGAAGGATATTTTTTAGGGCTTGCGGAAGAATGATATCCCACATCATTTTTCCATATGGCACACCTAATGCCATCGCAGCTTCTTGCTGACCTTTATCGACGGCAAGAATCCCTGCACGAATGATTTCTGAAATATAGGCACCGGAATTTAGACCGAAGGATAATATGGCCGCTGTATATGGCTCAATTTGATAGCCAATAATTTGTGGAGACCCGTAATAAATCAACATCAATTGCAATACTAATGGTGTACCGCGAAAAATCGAGGTATAGAAATCTGCAATCCAGTTAAGAATTTTTACGGAGCTAATTTTAAATAAAGATAAGATTACTCCAAGTACAAACCCTAAAATGGCTGCTATTATTACAATCTGAAGGGTAACTAAAATGCCTCTTAAAATATATGGCATGGAGGGAATGAATTGAGTAAAATCTAAGTTCATTCATCTTCCGTCCTTTCTATATTAATTATTATCAATTGAATAAAAATGGTAGAGACGTTCAGCATTGAACGTCTCTAGTATATTTCAGCTTATTTTTCCCCGCCAAACCATTTTACAACCAATTTATCCATCTCGCCGTTTTCTTTGATTTTCTTTAACTCTTTGTTAAATTCAGCTGTTAAATCACTGTTTTTTGGGAATGCAATAGCGGAGCCTGCTTCTTCAGGATTATCACTTATAGTAAATCCTTGAAAATCTGTTTCTTTCTCCATATACCCCTTGGCCACAGTGTCTTCAATAATTGCTGCATCGAAACGACCATTTTTAATTTCTTGGATGATGTCTGGAATACGATTACGATTTTCAATTTTAATTGGAACTTTTTTATTAATCTCTTTTGCTTGTCCTTCTTGAATGGAACCAAGTTGGACCCCAACTGTTTTTCCTTTTAAATCTTCGATGGTTTTAATGCCGCTTTCCTTTTTAGAAACAATTAAGTGATGGGCAGTATAATAAATATCACTAAAGTCTACATTTTTCTTTCTTTTTTCTGTTGGCGTCATACCAGCTAATACAAAATCGGCTTGTCCTGATTTAAGTGATTGAATGAGACCGCTAAAATCCATATCTTTTACTTTCACTTCGTATCCTAAATTGTTAGCAATTGTCTTTGCTAAATCCACATCAAAGCCGATAATCTCATCACTTTTTCCAGTTTCAACATATTCAAATGGAGGATAATCGGCTGAAGTTGCCATCACGAGTACCTTCTTATCTCCGCTTTTCTTACTTTCTTTTTCTGTTGACCCACAGGCTGCAAGTAAAACGATCGACATAATCATGGTTAAAAATATTAGTAGTCCTTTTTTCATTTGTTTTCCTCCTATAACTTTACTGAAAATTAGTGTTATTCATACTTTTTATTTCCAACAGTTGCATTCCACTAATTCCCAAGATTAGTAGTTCATTTAATTAATATTTATTCAACGTAATGAATTTTAACACAAACCAATAATTATGCAAATATATTTTTAAAAATTCGTCAATGTTTTTTTTAAGTAATTTTTTCCATAAAAAAAGGATGACCCATTGTTTTGAGACATCCACATTTCGGTTAATTGATTAAATTTCTTCACAATGTTGATCGAATTCTTGTTGTAGCTTTGAGACAACTGTCGCAGGATCGAAGCCTTCAATTTGATGTCTTTCAATCATAGAAACAATTTTACCGTCTTTTAATAGGGCAAAAGATGGTGAGGATGGTGGATAGCCAGTAAAATAGCTTCTAGCTGTTTCCGTTGCTTCCTTATCCTGACCAGCAAATACGGTAACAAGATGGTCTGGACGTTTATCATTATGAAGTGCATGGGCTGCTGCAGGTCTTGCAATGCCACCAGCGCAACCACAAACAGAATTAATCATTACTAAAGTAGTCCCCTTTTGTGCAAGAGCATCTTCTACATCTGCTGGTGTTTTCAGTTCTTTATACCCTGCAGACGCGATTTCTTGACGTGCTTGGTTAACCACATCATTCATGAAAAAATTAAAATTCATACTCATTATTTAAAAACCACTCCTTATCTACTGTATATAACTACATCATAACAGTTACAATATGTTTTTTCCAAATGAAAAGAACGCCAAAGTAAAAAGAAAACTGCCATTAAAATGGCAGCTCAATCTTTAGTGATGGATAAGAACTGCTGGAATAATGTTTCGACTGCTGTGGCCACAGTCTTTTCGCCTGAAATGACTTCATTTTCCAGTTTAGGGAGCGCCATTTTTACCCCTTTGTGGTGGTAAAAATGATATTGAAGCTGATCTGTAATCATAGAATATAGCCACTCTCTAGCTTGACTTTTTCTCCTTTCGCTAAAGATACCAGTTGTATCTCCAACCTCTTCAAACGATTGAATCATCCTCCAGATTTCACTGATTCCCTCATGTGTGACGGAAGAGCAAGTATAGGCCCGCGTTGTCCAGCCTTTTGTAGCTGGCTGTAAAAAGTGGAGAATACGATTATATTCTTGTTTTGTTTGTTCAGCCCTCTGTTTATTTTCTCCATCTGCTTTATGAACGATGATGGCATCGGCTAGTTCCATAATCCCTTTCTTCATTCCCTGCAGTTCATCACCCGCTCCCGTTAGGACCAGCAGCATGAAAAAATCGACCATATCCCGGATAATCACTTCACTTTGCCCTACCCCGACGGTTTCAATTAAAATGACATCAAAACCTGCAGCTTCACAAATTAGCATTGCTTCTCTTGTTTTGCGATGTACCCCGCCAAGTTTCCCTGCTGTAGGTGATGGACGGATGAAGGCGTTTGTGTTTTTTGATAATTGTTCCATCCTTGTTTTGTCACCTAGAATACTACCCCCACTTATCTTAGAGCTTGGATCAATCGCTAACACCGCTACTCGATGTCCTAAGCTGCAGAGGTACATACCAAAGGCCTCAATAAAGGTACTCTTACCGGCACCAGGAACACCGGTAATGCCAATCCGTACCGATTTACCGGTATGTTGGAGGAGCTTTTGCAACAGCTGCTGAGCCTTTTCAAAATGATGCTCTGCGTTGCTTTCAATTAGTGTTATCGCTCGTGCTAGATGGCTCCTCTCACCATTTATGACACCTTCATAAAGATCATCTATTGACGGTTCCAAGGACCTGCGTTTTTGAAAACGGATATTCTTTTCAATCAAACCTCCCTGACCTTCAAGCTCGTGCCCCTTTCTTACTAAACTTGAAAAACTATCGGGGTTATTCGGGTCACTCCATTCCGGTTTTTGATCCGTGTCCATTTATTGCGCCACTTCCTCATAACCGAGTTTTAAATAAATCTCCTTTATTACCTTCTGGGCTGCCACTGGAATAATGGTTCCCGGTCCAAAAATCGCCGCTGCCCCGTGATCAAATAAAAATTGATAATCCTGCGCAGGAATAACGCCCCCAATGACGACTAAGATATCTTCCCTGTCCAGCTTTTTCAATTCCGCTACTAATTGTGGTAATAATGTTTTGTGACCTGCCGCTAGCGAACTCATTCCCACTACATGAACATCGTTTTCAACTGCCTGAATGGCTGTTTCTTCTGGCGTTTGGAACAATGGGCTAATATCAACATCAAACCCTAAATCCGCAAAGGCTGTGGCAATGATTTTTGCCCCACGATCATGACCGTCCTGTCCCATTTTTGCTACTAAAATTCTCGGCCTTCTTCCTTCATTTTCAAGGAATTCATCCGACATTTTTTTCACTTCAAGAATTTCTTCTTCATTGCTGAAGGCTGAACTATAGACACCACTAATGGAACGAATTACCGCTTTATGTCTGCTTGCCACCCTCTCAATTGCATCGGAAATTTCACCAAGTGTAGCCCGCACTCTTGCCGCCTTGACGGCAAGCTCTAATAGGTTCTGTTCACCTGTTTCTGCAGCTCTTGTTAAAGTCTGTAGTGCTTCTTCTACTTTTGTGTCATCTCTGCCAGCTTTTAAGACAGTTAATTTTTCGAGTTGTTTTAAGCGGACAGCCGTATTATCAATATCTAGTATATCAATGGCTTCTTCTTTTTCTAATCGGTAACGATTAACACCAATAATTGTTTCCTTACCAGAATCAATCTGTGCCTGACGTCGGGCAGCTGCCTCTTCAATTCTCATTTTTGGCAGACCTGTTTCAATCGCTTTGGCCATTCCTCCAAGCTCTTCAATCTCCTCAATATGTGTCCAAGCTCTTTTTACTAACTCATCTGTCAGTTTTTCTACATAGTAGGAACCAGCCCATGGGTCAATTACTTTTGTAATTTGTGTTTCCTCTTGTAGAAATAATTGGGTGTTACGAGCGATCCGAGCCGAAAAATCAGTTGGCAAGGCTATTGCTTCATCTAAAGCATTTGTATGGAGTGATTGGGTATGTCCCATTGCCGCAGCATGGGCTTCAATTAATGTACGAGTCACATTATTATATGGATCCTGCTCAGTTAAACTCCAGCCAGACGTTTGTGAATGAGTCCGTAAGGCCAATGACTTTTCATTTTTGGGATTAAAGGATTTCATCATCTTTGCCCAAATCAATCTTGCTGCCCGCATTTTGGCGACTTCCATGAAATAATTCATGCCGATTGCCCAGAAAAATGATAGCCTTGGTGCAAACGAGTCAACCTCAATACCGGCTTTAAGACCCGTCCGTACGTATTCCAAGCCATCTGCCAGTGTGTAGGCTAGTTCTAAATCGGCTGGTGCCCCTGCCTCTTGCATATGATAACCAGATATACTAATACTGTTAAACTTTGGCATATATTTGGATGTATATTCAAAGATATCGGCAATAATCTTCATCGACATATCTGGTGGATAAATGTACGTATTACGGACCATATATTCTTTTAAAATGTCATTTTGAATCGTTCCTGAAAGTTTCTCTTGGCTTACCCCTTGTTCTTCAGCCGTCACTATGAAAAAAGCCAGGATTGGCAAAACGGCACCGTTCATGGTCATGGATACCGACATTTGATCCAAAGGTATTCCATCAAAAAGTGTTTTCATATCTAGGATAGAGTCAATAGCAACACCAGCTTTACCAACATCCCCAACGACTCGCGGATGATCGGAGTCATAGCCGCGGTGAGTAGCTAAGTCAAATGCAACCGATAATCCTTTCTGTCCCATCGCAAGATTGCGGCGGTAAAATGCATTGCTTTCCTCCGCTGTTGAAAAGCCTGCGTATTGTCTGACCGTCCATGGACGATTCACATACATCGTCGGGTATGGTCCTCTTGTAAAAGGCGGCAGACCTGGCAGATCATCAAGATGTTCTAATCCTTCCCGATCCTCTTTTGTATAAATGGGCTTGAGAAGAATTTGCTCGTTCGTCGCGAACAATATATCATCGATCGAAGTTTCAATTTCTTGTTGCACCTTTTCCTGCCACTCTTCTTTTGTAAGAAACTTAGGGGCAGTAAACAATGAGCTTTGTTGAAAATTAGGCCTTTGTTTTTTCATTCCTAGTCACCTTCATTTCATTAAGGATGCTTGAAAGAGTTTCATAGCAATTCGTCCGTACATGAATAAACTGCTTAATTCCTTCATTCTTCCACTGTGCTTGATTTTCCTTGTCGGGAAGACCAGCTAAGTAAAAAGACTGTTCCGGAAATTCCACTTTTAAAGCGCTTAGAATTTCATGACCGACCACTTCGTATTGGTCATTAGTTCCGCACAGACAGTAGTAGGAAATAGGCGTTTCTAAAATAAATTGTTTAGCCTGTTCAAAGGTTAGAATCGGCATACTTTGGACTGTTTTCAAACCACCTGCTGCAAGAAAGCCTTTCATGAAATCAAGCCTTGCTTTATGCTGCTTTAATTCCCCTAGACAAATCATTCCAACCGATGGGACAGAGCCTGTTTTTTCTTCAAGCTGTCTTGCCTTACGGCGCAATTCTTCAAACGGTTCCGTTAGCCTCCGTGCGGGGATGGCTTCTATTTTTAATGAAAAATTAATCTTATCAGCAATAATTGAATTCGTATTTCTGAGGAGGGGATTAGGTTCGGGTTCTTCTAAATGAGCATAGACATTGGTGCCAATCATACTTTGCTTTCTTGTCTGAATATCAAGTTTCTTTTTCTCATAAACTGCTGCGATTTCCTGCTGCAGCCAATTGGATTTTAAAACTTCCAGAATACCGCCCTGAGCTTCGATTTGCTGAAAGAATTTCCAGGCCTTTTCCGCCAGTTCGTTTGTTAATGCTTCGACGTACCATGACCCTCCAGCAGGATCAATCACTTTTTTCAGGTGTGCCTCTTCTTTTAACAGCATTTGTGTATTTCTAGCTATTCTCTCTGAAGATGGAGTCGTGCCAGTGAGATGATTAAAAGGAGTTACATGCAAATATTGAATCCCCCCAATAACAGCGGCAAATGCTTCATTTCCTGCTCGAAGAAGATTGACATGTGGATCCTGGATGGTTTTAGTAAAAGTAGAGGTTTCAGCAGAAATGATCAGCCCACGAGCTCTAGGACTTGCTCCATACAACTCAGTTACTCGATTCCAGAGTACCCTGGCTGCTCGAAGTTTCGCAATTTCCATGAAAAAATTACTGCCAATCGAAAATTGGCAAACGATTTTTGCTAAAATTTGTTCAAGTTCCATTTCACCGTCTTGCAGCATATCAAGATAATAGACCCCTTCGGCAATAGCAATTCCAAGTTCTTGCACAGCATTGGCTCCACCATTGTGATATGGGACCGTATCAAGTAAAATCGTTCGTAAGTTTGGTACCTTTTTATTTGCTAGGTTAATATTCTTAATCCACTCCTGCAACATTTCATGGGAAACATTCCCCTCCCCAGCAAAAAGGGCAATAGGGTCAGAAGCAATATAACCGCTGATTTTTTCACCTGTATCATCTTGGTCTGCTGCTATTTTTGTTATTACGTTAAGAAATGATGCATGCCACTCTTTTGCATTAATGGCTAATGGATAGTTATGGTTGAGTCCAGTTAATATGGTTGAAAGGTCTTCATTTATTTCAAACAATACCGGCGATATCTCAAAGGAGATGGCTGATTGCCCTTTTTCATGTGCTTCTAAAAGTTTGCCTTTCAATTCCTCCGATGTTTGGTATGTTAAACGCTGTGCCACCTTCCATTCATTCGTGATATATCCGAGCGGTTCTACCCCTCTCCTAAAATCGGAACCTCCTGAAAAATCTGGAACAGGCTGCTCATTTTGGCGGATATAAAGCGGTTTCAAAATAATGTTTTCATATGTAGTGCTATTTAATGACTCTATCGTTTTCCCTTTTAAAGAGGCTTCTGCTTTTTCTTGCCAATCTTCTGGTGTCTTTCGTGGAAAAGATTGATTTTTTATTTTTTCCATCTCCCTATCCCCTTTCTTTCCGAATTGAAATAAAATTCAATTTATTCTACTCGTTTCTATTTTATGGTACAAATACAAATGAAGCAATAAGAAAAGCAGAAGCGCCCTGGTCAGCGGCGTATGGCCTGGAGCGCTCCAACTGAGATAAAGGAAACACGAAGAGCCGGAGGCGATTCGATGTTGACTTATCGTAGGGCGGAGAGCGAAGGACACTAGCCGCTAGGGCGCTGGAGCTAGACAATTCTCAAATATTTTTATACTTTCCTATCTTATGAAAACAAATAACCGCTGCCCTAAAACATGGCAGCGGTTATTTTAGTTTAGTATATTGATGTTGTAGATTTTGAGGTATTTTCAAGGATTTCTTTCACACGTTGTAAGAAGCGGCCGCAAATGAGGCCGTCCAATACTCTGTGATCCAGCGACAGACAGAGATTCACCATATCCCTGACCGCAATCATGTTATTGTTCATGACCACTGGTCTCTTGACGATGGACTCCACCTGAAGGATTGCCGCTTGCGGGTAATTAATGATCCCCATGGATTGGACTGAGCCAAAGGAACCGGTATTGTTCACGGTAAATGTTCCACCCTGCATATCTTCTGACTTTAACTTACCAGACCTCACTTTTATAGCCAATTCAGTGATTTCGCGGGCAATTCCTTTAATCGTTTTCTCATCAGCATTTTTAATGACAGGCACGAAAAGGGCATCATCGGTAGCAACAGCAATAGAAATGTTAATGTCTTTCTTCTGAATGATTTTATCTCCCGCCCACATCGAATTAATCTGGGGGTATTCTTTTAATGCTTGAGCAACAGCCTTTACGAAGAACGAGAAGAAAGTTAGATTGAAGCCTTCTTTTTTCTTAAATTCGTCTTTAAGACTATTTCGATATTCCACCAAATTGGTGACGTCCACTTCAATCATGGTCCAGGCATGCGGGGCCTCATGTTTACTGCGAAGCATATTAGCCGCAATCGCTTTACGTACACCAGTAACGGGAATCTCAATGTCACCAGCAGCAACCGGGACATTTACAGCCGGTACAGCTTGACGTTCTACAGAAACTGACTGATTTACTTCTTGTTTAGGAGCAGAAGGCTCATTTGTTGATTCCAGCTTTTGTCCTGGGATCGGTATATTTCCAGACTCGATTAATTGTAATAGATCTTTTCTTGTAATCCTTCCACCTGCACCGGTGCCTGACACCTGGGTTAAATCAATGCCATGTTCTTGTGAGATTTTTAAAACAGCTGGCGAATAACGAGCTTTATTTCTTTGGGAATTTTCAACTGAAGCCTCAGTATTACTTGAGATAGTAGCTTGCGTTTTTTCTTCCACAGCCGTCTCCTCAGACCCACTGTCTTCCAATTCAATGATACAAATCATTTCTCCGACCGCTAAGGTATCCCCTTCCTCCGCAATCAACTCTTTTATCACACCGGAAAAGGAGGATGGGACTTCTGCGTTCACTTTATCTGTCATGACCTCGGCAAGAGGATCGTATTTATTTACTTTATCGCCTTCAGAAACTAACCATTTACTAATGGTACCCTCAGTCACACTCTCACCTAACTGAGGCATTTTAATTTTTTCGATTGTCACTAATTAAACCTCCTATTATCTAGCGTCTGCTTTACAATTTAGTATTCAGCGAGTTCACGCATTGCTTTTTCGACTTTATCAGGGTTCATCATAAAGTATTTTTCCATCGTAGGAGCATACGGCATGGCCGGTACATCTGGTCCAGCTAGACGTTTAATAGGAGCATCTAATTCAAATAGACAATTCTCAGCAATAATGGCTGAGACTTCACTGATAATACTTCCTTCTTTGTTAGCTTCTGTTACAAGTAAAACTTTACCTGTTTTCGATGCAGCTTCAATGATCGCCTCTTTATCAAGTGGGTACACAGTTCGTAAATCAAGAATATGTGCTGAAATTCCATCACTAGCTAATTTTTCTGCAGCTTGAAGGGCAAAATGAACACATAGTCCATACGTGATGACCGTAATATCATCACCTTCACGCTTCACATCAGCTTTTCCAATCGGCAAGGTGTAATCTTCGGTTGGAACTTCTCCTTTAATTAACCGGTATGCCCGTTTATGCTCAAAAAATAGAACTGGATCATTATCACGAATCGCTGCTTTTAATAGCCCTTTCGCATCATAAGGGGTAGAAGGCATGACAATTTTCAATCCAGGCTGATTGGCAAATACCGATTCCACAGATTGGGAATGGTAAAGGGCGCCGTGGACACCACCGCCATATGGCGCACGAATAACGATTGGACAGCTCCAGTCATTATTCGAACGATAGCGAATTTTGGCTGCTTCCGAGATAATTTGGTTTACAGCGGGCATAATAAAATCAGCAAATTGCATTTCAGCAATAGGCCGCATGCCGTACATAGCTGCACCAATTCCTACCCCTGCGATAGCTGATTCGGCAAGGGGTGTGTCAATGACTCGTTCTTCGCCAAATTGTTCATACAAGCCTTGTGTCGCTTTAAAAACGCCACCTTTAACTCCTACATCTTCACCGAGGACAAAAACTTTTGAATCTCTTTCCATTTCCTCGCGAATGGCCATTGTTATTGAATCAATATATGAAATAATCGCCATGTAACATCCCCCTTACTTATCCGTGTCCGCATAAACATATTTCAACGCTTCTTCTGGTTCAGCGTATGGAGCATTTTCAGCGTAATCCGTCGCTTCATTCACCTGTTTCATCACCCGGTCGTTGATTTCTTTTTCCAAGTCATCATTCAAAACGCCGGTTTCCTTTAAATAAGCGCCGAATGTAATAATCGGATCTTTTGTTTTGGCTTTTGCCACCTCATCCGGTGCACGGTAGGAACGATCGTCGTCATCAGAAGAATGTGGTGTCAGACGGTATGAAACGGTTTCGACTAATGTTGGGCCTTCACCACGTCGACCACGGTCTGCAGCTTCCTTCACAGCATAATAAACTTCTAATGGATCATTACCATCAACCGTAATTCCTGGCATCCCATAACCAATTGCCCGGTCCGAAACCTTTTCACAAGCTAATTGTTTTTCAATTGGTACTGATATAGCGTATTGGTTATTTTCACACATAAATATCACGGGGAGTTTATGGACACCAGCAAAGTTGGCCCCCTCATGGAAATCACCTTGATTGGATGAACCTTCTCCAAAGGTTACAAATGTCACAAGATCTTTTCTTTCCATTTTTCCTGCCAGTGCAATTCCAACTGCATGAGGCACTTGTGTCGTTACAGGACTAGAACCAGTTACAATCCGATTCTTCTTTTGACCAAAGTGTCCTGGCATTTGTCTGCCGCCAGAGTTTGGATCCTCAGCTTTTGCAAATCCTGAAAGCATAAGTTCCTTTGGTGTCATACCAAATGTTAACACGACACCCATATCACGATAATAGGGAAGCACATAGTCCTTTTCACGATCAAGCGCAAACGCTGCTCCTACTTGTGCGGCTTCCTGACCTTGACATGAAATAACGAATGGTATTTTCCCTGCCCGATTTAATAACCACATCCGCTCATCAATTCGTCGGGCTAATAGCATCGTTTCATACATTTCTAATACTTTTCCGTCGCTTAAACCTAAAGCTATATGACGATTTTCTGTCATTAATTTCTTACCTCCCATTTATTCGCTTCAAATCCATCTATGAATGAATCGCTTTCCCGTCAACTGCTAGTGCAGCTTCTCCTATGGCCTCTGTTAAAGTGGGATGTGGGTGAATGGTATGGGCAATCTCCCATGGCGATGCATCTAATACCATCGCAAGCCCAGCCTCTGTAATCATGTCCGTTACATGCGGACCAATCATATGCACCCCTAGAATATCATTGGTAACCTCGTCAGCCACAATTTTAACAAAACCATCTGATTCACCAAAAACTAATGCTTTCCCAATAGCCCGGAAAGAAAATTTTCCTATTTTTACTTTATGACCTTTTTCTATTGCCTGTTCCTCAGTAATACCCACACTTGCAACCTCTGGGTTACTGTAAATACATTTTGATACCAAGTTATAATCCATGGGTGACGGTTTATCCCCTGCAATATGTTCGACAGCAATAATTCCCTCGTGTGAGGCTACATGGGCTAACTGCAACCCGCCGATGACATCTCCAATTGCATAAATATGGGATTCCTTTGTTTGAAAACATTCATTTGTTACAATAAAACCTTTTTCCGCCTGAATGTCTGTATTTTCAAGCCCAATCCCCTCTATGTTAGCCTGGCGTCCAACTGACACCAAGAGTTTTTCTGCTTTAAATTCTTTCAGAACGCCCTTCACTTCAGCAGAAATAACAACCCCTTGTTCCTTTACGATTGTTTCTGGAAGGACTTTTGCACTTGTTACAATTTTAATACCTTTTTTCTTTAATAAACGCTGCATCTCTTTTGAAATTTCTCTATCCTCTGTTGGAATAATACGGTCTGCGTATTCAATAACTGTAACCTCTACCCCAAAATCGGCTAGCATGGATGCCCATTCTATCCCAATGACACCACCGCCAACGATGAGAATGGAACTTGGTACCGATTCAAGCTGTAAGGCTTCATCGGAAGACATCACATACTCACCGTCAATTTCAAGGCCAGGCAGTGTCCTTGGTCTTGAACCGGTCGCCACAATGACATTTTTCGGCAGAAGCATTTCATTTTCAGTCCCATTGTTCATTTCAACTGAAATCGTTCCGGGCATGGGTGAAAAAATGGACGGACCAAGAATACGGCCAAGCCCTTCAAACACATCAATCTTTCCTTGCTTCATTAAATGCTGGACACCTTTATGTAGTTGGTCAATAATTTTATTTTTTCTTGCTTGTACTATACCAAAATCCAACGAAACTTCGCTAGTGATAACCCCAAAGTCCTCACTATGTTTGGTTGTGGCATAAACCTCTGCACTTCTAAGTAATGCTTTACTAGGTATACACCCTTTATGAAGGCACGTCCCACCCAATTTCCCTTTTTCAACAATTGCAGTTTTTAAGCCAAGCTGCGAGGCGCGAATAGCAGCCACATAGCCCCCTGTTCCACCGCCGAGAATGACCAAATCGTATTCTTGTGCCACTTATGTTTCCTCCCCATTACCTTTAAATTTTTGCAGTGGTAAAATTCCCTGGATATACCTTTACTTCTTCTTCATCACGTAAAACACGAAGGGCTCCTTCAGCCAATGCTTGAAGTTCATTTTCACCAGGATGAACAATTACGTCAGCAATCCAATTAATCCTATCGGTGATAGATTTCACAAATCCTTCACCATAAGCAAGGCCTCCAGTTAATACAATAGCATCCACTTTACCAGAAAAAACAGTACTTGCGCCACCAATTTCTTTTGCAACCTGATAAGCCATTGCTTCGTAAACTAATTTTGCCTGTTGGTCTCCTGCTGCGATTCTTTGTTCCACCTCTACCGCATCATTTGTACCAAGGTAGCCGACGAGTCCCCCTTGGCCAACCAGTCTTTTCATAATTTCATCTCTATAATGCTCACCTGAAAAACAAAGGGCAATTAAATCACCGGCAGGCACAGTTCCTGCTCGCTCTGGACTAAATGGCCCATCACCGTGTAAACCGTTGTTCACATCGACGACCTTCCCTTGTCTGTGGACGCCGACTGTAATCCCTCCACCCATATGGGTAACAATTAAGTTCAATTCATTATAATTTTTCCCTAATTCCTTTGCGACTCTTCTCGCAACAGCTTTTTGATTTAAGGCATGGAAGATACTCTTTCTTTCAATTAAGGAGAAGCCTGAGATTCTGGCTACAGGGTCTAGCTCATCGACAACAACTGGGTCAACAATGAAGGCAGGGATATTAAGTCCTGAGGCAATCTCATAGGCTATGATCCCGCCAAGATTTGATGCATGCTGACCAGCATAACCAACACGTAAATCCTTCAGCATCAAATCATTGACACCATATGTACCTCCTTCAATGGGACGAAGTAAACCTCCTCTACCACAAATCGCTGATAATTTGGAAATATTTATTCCTTCATTATCCAGTGTAGCCAAAATTGTATCTTTTCTAAATTCATATTGATCAATAATATTTGCAAACGAATTTAGTTTTGCCGCTTCATGACGGATCGTTTTTTCAAAAATGGAAATTTCATTATCGAAGACTCCAATTTTGGTGGATGTTGAGCCTGGATTGATGATAAGCATCCGATATTCTTTAACTGGCAACGTCCTAACCTCCATTTAACAAAAACGTCTAATGAAAGGCAAATGCGCTGAATCTAAATTCAGCGCTCTGCCTTATTACATTTTAATTACTACAGTATGTCTTACATTCAGTGTAATTTAATTCATCGCTTATCTTGAAATTCGATGACTTAGAATGTGGTGGCCATTTTGCAGGAATTGACTTCTTGAATTACGAATTCGTTCAATTCTTTCTTCTGCCATCCGATCTGCTGCAACATAGGTTGGGATGCCATCGCGTTTTGAGATCTCAATTACTTTTTCAATGGTTGTATAAAGTTGCTCCACCTTTTTCATTGCCCGTTCTTGGTTATATCCATAAAGCTCATCTGCAACATTGATAACACCACCAGCATTTATTACATAATCCGGAGCATAAACAATGCCCATTTCATGAATAATATCTCCATGACGAGTATCTTTTAATTGGTTATTTGCTGAACCAGCAATCACTCTAGCTTTTAATTGGGGAATGGTTTCATCATTGATGGTTGCTCCTAGTGCACATGGAGCGTAAATATCACATTCGACACCGTAAATTTCATCTGGATCGATTGCGAGGGCACCAAAATCTTCTACAGCACGATTTACAGCCTCTCTATTAATATCTGTGACAATCAAACGTGCGCCCTCTTCATGCAAATATTGGCATAAGGTATAAGCAACATTACCAACACCTTGAACAGCCACTACTTTTCCTTCAAGGGAGTCTGTGCCAAACGCCTCCTTCGCCGCCGCTTTCATTCCGCGGTAAACCCCGTAAGCTGTGACTGGCGACGGATTACCTGATGAACCAAAGGCAGGGGATATGCCTGTAACGAAATCTGTTTCTTCATGAATTAAATCCATATCTGCAACAGTTGTCCCTACATCTTCTGCTGTAATATATCTGCCATTGAGCCCTTGGACATAGCGGCCAAATGCACGAAATAATTCTTCACTTTTATCTTTGCGAGGATCGCCAATAATGACGGTTTTCCCACCACCAAGGTTTAACCCTGCTGCTGCATTTTTATATGTCATCCCTTTAGCAAGGCGCAGAGCATCTTCGATGGCAGCCTCTTCTGAAGCATACGTCCACATCCGAGTACCGCCTAATGCAGGTCCAAGTGTTGTATCATGAATAGCGATAATAGCTTTTAACCCTGACTGCTTATCTTGACAAAAAACTAGTTGTTCATAGTCGTATTTTTCTAAGTACTTGAAAATTTCCATGTGATTCTTCCTCCTCGAATGGCGAATATCTATTTTTTAACACAGCATAACGCTAACACAAGTGAATAAAGTTTACTTTCAGCTGAATCGGATCGTGATGTCAGCACAATTGGTGCCTTTGCTCCAGCAATCACAGCACCAACCTTTGCTTTAGCAAAGTAAATTAACGATTTATATAATACATTCCCTACCTCAATGGTAGGTACCAGTAAAATATCTGCTTTCCCAGCAACTTCACTGGTAATACCTTTGTGTTTAGCTGCAAGAGCTGAAACGGCATTATCCAGACCAAGTGGTCCATCCACGATGCAGCCGGAAATTTGACCGCGCTTATTCATCATTGTTAATGACGCCGCATCCACAGTAGCCTGCATGGCTGGATTTACTACCTCAACAGCAGCTATTGGGGCAACTTTCGGTCTATCAATTCCAACAGACTTAGCGAGTGATACAGCATTACTAATTATTTGTGCCTTTTGTTCAAGATTTGGTGCAATATTTATCGCCGCATCTGTTACAATAATAAATTGATCGTAGCCAGGAATCTCAAAAAAAGCTGAATGAGATAAAACATTCCCAGTTCTAAGACCATATTCCTTATTCAAGACTTCCTTTAAAAGGATATTAGTTGGAACATTGCCTTTCATTAATACGTGTGCCTCTTTATTAGAAACAGCCTTAACTGCCAACTCTGCTGCAGATGTCAGTGAATTGACTTGAATTATTTTTAGTTTATTCTGCTTCAGCTGTTCCGGTTTTTTCATTTCTATCAGTGAAGTAATTTTTTCTTGATCACCGTACAAAATAAAGTGAGCAAGATTTCGTTCTACTGCATCCATTACAGCTTCAATGACTTCAGCATCGTCTGCCGCAGCAACTGCTACCGTATGGATACCATCATGGGTTGCTTTGTCCATCAGTGAATCTAGCAACAAGTTGTCATCAACCCTCTCTCCTCTAAATGCAACTCCCATATATTAATATGCAACTTTTGTGCCAAAACACTTTTTATGAAAACGCTTTATTTCTTATACTTTAATCTGCAATTTTTTTCATTGTGAGCAATTTATTGCATGCTATTTTTTTCAAGATTATATTTATCGAGTTTGTAATATAGATTTCTAACTGACAAACCTAACGTTTTAGCGGTTAACGTTTTATTTCCATTTAAGCGTGAAAGGGTTTGCTGAATAATTTTCCCTTCGTATTCATCTACCATATCAGACAAAGATTTTTCAACAGTAAAAATCCCATTCTCTTTTAGACCAAATGAGTCCTTTGGCAATTTTTTATTGATCAATTCAGGTAGATGGTGAAGGTCAATCAACGGTTCGTTATAATTCATAAAGATAATAGCTCTGCCGAGAATATTTTCTAATTCACGTACATTTCCCGGCCAGTTGTACTCCATTAACTGTAGTAATGCTGCTTGAGTAATTCCTTCAACATTCCGTCCATAATCACGATTTATTTTTTCAATCAGCCTCTCCGATAAAACAGGAATCTCTTCTTTACGATTTCTTAATGGTGGTATATGGATAGGCATACGATTTAAACGGTAATATAAGTCTTCCCTAAAGGAACTATTGGCAATACCCTTTTCCAAATTAACGTTGGTAGCAGCAATGACTCGGACATTTATATTAAGAGGTTTTGTGCCGCCAACCCGAATGATTTCGTTCTCTTGCAGAACTCTTAGCAGTTTTGCCTGGGTATTAGCTGGCAGTTCACCAATTTCGTCTAGAAAAATACTTCCGTTATTCGCTTCTTCAAAGTAACCACGTTTCCCTCCCCGCATAGCTCCAGAAAAGGCCCCTTCTTCATAACCAAATAATTCACTTTCTAACAATGTTTCAGAGATGGCAGCACAATTGACGCGAATAAATTTATTGTATTTTCGATCACTTGCATTATGTATAGCGTGAGCAAATAACTCTTTCCCTGTGCCAGATTCACCTCGGAGTAAGATAGTAGCAGGTGTTTTAGCTCCTAGCTTTGCCTGTTCAATTGCCAGCATCATTTCTTCAGATTGGGCAATTATATCTTCAAATGTGTATTTTGCTTCTAGCGTTCGGATAATTTGCCTAGCTCGGTTTAATTCTCTACTTAATGATTTCATTTCTGACATGTCATGAATTACACCAACACTACCCTTTAATTTCCCTTTAACGATGATGGGTGCGACATTTACAATTACTTCTCTTTTGTTTGGTCCTACTCTCATAGGCACCCCACGAACAGCTCTTCTTGTTTGAAGCACCCTCATATGCGTGCTTTCACCCTCAGAAATGTCAGCTGTAGCCGGTTGTCCAATCACCTGCTCTTGAGTAAGCCCCGTAATCCGTGTATAGGCAGGATTAATTAGAATTCCCCTCCCATTCTCATCTACAACAGAAATGGCGTCATCACTGGAATGAATAATCGCTTGAAGCATGGTTTGAATTTCCTTTAAATCGGTTATTTCCTCTGCTAAATTAACCACTTCAGTAATATCTTTAAAGACTGCAAAGGCTCCAATTAATGTGCCATTTTCTTCAATAATGGGTATTCGAGTTGTAATAATTTTCCGATCATTCCCCAGCACCATTTCCTGGTTTGCTTCTATTCTCCTAGTTGCTAGAATAATGGGAAGCCTGCTGGTTGGGATAACTTCTAAGACTTGTTTTCCAATCGCATTCTCTTTTTTTACTGACATAATTTCTTCAGCACGCTTATTAAACAAGATCACTTTTCCGTGATCATCTATAACTACCATTCCATCATTTGTCGCGTTAAAGATGAGTTCCTGCTGGTAAGACTCATTTCTATGTTTTACAATAAGCTCTTCCTTTTCCTCCATTAGCTTCGATAATAAAAAGGCTACACTTCCTGGAATTAACACAGTTTTCTTATTTTTAGCATTTCTTATTTCTTGAAAAACAGTTTCATTCCCCGTTACTTCAATAACGATGTCAATATCTTCAGTAAGAAATGCCTGCCAACTTGTCCCCGTTTTAATTCCCTCTTCCCGTGCTAACAAAATTCCTGGTGCGTCCAAATTCCGATCAATAACTACATTGACCTTAAGCACTTCTGTCTCTTTTAATATTTTTAAGATTGCCGTTCCACCTTTACCAGCGCCAACAATCATAATGTTTTGCATCGGTATTGCCCCTTTTTAAATAATGAAATTTTTTTCATTCTATTCGCAAAACAACCTGCAATATTATTCATGTTTAATTTTACAACGAAACACAATTCTTGACAATTTTCATCTATGTAATAATATTTTCTTGAGATATAATCTAGATAGGATATTAATTAAAACTTGAAATCGGAAGGATTTATTTATGATACGTATTATTGCCCTCATTATTTTAGTAATTCCCGGTGCTTTAGCTGCTTTGGGTATTAAATTAATGCGAGATATGACATTTGGCATTCTCCAAGCACCTTTTCCTAATTTATGGCTGCAATTTCTAGTCGGATTGATTTTTTTCATCGTGGGCCTAGGATTTGTGGCAGGTTTTATTTTTCACCGCGACCGTAAAAGAAATAAAGTTCAAAGTAAATATAAATAAGAAAAGCGGAAGCACCCTGTTCAGCGGCGTATGGCCTGGAGCGCTCCAACTGAGATAAAGGAAACACGAAGAGCCGGAGGCGATTCGATGTTGACTTATCGTAGGGCGGAGAGCGAAGGACACTAGCCGCTAGGGTGCTGGAGCTGGACAAAATGAAAGAGGCCGTTAATTTATGGCCTCTTTTCATATTGTTTCCTAATCCTGATTGCCTTAACGGGGTCGTCAGTAATAATGGCTGTGCAATTCATTTTAAAAAATCGGTGCATGTCATCGTCTTTATTAACCGTATATGGGCGAACAGCTATTCCATTTTCCAGTGTGTTTAGGATGATATTATCAGACATTGATGAGTGCTTTGGGTGAATCCCCTGAGCTCGAATGGATTGGGCATAGACCCAGGGCATATAAATACTTTCAATAAATAACGGTGCCGTTTCAATTTCAGGAGCAATTCTGTAGCTGTAGACAATACTATAATGATTAAATGAGGAAATAATTACTCTGTCCATTAAACCATACTTACGAATAAGTTGTATGACCTTTTCTTCCATTCCTTCATATGGAATAAGTCCATTTTTTAGTTCAATATTACAGATTAACTTGTTGGTTTTCATCCATTCGAGAACTTCTGTCAAAGATGGGATCGGCTCTTTTTTTATTCCCTTTTTATTCGCATTTAATTTTCTGATCTCTTTATATAAAAAATCCTTAACGAACCCATTTCCTGACGTAGTTCGATCCACTTTTTCATCGTGGATAACGACTATTTCGCCATCTTTTGTCAATTGAACATCAAGCTCAATTCCGTCAGCGCCTGCCTTTTCAGCTTCGAAAAAGGCGCCCATTGTGTTTTCAGCAAAAGATGCAGAGTAACCCCGGTGTGCAAAAATTTGCGTCATATCCTTCACTTCCCAGCATGGGTATTTTTTTTATTATATGTCTCAAAGAAAAAGAAAGTGGATGTCTCAAAAAAAAGGGTCAGACCCGTTTGAGACATCCACTGTTACATTTATTGGTTGTTTCAAGAAGCCTTGTGCTCAAGCCGTAATTTATCTGCAACCATGGCAATGAATTCACTGTTTGTAGGCTTTGCTTTAGACATACTTACTGTATAACCAAAAAGAGAAGAAATAGAATCGATATTTCCACGACTCCAAGCGACTTCGATAGCATGGCGAATGGCACGCTCAACACGGCTGGCTGTCGTGTTATATTTTTTCGCAATGTCAGGGTATAGAACCTTTGTAATCGAACCTAAAAGCTCGATATCGTTGTATACCATTGAAATCGCCTCGCGCAAATAAAGATACCCTTTAATGTGCGCAGGCACACCAATTTCGTGAATAATACTTGTAATACTTGCATCTAAATTTTTAGGTTTTTGCTCAGATTGGGAACGATAGCTTGTTGAAGGAGTCTTTCGTGTAAACGTATTGCTATTACCGCTAACCTGACGAATGTGATTCCCTAAATTTTCCATATCAAACGGTTTCAGAATAAAATACGAAGCACCAAGTTCAACGGCTTTTTTGGTTACATCTTCTTGTCCAAAAGCTGTCAGCATAATAACATTGGGAAGCGATCCTTTTTTAAGGTCACGCAGCCGTTCAAGTACAGCCAAACCATCTAGATGCGGCATGATAATATCCAATACAAGAACATCAGGGTCCGCTGTTGCTAACATATCTAAGCAATCCTGGCCATTATGGGCAATGCCGATTACTTCCATATCATCCTGGGACGAAATATAGTCCTCTAATAATCCTACAAGTTCCCTATTATCATCAACGACACAAACTTTAATCTTTTTCAATTACTGTTCCTCCTCATGTGTTCCCATCTCTATTTTAATTTAAACTTTCGTATCATCAATTATCTCTTAATTATATTCTAAATTAGAAATTCGACAATGCAACAAAAATTCCTCTGATTTTTTTAATATTTCTTAAAATAGTGATAAAATCTTATCTTTTCTTTATTTTCCTTCTTTTTTCGACGAAAATCGCACTTTTCCCATTATATAGAGGACTTTTGTCGAATAATTATTATGTAAAAAAAGCAAAACAGGTCATTTCACCTATTTTGCTTAAAGAGGCGGCTAGAGCGCATCCGCATTTGTTATTGTCTAATTCCAGCACCCAGCGGCTAATGTACGCCGCTAAACAGGTGCTTCTGCTTTTCGGTTTAGCTTGCCTTGTTCTGTGGTGTTTCGTATATATTAATTCCAGCTTCATTTAGCATCCATTCAATATGAACTCCATAGCCTGATGTAGGATCATTGACAAAGACATGGGTAACGGCTCCGACAAGCTTACCATCTTGAATAATCGGACTTCCACTCATTCCTTGTACAATTCCTCCTGTCTTTTCAAGAAGCTTAGGATCGGTTACTTTTATAACCATGCCTTTGGTAGCTGGAAACTTTTGCGGGATTGTGCTAACAATTTCTATATCAAATTCTTCTACTTGATCGTTACTGACCACTGTTAAAATTTTCGCAGGTCCTTCTTTTACCTGATGGGATAAGGCGATTGGAAGTGGTTTATCCAAAACACCATTTTTTAATTCTTTATTTAATTCTCCAAAAATCCCAAACGGGCTATTCTTTTGAATATTTCCAACGATTTCACGGTCTGAAGAAAAGCGAGCGAGCTTTTCACCAGGATCCCCATTACTTCCTTTTTCAATTGAGGTTACGGTAGAACGGACAATTTGACCATCTTCGACGACTATAGGTTTTTTTGTATCCATGTCTGATATGACATGTCCGAGGGCACCATATTTTTTAGATTGTGGGTGAACAAATGTCATGGTCCCAATTCCTGCGGCAGAATCTCTAATATATAAACCAAGCTTGAAAGTGTTTTCTCCTTTATCTTTCAAAGGAGTAAGTTTTGTTGAAAATTTTCCGCTTTCTCGACTTATTACCATATCGAGAGCTTTACCATCTTGGCCTGCAGTTTGGACAAAGGGAGCAACGTCCGTCATTTTTTCTATTTTATTTCCATTAATTTCAGTAATAATGTCTCCAATTTTAATTCCTGCAATTTCTCCTGGAGATTTTTTCCCATTTTCAGTGTTGATTAGATGGTGACCAACCACTAAAACACCGACAGTATTTAACTTAACACCAATTGATTGACCGCCAGGTACGACTCGAAAATCTTTTAAAACACGTACATCGACCTTTTTTATTGGAATCCCAGCATATTCTAACAGCATTTCACTTTTACCATTCTCTTTTGCGTTAACGGATACTGTATGCTTTCCCTGATTAAGTGTGATACTCGAATTGTGAGAAGATAATGTGGCTGATACCGGTGCAGCCTTTTGAAATGTATAATCCTGTCCTTCGAAAACTGTAATTGATTTTGGTATTGAAAGGTACTTTTGTAAAGGCTGAAAAAAAATAAGGCTAATTAATGAAACAAGGAGAATTCCACCAATAATCTTTCTAATTATTTCTAACTTCACATTCTTCACTCTCCTCGCTTCTTTTCACTACATTTAAAAATGGCTACATCTTTAATTTTGCCTCCTTGACAATCATTTATAACTTGGTTCAACATAAAAAAGCTACCCAATTTGGATAGCATTTCAATTTTCTTTAGTTTTTACTGCTAATTGCAATAATTCCTCTGCATGTTTTTTGGTTAAATCAGTGATTTCTGTCCCAGAGATCATTCGACCTATTTCTTTAATTTTGTCTTCCAAATTCAATGGAGTGACAGAGGTTTTGGTTCTTCCGCCTTTAATAATCTTGGCAATATACAAGTGTGTGTCAGCCATCGCAGCTACTTGAGGTAAGTGGGAAATGCATAAAACCTGTGAACCAAAGGCCACTTTATATATCTTTTCACCAATTGACTGAGCGACTCTTCCACTTACACCAGTATCCACCTCATCAAAAATTATCGACGTAACTCCTTGGTGCTTGGAAAAAATACTCTTTAAAGCCAGCATGATCCTAGACAATTCTCCTCCGGAGGCGACTCTTGACAAAGGTTTTAAAGGCTCTCCAGGGTTGGTTGAAATATAAAACTCAACATGGTCAACACCTGATTTTGAAAAATGTTGAAGATCTGATTCAATCCGTATTTCAAAAATCGTTTTGGCCATATAAAGTTCTTTTAACTCTTTATGGATTAATTTTGTTAACTTTTCGGCCCATTTATGACGGAGTTCTGTTAATTGTTTAGCTTCAAGGGTTAAATCTTTTTTAATCGAAGTTAATTCTTTTTCAAGTTCTTCGATATGTGTTTCTTTATTTTGCAGCGTTTCAATTTCTTCTTCAATTTTTGCAGCATACTCAACGATTTCTTCAATCGTTTTGCCATATTTTCGTTTAAGCTGGTTAATTTCATTTAACCGATCTTCAATTTCATTTAATCTTTGAGGGTCAAACTCTAAAAGATCCAATTCATTTCGTAATGAACGTGAGGCATCCTCTAATTGATAAAAACTATTGGAAACGGAATCAGCTATTTCCTTAAAGTTTGAATCTAAGGCTGCAGCATCTTCGAGGTAGCCCATTACCATCCCAATCCAATCCAAGCCCTTCTGTTCGCCTTGTAAGGCCGTATATCCCGATTGAATCGCTTCAAAAACCCGTTCAAAGTTCCCTAATTTCCGTCTTTCCTCCGAAAGCTCTTCGTCTTCATGGGGTTTTAAATTAGCGTTTTGGATTTCATCAAATTGAAATTGAATTAAATCAAGGCGATGAGCTGTTTGTTGATCATTTTCAGTTAATAATTTGAGTTTATGTAGTGTATGCTCATATCGACGAAATACTTGAGAATATTCATTTTGTGAAGGTAGAATCTCTTCTGCCCCAAATTGATCAAGTAATGGCAGGTGTCTCGTTTCATCCATCAACTCTTGATGTTCATGTTGTCCATGAATATCGACAAGTGTGGCACCGATTTCTCGAAGTGTTGAAATCGTCACTAGTTTTCCGTTTATCCGACAAACACTTTTCCCCGTTCGAGCAATATCACGGCGCAGTACAACCATACCTTCTTCTATATCTATGCCAAATTCTAATGCCTTCATCATAATCGGATGATTCGGATCATCAAGGAGAAATAAACCTTCAATTTCTGCTTTTTCTTCACCGTGACGGACAAATTCCGCCGATCCTCGACCGCCAACCAGTAAATGGATGGCATCAATAATGATCGATTTACCTGCACCTGTCTCCCCAGTTAATACTGTTAATCCTTTTTCAAACGAAATGGATAAGGCTTCAATAATGGCAAAATTTTTAATTGATAATTCTGCTAACAAGGAACTCTCCCCCAATTTAAAGCATATCAAGGAACCTATTGGTGATTACTTCTGTGTCTTCCGGTGTCCGACAAATAATTAACATTGTATCATCACCGCAAATTGTTCCTAATATCTCTTCCCAATCAAGATTGTCGATTAACGCTCCAATGGCCATAGCGTTACCAGGCAAACACTTCATGACTAATAAATGACCTGCAGAATCAATCCTTACAAACGCATCAATTAGTGATCTTTTTAGCTTTTGTAATGGATTAAATCGTTGGTCTGCCGGAAGACTGTATTTATATCGGCCATCTGTTAAGGGTACTTTAACAAGATGTAATTCTTTAATGTCGCGTGACACTGTCGCTTGAGTAACATTATAGCCAGCACTTTTTAATTCATCCACTAATTCATCCTGTGTCTCGATATCATTGCTAGCTATAATTTCCCTTATTTTAATATGTCGTTGACCTTTATTCATTTTTTCACCTCATAAAATAGAAAACATTAGAGTATAGTATACTAAAATGTCGTATCTATCCATATGTTAGCCCATTTTTACAGAAATGTACATTTTTTTATTTATAAAAATACAGTTTTATACATAAAGAAGGATAGGCATCGCCTATCCTTCCGTTTGTTTTGTATGAAATTCATTGTGTGATTCTTTTACAATATCAGCTGGCAGAACAGGCAATTGATTGATCCCCACTTCCCGTTCTCCTTCCCATTTCAGGTGAAGTAAGTATTCTATGTTGCCATCTCCACCAGTAATTGGAGAAAAGGACAAGTTGGTGACTGTATATCCTTGCTGAATAGAAAAATGAATAATTTTTTCAATTACCTGCAAATGGACCTTCCCATCACGGACAATCCCCTTTTTCCCAACCTGCTCACGTCCAGCCTCAAATTGAGGCTTAACAAGGGCAATAATATCACTGCCGGGAATGAGTAGGGTTTTTACCACAGGCAATATTAATGTTAGAGAGATAAACGATACATCAATCGAAGCAAAGTTTGGCATTTCTCCTTTAAGATCGGAGGGAGTAACATAACGAAAATTGGTTCTTTCCATGACCACGACGCGTTCGTCCTGCCTTAATTTCCAAGCTAGTTGATTGTAACCAACGTCGAGAGCATAGGACATTTTCGCCCCATTCTGCAAAGCGCAATCCGTGAATCCTCCCGTTGAAGCCCCAATATCTAATAACACCTTGCCTGATACATTTACATCAAACACCTTTAAAGCCTTTTCAAGTTTTAATCCGCCTCTGCTGACATACGGAAGCACTTTCCCTTTTACATTTAGAGGGATATCCGTATTGACTTTCTCACCTGGCTTATCCATACGCTCTTCATTCGTATAGACAATTCCAGCCATAACGGCCCTTTTCGCTTTTTCTCGAGTCTCAAATAGACCCCTTTCCACCAGTAAAACGTCTAACCGCTCTTTATTTTTCATGTCTTAAGCCCTTTGCTGTTTTTTCCTTGCTAATGTAAAAATCCTTTTCACCACTTGGTCTTTTGTTAAACCAATTTCTTCTAGAAGGGAACCTACATCACCGTGTTCTATAAATTTGTCAGGAATCCCCATTCTATCAATTTGATTATGGAAAAATCCATGATCATGAGCATACTCAAGAACAGAACTTCCAAAACCACCTTGAAGGATTGCTTCCTCAATTGTAAGGACTGGAATATTTTCCTTGAACAGAGAGGAGAGCATTTTTTCATCTAGCGGCTTAATAAAGCGGGCATTAATAACTCTTGTAGAAACGCCCCGTTTCTCAAGCATCATGGCTGCTTCCAATGCCATTGGGATGGTCGTACCAAATGTTAAAATAGCGGCGTCTTCTCCGTCTTTTAAGACTTCCCAGGTACCTATAGGAATGTTGTGTAAATCCTTATCCATTTCTACACCAATTCCGTTTCCACGAGGGAATCTCATCGCGATTGGACCATCATCATAATTCAAGGCCGTGTAAACCATGTGTTGTCCTTCATTTTCATCCTTAGGCATCATCAAGACGAGATTAGGGATATGCCTTAGAAAAGCGATATCAAAGACACCTTGATGTGTTTCACCATCAGCACCAACTAATCCTGCTCGATCAATACCAATAAAAACATTTAGGTTTTGCCGACAAATATCATGAACAACTTGGTCATAGGCCCGTTGTAAAAATGTTGAATAAATAGCTAAAAAAGGCTTCATTTTTTGAGTTGCTAGTCCTGCCGCCACTGTGGCAGCATGCTGTTCAGCAATCCCTACGTCATACATTCTTTCAGGAAACTCGCTGGCAAAGCCTTCTAGCTTAGACCCTACTGGCATCGCCGGCGTAATCGCCACAATGCGATCATCCTTCCGGGCCAACTTTCGGACAGTTTCACTAACTAGACTGCTCCATGCTGGCGGCTGCTTTTTAGACGGTTTAACAAAATCACCCGTATCCATTTTATATGGACCAGTTCCATGCCATGTACCGATCTTATCACTTTCAGCAGGCTTATAACCTTTTCCCTTTTTTGTAATAACATGGAGGATAACAGGTCCTTCAGTCTTCTTAGCAAAACTAATCGTTTCAAATAAATTCTCAAAATTATGTCCATCAATTGGACCCAAGTAGGTGAAACCTAACTCTTCAAAAAACATACCAGATACAAATAAATATTTTAGACTATCCTTTATTCGTTCAGCTGTTGCCGCTAGTTTACCACCAACAGCCGGTACCTTTTTCAATAAAACCTCAAGTTCATCTTTCACCCATTGATATTTACCTGCAGTCCGCAATTGACCAAGAATATTATGAAGAGCACCCACATTTGGGGCAATCGACATTTCATTATCATTTAAAATCACGATCATATCTTTCTTTTCATGCCCAATATGATTTAAAGCCTCCAACGCCATACCACCAGTTAGTGCACCATCACCAATTACAGGTACAACAAAGGATTTTTCCTTTTTTAAATCCCTTGCTATTGCCATTCCCATTGCCGCCGAAAGCGATGTGGAGCTGTGACCAGTCTCCCAAACATCGTGCTCACTTTCGATTCGCTTTGGAAAACCACATAAGCCTTTAAATTGTCTTAATGTATCAAATTCACCGGCTCTGCCAGTTAAAATTTTATGAACATAGGATTGATGGCCAACATCCCAGAGAATCTTATCTTTTGGACTATCGAAACATTTATGCAGCGCAATGGTTAATTCCACTACACCCAAATTCGGTCCAATATGACCTCCAGTCACAGACAGCTTTTCAACTAAGAATTGGCGAATTTCTTGACTTAATGCTTCTAACTCTTTATTCGACATCCCTTTTAAAAAGGATGGGTCCTTTATTGATAATAAATCCATTTTTGGACCACTCACTTTCATACATTTTCTGTCTATTTCTGAGCATTGAGAATTGTCTAGTTCAAAGCGCAGCTAAACAGGCGCTTCCACTTTTCTATTGAAAAAATAGCCGCTAACACGATAAAGTGATAACGGCATTAACAACGTTCTCTTCATTGAAAACAATTATAACACACTTCATTCATTGCCTCAAACACCCTTTAGTGGTCTCTAGAAGCAACTAAATCCGTTATTTCCCTAAGCAGGTTTGTATTTAAGCCTGTCCTTTTTAGATATTCTTTTGACAGGTTAATTTGATTATGTAAAGCTGTTCGTGAACCATCTAATGATAATAATTGTGGATAGGTACTTTTGTGATTTGTCGTATCACTGCCTACAGGTTTTCCGATGACTTGTTGATTACCTACTAAATCCAAGATATCATCCTGTATTTGAAAAGCAAGCCCAAGGTGATGTGCAAAGGCTGAAAGGTGTTCCCTTAGCTCTGAACTTGCCCCCGCCAAAATGGTCCCGGCAACAACGCTAAATTTAAGCAGCTTTCCTGTTTTATGTACATGAATATACTCAAGTTCATCAAGCGAGAGGTTCTTTCCTTCTCCTTGCATATCAGCCACTTGACCGCCGACCATTCCTTCCGTACCAGCTGCTTTTGCCATTTCAATAACTAACTTTAATTTTGTTTCAGACGTAGTAAAATCATTAGGGAGCTTACCGATCACTTCAAAACTATACGTTAATAAGGCATCTCCCGCTAATACAGCTATCGCATCACCAAAAACCTTATGATTAGTCGGTTTCCCCCTTCTTAAATCATCATTATCCATGCTTGGCAAATCATCATGGATTAAGGAATATGTATGAATCATCTCTATTGCCGCCGCAGCATGCAATCCTTTTTTTGGATCAATTCCAAACGCGTCTAAGGTTGCAAATAGTAATAGCGGACGGATTCTTTTACCGCCAGCTTCGAGGGAATAGATCATGGACTCCTTGATCACTGAAGGAGCTTCCAGTTTTTCAACTAGTGATCGAAGCTCTAAATCAAGAAGGTGTTTATATTCTTGTGCAAATGCATCTAATAACCCGGTTTCCAAACGCTATTCCTCCTCTGCAATCGAAAAATTCTCTTTCCGTCCATCCTCCGTAATAATTTGTGTAAGTTGGTCTTCGACACTTTTCAATTTATCATGACATAGTTTTGAAAGTTCCATACCTTGTTTATAGTAGATGATCGCTTCTTCTAAAGGTACGTCTCCTTCTTCCAACTTATCTACTATTTCTTCTAGCTTCGTCATTGCCTCTTCAAAACTTACTTTTTTTTCAGTCATTACTATTTTCTCTCTCCTTTATGGTTTCTACATTACAGAAAAGGCTTCCATCTGTTAACTGAATTTGAACTTGCTCGTTTATTTGTACCTGTTTGACGCTTTTTACTAAGTGATTATCTTCCGAGTAGGCCAAACTATAGCCGCGCTCCATTATTTTTAATGGGCTCAAAGCTTGTAAGGTCGAAAGCATTCGGTCAAAGTCAGTTTGCTTTTTGACAAGGACTTGCTGCATTGAGCGGTTCATGTCTCTACCCACACGGTCCAGCCGTTTTTTTGCTTCTTGCAATGCTTCATTAGGATGATTTCGCAGCAATCGTTTATATAGAATCTCATGTTGACCTTTTTTTACTATTGATAATCGGGAGGCACCCCGTACTAACGATTCGGTTAATTTGTCTAACTGTTCTAGTTTTTGCTCATAAAGACGGTGAGGATAGCGGAAAGCATAAGATTTTTGAACCCGATTTAACCGTTCTTTTTCGAGCTGGAATTTTCCATTCATCGCGCGAAGAAGACGGGTTTGCCGCTGCAGAATTCTGTCGACTAACTCTTCTATATGAGGGACGGCGAGTTCTGCAGCACCTGTTGGCGTGGGAGCACGTAAGTCTGCTACAAAATCAGCAATAGTAAAGTCTGTTTCATGACCGACTGCTGAAATAATCGGAATCTTAGAGGCATACATGGCACGGGCTGTCAGTTCCTCATTAAATGCCCACAATTCCTCAATCGAGCCACCACCACGTCCGACAATCAAAACATCTATTTCCTCCATACTGTTTGCTTTTTCAATGGCCTTTACAATCGAAGGTGCAGCGTTATCACCTTGGACAAGGGCAGGGAACACGAGAATATGGGCAATGGGATAACGCCTTTTAATGGTGGTAATGACATCCCTAATTGCCGCACCTGTTGGAGAAGTAATGACCCCGACTGTTCTAGGATACAAGGGAATGGTCTTTTTCATTTCAGGTGCGAATAACCCTTCTGCGTCCAGCCTTTGTTTTAATTGTTCGTATGCTAAAAACAATTCGCCAATGCCATCTGGCTGCATTTCTTTAATATATATTTGGTATTGTCCGCTGGGCTCATATACACTGACATCGCCTTTTACAATGACTTTCATTCCATTTTCAGGTGAAAATTTCATAAAACGGGACTGACCCGCAAACATGACGGCCAGAATCCTGGCTTTTTCATCCTTTAAGGTAAAGTACATGTGTCCGCTCGAATGTTGTTTAAAATTCGAAATTTCTCCTCTTACATGAACTTCACGTAAATGAGGGTCTGCATCAAATTTTCTTTTTATGTATTTGGTTAACGCATTTACAGATAAATATCTTTGTTCTTGCATATAGAGCTCCTTTTTTAACCAAAAAAGTAAATGGTGTTTCTAGTCACCATTTCCTAATAAAACTGTCCTTATCTATTATATATTTAACCCCCTTTTTTGTCTGTACAAACAGACGATAGGACCAAATTGTAATAAGATAAGGACAATATTCTACTTAATCGCGTTCTAAACTTTCAGCAGCTGATTTTAAGGTATTATACATGAGCATTGTAATAGTCATTGGGCCCACACCCTTTGGAACTGGCGTGATAAAGCTTGCTTTTTCACAGACTTCATCAAAAGCAACATCTCCACAAAGCTTTCCGGCCTCATTGCGGTTGATTCCTACATCAATGACGACGGCTCCCTCTTTAATATGGTCAGCCTTAATAAAGTTAGGTATCCCAACAGCAGCAATCAAAATATCGGCTTGATTTGTATGTTGTTTTAAATCCTTTGTTTTTGAATGACAGTAAGTCACTGTAGCATCTTGGTTTAAAAATAATTGTCCGACAGGCTTGCCAACTATATTGCTGCGCCCTACCACGACAACATGCTTACCTGGAATAGAAATGCCTGATTCTTCCAGCAACACCATAATCCCAAATGGTGTACATGGCAAGAAAGCATTTTGCCCGGTCATCATTCTGCCAATGTTGATGGGATGAAAACCATCGACATCCTTTAAAGGTGAGATGGCTTCGATTACCTTTTTTTCATCAATATGTTTTGGCAATGGAAGTTGCACCAAAATACCATGAATCTCAGGTGTTTCATTCAATTCTTTAATTTTTTCTAGTAATTCTTCTTCGGAAACTTCCTCGTTCATTTCAATTAATAAAGAGTTCATGCCAAGTTCGTGACATGCTTTTTCTTTATTTCTAACATAGGTACGGGAAGCATCATTATTTCCGACTAGGATAACAGCTAATCCCGGTGTGACTCCCTGACGTTTAATGCTGGCAACCTCTTCAGCAATTTCTACTCTTTTTTTTGCAGCGATTTCTTTTCCATTAATAATTTGAGCAGTCATGATCATTTCTCTCCTTATTCAATTATCCCCATCAATTAATTGTTAAGAATCCTTTGTTTTACCTTTGAAAGAACTCCATTAATAAACTTACTTGATTGGTCATCTCCGTATATTTTGGCTATCTCTATTGCTTCATCTAAGATTACATTTTCTGGAATTTCATTTCTTAAGTATTTCAGTTCATATGTAGCCATTCTCAATAAGTTACGATCGACCGTTGCTAAGCGATCTAAAGACCATTTCTCAAGAAATTCCGTGATTAGTTTATCAATTTCACCTTTTTGTTCCACAACCCCTAAAACCAGTTTAGTTAGGTATTCGTCACCAGCCTCTTCCTCTAAAACATGTTCAATTGCTAAAGCTGGTTCGGTGTTACTAACATCGATTTGAAATAAGGCCTGTAGCGCTTTTTCCCTTGCTGTTCTTCTTTTCATTATACCGTTAACTCCTTTAGTTATATTAAATAATTTTTGTCTATTTTTCATACAGTAAGATGGATTAAATCAAATAAGATTGCTTGCACATAAAAAGATAATAGCATAACTAAAATGGATTCGCACGGTATGGATTATTTTTTTAATTATTAGAAAGCGGGATTACCCGACAATACCGTTTTACAGAGCCTTTTGAAAATAGAAAAACCAAAGGATTTAGTTCCTTTGGTCCTCTACACTAAAGTTCTGAATCAATCTCTGGTTCGATCTTTTGGGTTTCAAATTGAATCCCTACTACATGAATGTTTACTTCCTCTGCTTCTAATGCGGTCATATTAAGTAGAGCTTGTCGAATGTTATCCTGTATTTTCCCAGCTACAGTAGGAATAGAAGTACCGAACTTCATTAAACAATACACATCCACTTTTATACCTGTTTCGGTTAGCTCTACTTTAACGCCCTTACCGTGATTTTTTTTACCTAGTCGTTCCACTACACCTGTAGCAAAATTGCCACGCATGCCAGCTACACCTTCGATCTCGGAAGCTGCAATCCCGGCGATAACCTCAATTACTTCAGGGGCAATTTCAATTTTTCCATGTCCGTTATTTCCTTGATCCATTTCTA
Source organism: Neobacillus sp. DHD-1R (assembly GCF_057747995.1). Classification (NCBI taxonomy): domain Bacteria; kingdom Bacillati; phylum Bacillota; class Bacilli; order Caryophanales; family Bacillaceae; genus Neobacillus; species Neobacillus sp. DHD-1R. Next base: position 3,633,240 of record NZ_CM173232.1, read on the forward strand.
AGACACTAAATTCGCTCATTAATAACACCTCCTGATATTAATTAGACTTCATCACATCATGCAATTCCAGGAATTTCGTATTAAAGCTGCCTTCAATAAAGTTTTCATGATCCAGCAGTTTTAAATGGAAGGGAATGGTTGTATGAATGCCTTCTACTACAAACTCACTTAAGGCCCGTTTCATTCTTGAAATGGCTTCTTCCCGACTGTTAGCATATGTGATGACTTTCGCAATCATGGAATCATAGTAAGGTGGAATGGTATATCCCGGATAGGCTGCAGAATCAACACGAACTCCTAATCCACCAGGCGGTAAATACATTTTAATTTTCCCGGCTGAAGGAAGGAAGTTCTTTTCCGGATTTTCGGCATTAATCCGGCATTCAATTGCCCATCCTGAAAAAGTGACATCCTGTTGAGTTATAGTTAGTTTTTCACCGTTTGCCACTCGAATCTGTTCTTTAACAAGGTCAATTCCTGTGACCATTTCCGTAACGGGATGCTCCACCTGAATCCTAGTGTTCATTTCCATAAAGTAAAATTTGCGATTGCGGTAGTCATATATAAATTCTATCGTGCCAGCACCTGAATAATCAACTGCTTTTGCAGCTTTTACTGCCGCCTCTCCCATTTCGGCACGAATTTCTCCGTCTAAAGCTGGTGAAGGCGATTCTTCAAGCAACTTTTGTAATCTGCGCTGGATGGAGCAGTCTCTTTCTCCTAAATGGATTGTGTTACCGTAATTATCCCCAAGCACCTGAATTTCGACATGACGAAAATCCTCAATATATTTCTCTATATATACACCCGGATTTCCAAATGCCGTTAATGCTTCCTGTTGGGTAATGTTAATTCCCTTCACTAACTCCTGTTCATTCTTCGCGACACGGATGCCTTTTCCGCCTCCGCCCGCTGTCGCTTTGATTATAACTGGATAGTCAATCTTTTTAACGAGTTCCAGAGCTTCATCGATATCATTAATAATTCCAGTTGAACCCGGAACAATCGGTACGCCCGCTTCACGCATGGTTTCCCTGGCAATATCCTTCGTACCCATTTTGATAATAGCTTCAGGACTCGGGCCTACGAATGTGATATTACATTCACGGCACAGCTCTGCGAAATCAGCATTTTCAGCAAGGAATCCATAACCAGGATGTATCGCATCACAGGCGGTTAACTTTGCTACACTAATAATATTTGTCACGTTTAAATAACTGTCTTTTGACGAAGTTGGTCCTATACAATAAGCTTCATCTGCCAGTTGAACATGCAGTGCTTCACGATCTGCTTCAGAGTAAACGGCAACTGATTCTATTCCCATTTCTCGGCAGGCGCGAATAATCCTAACTGCAATTTCTCCTCTGTTTGCAATTAACAGTTTTTTTATCATCCTGTAAACGCTCCTTATTCAGGCTTTACTAAAAATAAAGGCTGTCCATATTCTACTAATTGACCATTTTTAACAAGTACTTCAACCACTTCACCGTTTACTTCTGCTTCTATTTCGTTAAATAGTTTCATGGCTTCGACAATACAAACGATGGAATCCTTTGAAACTTTGGAGCCAGCTTTCACATATACGTCCGTATCTGGAGTTGGTGATGCATAGAAGGTACCTACCATTGGCGAAGTAATTTTATGTAAGTTTGCAGTATCAGCAGTAGGAACTTCCTCTGACTTTGGAGCTTCCGTTAAAACTTCTTGAACTGCGGCAGGGGATACTACAGCTGCGGCAGGGGCAGGTTGAATTGCTCGCTCAGTTTCTGTCCTCGGTGCAGCGGAACTCACTTGTGTAACCATAGTAGTTGTATTTTTTTTCATTTTGATTTTTGAACCATCAATTTCATATACAAATTCATCAATACTTGATTGGTCTACCAATTTAATCAATTCGCGAATTTCTTGTACTTTTAACATGAGTAACACTCCTTGTACAACATTTATTAGTACTAACTACTAATACTATACGATAATATCTAGTAAAAGTTCAATAATCTTATTTTAAACACCATTCAAATCGCCAATTTCTTACTCTTCCATCTTAATATTATTAAGCTAAAAAAGGAATATTAACAGCCTGAACCAATTCAAATAATTATTTTTTCCTATTTTAATGTTTTTAAACGAAAGTAAAGAGGAAAGTCGTCAACTTTCCTCTTTGTTCAGGAATTATTTTGCTGGTTGATATTCTACAGCCACATAATTGGTTTCGTTGATTTCTTTTTTAACTTCAAGCATAATCTTATTGGCGTCTGAAGCAGAAGGCTTCTTCTTGGCTTTAACTGTCACGATGACCTTTTGCCCATCGGCTCTTACTAGTACATCCTCATATCCCATTGTTTTAATAAATGTTTCAAGTAATTGTTCGCTTTGAGCGATTTGATTCAATTTATCCATTTGATCTTTTACTTTACTTCTTTCATCTGCCGGAAGATCAGTGGAGGCTAACTGAGTGGTTAAATCTTCCTGCTTTTGGCTGCGATAGTCCTCTAGTTTCATGCGAAGTTCTTCAAAGGCAGCATCACCTGCAACGCTGGAAACCACTGTTTTATCGTCTTTTGCTTCTGTTTTGGTTTGAACGTCTTCCTTGGCTTCTGTTTTGGTTTTACCTTGATTTTGATCTTTAGCATTTTGTTGAACTGCAGCTAGGTCACTCTTCTTTTGTTCCGGAGATGTAATGTAATACACTGATAGCACCACTACTAAACTTAACATTGTTAATAACCAAACAGTTTGTTTTTTTAAAAGCATAATAAAATCCCCCTTTTATTTTTTAGGCATAACAGCTACTCTGTGGCTAGGTACACCTAAGGCCCTTGTAACAGCTTCCTTAATCCATTTTTTTACCTCAATATTATCTGCACCCTTGGCAACTACAAGAACACCGCGTATCTCCGGTTTTTTTGTTTCGACAACAATCGGAACCTCTTTTTCTCCATCTCGGATAATGACAAGTTGTTCATCGGTTGAATTATCGACAACTTTACGCTGTCCTCCTTCACGATCTGTTTCATCCGTTGTTTGGGATTTGGTTACGCGATTTTTTTCAAGCACTTTTTTATCTGTGGAATCAATTGTCACGACAACAGTCACATCCTCTACACCCAACATATCCTGTAACGCCTTTTTCATCTGCTCTTCATATTTTTCCTCATATTGGGTAATTGCCTTATTATCAGAACTTTTTTTCAAGCCAAAGGTCGGGACATCTTCAGAGCTCACCTTTTCGTTAGCTGCTGTCGGTATAGCAGAAGGAGTTGATTCATTTTTAAACACGATATTTCCTACAAGCATAAACGCGGCACCAATACAGAGCACGAGAATCATATACTGATATTTACCAGGTTTCTTTTCGCCCTTACTATCCAATTTAAGTATTTTTTTGAGCCATGATAATGGTCCTTTGTTATCCATTCTTTTTTTCAATCCCCCCTTCAATCGAAACTTTGACTGTTTCTTTTGTTACATTCCATTTCTGTGAAAGAAATGAGGCAATTTTGTCTGTTTCTTCTGTTGATTCTTTAGATGGAAGAGGTTTTTCAGTGTTAATTTCGATTTGTTTTATCGCTTCGACTGTCTTCACACCATCTTCTGGCTGTTTAAGAAGAACCATAACCTTTTGGAGGTTTTCAGGGAATGCTTGGTCGCTTTTTTCATTTATTTCTAGATCAATCTTGTCAATCTCCAATCCGTATTGTTCCATCAACTCCTCTTTAACACCCTTTTTTAGCTGGACAGCCAATTCTTCTAAAATATATGCATGTTGGGAGGCTTGTATTTCTTTTTTCTTTAAATCTATTACATTTTTCATATTTTTTTCTTCTGGTGCTTTGTAGGAGGAGATGGAACCAAGTGCCGATTCAAAGTCCTTTGAGATTAGCTTAAAGATAGGGGTAAGTATGATGGCTATTAAGAGGAGTCCTGTTACCATCTTCGTATATTTTTGCATACTTGAATTTGGAAGCAGCATATCAATGACAGTTGCTAACAGAATAAAAAGAATAATATTCGTTACCCACTCTTTCAAAAACTCCATTTTGGTCCCCCTATCTCATCATCATCGTTAAATTTCCAGCCGCTACAATGACTGTAATACTTAAAAAGAACATGACTGACACGATCCCTAAAGCAGCAAAAACATAGATGACACTTTTGCTTATAATATCCAGACATTTAATGATGGGGCCTCCACCAAGCGGTTGAAGAATGGCAGCTGCAAATTTATATATAAAGGCAATCATTAATATTTTAATAGCAGGAAAAGCAACAATGATTAATAGGATGGCAACACCGGCGATGCCCACTGTATTTTTTAATAGGACCGATGCACTTACAACCGTATCTGTAGCATCAGTAAACATTCTCCCAATGACCGGAATAAAGTTTCCTGTCACGAATTTGGCGGTTCTAATCGCAACACCATCCGTTACAGCAGCAGATGCCCCCTGAACTGAAATAACGCCAAGAAATACCGTTAAAAAAAGGCCCATTAACCCAATACTCCAATTTCTTAAAAGTGCAGCTAATTGCGATACTTTATATTGTTCTGACATCGTACTAACAATGCTCAACAAGGTAGCTAGAAAGAGGAGCGGGAGGATAAAATATTGCATAAATAAACCGCTCATATTCATCAAGAATAAAATAACTGGATGAAAAAATGCAGCAGATACTAATCCTCCAGAAGCGGCAATTAGCGCTAGAAGCAGGGGAATCAGGGCTAGCACAAAGGAGATCATGTTCCCAATCGCTTCATTTGTGTAGTTTATCGCAATATGAAAACTATTAAGTGCGATGATGACAAGTACCATATAAACAATGGAATAGGCAACCTTACTGATCGCACTCTTTTCAAAAGCATTTTGCATGGTTTGCAGGAACATGCTAAAAATGGTTAACATGATTAACGACCCTAATAATTTCCCATTTGCGACAAACTCGTAAAAAGCAAATTTTAAAATTCCCTTTCCCCATTCCTTAAATGAGAATTGCTTGTCCCCCTTAACAAACTCATACAGACTCCCTTTTTGGCTTTCAGGAAGAAATCCGCCATATTTATTGGAAATGTCCTCCCAAAACTGTTTTAATTCAGATAAATCCAATGTTTCCAGCTGTTGATCAACCATCTCTTGTGGTGAAATTAGGGGTGAGGTGTCTTTAGATTCTTCGGCAGCTTGGACAGTTGGAATGGAAAAAAATAAGAAAAGAAGAATCATTATAGGAATAAACTGCAACTTTTGCTTCATTTTCACACCTCTTTTTAAGGGCTCCTCAACTAGGAATTAGTTTAATAATGGTTTCGATTAATACCGTTAATATGGGGATGGCCATGGCAAGAATGATGATTTTTCCTGCTAATTCTATTTTTGAGGCGATTGCTCCCTGACCTGCATCCTTGGTTATTTGGGTGGCAAATTCGGCAATATAGGCAATTCCAATGATTTTAAGAATTGTTTCCACATAAACCATATTTACCTTTGCATTGACTGCCAGTTTTTCTAGCATATGAATAATTTCAAAAATCTTATCCACTAAAAAGAGAAAGATGGTACAGCCTACAAACACAACTAAGAGGAAGGCAAAATTTGGTTTCTGCTCTTTAATGATTAGGGCTAGAAATGTTGCAGTTAGAGCAATCCCGATTATTTTGATGATTTCAATGGCAGAGCCCCCCTCTCTATTGAAATAAGAAAACCGATTTAATTTTTTGGAAAAGATCATCTACAATCGTCGCAACTTGAAATAAAATATAAATAAACCCGAATAATGTAACCCACTGTGCATACTCTTTTTTGCCAACCTGGTCAAGAACGGTATGCAAAAAGGCAACAACGATACCTACACCGGCGATTTTAAAAATAATATCCACTTCTAAACCCATTGCTTTTCCCCCTAAAATAATAAAATAATCAGTAACAATCCTGATAAGAACCCTAGACTCTTTACCATTTTTTCATATTTTGCCTGCCGGTCGATGGCGTCCGCTTCTTCTCTTTCAAGATGGGAAAGAGTTAGCATAATATGTTTTTGCTGGGAAAAGCGATCATGACGGCCAAGAGTTTCCCCAAATTGCTTCATAATTTCAAATTCCCCCTGTTTTAACGCGGTATATTTCCAAACTTCTTTTAAACTAGTTTCCCATGCATCTTTGACGGTTGTTTCCGTATCCGTCAGTCTTTTGGCAAAGGCTTCAAAAAACACGGACAGTGGCTTTGAAAACTGAGATGCTAACCTCCTTGCTGCTTCATGTAAAGGTGTATGGCTATACATAATTTCAGCCTCAAGTGATTGAAGTGCGGACTTTAACGCTCTAAGCTGTTTCGTCCGTTCACTAAAACTTCGCGCAGCCTCAAACCCTGTCCAGGTCGTCGCAACAATAATAATGATGGCACCTATTAATTTAATCATTTATGTCACGCTCACTTTTTGAGACATTTCAAGCCCATTTGCATCGAGAATATGTTTAATTGTTCCTGGGCCTGACGATCTGCTAAGTGTAACAAACCGCTCAAATATACCTTGTTCAATAATTTCCTTTAAGGACGGCCTCATTTTAATTTCTTCTATATTTGAGCCGTGCGTGGTCATGATAAGTTTGATTCCTGCATGTACGGCTTCTTGAATAGCCTCTGCATCTTCTCTTCGACCAATTTCGTCCACAATCAAGATATCAGGACTCATTGAACGAATCATCATCATCATTCCCTCTGCCTTCGGACAGGCATCTAATACATCAAGCCTATGTCCAAAGGTTAACTGGGGCACTCCATTCACACATCCGGCAATTTCACTGCGCTCATCCACAATCCCCACTTTACTTGCCCTTATACCTTTTGTCGGATTCCCAGAAGAAATAATTCTAGCAATATCTCTTAACAGTGTGGTTTTTCCTGTTTGCGGTGGTCCAATGACCATGGTATGCTTCCAGTTCCCTTGAAATAGATAAGGAATTAGTGGTTCGGCTATTCCTACCTTTTCTTTGGCAATTCTTATGTTAAAAGACGAAACATCCCTTATTGCTTTGACCTTTCCGTCTTCAAGGATGACCTTCCCAGCTAGTCCGATTCGATGGCCGCCAGATACTGTGATATAACCACGTTTAAGTTCTTCTTCTAGTGTGTATATAGAGAAATGGCTTATTTTATTTAGAAGATGCATGGTATCCTCTGGCTGAATAATGTACGATAAAAACCGTGGAGCACCCTTTAGTGTTATTTCAATAGGACGATTAATACGAATTCGGATTTCCTCTAATTCTTCTTTTTGGGCAGGAGGGATTTGGCTGATTAGGTTAGCAATATTTTTGGGTAAAAAATGAAGAATCGTTTCCACGTATGCTGCCTCCTTAAATTTCCTTTCTCATTATTTAAAATGTATGCCTGCTTGGACACATTATGACTTCCAAATCTGTTAATTCATTTCTATTTTTTAGATTAGATTACTAGAACAAAACTTATCAAAAAGAAAAGAGTAAAATCGGAACATTTTCTGAGGGACATCCGTATTTTATAGGAGGTTATATTGTGAGGAGGAATCATCGATTGTATAATTACCAACCGCCCAATCGAAATGGACCACATCATAAAGGAAACGTAATAAAAGTTACCGGAGAAGGTGAACTGGCTATTCCGCCGGATTCAGCCTCGGTAAATTTAGGGGTCATCACTGAAAAGAAGGAATTGAACGCTGCACAACAGCAAAACTCCCAGGATGTAACAAAAGTAATTACCACGCTTCTGGCCATGGGAATTCCGCAAAAAGACGTGCAAACATTTGATTACCGGATTGATTCAGAATATGATTTTGACCAAGGAAAACAACTATTTCGCGGCTATAAAATTACTCACCTCCTACAGGTGAAATTAGAAGATTTATCATTGGTAGGAAAAGTAATAGATACAGCTGTTCAAAATGGAGCGAATTTTGTTTCTAATGTTCAATTTACAGCGAAGAATAAAGAAGCCTACTATCTTCAGGCCTTAACTTATGCACTCCACAATGCCAGCGAAAAGGCCAAAACCATTGCATCTACGCTAAATGTTACGTTAATTGCAACACCTAGTTTAGTCGTTGAAGAGGGAAGTACGGTACAGCCCTCCTATCATTCTGCAGAAACCTTTGTAAAAGGCATCAGTTCAACACAAATTGAACCGGGGCAAATTAAGGTAAAGGCTAGGATTTCAGCAGAATTTCATTATCAGCCTAAATATCAAGGGACACAATAATGAAAAAAATAAAAGGATTGAACCATTTTATCTAGGGTTCAATCCTTTTTAACGTTTTATTCTTGATCATACTTTTTTGCCCAGTTATACAACTGCATTTCTGTGATAGCACCATTAAAGTGCTCTCTAATAACTCCATTTTGATCGATGACAAATGTTTCAGGCTGGCCGGTTACGTTAAATCGTTGGGCCACCTTAGCATTATAATCAAATAAATAGACCATTCCTTCTTTATTGTCTTTCGTAGCTTTTTTAATTCGGTCAATGGTTTCACCACGATTGATCATGAGGAGAGGATACTTATCTCCATAATCCTTTTGAAATGCTGCCAGTTCAGGAAATTCCTCTTTACACGGTGCACACCAAGTTGCAAAATAGTTTAATATAACCACTTCGCCCTTATAATCAGAGAGTTTAGCAGTACCACCTTCATATTTGGGAAGTTCGAAATTATAAGCCTTATCACCGACATCCGTGTTTTTACCTTTCGTAGCTAAACTATAACCAAAGAAGCCGAACATACCTACAATAAGAGTCAATACGAGTAATTTGATGACTCGCTTGTTCATCATGTATCCCCCTGACACACCCGTAAGGTTTTTTACAAAGTGATGTCCCAAAGGCTTAGCCCTTTTTGGACATCCGCTTCTCTACTAAATTATTTATCAAGTTGCTTCAAAAACTCAATTTCCTTTTTAAGCTTTGTATGTCTTTTTCCTAGAATGAACATATAAGCAAAAATAACAACCCATGCAACGGAATATGCACCATACATAAATTCAAAACCCATGATAAACTCCTCCTATTTTTCCATATCTTCTCTTACTTTTTCTTTGTAGCGCTCTACTTTTATCTTCATATTTTCAAAAGAAACACCTTTTTGAAGAAGGTAGGCATAAAGAATGGTGAAAGCCGCAAGTGATACAAACAGTGCTGTTAACATCGTGCCCTCAATTCCACCTCCAGTTTGAGAAGCCCCTTCACCAAAGACGATTGGGTGAAACTTCGTTTGCCACCAACGAATGGCAAAGAATACGATTGGAACGTCGGCAAACCCGATTATTCCAAACACTGAAGTAAGTCTTGCTTTTTTATCCCAAACGCCATCCATTTGGCGAATCATAATGTAGGCTATATAGATAAAGAAAAGAATCAACGTTGTAATTAACCGCGGTTCCCATACCCACCATGTATTCCATGATGATTTTGCCCAAATCGGACCCGTTGTTAAGACAATAATCGTAAATACCACGCCTATTTCAGCAGAAATATAAGCATAGGTGTCAAATATTCTTTTCCGTTTAATTAGAAATAAAATACTAAAAACAAAGGTAACAAAAAACGCCATGAATGCCAGCCACGCTGAGCTTACATGAAAATAAAAGATTTTTTGTGCAGCGCCCATCGTTTTTTCTTCTGCTGAAAAGATAAAGATAAAATAAAGGGCAACTAACATAGAAATAACTGACGCGCCAAACAAAATACTAGATAGATTGAGTTTTTTGGTTTCAGTTAGTTGCGTTTCAGGGAGTACCGCTTTCTCTCGTTCGAGATTCATACTCATCTATTAAACCTCCAGTACATAATCTATTAATAAGAAACATATTACAAAAAAGATGACATCATATGCCGTAACCAATTGGATCCATGCAAGTGCGCTTGAAAATTTATCCATATTCGTTAATATAATCCGAGTAGCCTGCACCACACCAATTAATATAGGAGTGGTTATTGGAAATAGCAGTAGTGGAAGAAGCATTTCACTGCTTTTGGAATTGGCAGCCAATGCCGCTAAGAATGTTCCAATTGCAATAAATCCAAAGCTTCCCAAGAAAACGACTAATATAAAATAAGGCATACTGCCATAAAATTTATAATCAAATAATAAGAATAAAAAGGGTATGGAAACTAGTTCGACGATCAGCATCATAATGAAGTTAGCAAGGAACTTTCCTAAATAAATACTTGCTGCCTCCATAGGAGCGACTAATAGACCTTGAATCGTATCATTTCTCTGTTCGGAAATAAATGACCTGTTAAGACCTAAAATACCGGCAAAGACGATGATGACCCAGATGACTCCTGGAATAACAGCCTTTGTGGTGTTATTTGCCGGGTCAAAGGCAAAGCTGAAAACAACAATGACTAGTCCTGCGAAAATCATTTGGGTAACCATAATTTGTTTTGTTTTTAGCTCTGAATATAAATCTTTTTTAGCTAAGAAGAGGGCAGTTCGCAAAAGGTTCATGATACACCCTCCATTTGATGCTCATATTTTTCAGAAACTAACGCCAGGTTGCGATCCTCAATCTTAAAGTCGTCTACGATTTTCCCATTTTTCACCATGATTACTCGGTCGCAAATTTCGGCTGCTTGTTTGAAGTCATGTGTAACCATCAATGTAGTTGTACCTTTTTCTTTCATAGATAAAATGACATTGTTCAAGATTGAAATAGCTCCTTGATCCAATCCTGTATGTGGTTCATCTAAAAGTAGAATTTCCGGGTCATGAACGATTGCCCGTGCAATCGCGATTCTTTGGATCATACCACGAGAAAAGTTTTTGACAGGCTCATTTAAAAAGAAAGACAATCCTACTTCTTTTACAAGTTCAGTTGCTTTTTGTTCAACATTCTTCACCCCATATATATTGCCAAAGAAAACGAGATTTTCTAATGGGGAGTAATGATCATAAAGCAAGCTGGAATGGGGTAAATAGCCCAATAATCTTTTTATTTCTATATGATTTTTTTTCAACTCTAAACCATTGACCATTACTTGCCCTGATGTAGGTTTTATTAAGGTTGCCAGCACCTTTAAAAGCGTACTTTTACCGGCTCCATTAGGACCTAAGATAGCTACTGTTTCCCCTTTTTTTATCGAGAGGTCTATGCCACGTAAGATCAGCTTATTATCAGCTTGCTTCGTAAGCTTTTTTATTTCTATCATTTGTAGTCCCTCCCATCCCAGCTGTTACTCAGTAAAATTACGTAAATTCAATTTAACTTGGACTAAATGATGTTTATATGCATCCAACTTTGCATGGTATTCATTTTCTGAAAGCTTTCCGTCGCCAAATGTTTCTTCCAATTCGATAATCTTATCCATAATTGCTTTTTGTTTTGCCATAAGCTGCTTGAAAGCTTTCTCTTCCTTATCTGCCCCTAGTCTTTCCTCTTCCAATCTACTTTTTCTTTTAAAGTAAGCGAAATAGGCTATTCCAGCGATTATAATTGCTCCGATCACAATTAAAAAGACGTGTGGGTTAAAGCGGTGCAACGGTGATTGTGCCCACATTCTTAGGTGCCCTGGGTTATGGAATGCTGGTGCAGTATGGGTAACAGCACTATTGTTTTTTGTTTCACTTGAAGCAGCTTGATTTGTTTTATCTGCAGGTGGCTGTACGTCTTTGTTGTAGACGAATCTAAAGGTCTGTCCTGCCTTCAAGCCCTCAATACTGTAGCCAAAATAGTTTTGGTCATCAAATTTGAAGAGCCCTTGACTGGTTGCTTCTACGCCCTTTACTTCAATGCTGCCCATGCCTTCTGGTACTAAAAATTGCATCATTTGAACCGGATAATCAACGGTTAGGCTGATTTCTTTATCTTTTGGCATTCTATAGCTGTAAGGCAGCACGGTTGTCTGATTACCTGGTACTGGTGTTGTCGTTATAAAGCCATTGTCAACCTGTTTAAAAGCCGTTTTGTTATCTAAGAAATTAAGATCCTTCAAACCCTCGGGCAAGGTTACCTTTAAAACGGTTTCACTCTTTCCATCCCCACTAAATTCTTCAGCAGAAGTATTGGTATAGTTCACCATGTTCATTAAGTTCGTTGAGCCATCTTCACCTGGACTGACAACAATGTAATGCATATCAATTGTAATCTTTGGATCGGATGCTGCTAAACCCTGGAATGGGATTAACAGCATTAGTCCTAGGAAGAAGACTGTGATTTTTTTAATCACTTTCCTTCCCCCTTTTTGTTTGTATAGCTCTTCATTTGAGCTTCAATTTCTTTTTCCACTTCCGCCATTAAATCCTGATCAACGCTTGTGTCTACCAATTGTTCTTCTTCTTTCATAATGCTAGCTACTTCATTTTCATACTGTCTTTTTAAATTTTTATAATCAGCGTGTGAGATTTTATCCATCTTGTATTCAAATTCTATTTCATTAAGCGTGGTAAGGAGTGCTTCTTTTGTTGATGCTAAATCCTGAGTCTTCGAATTACTTTGTATATAAGTATCCCATTTAAATAAAGGTGCTAATATTAAAAACAGACAAACAAGTGCCAATGCTGCTGTAAAAATCATCGAAATGATTGTGATATCCTGCATTTTGTTCACATCCTAAAGATACTTTTTGCGTTCTTCATCGATCATAGAAGAAAGGATTTCCCCTTCTACTTCCTCCTCAGTGTTCTTGTATTCAGTGAATACTTCCTCTGTACCTTTTTTCTTCACCCATTTGCGAATAATCATAAACACAGCTATTGCAGCTACACCTAAAACGACAAATGGAAGAACCCAAGCGGTTAAACTAAAACCGCTTTTCTCAGGAGAAGTTAATATCTCTTCACCATAAATATTGACATAGTATTCACGGATTTTATCCTTATCCCAGCCCTTGTTCATCATTCCTACTAAGTCTTTTTTAAACTCAGTAGTGAGATTACACGTATTTGGATCACATTCATAATGATCCTGACCACAGCCGCATGTACAGGCAAATTGCTGGGCAACCGCTTTAAATTCAGCCGATTTATAGTCAATTTGTTTTGCTGCTTCAACTCGAAGGAAGGAACCTTGAAAGACAAACGCAATAATTAGGAGCCCAAGGTAAAGTTTATTTTTCATTTACGACACCTCTTTGCGTACTCCCGTGTATCTCGGAGTGACATTTCCATATTTTCCGTTCCATACAGCAAACAGTGCACCAATTACAATCATGATGGAACCAAACCATAACCAATTCATCATTGGATTCACCTTTACAACAAATGTAGCTTTACCATCATCTTCCCAAGCACTTAAAACAATGTATAAGTCTTCTTTAATGGAGGAAATGATTGCCACCTCGGACGATGGTTGTTCCCAATTGCCATAAAATACTTTTTCTGGCTGGAAGGTACCTAGTTTTTTACCACTTCTAAAGACGGTAACATCTGCATAAACAATATCGTTTATACCTTCCTTCTTTTGATCAAGACGATCATAATTGATGCGGTAATCCTTAAGTTCAATCGATTGTCCTAGAGATACGGTTTTCATGGTCTCTAAGTCATAGTTTTGTGAACCAATGATTCCCATTGTAATAAATGCAATACCTAGGTGGACGATATACCCTCCATACCTACGGCGATTGCGAATCATCAAACGATACAAGGCAACAATTGGTTTTTCTTTCGTCATTTTTCTTCTAGCGTTCACACCTCTATAAAACTCTAAGAAGTGAGTGATTAATAATAGAATGATAACCCCGTAGCCAATAACTGCCCATGCTTTTTGTATGCCTAAAACAACCATCAAAATCATACCAAGAACTGCAAGGATAGCAGGAATCATAAAGTTTTTCTTAAGATTTTTCACTGTGGATTTTTGCCAAGCCAGCATTGGACAGACAGCCATGACAAACATCATCGATAAGAGAATCGGTGCTTCAACTTTATTAAAAAATGGCAGTCCAACTGTAACTTTAGTACCTCGCACTGCCTCAGAAACTAGTGGGAAAATCGTCCCCCAAAATACAGCAAAGGCCGCTCCAACTAATAATAGGTTATTAACCAAGAAGCTGCTTTCCTTTGAAACAAAGGAATTAAATTCTCCTGCACTGCGTTTAAGCAGGTTGTAACGGCTCATCAACACATACAATGCTAGGATGACAGCGACTCCCATAAAGATTAAGAAATATAATCCTAGATTTGAGTTTGCAAACGCATGGACAGATGTAAGAACACCACTTCGTACTAAGAAGGTTCCAAATAGTGTCAATGCATAAGAAACAATAATTAAGCTGATATTCCAAATTTTCAACATGTTTTTTCGTTCTTGAATCATAACGGAGTGTAAGAACGCTGTAGCCGTTAACCATGGCATAAAGGATGCGTTTTCAACTGGATCCCATGCCCAGTAACCGCCCCAGCCAAGCTCAACATAGGCCCATTGTCCGCCAAAGATATTTCCAAGACTTAAAAACAACCATGCGATAATGGTCCAACGTCTTGTCATTTTGATCCAGAAATCATCTACATTTTTCAAGATTAACGCTGCCATTGCAAAAGCAAATGGAACGGCTAAACCCACATAACCAAGATAAAGTGTAACCGGGTGAATAATCATACCTGGGTTCTGAAGCATTGGATTTAAGCCTTTCCCTTCAATCGGTACGGTATCCAGCAAAAGGAATGGTTTTGCCACAAATCCAAGGATAAAGAAGAAGAAAACAGCGTTAGCCGATAGGATAGCTGAAATGTAAGGAACCATTGGGTTCCCTTTCATCTTTCTTGAATAGGCAATCATGATCATGTAAAGAGTTAAGAAGAAAGTCCATAATAACAACGAGCCTGCATTTCCAGCCCACAATGCAGTAAGTTTATAAATGATTGGCAGTTCGCTGCTCGTATAATCGTTTACGTATTCATATTGAAATTGAGAGGTTGCCAAAAGGTAGAACAAGGAAAGCATTGCCATGGATGAACATACAAATAATGCAACCATTCCACCTTTTCCACTATTAACGAGCTTTTGGTTTTTCGTACTGATCCCCAAGGTTGTGATGAGGAGTGAGTAAATGGCAATGGCTAAACCTGTATAAATTGTTGCATTGGAAAATAAATACATTTCGTCACCTTCTTAACTGAGCCTGTTATTTTTCTTTCGGTGGTTGATTTAACTTGTCTTTATGCGTTTCTGGGTCATAGTCTTTTATATCTTTTCCTTCGTATTTTGAAGGACATCTTGTTTTCACCGTTTCAGCCACAAAGGTGTCTTTTTTGGCCGGAGCACCTTGAAGAATGGTAATAACACCTTCAGAGAAGTTATCTGGTTTTGTGCCATTATGGATAACATGCATGATGTTGCCATCATTATCTTTCACATCAAATTTCAATTCGATTTTATCTGGATTCCATTTAATCGTGTCTTCCATTAATAAGCCTTCAACTGTAACAAAGTCGTCTTTATGCTGCTCTTGTGTTGATAAAAGCTCTTTCAAAGTTAGTTCCACACCACTAGAACCTGGAGTTGCGGCCATAAGCAGGAATACAATAGCACCCGCAATAATAAAGCCACCAAGCATGACAATCGTATTTTTTTTCATTCTTCTCACCTCATTAAATCAATTTTTTCATTTCTTCTTCATACATTTCATGGTCTATCTTTCCAGTTAAAAGCTTTTTACGCAGTTCTTTCTTTTCTTCGGTATATGCAGTCTTGTTGTCTTTTTTAGTCGTTGGCTGCTTTGGTTGTGGTTTATTTTTAGTTGCTTTAGCTGCAGTACGACGACCCGCTTGGGAATTACCCTTCAACCCTAGGAAAACAAATAGGCCAGCGATGATAATGGCAATACCGATAATAGAGGCTCCGCCAACACCGATAATCGGACGCTTAGAATTGTCACTTGTTCCTTTTTTCACTTGATCCGTTGCCGTAACACCACTATGGTTCTCATCATTTGGAGGCTGCTGTTTGTTAATGGCCTCCATTGTTGATTCTGTTCCGTCTTTCTTATAGGAGAACGTATACTTGTAATTTTCTCCTGCTTTTACATTCTTATATTGGTAGTAATATAGTTCTTCGTCATACTCACTTTTTGTCGTATTTTCTGTCTTCGGCTCTAGTGAAATCTCTTTCGCTTTCATGGGGGCATAAAAGATAACGTCCAATTGTTCAATTAGCGCATTATTAATTAGCTGGTATGTAAAACTCTTGTTGTCTTTTACGTTGATAGTTTGTGTATAATATTCAATGACAAATTTGTAAGTCTCGTTATTCTTAATTGCCTTAGCAGGCTTCCAGGTTACAATTCCTTTTTCTTTATCAACGTCATAGGGTCTCTGTACTTCCGGCTTATTCTCCTCAGGGAATTCTGCTACTAAATAGGCTTCAAACCCCTTTTCCATCGCTGGTACAGGAATTTCAATTTTTCCATCATAATCTTGACCGCTTTTGTTTGTAATCGTTCCATACTGGCCTACTAGTAATGATGGAACATCTCTGGATCCCCAATCCTCCGGGTAATCAAACTCTGGCATTACTTGTACCTGCATTTCCTTAAAAGGAAACTTTTCAGCTTGAAATGTGGATTCTGCACTAGCCTTTGAGCTGATAAAGCTAGTTAAGAATGATGCAATGATGAACAATGCTAACCACTTTTTATTATGCATATAAATCCTCCTTGACCTAAAAAACTCATCTCTAGACAGTTCTGATTTTCACTATAGTCCTCTTTGAAATAAATATAATCGTTCTCTACCCCTATTTGTTAAAGCACTCATGAACATTTTGTTAAAGGGATGAAATCGTTACGTTTTTGACAAAAAACTACCACATAATGTTCACATTTACCTAATAATGAAAATTTTTGAATTCAAAAAAACTGTATCCAATAAATGGATACAGTTTTTGAAAGTTTTATCAAATTAATTAATGCATTCTTTTTATCGTTTGTTTTCTAAGGAACGAATATAGGAAACTATATCTGAGATATCTTCTTCCTTAAGTTGCCGAACACCTTTTAGTCCTTTTAAGGACGTACCCATCCGTGTATCTTCACGACCGTATGCAGTACTAATCCATATTTGTTTATCAGATGTATATTTCAGATATTGAGGATGTGCTAGGGCTGTTCCCATTCCTAACATTCCCGCTCCGCCGGCCATGTGACAATTTTCACAATATAAATTATATAGTTTCTCCCCATTAGTAGAATTTCCAGAAATTGTTTTTGGGACATCAAAATCTATATCTTCTGTTTGCCAATCTCGAATAAAAGCGACAAGATTTTGCAACTCTTTTTCTGACAATCTTGGACCATAGGCTGGCATCCCAGTTCCCTCTCTACCGAACTTAATATAATGATAAATATTTTTGTCCGTTACAGTGTTTAAGAAATGCTGGTTGTTTAAAGCCGTTCCAGCTTTTTTACCCTCGCCCTTTCCGGTTTCGCCGTGACAGACTAGACAATTTTTACTATAAATTTTTTCACCTGCTAATATAGCTTGGGAATTCTTTTTACCGAAAATATCACTATTACTTATACAAACGATAATTCCAATAATAATTATAATGTAAAACCCGATTAATATTTTTTTCATGGGTTACCCCTACTTTGGTTCAGGTGTTGGGGTTGGCTCCCCAAGGTCTTCATATTTTTTCGTAATTAGATCATAAATTTTCTCAGGACTTTTTCCGTTTAGATGCATATCTATTGCCTCCCGGGCAATGTTGACACAAGTGTCTCACGATATACCATGTGAATCCCATTGTTGTACGGCATTTTCTTCGCCCACACTTTGAACAAAGCAATCCAAGTTGCTCTTATGACCATCAGATACACAACCACAGTAACACGGAACCGAAGCTACAACCTCTGGGTACGTGGATGCCATAATATAAGTTTCTTGAACTTTTTCTGATGAATTTAATACATAATCAGGTAATGGCATATGTTTTTTATCAAGTTTCCAACTCTGATCTTCAAGTTTAGAACTGCATCCCGCAGCCACTATTGCAGCTAGAATGAAAAGGAACAAGAGAGATGTTATACGTTTCATATTCTGTTTCACCCCTTTCCGATATTTCTTTTACTAGTTCATTTTAACAAATAGGCTTTCATCATCAGATTCTAAATTCTTACTATTTAGTGAAGTTTTAAAAGTTTGTATAAGTAAAAACTAGTAAGAAAAGCGCAAGCGCCCTGGTCAGCGGCGTATGGCCTGGAGCGCTCCAACTGAGTTAAGGTGAAACTTCAATCAGCGAATGTTCTTCTCGCTGATTGTTAGTTGAGCCGATCGGGTTCTTACGGGCAGTTGAGAATCTACTGCCCGTTAAACGCGATAAAGGAAACACGAAGAGCTGGAGGCGCATTCGTGCTTGACTTATCGTAGGACGGAGAGCGAAGGACATTAGCCGCTAGGGCGCTGGAGCTGGACAATTTTCGAAGTCAAAACTTTTAAATTCTTATATTTTAAATAAAGGAGGTTGGCGAGCCATCCTCCTTTTAATCTTTACATGTTCATCATATCATGACCCGCTGGGGTACTTGATCCTAATGCAGGGTCAATCATTCCAAAGATCATCGCAATGTGGGCAACGATTAGAAAAATACTAACAAAGATTGCATGTATTTTAAGCTTCTCTTCCACTGTTTTATTTCTATAAATAAGTCCTAAATCAAGTAGTGCCATACCAAGGAATGGAACAATTCCGAGTAGATAGAAAGTAACTGCTACAACGTCAATCCAGCCTTTCCACTCCCCGTTTAAAGTTAGTGGGATGTAGGCTGTCTTCATTAAGTAAATGAAAACTATTGTAAAATAAAAGCCTGCAAAAATACCGGTTACTTTATTCAATGTTTTTAGAGCACCATCTAATTTTCTTGTAAATAAAATGGCAATTTCTGAAATGGCCAAGATTTCAGCACATATTACTGGAACCGCCATAAAAATCAACAAATTCCAAGGCTGATTGTCTGCTAATAACCCCATATAATGTGTCATGTTCATGTTCATCTTCTCCTTTAAGTTGTTTACACCCTTAATGTAATGAAAAAGTGTGCAGAAACTTAGGAGAAACTATGGATAAATTGTGTAAAAATAGAAAAGCGGAAGCGCCCTGGAGCTGGACAATTCTCGAAGCCAAAACTTATAAATTCTGATATTAGAACAAAAGGATGTCCCATTGTTTTGGGACATCCTTTTTCAAATGTTATTAAGCTCTTGATACATAAGATGCTTCTGTTGTATTGATAATTAATTTATCACCTTGGTTAATAAAGAATGGAACTTGAACAGTAAGACCTGTTTCAAGAGTTGCTGGCTTAGTACCGCCAGAAGCTGTATCCCCTTTAATTCCAGGCTCTGTTTCAGTTACTTCTAATTCAACTGTGTTAGGCAGTTCCACTCCAAGTGTTTCATGATTAAACATCATGATGTGCACTTCCATGTTTTCTTTTAAAAACTTTAATTCATATTCAATATTATCTGCAGGAAGTTCAACTTGTTCGTAGGATTCCATATCCATAAACACGTGAGAATCACCGCTTGCATAAAGATACTGCATTTTGCGGTTATCGATTTGTGCTTTTTCTACTTTTTCACCTGCACGGAAGGTTTTTTCTTGAATAGCGCCATTGCGAAGGTTACGAAGTTTGGAGCGAACAAAAGCAGCTCCTTTTCCTGGTTTTACATGTTGGAAATCTAGAACGCGCCATAGGCCGCCATCTACTTCAATTGTTAATCCTGTTTTAAAATCATTCACAGATATCATCTTTAAATCCTCCTAAATCATTACAATATAATTAGATCTTTCGTTGAGTGTGTAAGTGCCTCATTATGATTGTTCGTAATCAATGTATCATCTTCAATTCGAACGCCACCTAAACCTGGGATATAAATACCGGGTTCACATGTTACCACCATTCCAGGCTCTAAAGTAATATCAGACCTCATTGACAATCCAGGACCTTCATGAATCTCAAGTCCGATACCATGGCCAGTTGAATGGCCAAAGTATTCCCCATAACCCTTTTCTGTTATGTAGTCCCGAGCTATAGCATCTGCTTGCTTACCAGTGATACCCGGTTTGTATCCTGCCATACCACGAAGCTGTGCTTCAAGAACAATTTCATAAATTTCTTTTAGCTTTGCATCTGGCTCACCAACGGCAACCGTTCGCGTTATATCGGAAACATACCCATTATAGTAACACCCATAGTCCATTGTTACAATGTCTCCAGCTTCGATTACTTTTTCACTAGCAACACCATGTGGAAGTGCAGAGCGATGACCTGAAGCAACTATTGTATCAAAAGAAGAAGACGTAGCGCCAGCCTTTCTCATAAAGAACTCTAATTCATTTGAAACTTCTAATTCTGTTCTTCCTGGACGTAGAAAATCTAAGATGTGTTTGAATGCAGCATCTGCAATATCTGCTGCCACCTTTAATATCTTAATCTCTGCATCAGTCTTAATCAAGCGTAACTTTTCAATCACACCTGAAATTGGAACAAGATCAGCGTCAATTTCCTTGTCAAATTGTTTAAAGGATGAATACGTTAAATAATCCTCCTCAAAGCCGAGCTTTTGGATACCTAATTTTTTCACTTGCTGTGCAACTTCTTCTGGTATCGTACTAGAGATCTTTACGATATCAAAACCTTGACACTGTTCAGATGCCTGTTCAATATAGCGGAAGTCTGTAATAAACTGCGCCTGCTTCGCACTTATTAAGACAACACCCGCTGTCCCTGTAAAATTAGATATGTATCGGCGATTATATGGACTTGTAATTAAAATCCCATCAATACCCTGTGCTGAAAAAGATGATCTTAGTTTTTCTATTTTTTCCATTACTCTCCACTCTCCCTTTTTAATCCAACTGCAGATAAAAATATTTTATCATAAACTGTCACTATCCGACTAATTGTATCTTAGGTTGTTGCCTCTTTCTCTTGTACCTTATTAAGTTCATACTCATAATTGATGGAATAACCGATAAAGATTCCATATAACATATATAAACAAATAGATGTAATGATTGTATCCCTGCTTAGCTCTAAAAATGGTTTAATTCCTGGAAAAATCGGATTTAAAATAAAAAACACTAATAAAAACAAGACAACTCCAAAACCAAGTCCAAACCAAATACCTTGAAATCTTTTGAGAGCAGCATAGTAAATAAATGCAACTATAATGGAAATTACACCTAAAAAAATGATGGAGATTATTTTCCCTAACCATCCATATTTCCAATCTCCCAAGGTCCAAGGCTCTAAGATGACATTGGGGCTAATTTCAGTGAAATTAAAATAAAAGGCAATATACGCAATTGTCCCCCAAAATACTCCTCCAAATAAACCTGTCCAAAATACCATCATTAAAAAAGACATGGGTTGCGGATAATTATTCAGATGCTGTTCATTAATCATGATAAAACCTCCGTTTATTCTCTGGTTCTATTTGGGAATACTTTAACCATTCGAATCACTTTCGTTTTATATAGGATATTTCATGCTAAATTCCATCTTTAATATGCCCTAAAGTTCTCAATCCTTACGTCTAAAAAATTTTTTTGAATTTTAATGGAAATATTATGTCATCCTAGAGGTTTTTTCATTTTTCTAGTAGAATACAGTTAAGTACAAACAGATTTCTTATTTCTGCTATTGTGCAACTTTGTTAAGGTTGGTGTTAAAAACCATGTCCAATTCTCAAAAGCCTGTTTATGGCGGCCAAGCGGTCGTTGAAGGAGTCATGTTTGGCGGAAAACATCATTATGTCACCGCAGTTCGCAGAAAAGATCGTTCTGTTGAATACTTTCATTTACAACGGAAAGCAAATCCTAATTTAACAAAATTAAAAAAAATTCCGTTTCTGCGTGGGATTATTGCCATTATTGAATCAAGCGCTAATGGTTCCAAACACTTAAATTTCTCCACAGAGAGATATGATGTGGATCCAAAAGACGATGACACCATTAAAGAAAAAGAAGTCTCTAAACTAACAATGTATCTTGGAGTTGCTGCTATAGGTGTTATATCGTTCTTATTTGGGAAATTCGCATTTACCTTAATTCCTGTCTTTTTAGCAGTGTTAACAAAACCCATTTTCCCTTCAGATTTTGCTCAAGTATTAGTAGAGGGATTCTTTAAGCTTTTGCTGCTCCTGTTTTATATCTACTTTGTATCACTCACCCCACTTGTAAAACGAGTGTTTCAATATCATGGTGCTGAGCATAAAGTAATTAACACATTCGAATCCGGGGTAGAGTTGACGGTTGAAAATGTTCAGGCTCATTCCCGCTTACACTACCGCTGCGGCAGCAGTTTTATTCTCTTTACAGTCATCGTAGGTGTTTTTGTCTATATGCTAGTGCCTACTTCTCCACTTTGGTTAAGGGTCGTTGATCGTCTTCTTTTAATTCCAGTGGTGTTAGGAATTGCCTTTGAAGTCTTGCAAATCACGAACAAACTACGTGATATACCCGTGTTAAAATATTTAGGTTTACCAGGACTATGGTTACAGTTATTAACAACAAAGGAACCTCAAAACGACCAAGTAGAAGTGGCCATTCTATCATTTAAAGAATTGTTAAAAAGAGAACAAGAAACAGAGTATGATCTAAAAAGTGAGGAAATTGTTTAAATCTATATCATACCGTGTTTAAAAGAATAAAAAAATGCTTAAGATGCTCTTAGGGAGGTGGCTTTCTTGAAAAATCGGACATCCGCAATTGTTATTGGGGTACTTATCATTCTTGCACTACTTGGCGTGTATGGTTCCATTACGGCTAATCCTGCCGGTTTTATTCAGGGCATAGCTGTTGTCGCAGTGATTGGTTTAGCGATTTATTTCCTTGTTCGCAAGTTTTCAAATTCCAGCCCTCAGAAAAAAGAGCAGCGGGCATTTCTTAAAGCAGCAAAAAAGTCAAAAAAACGATTACAGCAGAAGGGTGGAGACTCCACTGTTAGGAGTTCATCTCTGGGGACCTTATCAACATTGAAAAAACACAACAAGACAAAAAAGAAATCTCCTGCTCACTTGACCGTCATTGACGGCAAAAAAGGTAAAAAGAAAAATCGAGCGTCTTTTTAGACACTCGATTTTTTTCTGTTAATCGCTATTATTGATGGGGGATAATCAATAACCCCAATTTTTCAAAAACGTTTTTGCATGTTCTCTACCTATATCAAATAATTTTCGTTTTTTTTCATCTGTTACATCAAATTCGGTTAGCGATACCCCTTCAGCTTTAATAAAAATAATATTTTCTACATAATGTTTAGAGATATACCGTTGATCATGGGCATCCTTCATGGTTTCAAAAAGTGCACTGAATAATTGGATCCCGTTCCTTATTTTATGTTTTTCATGCTCATACTCACTTGCACTAAGTTTAATACCCAGGACCGGTCTGACCTTTTTAACATTATCCTTATCAAAAAGCCACATAGGGAAGTTACTGAGCACCCCGCCATCTACTAATATGTTCATACCATCAGTTGACCGTAATTTAACAGGTTCAAAAAAATACGGGACACTGCAGCTCATTCTGATTGCTTTTGCGATTGGGAACGACCCCGGGGAAATCCCGTATTTCTCTAAATCATCTGGTAATACAACCATTTGACCATTAGAAAGATCGGAGGCAATTACTCTAAGGGACTGGGGAGGCAGATCGGAGAAGGTTCTTAACCCTTTTGCTGCTAATTTTTCCGCTAACCACTTTTCAAGTTCATTTCCCTTATAAAGACCTAGCTTCCAATAAACAAGCAGCCATTTAGCAATCGAGAATGGGATAATCGTTTTACGGGAATCGAGCATTTTGGGCAGATTAAACTCATCTACTAATTGATAAATTTCTTTACTCGTATAGCCAGCAGCGATTAATGCGGCAACGATTGAACCTGCACTTGTTCCTGCGACCCTTACGAATTGAAAGCCCTCGCTTTCAATTTCTTCATAGGCTCCAATGAGTGCAAACCCCCTTATTCCCCCTCCAGAAAAAACGCCGTCTATTTTCATGGCAGCCACTCCTAAAGATGAACTCATTGTTACATCTTTAATCAGCTTGATTCCAAATTAGTACGGCGGACAAAGAGAAAATTTTTTAGGTGAAATATTGGACAACAGCATTAGGGAAAAATTCTTTAACGTACGCTCGAATGGTACTTTCTAAATCTCTCGCTGCTTCATCTGGATACACATATTTTCCTATCCCGTACCTTCCCCATTTGTACTTTCTCTTTTCTTCATTCATTTCTAATTTTGTCTTCGGATATCGCTTTGCAATAACATTTTTTGCGGGTTTTGTATACCGGTGTTGGATCAGTTCAAAGGTTAAGTCGGGAAGATCGACACCTTTTAGCTCCTCACTTAACCGTTCAAACAATTCTCGGTAGCCCTCCTGCCAATCGTCATGCATGTAAATGGGTGCAATGATAAAACCCAATGGATAGCCGGCATTCGCTACCTTTCTTGCAGCCCTTAGCCGGTCTTCAAAGGAAGACGTCCCAGGCTCGAAATTTTTAATGACATAGCGAGAATTAACACTAAACCTAAATCTGGTTTTTCCATTATGCTTCGCATCAAGGAGATGGTCAACATGATGAAATTTGGTTACGAAACGAAGCTGGCCATATTCGGATTGCCCAAAAAACTCAATCGCTTTCTTTAATGAGTGGGTTAGATGGTCCAATCCCACGATGTCTGATGTACATGCGGCTTCAAAGCGCGTAATTTCTGGCTTGCGTTCATCCATATATTTTTGAGCCTGTTCAAAAATTTCATCTAAATTTACATAGGTTCGAATATAGGGTTTACTGCCCAGTGTCGTTTGCAAATAACAATAATGACAGTGGCCCATGCAGCCTGTCGCAAGCGGAATCGCATACTCAGCTGATGGTTTTGAAGTATCAAATTTGAGTGTCCTCCTAATTCCAACCACAAGAGTTGATTTAGCATTACGGTATTGCTGAAGCTCGTTATCACCAGGAATACCTCTAACTTGGTTATGAGAAGTTGTTTCTCGAATTTCAAGACCCAGTTTGGTGAACTTTTCTTTTAATTCCTGACCTAACGGATACTCTAATGCTTTCGGTTCAATATAAACCAACTGCGGCATAAAAGGGTCCATGCTTATTCCCTCTTTTCTTTATTGTTTTTAGTAGTATGGGTTGTTAGGAGGGAAGATAATAAACATTAGCATAGAGAAGTTTTTCCAAAAATTTTCGGTAAAAAAAAGCATCGGATACCCCCGATGCTTTTTTTACATTCTGCTTTATTATATTCGTTTTGCGCCAATGTATTTTGGTTTCCAGTAGCTGTTGCTGGTATAGGTGATCATGACACCCTTTGAGGATGAAGCCATAATCATTTTTCCAGACCCCATGTAAATGGCAACATGAGTAGGCTTACTCGCTTTCGTTGGGGCAAAAAACATTAAATCTCCAACCTGTAATGAACTTACTCGATACCCTTTTGTGTAAAACATGTCTGCTGCTGTCCGTGGCAGTGTTTTTCCTGCCTTACTAAAAGAATACTTTACAAGACCAGAACAGTCGAAACCATTAGGTGTAATCCCACCCCATCTATAGGGAACACCAAGATTTGCTTTTGCTACTGAAATTGCTTTTGTATGATAATAGGCCGCTTCTGCTTTATCACCCGTAGTGGTAAACAAAGACGTTGTTATTGTAGCTGTCATAACTAGAGCTGCAATAATTTTCTTTAACATTTTGTTATTCCCCCTTGGTGTGATTGGATACTCATACTATACAAGGAAAGGATAACAGGGGTGTCACAGCGATATTACAATTCCATTACAAAGTTATTTTAAAATAATATTGTAATAAAAAAAGTATGGAAATTTTTTCCATACTTTTAAAATAAGTCTATAAACCGCATTTTAATTGGGCATTACAGTTTGTACACGTATTACATCCGCCGATTTCTTTAACTTTTCCTTTACGGCAGACTGGGCAGGTGTTGCCAACTTCAGAGCCAATTGTTACATCTGTAGAGCGAAGATCACTGATGGTATCAACAAGGACTACATGCTGCTTTGGTTTTTCGTCAAACATGGATAATTGTTCATTTGTATTATCTTCAGCCTTCAGAGTTAATACTTGTGAATCACGTGAACCATCCACATAAACGGTACCACCTTTTGCACCGCCGCGATATAGTCGTTCATATACCTTTTCAACCTGTTCTACACTGTATCCTTTTGGCGCATTGACTGTTTTACTGATCGAACTGTCAATCCAGCGCTGGATGACACATTGGACGTCTGCATGGGCTTCAGGAGCCAGTTCCATAGCAGCAACAAACCATTCTGGAAGATTTTCTGGGTCTGCTTCTGGATGCTGGTCTAAATATTCTTGTACGATGTCTGCTTTAACTTCAATAAATTTGCCAAGGCGTCCACTGCGGAAGTATGAGAATGAGAAATAAGGCTCTAATCCGGTGGAAACGCCGACCATTGTACCAGTACTCACGTTTGTTACTCTCTATAAAAATCTTACAGAGGGCGGGATTATCAGTACCCGCTCCATATGTCGCCATATGGGTCAGACTATATCATCAACCATTTTTGAATGTCTTTTTCGATGACAAGGATATTCACAGAGACAAATAAGGTTTGAAAGTTCATTCGCTTTTTCCCAATCTCCTTTAAAATTTCGAAAAGGGATAATATGATGAACTGATAGTTCCTTACCGTAGTGTTCTTCTGTAACTCCACAATTTTGACAAGTGAATTGATCTCGTTCCCTAGCTAATCTTCTTTGACTTAACCAATTTGGTCCATAATAGCTAATATCTCCACCGTTCCAAGTACCACTATTTTCACCAGAAAACATTCTATTTTCACTATAATATTTTCCCATACATGCTATAGAACAAAAATTTAATGGTCGTAAAGTAGAAGGCTTTTTTTCAAAATCTTTTCCACAATTACTACAAGTAACTAAGATTTGATTTTTATATAAAACTTTTCCCCTTGCACCATTAGATTTACCAAGACAATGTCTAGAACAATATCTTGCAGAATTCTCTCTATTCCTTGGTACACTAAATTTTTTTCTACAATAAGCACATTCAATTTCAACTTGATCTTTTAAGTGTTGGTTAATTAGATGACCATTTTGAATTTGATATGCTTGTTTGCATTTTTGGTTACAAAAGTTTGTATTAAATATTATAGATGGTTTTCTTAGCAATATTTTCCCACAAAAATCACACTTAATTTCTTTCTTCTTTGATAATTCCTTTCAGAAATCTGGAGGGTAATTTTTGTGAAAAATAGATTGGCATTGGCGGGAACAAAATTTTTTCCTATCAAAATGACTGGGTTTATCTTAATTTCCTTGTCACAGTTAAGACATTTCTTAATCATAATAAACCTCCGAACTGTTTTCTTTTAGAAAAAAACAGAACGGGTGTTCTTGCAATTAATATGGTTGCTCAGCATGTAGTCGTTGAGGGGTCAGCCACGACTTCCCTGCGGATTGTCTGGTAGGCTTTCGCCAACACTCTTACCTTTTTACCTATTAACAGTTGGCAAGACAAGGTAGTAAGAGATACGCCAGGGTTTCCCGCATATAGCTAAGTTTACGCAGCGCTCTTACGAACACTGGGGGCAATATCTTTACCCGTTGGTGCAACGGTTAGCAAATGTGAATTTCTTATTCCTTTTTCTAAAATAGACTGGCGAATATCTTCTGACATTTTTTTCATAAAGCCTGTGTTGATAAATGCCTGTCTTAAGCGATTCGTTTCTTCGTATGTTTCACCATTTAAGAACGGGAAGCTCCCCTTCTCTGTTGCTAATTCAACTGATGTCCTATACGCAGTAGTCGCAATTGCTTCAAATACTTGGTCAACAAGTTGGTTACCTTCTGGTGAACCATACACTGTTTCACAATAGATAAGAAGATCATGCAAGCCCATTACGCCAAGTCCTACACGGCGCTCGCCAAGTGCCTGCTTTTTATTTTCTTCTAAGAAGTACGGTGTGGCGTTTATGACGTTATCCTGCATTCTTACGCCAACTTCAACAGTATGTTTTAACTTTTCAAAATTAACTGTTTTTGTTTCCTTATCAGCCATCTCCGCGAGATTCACTGCTGCAAGGTTACAAACAGAAAATGGTGCAAGTGGTTGTTCTCCACACGGATTTGTTGCAACGACTTGTTGTCCATATGCTTTTGCATTAGTCATGTCGTTAGCGTTATCGATAAAGAAAATTCCTGGTTCTGCTGAGTAGGTTGCACAAATATTAATTAGATTCCAAAGTTCTTTTGCTTTGATTTTTTTATAAACACGAACTTTGTAGCCAAGTTTTTCCCACTCACGAACATCACCGACTTTGTGCCATTCTTCATTGTAAACTTTCATTTCTTCTTGACTATAGTGTTCAACATATGGGAAACGCAGTTCGTACTCCCCATCATTTTCAACTGCTTCCATAAACTCTTTCGTTAAACAAACAGATATGTTTGCTCCAGTAAGGAATTCAGAATTGTGAACGGTGTAGTTCCCGCCTTCTTGTAATTTTTCTTCCGCATGTGCAATGACATTTCCTTCAAACCCGCCAGTTCCAGGGAAATCTTTATAATTTACGATACCTTGATACATAGCAGTTTCTTGCATAGTTAATGGTGTAAACTTAAGCTTATCTTTTGCATGTTTTTTAATCGTTTCATCTTTTGTATTTTCAATTAAGAATCGTAAAATTCTTGGATTCTGCATTTTAGAGATAATAAATTCAATAATGTCTGGATGCCAGTCCGCTAGCATGATCATCTGTGCTCCACGCTTTTTTGTTACACTCAGTTATTTGAGCGGCTAGGTCATTTCTGCCTAGCTCTCATGCTTTCACATGAGAGCAGACTATATCATCAAAGATAAACATCTTTGTCTCGTGCCCCAAAATTCCGTTTCCGGAATACCGGTTTACTCTTTCCTTAGTAACAACCTTAGGAAGTTTCAATAGTCGTTGAACGTTCATCTCCGTTTCCAGAGACGCTTCGCTGCTGATTGCCCAATCCTTATCATTTTCAAACCCTCACGCTCACCGTTGCCAGTCACGTTGTGGTTGATAAAGCTCTAAGGGTGTTCCAGCAATTCACGAGATTTTAATCCCGCCGTTGGAGTAGTTAACGGGATCCACCTTGCTCAACCAAATGCGTCAATTTCGCAATATCATCCAACCATGAAACCGATCCAGATGACTTACCATTGACACCTCTTGCCAAGGTGTTTCGCGGTCTTAAGGTCGAACCGTTCGTACCCACACCGCCGCCGCGGCTCATGATTTCCATCACTTGCTTCCGGTGATCAGAAATTCCTTCACGTGAATCCGGAACAAACGGCATTACATAACAGTTGAAGTAAGTAACATCCGTATTTGCCCCTGCACCATAAAGCACCCTTCCGGCAGGAATAAAGTTCAAATTAACAAGTTCCTGATAAAACTTCTCAGTCCATTCTTTTTTCTTCTCTTCCGTTTCTTCCACCATTGCAAGACCTGTAGCATTCCTTTTTGCTATCTGCTCGTAGAAGAGCTCCAGCGGCTTCTCAATGACATCTAAAGAGCGGCTTATTACACCGCTACTTACCTCTTCAGGATCATCAAGGACACCTCTAAATTCCTCTTCCACCAAAACCTTCGCTCTTTTCTTTTCCCAGTCAATTTCCTTGATAGTACCAAGACCGCGAGCAGGAAATTTTGGATCCTCTTTAATCGTTAAAACAACAAAGTCGCCATTTGTAAGGGTAATTTTTGCTGTGTCTTTAAAAGTGTAACGATCCAGCATAACCAATCTTGATACACCTTTATGAGTTATTTTCATATCTGGGGTAACCGGATGTACTTGGGGGAATAGGCGGATATCCTCATTCAACCTCTCAAAATCAATATTCATTTTTTGTCTAAAAACTACAGACATGAGAACAACTCCTTCAAAAAATAAAATCTTTATCCTGTGTTAGAATCTAGTAAGTTTTGCTATATCTAGTTGTCTTAATAAACTTACGTTACCATAGACAAACGATAAAAATCAATATATAGTACCAAAAATATTTTTGACACCACTATATATTGTGAAACAAGCTAATTACATTTATTTTGTCAAACTCAAAAAAAACTATATTTAGAAGAAAAGAAAAGCTTTTATAGGATTTTTGGCAGATAACAGGATATTTCAACAAAATTCGAGGTTTGCCTCTTTTTAAAAAAAGTACTAGGAAAAAGAAAAAAGCGGCAGCCGCCGCTTACTACCTTTTATAATTCCATTCATCACTTTCATATCGTTCTTTGGCAATTTTATTAACGTATGCCAGTTCCTCTTCCGTTAACTGATAAGGTTCCAGCTCAATATTTAATCCCTCAGCAAAGCCTTTATAAAAAGCATCTTTTGCTTCGTCTAGCGTGATTTTCCTTGGGCTGATGGCGTTAATCGCAACCGCTTTATCCTTAAACGACTTCTTCATACGTTCTTTAACCCGTTCATTCGAATATTTAAATAGGCTAAACAACTTATCTTCATCTATATCCAATAAAATCGATCCGTGCTGAAGAATGACTCCTTTTTGTCTCGTTTGTGCGCTTCCTGCTACCTTCCGGCCTTCTACCACAAGTTCATACCAACTTGGCGCATCAAAGCAAACGGCAGAGCGCGGATTTTTCAGCGCATCTCGTTCTTCCGCCGTTTTCGGTACGGCAAAATATGCCTCAAGGCCTAAATGATGGAAGCCCTTTAAAATCCCTTCTGAAATAACACGATATGCCTCAGTCACCGTTTTGGGCATCTCAGGATGATCTTCGGAAACAATGACACTATATGTTAGCTCATGTTCATGGAGAACGCCACGACCGCCTGTAGGTCTTCTAACAAAGCCTAATTGATGTGCCTTCACAGCCTCCATATCTATTTCTTTTTCAACCTTTTGAAAATAGCCCACTGATAAGGTTGGCGGGTTCCAACCATAGAAACGGATAACCGGTGGGAATTTTCCTTCACTATGCCAATCGAGCAAGGCCTCATCTAACGCCATATTAAATGATGGTGACCCATGACCAGAATCAATAAAACGCCATACTTCTTTTTCCATTCGAAAACCTCTTTTAATTAATTTATTCAAGGTTTAGTCTACCAAAATCTGATATGAATTCAAAATGAGATGTTTCTGATATAATGAACTTAAGCAATCTTAAAGATTTTTTCCTTTTTAATCTTTATATTTCTCTGATTGACTTATATAATAAATACTAGTGTAGTAAAGCTTGAAGGGAGCAAAAAAAAGTTGAATTCACTTATCACCTTATTGATTATTATTGCAGCAGTTATTATCTACTCCGTTTTTACTTTTTTCTATCAAAAAAGAATTGTTAAAACGGTAACAGAGGAAGAATTCCGTGCGGGATACAGAAAGGCACAGCTAATAGATGTTCGTGAAGCAAACGAGTTTGATGGCGGCCATATTTTAGGAGCACGTAATATTCCAATGTCACAAATGAAAATGCGCATGAAAGAAATTCGACAGGACATGCCTGTCTACCTATATGATCAAAACGGCATGCGCAGCGCTCGTGCAGCACAATTCTTGCACCGCAAAGGGTACCGAGACCTTACCCAGCTGCAAGGCGGGTTCAAAAAATGGACTGGGAAAGTGAAAGCGAAGAAATAAGATTAAAAGAGGATGCATCAATAGGGTTAAACCTATTTGATCATCCTCTTTGTTAGTATATATCCTTCTATTTAGGAATTAGTCAATTTGCGTCGATCTTCAATTTGAGGAGGTTCTTCCATCCAACCATTTTTAATCATGATTTCTCCACCATCTTTAGCAAAGGCATAAATCTCCAATGTTATCCGAGCCATTGTTATTGGTAAATCACTTCGTAAGCTAAATGCTCCCCCAAGTGCATTACTCCCAAGACCAAAAGTACTTAACAGGCTGGTGATAAACATCATTAACTTATCAGAGAAAGGGGCAACTGTAGAATTGGTAGCTTTTCCAGCGGGTGTCGCAGGCGGTTCTATATAATCTTTGCGCAAAAATTCACCTAAAGTTGTTTCTACTTTCATGGATAATTTCATCCCTTTGACAAAATACTCCTTTACCTGTTTGTCTTTTGCTACCTGCGCAAACCCTATCATTAATTGCAAGCCAACCAGATTTGTCTCAATGGCGTGATGTATAAGTGAAACCTCAATTGTATTTAAGGCTCTTGTCTTATTTAACAAGTTAAACCCTGATAAATAATTATTATCTTTAATAAATGTAACCTCTTTTGGCATTGTCACATAGGGCGAACGGACAAGAACTCCTTTCGTCAATAGAATTTCTGTCACCTTGTCTAATTCATCTTGGGCGTTATCCGTCAATTGCTTAAAGAAATTTCTAATATCTTTTCGGAATGACATGGTTGAGTAGAGTGCAAATAGACTAATTCCTAATTTATCAATCATGTGTAAAAACATTAAATCATAGACCTGGTCGAATAATTTTGGTGTACCTTTATATACATCTTCTTTAGTGAAACCCAATGGGACGGCTGCTCCCTCATCCTTAAAGATAGTACGAATTGTTTCAACGGCATGTTTCGAAAAATCGTGACACGACTTTAAAATTTGTTCGGTTTCTAGATCCTCAACATGTTCAAGGAAGTGCTCAAGCACCCTCATTAGCATTGTTTTGTCCTGATAAGTCATCCAAAGGTTTCCTAATTCTGATGCTGTCAATGGAATATGGTTTTGATTTTTCACTTATATCCCTCCACGTTTTATTATTTAGTATGAACCTATGCATAAGAAAAAATATTATCTAGATATAAATAAAAAAAGTCCAGATTCAATTTCTGAATCTGGACTCTGCACTTATTAACTCTTTTGATATTTCAAAATAGGTTTACGAGCAGCTAAAGTTTCATCCAATCTGCCGATAACAGTCGTATGTGGCGCCTCTTGTACGATTTCTGGATTTTCTTCCGCTTCTTTGGCAATTTGTATCATTTTGTCGACAAATGAATCGAGGGTCTCTTTGGACTCTGTTTCCGTCGGCTCAATCATGATACATTCTTCCACATTTAACGGGAAGTAAATGGTTGGCGGATGGTAGCCGAAATCAAGCAGACGTTTTGCGATATCTAAAGTACGTACCCCTAATTTTTTCTGACGCTTTCCACTTAAAACAAACTCGTGCTTACAATGTTTGTCGAATGGTAAATCATAATATTCAGCCAATCTTCTCATCATGTAATTTGCATTTAAAACGGCATACTCCGTTACTGCCTTCAAGCCATCAGGTCCCATAGAACGAATATACGTATAGGCACGAACATTGATGCCGAAGTTTCCATAGAATGGCTTAACGCGGCCAATGGATTGTGGACGATCATAATCAAGTACATACTCGTCGCCACGCTTCGAAATAATTGGTTTTGGTAAAAATGGAATCAGATCTTCCTTAACCCCAACTGGACCAGAACCAGGTCCCCCGCCTCCGTGTGGTCCTGTAAAGGTTTTATGAAGGTTTAAATGGACAACGTCAAAGCCCATGTCACCAGGTCTAGCTTTTGATAGAACGGCATTTAAGTTGGCTCCGTCATAATAAACCTTGCCGCCTGCATCATGAATAATTTCTGTGATTTCTAGAATTTGTTCCTCAAATAGCCCAAGCGTGTTTGGATTCGTTAACATGAGGGCAGCTGTATCATCCCCGACAACCCGTTTTAAATCCTCAAGGTCAACAAGTCCCTTGTCAGTTGATTTCACCGTTATGGTTTCAAAACCAGCAATTGTCGCTGAGGCAGGGTTTGTTCCATGGGCAGAATCCGGAACGATCACTTTTGTTCGCTTCATATCACCATTTGCTTCATGGTAGGCACGGATCAACATTAATCCAGTCCATTCTCCATGGGCGCCTGCTGCTGACTGCAAGGTTACTTCATCCATGCCGGTAATTTCAATTAAATGCTGCTGGAGATCGTATAATAGTTCAAGTGCCCCTTGGACAGAGCTTTCGTCCTGTAATGGGTGTACATGGGCAAAGCCATTAAAGCGAGCAACATTTTCATTGATTTTCGGATTATATTTCATCGTACAAGACCCGAGTGGATAGAATCCTGAATCTAAACCATGGTTTCTATTAGAAAGAGCAGTATAGTGGCGCATGATATCAAGCTCGGACACCTCAGGTAGTTCAGGCTCCTCTTCACGTAAATAACCTTCGGGAAGAAGACTGCTGATCTCTAATTCCGGAACATCCATTTCCGGCAGGCTGTATCCGATTCGGCCAGGAGTACTACGTTCAAAAATGAGTGCTTGATCCTGATTATGCATGCAAATCCCCCAATTCTTTCACGAATGTATCGATTTCTTCCTTCGTCCTCTGTTCTGTAACCGCGATTAACATATGATTAGACATTTCTGGATAGTCACGTCCTAGATCATAGCCACCGATGATATCCTTTTGTAACAACTTTTGATTGATTTCTTTAACAGGTTTGTTTACTTTTACAACAAATTCATTAAATGAGAAGCCGTCAAGAACCACTTCAAACCCTGCCTCTTTCAACGCATTTTTTGCATAATGGGCTTTCTGTAAATTGGCTGCAGCCATTTCCTGGACACCCTTTTTACCCAAAGCTGTCATCGCAACAGATGCTGCAAGGGCATTAAGTGCTTGGTTCGAGCAAATATTGGAGGTCGCTTTTTCACGGCGGATATGCTGTTCACGCGCCTGTAGTGTTAATACAAATCCACGCCGTCCTTGATCATCTACTGTCTGACCAACAAGACGTCCTGGGACCTTTCGCATTAATTTAGTGGTGACCGCAAAATATCCGCAGTGTGGACCGCCAAATGCAGTCGGGATCCCAAATGGCTGGGCATCGCCTATCACGATGTCTGCTCCAAATTTCCCTGGTGGTGTTAATACTCCAAGAGAAAGTGGATTGCTGCTAACCACAAACATTCCTTTATGTGCATGAATGATAGCCTCAACATCTTTTAATGGCTCGATTCTACCAAAGAAATTTGGATACTGGACAATAACAGCAGCAACATCATCATTAACTAATGCCTTTAACTCTTCTATATCTGTAATACCATCTCTAACCGGGACTTCTACGACTTCAAGATATTGCCCTTTTGCATACGTCTTTAAGACATCACGATACTCAGGATGAACCGCACTGGAAACAACAATTTTTTTCCGTTTTGTATGTCCGGCACTAAGCATGGCTGCTTCTGCTAGGGCTGTACCGCCGTCATACATCGAGGAGTTGGCAACATCCATTCCTGTCAATTCGCAGATCATCGT
Source organism: Neobacillus sp. DHD-1R (assembly GCF_057747995.1). Lineage (NCBI taxonomy): Bacteria > Bacillati > Bacillota > Bacilli > Caryophanales > Bacillaceae > Neobacillus > Neobacillus sp. DHD-1R. The sequence continues at coordinate 3,668,517 of NZ_CM173232.1, forward strand.
TTGGAATTCAAAAATGGCTTGCAGCTCACCTTGAGAAATTTCCGGCTGATAAGGTGTATAGGCTGTATAAAATTCAGAACGAGAAATAACATGGTCAACGATTACAGGCATATAATGGTCATAAACACCAGCACCTAGAAACGATACATTTCTTTTAAGATCAGCATTTCGACCGGCTAACTTTAAAAGTTCTTTCATTAAGGCCGTTTCAGATTTGGCCGCCTTAATATTATACTCACCCTTGAACCTTACTTTTTCAGGGATATCGCTAAACAGTTCATCAATTGAAGAAACACCAATCGTTTCAAGCATATCCTTCTTATCTTGCTCAGTCATAGGTAAATAGCGATGTTTCATAAACCTAACTCCCTTCATGTTTTACTTTTCTCTTTTATAAAAAGGTGTTGGAACTACTGTAGCTTTAAGGCGTTTGCCGCGAATTTCTACTTCTACCCCAGTATCTAACCCTGAAAACTCAGTTTTAATAAGGGCAAGACCAATGTTTTTCTTTAAAGTAGGTGACTGTGTACCCGTTGTGACTTCGCCAATTCTATCTTCTCCTTGATAAACCGGGTATCCATGCCGAGGAATGCCACGGTCAACCATTTCGATTCCGACCAATTTCCTAGCTAACCCATTTTCTTTTTGCTTTACTAAAGCTTCTTTTCCAATGAAATCAGCTTCTTTATTTAATTTGACGGCAAAACCAATTCCAGCTTCAAGCGGAGATATTTCCGGCGAAAGTTCTTGGCCGTATAGAGCTAATACAGATTCAAAACGAAGAGTATCACGTGCTCCTAATCCGCATGGAAGAACCCCTTCCTCTTCGCCTGCTTGTAAAATGGCCTTCCAAAGATCGACGGCATCTGCTGCATCACAATATACTTCAAACCCATCCTCACCTGTATATCCGGTTCTAGACACGAGTGCCTTTTTGCCATTTAAATTGACTTCTTGTTGAAATTTGAAAAAGCCAATTCCACTTAAATCCGCATCCTTGGAAAGCTTTTGCAAGACTTTTACAGCAAGTGGGCCTTGAAGAGCAAGCTGGGCCATTTTTTCAGACAGGTTTTCGAGGCTGACATCACCCTCAACATGATCTTCAAGCCATTTGTAATCCTTTTCGATATTCGATGCGTTTACAACTAGTAAATAATGATTTTCTTCCATCTTATATACGAGCAGATCATCAACAGTACCGCCGTTTTCATAGCACATTGCAGTATATTGAGCCCCGCCTTTTTTTAATTTTGAGATATCATTGGTCATCATTTTTTGCAGATAGTTTAAGCTATCGGCACCTTTTACTTCGACTTCTCCCATGTGAGAAACATCAAACAAGCCGACTCTTGTCCGAACTGCTTCATGTTCTTCCTTAATGCTTGAGAATTGGACAGGCAGCTCCCAGCCTCCAAAATCGACGGTTTTTCCTCCATTATCTTTATAAACTTCAAAAAGCGGAGTTCGTTTTAATTCTGACATCCATAATCCCCCTCAGATCTTTTACATGTTCATTCCTCGTAAAACTAACTAAAGATTGAGCCATTTACAACATCAGGTACCATGTTACCTAGTATCGTTTCAGAATAACATCTGGACATAGGATAACAGATTCAAAAACATAAAAAAGGACAGAAACCTCCCTTATACATAAGAGGGTCTCTGTCCTTGCACCTGAAAGTTTACCTGTGATGGTTTTCCCCTTTGGTGGCTGCTCATATGCGGCAGCGCTCTCCAGAGTTGCGTCAAACAAGAGTTCTTTTGCCTGAGAGATTCACATTTCTGCTTGCTCCTTCGGCGCTACAAACGTAGTCTCTCCCCTTGTTGTCATTCGCATGATAATAATTTTCGATTTGGTCATACTAATTATACTCGTAAAATAAATTACTTTATTAAAATATTTAAAACATTCAATGCTATTATCATCCTACCATTAAAACAATACTTTGAGCAATAACTTTATTAGAAAAATGCGAACGCCTTAAATCAAGTAAATTGGTGATTACTGGGCCATATCCGTGTATGAAATGGAGCTGAAATGATGTCTGTTGAAATTGAATTTGATTCCTCGTGGCAGGAGGATTTTCTACATAGAATTGAGAATGATGGACCATGGGGGAATTGGGAGCTTTTTAAACTAGCAATCGGAGTTGAAAACCATTTAATCGTCCCTGAGTTTGAAGGTTTGCAAGCGCCGAATCATTTGCCAAACCTCACACCCCTTCCGCACCAGCTTGAAACAGCGAAACAAGTCATTGAGAATATGAATGGTAAAGCGATCCTGGCTGATGAAGTAGGACTAGGAAAGACAATCGAGGCTGGATTGATTCTAAAAGAATACATGATCCGCGGGTTAGTGAAAAAAGTCTTAATTCTCGTTCCTGCATCCTTAGTTACCCAGTGGGCCATTGAATTGAACAGTAAATTTTTTATACCGGCGATTACGCAAAGGAAAAGCTATGTTTGGGAACAGTGCGATGTTGTTGTATCATCGATTGATACCGCTAAACGTAATCCACATCGAGATATCATTTTTAAACAAGACTACGATCTCATTATTATTGATGAAGCACACAAACTGAAAAATAACAAAACTAAAAACTACGAATTTGTTCAAAACTTGAAAAAGAAATTTTGTTTACTTTTGACAGCCACGCCGATCCAAAACCGAATAGAAGAAATCTTTAATCTTGTTTCCCTTTTAAAACCAGGTCATTTAGGGAGCGAGACCGCCTTCTACGAAAAATACAAACGAGATGCTCGTTCCTTAAATGATGATGAACATCTAAAGGAATTAGTGAACAAGGTCATGATTCGAAACCGGCGGGCAGATACAGGGATTGAATGGACAAAAAGGCAGGTTGAAACCATTCCAATTGAATTTTCACCACAAGAGAAAGAACTATATGAGTCCATTACAACTATGAGGAACGATAGTGATTGGCTCCAAACAAGTGCATTCTCCGTTATGACTTTACAACGTGAGGCATGCAGCAGCCGGGAAGCTGTTTTTTATACGCTTAAAAACATGCTGCAAAAGAAAGAGAATCCCACACCAGCCTTTGAAGAGCAAATTCAATTTTTGATTAAAAAGGTGGAGGCTGTCCAGCAAAATTCAAAAGCGGAAAAAGCGCTTGAATTAATTCAAAAGGTAAATGATAAAGTCATTATTTTCACCGAATATCGGGCAACTCAAATGTATCTTCAATGGTTTTTGAAACAGCACGGAATCTCTTCTGTACCGTTCCGCGGCGGCTTTAAACGAGGAAAGAAGGACTGGATGCGAGAGTTGTTCCAAAAGCATGCCCAAGTGCTGATTGCAACAGAGGCAGGTGGTGAAGGAATTAACCTGCAGTTTTGCAACCATATCATTAACTTTGATTTACCATGGAATCCGATGAGACTCGAGCAGCGGATTGGCCGAATTCACCGTCTTGGTCAGGAAAAGGATGTTATGATATATAATTTTGCCATTAAAAATACCGTCGAAGAACATATTTTGAAATTGTTGTATGAAAAAATACAATTATTTGAAAAGGTCATCGGCGAACTCGACGATATTTTAACCAAGCTCGAATTTGGCAATATTGAAGACCACTTAATTGATATTTTCGGACAATCCAGTTCTGAAGGTGAAATGCGGATAAAAATGGAGAATTTATCTTCGATGATTGAATTTGCTCAAACCATGAAGGAAGGTGATTCACATGCAGCAGCAGGAAATTCATAACTTTCTTTTGAAGTATTTTCAGGCCAATGATTGTCCCATTATTGAAAATAACTCTGGGTATTTAACTGTTCAATTATCAATTGAACTTGATAAGGAGTTGATGAACCGTCCCTTTTATTGGCACTATTTAGAGAAAACAGGCGGGATCCCAAACCCAATGAGACTAACCTTCATTACCGATCAAGAACTAGCACCAGAAAATACAAAAGGGGAAATTATTCACTTTGGGTCCCCAAGGCTTCATCAAATATTTCATTCCACCAAAAATTTAGCCAGCTACATTCGGTTATATGAAAATCATCGCCATCTCAATAATCAAACGCCCTTATTGCCATGGTTATGTATGAATGTGAAAATCTCTTATCAATGTGACCGCAAGCGTGATATTTTTAAATCGATCGGCTTACAGCTCATTAATGGACAAATGGTCGAAAATTTTCATGACCGTTTACTAAAGATCCCTTTAACACCCAAAATTCCAGACTATTCGTTTACCCTCTCACCCTTGGTAAGACCAAAGAGCGGCATGGGCAGAATTGAAACCTATTTAAAATCAGTCATTGCAGAAGATGACCATTCATGGGCAGATGAAGCCCGAATACGTTGGGATAAAGACCTACAGCTATTGAATCATTTTTATGAAGACGTGGAAGAAGAAGAAAATGACAACTATGAAACTGAAAAAAAAGCACTCCAAGAGCAATACGAACCAAAGATCAACATCTCCTTTATCAATGGCGGACTCTTTTATTTAACCGATAAAGCAATCTAATCAGGATGTTTCAACAGGTGTCAGGCACCATGTGAAAATTTCACATGGTGCCTGACATCTGACATTCTTTTTGTTCAAAAAAAATTTTTTTATTTTAAAAATTAAGAAGGAAAAGAGGGAAACCTGTCGAATATTTAGCAAGGAAAAAATAATAAGGTGGTGGTAACCATTGTTAGTTCAATTGAAAGTTTAGCGAATCGGATTATATCGGATGCTGCACGTAACCAGGCAACAGATATTCACATTATTCCTCGGAAGAAAGACACACTTGTTCAAATCCGTTTAACCAACAAACTCATTCCCCGATTATCCCTTCCAAAAGATGAATGCGACAAATTAATTTCCCATTTTAAATTCACTGCTAATATGGATATCGGAGAAAGACGACGCCCACAAAGTGGAGCCATTTTTTGTGAAATTGAAGGACAACTGATTGGCCTTAGGCTATCCACACTTCCATCCAACAACAGAGAAAGCCTTGTTATCAGGCTATTACCCCAGCAAGAACAGATCCCTTTTCACCAGCTCTCATTATTTCCGGGAATGACACGAAAACTACTTGCCCTTCTCAAACACGCACATGGATTAATTATATTTACCGGACCAACTGGATCAGGCAAAACGACAACCCTCTATTCCCTATTGAATGAAACGGCCCACTTATTTCATCGCAATGTTATCACACTCGAAGATCCCATCGAAAAAAACTATGACTCAGTCCTTCAAGTTCAAGTAAATGAAAAAGCGGGCATTACCTATGCAGCCGGATTAAAGGCCATCCTTCGTCATGATCCCGACATTATTATGGTTGGCGAAATTCGCGATGCAGAAACTGCAAAAATAGCCGTCCGAGCTGCACTTACTGGACACTTAGTGTTGTCAACGATGCATACACGGGACGCAAAGGGTGCGGTTTACCGCCTGCGCGAATTTGGAGTGAATTGGTTAGAAGTTGAGCAAACACTTATTGCTGTTACCGCTCAAAGGCTGGTTGAACTGACATGTCCTTATTGTGATGGGGAATGTTCACCCATGTGTTATTCCTCTGGAAGATGGAAAAGAGCGAGTGTCTTTGAATTTTTATCAGGCAGAAACCTGAATACTGCCATGAAAGTGGCAAAAGGGGAAAAACTGGACTTCCATTACCGGACACTAAAGGAAGTCATTAACAAAGGGATTGCGCTTGGATATATTCAAAAATCAGAATATGATCGGCTGGTGTATGAGGATGAAACGCCATAAATGGCCTGTGAATGAGCAAGCAAGTTTTTTAAAAAGAACTGGTGAACTCCTTGCCCGGGGATACCCAATTGCGGAAGCAATTGAATCCATAGCATTACACTTACCACCAAAACGAAAGGAGGAATTATATGGGTGTTTAGTAGAATTAAAAAAAGGCACTCCATTTCATGAAGTCTTACACAATCTTGATTTTCACAAAGACTTGGTCGGTTATGTTTATTATGCTGAACAGCATGGCAGTTTTGCGGATGCACTGTTAGATGGAAGTGAACTTGCTTTATTAAAAGATAGGGATATGCAGAAGCTGTTAAAATTGCTGCAATATCCCATGTTACTTATCTTTATTACTGGTTTTCTATTCATTTTTATCGAGAACACCTTGCTGCCCAGATTTACCACCCTATTTTCATCGCTCGGACTTAAAGAGAATTTTTTTACAAAAGTTATCTATGCCTTTGATCAATATTTCCCAACGATGATCGGCACTATCCTTGGGCTCCTCTTTCTGACAGCAGCTTATTATACTCTCGTCTTTCGAAAACTCTCCACTTTGCAGCAGAGGTCACAGCTTGTTCGCATTCCTATTATCGGCAGGATCCTCAAATTACTGTTTACTCACTACTTTTCCATACAACTGAGTCTCCTATTATCAGGCGGAATTTTCATCTCAGAGGCCCTCACTCTTTTTGAAAAAAATCATAAACAACCTTTCTACAGCTGTGTAGCGAATGAGATTAAAAACAGGCTGGTTACTGGAGAAAAATTGGAAACGATATTAGCTGCATTTTCTTTTTTCGAAAAGGAATTTCCCATGATTGTTAAGCACGGCCAAGTGAATGGTAAATTGGAGCAGGAGCTGCTATTTTTCAGTAAACACTGTGTTTTGAACATGGAGGAACGAATCGAAAAAAGCTTAAAAACGATTCAGCCCATCCTTTACTTATTGATTGGATTTCTCATTGTATCCATGTATTTAGCTATTTTATTACCAATGTTCCATCTTCTGGATGGCATTTAAAAATGGAGGATATAAATCATGAATAATGAAAAAGGTTTTACACTGATAGAAATGATGATTGTTATGCTAGTTATTTCGATATTGCTTATTATCACAATTCCGAACGTTGCCAAGCATAATTCTAATATCAACAATAAAGGCTGTGAAGCATTCGTAAAAATGGTTCAAGCTCAAGTTCAATCCTATGAAATGGAACATAACAATAAGGTGCCGACACTCGCGGAACTAAAAACGGATGGATATTTAAAAGGTGATGGACAAGGTTGTCCTAATGGGCAAAATGTGGTTATTGATTCGAGTGGCAACGTCACAGCGGTTGCAAACGAAAATTAACCAAAAATGTACAATACTCAAAAGGGATTCACTTTAATCGAATCGTTGATTGTTCTCTCTATCTTTATGATCATATCCTCCATCACCGTCTTCGCCTTACAGCCACAGCACACGACAGTGGATGATAGGGTCCTCCTAACCCAATTGCAGGCAGATTTGCTCTATGCGCAGCAATATGCTATTTCTCACCAGCATGATGTATCAGTTGTTATTCTGCCTGGCCAATATCGATATTACATGTTTATGCGCACGGATCTGCCATTGATTGTCGAGAGAAATTACTCAACCTCCTTTACTTTCGTGGAAGGTTCCCTGCCCTTGTATTTCAAATTTCTAAGTGATGGAAATGTGAATAAGTTTGGTACCTTTTATATTAAATCGAAAAATAAGAATTATAAGATAACCGTTTTGATTGGAAAGGGACGGTTTTATGTTACGGAGCAATAAAGGATTTTTTTTGCTTGAACTATTGTTATCACTGTCAGCCTTGTTAATGATAAGTTTATTTTTACTGCCTTTATTGATGGAGTTAAGGGATCAGTCCCGACAAGTGGAGATAGAGAAAACAGCCCGGAAGATTATGTATGAGGAACTAGAAGCGAAATTACTTGATAGCCGAATCTTTACCAACTACACCTTGATTCAAAACAACATCGAATACTCTATTACTTGGGAAGACACCGGTGTAGCTAACCAAAAGGAGGTGTGTGTAACGTTTGAAAAAAATACTTACCAGCCAGAAGACAAAGTTTGTGGTGTGCTCGAATGAAAAAGGCTTTACTTTGGTCGAGGTACTGTTTGCTTTTACCATTTTCTCCATCCTTATTTTTTTCATGTCACCAACATTTGAGATCATCCTTAATAATAAGGGGTCACTACTCGAATTACAGTCGCTGGAATGGGAAGTTTTCTGTACCCAAATCAAAAAAGAAATACACCAAGCGTCTCGTGCCGAAGTGGCCGGGGGACGGTTAATCTTAACGAAGGACTCCGAGACGATTATATACGAGAAATATGGATCCAGCCTAAGGAGACGGGTGAATTCCACAGGACATGAAATCCTCCTCCAAAATATTGCTGCCTATTCCTTCACCATTGTTAATAATGCCGTTAAACTTACTGTTACCGACCTCAGGGGAATAGAGTATTCTGTTACTGCTTACTCCTTCGTAAATTGGAGTACCGGCACATGAAAAATACCGAGCAGGGATTCACCTACCCCCTTACCTTATGTCTGCTTATTATTTTTCTACTGGTTTTCTCCATGCATATAAATCAATTACTAACTGAAAGGAAAATGGCATTTGAAACAACGGCAATTTTGAACCAAGAGTATTATTTTCTTTCTTCAATAAAGAAAATGGAATCGATGCTGCAAACGGGAGGGATTGTCCCCGCCAAAGGAAAAATAATGTATGTTCACGGAACGTTGGACTACCAAGCTGAACCGCCCTCCAGTTATCTGCAAAAAATTAATTTCACTCTTACCCTGCATGCCCGAGAGCCAATTTTTGGATATGGTTATTTTGATACAAGGTCAAAAAAAATCATCAAATGGGGCGATGGCAAATAATTGTTTGAAATAATTGATAAATGGACATAATTTACTGTGACTAATAAAAGTAGGTGTGTCCATGAAAACAAATGATTATGTAAAATACATGACCCAAACAATTGTTAAATATGCAGACCAGCCGAAAGATGAACGAAAACGACTTCGGACTGAACGAAAGCAAACAAAGGCAGATTTTTGGTATCGATGGTTTGGGATTTTGCCTTATATCCTCTATTCCGAAATAAAGAAAAAACGAAAGCACTAAAAAGCGGGCGATTCTCCCTCCGCTTTTTTTTTGCCATAAAAAAGGCATTGACATTACAAAAAATCTCGTACAAGCGTATTTTTAAGATAATTTGTTACAATATAAAGTCGGAAATTGTGAACATTTTCTAAACATATAGTGTTAACATTGTTAACCTCATTCCCATGTTACTTGGGCTGTATTATAATGGAATAAATTATGGGGGTCCGAGGTGAACAGTGATGGAACAAACATTAAAGATAACAAATGTTTTATCAGATCCAACACGCTATTACATTTATCAATACATTACAAAACGTCATCAAGAAGTTACAGTACAAGAGGTGGCGGAAAATTTTAATATTCATCCAAACGTAGCAAGACTACATTTATCAAAGTTAGAAGATGTTAATATGTTAGCATCTGAAACAAAGAAAACCGGCAAAGGCGGTCGGCCAAGCAGATTATATCGCTTATCTGATGATGTCATTCAACTTCATTTCCCTTTCCGTGATTACATGCTCTTATCAAAAGTGGCTATCCAAACAATGATTTCACTTGGTGAGGCTGGTAAAGAAGCACTTTTCTTAACAGGTAAACGTTTTGGTGCCGAAGTTATTGAACAAGAAATGTCAAAAAGATCACTTGGTGAAGAATTAGAATTTGAACAAAAGCTAACAATACTAAAAAGTGCTGCTACTCTGGCGGGTTTTTATCCTGAATTTGAAGCCAATGGTGATCAAACAAAAATCTATTTCCAAATATTTAATTGCCCATTTAAAGAAGTGGCTGAGGATCATACAGAAACAGTCTGCAGTATGCACCATGAATTTTTAAAGGGCATGTTTGGGGCATTGTTTGAATCCGTTGAGTTAGTTGAAAAAGAAAACATGTTCTCTGGTTGTGAAACTTGTTCTTATCAAGTACTTGTATCAAACTAATTCGAAACCATTATTTACATTATGCCTCCTTTTACTTTATAATATTGTAATGATGGTATCATAAGGTAAAAAGGGGGGTTACATATGGATCGTATGTTCAGAGTTTGTGGTTTCTGGACTGGTATTTTTACCGTAATGTTGTATCTAGGGGATATGGACAAAACAGCAATGCTTTTCTTAGCACAAACAGGATTCTTTGTTCTGCTTAGCTATTTAAAGCTTTCCGAGCGTATGTATTTGTACGTCTTCGGTGCATATTTAACTATTTTCTTCGCAGGCTTTACATATTGGACAACATTCATGATGCCGCTTGGTGGAGGACATTGATTTAACTGAAGAAAAAAAACGCCGGAGCTCCGGCGTTTTTTTCTTTTATTTCATAAATATGTCGCTTTCACTTACGTGCATTCCTTTTTCCTGAACGATGATATGAAAATAAGAGCTAATTCCTGATGGCATAATTAAACTGCGAATCGCCCTATTTCGCTTACTAACCTCTGAAAAAGGATTCGAATCATAATGACTTTCTAATTCCTTTAAAATACCCGCCTTTAATAAAAACTCATCCTGTCTTAACTTCGATACCGCGTGCAGACCAACCTGCTGACCTATTTGAAGTAGTGAATCAAAATGGATATGGGTGGTGATGTCCATTTCTCCTGGATACTGCAAGACATCATGCATCATCCTGTGTTGGTAATACCCTCTTAAACTTCCTAATGTCCTCTGTGGGTCCTGCCATTCTTTATTCGTATAACCATAATCAGCTGTCATAACAAGTCCCTTGGAAAGAACCCTCGAAATTTCGTGCATCATCTCGCCCATTGCTAATGGTATTTCGATTCTATGCTTTTCATGTAAATGGATTCCACTTTTCTCTACAAAAGATAGGATATCTGGATTGGTTAACGGTAATTTCTTTTCATACAATACGCCGTCTTCTTGAATCCCAACCATGACTTCGAAAAGCTGATCCTTAATTTTTTCAATGACATGGACAGGTAATGCATCAAAGAGTTCGTTAGAAAAGACCATCCCTGCAAATGGCTCTAATTCGCTAAGACTTTCCACTTGAACAACATGAAAATCGGGGATCAGTAATTCTCGCTGTAAGTTCCGATGATATTGGCTGCTTTCCACGATGGTATACTGGATGGGAGATTGTCCCGTTTCCTTCCACTCCTGCAAGAAGGCATGTGCAAACCGGCCATTTCCTGCACCTATTTCACAAAAGACTGGGGGCAGCTTGGTTGTTTCACAAATATTGCAAAACCATTTTGCAACCAACCTCCCGTATACATCTGAAATATTGCTAGTCGTAATGAAATCTCCTTTACGTCCAATCTTCTGTTTGTCCTTCATATAATAGCCATATTGAGGATGATAAAGGACTGCAGTAATAAAATCAGCATAAGAAATTAATCTTGTCGGTGAATTTGAAATTAATTGTTTTAAGTATGTGATCATCGTAACTCCTATCAATTAACACTATTGACATAGTGTTAACTTTGTTATATTGTTAGAGTAGTAGCTTAACAATATCCCTCCCATTATATAAAAAGAACATCCCCCGAAAGACCCTTCCTTTAGAAGGGTCTTTTATTTTACCACCAAACGGAGAAGCTTAAAACCCATTTAAAAATGGGTTACTGTCCATTTCCTCTCCAATCGTTGTGACTGAGCCATGACCTGACAAGACATAGGTTTCCTCCGGCAGGATTAACAATTTGTCGTGAATGCTCTTTAATAATTGTGATTCGTTCCCTCCAGGAAGATCTGTCCGGCCAATGCTTCCCTGAAATAAAGCATCACCAGAGATTACTACATCATCCTTCTCGAAATAGCAGGAAACACTGCCAGGTGAATGACCTGGTGTATGAGATACATGAAACTTGAAAGTTCCGATTTCCATTTCCCCTTCATCCTGAATGAGGTGATCAGCTGGACTTACTCTGATTGGTTCAACATGCATAAATAACTGCGAGCCATTTAAAGCAGGATCACTCAGCCATTTTTCTTCCTGTTTATGTACATAAACGGGGATTTTGTAAGCTTCTCTTACTACAGTTACTGCCCCAATGTGATCAAAATGGGCATGTGTTAAAACAATCGCAATTGGCTTTAATTTTCTTTGGTTTAATAAATGAATAAGCTTTGCCGCTTCATCACCTGGGTCAAATATTAAACAGGTCTTATCAGGATTTTCAACGATATAACAATTGGTTTGCAATGCCCCTAATGGAATTTGCTGCCATTTCATTAAAGATTCCTCCTATCCGAATTACACTATAATTATTTTACACTATATCACATATACGTAGAAAGTCATGCTATCTAGCATTGTATTTTAGTCCTCGACAAATATCCGAAAAGAATATAAAATAGGAAACGAATGTATATAATATAGGTACATAAGATTTTAAACTGTTAGGCTTCTTGCCTAGTAATACTAAAAAGGGGGATTTATGATGGGTTTAGTAATTATTTTCGTTCTTGTAGCCATCCTAGCTGGTTACGGTGGATTCAATGCACTAAAGAATAAAAACTTCTTAGGCGCATTTTGGGGTATTGCTTCATTTTTGGTTTTCGGCTGGTTTGCAGTTATGACACTCCTTAAATCCGGATATCCAACCGGAATTCATTAATAAACTGCGTCTAATCCTTAATGTGGACAAATCAAAAAAGACTGTCAGCTGACAGTCTTTTTTTAGTGCCCATTGGTTCTTATCATTCTTCACTCAATAGACTCTTAACTCTTTCTACTTTATATTCCATACTTCTGTTAACATCTCTTCGGTCATCTATTCGAATGGTCGTGGCCACCCGCATGATTCCTTCTGAAAAAGGAACCTCATGCATGGCTTGGATAACTTCGAAAAGAACAGGTAAGTCCCCTTCAATGACTGTATTCATCGGTGTCAGCTGAAAATGAATTTTTCCTTCTTTTTCATATTTTCTTAATACTTTTTGGACACTTGCCACATATTTACTAACACTAGGAGTTGCTGTACCGAGTGGAATAACTGCTACATCTACTATTGCCACATCTACACCTTCTCTTAACTATTTATTGTTCAATTGATTTTATCATATTAAGCACAAAAGAAAAAAAGAATGATGCTTTTTATAGTCACTCTTTTATCAAGTCATATATTTTCTTAGCATTTATATCGATAATTTTTTCAAGCTGGTTCCCATAAAGAAGGGCGCTCCCAGAAGGAGAAAAACTGACTGGTGCATTTTCTAAACCATCCATTATCAGTTTGCTGCTCCCTTTTTTAAGATCATAGCTTAGCAGTTTAAAGCCGTCTGTGTAGGAATCCACTTCACCGCTAGAAAGGGGACTAAAAGTAATAAATTGTCCCTTTTGTTTATTATAGTCATAAAATGGCACTAACCAATCTGAAAACCTTGTTAATTGTGGGATTGAAAAAGTGAAGACCTGTTTCATCTCATTTCCAAAAAATGTATAGGTGGCCATCGTCTGATCCTGCTCATTTACAGAAATCGTCATGAGCAGATCTTGAAAGGTTGAAAATTGTATGGCGGTTGGAAAAACTATTTTTTCTAGACCAGATTCTAAACCTGTCTCCACAAGCGGTGCAGTTAAAGATGGATTATTTTCATCCCAATTTAAAAACGCAAGCTTCTTTTCCGTTACCCACTTAACAAATGGCTGTGGTAAGAATAGCTCAGTTGTTTTAGCATTATTCATGTCCAGCAAAAATAGTTGAAAACTCCAATTCTCATCAAATTTCGAAATGAGAATCTCTGACTCGTTATATGGATTCCATTCAAATACTAATTCATGAGAGGGAATCGACTGTTTTACCTGTTCCATTCCTTTTATATTAATAATGGTGACCAATCCTTCATAGGATGACGGCGCCGAATGAATTAATATATATTTGTGAGACGGGCTAATTTGCGCATTGACGATAGGATTCTCTGTTTGGTAAAGGAAGTCACTCTTTCCTGATAATAGATTATATCTATAAACACTTGAAGTTTGTTCAAGATTGGTTACATAAAGAATTTGATAATCAGAAAGCCAACCAATGAACTTATAAAATTCACCTTCCCCCGCTGGAATGGAGATAGGTAATTTCCATTCTGTACCAATAGCAACAGGCGCTTTAGTTTTTTCAGGAGCAGCGGGAATTTTATGATTAGGCTGTTCTTGATTTGCACATGCACCTAAAAGGAGGGTGATCAAAATGAAATGCCATAGAAATAAAACTCGATTTGACCGATTAAGTTCATTCGACTTCTTCAAATTCCCTCCCCCTCTTTTCGCTCTCTACTGTTAGTACGATTTTTCATCAAAAATGTTTCAACAATTGAAATATTTTTAATAATAGGAAAAGTTCCGTAGAAGAATCGGCTTTTGATAAAAATGGTTATTAACTAATGAAAGATTCACTTTATTTTAATGAGAATAAAAAGATATTACAAGTGAGGCGGCTATAAAAATTTAAGATTTAAGTGCAGTAAAGAAAATGGCTTGGGCCCGTTTCAATATAGATGGAAATTGAGAAAGCGGTAAAGGATTAATCCCTTTGCCTAGTTCTAAGGTAAAGCCAGGACGTTGAAACTCTTGAATAAACCAATCCTTATATCCCGCATGGCTTTTTACATAGCGAATCGCTTCATAACCGCTAACTCGCTCAAGTTCCATTGCAAGTTTCTCAGAATCAGATGGTTCAAGACCTTCATATCCCCAATAAAACTCCTCGCCTTGGGTGTGAAAGGCAAAGACACAGTCAAATTGTTTATTTTTCGCTAACTCAGCCATCGCTTTTGCTTCAGGTTCTGTCAATGGTTCATTCCCTGGAAAGTCTCTCGGGGCAGGTGTCTTGGGCTTCTTGATTTTTTTGCAAATCTCCCAGTTGGCAGGGAATTGATTATTTAAATCAATTCCTCTAATATTAGCCTTCCAATGAATGAAGTCATTGCTCCCCTCATTGATGTCCACAACCTCTTCCCTCAATCCTAAAGGCGGACCATTTAAAACGAGGTCCACTCCGTCAGGGTTTACCATTGGGACAATAGATAATTCCACTTCTTCATACAGCTTAAGAGCCTTCACTCCGCTAATGATATGATCATTTGTAATAGCCAATAAGTATTGATTTAACAAATACAGCAGCACCATGGTGGTAATCCATTCATTTGCATGGAAAGAGGCATTCATATGGATTTTCTTTGAACCTTTTCCAATTTTGATTTCTTGGATGGATTGATTTAGGACACTTCGGCCAATCGTGGATACTTCAATAAAGGGATAAATCCCTTTGAGATTCTTGATTACCTTCTCCAACCTTTTATAATCCACAGGAGATTTTGTCTGAATAACAGGAGTCATTATTTTTTCCGGAACAAAAATGGACTCACCCACTATTAAATGATTGGCATCTTTGGTTTGATTAAGAAGCAAAAGAGCATCAGCAGGGATTTTTCTTAATGCAGCTATGTTTAAAAAAGTATCACCTTTTTTTATCTTATAAGGAACGGATACATAGCCTGGGACCTGTATTTTTTTAGCAATTTTCAGGTTAGTGGGATTTAGTGTTGGATTGGAATCTACTATGAGATTAAGTGGAATCATAAACAAACGGCTGAAATAGGACCATGTATCACCGGGGCGTAAACTAACCTCCATTTTCCTCCTCCTCCCATCATAAATATTCATATGAAGGAGTTTGAGATAAATGTTAAAAAAGTGGAGTCCCAATAGGGATTTTGGGACTCCACTGGATTTTAAGCTTATTGATTTAATTTATTTTTAATGAGCCAAGCGGCTCCGAGTACACCTGCGTCATTTCCTAAGGTAGCCAGGGCAAGCTCTGTAGAATTTCTTACCGCCGAAAAGGCAAACTTAGCAAATTGTTCATGTACGGCGTCCAATAAAATGGACCCTGCTTTAGAGACTCCGCCACCTAATACGATTTTTTCTGGATTAAGTGTGTTGCCAATATTGGCTAACGCAAAACCTAAATGGTACGAGACCTCGTCTAAGACCTTTGTGGACAATGAATCCCCGTTTCTAGCCGTATCAAAAACATCCTTAGCGGTTATTTTCCCATTTTTCACTAGTAATTCGCTTAATTCTCCTGCTGCACCACTGCTATGAAGTTCCGCCATCGCTAATCGAACAATTCCTGTTGCCGAAGCAACTGTCTCAAGACAACCTGTCTTCCCACAATTACATGGCGCTCCACCAAAGGGAACAGCTGTAATATGTCCAATTTCTCCAGCTGCCCCATTAACCCCTTGTACAATATTTCCGTTTGCGATCACCCCGCCGCCAACACCTGTCCCAAGTGTGACACAGACAAGGTTTTTTGCTCCGTTTCCGGCACCCTTCCACATCTCTCCCAATGCTGCACAGTTAGCATCATTTTCAACTGCAGCTGGAAGGGATGTTGCTGCTTCAAGGCTGTCCTTTAAAGGGTAATTATCCTTCCAACCTAAATTGACCACATTTAAGATAATGCCAGTTTCATAATCTACGGGTCCAGGGGCACCCATGCCAAGTCCAATTAACTTTGCCTTTGTCTCCCCCAACTCTGAAAGTTTTTCATCGATTGCCAGTGCAATATTGGCTGTAATATTCTGGCCTTGATTCGAATTATCTGTATGAATTTCCCATTTATAAACAATTTCTCCATCCAAAGTAATAAACGCTATTTTAGTAGTTGTGCCACCAAGATCGACACCCGCTATCCATTGATCCGCCACTTAAATTCACCTATCTTTGTTTGCTTTTTCTTTTTCAAATTGTATTTCATGTCTTAAAATTAATAGTGCTGTTGAAAATTCCCTTGGTTCTATTAATTGTGCTTGATACAACTCTGTTAGCTCTGATTCCATTAGCTCAAGGTCACCAACTCGATCACCAACATAAATAAAGGTTCCAAATTGCTTTAAAAATTGCTGTATATCATAAATTGTTTTCATATGGGGAACCCTCCCCTCTTAAAATTTTAAAATCGAAAGTAATATGATATTACCCAAAAAGTATAACCCATACATCCTTTCTCCTCAAGACTGTTTCTATTCTCCTTCGCCATTTGATTGAAGTTGTTGATTAATTTCACTGACTAAATCAGTATATTGCTTTTTATTAGGTTCTATTTTAGCAGCCTTCTCTGCGTTTTCTTTGGCAAGATCCAATTGATTTTCCTCCATATTAATGAGAGCTAAATTAAAATAGGCTTCATCAAAATTTGGATCAAGCTGGATAGTTTTTTGTAAATGCGTTTTAGCTTCCGAAAGCAAATTTTTTTTAATTTCTACGAAAGATAAGAGAAAATAGGTCTTCTCCGATAGATTTGTGACGTTTTCTTCTGATTCCTTTAATACCGTATAGGCTTGATCGTAATTGCTTTGTTGTACATATTCCTGTGCCATTAGTAAATTGGAATATTCTTCATCGGATTTTGCTGTTGAACTAAACCCATAGGACAAAGAACCCCATACGATCGCAGCTGAACCGATGAAAAACAGCAGTTGCCATAATAGCTTTTTCTTCTTCGGAAAATGAACAATACCTGCTGCAAGGAAGCCCCCCGCCAATCCACCTAGGTGGCCAGCATTATCAATTCCAGATGCCGAGAACCCAAACACAAGATTGATTCCAATGACAACGAACAGATTGATCCCCATTGTTCTGAAAAATAATTTAGGAAACATCGCGCCAAAATACAATAATGCACCAAAACAGCCGAAAATGGCTCCACTTGCCCCTGCGGATAAGTTTGAACTAAAGATGAAACTTGCTATGAAACCCGTAATACCCGCAAACAAGTAAATAAATAAAAATCGAACATTACCAAATATTCGTTCGACGGTCGGACCAAGAAAATACAAAGCAAATGTATTCATTACTAAATGTAAAAATCCTATATGGAGAAACACTGGTGTAATAAATCTCCACCACTCTCCATCATAAATTAATTGATTTACTTTGGCCCCATATTTAATCAGTGTCGAAGTATTCGTGCTCCCGCCATGTAATTCAAGCCAGAGAAAGACAGCTACTTGGATTACAATGAATACATAGGTAAACAACGGTTTGCCATTCGAAAGAATCGCTTTTTCCGTTTTTACCTTTTTTATCGCATGATCCAGGGCAGCTTTTTTTACTTCCTCAACATCCTGTTCAGAATAGGCATCATTAAATGAAAAGTGCGTTTCACTGCCCAACCTCTCGGAAATCACCCCAAGTCCAGTGTCGTATTCCCCCTTGGCCAGAAGAACAGAGCTTACCGTGGTTTTGTTTCCTTCAGGATAAACAAACGGTTTTGAAAGACGATACTCATATTCATCAACAGGTGGAAACTGGCTGACATAAATATTCATCACATTTAATTCTTTACGGCCTACTTGCTGACGAACTCTTTCCCCATTGGAAGCCGTAAATTCAATATCTCTTTGCATGGCATTACTCCAATCTAAATCATGGAGCAGCATACGTATAATCGGCGCTTTCTTATTTTCTAATTTTTCAAGCCATAGTTCCTTTTGATTATCAAATAATTGAATAATTCGATATCCATGATCAGAGATGAAAGAATATGCCAACCTCCAAAAGATGTAACTCTCTTTATTATTCATTTCTCCCCTACTTCCTTAAATAGTGCCATAATGTAATTCTAAGCCATAGCTACTTTTCAATTATTAATATGTATTCATTTTTACCTCGTTTGTTTCATTATAAACGAAGTGAACCTTTTACTATGAATGAAACATCTTGAATTCTTCATAATTAACCATTTAGACAATTATTTTGATATAAGGCTCTATTCATTTTTATTGTTCCAAGGAAATTAACAATAAAAATGAATAGAGCCTAAAATAAAAAACCATCTGTGGTTTTCACCATTCAGATGGTCTTCCAAATACTGAGTGCATCATTTTTTGTTTTAACCCTGGAAAACTCATTATAGAACCTACAGCGATCCTTCGCATCCAGTTCGATCCAAGGAGCACATTAATAAGTCGATACCGATAGCGGTAGGCAAAATATCCGACTGAACCAATCATAAATATGGATGTTAACATACGAGACATCATCATCCCTCCTATTACTATTCTGTGATGAACAGAAGGGTTTTATCCATATTTTTATTAAAAATAAGCTAAAAGGGTCTGACCTCACAATTAACACTCAGTAATGAGTAGTGTGGGGTCTGACTCTTATTTTGTGGAACCTTTTTTACTTTTAGAGATTGTTAAATACTGGTTCCATGGTTTTTTTAAGTACTTGAACAGAGTTCGAGAATTTTGCATGTTCCTCTTCATTTAAATCGAGTTCAACGACTTCTCTTACTCCTTTTCGGTTTACCACAGCAGGTACTCCGATAAAGATATCCTTTTGTCCATACTCCCCATCAAGATAGGCAGACACAGTCAAAACGGAGTTCTCATTGCGTAAGATGGCCTTTGTCAATCGTACTAATCCCATCGCAATACCATAATAGGTGGCGCCTTTTTTCTCAATAATTTGGTAAGCAGCATCACGGACATTTATAAAGATGTTATCAAGATCTTCTTGCTTACAGTCTTGCTTATTTTTGGTCCATTCAGAAATAGTTGTACCGGCAATATCGGCATGACTCCAAACTGGAAGCTCGGTATCACCATGTTCTCCTATGATATAAGCATGTACATTTCGGGTATCAACATCAAAATAATCCCCCAATAAAAAGCGGAAGCGTGCAGTATCTAAAATCGTGCCCGAGCCAATAACCCGCTCTTTTGGCAGCCCAGAAAACTTCCATACAGCATAAGTCAAAATATCGACCGGATTCGTGGCAACTAAAAAGATTCCATCAAAACCGCTGTCCATAATTTCACCAACAATGCCTTTAAAAATTTTCGTATTTTTCTCTACTAGGTCAAGTCGTGTTTCACCAGGCTTTTGGTTCGCACCTGCAGTAATAACAACTAAATCCGCTATTCCACAATCCTTGTAATCACCATACCAAATTTTGGTACGAGATGGTGCAAATGGAAGACCATGGTTCAAATCCATTGCGTCGCCTTCTGCCTTCTCTTTATTTAAATCAATTAACACTAGCTCTTCAGTAATACCTTGATTTAAAAGTGCAAATGCATAGCTCGAACCCACAAAACCTGTCCCAATAAGCACAACTCTGTTAATGCGTCTTAACATGAATATTCCTCCCAAGATATGATTAAGTTTAGTCATTTAATGAATAATTCCTATTGCTAACCATGCAGCAAGGAAACCTGATAGAAAATTCACCATATCATTATCCACAAAGGTAAACCCTTTAATTATAGTCGTCGGTGACAAACAATGTTTCTTTTTTTCAGTTGTGATGCCACAATGCCGACAAACATACTCTTGTTGATAAAAGGCACCAAATAACGTATCCATGACATTACCAATATATCCGAATAGAAAAATAACGATGGTTAAAGAGATATTTAAATGAAACAGCCAAAAGCCAATAATCGCTATAAAAAGCGAACCTGCAAGTGCGGCAATACTTCCTAATAAACTGACCGCACCTGATGTTCCCTTTTCAATCCGCTTAAATGTTCGTATGTATAAGGGGTTCTTCCTGCTTAAACTTCCGATTTCAGATGCCCATGTATCAGAATTAGCACTGGCCAGACAAATTATAAACCCAATAACCCAACTGAATTCTGGATGAAAATAATGGAGGATACTAAAAAGTCCGGCTGCTCCGCCATTAGCAAGTACTTGGCGCCAGTCCCGTCTGGCTCCTTTAGCCAGTTTTTCTTCAATCCGGTGTTTAGCGGAAGCTTTATATTTTGACCAAAGACTCGAAGATGCAAAGAAAGCACCTAATAATACGAGCCCTTTTATACCAAAGCCTATATAGATAGCAAGTCCCACAATAAAGGCCGAAAGTGCCCCGGATTTTGTTAGAGAACGAAGTAGATATCCTAGAAGAGCAATTATTGCAATAATAATAACAATCATTAGGTCCTCTATCATTTTATTCTTATGACTTCTTGATTTGTAATGATTTTTTCTACTGGAATATCGTGGTCTTCCACGGGAAAGGTCGAGGTGATTTGAACGTTAAATGCAAGTGATAGGGTGTTGCCGCGGTAGTTTTTTAAATATCGATCATAATAACCACCGCCAAATCCTAAGCGATACCCATCCCTAGTATATGCCAATCCTGGAACTATTATTAAATCAATCATATCGGTCTCAACATAGTTGGTCAATAGCTCAATCGGCTCGTAAAGTCCATAATAGACCGATTCAAGCTGAGAAAATTCCGTTAAAGTTCTAAATGATAATCCTTTTTCTTTTGGGTCACACTTTGGAACTACTATTTGTTTTCCTTGTTCCCAGGCCTTACGTATTATTTGATATGTATCCACTTCAGGCTGCCTTGAAACTGTTATTCCGATTACTTCAGCCTTTTTCCACTCTTCCTCTGCAAACAGACGGCAGGCAATTTTATAGGAATAATCCTCGTAAAGGGGCTTGGAAAGCTTCGAAAGAATTTCTTTAATCTGTTTACGGATAGCATTTTTATCGTTCATTACATAGCCTCCATATTTTTAGACAACAAAAAAAGCAGCAGGAAGCCCTACTGCTTATTTTGTTTCACGGTGTGCTGTTGTACGCTTTTCTCTTGGGCAATATTTCTTAAGCTCAAGACGATCTGGGTTGTTACGTTTATTTTTTGTTGAAATATAGTTACGATCTCCACACTCAGTGCAAGCTAACGTAATATTTACACGCATGTTAATTTCCCTCCAAACGATTAAGCTAGTTCGTTCATACGACTTTTCTATAATATCATTTTTCAAAAGGAAATGCTAGTGTTTTTAAAGAAAAGCGTAAGCGCATTAGAACTGGAGAGAACAGGATTCAAAGATAACTGTTTCCTATACTTTTAATTAGAGCATTTTCCAATGAAATCAATTCATTTTTACTGGCTCCAGAAATTGTCCAAGTGTTCATTTTACTGGTCTCGTGTGGAGCGATGGACATCTTCATCGAAAAAATACTCGCAGCAGAACCTTTAGCCATTGGTTGATATTTTAAGGTACCTTTTTGAATTGAGCTCCAGACTTGGTCGGTGTAAGCCTTCCATAAAGGTATGGTTGTGTATTCTTTTATAGATGATTTATCTTTTTGCCCGTTTACTAGAAATACTTTATTATTCGCATGATGAAAAATATGTTTATCTGTTGGGGATACAAAGGATAGATGATCTTGTCTTACATTTGAAAAATGGTGCATGGCTAAAATATTGATATCTTTTGTCTGATTGCTATGATTACTTACATAAATACTTGCAAACCTAATTTTAGAATGCAATTGTTCCTGCTTTACATGCATGATTAATTCTTCATCGTAGATAACCTTTTCCATACTGTTTTGCAGCCAAAAGTATTTACCATTTACCCAAATTCCTGGAACCAATTGAAGGATATCCACATGTAATGGCTGTTTTGATGTTAGGTTAACATTTTGTTGTTCAATTAAGTTCATCATCGCCTCCACCTTATTCACAAATTATTTAGTGTTGCGTTCTGCTTTATCTCATTGACTCGTTGGTTTAATAACAGATCTTCCATTGCTCTGCATGTTTCAGATGTAATCCGTTTCCATCCATATAGGCTATACACAATTTGCTTTCCCTTTTGACCAATTTCTGCCGCCTTAACTGGATTATGGATGAGAAAATCAATTTGTTCGAGCAGACTACAGGCATCACCAGGTACCATCAATATTCCTGTCTGTAAATGCTTTACGATTCCTTGCATCCCACCAGTATTGGAGACGACAGTGGGCTTCCCCATAATCATCGTTTCCAGTGCCACAATCCCGAATGGTTCGTATAAACTTGGAATAACCGCAAGCTCACTCCCTTTTATGAGAGTATTCCGTTGTTCGTCGGAAATATAACCAATGAAGGCTACATGGCTGGTTAATTTCCTTGATGTGATTTGCTGTTGATAGAATTTTAGCATTGGTCCTTTTCCCGCTACAATAAAAAAACAATCCATTTCTTTTTCTCTGGCAATGGCTGCCGCCTCTATGATTGTTTCAAAGCCTTTTTCCTTAACGATTCTGCCAATCGAAAAAATGTATCTTTTTTCCATCAATTCTGGGAACAAATCCGATAAATTTCTTTCTACCGTGATGGGATCAATTCCATTGGGGATAATCGTTATCTTCTCGTCTCTTTCATTAAAAATGGACATCAGCCCATCTTTCATGTATTCACTACAGACAATAATTTGATCCGACTCAGTGATTAACTGTTGTTCCTTGTCATGGACAAATTGCTGCATTTCGTTATGGATTCCATTATTCCTGCCATGTTCTGTGGCGTGAATAGTCGTTAATAACGGTACTGTATGCGACTCCTTTATGGCAATAGCTGCTGCACCTATCAGCCAATCGTGAGCATGGATGAGGTCAAATTGAACTTCTTCCATTAATTGTTCAGCCTTGAATGCCATTGCTAAGTTAAGTCCAGCAATCCAGGAAAAAAAATGGTCGTCTCGTTCATTTAGTGGTGTCACTCGATGAACATTTACACCATTCATTGTTTCAAACGCTGGAAGTTCTTGTTTTCCTGCTGTTAATAGATGGACCACATGGCCCATTTCTGCCAAATGAGTGGATAATCCAAAAACATGTCTTGAAAGACCACCAATAATATTAGGTGGATATTCCCAACAAAGGATCAATAGATTTAATTTCCGCTTATTTCCGAATGCGTTTTGGTAAGGTTCCACTTCAACTTGTTCGGAATTTTTATTATTCATTTTTCTCCTCCACATTGTTTTCATTCAAGTAATAGCTGTACGTACTTACTTGCTCCATCCATTTGGGAGGCTGCTCTTCATAACGCTGAATTCGCATCAAATCCTGATTATATGCTTGTCCATTTGGTATTTCAGGTGCTGACGTATGGACACAGTTGGAGCGATAAATAGGGAAAAAATCGGTGCCCGAGAGATAAACTCCCAATTCAGCCACATAACTGCGATTTCCTGCCAAACCTTTAATAAACCAGTGTCCACTTTGATAGGGAACGGTTACTTCATTAAAATGATGAGCATTTTTTCCATTAAACAAAATATCAGATACATCATAGATCCGGACAACTGTAACGAGTTCTTCAAACTTCCGGGTAAAAAATAGTTCAATGATCTTCTTAGGTAATTCGGAAACCTCCCAGAAAAGAATGATCTTGCGGTCTGTAACAAGCTTTGCTTTTAGCTCCCCCTTTAAAGGGAT
Source organism: Neobacillus sp. DHD-1R (assembly GCF_057747995.1). NCBI lineage: Bacteria > Bacillati > Bacillota > Bacilli > Caryophanales > Bacillaceae > Neobacillus > Neobacillus sp. DHD-1R. Next base: position 3,692,630 of record NZ_CM173232.1, read on the forward strand.
GTCTGGTATATTAGACTGATCCGTAGACACTGCCTCATTAGCCACTTTATCTTGACTGCGCTCTATTAATTTATTTTCAGTGAGTTCCGTCCATTTATTCCAACGATATTGAACTTTTCCAACAGTTGTGTTTAACTTTGAAGCAATCCTTCGAAAAGATAATCCATCACTTCTTAATTTGATAATATCCTCGATCATGTCTTCCTCCTCCATTCTGCAACCAACCAATATATGTTATAAAATTGCTAATAATTCTTAATAATTAATAATTTAATCCTATCACTAGAACTGAAAGCATTCAATAAACACAATTTGTCGTATCCTGCAAAATCCATACAGCTCGCTGTCTTAATTAAAAGGAAATTTTTTCTAAGGTATGAGTGGAATCTTTTTACTACAATAATTTACATGTTTCTTCTAAAAACAGCTCCCGTTTTCGACACTTTCTCCTGAGGGCATAAAAAAAGATGAAGCACTGCTTAGCTTCATCTTAAAATCTATTTTTTACCTTCTATTCATTCAAATTAACACGATTTCCTGTCACTTGATAAATAACATCTTCTGCAATATTCGTTGCGTGATCCGCAATTCTTTCAATAAATCTGCATACAAAAGCTAATTGAATAATTTGGTTTGTTGAATTTGGATTATTTGGAATATAGCTCAACAGCTCTTGAATTAACTGTCCAAACATCTCGTCCACATTATCATCTTTTTCGGCACATTTTTTTGCCAATGTACTATCTTCGGCATAATAAGCCGTTATGGCATCAGAAACCATTTCTAAGGCTAATTCCATCATTTTCGGTATGTCAATAATCTCTTTAAAATGTGCTTGCTTACCAATATGCAAGGTTGATTTGGCAATATTTACTGCGATATCAGCAAAGCGCTCTACTTCAGATGAAACCCTTAACGCTACATTAATTTTCCTAAGATCGGTTGCAACTGGTGACTGTCTTGCAATTAAAGATATAGCTTTATCATTAATTTCGTACTCTAATATATCGATTTCATTATCCCCATCAATAACCTGTTGGGCTTTTTCTAAATCCTGATTAATAAGGGCAATCATTGATCCCTTAATAGCATCTTCTGCTTTACTTGCCATTTTTAACAACAGATCTTTTAACTCTTTTAGGTCATTATCAAAATTCGATCTTGTACTCATCTGCGTCACCCCATCATCCGAATCTTCCAGTAATATACCCTTCAGTACGTTCGTCCGTTGGGTTTGAAAAAATAGTGGAAGTTGAATCTAACTCGATTAATTCACCCATTAAAAAGAAGGCTGTTTTATCTGAAACACGTGAAGCCTGCTGCATGTTATGGGTTACGATAACGATTGTATATTTTTCTTTTAATTCTAATATCAATTCTTCAATCTTTAAAGTAGAAATTGGGTCCAAGGCTGATGTTGGTTCATCCATTAACACCACATCTGGCTTTGTAGCTAGTGCTCTTGCAATACATAACCTTTGCTGTTGACCTCCAGATAAACCGAGCGCAGGTGTATTCAGGCGATCCTTTACCTCGTCCCATAAGGCCACATCCATTAATGATTTTGTGACGATCTCATCAAGATGAACTTTTCGTTTAATTCCATGAATCCTAGGGCCGTACGCAACATTGTCATAAATCGTTTGTGGAAAGGGATTTCCCTTTTGGAAAACCATTCCTACATTTTTACGCAGTTCAACTAGATCCATTTTCTCACTTAAAATATTTTGACCATTAAAATTAATTTCACCCGTCATTTTTACATTGGGAATCATATTAATCATCAAATTTAATGTTTTAATAAAAGTCGACTTTCCACAGCCTGAAGGTCCAATAATAGCGGTAACTTCTTTCTTTTCTATTGGAAAGTTAATATCTTTTAAGGCATGATGATCGCCATACCATAAATCTAAATGATTAACGTCAAACACCTGTCTTGTTAATGTAGTTATGGTCACAAACTTTCCCCCCTTATCCGAATCGTCCTGAGATATATTCTTCCGTCTTTTTTACCGAAGGATTTGTAAAGATTTTTTCCGTAGCATCATACTCAATTAAATCCCCCTTATAAAAGAAGGCTGTCTTATCTGAGATACGGGAAGCTTGCCCCATGTTATGTGTAACAATGACGATAGAATAATCTTTTTTCAAGTCGACAATTAATTCTTCTACCTTTGCATTGGAAATCGGATCCAGTGCGGAAGATGGTTCATCAAGGAGCATGATTGTCGGCTTCATCGCAATGGTTCTTGCAATACAAAGTCGTTGCTGCTGCCCACCCGATAGAGAGAGTGCTGATTTATTAAGCCTGTCCTTTACCTCATCCCATAACGCTGCCTTTTGCAGACTTTCTTCAACAATTTCATCAAGCTGGCTCTTCTTTTTTATTCCTGCAAATTTAAGGGCATGCGTAATGTTTTCATAGATCGATTTCGGAAAAGGATTCGGCTTCTGGAATACCATGCCAATTTCCTTCCTTAATGCCACAACATTTATTTCCTCAGATAAAATATTAAGGTCTTCGTACATGATTTCCCCAACAGCCCTTGCGCCAGGAATCAAATCATTCATTCTATTTATGCTGCGAAGAAAAGTAGATTTTCCACAGCCGGAAGGTCCAATTAGTGCTGTAATTGAATTCTTTTCAATATCTAGTGAAATTCCGTTGACTGCACGTTTTTCACCATAAAATATTTCTAAATTATTTACTTTTAATATATTTTCCATTTGCAACTGGACGGTTGATTGTACTGTTTGTTCTGTCGATTCTTTTTCCATAATAGTAGTTACCATCCGTTCTCACCTGCCCTTTATTTAGTCGCTGTGATTTTTTTATGAATTAGACTTCCAATCCATCTTGCCAGTAAGTTGAAGATTAAAACTGAAATTACTAGCACAGCTGCCGAACCATTCGATACCTCTTCTACGTCAGGAATTAAACCTTGAGTATTTACCGACCAAATGTGAACTGCAAGCGTTTCAGCAGGACGGAAGATATTTAACGGTGATTGCGGTGAAAAAGGATTCCAGTTTGCATAATCGAGTCTTGGTGTAGATAGACCGGCTGTAAATAAAAGGGCTGCTGCTTCACCAAATACACGTCCTGCAGCAAGGATGATCCCTGTTAATATCGATGGAAACGCACTCGGTAATATGACAGTTTTAATGGTATGCCAATGGGTAATTCCCAAGGCAAGACTGGCCTCTTTCAAATCCCGAGGAACAGCAAGAATGGCATCCTCACTAACACGAACGATAACAGGTAAGTTAAATACCGTAAGCGCCAAGGCTCCTCCTAAAATTGTATATCCCCATCCTGTTGTATTAACAAACACCAGTAAACCAAACATCCCGATTACGATAGATGGCAGGGATGATAAAACTTCCACGCAGGAACGAATAGTATCCGTTACTTTTCCTGGCTTTGCATACTCCGCCATATAAATTCCCCCGCCAATACCAAGGGGGATGGCAATGATCATAGTTATGATTAAAATGTAAAATGAATTGAATAGTTGATCTCTTATGCCTCCACCAGCACGAATATTACTAGAAGGAGTGGTTAGGAAATCCCATGAAATATATTTAAATCCGTTAATTAATATATAAGAAAATAAACCAATAAGAATGGCAATGATGATAATGGCAATGGCAACGAAAACTCCAGTGGCAATTCGATCAGCTGTTTTGCTTTTCATTACAGCTTCCTCCTCGATGAAAGATAGCGGATAAGGAGAATAAACGCAAACGACATAACTAATAAAATTAAGCCCATGGACCAAAGCGTATTATTTTCCACACTTCCGTATGTGGTATGACCCATATTTAACGTAATAATCGTTGTTAATGTAGCTGAGGCATCCAAAATACTTGAAGGTAAGTTCCTTACATTCCCGATTACCATCTGTACAGCTAATGCTTCACCAAATGCTCGAGCCATTCCCAAAACAATTGCTGTCAGTAAGGAAGGAAGTGCTGCCGGGATAAGTACTTTTCTGATTGTTTGCCAGCGGGTTGCCCCCAGCGCGTACGAACCTTCTCTTAAGTTATTGGGAAGTGAACTGATAGCGTCCGTTGCAATCGTAGTAATGGTTGGCAAAATCATAATCGCAAGGACAATCATTCCGGAGAGTAAGCTAAAACCTAATCCCCCTACATGGTCTCTGATAAAAGGGACTAGAACTGTAAGCCCGATGAATCCATAAACAACGGACGGAATCCCAACTAAGAGTTCAATAACTGGTTGTAATATTTTTCTTCCCCATGATGGCGCAATCTCTGTCATGAATATGGCTCCGCCAATCCCTAGTGGTGCCGCTATAAGTGCTGCTAAAAAAGTTACAGCAAATGATCCAAAAATAAATGGCAGTGCTCCATATTCTGGATTGGCTTTATTTGTTGGATTCCATTGTGTACTTGTTATGAACTCAATAAGACTTACTCCATTTTTTATGAATGATTGTAAACCCTTGGTTCCCAAGAAAATCGTAATGGATATGGTGGCTGTAATCATAATCACAGCACACAAAAAAACAAGTATTTTCCCTCGTAATTCCCCATCCATCCAATTTTTGTTCGATTTCACTAACCTGTCTTTTGCAGGAGCTAACTTTTCCATAATGCACCAATCACTCCTAAACTACGTGATAATAGGGTAAATGCGCATTCGCATTTACCCTGTTCATAATTTTGAACATTATTCTTATAGATTTTTTTGATTTCCTTTTGCATCACGTTCTACTTTCATTTTTGTAACGGGTAGATATCCTTGTTCTTTTAAAAGTGTGTTTTGGATATCATCTGACATCATAAAGTCAAGGAACGCTTTTGCTAATTCATTTGGTTCACCTTTAGTATATGAATGTTGGTAAGCCCAAACTGGGAATTTTCCAGATTGTACATTTTCTGCAGTAGGTTCTACACCATCAATTGCAAGAGGTGTCACAGTTTCATCTGTGAAGTAAGAGAACGCAAGGTAACCAATTGCACCGTCAGTTTCGTTAATAATCTTTTTAACTGTGTTTGAGGAATCTTCTGTAATTCCTTCAGCAGGTGTTGCGCCATCAAGTGCGAATTTATTGAATACTGAACGTGTTCCAGATGAGTCAGGACGGTTTACAAGAACGATCTTTTGATCTTTGCCGCCAAGCTCTTTCCAGTTCGTAATTTTTCCAGTGAATACTTTGATTAAGTCATCTTTTTTAATATCTTTAATACCAACTTTAGGGTTAACAGCTGCAGTCATACCTACAACTGCTACTTTATGATCAACTAGCTGATCAGCAGGAATACCTTCTTTTTCTTCAGCGAAAACGTCAGAGTTACCAATTTGTACAGAGCCTTCAGCCACTTGTGATAAACCTGTACCAGATCCGCCAGCTTGTACTTGAACATCAACATTTGGATTAGCAGCCATAAATTCTTCAGCAGCTGCTGCCACCAATGGCTGCATTGCAGATGAACCAGAAACGGATAATGATCCGGAAAGTTCTTTTTTTTCTTCTGTTTTTGTTGTGTTATCTGTTCCTTCTTTCTTATCAGTAGAAGCTCCGCCTCCACAAGCAGCAGTGAAAACCATAAGGGCTGCAAATAATGTAAGTAGGCTTAGTTTTTTTAAACTTTTCATTTCCTTTATTCCCCCTAAGATAATTGGTGGTGAGTAAGTTTGTCTGCTTTACATACTTAAGAATACGCCGCAACTGTAAACCTTGTTTTAATAAATTGTAAAGGTTTTGTAAAGTTGTATAACTCTTTCGTAAATTGGACAAAACAGAACTCGAGAAATTCTGAAAAAGGGTTCAGAATTTAATAGTATTATGATGCACCAATATTGAAACTTATATTTAAAAAACCTATCTCAAAAATGAACTGCCCCGTAAATGTTAGACACCATTCTAACGTTTACGGGGGTTTTTTTATGGCCAAATTTACAGTTGAAGAAAGAATACAAATTGTTTTACGGTATTTACATGGGATCGAATCTATCAAGGCGATTGCGCAGGAGGCAAAGGTATCCCTTAGTATTGTGAGTGGATGGATTCGACTTTATGAACAACAAGGTATAGAAGCTTTTCAAAAAAAATATACAAGCTACTCTCTACAGTTTAAAATGGATGTACTGAATTATATGAACGAAACGGGTACATCATCTTACGATGCAGCGGCTATATTCAATATTTCATCTCCTAGACTAATTCGAAATTGGAGAAGTAAATTTGAACAAGGTGGAATTGGTGCCCTAGAACAGAAGAAAAAGGGGCGTCCACCAGTGAAAAAGAAGGCAAAGAAAATCGATTCAAAAAGAACAATACCTGCAGAAGGGTCAGTCGAAGCACTACAAGAGAAAATCTCCCGATTAGAAATGGAAAATGCTTACCTAAAAAAGTTGAATGCTTTAGTTCAAATGCAGGAAAAATTACAAACAAAATCAAAGCGAAAGTAATTTTTGAACTAAAGTATCAGTATGAAGTCGTGGATTTAGTTGAAGTCGCTGACATTCCACGTAGTACGTATTATTATTGGGAAAAACGATTAAATCAAGCTGATAAATATGCCGAAGTAAAAGAAGCTATCAAAGTGATTTTCCATGAACACAAAGGTCGTTATGGTTACCGTCGTATAGCGAAAGAACTTGAGAAAAAAGGATTTCATCACGATCCGAAAACGATCAATCGTTTAATGAATGAAATCGGCCTAAAATGCCTGGTACGAATGAAAAAGTATCGTTCTTATAAAGGAAATGTAGGAAAAATCGCTCCAAACCTATTAAACCGCGATTTTTCTGCCGAGAAACTGAATCAAAAATGGGTAACCGATGTTACAGAATTCCACCTATTCGGTGAGAAACGTTACCTCTCACCAGTACTTGATTTATGTAACGGAGAAATAATCGCTTATACTGTGATGAAACGACCTGTTTATAAATTAGTTGGCGATATGTTAAATCAAGCGATAGAGCGTCTTCAACCTGGGGACCAAGTAATTCTCCATTCAGATCAAGGATGGCATTATCAAATGAAGCAGTATCAAAAAACATTAGAACAGCACCAGATTACGCAAAGTATGTCTCGCAAGGGGAATTGTTTGGACAATGCAGTTATTGAAAATTTCTTTGGCTTATTAAAGTCTGAACTTCTTTATCTACAGGAGTTTGATAGTATTGAGCATTTTGAAAAAGAATTAGAAGACTATATTCACTATTATAATCACAAACGAATAAAGGCAAAATTAAAAGACCTAAGTCCGGTAGAATACCGAGCTCAGGTCCTCAATGTAGCCTAAAATATTTGTCTAACTTTATTGGTTCAGTTCAAAAAATGAGATAGGTTTTTTAGTGTATGATTGTGCTAAGCCTAATGGCTGTTTTGAGTTGTTTGAGTAGTTCCTGCTTGTTGCTCTGAAGTTGCATCCCCTGCACCATTTTGTTTTGCTTTCTTTAAATCAAAATATGCATCCAGTACTCTTCGGCCGATTAAACTGTTTATACTTGGGCCGCTGCTTCCTTGATAGGCCCATGGCACTACAACAGCTAAGGCCACTTCCGGATTATCTGATGGTGCATAGCTAACAAGGCTTAAGTTCCATACTTCGGTACCGCGTTTTGATTTATCAGATCCATCATAAAAAGCCTCGGCCGTTCCTGTTTTTCCTGCAGGTTTATAAGATGCACTTTTAAAGTGACCTACACCGGTTCCGTCCCCCACCTGCATGACCATTCGAAATCCTTCTTGAACCCGCTTAATCCATGCATCCTTCATATCCACCCGATTTAACACCTTTGGCTGGATTTCTTCGACAATGGGTCCTAACTCATTATCTTCCATTATTGGCTCACGAATTTCCTTCACGATATGCGGCTGTACACGATTTCCGCCATTTGCAATCGTAGAAACATATTGGGCCAGTTGCAGAGGTGTGTACGTATCATATTGTCCAATCGCAAAGTCAAGAAGTTTACCGGGAATATTCTCAGTACCTGGAAAGCCGCTCATTTCATTAGGCAGGTCAATCCCTGTCCGTGTCCCAAGACCAAATTGACTGAACGATTGTCGCATTGTATTGAATGTCTTTGCAGTTTCTAATGAAAGAGGACCGTTTGGTATATACTTTCCATTTGCCATCGCAATAACAGTTTTCCACATATAAACGTTGGACGAAACCTGTAATGCCCTCAGATCATTGATTCGGCCAAAGGTCCGCCAAGATTTTTTGACAGGTGTATTTTTAATAACTAACGGTTCATCCAATAGGGAATCCCCCGGCTTTATAGCACCAGTTTGATATCCTGTTAAGATTGTAGCACCTTTCACTGCAGACCCTACATTATAAGAACTTGTAAAATTCCCACTAGCATAGTCTTTCATGACAGTTTTGCCATCTTCTTTCGTTATTTGTTTTCCCGACAGGGCCAAAATTTCCCCTGTATGGGGATTCATGACGACGACAAAGGCTCGATCCATAATTCCCGTGTTTGGCTTGCTCTTAGCAGACCACATCTCTTCTTCTATAATTTTATCTACTTGCTGTTGAAATTCCATGTCGACTGTTAGGACAAGATCCTTTCCACGCTTCCCATCAGAAACGACTTCAGTAGACAGAATTTTCCCAGACTTGTCGGTAACATTTTTCACTTTTGCCTTCTGACCATGAAGGACATCTTCGTATTTCAGTTCAAGATAACTTTTTCCAACTCGTTCATTTCGACTGTATCCGCGAGCAAGATATTTTTCAAGCTGTTCCTTCGGTATACCGCTCTCAGAGGTAGTTACATCGCCTAATATTGATTTTAACGTATCGCCAAATGTATACTTGCGTTCCCAGTCTGTTGTAGTGTCGACACCTGGAAGATTTTCGAGATTTTCACTAACAATCGCAAATTCTTCTGGGGTAACATCTTTATTTTTAACAATTTGTGGTGTTAACGCATAACCGCTATTAAACTTCAAATAAATGGCAAGTATTTCAAGTTCCTCACCTTTAATACTTGCTAGTTCCTCATCACTCACTCGATCAAGCTGCAATTGATAAATTTGTTTATCATTTAATTTTTTTTGATTATATTGATTCCACTCTTTTTTAGTAATTTTTGCTTTTGCTTCCTCAGGGTGTTTCATAATCCAAAAATCCTTTTGATCACGTATAGGGATTTTTTTGGTGGTATCCATCTTAATAAGTTTTGCTAACTTTTTAGCTGTTGCGAGCATTTCCTTTTGGGTAACATTTTGATTTTTTGTGTAGGTAATCGCATTTAGAGGGCTATTATCCACGATGGTCTTCCCATCTCGGTCATACATTTTTCCTCTTGGTACTGGGTTATTGACCGTAATATCTTCTGTTCGTTCAATTTCACGTTTAAAATCATCACCAAAAACGATTTGGAGTTCACCAAGCCGTAAAATCAGGACCGAAAACAGGATAAATACAACGAAGAATACAATATTCAACCGGAATGGGACATGTGTTTTCTTCTTTTTCTTTTTATTATTCAAAATTTATTTACACTTCCTTTTTTCAAGGCATTACATAACTTCTCTATTTTATAAGAAAATGCCCCTTTTTTCTATGATTAACCCTTACCAATTTTTAAAAGATCATAAAAAAATGCGATGAGTGTGAACACTCATCGCATTATGCTGCAGGTAATCGAACTCTTCTTATAAATAAATAAATCAACAAATGTCCTGCACCCAGCACAAACAGTAAAATAGGAATACTTTTTTCTTCATTAAACCAGGTTACTGCAACTAAAAAAGCTAAAATAGATATAACTCTGCCAAAATTCAGGAACAATTCACGAACCACAATATACTCAATTCTCATTTCAGCTGCCTTCCAACCTAATCCGATTACATCATATGTAGTTGATATATATGGGACGAGTAAAAGCGGATAGGCAATCGCAATCATCCCAGCATAAATTAACAATTTAACAAAATTAACATCCCAAATAATGAGCAGGACAGCGGCGTAGAGAACGATTCCCCCAATCAGAATGGCCTTTTTCCGAAAACTTTTCTTAATCATTCGGGATGCAAAAAAATAGGCAACAAAGGATATTCCCGAATTAATAAGTCCAAATGTTCCTAATGCCATTTCACTTTCTGTTGAAATATAAACAAAAACAGAGATGACAAATAAAAACGTCCCTTCTCTTAGACCCTGAAAAAAATGGGCATTGGTAATGAGACGCCAATTTTCATTAAATTTTCTTTCTTCTAAAATCCGCTTAAAACAGTACCTTCCTGCTGCAGGTCTAGGTTTTAATGAGAAGCTCATGAATACTGCAAGCGCAAATAATCCTAGTGACAAACCAAAAACAAACGTATACCCTGTAAATCTTTCAAATCTAGTAATGATGATTCCAGCCGCTATAGGTCCAATCATTCCACCCGCAGAAGATAAAATACCTAAAAATCCATTAAAAAAATCTCGTGTCTCTGGTTCCGTTATCTCAAAGGTTAACACATTATAGGCAAGCCAATAAAAACCATAGCCTATCCCCAACAGGCTCCCCAATAACAGTAAATACGCTGCAGCCTTTGTTCCAGTGATTAATACTGCAAGGTAAAACATGGTTAAAAAAATGACACCGATTCGCAGCACAATTACCCTGTCAATTTTCTTGGCCCACCGTCCGGCTAAGATAAACGTTAGCAATTGTAAAACGACAATGGCAAGGTTATATAAAGCCAGATCAGTATATCTTCCTGTTTGTTTCCAAAGGTAAATGTTCACGAAGGTGTTGGACAAAGCGGCACTTAATGAGTATAACCCGCCAATAATCAATAAAAGAGTTAAATCTTTTGTTAGTTCAACATCACCCAAAATTTTAAATTTTTTTGCCATAAAAAAACTCCCCTTTTTCATAAGGGTAGTCTTTAACAAGAACATCATTCTTATACAATATAAAATGAGGGAAGACAGCTGTAGCTGTCTTCCCTCATTTTAAACAATTATTTTGCTGCGCTATAACGTTTTGAAACTTCGTCCCAGTTTACTACATTCCAGAAAGAAGCAATGTAATCAGGGCGTTTGTTTTGATATTTTAGGTAATAAGCATGTTCCCAAACATCAAGACCAAGAATTGGCGTTTTTCCTTCCATTAATGGAGAGTCTTGGTTTGGTGTGCTAGAAACTTCTAATTCACCGTTATTAACAGCTAACCATGCCCAGCCAGAACCGAAACGAGTAGTTGCTGCTTTAGCAAATTCTTCTTTGAAGTTGTCAAAGCTGCCAAATTTGCTTGTGATTGCGTCAGCTAATTCACCAGTAGGTGCGCCGCCGCCATTTGGAGAAAGGATTTGCCAGAATAAAGAGTGGTTGGCATGTCCGCCGCCGTTGTTGCGAACAGCAGTACGTGCAGCTTCTGGAACCGCATCCAAATTGGAAATAACTTCTTCAACAGATTTAGAAAGTAATTCTTCATTTCCTGCTAATGCGTTATTTAAGTTAGTCACATATGTGTTGTGATGTCTAGTGTGATGAATATTCATAGTTTCTTTGTCAATGTGTGGTTCAAGTGCATCTTCTGCATAAGGTAATTTCGGTAATTCAAATGCCATGATAATTCCTCCTATGTACATATTATTTTTTTAAAACCTTAGCCTCCTTACAATCATGACGATTTATAAGAATATTTCTAAAGCTTTATTTTAAAGATATCAAAGATGGTCGGTTGTTTCAAATTTAATGCTTAAGCCAACATAAATAAAATGCCCGTTTGATTAATTTTTATTCTCATTAAAAAAAGGCAGCTCACCTTAACCATTCAACAATTTTCGAAAAATTGTCATGAATCATCGAAACAGCATGCTGTCAACGATTTTTGTCATAACCGCATTAATATTTTTTCCAAATCATGTAAATCCCATATTGACATGATGTTAATAAATGATTTAATCAATATTGTAAGGGGATAAAGGAGTGACAGATATGCAATCAAACAGTATTTCAATCTATAATTTAATGGCACAGTTTTTCCAAAAATGCGAGCCCATCCAGAAATTTAAAGCTGGTTCTGTTCTATTTCATGAAAAAGATTCTGTTGAATACGTTTACTTATTGTTAAAAGGAAGTATTGCCCTTGGCAGAGTTCATTTACGGGGAAAAGAATTTATATTAAAAATCTTAAACGACCGAGAGCTCATTGTTGAATACCAGCTTTTTAAAGCGAGCCCATATTATCAATTTTATGCCAAAGCACTGACAGACTGCGAACTGCTTCTCATTAAAAAAGAGCAATTTGAGGACTTTATCTTAACAGATCCCGACGCTATGAATGCCCTTGTTGCCTGGTTAAGTACGGGGTATTTAAAAGCACAAATGAAATGCCAGGATTTGATTATGAATGGAAAAAAAGGTGGATTATACTCTATCCTCATCCGCTTATGTAATTCATACGGCGTGAAGACTGAGGATGGCATCCTGATTGACCTGCCCTTAACACATCAAGAATTAGCCAATTTAACGTACGGTACAAGAGAAGTCATTCAACGCGCACTAAAAGATCTCCGTGAGAAAGATATCATTTTATATGAAAACCAAATGTTTACGGTAAAGAACTTAAGCTTTTTAAAAGAAGAAGTAGACTGTCAAAATTGTTCATTTGAAATTTGCGGTTTGAATTAACTAATAAAAACAAAGGGTCAGACCCCACATTCTCAACCTATCGCTGAATTTTCCCTAATACGCGACTATATATTGAGTGTTAAACGAGAGGTCAGACCCTTTTGGGACATTCATTTCACATATTAAAAAACAACAAGAAGAAAGTAACCAATCATAATAAGTTGAAGGACTGTTTTTGTCACGATACTACTAATAAAGCCAATCACAGAACCAAACCCGACTTTTAAGCTTTCTGTAAAATTCCTTCTGTTAACGAGCAGCTCTGCCAAAATAGCTCCGATAAAGGGACCAATTAAGATTCCTAACACAGGGATGACGAATGGGCCAAGCAAAAGTCCAATGGTACTCCCCCAAACCCCTGCCTTTGAGCCTCCATATTTTTTTATCCCAATCAAATTTGCAAAATAATCTGCTACAAATAACAGAACGATCAATAAACCTTGAACAAGCCAAAACAGCCAATTAAACGATTCAAAACTAAAAAACACTCCATATAATAAAAATCCTGCTAACAAAAATATCACACTTGGGATGATAGGGTACACCAAACCCACAAAGGCAACAATAAATAAAATACTTATGATTCCCCAATAAACAATGTCCATTCCGTATCCCATCCTTTTTTCTACCTTTTATTTTCTACGAAACTAAATTAATTTGGTTTCAAATTTCCGTCGTTCTTGTATATACCCATTTCAAAAGCTACAATAGAATGGTGAGACTAGAAATACAGTTGCCCATAAATAGATGCTTAGACCTGACTGGTTTCAACCCTCATCGAAATAATTCTGTTTATTTATAAAGGTGGTCATTATGAATATTTTTAAACAATTTTATAAAAGTATCTACTCTCCGAAGGATATTGCCTTAGTTCGTTTTCAAGGCATTGGAAAAACAATCTTATATGTATTTTTCCTAACCTTTATATCCATTTTACCGTCCATATTTTATTTGAGCACTGCCCTTTCAACCGGCATAGATACGGCAAAAGCAATCATTAAGGATGAAGCACCCGCATTTTCCATTCAAAATGGTCAACTATCTGCTCAAACTGATGTACCGGTTACCATCAATAAAGATGATTTTACTATTATTATTGATCCAACTGGAGCCATATCAAAAACGGATGTTGAGGATACTGGAAATACATTTGCAATGTTAAAGAATGAGTTTGCCTTGTCAACAGGTGGAAGAATTGATACATACCCATATTCAATGCTAGAAGGTCTTGATATCAATAATAAAGATTTACTTAATATCATTGACACTGTAAGTGGATTAAAGGGGATTATTATCCCTGTTATGTCCTTGGTGATTTATTTATTTGCAAGTGCAGCAAGTTTTATTGAGGTTACAGTATTAGCCCTATTTGGATTAGCATTAAAAAATCTTTTCGGAAGAAAACTAAAATACGGACAATTATGGAGAATGGCCGCATACAGTGAAACATTGCCAACTTTATTTTTCACGATAATGACCGCTGTAAAAACTTCGGTACCAAATAGTTCTCTCCTTAATTGGTTTGTCGTATTAGTTGTGTTATCCCTAGCCATTAAAGAAATACCGAAACCAAAAAAGACAAACTAAAATAATGCCTCAACAGAGTCAGACCCCAAGCTTAATGCGGGGTCTGACTCTTTGTTTTAGTGCATCATTTTTTTCATTTAGCCGTTCTAATCCCGATTGGACAAGCATAGGAATGTACAAACATTCCATTTTGGAGGCTTGTCCTATGAAAAAGTTATTCGGATTTCTACTAGCTATTTTAGTGATATATGTCATTTATTTTGATCTCACAGTTGGCACTCTTCCTGCCTCCAATACCCTTCAAGTGGATGCAAAAATTGAGACCACCACGAAGAAACCCGCAACGAACATTCCTTCATTTGACGCAAAGGTAAAGCCGGGAGAAACCGTCATCTCCATTGTCGAGCATCAAATAAATAAACCACTTCCCGTTCCAATTGCTGATTTAATAGAAGATTTTCAACAATTAAATCCAGGCAAGTCACCAGAAAAAATTCAAATTGGATCTACATATCATTTTCCAGATTACTCAAACTAAATAGGATTGACGCTAAATCTTGTCAAAAATAGTAGTAGGCTGATACAATAAGATGAAACTTCCATCTGACACCACTGGGAATCGAAACATGTGCTGGTTAATCTTATTAACTACATACCCAAAGACTGATGAAGTTTATTGCCGTTAATACGGAATTAATAAATGATTGATTTTATATCTTTTATTCGAATCCATTTTAAAGGAGAGCGAATTCCACGTGAGTGAAATTATACATCGCACAAAAACCCGGCCAATTAAAGTAGGAAATTTAACAATTGGCGGTAACAATGAAATCATTATTCAAAGTATGACTACAACCAAGACCCATGATGTCGAGGCGACAGTTGCAGAAATAAAACGACTTGAGGAAGCGGGCTGTCAGATCGTTCGGGTTGCATGTCCAGATGAACGTGCGGCTAATGCGATTCCAGAAATTAAAAAAAGAATTAATATCCCGCTTGTTGTTGATATTCACTTTGATTATAAATTAGCGCTAAAGGCCATTGAAGGCGGTGCTGATAAAATTAGAATCAATCCCGGTAACATCGGAAAACGGGAAAAGGTGGAAGCGGTTGTTAAAGCGGCTAAAGAGCGCGGCATTCCTATTCGCATCGGGGTAAATGCCGGATCGCTTGAAAAGAAAATTCTTGAAAAATATGGTTATCCAACAGCAGATGGAATGGTAGAAAGTGCCCTCCATCATATTAAAATTCTCGAAGATTTAGATTTCCATGATATTATTGTTTCCATGAAAGCATCGGATGTAAATCTTGCGATCGAGGCGTATGAAAAGGCCGCCCGTGCTTTTGATTATCCATTACATTTGGGAATTACTGAGTCTGGGACACTTTTTTCCGGCACAGTAAAAAGTGCGGCAGGACTAGGAGCCATAATTAGCAAAGGAATCGGAAGCACACTTCGTATCTCTTTAAGTGCCGATCCTGTTGAAGAAGTAAAAGTTGCCAGAGAGCTTTTAAAAGTATTTGGCCTTTCTTCCAATGCTGCTACATTGATTTCCTGCCCAACCTGTGGAAGGATCGAAATCGACCTTATTAGCATCGCAAATGAAGTCGAGGAATATATTTCAAATATCAAAGCGCCCATTAAAGTTTCGGTACTAGGCTGTGCCGTAAATGGTCCTGGTGAGGCACGCGAAGCTGATATTGGCATTGCAGGTGCACGAGGCGAGGGCTTGTTATTTAGAAAAGGTGAAATCGTTCGTAAAGTTCCAGAAGCACAAATGGTGGAAGAATTGAAAAAAGAAATTGATCAGCTTGCAGAAGAGTATTTCCGCAAAAAAGCAGAAGAAGAAAAAGTAACGAAATAAACGACAAGAAACCCGGTGCAGCTGTACCGGGTTTCTTTTTGCTCCTATGCAGGTCATGTTAAAAGAACGGGAGAATAAAGATCCCTACTACAATTGATATCGCACCAATACCAATTGCCCAAGCACCAAGGCTTGTGGCACCTCTTTTTCGTGCAACAAACCCTAACACAATCCCTGCAGCACCAAACAGAATAGGCATTACAAACAGTGATAAAATTGATAACGCTAATGCAAGTGTTCCCATTCCAGTTCCAGCAGTGGCATTTCCCTGTGTCTTGTTCTCTGTCTTTGGTCGTGTCAGAGGAACTGGGGCAGCAATTTCAGCTGCTGACTCCTCCTTGTATCGGGAAGATCTTATCGGTACAGAAGCACCAATTTCAGGTTCATGCTCATCCTTTTTCAATGAGTATGAAGTTTTAATAGGTGCAGCAATTTCTGATGCCGTTTCCTCCCTGAATTCTGAAGGAAAATTGGGGATTTCCTCACCAATAATTGAACTTCGAAGAGCTTCCTGCACTTTCATGTCTCTTTCATCTGCCATCCTAATCCCTCACTTTCAGTTATAGGAGCATTTATTATTGTTAGCTACCGGGTGATTTTTAATATGTTAATGTTTGTCTTAAATAGTTTTTTATTTCAAATTCCGATTACTTATAAATAAGTACATCATTGTGCGACAGTCTTTGGTAAAATATAAGAAGATACTCTAGATGAAGGTGACAACAATAATGAAAAAAAAATTTGGCATTGATATTGATGGAACGGTAACAAGCCCTACCTCCATAATTCCTTTTATTAATAAGGCTTTTAACTTAAATATTTTGTATGAGGATGTTAATCAATATGAATTAACGCCTTTTGTTAATGTTCCAGAAGAGGAATTTGCAAAATGGTTTGTGGAAAATGAACCGATTATTTACAGAGACTCTCCCCCTGCAAAGGACGCCATTAAAGTTCTAAACAAATGGAAAAGGGATCATGAACTGATTTTTATTAGTGCCCGCGGTGCGCATTTACTCGACGTGACAGAGGACTGGTTTTTACACCAGGGATTATTCTTTCATCACATTGAACTTGTCGGTTCACATGATAAGATTGCATCAGTTAAAAAGCATGAAATTGATATCTTTTTTGAGGATAAACATGATAATGCCGTGGCAATCCATGAGGAGTGTCAGATTCCTGTTATCTTATTTGATACCCCCTATAATCAGGATCCCATTCCCACCGGTGTTATTCGAGTGAAAAATTGGAAAGAGGCGGCACTTTGGGTATCGGACTGGTTAAAGGAGAAGGACGGATTACGAAAAAAACAGCTTGTGTGAGCACAAGCTCAGATTATCGAGAAAGAGTATATTCCTCGGCAATTTTCTTATTTTATTGGAATTTGAATTGTTTATATTATTAAAATTGCCCCTGCTAAGGGGCCTGCTGATTTCCGCTCCAGGTGCTTCGCTTTCCGCGGGCGGTGCGGGAAGCGAAGTGCCTGGAGCGCCAATCAACAGACAAGTCGAATAATCTATTTTTTATAATATTACAAATTAACGCGGTGAATGGTTAAAGATAATTAATAAAATAAAGGCTGTCGAGAATTTCTCGACAGCCTGAGCTTGTGTGAGCACACAAGCTGTTTTTTTAATGGGTGCATTCAGGACAACGTCCATAAATTTCAAATTTATGACCCGATATATCATACCCTTTTAAATTTTCACTTAATCCATCCATTGGACAGGTATCTATTTCTTTTGTTTTCCCGCATTCTAGACAAATAAAATGATGATGATGATGGCTTCTAGAACAAGTAAACCGGAAGTGCTTTTCACCAGATAACTCTGTCATCTCTAAAATGCCCATGTTTACAAACAAGGAAAGGTTACGGTAAATGGTATCAAAACTCAAACCAGGATAATCATCCTTTAACTGGTCAAGAACATCTTTTGCCGTTAAGTATTTGTCACTATCCGCAAATAATTGGAGGATATCTTCTCTCTTACCTGTTTGTTTAAACCCATTCTCTTTTAAGTATTGAATGGCTTCATTTACGTTCACTTTGTTCCACCCCCTATTGCACTGGTTAATTTTTTATAAAAGATCGCCAGAACTAATATGAGAACAGCAATCATAACAATCGTTCCGCCAGGTGCAAGGTTAAGATAATAGGCAGTAAAAAGGCCGCCTAACACCGAAATTTCCCCAAAGATGACAGATAAAAAAATGGTTTGTTTAAATCCTTTTGCAATTCGGATGCTAGCCGCTACAGGCAATGTCATTAGGGAGGATACCAACAGTATTCCAACAATTCGCATCGAAGCCGCAATAACCAGGGCAACCATGACAATAAAAATGAAATGAATACTTTTAGCTGCAATACCTGAAGCTTTTGCATGCTCTTCGTCAAATGAAAGTAAAAATAACTCTTTATACAATAAAATAATGACTAAAATAACCATAATACTAATGAAAAAAATAACCAAAAGGTCCGTTCTACTTACGGCTGTTACACTGCCAAACAAATAACTAAACAAGTCTGTATTAAATCCATTTGCAAGTGAAATAAAAATAACACTTAGGCCAATCCCGCTTGACAGGATAATCGGAATGGCTAATTCCTGATAATGTTTGTAAACCCCTCTTAATTTTTCAATAAATAGGGATCCCCCAACAGAAAACACCATTCCTAAATAGAGCGGATTCAAGCCTGCCATCATTGAAATTTTACTTTCTATAAGAAGACTGGCAGCAATCCCTGCCAAGGTTACATGGCTTAGAGCATCAGCAATTAATGAGAGTCGCCTTACCACCACAAAAACACCAAGTAATGGGGCAATGATCCCAATTAAGATTCCAGTTAAGAAAGCGTTTTGTAAAAATTCATAGTGAAAAATCCCCTCAATCAATTGATAACGCCTCCGTGTTCATGGTTATGGGTAAGCAAATGAATATCATGACCATAAACTTTAGACAACCCATCCGAACTAAGTTGTTCAAATTCTTTTGTTTCGCCATGAAAATGCAAATGTTTATTTAAGCAGGCTACATGTGTAACCTTATCCGATATTGCACCGATATCATGTGTGACTAATAAAAGTGTCATATTACGACTTTTATTTAGATCAATAAGCATTTGGTAAAAAGAATGAACATTCTCTGCATCCACACCCACGGTTGGTTCATCTAAAATGAGCAGGCTTGGTTCACTAACAAGGGCTCGTGCAATAAAAACGCGTTGCTGCTGACCCCCAGAGAGCTCACCAACATTTCGCTTGCTAAACCCTTGCATTCCTACGGCCTCTAATGCCTCATTAACCACTTTTTCATGTTCCTTCTTAAAAAAGGTAAAAAGGCCTAATTTTTTGGTTAAACCACTGGCAACAACTTCAAATGCGGTTGCCGGAAAACCAGTATTGAAGGAATTTGCCTTTTGTGATACAAACCCTATTTTATGCCAGTCCTTAAATTTACTAATATCTTTGCCAAATAAAAGGATTTCTCCTTTTTGCAGCTTTAATAAACCTAAGATCAACTTTAACAATGTGGATTTCCCAGACCCATTTGGACCAACAATGGCCAAAAATGACCCACTTGGTATCATCATGTTGATATCCTCGAGAACAGTATCCTTCTCGTAGCGATAGAAAAGATGTTTAATTTCAATAATTGATTGCATAGTCCACGCTCTCACCTTTAATTATAAGAATCATTCCGATTTAACTTCCAGTAGTATACAACAGGAAATTCTAATTGTAAAGATTAACAGCTCTAGAAAAAACGATATGCACCTGTTAAATCTACTGTCACACTCCCGCAACTTCTTCATACATTAGCATGGAGGAGTGATGAGGGTGAAAATATTTGAAAACATCATTAATCATAAAATTAACACCATCACAGCTGAAGAACTGGTTAAGTATGCGGATCAATTTAACATAGCAGTTACACAACAACAGGCTAAGAAAATTGCGGAATACTTAAGAGGTAAAAATGTTAATATTTTCGATGACACACAACGAGCAAAACTTGTGAAGCAAATTGCTAAAGCGGCTGGTCCAGAAACTGCACGTGAAGTAAATAAACTTTTTATGGAACTAATTAAATAGGATTAGGTACACATCTGTCATAAACGTAAAAAGCTGTGCATGATTGCACAGCTTTTTATTATGACCGCATAATGAGATCTTGTAAATCCTCATTAAAATTCTGCTCGCGCAGCATGTCTATTTCAAACTTATATGGTGGTTTTTTATTTTTCTTATCTTCTCCAACATACGGAGTTTCTAAAATTTTCGGTACATCCATCAATTGAGGATGATGGACTACATAATTTAGGGCCTTAAAACCAATATGACCAAATCCAATATTTTCATGGCGGTCCTTTCGCATGCCTTTTTCATTTTTACTGTCGTTGATATGGAGCACTTTGAGTTTATCTAAGCCGATAATTTTATCAAATTCTGTTAAAACACCGTCGAAGTCTTCGACAATGTTATAGCCAGCATCATGTGTATGGCAGGTATCAAAGCAAACAGATAATTTATCACTATAGTTAACTCCATCCATAATCATCGCCAATTCCTCAAATGACTTGCCACATTCTGACCCTTTACCAGCCATTGTTTCTAAAGCAATTTGGACTTGTTCCTTACCAGTTAATACTTCATTTAAACCCTCAATAATTTTCTTGATCCCCGCCTCCGTTCCGGCACCCACATGGGCACCTGGATGGAGAACAATTTGCTTCGCCCCAATGGCCTCTGTTCTCTCAATTTCACTGCGTAGGAACCTTACCCCTAATTCAAATGTGTCTGGATTAGTGGTATTCCCAATATTAATGATGTAAGGAGCATGGACGATAATATCTGAAATTCCATTAGCCTCCATATGCTCTCTTCCTAATTCAATGTTCAAATCCTCAATTTTTTTCCGTCTTGTGTTTTGTGGGGCACCAGTGTAGACCATAAACGTATTGGCACCATAGGATACAGCCTCAGCACTAGCTGCAAGCAGCATATCTTTACCACTCATTGAGACATGCGAGCCTATTTTCAACATCCTTCTCTCTCCTCTACCAAGATTATTTTTTTCTATTCTCGATTCTTCGCTGCCGTTTTTTTATTTTATCCATTTCCCATTGCATTTTCTTTTTATAGCCAGGTTTTACCTTTTGCGGTTTTTTCACCATTGATTTAGCCGTTTTATCTGCCGCATCCTCTTTTCGTACTCGTGTCTTCCTTTTATTTCGTTCATCAATTTCAACAAAGCCCTCGTTTTTGAGGTCAATATGCTTAAATTGAATGCCCATTTTTTCTAAACGATTTAAGGCGTCTTCATCAGAACTTTCGTAAATGGTAAGAGCAATTCCGGAATTCCCGGCTCTTGCCGTTCTTCCCACCCTATGGATATAAAAATCTAAGTCTGTTGGCAGCTCATAATTAATGATATGACTAACGCCTTCAATATCAATTCCTCTTGAGGCAAGGTCAGTCGCAACGATATATTGATATTCCAGATCTTGAATTTGCTTCATCATTTTTTTACGTTCACGCGGGTTTAAGTCGCCATGTACCCTGCCGACCTTCAACCCCTTTTCGTTTAAAAAGTAGGCCACCTCTTCAGCCATTTTCTTCGTATTGGTGAACACAATCGCTAAATAGGGATTATAGGCTAAAAGAGCATCATGAACCAACTGTTTTTTGCTTCTATGCCGGGAAGGGAGAAGATAGTGCTGTAAATTTTCAGCTGCTTTATGCTTTGGTTCGATATGCACGATTTTTGGGTTTTCCATATATTTTTTTAGAAATGGTTTTAGTTTTTCTGGAATTGTTGCGGAATAGACCAGCATTTGCAGATGTTCAGGCATTTTAGCCGCAATTTGATCGACATCTTCAATAAAACCCATATCGAGCATCATATCTGCTTCATCGACAACGAGAATAGTGGATGTATGAATAAACAAAGCTTGCTCAACCATAAGATCCTTAATTCTGCCTGGAGTACCAACAACAATTTGTGGCTGGACCTTCAGTTTCTCAATCGTGCGCTGCTTATCCGTACCACCAATATAGCACCTTGCCATAATAGGACTGTCAGGACTGCAATGTTCTGTCACCTTTAAAATTTGTTGATATATTTGTGAAGCTAATTCTCGGGTCGGCGCAGTTATGACTGCTTGTACCTCTTGACGCTTTGGATCAATCTTTTCAAGGATCGGCAACACATAGGCAAAAGTTTTACCCGTTCCTGTTTGGGATTGACCGATGGCACTTTCCCCTTTAAGAACTAATGGGATCATCCGCTCCTGAATTTCCGTTGGCTCATGAAAACCAAACTTGTTCAGAGATTCTATAATAAAAGGCTGAAACTGAAAACGTTCAAATCGATTTACTTTCATATAATGGCTCCTTATTTAAAAAATCTAGTATTTATGGAGTAGTTTATCTTTCTTTAGCAAGAGATTCCACTTTTATTTCCATCATGTAATTATAGTCAAAATCATCATAAATAACCAGCCTCACTCCTTTTATTTCATCTTTTACTTTTTAAATCCTAAATTTAGTTTTTTCCTTGTGTATTATACCTAAACCAAATGAGGAAAGATGCATATTTTAATATATCAAGTTTTGGTGAAAGGAGGTCGTAGTATGCAACCAAGACCAAGAATGCCCATGAATGGTGGAATGGGACCAGGAATGAACCCGTTTGCCGGAAGAAATCAGATGATGAGACCGCCATCAAGTCCCTTCGGCGGAGGTAATCCAATGATGGGGTCTAGAATGGGACCGACACAAATGAATAGATCTGGCGGCGGGGGGTTACTTTCAAAAATTCTCGGACGTGGGACTCAAGCTGGCGGCCAAGGTGGTTTGATGGGAATGCCTGGAGCAGCGCGTGGTGCAGGCGGCGCAGGAAATTTACTTCAATCCTTGAGCAATCCTGGAGGACTTTCAGGTATTTTGAATAATACCCAGCAAGTATTACAAACAGCACAATCGATTGGACCCATGATTCAGCAGTATGGACCAATGGTCCGAAATATACCCGCTATATGGAAGCTATATCGAGGCTTCAAAAATGCGTCAAAGGACACAGATTCGTCATCGGCAGAAACTAAAAAAATAGCAGACGAAGAATCTTCAAGTGAGGAATCTTCAAATAATGAATCCGCTGAAAAGATCACATCCAAAAAAGCTACCAGTCGAAAAAGCCAAAAAGAGAGCTCCAGAAAAATAAACCATACGAAGAATACTAAGCGGACTACTTCACATCAAAAAGGCAGTTCCATTCCTAAAATGTATATTTAATTAGAGAATGCTGGCAACAGCATTTTCTTTTAATTTAATATAAGAATTTATAAGTTGTGACTTCGAGAATTGTCCAGCTCCAACGCCCTAGCGGCTAGTGTCCTTCGCTCTCCTCCCTACGATAAGTGATAAGTCAACATCGAATCGCCTCCGGCTCTTCGTGTTTCCTTTATCGCGTTTAACGGGCAGTAGATTCTCAACTGCCCGTAAGAACCCGATCGGCTCAACTAACAATCAGCGAGAAAAACATTCGCTGATTGAAGTTTCACCTTATCTCAGTTGGAGCGCTCCAGGCCATACGCCGCTGAACAGGGCACTTCCGCTTTTCTTTCAGGAAAAATGTATCTTTGTATTATATCTATTAGTTTTATATAATAAATAATAAATAGACTACTAATACATGTCTTTTAGGAGGACTAATATATATGCAAATCATTAAAATTTCACCACGCGGGTACTGCTATGGTGTGGTCGATGCCATGGTTATTGCCAGGAATGCTGCATTAGATAAAACCTTACCTCGTCCTATCTATATTTTAGGGATGATTGTTCATAATAAACATGTCACAGATGCTTTTGCTGAAGAAGGAATTATTACCCTTGATGGAAAAAATAGGATGGATATCCTAGATAAAGTAGAATCAGGCACCGTTATTTTTACTGCTCATGGCATCTCTCCAGAGGTGAGAGAGCTTGCGAAAAAGAAAGGACTTGTCGCGATTGATGCCACATGTCCCGATGTGACAAGGACACATGACTTGATTGAGGAAAAAACAAAACAAGGTTATCAAGTCATATATATTGGTAAAAAAGGACACCCAGAGCCAGAGGGTGCGGTTGGCGTTGCGCCTGGAATGGTTCATCTCGTTGAGACTCCAAGTGATGTGGAAGCCTTAACCGTACAAAGTAAGAAATTAATCGTCACTAACCAAACCACTATGAGTCAGTGGGATGTAGCAGATACCATGAATAAGGTGAAAGAAAAATATCCTCATGTCGAAGTTTATAATGAAATCTGCCATGCGACCCAAATACGCCAAGAAGCAGTGGCACAGCAAGCAACTGAAGCTGACGTGACTATTGTGGTCGGCGATCCAAAAAGTAATAACTCCAATCGGCTCGCACAAGTTTCAGAGGAAGTTGCTGGTACAAAAGCTTATCGCATTGCTGATTTAACTGAATTAGAAATTGATTGGATAAAGGATGCCAAAAATGTCGCTGTTACATCTGGCGCCTCTACCCCAACACCCATTACAAAAGAAGTCATTACGTTCCTGGAACAATTTGATCCAAATAATCCAGCAACATGGGAACGTCACAAGAAAGTACAATTAAATAAAATATTACCAAAAGTAAAAAAGACAGAAGAATAAGGTAAAATGAAAAGAAGATATCATAAAGGGGTCAGACCTCACGTTTAACACTCAATATATTCAACGATATAATGAGGTAGTGGGGTCTGACCCCTTGGTTTGTGACATCCCCTTTGTTTTTATATAAACTGAAATGGGTCGGTATTTACTTCGGAAGGAAAAATTTCAACGTTAAATCCTGATTCTTGACACATTTTTTTTAACGCCTTTGTTAGTCCTTTTTTCATTACTTTTTCCACGTTATGACCTGGATCAATCATATTTAACCCCTGCATCATGGCATCATGAGCGGTGTGATAATAAATATCTCCTGTTACATAAACATCTGCCCCTTTAAATTTTGCACTCATGAAATATTTATTACCATCACCACCTAACACAGCAGCCTTTTTTACTTTTGATGATAAATCCCCTACTACTCGAACATTCGTGACTTCTAATGCCGTTTTTACCCTTTCAGCAAACTCCTCTAAGGTCATTTCCTTCACTTTACCGATTCTTCCGAGCCCTAGCACTTCACCTTTATTTTCAAGCGGATAGACATCATAGGCTATCTCTTCGTATGGATGCGCTTTGATCATCGCCGTGATCGCTTTCTTTAGAAGCGGCTCCGGAATAATCGTCTCAACTCTAACTTCATCCACTACTTCTAACTGACCTACATTCCCAATATATGGTTCCGATTTTTCTCCAGGTAAAAATCGGCCTGTCCCGCTTGTTGAAAAGGAACAATGGCTGTAATTGCCAATAGCCCCCGCTCCTGCATTTCCTATTGCCTGCCTAATCCCTTCTGCGTGGCTTGCAGGGACGTAAACGACCAATTTCTTAAGCTTTGTATCAAATGTGGGCACAAGGACTTCTGCATCTTCTAGGCCTAAGGCTTCTGCCAGGAGATCATTTACTCCGCCCTTTGCAACATCAAGATTCGTGTGCGCCGCGTAAACCGCAATGTCGTGTTTTAGTAATTTTTCGATTATGTTCCCTTGAACCGTATCAGTAAGCACATTTTTAAGTGGTCGATAAATAATGGGATGGTGGGCAATGATAAGCTGGACATTTTTTTCAATGGCTTCATCGACTACATTGTCCAATACATCCAGTGCGATCATAATTCGTTCAACCTTCTTATTTAATCGGCCAACTTGTAAACCAATCTTATCACCTTCCATAGCTAAACCCTTTGGTGAAAACTGTTCAAAAAGTTGGATAATTTCATGCCCATTAGGATTCTTCATTTTTCAATGCCTCCTCTACTAATTTTATCTTATCAATTAGTTCTTGCCTTTTTTCCCTTGTTTCATCTGTTTCAGATGCTCCTTCAAGCGCCTCGAAAATTCGCTGCCAATTTTTCTTTTCCAACGTCCATTTTTTTATAAAGGCATTGTCTTTACTTTGGAGAAGATATGGCCCCAATAATAGACCTAATTCCTTGGTTGTTTGATAGGGTCTTTGGGAATCGCCTTTATCAGCAATTAATATTTCATAAATTTTCCCATCCTCTTCAATGATTTCTTCCGCCACTAACTCCCAGTTGTTTTCTAATAACCACTTTCGAATCGATATGGCGCTAATATTCGGTTGTAAAATCAGTCGTTCAACCGAACTAAGTTTATCTTTTCCATTTTCTAAAATACTGGAGATTAACGCACCGCCCATTCCGGCAATCGTAATACAATTGACCTCTCCTGGCTGAATAACCTCAAGTCCATCACCCATTCGGACGGAAATCATTTCGGATAACCCCTCCGCTTTTACATTTCTTACTGCTGAATCGTAAGGTCCTTTAGCCACTTCACCAGCAATGGCGGCTGTGATTTTTAAGTTCTTTGCCAAATAACATGGCAAGTAAGCATGATCCGAACCAATATCGGCCATTCTTGCCCCTTCAGGCACATATTTCGCAACCGTAGTTAAGCGCATTGATAATTTATCTGTATTCAAAAATTCCACCACTTTTATATTAATATCGATTTATTGAGGTTGTATTTCACTTAAGTATAAAAAAAGTCCTTCACAGATGCAAAGGACTTCTTTTCTTATTTAATCTTTGATAACCAATCTGCCATAGCCCCCGCTTGTTCTTCTGTTACAAGACCAGCTGGCATATTACCTTTACCTTTTGTTACGATGGTCATAAGCTCTTCTTTTGAATACTTATCACCAACACCCTTTAATGTTGGACCAACTACCCCTTGATATTGATCGCCATGGCAGCTTACACATGTTTGTGTGTAAATATCTTCTGGTTTGGATGCAGCAACTTCAGTTGTCTCACTGCCCTTTCCTTCCCCATTATCCTTGGCGACTTCCTTCATATCTCCAAGGCCTTTGAAAGAAAGGATAAACACTAAAATAATTCCAAAAACCATGACAAGAATGTAAGGAATGACCGGATTCCGATTCATAATACAACCTCCCTTATGTACGAACATCGCTTAAACATATAGTCTACAAACAACTACTATTTTACTTGAAAATTAACAGAAGGAAAAGCCCCAAACTTATTTTATTACTATAATCTTTGTAAAAAAAAGAAAAAGAGGCCAATTACATAGCCCCTGTTATCTTTCCCTATTAACATTTTAACAACCAATTAATCGTGAAATTACCATTCGTTGAACTTCCGATGTCCCTTCACCAATTTCAAGCAATTTTGCATCACGCATCATTCTCTCAACATGATATTCCTTCATGTAGCCGTATCCGCCGTGAATTTGTACGGCTTGGCTGGTAACTTCCATACACATTTCGGAGGCGTAAAGTTTACACATAGCCGCTTCCTTAGAAAAAGGTCTTTTCTGATCCTTTAACCACGCAGCCTTATATACCATATTCCGTGCTAACTCTATTTTCAAGGCCATATCAGCAAGTTTAAACTGAATGGCCTGAAAAGAAGAAATCGATTTGCCAAATTGCTTCCTTTCTTGTGCATATTGCAAAGCCTTGTCATACGCCCCTTGAGCGATTCCTACAGCCATTGCACCAATTCCAATACGACCGCCATCAAGCGTAATTAAAAACTGTCTAAAGCCCTCTCCACGCTTCCCTAAAAGGTTTGCAACCGGAACTCTTACATCTTCCAACACAAGCTCCGTTGTATTCGATGAATTCAAACCCATTTTTTCATAATTATCAACCACGGTAAATCCAGGCACATTTGTTGGGACAATAATAGCACTAATTTCTTTCTTCCCATCCTTTTCACCCGTTACAGCTGTTAAGGCTAAATGGTTTGCATAGCTGGCATTAGTAATAAAACACTTATTCCCATTAATTACAAACTCACCATTTTCTATATTAGCAGATGTCCTTGTTCCTCCGGCATCTGAACCTGCGTTTGGCTCTGTAAGCCCAAAGGCCCCAAAGGATTCTCCCGTACAAATAGGGGTTAAATACTTCTGCTTTTGCTCCTCGGTTCCGAAATAAAAGAGGGGTGCTCCTCCTAAAGAAATATGGGCGGAATAAGTTATTCCCGTCGAGCCGCATACCCTGCTTAGTTCTTCAACCACGATTGCAAAACTGATTGTGTCTGCGCCGCCCCCACCGTATTCTTCCGGGAAAGGTAATCCCATAATCCCCATTTCTGCTAGTTGTTTAAAGATCTTTACAGGGAATTTCTTTGTTCTATCACGGTCGGTAACACCAGGCGCTACTACCTCATCAGCAAACTGGCGAATTGTTCGTTTAATCATCTCTTGTTCAGATGTAAAATCAAAATTCATTTTCATCCCCCCAAAGCATAATTGTATGCGCTTTCTTTTCAATTATAAAAGAAGCTGTTATAAATTCACAATATTTAAAAATTTTTAATTATATTATATTATGCAAATATAACAACCTTATTTGGGAGTGAAGAAATAAATCAAACCGATTAACACTTTATCACCTTTAGCAACCTAGAAACACATTTATTTTCCTTTTGCACAAAAACAAAATCAGTCTAAAACAGCCATAAATTGTAAATGGCCATTTGCAAAATGAAAGACAATTCAGTAAAATAATAAAAAAATAGTTTACTCCTTTTACGAAGTAAACTATGGTACCACATTATTTTATTCCAAGAAATCTTTAAGACGTTTACTGCGGCTTGGGTGACGTAATTTACGCAATGCCTTCGCTTCAATTTGACGAATACGTTCGCGTGTAACTCCAAAGACCTTGCCTACCTCTTCAAGGGTACGAGTACGGCCATCGTCTAAGCCAAAACGCAGTCTAAGGACATTCTCTTCCCGGTCTGTTAATGTATCAAGAACATCTTCTAATTGCTCTTTTAACAATTCATATGCAGCATGTTCAGAAGGCGATGTGGCATCCTGGTCTTCAATAAAATCACCTAAGTGTGAATCATCTTCTTCACCGATTGGTGTTTCAAGTGAGACAGGTTCTTGAGCAATTTTTAAAATTTCTCTTACTTTATCTGGTGTTAAATCCATATCCTCACCAATTTCTTCAGGTGTTGGTTCACGACCAAGGTCCTGTAGTAATTGACGCTGCACACGAATTAGTTTATTGATGGTTTCAACCATATGAACAGGAATCCGAATCGTTCTTGCCTGATCCGCAATTGCACGTGTGATTGCTTGACGAATCCACCAAGTTGCGTACGTACTAAATTTAAAGCCTTTACGGTAATCAAATTTCTCAACAGCTTTAATTAGACCCATGTTTCCTTCTTGAATTAAATCAAGAAAAAGCATTCCTCGTCCAACATAGCGTTTTGCAATACTTACAACCAGGCGCAGGTTAGCCTCTGCAAGGCGTCGTTTTGCTTCTTCGTCGCCCCCTTCAATCCTGTTTGCTAACTTTATTTCTTCTTCCGCGGAAAGCAAGTCTACACGTCCAATTTCTTTCAGATACATACGGACGGGATCATTAATCTTAACTCCTGGAGGAACGCTAAGATCATTTAAATCAAATTCCTCATCGTCTTCTTTTGCTAACTTTTTAGCATCTGGGTCTTCCTCTTCGCTATCACCAACTAATTCAATTCCTTGATCACCGAGGAACTCATAAAATTCGTCCATTTGATGAGAATCTAACTCAAAATTAGCCATCTTTTCAGCAATATCATCATAGGCAAGGACACCAACTTTTTTACCCAGCGCAGTTAACTGGTCTTTTACTTGTTCAAGGGTTAATTCATTTTCAACCTCTTTTGAACGGGCGGATTTTTCAGCAGCCATATGTCCCCCTCCTTCCAGAATCAAAAACACTTCATTTTAGTTTATAACAATTTACGCAACTGATTGATTTCAACACCAATTGCTGCAGCTTTTCCAAATTCACTTTGACGCTCAGCTTCTTTTAATTCCACTTCTTTTTCTTTTATCTTTAACAATTTTGGATAATTCAACACCTGTTTGATATAATCAGTTAATTCTTGGTTCGTTAACTCATCATTTATGGACATCATTTCAATGGTGGCAACCATTCTTCTAAGATTTGCATCCTGTATATAGGTTAAAAACGAACTAGTGTCTGGTACCATGTGATCTTCATAAAAGCCTAACAGGTATGTTATTATTGCCTGATGTTCATCTGTATTAAACGTGTTTCCTGCAAGTAAATCCTGAACCTTATACGCCACATCGCGATTTTTAAGCATATGGGCTATGAGACATCTTTCAGCCGTATAATGGGCGGGCTTTAAATCCTCCACATGCTTAGTAATTACTACAGGTTTATGCACGGGTTCATTTTTCCCATTTGATTTTCTTTTTTCAGCAAAGAACATTTGTTTTTGCTGTTCCTGCAAGGCTTCTAAAGAAAGTGAAAATTCAGCTGCCAATTGTCGCAAATAATGATCTTTTTCAACAGCTTTATTTAGCTTGTTGATTTCTTTGATTATTTCTTCGATATAAGCAAGCCTATCTCCTTCTAACTGAAGATTTTTTCCTCTTCGAAAGTAAAGAAATTTAAATGCCATCCATGTTAAACTTGCCTCAATTACTTCTTTGCGGAATTTTTCAGCGCCATTTTTTTTGATATATTCATCAGGATCCTGTCCGTCAGCCATCATGGCTACCTTTATTTGAAAACCCGCATCATGAAGATGGTTACCTGCCCGATATGCCGCTTCAATTCCTGCTTTATCGGAATCATAACAGATGGTTATGGATTGAGCGCTTTGACGTAAAAGGGCTATATGTTCATCTGTCAAGGATGTCCCCATTGTCGCAATACCATTCTCTACTCCAGACCGATCTGCTGCAATACAATCGGCAAATCCCTCAAACAAAACAGCGTTCTGCATTTTCTTTATACTTGGCTTAGCCAAATGATAATTATATAAAATTTTACTTTTATTAAAGATTGCTGTTTCGGGACTATTTAAATATTTGGGCTCTTCAGCCCCAAGTGACCTTCCAGAAAAAGCAATCGTATTACCATGACGGTCAAAAATTGGAAACATAATTCGGTTCCTAAATCGGTCGAAATACGTTTCATCCCTTTCACGTTTGATAATTAAACCGGCTTTTTCCATCCATTCAGGCGAAAAATCCCTTTTAGTTAGGAATTTATAAACGAAATCCCATGAATTTAATGCATAGCCAATTTGAAACTTATCAATCGATTCCTGGGTAAAACCTCTTCTTAGCAAATACTCTAATGCTTGTTGACCTTCATTTGTGTTTACCAGCAAGTGATGGTAAAATTTTCTTAATAGCTCGTGAGCATCAAGCATCGATTGAAAATCTTTGGATACCTTTTTACCACCATGTCCGGCAGATAAATTAATTTCAAGGTCAATATTTACTTTCGAAGCTAATTTAATGGCTGCTTCTTGGAATGAGGTCCCCTCAAGCTCCATTAAAAAAGAAAATACATTACCACCGGCTCCACAGCCAAAACAATGATAAATTTGTTTGTCAGGTGACACTGAAAATGATGGGGTGCTTTCTCCATGAAAAGGGCATAATCCGAAGTAATTTCGCCCCTGTTTTTTCAGTTGAACATAATCGCTAATGACTTCGACTATATCAACAGCCTGACGAATTTGGTCAATCTTTTCTTCGGCTATACGGTCTGCCATGAAAACATCTCCATTTGTACTTACACATATTCGGCAGGCACTTATTAGATTCCTGCAAATTTCGACAAAATTTTTGTTAATTTCATCACAAGTCTTGCTCGACCTCAGATTGAAATCACTTTTGTCCTTTTCCGCTTATTCCTCTTCTCCTTGCCTTGGCATTTAAATTCGCAGCTTCCTTTCCTGAATCAACATTTTTCCACGTTGCATAT
Organism: Neobacillus sp. DHD-1R; assembly: GCF_057747995.1. NCBI lineage: Bacteria > Bacillati > Bacillota > Bacilli > Caryophanales > Bacillaceae > Neobacillus > Neobacillus sp. DHD-1R. The sequence goes on from NZ_CM173232.1 coordinate 3,724,565, forward strand.
GTAATCGTAACTTTCACATGATGACCATAGGAAGCGATAAAAAAACTCTACGGAAAATTTGGAAGTAATTCGACAATCTCATCTTTGATTGTGCAAAAATCTACATCGACAAAAATAGCTGGAATGCCTTTTACATAAGTATTAATTCTACATCACTCCGCATATTCCTTCTAAATGAATGAACTTTTCTAAAAGGATTTCTGTCGAATTTTTTTTAGGGGGCTGCCTTGACATCTAACAATAAATAGTTTATTCGTTCCAATGCAACTCTAAACCTAAAAAGATATATTTTTATCACAATTTTTTATTATAGTATATTCGTTATCATTTTACCATAACTTTTTCTCATTTTTTTTAACATGTAAAAACACATAATCAATTGACTATGTGTTAGGATCTCCCTTTTTGAATATAATTTAAAATGACATTCGCAGTCTCTTCTACTGCCTTATTGGTTACATCTATAACGGGACAATTAATTTTCTCAATGATTTTTTCAAAAAAGGTTAATTCTTCTTTAATTCTTTCAATATTCGCATAGCTTGCTTGATCATTTAAGCCTAAAGAAATTAATCGTTCCCGTCGAATATTATTTAACTTTTCCGGACTTATCTTCAATCCAAAACATTTTTCGATTGGAACTTTATATAGTTCTTCCGGTGGGTCCACCTCTGGCACAAGTGGAACATTTGCAACCTTTAATCGTTTATGTGCCAAGTATTGTGATAAAGGTGTCTTTGAAGTTCTTGACACCCCGATTAGGACAATATCAGCCTTTAAAAGCCCTCTTGGATCACGGCCATCATCATATTTCACCGCAAATTCAATTGCTTCTATTTTTTTAAAATAATCCTCATCAAGCTTTCTCACAAGTCCAGGTTCACATAGTGGTGTTTTCCCACTGAAAATCTGAATTTGATCGATGATAGGTCCTATTAAATCGACAGCCACAATCCCTTCTTCTACTGCTCTTTCCTTTAAGTATGTACGCATATCTGGTTTTACAAGTGTAAAAGCTATCATGCCTTTATCATGAGAAGCAAGCGATAACACTTCATCGATATGGTCATGATCCTCAGCATAAGGAAATCTCTTTAATGTTATACCAGACCCATTATATTGGCTAATTGCCGCTTTCGTGACTAACTCAGCTGTCTCACCGACTGAATCAGATACAACATAAATGATAGGCAAGCTCATTCTTCCTCAACAGCTCCTCTTTGCAGATATCTTTTATTCATCACCTAAGGCCACAAAGGCTTTGATTATATTCGTTTTCGTAACTCTTCCAATTACCTCGAAGCCTTTTTCGGTTTTTTTCACAATCGGCAAGGCATCGATTTGTTTATCAATTAATTTCTTGGCAACTTCAATTAATAAATCATCCCGTTCACACATCGTAATATTGGGCATTCTTGTCATAATAATATTAACGGGTATACTAGTAAGCTCTTGCTTTCCGATACTTGCGCGCAGCAAGTCCTTTCGTGAAAGAACGCCTACAAGGCTGGAGTGTTGGTCCACTACAAATAAAGTGCCTACATCTTCTAGGAACATGGTACAGATTGCATCATATACAGATACATTTTCACTGACCACTACAGGGATGGACTGATAATCCTTCACATAGATTTTTTGCAAATTTTCGGTTAATAGCTGCGCTCCTGTTTTCCCTGTATAAAAATAACCTACTCTCGGCCTGGCATCTAAGAATCCAGCCATGGTTAGAATGGCGAGATCTGGTCTTAATGTAGCCCTGGTCAAACTTAATTGGTCAGCAATGTGCTCCCCCGTAATAGGGCCATTATCTTTTACAATCTGTAATATATGTTCTTGACGCTTAGTTAGTTCGATTGTCCTCACCACCTTACATGACTTATTGAAAAATCCACTAATTACAATTCGTTATAGGAATATTATATACTACTTCCTTTTTAGATGTAATGTATGCAACCTCTTAATCAAAAGGTGCGGTTGCCCGCACCTTTATTTTTATATAAGAATTTATCAGTTTAGGCTTCGAGAATTGTCCAACCCCAGGCCATACGGCGCTGACCAGGGCGCTTTCGCTTTTCTTATTTAAAAAACCATCTTTTCTTGTAGAAAGCTTACTAGTTCTGCAATTGAAATACGGGTTTGTTCCATGGTATCACGATCACGAACGGTTACCATGTTATCTTCTTTCGAATCGAAGTCATAGGTAATACAAAATGGTGTACCGATTTCATCATGGCGGCGGTAACGTTTACCGATCGATCCTGCCTCATCGAAATCGACTGTAAAATGTTTTGCTAGACTCGCAAATACTTCTCTAGCCTCATCAGATAATTTTTTTGATAATGGAAGAACGGCTGCTTTAAAAGGCGCCAATGCAGGGTGAAAATGCATAACCGTCCTAGAAGTACCATCTTCCAGTTGCTCTTCATCATAGGCATCAATCAAAAATGCAAGTGTTACTCGGTCAGCACCAAGTGATGGTTCAATACAGTATGGGACATACTTTTCGTTTGTTTCAGGATCAAGATAATGGAAATCTTCTCCGGAAAATTCCATGTGCTGTTTCAAATCATAATCTGTTCTTGAAGCAACTCCCCAAAGTTCGCCCCAACCAAATGGAAACTTAAATTCAAAATCAGTTGTTGCATTGCTGTAATGGGAAAGTTCATCTTCAGAGTGATCACGAAGTCTTAAATTTTCCTTCGTAAGGCCTAATGACAATAACCAGCCTTCAGCAAATTGTTTCCAGTAATTAAACCATGTAAGTTCTTCACCCGGTTTGCAGAAAAATTCTAATTCCATTTGTTCGAATTCTCTTGTCCGGAAAGTAAAATTACCAGGCGTGATTTCATTACGGAAACTTTTACCGATTTGAGCGATACCGAACGGCAATTTTTTCCTCATTGTCCGTTGAACATTTTTAAAGTTAACGAAAATTCCCTGTGCTGTCTCTGGGCGAAGAAAAATTTCATTTGTGCTTGTTTCTGTTACCCCTTGGAAGGTTTTGAACATTAAATTGAATTGACGAATGCCTGTAAAATCATGGCTGCCACAATCAGGACAAGCAATATTATGTTCCTTGATCAGCTCCTCCATTTTTTCAAATGGCAAACCATCTACAACCATTTCCATACCTTTAGCATCAAGGGCATTTTCAATTAATTTATCAGCGCGGTGCCTTGCCTTACAATTTTTACAATCAATCATGGGGTCATTAAAGTTACCGATATGACCAGATGCTTCCCAAGTTCTAGGATTCATTAGAATACTTGCATCTACGCCCACATTATATGGGGATTCTTGAACAAACTTTTTCCACCAAGCTTGCTTAATATTATTTTTAAATTCAACGCCTAACGGACCGTAATCCCAAGTATTCGCTAGTCCTCCATAAATTTCAGATCCAGGAAAAATAAATCCTCTGTGCTTCGCATGCGAAACAATTTGTTCCATCGTTACATTCATTTTTTTTGCTCCTTTTCTTATAAAAATAAAAAACTCCCATCTCTATGCTTGTTCAGCATAGGGACGAGAGTTACCCGCGGTTCCACCCTATTTGCTGCTAAAAAAATAGCAGCCTCCTTCAAATCGTGTTTATTCAACACAAATTGCTCAAGAACGCCTTCGTTAGTGTCCTATCCCCTAGCTCACACCATCCTAGGTTCGCTTTTATAGAACTGACTAAGTACTACTTTCCGTCACAGCAAATATTTTATTAAAGAAATAGTAACTAAAAGTTTAACGATTGTCAACAAGACGATTATAAGAGATTTCGAAATTGTTCCATGGAATTAAGAAACTTCTTTGTTTTAAGATTTAGTCCTGAATATTCTTCATAGTAAGCAGTAATCACTTTTTTTAATTCAGCCTTTGTTTCTTCCTTGACTGAAATATTTCCTAACCTTGAAAGATCAAAATTATAAAATAGCCGTAATAACTTAACCGAAGCTGGTGATAATTTAAAATGGTATGGATCTTTCCCTACACATCGATGACAGATCAACCCGCCTTCCCGTATCGAAAAAGAAAAATGTCCGTCTGTACTGCCACAAACGGAGCATTGATGTAAGATGGGGTACAGTCCCATCACATTTAACATTTTCATTTCATAAATATTCATGAGTATATCTGGCTCATAGCCTTCATTCATGTAATGCAATGTTTGATATAACAATTCAAAATGATATGGGTTTAGTTTCTTATCTTCTGTACATTTATCTGTTAATTCGACGATATAACTGGCATAAGCAGTTAAAAATATATCTTCACCAATTGATCGGTGCGAAGTGATGATTTCACCCTGTTGCAAGCTTCCAAGACCTGAACCAATCTGCAGGAGAAAATATCCATGTGTAAAAAGCTGAGAAATGGAGGAAAGGCGGCTGTTTGGTTTTTTAGCACCTCGTGCCATTACACCAATCTTTCCCCATTCCCTCGTGTATAGAGTCACTATTTTATTAGTTTCACCATAATCTGTCGTTCTAATGACGATGCCTTCACACTTCTGAAGCATAAATGTCACCTTCTTAAAGTAGCGCGAAAACAAACTTATATAACGGGAAAATCGATTTGTGCTAGATCTTCATTCAGATTTCCGGGTATTTCTTGGTTTTCCTTCTCAAGCTCTTTGAAGAGAAGATATGTGTCAATATTACCTGTTTGGAGGAATACTTTCCACGTAAAATCCATCATTGAAAACCCCACCTTTCATTATTTAGACTAGCCTAAAGTTAATCCCAAACCTTACAATTATCATAGCCTGCTTTGCTAAAATCATAAGACGAAATATTTGTTAATTTGTCCACGCATAAACTTGTCAATAAGTTAATATTTTAAATAGGGTTATGATTTAATATTCATCTTCGTTGAAGCCATAATCACGAAGTTGAGACATCTTATTGCGCCAATCCTTCTGAACTTTAACCCAAAGCTCTAAAAATACTTTTGACCCAAGGAGATTTTCGATATCAACACGAGCACGCTTTCCGATTTCTTTCAGCATGCTGCCTTGCTTTCCAATGATAATGCCCTTTTGTGAGTCTCTCTCAACGATTACGGTTGCCATTACATGAATAACATCCTTACCCTCTCGCCGTTCCATTTTATCTAAGACAACAGCCAACGAATGTGGAATTTCTTCCCTGGTAAGATGCAAGGCTTTTTCTCTAATTAACTCTGTAATAATAAATCGCTCTGGATGATCGGTTACCTGATCAGCAGGATAATATTGCGGTCCTTCAGGTAAGAAGGTTTTAATTTGTTCTAAAAGTCGTTCAACATTATTTCCTTCAAGAGCAGAAATTGGCACAATTTCTTTAAAGTCGTATTTTTGTTTATATGATTCAATAATTGGCAACAATTCATCAGGGTGAACTTGATCAATTTTATTTATAACCAGAAAGATAGGGGTATTAACTGTTTGGAATTTTTCAAGGATAAACTCTTCCCCACGGCCAAAGCCTTCTACGGCGTTTACCATAAATAAAATTAAATCAACTTCTTTTAGCGTATTTTGTGCTACCTTCATCATAAAGTCGCCCAATTTATGTTTTGGTTTATGGATACCTGGTGTATCAATAAAAACCATTTGAGCGTCAGGAAGTGATAAGACACCTTGGATTTTGTTGCGTGTTGTTTGCGGCTTATCACTCATAATCGCGATTTTCTGGCCGATTACTCGATTCAGAAAGGTAGACTTCCCAACATTTGGCCGTCCAATAATTGAAATAAATCCTGATTTGTATGCGTTTCCATTCCCATTATTTTGCATGTAAATCCTCCGATGAAAAGGCACCTGGCAATAATTCGGCAACCGTTATTTCTTGAATATCTCCTTTTAGGTTTGTTAAAACCACTTTCATGTCTCTTGGGCATAGTTCGGAAATGACTTGTCGGCAAGCACCACACGGGGAACATGGGCGATCTGTATCTGCTATTACTGCAAGCATATGAAAATCCCGGTCGCCTTCTGAATAGGCTTTAAAAAGGGCAGTACGTTCCGCACAGTTACACATACTGTAGGCGGCATTTTCAATATTACAGCCATGATATACTTTTCCATTTGTCGTTAACAATGCAGCTCCTACTCCAAACTTCGAATAAGGAACATAGGCTTTTTCTCTTGCACTCTTTGCTTCTTCAACTAATTGTTCAATGTTCACAAAACGTCTTCCCTTCCAGCAGGAATCTGCTGTTTCTTTATTTTACCTCAAAATTTAGAGAAAATCATTATTTGTAGCAAAAAAGAAATATAAAATTTTAAAAAATTAGAATTTTCTCATAAATCAACTTGTCTTTAAAAAAAAAGCTGATTAAGTTATTTTATCGGATTAGCTTAAGCAATTCAAATTAGGTAGTTCTAAAATTTACTAGCTTATTAAAACCATTTAAGAACATAAGGCCAAAAGATAATGGTTCCAATACAAACAGACAGAGCTGCATATACTAAGACAGCTCCTGCGGCTATATCTTTTGCTTGTTTGGCAAGTGGATGGTACTCAGCTGTAACAAGATCGACTACACGTTCAATGGCTGTGTTCAGTAATTCTAGGGCAAACATCCCTCCAATAGCAAAAAGAATGAGTGCCCATTCTATTTTTGTAATCGAAAAATAAACAGAAATCATTATAACAATTAAGGAACTAATGAGATGAAAACGCATATTTCTTTCCATCCTAATGGTGGTTATAATTCCGGCTAGGGCAAACGTAAATGAGCTCATGAAGCGGAATGATTTTCGTTTATCTTGTGAGTCCATACTCATTTAAAATTTCCTTTTGCAATGTAAACATCACCTTTTCGTCCTCTTCCGTCATGTGGTCATACCCTAAAAGATGAAGAAATCCATGGACAGCTAGAAAACCAAGTTCGCGTTGAAAGGAATGACCGTACTCCTCCGCTTGCTCCTTTGTTCTTGGGATTGAAATAATAATATCCCCTAAAACCCGCGGCATATCAACACCCAATAATTTTACTTCTCCCTCGCCAAGCTCTTCCATGGCAAAAGAAATGACATCTGTTGGGGCATCTTTATCACGATAGTCCCGATTAATTTCTCTAATCTTCTCATTTGTAACAAAGGTTACAGATACCTCACTGTGCTCTTCAATGCTTTGTTTCTCAGCCGCAAAAGATAGTAACCTTTCAATTTCAAGCATTTGTTGTTCTGTTAGTTCATTCGTCTCGTCTATACAATCAATAAGTAATGTCATGCTTGCTTCACCTTCTTTGTCTTTGTCAGTTCTGGATACTCAATTCTTGAGTGAAAAATCCCCTTTAAGGACTCACATAGTGTATGGGATACAGTTTCAATTTCTTTGATGGTAATATCACACTCATTTAATTGACCATCCTCTAAACGGTCTACCACAATTTTTTTAACAAGCGATTCAATTAATTCTGGTGTTGGCTGTGATAATGAGCGTACTGCAGCCTCAACACTGTCAGCAATGCCCACAACTGCCGACTCCTTCGTCATGGCCTTTGGTCCGGGATAACGAAACTCTTCTTCCTTTAAATCAGAATCAATTTGAAGTGCCTTATGGTAAAAGAATTTAAGCAAGGTTGTCCCATGATGCTGCTCGGCAATATCAATAATTTCTTTAGGCATGTGGTATTTCTTTAAAATGGCTGATCCGTCACTCACATGTCCAATAATAATAGTCGCACTTTTATCAGGCGGGAGCCGATCATGGGGATTGTCAACATGCATCTGATTTTCAATAAAAAAGTTCGGTCTTTTTGTTTTACCAATGTCATGATAATAACTGCCGACTCTAGCCAACAGCCCATTTGCCCCAATAGCCTCACATGCAGATTCAGCTAAATTAGCCACCATGACACTATGATGATAGGTTCCAGGAGCCTCCATTAAGATTTTTCTTAAAAGCGGATGATTAGGGTTAGATAGCTCAATCAGCCTCATCGTTGAAAGAATTCCAAAACTAGCCTCAAAAAATGGCAGCAAACCGATCGTTAAAACGGCTGAACCTATCCCCGAAACAAGCGCAGTAATAAGATAGTATCCTAATTCAATTCCTGAAAACTGTCCGTTCGGCAATAAAATTAATGCACTGATTGACATAACATTGACAGCTGCCGCCAAGGTTCCAGCCTGTAATATTTTCGTTCGGTGATTCTGTTTATTCAAAAAAAGGATCGCTGCTAATGTACTAAATAGGATATAAATTCCTACCGAGAAGTTAAAGGTTCCTGTAATCCCTTCATTAAATAAAATACTCCCACACACTGCCATAACAATCGACATCATGATGGCTAGCTTTTCATCAATTAAAATCTTTATTAGCATTCCACACATTGCAGCAGGGAAAATATAACCAATCCCAGAAAAATTAAAAACCTGGAGCATGCTAATGATTTTCATAATGAATATGGTGAGTATAAAAATGATTCCATATAACAACAAATGCGTTTGCCGTTTCTCAGGAAGAGACTTCATTTGATAAAAATAATAGTAGATGGCAGAAAGAATAATGGCAATCAATACCACCAAGCCGATAAATGGCTTGAACGATTTGTCATTATTTAAGAGACCTACCAGTTTTAATTGCCGGTAAATATCTTGATTAATTAATTCGCCTTCTTCAACAATGATTTGACCCTGAAGAATTTTTACAGGTTCGACACTCTCAGCCGCCTGCTGTCGAAGTTCTTCCGTTGCATTCGGATCATAAAATTCATTTTGAATGACAGCATATCTTCCTAAATCAATGGAAGCCACTCTTAAATTATCATTTAAGGCAGTATACTTTAATTCTTCCTCTACTCTTTTCTTAGCATTTTCCACTTCATCCGTAGAAATTCGGTTCGTCATGACATTGTTGATAGCCGTAACAGTTAAATCCTTGGCAATTGACAATTCATCATTGCTGGCTTGGGATAAAGCAGTAAAGACTTGATTCGAGAGGTCCTTCGAAACATCGTCCGTCAATTTTGCTTTTAACTTTGTTACTTTATCTTCAACACTCGGTTCCTCTTTTACCGGTTTATCCTCGGCAGCGGTTTCTTCCTGTTTCTTTGGTCCTGCTGTGATTTCGTCATTTACTTCAATCGCTGATTGAAAAATAGACGTTATTAAATCAACTCTGTTTTGTGTATATTCTTTTTTTAAGGTATACACATCTTGCACTTGATCCAGCGCATCTTTACGCTTATTTTCTGTACTTGCCTTGTCCTCTACTGTCCCTGGCGAGCGAATTGTTTTTTCAGCAACGGAAAACAATTTTAGATCAAGCTTTTCTGGTTTTACGTTACTGTAGATAGCTCCAAATAGAACAATTCCTAAAACAAGAAAAAACAATATTCGAAAAAAAGTATGATCAAGTAATTTTCGTATCCGTATGAAGTGTTGCTGTAGTTTGTCCAACTAAATCCCTCCAACCACGGCCCTAAATCAAGATTTAAACAAAAGATACCTTAATTATTACTGAAAGCGAGCTTTATGTAAAATGATAACAGTTTTACCGAAAGGTTTCACGCTCAAAAAGAAGGGATAAACCCTCAACAGGTTTACCCCTCATTTTAATGTTGATTGGCCTGTTTTTCATAGGCTTCAATTATTCGACGGACAAGTGGATGACGAACAACATCACTTTGTTCTAAGAAGATAAACGAAATCCCATTTACATGTTGCAAGATTTCTTCTGCCGCAATTAACCCGGATTTAGCACCCTTTGGTAAATCGACTTGTGTCTGATCTCCTGTGATCACCATTTTTGAACCGAAGCCCAACCTGGTCAAGAACATCTTCATTTGTGCCTGGGTGGTATTTTGAGCCTCATCTAAGATCACAAAGGCATCATCCAAGGTACGGCCTCTCATATAAGCAAGAGGAGCAATTTCTATCGTCCCGCGCTCTATCAGCCTCTGGGTGTGTTCTGCCCCTAGTACGTCGTTAAGCGCATCATACAGAGGCCTTAAATATGGGTCTACTTTTTCTTTTAAATCCCCTGGCAGGAAACCGAGACTTTCACCAGCCTCTACAGCGGGTCTTGTTAAAATAATTTTATTCACCTGTCCACTTTTAAGGGCATTAACGGCCATCACAACAGCAAGATAGGTTTTACCTGTTCCAGCTGGGCCAATCCCAAAAACAAGATCATGTTTCTTGATTGCTGTCACATATTGTTTTTGGCCAAGCGTTTTAATGCGGATGGACTTTCCTTTGACATTTTTAGCAATTTCTTCATCGTATAAATTCACAAAATATTCAAGCATTCCTTTTTGTGCCATTTGGATCGCATATAGAACGTCTCTTGGACCAATATTAATGCCCTTACGAATCACAAAAATTAATCTGTCTATAATTTGTTCTGCCATCGTGACCTTGTCTTCATCGCCTGACAAACTGACAGATTCACCCCGTGTGATAATCGAAACACTAAGCTCTTGTTCAATAATCTTTAAATTTTGATCGGAATTCCCGAGAAGGTTAATCGCCTCTGCAGGATTTTCCAGCTGTACATTTATGGTAGTTAATTTTTCTGTCATTCAGGAGTCTCCTTGGAAATCGGTTGTCCGACTGCAATGTTTTCAATTATCTTGAAATGGATATCTAGTATAACTTTACCATTTCGAAATGCCTTGTGTAAAATTTTTTCATCTTTTATTATAGCATCCTCCGCTAAATTGCTTTTTATTTCTTTTTTTGCAAGTTCCACTGCAATTTGTTCAGCCTCTTTTTGGGAATAGGTACGCTGATACTCTTCTCGCTCCCGTAGTGTTTTATTTATATAACTAATTGGTAACTCCCATTTGAGAAAATGGATTTTATGGACATTCTTCTCTGTATCATAATTCTTGAAGTCAGGTTTCCCAAATCCCCAAACCGGTACTTCCCAATTCCCTAGTAAAAGAGCATGCTTCTGAACTTCCTTGCCATTGTATACTTTAAAATTGGTTACTAACGGAAGCTCGGCATGGCTTTTATACCACGTTTCCCCCCAGACCTCGCCCTTAGCGGCAGTATATTCTGGAGTACCCTCCTGACCATATGCCCCTGAAACCAGCAATTGCCCTGGTTCAACATGATCATGGATATCAACGACTTTTTGACCAGTTTCCACAAACATCTTGACAATAATGGCTTTCTTTTTCGCAATGAGATTTTGTGGTGATAATTGCTCTGCTTTTTTAGGCTCATTCTTTTCTACCACTTGGAGGTGATAGGTTGTCCCCTTTAATTCCACACCAACCCATGTAAGTGCACCAACATTATTGGTTAAGCGTCTTTGAATCCCCTCTACATTCTCTACGAAAAATTGCACTTTGCCAATTTTAACGCCCATCTTGTCCAATTCTTTGCGTATTTGATATTCTGTCGCTGGTTTTGCCCCTTTTATTTCAATTCCCCATATCATATTGGATAGGACCATAATAAGGAAAATAAAGGCTGCAGCTCCTAACATAAAACCGCTATTTTTCAATAGTCTTCTAAATAAAAAGGGGGCACCCTGCCGTTGTAAAAAGGAGATCCTGCAGCCACTGTTTCGGGCAAACTGTCTAATTCTTAAGGCATCCTGCAGCCTCATTTGAAACGTAATCGTCTCTGTTCCATGACGTTTGACATTCCAAATATGCAAACCATTTCTTGTTAATACATTTAAAAAACGTTCAAGGCCTTTTCCTGAAACTTTTACGGTAACTTTTCCATATAAGAATTCAAACCATTGATTCTTCATTTTGTTCCTCCCGCATTATCATTTATATAAATGACCTGATCAATTTTTCCTTCCAGCAAAATTTCTTCAGGCAAAATGGTTTTAATCACAAAGGACTTACCTTTGATTAATAATTGACCTTGTTTTAGCAGCAATCGGAGTTCTTTATCAGTAAAGGCCAGCAGGCCACGGTGGTTTTCAACATAAATATGGATTTGTCCAATCATCGTAATCCGAGGCAAATCCATCATGACATCTTGAGGAAGATCCATTTTATTAGCCATCCAGTTTCGAACACGTTGGCCCCATTTTTTCGCCATAAAAAAAGAACCCCCTTTCATCTCATATTTATGAAATGAAAGGGGGTTCTAGCACACCTTTTTCGATTCGATTGATTGATTAACTCAGCGTCTTTTTGCCATATAAGGTTTTTTTGATCGTGGTTCACCAAGAATTTCCGACCATATAATCCCATTAATTAATGTGTTTGCATCTGGATTTTCTAAGCTAACAGGCGGTACACCTTCCTCTGGTTTAACCATCATGATGGAGTCGTTAACCATTTCTTGTTTGTGCCGTGATGTCGCCATCCCAATTCGACTTGCTTCAGACCCCTGTCTAACTTGTTGATACTCTTGTTCGAGGTTTTTCAAATTATTAATTATGGATTGTGTTTTTTGTTCTGTTTTAGTTGGGCTTTTTTTAATGGGCTCAATATTTGTAACCTCTTTAAAAACCGTTCGTATATCCCTCATACTATTTTTTGAAAATAGCTTATTCGCAGATGGAGCTCGTTTGCTTTTTGATTTACTAAAAATAGTCGAAAGGATACCGACAATGATCAAAAATAATATCGATTCCAAAATCATACCATCCTTTTAATTAAAAGTGGGTTACTTTTCATCTTTCTTCTCTCCAGTGATCTTTCCGATCGAGCCCCGCATTTCCGTATCAGCTGAGATGTTTTTAAAATTCATATAGTCCATTACACCAATATTACCTGATTTGAGCGCTTCAGCCATTGCAAGTGGTACCTCAGCTTCAGCTTCCACCACTTTTGCTCTCATTTCTTGGACCTTCGCTTTCATTTCTTGCTCTAAGGCCACAGCCATGGCCCTGCGCTCTTCTGCCTTAGCCTGAGCGATTTTCTTATCTGCTTCCGCTTGTTCTGTCTGTAATTCAGCTCCGATGTTTTTACCGATGTCCACATCAGCGATATCAATTGACAGTATTTCAAAGGCAGTACCCGCATCAAGCCCCTTTGACAGAACCGTTTGCGAGATTAAATCAGGATTCTCAAGAACCTTACTATGGCTGTCAGAGGAGCCAATTGTGCTGACAACGCCCTCACCAACACGAGCCACAACTGTCTCTTCACCTGCCCCGCCGACGAGACGCTCAATATTGGCTCGTACGGTGATTCTCGCTTTTGCCTTTACTTCTATCCCATTCATCGCAACACCAGCAATAAAGGGCGTTTCAATCACCTTAGGATTAACACTCATTTGAACTGCCTCTAATACATCCCGGCCAGCTAGGTCAATTGCCGCGCAGCGCTCAAAGGATAATTCAATATTGGCACGGTGTGCAGCAATGAGGGCATTAACCACTCTATCAACATTTCCCCCGGCTAAATAATGGCTTTCAAGCTGATTGGTCGTGACATTTAAACCAGCTTTATGTGCTTTAATGAGGGGATTAACCACTCTGCTTGGTGTAACCCTTCTGAGTCTCATTCCAACTAATGTAAAAATACTAATACGCACTCCTGCAGCTAATGCCGAAATCCAAAGCATGACTGGTACAAATGATAATAAAATTCCAAAGAAGATTAAGGCAACAACAACAACTGCAATAATAAATATGGTACCTCCGGACACTATATCCATATAATGACCCCCTACTAGTTATTTGACCTCTCTAACAACAATACGGGCTCCTTCCACTTTAATGACTTTCACTTTTGCATTTTGCCCGATAAAACCTCCTTCACTTACCACATCAACGCGTTCATTATTAATAATCATCGTTCCCGCAGGCCGTAAAATTGTTAAGGCCATGCCTTCCTTTCCTAACAGATCAGTACGGTTAATATTCGATACATATCCATCCTCTTTCCTTGCTGAATCAAACAGAACCATTTGATTAAAAAGGACCAGTTTTTTTCCAAAAATCTTAATCATTATAAAGAAAACGCAGATTGAAATGAAAATAGCAATTAGAATAGAAACCCCTATTTGCAAGGTATCTTCTCCTGCTAAGAACAGACTTAGTATTAAAGCTGCCACACCCAGCGTTCCTGAAATGGCACCGGGCAAAAAGAATTCCAAGAAAATCAATAAGATTCCTGCCACGAATAATAATAATGTTCCATATCCTGCAAGACCGGCTTGAAAATGTCCATAAAAGAATAAAAGCAATGCAAAAATTCCGATAAATCCTGCCACACCAAATTTTGCTGAAAAAAGTTCCATCACTATTCCAACACCCGCAATCGTTAAGAGAACGGTTACAACAATTGGGTCAGTAAGAAATTCAATCATTCAAGGCCCCCCTCTCTTTTGTTTCTATCTGACAATATTCTTTACGTCTGGGAATCAAAAAGGTTTCAGCTTTATTGAAATATATAAAAAGACCATAGGCATTAGAACCTACAGTCTTTATGTCAGAATACTATGAAAGGTGTTGTTGTACAAATTTATTAACCAGCGACCCATCTGCTTTACCCTTTACTTTAGGCATAATAGCAGCCATCACTTTTCCCATTTCCGCTTTTGACTTAGCGCCGACTTCAGAAATAGTTTCTTTTACAATTTCTGACAGTTCCTCTTCAGAAAGCTGTTTCGGTAAATACAGCTCGACAATTGCGAGTTCTGTACGCAATTTATCAACCAGGTCTTCACGACCAGCTTTATCAAATTCATGGAGGGAGTCTTTGCGTTGTTTTACTTCGCGAGAAAGGACTGTTAACTCCACATCTTCGGAAAGCTCTTTTGTTCCGAGCTTTATAGCTTCATTTTGCAATGAAGCTTTGACCATCCGAATGACCGAAAGTTTGTCTTTTTCCTTGTTTTTCATCGCTTGTTTCATATCATTGTTCAAACGCTCGAGAAGACTCATATAATACACCCTCTCTTAAAACTTACGTTTTCTAGCTGCTTCAGACTTTTTCTTACGTTTTACACTTGGTTTTTCATAAAATTCGCGCTTTCTTGCCTCTTGCAAAGTACCAGTTTTTGATACTGTACGTTTGAAGCGACGAAGAGCATCTTCAAGCGATTCGTTTTTACGAACGACGGTTTTAGACATTCTCTTTCCCTCCCTCCGAAACACAACACACTAACATTCAATCCATGTACCTTGCAATTATAATATAACCTTGATACAAGGTCAACTGAATTTCTTTATGAACAAACGAGCTTTTTATTTTTTATGCAATTGATCCAATAACTCGTCTAAAAAAATGGCATGTCCCACCCAAAACGACCATACAATGAACGGAGGGGGGCCAATCCAATGCTATACATATTATTATTTGTTCTTTGTATTTTATTATTTATTTTTGGGATGACAATTATTAGATTTGGGTTATTTAACTTATCTGCCAATAAATTAAAAACATGGTTGATTTCATTAACTCGTACACCTTTTAAAGGGATGTTAACAGGGACTTTTATTACGGCATTACTTCAGAGCAGTTCAGCTGTAATGGTCATTACAATTGGACTAATTTCCGCAAAAATCATGACATTTCCTCAATCAATTGGGATTATTCTTGGTACTAATATTGGAACAACCTTTAAGACGGAATTAATAACATTTGATTTGGATGCCATCCTTGTTCCTCTAGCTATTAGTGGAGCATTTCTTATTTTATTTAAAAATAAAAAAGCCAGAAGTATTGGCATGCTCATATTCGGGATTGCCTCTGTGTTTACGGCAATGAAAGGGTTCGAAATTTTATCGGGACCTTTAACGTCTATGGCTTTTATAAACAAGTTTATCTTATCGATAAATGACAATATAGTTTTAAGTCTCTTAACAGGAACGATCATTACTTCGATCATTCAATCGAGTACGGCGATGACTGGAATTGCCATGGGTTTTTTAACTGCAGGGCTCCTTCAACTTGATGCAGGCATTGCCATTGTACTTGGCGCTAATATTGGAACCTGCATAACGGCGGTGATTGCATCGATTGGTGGTGGAAAAGAATCTAGATTGGCGGCATTTGCCCATGTTTGGCTGAATGTTTTTGGAGTCTTCGTCTTTATCCCGTTAATCCCTTTGCTTACTGAGCACGCAGCATGGCTTTCGAGTCATAAGGATGTGCAATTAGCGCATATAAGTGTCATTTTTAATGTAGCTACCTCGTTGCTGGTCTTACCTTTTGCTACACGGTTCGGTGAAATGATTTTATTTTTACACGACAGAAAGCCTCAAAAACCAGTATCGTAAAATGAACGATACTGGTTTTTGAGATTATTTTTGAAATTATAAGTTTTGGCTTCGAGAATTGTTCAGCCCCAGCGCCCTAGCGCTTTTCTTAGTAATCTGATGTCACTTTCAGCCCATTGATTATTGCTACACTAGAACTTGCTCCTATCCTCGATGCACCCGCTTCAATGAGTTGTTGGGCATCCTGTGTGCTTCTGACTGCACCCGAGGCCTTCACCCCAATATCAGGACCAACAGTTTGCCTCATAAGGGCGATATCCTCAACGGTTGCCCCACCTGATGAAAATCCCGTAGAAGTTTTCACAAAATCAGTACCTGCTTTCACTGAAAGCTGACATGCACGAATTTTTTCTTCCTTCGATAACAGACTCGTTTCGATAATCACTTTTGTAAGTGCCTTGCCATTTGCTGTTTCGACAACTGCACGAATGTCACGCTCGACTAAATCATCGTTTTTATCCTTCAAAGCACCAATATTAATAACCATATCTACTTCATCGGCTCCTTGGTCAATGGCATTTCTCGTTTCAAAGGCTTTTGTTTCAGTAGTGGCGGCACCTAAAGGAAACCCAATTACCGTACAAATTTTCACATCACTGCCGGTTAATAACTCTTTTGCAGTTCGAACCCAAGTTGGATTCACACAAACGGAAAAAAATTTGTTTGCCTTCGCCTCTTGGCAAAGTTTTTCAATCTGACCCTTTGTAGCATCCGGTTTTAGTAAGGTGTGGTCAATCATTGCAGCAATATTAGCAGTAGCCATTTTTAAGCTCCCTCCGATTTCGGTTTTAATTTATATTACATTTGTTATTAGTATGTCCCAAAAAAAAAGAACCTGGGTTAGGTCCTTTTTCCTTAAATGGCGGCTTCTTCTTGATTAAACAATTCTTCTTTGATTAAAGCCGAATCCTCAACCACTCTTACAAATTGTCCTTGATTGTAAGGGTAGCCTGCTTTGGTTACTTTCACTTTTACAATTTTACCAATCATCTCTTCTGTAGCAGGGAAGACAACTTTTAGGTAGTTATCAGAATAGCCGACATACAAACCAGATGCCGCTTCCTCTTTGTACTCTTCTTCTGGAATGACATCTAAAACTTCACCTTCAAATAACGATGCGTATTCTTTAGCAAGCTGGTCTGAAAGGGAGATTAAACGATGAACCCGTTCATTTTTCACTTCTTCATCCACTTGATCTTCCATACGAGCAGCAGGTGTACCTGTACGCTTCGAATATGGGAATACATGGAGTTCAGAGAATTTATGATCTTTTATAAAATTATAGGTCTCCATAAACTCTTCTTCCGTTTCGCCAGGAAAACCAACAATTACATCAGAAGTAACGGCAAGACCTGGGAGAACTTCTTTCAGACGTTCAAGTCTTTCTCCGAAGAATTCCATTGTATATTTACGGCGCATTCTTTTTAATACGGTATTGGAACCAGATTGAATTGGGATATGCAAATGGCGGACAACGATGTTTGATTGATTTATCACTTCAATGACTTCATCTGTAATTTGACTCGCTTCAATTGATGAAATACGGAGTCGTTCCAACCCTTTTACTTCTGCTTCTAACTCACGGAGGAGTGCAGCAAGGTTATAATCTTTCATGTCCTCTCCGTAACCACCTGTGTGAATACCCGTTAAAACGATTTCCTTATAGCCTGCATCTACAAGCTGCTGTGCTTGGTGGATTACTTCCTTTGGATCACGTGATCTCATAAGACCCCGTGCCCATGGAATGATACAGAAGGTACAAAAATTGTTACAGCCTTCTTGAATTTTTAAAGATGCACGTGTACGGTCCGTAAAAGAAGGAACATCGAGCTCTTCGTAAACACGGTTCTTCATAATATTACCAACGCCGTTGATTGGCTGACGTTCTGCTTTATATTGGTCAATATATCCAAGCATTTTCACACGATCCTGGGTGCCCACGACAATATCAACGCCAGGTATCGCCATAATTTCAGCTGGAGATGTTTGAGCATAACAACCCGTTACACATATTACCGCATCGGGATTTTTTCTTACTGCACGTCGAATAACCTGACGGCTTTTTTTATCGCCTGTATTTGTAACTGTACAAGTATTAATGATATATACATCGGAAATGGATTCAAAATCAACCCGTTCATAGCCTTCTTGTTTAAATAACTGCCAGATGGCCTCTGTTTCATAGTGGTTCACCTTACATCCTAATGTATGAAATGCAACTGTTGCCATTGGATTCTCACCTCAATAATTCAAAATGATAGGAAATAGCCGCAAGTGAATATAATGGTGCCGTTTCCGTTCTTAATATTCGCGGACCTAACCCGCATAAATCAAAGCCTTGATTTTTTAAAAGCTCAACTTCTTCATCTGCTAAGCCACCTTCTGGTCCAAAAACCAAAAGGAGGGATTCGCCTTTTTTTATTTTTTGGAGCGTAGAAGAAAAAACAGACGTTTCTCCATTTCTACTTTCCTCCTCAAAGGCAGCTAATTTATAATCAAAGTCATTACTTTTTGCCAACATAGCTTTAAAACTCATAGGACTAACCACTTCAGGCAAAAAAGCACGATGTGATTGTTCGGCAGCTTCTTTAGCAATCTTTTGCCATCTCTCCATTTTCTTCGCACTTTTTTTCTCATCCCATTTTACCACTGAGCGTGCTGCTATAAATGGGAGAAACTGTTGTGCCCCTAGCTCCGTCCCCTTCTGGATAATCCACTCCAGCTTGTCCCCTTTAGGCAGACCACTAGCAATCGTAATAGAGATGGGGAGCTCTGTAATCTCATCTTTCCATTGTACAACGTCTGCAACGACACTTGAATCGGTAAATTCTGCAAGCCGGCAAACAGCTTGTTTTCCTTCTGAATCAACGCAAATAATTTGATCGCCTATTTGCATCCGCATAACCTTCACGATATGATGGCGGTCTTCTTCATCAATGAAAAACTGATTATTATTTGCTCGTTGTTTAACAAAATAGCGTTGCACACGATTGCACCCTCTCTAAAACCTTCTTTATAAATAAAAAGGGGTTCCGCCACCCCTTTTGAAAAATCACTTTTTTCTTTTAGCAATGATCGCAACCCAATCCTCCATAAGAATGGTTTCTGAGATTTCAAAGCCTGAGGCTACGATCGCTTCCTTCACTAAATCCTTTTTCTGCTGAATAATCCCTGATGCAATGAAAGATCCTCCGGGCTTTACGACTCGCGCTACGTCATCCGTAAATCTTATAATAACTTCCGCTAAGATATTGGCGACTACTACATCAGCAGACTTTTCAGTGACTCCATCTAGAAGATTGTTTTGGGAGATGGATACAGTATTACTCACCTTATTTAGCTTGATGTTCAACCTTGCTGATTTCACTGCAACCTCGTCAAGGTCATAGGCTCTAACGTCCTCCGCACCAAGCATTGCTGCTGCAATACTGAGCACTCCAGAGCCTGTTCCAACATCAATGACTCGATCTCCTGGCTGAACAGTTCTTTCAAGAGCTTGAATACTCATGACGGTTGTCGGATGTGTACCAGTACCAAATGCCATTCCAGGGTCTAATTCTATGATTAATTCATCGCTGCTTACCGGTTCATAAATTTCCCAAGTTGGAACAATCGTGAATTTTTCAGAAATTTTAACAGGGTGATAATATTTTTTCCAAGCCGTTGCCCATTCTTCTTCATGAACTTCCATAATCGATACTTTATTTAATCCTAAATCAATATCATAAATAATTAGGTTATTAATGGAATCCTTGATGGCTTCAACCGTTTCTCCTAGGAAACTGTTGACCGGTAAATAAGCCTTTACGATAACTCCCTCGTCAGGATAATCATCTGGATTGAGTTGGTAGATTTCTCCGAATTGATCTTCCCTTTCTTTTGTCAATTCAAATGGATCTTCAATGACTACACCGCTCGCCCCAGCTTCATGCAATATGTTAGAAATAGGTTCGATCGCCTCGTTTGTTGTGTGGATACTAATTTCTGACCACTTCATTCTACCAACTCCATCCCTTACTCGCTTTTAAACGCTCGTTTTACTTTTGAAAAAAAACTTTCTTCGTGTTCGCCTATCGGAGAATTGCCACTTAGCTCGCCAAATTCTTTTAGAAGCTGCTTTTGTTTATCCGTAAGCTTTGTTGGTGTAATAATACGAACAATAATATATTGATCACCCACACCATAGCCGCGCACATTTGGAATCCCTTTTCCTTTTAAGCGGAATTTTTTACCTGTTTGAGTACCAGCAGGAATTTTTAATTTTACTTTTCCATTTAGGGCAGGAACTTCAATTTCATCACCCAATGACGCTTGAACAAATGTAATTGGCATTTCACAATAAATGTCATCGCCATCTCTTTCAAAAAACTCATGCGGGCGTACTTGGAATACTACGTAAAGATCACCTGCCGGGCCGCCGTTAAATCCTGCTTCCCCTTGACCAGCTATCCGTAATTGTTGACCATCGTCAATACCCGCTGGAATCTTGACATGAATTTTTTTACGTTTTTGCACTTTTCCTTTACCACCACAGGTTGAACATTTGTTTTTAATTTCTTTCCCCGTACCATTACAGTAATTACATGTACGACGATTAACAATTCTACCAAATGGAGTATTTTGCTCCACATTTAACTGGCCTGTACCATGACAATGCTGACACGTATCAGGTTTAGTCCCAGGCTTTGCACCGGTTCCGCTACATGTGGTACAAGTTTCTTCTCGTGGAATTTCGATATCTGTTTCCTTACCGAATGCTGCTTCCTCAAAAGTAACTGTCATTGTATACTGTAGGTCAGCACCTTGTCTTGGCGCATTAGGGTCACGTCTTCTCGATCCACCGCCACCGCCAAAGAAGGTATTAAAGATATCTTCAAACCCGCCAAAACCGCCGCCAAAATCAGCACCGCCGCCAAAGCCTTGGTTTGGATCTGTATGACCGAATTGATCATAGTGTGCCTTTTTTTGTTCATCGCTTAACACTTCATATGCTTCAGCGATTTCTTTAAATTTATCAGCTGCATCCGGCTCTTTATTAATATCTGGATGATATTGTTTAGATAGCTTACGATACGCTTTTTTTATTTCATCCTTTGAAGCGCTCTTACTAACGCCAAGCACTTCATAGTAATCCCGTTTACTCATGATTACCCACTCCCGAATCTGTCACATAAAGATTATTCTAACACCCTTAAGAAGTACATTGCAATAAAAACACTGCTATTCACAGAGAAAAAGCCAAAGCCCCTAGTCTGACTTTGACCTTTTCGTAAGTTGTTTATCTACTTATTACTTATTTATCGTCTTTTACTTCTTCGAATTCTGCATCAACAACATCATCTTTAGGTGAGGCACCTTCTTGACCGCCTTGTTGTGCTTGCTGTGCTTGTGCTGCTTGTTCATATAGTTTAACAGTTAATGCCTGAACGATTTCTTGTAGTGCGTCCTTTTTAGTACGAATTTCATTAAGATCGTTCTTTTCAATCGCTTGCTTCAATGCATCCTTTGCCTCATTTGCTTTGGCAACCTCAGCTTCGTCAACCTTACCTTCAAGGTCTTTTAACGTTTTTTCTGTGGTAAAGACAAGTTGGTCAGCTTCATTGCGAAGTTCCACTTCTTCCTTACGCTGTTTATCTGCTTCAGCATTTTCTTCTGCTTCTCTTACCATTTTTTGAATTTCATCATCTGAAAGGCCTGTGGATGACTTAATGGTAATTTGCTGTTCTTTATTTGTGCCAAGATCTTTGGCACGTACATTAACAATACCGTTTTTATCAATATCAAATGTAACTTCAATTTGCGGCACTCCACGTGGTGCAGGTGGAATATCTGTTAATTGGAAACGTCCCAATGTTTTGTTGTTTGCTGCCATTGGCCGTTCACCTTGAAGAACATGGATATCAACAGCAGTTTGGCTATCAGCCGCAGTTGAAAATACTTGTGATTTAGATGTTGGAATCGTTGTATTACGATCAATTAATTTTGTAAATACGCCGCCCATTGTTTCAATTCCAAGTGATAATGGAGTCACGTCAAGTAGAACAACATCTTTAACATCACCTGTGATAACGCCGCCTTGGATGGCTGCACCCATTGCTACTACTTCATCAGGGTTAACACCACGGTGAGGCTCTTGTCCAGTTGCTTTTTTAATCGCTTCTTGAACTGCAGGAATTCTAGTTGAACCACCAACAAGAATAACTTTATCAATTTGCGATGGAGTTAAGCCAGCATCACTAAGAGCTTGACGAACTGGACCCATTGTCCGTTCAACCAGATGGGCAGTAATTTCATCAAATTTAGCTCTCGTTAATGAAACTTCAAGGTGAAGTGGACCAGCCGCTCCAGCAGTGATAAATGGTAAAGAAATCTGTGTTGAAGCTACACCTGATAAATCTTTTTTCGCTTTTTCAGCTGCATCTTTTAAGCGCTGTACGGCCATTTTATCTTGAGAAAGATCAATGCCATTATCCTTTTTAAATTGTTCAACTAAATAATCGATAATCACTTGGTCAAAGTCGTCCCCGCCCAGGCGATTATCACCAGCAGTTGATTTAACTTCGAACACGCCGTCACCTAATTCAAGGATCGATACGTCAAATGTACCACCGCCAAGGTCATAAACAAGAATCGTTTGGTCTTGGTCTGTTTTATCTAAACCATATGCAAGTGCAGCAGCTGTTGGCTCGTTGATAATACGTTCCACTTCAAGGCCGGCAATTCTACCTGCATCCTTTGTTGCTTGACGCTCTGCATCGTTAAAATAAGCTGGTACTGTAATAACAGCCTTAGTAACTGGCTCACCAAGATAATCTTCAGCATAAGATTTTAGATATTGCAGGATAATAGCAGAAAGTTCTTGCGGAGTATAATCTTTTCCTTCAATATCCACTTTGTAATTTGTTCCCATATGACGCTTAATTGAAATGATTGTGTTTGGGTTTGTAATTGCTTGGCGTTTTGCCACTTCCCCAACTTGACGCTCTCCATTTTTAAACGCAATAACAGATGGAGTTGTACGATTGCCTTCTGGATTTGGAATAACTTTAGGTTCTCCGCCTTCAAGAACAGATACACAAGAGTTTGTTGTTCCTAGGTCAATACCAATTATTTTACTCATTACCTTTTCCTCCTAAATAAATATGTAGAATTATTGATTTACTTTAACCATTGAAGGGCGAATAACTTTGTCCTTTAATAGGTAACCTTTTTGAAATTCATCAGTAACAATATTTGAACCAAAATTCTCATCTTCTCCCTGCATAACAGCTTGATGACGATGAGGATCGAATTCTTTTCCAACCGCCTCGATCAGTTCAACACCTTCTTTTTTCAAGGCGTCCATTAAGCCGCGGTACACCATATCCATCCCTTGGAGTAACGATTTGGTTTGTTCATTGTCAGCTTCGATTTTCATGGCTCTTTCAAAATTATCTAGTGCTGGCAAAAGATCCGCGATTAGTTTTTGTGCTCTATATTTTTCACTCGCCTCTAAATCTAATCTAGACCGGCGGCGGAAATTATCAAAGTCAGCTTGAAGTCGTAAATAGCGATTATCGGCTTCCTCTAATTTGCTTTTTAATGTTTCAATTTCTTGCAACAGTTCTTCGTTGGCACTTACATCTGCTTGTGGTGTTGCTTCTCCTTCATCGAAAACAGGCTCAACTGTCTGATTTTCGGTAAGTTCAACATTCGTTTCTTCTTCTTGATTCATCGTTTTATTCTGTTCATTTGTCAACTTACTCACCTCCCTTAAAGCATGGGTCATTATTTAGACTACTATTTATTTCATGGAAAAGGGGGTGAAACGAAAGGCATTTCACCCTTACTCAATATTTCCAGTACTAAATATTTTGATACAGTTTTGTTAAGACAGTGGTTAAATCCTTGCTTAAAAATTGCAATAAACTGATTACCCGTGAATATTCCATTCTAGTTGGCCCTAAGATGGCGATTGTACCTAATTTTTCTATACCAACAGAATAAGTCGCCGTAATGAGGCTGCAGTTGTCCATCGCACTATTATTATTTTCAGTGCCAATTTTAACATTAATCCCTCTGGAATTATTCCTAATTACATTCGAAATCCACTCCTCTTGATCAATCATGGTTAAGAGGGTACGAATTTTGGTAAGGTCATTAAACTCAGGCTGGCTAAGCATATTTGTTTTCCCGCCAAAGAAAAGTTTTTCAGTGATGGGCATCTTAAATGATTCTGCAATCGTATGCATCATTAAGTCGTAATTATGGATATGCTGCTTTAGTAACATTGCAACTTCTTTATAAATCTTGTCATTTAAATCTTCTAAAGGTACCCCTGCTAAGCGATTATTTAAGATGTTGACTGTTTTCTCTAAATCCCCAGCATCAATCGACGCAGGTAAAGTAAACGTGCGATTTTCCACATGTCCTGTATCTGTTACAAAAATCGCTACAGCCGTATCCTTGTTTAACGGGATGATTTGGATTCTTTTTAACTTATTAATACTTACGGCCGGCCCAAGTACAATCGATGTGTAATTGGTTAGCTCAGATAATATTTTTGCAGATCTTTGAATAATTTTTTCAAACTCAAAGATTTTCTCTGCAAAAATCGATTGAATAATCGATATATCCTTCGGGTTTAAAACCTGAGGAGATAGTAAATGATCAACATAATACCGGTACCCTTTTTCAGAAGGCACACGCCCTGAGGAGGTATGTGTCTTTTCAATAAACCCCAACTCTTCAAGGTCGGCCATTTCATTACGAATTGTGGCTGAACTAAAGGAAATTTCCTCTTTTTTCGACAAACTTCTTGAGCCGACTGGTTGGGCAGATCGAATAAAGTCATCAACAATAACCTGTAGAATCAACAATTGACGATCTGTTAGCAACTTTCATCACCTCTGTTAGCACTCCTGGTTACTGAGTGCTAATTATACTAATAAATTATCAAAAAAGGTGGGAAGATGTCAATTAAAAAGAAATAGGAAACACTAAACTACACCCAAAAAGGCTTGAAACACTTCATTTCCTAAAAATCTTCCCTGGTTAGTTAAATATATATTATCTTTTTTCACTTCTATCCAATGTTTTGCTATTAACTCCGTTAGCTGTACATCAAAAATCTCTAACGGGTTTAGGTCAAATTTCTCAATAAAATGAGAAATGGACACTCCTTTATTTTTCCGTAATCCGAGGAACATTTCTTCTTCCATTTGTTCCGCTTTTGTAACTGGATGGTCCTCTAAGATTGGAAGTTGACCGTTGTTTATTTGATCCATATATTTTTTCAAAGGCCCCGTATTGGATCGTCTTATTCCATTCACATAACTATGTGCACCTGCTCCAAACCCATAATAATACTCATTATTCCAGTAGGTTAGATTATGTCTGCTTTCAAAGCCAGGTCTTGAAAAATTACTTATTTCATATTGGTTGTAACCATGTTTCTCCATTTCTTCCATTAACATTTCATACATGCCAGCTTCTAAATCTTCACCTGGTGTTGGCAGCTTGCCTTTTTTTAATAAGTTATAAAAAACAGTTTTCGGTTCAATGATTAACGAGTAGGCCGAAAAGTGCGGAATGTCGAGTGCAAATGCCTTTGTTAACGAATCTTTAAAATCCTGTACGGTTTGCGTAGGCAAACTAAAAATCAAATCGATACTGATATTTTCAAATCCTATTTTTTTGGCATTTTCAATGGTTTGATAGACATCCTTTACTTTATGAACACGGCCGATTTTTTGTAATAAATCCTCATTGAACGTTTGAACTCCAAGACTTATTCGATTTACACCAGCATCTTTTAATATTTGTAATTTTTCCTTTGTTAAATCCCCAGGATTTGCTTCAAAGGTAAATTCAAGGCTGTCACTTTTAGGTAAGTTTCTATTTATACTTTCACAAAAACTCTCAAGCTGCTGTTCATTTAAGGATGTAGGAGTACCGCCCCCGACAAAAATGGTTTGAAGCTGAGATGCTGGAAACTCTTTTAGGGTCATCCTCATCTCTTGGTCTAGTGCTTGGATATATTCATCAACCGGCTGACCTTTAAGAAACACTTTATTAAAATCACAATAGTGGCAAATATGCTCACAAAAGGGGATATGCAGATAGGCTGCCTGAATCATCTTTCTCCCTCTCTTTCTTTAACAAAAAGAGGCTAGAAGAGCCTGTCCACAGGCAATTCCTAACCTCCTCTTGATTTTATTTTTTGGTATTGTTATCGTCCATTTTAAGTACAGCCATAAACGCTTCTTGAGGTACTTCAACGGAACCAACTTGTTTCATCCGTTTCTTACCTTCTTTTTGTTTTTCCAACAATTTTCGTTTCCGAGAGATATCTCCACCGTAACATTTAGCCAATACGTTTTTACGCATAGCTTTAATCGTGGAACGGGCAACAATTTTTTGGCCAATCGCTGCCTGAATAGGTACCTCAAACTGCTGTCTTGGAATAAGCTCTTTCAACTTTTCAACGATGATTTTTCCACGATCATAGGCAAAATCATTATGAACGATAAAGCTTAACGCATCCACTTTTTCAGCATTAAGTAATATATCCATTTTTACCAGCTTGGATGGCTTATAACCAATTAGCTCGTAATCAAAAGATGCATAACCTCTTGTACTTGATTTCAATTGATCAAAGAAATCATAGACAATTTCTGCTAATGGCATCTCGTAGATTATGCTCACTCTATTTTCTGCCAGATATTCCATATTAACAAAAATACCCCGTTTTTGTTGGCAAAGTTCCATAATCGTACCAACATAATCATTCGGAGCCATCATGGTTGCTTTTACATATGGCTCTTCCACACGGTCTATTTTTTGCGGCTCAGGTAAATCCGATGGGTTATCAACTTTTATTTGCGACCCATCTGTCATATGAACTTCATAGATAACACTCGGTGCAGTAGTTATTAAATCAATCTTAAATTCACGTTCAATCCGCTCTTGAATAATTTCCATATGAAGAAGTCCGAGAAATCCACAACGGAAACCGAATCCTAGTGCTTGGGATGTTTCAGGTTCAAATTGAAGTGATGAATCATTTAACTGAAGCTTTTCAAGTGCTTCACGCAGGTCATTAAATTTCGCTGTATCGATAGGATATACCCCACAATAGACCATTGGGTTGAGCTTACGGTAACCAGGCAGCGGCTCAGTCGTCCCATTCTTGGCATTTGTAATCGTGTCCCCGACATGCGTATCCCCCACGTTTTTGATTGATGCGGTTAAGAATCCAACATCACCAACCGTTAATTCATCTAGCAGTGTAGTTTTCGGTGTAAACACACCCACTTCGTTAACCTCAAATTCTTTACCGGTTGCCATCATTTTGATTTTGTCGCCAACTTTAATTGTTCCTTCCACCACACGAACATAGGCAACAACACCTCGATAGGCATCATATAAAGAATCAAAAATAAGTGCCTTTAACGGAGCATCCGGATCTCCTGTTGGAGCTGGTACAGTTTTTACCACTTGCTCCAGAATCTCTTCAATGCCGATTCCTGCTTTAGCAGATGCTAAAACCGCTTCTGAGGCATCTAAACCAATTACTTCTTCAATTTCATTCCGAACCCGTTCAGGTTCAGCACTTGGCAAATCAATTTTATTGATGACAGGTAAAATTTCAAGGTCGTTATCGAGGGCAAGGTAAACGTTTGCCAGTGTCTGTGCTTCAATTCCCTGCGCTGCATCAACGACTAAAATAGCCCCTTCACAAGCAGCAAGGCTCCTTGAGACTTCATACGTAAAATCGACATGTCCTGGTGTATCAATTAAATGGAAAATGTATTCTTCTCCATCTTTTGCTTTGTATTTTAATTGTACGGCATTTAACTTAATCGTAATCCCGCGTTCTCTCTCAAGATCCATAGAATCCAAAAGTTGATCTTTCATTTCACGAGATGTCAAGGCGTTGGTTTTTTCTAATATACGGTCCGCCAATGTCGATTTCCCATGGTCAATATGGGCAATAATCGAGAAATTTCTTATTTTTGATTGACGTTTCAATCTTTCTTCTCTATTCATGGTCTTCCACTCCTACTATACTCGCACATGTACACTATTTTTGATTATATCAGCACAACTTTCAAGATTCAATACGAAAAGCGGAGTGATCGTTAAGCGATGTTTACAATTCCCTGAGTGCTGGAGCTCAATCACAAAATCTCTTTACAAAAAAAACGGCACCAAAACGGCGCCGCTATCTTTTATTCTGTTATATGTTTGATTAGTTTTTCAGAGACCCCTGACAAGCCGTCAGACATTTTCTTTCCCATCGATGAGAAGAAGTTATAGGCACTGATTTTCTCAAGTTTCTTCTTTTTAGCTTCAATATCATGGCTGGAGAGATCATTCCCTAGAAATGAAGCCCCTACCTCATTGTCTTTTTCGTGAAAACTGACTGCAGTTTGAAAGTTTGGATCGTCATAGCCCTTCATTTTATGAATTCCATTATTTGCTAATTGCATACCTGTTAATACAGCTATTAATACTATTGCGGCTAGTCCTAAACTTTTTATCATAAACTTTTTCATAAAAGTACTCCCTTACGACTATTGTTTATCGGACGGTTGCTTACTTTCCTGATTTACTTTCTCTGCCTGCCAGTAATATTCACTAAACACCTCTGCAAGAGCGTCAGCCGAACGATTTAACTCTTCAAACGTATTATCGACTCCGCCAAATTCAATCAAAATCGCATTATCTGATAGGTTTTGATTATAGACGCCATTCGATCCGGCACCTTGTTTCACCACAACTCCTCGACTTAAACCTTTAAATTTTTTTTGTAAAAGATTATGGAGTTCGGTCGCAAGTTTCTGATTTTTTTCATGATTTGGGTTATTCCCACCAATAACAAAAGCAAGCTTTGCATAGGATTTACCGTTAATCGCAACAGTTGTTTGGTCTTTGCGTCGTGAATCTCTATGAATATCAATAAAATACTGTAAATCACGATTCGACGTCATTGCAGATTGAACAACCGGGAGAGATTCCTGATAGGATTTAGCATAATTTAAGCCTTTTTTATTTAAATTCGCCTGGATATCTGTTTTATCAATAAACGTACCGATTCCTAGATCCTCTAATCTGGTTTTTAGATGATCACCAATTTTGGTTACATTAATTTGCGAATGATAAGCGAGATTAGGGTCTGTAACACTCTTAAGATATGGTAAATAGGATTCCCGATTATGAGTAAAGTAAACATATACTACCTTATGATTGCCCGTTGTTTGTCCTGGAGATGCTGGAGGTTTTTTATCTGCTGGTGTTTCTATTCCCTCTAAATTCTGAAGGGATGCTTCCCTTTCTGCTTTCATGATCTCAATAGGCGGTGCCGATTCAACCGGCATATTTGTATAATTTGTTCCTTCACCAGCTACCACAATTTGTCCATCAAATTGATAGAATCCAGGGAGCTCTCTTCCTAGAAGACTTCGCGGGTCATTTAAATTAATATTGCTTGATAGCTTAAAGATTAAACTGGTAAGTCGAGGAACAGTTGCCCAATTATTTTCAACCTTTAAAAAATGATGATTCTCCCAACCCATTAATTGATAAAGCAATTCACTATTTACATTTGTGGCGGCTTGATTCACCGAAGAAGACATAATTCTATATTGTGGCTTTAACGAGGTTAAAAGGCCGCTAATCGAAAAGACCAATATTATAAATAATGATAGAGCAGCAATTATTTTAAGTAAGCTTGTTCCCTGAACACTCAAAAACGGACCTGATGGTTTAGCATTTTTCATGGTTCCACCTCTCATTAACGATTCTAGTAAATCTTATGACAATAGTAGAATTGATAGAACCGAAAAATAACAGCGGAATCTTTGCTGGATAGCCGCCGAAGTTCAAAGATCAACGTATGTAAAAAGGAGCCCCTATAAATTGGGCTCCTCATTTAAATATCGTTATTTTGTATAATAACCAGCATTTTCTTGGTCCACGGCATGGTGGAGTGAGGCATTTAAACCGTTTGCTATCAGATTGGCCATATCCTCGATAAATACATCTACTTCCTTTGGGGTCACCATTAGATTGTGTCCAATCGGTGAGAGTACCTCGTAAATTAATTTCCTTTTTTCCTCCTCCTCCAGTGTACCAACAATACCAAGAAACGTCTTCCGGTGCTGTTCTTCAGGCAGGTCTTCTTCCGTCAGCTTTCTTTTTTCACCAAAAGTCATTCCTGCCGGTGCAAGTGCTCTAGAAGGACGATTCCCTTCTTTAAGCTCTTTGCCGAAATGCTTTAAAATGAAGTCAATGGTATCGCTGGTAATGGAGACAGCATCTACTACTGTTGGAACTCCAATCGCAATCACAGGAATTCCTAATGTATCTTTACTTAGTTCCTTTCTTTTATTTCCAACACCTGATCCAGGATGAATTCCAGTATCTGAGATCTGGATCGTGGAATTAACCCTTTCAATCGAACGGGAGGCTAAAGCATCGATCGCGATTACAAAATCAGGTTTTGTTTTTTCAACCACCCCAAAAATAATGTCGCTCGTCTCAATTCCAGTCAATCCCATCACACCTGGTGACAGAGCACTAACGGAGCGAAAACCCTCATCAACATTTTCCGGTTGAAGCTGGAATAAATGACGGGTAACAAGCAGATTTTCACAAACCATTGGTCCCAGTGCATCTGGAGTGACATTCCAATTTCCTAATCCGACAACAAGACAGGAATCTGTTTTCTTGATTCCTGACCCTTCTAAAAAATGGCTAAATTCGCTGGCGAAAATTTCTTCTACTTTTTGCTGTACCTCGGTGTTTTGGTCTCTAATTCCTTGCACCTCTATCGTTAAATACCTGCCAGCTTTTTTTCCAAGCTGCTCTGCACCTTGTTTCGTTACCTCAACCAAAGAAATCTTTATATCATCAACATCTTTTTCCTTAATTATGACGCCTTCAATATGCGAAAGGTTCTCCTCCTGCCCCACAGACCTTCCGGCAAGAACCATTTCTCTTGCTTCAATTGCCAAATCTGTTCGAACAGAGTATTGACTTAAATCTATCGACTCACCCATCTATCACCACTCCTATCTTAAAATACCTATAAATAGAAACTATTTCCTATTTTTTCCCGAGAGATTGTAAAACATGCACGCTAAAATTGTTTACCTTTTTAATTGTGTATTGCAAAATAAGCTCTCGTTTGATAAAATACTTCTTGTTCTGAATTATTATGGATGAATGTAAAGTCGAGTTCATATAGTCTCGATTCTTTGTAGGAGGTGAAAGTAATGCCTAACATTAAATCTGCTATTAAGCGTGTAAAAACAAATGAAGTGAAAAATGCTCAAAATACAACTGCTAAATCTGCAATGCGTACGGCTGTTAAAAAAGTAGAAGCTGCTGTAACTACTAACGACGCTGCTGCTGCAAAAGAAGCATTGGTTACTGCTGCTAGTAAATTAGACAAGGCTGCTGCAAAAGGTCTTATCCACAAAAATGCTGCTGCTCGTAAAAAATCACGTCTAATGAAAAAATCTAACGCTCTATAATTTTGCAAAGTCCACTAGGTGCCAAGCACTGAGGTAGACAAAAAATAGATAAGCGTAAAAAAACGATTCCTTTGAGGGGAATCGTTTTTTTTATTTTTTTAAGCGAAATAATAACATTTCAATCAGTAAGGATTTATTCATTCCGCCCGTTTTCATCTGATAATCTGCCTCTGCGAGGAGTTCCATAAGGGCAGCCAACTCTTCATCAGTAAATTTATTGGCCTGGCCGAGAGCAAGTTTTACTCTAAATGGATGCGCTTTTAGGTATCCCGCAATTTGCTGCTGCCCATACCCTCGTCTTGAAAGCTCCTTTACTTGATAAATTAACCGAAATTGTCCTGCAAGCAGGGCCAAAATTTTGATAGGTTCTTCATTTTGCTTTAGTAAATCATAATAAATGCGTAATGCCTCATCAAGCCTTCTCTGCACTACTTTTTCAATCAAGGTAAATATATTTTGCTCCAGCGATCTGGCCACTAACTTCTCTACTAAGTTTCGATCAATGTGCTTTTGCTCTGCAGCATAGAGGGCCAATTTATCCACTTCACTTGAAAGCATAAACAAATTGGTGCCAACCAATGCAAGTAATTGGTCTATCGCACTGGCCTCAAATTCAATCCCATTGCTTTTGGCACGTTCCTTGACCCAATTTTTTAATTCATGTTCATTTAATTTCTTTGCCTCGACTAGTTCTGCCTGCCTTTTCAATTCTTTGGTAATCTTTTTTCGCTCGTCCAATTTTTCATATGGTGCTGAAATAACCATGACCGTAAATGGAGCGGGTTCTTTCAGATAGGCTTCAAACTTTGCTAAGTTGTGTTCAACCTTTTCTTTTGTTTTCTCCGCTGTTAAAAAACCGGGATTATGTAAAAAAACGACTTTTCGCTCTCCTAAAAACGGAAAGGTTTCCGCGTCTTCCAGGGCCACATCAATCGGTGTTTCCTCCAAATCATAAGCAGAAAAATTAAAATCCTTCTCTTCTTCGTCTAAAATATGGTCAAGTAGTAATTGTTTTGTTTCATTGATTAAAAAAGCCTCAGTTCCATATAATAAATAAATAGGGGCAAATTCCTTTTTTTTGATTTTTTGCCAAATACTTAATACCATTGTCCAGCGCTCCCCTTCGTTTCACTCACATCTTATCGTAATGAAGCTTGGACGATTTGACAAGTACTTATAGGGAATTAACTCCACTTATCGAAGTAGAGTTAATTCCCGATCTATAATGAACGCCAGCAATAAACAGCCCTAGGATCTTTTATTGCTTGGCGGAGTTCCCTTTGGAAGAGAATAGACCATGGTTGATGGTGATTTGAAGTGCTAGATTAGGTCCGTAAGTATAGTGTAGCCTTTGGCGTGTCAAATATTTTGACAACTCTTGTCAGTACAGGAAGCGAATTAAGAGAACCTTTTCTTTTGAGTTCCACCAGTACCTAAATTTGGATTTTAAAGCTTGAATACTGGAAATGGATGCTGGATTTTTTTAGACGAATAGCTTATACTAAAGTTGAAAATAGGAGGGGTTGTTGTGAATCATTTTGAAAAAGACATGCGTGATAACCGTAATGATGCGATTGATTCTGGGGTAGGATTTATTGTTTCCTTTGGCTTTTTTGCAACAATGTTTATTATTGCAACAATTGTTAAATTGATCGGTTCATAATGGAATAGCTACATATGTGTTAATAGAGAGGCTGCAACTTGTGCAGTCTTTTTTTATTAGGTACGTTATCTTATGGCAGGTAGGTTGAAAAGGTTCCTTTCCCATGATAAAAAGTGTAGGTAATCGCCCCTTGCAAATCGGTACGGTAAATCTTCGTATTGGTTTCCTTTAAACGATCTAACACCTCTTGATGGGGATGACCAAAACGGTTTTTTTCTCCTGCAGAGATCAGAGCAGCTTTAGGTTTAATCTGATTAATAAACGATTCAGCACTAGATGTTTTACTTCCATGGTGACCCGCTTTCAATACATCAATTTTTAAATGAGGAACCCATTTTAGAATGTTCATTTCTCCTTCTTGATCTAAATCTCCACCAAAAAACCAGCTCACCCCGCCAATTTGGGCAGCAATAGCTATGGATCCTCTGTTTCGCTCGCCAGTGAAATTTTTTTCAGGTGAAAGAATATTAAATTCGCTATCCTTATTTTTCCACCTGACACCCGTCGATACTTTTATGACTGGAATTCCCTGCTTCTTTGCCTCATCCATGATTGCAAGTTCAGTATCAGAAGGCTGCGTCACAGAAGGCATTAAAATTTGTTCCACCTTCACCTCTGCTAAAATGGATAAAGCCCCTCCTATATGATCCATATCACCATGGGTAAGAATCAGCTTATTAATCCGGGTAATCCCTTTTCCTTTTAATAATGGCACAACAACGTCACGGCCTACCTCAAACGGCTTGGAACGCTGTTTCCATTGATCCACTGAAAAATGGACTGTTCCCCCTGTATCAATGAGATAATCACCCTGCCCATGTGGAAAATGGATCAATATACTATCGCCTTGCCCTACATCAATCATCGTCACCTCACCATCCGGATTTAGCCAATTCCACGAGCTCTGAGTTGAAAACAGCAGGAGACCTAAAAAAATGAGAAGGTATTTCTTTTTCAAATAGGTTCCGCTTTCCCATAGGCAAAAAATCACAAGGATAAGGAAAATATAAAGGATTAGTATGAATAGGTTTGGTCTTCCCGGACAAAACCGGGAAAATGAAAAATTAGCGAGGAAATCAATAAGCTGATTTGAAAGAGTAATGATTTTTAAAAAGATAGCTAAAAAAGGATTTGGAGTTGTCCCAAATATCAACTGGAGTAGAAATAATAAATAAAGTCCAGGAAGATAGATAAATGAGAATAGCGGGATGTATAACAAATTGGCAAGAATTCCGATTATCGATATTTCGAAGTAATGGTAGAGCAAAAATGGAAGGGCCGCCAGCTGAGCCGTCACCGATGTAGCCAACATAGCTGTTCCCTTTCCATGATACAGTTGCAGGAGCTGTGGTGCCGACAAAATAATGGCTAAGCTGACTGTGAAAGATAGCTGAAAACCTACATCAAAAATAATGTAAGGTGAAATAAATACATATAGCATAATGGCAATGCAAATCGCGTCAATCGGTAAAAGCTTTAGATGTTTTTTCCACTTAACGGTGATCAAAACAAGAAAAATCATCATGGCCGACCTGATCACAGAGGGTGAACTCCCTGTTAAGATGACGTACACCGGAAGTAAAACGAGAAGAAAATTCGTCATGAACTGCCTTGTAAGACCACTTCGAATCCCGATATAAAAAACCATGCCTATCAATAAGGATACATGGAGTCCGGAAATGGCCAGCAAATGGACGATACCCGTTTTTTGATAATCTCCTAATAAATCTGGATCAATCATATTTCTGTCGCCAAAAATTAACGCGGCGGACAATCCAGCAATTTCGGGCGGGAAGTGAGTTTTAAGATAGTTGATACCTGAAAAACGAAGTTGTTTAATGAAGACTAGCGGCGTGGTGGCGGCAGGGGTACATTGTTGAAATGGATTTTCGATTATTTCTACAACCCAATAAATATCCTTTGTGACTAGATACTTCCGATAATCAAAGCCATTCGGATTCTTGGCTGTCGATGGTTTTTCCATGGTGCCTGACACCACACAAATTTGTTGGTAAACGCTTTGATTTGCTAGTATTTTTTTCTCTTTTTCCGATTGAATTTTATAACGGATAAGGATTTTTTCCCTGAAATTTTTTTCGATGGCCTGTACTTGTAATAAATCACCGTCAATTTTGGGATCTTGAATATACTCAATTATAAAATGGGTATTCGTGACAGGAATGACCGACTTATGATTCATTTCCGCATGCTTTCCTACAAGAAAAAAAGCAGATACTATCGCCATAACGACTACTAGCTGGGCACTTGCCAATCTTTTATACGTAGTTAAAAGATAAAGATATAGTAGTGTGACCAGAAAAAAAGGAAAAAACGTTACAAGAGCACTTAGAATGCCCAATAAGGCAGCAAGAGCAAGATAAAGATATTTTCCATTCATTATTTTTCTTCTCCATTTATGGTTATCCTAATTTTGATGGGTTTTTTTTAAATGAGGTGGACGCCGAGAGTATCCGGCGTCCTTTGAGGATATTATTGCTTAATTTTCTTAAAATCAATAGAGGATTCCGTTAATTCAACTTTTTCAACCCTTACATGGGCCTGCTCAAAAAGCTCAATCGCGTAAGGATGATTTTTATAATCCTCTGCATAATAAACGGTTTTAATACCAGCCTGAATAATTGCTTTACAGCATTGAAGACAAGGGAAATGCGTTACATATATCTCAGACTCGGATGTCGGGACCCCAAACTTTGCACATTGCAGCAATGCATTCATTTCCGCATGAATAGTTCTAACACAATGATGATCAATCACATAGCAGCCTTTATCGATACAATGGTCACCACCTGCAATGGAGCCGTTGTAGCCGCCTGCAATAATTCGTTTATCCCTAACAATGGTTGCACCCACAGTCAACCGAGTACAGGTGCTTCTAAGCGCAAGCAAATGGCTTTGAGCCATAAAATATTGATCCCACGAAATTCGCTCCACTTCTTCCACTCCTCCAAACTACTTTCTTTTAAGTTTACTGGTGTTTGTCCATTTTGGTCAATGATGGATTATTTTACCACGATTAATTCTTTTAATTTTTCAAAAGTTTTATCCCCTATTCCGCTAACGCTTTGTAAATCTTCAACTACTTTAAAGGGCCCGCTGGTATTTCGGTAATCAATAATTGCGGCAGCCTTGGCAGGCCCAATACCGGGCAGATTTTGCAATTCCTGCTCATCAGCTTTATTAATATTTATCTTTCCTTGGCTCTGCCCAGCACCAACAGACACCGGCATACTACCCCCGGATGGATCCGGTGTAATGACTCCTTCCTCGCCTTTGGCAGGAATGTAAATCATCATTTCATCCTCTACATGTGCTGCCAAATTGACTTGAGTTTGGTCTGCCTGCTCGGTTAATCCCCCCGCCCGGCTAATTACATCGATTATTCGTTCACCAGTATTCGCTTGATACACACCCGGCTGTTTTACTTGCCCCTTCACATCAACCATAATTTTTTCCGGCATTGGTGCTTGTTTAGCGGGGTGTTCATTTTCTGCATCCCCCCCCTCCTCATTCACCTTATTTTCAGCAATCAAAGGGGTCATTGGGGCAGGCTCTGCTTCTCCATTGCTATAAAAATAGTAAGCTCCGCCAAAAATAAATAAAATGACAACTACGACTTGAACTTTATGTTCTAGCAGCCAATCTTTCAAGATGAACCATCCTTTCTAAGGTATATTTCATTATTTATTTTCATATGGTTATAAAAGAAAATTGCATGCGAAGGAGGGGCGAAAAAATGAATATAGGAATCATTGGTACCGGAAATATGGGGAGAATATTGGTG
The DNA here is from genome assembly GCF_057747995.1 of Neobacillus sp. DHD-1R. NCBI lineage: Bacteria > Bacillati > Bacillota > Bacilli > Caryophanales > Bacillaceae > Neobacillus > Neobacillus sp. DHD-1R. Next base: position 3,761,684 of record NZ_CM173232.1, read on the forward strand.
GAGGCTTTGATTGATGGAAAGGCCATTTTCCCTTCTTCAATGATAATTACCAATAGAACGAAATCAAAAGCCATGTTGCTTAAAGATAAATATAAGGATATTAGGATTGGGGCGAATGCGGAAGAAGTTGCAGCACAGTCCGATTTAGTTTTTGTTTGTGTAAAACCTTTAGACATGTCTAAAATATTGGAACAGATTAACCCACATTTAAGCCCTGAAAAATGTCTGATCTCTATAACGAGTCCTGTCAGTACAAGCCAAATTGAAAAAAAGATTACTTGTTCAACCATCCGGGCGATTCCAAGTATCACCAATCGTGCCTTAGCCGGGGTATCATTAGTTACCTATGGAGATAACTGTAGTGAATATTGGAAAACAAGGGTAGAAAAGTTACTTTCGAAGATTTCTGTGCCCGTTTGTATCGATGATAAAATTACAAGGGTAGCTTCAGACATTGTCAGCTGCGGACCCGCCTTCTTTAGTTATCTGCTGCAAAGTTTTATCCAAGCAGCGGTAAAAGAGACTGAAATTGATACTGAAACAGCGACGATTTTTGCAAGTGAAATGATTGTAGGCCTTGGTGAATTAATCAAGCAGGGGCATTATACCTTACCGTCCTTACAAGAAAAGGTTTGTGTGAAGGGCGGCATAACGGGTGAAGGGATAAAGGTATTGGATAACGAGCTTGGGATGGTGTTTGAACACATCTTTCAAGCAACACATGCAAAGTTCAAAGAGGAACTTGATAAAGTAGAATTGCATTTCTCTAAACAATAATTCGCTTTTAATTGACAAAATCCTTCATCCATTTAGAAAAAAATCCATCAAATGATGGCTTATCAGGCTGTCGAGAAACTCTCGACAGTCTTTATTTTATTTAGTATCTTTAACCATTTAACGCGTTAATTTTTAATAACATTATTATTAAATAGACTATTCGATATGTCTGTTGATTGGCACTCCAGGCACTTCGCTTTCCGCGGGCACGCCGGGGAGCCTCCTCGGCGCATGGCGCCTGTGGGGTCTCCCCCTGCCCCGTACTCCCGCAGGAGTCTTCGTGCCTTCCGCGCCAATCAACAGGTGTTATTAATAAGACGAGCAGTTCAACCAAATTTATAAAAATAAGTGGTGACACTGTTTAAACCAAAAGAGTCTAGCCAAAGTGAATATGAATTTGTGTCTATTGATGAATTAGTTCCCGATGATCACCTTCTTCGTTTAATTGATAAATAGGTAGATTTTTCATTTACTCTTGAAAAAGTACGTCCGTTTTATAGTGATGATAACGGCCGTCCATCTGATCCCCTTATTCTTTTTAAAATGATGTTCATAGGGAATCTCTTTGGCATTCGTTCCGAAAGGCAATTAGAAAAAGAAATGAAAATGAACATTGCATATCGTAACGGGTTTACATGTGAGGCGCAATACATTAAAACACAAGTCAAATCTCTATTTAATTCGCAAGTTTTTCACTACTACATTCACGGGACATTTCAAATAAGTTTTTGTTCCCGAGAGCCCTCCCTATTGAGGACATATTTCTAGATATCCAGGTAAGTTTTGTCCTCCAATTGCCTTTATTGAGGACAGTTTTCTAGATATCCAGGCAAATTTTGTTCTCAATAGCCCTTCTTGAAGACATTTTTCTAGTTAGCTAGGCGAGTTTTGTTCTCAATAGCCCTTCTTGAGAACATTTTTCCTCCTTTCATGGCAGTTTTTGTCCTCAAGAAGCTCTAATGGATGACTGTGAGTGAATGGTAAGGGGTATAAAAAAAGCAAGTGAGCAGGCTCTTCTACCGCTGCTTGCCAGAACATGAAAAAGATTGCGACACACTTAGCTAAACATGAAAATGTGTATGGTATACCTAGATTGACTTTGCATCCTGTTGATTGGCACTCCAGGCACTTCGCTTTCCGCGGGCGCGCCGGGGAAAGCAAAGCACCTGGAGCGGAAATCAACAGGCCTCTTGGCAGGGATTATCTTTAAAGTTGATATAAAAATAGGTATTTAATTCTAATAAAAAAAATTGCCGAGAAAAATACCCTTTCTCGACAATCTGAGCCATCAATTGATGGCTTTTTCTACTTTTTCTTAGCAACAAAAAATATCCGTTCTGATTGTTGCTCTGGTTCGATGGGTTGGAAATCAGCAGTGGTCTCCACCACTTCAAATCCGGCAGCTTCTAACCAGTTAGCATATTGCTCGATAGAATAGGTTCTTTGGAAATGGAGTTCATCGATTCGGTCATATTTCCCGATTCGTTCATCCAAAACGAAAAAACTGAGTTCATGTTCAACACTATTAGGATATTCCCCCGGAAAACTATTCCAGATATAAGATACCTCTTCTTCATTAAGTGCGAAGGTTTGGTTGATGAAAACCTCGGTGATTTTATAAATGGAATGAACATCAAAAAGGAAAATCCCATCCTGGTGCAAATGTTCAAGGACATTTGCAAAAGTGGCCTTTACCTCTTCTTCTGTTTGTAGATAATTTAATGAATCACAAAAAATGCCAATGATATCAAACTGTCCCTGACCTTCTAAATCTGCCATATCTTGCTGATAAAATGGGATTTTAACCCCTTCATCCACGGCTTTTGCTTGAGCCACAGCCAGCATATCGTCCGACAGATCAATGCCTGTTACGTGAAAACCTTCTTTAGCAAAGCGGACAGACAGCTCACCTGTTCCACACGCTAAATCCAAAAGGCGCTGTCCACCGACCTTATATTTTTCTAGCCTCTCATTGACAAACTTTACCCACTGATCATATGGAGCGTCCTTCATCAGCTCGTCATACAAATAGGCAAACTGCTCATAACTCATGAATTAAGCTCACTATGGATGTCTTCAAGCGGTGCGTCGCCCCATAAACGTTCTAAATTATAATAGCTTCTTTCGTCACGATGAAATACATGGGCAACCACATCACCTAAATCAATAAGCACCCATCTGGCTTCATCTAAACCCTCAATTCGTTTTACATCATATCCATGTTCTTGGGCTTTTTCCTTCATTTCTCTCGCAATTGCCTGTACCTGTTTATCAGAATTACCATGGCAGATAATAAAATAATCTGCAATCAACGAAATCCCTTTCATATTGAGAGCTAAAATATCCTCAGCTCGTTTATCATCTGCCGCTTTTACTGCAATTTTTAGTAGTTCTTGATTATCCATTCATCAGTCCTCCAGTTTGGTGATAAGGTCATTGTAGGTAAAAAAGGTCTCCGGGTATATCGTTTGATTCTTTTTCATTAAAAAAATAATGGTATTTTGCACAGCTTTAATTAGGGCTTGATCTAAATTTTTTTCGGCCATTTCTCTAACTTCATCAACACCTGGAAAATGCCTTCCCGGTTCAATATAATCCGCTAAATAAATAACTTTTTCCAGCAGGCTCATATTAGGTCTGCCCGAAGTGTGGTAGCGGATCGCATCCAACACATCACGATCCGTAATGCCCGCTTCACTTTCAACTAAATATGCGCCAACAGGGGCATGCCATAATTCAGAATTAAATTCCAGCAAATCCTGAGGAAATCCCTGTGCACTAATAATTTCTCTCATTTCCTCTTTTGGACGAAATTTTGCATAATCATGAAAAATGGCTGCTATTTCCGCTTTTTTTACATCAGCACCATATTGGCCTGCTAAAGAAATAGCTGTTTCCATGACACCTAACGTATGCTGATAACGATGCTCAGTTAATTGTTTCTTGACTAGTTCTAAAGCTTCTTCACGTTGCATATAAATGTTTCTCCTCAATATAATCAATAACTAAATCGGGTAATAGATAACGAACCGTCTTTTTGCACTTTACGCGTTCCCTAATCATACTTGATGATACATTTATTGCTGGGACATCAACAAAAAGTACAGGATATGCTGTTTGATGACTGTAGGATGGTCTATCAACCCCTACAAATTGGACTAATTCCACAAGAACATCAATTTCACGCCATTTAGGTAAATATTCAATCATATCGGCACCTATAATGAAGTAAAACTGATGGTCAACATATTTGGAATTAAGTAATTTCATGGTATCAACAGTATACGATGGTCCTTCCCGTTCCAGCTCGATCGGTTGAATCGTAAACGCTGGATTTCCTGCGATTGCTAGGTTAATCATTTGCAGACGATCCTCGTCCTTAACCGAATCTGGCTTTTTCTTGTGTGGCGGCTCATGGTTCGGCATAAACCAAATTTGATCAAGCTGAAGGGTTGAAAGAACCTCATTGGCGATCAATAGATGTCCTAAATGCGGCGGATTAAACGTGCCACCTAATATTCCAACTTTCTTCATGCATTCGCCATCCTTTTAAAGTTCCTCCTTATGGAAGGACAATGGTTTTCTTCTCAACAGACTCTTTATAAAGGACAATCGTATTGCCGATAATCTGAACGACATCCGCGCCAGTTCCCTTTGCTAACTGTTCGGCCACTTCAGTTTTATCTTCTTCGCAGTTCTGTAAGATACTGATCTTAAAAAGCTCTCTAGCTTCAAGAGCGTCTGCGATTTGTTTAATCATATTTTCATTCACGCCACCTTTACCCACTTGAAAAATAGGATCCAAATGGTGTGCTTTTGAACGTAAAAATCTTTTTTGTTTACCTGTTAACATCGTTTTCCTCCTAATTGTTCCAAAACATTTTCTTTCATTCGCTGTACATCCGGAAATATGCCGGTCCATTTTTCAAAGGCAAGCGCCCCTTGATACACAAACATATCGATTCCGTTTTGAATCGTTGCCCCTTTTAACTTGGCTTCATGTAAAATCTTGGTTTCCAACGGGTTGTATATAATGTCACAAACCGTTGCCTGCTTGCTTACATGGTTCAAACTCAAAGGTTGTTCCAATATATTTGGTGACATCCCAACCATTGTCGTTTGAATAATTAAATCATATTCTCCTAGATTGCGACTAGCAGCATCTAATGTCAAGGCCCTTGAAGTTATAGGGTATGGACATTGTTCAATAAGGCTTCCTGCTGTCTCCACGGTGCGATTAGCAAGATCGATAAAAAGCGGTTTTTCCTTGGCAAGGGTGAAATAAATAGCTCTTGCTGCACCACCTGCGCCAATTACTAATACTCTTTTTCCAGCAACAGTTGGAACGTAAGGCAATATCCCTTTTAAAAAGCCCGGCCCATCCGTGTTGTAACCCATCAACTTACCATCTTCATTCACAACCGTATTTACGGCACCGATACTGGCGGCAAGTTCATCTACTTCATCGAGAAAGGGAATGATTTTACTTTTGTGCGGTACCGTAACATTAAAACCACCTGCTCCAATCGCTCGCAATCCCTTAACCGCATCCCCTAGATGATCTTCCTTAACTAGAAATGGAAGATAATGTGCATCAATGTTATAAAATGAAAACAAATCATTGTGCATAATCGGAGACATTGAGTGCCCGATTGGGTTACCTAAAACTCCATATAGCTTTCTCATTTGTTTCTCTCCATCCCATTACCTTTTCTCTATATGAATTAGATTAAAGATTTTCGCATTAATGTTTGAACACCTTTTGGAACATAGGCTGCTACTTTTGCGCCAGGCTCATTTACAGTAATCCAGCCAAGTCCGGAAAAAACAATGTCGGTTTTCGCTTCTTTCACCATAAACTCTTGCTTAACCAACTCTGGAAATGATTCTAGCTCATCTGGTCCCGGTGGTGTCAACATTTCCCCCACATGTTTTTGATAGAGCTCATCTGCATTTTCCATTTTTGTACGGTGAATATTCAACTCATTGGAAACATAACAAACAAACGATCTTCTGCCACCACTAATATAATCGAAACGTGCCAATCCCCCAAAGAACAATGTCTGTCCCTCATTTAATTGGAAAACCTTTGGCTTTATTTCCTTTTTAGGCGTAATAATCTTTAAGTCATTCTTATTAATAAAATGCGCCATTTGATGGTGGTTGATAATCCCAGGTGAATCAATTAATGACTTTTCATCATCCAGCGGAATTTTTATAATGTCCAATGTCGTCCCTGGAAAATGAGAGGTGGTAATCACGTCTGCTTCCCCTGTTACTTCCTTAATAATTCTATTAATAAAAGTAGATTTCCCTACATTTGTACATCCGACAACATAAACATCCTTACCATTGCGCAGTTCATCAATGGCAGCCGCCGTTTCTCTAATATTTACGCCTTTTGCAGCACTGACAAGAAACACTTCTTCAGGTCTTAATCCAAGTTCTTTCGACTCATGCTTCATCCAGTGAATCAATTTGTTATGCTTCACAGATTTCGGTAATAAATCGACCTTATTTCCAACGAGCACGACCTTATTGTTTCCAACAAATCGGTGTAAGCCCGGCAGCCAGCTGCCGTTAAAATCAAAAATATCGACGATCATCACAATAAGGGCATCTGTCTTACCCATTTCATTTAATATTTTTAAAAAGTCATCGTCCGTTAAATTTACATCTTGTACCTCGTTGTAATGCTTGAGACGAAAACAACGTTGGCAAATGATTACTTCCTTCTCCAGAGCAGAAGATGGAGCATAGCCAAGTTCATTCGGGTCTTCCGTTTGGACCTTTACACCGCAGCCCATGCAAATATATTGTTGTTCACTCACTAATTAATCCTCCCATTGAAGCATACCTTTTTTACGGAACCAGTTTAAGATTCTTCGTTCCGCCAAGCGATTAAATTTTGTCCAGAACCCATCTGATTGGGCAACAGGGACAACAAGGATCGTATGAAAGCCACTGCGGTTTCCGCCGAGCACATCCGTTAATAATTGATCGCCAATCACAACCGCCTCATCCTTTGTAATCCCCATTTGTGCAATCGCACGACGAAAAGCCGGTCCCATCGGCTTCCGTGCTCGAAAAATAAACGGGATTCGCAGCGGGTCTGAGAATGCCTTTACTCGGTTTTCATTGTTATTCGAAACAATGGTTACTAAGATATTGTGTTTTTTCACTTCATCGAACCATTTTATCAATTGAGGAGTTGCAGTAGGACGATCCCATTCCACCAATGTGTTATCGAGATCGGTAATAATCCCTTTAACCCCTCTTGATTTTAACTCTTCAGGAGATATATCCAGAATGCTTTTCACATGTTCATCCGGTAAAAATTGTTTTAACACTAAGTTAACACCTCATTAATTTCTAAATAAAAAGTTACGTGCGAAATGTATCTGTCACTTATATTTCTTGTATCATCATACCCAATTTTACCCTTCGTTTCAAAAGAAATGCGAAAGGATCCTGTCTAACTCACAAAGTACGACAATTTGTTCATGTCTTTATTGTTCTTCAAATGTCGATAATACATGAGATCCAATTTCCAATCTTCTTTAATAAAATCCATCTTCACTTTTAAAAACATGACAGCTTTTTGAAGTTTAAAAAAATATTTTTCGACAAACATCTACTTTTCCGATGCCTGTGGATAACCTTATTAACATTATACCCATTGAATCATTTACATTTCGTTAATTTATAAACAAAATAATCACAACTTATCCACTAAAACCTGTGGATAAATAGAACGATTGTTCTGAAAGAATAAATTTGGTAGATTTAGGGTACAACATTTGAACATACCATTTTATGTATAATTTTTTGCAGATAGAACCATTTTTTCTAAACTGGAGGTGAATTCTGACGTGCGTAAACTGTCAGATGAATTATTAATTGAATCCTATTTTAAAGCAAGAGAATTAAATTTAAGTCCAGAATTTATTGGTCTCATCGAGACTGAAATTCACAGACGTTCCTTAGTCAATAAAATAAAACGGACTTCTTAATTGATCACTTCGCCCTTAAAGGGCTTTTCTTTTTGTCTTCAGTAAGAAAAGCGCAAGCGCCCTGGTCAGCGGCGTATGGCCTGGAGCGCTCCAACTGAGATAAAGGAAACACGAAGAGCCGGAGGCGATTCGATGTTGACTTATCGTAGGGTGGAGAGCGAAGGACACTAGCCGCTAGGGTGCTGGAGCTGGACAATTCTCGAAGCCATAACTTATAAATTCTGATATTACAATGGGAAGTGCTTGCTTATTTACTCAAACTGCCTAATTTCTCTCCAACCTTTATATCCTTAGGGGTATGAATGGAGGAATCGAGTTGAAATTTCCCCCTTTCAAATAATAAAACAACGGTTGACCCGAAACTAAAATAAGCCATTTCTCTGCCTTTTTCTAGCTCAGAGCCTTGGTGTGTTGTTTCAATGGAATTCACAAACATAGCCCCAACCTTAACAATGGCAACATGACCATAGGCCGTTTTCACTTCCGTAATCACCCTATAATTCTTAGAAAGAGTTTCACGTCCGTATTTCAATCCCCATTTATTTACTGGAAAGGATTTTGAACCAAGTGTCCATTGCTTTGTCACCTTTCCATCAACTGGACTGTGTATACGATGATAATGACTAGGACTTAAATACAAAATCATATAGGTGCCATTAACATATTTTGTTAAAAGCTCATGATCTCCCATCATTTCTGCAATCGAATAGATTTTGCCTTTTACGATAATGTCACTTGTCTCTCTGATCGTCCCGACATCTTCAATGACAGCATCCACGGGACTAACAACAGAATCCTGACTCTTATCAATGATCCTTGCATCCTTTTTCAATGTCCTAATAAATAGATCATGGAGGGTCGGATATTCGGACAGCCCCTTCTCCATTTCATCCTGATTCAAATGATAAAGATTCGCAAAGGATGGCACAATAAAACGACTAACTCGAGAACGAGCAAACCTCTTTAGAATGCTGGATGTCCACCTTCCATTCGTTAATTCAATCAATAACCGATAAAACCCTTGTATCATGAATAAACCCCCAAATAGTGTAAAAATACTCTTTACGCAATGACATAAAACGCTTAGAATTAAATAATATAGAATAAACTATCGAAATAATTTTTAGCTTCAAACCCAATAATGACCAAAAAAGCAAGGAGAGTGGTGTGGAGAATGTTTTTATTGGATGTATTGGATCAGACAATAAAAAAATTGAAATCCCAAACAGCGAATGTTATCACTTTAACAAATTTATCATTAGGTGGATTTGCGATTGTATTCGGTTTACATGGAAATTTACGATTAAGCCTGCTTCTGATTTTTATTGCAGCCCTAACCGATCGGTTTGACGGTATGGTAGCCAGAAAATTCAATATTGAATCAGAGTTGGGGAAACAATTAGATTCCATGAGTGATATTATATCATTTGGAGTAGCACCTGCACTATTACTATATCAAGGAATTTTACATGAATTTGGCGGACCCGGTTCATTTTTCACTGTATTCTATATTGGCTGTGGGGCATTTAGGTTGGCCCGATTTAATATTTCCGAGAATAATGGCTACTTTACTGGGTTACCGATTACGGCAGCCGGCTGTTTGGCAACATTAAGCTTTTTAACCATTCCTTATCTTCCAGCCCAAACGTTTTTATTTATTGTGATGATTCTATCATTCCTAATGGTTAGCTCCTTTAAACTGAAAAAAGTTTAATAAAAATAAATGACCATCTCCTGTTAGCGCGTTGCTAGGATGGTCATTTTTTATTTTATTTTTTACAAATAAAGTTAACAGGACAGACACAATTTCTTCTTTTCTACATAGGAATTAATACTAGGCTTGAGTCTAGAAAAACACGGGGGTGGATGTGGATGTCTGGAATCTTAACAGCTCTCGGATATTTAATGAAGGAATTTTTATTTCTTGTTTCCTATGTAAAAAATAATGCCTTTCCCCAACCCCTTTCTGCTGCAGAAGAAAGAAAATATCTACGTTTAATGGCAGAGGGAGATTCGCAAGCGCGCAATATGCTCATTGAACACAATTTACGACTTGTCGCGCATATTGTGAAAAAATTTGAAAATACCGGTGAGGATTCGGAAGATTTAATTTCTATTGGAACGATTGGCTTAATTAAAGCAATCGAGAGTTATTCAGAGGGAAAAGGCACAAAGCTTGCAACCTATGCCGCACGTTGTATTGAAAATGAGATCCTCATGCATTTACGGGCTCTAAAGAAGACAAAAAAAGATGTATCCCTGCATGATCCTATTGGCCAAGATAAAGAGGGAAATGAAATATCCTTAATTGATGTGCTGAAGTCAGAATCCGAAGATGTTATTGATACAATTCAGCTTAACATGGAACTAGAAAAAATAAGAAAATATATTGAAGTCCTTGATGAACGCGAAAAAGAAGTCATTATTGGCCGATTTGGTCTTGATTTACAAAAAGAAAAGACCCAGCGGGAAATCGCTAAGGAACTAGGCATTTCAAGGAGTTATGTTTCACGAATTGAAAAGCGAGCCCTCATGAAAATGTTCCACGAATTTTATCGAGCTGAAAAAGAAAGAAAAAAGAAATAAGGAAATGCAGAAAGGCGGGAGAATGGAATCTCCTGCCCTTTTTCCGAGTGTTTATTTGCCATCCTTTAGAAGATTGCTCCAATTTTTCCCGCCATCCACCGATTCATACACATCATTTTTATAGGTAGAAAAAGCGATTTGGTTGCTATTATTAGGGTTAACAGCCAAAAAAGTAATGGGATTATCATAATCTAGATATGGAAAGGCCATGTTCAGTTGTTCCCCTGTTGCGGGATTTAATGTCTTTAATAAAATCTTATCGTTTTCAACGCTTGAAAAAAGAATCGAATCCCCGTTAAATGTCAAAGCGGTTACCATGACCGGCTCGGTTTTCAGCATCATCGTATTCCCATTATCAGTTGAAAAATAGATCCCTGACCTTGTGGACATAGCGATGGTATTTCCATTTTTCGGGTGGACTGCTATCATTCCAAGAGAGTCGGCATTAAAATCCTTGAATGCACTTTTTTTCCATTTTTTTCCGTTATCAATAGAATAATTCACACCTAAACTTAAATCATCATTGGGCTGCTCATTAATCACATACATGCCTTTTCCGAAATAACTGGCTGCTGTGAAATGAAAGTTATATTTCCCATAGAAGGCTAATGGTTGAAGTGTCTTCCCTTTATCCTCACTTTGGACTAAACCAAGAGGGTCCTTTAAGTCTATTCCTTTTTGCGGATGCCCACTTGCTATAAAACCTGATTCTACCGCTTGAAATCCAATATAGTCATGTCGATTCGTTGTAGTTTCATACCATGTTCCATCTTTGTACATTTTCAAGCCTTTATTTCCAGCGACATAGAGGGCATTGTCATTGCTCGGATAGCCCATCCCGCGGATATTTTTTAATGTGAATGTGTTTGCCTTGACTACTTCAAATTTTGTTTTTGTTTCAGCGTTATTTTCGGCAGTGCGTTTCTTTTGGTCCTGACTCTTACTTGTACAGCCTGTTGCAATAAGCAAAATCCCTATAAGAATGACAAGCATTGTTTTTATTTGCGTCTTCATTAGTGTTCCTCCTGAAAAACTTCATAGTAAACTATGAGGATTACATTTACGATTCCTTATCCATCCACTTATACCCCAGTCCCCATACAGTTGTCAAATAATCATCCACAGGAAAACCGGATTTTCGTAGTTTATCTCGTAAATTCCGCACGTGGGAATCTATTGTCCTATCTTCCGTTACGGCGGAATAACCCCATATGGTGGTTAAAAGATGTTCACGAGTAAACACTTTATTTTGATTTTTTAATAACAGCGCTAATAAAGAAAATTCTTTCGGTGTAACAGAAATAGGATGTTGATTGTAGGAAACTTGAAAGGATTCTTCATTTAAGGCAAGTCCCTTAAAAGCAATTGTTCCAACATGTACCCTATTCCTTCTTAAAATGGCTTCAATTCGAGCAATTAGTTCATCTTCATCAAATGGCTTGGAAATATAGTCATCTGCACCAATGTGTAACCCTTTTATAATATCTATTTTTCCACTGCGGGCCGTAAGCATTATAATCGGAATATCCCAATTCTTTCTAATCTCCGTACATGCATCCCAGCCGTCCATTTCCGGCATCATTACGTCCAATAGGATAAGATCCGCTTTCTCCTCTTCTAAGTAACGAATGGCATTTATCGCCGAGGTCATTTTTATACAGTTATATCCCTTTGGAGTTAAATAAAGGGATAGTAAATCTAACATTCTTACTTCATCATCAACAAGCAAAATTTTTGTCAATTAGGTTCCTCTCCTGCCACATAAATCTAGATAAAATTATACTATAAACACGTACCCGAAATGTGGAATTTCATCACTAAATAATAAAGCTGCTTACGCCTTTTTATTTCGAAAAGCGTAAAAAATAGAATTTTTCACAATAAAGATTATAATAAAAAATGTACATACATAAAGGGGGTACAAAAATGACAAATCCATATTCAGAGGTTTGGAATCTTGATGTATTTTTTACAGGTGGAAGTAATTCTTCTGAATTCCAAAAGCACTTGATTCAAACTGAGGAAAGTATTCACCTGTTTGAAGAAAAAGTAAATAACTGGAACCCAGTTAATTCCATAAAGGACGCTGCTTATTTGAAAGAGTTGCTCTCAGATTTGGAAAGGAACTCTAAAAAGCTCATCCAAGCAGAAGCATTTACAGGCTGCTTACTTGCGCAAAATACGGAAGATAAACAAGCGTATTCACTTGATGCAAAAATCACCAGTTTAAGCGCAGTCCTCCAAACAGCTCTTGGGACACTAGATAACCTGCTGACAACCTTCGATGATGCAGTTTGGCAGCAACTTACAGCCGATGAATCGTTGCAGGAGTTCGCATTTGTGTTAACGGAAAGTCGCGAAAAGGCAAAAGAGAAGCTGTCTAAAGAAGAGGAAGCGTTAATTAGCGCACTTGAGGTGGACGGCTACCATAGCTGGGGACAATTATATGATTTAATCGTTAGTAAAATCAAAGTAACCTTAAATCATAACGGTGAGGAGAAACTGCTTTCCGTAGGGCAGGCCGCTAATAAATTCTCAAGTCCTGATCGTGAAGTTCGCGCCGGTGTATTTAAAAATTGGGAGAAGGCTTGGGGGGACCAAGCAGAGATTCTTGCTAAAACCTTAAACCATCTATCCGGTTTCCGTTTAAGTGTCTATAAGAAACGTGGCTGGGAAGATGTATTAAAAGAGCCGCTCAGCATAAACCGCATGGAGAAAGAAACACTGGAAACCATGTGGACCGTTATCTCGGAAAATAAACAGAAGCTTGTTGACTATTTAGGGCGTAAAGCACAGCTTTTAGGACTCAAGAAGTTGAGTTGGTTTGATTTGGATGCACCATATGGAAAATCGGAATCCAAGGTTTCTTATCAAGAAGGCGCAGAATTTATTGAACAAAATTTCGGACTGTTTGGCGAGCAAATGGCTGCTTTTGCGAAAAATGCCTTTGAAAACAATTGGATTGAGGCTGAAGATCGTCCCGGAAAAGCACCTGGCGGTTTCTGCACCTATCTTCCAGAAAGCGAACAATCCCGCATCTTCATGACTTATTCTGGTACGCCCTCAAATGTATCCACACTAGCGCATGAGCTTGGACATGGTTTTCATTCCTATGCCATGAGGGATGTCCCGTATCTTAATTGTAATTATGCCATGAACGTAGCGGAAACCGCTTCAACTTTTGCGGAAATGATTGTCGCCGATGCAGCAGTAAAAAAGGCCAAGGATGAAGAAGAAAAGCTGGTTCTCTTGGATGATAAAATTCAACGAACTATAGCCCTTCTGATGAATATCCATGCCCGTTTCTTATTTGAAACAAGCTTTTATGAGGAAAGAAAACAGGAAACCATTACAGCCGAACGATTAAATGAATTAATGTTGGCCGCCCAAAAGGAGGCTTATGGAGATGCTTTAGAAGAATATCATCCATTATTTTGGGCTTCAAAGCTCCATTTCTTCATTACCGGGGTTCCGTTCTATAACTTCCCATATACCTTTGGCTACCTTTTCTCGCTTGGCATTTATGCTCAGGCCCTAGAGGAAGGAAAAGGATATGAAGAAAAATACATGGCCTTGTTAAGAGACACCGCCTCCATGTCAGTGGAAGACCTAGCACAAAAACATTTGCAAGTTGATCTCACCAAGAAAGATTTTTGGGAAAAAGCAGTCGGCATTTGTCTTGACGATATTGACGAATTCATGGAACTTACAGAAAGAAAAGCGTAAGCGCCCTGGTTAGCGGCGTATGGCCTGGAGCGTTCCAACTGAGATAAGGTGAAACTTCAATCAGCGAACGTTTTTCTCGCTGATTGTTAGTTGAACCGATCGGGTTCTTACGGGCAGTTGAGAATCTACTCCCCGTTAAACGCGATAAAGGAAACACGAAGAGCCGGAGGCGCATTCGTGCTTGACTTATCGTAGGGCGGAGAGCGAAGAACACTAGCCGCTAGGGCGCTGGAGCTGGACCATTCTCGAAGATTTTTATACTATCTTATCTCAAAAAAATGAGCATCGGTCAATCTGGGCCGATGCTCACTCTTTTATTCTGCACTTAATTCAGCTAAAATGACAAAACCAATTGCCCCTGTAATAACGAGAGCCATCACAACCATAAACATCATATTCTCCACCCCTTAGATAGATCTGATATTTTCTAATATGAATTTATCATATTTACACAGTAACTACCTAGAGGAAAAACGAACATTTTGTTAATAATTATATAAAACTATTTTCAAAAAGAATTAATTATGTTGAAATTATTAATTGGTACTCTTATTTGCTCTCTTTGGTTTAAATATTAATGACAAGAATAAAATATGCAACGGCATTTTATTACCTCCTATTTTTTAGATTAACTAGGTGGTATCTTTCATATCCCATAAGCTAGCCCCTCGTCCTTGCATCAGTAAAAACCACATAATTAAAACCACCTTTCTTTTAATTGAATTTTTTAAGAATTACATCATTCGATACATGTTTGCTTGACGATCTTTGTTTTTTTCATAAATACTCTCTACTATTTCTTGATGTGCAGCTTCTTCCGGGCTGATTTTCCGTTTCTTAATACTAATGGTTAAAAATAAAATATTCAGGGTCATTTTGTTTCACTTCCTTTACTTAGAGCTATCTTACATGAAACGATGCATAGAAATTTGACGGTCTTTATTTTGCTCATAAAGCTTTTCAACCATTTCCTCGTATGCTGCTTCTTGAAGACTAATATTCCGTTTTTTTATCGTAATCGAGAAGAATAAAATATTAAGGGTCATGTACAACCACCACCTCCTTAAATGAATTTTCTAATGAATTGCAACAACATCCTCAATTTATGCAAAACATATCCAAATGGCGAGTAAAAAGGGCACAAAAAGGCCGCAGAAAGAGGAATCCCTGCGGCGTTAACCTATTTTTAGGCACAAAAATACCGCAAGGCATCATTCTCCCTGCGGCATGGATATGTATTGTCACTTACGTTAAGCAATCCATTCCAGTCTGGTCGAATGCGTGTTATTCAAATATACAGTTTTGTTAACAACGGGTGCAGATACGGTTGTAGCAGTTGCAAATAACATCATTTTCTTCGACCTCCTTTGGAATTTTTAACTTTCTATGGTAATTATATCCACGAACAAATACTTTGTAAACCTTTTTTTCAGAACTTTTTTAAAATAAGTCAGAAGCCCATTTTATTCGGTTAGAAAAAAGGATGTCTCAAAACAAAGGGTCAGACCCTTTTGAGACATCCTTCTTTGTTACTTTATCATGATTGTAATGCTTGTGTTAGGTCTTCGATTAGGTCTTCGATGTCTTCTAGGCCGACGGAGATACGTACTAGACCGTCGGTGATCCCTAGTTCTGCTCTTCGTTCCGCTGGGATGGAGGCATGGGTCATTCTTGCTGGAACGGAGATGAGGCTTTCGACTGCGCCAAGGCTCTCTGCTAAGGTAAAATATTTAATTTTACTTAGTAATTGGTCGGCATTTTCAGCACTTCCAACATCAAAGGATACCATTCCGCCAAACCCTCTTGCTTGTTTCTTGGCAATATCATGATTTGGGTGTGTCTCTATACCTGGATAGAACACTTTCTTCACCTTAGGATGTTCTTGAAGAAACTCCACAATTGCCTTCGTATTTAATTCTGTTTCTTCCATGCGGATACCTAATGTTTTAATCCCTCTTATTAATAACCATGAGTCTTGAGGCCCTAAAACCCCGCCAGTGGAGTTTTGAACAAAATGAAGGTCTTCGGCAAGCTGGTCACTGTTCACAACAGCCAGGCCCGCCACAACATCGCTATGACCGCCAATATATTTTGTAGCACTATGAATGACAATGTCAGCCCCAAGTTCAAGTGGATTTTGCCAGTATGGAGTGGAGAAGGTATTGTCAACTATGGTTAACAGATTATGTTCTTTTGCAAGCTTAGCTGCTGCTTCAATATCTGTAATCTTTAACAGTGGATTAGTAGGTGTTTCAATATAAATGGCTCTCGTATTCGGTCTGATTTCCTCTTTTATGTTTTCTAAATTGCTTGTATCCACAAAGGTTGAATCAATACCCACACGTTTCAGGACCTTTGTCATGACACGGAATGTTCCACCATACACATCATCGGTTAGAATGACATGGTCCCCGCTGTTAAACAGCATGAATACAGCCGTTATCGCAGCCATCCCTGAACCAAACGCAAAACCAGCTTTACCGCCCTCAATTTCCTTAATGAGCTCTTCAAGCGCATGTCTTGTTGGATTACCAGTCCGGGAATATTCGTAGCCCTTATGACCACCGACGCCTTCTTGTTTATAGGTACTTACTTGATAAATTGGGAAAGATACAGCTCCTGTTGCAGGGTCCTCACTTATTCCACCATGGATTAATTGGGTTTTTCTTTTCACACTAAATACCTCCTTCAAAAATCTTCTTGCTTAAGTACCGCTCACTACCGTCTGGAAAGATGACGACGATATTTGAACCTTCCGCTGCTGTGTTTGCCTCTTTTAATGCAGCATGGAAGGCTGCCCCTGAAGAACTGCCGACTAGAAGGCCTTCTTTCACAGCTATTTCTTTGACGAGACGAAAAGCACTGTCATCCGTCACCGTATGAATCGCATCAAAATAGGCTGGATCCATATAACCCGGTAAAAATTCCATTCCGATGCCTTCTGTTTTATGCGGGCCAGATTCACCACCATTTAAGATGGATCCTTCCGGCTCAACGATAACGGTTTTTATTTCTTGTTTCTGGTCCTTTAAGTACCGGGCAGTCCCCATAAATGTCCCACCCGTACCAGCGCCGGCAATAAAGACATCCACATGTCCGTCCATTTGCTTCCATATTTCCGGTCCAAGCGTTTTATAATACGTTTCAGGATTAGCTGGGTTGCCAAATTGCCGAGGGCAATAGGAACCAGGGATTTCTTTCAAAAGCTCTTCCGCCCTAGCAATGGCCCCCTTCATTCCTTGCTCCGTTGGGGTATGCACCACCTTAGCACCAAGGGCTTTCATCAAATCCTGTTTTTCTATGCTGAATTTTTCCGGTACACATAAAATAACCTGTACCCCTGTATTTATAGCAGCCAGTGCCAAGCCAATTCCTGTATTTCCAGCGGTCGGTTCAATCACTGTCCCACCTTTTTGAAGCTTCCCGCTCGAAAATGCCTCTTTTAACAATTCGACACCCAGCCTGTCTTTAACACTACCCCCAGGGTTCATGAATTCCAGCTTCGCAAATATACGAACGCCCTTTGGCAAAGAAAACTGTGTAATTTCAACTATTGGTGTTTGGCCAATTAATTCATGTACATTTTTATAGACCTTCATTTTTCCACTCCTGACAACTATCTTAAAGCTTCTACCATTTTCATCACAAGGGTTGCAGAATTGGTTGCCGCTTTATCAATAAATTGATCAAATGAAATTTCGGACTCTTTTCCGGCAATATCCGAAAGTGATCGGATAATGACAAACGGAACACTGAAGCGGTGAGCCACTTGTGCAATGGCAGCTGCTTCCATTTCAACAGCTTGTAAATCATTAAATTTTGAGCGAACAAATTCTACTCGTGCCGGATCTTCCATAAATGAATCACCCGTGACAATTAACCCTTTCACAATTTGGAAATTTTCTAGTTCGTTTGCTGCTGTTTCAGCAACAGAAATTAATTTTTCATCAGCTAAAAATGCAGCTGGCAGCTGTGGTACCTGACCATACTCATATCCAAAAGCCGTGACATCCACATCATGGTGGCGGACTTCCGTGGAAATAACAGCATCTCCTACATTAAGAGCAGGATTATAGCCCCCTGCTGAGCCAGTATTGATAATACAATCAGGTTTATATTTTTCAAGTAAGATGGTAGTGGACATAGCTGCATTTACTTTCCCAATTCCTGACCGGAGAAGGATGACATCGACACCACGCATGTTACCAAAAGTGAATTCACATCCTGCTACAGATTCTTGGGTACTTTCATTAATATTATCTCTTAGTAAGGTTACTTCTTCTTCCATTGCTCCAATGATGGCGATTTTCATGCTTTGACCTCTTTCATATGTTATATACTATTCAGTTTCCTATTCTTTGTTAGATATGGAAAGCCCTTGTTTTTGCTCTAACGAATGCATTTATTATAATCTACCTCGGGTTCATGCATCGTATCCGCACCCACTATTTTACCACCAAAGGAAAGCTGCTTGCCACAGGGAGTCTGACTACACAAAAGCCAATGCTTAAAAGTGTCAAAAAACTCACAACAGTCTGCAAATAGCACACAATTCCTATGAGTATACTATGAATTAATTCAAACACATGTTATCATACTTCTTACTTTTCTTCAAATACATTGCTACTATCTAGACATTTAACTAAAATAGAATTAGGGAAAGGATGGTTTTAAATGAATTTTCAATTTGATCTTATTGAGGATAAAGTAGAATTTTTTGAGGCTAATAACCTTAAAACATTGCAAAAAAAAATCGAACAACAAATTGACGAGAATAAAGCCATTTTGCTGGGTGTTCATTCTGTTAGCCACCAAATGCATGTGCACGAGAATGGACAAACTTACTTTACAGCCGTCGTTCATTTTAAAAAGAAATAGGATGGAGCCACTTATAGCGGCCCATCCTATTCTTTATTTTTCAAGTTCTGCCAGCTCTTCGACCTTCGTTGGCTGCCAGCCCTCGCCATCGACCCATTTAATAAAGACCCGATACTTTTGTTGTTTATCTGCAGAGTACACGGTGCCCACAGCTGCATTACTTGTAGATTTATCGCTTCCAAGCCAGTACACCTTCATATTGCTTTGATCAAGTCCTGTAGCATATGAAATGGCTGACAGCATCTCCTGCCAATCCACCCCGTCGAATTGAGGTGTATGCTCACCAGTTTGTGTTGTACCCACAGGCTTCCAGCCCGGGTTTTCAATGGTTTTGACAACGTTCGATGAACTGCCCCCATCTGATACCACTGCCTGGGATTCATCTGCCGTTTTAGGGGTTGAGGCTTCCTCACTCGCCTGTTCTTCTTCAGCAGGACTATCAGAGGAAGTGTCATCCTTCGTGCCCGGTTGATCCACCTGATCTTCTTTATCCTTATTCACTTTATTTGTTGTATCTTTTTGTTCCGTTTTTGGACTTTCTTTCTTTGGTGAGGCATTGTCATTTCCCGATGAAAAAATATTATATGCAACAAAAATAATTAATAGCAGGACAATGACAATCAAACTATTTAAGACGAGATTTGTTTTTTTTCTTTTCGCCCGATAACCAGAACGTGAACTAGAATTAAAATCGTTACTCAAATTTATCCCTCCGTATATTAAGGCTCTCAATATTCTATCATGATTTAGAGAGAACTTGAAGGAAAAACCTACTTCATTCGATTTTGCCTTTGTCATTTTCATACAGCATCTTGACCATATCGGCAAATAACAAATTAACTCCGCCTTCCGAATCCACTACATCCAAATTCACGGCCACCAAGGCATATTTAGGATTTTGATAGGGAAAATAACCAGCAAACCATTTATTATGAAGTTGCTGGCCGCCCTCGTATTTGCCTGTTTCTGCCGTACCTGATTTACCGGCAACCTCATAGGGCAGGGCTTTAAACCACCTTCCTGTTCCATTAGGGTTGACGATCACTTCCCGAAGTAATTTTTGCAGCCTCATGGCCGTATAAGGAGAGATCGTATCCCCTTTTATGCCTTGCTCTGGAAAATCAACCATGGTCGTCCCATTTTTATACTCAATTTTCGAAACAGCCCGCACCATCTCTTTTTTACCGCCTCTAGCAATCGTAGCCATCATATTGGCAACCGCTAAAGGTGTAGCACGAACCTCATGTTGACCAATTCCGGACATTGCCACAAAATTTGCATCTGTTCTTGCCTCATTGGTCAAAAACACTCTGCCTTTATCTTCTCCAATAAACTGTTTGAAGTCACTTGTATGATAAACATCTCCTTGCCAGCCAACAGAACTAGTAATCGATAATTTAGCAGCATAATCTTCTAAAAGATGGGAGTCTATTTTCTGTAATTCTCTAGCCAATTCTCCAAATGTACGATTGCAGCTTCGAGCAAAACTATTGGTAAAATCGAGCATCCCGTAGTTATATTTTAACTCTGGCTGACCATTGATTTTTTTACTGCAATTAAATAAACGGGATGGCTCATCCAAATCTTTATCGATCGATGCAGCTGCGACAACCGTTTTAAAAACGGAACCCATAATTTGTTGTTTTAGCATTTTATTTGTAATTCCTGCTCCGCTGTAGGGATCCTTTTTATTAATCGTTGGCCGTGACACCATAGCGAGCACACTATTATCTTGAATATTAAGAAGGACGAGCCCCCCTTTGTTTATTTGATAGTGATCCACTAAGTCCTCAGCCTTTTGCTGGATGTTTTTATCAATCGTTGTTCGTACATTGACAGGATAAAAGGGGTTTGCAGGATCAACATATCTAACATTAATGCCGAATAATGGAGCACCGCTGCCATCCACATGGTAAACGAGCTTGGATTTACCCTCGGGAAGGAGGAATTCATCGAAGCTTTGCTCAAGTCCTGAGACACCTAGTAAGGTTTTTTCTGATAACTCTTTATTGGGATAACGCTTCTTTAATTCGTTTGCATTTTCCCCAGTTAAGCCAATTAACTGTTCCGCTGGTATATTTGAACGTTCAAACTTTTTTTCAATGGCAAATACGCCGGGGATATTTAAAGCATTAATTCTTTCCATTTGGGACGTAGTTAATTCAACTGGCTGCGGGTCACCATAGGCAAACGGTTTTTTTGCCCCTTCAACTGCCATTCTAAGAACATTTGCCGGTATTCCGGAAATGTCAGACACTTTTTTAGCATCCCAATCTATCTTTTTTAAAAATGGAAACAGGACAAGGACGGATACCTTTTTGTGTGTAAGCATTACTCCATTTCGGTCAAGAAAATTACCTCTGCCATTATCAATCACTAATTCTTGTGTTCTTTGATTGACACTTTCCTCCAGGAGATTTACGTTATGCTTCGAGAAGGTCTCTGTCTCGATTAGTTGTATTTGCATGAGCCGAACTAAAAGCAGTACCAAACCGATTATACATATAAAAAGCCAGCCAATTGCCCGTTTTTTCCACATAAAAACACCTCGTCAAAAGTTTTGACGAGGTTGTTCATTTTCAAACCCTATTCACAAGAATAGCTGAAAAAATAAAATTATTTAATGCTGACAATTCGAACGCTCATTTCGCCGCCAGGTGTTTGAACCGAAACTTGATCGCCAACTTTTTTACCTAAAAGGCTTTTAGCTATAGGCGAATCGTTCGAAATTTTTCCTTCGAAAGGGTCTGCCTCAGCACTTCCAACAATCGAGTATGTCTCTTCTTCACCATCAGGAAGCTCCACAAACGTTACGGATCTGCCTAATGTAACTGAGTCGCCAGCCATTTCACTTTCAGCGATAATCTTGGCATTACGAATCATATTTTCTAGAGTTGTTATGCGCCCCTCAACAAATGCTTGTTCTTCTTTTGCAGAATCATACTCTGAGTTTTCAGATAAGTCACCAAAACTACGGGCGATTTTTATTCTTTCAACCACTTCTTTACGTTTCACCGATTTTAATTGCTCAAGTTCTTGTACAAGTTTTTCTTTACCTGCTTGTGTCATTGGAAATTCTTTCTCTGTAGCCAAAACCCTCACTCCTTCTAGTCTTCACAATCCCCCATTAGAATTGTGTATGTAATGTATGTAGACATTATGCTTTTTGTTAAATATATAGTTGCGGATGCCCCAATACAAAGTGTCTGCTTCCCCGCTTTAAGCCAAATGATATTTTGCTTAAAGCGGGGGCGAAGACCCTTTTGGGACATCCACACTATTTATATTTTTTTAGTCTATTCTTTTGCTATTGTGTCATAAAAATGATTTTTGTTCAAGAATTGTTTGAATTTTTGTGACCATTAGATCGATAGCCACATGGTTTTGCCCGCCTTCAGGTATGATGATATCCGCATAACGCTTGGTTGGTTCGATAAATTGATTATGCATAGGGCGGACAACATTTAGATATTGTTCAATAACAGAATCGAATGTCCGTCCACGTTCTCTAATATCACGCGTTAAACGGCGAATGATTCTCAAGTCTGCATCTGTATCAACGTACAATTTAATATCCATTAAATTGCGGAGACGCTCATCCTCAAGCACAAGAATCCCCTCTAAGATAATAACATCTTTTGGTTCAATCGGAATCACTTTATTCGAACGAGTATGAATTGAATAATCATAAACTGGTTTTTCAATTGCTTCATAGCGTAACAGCTTCTCAATATGTTCAATCAGTAAATCATTATCAAAGGCAAGCGGGTGATCATAATTCGTTTTCAACCGCTCCTCAAATGGCACATCATGCTGATCCTTATAATAATAATCCTGTTCAAGTACTAAAATAGAATGATCCTTCAAGCTTTCATAAATAGCATGCGTTACACTGGTTTTTCCGGAGCCGGAGCCGCCGGTTACACCAATAACAACCGGTTTTCCCATTATGCGTTCTCCTTTCGCATCATGTTGTTAGGGTATACCGGTTTGTCCAATTTAAATTGTACAATTTGAAGTGGGTGTCTGGCTGCATCCAATTCATTACCTTTTTCATCCCAAATTTTATCAATCACTTGAGTAAAGTTGTGAATTTCAGGTCCGAAGAATTCCACTTCTTCCCCTGGTTTAAAATGATTTCGCTGCTGCAATGTTACTATTTGTGTATCCTCATTATAATCCAGCACAAGACCAACAAATTCAAACTTTGTCTTCTTGCTATGATTACCAAACATTTGCTCTTTATACCCTGGAACACCCTCGAAAAACGCTGGTGCCGTTTCACGGTTTGCACATTTATCAAGTTCTTCTAACCATTCTCTCTTGATGACAAAATTCTCAGGATCTGCGCAATATGCATCAATTACTTTCCGGTAAACACTAACAACCGTCGCGATATAATGAATTGATTTCATTCGGCCTTCAATTTTTAAGCTATCAATCCCCAGCTCAATCATTCTTGGAATAGCTTGAATTAAATTAAGATCCTTAGGACTCATCGCAAACGCCTCGTCCTCATCTGTGAAAAGGGCTACTTCTTGAGCGCCGCCTTCAAGTTTGTATAAATCGTAATCCCAACGGCATGATTGGCAGCATCCGCCGCGATTAGAATCCCTAGCCGTCATGTGATTACTTAACGTACAGCGTCCCGAATAGGCAATACACATCGCACCATGGACAAAGGTCTCAATTTCAACATCGACCTTTTCCTTCATTTCCTTAATTTCTTCCGCCCCAACCTCACGAGCTAATACAACACGTGACGCCCCCGCTTCTTTCCAAAACTGAGCAGCTTTCCAATTGGAAAGTGATTGTTGGGTACTAATGTGAATTTCGATTTCCGGTGCAATCCGGCGACATGTCTCAATAATTAGCGGATCTGCCACGATAATGCCGGCAATGCCCGTTTCCTTCAAGGCATGTATATATTCCTCTAAGCCGTCCATATTTTCATTGTGAGCAAAAATGTTGGTAGTGACGTAAATCTTAGCTCCGTAATTTTTAGCGAACTCGACCCCTTCTTTCATATCTTCGAAGGTAAAATTATCTGCGTTCGAACGAAGTCCATATTCTTGTCCGCCAATAAATACAGCATCTGCACCATAATGAACAGCAATTTTCAATTTTTCAAGATTGCCTGCTGGAGCAAGGAGTTCCGGCTTCTTTACAATGACACGTTTTCCATCGACGATTTCAGAAATTTTGTCTTTAACTGTATTCACAGTTGAACCCCTCCCTATTTAAAAATTTATTTAATATACGGTTTCTTTAAAAAAGAACCCTGTATCTAATGGACGATTGGCTGGCTGGATTTTTTCAATCGAAGCTAATAATTCATCCTTTTTATCATCATACGCATCTGGATCTTCAACAAATAAATCAATAGCCTCACGATAGGCCTTTGTAACAGCCAAAATATATTCTTGGCTTTTTAAAATCCCATCAATTTTAAAAGAGTCGACACCGGCTTCTAACATGTCTTGGAGTTCATCAATGATACAAATGTCATTTGGACTCATGATATGTGTTCCGTTTGCATCTTCAAATATGGGATATTTATTGGCGCGCTCTTTGTCATGCAAGAACATATTCTCTTCCATTTTACGATTTTCAATTTCCATCACTTTTCCTTGGTACTCATAATAGTTACCAAGCAGCGATCGTTTGGATTGGAACATGCAGCTCATGCCATGAACTTGTACTTCAATTTCCACTTCAGCATTTTCTTTTATTTCAATGATAGCATCCATGTTAATCTCACGAGCAAGAACAGATCTTTTTGCACCTTTCGTTCCCCAATAGTTACAGGTGAACCAGTTCGTACCGGTCGTCTCTGTATTCCAATGGAGCTTCATCTCAGGAGCTACTTCTTTTGCTGTCATTAAAACAGCTGGATCCCCGAATATGATCGCATCGGCCTTCGCCGCTGCTGCAAATTCGATATAGTCACCAAGCTCAGCTATTTTTTCATTGTGAAAAATCGCATTCATGGCTACATAAACTTTTTTCCCTTTGCTATGGGCTAATTCAATCGCCTTCTTAACATCTTCACGGTTGAATTCCCCAGCAAGTCGTAAACCATAGCGCTGCTCACCTACAACAAACGCATCTGCCCCAGCCTCTGCTAATGGCAAAATATCATCAACTGTCAATGGAGTTACAAGCAATTCTGGTCTTTTCATTTCCTCTCACCTCTTCGTTTACTAATTGCAATCCCATCTCCTACTGGTAAAATGATGGAATCATACTCTGGATGACTCATTAACCAGTGATTAAAATTGTCAATTTTTTTAACGAGATTACGGGTCCTTTTGGATTCAATTTCCTGCTCAGCGACAAGCCCTTTGAAAAGGACATTATCCGTAATAATGACTCCGGTATCGCTAAGATCATTTTCATACATTTCAAAGAACTTTTTATATTGACCTTTTGCCGCATCAATAAAAATCGCATCAAATGGAGCATGTCCACGAACAACTTCCTCAACCTCTAGTGCATCACCTTCGATTAATGTGATTTGCTCGCCAATTCCCGAACGATTTAAAAATTCTTTTGCAACTTGAATCCGTTCTAAATCACGCTCTATCGTTACAATTTTAGCCTCTGGAAGTACTGTCGCCATTCTTAATGCTGAGTACCCGATTGCTGTCCCGACCTCTAATATTTTTTTTGAGCGTTGAATCCGCAGTAATTGCAGCATGGTTTCAATTCCAGCAAGCTCCATAATAGGAACTTGATGCTCGCTCGCATAGCTCTCCATTTCTGTTAACAATGGATTTCGGTCGGAAATTAGATTTTCAATATAAGAATGCAGCTTCTCATTTAACAAGCTGCCCTCACCTCTATCCTTTATAAGCCTTCTTCGAATGTCCTTAAAGTCAAATACTACTATTTTCTCTCAAAAGAACGCTCTTTAGACATGAAAAAATAGCGTTCACAGGTATGACGTTGCACTTAAAAAACCAAACTTGAGTGCACTTTGGGCATAAGCTGCCACAAATTCCCCTTACTGTGAGTTACGCTATAGAATACTTATTAAAACACCTGAATTATTCTACCATAAAAAAAGGGGGATTGCGAATCTTTCCCCCACGAATTCATTATTTTTTATTGGAAATATATTTTGCCTTTTGCTGATTATGTTCTTCCAAGGTTTTGGTAAAAATTATCTTTCCTTCAGCAGTTGCAAGGAAATAATAATAATCGGTTTTTTTGGGTTCGAGTGCGGCTTCGATAGATACCCTGCCGGAATTAGCAATCGGCCCAGGTGGAAGTCCTGTGTTTTTATACGTATTATACGGTGAATTTACTTCTAGATCCTGGTATAACACCTTTTCTTTATGTTTACCTTGCGCATATAACACGGTTGGATCTGTTTGGAGCGGCATTCCTATTTTCATGCGGTTATAAAAAACGCTTGAAATTGTTTTACGATCCGCATTTTCAGTGGCTTCCTCCTCCACTAAAGAGGACATTGTTAATAATTGATGGACGGACAGCTTTTTCTCCTTACTTTCTTCTGTATAATCACTTAACACGGTTCGTGTTTTAGTAAGCATGGCTGTGACCATTTCTTCAACTGAAGGGTTTGGCTTATAAAACGGATAGGTCGCCGGATATAAATAACCCTCTAGAGGATACATGACTGTCGAATGCAAAATTTCGTCTGTTAATAGGTCCGGGTATTTTGCCATTAGCGTTTTAATAAATTCTTTATCATTTAATTTAGTAAACACATCAGCTTCGTTTTGCTTAGTAGCTTTTGCCATAATTGCAGCAATTTCCTTAAGTTGCTTTCCTTCTGGAATCGTGATTTTAAAGCTGGCTTTTGCAAGAACTTTACCGGTCTTCAGACGGCTGACAATTTCCGGCACATCCATAGCAGGGCTCAACTGATAATCTCCTGCCATAAATCCGCCTTCATTTTTCAGTTTTACATAATACTTAAATACCTTTGCATTTTTTATAATTCCGTTTGCTTCTAATTTCTCAGCAATTCCTGTGACAGATGACCCTAAAGGAATTTCAACTGTTTTCTGGGTTTTACTGTTAGCTGCTACAGGTTTAAGTGCTGATTGTATGTAGAGATAACCTCCGCCGCCAATTATGACGATGAATAATAGCAGGAAAATTGTAATCATTAACACAATCTTTCGGACAATTTTTGCTTCATGGTGCTGTTCAAGCATTTTTTGGCGAATGATTTCTTTTTTTCCGCCTTTTTCGTCTGTCGTCATCTTGTTCCCCCTTTCCCTTTACCAATAGAAACTACCTAAACAATCTAAATTTTTGTTATGTATTATTAATAAAAGTATATTGTAATAATTTCATCATATAGTGTGAAAAATGTCAATTTATCAATTAATTTGTAAAATTTATACATAATTCAGAGAAATGTGGTGTAGATTTAGCAGTGGTTCGCCTTATCAAGACAAAAAAAAGAAACCGGCCAATTTTAGCCGGTTCCTCCTATTATTCTTCGTCTTGATCCTCGTTAAAGGTGTTAAAAACTTCTTCTACCATATCCCATTCTTCTTCCGTTTCGATTTCCATTAATTCACCGAAACCGCCGTCTTCTGTTGGGATGTAGGCATAGGTCAGAATATCAATTTCTTCTTCCTCATCTTCATTTGCACCTACTGGATAAAAGAATACATAGGACTTTTCAAACTCATCAGAATCAAATGTGAAAAGTATTTCAAATAGTTGTTCATCGCCATTTTCATCTACCAATGTAATATAGCGATCTTCCTGATCGTGATTGTGTTCGTGTGTCATTTCTTCACCTCATTAATTTTTGCTATTAAGATAGCCTTGGAGAATCATTACTGCGGCCATTTTATCGATGACCTTCTTCCGTTTTTTTCGACTTACATCAGCCTCGAGCAGCACTCGCTCAGCCGCCATGGTGGTCAGACGCTCGTCCCACAAAACGGTTGGCACAGAAAATCTGTTCTCAACTTCAACCGCATATTGCTTGCTGGCTTCACCGCGTGGTCCAATCGTTCCGTTCATATTCTTTGGAAAGCCAATTACAACCGTATCTACTTGATACTCATTTATTAATTGCCCAATTTCCTCAAAACCAAACTCTTGTTTTTCTTCATTGATTTTAAGTGTTTTCAGCCCCTGGGCCGTCCACCCCAATTCATCACTTAGGGCAACACCGACCGTTTTAGAGCCTACATCTAAACCCATTACACGCATACTTAACCCTCTCGTTGTTGTTTTAAATAGGATTTGACTAACTCCTCAATAATTTCATCCCGTTCAAGCTTGCGAATAATATTACGGGCATCTCGATGACGTGGAATATAAGCAGGATCTCCCGATAATAGATAACCGACTATTTGATTAATAGGGTTATATCCTTTTTCCTGTAAAGCCTCATAAACCTGCAAAAGAACATCATTAACGTCATGTTCAAACGGCTCTTCTGGAAAATTAAATCGCATTGTTTTGTCAAATGAGCTCATTTCATGCACCTCGCTTTTTAGTTGACGAGAATTGTATTGACTAGCGGAGGAGCCCAGGACATGGCGCTTCCGCTTTTTAGTTTAATTACCTACATTTTACACTACTTTGTCTTATTATCAAATGGATTTCACCCATTCGTCAACGAATTGAAGCGCAGCATCCAATTTTTCAGGGTCTTTACCGCCTGCTTGTGCCATATCAGGACGGCCTCCACCGCCTCCGCCACAGCGTGAAGCAACTTCTTTGATCAATTTTCCAGCATGGTAGCCTTTTTCAATTAAATCCTTTGTGACCGCTGCAATTAAATTCACTTTTCCTTCATGGGCACTACCGAGAACGATGACAACAGATCCGAGCTTTTGCTTTAAGTCATCCGCCATATTTCTCAAATTATTCATATCAGCCGCTTGAACTCTTGCTGTTAAAACAGTTACGCCATCAATTTCTTTCGCTTTCGAGACAAGGTTTCCTGATTCAATATTGCCAAGCTTGGTTGCAAGCGATTCATTTTCCCGCTGCAGCTGTTTCATTTCAGCCATAAGTCCTTCTAGACGGGTTACGATATCTTTTGGATTTGTTTTAAGTTTTTCAGCAGCATCCTTTAACAAACCAACTTGCTCATTTAATGATCTGTAAGCTGCTTCACCGGTTACAGCCTCAATTCTTCTTGTTCCAGCCCCGATACCGCCTTCAGAAACAATTTTAAATAAGCCAATAACAGATGTATTCGGTACATGACAGCCGCCACAAAGCTCAAGACTAAAATCCCCAACTTTTACGACGCGGACAATCTCACCATATTTTTCACCAAACAGTGCCATAGCCCCCATTGCTTTTGCCTCAGCAATTGGCTTTAAGCTGATGTCTACCTCAATGTTTCGCCAAATCTGTTCATTAACGATATGTTCGACTTGTTCTAGTTCTTCCGCCGTTATTTGCCCGAAATGAGAAAAGTCAAAACGAAGACGGTCAGGTTCGACAAGCGATCCAGCTTGATTTACATGCTCTCCAAGCACATCCTTTAATGCTCTTTGCAGCAAATGGGTTGCTGTGTGGTTTTTAATAATTTTAGCACGACTTTCAACGTCAACCGTTGCCGTTACCTGCTGATTGGTTTTTAACGTGCCGCTCTTGACAACAGCACTGTGAAGGTTTTGGCCATTTGGTGCTTTTTGAACATCCTTTACAGCAACGGCTACACCTTGTCCTTCAATCAATCCACGGTCAGCAATTTGACCGCCGCTTTCAGCATAAAACGGTGTTACGTCAAGGATGAGCTGTACTTCTTCACCCGTTTCTGCCATATCAACAAGTTCACCGTTTTTAATAATCGCTGCCACTTTGGAAGTTGTCTTAAGCTCGTTATAGCCAACAAACTTACTTTCGACCGTTACATCGCCAAGGACGCCGCCTTGTACCTGCATGGAATCGACATCATGACGAGCTGCCCGCGCACGTTCGCGCTGCTGCTCCATTTCTACGTCAAAGCCGGCATGATCAACCTTCATACCCTCTTCTTCAGCATATTCTTCTGTTAATTCTACAGGGAAACCGTATGTGTCATAAAGACGGAAAACATCGGCACCAGTGATGGTATCACTGCCGTTTTCTTTCTCCTTATTAATAACACTTTCTAAAATTGCCAGGCCTTCATGAAGGGTTTCGTGGAAACGCTCTTCTTCATTTTTAATGACTTTTTGAATGAATTCTGTCTTGTCTTTTACTTCTGGATAAAAGGCCTGCATAATTTCGCCAACAACTGGTACGAGTTCAAACATAAATGGACGGTTAATATTGATTTGTTTTGCATAACGAACCGCACGGCGCAGCAAACGGCGTAACACATAGCCACGGCCTTCGTTTGATGGCAATGCCCCATCACCTACTGCAAAAGCAACAGTCCGGATATGGTCTGCAATGACTTTGAATGCAACATCTGTTTCTTTGTCTACACCATACTTTTGACCAGAGATTTCCTCAGTTGCCCGAATAATTGGGATAAATAAATCCGTATCAAAGTTGGTTGGAACATTTTGAACAACCGATGCCATCCGCTCTAGTCCCATCCCCGTATCTATATTTTTCTTTGGAAGCGGAGTATAGGAGCCATCAGGGTTATGATTAAATTGAGAAAATACAAGGTTCCAAATTTCAAGGTAACGGTCATTTTCACCACCAGGGTATAACTCTGGGTCACTTGGGTCATTCCCATATTCTACACCGCGGTCATAGAAAATCTCAGTATTAGGACCACTTGGACCTTCACCGATGTCCCAGAAATTTCCCTCAAGACGGATAATGCGTTCCTCAGGTATGCCAATTTTTTTGTTCCAAATTTCAAAGGCTTCATGATCCTCGGGATGAACTGTTACGCTCAATAGCTCTGGGTCAAAGCCAATCCACTTATCAGAAGTTAAAAACTCCCATGCCCAGACAATAGCCTCTTCTTTAAAATATTCGCCGATTGAAAAATTGCCAAGCATTTCAAAAAATGTATGGTGGCGAGCTGTTTTTCCAACATTTTCAATATCGTTGGTTCTAATTGATTTTTGGGCATTTGTGATTCTTGGGTTCTGTGGAACAACACGGCCATCAAAGTATTTCTTTAAGGTTGCAACCCCGCTGTTGATCCACAATAATGATGGGTCATCATGTGGGACTAGTGATGCACTTGGTTCAATTGCGTGGCCTTTTTCCTCACTAAAAAACTGTAAAAACATCGAACGAATTTGTGCTCCTGTTAAGTTTTTCATATTTTAAACCTCCTTTAGTTTAAGAAACGCATAACACCGTTTAGAAGTTGAAACAAGGCAATGAAAAGCGCACAAAAAAGCCCTCATCCCTAACAGGGACGAGAGCGTGCTCGCGGTACCACCCTGATTATGAATACAAATAGAAGTATTCATCTCTCAACTATTGCCATAACGCGGCAGCGACGGCAGTGATTAGCTGCACTCCGGATTAGCTTTCTGTTATCCTTCATCTAGAGCCTCTTTCAGCCAAGGAAGCTCCTCTCTTCTACGCTCAAGCAGCGCGACAGATGGACTACAACATACTCAATCCTTCTACATTTTCATACAAATATGCTATATGTCGAATTATATCCACCAACAAATCGTTTGTCAATTTGGATTAACAAAATGATTTTTAGCATGGATAATCCCTACTTTAATAACGGCTAAGACAGGGACCGCCAGAATCAGCCCTAAAATACCGCCGATTTCACCTCCAGCAGTCAAGGCAACCATGATTAATAGTGGATGCATGTGCAGACTTTTTCCAACAATATATGGTGATAAAATATTGCCCTCAAGAAATTGCAATCCAAAAACAATGACTAATGTAATCATGACTAAATTAACAGATGTCGTAGCTGCCACGATTACGGCTGGGACTGCACCAATAATCGGCCCAAAATAAGGGATGACATTCGTAGCCCCAACAATAAGACCTAATAAGAGCGGATACTTCAAATGAAACAGCCAAAATAATAGGGACGAGATGCTGCCGATAATGACACAAACAAGGAGTTGACCTCTAATATATCCTCCCAGTGATTGATCAACATCCTTTAAAAAAAGAGTGGCTTTTTTTCGCCATTTTTTAGGGGTTAGATACCAGGCCGTTCGCTTTAGTAACTGAAAATCCTTTAACATATAAAAGGCAATGAACGGAATAATCATCAGTAGTAAGGCCGAATTCAAAAAATCAGCTAAAATATTGACAATAATGGTCAGCAATGAATCCAATTTTTTTTCAAAAGCATCAATGCCCTCATTCATTCGCTCTTGAAGGCCGTCCGGCCATTCCCTTGTATGTGATTGAAGCATATTAATCCAGCCTCGGTATTGCTCAGCAAAGATCGGTGCACTTTCAGACAGTTCTTTAATTTGGTCAATGACGACCGGTATTCCTTTGTATAAGGCAAAACCGACTCCGCCAAAAAAAATAAAATAAATAAGAAAAATAGCTAGTCCACGGTGGACCCCTTTTTCATGTAAGGTTTCCACGATTGGGTGAAGCAGGTACGTAATAAACCCTCCAATAATGAAGGGGAGGATAATAGTAGCAACGATGCTAACAATCGGCATCCACAAGGAGCTTATCTTTAAAAAAACAAAAATCGCACTTAATAAAAGGAGCAAAAAACCAATTCGGTAATACCATTTTAAACGTATATCCACCATAATGCCTCCTTTTGGTTAGTTTTGGAGAGATTTAGTGGAAATATACAGATGGAAAACTAAAACAAAGGGTCAGACCCCGCCACCTCATCTGTGTCGCTGAGTGGGGTCTGACCCTTTAAGCTTCTCGTGACTTAAAATATCGCTCGTTTTACCATTTTCCGCATTTTTTTCATATTGCGTGCAGACATCATATTATTTCTTTGGGCGATATTATAGGCTGCCATCCCTGCACCAATAACAATCATTGTCGACATGGTTTTATTCATACGTCTCACCTCTTATAAAATATTATAGGGTGTAACGACGCTCTTCTTCTTCAAACAAATCATCTAATGAACTCAGTGACCCGTCTTCTTCTACTTGATGGGTATTAATGATACCTTTGTTAACTGAGAGTTCAATAAAACAATTCCAGCAATAGTATTGGTTGATACCAATTTTGCCGATATCTTTACTTTGACAATTAGGACACTTTAACATGAAAGGACACCTCACGTATCTATTACATCTACGATAATGGCATCCTTTCCGATCGCTAAGGGCTTCCCGGATTGAATGACTTGTTTACCTTCCGTGATATCCGAAAAGAAGCCATCCGTGATTTCGTACCCTACGATTGTGCCCACTTCTTCCTGAAAATAAACATCTTTTAACAAACCGAGCGATTCACCGCTCTTCGAGAGCATCATCATACCATCTAACGAATGTTGATGGTTTAACGTATATTCTGGACTCTCAGTTAGCTTTTGCATCTGATCGATTTCCTCGACCATTACTCCATCCCAGCCAAAGGCAGCCACTTTTTGAATGTCCAAAAAATAGGTTTGTTTGAAGAACACGCCTTTTTTTACTAATAGACCTTTGACATTACCGGTGCTTGAAATACATAGGTCACTAATTTCCCCAATCTTTGTTCCAGTGCTTGTTTCAAATACAGGCTGACCTTTCAATAAAGAAAATGTCCGCAAAGAGTGTCCACCTCCTCTCGAACATTTATAGTTTCAGTCATTTGTCATGAAATCATAAGGTGTAAGGTTTTCCATTGTGGACTGTAAATAAACCCTTTTTTTTTAAATGTTTCCAGCTGTTATTTATCTTCATTAGTCACACAAGCGTCACACATGAATTTTTCTGTGTTTTACAATAGGCGTCCAACACCTCATTAAGTGTGTTTGGATTACACGCTTCGCTCTTAAGGTACAGAAGACTTAATAGTCTAAATTTTACTTGTTGAATTTTTCCTTTTTTCTTTTAGAGTTATTATTCTTCTATTAAGATGTCCGGAATAAGAATGGATTTCAAAATTTTGTTTTTGTTCCTGTAAAATTTTACTTACATCGGATTCTAAAATTTGGTGTATATGAATTTTTTAATTAATGGGAACCTGCCCCCCTGACCCTTTAGCTTTTAATTACTTGACTTGTTTGGTTATATGAAATATGTTCCTCCTTTGTATGAATCAAGGACAAAGTAAGCGCTATCAAAATACAAGGGACTGCAAAAGCCATAAAATTCCCCTGCAAAGAAAAATCAAACATTACTAAAAGGCTGCCATACGTTGGACCAAAGAAACCTCCAAACTTATTAATCCCAAGCGCTAATCCAGCACCCGTAGATCGAATCTTTTCCGGATAATAATTTGTTACGAAAGCAAAGGCAACCATTTGTGTACCGACGGTTCCAGCTCCTGCTAAGAATATAAGTAAATAGAATAAAACCGCATCTGGCTTCAACACAAGCAGCATCAAAGCTGCCGCACCAACTAAATATAATGAAACTGTTGTCCTTTTTATCCCAATCCGGTCGGACAGCAAAGCCCCAATTAAAGTACCGCCTAGGCCACCTCCGAAATATACCATCATAAACGTTAGACTAGAAGTAAGAGGGTACCCTGCCTGTATCATAAATTCAGGTAACCAAGTATTTAGCCCCCAAGTAACCACAGTACTTAAAAACAATGCTATCCAAAACATAATTGTACTGAACGCACGTCCTTCTTTAAACGGTCCTTTCAAATCAATGACCTGTTTCTTAGTCGGTATCGCTACTAAGCTTTCAACTGATTCAGGCTGTATGGAAGGATCAAGTTCTTTTAGAATCTTATAAAGTTTATATTTCTCTTTCCTCGCTAAAAGAAAACGAGGAGATTCCGGGAGATATTTGATCAAGAAAGGAATAAAAATAATACAGATTCCTCCCAAAACATATATCGATCGCCATCCGAATTGTGGAATTAGGTAAATACCTAATCCTGCAGCAGCCATCATTCCAATTGATATACCAGAAAGAATTAGAACAGGTAAGGTGCCTTTTTGCTTCTTAGGTGCATATTCCGTAGCAAGTGACAAGATATTGGGCATTAAACCGCCCAAACCTAAACTAGCAATAAATCTAAATATGGAAAAGAAAGGAGCGTTTGGTGCAAAACCACAAAGGAGTGTAAATAAACTGAAGAGAATTATGCATATCATTATCGTTATTTTTCTGCCTAGTTTATCCGCTAGAGGACCTAAAATAATGGAACCAATAAGCATCCCCAATGCTCCATAGCTCCCTATGGTACCAGCTTGCAAAGGAGTAAGGCTCCATTCCTTTATCATGTGTGGTAAGGATACACCTAGCGCCGAAAGATCGAACCCATCAACAAAAATAATGACTAAACACCATGCCAAAAGTGTACCATGAAATTTGGAAAATTTACTGTGCTCTACTACCTCAACAAGATTTATTCCACTCATTTTTTTCCTCCTTTTACTAAGATTATTTGCGAGTCAAGTGTGCAGGGCACTGCAGCCCTAAAGCGGAGCCGCAGTGCAGGCCTGCACGTCTTCAAGCTTTACACCGGGAGCAAGTTCCCGGACAACAAGACCATCGTCGGTCACGTCGAGCACCGCAAGATTCGTGTAAATTCGGTCTACACAGCGAGGCGCGGTCAGCGGGTACGAGCACCGTTCAACGATCTTTGAATCTCCTTCTCGGGTGCAATGCTGCATGAAGACGAACACACGCCGGCTGCCAACGGTTAGATCCATAGCTCCCCCGACACGCCCTAGGGAGGAGTTGGGGAGTTTCCAACTGGCGAGATCGCCGTGCATTGAGACCTGGAAAGCCCCAAGCACTGCGGCGTCAAGATGACCACCGCGTACCATCGCAAATGATTCTGCCTGTGAAAAGTAGCATCCTCCCGGCAGTAAAGTGATAGGCTCCTTTCCCGCATTCACGAGGTCCGAATCTTCTTGGCCAGGTTGAGCTTTCGGGCCTATCCCAAGAACACCATTCTCGGTGTGAAGGATGACTTCTCTTTTTTCAGGTATCGCTTCAGCTACAAGTGTTGGCAACCCGATACCGAGATTGACGAACCATCCTTCCTCCAGATCAGCAGCCAGCCGATTCGCCACCTCTGTCATTGTCCACCCATGCATCTGTTCGTTAACTTTATTCATCCCTTAACACACTTCTTTCATCTTGTGAATCGACTTCCACCAAACGATGTACGTAGATGCTTGGGGTCACGATCGCCTCCGGATCAATCCCCCCGACCTCCACGACCTCGCTTACCTCGGCAATGGTTGTGTGCGCTGCCGTTGCCATCACCGGATTGAAATTTCGCTGTGCCTTCCGGTAAATGAGGTTACCCCAGCGGTCCGCTCGATGTGCCTTAATAAAGGCGTAGTCACCTTTGATCGCATACTCCAAAAGGTTCACACGTCTATCTATTACCCGGGTCTCCTTGCCTTCTTCAAGTTCGGTGTGCGCACCCGTAGGTGTGTAAAAGGCAGAGATACCAGCCCCTCCTGCACGAATACGTTCCGCCAATGTCCCTTGAGGAACTAGTTCCAATTCAACGCGGCCCGTTTCGAGGTATTTAAGCAGCTCGGTAGCGTGCGGGCCAACAGGGAAGGAACAGATTATCTTGCGTACTTGGTTGTTGCTAATAAGTTTTGCCACACCTTCGCTGACTGCACCAATGTTGTTTGAAACGACTGTCAAATCCTTCGTTCCCTTTTCCATCAGGGCTTTGATGAGATGCGACGGTAGTCCGCTCCCCCCAAAGCCTGCAACGAGTACCGTAGCCCCATCAGGCATGTCGGCAATGGCATGTGCGGTACTATCGTACTGCTTCTGGATCATATAGACTCTCCTCCACTTACTCTTATACCGGTGAGCTCCTCTCTGTAACCGTGCATAGTGATAAAAAACGGCGAAGGCAAGATCTTCGAATCGCCCGTGTATCCAAGCTCGGCGGCAATCGCCGTGAACGGTGCGTACGGTCCATCTTTCACATCGAATTGAGTCACGCCTGTCAGGTGCTTTCGGACTGCGTCAGCCAGTTTCGCTTCTACCTCGAGACTCGTTCGCAGCACAGCAGGAACTTCATCTCCATCCACCCTTTCGCTTATAGCAACTCCGTTCGGGTCTAGGTAATTGTGCCCCAAGTACAGACGCTGGGGTCGAACATCCTCGAGAAGATGCTTCAGGCTTTGACGGTAGAGGGTAGGTTGCTCATACGATGGGAAGCGAGTATTGATGGTACCGCACACCTGTACAGCGTCGGCCGCAAAAGCCCAGTCCAAGCCCTCAAGTAAGTATGTCAACGAACCGGCAGAGTGTCCAGGAGTATGGATGACGGTTATGGAAACATCGCCTCCTAGTTTAAGTCGCTCTCCACCGACGAGTTCACGTGTCGGTTCCATCTCGTCCCCAATGACCTCCATTAGAATCCCCGTCTGCTGAGCAAGAG
Source organism: Neobacillus sp. DHD-1R (assembly GCF_057747995.1). Taxonomy (NCBI): domain Bacteria; kingdom Bacillati; phylum Bacillota; class Bacilli; order Caryophanales; family Bacillaceae; genus Neobacillus; species Neobacillus sp. DHD-1R. Next base: position 3,799,069 of record NZ_CM173232.1, read on the forward strand.
TGGACGAGTCCAGATACTGCCCCTGGAGGCGCTCATGATTTGTAATGTGCCGGCGGCGTTCGCATAGTAACGTCGACTCCTCCTGATGAATTGCGACTTCAGCACGTCGCCCTGTCTGCTCCCATATGGCACGGGTCCCGCCAATATGGTCAGCGTGTCCGTGGGTAAGTAGAATCCAGCGTACATCCTCGAGTCGTAGGCCGTGCCTTGCAAGTGCTGGTGCCATTACCTGGTAGGGCGACTCCACGACGCCGGTATCGATTAGTACAGGTTGCGGAGCATCGATGTAATAGGCGTACGAGGCTGAACGGCCGAAGGTGCATGCAATGGGAATGACACGTACCAAATTGTCCATCATTTTAATTACTCCTTCAATTTTAATTTTCTCAACTTCCGCCCTGTATGAGAGGGAAGGCGCTGCGGATTCTTTTCCAGCAAGGCACATGTGATCTAGAACGTTATGATGTAACGTGTCCTTTGCTCATACGGGCACCTTCGTTTAACTTCCTGCTCACCTGTGTCACACAGGTGAAGGGTTGCGGGTCCTGCATCGTTAGCAGGTATACAGGGTTACGTACCAGAAGTTGCTCAATCGCCTGTTCGTTGATACCTGCCGCCCTGAGGTCCGGTAGGAAAACTTCGAGCAATTCTGCGACAGATTGTGGAGGGGAGTCAAACCCCAATGGCCAACAGTTGGAGTCCGTCGAGATGATAGCGCGATGCGCACCCTCCTTCTCGAGGAAATTAACTATTTGGCGAAGACGCTCGTCCCGAGACCGCGACCACGGTGGTGCCGGGTGTTCCATTGTTGCCTTCTCGGCATCGTATCCGATGGTATCAAATCCCACGAACGCTCCCCGCTTCGCTACCCTAAAGTCACGTTCCGGATCACAATCAAAGGCGTGATCGGCATGGCCGATGATCACCCGATCCAGAGACAAACCTTCCATCTCAAACAAGTCCATCTGACGATCTGCATCCTTCGATAGGTGCGTGAGGACTGGGACACCGGTAGCTTTTGCTGCCCGCGCCGCTGCTCGGTAGATTCGCTCATCAAATTCGTTTAGGCCGTTATTACTGACGCCTACTTTGACGGCGCCCGCCTTCACCCCCGTCCCTTCAATCCCCACGGTAATCTCATTGTAGAAAAGGTCCGCCATGTACTCGATTGACTTATCGCGGAAATACGGCAGGACCCCCTCGCCCGCCCAGAATCCCGTGCAGGCAATGATGTTCACACCTGTCGCCCGCGATATGACCTGATAGTAGGCGATGTCGCGGCCAAACCCTATGCCCGTGCAGTCTACAATGGTACTGCCACCAAGTTGACGGAAGCGGCCAAGCTTCTCACACGCAGCTTCAAACATTCGGTGTGGAGGTGCCCACCACTTCGGATCTAATGAACAGCCTGGTTGCCCGAACCCAATATGCTCGTGCATCGCAGTGATCCCAAGTGCTGACGGCGTAATTGGTCCAAGAACTGTATTTATCTGACTCATATTATACTCCACTCCTTTGACTGTTTTTCCACAAAGTCTGCCGCTCCGAGGGTGAGTAGGCGTTGTGGGTTCTCTTCTAACAGAAGACGCATATGATCCTCGGTTCCTCCGGCCTGGCGCAGGATCGGTATGAACGAGCCCAGCAGGTGGCCGAATCCGACGAGCGGGGTATCATGGCCGAAGGCACAGCCAACGGCGTTACTCGAAATGAGCAGACGATCACCAAGCCCCGCCTCGCATAGCTCTAACACCAACTGTGCCCGCTGATAATCGCTTATGTACCCCTGGTGTGGAGACCAACCGGCATGGTCTAGTGCGACCATGGCACCGCGACGGGCAACCGAGACGATATCCCCCCGCTCGATGATATCCAAGCGATCTAGGTCCCCCACGATAACCCGGCCTGGTGCAAGGCCCTCACGCTCAAGGATGTCAAGCTCATGCTCAGCGTCGGAACCGACCTGAAGCGACACCGCTGCTCCGGTGAACAATGCTGCTTGAGCAGCAGCGCGATAAAGCTGCTTCTCGAATACTGTGATGCCTCCTCTGCTGGCGGCGACGTGAATCACGCCGGCCGCGCCCGACCGCTCACGACGCGGCACAACAATTCCCTCTGTGATTTCTCTTGCAAATAGGTCTGCCAGGTGGTCGACCGGCATTGGTCTGGGCGGGTTCAACATCATTGTCGGTGGAGTGGTGAAATATGCGCCCACCATCGGCTCAGGACCTAGGCCAGTCGATGCCACAATATGCACGCCCGTCTCCTTGGAGAGCAGACGGTAAAGTGACACGTCGCGGCCAAAGGACATGCCGCCGCGGTCAACGATTGTCCCACCACCAAGCCGGCGGTACTCAGTAAGGCTTTGCCGAAGGACTTCAAAAATCCGGGGCCCGTCCATATTGATCTCTGGTGCAAACTCTGCCCCAGGCACCACGGATAAGAGCGCCTCGTGAATGAGGACGACTCCCAATTCTCGGGACGGCACCGGCCCGAGAACTGTACGGGCGATGCTAGAATCCTTCTCTTCTAAATTACTTACCATCACTAAAACCTCCTATGATTCTTGATACTTAAAAATGGCAGCCTTTATTAAATCGTGTATGGAAACGCTGCCATCTTCCTTTATATTAACTATAATATTTTGAATTTTGAAACATTTAAAAGGAATAACAGTAATTCCAAACTTGAACTATTTGAATAATGAAGATAGTATATTGTTAATAGTCAAACTTATCAGATAATTATTTAGGATGTGTTATTTTGGATATTTACCGCTTACAATACTTTCTTGAAGTCTGCAAACATTTGAATTTTAGTGAAGCCAGTAAGCACCTTTATGTGTCTCAGTCAGCAATAAGTAAGCAGGTTGCATTATTAGAAGATGAACTTCAGGTAAAGCTTTTTTTTAGGAATAAACGGACTGTTGAATTAACTTCTGCTGGAGCTATTTTTTATGAAAGGGCTAAAGAAATAGTTGAACAATATAAAGAAGCCATTGCTGCCACCCGTAAAGCAAACAAAGGAATTATAGGGACTTTAAAAATAGGGTTTGTTCAATATATGGAGGTTCTCCCTAAGTTCCTAAGGATGTTTCAAAAAACATATCCATTTATAGAAATAATCCCCTATCAAATGAATGCTGACTTACTTATGAGTTCAATCAATAATAAAGAGATAGACCTAGGTTTTATGTTCTCATTCGGAATAGAAAAGTTTCCAAACCTTTCATGGGAAACTTTTATTAAAGGCGATATGGTTATAATTGCTAACATAGATCATCATTTGTCCACCCAGGATAAAGTACATATTGCGTCGTTAGAAGACGAACCATTTGTCATCATGTCTCCATCTGAGGCACCTGGAAGTTATAACCTAATAGTTAAACTATGTAAAGATGAAGGATTTTCCCCAAAAATCGCCTTCCAGGTAAATCAAATAGAAGCACTTTTCCTTCTTGTAGATTCCGGTTTTGCGATTTCTATATTACCTAAATGTGTTAGAAATTTAGGGGATGAAAACCATAAAAGGATAGCCATTGAAGGTAATAATCTTAATTATAATTGGGGTGTACTATGGCATAAAGATGAAACAAATCCAGCACTTAATACTTTTTTAAAAGAATTAAAAATATATTATGTAAATAATGAAGAGGGATTACAGTAAGCGTCATCTGATCGTTTTTCAAAAAATAATTAAAAGAGACATGGCTTATGATTTTAGGAGTAGTGGGGTGACATATTAAAAAAACTGCCGAAAAGTTTTCGGCAGAAGAAAAGAATATTTTTTAAAAATAACTTTAACCATTGATTTGACAAATTTTCAAAGTGTTTTCAAGGTCTTTTGAAACAAGCCTTACATAAAATCATAAGGTGTAAGGTTTTCCATTCCGATCATCGGGTTCACTTGCATGAACTCTTCCTCATATGACAATTCAGGGGAGGGAGCTTGGCCATTGGTCTTTACCTCTTCCGATGTCACAACGAAGATGGATTCTTGCAATTTTTGGCAAAGGGTCGTTTGTCGGCTCAGTTCGTCTGCTCTTTCCACACCCATTCGCAAGGCATCTTCTTCACCACAAATAATTAACGATTGCTTACTTCTAGTGATCGCTGTATAGATTAGATTTCTTCGTAACATCCGGTAATAGCTTCTTGTAATGGGCAGAATCACGATTGGAAACTCACTGCCCTGTGATTTATGGACAGAGCAACAGTAGGCATGGGTAATTTGATTTAAGTCTTGTTTTGTATATTCCACTTCATTTCCTTCAAAGGAAATATAGATCATATCTTGTTTTTCCGTATTTTCCTTTGCATAAATGATCGAAATAATTTCCCCAATATCACCGTTAAAAACATTGCTTTCCGGCTGGTTCACAAGCTGAAGCACCTTATCACCAATACGATATTTCACATCTCCAAAGGCAATTTCCTTCCGCTTGCCGTCAGGGTTAGGATTAAAAATCTCCTGCAACAAGACATTTAAGCGATCAATGCCGGCAGGCCCTCTATACATGGGTGCTAGCACTTGTATATCCTTGGCGGTATAGCCCTTGCTTTTCGCATTTTGCGCTACCTTTTCCACCACTTGTGCCACCTGGGCTGTGGAACATTTGATAAACGAACGATCCGCCTGTTTTGCCGTAATATTAGCAGGAAGATATCCTTTTTTAATATCATGTGCCAATTCTATGATTGAAGATCCCTCTGCCTGACGGTAAATATCGGTTAGGCGAACTGTCGGAATCCGTTCCGAGCGCAGCAGATCTTTTAGGACTTGTCCTGGACCGACGGAAGGAAGCTGGTCTTCGTCCCCCACCATGATGACTTGAATATGTTCAGGCAAGGCCTTAAACAATTGATTGGCAAGCCAGATATCGAGCATCGAGGTTTCATCGACAATTAATATTTTCCCTTCAAGCGGACTGGCATCAGCATGGTCTAATGCTTCCATTCCATTAAAACCAAGTAACCGGTGAATCGTTACAGCTGGTAAACCTGTCGACTCTGTCATCCGTTTAGCTGCTCGCCCTGTTGGTGCCGCGAGTATAAACGGGAATGGCTCATCCTTTTTGTAATAATCCTTAATCTCTAACGAACAGCCATGCAATTCCGCATATAGTTCAACAATCCCTTTGATAACAGTCGTTTTACCAGTACCTGGTCCGCCCGTTAGGATGAGCATAGGCGACATAAGCGCCGTTTGAATCGCTTCCCGCTGTGTGGGAGCATATTGAACCCCAAGACGATCCTCTAATCCACCTAATGCCAGGAGAAACTCGGATTCGGGGAATTGATCCTTGTATTCTGTCTGCTTTAAAATACGGCTAATGCTAGTGACAAGGCCTTTTTCCGCGAAAAATAAGGATGGTAAATAAACGCGTTTTTCCTCACCAATTAATTTGCCCTCTTCTTCTAGCATAATAAGCTCATTGGAAATATCTATGTATTCAATTTGGTCGCGTTTGTTGTCCTCGAGAAGTGTTTTTACCTGTTCTAGTAAGTCTTCAACATGCATGTACACATGACCACTTTGCATACATTCACTTTCGAGTGTGTAGAGGCAGCCGGCTTTTATCCGGTCTGGGTGATTTCCAGTGAGACCTAACTGATAACCAAGCTCGTCCGCCCGGCCAAACCCGATTCCTTCGATATCTTCGACGAGCTTATAGGGGTTTTTTTGAATAATATCGAGGGTCGTCTCTTTATATGCTTGATAAATCCGCATGGAAATTGAAGGGCCAAAGCCATATTGATTTAAGGCCACCATCACCTGCTCTAGTCCTTGATGCTCCATCAGTGTATCGTAAAGCATTTTTGCTTTTTCAGGAGGGAGTTTGGGAATGGAATCAAGGATGGAAGGCTGATTGAGAATCTTGGAGATGGCATCTTCTCCTAATGTTTCAACAATATTCTCGGCTGTCTTCTTCCCGATACCTTTGAACATTTCACCAGATAAATAAGCTATGACCCCCTGTTTAGTCTGAGGCATGTCCTTGCGGAAATGATTGGTGTGAAATTGCATTCCAAACTTTGGATGCTCTTTAAATTCACCAAAAAAGATATAGGTTTCCTGTTCATGGATTTTCGGAAAATACCCGGTAACCACTGCTTCCTTGTCATCATATGTATCATTTGTTTCATCGACGCGGATTCTCACCACAGAGTAAAGATTTTGTTCGTTGTGAAAAATGGTTACAATCGGTCTTCCTTTCACAAACTTTCCTTGTTCGGCAAATAAATCAAGAGTGTCTTGCTTTTCCATTCGGTTCCCTCCCTCCAGCTGGTAATTTCATTTTACAAATTATTTTCAAGTAATTTTTTGGCATGACCCGCGAGTAAATGGTCTGGCTGAATATCAAGGGCTTTATTAAACATGTCAAGGGCTTTCGCAGCGTTTTCTTTAAATGCATAGGAAACCCCTAAATTATAATAGGCATCTGAATGGTTTGGGTCCAGCTCAATGCATGATTCTAATTGAATGATGGCTTCGTCAATCAGTTCGAGCTGTGCCAGACATAGCCCAAATTGAAAACGAGCTTCTGCATCTTGTTCATTCAGTTCAACACTTCTTTGCAGGTATGGAAGTGCCAATCGACCTTGATCTTGCTGAACGAGTGTCAAGCCTAACATAAAGTAATTGTCACTTGTTTGGAGTCCTTTTTTCATCGCAGTTTCAAACATTAATTGGGCTTTACTAAAGTTGTCATGACTGAAAAATACATTGCCCATGCTATAGTAAGCTGCTGCTGCATTTTCATCTATTTCGATTGCTTTTTTATAAAATTTCAAGGCCTTTTCATCATCGCCGACGGCAGATAGAACATTGCCAAAGTTAATATAGGCTACGGGATCTGTTGGGTTTTCTTCAATGGCCTCATTAAAAGCCTTTGCCGCTTCTTCCCAGTTACCTTCTTGCATGTATTGTACACCTAATTGGTTTTTATCCATTTTTCCAACTCCAATCCTAAGAGAAAGTATATCATATTTTATTTAAAAATTAATTTCCTAACTGGAATAGTTCGAGACTGTTTTGAGGGTGAAGCGGGTGGATTGGATTTTCGGTTGAATTTTGTTTGTATTACAGCGGAGTTTTGTGTTAATTCCGCGGAATTCTAGATTATTCCCGTGAACTTCTAGGTTAATTCCTCGAACCATGGTATTCCCGCGAACTTTCCGATTATTCCCGCCAACTTCACCGATATTCCCGCCTTTTTTTGAATTAATCCCGCCAACTTTCTAATTAATCCCGCCAACTTTTGGATTATTCCCGCGAACCACGTTATTCCCGCGACCTTTCCGATTATTCCCGCCAATTCCACCGATTTTTCCGCCAACTTTTGAATTAATCCCGCCAATTTTCTAATTAATCTCGCGAACTTCTGGATTATTCCCGCGAACCACGGTATTCCCGCGAACCATGCAATATCCGCCAACTTTACCCTTTAATCCGCCAAATAAATAAAACCCCGACTCCACTACTGGAATCAGGGTTTTATTTTAACCAACATATGTTAAACGTTCACCATTTTTATACACTTCATCAATCGTTCCGCCGCCTAAGCATTCATCGCCATTATAGAAGACGGCTGCTTGACCTGGAGTGATTGCTCGAATCGGTTCGTGGAAGATTACTTGGACCTTATCTTCCTCTAAGAGACGAACTGTCACCTTATGGTCCTCCTGACGGTAGCGGAATTTGGCTGTACAATCAAATTCAGCAGGCTTATCTTGATTTGATACCCAGCTTACATTGACAGCTGTAATCGCATCAGAATATAGTTTTTCATGATGAAAACCTTGTCCAACATACAGGATATTTCTTTTTAAATCCTTACCGATTGCAAACCATGGCTCTCCTGATCCGCCAATCCCCAGACCATGACGCTGGCCGATTGTATGATACATGAGCCCTTCATGCTTACCCTTCACTTCACCATCAAAGGTTTCCATATTACCTGGTTGCGCAGGCAAATATTGACCTAAGAATTCTTTAAAGTTCCGTTCTCCAATAAAGCAAATACCCGTACTGTCCTTTTTCGTGGCCGTTGCCAGGTTTGCTTCTTTAGCAATCTCCCGTACTCTAGGTTTTTCAAGATTTCCAATTGGGAACATGACTTTACTTAGTTGTTCCTGAGACAATTGATTCAAGAAATAGGTTTGGTCTTTATTTTCGTCAAGACCACGAAGCATTTTATATTCCCCATCGCGGTATTCAACACGAGCATAATGACCCGTGGCAAGGTAATCCGCCCCTAAATTCACCGCATGCTCAAGAAACGCCTTAAACTTAATTTCTTTGTTACACATGACATCGGGGTTCGGTGTTCTGCCCGCCTTATATTCATCTAGGAAATAGGTAAATACCTTGTCCCAATATTGTTTTTCAAAATTCACCGCATAATAGGGAATACCGATTTGATTACAAACGCGAATGACATCTTCGTAATCTTCCGTTGCCGTGCAAAAACCGTTATCGTCCGTGTCATCCCAGTTTTTCATAAAAATACCAATGACGTCATAACCTTGCTGCTTTAATAAAAGTGCGGCAACAGAGGAATCTACTCCACCTGACATTCCTACTACAACTCTTGTATCTTTTGGGTCTTTTCTCTCCATTTTTTTCACCTCTCCTCTTTGTTGTCAAAGCATAGTTGATTTATTTTTTCAGACGCGAAACAACCTTTGCGATCTCTTCAGCCGTCTTTACCACATCTTCTGTAGTGGTCGTATAGCCGAAACTAAACCGAATGGAATTGGTTAACCGGTCTGATTGTTTACCAAACATGGCAACCAGAACATGGGAAGGTTCAATCGAACCAGCCGTACAGGCTGACCCGCTTGAAACAGCAATACCTGCTAAATCAAGATTGACCAGCATCGCCTCCACACTTGTCCCAGGAAAACTTAAGTTTAATACATGTGGTAAGGAATTTTCAAGCGATCCGTTTATGTTAAATTCAACCTTTAAGTTTCGAAGCGTTTGTAACATTGCTTCTTTCAGTTCCATATACCTTTTTCTTTTGGCAGTCCGGTCTTCACTAGCAATTAAAACTGCTTCATGGAACCCTACGATCGAGGCCACATTTTCCGTTCCAGCACGTCGTTTTCTCTCTTGGTCGCCTCCATAAAGCCTGGGCGCTATTTTTACATTTGACCGAGCATATAAAAAACCTGTTCCTTTTGGACCATTAATTTTATGAGCAGAAACGGATAATAGATCAATCTTGCTCGCATTTACATTTATATCCTCCATTCCATATGCTTGAACCGCATCCGTATGGAAAATGGCTTGATGTCCCTCTAACAGCTTGCCGATTTCTGTAATGGGTTGAATCGTTCCCACTTCGTTGTTCCCGTACATAACCGAAACTAGAATGGTATCATCCCTTAATGCAGCCTGGAGATCCGAGATGGAAATTTTCCCGGTTTCATCAACGGGCAAATAGGTTACCTCATAACCCATTTTTTCTAATTTTTCGCAGGCATGAAGCACAGCGTGATGTTCTACCTGAGTCGTAATGATATGCTTGCCATGATGTTGGAAGCTTTCAGCAACTCCAAATAAAGCCATATTATCGGCTTCTGTTCCACCGCCTGTAAAAATAATCTCGTTTTCCTTCGCCCCAATGCTGTGAGCCAGAGCGGCACGCGCTAAATCAATATGATGACGTGCTTCCCTGCCAAATGAATGTATGCTTGAAGGATTTCCAAATGTAGCATTCATAACTGTCAGCATTTTATCGATTACAAATGGGTGAATTGGAGTAGTTGCGGCATGATCGAGATAAATTCGTTCCATTTTTACACCTTCAATCAAAATAATTCTTTATTATTTCCTAATTTATTAAATATAAAACATATAGCCCTCTGGTTCATGATCTTCACTATGATTGGCCAGGTCTTCAATTGTTGTATTTTCCAAAACGTCTTTAATGGCATCGCGAATGCGGATCCAAAGCTCACGCTTGGCTGGTTCTTCATCCTCAATACCCTCAACTGGAGTAATCGGGCCTTCGAGCACGCGAATCACGTCACCAGCCGTTATTTTAGCTGGCTCAGTAGATAGCACATAGCCACCGTAAGCCCCCCTGATACTTTTTACTAATCCTGCATTTCGTAATGGTGCAATTAATTGCTCTAAATAATGCTCGGATAAGTCATTTGCCTGTGCAATCGTCTTTAATGATGTGGGTCCATCACCATGTTTTTTAGCAAGCTCAATCATAATGGTAAGACCATAACGACCTTTTGTAGAAATTTTCAATACAAGCACCTCTATTCATGTATCTATCTAAATTAAATAAAAATATCTCAGTAAATTGATAGGCATTAAAAATTATATCACATTCTTCTTTAATATGCTTTTCCATGGGAAAATGGTAATCTAAGATAAGAAGAATTCTTATTTTGGAGAGATAACTATGCAGCAAAAACCTTTGGCATTTCGGATGCGTCCCAGAACGATTGAAGAAGTCGTTGGCCAGCAGCATTTGGTTGGTGACGGTAAAATTATAGCCCGAATGGTGAAAGCAAAACAACTGACATCGATGATTTTATATGGACCGCCAGGAATTGGCAAAACGTCGATCGCCAGCGCAATTGCTGGAAGTACCAAGTACGCGTTTCGAACCTTAAATGCCGTGACAAATAATAAAAAAGATATGGAGATCGTCGCTGCCGAGGCAAAAATGTCTGGGAAAGTGATTCTCCTACTTGATGAAGTCCATCGATTAGATAAAGCAAAACAAGATTTTTTACTGCCCTTTTTGGAAAATGGGATGATCGTGTTAATCGGGGCTACGACCAGTAATCCTTATCATGCTATTAATCCTGCTATCCGGAGCCGCTGTCAAATTTTTGAGTTAAAACCCTTATCACCTGATGAGGTGAAGCAAGCACTAACTCACGCCCTCGAGGATGATGAGCGCGGCTATGGAAAATTAAAGGTTAAAATAGCGGACAATGCCCTAATGCATTTTGCGCAAGGCTCCAATGGGGATGTGAGAAGTTCCTTAAATGCACTGGAACTTGCCATTCTTTCAACAGATGAAGATGAAAATGGCACCATTTCGATCGATGTTGAAACCGCAGAAGAATGTTTACAAAAGAAAAGTCTTGTCGCCGATAAAGATGGAGATGGGCACTATGATGTCCTGTCGGCGTTTCAGAAATCAATTCGCGGCAGTGACGTCAATGCGGCCTTGCACTATCTTGGCAGATTAATTGAGGCTGGTGACCTTCCGAGCATTAGCCGCAGATTGATTGTGATTGCCTATGAAGATGTAGGACTAGCCAACCCGCAAGCTGGCGCACGCACGTTAGCAGCGATTGAAACCGCCGAAAGAATTGGTTTTCCCGAGGCAAGAATACCACTTGCGAATGCCGTGATTGAACTATGCTTATCACCAAAATCAAACTCTGCTGTTTTGGCCATCCAAGCAGCATTGGAGGATATTCAAAAAGGAATCGTGGGCGAAATACCAGATCACTTAAAGGATGCCCATTATAAAGGGGCCAAAGAACTTGGCAGAGGCATCGGCTACTTGTATCCCCACGACTTTGAAAACGGCTGGGTGCCACAGCAGTACCTACCAAACAAATTAAAAAACAAAAAATATTACCAGCCAAAGAAAACAGGAAAATTCGAACAAGCCCTCGCCACAGTCTATGAAAAATTAACAAGGTCACGGAAGTAGTAAGAGGATGTTTCAAAAGGGTCTGACCCTTTGTTTTGAAACATTCTCTTTATAACTTCTTCGTAGGATTACGCTGCAACGTCGCGTTTTTTGAAGACGGTAATCGCCAGAGTTAGGAATAAAGCAAGATAGAGGAGCAGCATGATAATAGAGAAAGCAGGAGTCATCCCTTCTACCATTGGTGTGCCTTCTATATATTGCATCAGGTCTGTGTTTGCAAACAGGATGTATTTGGCCCAGGTAAATTTCATGGACAATAAGGCAGTAAATTGAGCGCCGGTAAACAATAAAAACAGTGAGAGCCCAATCGCAAGGGAACTATTTCGGAATACAGACGAGATCATAAACGCCATTGTCACTAACATAATGAAGTCAATCGAGCTTAACCCATAATAAATTAACAAGTGGACAACCGGACTTTGCTCAGTAACGTGGCCATTATGATAATTTAAATAGGGAACCGGCTGGTCTGGTGCGCCAAACAGAATAACACCAAGCACAGTTGAAAAAACAAACAAAATCGCCAGCATGAACAGGGCAAACACTAACACAGTTATATATTTTGATAGTAAAATTTTAGTCCGGTTAATGGGACGGATTAATAATAACTTAATGGTCCCCCAGTTAAACTCACTAGCCACAATTCCTGCCGAAATAATAATGACAAATAAGCCTGCTAAAATAATCAGTTGGGATGAATCTTTCACGAATGTCCATACCGAATAATTTTCTCTAATTGGAAGATCGTTCTGGATACGATATTCATTGATGGCAATTTCCTTTTTAAAAAATTGTGTTTCTATTTTTGACTGACTTTGTGCCATTTGCTGCTTTAACGCATTATTTTCCTCTTGTAAGACTTGCTTCCAATTTTTATCCTGAGCAATATCCATTTGATTTTGTTCCGACTTAATTACAACCCCCATTAGGACAACAGCAATGAGTAAAATCGCAATCATCACATAGGTTCCTGGGCGTTTAAATATTTTCATCCATTCGTTTTTGAATAAATTAACCACGAGCTGCGGCCTCCTTTTCAGACGTCACTTCAAGAAAGCGATCTTCTAATGTTTTCGCCACTTCTTTTATCCCAAAAATCGAAATGTCGCTGGCAACTAGTAATTTAACAAGCTCAGGGATCTCTTCCTTCACAAGCTCCACTGATATTCCATTTCTAGAACGGTTGGCCCGAGCATGAGGAATAGTCGTCTCAATCAAGGCTAAGGCCTTGTCACTTGGAACAACTTCCATCTCGTAGGTCACTTCCGTGTCATGCACAAACTCCTGAACAAGCTGGACATCAATTAAACGGCCATTTTGAATGATGCCAATGCGGTCACACATCATTTCCATTTCAGAAAGCATGTGACTAGACACAATGACTGCCATATTTTTTTCACGAGCCAGCAAGCGAATATAATCACGAATTTCTCTTATTCCAGCTGGATCCAATCCGTTTGTAGGCTCATCCAAGATTAACACATCTGGATTATGTAAAAGGCACTGCGCTAATCCTAATCTTTGCCTCATTCCCAGCGAATAGGTTTTTACCTTGTCATTAATTCGGTCCGTTAATCCTACCAATTCCACAGTCTCAGCAATTTTTTCTTTAGTTATGCCATTGGACATTCTTGCGTAATGAACAAGGTTTTGGTAGCCGGTCAGAAATTTATACATTTCTGGATTCTCAACGATGGCTCCGATATGACCTACAGCTTCTTCAAACTGTGATTTAATACTGAAGCCGCCAACGGTGATATCACCTGAAGTAATCCCCATTAGCCCTACAATCATTCGAATCGTCGTTGTTTTTCCCGCACCATTTGGGCCTAAAAAGCCAAAGACTTCTCCCTTATTCACTTGGAAGCTAATATGATCAATGATTGTTTTTCCTTTGATAACTTTCGTTACATCCTTCAATTCAACAATTGTTTCCAAAGTTCCACTCCTCACTAAAACAAACTTGTCTCAACCAAGTGTACCTTACTTTAGTAAAAATTTCCTGACCTTTCCATAAAAAAGAGAGGTAGTCCCAAAATGGGGCCTACCTCACGTTATCTGTCAAAATCTAATCGCCTTTAGAGGTTGTGAGTCTGACCCTTTGTTTGGGGCCATCCTCTCTTCCGCTATTTTTCATCCGAAACACGTTGAATTTTGATGTCTTTTAACAATTGTCTTACGACATAGCTTGCCATTATTAAACCTGCTGCAGATGGGACGAAGGCATTTGAAGCTGGCGGCATTTGCGCTTTACGGATCGGCGCATTTTCATTTCCGACTTCTTTCTTTATGTCTTCGCGAATGACAATCGGGCTTTCATCTGAGAACACAACAGGAATTCCTTTATGAATTCGTTCTTTCCGTAATCTTGTGCGAATTACCTTGGCAATCGGGTCCGTATGGGTTTTAGAAATATCAGCAATTTGGAAACGGGTCGGATCCATTTTATTGGCAGCACCCATGCTCGAAATAATTGGAATGTTTCTCTTTAAGCATTCTTTCATCAAATGAATTTTATAAACAATCGTATCAGACGCATCCACGACAAAATCTAATTTATGACTAAAAATTTCTTCATAGGTGTCCTCTGTATAGAACATTTTCAACGGGATGACTTCACAATCAGGATTAATATCCTTAATCCGCTCGTGCATGATTTCGACTTTTGGTCTGCCGACGGTTGATAATAGAGCAATCAGCTGGCGGTTAATGTTGGTAATATCAACATCGTCTTTATCAATTAAAATTAGACGGCCAACCCCAGAACGGGCAAGGGCTTCAGCAGCAAATGAACCCACACCGCCAATTCCTAAAACAGCAACCGTGCTGTTTTTCATAATATCCAGTCCTTCTTTACCTATAGCAAGCTCATTGCGAGAAAATTGATGTAACAATACCATTCACTCCAAATTAAATTCAATTTATATTTATATTTTCACCATAAAAATATATCATACACGCTCATAAAAACAAGTAGTATTTTGATAGGAATAATCCTTTTAATGACAAAATAAAAACCTTCAGCCGCAGCAGAAGGTTAATAATTTAAAATAGCGAAGAGTCCCAATGGTGCCGTTGCTCTCGATCCTTAGTTTTGATCCCGCAACTTTTGCAGGTGGGTGTCCTGTTCCCGAAATTGTAAGTCCCCATACCCGTAAGAGGGCGAGGCATTTACGCAATCTGAAAACTCCAGACTCCCGAATAAATAATGTTGGTCAAAACATTAGGTAATACAACGAACATTTCAGGACTCTTCTTTGTTGTTTTTATATTACCATATAACGCAAAGGCCTTCAAGTTTTCAAATAAGCAAATGACTGTTATTTTTTAACATTTAATGACAAATTTAATTCCTTCAACTGCGCCTCAGCTACTTCACTAGGTGCATTTGTTAACAAGCAGCTTGCGCTGGCTGTCTTAGGAAATGCAATGGTATCACGAAGATTAGAACTTCCGGCAAGCAGCATCACTAAACGATCAAGCCCAATGGCAATCCCACCATGCGGCGGTGTACCATATTCAAATGCATTTAAAAGGAAGCCGAATTGTTCTTTTGCCTCTTCTGGAGTAAAACCAAGGATAGCAAACATTTTTTCTTGAACTGGCCGCTCAAAAATCCGGAGCGATCCACCGCCAAGTTCATAACCGTTTAGAACAATGTCGTATGCTTGGGCACGAACCTTCGCTGGATCAGAATCTAATAACTCAAGGTCCTCTCTAAATGGCATGGTAAATGGATGATGGGCAGCATAATAACGGCCTTCTTCTTCATCGTACTCGAATAGAGGCCAGTCTGTAACCCAAAGGAAATTGAACAAACTTGGATCGATTAAGCCTAATTCTTTTCCAAGCTTTAACCGTAACGCACCCAAGGCATCAGCAACCACTCTCTTTTTATCAGCAACAAACAGTAGTAAATCGCCAGCATCGGCTTCCAACGTCGCCGTGATTGCCTTTGCATCCTCTTCTGTGAAAAACTTTGCAATCGGTCCTTTTAAGCCCTCTGCTTCAACCTTCAACCATGCAAGTCCTTTTGCACCGTAGACAGCAACGAAGTCTGTTAAGGCATCAATATCCTTACGTGAATATTTTTCAGCCGCACCTTTTACATTAATGGCTTTTACTTGGCCTCCATTTGCTACAGCTGCAGCAAACACTTTAAAGCCAGAATCCTTTACAATTTCGGAAAGGTCCACAAGCTCCAAACCAAAACGAGTGTCAGGCTTATCAGATCCGTAACGGCTCATCGCTTCAGCGTAGGTCATACGCGGGAATGCAGCAGGCACTTCAACGCCTTTAACATCCTTCATTAACTGTGACATCATTTTTTCCATCATCGCCATAATATCTTCTTGGCTCATGAAGCTCGTTTCAATATCGATTTGCGTAAATTCAGGCTGACGGTCAGCACGCAAGTCTTCATCACGGAAACAGCGGGCGATTTGGTAATAGCGTTCAATTCCGCCGACCATAAGCAATTGTTTAAACAATTGTGGTGATTGCGGTAAGGCATAGAATTCACCCGGATGAACACGGCTTGGGACTAAATAATCACGTGCCCCTTCTGGAGTGCTTTTTGTTAAAATAGGTGTTTCAATATCTAAAAAGCCCTCACCATCGAGAAAGTTCCTCACAAGCTGTGTCACTTGATGGCGCATTTTCAATGTTTCAAAGATAACCGGGCGACGGAAATCTAGATAACGATATTTTAAGCGCACATCTTCTGAAGCATCCGTTTTATCAGAAATCATAAACGGCGGCGTCTTAGCTTCATTGATAATGGTAACTGCTTCCGCTTGCACTTCTATGGTACCCGTTTTCAAGTTATTGTTAATGGTTGAAGGTTCACGACTAACAACCGTACCAACAATATCTAGAACATATTCATTACGGATTTTCTCAGCTGTTTGCAAGGCTTCTTTTGATAAATCCGGATTAAACACAACTTGAACAATGCCTGAACGGTCACGCAGGTCAATAAAGATTAACCCGCCAAGGTCACGGCGTTTCTGAACCCATCCTTTTAAGGTTACCTTTTCGCCTACTGCTGTCTCTGGAACTTCACCACAAAAATACGATCTGCCAAACATATTTATCCCCCTTAAGATTGCAATTCCTGAAATTGTTTAATAAAGGTGTTTAAGTCAACTTCTACTTGTTCACCTGTAGCCATATTTTTTACATTAATTTTGTTATTTTTCAGCTCATCGTCACCAAGAACTGCTACATATTTTGCCTTTAAGCGGTCGGCTGCTTTAAATTGAGCCTTTATTTTTCGATCTAAATAATCTCTTTCTGCCGAAAAACCAGCCAGGCGGAGCTGCTGTAATAGTCCAACAGTGTAATCCTTCGCTTCCTCCCCAAGTGAAGCGAGATAGCAATCAATTCCTTGATTAACTTCAAGTTCGATCCCTTCTGCATTAAGTGCAGCGATAAACCGCTCAATACTTAAGGCAAAACCAATTCCAGGCGTTTCAGGACCACCAATTTCTTCTGCTAAGCCGTTATACCGGCCTCCGCCGCATAAAGTGGTTATCGCGCCAAAGCCTTCGGCATTACTCATAATTTCAAAGGCCGTGTGATTATAATAATCCAGGCCCCGCACTAAGTTGGCATCGACTTCAAACGGAATATCGAGCTGTGTTAAGTAGTGCTGCAATTTTTCAAAATAAGCCTTTGAATAATCATTTAGATAATCAAGTATGGATGGTGCTGTTTTCATTAATTCGTGATCACGATCCTGCTTACAATCGAGGATTCTAAGTGGATTTTTTTCAAGACGGTTTTGACAATCATGACAAAATTCTCCGATTCTCGGTTTAAAGTGATTAACTAATGCCTCACGGTGGGCAGTTCGACTGTCCTTGTCACCCAGACTATTAATGATCAGCTTCAATTTTTGTAAGCCCATTTCTTTGTAAAGGTTCATCGCCAGAGAGATAACCTCTGCATCAATGGCCGGATCGTTACTGCCTAATGCCTCTACACCAAATTGAACAAACTGACGGAACCGCCCTGCCTGTGGCCGCTCATAACGGAACATAGGTCCCATGTAATAAAGCTTCACGGGCTGATTGGCAAGTCCGAACATTTTTTTCTCGACAAACGAGCGAACCACCGCTGCTGTCCCTTCCGGTCTAAGCGTGATACTGCGCTTTCCCCTGTCTTCAAAGGTGTACATTTCTTTCTGAACAATATCCGTGCTGTCGCCCACACCTCTTGAAAATAGATCGGTATGTTCAAAAATCGGAGTACGAATCTCCTGATATTGATATTTTTCACAAAGCTCTCTTGCTTTTGCTTCAATCAGCTGCCACTTTTCTACCTCACCAGGCAGAATGTCTTGTGTACCTCTTGGAATGCTAATAGACATCGTGGTATACCTCCTCAAAAAAATCATTTATGTAAATAGTTAAATAAAACAAAAAAACTCCCATCCCTTGTATATACATACAAGGGACGAGAGTTTTAAATTCCCGCGGTGCCACCCTAGTTGAACAGCATGATCATAAACGAATGCTCTTCCTCTTTAACAGTTAACGCCTGCTACGTTCAACTCCTACTAAAGCCTTTGCTTTTTCAGAGTGAAGCCTACGGAGTGTTCATTCATTAAGGCACATGCAGAAATGCTTTCAGCCTAAGGCATTTCCTCTCTATTCATGGGTTAGCTTAATTACTCTGCTCCATCATTGGTTATATCCGAATATGTTTTATATTTATATAATAATACGGAGCATCAGAAGTAATGTCAAGAGAGTTTACGACCTTTCCAGATGTTTTTTTAACTTTCTGACATCTGCCATCGATAATCCAAATTCTGATGCAAGCTCAAATGAGTTTGAATGTTGTTCTTTTTGAATAAAATCATGAAAATCCACACCGAATACACGTCCATCGATGGACTGGATGTTCATTCCTTTTTCACTCGACCGCATATCGTTCACCTCTATCTTTTCTTCTAGTATCTCCCCCATTCGTGAAAAACTTGCACGACAAACTGATTTTTGTTGATTAGACCAATGAAGCATCTCTTTTTTGTGAGAATAGCTCATAACAAATGGACTGTTTTTAAAGAAAAAATTGGATATATATTCGAAATAAGTCATTTTAGGAATGTATTTCCTCGAATTTTACGATAAAATAAACAATGATAAAGGAGGTTATCGATGTACAAAAAATTTAGTTTGCTATTATTGTCTATCATTCTAGTTTTCGGAGCCTTCCTGCCGCAGGGCATAAGCAGTGCAGCTGGAGATTCACTACTCATTTCAAGTGATCAAGTTAATGTTCGTGGTGGCCCTGGTTTAAGTTATCCCCTTTTAAAAATCGCAAAACGAGGTGAAAAATATTCGATTGTGACCGAAAAAGGTGATTGGATCGAGATTAAGTTATCTCTAGGGCAAACTGGCTGGGTTGTGAACTGGCTTGTCACAAAAGAAAATGAACCAAAAAAAGCCTCGTCCACATCCTCATCCGGGCAAAGTCTTACGAGCGCTGAGGCCAACACAGATCAATTAAGGATTCGTTCCGGCCCAGGGACAAGCTTTCAAATCGTAGGTTTGTTAAATAAAGGTCAACAGGTTACGATCCTTGAACAAAATGAATATTGGTATAAAATCACCTCAACCTTTGGTGAGGGATGGGTTGTCAAAGACTTCTTAAAAATTAAAACCATCAAAGAAGAACAGAAAACTGCCCCTTCTTCTACTAAGCAGCAAGGAACTGGGATGGTCATAGGTGATACGTTAAATGTAAGGAAACAACCATCCGCTTCCAGTCCAGTGATTGGAAAATTAGCAAAGGGATCGAGAGTAACCATTTATTCCAAACAAAATAAATGGATTGAGATTGGCTTTTCCAATCTTAAAGGCTGGGTAAGTTCAGAGTTTATTGACACCCAAGCAGGTACTGTTAAGAATACTGTTAAAAACGAAATTAGTGGCATCAATGGAACCGTTACGGCCAATAGTCTTAGTGTCCGCTCAGGACCATCCTTAAATTCCAGTCTCCTCGGGACGGTTTCAAAGGGACAAAGCTTTGCTATTTTAGAAGAGAATAATAATTGGGTAAAGATAGAATTTAAGTCTGGTAGCATGGGCTGGATTGCCGGCTGGTACCTTGATAAAACAACAGCCAAATCACAATCTGGACAAGCTGCGAAAGAAAGTTCTGTTACCATCTTACATAATGGGACAAATATTCGAAAAGAAGCAAATGTCCAATCCAATGTCGTCGAGCTTGCAAACGAAGGTACTACCTATACCGTAAAGAGCATCGTCAAGGATTGGTATGAAATTAAGTTGAAGAATGGAAAAACGGGCTACGTAGCCGGCTGGATTGTCTCCATTAATGGCAATAATTCGCAGATTCAAAAGTCCGGGGCCGAAAGCTATTTGAAAAATAAAACGATTGTCCTCGATCCGGGACATGGCGGCGGCGACAATGGGACAACAGGTGCAAATGGAACATTAGAAAAAAAACTGACACTACGCACTGCCCAGCTCTTGTATGATAAACTAAGAGCGGCCGGAGCAAATGTCTACCTTACACGAAGCAATGATTCATTTATACCGCTGCCATCCCGTGTGAATGCTGCTCGGTCGTACAAGGCTGATGCCTTTATAAGCCTGCATTATGACAGTAATTTGGATCGAAGTGTTCGAGGGATGACTGGTTATTATTATCATGACTACCAAAAAGCACTTGCCAAGTCGGTGTTTGCTTCGACCGTTGCTCAAACGAAATTAAAGGACCGCGGCGTTCGATTGGGTGATTTTCATGTCATTCGGGAAAATAGTCAAAAAGCTGTCCTTATGGAACTTGGCTATCTAAGTAACCCTGAAGAAGAAACGACCCTTAAATCCGGTTTATTTCAGGAAAATACTGCCTCAGGACTATATGATGGACTGGCCCGCTATTTTAAAAGCAATTAAAAAACAAAAAGCCTCAGCATCGTTCACACGTTGCCGAGGCTTTTCTACTTACTTTCTAAGATTAACGTTACCGGACCATCGTTGATCAATTCTACATCCATCATGGCACCGAATTTCCCTGTTTCCACTACAATTCCTTTTTCACGAAGCAATCCATTAAAAGCTTCATATATCTCGACCGCATGTTCCGGCCTAGCGGCCGCCATAAAATTGGGTCTTCTCCCTTTTCGGCAGTCCCCGTAAAGGGTGAACTGAGAAACGGAAAGAATTTCCCCGCCGACATCCATTAAGGACAAATTCATTTTTCCTTCCGTATCTTCAAAAACCCGTAGGTTAGCAATTTTATCAGCTAAGTATGCTGCATCCTCTTCCTGATCCTCATGGGTCACCCCAACTAGGAGGACAAACCCTTTTGTAATCTGACCAGTGATTTCGCCATCAACCGTTACCTTAGCCGCTTTGCTGCGTTGAACTACTACTCTCATAATTGAAACTCCTTAATTCATAATCCGGCGAACCGAATAAATATCAGGGATTTGTTTGATTCGTTCGACAACTTTTTGTAAATGGCTGACATTGTGAATCGCAATCGTCATGCTAATGGTCGCCATTTTATTTCGATCTGTTTTTCCTGTAACAGCATTAATGTTGGTTTTCGTTTCGTTTACTGCTTGAAGAACTTCATTTAAAAGTCCTCTTCGGTCAAAACCACTGATTTCAATATCAACGTTATACTCTTTGCGGTCATTTAAGGACGTTTCCCATTCAACCGGAATGAGCCTTGATTGAGCATCATTGGAATCTATATTCGTACAATCGGAACGATGAACAGAAACACCACGACCCTTTGTAATAAAACCAACTATTTCATCACCAGGGACAGGATTACAGCATTTAGATAAACGAATTAACAGGTTGTCAATTCCTTGGACACGTACACCCGACTCCCGCTTTTTGGTAGAAGGAAAGGCCTTTAGCTCTGTAATCGCATTTGTGATGCTTGCAGATTGTTCCTTATCACGTTTTTTCCGCCATTTCTCGGTTAAGCGGTTGGCCACCTGCAGGGCAGTGACCCCGTTATACCCAACAGCGGCATACATATCATCTTCATTCGAAAAATTAAATTTATCTGCCACTTTTTTTAGATTTTCAAGGGTTAAGATTTCCTTAATATCGAATTCCATATTGCGGATTTCTTTTTCAACTAGCTCTTTGCCTTTAATGACATTTTCATCACGGCGCTGTTTCTTAAAGAAAGCCCGAATCTTATTTTTGGCCTGTGAGGTTTGTGCCAGCTTTAGCCAATCCTGACTTGGACCATAGGAATGTTTAGAGGTCAGGATTTCAATAATATCGCCAGTCTTAAGTGTGTAGTCAAGTGTTACCATTTTGCCGTTCACTTTTGCACCTATCGTTTTATTGCCAATTTCAGAGTGAATTCGATAAGCAAAATCTATCGGAACAGAACCAGATGGCAATTCAATCACATCACCTTTTGGCGTAAAGACGAACACCATATCAGAAAACAGGTCAATTTTTAATGACTCCATAAACTCTTCGGCATTTGCGGTATCATTTTGAAACTCAAGGATTTCCCTAAACCAAGTTAACTTTTGTTCAAAGGTTGAGGTATCGCTGATTGTTTTTCCTTCTTTGTATGCCCAGTGAGCAGCAACCCCAAATTCTGCGATTCGGTGCATTTCATACGTGCGGATCTGCACTTCAAGCGGGTCGCCCTTAGGACCAATGACCGTGGTATGCAAAGATTGATACATATTCGGCTTTGGCATGGCAATGTAATCCTTAAAGCGGCCAGGCATTGGCTTCCAGCAGGTATGGATGATGCCAAGGACGGCATAACAATCTTTAATACTATTCACGACAATTCTAACAGCCAGCAAATCGTATATTTCACTGAATTGCTTGTTTTGCAAGGCCATTTTCCGATAAATGCTGTAAATATGCTTTGGACGGCCTGAAAGCTCGGCTTTTATTGAAACCTCACCCATCCGATTCTTTACTTCTTCGATAACATCCTCTAGATATTGCTCCCGTTCGGCCCGTTTCTTTTTCATTAGGTTCACAATCCGGTAATATTGCTGCGGATTTAAGTACCTCAATGCGGTATCTTCCAACTCCCATTTAATCTTAGAAATACCAAGACGATGAGCTAAAGGTGCAAAAATTTCAAGTGTCTCATTTGAAATCCGACGCTGTTTTTCGACAGGAAGATGTTTAAGTGTCCGCATATTATGCAAACGGTCAGCAAGCTTAATAAGAATGACCCGGATGTCCTGCGCCATTGCCACAAACATCTTACGGTGATTCTCTGCCTGCTGCTCCTCGTGAGATTTATATTTTATTTTCCCTAATTTTGTTACCCCATCGACAAGCATCGCTACTTCGCTATTGAAAGCTTCCTCAATATCCTTTAAGGATACACTCGTATCTTCCACAACGTCATGGAGAAAACCGGCAGCCACGGTTGCTGGATCCATCTCTAGGTCGGCAAGAATACCAGCTACCTGTATGGGATGAATAATATACGGCTCTCCAGATTTTCTATATTGTTCACGATGTGCATGTTTGGCATATTCATATGCTTTTTTAACTAATTCCACATGCTCATCGTTTAAGTAGTTCCTTGTCTTGTCGATGACTTGGTCGGCTGTTAAGACTTGATCATTCGCCATGAAATCACCTTTATTCTCATCTCATTTTTATTTAGCAAATCGAACTATATATCTGTCTGCAACTTTGTTTCATAGGTCCTTGAATATATCTCTACCAGGTCATATTATTTTTTTTGAAAATCGTTCGTAAATTAGAATGATTGTTACTATTATCGAAAAAAATAGCGAAGATGTAAAGAGTTTGCAGTGTTTTTTCTGCAAAATTCGATATTTATGTCGAATTTTCAGCTTTTCTTTATATAAAGAGAGCACTCTCCTAAGAGTGCCCTCGTGTTTCTTTTTAATAGTGAAGCAATGTTAAAACATCATAACCGTCTAGTTTGCTACGGCCTTCTAAATAACTTAGTTCAACTAAGAAAGCGATACCAGCAACAACGCCGCCAAGCTGCTCCACCAATTGAATTGTAGCGTCAATCGTGCCGCCTGTTGCTAACAAGTCATCTGTAATTAAAACACGTTGACCCGGCTGAATTGCATCTTTATGAATGGTAAGGATATCTTTACCATATTCTAGTCCATAACCAACTTGAATGGTTTCCCTCGGAAGTTTACCCTCTTTGCGGACTGGAGCAAAACCTACACCTAATGAATAGGCAACAGGACAGCCAATAATGAACCCACGTGCTTCTGGTCCAACAACTAGGTCAATTTGTTTTTCTTTAGCATATGAAACGATCTGGTCGGTTGCATATTTATATGCCTCACCATTATTCATTAACGGGGTAATATCTTTAAATTTAATTCCCGGCTTTGGCCAGTCGGGTACGATTGTTATAAATTGCTTTAAATCCATTCTTCAATTGCCTCCTCAGCTTTAACCGACGCTTGAATAACTTGATCGAACCAGCCTTTTAATTCCTGAAAAGACGAAAACAATAAATCTCTTTCAAGAGCATACTGAGCCTGCTTTGTTTGATAAGTTGTTGAGTCAGTTAGGTCACGCTTTTGCGCTCCAGTTTTTAAAGTTATAAATCCATTGTTTATTGTAACAAAATCCAGATCAGAAAACACCTTTGAAATAAAGATAATTGTTTCCTGTGTCCAACCGCGATGTTTGGCGATGGCATCACCATCACGTTTAAGGTCAACTGGACCTTTTTTTAAAAGATAGGCATAAAACCACTTAAAATGATCGCGGGTTGGAACGATGCTGAAAAAATCACTCGATTCTTTATAAAAATACGCATAGATTCTTGCTGGCTGTTTACCCTTTAATAAAACTTCAAGCATCTCTTTTGATTGTGGAAAATCGACTAGAGCAATATTTGTCAAGGACGCATCAAAAGCCTTTGCTTCTTCTATGTCTTGAATGAGAACCGTCTCAAGTCTCAATTCAGGATTTATTTTTTCAAGGTGATCTTTATTAAAAACAACAAATTTCCTATTTTTTGCAGGTATTGCTGCTAAAAGATTGTTGATTCGTCTTTGACCTCGATGGTCAAATAATTGCCACGAAGCAACAGCCATATCCTGGACAAAGATTTGTGGTTTACGTATATTGTTCCATTCATTAATAGATAATTCTCCAATTAATGAAATTTTCGAGGCAGGAGAAATTTGGTCAACTAATCCACCCAAGCCAAAACCAACACCATCCAAATTGGCACCATTTTCGTTGACTAGTACCTTAAGATGGTTTTGCTCGCTGCCAATTTTTCTGATACTGGTTATGTCTACGTTATTTATTAAAACTTTCGGCTTAGGATTCCCCATGCCAAAAGGAGCTAACAGATTTAATTCATCTAATGAGGATAAACTGATATCTTCAAGCCGGACTTGTTCGTCTAGATACGTGACCGGAATTAAATCCTCTTCCGTTAACTGTACTTCTGCAAGGACATTTAATCGTTCACGCAATTCGGCAACATGTTCGAGTTTCAATGTCATCCCTGCAGCCATAGGATGTCCGCCAAAATGCGGCAGAATTTCCCGGCAGGTTGATAAGTTTTTAAAAAGGTCAAATCCGGCAATGCTTCGAGCCGAACCTTTTGCGACCCCTTTTTCCGGGTCAAAATTCAACACAATCGTTGGCCGATAGTACTTCTCGACTAGTCTCGAGGCTACGATTCCAATGACGCCGGGATTCCAGCCTTCCTTGCCGATGACAAGAACTTTATTTGTCTCAATTGGATAATGTTTTTCAACTTCTTCTATGGCTTCCGTTGTAATCGTATTAACAATTGCCTGTCTGGTCTTATTTAATTCATCCATTTCTTCTGCTAATGCTTGAGCTTCTTCCGGATCCTCAGTCAGAATTAATTGGACTGCCAAATCAGCATCTTCCAAGCGTCCGACCGCATTAATTCTGGGGGCCAGGGTAAATCCAATCGTTTCTTCATTAATGGATTTAAGGTCAGCGCCAGCTAATTTAAGAATAGCTTTAAGACCAATATTTTTGGAAACTTTTAATTTTTCTAGGCCCTTTTTGGCGATAAGACGATTTTCCCCTGTTAATGATACTAAGTCAGCAATCGTACCAATAACTGCTATTTCAAATAAATGTTCAGGAATTTCCCCGTAAAGGGCATGGGCGAGTTTAAAGGCAACGCCCACACCAGCTAGTTCCCGAAATGGATACTGGCTATCAGGCAGTTTAGGATGAATGATTGCAAGCGCTTCTGGTAAAACAGGTCCTGGTTCATGGTGATCAGTAATAATAAGATCCAGTCCGATTTCCTTCGCAACACTTGCTTCATGGACTGCGGCGATTCCAGTATCCACGGTAATTATTAACTTAATTCCATTTTCCTTGGCATGGCGGAATGCGGGTTCATTTGGTCCATACCCTTCGCGAAAACGATTAGGGATGTAAAATTGTACATTCGCCCCTAAATCTCGAAGGGTGATCATTAACACAGAGGTGCTGCTAACACCATCCGCATCATAGTCGCCAAAAATTAGGATAGGTTCCTGCGTTTCGATGGCTTCACGAATTCTTTTTACCGCGATATCCATATCCTTTAACAAATAGGGATCGTGAAACTCATCCTGTCCAAATAAAAAATACCGTGCAGAATCTACGGTATCTAATCCACGGTTAACAAGCATCGATGCAACTAGAGGTGTTATTTTTAATTCATTAGCTAGTTTGGTAACGAGATTGTTATCAGAACTTCGAACAATCCATTTCGTTTTTGATTTTAACATTGGTAGATTCACCCCTCAACTTTCTAATTATACAGGAGCGGGAAATAGGATTCAATAAAAAGAAAAAACCGCAGAAAGTCTGCGATTTTTTCTTTAAGTTTATACCTGTGGTTGATCAGAGTATTTTTTCTTTTCTTTAACTGTTCTAATCGTGCCTTTCTTTTTAAGCTCTCTAGTTTTTAAGACATACCAGAGAGGACCCGCGATACAGATTGAAGAATACACCCCAACCATTAAACCGACAAATAAGGCAACTGAGAAGTTGAAAATGGATGCATTACCAAAGATCATCAGAGCCACGACGGTAATCAAAACCGTTAAAACTGTATTAACAGAACGGGTTAAGGTTTGACGGATACTTGTATTTAGCACATCGGCAATATCTTCATTTGTTTTAAGCCGTTTTTTCTTGTTCATATTCTCGCGCATCCTGTCAAAGGTTACAATCGTATCGTTTATCGAATAACCAACGATGGTTAAGACAGCTGCAATAAAATTCAGATCCACTTCAAGTCTGGTAATACTGAAGAACGCAACCATAAAGAAGGCATCATGCAGCAATGAGGCAATCGCAGCAATCGCCATAGAGAATTCAAAACGAACACTTACATAAATGATAATACCAACGGATGCAAGCAGTAAGGCAATAAAGGCATTTTTCGCCAATTCTTTCCCTACTGTAGGTGAAACGGTACTAACATTTGGTTCAGAACCGAATTCCTTTTTAAAATCTGCTTTTAATTTTGCGATTTCGTCTTTTTTAAGAACACCAACAAATCGAGCAGAGCCGCGTTCCTTGTTGTTCCCAGAAATCACAATATCATCTGTTTTCAAATTGTGATCCTCAAAAGCAGCTTTTACTTTTTCAGTCGTTAATGGTTTGTCCGATAATACTTCTACACGCGTACCGCTTGTAAAATCAATTGCTAGATTCAAGCGGAAAACAATCAGTACAATTAAACCTGCAGCAATGAGTACACCAGAAATAGTGAAAAATTTCTTTCTAGGTTTTACAAAATCAAGCTTATCGAAGCGAGTAGGAAGATCTAGTGTATCAAAGTTTTCAGCGATGTCATGAATTTTAGCTGGATTTACCCCAAACCAGCTAGGTTTCTTATTAAAGAGATTACTGTGAACCCATAGACCTAACAATAACCGCGACCCATAAACAGCTGTTAAAAAGCTCATTAGGATACTGATAATTAACATGGTCGCAAATCCTTTTACAGAGCTAGTCCCATAGAAGAAAAGCACTGCTGCAGTCAGGATCGTCGTTATATTTGAGTCAAAAATCGATGAAAATGCATTTTTTTCACCCGCTTGGAAGGCCGATTTAACCGACTTTCCAACTTTTAATTCTTCTCGTATCCGTTCATAGGTAATAATATTGGCATCGACGGCCATACCGACCCCGAGAATAATCGCAGCGATACCAGGCAAGGTTAGGGCACCATTCATCCAATCGAAAATTAATAAGACTAGGTAAATATATATGGATAACGTAATGATGGCAATAAAGCCAGGAAAACGATAATAGAACAGCATAAACAAGAAAATGATTGCGACACCGATGATTCCAGCCGTAACCGTTTCACTTAATGCCTGTTCCCCGAACTTAGCTCCGACAGAAGTAGAGTACACCTCATCTAGCTTAACTGGTAAGGAGCCCGCATTTAAAAGCGATGCCAAGGATTGGGCTTCTGTTGCGGTGAAACTGCCGACAATCGAAACGCTATTCTGATTGAATATTTGATTTACCGTCGGAGCTGACAAGAATTTAGGATTTGGTTTGGTTACCTCTTCTTTAAAGGAGTCCTTCCCTTCTTCAAAATCAAGCCAAATGACAAGCACATTATTTGGTGCCATCTTCATAATTTCTTCGGATACTTTACGGAATTTATCAGAACTCTTTAATGTTAAAGAAACACTTGGTGCTCCGTTTTCATCAAAGGTTTGCTTAGCCCCGCCTTGTTTTAAATCAGAACCGTCCATCATTAGACGATCATTGGCATCACGAAAAGTTAAATTGGCCTGAGTGGACAATATTTCACGGGCTTTATTTTGGTCCGTAACCCCGGCAAGTTGAACACGAATTCGATTTTTACCTTCAATCTGGATATTCGGTTCACTTACACCGAGGACGTTGATCCGCTTATCGAGCGCTTCAGCCGTGCTAGCCATTACATTTTTGTCAATCTTTTGACCTTTTTTGGCTTCTTTAACATCATACAAAACTTCAAAACCGCCCTGTAGATCCAGCCCCAGCTTAATATTGTTTAAGATGTTCTTAGTTGTTGCTCCCATTGTGCTTCCAATAATTAGAACCACTAGAAAGAAAGCAATAATCCTGTTACGCTTTACCATTATGTATTGTTCCTCCTTAGCGCATGTGCCTGTGCCCTATTACGTACAGCTTTATATAAGTATAATAAAAAGTCACTGCTTTCATTATGAAATAAGTTGGATTGACTGTCAATTTACTAAAATTAAATTAATGTAAACTTATCTTAAAAGTTCTTTCAATTCACTTTCATCATCCAATGAAAACTCGGTCTTTTTATACGTCTCAATCGTGGCATAGTTTATATAATCACTCACCCTAACAGAGAGAATATCCTGGATCATTTCATAAAGCCTCATTTCAGCCTTTACCTTTTTCCATTTTTTCTTCACTAAGTATCCCCAAAGCTCTTTTTCCGTTACAGAATCAACCCCTAGCAGGCGAAACTCTGCAAGTTTACTTGCTAATGCTGGTTGTACTTGGGTACGAAAATGTTCATTTGCGTGGCTATCATCCATTCTCATTGCCTCCCGAGGATCTGATAAATCCCATATTTATGAAACCATTGCAAAAAGCTTTTTCTACTTGTCATGCTTTGTCCACCCTTAGGCATATAGTTAATTGTATATGAATTCTTCTTTTTTGAGAAGGTGGGAACCTAAATGTCTAAGTTTTTAAAGGGGACTTTTATCCTATTAGTTGCCGGGTTAATTACGAGAGTCCTTGGTTTTATTTATCGAATTGTCCTAGCGCGCAGCATTGGTGAGGAAGGCGTCGGCCTATATATGATGGCCTATCCCACGTTTATTCTCGTGGTAACCATAACGCAGTTAGGCCTGCCCGTGGCTATCTCGAAAAATATTGCCGAGGCAGAAGCAAAAGGGGATTATCCTGAGATAAAAAAAATTCTCGTTGTCTCTTTAGCGATCACCATCGGTTTATCCTTTATAATTACGCCTGCGATAATCTTGTTAGCGCCCATTCTATCAACAACACTCTTTACCGATCCCAGAACGTATTATCCTTTAATAGCTATTGCACCTGCAATACCGATTATTGCCATTTCTTCTGTTTTAAGAGGATACTTTCAGGGACGGCAAAACATGCGTCCGTCAGCCATCTCGCAGATTTTAGAACAGTTTGTAAGAATTACCTTAATTGCCTTGGCTACCAAAACATTTCTTCCCTATGGAGTTGAATATGCCGCAGCCGCAGCCATGGGTGCTTCGGTTTTAGGTGAACTCGTTTCCCTCCTCTATCTGCTAACCACTTTTAAATTAAAAAAACGGTTTAGGGTTAGAAAAAATTTCTTTCAATCGGTTCAAAAAGGAAAACGGACGTTTAAAGAACTAATGGAAATTGCCTTGCCAACGATGGGGAGCCGCATGATTGGGTCGATCTCCTGGTTTTTTGAGCCAATCGTTGTGGCTCACAGCTTAGCCCTTGCCGGGGTGATTGCAGTAAATGCAACGAAACAATATGGAGCCCTGACCGGCTATGCTATGCCGCTATTAATGCTGCCTTCATTTGTTACTTTCTCATTAGCAACCTCTCTTGTGCCTGCCATCAGTGAGGCCAATTCAAAGAACAACTATAAATTAATCGAGTACCGCTTGCAGCAAGCATTGCGCTTTGTTTTTTTAACAGGCGGACTTGCAGTTATTATCTTATATGTATTGGCTGACCCGCTTATGGAACTTATGTATGGGTCTGCTAAGGACTCTTATTTTATTCGACTGATGGCACCATTCTTTTTGTTTTATTATTATCAGGGTCCATTACAAGCCGTATTACAGGCACTAAACCTTGCCAGAGCTGCGATGATTAATAGTTTAATTGGTGCGATTGTCAAAACCGCTGTGATTTTCTTACTCGCCTCCCAAGCATCCTTTGGAATTACCGGTGCCGCTTTAGGGATTGTGATCGGTTTTGTTTTAGTCACCGGTCTCCATTTTGCAACTGTATTAAAAAAAATCCCCATATCTTTGTATATCCTAGATTATCTAAAAGGATTTCTAGTCATGGGTGCTTCCGGCTGGTTAGGCTATTGGCTGTTCAACCATTACCTGCTAAATGAACATTTAGTCATACGCGTTATGACCGCGACAGTGACAATGGCAATTTCATATTTCATTTTACTGATTGTATTCCAGCTCATTAAACAGGAGGAGCTTAAACGAATACCATGGATTGGTCGTTTTTTCGCTTACTAATGTGAACTTGGTTTGTGATAAATGCAAAGAAGACATGCTGTAAATACGGCGTGTCTTCCTATTTTTCATCCTTAATATCAATATAAAATTTTCCATTCTCATAGCTGCAAAAAGAAATCTGTTTAATATCCCTGTATCCTTTTTTTTTCAATTCCTGACGCAGCCAAAGGTTGTTTTTATTGATTTTCTTTAGGTTTTCCTCATCAATTTGACCATCTAGTATTAAAGGAATCGTGATGTCACCTTGTTTTGCTTCACTCTGACTATTCTTTAATTTTTCAATTACTGATAAGCTTCCTGATGACTCTAAGATAGCAAATTCAACATCAGCTATGCTGCGAATGTCCTTTTCTCTTAATTGAGTCATAAGATCATCGAAATTATAGCGCTGCTTCCGCATGGCAGCCTCATCAATCTTTCCCCTGTTAATAATAATGCTTGGTTTCCCATCAACAAGATCTCGAAATCGTTTACTTTTTAGCGATATGACCGCAAGTAAAATTTGGATAAGCATTAATATTACCATAGGTAAAATTGCATGAAATATACGGACATTCGGTCTTTCAATTGCAACGACCGCTAATTCGCCAATCATGATAAAAACGACAAGATCGAGGATACTAAGTTCGCCAATTTCTCGCTTTCCCATTAAACGAAAAATAACGAGAATGAGAATATAAAAAAATATTGTTCGAATGACAATTGTGATAAAATCTTCCAAAACCTTCGCCCCTTTTTTCTTTCAACGATATTATTTGCAAAAACAGGCAAATAATTACGGAAGAAATATCCAATTACACTTTAGAAAAACAGCAATATTATATTCTACTTTTCCCCATTCCTGAATACGCTTGTACTAGGAAAGAAACTGTCTTGGACATGGGATATGGATGAAAAATAAGTCAGGTCTGTAGACACAGAAGGGGGAGAGTTAAAATCGAATCGAAAAGCTTTGGAACATCCATCCTATATGGATTAATTTTTATCTTTGCTTTTGCCGTGATATGCAGCCTTATTTTTGCATTTATCCTCAGGTTTACATCTGCTCGGGAAGGGTCACTTCAATATGTCATTACAGCCCTATCATTTATTGGGCTATTTGGCGGCGGGTTTCTTTCTGGCGGTATGCGAAAAGAAAAGGGTTGGCTTATCGGGGGAGTAACAGGGCTGATTTATTCATTTGTTGTCTTTATGTTTCAATACCTTGGTTATGACCGTCTGTTTGCACCAGAACAAATCGTTTATCACATCTGCTATACCTTAATTGCGATGATGGGCGGAATTCTAGGAGTTAATATCGCAACCAACAATTCACGCAGGGCCGTGTAAATAGAAAAGCGGAAGCGCCCTGGTCAGCGGCGTATGGCCTGGAGCACTCCAACTGAGATAAAGGAAACACGAAGAGCGGAGCGATTCGATGTTGACTTATCGTAGGGCGGAGAGCGAAGGACACTAGCCGCTAGGGTGCTGGAGCTGGACAATTCTCGAAGCCAAAACTTATAAATTTTTATATAAATAGAAAAGGAAGCCAGTTATTAATGGCTTCCTCTTTGTTTTTATTTTGAAAGATTTACCTCACCAGCTGTAGTGCTAGCTTCAGTGACTTCACGAATTGCAGAACGATCGTATGTAAGACGGCTGCCGTCACCACATTTAATCACGACCTTTGATTCATCAATTGAATCAACGAAACCATGAAGACCACCAATCGTGACGATTTTATCCCCTTTTTTCAATGCGCTTTGCATGTTCGCAACTGACTTTTGGCGTTTTTGCTGCGGGCGAATTAATAGGAAATAAAATAACACAAACATTAAAATCAATGGAATGATTGTACCAAGTCCTCCTGACATTTTGTTTCCCTCCTTTCCAAATAGCATCTATTAGAAATTTTTCGCGTTTGGTTTATTAAAACCATAACGTTCAAAAAACTCTTCGCGGAAATCACCAAGCCTGTCTTCCATGATGGCTTGTCTGACCTTCTCCATCAATCTTAACAGAAAATAGAGATTATGATAAGACGTTAAACGAATTCCAAAGGTTTCATCACACTTTATTAAGTGGC
Organism: Neobacillus sp. DHD-1R; assembly: GCF_057747995.1. Classification (NCBI taxonomy): domain Bacteria; kingdom Bacillati; phylum Bacillota; class Bacilli; order Caryophanales; family Bacillaceae; genus Neobacillus; species Neobacillus sp. DHD-1R. Next base: position 3,832,099 of record NZ_CM173232.1, read on the forward strand.
GAATATAGGCTCTGCTATAATTTCGGCATGTATAACAATCGCATTCTGGATCGAGCGGTCCAAAATCTCGAGCATATTGAGCATTTTTTACTACAAGACGACCAGTGCTTGTCATCAAAGTACCATTTCTTGCGATACGTGTTGGCAAGACACAGTCAAACATATCAATTCCACGAATGGCGCCATCAATTAATGAGTCTGGAGAGCCCACACCCATTAAATATCTTGGTTTATTCGTAGGTAATAATGGTGTCGTGAATTCAAGCATCCGGTTCATAACGTCCTTGGGTTCACCAACGGATAATCCGCCCACAGCATACCCAGGAAAATCTAGAGATACAAGGTCCCTCGCACTTTGTTTGCGAAGTTCTTCATATTCTCCTCCTTGAACGATTCCAAACAGCCCTTGATCTTCTGGACGCTGGTGGGCATTTAAACAGCGCTCAGCCCAGCGTGAGGTCCGCTCAACGGATTTTTTCATATATTCAAATGTTGCAGGATATGGTGGACACTCATCAAAGGCCATCATAATATCAGATCCAAGGGCATTCTGGATTTCCATCGCTTTTTCCGGTGATAAAAATAATTTTTCACCACTCATATGGTTACGGAAATGAACCCCTTCTTCTTCGATTTTACGGAATTCACTTAAACTAAAGACCTGGAAACCGCCGGAATCCGTTAAAATCGCCCGGTCCCAATTCATAAATTTATGAAGACCGCCCGCTTCTTTGATGATTTCGTGGCCTGGTCTTAGCCATAGGTGGTAGGTATTGCTTAAAATAATCCCAGCACCCATTTCCTTTAAATCTTCTGGTGACATCGTTTTTACGGTTGCAAGTGTCCCCACCGGCATAAAGGCAGGTGTATCAAAAGACCCGTGCGGGGTATGGACTCTGCCAAGCCGGGCCCCTGTCTGTTTACATGTTTTAATTAATTCATAACGAATCGCAGTCAAATTTTTGTCTCCTTCCAAAAGGCGGTGTGAGCAGAGCTAAACTAAATTTTACAAAAGTGAAGAATATATTTTTGCAGCAAATATTGTTTAGTATAATTTATTTTTGCGGCGCTCCGCCCCTTTTCCACTAAATGATGAACATTGCATCGCCAAAACTGAAAAAGCGATAGCGTTCAGATACGGCCGTATTATAAGCGTGCAAAATATTTTCTCTTCCCGCTAAAGCACTAACTAGCATAATTAAAGTGGATTTTGGCAAGTGGAAATTCGTAATCATTCCATCAATCGCCTTAAATTCATAGCCAGGATAAATAAAAATATTCGTCCAGCCACTGCCCTCCGTAAACTGTCCATCGTTTGCAGATGCAATTGTCTCCAACGTCCTTGTTGAGGTTGTTCCGACGGTAATGATTCTACCGCCCTTCCTTCTGACCTCATTTAACAATTGGGCAGTCCCTTCCGTTACCATATAAAATTCAGCGTGCATATCATGCTCTAAAACATCGTCGACACTCACAGGACGAAACGTACCAAGTCCAACATGAAGCGTAATAAAAGCAATATGTACCCCTTTTGCTTTTATTTCTTCCAACAATGTTTCCGTAAAATGAAGTCCTGCTGTTGGGGCCGCAGCGGATCCTGGTTCGCGGGCATATACCGTTTGGTAGCGGTCATTGTCATCTAACTGCTCTTTTATGTAAGGTGGCAGCGGCATTTCACCTAACTGGTCAAGCACCTCGTAAAAAATGCCCTCATATTTAAAATCGAAAATACGGCCGCCGTGATCAGATGTCCCTGTGCAAAGAGCGGTGAGAATACCGTCACCAAAATCGATTTCGGTACCTTCCTTTACACGCTTTGCCGGTTTCACAAGTGTTTCCCACTGGTCGCCTTCCAGTTGTTTTAAAAGAAGGACTTCTATTTTAGCACCTGTTTCTTTTTTGACACCAAAAAGGCGTGCAGGCAATACCTTGGTATCATTTAAGACCAGGCAATCCCCTTCACGCAAATAGTTTGTAATGTCTTTAAAGACTTCATGCTTAATTTCGCCTGTTTGTTTGTCTAAGACCATTAAACGGCTGTCTGTCCGATTTTTAAGCGGAACTTGTGCAATTAATTCTTCTGGTAAGTGAAAATCAAATAAATCTACTTTCATCTAAAACACACCTTACTTTATTGAAATCTTCCCAAAAAAGTAAATAACGGATACGTCAATCCATGGGCACTTCCATGCCGAAATGGTGATAGACAGCTCCTGTTACTACCCTTCCTCGTGGGGTTCGCTGCAAAAAGCCAATTTGTAATAAATACGGTTCATACACATCTTCAATCGTCTCGGCTTCCTCACCAATGGAGGCAGCAATTGTATCAAGACCAACTGGGCCGCCGCGAAATTTTTCAATAATTCCTTTTAATAGTTTGTGGTCTATATGGTCAAGACCAAGGCGGTCAACCTGCAACAGCTCAAGGGCCTCTCTTGCAAGTTTAAGGTCAATTATACCATTTCCCTTCACTTGAGCAAAATCTCTAACCCGGCGAAGGAGACGATTGGCCACCCTCGGGGTCCCTCTTGCTCTTCTGGCAATTTCTGTTGCTGAAGGCTCATCAATTTTCGTTTCAAACAAATCAGCTGTTCTCATCACAATATTTTTTAACTGATCTTCCTTATAATACTCAAGACGGCTCAAAACACCAAATCGATCCCGTAATGGGGCAGATAAGGATCCGGCTCTTGTTGTGGCGCCAACAAGCGTAAACGGAGGAAGGTCAAGTCGGACAGACCTGGCACTCGGGCCTTTACCAATGACGATATCAAGGCAAAAGTCCTCCATTGCAGGGTACAGGACCTCTTCAATTTGTCTTGGGAGCCGGTGAATTTCATCAATAAATAATACATCCCCTGGTTCTAGCGCCGTCAAGATGGCAGCTAAGTCACCAGGCCTTTCTATCGCCGGTCCTGAGGTAGTCCGAATGTTCACGCCCATTTCATTGGCAATAATGACAGCCAGGGTTGTTTTCCCTAATCCAGGCGGTCCATACAGGAGAACATGGTCTAATGTTTCCTTACGAAGCTTTGCGGCCTTTATGAAAATTTCAAGATTATCCTTAACCTGGTCCTGTCCGATATATTGTTTTAAGGTTTGCGGCCTTAGGCTTTGTTCAAAACTGATTTCGCTTTCGTCCACTTCACTAGAAATAATCCGCTCATCCATGAATCATCACCGCCTATTTTAAAAGCCGCTTTAGTGCATTCTTAATGTATTGATCCGTTGAAAGTTCTTCTTTTCGTAACTCAGGGGTAACCTTTTTAATTTCCCTGTCTGAATAGCCAAGGGCTTTTAAGGCTAACAATGCCTCTTCAAGGGCTGTATTGCCCGCTTGTGTATGGAGCGGCAGTTTATCAGCATTGAAAAGATTAGGAAAATAATCGGGAACAATATCCTGCAGTTTTCCTTTTAAGTCGAGAATCATTTGTCGAGCTGTTTTTTTACCGACTCCTGGAAATTTGACCAAAAAGCCTTCATCTTCATTTTCAATAGCCATAACCACTTGCTGTACTTCACCGGATGCAAGAATGGCGAGCGCCCCTTTAGGTCCAATCCCCGAAACATTTAATAATTTTGTAAACAGTCGTTTCTCTTCTCTTGTTTCAAAACCATATAATGCGATCACATCTTCGCGGACGTAATGATAGGTATATACTGTAACCATTGTTTCCATTTTTCCCGCATATATAAACGGATTAGGTGTTGAGATTTGATAGCCGATGCCGTTATTCTCAATGACGATATATTCCGGTCCAACAAACTCAACGGTTCCTTTTACAAATTCATACAATCGTATTCTCTCCCCTAGTTTGAACCCACGTTCCAATAGAACACTTTGGAATTCATGCTGTCTTTCATTTTAACATAAGTAAAGACTGGAATTGAAGAAAATCGTATTTAGAAGAAAAGTTGGATTATTCAGTTTTAGTGATTCGCGGATATATAGTTGAAAATCACGGATATAACATGCGATTCGCGGATAAATGCTTGGATTCGCGGATAAGCATAAGAAATTCGCGGATAAACTTATTATGGCCTCGCAAAATATAATCAATTTAAGAAATGAGCAAAAAAAAACAGGCTGATTTAACTCAATCAGTCTGATTCGGTCATAATTCTATTCTCTTTTTACAGAATAGGGCTTAAACGTTTCTAATACTTCGACATAATGATCTTTTGATTTAATGGGAATACCCTGTATCAGCTCTTCTTGCTTTTTACTTTCTAATTTCTTGATATCTATTTGAAAAAAAGATTGAATGATTCGTGATTGACCTGGCCGTCCATTAAAAATAGTCAAGATCCCATCATCGGTTACACCAAAAAATCCATTTACTTTAAGTAATGGGGATATATCATCTACTTGTTTTCTAAATACAAAGGTCGAATCATCGATGTCGGTAAGCTGCCATTGGTCATATTTTGCCCAAAAATCCGCCATGGACCAGCATGTCTCGTGGACTACTTCCTGACTTATTTCGCCATCAAGATAGATTCTTTCCAATATAACCGTCATGTTTAGGGGTTGCTGCTTTTGTGGTGTTTGATGGTTGCCCTGCTGAGCAGCAGAACCTGTCGTCATAATCCCAGGAACACTACCGATAAACATGAAGAGAATAACAGCACATACGGCTACTCCAAACCGGTACATTGCTATCCAATTGACCCTCATGTTACTCACCTCTTATTGTTAAAAATTGAACAATCTTTACAATTCTAGTTTTGCCTTTTTTTCCTTTTTTATCCCGATCAAGAAAATAAAAAGAGCAAAGCTCACAGGCTTTGCCCTTTTCCGGTTGATGACACGATGGTGCTAAGGTGTTAACTTCCACCCTTATTGCGCTGGCTGTCATTATGAATGTTGCGGTCCCGGCCAAGTGTTCCCTCGTCTGTAATCACCGTTACGGAACGTCCCTTCGCGTAAGGCTTCACCGCATTTTTAATGGCTCTTTTCGTATCAGCTGCCTTATTTTTATCGTGTAAGGTTACTGATACAAGGACCGTATTTCCAAATGCCACTGACCTTACATTCTGGACATTGTCTATATCTGCAACTTTATCTTTAATCTTATTGGTAACATTATCCTGGAAGTTAGGATCCGTCACCACTCCATTATTCCCATTTTTTGCACTTAGATGGCCGTGATAATTCATATCACTTGTACTAAACCGGTTATCTCGCTGGAAAAAATTCCGATCCCTTTTCGCCCTCGGAGTTGTCGGGTTTTTCGGATTCCCTTTTTCATCTCTAGTTTGAAGCTGTGTTCTCGTTTGTTGATTGATTGTCTGATCCTCATCACCGAGACTATGATCCAGCATGTCTGGAATGGCACCATCATTATCCCTTAATAACTCGTAATCGTTATTTGGGTGGTTTTCATTGGAATAATACCCAATCGGACGGGCTAGATTATTTCCATTTACTCCGGCCCGATTATTGTCACTTGCACATCCCGCCACACCTAACAGTAAACAAGCGGAAAGAGGAATCATCCACTGTTTTTTGTTCAAGCGAAAAACCCCCTCGAATAACATCCTGAGCATAAATTCATGCTCCTTTATAGGGTGTTATTTTCGAAGGGGTTTCATTCGTGAAAATTCAATTCACTATTTCCTGTAAATGATCAATAAATTTTTTCCTCGTGTAAAATTGATTGATGGATAAATCCTGCACTTGTCTTAATTTAACATGATCTTTGTATGATTTTTCCCTAATTAATCGATTCCATTCTCGAAAAATATCGGCAGGATAGGCTAAAGCATACAAAAAGGCTTCTTCTTGTAAATAGGTCCGAATTTGCTTTAAACTGGAAAGCTTTTCCAACGACCAGTCGATATATGGAAGGATTCGGTTGGCATATTGTAAATAATCGAATGATGGTGGACCAATACTAATCAAATCAAAATCAATTAAATTTAAATCCCCCTTCCTATCACGTAAAAAATTGTGATGGGCAACATCACCATGAAGAATTACAGGCTTTTCATTTTGAAAAAAGCGGCGATTCTGTTCCATTCCTAACAAGGACCAATTCGCCCAAAACACCATTTCTGAGATCGTTGAGTCATCAATAAAATATTTTAGAAAGGGAAGATTTTTCGAAAAAAGATGAAGTCTCTCTGTCCATTTGTCCATTAAATGACCTTTTGAGAGCAATGTTCGATAGCGGCTCTCAAATGATGCCGTGGTTTGGTGAAAATGCTCTAACAGGTCAATCCCTTCCTGACGATTTTTTTGCGTATAATAAGAAAAAGGTATTTTATGCGGGGGGATATATTCGATACAGCCAAAATAAATGCCTTCAAAAAAAAGCAGTTCTTTGATAGGAGTGGTTAGGAACGAATACGTTTTTAAAAACCCTTCCTTTTTTAGTGTCGCAGTAAACGCTTCTTGGAGCCGCAGCCTGCTAGGAGTATTGTACCCCTTGATGATGTAAGTGTTTTGATCTGTTTTTAATAAAAAAACAAACTTTCGAATCGGTACCAACTCGATAATTTTTTCAAAAAATTGTGACTGAAAATAAGAGAGGAGACGATCATAATAATCATCGTCTCCTTTTTGGTTAACTGACCTATTAATTGCTTTCATCTCGGTAACCCGGCATGCCGTAAGGATTTGTTTCTGGCCCCATCCCATATGGATTCATATAGGGAGGTTGTGCGACATTGACAGGCCCCATATATGGTGCACTGTAAATAGGTGGTGTCGGTGGTACAAAGTTGTTTGGTACAGGATTCGGGGCAGGATTTGAGACCATTCCTGCAGGCTGCATGGATCCACAACCACAATCCCCTCCTGCACCCGTTCCTACTGGTAGACTTTGACTCGGAGGAGTCTGCGAGTATGGCATTTGACCATAGGCATCAGTTCCCCTCATGTCAGGAGAATCAAACTCTTGTACACCCATTTCTTGCGGGCGTGGGCCATCCATTTGTGGATAGCCGTATGGGCTTCCCATTCCTGGATTTCCATACATCATTCCAGGCAAACCTTGTGCCGGTTGGCCCATTTCCGTTGGATATTGGGTTGGCATTCCTCCTGTGCCTCCCATTGGGGAACCCGTTGGTGCTCCTGTTGGGAATCCTTGTGGATAGCCTGCCGGCATTTCTCCGTACCCCATTGGTGCTTGACCATAGCCCGCTGGCGCTTGACCGTAGCCTCCTGGCATTTGGCCATATCCTCCTGGCATTTGACCATATCCTCCTGGCATTTGACCATATCCTCCTGGCGCTTGGCCGTAGCCTGCTGGCATTTGGCCATATCCTCCTGGCGCTTGGCCGTAGCCTGCTGGCATTTCTCCGTATCCTACTGGCGCTTGACCGTAGCCTCCTGGCATTTGGCCATATCCTCCTGGCGCTTGACCGTAGCCCGCTGGCATTTCTCCATATCCTCCTGGCGCTTGGCCGTAGCCTGCTGGCATTTGGCCATATCCTCCTGGCGCTTGGCCGTAGCCTGCTGGCATTTGGCCATATCCTCCTGGATTCATCATTGGCTGTTGATAGGCAGGTGGTTGAGCACCCATTGAAGCTCCTGGATAGGCTGGATTAACCACAGGCATTTGCGGCATAAACGACGACGATTCCTCATGATAGTATGGTTGTGGCGTCATAGATGCACCGGCGACGGTTGGAGCAAATCCCGGACCACCAGGCACCATTCCAGGCTGCATTACAGGCTGCTGTGCAAAAGGTGCACTTGGCATGGATGGGTATGGCATTGGTGGCTGCATTGGGAAACCTCCAAATGGCGGACAGAATCCAGGGCCAGGCATCACCGGTGTAATAGGGACACAATACTCCTGTGGTGGCAGTTCAACTGGCATTTCTTTGATTGGTGGTGGAACTGGGATTGGTATTTCCTTTTTTGGAACTTCTTTGACCTCAGGAAGTATATTGGCAGGTTTAGGAGGCAGCTGTGGTTGGTTGGTCATATTTGTCATGTTGGACATATAATAATTGTTAATATCAATTTCAGGGATGATTTGCAGAGGCATTTTTGGTGTATAAGGTGTTTTAGGTGTTTCTTTGATAATTGGTTGTTCTTTTGCAATTGGTACTTCCTTAATCGGTACTTCTTTAATTGGGACCTCTTTAACTGGCATTTCTTTGATTGGGACTTCTTTAACCGGCTTTTCTTTGATTGGCATTTCTTTTACAGGCTTTTCTTTGATTGGCATTTCTTTTACAGGCTTTTCTTTGATTGGCATTTCTTTTACAGGCTTTTCTTTGATTGGTGCTTCCTTAATCGGTGCTGGTATTGGCTTCTCCTTGGCAAACGGTTGCTCAGCAAACGGCATTTCTTTCTTGGCTCCTAAGTTGATTGTTGTTCCCGGTTTGGCCCCCATTGGTGCTTCTTTTTTTATGGATCCACCTGAAGTTGGAACTTTTATTTTCATACCGGGCATAATCATATCAGGGTTGCTGAGCTGTGAATTCATCTTTTTCAGCTCTTCAAAATTCACGCCGTACTTCTTGGCGATCTTCCAAAGAGTATCCCCTTTCTGTACGATATGGATCTTCACTCTGATTTCCCTCCTATGGCATAAGTCCATATAGTGTATGTGAAAATGGGCAAAGTGCTAACATTCTTCAAAAAAACTTATGCTAAGCTAGCCAAAATTATGAATCTGATTATTTTATTAGGGATGTCTATCCACCGAATAAGGATGTCTCAAAAGGGTCTGACCCCACGTTTTTCTTATTATATAGGATGTGGGGTTAGATGGCGGCCGTCTGACAATTGAGGGTGGTTATCCGCTAGTTGGATGGCTTTCCGACAATTGAGGACTGCTATCCGCTAGTTGGACCCGACTATCCGTCAGTTGGAGATGGTTATCCGCTAGTTGGAGGGGGTTATCCGCCAGTTGGATGGCTTTCCGACAATTGAGGACTGCTATCCGCTAGTTGGACCCAGCTATCCGACAATTGGGGATGGCTATCCGTCAGTTGGAGATGGTTATCAGCTAGTTGGATGGCTTTCCGCAAGTTGCAGGCTGCTATCCGCAAGTTGGCCCCTCCTATCCGCTAGTTGCCCCCAGCCATCCACTAGTTGGACCCTCCTATCTACTAGTTGCCCCCAGCCATCCGCAAGTTGCGGGCATCCAATTATGAATGTAATAACATTCTTTCTAATGCAAGCTTGGCATTTGCTGCAATCTCTGGGCTGACTTTAATGATATTATTTGAATCATCAAGGGTCTCCAAGCTCCAAACAAGATGCGGCAAGTCGATTCGGTTCATTGTGAGGCAAGGACACATATGCGGATTTAATGAGATGATTTTTTTATCAGGGTGAGTGTTTATTAATCGATTGACCAGATTCATCTCTGTTCCGATAGCCCAGGCTGAACCAGGTGCTGCCTTTTCAATGGCATTGATAATGTAACTTGTTGACCCGGCCAGATCCGCTAATTCCACCACTTCTCGGCGGCATTCCGGATGAACGATAATGTTCATGTCTGGATATTGACTGCGTGTCGCAAACACATTTTGCACAGTAAAGTTTTCATGTACCGAGCAATGCCCTTTCCAAAGAATCACTTTTATTTTTGAAAAATCCCCATCATATTCAAGTGTGTTTGTGATCGGGTTCCAAATTGCCATTTCATCTAATCCTACCCCTAAGTCAGCTGCTGTATTTCGACCTAAATGCTGATCAGGTAAAAAAAGAATCCGCTCTTTCACTTCAAATGCCCACTTAACCATCGTTTCTGCATTAGAGGAGGTAACGGTTGCCCCGCCTTTTTCCCCTACAAACGCCTTAATTGCGGCGGTTGAATTAACATATGTTAGCGGCAAGATCGTGTCTCCAAAAAGTTCCTGCAGTTGCTCCCAAGCTCTTTCCGTTTGCTGGATATCTGCCATATCAGCCATTGAGCAGCCCGCCCGCATATCAGGCAAGAAAACCTTTTGCTGGTCACTTGTTAAAATATCGGCTGTCTCGGCCATAAAATGGACACCGCAGAAAACGATAAACTCTGCTTCTGTGTTTTCAGCCGACAATTGTGCCAGTTTTAATGAATCACCCGTTGCATCCGCAAATTGAATGACTTCGTCTTTTTGATAATGATGACCCGGGATAAACAGTCGTTTTCCCAACTGTTGTTTTATCCCCGTGACTCGATTCTCCAGCTCTTCTCTCGTCATTTGTTTATATTTTTCAGGAATCATAACATTTTTTTGTAAGCTTGCTAAGATGTTCAAATTATTCATCTCCTTTATTCCATAACACTTTTACACTTATATCCAGCGCTCGATAGGAATGAGTCAAGTATCCAAGGGAAATGTAATCTACACCAGTTTCCCGATAGTCAGCAATATTCGTTAATTGGATCCCGCCCGAGGCTTCGGTAATGACCATAGGAGGGACTAGTTTGATAAATTCTCTAATCTCATCCGGTGTACGGTTATCAAACATGATGACATCAGCACCAGCATTTACTGCTTCTATTACCTGTTCTTTCGTTTCAACTTCGACTTCAATTTTGACCATATGACCGGCCTTGTTCCGAACAGCTTTTACTGCTTCTGAAATCGAACCTGCAAATGAAATGTGATTATCCTTTATCATCACTCCATCGTAGAGACCAAACCGGTGATTAAAGCCACCACCGCAGCAAACTGCATATTTTTCAAGCATACGGAGGCCAGGAGTCGTTTTCCTTGTGTCACAAATTTTCGTATGACCGCTATCCAGTGTATTAACGGTTTCTCGCGTTAAAGTGGCAATCCCACTCATCCTTTGAACAAGATTAAGGACTACCCGTTCACCTTTTAATAAATCTGCTATTTTTCCAGAAACGTAAGCAAGCTCTTGTCCCTTCTTAATAACTTGACCATCCTTTACAAACACTTGGGCCTTAATATCGTTGTTAAGAAGCTGAAAACCAGTTTTTATAATTTCCTCACCACAAAAGACACCCTTATCTTTTGCGAGAAAAACAATTTGCCCGTTTGTATCATCTGAAAAAATTAAATCGGTAGTCATGTCCTGTTCCCCAATATCCTCATTAAAAAAATTCTCAAGTAGCGAGCGCAGTTTCAGTGAATTCATGGTTCTTCTCCATTCCCTGTTCATATTTATGAATAATTGATTTTCTTAACCAATGGTGATCGTCTTCATATGGATAATCACTTCGATAATGACCTCCACGGCTTTCTGTTCTTTGCAATGCTGATTTGGTAATAAGACTGGCAATAATCAACATAAATACCTTTGATATATCAGAAATTGAACAAGTATCTAAAATGATCTTGTCGGCGTTGAATTGCTTTAACCAGGCTTGCTGCTTGCTCAGATTCCCTTCATTCCTGACAATACCTACCCGCTCCATCATTAGATCCTTCATTCGCTGAATATCTGGCAAGTTTACTTTTTCGTGTTTTACATGTTGAAAATAATCAACATTGGACTCAAAATCCTGTGGCTGTTTTCGAGCTTCATTAATCCATTTTGACAATTGAGCCCCTTGGTATAGCCCCTCTAATAAAGAATTGCTCGCCAAACGATTTGCACCGTGTAATCCCGTGCACGATGCTTCTCCAATGGCAAATAGCCCCTCAATCGAAGAACGCCCGATTAAGTCCGTCTTGATTCCCCCCATTAAAAAATGACAGCCAGGGGCGACAGGAATTTTTCCATCGGTTAAACAAATTCCCTGCTCCTCACAAATAGATGTTATGGAAGGAAATCTTTTCCTGAAGTCTTCAATCTTACTAATATCTAAAAATACTTGTACATCTTTTTTTAGATATTCATAGATTTTTTGTGAAACAACATGCCTTGGTCCAAGATCTTTTAATGGGTGAACTCCCTCCATGATCGGAGTACCGTCATCCGTAACCAGAATGGCCCCTTCGCCGCGAACAGCTTCGGAAATTAATCCCTTTGTTTCACCGTTTATATATAAAAGTGTAGGGTGAAATTGAATAAATTCCATATCAACGATTTCTGCACCCGCTAAATAGGCCATAGCGATTCCGTCACCACAGACTGTTTTGGCATTGGAAGTGTAACTAAACAATTGACCGCAGCCTCCAGACGCAATAATGATGTAACTGCCAAAGAACTTGCGTATCTTCCCGTCTTTTCCTTTTGCTTTGACTCCAATACAACGATTTTTGTCTGCATTAAGAATTAATTCGTAAGCTGCAACATTTTCTTCGATACAGACATTTTCTTTAAGATTATTAATCAAATGTTCCATCACGTTTTTGCCTGTTGCATCACCGCCGCCGTGAACAATTCTTTTTTCGCTATGGGCGCCTTCCATCCCTAAATATAATTCACCATTTTGATTTCTATCAAAAATATTTCCTTGTTGTGCCATGTTCCTGATGAGGAAAGGTGCAGCGTTAATGATTTGCTGAACAGCATCATGATTGTTATGAAATCGTCCTGCTTCCAGCGTATCAACAATATGTTTGGATGGGTGGTCATTTGCACCTATGGCTGCTGCAATACCACCTTGAGCAAGATAAGAATTAGCCATTCTTATATTTCCCTTTGTGAGTATCCTCACATTTAGATCGATATTTAATTGGACCGCCAGCTGTAAAGCGGCTATGCCACTACCAATTATTACTACATCACTATTTGTCATGTTTCACCCTCCTGACACAACAGGTGTCTTGACATATATATTTACACAGAATTAAACTAAAAACAAGTATTTTTATAGAAATGTGGAAGTGTTTGGCCAGGGGGTTTTTGAATCCGAAACGCGAGAAGCTGAAGAAAAAAAAATCAAAACCAGAAGCGTTAATTTTGCCTTAAAAAAACAGGATTGGAGACCGATCATGATATATTTTGATTTTGCCGCCACAACTCCATTAGATCATGAAGCAGCCGAGGTTTATGTAAAAGTGGCAACCGACTATTTTGGAAACACCCAGAGTCTTCATGATATCGGGGGGCAGGCACAGGTTTTACTTGAAAATTGCCGGGAAGAGCTGGCTAGCTTGTTAGGAATCGATAAAAGAGGACTCTATTTTACAAGTGGTGGCTCTGAAGGGAATTTCTTAGCCATTGAAGCTCTATTGTCTTCTCCTCAAAAGAATGGAAAGCATATCATTGCCGGGATGGCAGAACATTCATCGATCCATGGAGTTTTAACTAGACTGGAAAAGGCAGGATATGAAATCACGTTGCTTCCCTTTAATTCAAAGGGTTTAATTGATCAAGAGCTGCTAATAAATGCAATAAAACCAGAAACCATTTTAGTGGCACTGCAACATGTAAACTCTGAAATTGGGACAATCCAGCCGATTAAAGAAATCGCTAAAATATGCAAAGCAAACAGAATTCATTTTCACAGTGATTTTGTCCAGTCGTTTGGAAAGATAAATCTAAAGAACCTTGCTCCCATTGTCAGCAGTTTTTCTTTTTCCGGTCATAAACTTTATGGACCCAAAGGCATTGGGGGAGCCTATATAAACCCTGAAATTCCTTGGAAACCATTTTTTCCAAACGGGTCACATGAAAGTGGATTCCGGCCAGGAACACTCAACCTTCCAGCGATTGCCGCCATGACGGCCGCTGCCCAGAAAATCATTGGAAGAATAGAAGAGGATGCTACTAATTGTATTTGGAAGCGGAAGGCTTTTATCGAGAATCTGGAGCCAATAAAGAAAAGCGTAAGACTTTATCAAGCTGACGATGATTCGCAGCTTCCTACTATCATTGGGATGCGGATTTCAAGTATTGAGGGACAATGGATGATGCTTGAATGCAATCGGCTCGGATTTGCCATCTCTACGGGAAGTGCCTGCCAGATTGGAATGCAAACTCCAGCAAAGGTTACGAAGGCACTTGGATTAACCAACGAAGAGGCAAAAGAATTTATCCGTATCTCATTTGGCCATTCCTCCAAAACGGAAGAGATCATTCAGCTTGGGGAAACAATTGTTGGCATTGTCCAATCATTTAAGTCTGTGTCCGTTATATAATAAAAAAACTGTGCTAGAATAGTAAAATAGATAACATTTTAGGAGGATTTTTATGGCTGATCAAAAAAAAATATTGGGAGAGGAAAGAAGGTCGTTAATTCTCCAACACCTTAAAGATAGCACTGAACCACTTACGGGCAGTGAACTAGCGGCGATGACCAATGTGAGCAGACAAGTCATTGTTGGGGATATTACGCTGCTTAAAGCAAAAAATGAACCGATTATCGCCACGAGCCAGGGCTACATTTATTTAAAACCGAACTTAGGGGCTCCTACTTTTGAAAGGATCATTGCCTGCAAACATTTACCCAAGGATACCGCAAAAGAACTTAATTTACTCGTTGACCATGGTGTGTTGGTAAAGGATGTTAGAATTGAACACTCCGTATACGGTGATTTAACGGCATCAATAATGGTTTCGAATCGACAAGAGGTTAAACAATTTATGGAAAACATCCAAACAACCAATGCATCCCTTTTATCAGAGTTAACCGCCGGGTTCCATCTCCATACTATTTCTGCATCAAGTACTCAAATTTTAGATAAAGCCGAAACCGCACTAAGGGCAGCAGGCTTTTTGATGGAAACATAGGAAGAATCACAAAGGGTCAGACCCCATATCTTAATCATGGGGTCTGACCCTTTTTTGAGTCTTCCTCTTTACTACTAGTCCAATTCCACCAGATACGATGGATAACTTCCTAAAACTCTGACTCCGCAGCCTAATGCCTCAAGCTCCGCAATTGCCCCGGGAATCAACACGTCATCGAGTTTCATTTCCAAATCAATAATGAAAAAGTAATTGCCAATCCCTGTTTTCATTGGCCGGGATTCAATTTTAGAAAGGTTTAATTTTCTCCAGGCAAACGCTGATAATACTTGATGAAGAGCCCCGGCTTGGTCTGACGGTAACGTAACCATGAGTGTCGTTTTATAACGATCTGAGCCGGTAATCGATTCAAAATCCAGCACCTGTTCTGATAACACGAAGAACTTTGTATGATTATAGTCAAAGTCATGAATATTTTTTTGGACGATGGCCAGTCCATATTCTTTCGCTGCAAGTTCATTTGCAATTGCAGCGGCCTTAAGTTCAGGCTGCTCCATCACCATTTTTGCTGCGGCGGCCGTGGAATAGACATTTTCCACCGGTACTCCTTTTAAATGGGTATGTAAAAACTTATGGCATTGGGCAATGGCATGTGAATGACTAAATACCCTTGTTACCTCTTGCCAATGCTCCTGATTCGCTGGATGAACCATCAAATGCTGTTTGATGGGAAGCGTAATTTCCCCAACAATTGGAATTTGCACGACTTGGGTTAAATAATCAAGCGTAATATTAACAGATCCTTCAAGGGCGTTTTCAACCGGAACGACGGCAAGATCTACTTTTTGACCTACAATCGCATCCATACTGCCAGGAATCGTTTGATACGGTTCTTGTTCGTAATTAGGAAAAACCTTTTGTACCGCCAGTTCAGTAAATGTTGCTTTCGGACCTAAATAACCGACTTTCATTGCTTCCCCACTCCCTATTTTTTAAAAAGAAAGCTGAGAGCAGGCTCAGTAGACATGGTCCACTAAGCGCCTGTTCCCAGCACATCAACCTTTTCAACAAATTCAAGCTTTCTAAGCTCAGTCAGTAAATCATCAAGATTGGTTGTAATATTCGAGGTGTTTAACGACAATGTTACATTCGCTCTGCCTTGAAGCGGGATCGTTTGGTGAATGGTTAAAACATTACAGCCTGACGACGCCACGACACTTAACAATTTTGACAAAGTCCCAGAACGGTCCTCCAAATGAAAGAAGAGGGAGATAATCTTTTCCTTCTGAATCGTTGAAAAAGGATAAACAGTGTCCCTGTATTTATAAAAGGCACTCCTGCTTAAATCAACTTTTTGAACGGCGTCCGCAATGGATTCAGCCTTGCCTCTGTCAAGCATTTCTTTCACTTCAATCGTTTTCTTCATCGCTTCTGGCAACACATCTTCGCGGACTAAATAATATTTTTTATCAAAATTATCCATTTTACCACTACCTCGATCTCCTACAACGTTTACCGCCACATTACCCAGGAACTAAAAATTACTCAATAAATTCAAATTCGAATTCTAATAATTTTACAATATCCCCATCTTTTGCTCCTCTTTGTCTCAAGGCATCATCCACCCCTAAACCACGAAGCTGACGGGAGAAGCGGCGAACCGATTCTTCTCTTGAAAAGTCAGTCATCTTAAACAATCTTTCCAGCTTTTCTCCACTTAGTACAAACGAGCCGTCCGGATCTCTTGTAATCGTAAAGGTATCTGGGTCTGGCTCATGTTTATATAATACACGATGAACGCCCGTTTCTTCTTCTTCATGCTCAAGCGGGAATTCTGGGGTTTGCTCAATTTTATCTGCGACTGAAAATAATAGTTCGCGGAGCCCTTTTCGAGATAGGGCAGAAATAGCGAAGATCGGATAATCCTCTTCAAGCTGCTCTTTAAACTTTTTCAAGTTTTCCTCTGCATCCGGCATATCCATTTTATTCGCTACAATGATTTGCGGACGCTCGGTCAAGCGCAAATTATACTCTTTTAATTCTCGATTAATGGTCAAATAATCCTCAAACGGGTCTCTGCCTTCGATCGCTGCCATATCAATGACATGGACGATGACCCTTGTCCGTTCGATATGACGTAAAAATTGATGTCCGAGACCAACACCTTGACTTGCCCCTTCAATCAATCCTGGCAGATCGGCCATTACAAAGCTTCGGCCATCTTCGGTTTCTACCATGCCTAAGTTTGGAACAATCGTAGTAAAATGGTAATCAGCTATTTTCGGTTTGGCAGAGGATACCACTGATAATAATGTTGATTTCCCAACACTTGGAAATCCAACAAGGCCGACATCTGCAAGCAGCTTTAACTCTAGAATAACATCGCGCTCTTGCCCTGGCTCGCCATTCTCAGCAATCTCTGGTGCCGGGTTTGATGGTGTCGCAAACCGTGTATTCCCACGTCCGCCGCGGCCGCCTTTGGCAATTACAGCCCGCTGTCCATGCTCCACTAAATCAGCAATGACCTCTTTTGATTCTGCATCCATGACCACTGTTCCAGGCGGCACTTTAACAATCATATCCTGGGAGCCTCTTCCGTGCATTCCCTTGGACATCCCATGCTCCCCACGCGGAGCCTTAAAATGACGCTGATAACGGAAATCCATTAAGGTCCGTAAACCCTCGTTTACTTCAAAGACCACATTGGCCCCTTTCCCGCCGTCACCGCCGGCCGGTCCACCATTTGGAACATATTTTTCACGACGAAACGCGACCATACCATTGCCGCCGTCTCCGCCTTTTACATAAATTTTGACCTGATCGACAAACATCTTATTCCTCCAGTCTTGCACTTTATCTAAATGAACATTTAAACGAAGATCTCACTCTTTTACAACGTAGGCATAAAAAGCTCTAGTGCGAGTTCCTTCTCCGTGAATTCCTTGACCGCCAAATCTTTTGTGTGGTCAGCAAGGAACTTTTCAAGCAATTCTCTTTTTATTATTATCCCGCTAAAATCAAAAAAGAAACGAACACCTTCTGATTGCGGTTCAATGGTAATTGATAAATGATTCTCTTGAAATGCCTCAATTGCTTGCTCCAAGCAGGCAAAAAATGACGTTGTCCATTTGGTCATGATATGATCATCAATTTTGATGGACTCTGAATCAAGCAGAACCTCATATTCCAATTTAAAAGACGGATTCTCCCAATTGGATTTTAACAGCAGCGAAGCAAACAACGGCATATGTAAATTTGAAAGTTTTGTCTCATTCTGTGCTTCCATTACAATTTCGTCGATTACTTGTTTTGCTCGGTCAATTCGATTTAAATCCAAGTTTCCCTTGATGAGCTGCAGCTTATTTAACCAATCATGTCGTGTGTGCCGAAGCACTTCCACGATATCCCACTCTTTCCCCATACGTACACTCCCACATTATGTGCTGGATTCTCTATATCTTGTTAGTATATCAAAAAAACAAACATGAGTAAGCTAATTTTTATATTTGAAAATGGTTTAGAGGCAAAAAGAAGCTTTTACGAAGTAGTTATTCCTGAAGTTAAAATGGAAGGTGTACTTTCGTTAGCAAAAAGAAAACTCTAACCAAACAGGTTAGAGTTTCCATTGATGTAATCCTTACGCTTCTTGAGCTACTGGATAAACACTTACTTGTTTACGGTCACGACCTAAACGTTCGAATTTTACAACGCCGTCGATTTTAGCAAAAAGAGTGTCGTCTCCGCCACGGCCTACGTTTGCTCCTGGATAAATCTTTGTACCGCGTTGACGGTAAAGGATAGAACCACCAGTTACAAATTGACCGTCTGCACGCTTAGCACCAAGGCGCTTTGCGATAGAGTCACGTCCGTTCTTTGTAGAACCTACTCCCTTTTTAGATGCAAACAACTGAAGATCTAATTTTAATAACATTTATTCCACCTCCTACTTTTTGAAGGTTATTTTTATGTGCTCTCCGTATTCTTCTTCAATCGTCTGTAATGAAATGATCATTCCTTCAAGAAGAAGTTGAACTTTCCCATGAATGTCTTCCGAAAGATTATCCGGTACAACACAACGGAGAAAGCCATCTCCCTGTTCAATCTCCGGGGTAACACCGGTTAAGGCATGAACCGAATTGATTGCGCCAACAGAAACAGCAGATATGCCTGCACAGACAATATCCTTGCCTCTTTCAGCGAAAAAAGCATGACCACTTATAACAAACGAATGAATGGAACCAGACTCAGTACGATCGATCGTAATTCCAATCATCTATTTCCAACACCTTACGCGTTGATTTTTTCGATGACTACTTTAGTGTAAGGTTGACGATGACCTTGTTTCTTACGGTTGTTTTTCTTCGCTTTATACTTGAAAACGATGATTTTCTTTTGACGACCTTGCTTTTCAACTTTAGCTGTAACTGTAGCGCCAGCAACAACAGGGCTGCCAACTTTCACAGTTTCACCGCCAACGAAAAGAACCTTGTCAAAAGTAACTGTTTCACCAGCTTCAACATCTAATTTTTCAATGTAGATAGCTTGGCCTTCTTCGACTTTCACTTGCTTACCGCCAGTTTCGATAATTGCGTACATGAACTGCACCTCCTTATAAACTCAGACTCGCCATATACAGGCGTTTTGCCAAAAAGCAAAATCTTACTACCTGTTCTGTGCGGTTGTAGCACGGGTGCTACAAACATAACATTAAAATCCTAACATAGGATAGCCAACAGTGTCAATAGAATTTTGGGCACTTACAAGTTTTCAACTTCTTTTTGTGAAAGTTCGCTTACATCCCCAAACTGCTTTAAAAAATAATAAGGAGCGGCTGACGGCTGAACAGAAAAATAAAGTTTTACCTTGAGCATGTCCTCTAATGCCACTCTATGGGTTTCATGAATGCCCAGAAGTGTCTCTTTTACCGCTTGTGTCGTTTCGATGAGGATCGCCTCAAATTCACTGTATCGGTGCTCCAGCAGCTCTCGTTCAAGTCGAAACGCAACCGTTTCAGCACTTAAAATGCGGCCCGTTCCATCACAGACCGGGCATTTTTCCTTTAATGCCTCCGATAAGGTAACCTTGGTCTTCTTCCTTGTAAGCTGGAGGATGCCGAGCGGTGTAAAGCCTATCACTTTCGTTCGTTTTTCA
Source organism: Neobacillus sp. DHD-1R (assembly GCF_057747995.1). Lineage (NCBI taxonomy): Bacteria > Bacillati > Bacillota > Bacilli > Caryophanales > Bacillaceae > Neobacillus > Neobacillus sp. DHD-1R. The sequence continues at coordinate 3,851,753 of NZ_CM173232.1, forward strand.
TCTTTCGCCAATTCGATTTCAATCGTGTCGAGGATCGCTTGCCTGTCCTGTTCACGTTTCATATCGATAAAATCAATCAAGACAATTCCGCCAATATCGCGGAGCCGAAGCTGCCTGACGATTTCCTTTGCGGCAAGCTGATTGGTTTTCAATACGGTATCTTGATAATCGACCTTTCCGGAAAATTTCCCTGTGTTGACATCGATGATCGTCAAGGCTTCCGTTTCATCAAAGATCAGATAGGCGCCATGGTCGAGCCAGACCACGCGTTTTAGGGCTTTATCGATTTCATGTTCGACTTTATTGACAGAGAAAATATTCTCTTTGCCGTTGTAGTAGGTGAGCTTGACCTTTGTGCTGATCTGCTCAAGCATCCGCTTAAGGTCTAGATCATCGACAATGACTTCACCAGACCTCATTCGCTCCACTTGATCGATGATCATTTGGCTAAAGGTGTCTTTTTGAAAAAGTAATCCCGGCTTCTTTAACGGTGCAGCTTTTTGTAACAGGTCCTGATAATTCGCACGCAGGACCTCAAGCTCGGCGAGAATTTCCGGTTCTGTACTGTAAATAGCAGAGGTACGAAAAATAAGGCCTTCTTCTTCCGTTTTCAAATCGGCTCCGACGCGGTGCAGGACTGCCTTTTTCGATTCATCCGCGATTCTTTTGGACACAGCCAGATAACGACCATGCGGCAAATAAATAAGTTGATTTCCCTGTATTTCGATAATCCCGGTCACTTTTGGGCCTTTGGTACCGGTCGCATCCTTATCCACTTGAACGAGCAGCTTCTCACCCTGATGCACGAACGACGTAATATTCTTTTCTTTTTCAGAAGATTGTACATAAGATGGCAGCACATTGCGGTGCAAGTAGGCATTCTTATCGACACCGATATCTATGAATGCCGCATTCATCCCCGGCAAAACCTTTGTCACCGTCCCAAAATAAATATTACCGACCAGCGAACGATGCTCTGGTCGGTCAAAAACAATATTCTCAACACGGTTGTTTCGCAAATAAGCAAACCGCTTTTCCCGTGCGATGTTATTAACAATTAATGTTTCCAAACCATACGTCCTCACTTTACAGTTAAAAATGGTCTCAAAAGGGGTCAGACCCTTTTTTGCGACTTCCTCTATTTTTTCTTCTTATTATACCCTAATAGTAGGAAAAGAGAAGGTCGCTGATTTTATCGGAAAGCCGTTTTTCTGTAAAGTAGGCGTGCAGGAGCTCATTTTCGTCCAAAGTACCTGTTTCTTTGCCATCTGCTTCAACGATAATCGGATGTTTGCAGCCACGCTGGAATTTTTCCAGGACGTGGATCAGTAAATCCTGTTCGTTTGCTTGAATCGGCTTTAAAACGGCTAGGCTCGATTTTTTTCCGTAGTAGCGCTCTAATAAAAATCTCATAAAAATAAAGCGGCGCTGCTTCCATTCATGGTAAAGCGAGAAAAGCAAAAAGCCAATTACGACCCATACATTGATATGCGATGGTGCGGTTAGTAATATAATGATCGAAAACACGCTTAAGCTGAAAAAAGAAATGAGTAATGTCAGGCGGTGCGCACTTGGAAAAGAATCTTTTAAGGAAAGCAGTAAGAAAACCAGCTTACCGCCATCAAGCGGCCAAACTGGAATGAGATTGAACACAAAGATCATAAGGTTATAGCTGATAAATAGGTCAAATAAATCTTCCGGGAGCAGTTGGAACGAATATAGACCATATGCAAGTGCGACCATCCAGACATGCTGAAGCGGTCCAGCAAGTACGACGATGGTTTCTTCCTTTAAGGGACGGTTACCGTGCTCATCCATTTCTGCCACTCCCCCAAATGGAAGGAGGGTAATCTTTTTAATGCGCCATGAAAAAAAAGAAGCCGCGACTGCATGCCCCATTTCATGTATAAAAATAATGCCGAGCAGCAGACAAACTTCCAGAAAATGACCGGTAGCAATCGCTAATGCAATCACAATCCACAACAACGGATGAATTGAAGTCAGTCGTAGCAATGATATGGTTCTATTCAAAGCGAATCACCTGGATCGGGTCGATAAAATCATCGCCTTTTTTTATGGCAAAATAATACGTACCTTTTGTTTTATCTTCGCCAGTTGAAGCGGAAACTGTGCCTACGACCGTTCGTTTATCAATATGATCATATAAGTTAACCTTAACTTCCTCTAAATTTCCATACCATGTTTCCGATCCATCGCTATGCTGGATGATGACGGTTTTGCCCAAACCTTCTTTCATTCCGGCAAATTCTACCCACCCATCATCGATGGCCTGGACAGCCGCGTCTTTTCCTGTTTCAATCATGATGCCCTGGCCATTTTTTTCAAAGTTTTCGAGAATTTTCCCCATCGCCGGAACAGAAAAATTTTGATTGTCGACTAGTTCTTTTTTACCTGTTTGATCATCCGCTGAAAATGGCAGCAGGGCTAAAGGTTTGCCAAATTTGTCTTCATACCAATTTGAAACAGTGGCAAATTTAAAATCCTTGTCCATTTGATTGGTCACGAAATCCCTTGCTGGCGTAAAGGAGGCCGATTGATTTCGAAACAAAATGGCAACCGTTAAGAATAGCAGGACAGACGCCAATATTTTGAAAAAGAATGCTTCTTTTTTAAATAATGGATGTTCCGCTTCCCCATTGCCACTTCTGGACGGACTCATATAATCGAAGCCATATTTTTCATCATCACCAGGCCAAGCAATTTGGCGTTCAGGACTTTTTGCAGTGGATCCCTGTTCTTTTTTCCTCTTGGCGATTCGTCGCCGTATTTCCTCCGGTGTAGACCGCGCCATACTATCAACCCTTTTCCCACTTTTTTGTACAAGTTTATGTACGAAAATGAAAGAGTATGACTTACCCATAAAAAAAGAAGAGGTCGCAAAAAAGGGTCAGACCTCACGTTTAAAATCCGTGGGGTCTGACCCTTTGTTTTGAACATCGTCTAAAGATTAACGCACACCAAAAAATTTCTTGAGTTTTGTAAAAACGCCCTTGTTTGCTTCATCTAGCGGCTGCAACGGGATGGATTCGCCGAGAATCCTTCTCGCAATATTTCGATAGGCAATCGAAGCTTTGCTATTTGGATTGAGAGCTATCGGTTCACCGTGGTTAGAGGCTTTAATAACCTCTTCATCATCGGCGACAATTCCAATCAGTTCAATCGATAGGTGTTGCGTAATTTCATCGATATCGAGCATATCGCCGCTTTTCATCATATGATTGCGAATCCGATTGACTACTAATTTCGGTGATTCCATATTCTTTTGTTTTTCCAGCAGGCCTATGATTCGATCGGCATCACGGACGGCAGATACCTCAGGGGTAGTAACGACAATCGCCCTATCTGCTCCGGCTATCGCGTTTTGAAAGCCCTGCTCGATTCCAGCAGGACAATCAATAATAATATAATCATAGTCTTGTTTTAATTCGGTAATCAGTTCCCTCATCTGCTCCGGTTTCACAGCTGATTTATCAACGGTTTGCGCGGCTGGCAGTAAATACAATAACCCATCAAAGCGTTTGTCCTTGACCAATGCTTGATGGATTTTGCATCTTTTTTCCACTACATCAACAAGATCATAAATGATCCTGTTTTCAAGTCCCATGACGACATCCAAATTTCGAAGACCGATGTCGGTATCTACTAAGCATACTTTTTTACCTTGAAGGGCCAAAGAAGTCCCAATATTAGCAGAAGTTGTGGTTTTCCCTACTCCGCCCTTACCGGATGTAATTACAATTGCTTCTCCCACCTTAATGTCCCCCTTCGAATCTGTTTAAATTAGGCCTTATATGAACTAAAACTTGTAATCTATCAACAATGATTTTTCGGTCATCATTTACATAAGCGCATTCCATTTCGCGTTTCTCCTGGGTTTCTGTAGTGTCTGGCGCTCGATTAATATGGTCACTAATCCTGAGCTGGGATGGTCTCATGCTAGAGGCGGCAATAATCGCCTCCTCATTCCCAAAGCAGCCGGCATGGGCCACACCTTTTAAGGTTCCCATAATAAAAATATTTCCGCCTGCGATCACACTTCCACCTGGATTCACGTCACCAATTAATAGTAAATCACCTGGAGCTTCGAGCACTTGACCTGATCGAATAATTCGCGACACGGTCATCACTTCGTTTTCTGCCTTGAGACGCTCCGCTTCATCCTTGGTCATTACATTCGATTCAATCTCATCACACACTAAATTCTTCTTTTGGCGAATTAAGTTTTTTAACTCTTCCCGCTGCTCATCGGTTATATAACGGTTGCCAACATTGACTTTAACTGAGATTAAATTACGCTCATCCTGAGTCCTTGAATTTGCCGAAAGCTTTTGATCTAGTTCCCTTTTTAGTTCCGTATAGGAACATGTATCATCAAGATGAAGGACAAGACCTTCCTTCGTTCCTTTTATTGTAACATTTTGCCGCTTTTTCATGGAGAATTTTCACCTCATAATAAGAAAACAATTTCAGAACTTACCGAAATCTACCATTTTATAGTCATTTTTCTATCTTCAGACCTATTCCGAGTCGAAATTACAGACATTTAATAAAATTTCGACACGATGCATTCATTCTCCTCTTTTTTAAAAAGAAATCTCACGCTCCAAATAGCCGTTTTGGAGCGTGATAGAATGTATTGATTATTCGTCCCTCATTGCTTCGGCATGCCTTTCAAACAGCCGCTTAAACGGGTACCCCAAAATTAGAATAAAGATGGCGTTTAAGATCATCGTTGGATAAAAACGCAAATTAAGAAAACTCATGAAATCCAGGTCTGTGACATGGATTAAATGATCCATTTCATAAACCCCTACTTCTAATAGAGCAATCCCAAGGACAGAAACCAGAAAGGTAATAATAAAATTGTTTTGCATGATATGCATGATTTTCGCAGCAAGATAAGAAATGAATGGAAATAAGAAAAAGTAAATACCAATGATTTCGATATACACAATATCAAATAAAAGCCCGAAAATGGCTGCATAAATAATTCCTTGTTTCTGGCCGACAGCAATCGTCAAGGACAGAAGAGCGGCAAATAAAAAATGGGGAACGATGATTCGATTATGCCCAAACAAATCACCCGGTACATATTGAACAAACAGACTTTCAAAAATAAATAAAAACAAAAATAAAAGCGGAAGAAGGAATCGTTTCATCATTCCCCCGCCTTTCCGTCGGTAACAGCTTTTTCCACTGGCTGGGCCTTGCTTCTTTTCGTGACCATAACGGTTGTAATATCATAAAAATCCGCCCCAGGTTTCACTAGCGCCGTCAGGTTCAATCCATATTGATCCTGCTTCACCTCAACCACTTTTCCAATCATTAACCCTTGTGGAAAGATATCACCTAAACCCGAAGTGATGACGGTTTGTCCCTTGTCAATTTTCGCACCGGAAGGAATGGCTTTGACCATCAGCAGTTTTTTCTCGTTATCATAGCCTTCTACAAGCCCATATACCGGTGATTCACCTTGGATAATAGCAGAAATCCGATTTTTTGGATCCATGGAGCTCAACAGCTGGACGGTTGAACTAAATTGCGTAACACTCTTTATTTTTCCAATCAGGCCGTTTGCCGTGACAACCGCCATATTTTTTTCGATCCCGTTTAATTTTCCTTTGTCGATAATAATCATTTCATGCCAACGATCAGGATTTCTACCAATCACAGTAGCTGGAAGTGGTTCAAAATCTCTCAGGGTCTTTTTTTCACCGAGAACGTCACGCAATTCTTTATTGTCTTTTTTCAGCCCCTGAACCTCTGCTTCAAGGCTGGCAAGATTTTCGATCCGCGATTTTAATTCTTTATTCTCTTCGTATGTATTGGTTAGGTCCTGGAGATTTTCAAAAAAGCCTGCAACATAGTTAGTAGGCTTTGAAACCAGGGATTGAACCCAGCCGGTCGTGTCCTTCACAAATTGCTCCGGCCAGGATAGTTTACTTCTCTCCCGTAAAGAAAACCCAATCAATGCCACGAGAACAATAATGCTGACAAGCAATACGATCAGTCGTTTATTCATAAAGAACTGTGGCATGATTATACACCTCTATTTTTCTAAAAAATATTTAACTCTGATACATCCAACCCATTTAGCGAGAATCTTTCACTCTGTTCTTAAATAAGTTAATATGATCCAGTGCCTTGCCTGTCCCGATTGCTACACAATCGAGCGGATTCTCAGCGATCAAGACCGGCATTTTTGTTTCTTCACTAATAACCCTGTCCAAATTGCGAAGCAAGGCGCCTCCACCGGTCAGAACAATGCCTCGGTCCATAATATCTGCAGCTAGTTCAGGCGGTGTTTTTTCCAGTGTGTTTTTCACTGCTTCCACAATCGCAAAAACGGTGTCATTTAAGGCAGTGGCAATTTCTTTTGCCGTGATTTCAATGGTCTTTGGCAAACCAGTTAATAAATCGCGGCCGCGAATTTCCATATTGTCGATTCCTTCAGGCGTTCCAGCAGAACCGATTTCCATCTTAATCGTTTCAGCAGTCCGTTCCCCAATCATTAAATTATAATTTTTGCGGATATACGAAATAACGGACTCGTCCATTTCATCGCCGGCAACACGAATCGACTGGCTTGTTACGATGCCGCCTAGTGAAATAATGGCCACTTCCGTTGTACCGCCGCCGATATCAACGACCATACTGCCAGTAGGCTCCCAAACAGGCAAATTGGCACCAATTGCAGCTGCAAATGGTTCTTCAATCGTATAGGCATCCTTTGCCCCTGCTTGTCTTGTCGCATCAATGACAGCTCTCTCTTCGACTGCTGTAATACCTGATGGTACACATACCATCACATAAGGCTTCCCGGAAAAAAGATTGTTGCTTTTTTGGGCTTGTTTAATATGATACTTCATCATTATTGCCGTAGTTTCAAAATCAGCGATCACGCCGTCCTTCATCGGTCTTAAGGCGACGACATTCCCCGGAGTCCGCCCAATCATATTTTTCGCGTCGTTTCCAACCGCTACGATACTTTTTGTGTCCGTTTGCCTCGCTACGACTGATGGCTCTCGAAGCACAATTCCTTTTCCTTTTACATATACAAGCGTGTTCGCTGTTCCCAGGTCAATTCCAAGATCTCTAGGTCTTATTCCAAACATAATGTTGTATCTCCCTTTCTGATACGAAATGCCATTTTCCAATAGGCAGGTAATCACCTTAATTATCATGTCTTTTTTCGTACTATTTATAAAAACAGTCCTAAAAAATCATACCCAATATTATAGCGTAACGTCAACTTTTATCCTAGTGTTATAAATACCCTTTTTCCTTTAAACTCACAAACTTATTTTCACCGATGATTAGATGGTCGAGGAGATCGATGCCAATGATTTTCCCGCACTCGACTAAACGCTTCGTCACCTCAATGTCCTCGCGGCTTGGCGTCGGGTCTCCGCTTGGATGATTATGCAATGCTATGACTGATGCCGCTGAGCGCTTTAAGGCTTCACGGAACACCTCTCGTGGATGCACGATGGAGGCGTTCAAGCTGCCGATAAAAATCGTTTGTTTATGGATCACCTGATTTTTCGTATTTAAATACAAGCAGACAAAATGTTCTTGCGTTAAAAAACGCATATCGTTCATGACATATTTGGCTCCGTCCTCAGGCGAGCGAATCACATAGCGGTCCGTATAGTTAAGATTGGCGATTCTTCGCCCAATCTCGACCGCTGCGAGAATTTGAATTGCCTTTGCTGCGCCAATCCCTTTGATTTCGGTTATTTCTTCTAATGTCGCAGACTTTAACAGTCGTAACCCTTCAAAATGGGTGAGCAGGCGATTCGATAATTGCAATACGGATTCATCCTTCGTACCAGTTCTTAGCAAAATCGCAATAAGTTCATGATTCGATAAGCTTTGCGGACCATGGTGGATAAAACGCTCTCTCGGCCTTTCGTCCTGCGGAAAATCACGGATCATCATTGTGTTTGGACTAGTATTTATATTTGTGGACATTCTTTTTCCTCCCTTTGGATCGGGAGTTAGTAAATTCGAAAAATTAATACGGCAACTGGTAGCCTGCCTTTTTCAATTCCCTTATGGTTCTTGCAACAGGCAGACCGACCACTGCAAAATAGTCTCCATTTATTTTTTTGACAAGCATACTTCCAAGCTGTTGAATGCCATATGCACCTGCTTTATCAAGCGGTTCACCACTTTGCACATAGGCCTTAATTTCTTCATCTGTTAACTCCCAAAACCAAACTTCTGTTTTTTCAAAAAAACGAGTTTTACTAGTTGGAGATAGAATCGCAACACCGGTGAATACCTCGTGCTGCTTACCAGACAAGCTTGTTAACATTCTTATGGCTTCTGCTTCATCAGCGGGCTTTCCTAAAATTTGATTGTTCGCAACTACAATAGTGTCCGAACCAATCACAAAGGCATCCGGATTTTCTTTGAAAATTGCCTGAGCTTTGCGCTCGGCTAACTCCATGACGACTTCCTCTGGAGAAAGTCCAGGGTCAAAGCTTTCATCAACTTCACTGCTTGAAATCGCAAATGTTAAGTGGAGAGTTTCTAGAAGTTCTTTTCGCCGTGGAGAAGAAGAGGCTAATATGAGGTTCTGCATTCAATCACCTTACCTTTTTGCATTTTGTATAGGGAGATACATGTTAATGGTATCAGAAATTGCAGTCGCAAACAATTTTAATATGATTAAATTTCGAAGATTTATGTCAAATTATGCAGAAAGTTATCTTTACAGCCAAAATAAAGAGCCTGCCCTCCTACGGACAAGCTTTATTCTAATTAATTTATCTATCTGATCTTTGAGAAATGTCTAGCTCCAGCGCCCAGCGACTAGTGTACTTCGTACTTCTCCCTACGATAAGTCAACATCGAATCGCTCCGCTCTTCGTGTTTCCTTTATCACAGTCGAAGTACTCCAGTCCATACGTCGCTAAACGGGACGCTTCCGCATTTCTTATTTCCCAGAAAATATCGAGATTTGTCGATTACAGGGAATAGTAGACAGACAAAAAGCTTAATAAATGCTGCTGGGCCTCATTTAAACTCTTAGGATCTTTTGTTTTTTTAAAGTCCTTTACCTTTTCAGCCGCACTCGTTAATTCTGCTTGTAATGCTTTGACATCTTTGTTTTTAAAACCAGTTGCCTTTAATTGGTCGTCGATCTCTGTCATTGCTTTCGTAGATTCTTCCGATATTCCTTTCGTTAAAAGACCACTTGAAGAGGCTTCCGAAAGAGTTTGATAGATGGCTGGTAATTCTTCTAAAAAGCTTTTTTCTTTGTCCGTAATCTCTGAGACTGTCTTTTCATCAAGCAATAATGGCTTCGCAAATACATCCTCAACCCCATCCGCTTTATATTGAGCGCCAAGAGATTTGGCTGTTTGAATTGAATCGGCTATGCCGAGGAATAAATATTGCTTGCCACTCATCTCCACCAACTGCGAAGGAACACCCTTTGCCGTTAACTGTGTAGACGTTTCCGTCGCACCATCCTTGGAGCTATACACCCCGCCTTGAATGACATACGTCGTTACTTGACTGATAACAGCAGAAGATTTTTCTCCACCTGCTGGTTTATTATTCGAATTACCTTGATTTTCGAGGACGGCAGGCTGGATCCCTGTTCCTGTCTTTTCCGTTGGCCCTGTAATCACCAGCTTTAGCATAACAAACCCAATTGTTGTACCAATTAGGATCGCAAAAGTGGCCGAAATAATAATCGAAACGAATGACCGGCTATTCTTCGGATTAGTATGGGATGAAAAAGTTGTTATTTTGGGAAGGCTGCTTTTTTTGGCACTTTTAGGGCTTGCTAGTTTATATTCCTCTATATCATGTTCGGAGGATTCTGGAATAATCCAATCAAAGCTCTCATCGACAGATTCCTTAGCTGCGGCTGACTCTTGAAAAACATCCGTTTCTGCCCCGTTCGCATCTATTTTAATTACTTTTAGATTGGAATGGTTACTTGCTTCCGGCTCCTTTTTTTTCGGTACTTCATGAACAGGCTGGCTTTCACCATTTAATTTAATCGTTATTGTATTGCCTTTTGTAGGCTTGTCCACTAATCGTACTCCTCTCTCTTTCGAAGGCTAATTGGTTTCATCCTATCATAACGGCAAAAAAAAATAACAAGACTTTTGTCGTCTTGTTATCGTAGACTTTCGCCAAATTATTTGTAAGTTCGCGATGTTGTTATTAAGGCTGTGTTTGCACCGTTGCCGGAAACTCGCTAACAGGATTATCTTTACCAGCAGGTGCTGGAGCATCGATGTTTGGCAGATCGGCTGCTAAATCATTTAAAGTCGGCATATAAAAAGCAGAAATGGTCAGGCTGTATGTGATTGGTTTATCTTTTTGGTCTAAACTAGTTATCTCTTGACCGCCTGTATAGTTTATTGATTCCACCACGACAATTCGCTGCAGGGATTCTAAGGTTTCAATAAACGTTTCTAAATCCTTATAAGTCGGTGATTCCACGCTCAATGAAACAGTTAGCTTTTTTAGTCCAACGGTTTGTGCCTGTGCTGCTTGTTGGTCAGCTGTTGGTTGGTTGGCCGCATCTTGAGTGGTAGTAGTTTGATTTGCTGCAGGCTGCGTATTATTGGCATGTTGTTGACCATTGGCCGCTGCCTGGTCCGCAGCTGTATTAACATCGGCATCCTTTGTAAAGCCCATGGAACTAATTTTACTCTTTGAGAGTGTTTCTGCCTTCTCAAGGTCTAAAATGAGTTGTTCTTGGAGCGGCTTGACAGGTACCTTCTTCTGCAATTCCTTCGTATCTTCAGCGGTTTTTTTCGTATCTTCCGCCTTTTTTTGACTAACGGTTTCGAGTACCTTTTGTTCTGTTGCTAGTGATTGCTGCTTTATCCCTAAGTCCGATTTCAACGGTGACAGGGAGAAGAACTGCGCATATAAGATGAGTAGAACTAATAAAAGAGCGCCGCCACCAAGGATCAATTTGTCTCTTTTGGAGAAATGAAGCTTCATGAACCGGTCACTCCTTTCTCATCTTGATTATTCTTTTTAATCTCTTTTTTCACGTACTCTTTATTCAACTTGATTTCAAATTGACCGGTATAGCGAGGCAGAATATTTTTATTCAGAATCGTACCGGTTCCATTACTTGTCGTAGTCGTCGTTGAATTAGTTGTCGTATTTACACTATTCGAATTCGTTGTTGAATTTGCCGTTGTACCTTGAGTTGCATTTGATGTACCCGCCGTTGTACTTGGTGTGGTTTGGGTGCTGTTATTAGCAGTTGCACCCGTTGAAGCCTGAGTTGTTGTACTTTGATTCGGATTGGTTGTGTTCTGTTGGTTCGTGGTACCCGCGGCCGAACTAGTTGGATTCGTTTGCGTTGTCGTACTTGTCGCCGAATTCGTTGTCGCCGCTTGACTAGTAGTGCCGGTTGTCGTGCTAGTTGTGGTTGCTTCTGCGGTTTCGGTAGCAGCTAGAGTGTTCAAGCTAGCTTCAGAAATCCATTTCGAATTATTAAGACTTTCTAAAAAGTAGGCTGCTTCTCTGGCACTATCAAATTGGACGGATAATGTAATCGTCCCAGCTTCTGTATAACCAAAGTTTTGGATAAAGCCTCGCACTGGTAATAAAGAGGTCAGATGATCCATGACAGGTATGGTTTGAATGGGATAGTCATCCGCCCATTCAATCGCAGTTTTTAATTGATTAACTGAAGCGGTTGATTCAGCTGTTTTACTCGATTGCTGTTGATTTTGGGCAACTTTCTTGGTCATGGAAATTTCCCTGTCAAGTGATGCCAGCTGATCTTTAACCGATTGGGTTTGAAAATAATAAACACTACCGATTAGTAGAAAAAGTACTAAGAAACCGGCTAAAGGAATGAAAAAGCTAAGTTTTTTCGGTTCTTTCTGTGGAAGCAGGTTAATATCTACTAACATTATTTCACCTCTTTTAAAGCAAGACCTAAAGATAGTAATAGATTAGCAGGTACGCTTCCAGACTTTTCATATATATTGGATTCAAGTGACAGTAATTCGACTGGCACCTCAAACCGCTCTCCCATTTCATCGACAATCGCTTGCAGCATGGGATGATCGCCGCTGATGAGGAACTTTGAAATATCCTGTTTTTCATTGTTTAAACTATAGCGATAAAAATCGACGAGCTTATTAATTTCTCGAAATATATCTTCGAATTGAACCACTAACTCATCCGCGTCACCAGTAAATTTACATTCCATCAAGCCAAAACTGTTCCTTTTTATCTCCCACTTGTCCATATCAAAGGTTAAGGCAAACGGTCGCATCACCACCGGTACACTACCTTCAAAAATACACAAATTCACACTAGTCAAATCAAATTGAACCGTAAACAGTGTTTCAGTTTGTTCAGCTGGTCCGAGCCTGTCGTATAAACGATAAAGGGCAAGCGGCGAGATGTCTGCAGCAATTGGGTTAAGCTTTACAGAAGAAAATAACTCGGCATACTCGGTTACTTGTTGTTCCGGCGCCGCAAATAGGAGTAAATCCTTTGTTTTTTCATTTTCTGAGAGTGGATAAAAATCAAACACAGGCTCTTCAAATGGTAAATGAATCGTTGATCCAAGTTCCAAATATAAATAACCTTTTATTTCATCCTCCTGAATTTCAACAGGAATGGAGACTTTTCGAATGATCACAAGTGGATCTGGTACGATGAAACGGATAGAGCGTCGCTTTATCTTCCATTCATCAATACACTCTTCCAAAATACTAGCTAAGGAATCCACATCGGTAATTTTCCCATCACTAATAATTCCTGGAGGAAGATACCGTTCATTCCACCTTTGTGCTGATGGCGGATCCGATTGCTTCAATTCCAGGAAGCGGATGGAATGGTCATTTAGAACCACATTAATGATTCGGTTTTTGGGTGTAAATAGGGAAAAAGCCATGTAAAAAACCCCTTAGTTAAAATCCTTGATTCAGGAAACGTAAGTATAACTCTATTAAATCCGATCCCCAATAATAGGCTGATATAGTACCAGCAGCGATAAACGGTCCAAATGGGATCGGCTGCCGTCTTTTGACAATCCTAAGCAGGAGAGCCAAGCCGCCGATGACTGCACCGTACAGTGTTGAAAGAAAAAATGATAAAAGGACAAGTTTAAAGCCTAAAACAAAACCAAGCAGGGCATATAATTTCACGTCCCCAAAGCCCATGCCGCCTTTGCTGACAAGCATGATCAAAAGTAGAAGGAGGAAGCCTGTTACGGCACCTGTGAGACTGTCCCACCAAGGAGTCAGCGGCCAAAAAATCCGTTCCAATAAAAAAATCCCTGCAAACCAAAGAAGAATTTTATCAGGGATGATCATATAGTTAATATCGGAAACCACGATAATAATTAGCATCGATATTAATGATAGGGCAACTAATAACTCTCCAGACCATCCAATAACCAAAGGTGCCGTGACAAACAGAATAGCTGTTTGTAATTCCATAATTGGATAAATAGGAGAAATCCGCGACTGACAGCCGCGGCATTTCCCGCTTTGCAGCAAATATGAAATTACCGGAATAAGTTCATATGGTTTCAATTGATGACCACAGGTCGGACAAGCCGACCTTGGCTTCACAATTGATTGCTTTAATGGCACTCGCAGGCCGACTACGTTGTAGAAGGAACCTAGGAGAAGGCCATAAATGAATATTAGACTATAAATCATTACTTAGCTGCATTGATAAGCTCTTGTTCAGTCATGGTTTTATTAGTAGCGTTATCAGTTGAAGTATGATTTTTTAATTTATAAGAGTATTTACCAGTTGATGCGTCTACTTTCGTTACAAGAACTTCAAATGCAAAACTAGCTGGAGCATCAACACGATCTAAATATTGCATTAATTTATCTCTATTTAACGTTGCAACCCCTGTATTATCAAAAACTACATTTGCTGCAGGCTCGTTTGCTACATACATTTTTGCAGCGTTGATGATTTGTACTCCTTCTTGAGCTTTTGCTTTAACGTCTGATTTGCTAATAACATTGTTAATCGCCGGAATCGCAATCGCCGCAATGATCCCCAAAATAACAATAACTGCTAGTAATTCGATTAACGTAAAACCTTTTTGTTCTTTAAGCTTTAAACGTAGACTTTCTCCCATTTTCTGTCTCCCTCTGGTTCTATGAACCTAGTATTATTTCTCTATGAGTATACAATAATTGTCATCTATTGAAAAGAGAATTTTAGCATATTATGGCTCAATTTTTACATTTTTGTAACATTTCCGCTATTATTGTAATATTTAGCTCATTTGGTCGAACATCGAGAACATTGGCATCATAATCGACAAGACAATCACACCGACAACGCCTGCCAACAGGACAATCATAATTGGCTCAATTAACGATTTAAGGCGGTCGGTTGCCTGCTCTACTTCTTTTTCATAGAATTCAGCAATTTTTGCCAGCATCGCATCTAGTGCCCCGGTTCCCTCGCCAATCGAAATCATTTGCGTGACCAGCGGCGGAAAAGCCCAGTGGGTTGACATCGGCTCGGTCATCGAACGTCCTTTTTCAAGCGAATCACGCGATTGACGAATGACATTAGAGATCACTTCATTTTCGACGACCTTTTCAACAATCGACATCGCTTGGAGAATCGGAACGGAACTTGAAAATAGGGTGCTTAGTGTTCGCATCATTCGAGCCAAGGCTGCTTTTTGCATCATCTTCCCGAAGATTGGCATTTTTAATAGGGCATAATCCAAATAATATTTTGTTTGCTTATTTTTTTTGATGTACATAAAAAATAGAACCATAAAAATAACAACAAGGATAATCAGCCACCAAAACTTTTGCATAAATTCACTTGAAGCTAAGACAAATTTTGTTATGGCAGGCAGTTCAGCGCCCATATCCGCAAACATGGTCACAAATGTTGGAACTACAGACACTAGTAAAAAGATAACCGCACCAATTGCAAGAAATCCAATCACGGCTGGATACGTTAATGCTGAGACAATCTTTTGTCTGGTGTAGTGCTGTTTTTCAAAATCCTCTGCCAGGTTTTCAAGGGTCTCGTCCATGTTTCCACTAACTTCACCCGCTTTTACCATGTTAATAAACATTGGCGAAAAAACCTTTTTATGCTTGGAGATCGCCTCGGAAAATTGATTTCCTTCACGCAACTCTTGTTCAATATCCAATAACGCCTTCTTTAAGCCTTTACTTTCGGTCTGAAATGCTAGAATCCCGGTTGCTTCCACGATCGTCACGCCCGCCTTTAAAAGGGTGGCAAATTGCCGCAAGTAAATAACAAAATCCTGAAGTTTAACGGGATTGCCGAGATTAATATCCATGGTCAGCAGTGTTTCAGGAACTTCATTCATGTCTATGACCCTGATGCCATCCTCTTTTAATTTGAGCATCGCTTCCCGTCTAGATGGAGCATTGATGGTGCCCTGTGTTTTCCCACTGCGATTTCGCCCTTCATATTTAAACCTAGCCATTTAACATCATCTTTTCATGCAGATATTGGGTGGCCGATTCTTTTTGAATAAGGCCTCGGTCAAGTAACTCTCTAATACTCATTTCCAATGTGTGCATCCCTTGGGCGCGCGAGGTTTGCATCGTACTTTGGATTTGGTGTATCTTTTCATTGCGGATTAAATTGGCGATCGCCGGATTGTTGACCATGATTTCCGTCGCCGCTCTCCGGCCTTTCTTATCCGCTGTCGGAAACAGGCGCTGTGAAATAACGCCAACCAATACAGAGGCAAGCTGTACGCGAATTTGCGGCTGCTGACCGGATGGAAAGACGTCGATAATCCGGTTAATCGTCGAAGGTGCACTGGACGTATGAAGGGTTCCCAGGACAAGGTGTCCGGTTTCTGCCGCGGTGATCGCGATGCTCATCGTTTCTAGGTCACGCATCTCACCAACAAGAATGACATCAGGGTCTTGGCGGAGGGCACCTTTTAGACCGCTTGCATAGGATTGTGTATCAAAACCAACTTCCCGTTGGTCAATAATCGAATTTCCATGTTTATGAAGATATTCGATTGGATCCTCAAGGGTAATAATATGCTTGCGCATGGTTCTGTTCATATAATCAATCATCGAGGCAAGTGTGGTTGATTTTCCGCTTCCTGTCGGTCCGGTGACTAGAATGAGTCCTTGCGGTTTCTCGACAAGCTCCGAAATAATATGTGGTAAATCTAACTGCTCCAAGGTAGGCGTTTTAGATGCCACGACCCGGAGGGCAAGGGAGATACTTTTTCGCTGATGGTAGGCATTGACACGGAAACGAGATAATCCAGGGAGACCATAGGAGAAATCGAGTTCCCCTTTCTCGATAAATGGGTCCCACATATTTTCTGGTACAATTAGTTTAGCAATTTCTTCCGTATCTGCTGGTAATAAGATGTCTTTACCATATCGCTTAATATCTCCGTTAATCCGAAATACCGGGGGAACTCCTACAGTTAGATGAATATCGGATGCTTTAAATTCAAGCGCCGCACGTAGTATATTTTCTAATTTATCCTTCATATTTCCATTACTCCTACTCCAGAATAGCCACGCGTAATACTTCTTCTGTTGTTGTTAAGCCTTGTTTCACTTTCAATAAGCCATCATCAATTAAAAAGATGGTTTTATTTTTGATGGCAAGTTCTCTTAATTTTTGAAAAGAATCATCATTCATAATCACTCGGCGCATGTCATCGTTCAAAACCAGCACTTCGTGAAGAGCGATTCTTCCTTTATAGCCAGTCATATTACAAGAGGAACAGCCTTTTCCTCTTGAGATTTTATCAATTTTTATCCCACGTCTAGCAAAAATGTCAATTTCGCGCTTGGATGGTTCTTGTTCCTCGGCACAATCGCGACATACCTTACGAACCAACCGTTGTGCGACGATGCCTGTAACAGAGGAGGCAATCATAAACGGTTCCACCCCCATGTCAATTAACCTTGTAACCGTCCCAAGTGAATCATTCGTGTGTAGGGTGCTTAACACTAAGTGCCCTGTCAATGATGCCCGGATGGCAATTTCGGCTGTTTCTTTATCCCGAATTTCCCCTACCATGATAATATTGGGATCCTGACGGAGGATCGAGCGAAGACCTGCAGCAAATGTCATACCTACATTTGGGTTTACTTGAATTTGATTGATGCCCTCTAACTGATATTCGACCGGGTCCTCAATGGTGATGATATTCACTTGTTCACTATTTAGTTTGTTAAGGGCTGCGTAAAGAGTCGACGATTTACCAGAACCTGTAGGTCCGGTAATAAGGACAATCCCGGTCGGCTGTTCTATTAATTCGCTAAACCGCTTGAAATTAAGTGAGTTAAAGCCAATTTTGTTTAAGTCATTTAAGGCAGCCCCCATATCGAGCAGCCGCATAACAACTTTCTCGCCATATACAGTCGGCAAGGTAGACACACGGAGGTCAATTGGATGATATTCCAAATTAAATTTTATCCGTCCATCTTGGGGGATTCGGTGTTCTGTGATATCCATGTTCGCCATGATTTTAATTCGCGCCGTCAGTACGCTTAACATATGGCGAGGTAAAACCCGTTCTACCCTTAACACCCCATCCACCCGGTAACGAATCACTATTTTAGTCTCATGCGGGTCAATATGGATATCACTAGCCTTTTGGATGACGGCATTTGTCAAGAGCAAATTCACTAAACGGACGATTGGCGAATCTTGGTCGGTAATATCGTCATCCCTGCCCCGCTCATTAAGCGGAAGCTCATCAAATAACTCCTCTAATCCTTCATCGACATTGTAGTATTTATTAATGGCCCGCAAAATATCTTCTTTGGTCGCAATGGCTGGTTCTATTTGAAAACCGGTTGATAAGCGCAAATCATCGATGACAATAAAATCCATTGGATCGACCATGGCAACAAACAGTTTATTCCCCTCTTTTTTTAAGGGAATAATTAAATTCCGCCGAGCGGTTTCCTTTGAAACAAGTGAAAAAAGAGTCGTATCAAACGGGTACTGAAACAAACTGATACTCGGCACACCCAATTGGTATTCAAGGACCTCCACTAACTGTTGATCTGTGAGATACCCCCGTTGGAGCAGGGCTTCACCCAGCTTTTGATTTGGTCCCTTAACTTCTAAAGTAGATTGAAGCTGTTCCGGCGTAATTAACCCTTCTTCTATTAATAAATCACCAAGTTTTTTTCGTGATTGTCTCATTTAATATCCCTGCTTTTTATTTTGGTTCTTCATTAGGTTTTCCCCATAGGTCACTTTCGTTTTCAGTGGTGGTTTCCGATATTGACGTCGTTTGATTATTATTAGTTGCTGAATTGGTAGTTTGGTTATTCGTACTACTACCCGATTGAGTGGCTGCTGTTCCAGCTGCCGGTGTGGTCGTCTGCTGGCTGCCTGTTAACCCATGCAATTCCACTTGATAGACGGGTGGATAGTAATCCTCGGAAATAAATTCGCTCTTTATAAATTTATCAGCTTGATAGACTTCTCGATAAATCTTAACCGTTTGACCTTCTGCCCCAACCGTTTGGATCTTTGTTTCTCCTGGAAGAAGCTGTGGACTATATTGAATGATCGTCTTTGGTGTCAGTTTTTGTTGCTCTTTTAAGCTGATTTTATATACGTACAGTAGCCTTTCACCTTTTAATGTAACCGTTAATTGATTATTAACTAGTTGCAGGTCAAGAAAATAGGTTGCTTTATCGGGATTAGAAATCACCAGATCATCGTTTTTACTTTGATTCACCATCGCTTCATACCCTAAAAGAGCATAATCAGGAAGTGCGCTGCTAATATTCTTCTCGACAATCGAAAAATTAGAAGGTAATACCGCTTGATAGATTCCCGTTGCCATAACATTCAGTGCATCCATTTTTTCTATCTTATGTTCCTTAGCAAACGCAAGCATGGAAAAGGTCGATTCTGCGGCAATCTCAATCGAAGGGTTTTCCTTCAAAATGGTTGGCAAATCAACCGGGACATTTTTCATTGTAATGACTGCTGTACTGATAACCTCGTCTTTTTTAACCTTACTTGCAAGTAAGAAATCATCATGCAGGTTAAAGCTATGTTCACCTGCTTTAAAAAGGGAGGCTGTTTGGTTTAAACTATTCATGAGTTTTTCTAGATCAAGATCACTACTGGTTACTTCTGGAAAAAGAATATCTACTTGTTCTTTTACCTGTTGTGAATCAACTGTAATAAAAGCTGGATTGTTTTGGCCATCCTTAATGGAAGACACTGTTTGTTGTGAGTCTAAATGAAACTGATTTAGATCAAATGGTGCCCTTTTTTCTCCATATTGTAGTTGAAAGGATGTCCCTTTAAGCCAGTCAATGTATTTTTCCTCTAACAACCCTTTGGCTTCAGCTTCTGTTTTCCCTGAAACATCTAATGCACCTATACTCGTACCCTGAGCGAATTTCCCGTTTGTATTTGTGACTTTTTCAAATGCTTTGGCACCAAAATGGGAAAAGCTGAAAATAAATGCTGTACCGAAAAACAATACAACAAACAATTTTAACATTTGCTGATTCTTACCCAAAATTCCTGCCTCCCTAAACCCTCTTCATAAAGGTTCCCAATTGGAAATTGTGCATATTTACCCTGTTATTTTTGCAAGCTAACTTTTTTCTTCGAATCTATTACCTCAAGTGTATCTTCGCGATCAACAGCTGCTTCCTTTTCAGCAAGAAGAAAATCGAATAAAGAATCATCTAATAGGTCTTCTTCCCTTTTCGTAATCGGGGCAGCTTCTTTTTCTTCGAATTCTTTTATGGGTAAGTCATGGATTTCTTCCAGGACATCATCTTCGTTAAGCTCTTGTTTTTCCTCTTTGGCTAATTCTATTTCAAGTAAGCTTTCAATGTCAGCTAAATAGCCATTTTCTAGATTCGGTTCTTCCATTTTCTCCGTTACCTCAACTTCAGTATCTCTCTCCAGTAAAAATGAAATATCCTCGTCAATTAATTCAGGTTTATCGATTATTTTTACATTAGCAGACGCGGCTGGTAATGTTTCTTTTTCTAAATGAATAGGGGAAGAACCACGTACCGTTAAATCTTCAACAATTTCTGGCAAACTATCATTCGTAAGATTGTCTAAAGAAGGCACAAAATCATCTTCAACTTCATCTTCGATTAGCTCATTTACTGCGTTTTCTTGGTAAAGTAACGCTCCCATACGGTTATTGATAAAATAAGCCCCAAAAAAGACGAGTGCAAAAAGGATTAATGCCGTTTGCCATAACGGAAAGGTTGCAACAGCTGCCAGTCCCCCAAGTGACAAGATAAAACTAGTGAATACGACAAGAAACTTCCCCTTTAGGCTGTATCCTAATGGTAAAAAGGACATAATTAACATAAGAACAACCATAGAGCCAATGGCCCATATAATCGATTGCATCCCCTTTCACTCCCTTTAATATAGACTTATATACTATTAAACTACATTTTCTTTCAAATATTTGAATATTTTGTTGTTTTCTTCTAAAATTATACAAAATTCGTCTTCTAAATATTGTATAATACTATTAACTATTTTAAAAGAAGCTAAAACATATTTATGGGTAGGAATGACTAATATTTTTCACCTGATTTGTTATATTATTTCTATCATTAAGGAATGATTTTATTGGCATTTATTCGAAATGAAAAAGGTGTAACTCTTATAGAGGTTTTGGCAGCAATTGTTCTATTATCTATTATCTTTTTATCAGTATTACGATTTTTCCCACAAATGGGACTAATAAATAATATAAATGAAGATAAGTCAAAAGCTATTAATATGGCAAAGGAAGTACTTATAAATTGGCAAGAATCAAGTGATGTAAAATGGTTTCTTGTTAAAACCGACCGTGTATCGGGCTTTGCCTCTACAGATCCGAAAGTAACATATAGTACCTTCAGCGTTGATAGCAGCTATTATTATTTTGAAACAACCAAAGATATTTATAACGTCCATATAAAGATAAAAAAAGTTCCTGAAACGAGTTCGAAATTATCCAGTGTAAATCTCATTGTCGTACAGCTATTAAATAAGAAAAATGGCAATGTCGTTAGTGAAACATTTGGTTATGTTAAAAGATAGGAGATGATAGGATTGAATCAAAATGAAAGTGGATTAACACTAATTGAGGTGTTAGCTACACTAACTATTCTCTCAGTTATTAGTGTAATGATGTGGAGTGTGTTTTTTCAGGGCTATAATTTTTCACAAAAGGCAACCTCGAAAAACTTTATTCTCCAGGAATCGAATATTTTACTAACTAATTTAAAAAAGACACATCAAACACTTATCAAATATGAAATAAAAAGTGAAAATTGCGATATTATAGTCACCGATCGTTCAGTAAATCCTACCCAAGTACAAGTATTTAATCACCCAACTATTTGTTTTAAAATAGTGGAAATTAATCATATAAATGGGTCTGGCCCTCTTACCGTCGAGCCAAATAAAATCGCCAATGATGTTTCCTTAAAAATTAATGCAAGTGATAAAAATAATGCAAAAAATAGTGTTAATATTGATACATTTCTCTATCGAGTGAAGGGTGTGGATTATCAATGATTAGGTTCAAAAATGAACAAGGATATGCACTTGTAACTGTATTATTAATTATAGTCGTTTTTATGATTATCTCGCTCGCCTTCATGGGACAAGCTTTTAGTAGCGTGAAGCAAAACCAAGTGGTAGAGAAGAAATCTCGTTCCGTAGCCGCGGCTGAAATGGGGATTTCCTATTATCAGGTCGAGATTCAACGAACATTTGAATCCAAACAGCAATTTGT
Source organism: Neobacillus sp. DHD-1R (assembly GCF_057747995.1). Taxonomy (NCBI): domain Bacteria; kingdom Bacillati; phylum Bacillota; class Bacilli; order Caryophanales; family Bacillaceae; genus Neobacillus; species Neobacillus sp. DHD-1R. The sequence continues at coordinate 3,873,537 of NZ_CM173232.1, forward strand.
AAGTGACTATATACGAGCGAATCCGGCACTTATACCTAATTTTAAAAGAGAAGCTACAAAAAAAATGGCTAGCGAGCTTCAACATGCAACAATCGCCACTCCTCTAAATGTTCCTTATCATATGGAAAACTTTGTCGCCATTGCGGATCCGAATCCAAGCTCGAATATAGTCAATATCAGTTTTAATGTAGTTGGCACGGATAACAAAAGTGAAAGTAAGCTTGTTGCTAAAATGAGTATCAACTTTGATTCCATCATTAATCAGGCAGCAGTTGAGGCAATTAACGAGACCGTTCTACCAAAATTTGAAAATATAACACTCACATCAGGATGTACCAAACTGGATTGTAATAATGTATATATTAACGGGAATGGGGATTTTTCGGGGAATAACAATTTAAAAGATAATCAAACCATTTTCACTACTGGTTATTTAAATCTAAATGGAAATGGGAATGAAAATAACAAAACAAACGTTAAAATTCATGCCGATGGTGCGCTTACCATCAATCAAAATATGAACAGTGCAGCAAATGTAATATTAGAAACAAAAGATGCAGCAAGCTTTTTGCAAAATGTACAAATAAGCGGATCTTCAAAAATACTAGTAAATAAAACTTTAACCGTTAGTCAAAACTTAGAACTTGCGACAAATTCTTTTGTATATGTTGGTGGATCTGGTACACCAGCTGATAGTACCTATAAAGTCGCAACGATTGGTAATAATTTAAACATTCAATCTTCTTCAAAGATGTGTGTGAATGGAAATTTATCTGCTAAAAGTATTACTGTTGATACAACCAGTAATCCCCCTAGTAAGTTATATGTCCGCGGAAAAGTTTGGGAAAATGGTGTTGAAAAATTTAATTACTCCGTTACCAGTGACCAAGATTTTATTAATAAATGCGGAATTGAAGTTCCAATAGATTTCAAAATCAAATGGGGTGACAATGTTAATACAGTCATAAATAATGTTGAATATTAATACCAAATAAAAGAGGTGTAACCATGGTTGCAAAACAACTTGGTCACACCTCTTTTTAACACGACGAATACTCCGCCACCCGATTCCTACCTGCCCTTTTCGCCCCAACATACAACGCCCGGTCCGCATGTCTAATCAACGCCAATGCATCCTCGGCATCCTTTGGTGCAGTCGACACACCAATGGAAGCTGTGATTTTTACCTGTTGCTGCCTTTGATCTATTGACTCACTTATCATGAACGGCCAGTTGGCAATCGCTTGACGGATGAGCTCTGCCATTTGATAGCCATCTTTTTTATCTGTATCTGGTAACAGAACGACAAATTCTTCGCCCCCATACCGGGCCACGGTTCCTCTTTCTCCGACTAGATTCGTTAATCGGCTGGCAAGCTCTCGAAGAATCTCGTTTCCACTTTGATGGCCATACGTGTCATTTACTTGTTTAAAGTGGTCTATATCCAGGATGATTAAGGAAAGCTTGTGGCGCTCAAAACGCATCAATTTTTCAAACTCATCCGTTAGAATCGTTTCAAAGTAACGATAGTTATATAAATTCGTTAAGGCACAGCGTTCACTTTGTCTTTTAGTTTTTTCATAATTGTTGGCGTTTTCAATCGCGACAGCAAAATGAGAACAAAGAATATCAATGATCATTTGCTGCGATTTTTCATAAGCGCGTTTTTGCTTTGACGCAAGCAATAAAACCCCCATTAATTTATTACTTCTTACGATCGGCACACCTAACATACTCTCTACGTCATTCGGGATCGTACCAGTATCGAACTGTTGCCATTCTTTTCTAGTGGCGAATAAAAAGGCCTTTTGTTTCGCCCATACCATGCCGCTAATCCCTTCATTTTTTTTCCTGGAAAGGACTTCATTCGGCATGACTTTCCCTGCTTCCATCCGGCGAATTAAGGTAAGTTCGTCACCGTTTGCTTCGAGGATATAGGCATAATCTACAGGGAGCATTTCACCAAGCTTTTGAATAAACAAATCAAGTACATCATTGACATACAAGCGTTCAGCTAGTTGATGGCCGATTTCTGCTGCTTTTTGCAAATGCTCATTAATTTTTTCGCTAGAATAATAGAGTTTAAAGATAATCGATAGACTGACAAACGGGATCCCCACAAACAAAATCGCTGCCATGCCAACTGAATCATAAAGAAGGTATAAAACAAAACCAATTGGGAGTGTGATGAATGTAGTGATCGTCTCGACGATGAAGTCCTTACCAAAATAGGAAGTTTTTATTTTATAAACAAAATATAAATTGCAGGAAACAATAATTTGATTTAATAGGTAAACCGTGACTGCATATAAAACAGCAAGCCATATGGAACGATGGTCATGGAGTAAGTTCTCGCCTGTCCCCCCGCCTAGATTGTAGTAGAGCAGCCCGCTTAAAAAAGAGACTAAGAAAAACATATTTAAATTAAGGGGAAGCCGGAAAAATTCACCCTTCCTTAGGACCCTTAGCTTGAGGAGTAAAACAATGACGGCAATTTGTGCAAAAAGGATTTCGACAAATAAGCCAAACCTTAAAAAGGTTGCTAGTGCCACCCATTGGATTAAAAAAATAAACATATTATTAATAACCATCGGCATGGCCGCCACGATAGACGTTAATAGTAAAAATGCCAAAATATCGAGCCAATTTCCAGTGATTTTAGGAGGAGGATAAGTTGTATAGGTGAACCACAATCCGGCAGGAACCATTAAGATCCAGACAAGAAAAATAGCTTGTTTCATTTGCGGTTTTACATCCATGTTTATCCCCCCTCCATCAATCGTCTTTAATTCAAGATAACATAATTTTACCATTTTTAATATAACTTGTCATACAAGAATGGTTATAATTTTCAAATATTTAAATATAAATCATTGACCCGTCAAGTGGTAGAAAAATAAACCAGTTGAGGGGTCATTTAAGGTCTTTACCTATAGAGGCTGCGATTCTCTTTCTCTGATTATCTGCGAGACAATTGGTTTCGCCTCTGAAATAAAATAGAGCGAACCAGTAATGACGAGGATGGTGTTCCCTGCTAAATGAGAAATCTCTTCTACCAGATAGGATTGCCACTCATCGACGGCTAGTTTGTTTGATGATTGGCTAATGTTGAGCAAGTCTTCCGCCTTAGCTGCACGAGGAAAATCAAAGCTGACAAATGTAATTTGATCAGCGATTTGATCAAGCTTAGCAATCATTTCATCGAGTTTTTTATCTCTTAATGCCGCAAAGACAATATGAATCGTTCGGTCAGAAAACCGAGTGGCAAGCTCATTGGTTAAGGCCGTTATACCTTCTTCATTATGTGCCCCATCCATGATCACGAGTGGATTTTCGCTAATAACCTCAAATCGGCCTGGCCAATACGCCTTTTTTAGTCCTGCTCGGATGCTATGCTCTGAAATAGCATAGGTACCCTGCTGAGTTAAGAATAGGGCTGCCATGACAGCAAGTGACGCATTTTCAGTTTGATGCTGGCCGATCATGCCAAGTTCTAACTGGTCAAGTGTTTGCAATGGTGTTTTTAATGTAAACACTTCCCCTCTTACAAGGGAATCATGAGCACTAATCCTAAATTCTTTATTTAATCGATAAATGGGGGCTGCCATTTTAGCCGCTTGTTTCTCGATGACTTCTAGTGCACCCGGAATTTTTACTGCAGTGAAAATGGGTGTATTCTCTTTAATGATACCGGCTTTTTCAAAAGCGATTTCCTCATAGGTATTACCTAGAATTGCGGTATGGTCTAACCCAATATTTGTAATGATAGAGAGCAAGGGATGAATAATATTGGTGGAATCAAAGCGTCCGCCTAGGCCCACTTCGAAAATAACAATGTCAACATTGCTGGCATGGGCAAAGTAATAAAACGCCATAGCGGTAATGACTTCAAACTCCGTTGGGCCGCCAAGTTCGGTTTCCTCTAATTCATCTGCCAGCGGGCGAATCACATTGGCAATCCTCAATAATTCATCATCTAAAATCGGTTTTCCATTGACACTAATTCGCTCGTTAAATTGCTCAATATATGGCGAGGTAAACGTTCCAACCGTATATCCCCCAGCTTGGAGAATCGATCGTAAAAAGGTTACGGTTGATCCCTTCCCATTGGTACCACCGATATGGACTGTTTTGATTTTGTTCTCTGGATGGTCGAGCTTGTCCATCATCCACTCCATTCGTGCCAGCCCCGGTTTAATCCCCAGTCTGAGTCGCGCATGAATCCAATCTAGGGCTTCTTTGTAGGTTGTAAACATTTATGTAACACCCCTTTTATTAATATCTTAACAAAGGGTCAGACCCCACAACCTAAGTGGGGTCTGACCCTTTTTGGGACAGCTTCCCAAACCTAATAATTTACCCTCTTAATTCTTTAATCCGTGCTTCGACAATGCTTCTCTTTTCGAGATAGTCACTTTCCTTGGCACGTTCTTCAGCAACGACGCTCTCTGGAGCTTTTTTCATGAACCCTTCATTGCTTAATTTCTTCTGAACCCGTTCGACTTCTTTATTTAATCGTTCAAATTCCTTTTCAAGACGGGCAATTTCTTCATCAATGTTAATCAGCCCTTCAAGAGGAAGAATGATTTCTAAACCAGTAATAACGGCAGTCATCGCCTTTTCAGGTAATTCGATATCAATCCCCATTTGCAGTTCCTCTGGATTACAGAAGCGTTCAATGTAATGACGATTGCTTTCGACTGTTCTTAGAATGGTTTCATCCTTCGCTTTGACAAGCATTTTAATTTTTTTGCTCATTGGTGTGTTTACTTCGGAACGAATATTCCGTACGGACCGAATCATTTCCATCAGAAGCTTCATATCCTGTGCAGCTTGTTCATCGGAAAGCTCCGGTTTTACAACTGGCCATGCTGCTGTTGTAATCGACTCTCCTGCATGCGGAAGGTTTTGCCAAATTTCCTCGGTGATAAATGGCATGAATGGATGCAGTAAGCGCATCGTTTGATCTAATACATGGGCAAGGATAGAACGAGTCGTTTTCTTCGCTGCTTCATCTTCCCCATATAATGGCAGCTTCGCCATTTCAATGTACCAATCACAGAAGTCATCCCAGATAAAGTTGTATAAGGCACGGCCCACTTCACCGAATTCATAGCGTTCAGAAAGTCTTGTTACGTGTTCAATGGTTTCATTTAATTGAGTTAAAATCCACTTATCGGCAACCGATTTTTCCCCGCTAAAATCAATTTCCTCGTAGGTTAAGCCATCCATATTCATTAATGCAAAGCGGGAAGCATTCCAAATCTTATTAGCAAAGTTCCAAGTGGATTCAACCTTTTCGTAACTAAAGCGAAGGTCCTGACCTGGTGAGCTTCCGGTTGATAAGAAGTAACGCAATGCATCGGCACCATATTTTTCGATAACATCCATTGGGTCTACACCATTGCCAAGGGATTTACTCATTTTTCGTCCCTGCTCGTCACGTACGAGACCATGAATCAGTACATCTTTAAATGGACGCTCGCCCGTAAACTCAATGCTTTGGAAAATCATTCTTGAAACCCAGAAAAAGATGATGTCGTAACCAGTGACAAGGGCATCTGTTGGGAAATAACGTTTATAATCGGCCGCTTCTTTATTTGGCCAGCCCATGGTTGAAAAAGGCCATAATGCTGAACTAAACCAAGTATCTAATACATCATTATCTTGGTTCCAGTTTTCCGCGTCAGCAGGTGCTTCAAGCCCTACATAGACTTCGCCTGTTTCCTTGTGATACCACGCTGGAATACGGTGGCCCCACCAAAGCTGTCTAGAAATACACCAATCACGGATATTTTCCATCCAGCGCAAGTAAGTTTTTTCGAAACGGTCTGGGACAAAGTTAACTTTTTCTTCTTTAGTTTGCAATGCAATCGCTTCGTCTGCGAGTGGCTGCATCTTAACAAACCATTGGGTGGACAGGTATGGTTCGACAACCGCGCCGCTGCGCTCAGAATGACCAACAGAATGCATATGCTCTTCAATTTTGAAAAGTACACCTAGTTCCTGAAGATCTTTGACAATTTGCTTTCGGCATTCGAAACGATCTAAGCCTTGATATATACCTGCTTTTTCATTCATGGAACCGTCTTCGTTCATAACAAGGATGCGCTCAAGATTGTGGCGGTTCCCTACCTCAAAGTCGTTAGGGTCATGTGCAGGTGTGATTTTTACTGCCCCAGAACCAAACTCCATATCAACATAATCATCGGCAACAATCGGAATTTCTCGGCCTACAATTGGAAGGATAACGTTTTTCCCAATCAGATGCTTGAACCGGTCATCTTCCGGGTGAACCGCAATGGCTGTATCGCCGAGCATGGTTTCCGGACGGGTTGTGGCAATCTCAATCGTGCCAGAGCCATCTGCAAGTGGATATTTCATATGATAAAATGCACCTTGGATATCCTTGTAGATAACTTCGATGTCAGAAAGGGCTGTTTTGGTTGATGGATCCCAGTTAATAATGTACTCACCACGGTAAATCAAGCCTTTTTTATAAAGGGTGACAAATACTTCTTTAACTGCATCAGATAGGCCCTCATCTAGGGTGAAACGCTCGCGGCTGTAATCTAGGCCAAGTCCTAGTTTGGACCATTGCTGGCGGATATGGGAAGCATACTCTTCCTTCCACTTCCATGTTTCCTCAACGAACTTATCCCGGCCTAAATCGTAGCGGTTTTTGCCTTCGTTACGAAGCTTTTCCTCTACTTTCGCTTGGGTGGCAATACCGGCGTGGTCCATGCCTGGCAGCCAGAGAACATCATAGCCCTGCATCCGTTTCATCCGTGTCAGAATATCTTGTAAGGTTGTATCCCAAGCATGACCTAAATGAAGTTTTCCGGTAACATTTGGCGGCGGGATGACAATCGTATATGGCTTTTTCCCTTCATCGTCCTTTGCTTCAAAAAACTTACCTTGTAACCACCAGTCGTAACGCCCCTTTTCGATCGTTTGCGGATCGTATTTCGTCGGCATTGTTAATTCTTTTGTTTCCATCTAAAATTCCTCCTTTTTACTAAGAAAAGCGCAAGCGCCCTGGTCAGCGGCGTATGGCCTGGAGCGCTCCAACTGAGATAAAGGAAACACGAAGAGCCGGAGGCGATTCGATGTTGACTTATCGTAGGGCGGAGAGTGAAGGACACTAGCCGCTAGGGCGCTGGAGCTGGACAATTCTCGAAGCCAAAACTTAAATTCTTATATTAACAAAAAAACCCCATTCGTCGTAAAAGGACGAATGGAGTTTGCTTCGCGGTACCACCTTTTTTCCAATCAAAGATTACATGATTGGCTCTTAAATCAGATAACGGATTTCCTCCGTCTTCCACTACTAGGATGTACTCCGTTCGCAAAAGAAGCTCCTGGGCGACCTTCAGACGTTCCGCTTAGGAAATCTTCCAGCTAATGATTTCCCTCTCTATAAGCAGGAGTGCATCGTACTCTTCCCTGTCTTTGCTTTATTTTTTAAATTATATTGTTATACTACCGAAAAAAAGGGTTAGACGTCAATCATGATAACCAATTTTTTTATATTTTATACTGTATGTAACAATAGAAGAAAATGCAAGCCCTTTATTACATCATGTTCATGCACTTTTAGAGGTAACAGACCATTCCTGCACAGCTTGTTTCTTTATGTACAAACTAGACTTAGCCAAAGAAATTCCAAGAACAGACCAAAATATCGGCGCAACCGGAACCGTACTAATATTAAAAAAGGCTTGTACTAAATAACCGATAATGGTTGCAATTAACCCATATTGGATAATGGTCTCCTGCCCTTGTGCCTTTTTAACTGCTTGGAAGGCTCTGCGTAGAACCACAATGACCAAGAGTAGGTATGTCAATAATGCGGGTGTCCCTAATGTAATTGCAATTTGTAAATATTCGTTATGGGCTTTATCGACTTTAGTATTCGGGCTCCCCAAAAATTCTTGTAGTTCCTCTGGAGTAGCTGGAAAGATAAATTCAAAGGTGTCTGGCCCTGACCCCACCCAAAAATACTCCTTTACAAGCGGTAAGGATTTTTTCCAGATGAAAAATCGGGAAGAGCCTTCATGACCAGTACTTTGATTGGAGGCAATACTCACCGAATCATTCACAACGGAATGAATCCGCTGAAAATAAAAGCCATTTTCAGTGGTATTAATGGCTAAAAGTAATAGAGCCAAACTAAATAATAAGGTAATCCACCTTTTCCACAGATATTTCCTTTTAAGTACAACAAACATAGTTAAAAATACAGTGCCGCAAAATACACCCACATACCCACTTCTTGTACTGGAAAAAAGAAGCGCAATAAAGGCTAAACAAGCTGTAATATAGTATATCGAGGTAGCTTTTTGATTAGTTGTTGTTAAATATAGGGTCAATGTTACTATCAAAACTAACACAAGATAGGACCCAAAGAAATTAGGATTATCAAAAAAAGTATATGTCCCCGTATAATTTCGCATAGCACTATTCCTAGGCAGAAAGTCTAATCCATAATGCTGCAAAATTCCGTAAATTGAGACAATGATCGAGACGATCGAAATGCCAGACATGACTTTATTTAATTTGTTCAGTTCGATCAGCCGATAGGAAAAAAGAAAAAGACTAAAATAGGAAAAGTATGTAATAAGTCCTTCCTTGCGATCCAAGGTACCATGAACGGCCGTATACGTATAATCGGACAATGCAGTGGAAATCTCGATTAAACTTAATAAAATGAGCAAAATCAATTCGACGGAAGCATCCCGCTTTGCTGGCAATAGAGTCCGATACTTTCTTTTAAAAATAAGATAGAGCCATGTACCAAGGACAAATAGGTATAAGTAATCGGTCTTTATCGTAGTATAGTACGGGTCAAACCCCCAAGGGTAAATAAGCAGCGGAAAAAGAATGATAAACCAATACATTCAAAAATAAGCTCCTTTTTATGGATCATGAAAAATAAGCCAAAAGTACCTGGAAATTCAATTCCTTTTCATTATTCCATGACTTATAGGACTTTTCAATCAGAAAATTTATAAGGTGATTACTTTTTAGTGAGAAGAAATTATTTTTTTGAGGAACAAACTGGGTGGGTTGAATATATATAAAGAAAAGCAACAGCCAAATGGGGAGGTTCTCACGTGAAGCGCAATAAATTCCATAAATATAAATACCGTCCCTGGTTTATGTCAGGTCGCAGAATAGCGGCACAATTGATTATTCCGTTTACTATTTTTCAATTTATTCGAACGTTATTTTTGCCAACGATTCTAGATGTGTTATTGTTAACGATTTTTCTGGTCATCGCCGTTTCTATCTATCTTGAAATTATTTAAGGAGCCCATTATGCAGGATTTTACTGCGGCTGGGCTCCTTCTTTTGCTTGCTTCTGTTGGTTCTCAATTTCTGTCATTCGCATCACCACATATTCGGAATTTTTCAAATGCCAATAGCGGTGCTGCAGCTGCCTTACAAATTTCAATTCATTCTTAGGCCGCTTCTTGCGGTAATAGCTTTCAGCCACTTGCGTAATCGGAATCGGCAGGGCTAAATAGCTGTAGAATAATAGTTTTTCATCCTCTTTAAACGGAAAATATTTAAAGTAATGGTACACCCAATCAAGGGTGGTATCATTACGCTTTGGATTGGTATCCAAAGCACGCGATAAATAGGGCAGCAGATCATGAATCGGTGAGCCGTAGCGGGCATTTTCAAAATTGATAAAAAAGCCGTAGCCGCGATCATCGTAAAGGAAATGCTCTGGTGATAATTTCCCGTGGGTGATCACCATCCGGGCTTTATCGTTTTCTTTCGTATTCTCGTACCATTCTTCAAATTTTGTTTTTGAAAAGCGCAGGGCCTGACTGATTTCATTGTAGTAAAGGCAATATAATAATTCGAACGGTGACATGTAAGTTTTCTTTTCACACTCATCAATAAAGCCTTCAATGAATTCCTGTTGTTTGTCGAGCTGTTGAATGGTCTTTTCATAATGCTCCGTTCGTTCTTCTTTACTGATGGTGATTTCCTTGGCGGAGAGAGTATGAAGTCTTGCTAATTCTCGAAATAACTGCTGATCCTTTTGGTCACGATTTTCCTTTTGATCGTTTGGCATCCACGGCATTAAATAATATAAATTATTTTCATGCAGCACAGCATATCGTCCGTCCATCGTTGGATAGATCGGTACGATTCGATTAAAGCCTTTCTGGTAAAGCAAGTGTACATGACGAATAAAATCCGTTCCAAGGGTGGGGGGGATCTTTTTTAAGGCAAAGGTGCCTTTGTTGGAATATATCTTTTGGACCCCTCCAAAATCCTCCACAAAATAAGGCTCAACCTGGTAATTCCGTAGAATGGGATTCACCCATTCAAGTTGGTTCCTATCACTCATCAGATTCATCTCACTTTGATCAGTGAAAAGAAGCTGAGCAGGTCAAAAAGACCCGCTCATCTTTTCATTCACCTATTTATTTTTTGGCTAAAGCCCCGGGAATGTAGAGGACTTGCCCCTCGTAAACATCTTGATTCAGTTCAAGATTGTTGACACGGAGGAGATTGGGAACTGTAACGTCATAGCGGTCTGCCAGGGTGTTTACGGTATCCCCTTTTTGGACGATGCAAACCTTTAATTTGGTTTGTTCCGATCTTTCATCCTTTCGTGCAAAAAACTCTGTCAGGGTCATGCTCTTCTTTTTTACTGCTTTTTTCTTTTTTACTGCCTTTGGTGCTTCGTCAGATGAGGACGATGAGCTTTCTTCAACAATTAAAACTTCTTCATGGTGATGATGGTGCGGTACCTCTACTTCTACAACCACAACTTCCTCTTCCACTTCTTCCGGCTCGCTAGGTTCGCTTCTTGCCTCCTGTAAATTCCATGCTGGCTCATAATCTTCCTCTTCCAACTCTACCTGTGGCTGGTAGTTAAAGGTTGGAAACTTAGGTAAAACTTCAACAGGCTCTTCTTCAAGCTGTTTTCTTGCCTCTGCTTCGAATAAGAAGTTGTCTTCAAACGTGCTTTGAACCGCAGGCTGTTCGACCTCTACTTCAATTTCTTCTACAGTATCTTCGTATTCAGATTCGGAACGGTGAAGCACCTCGAACTCTTTTTCCTCAAGTGCTTCTTCTTGCTGTTGATGCTGCTGGACCTGTTCGCTTCCATATAAACCGCTGATGGTTAACTCGGCTGATAGCTTCAAGCAACTGCGCTCTGGTAAGGAATAATCAAATGATTCTACGAGGACGTCGATATCATAAATACTTTGAATCCGATTATTCGGAATTGTTATATCGACTGGGAAGCGATGTGAAAATTCACAGCTTCCTTCCTCCTCACGAACTGCGACCCTCTCCACAAATTTCTGAGAGGAAAAACCTTCATCTTCACTTTCATTGCTGTCTTCGTAATTTTTATATTCGCCGGTGAGTTCCAACGAACCACGGATGGTTACGTACTGATCGTTTTCCTGGATGGTGATGTCTGGGTCTAGAGAAATCGAAATAAGTTCCTCGACTTCCTGTCCTTTTCTAAACCACAACGACTCCTCCAAAGAAAATCGCAGGCACGATTGATTCTCCTGGGACAAAGCGACTCCTCCTTTCGTATCCTCCACGCAAAATCACTATGTCACTTACACTTTATGAAGAAGCCTTTTTAATTATGACCAAAAAGACAGATTATGCTGGGAAAGAATTTGAGTTATGTAGGGGTGGAGTAAATTATGATGAGTTCCTAAGGGGGGATTCCGCCAGGTCTGCCTGGATTTCCGCCAAATTGAGTTGGAATTCCGCCAAATAAGAGAGCAATTCCGCCAACTTAACACGTTATTCCGCCTAACAGCTTTTTAGATACCTTTTTTAAATGTAAATCCTCGTATTATCTATGGAGGGTATCTCCTTTTTGAGGTGTGCGAGATTCCGCCAAGTTTGCCTGGATTTCCGCTAACTCTTTCTACATTTCCGCCAAATTGAGTTGGAATTCCGCCAAATAAGAGAGCAATTCCGCCAACTTTACACGTTATTCCGCCTAACAGCTTTTTAGATACCTTTTTTAAATGTAAATTCTCGTATTTTCTATGGAGGGTATCTCCTTTTGAGGCGTGCGGGATTCCGCCAGTTTTGCCTGGATTTCCGCCAACTCTTTCTACATTTCCGCCAAATTGAGTTGGAATTCCGCCAAATAAGAGAGCAATTCCGCCAACTTAATACGTTATTCCGCCTAACAGCTTTTTAGATACCTTTTTTAAATGTAAATCCTCGTATTATCTATGGAGGGTATCTCCTTTTTGAGGTGTGCGGGATTCCGCTAAGTTTGCCTGGATTTCCGCCAACTCTTTCTACATTTCCGCCAAATTGAGTTGGAATTCCGCCAAATGAGAGAGCAATTCCACCAACTTAACACGTTATTCCGCCCAATAGCTTTATAGATACCTTTTTAAATGTAAATCCTCGTATTTTCTATGGAAGGTATCTCCTTTTGAGGTGTGCGGGATTCCGCCAAGTTTGCCTGGATTTCCGCCAACTCTTTCTACATTTCCGCCAAATTGAGTTGGAATTCCGCCAAATGAGAGGGCAATTCCGCCAACTTTACACGTTATTCCGCCAAGCCTAGGTTTTACTACCGTCCTCAACACCGATAAGCCAGTCCCACCACTGGCAGATTCTAATCTTACAAAAAAACACCCACAAAATGAGTGGGTGTTCTAAACCATATTATTTCAGCTTCGAAAAAGCAACCTCAGCTGCTTGAATAGTCTTTTCAATATCTTCATCAGAATGCTCTGTTGACAGGAATAGGCCTTCAAATTGGGAAGGTGGTAAGAATACCCCTTGGTTCGCCATTTCACGGTAATAGGCCGCAAAGAAATCCAAATTAGAGCTTTTTGCTTTTTCATAGTTAATAACGGCTTCGTTCGTGAAGAAGAAACCAATCATGGAACCAGCGCGATTAAAGCTAATCGGAATATCATATTTTTCAGCCGCTGCCTCAAAGCCTTTTTGAAGCATGTCCCCTTTACGGATAAACTCCTGGTAGTGCTCAGGAGTTAACTGGCTGAGTGTTTCAAGCCCTGCTGTCATCGCCAGCGGATTGCCGGATAATGTTCCTGCTTGATAGATTGGACCGCTTGGTGCGATTTGCTGCATGATTTCAGCTTTACCGCCATATGCACCAACAGGTAGTCCGCCGCCAATTACTTTACCAAGGCAGGTAATATCAGGGGTGATATTGAAATAGCCTTGTGCACAATTGTAGCCAACCCGGAAGCCAGTCATAACCTCATCAAAAATGAGCAATGAGCCATTTGCTGTCGTGATCTCACGAAGACCTTCTAAGAAGCCTGGAAGCGGCGGGACAAGTCCCATGTTGCCGGCAACAGGTTCAACGATGATACAAGCAATATCTTCGCCAAATTGTTCAAAGGCATATTTGACACTCTCTAGATCATTATAAGGAACGGTGATCGTGTTTTTTGCAATCCCTTCTGGTACACCTGGGCTGTCAGGCAAGCCAAGTGTAGCCACGCCTGAACCCGCTTTAATTAATAACGAATCACCATGGCCATGGTAACAGCCTTCGAATTTTAGAATCTTATTACGACCTGTGTAGCCTCTTGCTAAACGAAGGGCACTCATCGTTGCTTCTGTACCCGAGTTAACCATCCGGACTACTTCAATCGATGGCACGCGTTCAATCACAAGCTGTGCTAATTTGTTTTCTAATAAGGTTGGGGCACCAAAGCTTGTCCCTAATTCAGCTGTTTTTTTCAACGCCTCGACAACACGATCATTAGTGTGGCCTAAAATAAGCGGTCCCCATGAAAGGACATAGTCGATATATTCATTTCCATCAATATCGTATATTTTGGACCCTTTTCCTCTTTCCATGAAAATTGGGCTCATATTTACAGATTTAAAGGCACGCACCGGGCTGTTAACACCGCCGGGCATGATGGGCTGGGCTTCCTTATATGCTTCAATCGATTTTGTATACGAACGCATTCTATTCCCTCTTTTCGTATGATGTTATTGGTCTTCTTTTAACCAGCGGCATGCATCTTTTGCATGGTACGTAATAATTAAATCCGCACCGGCACGTTTCATGCCTACTAACATTTCAAGGACAGTCTTTTTCTCATCGATCCAGCCGTTTTGGGAAGCTGCTTTAATCATCGCATACTCACCACTAACGTTATAAATAACCAATGGTAAATTAAAGTTATTTTTCATATCGCGAAGAATGTCCAGGTATGGCATACCAGGTTTAACAATCAAGAAGTCAGCACCTTCAGCAACATCGGATTCTGCTTCTCTAAAGGCTTCCATCCGGTTTGCCGGATCCATTTGGTAGGTTTTGCGATCACCAAACTGCGGTGCACCCTCTGCTGCCTCACGGAACGGACCGTAGAAGGCCGAAGCGTATTTTACTGCATATGACATAATTGGAATTTCTGTAAAACCAGCTTCATCAAGCCCAGCTCGAATCGCAGCAACAAAGCCATCCATCATATTAGACGGAGCAATAATATCTGCCCCCGCTTTAGCCTGGGCAACCGCTGTTTTTACGAGCAAATCGAGTGATTCATCATTTAGGATTTTGTCGCCTTCCACCATTCCACAATGGCCGTGGTCAGTATATTCGCAAAGACAGGTATCTGCAACGATGATGATTCCTGAAAAGTGTTCTTTAATGTACCGTGTAGCCACTTGAACAATTCCATGGTCATGAAAAGCTTGGGTACCGCAGGCATCCTTTGTTTTTGGAATACCAAATAATAAAACAGACTTAATTCCGTGGGCGACGATGTCTTCCATTTCTGCATGAAGGTTGTCCATCGATACTTGGAATACTCCCGGCATGGATGATACTTCTTGACGGATATTTTCACCTTCATAAATAAACAACGGATAAATAAAGTCTTCTGCTTTCAAGTGATTTTCACGAACTAGTGCACGCATGCTTGCACTTGAACGTAAGCGGCGATGACGTTTAAATTGTAATTCCATTTCCTATTCCTCCCTATCTAAATAAGCAATCGTACTCTTAATCATTTCTTTTACGGTGTACTCCTTGGGTGACGCATGAACCGATATGCCATAGGAGCGAAGTTTTTTTTCAGATGAAGGCCCAATACAGGCAATGATACACCCTTTTAACGGCTCGTCCAAACCATATTCCTTCACGACCTCCATCAGGTGGTCCACGGTTGAAGGACTAGTAAACATGAGAATATCAAGCTCGTGATCAGCCAACAGCCTTGCTAGCTTCAAGCGGCTGTCTTCTGGCAGATACGTTTCATAGATTACGACCTCATCGACCTCTGCCTCAGCCTTAGATAAGGCATTCGCGATGTATTCGCGGGCAAGATTGCCTTTTGGAATCAACACCTTTGAACCCTTATGAATATACGGCAAAAATTCTTCCGTAAACGTCTCCGCAACATAGGCGGAAGGGACGAACGCGGGATCCAACCCCATTCCCGTTAATACTTCTGCCGTCTTTTTCCCAATAACCGCAATTTTAGGGAACTCCCTATCCACCTGTTCCCTTTTATAAAAAGAAAAAAAGGTTTCAACGGTTACGTTGCTCGTAAAAATAATCCACTCATATGTATCAAGTGCCTTCACACAATCAAGAAGGCGTTGATTTTTTTCAATCGGCCGAAAAGCAAGAAGAGGGATTTCAATTGGAATCCCTCCGTACCTCGCAACAAGCTTTGAAAAGGATTTCGCTTGATCTTTTCCTCTTGGAACAAGAACTTTTTTATCAAGCAAAGGGGCTGATTTAATCATTGCCCTTCAAGCTCCCATTTAACCTTTTCAATCAGGTCCTTGGCTCCTTTTTTAATTAATAAATCAGCAGCCTGAATCCCTAGCTCTTCCGGATTTTGGCCGCGGAGTTCCTCTTTGAAAACTTCGTGACCTTCAGGAGATGCGACAAGTACATTTAACACTACTTCATCGTTTTCCTCTACACGTGCAAAGCCGGCAATCGGTACCTGGCATCCGCCCTCCATTTTTTGAAGGAAGGAACGTTCGGCGCGAACCGCACGTTCTGTTTTCTTACAAGTGAACTTTTCAAATAGTTCAAGTAGTTCTTTATCGTCCTCGCGGCATTCAATCGATAAGGCCCCTTGCCCCACAGCCGGGATACAAATATCGGCATCGATAAATTCTGTTACAACCTCTTTTGACCAGCCAAGGCGGGCCAGACCAGCCGCTGCTAAAATGATCGCATCGTATTCTTCCGTTTCTAATTTAGCTAATCTTGTATCGACGTTGCCACGAATCCATTTAATCTCTAAATCTGGACGCTGGATTAATAGTTGTGAACTGCGGCGGAGGCTGCTTGTTCCAATGATTGCACCTGGCTTTAAATCATTTAATTTAATATGACCTTTTGAAATTAAGGCGTCACGGTGATCTTCACGGTAAGGGATGCAGCCGATTGTAAGCCCTTCTGGAAGCACTGCTGGCATATCTTTCATACTATGAACGGCCATGTCAATCTCTTTATCAAGCATGGCTTGCTCGATTTCCTTCACGAACAAACCCTTACCGCCTACCTTAGAGAGGGTCACGTCCAATATTTTATCGCCCTTTGTGACGATTTCTTTTACTTCAAATTCGAAATTCGGGTCAAGCTTCTTAAGCTGTTCCATCACCCAATTGGTTTGGGTTAATGCTAATTTGCTTCGTCTTGAACCAACAATAATTTTTCTCATGATTGCCTCCTAGGTTATGCATACCATAAATGAAATGATGATAAACGACCGAACAAGAAAAAGTTAATTAAAACGATTAAAAATGATGCTGTATTCCACATGGCTAATTTTCTGCCAGATAAATTTTTCCTAATCCGCAAGTATAAATAGATACTATAGGCCGTAAGTAACAAAAACGAGCCGATAATTTTCATATCGTACCACGGCATGCCCGGAACCTTTAAAAAAGCCCACTGCAAGCCTAAGATAAGACTAAGGAGGAGCATTGGAACCCCAATAACAGCACATATGTAAGAGGATTTTTCCAATTTATCTAAATCGGCTAGCCGAATTAGACGTTTTCCCCATTTTTTCCCTTTTAATAAATCATATTGGAGCAGATATAATGTCGAAAAAACAAAAGATAATGAAAAGGCTCCATAGGATAAAATCGCCATCGTAATATGGATCAAAAGCAATTCTGACACAAGCTGTTTTGCCATGATATGCGAATGATATTGCATCGGAGCAAAGGTATGAATGGCCATAACAGTAAAGCCAAGGATATTAGTGAAAAAGACAATAAAGTCTACTTTTAATAAATGATTGATCACAATGGACAATGTTACTAATACCCATGCATAAAAATAGAGTCCCTCAAAAATGGTGAGTACAGGAAACCTGCCTGTTTTTATCATATAGAAAAAGAGGAAGACCGTTTGTAAAATCCATACAAATGCAAGTAACCAGAAGGCAATACGGTTTGCCTTCCGGTTATGGTGAATGAAGTCGAAAAAATATAACAACACACTGAAGGCATATAAAATAACGGTAAATTCATGAAGCCTTGTCAAAAGAGCGTTAACCATAGCAACGACCCCTTATGACTGAAAAGAAGCCTGAACTTCTCCAACCTGAATTTTATTAGTTTCTGCTTCATTGGAATGTTGTTGCTGAACAAGCTCATCGATATTAAAGATCTTCATGAATAATTCCATTGCTTGAGCTGCATCCGGTCTTGCCGCCAACTCTTTCACTTGTAAAATAGGGTCTTTTAACATCTGGTTGACAATACTCTTAGTATGTTTATTTAATACCTTTAGGTCATGATCAGATAAATTGGGCAGTTTTCTTTCGAGGCTGACCATGGTGTCTGCCTGAATCGAAAGAGCTTTTTCCCGAAGTGCCGAAATAACAGGAATGACGCCAAGCATGCCAAGCCATTGTTTGAAGTCGACAATTTCTTTTTCAATCATAAGTCTTATTTTTGCAGCAGCTTTTTGACGTTCTTGAAGATTCGCTTGAACGATTCCTTCTAAGTCATCAATGTCATATAAAAAGACATTTTCAAGCTCGGCAATTTTTGGATCTAGGTCACGCGGCACAGCAATATCAACCATAAACAATGGTTTGCCTCTGCGTTTTTTCTCTACCTTTGCCATCATTTCCTTTGAAATGACAAAGTCCTTCGCACCAGTTGAACTAATTAGAATATCTGCTTCAACAAGTGATTTTTCCAATTCAGTTACCGCTCTTGCCGACCCATTAAATTTGCTGGCAAGGACCTCTGCTTTTTCAAACGTCCGATTGATGACCGTAACCTGCTTCACGCCGTTGCCATGCAGGTTTTGGGCAGCTAACTCACCCATTTTTCCAGCCCCAAAGATTAAAACATGTTTATTCTCAAGTGAACCAAAGATTTTCTTTGCAAGCTCGACGGCCGCATAGCTTACTGAGACGGCATTGGCACCAATATCGGTTTCAGAATGAGCCCGCTTGGCGATCGTAATCGCTTGTTTAAACAAATGGTTAAACACCGAACCTGTTGTTTCCTCTTGTTGTGCAGCCATAAAGCTTGTTCTTACCTGTCCAAGGATTTGAGTTTCCCCTAAAACCATGGAATTCAGGCCACAGGTTACATTAAATAAATGATCTACTGCACCATCGTCTTCATTTACGAATAGAAATGGAGAAAATTCCGCTTGTTCTATTTCGAACCATTCAGACAGAAATTCCTTTATATAGTAACGGCCTGTATGTAGTTGATCTACGACCGCATAAATTTCTGTACGATTACATGTAGATAAAATGATATTTTCGAGGATGCTTTTTTTGGCGTTTAATTTTTTGATCGCATCCACAAGATCGGTTTCATTAAATGTCAACCGCTCACGGATTTCTACTGGGGCAGTTTTATAGTTAAGACCGACGACTAAGATATGCATTTTAGTTAATGACACCCCCAATAAAATAACAGTATTAACTAGGTAAATTATATCACGAGCATTTTCGACTTTTGCTCGAAAAATGTGAACAGAAAACGAAACTATGTGATAAGATATAGTAAAACTTTCCTTCCGTCAGTATGACAGGCGGGAAATGTTAGAAATCATTTTATTCATCTAGTCTAAAAATACTTTCTTATGTACAGTATCAAAAAATGGGACTAGATTCAAGTGAACCTTACTGGAAGTGGTGTATTCAATGAAAAATCAACGAATTTTCCCAGGAATTATCCTGATCGGATTTGGGGCTTACTTTCTACTACAACAGACAGGAATTACTCTTTTTCAACATTTTTATACATGGCCGACCTTGCTCATCATTGTCGGGATGGCCTTTTTAGGTCAAGGCTATTCTGCAAGGGAATACGATGCCATTCTTCCTGGAGTGATCATGATCGGATTTGGACTTCATTTTCATCTGGCCGGCAATGTTTCCTTCTGGCCGACGAATACGATTGGCATGTTAATACTCATTATTTCCGTTGGATTTTTCCTGCGTTTTCAAAAAACAAACAATGGTCTTTTCCAGGCATTCCTTTTTCTCATTATAGCGGTACTCTTGCTCTTTTATGATAAAATCGCCGGCTATTTTGGCCTCCTTCAAAACGGCATGAACTTTATTTGGAAATTTTGGCCCGCCCTCCTTATAGTTATTGGAATTTATTTTTTACTAAAAAAAAGAAAATAACCAGAAAACCGCCTGGCGCATTCTTCGCGCCAGGCGGTTTTTATGTTTACATGTTTACATAAAACTCTGAAGAATTGACCATGCTTCATCCTTACCAAGGCCTGTTTCAGATGAGAACAGGACAATATGGTCATTCGAATCTATGTCTAATGTCTCCCGAGTTACTTTTAAATGTTTTTGCCATTTCCCTTTTGGAATCTTATCTGCTTTAGTAGCAATGATGACGACGGGAATTTCGTAATGTTTTAAAAAGTCATACATCATGATATCGTCATTTGTTGGGAGATGGCGTAAATCTACTATTAATACAGCCGCACGTAATTGCTCGCGTGAGGTAAAATAGGTTTCAATCATCTTTCCCCATGCAGCCCGCTCTGTTTTTGAAACCTTCGCGTAGCCATATCCAGGGACATCAACAAAATGAAGGATTTCGTTAATCAGATAAAAATTAAGTGTTTGTGTTTTACCTGGCTTAGATGATATTCTGGCAAGACCCTTTCG
Source organism: Neobacillus sp. DHD-1R (assembly GCF_057747995.1). NCBI lineage: Bacteria > Bacillati > Bacillota > Bacilli > Caryophanales > Bacillaceae > Neobacillus > Neobacillus sp. DHD-1R. The sequence goes on from NZ_CM173232.1 coordinate 3,893,687, forward strand.
ATTAAGCATCTTATTGATAAAAGATGACTTTCCAACATTTGAGCGGCCGGCAAGAGCGAATTCCGGTAAATCTGTTTCTGGATATTGGTCTGGCTTTACGGCACTGATGACAATCTCTGAACTAACTACCTTCATCGTTGACCACCCTCTATAAGGGCATGCTTTAGAACTTCATCCACATGTGACACAGGTATAAATTCTAATTCATTCCGAACACTGTCAGGAATATCATCAAGGTCCTTCACATTATCCTTTGGAATAATAATCGTCGTTAGACCAGCGCGATGAGCACTCAGTGACTTTTCTTTCAAGCCGCCAATTGGGAGAACTCTGCCTCTTAGTGTTATTTCCCCTGTCATACCGACTTCGCGGCGAATGGCTCTGCCGGTTAAGGCTGATACAAGCGCCGTAGCCATGGTAATCCCAGCAGATGGTCCGTCTTTTGGAACCGCTCCTTCTGGTACATGGATATGAACATCATATTTTTCATGGAAATCTTCAGCGATGCCAAGCACGCCCGCTTTTGAACGGATATAACTGAAAGCCGCCTGAGCAGATTCTTTCATGACGTCACCAAGCTTCCCTGTTAACACGAGCTTCCCTTTACCAGGAGCTAGTGAAACTTCAATTTGCAAGGTGTCACCGCCAACCGTTGTATAGGCTAAGCCAGTCGCAACACCGACTTGATCTTCTGTTTCAGCCATTCCGTAGTGGACTCTTGGTTTACCTAAAAATTCTTCCACATTCTTTTCGGTAATAATAACGCGTTTTTTCTCGCCGGCCACAATGATTTTGGCTGTTTTCCGGCAAATCTTCGCCATTTGACGTTCAAGACTACGGACACCGGCTTCCCGTGTGTAGTAGCGAACTATTTTCAGAATCGCATCATCGCGAACTTGAAGGATTCCTTTTGATAGGCCATTTTCTTTAATTTGCTTTGGCAGCAAATGGTCGCGACAGATGTGAACCTTTTCAATCTCGGTATACCCCTCGATAGTGATAATTTCCATTCTGTCTAAAAGCGGTCCAGGTACAGTCGACAAATTGTTCGCTGTCGCAATGAACATAACCTTCGATAAATCATAGGTTTCTTCTATATAATGATCGCTAAAATTATGATTCTGCTCTGGGTCTAATACTTCAAGCATGGCACTAGATGGGTCGCCGCGGAAATCGCTCGACATTTTATCAATTTCATCCAGCAAAAATACCGGATTAATCGTACCTGCTTTTTTCATGCCTTGAATAATACGGCCTGGCATCGCTCCCACATAGGTTCTGCGATGGCCGCGAATTTCTGATTCATCCCGTACGCCGCCAAGCGAAACACGGACAAAATTACGATTGAGCGAAGTGGCAATCGATCGGGCAAGGCTTGTTTTCCCCACACCAGGAGGTCCTGCAAGACAAAGAATCGGACCTTTCAAGGAATTGGTCAGCTTTTGCACGGCTAAATACTCGAGTACCCGTTCCTTTACTTTTTCAAGTCCATAATGGTCTTGATTTAAGATCTTTTCAGCCCGAAGGATATCAATATCATCCTCCGTCTTTTTCGACCATGGAATGGAGATCAACCAGTCAATATAGTTGCGAATCACTGCACTTTCAGCAGAGCTTGCCGGCACCTTTTCATAACGGTCGAGTTCTTTCATCGCAGCCTTTTGTACATATTCAGGCATACCTGCTTGCTCGATTTTTTTCGTTAGTTCCGCGATTTCACCGGTCTTACCTTCTTTATCGCCTAATTCCTTTTGGATCGCCTTCATTTGTTCACGAAGGTAATATTCTTTTTGTGTCCTTTCCATCGAACGTTTAACTCGCTGACCAATCTTCTTTTCAAGATTAAGGACTTCTTTTTCATTATGGATCGTATCAATAACACGGTTAACCCGTTGCTTGATATCAATCATTTCCAGGATTTCTTGTTTTTCCTTGAGCTTGATTGGTAAATGCGACGTGATGATATCCGCCATCCTGCCAGGTTCCTCAATATCTGCGACCGTGGCATATGTTTCTGCAGAGATCTTTTTTGATAATTTTATGTATTGCTCGAAATAATCAAGCATGGTTCTCATCAAGGCCTGATCTTCTACATCTTTTGTAGCAGAATCTTCGTAGGTCACAATACTCACGGAATAATAGTCATCTTCATCATAAAAAGAAACCACTTCCGCTCGATTCAATCCTTCTACCAATACGCGAATCGTTCCATTTGGCAGCTTTAACATTTGCTTAACCTTTGTTAACGTTCCTATTTTGTATAAGTCCTCTTCGGACGGCTCATCAATGGAGACATCCTTTTGAGTAGTTAAGAAAATTTGATGGTCATCTACCATTGCTTTTTCGAGTGCCTGCACGGATCTCTCCCGGCCTACATCTAAATGAAGTACCATTGTCGGATAGACAAGCAATCCTCGAAGCGGCAGGAGGGGGACGGTCATTTCATTCTGTTTCGTCAAATTACTGCACCTCCACATGCAAAATCCTATTTTTTCCACTGATAAGCAGAAAAAGTCTTTGTTGTACAATTCTATCTTATTTGGTTTTATGTGTCTATTTTTAAAGTGTGCGGCTGTTTGCTTTTTCAATATAATTATTTTCCCCAAATAAACTGTTTTCTTTCCATTAAAAAAACTTCGGCCTGCTTTTTCAAACAAACCGAAGTTATTTTCGTAAAAATTGGGGTAGTCGAGACACCCAATCAAATCAACTCTGTTTTTGATATTTCGATCGATGCCGGAATGGCTTCACTGTTTGGATAAGAATTGACTAATGCTACCTCAAATACTTCATGTAGATGGGTAACCGGGACAATCGTAATTCCGTCGATTTCCTTTAAAATGGTTTGCATATTTTCTTCTGGAATAATAACCGTTTTGGCCCCGGCCTTACGTGCAGCCTTCACCTTTGGATAGACGCCGCCAATTGGTTTCACATTGCCATGAATACTAATTTCCCCGGTCATTGCTACAGTATTATCAATGGGAATTTTATAAATGGCAGAGTATATTCCCGTTGCCATCGCAATCCCTGCTGATGGTCCATCAATTGGTACACCGCCTGGAAAATTAACATGAATATCGTAGTCATTAGCAGGTACACCCATCGACCGTAACACGGTAATCACATTTTCAATCGACCCCCGTGCCATACTTTTACGACGAATCGATTTGCCTTGACCACCGATACTTTCTTCTTCCACGATGCCCGTAATGTTGATCGATCCCTTTTCCTTCGCAGGGATAACCGTTACTTCTATTTCAAGCAAGGCACCGGAATTCGGTCCATAAACTGCTAAGCCATTCACAAGGCCAATGTGTGAAATATCGTTAATCTTTCGTTCCATTCTTGGTGTCATCTGGCTGGAGTGGATCACCCACTCGATATCTTCGTCCCTGATATAATTGCGGTCTTCAGTAATGGCCAGTCCCGCCGCAATTTGGATCATATTAACCGTTTCCCGGCCATTTCTTGCATATGTAGATAAGGTATCGACACCATTTTCACTGATCTTCATATTAACTTTATCAGCTGCTTTTTTGGCAACCGTCACAATCTCTTCCTGATTTAAATCTCGGAAGAAAACCTCCAAACAGCGTGAACGGATGGCCGGAGGAATTTCATTTGGCGTTCTTGTCGTGGCACCTATTAAGCGAAAGTCTGCAGGCAGACCATTTTTAAAAATGTCATGAATATGGGTTGGAATTTGATTGTTTTCCTCATGATAATAGGCACTTTCGAGGAACACTTTACGATCCTCTAATACTTTTAACAACTTGTTCATTTGAATTGGATGTAATTCACCAATCTCATCAATAAACAAGACGCCGCCATGGGCATTTGTCACTGCTCCTTGTTTTGGCTGTGGAATCCCTGCCTGTCCCATTGCTCCGGCCCCTTGATAAATCGGGTCATGTACAGAACCAATAAGCGGATCGGCAATCCCTCTTTCGTCAAAACGTGCGGTGGTAGCATCTAATTCTATAAACACGGAAGCTGGTTTAAATGGCGATTTAGCGTTCTTTTTTGCTTCCTCTAAAACCAGTCGGGCTGCAGCTGTTTTTCCCACTCCGGGCGGTCCATAGATGATGACATGCTGAGGATTTGGTCCACATAAGGCTGCTTTTAATGACTTTATTCCATCCTCTTGTCCTACAATGTCATTAAAGCTTGTAGGACGAACTTTTTCAGATAATGGCTCCGTTAAGGATATCGATCTCATTTTGCGAAGCTGTTCCATTTCTTTCCGGGATTCCCGATCAATGGACACTTTCTGTGTGCGCTGGGTTCTCAGCAAATTCCAAAAATACAGCCCGATTATAATTCCAAAAAACAGCTGTATAAATAAGGCAATCCCCGTCCAACTCATACTTTTCCCTCCTGCAACTAAATACTAATATATAGTAATAAGTATTTCCTCTAGGCAGGCGGAATAAACCACAAAATGTAAAAACTACGGATACGATAGGGCTGATAAAACAATTAATGGAAAATAACGATAAAAGAAGACCCAGCCATGAGGCTGGGTCTTCCATAATTATGCAGATTTTTCTTCAGCAATAACCGTTCCATCTTCTAACACTAATTTTGGAACGCTATTTTCCGTGACCGTTTCTTTTGTAATAATACACTTGGTAATGTCATCACGTGAAGGAAGGTCAAACATCACGTCTAACATAATTCCTTCAATAATGGAACGAAGACCACGTGCACCTGTTTTACGCTCAATTGCTTTTTTAGCAATTTCCGTTAGTGCACCTTCTTCAAATTCCAGCTCAACTTCGTCGATTTCAAGCATCTTTTGATATTGCTTAACAAGGGCATTTTTTGGCTTTGTTAAGATCTCAATTAATGCTTCTTCATCTAATTGTTCAAGGCTGGCAATTACCGGCAGACGACCGATGAATTCTGGAATCAAGCCAAAACGAAGTAAATCCTCAGGTAATACTTTAGAAAGAAGTTCTTTTTGACCAATATCTACTTGCTTGACATCAGAACCAAAGCCAATTACTTTTTGACCTAAGCGGCGTTTGATAATTGGTTCAATTCCGTCAAAAGCGCCACCACAGATAAACAAGATGTTCGTGGTGTCAATTTGAATGAATTCTTGATGTGGGTGCTTTCTTCCACCTTGAGGCGGAACACTTGCCACGGTACCTTCAAGAATTTTCAATAATGCCTGCTGAACGCCTTCACCTGATACATCCCTTGTGATCGAAGGATTCTCAGACTTACGAGCAATTTTATCAATTTCATCAATATAAATGATACCTTTTTCTGCTTTTTCCACATCATAATCAGCAGCTTGAATTAATTTTAATAAAATGTTTTCTACGTCTTCGCCCACATATCCAGCCTCTGTAAGGGAAGTAGCATCAGCAATCGCAAATGGCACATTCAAAATCCGTGCTAATGTTTGCGCCAATAATGTTTTACCGCTACCAGTTGGCCCAATCATAGCAATATTACTTTTTGAAAGCTCAACGTCATCAATTTTGCTATTAGAATTGATCCGTTTGTAATGGTTGTATACCGCAACAGACAGCGACTTTTTCGCTTGATCCTGTCCGATGACGTACTCATTAAGGATTTCACAGATTTCCTTCGGTTTTGGAACATCTTTAAATTCTACTTCTTCTTCTGTTCCAAGTTCTTCCTCGACAATTTCTGTGCAAAGCTCGATGCATTCATCACATATATATACTCCCGGCCCGGCTACTAATTTACGAACTTGATCCTGTGTTTTACCACAGAAAGAACACTTTAATTGCCCTTTTTCATCATTAAATTTAAACAAACCTTTCACCCCTTAAAACGTGTTATAACCCTATTTGAAGCTTGTGGATTACACAAACAAAGTCCGAGTTTTTCAATTTTTCAATGGTATGTATTTTGCATTGTAACACATATAGCCAATGGACTGGAAATAAAACGCTTTACATTATTATGTTTTCTTTTACTCTAATTTGTTTGTGTAAGTCCTTCGAAAAACATATGTACCCATTAATCATAACCATTATTTTTAAAATTAAATCTTAAAACTGTTTGGAATTTATTTATTCGCTTTCATTTGTTCATTTTCCTGCCCATTGTCTATAAAAAAGGAAACATCCCGCCAAAAGCTCTGGCTGGATATTAAAAAGGTTTCCCTGTCCTTATTATAATATGTAATTGAAAAAATGTATAAAATAAAAGGATGTCCCAAAAGGGTCTGACCTCTGGAAAAACACTCAACATATTGTTGCCTATTAGAAATAGTTCAGCGATATGTTGAGGTTATGGGGTCTGATCCTTTGTTTTGAGACATCCTCTTGCTGTTAGTTAAAAATTATTTTTTATTCTCAACAAGAAAGTTTACTGCTTTTTGAAGTTTAAGGTCACCTTTAATGCCATCAACTCCGCCAAGTGCTTGGATGATCGTATCAACAGGCATATTGTACATGCCAGCCATTTTTTCAAGCTCAGCGTTCACATCTTCTTCCGTTACTTCAAGGTTTTCAGCATTTGCGATCGCTTCTAAAGTTAAGTTCACTTTTACGCGATTTTGTGCTTCTTCCTTCATTTGTTCACGTAACGCATTTTCATCTTGACCAGAGAACTGGAAGTAAAGCTCAAGATTCATACCTTGCATTTGTAAACGTTGTTCAAATTCTTGAAGCATACGGTTTACTTCATTCGTAACCATTACTTCTGGAATTTCAACTTCTGCGTTTTCAGCAGCTTTTTCAACTACGGTGTCACGTAGGTGTTGTTCTGCCTCATGTTTTTTGCTATCTACTAAACGAGTTTTAATTTTTTCTTTAAGTGCATTTAATGTTTCTACTTCATCGTCAACATCTTTTGCAAACTCATCATCTAATGCAGGAAGTTCTTTGCCTTTAATTTCATGTACAGTTACTTTGAACACAGCAGGCTTTCCAGCAAGTTCAGCAGCATGGTATTCTTCAGGGAAAGTTACTTCCACGTCTTTAGATTCACCAGCAGCTACGCCTACTAATTGCTCTTCAAAGCCAGGAATGAAAGATCCTGAACCAATTTCAAGTGAATGGTTTTCTGCTTTTCCACCTTCGAACGCTTCGCCATCAACGAATCCTTCAAAGTCAAGAACAACTGTATCACCGTTTTCTACAGTGCCTTCTTCTTTTACAACTAGCTCAGCTTGACGCTCTTGCATTGTTTTTAATTCATTTGCAACATCTTCGTCTGTAACTGTTGTTTCTAATTCTTCAACTTCAATACCTTTGTAATCGCCTAATTTTACTTCAGGCTTTACTTGTACAGTCGCTTTAAAGATAAGATCTTTACCTTTTTCCATTTGCTCGATGTCGATATCAGGACGGTCGATTGGCTCGATACCTGTTTCATCGATTGCATTTCCGTAAGCTTCTGGAAGAAGAATATCTAATGCATCTTGATAAAGAGATTCAACACCAAAACGTTTTTCAAACATTCCACGAGGCATTTTACCTTTACGGAATCCTGGAACGTTTACTTGTTTCACAACTTTTTGGAATGCTGCATCTAAGCCTTTGCTTACTTCATCAGCATTTACTTCTACTGTAAGGACACCGCGGTTTCCTTCTAATTTTTCCCATTTCGCTGTCATACCTTTTCCCTCCAACAAATCTATTCTCATATCATTCGTAACGAATTAGAGTCGGAAATATGTCTTGTCCAACAAGCCCATTTTCCATTTTTTAAATGTAAAAGATAGTTTTTTACACAATGCAACCACTACATTATATCATAGGATTGTTTTCTTTCAACACCGAGACCTAAATATTGGGGTAAGAAATTTTCTCAATTACCTCAATTTGTGCTCTTGCTTGGTCTACTTCTTGCCGTGTGACTTCATACTCCCTTGCTATTTTACTACTATCTTCCTCTAATCCCAGATATTCGTGTGCCAGTAAGTGAAAAGCAGCTGCCCAGGCAGCTGGAGGATCCGGCTCTAGATTAAAGGGATAACTGATAAAATAAGTCTGCTCTACCATTCCAATCGTATTTTCATATAGACCAGGATTTTTACTTTCCAATTGTTCCGCTAGTAATTTTTTTACCTCGATCATTTTAGGCTGAACTCTAACTTCCGGCAGCAAAGCAGGAACGACCTTTTCTTCCATTTCCCATTTCTTAACGATCAATTCTCGATCAATTTCTTGTTCTTTTAAGAGAGTCAATAGCATTGTTTTTAAAAATGGATGGCCTGCATCTGTTTGTAAATAGTCTGCTATTTCGTCAACATAGGGACGAATGTTTTTGTCTGCCAAACTGGCTACCAAGAGCATTTGCTCGTTTACGTTTTGTTTGGAAAGGAGATTCAATTCTTTCATTTCAGGGGTGACTTCTTCTTCCTCTTCTTCAACCGGCTGACGACTCTCGGCCATCCGTTGGCTGAATTGAAGGAGCGTTAAAAAATGATCATATTTATCCTGCGGAATTTCTTTTTCATCTAATAATGCTTCAATAGTCGTGACAATTTCCTGGTACTCATGAAGCTGAATCAGGACTGTCAAATAAAGATCGACCATTTGAAAATAGTCGCCTATCCCTTTTAATAACATCTCTTTTGCTAGTACCTTCGCTTTGGTAAATGCTCCTGCTTCAAAATATGCAAGAACAAGGCCGATTAAGATGTTATCATTATCCGGGTCCAGCTCACGGGCTTCCTCTAATAGGGTAATGGCCTCATTAAAATGTTTCTTTTCAAGGCTTTCTAGGCCTTTGTCTGTTAATCTCTTTTCGAGCCCGGGAAAGTAGATTACATTATCTTTTCGTTTTGCTTGTTCCCGTTTTTTCATTGGAATCCGTCCTTCAGTATGTCATTGGAAAATAGTGTAGCACAATTAATGAACAAAAAAAACTCACCAACACTGGTGAGTTTGAGATTTTGGTATGTAGATTAAGTGGTACAAGAAATGGCGTCCCAGGAGAGATTCGAACTCCCGACCGTACGCTTAGAAGGCGTATGCTCTATCCGGCTGAGCTACTGGGACGTATTTGTTTATCAAAGACAAGATTTATTATATTACCCTAATATCTAAAAGTCAATATCTTTTATTGGATTATTTTTCTTTTATAAAGGGGGATGTAAATCCCCCTTTATAACTATAGAACAAATTCCCTTGCTAAGTCTACGATTTCCTGCCCGGTTACTTCAAATACGTTCATGGTAATCTTATTGGTTTGCAAGTCCAGGATGACATAGGTTTTTTCAAACCGCTCCCTAGGAAGACGAATGCTGCCTGGGTTTAAAAATAAGGTATGATCGATTACTTCCGCTCCAAGAATATGCGAGTGGCCAAAACAGACAATATCAGCCTTTACTTCCTGTGCTTTGTATTTAAGGTTCATTAACGTGGACTTTACAGAATACCGATGACCGTGCGTGATGAAGAACTTTCGTCCGGCAGCTTCGGCAATGGTTTCTAATGGATAATCTCCGCTAAAATCACAATTCCCCATCACTGTTAAGTAGCCAGAGATAGCCTTATCGACCGGCATCAATTCTGAATCGCCGCAGTGAATCATTAAATCCACTTCTTGGCGATGTCTTTCCCTGATCATCTCGAGTTCCTTTGTTAAACCATGACTATCACTGACAATTAATACCTTCCTCATAACTGGTCAGCTCTTTCTAAAATGGAATCAAGTACCCCGTCAAGCTTTTTTAATGCATTCGCACGATGGCTGATGGAATTTTTTTCATCAGAAGATAACTCTGCCATGGACCTGCCTTTCTCTGGTACATAAAATACCGGATCATAGCCAAATCCATTTGAACCGCGGCGCTCCTCGAGAATCCGACCTTCGCAGGTGCCTGACACCGTCTTTGTTTCTTGACCAGGAACCGCAACCGCCAATGCACAGTAAAATCTCGCCGTTCTCTTCTCTTCTGGAATACCTTCCAACTCAGAGAGCACTTTATCGGTATTATTTTGATCATTCTTTTGCTCGCCGGCATATCGGGCAGAGTAGATGCCTGGTCTTCCTTCAAGGGCATCCACCATTAATCCGGAATCATCCCCAATCACCATTTTATTGAGGGCATGGGAAACGGCCTCAGCTTTTAGAATGGCATTTTCTTCGAAGGTTATCCCTGTTTCTTCAACCTCAGGAATTTCCGGAAAATCCAGCAAAGTCCGGACTTCCATCCCTCTTGATGCAAAAATCTGCTCAAATTCCTTGGCCTTGCCAGGATTCTTAGTAGCAATAATGACTTCTTTCATCTAAATCGCCTCTTATTTTAAATATCTTTTTATATCCGAGAGTTAACTCAAAGTGACACCGGCTTATTCGACAGTTACCCGGCATATCGACAATGACAACGACTCATCCGACAATTAGCCCCTTTCTATCAAAGCACGAGTCTATTTTTTTCTTCTACTATCAATTTTTTTAACAATTTCCTCACCTAAAGCTTCCTTTTGGTGCTCAAATAGCTCCATGAGCCCTTCTTGTGCCGCGCTCAGCAGACCTTGGAGCTGATCATAGGAGAAAGTGGATTCCTCGCCAGTACCTTGCAGCTCCACAAACTCACCACTCCCCGTCATGACGACGTTCATATCCACCTGTGCCGTGGAATCCTCGGCATAGTTTAAGTCAAGGACAATCTTGTCACCTTGCAGGACGCCAACACTTGTTGCGGCTAAATAATCGGTAATCGGAAACTTTGAAAAGGATTTTTTCTGAGCAAATCCATTTAACGCCAATGTCATCGCCACAAATGCTCCAGTAATGGAGGCTGTCCGTGTGCCGCCATCCGCTTGGATGACGTCACAATCAATCCAAACGGTTTTTTCACCAAGCGCACTTAGATCAACAATAGCTCGCAATGCACGGCCAATTAGGCGCTGAATCTCCATCGTTCGGCCAGAAACCTTTCCTTTAGAGGATTCACGGATATTTCTAGTTTGTGTCGCCCTCGGCAGCATGGAGTATTCGGCTGTAATCCAGCCTTTCCCTTCCCCTCTCATAAAGTGAGGCACCCGATCTTCGATAGTGGCCGTACAAATCACCTTTGTATTCCCTACAGAAATAAGAACAGAACCTTCTGGATGCATTAAATAATTTGTTTCAATATGTATCGGCCGCAACTGTAATGGCTCTCTTCCATCAACGCGCACAAAATTTCCTCCTTCTGCAATCACACCTATTTGAATTCAAATAAAGAAGAGGCGGCGTTCAAGCCAACCTCTTTCATTGTCACTATATAGTATAACAAAAATGCTTTTTTAAAAACTACCTGTATTGACTTTTTCTGGACGTGTTACAGGTTCTGTTAATTTCTTCCCTTTATCATTCTTAATCTCTGCTTTTCCGTCAACCTGAACAGCCACCTTTTCTACTCCCAGCTGTTCGGTTAAAGAAAGGACAAGTGTATCTATTAATGACTGGGAAATTTCTTTTTCCTTAAAGCTGCCATAAATATTCTTATTAAAGTTCAATGTAACGGTGCCATTTTCATACTTCGGCGCCTCAAGCAGCTTTACATCCGACATAAATTCAGACACGAGGGTAGATTTTTCGCTTGGTCCCTTGATCAATTCATTGACGACCGCTACATAGCTATCCTTCTCGGTATTGCTAATACGGCGGGTTACCGGGACATAATAATAGGAACCCTCTTCACCGCCAATATAATAGACAGTAACCGGCTTTGTATTCGTAATATCGGCAACACCAGCGGAATCATAATTGATCCCTGTTGCTCTTGATAGATTTTCGCTGATTGGGGTACCGTTGACAGGCATTTCTGTTAGAGCATGACCATTCATTTTAAGCTTAACTGATTTGACGTTATCAAATTGGGTCAGCGTCCATGTGACGGATTGAAGAATCTTCATCTCATCCTCAGGCTGATAGTTCTTAAATTCTTTTGAAAAGTTTACCGTTGCCACACCACTATCTTTGTTAATATCGACTGACAACTGTGTGTCCTCAGGGAGCACGGCTCTAAAATCGTTTGGAAGCATATCAGTTACCGGTCCGTTCGCTACTAAATACTCAAGGGCCTGTTTCGCTACAGAACTGGTCTTTGGAAGTGCCAAGGTTTGTGGTACGACATAGCCGTCTTTATCAATCAAGTAGAGTTCTGTTTTTAAAGTGTTCGCGACCTCTCCTTTTTCTTTGGCCGTTGTTTCCTTACTTGCTTTTTCTTCCCCAACCGCAACGGTTTTTGGCGGATCAATTTTCTTTTCAGCTTCCTTATTAAATAATCCGCAGCCAGAAAGTAATACAGTAGATGTAAGCACCGTCACACCAATGATTTTAGCTTTATTTTTAGACACATTAATTCCCCCCAAAGACAGTTTGTACTACCATGTATACGAGCCTTATGAAAAAATAGACCGCCTTACGCAAGAAAAAGAGAATAAATTTAAATTTTTTTAGGTTGAATGAAAAAAGAAGCCCCGGCTAGGAGCTTCTTTTATAGTTTTATTTTATGAACGTTTTCTATCGGGGTTTCAAGCCATTGGGAAGCAATTTTAGAAAAGATCGGTTTTGAACCTGTTGTGTAAAATTCATGCTCTGGTTCTACTTCGTCTTCCTCAAGCAGTCCATTGTATTGAAGAATGGCACTAATTTCTCTGGCCGTTTCATCACCGGAACTAATGACTTTTACCCGCTCACCCATTGCCTCTTTAATCAGTGGCTCGAGTAATGGATAATGGGTACAGCCCAGTATTAACGTATCTAAATTTTGATCAGCAAGCGGCTTCAAGGATTCCTCCACTATTCTTTCTGCAATCAATCCATTGTACTCGCCGCTCTCGACCAGCGGAACAAACTTAGGACAGGCATGGCTAGTAACAAATAGCCGGCTGTGCAGTGATTTTAAGGCCTTTTCGTAAGCACCGCTTTTTACTGTCCCTACTGTGCCGATAATCCCAACCCGATAGTTTTTTGTTCGCTTAATTGCAGCCCGTGCTCCGGGGTTAATAACTCCAAGGACCGGGATCGACAATTCCCTGCGAATATCGTCCAGGGCTGCTGCTGTTGCTGTATTACAGGCAATCACGAGCATCTTTATATTTTTTTCTAATAAAAAGCTGGTCATTTCCCACGTGAATTTCTTCACTTCCTGCCTTGATCGGGGACCATATGGACAACGGGCTGTATCACCTAAATAAATAATCTTCTCATTTGGCAGCTGCCTCATGACCTCTTTGGCTACGGTTAACCCACCGACACCAGAATCTATCAAACCTATTGGTTGTTTCAAACATCTCGCCTCTTTTTAACGCATTTCCTGATGTAATTTCATCAAGCTGTTTTGAAGAAGAACAATTTCTTCCGATGAGAAATTTTTCAACACCTCTTCTAAGTATACTTGACGTTTTTTTATGACTTCATCAATGATTCTCTCGCCTTCTTCAAGCAAGTGAATCCTGACCACACGACGATCATTTGTATCCTTTATCCGCTCAACGAGTAAATTTTTCTCCATACGGTCAACGAGATCTGTCGTTGTGCTGCAGGCCAAATACATTTTATTCGAAAGCTCTCCGATGGTCATGTCACCTTCTTCAAAAAGCCATTGCAACGCTAAAAATTGGGGAGGAGTAATCTTGTAATTGGTTAACATCTCTCGACCCTTTTGCTTAATGATTCCGGAAATATACCGTAGATCCTTTTCAATATTTGCAAAAATATCCCCAGTTAGTTTTTGTGGATTTTCGAGTTCCATATCTATACACTCCTATTAAAATGCTCTCCTCAAGACCATCACTAAAAATTTTCATGTTCATTTGCTGTATGCATGTACCTATTTTCTACTTTTTCCTCTAAAATTTCAAGTTGTAATTATCTATCAAGCACAATCCATAAGCATTGATCTCATTGAATGCTATAATAAATTTATTTCAACTGATAGGTTCATAATAAAACACGTATACAATAATTAAAACAAGGGGGAGAAGATAATGGAGATCACGATCAGTCAAGCAGCCTTAAAATGGTTTAAGGATGAAGTGGAGTTAACAGAAGGGGATAAAGTAAGATTTTTCGCTCAAATATACGGCAGCAGCCCGATACAGGAGAGTTTCGCACTAGGTTTCACCGTCGATAACGAACCCATTGATATGGCTGTTAAAACAGAAATAGAGGGATTAACTTTTTTTGTTGAAGGAACAGATTTATGGTTCTTTAAAGATTATAACTTACATGTAGACTTTAACGAACAAAAGGATGAATTAGAATTTAGTTACCCAAAGAGCTAATTTCATTTGAGTAACTCACAAAAGGGTCTAACCTCACGTTTACCACACCATACAGGCTGCCTATTGGTAAATATGCAGCGATATGTTGAGGTTATGGGTCTGACCCTTTTTTCAATGAAGAACCCTAAATGAGATTATGTTTTGCAATTGGTAAAATCACTTCAAGGATCGTTCCCTTTGGATCACTCCAAAGGTGAATCGTTCCATCATGATTTTCAACAATTTGTTTGGAAATCATAATCCCCAATCCGGTACCTTTCTCTTTTGTCGTAAAAAAAGGCTCTCCCACACGCTTTAATATATGTTGAGGCATTCCATTTCCCGTATCTTTAAAGAAAATTTTCACCTTATTAAAGCTGTGTTTCTTTACCTCGATGGTGATTGAACCGCCGTGAGGCATTGCTTCAATCGCATTTTTTAAAATATTAATAAAAACTTGCTTCAACTGATTTTTATCACAATTAATCAGGATTTTATTGAAATTGTAAATGGTCTCGATTTGAATATCATTCATGATGGCTTGGGTATCAATTAACATCTTTACATTTTCAACAAGCGTGATTAAATCGACTAATTCAAATTTTAATTCATTGGGTTTTGCCAGTAACAGTAACTCACTTAGGATCAGTTCAATTCGATCCATCTCAGACTGAATGATTTCAAAATACGATTTATTGGTGCTTATTTGTGCCTCCATTAATTGAAGAAATCCTTTAATGGCTGTGAGTGGATTTCGTACCTCATGAGCAATACCTGCCGCCAGCTGCCCAGCCACATTTAATTTTTCTGAGTTAAGTAAAAGCTCTTGTGTTTTTTTACGTTCCGATATGTCCCTAATAATTAGATGCCGTGCTGGTTTATTTTGATAAATAGTTGGGATGCCCTTTACTTCCGCCAAAAACATGGAACCATCCAAACGGATTAGTTTGTACTCAAAAAAGTCGGTAACATCCCCGCCAATCACCATATTTTCCCGTAAGGTTACAGTCTCGTGAAAATCAGGGTGAATGATATCTGAAAGTTTCTTCTTTAAAATTTCTGCTTTATAATTGGCCCCAAACAATCCGGCACCTGTTTGGTTTATAAACAAGATATCATTTCCTCTAGCAATAATAACCGCATCAGGGGAAAATTCAACTAAATCGTGATAGGTTTCTTCGTGTTTTTTAGCTTCTTCTTCTCCTTTCATTCGTTCTGAAATATCTCTCATTACACTTACAACCTCGAACACATGCTGGGTAACAGGATCCATAATTGGTTTACAAAGAGACTCCACCCATACATAATTCCCATCTTTTTTTTGAACACGGTAGCAATCCCTGCCGTTTTCCTGGCTGCTAAGAACCTTCTTACGGTTCGCAAACACGTTTTCCTTGTCATCAGGATGGACGAACGATAAGCAATCTTGATTGATGACTTCTTCAGCATTGTAGCCAAATACATGTTCACAAGAAGGTGACACATAAAGAATTTCTCCCTGCATATTTGTACTGAAAATCACATCTAGAATATTTTCAGTTAGAATGCGCTGCATTTCTTCTATTTTTCTAATTTCTTCTTTCTTTCGCTTTAATTCAGAAATATCCCTTCCCACGGTATAGACACCTACGATTTGATCATTTTCACTAATTGGCAAATTGGTTATATTTAAATCTATCAGTTGTCCGTGCTTTGTTGTCATTATAGAATCGAAGTTTTCAACCCCGCCTAATACCGCTTTATGAAAATGATGAAATACCTTATTTACCTGATCAATTGGAAAAAGGAATTGAAGTTTTAATGTTTCTATCTCTTCTGTTGAGTAACCTGATAACTTTTCGAATGCAGGATTCGCTTGAACAACATGTCCTTCTATATCTAATGCAAATATACAATCTTCGTTTCTAGTGAACAAGGTTTGAAATCTGCTTTTATTCTCTTTTAAAAATTGTATTAAAAGCATTCTCTTTTCACTTTTGATTACTCCAACAGGACCGTTCATTTCTCATTCCGTTCCTTTCTCCCTGAAATTAATCCCCTATGTAAAAAAGCCAAGATGAGTAAGACTCTCATCTTGGCTATTGTCCAGCACAATTGTCTAACTCAAACCGCATTTATTTCTAATTGTAAATTTTACGGATAAAACTTTCAATATATTTCTACTATTTTCCATTAACTTATGTAAGAATAATTTAAATTATGCTGCAAAAAGGGAAAATAGGTTAGGAAATTAACCTTTTTTCCACTAATTTGGCATATTAAATATATTAAAATTTTATTCTGGCTAAATGTGGATTGGCCTATAAAATATGAACCGGCCTCCATAAATGGAAGCCGATCATGTTTAAAGTTCTAGTTCTCCCATACGAAGGAGCTCTACAACAGCTTGTGAACGCCCCTTTACACCAAGCTTTTGCATCGCATTGGAAATGTGATTCCTAACTGTTTTTTCGCTTATAAATAATTCACCAGCGATCTCTTTTGTTGTTTTATCTTGTACTAGTAGTTCGAATACTTCTCTTTCTCGTTTGGTGAGTAATGGCTTATGATTATATTCATTCTCCTTCAAGTATTGTAACCCTCCTTGCCTTCGCCAGTAATGAATCGTGGGGTGGGTGTATATTTAGTCACCATATCTTATGTAACCGATACAAAGGTAGTGACTATAATTGCTATTTGGAGAATGATTTTATAAAAAAATTTCAGAACACAACAAAACCTTCTTTTCTGTATTAGAAAAGAAGGTTTCATTAGAATTATTAGTCCCGGTCGCTTCCGAAGAAGTTTCTGAATGCCTGCATGGATGCTTCACGGTTAACTGCAGCAATTGAAGTGGTAATGGGAATACCTTTTGGACAGGCTTGCACACAGTTTTGTGAATTGCCGCAGCCTTGCATTCCGCCATCCTCCATAAAGGCATTTAAACGTTCTGCCTTGTTCATTTCGCCTGTTGGATGGGCATTAAATAAACGAACTTGGTTAAAGACTGCTGGCCCCATGAAGTTGGTTTTGCTGTTCACATTTGGGCAGGCTTCTAAACAAACACCGCAGGTCATACACTTTGAAAGTTCATATGCCCATTGACGTTTCTTCTCGGGCATCCGTGGTCCAGGCCCTAAATCATAGGTTCCATCAATTGGAATCCAAGCTTTAACTTTTTTCAAGGAATCAAACATTCTGCTGCGGTCGACTTGAAGGTCGCGGACAACAGGAAATGTCCGCATGGGCTCTAAGCGAATTGGCTGCTCTAATTGATCAACTAGGGCTGAGCAAGACTGACGCGGCTTGCCATTGATGACCATGGAACAAGCACCACAAACCTCTTCAAGACAGTTCATTTCCCAAGTAATTGGGGTAGTGGCTTGTCCTTTGGCATTGACAGGGTTTTTACGAATTTCCATTAAAGCCGAAATAACGTTCATATTCGGACGATAGGGAATTTCAAAGTCCTCTTCATAAGTAGCAGAATCCGGGTAATCCTGACGCATTATTTTAAATTTTACTGTTTTATTTTCAGACATTCTTGCCTACTCCCCTTTCTATTAGTGCTTTGTAGTGTAATCGCGTTTACGAGGCTTGAGCAACGAGATATCGACTTCGTCATAATGGAAAGCTGGAGCAGATGTAGAATCAACAAATTTAGCCATTGTTGTTTTTAAGAATTCTTCATCATTCCGCTCAGGGAAGTCTGGTTTATAATGAGCACCACGGCTCTCATTACGATTATAAGCACCAATCGTAATAACACGTGCTAATTGAAGCATATTCTGAAGTTGTCTAGTGAAGGTTGCTCCTTGGTTGCTCCATTTTGATGTATCATTGATGTTGATTTTTTTGTAACGTTCTAATAGTTCCTGAATCTTTTCATCTGTTTTTAACAACCTGTCATTGTAACGAACAACTGTTACGTTGTCTGTCATCCATTCCCCTAGTTCTTTATGAAGGACATAGGCATTTTCTGTGCCATTTAAAGACATAATCGAATTCCATTTTTCTTCCTGTTCCTTAACATGACGATCAAAAACAATTGAAGAAACGGCTTCAGAACTCTTTTCAAGACCATCAATATATTTAACAGCATTTGGCCCTGCAACCATTCCGCCATAAACCGCAGAAAGTAAGGAGTTTGCACCTAGACGATTTGCACCATGCTGGGAATAATCACACTCACCAGCAGCAAATAGACCTGGGATGTTTGTCATTTGGTCAAAATCTACCCATAGTCCACCCATTGAATAGTGAACAGCTGGGAATATTTTCATTGGTACTTTTCTTGGGTTATCACCCATGAATTTTTCATAAATCTCGATAATACCGCCAAGTTTTACATCTAATTCATGCGGATCCTTATGTGATAAATCAAGGAAAACCATGTTTTCGCCATTAATTCCTAGTTTTTGATTTACACAAACGTCAAAAATTTCACGCGTTGCTATATCACGCGGTACCAGGTTTCCATAAGCAGGATATTTTTCCTCTAAGAAATACCATGGCTTTCCGTCTTTATAGGTCCAAATACGACCGCCTTCACCACGCGCTGATTCACTCATTAACCGAAGCTTATCATCGCCAGGGATAGCAGTTGGATGGATTTGAATCATTTCACCATTTGCATAATAGGCACCTTGCTGGTACACGATCGATGCAGCAGAGCCCGTATTGATAACGGAGTTCGTTGACTTTCCAAAGATAATTCCAGGGCCCCCTGTAGCCATGATAACAGCATCTGCAGAGAACGATTTAATTTCCATCGTTTTTAAGTTTTGAACGACCACTCCGCGGCATACGCCATCATCATCAATAACAGTTCCTAGGAATTCCCAGCCTTCATATTTCGTAACTAACCCGTCTACTTCATGACGGCGAACTTGTTCGTCTAAAGCATAAAGCAACTGCTGCCCTGTTGTTGCCCCAGCAAAGGCTGTACGGTGATACTGTGTACCTCCGAAACGACGGAAATCTAGTAAACCTTCTGGAGTACGGTTAAACATTACTCCCATCCGGTCAAATAGATTAATAATGCCAGGTGCTGCATCACACATTGCTTTTACCGGCGGTTGATTGGCCAAAAAGTCTCCGCCATAAATGGTATCGTCAAAGTGGATCCACGTGGAATCTCCTTCACCCTTTGTATTTACCGCTCCATTAATACCGCCTTGGGCACAAACAGAGTGAGAACGTTTAACCGGAACAAGAGAAAATAGCTCTACCGGAGTTCCTGATTCTGCAACCTTGATGGTAGCCATTAAACCGGCCAAGCCGCCGCCGACTACGATCACTTTACCTTTACCCATTCGTGACTCACTCCCTCAATCCAAAATACAATATTTTTCCGAACTTCCTCTATTATGAAACAAATGCAATCAGTGTTTGAATGCTAATAAATGCCAATACAACAAACACACCAATTGTCACGTATGTAGATATAACTTGTGAACGTGGTGATACTGTAATCCCCCAGCTAACTAGGAATGACCACAAACCATTGGCAAAATGAAAAATAGCCGAAAGAATACCAACTAGATAGAAAACAAACATACCAGGCGATGAAAGAATATCATGCATCATATCAAAGGAGACCTCAGCGCCAAATGCTGCAGCGACCCGTGTTTGCCATACATGCCATGCAATAAAAATTAATGTAATAACGCCTGTAATACGCTGTAGTAAGTACATCCAGTTCCTGTATGTACTAAACCTATTAACATTGCTATTTGCAGTAAAAGCAATATAAATTCCATAGATTGCATGATATAACAATGGTAAATAGATAATTACTGTTTCAAGGACAATCTTGAATGGAAGACTTCCCATAAAGTTTGAAGCCTTATTAAAAGATTCTGGTCCCCCTGTAACAAAATGGTTGACAACAAGATGCTGGATCAGGAATACCCCAATCGGAATAACTCCCAGCAATGAATGCAATCTGCGATTAACAAACTCTCGATTTCCCGCCATTATTTTACCCCCCTTTAAGTTTTAAAAAATGATGTTAAGCCTTTTTCCCTTGTTATTCCTCATGTAATTTTTAATTTTCACTACTGTGACAATTATGTGACATGTCCATTTTACTCCCAACCTGATAGAGCGTCAAGAAAACGGATACAGTATTTTAAGTAAAAAATAAAAATTTTTTAAATATATTGAAATTATAATAGTGTATGTGTACAAACTTATAAAGATTGATAGTTATTTATGGTTGCCCAATTTCCCCAATGATATTTCCAATATCTAACTGTTAGAGTTTTTACTTTAAAGGTAAAGATAATTATGATAATAAATAGGATTAGATATTGCAAAATAACAATATTTTCTTATTGAAAACTGTACTGAAACTTAGCCAAAATTGTATATAATAGAATAATAGAAAGAGGGGAAGCTTGTGGAAGAAAGTACAGTCGTTAATTTGGATACAAATGCAGCAGAACCACGAACCATCTCGATCTTCGGATATGAGTTAATTAGGGAAATACTTCTGCCAGAAATTCTCGGAAAAGATACGCCTGAAATATTATATTGGGCCGGTAAGCGTCTAGCGCGAAAATTCCCTTTAGCTGATCATGATCAAGTCATTGAGTTTTTTACCAAAGCTTCATGGGGTCAGCTGGAAATAATTAAAGAAACAAAAAATGAAATCGAAATGGAACTATCTAGTCCATTGATTGTGCCTCGTGTAAAATCAAAGGCCGAGCACTTTTTTCAGCTCGAAGCCGGTTTCCTTGCTCAGCAAATCGAACTCCAAAAAAAAGTATATACGGAAGCCTTTGAGCACCCTGTTAAAAAATCAAACAAAGTTCAATTCACCGTCAAATGGGATACAAAAGACCCCATAAAGTAACTTCTCAACGATCATTTTGTTAATAAGGGTGTCAGGCACCAAAGGTGCCTGACACCCTTTTCACTATTCCCCTAATTCAAATGCTGTGTGAAGGGCTTGTACAGCTTGAAGCATGTTTTTTTCTTCGACAACGACGGATACTTTAATTTCGGAGGTGCTGACCATTTTGATTTGAATGTTATTTTCAGCTAGTACTTCAAACATTTTAGCGGCAACGCCTGGATTAGAAATCATTCCTGAACCAACAATCGATACCTTGGCTAACTTATTTTCAGCATCAAGTTGCTCATATCCCAGGACTGTTTTATTATCTTCCAGGACCTTTAATGTTTCGAGCAAATCATTCGTATGGATCGAGAATGACAGATTGGCAGTCCCTCCCTCAGTTGTACTTTGAATAATAATGTCCACGTTAAGATGATTTTGTGCTAAGGTGGTAAAAATAGTTGATAAACTTGTTAATGAGTTAGTGAGTCCTAGTACAGTAACCCTTGTAATTTCATCGTCAAACGCTACTCCGCGCACTACTAAATTTTGTTCCATTGTTGCTTCCTCCTCTATGACTGTTCCTTCTACTCTCTCCATACTTGAACGAACCTCAAGCTGAACTTTGTAATTTTTTGCAAACTCGACTGCTCTTGGGTGCAGCACACCTGCACCTAGATTAGCAAGTTCAAGCATTTCATCATATGAAACGGATAATAATTTACGTGCCTCTTTAACATATCGTGGATCCGTTGTAAAAACACCGGTTACATCCGTATAAATATCGCATCGATCAGCTTTTAATGATGCAGCTAGAGCAACAGCGGTTGTATCTGAGCCACCGCGGCCAAGTGTTGTAATCTCGCCATCTTCTGTTATCCCTTGGAATCCTGCCACAATCACAACTTTTCCTTCAGACAGCTGAGCTTGAATCGCCTCCGTGTTGATTTTGGCAATCCGGGCATTTCCATGAACTGGTTCTGTAACGATCCCCGCCTGCCAGCCTGTATACGAAACTGCATTAAGCCCCTGTTGATTTAAAGCCATCGACAATAATGCAATCGTAACCTGCTCCCCTGTTGAAAGCAGCATATCCATTTCCCGCTTGTTTGGCTGATCAGATATTTCCTTTGCTAAACTTACTAGCTGATCGGTAGATTTCCCCATAGCCGACACAACGACAACAACGTTATTACCTAGCACGGTCTCCTCTTTTATACGTGATGCTACATTTAATATTCTTTCTACACTGCCAACGGAGGTTCCCCCAAATTTTTGTACGATAAGCCCCATAGTTGATTCCCTTCTTTCAAATGATTACATTAGATTTCCCCATAAATGAAAAAAAAGCAATGAGGGCATCTCATTGCTTTTTGAACACGAAAAAATAAATTCCTGTACAAATAACGTAAGATAGCTCTCCAAGACATACGTCTTGACAATTCTGGATTTATTCAATACAGAACCAGCAAAGGAAGGAATGAGACCTTCTTTACTTCGGCGAACATTCCCTTTCATGATCCCTCTTCGAAGCTCATCCTTCTCAGAACCATTACTCTTGAAGCTCGCACCTCTACCTTCACTTTAGTACGACAAAGTGATAGTAAATTAAATTTTCACTTATTATAGCATGTTCTTTTTTTTCTGACAATCATATTGTGTGAAGTTTATTGAATAATTCTTCTGCTACATTTATTGGAATTCCAAGTGCAGTAAATTCCTCTATGTTGGCTTCCTTCATTTTTTTGACAGAACCGAACTGTTTTAATAGTAATTTTTTTCGTTTTTCTCCGATACCCTGAATATCATCGAGCAACGATTGGAACGCACTTTTCCCACGGAGTTGACGGTGGAAAGTAATCGCAAAGCGGTGAACTTCATCTTGAATGCGTTGCAGTAAATAAAACTCTTGGCTGTTTCGAGCTAAGGGGACGATTTGCAATGGATTGCCGTATAGAAGCTGGGATGTTCGGTGTTTCTCATCCTTTACCAATCCTGAAAGCGGGATATCTAAGCCCAGCTCATTTTCCAAAACATCTCTTACAGCCTCGACATGCCCTTTTCCACCATCAATGATAATCAAATCAGGAAGCGGTAAATCATCTTTTAGGGCTCTCGAGTATCTTCTTCTCGTTACTTCTCGCATGGATTCATAATCATCGGGACCCTTAACCGATTTGATTTTATATTTGCGATACTCTCGTTTATTTGCTTTCCCATCAATAAAAACAACCATGGCGGATACTGGATCTGTCCCTTGAATGTTAGAGTTATCGAATGATTCAATCCTGTGCGGTGTATATATCCCCAGTAGCTCCCCAAGGTTTTCAACAGCCTTAATCGTTCTTTCCTCATCTTTTTCAATCAGGGAGAACTTTTCATTTAAAGCAATCTTCGCATTTTTTATGGCCATTTTAACGAGGTCCTTTTTTTGACCGCGCTGTGGCTGCAGGACTCTTACTTCCAAAAGCTGTTCAGCGATATGAAGATCCACGTCGTCTTGAATTAAAATTTCTTTTGGTTTAAAATGATTGGCTTTTGTATAAAATTGGCCGAGGAACGTTAAAATTTCTTCCTCCGGCTCATTGTAGATGGGAAACATCGATACGTCCCGCTCAATCAGCTTTCCTTGCCGGACAAAAAAGACCTGAACGCACATCCAGCCTTTATCGACTGCATAGCCAAATACGTCACGGTCGGTAAAATCAGTCATCGTAATTTTTTGCTTTTCCATAATCGCCTCAATATGAACAATTTTATCGCGGAACTCCATTGCCCGCTCAAAATCAAGTTCTTCTGAGGCAGCTGTCATTTTTTCTGTGAGCTCTTTTTTTATTTCCTTATAGCCGCCATTTAGAAAGCGGGAAATTTCATCCGTCATTTGCTTATACTGCTCTTCACTCACTTCATTCACACAAGGTGCAAGGCATTGCCCTAAATGATAGTACAAGCAAACACGATCAGGCAGGGTGGAGCATTTTCGTAATGGGTAAATCCGATCTAACAGCTTTTTCGTCTCATTAGCTGCTCCTACATTGGGATAAGGACCAAAGTATTTCCCTTTATCCTTTTTCACTTTTCTCGTTATGATAAGCTTTGGATGTCTTTCTGCAGTTAGTTTAATAAACGGATAGCTTTTATCATCCTTCAGCATGATATTGTATTTTGGATCGTATTTCTTAATCAGGTTCAATTCAAGTAATAGGGCTTCTATATTCGAAGAGGTAACAATGTATTCAAAGTCCTCAATTTCATTAACAAGTCTTAACGTTTTTCCATCGTGGGATCCAGTGAAATAGGAACGGACACGATTCTTTAAAACCTTTGCTTTTCCCACATAAATAATTGTTCCCTGACGGTCCTTCATTAAGTAGCAGCCAGGCAGATCAGGCAGCAGGGTCAATTTTTGCTTTATATTTTCATTCATTCCGGCCACTCCCTCCGTCTTTTTTTAATGTATTTAAAATTCTAATGCAAATGACTCATAAAGGGAAGTAGGAGACTCTTGTAAAAAGCAAAAAACCTTAGCTAGATGGAACTCTAACTAAGGTTTTTTGTTATTTATCTTATACGTGTTTTTCTAAAACACTTGCTAGCGCGTCTTTTGGCTGGAAGCCAACGACTTTATCGACAACTTCGCCATCTTTCAGTACCAACAATGTTGGGATGCTCATAACGCCGAAGTTAGCAGCTGTTTGTGGGTTATCATCCACATCAAGCTTAGTAATTTTTACTTTTTCGCCCATTTCTGCGTCAAGTTCTTCTAGAACTGGAGCTATCATTTTACAAGGTCCGCACCATGGTGCCCAAAAATCTACAAGCACAAGGCCTGAACCTGTTTCAGTAGCAAAGGTTTGATCTGTTACGTGTGAAATAGCCATCTTTATTGACCTCCTATTAAATAACTGAAATACTACGGAAAGTATACCATCGATTGCCATATCATGCTAATAATATGTTTCAGCATGTAATATACCCATCCTGGTTATAAGTATTCTATGCGAATATAAAAAAAGCGAGCGTTACTTGTTGTCCCGCCCGCTTTATTATTATCTTTCTTAGCCATTCTTATGTCTAGCTCCAGCGATTCCGCTTTGCTTATTACGAATGGACCTTAAGTTTTTTAAACTCTTCTGTTAATATTGGTACGACCTCGAACAAGTCACCGACAATGCCATAATCGGCTACTTTAAAAATATTCGCTTCAGGATCTTTGTTGATCGCTACGATAACTTTAGAGTTGGACATCCCAGCTAAGTGCTGAATGGCTCCAGAAATACCGCAGGCAATATACAGGTCTGGTGTTACCACCTTTCCAGTTTGACCGATTTGTAAAGAGTAATCACAATAATCAGCATCACACGCACCACGAGAAGCGCCAACTGCACCGCCTAAAACTTGAGCTAATTCTTTCAACGGAGCAAACCCTTCCGCACTCTTGACGCCGCGGCCGCCTGAAATGACGATTTTTGCTTCACTTAAATCTACCCCTTCACTGGCCTTTCTTACTACTTCTTTAATAATGGCACGAAGGTCTTTAATGTCTACCGATAAGCTGGAAACACCACCAGTTCTGCTTTCATCTTTTGCTAATGGTGCAATATTATTTGGACGAACAGTGGCAAAAATTAATCCATCGGTAACAATTTTCTTTTCAAATGCTTTACCTGAGTAAATCGGTCTTGTAAATACAATATTCCCGCCAGCTACTTCAACTGCAGTCGCGTCAGAAATAAGGCCCGAAGAAAGCTTTCCTGCAATGCGAGGGGCCAGGTCTTTTCCCAGTGCTGTATGGCCTAGTACAAGTCCTTCCGGGTTTTCTTGCTCGATTACCGCTAATAATGCTTGGGCAAAGCCGTCAGACGTATATTGTTTTAATTTTTCATTTTCAACTGTGACTACGCGGTCTGCTCCATATTGGATAAGCTCAGCGCCTAAAGCGCTTACAGCATCGCCAACTAAAACTCCAACCACTTCTCCGCCCTCTGCCACAGTCTGTGCTGCAGCAATTGCTTCGAAAGAAACGTTACGTAATGACCCGTCCCTAGCCTCTCCTAGTACCAATACTTTTCTTGACATTCTATTACCTCCTGAAAACAATTTTTATGTGAATGAAATTAAATTACTTTTGCTTCAGTATGAAGAAGTTGAACAAGTTCTTTTACTTGATCATTTAATTCACCAGATAGAACCTTCCCAGCCTCTTTCTTTGGCGGTAAGTATATTTCAATCGTCTTTGTTTTTGCTTCCACATCGTCTTCTTCAAGTTCGAGATCGTCTAATTCTAATTCTTCAAGCGGTTTTTTCTTCGCTTTCATGATTCCCGGTAATGACGGGTACCGCGGCTCGTTAAGACCCTGTTGTGCAGTGACTAATAGCGGAAGGCTCGTTTCGATTACTTCTGAATCTCCTTCAACGTCACGGGTAACGGTTACATTTGTTCCATCAATTTCTAATTTTGTAATCGTTGTTACATAAGGGATGTTAAGTATTTCAGCAACACGTGGACCTACTTGGCCAGACGCGTTGTCAATGGCAACATTTCCGCCGATAATTAAATCAGCGTCTTTGTCTTTTAAGTATTCAGCAAGAATTTTTGCTGTTGTAAATTGATCCCCATGTTCAATATCATCTTCAATATTGATTAGTACGGCTTTGTCAGCTCCCATTGCAAGTGCTGTACGCAATTGTTTTTCTGTTTCTTCATTGCCGACAGAAATAACGGTTACCTCTCCGCCATTGGCATCGCGGACTTGGATCGCTTCTTCAATCGCATATTCATCATAAGGATTAATGATAAATTCGGCTCCATCCTCATTGATTTTTCCGCCAGAAATTGAAATTTTTTCTTCCGTATCAAAGGTTCTTTTCATTAATACATAAATGTTCATGATTTCCCTCCTAGTAAATTTCAAACATTAATTCAGTTCAAAAGATTAAGAAAATTTTTTAGAAAAAAATTTACTATGAAAACTTCCTTAGCAGGAATATTGCTTTAGAAGTCACACACCCTTAAAGTTCGGCTCCCTTTTTTCAAGAAAGGCTTGAATGCCTTCTTTGCCATCATTTGAAACAAAGACTTGACCAAATAATTCAGATTCCCTTTTACTACCCTGATAAAACTCGTTTGTTTTCGCATAATTTAATAATTCAATTGCTGCACGAATCGAGCCAGGGCTTTTCTTAGCAATTTTTCCAGCTAATTTATAGGCCTGATCTAATAATTCATTTTCCGGATAGGCATGATTGGCTAAACCGATTTGAACCGCTTCTACGCCAGTAATAGGCTCTGCGGTGAACAGCATTTCAGCTGCCCGAGCGGTCCCTACATATTTGGGCAGCCGTTGGGTACCGGCAAATCCCGGAATTAACCCAAGCTGTAATTCTGGAAGACCCAGTTTGGCAGTTTCACTGACATAGCGAATGTGACACGCCATTGCCAGTTCGAGCCCTCCGCCTAGTGCTGCACCATGAATCGCCGCAATAATCGGTTTTGCAAACTTTTCCATACGATCAAACAAATCTTGTCCGAATTTTCCAAGGTTAGAAAAATCCTCCGACGATGTTATTGTCGTAAATTCCTTAATATCTGCGCCCGCTGAAAAAAAGCGGCCTTCACCATGAATGACAATAACTCTAATTTCATCGTTTGGCTCAATTTCATCCAGTATAGCCGACAGCTCCCTTATAAGGCCTGATGAAAGGGCATTTGCCGGAGGACGCCCGATCGTGATGGTGGCAATATTGTCTTGATACGACCATTTTAAAAATTCCAATCTAACTCCTCCTTATCTGATAATCTACCGGGTTCCACAACCATTGATCAAGAGGCGATGGACTGGGGTTGCCAGTGCAAGCAGATCATATTTTTCTTCGTTCATCACCCATGATGTGACGGTTTCATCAATCGTACCGAAAATCATTTGCCGGGCAAGACGAACATCGAGATCGCTTGAAAACTCACCCGAATCTTTTCCTTCCAAAATGATCTTGTCTATCACCTGTAAATAACCCCTAAGAACATCATTAATTCTTAAGCGAAGTTCTTTATTTGATTGACGTAATTCTAGCTGTGTAACAATTGCCATATGATGGTCATCTGAAAGGAGTTGGAAATGAGTTTCGATCATCATTAATAACTTCTCTTCAGCCGTCTTTTTTCCTGCTATTTTTTCTTCTATTTTTTCAACGAATTCGCCCATCTTTTCTTCAAAGAGAGAGATTAGGATGTCTTCTTTGTTTTTAAAATAAAGATAAATGGTTCCATCTGCAACGCCTGCCTGTTTTGCAATTTTCGAAACTTGGGCTTGGTGATACCCATTTTCAGCGATCGCTATCACCGCTGCATCTATTATTTGCATGTATTTTGGCTTCGTTTTTTTCATGTCAATCCCCCCTTTTGAAGAAAGTTCATTCTAATTTCTTATAAATTCAAAAAGAAAAATATGAATGAATCATCATTCATATTTTAATAATAATTATTATCTTTATTTCTGTCAAGAAAATATAAGGCAACTTTCTTATCCTATTATGAAATGAGTTAGAAGACAAGCTTTCTTGCTCAAAAAAAAATCAGATTATTGTTAGGCGTGTTTTTTGCTCTCTTCTTCTATTTTTTGAATTTCCTCTTCTACCAGCATTCTTCTTAAAATTTTCCCCACGGCGGTTTTTGGCAAATCCGTTTTAAATTCATATTGCCTTGGAACCTTATAGGCCGCTAAATATTTCCTCGCAAAATGATTCATTTCATCTTCTGTTACAGATGATCCTTCTTTCAAAACAATGTACGCCTTTACCGTTTCGCCGCGATAGGGATCAGGAATTCCTGCTGCAACAGCTTCGATTACATCGGGATGTTCATACAAGACTTCTTCTATTTCTCTTGGATAAATATTGTATCCCCCTGCAATAATCATATCCTTCTTGCGATCGACAACATAAAAATATCCCTTCTCATCCATATAACCAAGGTCACCAGTATACAACCAGCCATCTTTTAAAACTTCCTTGGTTTCCTCTGGACGATTCCAATAGCCTTTCATAATTTGGGGACCTTTAATCACAATTTCACCAATTTCTCCAATAGGCATCGGTTCACCTGTTTCAATAGAAAGAATAGAGGCATCTGTATCAGGATATGGAACACCGATACTCCCCTTTATTCTTTCGGCATCCCATAAGAAATTCGCATGTGTTACAGGTGATGCTTCTGATAAACCATAGCCTTCGACAAGCTTGCCTCCAGTAACTTCTTCAAACTTCTGCTGAACTTCTACTGGAAGCGGGGCAGAACCGCTAATACAAGTATCTATGGAAGAGAGATCGTATTTTTTTAAATCAGGATGGTTTAATAGACCGATATAAATGGTCGGAGCACCAGGAAAAAGGGTTGGACGCTGTTTTTGAATCGTTTTCAATGTTGTCAAAGCATCAAATTTTGGAAGAATAATCATTTTACAAGCCATCTTAACTGATAAAATCATTCCCACAGTCATGCCATACACATGGAAAAAAGGCACGAGTCCAAGAATTGATTCCTCACCTGTTTTAGCTTTATAAATCCATGCTTCACTCATTGTTGTGTTTGCAATTAAATTTTTATGAGTTAACATGACGCCCTTCGGAGAGCCTGTCGTACCACCTGTATATTGTAGAAGGGCAATATCTTCATCAGGGTTGAAGACGAACTTGGTTAATTCTTTCGAACCTTCCTTTACTATTTCTGTAAGCAGGTGGGTGCTGCCTTCATGCTTAACTTTTACAACGATTCCATATTGTTTTTTCTGGATGAAAGGATAAATGAGATTTTTAGGAAATGGTAAGTAATCTTTGATAGCGGTTACAATTATGTGGTGTAAATTAGTCTGCGGCATAACTTTCGAGACTCTTGGGTAGAGGATGTCTAGGGTGATAATGGCTTTTGCTCCTGAGTCCTTCATTTGGTACTCAAGTTCACGTTCGGTGTATAATGGATTGGTTTGGACAACAATTCCACCGGCCATTAATATACCAAAATAGCTAATAACTGCTTGCGGTGTGTTTGGAAGCATGATGGCGATTCGGTCGTCTTTTTCAATGCTTAAGGTGTTTTGGAGATAACTCGCAAAACTTACTGCTTCTTCATAAAGCTGCTTGTAAGTCATTTCTTTGCCCATAAAGTGAATGGCTATTTTTTCTGGGAAATTCCTTGCAGCGTCGACTAAGTATTGTTGTACTGGCTCTGAGGAGTATTCAAGTGTGGCAGGAATTTCTTTTGGATAAAGTTCCAACCAAGGTTTTGACTCCAACATACATAACCTCCCTTTTGTCTATATAATTGAAAAAATTGTAAACACTCTTTTATTATAGTACAGTGTATCACAATAGACAATGAGAATTGGGCCGCTTGGTGCCGGCCATTGCAAAAAAATCACCGCTGAATTGATTCAGCGATGATTTCATCTCATACAAAGAACACCATATAAATAATGCCGATTAGCAAAAATAAGCCGCATAATCCGAGAAGTACTTTAGCTAATGTTTCCACTGTTTATTTCTCCCCTTACTTTATTCCTGCCCCAATCACATAGGATAAACCGATCGTAATAATCAGTGAAATTAATCCAACAGCTCGGTTATCATTTTGAATTTCCTCATCAATCTTAAACTTGGGGGTTAAAAATTCAAAGATAAAATAGCCGATTAGCAACAGGACAAAACCATAGATTCCCCATCCAACCATTTCCAATACAGAATTATGCACTTCGATGGATGAGCGGAAAATATTGGCCACACCAAATATTTTCCCACCTGTAGCCATCGCGACGGCTAGATTTCCTTTTTTGATTTCTTCCCAATTTCTATATTTGGTTACCACTTCAAAAACGGCTAAAAAGACGACTATAAATAAGATAACAACACTATAATAGGCTGCAGTTTGAATAAATTCATTCTCCCAAAACTGATTCATTGCGTTTTCTCCCCGGACATTATTTAAATTCGACTATGGTTACCCCTGAACCACCTTCTCCAGCTTCACCAAAACGAATTTTCTTGACGGACCGATGGTTTTTTAAATATTCTTGAACACCTTGCCTTAAAGCACCCGTCCCTTTCCCGTGGATAATCGATACACGGGGATAACTGGATAGCAGAGCATCATCAATATATTTTTCCACTTTTAGAAGGGCATCTTCATACCTTTCCCCGCGAAGATCTAATTCCAGTTTAACATACGAGTCCCTGCCTTTGACAATAGCCATTGGCTTTGTTTCAACTTGTTTCGGTGTACTCATATATTCCATGTCTTTCTCTTTTACCTTCATTTTCAAAATGCCAATTTGAACCTGCCACTCATGATCTGAGACCCGATCGACAAGCGTTCCCTTTTGACCAAAGGTAAGAACCTTAACCTCATCCCCAGGCATATATGTGTGTGTTTTTGTTTTCTTATTGGCTAATTTCGTTGATTTCTTAATCTCTGGTGCAGCTTTTTCTAGTCGTGTCTTAGCATCAATTAATTCATGTTCCTTAATTTCCGCATGTTTTTCCGTCCGCATTTTCCGAAGCTCGCGAATCACTTTATCGGCTTCATGCTTGGCTTCATCGACAATGTCGCCCGCCTTTTCTGCCGCTTTTTCAAGCATTGAGTCTTTCTTCTCATAAAACTCGATCATTTGATTTTGCAGATCTTGATGAAGCTTTTCAGCCTGCTTTAAAAAATCTCTGGCCTCTTGCTCTTCCCTTTCGGCCTGCCGCTTACTTTCTTCCAAGGAAGCAATCATTTTATCAATTTGGTTAGAATCTTCACTTACATGTGAACGGGCAGCTTGAATGACCCGTTCATTTAACCCTAATCGTTTCGAGATTTCAAAGGCATTACTACGGCCAGGCACTCCAAGCAGCAGCTTATAGGTTGGACTTAATGACTCTACATCAAACTCAACACTTGCATTCAACACACCTTCTCGGTTATAGCCATATGCCTTTAGCTCAGGATAATGTGTGGTAGCAATGACCCGTGCGCCTCGTTTGTGTACCTCATCAAGGATTGATATAGCCAAGGCAGCACCTTCCTGGGGATCCGTTCCCGCTCCCAGTTCATCAAATAAAACAAGGCTATTGAAATCAACACTATTTAAGATTTCAACAATATTCACCATATGGGAAGAGAAGGTACTTAAGCTTTGCTCAATCGATTGTTCATCACCAATATCTGCATAGACTGCATCAAAGACAGCCAGTTCGGAGCCGTCATGCGCAGGAACCTGCAACCCAGCCTGCGCCATTAATGAACAAAGGCCAAGCGTTTTTAATGTGACCGTTTTACCGCCAGTATTTGGCCCCGTAATAACTATGGTTGTAAACTCTCCGCCCAGCATGATATCGTTCGCCACCACTTCATCAAGCGGAATTAACGGATGCCGTGCTTTGTATAACGCAATTCTTCCCTCATGATTCATGATGGGCATTGACGCTTTTATTTTTTTCCCATATCTTGCTTTTGCAAAAATAAAATCTAAATTTGCTACAACCTCAACGATTACCTGAAGCTCACTCTCATGCTCCGCAACTTTTGCAGAGAGCTCTGCCAAGATTCTCTCGATTTCTTGCTGCTCTTTGACCCGGATATCCTGCAGCTGATTGTTTAATTGAACAATGACCTGAGGCTCAATAAATAAGGTTTGTCCCGAAGAACTTTGGTCATGGATAATTCCGCCATAGTGACCGCGATATTCTTGTTTAACAGGAATAACAAAGCGGTCATTTCGAATCGTTACAATCGCATCCGACAGCATTTTTGCTGCATTCGATGAACGAATCATGCTTTCTAATTTTTCACGAATGCGCGACTCATTTGATCTAAGCTGATTCCTTAAGGAGCGCAATAAATCACTAGCACTATCAAGCACCTCGCCACTTTCGTCGATAGCATGTTTGATATCTTGTTCGAGGTTTGTAAGCGGAACAATGAGGGCTACTTGATCCATTAAAATCGGTAATTCCGTTCTTTCTGCCGCAAGATCCTCAATAAATCGCTTCATTTGCCGGCTTGCATGGATGGTGCTGGCAATTTGAACCAGTTCATGCGGGCTAAGAACACCCCCAATGACGGACCGTTTAATATGGGCACGTATATCATGAATCCCTGATAATGGGACACTTCCTTTTATTCGAAAAACCGTTGCCGCTTCGTCTGTTTCAGCCTGAAGCCTGACTACCTCATCAAAATCAGTCGATGGCACCAAACTCTTTATTTTATCTCTCCCCAGTGAAGAAGCTGCATGCTCGAACAGCTGCTCTTTCACTTTTGTAAATTCTAATACCTTTAACGCTCTTGCTTGCATGGAGTTACCCTCCCTTAGTTTCGATTATGCAAAAATTCTAGCAAGTCATATTTGTTCAGCGCATTCAGCACGGATGATTTTTTGATCCAGCCTTTTTTGGCGGCAGAAACACCAATTTCCATATGCTTTAATGTATCCATTTTATGGGCATCTGTATTAATAAGGATTTTCACGCCGGCATCCTGGGCTTTTCGTAAATATTCTGCTGCTAAGTCTAACCGGTTGGGATTTGCATTTAATTCCAGGGCCGTATTCGTTTCCTTAGCCAATTGTATCAGTAAATCTATGTCAACATCGTATCCTTCGCGACGGCCAATTTTTCTACCCGTTGGATGGGCAATTAAATCCACATGGGCATTTTCGAGGGCAGTCTTCAACCGCTCCATTATCTTTTCTCTTGGCTGGGAAAACGCGGAATGGATTGATGCGATGACGAAATCCATTTCAGCTAGCAGTTCATCATCATAATCTAAGGTCCCATCCGGTAGAATATCCATTTCCACCCCTGACAGGATCAGAAAATCGTCATATTTTTGATTTAGTTTTTTGATTTCCTCTTTTTGTTTCAACAATCTTTCACGGGTTAATCCGTTTGCCACCTTTAAATACTGTGAGTGATCCGTAATCGCCATGTATTGATAGCCTCTCGCACGGCAGGCTTCCACCATTTCCTCAATCGAATGGGCGCCGTCGCTCCAGGTGGTGTGCATATGCAAATCACCTTTAATATCAGCAAGCTCGATTAACTCCTCATTGGCAGTAAAGGTCTCCACTTCCTTGCCATCTTCTCTAATTTCCGGCGGAATAAACGGAAGATCAAAATGCTTGAAAAATTCCTCTTCAGATGAAAAAGTAAGCATCTCTCCTGTTTCAACGTTTTCTACACCGTATTCACTGATTTTTTCACCGCGTTCTTTCGCTAGCTGCCGCATCCGGACATTATGGTCTTTTGAACCGGTGAAATGATGAAGTGTGGTGATAAACTCCACTGGCTTCACGAGTCGAAAATCAACCGATATATCATAATCAAACCCGAATACTACCGAAACCTTTGTATCTCCCGCACCAATGACTTCCTTAATATTTGGCAGATTTAAAAGCTGCTCGCGAACGATTTCCGGCTCCGTTGTCGCTATGATAAAATCAAGGTCTTTAATGGTCTCTCTCATTCTTCTCAGGCTTCCAGCTCTTGAATAGCGATCAATATTTGGAAATTCAGCCAGTCTTGCCTCAATCTCTTCCGCAATAGGAAGCATATAGGCTAGCGGCAGCCGTTCAGGCCTTGTGCCTACATTCGCGATCGCACTCAAAATCTTCTCTTCGGTTTTCTTGCCAAATCCGGCAAGTGCTTGAACCTGACCTGCTTGACAAGCTGCTTTTAAGCTGGAAACATCCACAATTCCTAACTCCTTGTATAACTTAGCAATCTTTTTTCCACCAAGGCCTGGGAGCTGCAGTAAAGGAATTAAACCGGCGGGAACTTCTTGTTTGAGCTCTTTTAATACGGTAGATGACCCTTCTTTTATGTACTCTTCCATAACAGCTGCCGTCCCTTTTCCAATTCCGGAAATCGCAGTAAAGTCTTCAATCTCTGATAAGGTACGCTCATCTGCTTCTAATGCATTGGCCGCTTTACGAAAAGCCGAAGTTTTAAATGGGTTTTCCCCTTTTAATTCCATGTATATGGCAATCGTCTCTAATAAACGAATTAACTCTTTTTTATTTACTTCCATCTCATTCACCTGCCACCCAAGTTTTCATTAATTTTATCGTATTATAGAAAGAAAAGAAAAACTTCTCTGCTAAAGAGAAGTTCAAGCAGCTGTATATTCAATCCACAAATCTTTGATTTGCTGTGAAAGGACAGGCGTGTGATTTACGATTGCATTTGCCAAGATAGAGTGATCCATTGCATTTTGCACAACTTCTATTGGTATTAAGGCAGCAATGTATAATAAAATAAATATAATTAAATAGACTTCACAAAAACCTAAAATGCCGCCTGCCATGACATTTAGCTGCTTTAAAACCGGCAAATGGGCGATAAAGTCGAGCATAGACCCAATGATTTGAAATAGCACTTTTACCGCAAAAAAGATAATCACAAAGGCAATTGCACGGTAGAATGCTGTTTCCATATTACTTGAACCTGTTAAAATCGTTAAGGTCGTATTTTCCCCAAAGTTTGGATAGGGGATCCAAAGAGTTAATTTGGGGGCCAACTCATCATAATAGGAATAGGCTGCTATGTATGCAATAATAAAACCTAGTAAATGAACGAGCTGGAGGATAAAGCCTCGTTTTAGGCCTACAAAGAATCCAATAATTAAAATAATAATAATTGCTAAATCCAACATAATATTTAGTCCTTTTCTTTTTGTAGTTCAATTTGCAGCCGTTCTAATTGGTCTTTTATTTTGATATAATCATTCACTGCATTGACCGCTGTTAAAACTGCAAGCTTATTGACATCTAGTGTCGGATTCTTTGAACTAATTTCGCGCATTTTGTCATCAACTAACGATGCCACAAGTCGAATATGACTTGGACTTTCCGTTCCCATAATGACGTATTGCTGCCCATATATATCAACGGTTGTTCGGTGTTTTTGTGAATTTGACAACGTAAATGCCTCCATTTCAGAATCCTACTCTCTATCATAACACGAACGTACATAAGTCGAAAAGTCAAACCAATTAAAAAAGCCCCGACACCTAGCGTTAGGGCTTACAGCAATCAATAATTAATGAAATGTGGTGTCTTTTTAGTGGGAAATGTTGTTCTTAATTTGGAAATGTCAAAAATTATCGAAATGAAAAACTACTACAGCAAGCAGCTTTTAGAAAAAAACATCCCTGGAAGTGTGTTTGCTGCGAAAACATCAGCTTGTATGATTACAGCATATAAGTCTGGAAAAGTATTATTTCAGGGGAATGATTGTGAAAAAGAGGCAGGAAAATGGAGCAGCAGTACGGTTAGTGCATCTAGTAAAAAGCCGGGGGCGGCCAAGGTGAAATCTTCAGCTGCGAAAGGCGATCTGCCACCGGGTATTGGCGGCATGTCTGCTATTGGCTCAGATGAGGTTGGGACGGGTGACTTTTTTGGTCCGATTACCGTTGTGGCGGCCTATGTAAAAAAAGAAAATATTCCGCTTTTAAAGGAATTAGGCGTCCGGGATTCGAAGGATTTAACAGATGATAAAATTATTGCGATTGCCAAGGTCATCAAAGATGTCATCCCCTTCAGTCTGATGACGCTGAAAAATGAAAAATACAACTCTGTTCAAAAAGTGGGAATGTCCCAAGGAAAAATGAAGGCCCTCCTCCATAATCAAGCGATTTTAAAGGTGTTAGAAAAAATTGCTCCGGAGAAACCGGAAGCGATTCTTATCGATCAATTTGTTCAGCCGAGTACATATTTTCAGCATTTAAAAGGACAAAAGGTCATCGTTAATAAAGATGTTTATTTTAGTACAAAAGCCGAAGGCATTCATCTTGCGGTAGCTGCTGCCAGCATCCTCGCACGGTATGCTTTTATCCAATATATTGACAAGTTGAGTGAAGCGGCAGGCTTTAAAATTCCAAAGGGAGCAGGGGCTCAGGTGGATGTGGCGGCAGCCAAGCTGATATTGAGTAAAGGGCGCGACAGCCTACCTGCTTTTGTAAAGCTTCATTTTGCCAACACGGACAAAGCATGGGCGATTGTGAATAAAAAACGAAACTGAGGCGTTTTTTGTGGGAGCTTGCGAATATATTTAGAGTATACGTGGATGGGAGGGGTTTTGGATGGCAGTCCGACTTAGTTTAACAGAGATTGATCAATCACTTGCGGAATTACCCGGGTGGAAACTAGACGGTAAATTTATTGTGAAAAAATATCGCTTTCGCGAGTTTTTAACAGGAGTGGCATTTGTAAACGCCATTGCCCAGCTTTCCGAAGAGAAAAATCATCATCCATTTATCTCCATTGACTATAAATTAGTCACGTTAAGGCTTACCTCGTGGAATGCGGGCGGTTTAACGGATTTGGATGTGGCATTGGCAAAAAACTATGATGAAATCTTTGAAAAAATCTAGTGGAAAGAGGTTGCCCCTTTGATTTTGTTGGCCGGGGCAACCTTTGTTGGTTTTTTTATTAAAAATTTTTCTAATTTCAGCCGAAATTGAGTCAAATCTTAAATTTTTATTGGCTACTACTACAAAATTTTCGTAAAAGCACCTATCTCTAATAAGTAAAAAGGTTTTTATTTGCGATAATGTACGTTTTATTTGCGAATCAAGGCCTTTTATTTGCGAATTTTATATTTTATTTGCGAATTGTATTGGTTTATTTGCGAATTTAATTTTTATGCCTGTATCATCCTGTGAAAGGGAATCTAACTGGAGAGTAAGTACGCATTTTTTTAGAACCAGAACTAATTAGATATTCAGAACGCAGTAATCTCCCCGCAGTATCGATCGAACTTACATGACAAAACTCTCGAAACTGTTGATTTGTTATTTTCGTATCAATCAGTAAAAAGTAATCTCTAAGGGCATTTATATGAGCATCTTTTGAAGATTTTCCACATGAGGGGCAGTACCATTTCTGGTTTTTACGAATAACGGGAAGATGATTGCAATTGGGGCAATATACACCTGTAACTAAATCGGAACTATTTATTCCATATCTTTTTAAAATATAATTAGTCGGGATCGTATTCATTTTCACTAGTAGGCGGCTCAGTTTTCGGAGATCTTTCGAATTGAGGACTGGATCAGAATATCGTTCTTCAAAAAACTGAATTTTATTTTTGAAAACGTCTGCCTTACATACTCGCTGCTTTACTTTAAGAGCATTTTTCCCATCAATAACATAAGAAGAATAACTATTACTGATTACCACTAAATAATCAACTGGAACAGAGGGAAATTTATGATCAGCCATCAGTTTCTTTAAATACTCTTGATGCCTTTCAGCCTGAGCAATGGGATATTGGTAGCCTTTTTCCTTTTCATTGTTTATTTGAATAAATTGTTCATTTTCTGTATCAAATATTAATTTTCCAGCCATATTCTTCACTTCAATAATTAGGGCGAATTCTGGTGTCAAGAGGAGAGTGTCGATTTGGCAGTTGTAATCACCATCTGGAAGATTTAAATCGTGGAGAATCATGTATTTTTCTTTTGGCAGAAGACGTAAATAATAATCAAGTGCCACTTCACCTTGGTAACCAGCATGTCTTCTCCTAAGTTCCTCTAAAATTTGCTGATATTTAGCGTGACTTAGGGGGAGACGCCGGCATAAAGCCTCTAAAATAAGAATGACTAATGGAATTGTCCTTTCTTTTATGATCAAATGTATCACTCCTTTCATTTTACTGGTAAATTTCGAATAGATCGGGTAATGTTCCTGCCGAATTTTAGCGAAAATTGTTACATTTGTTTGTCGGTTCATTTTTATCCGCGAATCTTGGATGTTTATCCGCGAATTTCAAAATCGTCCCCAAATTCCCAAAGCATATCAAAAAAAGCCAGCTCGAAATTACTTTTTCGAGCTGACTTTTATGAATTAACCTCTTAGCACTGCTCCAGCCTTTTCTTTTAAGGCTTCAAGTACGCGCTCATGTACCTTTGTTACCTCTTCATCCGTCAGAGTACGCTCAGGATCAAGGTATTTTAATGAGAATGCAAGTGATTTCTTACCTGCCTCCATTTTGTCCCCTTCATACAAATCAAACACATCCGCTTCCTTCAGAAGTGGCGCACCTGCAGTTAAAATAATTTCCTGTAAGGTGCCTGACACCGTTTCTCTGTTTACCACAAGGGCAATGTCTCTTGTGATGGATGGGAAACGCGGGATTGATTGATATTGTAATACTGGGCTGTCTGCTTCTAATACTGCTTGTAAGGATAGTTCAAATACATAGGTATCTTTTAAGTCTAGTTCTTTTTGTACAGTTGGGTGTACTTGACCGATAAAGCCGATTTTTTCTCCATTTAAACGAATTTCAGCAGTACGGCCAGGGTGCATGCCTTCTAGCTGCGCTTGAACAAATTGTACTTGTTCCAAGAGCCCAAGCTTTGCAAACATCCCTTCTAAAATCCCTTTCAAAACAAAGAAATCAACGGCTTTCTTCTCACCCTGCCAGGAATGGCTGTGCCAAAGACCTGTAATTGCCCCTGCTAAATGCTCTTTTTCAACTGGAAGAGTTTCTTCACCATTGGATAAGAATACAGCACCAGTTTCATACACACCTAAGCTATCATGCTGGCGGGCCGTGTTATATTTTAATACCTCTAACAGCTGCGGCATAATACTTAACCGAAGGATACTGCGCTCTTCACTCATTGGCATTGCTAAGCGGATCGTATCTCGTTTTTCTAGAGCAAATTGTGCCGCTTTATCTTCACTTGTTAATGAATAAGTCACAGCCTGATACAAGCCCGTTCCTTCAAGATATTGACGCACAACGCGGCGTTTCTTTTGGTAGTCAGACAATTTACCAGGAGTGGTTGAACCAATTGGCAATGTTTTCGGAATGTTGTCATAGCCGTAAAGTCGTGCCACTTCTTCAATTAAATCTTCTTCAATACGAATATCTCCACGGCGTGTAGGGGCTGTTACAGTAATTGAATCTCCCTCAATCGTTGCAACAAATTGCAACCGATCAAAGATTTCTTTTACATCCTTCATCGGCAGCTCCGTGCCAAGAACATGATTGATTTTTTCGAGCGTGATCGAAACAACAGCTGGTTCAATCGTTAGAGTATCTACCTCAGCAGCTCCTTCTAAAACTTCACCGCCAGCGTACTTCGCCATTAAGTAGGCGGCACGTTCTCCAGCAGCGCGTACGCGGTTTGGATCCACGCCTTTTTCAAATCGGGCACTTGCTTCGCTTCTTAAACCGTGGTCTTTAGATGCTTTTCTAACAGTTCCACCATTAAAATAAGCGGCTTCCAATAAAACGGTAGTAGTATCAGAAGTAACTTCAGAATTTTCTCCACCCATAACACCTGCCAAGGCAACTGGCACTGTGCCATTGGTTATGACAAGATGTTCGGAGGTTAAGGTCCGTTCCACATCATCAAGAGTTACGAATTTTTCTCCATCATTCGCACGGCGAACAAGAATTTCTTTTGAACCAAGACGGTCATAATCAAACGCATGGAGCGGCTGGCCGTATTCTAATAAAATGTAGTTCGTAATATCAACGACATTATTATGTGGACGTATGCCTGCTGACATTAAGCGTGTCTGCATCCATAATGGTGAAGGACCAATTTTCACATTTTTAATGATTTTAGCTGCATATAATGGACTATCTTCTGGTGCATCTACAACAATGTTAACGTAGTCCGATGCTTTTTCAGAAACAGCTTGAAGGTCAGTCTCTGGAAGTTTAACATCTCTTCCTAAAATGGCGGCAACTTCATATGCTACACCAAGCATGCTTAAGCAATCAGAGCGATTAGGTGTTAAACTAAGCTCAAGCACTTCGTCGTCACGATTTAATAGTTCAAGCGCGTCAGTCCCTACCTCTGCATCTGCAGGAAACACAAAGATCCCCTCGGAGTATTCTTTTGGAACCACTTTTCCTTCCATGCCAAGTTCAGTCAAAGAACAAATCATTCCGTTTGACTCTTCACCGCGAAGCTTCGCACGTTTAATTTTAAAATTGCCGGGTAATACTGCACCAACTTTTGCGACGGCAACCTTTTGTCCTTGGGCTACATTGGGTGCACCGCAAATAATTTGAATTGGTTGATCCTCGCCAACGTCAACCAGACATTTACTTAATTTATCAGCATTTGGGTGCTGTACACGCTCTAGGACATGACCAACTACAACACCTTTAATTCCGTCGTTAAGAATTTCTACTCCTTCAACTTCGATCCCGCTTTTTGTAATTTTTTCAGCTAATTCCGTTGCCGATACTCCAGTTAAGTCAATATAATCCTGAAGCCATTTATATGAAACGAACATATAGCATCCTCCTTTATTTATCTTGCTTTAGCACCGAGGGCTTCGGCATGTAGTTTTACTCGTGTTTTGAAAATTGTTTTAAGAAACGAACGTCATTTGTATAGAAGTGTCTGATATCATCCACACCGTATTTCAACATAGCAATCCGCTCTGGTCCCATCCCAAAGGCGAAACCAGTATATTTCTTCGAATCGTATCCAGCCATCTCAAGAACATTAGGATGTACCATACCGGCACCAAGAATTTCAATCCAGCCTGTTTGCTTACAAACATTACAGCCATGACCACCACAAATTTTACATGAGATATCCATTTCAACCGATGGTTCTGTGAAAGGGAAAAAGCTTGGACGTAAGCGAATTTCACGATCTTCACCAAACATTTTTTTCGCAAATACTTCAAGTGTTCCATGAAGATCGCTCATGCGAATGTTCTCGCCCACAACGAGACCTTCAATCTGCATGAACTGGTGTGAGTGTGTGGCATCGTCATTGTCACGTCGGTACACCTTACCAGGGCAGATAATTTTAATAGGGCCCTTACCTTCATGCTTTTCCATTGTCCTTGCTTGAACTGGTGATGTATGAGTGCGAAGAAGGATGTCTTCTGTGATATAGAAAGAATCCTGCATATCACGGGCAGGGTGCCCTTTTGGTAAATTTAGAGCTTCGAAATTATAATAATCTTGTTCCACTTCAGGGCCTTCCGCAACCTGATAGCCCATGCCAATAAATAAATCTTCAATTTCTTCAATGATTCTTGTGAGGGGATGGTGATTTCCACTCTTCACTGGGCTGCCTGGCAGGGTCACATCAATACTTTCAGATGCTAATTTTTCAAGTACTGCTGCTTCTTCTAACCCTTTCTGCTTGGCTTCTATTTTTACAGCGATGGCTTCACGAACTTCGTTGGCAAGTGCCCCCATCACAGGGCGTTCCTCAGCAGACAGTTTGCCCATCCCCCGCAGTACTTCTGTAATCGGGCCTTTTTTGCCTAAATAAGCTACACGAATATCATTCAATTCTTTTAAACTTGCTGACTGTTCAATTTTTTGAAGAGCCTCTTCTTGCAATTCCTTTAACCGTTCTTGCATGTTTATTCCTCCTTAAATTAATTAGTAAGTCCCGCGTCATCTGACAAGTATACCGCCAATTTGAAGCGGATTTCCGCTAAACATTAGCTTCATTCCGCCAAATTTCAACCTAATTCCGCCAAACTTAGCATTATTTCCGCCAAACTTAGCACTAATTCCGCCAAACCAAGTTTTCAAGCTCCAAAACAAACAAAAAAACCCCATCCCTGGAAAGGGACGAGGTTTATAGTTCGCGGTACCACCCTTGTAAACACGATATTTATAAAGATATTGTGTTCGCTTCATTCGGATAACGGCTTATGCCGATGCATCTTTACATTTCAGTTAAGAAATGGTCCCGATGCCAACTCAGGAGGTGAACTTCACTCGTCCAGAACCATAAAAGTGCTTGCAGTCACGGCACTTTCTCCCTTAATGGTCGTTGACAAGATACTTTTCTCCGTCATCGTTTTTTTATTATCAATATTGTTCATTATTATATAATAATTTTCCGCATATGGTCAAACTTGTTTTAGCCTATTTTTTCAAATAATAAAGCAGGATTCCGGTTGCTACGGCCACATTTAATGATTCGCTCTTACCATATATCGGAATATACAGGTTGGCCGTTGTACTGGAGAGAATATCCTTCCCTACTCCATTTCCCTCGT
This sequence comes from Neobacillus sp. DHD-1R, assembly GCF_057747995.1. NCBI lineage: Bacteria > Bacillati > Bacillota > Bacilli > Caryophanales > Bacillaceae > Neobacillus > Neobacillus sp. DHD-1R. The sequence continues at coordinate 3,936,745 of NZ_CM173232.1, forward strand.
TACCCACAATCAATGCAAAAGAATCTCCCGGAGAAATATCCGTGTAAGCCGAGGCACCTTCTAATGCTGTGCCGTATACAGGGACATTTTCTTCCTGAAGTTTGTCAATCCACTGATGCAGGTCGCTAGTGATGATTGGCAGGTGAAAATGGCTGCCTTGAGCCGATCTAAGCACCTTTGGATTAAAAATATCCACACTTCCACGTCCAACCACAACGGCGTCAATCCCAGCTGCATCAGCGGTCCGGATCATCGTTCCAAGATTACCTGGATCCTGTACTGCATCAATTAACAGAAACGTTTTAGCATCTTGAAATTTGGGGTTTGGTTGACGACACACAGCATAAATGCCCTGTGGTGCTTCTGTATCCGACAACAAATTTGAAATCTCCTCTGTTACGGTAGTGACTGGTGTAGAGCTGGCATCCCAACGGGGCGGCAATCCTACACTTTCCGAAACGATGATTTCTAAAATTTGCTCTCCTTGTTTTAGTGCTTCCTCCACCAAATGAAACCCTTCCACTAAAAACGAGTCAGTCCGATCACGTTCTTTTTTTGTTAAAAGTTTTTTCCATTGTTTTACTTTAGGATTATTGACAGATTCTATATATTTCAAAACTGGTTCTCCTTTAAATTGCTCGTATGATGATGATTTTTTCATTATAGCCTAAATTTAATACATAATAAAACCAAAAACTAGAAATGATAATAAAGTATGAAGGCTACCAAAAGGAGTGTGTAACGATGAATTTAAATTTGCGAAATGCTATTATCCACAATGTTTCCGGGAACACGCAAGATCAATTAGAGGATACGATTGTTGATGCCATTCAAAATGGAGCAGAAAAAATGCTTCCTGGACTTGGAGTTTTATTTGAAGTTATTTGGAAAAATTCATCCGAAGAAGAAAAGAAAGAAATGCTGTCCACTCTTGAAAACGGATTAAAGTAATAGTAGGTAAGGCTGCCGGTCATCCACCAGCAGCTTTTTTCTTTTAAAAAATTAAAAGGGTCTAACCTCACGATTATTCACTCAATAAATACCCGCCAATTAGGAACAGTTTAGCGGTATGAGGAGGTTGTGGGGTCTGACCCTTTTTTCAATTTTTATTCAAATGTAATTTTATCAACAGTCTCACGATCGAGACGCTTAATTACTTCGACAATCAATTTCACCGCATTTTCGTAATCATCGCGATGGAGCATGGCCGCATGAGAATGAATATAACGAGTTGCAATTGTAATGGCAAGTGCCGGCACTCCATTATGGGTCAATGAAATGGACCCTGCATCGGTACCGCCGCCTGGAATGGCATCGAATTGATATGGAATATTCAATTCATCCGCTGTATCTGTCACTAAATCGCGTAACCCTTTATGGGCGACAAGCGAAGCATCATAAATTACTACCTGTGGTCCTTTTCCCATTTTGCTCATGGCGTCTTTTTCCGAAATTCCAGGTGTATCACCGGCAATTCCTACATCAACTGCAAAGCCAATATCCGGATTAATCTTTGAAGTAGAAGTTTTTGCACCCCGTAAGCCAACCTCTTCTTGAACATTCCCTACTCCATAAACAACATTCGGATGTTCAACATCCTTTAATTTCTTTAGAACATCGATGGCAATCGCGCAGCCAATGCGGTTATCCCATGCTTTAGCCAATAGCATTTTCTCATTGTTCATTACTGTAAATTCGAAGTAAGGCACAACCATATCTCCTGGCCGAACACCCCACTCTGTTGCTTCCTCACGACTGGATGCCCCAATATCAATAAACATGTCTTTGATTTCAACAGGCTTCTTGCGGGCCTCTGCTGATAAAATATGTGGTGGCTTGGAACCGATGATTCCTGTTACCTCACCCTTTCGTGTAACGATTGTAACACGCTGTGCGAGCATTACTTGTCCCCACCAGCCGCCAACTGTTTGAAAACGAAGGAATCCTTTGTCATCGATTTGTGTAATCATGAAGCCGACTTCATCTAAATGACCGGCAACCATAATCTTTGGGCCGCCTTCTTTGCCGACTTTTTTAGCAATTAAACTGCCAAGTCCATCAGTCGTCAATTCGTCAGCATATGGTGCTATGTACTGTTTCATTACTTCGCGCACTTCTCGCTCATTGCCGGGAATTCCTTTGGCATCTGTTAAAGCTTTTAACATCGTCAAAGTTTCATCAAGTTTTGCCATTATTTCGCCCCCTAATTGGTATGTACGACCTTCATTATACAAATAAATTTTATGCAGTTACAAATTTTCTGCTAATAGTTATTTTGTTGTCTTTGATAATTTACTTCGTTTTTTTCAAAATATGCCTTTTCTATCTCGTTGGATGTAAATCCAAGTAAAGAAGCAAGCTGCAAATAGGATTCCAATAATCGTTTAAAATCCTGAAAACTCTTGCTCTTTTTAAAATGATTAGTCGATTCATATACGTTTAAAAACTGCTCTGTCACATTGACGCCAGACTCAGACATCGCTAAATCAATCGGTTTCTGATCAAATCCGCATTCAATTCCAAGTGACAAAATAAAATGGATGCCATCTACAAATTCTTCTAACACCACTTCCTTTGCTGAAGATGGTTTTACACTCCAAAACTTAAAACAGCGGGTTTCGTTCGCCAATTCGCCTATTTCCACTAGCAGCGCCAAAACCTTCCTATTAAATAAATCCTCATCCTGCAGCCCGTGCTTTTCTTCAATATGGCTGTCCAATCCTTTTTGCATGGCAAACAGTTTTTCTAATTGCATCATGACCATCACTCCTTATGGAAAAATTATAGCAAAATGACAAATGGTTGAAACCTTTTGTCTTGCTCGCACGTATTAGTAAGAAATTGGTGTAGGGGGCTAAACCATGATTTGGTTGCTGCGCTTCATATTATTATTATTAATTATTTTCTTATTTTACTTTGGAGTAAGATTACTAGTCACACCATCCCGGAAACTTGAAGCAGCGCGCAAACATAAACGATTCTTGCTGATTGATGATGAAGATGTTAGAAAAAACTTTATCGTCACCTATCAGGGTGCAGTGTTTGCGGGCGAAAAATATATGGGTGCCAAGGCTGATTCCTTTGATGTTGTCACCATCTCCATTTGGTCTGAAAATACTTCCACACTTAAAGGACTTGTCAAAGATGATTTTATTTATATAAATAAAAAAATACTTGAGCACTATCCGAATGCTGAAATTAATTGGAAAAGCCCGGTGAGGGAGTTTTTACGGAACAGCCGTCCATAATGCCGCTTTTTATAGTAATACTTTAAAAAATAAAATAATCTCTAAAATAGCCAAAACAGGAAAGCCTATCTTAAAGGAATTATGCTTCGTTTTATGACGGTACAGCTGCATGCCGGCCGTTGTCCCAATCGCACCGCCAAAGATGGCCACTAGCCAGAGTGTCCGCTCGCGAATTCTGTATTCATGCCTTTTGGCCCTTTTCTTATCCTCGCCCATAATCACAAGGCCAACCACATTCATGACTAAGAAAGCTGCCAATAATATTGTCATTCACTATTTCCCCTTTATAGAAAAAGCCATCCTCATTAAGAGAATGGCTTTTATAATAAATTACTTGTTATATTGTTGCTTAGCAACGTTTGCTAATTCAGCAAATGCATTTGCATCAGAAATAGCTAGTTCAGAAAGCATTTTGCGGTTTACTTCGATACCAGCAAGCTTTAAGCCATGCATTAAACGGCTGTAAGAAAGACCGTTCATACGAGCAGCTGCATTGATACGAGTAATCCAAAGTTTACGGAAATCACGCTTAACCTGACGACGATCACGGAAAGCATATTGTAATGATTTCATAACCTGTTGGTTTGCAACTTTATATAATGTATGTTTTGAACCGTAATAACCTTTTGCTAATTTAAGAACTCTTTTTCTACGCTTGCGCGTAACAGTACCGCCTTTTACACGTGGCATGTAATTTCCCTCCTATGATAAATCAATCACTTATGGATTATTTTACGTAAGTTAATAGATGACGAATGCGTTTGAAATCGCCTTTTGAAACAAGACCTGATTTGCGAAGCTTACGTTTAGCTTTTGTTGATTTGTTTGCAAATAAGTGGCTTGTATAAGCATGGTCACGTTTAAGTTGACCAGAACCAGTTTTCTTAAAACGCTTTGCAGCGCCGCGGTGAGTTTTCATTTTTGGCATTGTGATAGTCCTCCTTATTACTTTTCGATTTTAGGTGCTAAAACTAGGAACATGCTGCGTCCATCCATTTTAGGATGTGATTCAATCGTTGCAACTTCCTTGCACGCTTCGGAAAAACGGTCTAACACACGTTGACCGATTTCTTTATGGGTAATCGCCCGGCCCTTGAATCGGATTGAAGCTTTTACCTTGTCGCCTTTTTCCAAAAACTTAATGGCATTACGAAGCTTTGTATTAAAGTCGTGCTCATCAATCGTTGGGCTTAGACGAACTTCTTTAGTAGTAATGATTTTTTGGTTCTTTCGAGCTTCTTTTTCTTTCTTTTGATTCTCGAATTTAAATTTGCCATAGTCCATAATTCGGGCTACTGGAGGTTTTGCATTTGGTGCAACTAATACCAAATCAAGATTTACTCTTGCAGCAATCTCCAATGCTTCGATTTTAGACTTAATTCCTAACTGCTCGCCATTTTGGTCAATTAGACGAACCTCGCGAGCGCGAATGCCCTCATTTAACAACATGTCTTTGCTAATAATTAGCCACCTCCAAGGTATTTTCACGAATACAACATCTGGGTATGAGAATAGATCACCATAACTTACGACACCAGAATTGACAGGTATAAAAGACTTTTTATAAGTGCTATTTCTTAAGTGCAAACAAAAAAGTGCGGATGAATACACCCACACTTTACGAAACAAAAGTAATAAACAAAAAGTTCACGTAAAACCTGCCAACTGCTAAGTTGCGTCAATCAGGTGAGAAGCGGGTGCTTCTTCTTTTCCCAAAAATAAGTATTCAATTTTCACCTTAGTAACTATATCATAAGCAAAGATGTATTGTCAAACGAACTATTTTCTTTGACAACGAAATTTATTGTAGCAAGAAATTAAAATTTATTCAATAGTTTTTTTCAAAACAAAAGAGAGGCGAACCTCTCTTTCATTAGCTTAACCTCTTTGGACTTCAGCTTTTATTGAAGCGAGGAAGTCAACAAATGGCTTTGTTTCAGAGTTTTGTTCACCATATTTGCGGACGTTTACGGCTTGATCTTCCACTTCTTTGTCACCGACAACGAGCATATATGGAATTTTTTGCATTTGGGCTTCACGAATTTTATAGCCGATTTTTTCATCACGGCCATCTAATTCTACACGGAAGCCTTCTGCTTGCAGCTGTTCTTGAACTTTTCTAGCATAATCATAATGAATACCTGGTGAAACAGGAATCACTTGAACCTGTACGGGAGCGATCCAAGTTGGAAAAGCTCCTTTGTATTCTTCAATTAAGAAGGCTACAAAGCGTTCCATTGTGGACACGACACCACGGTGGATGACAACTGGACGGTGCTGCTTGCCATCTTCACCCACATAATTTAAATCAAAACGTTCTGGTAATAAGAAGTCTAATTGAACAGTTGATAACGTTTCATCCTTACCTAAAGCTGTTCTAACTTGGACATCAAGTTTAGGACCGTAGAAAGCTGCTTCGCCTTCTGCTTCAAAATAGTCAAGACCTAAATCATCCATTGCTTCCTTCAGCATACCTTGTGCCTTTTCCCACATCGCATCATCATCAAAATATTTCTCTGTATCTTGTGGGTCACGATAAGATAGACGGAAGGAATAATCGTTAATATTAAAATCTTTGTATACATCAAGAATTAAGTTCACGACACGTTTAAATTCATCTTTAATTTGATCAGGACGAACAAAAATATGGGCATCATTTAAAGTCATTCCACGAACACGCTGCAATCCTGCTAATGCCCCAGACATTTCATAGCGATGCATTAAGCCAAGCTCAGCAATTCGAATTGGAAGTTCCCGATAGCTATGAATGCTATTTTTATAAATCATCATATGATGCGGACAGTTCATTGGACGAAGTACAAGTTGTTCATTGTCCATATCCATTACAGGGAACATGTCTTCTTGATAATGCTCCCAGTGTCCGGAAGTTTTATACAGATCAACACTGCCCATAATCGGTGTATAGACATGATCATAGCCAAGACGAATTTCTTTATCAACGATGTACCGTTCAATCACAAGGCGGATAGCAGCCCCTTTTGGAAGCCATAATGGTAATCCTTGGCCCACCAATTGTGAGCTAGTAAACAAGCTCAATTCCTTGCCAATTTTACGGTGATCGCGTTCTTTTGCTTCTTCTAGCAAACGTAAGTGCTCAGCCAATTCTTCCTTCTTAAAGAAAGCTGTTCCATAAACACGTTGAAGCATTTTATTGTCGCTATTGCCTCTCCAGTATGCACCTGCAATACTCAATAATTTAAATTCTTTAATTTTCCCTGTTGATGGGACATGAACACCACGGCAAAGATCGAAAAACTCCCCTTGTTCATAGATTGTTACTGTTTCTTCATCAGGGATGGCTTCAATTAATTCAAGCTTATACGGGTCACCCGCTTCTTTAAAAAGCTGTACAGCCTCTGCACGACTTACTTCTTTACGGACAATCTCGAGATTTTCATTCACGATTTTTGCCATTTCTTTTTCAATTTTCGGCAGGTCTTCTGGTGTTAAGGATTCCTCGAGGTCCATATCGTAATAAAATCCACCTTCGATAACAGGACCAACACCAAGATTTACTCCAGGATAAAGCCTTCTTACGGCCTGAGCCATTAAATGGGCTGTACTGTGACGCAACACCTCTAACGCATCACTTGAATCAGGGACAACGATTTCTATGGAACCGTCTTCTAGGATTGGACGGCGAAGATCAAACATTTGTCCGTTCCATTTCCCGGCAATCGCCTTTTTCTTTAGGCCTGGGCTGATGGAAGCGGCAATATCTTCCGTTGTTGTTCCTTTTGGAAACTCCTTTACTGCCCCATCAGGAAACGAAATCTTAACAACGTCTGACATACTAACTCCTCCTTTTGAATGTAAGCGCCTTGGACTATTAATCCATAAAGCTGCTTAAAAAAATAAAAAAACCCGTCCCTGGAATAGGGACGAGTTTTGATTAACACGTGGTTCCACCCAATTTTTCAATTTCAAAATACATTAAGAAATTGACTTTGGTCAGGTAACGGCTGTTCGCCGTCAACAATTACTTACTTCATAAATATGAAATGTTCACTGCTGAAGTTTAAAGGTGGTAAGTATTAATTCCGTGTTAGGAGACTTTCAGCCAATGGCCTCCCTCTCTATGAACCGTAAAGAAATACCTTTATCCTTATCATTACTTTTAATTATCTATGACATTTGCTATGTAGGTTATTATAATGATTTACTATGAAAAAAGCAAGGTACATAAAACTAAATATTGACATTATTTTTTATGCATGATGTTCCGAGGGATTTTCAGCCGACACCCCTGCTTTCACTTCAAGAAGGGCAGCAACGGTTTTAACTTTTACTCGTTCTTCAAAAATATTTTTTATTGTTCGTACGAGCGGCTCATCCGGATCCTTGGTATAAATAAAAATAGATGTTGGGGCAAGCGATAAAAGTGGTGCAATGGAAGCTGAATCAACATAAACCGGATGATTCACTAATAGCTTACGGTCAATCATTCTTATTAATTCAGCTCTTTTTATCTCAGTAAACTGTTCATTATAAAAAGTAATTTCCTCATCAAATAAAAGGTGCAGCGTTTTTATTTTAGGTTCGCGGTTCCACAAAAAGTCCCGGAGCATTTGAACAAACATTTGATATTCCTGCTCCATTTTATATTCATCAATCGCAATCTCAACAAATCCTTCAAGCACCTGAAGATATGGACGCAAGCGAAATTTAAGGAAAGAATCAAATGAAAGAGTAACATGCTCTTGAATAATATTTTGAATTGCGGCTTTAATACTTGCCGTCTCGTCATTGTCTTCTTTTAAGAAGACAGCAAGATCCCCCCTCTTACCTTCAAGGACAGAATAAATAATCTCCATTATTTGCTGTTGCTCTTCTAGATCTTGAAAATAATATTGATTTTTTAGTATATCTCTAAACCAGTCATCTCGTTTGATCGTTGTGATAAAATCATAAAATGCGACTTTAACCAAATTAACCCTATCACCCGAAAAGCAGCTATCGCAAATCTTCACTATATGTCGATCTTCAAAAAGAAGAATAGTTTCTTCATCAGGAATGTTTTGTATATACTTCAGCAAGTGGTGATAAAATCTTTGTGCATCCATCTTGCTTTGGAAGATGATTTCCGCCAACCAAATCCCCCCTTTGAGCAAATCTCTGTTTTAAATATATATGGGGGACTTGGCCAAAATAGAAGTATGCTGACACTCGCTTTTTGCTTTTTACCTCTGTAAATTTTTAACGCTGGAAATGGAACGGAGCGAATCCATCTTTCCTTTTAACTAAAAAGGACTGCCGGCGTTTGCGGCAATCCTAAATCATGTTCTTATCTTCGGTTTGGTCCATCTACTAACACCGGCTCACTTAAGGTTCGGATCCTCTCCATGATTCGGCGAGCTTTCATTTTCTCTTCTTCTCCACGCTGGCTATAGGTTAAATGGTGCTCGAGCCCTTTTAAATCAAAGTTTGAGGTAAAAAAGGTAGGAAGGCTCTCCAGCATCCGGAATTGCAGGATTGGACCTAGAACCTCATCCCTTGTCCAGCTAGAAACAGCCTCAGCCCCAATATCATCAAGCATTAAGATTGGTTCTTTTTTCAATGCTTCAATTTTTTCATTTAAGGTCGAATCAGCAATTGAACTTTTCATTTCCCTTAATAATTCTGGTACATAAACAATCATGGATGAAATCTGCTTATTAGCCAGTTCATTCGCAATCGCCCCTAAGATATAGGATTTACCTACACCAAATTTTCCATATAAATATAGACCTTTTGCTTTTTTACCAGCTTCATAATTCATTAAAAAAGTTGCAGCCTTATCGCCTGCGTCCAGTCTCCCAGAATCGCCATCAAAGTCCTCAAAGGTTGCCTCTAATATATCTCTAGGTACATACAGACTTTTAATTAGCTTTTCATTTTTCTTTTTTTCATCTGCCATAATTTTTCTTGGGCACTGCTTATAGACCACATCAATCGAATTTCTCGTTAGAACCAATTCAGGGTGATACCCTTTCATAAAATTGATACAGCCCTCAAGACTCACACAGCGGTCACATTCCTTGCTTTGGTTAGTATATTCAAATAGCTTACTCATGCTTTTCTCAATCATATCTTGTGTAATCTCTTCTTGATGCTCAGCTAAAAATGCCTTGATTTCCCCATTATTTAGTACTGCCTGGCGCTGCGCCTGGTAGCGTTTTTGAAAGTTCGGATTCGAGTTTAGGCGCTGTAATGTTCTGTTTATTTTTTCCATCTTAATCACATCCTACTTCCTAAAAGCCTTTAATTTTTCTTTAATGGCTCGCTTTTTCTCTTCATCTTCTGGATGGTTTTCTTGTGAACTGCCGTTAGCATTTGCAGTCGGGCTTTCATCAAACCAGTCAGGAATGAGTTCAGTCCGAATTGGCTTTTTATAGCCGCCTTTGCCAGTCTTTTTGTTATCAGTTTTCGCCGCGCGAAACTCATTCTTAGCGAGTTCCATTGCTTCCTTCACCGTTTTGACTTGTTTTCGTGCCCAATGGCTCGCCAGCGTCTCAACATATGCTTTAGAAAATTTCATGTCTGTTTTTTTCATCGCAACCTCAATCAATACATTGACAACACCTGGAAGAAGCTGATATTTAAGCATCACTTCTTCTAACGTTTTCAAATTAGCATTGGAGGGCTCGACACCGCCAGAAATTTGTTTAAAAACAATCAATGGCGCGGTAGTCTCATAGGAACGAATTAACTTTTCTTCCTGTGTTTTCGGCTCCGTGACCTGAACTTGATGAACGATTGGCTGGGTTCGGTTAATAAGACTTGGAAGTTGATCATAATTGACAAATTGGTACCAATCTCGGGCCCCTTTTCTCAATTCCTCAATATCAATTTCTTCATGTTCATTAATGGCACCTAAAATAAAGTTTTTCATTTCAATGGCATCAATATTATACAAAAATGCAAGATTGCTAATCACTTGTTTCACCTTTGGAGTTAACGCCTTTTGGGGTACAAGCGACTCATTCAGACCAGCCGTTAACAAATCAAAATCAAAGGTCTGCTGATCCACTTGAATCGGATTTGTTTCCTTTCGACCGATAAATTGTTGGTTTTCACCTGTTTCAAGCTCTCCAGAAATATCCTGTAAATATTGCAGACTACTAGGTGTGGCCGACTCAAACACATCCTGAAAGGCTCTGGTCACATCATGATATTCATTCCCTTTCGGTTTTTCCTGGTCAGTAAAAAATCGTTTAAGACGAGCAAAATGTGTTTTTCCAATCTTACGGTAAAGATAGATATTTAACATCCCATCTAAAAAGAATTGCTCAGGATTTAGAGGCGGATGCAGTTCATAAATAAATGAACGATCTCCGTCAACCGATTTAACATACGTTTTGATTAAACCAATCCCCTCTAGTTTTAAACGGGCATCGTAAATTTCCTTTAGATTCATTCCCATGAGATTCATTAATAAGTGATGAGATGATGATTCAGACCAAAGTCGATTTTCTTCAAGCTCTGCCCAAAGTGTCATATACAAACTAAAACAAGTTGATCCAACCAATGGCTGATATAAAAACGTCAGCACTTTACGATCATATTCATGTAACAGCCCATTGGCGGCAACAATATAACGGTCGATAGGAAGAATTTCCTGCCAATGCTGCGTCATTTCATTCCAACCCTTCCACTATAAATTAAGAAAAGAGCCAAAACTTTTAGCTCCTTCTCAAGATTTTTCTTTTTTAATCAATTCTTTTAATTCATCAATAAAAACATTAATATCCTTAAATTGACGGTAAACAGATGCGAATCTTACATAGGCAACTTCATCTACATGGGCCAGCCTGTCCATAACCATTTCGCCAACTGCTTCACTTTTAATTTCAGAAATCCCCTGACTTCGAAGATCCTTTTCGACACCATGTGTGATATCTTCTAATTCTTTTAATGCTACAGGCCGTTTCTCACATGCCTTAATCAACCCACGAAGGATTTTATCCCGGCTGAATTCTTCTCGCGTTCCTTCTTTTTTTACCACAATCAGCGGAATCTCCTCGATTTTCTCGAACGTTGTAAATCGATAACCGCATTCCTCGCACTCTCTTCTTCTCCGTGTTGCACGTCCTTCATCAACAGGTCGGGAATCGAGCACACGTGTACCATAATTTTGACATGAGGGACACTTCATTGTTTAAATCAACTCCAAATCTGATTAAAGAAAACTCGCCGACTAGCGAAAACCCTCTTGGGGTGATGACAGGGCGTAGTTGAATATATGCTCCCAAAAATATAAATGTAAAGCCAAAAACTCCCGAACAATATCCTACTTTTATCTTATAAAAAAGCAAGCCTTTATACAAGTAGAAGTATTACGAGTTTTTTCTAATTCCGACAAGGTTATGTATTTGATTGATTCTCCCATAATAGAAATGGATTAGCTTTTTTAAATGAGGATAAATTCCGACAAAGGATAATTTCTCGGATGAGATATTAAAATCTATTGCCGTTTCCATTGGTTTTACAGAAACAATGGTAACAATCAAGAAACAAGGAATGGGCTTACTAACCTCCACTGCAATCTCTCCGTGCTCCTTAGATATAGTTGACACTCGGCAATCTGCATCATCATGAAACAGCTTTTCAACCGATCCAAATAATTGATTAAACGTACCCTTATAATAATGGGTTTTCAAGGAGTCATCCTTGTTTTGATCAGAAGTTTCAATTTGCTTACTAAACCGTGTGAAAAGATTCCCTAACATCGACATAATAACCCTCCAACTATTCATCTCTATCCTTAGTTTACAACATTCCAGTAAAAATATAAAAAGAGGTGTACAATTGGTACACCTCTTGAGTAATTTATTTTATAAAAATTAAAGAACTTTTGCTTGTTTCATAAGTCAACTACACATTCTTTTCTTTAACCAACCTTCACTTGAGACAGTTTAGCGATCTCCTCGGTTACATACTCCGCTAAGTCAACAACTCGGGATGAATAGCCCCATTCATTGTCATACCATGCTAAAACCTTCACTTTTCTTGTCCCCATTACCATTGTCGAAAGACCATCAATAATTGCTGAATGTTCATTTGTATTGAAATCAACAGAAACTAATGGTTCCATTGTGACATCCAAAATTCCATTTAGTGCGCCATGAGATGCTTCCCTAAATGCATTATTAATATCATCCATGGTCACATCTTTGTTAAGGTCGACAACTAAATCTACAAGTGAAACGTTTGGTGTAGGCACACGCAACGACATACCATGCAATTTCCCTTTTAACTGTGGTAAAACAAGGGATAATGCTTTGGCCGCACCAGTTGTGGTTGGAATGATAGATTGTCCACATGCACGGGCTCTGCGTAGATCTTTATGGGGATTATCAATATTCTTTTGATCGTTTGTGTAGGCATGAATAGTAGTCATTAGACCACTTTCAATCCCAAATTTTTCGTCTAACACCTTTGCCACTGGCGCTAAGCAGTTCGTTGTACAGGAAGCATTTGATATAATATCATGTTTCGTAACATCCAGCATCTCTTCATTAACACCCATCACAATCGTTACATCTTCATTTTTACCTGGTGCAGTTAAGATAACTTTCTTGGCACCTGCTTCTAGGTGAAGTGCAGCCTTTTCACGGGCATTAAATTTTCCAGTTGCTTCAATCACAATATCAATTCCAAGTTCCCGCCACGGAAGTTCTTCCGGATTTCTGTTATTTAATAACTTAATTCTTTTTCCATTAACAATTAACTCATTATCTAAAGGGATAATCTCTCCCTGAAATGGTCCATGGTTCGTGTCATATTTAAGTAAATGAGCCAATGTTTCAGCTGGATAACTTGCATTTAGTGCGATAATATTAAGCTTATTATCAAGGATCGCTTTTCTAAAAACCATCCTTCCAATTCTCCCAAATCCATTAATTGCAACTCTCGCCTTCATTTTACGTCCCCTTCCGCATTAATGTTATACTTTTAACTTGTATTGTTGTAATTAGTATAACATATTTAGGTGTAAATGTGATGAATTAATGGCGGATTTTTTAAAATTTTTACATTAATGTAATCATATTTCGTTATTTGCATGCTATTAATGTGATTTATGATGTTTTCCATAAAAAAAAGAAGGTGGAGACACCTTCTCAGCTTACTTATATTCTTTATTAATTCCCCATTCGGATAACACCATATGGAGCTGTCGTTTTGTTTCCTCTAGTGATCCATTATTATCAATCACAGCATCTGCAAGCACAACTTTCTCTGCCAAAGGCATCTGGGAACTAATTCTTGCTTTAGCATCATCAATTGAATAGTTATTTCTTTCTATTAATCTTTGCAGCTGTGTTTCGTTGTCGACATACACCAGCAGGGTCTTTTCCACCATATAGGTTAGCTTACTTTCAAACAATAAGGGGATGTCTAACACAACAACCTCTTCTCTGTTCTCTTTAGCTTTTTCAACCTGTTCCATCATTCTTTTTCTAACTTCAGGATGGGTAATGTCATTTAAGAGCTGTCGTTTATCTGCTTGGCGGAAGATAATGGAGCCAAGTTTTTGACGATCAATTTCCCCATTCTCTAATAAAATCTCCTTGCCAAATTCAGCAATAATCCGCAAGTATGCCGCTTCACCCTTCATAACAGCCAGGCGTGCTTCTACATCTGCATCAACCACGGTAATTTTCATTTCTTTAAACATATTAGAAACTGTGCTTTTTCCACTGGCAATTCCGCCTGTTAAACCGATAACTAGTGACATACTCTTTTCCTTTCTACACTCATAATTTCCAGACCCCTATGATTATTAACAAGATCCCCGGTAGAAATGTAAACTTTTGTATCCATTCGAATTTATGAAAAAACATTCCGCTTTTTATCCCAAAAAGGACAAATAAGGAGCTCATAATGGCGACGGTAACGGCTAAATAAAAGGGTGAGTACCCAAGCATGGCAGCCCCAATTCCCGCACCAAAAGCATCTAATGACAAGGCAAAACCCAACATCATAGCTTCAATACCAGTAATAGTTCCAGATTGGTCAAAGTCAGCTGACATCGGTTTCTTTAAGATGTTAATCGCTAATCCCAATGATTGGATTTCAAAATTCACAATAGTTTTTTCGTGTTTCAGCATTTCTTTTTCTTTTTCTGGTCGAAAAAATTGGTATAGTACCCAGGCCCCGAGAGCAATCAAAATGATTCCTCCTAAACTTGCCGTGATACCAGGTGTTAAAATCTTTTCCAAGCCATGTCCAATTGACACAGCAATCATTAATGAGACAGCCGAGCATGTTGCGATAATTAGGACAGACTTAATCGGCATAACCATTTTCCTCAACCCATAGGTAAATCCAACGCTAAAGCTATCAAGGCTGAGCGCAAACGCTAAAATGAGCAGTGAGAACAATTGAAACATGATGTCTAGGGCTCCTTCCTCCAAAATCATTACGATAGTATATGGCAGGAGCCCATCCAATGTTATTCAATTGTAAGAAAGCGCAAGCGCCCGTTTAGCGGCGTATGGCCTCGTGCCTCAACTGAGATTAAAGAAACCCTTTGAGCAAGGGGAATACGCTAAAAGCTAACCCAATTTTTTATCATTTTTGACAGTTGGGGCAAAAATGGGTGCCTCTGCCCCCAACCGTCGATTTCTCAAGCGGGGTTCCGCAAATTTTACATGCCTCACCTTTACGTCCATATGCGTATAACTCTAGTTGAAACATACCGATTTCACCTTGTGAGTTAACATAGGAACGAATGGTGCTTCCCCCTTTTTTCACAGCTTCGCTTAAGGTTGCTACAATTTCACGATGAAGCATGGTTATTTCCTCATCATTCAGTGTACTGGCAAGTCTCTCTGGATGAATGCCGGAGCGAAAAAGCGCTTCATCCACATAGATATTTCCCAGCCCCACAAAAAGCTTTTGATCCAGTAATGCCGTTTTAATTTTTCGATTCGTTTTCTTTAATTTTTCGGCTAGGTATTCTTTCGTAAACTCGTCGGAAAATGGTTCCGGACCTAATTCAATCAACGGAGGCTTCAAGAATTCTTCGCCTTTTTTATAAAGATGCATCGTCCCAAATTTACGGACATCACGATACCTTAATTCAGTCTCATCTGTAAAATGAAAAATCACATGGGTATGCTTATCGAATGGCTCGTCTTTTGGATATAATCCGTACCTGCCTTCCATACGTAAATGAGATACCAATGCAAACTGATGGGTATAGATAATTAGAAATTTCCCTCTACGGCCGACATCGATAATGGTCTCCCCTTTTAAGGCATCAATAAATTGTTCCACCTCAACAGGATTCTTAATGATTTTTGGCCAATAAACGGTAATGTTTTTGATTTCCTTATTAAGCACTAGTTTTTTTAATGTTTTTCGAACTGTTTCTACCTCAGGAAGCTCTGGCAAACTAGATCCCCCTTTTTATTTAGCATCAAACCATGTTGGTCCATACGCATAGTCCACTTTTAACGGCACCTTTAACTCAAGGGCATTTTCCATCACGGAAGGGACTAATTTCTTAAGTATTTCAATTTCGTCCTCAGGAGCCTCAAAAATCAATTCATCATGGACCTGAAGTAAAAGACGTGTCTTCAAGCCTTTATCCTTTAAGGCTTCGTCCATATCAATCATTGCTTTTTTAATAATATCAGCTGCACTGCCCTGAATTGGTGTATTCATCGCAGTTCGTTCTGCAAAACTTCTTATATTAAAATTACGGGCCGTGATTTCAGGCAGGTAGCGTCTTCTTTGCATTAATGTGGTCACATAGCCTTTTTGTCTGGCTGAGTGAATAATGTCATCCATATATTCCTTTACTCCAGGATAGGTATGCAGGTAACGATCAATAAATTGACCAGCCTCTTTCCGTGTGATGCCCAATGATTGAGAAAGACCATAGTCACTAATACCATAGACGATTCCAAAGTTTACGGCCTTGGCCTGACGTCGCATATTAGAGGTGACCTCATCTTTATCAACGTGAAAGACCTCCATGGCGGTTTTTGTATGAATATCCATATCATCCTTAAACGCCTGAATCAGTTTTTCATCACCAGCGATATCAGCAAGGACACGCAGTTCAATCTGTGAATAGTCCGCAGCAAAAATAACCCAACCCTCTTCTGACGGGACAAATGCCTGCCGAATCTTGCGGCCTTCCTCCAAACGGATCGGGATGTTTTGCAGGTTTGGATCAATCGAGCTTAACCTGCCGGTTGCTGTTAACGTTTGTTGGTATCTGGTATGAACCTTTTCTGTTTTCGGATTTATCACTTTTAGCAGACCTTCAATATAAGTCGATTGAAGCTTTCCTAATTGACGATACAAAAGAATATACTCTATGATTTCATGATCTTCCGCTAATTTTTCTAAAACATCTGCCGAAGTCGAATGACCAGTCTTTGTTTTCTTAAAGGAGTGCAAGCCCAATTTTTCAAATAAAATGATACCCAGCTGCTTTGGTGAATTAATATTAAATTTTTCACCCGCTAATTCACAAATTTTCTCTTCGATTTCAATGAGACGTTGATTCAATTCTTTTCCCATGGTTTGAAGTCGTTCTCGTTCCACTTTAATGCCGCACGATTCCATATCCGCTAAAATTAAAGATAGAGGCATTTCAAGTTCCGTAAATAATTCATATTGTTCATTACTTCTTAGTTCATCCTCAAGCTTTTCTTTTAAATCAAACATGGTTAGACTCTTACGAACAAGATGTTCTGCAAGCATAGAATTCTCAGGAACCCTGCGTTTGGCGCCCTTTCCATAAAATGACTCATCTGATTGAATATTATGGATGTTATACCTTTTTGCAATGGCTGCTAGATCTTCAATGTTTTCCGAAGGATTGATGAGATATGAAGCCATGAGAATATCAAAATCGGCGCCTTTTAAATGGATATCATATCTTCGTAAGGAAACTTCAGTACGCTTGGCATCATAAACGATTTTCTGCTTATTTTCATCCTCAGCCCACTTTTTAAAAGCCTCAGATTGCAAGGCTTGCTCTGTCGGCAAGTAATAATGTCCCTGCTCATTTACAAGTGAAAAACCAATAATATTTGCATAATGATAATTATCATCGAGCAGTTCTACGTAAAAATAATTGATATCCGCAAATATTTCTTCCGTTATTTCTGTGGGAATGACATATTCAATATCTTCAAGCACCTGCTCTTCGATTACGGAATCATCTTCACCAAGCCTGTCCAATAATGAGTGAAAGCCTAATTCTTTAAATAAAGAAACTAATTTTTCTCGTATAAAACCTTCATAAGCAATCGTATCTATATTAACTTCCACCGGTGCCTGGCGTTCAATTGTCGCTAATTCTTTACTCATGAGTGCTTGATCTTTAAATTCTGCTAATTTTTCTTTTAATTTATTTCCACTGACTTGATCAATTGAACTTAACAGATTTTCTAATGTTGAAAACTCTTTTAGCAGTTTTATGGCTGTCTTTTCGCCTACACCTGGAACCCCTGGAATATTATCGGATTGGTCACCCATTAAGCCCTTCATATCGATAATTTGGACTGGTGCAAGACCATATTTCTCTGCCACATGTTCTGGTGTATACTCTTCAATATCTGTAATCCCTTTGCGCGTAATCCCAACTGTTGTAGTTGGAGAAGAAAGCTGAGTTAAATCCTTGTCTCCTGAGATTACTTTTACTTCATAGCCATCCTGTTCCGCTGTCAGCGATAGGGTGCCAATAATATCATCGGCTTCATAATTTTCAAGTTCATATCTTGAAATTCCATAGGCATCGAGCAGTTCACGAATGAACGGAAATTGCTCCGACAGCTCCGGCGGCGTTTTTTGTCGTCCGCCTTTGTATTCTCCAAAGGTTTTATGACGAAAGGTTGTTTTCCCCGCATCAAAAGCAACAAGGATGTGGGTTGGTTTTTCATCCTCTAAAATCTTCATCAGCATCATTGTAAAGCCATAAACTGCGTTTGTATGTATTCCTTTATCATTATTAAGGAGTGGGAGTGCAAAAAAAGCACGATAGGCGATACTGTTCCCGTCAATCAGCACAAGCTTTTTCTTTTCCATTTACTTCACCATCCAAAAATCAATTCTTCTGCAGCTCAATGATAAATTCGCTGCCCTCGCCTACTTTACTCCGAACACTTATATGGCCATGATGGGCTTCAACTAAATGTTTCACAATGGCTAATCCCAGACCTGTCCCGCCGGAGTTACGACTTCTAGCGCGGTCAACTCGGTAAAACCGTTCGAATATCCGCGGAATTTCTTCTTTTTTTATTCCTACACCAGTATCTTTTACATGAATCCGAACATTTTCATCATAGTCGACAAGAATGATTTTCACATCCCCTTCAACTGGTGTATATGTAATAGCATTGCCAATCAAATTAATAAACACTTGTTTTAAACGATCAAAGTCACCTTTTATTTTCACGGATGATTGTTTGCAATAAAATTCCATGCTAATATTTTTTTCCTCTGCTTTGCCGCCAAGCAGTTTTATAACGTCTTCAAGAAGCAAGTATAAATCCACTTCCTGTATATTCAACTGGAAGCCATGCTGCTCTATTTTTGAAAGCTCCAGGAGTTCTTGAATCAATGCTTGAAGCCGGTCACTCTCTTTTAAAATAATTCCGAGAAATGACTCTAAGGTTTCCTTATTATTCATTGCTCCATCCAAAAGGGTCTCAGTAAATCCTTTAATCGATGTTACAGGGGTTTTTAACTCATGTGAAACATTAGCAACAAAATCCTTGCGCGTATTCTCCAGTTTTTTTAATTCAGTAATATCGTGAAAAACAAGTAATACTCCTTTCCACACATTGTTTGCCCCAATAATCGGTACACCGTAAACCACAAAATATTTACGTTCAATAAATAATGGAATTTGAATTTGTTTGTTTACCTTTTGTTCTGATCGAAATACTTCTGCCGTGAGTTGGCAGATTTCATCAAAATCAATCACTTCATAATAGAGTTTATTAAGATACTCTTTTGGATTTATATGAAGAAGATCAACAAAGCCCTTATTAATAAGATTTATATACCCGCGACTGTCAATGAGGATTAAACCAGCACCCATATTTTCAATCAATGCTTGTAAACGATCCTGTTGTATTTCTCTTGTTTTAGTGAGCTCTTGAAGATTTTCTGCCAGCATATTAATGGATGACCCTAACATCCCGGTATCATTGAATCGGTTAACTTTTGTTCTGGCACGATAGTTTCCATTTGCCAATTCTATTGCTACTTCAGTAGCCTCTTTAATCGGTCTTGTATACCTTGAGTTTATCCGTAGTCCCAGGATAAGAATGACAATCACAGCAAACCCAATAAAGATTGCAAGAGTCCACCATATTTCCACTTTTATTTGTTCACTCAATGAATCTAAGAAGTCATTTTTAAATAACTGACCTAGCAGTATTCCAATTCCAACTAATACGATACTTATTAAAGATATTAGTGGTATGAAAATCCTAGTTCGAAACTTTGTCATTCTCCTTTTGGCTCCTCCAGCTTGTAGCCAAGGCCACGAATAGTTTTGATATAAGCAGGTTTCTTCGTTTCCTCTTCGATTTTTTCTCGGAGATGTGAAATATGAACATCGACAATTCTAGTATCGCCAGCAAAGTCATAATTCCAAACAGCGCTAAGCAATTGATCCCTTGTTAACACTCGGCCTTTATTTTGGGCAAGATATAATAGTAACTCAAATTCCTTTAAGGTTAGTTCTAACAATTTTTCCGCAAAATAAGCTTCATATTTTTCAGGATAAACCGTTAACTTTCCGATTTTAATTTGTCCCTCTAACTGATCATTCACAGTTTCCGCATCAGCTTGAACCTGTGTTCTTCTTAATATGGCTTTAACACGGGCTATGACCTCTCGAGGACTAAAGGGCTTGACCATATAGTCGTCAGCTCCAAGCTCGAGTCCGATTATTTTATCAAGTTCATCGTCTTTTGCTGTTAACATTAAAATTGGTGTCATAATACTTTTTTGACGAAGCTGTTTGCAAACATCCATCCCATCAATTTTTGGCAGCATAAGATCTAAAATAATCATATCCACGGACTCTGCTTCCGCTATCCGCTTTCCCTCTTCACCATCCATAGCCGTAATAACCTCAAAGCCTGCCTGTTCCAGATTGTACTGAAGCAAAGTTACAATAGACTGTTCATCATCGACAACTAGTACTTTATTTTTCATAATAACCCCCACTTTACTAGATATCTTTATTATATATATAAGGATTGTAGATTATCTAGTTTTAAGACTGATTCCTAAAAATGCAAATGCTTTCATCATTTTGTAAAAATTAACAAAATAGTCATGTTTTACTTCCGTGCTTTGTTTTATTTTTTATAAAATGAATTTATCAATTAAAAAGGAAGTGGAGTA
Source organism: Neobacillus sp. DHD-1R (assembly GCF_057747995.1). Classification (NCBI taxonomy): domain Bacteria; kingdom Bacillati; phylum Bacillota; class Bacilli; order Caryophanales; family Bacillaceae; genus Neobacillus; species Neobacillus sp. DHD-1R. The sequence continues at coordinate 3,957,381 of NZ_CM173232.1, forward strand.
TGGCTTTTAAACCTCGCACAGAACCAATATTACTAAAGATTCTCAAGATTTTAAACACTCGAATGGAATTAACTATTGAGGAGAAAAAATATTATTTATATCAAGAAAAAGGTTTTGAAGGAGAAGCCCAGTTTGATTTATTAACGGAAAATCTTCAAAGTGACTGCTTTATTTTAAATGATTTACTCTTGGAGATTAACAATACTAAGTTTCAACTTGATTCTTCCCTTATCTTTCATGGAACATTATACTATTTCGAAGTGAAAAATTATGAAGGAGACTTTTGTTTTAATGCTGAAAAAGACAGATTAGAGACGATCTTTGGTAAGGAAATAAAAAATCCACTACACCAGTTACATCGAAGCAAATCCCTGCTCCGCCAATTACTTCAAAGTCTAGGATTTAACATTCCCATCGAAGCTTATGTTGTTTTTATTAACCCCGAGTTTACCCTATATCAAGCTCCCCTAAACGAGCCGATTATTTATCCTTCACAGGTACCTCAATTAATGAAAAAATTAAACACGGTACCCTCAAAATTAAACAATCGTGATAAAAAACTTGCTGACAAACTCGTTTCATTACATCAAATAGACGTTCCATATTCCAAAATCCCTGCCTATAACTATCAACAACTTCGAAAAGGGGTAACTTGTGTAACTTGTAAATCATTTTCCATGTTTATTTCTGCTGAGAAGAAATTAGTGTGTGGGGATTGCGGGCATCGAGAAGCGATCGAATCTGCTGTTTTACGATGTGTGGAGGAAATTAAACTTTTGTTTCCGGAAAGAAGGATTACTACTAATGGTGTTTATGAATGGTGTGGGGGAGTTGGGTCGAAGAAGATGATTAATAGAATATTAACAAAGAAGTTTAAGCGGATTGGGCATGGGAAATATTCATACTATGTTAACGATTGATTGAGATTGTGTTCTTTGTTCATGAACAACACATACGGACACGGTATGCTTTGCGTTTTGAATCTATGTCCTCATGAACACTCTATGCGGACATGGTTATCCTCTCGGTTAGCTTTTTTGTCCTCATGAACGCTCTATGGGGACATGGTTATCCTCTCGGTTAGCTTTTTTGTCCTCATGAACGCTCTATGGGGACATGGTTATCCTCTCGGTTAGCTTTTTTGTCCTCATGAACGCTCTATGCGGACACGGTTATCCTCTCGGTTAGCCTTTTTGTCCTCATGAACGCTCTATGGGGACATGGTTATCCTCTCGGTTAGCTTTCTTGTCCTCATGATCGCTCTATGGGGACACAGTTATCTTCTCATCTAGCTTTTTTGTTCTCATGAGCAACTCATGAGAACAAATCAAGCTGTCCTATAACGTTTGTTCTTTTCATTACCATAAAAATGGTAATCAAAAATTATCCAATACCTTCCCATGTATATCCTCTAACTGATAAGGCGGGCAAACCTTGAGCTTTCCTGTGATCACAGTCTCATTTTTTTCATTCGTCCCCACTACATTAACGATTACATAATGTTCTTGAAGATCGACGTCAATCACTTCAAGAAGAAACTCGATTGTCGCATAATGATAGACGGGCTTTAGAAAGGTAATATTTTGACTAATCACGTGGCTTCCTGGGCCAGGTAAATATTTTGAGATGGCAGAGGTAATGATGCCCGTTAGCATGATGCTTGGCACGATCGGTTTTTCAAATGGAGTTTGAGACGCATAGTCATGTTGGATATAGAGAGGGTTCGCATCATCGGTTAATCCAAGGTATAGGAGGAGATCCTTATCTTCAATTTTTTCCGTTAACACTAATTTTTCACCTACATTTATTTCTTCAATTCTTCGCCCTAACTTTCTCTTTTTCCCTAAAAGCATTCAATCACACCTTTCTGTAAGCGATTTCAATTATATAGATAGAGAAATTCGGGGACAGCTCGTGACCCCGAATCTTAATATCTGATTTATACTAACACTTGCATAACATTACGTACGGATTCTACCGATTTATCCAATGCAGCCTTTTCGTCAGCAGTAAGGTCTAATTCGATTACTTTTTCAATACCATTAGCACCAAGGATCGTTGGTACACCAAGGTAAATACCTTCATAACCAAACTCACCTTCGAGATAAGCAATGGACGGTAAAATACGACGTTGATCTTTTAAAATGGCTTCACACATTTCAACAAGAGAAGCTGCCGGTGCATAATATGCACTGCCGTTACCAAGGAGGTTAACGATTTCACCGCCGCCTTTTCTTGTACGTTCAACAATGGCTTCTAAGCGGTCTTTAGAGATTAACGTTTCTAAGGGGATACCGCCCGCGTAAGAATAGCGTACAAGTGGCACCATATCGTCACCGTGCCCGCCAAGAACAAAGCCTGTAACATCTTTTACAGAAAGGTTTAATTCCTGGGCCACAAATGTACGGAAACGAGCTGAATCAAGAACACCCGATTGACCGATTACACGATTCTTAGGGAAACCTGATTCCTTGAATACTGTGTAAGTCATGGCATCAACTGGGTTTGTTAAAACAACAATTGTACAGTTTGGAGAAAATTTAACAATTTCCTGTGTTACACTTTTCATTACTTTTTGGTTGATTTGTACTAAATCATCACGGCTCATCCCTGGTTTACGTGCAACCCCTGCTGTGATTACAACGATATCAGAATCGCGAGTATCTTCATAGTTAGCTGTACCAGTAATATTAGCATCAAACCCTTGAACAGGACTTGCTTCAAGCATATCTAATGCTTTACCTTTTGTAGGGTTTTCCATTGGAGCGATATCAACTAAAACCACATCACCTAGTTCTTTTTGAGCTAGTAAAAAAGCAGTTGTTGCTCCAGTAAAACCGCCGCCGATTACAGAAACCTTTTTACGTTTTAACGACATTGTGACTCTCCCCTTTTTTCGTATTAAAAAATTCTAGTAATGGGCTGAATAAAAAACGGCCCATTAAGAATATCCAACCCTACTCCCAGCCACTAGTCTTCCTCGCTAAACTCATCAGATGCAATCGCAGCTAATCGGTCTCTTGCACTTTTGTTCTTATTCCATGTTTTTGATTAATTCATCAGCGAATTCTGAAGTTTTTACTTCTGTTGCTCCATCCATTAAACGAGCGAAATCATAGGTTACAACTTTAGAAGCAATCGTTTTTTCCACTGATTTGATAACCATAGTGGCTGCTTCATTCCAGCCTAAGTGCTCAAGTAATAACACACCTGATAAAATAACTGAAGATGGGTTAACTTTATCTAGGCCAGCATATTTTGGTGCAGTTCCGTGAGTTGCTTCGAAAATAGCATGTCCAGTTTCATAGTTGATGTTTGCTCCTGGAGCAATACCGATACCGCCAACCTGTGCTGCAAGAGCATCTGAAATAAAGTCACCGTTTAAGTTCATTGTAGCCACAACATCAAACTCACGTGGACGCGTAAGGATTTGTTGTAAGAAGATATCCGCAATAGCATCCTTTACGATGATTTTGCCAGCAGCTTCAGCATCAGCTTGTGCTTTGTTTGCAGCATCTGTGCCTTGTTCTGCTTTAATGCGGTCATATTGTGCCCAAGTAAACACTTTGTCGCTGAATTCTTTTTCTGCAAGCTCATAGCCCCAGTTTTTAAATGCGCCTTCTGTGAATTTCATAATATTTCCTTTATGCACAAGTGTAACGGATTTACGGCCTTCTTTAATTGCATAATTAATCGCTGCACGGACAAGACGTGTTGTACCTTGTTCAGACACAGGCTTAATACCAATACCTGAAGTTTCAGGGAATCTGATTTTATTAACACCCATTTCATTTTGAAGGAAGTCGATTACTTTTTTAACAGCTTCTGTTCCTTTTTCATATTCGATTCCAGCATAGATATCTTCAGTGTTTTCACGGAAAATAACCATATCAGTATCTTGAGGACGCTTAACAGGTGAAGGAACACCTTCAAACCATCTTACAGGACGTAAGCATACAAATAGATCTAACTCTTGACGCAGAGCCACGTTCAATGAACGAATGCCTCCGCCTACAGGAGTTGTTAGCGGGCCTTTAATTGCAATCAAATATTCATTGATTACATCGAGTGTTTCTTTTGGAAGCCATTCGCCAGTTTGATTAAACGCCTTTTCTCCAGCTAAAACTTCTTTCCATACTAATTGACGTTCACCTTTATAGGCTTTTTCTACTGCTGCATTTAAAACTCTCTCGGAAGCAGCCCAAATATCAGGTCCAATACCGTCTCCTTCAATAAACGGGATAATTGGATTGTTTGGTACATTTAATACTCCATTAGTAACTGTGATTTTTTCACCTTGCATTGTGTAGTTCCCCCTTCAGATATGTATAACTTTCAACCTTTGTTCGTATTCAGCTCCAGCGCACAGCGGCTAGTGAACTTCCGCTTTCGTTGGTATATCAAAGACTGAATCAAAGGTTAGAGAGTTGTACCTCTAACCTTTCATACAATACTATTGAAACAATTTTTTTGAAAAAAGTAAAATATTAATCTCTTTGTTCAATCGGAATATATTTTTGCATACCAGGTCCTGTATATTCTGCACGAGGACGGATTAGGCGATTGTTATCGTATTGTTCCAAAATGTGTGCTAACCAGCCAGAAACACGGCTTACAGCAAAAATAGGTGTCATTAAATCGTGGTCAATTCCTAAGCTATGGTAAACAGATGCTGAATAAAAATCAACGTTTGGCGGTAAATTCTTTTCGCCAGTAACGATGCTTTCAATCTTAACTGACATATCGTACCAATGTGGTTCACCAGTCAGCTCTGTTAGTTTTTTGGACATTTCCTTTAAATGCTTTGCACGAGGATCCCCTTTGCGATAAACCCTGTGGCCAAAGCCCATAATTTTTTCTTTATTTTCAAGCTTACCACGAACATATGGCTCTACATTTTCAAGTGTGCCAATTTCGGTAAGCATTTTCATAACAGCCTCATTTGCGCCGCCGTGTAGTGGTCCTTTTAAAGCACCAATGGCAGATGTGACACCAGAATAGACATCCGATAATGTAGCCACACATACACGTGCAGTAAAGGTAGATGCATTTAATTCATGATCCGCATGTAGGACCAATGCCTTATTGATGGCTTCTACAGCAATCGGAGCAGGTTCTTTACCTGTTAACATGTAGAGGAAGTTTGCTGCAAAGCTTAAATCTTGTCTAGGAGCAATTGGGTCAAGACCTTTTCTTACACGAGCAAAAGTTGTCACAATCGCTGGCATTTTCGCTTGAAGTCGTACCGCTTTTCGATAGTTTGCTTCCTCATCCATTAAATCAGCTTCATCATCATAAAGTCCTAGTAATGAAACAGCTGAGCGAAGTGCTGCCATTGGATGAACCTTTTGAATCGGGTACATTTTAAAGTGTTCAATGACCTCTGGTGGTAATGCTGAATTTTCAGCTAATTGTTGTTTTAATTCTGCTAACTGTTCAGCATTGGGCAATTGGCGGTGCCATAATAAATAAATTACCTCTTCAAAGCTGGCATTGACTGCTAAATCATCAATGTCATAGCCAACATATGCTAACGTGTCATCAATAATTGAGCTGATAGATGATGTTGTTGCCACTACCCCTTCAAGACCGCGTGTTACTGTCATAAAAATCTCTCCTTTGCATTCTGGATTTCCCCACTACTCCTTAACTTCGCATAAAACTTGCCAACTGTCGAGCCACCCATGGGCATTTCAGCGGCATAAATTACTCTTTTTCTCTAATAGTTAGTAACTCTACTCTACTATTCGTTTCCCCTTAAATTAACTGAGCGGTTGCTCGGTATATACGCAAATAAAGTGTATGCCCTTTCACTCACATTAAAACATTATTTTACAAGTAATTCAGTATTTATATAAGGTTTATGTAAAAAAAGGATACGCTTACAAGCCTATTATAAACAATTATCAGATTTTTGTGAATGGAAAGACGATGAAAAATGCAAAAAAAATATTATTTCACAAAAAATCTAACTAAAAAAACCAAAAATTTTCATGGCTGTATATGCAATTCCAGCACCAATTAACGGACCAACCGCAACCCCTTTAAAAATAGAAACAGACAAAATGGTCCCGAGAACTAATGCTGTTGTAACTTGAGGGTCATCCGCTAACAGCTTTACTCCCCCTTTAGCCAGTAAAGCGACGAGAATGCCAGATATAAGAGCAATCCATGCTAATGGCGTTTTAAATGCTCCCGTTAAATCCTTAAATCCTATTTCTCCACTTGCAATCGGTGCTAATACGGCAATGGTGATGATCGTGACCCCCCAATTAATTCCTTTTGATTGTAAAAAAGAAAAAGACTTAGTCTCCAATCCACTTACCTTTAATAAAATTAGAACGATAATCGCAATCATTAAAGAACTGTTTTTAGCGATTAAGCCAATCACAAGAATAAGTAAGAGGAATAAAAATGGTTCGTTTAGCATACTTTTCACCATCCTATTTCAAATTATCGTACCATAACATATATAAAAGTATTGAGAACAATGTTTTTCAGTTTTACTAGTCAATTTTATTCTCTTCCATTACTAGAATGTGTGAGGAATAATTTTTAGAGAATAAATTCTTTGGAAAATTATGCAGATGTATTGGAAGATGGTAAACTAAAATTATAATATTCAAAAAAAGGAGGCCTGATTTTGAGTTCTAAATACATAAACCGGACAATACGATTTATTCTCGTGGTTGGTGCGGTTTTTTTGGCACTTTATGCCTTTTATTTTTTGTCTACCGTAACGTACCCATTTTTAATTGGGCTCATTATTGCCTTTATGATTAATCCGCTTGTGGACCTTCTTGAAAAAAAGGCAAAGATGCCCCGCGTCCTCGCTGTGTTAATCTCATTAATTATTGTATTTGCTTTGTTTGCGGGATTCATTACTCTTTTAGTAGCCGAAATTGTCTCTGGGACTGCCTATCTGGCAACAGTTGTTCCTGAACACCTGGTAACGCTCATTGATTATATCGAGAATTATTTTACTGCTCAAATCATTCCACTATACAACCAATTAACAAGTGTCTTTAATAAATTGGATGCAGGTCAAAAAGATACCATTATTGAAAATATCCAAAATGTCGGGACAAGAATCGGTTCAACAGTCGGCACATTTATTAAAAATTTGTTTGGTAATATCCCAAATATCTTATCTTGGTTTCCGAATGCTGCAACGGTCCTTATTTTTTCACTATTGGCAACCTTTTTTATTAGTAAAGATTGGTATCGCTTATCAGCATTGGGTGGTCGGCTTTTACCTGAAAAGGCAAAAACAAGTAGTAAGACTGTTTTTGTTGACTTAAAAAAAGCTTTATTTGGTTTTATTAAAGCACAGTTAACACTTATATCGATTACGACGGTAATCATTTTAATTGGGCTGCTAATACTTAGAGTAGACTATGCAATTACCATTGCATTAGCAACAGGTATTGTTGATATTATTCCCTACCTAGGAACAGGTGCAGTGTTTGTGCCGTGGATTATTTATGCAGCCATAAGTGGTGATACAGGGCTTGCCCTTGGTTTAGGTGTTCTTTATATTATTGTCCTTGTTCAGCGGCAAATTATGGAACCAAAAATCCTGTCATCCAATATTGGTCTTGATCCATTAGCAACACTCATCGCGTTGTTTGTCGGCTTTAAACTAATCGGATTTTTAGGATTAATAGTCGGTCCTGTGACTCTTGTTATTATTAGCACTCTCTATCGAGCAAATGTGTTCCATGATGTATGGGCATTTATTAAAGGGAAAGAAGTTTAAAAAAAGAGGATGTCTCAAAGGGAAAGGGTCTGACCCCACATTAAACACTCAATATCTAATCGCTTATCAGGAAAGTTCAGCGCTAGGTTGAGGTTGCGGGGGCTGACCCTTTGTACCGGGACATCCTCTTTTTTAATTAAAAGACTAAGCTTGAGGGCCTAATCTATTCTGCTAATTTTATAAAACACTCGCATGGCCGTTATAAATAATTCCTCTAGCAGCATCAACCGTTATTTCTTGACCATCCGTAAACAATTCTAGGGCACGGTCTACGCCAACGATGACAGGAATGCTTAGGTTTAAACCAACAACCGCGGCATGGCTTGTTAAACCACCCTCTTGAGTAATAAGGGCAGCACATTTTTCAATTGCCGGAACCATATCACGATCGGATCCGAGCGTAACAAGAATCGAACCTGGTTTTACTTTTTCTAAAGCTTCCTTTGCATCATTGGCAAGTACGACTTTACCAAAAGCAGATCTGCGGCCAATCCCTTGTGCTTTTGTGATGATATCGCCAATTACATGGATCTTCATCATATTCGTTGTACCTGCTTCACCTACAGGAACACCAGCTGTGATAACAACTAAATCACCATGTTTTACGATACCGCTGTTTAAGCTGACTTCGACAGCATTTTCAAGCATTTCGTCAGTAGATGAACACATACTTCCGAACTGCGGATAAACGCCCCAAACAAGCTGTAACCGGCGGCAAACATGTTCATTAGCTGTCACAGCAACAATAGCTGCTTTTGGACGATATTTAGAAATCATTCTAGCTGTATGACCGCTTTCTGTTGGTGTAATAATCGATTTCACTTCAAGATTTAAGGCTGTATGTGCAACTGATTGACCAATCGCATCAGTAAGATTGTGTTCTGTATCTTTGCTGCGGCTGGATAAAATTTCTCTATGATCTAAAGCAGATTCGGCTCGAGATGCAATATTATGCATTGTTTGAACGGCTTCCACTGGATAGAGGCCTGCTGCTGTTTCACCAGAAAGCATGATCGCATCCGTACCATCAAAAATGGCATTGGCTACATCGCTTGCTTCAGCACGAGTCGGACGTGGATTACGTTGCATGGAATCAAGCATTTGTGTTGCTGTAATAACAGGTTTTCCAAGCGAGTTACATTTTTTAATTAACATCTTTTGAACAAGTGGTACCTCTTCCGCAGGGATTTCTACGCCAAGGTCTCCACGAGCAACCATTAATCCATCAGAGACTTCAAGAATTTCATCAATGTTATCTACGCCCTCTTGGTTTTCAATCTTTGGAATTATATGGATATGAGTAGCGTTGTTATCTTCTAACAGTTGACGGATTTCTAGAACATCCTTTGCACGTCTAACGAAGGAGGCAGCAATAAAATCAATCCCTTGTCCGATTCCAAAAAGAATATCTTGTGTATCCTTTTCTGTAATGCCCGGTAAATTAACTGAAACGCCCGGTACGTTAACACCTTTTTTATTTTTCAAGGTTCCGCTGTTAAGAATTTTGGTATAAATTTCTTTATTTGTTTGATCGATTTCTGTAACTTCGAGACCAATTAACCCATCATCTAAAAGAATTTTTGATCCGACATGTACATCCTCAATCAAGCCAGGGTATGTAACAGAAAATTTTTCTGTCGTTCCTTCCACTTCAGTCATGGAAACAATGATATTTTCCCCTGACTTTAGTTCTAATGCACCGTTTTGCATATTATTTGTACGAATTTCCGGACCTTTTGTATCAAGTAGAATCGCAACTGTTTTTCCAGTTTGCTTTGCCGCTTCTCGGATATTTTTAATTCGTGCGCCATGTTCCTCGAAATCTCCATGGGAAAAATTTAACCGGGCAACGTTCATTCCGGAATTAATTAATTGAGTTAATTTCTCTACACTTTCACTTGCAGGACCAATCGTACAAACAATTTTTGTTTTTCGTAGCATGCTAGTTTTTCCTCCTATATTTTAGAAAAGACTTATGTTTTTTCTTAAATTGATAATTCTTTGGACAGTCTGAATAAATCAAGATCCAAGGTATGTTTTCTTTGCAGCGCTTCAATGATGTCATAGTCTACTATCTGATTTCCTTCAATTCCGACAGCACGTCCGCCCTTTCCTGCAATTAAAAGCTCAACTGCTCTAGCCCCTAATCTGCTGGCAAGTACTCTGTCTGCTGCAGTTGGCGAACCGCCGCGTTGCATATGCCCCAATACAGATACTCTAGTATCACAATTTGTTTTTTCTTGAAGCTCACGTGCAAATTCGTAACCACTGCACACTCCTTCGGCAACGACAATGATACTATGCTTTTTCCCGCGTTCTGTACCACTTTTAAGCCTTTCTGCTATTTCTTCCATATCATAATTCTCTTCCGGAATTAAAATCGTCTCAGCCCCGCCTGCAAGTCCTGACCACAAGGCAATGTCACCGGCATTACGTCCCATGACTTCAATAACAAAGGTTCTTTCATGCGATGTTGCTGTATCACGAATTTTATCAATGGCATCGATAACTGTATTTAAAGCCGTATCGAATCCAATTGTCAATTCGGTTCCTGGAATGTCATTATCAATGGTTCCCGGTACACCCACACATGGGAAGCCTTGCTCAGTTAAAGCTTTTGCTCCGCGATAGGAGCCATCGCCGCCAATAACAACAAGCCCTTCAATGCCATGGGCTTTAAGCTGTTCAATTCCTTTTTGTTGGACTTCTTTATTTTTAAATTCGGGAAGACGAGCTGATTGAAGCATGGTACCGCCTCGGTGAATGATATCACCAACAGAACCAAGCTCAAGCTTTTTTATATTTCCGGATATTAACCCAGCATAACCACCATATATACCATAAACCTCTAAATTATGAAAAATTGCTTTTCGGACAACCGCACGTATTGCCGGATTCATCCCTGGGGAGTCGCCGCCGCTCGTAAGTACCCCTATTTTATTCATGTTTATCACCTCGATCATGGAATAAGAAAACTTATGTACACTTTCATTGCCAATCTCAATATAATACCCGTTTTCAAGTCACTTCATTTATTATGAACATAAAACCTACGAATAATTATAAAATAACATGTAGAAATCAGCTTAACAACCGATTCATATTAGTAATTACAATAGACGGAATAATTAGTTTAATGAAACCGTTTTATTTTCATTTGTAATCGCTATCATCATCTATTTTAGGAATTTTACGTGAAATATTTGTGAACGCGTCCATTAAAAAAATCGTGCCCAAAAAGAGCACAATTTTTTTAATTTACCCCAATAAAATCCTTCGTAACCGTATATTCACCGATTGTCCTGAAACGATTATAACGATCAGCAATTAACTCATCCTCTGATAGTTTAAGCAATTCTTGGAGTGAGGTTTTCAGTACTTTTTCGATTTCTTCTGCCTGCTTCTTGATATCCTTATGAGCTCCGCCCTTCATTTCTGGAATAATATCATCGATAATCCCAAGTTCTTTTAAGTCAGGGGCGGTAATTTTCATTGTTTCGGCTGCATTTTTGGCAAGCGATGCGTCCTTCCACAAAATCGCCGCAGCTCCTTCAGGAGAGATAACGGAATATGTCGAGTTTTCAAGCATATAAATGCGATTGCCCACTCCAAGGGCAAGTGCACCACCACTGCCGCCTTCACCAATCACGATACAAATAACAGGAACCCGAAGACCTGCCATTTCAAACAGGTTACGAGCGATCGCCTCGCTTTGACCGCGTTCTTCAGCAGCTTTTCCAGGGTATGCTCCCTTTGTATCAATAAAACAAATGATGGGGCGATTAAATTTATCAGCTTGTTTCATAAGCCGAAGTGCTTTTCGGTAGCCTTCCGGATGCGGCATACCGAAGTTTCTACGAATATTCTCTTTCGTATCTTTTCCCCGTTGGTGACCAATAACCGTAACTGGTAGTCCATTAAATTTTGCTACCCCTCCAACGATGGCTTCATCATCAGCGAAGGTTCGATCGCCATGACATTCAAAAAAACCTTCAAAAAGAAACGAGATATAATCAAGTGTTGTTGGTCTATTCGGAAGACGAGCTATTTGCACCCGATCCCAAGGACTAATATTTTCATAAATGTCCTGCTCAAGCTTTACGAGCCGAACTTCTAATTTTTTTATTTCAGAGCTTAAATCTACATCAGCCGTTTTCGTGAACTCTTTTAATTCCGTGATTTTCTTTCTTAACTCCACGATTGGGCGTTCAAATGCTAACTCCCCTACCATTCGAGCTCACCTCCAGGTTGATGAATGTCTAAAATGTTTGTGATTTTCTCAACTAAATCAGTGCGAGAAATAATAGCATCGAGCTGCCCATGCTTCAAAAGAAATTCAGCGGTTTGAAAATCCTCCGGCAATTCTTCACGAATGGATTGTTCAATTACTCTTCGGCCGGCAAAAGCAATTAATGCCCCTGGTTCAGCAAAATTATAATCACCCAATGACGCGAAGCTTGCTGAGACACCACCAGTTGTCGGGTGAGTCATCATCGAAATAATTAAACCGCCATTATTACTAAATCTCTTTAATGCCACACTAGTCTTAGCCATTTGCATCAAGCTTAATGCACCTTCCTGCATTCTCGCACCGCCAGAAGCGGTAAAGATGATGAATGGAAGTGAAAGTTCATCTGCTTTTTCAATCGCAAGCGTTATTTTTTCGCCAACAACTGACCCCATGCTTCCCATTCGGAAGGAAGCATCCATAATGGCTATGACCATCTTATGACCGTTGACGGTTCCTATCCCTGTTACAACAGCCTCGTTTAATTTAGTTTTTTGCCGGTCTTTTTCAATTTTTTCAAGGTAGTCAGGAAAATCAAGTGGATTTTTAGATAGCATGTCCTCATTCATTTCAACAAAGCTGCCTTCGTCCAAAAAGCTATCAATTCTCTCACTAGCATTCATTTGAAAATGAAAACCACAATGTAAACAAACTTTAGCGTTTTTCACTAATTCTTTTGTATACATAATTTTCTTACATGAAGGACATTTAGACATAATTCCTTCAGGTACGTCAGTTTTAGCTGTTTCAGTAGGAATTGTTGCATACTTTTTCTTTTTTGGTTGATTTTTTACAAAAAGATCTTTAAGCGCCAAAATAAAACCTCCCTTGTGATACGCGACCTGCCAAATGGCAAGATTCTCCATCTTATGCTATTCAGAAGTCTTTCTATCCTGCCTGAACTTCATACCTGTTCGCTTAAAAGTGGTCAGACCACTAAAAGGTTAAAAAATACCCTTATCATGAGGGCTTGTAACTTCCACTATAAAATAAAAAAAATTCAAAATCTGTTAGTATTTGTCGTTAGAGTAAGACAAATTTCGAAGTTTACAATAAGCAGTAAGTGTTTTGATAAGATCCTTATCCTCTAAAGCCTCTAACAGAACGAGATAGTCTTCCCGCACGGATACGACATGGGCTGCTACCAGTGAATAATAATATTCTTTTAAAATTAACCACATTCTTAAGAAAAGGTGATTATCAGAAATCTCAATAATTCGATGAAAAAATTCATCATCCGTAAAGATGTCTGCTGCCTTTACCCATTCTTTCAAGTTTTCGATTTTCTGATTGTTCTCTCTTTGTAATGCTAAACGAAGGCAATCCATCTCAATATAATTTTTTGTCTCAAAAACATCATGTTTTGCTTTTTCATCCTGCAAAATAAACGTACTCAGCAGTTCGACTAACTGATGACCGCGAAAGTCGCGAATAAAGGTACCCTCGCCTCTTCTTGTTTCGATTAAGCCCAGTAATTCCAAGGCTCTAAGTGCTTCGCGAACGGAAGAGCGCCCGAAATTCAGGCGCTCCGACAATTCTCGTTCTGAAGGTATCTTATCACCAGTTTTAAGTCCATCCATGGTGATAATTTCCCTTAACTGCTTCACAATCTCTAAATAAACCTTAGTATTCGACACTTACTTAATCACTCACTTTTACCAATAATCGCGAGCCTCTGTGTTTTTTTCTTTACATCTTCTGGATCTACCTTAATGCGGGCAACCCCTGTTTCCATTGCCGCTTTTGCCACTGCAGCAGCTACATTTGGAGCTACTCTAGGGTCAAATGGTGCTGGAATAACATAGTCTGCATGAAGCTCATCGGTACTGATTAAACTAGCAATAGCTTCGACTGCAGCTACCTTCATTTCTTCGTTTATATTTGTCGCGCGCACATCAAGTGCACCGCGGAAAATTCCTGGAAAAGCAAGAACATTATTTACTTGGTTTGGAAAATCAGAACGACCAGTACCCACAACCTTTGCTCCTGCAGCCTTTGCGTCTTCCGGCATAATCTCTGGATCGGGATTGGCCATTGCAAAAATAATTGAATCTGGGTTCATTGATGCAACCATTTCTTTTGTGAGTGCACCTGCAACAGATACTCCAATAAATACATCGGCACCTTTAATAACATCAGCAAGGCTTCCTGATAGGTTATCACGATTAGTGAACTTTGCCACTTCTGCTTTAACCGTATTCATGCCTTGTGGACGTCCTTCGTAAATGGCACCTTTAGTATCACACATGATAATGTCTCTCACACCATAACTATATAACAACTTGATAATCGCAATTCCCGCTGCACCTGCGCCGCTGGCAACTACTTTTATTTCAGTCATTTTTTTACCAATAAGTTTAAGGGCATTGACAAGTCCTGCCACCGTAACAATAGCTGTACCATGCTGGTCATCATGAAAAACTGGGATATTAGCTTCCTTTTTCAATCTTTCCTCGATCACAAAGCAATTTGGCGCGGCGATATCCTCAAGATTCACGCCTCCAAAGGTTGGTTCAAGTAATTTAACGGTCTCCACAATTTTGTCTACATCAGTTGTGTTTAAACAAATTGGGAAGGCGTCAACACCAGCAAAGCTTTTAAAAAGGACAGCCTTTCCTTCCATAACAGGCAGAGCTGCTTCAGGTCCAATATTACCAAGTCCTAAGACTGCCGTACCGTCGGATACAACTGCAACCATATTACCTTTCATGGTATAATCGTAAACCGTTTCTGGCTTTTCATAAATATCTTTACATGGCTCCGCCACACCCGGAGAATAGGCTAAACTTAAGTCATGTGCATTTCGAACTGGAACCTTGGATTTCGACTCTAATTTCCCTTTATGGATTCGATGCATATGCAATGCTTCTTCACGTAACGTCAAGAACTGTCACCCCTTAAAATAATACAAATCTACATAAATATTTTAGATAATTAAAGTACCACATAGTGGTCAGACCACACTTGTCTCTTTACCACTATAAC
The DNA here is from genome assembly GCF_057747995.1 of Neobacillus sp. DHD-1R. NCBI lineage: Bacteria > Bacillati > Bacillota > Bacilli > Caryophanales > Bacillaceae > Neobacillus > Neobacillus sp. DHD-1R. The sequence goes on from NZ_CM173232.1 coordinate 3,972,413, forward strand.
ATATCTTTAAAAGTTGTAAAGAATTAATCTTTCAATACAACATTTTTTGAACCTAGTAAATTGCTTAATTCTTGCAGTAAATTTGGAGTTGGATGCACATTGTTCTCTGGGCTTAACCTGATTGTTTTATGGATTGCTTCATAATGCAAAATAACCCCTGCTGTCCCTTTATTTTCCTTTAATAACTGATTTATTTTTAGCAATAATTTTTCATCCTGCAATTCACTGGTAATTTTCAAATATAATATTGGCTGCTGTTCAGACTTTTCTTTTAACCATTGCTCTAGATCAGAGACCTTTTGAACAATAAATTGGAGCTTCCCATCACGTTCTTCCATTTTCCCTTCCAGCAAGACAAAATTCCCTTCCCTTACTACTGGCTGAAACCTTTTATACACGTTAGGAAATAAAACTGCCTCCATTTCACCACTTGAATCACTTACCGTTAAAAAGGCCATTGAGTCTCCCTTTTTTGTTCGAATCGATTTCAGTGCTGATACATAAACACCTGAAACGACTCTTTTCATGTTACCCCTTAATTCATATAGCAACATAGCCCCACTCTGTTTAAGCTTCTTTTCATAAATAGAAATGGGATGATCGGAAAGATAAAAGCCAAGTGCCTCTTTCTCAAAGGCTAACTTAATTTCTAAACTTATCGGGTCAACTTGAACATATTTTGGTTTTGGGATCATATCATCCTCAAACAAGGCAAATTGTTCATCATCATCCGGCTTGAAAATTTGTGCATGTTCAATAGCCACATCTAAGCTGGCTAACAAGACGGCACGGTCTTCACCAAATTCATCGAAAGAGCCCGATTGAACGAGAAATTCCAGCGTTTTTCTATTAATCGCCTTCGATGAAACCCTGATACAAAAATCAAATAAATCGTCGAATTTCTTACGTTTTCTTGTTCGGAAAATCTCCTTTAAGACAGCACCGCCTACACTTTTAATCGCAGCAAGGCTATAGCGGATAGCGCCTGTTTTTTCTACTTGAAATGAGTAGGTACTATGATTAATGGATGGCGGGAGGACATCAATTTCCTTTTGCCTTGTCTCCATAATGTATTGGGCAATTTTCGTATCATTGCCAATTGCTGAAGTAAGCAGGCCAGCCATGAAATGTTCAGGGAAATTCGCTTTTAAAAAGGCAAGCTGGTAGGCAATCATACTATAAGCTACGGCATGACTTCGGTTAAATCCATAATTAGCAAATCGAACAATCAAATCATAAATTTCATTAGCAAGTTCTTGCTTATATCCTTTTTTCAATGCCCCTTGAACGAAGTGGGTCCGCTCTTTATCCATTACTTCTTTTTGTTTTTTTCCAACTGCTCTTCGTAATAGGTCAGCTTCCCCAAGGGAAAAACCAGCCATTTTGGAAGCGATTTGCATGATCTGCTCTTGGTAGACAATAACCCCATATGTATTTGCAAGAATTGGCTCCAAATCCGGATGTGGATAATGGACTGGCTGTCTCCCATGTTTACGATCAATAAACAGTGGAATGTTTTCCATTGGACCTGGGCGGTACAAAGCATTAACGGCCACAATATCCTCAAAACGAGATGGCTTCAACCGGGTTAATACCTTCCTCATCCCTTCAGATTCCAGCTGAAATATGCCGGTTGTTTCTCCCCTGGCTAATAAATCAAAGGTATTTTGGTCATCTAATGGAACCTGCCTAATGTCCACTTTCCTACCGGTATGGCGTGAAATAGACGATAAAATGGTTTCAATGAGTGATAAGTTTCTGAGACCTAGAAAATCCATTTTCAGTAAACCAATCTCTTCGAGGTATTCCATGGAGTATTGCGTTAAGTAGACATGGCTTGAACCGCGTTGAATAGGAATTAATTCAATCAGCTGTTTTTCGCTTAAAACGACACCTGCAGCATGGGTAGAGGTATGCCGCGGCAGACCTTCAAGCTTTAATGCCGTATCAAAAAGCCGGCGGTTTAGCGGGGTCTCATTGATAAACTTCCGAAGTGGTTCAGATTCATTAAAGGCTGCTTGCAGGTCAATGCCTAATCGCAGCGGAATTAATCTAGACAAATGCTCTAGTTCCTTTGAATTTAACCCGAAAGTTCTGCCCACATCTCTTAGGGCTGCTTTAGCTGCCAGTGTTCCAAAGGTAACGATTTGCGCAACATGCAGTTCCCCGTATTTCTGTACGACATATTCAATTACTTCATCCCTGCGGTTGTCTGGAAAATCAATATCAATATCGGGCATCGAAATCCGTTCAGGATTTAAGAAACGCTCAAATAATAGATTATGGGCAATAGGGTCGACATCGGTAATATATAAAACATAAGCAACAAGAGATCCTGCGGCAGAGCCTCGACCTGGCCCTGTCAATATCCCCTTTTCACGTGCATATCTCATAAAATCCCAAACAATTAAAAAGTAATTACTAAAATTCATGCGTTTGATAACAGCTAATTCATAGGATAATCGGTCCCTATATTCCTGGGAAGGGGCTGTGAACCTTTCACTCATCCCTTTCTGACACAACATCTCAAGGTATTCCACTGCCTGCATTCCATTGTCAGTTGGGAATGTGGGCAAGTACGTTTTATTTAGCTCAATATTTACGTTACATCTATCAGCTATTCTGAGCGTATTTTCCAATGCTTCAGGAACTTCTGCCACGCAATCAATCATTTCGGCTGCCGTTTTTAAATAAAACTGATTACTTCCTAGCTTTTCTCTTTGTTCATCTTGCAATTTGTCACCATTCTTAATAGCCAACAAACATTCATGTGCAAATGTATCTTCTTTTTCTAAATAATGAACCTGGTTGGTTGCAACAAGCGGAACGTGAAACTCTTTTGCGATTGCCAGGATCTGTTTCCCAAGTTTCAGCTCTTCTTCAAGCTGATGATTTTGAAGGGAAAGGAAAAAGTTACCGTTCCCAAAGACAACGGTCAGCTTACCTATAAGTGCCGCAGCTTCTTGCTCTTTTCCATTTAAAAGAGCCTGTTCGATTTCTCCTTCCAGACCAGGCGTTATAGCGATAAGACCTTCAGAATAATGCTTCAGCCATTTGAAGGGAAGGCCGCTATCAGTCTTTGTCTGAACAGCACTCGATATTTTTAATAGGTTTCTAAATCCCTGCTCATTTTCCGCCAGTAACACAAGCGGATAAGCTTGCTTTGAGGTTATTTCGCTTTCTACATCAACCGTCAATCCAATGATTGGTTTCAGATTGTTTTTTCTACATAACTTATAAAATTCAATGGTTCCGTACATGACATTTCGATCAGTTAAAGCAAGGGCAGAAAAGCCCTTTCTTTTTGCATTTACAATTAAATCCGGGACTGATGCTGTGCTTGTCAGCAAACTATAAGCACTATATACATGAAGGTGAATAAAAGACATATGTCTCACCGTTCCTTAAAATTGATATCTATTATTTATTATAGAGCTTCATAGCAAAAAAAGAAAATATGTTCTGTTTTTTTAATTATTCGTTTTCAAAATCATAATCCCTACACTTTGTCCATATAAATAGGTAGAGAGTTTATGAAAATGTGTGAGGGCGGTTGAAGGAATGAAAGAAATCGGTTTTTTTCCTGCTTTTATTGAAAGCTACTTTATTGCCTTAGGAGTGGTCCTTGGCGGTTCCCTCATCGGCGGAATTGCTTCTTTTTTAACGGGTCAACCACCACTTACCACCGTCTACCGCTTGTCCTCTGCGTTGCGAATTTGGGCGATTGTTTCAGCAATTGGCGGGACCTTTGATGCGGTTTATACGTTTGAAAGAGGCTTATTCAACGCAGATACAAAGGATCTATTCAAACAATTATTATTAATTCTTTCAGCCTTAGGCGGTGCCCAGACAGGTGCTCTCATTATTAATTGGTTAACCCAGGAGCATATATCGTCATGAGAATTCCACCCTTATATCGTCGTCCTGCATGGCAGCGTTTTTTTGCCGGCATGGCTGTTGGCGGGGCCATAAGCTGGTGTATCTTTTTGTATATATACGGTGTCTGGCAAGAGAAAAATACGGAATTAATCCGAAAGCAGCATGAAGACATTGTTGATTTAAACAATGAGAAAAAAATATGGCAAGAAGAGTATAAAGAGATGAATAAGCGGAATATTGAACAGTTAACTGTCCAGAAGATTACTATCAAAATTACAAACGCTGAAAAATATAAACTGGACTCATTAAGTGTGCTGGAGACGGAAAACGCTGTTCGTGATGATATAAGTATGATGCTGGCCAAGGATTTAGAGACCGTATATAAAAGTAAAGATTTGTTAAAAAAAATTATTGAAAATAAACCAGTCCGAATCAATGAAAAAAGATATAAACTGAAGGTAAAAGATATGGTTATTTATACAAATTTAATCATTCAACTTGAAATAGCGTTTGAATAAGAAAAGCGCAAGCGCCCTGGTCAGCGACGTAATTATAAGAAAAGTGCAAACGCCTGTAATGAGATTTTAACGAAACGGCCCTATTACGGACCGTTTCCCTTTACTAAAACTATTTTCTGTAGTTTTCGCAAACCTCTGCCAGCTCTTTTAAGACATGATCCACTTCGTCCCACGAATAGATGGACGCACCTGAGGCAAGCGGATGACCGCCGCCTTTAAATTTCCTCGCGACACCGTTGATGACTGGTCCCTTCGAACGCAGCCGTACCCGGATTTGATTGTCTTCCTCAATGAAAAAGACCCACGCAACAATCCCCTTCACGTCTCCTAAGGTACTAACCAGCAGGGAAGCCTCTGCAGGCCTTGCATCAAATTTTGTTAATAATTCCTTTGTAAGTCTAACGGAAGCGATACCGTTTGATTGAAACTCAAAATTTTGCAGAATATAACCTTGAAGCTTAATAATCTTAGGGTCTAATTCATACATTCGATCAAACAGTTCTGTTCGTGAAAAATTATAGTGAATCAACTCCCCTGCATATGCAAAGGTTTTTTCTGTTGAACTTGGGTAAATGAATCTTCCTGTATCTCCTACAATACCGGCAAATAAAAGTCTTGCTGCTTCATCGTTCATTTTTAAACCTTTATCTTTACCGTTTAAATAAAATTCATAAATCATTTCACTGCATGAGCTCGCAGTTGTGTCGACCCACAGTAAATCACCGTATGGATCTTCATTTGGATGATGATCTATTTTTATTAATTTATCGCCTAGTCCGTAGCGGCCGTCACATATTCTTTCCGCATTCGCGGTATCACAAACAATAACCAATGCCCCTTTATAGACTTCATCCTCTATCACATCAAGCCTGCGCAAGTAATTGAGTGTGGGCTCCTCTTTACCAACTGCATATATCTTTTTTTCCGGATAAGATTCTTGTAAAATAGCCACTAACCCACCTTGTGACCCATATGCATCTGGGTCTGGACGGACGTGACGATGAACAATAATAGTGTCATATTGTTCAATCGTTGATAAAATTTGCTCGATCATCGACATTGCTCCTTATGTACCAATTATGGCTTTTTTTTTAAATACACGATAAAATAATAGATGATTGTAGAAACTTGGAGGAAACAGACCATGACAGTACTAGTTATTTTAATCGTCGTATTATTTGCCTTCTATTTATTTTATAAAACAAAATACTTCAGAAGCAACCGTCAAGTAGAAAAGAAATGGATTTCAGCAAAATCAAATATCGCCCTTGGGCTCTTTGTCTGCTTATTTGGCATTAACCATCTTATTTTCATATCTGAAACAACTGTTTCTTATATTGTTGCTGCCATATTTACCATCTATGGTGCAGCATTCAGCTGGGTTGGCTTGAAAAAATATAAGCACTATCTTCCATTTGCCATCGAAGAAGCCAATCAGTTAGAATCCCAAAAATAAATTTGAGAGGATGTCCCTATTGAGACATCCTCTTTTACTCGCGATCTAATTTCTATCAATTAATTGACACATCATCATCGCTTTTCCCACTAATCTTCCTTCGTTGAAAACTTCAACATCGACCTTCCCGAATTTTCGGCCAACTTCTAAAATTTTCGGATAGACTTCTAATTTACTTTCCATTTGAACTGGCTTTATAAAGTAAATCGTCATATTTTCTACAACCAAGTCACCTTTTTTAGAGCTTTTTAATACCCGATTGGCGGCATCAGAGACAATGGTTGTAAAAACCCCATAGGATATGGTTCCAAGATGATTAGTCATTTGCGGTGTCACATCACAGGAGTATACCTCTTCGCCTTTGGCTTTCCCCGGCATTAAAACCATTTGATTCGTAATGATGTCATCAATGGTTTCTCCAACCTGCGGCTGACGTTGATTCATTTGCAGTGCCTTCAATACATCCTGGCGGCTGATAATCCCTTCTAAACGGTTGGAATCATCGGAAACAGGAAGTACTTCAATCCCTTCCCAAACCATTGTATGGGCAGTCGAAGCGACACTCGTCTTTCCGTTAACTGTCATTGGTTGTTTGGTCATGATCTTATCGATTGAAACATCTAAATCTTGTCCCAAGATATCTTTACTTGTAACAATCCCTTGTATCTTCATGTTTTGGTCGACGACAGGATATCGGCTGTGTGTTGTTTTTTGATTAAGTTCATGCCAATTTGACACCTTATCTGTGGTTTTTAGATAATGGGTATCTGTAAGCGGAGTTAAAATATCCTCCACTAAAATAATTTCCTTTTTTATTAATTGGTCATAAATGGCCCTGTTAATCATGGTCGCGACCGTAAAGGTATCATAACTTGTCGAAATTACAGGTAGCTCTAATCGATCTGCCAGTTTTTTCACATGGTCTTCACCATCAAATCCGCCAGTAATGAGCACGGCAGCACCTGCTTTTAAAGCGAGCTCGTGCGCTTGTGTCCGGTTACCGACAATTAATAGGTTGCCTGCCTCTGTGTAGCGCATCATGGCCTCTAGTTTCATCGCACCAATCACGAATTTATTGAGGGTTTTATGCAAGCCTGTTCTTCCACCCAACACCTGACCGTCAACAATATTTACGATTTCGGCAAAAGTAAGCTTTTCAATGTTTTCTTTTTTCTTCCGTTCAATTCTTATCGTGCCTACTCTTTCAATCGTACTGACATACCCTTTATTTTCAGCTTCTTTAATCGCCCGATAGGCTGTACCTTCACTTACAGTCATCGCCTTGGCGATTTGCCGCACTGATATTTTTTCCCCAATTGGAAGTCCATCAATGTATTGCAAAATTTGTTCATGCTTAGTAGCCAAGACCTTCACCCTTTATGTTTGAATTCCAAATAATCCAGTCACACTATAACCAGATTCTATCTAAATTCCATTATAAAGTGTTCAAAGCCTTGATTCAATGCGGTTTCTCACATTGTGGTGGAATTATCAATGAAATGACCGTGACTTTTTCTTCCATTGCTCGGCCTGAAGTTTTTGGATCTGCTTTTTAGGACTATAGAGCAGCCCTGTCAAATTGCCTGCGATTACCATCAAAGCAAATGCCAACCATGCTATTGAAAAAATGGCTTGAGCACCCTCAGTATGGATCGACAATCGCGGCACAGCAAAATAAAGCATAAAGCCACAGAGCAGCAAACAAAGTAAATATCTGTTCTTTTTCAAATTCATTTCCTCCCTTTATAAACATATGCTTGTTTCATTTTTATGCGCTGAGAAGGAAAAAAAGTATGTTTATATCTAATTACAGCTAAAATTCTATAGTATCTCCTGGAGTCATCACTTTCCCATTTCTATCCTCCAGCATCTCAATAAATCGATAAGGATCTTGCTTAATGGGTGGGAAGGTATTGAAGTGGATCGGGACGACGGTCTTTGCCTTTAGCAATTTAGCGGCATACGCAGCATCCTCTGGCCCCATTGTAAAATTATCGCCAATTGGTAAGAAAGCCACATCAATCTGATGGCGCTCACCAATCAATTTCATGTCGGAAAACAATCCTGTATCGCCAGCATGATAAATCGTTTTCCCTTCATTACTGAACAAAATACCAGTCGGCATACCGCAATAAATAATTTCATTTTTATCTGTGACATAACCTGAACCATGAAAGGCTTGTGTCAGCTTAACCGTCCCAAAATCAAATTGAAACGATCCGCCGATATTCATTCCATGTGTGTTAACTCCTTTCCAACTTAGGAAGGAAGTAAGGTCTGCATTTCCTATCACAAGGGAATTATTCTTTATAGCTAACTCCACGGTATCACCAACATGATCGTTATGGCCATGGGATAAAATAATTATATCCGGCTTTACATCTTCTACTTTAAGATCCGTCAATTGATTCCCCGTTATAAAAGGGTCAATTAAAATTGTTTTACCTTGCGTGTTAATTTGAACGACTGAATGTCCATGATAAGAAACTTTCATTATAAAAAAACTCCTCTCAATTAGTAATAATATGTATTTCCATAAAAATTTAGGAAATCCTTCTACATTTATACCCATTTATTCCATGCTTTAGCGCAGAATAAGTGGTGATAGTTTACTTTTACAATTAAAGTTGATACTCTCAGATTGGATTTGATTAATTAGAAGGGGGTTTCCTAAACATGAATCAGCGATTAGAAAAGTTGCAAACATGGATGAAGGAAAATGATATCGAAGTAAGTTTTCTTACCTCTACCGAAAATGTATTTTATTTAAGCGGTTATTATACCGACCCACATGAGAGATTGCTGGCCTTAGCTATTTTTCAAGAAAACGAACCATTTCTGGTCTGCCCTGCAATGGAAGTACATGATGCAAAACGTTCAGGCTGGGAACACGAAATAGTTGGCGTTAGTGACACTGACAATCCATGGACATTGGTTCTTAATTCCATTAATAAAAGAACTAATGCTATTTCAAAGGCAGCAATTGAAAAAGAGCACATGAACGTCGAGCGATACGAGCAGCTCTTAAAGCTATTTCCAAAGGCATCCTTTGTTTCTGCAGAAGAAAAATTACGAATGCTTCGAATGATAAAAGATGCTAAGGAATTAAAATCTATTGAAGATGCTTGTGCTTTAGCGGATTACGCAGTTGAATTTGGTGCAAATGAGATTAAGGAGGGCAAAACAGAACTAGAAGTCCTTAATGCCTTGGAATACGCCCTTAAGCAAAAGGGTGTTACCGAAATGTCGTTTTCAACTATGGTTCTTAGCGGGGCAAATGCGGCTTCTCCTCACGGCAACCCAGGGGAAACAAAAATCAAAAAAGGGGATCTCGTCTTGTTTGATCTTGGAGTTGTTGTCAATCGATATTGCTCGGATATCACAAGAACGGTTGCCTATGGGGATATTAACGACAAGCAAAAGGAAATATACGACACTGTTCTAAAAGCTCAACTCGCTGCCATTGAGGCAAGTAAGCCCGGGGTTACTGCTGCCGAAGTTGACCTAACTGCCCGCCGAATCATTTCTGATGCGGGATATGGCGACTATTTTCCACACCGCTTAGGCCATGGACTTGGAATTGGCGTCCATGAGTACCCATCACTAACTGAAACAAATCAATTAATTATTGAAGAAGGTATGGTCTACACGATTGAACCAGGAATCTATGTACCGGATGTGGCTGGTGTCCGAATTGAGGATGACATATTCATTACTGCCGATGGTGCAAAAGTGTTAACTAAATTTCCAAAAGAACTGCAAGTTATAAAATAGTTTTTTGTAATTATTTACATTGAACTCTACACCTTTTTGATGTATTATACTAGTACAAGCTGCGTTGTACGTAATCATAATAAAGTTTTAACCTTTAAGCTGTAACAGGGAGTTTAACCATCGAAATTGGAATGACAAGCCTCTGTCTATAAGACATGGAGGACACGCAGAAAAGTTTCTGAGAACACCCACTTTGAGGAGTGGTGGTTAAAAACTTTCTTATCTCGCTACGGCAAATGCGGCTACATATGAAGTATTATAAACCAGCTTCTTCGCGAAGCTGGTTTTTCATTTTTAAAAGATGAGAAAGTATAAAAGTCTTCGAGAATTGTCCAGCTCCAGCGCCCTAGCTGCTAGTGTCCTTCGCTCTCCGCCCTACGATAAGTCAACATCGAATCGCCTTCGGCTCTTCGTGTTTCCTTTATCTCAGTTGGAGCGCTCCAGGCCATACGCCGCTGACCAGGGCGCTTCCGCTTTTCTTACAATAATAATTTCGGATTAGAAAATCCAAGACCCTGTGCTTCTGCGACAGCTTGATAAGTTACATAGCCGCCTAGGGTATTGATTCCTTTCAGCAAGGCTTCATTATCTAAACATGCTTGGCGATAACCTTTATTCGCAATTTGAACAGCATATGGAACTGTTACGTTTGTCAATGCAATGGTGGAAGTTCTTGGAACTGCTCCAGGCATATTGGCAACAGCATAGTGGACAACACCATGCTTTACATATGTGGGATGATCATGTGTGGTAATCCGATCCGTTGTTTCAAAAATGCCACCTTGATCTATTGCGATATCAACTACCACACTTCCTGTCTTCATTGACTGGATCATTTCTTTTGTCACTAGCTTTGGTGCCTTTGCACCAGGGATTAACACAGCACCGATAACTAAATCAGACTCCCTCACGGCTTCAGCAATATTATACGGATTGGACATCAGGGTTGTCACATCTGAGCCGAAAATATCATCTAACTGACGAAGACGGTCCGGATTTACATCAATGATGGTTACTCTCGCACCTAGGCCGATCGCTATTTTGGCGGCATTTGTTCCTGCTACCCCGCCACCAATAATCGTAACATTTCCTCTTTGAACACCTGGGACACCTGAAAGCAGAATCCCCATACCACCGTACACTTTTTCTAAAAATTGCGCACCAATTTGCGGAGCCATCCTGCCGGCGACCTCACTCATTGGCGTTAACAAAGGCAGACTTTTGTTCGCTAATTGGACCGTTTCATAAGCAATTCCGACTACTTTTTGATCCATTAAGGCCTTAGTTAACTCGGGTTCAGGGGCTAGATGTAAATATGTAAATAAAATTAAACCCTCACGGAAGTATTGATATTCACTTGGAAGGGGTTCTTTTACTTTCATGACCATATCCATAGACCATGCTTCATTGGCGGTTTCCACTAGTTTCGCACCTGAAGAACGATAATCTTCATCTAAAAATCCCGAGCCCTGTCCAGCACCCTTTTCAATAAAAACTTCATGACCATATTTCACAAGATTAACCACTCCCGCCGGTGTCATTGCTACACGGTTTTCATTATTTTTTATCTCTTTAGGTACCCCAATCCGCAATCTAATTACCTCCAATTTATTTTTATTAAATAAAAAACAAGTTTATACTAATATATCCTTTTCCCATGGAAAATGTAACCACAATTCATCTTAATAAAACCACTTTCATTTTACAAAAACACGACCATGAACCCAAACTTTGTTTATGACAAATTTGAGAGCTTACCCACAAAGGGCAAAGCTCTCTTAAAAAAGCTTTATTAATAGTAAGGATACGAATAATATGGGTCTCCATAATAAGGATAGCCATAATCATATCCATAATAAGGATAGCCATAGCCATAACCGTATCCATAAGGAGCTGATAATAATGCCCCTGCTGCTAATCCACCCAAAAATGGTAAACCAAAGCCAAAGCCAAACGGTCTGCCAAAACCGAAACCAAATGGGCGGCCAAATCCTCCGAATCCAAATCCTGGACGACCAAATCCTCCGAATCCAAATCCCGGACGGCCAAATCCTCCAAAACCGAATCCCGGGCGGCCAAATCCTCCAAAACCGAATCCCGGACGACCAAATCCTCCAAAATGGCCAAATCCTCCAAAGTGACCAAATCCTCCGTGAATTCTTTCATCAGCCGGATTTATTCCATACTGTACGTCCATATTAGTAGGCATAACTGTATTCATTTTTTTCCTCCTCATTTTTAATGAATGACACACTAAAGAATATGCCAAAATGATAGGAAATTCTTGGGTATATGCCCTTTATAACTGAATTCCCCAAGATAGTTGTCTATAATCTTCCATTCCAATCATAGAAAAAGGCTGTCCTCTAAGCCGGACAGCCTTTCCCCAATAAAAGTAAAACCTATTCCTCAGCTACAGCAAAATCATCGCTGTTTGCAAGAGCCGTTCCTTCTCCAATAAAACCACTATTGTAAGAATTTAAAATTTGTTGACTTACTTCGATTGTACCTTGTTCATCAAATTCAAAAGAATATTTTTTCTTTGGATCCCCCGTTATCATCAAACAGATCCCCTTTCAATTATAAGGTTACTCCATTATTGTTCGAAAAATTGCAACAATTATACTTTGTTAAATAATGTATAATTGAAGTAAGGAGATGATAATCATGGGACTCAAATATCAAAATATTTTAGTCGCTATTGATGGATCAAAAGAAGCAGATTGGGCATTTCATAAAGGTATTGAAATTGCAAAACGAAATCAAGCCTCATTGTTGTTAGTTCATGTGATTGACACACGATCATTTGCATTAATTGAAGCCTACGACACGGTTATCGGTGATCGAGCGGAAAAGGTAGCAAAAGATATGCTTGAAAATTATCAGCAGCAAGCTATAACAGCAGGATTAACAGATGTTCATTATGAAATTGAATTTGGCTCTCCTAAAATTCGTATTCCAAGAGATATTGCTAAAAAACACAAGGTGGATTTAATTCTTTGTGGTGCAACAGGTATGAATGTTGTCGAAAGATTTTTTATTGGAAGTGTTTCTGAACATATTACTCGATATGCACCATGTGATGTTCTAATTGTTAGGACTGAAAAAGATTCCGAATAAAATAAGTGGCTGAGAGCAAAAGGGTCAGACCTCACATTTAACACTCAATTAATAGTCGTCTATTAGGCAGAGTGTGGGGTCTGACCCTTTGCTGGGGATAGACATCCTCTTTATTTAACAATTTAAAAATATATTGTCATAATTGCATTTAAACACTATAGTGAAATATAAACCATTACAATGCTAGGAGGTGGCTTATGTTAGACCATTTTTCTTTTGATGATCGTCTTGGTATTCCCATTCCTGATCTAAATGTCGAATGGAATCAATATAACAAAGAAACACAGCAGTATATTTTGCTTCATTGGGAACAAATTCGCGGTTCCATTCCCGACCGAATTGCTGAACTCGAGCATGAGATTAACCATAAACAGGCTCAGCTTTCAGATGAAAGTAACTTCCCTCGTTCATGTCAATTGAACTCAGAAATAGCGGATCTTGCCTCAATTATCAATGATTTATGGCTTTGGTACCGTGCAAATCAGACACTTTCCACCAAACAACATCAATAAAAAACAAAAGGTCTGACCCCACTACTTCAATCTATCACTTAACTTATTTTTTTAAACGACGATATATTGAATGTTAAACGGGAGGTCAGACCCTGTTGAGATATTCCCCTATTAAAGATCCTTTTTGATCTCTCTTACAACATGCCCAATCTCAGGCATGATTAATTTATTCATTGCCAGTTTGACAGCACCCGTGGAGCCTGGTGTAGAAAAGATCGCTGTATCTTTAATAACCCCGGCAATCGCCCTTGATAGGATCGCAGCAGATCCAATATCTTCTTGGTAGCTTAGCATCCTAAACAATTCACCAAAACCAACAATTTCTTTTTCTAGGAGGCGCTGTACGGTTTCAATGGTTACATCCCTCTTGGCAATCCCCGTACCGCCATTTGTAAGAATGACATTAATATCCTCCCGTTCACACCCTTTTACGATTTCATTTTCAATCGGAATAGATTCATCCTTTACAATACAATAATCCACAATCCTATGTCCGGCTTTTTCTAGCAGGTCCATCATCAGCCTGCCACTTTTATCTGATTCCTGATCTCTAGTGTCACTAACCGTAATTACTTTGCATTTAACTGCTTTTGGTGCTTCCTGCTTATGTTCATACGTGCTCATCCTAAATCTCCTCTTTTTCTTTAAGATAGCGAAGTTGATAATATTTATGAGCAAAATCTGTTACTTTTCGCGTAAATTGGTAATTAGCACTGGCCCCGATGGCCATGCTGACAAGCGGAATTCCCTGAATCACCTTTTTTCGAAACAGTCCTATAATCATGGCTTTTAATATTTGCTGAACGGGCTGCCCGAGCCAGGTAATATCGGTGATATCATCCTTGCCATCATAAAAATAAAACTCATCTTTCCCTTCTAAATCTGCCATCAGCGAGGTCCAGCCGTCTTTTTGGAGTCGTATTGGCAATGTCGCTGTATGGAACACCTTTAAAGACGTCATCATTTCAAATGGGTTATTAACCTCAAAACCGTAAGTCATGGCAATTAGTTGGACAACTCGTAGATTAATGACCGCCATTGCCGGAATGTCGGTACCCAACAGAAGCGTCCCCCCAGTGCCTGCGAGGCTCCCTTGAGCAAAGGAATAAAGACGATGTCTGGCAATGTGCTGCTCTGCTATGTATTGTAATTGGTCGATGTTCAAATGTTTCAGGTCTGCTATTATTTCTATATCTTTGCGAAAAATTCTTCCCGAGGTCAGAATTCGTTCCTTTGCATCCATTTGAAGCTGCGAGCCTTGGATAATACTGTGTAAATGAAATAGCCAACTGTCAATTATCGAAAAAAAATGCGTTTGAACCTGTTCAGGCAACAACGAAAAAGAACGTTCCAGATATTTTTCATATGTTAGCTGGATGTCATTTGCTTCAAAATTCAACAAATTAGTTTCCCACAACCGTATACCATTCAAGACATTTTCTTCTCGAACTGTCAAAGGCATTTGTATCCCTCCTGCAAACGTTACTTTTTTTCAGTATATCACAAAAACTAGATCATAAAAAAAAGCAAAAGCTAGTCACACAGCTTTTGCTTTTTGAATGATTAATTTGAATTAGCCAATCTCACAACATCACGAGCAATCATTACTTCTTCATTGGTCGGGATGATTAACACTTTAACTGGGGAATGAGGATAGTTGATAAATGTTTCCTCACCTCTAACCTTATTAAGAGCTGGATCCCAGTAAACACCCATAAATTCAAGACCCTTTAATACATTTTCGCGGATTGTGTCACTATTTTCGCCAATACCAGCAGTGAAAATAATCGCATCTACACCATACATACGGGATGCATAAGATCCAATATATTTATGAATACGATTTGCAAATACATCTAATGCCAATTTTGCACGTTCATTGCCTTTTTTCGCTTCAATTTCAATATCCCTTAAATCACTTGAAAATCCAGAAACGGCTAACATACCACTCTCTTTATTTAATACTTCTAAAACCTCGTCAGCGTTTTTACCTGTTTTTTCCATAATATATGGAATAAGGGCAGGGTCAATATTTCCAGAACGAGTACCCATGGTTACCCCAGCAAGTGGTGTAAAGCCCATTGAGGTATCAATGGATTTTCCGCCTTCAATAGCTGCGATACTGGCACCATTTCCTAAGTGACAAGAAATTAAACGAAGTTGTTCAATCGGACGTCCTAACATTTCAGCAGCACGTTGGGAAACATATTTGTGACTTGTTCCATGGAAGCCATATTTACGAATACCATACTCTGTGTAGTATTCATATGGAAGACTATAAAGGAATGAACTTTCCGGCATTGTTTGGTGGAAGGCTGTATCGAAAACAGCGATCGCTGGAACATTAGGAAGCACACGTTGGAAAGCTTTAATTCCTGTAAGATTTGCTGGGTTGTGTAATGGAGCTAATTCCGATAGTTCTTCAATTTTATCTAAAACCTTTTGATTAATTAAAACTGAATCATTAAAAGTTTCTCCCCCATGTACTACACGATGGCCAATACCGTCGATTTCATCTAGAGACTTAATGATTCCTAAAGTTGTTAACTTATCTAATAACATTTTAACAGCAACTTCATGATCAGGTATATCGCTGATTTCCTGGATTTTCTCACCATTTACAGTAATATTAAATACTGAGTCTTTCAGACCAATTCGTTCAATTAGACCTTTTGTAATAACATCTTCACTTGGCATTTCAAATAATTGAAACTTTAAGGAAGAACTTCCTGCATTAATTGCAATAATTTTTGCCATTTCGTTAACGCTCCTTTTATATAACAACATCGATTTTTAAAAAGTTTGTTTAGTACACCCTTATTTTGTGCAAACCGACTCTGTTTATTTCCCTCAATCTTACTTTAATCATTGTTAACAGCTCATTACAAGAGATAATTTTATTGGTAACGGTTTCAATCAAAATGTTCATATATTCACAAATTTCCCAAAATTATTCTAGTAAAAAAAAGGATAAAACCAGTAATTTCTACCAGTTTTATCCTTTGTTTTCTTGGAACCATTTTTCCAATTTTGTTAATATTTTATCCATTTCAACAGCATTTGATAAGCTTGGTAAATTTACGAGTAACGCCTGCTTTGGCGGTTGAACTCCTATTCCTTTTTTTTGTAAAATTAAAATACTCTTGGCCGAACTTTTTGTTTTAAACATGCTGGTTGGTAATTGCAGTAGGCCTTGAATGATCAGATTTTCCTTAATAAACTCATGAAGCTGTGGGGCTTGATCACTTTCAAAAAGACCATTGGGAACAAGGAAAAATAAATAACCACCAGAGACTGTATGACGGACACTTTGCTCGATAAAGAGATGATGGGAATAGGAATGTCCTTCATTCGCCTTTAATTGATAGTCTGTGGCTCTAACATCATTAGGATAATATCCAATTGGTAAATCCGCAATTACAGCATCAACAGGATCAATAAATAAAGACTCTAAGCTATCCTGATTGAAAAACTGGATCGGATGTCCCTGTAAATTTGCATTAACATAGGCAAGTTTTATGAGGATATCGTCAATCTCTACTCCGATGGAGTTGATTTCCTTATGAACATGGTTTATAACCGTCGTGAGTAAATTCCCGGTTCCAACGGCAAGATCCAATAAACGGAAAGAAGGCTGCTTCATAAACCTTTCCACTAAGTAGCCAACCAACATTCCCACGGAGTCAGGCGTCATTTGATGATTAGGCTGCACATTTTCCTTCATTCCTTTTAATATAACAAGCTGATAGGCTTTACGAATATCCTCATTCGAATAGTTATCCAAATGAATATCTTCATATTGTTTCTTAAGGCGTTTTACCGTTATCTCACTTAACTCTCTCTGTAAAACTGCCCCCTGAAACAGATTCTCGCCGGTTTCAGCTAGTGCTTCCAGGTAACTACAAGATAGTTCCTCTTGCAAAATAAGCGCGGTTTCATTAAATAATGTAAATAGTTGTTCCACTGGAGAAATTTTCATT
Organism: Neobacillus sp. DHD-1R; assembly: GCF_057747995.1. Lineage (NCBI taxonomy): Bacteria > Bacillati > Bacillota > Bacilli > Caryophanales > Bacillaceae > Neobacillus > Neobacillus sp. DHD-1R. The sequence continues at coordinate 3,989,652 of NZ_CM173232.1, forward strand.
GTTCCCCTCCATTACTAAATTTCCTTACTCATTTTAAACCATTATGTATTTTTTAAACAAGTATAAAGGCCTCGCAGGATTGCCGAGGCCTTTCAAATATATTTACTTTGCACCTTTAGCTGCTTCAAGAGCCGCTTCATAGTTAGGGTGGTTCGTTGCTTCGCTAACATATTCTACATAGACAACTGTATCACTTGAATCAACCACAAACACTGCACGCGTTAAAAGTCTTAGTTCTTGGATTGCAACCCCATATGCTTCTCCAAAGGAAAGATCTCGGTGATCGGATAATGTCTGAACATTTTCGATTCCAGCTGCTGCACACCAGCGTTTTTGTGCAAATGGCAAGTCTACGCTCACAGTTAAAATTTTCACATTTCCTAAGCTGTTGGCTTCTTCATTGAAGCGGCGTGTTTCTGCATCACATACACCTGTATCTAAAGATGGCACAGAAGTGATTAAACGAACCTGACCTTTTGTGTCGTTTAAAGTGACTTCTGATAAATCATTTGCCAAAACAGTGAAGTTTGGAGCTTTATCTCCTACCTTTACTTCATTGCCTAATAAGGTAACTGCATTCCCTTTAAATGTAACATTTGCCATTTTAACATCCTCCTTTGTCGTTTTAAAGCAAATCACCTAAATTGAGCTGATTGACTTTAAATATGTACAGTGTAAATATATCTTTTCAAAACCGTTTTTGCAATTATTTGAACTGGTTGAAATAGACCAACAAAAAAGTTAACCTTCCAATTGGGAAGATTAACCCTCGTTATTATAGTTCAAGATCAACTTTGGGCTGTTGCTGGGATTGCTGTTGCTGGGATTGCTGACCAGATGGTTGTTGCTTATTATCGTCTTTTTTCGAGAACATTTGTTGGATTTTATCAACGGCTTGGGGCGCGAGCTCTAGGATCTTCTCATATAAATGAGTACTTTCATCTAAATGAAGCATTTTGACACCTTGAGAGTTCACTATTAAAAAAGCGATAGGGGTAATGGAAACACCGCCGCCACTTCCGCCGCCAAATGGAAGACTTGCTTGACCTTGACTTTGACTTTGACTTTGTCCTTGAGACTGTGAACGATCAACTTTAAATTCACTGCCTCCTGCTGCAAATCCAAAGCCGACTTTAGATACGGTTAAAATAACACTTCCGTCAGGGGTTTCGACCGGGTCACCAATGATGGTATTTACATCAATCATTTCTTTCAAACTTTCCATTGCGGTCGTCATCAAACCTTGAATAGGGTGGTCTGACATGGTTATTTCCTCCTCTTTCAAACGGATTTAGTTTTTTCACTTTGAACATCTTTTTTGCTTTTTAGGCGCGTTTTTCCGCCCTTCCAGAATTTAATTAGCTTTAATCCTGCGAGAATAGCATGCCCGATTCGAAACTGAAAAATACATGCTAGCCGAGTTTGTATGACAGCTGCTTGAAAATGTGGTGTAACAGTTAAATGGGGCATTTCTTTTAGTTGCACATAATGACTAAGAAGTCCAATAATTCCTCCTTTAATCGCCCATAATGCCCCCGTCAGCATCCCAGTATGTGCTGCATCGCCAACCCCCATTAACGTATGCCATTCAAAATTTTTTATTGAGATTCTTTGAAGAAACTTTCGAAAAATCACATTTAAATGGATCACTTTCTCCAGTGCTTCTTTTGCTTTTTCAAACTTGGTTAAAATATCATTTTTCGTTAATTGTGTCACACTCTGCTGAGCGTCTTCTGCAGCTGAATCTCCTAAATGAGAATCACTTTTTATGACAACGCTGGGCGAGTTATCATCAATTTTTATTAAGGGCACATTTATTCTGTATTTGATTAATCCAAACCATACCCTAAACTCTACCTTTAAATCATCGTTATCGTTATGATGATAGTAATTTACAAGAATCGTTAGTTTAGTAAAAATAATTAAGATAAATAAGAACACCAGAACCGCTAAGGAGAGGATCAGCCAAAACAATTTGTTCACAACCTTTCCGCCCATTATTATTCGCTTTTTTGAAAAAAATAAACCTACCAACAAGATGTTGATAGGTTTGATTGTTTTGTTTACCGTTCTACATGGATGACCGTCGTATCAGTAAAGATGTCATGCAGACCCTGCTTTTTTGGTAAAAAGGCAACAAGGAGATATCCGATAAAAATGGTAGCCGAAATGAACCGGCCAATCCACTCCCGAAATAGAATCGTTCCCCATGATAATTGATCATTTTTTAAATCAACTACTTTTAGACCAAATACCATTTTCCCAAGCGTTTGATTGAAATATTTAGTCATTAACACAAAATAAACATAAAAAATGAGCGCTGATGCAATTGATATTGGCGAAAATATATTAGGTTCGGTTAAAGAAAGATCAAGCACTCGGAATAACGGTTTAATGATCAACCTCTCGATACTGCCAATTACAATTAAATCAAGTAGATAGGCCCAAAAACGCATCCAAAACCCCGCATATCGAACGGGCCAAGTCTTAATGTTCACTTCTTGGACACCGGATTCATAAGTAGAGGAACCTCCACTTTCAACATGCTCAATATTATTAAAACCTACCGTTTGCTTGCTGTTTATCGCATCTGCCGAGCTATTTTGAACATTATTTGTATTCATTTGCCTTTGCCCCCCTATTCCGCATATAAATACATGAGTCGCGGCGAATTGGGCTTTGAAAGAATTTTCATAAGTCCAGCCATTTCCACATTTTCACCCATTAATTTCGTTGCTTGAAATTTAAATAATGAGCCAAAACCAAGATCATCCGAATAACGGACTACTTTCGCACCACTTAATTTTTCCTGCTTTTTCATTTGACTTATAACTTCCTCTAAGTAACCAAAATCATCAATAAGATTAATTTCTTTTGCCTGGCGCCCATCGTAAATTCGACCATCTGCAATTTTTTTAACTTGATCAGTGCTCATCCGGCGCCCTTCTGAAATCACTTTGACAAACCCTTCATACGAATTATTAATCATTTTTTGCAAAATTTGCCGCTCTTCCTCTGTCATCTCTCTTGTTGGGCTCATGATGTCTTTATATTTGCCACTTTTAATAGTTACAAAGTCCACGCCATATTTATCGGCCAATCCCTTGTAATTATATCCTTCCATAATGACACCAAGCGATCCTGTCAAGGTTTCAGGGCTGGCATAGATTTTTTTCGCAGCAGTTGAAATATAATATCCACCCGAAGCAGCCATCGAGCCCATTGAAATATAGACTGGCTTTTTACTCTCTTTTTGAATGTCAACAAGTTTGTCATGTATTTCAGCACTCTCCACTACACCGCCGCCTGGAGAATTAACTCTTATTATTACTCCTTTAACGGAATCATCGTCTTTCACATAGTTTAACTTTTTCATAAAATCCTGATGGTTGTATCCTGAACTTTGCAACAATGACCCCGAATCCCCTGTATCTTGGATTACTCCATCTACATCGAGAATAACAATTTTCTTTAATTCGCTGCCCGCTTGGACTACTTCCTCCGTAAATGGCTGTTCCGCCGTCCCCATAATATTGGTAAAATCGGTTTCAATTCCTTTAAACGCAAATGCTGATAAAAAATTAATAACAATTGATACAAAGAATAGTACCGCTGCAATACCAAGTGCAGCCCATCTTTTTCCATTCATATGTAGTTCCCCCTCTTTGTTTATCTAGATTGACTTCCCAGCTTTTATATTGTTTCAAAAAAGTGCTAAACTAATTTAAGACTACCATTATTTTAACAAAGATTATTTTGCAAATGGTTAAAATGGTGTAAACTTTCATCAATTAATAAAGGGGACTGGTAAAAATGGAACAAAGAAGTAATCTTTATTTATATTATAAACGGGATGCCGACATACTTTCGAAAACAGCACCCCTTATTGAAGTAGCGCAACGCTATGGATTTACCCTCGTTGAAGATTATAAAAAAGCTAATATCATTGCTAGTGTGGGGGATGATGGGACATTTTTAGAGGCCGTACGGAAAACGGGTTTTCGGGATGATTGCCTTTATACGGGTATTTCCGTTAATGATAGTTTAAGTATGTATTGTGACTTTCGAATTAGTGATATGTCCAAGGTGATTGAGGCAATGGCGAACAATGAACATATTGAAGTACGACGCTATCCTACCATCGAAGTGACGGTAGATGGCCAAAGCACATTCCCCTGCCTAAATGAATTTAGTATTCGTTCTTCCATTATTAAAACTCTTGTTATTGATGTGTTTGTTGACCAACTTCACTTAGAAACCTTTCGTGGTGATGGACTAATTGTTGCTACACCAACTGGAAGTACCGCTTATAACAAGTCGGTCAATGGAGCAATTGTTGATCCACTCCTCGCTTGCATGCAGGTTAGTGAAGTGGCGTCTGTTAATACGAATCGTTACCGCACCCTTGGAGCTTCCTTCATTGTCGGAAGTGAACGAACACTGACACTCAAGGTTATCTCTGAAGGAAATGACCATCCTACAATGGGAATGGATAATGAAGCATTAAGCATTCGTCACGTTGAAACCATTCAAATCAACATACGGGATAAAAAAATTAAAACATTAAAATTAAAAGACAACTCCTTCTGGGATAAAGTAAAACGAACATTTTTATAAAATAAAAAGAACCTTATCCGCCATGGGATAAGGTTCTTTCATTACAAGGTTGCACTTTTTTCTTTTGATAATTTTACTTCTCGGGAAGTGAATCGTTTGGTGCTAGAAAGAGAATAAATCATTAACGCTGACCAAATAAACAAAAATGATATTAGTTGTATGATTGAAAAATGCTCATGATAAACAAATACACCTAGAATTAGCGTTAGGGTTGGCGCAATATATTGCAGGATACCTAGTAACGAGAGCGTAATTTTTTGCACACCTTTTGCAAAATACAATAGTGGCACAGCAGTAGCCGCACCTGCACCCATTAACAGCAAATCGGTGCCTGCACTTGCTGTTAAAAAGGAATTGGCTCCAGTAAGAAATAAAAACATCATATAGATCACAGCAATTGGCGCTACTACAAGTGTTTCTAAGGTCAACCCAACTGCTGACTCCACATTAATCAGCTTCTTAGTTAACCCATATAACCCAAAGGTTAATGCTAAAGAAACGGCAATCCATGGAAATGTCCCATGGGAAATGGTAATAATCAATACTCCAACCGATACCAGGAAGAAGGCTATATATTGGTAAATGGTCAATTTTTCCTTCAAAACGAACACACCTAACAAGATACTAATAAGCGGATTAATATAATAACCAAGGCTTGCTTCAATCATATGACCGCTGTTAACAGCCCATATATAAATAAACCAATTCCCGCTTATAAGGACTGACGCAAGCGCTAGGGCATACATTTGCTTTTTATTTTGGGCGAATCCTTTCAAGGTATGGACAAATAATCCCCACTTCTTCGAAATTAGAAGAACAACTATCATAAAAATAAACGACCAAAAAATGCGATTGGCAAGGATCTCCTCTGCATTTACCTGATCTAAGAATTTCCAATAGATCGGTAAAAGTCCCCAAATAAAGTAGGAAAAGCCAGCATGGATGGCTCCCATCTTTGTCTCTGTCTGTTTCATCTGTTTAATCGAGCCCCTATTCTTTCATGTTTCGAAATATTTTCTATTATATCGCGAAACTGCTTATTTAGGGGAATTTATTTATACCTTATTATTTCTCTTCTTAAATAAAGAAATGGAATAATAAAAATTAGACTTGTTTGAGTGATTCTATTTCTTTTTGACGAAGTTCAATCCGACGAATTTTTCCTGAAGTTGTTTTTGGAAGTTCTGTTACATATTCTATTTTTCTTGGATATTTATATGGTGCCGTAAGGATTTTTACATGATCCTGCAAATTTTTCGTTAAATTCGGGTCTGTTGGATCAACGTCCTCCTGTAACACGACAAACGCCTTTACAATAAAGCCTCGAATCTCATCAGGACTTGCAACGACTGCACATTCTTTTACGAATGGATGTTTAACGAGTGCATCCTCCACCTCAAAAGGTCCAATCGTATAGCCTGAGCTGATTATAATATCATCCCCACGGCCTTCAAACCAAAAATACCCTTCCTCATCCATTTTAGCTTTATCGCCAGTTATATAATAATCACCGCGGAACTGCATGGCTGTCCTTTCGGGATCTTTATAATAGTTCTTAAATAAGGCCGGTGTCTCTACATGAACGGCAATATCGCCTACTTCACCTACAGCACAAATCTGTCCCTCATCATTAATGATTTCTACTCGATTTCCAGGTGTCGGTTTGCCCATTGATCCAGGCTTTAGTTCCATCTCTTTCGTTACTCCAACCAGCAAGGTATTTTCAGTTTGTCCATAGCCATCACGGACATCAATTTGAAAATGTTTTCTAAAGACATCAATCACTTCACGATTTAACGGTTCACCGGCAGAAACCGCACTATGGAGATTTGGTAATTGATAGTCAGCTAAATTATCTACCTTTGCCATTAAGCGATACTCGGTAGGTGTGCAGCAGAGTACATTCACATCATATTTTTGCAGCAGATTCAAATATTGTTTAGGTTCGAATTTCCCATGGTACACCAGTCCTGTTCCTCCAGAACCGAGAACAGATAAAAACGGGCTCCAAATCCACTTTTGCCAACCAGGTCCTGCGGTCGCCCAAACGGTATCACCTTCTTTAATACACAGCCATTTTGCTGCTGCTGTTTTTAAATGTGCATAAGCCCAGCCATGTGTATGGACAACCCCCTTTGGATTACCTGTTGTTCCAGAAGTATAGGATAAAAAGGCCATATCATCTCTTTGTGTATCAGCAAGAACGAATTCATCACTTGCGTGTTTCATTTCTGCTTCTAAATGAACCCAGCCAGCTACTTCTGCACCGATTGTGAATTTAACCAAAGCTTGGCCTTCAGTAATTTGGTTGAATTGTTCCACATAAGGATAATAACTAACAATAGCCTTTACGTCACCGTGAGAAATACGATACTGTAAATCCTTCTCCTTTAACATTTCTGAGCTTGGAATAACAACCATACCCGCCTTTAGTGCAGCTAAATAAATAACATAGGCTTCAATCAGCCTTGGAACAATCACAAGAACGGTATCCCCCTGTTTTAATCCATTTTGGGTTAAAATATTCCCGGCTTGGTTCACCTTCTTCATAAGGTGTTCATACGTAACTTGGTTGATTTCCCCTAATTCATTTTCCCACTTTAATGCAACCCTTGTTGGTTCTTGTGCAAAACGTTCCATTTCCGAAACAAGGTTATACCTTTCCGGTGCAATTAGATCTTCACGTTTCATGGTTCTCCCCCTCAAAAAAATGATTTCTTTAGTACAATTATACAGAATTAATTAAAAATTTTAAAATATTAATAAATTTTTAATTACTACTAGTACCAGATCCTATTTAAACAAATAAAAAGAGAGCGGGAGGAAACCCTCCACACTCTCTGTAGCCATCGTATTTATTTTTGATTAACGAGAGAATCCGCCGCCTAATTGCTGTTCAGCCATTGATACTAAGCGCTTAGTGATTTCACCACCAACAGAACCGTTAGCACGTGAAGTAGTGTCTGCACCAAGGTTTACACCAAATTCTTGAGCAATTTCGTATTTCATTTGATCAAGAGCTTGTTCAACACCAGGAACTAATAATTGATTTGAATTGTTGCTTGCCATGTGATATCACCTCCTTGTGAGTATAGAATGTGTAGAAACTATAAGCTTCATTCTATAATCCAATTGGTAATTGTTCACAAAAAATTCAAATTTTGTTTCTAAAATAATGAATGAAATTCAGAATGCTGTTCAAGCGGGTTAATGACCAGGGTTTCAATCCCTTCTACCGCTTCTTGAATCATTGGTTCGAAATCAAAAAAGCTTTCATAGCGCATTACTTTTTCGCGTTTCGGCTTTGTTTTTGGAGAGGCTGGAACAAAGATTGTGCAGCAATCCTCAAACGGCCGATTCGAAATTTCAAGCGTATCAATTTCACTAGCGATTTTGATTATATCCGTTTTGTCCATCGTAATCAATGGACGTAAGAGAGGAGTATTTGTTACCTCGTTGATTGCATACATACTTTCCAGGGTCTGACTAGCTACCTGGCCAATACTTTCACCCGTAACAATTGCAAGTCCTTCCTGCCTTTTCCTAATCTCATCAGTTATTCGAAGCATCATTCTTCGTGTTGTGGTCATGGTATAATTTTCCGGTATTTGGGACCGAATCGCTTGCTGTATATCTGTAAATGGGACAATATGAAGGGCAATAGAACTACCGTAAATTTGGGATAACCTTTTAGTTAGATCGATCACCTTTTCCTTTGATCTTTCACTTGTAAAAGGAGGACTAAAAAAATGAACTGCTTCAATTTGTAAGCCCCTTTTCATAGCCATATAACCGGCAACAGGGCTGTCAATTCCCCCAGAAAGCATGAGCATTGCTTTTCCTCCGGAGCCACTCGGAAGACCGCCGGCACCCGGGATGATTTCACAGGAAAGATAGATGGCTTCTTTTCTTACTTCAACCCGTAAGTTAATATCAGGGTTCTTCACATCCACTTTAAGTCCTGAAATATTTGTTAGCAGATAGCCGCCAAGCATTTGATTAATTTCATCCGTATTTAATTCAAATGTTTTATCGGATCGTTTTGGGGTAATTTTAAAGGTTTGACCTTCCTTATAAAGAGAGCTAATTAATTTCAAGGATGCCTTTTTTAATACCTCTGCTTCTCTTTCAACCTTAATAGCTGGACTAAAGGATTGAATCCCAAATACATGCTTTAATTTTTCAATAATTTCCAGACCATTTTCTCCATTAAGTAACACATACATACGATCACGACTTGCGTCTATTTTAATGTTTGGAAAGGAAGTAAGAGCATGTTTAACGCCCATTCTAAGTTTTTCCACAAATTTATGGCGATTCCGGCCTTTGGTTGATATTTCACCATAGCGTATTAATATACGATCATATTGCATTCAATTCATAACCTTTCGTAGCTGGTTAACAGCTTTTTTTATAGCGTCGATTGCAAGTCTTGCCTCTTCTTCCGTATTTTCTAATGACAGACTGATTCTAATCGCACTTTCGGCAGTACTTTCAGGAACACCCATGGCAAGCAGTGTCTTGCTTGGTGACTTCTTTTTGGAAGAACAGGCACTGGTTGTCGAAACGAAGACTCCCTCCTGTTCCAATGCATGGATAAACACTTCCGATTTCATGCCGAGAAGGGAAAAGTTTAAAATATGCGGGGCTGAGCCTTCAATCGGTGTATGAACCTGAACACCTTGTATGTTGTTTAAACCTGTTCGTAGAAAAGCCTGGATTTTCTTCATTTTTTCTATGCCTGTGTTACTTTTATTCAAGGTTATTCTTAGCGCCTTTGCCATTGCAACAGCTCCTGCGACATTTTCTGTTCCGCTGCGCATTTTTCGCTCTTGTTCTCCCCCTGAAAATAACGGAGTCAGTCTTACCCCTTCTCGAATAAACAGAGCACCCGTTCCTTTTAATCCATGAAATTTATGAGCAGACATGGAACAAAGATCGACTCTGTTCTCATATAAGGCCAAAGGAACTTTTCCTACTCCCTGGACTGCATCAACATGGAATAAAATCGTTGGATATTTTTTTAACATTTCACCAATTTCTTTAATCGGCTGGATTGTGCCAACTTCATTATTCACCTGCATGATGGAAATGAGTGTCGTATCCTTCCGAATATTTTTTTCGACTTCATCCACGCTCACTCTTCCATCTTTGTCTACAGGCAAATAAGTAATTTCAAAGCCCTCTGCCTCAAGCTGTTCCATAACGGCGCGAACAGAGGCATGCTCTACACTTGTAGTAATGATATGCTGCCCTTTTTTTCGGTTTATTCCAGCTGCCCCTTTTATGGCGATATTATTACTTTCAGTACCGCCAGAGGTGAAATAAATTTCAGCTGGTTTTACCTTTATAAGCATGGCTACCTGTTCTCTTGCTTGGGTTAACAGCTTTTCAGCCTGTCCTCCCATACTATGCAAGGAGGAAGGATTTCCAAAGAAATCACTTGAAACGGTTACAAAGGAATCTAATACTTCTTTATATGGTTTAGTTGTTGCACTATTATCAAAATAAATCATGATTTTCTCCTCCACTACCAAAAATAAATCTTACCATAAATACATTCATTTGAAAAAGAATAGAAAAACCGATTCAAGCCAGATGCCGAATCGGTTTTTAGAATTTATTCTGTTAAAATGGTTGCCTTTATTTTTTTCAAGGCCCCTGGGTCAATTCCTTCAAGCGATGCTGCTACCTGTTCTAAGGCCTCTTGGTAATCATAATGTCTAAATGCCATTTCTGCCTCAGCTAACCCTCTAGCAACTGTTGGATTTTGACGCCGATAGCGATTTCCATATTGAATAGCCCGTTCAGCAAGTGTAACGTTCTCAATTAACTCATGTGTAGAGGTAACGAGTTTTTCAACTGTTAATACGGCCACTTCTAAGTACTGATTAAGCGCAGAAATGTTTAGCGGCTTTTCTTCAAGTTGATAACGGACATTTTGAATACTTTCGTTTGTATCCTCGAGCAAGTATTGATATTCTGTTGGCATACCCGGCACATTGTTTTTCGCTACAAGACGTAACGTCTCACCGACTTTTTTGGTTAGTTCCTGGACTTTTTCTCTTGCTTCAAGTTCATCTTTTCTAAGAGCTTGGAGTTTTAGTGCAAATGCCTGCTGCCCTTCACGAATCACATCCAACTGATCCTTTATCGTATTTAATTCTTCGCTGAGCGCCGTTTGTGCTGTTTCATTCAGCTTTAACTTCTCAACCAATATTTCATAATGTTTATATACTGTTGACAGTTCTTTTTCAAGGTGCCGCTGTGTTTCAAAGTCATTATCAGATAACTGATAGCTTTGCTGTACCTGCAGGAACTCACTAGACAGATTCTTGTTTTCTCTTTGGGCCGTGGATAAAAGTTCATAGGCTGTCTTTTCATTTTTAATGACAGAATGCTTGGCATGAACTTCTTTTTCCAAGAGATCGAACAGAATGTCGATTCGATCCTTCACTTCTTTAACTCCCTCTTCAGCTTTGTCAATTTCAATTGCTTCAATTAATCCTAAGTTTTCGACCAACTTTTCTTCAAGTCGTTTAATTTCTTCTTCCACATTAATATGCTCTAAATAATATTCCTGCTCCGTCATCTCCCGATGTCCTTCTAAACAATCAGACAGCTGGTTTGGAAGAAGTGATTGACATTCAATCAAAAGCTGTGGAATTAAATTCATATGGCGTTTAATGGTCTCTAACTGACTTTGAATCAATAAGACTACTTCACGGGCCTCAAGATAATTTCCGAGATCCGTTTTTTCATCAAATTCTTGGAACTTTTGCGCAACATTATTCAATTGCATTTCTAGATGTTTTTCAGCCTTTCCAAAGCTGTGACGGTGGGCAAGCAGCATTTTTTTTGCTTCTCGATATTGATCTTTTAATTCTTCGATTTCTACCCTGTTTTTTTCTTCACTGCCAACAAGCTCATGCAGCTCTTCCAATATTTTTTTAATTTGTGCTTCTATTTCCTGCAGCTTTTTGTCAATTTCTTGTTGGACGACTTTGGCTTTTTTGAATCGGTACCGATCGATATACTCTTCCGCATCAAAAAGCATCTCTTCTAAATCGGGAAGCTTAACAGTTACAACATCATCCCATTGATTCCGCCAACGTTCAAAAAGTTCTTCCGTTTGGCCAGTCATATTTAACTGTTTCACCTTTGACATCTCTTCTAGTATTGGCCGATTCAATAAATCGATTTTCCATGCTTCCAATCGGTCCATTTCCTTAAAGTACTTTTTCTTTATTAAATATCCCAATACAAATAAGGCTAGTAGTAGGATGAAAAATCCAATGAAATATTTCACTTGTAAGCCCCCTATTTCAAACAACATTGATTCTATACATTCCGACAAAATATCTATATTAAAAATTTTCGTGTCTATTCAATGCTTTTATGATACCATGTAACCGACAATTTTTGACTATAATTTTCAATTTTTTTGTAAAATAAATGATGGTTGCCAAAAAAAAATAGCGATCGCCGCTATTTTATGACTGCCTCCTTTTTCATTTGCTCTTCTAAGCATAATGTTTTCTCAATCCATGAATGAATATCTTTTAAATACTTTTGCTCAAAAAATGGCTCATTCGGAAAAATATATAAGACTTCTCTCATATATTGTGTATTCATAAAGGGCATCATTAGCAAGCTCTTCAATTGAATAATTAAATAGGGAATCGAATGTGGACGAAATTCATGCCATTCAAATCCTCTCTCAAAAATCTTTTGAAAATAATATTTTTCCTTAAGTGAATAAGTCGACATAATTTCTCTGACCACTTGTGAATCCATAGACATTTCTCGATACACAAAACTTGCCAGTTGATTATTTTGACATTGATAATGAAGTAAATCAGCTACTATCAGCTTTAAACAATCCTTTGCTCCCCGATCAATGGACAGATAGGCTTCCTCAATCTTGCTCATATATTGTTCAAAAAAATACATGAAGCAATATTCTAGCAGACCAGGTTTATTCGTAAAATGGTAGGCGATGGTTGCGGTATTCACTTTTGCTAAATTGGCAATATCCCTAATTGACGTCCCTGAATATCCATTTGAATTAAACAACGATATAGCAGCATGAACTATTGCTTCCTTAGCATTTTTCTTCATTTATTCTCCCCCTTCAGTTATACTCCTCTTACATAATGATTCTTTGCGTAAGCATCGATTCCTTTATGAAAATATCGACAAAGTATGCTCTTTTTCAGCTTATTTTGATAAAATAACAACAAATCTACAGAGAAAAAGGTGAAATAACTTGTTTAACGTCGAAATGTACACCGGTACTCGTGAAGAAAATTATGAGCTTGTTAAAAAGCAATTACAGGCGCTCCTTCATGATGAAAATAATCAAATCGCTAATCTAAGTAATGCCTCCGCCTTGTTGAACCAAGCACTCGACCGCATTAACTGGGTTGGTTTTTATTTAATGGATACGAACGGAGAACTTGTGCTCGGACCTTTCCAAGGATTACCGGCATGTGTACGGATTCCAGTTGGCAAGGGAGTTTGCGGGTCTGCTGCTTTTAAAAAGGAAACCGTTCGGGTCGAAGACGTACATCAATTTCCAGGCCATATTGCATGTGATGCGGCATCCCAATCCGAAATTGTCATTCCGCTCCTTATTAAGGATCAATTATTTGGTGTTTTAGATATTGATTCACCAGAAAAAAACCGCTTTGACGAACTTGATCAACAAAAGCTTGAAGAATTTACAGCAATTTTAATGGAGTATATTGAAAAAGGCACAAAGGAGTAATCCTTCTGTGCCCTTTTTAATTCTGAGATAAGGGAGTATAAAAATCTTCAAGAATTGTCCAGCTCCAGGGCGCTTCCGCTTTGCTTATCATTAACCACCTCGTTAATTTATTTGAATATTTTCTTCTTGGATAATGACCTTGTTCTTACCGGTCTCTTTTGCTATGTATAACGCTTCGTCCGCTCTTTTAAATAAAAAATGATAAGCATCTGGCCGATCTTTATTCCAATAAGAAACACCACAAGATACCGTAATATGTGGATTAGAGGATTCCGATACCTTATTGACAATTCTTTTAGCGATCGTTACTCCTATATGTAATGGAACTTTAGGTAAATAAATAGCCAATTCTTCGCCACCCCAACGGGCGCCTATATCATTGTCACGTATATTTCTTTTAATTAAATTGGCTACCTGTATAAGAATGACATCACCAATTTGATGCCCATAGGTATCATTTATTTCTTTAAAATTATCGATATCAAATAACAGAAAGGTTCCTTCCTCATCTTTATCCATTGATTGCTTAACTTTATCATCCATATATTTTCGAGAATGGAGCTTTGTTAGATGGTCCGTAATCACCATTTTTTTCAGTTCCTCTCTCAACATGGCGTTGGTAAGGGCTAATGATGACTGATGGACGAGTGTTTGGAGAAGTTTAAATATCTCAAAAGAAAAGAAATAAGGACTTTGATGCATAATGATAGAAAACCCTTTTATTTTTTTACTTTCAATCACCGGAACAGCCATAATCGAGTGAAAGATTCGATCATGATTCATTGGCAGGTTAAGATCACCAATAAAGAGGGATTCGTTCCCTTGCTGTATTTTTTCCTTTATGTAGTTAATATAAATTCGAGCTTGCTCAGTGAAAAAGTAAGGAGTAGAACCCGGGAGTGGTTTCGCTTTCAATAAATCTTTGGAGAATAGGAAAAAACCAACCTCTTGTGCCTCAAAAGAGGCCTTAATTTTTTCAGACAAATAGGTCATTGTCTTAGCCAACGGTTGGTTAGAATTTAGTTGGTGAGAAGTTTCATTGATTAATTGCAGATCCGAAATCGTTCTTTTTGACTGCTGAAAAAGCTTTGCGTTTTCCAATGCCCCTCCTGCAGATTCTGCCAATAATCTAATAAACTCAACTTCACTTACAGGAAATTCCAAACTATCTGGGGCAATCACCTGCAATACCCCATGTATCCCTTGCTTTCCTTTTAATGGCGCGTAAAGGATGGCATGTCTATTTTCATAAGAACACTCCATTTGGACTTGACCAGAAGCGTATGCTTTTGCGGCCGCAAAATTTTCACTATCGTAATCCAGATCAATAATCGGTAGATCACTGTGACTGTGAGTTTCTATCGAAAATAGTAAAAAATAAGAAAAGGCAGGGTATACTTCTTTTAGGGTTATAGATAATTCCCCTAATAACCTATCCATATCCAAGATTGAATAAAGTTTATCAGCTATTTGATATAGTTTTTTATATTGTATGACATCCAATAATAAATCTCCTTCAAGAGAATACATTCAAATTTCCACCTATAATTATCCAAATAAATACATCGTATCCTAATTATAGATATATTTAGGATAAAATTGGAATATTTTTTTGAAATTTCTTGTAATTATTTTTGGATACAAGTGTAGTTTTAGAGTGATTCATAAATAAACTTGACTTTTATTGAATAAAAATTATATAATACTCTTTGTGTAAAATATTGCAGCCTATTATGTTCACTTTAATAGTCTCATTTTGTTCCTCAAATTAGCATTAAGCTTTTATTTGATGGTGTATCTTGTAACCCTCTGCTGCTAGGGCGAAGGTGCATGAAAACAAAATGGCTGTTAAAGAGTCTCATAACGGTTTTTATTTTACCAAAATAAAAACACTAAGGAGGAGTCATTCATGGCTCGTTATACTGGCTCAAGCTGGAAAATCTCCCGTCGTCTTGGAATCTCTCTAAGCGGCACGGGTAAAGAATTAGAAAAGCGTCCTTACGCTCCTGGACAACATGGTCCAAACCAACGCAAAAAGCTTTCTGAATACGGATTGCAATTACAAGAGAAGCAAAAGCTTCGTCATATGTATGGCGTAACTGAGCGTCAATTCCGTAATCTATTTGATAAAGCTGGCAAATTAAGCGGCGTACACGGTGAAAACTTCATGATTCTTCTTGAATCACGTCTTGACAACGTTGTTTACCGTTTAGGTCTTGCTCGCACTCGTCGTGCAGCTCGTCAATTAGTTAACCACGGACATATCCTTGTTAACGGTTCTCGCGTTGATATCCCATCATACCGCGTAGCAGCTGGTCAAACAATCAGCCTTCGTGAAAAATCACGTAACCTTGAAGTTGTTAAAGAAGCAATCGAAGTAAATAACTTTGTTCCTGATTATTTAACTTTTGATGCTGACAAATTAGAAGGTACTTTCACTCGCTTACCAGAGCGTTCTGAATTACCTGCTGAAATCAACGAAACACTTATCGTCGAGTTCTACTCACGTTAATTGATTTGCTTGTTAAATAGCAATCACAAAAGCCCTAGAATCCTTGATATATCAGTGGTTCTAGGTTTTTTTGTTTGTTTTCAGCTTTGTAGAATTATGTATTCTCCCCCAACAATTTGGGGGAGGTTTTAAATTAATCGGAATAAAAAATTGTGGACAGACACTTATTTATTGCAATAAAGGTAATGTCCCCTTTATTGCAATTATTTTGTATTTTCTTTCGAATTTTTACCATTAGCAATGATTTTTCCCCCAATGTTAAGTTCCTTTACTTCTCCGCCTTCCAATGCGTAACTTGTAACACCATCACCGTGTGTAATAATGTCTCCATTAACGGTCAAACTTTCAATTTTGCCCCCTGACTTAATACTTACGGCATTTGCCGCAAGTCTCATGTTTACGCCTTTAACTAGGGAATTGCCAACAGAGCCATAGGTTGCGACATTTTCTTCAATAATCATATTTCCAATGGGCTTACTGACTTGTATTCCAATGGAACCATCCCCATAGGTTGTGATGGATTTAAATTTAATATTTTCTACTGTACCGTCATATTGGTTAAACCCTCTCGCTCCTAATCCATATGTAATAATATCCTGTGCCAAGAAATCTTTTACTGTTCCAAAATTCACAAATCCAATGCCGCTCGGTCCATAAGATATGACCGGACGATGGCTAATCCATTTTTCAACTTTTCCCCATGTATCCAGCACCATGTCATTTACACCGTAAGTCACAATCTCGTCATGATGTTCAACTATTTTTGCTTCCACACCATACACAATGAATACTGCTGCAGTAATAATATCAGCTGTCCCATACGGCAGCATTCCATTTGAATAGACAGCACCTGTAGTTAGTGCTTCTAAATTAACCTTGCCGCCTTCATCGCCAAATCCGCAAACAAAAATGCCTGAGCCAATTACAGGAGCATTTTTAATGCCTATGGAGATGTTTGTTAATTTGCAATCAATTTGACTTTTAGGATCTGAATTAAAATTGTATACAGTTATTGCTCCTTGATACACATTAACGCCATACTTCTGAGGTTGCTCACTATAATGCCTCGAATCGCAAGAGGTAATATGGATGTTGTTTCCATAAAGATTAATCCTGTCCGTTCCTTGCCTAGAAATAATGGAAACTTGACCTGAAATATGCAAATTTTCAAGGACATGTTTCCCCATATCCGGAATGCCACACACTGTATAAATGGCTCTGTTTGTTTGTTTTGTTATAACAGTTAGGTTTGAGATGGTATTGTTTCGAGTCACTCCAAAACCATCACTATTATTGAAGCTTACTATACATGATTCAATATTTTTTCCAGTTAATTGATAGCCTTCAGGTATAGTAATCGAATGAGGGGAAAGAATGGATCCTTGTACTTCCAAAACTTGTGGCACATTTTCATAAATAGCATTCAATAGTTCTAATAGTGTAGTTACTCTTGTTTTTTTCATTTTTAACATTCACCCTTAAGTTCGTTATACTTATCATGAAGCTATGTTGACCAATTTTTTAGATTGGTATACTTTCCATTAAGGTAAAGAATGTAATGTAACGAGGACAATTGTAAGTTTTTGTTGCGGCATATGAAAAGCACCTCCTTAAATTGATACAATCATCGTACCAGGAGGCGCTATGTGTTTATATGCGTTGTTTGATTGAGGGCTTACGGACCTTGGAAAATCCAAAGCCCTTTAGATGAATTAGTATTTTATTAATGTGTATTTCTTTTTACCTCTTCTGATAATCGTAAACTGACCTTCAATGCGATCATGGTCTTGGAGGATATAAGCTGTATCTGTTATTTTCTCACCGTTTACAGTGACGGCGCCATTGGTAATATCCTCACGTGCCTGACGCTTCGAAGGAGAAATCTTCGCGGCAACAAGTAAATCCACTAGATTTTCATCTTCCTCACCTGCATCAAAGGATGGCACATCTTTAAAGCCTTGCTTGATCTCAGCAGCGGAAAGATTTTTTACATCTCCACTAAATAAAGCGAGCGAAATTTTAATGGCTTGTTGAAGCGATTCTTCCCCGTGAATAAGTCGAGTCATTTCTTCAGCTAATGCCTTTTGAGCTTTTCGAAAATGCGGTTCTTCTTGAACACTTTGCTCTAATTGTTCAATCTCTTCATGAGATAGGAAGGTAAAGTACTTTAAGTATTTAACTACATCTGCATCGGCAGAGTTAATCCAGAACTGGTAAAATTCATATGGTGTCGTTTTTTCCGGATCTAGCCAGACAGCTCCACCTTCTGACTTTCCAAACTTGGTACCATCTGCTTTAGTTACAAGTGGAATAGTAAGACCGTAGGCTTTGGATTCTTCTTCAGGATGCATTTTTCTTATTAATTCTAAGCCAGAGGTAATGTTTCCCCACTGATCGCTCCCGCCAATTTGTAATTTACAATTATGATGGTCATACAAATGATTAAAATCCATTGCCTGCAAGATGGTGTAGGTGAATTCCGTGAAAGATATCCCTGATTCTAAGCGGGTAGCAATCGTATCTTTAGCCAGCATGTAGTTTACGCCGATATGCTTTCCGATATCACGCAAAAACGTCACAATATCCATGGAACCTGCCCAATCATAGTTATTCACCATGATGGCCCCATTTTCTCCGTCAAAGTCAAAAATGGCTGCTAGCTGCTGCTTGATGCCGGCTACATTTTCCTGCACGGTTTCCAAGGTTAATAGTTTCCGCTCTTCACTTTTGCCACTTGGATCGCCAATCAATCCTGTTGCCCCGCCCACTAAAACAATTGGACGGTGACCATGCTGTTGGAATCTCCTCAACGTTAAAAATGGAACCAAGTGCCCAATATGGAGGCTATCGGCGGTTGGGTCTGCTCCGCAATATAAAGAAATACTTTCTTTGCTTAAAAGATCCTTTAAACCTTCTTCATCTGTTTGTTGGTAAATAATGCCTCTCCATGCTAAATCCTGTAATAAATCCATTGCCCATTCCTCCTTCTGATTCAAAACAAAAACGCCCCTGCAAAATGCAGGGACGTAAATTTTTACGCGGTACCACCCAGCTTGAGGAAAAATTCCTCCAACTCAAAAAATTAACGGTTTTGCCCGTTCTCTGCTACTCTTCATTCTTTTCACAGAAAAAGCTCAAGGATGTAATTCATTCTTCTATATGTATCAGCTTTCACCACCGCTGACTCTCTTCAAAACAGGGATAGAAGAACTACAGTTGATTCCTTTCATAGCCTTAAATATAAAATTTTCTATAGCTTTTTTTACCATATTTCATTCAAGATGTCAAACGGCAACTGGAAATTTCAGAAAATGTAAAAGGCTGTCAGTTTTTATATCTTCTATATGCTATAATGGATTTGATTTTATAATGAGGTGATGCCCTGCATGAATGAAAAAATACAAGCTTGGATGGAAAAAATTAAATCCATACTTAACTTGATAACCCATAAAAAGGCAGTTAAAAGTGCTCGAATTACTTATCAAGTCGTTTGGAACTTAATTCTTCTTGTATTGACAGTTGTCATTCTAGGAGGTTCATTTGCAACAGGGGTTGGCGCCGGCTATTTTGCCTCGCTTGTAAAGGATGAACCGGTCCGGTCATACGACAGTATGAAAAAGGATATTTATAATTACACTGAAACATCAAATTTATATTTTGCTAACGATGTCTATCTTGGCAGGCTTAAGACTGACCTTGTACGGGAAGAAGTCAAACTGGATCAAGTATCTGATTATTTGGTCAATGCTGTTGTTGCTACAGAAGATGAATACTTCTATCAGCACAAAGGTGTAGTTCCAAAAGCCGTTTTCCGTGCCCTCTTTCAAGAGGTTACCAACTCCTCCGTTCAATCCGGTGGCAGTACATTAACACAGCAATTAATAAAAAATCAGATTTTAACAAATGAAGTTTCTTTCCAACGGAAAGCGAATGAAATTTTACTGGCACTGCGCTTAGAGAAATTTTTTGATAAAAAGGAAATTCTCGAAGCATATCTCAATGTTTCCACGTTTGGCAGAAATTCTTCCGGACAAAACATTGCTGGCGTACAAGCAGCTGCAAAAGGAATTTTTGGTAAAAACGCTAGTGACTTAACGCTTCCACAAGCAGCATTCATTGCCGGATTACCGCAAAGCCCGTTTGGCTATACTCCTTTTACTAGAGAAGCTACCATTAAGAACAACTTAGAACCAGGCCTCACACGAATGAAAACCGTATTAAAAAGAATGTTTGACGGTGGATACATAAACCAACAGCAATATGCAGAAGCCTCAGCCTATGACATTACAAAAGACTTTATCGATTCTGTTGATAACCCAGTTGAAAAATACCCATGGCTAACAGTTGAGATTCAGCAGCGTTCCGAGGATGTCCTTACAACTGTCTTAGCACAAAAAGATGGATACACTGAGAAAGACTTGAAAAGTGACGATAATCTTTATTACAAATACAAAATAATAGCAAACCATGATTTGCATCAAAATGGCTATAAAATTTATTCCACGATTGACAAAGATATCTATGATGCCATGCAAAAGGTAAAAGATAATTATAAATATTACGGACCAGATAAGGCGCAGGAAAAAACAGATCCGGAAACTGGAGAAAAGATAACGGTGATGGAACCCGTTGAAGTCGGCGCCGAGTTGATTGAGAATAAAACCGGAAAAATTATCAGCTTTGTTGCTGGTAGAAATTATGACAAACAACAGCTAAATCATGCTACAAGTGCAGTGAGACAAAACGGCTCCACAATGAAGCCGCTTCTCGTCTACGGACCAGCTATTGAGCTAGGCAAAGCCGCACCGGGAACACCTTTACCAGATGTTGAATTATACTTAGCAGGCAAAGCAAAGCCTTGGCCGCGAAACTATGATTTACGATACAGCGGCATTACTTCAGCTAGATACGCTTTGGCAAAATCATATAATGTCCCTGCTGTTAAATTATACAAGGATATTTTAGGTCAACGTCCGGCTAAGTACCTCGAAAAGATGGGTTTTACATCACTTTTGGAACCGGACTTTGAAAATCCGGCTACAGCCATTGGATCATTGGAAAAGGGTGTTACGATTGAAGAAAATACCAATGCATTCAGCACTTTTGCCAATGGCGGGAAATTTATTGACGCTTATTTGATTGATAAAATTGTTGATAAAGATGGCAAGGTCATCTATCAGCACGAAGGGAAACCTGTTGACGTTTTTAAACCGCAAACAGCGTACTTAACAATTGATATGATGCGCGACGTTTACAAAATGGGTACTGCTGCAGGCGTAAAAAACAAATTAAAATTTAATTCAGACTGGGCGGGCAAAACTGGAACAGGGAATGAATATATTGATTCCTGGTTCGTTGCTACAAACCCTAACGTAACCTTTGGTATTTGGACAGGCTATGATACACCTAAATCACTAAAGACTTCCGGTATGTCATATAGTCAACGGACCAATAACCTTTGGGCTGAATTAATAAATGCAGCCTATAGCATAAAGCCTGATTTAATTGATCCAAAAGAAAGTTTTCAAATGCCTGAGGGAATCGTGAAACGCTCCTATTGTGCTGTTTCCGGAATGCTTCCATCTACTGCCTGCTCTAGAGCTGGATTAATCGAAACTGATTACTTTAATATAAATAATGTGCCAACAAAAGTAGATGATAGCTTGATTGAAGGGAAATTTGTTACCGTGGGGGATAAAAAATATTTAGCTCTAGATTCAACACCAAAAGAGTTTTCCCAGTTCGGTCTTATTTTAAACCCTGACTTTATCGCTCGGCTGGTTGGTAAGAATTTTAAAAATTACAGTCAGCTTATTCCCAAGAAAGATCGATGGGGAAAAATTCTCGTTACTACTGCGAAAATGGTCGATAACGGAAAGACACCTAACGGGGTAAGTTTATCCGCGTCTGGTAACAAATTATCTTGGTCAACTTCTTCGGATAATGATGTAGTCGGTTACCGAGTTTATCAAAGCGGCTTACTCTCAACAAAGGTCGCAAGCATTTCTAGCGGCTCTAAACATTCCTTTACAGCTGGAAATGGCAGCTATTATGTAACCGCAGTTGATATCGCTGGAAATGAATCTGCTCCATCCAATCTTATCGAGGTTGGAGCCGTACCACCAACTGCTCCAGCACCACCATCAACGCCGACGCCAAAACCATAAATATAAGTAAAGCCGCACCGAAATTCGGTGCGGCTTTTACTGTGAAATACTTTTGTTTTTAGTCTTCCATTGTTGAAAGGTCACCTGTCGGCAAATTTAACTCCCAAGCCTTTAAGACACGTCTCATAATTTTACCACTTCTTGTTTTTGGCAACTTGTCACGGAAGTCAATTTCCCTTGGGGCAGCATGGGCTGCAAGACCCTTTTTCACAAACAGTCTTATTTCTTCCTTCAAATCATCAGAGGCTTCATAGCCATCACGCAATGCAATGAAGGCCTTAATGATTTCACCACGAATTGGGTCCGGCTTCCCAATGACACCCGCTTCAGCCACTGCAGGATGCTCGACAAGCTTGCTTTCTACTTCAAACGGTCCGACACGCTCTCCCGAAGTCATAATGACATCATCTACACGGCCTTGGAACCAGAAATAGCCATCTTCATCCATATACGCTGAATCACCAGATACATACCAATCACCAGGCATAAAATAAGATTCAAATTTCTCTGGATTATTCCAAATGGTATGCATCATGGAAGGCCAGCCTTTTTTAATCGCTAAGTTCCCCATTCGATATGGTGGCAGCTCTGCTCCTTGATTATCAACGATTGCAGCTTGAACACCTGGAATTGGTTTCCCCATCGAGCCTGGTTTAATCTCCATACATGGATAGTTACTAATAAGCTGGGCGCCTGTTTCCGTCATCCACCAGTTATCGTGGATTCGCTTATTAAATACCTTTGCACCCCACTTAACTACTTCTGGGTTCAATGGCTCACCTACACTTAGAATATGGCGCAGGCTGCTTAAATCAAATTTCTTAACGAGCTCATCCCCTGCACCCATTAACATCCGGAATGCAGTCGGCGCACTATACCAAACCGTAACGCCATAATCCTCTATTATTTGATACCAGCTGTCAGGGCTGAAACGCCCTCCCACAATCACATTTGATGTTCCTGTTAACCAAGGCCCAAAGATACCATAGGATGTCCCAGTAACCCAGCCTGGGTCTGCTGTGCACCAGTAAACATCATCCTCTTTTAAATCAAGAACCCATTTTGCCGTTTGGTAGTGTTGAATCATCGCATTATGTACATGCAGTACTCCCTTTGGCTTTCCTGTAGAGCCTGATGTATAATGCAAAATAAGCCCGTCTGTCCGCTTGCCCCATTCAATATTGAGATCTTTACTAGCGGATGCAAATTTTTCTAGAAAGTCAATACATCCCCCTTGCTCTTCAACGTTGTTTCCGATTAGAAAGATATGCTTCAATGACGGTAAATCCTGAATAGGGACACGATCCAACAACTCTGGTGTAGTAACTAAAACTTTCGCTTCACTATCTTGAAGGCGGTCTCTTACTGCCCCTTCCATGAATGCCTCAAATAACGGGCCAACAATCGCCCCCAGCTTAATTGCCCCTAAAACAGTAAAATAAAGCTCAGGTGAACGAGGCATGAAGATAAAAACGCGGTCACCTTTTTCTACATCACCATAGGTTTTTAACACATTTCCTGCCTTATTTGATAAATCCTTCATTTCCTTAAAGGTATATTTTTCATCTCTTGAACCATCCCGATAATATAGGGCGACCTTATTTTTTCGAAAAGTTTTTACGTGGCGGTCTATTGCCTCATACGCCAAATTAACAAGCCCTGTGTCATTCCAGGAGAATTCCTTTTCTGTTTCCTTCCAGTCAAATTGTTTGTACGTTTCTTCATAATTACTTAAATTATAGTCCCCTTGCACAACTGGCAACGCTTCCACTTTCATTTTCATCTCTCCCTCTTGACTCATATGAGATTATTATAGTACAGATAAGGACTATTCACAATTTTAAAAATATTATTTGTGTCATTTATCCTATTCCTTCATAATAGTTTTTATAAAAAATAGAAAATTTTGTGAAATATCTTTTTCCTAATAGATTTTATGTATAATAGAATTATTACACAACCATCTCCTAGGTAGGTGAACGTATGGAACACAAAAAAACATACAATGCCAAACAATTGAAAACTCCCCATGGGAATTTAATTATTGAAGGCCCTATTCCTTCAGATACACTAGCAGGTTATGAATTCCATGAAGATCTTGTGGCGTTTCGTCCCCCTGAGCAGCAGCATAAGGCGTTACTTGGCATTGCTGAACTGCCAGAAGGGAGAATTATTATTGCACGGAATCGGAACATGATCGTTGGATATGTAACCTATCTTTATCCCGATCCACTTGAACGATGGTCTGAAGGCAAAATGGATAATTTAATCGAATTAGGTGCCATTGAAGTGATCCCGCAATTTAGAGGATATTCAGTCGGTAAAAGCCTACTGATTGTCTCAATGATGGATGATGCAATGGAAGATTATATTACCATTACGACTGAATATTATTGGCATTGGGATTTAAAAGGCACCAAATTAAATGTATGGGATTATCGAAAGATCATGGAAAAGATGATGAATGCCGGTGGTCTTGAGTGGTATGCAACAGATGACCCCGAAATATGCTCCCACCCTGCTAATTGTCTAATGGCACGGATGGGGAAAAGAGTGGATATGGAATCTATCCAAAAATTTGACCGCTTAAGATTTATGAATCGGTTTATGTATTAAAGAACAAAAGCGCAAGCGCCCGGTTAGCGACGTATGGACTGGAGCACATCGACTGAGATAAAGGAAACACGAAGAGCGTTAGCGATTCGATGTTGACTTATCGTAGGGAGATGGGCGAAGTACACTAGTCGCTGGGCGCTGGAGCTGGACGAATTTAACTCATTAAATGTTATTCACAGTGATGCAATCTATAATTTCCTATAAAAAGAAAAATGGAAGCGACTCGATGCTGACTTTTTGGCTCGAAAAGCAATGGTCGCTGGAGCTGAACAACTGAATCTTTTTAGGAGTAAGGGTGAGTCTCTAATGATAGTCGAAGAAATCATGAAAACCGATGTTGCAACACTTTTACCGACAGATACAATTGAAGATGCCATAGGGTTAATGGAAGTTCGGAAAATTCGTCATATTCCCGTTATTGATTCTAAAAAGCATTTAGTAGGCCTCGTTACGGTTTCAAAGATAAGGGATGTAACTCCATCGATTTTTCACGCCAATGAACATCCTGAAGATTTAAAAAAACCGCTTGAATCCATTATGGAGAAAAACGTCATTACAGGTCATCCGCTCGATTTTGTTGAAGAGGCGGCAGGTCTTTTTTATGAACATAAGATCAGCTGTATCCCAATCATCAACGACCGAAAACTAGTTGGTATTGTAACTGAAACTGATTTGCTGCGAACAATGGTTGAACTGACTGGAGCCCATCAACCAGGTTCCCAAATCGAAATTAGAGTTCCAAATCTGACAGGGATGCTTAGTGATATTACAGCCGTTATAAAAAATAGAAAAGCCAATATTCTAAGTGTTCTTGTTTATCCTGATAAAACCGATAAGCACTTTAAAATACTTGTTATCAGAGTCCAGACGATGAACCCGACTGCCCTCATTCAAGATCTTAAACAAGCTGGACACGA
This sequence comes from Neobacillus sp. DHD-1R, assembly GCF_057747995.1. Lineage (NCBI taxonomy): Bacteria > Bacillati > Bacillota > Bacilli > Caryophanales > Bacillaceae > Neobacillus > Neobacillus sp. DHD-1R. The sequence goes on from NZ_CM173232.1 coordinate 4,015,251, forward strand.
TGTATTATGGCCAAATCTGCCGGGGATTTCTTTATGAGTGATAAGTGCTCCTTTGTTTTTTCAGAAGAACTGTTGAGTTACAACTTCGGCAACCATCATCCATTTGACCAATTTCGTCTTAAATTAACTGTTGACCTATTAAATAAAATGAATGCACTAGATCCGGAACAGATCATCCCGCCCAAAATGGCATCTGATGAAGAGCTGTCTCTTATCCATGACCGAAGTTACATAGAGGCTGTCAAACAAGCTGGCCAAGGAACTCTTCCTGTTGAAATAGCTGAAAACTATGGTTTAGGCACAGAAGACACACCCGTATTTCCACATATGCATGAAGCGAGTGCTTTATTAGTAGGTGGGACTTTAACAGCCGTAGATGAAGTCATGACAGGAAAAGCTCTACATGCTCTCCACCTTGGCGGAGGATTGCACCATGGCTTCCGTGGTAAAGCCTCTGGATTTTGTATTTATAATGATAGCTCGGTAGCCATTAAATATCTTCAGAAAAAATACAATGCACGGGTATTATATGTAGATACGGATGCACATCATGGTGACGGTGTTCAATGGTCTTTTTATGATGACCCCAATGTCTGTACCCTGTCTATCCATGAGACAGGACGTTATTTGTTTCCTGGCACAGGAAATATTAACGAGCGTGGGCAAGGAAGTGGTTACGGCTATTCTTTTAATATCCCTGTTGATGCCTTTACTGAAGATGAATCGTGGCTTCATGCTTACACTCAATCACTAAAAGAAGTAGCTGAATTTTTCAAACCAGATGTCATCTTAACCCAAAATGGTGCAGACTCACATTATTATGATCCATTAACACATTTATCGGCCACCATGAAAATTTATCGAGAAATCCCTAAGCTTGCTCATGAAATTGCTCACCAATATTGTAATGGGAAGTGGATTGCCGTTGGAGGCGGTGGATATGATATTTGGAGAGTAGTACCAAGGGCATGGGCGCTTATTTGGCTCGAAATGACAGAAAATTCAAATGGTTTTGGGTCCTTACCTGACGCATGGTTAAATCAATGGCAAAAAGAATCACCTGTTTCTCTGCCTAATGAATGGGATGACGCTGAATACTTATATACACCAATCCCTAGAAAAGCGGAAATTACGGAGAAAAATTTACTTACATTAGAAAAAGCATTGTACCCCATTAGAAATTCCAAGAAGAGTGAAACCAAGTAAAAGGGCTGCAAACATGCAGCCCCTTTTTACTTATATATGAATTTATGAGGTTTGACTTCGAGAATTGTCCAGCTCCAGGCCATACGCCGCTGACCAGGGCGCTTCCGCCTGATTACTTAGTCGATTGCCTGTGTTCAATTCTATGTGGAAGAATAACTGTATGCTCACTTGTTTTTTCTTTATTCATCAATTTAGTTAACAAACGCATTGCAACAGCACCCATATCATATAATGGCTGCACAATGGTTGTAAGCTGCGGACGCACCATTAAGGACAGTCTGGTATTATCCGATGTAATGACCTCAAAGTCTTCAGGAATGGTAAATCCTTTGTCCTCTGCTCCATGAACAACTCCTAATGCCATTTCATCAGAACCCACTAGAATCGCTGTAGGTCTTTCACTAGCTTCAAGTAATTTTTCAAAGGCTTCTATACCAGAGTCGTAAGTATAATCTCCTTCAACAATAAGTTCCTCATTATAAGGTAAGCCAGCATCTTGAAGGGCACGTTGATAGCCCTTTAATTTTTTCTGGGCATTTTTTGGCTCATGCAGTGGTCCAACAACAAAAGCAATGTTTTTATGACCTTTTTCAATGAATTCCTTCACAGAATCATAAACAGCTTCTTCATAATCTATGTTCACAGAAGGAATTTGATTTGTTTCTTCAATAGATCCGGCAAGAACGATTGGCACTGGAGATTTTCCAAATTCCTCCACATGATCTGCCGTGATATTTCCGCCCATGAATACAAGACCATCTACTTGTTTACCAAGCATGGTATTAAGCAAATGTAATTCCTTATCTTTGTTTTGGTCGGAGTTACTTAAAATAATATTGTATTTATACATGGTTGCAATATCTTCAATCCCGCGTGCTAATTCCGCAAAAAAGATATTAGAGATATCAGGAATGATAACCCCTACAGTTGTTGTTTTTTTACTTGCTAACCCTCTTGCAACTGCATTTGGACGATACCCTAATCTTTCAATGACCTCTAATACCTTTTTTCTTGTTACTGGTTTAACATTTGGATTCCCGTTGACAACACGAGAAACCGTTGCCATCGAAACATTTGCTTCCCTTGCCACATCATAAATTGTGATATTCACTTATACACACTCTCCTAAAACGTACATGTTTTCTTTATTTTACATCTTCTTTGGAAAAACTAATCATCTATATTTGATTGTGAGATATTTTACAATCTTTATATGTACTTAATGATACGACAACTAGTTAAAAGCCGCAATTGCATTTGTCAATATTTTTTCTAAAATAGACGTAAATAATAAAAAACCTTCTGATAAGGTTCAGAAGGTTTCTGACTAATCATTCTTTGATATCGTTTAATCGAGGCTTTTACTTAAAGACGTACAAAGTTTGATGCAAGCAATTGATTATAGAATGTATCAAACTGGTTAAGATCCATTTGCTGTTGAGCATCTGAAAGGGCTACGGCAGGATCCGGATGCACTTCAGCCATAACGCCATCAGCACCAATTGCAATAGCTGCCTTCGCACAAGGAAGTAATAAATCCCTTCTCCCTGTTGAATGCGTAACATCGACCATTACTGGCAAGTGGGTTTCTTGTTTAAGAATTGGAACTGCTGAGATATCGAGTGTATTTCTTGTAGCTCGTTCATATGTTCGGATACCGCGCTCACAAAGGATGATTTGGCCATTTCCTTGTGCCATAATGTACTCGGCAGCATTGATAAATTCTTCAATGGTTGCTGAAATTCCTCTTTTTAATAACACTGGCTTTTTGACGGCACCCGCAGCTTTTAATAATTCAAAATTTTGCATATTACGTGCACCTATTTGAATGACATCAATATAATCACAAGCCATTTCAATATCAGCTGGGTTAACAATTTCACTAATAACCGCCATATCGTATTCGTCTGCAACACGTTTTAGAATTTTTAAGCCTTCAACTCCAAGACCTTGGAAATCGTATGGAGATGTTCTTGGTTTATAGGCACCACCACGAAGAAGCTTTAAGCCTTTTTCCTTCATGGATTTTGCTACCGCTGATACTTGCTCATACGACTCGACAGAACAAGGGCCAAAAACGAAATGTTGCTTACCATCTCCGATATTTTCACCTTTTAATGACACAATTGTATCTTCAGGCTTCTTCTTCCTTGAGACAAGTAATGCTTTTTCATGGTCATCCTTCTGTAAATCCAAGCCGGCTTTAAAAATTTCTTTGAAAAGATGATCGATAGTGGAATTTTCAAATGGACCATCGTTATGTTCTTTAATCACTTCAAGCATTTTTCTTTCACGGACTGGATCGTAACGGTAAACCCCTTGATTTCCTTTAACCTGTCCAATCTCTTGAACAAGCTGAGCTCTCTCGTTAATGATCTTCAATAATTCTAAGTTCAGTTCGTCTACACGTGACCTCAATTGATCTAAATTATTATTGCTCATTTTTCGACCCCGTCCTTCCTTTTGTAAATCATTTTTAAAAGCGCTACATGTAATCTCTAGCGATATTCATTGATTTACAAGCCTAAAGTTATTATCTTTTATAATATTTTAATAATTAGACCTATTATAGCTGAAAAGCATTTTTTTGTCACTAACTTTTTCTTTATCGATTAAACGCTTTTAAGCACTAAAGTATATGTTATTTGATTAGTATATGTTGTTGATTTCACGATGTTGTTAATTTTTTAAAATTAATTTAAAGAAAGGGATGAACAGCTTTGTCTCCTTCCACTTTAGGTATTATTTATTTTCACCGCTGGCACTTAGGAGTGAACGATTGGTTATTTTCCAATGAGAGGCATTCCATGCCACTTCTCCCTCTGAAAAAAGAAAAGCTTGTGGTGATTCGTGTTTAATTTGAAATCTTTCCGCAATCTCGTTGGATAATGGCCGTGAATCCTGAACAGCTAAATAATAGGTTGGAATATGTTGATTTTCAGTTGAAAATTTTTCGTATTCTTTATATGCAGCATGACTAATTGGACAGGTTAAACTGTGTTTTAGCAGATAAAATTTACTTTCATTTTTGAATAGGTCATCAAATTGCTCAATAGATTCGATTTTTTTCAGCATTTGAACATTCCTCCAAAATAAATAAACGGTGAAGTAATTTTAACACTTCACCGTTTTTATCACAAACAATTTTAGTTAATTAAAGTTTGACCTTACTTTCTTCAGCCTCGAAAGCCTTTTGTGCTTCCTCTAATTTTTTCCTTATTTCTTGATCATCCATAAATTTAACTTCATCTGACTTTTTTGCCGATGGAGTCTCTTTTGTGTGAATTGGGATATAGGATGTTTCGGAATCCATTCCTTCTTCTTGAAGGGGTAGTTTTCCTTTAACCTTATTCAAGAGCTCAGATGATTGCTGCACAATCCCCTGTGAAAGAGAGGATGTCTTCGTTACGAAATCATTGCTTTTGGTCATAACATTTTCCCGTAAATCAGTTGTTTTATCCAAGAGGGTGTCTGCTTGATTACTTAATGAATCACGAAGCTCTTTTCCCGTTTTAGGTGCCAAAAGCAGTGCAGCTGCGGCCCCCACAACTCCTCCAATTAGTGCACCTAGTAAAAAGGTATTGGAAGATTCTTCCCTTAGATTTTGATTTGTTTCTCTTGATTCATATTCTCTATTGGACATCATTTTTTCCTCCCTTATCTAATGTGACCTAACTCTCTGCCTTTCGCTTGAGCTGACTTCCATTTTTGTCTGCTTTCTAGCTGTCCATTTATCTTTCAATTCAAGAAGTGCATTACCCCATTGGACAATTTGCGAGATTTTCTCTTTATTATTTTCTACTTGCTGATCAACAGAAATGGTGATATTTTGCAGTGAACTATTAAATTTGGAAACCGTTGTCCCAACATCCTTAACAGCTTCAACGACACTATTTAAACTTTGAGATTTTTGCTGAATATCTTCAGCAAGAGTGTTTGTCTTTTGCAAAAGTAATGTCGTTTCCGTTGTCACACCATCCAATTGTTTTTCTAATCCCTTCAATGTTTCTGAAACGCTTGTAAGTGTAACTTGAAGTGATTTGAGCGTTTTTGATAAATAGATAACAAGCACAAAAAATGCAATTGCTATCAAGGCTACGCTTAAGTATAAAATAATTTGCATTGTGCACCTCCGCCTTATTCCTATCAGTATGTATATCCCATCCAATATAGATATAAACCTCGCTAATATCTTATACTACTTCAATATTTTTGTCTTGTTTTCCTGCTATTAGTTTCAAAAAGTCCAAACAAAAACAAAGGGTCAGACCCCACAATCGTGAGGTTTGACCCTTTTGAGTTTTCTTTTATTGAATTAATTGTTTTTCGTATGATTCTTGGAATTTTTGAATATCTCCGGCACCCATAAAAATAATCACACTGTTGTCGTACTGATTTAAAACAGTTGTATTTTCTTCAGAAAGAATTTGCGAGCCCTCAATTTTGTCCTGTAAATCCTTGATGCTTAACTTCCCATGGTTTTCCCTGGCAGAGCCGAAAATCTCACATAAATAGGTTTGATCAGCTTGCCGTAAGCTTGCCGCAAAATCTTCTAAAAATGCTTGCGTCCGTGAAAAAGTATGTGGCTGGAATACAGCAATGATCTGTTTGTCAGGATATTTCTGCCTTGCTGCCTCAATGGTTGCTTTAATTTCTGTCGGATGATGGGCATAATCATCAATTAAGATTTGTGAACCGAATCTTTTTTCAGAGAATCTTCTTTTTACCCCCTGGAATGTTTGAAGATGCTCTTTGACATTGTTTACATCAATTTCTTCATAATGACATAAGCCAATGACAGACAGGGCATTTAAAACACTATGATCACCAAAGGTAGGGATAGAAAAAGTATCATAGAAGGTATTTCGAATAAAGACATCAAAGCTTGTTCCGCTTGTGGTTTTCACGAGGTTTTTAGCCTGATAGTCGTTTTCCTCGCCAAATCCGTAAAAGAGTACAGGAACCTTTGCCTGAATCTTTTGAAGCTGTTCATCATCTCCGTAGGCAAATATCGCCTTTTTCACTTGTACCGCCATTTCTTGAAAGGCTGAAAAAACATCATCAATATTTGCAAAATAGTCCGGGTGATCGAAGTCAATATTTGTCATGATAGCATAGTCAGGAAAGTAGGATAAGAAATGCCGTCTGTATTCACATGCTTCAAATACAAAGTATTCAGCATCATGTTCCCCTTTTCCAGTTCCGTCACCAATTAAATAGGATGTTGGTTTTGCTCCTGCGATTGTATGTGCAAGCAGTCCTGTCGTGGACGTTTTTCCGTGTGCACCTGTAATCGCGACACTTATAAAGTTTTGCATAAAATCGCCTAAAAATCGATGGTACCTTACAATCGGAAGTCCAAGCTTCATTGCTTCTTGAATCTCCTCATGGGTATCAGGAAATGCATTCCCTGCAATAATCGTCATACCTGGCTTGATATTTTCCTTTTGAAAGGGAAGGATCTTAATCCCTGATTGTTCAAGGGCCAATTGAGTAAAAAAGCGCTTTTCGACATCGGAGCCCTGCACTTGAAATTTCATATCATGAAGAACTTGTGCGAGTGCACTCATCCCAGACCCCTTTATACCTACAAAATGGTAAATAGTCATAGAAGAACCTCCAACCAACGTAATACTGTTTAACCAGTATATGATATCTCTTTTGTAATTGCTAACGAGAAAAACAGAAGCCTTTTTTGGCTCGAGCTAGACAATCAAATATGATAGCACACGTTGTTTTTATATATATTTATAAGAAATCATTTCATTATTATAGCACTGTTTGTTTAGAAAAACTATTTGTGAACCATACAATTATGTCGCCTAGTCTGCACTATATAGTTTTGACCACATCAAAACAGAATACAATCATAAATTAATCATACTACTCTTGGATAGATTGTAAATCAGCTTCAGTTATTAATACTTCCCTAGGTTTACTTCCATTTGCACTTGTAATATAACCGTTTTGCTCCAACATATCCATCAATCGAGCTGCTCGGTTATAGCCTATTTTAAATCGACGCTGCAGACTTGAGGTTGATGCGCCCCCATGGTCAATGATAAATTCACATGCCTCATAAAAGAGCTCATCCTCCTCTTCGATTACCTGTGCTTTTTTTAGCAGTTCTTCTTGCTCAAATAAATATTCAGGTTCTCTTTGCTCTCTTACATGGGCAACGACCAAATCTATCTCTTCATCAGATACATAAGTTCCCTGTAAGCGCACAGGTTTTGATGAGCCATTTTCTAAAAATAGCATATCTCCACGGCCAAGCAATTTTTCTGCACCACTAATATCAATAATCGTGCGCGAATCAACTTGTGAAGAAACAGAAAAGGCAATCCTTGTTGGAATATTGGCTTTTATTAATCCAGTAATGACATCAACCGATGGTCTTTGGGTCGCAACAATAAGATGAATACCACATGCCCTGGCTTTTTGGGCAATACGGCAAATGGCTTCTTCTACATCAGCAGGAGACATCATCATTAAATCAGCCAACTCATCAATGACAATCACTATAAACGGTAGTTTATCTGAGTAACGCTTATGCTGCATCGCTAGTTCATTAAAGCGGTTAATATCACGGACACCTGTATGTGCAAAAAGCTCGTAGCGTCTTTCCATTTCGTCCACAGCCCATTTTAACGCGGCAGTGGCTGCCTTCACATCTGTGATAACAGGACTGACGAGATGTGGAATTCGATTGTATGGAGCGAGCTCCACCATTTTAGGGTCAATAAGCAGCAGCTTTAAATCCTCCGGACGGGCCTTATACAACAGACTAATCAAGATGGAGTTAATACATACACTCTTTCCTGAGCCGGTCGCACCAGCAATTAAGCCGTGTGGCATTTTTTTCAAATCCGTCACGATTGGTTTGCCAGCAATATCAAGGCCCAGCACGGCCGTTAACGGCGAAGAAGATTCTTTAAAAACACTACTCCCAATAATTTCATTAATTGGCACTGGTCTTGATTTCTGATTCGGCACTTCAATCCCAATCGTATGTTTTCCAGGTATTGGTGCTTCAATCCGAATATCTCGTGCCGCAAGGCTTAACTTAATATCGTCACTTAAATTAGTGATTTTATTTACCTTTACACCAGGCTCCGGCTGTACTTCAAAACGAGTAACAGCTGGGCCTTGTGTCACATTCACCACACTTGCCCCAACATTAAAGTTTTGTAAGGTTACATTTAAAAGCTCTTTTTGCCCTTCAATCCATGCAGTATCAAGGACTTCAGTGACAGGTGGACTTAATAAATCTGATTTAGGAAGATCATATACACCATCCGCTTGGATTTCCTCCATTATTGGTGCTTGTTCGATTACCTGATTAACTTTTTCTACTGATTTTTCCTCAACTGGTGGAGCTATTTGCTGTTCAAGCTGCCTTTTTTGATGTCTTTCTTGCCATTTTTGTTTGTCTTGCTTTAACATCATCACATTGAAAGGCAGCTTTGCCCGTTTGGGTTCTGGTGGATCTTGTTCAGGCACTGATTCCTGTTCTGGTTCAGATTCCTGAGTTAATTCTATCTCCATAGCCGGTACTATCTCCACGGCTGGTTGTACATCCACAGCTGGTTCTACTACCACAGCTGGTTCTACTACCACGGCCGGTTCTACTACCACAGCCGGTTCTACCACCACGGCCGGTTCTACCACCACGGCTGGTTCACTCTCTAACACCGGTTCCATCATCAATACCGGTTGTACGATCTCCACGGCTGGTTCCACCTCAAGGGTCGGTTCAATATCACTTTGATAAGCAGAGACAACCTCTACCGCTTCTTTTTCGAAGGTAGCTGCTGTTTCAGTTAAGCTGACTTCTAGACCAACTAATTGTTCCAGCTGGTTCTCAACATTATCATTTAAAAAATCACTTAATTCATGTTCCACAATGATATCCGTCTTTTTAGGCCTATTAAACCCGAAAACAGGTGAAGGAATTTCAGTAGGATGAAATGGTCCCCTAGGTCGTGATCCATATTCTTTTTTAACCTTGGGCACTTCTATTTTAACTGGTGGAACTTCTTGTTTTTCCAGAGTTCTTCTCTTCTCACGAAGTTTTACGGATTTATTTGGCCGTAAGGTTTCATGCTTTACCTTTTCCACAACTTTTGGCGGTCGCGGCGTATGATTACTCGCTTTTGGATATTGATAAGAAATTCTTGTATCAATATCCTTTACATTATCAAATTGACTAGGAGGCAGGAGGTAATCTGGCTGCTTATGTAAATTGTGATCGTTCCTTTCCTCTTCCTCTTCTTTTTTTAACTTTTGAAAAAAGTTTTGGATCCAACTCAAAACTATCACTCTTTCTTCTTCATCTATCATTCTATTTTATCAGTAATTATTATTTTTTCGACATAATTCTTAAGAATGAGTCGAAATATGTTCAATTTGGAACCATAAGGAAAGATACCATGAAAAAAGACCACTTATTTATGTGATCCTTTTTCTCGATGTGTTCATTTATTTTTACCTAAGATAAAAATCGGTTCTAATTCCCCATCTTCATATAAAAAAGACAAAGCCGTTATCGGTACACGTCCACTGGCAAAAAAACTCATTGCCATTTGGGCGATGACATCATAGCCTCTGTCATTGCGTACATCTGCGATTATTAACACATCCTGATGGGGCACTGCAATGACCATGGTTCCCGTAATTCGTCTTTCCAGCTCATTTAAAAAACCCTTATTTAGAACTCGGCTCGCATCGTAACCATCATTTGTATTAAGAAAATAAAAAATATTCCCTGCAACCTGATCTTCCTTTAACGGAGTGGAAAGGGACCTTGCATTAAATAACGCAATTTCTTTAATCCTGTTAGCGTCCCATCCCTCTTTTTCCATTATTCGTGCGTCAATCAGGCGATATGTTTTCCCCATGTCATAGGCATAATAAACCTTGGTTTCAGCGGTATGGTCCTCCATTAAGAAGGGAATACCTTCTTCAGCTTCAGCTGGAAAGGAGGCCGAGCGTATAACCGGAAAGATTTTTTTTTCATGATCTTGTAACTGAATAGGAGCCTCCATGGCATGGAGTCCTTCTTGAACATAATATACTATTTCCTCAATCGCCTTCTCCTTTTCTACTTGCCATTTGGCGATAATCCCTGGTAACGAAACCGTAATACCTTTCCCAGCCGACTTGCTTTCAATGCGAAGCTGATCGTTTTCACGGTCATAGGAAAATATTCTGTCACGGCCAGCCAATCGCGTCTCTAATTCACGACGCATCATCTTGCTATCCATTTTCATTGTAAAACCTCCATTTAGTCAGGAGCTGTAAATCAAATTATACTAAAAAACCTCCCTCTCTAACAGAGAGAAAGGTTTTTAGTTCTAAAAATCAGAATTTATAAGTTTTGACTTCAAGAATTGTCCAGCTCCAAGCCATACGCCGCTGAACAGGCGCTTCCGCTTTTCTATTTTAAACCGGTAATAAAACTTTCGATTTCTTCTTGTGTTTTGCGGTCTTTACTTACAAATCGGCCAAGCTCTCTCCCGTTTTCATAAGCGATAAAACTTGGAATTCCATATACGTCGACTTGCTGGCATAAATCAATAAATTGATCCCGGTCAACATGAATAAATGTATATTCATTAAATTTAGCTTCTATTTCAGGAAGTACAGGTTCAATAAAACGACAATCCCCGCACCAATTTGCTGAAAACATAAAAATCGTTTTTCCTTGATCGCGCAATTGTTCAAATTGCTCCATCGATTCCAAATTTTTCACATTCAACGCCTCCGTGAATTATGCTTCCTATTTCTGTTCAAATTCTACCAGTCCGATTACTTTTTGGTCCAATGATATGCTTTTAGATTTGTGTCGAGGAACCTAGATTATTCTCTAAATTGACTTTTAAAATAGGTATATTGCCCGACTAACAGTTTGGTCACATGGGTAAACATATCTACTCGATTAATCAAACCATTTGTAAAAATCCCGACGGCACCTTCGTGCTTCCTAACATTTTTCATTTTAGCGTAGTCATCCATAACAGGTCCCAGCTCTTCTCCTGCTCTTAGTCTTACTGCTACTTCTATCGGGAGGAGTAATCTTGCTCCACCAGCAATAAACGGCTCTGCATCTCTTGTAGCAAGCGCACCCCAATTACAAAGCAGCAAACCGTAGCTTGTTTCTTGAACACCACCCTCAAGACCAATTCCAATCTCCCCGTTCCCTTCCTTTAATGCACCTATTGCCCGATTGATCGCCCCCTGGATGGTTTCTTCATCAGAAAAGGGCTGATCGTTGACCCCAGATGGGATATCAAGAGAAACAAAGTCAATGTCTTCTTGAATAAAACTATTTTTTACAGCAGAAATTTTTGCCTGATTCTTTGATCCAATGATAACCCTCATGTTGACTCTCCTTTTGAGACATCCTCTAAATGACTAGCTGTTTGATTTGATGGTGTCTACCGTTGTTTGGTCACAAGATTTTACAAGTTTAACCAATAATTCTTTTGCAGCTGCATAATCATCAATATGAATGATAGATGCATGGGTATGAATATAACGTGAACAAATACCGATGACAGCACTTGGCACGCCCTCGTTTGATAGATGAACTTTACCGGCATCTGTTCCACCCGGTGAAACGAAATATTGATAAGGGATATGATGAGTTTCTGCAGTATCCAGCACAAATTCCCGCATTCCACGATGTGTTACCATTGTACGATCAAGGATACGAAGCAATGTTCCTTTGCCTAATTGACCAAACTGATTTTTGTCACCCGTCATATCATTCGCTGGACTTGCATCAAGGGCAAAAAAGATATCAGGATTAATCATATTGGCCGCTGTTTGGGCTCCGCGTAAACCAACTTCCTCTTGAACTGTTGCCCCAGAGTAAAGGATATTTGGCAATGTTTCATCTTTTAGCTCTTGAAGCAGTTCAATCGCTAGTCCGCAGCCATAGCGGTTATCCCAAGCCTTTGCTAATATCTTCTTTTCATTTGCCATTGGCGTAAATGGGCAAATCGGCAGGATAGGCTGACCTGGTTTGATTCCGATCCGTTCAGCATCCTCACGATTATCTGCACCAATATCAATCAGCATATTTTTAATATCCATTGGTTTATTTTTCTTAGACTCATCTAAAAGATGCGGTGGTATTGACCCAATTACCCCAATAACGGGGCCATTCTTCGTCATAATTTGGACTCGCTGTGCAAGGAGAACTTGGCTCCACCATCCGCCAAGGGTCTGAAAACGAAGCATTCCATTATCAGTAATTCCTGTTACCATAAATCCTACTTCATCCATATGCCCCGCCACCATTATGATTGGGCCACTTCCACTACCTTTTTTTACGCCAAAAATACTACCTAAATTATCCTGAATGATTTCATCTGAATATAAGGACAATTGTTCCTTCATAAACTTTCTAACTAAATGTTCATTTCCAGGTGCTCCTGGCAGTTCCGTTAAGGTTTGAAAAAGTTTTAATGTTTGCTCGTTCATTTTAAGGCTCCTTTATGTATATTACTTTAAATACTAACCAGTTCAAACAGCTAGTGACCTCGTTCTCCTAGTTTATTTTACAGTTACAACGTATTTGTTATCAAGAAATCTATTCATTTACTGTTATATTATCTTCCTGCTGGTAAATACGATATACTGAGAAGAGATTCCTTTAATGTAATCTTTTCCATTTTTGGGGGTGTACTGATGAACTGGAAATCATTTTTCATAGGTGCTGCGGTTGGATTAATTGGCGGATATGTTACAAAAGAAATCCTCAGTCAAAACACAAATGTCTCACCTGAGAAGGTTTTGGACAATGTCAAAAAACAATTTAAACAAAACGGGCCCATTAACGGTTCCTGGATACATATGGAGGCAGAGCCGTATGAAAAACAACAAATTACCTATCGTGTTTATAAGGGTGGCATTTCTAAACATGGAAATGGGACAAATGAACAATTTGAATTCGTTGCCGATGCCCATACAGGTACATTATTGGACGTCTTTCCCATCACAGCAGAATCTGGTGTATAACTAATAAAATGAGGTTGTCTCAAAAGGATAGATCCTTTGTTATGAGACAACCTCATTTTTAGTTTATCTTTCCCTATTAATACTCTCGACTATTTGTTTTCCATCTTCATCCCATTTTACTGCACGATAAAAGGCATCGTGGTAAAAGGTAAACCATGACTTTTTTTCTAAACCATATGGGAACCATTTCTCCTTTGCGGCAATCGAGGTCATTGGGTAGTCATCATAGGCCATCACCCACAATACATTTTGATGGGCATGGGTGGCCATTAGATCTGCCATGTGAATGGACATTTCGCCTCCATCTTCAACAATAAGGATGGAATGACCATCACTATGGCCCCCGGTATGAATCATCGTGATTGGGCCCATGTTCCACTTTTCTGCAAAAGGCATCACCTGCGTTTCAATCGCTTCCCAATTTTCTTTCCAGTATGTATTTCTAGAACGAATGTTAGGCTGGCGCATTTCATCCCATTCTACTTGAGAAGTAATGACTTTTGCATTTGGGAAGGCTGAAACATATTTACCATCAACAAGTTTTGTCAAACCGCCTGCATGGTCAAAATGCAAATGGGTCATTAAAACATAGTCAATATTTTCAGGCTGCAGCCCCAATTTATGTAAAGAGTCTTCCAGCTCAGATTCTCTGGAAACACCATAGTTTCTTAATTGTTTCTCCGTTAATTTCCCTTTTCCTAAACCAGACTCAACTAAAAAATTCTTCCCATCCATTTGGATTAAAATAGGATCTGTCGGTAATTCGATTTGATTTTTTTCATTAGCTGGATATTTTTTCGACCATAATCCTTTAGGAACAACCCCAAACATGGCGCCGCCATCTAAATTTGTTACCCCGCCTGATAACCAGGTTAATGAAACCTTTCCAATCTTTAATGTTTCCATTTGCAGCCCCTCCTTTTTTATCTATCTTACCATTGTCTGAAAATTGAATAAAGAGGATGTCTCAAGACATCCTCTTTATTTTAGTTTTGATATTTAACTTCACAACGATAGATTCGATTTCCCATTTCAGAAAATTTTTGCTCGTATTCTGTCATGATGTTTCCTTCATAGCCACTGTTATGAAAGTCAAGACTGAGGTATTTTAACAATAACCCGTATGCTGAGAAGCTCATGAGTGAGTACTCAAATAATCCTTGATTATCAGTTTTAAAATGTATTTCTCCACCATCGACCATACTATCTTCATACAACTTTAGAAAATCTTTATATGTTAATCGTCTTTTTTCATGACGGGTTTTAGGCCATGGATCAGAGAAATTCAAATAAACCCGATCAATGTCATTTTTCATAAAATATTTAGCTAAATCGGCAGCATTCACGTTTAAAAGCCGAAGATTGGGTAAATCCGCTTCAATTAAACGATCTAAAGCAGCTACGATGACACTATCGTATAGTTCAATCCCCATATAATTAATGGTGGGATTGGCTTTCGCCATTTCAGTAATAAATTGGCCTTTTCCAGTTCCTACTTCAATATGAAGGGGGTGATCATTTCCAAAAACCTCATGCCATTTTCCTTTATGCAATTCGGGATTAGCGACAATATATTGTGGGTGATCTTCTATTTTATCCTTTGCCCAAGGCTTATTTCTAAGTCTCATTGTGACACTCCTAATAAACATTTTTCGTTTCAAACCATACCATGTTATCTTTTTTCTTTCAAGTAAAATTAAATGGAAAAACCAATCACGCATAAACAGAAAAAGAATTCACAAGCTAAGGTGAATTCTTTTTTATTTCCATTTGAAAGGTTGTGCTTTTTATGCCATTAAGTCATGGTGACCAAGTGACATTACTAAAAGATATTTTAAACAATCATCAGACCGATTGCTGTGGATCCGTAGCAGAATGTGAACAGTTGGAGCGATTGGTAAAATCCCTAATGGTAAACACCCAAGTTGATCAAAATGTTAAAACCATCTTACAAGAGGTCTATCATTACAGTCAAAATGGTGCTCAAACGGCCGATTTGGATCAGCATATTTTATCCAACCAAGAAAATTTGTCCCAATGGGTCAGCGATATTGGTCAATTTTCTTAATTACCGATTTCCTTTAAAAATTCAACCATTCTATTCATTTCTTCCAAACGGTTTTTATTTTTATACCATTGAATGGAAGATAGCGTTTGAATTGTCACATACCATTTCATTCTTAATTTTAAATGATCAGTGAGCTCTTTACCGTACATGTGAAGCCAATCCTGCCAATTTTTTTCAGGTATATACCAATAAAGGAGCAACCCAAGGTCTATGGCTGGGTCGGCAATCATCGCCCCATCCCAATCAATTAGATACAACTGGTTGTTTTCTGAAAGCAGCCAGTTGTTATGGTTAACATCACCATGACACACCACTTTTTCATTGCAATAAACATTTAGAGCTTCCTTCTTGAGAAAGGTCATGGCTTTTTGCGATTCTGGTAAAGAAAGTACTTCTTCATCCAGCTCAATCACCACTGATTGTAAAATCGGCTCCGGATCTAATGGAGAATTTTCTAACCGACCCAACATTCCAAGCATTGGTTCTGAACAGTGAATCTTTCTTAGCAATCTTGCAACATTCTCTTGGTTCATTTCTGAGGGCTTTAACTCTCTGCCAGGAAGCCATTGCTGCGCTGTTATAACATCTCCATTTTCCAATCGTTTTGTCCAAACAAGCTTGGGGACGATGCCTTCTGCTGATAATACTGCAAGGAATGGAGAGGAATTCCGCTTTAAGAAAAGACTTTGATCATTATATTTTGCATAAAAGGCTTCTCCTGTTTTGCCTCCAGCAGGGATAATTTCCCACTCTTGTCCTAGTAAATGTTCCAAAATTGCTCACCTTCAATTTATGCCGTTCTAATGCGCTTATTCCCCATTTAGAGGTACAACCTGTGCTGCCGGAAGGTTTAATTTAACCACAATTATACCAATAGCTTTTTTTAAGAATAAAAAAAAAGCTATTGAAACCATTGCACACAATAGCCATCTTAATAAATTTTATCTCCTATTGCCTTTTGTAGTCAAGTAATCTTCGAAAACTATTTTTTTAACAAAACATTTAGAGAAATTTGTTCTACCATGATTTCTGCCACTTGCACGTCTCCACTGGGAGTAATTCCCGCAACTTTATGATTGGCTAAAACCAGCCATTCTCCACTCGGAAGGGAAATCTTTTGTTCTTTTGAAGTTGGATTTATCACTAAAAGCACCTCATTCCCTTCCTTATGGAACAGGCATCCTAAAACCGGAGAAACAAATGATAATGGGTGGATATGAGAACGAATCTCTTCCGTACTTTTCATTCGGAAACACGGAAATGCTTTACGAATTTGAATCAGTCCCTTTATATACTCTACATTTTCTTTAAGTTGGATTTTCCGATCCCAATCAAGCTGGTTAATGGCATCTGGGGAGCGATAGCTATTTCCTTCCCCTTGCTTCGTGCGGAAGAACTCCTGACCGCTGTGAAGAAACGGAATACCCTGAGACAGTAAAACAATGCCCGTAGCGAGGCGATGGTATTTCATTCGCAGCACATCATTGGCATCCGGGAAACACGCTTGAAGTTTATCCCAGAGTGTGTGATTGTCATGACATTCTACATAATTCACTGATTGAAAAGGCTGATTAAAGAGGCGAATACTTTTCTTTGTCCGGCCGATACTTCCAGTGATTACCTCAATTGCCGCATCCAAATAATGCTCATTGCCTAAGGCGAAGCCTTTATCAAACAAATTAAACGTACTGCCTTTTATAATGTCGCGAAATTTATCATTGAACTGGGCGATATCCGGTATTTTTGCTTGATTAGTGATCGTTGCTTTTTCCGCCAAAGGAAGTGGGGTGTTAAGGTTCCAACCTTCACCAATGATGAGCGTACCCTTTGCTAGACTATCACATGTTTTTCTCACCTCTAACATGGTGTCTACATCTAAAATCCCCATTAAATCAAAGCGAAATCCATCAACATGATATTCTTCTATCCAAAAGCGGATCGAGTCCACAATAAATTTTCTAACCATTCTTCGTTCAGATGCAATATCATTGCCAACACCAGTACCGTTTGAGGGTAAACCGATTTCATTATGCCGAAAATAATAACCTGGAACTATTTTTTCAAAAGAGGAATTTTCACGAATGAAGACATGATTATAAACTACATCCATAATGACTCTAAGACCAATGCTGTGTATTTGATCGATTAATTGCTTTAACTCTCTGATTCTTGAATATGGATTGGCGGGGTCTGTGGCATAGCTTCCCTCTGGAGTATTGAAATGAAGCGGATTATACCCCCAGTTATACTCTTGAAGGGAATTTAATTCATCGACACCAGCAAAATCATGAAAAGGAAGCAATTCAATATGGGTAATCCCCAAATCTTTTACATATGATAATCCAGTGAGTTCGCCATCATTCCCTTTCGTATTTAGCTCTCCAGCACCTATATATAGTCCCTTATTCTTGATCCCGCTATTTTTATGAATGGTAAAATCTCTAATATGGGTTTCGTAAATAACGGCGTCTGTAGGGCCATCTAAGGGCGGTAAGTCCTGTCTAGGCCGAAAGGTTTTTTCAAGCTTCACAATAACCCCCAGCTCCCCATTCACTGTCACAGCCTTCACATAAGGGTCAATGGCTTCACGCCATTCCTGATTAATGAGAACGAGAAAACTATATTGATACAATTCCAGATCACGATTAAGACTAACGAACCAAATACCGTTGTCTTCTCGTCTCATCTTGATGATTTCAGAATACTCGTTAGCTGGAGGTCGTAATTTTACTTTCACCGCTGTGGCAGAAGGTGCCCAGAGCTTAAAAATAGTTTGATTAGCTTGAATGGCCACACCTAGGTCATGGCCATCATAATAGAACTTTTCATCAAAGGAATCAGTTCGAATAACGGCACCAATTTGCACATCTGTTTTTCCACCATGTTCATCAAGGATCCAATGCTGCTTTCCAAAAGAAAACTCTCCAGCAAACTGACAAACATATTTATTATTATGATCGATCTCTGTCTTGGATAAGATTTGCAGCGGGGTCATCACGACATCTGTCGTCATATAAAAAGCCGATGACAACCCGTGATGATAGGATAGGGGAAGAAGAATCGTAATGATATTCATTTCATCTAAGTAGGCAAAGAATTTCCTGTCAGTAGAAATCATTCGAATCTCTCTCCTTTATTTCAACTTCTTCCTTACCTTTTTTTCTCGTTAAAATGGCCAATGCTTTCGCTTGTAAGTGAACGGTGAACGGCGTATATCCGACATGCTCTCCATCCGCATGAACATATTGTGATGTCGGGGAGTGGATAGATACCACTGTCCCTTTAAAGGTTTTCACTTCTTTAAAATGGACGTGCTGTCCCCAAAAAACACTGATAAAGACGAGTAGGAGCTTAAGCCGTGATAGTTGATGGACCACAGTTATATCAAAAAGCCCGTCATCAGGCTCGGCTGTTGGGGCTATTTTCATCCCGCCGCCATAAAATGGTTGGTTGGAAACGGTAACAAACCATGTTTGTTCAAATATATGCTTTTTCCCGTCAATTGATAAATCAATTGTTGCGGTTTTATAAGTAAATACATTTTTTAATAGAAAATAGACATAAACTAACCGACCAAGTGAAAACTTATTTAACCACCCCTTCATTCGTGAGTGGTTGACCTCATAAGAAATAATCGCATCAAATCCTGCACCCATATTATTAATAAAATAGTGTTCATTTACTTGATCCAGCGAAATTTTTCCAATATCAATCAGCATACCTTTATGTTTTCTTAAGCGAAGAATCACGTTTAGCGCTTCCTCTGGATCTGTTGGAATCTGAAACCCCCTTGAAAAATCGTTTCCAGATCCGCCGGGAATAAATCCAAGTGTGATTTGAGAAGCAGTAACAATCCCGTTCATCACTTCATGCATCGTTCCATCTCCACCCACAGCAATGAGGAGCTTTTCCTCATGGTTCTTCGTTGCAATTTGGCTCGCGAGATGTTTAGCGTGTCCTGGATATTCAGTAAAAAAGGCGAGATAAGTTATGTGCTGCTCAATTAATTTAGCCTCAATTTTATTCCATATTTTGAGACAAAAGCCATTTTTTGCTTTTGGATTGACAATAAAATAAATATGTTTCATAAAACCAACCTTTGATTATAATTTCTATGTTCGTAAAGGAAATATGGTTACCGCTTCATATTTTGGTATTTTATCAAGATGCGTTTGATAGACAACTACATCCCTTGCTTGAAAAATAAGTGGTTCTGGCTGCAGTTCATTCCATTTCTTCAACAGTTCTCTTTGAAAATTGTCTGGACTTTTCCACTTCCTCGCCAAGGTAATGTGGGGACGAAACGGCCTTGTTTCTAATTGGAATCCAGCCTCAATACAAGCTGAAAACACTTCTTGCCTTAAGGTTTTCAGTTCTTGACTATCCTCAGTATCAGCCCAAAACACGCGAGGGGAATCTTCCCTCCCGAAAATTCCCAGTTCGTTTATCTTTAATGTTATTGTCATTGAATTTCTTAAGGCCTCACGAACATTTTTCTCCGCTGCAGCTAGTTTTTCAGGTGCTGCTGAACCTAAAAAAGCCAAGGTAATATGTAGGTCATGGTGGTTTACCCAGCGGCTGAATGGGATCATTTCTTTTAATTTTTCCATATGTTCTTTCATAATTAATTTCGTTTCTTCAGGGATTCTTACGGCGAAGAAAAAATGGGGTCGTTGATCCATGGTTTTGTTCATTCCTTTTTTTAATTTTAGTCTATTTTCTCCAAAAAGTATGTAAAAGCAAACGAAAAATCAAACGATATTTTTTACATGCTGTCTCAATTTCAATACAGGGGAGCTGCCGTTTTATTTCAAGATTCATCTTCTAAGGAATAGACATCATCAATTGAAAAAAGGATGCCCTTAGCAAAAGGTCGGAACCTTTTGCGACATCCTCTTTATGTTAAAGTATTATTTATCTTGAAGCGCACCGCACTGTTTTTCAATTTCATTAACAAATGAATCTTGTAATTTCCTTGCAACAGGTCCAGGTATACCATTATTCACTGTTTTTCCATCTACTTCAACAATCGGCATAACTTCAGCTGTTGTGCTAGCCATGAAGACTTCGTCAGCTTGTGCCAGCTCTTCTAATGTAAATGATTTTTCCTCGAGTGGAATTTTATTTTTCAAGCACAGTTGTATTATGACGTCTTTTGTTATCCCCTTTAAAATTAATTCGTCTGAGGGATGGGTACAGACCACACCATTTTTTACGATGAAGACATTGGATGAACTTCCTTCTGTTATATGTTTACCGCGGTATTGGATTGCTTCAAAGCAGCCCTTATCCGTTGCTTTTTGCTTTGCCAATAAATTTCCTAGCAAATTTAAGCTTTTAATATCACATCTTAACCAGCGTATATCTTCCGTAAGAATGGTTTTGACCCCATTATGCAAACTATCGATTGGACGAGTAACTTCTTTTGTATAGGCCACAAAGGTAGGAGTTACCTCAGACGATGGGAAAGCATGATTGCGAGGAGCGACTCCTCTTGTCATTTGCATATAAACAATACCCATCTGAAGGTTATTTTTTTCAACAAGCTCTTCAAGTAACCCCGCTAATTCTTTCGTTGAATACGAAAGTGAAATACCGATACTTTCCAAACTTTTAGCAAAACGAGCCAAATGTTCAAATAAGGTAAACAGCTTACTGTTATAGACACGGACTACTTCATACACGCCATCACCAAATTGGTATCCGCGGTCTTCAATATCTACCTTGGCATCTGATCGGTTTATCATCTTTCCATTTAAGATTGCAAATTTCATGGTCAACTCCCCCTTTGATTTGATTCGATTCCTTATTCGCCTTGTGCTAATTCATAAATAGCCTGGGCGTATATAGCCGTTGCTTTTAATAAATCTTCAATATACATATATTCATCTTTTTGATGGGCGATATCAGGTCTTCCAGGGAATAATGGGCCAAACGCCACTCCCGTTTTTAATGAGCGTGCATATGTACCACCTCCAATAGCAATCAACTCTGCTTTTTCTCCTGTTTGTTCTTCGTAAACCTTTTTCAAGGTTTGAATCAAGAATTCTTGTTCATCGACATGATGGGGCTTGGAGTCTGAAAAATTCTCAATCACAAAGCCTTCCTCCATTAAGAGCGAATCAAGTTTTTCCTTTGTCGTTTCCATTTTATTAGTAATAGGGTAACGGCAAGTCATCCCAATTCTTCCGCCTGCCTCTGCTGAATAAACAAGTTTTCCCGGATTGATGGTTAGTTCTCCTGAGATTTCGTCTGAATATGCCACTCCAAGGTTCCCCCCCCGTGAATCCTCAAAGAAGTAGCGCGAAACAAATTGAAAATAATGAGCTGCCTGTCCATCTAACACTTGTTTAGATAGAAACTCTGCTAAAAATAAGCCAGCATTTTTCCCATTCTTCGGCTCCATTCCATGTGCAGATACACCTTTTACCTCTAAAATTAAGGCTTCATTTTCAATAAAGTAACTATGTTCCAATCCATATTGCTGCATAAACTTTGTAAAATGCTTAATCAGTTCATCCTGACTCTCGTTCACCAGAATGGCTGCTTTGGCGTGGTCCGGAACCATATTATATCTTTTTCCTGAAACAAAACTTTTGACCTCCACTTTGGTCTTTGCTTGGGTTTGAATCGGTTTCTGCTGGGCCATATCAAAATCAGCGATCCCTTTTTCCGCATTAATGATTGGAAAATCAGCATCAGGTGCAAATCCTAAAGTCGGCATTTCTTCATGCTCGAAATAGTGATCGACACAGCGCCAATTACTTTCTTCGTCGGTTCCAATAATCATCCGGACGCGCTTTTTCAGTGGCAGACCAAGTTCCTTAACAATTTTCATTGCATAATAGGCAGCCATTGTCGGCCCTTTGTCATCCAATGCACCGCGGGCAAATATTTTTCCATCACGAATTTCTGCACCATACGGATTGCTAGTCCATCCATCCCCTTCTGGAACCACATCCACATGGCAAAGGATGCCGAGCAGTTCTTCGCCTTCGCCAAACTCAAGATGTCCGGCCAGATTGCCTACGTTTTTAGCAGTGAACCCATCTTTTTCCCCAAGGTTCAGCATAAAGTCAAGTGCTTCCTTTACTCCAGCACCAAGCGGCGCTTCATCAGATGCATGCTCTTCATCTAGAAGACTTTTTATATGTAATAATCCCTGGGCGTCGTGAATAAGAGCGTCCTTTCGTTTGTCCACTTCATTCATCCAATTAATCTCTGTCAATCGTGCTTACCCCCAATATGTTTGAATGTTCTCATTTCATCTTTAAGAATATCACTTCTGCAAATATCTTAGCAATTTCCCAATGGTTTATGTAATAAGGAACCTTTATGCAAAAGCAGGCTAAAATATTTTTACTAAAAATTCAAACAATTTATCATATTTCATACACCTCCCCCCATAACTTAAAGTATAAAATAATGTAGGAGGGCAAAAAACGAACATTTCCCATCAATTCCCTGTGCTTTTTTTGTAAACTTTACTATATTGGTAGAAATTTTCTGAAATTATGGGTACAATAAGGTTAGATGTATGACATCTATGTATCCACAGGAACATTCCATAAAAAGGAGATGTCTGCGCGGAAAAGAAACTACATATTCTTGAAGAGTAATCTTCAAACAGGCTGTCGGTAGAGGGATTAAGCCATAGGTTTGAAATTAGGATAGGGAGTGGTTCTTTGAAACCTTCAACTAACCGGATGTTAAACCGCATCAAATGTATCTACATGTTTATCAGAAACAACGGCACTGTCACGACCCAAGAACTTGTAGAGGAATTTGGTATCACTCCTCGCACCATACAACGAGATTTAAATGTCTTAGCCTATAATGACTTGGTCATCAGCCCAAGCCGCGGAAAATGGACAACTACACAAAAAAAAGTGAAGCTGTCATCTTAACAGCAAAATTTAAGCGTCTAATTATATGCATTAAAAAAGCATGCGAACAATCGCGTGCTTTTTACTTGTCTATTTCCCTTTATTTATTTTCAGGTATGGTGGAAAAATTAGTAATAATCTTATACTCTTGTTCTGAGAGGATTCCAAGCTTTTTAAATACATATGAATAAATAACAATTCTTCGCTGTAATCGTGGGGTAACAATCATATTTATCATCTCCTATTTAATATATAATATTCACCCCCTCCAATAAAGTTTCCTTTATGCAAAAAAATATTGTTAAATTGATCTAGTTAATTTACTATTCTAATTGACAGTTATCATTATTATGATATAGTATTGTAAAATACTTTAATGCTTAAAAGCGTCTAAGTAAAAGAGAAAAGTAGGTAGGGGAATTATGGAGAAAAAGCAACAAGATTTACAAAAGGGGTTATTACCGAGACATGTTCAGTTCATTGCCCTGGCTGGAATGATTGGTACGGGGATTTTCAAAGGGAGCTCTGATACGTTAAGTATTGCAGGTCCAAGTGTTATTATTGCCTATTTAATTGGTGGGATTTTGCTGTTTATTATCATGGCAGCCTTAGGGGAAATGGCGCTTGCTTTTCCCAATTTAAATGTACAACATCTAGTTAACAAAGCATTTGGATTCCAAGTTTCATTTCTAGTCGGATGGCTTTATTGGATCAATTGGGTCATTGTTACTGTTGTTGAATTATTAGCAGCAGGTAGCTTTTTGCAATTTTGGTATCCTACCATACCATTATGGCTTTTAAGCTTTTTTTGCGCAGTCATAATTGTAGGGATCAATTTATTTCAAGTAAAATATTATGGGGAGCTAGAATTTTGGTTTGCCGGAATTAAAATTATTGCTCTAATTGCTTTCATCATTTTAGGCTTTTTACTGCTTTTAGGTCTTATTCCCAGCAACATTCAAGATCCGCTTTCGAACTATACCGATCATGGCGGATTCTTTCCACACGGACTAAGTGGGACATTTAGTGCCTTTTTAGTTGTTATGTTTTCTTATGGAGGTGCCGAATTAATCGGCGTAGCTGTTACGGAAACAAAAGATGCCGGACGAGTATTACCCAAAATTATCAAAGGTGCTGTTTGGCGGGTCATTATTTTTTATATTTTACCAATCCTTATTATTTGTGGAATGATGCCATGGGACAAAGTGACAGGTCAAGACAGTCCTTTTGTTCAGGTTTTCAGCATAACAGGGTTACCTGGAGCAGCACATATCATGAACTTTGTTCTCTTAACCGCCGTTCTTTCTGCTGCAAACTCAGGTATTTATGCGACATCTAGAACGCTATTTTCAATGGCACAAAGCGGTGTAGCCCCAAAGGGATTAGCGAAAATATCGAATAAAGGTATCCCTTATATAGGAATTATGATTACTAGTGTATGTATCATTGCTGGTGTTTACTTAGCTTATCTAACGCCAAGCCAGGTCATCGGCTACCTAATGACCATTCCTGGTTTTACAGTGATGATCATTTGGATTAGCATTTGTGCCGCTCAGTTAAAACTAAGACCGCACTACAAAAATAAACCTGCATTTAAAGTAAAATGGTTTCCACTCACGACCGTCTTCGCGATTGTGGCATTAAGCATTATCTTTATTGGATTTTTGTTAAATCGTAATAATATAATTGGTTCATCCGTTTCAATTGCAGCCATTGCCTTTTTAATCATTCTCTCTTTTGTTTATAGAAAAAAAGGGGTTAAAAATGTTTAACATAAAAAAGCCAGCAGATTTTGCTAACGGGTTCCGTTTCCTATCGCAAAAAACCGAAAATGCAATCGGAAATGCAGCCAAATTTGTACAGCCTTTTGTATCTGTTTTTGCAATTTTAAAAATAAAATGGCTCAGTTCAACTATACTGAGCCATTTTTGATATCTTTTAAAAAAAATGACAGCTCTTATTTGCAATCGCCCTCGTTAGCTCTATTTTGACTAACTACTTCACCAAATATTCCCTATTAAGCGAATTATCATTCTTGGTATAAACATTAAGATGTTCCAAACCACTTCAAATATAAACTCAATTAGGGTATCTTTAAAAAAGCCGTCTCTATTTCTTTTTTTACTTTTCATCTTCTAGCTCCCAATTAATTAATCGTTGTTTAACTATTCTGACTCGGAATAACAATTTCAATCCTTTAAATAAATTCTACTTTTATTTTCTATTTCCTTCTTCCGCTAACCAGCCAGATAGTTGAAGAACAAAATCAACAACATGCTTTAAAAAGCATAAAAAGGGGCATCCCTTTTAGCTACTCTCTCAATGCCCACTCTACATAGGTAGCTTAGATACCTTCTTTACTGAATACAAACAAACGAGATTCAGAATACTAAATGAGTACGATCTTTAATGGAGGTAATTAATAATGAAGCTCCTTGGACTTGGTTTAGTATTAGCACTAGCACTTACTGCATGTAATCAAACTGACGGAACTAAGAATCAATTAAAGGACAACAACATTAATACAACTAACGTATCAGACAACGCTAACAAGGGAAAAGGTAAAGCTATTGGTAAAGAATATGGACATGGTAGAGAAACTGCTTATGGACAAGTTAAGAAGATCGAACCTGGTCAAGCAGTTCCACCTCTAAATGAAGCTCCAGTCGATGCAGAAACTCAGCTTGAGAAGTTTACTGAGGAGACTCTAGGTAGAAAGGTAGATAAGGTAGAGTATGTTACTGATTACTGGTCAGGAGGAGATATGATTCTTATCCACTTTGAAGACTATAACCCAGAGTATATCACGGACTGGACTAATTATCAGAAGGTTGGGAGTAAGGCTCAGGAATTCTATGGTAGTAAATTTAAGGAAATGAGTTACAATGTCACTGATACAGAGAACATATTAATGATTTATTATTATTAAGGCAGCCTTCGGGTTGCTTTATTTTTTTGTAATTTTTTCTACTGTTTTACCTATGTACACGCACCGATACTGCTCCCATGAAAAAGCCATCATGGGAGTTTATCGCCTTGAATATTAAACGTATCGAAATCAATGAATCCTTTTTGGAACGTATGTCCATTTTATTCTTCAACTATCCTGCCAGTTAACGTAAGTTCATTTTTTCACAATCCTTATTTCCCGTAACATATATATCCAATTATAACGTCCATTCTAAGGATTTTTTTTAAGACAATTTGTTTATATGAAATTGAGGGTAAAATTGTAGGAGTTCAACAGCCATTGTACCCCTACAATTCTGAGTGCATTTCCCTATATAAATTTTTGTGTAATTTCAGCACAAATGGCTTTACACCAATAAAAAATGAGCGTCAATTTCATATGCAAAATGGCACTCATTTTAACTTACATATTTAATGTTTGCGATAGGAAACGGAACTCGTTTAGATTTTGCTATTTAAGGTTTATCTTTTTCTTCCTTCACATCAGACTCCACGAAAAGCTTGAGGGCCGACAATTTATTTTCCCAAAATAATTCAAAATACTGAAGCCAGTCTTTTAACTCATACAAGGGCTCTGGCTCAAGCTTGTACCTTGTTTCCCGGCCGACTCTCCGTTCCTTAACCAAACCTGCTTCTGATAAAACCTTTAGATGCTTGGAAACAGCGGTACGGCTAATCGGAAAATGTTCACTGATGGCTGTAACAGGCATTTCCTGATTACTCAGTAGTTTTAATAGACTTCGACGGGTGGGGTCAGCGATGGCTTGAAAGACATCATGCTTTGCTGCGGAAGCAGCCATCTATGCCTCAACATACCCTTGTAATTTTTTCACAAGACCTGCCCAGCCCTGATTCATGTTTTCACGAATTGGTGTATGTGGAGCACCAAATTCGGTAACTTTATTTACATCCCAGCCGCCATGGATTAATGTTAACTCTGTTTTCCCTTCTAGATCTTTTAATTCAAAGGTAAGTGTCCAATCTTTTCCCCAATTAAATGATAGACGGTGAAGTGGATCCACATGTGTCACCTTACATGGAGACATACCAAATTGGCCTGCATTTATATGAAATTCATGACCTTCAATTGGCTTTAGGTCATTCGGCATGAACCATCCACTCAAACCTTCTGCTGTCGCTACTGCATCCCAAACTTTTGCAATCGGTGCATTGTATACCACCGTATATTTAATATCATCTAAAGTTGCTTGTGACTCATTTCCCAAAATAAAACCTCCTCGAATAGTCTTACTTTAATTCTAAATTACGAAACCGTTTGGTTTCATAATTAGACTATATAACACCTTTTGGTTTCACGTCAAGCAATTCTATTTAAAAGAAAAACGGTGACTTTTCATTTAGTAAAGCCACCGTAATGGTTTTATTCCATTCAGGATACTATCAGTAAAATTACTGTCCTGCCCCCTGATCACTTGATAAGAGTGCTTGAGCTATCCCAATAAAGTATTCAGACTCCCGGATAATATGATTTAATACCACTTTAGCTGTTTGGTTCCTACTTACAGCAGCACTCTGTGTTTTAATTTGCTCGCACAATTGAATAAATGCTTCACTTTGTTGGAGAGAGAAGGAAACGAGCTGTAATACTTGTTGGTATAATTGATTGGATACCTGCGCGCCTGACCTAATTACAGATTCAATGAAACGGACAACCTGTTTATGAGTGTCCCCAAGCGCTTGCTCCCACTTTTTCAGTGCATCAACAAATTCTGTTTCTAGGTCAGAAACAAGCTCTCTAATAACGACCGTATGCTCTTCTTCTTGGTGTTTCCAGAATTCCGCCTCATCCAAAATCCGTAATGGCATTTGTGGCCCATAATAAAATTGCATAGACATCCCCCCCATCATCATTTCAATTCAATGTATGGGATAAGCTGGTGAAATATACCAGTGGAGATGCTCGTGTTACCACCTGCTCTATTGTGTCCTTAACAATGAATAAGCCTTTTTAAAATTAGACAATATTTTTTCCATAAAAGATTTCATCCATTTCAATTTTAAGTCTCTCTGTAATCTCAATATGTTCATCCGGAGTTAATTTATCTTTTGTGTAACCAAACAAATAGTTATTTAAATCAAATTCCCGCAGCTTGCATTTTGTGTGAAAAATATGCTCCTGATAGACATTCACATCAATCATATCAAATAATTCTCCCACATCATCCGGGATGTAATTCTGGATAGAGTTTATTTCATGGTCAATAAATAGCTTGTGACCTGTTTTATCCCTTGTAAAACCACGAACCCGATAATCAATCGTCATCACATCTGTTTCAAATGACCGAATCAGATAATGAAGGGCCTTAAGCGGTGAAATTTCTCCGCATGTTGAAACATCGATATCGGCTCTAAATGTACTAATTCCTTCATCAGGATGAAATTCCGGATATGTATGAACAGTGATATGACTTTTATCTAACTGCATGACCACCGATTCTGGCAGCGGCCCTGGTGATTCCTCAAATGATTCAGAAGGAGCATTGGCAACTGGTCCCTCTGAAACTAATAGTGTCACACTCGCTCCTGCTGGTTCAAAATCCTGGCTGGCCACGTTTAACACATGTGCACCAATGATGTCTGATACATGCTTTAATATTTTTTGCAGCCTGTCGGCACTGTATTGTTCATCAATATATTTCAGATAAGCTTCTCGCTCTTCCTTCGTTCTTGTATAGCAAATATCATACATATTAAAGCTTAATGACTTCGTGAGGTTATTAAAGCCGTGTAATTCAATTGCCTGTTCATGAGTCAGTTTCATGGCATTTCCCCCTATCAAACATAAGTAAATATTATTAATTTACCCACATTTCTTGCTTGTTACTTATTTTTAGGAAAAGTTTATTGACCATCTGCTGGATAAACGGAAGTTGCCTGGGATTTAGGGCTAATTTATACTCATATTAGGAATAGTTTTCTAACAAGGAGATGGACAATCATGAATAATGATACAGCATCAGTGAAGAATCTTTATCAACAGTTTTTAGAAGGCTGGAACAATGGCAATGCTGGTGCCATGATGGAACCATTTGCTGAGGATGGCGAAATGATTGGATATGATGGGAGCCAGTACATAGGACGAGAAGAGGCTGTATTAAATCTTCAACAAATCTTTGCTAATCATCAAACTGCAGCGTTTGTGGCAAAAGTGAAAGATGTGCGTTTTATGAGTGCTGATGTTGCAATATTGCGGGCGATAGCAGGTATGCTACCCCCGGGTCAAACTACCATTAATCCAAACGTAAATACACATCATTCACTCGTTGCGAGTAAAAAGAACGATACTTGGCAAATCGTCCTTTTTCAAAATACACCTGCACAGTTTCATGGCCGACCTGATTTGGTACAGAAAATGACTGAGGAACTGCAGGAGTTAGTATAATACTTTTTTACGAGAGCGGGCTCCAATTAATGAACTCCATTGGCTACCGATCTTCATTATTTATAATAATTATAATTTAATATTTACTTTTATTTAATATATGTTATAATTAATTCAGATAAGAAATTAGGAGGAATGCTAAATGACATTAGAACAGATTCTTAACCAACAAATTGCAAACTGGAACGTATTATATACAAAATTACATCGTTTTCACTGGTATGTAAAAGGACCGCATTTCTTTACCTTGCATGCAAAATTCGAGGAATTATATGAAGGAGCTGCAACCACTATTGATGAATTTGCTGAACAATTATTAAGCATTGGCGGCAAGCCTGTTTCGACATTAAAAGAATATCTTCAACTTGCAACAATTGAAGAAACAACCGAAAAATTATCAGCAGAAGAAATGGTTCAAGTCACTCTTCATGACTTTTCATTAATCATTGATGAATTAAAAGCAGGAATGGAAGTTGCGGAACAAAATAATGACGAAGTGACTAGCGATATGTTCTTAGACTTAATGGGTAAACTCAACAAACATAACTGGATGTTAAAATCCTTCTTACAAGCTTAATTGGGACAATCAAAAAAGGACAAGGCTGGTGCCTTGTCCTTTTTTGATTACTTCACTTGATACTCTCTCAGTAACTCGACTTCTTCATCTGACAATTCCCGGTACTCTCCCAGTTCAAGAGTTTCGTCCAAGGGAAGAGGTCCCATGGAGATCCGTTTTAGATAAACGACCTTTTTCCCAACGGCTTCAAACATTCTCTTTACTTGATGAAACTTACCTTCAGTTATAGTTAACTCAATATCAGAGCGGATTCCAGATTTTAAGATGGTCAAGTCACCAGGTTTTGTTTCATAACCGTCATCCAGGGTTACCCCCTTGGCAAAAGCCACAACATCCGCTTCCGTCACTTCTCCCTCAATCACTGCAAAATACGTCTTAGGTACATGTTTCTTTGGTGACAGCAACCGATGGGCCAACTGACCATCATTAGTAATTAGCAATAACCCCTCAGTATCCTTGTCCAATCGCCCCACTGGAAACGGCTCATAGACCTGATCTTCGAGCTCCAATAAATCGATAACCGTTTCACTGTTATTATCTTCAGTTGCCGACAAAACCCCTTGTGGCTTATTCATCATTAAATAAATAAATTCCTTATATTCAATCACTTCACCATTCAAAGTAACCGTTTGTGTGTTCTCATCCACATGCTGTTTTGCATCCTTGACGGTAACATCATCCACTTTAACAGCACCGCTTTTTAGGAGCTGCTTAACTTCTTTACGGCTGCCATACCCAAGGTTTGCTAGCATTTTATCTATTCTCAACGCTTTTCCTCCTTCTTGGCAGCTTTAATTTTGTCATTAATTGCTCAATTCTATCCCCGAACAAACGGACAGCAAGCCCGGATTTTAACGCAAGGTAAAAATATATACTAGCACCGACAACAGCACTTATAAGAATCATCAACACAGACCCCATTTTGGATGCAGGAGAAAGGAATAATAGTAAAAGCTTATACATAAGCTCAGTTCCAACCCACATAAAACCAGCGAATATGACAATTAACAAGCTTCTGCGCCAGACAAGCCGATATTGATAACGTGAAAAGGTCTTAATAACGATCAGATTAATAACAATGGCTACAGTGTAACCAAGTGCTGTGGCTAAGACAGCCCCCCTTGTTTCAAACATTTTGATTAAAGGGATATTGATAGAAAGTTTTACTAACAATCCTACAAGTAAACTTAAGATGGTGAAGCGCTGTTCATTAATCCCTTGAAGAATAGCAGCCGTTACAGAATAGAGAGAGAACAAAATGGCTACAGGTGCATAAGCCGCTAATACTTGTGTTCCAAGTGGATCATGCTCATAAAACGCTGTATAAACAGGCTCAGCTAATAAAGAAAGTCCAATCGCTGCTGGCAATGTTAAAAATAATAAAACTTGAAAGGTCTGATTTAATTGACGGTTTAAGTTTTTCTGATCATTCTCAACAAATGCCTTCGTGATGCTGGGCACAAGTGTCAAGGAAAAGGCAGTTGCCAGCGAAACTGGAATGATCACAATTTTATGAGACTCAAAATTCAAGATACCAAAAGCAGTATCCGCCAATTTTTTGGCTACTCCCATTTCCGTCATTGCCCGTGTAAGGGTAAATTGATCAATGAATTGAAATAAAGGATTGGCAATTCCTACAAAAACGAAGGGCGCTGCATAAATAAAAATCTCTTTATAGATCTCCTTCAATGAGACATGGATGGTTCCTTTATCATGCTCTAATAGCTGGTCTAAATATGGTTTTCTTTTATACCAATACCAAAATAATACGAACAGTCCGCCGATGGCACCGATAAAGGCAGCAAATGTGGCAACACTAACTGCTGTTACAATGCTTCCATTTAAAAATTTTAGAACAATATAAGCACCCACCAGGGTAAAAGCAATTCTAACAATTTGTTCTACTACCTGAGATGCCGCAGACGGCCCCATTGATTGATGTCCCTGAAAGTAACCTCTTATTAAGCTCATAAAAGGAACTAGAATTAAGGCAAAACTAACAGCCCGGATAACAGTTATGATGGCATCTAACTGTTTTTCATCTGAATGACTCATTTCTGCTAGCAAAGGGGCAGCTAAATACATCACTAAGAACGCTGCAATACCAGTACTTAACATAACCACTATGCCAGATTTAAACAATTTTCTGCCAACGGCATACTCTTCTAAAGCGTTATACTTTGCAATAAATTTTGAAACGGCTAGCGGTACACCAGCTGTCGCGATACTAATAAAAATCGTATAAGGGACGTATGAATACGAATAAAGTTGTGTCCCTTCTTTACCGACAATTTGATAAAACGGAATAACATAAATTAACCCGATTACCTTGGAAAGTAATGTTCCAAGCGTTAATATAAAAGTTCCTCTTAAAAGCTTTGACTGCATAAAATCCCTTCCTACCCGAAGAAATACATTCGCGGTTTTACCAACAAATTCGACTTTTTTTGCACACTATTAGTAGTTTACAACTTCTTTTCCTCTGATGCCACTAACAATCGAGTTATTTTTTTGAAAAATAGGGTGGTTTTCGTTTTATTTTCACAAGATATGTTTATAATGAAGGGAATATATTTAAAGTTGGTGGAAAAGTGGATTATGATGTTATTGTCATTGGCGGCGGTCCATCCGGTTTAATGGCCGCCATTGCCGCTGGGGAAAAAGGGGCAAAGGTCCTGTTAATTGATAAAGGGGACAAGCTGGGCAGAAAGCTTGCTATATCCGGTGGCGGACGCTGCAATGTGACGAACCGCCTGCCAGTCGAAGAAATTATAAAGCACCTTCCTGGTAATGGGAAGTTTTTATATAGTGCTTTTTCGATCTTTAGTAATGAAGACATTATCAAATTTTTTGAAAAATTAGGGATTGCTTTAAAAGAAGAAGACCACGGGCGGATGTTCCCTGTTTCTAATAAAGCGCAGTCGGTTGTCGATGCACTTTTAGAACAATTAGAGAAACTTCGTGTAAAGGTTTTTAAAAATAGTCCCGTTGCAGATGTTCTCTATGAAAATGGAACTGTTTCAGCTGTGGTCTTAAAAGATGGCCAATATTTATCAGCGAAATCGATTGTTATTGCTGTTGGTGGAAAATCCGTCCCTCACACTGGATCGACAGGTGATGGCTATGCCTGGGCTAAAAAAGCTGGGCACACGATTACCGAATTGTTCCCTACAGAAGTTCCTGTCACGTCTAGCGAACCTTTTATAAAAAATAAAACTCTCCAAGGTTTAGCGTTAAGGGATATTAATGTAAGTGTATTGAATCCCAAGGGCAAACCAATTATCACGCATCGAATGGATATGCTGTTTACACATTTTGGCATCAGCGGTCCCGCCGTTCTTCGCTGCAGTCAGTTTGTAGTGAAAGCTATAAAAAAGTGGAATCTAAAAAACGTAACGATGTGCCTTGATGCCCTTCCAGATCAAACAGAAGAAGAGATTTTTCAAGAAATTATGAAACTCGTCAAAAGTGAACCTAAGAAAAGTATTAAAAACACCTTAAAAGGCCTCATTCCTGAGCGTTACCTTCTTTTTCTATTAGAAAATAGCGGCATTGATCCTGCTGAACAGGGCGGCACGATTTCTAATGAAAAAATCCGTAGTTTTACAAAAAGCTGCAAGCAATTTCCAATTCAAGTAAATGGCACTCTCCCCCTTGAAAAAGCATTTGTGACAGGAGGCGGAGTAACGGTGAAAGAAATAGAACCACAAACGATGGCATCTAAATTAATGAATGGACTTTATTTTAGCGGTGAGATTTTGGACATTCACGGTTACACAGGCGGATATAACATTACCTCCGCCCTAGTGACAGGCAGATTAGCTGGAACAAATGCCGCACTCTCTGCTAAAAATCGGGTTTGACAAACGTCAAGCCCGATAAATAATCATGGCTGAAAAACAATAAATCTGTTCTTCCTCTTCATCCTCTGGCATTGCTGCTACATTATATTTAATATCTAGCAGACTCTTTTCTTCTATTCGACTCAAAAAGCGATTCATTTCCGTTTCTAAATCCTTCTCATGCTCCCGATCAAACAACTTTACTTGTATCATTGGACTCTCCCTTTCTTTTTTACTATCATTATTCACTTATTTTCTGAATTTTAAAAATTAAATCCAAAAAAAAATTAAGTTTATTTTAAGGTTTAACTTGTAAACTGCAAGAAGTAAGACAAATGCAAGGATGAAAGGAGCATTAAGAATGGATAAAAAACGAAATATTTCTTGGGGAGTCAGCTTTGGCAGTTTAGCTATCGTAGCAGGAATGGTATCCTATTTGGGCTTAACAAATGGTGACAAAGCTACTTATCAAATGGTACTTAATCAGGGGCAGCAACCCAGCAATAATACAAATCAGCAATCACAAGATAGTTTTAACCTACAACCAGGTCAGGAATCTGGACAAGATTTTAATAATTCCTGGGCTGAAGATCGTTCATCGCAATTTGATCAAAATGAACAAGTACCGAATAATAATTTCGACAATGGCGGGCAAGACTTTGGCAATAGTAATCAGCAGCAGGATCAATTTTTCAATGGCGGTGGTCGATCATCCGGCCATAACCGTGGCTTTGATACAACAACAGGTGGTACCTAATGCATAATTATCGGTTCAATTCTATGAGTACAATAGTACAAATCTCTATTAATGATGAACTGTTTGCAAATGATATGATGCCAATTTATAAGCTATTTGAATTAATCGATCATACGTGCAGCCGATTCCGAGAAGATAGTGAACTATCACGGTTGAATCAACAAGTGGAGAAAGAAGTAAACGTCTCTAGTGAAATGTTTGCGATTTTGGAAGAAGCAGAACGATTTTATAAGGAAACAAGTGGTATTTTTAATCCTAATGTATTAAGAGCACTTGAAAACAGCGGTTATTCAAAATCAATCGAATTTATTAAAGACATGGGTGTAGATACAGTTGCTTATTCATCTACTGATTCTATGCCGTCAAAGCCATATACGCTTAACAAAGAGAAACAGGCAGTAACCTTGCATTCTAGAATCGATCTTGGTGGAATTGCAAAAGGCTGGGTCATCGATTGTGCTGCAACTTTGTTGAAAAAAATGGGCTATGGTTTTCTCAATGTTGGTGGAGATATTCGTATTTTTGGAGAATTGCCACGACCATTAAACATCGGAATTGAAAATCCATTTGAACCAGCGAAGATGATATCGTCGATCCAGGTGAAAAAAGGAGCAATAGCAACATCTACCACTATGAAAAGAAAATGGCTAGTGGATGGGAAATGGAAACATCACCTCATTGATACAAGAACTGGCAAGCCTTCGGAAAGCATAATTGTTTCCGCAACAATCACGGCCCACACTGCCTTAGAAGCAGATGTATGGGCAAAAACCGTTTTATTGCTTGGGAAAGAGCGGGGTCGAGATTGGATTACAAAGAAAGGATCTCACGCTGTTTTCATCAATCGAGACGGAGAGATCTGGAAAGGAGGAGCTTAAAATGGAAATGTTTGAATGGTATATGATTCGTGCGACAGGTACGGCAGCCTATCTATTACTTTACTTGTCTGTTATTATTGGACTTTATTCTCAAGTTCAGAAAAAACGGAAACAGAAAGTAACAACGACACTGTTTTTACATGAAGCTCTTTCTAATTGGGCTCTCTATCTTATTCTCGGACATGTATGCTTTTTATTAATTGATTCGTATATCTCGTTTCAATGGTTTGAAGTGCTGATTCCATTTCAAACCGACTTTAAACCATTGCCAATGGCCCTTGGTGGATTGTCCTTGTATTTTTTGATCATAACGATCATTACCTCAAAAGCACGAAAAAGGATTGGCTATCAAAAATGGCGGAAATTACATGCCTTAAATCCAATTTTATATATATTTGTTACCATCCACGGTCTATTTATTGGTACAGATTTTCAAGGTGGTGTGCTTGCAATCATCAATATCGTGCCCTTTATGATCATGGGAATTATGCTGATGAAAGAAAAGCGGAAGCGCCCTGGTCAGCGGCGTATGGCCTGGAGCGCTCCAACTGAGATAAGGTGAAACTTCAATCAGCGAACGTTCTTTTCGCTGATTGTTAGTTGAGCCGATCGGGTTCTTACGGGCAGTTAAGAATCTACTGCCCGTTAAACGCGATAAAGGAAACATGAAGAGCCGGAGGCGATTCGATGTTGACTTATCGTAGGGCGGAGAGCGAAGGACACTAGCCGCTAGGGCGCTGGAGCTAGACAATTCTCAAAGATCATGCAAAAAAAAAACCGATTCCAAATTGGAATCGGTTATTCTACGTATTCTGTTTCACCAGTCCAAGACATCATTCCGCCAACCATATTGCGAACTTTATATCCCTGTTCTTGAAGGTAGTAACATACATTCCCGCTGCGAGCGCTGGAGCGGCAGATAAAAATATATTCTTTATCCTTATCAAAATAGTCAAGGTTTGCAGGAATATCTCCCATCCGGATATGTTTAGCTCCTGGAATCATTCCAAATACTACTTCTTCATTTTCTCTAACATCCACAAGCTCAAGTTTTTCCCCTTCCTCGAGCTTCTTTTCTAAATCTTCTGGTGTAATTGTCTTAATTTCTTCCATCCCAATCATCCCTTCAGAAAACATCCTCCGTTTGCCAGGAGGATGTTCTATTTATTATATAAGAATTATAAGTTTTGGCCTCGAGAATTATCCTGCTCCAGCGCCCTAGCCGCTAGTGTCCTTCGCTTTTCTTTTTAGTTAGCAACAATGTTGACCAATTTACCTGGTACAGTTATGACTTTGCGAATAGTTTTTCCTTCAATCTGCTCTTTCACGCGGTCATCGTCCATGGCGATTCCTTCTAGTGCTTCCTTGCTAGCACCTGTTGGTACCATCAACTTAGTCTTTACTTTTCCATTCACTTGAATGACAATTTCGACCTCATCATCCACTAATTTTGCTTCATCATATGCTGGCCATGCCTCATAGGAAATGGTGCCGGAATGCCCAAGCATTTCCCAAAGCTCTTCTGCGATATGTGGACAAACAGGTGCAAGCAGCTTGACGAAACCTTCCATGTAATCTTTTGGAAGAACGGTTGCTTTATAAGCCTCATTAATAAATACCATCATTTGTGATATCGCTGTATTAAATCTTAAGCCTTCGTAATCTTCTGTTACCTTTTTCACGGTTTGATGGTATACCTTCTCTAAACTTGATCCATCCTCTGTTGACTGGACCTTAGGACTTACTGAACCATCCTCTTCCACTAATAATCGCCAGATACGATCCAAGAAGCGGCGAGAACCGTCTAAACCATTTGTAGACCAAGCAATCGATGCATCAAGTGGTCCCATAAACATTTCATACAAACGAAGAGTATCGGCACCATGACTGTCGACGATATCATCAGGATTTACTACATTTCCTTTTGACTTACTCATTTTTTCATTGCCTTCACCCAAAATCATTCCTTGATTGAAAAGCTTTTGGAATGGCTCTTTAGTTGGAACCACACCAATATCATATAAAAATTTATGCCAGAAACGTGCGTATAACAAGTGCAGCACGGCATGCTCTGCGCCGCCAATATAAATATCAACAGGCAGCCAATGATTTAATTTTTCCTGTGAGGCTAATGCTTGATCATTTTTCGGATCAATATAACGTAAATAGTACCAGCAGCTGCCAGCCCATTGCGGCATTGTATTTGTTTCGCGACGACCCTTCTTACCAGTTTCTGGATCGACTACATTTACCCAGTCGGCAATATTGGCCAGTGGAGATTCACCCGTACCAGATGGCTTAATATCTGTCGTTTTTGGTAATGTCAATGGCAGTTGATCTTCAGGAACAGCTGTCATCGTACCGTCTTCCCAATGAATAATTGGAATCGGTTCACCCCAATAACGCTGACGACTGAATAACCAATCCCGTAAGCGGAAGGTTACCTTTTTTGTACCGATCCCTTTTTGTTCCAACCAGGAAATCATGTTGGAAATGGCCTCTTCTTTATTTAACCCATTTAAGAATTCGGAATTGATATGTTCACCATCGCCAGTATAGGCTTCTGTCTCGACATCTCCACCGGCAACAACTGGCTTGATTGGTAAATTAAACTCTTTCGCAAATTCATAGTCACGTTCATCATGAGCTGGAACAGCCATGATCGCACCAGTGCCGTAACTTACTAATACATAATCCGCAATCCAGATTGGCATTTTTTCGCCATTAGCTGGGTTGATCGCATATGCACCAGTAAATACACCTGTTTTCTCTTTCGCCAAGTCAGTCCGCTCAAGATCACTCTTCGTTTTTACTTTATCTAAATAGGCATCCACGGAAGCGCGTTGTTCAGATGTTGTGATTTTAGTAACGAATGAATGTTCAGGAGCAAGAACAGCATAGGTCGCACCGAATAAGGTATCAGGACGAGTAGTGAAAACAGTGAAAGTTTCATCATGTCCATCAATTGCGAAGGTAACTTCAGCACCTTCAGAGCGTCCAATCCAGTTACGCTGCATCTCTTTCAAACTTTCAGGCCAATCTAACTCCTCTAGGTCTTCAAGTAAACGATCACCATAAGCAGTAATTTTTAACATCCATTGTTTCATTGGACGTCGTTCGACCGGATGGCCGCCGCGTTCACTTTTTCCATCAATAACTTCTTCATTAGCTAATACAGTCCCAAGCGCAGGACACCAGTTTACTGCTACCTCATCAATGTACGCAAGCCCTTTTTCCCAAAGCTTTAAAAAGATCCACTGCGTCCATTTGTAATACTCTGGATCTGTGGTATTCACTTCCCGATCCCAATCATAGGAAAAGCCAAGCGATTTAATTTGTCTTCGGAATGTATTAATATTCTTCTCTGTAAATTCGGCTGGATCGTTGCCTGTGTCCAACGCATACTGTTCCGCTGGTAATCCAAAGGCATCCCAGCCCATTGGATGAAGGACATTATAGCCTTGCATCCGTTTTAAGCGAGAAAGAATATCGGTTGCGGTATATCCCTCAGGGTGTCCAACATGAAGACCCGCTCCAGATGGATAAGGAAACATATCTAAAGCGTAGAATTTACGTTTATCATATTCTTCGCTTGTTTTAAAAGTTTTTTCTTTTTCCCATTTCTTTTGCCACTTCTGCTCGATTTGTTGGTGATTAAAGCTCATTACTTTTCCTCCTAAACAAAAATAAAAACCCCTCATCCCTAAAAGGGACGAGAGGATTGTATGTATCTTCCCGCGGTACCACCCACATTAGTGTTGTTAACACTCGCTTCATTCATCCTTAACGCGGAAAACGGCAAACATTACTGTTCGTTCATGCCTGCAACTCAAAGGCGAGTTCATGATGTACTCGGTTGACTTCCACCATCCGTCAACTCTCTATTGTTTCGAGTATGGACCACTACTACTCCAGATCACTGTTTTTTTGATATAAACTATTACGGTTATTGTATTAAATTTTCCGCGACTATGCAAGCAAACAAACACCTATTTTAAGGATAGCCAAATATCCAGCGCTTAAACCTGACAAGCTTTTGATAATCGCTTGAATAAACAATATTAACATTTGGTTTATATTGTTTACTATTTTAAAAAAATAAAAATTACCATAGAAATAGAATTGTCAAGTCCTAAAAATATTTATTTAATTCTTTTAAAGAACATATTGGTTCTTTATAAAGAAAGTATTATAATGTGGTTGAGATGAGCCATCCCCACTTAAACCCAGTAAAAACTACCCTGATTTGGTTCATTTTTGTTTATAAATTTACAGGGAGAGATGCTGATGCGCTATGATTAAGGTTAAAAAAATCAGTCAAAAAATTCAAATGAGTTTAATTGCAGGACTTTTGCTAGTTTCAACAATTCCTATAGCAGGAAACTTTTCCAACATGAACAAAGCTTTAGCAGCAGGGACGCCTGGAGGGACGCCTGACTATTGGACTACACCAAACTATGCTAATAGTCCACTGCCGGAATTGGATACTAATGGAAAGGTTGTTCCAAATACGGGTATGCGCAAATTTGTTGATACTTTACCGGGATTAGGTGCAAAAAATGCTAATAATCTAGGACAGTATATCCCCATTGCGATACCAGATACTACTACGTATCCTGGATCAGATTACTATGAAATTTCGCTAGTTGAATATAGCGAACAATTGCACAGTGATTTGCCGAAAACCAAGCTTCGGGGATATGAGCAGACAAATACAACCGATCCTACGGTCAAGAACCATCCAAGTTATTTCGGCCCGACGATTATCGCTCATAAGGACCGCCCAGTTCGCGTGAAATTTACCAACGCCCTTCCTACTGGAAGTAAGGGTGACCTGTTCCTGCCAGTAGATACTTCATTGATGGGTGCTGGAATGGGACCCGATGGCCAAAATATGTATACACAAAATCGGGCAACCCTTCACTTACATGGTGGGATTACTCCCTGGATTAGTGATGGCACTCCACACCAATGGATCACCCCTGCTGGTGAAAATACTCCGTATCCAAAAGGAATCAGCGTTAGGAATGTTCCTGACATGCCTGATCCGGGCGATGGCTCGATGACGTTTTTTTACACTAACCAACAAAGTGCCCGATTAATGTTTTACCATGATCACTCATATGGAATTACCCGTTTAAATGTATATGGCGGTGAAGCTGCCGGTTACCTGATCACAGATGATGTAGAACAGGACTTAATTAAAAGAGGAATTATTCCGGATGATAATTCAACAATGCCTTTGATTATCCAGGATAAAACCTTTGTACCAACTGATAATCAGTTAGCAGCTACGGATCCAACTTGGGATAAAACCAAATGGGGCGGTTTTGGTCAATTATGGTTCCCGCACGTTTATATGCCAAACCAGAACCCATATGATATGTCGGGTGCAAACCCCATGGGCCGCTGGGATTACGGTCCATGGTTCTGGCCGCCAAATACAGGTTTAAAAAATGGACCAGTAGACAACCCGTTGGCAGGTCAACCTGGACAGGCACCAAAAAATCCAGGTGTACCCGATGTTTCAACGTCACCTGAAGCATTTATGGATACTCCTGTCATTAACGGTACAGCCTATCCTACCTTAACCGTTGATCCAAAGGCCTATCGCTTCAAAATTTTGAATGCCGCTAATGATAGAATGTGGAATTTACAATTCTATAAGGCTGCTTCAAATACTAAGATGTGGAAAGCAAACGGCACCTTAAATAATGCAAATGCCGGTGAAGTAAAAATGGTTACTGCTGTGACGACACCTGGCTTCCCGACAACTTGGCCAACAGACGGACGAGACGGGGGAGTTCCAGATCCAACAACTGTTGGACCTAATATGATTCAAATTGGTAATGATAGCGGTTTTTTACCGAAACCGGCTGTATTACCTAATCAGCCGATTGATTACGAGTATGGCCGAAGAAGTATCACCGTTCTAAACGTTTCAAGCAAGACGCTTCTTTTAGGTCCTGCTGAAAGAGCCGATGTGGTCGTTGACTTTAGTAAATATGCTGGTCAAACACTTATTCTTTATAATGATGCTCCTGCTCCCGTCCCGGCTTTTGACCCGCGTTACGATTATTACACAGGAGATCCTGACCAATCCGTAACTGGTGAAAATACAGGTGGTGCGCCAACTACTCAACCTGGATATGGTCCGAATACACGCACCATCATGCAGATTAAAGTTGCAAATACAACGCCCGCATCGGAATATAATATTACCCAATTAAACACCGAACTTCCTAAAGCCTTTAATACAGGTCAAAATCAGCTCATTTACAATAATAAGATCTACGGTCAGAATGATCCTAAAAATGATCCATTAGGAAAATGGGTCAATATTCAAGATAATTCAACTACCTTCAATGTACCAGGAACTTCAAAAACCGTTACGATGGATTTAACTCCAAAGGCCATTGCTGAGGAATTCGAACAAAATTATGGCAGAATGAATGCAACACTGGGGACGGAAATGCCGAATACGAACTTCCAGAATCAAACTACCATTATGCTCGGATATGTTGACCCGACAACCGAAAACATGACTGACTCTATGGCACCAATCGGTGAAATGGGTGATGGAACCCAGATTTGGAAGATTACTCACAACGGGGTTGATACGCATGCGATTCATTTCCACCTGTTTGATGTTCAGTTAATCAACCGAGTTGGCTGGGATGGATCAATTCGAATGCCAGACGAGAATGAAAGAGGCTGGAAGGACACGGTAAGGATGAATCCTCTTGAGGATTGTATCGTAGCACTAAGACCAGTGGCACCAAAAATACCATTTGGAATCCCTGACAGCATAAGGCTGCTAGACCCGGCAATGCCCATTCATTCAACTGGGCAATTTATGAACGTGGATCCATTAACAGGAAATCCAGTGACAGTTACCAATGAAATGACAAACTTTGGATGGGAATATATATGGCACTGTCATTTATTAGGTCATGAAGAGAATGATATGATGCGTTCGTATCATTTTACTTACAATGCCCTCCCACCAGCGGCATCTGTATTAAAAGCAGCCAGGGCAGTTGATGGTGCCGTGAACTTAAGTTGGAACGATCCTACACCTATTGATTATACAAAATTGGAAACATTTGGAAATAAATCTAATGAAGTTGGCTATAATGTCATGCGCGCAGCGATTACAAACGGGACATTAGGAACTTTCGAAAAAATAAGCTCTGTTTTAGCAAATAATACAACTTTCACAGATACTACATCCGATCCATATACAAAATACAGCTATCGTATTGACGCATATAATCCCGCTACAGATACGCCGAATTCAACAGACCCTAACTCGATGTACAAGGGCGGGACGCCTTCTAATATAGCTGATGTCGATGCCCTCCCATTTGCTCCTACGGATTTAAAGGTTGCTGCAAATGGTCAGCA
Organism: Neobacillus sp. DHD-1R; assembly: GCF_057747995.1. Lineage (NCBI taxonomy): Bacteria > Bacillati > Bacillota > Bacilli > Caryophanales > Bacillaceae > Neobacillus > Neobacillus sp. DHD-1R. The sequence goes on from NZ_CM173232.1 coordinate 4,058,272, forward strand.
AGCAGACTTATCATGGACGGATAATGCCTCAGATGAAAAAGGATTTGTTGTGGAACGGTCTATAGACGGGGTCAAGTTTGAGGTTATTGCAACGCCAGGACCATTGGCTGATACTGGAACCGTGTCCTTTACTGATGATACAGTTGCCTCTGATTCGGTTTACAGTTATCGTGTTAAAGCGGTTAATGGTGCATTGGAATCAGCATACTCCAATACTGTAAGTGTGACTTTTGGAAACCCATTGCCAATTGCACCAACGGCCTTAACTGCCACGTTGCAAGATGGCCCAAGTATTAACTTAGCTTGGACCGATAACGCAAATGATGAGACAGGATTTGTAATTGAACGATCCTCCGATGGGGGTCAGAATTATAAAGCCATAACAACCAGACCTGCACTAAATGGAACAGGATCCATGAGTTATTCAGACACAAATGTTGCTCTAAATACAACCTACACCTACCGTGTAAAGGCAATGAAGGGAAGCTTTTCGTCTGAATTTACAAATACAGCTCAAGTAACCGTACCTAATCCGCCTGCGGCGCCTGCTAATTTAATTGGATCTTCGCCAACATCTAAGGGGTCAAATAACGGATCTTTAGTGATTTCCTGGAAAGCGCCACCTGGTCCTGTAACAGGGTATGTAGTGCAAATCTCAACAGATAGAAGATTTACTACTATTAGTGGGACCTATAAGTATCCAAATACAACAACTACGACAACATTAACTAGTTTAAGAAAGGGTACTACTTATTATTTCCGAATTCAAGCAGTGAACCAGTCTGGTTCTTCCCCTTGGACTGCAAGTACGAATGGTGTTGAAATTAGGTAACTAGGTAATGTGGATGTTCCAAAAGTTCGCTTTTTTTCGAATATCCACTTTCCTACAACAATGTAATGTTTAGTTTTAAAAAAGGAGGTACATGAATGAAAAAACGAAGTATCTATGTATCTGTATTTATAGCTTTGCTATTGATACTGGGATCAACCGTTGCAATACAGTATAGCAGCAGTGCTTTTGCCAAGAGTAAAGTGCCTGACACTGCACCTGCTGTTGATGCAAAAGCAAATATGTCTAAATACTCAGTGCAATCCAAGGGGAACTCTGATAATCCCACTATTAGAAAGAGCCGATTAAAAGAAATGAATGTGGTAAGTGAAGCAGCGAAAGTTTTTAATGTATTACCTATAAAGATTATAGAAGAAATGAAAAATGGCAAAACTTTATTTGAAATCGCCAAAAGTAAAGGTTTAACGAAGGAAGAATTTTTACAGAAATTAACGGATGTAGATAATCAGATTGTGGATTCGGCCACTAAAGCTGGAACGATCACTCAAGATCATGCCACTGCCTTAAAACAAGGACAAAAGGATCGTTTAACAAAGAGCCTTGATTTAAAGGCTGTAGACGTGAATGACCACATGGCAATGGATATGGGGAACTAATAAATGCTAAAAGTGCGAATGAGTCTATTCGCACTTTTTTCTTACTTTATAGATTAACGGGATGATTCCTGACCGGCCGGATTTTCTTCTTAAGAACTCGATCATAAGTTAAAGTCGTCACGATGGCAACCAGGAAAAGTCCAACAAGGACAAAGAATAATGTGGACATGCCGTATAAATCCACCAGCACTCCACCCAGTAATGGACCAATCATTCTTCCGCCTGTTGCCGTGCTGTTAACAATACCTTGATAAAAGCCTTCGCGTCCTTTTGGTGCTAAATCAAATGCAACAGTTGGGACTGCTGGCCAAATAAACATCTCACCAATGGTTAAAATCACCATTGCGACTACGAAGCCTGAAAAAGCACTAGCTTTTCCGGCAATCAAAAATGAAATAATGAAAATACCAATCCCAATCAACATTTGCAGTCTTAGCGATGCTGTAAGATGCTTTAATAAACCGTTTAAAAGCGGCTGACCAAGGACGATGATTGCACCGTTAAGCGTCCATAATAGACTATATTGTGTCAATGAAATATTAATTTCCTGTGTATAAGAAGCAATCGTTGTAGTCCATTGACTATAGGCTACCCAACAAAGTAAATAACCCAAGCAAACAATAAGCAAAGCCTGCAAATTCATTCTGCTAGTTATACCCTTTACTTCCTTTTCCTTAAGTTCTTCCTTTTTAGACTCTACAGAGATTCCTTTATATCCAAAAACAGCAATAAATAAAAAAATCACATACATGATAGCATTCGCCAAGAAAATTAGTTGAAACGAATAACCAGCTACTAAACCGCCAAGAGACGCTCCGATCGCAACACCAAGGTTTTGCGCCACATAAAGGGCATTAAAAGATTTCCGTCCGCCCTCTTTCCAAACTGAACCGGCCATCGCATACATTGCTGGAAAAATGATTCCTGTTCCAAAACCAGCGATGGTTAAAAAAACAATATATTCCGGCCAGCTATGCCAGATAGATAAACCGATGAGTGCAGCAAGGGAAATACTAATTCCCCAAATAATCGATTTATAGCCGCCAATTTTATCAAATAAATGACCGCCATAGAGATTGCCGATTACATTTGCGCCCGAATTAAGCATTAGAACAATCCCAGCAACAGATAAGGACTTTCCTAAATAATCGTGAATATAGATTGTATTTAAAGGCCATAAAAAAGAAGAGCCTATTACATTCACTGCCATCCCGATAATTAAAAGCCACAAGGCACGAGGCATGAAAAACGCTCCTTTACCATTAACGTTTCGATTTCCAAAGCTTTATTCTATTCCAATATCGGTTCAGGTGCAATCGTTTTTCGTTATCCATAAAGATGTACAAAGATTCCACCAACTCTATAAATTCTGCCTGCTTTTCAATGGAAGAGTGTGAATTGACACATTTCCTCCATTTTGGGAGAATAAACAAAAGAAAACACTGCTCCTTAGATAGAAACAGTGTTTTTTCATATGATTTTTATTTAGGCTCTTTCCACTCTTATTCCTTCTTGGCGGGACGAATAAGAATTTAGATGGAAAGGGTTTATTTTTTTGGTACTGCTGGTACCACTGGTGCTTGTGCTGGGAAATAACTATTTACCGCCTTGTCTTTTTTCTTCTCATTCACTTTTTCATCCAAGACAGCTTTTTTCACCCTGTCAATTTCCTGATCAAGCTCTTCCATATTGACGCCTTTTTTCACAAGTTCTTCTGTTGCCAAGTGAATGGCATAATTTGATTGGACAACTGATTCTCTTAATGAATCCATGGATCCTTGTGGATTATGGAAGCCTGCAGAGTTTTCGGCAGCAATGATATCCCAGAACCATTGACCTTTACGAACAAATTCTTGGGCCTGCTTGATTTTCTCCTGACTCACGCCTGATGTTATCATTTTGTTTACATAATAGTGTGAGGTTGTAGAAATGTCTTGTGCTTCGTGTAATGCATTTACGTTTGCTTCTTGAATTTCGAGAACTCGATCTTTTAATTTATCTAAATCACGATCACCGTGACACTGTCCGCAAGATGTTTGCATCGTTTTAAGTGGCGAAGTCCACCAGTGTGAGGTGATTTTTCGTTTTCCATCTACTCGTTCATATGGCATATGGCAATCTGCACAAGATACATTCGCCTTTCCATGTGTCCCCGACATATGTGTTTCGAATTCTGGATGCTGTGATTTTAATATTGGTGTTCCAGAAATATTACTAATCCAGTCTTTTTCAAAACCTTTTTCTTTGGCAATCGTGCTGTAATATTCATACATTTCTTCTGGTTTAAAGCCTTTTGTCCATGGGAATGTGACTTCACTATTATCTGCTGCAAAATAATATTCAACATGGCATTGGCCGCAAACATAATTACGCATATCATTCTTCGTTGGGTTTGACGTATCAACCCCCTTAGCCTGTAAAGCTTTATAAAAGCTTGGACGAGTCACACGTAAGTCCATGGTTTTTGGATCATGACAATCGGAGCAGCCGATTGGTGAGTGACCCATTGCTTCACCCTTTGGCCAAATATCTTTATTAAAATTAGCGCTCCAATAGCTGTCTCCCATTTCTTCGATCATTTTTGGTACAGCTGTTGATTTACACGTGTAACAAGAGCCAACGGATTTATCAGTAATCCGTTTAATGTTACGAATATCTTCTAACGCGTAAGTATGACCGCGCTCTTCATTGTATTCTGTCGCAAATCCGTAACCATTAAAAAGAATTGGTAACAATGGTTCTTTATCTGTGTCAAACTTACTGCGTTTTTCTGAACCGCCGTAAGTAGTATCTTCCATCTTTTCATTCTTTTTATAACTATTATATTGAAGTGGAAATAAATCTTTAAATGCTTCATTGCTGATCTCATCAGCCGATAGGCCAGTCGTCTTCTTACCTGCTGCTGAAGCTGATTTCTCACTGGAATCATTGCTGCAGCCAGTAACAATCAACACAAAAGCGAGCAAAAGAAGATATGCCCCATAATGGAACCTTCCCATTCTTAAAATCCTCCCTTATTTTCTAATAACTCTCCTGATACAGGTGGCTTATTATAGTGATCATCTTTAAAGCCTTTCCCGTGTGGTACTGTTTTGTGACAGGAGACGCAGTTCTCTTTTGCATCATGAGAGACATTGGTAATGGTACTCTTATGACAGGAGATACAGTTTTCATTGATTACTTTCATCGTTCTGTCTGTCGCTTCAATTACATTTGGAATATCCTTTGTGCCCATTGAATTGTAATACACGTGAGTCATCCCAGCGCGTCCCTTAAAAAATAATTTACCTACCTCACTCTTGTGTGGTAAATGGCAGTCATTACACTGTAATTCTGCATGTGTCGAATCCATAAATGACGTATACACATTTTTCATCGTATGGCAGTTCTGACAAAAACCAGGTGAATCCAGATAGGCCATTGTTTTTACGGTTGAAAATGATAAAAATACACCAATTAACAGTGCTAAGACAATTAGAAATTTTTTGTTCGTCTTTAGAAGCTTCTTAAACATTCCTTCACCTCCCATTTATCTTTAATCTCTATATATTTATTAAAGTACCTAGGATACCTTAATCGCTAATGAACCACGCTTATGAATGGAATTTTCAAATTCATTACCTTATTTAAAACATGTAAATTGGACCCATTCTGTGAGCTACGTCACAAACTAAACTTGAGTTGTTTCCAAAGTGTGAACGAGATTTTTCTTCTATTTTCATGTTGTTTTTATTATAAAATTGGCATATAGACCACTCCTATCTGTTTTTTTGCTATCCAGAGTCCATTTTGTGTTGACTTTAATAAATTGTGAACAAAAATCAAAAAAAGATCCCTCAACGAATTGGTTGAGAGATCTTTTTTGATTTTAGGATGATTGTCCATTTTCTTGATGCATTTTAGATTTAACCGGCTGTCCACCAGAGTTCTCATATTTCTTTTTCGCTTGTTTTACTACATCAAAGTCCTGTCCAACTTCAAGATCTTGATTGTTAACACCATTACGTGTTTTTTGTTCAGGATTATTCATTTTAGAACGTTTTTTCAAAAAGGATCTCCTCCTCTTAATGTGCTTCAATAATCATTGAATTCTGAAGCTGTTGAACCTGTAGTCGCATTCTATGGAGCTGTTCACGCTGCTGCGAATTGGCACTATGGGCGATTTTGGCAATTTCTTGATAGGTGTCCTCTAGCTGTTGCAAAGCCTTAGTATAATCGTCGTCGTTATAATGCTCTTGAAGACTGCTTTGCTTGTATTGTTCCTCAGCATAGCGAACAGTGTCCTCAACCTGCTGCATTAAATTATCCATCGACTCTCGAGTGGCCATCTAAAAACCCCCTTTATGATGTTGCACATCCCTTATGTGAAGCACACACTGCTTCATTTCTTATTGTGTTCTCCATTCTTTTTCCTATAACATAAACAGTTGGATAATTTTTGCCAGCTTTATAAGAAAAGCGCAAGCGCCCTGGTCAGTGGCGTATGGCCTGGAGCGCTCCAACTGAGATAAAGGAAACACGAAGAGCCGGAGGCGATTCGATGTTGACTTATCGTAGGGCGGAGAGCGAAGGACACTAGCCGCTAGGGCGCTGGAGCTGGACAATTCTCGAAGTTACAACTTATAAATTCTTATTATGAAACAATTACAATTGGAATGCTAATTAGTTCATGTTAAAATAGAATTTATGCATTCTTTATATTAAAAGGAGGTTTTCTGAATGCTTCAGACAAAACCTTTTCTATATGCTTCAGATGATAAACGTTACCATACATGGAATTACCACTTGCGCCAGCACTTTGGTCATAAGGTTTTTAAAGTAGCCCTTGATGGCGGCTTTGACTGTCCGAATCGAGATGGTACCGTCGCACATGGCGGCTGCACCTTCTGCAGTGCTGCTGGTTCTGGTGACTTTGCTGGAAACCGGGTTGAGACCCTCGAAACTCAATTCAAGGAAATAAAAGAAAAAATGCATACTAAATGGAAAGATGGCAAATATATGGCCTACTTTCAAGCTTTCACGAATACCCATGCACCTGTAGACGTTCTTCGTGAAAAATATGAAACTGCCCTTAAACAAGATGGTGTTGTAGGATTATCCATTGCCACCCGTCCTGATTGTTTGCCTGATGATGTCGTTGAGTATTTGGCTGAATTAAATGAACGAACTTATTTATGGGTCGAGCTGGGACTGCAGACCGTTCATGAACGAACTGCCCTACTGATTAATCGTGCCCATGATTTTCAGTGTTATATGGAAGGCGTCAATAAATTAAGAAAACATGGCATTCGCATTTGCTCTCATATTATTAATGGGCTTCCGCTTGAATCCTATGACATGATGATGGAAACAGCACGTGAAGTGGCTAAACTAGATGTACAGGGAATTAAAATCCATTTACTTCATTTGCTAAAAGGCACACCAATGGTGAAACAATATGAAAAAGGCATGCTCGAATTCCTTACTCAAGAAGACTATGTGAATTTAGTATGTGACCAATTAGAAATTTTACCACCAGAAATGGTTGTTCATCGTATTACGGGCGATGGTCCGATTGATTTGATGGTTGGTCCAATGTGGAGTGTCAATAAGTGGGAAGTATTAAATGCTATTGATGCAGAATTGAAGCGCAGGGACAGCTGGCAAGGCAAATTTTTTCAAGTGGAATTGAGGGAGTAATCCCATGAAAATGGATCGTATCTTACCATTTGCAAAAAATTTACTTAAACAGGCTGTTAAACCTGGTGATGTTGTTGTCGATGCAACCCTAGGAAACGGATATGACACCGTATTTTTAGCGGAACTTGTGGGCGAAAGCGGGCGGGTTTATGGCTTCGATGTGCAAAGAGAAGCCATTGCGGCTAGCACGGACCGCTTAATCCAGCAAAATCTATTAGAGCGGGTTACCCTGTTTCACGAAGGTCATGAACAGCTTTCTGCAAAGATTCCTTCAACAGAGCAAGGGAAAATTACTGGGGCCATTTTTAACCTTGGTTACCTGCCTGGCAGTGATAAAACGATTGTAACCCACCCTGATACGACAATAGCCGCTATTGAGCAGTTGATGGAGTGGATGGCACCCGAGGGAATCATCGTCCTTGTTATCTATCATGGGCACGAACAAGGTGCAGTAGAACGGGATTCCCTGCTGCAATTTTGCAAACACTTGGATCAGAAGATGGCCCATGTCCTGCAATATCAATTTATTAATCAACAGAATAACCCGCCGTTTATCATAGCAATTGAGAAAAGGTAAAGAAGGTTGACCCTTTTGGGACAACCTTCTTTATTTTGTGATCATTCTGGTTATAAATGCAGGAACTGATTTTTGGATTGATCGATAAGCAAGTCCATTAAAATAAAAGAAATAACTGATCCATCCACCCGTTTTAATAATTCCTTTGGCCAGTTTACGGACATTTTTCTGTTTGCGGACTTTTGCATCTGATAAGTATATCCCCAATAAACCACGATTAATTAATTGATGAAATTCTTTGTGAGGAAGGAATTTAGTATGTCGATCTGCTTCTAGCACAAAATGCTTTAAACGATTAAACAGAGTTTCTTCGCTTTTATAATAAAAGCAAAAATTCAAGTCCCCGCCTGCTATATCTTCCTCTTGATCAATAAAATAATCTAACAGTATATGTAGACCCTGTATATAAGGAAAATAGCCCTTGCGAATATTCTCTGCATCACTTGCCTTAAAATCCTCACGCATAGCATAGGAGATTAAACAAAAAATCCCCAGCGTGGAACCGGAGCAGGCAGAGAATTCATACCATTCCATATCTGGCAATTCGTCTTGGTAATGGTTAAACCATTGTTTCAGACGCGGTACCCGTTCCTCCTTTACCACATGTTTGTTAATTTGTAGATCACAATAATACTGGCAAAGTTCAAGGAGATAATTTTTTATTAAATCATAGTTGTTTATCTCCCTTAAAACAGAACGACAGGTTTCCGATAATTCATATAAATAACCACCGTCATCTTGATCCTCACGGAGACGGTAATAATTTTTTTCGGCAGCATTTATTACAAGCGCATCGGCCATTGATTCGTGAAGGGCGGCAAAATCAGCAGGATCAAGAGATGTACTCCGATCACAAAGGTTATCTAAATAATCGCTAATCGTTTGATAAGCGACGATAAACTTCACCGCTTTTTTGTAATCCTCTTTCGCAGCGAGCCCTAAAATAGCTCCTCCTTCACAATGAAACGTTTTATGTTCAATACTGGCGAGAGCTTGGTTTCTTAATTCAGGATTTGGAATTTTTTCAGCTCGGCTTCTCCAATAAGCCAATTCTCGATGGGCTGCGGGAAGAATCTTGCGGTAGACCCTCGACATAAGGGTGATTGGCATCATGGAAAACAACACCTTTCTATATGATATATCCAATTGCTTTTAACTGACTATGAACAAAATCCTTTGCGTATTCGAACACTTCTTCACGCTCCGGCTCATTAAAGATTTCATGATAACATTTAGGCCATTCCTTAAACCGCTTTTCTGATAACGGCACGTGATTGAACCATTCCTTCACCGTTCCTTTATTGACAATCTTGTCATCCCCGCCTTGCATAACGAGCATGGGGATGTCTTGTGTGTGTTCAAGATTTAAGAATGCTTGTTTTATGGCCTCGACAAGTTCACGATACCACCGAATAGAAATCTTCGTCACGTAAAGGGTATCGTTCGAATCTGCTTCACGAACATCTTCATTTCTTGTAGCCATTTGGACGGTTAAGCCCGAATTCATTCTCAAGGAAGGATAAATAACATTTATGAGATGTGATAAGGTGTCTAAAAATCTTGACGGTTTTTGAACCAAACCTAAACATGGAGAGGACAGAATCACACCGGCAATATTTAATTGTTCTTCCTGTAATAAGCGGATAGAAATAAGTCCACCCATACTATGTCCTAATAAAAAAACAGGTAACTCATATCGATGTGCAGCTTGAATCCAATCCTTTACTTCTATTATATATTCATCGAAGGAATCAATATGGCCGCGACGAGCCCTAGTGGTCATCCCTTGTCCGGGAAGGTCAGCCATAATGACATGAAAGCCTGATAAACGCCACATTTCAATTAGCCATCCGTATCTTCCATGATGTTCCATTGCCCCATGAACGATTACGATAACCGCCTTAGCATCCCCTTCAGCTTCCCACTTCCACATATTTTATCCCCCTAGAAAAAGTTATTAGCAACAATTTATATAAAAATCTCATTCAACCTTTTTACCAAGAAAAAGATGAATTTTTTGAAAATCGCTATAAGCATTCGCTACAATAGAAGTATCATGTTAAAAAAGGAGCGAACTGTATGATATACCCCTATAAAGATAAATCCCCATTAATAGCGGAAACAGCATTTATTGCCGATTATGTAACGATTACGGGCGATGTTGAAATTGGTGAACACTCTAGTGTCTGGTTTAATTCCGTTATTAGAGGTGATGTTGCACCGACCAAGATTGGCAATCGAGTAAATATCCAAGATAATTCTATCTTACACCAAAGTCCTAATAACCCGCTAATTTTAGAAGACGAAGTTACGATTGGACATCAGGTTATCTTACATAGCTGTATTGTTAGAAAAAGAGCATTAATTGGCATGGGCTCCATTATCCTTGATCAGGCCGAAATAGGAGAAGGTGCATTTATTGGTGCGGGGAGTCTCGTTCCCCAAGGAAAAAAAATCCCACCTAATACATTAGCATTTGGCAGACCAGCGAAAGTTATTAGAGAATTAACGGAAGAAGACAAAAAAGATATGACACGTATTTATACAGAGTATGCTGAGAAGGGGCAATATTATAAGTCACTTCAATCTTAAAAATGAGGAAAGAGGATGTCTCAGAAGGCATCCTCTTTCAAATTAGTGTTTCAATGTTTGTAATTCCTTTTGTATGGCATAGTCACGTTGAAAGGAATAGACCTCTTCAACATACACTTGATGCCAAACCATAAACATGAGAACCGTCCAGATTTTTCTGCTGTTATCTGCTTTCCCCTGACAATGATCTTCAAGCAATCTCAATACATATGTTTTGTTAATTAGGTGCTCTGTGTTGCTTTCGCGGATTATTTTTTTCGCCCAATCATTCATTTCATTTTTTAACCAATGGCGAATTGGGACAGGGAAGCCGAGCTTTTTCCGATCAAGTACATGTGCCGGCACAATTCCCTCAGCGGCTTTTCGTAAAATATACTTGGTGGTACCATTAGCTGTTTTCAAGCTAGTTGGAATTTTTGAAGCGACCTCGAATACGGCTTTATCTAGGAATGGGACACGCAACTCTAATGAATGGGCCATTGTTACTCGATCTGCTTTAAGCAAAATATCGCCACGCATCCATGTATGAATATCAATATATTGCATCCGATCTACCGGATCGTAACCACGAGATTCATTATAAAGCGGCTTCGTAATATCGGTATAATCTAAGCCCTCACGATAAACATTTAATAGATCACGCTTTTCTTCCTCAGTAAACATTTTGGCATTACCAATATAGCGTTCCTCCATTGGAGTAATCCCGCGTTCAATAAAACTCTTCCCTTTCATACCCTCCGGCATCATACCGGCAATTCCTTTTAATAACCCTTTTCCCACTTTAGGAATTTTATTAAATATCTCTAATGATTGTGGTTCACGGTAAATATTGTAGCCGCCGAATAACTCATCAGCTCCTTCACCGGAAAGAACAACTGTTACGTGTTTACGGGCTTCACGTGCTACAAAATAAAGTGGAACACAAGCAGGATCGGCAAGCGGGTCATCCATATGCCACATGATTTTTGGCACTTCATTCATATATTCTTCTGGTGTAATCACATAGCTGATATTTTCAACGCCCAGCTTTTCTGCTGTTTCTTTGGCCACATCTATTTCACTAAAACCATTGCGCTCAAAACCGACAGAGAATGTTTTAATGGCCGGATGAAATTCCTTTGCAATTGATGCAATAATCGAAGAATCAATACCTCCAGAAAGGAAGGAACCAACTGGAACGTCACTGCGCATATGTTTTTCAACTGAATCATATAAAACATCTTTAATTTCTTTAATAAAATCTGCTTCTGATTTTTGGACTGGCTTAAAATGTGCCTTCCAATATTTTTTCATTTCCATTTTAGAGCCAATCTTTTTTATAAAATAATGGCCTGGCTCGAGCTTTTTAATACCATCTGATAACGTATATGGTTCAGGAACAAATTGATAGGTTAAATAATGCTGTAAGGAATCATAATTGAGAACATCATTCTCTAAGGCAAGCAGAATGCTTTTTTTCTCTGAACCAAAAAATGTTCTCTCACCATCTTCTAAATAAAAGAATGGTTTAATTCCAAATGGATCACGGGCGCCATATAGCGTCTGTTCTTGTTTATCCCAAATCACAAAAGCAAACATGCCGCGAAGCTTTTCAACTGCTTTTTCCTTCATATGGCTATATAGAGCAATAATTACTTCGGTATCAGAACTAGTCGCAAATGATAGTCCTTCTTTGAGCAATTCTTCACGAAGCTCCACATAATTATAAATTTCCCCATTGAAGATAATCCAGTAGCGCTCATTTTCATACGTTAATGGCTGATGACCACTTTCAATATCAATTATACTCAAACGGCGGAAGCCGAATTGAATATGGTCATCATAATAAAAGCCATCATCATCCGGTCCACGATGGGTAATTATATCGTTCATTTGTTTAAACTGCTGTTTTTGTTCATCGCTATAGTTTTGTGTTATGTCGTGTACACAACCGATAAAACCACACATTATGTACCTCACCTACTTCAATTTAATTAAAATGTTCTTTGAAAAAACATCTCTCTTATACTACCACTATTATGGCGAAAATGGCACTGTAACATTAGAAAATTTACTGTACAATCATTTTTCACTTCTATAGTCCTACTTAAACATTGTACTTAATTTTATAACATCCATAACATTAAAACAGACGAAAAATAGAAAAAGGAGTTACATCAAAATGCAACTCCCCTTTATGTGTTTTGCTTCTGCATCTAATCAAGGCGCAAGAGCTTTTTAGATTATAGATTAGCTTGCTGGCGTAATGCCTCTGCTTTATCTGTGCGCTCCCAAGGCAGGTCAACATCTGTACGGCCAAAGTGTCCGTATGCAGCTGTCTGCTTGTAGATTGGACGGCGAAGGTTAAGCATCTTGATGATTCCTGCTGGGCGAAGATCAAAGTTTTCGCTGACAAGATCCACTAATATATCCTCGTTAACTTTACCAGTTCCAAACGTATCAACAGCAATTGAAACGGGTCTAGCAACACCAATGGCATAGGCAAGCTGAACTTCTACTTTTTCTGCAAGTCCTGCAGCAACAATATTTTTTGCAACATAACGAGCAGCATATGCAGCAGAACGGTCAACCTTGGTAGGATCTTTTCCAGAAAAGGCACCACCGCCATGACGAGCATAACCTCCGTAAGTATCAACGATGATTTTGCGGCCTGTTAAACCTGCATCTCCTTGTGGTCCACCGATAACAAAGCGTCCAGTAGGATTAATGAAATATTTTGTATTTTCATCGATTAGTTCTTGTGGAACAACCGGATTGATGACATATTCTTTTACATTACGTTGGATTTGCTCTAACGTAATTTCTGGATGATGTTGGGTTGAAATAACGATTGTATCAATTCGAACTGGTTTGTCATTCTCATCATACTCTACTGTTACTTGAGTCTTTCCGTCTGGACGAAGGTAAGGAAGTAATTCTTCTTTACGAACTTCTGTTAAACGACGAGCAAGCTTGTGTGCAAGTGAGATGGGAAGAGGCATAAGTTCTTTTGTTTCATTACATGCAAAACCGAACATTAACCCTTGGTCTCCCGCACCAATCGCTTCAATTTCCTCATCAGACATTTGACCTTCACGTGCCTCAAGGGCATGGTTAACACCCATGGCGATATCTGGTGATTGTTCATCAATAGAAGTTAAAACCGCACAAGTTTCGGAATCAAAGCCATACTTAGCACGATTGTATCCGATGCCTTTAATGGTTTCACGAACAATTTTTGGAATATCAACGTAAGTAGAGGTAGTGATTTCGCCTGTAACAAGCACTAATCCTGTTGTTACTGAAGTTTCAGCCGCAACACGGGCATTAGCATCTTTGGCTAAGATAGCATCTAAAATGGAATCAGAAATTTGGTCACAGATCTTGTCCGGATGACCTTCAGTAACTGATTCAGAAGTGAACAAACGACGTTTTGTTGACATCTGAATTCCTCCTATATTTTTGAAATAAAGTGAGGTTAACTGTATAGGGCTGGTGTGAACTTGCCGTTAAACCTCAAGTTGATACGGAACTCATTCCCTTAATAGTATGAAATAAACATGGGATTATTATTAGCAAAACTATCAACTGTCCTAACCCTTTAGCAAATTCTTACGATGGAATAAAAAGCAGCACCTATGTAGCACGTAAAATTTTGCTAAAAATACAAAAAAACCCTTCCATCGTGTGAGGAAAGGTTGTTAGCAAAAGTTTTGCGTGCCTTTCACTCTTATCGTTCAAGGACTAGCCTTGCTTCAGGTTTAGCACCTTTGCCCGAAAAAATCATGATAAATAAAAAAACACTTTTATCAAATTTCCTTTTTCGTTTGCAGGTTGCTGGGTTTCATAGGGCCTGTCCCTCCACCAGCTCGGGATAAGAGAGTATCCGTTCAAGGGTAAATCATAACCCACACTGTCGAACAATGTCAATAAATTAATAATAAATTTTTAGTTAAAATAACCATTTGTGAACATCTTATACAAAACTTTTTTCTTTCCTATTTATATATAAGATGATATACCGTTTAGTGTAACTTCTATCTAAGCAAGAATTATTAGCAAATTTTTCAGAATAGTATAGACTATTAGAATTAATGTGTTATACTATTTATCATAATAAACATAAAAACATGGATAAAGGAAGGTTTCAGTCAATGAATTCTGTTCATATTCCAAATGAATTAACACAACTGTTGCAAGAAGGTCATGTTCAGGTACAATTATCCGTCCCTCAACTGGTCGAAAAAGTCTTAGCCCGAAATGAAGGATCGCTAACTTCATCAGGCGCAGTCAGTGTCTCGACTGGCAAATACACAGGCCGGTCACCACAGGATAAATATATTGTCATGGAAGAGTCATCGAAGGATAAAATTGCATGGGGTCCAAATCAACCAATTTCTGAAGAAGTTTTCACTAACCTGTATCAAAAGGTACTTGAATATTTAAAACAACAAGAGGAAATTTTTGTATTTAAAGGCTTCGCCGGTGCGGATCAAAAATCTCGTTTACCAATCCAAGTTGTCAATGAATATGCATGGCATAATCTATTCGCGCAACAGTTATTCATTCGTCCAACAGAAGAAGAATTGCTCACACATGATGCCGGATTTACTGTTATTTCTGCCCCAAACTTTAAGGCAGATCCAGCTGTTGATGGTACAAAATCTGAAACCTTCATTATTATTTCCTTTGAACGCCGAATTATTTTAATTGGTGGAACTGAGTATGCAGGGGAAATGAAAAAATCAATTTTTTCAGTAATGAATTATTTATTACCTGAGAATCATATTTTTTCTATGCATTGTTCAGCAAATGTCGGCCAAGAAGGCGACGTTGCCTTATTTTTTGGTTTGTCTGGAACAGGAAAAACGACTCTTTCTGCTGATGCCAATCGACGGCTTATTGGTGATGACGAGCATGGCTGGTCTTCCAATGGTGTCTTCAATATTGAGGGTGGCTGCTATGCTAAATGTATTAATCTTTCACGTGAAAAAGAGCCACAAATCTTTGATGCCATCCGGTTCGGTACCGTTCTTGAAAATGTGACAATCGATCTTGAATCAAGAATCCCTGATTATGATGATGGAACCCTGACAGAGAATACTAGAGCTGCCTACTCAATCGATGCCATAGAGAATATCATTCAGCCTAGTATTGCCGGACATCCAAATACGATTGTATTTTTAACAGCGGATGCCTTTGGAGTCTTACCTCCTATTGCAAAATTAACAAAGGAACAGGCCATGTACCACTTTTTAAGCGGCTATACCTCCAAGCTTGCCGGGACAGAGCGTGGAATAACTTCACCACAGGCAACCTTTTCTACCTGCTTTGGTGCACCATTCCTGCCACTTCCTGCGAACCGCTATGCAGACATGCTAGGTGAAAAAATATTGGAGCACAATGCCAATGTCTTTTTAGTCAATACTGGCTGGACCGGTGGTGAATATGGTGTCGGCAGCAGAATGAAGCTATCCTATACACGTGCAATGGTTCAAGCAGCACTCGAAGGTGAACTCAACCATGTGGAAACAGTTAAAGACGATATCTTTGGCTTAAATATACCGCTTCATATTGCAGGTGTACCTGATGAGGTTCTTCAGCCTAATAAAACATGGGCAGACCCACAGGCCTATGAAAAGAAAGCAAAAGAACTTGCAGCAAAGTTCCGCGAAAACTTCAAAAAATTCACGGATGTATCGGCTGAGATTGCAGAAAAAGGCGGTCCAATAGCTTAATTAATGCTAAAAAAATATGGTAAACATTAAAAATGACTATCAAAATGTAACCTAATTTGATAGTCATTTTTTTATTGGTGCATAACGATTTTTGTTGACTGTCGGGTAACTAGCTCGTGTAATTGATTTAGGTCCGTGCATAAGCTCTTTTGTCTACCCTGCTGCTCAGTTCGTCGAATTTAATGAAACTAATTGATAAGTTAGCGTTGTTTTGTTTTGCTGCCACTCTACTTTTTTTATTAGAGCGGTTCCACTTGAATCACCATCCATCGTTTTTCTTACATCAATGGGGATCTCAATGGGATAAAGTCGGTAACCTTCCTTTTCAAGCACAAAAAGATTTTCCTCGACCCTTTTCTCTCTTCCTTTGGTCACAATCATTGTATTCAACTCAAGGGGCATACCCATAAACTATCCGCTCCTCTGCATCTTTTAACTATATATTACCATCTTTTGCTCTGGTTTTTCATCCAGATTGATAAATCATGAACAATTTTTCTGTTCACTGCTGGCGGAAAATAATGAGTAAACTCCTCAAAATACCAACAAGCTACTGATTTATCTAATAACCGAAGTCTTTTTTCCAAACGGTAGGCGTGCTCCACTGATACATTATGATCATTGACACCATGGATAATAAGAACAGGAGCTGTTAATTTGTCTAATTCATACAGGGCTGTCCTTTCCTTATATCGTTCCGGATACTTCTCAGGAGTCCCGCCAATCACTCTTTTCATCATTCTTCGTAGATCCGTTCGTTCCTTATACGTTAGGGTCATGTCACTCACACCGCCCCAGGTTACAACAGATGCTGCGTCTGGAAATTGAATTCCTGTCAATAATGCCATCACCCCGCCTCGTGAAAATCCAAAAATGTGGATATCCCGAACCTTCGGCAGTGATTTTAATAATAAATAGGCAGCAAAAGCATCTTCACGATCTTCACCTGCGAAATCCTCATTCCCTTCGCCTCCTTGATTGCCGCGGTAAAAAGGAGCAAAAACGATAAAGCCCTCGGACGCAAATTGGGCAATCCTAGCTGGCCGAACCTTTCCGACATTTTTGATACCCCCACGTAAATAAAGGAATCCATCCATGGGTTCATCACCAATTGGAGCTGCTAACATCCCTTTCACTCTTAACCCTTGAGAAAAGTAGGTAACAATCCTTAATTCAACCTTTGGATTAGGAGAGGGAAAGCGATTTGTTTCAAGAATTTGGCCATTAGTTATGTTCATCTACTATCCTTCCTTTATGTATATTTTTTAAAAAATCTGGATCTAGGCATTCACACATTTCCCGCCCATACATACGATATCTTAGGCATTTAGCCCAGAAATCTTAATGGGTATTAAGGGAGGTTCATGTATGAAAAAATCATTAAAATTCAGTTTTTCCATTCTACTTATTAGTATTCTCATGTTTTCATTAGCAGCTTGTAATAGTAATTCTAAAACAGAACCAAAGAAATTGGAAAAGGTTAGAATTGCTGAAGTTACTCGGTCTATTTTCTACGCACCCCAATATGTGGCTTTAGCAAAGGGATTCTTTAAGGACGAAGGTTTAGACGTTACCTTAGCGACTACTCCTGGCGGTGACAAGACCATGACTGCCCTTATATCAGGGGGAGCTGACATTGCCCTGGTTGGTTCGGAAACATCCATTTATGTATATGCACAAGGAGCATCTGATCCGGTTATCAATTTTGCCCAATTAACTCAAACGGACGGTACGTTCTTGGTTGCAAGAGAAAAAATTGACAATTTCTCATGGGATTTATTAAAAGGAAAAACTTTTTTAGGTCAGCGTAAAGGCGGCATGCCGCAAATGGTAGGCGAATTTGTATTGAAAAAGCACGGTATCGATCCTCACAATGATCTGAATTTAATTCAAAACATCGACTTTGCTAATGTTGCAAATGCGTTTGCCTCTGGTACTGGTGACTTTGTTCAATTGTTTGAACCAACGGCAAGTATTTTTGAAAAAGAAGGCAAAGGTCATATTGTCGCTTCCTTCGGAAAAGAATCCGGGCATGTTCCCTATACCACTTTTATGGCCAAAGAAAGCTATATGAAAGAAAACAAAGAGACAATCGATAAATTTACAAGAGCGATTTACAAAGCACAACAATGGGTTCAAACACACAGTGCCGAGGAAATCGCCAAGGCCGTCGAACCATATTTTCCAGATACAGACTTAGGTATTATGACCACCGTTGTGGACCGCTATAAGAGTCAAGGTTCCTTTGCAACCGATCCTATTTTAGATGAAGAAGAATGGATCAATCTTCAGAATATCATGAAAGAAGCAGGAGAACTACCTAAAGAAGTCGATCACAAAACACTTGTAAACACAGAGTTTGCGGAAAAAGCTATTAAAAAATAATGGGAAAGGGAGGCCGTCCTTATGAGCTTTTTACAAGTTCACAATATTCATCACACCTATTTTACTAAAGCCTCTGCCACCACGGCCCTCTCCGATATAACACTCGCGGTTGAAGAGGGAGAGTTTGTCTCCCTTCTCGGCCCAAGTGGCTGTGGAAAAACAACCTTGCTTTCGATCATATCAAGTTTGCTTAAACCAACTCAGGGAACCGTTTTGTTAGAAAATAAACCTGTCACAACGGCCAAAAATCAAATTGGCTATATGCTGCAGCAAGATTATTTGTTTCCATGGAAAACGATTGAAGAGAATATCCTAATGGGTCTAAAATTATCAAAACAGCTAAATCAGAAAACAAAATCTGCCGCTTTAGATCTGTTAAACCAAATTGGTTTAGTTGGTGTCGAAAAACAACTTCCACGTCAATTGTCAGGCGGGATGCGGCAACGCGTAGCTCTCGTACGAACACTAGCCACTGAACCAAAACTCTTGATGTTAGATGAACCGTTTTCCGCCCTTGACTATCAAACAAAGCTGAAATTAGAGGATTTAGTGTCACAAATATTAGATGAATTCGGGAAAACCGCTATCCTGGTTACGCATGATATCGGTGAAGCCATTGCTATGAGTGATCGCATCTTTTTGCTGTCACCTAGTCCTGGCAGGATTTTCAAAACCTTTACCATGCCAGAGGAATTAAGAAAATCCTCCCCCTTCCAGGCAAGAAATCATGAATTATATCCGAGCATCTTTCAAACGATATGGAAGGAGATGGAGTCTCTTGAGCAAAGAGAAGCATAAACTAGAACTCCTCCATAAAAATTATCTTCATTCCTTAACCGTTGAACGGAGATGGGTTCGGTTTTATCAAGCAGTTATTTTTATTGTCTTTTTCTCAAGCTGGGAACTATCCAGTCAAAAGCAATGGATTGATCCATTAATTTTTAGTTCACCATCAAAAATATGGAATTTATTTTTAGATAAAATCCAAGATGGATCATTATTGGCCAATTTAGGTGTCACGTTAACTGAAACCGTGATTGGCTTCATTCTTGGTACATTACTAGGTACAATCTTAGCAGCCATTCTATGGTGGTCACCGATGATTTCAAAAATTCTTGACCCCTATCTAGTTATCTTAAACTCCATGCCGAAAGTAGCACTGGGACCCGTGTTAATCGTGGCGCTAAGCCCTGGATATCCATCCATCATTGCGATGGGTGCGATCATCTCAATTATTATTACTACCATTGTTGTGTATACCTCATTTAAAGAAGTTGATCCTAATTATTTGAAAGTTCTTCAAACCTTTGGAGCAACCCGAAGCCAATGTTTTAAAGAAGCCATCTTGCCTGCCAGTTTTCCAACAATTATTTCGACGTTGAAGGTAAATGTCGGTCTATCTTGGGTCGGTGTTATTGTCGGCGAATTCCTTGTATCCTCCCGTGGCCTAGGTTACATGATTATTTATGGTTTTCAAGTATTCAATTTTACCCTTGTATTCTTAGCACTGTTAGTCATCGCCGTGATTGCCACCATTATGTACCAGCTGGTGGAACTTTTAGAAAAAAAATTAATTAAGGAATAGTACCTGTTAATGATTTTCATTTTGTAATCGTTGAATGTACCTTATACATTCAGCGATTACCTCGTCTTTCATGATAAAACTGTATTCATCGTCCCACCGCAATTGCAAGAGATCCCCTTTGACAGCAACTGGTCCATCGGTTTCAAAATAGTTACGAGTTTCTTCAATTCTTTCAACACTCCCCCAATAAACAGCCTTTACAAATGAACTTTTCTTGTCAAAAACTTTATATTCAGCAATAAACTGCAGGTCACCCAAAATAGCCCCTGTCTCCTCATAGGTTTCGCGTCTTGCTGCTTCTTCAGGTGTTTCCCCTATTTCCAGTTTTCCACCTGGAAATTCAAGTCCTCGTAGTTTATGCTTAGTTAAAAACCAACCATTTTCATATTGGCAAATAACCAGGACATGAATGGCCTCTTCTTTAAAAGCAAAATGAGAAAATGCAAGTTCAACCCTGTTCCCGTTACGATCTAAAAACTGTTTCATAAAAAAACCGCCTCGATTTTTCTTTAATGATATAATTATATAAAAAAAAAGGAAAATCCTAAACTTTAGGATTCTCCTGACCAACATTATTCTTGTTCCATGTTAACAAGTATGGATGTGCTCACATTATTTTGGCAATATATTCATGGTTTCGATATGGGCTTTAGCTTCTTCATCACCAAGTTTATACAGCATGCCATATACTTGTTGCATGGTACTATCGTAGCTATCGTTTTCCCGGTCATGATGATATTGTACATATGGTACATGAGCTCTAAAGAAATTTTTCCATTCAGTTGAATAGTTTTGATCAAATAGCTCACGGAACTGAGTGATTTCTTCATCATCTGCTTGAATTTTATAGCTCCAAGTGGAATCGGTTGCACTTCTGCTAATATGACCAGTTCCAATATCTATATAGTACGTTTTCTTCTGTTCGTTCATGGTTTCATCCCCTTTTACTTTTTAGTAATGTGCAAATAGAGAAATTTTATTCTTTTTCATATTTCGACTCATTTTTTAGAAATGAATAAGGTATAATAATCATACAATCAAGAAAACAGATTTTTCAGTCAATTCAAACAACAAAATAAAGGGATGATTTTACACGATTTAGGGAATTCACTAAGTATAAAGTGTAACTGGAAGCAAGGAGTGTTATCTTAGATCAGAGGCTCGATAAAAAATTTAAACAGGGGGTGTTGGAATGAAATTAGTGGATGAATTATATGCGATGTATCGGAATAAGTTAACTGGGGATGAAGAGGATATTGACATGCTCACCTTTGCCTTTTTAGAAGAAATGTCACATGAAGATCTTCTTGCCTTAATCCAAGAGATGGATAAACAAGAATTATACGATTTAATGGGTCTCTATTTAATTGAAAGCTTAAAAGGCAAATTTGCTCAAGAAGAGTACGGACAGCACCGTACACATACTTATTATCCTAGAAATATCCATTGATTTTACATATTACGGGAAAGGCCGATACGAACGCTTAGTGAAATACAAGTGGCCTGAAACGACTATCATTTGGAAAGTGGGAAGCTGAAAAGCTTCCTTATTTTGCGCAGATTTTTCATATATCCGGACCTTTTCATGGTACAATGTGAGAAAAAGGGGGAAAAGATATGTATACGGTAATTGTGGTTGGTATTATTATTGTCATCGTCATTTTACTTTTAGCTGTCCTTACCACTTCAAAGGCTTATACCTTTAAACATACGGTTGATTCATTAGAAGACAATCCTTACATTGATCAAGGGAGCAAACAGACAGAACAGGAGCAAGGGCAGGATCAAAATAAGGCATAAAAAAATTCCTATTCTTAATGGAATAGGAATTTTTTTATCTAAACGGACGCTTCCGCAATTCTATGCAAAAACTTGTTTTAAATCTTCCTTGCTATGCTCAAGCCAAAACCGCATTAATCGTTTAGCACCTTCTAAATCATGTAGTTTCGCTTGACCACATTGTCTTTCATTTGCCGCAGGGATATCGACAATCTCAACAGCGTCCTTCATTGTATCTTCAAGAAGATCAATAATTTCCTCTACCGTAGGTTCCCCGCTCACAACAAGATAATAGCCTGTTTGGCAGCCCATTGGGGAAATATCAATAATATCAAAATGATCATACTTAGCGGAATGCTTGCGGATATTGAAGGCTAATAAATGCTCTAATGTATGAATAGCATCAGGCTTCATAGCTTGTTTATTTGGCTGACAAAAACGAATATCATATTTATTGACAACACCGTCACTACCTACCTTATGGACACCGCAATGTCTTACATAGGGAGCTTTAACAGCATTATGGTCTAAATCAAAGCTTTCAACTGAAGGCATGATTATCACTCCTTTTCTTTTCTTCCTATAATCATACAATAAATCCCGACCTTTTTCATCTACTTAGTTATATTTAACAATTTAGACGAACCTTTTATTTTATGATATGGTGTAGGAAATAAGCAAAAGGAGATCACCTGGATGTTGAAAAAAATTTTTATTTCTATTATTCGTTTTTACCAAGTTGCCATCTCACCTTTAAAACCACCAACATGCCGGTTTTATCCTACCTGTTCACAATATGGACTAGAAGCAGTTCAACGTTTTGGGGCACTAAAAGGCGGCTGGCTGGCCATTAAGCGGATTTTAAAATGTCATCCCTTTCACCCGGGCGGGGTGGATCCTGTCCCAGAAAAAAAGGAGCGTTAGTTTTTATACCCATCAACAACTAAGTCTAGTTTTCCTGTCTTAGGGTCAATGACCAAACCATGGACAGGCACACCCGCTGGCAATAATGGATGATTTTTAATCATTTCTACGCTATGCTTGACGCTGTCCGTCACATTCTCAAACCCTTGAAGCCACTGTTTAATATCAATCCCAGAATATGTAAGAGTGTTTAACGTTTCTTCTGAGATCCCACGCTGCTTCATACCCTCAATCACTGGTTCTGCTTGAAGTCCACTCATCCCACAATCATAATGAGCGATTACCAAAACTTCCTGTGCCTTTAATTGATACAACGCAATCAAGATGCTTCTCATTACGCTTCCAAATGGATGAGAGACAAGAGCGCCAGCATCTTTTATGATTTTAGCATCGCCATTTCCCAAATTTAAGGCTTTCGGTAATAATTCCAGTAAGCGGGTATCCATGCAAGTGAGTATGACCATTTTCTTATTAGGAAATTTCGTTGTTTCATACTTTTCATATTCATGTTTTTCCACAAAATTCTGATTGTAATCTAATATATCATTTAATAATGTTGAATCCTTCATTCTCAAAATCCCACCCTTCTTTATAAGAATACATAATATGCCTCTTAGGATACAATTTTTTTCTGGCAATTAGCCTTTTTTTAAAGATACATCTGGAAATCAGAATCGTTTATTATTCTAACTTACATATAAAACTATAAACTGTAAACAATAATTTCATATGTTTCTATATAGAAAGGGAGATTCACATGGATGATTTGGTCATTGCAAGAAGTTTATTTGGAACGACAATGGGCTTCCATATTATTTTCGCCACCATTGGAGTAGGCTTACCATTAATGATATTGACAGCAGAGCTCCTTTATCAAAAAACAAAAGATATTGAATATGTTGTCATGGCAAAGCGATGGACAAAGGCTTTTGCGGTTCTGCTGGGGGTGGGAATTCCTACCGGAACCATTGCTGGTGTGCAATTATCATTATTATGGCCAGGTTTTATGGAGGTTATTGGAAAAGTAATGGCACTCCCTTTTCAGATCGAAATTTACGCATTCTTTATTGAAGCCCTATTTATGTCTATTTACGTCTATGCAGCAGAAAGAATTGCGCCATGGATGAGGATTGTCAGTTTGCTTCTTGTTGCGATTGGAGCAATGGGGTCTGCAGTGTTAATTACAAATGTCCATGCGTTCGAGGGGACACCAGCAGGTTTTAATATTGTAAATGGAAAGATCGTAGATGTCGATCCCTGGGCTGCTTTTTTTAATCCGAGCTTTTTTGTCACCGCCGGACATGTGGCACTCTCTGCTTATACCACAGGAGCATTTATTGTTGCCACCGTATCGGCTTATAAAATGTTAAAAATGGATCGCTCTACTAGAATTTATCGGTTCCATCAAAAAGCGTTAATGTTAAGTCTTATTGTAGGCGGGATTTTTTCCTTATTAACGGCACTTAACGGACATGAATCTGCTCAGTATCTTCATGAATACCAACCGGAAAAGCTTGCGGCTGCTGAGGGCTTATTTGAAACACAGTCCTATGCCCCTCTCTCCATTGGAGGTTTTACTGACAGAGCGACGGAATCCGTCAAATGGGGAATTGAAATACCCTGGGCATTAAGCTTTTTAGCTGATAATAGGTTTGATACGGTTGTAAGAGGCTTACACGATTTCCCTGAAGAGGACTGGCCTCCCCTCTTTATTCACACTCTGTTTAATGGAATGGTTGGGATTGGCTCTTTGCTTATACTTTTTTCCTTTGTTGGTCTTCTTTTAAAAAAGATGTTCAAAAAGGATTATTTCCCAAAGTGGTTAATGTGGTTATACGTGATTTCAGGACCTTTAGCAGTATTAGGAGTTGAGTTTGGCTGGATATTTGCATGTACAGGGCGACAACCTTGGACTATTTATCATGTCCTTACCACAAAGGATTCTGTTACCACTGCCACCAATCTAGGGGTACTTTTTCTTTTGTTTGCAGCAGTATATGCTGTCCTAGCATTTTCAGTTCTTTTCGTATTACGTTATTATTTCAAAAAAAATACCGTTCAAGATGACCTAAACCGAGCGGAACAAAAAGAAGTACCACTGTTTAGTTCAAATTCATAAAAGGGTGGGACAAAAATGTTAGATGCCTATCTTGCAGTAACAGTACTATGGGGATTTGTTTTTATTTATGCTGTTATGGCAACCATGGATTTTGGGGCGGGATTTTGGTCCATGTTATACATTAATCGTAACAAGGCAAATGCCACGAACATTGCTAATCGCTACCTCTCCCCTACATGGGAAGTTACAAATACGTTTATTGTTGCGCTAGTAATAGCTGTCTACAGTATGTTTCCAAGAGGCGCCTATACCCTTGGCACGATTTTACTAATACCCGGGAGCATCATTTTGCTCTTGCTTGCCATTCGAAGTGCTTTCCTTGTTTTTTCTAATATCGCAGTGGAATATAAAAAACCATTGACATACATCTCGGGAATAACTGGGATTCTAATTCCTGGTTTACTGATTAGCGTCCTCCCAATTACACATGGGAATTATGTGGATTTTACAGAATATAAACAAACATTAGATTTAGTGGGACTGTTTACCAGCCCTAATGAGTATGCCTTTTTTGGATTTGCGATTTCGAGTACACTATTTCTTTCATCCCTTCTATTAGCCGATTATTCTAAGTCATCAGATGATTATGAAGCCTATCACGTATACCGCAGAGATGCTATCTTTATAGGACCCATTTCTTTATTAATGGCATTCCTTATTATGCTTACGTTAAAAACAGAAGCCGCATGGATCTATAAAAAAATGATGGAAGATCTTCCACTTTTATATTTATCCTTAGCTTGCTTTTTAATCGGAGGCCTTGGGTTATTTCTGCCCTCGTTAAAATCCAAAGCCCGAGGGATGCCTCGCTTAGCGGTTATTTCTATTACAGTTCAATACCTGCTCGCCAGTTATGTTTATGGAAAAGCACATTTGCCTTATATTGTCTATCCAGAGGTTACCATCCATTCAGCCTTCACAGACCCCAATTCCTTTCGGGCTGTTTTTATCACCTATATCGTGGGCTTTGCCATTTTGTTTCCTGGCTTTATTTATTTTTGGAGTCTATTTATGAATGATAAACGGTACTTAAGACAAAGAAAAGCAAGCACTGAAAGGAAGTAATATCCCTTATCTGCCAGACATGTTTTCCGATAAATCATCAAATGCTATTCCTGTATCTTAAAATAAGGAGTGATACAAAAATGGCACAAGATGTATTATGCGAGGTAAATAACTGTTCATTTTGGGCACAAGGAAATAAATGCAGTGCCGATCAAATTTATGTAGTTAGTCATACTGGTGTAACAGCAGACACAAGTAAAGAAACCGATTGTAAAACATTTGAACCAAATACATTGTCATAAAACAAGTAAAAAGGTGAGCCAGTTTTCAAACTGGGTCACCTTTTCTGTTTCAAATCTAAAATATTATTTTGCTTTTAGTCAGTAACGTCTTCTCTATCCTTTTTTCATTTAAACAAAATCCGATACCAGGAGTGGTTGGTACAGGGATCACTCCATTTTTTACTTCTACTGCCGGTGTGATGATATCTTCCTCCCAAAATCGACTAGATGCTGAGATATCCCCCGGTATCGTGAATCCGGGAAGCGAGGCGAGAGCAATATTATGGGCCCGTGAGATGCCAAATTCAATCATGCCTCCGCACCAAACTGGAATACCCCTTTCATAGCAATAATCATGGATCCGCTTTGCTTCATACAGTCCCCCTACTCTGCCCACTTTAATATTGATAATCCGGCAGCTCCCGAACTCGATTGCCTTTCGGGCGTCATCAAAGCTAACAATACTCTCATCTAAACAAATAGGTGTCAGAAGTTCTTTTTGAAGAATAGCATGTTCCAAAATATCATCATGAGCGAGTGGCTGCTCGATCATCATTAAGTTAAAGTCATCTAATGCTTTTAAACGTTCTATATCTGCTAAGGAATAGGAGGAATTGGCATCAGCCATAATTGGCAGGTCTGGAAAAGCCCTGCGAATATCTGTAAGGAAAGAATAATCCTGAGTTGGATTAATTTTCACTTTGATCCGTTGATAACCGTCCTTCAGATATTGTTCAATTTCTTGTAATGCTTTTTCTGTAGAATCTGTCGCCACTACAACTCCTGAAGTAATAACAGATCGTGTCCCGCCAAGCATTTCAGATAGGGGCATGGACTGTTCCTTGGCATACAAATCCCATAAAGCTGTTTCTAAAGCAGCTTTAGCCATATTATTTCTTCTAATCGATTTAAAGAGTTGGGAAGCCTCTGCCGGGTGGTTTATGGAATGTTTTTTCAGTAAGGGAATCAAAAAGTCAGTTAACATATGTAAACTGGTTGTAACTGTTTCTTCTGTATACCAAGGTGTGGAAAAGGCCACCCCTTCACCCAATCCGGAAAGTCCTTCTGAATTGGTGACCTTCACAATAATTCCTTCTCTGTCTTTCACTGCACCTAAATGGGTTATAAAGGGTGACTTTAAAGGCATTTGAATCACATAAAGCTCAATTGCTGCAATTTTCATCACCCAACACCCACTCTCGCAATTTTCTTCGCAGTAATTTTTTGGCCGCATTTCTTGGCAGTTTATCTGTAAAATAAAAAGCTTTAGGGACTTTGTACTTTGCTAATCGGTTTAAGCAAAATTGAAGAATTTCTTCCCCAGAAACAAGGCTTCCCTCCCTTTTTACGATAAAGGCAATCGGGACCTGTCCCCACTTTTCATCCTCAATTCCAGTAACACCAGCTTCAAAAACGTCAGGATGTGCCAACAATACTGCTTCTATTTCAGCGGGATAAATATTTTCTCCCCCGGAGATAATTAAGTCGGAACGCCGATCAACAACGTATAAAAATCCTTCATTGTCTAAATAACCAATATCGCCTGTATATAACCAGCCAGCACGAATCTTTTCTTCGGTAACATCAGGACGAAATAAATAGCCTGGAGTTACATTGGGCCCTTTAACAACAATTTCTCCTGCCACCTCTGCTGCCGCTGTACTTCCATCTTTAAGTTCAATCTTAAGTTGCGAAGGAAACAGTGGCTTACCAGCAGAACCCAGTTTTGTTAAGCTGTCATCAGGCGACAGTGTTGCAATTTGCGAGGATGTTTCCGTCATTCCATATGACTGAAATACAGGAATTTCTTTAGCTACACAAGCTTGTAATAATGGTAACGGTGCGGGCCCTCCCCCTAACAGCATACAACGGAAATTGCTTGGGAGCCGTCTGTCTTCAAGTTTAGCTACTATTTGAGTCAGCATCGTACCAACTACTGACATAACGGTGACCTCTTTCGCGACGATATCCCGTAAAGTTTGTTCTACATCAAATTTTTCATGAAGCACGATTGGCATGCCATATATAACACTGCGCATTAAGATGGAGTACCCACTAATATGAAAAAGGGGTACGGCACAAAGCCAGCGATCACTTTCGACTGTTCCGAGATTTAGTGCGGAGCCTACAGAGCTCCACCAATGGTTTCCAAAGGTTTGCAGTACACCCTTTGGGTTGCCTGTTGTACCTGAAGTATACATTATGGTACAAATATCAGAAAGGCAGATTTCCTCCTCCACAACAGGGGTTGCGGGTTCAAGTTGAAATAGTGTTTCTTTCGTAATAGTGTTCAGTGAAGAAATTTGGCGTTGAATTTCCGCTCCGATCTCCATTAATGAGTCCTCAAGAATGAGATATGTTGTTTTGGAATCATCCAATTGCCAGATAAGTTCTGCTGGAGCTAACCGATTATTTAAGATTACCGCTTTAACTCCTAATAACTGGAGGGCAAATAAAATAATCACTGTATCAAGGTGATTTTTCAAAAGAACCCCTACCAATTGATCCTTTTGAACACCAAGGGTTTGAAGTTGTCCGACAGTCCTCATGGCACTATTATAAAGGTCTTTAAATGTTAAGGCCTGTTCCTGAAAATAAATAGCTATTCGCTCAGGAGTTAGAAAAGCACGCTTCTTTAAAAAATTTGGCATTATTTCAGTTGCCATCTTTAAACCTTCTTTCTATATAAAAACAGCCTGATGGAAAACCATCAAGCTGCTAGTTCATTCGGATCAAGGAAAACGTGGGAATTGGCCAAAATCAGGCTTACGTTTTTCTTTAAAAGCATCGCGGCCTTCTTTTGCTTCATCTGTTGTATAGTAAAGCAATGTTGCATCACCAGCAAATTGTTGGATGCCTGCTAAGCCATCTGTATCTGCATTAAAGGCGGCTTTCAAGAAACGAAGCGCCATTGGGCTTTTCTCAAGCATTTCTTCACACCACTTAATCGTTTCCTCTTCAACTTGCTCTAATGGAACAACTGTATTAACTAAGCCCATATCAAGTGCTTCTTGGGCATTGTATTGCCGGCATAAATACCAAATTTCACGAGCTTTTTTATGGCCCACAATTCTTGCCAAATAGCCTGAGCCATAACCAGCATCAAAGCTTCCTACTTTAGGACCTGTTTGTCCAAAAATTGCATTATCAGCCGCAATGGTTAAGTCACAGACAATATGTAAAACATGGCCGCCGCCAATTGCATATCCCTTTACCATGGCAACAACCGGTTTTGGAATGACGCGGATTAAGCGTTGCAAATCTAGAACATTTAAGCGGGGAATTTGGTCATCTCCAACATAGCCGCCATGCCCTCTGACTTTTTGGTCTCCACCAGAGCAAAACGCTTTATCGCCCGCACCAGTTAACACAATAACACCTACATTTGAATCATCACGTGCAAAAGCAAAGGCATCAATTAATTCGTGTACGGTTTTTGGTGTAAAGGCATTATGTACATGTGGACGATTAATTGTAATCTTCGCAATTCCATTATAGGTTTCATATAAAATTTCATCATATTTTCTGCCTGCAACCCATTCTACTGTCAAAATGAAATCCTCCCTTATTTAGCTATTTAAAAAGTCACTTACTATTGTACCAAATTTTTTAGGTTCTTCCACATGAATTGCATGTCCGCTGTTTTTTATTGGTATCCAGGTGGCTTTTTTCATTTTTTTCATCATTGCTTCAGCGATCCCACAAAACTTTGTATCTTCTTCACCCGTAAGCAGCAAAACTTCACCATCGATTTGGTCTAATTGGGTCCACCACGAAGGCTGAGAGCCTGTCCCCATTCCCAGCAAACTGTTAGCAAGACCTTGAGGGGAATTTCTTAACCGCTGCTCCCTTACCTTTTGCTGCACCTCTAAAGGAAGACGCTTCATTGATTGAAAAAGGGGTATGTCTTCCCAATAATCAACAAACGACTTCAACCCTTGATTTACAATGAATTTTGCAAGCTCTCCATCCTTGATACGACGAAGTTCTCTTTCTTTCTCTGATTCTAATCCTGGAGATGCACTCTCAAGGATTAACTTTCGAACCTTTTTTGGAAATAGAATAGAAAAGGTAAGTGCAAGTCTTCCCCCCATTGAATAACCAAGTATATCTACTTGATTAACCCTTAGTTTATCAAGTATCTCGTTTAAATGATTGGCTGCGGTTTCGATTGAATAGTTCTCTAGCCCTTCAGGTGACTCGGTTCTACCATGTCCAATAATATCTGGGATAATTAACGTTGAATTTTTACCCCATTTACTTAAAAAAGTAGACCATGTAGATGAATCCCCTGTAAACCCATGGAGCAAAACAAATGGATCCCCTTCACCCAATACTTCTACATGATAGCCAATCCCTTCAATGACCAGCTTCATTCATGTCCACCCTTGACAAAATTTGATATTTCCTGGGAAACAGACTGCCAAATTCCGCGATGTTCATCACGATTTTTGTCACGTTTTGTCTCAATTTCATAAACACTTATCCCTGGTTGAGCACTGCTTTCCTTCATTTCTACGGCTAAATGATCCCAGTTTTTTATTTTTATAAAGTTACCGCCAAACATCCTTACTGCATGCTCAAATTCTAAATTTAAGGGCGTACCAAACAACAGTTCAAAATGTTTAGGGTGTTCTGATTGTGCAAGGAAAGAGAAAATTCCCCCTCCATTATTATTCACAAGGATAATATGAATATTAATATTATAAAGCTTTGCCGCAATCAAACCATTTAGGTCATGGAAGAAGGTTAAATCCCCTAGAACCAGATAGACTGAATTAGAATAAACAGCTGCTCCTAATGCAGTAGAAACCGTACCATCAATCCCATTTGCTCCTCTGTTAGCCATGATTCTAATGGTTTTATTATTTTTGAGAAAAAAACTATCTAAGTCGCGAATTGGCATACTATTTCCAACAAAAAGGGTAGCACCCTCTGGCAGCATATCGGCTAATTGATAAAACAATTTACTTTCACTTAATACTGTTACATCGCGAATAGGAGCCATATTTTCTTTTGTAAGCTCATTTATCTTTTTCCAATCCTCTAAATAGAGTGATGAAGATGAATGATCGACGTATGTTAGTAGCTTTTCGCAAAAAATCGTCTCATTACAATAAATCATGTTTGTTGATAATGAATTCGGATCTCGCCAGCCCCCACCGCCATCTACAACAAATTGATCGGCATTGTAATTTTCTTTTAAGAATATCGTAAGAGCTTTAGAAACAGGCATTGAACCAAATCGCAAGACAACATCTGGCTTAAGAAAAATTTTGGCATCTTCATTTCTTAAAAACGAATCATAGGCTTCAATGATATTTGCCTTATCGTGCTGGCCACTTCTTAACTGAGATAGCGGGTCTGCTAAAATAGGGTAATTTAATATCTTGGAAAGATGCGTCACTGCTTCTGCAAACCGGTTATCAGCGATGTTTCCGCAAACAATGATCCCTTTTTCCTTTCCAACCAATTTCTCAGCGATTTCCGTTAACTGTTCAGTATTTACTGCTAAATCCCCGTTGTGGACCTTGACATACCCTTTTGGTCGCTCCGTTAGGTGAAAAAGGGCATCATCCATTTTTGGGATAAGCGGTTCCCGAAATGGAAAATTCAAATGGACAGGGCCAGATGGTGCTTGCATGGCAAGGGCTGCTGCACGAGCACACACTGTCCGAGCATAGCGGATGATCTCTTCGCTTTTTTCTGGCAAAGCCAAATCAGCAAACCATTTTACATGACGACCATATAAGTGAATCTGATCAATTGCCTGTGGTGCCCCCACTTCTCTTAACTCATGCGGCCTGTCTGCGGTCAGCACGATTAATGGTACACGCGCGTAGTGCGCCTCAACAATAGCTGGAAAATAATTAGCTGCTGCTGTTCCTGATGTGCAAAGAATCGCTACAGGACTGTTTTTAGCCTTGGCCATTCCCAACCCAAAAAAGGCTGCAGACCGTTCGTCCACATGGATATGGACATTCAATTCCGGATGTTCAGCCATCACCATTGCCATCGGAGTGGATCTTGAACCCGGACTGACGACAACATCCGTTACACCTGTTAAAACTAATTCTGAAACAAAGGCTGCAATATAAGCTGTTAATGATTCCTGATGATTCATGTTAATTTCCCCCAAGCGCTCGAAGCATTGGTCTAAACTTTAAGCTTGTTTCCAAATATTCGCTTTCTGAATTAGAATCTGCTACTACTCCACAGCCGGCAAACAAGGAAGCCTCGTCCCCTTGTATAAGTCCCGAACGAATCGAAACAGCAAATTCCCCGTTTTGTCTATAGTCCATCCATCCAAGCGGAGCTGCATAAAAGCCGCGATCGAGCTCCTCTACCTGCCGAATCTTTTCTACGGCAGCTTGTTTAGGAAGTCCTCCCAATGCGGGTGTTGGATGTAATTTTTCAACCAGTAATAGTAAGGAAGCATTTGAGTCGCACTTTCCAATTACAGGTGTATAAAGATGTTGAATATCCCTTATTTTCATAAGTTGGGGTTTGTCAGGAATGATAATTTCTTCACATGTTTCTTCTAACGCTTCCTTAATCATTTCAACCACAAATCCATGTTCAATAAGGTTTTTCTGATCATTTAATAGCATTTGGCCAAGCTTTTGGTCTTCCTCTTCCGTTTTTCCTCGTGAAATAGAGCCCGCTAGGCAAGTAGAATAGACTTCAGACCCTAGCTTCTTCACTAGTCTTTCTGGTGAAGCTCCAATAAAACAGTCTCCATTTGATTCAAAGGCAAAGATAAAGCTTGCTGGCTGTTGAGTATACAAATTCTCCAACACAGCCTCTGCCTCTACCTGATCGTTAAAAACCAACCTAAGTTCACGGGCAAGGACGACTTTTTTTAATGGCCCATTTGTTAATTCTTTCACAACTCCATCAACAGTTTGCTTCCATTTTTCAGAAGAAATTTCAATTGTTTTTAATAAAGAAGGTATTTGAACAAGGTTAATCTTGTTTTCGTTTTGTGCCTGTAAGATTTGATTTCTTTCTGTCATAATCTTACTAAATAAAGTCATATCATCATTTGGCGTTAAAACCATATTCGTTGTTAAATAGAACTCCCCATGAATAATACTCATTAAATATTTTGGTATATGGAATAAAGAATCGGTATATTTAGACCAAAGATCCGTTTTTTCCTTAAAGGGATCAAACGAAAAGCAACCAAACATCAACGGGCCAACACCAGTTACTTTATATGGATCAAAGATTAAACTGTCCTTTAGAAAGGCCTTCCACTCACTTTCAACATTAAAAAAGCGGTCAGTAGCCTGATCCGACTGAATTTGCTTTGATATGCCAAGCCCAATTAGGATAATCTCATCTGTTGGGTCTTTCCAAAAAAAACGTTCTCCACTATAGCGGTCTTTTCCTACGTTAAAAAAAGATAATGGATTAGCCGTGTCTAATTTATGAACTTCACTTATTAAAATAGGCCGGCCAAGTTCTTTTGCACGATTAAGGGCTAAAAGACCCCTTTCCTTTATTTCATTTTCTTGAATGGTAATCAAACAAATCCCTCCAAAACAGCCGAAATGACTGTTGTCCATTCATTTATAAGCTTATTTTAAGATACTACTCCTATTGTAAATAAGTCAATAATACTTGTCACTACTTATCCAGCTTTATTCCTTATTATATATAAAAAACTCTACTTTAAAGGTTGGAACGACTTCACTACTTTCATTTTCCCACAAACGATACAAAAATAATCGAGCAGGTATTATCTTCTAATTTTGAAAACAAAAATTAATTGACACTATAACTTGATTTACATACACTTAAGGTTGGGAATAAACCATAAAAGTTAATAGATTTGGCTTACTATAGAGAATAAATAGAGAAAAGGGGAGAGAATCGTATGCAGTCAAATTTACAGCATAGTTCTAAGCCTGCGGTTGAATCCAATCAAGGCTTTCAAGTTTGGTGGAAAATGACACGACCTCATACACTAACGGCTTCATTTGTACCAGTTTTACTTGGTACAGCATTAGCTCTTAAATATGAAAAGGTCCATATTGGACTATTTATTGCGATGCTGGTTGCCAGTATGTTAATACAAGCGGCAACGAATATGTTTAATGAATACTTTGATTTTAAACGAGGGCTTGACACCGAACATTCTGTCGGGATAGGTGGAACAATAGTCCGGGATGGCATCAAACCTAAAACCGTCATCACACTTGCTTTTGTTTTTTACCTGGTCGCTTTATTATTAGGAGTATATATTTGTGCGAATAGCAGCTGGTGGTTGGCCCTAGTTGGACTAGTCTGTATGGCTGTTGGCTATTTTTATACAGGCGGACCCGTTCCGATCGCCTACACACCTTTTGGTGAAATTTTATCCGGTTTCTTTATGGGCATGCTCATTATTTTAATCTCCTTCTTTATTCAAACTGGAACCGTTGATAGTACCAGCATACTTGTCTCCGTCCCAAGTATGATTTTAGTCGGCATGATTATGATGTCTAATAACATCCGTGATCTGGATGGCGATAAAGAAAATGGTCGAAAGACAGTCGCAATCCTGTTAGGAAAACGAAAAGCCATTTATCTACTGGCTGGGATGTTTACCATATCATATCTTTGGATAGTAGGCCTTATTGTCAGTGACGTGGCCCCTATTTGGACCGCTCTTGTCATTTTAAGTATCCCTAAACCAATGAAAGCCATTAAAGGATTTATTGAAAATAATGTACCACTTAAAATGGCGCCTGCCATGATTGCAACAGCACAGACTAATACGATTTTTGGACTTTTACTTGCGATCGGCATATTTATTGGACATTTTGCTTCGTAATAAAAAAGCTTCTGCCAACTAGGCAGAAGCTTTTTTAGTTAAATGATTTAATTCCCCAAATTCCTTCAGCATATTCTTGGATAGTACGGTCACTTGAAAAATAACCGGCATGAGCAATATTGGCTAAACTCATTTTTTGCCATTTTTGTTTATCTGTAAATATTTCACCAATCGACCGTTGAGTGTCAGCATAGGAGGCAAAATCCTTTAAAACAAAATATTGATCATTTTCTTCCAATAAAGAATCAAATATTGGTTCAAACTCATTATAAACACCTGGAAAAAATCCATTTACCAGCTGGTCGACGGCCTGTCTAATTCGATAGTCATGATGATAGTACTCTAACGAATGATAGCCGCCATGCTGATAATAATGAAGAACTTCCTCTGCTGTTAATCCAAATGTAAAAATATTTGAAGATCCAACTAATTCTTGAATTTCAATGTTCGCTCCATCTAAGGTACCAACCGTTAAGGCCCCATTGATCATAAATTTCATGTTTCCTGTACCCGATGCTTCTTTACTTGCCGTGGAAATTTGTTCACTCACATCCGAGGCAGGAAAGATTTTTTCCGCTAAGGAAACACGATAATTTTCAAGGAAAATCACCTTCATTTTATCCCCAACTTGGGGATCATGGTTAATCTTTTCCGCAACGGTGTTAATCAATTTAATTATTTTTTTTGCATAATAATAACCTGGTGAAGCTTTTGCTCCAAAAATAAACACCCTGGGAACCATGGCATAGCTGGAATCCTCTTTAATTCGGTTATACAAATGCATAATGTGCAAAACATTCAACAGCTGCCGTTTATAGGCATGGAGTCGTTTAACCTGAACATCAAATATTGCCCCAGTATCAACAGCCACACCCGTCTTATCCAAAATAATCTCAGCAAGCCGTTGTTTATTTTCATTTTTTATCAATAAAAGTTGTTCTAAAAAGGCAGAATCATTTTGGTATTTCAGTAACTGGCTAAGCTCCATAGCTGAATAGGTCCAGCCAGGTCCAATTGAGTCTGTAATAAGTGAAGACAATTTGGGATTTGCCTTTAACAGCCAGCGCCGATAGGCGATTCCGTTCGTTTTATTGTTAAATTTCTCTGGAAACAACTGATAAAATTGATTCATCTCTCGTTTCTTTAAAATTTCCGTATGTAGCTTTGCTACACCATTCACACTAAAGCTGCCAACGATTGCTAAGTGGGCCATTTTTACAAAATTATCGGCTAGGATTGCGAGTTGTGCAATTCTTTGCCAATCCCCTGGAGTCTGGTCCCATAGTTCCTGACAAAAGCGCTCATTAATTTCTTCCACAATCATATAGATCCTTGGAAGTAACGGACGAAAAATATGAATCGGCCATTTTTCTAACGCTTCCGATAACGTCGTGTGATTGGTATATGAAATGGTATGTTTCGTGATGTGCCAGGCCTGCTCCCACTCGTACCCTTCCTCATCAATGAGGATTCTCATTAGTTCTGGGATCGCCAGTACGGGGTGGGTATCATTTATATGAATGCAAACATGTTCATGGAGTTGTTTTAAACTAGCATGTTGTTTCCGATAGGTTCTTAAAATGGATTGAATACTTGCTGAAACCAAAAAGTACTGTTGCTTTAGCCGCAAAATCTTCCCTTCATCATGGGTATCATCAGGATATAAAAACTCCGAAATGGATTCTGTTTCGCGCTTATAGGTTAAAATATCAGCATGAAAGGGAAATTGTGAGGGCTCGGCATTCCAAAGCCTAAGCGTGTTAACGGTTTTGGATTTATATCCGATCACAGGCATATCATGCGGAACAGCCGTAACAGTTTCAGCGTTCAAATGATGAAAGACAAGACGCTCATTTTCCACCCTTGCTTCTACCTTCCCCCAAAAGGGAATTTTAACGGCACTATCGAGTTTACGAATTTCCCAAACGTTGCCGCTCCGGAGCCACTGTTCAGGCAGCTCCACTTGATAGCCATCAACAATTTTCTGTTCAAACAATCCATGTTTATAACGAATACCATGGCCATGACCAGGGAGATTCAGCGATGCTAGTGAATCTAGAAAACAGGCGGCTAGCCTCCCTAGCCCGCCATTTCCTAAACCTGCATCCGCTTCTAATTCTTCCAATCCATCCAAGTCTATTCCCAATTCCTGAAGTCCAGCTTGTACGGTTTCTTCAACACCTAAGTTAATTAAATTTTGCCTGAGCAGTTTCCCTAATAAATACTCAATCGAAAGATAATAAACCTGTTTCCCTTCGGCGGCAAGATATCGTTCATTTGTGCTAATCCAATCATTACTTACAAATTCACGAATCATGCTGCCAAGTGTTTGATACTGGTCCCGTGGAGAACTTTCCGAAAAACTCTTCCCACATAACATCTCAAGTCTTTTCAGAAAGGTCTTCTTAAACTCGAGTTTACTAGAAAACATGTGTTTCACTCCTTGAGACGAGTTCTGCATATAGCTGATTATAACTAAATGCGGATTGAGCCCAGCTATAATCCATTCCCATTGCCTGTTTCACAATTGACTCCCACACCTCATTGTCATGATAAAAGCTGATCGCCCTTTGAATAGTAAAGAGCATATCGTGGGCATTAAAGTTTCGGAAGGAGAAGCCATTTCCTTCCCCAGTGTACTCATTCCACGCCTGTATTGTATCGTTTAAGCCCCCTGTCTCACGAACAATCGGGATCGCACCATACTTCATTGCAATCAACTGTCCAAGACCGCATGGTTCAAATTGAGATGGCATCAAAAACATATCAGCGGCAGCATACAGCTTATGAGCTAGTTCCTCATTAAAACCAGTATGAACCTTAAGCTTTTCAGGATATACACGGGCAGCGTGCCTAAAATGTTCTTCGTACTCGTAATCGCCTGTACCGAGTATGATGACCTGAACGTCTTCTTGCAGTATTTCCCGAAGGACACATTTGACAAGATCAAGTCCCTTTTGTCTAGTGAGTCTTGATATCATTACAATCATAGGAGTAGCAGCAGTTTGCGGCAAACCAAACTGCTTTTGAATCTCTCGTTTATTTATACCTTTTTTTGAATAAGTTTCTGCTTTATAGGTTTGATAAATGAGTGGGTCGGTGGCTGGATTATAAAAGTCTTCATCAATGCCATTTAATATTCCACTAATGTCTTCTTTTCTACTTCGCAACAGACCATCTAATTTTTCTCCGTAAACAGGCGTTTGAATTTCTTCCTTGTAAGTTGGACTCACGGTCGTTATTTTATCAGCTGCTACAAGAGCACCTTTCATAAAATTAATATTCCCAAAAAACTCTAAATGGCCCGCGTGAAAAGATTGATAGTCTAATCCCAACAAATCACTCAGTACCTCTTTCGGAAAAATCCCTTGAAACTGCAAATTGTGAATGGTAAATACGGTACGAATCAGCCCGTACCCTCTTCGCTTGTAATATTCCGTTCTTAATAAAAAGGGAATCATGGCTGTATGCCAATCATGGCAATGCAGTACATCTGGGAAGAAGTTCAGTTGGGCTAAAGTCTCAAGAATTGCCCGATTAAAATAGGCAAATCTTTCTCCATCATCGAAATAGCCGTATAGATTATCCCGTTTAAAATAGTATTCATTATCAACGAAATAATAGGTCACACCCTGATGACTAAGTTCCTCAATCCCACAATATTGATTTCGCCAACCAACCGATACCGTAAATTCTTTAATTTTTTTCATTTTTTGTTTAAATTCTTCGGATATGGTTCCATATTTAGGAAGAATGACCCTTACATCTGTTCCCTGGTTTGTTAATTCTTTTGGAAGGGAACCAGCCACATCGGCAAGTCCCCCAGATTTTGCAAATGGTCCACATTCTGAAACAGCAAATAATATTTTCACGAGTTCATCAACGCTCCTTGTTTCGTTCCTTTACGAATGACATAAGGAGCACGAGCAGTTCCCGTCAGACGAATTCCTGCTTCCACCTTTACATCTTTGTCTAAAATAACAGAATCTAAATAGCAATTCTCTTCTATTTGACACTTTTGCATAATAATACAGTTCTTAATGACGGCCCCTTTACCAATTTTCACTCCCCGAGAGACAATACTATTTTCCACCTTACCACTGATTAAGCAGCCATTAGCAATCATGGAATTTTGTACAAAGGATTCTTTTAGATACTTGGTTGGAGGTTCATCCTTTACCTTCGTAAAGATTGGCTGATCTTTTAAAAATAATTGTTTCCATATATCGGGATCGAGCAATTTCATACTAGTTGAAAAATAATTTTCAATCGAATCTATCATCATGGCATAGCCATTGTAGTCATAGTGACATTTTAAATATGGGTTATGAATATCTGTTACAACGTCTTGCATACAGGTATAGCCTGTTTCATGCCTTGTTTCAATTAGCTTTATCAACAAGGAAGTTTTAATTAAATACATTTCCATTGAGCGTCCATCCTGGTGATGGATTTCAGTAATATCACAGGCTTCCTGACTATGCCAGTTTAAGATTGGCCTAAAATTCATATTAAATATCGTATAACAATTAGCGATTATCGCATACTCTTGGGTACTACGATAAAAGTAGTCCATATTAGCAGCAAAATGTTCAAACGAACCAATTTTATTGCCGTCGTTATCAACAATTGGTGATGGAAAAAAGAAAAGTCCATCCCGCTTTCGATTTAGATCCCAGTTTTTTCCTGAACCCAGGTGATCCATTAAGGAGCGATACTGCATTTTTGGAAAAATAGCCACACTCCGAATTCCTGAATTCACCATATTTGATAAAACAAAATCGATAATTCTGTACCGCCCGCCAAAAGGCAGTGCCGCCAATGACCGATGTATTAATAGATCTTCTAAGTCTTCATGATAGGTCGTGGCATCTATGACACCTAGTAGGTTTTTCAATCCGATTCCCCCTGTTATTCTATTAAAATAGCTTGATTCATTGCTACAATTCTTCAGCTATTATTCTAAAATGCTGGAAATAGCCCGCCCAGCATTTCTTCCGTTACGAGAATAATTTCATCATCAAAAGAACGAATCACTGTTCCATCTGGAATCGTTACATCAGGTGGAACAATTGCTTTTTCAATCAAACAATTTTCGCCAATGGTGGCATCCGGCATAATTACCGATTCTTTGACGATACTTTTCTTTCCGACAGATACACCCTGAAATAAAACCGATTTATCGATCTTACCTTCAATAGTACAACCTTCATTAATCAGCGACTCTTTTACAATGGCCTCTGGAGATAGATACTGCGGGGGCTGATTAGGATTAACAGAATAAATTCTCCAGTCATGTTCAAACAAATCTAGCTCACATTTCTCATCTAATAAATCCATATTTGCTTCCCATAGACTTTGAACTGTGCCAACATCTTTCCAGTATCCTTTAAACGGATAAGCAAATAATTTCTTCTTTTCTTCCAAAAGCAATGGGATGACATCTTTGCCGAAATCATGGCTAGAGCTAGGATTCCGTTCATCCATTTCTAAATATTCTTTCAATATATTCCAACTAAAAATATAAATGCCCATCGATGCAAGATTATTTTTTGGATTACTCGGTTTTTCATCAAATTCGGTAATTCTCATATCCTCATTTGTATTCATAATGCCAAACCGACTCGCTTCAACCCATGGTACTTCTATTAACGAAATCGTAACATCTGCTCTTTTTTCAATATGATACTCCAGCATACTCTCGTAATTCATTTTGTATATATGGTCACCTGAAAGAATCAATACATATTCTGGTTGATATTGCTTCAAATAATTTAAGTTTTGATAGATGGCACTAGCAGTTCCAGTGTACCATTTCACTTCCGATGACTCACTGTACGGGGGGAGAACGGTTACTCCACCATCTTTACGGTCGAGATCCCACGCACTGCCAATTCCAATATAGGAATTCAAAAGGAGGGGCTGGTACTGTGTTAGCACCCCTACTGTATCAATTCCTGAATTCGCACAATTGCTCAATGTAAAGTCGATAATTCGGTACTTTCCTCCAAAAGGAACTGCTGGTTTCGCTAAATCCCTTGTCAGCGAATTAAGCCTACTTCCTTTCCCTCCTGCTAATAGCATGGCTACGCACTTTTTCTTTCCCATTTCCCTTTCGCTCCTTTCGTTTTTTAACTGGTCGAATGATTTGAAATCCAAACGGAGGAATCGCAATTTCTATTGAAGAAGGTTGATTATGAAAAGGTTCTTCTATCGCCAAAATGATTTTTTTATTTATCATTCCAGATCCGCCGAAATCCTCATGATCACTATTAAAAATTTCCCGATACTCCCCTGCTTTCGGAACACCGATTTTATAAACTGGATAGGTCACACCCGTGAAATTGCAGACCATGACCAAATGCTCCTCTTCTTTTTTCCCTTTTCGTATGAATGAGAAAATAGATTGACTGCTGTTGTTTACATCGATCCATTCAAACCCCTCATGCAGATGGTCTAATTCATAAAGTGCCTTCGACCGTTTGTAAAGTTTCGTTAATACTTTTACATATGTGTTAATATTGCGGTGCATGTCATATTCCAATAAATTCCAATCTAATTGTTCTTTGTCCTTCCACTCTGAAAACTGTCCTAGTTCAAACCCCATAAATAAAAGTTTCTTACCAGGGTGTGCAAACATATAACCAAGTAACAACCTAAGCTGGGCAAACTTCTCCCAATAATCCCCTGGCATTTTATCTAACAGCGACTTTTTCCCATGGACCACTTCATCATGAGAAAACGGCAGCATGAAGTTTTCTAAAAAGGCATATAAAAGTGAAAAAGTAACCTTTGAATGGACCTTTGCTCTCCCATATGGCGGGGTTTCCATGTATTCAAGCATGTCATTCATCCACCCCATATTCCATTTGTAATCAAAACCAAGACCGCCGTAGCGAACTGGTGTAGTTACTTGAGGGAATTCAGTAGAATCTTCACCAATCATTAAAAAGTGGGGGTCGTATTCATGGACTTCTTCATTTAATTTTT
Source organism: Neobacillus sp. DHD-1R (assembly GCF_057747995.1). Classification (NCBI taxonomy): domain Bacteria; kingdom Bacillati; phylum Bacillota; class Bacilli; order Caryophanales; family Bacillaceae; genus Neobacillus; species Neobacillus sp. DHD-1R. Next base: position 4,100,172 of record NZ_CM173232.1, read on the forward strand.
TCAAAAACTGAATTCCAAAAGGGTTTTCGCGCTTTCCGTCCGTGGCATTCGGCCAATAAATAATATTGGCAACCGCATCCATCCGAAATCCATCAATATGGAAATAGTCAATCCAATAGAGGGCATTAGAGATAAGGAAGCTTTGTACCTCACCTTTGCCTAAATCAAAATTAGCGGTTCCCCATATTACATTTTCTCTATCATGAACATAGCTATAGGAGTATATATGTGTTCCATCAAACCGATAGAGACCGTGTGCATCTTTACAAAAATGCCCCGGGACCCAGTCAAGAATGACACCGATTCCTTGCTGATGACACTGATCCACAAAATATCTGAAGTCATCGGGTGTACCATATCTGGACGTCACTGAAAAATAACCAGTTCCTTGATATCCCCATGAAGCATCTAGCGGGTGTTCGACAATCGGTAATATTTCGATATGAGTAAACCCAAGCTCCAATACATATGGTATAAGCTCGGAGGCCAATTCCTTATAGGTTAAATAACTGCCATCCGCCTTCTTTTTCCAAGAACCAAGATGGACCTCATATATAATCGCTGGATCTGATAAAACATTCATTTTCTCTCTTCTGTTTATCCAGTGAAGGTCTTGCCACTCATAATTGTTTAAGGAATAGACAATTGAGGCCGTATGGGGTCTTAATTCCGAGTAAAAAGCAAATGGATCTGCCTTAAGGAGCTTTTCACCAAAATGAGTCATTATTTCATACTTGTAAATGGTTCCTTCTAAGTCTTGATTTATTACTATAATCCAGACTCCCTCTTCATTAACCTTTTGTAGATCATATCCTTCACCATTCCAATTATTAAAATTGCCTACGAGCCTCACCTGTGCGGCATTTGGGGCCCATACACAAAATCGTGTATATACTTGATTGGAATCCTTAAAGATATGAGCGCCAAAAAGCTGATGACTGTGGAAGTAGCTACCTTCATGAAATAAGTGCAGCTGATAATCTGTTGGAAATAAGGTATTCACTGTCATGGCTCTCCTCATCCTCAATGAAAATATGTACTTCTTTGACCAATTATAAATGGTATTGAATCATATGCCTCAGAAAACTTTTTTATCTTTTCTGACAATAAATGAGGTATGTTGTCACCAAAGGACTTTTTCTGACAATTTCCGACACTATACGACCGAATTTTCACCATCAATCGACAGAAAGATATAAAGTTTTTTTGAAAATTTAAGTGATTTTCAAGCAAAAAAATTATTTAAACATTAATAAAATGAACGTCATAAAGTTAAGGGAATTAGCAGAAATGTAAGCGGTACCAACAAGAAACTCAAAATAAACAACGTTGAAAATATTATATTAACATAATGAATAACCAACGGTTGTAAACGCTTTTCTTAAAGGCTTGGCAAGGGGTGCATATAGAACTAATTTGAAGCTGTCTTTAAGGACGAGACAGGGTCTTTGGATCCTCATAATTGATGGGCAGCATCGCTTGTGTGTGTCGATGCTACTGTTTCTGGTTGTGAGTTTAGATGGGAGTAGGTGGCGACCTGGGTATTTCGAAGCGGGGCTTGCAATATTGATTTTGAGGGATAATATGGGTTCTAGGAGACATTAAACAGGCTATTTGGTGCTTGAGTTGTTGATTGCAGCTGCGGCTACGGCAGTGATTTTTGGGAGCCACGGTCGTTTATCAGGGCTATTAGCGACCGGCGGCTGAAATTTTTAGGGGCTCCAGTCGTTTATATGTGCTATTGGCGACCGGCGGCAGTGATTTTTGGGGACTACGGTCGTTTATCAGGGCTATTGGCGACCGGCGGTAGTGATTTTTGGGAGCCACGGTCGTTTATGAGGTCTATTGACGACCCCCGGAGGCAATTTTTTGGGACTACGGTCGTTTATCAGGGCTATTGGCGACCGGCGGCAGTGATTTTTGGGAGCCACGGTCGTTTATCAGGGCTTTTGACGACCCCCAGCGGCGTTATTTTATTGCAATGGTCGTTTATCCAGGACTATTAACGCCTGGCTTCTCTTTTTTAATGTACCCAGTCGTTAATGAGTTCTTATCATTAAAATAAAAACAGCGATAAGATAAATTTGTATAAAAAAAAACTGATAACAGATTGTTATCAGTTCTTTATATGACCCCTACGGGACTCGAACCCGTGTTACCTCCGTGAAAGGGAGGTGTCTTAACCGCTTGACCAAGGGGCCATTTATTTTATGGCGGAGAAGGAGGGATTTGAACCCTCGCGCCGGTCACCCGACCTACACCCTTAGCAGGGGCGCCTCTTCAGCCACTTGAGTACTTCCCCATAATTTGGCTCCGCAGGTAGGACTCGAACCTACGACCGATCGGTTAACAGCCGATAGCTCTACCACTGAGCTACTGCGGAAAAATAATATTTATGGTGGGCCTAAATGGACTCGAACCATCGACCTCACGCTTATCAGGCGTGCGCTCTAACCAGCTGAGCTATAGGCCCAAGAATTTGGAGCGGGTGATGGGAATCGAACCCACTACATCAGCTTGGAAGGCTGAGGTTTTACCAGTAAACTACACCCGCAAAACAATTTTTTATAATGGGGCGGCTGATGGGAATCGAACCCACGAATGCCTGAACCACAATCAGGTGCGTTAACCACTTCGCCACAGCCGCCACAATAAAAAACTATTTAATTGAAAAATGGTGGCTCAGGACGGAATCGAACCGCCGACACAAGGATTTTCAGTCCTTTGCTCTACCGACTGAGCTACTGAGCCAACATATTACTCTTACCTACAAGAAAATTGAGGTAGGACCTTTGCTGCAGAAGCTAATTCAATGATGTGAACAATCTGTTCTACTAACTTAAGCTACTGTGCAATAAAATGGCGGTCTGGACGGGACTCGAACCCGCGACCTCCTGCGTGACAGGCAGGCATTCTAACCAACTGAACTACCAGACCATATTGCGGGGACAGGATTTGAACCTGTGACCTTCGGGTTATGAGCCCGACGAGCTACCAGACTGCTCCACCCCGCGACAATAATAATAAATATATGGAGGAGGAAGAGGGATTCGAACCCCCGCGCGGTATGACCCGCCTGTCGGTTTTCAAGACCGATCCCTTCAGCCAGACTTGGGTATTCCTCCGTGTTAAATATAAAATTACTGGTGGACCTTGTAGGACTCGAACCTACGACCGGACGGTTATGAGCCGTCTGCTCTAACCAGCTGAGCTAAAGGTCCAAGTTGAAGTTCATTTATAAAATGGTAGCGGCGGAGGGGATCGAACCCCCGACCTTACGGGTATGAACCGTACGCTCTAGCCAGCTGAGCTACACCGCCAAATATCAAATTATTTTATGGTGGAGTCTAGGGGGATCGAACCCCTGACCTCCTGCGTGCAAAGCAGGCGCTCTCCCAGCTGAGCTAAGACCCCATAAAGGAATGAATTGAATGGTCGGGAAGACAGGATTCGAACCTGCGACCCCTTGGTCCCAAACCAAGTGCTCTACCAAGCTGAGCTACTTCCCGTAAAAATGCGCCCTGAGAGATTCGAACTCCCGACCTTTTGATTCGTAGTCAAACACTCTATCCAGCTGAGCTAAGGGCGCATATAACTTTATTGTAAATGGTGCCGAGGACCGGAATCGAACCGGTACGGTAGTCACCTACCGCAGGATTTTAAGTCCTGTGCGTCTGCCAGTTCCGCCACCCCGGCATTTTGGAGCGGAAGACGGGATTCGAACCCGCGACCCCCACCTTGGCAAGGTGATGTTCTACCACTGAACTACTTCCGCATTATGTTATTTGCTATTGCAAAAATCTTGATGCGGGTGAAGGGAGTCGAACCCCCACGCCTTGCGGCGCCAGATCCTAAGTCTGGTGCGTCTGCCAATTCCGCCACACCCGCATATAAATTTATTATGGTGAGCCATGAAGGACTCGAACCTTCGACCCTCTGATTAAAAGTCAGATGCTCTACCAACTGAGCTAATGGCTCGTACTAATATAATACACTAATCACTTATTTCGCCGGATGCCCACACCTCAGTAAGCTTATTCAAGCAGCAACTCGGCGTGTGCCCTGAAGCTGTTTCATAGAAGCTTACTCGAACGTGCTCTACCAACTGAGCTAATGGCTCGTACTAAAGGTGCCGGCGAGAGGACTTGAACCCCCAACCTACTGATTACAAGTCAGTTGCTCTACCAATTGAGCTACCCCGGCATGTAGTTTGGAAAATTATTAAGTTTGAACACGCTGTTCTTGTTGCCGTCATCCTGACCTCAGAATGAATATTCAAGCAGCTACTCGGTCAGTATGCTGAAGTTTTTTCAGGAAGCATATTCGGTCGTACTCTACAAATTGAGCTACCCCGGCAAACAGATTGAAAATTTATTATGGTGGAGGATGACGGGATCGAACCGCCGACCCTCTGCTTGTAAGGCAGATGCTCTCCCAGCTGAGCTAATCCTCCATATAACAGCCTGGCAACGTCCTACTCTCACAGGGACGCGTGTCCCAACTACCATCGGCGCTGAGAAGCTTAACTTCCGTGTTCGGTATGGGAACGGGTGTGACCTTCTCGCCTTAATTACCAGACTATTTATTCGACACTATTTTATTATAATGTCTTTTTTATATTTTTCAAGAGGAAATTTAAATTTTTTCATTCCCTCAAAACTAAATAATCTAGAAGAAGTGTTGTAAAACTCAAGTTCGCTTTAAAAATTGTCCAGCTGCGGCTCCTAACTTCTCGGCCGTTTCGATCCGTCCCTTCAAATCCAAAACCAGGATTTGCAGTGCCGGCTCTCCAACGTCTGTCGAAGTTGACCAGTCGCCTCCGCTTTTCTATTTGGTTAAGTCCTCGAACGATTAGTATCAGTCAGCTCCACATGTCGCCACGCTTCCACCTCTGACCTATCAACCTGATCATCTTTCAGGGTTCTTACTAGCTTGACGCTATGGGAAATCTCATCTTGAGGGGGGCTTCATGCTTAGATGCTTTCAGCACTTATCCCGTCCGCACATAGCTACCCAGCGATGCCTTTGGCAAGACAACTGGTACACCAGCGGTGCGTCCATCCCGGTCCTCTCGTACTAAGGACAGCTCCTCTCAAATTTCCTGCGCCCACGACGGATAGGGACCGAACTGTCTCACGACGTTCTGAACCCAGCTCGCGTACCGCTTTAATGGGCGAACAGCCCAACCCTTGGGACCGACTACAGCCCCAGGATGCGATGAGCCGACATCGAGGTGCCAAACCTCCCCGTCGATGTGGACTCTTGGGGGAGATAAGCCTGTTATCCCCGGGGTAGCTTTTATCCGTTGAGCGATGGCCCTTCCATGCGGAACCACCGGATCACTAAGCCCGACTTTCGTCCCTGCTCGACTTGTAGGTCTCGCAGTCAAGCTCCCTTGTGCCTTTACACTCTACGAATGATTTCCAACCATTCTGAGGGAACCTTTGGGCGCCTCCGTTACTCTTTAGGAGGCGACCGCCCCAGTCAAACTGCCCACCTGACACTGTCTCCCACCCCGATCAGGGGTGCGGGTTAGAATTTCAATACAGCCAGGGTAGTATCCCACCGACGCCTCCACCGAAGCTAGCGCTCCGGCTTCTCAGGCTCCTACCTATCCTGTACAAGCTGTACCAAAATTCAATATCAGGCTACAGTAAAGCTCCACGGGGTCTTTCCGTCCTGTCGCGGGTAACCTGCATCTTCACAGGTACTATAATTTCACCGAGTCTCTCGTTGAGACAGTGCCCAGATCGTTACGCCTTTCGTGCGGGTCGGAACTTACCCGACAAGGAATTTCGCTACCTTAGGACCGTTATAGTTACGGCCGCCGTTTACTGGGGCTTCGATTCAGAGCTTCGCTTGCGCTAACCCCTCCTCTTAACCTTCCAGCACCGGGCAGGCGTCAGCCCCTATACTTCGCCTTGCGGCTTCGCAGAGACCTGTGTTTTTGCTAAACAGTCGCCTGGGCCTATTCACTGCGGCTCTTCGAGGCTATTCACCCCAAAGAGCACCCCTTCTCCCGAAGTTACGGGGTCATTTTGCCGAGTTCCTTAACGAGAGTTCTCTCGCTCACCTTAGGATTCTCTCCTCGCCTACCTGTGTCGGTTTGCGGTACGGGCACCTTTTATCTCGCTAGAGGCTTTTCTTGGCAGTGTGGAATCAGGAACTTCGGTACTAAATTTCCCTCGCTGTCACAGCTCAGCCTTCACGGTAAGCGGATTTTCCTACTTACCAGCCTAACTGCTTAGACGCGCATATCCAACAGCGCGCTTACCCTATCCTCCTGCGTCCCCCCATCACTCAAACGATAAAGAGGTGGTACAGGAATATCAACCTGTTGTCCATCGCCTACGCCTTTCGGCCTCGGCTTAGGTCCCGACTAACCCTGAGCGGACGAGCCTTCCTCAGGAAACCTTAGGCATTCGGTGGATGAGATTCTCACTCATCTTTCGCTACTCATACCGGCATTCTCACTTCTAAGCGCTCCACCAGTCCTTACGGTCTAGCTTCAACGCCCTTAGAACGCTCTCCTACCACTGACATCGTTGATGTCAATCCACAGCTTCGGTGATACGTTTAGCCCCGGTACATTTTCGGCGCAGAGTCACTCGACCAGTGAGCTATTACGCACTCTTTAAATGGTGGCTGCTTCTAAGCCAACATCCTGGTTGTCTAAGCAACTCCACATCCTTTTCCACTTAACGTATACTTTGGGACCTTAGCTGGTGGTCTGGGCTGTTTCCCTTTTGACTACGGATCTTATCACTCGCAGTCTGACTCCCACGGATAAGTCTTTGGCATTCGGAGTTTGTCTGAATTCGGTAACCCGATGAGGGCCCCTAGTCCAAACAGTGCTCTACCTCCAAGACTCTTACTACGTGAGGCTAGCCCTAAAGCTATTTCGGAGAGAACCAGCTATCTCCAAGTTCGATTGGAATTTCTCCGCTACCCACACCTCATCCCCGCACTTTTCAACGTGCGTGGGTTCGGGCCTCCATCCAGTGTTACCTGGACTTCACCCTGGACATGGGTAGATCACCTGGTTTCGGGTCTACGACCACATACTCATTCGCCCTATTCAGACTCGCTTTCGCTGCGGCTCCGTCTCTTCAACTTAACCTTGCATGGGATCGTAACTCGCCGGTTCATTCTACAAAAGGCACGCCATCACCCATTAACGGGCTCTGACTACTTGTAGGCACACGGTTTCAGGAACTATTTCACTCCCCTTCCGGGGTGCTTTTCACCTTTCCCTCACGGTACTGGTTCACTATCGGTCACTAGGGAGTATTTAGCCTTGGGAGATGGTCCTCCCTGCTTCCGACCGGATTTCTCGTGTCCGGCCGTACTCAGGATCCACTCAGGAGGGAACGAAGTTTCAACTACAGGGTTTTTACCTTCTATGACGGACCTTTCCAGATCGCTTCATCTACCCCGTTCCTTTGTAACTCCATGTTGAGTGTCCTACAACCCCAAGAGGCAAGCCTCTTGGTTTGGGCTATGTCCCGTTTCGCTCGCCGCTACTCAGGGAATCGCGTTTGCTTTCTCTTCCTCCGGGTACTTAGATGTTTCAGTTCCCCGGGTATGCCATCCATACCCTATGTATTCAGGTAAAGATACTACTCCATTACGAGCAGTGGGTTTCCCCATTCGGAAATCTCCGGATCAAAGCTTACTTACAGCTCCCCGAAGCATATCGGTGTTAGTCCCGTCCTTCATCGGCTCCTAGTGCCAAGGCATTCACCGTGCGCCCTTTCTAACTTAACCTAAAAGGTTTGTTTCTCTTAATAAATAAGAGAGAAAACTAAAATGGCGATTACTCGATGTTTTACTTGCTTCTTCTTACGATTATCTAGTTTTCAAAGAACGAATGTTTCGAGAGATTGTACTCTCAAAACTAAACAAACAAAAAGCGGTCAACTTCTTATCAGTCCGAAAGGACTGCATTATCCTTAGAAAGGAGGTGATCCAGCCGCACCTTCCGATACGGCTACCTTGTTACGACTTCACCCCAATCATCTGTCCCACCTTAGGCGGCTGGCTCCTTGCGGTTACCCCACCGACTTCGGGTGTTACAAACTCTCGTGGTGTGACGGGCGGTGTGTACAAGGCCCGGGAACGTATTCACCGCGGCATGCTGATCCGCGATTACTAGCGATTCCGGCTTCATGTAGGCGAGTTGCAGCCTACAATCCGAACTGAGAATGGTTTTATGGGATTGGCTAGGCCTCGCGGCTTTGCTGCCCTTTGTACCATCCATTGTAGCACGTGTGTAGCCCAGGTCATAAGGGGCATGATGATTTGACGTCATCCCCACCTTCCTCCGGTTTGTCACCGGCAGTCTCCTTAGAGTGCCCAACTGAATGCTGGCAACTAAGAACAAGGGTTGCGCTCGTTGCGGGACTTAACCCAACATCTCACGACACGAGCTGACGACAACCATGCACCACCTGTCACTCTGTCCCCCGAAGGGGAACGTCCTATCTCTAGGAGTGTCAGAGGATGTCAAGACCTGGTAAGGTTCTTCGCGTTGCTTCGAATTAAACCACATGCTCCACCGCTTGTGCGGGCCCCCGTCAATTCCTTTGAGTTTCAGCCTTGCGGCCGTACTCCCCAGGCGGAGTGCTTAATGCGTTAGCTGCAGCACTAAGGGGCGGAAACCCCCTAACACTTAGCACTCATCGTTTACGGCGTGGACTACCAGGGTATCTAATCCTGTTTGCTCCCCACGCTTTCGCGCCTCAGCGTCAGTTACAGACCAGAAAGCCGCCTTCGCCACTGGTGTTCCTCCACATCTCTACGCATTTCACCGCTACACGTGGAATTCCGCTTTCCTCTTCTGCACTCAAGTCCCCCAGTTTCCAATGACCCTCCACGGTTGAGCCGTGGGCTTTCACATCAGACTTAAAGGACCGCCTGCGCGCGCTTTACGCCCAATAATTCCGGACAACGCTTGCCACCTACGTATTACCGCGGCTGCTGGCACGTAGTTAGCCGTGGCTTTCTGGTTAGGTACCGTCAAGGTACCGGCAGTTACTCCGATACTTGTTCTTCCCTAACAACAGAGCTTTACGACCCGAAGGCCTTCATCGCTCACGCGGCGTTGCTCCATCAGACTTTCGTCCATTGTGGAAGATTCCCTACTGCTGCCTCCCGTAGGAGTCTGGGCCGTGTCTCAGTCCCAGTGTGGCCGATCACCCTCTCAGGTCGGCTACGCATCGTCGCCTTGGTGAGCCGTTACCTCACCAACTAGCTAATGCGCCGCGGGCCCATCTGTAAGTGTCAGCCGAAACCGACTTTCAGTTTTTCCTCATGTGAGGAAAAAGATTATCCGGTATTAGCACCGGTTTCCCGGTGTTATCCCAGTCTTACAGGCAGGTTGCCCACGTGTTACTCACCCGTCCGCCGCTAATCAACAGAAGCAAGCTTCTGTTGATCCGCTCGACTTGCATGTATTAGGCACGCCGCCAGCGTTCGTCCTGAGCCAGGATCAAACTCTCCAAGAAAGTTGATATAGCTCATAAATGTTACGTTGGCTTAGTTTCAAAAAGAAACTAATAATTTATTGTTTGTTGACGTTTTTGTTTGTTTAGTTTTCAAAGAACAATAACATTTAATCGCTCACAAGCGACTTTATTAATTTATCATAAAAGCCTTTGTGGTGTCAATACTTTTTTAAAAATAACCGTCACTCACGAAAGCTTTAAATAAATGTTCCGCAGCGACGGTTATTAATATACCAAGTATTTTTCAAAAGGTCAATACCTTTTATTGCTTTATTAAAATAATATTTAATTTGTTCGATAACATCTATGAAATAAACCATGTCCTTTTGTCTCAACATTCACTACTTCAATAATATGTTTTTCAATCAGATACTCAAGTAACACTGCCAGATCGACAGAGTAAGGAATTAATTCTTTTTCATTCATAATTTCATTAAACATCCAAAATTCTTTACCACTAAGTACTTCCAATAAATGTGCAGAACCAATATTTGTTCTAGAATGAATCATAAACTCACTCGCAAGGAACAAAAGTTCCAATCTCTTTTCTAGCGTTTCTTCACTATTAACAAGTTCTTCATATAATTTATAGATTTCTGGTTCTATTTGTTTTACTTGATGCCAAACTGTAAGCTCAGGGTGAAGACCATTTTCTATTACCGCTAATCTGGCAAGATGGTGTAAGGAATGAACTACATGGTTATATGCATCTAAAAATTGTTTACTCTCAAATAGTGCCTTCCCATCCACATATCGACGAATTAACTTTGCAAATTCAATGCCCATTTTTATTTTTCGGCCGTTAAAAGGAAAATCTCGTAGTTCAGTTTTTAAATTGGCCACGAATTCATTCCGATCAAAAAGTATCTTAGCTTCATGAATCCATTCAAATATTTTTCGGTTGGTACCTAGCAAGAGCCAATCCTGCAACAATTGTTCAGCAATAATATGCATGGCTGCCTTTTGGTTGTAATACGTATAATGCTTAATAAATAACGGCTGATCGGCTTCTTTAACAATAATTAATAATATGACATCAAATGAATCGGTTATATGACTTGATATTTGTTTTTTTTCAACCAACAAGACCCCAAGAGTATTAGATTGACTCGCCCGTTCTTGATAAATAGGCCGAAGGATGTCTTCCATTCATCATTCCTCCATTTTTTTCAGGTAGCATTATATGTTCGACATTGAGACCTAATTTCCTTCTTTCGTTTAAGACAATTTTCGACATTCCTATCGTAGCATTTTTTCAATGAAAATAAATATGGTATAGTTTGATGTAGGAGGGAGTAACATGGCAAAACAATCAAGTAAAATAAATAAAATCCGTACCTTTGCATTATCTTTAATTTTTATTGGTTTCATTGTTATGTATATTGGTATCTATTTTCGAACTTCACCTATTATCATGACCATTTTTATGCTTTTGGGTCTTCTGTTTATTATTGCGAGTACTGTGGTCTATTTTTGGATTGGAATGCTTTCAACCAAAACTATCCAAGTTAAATGTCCAAACTGTGGAAAAACCACAAAGATCCTCGGCAGAGTTGACATGTGTATGTATTGTCGTGAACCATTAACCCTAGATCCCCAACTCGAAGGCAAACAATTTGACGAATCGTATAATTCTAACAAGGCAAAAAAATAAAGAGGATGACTTAGACCATTGAGGCTTTTAGCCAAAAGGTTTAAGTCACCCTCTTTTTTATTTAATCAATGAACCTCTTTGCTTGCACATTCTGGACAGGATCCGTAAATCTCCATCCGGTGGGTATCAATTTTGAAGCCTGTCACATGGGAGGCAAGATGTTCCACCTCATCTAAGCCCGGATAATGGAAGTCAACAATTTTACCGCACTTATCACAAATAACATGATAATGATGCGATGTAACGAAATCAAAACGAGCTGATGCATCTCCATAAGTTAATTCTTTCACTAAGCCAACTTCACGAAATACTCGTAAATTATTGTAAACTGTTGCCACACTCATATTAGGAAATTTCCCTTCAAGGGCTTTGTAAATTTCATCTGCTGTAGGATGTGACATCGAGTTTATTAAATATTCAAGTATCGCATGACGTTGCGGAGTAATTCTAACACCTGTATCCTTCAGGGTATCCAACGCTTCTTTTAATTGATTCATCGTCATGCACCTTCTTTCTAAAATATATTATTAAATTATAATTGTTATAATTAATTTTACTAGGTATTTTGTACTTTTGTCAATATTATAAGCTAATTAACACTGAATACCCTCAACTATTTCCATGCAATGTTTGCTCATTGGCTCCTAATAAATAGTTCACATACCGGGCAGTCACAAACAATAAGTCAGATAATCGATTTAAATAGGCTAAAACTAGAGGATTGACATCTTCTCCCATTGTAACTACACACCTTTCCGCTCTCCTTGCTATTGTTCGCGCAACATGAAAAGCAGCCCCTGCTGGATGACCTCCCGGCAGGATAAAATTCGTTAATGCAGGCAGGGACAAGTCCCATTCATCAATTTGTTTTTCTAATTCTTCAATATCCACCATCGAAAGCGTCCACTTAACTTCTTTTCCCTTTGGGGTTGCCAATTCTGCTCCCACATGAAAAAGTTTTGTTTGTATTTTATGATATACAGTTTCAATTATTTCTTTCCCTTGAAAATTTTCAGGATTTAAATAACTCAATGCCAATCCGATCATAGAGTTGGTTTCATCGCAAGTCCCATAAGCTTCAACCCGTAAATCATTCTTGGCAACCCTTTGTCCGTATATTAGCGAGGTTATTCCTTTATCTCCCTTTTTGGTATAGATTTTCATAGATAATCCCCCCCTTATTTATATAAAATTACGCATGCAAAGTTTGAGTGTATATGTACTTTTCCAAAAAAATAAATATTTTCTTCATCATATCAACAGTATATATATATATTTAAAAAAATTGATATTTAAAATGTTTTTTTATACAAAAAAAAGGGCCACTAAGGACCCAAATATTTATCTGAGGAGGTATGCCCTAATAAAATGATATTCAAATGACTGGTTATTGCATTGGACAAATGCCTTTCCTATAAAAAATAGGCTTTTAAAAAGGCATCAAAGTGATACTAAGTGGGGATACTCTTATTATTTATTAAGAATCGGAGGATCAGGATGACTTCATCAGAACAAACGTTATCGATTTTTGCCTTAGGTGGCATAAATGAAATCGGAAAAAATATGTATGTGGTTCAATATGCAAATGATATCTTCATTATTGACTGCGGAGGTAAGTTCCCCGATGAAAGCCTTTTAGGTATTGACTTAATTATACCGGATATAACCTACCTCGAGGAAAATCAGGATAAAATACGGGCATTAATTGTGACACATGGACACGAAGACCATATTGGCGGAATTCCTTACTTTTTAAGAAAATTAAATGTTCCTATTTATGGTACTCGCTTTACACTCGGTTTAATCGAGTTAAAAGTAGATGAACACCGGCTTAAACGAGATACAACCCTCATTCCGATTGATTCTGAGTCAATATTAGAATTTGGACAAGTTCAAGTTTCCTTTTTCAAAGTAAGCCATAGCATTCCAGATTGCCTTGGCATTGTCTTTCATACACCTGAAGGAAACGTCGTCCATACCGGGGACTTTAAATTCGATTTAACCCCTGCTAATCATCAGTATTCAGATATACATAAGATGGCAAGTATCGGTCAACAAGGTGTCTTAGTGTTAATATCTGAAAGTACCAATGCAGAACGTAAGGGGCTAACGCCATCTGAACAAATGGTTAGTATTCATATGGAAGAGGCTTTTTTGAAAGCACAAGGAAATATTTTCATCTCGACCTTTGCTTCGAATGTAAATCGTCTTCAGCAAGTGGTTGAAGCATCCATTAAGACCAACCGGAAACTGGCATTGCTGGGACGGAGCATGGTTAATGTTGTATCTGTAGCAATTGAACGTGGTTATTTATATATTCCTGATGGAATGCTGATCGAGCCAAAAGAAGTAGATAAATACCCCGCTGGCAAGATAACTATTCTATGCACTGGAAGTCAAGGAGAGCCAATGGCTGCCCTTTCCCGTCTGGCGAGTGGAAACTATCGGGATGTGGTTATTTACCCTGGGGACACCGTTATTTTAGCCGCCTCACCAATCCCCGGCAATGAAAAGGACGTTTCTCGGATCATCGATAACCTCTTTCAACTTGGTGCGAAAGTTATTTATGGGTCTGGAAGTTCAACGGGTATGCACGTATCCGGACACGGCTACCAAGAAGATTTAAAGCTCATGCTTACCTTAATGAAACCAAGATACTTTATTCCCATTCATGGTGAATATCGAATGTTGCATCATCATCGGTTGTTAGGTGTATCGGTTGGGGTGGAGAAAGAAAATACGTTTATTATTAAAAATGGAGATGTCGTTGATATTAACAACCAAGTTGCACGACAAACTCGGTCCATTCTCGCAGGTGATACTTACGTAGATGGAATGGGTGTTGGAGACGTTGGTGACATTGTGTTACGGGACAGAAAGCAGCTTTCAGAAGATGGCATGCTTGTGATCGTGATTACGATTAATAAAACGGATCGAAAAATTATCTCAGGTCCCGATACGATCACACGAGGGTTCGTGTACGCAAGAAATTCAGATGATCTTCTAAAAGAAGTAAACCGACTTACCAAAAAAACGGTACATGACTTACAAGCTGATAATATTCGGCAATGGAATGTTATCAAACAAAATATAAAAAAATCAGTAGGACAATATTTATTTACACAAACGAAAAGAAAACCGATGATTCTCCCCATTATCATCGAAATATAAACTCGGCTAAGAAAAGTGAAGCTGCTAGACAATTCTCAAAGTCAATACTCATAAATTCTTATGATAGCAAAAAAAGGATGAGCAATGTCTCATCCTTTTTTTCAAATCCTTTAAGAAGATTTCTTTATAGTGCAGGATCTCTAAATAAATTATTTAGATAAATATTCCTTAACATACTGTAGTGCCTCTTCGACATGGCCTTTTACTTTTACCTTCCGCCAGTCTTTTACTAATTTACCTTCTTTATCTATAACAAAAGTTGATCTTTCAATTCCCATATACTCATTACCAAAGTTTTTCTTTAATTTCCAAACCTCATACATTTCAGCCACACGATGTTCTTCATCCACTAATAGTAAAAACGGTAAATTATACTTCTCAATAAATTTTTCGTGTTTTTCTTTAGGATCGGGACTTATTCCAATAATAATGCAATCTAAATCCGTAAAGCTTTTATGAAAGTCTCGAAAATCACATGCTTGTGTCGTACAGCCTGGGGTCATATCCTTTGGATAAAAATACAACACTACGTTTTTACCTCTAAAATCTGATAATTTAACAATTTCCCCATTGCTATCTTTTAATACAAATTCCGGAGCGAGTTGTCCCACTTCTATCGTCATATCAACTGAATCTCCTTTACATTCTTATAATTGTAAAGTTTAACCCATTCCACCATGATTTAATATTCAAATGCTTATTTTTCCCGATTTAACATGACCCTAGCTACAAAAGCAGCAGGCAGCGTATAGCCAATTAATGCCTCAATAACTGCTATAATTCTTCCTATTCCTTGTGGCAGTACATCTCCATTTCCCACTGAAAATAGGGTCATGGCACTAAAATAAAAACTCGTTTCAAAGATATTACTTTGAGAATGATGATTTACTTCTTTAAGTAACGGTGTGCCAATTAAGTTAAATAGAAGATAAATGAGACCAAAACCTAGAATGATGGTCAAGTAAACAGTTCCTAAATATAGGAAATTTTCAACCGAGACAATTTTCCCGCGAAGAGTGTTTGGAATAAAGAGAGTCCGCAAACTCATGAAGATGCAAAAAATAACAATTGGAAGCAAGAAATAGAACACGCCTACCACCCCTAATTTAAATCGCGTTATTCTATTCCTATGCAGGCTTGGACTATAAAATATCAAACAGTGTGTTTTCTATACTCTAATTCCCGGCACCTCGATATTTATTGACTCCCTGATTCCAAATCAGTACCGAAAGAGCAAAAAAGAGTACACCCATTACTGGTGTTAAAAATGAATACCAGAACCACTCTTTTTTTTCAAGAAAAAAAGCAGCAGGATACACACCCACAAAGGCAAAGGGCAGGATCCACGTTAACACGAAGGCAATTAATTTATTATAGATATTCACAGGATAGCGTCCATAATTACTAATATTGTACATCATTGGCATAAGCGACGTACGTGCATCCGCCCAAAAACTAATACACGCAAGCATAATGAATACACCGCCATAGACAAGCGCCCCACCAATTACAAACAAAATAAATAGGAAAGGATCATACCAATCAACATCTAGACCTAGCCTGCTGCCTGCATACAACATGACAGCCAGCCCTGTAATGGCACCAAATAAGGATTCAAGTTCCAGCCGTTCGAGAATGATTTGAAAAAGACTGTGAATCGGCCTCGTTAAGATTCGATCCAATTCTCCCTTAACAATATATCGTTCATTAAAGTCCCAAATATTAAAAAAGGCAGAAAAAAACGCATAGGGGACAAGAAAAAAGCCATAGATAAAAATAATTTCATCTCTGTTCCAACCGTGCAGGTAATTGGTATGTCCAAAGACCACTAAAATAAACACCAAGTTAATGGCCTGTGAAAGAAGATCCGAGAAAAATTCAACAAACAAATCGGCCCGGTATTGAAACCTTGTTTTTAAATATTGACCAATATATTGAACTAACATCGATACATAAAACACTGCTTACCCCCCTTGGATAATCAATTGTTTTTTTGCCAATTGCCATAGTAAATAAATCGGCAGGATTAAAATGATTACCCAAATAAATTGCTGCCCAATCGCTTCAATTGCCTGCTGATGGGAAAACCCCTTGGTAAAAATCATACTAGGAATATAGCTTATTCCTTGAAAAGGGAGATATTTCATGACCCCCTGCGCCCATCCTGGAAAGAAACTGATTGGCAAAAGAAGCCCCGAAAACAAATCGATGACAACGCGTTTCGCTCGAATCAAGCCTGCATTATTATATAGAAAGAAAGTAGTAATTCCCGTTAATAAATTAAGTTCGGTATTAATAAAAAAACTTAGTAGGATCGAGATCGTAAATAACCCCCATACACCTGGTTCCCAAGTAAATTGGATAGGAAAAACGAAATAAACAATGATAAGTCCCGGTGCTGAGAAAAAGAAAAGTCTAAATATCCCTTCCCCTAAACCCTGCATCGTCTTCATTCCTAGATAATTGTAGGGTCTGATTAATTCAATGGCTACTTTTCCTTCCATAATTTCTTGTGCCATTTCACGGTCAAGGTTATTGAAATAGAATGCTCTCGCCATCCAGGAAACCGCTACATAGGTAGTCATTTGAACGACCGAAAGCCCCTCAATTTGTTCCTTTCCACCATAAATAGCAGTCCACAAAAAGTAATAAGCACCAATATTAATACTATAAATGAGAATACCTGTATAATAATTTGTTCGATATGCCAGCATCATTAAAAAGCGGATTCTTATCATTTCTAAATATTTATCCAACTTCCACAGCACCCTTTTCATAAATATTTCGAATGATTTCTTCTGTTGAAGTTTCATTTATTTTTACGTCTTTAATTTTAAAGGCAGCAACAATTTTAGCAATAACCTGAGAAATAAGTTCATCACGGTCTTCCATGCTCGCTGTGAAAATTTGTCCCTTTTCATCCAGCTCCCATGCAACGGGTAACCCGCTCGTAATTTTCTGAACTGCAGCCATATCCACTTTTTCAAGAAATTGAAATTGAAGCTGTTTTTTATCGCCCCATTTTTCCTTCAATTCTTGCAGTGCCCCATCATAAATAATTTTTCCTTCATCAAGCATAACAACCCGCTCACATAATGCTTCAATATCTGACAAATCATGGGTTGTCAGTAGAATCGTAGTATTATATTTCTGGTTGATTTCCTTTAAGAATTCACGAATTTTTAATTTTACCAATACATCTAAACCAATCGTAGGTTCATCTAAAAACAGTAAGGGCGGGTTATGAATTAACGCTGCTGCAAGCTCGCAGCGCATTCTTTGACCAAGGGAAAGTTTGCGGACAGCCTTATCTAAAAGCGGCTCTATATCCAGTGTCCGTATAACATGGTTCATGTGGTCATCGTATTGTTCATCAGATACCTTATACACTTTTTTTAACAGGCGGAACGACTCTTGAACCGCAATATCCCACCATAATTGCGAACGCTGACCGAAAACGACACCAATCGTTTGTACAAATCTTTCCCGTTCTTTATGTGGATTCATCCCATTTACGATAATTTCTCCTGATGTAGGCGTTAAAATTCCCGTCAACATTTTTATAGTGGTTGATTTTCCAGCACCATTCTCACCGATATAACCAACCATTTCTCCTTTTTTTACCGTAAAATTAATATCATGTACGGCAGGAACAATTTTATAATTTCGCGTTAATAAATCCCTAAACGCCCCTTTTAATCCAGTACGACTCGAATAGGATTTAAACTCTTTTCGTAAATTTTTTACTTGAATGACATTTTCCATTTTGATTCCTCCTGTGCACAGCCCTAAAGAATTAGTTTAGCCAAATCGGATTTATAAAACAATACCCAGTATTTCTTCAAATTTTCTAAAATATCTATCAGGTAGAAGTCTACTAAAAAAGTGATAAAATAAGTAGATACGCATTTAAGGAGGAAAATTTATGCAATTTGCAAATTCGGAACGGTTACATAATGAAGCACTACAACATATTGTCGGCGGAGTAAACAGCCCATCAAGATCCTATAAAGCCGTCGGCGGTGGAGCTCCAATCGCAATGGAACGCGCACAAGGTGCTTATTTTTGGGATGTCGACGGTAATCAATATATCGATTACCTTGCTGCCTATGGTCCGATTATTACCGGCCATGCCCACCCACATATTACTGAAGCAATTAAACGTGCTGCAGAAAGCGGTGTTCTTTATGGCACCCCAACACCACATGAGGTCAAATTCGCCAAAATGTTGAAGGAAGCCATTCCTTCATTAGATAAGGTTCGTTTTACCAACTCGGGTACAGAATCGGTAATGTCTACAATCCGTGTTGCCCGTGCCTATACGGGTCGCGATAAAATCATCAAATTTGCCGGTTGTTATCATGGTCACTCAGATCTCGTCCTGGTTGCTGCCGGTTCTGGTCCATCCACTCTTGGTACACCGGATTCAGCTGGTGTTCCTAAAAGCATCGCCCAAGAAGTCATTACCGTCCCTTTCAATGATATCGAACCATATAAGGAAGCATTGGAAAAATGGGGCGACCAAATCGCTGCAGTCTTAGTTGAACCTATTGTGGGGAATTTTGGGATTGTTGAACCAAATCCCGGCTTTTTGCAGCAAGTTAACGACCTTACTCATGCTGCCGGTGCCCTCGTCATTTATGATGAAGTTATCACAGCATTTCGATTTATGTATGGCGGTGCCCAGGACTTATTAGGGGTTCAACCCGATTTAACTGCACTTGGAAAAATCATTGGCGGTGGTCTCCCAATTGGCGCATATGGCGGGCGTAAAGAAATCATGGATGAAGTCGCACCGCTTGGACCAGCATATCAAGCTGGAACGATGGCTGGAAACCCGGCTTCCATGCTGTCTGGTATTGCCTGCCTCGAAGTATTAAAACAAGAAGGCATTTATGATTATTTAGATCAGTTAGGTGCAATGCTTGAAGAGGGAATCTTAGCGGCTGCTAAGGAGTATAATATTCAAATTACCATTAACAGATTAAAAGGTGCACTTACCGTTTTTTTCACGAATGAAAAAATTGAAAACTATAAACAGGCAGAAAACACGGATGGCGAGATGTTTGCTAAGTTTTTTAAATTAATGCTGCATCAAGGAATTAATCTAGCTCCATCTAAATACGAAGCATGGTTTTTAACCATTGCCCATACAAAAGAGGATGTGGAAGCAACATTACATGCGGTAAGAAATGCATTTTCTTCACTTTTGACCGAATAATTATGCATTTTTTATTCACACTGGGGAGAGGAAAATACTCCCTTTTTTTAATATTTACAATTGAAAACGCTTCCATTAACATCTTTCTGTAATTTTTTCAACAATTCCCCTCCTTTCTTTTATCCAAATCCTTGTATATTTATTTGATTTCTGAAAATTCTTATGATACTATATATTATTATAGCTTTAAAACCATGTGATATAATGTCACATGGCGAAAATTTCCTTTTTATCACATTATAGACAAAGTTTTTTAATTTAATAGTATCATAGGAGGTGAAGCGGCTTTAGCGGTAAACCGATGAAGCCAAACAATATGTCACAAAACTGGACCCCTTCCCTATTTAAAGATTTCTATAAACAAGAACATGATGCATGTGGAATTGTTGCTTGCCTTGAAAAAAGCAAAATTCCGACAAGGAAAAATATTTTTGACTGCATTGATGCTCTTGTTACAATGAATCACCGTGCTGGTTTTATTAACGGCGAAGGTGATGGTGTCGGAATCCATATGGATATTCCAACCGAACTTTGGAAACAAAAATTGAACCAGGCAGGCCTTGACCCGCAACTTGCTGATAAAGAGGAATTTGCTGTCGGCCATATTTTCATTAGTCAAAAGGTCAACTGGAATACTACTAAACAAGAACTATTAAAAAAGCTTCAAGCCTATGACTTAGAACTAGTTTTTGAGACAAATAATGTTACAGACCAATCTGCTCTTGGCCCTATTGCCATTCAGGAAAATCCTGTTTTTTGGCAATTTGCCTGTCTTTCAGCAAAAAAAGGTCAAGAATTAAATAAAGTTCTTTTCGATGTCTTAATTGATTTTGAACTAAATGAGCATGTTCATGTGGCATCACTAAGTCAAAACCATGTTGTTTACAAAGTAATGGGTGCAGGGGATATTTTGCCCCGCTATTATCTTGACTTAGCAAACCCACTTGTCGCATCAACCATTACATTAGGTCATAATCGTTACTCTACTAATACCTTATCAAGCTTTTTCCGAGTACAGCCGTTTAGTGTTCTTGGCCATAATGGAGAGATTAATACAATTGCAAAACTTCGCGATGAGGCAAGAATGATAAGTGTACCATTAGTAAAGGACGGCAGTGATTCACAGGACTTAAGCCGTACCATGGAAACGTTAATTTGCCGCGATGGCTATACTTTATTTGAGGCTATGGATCTTCTATTCCCGCCAATTATAAATGAAATCAAGGCATATCCTGATCACAAGCAAGATTTATATACGTATCTTCGCGAGGCATGGGGACACTTTGCTCAAGGACCTGCGGGAATTATTTCTCGCTATGGTGATGAAGCAGTATTTAGTGTCGATGCACTTGGTCTTCGCCCGCTTTGGATGCTTGAAACTGAAAGTTCTTACCTATTTTCTTCAGAACCAGGGATCATTCCGTCCAGTGAATATGTTAACGACCCAAAACCATTAGCGCCAGGTGAAAAAGTTGGATTCAAATGGAATGGCGATAAATTGGATGTTTATGAGCAAGAACAATATCAAAGTGAAGTGTTTACCCGTTTTACGGATCGCTTAAACATAAGTGAATCAAGGTTACGTTTGCAGTCACCAGCATTGGCTAAGACCGTTACGATGAGTTATCCTGATAAAATTCATAACGGTCAATATAAGGCATTTGGCTGGGAACGAGATCATATTCAATTAATCGAACAAATGGCTGAAAAAGGAGTGGAACCAATCCGCTCGCTTGGACATGACGCTCCACTAGCAGCCCTTAATCCTGAACGTGTTAATATTGCCGACTATATTAAAGAAAGTGTCGCTGTTGTTACCAACCCAGCAATAGACCGTGATCGCGAAACAGAACATTTCTCGACTCGTGTCATAATTGGGAAACGACCTGCTTTATTTTCAAAAGAAGAAACAGGAGCGGTCATTGAACTCACTACTCCTCTACTATTAGAAGGAAAAGTTGGCTTCACTTGTTCAGAGGAAATTGGTCAGCCAAGTTTTGATCAAGTGGTACAACATTTTCAAGAGCAAAAACTAGCTGTCTATATTTCTACTACTTTTAATAAGGATGAAAATGTCGACAGTGCGTTAACTAGACTTGCA
Organism: Neobacillus sp. DHD-1R; assembly: GCF_057747995.1. Lineage (NCBI taxonomy): Bacteria > Bacillati > Bacillota > Bacilli > Caryophanales > Bacillaceae > Neobacillus > Neobacillus sp. DHD-1R. The sequence goes on from NZ_CM173232.1 coordinate 4,121,825, forward strand.
AATGAAGCCGTTCAAGCAGTCCAGGCTGGTAAATCGTTGTTAATCCTTGATGACGCAAAAGCTCATCAAGATGATTTCTATTGGATTGATCCGCTTCTTGTCACTTCTGCCATCGACCAAGCGTTAATGAAGGCTGAATTAAGAAGAGAATGTTCATTATTATTACGGTCCGCTGCGATTCGTTCGCTCCATGACATTGTTACTGCCTTTGGCCTTGGAGCAGATTTAATTAGTCCGTATTATATGTTCTTAACCGTTCTCGACGAAAATACAAAACCATTATTGAACCTTTATAGTGCATTAACAAAGGGATTAGAAAAAGTAATCTCAACTATTGGAATCCATGAGCTGCGCGGTTACGGCAGATTGTTCTCAAGTATTGGCTTACACGAAGATATTGCCAATGTTCTAAACATCGTAAACTTCTTTGGTTCAAAAGAGCTTGAAACTAATTTTGAAGCATTAAAGCAAGATGCCATTAAGAGAGCAGAAGATTACCAAAATGAGAAAGAAAGAGTCGGCAAAACCTTTCACCTCTTCCCTCGTATTTGGAAGGCCATTGGTGAAGTAGCAGCAACAGGGGATTACAGTGTTTATCGTGATAAAATCTCGGAACAAGAAACCGAGAATCCAACAACGATTCGCCATTTAGTTAATCTTAAAAAGAGCAATAAACAGATATCACCAACGGAAGTGGACATTCACGTAGGTGACCATGATTTACCGTTCCTTATTTCATCGATGTCCTTCGGTTCTCAAAATGAGACAGCATTTAGAGCCTACGCAGAGGGAGCAGATCGTTTAAATATGGTCAGCCTTAATGGTGAGGGTGGAGAAATCAAAGATATGCTCGGTAAATACCCGAAAACAAGAGGACAACAAATTGCCTCAGGCCGTTTCGGGGTCAATGCAGAACTGTTAAACTCTTCAAATTTACTAGAAATTAAGATTGGTCAAGGTGCCAAGCCTGGCGAAGGCGGTCACTTACCTGGTTCAAAGGTTACGGCCAAGGTTGCTGAAGCACGTAATGCCACACTCGGGTCTGATTTGATTTCACCATCAAACAACCATGATATCTACTCAATCGAAGATTTAGCACAAATGATTTTAGAATTGAAAACGGCAAATGATCAGGCAAAAATTGCTGTTAAAGTTCCAGTTGTACCAAATATCGGAACAATCGCTGTCGGTATCGCCAAAGCAGGTGCAGACATAATCACGTTAAGTGGTTTTGATGGAGGTACGGGGGCAGCAAGAATCCATGCCCTTCAGTATGTTGGCTTACCAGTTGAAATTGGCGTAAAGGCAGCCCATAATGCTCTATTAGAAAGTGGTCTTCGCCACAAGGTAGAAATCTGGGCTGATGGTGGAATGAAGAGCGCAATGGACGTCATGAAAATTATGCTTCTGGGCGCAAACCGAGTTGGATTTGGTACATTATCAATGCTTGCAATTGGATGTACTACTTGCCGCGGCTGCCATTTGGATACATGCCATGTGGGGATTGCCACTCAAATAGAATCTGAAGCACAAGCTAAAGAACACGGCCTGCGACGCTTCGTTCCAAGACAATTAGAATTAGCCGTTCAAGGAATTATGAATCTCTTTACTGCATTTGGATCGGAATTAAAAGAGCTTGCTTCTTCATTGGGAATCAAGAATTTACAAGATGCTGTAGGACATTCCGAATTATTAGAGCAAATAAATGGAGAGAACCAGCTCAGCCTCTCCTATCTATTGAAACCACTTGAAATCAGCCAGTTTGCAAAAACGGAAGCTTCAAAGTCTATCGAAGAAGTCCAAATGCAAGTGGCAGTTGGTGCAGAATATCTCGATGGAAGTGTGGATCAATTACACTCTTCTCGCGAATTTGAAAGTGTAACATCTGAACAGCGTGTTCTAGGAAGCCGCGTTTCTTGTCACCGTGTCCGCGGAAGACTCGATGGCTCTTATAAGCAGTTAGCGCCTGTACAGCTTAAATATAAAAATGGCTCTATCCCAGGTAACGGTTTAGGTGCTTATAATAGTGAAGGAATTGAGATTACGGTAAATGGCGGGGGTCAGGACGGTGTCGGAAAGACCTCCTTTGGCGGTAACATCCACGTTCTTAAGTCTAAAGGTAAGAATGGTCGTTATTTGAACGGTTCTGTTGGAAAAGGCTTTGGTTACGGTGCGCAAAAAGGTCTCCTTGTCGCACAAGGAAGTGCTGATGCCCGGGCCGGAATCCGCCTCTCTGGAGCTGATTTAATTATTGGCGGCGGAGTTAAAAAGCCACTTCCGGAAAAAGAAGCTGGTAACATCGGTGCCAATGCTAATATTAAAGGATTCGCCTTCGAATATATGACAAACGGACGCGGATTAGTGTTAGGTGACCCAGGTCCATGGATTTGTGCAGGGATGACCGGCGGTGTCATTTATGTACGCCATCAACCTGAAATGGGCTTAACGAAAGAAGCCATTCAAAGACGGGTAGCCAAGGGTGCCAAAGTATCTGTTGTGGATATTAACGAAAAGGGCAAACAAGATATAAATGAATTATTAGGCAAATATACAGATTTACTTGAGCAAAATGGTCAATTTGATGAAGCCAATCAGCTTCGTGACCTATTAGTTGACCCAGAAAATCACTTTATTCAAATCCTTCCTGTTAAAGAACAGGCTGATCCATCAGTATCAACTGAGTGATATGTAAAAGAAAAAACGTCCGCTAATTGGAGCGGACGTTTTTTCTTCCTACTAATTGGGTATCCATCGCATATAAATTAATAAAAATGTTCTTGATTATAATCTTTAATCCCTGTATAGTACATATTTGTTATTCATTGAATTCAATTACTAATTTTTGAAAGGAAACTATTCGAAATGAAGTTAGGTGCCCGCATTTTAAAAACGGGAATTGCCATTATCTTATCCCTTTACTTAGGTCAACTGCTGCATTCACCCTCCCCAGTATTCGCAGCGATAGCTGCTATATTTGCGATTCAACCAACCATTTATCGCTCTTATTTGACCATCATCGAACAAATTCAAGGAAACATTATTGGGGCCTTACTGGCGGTGGCTTTTGTACTTTTATTAGGAAATCACATCCTCATGATTGGATTAGCAGCCATTATTGTCATTATTATTAATCTTAAGCTTAAACTTGAGAATACGATTGGTCTTTCGCTTGTAACACTAATTTCAATTATGGAAACACAGAGTGGAAGTTTTATTCAGTTTGCCGGAATTCGATTCTCGACCATCATGATTGGGGTATTTTCGGCGTTTTTAGTCAATCTTGCCTTTATGCCGCCAAAATATGAAAATAAGCTTTATTTTAAAATCGTAAATACAACTGAGGAAATCATTAAGTGGATTCGCTTAAGTACACGCCATGACTATGATCATCAACTACTTAAGACAGATATTAAAAAATTCAAAAATAGTATAAATATTATGGATCAGTTTTATAAAATGTATAAAGAAGAGCGTAGTTATTTTCCAAAAAACAATCCCGAAAAATTGAGAAAACTTGTTATTTATAGACAGCTAAATTTAACCGCCAAAAAGGCACTTGATACGTTAAAAAGACTGCATCGATTTGAAAATGAATTGTTGCAGCTGCCAGAAGATTTTAAGCAATCCATCCAAGAACAGCTAGACGGTCTAATTTACCATCATGAACAAGTATTGCTTAGATTCATCGGAAAAATCCCAACACCTCCTCCAAACACAGAAGAAAATGATTACGTAAATGAAGCAGAGTTAGTTAACTTTTTTTTCCTAGAATATCAAAATGCAGCCACCGAGCAGAATCCGCATATCTATCATAGCATGCAGATTGTCGCATCTATTATTGATTATGGCGAACAGGTAGAACATCTTGATACCTTGATAACTAGCTTTCATTCCTATCATCACAATGAAGTTTCTATTGGAGAAGAAGAAATGAATAAATAATCGATGTCTCAAAGGGGTCTGACCCTTTATTATGGCCATCCGCTTTTTTTCAAGTTCCATTCGTTTACAAAGACAGACAAAAGGATGTCTCAAAAGGGTCTGACCTCACGTTTAACACTCATATATAGTCGCCTATAAGGAAAGTTCAGCGATATATTGAGGTTGTGGGGTCTGACCCTTTGTTTTGAGACATCCTCGAAATAAGTAAATTACGTCTAACGTCTGTACGTTAAATACCGTTCATACCATATATCAATAAAATCGGGAGCAAATGGGCCGTTACGCTGGCGAATCCACTGAATTAATTTGTCCACATTTCTTTTTAAAATTTGATCAATCACATCCGGATAATTCATCTCACGACGATGGCGTTCATACTCATCTTCGTCTAGTAAATTAAAGGTCATATCAGGAAACACCTTGATATCAAGGTCATAATCAATATACTTTAATGCTTCACCATCAAAAATAAATGGTGAACTGAGATTACAGTAATAATAAATGCCGTCTTCACGGATCATCCCAATTACATTAAACCAGTATTGTGAGTGGAAATAACAGATGGCAGGTTCCCTGGTAATCCATGTTCTGCCATCTGATTCTGTAACAAGTGTTCGATCATTTCCACCAATCACCAAATTCTGCGACCCTTTTAAAACGGTTGTTTCTTCCCAGACGCGATGGATGTGCCCATTGTGTTTATAGCTATGTATTTGCATTGGTTCACCTTCTATGGGTACTACCATGTTCTCCCCTACCTTCATTCCTGAACGCTTTGCACCTCTTCTAACTTATAATTAACAAGAAGAGGCAGCAAAGTAAAATTCCTATTTTCTATTATTATAACGGTAAACAACAGAATTTAAAACAAAAGAGCCATATTTCAATGGCTCTTTGTAAAATTTGCGTATTTTTTTCTCCTTTTTGTTTCAGAACCTAGTTGGAAGGAGCCAAGTTCATTTCGCGATAAGAATTAATTACCTCTTCTGTCTGCTGCTCAAAAATTAATTGAATTTCTTTTAGCTCTTTTTTCATTAGCTGAATATCGTTTTGAATGCTTTCTAGGTCTGTAGCTTTTTGCAGAGTTTGGAGCTCATCTTCTATTTGCTGACAACGCTCAAGTTCTGCTTGAAGATACAGTAATTTTTCCATTGTCACCATTTGTTCGGAAACTAATCGGTTAAAATGATTCATTTCCCTCACCGCCTTATTTTTTAGCTACTATATGTATTCTTGAACGATAGATTTTATCCTTTGACTACTTATGTAGACAAAAGAGAAGTTTTGTCGAATAAGAAAAGCGAAGGACACTAGCCGCTAGGGTGCTGGAGCTGGACAATAAGAAAAGCGGAAGCACCCGGTCAGCGGCGTATGGACTGGAACGCTTCTTCAAAAAAAGAAGGCACTCTTATTAAATAAGAGCACCTTCTTTTTTAGGTATTATTAGCTTTGACCAAATTGGCCGCTGCCTTGGTTTTTACGAGCTTGGGATTGTTGGTTTTGCTGTCTTACTTCTTGAGCATTTGTTTCGCTAGCGAATTCAGTTCCAAATTGACCTGCAGAACCGGCAGAACCTGCTGATTGAGCGTTTTGCTTTCTTACTTCTGCAGCATTTGTTTCACTAGCGAATTCAGTTCCAAATTGACCTGCTGAACCTGCTGAACCAGTTGATTGAGCATTTTGTTGTCTAACTTCCTGGATATTAGTTCCAGCTGAAGTCTTGTTTGGCTGTTGGTTGAAGTTTGCCATAGTAATCACCTCCACGAGATTAATGTATCCTTCATCCGTGGTGATTATCCAAAAAAATTATATAAAAATAATTAAACGAGTAACGAAATTCCACCATCAACAATGATAGTTTGCCCTCTGATCATACTTGACTCTTCAGCTAAAAGGAACATAACACAATTAACCATATCTTCAATCTCAACCATTTTTCCAGCTGGCGTTTTTTTCCTTGCTTCTTCAAGCAATTCTTCTCTATTAGGGAAATGCTTTAATGCTTCGGTATCAACGGCCCCACCGGAAACTGCATTGACAATAATATTCTTAGGTGCTAATTCTACTGCCAAATATCTTGTCAACGCTTCTAGTGCAGCTTTAGAGACACCAACAACTGTATAATTTTCTAAATAACGAATTGACCCGAGTGAACTAATGCTGACAATTTTACCTCCATCGTTTCTTTCCATCAATTTTGCCGCTTCTTGGGCACAGAATAACAGGGCTTTGCTATTGATATTTAAAGTCCAATCCCAATGGGACTCTTCTAGTTCCATGATGGGCCGTTGAACGCCTGATGCAGCATTATTCACAAATACATCCAGACGGCCAAATTCCTGGTCAATTTGGACAAACATATCTCTTATTTTAGCCACATCACCAACGTTTGCTTTTACCACTAGAACCTTTCTGCCAATAGCCTCGATTTGTTCGGCAACCTCAAGGGCTGATTTCTTACTTCTCGCGTAATTAATAACTATGTCATATCCTGCTTCTGCTAAACGGATTGCTGTGGCCCTGCCAATTCCTCTACTGCTTCCTGTAATTAGTGCTACTTTTTGTGTCATGTTCCTTTTCCCTTCTTATTTTAAATATCTAATTTTAATATAATAAAAATTGATTATATCCAGCTTCAACACCAGAAACAAGTGGATTTCTGTTAATGGAAGCTTTGGCTTTTCATTTCATTTTAGCTTTTCCGTGAATAGAAGACAATTAATATAAAACACTAATGTCAAATACTCATTAAGAGGAGGAAAAGAAATTATGTATGTTGGACGTGATATGACTGAACTTTCAATGATGTCAAAAACGGATTGGCAGGATAGCGAACTTGCTTTTTTCCATCATTCTTTACAGCAAATTGCTCCATATTTAAATAGCGAAGGGCAGTCCATTCATCGAGAAATCATTGAAGAAATAGAAAACCGCGGGGGCATAAAACGCCAAGAAGCTGACTATACTCACGGGACAAAAACGGTCTATGATTGATTATGACTTGGGTATCTGTACCTTTCAACCTAATTTTTCAAGAATAGTTTAAAGAAGTGATAAAAAATCAAAGGGTCTTCCCCACATAACCTCAATTTGTCGCTGAGCCTTTCCCAATATGCGACTATATATCGAGTGTTAAATTCTGACCAGACCCTTTTGAGTCTTTCTTTTACTTCTTTAAATACTCTTGATAGAGTTTAATCATTTTTTGATAAGAGACAGGGAAGGCATATTGTTCCATTTCTTCTAAGGACACGAGCTTCCAGTCTTCCCTTTTCCCTAACGGAGCTGATATTGTTCCTGAATAGACATTAATATTCCAAACCAAGTGTGAAAAAACATGGTCAAGTTGGCCGATGATTTTTTCAAGTTTACTTTCTAAATTTAGATTCTGTTTAAAAAGAGCAGCCACATGTTCGCGGTTGCTTTGTATTTCATGATGAATTTCGACATTAGGAAATTCCCATAAATTCGCAAGCAACCCAGTTGCGGGGCGTTTATGAATCAAAAATTTTCCAGAGGGATCTGTTAGGACTGCCGCTGCGAGTTGAACATCACGGGTTTTTGACTTTTTCGTTTTTATTGGCAGTTCATTTTCCGCTCCTTCATGAAAAGCTTGGCAATAATCACGTACTGGACATAATAAGCAGGAAGGCGAGGTAGGCGTACAAATTAATGCCCCTAATTCCATTAATGCTTGGTTAAATGAAGATGGGTCTTCATGCGAGATCAATTCACGAACGGCTTGTTCAAAAATTTTTCGAGTTGAAGGTTTTGCGATGTCATCCCAAATTAATAAGATTCGGGATAACACCCTCATCACATTTCCGTCAACGGCTGGCTCTGGTTTTCCATAGGCAATACTTAATATAGCCCCTGCTGTATAGGGCCCTACTCCCTTAAGGTCGGCAATTTCCTTTGGTGTATTTGGCACGGTTCCGTTATATTTCTCCCTTACCTCTTTCACAGCAGTTTGGAGATTTCGGACCCTTGAATAATAGCCTAATCCTTCCCAAGCTTTCAGTACTTTATCTTCCTCGGCATCAGCCAAAGCATCGATCGTCGGAAACCAATCAATAAATCGATTAAAATAGGGTATTACTGTATCAACTCGTGTTTGCTGCAGCATGATTTCAGAAACCCAAACCTTGTAGGGATCCTGATCTTTCCGCCACGGCAAATCACGTTGTTCCTGTTTGAACCAGGAAATTAAATCAGCTTGAAAAGCATATATATTGATTTTTTCAGCATACTCATGTTCAATTATCATAACTTTTATTCCTCCAGCTTGTTAAACAATACGAAAAAAGGGAAAATAATAATTAGCATTTTCGTTTACGATAATCTATATTGGCTTTTTTGACAAGAACCTATTAAAGGAGGAATTGCCTTTTGGATACAGGAACACATATTGTAATGGGAATTGCCCTTGGTGGTCTTGCAACGCTGGATCCTGCAGTAGCTGGCAGCCATGCTACTATGACAAGCGTATTAATTGGCACAATAGTCGGTTCACAAATACCAGATATTGACACGATTTTAAAATTGAGAAATAATGCGATATACATTCGGAATCATCGTGGGGTTACTCATTCCATACCTGCTGTATTATTATGGCCGCTCTTTATTATAGCAGTTGTCTATCCTTTTTTTCCTTATGCAAATCTATTGCATTTATGGGCTTGGACGTTTGCAGCGGTGTTTATTCACGTATTTGTTGATATTTTTAATGCCTATGGTACTCAAGCACTGAGACCCTTTTCAGCTAAATGGGTGGCTCTCGGGATGATCAATACATTTGATCCGTTCATCTTCGGCATTCACGTTTTCGGTATTATTATCTGGGTTTTAGGAGCAAACCCCGGTGCAACATTTTTAATAATGTACGCGGTCATTATCGCCTATTACATCAGGAGATATCTTGCTAAGAAAAGGGTTCTGGTTGAGATTAGAACTATAATCCCAGATGCTACAGAAATCATTATTGCTCCGACAATGCGATTTCATCAATGGAGAATTGCTGCCATGAATAAGAAAGAATTCTTCGTTGGGAGGTCTGTTAAAAACAAGGTAGAAATACTGGATCGGTTTATTCGTATTCCTGTACCTAAAACACCAGTAATAGAAGCTGCTAAAAAGGATAAGAATCTTTCAGCGTTTTTATCTTTCTCTCCTGTTTACCGCTGGGAAGTGGATGAATACAACGATTATTATGAAGTACGGTTTATTGATTTACGCTACCGAAGTAATGGCCACTACCCGTTTGTTGCCGTTGTTCAACTAGATCGTGACTTACATCCCATTAGTTCCTATACAGGCTGGGTATTTAGTGAAAAGAAATTAAGGAAAAAATTAAGGATTATTTCGAATTAAGAAAAGGACTCCCTCAAGGAGCCCTTTTTCGTTAATGTTGGTTATTTGATTCCTCAGATAAAAATTTCTTATATTTAGGATTTGTGGCAACGAATTCATGCAGCTTATCACCATAATTTTCAATCCATTGGGTGACAATTCTTTCTGCCATTTCACTGCCCTTATACTCCCAGCCAGCTTTCGCATAGGATGATTCGAAGTCCTCCCATAACAGCTCCACCCATGTTCGAGCCTGGTCATAGGAAAGATTATTGTTCTTATCCATTAACATTTTTATTAGTCTTTCGTGATACTCATTCATAAACACACCTCATTACCATTTTCTTATAACATATCCCTCATGAAAAGCGCAAATACTATCGGTACGTGGTAAGCATTGAGAATGCTTTGCTTTTCACGTTTTTCTCATTCCCTAAATGGAGGTACAGCATGAGAAACAAAGAAACGAATTTCCCTAACCAAAATAATAACAAACTTGAGGGAGAACCGAGAGCAAAGGCAGAATATGCTTCAAAACGAGCAGATGGTACCATTAATACACATCCACAAGAGCGGATGCGGGCCTCAGGTGAACGCGATGATGAATCACCACAGGTATGGCAATAAAGCAGCAGCAAACAAGCCAGAGAGAAATCTCTGGTTTGCCCCATTAGACATTGATTATTTTAATGACTTTAATAAGGAGATGGGCAAGGCCTCTTCTTTGCCATCACCATTTAATCGATATCCCCACGCAAAAACACCATTCATATAATCAATTTTGAAATATTGGCCTGGATCACCTTCGATTTCATAAATTTCCCCGGGTGTAAACGAATCAGGATCTGTTAAATAAGCTCGAGCCATTTGTACCTTTCTTTCAAGAACAGCAAACTCATTCACCATTCCCATTTGCTCGGCCTTTCTAGCCTTTTCTTGTAGTTCAGCAATTTCTTGTCTTAATTCATGGTGGGTCATTTCACTGTACCGTTTTTCCAGCTGCATGTTTTCTCTCCCCTTAAGTTCTTTATTTTAGTATAGTAAGAATTGAACAATTAATAAAGGTTAAACTTATTTAAAGGAGTAATATAATGAAATCAATCATTATCACTGGAGCTGGGTCTGGTTTAGGTAAAGAATTAGCTCTTCTTTTTTCACAAAAGGGCTTTCATATTTTGTTAGCAGGCAGAACGGTTGGAAAATTAACGGATGTAAAACAGGAAATAGAAACGGTTGACGGAAAAGCAGATATCCTTTCATTAGATATCCGTAACAATGAAGACATTGAAAATAAAATGAAAGAAATCCTCCATAAATACGAAGTTTTCGGATTGGTCAATAACGCAGGTGTCGGACATTTTGGTCCATTTATAGAAGCAGAGATCCAGCAGGTTAATGAGATGGTAGAAACCAATGTATTAGGAACTATTTTGATGACAAAAGCCGTCATCCCCGCCTTAAAGCAGAGTGGCGATGGGTTGGTAATGAATATTATCTCCACTGCAGGCCTGCGTGGTAAAATCAATGAAGCAGTATATGCAGCAAGCAAGTTTGCTGTCAGGGGATTTACGGAAAGCTTGCAAAAAGAATACGCAGGCAGTGGAATGGCGTTTAAGGCCGTTTATATGGGCGGCATGGATACCCCATTTTGGGATGAAAGTACACACATTAAGGACAAATCACGATTACGATCTGCCAAAGAAATCGCAGAAATAATAATGGCTCAAATCGATCAGGATTCGATTATCATTGATAATAAAAACTCATGACGGATTTGGTTTTATAGTGTGAATGGTTACAAGGTTTATCGTGTTGGCTACTTGAATTTTTTTAATTCAATCTCAGTCGTCAATTAGAGCTATTGAGGACAAAAACTGCCATGAAACGAGGAAAGATGTCCTCAATAGAGGCTATTGAGGACAAACCTCTCATGGTTAGTGATGAAACTGTCCTCTATAAGGGCTATTGAGGACAAACCTTGCATGGTTAGCGGGGAAACTGTCCTCTATAAGCGCTATTGAGGACAAACCTCACATGGTTAGTGGTGAAAATGTCCTCTATAAGCGCTATTGAGGACAAACCTCTCATGGTTAGTGATGAAACTGTCCTCTATAAGGGCTATTGAGGACAAAACTCACATGGTTAGCGGGGAAACTGTCCTCAATAAGGGCTATTGAGGACAAACCTCACATGGTTAGCTAGAAAAATGTCCTCAATATGCAGGGCTCTGGCGAACAAAGACTTATTTGAAATGTCCAGTGAATTTAGTGGTGAAAAACTTGCGAATTAAATAGTGATTTAACTTGTGTTTGAATGTTTTGCACCTCACAAGTGAACTCATGACGCATTTGGTCATGAGTTTTCTTTTTCTGTCAGATAACGTTCAATCAGATCCATTGAAAAACCTTTACGGAATAAAGTCTGTTTCATTTTTTGCTGATACTCATACCCGGAGTATTGAGCATATTTCCTGTGGGCCTTTTCACCTTGAAATCTAATAGCTTCCATTTCCTCATCGTCCTGTTTAGGAACTTCCGTTTCATTAATAGCTATCTCAATGATTTCAAAAGAATATCCTTTTCTAAGTAGTAAATTTTCCAGCTTTTGTTTTTGGGTTTTAAGTGATTCTTTAGCATTCTTTTGAAAAAACTTTTCACTGATTTTCACCGCTTTCTCAATCTGTTGCTCTAAAGAAAATTCCTCCAGTGCCCGAAGGAGAAGGCCCTCGGCAATTCCCTTTTCCTTTAATTCCCTTTTAATGACAGTAGAGCCCTTATCCGTTGTATTTACTTGTGTCCGCACATAGGCAATAGCAAATTCTTGGTCATTGATATACTTTTGGGCAGACAATTTATGTATTACTTCCTCAATGATAGGCTCATCTATTTCTTTTTTAATCAGATAATCCATTATTTCCTTTTCGGATCTCATTCTTCTTGCCAAATAATTAACAGCTAGGTTGTATGCTTTTCGAATATCGTCTTGGTATTGAATTTCCAAGAAAGAAAATTCATCAAGTTCCATTCCTTTTTTTAATTGAAACTTAATTAAAACATCACTATCAACACTAAAAGCAAATTCTTCACCTTTACCATAATCGATAAACACATTAAAACGATCTTGATTTTTCTGTTGTGTGGTGATTTTTGTAATAACGGCCATATCGTTCACCTCAAACCTACTTTACCATATTCAGTTTCATTTTTTAAAAATTTATTTTCCAAAAATCAGTATCATTCTTTTCCCAATAGGTAAAAATGGAAATAAGTACATATGTAGTGCTTTAACTTTTACTTAGCTGCCTGATGACAATTAAAAAATGTTGAAAGGAATGAGCAAAATGGGAGAAAAGAAGAAAAAAGACAGCAGAAATGGTGGAAAATATTCCTTAACCAGTATGCAGGAAGTAAAATATCAGCGAGATTTTAAAATGGCCGACCGCGCTGCGGGTTTTCACGACAAAAAAACGCGGCTTTAAATTGATTTAAAAATATTTCCATTAATGGACCTCTTTCAAATTGTAAAAGCTAGTAAGGAAGCATAAAAGCTTCCACTAGTTCATGTCGAAAGGGGTTTTTTTCATGGTTGGGCATAAAAATAATAAGGGGTCACTTCCACAAGTCCCTAAAAACCTAAAATCAGATGGACAAGATGTAGAATATTCAGCAGAGTTCGCTGACCATGCAGATCTTGAAGCACAGGCCCGGGCAAATGCAGCTAACCAGCGTGTCAAAAATCGAAATAAATAGGCACGAAAAGCGGAAGCGCCCTGGTCAGCGGCGTATGGCCTCCTCGGAAAAGCTAACGCTTTTCCTTCGTGCGAAGCCAATGCTGCCGAAGCCTTCCTTGTGGAGCACTCCAACAGAGATAAAGGAAACACGAAGAGCCGGAGGCGCATTCGTGCTTGACTTATCGTAGGGCGGAGAGCGAAGGGCACTAGCCGCTAGGGCGCTGGAGCTGGACAATTCTCGAAGATTTTTATGCTGTCTTATCTTATAAAGAGAGAAGCAGGGATATTCTGCTTCTCCAACTTTCAAACCTTAATATATTATTTAATACATATTTCAATCTCGTTTCGACACTAAGGATTGAAAATGATTTGTATAAGCAATTAGTTCTCCCCATTCCATTAAATCCTCATCATTAATTTTCCAGGTGTGCTTGTCCACGTCTTGGCGAATGACGGCAAAGTCATGGTGATTGGTTGAATAAATATTCAAGCCTTTTTTTTTACACTCGTCAATAAAAAAGTAATCCTCGGCACGATTTACCTTTTCAAAACGAACATAAAAAAATACTTCTTTTCGAAACATTAATGTTGCACCTGCTACTGTATCAGTAATAGCATTTTCCGTACCTGGGACATGGATCAATGCTTTTTTATTATTAAAATAAATAAAATATGAACTTTTACCAGCAATAAAAATATTTTTATTCTCAAAAGCCACCATCGAATTCCTAATGTAATCCGGTCCATAATAATCATCATCGTCAAATTTAGCGATAATATCATAATTTGCATTCATGACACCGAAATTTAAACAGTCTCCTAAAGCTGCTTTTTCATGTAATTGATAAACCTGAACATTCGGATAGCTCCTTGCCCTGCTGAGCCATCGGTCAATGTTCATTGAATCTTTATTTAAAATGATAATGAGCTCTTTATCCTTCCAGGTTTGCCGCTGATAATTTTTGAAAACATTATCGATATTCTCATCTCTAATCGTACAAGTAATAATAGAAACCACTGATTATACTCCTTTATGGTTATGATTTCATAACCTTTTCTAAAAAATAGGTTAAATTTGGATAGTCATGCAAACTCTTAATAAGATTTATATCACTTAATAATTCTTTTCTATCCTCTGTACCTAAACCTGCCGCTCCAAGAATATTAAGATGACGAATACCTACTTGAAGCAAAAGAATAATGGTTCTGAGGATGTGTATGAATGTTTCTTGAAAATATTTTAAATCATATGTGTTTACCAGTTTTTTATATTCCCTAAGGATCTTACTCATTGTTAATAAATCTGTATGACCTGAAAGCTCTAATCCTAAAATTAGCACATCAACATCATGATGTTTTATTGTGAATAGACCAAAGTTTGCAATTGCCTCATTCCATTTTCTATCCACGATAGGAAACTCTTGATGATAGGTAATTACTTCGTTGCTAACAATATAGCGGGCTCCCTTTTTAAATAGCCGATATCCCAATTCCCAATCTTCATAACCGTAGTGGAAAAACTCTTCATCAAATCCCCCTGCCTGTTCAATGAAATCTTTACGAATGGAAACGTTTCCTGTTAGAAAGGCCATCCAGGGAAATGCAAACCCTTCCAAATCCGCATTAAACTTTCTAATAATTTGTCGGAACCATGGATATGCACTAAATGCTAAATCTTTAAAGGTTTTTCGAGCTATATCGTTTTTTGTTAGTAATAGATATGGCTGTTCAAGAGGAAAGTTACACTCCTTGTATCTCGCATATACGTCAGGATTATTTTGGGTTATATCTGAAATTGTAGTTATTTTTTGCTTAGAAAAGTCGGGGAAAATACATGAATAGAGGGATTTGGAGTGCATGGCCCTTGTGATTATTACTTTTTGATTAGATTGGTGATATTGAAAATGATTTTGAACAAAATCTGGTTCTGTTATCATTTCTGCATCTAAAAAGATAAGAACCTTCCCTCTTGCAGAACGTATGCCTAGATTTCTACCTTTCGCTCTACCAAGTCTTTCATTGCTGCGAATATATTTAAACTTGTATGGGGGTGAATAATCCTTAAGTTTTTCCTCTGTTTGATCTGTAGAGGCATCGTCAATAAAGATAACCTCCATTTTTTCAGATTGAAAAGTCTGGTGTTCAAGCGAATAGAGGGTAAATAAATTTAGTGGGTATTTATTAAGAGATGGAATAATGACGCTAACCTCGATCTCTTCATCCTTTTTATATTTCCTTTCTGACATGGTGTTACCCCTTCTATTTCATTTATGAAATAGCTAGTCCTATTTGTTAATCTTTTACACAATATGTAATCCGTTTGGAATTGACTAAACTACTACCCATCCTAAATAAAAAAAAGAGCCATCAGCTCTTTTTTACACTATCTATAAAACATAGTGATTTGATTTAAATTTGAGACTTCGTTTAACCGGAGGGTTTTGGCATACATAGACCAAATCCTCAATCACGGCGCTGGCAGTTGGATACATTCCTGCACCGGGGCCTTGAAGCGTTATTCGTCCAACAATATCAGAGTAGACATTTACGGCATTCTGAACCCCTTCTACATGATAAAAGGGATGCTCTTTCCCTACAAGAACTGGTTTAACCGTTGCTTTTATTTGATTACCAGATTTATAAATGCTGGCAATATGCTTATATCTTAATTCTAGCTTCGCAGCTTCTTCAATCATCTCAGGTGTAATGGACGTAATTCCTACTCGTTCGACCTCCTGCCAATTAGGACTTTTCCCAAAGGCAAGTCTACTAAGTATCATCGTTTTATAAAAGGCATCAAAGCCCTCAACATCATTGGTTGGGTCTGCTTCAGCATAACCGTTTTCCTGGGCTTGCCTTAGTGCTTGGGCAAAGGTCAGCTTCTTTTCGCGCATTTCTGTCAAGATGAAATTCGATGTCCCATTTAGGATTCCTTGAACCTCTTGGACACGGTTTACATTTAATAATTGCCGCAGTGTTTGAATAACTGGGATTCCACCTGCAACCGTAGCCTCAAACCCTACTGAAACATGATGATTCTCTGCAAGTTCAAGCAGATCTTTTCCATAGTGGGCAAACATCTCTTTATTTGCTGTAATAATGTGACAGCCTCGTTGAATAGCTCTTGTTAGAAATGAAAAGGTAGGGTCCTTGCCAACAATCGCTTCAACCACAATATCAAGCTGTGGCAGATTTAGGATTTCTGTAAAATCTGAAGTGATCAGGACATCTTCACTTATATTTCTTTCCTTCTGTGTGTTTTTTATCAGAACAGCTGCAACCTCAACTTTTTTCCCTAGTGCCACTGTCAGCTCCTCTGCATGTGTTTGAATAGTCCGATAAACTCCTTCACCCACCGTACCAAAACCTAGGATTGCCACTTTAATTACAGACATGTTGATCCACCCTTCATATAACATTAACAGAGCCTTCAAATAGGAAAAGCCCTCTTCATAAGAAGAGGGCTGAATTCCTCCTCTTATCTATCAGGTCATAAATAACCTGCAGGAATTAGCACCTTTTCAAGGAATACCTTGATGGTTGCCGGGCTTCATCGGGCCTAGTCCCTCCGCCGCTCTGGATAAGAGTTATATTAATTTTTCAGTAAATTTCCAAGTTATAGAAAGTATTTTAGTTTAAATAATTGTTATTGTCAATAATATTCAAAAAAATCTTATTGATTCAGTTTTCCCTCGGCCAAATTAATTTGCTTCTCCACTTGTTCCGGAGCAGTTCCGCCAAAGCTATTTCTTACCGCTACGACGTGCTCTGGAGCCAATACCTTGTAAATATCCTCTTCAAACAATGGACTGAATTCCTGATATTCATCAAAGCTTAAATCTAATAAAAATTTGTTTGACTGAATCGCATACAAAACAATTTTCCCGATTACTTCATGGGCCTCACGGAATGGTAATCCCTTTGTAACCAAATAATCGGCAATATCGGTGGCATTGGAAAAATCATTGTTGATCGCCTTGCGCATCACATCTTTTTTTACAGTCATGGTCTCAATCATGGGTGCTAACAGCTTTAAGGATCCTTCAAGCGTCTCCACCGTATCAAACATGCCTTCTTTATCTTCTTGCAAATCCTTATTATAAGCGAGTGGTAAGCCTTTCAGTACAGTCAACAAACCAATCAAATTTCCATAGGTTCGACCAGTTTTTCCGCGCAGCAGCTCGGGTACATCTGGGTTTTTCTTTTGCGGCATTATACTTGAACCTGTACAGAAGCTATCATCAAGCTCAATAAACTGGAATTCTTGGCTTGACCAAAGTACCAACTCTTCAGATAATCTTGAAATATGCGTCATAATAATTGAACCGATTGACAAGAATTCTAGGATGAAATCTCGATCACTAACAGCATCCATGCTATTTGGATAAATTGTTTCGAAGCCTAACAGTTCCGCAACACGTTCACGGTTGATAGGAAATGTCGTCCCTGCCAAGGCACCAGAACCAAGCGGAAGCCAGTTTACCCGTTTCAGCGAGTCAATCAATCTCTCTTTATCACGTTCAAACATCCAAAAATACGCCATTAAATGATGGGCAAAGGAAACCGGCTGGGCACGCTGCAGGTGGGTGTACCCTGGAATCAATGTTTGAACATTCTCTTTCGCCTGCGCAATAAAGGCCTGTTGTACATCTTCAATTAATTTAATCAGTTCTGTCGTTTTCGTTCTTAAATAAAGATGCATATCAGTTGCCACCTGATCATTACGGCTTCGACCGGTATGGAGCTTGCCTCCCACCTGTCCGATTTTTTCAATCAAAAGCTTTTCAATATTCATATGAATGTCTTCATCTTCTACTAAAAACTCAACTTGATTGTCATCTACCATTTTTTTTATAGATAGAAGGCCATCCTTAATTTTTATGGCATCTTCCATCGGAATAATGCCGCATTCTCCCAGCATTTGTACATGGGCCATACTTCCGGAAATATCTTCCTTTGCTAGCTTTTGATCAAAAGAAATCGAAGCTGTAAATTCCTCTACCAGCTTGTTTGTTTCCTTTGTAAAGCGTCCGCCCCATAACTTTGACATATCGTATGATCCTCCTTAAAAAGTAAAGAAGAGAGCCCCCGAAATAGGATTCGAGGGCAATCCGGATTATTTTAATATGATTTCTTTATTATTCACTTCAGAATATACCTTTGTTGGCAGCCCCCAAAGTTTAATAAATCCGACTGCCGCATTATGATCAAAAGCGTCACCTTTTGCATATGTGGCAAGTTCCTCGTTGTAAAGGCTATGTGGAGATTTTCTACCAACAACAGTATGGTTCCCTTTATGGAGCTTAACGCGAATAGTTCCTGAAACTACCTTTTGTGTTTCATTAATAAAGGCATCAAGTGCTGGTTTGATTGGTGAATACCATAGACCTTCATAAATGATTTTTGCCATCTGTTGTTCAACCTGTGTCTTAAATTGTGTAACCTCACGAGTCAGGGTTAAAAATTCTAATTCTCTATGGGCATTAATTAATATTAATGCGGCAGGATTTTCATACACTTCCCTTGATTTGATCCCTACTAATCTATTTTCAATATGGTCAATACGCCCTACCCCATGTTTACCACCAAGCGTATTAAGTGTTTCAATTAATTGAACAAGTGGAAGCTTTTCACCATTTAGCGCAACCGGTACACCTTGTTCGAATTCAATTTCAATATATTCAGCAGCATCTGGGGTTAATTCAATAGGATTCGTCCAATCGAAGGCTGCTTCTGGTGCCTCAGCCCACGGATCTTCAAGAACTCCCGCCTCACAGGCACGTCCCCAAATGTTTGCATCAATCGAGAAGGGATTATCTAAATCTACAGGAACAGGAATTCCGTTTTCCTCCGCATACTTAATTTCTTCATCACGTGTCATGCCCCATTCACGAACCGGAGCAACCACCTTTAAACTTGGATTTAACGCTTGAATGGAAACTTCAAAACGAACTTGGTCATTTCCTTTTCCTGTGCAGCCGTGAGCAACAGCAGTGGCACCCTCCTTTTCCGCGACCTCGACTAATAATTTTGAAATGAGTGGTCTGGAAAGTGCAGAGGATAATGGATATTTCCCTTCATATAAACAATTTGCTTTTAAAGCTGGTAATATATATTCTTTCGCTAGTAATTCTTTTGCATCGATCATATACGCTTTAATGGCACCCACATTTAAGGCTTTGTTTTTAATTGCTTCTAAGTCTTTTCCTTCGCCCACATCTAAGCCTAATGCAATGACATCATAACCATACTTTTCCTGAATCCATTTAACAGATACTGAAGTATCTAAACCACCTGAGTATGCTAAAACAATTTTTTCCTTTGTCATCTGTATTCTCCTCAAACTATTTATGAATTTTTATTCAATCAATAGAATTATTATACAACATATCTCATGAAAAATGAAACTATTACTTTAGTAAAAGTTTCAAAATTGCTTTTTGGGCATGCAGACGATTCTCTGCTTCATCAAAAACGACCGAGTGTGAACCATCGATAATCTCTGCGGTTACTTCTTCACCACGATGTGCTGGCAAACAATGCAAAAAGATAAAGTCCTCTTTTGCATGGCTGCATAATTCCTCATTGACTTGAAAGGTTTGGAATGCCTTCAATCGAATAGCTGTTTCTTCTTCCTGGCCCATGCTGGTCCAGACATCTGTAACGATAACATCTGCATCTTTTATCGCTTCAACCGGATTGTTCGTGATCAAAACGGAACTACCGTATTCTTTTCCAGCTTGAATGGCCTTTTCCGTGATTTTTCCATTTGGCAAGTATCCGGGAGGGCTGGCAATACTTATGTCCATTCCTACTTTTACTGCCCCTTCCATTAAGGAATGAGCCATATTATTATTACCGTCTCCAATATAACAAAGCTTTAATCCAGCCAATTTTCCTTTATGTTCAAGGATAGTAAGCAAATCTGCTAAAACTTGGGTCGGGTGTTGCAGGTCCGTTAACCCATTAATAACAGGCACGGTTGCATGATTAGCTAATTCTTCAACAGACTCATGTGAAAAAGTTCGGATCATAATAGCATCTACATAGCGGGATAATACCTTCGCCGTATCTGAAATACTTTCTCCACGTCCTAGCTGAATATCCCTTGAGCTTAGAAATATAGCATGTCCTCCCAGCTGTAACATCCCCACTTCAAATGATACCCTTGTACGCGTAGAGGATTTTTCAAAAATCATCCCTAATACTTTTCCACTTAAAAATGGATGGGGGATTCCTTGTTTTTGCATCTTTTTTAACTCGACAGCCACATTAAGTAAGTGGATAATTTCGGTTGAACTGAAATCAGAGAGCTGTAGAAAGTCTTTCCCTGAAAGCGCTGGTTTATTTGCCTTACTTTTTTCATTCGTTTTAATTGCTTCTAGCATGAACGACACCTCTCTTTTGACTATTATAATACTCACTAACCGTATAAACTCCGTATTCGTTTCTAGGCTCTTTATGCAAGCCAATTGTCGCCTCGATGGTATCTAGGTGGGTAAACACAGGAACTTTAAAGCGGACAGCATGCTCGCGTATTTGAAAACCGAATTTAATTTTATTTCGACCTTGGTTTGGTATATTAATAACAGCCTTAACAGGTCTGTTTCGAAAAAGATTATTTACATCTTCTTCATTCTTGACTACTTGCTCAACGGGAAGGCCATGGTTTTGAAGAAATACAGCAGTTCCTTCTGTTGCAGCAATCTTGTACTTTCTTTTAAGTAACGCTTGAATAATAGCAAGACTATCCAGTTTTTCACGGTCAGAAATGGAACAAAAAATATAATTTTTGTCTGTATCTCCACTTATGGATGGAAGCGATTTTTCTAGGGCCTCTTGGTAGGTAGTGCCTATTCCAAGAGCTTCACCAGTTGACTTCATTTCCGGACCAAGCACATGATCGACTCCCTTAAGTTTACTGGAAGAAAAGATTGGTGCTTTGACTGAAAAGTAAGTAGGTTCTGGTAGTAATCCGTGCGTTTGGGATAAAGAAGTTAAGGATTCCCCTAATTGAACCCTTGTCGCCCATTCTATCATTGGAACTCCTGTCACTTTACTCATGATTGGCACGGTCCGTGATGAACGAGGGTTTACCTCTAAAACAAAGACTGTTTCCTCATAAATGACAAATTGAATGTTCATTATGCCGATAACAGGTGCAGATTTAGCAATTTTCCCAGCATACTCAATTAATGTTTCCTTCAGTTTATCTGACAAAGAAATTGGTGGAAAAACTGAAATGCTGTCGCCCGAGTGGACCCCTGCCTTTTCTATATGTTCAAAAATACCTGGAACAACGATGTTTTCTCCATCACAGATTACGTCAACCTCGCATTCTAGACCAGGTATAAATTTATCAACTAACAATGGCCACATAGTCGTATTTGAGTTTTTCTCAAGCTGTACTATATACTGATTTAATTCTTGTTCTGAAAAAATCGTAAACATCGATTGCCCGCCGATGACATAGGATGGGCGCACAAGTACAGGGTATCCTAAGCTAGCAGCTGCGCCTGCCAATTCTTCAGCATGTGCAACCGTTTTACCGATAATATGTGGTATAGATAAATCTTCAAGCAGTTGGTAAAATTCCTTCCGATCCTCTAAACGGTCAACATTCGTAACAGTTGTGCCTAAGATGTTAACGCCCTCTTCTTCTAAATCATGGGCCAAGTTAATAGCCGTTTGTCCGCCAAACTGAATTAAAACACCATCGACCTTTTCTTTTTCAATGACATGAAGAACATCTTCTGCGGCAAGTGGTTCAAAATAAAGACGGTCTGCAACCGAATAGTCCGTACTAACAGTCTCAGGATTGTTATTAATCACTACTGCCTCATAGCCCTTTTTCTTGATCGCCTTTGCAGCATGTACCGAGCAATAATCAAATTCAATTCCTTGGCCAATTCGAATTGGTCCTGACCCGATAACAAGGATCTTTTTCTTGCTTGTTACTTCTACTTCATCAAAACCATGCCAAGTAGAATAGTAGTAGGGTGTGACGGCATCAAATTCAGCTGAGCAGGTGTCAACCATTTTATAGCCTGGTTTCCAGTTTAATTCTTTCCACTTACTTCTAATTTGCTTTTCAGAAATACGATAAATTTGCGATAAAAGTTTATCAGCAACATTATTTCGTTTTGCTTCTTTCAGCAGGCTCATAGGAACAGTATCCCATTGATAGGCAGCCAATTCCTGTTCTAACGCAACGATTGAGCTAATTTTGTGCAAAAACCACGGGTTAATCTCAGTCGATTTCTGTACTTTTTCAAGAGAGATTCCTCTTCTAAATGCCTCGGCAATGACAAATAACCGTCTGTCATTAGCTATTTCTAGAAGTTCAAAAAGGTGAGCTTCATTTAATGATTTATTTTCTTCTAGGCATAGACCGTACACATTCATTTCCATCGACCGAATTGCTTTATTTAATGCACCTTCAAAAGTCCGGTCAATTGCCATGACCTCTCCGGTTGCTTTCATTTGGGTCCCCAAAGTCCGATCGGCTTCTGGAAACTTGTCAAAGGGAAAGCGGGGTAGTTTTACCACAATATAATCAATCGCTGGCTCAAAGGAAGCAAACGTATTACCAGTTATCGGATTTACAATCTCATCAAGATGGTACCCAATCGCACACTTTGCCGCCATCCTTGCAATCGGATATCCAGTTGCCTTTGATGCAAGCGCTGACGAACGGCTCACCCTTGGGTTCACCTCAATAATGTAATAATGATTGGATTCCGGGTGAAGGGCAAACTGAATGTTGCAGCCGCCGATAATCTCCAATTCTCTAATTACTTTAATGGAAACATCACGAAGCATTTGATATTGTACATCTGTTAATGTTTGTGATGGCGCGACAACAACAGAATCACCTGTATGAACACCAACAGCGTCCATATTTTCCATGTTGCAAACAATGATGCACGTATCATTTGCATCACGCATGACTTCATATTCTACTTCCTTCCAGCCTTTGATGCTCTTTTCAACTAAAACTTGCTGAATAGGACTTGCTGCTAAACCTTTTTTTAAGACCGATTCGAGTTCCTCATCATTATAAGCAAAACCGCCGCCATCCCCTCCTAAGGTATAGGCAGGACGTATGATTACAGGAAAGCCAATCTCCTTAACGAATTGTACCCCTTCAGCGATGCTGTGAATGATGGCTGACTCAGGTATCGGTTCACCGATTTTTAGCATGAGATTACGGAACCTTTCTCTGTCTTCACCGTTTTTAATAGACTCAACAGAGGTACCCAATAATTTCACCTTGTATTTTTCTAATATCTTTTGTTCAAATAGTTCAACGGTTAAATTTAAACCTGTTTGACCGCCTAATGTACCTATTACACCATCCGGTTTTTCCTTCTGAATGATTTTTTCGATTGTTTCGATGGTTAAGGGTTCAATATACACCTTATCAGCAACAGCTTCATCTGTCATAATGGTGGCTGGATTGTTATTAATTAATACGACTTCTATTCCCTCTTCTTTTAAGGCGATACACGCCTGTGTACCGGCATAATCGAATTCTGCTGCCTGCCCAATCACAATCGGACCAGAACCAATTACCAGTACTTTCTTTAAATTTTTATTTAATGGCATATACGTTCTCTCCCAATGAAGCGATCTGACTGACAAAATCGTGTAATATATATTCGGTATCACTTGGTCCGGGATGGGCTTCTGGATGAAATTGGACTGTTTGAATTGGGTAGGTTTTATGCTTTAGACCTTCAATGGATTGATCATTCACATTGCGATAAGTTATCGTAAAAACTTTATTATCAATGCTTTCATCCACAACCACATAACCATGATTCTGTGCCGTTATTTTAACCTTTCCGGTCGTTAACTCCTTGACCGGATGATTGCCGCCCCTATGCCCATAGGCTAGTTTGGTTGTTTTTGCCCCATATGCTAGGGCGATTAGTTGATGCCCGAGACAGATACCTAGCGTTGGGTAAGATTGCGTAATTTTCTTGATTTCCGGAAACCATTTTTTTAGTTCCATCGGATCACCAGGTCCATTACTTAACAGAACACCATCTGGATTCAAGGCTTTAACTTTTTCATATGACGTATTGTAAGGCACGATCGTAACCGCACAGTCTTCTTCTAAAAGGGCATTTAGAATAGACTTCTTAAAGCCGTAATCTAAAAGCACCACATGGGGTCCATTATTTTTGAAGCATTGGATTTTTTTCGTTGATACTTGATCTACCCAATGTGTTTTAGTGGTTGAAGGTAAATCCGATTCCTTTTCTTGGCATATATAGCCTTTAACTGTTCCACGGCTGCGAATCGTCTTTACCAGCAGTCTAGTATCTACTCCAGCAATCCCAGGGACGCCAGCTTGCTTTAGTTTTTCAGAAAATTTATTGATTGATTGGTAATGGCTTGGTGTTTCGCATAAATCACTGATAATGACACCGGATAATGCAGGTGTAATGCTTTCATCATCGATGGCATTAATTCCATAGCTTCCGATAATTGGATAGCAGAAAGTGATGATTTGTCCTGCATAGGATGGATCTGTGATGATTTCTTGATACCCTGTCATACTGGTGTTAAATACAACTTCCCCGAGAGAATCCTTTTCTGCACCAATTAGCACACCTTCGAACACTTCTCCCGTTTCCAAAGTAAGGTAACCCTGTTTCAAAGTACTCACTCGCCTTTCTCTATACTTTGGAGTGTTTTTTCCAATGCTTCAGTAAATTCATTAATTTCCTGTTTTGTTACAGTTAAGGGTGGTAAAATTCTCACCACATTCGGACCTGCCGTTAAAATAAGCAGATGATTGGTAATTGCTTTTTGAACAATATCTGAGGCATTCGCATCAACAACCATTCCTTTTAACAGCCCTTTGCCGCGGATCCCTTTTATAAAAGAATACTTTTCCTGCAAGCCTTGAAGCTTGAGATCAAGGTATTCTGTCAGCTCGTTGACCTTCTCTAGTAAATGACTCTCCACTATATAGCTGACAGTGGCCAGACCTGCAGCAGTTGCTAGGGGATTCCCACCAAATGTACTCCCATGGCTGCCCGGTTCAAATCCCTTTGCGGCCTCTTCTTTGGCAATCATTGCACCAATCGGAAACCCTGAGCCAAGGCCTTTGGCAATTGTAATGACATCAGGCTCGATCGAATATTGCTCGTAAGAAAATAATGTTCCTGTTCGCCCTATACCTGTTTGTATTTCATCTACCATAAGCAAGATATCATTTTCTTTACATATCTGGGCGAGTTTCTTTACCCAGTCCGGGTTTGCAGGAATCACTCCGCCTTCACCCTGGACAAGTTCTAATAAAACAGCGGCAGGTTTCAGGGTTGACAGCTCTTCAATCGCCTTTTCATCATTAAAGGGCAGGTAGCTGAAACCTGGCATTAACGGAGCAAAGCCATGTTGAATTTTCTCCTGTCCTGTAGCTGTTAAGGTGGCTAATGTTCTGCCATGAAACGATTGCTGAAAGGTGACGACTTCCGATGAGCTGCTGCCTTTTACTTTATTTGCATATCTTCTAGCAAGCTTTATGGCAGCTTCATTTGCTTCAGCACCACTATTGCAGAAAAAAACCTTATCGCCACAGCTATTGCTTGTAAGCAACTCAGCAAGCTGCTGTTGATTCGGAATATGGTAGAGGTTTGAACAATGCCACAAATTTTGCAGCTGCTCCTCCAATTTTTCTTTCACAACATCAGGAACATGCCCTAGGTTACAGGTTGCTATTCCCGAAGTAAAATCTAAGTATTGCTCCCCTTGATCGTCCCATACATAACTCCCTTTTCCCTTTACCAAGGTGACGGGGAAACGACTGTACGTGGCCATAACAGGTGAAGTTAGGGTGACGGAAGTATCATTTACCATTACGCTATCTCCTCTTCTAACACAATTTTTGTACCGATTTGTTTGCCATTCGTATAATCTATCAAGCTATTTTTATCAAAACCGTTAATAATTCCAACCTCCGGTATATGATGAACAAGACCGTCAATAGCCGCTTGTACTTTTGGAATCATTCCGCCATAAATCGTCTTATTTTCAATTAACTCTTCAATAATAGCTTTAGAAGCTTTATCAAGTTTTGTTTTCTTTCCATTTTTTTCAATTAAGATTCCTGGAATATCACTTATGAAACAAAGACTCGCTTCGAGTGCTTTTGCAATGGCACTAGCGGCTATATCTCCATTTATATTGTATCGTTGTCCACTTCCATCAATGCCAATGGGTGAAATGATAGGAATATATCCTTGATCGATGATCCCTTTAATCATCGTATGATTTACCCCAACTACTTCACCAACAAAGCCTAATGTCTCCGCATCAGCTGTCGGGACTGCCTTCAATAATCCTCCGTCAACTCCACTTACCCCGATTGCCTTTCCGCCTACTTCAACAATATTTCTTACCACCTGTTTGTTGACCGAGCCACTTAAAACCATCTCAACAATATCTAATATTTCATGATTGGTTACGCGAAGACCATTTACAAAGGTTGTTTCAACATTTAGGTTTTTTAATAAAGAGGTTATAAGCGGGCCGCCGCCATGAACAATAATTGGAGTCCACTCCCCCATTTCATGCATCTTAACAACATCCTCATAAAAAGACCTTGGCAGATTATCTAACACACTTCCTCCACACTTTATGACTAAATACTTCATTTTCGTCCTCCCTTAAGTGCGGTAGGATGCATTAATTTTTACGTAGTCGTAAGTTAAATCGCATCCCCAAGCAGTTGCGTGATGGTCGCCTTGGTTTAAATCAACATGGATGACAACCGTATCTTGCTCTAAATATCCTTTTACTTCTTCCTCATCGATAGGGCAAGGCAGCCCCATCTCGAATACCTTGTATTGTCCTAATGATACTTCTAGTAAGTTGGGTTCAAGCAAAACTCCACTATAACCAGCAGCTGTCACAATTCTTCCCCAGTTCGGATCAGTACCATAGATAGCTGTTTTAACAAGATTTGAAGAAATAATTGATTTGCCCACTGCTCTTGCAGCATCAATACTGTATGCTCCGTTTACTTTAACTTCCACCAGCTTTGTTGCACCTTCGCCATCTCTGGCAATTTTTTTGGCAAGGGTCTCACAGACAAACTGTAATCCGTTCACAAACAAATCCCAGTCAGGATGCTCTTTTGTTAACTGCTCATTGGCAGCTAATCCATTAGCCATTACAAGAACCATGTCGTTCGTGCTTGTATCACCGTCGACAGTAATCATATTAAAGGTTTGGTTGGTGACATCTCGAAGGGCAGCAAGTAAGTCGTCAGGAGCAATGTTTGCATCCGTTGTAACAAATCCTAGCATTGTGGCCATGTTAGGATGAATCATTCCTGACCCCTTTGATGTGCCGCCGATGCTAATGGTTTTCCCATCAATTTTCAGCTGGACTCCTAAATGCTTCACGCAGGTATCTGTCGTTAGGATCGCTTCCATAAATTTCTGTTCATTTTTGTGCTCATTCTGAAGGATTTCTTTAATTCCTGATTTAATTTTACTCATTGGCAACAATTCTCCAATGACTCCTGTTGAGGTAACGGCAACTAAATGTTCGGGAATCCCCAATTCGTTTGCAAAGTCTTTTTGCATTTCAAAGGCATCCTTCAGTCCTTGTTCTCCTGTACAGGCGTTCGCGTTACCAGAATTTACAAGGATCGCTTGTATCTTATTTTCTTTTGCAATACTTTCTTGTGTTACAAGTAATGGAGCAGCTTGAAAAAGGTTTGTGGTATACACTCCTGCAACTGTTGCCGGTACTTCAGAAACAATATAACCAAGGTCCAGCCTTTTTCTTTTAACCCCACAGTGAATTCCCCCAGCACTGTACCCCTTAGGTAAGGTTATACTTTCATCATCCAGAATAATGATCTCGCTGCTTGATATGGCTTGTGTCAATTTGATCTCCCCCTTTTTGATTCCTATTCGTTTTCCTTTTACTATGTTAGTAAACTAGTAATTTTTTAATTTATGGATACATTGGTATATCGGTGAGACCCGTTTGCTCATCCCAGCCGTTCATTAAATTTACATTTTGAATCGCTTGGCCGGCAGCCCCTTTAACTAAGTTGTCGATGACCGAAATGATCGTTAAGCGATTGGTCCGTTCATCAACATGCAGGCCAAGATCACAAAAATTCGAACCCAATACTTCTTTAGTTGATGGAATATTCCCTTCTGGCCGTACTCTTATAAAATGAGAATCCTGATAAAATTGTTTATATAAATCGATAACTTTTTTTGTCGAAATAGTCTCTTTTAGATTCACGTATATCGTACACATAATGCCCCTCGTCATTGGAACAAGGTGGGTCGTAAAGGTAATGGTGATGGGACTGCCACTCTCATGAGAAAGTACCTGTTCTATTTCAGGAATATGTTGATGTTTTCCTAGTTTATAAGCTTTCATATTTTCATTTATTTCTGCATAATGTGCGTTTAAGGAAAGGCCTCTCCCCGCACCAGATACTCCTGATTTTGCATCTATTATGATTGATTTTTCATCCGCTAATTTTGCTTTCAAGATTGGTAATAGACCAAGATTTGATGCTGTTGGATAACAGCCTGGATTGGCTATTAAACTGGAATGCTGGATTTCCTCTTTATAAATTTCACTTAAACCGTATGTCGCCTGACTTAAATATTTCTCCTCAGGAGCTGTATGTTTATACCAAATTTCATATTCTTCAGGAGACCGAAGCCGAAAATCTCCAGATAAGTCTATGCACTTCATCCCCTTTTCAACTAGTTGTGGGAGGAGTTTACTGCTCACACCTGAAGGGGTTGCCAAAAATACAAGATCATTCTCGCTGCTTATTCGATCTGCATTAAACGTTTCAAGTGGCTGCTCCACCATATTTGTGAGATGAGGATATACATCACTAAAACTAAATCCTGCTTGTGAATTAGAAACAACTGAACCAATCTCCAAACCTGGGTGCTTATTGATTAATCTGACTAACTCAATTGATCCATAACCTGTTCCACCGATAATACCGACCTTCACTATTTCTCAACTCCTGGGCTGCTTTATAATGAATTATTATACATTCACATATATAATTATTCAATATAAAAATTACCCAATTTTTCATTTTTACTGAAAATAAAAGGTTTTTATTTTGGAAACGCTTACATTTTAAGATGTTAGATTATACATTTACTATGCATTACATCATACGAAAAAAGATACAACTCTCTCCATCATTAATGGATTAGCTGCATCTTTTTAGAGTTATATACTATATTTAGAAACCCTAAAATCAAGGTCTCCGATAATATTTAAGGCTTGAATTGATAATAAAAGTTGATAACTGGTGATGGGATCTCGTATGTCTTTTTGCAGTAGTTCTTCAATTTTAGAAATTCTGTACCGTAAACCACCAACCGATAACGATAAAGAATTAGCGGTATTTTCCAAATTCCCGCCGGTTTTTATAAAAGAGTAGAGGGTTTTGATTAATTCAATGTTTTTCGGATTATTTACTTTTAATTTTCCTAAAACACTTCTTGCCCATTTCCTCACATCTTCTACATTATTTTCATTGATTAAGACCCCAATAATCCCCAAACTATCAAAAGTGATGATCGGGTTATTTTTTGAAACCATTCTACTTGCCGTGATTGCCTCCTGGTAAGCATTTGACGCTTCCTTAATAGAATCAGTTTTCTTACTCACTCCAATAAAAAAATCACTG
This sequence comes from Neobacillus sp. DHD-1R, assembly GCF_057747995.1. Lineage (NCBI taxonomy): Bacteria > Bacillati > Bacillota > Bacilli > Caryophanales > Bacillaceae > Neobacillus > Neobacillus sp. DHD-1R. Next base: position 4,151,557 of record NZ_CM173232.1, read on the forward strand.
TTTTGATATTGATTAAGAAGAAAGTCGTGTAGTTGAGTAAAAAAGTTTGATTGATCCCTTTTCTTCCTCTGTATCTCCGTTACCAATAAAATAATTCTTTTTGCACTCTGGCTAATTAAAAAGTGACGTTTTTGCTGATTGCAAAAACCTGAAATCACAGCAATTAGTTCTTTGTGAAAACCTAATTCATTCATTAGGTTTTCCTGTTGAATGGAATATTCTATAACACCTAGCCAATATTGTTTGGTCAAATCCAGTTGTATAAAACTAGCTTTTGCAATAATATCATCATTAGATGAATAATGACCACTAAGAATTTCATCAAAGAAATAACCTTTCATCTGTTCAAACGAATCTAATTTTGTCTTTTCAAATAAAAGACAAAGGGAACAGACTGAAATTACTTTTTCCATTATCATGTGTGCAAGATTCTCTTGGTAATCCTCTGGTTGGAAGGAAATAAACGTACAAAATCCTGAAAGCTTCGAGTGTATATAAAGTGGAGAGATAAGCATTGAGTAGGATTCCGTATGATGAACGATTGTGTGGACTAGCTGTTTGGATGAATTTTTATTCAGTTTTCCTCGGAACATCTGTTTAAATTCAAGGGTTGCTTTTTCTAATTGTATCGTGGAAAAACCGCTTGATGCTATCGGCTGACCCTGAACTGAATAGATGGCAATAGGAATCTTTGTTAATTTATAAATTTCCGTCATTATTTCATTCAAATTTTTACCTTTTATTACTTCCTCTGTTAGCTTTTTATGTATTTCACTAGCAGTTATCCTGTTATCACGTTCTTGCAGCAATTTTTCATAGGTTAACTCTAATTCTTCAATAATTGTAGTCTCTTGCAGGTAAGATAACTCTTCTTTAATGGCATTGCCCCATTGTGAAACCGTTTTTCCAATTGCCCGACAGCCACTTCCTCCAGCAGCACGGCAGCAAACCTCTTTAAAAATAACGGTTTCACTGGTTACTTCCGATACAAAACCACTAGCATAACCAGCTAGAGTAAAACAAACGGGTGAAGAATCTAACCCAATTTGACTAATATGTTCGGAAGCTTCGTAAGAATTTTCCCAGATGCTTTCCATTAGTAAATGTAGTTTGAACTCTTCTTTACTGATTACTAATTTAGTCGTCTTTGACGTAACGTACCCTTTCAATGAATGCAGTCTAGGTCCAATCTCCATCAATTCATTTAATGTCAAGCTCGGCACATTTTCTTTACATTCCTTCGCATCCCGCATCCCTAGATTAAACCCGTAGCGAAATAAAAATCCTTTAGCCCTATCTTGACCAATATTATTAATAAGATCCTTTCTTAAAGAGCCAAATGCATGTGTATCAACAAGTACTGAGCCAGCAGGAACCAAAAAGTTATAAGGTGTTCTCACCTCCTGCCCATTAGAAAATGGGGAAGCTGTCTGCATTTAATTCACCTTCTCCTTAATCAACTCAAATTCTAAATCACTTAAGGGATATGTTTTACACAGCAAAATACTTTGATCGTAACGCTCCTTATTAGATAAAGCCTCCTTTGAATATAAATCCATTCGATACACCCCTTGAATGACTTTAGCCTTACACATCCCACAGCCGCCATTTGCACAACCATATGGTACCTTCACCATTTGTGTCCGCGCTGCTTTTAATAAATTCGTTTCTGGTGAACAGGAAAAAGACCTTTCATTGATACTTATTCTAAACATATCGATTCACTCCTCTAACATTTCATGAATTTTTTCTGAATTTTTTTCATAAAAAGAAGGCTGTCATTCAATTGAACAGCCTTCTTTATTAAAGGTGAATTAATGTAGCAAACAATGAAAAATTTAGGTTAAGGCCAAGTTAAAGGATTCGACTAATTCACGGCGATGATAAAAGATCCCTGCTCCAATCTGATCTTCTGTCCAAGTAATAGTTGGGAAGTCCGCATAAGTTATATAACCACTTGCGAACGCTTCATTTCTGTTTCCAGACGGGTCAAAGAAGTAAACCGTTTGGCCGCGTGTAATTCCATGTCTGGTTGGAGTAATTTCTACTTCAACATTGTTTTTGGATAAAATATCAGCCGCCTTTAAAACTTCATACCAATTATCTACATAGAAACCAGTGTGATGTATTTTCGCATCAGGTCCTTTAATAAAAGCGATATCATGTGCTTTGTTAGTGGTAGTTAAGAAGCTTCCAATCAATTCTTCTCCATCAACACTGACAATTTTTTCACTTTGTTTAAAGCCTAGGACTTCAGTAAAGAACCTGGTGGTTGTTTTTATGTCATCTCCAGCTAAAAGAGCGTGGTCGAGCCGATGTGGGGCAATACCTCTTAATCCATCTGGCCATGGCGGAGGATTGATTTTTCCGGTTGCTAGTCCTAAATGTTCAATATCAGTATATAATTCTACAAAGTGCCCTGTTGGAATTTGAAAACGGATCGCTTCCCCTTCACTTAGCCGAGTGCGGTTTGAAATGCGCGATACCTTGCAGCCAAATTGTTCTACCTTGTATTCTAGTAATTCCAGTGCGGCCGTATCAGCAACCTTAAATGCAATATGGTCCATACCAGCGGAGTCTGATTTTTGGAGTATAAGACTATGATGATCGTATTCATCCCAAGCTTTAAAATAAACACGGTTTTCATCCCGGCCAGTAATATCTAAACCAATGACATTTTTGTAGTAATCAACTGATTTTTCTAAATCAAATACCCTTAGTTCTAGACGTCCAACTCTTAAGATTCCGTTACCGTTCATTTTCTCCACTCCTTATATTTTTTTGTTGTTATCTTTTCAAACATTATGCCTGCTCCCATTTTATCGGATTCGTTTTTTGTTACCGCTTTCATTTTTTTAGTCAATTACCAATGATCCTGACATTGAATCTTTTCTAGTCCTTTTTAAAATCATCTCCCTTATACATAAATTACGAATCTAATTAAATAGTATTAGCTGACTGAATATTAAACAACGACACCAATTGTCTGAAAATATCTAGAGATTCAACACCAAATGCAACAACAACAAAGCCCTTGCAAATCTTGCAAGGGCCTTGTTGTTTATTAAATTTAATACAATTATTGGAGCGTCCGTCTATATTTATATTGCTTCCATTGGAAATGAATAAAACAGCCAATACAAAATCCCAAAATAGCTACAAATGCAGCAACAGCAACTAAGATGGTAAAAATATAACCTACTGTGTTCCATCCTGCTAAATAGCTAACAAAGCCTATCCCAAGGCAAGAAACGGCAATGGTTTGATTAAATTGCTGCTGCTCCCAGTCTTCAGGGATGTAAGCCTTTGGCTCCTTCCGCAAAAATAGTTTTGCCAGCTGCATAATTGGATTAAACCCGAAAATAAGTCCTAATAGCCCTGAAAGAAACGGTATTAATAAAATCCACTCCATATCGGTCACCCATGTGAACAACACACTTAAAACTATAACCCATTGGTTTGTTTTTACAAGTGGACGAGGGATTGAACGAATAATTTCTGACAATTAATTCCCCACCTTTCATATTGGAATTATATGCTTAACCATATGAATAGTGTAACTGGAATGAATTTATTTGTATAGCAGTTTTTTTAGAATTAAAAACAGCACCCAAATAATGAGTGCTGTTCTAATCATTTAAAGACTTTCGTGTAGCAGGTTTAATACGCTTCGTAATTTCTGTACAGCCACCTGCCCTGGTGCAGACGCATTTTTTGCCGCTCCAAAAGTAAGCGCTGAGCCAAATATTTCGCCAGCCAATCGACTAATAACACCTTTACCAGCCATCGACATGGTAATGATTGGCCTGTCAGCGTACTTTTCGACCATAGTATTTGTTGCGTCTAGGAGAGTTAATACATCGGCTGTATTGGTTGGCATCACCGCTATTTTCGGTAGGTCACCGCCCAATTCCTGAGATTTCCGTAAGCGAGAAACAATTTCCTCTTTAGAAGGAGTTTTATGAAAATCATGGTTAGATATAATAACGTAAACATTATTTGCATGAGCATCGTTAATTAATGATTTAACATCATATTCTACATTAAATAACTCCACATCAACGATTTCAATCAAACCAGTCTCTAAAATCGCTTTATTTAATTCAAAATAGAAAGCAGTGCTGACTTCCTTTTCGCCGCCTTCTTTGGCACTGCGAAAGGTGAAAATAAGCGGAGTCTCCGTAAGAATAGAACGAATTTCATGAAGGGCTTCCTCCACTTTCTCAATTCGATCAACATGTTCAAAGAAATCCACGCGCCATTCCACAATATCTAAATCAACTGTTTTTAAGTAGTTTGCCTCTTCTATTAATTGGGCTAACGTAGTCCCTACCATTGGTACGCAAATTTTCGGTGTCCCTTCCCCGATTGTTACGCCTCTTACAGTAACCGTTTTTTTCACCTTCACCACCCCAGTCTCTATAATTCTTCTAAAAATTTATTTAATCATGTAATTCCCACGTTAATTTTAAAGATTCAACAATATAATCGGCAACTTCTTCTTCATCTTGATTATCAGTCACTACTTTGGAATGATGGTCAGCGTAGATTTCTTGTCGATTATAAAAAAGTTCTTCAATCTCATCTATCGTTTTCCCTTGTAGAACAGGACGGCTATCAATCAAAAGACTAATACGATCCTTCCAGTTTTCCCAAGATAAATCAAGGAAAATAACTAAGCATGAAGATAAACATATCTGTTTAATTTCTTCTTGTAAAAAAGCCCCGCCACCGACGGAAATAATTTTCATTTTATCATTGCAAAAACTGGTAATGAGAGTCTTTTCTCTTTCCCGAAAAGCTTTCTCACCGATTTCATTAAAAATTTGTGAAACCGGCATTTTGTATTCTTTTTCAATTTCTTCATCAATATCAACAAAGTCCCGATAAAGTTTTTTCGCAACCGCTTTACCGATTGTCGTTTTCCCTACACCCATAAACCCTATAAAAACAATACTCATTTCTTTTAGAGAAACATCACGTTTCATATTTTCACCTCCCTTAAGGATAAGAAAACATGACAATTTTTTCGAAAAAATGTGCCGTTATCTTGTAATAATTATAATCTTTCCCTGTATATAAAAACAATGAAATTCATTTTTTTCATGTTACCAATTGAGCAAATTAGAAAAAATATTAAAAGACCCCTAACAGGAGTCTCATTCATCATAACGGGCATTATGTGCTTAGTTTTTCATTTTTGGATCGAGCACATCCCGTAGTCCATCGCCCATTAAATTAAAACCTAGCACGGTCAGCATGATCGCAACCCCTGGGAAAAAGAGTGTCCATGGTGCTTGTGTAATATAATTCTTCGAATCAGCAAGCATTTTTCCCCATTCAGGGGTTGGTGCTTGAGCACCCATTCCAAGAAACCCAAGTGCTGCTGCTTCGATAATGGAGGTGGCAATGGCTAGTGTTGCTTGGACAATAACCGGTGAAATACTGTTTGGTAATATATGATGGAAGAGAATTCGGGTATCCTTCATGCCAACAGCTCTGGCTGCCATGATATATTCTTCCTGCTTCACACTCAATACCTTCGAGCGAACAAGACGTCCAAAGTTTGGAATATTAATAACCGCAATCGCAATCAAAGCGTTTTGCAGTGACGGCCCCAAAATAGAAACAACCGCAATCGCCAATAGAATACTTGGAAAGGCCAGCATAATATCAAAAATACGCGAAATAATCGCATCTACCCAGCGCCCATAATATCCAGCAACAATTCCTAGTAATGTCCCCGCCACAACTGAACCTAAGACCGAAAAAAATCCAACCCATAAAGATATCCGTGCACCATAAACAATACGAGAAAAAATATCACGTCCAAAGTCATCCGTTCCAAACCAATGGTCACTTGACGGCGGGAGCATCCGATCACCCAACACTTGCTCTTTAAAGCTATATGGAGCAATGATGGGGGCAATGATAGCGAGAATGATAAAAAAGACAACAATTCCTAAACCTGCTAGTGCTAAGCGGTTTTTATAAAAAGAAATCCAGGCTTCCTTCCAGGGAGGTGTCAGCTTTTCGTCCACAGCATTCAGAGAAAGATCTGCTGCATTTTTTGCAAGTTCTGCCACTTATAATCCCTCCTCTATTTCGTATATTTAATTCTTGGATCAACAAAGACATACAAAAGATCCACAACTAAATTAATGAGAACAAAGATTGCCGCAATAATTAAAATCCCTGACTGAATAACTGGATAGTCACGATAACCAATGGCGTCATATAAATATCGGCCAATTCCAGGCCAGCCAAAGATTGTCTCCGTCAAAATGGCTCCTCCTAAAAGAAGACCTGTTTGCAATCCGATAATGGTCAATACAGGGATTACCGCATTTTTTAAAGAGTGTTTATAAACCACCCAAAACATACTAAGTCCTTTCGCCCTTGCAGTACGAATATAATCAGATTTCATAACTTCCAGCATGGTGGCACGAGTCATTCTTGCAATAATGGCCATTGGGATGGTGGCAAGAGCCAAGCTTGGCAAAATCAAATGTTTAAGAACGATTATAAACTGATCGAATCTTCCTTGTAACAGGGTATCTACTAAATAAAGATTCGTAATCGCAGAAACTGGATCTCTAACATTCTCTCTTCCTGTCGTCGGAAGCCAGCCTAATTCGATTGAAAACACCCATTGCTCCATTAAACCAAGCCAAAAAATAGGTAATGAAACCCCAATCAGTGCAAGGACCATCGCGACATAATCAAACCATGATTTGGAAAACCAAGCACTGACAATTCCAGCATTTACTCCAACTATAACAGCAACAAACATTGCGACTATTGTAAGTTCCGCAGTAGCTGCCAAATAGGACCAAATTTCTTGGTTAATGGGGCCCCTTGTCCGAAGTGAAACGCCTAAATCTCCATGAAGTAATGCGTTAATATAATCTACATACTGTATGTACCATGGCCTGTCCAAGCCTAGTTCCTTCGTTAACGTGGCAATCGATTCTGCTGTTGCTCTTTGACCAAGAATAACTTGAGCTGGATTTCCCGGAATGGCATGGATAATAGCAAAAACAACGAGAGTCATCCCGATTAAAACAGGTATTAAAGAGAACACACGCCGGACTGTATAAGTAAGCAATTTTTTCACCTCTTTAAAAATACGTGCTTGAGTTTAGTAGGCAAAAAGGGAGGCAATGCTCCCTCCCCTTTCTGCCAAAATTATTTAAATTCCACTTTTGTCAGTGCTTCTGAACCAGTTGGGTGTGGTAAATAATTCGCCACATCTTTACCTGCTGCTAACAATGGAGTGGAGTGAACAAGTGGAACCCAAGGGGCATCATCATGGATAATCACTTGCGCTTCTTCATAAAGCGTATTACGTTTAGCTTGATCTGTTTCTGTCTGTGCCTTAATTAAAATATCGTGTAATTGGTCATTGCTATATTGGGAGTAGTTATTGCTTCCAATGCTGTCTTTATCAAGCAATGTATATAAGAAGTTATCAGGGTCACCATTATCGCCTGTCCAGCCCAGCATGAACATATCAAATTCACCTTTTGCTGCTTTATCTAAATAAGTAGCCCAGTCAACCGATTGAATCTTGGCTTTAACACCAATTTTACTTAAGCTCTCTTGAATCACTTCTGCAACCTTTTGTGCTTCTGGCATGTAAGGACGAGCAACAGGCATAGCCCAAAGATCAATATTAAATCCTTTTTCATAACCTGCTTCTTTTAACAATGCCTTCGCTTTCTCTAAATCGTATGGATATGCCTCAACTGCCTTATTATAGCCTTCGATGGAAGGCGGCATAGGATTGACAGCAGGTAACGCTTTTCCGCCATAAAACGCTTTGATGATGGCCTTTTTATCTACCGCATAGTTAATAGCTTGACGAACGAGTTTATTATCAAACGGTTTACGAGTAGTTGTTAAACCTATATAGCCCACGTTCATAGATGGACGTTCTATCACTTGAAGCTTGTCGTTCGCTTTAACAGTAGCCTCATCTGAATTGTTTAGACCATCCATTACGTCAATTTCTCCATTGGCAAGTGCATTTAGACGAGCTGTATTTTCAGGAATGACACGGAAAATAACTTTGTTTAGCTTAGGCAAGCCTTTTTGCCAGTAGTCAGGGTTCTTTTCAAGCGTAATGGTGTCATTTTCTTTCCACTCAACAAATTTAAATGGTCCTGTTCCAACAGGATTTTGTCTGAATTTGTCACCGTACTTTTTAATTGCTGTAGGACTTGCAATTCCAAACGGAGACATTGCCAGGTTTTTCAGGAATGGTGCTTGCGGTCTAGTCAAAACAAATTGAACTGTATTTGCATCAACTGCTTTCACCTCTTTAATCACATGTCCTGCTTCTCCTTTATATCCACCAAACATGGTATAGTAAGGAAAGCTGTCTGCGTTGCCATTCATCCAGCGGTCAAAGTTAAATACAACCGCTTCGGCATTAAAATCGGTGCCGTCATGGAATTTTACTCCTTGACGAAGCTTGAAAGTGTAAGTTAAACCATCAGGAGTAACTTCCCACGATTCAGCAAGACCTGGGTTAATAGTGGTATCTTGCTCACCATATTGGATTAATGTTTCAAAAATATTTTCGGTTACTTTAAATGTTTCACCTTCCGTTGAGGTGATTGGATCAAGTGATGTAGAATCTCCTCCACGGCCATAGACTAATGTATCCTTTTTCGTTTCACTACCAGAAGCAGGTTCTTTCTTGCCACCGGTTGCTTCATTGGTTTTGCTGTTACAGCCAACTAAAAACATGCTGATGGCTAAAAGAGAAATCAACAGCAGTTTAAACGATCTTTTCTTCATACGTTTTTACCCCCTGTATTTACTTTTTTTATCATAAATGCCGCAAATCATTTGTTATATAAATGACATGCTGCAAAATGACCGTTCAGATTTTGTTCTGTTGGTCTAGTCGTTTTACAAATCTCCATCACCTGCGAGCATCGTGTATGGAAGGCACACCCTGAGGGTGGATTGGCTGGACTGGGAATCTCACCCTCAATTAAAATCGTTTCTCTCTTAATATCAGGATCTGGAATTGGCACAGCAGATAAAAGCGCTTTCGTGTAAGGATGCAGGGGATTTTGATATAGCTCCTCACTTCCAGATAACTCTATCAATCTTCCTAAATACATCACGCCAACCCGATCACTTATATGTCGTACAACACCCAAATCATGTGCGATAAATATGTAGGTTAGTTGAAACTCCTTTTGGATATCCTTCATCAAGTTTAGGACTTGGGCCTGAATGGATACGTCCAATGCTGATACAGGTTCGTCTGCAATAATTAGCTTGGGTTTTGTCATCAAGGCTTTGGCAATCCCAATCCGCTGACGCTGACCTCCGCTGAATTGGTGCGGGTATCGCTTGGCATGGTAGCTGCTTAAGCCGACTACCTCAAGCATTTTTCGCACTTGCTTCCTTCGTTCATCTTTAGTGCCTATGCCATGTACAATGAGTGGTTCTTCAAGAATTTGTTCAATCGAATGCCTAGGGTTCAGCGATGCATAGGGGTCTTGGAAGACCATTTGGATATCGCGGCGAACTTTTCTCAATTCAGATTTTGACATGCTAGTAATCTCTTTATCTTCAAAAACGATCTTTCCTTCACTTGCTTCAATCAAACGCATGAGCAGACGGCCAGTGGTCGATTTCCCGCAGCCGCTTTCACCGACAATCCCCAAAGTCTCTCCTTTTTTAACGTAGAATGAAACGTCATCAACGGCTTTGACTTCACCCTGTTTTCTTCCAAAAAGCCCTCCGGTAATCGGAAAGTACTTTTTCAAACCATTTACCTCAAGAAGTAACTCCGACATGCTTGTCATTCCCCTCCTTCAATGTATGTAGGAAACAGCGCACCTCATGTCCATCATTTTCTGTTTTAAATAATTCAGGTGCTTCTTCACGACACTGACCAAATACTTCTGCACATCTTGCTGCAAAGCGGCAGCCCTGTTGAATGGTTCCTGGTGCCGGGACTGTTCCAGGAATGCTGTAAAGACGGTCTTTTTTTCCTCTTATTTCAGGGACTGATTTTAACAGGCCTTTTGTATATGGATGCTGAGGATTTTTGAGGATCGTTCTGACATCACCCTGTTCAACGATTTGCCCTGAATACATCACAATCACGCGTTCGCAAATTTCTGCTACAACACCTAAATCGTGCGTAATGAAAATAATAGATGTATTTGTTTTTTTATTTAAATCCTTCATTAATGCAAGAATCTGTGCTTGTATGGTGACATCTAGTGCTGTTGTAGGCTCGTCCGCAATCAGCATTTTCGGGTTGCAGGCCATCGCCATGGCAATCATGACCCGTTGTCTCATCCCTCCCGATAATTGATGGGGATATTCTTTGAGAATGCTCTCGGCTCTCGGAATTCCAACAAGTTTTAATAACTCAATACTTCGAATGATGGCTTCTCTCTTATTGAGGTTCGTATGTAATCGTATGGCTTCGATTAATTGATTTCCAACAGTAAATAGTGGGTTCAATGATGTCATCGGTTCCTGAAATATCATTGAAATTTGATTACCGCGGATTTTCCGCCACTCCTTTTCGGAGATATTTTTCAGGTCTTTACCTTCAAAAATAATTTGACCATGCTCAATTTTTCCAGGCGGCGATGGAATTAATCCTAGGGTGGCTAGAGAGGTGACACTTTTCCCACTACCAGATTCACCTACGATCCCGAGAATCTCTCCTTCTTTTAAGTTAAAACTAACCCCATCTACCGCAGGTAAGAGCTTCTTTCCAGACTGAAATGATACTTTTAAGTTTCTTATTTGCAGAATAGGTTCTTTACTCATCTTTACACCTACCTAATGATTCTATTATTTAATAATTCTGTTCTGTCCGAAATATTATAATATAATAAATTTTAAAACTATTATGACATATATCACTTTATTGTCACTAGCGAAATTTGTCGATAAATAAAAAATAATAAAAAAAGCCTAATACCACGTTAACGCTTTAATACAGCGTGGTATTAGGCAACCAAGGTTTCTAAATAAATTTACCTGTTATATTAATATTATTTCTTCACACCTGTGTAAACGTGAATTGCATCTCTTAAAAATGCGGCTGTTCCTGGCTGTTCCTTATCATAGTAGGCTGTAAATCTTTCATCATCTACATACATTTGCGCTAGTCCAGCATGGGCCTCCTTACTGTATTCATTCCAGTAATAGCATAGCCATTGTTTGTGAAGTGCGGCTGCCTTTTGTGCTAGTTCTCCAGCTGGGTCACTTGTTTTATAAGCTTGTGCTAAGGTGACCATCACTTGTTCTGCTAAGGCAGTGACCTCGGCATGTTGCTCCTCCGTCATATTCATTACTTTTTTATTTGATTGATCAACTGTATCGTTACCATATTTTCGGCGAATTTCTTTGCCATATTGTTTTTCGTTATCATCAATCATTTTTTTCTTAAAACCCTCGAACTTTTCTTTATTAGACATGTTCATTCTCCCTTCTGTTAAGGCAATGGTTTTATCCACATTAGCAATTAATGTTTCTAATTGCTGCTTTTTTTCAAGGAGTTTTTCACGATGTTCTTTAAGTGCGGCTGCACCATCAAAGGAGGAAGCTGTGACAATATCTTTTATTTTATCTAAACCTACGTCTAACTCCCGATAAAAAAGAATTTGCTGTAACCTATCTACTTCAGCCTGCCCATAGATCCGATACCCTGACGAATTGATTCTTGCCGGCTTCAGGATTCCAATCTCATCATAATACCGAAGTGTTCTAGTGCTCACTCCTGCTAAGCTGGCCAGCTTTTGCACTGTATACTCCATTCGATCACCTCCTTATATATCCACGATATACCTTTACGCAACGTCAAAGTCAATCAATTATTTTATGATAAAATACTAAATAGGAATGGGAGGAATGAAGATGAACGTAAAGGAAAAAGTAAAGAACCTTCCCGTCACCCCAGGTGTATATCTTATGGAAGATTCACAAGGCAGGATTATTTATGTAGGTAAGGCAAAAAACCTTAAAAATAGAGTAAGTAATTACTTCCAAAATTCGAAAGCACACCCACAAAAGATCAAGAAACTTAAGGCAAATATTGCAGATTTTAACTACATTCTGACAGATACAGAATTTGAAGCATTTATGCTGGAATGTAAATTGATAAAGGAATTAAAGCCCCTATTTAATAAGAAGATGAAAAATCCACAATCTTACGCATATATCAAATTCCGTGATGAAGGAAGATACTCTCGAATTGAGGTTGTACCTCATTTCAAGGATGACGGAGATCTTTATTTTGGACCATTTACAAGCAAACACACTGTGGAAAAAGCCATCCAAGGAATAAAAGAATTCTATAAAATCAGCTGCAGCGGCTCCTCCCATAAGAATTCCCCCTGCTTGAATTATTCGTTAGGATTGTGTATTGGTATTTGTTTTAAGGAAGAGGCAGTTGAACAGTACAAAAGAATAGTGAACAAAATCACCACTTTACTGAGTGGAACTGATATTAGTCTGGTTGAAGAAATGAAACAACAAATGAACGAGGCAGCGAGTAATGCCGAATTTGAAACAGCTGCAAAATTCAGAGACTATCTCGAGATCATCCATTCGCTCATTAATAAAGAAAAAGTAATTGAATTTACAGAGGCAAATAAAAATATTGCCATCATCGAATACCTTAATGATCACATCCTCAAACTTTTCCTTATTAAAGGCAATAAAGTTTTGTTTAGTGAAAAATATAAACTTGAGAATGATTGTCTAAATCACCATATTAAAAACATGCAGGCATCTATTTTATCGACTTTAGTCGGTAATACCTCTACAAACACGGTAGAGGTTAGCAAGGATAATTTAGATGAATCACAAATTATCTATCGTTACTTAAACAGTAGCAATTGCAATTATTTAATTATACCTGAGGAATGGTTCGACAATAATAATAGCGACTTTGAAACATCTCTGTTGAATATGTTGGAAAAGGCCATAACTACACCTAAAAATCTAAAAGAATCAAATTCTCTTCTATGACTTTGTTCCTAAAATTATAAAAAATTCTCCTAAGTCTGAATAAATTAATTATTTTAAAAAAACTTTCTTTAATGGACGCAATTTTTAAAAGTACTGAGTTATCAAGGTTTTCATCAATCAAACACTTATTTTCCAAAAAAAGTTTTTGACAATTCAAACATACAGAAAGTATTATAGAATAATTAAAGGGAGGTTGTAAAATGTCAAACACAAATAGGCAGAAAATTGTGGAAAGTGTACCTCAAAAAGGATTCTTTGGACATCCTAAGGGCTTATTCACTCTTTTCTTTACAGAATTTTGGGAACGATTCTCTTATTATGGAATGAGGGCAATCCTCGTTTATTACATTTATTATGAGGTTTCCCAAGGTGGATTGGGATTGGACAAAAATCTTGCCCTTTCTATCATGTCCATTTACGGTTCTCTTGTTTATATGTCCGGAATTATTGGCGGATGGCTGGCTGACCGTATATTTGGTTCCTCAAAAGCTGTATTTTATGGTGGAATATTAATCATGTTCGGTCATATCGCCCTTGCTATTCCGGGCTCTGTTACTTTATTCTTTGTTTCCATGGTTTTAATTATCCTTGGTACAGGCATGCTCAAACCGAACGTATCCAATGTTGTAGGTGATATGTATAGTGAAACTGACAACCGTCGTGATGCCGGATTCAGTATTTTTTATATAAGTATTAACCTAGGAGCATTCATTTCTCCATTAATCGTTGGATCTCTAATGGATTACAGTTTCCACTTAGGTTTTAGTATCGCTGCTGTCGGTATGTTCGCAGGCTTAGTTATTTTTGCCCTAACAAAAAAGAAAAATCTTGGTCTTGCTGGTCAAACTGTAGCAAATCCTCTATCAGCTACTGAGAAGAAAAAAGTCTTTACCTATATTGGATTAGCCATTGTTGTAATTGCAATTATATGTGCAATTACCATTCCTGCCGGAATTTTAACGTTTGATACCTTTATTAATCTTGTAGGTATTCTTGGAATTCTCATTCCAGCAATGTATTTTATTGTTATGTATCGCAGCAAAAAAACAACATCCGTAGAACGTTCTCGACTCATTGCATATATTCCGTTATTTATTGCCTCTGTTATGTTTTGGGCCATTCAGGAACAAGGTTCAACCATCTTGGCAAGTTATGCAGATACACGTACACAACTGAACTTTGCTGGTATAAAAATTTCTCCTGCATGGTTCCAATCTTTAAATCCTTTATTTATCATCACCTTAGCTCCTGTTTTTGCATGGTTGTGGGTGAAATTAGGAAAAAAAGAACCAACAATACCGCAGAAGTTCTCTTTAGCTTTATTATTCGCTGGTGTATCATTCCTAGTAATTCTTCTGCCTGCTTATTTTGGCGGAACAGATTCGCTTGTAAACCCATTATGGTTGGTTTTAAGCTATTTAATCGTTGTGCTTGGTGAATTATGTTTATCACCAGTAGGATTATCAGCAACTACTAAATTAGCTCCTGCTGCATTCTCAGCACAAACAATGAGCTTATGGTTCTTATCAAGTGCGGCTGCACAAGCACTGAATGCACAATTGGTTAAATTTTACACTCCTGAGAATGAAATGGTCTACTTTGGTGCCATTGGCGGTGCCTCTATCGTTCTCAGTATATTACTATTAATGCTCGCACCTAAAATTCAAGGCTTTATGAAGGGTGTTAGATAAATTTTTTTAAAGAAAGGTACCTGTTCTTCCTTTCCATAACGGATGGAGAACAGGTACCTTTCTTTATTTTTCTTTTTTACCCTTATCGTACACTTTTCTAACCTTAGCTATCCCTACTTTCGAGTCTACTATTTTGACTCTCTAAGTCCTCCATTTTCGACGATGTCAAAACTCGGAAATTGAATCGTAAAAATCGAGCCTTTTCCTTCCTTACTGTCGACCATTATTTTCCCCTTCATCGATTGAATAAGTTGAAACGAAATCGTCAGACCAACTCCAGTTCCCTTTTCTTTTGTAGTATAAAAAGGCGTTCCCAATCTTTTAAGTTGGCTTCTTGTCATTCCTCTTCCACTATCAGTAATCTCAATGGAAATAATACCATCCTGCTTATATGTATTAACTCTCAGAACTCCTCCGGTATTCATTGCTTCGATACCATTTTTTATAATATTAACTAATACCTGCTTAATTTCACCCTTATTCCCTTTAATATAAAGTGACTCTTGGATATCCGTACTAATAGTGATGTTCTGTATATTCGAATAGGAGGTCATCAAGGCAATCGTCTTTCTTACCTCATCTGAAATATTTAATAACGACAGTTCTTCTGTATTCGGCTTTGCAAGTGACAAATAATCATTTATGATGAGTTGTGCATGATCTAATTCACCTAGGGCAATTTTAATATAATCTTTCTGTGTACTGTGCAAATTATCATCGTCTGAGATTAACTGTAAAAAACCTCGTACCGATGTCAACGGATTTCTTACCTCATGAGCAACCGATGCGGCTAGCTGACTAATCACATTTAGTTTCTCATCTTTTTGCAATTGTTCGCGTAATTCAATCTGTTGATTGACATTTTCAATGATATACATGACCATCATAAAGCAAATCCAAGTGATAGTATAAAAAAGCATCATAAACTTAATTTGCTCTATTTGCTTTGTTTGGAAGAGTGTAAGCATGACGATCATTGTGTTTACCCAAAAAACCAAACTAACAAACACTAGTTTTTTCTTCTTATTATATGATTTAATCTGATTGCCCATAAAAAGGAGGACCGCACAAGTTAGTGAATAATTTAGCACGACAACATAGAATCCAGCCCCGCCAATGATAAATCGATAAATTATTAACACAATCCCGACAATCAAACCTGGCAGAGCTCCACCATAGACGAAGGAAATGATAAAAGGAATGATTCTAAAATCATATACATATCCTTCAGAGAATTCGATTGGATAGGACATTGTAAAAATTAAGACGAGTAACAATATTAGGGTAAGCTTTAGATGTGTTTTACTGCGTTTACTATTTTTTTCATGAAAAAACAAATGATAGACTAATATAGGAAGGAGGACAATTAATATCTGATACAAAACAACTTGAACATCAATTGGCATTAAAAACTCCTCCAAAGTATATAGATTTAGTAAATTGGTATGATAAATAATAAAATGAATGACTTTTCTTTTAATCCAGTTTTAATTATTATACCAAATACTTTATGTAAGCACTGTCTTCTTTTCCTATATTATATAAGGAATTAGTCTTAGGTACTCTTTCATTTTATATTTATCCATATAGGAAGTAAAACTGTTATACTAAAATATATTCCATTAAATTAATAGAGAGGGAAAGGTAAATGATTAAAATCATTACAGACAGCTCAGCTGATCTACCAAAAGAATTAATCGAGCACTATAATATTACAATGGTTCCATTGACAGTTACCATGGATGACCAAGATTATTTAGAAAAAGTAGATCTTACACCGAAGGAATTTTTCACAAAAATGTTTTCTACGGATATCCTTCCTAAGACATCACAACCCTCCCCTGCCTCGTTTGCTAAGGCCTTCTCCCAATATGATATGGACACTGAAATCCTTTGTCTTACCATTTCATCAGGGCTTAGCGGCACCTATCAATCCGCTTGTATTGGAAAGGATTTGTCCAATGCCAATGTAACCGTCTTTGATACTTTAGCGGGATCATTAGGACATGGTCTCCAAATTATTCGAGCGGCTGAACTTGCTCAACAAGGACATACAATGGAAGAAATTGTGGCTGACTTAACCGTTTACAGGGAAAAAATGAACATTCTTGTTCTTTTAGATACATTAGAGAATATTGTTAAAGGCGGGCGACTTAGTAAATTCCAAGGATCCTTGGCCAAAATTTTGAATATCAAAGTAGTGTTAGAAAGAGTGGCCGGAGGGAAAGTAGAGATTTTAGAAAAAATAAGAGGAAAAAAGAAGTTTCACCGAAGGGTCCTAGAAATCATTGAAGAAAGAGGAACCGATTTCTCAGACCTTATCTTCGGAATTACACATACAGGAAATGAAAAAGAGGCTGAATCCATAAAACAGGAACTGATCAAACGGTTTCACCCAAAAGAAGTTATTGTCAGTTATATGGGCGCGACAATGGGAACATATGCAGGCAAAGAGGGAATGATTATTTCTTTTTAAATGAATAAAAAAGGATAGCACAAAAGGCTCTGATCCTTTTGTGCTATCCTCTTTTGACTATTCAATTAGAAGCTCCTGTTCAAGAAGGCTTTTGTCCGGTCATGCTGAGGGTTTGTAAATATTTCTGACGGATGACCAGATTCCACAATTTCCCCATCATCCATAAAAATAACTTTGTTTGCCACTTCTTTAGCGAATCCCATCTCATGTGTGACAACAATCATCGTCATATGTTCTTCTGCTAAATCCTTCATGACCTGCAACACCTCACCGGTTAACTCTGGATCCAATGCTGAGGTAGGCTCATCAAACAACAGGATTTCAGGATCCATCATTAGTGCCCTTGCAATCGCCACTCTTTGTTTTTGACCACCAGAAAGATTGGCAGGGTATGCCTTAGCTCGATTTGTAAGGCCGATTTTTTCCAGAAGTTCAGTGCTGCGCTGGCGAAGTTCTGAAGTTGTTTCCTTTTTTACCAATCGAGGGGCCATCTCTAAATTTTCTTGAACGGTCAAATGCGGGAACAAATTAAAATGCTGGAAAACCATACCCATTTTGGAGGTAATCTGCTTAATTTCTGGCAGTCTTGGATACACGCCATCCTTAACTAGATAATCACCGGCAACTAAAATGCTTCCTGCATTAATTTGTTCGAGATGGACCAAACTGCGAAGCATCGTACTTTTTCCGGAACCGGATGGACCAATTACAGCAACTACATCATTTTTATTTACATTAAAGGTAATTTGCTTTAATACATCAAGCTTACCAAACGACTTTTTTAAATTAGAAACTTCAATGATTGCCATACATAGCCCTCCTCTCTATTCAAATCTAAACCTTTTTTCGATCCATTTAAATATAAGCGTCAATATGAGTGTCATCAGTAGATAAATAATACCTGCGACCAAAAAAGGAACAATCGTAAAGTCGCGATTTACTGCAGTTTCCGCAAAGTGTAATAATTCCGGTACTGCAACCGCATAGAGCAGCGCTGTGTCTTTAACAAGTGTAACGGATTCGTTCGCCACTGCCGGAAGGGCAATTCGAAACATTTGCGGCATGATAATTCGTGTGGTCATGTGCCATTTATTTAAACCAAGTACCTGTGATGCTTCATATTGTCCTTTATCAATCGCAAGTAAGCCGCCGCGGAAGATTTCTGCGAAATAAGCGGCATAATTTAAAATAAACCCTAAACAAGCTGCAACAAAACGGTCTAAAACCAAATACTCACCAATCACAGGGATCATTGGCAAACCAAAACAAATAAATAATAATTGTAATAAGAGGGGTGTACCGCGCATCAAGTAAATATAGCCTTGGGCAAGCCAAGACAACGGCTTAATATTGCTCCTTACAGCCAGTGTTAATAAAAAGCCCAATGGAATCGACACGATAATCGCAATAATGAACAAAAGAACGGTCATCTGAGCGCCTTCGAGCATTGGTTTAAGAATTGAAATAATATAATCTACCGACATAGATGGATTCCTCCAAAAACAAAACAGGGTTTCCATCGGAAATCCTGCTTTGCTATATATTCGTTTTTACTTTAATACTTTATCTTCCCCAAACCACTTATTAGAAATTTCAGAGGCAGTGCCATCCTCATTCATCTCATCAAGTGCTTTTTGAAGTTTGTTAAGTAGTTCCTCATTTCCTTTTTTCACACCCACACCATATTCTTCAGGTGCAAGAGATTCTTCAAGAACTTTAAAAGAGTCTTTTTCTTTTGTCATATAATAATTTATGACAACCTCATCAATTACCACAGCATCCAAACGGCCGCTTTTTAAATCATTTAAGGCAAGAACATTGTCTTTAAACTCAGTAATAGTCTTAATTTTAGACTTGATTGGACTTTCATTTAAGGCATCAGACGCAGAAGACAAGGATTGTAGTCCGACAACTTTACCATCTAAATCAGCTAGCTTAGTAAGCTTTGAATCAGATCGTGTTACAACCACTTGAGCGTTTTTTAAGTAAGGTTTTGTGAAAAGTACTTTCTGTTTACGTTCATCGGTAATAGTATATCCATTCCAAATTAGGTCAATCCGACCGCTGCTGAGTTCAGACTCCTTTGTTTTCCAATCAATTGGCTGGAATTTAACGGTTGCTCCCATCTTTTCTGCAGCTGCTTTAGCATAATCGATATCAAAGCCAACAATTTTGTTATTTTCATCTCTGAATCCCATTGGGGCAAATTTATCGTCAATGCCAATGACTAAACTGTTATCACTTTTTTTATTCTCTGATGTACTATTGGAGCAGGCAGTAAGAACAGAGAATACTGCTGCAATGCCTAGTATTATCGTTGCTAAACGTTTCATTTAATGTAAACCACCTTTTATAAGATTATAAAATTGCTTTAGTACGTTACCATATTATCATGCTACCACATTATAACACTATAATAGTTTACAACACAATATCTTTATTCTACAAAAACAAAAAAGAACCCCACCTTACAGCACCGATCGTTGCAAGGTGAGGTTCTGTTAATATTGACTTTCGATTAATGTAATTCTATTGTATAACTCCTGGTTAGTAGGTGTAGGGACGCCATATTTTTTACCAAGTTTCACCACTGTGCCGGCAAATAATTCCACTTCACTGAAACGTCTAGCTTCCACATCTTGGGCCATCGACGGTTTTCCTTCCGGACTTAAGGTGCTTAATACATTTAACCAATACTCTAAATCGTCTTCCCTTAAATGAACCCCTTCCCTTTCCGATAGGGCAATGACCTCTTTCATGGCAGATACCATCATATTCCTTGCAGGTCCTTCATTTTGAACATCCCCATAATTGCCTTTACATACAGCAACAGTTTGATTTACCCCTACATTAAGCATAAATTTTCCCCATTGCCTTTTGTACATATTGGAATCCATTTCATATGGGACATCCACTTTTCCAAAAAACTCTGCAACCCGCTTTACCTTTTGTGACACCAAGCCGGGTTCCCTTTCACCAAAGCAAAGCATGCCCATATGGTCATAAGTCAGTTTATTCCCAACTTTAACGGCATCCATGCCTTGGGCCACACAGTATAAGACTTTATCCATACCATAGGTTTCACCAATAATGGATTCACTCGTAATTCCGTTTAACAAGGATAAAATAATGGTGTGTTCTCCGACATGATTTTTCACCGCCTGAATCGCATCATGTAACCCATTATATTTTACAGCGAAAATAAGCAAATCCGCTGGTTCACATTCTTCTTCAGGCGTAACATAGTGAAAATGACACCTTTCACCATTACAATACACTCCGTCCTCATCGTATCTCTTAATGCGTTCACAATCAGCAATAATTCGTAAATCGTCTGGACGCATCTTCTTAGATAATTGATTCCCAAATAAAATCCCCAATGCGCCTAGACCAATAATAGAAACTGTTTTAATCGTCATCACTCACTATTGACCTTTCATCTTATACTCTAAATGTCCATCCGAATGGATCTTGTTCTGTTCCATTTTGAATTCCCGTCAATGCATCATATAATTTTTGAGAAAGTGCACCTATTTCTCCGTTATTTATAACTAATTTTTCATTTTTCCATAGGAGTTCCCCTACTGGTGAGATAACTGCTGCAGTTCCTGTCCCAAATGCTTCCTCTAATAAACCATCGTGGTAAGCTTGCTCCACTTCATGAATGGAAATTTTCCTTTCCACTAACGGTACATTCCAATATTTTAATAGCTCAATAATTGATTTTCTTGTTATCCCCTCAAGAATACTTCCATTTATTGCTGGAGTAACCACTTCGCCATTGATTTTAAAGAAGATATTCATACTTCCCACTTCTTCAATGTATTGATTTTCTCTTCCATCTAACCAAAGTACTTGGGAATAACCGTACTGACTGGCAACTTCTGATGCCTTTAAACTGGCCGCATAATTTCCTGCCGTTTTTGCATTACCAGTTCCACCTGCAACAGCTCGCACATATTCACTTTCAACAGCAATTTTAACTGGGTCGATTCCCTCTTTGTAATAAGCTCCTACTGGCGACATAATGATCATAAATTTATATTCTTTTGCGACCGCAACACCTAGGTATGGTTCTGTCGCAATTATAAAGGGACGAATATAGAGGGAAGTACCTTCCGCTCCAGGAATCCAATCCCTGTCAATCAAAATCAGTTGTTTCAAGGCGCTTAATGCTAATTCCTCATCAATTTCTGGCATACACAAGCGGTCATTTGATCGGTTTAGCCTTTTCATATTTTCATCTGGCCTGAATAATAAGATTTCTTCATTTTTGGTCAGATATGCTTTCAGCCCCTCAAAAACTGTTTGACCATAATGGAAGACTGTAGCTGCAGGATCTAGAGTAATGGGTTGATAAGGGATAATTCGCGCGTTATGCCAACCTTCCCCCTCCTTATAATCCCAGACAAACATATGGTCAGTAAAGGTTTTTCCAAACTCTAGTTTGTCTGCTGATTGTTTTTCCTTTTTAGTTGTACTTAATGTAACATCAATTTTTAATTCCTTCATCATATGTCACCCATCCTTAGTTCTTTTGAACCTGTTCGATTCTTTGTTATTTTAATAAAATATATTATCTCATAATTATAATACTATTTTGACTATTTTTTCATCTTTTTTTTCTTGGTTCCAATTTAAATTATGGAAATGCTGTTGTGAAGCGGAAAATTAGACGATGAAGTGTGTTTTTTTAGCGAATGTGCCGCTTTTTTTGCCGAAAAAAAGCAAGTAAACTTGTCCATCTAAGACAAGTCTACTTGCTTGTGTTCCCTTATTTACTTAAACAAGTCCAGTTACTAAGTATACTCCGATGATAAAGAAGGCTGCGATTGTTTTAATAATCGTTACAGCAAAAATATCGCGGTAGGACTGCTTATGTGTTAAACCGGTGATTGCAAGTAAGGTGATAACAGCTCCATTATGTGGAAGTGTATCCATCCCGCCAGAAGCCATCGAAATGACACGGTGCATTACTTCGAGCGGAATACCAAATTGATTTGCTAGTTCAATGTATTTATCTGCCATGATTCCTAGTGAAATAGCGATACCAGCTGAAGCGGAACCAGAAATGGCTGATAGAACATTTGTCGTAACAGCTCCATTTAATAATGGGTTCGTAAATAATTTTGCAATCCCATCTCTTGCAATTGTGAAACCAGGTAAATTTGAAATGACGGCACCAAAACCATATTCGGTCGCAGAGTTCATGATAGCTAATAAAGCACCAGCAATCCCTATGTTCATACCATCTTTGAAGTTCATAACAACTGGTTTTCGATTGTACAATATGGTCGTTAAGATACCAACAATAAGGGCAATTTCAACTGACCAGATTCCGACAACCTGTGAGGTTTCAATGTTTGGAAAATTTAATCCAATTTTTGAAAAATCAAAGCCATTGGGATACCATTTTGGAATAAATGATGTAAGTACTTTATTTAATACACCTACAAGGACAACTGGAACAAATGCTAATATTTTCCTAGCTACACTTTCATTTTGGTCTAAATCAATCTCGATTTGTTTTTCTTTAATTGTTCCGAAGCTGTAATAGCCTTCGCCTGCTTTTTCTGCTTTTTTACGACGTGAATTTAAATAAAGCATACCAACTGTGAAGATAAAAATGGCTCCAATAATCCCAAGCGTTGGTGCAGCATAAAGATCTGTTTTGAAAAATGTTGTTGGGATTACGTTTTGTACCTGTGGTGAACCTGGAAGTGCATCCATTGTAAAAGTAAATGACCCTAAGGCAATCGTACCTGGAATTAATCGTTTAGGAATATCAGACTGTCTGAAAAGGTGTGCTGCAAATGGGTAAACAGCAAAGGCAACAACGACAAGACTGATACCGCTGTAGGTAAGGATGGCACACAATAAAACAATTACTAGCATCGCACGTTTACGGCCTACTAATTGGATAAGAGTTGTCGCAATCGAACGGGCCAAACCAGACATTTCTACTACTTTACCAAAAATTGCTCCTAGTAAGAAAATTGGAAAGTAAAGTTTAATATATTCAACCATTTTTCCCATGAAAACGTTTGAGAAAAAAGGAAGAACAAAATCTGGATTTGTTAAAAATACCGCGAATAATGCACATAGTGGTGCAAACATAATGACTGAAAATCCCCGATAGGCGATAAACATTAACATTCCGAGGGCTAATAAAATAATAATTAATTCCATATGAGTTCTCCTCTATTTTTTATGACTTTTCTTTATGACTGAAGAGATTATTAACAATAAATAAGGTAGTAGAACTCCATTTCTATCAAAAATGGATAAAGAGCAAGTTATTTATCGGTAGACATAAAACGCTTACAATAAAGTCCCAGTTGAAAAATCAAAAATTGAAATATAATTGCTAATAATATGGAGATGAAAGAGAAAAACACTCATTTCCTCTTCCATCTATTTTTCCTTAAGAAATATGAAACTAATAAACTACTTGTGGTTCCAGAAAAACTTTCGTTTAGCCTAAAACAACTTGATTCTTGTTTTTCGCAATTTCAGCTGCCACTTCAACGATCATGTCTTCTTGACCGCCAACTACTTTTCGTTTTCCTAATTCGATTAAGATATCACGTGAATCCACACCGAATTTTGCTGCAGCCCGTTTAGCATGAAGGGCAAAGCTTGAGTAAACACCTGCATATCCAAGGGTTAAACTATCTTTTGTAATTTCTTGCGGCACTTGTAAAATCGGAGCAACAATATCTTCTGCCAAGTCCATCATTTTATATAAATCTACCCCAGTTTTAATGCCCATTCGTTCACAAACTGCAACAAGTACCTCTGTTTGGGTATTACCTGCTCCAGCTCCTAAACAGCGGACACTGCCGTCGATTCGAGTAGCACCTTCTTCAATGGCAGCAAGCGTGTTTGCCATTGCAAGCGATAAATTGTTATGACCATGGAAGCCTACATTAACGCCTAAAGATTGTTTCAATGCACGAATCCGTTCACGCACTTGATCAGGAAGTAAGTAACCTGCAGAGTCAACAACGTATACAGTATCTGCTCCATAGCTTTCCATTAGCTTTGCTTGTTCAACTAATTTGTTGACTGGAGCCATATGATTCATCATTAAAAATCCAACTGTTTCCATTCCTAATTCTTTTGCATAGGCAATATGCTGTGGAGCTACGTCAGCTTCTGTAACATGTGTAGCGATCCGAGCCATTTTTGCTCCTAAATTAGCTGCTTCTTTTAATTCATGTAAAGTGCCAATACCAGGCAATAGAAGCACGGCAATTTTTGACTTATCTGCAACAGATACGGCTGCTTCAATTAATTCCATTTCATTTGTCCGTGATAGTCCATATTGTAAGGATGACCCAGCTAAACCGTCTCCATGTGATACTTCAATATAAGGAACATTTGCCTCATTTAATGCTTTTGCCACTTTTAGTACTTGATCTACAGTAAATTGATGGTTAATTGCATGGCTTCCATCTCGCAATGCAACCTCTGTGATAAGAATATCTCTTTCATTTGTCATTTTATTTTCCCCTTTCTACAGTTCAAACTGTTTCTTTCGTTAATAGTGTTTTCGCAAACGCTTCGGCTATTTTTACACCGGCTGATGTCATGATATCAAGGTTTCCTGCATAGATCGGCAAGTAATCACCCGCACCTTCCACCTCAAGGAAGATGGTAACTTTATTTCCATCGAAAATAGGTTCTGTCCGAACGCGGTAACCTGGCACATAGGATTGAACAACCTGTTCCATTTCAGCTATCGACTGTCTAATGGCTGCTTCATCCATTTTTCCTTCTTCTACTAGCGTATAAACGGTATCACGCATCATGATTGGCGGTTCAGCAGGGTTTAAGATCATAATCGCTTTTCCTTTTTTAGCTCCGCCAACCACTTCAATCGCACGTGAAGTCGTTTCCGTAAATTCATCAATATTGGCACGTGTTCCAGGCCCTGCACTCAAGCTTGCAATCGTAGCAACAATTTCTGCATACTCAACAGGTGCTACCCGGTTTACGGCATGAACCATTGGAATAGTTGCCTGACCACCACATGTTATTAGATTGATATTATCTTTATCTAAATGGTCTTCAATATTTACGGCTGCACACACATAAGGTCCCACTGCAGCTGGAGTCATATCAATTACTTTTATACCTGCTTCTTTTAACACTTTTGCATTGTAGAGATGTGCTTTTGCAGACGTTGCATCAAAAACAATATCTGCTTCTAAGGTTGGATCTGCTAAAAAGCCATCGATCCCCGTATCAACACCTGCATAACCTAATTCTCTGGCACGGCGTAAGCCGTCTGATTGCGGGTCAATCCCAATCACAGCAGTCAACTCTAACAATTCAGAGCGTCCCAGTTTAATCATTAAATCTGTACCAATGTTCCCTGAGCCAAGGACAGCAACTTTTACTTTTGACAAAATAATTCTCCTCCTAAATAAATAATTTTTTTCCTTCTATACTTGCTTCTAAGAGATGTTATTGTGTTTATCTTTAAATCCTAAACAACTTGAAATCTCGGCTGCCGCTCTTTTTATTCCCGCTATTACTTTAGGGAGCCGGATTTCATCCAACCTCATTTTAGGTGCAGCGCAACTTATTGAAGCGATTACATTTCCTTGATGATTAAAGATTGGCGCAGCCACACATTTAAGTCCTAACTCGATTTCCTCATCGTCAACCGCATAGCCTTTTTCCCGAATGAATGGTAACTGATTTTTGATATCCTCAATATTTGTCATCGTATACTCTGTAAACGATTCCAATATATTCGATGATAAAATTCTGTTTGCCTCATTTTCGTTTAAATGGGCAAGTATAGCCTTTCCAACTCCTGTGCTATGAAAAGGAGCTCTTTTTCCAATGTGCGAATAAATGGTAAGTGCACTCGGTCCTTCTACTTTCTCAATGTAAATAAGTTCATCACGCTGTAACGTAACTAAGTGAACGGTTTCATTTAATTCATCCACTAAATCCTTAATAATGGGTTTTGCAATTTTCCCGATATCAAGGTGCTTGCCCACAAAATTGCCAAGTTCAAAAAGTTTGATCCCTAGCTTATACTTCAAATCTTCGGGATTTTGCTGGAGATAGCCTCTATGTTCTAAAGTCTTGATAATACCGTGGACCGTGCTTTTAGATAATTCCAGCCTCTCACTAATCTCTTTGATACTTAGCTCCGGCTTAGTCACTAAAAATAATTCTAGTACATCAGCTGCTCTTTCAATTGATTGAATTAAACGTTCTGTCACAACCATCCTCCTTTTTGTTCGGCATTGTCGAACGTCGTTCGCAATTTTACAAGGACACTATTATAGTAACCTGTGGTCTTATTTATGTCAATAATCTAAAAACAGAAACTTTACAATTAAATCAAAAATTTTCCATGTGCTATTTAGTGTTTACTTTTTTCAATGAAAATAAAAAAGAGCCTCTTCCATAGGAAGTCAGGCTCTTGATCAATCCGTAACACAATTAAATTATTTCAAATTGTTTAAAACCAGTGGGATCTGGTATAAAGTCTAATGTTTTATGATTAAAATAATGGCACTCGCCGTTGTCAATAATGAAATACAACTCATCCATAATAATCTCTGTGTCATTAGGCTGAATCGATTCATCCATTGTCACCTTCACTTTCATAAAACAACTTTTACGCATTTGCAACCGAATATATCGATTTATATCTGCTAATTCCAGCCTATTTTGTAATTCTATTTTTGCTGCTTCCGAAACAATAAACACGTTATCATCCCCGTTCGTTAATGAATATATTCTTTAAAAATAAACACTATACAAGCTTATGCGCATTATACCACGATACCTGGGGGATAATAGCGTTTTTTCCATTTGATTAGGTCAATTACAACTAATTTTAAAGGTCGCGGTTAACGATATAATTCATTAAATGTTTCAGAAAAGTGGTTTTGCGCGGCACTTCTTGCAACGCTTCCAGGGCAAGACAATAATGATCCCACATTGCTTTTTTGGCGCCAGCAGCGCCTAGAATTGACATAAATGTGGCTTTGTTGTTTTCCGCATCTTTTCCAATCGGTTTTCCAAGTAACGTTAGGTCTCCCTCGACATCAAGGAGATCATCCTTAATCTGAAACGCGATGCCAGCATGATAGGCGAATTTTTTCAAAGCTTTCATTTCTAATTCATTTGCTTGAGCAAGAATGGCCGGCATGATCAATGAAGCTTCAAATGCCATCCCGGTTTTATAAAAGCACATCATATTCAATTGTTCCAGTTTCAATTGTTTCCCTGTGGAGTCTAAGTCCATCGCCTGTCCAATGCACATATCCGCTGTCATTTGGGCCGAATAGCGAATCAAGGTAAGGACCGTTTTCGAATCGAACTGGTCCAAAGACGCTTGTTCCTCCATTGCCTTTTGGGTCAGAAAGAGACCGGTTAATTCAGCTACGGCAATGTTATAAACCTCATGCAGGGTTGGCCGCCCCCTCCGGATGGGTGAATTATCTTGGGAAGGCAGATCATCAAAGATTAGAGAAGCCGTATGCATATATTCCAACGATCGTAAAAGTGGCGCAATTGCTGCACTTTTTAATCCATATTCCTTAACACCCATAATCCAAGTTATAATAGGCCTCAATCGTTTTCCATCGCCTTCTAAACTGTAATTTGCAGCACCAATGATTGGCCCGGTCAACTGGGAATCATCCTTAATTTCAGTGATATAAAGGATGTCGTTGATGTGATTGCGTACGGTTTCAATCGTATTTAAAAAGTCTTCCTGTTCCTTCCGCTCCTTTTTTAGAATGGTAATGATATGATCTCGAAGCAGTTTATCAAAGAAATCTACATCATCCGCTTTTCGGACCATCTCTTGGATCACTAGATTAAATTTAGGAATCCCAGCAGTAAATAGGTCCATTATTTCGGTGTATTTCTTGGTTCCCATTCGTACTTTGAATCGTTTTAGACCGTTTATTGCCCGGTCTAAAATCACCTCACAGGTCTTGGGATCTGAGTGATATACGGTATGGATTAAATTTGAGATGACTGCCCAATATAATTCAAAGGGGTTTAACAGATCTAAACGCTTGTCATGATATTTCATATAGTAGGTAAAGGGTGTTACCGCACCGTCTTTCATGTCATCAAACATATCGGCAAAATCATCAGCAAGCTGATTGTAGATGCCATAAAAGAATGACCGATTATCAAATTCTTCATCCTCTGGGGCACTTAGGACGGAACGGACAATTAATCGGGAAGAGGAGGATTTTAAAATGATTGGTATGTAAAGTTCTTCATTGCTGTAATTTGGATTGGTTAAATCCTTTACACGGTCCACTTCCTGGGAATGATAAAACACATAGGATTGTTCAAAAAATTTATGGCTTGTCTCCGGCCGCTGATGGGCTTTAATATACTCAAAAGCCTCTCGTAATTCCGAATGAATAAATTTGATT
Source organism: Neobacillus sp. DHD-1R (assembly GCF_057747995.1). Taxonomy (NCBI): domain Bacteria; kingdom Bacillati; phylum Bacillota; class Bacilli; order Caryophanales; family Bacillaceae; genus Neobacillus; species Neobacillus sp. DHD-1R. Next base: position 4,180,179 of record NZ_CM173232.1, read on the forward strand.
AAGTCCTTGTTTTTTCCAGTCCACTCACCCAATTTTGGCACTAATCCCGTGATAATGGTTGTACGAATCAAATCAGAATATTGCTGTTCCTCTTTTTCCGATAGGACTTGGGCATCTAAAAGATCATCTATAAAGGGATAGGTCAAACCATAGGAATAACCTAGTCTGATAGCTTTATCCAGTCTCTGTGTCCGTTCTTCTACCGAAAGCTCATCGCCCATCTCTTCTACCTCGTGCATGATTACCCCAGCAATGATCTTAATAAGTTTTCGCTGGGCATGCTCAGCATCCATCCCATTTGGAATATGGTCGGATACATTCTTAAGTTTTTTTATCACCCAGATCATTGTGGTTTCAATGCCTTCCTTCTGGGCAAGCCGGTACAACCCCGCCATACTAAACGATTCCGCTTTGTCACCACGGTTGGATGTAGATTGAGTCAGATGACCTTTTAAACGATCTACTACACGACGAACCCTAGTTTGTGTATGGGTCGAGTCCAAGGCTTTCCCTAGATCGCGCATAAAAATATATGAGATGCTCCGCTCCAGATAATTGTCGAGTTTTCCCGTGTAATTCAGCCATTTAATATAATTGTAATAGTCTTTGGAATCCGGCTTTCCCTTTCTTCGTGAAAAGATAGACAACAATGAAGGATGATGAATGTGGTTGTGCTTCCATAACTGGAAATCCTTTGTTAGGGCAGAAACATAGGTTTTTTGCATAACCTGCATCTTAAGTGATGTAAAGTACTGTGCAGCCCTCTGCTCGGCCAATTGGTAATGTGCATCGGCATTATTTAGTAACTCCTCATTCATACGGTACATTCCCTCTACTTAATGTTTTCTTGTATAATCAAACATTTTTCTGTAAAGCTATTAAAATATATTTAAATATAGTACTAAAAAGGTACCTTTATAACCAGAAAGGATAGTATTATTTTTAAAATAAGTAAAAAAAATCTGTAAATCCTAAGGGTTTACAGATTTTTTTTCGAACATTTTTATCATGTACCGCAAAATGTTCGATAAGGATTTGTTGAAGGTGCAGGTAGTATGGAGTATTCAGCTTGTTCGGGAGTATGCTCGAATGGTTTTGAAAGAACATCTAGAAGTTTCTCCATCACACTATAATTTTCTTCTTTTACTGCCGCATCTAATGCAGCTTCTACCCGATGGTTCCTTGGGATTACCGCTGGATTACTGTTCCGCATTAACTGCTGCGAAGAAGCTAGCGATTCCTGCTGCCTGCTGCGCCTTTCCTGCCATAACTCATGCCACTTAGTAAATTCGGCATTCTCAAACAAGTTCGTATCCTCATATCGATCAAAAGTTAAGGCGCGGAACGTATTCGTATAGTCTGCTTGGTACTTCTGCATTAAACTGAGGAGGTCTTTAATTAGAGATCCATCCTGTTCCTCTTCGTTAAATAGCCCCAGCTTTGCTCTCATTCCTGCAAGCCAATTCTTTTCAAACAACTCAGAAAAACCCGATAACGCTTCCTCGGCGAGTGAAACAGCCTTTTCCTGATTCTCATCCAACAGTGCCAATAGAGTTTCAGCAAATCGAGCAAGATTCCACACAGCCATATATGGCTGATTGCCATAGGCATAGCGGCCTTGAGTGTCTATCGAACTAAAGACTGTGGCCGGGTCATAGGTATCCATAAAGGCACAAGGACCATAATCAATGGATTCACCGCTAATAGTCATGTTATCGGTGTTCATCACCCCGTGGATAAAGCCAACCATCTGCCATTTGGCAATCAGTGCGGCCTGACGCTTAATCACTTCCTTAAGCAGCGAAAGATAGCGATTCTTATCAGCTTCAATGTCTGAATAATGCCGCTTTATTGTATAGTCAGCCAGTGCCTGCAGTTCTTCAACGGTACCCCATTTTGCAGCATATTGAAACGTACCGACGCGTATATGACTGGCGGCCGCACGTGTCAGAATCGCACCGGGCAGGTAGGTCTCACGGATGATCTCTTCCCCTGTTGCTACCACAGCAAGACTGCGAGTGGTTGGAATTCCAAGCGAATACATGGCCTCGCTAATAATATATTCACGCAGCATCGGTCCAAGGGCAGCTCGGCCGTCACCCCCTCGAGAGTATGGTGTTCTACCGGAACCTTTAAGTTGAATATCAACCCGTTCACCTGTTGGAGTAATCTGTTCACCAAGCAAAATAGCCCTGCCGTCCCCTAACATGGTAAAATGCCCAAATTGATGTCCAGCATATGCTTGAGCAAGAGGCGAAGCACCTTCAGGAAGCTTGTTTCCAGCAAATACCTCTACGCCTTCTTCACTTTTTAAAGTTTCAGCGTTCAACCCTAGGCTTGCAGCCAACGAATTATTGAAAATGATTAACTTCGGTGAGCGTACAGGGGTAGGATTCTGGCTGGAATAAAATGATTTAGGAAGACGTGCATAACTATTATCTAAGTTCCAGTCTGGCTCTTTATTTTCCATTGTCATTCTTTCTCCTTCCCTTTAATTGAATTTTCGTTTCCTTTTAAAAAAGTTTTTCTAATGGATTGTTCTTATAATCCGAAAAAATATCCTTCCATCCACTATACAACAGCATGCAAATGAAATAAAAACAATTGGCATCTTTCCATTTCAAATCTATAGTTAATGTCTACTTCTGCTAATTTATTATACTTTTGGTTTGAGCCTAAATTAAAAACTGGACGAGCGATAAGCCCGTCCAGTTAATATAATGCGATTTAGAATTTATTAGCGTTTTTCAAAGGTTTTACAAGCCGTTTCCTCAACATCCTCAGCTTCTCTGCCATGAAGGCCAATCACATAAATAGACTCAGCAATACATTGGTCACCTTCAGCCCAATACTTACAATTTTCAACATTGCATTTTACTTCCAATTTCATGAACTGCCACCTCCTAAAAAAGTTTATATTACTCAATACCCTGTACAGAGATTAGATAAACTTTCTGGGAATGAAGTGAACTTGAAAGACATGGAAAACTGCCAATTTTATTAAATAAAGCATGCCATTGTCAACCACCAATTAATTATATGTCTGAATCATTTTACAAACTTAACCCCTATATTTAATAGCTAATCCTTTTAAGAAATTCCGAGCGTATTTATCACCGCACTCTTTATAATTCTTATGTCCTTCTTTTCTTAATAAAGCACTTAACTCTCCTTTTGTAACAATGATTCCTGCATTTTCGAATATATCTAACATATCCTCACTTGTTAATGCTAATGCAATTTTTACTTTCTTTAAAAGGAGATTATTAACATTTGCCGTTTTCTTTAAAGTTGGTTCCGGCGTATCAAGTTGTCCTGGTTTTGGATCTTGTTTTCCTCTTTTAAAAATAATCAGCCCATTTAAAAATGACTCCAACATACTATTATTGCATTTTATATTCTCTTCGTTATCCATTTCATCATCGTAATCGTCATTTGATTTTGTGAGTATCTTGAGCACTTCTGCTTTAGTATATTCCATGCCGCCTTGTTTAAATATCTCTACCATTTCTACATTTTTTAAATCGAGAGCATATCTTAATCGAATTAAAATATCATTATTATCCAATCTAAAAACCTCCTATAACCTTGTTGACTATTGCCCATTAAAAAAATACCTTAAGGGCTTAATTGTATTAGAGTATACTATACCGTCTTTCGTTTCAACAAAAGCGAGTATTAAACATCTGATTGCCATATTAAACTGTCATTTTCCAGCTTGATAAAGCCAGCCAGTTCTCCCTTTGCTCATAATCAGGGAGAATTTTACCAACCAGCCGCCAAAAGGAACGATCATGATTCAGATGGACCATATGGCACATCTCATGAACGACGACATAGTCGATTACCTCAAGTGGCGCCATCGCAAGCTTCCAATTGAATGTTAATCGATTCTTAGAATCACAGGTTCCCCAATTACTGTTGTTATCCGAGATTCGAATCGACTGGGGTTTTACTTTAAAATTACTTTGATAAGTTTGAATTCTTTTTTCTACTAACGATTTACACTGCTGATAATAAAATCGTTTCAAGGCTTGCTTTATTTTTTCATCTTCAAGTTGTTTCACATTTATTTGTAACGTATTCTTTTTAAAAACAACATGATCTTGATTGATCGATCCATCCTGAAAGACCTCTATAGGATATTCGTTTCCTAAATACAGAAAACGCTCATCTTGGTCATAGCTCTTCACCTTTGGCCCAAGAGCTCTTTCCCTCATTTCTGATGATTTTTGCTGAATCCACTCCCACTTTTCCTCTATTAATTGAAAGATTAGTTCATCAGATGTCCCTTTAGGTGCTTGAACTTCAACATTTCCATAAAGATCTATATAAATGCCCATGGATGTACGCTTTTTATAAAGGATCTCAAAACGAATTGTCTGACCTAAATATGTGTGTATCATTAAATCACCTAGAGTATTTATTATTAGTTTTCAACGAAAAAAACTAGAGTAGGAATAAAAATCCCACTCTAGCCTTCCACAGTGTCTTTTTATATTAAGTTAACATTGATCTTAATGCAATACTCTGGCAGCACTAGAAAATTTAGCTGGATTATAAGCAGCAATTTTTACCACATCGCCCGTTTGTGGAGCGTGAATGTATTGCCCGCCTCCAATATAAATACCGACATGATAGGCAGGATTCCCCCTGAATACTAAATCGCCTGGTTGTACTTGACTCGGAGAAATTCTAGTTCCAACATTTTGCTGATCACGTGACACCCTTGGAAGGTTAATGCCGACGGAACGGAACACATACGAAGTGAAACCTGAACAATCAAATCCGCTTGGCGTTGAACCGCCCCAAACGTAAGGAACGCCCAAAAATTGTTTAGCATATGAAATGACTGCACTTGCCGTTGCTGCGTTAGTTGGATTGACAGCAGCGACCGACGGGATTGATCTTGATGCCTTGGTTACTGAAGGCTGCTGTTGAGACTTTGGCTGAGCTTGTTGCTGAACTTGTTGTTGGGCTTGCTGCTGAGCTAATTCAGTCTGTCTGGCTAATTCGGCTTGTTGCGCTAATTCGGCTTGACGCTGAGCCTCTTGCTGGGCCTCTTGTTGAGCTTGCTGGTTTTGTAATGTATCTTTCGCAGTTGCTAATTCTTTTTCAACTTCTTTTTTATCTTCTTCAATCTTTTTTTGTTCAAAAGCTAATTCATCTTGGCTCTTTTTTAATTGATCGATTTCAGTTTGTAATTTTTCTTCTGATGCTTCTAACGCTTGTTTTTTCTCATTTAAACCATTCAGTAAGTCTGTGTCGCTTTCCATAATATTCGAAATTGCAGTAAAACGATTTAAAAACTCTGAAATATTATCTGACGATAGCAAAAGTTCTGCGTAAGTAGCAATTGATATTTTTCCCTCTAACTGAATGCTCTTTAGTCGTTCAGAATAAACCTCTTTGTGAGCCTCTAATGACTTTTTGGATTCTTCAATTTCAGCCTCTGTTGCTGAGATTTTTCCTTGTTGTATTTTTATAGAATCATTTAATTTTTGACTTTTTTCCATTGCTAAGCTGATTCGATTGTCTAATTGTTGGACCTTTGTTTCAAATTCATTGATTTGTTCTTTAGTAGTATCGATTTGTCCTTGTGTTACTGTTGATTCTACTGGACTTGCATATGTAGGTGTTACTTGAATCATAGTGGCTAGGATCGCAGCCGAAACCGTATATGTAAATATTTTTTTTATCATTACTAATCTCCCTTTATACCTATCATTGAATTCCAATTCCCTACTATATTACTAGTTTATATTCCAAATTGCCTAAAAACAATGGCACAATCGATAATGTAATATAAATGTAATTTTATGTAGAAAAATCTGACACAAAGTCGATTCCTATCTCAACTTGTAGAAACATAGATGAAATCCTAATAATAAAATGAAAAAAGAAACAGGAGATGATCCTGTTTCTGCTGATTAAGATGTTATGATGTTTACCGAATTTCGAGATGTTTTTAGTGATCCCGGACGATTCTTCTGCTTTCTCAACTTTTATCCTTTAAGCAATTGCTTTTCTTTTTTCTTTTTCATTTTGATTTTTGAATATGCCAAATGGTTTACCTACTGGTAAAACAACTTGCCCAAAATGTGTGTTTAAAACAGAGGCAGCAGAACCATAAAATGATAGTAAAGCAACTAGCAATTCAGAGATTGCTGCGAGCATATGTGAAAATTCATACATAATATCAAATGAACTTAGGGATAATCCGATAAATAAGAAATCAATTAGCACGAAAATAAAAAACAGTACTTTATGGGTTTCCATTGCACCGACCGTCATAAATAGGCTAAAGATTAAGTAACCGACGAATGCGACACCTAGCTGTTTAGAATCTGCGTTAGCATGGACCGCTTCACCTAAAGCACCTAATTGTATCAACCATGTTGTTCCGACACCGAACCAAAATAATCCAAATGCTCCAAATGCCGTTGTTCCAAATACATTATTATGTTTAGAATCTAGAAAACTTGCAATTAATTGTGCAAGACCACCTAAAAAGAAAGCCCATGGCAGGATTAAAGCCGTGCCTTCTGTCAGTCCTAATTTTTGTGATGATGCTACCAGTGTAACCATTGCTAAACCAAACAGCCCAAGTGCAGATGGATCAGCTGAAATGATTTTTACTGAGGTATGATTTTGTTTATTCATATGATGCCTAATTCCTCCTTAGTAATATAACTTACTAAAGATACAGAAAATCGGTGGTTTTGTCTATATTAAATGTATTATCGAAAGTGAAAAAGCCACCTATTTAGGTGGCTTTCGAGATGGGTTTTCAACTATGACTATCCTCCCTCAATAAAAAAAGCAATCCGATTACTTCAGTTTTCTTAGATTTTCATAATATTTTTCTTTATAAAAGAATATTTACTCAAAAAAAATAATCACATTTACCTACATAAAGGAACAATTCGTGTTAAACGTCCTGGGCAGTCAATTATTTATCCATTTCAGAAAAAAAGAGTCTAAGCCAGTAAAATCAAAGCATTTATACAAAATTACACTGGCAAAGAAGCAAATGGAACGAAATCCAAGTAGGCAACATCTATGAAAAGGCATATTGAATTAGAAAACAAATCAATGATACTTTTTTACCAAAAATCTTTATTTATATTTTACATTACTAGAATGTTCTATTAATATTCCTTCGCTATCATTAGGTGGTGTTATAATCTATCAAGTTATTCGGAGGTACCATTTAATGAAAAAGAGCAAAGTAATCGTTCCAATATTAAGCGCAGCCATTCTCTTCCCTTCAGCTGTAAATGTCCATGCTGACGCATATAAGCCGCTCCCGGTAAAATCAGTGGAATTTGTAGGTATGGAAGCTCCTGATACGGATGCAGAACGTTCCTCTATGTATAGTGAGGCATCAGCAATTGTTACATTGAATGATGGTTCTCAAAAAATTGTACCTTTAGAATATCATTCCTTAGCCCGCCCTGGCGATGTCATTAACGGCAAAGTTGTCGGTGCCGCTTATGATGTAAATGGGAATATCATAAAAGATAAAGATGGAAATCCAATTGTTTCTACAGCACCTGATGCGAATTCGCTTCTTAGTGTAAACGGAAAAAGCGAAAAATTATATATGGTTAACCACTTTGAAAGTATGCCTGAAAAAGGCCTTGGAAATATGCCAAAAGCATTGTACTTAAATACTGTCGTACAGGATAAGAAAACAGGTGAACTGAAAATTACGGATATCAATCCGATTGATTTTTCTGCAGATGGAGGAATTTGGACCCCATGTGCTGGTGTCTTATCTCCTTGGAATACGCATTTAGGCAGTGAAGAATACGAGCCGAATGCCCGTGCACACGAAGCAGATCCTGAAAACTCTGATGTAACGGAATTCGCTCGCAATTATTATCAGGATCCTGCTGCAGTGGGCAATCCATACCTTTATGGTCATACGACAGAAGTAAAAGTACATCCAAACGGGGAAACAAAAGCAGTCAAACACTACAGCATGGGACGCTTATCCTTTGAAAATGTAACAGTAGCACCAGATAACCGGACCGTTTACTTTGGCGATGACGGAGGCTATACGATGTCCTTCATGTACATTGCAGACAAAGCAAAAGATTTATCTGCCGGTACCTTGTATGCGGCAAAATGGAATCAAACGAGCGATAAAAATGGCGGTTCTGCTGATATCGAATGGATTAAATTAGGGCATGCCACAGATGCAGAAATAAAGGAATTGGCTGAACGCTTAACATTCAGTGATATTTTTGAAACAACAACAGATGCGGCATATGGAAAAGCGAATGGATTTACAGAAATTAAGACGAATTCTAATGGCGGTAAGACCACGGAATGGCTGAAAGTAAAACCAGGTATGGAAAAAGCAGCTGCGTTCTTGGAATCCCGCCGCTACGGTGCTATCCTTGGAGCGACTTCCGAGTTCAATAAGATGGAAACATTGACTTTTAACAAGGCTGATAACAAAATCTATATGTCCATGTCCAATATTGAAAAAGGCATGACCAAAAATGCCAATGACCCAGTAGATGATATTCAATTACCACAGCTTAAAGCTGGTGCGGTTTATGAAATGAACCTGGCAAAGGGTCAAAAAGACCGTAATGGCCACTCAATTGACAGTGATTATGTAGTAACCGGCATGTCTGGCTTAGTGCTTGGAGAAGATCTTCCAACTCCAGATGCGGATGGGAACACAGCTGCTGTAGACAAAATCGCCAACCCGGACAACCTTACTTACTCTGAAGAGTTAGGAACCTTATTCATTGCCGAAGACAGCGGCATGCATACAAATAACTTTGGATGGGCTTATAATGTCGATACCAAGAAACTCTCCCGGATCATTTCTGCACCAGACGGCGGAGAAGTCACTGGAATTCAAGCCATTGATAATTTAAATGGCAAGTCCTATTTGATGGTTGGCTCACAAAATCCTGGAAACATTGGTTATATTGATTTATCCTCTTTGAATTCTAAAAAGTAACCTTTTTAAAGAGCCTGTCACCACCTCAATTTTGTCGATTATCTCGACTGAATACGGGAGTGACAGGCTCTATTTATTTTAAAACTATTTTCGCGACAGCTTCAACATGCGCAGAGTGTATGTGGCAACACATGGGGTGCTGGTGAGTTTACATTCGTCTCTTAGGATAAATTATAATTTCATATTTCATGCCATTAATTTAAAAATCTGGTCGTGTTTTTAACACATCTATATATTTCCATTTGTAATTTTGAAGTAAGATTCTGAACTGCTTGTTGAATATCCTAACAATGTTTGTATGACGTTAAATGGAATACCTTCTTCCATCAAAATTGTAGTAAAGGTTTCTCTGATAGTCTTTGGAGTAATTTTTCTTGATATATGAGCCCTTTTCGCGGAATTCTTATAGTGTTCACCTCCTAAAAAAGAGCATAAAAAATAGCACCCCCATGTGAGATGCTACGAAATTTTTGGTATTTAGCTATGAATAGTACGGGATTGGCTAAGCGTGTACCCCATTAACGTTTTTTCAATGATATCCGTTTCGAATAACTTTTCAATTCCATTGATGTATAGCCTTCGAGTTTACAGTATTAACCAGAGCTTCAGCTGAAAAACTTAACAAATCACCGGTTGTATAAATAATCACGTTTTCACCTCACTTTCTTTTATAAGGTTATTCTTAAAGCCATGGTCCTATATTTATATAGGGTGGATTCTGGCTTATCCCTTTAGCTTTTAGTTTTTCTTCAACGATTTTTCGTGTTTCTTCACTCTTTACATAAATACTTTGAAATACCTTTGGTGGAACAATAAGATTTGTGAGACACTCTGCCATTTTCACACTCTTTGTATAGCGATCTTCTGTACCTAGTGTGTGAATCGTATCCCAATCAATGGCATCAAAGCCTTCATCGTACTCATATAATTGGTATGTCTCTTCATTATTTAGGGGGTGTCGCGGCAGTATATTAAATTTATTATACTTAGCATTTTCCCTTGAAATGCAAATATAAATGACGTATCAAAATCCCTCGACCATCATAAACACTCTCTCTATTTTCATTCTTAACTGCCCGGTCCAGTGCCATAATCAAGGCAATCACACCATCGATACGTTCTGGGGAGACATAGGGCCGGTTCTTGCATATCATTCGGGAGTCGAAATATCATTTCAATTAGTGAAATTCTCACTGCTAAAAGAGCCTTATCCGCCAAAGGATAAGGCTCTCCTATTTATGCAAGAACAATCTTCGCAACAGCTTCGCAGTGTGTTGAGTGAATGTGGCAACACAAGAGATGTTTGGTGAGTTTACTTTGTAACAAACAACTTATTTAACATAATTAATTCGAATAACAGGTCTATACCCTAATAGCCTTACTTCTTTTTTCCATTGATCTATTTTATTTTTTAAAATGAGCATATCTAGATGATTTAGATCAGGCTTACCTGCAGTTAAAGGAAGTTTAGTTCTTCTGTCTAGAATTATCCATAATCCAATTTCTTTTATTTCAAGTTCATTTTCCGACATTTTGTGTTTATATATTTTTAATGTCAGTAAAGATTGGTCAACCACATAACTGAGCTTTCCGGAGGAATTCCCAATCTTTACAGCAAAGAATGTTCCATCCTTATACAAATCCATTTCCTCTACGGTAGCTGTACCAACTCTTGTAAAATCGCGATCATAATTTATGAATCCAAATTTTTCCTCCAAATTAATATTGAAGTATTTTTCACTGTAGTACTTTTTTTTCAGTTTTTCTTTTATTTTTTCATCCTCTAAACCCTGGTATATTTCTTCACCCTTTTCCAAAGCAAATTTGCTTTCAATAAATTTTTTGTGTTCATCTTTGTCAAAATCGTACTCGGGGTTATAAATGGTCTCAATCTCATTTATTGAATCTGCTAGGTAATTCAAATAATCATCATTAAATTTAAACCACTGGCCTTTGGATAAAAGACACCGTTCTTCATCGTCAGTATAATCAATTAAATCCTTTATTGTATCAGTTCTTACTGAATTTCCGTTTTGAAAACTAACTACCTTAATATCTAAAATATTTTCATTTAAGTCAAACTGGTTTTCAACTGCAAATTTTTGAAGTTCTTCTTGGGTAAGCGTTTCAATCATTTTCTGCTTATTTTTAAAAGAAATCCTGTAAGTATTATCATTATGATTGAATGTTTCATTTGTCCCAATAATGTCTATTTCAGAAAAGTTAACTGTATATGTTTCTCCCTTGATTGCCGCTTGAAGTTTCTTATCCAGTTTATCAATTAGATCATCCTCAACAACTTTACTAAAAACAGGGATTTTGACCTGGTCAGGATAATTCAACATTACGTTTTCAATAAACATTATTAAATCTACAATGTTTTCTGAAGAGTTATGACCAATGTTGAACTTAATTGAATTTCCAACCTCAATACCTTCTTTAAATAACGAAAAGTGTTCTTCAAGTTGAACTTTCGCTTTAATTTTGGTAAATGATTCACCGCTATCAAATTCAAAATCATTATAATTAACATAAGTATTTATTGATTTATTCTTTTGGGAATTGGGGGTGGTCAAAGCTGTTGTTTTAACTTCTTTGTAATTTAATTTTCGCGCAAAGTTAAAGGCAAAGTTCCTATCACAATACTTGTCTACTAAAAAATATGCAAATCCAAAAGTAACACTATAGAAATCATCATTATGCCGGATTAATAAAACTGCTTTTGGATTTGGTAATGTAGTTTTTGTTTCATGATTAAATTCGTTAAGTAACCAGTTCCAACTTATTTCTTTTTGTTCTTGAGGTGAAGATATATATAAAGTTAAATTAAAAATTTCTCTAACTAATTCTGGTTTTACCTTGTCTCCGTCCAACCCTTCATTTACTTCAAGTTTCTCTTCCATTAACTCCTCCAGTTGACTATTCTTCACTTCCCTTTCAATCCGAATCGTGCCTAGTTCCTGGAGTTTTTCAGCTAGTTCCCGTACAAGCTCAACTCTTTTACTTTCTGCAATTTTATATATATTTACTTGACCCATGATTCATCCCCCATTTAATACAGCCCACAATTTACAACATATTATAACAATTTTTTCCAATTTTTTCAGAAAATTTGGTATAAATTAGAAAACATTTTCTTTTTTTCCACAGTAATATATTCCCTCTGTTAAATGTTGCACTATATTCCCTAAAAGGTTGTATTAACGATAGAGTTAAATCCCCAAAAGGGTCAGAGCCGCTACCTCTGTCAAAATGCTGTCGTTAGGTAGTTTCGACATGAAAAAACTATGAAAAGAATATGGAGCGTGGGAAATCCTTATATCACGTTAAATAAGAGGTGGTGAGCTGAGCCGATGCAGAAAATCAGCGTAGTAATCATTAGACAAGGTCTTTTGCTGCTGTTTTCAGACCGAATTACTAGACTTAGAGGAACGGGAGCGGGAACGGCTTCTTGCAGTAACGGTTCGGATGGAGTTTCGATTGGTCAAGGCCAATGGTACTTGTCATGAAGTAAGTGGGCGAAACACTTACGCTAGTAATAGCAGTGGCAAGTTGAAGAAATTCAGGTATTAAACAGCAGCATCAGCGGTTCCCAAGCTTTGCACTAAAGTATATTGTCCCTTGATAAAATACCACCTCCTCTGTCCTAGAACCCTGTTGTTCTAGAGACAGGGGTGGGTATTTTTCATAGCAAAAGCCCGCATTACCTAAAAGTATATATGTATCCGGTCAAAACTCATACATACGTTAGTTCCGGTAGACAAAGCAGGATGCTTGTAGATAATCAAATTCATTTAGCTGCCAGTTAATACCATCCAACTACATATTCAATGCCTACAGTTTAACTTTAGAACATCTTCCACAGCTTCCTGTTATTAGTTTCGCGGTATGTACTGGAGAATACCTCTTAAGAATGGCGAAAGGTTTCATAGTGTTCGTATTCTTCAACAAAAGCACCCGTTACTTTAAGTGAAAACCTTCACAATATGGAACAAATAAAAATCTCCGCTTTCTCATAGGGAATTTTTTGCTTTTATCCTGTAAATGAATACTTCTCCACCTTTTCATTATTTTCTCTTAAACAGGGACAAGCGTACTGTCCACATGATATTACATTGAGTAAATTATAAAGAACCTAAATAAAATCTTTAAGGAGTTGATTTAATATTGTCTAATCCCAACATACCGAATATAACGCCTACCATTTCGCTTAGCATTGCCCAAACTGTTCCATTACTTTTAAGCTCAATTGCCCTTGAGGAGTTAGCTCTCGCTCACCTATTGAACTCAGAAGCAGAGAAACTTCAATTAGTTCTTGGCACATTAACCCCTACAAGAACCACATTTTCTCCTGCCACTGTTTCGTTGTCCAACCTTCTTGCTGTTGACGCAAGTGTTCAAAGAACCCTTCGTGACGTCATCAAGAAGGAAATGCTGCTGGAGTTCAAATTTGAAAATGTGCTCGATCTCATTCCATTTGCAGTACCGCCGTTTTCGCCGGTAACATTCACATTTGCTTTTACAGGAGCACTTCAATCTGTTGTTGTTCCGTCAGGTGCTACTTCTGCTAGAATACTTGCTATCGGTGCGGCAGGTGGTGGTGCAACTCCGGCTACACGCGGTAACGGGGCTTCTATAATGGGGGATTTTCTCGTAACTCCAGGTGATACACTATCCGTACTAGTAGGAGGCATGGGAACTACAGGTACTAGTACAGGCGGTGGTGGCGGCGGTTCCTTTGTAGGTACGGGAACTGGCTTTACAGCTTTTTCTCCAGGGACCCTGCTGGTCGCTGCTGGAGGCGGCGGTGGTACCGGTGCTACTACTGGCGGAGTAAATGCAAATGCAACCTCACCAAACGGTACAAGCGGCAATCCGGGTGGCGCGGGAGGAATTGCAGGAAATGGAGGTGCTGCCGGTACTCCTCCGGGTGCCAGCGGCGGCGGAGGCGGTGCTGGTGTTAACCCTGCTCCGGCCGGAAATGGCGGATCTGCTAACGGAACCCCAGGTGGCGGCGGAGGAATGTCTATTACTACCGGCACACCTCCTGCAGCAGGCGGCGCTGGTGGCACTCAAGGCGGCAATACCGGCGGGAACGGAGGTTTCGGCGGCGGCGGCGGCGGCGGAGCTACATCTGGCGGTGGCGGCGGCGGCGGTTTTAGCGGCGGCGGCGGCGGCGGCAGCACTGGCGGCGGCGGTGGCGGCGGCGGTTCATTTAACGGCGGCACGAACCAGGTTAATACTGCTGGTGTCGGCACAGGTAATGGATCCGTTGTCATTACTTTTTCTTAGAATCTAGTTAGTCAGATTTAACGTTTATCAAGGTGTTAATATTTTTAGTGGAGGATATTGGATTCAAAATTAGTATTAAAGAAGAGCGCAATGAAGTGGTAAACCATTTTGAATCCAATTTTGTCATTAATCAACATTTCAGAATAGAACAGAACTAAATCATCATTATCCCCAAGAATCCTTGGGGATTTTGGTTTGTCTCTTGATTCTTAATTATAGTTTCTGCCCAAAATAAACTTTTTGTTTCCAAAAAATTATTTTGTTACAAAAAACGTTGATTTGGCTACGAATGATGTCATGGGATTTCTTCGCATCAATTCCTTCGTCGAAATGGCAATTATTTTCGAAACAAGAAGTTCTCCTTGCGTTTGTAACCTTAGTTTTCCTTGAGGATAAACAAAAAGCAATAAAAGTTGCAAATATATCTTGATTAAGAAAAAGAATAGCCCTCTTGGTAAGTCAGTTACAGTAAATCCGAATTGCTTTGTTCCTCGATGGTTTTACAAACCCCGTATAAGCCTTTAATATCTTCATATTTCGGATGATTAAGGCATTAAAAATTGGTCCATATGGTCCAATTAATAAGCTAAAAGAAGTTCTGAACTTAAACAAGTTAACGCCGACACTCCTTCATTCATTGGTTGAGAAGATTACTTGTAATCAGAATGGTACTGTCCATATTCAATACAGCTTTGTTAATCCGTTACAAGACACATAAAAGGCAACACCCAAGCGGTGAAGTGCACCCGAATTGTTAGACACACTCTAACAATTCGAGGTGCATTTTTTATGGTGAAATTTACACCACAAGGAAAAATAAATGCAGTAAAAAAATATTTAAATGGTAATGAAGGAAGTAGAACCGTTGCTGAGTCTATTGGTGTTAATTCTGGAGTATTCCATAACTGGATTAAACAATTTGAATACTTTGGTGAAGAAGCTTTTGAAAAACGCTATACATCCTACCCTGCACAGTATAAACTGGACGTACTCAATTATATGAATGAACAAGGGACGTCTATTAGGGAAACAGCAGCGATTTTTAATATTCCATCTCCTGAAACAATTCGAAAATGGAAAATGGCTTTTGAGACTGAAGGATTGGATGCGCTACAATTAAAGAAAAAGGGGCGTCCATCATTGAAAAATGAGAATCAAAAATCATCAAAAAAGCAAGTACCAGCTGAAGGGTCAATTGAAGCACTTCAAACGGAGTTAGAACGTTTACGGATGGAGAATGCGTATTTAAAAAAGTTGAATGCCTTAGTTCAAAACAAGGAAAAATCACCAAACAAGACAAAGCACAAGTAGTCTATGAATTAAGGCTAGAATTTCCGGTGAAAGCACTTCTTCAGCTCGCAGGCATTCCGCGTAGCACCTATTATTATTGGGTTAAAAACTTTGGTCGTCCTGATCCAGATGCAGATGATTCAAGCAATTTATGATGAACATGAAGGCCGGTATGGTTACCGCCGTATTCGTGATGAACTTAGAAATCGTGGACACAAAGTAAATCACAAAAAAGTACAGCGTATCATGAATGAACTAGGATTAAAAAGTATTGTTCGAATGAAGAAATATCGCTCTTACAAAGGAACAATTGGTAAGTCTGCTCCAAATATTTTAGATCGTAATTTCCAGGCAGATAAACCAAATGAGAAGTGGGTTACGGATATTACGGAGTTTAAATTATTTGGAGAAAAGCTATATTTATCACCGATGTTGGATTTATTTAATGGGGAAATCATCACGTATACGATCGGTTCAAGACCCACGTATTCACTAGTTTCAACGATGCTAGATCAAGCTTTTGAACGTTTAACAGAAGAGGATACACTTCTTATACATTCTGATCAAGGCTGGCATTATCAAATGAAACAATACCGTCATGCCCTCCGTAATCGAAGCATTATAAAAAGTATGTCACGAAAAGGGAACTGTTACGATAACGCAGTGATGGAAAATTTCTTTGGCATTATGAAATCAGAATTTCTTTATCTAAAAGAATTTGAAAGTGTGGAACACTTTAAGCAAGAATTAGAAAAATATATAGAATACGATAACCACAAACGAATCAAGGCAAAATTAAAAGGCCTGAGCCCGGTACAATACCGAGTTCAGGCCCAACAAGCCGCCTAATAAAATAACCTGTCTAACTTTACGGGGTCACTTCAGCGGGTTAGTTGCCTTTCTTTAAAATGAGTTGCGAGATACACTCCACATGTGCCGTATGCGGGAACATGTCCACCGGTTGAATATATTTCACATCATATTTTGCACTTAACGTTTGAATATCTTTTGCCAAGGTAGATGGGTTGCATGACACATAAATTAGTTTTTGTGGCTGAACTTGTAAAATCGTTTGGATTAGTTGACCATCAAGCCCTGTTCTTGGCGGGTCGACGACAATTACGTCTGGTTTCCAGCCTTTTTTCACCCATTTTGGTAAAACTTCTTCGGCTTTTCCCGGAACATATTTCGTATTGGTGAATCCATGGCGTTTGGCGTTTTTCTTAGCATCATCAATGGATTCCGGGATGACGTCCATACCACGAACTTCTGCTGCCTGGTCCGCGAGCCATAACCCGATTGTTCCCACACCGCAATAGGCATCGACTACTTTTTCTGTTCCGGTTAGATTAGCCGCGTTTTTCACTTCATTATAAAGCTTTATGGTTTGCGTCGGGTTTAACTGAAAGAAGGTCCGTGCGGAAAGTTCGAATTGCAGATCTCCCAACGTTTCTTGGATAAATTCTTCTCCTGCCAATGGGAGGGTCTCATCTCCAAAAATTAACGAAGTTTTTTGCCCGTTAATATTTTGCATGACTGATTTTACATTTGGCAGCCTTTTTTGAATTTCCTCTATGATACGCTCCTGTTTAGGAAGCTCTTTTTGCGATGTAATCAATACCACTTGCAACTCACCTGTTTGGATTCCCACTCGGCTTACAATTGTCCGAACGATTCCTTTTCGTGATTTTTCATTATAAATTGGAATCCTGAGTTCTTCTAAAATTTGTTTAACCACAGCGGTTGCCTCATTCGTTAGAGAATGCTGCACGACACACTGGTCAATATTGATTAATTGATGAGAATTTAAGCCATATAGGCCCGCCAGTACTTTGCCATCTTTTTGACCGACTTGAAAACTGCTCTTGTTTCGATAGCCCCATGGATCTTCCATGCCAATCGTTGTCCGAATATCCAGCTTGTTAATTGCAAGTTTTGTATGACGTTCAAGTGATTGAATGATAATGTCACGTTTTTCACTGAGCTGTTGATCGTATTGTAAGTGCTGAAGCTGACACCCACCACATTGGTCGTAAACAGGACAAAGCGGCTGAACACGATGTGGCGATTTAATACGAATCTTTTTTATTTTGGCTTCGGCAAATTTGGGATTAATTTTCGTTGCCTCTACGACTACTTCTTCTCCT
Organism: Neobacillus sp. DHD-1R; assembly: GCF_057747995.1. Lineage (NCBI taxonomy): Bacteria > Bacillati > Bacillota > Bacilli > Caryophanales > Bacillaceae > Neobacillus > Neobacillus sp. DHD-1R. Next base: position 4,197,894 of record NZ_CM173232.1, read on the forward strand.
GGCAAAGCTCCAGGCACAAAGACAACCTGCTTTTTAAAATAGCCTACACCTTCCCCATTAATACCAAGTCTTTTTATCGTTAAAGGAAATGTTTGATTTAGTTGGATTTTGATTCCTTGTTCAGTTGTTTTCATTTTGTTCACTCCATCTTTTTCTTCAAGCAATGAGTTCTGTGTTCGTATTATAGCATGTTCCAATGAAAAAAGCCGAATCTTGAAGAATCCGGCTTTGCATCTATTACTTTTTCTTTGGGAACTCATCAAGGCTTTTAAATTTGTAGCCCTTCTTTTTCAAATCCTGGATGGCTTTTTCTAAGGCATCTGCGTTATCTTTGGATACGGAATGAAGCAGAAGTACACAGCCAGGATGGATTTGCTTCATGATATTGTCATATGAATATTGCCAGCCTTTTTGCTGGTTAACATTCCAATCGACGAAAGCGAGCGACCAGAAAACATGTGTAAAGCCCTCTTCTTTCGCGATTTGCATGGTCCTTTCACTAAACACTCCGCGGGGTGGACGTAAATACTTCATTTTCTTTTGACCAGTTACCTCTGTTGCTTTGTTTTTAACCTTTTGAAGCTCTTCGCGAATTTTCGCATCTCCTGTGACCGTAAAATCCGGATGACTCCAGGAATGATTGCCTAGGATATGGCCTTCTTTTACCATTTGTTTCGCCAGTTCAGGCTGTGAATTTAAAAAATGCCCCGTCACAAAAAAGGTCGCGGGTACCTTTTCCTTTTTTAAGACCTCAAGAATTTTTGGAGTATAGCCATTTTCATAGCCGCTATCAAAGGTCACATATAAATTTTTTGAATTGGGATCACCTTTGTAAAAAGCTCCATATTTTTCGAGAAGTTGATCATACTGTGCCCCGGCTTCCGGCGGGATTTCATTTGCTGCTTTTTTGAATCCCCAATGGATAGGCTGATTGGAGACAGCTGCATAGGTAATATTGGGCACTAGTAATAAGATCATTGTAAAGATGCTTATTAAGCGTTTCATCCATGTTCCCCCTGTTTTAGTTTTTTTTAGTGTTTGTTAAATGAGGGGAAACATAATTAGTATTTAAAGGAAATCCTTTGGCTGATGATAGACACGATTTTTGGTGGTACCTGTATAAGGAAAGTTTAATAAGGATAAGAAATAGGTGGTGGATCGTGAGGAGGGAAGGTGAAGGAATGTACGTAATTCCCCATTAGTAAACGAGGAATCCATTATTAAAAAATAATCTTTTATTGCATTTATGTATGCATCTTTTGAAACACATTGACAGGTTGGGCAGATCCAATTTTTTCTCTAATACCTCATTGGAATCATCTGACAATTGGGACATTCGACACCCGTGATAATCAGAGATTTTTCAATTCTAAACTTATTACAAATATCGACGTCTAATGGAGTATGATTTTTTAAGAGGATTTTTTTAACTTTTTCGATTGTTTTTTTATCTAGGAAATCTTTTTTATAACGGTAAAATCCGTCTATATTTCTCAATAAGTCTCCAGCGCGGCAAATCTTTTTTTCTGCTTCTTTATAATCAGGACTAATACTCACTTCAGTAGATGATTTCGTTATAACAACAAGAGAGTCGATTGGCAGTAGCGGTATTTTGTTTTTTTCAAGAAAATACTTTAACAATAGGTTATGGCGATGGGCCTGTAAGACGGGATTATCATATATTTTTCTCTTGTCTAAATACTCCTGAATCATTTGATTTCTATCGATAGAAAGTTTTCCAGAGTGGTTTTTTCCATCTAACATAAGAATTCCTTTTGAGGAAAGCAGCAGAGCATCAATTTGAAAATATCCATCTCCATATGGAAGGCGCAGATCGTGGAAGATATAAAACCTTTGGGATGGTAATTGACTTAAATAAAAATTGATTTGCCTTTCCCCATTAAATCCAGACCGTAAATTTTTAATAAATGGCTTTAGATCCAGCAGATTAGGATGATCTTTTGGTGTTCGTTTCTCCACTGCCTCGGCTTTGAGTAAAATAATTGGAACAGTAAGGTTTTTTACGAACAAAATGAATTCCTCCTTTCATAATTAATATTGATTTTCGGTAATTTACAGCAAATTCCTTTAAAATGTATTTGAAATATTTATGAATTTTAAGTAATTGAAAGATATTCTACAAATTGAGAGGGGAATTCTACAAAAATTTCTAGTTATTCTACAAATATAAGCTTAGATTCTACAAAATTTGGTGATTAATTCCTAATCTTATATTTGAAGCATATACCACAGTGGAAATTCTACAAATTTTACGTGGTATTCTACAATTCAATAGGAGGATTCTACAAATATTAGTACGTATTCTACAATAATTGGAAACAAAACCCCAAATAAATCTCGCCATAAAAAATAGACGCCAACCGCGGCGCCTATCCCCTTCATCAAACCCCTTATTTAAAAACCGGTTCCTTAAACTGAGCTAATTTTTCCAATGAAGACTTGTCCACGTCAGCGTGCAGGCTGTTGCCGTGGGAATCCATTGTTACAACGGCTGTGAAGCCCTCTACACGCAGGTGCCACATCGCTTCTGGAATTCCAAATTGCGTCAGGTCAACCCCTTCAACGCCTTTAATGCATTCTGCATAATATTGGGCTGCTCCACCGATAGCATTCAGATAAACGCCTCCATGCTCTTTCAAGGCCGCCAATGTTTTCGGTCCCATTCCGCCTTTTCCCATCACAGCGCGGATGCCAAATTTCTTCATGATATCGCCTTGGTATGGCTCCTCCCGAATACTTGTGGTTGGCCCCGCTGCCTTTACTTGCCAGTTACCATTTTCATCCTTTAACATAACAGGACCGCAATGATAAATGACTTGGCCATTCAAATCAACGGGAGCGTCGTGGTCGCTTAAATATTTATGTATCGCATCGCGGCCTGTGTACATTAATCCGTTAATTTGAACAACATCGCCGACTTTTAATGAGCGGATCTGTTCTTCCGTGATAGGTGCCTCTAACGTAATCACATCTTCAGATACACTAGCTGCTGTTTCCTTTTCCGCTTCCGTTTGTGCGAAATCGATGAATTCACCATCCTGGTAGGCCCACTCATTTATTTCACCTGTCTCAGCATCGACACTAATACCTAAGCGACGGAATGCCCAGCAGTTATATGCAACGGAAACAAAGAAGCTTGCTGGAATGCGGTGCATCACACCAATTTTACAGCCTAAAAGTGTAGCTTCGCCGCCGAAGCCCATTGTCCCAATTCCTAATTTATTGGCATTCTCCATCACGTACTCTTCTAGTTTACGAAGATCCTCGTTTGGATTAACATCTTCAACAGAACGGAACAATTGCTCTTTTGCTAAATCGTAGCCCGATGAACGATCTCCGCCAATTCCAACACCGATAAAACCGGCACTGCAGCCTTGTCCCTGTGCCTGGTAAACGGAATGCATGATGCATTTGCGAATGCCATCAAGGTCACGGCCTGCGCGTCCAAGTCCATCTAACTCACATGGCAGGCTGTATTGAATGTTTTTATTTTCACAACCGCCGCCCTTTAAAATGAGGCGGACATCAATGTAGTCTTTTTCCCATTGCTCAAATTTGATAACTGGAACACCGTCACCAAGGTTATCGCCACTGTTTTTACCAGTTAACGAATCGACCGCATTTGGACGCAATTTACCTTCTTTAGTGGCAAGGACAATCGCATTTTTAATCGCGGATTTTAATTCTAATTGGTTCACCCCAACAGGTGTTTTAATTTTAAACGTTGGTAAACCGGTATCCTGGCAAATTGGTGAAACTTGGTCATCTGCCATTTTAATATTATTGGTAATTGTAGCAAGGCTCATTGCAGCACTTGTGCCCGCATTTTCCTTTTCTTTCGCTGCCAGCACCGCTCGGCGAACGTCCTTTGGAAGTTTTGTTGAAGTTTCGACGACAAGCTTGTACATGCTCTCTTGAAATTTTTCGATATTCAATTCGAGTACCCCTTTCCCCATGTTTCCCAATGTAATCTATTTAAATTTTACAACAATTTGCACGCTTACATTATACTCTAGAAACCGGTGGATTTAAAGGATTAGCTTGTACTCAAAAAAAACAACTTACAATAAAAAAAGAGCCTGCAAATTAAACAGACTCACTTACTTCTTTTTCGCGATTATTGAATTCTCGGCATTTAGATTCCATATCGTCTAACATGGCAATTAAGCGGTCAATGTCCTCAAGGTCAGCATCTTCAGGATCGATGGCATCTAGCACATCAATGAACATGCTTAAGCGATGCTTTAAAAAATCTACCTGCGTATCTTTATTTTGAATTGGGTTGCCCAAACTTACTCACTCCTTTCATTACCGTTTTCATCCTATCGAAATCTAGAGACTTTGGCAATGGATTAATACTATTCTGTCCTATTTTAAATTAAAATAAAAAGACCCCTCGACAGGAGGAGTCCAAATCAGCATCCTTAACGTGGTCGTTCTGAAGCGGCGAAGCCAAAGGAAACATAATCCTGAACTGGAATCCAGGCGCCAATGCCTTGGGAGGTAACGTTCTTAATGACGATAAACTTTTTACTGCCTTTCAGCATTAAGTAAACTTCCCCGTAGGTTACCTTACCCTTTTCACTAACCCCTGGTGCGTAGGCAAATAAGTAGCCCAAACGATTGGCAGGGATGTTATAAATATGATCATTTTTCGTTCCAGCCCCGATAATCGTTTCAAACGCAAGTGGCAGACGTGTCTTTTCCATTGCCTTTAACAACATCATCTTTTTCACATCTTCGGCATTAGCGATTTTGGCTGTCAACCCGCCTCTAACCACTTTTTGCGCCTCTTGCACATATTTGATTTGATAGGGGACTTTACCGCCCCGATTATCAAAGTAATTCGTGTTAATTTTTTGATACTCCCAGTTTGGGGACGTTTCCGACGATTCGTAATTCAATGGCCACTGCCCCAAGTAAATGATGGCACGGTAGCCAACCGCAAATGGGGTACTGTTGATACTCGTTTCATTCAGCATGCGAATTAAATCAGGATTTTCAATTTTAACCCTTGATGAGTTAATCAGCTTCTTGGTTAAATCACTTGGCTGCAATAATGGAAGGTCCTGTGTCGAATTCGGATACGTATTTTCCTTCGTTATGTTGCGAACTGATGGTGGCACTTGATATTTTACTGCGTCTTTTTTCACCGGTGCTTTTTCAGCAAAAGCGGATGGTATAAAGGTTAACATTAAAAGCAATGCCATAAGTAAAGAAATATTTTTCTTCACAAGTTAAACTCCTTTCACTAGAAACATTAATAAGTCTGCTAGTAGTTTTTTCGGAGTTCACAAATATTATCCATCATTAGCCGGAAGTATTTTTTTTGCCAAGGTCTTCGATTAATATTTTGCTTGAAGACGCCCCATTAATTTTTCAAAATGAGGAAAAAACAGTTGTATCGCAGGTCCTACTGTAAAAGTAATAATAATCGTTCCATAGGATATCGGGCCATGTAATAAGAAAGCAGGTATTAAGGCCGTAATTTCACCAATTGTTTTGGCTACCATTAAATTCACACGAAAACGTTCATGAATGGCTAACATAAAATTATCGATCGGACTTTGTGGAAACTTAGCCTGCAAATAGATGGACGCACCAAAACCAATGATTAAAATACCCACTAATAACATTCCTAATTTAGCGATAAATGGTTCCACGATAAATAAATCAAAGACATTCTCAAGCCAAAAGTCCACTAATGAACCGATGACAATAATAGTTAGCAGTGAAAGAAAATCAGGTCTCCTTTTTACTAAAAACGAATTAACAAAGATGAGGACTGCACCATCAATCATGACCCATTTTCCAACTGAAAGCCCTACTTTTTCAGTAAGGGCTACGTTAAATGCATCCCATGCTCCTAATCCGATATCAGAAACTTTAATCGTCATGCATACTCCAAAGGTCATGATTGCTAACCCAATAATAAAAAATAATAACCGTATCGTAAACTTCATTAGACGCTCCTTTAGAATTGGTAAAAAAGTAATAAAAATGTAATAATCTGATTATTTACAAAATTGTAACTTAAACTTATAATAAACTTAACCTTTAAAAAAGGAGGGCTGTAATCAATCGGCTAAACCATTTACTTATTTTAAGGAGGTTGGGATTCCCGTCTTATATGAAATTCAACAATCGTGTTTTCCTATTTAACTAAACATGAAGGTTGGTGATTGATGGTCCCAAAGTAAGCGATTGATTTTTGAACCCTTATAAATTATTGCTGTTACATTATAGCATAGCAATATGTATTTACCTCGTACATTTAAAAAAAGTGAATATGTTTGAAAAAAAGAGACTCTGCGCCATTTGGCATAGAGTCTTTATTATTGTTTATGGATGTTATAGTAAGAAAAAGCCAATCCCCATAATCACATATGCAGCCAGTAGGGTTAACCCTTCAAACCAGTTAGATTCCCCGTCATTTGAAATGACAACCATTAGAAGAACTGACGATACCATTGCGATCAATTCCTGCCAGCTAAATAATAAAGGCATTGATTGTTCAAACAAAAGCGAAAGTAGTACAAGCACAGGCAGAACGAACATAGCCACCTGTAAGGTAGAGCCAATTGCAATTTCAACAGCTATATCCATTTTATTTTTAAAGGCCATGAGCACTGCAGAAGCATGCTCCGCTGCATTCCCCACAATAGCAACGATAACAACCCCGATAAATAACTCCGACCAGCCAAATGTTTCTCCTACATATTCAAAGGTATGAACAAGATGCTCAGAAATATAGGCTACCGCAATTGTTGCAAGAAAAAGAACGGTAATGGCCTTTCCTTTTCCCCATTCTGGTTCTTCTTCCTCATGTACAGCTTTTGGCTTATCTGTTTGATAGACACCACGATGTGTAACCAGCTTAAAAAATAACGCAGCTAGATATAGAACAATAAGAACAATGGAAATACCAATACTTAGAGATAACGTTTTTGTTTCGTTCATACCCATTGAAAATACTTCTGGAATGACAAAAGCAATAATGACAGCAAACATAAGGAGACCTGAATTATGCCGAGCGTCATACACATTAAACACCTGCCGTTTAAATTTTAATCCGCCAATAAAAAAAGATAGGCCGGCCACCAAAAGTAAGTTACCTAATACGGATCCAGTTAAAGAGGCAAGGACAATTCCTACCAAACCTGCCTTTAGTGAAAAGATTGAAATAATCAGCTCAACGGCGTTTCCGAACGTTGCGTTCAATAAACCGCCGATCCGTGGTCCTGCCACAATGGCTAAGCTTTCCGTTGCCCTTCCCATAAAACTGGATAAGGCAACAATCGTTAAACAATATAGTAAAAATAGCACAATATTTGACCAATGCATCAATGTCCCAATCACGGATAGCGGGACTCCTATGAATGTCATCAGCATAAAGATTTTGTTTGTCAACACACTCTCTCCTTATAACCTATTTTTTACCTATAATTAGTGTAAGATATTTTCCACTTGAACCCAAATTTACCTAAAAAGGTTTGAAATGTCTAGGTCACTTTTACTTGCAAATCGCGGTTATTCTCGTTACCATCATTGAGGAACTATTTAAAAAATTTTGTTGAGTAGAGGATAATTTTATGAATAAAACCTATTTACGTTTTTGGATACTGGTCAGTATTGTGGCCATATCTGGTTTTTCTCAAGGTATGCTCCTGCCGTTGATCGCTGTTATTTTTGAAAAAAGCGGTGTCTCTCCATCCTTAAATGGATTAAATGCCATTGCTCTTTATATCGGAATACTCCTTGTATCCCCATTTATGGAATTTCCTTTACGAAAATACGGTTATAAACCGATCATTATCTTTGGGGGTGGGTTGGTCGTTTTATCACTCGCCTTATTTCCTCTTTGGAAAACATTTTGGTTTTGGTTTGCCTTACGTTTACTAATTGGAATTGGCGATCATTCTCTACACTTTGCCACGCAAACATGGATTACCTCGTTTTCTTCTGTCGAAAAGCGGGGACGAAATATCTCCTTATATGGTTTGTTCTTTGGGATAGGCTTTGCAACAGGTCCATTAATGACGCCATTAGTGAATGTAAATGAGACCCTTCCCTTTATTATCTCTTCCCTTCTTTGTTTAATCGGTTGGGGTTTTGTCTTTTCTTTAAAAAATGAGTTTCCGGAGCAGGAAGTAAAGATTAATTCTTTTCTTGCAACCATCAAACAGTTTAGAAAGGCATTAAAAGTTGGATGGGTAGCTTTCTTACCGCCATTTGCATATGGTTTTTTGGAATCATCTCTAAATGGTAGTTTTCCCGTTTATGCCTTAAGAATAAACATCGATGTTGCCAGCGTCTCTCTTGTTCTCTCTGCATTTGCTATTGGCGGCATTATTACCCAGCTTCCGTTAGGGATGTTAAGTGATCAATATGGCCGAAGAAATATTTTAATGACTGTTCTTTTCCTTGGATTTGTCAGTTTTACAGCAGCTAGTTTCCTGGAACACTCCATTGTGGGTCTTTTTATATCCTTCCTTATCTCGGGAATGGTCGTTGGCTCAACCTTTTCACTTGGCATAAGCTATATGACCGATCTCGTTCCAAAGGACTTACTACCGACAGGAAATTTATTATGCGGGATCTTTTATAGCCTTGGCTCTTTAAGTGGCCCGATTTTCGGCGGACTCTTTATTAAATTTTCCCAAAACGTTAGTTTCTTCTATATGATTAGTACGATACTGCTCGCGATTTCAGTCATCCTCTTAGTATTTGGAAGAAAGGGCATTTTAATGTTTAAACAACCTAATTCACAATGATTTATTTCAAGCAAAATCGTATCTAAAGGCATAAAATAATGGTAAGATTAAGGAAATAGAATAAATGTTGAGATTCCTGCTGTCATCACCTGATGACAGCTTTCGTGCTTTTTTAGGGGTAATGACTATGATTATTTTTCTCAATTAGATAGAAAAGCCAAACGCCCAATTGTCCAATGGATAGAACTATAAGGAGGGGGAAACAATGAGTTCCGAAGCAAAGACGATTGCAAAGAGTATTCAAAATAGCAGTTTTATCGAAAAAATTAAACCGAATGCCGAACTTATCGCAGCAGGTGTGAGTGGTATATTGATAGCAGCTGGCTGGCTTTTAGATAAATATGGAAGTGGTGCTGATTCCATCATTGCTTATCTGTTAGCTTTTGTGATTGGAGGGTTTGCCAAAGCAAGAGAAGGCATTGAGGCCACCTATGAAAATAAAGAACTAAACGTAGAAATGCTGATGATTTTTGCGGCCATTGGTTCGGCCGTTATCGGTTACTGGACTGAAGGAGCCGTATTAATCTTCATTTTTTCAGTTAGTGGAGCCTTAGAAACGTACACCATGAATAAAAGCCATAAGGAAATTTCTTCGTTAATGGAGTTACAGCCCCAAGAGGCCTTGCTGATCAAAAATGGCTATGAAAAACGTGTAGCTGTTTCTGAGCTGGTAATTGGCGATCAAATCCTTATCAAACCTGGCGAAAGAGTACCTTCAGATGGAATTATTGTCAAGGGTCAAACTAATATCGATGAAGCAGCTATTACTGGTGAGTCCATGCCTGTTTCCAAAGGAGATCAAGCAGAAGTTTTTGCCGGTACCGTAAATATGACAGGATCGATTACGGTTCAAGTAACCAAGGAAAGTAATGATACGCTTTTTCAAAAAATCATTCAGCTTGTTCAATCAGCCCAAAGTGAAAAGTCACCATCACAGCTTTTCATTGAGCGTTTTGAAGGAACTTACGTCAAAGTGGTCCTGCTAGTAGTCATCGCCATGTTCTTCTTACCTTATTTCCTATTAGGCTGGAGTTGGCATGAGTCGTTTTATCGTGCCATGATTTTATTAGTCGTAGCTTCTCCTTGTGCCCTTGTTGCTTCTATTATGCCTGCAACATTATCAGCAATCTCAAATGGTGCTAGACATGGGATCTTAGTAAAAGGCGGGGTTCATTTAGAAAATTTAAGTCATTTAGGAGCCATCGCGTTTGATAAAACCGGGACATTGACAAAAGGAGAGCCAGAAGTCACCGAAATCATTGTTAAAGATGGAATAGAACAAGAAAATCTCATTTGGAAGGCAGCATCGATTGAAAACCTTTCGAATCATCCGCTGGCTCAGGCCATTGTAAAATATGCCAAGCGAAATATACAAAAAGAACTTTTCCATCCTGACAGCCTTGAAGATATACCTGGTTGGGGTGTGAAAGCTGAAATAAACGGGGATCAATGGAAAATTGGTAAAGCAGCTTTTGTCGGCAAAGAAAATGTCGATCAATTTGCGGATGGAAAGGCAAAAGAATTAGCAAGCCTCGGTAATACCCTAGTATTTATTGAAATTAATGGTGAACTAAATGCCATAATCGCCATGAAAGACGTTGTTCGTGAAGAAACTAAGCTAGCCATTGATGACTTGAAAAAACAAGGTATTCGTACAGTTATGCTAACGGGAGATAGTGAAAAAACGGCCCGAGCCATTGCCGCTGAAAGTCATGTCGATGAATTTTTTGCTGAATGCCTGCCAGAAGAAAAAGTAGAGCAATTGAAGCAATTGATGACCAAATATAAAACGGTGGCGATGGTGGGAGATGGAATTAATGATGCTCCCGCATTAGCGATTGCAAATGTTGGAATTGCGATGGGCGGCGGAACAGATGTTGCCCTCGAAACAGCTGATATTGTGTTGATGAAAAATGACTTGCCAAGAATTGCTGAAGCCATCCACCTTTCACAGCGGATGAACAAAATTATTAAGCAAAATGTCATTTTCTCTATTATGGTTATCATGCTGTTAATTTCAGCAAACTTCTTTCAGTTCCTCGATTTGCCATATGGAGTCATCGGTCATGAAGGCAGCACCATCTTGGTGATTTTAAATAGCCTTCGCTTATTAAAGAAATAATAAAGGAAAAGGCCGGGTGAATTCACCCAGCCTTTTTTAGATGACGAATTCACTTAGTGGTATCCGTTAGAACCGTTTGCCGACCCGGATGTTTTATTTCCTTTGCTGCCTTTCCCTTTTTGCTTTGTGCCGCCATCCTTTTTTGTGTGCTTGGTCATGTTGAAACCCTCCCTTTTTGTTGAAGAGCTAAACTCTCCTACAATAATAGTTTGAGCAAATGACCGACTTTCATGAAGGAAAGTATTAGCAGTTAGACTTATTTTTTTCACTATAAAAGGCATTAATTTCTCCACCTAAGATAATGATGAATGCTGATAAGTATAACCAGATCATCAAAACAATGATGGCCCCGATACTCCCATAGGTGAGAGAATAGTTACTAATATTCCCAACGTAAAAAGATAAACCAAATGAAGAGATAATCCACCCCAAGGTGGCGAATATCGCTCCAGGGAAAGCGCTCCGACAGCCAAATTTCACATTTGGGGCAATCCAATACAAACCTGTAAAAATGATAAATAAAATAATGGCACTGCCAAGCCAGCTAAGGGCATTCCATAACTTAATGAATTCACTTGTATAACCTAATTGGGAAAATAAAAAGATACCAATTTCTTTTCCAAAAACAGGCAATACTATGGCAAGGATAAAAACAAAAATCATTCCAAAGGTTAATAAAATGGCCATGCCTCGTGAAACAATGAACGAACGGCTCTCCTCAACATTGTAGGCTTTATTAAAAGCCCTCACAATTGCGTTTATTCCGTTAGATGCTGACCAAATGGTGCCGATAATCCCGAACGAAAGCAATCCGCCGCTTCGATGATCCATAATTTCATTTACATTTCTTTCAATAAGGTTCATTGCTTCAGCTGGTGCAAAATCTCTTATGATCCCGAGCATATCTTGATGAGGAATGGGGATATAAGGCAGAAGTGTAAACAATACAATTAACAGTGGAAACAAGGATAGAAGGAAAAAATAGGCCAATTGTGCACTTAAGCCAGGAATATCGTCTTCTTCAATCCGATGCCAAAGCAACTTTAGCAATGAGGAGCGTACATTCGCAACCTTGTCCATTTTCTTCCCCTCTCTTCTTAATTAATTTTTCCTTTTTCCCCTCGCACCTCTTTGAACAGATCGTCTTCTTCCATTCCAATAAAGGTATCTTTTGTTTCTTTTAGCATATCGGTTACCTGTGGCGTAAGTTCTCTAAGCTCCTCGACCTTATCAGTTATATAAACTATATCTTCACTTACCTGTTCAAACGTTGTCTTAAGCATTGCTGCTGTATCCTTTACTTTATCCGTTATTTCTTCAGGATTCCGGATGATGTAGGAAACCCTGCTCGACGTTTTTTGAACATTTTCCTTCATAGCTTCCCGCGTCTGTTTATCCAATAAACTAATAGCTCCACCTGCGATGGCACCAAACAGCATGCCCTTCCAAAATTGGTTTTTTCTCGTCATCTTAAACTCTCCTTCAAAAAGAATAATTATCATGAAACGATCTTAAAAAGTAAATAATACCAATAGATATATTACCATTTATTTTGCTTTATCAAACATTCCTTTGCAAATCTGCCAGTTGTCTTTATTCTTTTTCCTGGATAAACTACATAAGAAGTTTATATTGACAGATACTTTTTAACATGAAAAGATGGGATTATTAATTGAACGGGGTGACGAAATGAATTTATCAGAGAAATCTGTCGAAAATGTTGCATATATGATTGAACAAATAAAAGAAAAATTAAAAGTATTAAACCTTGGGGCAATCAAGCCTTCTCATTTTGATGAAGACATGTATGAAGAATTAAAGGAAATTTATGAAATGGTCTTAAAGAAAAATTCGTTTAGCCCTAATGAAATGCAGGCATTGGTGGAAGAGCTTGGAAACTTAAGGAAGAAATAAGAAAAGCGCAAGCGCCCTGTTCAGCGGCGTATGGCCTCCTCGGAAAAACTAACGCTTTCCCTTCGTGCGATGCCATTGCTGCCGAAGCCTTCCTTGTGGAGCGCTCCAACTGAGATAAGGTGAAACTTCAATCAGCGAACGTTCTTCTCGCTGATTGTTAGTTGAGCCGATCGGGTGCTTACGGGCAGTTGAGAATCTACTGCCCCTTAAACGCGATAAAGGAAACACGAAGAGCGTTAGCGATTCGATGTATCGTAGGGCGGAGAGCGAAGGACACTAGCCGCTAGGGCGCTGGAGCTGGACAATTCTCGAAGCCACAACTAATAAATTCTAATAGTATAAGCAAAAAGGATGTCCTTGAGACATCCTTTTTTTGCTTATTTCTGCTCGGTTAAGATTACGGGACCATCTTTTGTAATGGCGAGCGTGTGCTCATATTGGGCAGAATATTTTCCATCGATCGTTCTTGCTGTCCAGCCATTGTTATCCATTTTCGTTTGGTATCGGCCGATATTTACCATTGGTTCAATTGTAAATACCATCCCTTCTTTAATTCTGGCACCTTTTCCGGGCAAACCATAATGCGGAACATCCGGTTTCTCGTGTATAACTGCACCAATTCCATGGCCAATAAAGTCTCGGACAACAGAAAGACCTTCGCTTTCAACATAGGTTTGGATAGCATGACCAATATCTCCAATGCGATTGCCCACTACAGCTTGTGCAATTCCCCGATACAGGGCCTCCTTCGTTACCTTTAATAAGTGATCCGTTTCCTCTGAGACATTACCCACTGCGTAGGACCAAGCAGAATCAGCCAATGCCCCATTATAATTAACGACCATATCAATTGTTACTATGTCACCTTCTTTTAAAGGTTCTTTCCGTGGAAACCCATGACATATTTCATCATTGATACTGGCACATGTTGCATATTCATAGCCTTTATAACCTTTTTGTTCTGGTGTTGCTCCATTTTTCTTAAGAAATTCATCCACAAACATGTCGATTTCCCATGTGGTTACACCTGGTTTTATTAATTTGGCAATTTCTTTATGACAGGCTGCAAGAATATCTCCAGCCTTCTTCATTGCATCAATTTCACGTTGTGATTTTAGGACTATCATTTATTTCCCTGCCTTTTTGATTATATTTATGTACATCACATAATATTGTTCGTCATAGTCATCTTAAAAAGATTATAGTTTTAGCTATCATTGGCAACACTTTTAATATTAACTCTATCTACACATTTTTTCAAAATTACTTTAAATTACTAATAAAATTTTTAATGTTCATTATATTGTAATATTCAATCGTTCTTAATATGGTACTTTTCTATTCTTTTTGGTAGAATGGAACATATAAAGTATTCCCCATTATTTTTCGAATACCCTTGGTTATTGATGGATAACTATACCGTCCGTAATGTGGGATAAACTATCATATTAATTAGGTGTGTGAGGCTCAATGATTGGTGACCGCGTTAAAAAATTCCGCTTAGAAAAGAAAATGTCACTATCCGAACTAGCTGAACAAGCTGGGGTTGCAAAGTCCTATTTAAGTTCGCTTGAGAGGAACCTGCAAAAGAATCCATCTATTCAGTTTCTCGAAAAAATTGCTACTGTATTACATCTTCCTGTTGAACATTTAATACACGAACAAATTGACAAGGATGAATTGGATACAGATTGGATGAATCTGGTCAAAGAAGCTATGAATTCAGGTGTTTCAAAGGATCAATTTCGCGATTTCCTTGAATTTAATAAGTGGCGGATCAATCAAAATTCGAATGAATAGATAGAAAAGCGGAAGCGCCCTGGTCAGCGGCGTATGGCCTGGAGCGCTCCAACTGAGATAAGGTGAAACTTCAATCAGCGAACGTTCTTCTCGCTGATTGTTAGTTGAGCCGATCGGGTGCTTACGGGCAGTTGAGGATCTACTGCCCGTTAAACGCGATAAAGGAAACACGAAGAGCCGGAGGTGCATTCGTGCTTGACTTATCGTAGGGGGAGAGCGAAGGACACTAGCCGCTAGGGCGCTGAAGCTGGACAATTTTCGAAGCCAAGACTTTAAATTCTTATATTATAAAAGAAAAAGCATTCTACAAAATGACATTTTTTGTAGAATGCTTTTTTTAGTATGTACCTGATGGTTCTTCCTGTTCATCTCTACTAAGAAAATTTCGAACTTCCTCTATTGACAGCCCTAGTCCTTTTGCCTCTAATATGAGTGTTAGCCATTCTTGATCGATTACATCTACATCTCTTTGTGTAATTATCATTTTTCTCACTCCTAAAATACATTTCGTATTCCAGGTAACCCGGCCATCATAGCAAGTTAGTTCATCCCTTACCGTAGATCCTCGGCTTTGCGTCCTTGCTTTTCAACAAGTTTGCCTTTTTCTGCCTCACTCCAACTTAAGCATTACAGATTTTCTAGTATTCCTCTTTTCTTTATGGGCAATATGACTTAATTTGTTTTGATATGCCCATTATATCTAGTTCTTTTATAACAGGTTGTTGTATTTTGTCACTTTTAAAAATTTTCTTACTATTTTTTCTTCCATATTAATCCATTATTCTACATTTTACTTCCTTATTTTTAAAATAATAGAAATTAATCCCAATTTATTGAATAATTATATTTGTCTAAATTGTGACATTTAGCATATAATGTAAACAACGTAAAAATAAACTTAATATTAATAATATTCAATTAATGGTGGTGAGACCTTAGAATGACTATTATTCATGTATTGAATTTTTCTATCCCCATCGCTTTTATAGTGTTTGCAGGTTTTATGCTGGACCATATGTGTAAACCAACTAGTCAAGAAAAAAAAGCTGGAGATGAGTGAGAGCCACCCATCAACCAGTTTTTTTTATTACATTAATTCGATCGATAAATTGGAAATGTTATACCAAGTGATATTTTTATTTAGGTTTGGGAAAGCTACATCCGAAGACGAAAGGAGTGTTGACTTTGGCACGCGGAGAACATTTTGAGCATAAGAAAAAAAATCATCCAGGGGATTTTCCAGAGGATAGCCTAACGGAAAAGCATGTAAAGGAAGCGATCGGGGACGAGGAATTGATCGTAACTCAAGAGGCTTTTAAAAATAGAGTCGAGAATGAGGACGAGCGGCGCGAAGATACCGGCCGATGGCTCCCAAATCATATGAAGTAAAAGGCGTGATCTTTTCACGCCTTTTTATATGGAATAGGGGAGGTAATAGTGAATCAGGTTTATCCTTTTTCCACACTTAAATCCCGTATAAATTGATGAAATTCAATTTTCTTTAACCATTCAGCCGCTTTTTCAATATCCTTTGAAAAAATTCGATCTTGTATAATGGATGGCACTTGTTCCCTTCCTTTTTCATAAAACATTTTTGTATGCATTGCCATTTTGTCCACTCCACGAATTTCTACTGCCTGCATCGCACAAATCAACTCAATGGCGAGGACTCTTCTTACGTTTTGAATAATTTGGTAAGCATGCCTGGATGCGATGGTCCCCATGCTTACATGATCCTCTTGGTTTGCCGATGATGGTATCGAGTCAACACTTGCAGGATGAGCAAGAGTTTTATTTTCTGATACGAGGGCTGCAGCTGCATATTGCATGATCATTGCCCCTGATTGTAACCCTGGTTGAGGGCTTAAAAATGCCGGTAGGTTATTCAATTGTGGATTGACTAATCTTTCAATCCGTCTTTCCGAAATATTCGCAAGCTCGGCTACTGCAATTTTCATAAAATCCATGGCAAAAGCGATCGGTTGGCCATGAAAATTTCCTCCCGAGATCACCTTCTCCCCATCATCAAAAATTAACGGATTGTCAGTTGCAGCATTCATTTCTATTTCTAATTTTTCTTTTACATAATCAAAAGCCTGCCAAGAAGCACCATGGACCTGTGGAATACAGCGCAGCGAGTAAGCATCCTGGACTCTTAATTCACCTTGCTGTGTGGTTAATAAACTATCGCTTAAGTAATGACGAATTCTTGCCGCCGTGTCAATTTGCTGTTTATACCCCCTTACCACTTGAACTTCTTCCGCAAAGGCGTCAATGATGCCGTGTAATCCTTCTATTGTCATTGCAGCAATCAGCTCACTTTCAAAGGCTAACTGCTCTGCTTCTAGATAGCCAACCACACCCATTGCTGTCATGGCTTGTGTCCCATTAATAAGGGCAAGACCTTCCTTTGCCTCAAGTGTTACTGGGAGAATACCTTCTTGTTGTAGTGCTGGAAACGAGTCCATGCGATTTCCTTTGTAAAATACCTCCCCTTCTCCAATTAAAACCAAAGCTAGATGAGAAAGTGGAGCAAGATCACCGCTAGCACCAAGCGACCCTTGCTGCGGAATGACCGGGATAATATCCTTATTGACTAAATCCAATAATCTTTCGATAACAAGAGGCCTTATTCCGGAATACCCCTTTAACAAGGCATTTGCGCGAAGAAGGACCATTGCCTTGGCCGCTGCCTTTGGAAAAGGATCACCCATCCCGCATGCATGGGAGCGAATTAAATTAAGCTGTAGATCTTGAACATGTGCTTTATCTATTAGTACATCGCTGAATTTCCCAAAGCCAGTTGTAATCCCATAAACTACTCTCGAGTCGGAAACAATCCTTTCTACTGCTTCTCTGCTCTTTTGTGCTGCCTCCAAACTTTTTTCAGCTGCTGCCACCTTTTCCTTACGATATAATACAGCTTTCATTTCCTCTAATGTTAAACTATTGCCTGTTAACGTAATCATATAACCCGCTCCTCTACCACTTTAGTAGAATAAAGAAAGAGGCTGGAATCCTCATCAAATCAGATTTGGATTCCAGCCTCTTTTATGTTCATAAGAACG
Source organism: Neobacillus sp. DHD-1R (assembly GCF_057747995.1). NCBI lineage: Bacteria > Bacillati > Bacillota > Bacilli > Caryophanales > Bacillaceae > Neobacillus > Neobacillus sp. DHD-1R. Next base: position 4,215,593 of record NZ_CM173232.1, read on the forward strand.
TTATGATGTATTTTATTAAGGTGCAGCCTCATAGGGATCATTCCATTCTAAAAACAATTTATTTAATAATTATTGTATGTGAATAAAACCTCGTCTGTCAATAAAATTTTCAGAATTTTAGCACAATAATACTTTAGCAGGATAATAAGGTGAAGGTCGATTCTTTAACTGGATAATTTAATCAAATTTTATTCCCTTTAATAAGTCGGCAAAGGCATTATTAAGCGGTTCATTTTCTTTTTCTTGCTGTTTTAAATACTTCTGCACGGATTGTTTATCCGCTTTTCCTCCAGTTTCTTTCTTGCGTCGTGCTTCAAAAGCAGATAGTTTCTCCCGATATCCACATTTACATGCGAAGATTTGGCCTTTACCTTCACCACGAAGTTCCATTTTCTTTTTACATTGAGGGCAGCGTGCATTTGTTACCCGTGCGACATTCTTTTTATGACCACATTCACGATCTTGGCAGACAAGCATTTTTCCTTTCTTGCTGTTTACTTCTAGCATTGGTTTTCCACAGTCAGGGCATGATTTTGTGGAAATGTTGTCGTGCTTGTATTTTTTATCACTTGCTTTAATTTCAGCAACAATTTCTTTTGTATGTTCTTTCATTTCATTTATGAACACATCTTTTTTTAGTTTCCCTTTAGCAATCAGCTCAAGTTTTTGTTCCCACTCAGCTGTGGTTGCTGGCGATTTTAATTCTCCTGGTACTAAATCTAGTAGTTGGCGACCTTTAGAAGTGATATAGATTTCTTTTCCACCACGTTTTTCGATTAGGAATGAATTGAATAGTTTATCAATAATATCAGCACGAGTTGCAACTGTACCAAGTCCACCAGTTGATTTTAACGTATCAACAAGCTTCTTATCATTTGTTTCCATGTACTTCGCAGGATTTTCCATGGCTGACAGTATAGTGGCCTCCGTAAAGCGAGCAGGGGGCTTTGTTTGACCTGATGTTTGAGCAATTAACTTTGTTGTTAATACATCACCTTTTTCAAGACGAGGTAATAACTGCTCTTTTACATCATCGGTTGATTCTTCATCATCGAAACGGTTTTCGTACACTTCTTTCCAACCAGCATTTATTACTGATTTTCCTTTAGCAATGAATTTTTCATCACCGATTTTTGCTTGTACTGTTAACTGCTCGTATTCAAAAGCAGGGAATAATACAGCTAAGAAACGTTTAATGACAAGGTCATATATTTTACGTTCTTTATCTGTAAATGCCGAGAAATTCACATAACCTTCAGTTGGAATGATGGCATGGTGATCACTTACTTTCCTATCATCTACAAAGGCATTTGTTGCTTTTATTGGCTTTGATAATACTTTATTTGCAAGTGAACGATATGCACCTACACCACACGCTTTTAAACGCTCAGGAAGCGTACTAACAATGTCTGAAGATAAATAACGTGAGTCTGTACGAGGATATGTTAACACTTTATGTTGTTCGTACAGTTTTTGCATAATATTTAGCGTTTCTTTAGCTGAATAACCAAAGATTTTATTGGCATCACGTTGTAACTCTGTTAAATCATATAAAGCAGGTGAGAATGCTTTCTTTGCTTTATGATCAATGGAAACAACAGTCGCATTTTTACGTCCAAGTAAATGAACGATCGCGTCAACTTTTTCTTTATTAAAGCTACGACTATTACCATTCGCATCTTGCCATGTTAATTTAAGTCCATCTGTTTGAGCTTCAATGCCATAATATGTTTGAGGTTTGAAATTCTTTATTTCTTCTTCACGTGCTGCAACCATTGCAACTGTTGGTGTTTGCACACGTCCACAGTTTAATTGTGCATTAAATTTTGTTGTTAAGGCACGAGTTGCATTTAAACCGATATACCAGTCTGCCTCGGAACGTGCTACTGCAGAAGCATATAAGTTTTCATAATCTTTACCAGGCTTTAAGTTTTTGAATCCATCTTTAATCGCTTTATCTGTTACAGAGGAAATCCACAGACGTTTGATAGGCTTATGAACTTTTGCTTTATCAATTATCCAGCGTGCAACTAATTCTCCCTCTCTCCCTGCATCAGTAGCCACGATTATTTCATTCACATCACTGCGATTTAACTGTGCTTTTACAGTATTAAACTGTTTTCCAGTTTGTTTCATGACAACTAATTTCATGCGTTCTGGAAGCATAGGAAGGTCTTCTAAGTTCCATGTTCTATATTTAATATCATATACCTCAGGATCTGCTAAAGTTACTAAATGTCCTAGCGCCCATGTAACGATATATTTGTCGCCTTCTAAAAATCCATTTCCTTTTTTCGTACACTTCAATACATTTGCTATATCACGTGCTACGGAAGGTTTTTCAGCAATTACTATACTTTTTGCCATTTTTTCGAACTCCTTTACTGACTCTGTACCGTTTAATATACCATAATTTTAGGCTGAAAAAATGTCTGGACACTTTTATTAGCGGTCATCCTAACATCGCTTGCTTAAGATTTAATAATTGTCCCTGCCTGTTAGACTTGAAACATCTTCCATAACGATAGTATGATGTAATCGCACGAATATAGAGAAACGAGGATTTTTCATGAGGATCAGGGATTGGGATGTAAATTTAAAGGTTCGCTTGTTTGCAGAAGCGATGGTAAATATTACCTTTTGGATGTTTTTTCCGTTTTTATCGATTTATTTTGCTGAAGAATTCGGCAAAAGTAAAGCGGGTTTATTATTAGTGTTTTCACAGGTTTTTTCGGTTATTGCTAACTTAATGGGAGGGTACTGTGCCGACCGTTTTGGCCGGAAACGAATGATGGTCCTGTCAGCAATCGGACAGGGTCTCTCGTTCTTAAGCTTTGCCCTGGCGAGCTCTCCGTGGTTTCAATCTCCTTGGTTAGGGTTTATCTCCTTTACTGTTGCGGGAGTATTCGGTTCATTTTATTGGCCTGCAAGCCAAGCAATGGTAGCCGATGTAGTGGACGAAAAACACCGCAGCAATGTGTTTGCCATTTTTTATACTTCTATGAATATTGCCGTTGTAATCGGGCCAATCTTAGGCGCTATCTTTTATGTGAATTATCGCTTTGGATTATTGTTATTTGCTGGTGCTGTTTGTATCTTAGTAGGCTTGATTTTAGCAAAATGGACGCGGGAAACGGTCCCGGTTCAAAAGCAAACATTCCTCTCTAGTGATGGGAAATGGTATTACTTTTTAAGGGATCAGTTTAGAGATTATGCCTTGATTGTGAAGGATAAAACCTTCCTGTTATTTATCATTGCTGGCGTATTAGCCGGGCAGACATTTATGCAATTGGACTTATTAATTCCGGTTTATATGAAGGATTTTGTTAGTAATCAGCATTTATTTTCAATTGGGGACTGGTCAGTTGATGTCAAAGGGGAGCAGGCTTTTGGAATTGTCCTAGCTGAAAATGGCTTCCTTGTTGCACTATTAACTGTTTTTGTAACAAAGTGGATGGGCAAATATTATGAACGCAATGTATTTGCTCTCTCCTCTATCGTTTACGCCGTTTCCATTGTCATTTTTAGTCAAACAAATTGGATTTGGGGGCTTATCTTTGCAATGGCCGTTTTCACGTTTGCCGAATTAATGGGAGCCGGTTTGCAGCAAAGTTTTGTTTCCAAACTTGCACCTGAACATATGAGAGGACAGTATTTTGCAGCAGCAAGTTTACGATTTACCATAGCACGGACAATTGCCCCTCTTGCGATCCCATTAACGGTCTGGGTAGGCTATGGTTGGACATTCTTTATACTCTGCTTGTTGGCCCTAGTGAGTGCAGGGTTATATTGGGTCATGTTTTATGTGTTTGAAAAACAAAATAGTTACTCTACATTATAAAGAGAAGATGTTGTATTACATCCACAACTAGATTGATTTTCCACATAAATAAAAGATACAATTAAGATCATAAGAAGCTATATGGAGGAATTACTCATGTGGAAGGAATTTAAGCAGTTTGCCATGAAAGGCAACGTCATTGATTTAGCTGTCGGTGTGATCATCGGCGGAGCATTTGGAAAAATTGTTTCATCTTTAGTCGCGGATATCATCATGCCCTTGATAGGATTGATAATCGGCAAAACAGACTCCTTTTCTAAACTTGCTTATGGCGATTTAAAATACGGACTATTTATTCAAACCGTTATTGACTTTTTTATCATTGCCTTTTCCATTTTTCTATTTGTTAAGTTCATTAACCGTTTTAAAAAGAAGGAAGAACCAGCGGAAGTTGTGGTTAAAGTGGATCCTCAGGAAGCGCTTTTAACTGAGATTCGCGATTTATTAAAAGAACAGAAAGATTTATTACGAAAAAATGAAACATCTTGACCACTTAATCGTATATTTAAGTACCAAATAAATTTTTGAGGTGAAAAAATTTGTACACACAAACATCTACAGAGTATATGCCATCCGTATTAAGGACATTTGCTCTTTCATTGGCCATTGCCTTTTTGGGAACAATGGCGGGTGCATTTGTCGTACCTCCTGGTTTATTTATGCCGTTAATGATTTTAGAATTTGTCATGCTGATTACCGCTTTCTTCTTCAGACGGAAAAAAGCCATTTCATATTCTTTTCTGTATATCTTTACCTTTATCTCTGGGATTACCTTATATCCCATCGTAGCTCATTACCTGCTTACATCAGGAGCAAATGTTGTCGTAATGGCATTTGCTAGTACTACTGTTGTTTTTACGGGTATTGCGATTTACGCAGCAAAGTCGAAACAGAACTTCTCCTTTTTGGGTGGATTTTTGTTAGCTGCACTTTTAGCCTTAGTGGCCATTTCAATTTTTAATATGTTCTTCCCATTAAGTTCAACTGGTATGCTTGCATATTCCTTTATTGGCGTATTGGTATTTAGCGGTTACGTTCTGTTTGATATCAGCCGGATGAAGCATTACGGGGTGCGCGCAGAAGAAGTCCCGTTGATGGCATTGAACTTGTACTTAGATTTTATAAACCTATTTATTAGCATCCTTCGTATCTTAGGGATTGTAAATAGTAGAGACTAACAGAAAAGGAGCATGGCTGTTACAGCCATGCTCCTTTTCTGTTAATTCCTGTTGATTAAGTATCGTTAGTCATCATGCAAGGGACTGCATTTTAGGCTTGAGCCGTTCCTTCGCTCTTTTCATTCTCGTTTTTACTGTCGACATCGGCAAATTACCTTTCTTTGCGATCTCGAGCAGAGACAAACCTTGATAGTAGTATAGATAAATAGGAGCTCGATAAATCTCTGGTAAGGTCATCACCTTTTCAGCCATTTGCTCTGATGCAAATTTATGTAAGACTTCTTCTTCAGGAATATGGTGGGATTCGAACGTGACTGGATAGGAATAAACCCCTTCCCTCCAAAAATGCTTACACTTTTTTTCCTTCCGCCAATAATCCCGGCATTTGTTTACCGCAATCGTAAACAGCCAGCTTTTGTTTTTGGACTGTTCCTTAATAGAAGGATAGGCTAAATAGGCTGAGAGTAATGCCTCCTGATATAAATCCTCAGCAAGTTCTTTCTGTTTCACTAATGATAAAATATATTTAAAAATAGCGGTTCCATGTTCCTGTACTAATTTTTCAAAAGATGTTTTCATTTTAACTGTCCTTTCCCTTTCAATCACTGTTTACCTTAATAGACGGAAAAGACAGCCCGATCCCCTACACTTATTACCTATATTTTATCAATTACATTTATTGCTCCGTCGCGTTTGTTACAACCCCTTTCATAAATATCGAAACACCAATTTTCTTGCAGATGGTTAAATAGTGCATGAGTGCCAATAAAACCGAACCCGTATTCATTCCAATGATTACCCCATTCATTTGCCAATCATGTGAAGATCCCAGCCAAAGGATGATGGCAAATGAGATAATGGTTGACCAAATGATATGAATAAATGCCTCTTTTAACATATCCAGTCCAATTAGAAAAGCCTGCATCGGCATAATAAAGAAGTGAAATAGGAAGTACGGCCAAAGTAACTGTAAATACACAGCAGGTAATGCTGATTTAAAAAATAAAGATGTTAATTCGGGGGCGAAGAAATAGAAAATTGTTACTGCAGCAATACCGTATACAAAGGTTAGTTTCATCACTTGTTGAAGCATTTTTTGTAATGTTGGATAATCCTTTTGCGAATGAGTTTTAGATACTCCCGGGATCAGTACAATCATTAAGGAATGGGCAATAAAAGCAGGAAAGAAACCAATTGACATGGCCACACCCATCAGCATTCCAAATTGCTCTGTCGCAAGTGTACTGGTCATTCCCGAGTAAACTAAAGCAGCCTTGATAATAAAGGGTTGAACGGCATTAGTAAACGCGGAAAACAAGCGCAGCCCTGTCGTAGGAATGGATACTGCCATTAAATTTTTTCGGACCACTTTCCTGTTCATATTAGAAAAGGGCTGTCGTTTCAGCTGCTGAAAATGAATAATGAACATGTAGAATAAATAGAGAAACACAACAAATTCACTGCCAATCAGTGCACAAATGGCAATAAGCAATGATGCCTCCGAATCAAAATCAAAAAAGCGAAACACAATGAACAGCCCGCCAAGTTGTATAACCTTCCTAAGAAAATTAGAGACTGCTATTTTCCCCATCTGCTGAATCCCCATAAAATAGCCCCTGGCAACGGAGGTAAAAGAGATTACCGGGATCAGGATCATGACAAGCCATCTTACGTATGGATGGTAGGAATTAAATACAGGAATAAATGGAATAACGGCAACCGCTATTAAAAAAAGAATACTGGTGAAGATGATCGTAATCGTCATCGCATGATAGAGGATATTACGATGGTAACGTTCCTCTCTCTCAGCAACGAATTTTGAAATTGAAACCTGTAATTCAAAGCTGGATAATAAGACAAGTAAAAAAATGGAAGGCAGAATGGTCATATAAAGTCCTAACCCGTGGGAACCCAATTCTTTTGCAAGAATCATATTGACTAAGACTTCAATCCCTTCCCCTAAAAACGCAGACGCAGCTAGAAAAAGTATCCCTTTATAATAAATAGCCAATTTCGTATTCCCTCTTTCTTCTCTCACTTTTATATACATATGAGACAAGTACCTTGATTAGTAGCGAATTTTTTGACCATAAAAAAAGAGCTTTGGAAGCCCTCATTTAAACAGTAGTAGTAATGATTGGTTTTCGATGTCTTTTTTTAACCAAGTAAGTTAAGAAAATAATCACTGCAAGTAAAAGGAATTGAGTTAAAGTTGTTTCCCAGGTTGGGTAAAGCCCCAACCAATCTATGAACCGTAAGTTTTCAACTGAAGTTGTCGAAATCACATTGGAAATCTGTAAGGCATGAATACTGATGCCAAGTATTTTAAAAGCTAAGAAGTAAATTAAGATCGTTGCTGCTTTAAAAAATAGATGCAGTGGAATTTTCACGCTGTATTTAATAATTCCGAACCCAACAATTGTTAATATACCAATTGCTAGAATGACTCCTATTATAAGTTGAGTTAAATTTATATAGGGGGTAATTCCAGCATAAAAAATTATGGTCTCTGCCCCTTCTCGAAAGACGGATAGGAAACTAATCAAGGTGAAGGATATTAGACTGCCCTTAGCAACAGCTTGTTGCATCTGCTTATTAATATACTTATTCCAATTTCCAATACTGGACTTATTATGAAGCCAGGCTCCGATTGTCAACATCATCACAACCGCTACAATACCAGTTATCCCCTCAATATATTCTCGGCTGGACGCTGCAACGACTTGTGAAAAAACAATATTGATAATAATCGCCAGTATCGCACTGGCAAAAATACCAGCAGCTACTCCAACCCAAATCCATTTTTGTGCGGATGATTGCCCCATTTTTTTCAAAAAAGCCATTAATGTAGCAACAATTAATAAAGCCTCTAAGCCTTCACGCAGTAATATCAGAGAGGCATCCCAAAATGAGTAATTTGTTTTACTTAGTAATGGGGCAAGCCGTTTGTTTAGATCTTTCACCATCACGGATGCCTTTTCGGTATTCACCTTTTTTGAACTTAAGATACTAATCGCACTGGGAATCTTGGTTTCTATGTCACTATACAATTTACTATTCCTTGTTTGAACATCGCCTTCCACCATTGGCCAAATGGTCAGGGCTTCATTTAAATGCTCATTAGCACTTAGGTAATCTTCTTGTGAGATTTTCTTTTCAACCTTAGTTAATAAGTTTGATATCTCACTCAACGAATGGGTTTCTTGGGCCTGTTTTGTTACGTTACCTGCCAAGAAATTCTCCACTTCATCAGTCAATTGTTCCAAATTCTCTTTTGCCTTTTTCAAATCCGCCGGCTCTTGTGTAATAGCAATCCGGATAAGGGCCATGTCTTTTTCAATATTTCCGTAAGCCGCGATACTCTCATCATGGACCGCCTTTTCTGAAGCACTCCATTGGTTCAGCATAGCTTGATACTGACTTGTAAAAACAGCATCATTCTCATTTTCAACTGATTTTTTCAGGTTATTGATAAGGGGCAGCAATTGCTTTACTTGTTCTTTCCCTTTTGCTTTATCTTGAGGATTTTGTTTTTGATCGTACAAAACGACTGCACTTGACAGAGAGGAAAGGCCTTTTGAAAGAGTCTTTTTTTCTTCTATCCTAGTGTCTAGTAATTTCTGAACCTTTTTCAGTTCTTGGTCTACTTTTTTTGCCTCATTACTATCAGCACGCTTAATTAAACTCCATTCGCTTGCAAACTGTTCCATATTTTTCGAAACAGATACATAATCGCCATCCTTTGCTTTCATCAAACTATCGCCAATAAGCACAAAAAGTTCATCGTGATTTTCTTCTGCAAAAACGGGTTTCTCTATTTGAATAAACAAAGAAAGTATAATTAACAATGATAAAAATGGGCAAATTTTCCTTAATCGCTGCATCCGTCTCTCTCCTCTAACAACAAAAAAAGCATTAATTAAAAAGGGTTTCTCCTATATATCCGCCTTTTCTGACACCAGGTAAACAAGCAAAAATGGCACTTCCGCGGTGGGAGGTATATTCATTTAACTTATCTATTTTTGCCAGCCGCTCTTGGATGGGAATAAATTGTTTACTTGGTTTGCGTTGAAAACATAAAAATAACAGACCTGCATCAAAGCTTCCTGTTTTCACATCCATACCATCAGAATAAGAATAAGCCCTTCGCAGTATCTTCTGGGACCCATCCCCATGTGATAGTCGGGTATGTGAATCAATTGGGATATGATATTCGCCCTGCTCATTTTTCTGTTTCAAGTCTAATTGATCAAATTCATTTTTTTGTCCAAGCGGTGCACCGCTGTCACGATAGCGTCCAAACGTTTTTTCCTGCTCCTTTAATGTCGTACGATCCCACACCTCGATAAACATTTGAATTCGGCGGACAACGAGGTAGCTGCCATTCACTAACCAATCAGGACCATCCTCGGGTTGAACCCAAACATGCTCATTCATTTGGTTCTCGCTTGTAACATCCGGATTGACCGTACCATCTTTAAATCCAAATAAATTCCGGGGAGTTTCATTTTTTGGGTCTGCTTGTTTTGTGCGTTGAAAACCAGTTTGTGCCCAACGCAATATTGCCTTACCACGTGCAATCCGAATCAAGTTTCTCACTGCATGGAAGGCAACCTGTAAATCATCTGCACAAGCTTGAATACAAAGGTCGCCGCCTGTCCAAGATTCTTCTAAAGCATCCAGAGGGAATTTAGGAAGATCCACTAATTCTTGGGGCTGCCTTTGTCTTAAACCAAATCGATCTTGGTTGTCTTTCACAAATAGACTTGGACCCACACCAAAAGTAATCGTTAAATTTGATGATGATAATCCAGCTGCTTCACCTGTATCCTTTGGCGGGAGAAACTCATTGCTTGATAGCTCACCGACAGACTTGCCCTCTGTTAATAGTTCGCTTGTTTTCGTCCATTCCTTGAACAGCTTGATTAACTCTTCTTTTTTCGATGTTGTTACATCTAAAGAAACAAAATACACATGATTCTGGGTTTTCGTAGTGATACCGCCTTGATGCTTCCCATAAAAAGGAATGTTCTCTTTTACCTCAGTAGTAGCCGCTTTTCCATCTTTAAGCGTAAGTAACCCGCCGAGTCCGGAGGCACCAAGAAGCACGCCTACACCACCCACACCAGCCGTTTTAAGGATATCTCTTCTTGAAATTTTTGTTTTGTTAAGGGCAGAATCAGCATGGATGTTCGTATTCTTTACCAATTAAGACGCCTCCGTAACGATCCCAATTTGTGAAAGCGGTTCGGCAAGTGCATCGATTGCTTGGCTAAGCTCCTTCACTTGTTCTTCTGTTAACTCTGTGTAGAGCTTGTAGCCATCACCACTTTTTTGCTGATTCAATAAACTATATACCTCATCAAAACGGGTTTGAATTTCATCAGATATCTCTTTATCTTTTTTCTCTAATTCCGGTTTTAACAGCTGATAAATCTTTTCCGCTCCCTCAACATTTGCAGCAAAATCATATAAATCAGTATGTGAATAACGGTCTTCTTCCCCTGTTACCTTCGAAGTTGATACTTCATTTAATAAGTCAACGGCACCTGTAATTAATAAATCCGGTGTCACTTCAACTGTATCTACTTTAGCTCTTAACAGGGTGACATCTTTCATCAATTGCTCGGCAAATTGTTCGTATCCTTTGGTGGTGTTGTCGACCCATAATCCTTTTTCAATTCGGTGGTAACCCCGCCATTCTGCTTCAGGGACATCTCCCTCACGAGCATCGATTTTCGGATCAAGGTCCCCAAATACTTCGGCAATTGGTTCTGCCCGCTCATAATACATTCTGGCTGGAGCATAAAGGGCTTTAGCTTGCTCTAGATCCCCATTCTTTACTGCCGTAGTAAACCCCTCTGTGGCCTTTACAAATTCCTCAATTTCTCCTATGGCATACTCGCGGTAATTTTGGGTTACCCCTGTAAGGGCTGCTGAGGACGTATCCTTTGTTTGTTTTTCCTTTTCTGCCGAAGTAGTTTTTTCTGTATTGGCGCAGCCAAGTAGCAGACTGCTAGAAATTAGTAAAATCCCAGACATTTTAAGTAGTTTCATATTTATAGAATCCCCCAGTAATAATGATAATCATTTTCATTTATATGATAACAGTAAATGAGAATGATTTTCAATATTTTTTTTAAGAAGGCCTGTTAATTTTTCCTCTTGAAAATGAAGGGCATCAACAATATCGCTTAACAGAGCCAAAAAGAAAAAGGCCATCCAAAATTTTTTCATTTTGGAAAGCCTTTATATGGGGTTCATTTTATTAATGAATGCTTAAATGCATAAATGACAGCCTGGGTGCGATCCTGCACATTCAGCTTGCTTAGAATATTGCTCACATGGGTTTTAACCGTTTTTAATGCAATATATAATTCATCGGCGATGTCTTGATTGGTTTTTCCCTCCGCCATTAATAGGAGAATTTCAAGTTCTCGGCTGGTAAGTTCTTCGTGAGGATAATGAGTACTCTTCTGGCGCATTTTGACCATCATTTTTCCAGTGACTTCAGGTTCAAGGACGGACTGACCATGATATGTAGCTCGGACAGCGTTGGCAATTTCACCTGCTTTAGAGGTTTTCAGCATATAACTGGTCGCCCCAGCTTCTAGTGCAGGATATACCTTCTCATCATCCAAAAAGCTTGTCACAATAATAACCTTTGCTTCTGGCCATTGCTCCATAATTTGCCTTGTTGCTTCAATTCCATCCATTTCTTTCATCACCAAATCCATCAAAATGATGTCTGGACGTAGTTCAAGGGCAAGCTCTACCCCTCTTTTTCCATCGTCTGCTTCACCGACAACTTCAATGTCCGGCTGCGCCGATAAGTATGCGGAAACTCCGATTCTAACCATTTCATGGTCATCAACAAATAAGACTCTAATCATTTCCACCATCTCCATTATTCATCACCGGAACCTTTACTTCCAGCCTTGTTCCTTTATTTTTGACACTTATCACTTTAAGCGTTCCGCCTACTTCAACAGCACGTTCATGCATATTTTGCATGCCATAGGAACCTGCCTTCATTTCGTTGACTTCAAAGCCGATTCCGTCATCAACAATCCTTAAAATGGCAAGATCGTCGCGTTTGACCAATAATACTTCGAACTTACTTGCTTTTGAATGCCTTAAGGTGTTTGATACAGACTCTTGGAGAATCCGGAAAAGATGATCCTCAACCCCTTTATCTAACGGAAAATCCTCCACTTTCCATTTAATATCCATTGATACCTTTTGTGATAATTCGATTAAAAGCTCCTCAATTCCTTCTTGAAGCTTTTTATTTTTCAAGGCAATCGGGCGCAAATGTAATAGAAGTGCCCGCATTTCAAGCTGTGATTGATGGATCATCTCTTCCACCAGTTTCAATTGTTTGGCTTCAAAATCGTTTTCAGACTGTTCCTTCGTTTCATTAATGGCTGACATCATCATCGATGCCGCAAATAATTGCTGACTGACGGAGTCATGTAATTCTCGGGCGAGCCGATTTCGTTCCTGCTCAATCATTTTTTGAATTCTTTCTTCCTGGTCTTCCACCTTTTCAGTTGCTAACCGCTGTGATAGCTTCGCTTGCTCGGTCATTTGTTTGCCAATTTTCTCAATCCGGTCAGCAATTGCTTGCATTTCAGTTACAGAAGGCTTTCCTTTTGGGTCTATGGTTCTTCCCTCCTCTAATTGGTGCAAGGAGGATTCAATAGCAAGAAATTGTTTTCGCCAAAAAAATCCTGAAACTCCACCTAAAAGCGTTCCAATTGCAATACTAAAGGCTGGTATAAAAATAACAATCGGAATATCCATGAAATTCCTGGTCCATAATTCAGCCCACCCCTCCAAAGGAAAGACAAAAACAAATACAGCTCCGACTATGATAGCAAAGAGGAAAGAAAAGCCGATACACCAGACAATTTGGCGCTGAATTGTGCTCATATCCGGCTCACCTCTAAATTCCCAACAACGAGTGTCGTGAAAATTTTCACTTTGTGCTCGGACTTTTCATAGTCTGGTGTCTTTAGCTGAAAGACTTGATTGAAAAGCTTCGATTCATGCTTGCCGAACACCTTTGTCGAACCTACCACACAGGAATGATGGATACTGACATCGATCTCATACGGAACAAGGATTTGAATATTTCCAATCATATTTCGAATAAAAATGACCGTTTCCCCTTTTGGCAGCATGGTATAACTAAGATCAATAATCGTATCCCCAATTCCTGTCTGAATGTTAATATCATTCCATTCATAAACGCTAGTAGGAGTTTTTTGCTGACCTAAAAAGAGATTTCCAAACAACGGTTCTGATTTAATAAGTGTTTCTTCTTGCTCTGTTGGCTGCGAAATGACAATATCTGGTGAAATTTTTGAAGGCTGCTTTTTAGAGTTAATAAACTGAATAAAGAAGTGCAGTAAAATGGCTAACAATAAAAATTTAAAGGTCAGCATATTGAAGATACTGACGACAAAGAAGAAAATCCCAGCGATAAAAATGAGTTTCCCAAGCTTTTTCCCAGACTTCTTTCGCCCTAAATAAATCATTCCACCAGAGAATAAAAGGGAGAATATCAGCCCACTGTTAAAAAATAAAATCTCCAACAGAAGAATAATAATTCCGATTATGACCAGCCAACTTATATAATCGTTTTTCGTCTTTTTAAACATTGGCCACCCTCCCTTTTTATCATCATTGGAATATTTGTATTTCAATTGCACTATGTTTTTATATGCCTAAAAGGCGCAGAAACCTACGCCTTTTTTTCCTGTCCAGCTATAGCGCCTAGGCGCCTCCGTTTTTCTTTTAGAATAACATATTTCTCGTTAAATGGACTTGCTTTCTTCCAATTTCATTTCTTTTTCTAATTGAGCAATTCTTACATCAATGGTACTGCGGTAAAAGGAGCTGTTTACTTGCTGCTCTAATCGGTCTAGATAGTTCTCGATATCCTTGAATTTTGAGTGAGATTGATCTGAGTAAGGCTGAGAATCAAGCACTTGATTCATTCGAAGATTTGCGCGTGTCACATTTTCGCGCCCCATTAACTCCATCCGGCGGATATGCATATCTTTTAGTTTGTGCTTCATGTCTTCATATTTTCTTTCTAATTCCCCTAATTGCCCCTTAACTTGATCAAGAGAGGCATGTAAACGGGAGACACGTTCAGCATATTGCTGATGCTCGGCTGAAGCAAATTGATAAAGGTCTGTTTCCCCTGCTTTAGAAGCGATTTCAGCTTGGTACTTTCTTTTTTCAGCTAACTCCACTGCTTGATGATATTCTCTCGTAAATTCATCTCTCAACGTATATTGACGTTCTAAAAGCTTCCTTACTTTCTCCGTTTCCTGCTCACATTGACGAAGGTATTGATTAAGAAGGGCAATTGGATTTTGCTTTTCTTTTTGATCTAGCGCCTCGTGTAAATCAGCCGTAATCGTGTTTTTAATTCTCGAAAATAAGTTTGTCATGTTTTTTCTCTCCTCTTAATAATTTTTTAATTCATCCCATTGTTTTTCAAAATTGACGAATGGGTCTGATTCTTCTTTGATTTTAGTATGTTTATTCCCGTTCCACTTTTTATAAACGAGGTAAAGGACATATGCTGCTGCTACTCCAAGGATGGCTGGTGCGTTGTGAATGGAAGCCATTAAGACAACTAAACCAATTAGCCCAAGACCAATCTTTCCACCTGTTGATTGTGCTTTTAAAAACTGTTTGAATATGAAGTACAGGAGCACTAAACTTACGAGTAACCCCACCATTGGACCAATTGTGGAAAGCAAGATGACAGCTGCCACACCTCCAGCTAACAGTAAACCAAATTTTTTCATTTTGTTTTTCACTCCTTTTCTTTAGCTTGATATCATCTTACCTTTTTTCTTTCTTTCCCATAATTGCGCTTGAGCTTGATTTTTATATCGGTCTTAAGACGTAGAAAGGGTCAGTCTCTTAAGCAAAATGCTTAAGTAACTGACCCTTTTAGCCTTATTTGGAGATAAACATTTGAACCCAATAATACCCGTAGGAGCCGCCTTTAGCATAGCCAACACCAATTCGGGTGTTCGAACTTAGGATATTGGCGCGGTGGCCTGAACTGTTCATCCATGTCTGTACAACCGATTGCGGTGTGGTTTGGCCTGCAGCAATGTTTTCAGCTGCCGAACGATAGGAAATACCAAAGTTTTTGATCATGTCAAACGGACTTCCATATGTCGGACTCGTATGACTAAAGTAATTTTTGTCGCGCATATCCATGGCCTTGTAACGTGCTACTCTTGATAGCTCCCAATCTGGAGTCATTGCCGGTAATCCGTTTTTTGCACGCTCCTGATTGGTTAATTGAATAACTTGATTTTCAACCGATTTTACCCCGCCTAAGTCAGGGATGGTTACCTTTTGACCTGGATAAATCAAGTTAGGATTTTTAAACTGGGGATTTGCCGAAATCAGCTCTGATATTCCAACTTGATACCTGACAGCGATTTTCCAAAGTGAGTCCCCCGGCTGAACGGTATAAATTTGCTGAGCAAAAGAAACACTTGGAATGCAGAAAAGTGATAGTAAGAACAGAAAACTAAACCAAAAAGATTTTTTCATTTTTTCGCCTCCTCCGAATATATAATTTTGATTTCAGGCTCAAAATATACAAGCAACCGATAAAATAATTTCTACTTTATAATTTAAACGGCTGACATTGAAGCCTTATTCAGAAGGCGTTTGGAGGACTTAAACGTGAGAGACCTCTCATGGATGACTTATATCATGTTAATTTTAGCAAGTTACCGCCTTACCCATTTAATTGTGTTTGATAAAATTACTGAGTTTATCCGTAAACCTTTCGTAAAAAAGGTCAAAGTTGAAACGAATGATGGTGTAGAAATGAAGGAAGTTCCTACTTCAATGTTTGGGTATTTATTAAAATGCTATTGGTGCGCCGGCGTGTGGAGTGCTATTTTACTGGGCGGCTTGTATCTGCTTTTTCCAAAAGTAACATTCGTGGTTATTTTGATATTATCAATTGCCGGCGGTCAATCCATTCTTGAAACCTTTGTGGGTGTCAATCTTAAAAAGGTCGATTATTATGCTGACCTGAAGAAAAAAGATTAAACAATCGCTAATTGCATTGGAAAAATTTATCCCCTCTAAGCATATATTTAGATATGCTTGAGGCCCCAGGGCACTCAAGACAAAAAGGGGGATGCTCACTTGGCGGCAATTTGGTGGATTACGACGATCGGTTTTGTCCTTTGTCTGGGTCTTGCAGGAGGAACCTTGTTTCACTTCTTACGTCAAACACTCCATTCAGACGACGCATCACGTATTGATAAAATAAAGTCCGAAAAGGATACTATGTAAAAACTCCCCCGAAATCCCACTAAACATATCTATACACCTGTTCAACTTCTCCCTCAAAATATGGATGTCCCAAAGCAAGGGGTCAGACCCCTTGCTTTGGGGCATCCACTTATTTTGTTAAAAGTTTCCCCTCCATGACATGATTTTTTCATTTTAGGAAAAATTAAAAATGTGACTATATTAAAGCTGGAGGAGTACATATGAATTCATCTGAAAAAGTCCCACAATTCCCAAGGACCTACTGGCGTGAGATAGATTTACCTGTTTTTCCGACATTAGAACAAGATATTTCAGTTGATGTGGCGATTGTTGGGGCAGGCATAACAGGGATTACGGCTGCCTACTTATTAGCCAAAGAAGGATTAAAGGTGGCCATTTTAGAAGCAGGCAGTGTATTAAATGGAACAACCGGCCATACAACGGCAAAACTAAGCGCTCAACATGATATTATTTATGATGAGTTAATTAATCATTTTGGAAAAGAAAAGGCAAGGCTTTACTATGAATCCCATATGAAGGCGATTCAATTTGTTGAAAAAACGGTGAAGGAAATGGGCATTGATTGTGATTTTAGCAATGAGGACGCCTTTGTCTATGCAACGACACAGGAGTATGTGGACAAGCTTAAAACAGAATGGGAAGCCTACAAGAGTTTGGATATTAAAGGGGCATTAAAAGATACCATTCCTTTTTCAATACAGGCAAAGGCAGCACTTATGATGAGCAATCAAGCACAATATCATCCGTTAAAATTTCTAAAAGCTCTTTTGGATGATGCCGTAAAAGCAGGCTGTTCCGTTTATGAGAATACAGTTGCTAAAGACATTGAGGATGATGACCTGCAGACAAAGGTAGTTACAAAATCTGATCATAGAGTAACATGTAACCATGTCATTATTGCCTCGCATTTTCCTTTTTACGATAAGCTTGGGCTTTATTTTGCGAGGATGTATGCTGACCGATCGTATGCAATCGGCATAAAAACAAAGCAAGATTACCCAGGTGGCATGTATATTAGTGCTGACAGTCCAGTCCGTTCGATCCGGTATACGCCTTTAGATAATGGAGAAAAATTACTGATTATTGGCGGTGAAAACCACAAGACCGGGCAGGGAGTCGATACATTAAAGCATTTTGAAGCCCTTCAGGATTTTGCTGAACAGGTTTTTGGGACCAAGGAATATCATTATCGCTGGTCGGCTCAGGATTTGGTTACCTTAGATAAGCTTCCATATATTGGTCCGTTAACAGCAGAAAGAGAACATATTTTAGTGGCTACAGGTTATAAAAAATGGGGCATGACAACAGGAATTCTTGCAGGACACTTATTGACTGGTTATGTTTTAAACCGAAAAAATCAATACCATGAACTATATTCTCCATCAAGATTTCAAGCGGATCCAGACTTTAAAAGCGTTATTAGTACGAATGCCGATGTAGCCAAACACCTAATCAAAGGCAAGCTTGAAATTGTCGAAAATATTCCGGACGATCTACAGGACGGCGAAGGCGCTGTTGTCATGTATAGAGGGAAAAGAGCAGGTGCCTATAAAGATAAGAGTGGTAAGCTGTATATCGTTGACACTACCTGCACCCATCTAGGCTGTGAATGTGAATGGAATCAGGCAGAAAAATCGTGGGATTGCCCATGCCATGGTTCCCGGTTTTCCTATGCAGGTGACGTTATTGAGGGTCCGGCGAAAAAAGCATTGGACTTATTGAAAGAGGAGTAAATAAAAAAGGGTCTGACCTCACATTTAATACTCAAACTATAGTCGCTTAATTGGAAAAAATCAGCGATAAGTTGAGATTGTGGGGTCTGACCCTTTGTTTTGTATTATTTACTATTAGGACGATTCCGTTTTAGGTCTTCACCTGTTGAAAATTCCACTAATTCTTCGCTGGATTTCATTCCCTTTTTACGATTGTTATTACGCTGAGCATTGGCATTGCCTAGTTTCTGTTTTCCCACACAACCATCTCCTTTTTGAAAATTCATTGATAGTATAGGTGAAAACATTCGGACTTATTCTTGCCTAAGTATGGGAGACTTCCGATAGCCCGTTAATTGTTCGAACGCATATGCCACTTCGATTAAAACTGGCTCACTATAAGCGGTTCCAGCTATGGATATCCCAACTGGTTCTCCCTCCGTTGTGTACCCTGCAGGGACTGCGATGGTAGGATAGCCCGCCTTAGCGCTAATATGTGACCCTTCCTCACTAGGAAAAATAATCACATCAAGACCATACTTTTCTAAAGCGAAATCAATCCCTTGTTTTGTCGAGTGATAATAATCGAATTCCAGTGCCTCAATATAGGCTTTTTCCGTTAAAGAGCCGCTCGTGGCTTGTGATTCCAGCAGGACAGCCTGACCATACTTTAGCATCGTTTCTTCATATTTTTTATTAAACGTAATCAAATCCGCTAAGGTTCGAACAGATACGGAGGGGTGAAGTCTATTCAAATAAGCATTTAAATCCGGTTTAAATTCATACGTTAAAACATCATATTTCCACTCGGCTTTGGCAGAAGGAATTTCAACATTTTCAATCACTTCTGCCCCTGATCTTTTCAGAACTTCCCAGGCACTAGCTGTAATTTCTTGTTTTTCCTTACTTAAGAGCTCGATAAATCCTTCTGTCGCAATCCCAATTCTTTTTCCTTCAAGACCCTCTTTTGAAAGAAACTTGGTAAAGTCGATTTCCGTAAACGGGTTTTTGCTGGTGATAGGATCCTCCTCATCTTTACCACAAAGAGAACTTAAAAGAATGGCAGCATCTTCAACTGTCCTTGCCATCGGTCCTGCTGTATCCTGTGTATGGGCAAGTGGTATAATCCCTCTTCTGCTAATAAGACCCACTGTAGGCTTTATTCCAACTAAAGAGTTTTGGCACGCTGGATTTAAAATCGAGCCCGATGTTTCTGTTCCGACTGCAGCAGCGGCAAAATTGGCAGCAATCGCGGCTCCCGAACCCGAACTGGAGCCTCCAACATCAAATTTCCCTGGTCCATATGGATTTAACACTTGACCACCTCTGGAGCTATAACCACTCGTCATTCCAATCGCCATGAAATTTGCCCATTCTGTCATATTTGTTTTTCCGAGAATCACTGCGCCTGCTTGCCGTAATCGCTCGGCAACGATTGAATCCTTTAGTGCAATCGAGTCCTTTAATGCCAATGACCCTGCACTTGTATGCATTTTGTCCCTGGTATCAATATTATCCTTAATTAGAATGGGAATGCCATGCAACGGACCGCGTGGGCCGTTTTTCTGCCATTCCACATCAAGCGATTCCGCTATTTGGACAGCATCTGGATTCACTTCAAGAATGGAATGAATGCCTTTATCAAATAACGATATTCTATGTAAATACAAGAGCACAAGCTCTTTTGAACTTAATTCGCCACTCGCTAATTTTTCTTGCATTTGGCGAATGGTTGCCTCTTCTAACCATTCGTCATGCAATTTCTTTAATTTCGGATTCTCCATCCTTTTCCCCTCCATTTCACATTTATTATTCCATACATGTGTGAAAATTCCTTTTTCTCGTATAAAAAAGCAGTGGGAATCTCCCCACTGCCCTATTTTACCGTTTTAATTTTTGATTTCTTTGCTCTTCAGCAATGATTTTCCCTTGATAAAAAACTCTCTTATGGAGCGGGATGTTTAACTCACGACAGTAGCGCTTCAATTCTCGTTCTTCACGCTCGGTAACAAGTGAGATAATGGTACCATTTGCACCCATTCTTCCTGTTCTACCGGCTCTGTGTACATATTGAGAAATATCCTTTGGAGAATCAATCTGAACGACATGGGTCACCCCTTGGATATCAAGACCACGTGCCGCAATATCTGTGGCAATCAGCATATTCATTTTTCCATCACGAAACGCCTTTAATGCTGCCTGGCGTTCTAGTTTTTTCATATCGCTATGCAGGACGCCAATCGACAATTCTTTAAAGAGTAATTTTTCTTTAAACACTTGAATCTCGCCAATATCATTGATAAAAGCAAGTGATTTACTATGATCTAAACGGGCAATTTTTTCAAGCAGTTTGATTTTATCTCTGGGTTCACATGAGAAAAAGATATGGTCTACTTCTCCAGACGACGCCATCTCATCTTTTACAATTCGAAGAACTTCCGGTTCGTTTGTCATTTCTTTTGCCAGCTTTTCTGTTGCAGGCTTCATGGTTGCTGAAAATAGGACGACTTGGCGGTCGCTCATCGTAGACTTTACAATATGTTGAACAGTGTTTAGGTGCTCATGAATCAGTAACTGATCTCCCTCATCCAGAACCACCATTTTTACTTCATGCATTTTCACCTTTTTTTGTTTAATAAGCTCTAGTAAACGACCCGGTGTCGCAAAAATGACATGGGGACGTTTTTTTAATTTTTCAAGCTGCCGTTTCAAATTGGCCCCGCCAATTATCGAAGTACCCCTTATTCCAGTGCCTTCGGACCACTTTTGAAATTCTTGATAAACCTGCATCACCAATTCTTGCGAAGAAGCGAGCACGACTGCCTGTAAGGATGACGAATCTACGTCCAGACTATTTAACAGTGGAAGCAAATAGGCTAGCGTCTTTCCGGTACCTGTTGGTGACTCAGCAAGGACATCCTTGCCTTCTAGAATAAGTGGAATAGCATTGTCTTGAATGGATGTGGGTGTTTGGAATCCTGATTTTTGCCACGCTTCCTGCAAAAAGGGCTTTAAATTGTTTAACATTTTGTACTCCTTTATTTATAAATCATTTTTTAATATCAGAATGTATAAGTTTTGACTTTATCTAGTTGGAGCGCTCTAGGCCATACGCCGCTGACCAGGGCGCTTCCGCTTTTCTTATTATTTGTTTTTTGATATCGTATTGATACTATCGTAATAATCAGAGGGTGTCTAGTTAGAATTAGGTTGTTGATGTATTAAGGTAGAGGACAATCCAAACCAAATGATAGACAAGAACAGATAGGTAGAGAACACAAGTAGAGAGGAGCAGTGTTCTAATCCTTCCTTTAAATGGCCGGAGATAAAATAAACCAAGCAGCAGAAGGGGCAGAAGGATCTTTATTATATAAAAATAAGACCAATTTTTTTCAATCACCGTTTTCATCATTGGGTTTCCTTCTTCAATAAGACCAGCAGCGATTCCAAAATGAGTTAGTACGGCATCCAGCAAACCAGCAACAAGCAAAAATATACAAAGTCTCATAGTTCCTCCTCGAAAAAAGATTGATGAATACTTTTCATTCTTTCTAAATATGTATGCGCCAATACATTCTTTATTAAGAACTCTTCATGATAATGAAAGGCTGCTTAATATTGCTAGCAACCTCACACTCCATTTATTAATTTACATATTTTCCACGATCAGGCCTTGCTATTTCATCAAACCGATCTACTAATAGCTTAAGATTTTCAGCTAGTTCATCTCCGATCATGGGAATGCCGTGTCCCGTCACTGCCACCTTCGGTTTAAGTGCCTCTAATTTTTTAACAGATTCAAAAGCAGCTTCCCAATCGGTTGTATAATATTTAGGAGGGCCGCTGATTTCCTGTGTTTGCATCATAACCTTATAAAGGGATTCCTGTTTTACTGTTACAAAGGCATCACCGGCAATTAAGACTCCATCTCTTTCACGGTATAGTGAAATATGGCCAAGTGTATGACCAGGAGTGTGAATCCATTTCCAATCTGGCATCTGTGGGATCGTTTCATCCTCAGGAAGTGGCTGAACATGGGCACTTATATCAATTCCATGATTAGGGAAGAGTGGAGACATTTTAGCCACAAACCCGTTGTCGACATCCGGATCCCCTGGCGGATAATCCTTTTTCCCTGTTAAATACGGGATTTCTAATTGATGTGCGTAAACAGGGATATCCCATTCCTCTAGTAAATCCGCTATGGACCCTACATGATCAAAATGTCCATGTGTTAACACAATTGCTCTTGGGCGGGCATTTTCCCCAAAACGCTCTAGCACCATTTCTTTTATTTCATTTGCTGATTTTGGCATACCAGTGTCAATCAATACAAAATTATTCGTCACCTTCGGATCCCCTACCAAGACGAGATTGACAATTTGGTCCGTATAGCAATACACATCTGGCAGCACTGCCATTCCCATTCCATTTCCAATTGAAGTCATGGGTAGAAATGATTCTTCAAATTTACTATCTTGATTATGCTCCAAACAGATTCCTCCCTTTTTGCTTTTATTATTTACAGGGAAGGAAAAACTATGACCTAATTCTTTCTAGTTGAAAAACCTATCAACGCTATTATAACGAAAATTAATGTTCTTAATAAAGAATTATTTTTCAAAAAAAACAACTACTTTTCTGAAGCAGCTGTTTTAATCAAATGTACGCAAGGTCCAATTGAATAATGTTTTCGATGTACATGCTTAAAAATTGGCTCTAAAACAGTTTAGCTGCAATGAGCTAAAACTGGTCTAATTTAACTGCCATAAGTCTAAAGTGCATCGGTTCAATTTCTGTAACAATGACATTCATTCCGAAAGACTGCAAAGTCGCAATTAACGGTTCCCCCCGATGCGGCAGATGAAGCTCAAAAATAGTTCCGATTGGTGCTGCTTTTATAAAATTTAGTATTTCTCGTCTTGGATGCTCCCCTTTTGCTATTCGTTCTCGGATATCCATGACTGCTTTTTTCTCAATAATTTCAAACATGATTCCCACCCTCCTTTCATTAAAGATAGTGTTAGTTTACCATCACTTTTCTTCAAAGGAATTGATTTAAATCAATGGGTGTAAAAGCATCAATCCACTTAAAAAAGTGGGGAAATGCTTGATAGCGCAGGCTTTGATGAGACATTTTTGAAAGGAACTGGTTACTATAATTTCGAAAGGTTTGTGAACATTACCGACAATTTGATATAACCTGGTAGGTATGATGATAGAATAAACAACAAGATAACAATATATCGGAGTTGAAAATGATGTATAGTAAAATTCCGTTTCTTGCTTTACTGTTGTTTTTTCTATTAGGAACCAATGTCTTTGCATCTTCCTCTCTGCCTGGGTCTTCTTCTATACACGGTACTGTACAGACAGAATCATTTCATAATAATAAAACCTATTCCATAATCACTGTTTCAAATACGAAGGAATCAGCGCCGGATTCTGCAGCATTAGCCTCTAAAAAGGAGACAGCTAATGCGGAATTGCCTACAGAAAAAGGCAAGGTAATAAAGCCATCCATAAAGGACTATATTGTTCCTGGTTCAGTTGGTCTTTTCCTTATTCTCGTGTTTGGAAGCTACTGGTTATTTTACAGAAGAAAGCATGTATAAATGTAGTAAGGCGTGAATGCTAAATTCACGCCTGTTCTTTTTTCGTTAATGAAACGATTTCCAAAATTCACCTTTTTGATTGATGATCTCATTTAGCTCTTCAAACGGGATGGTAAACGTTGGAAAACCGACTGCAAAAGCAGCAATCTCATACGGATAAAAGTAAATATTTAACCCAGCCTCACTTATAAAAAAGGGCTGATCAGCCTTTATTCCGTGATACTCATCTGGAAAGAGATAAGAAGAATATTGATCATTACTTTTAAATTGATCCCTAATCCTTTCACTTATCACTTTTACATACGGACTTCCCGGCTTAAATAAGTCACTTAACTGATACATCGAACCAGTTTTTACGTTAATATGAGCGTATTTTCTCACAGGCATTCCATGGGCAGCACAAAACGGGTAATCGTACGCCGTTATCTCTATGACTAGTAAGTTTTTCTGAAAATGTGTTACCTCGAAATCGCCGGTATAGTTCGATTCAAGCTGATCATTTGGGGGCACGGGTCTAACTCCGGCCAACGCCTTTAGTGTCTTATTAACATTATCCGCATTAGCCATTCCTTGAATTTGCGGATAATAGACAAGATAATCCTTATTTGGCTTATATTTATTCTCAATAACCCTATATTTATTACTGAGAGGCAGGGTGCTGGCTTGTTTCCAAATGATCATACCGTTTCGATTGAAATACATCCGGCGTTGGTCAATATCAGCTTTAATAACCGTTTTATCAAAGCTAAGCTCGCCCGTGCCACTGACCATTGGCAGATGCTCCATCCGCTTACCATGCTTGTCAATAAAGAAGCTGTGCTGATCATCAGAGACGGAAGCAAGCCCGTCCTTGTAGTTTGATATTCCATTAAAAATGAAACCTGTCAGGATATGACCATCTGAATCAGCTAAGGCGTAGATGGACCTTACGCATGGCTGTGGAGCAATCTCCTTGCCGATGGCGAAGCGTTCTTCTCCAAGATATAAAATATGGTTGTAGTTAGGTTTAATTACAAAATGCCCATTTAGATTAAGCAGACCATACCGTTCTTGGTTATTCTCTAACAAACTGACAATGGCCCGACCGTCAATAAATGGTCCAGCATTTGCAAACTGCGGCTCTATGATCGTTTTTCCCTGTTCATTGATATAACCAATCTTTCCGTCAGTACTTGTTTTATAGGCAAGCAGACCTTGCCCATAGTTTCCGACGAAGTCAAAAGGGTATGTTTCTACTACCTTTCCAGTGAGGTCGATTAGTTCAAAGCGGCCATCTGTTGTTTTTACAATCGCTTTTCCCTGTCTGAACTCGCTAACTGATTCAAAAATTAATGGGATTACTTCCTTCCCTCGCTTATTCAAATACCCATATAAGGACTGCCCGTGCTTGTTTAGGTTTACTGCCCGCACTCTTCCTTCTTTATATTCACCGACAATAAGGGAATATGCCTTTGCTGTGATTTCCTTCCCGCTCTCATCAATCACCTTGAATCCTTGATGGTCATTGACGATCGCCCGGCCTTCAAAAAATAGATGAATCGTATCGTATTTGGGTTTTATAATAAAATATCCTTTTTCATCAATGACGCCCCATTTGTTCATCAGGCTCACAATCGCTAATCCATTATCCTGAAAATCCTCCGCATGATCGTAAATGGGTGGAAGAACAAATTGTCCTTTGACATCAATATAGCCCTCTTTGCTGCCTCCTAGTTCTCTAATCGATGCAGGAAATAAGTATACAGATCTCGTTTCAAATGACTCAGTTAGCAATTGGACTGCTCTCTCCTCTATCTCGCGTGAGACAGGAAAATAAGTAAGATATGATCCATAATAATGTTTCAAAACAAATAAATACCGTTGCTCGTAATAACGATAAATCCCAAAAACCTCATTTATCCCATCATGATCTAGATCTGCCCATTGAAATACGGGCTGATTGTCACGATAAAACAAGTCAGCACCAATAGGCAGGCAGGACATAATCCACTTTACCAATTGTCGACCCTCTTCAACCATTTATCTCACCCATTTTTTTCTTTTCAATATGTATATGAAAATTGATGGGCTATGTGTTTTATAACTCATTAGATAAATAAAAATAGTACACTAGCAAAGTGTACTATTAAAACTGTTAAAATGGTTCTCTTATATTGTACTTGCGGAGAATGGTTTCAATCTTCATTCCCTTGCTTATATCGCCTTTTGCCTTTACCTTTCCTGTTAACAATGCCACTGCTCCACTTTGTTTTCCTAATAAGAATTTTTTGAAGTTATCGTATGTTAAGGCCATTGTAACATCGGGAGTCACTTCGACCCCTTTCTTAATCGTTAACTTCCCATCCTGGAAAAAATGTTGGTATGTACCTGTTTCCTCACCATGAACATCGTATTGAACTACCCCATTAAACCCTTTCATTGGTCCGGGATTTTCATTAAAGATCTCTTCAATTCTTTCCATTATTTCTGGTAACGAATAGTCTTTAATTGCTTTTGACATGGGGATTCCCTCCTTGTATTTAAAACCATACTTGCTATAATTCCATGATAAGCATACCTACCGGTAATATAAAGTGAAAATTTTCTGAACTCTACTCAGAATAAAGGCAATATTTAATGGCCAATATAACGTGCATCTGGTATCAATTCTTTCCATTCTTGGTAGGAAATGGTTGTATCCCAGTGCCCTGTCATTTTCGCAATACCAATGACAACAAAGAATAACACAAAAAACGTAACTGGAACGAACCATTTACTTACCTTTTTCTTAGCAACTGTCATGTTCAGCGTATCCTTAATTGGACAAGCTTCCACACAAGACATACATGCAGAACAATTTAGGGAAGTAACGGTCTCAGCCTTATGAATTTTTAATCTTTGCGGACAAACCTTTGTACACATTTCGCAGTTTGTACATGTATCTTCATTCCGCTTAATTCTTGTAATTCTAAAAATAGAACCTAATCCTATCAAAGCACCGTAAGGGCAAAGGAACCGACACCAGAAGTTTCTAAAAAATAAAGAGAGAATGAACATAACAATAATAAACTTTAACGTAAAACCGCCGATGTTTGTAAATAACAACAGCATTTTTACATCAGATACTTTATTATATGGATCAATTAGAAAGTTTTTGGCCGAAAAGGTTGGCATTTGAATGACCATACCAATAAAAAATAACAGCAAGACATATTTAATAGGAGTTAACAGCCAAACAAGCCATTGGGGCATATCGAAATTCTTTTTAAAAATTTTTCTGCCGAGCCAGGCGATCATTTCACAACCTGTACCAACAGGGCAAATCCAACTGCAAAAGGACTTTCGGAAAATCAAACCTGCCCCAACGAAAAACGATAGCAGGACCAGGCCTGCTGGATGGATTACATCAAACTCGCCACTCGTCAGCCATACCTTTAGCGCGACTAGAGCACTGATGGGCAAAAATCCTTCTACCACGGATGGCCGTTCAACGAATGGGGTTTTTCCAAGTGTTTCAAAATGCATATAAAATTGATAAAATTGCAAGCCAACATATAATAAAAACAACAAAAACACAGCCTGTACGGCATACCTTGTCATTTGTACAGGCTTACGTTTCAACTGTTTCTTAAACCATGCTTTGGACTTCATACGCTTTCCTCCATTCTTTCGTCACCTTAACTATAAATAACGTAAAAATAGAGGGATGTGATTTAAGTCATCGGACCGCTTCATTTCATAAAGATGTCACACACCTATTCTTAAATTTGTCAAATTAAGAATAGCGGAAGCGTCCTGGTCAGCGGCGTATGGCCTGGAGCGCTCCAACTGAGATAAAGGAAACACGAAGAGCCGGAGGCGATTCGATGTTGACTTATCGTAGGGCGGAGAGCGAAGGACACTAGCCGCTAGGGCGCTGGAGCTGGACAATTCTCGAAGCCAAAACTTATAAATTCTGATAATAAAACAAAGGGCCAGACCCCCCACCCGCAACACATCGCTGAACTTTTTCTAATAAGCGATTATGTATTGAGTGTTAAACGTGAGGTCAGACCCTTTTTAGACTGCTTCTTTTATTTTTCTGTTGCAAACACAATATGATTCTGCTTTCTTGCTTCCTCCGTAATCCGGAGGACAATTCTACTCCATTCTTTTAATTGCTCATATTTTTCAATCTGATGGGATTGGATGATTTGGGCGATATTTAGACATTCATAGACCATGTTTTGTTCTTCTTGCTCAACACCTAGCTGCTGACTCTCCTTTGTATGGCTATCCATAAATGTGATTGCAGAAATTGGGGCTGCATCTTCCAAAACAAAAGTCCCATTCTCACCATGAATTTCACATGGAATCACCGAATCAGAAATTTTTGAGCAGAGAATGGTACAAACAAACGAATCGTAATCCAACACTAGAGTACCGCTCCCATCAACCCCACTTCGCAATAGAACCGGATGGTACGATACCTTGTTTGGCTCACCAAACAAGCAGACGGCTAAATAAAGGGGATACACACCTAAATCCACCAATGCGCCTCCAGAATAGGCCGCTGAAAATATATTAGGTTCTTCCCCTTGTAATAACTGATCATAGCGTGAGGAATATTTTATATATGGAAGAATCGTGCTTCTTAATTCCCCTGCCATCGGCAGCTTTTCCTTTAGAATTTGGAAGTTAGGGGTATGGATATTTCGAATCGCTTCAAATAAATAAACACCATTCTCCTCTGCCGTTTGGTAAGCTGCTTCTAATTCAACTGTATTTGAAAAAATAGGTTTCTCACAGATGACATGCTTTTTATTTTTCAAAAAGGTAAGTGTCTGTTCAAAATGGAGAGAATTTGGCGAGGCAATATAAACTACGTCAATTTCCTTATTCTCCGCCATATCTTCTAAATTTGTAAAAACGCGTGGGGCATTATATTGATCAGCCATTTCCTTCGCTTTTTGTTCCGTTCGCGAATACACTCCGGCTAAATGGTATTGTTTACTAAGCTTTGCTGCTTGAATAAAAGATTCTGTAATCCAGCCAGTTCCAACTGTAGCAAAATTAATCATTCCACAACCTCTTTCTATTTATACTTTTCAAAATACCATTTTAGCCTTTTTATGCTTTTCTTTCCAATTTAAATTGTAAATTTTTCATATTATGCCTGTTTTGATCATGAATTGTTGGGAACAATGGAAAAATATCAGATTTTATGTTATTTATAAGTAATAGAATTAGAAAAGTGGAAGTGCCCTGGTCAGCGGCGTATGGCCTGGAGCAGGACCTTTTTTTCTAAGTCAAATCTATTTTTCTTTTCGAATGAAGAAAAGCTTAGGGTGCCTGCCTATTTGTCAAAAGGTAAGCAGATGACACCCGGAGCTAGATAATGTAGAAAGAGGTTGAAAAGGGTGGACAATCAAACATCAAATTTCATTAAAGATATAATGATAAAAGATTTGGAATCAGGAAAACACCAAAAAATCGTAACTCGTTTCCCACCAGAGCCAAACGGCTATTTACATATTGGTCATGCAAAGTCAATTATAATTAATTTCGGCTTAGCAGATGACTTTAACGGAAAAACAAATTTGCGCTTTGACGATACGAATCCGTTAAAGGAAGACATTGAATATGTAAACTCGATCAAAGAAGATGTAAAATGGCTGGGGTTTGAATGGGATAACTTGTTATTTGCTTCCGATTATTTTGAAGAGATGTATAACAGAGCCGTTCTTTTAATTGAAAAAGGACTTGCCTATGTTGATGACCTATCTGCAGATGAAATCCGCGAATACCGTGGTACATTGACAGAGCCTGGAAAGAATAGCCCTTACCGTGATCGCTCGATTGAGGAAAACCTCGATTTATTTAAAAGGATGCGGGCCGGCGAGTTCGATAATGGTCAAAAAGTGCTTCGTGCAAAAATTGATATGAGCTCACCGAATATTAATTTGCGTGACCCGGTTATTTATCGGATTTCCCATACAACGCATCATAACACCGGCGATAAATGGTGTATTTATCCTATGTATGCTTTTGCCCATCCAATTGAGGATGCGATTGAAGGAGTCACCCATTCGATTTGTACGATTGAATTTGAAGATCAACGCCCTCTTTATAACTGGGTTGTGGAAAAATGCGAAATGAAAAACACACCACAACAAATTGAATTTGGCCGCTTAAATGTCACGAATACAGTAATGAGTAAACGGAAGCTTAAGCAGCTAGTGGAGGAAGGCTTTGTGGATGGTTGGGATGATCCACGTATGCCGACGATTTCCGGGATGAGACGAAAGGGTTATACACCTGAATCCATTCGTGCCTTCGTTCGTGAAACGGGCGTGCATAAAGGTTCCGGAGCAGTGGATTCACAAATGCTCGAACACTATGTCAGAGAAGATTTGAAATTAAAAGCACCTCGAACAATGGGTGTGATTAACCCATTAAAAGTAATCATTACCAATTATCCAGAAGGCCAAATTGAATTACTAGATGCAGAAAATAATCCAGAAAATCCTGAAATGGGGATGCGGAAAATTCCGTTTTCCCGTGAAATTTATATTGAAAAAGATGATTTCATGGAAGAACCACCGAAAAAGTACTTCCGTTTGTTCCCTGGCAATGAGGTCCGCTTAAAAAATGCCTATTTCATTAAGTGTGAGGAATTCGTCAAGGATGCAAATGGAGAAATTGTGGAGCTTCACTGCACGTATGACCCTGAAACAAAAAGCGGTACCGGTTTTACAGGCAGGAAGGTAAAAGGAACGATTCATTGGGTCGAAGCAACCCATGCAGTTCCAGCTGAATTCCGCCTCTATGAACCGCTTATTTTAGACGAACCAGACGATGCAAGTGATGAAGGAAAGACCTTCCTTGACCATGTCAATCCAAATTCATTGGAAGTGCTGCAAGGTTTTGTCGAGCCAAATATGAGAGAATGCCGGCCACAGGAAAAATTCCAATTCTTTAGACACGGTTACTTTAATGTTGACCCTAAAGACACAACAGTAGATAAACTGGTATTTAACCGAATTGTATCTCTAAAAAGTTCGTTTAAAATCTAATTAGAAAAGGGTGTAAGGCACCAAAAAGTGCCTCACACCCTTTTTTAATTCTCATGTGTTATAGGTATTTCTAGAATAACCTTAGTTCCATTACCAGGAGAAGTTACGATTGTGAGCTCTCCTCTGACAGAACGCGCCCGTTCGTCCATGCTAAAAAGACCCACCCCAGAGGAATGCAGGGTCTTGTCGAACCCTTTCCCCTTATCTTCAACCATAACTCTGATGACATCATCCATCTCTCGTACGATCACCGAGGCTTCTGAAACATTGGCATATTTGCGAATATTAGTAAGCGCCTCTTGTATAATCCGATAAATGGTCAGCTCTATACTAATATTTAGCCGGCGATTTAAAACACAATCAAAAAAAACATCGATATGATAATGGTCTGAAAACCGGGATAAAAAAGAACGGATCGCAGGAACTAAACCCAGGTCATCTAAAACAGAAGGACGGAGCTCCCACGAGATTTCACGAATCTCTTCAATGAGTTGGGCAGCTTCCTTTTGCATTTGGTGCAGCAATGGATGATCCATTTCCGATAATAACCGATTAATCGTGATTAAATGGCTATAAAGATTTTGCCCAAGTCCATCATGCAAATTTCGTGACAACCGCTTTCGTTCCTCTTCTTGCACATCAATGATGGTTGCCATCATGGTTTGTAACTCCTGCTCCACCCGTTTTCTCTCGGTTATTTCATAGCGAATGGCCACATATTGATAGGGCTTTCCCTTTTCATTTAAAAAGGGCACAATCGTCGTATCCACCCAGTAATAGGTGCCATCTTTTGCCCGATTGCGAATTTCACCCTTCCATACTTTTCCTCCCCCCATCGTCTTCCACATATCTTTGAAAAAGTCGCTTGAATGATACCCTGAATTAATGATTCGGTGGTCTTGGCCTAGTAGTTCTTCCCGTGAGTATTGGGAAATTTGACAAAACTGATCATTGACATATGTAATTTTGCCCTGTGAATCGGTGATGGCTACAATCGATGAGGCATCAAGGGCAAATTTATAATCCATTAGTTCACTTTTTGTTTGCTGAATATCCATATCCATTTACATCCCCCGAATCACACTAAATGCTCCTTTAATAGTCGTTCCAATATTTGAGCAGCTTTCAATACCTGTTCCTGCTCCCCATCAGAAAAGGTATATTTTTCCCTTTTCCCCACGAGCAAAACCCCTTTGGGAACATGATTGAAAAATAAAGGGACTGCATAGGAGGACACTAGTTTTTCAGCAAGCGCAATCGGATAATCTGTCACTTTACCAAAAATATCGTTTGGAAAATCTGTCATCATCATCGGGCTTCCAGTTGAAATGATTTTACCAGCGATTCCTTTTCCGAAACGGACTGTTATTCGTTTATACTTGTCATTTAAATTACCAGCTGCATAATGCCATCGTACATCAGGGCCTGATTCATTTTGGAAGGCTAAACCTACAAAATCAGATTGAGTCTCTATTCTTAGCCGATCACACAAGTCAATAACAACTTGAAGTTCGCGGATCTCTGTCATCCTTGATGATTCTCCTTAAATACCATAACCTAATAACCCCTTTTTCACGGCGTATTCTACCAACTCTGGCCGGGTCTTCATTTGTAATTTTTCCATTAAATTCCCTTTATGAGTTTCGACCGTTTTCACACTTATGACAAGTTGCTCGGCAATTTCTTTGTTTGAATACCCCTTGGCAATCAAGGTTAACACTTCTTTTTCCCGTTCAGATAAAAGATGATAGGTATCATTTCCATCCTGTTTTACACCAGCTAAATATTCTTCCATTAATCGCTTTTGTGCAGCTGGATGAAGATAAGCATCCCCTCCAGCAACCGCCAATATTGCTGCCATTAATTCATCATGCGGAGCGCTTTTTAGAATACAGCCTGAAGCACCGCCTTGAATGGCACGGAAGAGATATTCTTCATCATCATGCATCGTTAAGATTAAAATATTTATTTTCGGCATGAGTTTTTTTAATTCTATCGTGGCAGAAAGTCCATCTTTGCCATGTGGCATACTTAAATCCATGACCACCACATCTGGTTTAAACTTTAACGCTTTTTTAATTCCTTCATTTCCTTCGGAGGCTTCTCCGATGACTTCTAATTCTGGGTTTGTATTTAAAAGCATTTTTAAACCGCTTCTAACAACAGCATGATCATCAACCAATAGGATTTTTATCAAAATGAACTCTCCTTTTATTTATAGTGGAAGAGATAGTTCTATGGATGTTCCTTCTCCTATTGTAGAAGAAATCGTACAGTGCCCGCCAGTGAGAAGCATTCTTTCTTTCATGGCAGCAAGACCTGAGGAATGGTTTGTTTCATTTTGGTCTAACCGAAATCCTTTTCCGAAGTCTTGAATCATAATCTTCAACCTATCTTCTTGCCAGGTAAAGTGTATGTTTATATTCGAGGTATCCGCATACTTTGCAATATTCGTAAGCGCCTCTTGGCACACACGAAAGACGGCGATATTATTCTTCTCAGATATCGACTTTTCTTCTCCAGTCGACTCCAAATTAACGAGAATACCAAATGTGGAGGTGTATAACTTAATATAACTCTTCATGGCTGGAAGTAATCCAAGTGTTGTTAAGGTAGGCGGATGTAATTCCACAGAAAGAAGCCGAATTTCTTGGATCGTCTTTTCAATGAGCTGTGCCATTTCGTGAACATGATTTTTCATGTGTGGCTCATTAACACCTGTTTCAATATACTGTAAACCTGTTAAAATACTATACAGATTTTGTCCCACACCCTCATGAAGTTCTAATGCAATCCGTTTAATTTCTTCTTCCTGGGAATGGATAATATAGGAGCTAATCTGTTGCTTTGGCTTTAATAAATCCATCTTTTCCCTCCTGCCAAAATTATTCTTTATATAAGAAAGGTTCAGATTCTTATTTAAAGACCTGAACCTTTTTTATGGTGTATGTTAAGCCGCATTCTTGATCAAAGGCTGACCATTGTTCTTCCGATTCATTTACAAGACTTGTCAAAGGGACAGCAAGAAAATAAACATGATCAAAATAAAAACGAATATGGGTTCTATCCGGACAATATTGAACCTTTTTTATTGTTTTCTTTACAGCTGGTGCCTGGTCACCACCCTCTTGATCTTGAATGGAAATTTCGACAGGTACCCTTACGAATGGTTTTACATCCTCTACATTAATGTGTGCCACAACTGCTGCATCCTCTCTTAACAGGATAGATGAACATTTTATAGCCTTGTAGATATTCCCAAAACTTCTCCTCAGCCTGTTCCTCAATGTACTGAATGGTTTCTTCTTCTGAATCCCAATCACTCATTCCCTTTATTTCAGCAACGACCATCTCCACCCCATCGATGGTTTTTTCTTCTAGGAACCAATTCAAACGTTTCTTTGTAAAGGTGCTTTTCAATAACTCATCGATTTCAGCAGCAAAACCGCCTGATTCCGGTCTAACGAAACAAAAATCAATATACGTCTCACTAGTCATGGACATTCACACCTTTTTTATAAATAAGGATGGCAATCGGGAATAAAATAACATTGATGATGGCAGCTATAATCGTATTGGTGTAATTTTCATAAAAATATTGATGGACCATAAATTGGGTAAAAATAATATTTAACATTAGCACGGCGAGCAGGAGGGCGACGGGTACGTAACTACGCTTCATAACGTTTCACCCCCACGGCATAAACAGCACCGTTTTCTACCTGTACATAGATTTCCGGAAGCGGTCGTCTAGGCGGTCCGGCAATAGGTGCACCCGTTTCCACATCGAATTTCCCGTGATGACAGGGGCATAACATTTCTTCCTCATCCTTTTTCCAAAATACAGGGCAGCGCAGATGTGTACAGGCATTTTGGTATGCTACATATTTAGTTTCTGATAGCCTAATTAAAATGGCACTGTCATGTTCGCCCGGGAAGGCAAAATCCACGGCATCCCCTACTGGCAGGGAATTAACATCGGTAATTTTATGTTTTGGATATTTCTTATCACCTAGTCCATTTAATTCTTTTGCAGCTAGTACTCCCCATGGCAGGGAGGAGACAGCAAACACACCTGCTGCACCGACCAATGTCTTCATAAAGCCACGGCGGTCAAGTTTTCTTTCATTATTACGATTTATATTATGCGTATAGTTATCTTCTTCAAACGGGATTTTATTATTTTTATCAGTCAAGTTAATCCCTCCTAAAACAATTTCGTGACACCCTGCAAGATTCCAGGGAGGTTCACTTTTACATTTGTTTCGCCTTCTAAATAAGGCATGCTTGTTACCCACTTACCATTATCAAGATTATATTGCTTTTGCTTTGCTTCAATCTCTTCATCTGTCAGCCATTGCAGTGTATTGGATGGGCATACACTCGCACACATTGGCGGGATTCCGTCCTTTGTACGGTCAATACATAGATCGCACTTATACATGAGATTTTGCTCTGTATCAAATTTCGGTATCCCATATGGACAGGCAATCGTACAGTTTTGACAGCCGATACACTTTTCTACAAGAGCGGAAAGCACAGCCCCTGTTTCATGAATTTGAATGGCCTGGGCCGGACAACTTCTTGCACAAGCCGGATTGACACAATGAAGGCACATTAGAGGCATCGTTTGCCGGTTCACAAGTGGGTTCACATCGTAAACATAGTTACGATTCCGTTCCTCATGTCCACCGCACTGTGTACAAGCCGCCAAACATGAACGGCATCCTATACAGTTTTCAAGTTCTAAATAAAGCCTCTTTTTCATTTATTGCACCTTCTTCATTTCTAGTTTTTCAATCTGAGCGGCACAAGCCTTGAATTCTGGCATTCTTGACATTGGGTCAAGCGCAGGAATCGTTAAGAGATTAATAGATTGATCGCCGCCCCAATGGTATGGGACAAATACTGTATCCTTTCGGATTGCTTCGGTGATTTTTACTTTATATTCCGCTTCGCCTCTCCTTGTAAAAAGACGAACATATTCCTCGTGTTCAATGTTATATTGTGCAGCTGTTTCTGGGTGTACTTCAACAAATGGCTCTGGGCACATATCACGCAGAAAGTTGATTCTTCTCGTTTGGTTTCCTGATAAATAATGATAGACGACACGTCCTGTCGTTAACCGTAATGGATAGGCTTCATTTGGTTCTTCAGCTGGCGGACGGTATGGAAGCGCGCAAATCTTCGCCTTGCCATCTGGGTGATAGAACTTTTTATCTAAAAACATATGTGGTGTCCCTGGATCATTTTCATCTTTGCATGGCCAGAACACACCGTCCTGTTTTTCAATTTTATCCCAGGTGATTCCGTAATAGTCAGCATATCCGCCTTTTGACGCTAAGCGGAATTCATCAGCTACATCTTTAGCTGTTTTTAAATGAGAGAAATATTTTCCCCGGTCTAACCGTTCACATAACTCCACTTGAATTTGCCAATCCGGCTTGGATTCCCCAAGCGGCTCTTGTGCCTTATTAATTTTAATACAGCGTCCTTCTAGATTTGTAACCGTCCCTTCATCTTCCGACCATGTCGTCGTAGGAAGAATTACATCCGCAAATTCAGCAGATTCAGATAAGTAAAAATCAGCGCAGACCATAAAGTCTAGGTTTTTCAATTGTTCCCGTACATAATTTAAGTTTGGAGCTGATACCGCCGGATTCGAGCATAATAAGTACAATCCACGAATTGTTTTTTGCTCCATTAATCCAAACATTTCGTAAGCAGATACCCCTTCTTTCGGCATTTCTTCCGGTTCAATTCCCCACACCTTCGCGACAGCCTTCACATGATCTGGATTAGTAATTTTACGATAACCTGGAAGCGCATCTGCCTTTTGGCCATGCTCACGGCCACCTTGACCATTCCCTTGGCCTGTAAAGGTTGCCACTCCTGCTTTAGGGCGGCCAATTTTCCCTGTGACTAACGCCATGTTTGTGTAGCCGGAAACATTGTCTACCCCTTTATGCTGCTGCTCAATACCACGGGCAAACATCACAATGGCATTTGGGGCTTTCCCATAAATCTCTGCTGCTCGAATGATTTTTTCAGGAGCAACCCCTGTAAGTTCGCTTGTGTATTCTGGAGTAAATTGTTTTACCAATTCTTTTGTTTCTTCAAAGCCATTGGTATGGTTTTTTACAAATTCTTCATCAGCGTAACCGTTTTGAATTAACAAGTTTAGGATTCCGTTTGCTAAGGCGAGATCTGTTCCTGGTCTTAGATCTAAGTGAACATCTGCTCTTCTTGCTATTGGCGTTTCCCGTGGATCAGCTACGATTAAGTAACCGCCTCTTTCCTGGACCGCCCATACGCGGAACATAGAGGTTGGATGGCACTCAGCTGTATTACTTCCGGCAATAAACAAGCAATCTGTTTCATGAAGATCCGTCCAAGGAAGGGTTGAACCTCGGTCGACCCCAAAGGATCTCATAAAGCCGCCAGCAGCACTTGCCATACAGAAACGGCCATTATAATCAATGTAACGAGTTTGTAAGCCAACTCGCGCGAACTTTCCAGTTAAATAGCATTTTTCGTTTGTCATGGACACACCGCTGTAAACACTTAGTGAATCCTTACCATAATTTCCTTGAAGCTCTTGAAAATTTTTGACGATTAAATCATAGGCTTCCTCCCATGTTGCTTCACGGAAACCTTCTTTAGTTCCTTTTAAAGAAGCATCATCACGAATTAATGGCTTTAAGATACGGTCCTCATGATTGGTTTGTTGATAGGCGGTAACCCCTTTTGGACACATCTTGCCGACTGTTACCGGCCAGTCATAACGAGGTTCAACCCCGATGATTTTATTGGTTTTTGTATTGACACGTAAATTCATTCCGCACTGCATCCCGCAATAGCTGCAGTGGGTCTTAACAAGCGTCTCATTTGGATGACGAACATTTTCGATTTCTTTAAAAAACTTATCCCTTTGCATTTTGGTTTGCCTCCTTGACCTTCACTTGATGTGTGGCGAATCCTGAGAATCTAGAAATTCTGTATTTTCTACGGCATGGCAGGCACAATTCAGCAAGGTTGAAGCCATCCTGCATATTGAACTCGATATCATTTACACCCAAAACATGGATTACATCACTAGACTGTTCGAAGGATACAAAGTGATCGCCGCAAACCTTGCATTCTTTCATCTGTTGTTCACCGTAATGCTCACGGTAGTTTCTTGCAAATACGCTCATAGGACGGAAAGGAATATGAGCAAGCTTTCCGAATGGTAAGTAGATTAAAGTAACAATAACGGAAAATTGGTGAATCAATGACATTTGCGGCTGCATCCAGCCATGTAAGACCACATTCTGAAATGTTAACAGAAGCCCAGTAACCGAAATTAATAATAATAAATAGAGTGGTAAGAAGTCGTACATGAATTTTTGTTCAGCTCTTGCTTGCATATTTTTCAAGCGACGGTACAGTGCCATTGCGACCCCAGCTGTAACCATAATGGCTGCTATATTTAAAGCATTATAAGAGAACCAAGCAATGATTCCATCAGCCTTAACGTTGATGAGATTCATGCCAAACAATACAACTGTATAATAGCCATTGTCTTCCATCGTAAAATACATCCAGCTAAACACGAGTGGAAAGGTAACCAAGCAAGCAAGGACACAGCCCCAGCCGATTAAAATATGTTGAACCCAGCGGTAAACTCCGCGATTACGAATAAAATCAAAAATCGCTAAATGATTAACAGCTGTTTTCGGTGTGTTTTTTCGAAATAGTAATTTTTGGCCCTTTTTAATAAAAATCTTAGTTGGCGGTCTTTCACCCCAAGCTATAAATCGGTAGAAAAAACCTCCGATAAATACGATGGTTCCTACCATATATCCATAAAGATTTAAGTCAATATGTGTAAACATCCTTGTGCCAATAAACGTTAATATCGCAAGTCCGATAATAGTTAAAAACATTGATTTTGCAAAATGTGATGCAAATGCATCATTGACCGTACGTCCAGGTTTTTTAGTCGTTGTAATGGTTGATTCCATGTTCTTGAACCTCCTCCAAAAAAATAACACATCCGTTTTTCTTATCTTTATTGTAAGAAAAACGGATGTGTTATCTATATAGGGGAACTCCCCTATCATGAGGAAAAAAAACCCTTAGAAATATTATTTTAGACAAATTCCTGACACAAATAAGAAAAGCTCCAGCGCCCTGTTCAGCGGCGTATGGCCTGGAGCGCTCCAACTGAGATAAAGGAAACACGAAAAGCCGAAGGCGATTCGATGTTGACTTATCGTAGGGTGGAGAGCGAAGGACACTAGCCGCTAGGGCGCTGGAGCTGGACAATTTTCGAAGCCAAAACTTATAAATACTGATATTATAAAAAAGCTCCAGCGCCCATAAGCTGTCGGAACTTTATCATAATTATTGATCGATTAATTTTTAGCATATTTTTTTCGCCATGAATAAAGCAGCAGGCTAAAAACAATTACTATTTGTCCCATGAATAAGGCAGCGTCCCAGAAAGGAAGAGACGCCGGCCCCTCTGAAAGACCAGGAAGAACCTTTTTAATTGCAAACAATAATTGTGGAATATAATAAAGCGTGTATAAGGAAACCGTCAAACCGACACCGACAAGATAAAAAATGGAATAAAAATAAATCATCTTTCTTTCTTCTTCGAAAACCAAATGATCTTCTGCAGGTTTAAAAAATAGAAATGGAAGCCATTTTCGTAATACCTGCTGGGCATTTTCCATCAGGTTGTAACAGCCTGAAACATTTTCAAACACATAATATAAATCGGTTTTCATATAAATGCAGCATTGATACACGACTCGAATAACGGTATCTAACACTACTACATTCAGGATACTAAAGAGAATACCCGAACTGTTCGTTAATAGTAATTGACTGATTAGAGCAATTGAAAGAATAACAGTGTCAAAACATAGGCCAGCTAAATATAAAACATTGCGCTCTTTCGAAGGTAATTTCCATACTGATGACATATCCGTTTCAAGGACGACGAGAAATAAGCGATGGCCAACCTCCAATTTAGTCGGGAGATTTTGCGCTCTCATTGCTAAAACATGACCGAACTCATGGATTAATACTAAGAAAAAGGTTATAAACAGCCATGCTGGAATATTAAACGTCATATAATCAAAAATAAACAAATCCTTATAATGGGGAAATAATGACGGTTTGGAGATAAATAGGTATAGATTAATAAAAAATAGAGTGGCATAAACAATATAAGCTAGCTTATTAAAAAAGAATTTACCTAATTTTGGAGATATCCATAAAAATCCTAACCGAGCACTTTCCTTTTCTAAATGTTCAATTTTTACACCATCCAGTTCTGCAATTAATCCTAATTCTAATAGCTGTTTAGCAAATTCTATTAGATTTACATCTTCTTCTATGTATTTTTCTTTAAGATTCAGTTCAATTTCACCTAAGGTTTTACCCTGATTAATTAGTTGAATCGCATCAATGCAGACCTCCGGCATTTCATAAAACTCTCCAGTAGACTCATCCTCAACTATGAAATGTTTTTTATCTTTAATAATATTTAAATGAACCAACATTAGAAGTGAGTCTAGATTAAAGTTCATATCAACACCCTTTACTTAAAATAATAATAAAATAAGGATGTTCAGCATCTGCTGACATCCTTATTTTAATTTAGTTTTATAATCCAAAAAATGGGCACCACCAGCATGTTGTTTTTACCTTCTTAAGCTTAAGAATTTTCATTATTTCACCTCCTCGGTTAGTTCACAATTTTTTGACCATGGATAATTTTGATGAAATTTGACCCATGCAGGGAAAACCTTCTTAAATTCTTCCACTAATTGTGGATCAAATTGTGAACCCTTGCCTTCAATAATGCGTTCGTAGGCCTCTTCAACTGACATTGCAGCTCTATATGAACGTGAAGACGTCATCGCATCAAATGCATCTGCAACGGAAGTTACTCTGGCTAGCAATGGGATTACCTCTCCTTTTAATTGGTCAGGATACCCCTTACCATCCCAGCGTTCATGATGAGAACGAATCACGCAAATACAATCCTTTATTCCCTCAACATCCTTGACTGCCTCTGCCCCAACACTTGGATGTGTTTTAATAATTTCAAATTCTTCCATAGTAAGTTTTCCTGGTTTCATTAAAATCTGATCAGGAATATGAACCTTGCCTATATCATGTAATAAACAAGCATAATAAAATGACTGTAGTTTCTCTTTGGAAAATTCGCCCAACTCTTTAGCTAGTAATAAAGCATAATTAGCAACACGTTCGCTATGGCCCCTTGTATAGGGATCTTTTAATTCAAGTGTTGCAATGACACCCTTAACAATCCCTTCCAGCTGGTTATCAAACAGATTGCGGATAGCTCTTACATAACCCTGAAAGCGAAATAATAAAAAATAAGAAACGCCGGATAAGATAATTAATAGAAAAACAGGCAAGATAACATAGCTAGTATCCAAAATAATGCCAGTAAGTATATATCGGGCGGAAACTCCTAAAGTTACTGTCCAAAAAAACCTTGAATTAAGAAAGAGAGGTACAGCTAATATCACAAACACTTCTAACACATTACCACTCTTGTAATTAATATCAATTTCTCCTGAATAAGTTAACATATCGACTAAAAATGTAATAAATAAATAACTGATAACAAAAACATACTTAATCCAGTACTGCTTCTTTACCTTATTCAAATAAAGATAGATTGGTATTAGCATCGTTAAAACCATATAAGTTAAAAACCAAAAATCACTTGAAAAACCACTTTTTTCATGTTTGATATAAGTAGGTACTATAAAATAATAAAAAACATCATAACCTATCACAATACTATAAGAAAATAAAAGAAACCATTTCACAGTTCGTTGCTCTTCATGCGGTATCATAGAATCCTCCAAGTGTGACAAACACACCTACCTAATAAAAATTTAGACTATCTTCTATTAAAAATTGCATTTTATAACAAAATCTACTAATGTTCCGTATTCCTCTACATTATATATCATTAATAAATCCCTTGAAACATTTTATTTTGCTGATTTTTGTATAATTATAGAACTATTAATTGCTTTTAATTTTCTGATTAATTGGGAGGGTTACTTGAACTTCAGTCCCTTTTCCAATCTCACTTTCAATTTTTAATACACCATTGTGGTCCTTAATTATCTGACTCGAGACCATTAATCCTAGACCAGTTCCATCCTTTTTTGTAGTAAAAAAGGGTTCTCCTAAATTTAGGATGTTTTCATCTGCGATTCCATAACCTTCGTCCTGAATGGAAATGAACATTCTATGACTCTCTGAAACTTTAACCGTAATCCTTATTCGTCCACCCTCAGGCATGGATTCAATGGCATTCTTAATTAAATTTAGAAACACTTGTTTTAATTGTTTGTTATCACATTCAAGTGGAGGTAACGGACCTGATATTAACGTTTCTACGGTAACCCTCTGACTCTCAGCTTGTTGTTGGGTTATCGATAGTGTATAAGCAATAATCTCTTCAATACTTGCTTTTTCAAATTTGATTTCCTTCGGTTTTCCAAGGTACATTAAATCATTCACAATTGAATTGATTCGATCAATTTCCTGTATCATAATTGGATAAAAGTCATTTGTATTCGGATACCTCTCCTGCTGTAATTGGGTAAATCCCTTTAACGATGAAAGAGGGTTACGTATCTCATGACCAATGGCTGCAGCCATTTGACCGACTACAATTAATTTTTCCTTTTGACGAAGTTCTTCGTAAACTTTAGTTAAAGAATTGATATAAGAAGTAAACCGTAATAATAAAAGATAAGCTAATGCTGATAATGCTATGAATACAAGTATGGGAAAACCAACATTGAAATCTTGGAGGATTACTCCTAACAACAAGTCCTTCCCAATCATAGTTAACGAGACCATCCAAAAATATTTTTTATTTACAAAGATTGGTGTAAAAAGAATTAACAATAATTCAACAATATTACCTGATAAAAAGGGCTTTGAAGAACCGTAATACCTTAAAAAATTATCAATAAAATCAATGAATAAATATCCAATAACAAACACATATTTAACCACATAAGGATTACTCTTTTTAATTAAATAAATAGCAATAGGCAATAAACCCAGTACCAGAATATAAAGCCAAACACCCATTCCATCCTTTGGTATAAATACAGGCCCATCTTTTGTTTTATGTGTAGACATATATCTATAAAAAATATCAAAAGAAAAATACAAAAAATAAAATAACCATAAAAATACCGTAATCGCTTTTTTCTCTTCAAAAATTAATTTAGGACTATTGTTGCTCTCCTTCATAAAAGTTTCTCCTTGGCATTTTTATATTCCAAAATAATCTAATTTTAATAATCAATTGAATCTCCTACCATCTTACCATTTTTCTTAGAAAAATATGACATAAAATATGAAAAAACTATGATTTTCGACATTTTTCGATAAATTTCACCATAAAAAAAGAACTTGCATTGCGCAAGTCCTTTTAAAAAGTCGAATTAACTTACTTTTTTTATTTGTTTTACTGATCTGTTCATGGTTGAATGTCTGTGACCATAACCGAAATAAACGACCAATCCAATCACTAACCAAACAGCAAAACTAATCCACGATATAACTGGAAGCTGCAAGGCTAGGTAGCCACAGAATAAGAAGGCTAATATTGGGATATACGGTACAAATGGTACGCGGAAACCAGTGGTTGGCGCTTGTTTGTTTTTCCGCAGATACAGGATTCCAACTGAAACAGTCATAAACGCAAATAATGTCCCAATGTTCACTAGCTCGGCTAGTCGGCCTAATGGTATTAAACCTGCAAAGATGGAAACTAACAAGCATGTAATCCAAGAGTTAACCTTAGGTGTTTGTTTCTTTTTGTCTACCTTGGAAAATACCTTAGGCAAAAGACCATCACGGCTAATTGCGTAAAATAAACGAGTTTGTCCATAAAGCATCACTAATAATACCGTTGTAATTCCGGCAATGGCACCGAGGGAAATGAATCCTGCCACCCAGTCCTGATGAATATAATTAAGAGCAAAAGCAACCGGATTTTTCACATCAAGCTGTTGATAAGGAACAATTCCTGTTAAGATAGCTGAAACCACGATGTACAAAATGGTACAAACTATTAGTGAAGCAATGATCCCAATTGGCATATTCTTTTGCGGGTTTTTCACTTCTTCCGCAGCCGATGATACAGCATCAAAGCCAATATAGGCAAAGAATACGGTCGCCGCACCTGTAGTGACCCCCGATATACCAAAAGGCATAAATGGAGTCCAGTTTGATGGCTTCACATACCATACACCGATACCGATAAATAATACAACAACCGCTAGTTTTATGATAACCATTATGGTGTTAAATCGAGCTGATTTCTTTACACCTTGTGTTAAAAGTAACGTTATAATCAAAACAATAAGAATTGCTGGAACATCAATGAACGTCCCATTTGCCGGATCATACGCACTTGTTAAGGCCTTGGGAAAATGAATGCCAAAACCAGCAAGCAGTCCTTGAAAATATCCTGACCAACCACTGGCAACA
This sequence comes from Neobacillus sp. DHD-1R, assembly GCF_057747995.1. Lineage (NCBI taxonomy): Bacteria > Bacillati > Bacillota > Bacilli > Caryophanales > Bacillaceae > Neobacillus > Neobacillus sp. DHD-1R. Next base: position 4,259,888 of record NZ_CM173232.1, read on the forward strand.
GCTGACGAGGCTAATCCATATTCAAGGATTAAATCCCACCCTAAAATCCAAGCTATTAATTCACCAAAAGTAGCATAACTGTAAGTATACGCACTGCCGGAAACTGGGACAGTTGAGGCAAATTCTGCATAGCAGAGGGCTGCGAATACACAGGCCAATCCGGATAAAATAAAAGATAATATAAGTGCAGGTCCAGCATGTTCTGCAGCTGCAACACCAGTCAAAACAAATATTCCAGTTCCAATGATCGCTCCAATACCTAGCATGGATAAATCAAAGGCACCAAGCTCTTTTTTTAACGTTACATCTTTCTGTCCGGCCTCTTGTATGAGTGCCTGAATCGATTTCTTTCTAAATAAGTCCATAATTGTAACCCCCTTGGGTCGAAAATCTAAATGTTCTGAAAAAATCCATAACGAAATAATATAATTTTTTTCGACAAAATGCAACATATTTATTAAAAATAAAGTTATTTCAAAATAGTACCAATACATATCTTTCCACGTTTTTTTCCATTAATCATTAAATTTTCCTATACAAAAGTACTATTCAAATAAAAACATTTATATTGTTCCTAAGAAAGTAATATCGTTTTTTCGGAAGAGGATATTGTTGTGAATTCAATAAAAAGAGGATGCCCCTAAAAAGGTCAAACCCTTTTGAGACATCCCCTTACCCTATTAAAAATTAACTAATCCTTCCTACATAATGGCAAAAACAATGAAACCTCTGTCTCTGTCCCTAGTTCACTGTGATAGGAGACCTTCAATTATTCTTAACGAGACAGATGTACCTCGTCCTGTTCCTTTATCTTACTTATTAGTTATCTACTTTTTCCCGTATACCTTCCATAATAAACATAACAACTACGGTCTTCGTCAATTTCTCTTGAATCAAGGACAAATTCAAGAAACAGCTTATCTTTTTGAATGTAAATAGTATCTGAATGGAGAACGGTCAGCACTTCCTCATGATTCCAAACTTCCTTTTTTTCGATAAGAATAGACCCGGTTCGCTGCAGCTCTCTTACTTCAAAACCTATATGTGAATAGTGCTCTTCCGAAACATCGTCTGAGAAATTTTCTTTTTTAACATATAGGACAGTCGTTCCATCCGGGTCCAAGGCTGTCGTCGTCACCACATATGTCTCTCCCTCTTTAATGAAATATTCACAAGTCATTCTTGCAGTTACTTCACTAACGGTTAAGTTCAGGTAATGCCAAAGGGCAGGAAACTTTTGATATTCGTCATCCAGTCGGTATTCCAACCTCAATATTTATCCCTCATTCACTATTTTTCTTTTATTTTACCATTGTTTTCCTTTCTTTTGCTTTTATAATAGATAGTAAACAATTACAAAGGAGCGTGAGAGTGTGAAGAAAACCCAATGGCTGGTGACTGGTGTTCTTACATCACTTATAGCCGGAACCCTATCTGGTTGTTCAGACGATCGCCCTCCCAAACCCGATGACAGCAGCTGTAGAGATTGGGAATGGGACGATGATCAAGGTGTTTGGCAATGTGATGATACTCGCTCAACTCATTATGGTCATTTTTTTTATGGGGGAAGCTTTTATCGGAATAAATCATCACTCTTAAAATCATCCTCTTATAAGTCATACCACTCCTCCTCAAGCTTTAAAGGTGGCTTCGGCAGTGGTTCGAAGGGTGGCTTCGGAGGTTAATTCATGTCCAGTTATAAACAAAGTCGAGCCCGTTTTTATTCGCAGTTTCCAACCTTTTGGTCGGATTTATTCGAAAGTGAATACAGTCTTTATCATGTTTATCCCATAACTACACAAATCTCCAGCCTTTTAAAAGAAGCTACTGAACGGATGGGCACCGTGTTTTTTAAAACAGCCCAGCTGTTACGGATACTTACAAATGAGCAACTCCTTGAACTTGGCTATCCACCTGAGAGTCTTTCGTTTATTAGGTTGAAACAGCTTTACCCTGAAACCATTATCGCCCGCTTTGATTTTGTATTAACAGCAGATGGCTTCAAATTACTTGAATTCAATAGTGACACTCCAACTTTCATTGTCGAATGTTTTCAAATCAATGGGAAGGCTTGCTCAGAATTCGGTTTCCATGATCCAAATGAAGGAGGTGAACGGCTGCTCTCTTCCGGAATTACGAAAGCCGTTTTGGAAGCTTCGAAAGATAAAAAGCTACCGAATGTTGTGTTCACAGCACATGCGGACCATATGGAGGACTGGAATACGATCCAATATTTAAGCCGTTTGTGTCAGATTGACAATCAGACCATTCCGTTGTCCGATCTCCGGATTACGAACGGTGCTTTAGTCGATGCCGCAGGGGTTCCAATTGACGTGTTGTATCGCCAAACCTACCCACTTGAGCACCTGATTAATGATCAGGATCCCATAACAGGCGACCAAGTTGGAATCGAATTATTACAGCTCGTTAAAGAAGGCAAACTCTCAATTTTGAATCCAACTTCTGCCTTTTTACTGCAGCCGAAGTCTATTCAATGTTTAATTTGGGGGTTAGCAGAAAGTGACGCCTTTTATACAAAAGAAGAGCAAGAGTGGATAAAGGCATATATGCTTCCCACCTACCTTGAAGCAGATGCTTTTTCGGGAATGCAAGCCTATGTTCAGAAACCATCGTTTGGTAGAGAAGGAGACACCGTGACGATATGGGATGTCCATTCCCATGTGACCACTCAAAATTCTTTTCAAACCTATAAGGAAGAACTGCCTGTCTATCAATCGTATGTGCCTCTTCCAACTGTTACATTGGAAACAGAAAAAGGTATGGAAGAGCTTTCGCTAGTATTCGGTTCTTTTCTGATTGCGGGAAAGGCAAGTAGTATCGGCATTCGGGCGGGTGGAAAAATCACGGGTAACGAATCGTATTTCTTACCAGTAGGAATTATTAACAAGGGGGAAAATACATGACGAGTTTCTTATTATATTTAGTCGTTTCGCTTGTACTTTTATTTATTGGTCTGATTATTATGGAAGTGACAACAAAGGTTAAGGAGTTTTCCTTAATGGCCAAGGGGAATAAAGCAGCTAGCTACGTCCTAGGCGGACGACTACTAGGCCTTGCAATTGTCTTGTATTCTACTGCTGCCAATTCTATCTCTATTTCAGATATGGCTATATGGGGAGCAATCGGAATTGTGGCACAGATTGTCGTTTTTTACTTAGCTGAATGGCTTACACCTCGTTTTAATGTAAGCCAGAGCATTGAAGAAGATAACCAAGCGGTCGGATTTTTCCTTATGTTATTATCCATTTCCATTGGGGTTGTTATCGCAGGGTGTTTGACTTATTAAAAAAGCGCATAAGTTTTGATGCGTTTTTTTATTTCATAGTGATTCATATGTATTCTTATCGCAAATGACAAATAACCGCGCCTCATTTGGTATGGCTTCATTCCATTTTTTCAAGATATTTAGATTACTACGGTCCGCAATGAGCTGGGCTCCTTTTTGCTTTAGGTACTCGTGCGCATCTCCGTATGTTTTCCAATCAGGCCTCACTTCTACTTCCCATAAATCACTTCCACCATCTCCATCCTTACGACTTAACAATTGTGTAAAAAGGTGGCTTGCCCCTTTTGTCTGAGCTGATTTTGCCATGAGATTGGACACCGATTCATGCGAAAGAATAAACTCGTCAATTTTGACGTGTTTGAAATTGCCGACATGTTTTTCATTTAATATTTCAGCGATAGTATAAATATTTTTTTCTATCCCTTCATCATACCGCTCAATCGAGGAAGCGGTTAATAGCGTTTTTCCATCTGCTAAATCAGAGTTGTCAATGCCATCTTGAGCAAAAAGCAAAACAGCTTTGGAACATTCAATTTTTGCCCTTCTTAATGTTTCTTCATCCGTTGGACTCCCCTGAATATATAAAAATCGTTCATGTTCATATGGTGTCTTCTCTAACTCATCAATTAACACGATCTCTGTTTTGTCGTCTCCAAAAAATAACTCTTTGATTGTGTTTTTACTTTTTTTGGTCCACCCAATAATGACGTAGTGGTTCTCACCCTTAAAAGACATCTTTCCTTCCTCCTTCATCCGTTTGTATTGTGAGACAGCATCGACGATCATCCCAATTACCGTACCAAAAAGACCGATTCCCACTGTATAAACGATAACCATCGCCCAAATTCTACCTAGTTGTGTCGACGGATACAAATCGCCGTACCCTACTGTTGTCATCGTCGTTAAAATCCACCAAACTGCCTGAAAGGTATTTTCAAACGTCTTCGGTTCAATTACTCTCATAACCACTGCGTTTACAAAAATATACAGTGTTGTAAACAACAAGACTGTGCGATACCGATATTTAGCTGCAGTTAATATTAACCTTCTAAAAAATATCATGAAAACTCTCCCTCAATGTTTGTTCTAAATACTTCTTCTATTAAACAAACAAAAATTCCTTTTTAAGGGATTATTAAATAATAATTATATAACTGTAAATAGGTTGTTGACAAAATGGACAACATACTGTAACATTAATATTTGTGCTTCACTTTTAGAGTAACTTGTAATAGAGATGATAACGCAATGTAAGAATTTATTTTCTGGCATTCTGCTTACGTTTTAATATAAAAACTTATTCACACTGGATCGGCTTCGGAGCCGTTAGGATGTAAGAGAGGTAGGGCTTACGTCGTTTAGGTATAAAACCATCAGGTGGAAGAATAACCGCGGCAAACTTGTTTTTATTAACAATTACAATAACTAAGTTTTTACCTTGCATGAATGAGTAACAAGACAACCATTCACAAGTTACGATAAAGATTCATTTATACGAATCAAAAGCTCAGAAGGCAGAGGGTATTCCCTCTGCCTTCGTCTAATATATAAGAAAAGCGGAAGCGCCCTGTTCAGCGGCGTATGGCCTGGAGCGCTCCAACTGAGATAAAGGAAACACGAAGAGCCGGAGGCGCATTCGTGCTTGACTTATCGTAGGGCGGAGAGCGAAGGACACTAGCCGCTAGGGCGCTGGAGCTGGACAATAAGAAAAGCGAAAGCGCTGGTTTTATTTTTTGATAACAATCGCTTGCTTTCCCATCTGCTCCCATGCTTTGATAAAATTTTCCCGATTCAATTTCTTATTTTTCTCTCCGTATGGATCATTAATATAAATATAGTTTTCATCATACCCGGTAATCGCGACACTATGTTCACTAAATGTTATATCAATTTTTCCTTGAGGAGTATCCCAGGTTTGAAACACTGAGATTGGTGCAAAGCTTGACGTTGTTATAATCCAAACGGGATTCCCTTGACCAACTTCTTTTAAAATATCAGAAAATGGCTTATTCGTTAAATTGACTGCTTTGTCACCTACATACTTCTGTGCCAATTCAAATACAGGGCCATTATACACCCCAAGTCCTGGACCGTGTGCCATATCCCCAACAAAGCCAACATTGGGATTCCCCTTTTTCCCATTATTATAGGTTAATGGGACAGTTTTGATATTTTCTGCTAACTCGTTCTTCGTTACCTTTTCTCCATAATAATTTAGAATCATTGCAAGACTTGTTACCTCACAGCCATTGTAAAGCAGGGGTTGGTCCATTTGGTTTATTAACGGCACATCCAGTAGGATACTTTTGGGTAAACTTGGAGCTTCTTTTGCTAGAAGTGACACTTGGCGGGCTTTTGCTGACCCTGAATCATTCACTTTGACATAAGCTTGCTTTTCACTCATCACAGCAAAGATTGTTTTTGCACTAATAAATAATATTAATAGAATGATAATAGCGATTAGATACTTTTTCATAGGGGATAAACCATTCCTTATCATATACTTTTCTAATAGTTTCAAAGATATTACTATATAACCATATCAAATCATACTAATGACATAAAAGAAATATTTTTCCATATTGATGATAAGCGTTTATCCTTAATTTCTCCTTAAGAAAAATCCCCTTTAGAATAAAGCTAAAAGGGATTTTTTAAGTTCTTTCTTACCATATTTCGACTTAATTTGCGAACCACTTGGTTTAAAACTTCGGAAAACATAAGCCCACAGGCAATGGAACCTGCAAGCATGAGCATTCTGGCTCCTAAGGCAATCGCAGAATTATAATCATTTTCAACAAAGTTCCGCATGGCATCGTAAGCCAATCCGCCCGGTACAAGTGGAATAATCCCGGCCACACTAAAAATAATAACGGGCATTTTATAAAGCTTTGCCATCTCCTGACTAAGGACTGCAATAAAGATAGTTGCAGCTAACGTTGCAACAATGGGATTTCCTAAGTAGCCGTTAAGCAGATAATAAATGATCCAACCACCCATACCAATTAACCCGCATTTTATTAATGATTCTTTCGGTGCATTAAAAAGAATCCCAAAGGCACTTGTCGCCAAAAAGCTTGTTAGTAACTGAGCAAGGATTGCCATTGCCATTTCCATTCACCTGCCTTCACAAAAATGATAATACAAGGGCGATTCCCGCCCCAATCGCAAATGCCGTCAGAAACGCCTCTGCTCCCTTTGACAATCCTGAAACCAAATGTCCAGCCATTAAGTCTCTTATAGCATTTGTCACTAACAGACCAGGAACTAATGTCATTACAGAGCCAATGATAATTGTATCTAATTGGTGGCCCACACCTAATTTAACAAATAGGAAGGCAAGTAATCCGATTACGAACGATGCCAAAAACTCTGAAAAGAACTTAATCGGGACAAAGCGATGAAAGCGAACGAAGCTATAATAACCGAACCCTCCGGAAATCATCGCTGGAATAAAATCATTCCAACCGCCATTAAACATAATCATAAAACAGCCGCTTGCTAAGGTAGCCGCCGCCACTTGGATTCGAAACGGAAAGGTCACATTACGTAAATCAATTTCCTTTAACTGCTCCAATGCTTCCTCTAATTTTAGGTCTCCGCTGCTAATTCTCCTTGAAACACTATTTACCATGGCAACCTTTTTTAGGTCTGTTGATCGTTCAGATATTCGAATCAGCTTAGTCTTTGTTGGTTCCGAGCCTTCTGCGGAAAAGATAATGCCCGTGGGGGTCACATAACTATGCGATTTCTCAATACCAAAAGAAGCAGCAATTCGCATCATCGTATCCTCAACCCGGTAGGTTTCGCCTCCACTTTGGAGCATAATCTTCCCTGCCAGTAAACATACTTCCATGATTTCATATGTTTTTTCTACTTGATCCATCTAATTTCACCACATTATCCTAACAATTATTACTAGAAATGAAACGATCTTTCATTACCATATGAACTGTTTTTTTCTACTAAGATCAATGAAACTCTCTTTCATTACCCGTTCATGCTGGCCTTTTCCCTTTAAAGAAAAATGATATCATGAATTTTATAAATAATAAACAGCCTGCATTTTTAAATGGAGGCTGTTTTAGTTCAAATGAACAAAAAGCCCCAATATTAGATTGGGACTTGTTTATAAAATACCATCCAAAATTAATACTCTTTCAAATGCATCAACAATAGCTGGTTGATAATGACTGCCTGCTAACTTTTTAATTTCGGCTATGGCTATTTTGGGATCCATTCCTTTTCTATACACTCGATCAGATGTCATCGCATCGTATGTATCTGCAATCCCAATAATAAGCGCTTCCAGTAAAATTTGCCCACCTTTAAGGCCTGCAGGGTAGCCTGAACCATCCAGCCTTTCATGATGTTGCAAAATAATATCTCCAATATGTGAATAGTAGGTTGCCCTGACCATTTCACAGCCATCTATAGCATGCTTCTTTAAAATTTCAAATTCTTCGCAGGTCAGTTCACCAGGCTTATTAAGAATATCCTCTGGAACATTTATTTTGCCTACATCATGGAACAATGAAGCAAAATAAAGATTTTCAAGTCTTTCTTTCGAAAGTTGGAGTTGTTTAGCAATGTTAATCGAATAAGTCTGTACCCTAGCACTATGTTGATAAGTGTATTGATCTTTTTCCTCCACCCGCTTCACAAGCTTTGTAAGTTCATTAATACTTTTACTAAGAAAATGAAAAGCAGGTTGCGTGGAAAACCAGAGAAGACGCATTGCGGAGAGTGCCTTAAAAAACGTTGCATCTTTAAGATGATGAATATAAAAATAATCACCCGTTTTTAAAAATGTCTTAGTATCCTTTTCTTCATACACACATTCTCCATCAAGAATATAGAAAAATTCCATCGTTTCTGGTTCATCACCTGGAAAAACATAAAATGTTTTGCCTTCATCAATAGTTTGCAAGATGACTTCCGCTCCATCTCCTTTTGCTAGCAAACTAAATTCAGAAGAAGAATCAATAACTTTTTCTCGAAAGTTGCCGTTTAATCCAAGGTGAAGACCGTTCATTTTCAATTAACCCCCATTTATTAATGGCAGACTCGAATCGGGTCAATCCAAACCCACTTTCCTCCTAACTCGACAAGTGTCCAGTAGGCTTCTGCTTGTATCCCTTTATCTGCTGCCTTTCTTATGGATTCGTTGGACATTTTCAACGTTTCGTCGTACAAATCATTTATTAGTTTATCTAGATCATCTGTAAATCTATCTGTTCTATCATTATATTTTTCTAATCTTTTATTAAGTTGCTCATTAAGCTTATTAAGTTTATCATCGATTTTTTTAGAGTTTTTTCCATCCGGGTTGAATGCTTCTAAACTGTCAATTTCAGCTTGAATTGATTCTAATTTTTCATTAATTTTAGCTGTCTCTGTCTCTAATTTGCTAGTAAGTTCCGCTAATTCCTTTGATAGTTTTTCAATCTTGCTCCTATCGGATGTTTTCCCTAATTCAGCCTCTAATTTTTTCTTTTGGTCTTTTAATTTAACAACCGAGTCTCCTTCTTCGATTTTACGAATGTCTTCTATATATTTAGCTTCTAGTTCGTCTGCTTCTTTGACTGCTTTCGCAATTTTTGCTTCAATATTACTGTTTGTTTCTTCAATCGAAGTAAGTATCTTTTCATATTCAGTACTCTTTTCCGCTGCAAATGTGCTTGTCCCAAACGATGCCGTTAAAAAAAGTGAAATAGATAGTACCAGAGCCTTCTTAAGCATATTTTCTCCTCCATTTTTTCCCTTAGCGGCGTTCGTGAAGTAGTATGAATAAGGACGGTATGATTCTTTTTCAACTGCCGGCATAATATAAAATACTTTAGCCGCTGCAGCATTGCGCCCATATCCTTTTAAATAGGCTGCCTTATAGGTATATGTATTCAGAAATATTATAACGGGGATAGTAAGAAATTACCACAAATTGTTGTATTTTTTTCTGAAAAATACCATTATTCACTTTATTTCAACAAGATTTACTAAAACCTGCATTCGTTCTTCAATTATCGATTTTGGGTATACCACTTAGTCGACGAGACTACATATTAATTGTTTTATAATCAAAATTAAGTAAATAATATTCCTATCTTCTAATATTCACTGTTTTTTAACCAAGGTTCATTCATTAAATAAGCAAAATTTTTTTTCATGAAAACAGTTTCAAATGGAGGAATATTTCAGTACAATTGAATTATAAGAAATATTTTTTCTCATTTTATGCAATTAGATGAATTTTTTTTTATTTTTTATATTAACTTACTGATAAAGTATTAATGAAGGAGATTGTCTAATGGATAAACTATCTTACTATCTTGGCGTGGACATTGGAACTACAAGTACAAAGGCGGTCCTCTACGGAGACAAAGGAACGGTCATCAGCATGCACCATGTTGGATATCCGTTATACAGCCCAGCCCCCGCCATTGCCGAACAAGACCCCGAGGAAATTTTTCGGGCTGTCCTTGAAACCATTCAAGTAGCAGTTAAAAAGGGCAAAATTGATACCCAATACCTTAAACTTGTATCGTTCAGTTCCGCCATGCACAGTCTGATTGCAATGGATGAAAACGATCAACCACTTACTCGTTGCATAACATGGGCAGATAGCCGTGCAACTGGATGGGCTGAAACAATAAAAAATGAACTCAATGGGCTCGCCATTTATAGAAGAACGGGGACACCTATTCACCCAATGTCACCGCTCGCCAAAATTACCTGGCTGTGCAACGACGAGCCTGCACTTTTTCATCAAACCCGTAAATTCATTGGCATAAAGGAATACATATTCCACAAACTATTTGGCAAATATGTCGTTGACTATTCTATCGCATCAGCAACCGGCTTGTTTAATTTGGAACAGCTCACTTGGGATGTTGAAGCTTTACAGGTCGCTGGAATAACCAGTGACAAACTGTCAGAATTGGTGCCGACTACCTTTTATTTAACAGGTTTAAACGAGGAATATGCAGGACAGCTTGGACTACATGCTGAAACGCCATTTGTCGTGGGCGCGAGTGACGGCGTTCTTTCCAATCTAGGCGTAAATGCAATTGACCCTGGTGTGGTGGCCGTAACCATTGGTACAAGTGGGGCCATTCGGACCGTGACAGATCGTCCGGTTACCGATCCAAAGGGAAGAATTTTCTGCTACGCATTAACTGACAAGCTCTGGGTTGTGGGTGGGCCGGTGAACAACGGCGGTATGACTTTTAGGTGGGTGCGAGATGAGTTGGCATCAGCCGAAGTTGAAACAGCGAAACGACTTGATATAGACCCTTATGAGGTATTGACAAAGATTGCTTCCCGAGTGGCTCCTGGCGCAGATGGTCTTATTTTTCACCCATACTTAGCTGGTGAACGTGCGCCACTTTGGAATGCTAATGCAAGAGGATCGTTTTTCGGCCTTGGTCTCCATCACAAAAGGGAGCATATGATTCGTGCCGTCCTAGAAGGGGTAATTTTAAATTTATATTCCGTATTGCTTGCACTTCAAGAGATGATTGGAGTACCTAGCAAAATCCAAGCTACCGGCGGCTTTGCAAGGTCTGAATTATGGCGCCAAATGATGGCGGATATTTTTAATCAAGAGGTAGTCGTTCCAGAAAGCTTTGAAAGCTCCTGCTTGGGTGCAATCGTCCTTGGCATGTATGCTCTGGGGGAAATTGATGATTTCTCCATTATGTCTGAATTGGTTGGCTCAACACATGCCCACCAGCCAATTGAAAGTAATGTGGCAATATATAAAGATTTAACTCCCATTTATATTCGTATCTCCCGCATATTGAATGATGAATATGCTTCTATCAGCAGTTTTCAGGAAAAATGGGTAAAATAACAAAGTGATAGTACAAAAATAAGGATGTCGCTAAATGGGGGTCTCCCTTAGGTGACATCCTTATTTTATGTTGAATATTAGTTGGTCTCTACGGCATGGCCGCCAAATTCATTTCTTAGTGCAGCAACTACTTTCCCGGTGAAGGTATCTTCCTCAAGGGAGCGGTATCTCATCATTAATGAGAGGGCTGTTACAGGCATCGCTGTTTGGAGTTCAAGTGCCGTCTCAATAGTCCATTTACCTTCTCCAGACGAATGCATAACCCCCTTGATGGTCTCAAGCTTTGGATCTTTCGAAAAGGCATTTTCCGTAAGTTCCATCAGCCAAGAGCGGATGACAGAACCGTTATTCCATACTTTGGCTACTTTCTCATAATCATAGTCAAAATCGCTTTTCTCTAATATTTCAAATCCTTCTGCAATGGCCTGCATCATTCCATATTCAATTCCATTGTGAATCATCTTTAAAAAATGACCACTCCCGATTTTACCAGCATAAAGATATCCATTTTCCACATTGATATCACGAATAAGCGGCTCAAGGTATTCGAAAATACCCTTTTCTCCACCAATCATCATACAGGCGCCTTCCCTTGCACCAGCCATGCCACCGCTTGTACCTGCGTCAAAGAAATGGATGCCCTTCTCAGAAAGTTCCTTTCCTCTTCGGATAGAGTCTTTATAATGTGAATTGCCTCCATCAATAACGATATCGCCCGCGTTTAACAAGCCCTTAAGTTCCTCGATTACTTGTTGGGTTATCGGCCCAGAGGGAACCATCAGCCACACGACTTTCGGGCTTGCTAGCTTTTCGACCAGTTCAGAAATAGACGCAGCCCCTGCCGCCCCTTCACCGCTAATTTTTTCAACAGCTTCTTTATTCACATCAAATGCAACCACATTATGTGTATGTTCCATCATATTAAGACCCAAATTGTAACCCATTTTCCCTAAACCTATTAAACCAATATTCATTATGAAACCGCCTCCGAAATAAATTTTACTATATAAATTCATTATATGAAAATTTTTTTCTTAAATCAAATATTCATTGAAAAAATATTTTTTCAGGAAAGTTTCTGCTATACTAATGTTAAGATTTTATAGAGAGAGGACATGATTTATGGCGCAGAACTGTTTAGGGAAAATACGATCCTATTACGCAAGACTAAGTGAAAAGGAAAAAAAAGTTGCCGATTATATTTTGGAGAACCCTGAAAAAATTATTCATAACACAATTAATGAAGTTGCTGAGGATTTAAAAATAGCTGATGCTACCGTTTTTCGCTTCTGCAAACGAATTGGCTTCAAGGGGTATCAAGCTTTGAAAATTGCGCTTGCTTCCGAAATCATTGAGCCTATTCGACAGATTCACGAAGAGATTAATGAAAATGATAATGAAAAAACGATGGCTGATAAGATTTTTCAATCAAATATCAGAACGTTAGAAAATACCTTACAAATTCTTGACGGTGAATCCATTCAAAAAGCAGTTGAGCTGCTGCTTCAAGCAAATCGAGTCGAATTTTATGGGACTGGCGGATCAAGTGTTGTAGCTATGGATGCGTTTCACAAATTTGTGCGTACAGGTATTAAAGCGTTTGCATTTATTGATTCCCATTTCCAACTTATGTCGGCTTCTCAGTTGAGAGATAGTGATGTTGCTGTTGTTATTTCTCACTCTGGGACAAATAAAGACACTCTTAATATACTAAAGACAGCTAAGAAAAATGGAGCAAAAACGATTTGCCTGACCGGATATCCAAAATCGCCTATCTGCCAGCTATCGGATGTTGCCCTTTTTACAAGCTCAGAAGAGACTGATTATCGATCTGAAGCTCTCTCCTCTCGGATTGCCCAATTAAGCCTAATCGACGCACTCTATGTCAATGTTATGTTTCTTAATAAGGAGAAGGCAAAGCACTCTCTCGAAAAAGTGCGAGAAGCCATCTCAAATACACGTATGTAACCATCTGTTGACTGCTTTGACAAACTTTTTAGGGCTAACTTCAGTAATCACCCAGGAAAAACACCTTATTCTTATTAGCTCCATCTCAAAAAGGATGACCTTACAGGTCATCCTCTTGTTTTTTCCAAATTAAGCTGATAGAAAAGCAAAACTAACTATATTACAAAAACATATTCAGAATGAGTGCACCTGCGAAGGCAATAAACGATAAAAGGGTTTCTAGAACGGTCCATGTTTTAAATGTCTCATTAATTGATAATCCTAGATACTCTTTTACCATCCAGAAACCTGCATCATTAACATGAGAGAACATTAACGAACCCGCACCAGTAGCGATAACAAGTAATTCTAAATTCACTCCTGACATTTGCGCTACGATTGGCGCTACAATACCAGCAGCTGTGGTTAATGACACAGTAGCAGAACCAGTAGCAATACGGATTAATCCCGCAATCAAGAAGGCCAAAACTAATGGTGATAGTGACATTCCTTCAGACATACCAGCAATAACCTTGGCTACCCCACTCTCGATAAGGATCTGCTTAAATCCACCACCAGCACCGATAATTAACACAATCGAACCAACTGGTAAAATACATTCTTCCGTGAATTTCTTGATGACGTTACGATCGATACCTTGACGGAAGCCAAGGAAGTAAAAGGCAAAGAAACAAGAAATTAACAAAGCAATAATTGGGCTTCCAATAAACACTAAGAATTTTTCAAAACCTGATGGAACAGGTAAATATGGAGCTGATGTTCCTAATACCATTAAAATAACTGGCATTAAAATAGAAAGGAAAGAAATTCCTACACTAGGTACAGATTTTCGATCAGTATTTTCATCTATGCGAACTAATTCTGGTTCTCCAACTGGAATCACACGCTTATTAACCCATTTTGCGAACAATGGTCCGCCGATAATACCAGCAGGAATGGCAATAATTAATGAATAAAGTAATACTTTACCAAGATTAGCTCCATACAGTCCAATGGCAGCAATTGCACCAGGATGCGGAGGAACAAGTCCATGCACGATGGATAACCCAGCAATTGCTGGCAAGCCAATCAATAAGATATTCTGTTTTGATGCTTTTTGAATGGAAATAACTAATGGTAATAAAATCAATATTCCTACTTCAAAGAAAACAGGAATTCCAATGACGAAGCCTGACAAAAACATCGCCCATGGCAGTTTTTTCTCACCAAACACTTTGATGAAGAAATTAGCAATTTGCAAGCCTGCACCTGATTCTGACAACATCTTACCCAGAATGGTACCTAATGCTAAAATACCAACTAAATGTCCTAACGTACTTCCAACTCCTGTTTCGTAAGCGGCTGCAATTTTATCTAATCCCATGCCAGACATAATAGCTAAAAATAAACCAGCTACTGTCAAACTAATAAACGCATGCCACTTAAACCAGGAAACTCCTAAAATAACAATAACAATTGCAAGAAGCGTAATTATTAACAAATAGGCATCCATTTAACTGCCACCTTTCTAAAATAGTAAACGTTTTCGAAAAATTATTTTGAAAGCACTTTCAATTGAATTCATTATACGAAAAAAAATTTCCTATTTCAATAAAAATTTTCAAAAAATATTTATTTTTATTCAAACATTAAAAAACCTATTCAATGAATCACTGAATAGGCCTCTTTGAAGTTATAACTATTAAGGTAATTATTTTTCAATTCTATTTTGACGTAAACTAAAGTCCCAATCTTGATAATAGCTATTTTTCACCAATATGTTTGGACCTAAACAAGAAACAGCTGGACAATGACAGCTTAATTCTTTCGCAAGGGCAGAGGATTGCCATGTTTCATAGGCTGATGCAAGCGAAGTCGTTTGAATATTTCCTAATGATGGTGTATCACCAAAATCGGTGACGATAATATCACCGTTAAATATATTTACATTCAACCTGGAACGGCCATCGGGATCGTTTCTAACGGTTACATTCTTACTATCATAAAGTCTCTTTAAAAGATCTAAATCCTCCTGTTTGCCACTGCAAGCATAAAATGGCAGTGTCCCAAACAGCATCCATACGTTTTCATCGCGAATATCCAGCAAGTGATGGATAGCCTTTCTAATTTCTTCTAGTGACAAGGTTTCAAGATTACTAGCGAAATCGCTAGGATACATTGGATGCACTTCATGACGCTGACAATGCATTTCGTCTACAATTTGGCGGTGGATTTTTTCCAGATGTGGGAGAGTTCGCTTATTTAACATCGTTTCGGCTGAAACCGTGACACCAGCTCTCACAAGGGCACGGCTATTTTCTATCATTCTCTTAAAATACTTTTCCCGTTGGTCGTAATCCGGCTTCTTCTCCATTCTAGCGAAGCCACCTTCGACAAAATCATTAATGGTGCCCCAGTTATGGGAAATATGTAAGACATCTAGGTAAGGGACAATTAACTCATAGCGCCCTAAATCAAGGGTTAGGTTAGAGTTGATTTGGGTCCGTACTCCCCGTTCATGTGCATATTGTAAAATTGGCACTACATAATTTTTCACAGATGATAGGGATAACATTGGTTCCCCACCAGTAATGCTTAAGGACCGAAGCGTAGGAATTTCATCTAGCCTCTGCAGCATTAAATCAAGCGGAAGGGCAACAGGATCCTTTGGTTGCAGTGTATATCCTACCGCACAATGTTCACAGCGCATATTACAAAGTGTTGTCGTGGTGAATTCGATATTTGTAAGCTGAGGCTTTCCATATTCCTCAATGTCCAAATATGCTTCCCATGGATCATATAGTGGGGTGATTTTTCTCTTATTTAACATATTGAACTCCTTATAATCAGTTTCAAAACCTTCTTATTATAGCTGATTTAGGGACAAATGTGTTGTTTTAGCTATTAAAAAGTCTATGTTAGCCAAGCTGCGTTTATTCTAGTAATTGAATTTCAGGATCATATCGGTATGGGAATTTTGTCCGATTTATACATATCCCACCACTTTTAGTTTAAAATAAGATAATAATATAACGATAGTTAGAATGGTGGTTATGACTACATGGAAACGCAGCCCTTAGCAGAGGTCGAAAAACTAGCCTTAAAAAAGGTAAAAATATTTAAGCAAAGCATACTCCGTTATCTTTTACGGGCGATGCTTGCCAGCATGTTTATTGGTTTTGGCGTCATTGTATCCTTTAAAACAGGGAACTTCTTTTATGCAGAACACTCCCCATTCGCTTATCCGATGGCAGCACTCACTTTTGGAGCGGCCATTATTCTCATCGCTTATGGCGGTGGAGATTTATTTACCGGAAATACGTTTTATTACACCTATGCCGCACTTCGCAAGAAAATGACTTGGACAGATGTAATCAAGTTATGGGTTGGCAGTTATTTTGGAAATATTTTAGGTGCTGCTGTCTTTGCCTTTATTATTTTTACAACTGGACTGTTTGCAGATGCATCGGTAAATGGCTTTTTACTCCATGTAGTGGAGGGTAAAATGCAAGTCCCTACAACACAGTTGTTCTTCAGAGGAATACTTTGTAATTGGCTTGTTTGCATGGCTTTCTTTCTTCCTATGGGATTAAAAGGGGACGGGCCGAAAATGTTTTCAATGATGCTATTTGTTTTTTGTTTCTTTATTTCCGGATATGAACATAGCATTGCCAATATGTGTACGTTTGCCATCGCTTTAGTTTTAAACCACCCAGGGACGATTTCCTGGGGTGGGGTCATCCATAATCTAATTCCAGTCACAATTGGAAACCTAATTGGTGGAGCTGTCTTTATGGCCATGATGTATTATTATGCTAATAAACCATTTTTAGCCGACTATGATAAAGAACAGAGCCATTAAGCTCTGTTCTTTTTATCGACAAAATTACCGGGGAAATATCAACAAGAACAGTGGGATCTCGACAGTAATTAAGAATATTCTAAAAGTAATAATTATTATTATCAGGTTTATAAGGTATAATTCCACACCGATTTATAGGCGACTTTCCAAGAAAAAATGCAACTGATTATGAGCAGAATTAAATACAATGCGACTCCATATGGAATAAGGGTTGCTGCAAAATGGATTCCTGCGAAAACGGCGACAAAAATGAAGGCAGCAATTACTTTTAGCCCTGCACTTTGCTGAGCGTCCTCAAAGGATTCAGAGAACGGCAGTGTCCCTTTAAGATAGTTCGAACAAAAGACAGTAAATAATATAGCAGTAACCAATACAACTAATAGATCATCGATGATCTTCATCCCAAAGATCCCGATAAAAATCAAGCTTATAATGAAATATATTGGAAAAAATAGATTTACAATAAAAACCTTTAATACAGCACTATAGATGGCTGCTAGATTCTGTAAGGGTACCATTTTGTATATCCATGCACCTTTATATTTTCCAGAGTATTTTAGCATTATAACGGCATTGGGAATCATCAAACAACAAAAGTAAATCGCTAAATACCATCTACTTGAAACCAAATGGGCATAAGAATTCATTTGAATTTCATTAAACATTAAAATGAATGGAAGAATTAACGACATTCCTAATGCAGGGTACACTTTTAAGCGAAATTCTCTTTCGTTTCGCATCATATTATCGGCGAAGCGGAAAAATATCTTTTCCTCATTACTTCTGCAAATGAAACGGACCAGCCCGTTTTTCCATCTTTGCTCCTTAGGCTTCTTTCCCACACTATTATTCGTCAGTTTTTGGAGGTTTCTTTCAAATGCAGGCATCATCCGGCTATAGATAACAATTGAAAGAATCGGGATGATTAAGGAAAGAAGAGAAAATGTCCAGAGATAAAAGTTTGAATGGTATCGTAAGAATATCTCAAAGGGCGCACCAAACCATATTGGAGGAATGAAGAATTGCCACCAGTTTGGTGAAAAGGTCATTTTCATATCGACAAAGCTAAAGGCTCTTACTAAAACTTGGTATCCAATTGCAATCGAAATGGATAAACCGATTTGGACGTAATTAATGATATCCTTTAGCTTTTCTCCATCAAAGAATCGCAAAATAAAAAAATAGATAATAGACGTTAAAACGACAATAAATAAATTAATAAAGACAAGTTCAATTAAAGTTAGAATGAAGAATAACAGGCCATGCCGAAACGTTCCAATTATTAGTGGAACTACCGAGAGAGCTGCCGTCAAAAAGAATAAATAAATGCATATATGAATCGTTTTTGCGGCATTGAGTGTCTTCTTATCCACTGGTTTTGTTAAGAGAATCCCCTTGTCCCTTATATCAAGGAGAACATTCGAAAAGTCAGAAATCATCGATGTCATGACCAAAAACATCACTATACCAAAAAAGATACTCATTTGGTAAAAATAATTCTCGCCAAAACCCACTAGTGGAATAAGCATGACACTTAATAATACATACATTCCTAATGACTTGATAAAGCCATTTTCCTCTGGCTTCTTCTTTTTCCTTCCCTGCTGGTTAAAGATTGTCGGAGTTCTCCGCCCATCCATCGTTAATTTGACGACTAAAATTTTTCTCATGACAAGATAATTGATACCGTATTTTTCAAAAAGGCGGCGAAATAAATCTAGGAATCTCAATGATTGGTAGTTTTTCATCGATTATACCTCTTGAACAATGGACACAAATTCCTCTGCCAGAGTCTTATATTCATTAAAACCCGTCAGTTGATTAAAAATCTGCTCCAACGTCCCTTCCTTGTTTTGCTCCTTCAACTCATTAAAGCTACCATCGGCGACAATTTTTCCATCATTAATGAGAATGATGCGATTACTAATTTTCTCAACGACATCCATGATATGAGACGAATAAAAGATTGTTTTTCCTTGTGAAGCAAGAATTGCAAGGATTTCCTTAAATACCATTACACTATTGGCATCCAATCCACTTAACGGTTCATCTAAAAATAACAGATCAGGGTTATGTAATAAACTTGAGATGATAAGTACTTTTTGCCGCATGCCTTTAGAGTAAGAGGCAATGCGGGCGTGGTATACCTCTGCTAAACCAAAGACCTTCATCAGCTTTTGTGCTTTCTCATCTGCAGCCTGAAAATCCATTCCATATAATTCTCCGACAAAGGTTAAGTATTCCTTTGCAGTAAGATTATCATAAAGTTCAGCAATTTCTGGAACATAGCCTATTCTTCTTTTATAATCAATATTCTTCTCATTGACTTCCTCGCCAAAAATCTCCACACTCCCGTTAAAGTCACCTTCCAGTCCGAGCATAATCTTGATTGTTGTACTCTTTCCCGCACCGTTTGGCCCAATATAACCAATTATTTGCCCGCGGTTGACCTTTAAATCAATTCCTTTAAGGACTTTTTTTGCACCATAGTGTTTTTCTAAATCCTGAATAGCTAAAACTACTTCGTTAATCATTTTCACCTTCTATCATGATTGATAATCTAATTTTAACATATTCTACCTATTTTTCTATAAAAAGTATGGATTGAAAAATAGCTGGTCCTTGTGACCAGCCATCATTTTATTTATTTTTACTCAGAAAATAAACATATACTTTTATCATGAAATAACTGACCTCTTCAGGCAGCAGCTCCTTGATTGGTTTTAAACGATCACGGCCTGCTTCTTCCACTGCTTTCGCCAAAAGTGTCATGTATTCTTCCGGAATATGTTTTGAAAAATCAACGACTAAACCTTGCTGGGCACATTGAATTAGATGACTTTCAATTGTACTGGCCGCCAAATTACGCTGCTCTGCCATTTCCTTAATCGAAAGATGAGCTTGGTTTAGCCTTAATGTTTCCAGATGCGAATCAGAAGCTGTTTTTTTGGCTGCCTTCTTCGGTGCTTTTTCGACAGGAATAACCTCACTTTGATAATCTGGATTGGTTTCACAAAATGTCCGGATAGCTTGAATAAACTCAAGTCCATATTTCTGAAGCTTAAGATCCCCAACACCGCTGACATTTAAAAATTCCTCATTGGACTTCGGCTGCTTGGCACACATATCCTTTAATGCAGCATCCGAGAAAATCACAAATGGCGGTACTTTTTCTTTTTCAGCAATCCGCTTCCGTACCTCCCTTAGTTCTTCAAACAATGGGTCATCCTTCGAAACTTGTTTTACTTGAACTGTTTCTTTGCGGTACACCTGTTGCTTACCTAAGAGAATATCTTTTCCTTTCGGAGAAACATAAATGGTTGGAAATTGTCCCTGTTCGATAGCAATTAACTCTTGTGAGATTAAGAATTCAATAAAGTCACTAACCTCCTTCGAACTCCGATCCTTCATGATTCCATAAGTAGGCAGCCTGTCAAAACCCATTTCTGTTACTTTTTTATTTTTGGAGCCGGTCAGCACTTGCGCAGTTAGGTTTTTTCCAAAACGCTGCCCCATGCGAATCACACAGGACATGACCATTTGCGCTTCTTTTGTTACATCAATGCTTGTCCGCGAATCTAAGCAATTGCCACATCGGCCGCAGTCTTCCGTTTCTGTTTCACCAAAATATTTTAAAATAAATTCCTGCAGACAATTTTCGGTATGGCAATAATCTGCCATCTGCTGGAGCTTTTCTAATTCCTGTGTAATGCGGCTTCGATCGCTTGACTGGTCAATTAAAAACCGTTGAACCTGTACATCCTGCGGGGAATAGAGCAGAATACACTCACTTTCTAGCCCATCCCGTCCGGCACGGCCCGCTTCCTGATAGTAGCTTTCCATGTTTTTCGGCATTTGATAATGGACAACATAACGGATATTGCTCTTATCAATCCCCATCCCGAAGGCAGAGGTAGCCACCATAACCGATGCTCTATCCTCTAAAAATCGTTCTTGCTCCTGAGCGCGGTCAGCATCCCTCATTCCGGCATGGTAACGGGCCACATTTACATTCAGCTTGCGAAGCTTTTCATATAGCTGATCAACATTTTTCCGCGTGGCTGCATAAATAATCCCTGCTTCATGTTGATTCTTTTTAAGATACTCCAACAGAAATTTTTGGCGGTCTTGCCCTTTAATAACCGAAAATGAGAGATTTTCCCTTTCGAATCCGGTAATGATCGTATTTTCCTCGTCAATTGACAGGGAATCGCAAATGTCCTCTCGAACCCTGGGTGTAGCTGTTGCTGTCAGGGCCAATACAATCGGTTTTTGAGGAAGACTCTTAACCATTTGTTTAATTTGACGGTAGCTGGGGCGGAAATCATGGCCCCATTGCGAAATACAATGTGCTTCGTCCACAGCAACTAAAGGGATATCCATATTTTTTAATTCTTGGATAAATTCAGGTGATTCTAATCGCTCTGGTGCGATATATAAAAGCTTGTACTTCCCTTGCTTTGCCTCATAAATTCGCTTATTTGCTTCACTAAAACTCAATGAGCTATTAATAAATGTAGCGGGAATTCCTACTTGAATGAGGGCGTCTACTTGATCCTTCATTAATGAAATCAAGGGGGAAATAACGATCGTGGTTCCCGGAAGGACGAGGGCAGGTATTTGATAACAAATAGATTTACCGCCGCCAGTCGGCATGACACATATAGTATTGTTGGCAGTTAATACGGAACGAATTGCCTGCTCTTGGCCGTTACGGAAGGAGCTATAACCGAAATGTGATTCTAATAATGGCAGTGCTTTGTCAAACAAGAGGGATTACTCCTTTCAATAATAGAATTAATCTATTTACCTTAAATTGATTCATCATAACTCTATTATAACGCTTGGTTAGTTTTTTTGAAAAAGCAGCTTTCAAAAAGTTATTAATAGAGTCCGGATTCATCATTCATTCCACGAAAAAAGATCTCTTTTTAAAGAGACCAGTGTAACAATTTACAGATAGTAAAGATGCCCATAATAGAACAGACTGCCGAGGCTTTATCCCGACAATCTGAACCCTTTTAAACAAAGATATCATTCATTATTTGTTCTCTATGCTCATCTTTCTTGGGTGGCTGGGTATATGTGGCCTGCTGTAGATCACTGTGCATTTTAACTTGATAATCTCCCCAGGATGAGGTAAAGATGAGCTCTTTTTCTTTAAAATAAGGGTTTTCGGTCAGTTCACCTACCTCAAGCACAGGCGCCATACAGCAATCTACCTGTTGAGCAAACTCAATCCATTCATAAAAGGTTTTACTTTTAAAAAGGGCCGTAACTTCGTGATAAACATGGTTAGTCTCCACTGTTTTGGAAAACTGGGCGCTGATCCAATCCTCACGTCCATGTGCTGCACAAAAGTTTTTCCAAAATTTTGGTTCTAAGGCTCCTAAGCTCATAACCCGTTTATCCTTGGTTTCATAAAGGCCATAGGCAATTATACTTCCGTTAAGGACGTTAATGCCGGTTCCCTCACCTGTTTCCCTTTCAACCATGACATGATTTCCTAATAATGAAACTAGCTGATCAGTGATTGAAATAGAATGATAGCTTCCTTGCCCTGTCAAAAATCTCGAAACGAGCCCGGCCAAGATCCGCTCATTTGCGGCAAACCCGCCCAAATAATCAGCCATGGTGATCGAGGGATGGACAGGTCTGCCCTGTTTATCTTTGAACTGGGCCAAGACCCCACTTAGCGCCATATAATTAAGATCGTGGTTACCCAGCTTACTTAACCGCCCCTTCTGCCCATAGCCCGAAATCGAGCAATAAATGATATCCGGCTTTACCTTTTGTACGGTTTCATATCCCAAGCCCAGCTTTTCCATGACACCTGGTCTAAAGCTTTCAATCACGACATCGGCAGTGGCGATAAGTTTTAAAGCTGTTTCTAAATCTTCTGTTTCCTTCAAATTCAGCGTGATGCTTTTCTTTTGGCGGTTGTTAGCGAGAAAGACCAACCCAATACCCTGTTTAGACATTCCAGTATTTCGGGCAGGATCCCCTTCTGGCTGCTCCACCTTAATGATTTCCGCCCCCAATTCTGCTAATCGTAACGTAGCAAACGGGCCTGGCAGATAGTTCGTGAAATCAATGACTTTAATCCCTTTTAACATAGTCAAAATCCTTTCCTACGAATTACTCGAGCCTGGTGCAAAAAGTTCCTCCAATTGTTTCCTTAGAACAAATTTTTGGATCTTTCCACTAGCATTCCGCGGCAATGCCTCACAGAACACATATTTTCGCGGCCGCTTATAGTTTGCAAGACTATTACTTGCTCTGCAGTATTCATCTAATTGTTGTTCGGTCATATTTGCATCCTTTTTTACAACAAAAGCGGTAACCGTTTCACCCCAGCGATCGTCAGGCTGTCCCACAACGGCCACATCCAGAACACCCTCGTGTGCATGTAAAGTATCTTCCACTTCTCGAGGATAAATATTTTCCCCTCCGCTGATGATCATGTCATCAACACGGTCATTTACGTAAAGATAACCTTCTTCATCCAGATAGCCGATATCCCCTGAATGGTACCAGCCTTTATACATCGCTTTTTCCGTTGCCTCTTCACGATTAAAATAGCCAATCATCAAACATGGTCCTTGGACAATGATTTCTCCTGTCTCGCCTGCTGGAACAATATCATCCGGGTCTGATGGGCCGTCTTCTCTTGTCCGGACAATTCGAATATCATGACTTAGTGCAGCTTGGCCTGCTGAACCAGCTTTTCTTAGCTGGTCGGCTTCAGATAAATAGGTTATTGCTGGTCCCATCTCCGTCATTCCATAGGCTTGAATTAAGAAGATACCAAAGTGGTCATGGATCGCGTGAACGAGCGAGGGAGCCATCGGTGCGGCACCATATAAACCCAGTTTTAGGCTTGAAAGGTCATATTGACTTAAATCCTCCTGAAGGAGCATATTCCACATCGTCGGAGCGGCAAATAATTTCGTAATCTTTTCCTTTTCAAATAATTGAAGAATGGCTTTTGGGTTAAATTGATGAAGAATCACGTTGCTGGCCCCTGCATGCACCCTCGGGATAAAGGCACAATGCAGCTCAGCACAATGGAACATCGGTGCTGTCACAAGACCTACATCGGTCGCATCAATTTTACAGGAAGCAATGCAAAGTAAACTTTGCTCTATCATATTGCGGTGCGAATGCATTACTCCTTTCGGTCTTCCCGTTGTTCCACTTGTATAAATAAAAGCATAGATGTCATTTTCTGTTACTTCCGCATGAACTTCTTCCGGTGAAGAGGAGGCCAGTTTTTCTTGATAGGCGGCCGCGTAGTCCGGCTTGTCTTCATCAATAAACCAGAAGGAAATATTTTCAAAGCGATTTTCAATGGCCGAAATAACAGGCTCCAATGCTTTTTCAAAAAGAACAACCTTAGGAGCAGCATCCGATAAAATATAAGCAGTTTCTTCGGGCATGAGCCGAAAATTAATCGGGTTAAATACAGCACCTATTTTCGCACAGGCAAAGAGAGCGGTACCTAATTCTTCGGTATTGAACAGGAAGGTAGAAACCCGGTCACCTTTTTTCACCCCTTCTTTTAACAGGGCATTAGCGAGCCGGTTGACCTGTTCATTCCACTCTTTATAGGTGTAACGAACATTTTTCCTGACATCATAAATGGCTTGCTTGTTAGGAAACTTTTTCACCGTTAAATTAAAGATTCTGCCGAGCGTCGTGCTCATTTAACCGCCTCCATTACTTTATTTAGGAATTCGTCTAGTTTATTTGCGAAATTGGGATGCTTATTTACGAATAGGAATGTTTTATTTGCGATTCTGTACCGTTTATTTGCGATTTGGCATGTTTTATTTGCGTTCCTGAACTGTTTATTTGCGATTTGGCATGTTTTATTTGCGAATCTATTTTTTTTGCTAATCCAACCGCTCAATAATTGTCGCATTCGCCATACCGTGGCCTTCACACATCGTTTGCAATCCGTATCGACCGCCAGTGCGCTCAAGTTCATGCATCATCGTCACCATTAATCGCGCACCACTGCCACCCAGTGGATGTCCAAGCGCAATAGCGCCGCCGTTTGGATTAAGTTTTTCTGGATTAGCACCAGTATCTTTCAACCAAGCAAGCGGCACTGGAGCAAAGGCCTCATTGACTTCGAAAACGTCTATATCATGAATAGAAAGACCTGATTTTTCTAGCGCCTTTTGTGTAGCAGGAATCGGTCCAGTTAGCATTAAAGTTGGGTCTGAACCCACGACCACGCGGGTATGGACACGGAAGCGAGGCTTCAACCCTAGTTCCTCTGCCTTTTCACGGGACATAAGCAGCAAGGCAGCGGCTCCATCACTAATCTGACTGGAGTTGCCAGCATGAATTACTCCATCTTCTTTAAAAGAAGTGCGGAGACCGGCTAATGCTTCGAGTGATGTTCCTTTTCTTGGCCCTGAATCCTCCTTAATCATAGTTGTTGTTCCATCTGGAAGTGTCACTTCTAACGGAAAAATCTCTCTAGTAAAATATCCTTCTTCCTGTGCCTTAAGCGCCTTTTGATGGCTTTCGAGTGAGAATTGGTCGAGCTCTTCCCGGGTAAATCCATATTTTTCTGCAATTCGTTCAGCAGACAAACCTTGATGAATCATTTCATACTTCGCTCTTAACGTTGGACTAAAAGGTTCTTCAATACCGTTGTAGTTGGTACCCATAGGAACACGGGACATGCTTTCCACACCACCGGCTATAACAACATCCATATCACCAGCTAGAATCGCTTGAGCAGCAAAATGAACAGCCTGTTGACTTGAACCACATTGTCGATCAATCGTAGTCCCGGGAACCTCGATAGGAAAGCCCGCAATTAACGCCGCCACACGTGCGATATCCCCTGCTTGCTCCCCTGCTTGCGTAACGCATCCTAAAATGACATCCTCTACAATTGCCGGATCAATCCCGGCACGGTTTACCAACTCTTTTAATGTTAAGCCTGCCAAATCGTCCGGACGGATATCCTTTAACAGTCCATTTCTTCTTCCAACTGGGGTACGAACACCTTCAACTATGACAACCTCACGCATAAAAAACATTCATCCTCTCTTTTTTATAATCCTAGGTTTTTTGCAATAATCGTTTTCATAATTTCATTTGTACCTGCGTAAATGCTTGAAACGGGAATATCACGGAATCGTCTTGCAATCTCGTATTCTTCCATATATCCATAACCGCCATGGAGCTGCATACATTCTGCGGCAATCCGCTTTGCGATGTCAGTGAGCTTCCATTTTGCCATTGAGACCTTTGTTACCACATTCTTACCTTCAATATGCTCGGCGATTAGCTGGTCTAAGAAGGCCCTGCCCATTTCAATATCCGTTGCCATTTCAACGATTTTAAACTGAGTATTTTGAAACTGGCTCACCGGCCTTCCGAACGCTTCCCGGCTTTTTACATAATCGATCGTCATTTTGAGCATCACTTCCGAAGCCGTTTGCGCCGCAATCGCAACGAGAAGACGTTCCTGCTGGAGTTTTTCCATCAAATAAAGAAAGCCCTTGCCTCCCTCACCGAGCAGATTTTCCTTTGGTACACGACAATCTTCGAAAATCAATTCAGCTGTATCTTGGCTATGAAGCCCCACCTTGTTTAGTTTCCTGCCTCTAGAGAACCCAGGTGTATCCCGTTCAATGACGAGCAGACTGACACCTTTATGTTTCGGGACTGCTTGCGGGTTGGTCTTAACGGCAACAACGACAAGGTCAGATTGGATGCCGTTTGTGATGAAAGTTTTTTGACCATTAACAATATAATGGTCTCCGTCAAGCTTTGCTGTTGTTTTAATGTTGGCCAGATCCGAACCAGTGCCAGGCTCGGTCATAGCTATTGCTGTGATAATATCACCGCTGACACACTTCGGGAGCCAACGCTGCTTTTGTTCTTCGGTTCCGTAGGAGGTAATGTATGGAACGACAATATCATTATGAAGTCCGATACCAACCAGGCCTGAACCTACTCGTTCCAGCTCTTCATTAATGACTACCGCAAACCCCCAA
Organism: Neobacillus sp. DHD-1R; assembly: GCF_057747995.1. Taxonomy (NCBI): domain Bacteria; kingdom Bacillati; phylum Bacillota; class Bacilli; order Caryophanales; family Bacillaceae; genus Neobacillus; species Neobacillus sp. DHD-1R. The sequence continues at coordinate 4,286,881 of NZ_CM173232.1, forward strand.
TCCACCTCACTTCCGCCATATTTCTCATCAATATCGGGACAAAGGAAACCCTGCTCCCCCATCTTCTTCCAAAAGGAACGGGGAATCATCCTATCCTCCTCCCATTGTTCATAAAAGGGATATGCTTCTTTTTCTAAAAATTTTCTCAATGACTGACGAAAAATTTCATGGTCTTCATTTAAATACGGATGTTTCACTTCTAGTAACCTCTCTTTCTATATGGAAACGCTTACTTTTTAAATACTGCTCCCATCTCTCATTTTATTCCTCAGCTGGTATTTTAGTATTTTTCCAGAAGCGTTTCTCGGAAGCTCCTTTTCAATAAAAATTCTCCTTGGCACCTTATAACCGGCCAGCTTTTGGCGGCAGAAACTGCGCAATTCCTGCTCATCGATCTCGGCACCCTCTTTTGGCACAATTACAGCGCATACTGCCTCACCCCAAACCTCATCAGGTAAACCAATTATGGCAGCGTCGAGGATATCCGGATGTTCAAACAGAACACCCTCCACCTCAACAGAGTAAACATTTTCTCCGCCGGAAATGATCATATCTTTTTTTCGGTCCACTAATGTGATATAGCCCTCTTCGTCGATCGTTGCTAAATCACCAGAATAGAGCCAGCCATTTCTTAAGGTACTCTTGGTTTCCTCTGGCTTTTTATAATACTCCTTCATAACCATGGGACTCTTCACAATAAATTCCCCAATCACTCCTGGCGATACATCTTGCCCCTCTTCATTGACAACCCTGGTTTCCGTCATGAAAATGGGTTTCCCGCCTTTGCCAAGATGGAGTTTATGTCCCTCCGGATCAAGGAGTATCCCGCCAGGACCTGCCTCCGTCAAGCCGCACAAATTGTAAAATTGATCGGTTTCAAAAAGCTGAATGCTTTTCTTAACAAGTTCTGGAGCCATTGGTGCTGCCCCGTAGCCAACTCTCTTGATGGAAGATAAATCATAGTCCACAGCATTGGGAACTTGCAGGAGAAAATTATACATGGCCGGAACGGCAAATAGATGGGTGATTTTATGTTCTTGAATCGCTTGTAGTGTTTTAACAGGATGAAAATCACGATGGATAATATGGGTGGCAGCAAGGGCCACACCTGAGATAAGGAAAAGGTTTAATTGGGCTGAATGAAATAGCGGTGCAAGATGCAAAATCCTCTCATGCGGTCTAATCCCCATGTTGATGACGACAGATATGCCTACTTTAAAAATCTGATCATGATCAAAAAGGGCTCCCTTTGGCCGGCCTGTTGTACCCGAAGTGTACAGAATTTCTACATCATCTTTCTCGGAAACTTCAATAGCTGGTTCATGATTATTATCTGATAGAATTTTTTCATAGGAATAGAATCCCACAGTTTCTGGTTCACCCACTGTTATTACAGTGCGAACACCGGTACCTTGCTTCGCTTCAACGATGATCTGCTCGAATTCTTTATCACACACGGCAATAGTCGTATCCGATTGCTCCAAAATATATCGAACTTCTGGTGCCGTTAATCGGAAGTTTACCGGGACGGCAACAGCTCCAATCTTAGCCGCTGCAAAAAAGGTAAACACAAAGTGATCTGAATTTTTCATCATCAATGCGAGCTTTTCACCTTTCGTAACACCAAGCTGAAGCAGACCATTTGCAAGCCTGTTTACTTCTTCATTAAATTGGCGGTACGGATAGCTTCTGCCTTCACATTCAATGGCTAGTAATGTAGGAAACTTACGGGCACTTTGTGATAATAAACTGCCAATGTTCATTTAGGATCCTCCTTATATAAAAAAGATTCACGAAGAAAATTGCAATTTTTATGCCAGTTTTCAGATACTACAAACCATACCACGTGTGCTCAATTTTGCTTACTATCTAAGAGAGAATATGTGTTTCAAATACACATAATAAGGGAAAAAGTGTCCATAATTTCGACACCCTCTTTCCCCCTCTTCAACTATGCATGACTAATTTATATTTTTTTATTTTTTCATATAGACCGGAACGGCTGATTCCCAGCAATCTAGCGGCTTTTACTTTATTGCCTTGAACCTGAACGAGTGCTTTTTTTATTGCTTCAAGTTCAGCGTTTTCGACCATCGACCTATTTATCTCCGGTTCCTTCCTTTTAACACGCTGACTCAAGTAATCAGGGAGATCCTCGTATTTTATCTTTCCATTTTCGGCAAATGTCATCGCCCGCTCCATCACATTTCGCAATTCCCTGACATTCCCCGGCCAATCATAGTTTACTAACACTTCACGTGCTTGATTCTCGATTCCGGTTATACTTGTTCCTAGCATTTGATTGAATTCCATCATGAATTGACTAATTAAATAATCCACATCATATAGACGATTACGAAGTGGCGGAATATGGAGGGAGATAACATTGAGACGATAGTATAAATCCTCTCTAAAAAGATCGTCCTTCACCATTTCTTCCAGGTTTCGATTAGTAGCAGCAATAATACGGACATCTACTATTATCTTTGTTGTTCCACCTACCCGGTAGAATTCCCGCTCTTGAAGGACACGCAGCAGCTTTGCCTGCAAGGCAAGTGACATGTCACCAATTTCATCAAGAAAAAGTGTGCCGCCGTTAGCTAGATCAAATTTCCCAATTTTCCCTTTTAGTTTGGCACCTGTAAATGCTCCTTCTTCATAACCAAAAAACTCCGATTCCAGCAAATGCTCAGGAATGGCTGCACAATTTACCACAACAAATTTTCCATTGCTTCTTGCACTGCTATGATGAATAGCATGGGCAAACAACTCCTTACCCGTTCCACTTTCACCACGAATCAACACCGTCGATCTTCCTTTAGCCGCCTTTGAACCACTTTTTTTCAATTTACTCATATTCGGATCGTTGCTTAGAATATTCTCCCATTGGAACCGGGCTGTTTCTGATTTTTCATATTGCTGATGATAAAATGCCGCTTTACTTTCGGCCCTTTGCAGCTTTTTAAACAATTCACTGACCTCGTTTAATTGGCGGAACACCACCTTGCCAATGGCACCAATCACTTTTCCATCCTCCAGGATCGGAATCCGGTGCACAATGTATTTAATCCCATTAATTTCTAGAAAACCGCTGATCTCTGCAGTTTCCGATTCGTAAACATTTTCTAAATGGAGCTGAGGCAAAACTCTTGCGGCAGGTTTATTTAGAACCTTTTCTACTGGAAGATCAAACAGCTCCAAAAGGGGAGGGCTGACCATCTGGATGTTTTTCTTTTCATCTGTCATGACAATTCCATCAAAAGCATGATCTATAGCTGTATCTAATGTTCTCTTCAATGTTTTTAACGTTTGTAATTCCTGTGACGTGTTAAGTAGTGACATCACCATGTCTGTTTTTGTTAAGATGCCGATGACACAATTTTGATCATCGATAACAACGCCTGTTCCAACCTTGCTTTGTTTGACCATCTCTTCAATTTTTTGATAAGGGGTATTGACGCTTACTGTTTCAACCTGTTTTTTTATGTAAGTTTTAATAGGGGTCTTAAGTGGACATTCTTCAGTTACCATTTGATGTAAGCTGCTGCGGGTAAAAACACCAACTAGATGCCTGACAGAATCAGTTACAGGCAGTAGGCTCCACTTCTTTGCATGCATAAGTGTTATGGCGTCTTTAAGGGATGTTTCCTCGGTCACGATAAAATCTACTGGGGTTATAATATCTTTAAATTGGAGCATCTCATCACTCCTTACTTTTCACCTAACTTCATTGTATCAAAACTACTGATTTTTTTGAATTTTTTAATTATATAAAACTCAGAAAAGCGCAAGCGCCCTGGTCAGCGGCGTATGGCCTCCTCGGAAAAGCTAACGCTTTCCCTTCGTGCGATGCCAAAGCTGCCGAAGCCTTCCTGATGGAGCGCTCCAACTGAGATAAGGTGAAACTTCAATCAGCGAACGTTCTTCTCGCTGATTGTTTGTTAGTTGAGCCGATCGCGTTCTTACGGGCAGTTGAGAATCTACTGCCCGTTAAACGCGATAAAGGAAACATGAAGAGCCGAAGGCGATTCGATGTTGACTTATCGTAGGACGGAGAGCGAAGGACACTAGCCGCTAGGGCGTTGGAGCTGGACAATTCTCGAAGCCAAACTTATAAATTCTGATATTATAAAAAAGAGAAGACAAATGTCTCCTCTTTCCTCTGATTATTTTGGTTGCATGCGAATCGCTCCATCAAGACGGATCGTCTCACCATTAAGCATTGGGTTTTCAATAATACTTTGCACAAGCTGGGCATATTCACTTGGATAGCCGAGCCTCGAGGGAAACGGTATCATTTTCCCAAGTGAATCGCGCGCCTCCTCTGGAAGTGTATCAAACATCGGTGTATGGAACAGTCCTGGTGCAATCGTCATTACACGAATTCCATAACGGGCTAGTTCCCTTGCAATCGGCAAAGTCATTCCGACAATCCCGCCTTTTGAGGCACTATAGGCGGCTTGGCCAATTTGTCCTTCATAAGCTGCTACAGATGCTGTATTTATGATAACGCCTCTTTCGTTTTCATCATTCACTACATTACTTGTCATTTTCTCAGCAGCAATCCGAATTACATTGAAGGTACCAATTAAATTTACATTGATGACCCGAGAGAACAAAGACAAATTGTGGGCTCCATTTCTGCCCAGTACCTTCTCTGCAATCCCAATTCCTGCGCAGTTTACAACCGTATTCACTTCACCCATATATTCTGCTGCCTTGTTAACTTGTTCTTGAATTTCCTCTTCGCTCGTTACATCTGCTTTTAAAAATAATACTGACTCTCCTAATTCATTTTGAAGTCTTAATCCATTTTCTTCTGAGTGGTCAAAGATGACGGCCTTTCCACCCCTGCCAACAATGTTACGTACCGTTGCCTCCCCAAGACCTGAAGCTCCCCCTGTCACAATCGCACGACATGATTGAATTTGCATATGTATCTCTCCTTAAAAAGATTTTATTTTACTATTTTGCAAGAATTATGCCAGAGGGAACTTTTCGTAAGGATGGGGCTGTTTTGTCACTATTCTTTTTTTCATCTGTGTATGGTTTGGACATTTTTTAAAGCAAAATGTCCAAACTCTGGACAGGATGGAACACAGAAAAGAAAGACCACAACTTCAAATGGATTTTGATAAATATATCAGAAATTTATGCAAATTAAGTTAATATTTCAGATGATTTGAGCTATCATTATTGTTAAGTAGTAATTAATAGAATGGAGGATTCACATGAAAAAAAGAAAAATGGTCATAACCAATAAATTGGAACAAGATCAGATTCAGCAAATAACAAACATCATTCCTGAATGGGAATTGATTGTTTCTAACGATAAAGCGCTCTTAGAGGAACATGTGAAGGATGCGGAAATCATTGCTGGCTGGAGAAAGTGGTTAGAAGCATATTGCCTTAGTCCTGAGTCAAAGCTTAAGTGGCTGCAAACATGGAGTGCGGGGGTAGATTCCCTTCCGCTTGATAAATTGCAATCGAGAGATATTATTTTAACTAGTGCGAATGGGGTCCACGCCTATCCGATATCGGAAACGATCTTTGCCCTCATGCTCGGCTTAACAAGAAAAATCCATACATACGTTAGGAATCAACAAACAAAAACATGGCATCATGCCCATATGGGTCTGGAAATGCATGAAAAAACAATTGGTATTATTGGTGTCGGAGAAATCGGGAAAGAAACTGCGAAAATTGCTAAGGCATTTGGGATGAATGTACTTGGTGTCAGGCACTCAGGTAAGCCCAGCGACTATGTTGATGAGATGTATACACAAGACCAATTGGAGACTTTGCTGCCAAAATGTGATTATGTGGTCGTTACATTGCCGCACACAAAGGAAACCCATCAATTATTTGGGGCAAGGCAGTTTAAGCAAATGAAATCCTCTGCCTTTTTTATTAATATTGGCCGCGGGGAGATCGTTGTAGAGGATGAGCTGATTAAAGCATTACAGGAAGGAACCATCGCCGGGGCAGGCTTGGATGTGTTCGAAACAGAACCATTAAGTTCGGAAAGTTCCTTATGGGGGATGAGCAATGTGATTATAACCCCGCACACCTCCGGTTCAACTGAGCATTATAATAAGCGGGTAATTGAAAATATTTTAATACCTAACCTACTAGATTATCTTTATGGAAAGACTCCAACCACCAATCTGGTTGATTATTCAAAAGGATACTAATAAAAAAAACAGGAAGGCTGCACCTATTCACAGGTGCAGTCCTTCTGCTCATTAATTTATATCCACCTTTTCAATATTCCTAAAGGAAAAATAAGCAATAAAGCCGCCTGCGATGGCCAGGATAATGGGCACCAAAACAACGCTTAACAGGCTAGCACCATTAATGGAAGAGTTTAACAATGACACCAATATAATTGCTGATATAATCGTTGCCGGAACCGATTTCTTTCTCATTCCGAAAAATAGAGGAATAAGGGCCATTCCAGTTGCAGCAAGTGCACCAAGGGCCATGCTAATCAAACCATCCATAAAGACACCGGCTGTTAACGCTTGAGGAACAAAGTGCAAATAGGAATCAACTAAATAAAACACGCTGCCTATGAGTAAATTAGAAAAAACGATGGATAAAAAGGTAAAGCAAGCAACAATCGTTAACTTTGCCACCATGATTTTTTTTCGACTGAGCGGATACATAAACAGGAGTGTAATTGAATTACTTTTGTACTCATCTATTATAATCCTCGCTATGAGCACGGCTGCAAAAATGATAAAGGTTGGTCGAATAATACTTCCAATCACCTCAAACGCCATTTCATAGCTGCCAAATACGATATTCCCCTCTATTTTATCGGCAAAATAAATCAAACAGAGCATGCCTATAATCCCTGCATTGGCAATTAACACACCTTTAAAATAGGAATATAGTTTAAACTTTTTTATTTCAAGACTGATTAGTTTACGCACTGATTCCGCCCCCATTAATTAATGTTAAGAAATAATCTTCGAGTGAATGGTTCTTTTTATTGATTTCTTCGATCATGACACCGTTTAGAATAAGAGTCTTAGATATTTCAGATTGTGACACTTCTGCATCATAGACTCTGAAGCGTGCCGCATCGACCACTTTAAAATTCTTCAAATGAAGAATTTCATCGAGGACATAAAAGGCCTTTTTCACATCGTCCACTGCTAGTTCAATATACTCCGTATTTTGTTCGTGGATTTCCTCTATAGTTACTTCTTTGATTAACTTCCCTTCACTGATTACGCCGATGGTATCGGCAATTTGCTCCATTTCTCCAAGAATATGGGATGAAATCAACATGGTGATACCATATTCGCGACAGAGCATATGAAAAATGTCGCGCAGCTCTTTAATCCCCACTGGATCAAGTCCATTTATTGGTTCATCCAAAATTAATAACTCCGGCTTGGTAATGATTGCCCGCGCAATTCCAAGCCGCTGCTTCATACCCAGTGAGAAGTCTTTTACTGATTTATCCTCAATATTTTTCAATTTGACTAGTTCTAGTGCAGCATCAATCGACTTTTTGTCATAATAACCCATATATTCACAGTGCAATTCAAGGTTTTCTCTGGCTGTCAGTCTGTCGTAGAACACAGGATATTCAATAATGCTCCCCATTCGCTTTAATACTTCATAGGAAGTGTTTGTTAATTTCTCACCAAAGATTTCAATTTCGCCGCTCGTTGGCTTCACAAGATTTGTGAGCATCTTCATAATTGTTGTTTTACCTGCACCATTCGGCCCAAGAAAGCCGTAGATTTCTCCCTTTTTAACTTTCATATTGACATTCGACACCACTTCCTTGCCTTTATAGGACTTGGTAAGTTGGTTTGTTCTAATAATATAACTCATGTATTTCAGCTCCCCTTCTTCTTTAACTACTTTTTATTCTAGTCAGCAGAGTTTTCTTTTTTATTAATCAAATCTTACAAAAATCTTAAGTCGAAGAAAGGGTATCTCAAGTCATGAGGTACCCTTAGCTGCATTAATATGTAATTCGCTTTAATTTCACAGTAAAGGTCGTTTTTTCATATGGCGTGCTGGTAAGGAGAATGTGTCCGTCCATTTTCTCCACAAGCCTTTTGGTAATAGTTAAACCGAGCCCGCTTCCTTGATACGATTTGTTCCTTGAATCTTCAAGCGTGTACATTCTTTCAAAAACTAAATCCTTATGGAGCTCACTGATACCCTTTCCACGATCCCAAACATCAACGTAAATAAACTGGTCATCATTTCTAAGTGTTAAACCGAGCACTTTCCCATCGCCGCCATATTGAATCGCATTAGAAATCAAATTATTCAATACCCGGTCGAGTTCCTCTTCGTTACCACGTGCATACAGGGTCTCATCTGGCAGCTCAATCGCCACATCAAAGCCCTTTGAGGTTAGTACCTCATAAAAGTTTAAAATATTCTTTCGGCATAGTTCGTTCATGTTTACCCGAGTAAGGAGCAAATCTTTATCCCCCGACTCTAGTTTGGCTAGATCGAAGAACTTTTTAATTAAATCCAAGACCTCCACTGTTTTAACGTGGACTTTTTTTAGTAGTTCTTTATTCTCATTATTACTTTGTTGCGGATCAATCAACATAATCTCAAGATAACCGAGCACCACCGTCAATGGTGTTTTTAAATCATGCGAGATATTAGCAAGCATTTTTCGCATCGACATTTCGGTTTTATTGTAGTTCGCCATTATTTTTTGATTATGCTCTAGGAGGCGATTGATTTCGATTAAAACTTGTTTGATGTCATCATCACTAGTATGTACCAAAAGCTTTTCATCCGTCTGCTCGTCAATAATCCCCTTCAGCTTCTTGTGTATGTAAGTAAAATTTTCTTTATGATTATTTTTTGATTTATATTGTAAATAGTTAAGCAAAGCTAAGGCGATTATGATGCAGATTAAAATTATGACCATCACTAAAACTCCCCAAGTTTATACCCGATTCCCCATAATGTTTTAATATATTGGGGTGAGGAAGGATCATCCTCAATTTTTTCTCTCAGCCTTCTCATATGGACGTTAATCACATTTTCATCACCATAATAATCTTCTTCCCAAACTAAACTGTAAATTTGGGCCTTTGTGTAAACACGGCTTGGATGCGAGATAAATAGTTTTAAAATGTGAAACTCTTTAGCAGTCAGCCTTACCTCTCTTCCACTTTTTTGTAATGAAAAATTTTCTAAGTCTAAGGTTAGCTCTCCGACCGTTAGTATCTTTGTTTCTTGCTTTGTTTCCGTTTGTGAATAATGAGTCGCCCTTCGAATGGCCGCCTTTACTCTTGCCGTTAATTCAATCATCGAAAAGGGCTTGGCAATATAATCATCTGCGCCAAAACCTAGCCCTAAGGCCTTATCCAAGTCTCCATCCTTTGCCGACATGATTAGAACAGGAATCATACTTTTTCCGCGAATGATTTTGAGAAATTCCATTCCGTCCAATTTCGGCAGCATTAAATCTAGTAAAATCAAATCAAACGTATCGTTGGCAAACAACTCAAGTGCTACTTCTCCGTCAAATGCCGGTACCACTTCAAATCCCTCTTTTAAAAATTGTCCTTTGACCATTTCGCTAATGGCCATATCGTCTTCTACTAATAATATTTTATGTTTCATGGTAACCCCCATTCGTTCATTGCTATAAAGTTATTTCCATACATCATCCAAAAAATCCTTTTTTTGTTAAAAAAAGCAAAAGCGTCATAAAAAGAGAAGCTAAAAAGCCTCTCTTCTTTTAAATCTTTGCTTTTTTAAATCTAGCAGGATTAAATTTTTCACTGGCTTTAAAGTTATAAACCGGTTTAATAAAGCCTGCTATCTCAACCGTCTCTTCAACTTTTTCTAAAATTTCATTCATTGACTTATAGGCCATTGGCGCTTCATCGAGAGCTTCTTCAGATACTGATGTCGTCCAGATGCCCTTCATGGTACTGTGGAAATCTTCCATAGTTAATGATTTCATTGCCTTTGTTCGACTCAAGACACGTCCCGCTCCATGTGGTGCTGAATATTACCAATAGGCTACCAAATATTGTAGATTAAGGCAACGAGTTTACTGTGACAAATTTCCTGTCACAGATTAAGGGAAACTTTTTGAAAAACTATCTTAAACTATTGATTTATAACAATAAATCCGAGCCAGCCTATTAAAATAACATTAGGTAGGATAAACAAAATGGCTAACAGGTTCCATCTCTTAGCTATGGATTTAGCCGCAGCAATATAAAGGATAGGAAATAGTAAGCCCCAAATGAGGAAGCGTGGTGTAGCTGCTAGATATAGTGAGGGAGGTAATATTAATATTGCGGATAGGATAAGAAATTTAGCTTTATTTGTGCTGAGAGCAATGATGGAGAATAAAAGTGAGGCAATCAAACACGGCCAAAATAAAAACACCATAGGTACCTCCGTGATTAAATAAAAATTCTTTTCATTTCATTTATATTCCACAAATCTTTATAATTGACCTTCTTCTACCCAACTAAATGTAAAAAACAGAGGAATAACCTCTGTTTTTTTATGCATTAATAAAGTGTGCTCTTTTTACATTCAATCTTTCACTAATCCACCTCTTAATTGATTCGCACCCAATTCTAAGTAACCTTTTAAGCAGGTTAACATAAACACCCAGCCTTCTTTATTGTCTAGCACTTGATTGATAAAATCCTCATCACTTTCTTTAAAACCTTCTTCAGTTACTTCCACCACGGTACTATTGTGATCCACGGCTTTAAAGATAAGTTTAACAATATGCCCTTCGCCATTTGCACCCCAACGAAACATGATTTTTTTATTTACTTCCACTTCCAATACTTCTATATCTAATTGAGCATTGTATTCATCATATCTCACTGTTATGATCTTACCTTGTTCCCATCTTTCTGAACTTGACGAGAACCAAAAATTTCCGATCTTTGAAGGATCAACGAAGGCTTCATATACTTCCTTCGCAGGTTTTAATATGTTCATTTTTGTAAGGTTGTTCATCTTGAAGATCATCCCCTTTTGAATAGTTAAATGCCGTTTCAGTTTATTTCTGGTAATTGAGTAACCAGCCAATTCCAAATTGATCCACTACATTAGCATGAATCGCTCCCCAAAATGTATCCTGTAATTTAGCAGTTATTTTTCCATCCTTGCTTAATAGGTCATACACTCTTCTAATTTCTTCTTCGCTTTCACACTCTAAGCTGATTCTAACGTTATCACCCTGGTGAGTTTGGCCAAAGGTATCTGAAAAATGAATAATACTATTACCAAGATGGAGTTCGGCGTGTAAGCACTTGTTATCAGCGGTTTTCTGAATATTAGTTATTTCTCCGCCAATTACACTTTGGTAATACTCGATAACCTCTTGGCAGTTGTCAACAAATACATAGGGGTTAGCACTTTTCATTATTATTCCTCCATATGTTTACTATAAATATTGAATTTCTAATTCTACTTTAAACTTTTTTTACTCCATACTAGTCCATTTCAACATAAATCGCATTTACTTACAATGTACTACCTCGATATAAAGGAGGTGATAGATATGTCCCATTAGAAAAGGAAGATGTTCATTCCATCTTCCTTTTTGGGTTGTTTTAATATATGGTTTGTATTCCTTTGCCAGCAACGGTCATCCATTCGAATTGATGCAGTCTTACCTCAAAAAGTGTCAATGGATCACGGAACATTTCCGGATTGGTGTTCATTTTATTAAGCATTTCTTGATTGGTCTGAATACCTAAACGAGCCTCTTCAACAGAATCATTTAATATCCTTAATGGACTTTTGAAGAACAAGATGACATCCCGTTCTAGTGATTTTTCAAACAACTCAAACGGCTGAAAAAATTGCTTTCTGATTGCTGCAACAGCTTCAGAGTAATCCTCATTCTCTACAAAAGATTTGTACTTGTTATAAAGCATAGCTTTATTTTGCGAAAGCGCACCAAACAGTTTCCCTGCACTTTTTAATAAAAATTGTGACGGAGTACGGCGCAAGAGAATATTAATCGTTTCAAGCTGGAATCCACTTGTCATACGGCCAATATCACGAAGCCAGTCATCAAGCACTTTAAAATCACACTCAAGCTTAAGACGTTCTTCCCCGTACATATGATTAAAGGCTTCACCCATCTCATTCAAAAATTCTTGTGCTTGATCGAATTCCTCTTTGGATTGGCCAATCCATTCCTGCAAAGAGCGATAAAATTTTGGCAGTACTGTTTGTTCTACATAAGCTTGGATTCTTCGATTCATTTCATCATTAAGCTCTAAATGAATTTGACTAAAATTACTATCTTCCTTGATTAACACGGAGCATTCCTTAAGCATAGCAGGAATAGATTCCGAGATATCCTTTTCAATAGATTCCCTAATAGCTCGGTATGCTTTCGTGATCGCTCTTGTTTTTTGGACTTCCGTATCTTTTAGTTGATTAACCGCTCCATTTGTCTTTATTAGCATTTCTTCATTCCAGCGCACAGACTCAACTAATTGATTTTCAACATCAATTCGTTTTTGTAAAAGACTTGAAATCGTCGTTCGGATAAAATACAACAGCTTTGCCAAGCGTTTATCTTCTATGTTTCTGGTATTTTTTATTGACTGAAGAAACGCTTGGAGGTCCTTCAACTGTGAGACTCTATCATATTCCGATGAAAAGGCAAATACCTTTGCGTCAGGCAAATAAGACTGAATGGTCGAGCTCGTTTCTTCATAAATTCTTAACGCTTCCTGATCACCCGCAATGGTATCCATTTTGCTTAACAGAAAGTGGATTGGAATATCGGGTGCTAATTCTTGGATTTGTGCCAGAACACTTCGCTCATTATCTGTAAGCATGGCATTGGCATCAAGCACAAAAAGGATTGTGTCGGCCACATGCAGGTTCTTCAACACTTCATATCGGTCATAATGATTCCCCTTTAATCCTGGGGTATCGATGAATGCAACCCTATTTTCCTGTAAAAAGGAGTTTGGAAGTCTAAATTCAATGATCGATTCTAAGGCATTTCGACGGCGTTCCATGCGTTCTTGGAATTCAGAAAAACCATCCAAACGATTAATCTCTCGATTCGTAATTTCAGTGATTTCTAATTCCTCTGCATCTTTGAACATCACTACAGACGAGGTCGGACAATCCTGTAGATCTTCGCCTAGAACACTATTAATAAAAGTAGATTTTCCACTTCCGCTTAATCCAGTAATGAGTAGATTTTGTGTATCAAAATCTACTAATTGTTCGACTAACCATTTTACTCTGTTATTGTCACCCATCTCATGTGTTTGGGCCCAATTCATAATAGCATCAAAAAGTGTCAGGCACTCATCAAGTTCATCCATGTCCGTTTCGGTCATGCTGATTAATTCTTCAGCTTCACGGACAATGGATGAACTAATGCTTGCAGGAAACAGCTCATTCCACGAAAGTACAGCAGCGGATGATATCACGATACTTGCGTCATCTGCCAAACGAAGCCAATTCGTTAGTAAGTCTGGAATAAAATCCTGAAGCATTTTAATAAAATATCTTCCTTCAATTAAGTCAAAATAAGCTTCTTTATGAAGTCTAGCAAGTTCAGACCAGTTATCATCACGATTGATATCTAGATTTAGCAATAGCTGGTTAATTTCTCTTAACCATGTAAAATAAGATTCTTCATGTTCGTAGCTGCCCCACAGTGAGGTAACGAGCTGCTCAAACTTTTTCTTATCCAGGCTATACAAGAGGATTAATGCTTGGATAAAATAGCTCGGAGCATGGCTTTTCGTAACCCCTTTTCCAATATAACTGTTTAGGATCTCAAACCATTCTAAGGACTCTAGGCGCTTAGCTTCGATTACTGCTAGTTCAACGGCATTATTCCAATCCTGCTGTTCTTCAAAAAAGGTACGGGCCATTTCGGTAACATGCGGATAGTCCGGGTTTGCGGCAATTGTCTTTTTGATCGTGGAAACAGCCGCATCTATCTTACCGCGCTCAATATATAGCGAGAATAATTGTATGGCAACCTCTGTATTTAATGTGGCATTATCCGATTTAATTGCCGTATAGATATCCTCCGCAGTTGAAAGCATTCCAAGCTCGTAATAGGCATCCGCAGAATTTTTCTTAGCCCAGGTCTCAAGGTCATCGGTGATGTTTTCCCATTTAAAAATAGCGGTCTCAAAATCCTTATGATGAAAATACACTTCACCTTGTGCAAAGCGTATGGACGATAAGTCTGGCAGATCCTTTTTCGCCTCTTCCTGAAACGCCTCGCCGAGAACACGAATCGGATGAGTGTTTTCATGTTCATTAATGAACATTTTATAATACGTCTTTTGTATTAATTGATCCTCTAACGTCATTGTCTTTCCCTCCAATTGCAAACACTCTATGTCATTCATATGGAAAAGTGACATAATTATTCCATATACTATACGACGTATATACCGCATTTAAGTCCCAATTATACGATTCTAACAAAGGAATTTTATAAAATGATGTCAGTTATATTTCTTTTTAAAGACAAACGAGTTAACTGTCACTGTTTTCCACTCTCCGTACTCAAAACTATCTCGGAAAAATAATCGACTGTCCTTAATTCCTCATTAAACAAATATGGCGCCTTCCAGGTTTCTTCAATGAAAACCTCCATCACCTTGATCGAACGCTGGTTACCACTTGCTGCATATTCAAGCGCCACCACGCTTTCAAGGATCTGTATCATCCATTCAGCAATCTTTTTCGAATGATAGGATTTGTGGTCCATCGATGCTGCTCGTAACGATTCAGTTAATCTCTCTAGTTGACCAATGCCGTTTTTCACATATTCCACCCATTCCGACGGCAAATATGACATACTTTGTAAGCGCTGCTTCATTTCTTCTAAAAAGAGTTCATCTGCGTTAAACTTCTCAATTAACCGGAGAACCTCCAGCCCAAGAATGTTAGCTGTTCCTTCCCAGACAGTAAGGACCTGTGCATCTCGTAATAGTCTTGGGGTAACAAAATCTTCAATATAACCATTTCCCCCATGCATTTCAATGGCTTCATGCGAAAAATGAATCGCCTGTTCTGCCGTTTCTTTTTTCAAAAGGGCGATATAAAGCCGATTGAGTACAGACTCTGTCTGACTGGCAGCATTGCGCATGACCCGTTCAAATAATGGCAAATACGTAAAAACAGACCTTGTTTCAATTTCCAACTTTGCTGCCAACCTTGTTAACGTATCCTTAACTATTGGATAGGCCGCAAGCTTACTGCCGAAGGCATCTCTTCTTAAGGCATATTCCCTCGCTTCACGGTAAGCCCGCCTCATGATTCCAAGTGAGGCAACGGCATTGCAGACCCTCGATAAATTAAGTGCCTCCATCATATAGTAAAATCCTTTAGTCGGATCGCCTACAACATAGGCCTCCGCCCCGTCAAATTCAACTTCGGCAGAGGGAACCGCTCTGACTCCTAGTTTATCCTTCAGGCGGCGAATCCGGATTCCATTTAATGTACCATCAGCCTTTCTCCACGGTACCGCAAATAAAGTCAGCCCTTTCGTTCCTGCTGGAGCCCCTTCTCTCCGTGCTAACACCATGGCAACCCCGCACATCCCGGCATTGGAGGCAAAATATTTTTCTCCGGTCAGTTTAAAGTGATCGTCAAACCGGGCAGCTTTTGTTTCATTGGCCCCCACATCCGAGCCTCCTTGACGTTCTGTTAAAAAGGTGGCTCCCTCATAGAGGGGAACCTCTCCTGTTGAAATAACATGCGGCAGGAAGCGCTGCTTGATATCCTCTGAGGCATATTGATCTAATAAGTAAGCCGTCGCCATCGTTAGTGTAACGGGACAGTAAAACCCTGGCTCTGTTTGGGAGAGTATATACCCCTGTGCATATGAATAGATATAATTACCTTTTACCCCGAGCGCAGGAATATCCTTATGAACATAGCCGACAATGCCTGTATGATACATATCTTCTTTAGTTCTTCGATACCCCTCATTCACCCATACTTCAGAAATATCTTCACCGTACGCATCGTATTTTATTAAACGCGGTTGTCCTTCCCTGTCAGTAAATCTAGCTCGTTCATCTATGACTGTAGCACACTTTTCGCCAAACACGGTCAGTTCCTGGTCTGCATAAGCAAAGAAATCCGGGTCTATTAATTCTTTTAACAAGATTTGAAATGACAGGTCTTCTGTGTAAAAGTTCATTTTGGATAAACCTCCTTTAAAATATTTTTCAGAATAATCAATAAACATAGTATAGGACCTTTTCTATGCGTTAAAAATAGATTGAACAATCTTACTTTTGTCCGGTCCACAAAGTATAATGGAATCAAACACCTAAAGGGGAATTATGATTTGGAAAAGGAACAAGCAATTTTTTTAGCCCATCAAATGGAAAGCTCAAATCCTGTCTCCTATGAAATAAAGAGGCTGCCACTAGTCGGCGGGATGTTACCAAAATTTCATCAGTGGGCAAACGGAAAGAAAACAATAGCCGCCTATGAGGTGATTCGCCCAGCATATGACACGGGCTATTATTTTTTATTCATTGATTGGCATCGAAATGACAATTATTATTTAGTGATTTATGCTTATAATAAGGCCACGACTTGCGCGGAGATTCGCCAAATTGAAGAGCTAGACGATGGACCACATCTTATCTGGACATACAATCCGTTAAAAAGGGATGGAAAAAACACGATACGAAAAGCTTATTTTAAACAAATGTTTGGTACGACGACAGTTCAAATCAAACTTCCTTCCACACTGTTAGAGGTAGAGGAGTTTTTGGAGCAATTATTTAGGCTGTGTCAAAACAGGGTAAAAGCGGATAAAATTGTAGAAGTGTTTGATTTCGAAAAATAGAAGAGGAGTGTGAAAAATGGCAGCTTATAAAAATTGTCAAAGCTGTGGAATGCCCTTAGCCAAAGATGAGCTAGGCGGCGGGACAGACAAGGATGCCTCCAAAAGCACAAAATATTGCAGTCACTGCTATATGAATGGAGAATTCACGCTTCCTGATCTTACAGTAGAGGAAATGAAAGAAAGAGTTAAAGATAAGATTGTGGAATTTGGAATGCCCAAATTTGTTGCTGGTCTGTTCACAAGAAATATTCATAAGCTGGAAAGATGGAAGAGATGACGGTGTTCATCTTTTTTATTTTTTGGAAAATGAGTTCAAAGGGTACAATTAAAAATTTATTGTACCCTTTCTGCTGATAAAACGAGCACACTGGGCTTAATTTTTCTTTTTTGTGACCGCTGGCCTCTCCAAAAAAGGCCGCACGGGCACAATTATTCTTTTTTATGACCGTTCACCCCTCCAAAAAAAACCGCACGGGCACAATTATTCTTTTTTATGACCGTTCACCTGAAAAAATAGCTTTAGCGGTCACAATATGATTAACAACTAAAAAAGAGCTGTTTCCAGCTCCCTTTTAGAAAAATTGTTTATAATACCTTACTTAAAAAGGCCTTGGTACGCTCCTCTTGTGGGTTATCAAATAACTCATTCGGAATGTTCTCTTCGACAATCAGGCCGCCATCCATAAAAATGACACGGTCGCCGACTTCTTTGGCAAAGCCCATTTCGTGTGTGACGACAACCATCGTCATTCCTTCTTTGGCCAGCTGCTTCATTACCTCCAAAACCTCGCCGACCATTTCTGGGTCAAGCGCAGAGGTTGGTTCATCAAACAGCATGATTTTCGGCTCCATTGCTAGTGCTCTGGCAATCGCCACGCGTTGCTTTTGCCCGCCTGATAACGAATCAGGATAGGCCTCGGCTTTATCCTCTAGCCCCACTTTTCGTAAAAGTTCCAAGCCTTTTGCTCTTGCCTTTTCTACTGACATTTTTCTTACTTTGATTGGGGCGAGCATGATATTATCAATGACCTTTTTATGTGGAAATAGATTAAATTGCTGGAACACCATGCCCACTTCAGTCCGAATTTTGTTGATATCGGTTTTTTTATCCGTAATATCAACCCCTTCGATCAAGACACGACCACCGGTAATCGTTTCTAACATATTAATACAGCGAAGAAATGTTGATTTACCGGAGCCAGATGGTCCAATGACAACTACTACCTCTTGCGGTTTAACCGTTACATTGATATCCTTAAGAACCTCATTCGTTCCAAAGGACTTTTTTAAATTTTTCACCTTAATCATTCTGTCGCCCATCTCCTTTCAAGTCGGGTTAACAGGTAGTTTAACGAAAGAGTAAGCACCAGATAAATGACTGCCGCGGAAAGATATGGCTCCCATGGACGCATATATTGCCCTTGCATTGCCCGCCCCCAGTACATCAGCTCTGGAGCCGCAATTAATGCAGCTAATGAGGAATCTTTAATGAGAACAATAAACTCATTGCCAAGCGGAGGAATCATCCGTTTAAGTGCTTGTGGTAATATAACAAATTTCATAGCTTGTACATGTGTCATACCGAGTGAACGGGCTGCCTCCATCTGCCCCTTATCAATCGACTGAATCCCCGCGCGAAAAATTTCCGCTACATACGCTGCTGAATTTAAGGAAAGTGCTAATATTGCTGCCACGATAGCATTCGTCGTACCTAAAAATGCGGGTACAACGGCAAAATGAATTAATAAAATTTGAACCATTAACGGTGTGCCGCGGAAAACGTTAATGTACCAATTAAACGGCAGTGCATATAGCTTTTTTCGCATCATTTTCCCTAAACCTATAAATAAACCAAGGATGGTACCAATCAAAATACTGGCGATCGAGAATCCAATCGTTAATAAAGTTCCCTTTAATAGCAAAGGTGCGTATTCTACAATAATATCCCACCGAAAATCCATTATCGATCCCCCTCTATTACGCGTTTCTATTATGTAATGAATTTAGCAGTCTAATCAAAAATTGCGTAACTGCCTATGATTAGAAGTTACGCAATTTCCATAAGATAGAAAGATGGTGTTAATCTTTGATAACTATCCAGCTCCAGCGCACAACGGACGCTTCCGCCTTTCGTTATTGTTGATCTTTTAAAACTTTTGTATCCGGTTCAACATCAAACCATTTTTTATAGATTTTTGCATAGGTTCCATTATCGATTACTTCTTTAACAGCCTTATCTAAATCGGCCTTAAGCTTGCTGCCCTTAGGTAATAATAGGCCATAAAATTCATTTGGAAAGGCACCATCGTCTTCGATAAATTCGAAATTGTCTTTTGGATTATTTTTCACATAGGTTTCTACTACCGAGTTATCAGCAACAACGGCATCTACGCCGCCATTTTTTAATTCAAGGATAGCTAAATTGTTATTTTCAAACTTTTTTAGATTAGGATTATTTTTACCAAAAAGTTTTTCAACAACTTCCTGTCCTGTTGTTCCATTTTGCACGGCAATCTTTTTACCTTCTAAATCTTTTGCGCTCTTAATCGAGCTTCCTTTTGGTACGAGGATTTCATTTTTTGATAAGAAGTAAGGAACAGTAAAGTCATACGATTCTTCTCGCTCACCTGTAATCGTGATAGAAGATACAGCTAAATCAGCTGTTTTACCTTCAATTTCAACAAAAATTGGATCCCAGCCAACATGCTCAATCTTCGCTTCGTAGCCAGCTTCTTTGGCTACTGAATTAACAAAATCAACATCAAAACCGACAATTTTTCCTTTATCCTGGTATTCGAATGGAGCATAAGCAGCATCAGTAACAACTCTTAAGGTCTTCTTCTCGCTTCCCCCTGTTTTACTTGTTCCACAGGCAGATAGGACTAAGAGAAATGCTGCCATCATTACTGCTGCTAATTTCATTTTTTTCATGTTTTAGCCTCCTATTTATTTTTTTATATATAATAATTTATTAAAAAATTGATAATATTTAGAATATATTTGATTATAACTGCTTTTATTTGTTTATTCAATATTTTATTTTTTTACTATACTAATATGATAGGAGATAATTTTATTGAGATTTTTTAGATTATGGTCTTGTGCTATAAACGTTTTCACTTTATAAAGTTAGGCTTTTTTCTATAATCGAGCTTACTATAGGCATCCGCCGTCTCCCTATATATATTACTGCATAATTTATAGGGTATTATCACATAAGGAGAGATGCCCACATGTACCCGCATGGCTATTATCAACAACCACAAATGTCGATTGATTACCATTCCTATGTCCCTGTAGACCAAATGAATTCTTATGTTCCGGCAGAGCATGTGAATCCCTATATTCCAACAGAGCAAGTGAATCCTTACCTTCCAGCAGAGCAAGTGAATCCTTACCTTCCAACAGAGAACTTTAATTCCTACGTTCCACTAGATCCATATGACCCTAATAGGCAGCCACAACAATTGGAACGACGTGTCAATCAGCTTGAACGGCAAAATGAACGGCAAGAAAGAGAGATCAACCAACTGCAACGCCGGCTCCAACGGGTTAATCAACGACTTCGTGTACTAGAAAGAAGATTTAGCATTCCATTTACACCTTTTGATGGAGAGTATTAAGAAATATGTGAGAACCAGGCCGATGCCTGGTTCTTTTTCCATTCATCAGTTTACATAGTAAGATTCTCTCTCACGGGACTTCATCAGGAGGAAATATCCTGTTAATTTTTCTTACATCATCACTGACAAATGCCAAAAATTAAGTTAACTTTTTTATATAAACTCTGAAAGGAAGATACTTAATGGCGCAAAGACATGAGATTAAATTAGCCGAAAGAATTCTTCAGTTAGATAGGTTAAGAGATGAATTATATGAGGAGCTGATGAAAACAATGGGCTCAAAAGGTAACGAACTTTTAAGAAGACTTCAAAATGCATAAAGTCTAATTGAAGGAGGATGGAATTTGACAACTCAATTGCGGAGAGGCCTCAACCGTCTGAGACAATATTATTTAAAAAAATTAACCGAAACAGAACTTTATGATTCAACAATTAAGCTCCAATCTCTCACAACCAGTGAACTTGCAAGTCTTTATAAAAAATCAATACCCCCAAAAAAATAACATTCTTTCTAATCCTCATGAATTTTTTTCAAAATATTAAGCATTATAGTTCAAAAGTTTAATTACATGTGAGAAAATCTAACATATAATATTAAACGAATATTCTAACTATCGTAAACAATAGGGCTGGTGAGCGACTGAGATGGGAAAAGATTTGTCATATAAAGATAAAAAAGTCATTACGATTGGCATAGTCAGAGACCTAACAGGTCTTTCTGAAAGGCAAATACGTTACTACGAAGAAAGAAAACTGATCTTTCCTGAAAGGTCACCCGGCGGAAGCCGTAAATTTTCCTTCACTGATGTGGAATTACTGATGGACATTGCCAATAAAATTGAGGACGGGGTTCAAACACACGAAATAAGAAAGGAAATGCTTCGTGAACAAAAGAAACAAAATCAAGATGTTATTCGACGGAAAATGATTCAAGGACAGCTTAATGCCCAATTTGGATTACGGAAGAATCATTAACATGCTTTTTCTTAGCTTCGTTTCTTTTATAAGAAGCGGGGCTTTTTTTTGCCCTAACCCCCATAGGAACGTCAAAATTTTAATAAAACTCAAAAACCATGTTAGATAATCTTCCAATATTATAGAAACCTGACCTTATTCCATGTAAAAATACTACTACACTGAATGTTATAAAAATTAACATAACGATAAAGGGGGAGAAAAAATGGATACAGTATTTTTAATGAACAGTCTTTGGGTAATGGTAGGAGCTGTACTCGTCATTTTAATGATTGGAGGCTTCATCCTTCTCGAAACAGGATCAACCAGAATGAAAAATGCAGGACATATTGCAGGCAAAACAATTCTTACCTTTGGAATTGGGTCAATCGTGTTTTGGGCAGTCGGGTATGGGTTAATATTTGGTAAAGGAAATCCTCTAATTGGATTCTCTGATTTCTTTTATTCAGGATATGATATTGATGGATTGCCATTATCAGGTTCCGTTTTCTTTTTATTTCAATTAGCCTTTGCAGGTATTTCGTTAACCATCGCGTTTGGCGGGTTTGCTGAACGAGCTAAACTAAGTGCATATCTCGTGTTTGCAGTACTTTTCTCAGTCATTGTTTATCCTCCTATCGCACACTGGATTTGGGGCGGCGGCTGGTTAGCAGAACATGGAAAACAAGACTTCGCAGGTTCAACCGTTGTCCATTTAACTGGTGCCATGGCAGCATTAGCAGCTACTATTCTCTTAAAACCTCGTATTGGAAAGTTTAATAAAGATGGTTCAGCAAATAATTTAGCAGGGCACAACCAAGTATTCACCGCATTAAGCGTATTATTATTATGGGTTGGCTGGTTTGGTTTTAACGCTGGCAGTACATTATCTGTTGATAAAGCATTTTTTGGATTTGTTGCCATCAATACAAACTTAGCTGCCGCTGCTGGTACAGTTGCCGCAATGATTATCTCATGGATGGTATTGGGTAAAGCAGATGTTCCAATGATGTTAAATGGTGCCTTAGCAGGGCTGGTTGCCATTACGGCTTCCTGTGCATTTGTTGAAACATGGGCCGCTGTCCTTATCGGTTTTATTGCTGGAATCCTCGTATTTTATAGCATGCGTTTCTTTGAAAGCAATGGAATTGATGATCCAATCGCTGCTCTATCAGTCCACGGCACCGCAGGGGTTTGGGGAACATTATCTACAGGATTCTTTGCAACAAAAGAATTAGCAACTGTCGGAAAGCCTGGTTTATTTTATGGCGGCGGGTTCCACCAACTTGGTGTTCAAGCACTGGGAGTTGTCACTTGCGGCGCTTTCGCCTTTATCGTTTCCTTCATCCTTCTTGCAATCATGAAAAAAGCAATGAAAGGGTTGCGTGTCACGGAAGAGGAAGAAATTATCGGTCTTGATATGAGCGAGCATGGCAGCTATGGATATCCAGAATTGATTAAAGCTGAACAAAAGCTAAATGCCTAAAAAATTCATTTCATAGATTGCGGTAGTGGATGTACCCTGTGACAACCACTACCATATTGTTTTGATAAAGGGCGGTGACAGGATGAATAATGATATGTACAAGGAAATAGCAGAATTTAGGAAAGACCACATGAAGGAGGCTGCCACCGACCATTTTAAGCTAAACCGATTGCATGATGAAATTATCAAACAGGTCTTAGCAAATGCTCTGAAACAAGTATCTGCACAGTACGGTCCGCCGCCATCATTGTTCACTTTTTTTGTAATGGGGAGTGCTGGAAGATTTGAACAATCTGTTTGGAGTGACCAAGACCATGGCATTATCTACCTTAATCAGAACGATGACGTTAAATCTTACTTTTTAACATTAGGAAAGGAAATTTCAAGAGGTCTTTATCAAGCTGGTTATCCATATTGTGATGGAGGCGTGATGTCCAGTAATCCATTCTGGTGTAAATCAATATCCGAATGGCAGCAGCAATTAACGACTTGGATTCTTGAATCCTCATGGGAACATGTCCGATACCTATTAATTTTCCTGGATGGAAGAACAATTTATGGTGAGAGTTCATATGTTAATAGTTTAAAAACACATATCTATAAGACAACGAGCAAAGAAAAATTGATTACAACGTCTTTAAATAATACTCTGCACCTAAAAAAGGGCATCAACATATTAGGCCAGCTTTTAGTTGAAACACACGGCAAGCATGCTGGTGCACTGAATATAAAAGAAATCGGTCTCTTTCCATATGTAAATGCTATACGCCTTATCTCTATTAAAGAAAGTATGCTAGAGACATCTACCCTTTTACGTTTTGAAAAAATACCAGCGACTTGGTTTCCTGCTGGTGACAAACAATTGTATGAACAGCAATTCTTAAAACTACTAAACTACCGTCTCTTGTTTGGTGATCATACAAACTATGATTCCGGGCACTATTTAGCCATTAACCAATTCACTAAGGAACAAGCCAAAGAGGTTAAGGACATCATCAAACATGGTGCTGCCCTCTTTCATAACATCAGAAGGTTACTAGAAAAGGAAGGTTTATATGAGAATGAATGAGATGTTTCAATTTTTCAGGAATATATCAGGAAGACTCAATTCCAATATTTACGCCAGTTTACAAGAACCAACCTCTCTTCAGCAGTTAGCTTTTATTAGAGAGCTGCAAAGAGAAATGAAACTGAAAAACAGCTTAGACATTCCACTTAATGAATTAAAAGTGGTGGTGTTTGATCTAGAAACGACTGGCTTTTATCCAGAAAAAGGAGATCAAATCATCTCGATTGGGGCCATCAAAATGGCAGGCGATCAAATTAAGGACCAAGAAACATTTTATACTTTAGTAAAATCAGACCTTCCATTGTCAGAGGAAATTACTGCATTAACCAATATTCATGATTCAGAATTAAGTACAGCTCCACTTGCAACAGACGTATGCATGCAATTCTTTAACTTTATTAAAAGTGATATTCTCGTAGCACACCATGCCCACCATGAACAATCGTTTATGAAAAAAATGACGCAAGATTTACTAAAAACAAAATTTGATCATCGAATTATCGATACTTCTTTTTTGATCCGTTTATCAAACCCGTACATGAAATCAGCTTCGCTTGATGAAGTTTGTCATGAATGTGGTATTGAAGTCCTCAATCGTCACCATGCTCTTGGTGATGCCATCATGACCGCAAAAATTTGGAGACATTATATCCAATTGGCTCAACAAAAAGGATTTCACCATTTACGGGAAGTGTACGAATTTCTTGCCAAGATGGGTTAAAACAAAATATATTCCCTTAATTTTGTACCATGAATATAGTGGTAAACCACTGGAGTTTCAATACTTCCCTCTTACATACCGCTGCTATTTCTCTATAATCCCCCTTCATTAATAACTCAATAAAAAAAATTTTCAAAAAAATACTTCCCTCCTTTTCCTTATCACAGCAACGATGTAAACGCTACCAGTTTTTTATATTTATTTGAATTGTCAGATTTTTGTGTTGACCATGTTATCGATTGGTTGTATGATTATCGAAAATAATCATCAATAGTTAACAAGGCCTAAAATAAATTACCAATCAATTATTAGAAGAATTTAGAATAATTGTCACGATAGACGGGGTGGCTTGCTATCCAACTGGAGCAAACCACGCCATTGTCAGTAAGGAGATAAATAGATGCGTAGCGATATGATTAAAAAAGGAATTGATCGGGCACCCCACCGTAGTCTTTTATATGCAACCGGGGTAAAAACGAGTGACTTAGAAAAACCATTTATTGGAGTATGTAACTCGTATATTGATATTATTCCAGGACATAAACATCTTAATCATTTCGGTCAAATTGTAAAAGAAGCCATTCGGGAAGCAGGTGGTATTCCATTTGAATTTAATACGATTGGCGTAGATGATGGGATTGCCATGGGGCACATTGGGATGCGCTATTCCCTTCCAAGTCGCGAGATTATTGCTGACAGCGCCGAAACCGTCATTAATGCTCACTGGTTTGATGGAGTATTTTACATTCCAAATTGTGACAAAATCACTCCTGGAATGCTAATGGCAGCCGCAAGAACCAACGTTCCTTCTGTTTTTGTTTCAGGAGGCCCAATGGAAGCCGGGGTTTCACCATCAACGGGGAAGAATCTTTCCCTAACCTCTGTTTTTGAAGGTGTTGGTGCTTACCATAATGGAACCATTAGTCAGCAGCAGCTGCTAGACATTGAAACCAATGCCTGCCCGACATGTGGATCATGTTCCGGAATGTTTACAGCTAACTCGATGAACTGCTTAATGGAAGTTTTAGGAATGACTGTTCCTGGTAACGGCACAATCGTTGCCACATCAGAAGAAAGACATGAGCTCATTCGCCAAGCTGCCAGACATTTAATTGAACTAGTAAAACAAGATATTCGCCCACGTGACATCATTACACGTGATGCCATCGATGACGCCTTTGCACTTGATATGGCGATGGGCGGCTCAACAAATACCGTTCTTCATACATTGGCAATAGCCCATGAAGCTGGTATTGAATATGACTTAAGTGAGATTAACAAAATTGCTGAAAGAGTCCCTTATTTAGCAAAAATTATGCCTGCATCCGATTACTCAATGGAAGATATCCATCGTGCAGGTGGAGTAAGTGCCATCCTTAACGAACTTTATAAAGTAGATGGCGCCTTGCATAAGGATCGTTTAACGATTACTGGAAAAACGCTTTATGAAAATGTGAAAGAGGCAACAATCACAAACGAAACGGTTATCCGGACAAAAGATAATCCATATAGCCCTGTTGGTGGACTATCCATCCTATATGGAAACATTGCTCCAGATGGCGCAGTTATCAAAGTTGGTGCAGTAGATCCTTCCATTAAAACCTTCTTGGGTGAAGCCATTGTGTTTGAAAATCAGGATGACGCCCAAGAGAATATTAATAACGGGACTGTTAAGGCAGGGCACGTTGTAGTTATTCGCTATGAAGGACCAAAAGGCGGTCCGGGCATGCCAGAGATGCTTGCACCTACTTCTGCTATTATGGGACGTGGATTAGGTAAAGAAGTTGCACTGATCACTGACGGCCGCTTCTCTGGTGCTAGCCGTGGAATTTCAATTGGCCATATCTCACCAGAAGCAGCTGAAGGCGGCCCAATTGCATTGGTTGAAAATGGTGACAAAATCTTAATCGATCTTGAGGCACGCTCCATTGAACTTCTTGTCGATGATGAAGTGTTAGCCGAAAGACGTGCGGCCTGGGTTAAACCAGAACCGAAAATTAAAACCGGTTATCTTGCAAAATATGCAAAACTTGTTACTTCTGCCAATACTGGCGGGATTATGAAAATATAAAGAAAAGCGCAAGCGCCCTGGTCAGCGGCGAAATACACTAGCCGCGAGGGTGCTGGAGCTAGACAGTCATCAAAGTTAGAAGAATACAGGGAATTACTAGTACCCCTCCCCTTCTTAAAGAAGTTAAGGTACTAAAAGCGTTAAATGATTATCATTTGACAAAAAAATAATATTAAATCGATGACGGGAATAAAGGAATAAGAATTTGTATTTTCAGAGAGCTGGGGTTGCTGGAAGCCCAGTAATACAACTTATTCTGACATCATCCCTGAGTGTTGAGCTGAATAGTCAACTTAGTAGGCTCAATCAGGTGTTCAATCATGGACACCTGTTACCAAAAGAAGCGTTTTTTAGTTGTCGCTTCATAAGGCAGTATTCGTAAGGATACTGTAAAAATCCGGGTGGTACCGAGAAATGGAAAGGTCTTTTCTCCCCGATTATTCTGCTTTGTAGTCTTGACTGCAGTTTATTCGTGGAGAAAAAGGCCTTTTTTACTATTTTAGAGGAAGTTTTTCATAAAATATTGAGAGAATTCTACGGAATTGGGTGTTGAATTTTTTGAAATTAACGACTATTCTACAAAATAGGTAGGGAATTCTACAAATCTAGTGAGTTATTCTACAAAAATCAGCTATGATTCTACAAAAATAGGAATAAGATGGAAGTTAATAACAAAACAACGCATTTCTGACAACGTTCTACCAATAATTTTTTAAATATTCAAATACCCTTAAGGAGGGATTATGACGTGAAAGTAGAAGCAAAAAAGCTTGAGGTCCAAACTAGTATCGAGCCAAGAACCGGCGCAGACCTTCTCATCGACTTACTAAAAAAAGAAGGTGTAGAAACTCTGTTTGGATATCCTGGTGGTGCTGTCCTGCCAATATACGACGCCATTTACCGCGCCAAAGGTACTATCGAGCATATTCTCTTCCGACATGAACAAGGAATGATCCATGCTGCTGAAGGGTATGCCCGCGTTACCGGTAAACCTGGAGTTGTTATTGCAACCTCAGGGCCTGGAGCAACTAACCTTGTCACAGGAATAACCGATGCGATGATGGATTCCCTGCCTCTTGTTATATTCACCGGGCAGGTTGCACGAAACGTCATCGGAACAGATGCCTTTCAAGAGGCAGATGTTATGGCAATTACCACGCCGATAACGAAACATAATTATCAGGTCCAATCTATTGCAGACTTACCACGCATCGTCAAGGAGGCTTTTCATATTGCTTCTACCGGACGGCCAGGTCCAGTCTTAGTCGATGTCCCTAAAGATATCTCCGCTGGATTTTTAACTGGAGAATTTGCAGAAGCAAGCCTTGATTTACCTGGATACCAGCCAACAACAAAGCCAAATCCATTACAAATTAAAAAGCTTGCCGATTCCATTTCAAAGGCTGTCAAGCCTGTAATCCTTTCGGGCGCCGGTGTACTCCACGGAAGAGCATCAGCCGAATTAACGGCTTTGGCAGAAAAACACCAAATCCCAGTGGTCACCACTTTACTTGGACTTGGTACTTTTCCTGCAGATCATCCTCTTTCGTTAGGAATGGCTGGAATGCACGGAACCTACGCAGCTAACATGGCCATTTACGAATGCGATTTGCTAATTAACTTTGGAGCTCGATTCGATGATAGATTAACAGGCAATCTTAAACACTTCGCCCCATATGCGAAGGTTGCCCATATTGACATCGACCCTGCCGAAATTGGTAAGAATGTTCCAACACATCTTCCAATCGTTTCTGATACCAAAGAGGCGCTAAGCGAGCTGCTTGAGCAGCAGGTAGAATCACCAAATGCCGCTGAATGGTTGGAAAAATTGAACCAATACAAGCTCGAGTATCCACTATGGTATCAACATGGTCCAAACGGAATGTGTCCACAATGGGTAATTGAAGCCATTCATAAAGTAACGAATGGTGAAGCAATTGTCGCCACTGACGTCGGACAGCACCAAATGTGGGCAGCACAGTATTACACCTTTAAGGAGCCGCACCGCTGGATCACCTCTGGTGGACTTGGCACAATGGGCTTTGGTTTCCCAGCAGCGATTGGTGCTCAAATTGCTGAGCCGGATAGTACAGTTGTAGCGATTGTTGGAGATGGCGGCTTTCAAATGACACTTCAGGAATTATCGATTATTTATGAAAGAAACCTTCCTGTAAAAATTATTATTGTCAACAACGGCGCACTTGGAATGGTTCGCCAATGGCAGGAACTAATGCACGGAAACCGTATTTCTGAATCGATTCTTCATACACAGCCTGATTTTGTTAAGCTTGCTGACAGCTATTCGATTAAGGGTTATCGGGTTAACAATCAAGAAGAACTTATCACGGTTTTACCGGAAGTATTTGCTCATAATGGTCCGGTATTAGTTGATTGCCGTGTACTTCAGCAAGAAAAAGTTTTCCCAATGATAGCGCCTGGCAAAGGAATTCACGAAATGATTGGGGTGAAACCATGAAGCGGATCATAACAGCAACTGTTCGAGACCGTAGCGGAGTATTAAATCGGATTACGGGTCTCTTGCAAAGGCGCCAGTTCAATATCGAGAGTATTTCCGTCGGTCCATCCGAAACCGAAGGTGTTTCAAAAATGACACTTGTTGTGGAGGTGGAAGATGAACAACGACTAGAACAGGTTACGAAACAATTAAACAAACAAATTGATGTTTTAAAAGTTTCTGATATTACAGATAAGGCAATTGTCGCCCGTGAACTCGCGCTGATAAAAGTGGCCAGCAGCAGCCAGCTGCGCAGTGAAATCAATGGTATTATTGATCCGTTCCGTGCCTTGATTATTGATGTTAGTAAAGATAGTCTTGCCGTTCAAATCACAGGTCGTCCTGATAAAATTGACGCCTTGATTGAAATGCTTCGCCCCTACGGCATTAAAGAAATTGCCAGAACTGGTCTGACAGCCTTACAACGCGGGCATCAGCCACAAGTAAACGAACTAGCAACATATTCACTATTAAAATAATAATATTCCTGGAAGGATGATTAAACATGGTAAAGGTACTTTATAACGGAGATATTCAAGAGGAAGTTTTACAAGGAAAGAAAATTGCAGT
Organism: Neobacillus sp. DHD-1R; assembly: GCF_057747995.1. Lineage (NCBI taxonomy): Bacteria > Bacillati > Bacillota > Bacilli > Caryophanales > Bacillaceae > Neobacillus > Neobacillus sp. DHD-1R. The sequence continues at coordinate 4,316,742 of NZ_CM173232.1, forward strand.
AATCGGTTATGGTTCACAAGGTCACGCTCACGCTCTTAACTTAAAAGAAAGCGGCTTTGATGTTGTTGTTGGATTAAGAGGCGGTAAATCATGGGATAAGGCAGTCGAAGATGGTGTTGACGTTCGTTCTGTTGCTGAGGCAACAGCAGCAGCAGATGTTGTTATGGTACTTCTTCCTGACGAGATGCAGCCAAAAGTATATGAAGAAAGCATTAAGCCTAATCTTGAAGCTGGTAATTCCCTTGTTTTTGCACATGGATTCAATATTCATTTCAGCCAAATCGTCCCTCCTGCCGATGTTGACGTATTCTTAGTTGCACCAAAAGGTCCAGGACATTTAGTTCGCCGTACTTATACTGAAGGTGCTGGAGTACCTGCTCTATATGCTGTTTACCAAGACTACACTGGTCAAGCTCGCGATATCGCTCTTGCCTATGCTAAAGGAATCGGCGCAGCTCGTGCAGGTGTATTGGAAACAACTTTCCAAGAAGAAACCGAAACAGATCTATTCGGAGAGCAAGCTGTACTTTGCGGCGGTACTACTGCCCTTATCAAAGCTGGCTTCGAAACACTTGTAGAAGCTGGTTATCAGCCTGAAGTAGCTTACTTTGAATGTTTACATGAATTGAAATTAATCGTTGACCTTTTATACGAAGGTGGATTAGAAAACATGCGCTATTCTATCTCCGACACTGCCCAATGGGGAGATTTCGTTTCCGGACCACGTGTAGTTAATGAAGATACAAAAGCACGCATGAAAGAAGTATTAAAAGATATTCAAACCGGTAAATTTGCTCAGGGCTGGATTTTAGAGAACCAAACAAACCGCCCACAATTCAACGCAATTAACCGTGCTGAAAACAATCATCAAATTGAACAAGTAGGCCGTGAGCTTCGTGCATTAATGCCGTTTATTAAAAACAAACCAGTAAATGCAAAGAAAGAAGTGGTGGTCAATGGTTCACGTTAACATCTTTGATACAACCTTACGTGATGGCGAACAGTCCCCTGGTGTGAATCTAAACCAGCTTGAAAAATTAGAAATTGCCAGACAGCTAGAACGATTTGGCGTTGATATTATGGAGGCCGGCTTCCCGGCTTCCTCTCAAGGCGATTTTGAAGCAGTAAGAGCCATTGCCCAAACGATTAAAAACTCATCTGTTACCGGCTTGGCACGCGCAACAAAATCGGACATTGACATTGCGTGGGATGCGTTAAAGGATGCTGCAGAACCAAGGTTGCATGTTTTTCTTGCAACCTCCCCCATCCATATGAAATATAAGCTGTTAAAAACACCAGAGGAAGTCATTCAAACATCAGTTGACATGGTTAAATACGCAAAACAGAGATTTCCACATGTAGAGTGGTCAGCTGAGGATGCGTCTCGCTCGGATCTTGATTATCTTGTTCAAATTATTACCAAGGTTATTGATGCAGGTGCAACCGTGATTAATCTTCCTGATACGGTGGGCTATACAACACCGCAAGAATACGGGCGCATGTTCCGTTATATTAGAGAAAATGTACCAAATATCCATAAAGTTGCTTTATCCTGTCATTGCCATGATGACCTAGGGATGGCTGTTGCCAATTCGATTGCGGCTGTTGAAAATGGTGTTACTCAAATCGAGGGTACAATAAATGGAATTGGCGAACGTGCCGGTAATGCCTCACTAGAGGAAATTGCCGTGGCCTTTAATATTCGGAAAGATAAATATCCTTTTACATCCAATCTAGTCTTAAAAGAAATTAAACGCACAAGCGACCTTGTGAGCCGCTTTACAGGCATGATTGTTCCACCTAACAAAGCAGTTGTCGGGAAAAATGCCTTTGCGCACGAATCAGGGATTCATCAGGACGGTGTATTAAAAAATACACTAACCTATGAAATTATTACGCCTGAATTAGTCGGGGTTAAATCAAATGATTTAGTGCTTGGAAAGCATTCGGGCCGCCATGCGTTTAAGGATAAGATTGAGCAAATGGGCTTTACCTTATCACCAGAAAAACTAGTCGAAGCCTTTACTTCTTTTAAACAATTAACAGATCGTAAAAAAGAAGTTACAGACGAGGATTTATTTACGATTTTAACCGATATCCAAACAACAACGATCGATGTGAAAAAATACGAATTAGAAGCTTTCCAAGTTCATTACGGTTCAGCCAACCTCCCTACTGCTACTGTTGCACTCATTACTCCAGAAGGTGAACGTGTTGAAACCGCCCGCACAGGGTCAGGTAGTGTTGAAGCACTAATGAATACATTAGAAGCACTTATTAAAGAAGAAATTCATCTTACAGATTATCGATTGAGCTCTGTTGGTCAAGGAAGAGATGCCCTTGCTGAAGTACACGTAAAGATGACTGTTGATGGAAAGTCCTTTAGCGGCCGTGGCTCTGCGCAGGACGTTTTGGAAGCATCGGCTAAATCGTTTTTAAACGCAGTCAATCGTGTATTTTTCAATCAAAAATCCGCTGTGAAAGAAACGGCAACTCTATAAAAAGTGGCGTCTTATATAGACGCCTTTTATAAAACAAAAATGAGGAGGTTGCTTCTAATGAAAAAACATATTGTCTTACTTCCCGGTGATGGGATTGGCAAGGAAGTTATTAATTCTGCAAAAGATGTGTTAAATGCAATTGCTGAAGAATTTAATCATAGTTTTAGCTTCGAAACCCATGAAATCGGAGGAGCAGCCATTGACCTATATGGCACACCTCTTCCCGAAACAACTGTGGATGCCTGTAAACAGGCAGACGCTGTTTTATTAGGTGCCGTGGGAGGCCCAAAATGGGATCAAAACCCCTCTCATCTGCGTCCAGAACGTGGATTGCTTGGCATTCGTAAAGCACTGGATTTATTTGCAAACCTACGGCCAATCAAAGGTTTTAAGAACCTGCTCCATGCTTCACCACTAAAAGAAGAAGTGGTTTCAGGAAGCGACCTCCTTATTGTACGTGAATTAACTGGCGGACTTTATTTTGGAACACCAAGCGAACGTCGTGATAACGGAAACTCCGTTGTTGATACACTTGTTTATTCTCGCAAAGAGATTGAAAGAATTGTCGATAAAGGCTTTCAAGCAGCCCAGCAGCGGCGCGGTCACCTAACTTCTGTTGATAAAGCTAATGTCCTTGAATCAAGCAAACTTTGGCGCGAAATTGTCGAAGAGAAAAAGGCTCAATATCCTGACGTAACGGTGGAACATGTTTTAGTCGATGCTGCTGCCATGAAGTTAATTACGAGGCCGAACCAATTTGACGTCATCGTGACCGAAAATCTATTTGGCGATATCTTAAGTGACGAGGCTTCAGTATTAACTGGTTCCCTTGGAATGCTCCCTTCTGCCAGCTTACGAGAAGATGGTCTGGGCTTATATGAGCCCGTTCATGGTTCTGCACCGGACATCGCCGGAAAAGGGATTGCCAATCCAGTGGCGATGATCTTGTCTGCGGCTTTAATGCTGCGATATTCCTTTGAGTTGAACAATGAAGCTAAAGTAATTGAAGATGCTGTCCAATCGATTCTCGATGCCGGCTTCCATACAAGCGATCTCCAAGTTGCAGACGGACGCCTTGTAGGAACAACCGAAATGACTAAATTAATCGTGGATTATATTAAGTCACAGAATGCATCAAAATGTATCGCCAGCTGTTATTACTAAAAATTACGTTACTCATTAACTGGTGGAGGGTGTCTCATATCTAAGGGTCAGATCCTTTTGGGACATCCACGCCATTTTTCAATAGAAAAAAATATATTCAGTGAGGAAGGAAGCTATGCAAACACCAAAAACGATTATTCAAAAAATTTGGGAACAGCATGTTGTTCATCAAGAAGAAGGAAAGCCAGACTTACTTTATATTGATTTACATCTCGTTCATGAAGTAACCTCTCCTCAGGCATTTGAGGGGTTACGAATGAACGGTCGCAAGGTCCGCCGCCCGGATCTAACCTTTGCGACAATGGACCATAATATTCCTACACGGCAACGTTTAGTGATAAATGACCCTATTTCAAAAAAACAAGTCGATACCTTGGAAGAAAATTGTCTGGAGTTTGGAGTGACGCTTGCTGACCTTCATCACCCAGATAACGGAATTGTCCATGTCATTGGTCCAGAGCTAGGTCTAACCCAGCCTGGAAAAACAATCGTTTGCGGAGATAGTCATACATCAACACATGGAGCGTTCGGTGCACTTGCATTTGGAATTGGTACGAGTGAAGTTGAGCATGTCCTAGCCACCCAAACACTTTGGCAAGCACCACCTAAAACCTTAAATGTAAAAGTTAATGGAAAGCTTGGGACAGGCGTTACGGCAAAAGACTTAATTTTAGCCATTATCGCTAAATTCGGGATCCAATTTGGAACTGGTTATGTGATTGAATACACAGGCGAAGCCATTCGTGCCCTCTCCATGGATGAACGCATGACCGTTTGTAACATGTCGATCGAAGCCGGTGCTAGAGCTGGATTGATTACACCGGATGAAACAACATTTGAATACCTACGCGGCCGAAGACATGTTCCTCAAGGTGAAGCATTCGATGAAGCAGTAGTGAAATGGCGTGCCCTTGCTACGGATGAAGGTGCCACCTATGATGCGGTTGTTGAGATTGAGGCATCAGAAGTGGAACCTCAGGTTACTTGGGGGACAAACCCAGGCATGTGTATTCCTGTTACTGCAAATGTTCCAAGTCCAGATGAAACGGATAAACCCAATGTGAAAGACGAAATTAAGCGGGCGCTTGAGTATATGGGACTTGAAGCCGGACAGCCACTTTCAAGCGTGACAATTGACCATGTCTTTATTGGTTCTTGTACAAACTCAAGGTTAAGTGATTTACGCAAAGCAGCCGAAGTGGTTCGCGGTAGGAAGGTGAACCCTTCTGTAAAAGCCATTGTCGTTCCAGGCTCATTTGGTGTTAAGCTTGCTGCAGAAAAAGAAGGCATTGATAAGGTATTTATCGAAGCAGGCTTTGAATGGCGCGAGGCTGGATGCAGCATGTGCTTAGCCATGAACGATGACATCGTTCCACCTGGTGGCCGCTGCGCCTCCACTTCTAACCGTAATTTTGAAGGACGCCAAGGTAACGGGGCCCGTACTCACCTTGTTAGTCCTGAAATGGCTGCAGCTGCGGCTGTCGCAGGTCATTTTGTCGATGTCCGTCAATTTACTGCTCAGGAGGTAATCTAACAATGGAACCATTACGCATTCATCAAGGTCTTGTCTATCCGTTAAACCGTGCTAACATTGATACAGACCAAATTATTCCTAAGCAGTTCTTAAAGCGGATTGAACGAAGTGGATTTGGCCAATTCTTATTTTACCATTGGCATTTTGATGACAACGGTAATCCACGTCCTGATTTTTCGTTGAATGATCCGAAATATACAGGTGCTTCAATCTTGGTTACTGGTGAAAATTTTGGGTGCGGCTCTTCACGTGAACATGCGCCCTGGGCCGTCCAGGATTATGGCTTCAAAATTGTAATCGCACCAAGTTTCGCTGACATTTTTAAAAATAATTGCGTTAAAAATGGTATCCTTCCTATTGTGGCAAGTGAAGAACAGGTTCAATATATGATAAAAAAAGGTGAATCCGAAGAATACTGCTTAACCGTCAATCTTGAAGATCAAGTGGTTTATGACAATGAGGGCTTTGAGGTATCATTTGAGATTGCGCCGTATCCGAAAGAAATGTTACTTAATGGCTGGGACGAAATTGGAGTTACCTTAACCTATGGCGATAAAATTAACGAATATGAACTTACGCATAAATAGAGTAATCAAAAGAGCCTGGAATCCCAGGCTCTTTTGATTACTGTTTATAGACAATTCGGACACGCTTTACATTCTTGGTTTCTCAACCAGTTCGGGTACATAGGCTTGGCCCTTAAAATTCCGGTAAATGATCGAGATTGTTTTCCTTTATACCATCTGGTTCACTGCGAATAATATCCCGCCCATATTTATGGAAAACATCCACATGGGCAAGCTTTCCTTCCTTTGCCTCTGATAAGGCCGTTAAATAATCCAACTCCCGGCCAGCGTTCGTCTTAAACGCAATAATATCACCATCATTATTTTTCCGAACCGCTACAAACTCTTCTTTTCCGATGCTATTACCTGGTCCAGCTTCCATTTGTGCCTGTTGTTCACCCTGCTTTTTATACTGTTGATAAATTTTTTCATATTCATTCTGTTCCATTGTTTCCACCTCCGAACATTTGTTAGTATTTTCTTTTTAAAGTCATTTATCCTTTCGGTAAAAAATGTTAAAAAACGGTCGCTAATTAGTTCTAAACGACCGGAACCTTTTTGAAATCATCGTAGCAGTCGCTTATCTTGGTTCTAAACGACCACAACGCCCTTATATTTAACTAAAAACTCAGAAACTTAATTATAAAGAAGCTACTAAAAATCTACTTTTATCCTGAACAGGGTATAATATCTAAAACAAGCTTTTTCTTGGAGTTGAAATATATGCTTAAATTAGATAAAAACCATGACCCCCGCAAAAATAAACAGCTGCTTGAACAGATTAGCGGAACTCCACTAAATATAAAACAGGCCTTACAAGAGACGGAACTTTGTTTTGACCAAGTCCGAAAAAATCCAAATTCACCCCAACCTGGAAAAAGAAAGCCACTTCCCTTCTCTGAAAAAATTCAAGAGTGTCTATTTCGCCTAACAGCAACATTTTCTCGAGTTTTGGAACCTTCACGGATTTTTCTCGATAATGAGGACAATATCGTTCCTGATTGGAAGGGGAAGCTCGATCAAGAATTTAACCAGTTGCTTGAAAACCTTAAAACAGAAGTCAATGTGATCGACTATGGCGCGGTTGGGGATGGAAAAACCGATTGTACACTAGCTTTTAAGAAAGCCATCGCTAATGGACGAGTAAAAGTAATCGTGCCGCCAGGTGTGTATATCACACGAGGCATCCGCCTGCCATCATGGACATGGCTCGTTGGTTCAGGCAAAGGGAAAACAACCATTAAGCTTCATGATCAAGCCAGCAAAGGGACTAGGCTGATCACAAACATGAACCACTGGAAAGGAAATCATCATCTTTTCGTCCAAAGCTTGAGTTTAGATTGGAATGTGGAAAGACTTGGCGCGGTAGAAAAAACGAGCACTGGGGGCAATCATTCCAGCTGCTTGACCTATGCTAACGTTACGTACGGCTGGGTAAAAAACGTGGAAGGAATCAATCCTGGGCTGCATTGTTTTGACATTTCATCCACGCTGTATAATTATGGCGGCGATGGCTATCGGGCCCGCGGTGGCAGCAAGTATGTCTGGCTTGACGAATTAACCGGCTATGGCTTTGGTGATGACGGTATTACGACACATCATAGCGACTATATCTTTATCACCAATTCCCATATGTGCGATCCAAGCGGACGGGCCCATCAAAAAGGTTTTTCAAATTCGAATGGGTTCGAAATTGATGATGGTACAAGGAATGTTTTGCTTGTCAACAATTCCAGCACTCGCTGCTTTGGCGGTGTAGAAATTAAGGCCCACCAAAATTCATCTGCTGCTTCAAATGTGCAAATTGTGGGTCATCTATCAGTGAATGATAACCGTTCCTTTAACTTCCGCCATATCGGTCACCACAAAAAAACCGATACGGAATCCCACTCGGCCTTCAATATTATAGCAGTCAATCTTGTTTCAATTGCTCCAACCTTTTCAAATTTATATAAAGATTCCACACCACGAGGCATGGTAATTTCCGCCTACAAAAATGTTGTCATTAATCATTTTACTTTGATAGGCGACCCTAATGATGACTTTAAAGGCAACCCGTTGATTGCGATTCAATATCGGGCGAGAAATGTGGTTATGAATCAAATTTCCTTCAAAAATTTTAAACATACAGGGGCATTTATAAAAGTCTACGGTGGTGAAAATCGAGCTGATTCAATCAGGATTCAAAACTGTTCTCCTGAGAAAATTGAGGTTGGATCAGGTATTCAAAATATGAAAATAAGTAGCGGAAAAAGCGTCAAACATCACTTTTGACGCTTTCCATCTTTTTCAACAACCATTTCATCCACAAGCTTTTCTGCCACTTTTCGATATAAATTACTCATATGGACAAGGGAGGTGATCATTAGTACTTGCTCAAGGTAGGTTGAATTTTCTTTTTGTGCCTGTGAAATTTCTTCTTTAACATCCTTTACTCTTTCTTCAATATCTACTTTAAAATCGGTAACATTTTGACTTGTTAGCTGTAAATAGCTTGAATAAAAAGATTCCAAATCTATCTCTTCGTTGATAATTTTTTTATTAACATTCGTAAGGGTGACTTTAATATCATTGATAGATAATGTTCCTTTAAGCTGATATATCAAGCTCATTAAGATCAAATGGTCTTTCGAATATTTCTTATTTTGAATCGGAAATATCAGCTTCCCCTTCGCATAGTTATTAATCATCGTTTTCGTAAGGACCTTTTCATCCTCATTCCGTTTCGACTCATTGAATTTATTTTCGAATAATTGAATGACCTGATCCATATATAAATCGATGTTTGGAATTTCCTCTAAAGTTAAGCTTGTTTCTAATCCAAGAGAATCGATGATTTGTTTGATATTTTCCATCGTAAAAACCTCACTGTTTCTATTAGATAATTTTATTATACCTAAACAAATATACATTGACTAGATATCATTTTATCAGTATGATTATAAGTAGTTATTAAAACTACATGTTATAGGGAGGCATAATAAAATGAACAATTACATTCGTGAACCGATCAATGGTTTAACCCATTTGGCAGGAGCGGTTTTATCTTTTGTCGGTCTGCTTGCGATGGTGATTAAAGCGGCTATGACCACACCCACCCCTCTCGTCATCTCGGCTGTAATTATTTTTGGCGTAAGTATGATTCTGCTTTACTCCGCATCGGCTACGTACCACATGGTTATTGCCCGTGCCAAGGTGATAGCGTTTTTACGCCGGCTTGACCATTCGATGATTTTTGTGTTGATTGCTGGTACATACACACCTTTTTGTTTTATTAGCCTGAATGGAAAAACGGGGGCCCTTTTATTTTCAATCATTTCAGCCATTGCAATCAGCGGAGTTGTTTTTAAAATGGTTTGGTTTAATTGTCCACGTTGGATTTCTACGGCCTTGTATCTTGCCATGGGCTGGATGATTTTGTTTGTCTTTTCACCATTAACGGGAAGTCTAAGCCCGGTCGGTTTGTTTTTACTGGTTTTAGGAGGTATCTTCTATACCATTGGCGGGGTTATTTACGGAGCAAAACCAAAGTTCTTAGAAACAAAATACCTGGGCTTCCACGAAATTTTTCATATATTTATTTTGCTGGGCAGCTTAGCACATTTCTTAACTGTATATCTATACGTACTCTAATCTTTGACTCACTTCGTACACCTCTTAAAGGTGTATTTTTTTTGTAGACAAAATCGTAACATTAAAATTTATATATTGACTCAAACTAAAATGAAGTTTTTAATTAAAAGGTTAAAAAAATGATAGAGGTGTTTAGTTTGTTTCGATTAATTTTTCAAATCATAGTCATTGGACTATGTGCAATGCTGTTCGGCTTTGCCTTTAATACCTTCCTGATTCCACATAAGCTAACCTCAGGCGGGGTAACGGGAATTTCCTTTTTAATTCAACATTTTACAGGTATTAATACAGGTTCGATTATTTTAGCTATTAATATTCCTTTATTCTTAGTAGGATTGAAATACTTAGGAAAACGATTTGTATTGCTTACTGGTTATGCGGTTTTGATATTATCTCTAAGTATGCGATTTATTCCGATAAAAGCAATTAGCCCTGATATACTGCTTTCATCTATTATTGGCGGTGCACTATACGGAATTGCTGTTGGAATAATCATTCGCCTTGGAGGTTCCACCGGCGGAACGGATATTATCAGCTTAACATTGGCAAAAAAAAAGAACATGCAGGTGGGCTTTTTAAATACTGTTATGAATCTTTTCGTGGTTGGGAGTTCGGGGTTAATATTTGGTATGAATATCACACTTTATACGATTATTGCAATTTATGTAGCCGGTCGTGCGGTGGATATGGTTTATACTACTCAGCACAAATTAACCTTAACAATTGTGACGGAAAAGTATGAAGAACTCACTTCAGCTTTATTCCAACTCCATGCCAGAGGAGTCACGGTTACAGACGTAGAAGGGGCATACACCCATAAGCCTAAAAAGATGTTGACCACCGTCATCACCAAATTCGAACTTAATGAAACTAAACATACGATTAAAACGGTTGACCCCAAGGCGTTTGTGAACATCTTTCAAACCATGGAAGTAATGGGCCGTTTTCGGAGAAATTAAAAAGCAGTTGGGCCATTTTTGGACCCAACTGCTTTTTTTGTGTTATTTATCCTTCAATCTAGTCAGTTCTTCTATTAATACTCGAGCGTGATTATAAACTGAATCCTTTGCCCCGTATAAAAGAGTTACCTTATCCTTTGAAGCAATATCGATTATTTGCGCGATTAGATGTTGCTTTTCTTCATTGGTACGAAGTTCATTCAGATAATTAGTACGAAAATCTTCAAAACGTTCTGGGATATGGCAAAAGGATTTCCGTAGTTCAGCACTTGGTGCCACTTCTTTAAACCAATACGATAATTTTGCGGCATCTTTGGAGATCCCACGTGGCCATAATCTGTCAATCAGAATCCGGCAGCCATCCATCTCGTCATAAGGTTCATAAACTCTTTTAAGAAAAATATTGGCCATCTCCTAATCTTCGTCCTTTACATCGATACTTTCTGGAATCGGTTCGCTCAGGATTTCTGCAACAAGTTGTTTGTACTTCTCAACTTGTTTGAGGTGGGTAGCAAATTGCTCCTTGTAAATCAGGTACTCATTTCCATCAAATAGCGCCCGAATTTTCTTTTGTTGGATGAGACTTTTAACGGTTGACTCTGGAACGGATAGATATTCTGCTGTTTCTTTTATATTAAGGTACATGGTTTTATCTCCTTAAGTCCTATTATGTCTAAGTATGCGAGGTGTTCCAAGACTATTTACCTCCCGAATCCTGGCCGGTGATGCAGGAAATTTTCGTAGGCAAAACCTCTTACCTCATCCTCTTTATAATACTTTAACAATTCATTAATAAGAGTTTGACTCTTAGAAGCATCCTCTAAATTCTTGACAAAGGTTGAGATTCCATCAAAATCCGAACCAAAGCCAATTTGTTTCACGCCGCCTAATGAACAAAAATGGTCAATATGCTTGATCAGGTCATGAATGGTCGCCTCGCCCGTTTCACTAATAAATGTAGGATAGTATACCACATGAACCAGTCCGCCTTTTGCAAACATCGCTTTCGCCTGATCATCCGTTAAATTCCTTGGGTGGCGGCAAAGGGCTCTGGCATTGGAGTGACTAGCAATCGGATACTTGGCGAGATCAATGACCTCCCAAATCCCTTTGTCACTAAGATGCGACACATCCGTCAGAATTTGATGCTCATTATTAAACTCCACAATCTCTTTTCCAAACAGTGTTAACCCTCCGCCACGCGGTTCACCTGCACCATCAGCAGCTAGATTCGCTGGGTTCCAGGTGAGGCCCACAGACCGAACCCCCAACTGATAAAGAATATGAAGTTTAGCCAAATCATTGCCAATGGCATCTACACCTTCAAGTGTTAACATCGCGCCAATCTGACCTAGTTTCAACCGATCAAAATCAGACCATTCTTTGATATGGACCATATCAGGATTTTTCCCTAGTACTTCTTTGTAAAAATAATCGATTTGCTCGAGGGAGACCTGAAATTTCTGATCGCCTTTTATTTCAGGTTCAATAAAAATCGCAAAGCATTGGACCTTGATTTGCCCTTGCTGTAACCGAGATTTATTCGTCTGGAGTTCTTTCGCATCCGCAAAACGCAATGCCCCTTTTGCCTCTTGGAGTTTAAGCAAAGCGTCACAATGCAGGTCAATGATATTCATAATATAAAAAACTCCTTTTTAATAAAATTTATCATAATAAAAAGGGCTAAGTAAAAAATTACCCAGCCCCGCAAATTCACAAATTAGTGTTGTTCTGCCATCTCTTTAACCGTCGGCAGTACCTTGTCCCAAATCTCCGCGCTTGCATCTCTATAAATGATACCATCAGTCATTACAGAGAAATCGCCTTGCAAAACATGCAGCGTCGTCTTATTATCATTTTCAGACAATTTGAAGGTAATTCCATCATCCTCGGTTACTGGGGGTCTTTCCGGGCTGCGAACGTCAAATACAGTAAAGCGAAGTAATTTATCCTTTTCCACGGCTGTTACATTCCCCTCGACAATCACTGTCCCATCCTGCCCTTTCCAAAGTACTGGACTGCCAAGTTCCCATGTGGATTCAAGGTGAAACTGTGGCCCTCCGCTTGAGAACTCCAGTGCCCACTGCCGATTATATTCACTGATTGTTATGACATCCCACACCTTTGAAGCAGGTGCAAAAATCTCAATGGTTTGATCCACGAATAGTTTTGTCATAGGTTCCTCCCTAAAAAGGTATTAAGTTAATTCCATTATACTTTAACGATAGTTCTCGCACAATTTTGGATTATATGACGCTAAAAATCGGCGATGCCTGTTGCATCTACCGATTCCATGTTAATATTTTCTTAAAAAGACTGGCTCTGTTTCAAAGATTTTCTTTCGAAGCGTTTCACGACAAACAGTTAGGATTGTTTCTACTTCCTGTGTTGAGGTCCTTGCGTCTTATGGCCAGGTCCGCTGCCACAACCACCATTAATTTTTCTTGCTCTCGTTGGGTTAGTCTCATGCCTTTTCACCGCCCAATAAGTCATAAAGGGTACACGCAATGATTTTTGTAGCATCCAACAAATCCTCTAGACGAATATGCTCATCTGCCCGGTGCCCATTTGCTTCTTCTAACACTTTGGGACCAACCCCAAACATAATGGTAGGGATTCCTGCAGCATAAAAGTGGCGGGCATCTGCATAAATAGGTACTCCGTTAATCGATAACTCACCCTTGCCCTTCATAATAGATTGCCAATTCACACCCAATACTGCAATTAATGGCGAATCTTCAGAAACGGGTCCGAAGCTATCAGCATGAAGTATTTTGTTAATCTCAACTTTTAATCCCTCGATATGTGCTACCGCTTGATTCACAATTTCATAAAGCTCTGCTTCCGCTTGGACTGCGTCTTCTCCCGGAATCAATCTTCGGTCAATCCTAATCGCGCACTCATCCGGCACAACATTGGTGTTAATTCCACCTGAAATGAGTCCGACAACCAAGGTTGGATGATCAATACCAGGAACCGAAGATTTTTTCGAACTGAGCGTTTTCCGATATTCATATAAAGCATTTAAAATTTTTGCTGTTGCCTCAATTGCATCAACTCCAGTATGGGGAAGGGCTGCATGGGCAGACTTACCGACTGTTTTGATTTCGAAATGTAAACACCCATTGTGGGCATTAACTACTGAATAGGTAAATCCAGCGGCAATTACAAAGTCAGGCTTGATGATCCCTTGATCAAGCAGCCATTTTGGCCCTATTTCTCCTCCTGTTTCTTCATCAAATGTGAAAGCTAAGTCGACTTTTCCCGCCAACGGCAGGCTAAGCCGAGCCTGTTTTAAGGCTAAAACCGCATAGGAATAGGCAGCAATATCAGATTTGGACACCGCCACGCCCCGTCCATACATCTTCCCATCAATAATTTCGCCTCCGTAGGGATCGACACTCCAGCCTAACCCAGGGGGCACCACATCACCGTGTGCATTTAAAACAATGTTTGTTCCTTCTCCATCATCAAAAACCGTACTTCCTACTACATTGGCTAAACTAATCATCCCAGCTGATTTAACATCAGCTTCATCTACTTCTAATAAAGACACATCGTCAAATCCAAGTTCGCTAAGCTGTTGGTGTAAGACGGATGCAATGGGCAAACAATCACCCGCAGGATTATCTGATGGTGTTTGGACTAATTTTTTTAAAAAGCTGATCATTTCCGCTTGGTGCTCTTCAATCCACTGAATCAAATTTTCCTTATCATGACTCATATTGCCACTCCTCCTTGCTGCTTGTATGCTAACTGATGTAGTAATTGGATTAATACATCAAGACCTATTTGCAAATCTTGAGTCGAAGTATATTCTAATGGCGAATGACTAATTCCACCTTGACTTGGAACAAACACGATTGTGGTTGGATATCGTTGCGCAAATAGTTGGGCATCATGTCCTGCCCCGCTATTCATAATATGGTAGGAAATATTGCCGCTCGTACAAATAGTCTGAACCGCGTCATTAAGCTTCCAATCCAGTTCTACTGGTTGAACCTCATGCCACATCTCCATCGCCAAATCCAACCCCATTTGTTGAGAAAATTCGATAAATTCACTTGATATTCTTTCACAAAAAGAATTTAAGACAGATTTCACTGGGTGTCTGGCATCAACTGTAAAGAAGACCTGACCTGGAATTACATTGGGTACATTCGGTTCGACTAAAAGCTGCCCCACAGTCGTGACAAGATATTCATCAAATTCTTTTGCTGCTTCATATAAGTCATGGATCATGGAAGCAGCTCCATGAAGAGGATCTTTACGCCACTTCATCGACGTTGTACCAGCATGATTGGGCTCCCCTTTAATCGTGATGCGGAATCGTTTTTGACCGACGATCGTTTGAACGATGCCAATCGATTTATTCAGTTTTTCAAGGCTGGGCCCTTGTTCGATATGTAGTTCAAGAAATGTTTGGATATCATTACGTTGCACGTCTGTTTGATTGGGAAGCCCAAAGCCAGCTTCTTTCATGGCTTCTTCAAAGCCAATTCCCTCTGAATCTATCAGTCCCTTAATATCTTGGAAAGAATAAACCCCTGTGATCATTCCAGAGCCCCAGCAGGCAAGCGGAAAGCGGCTCCCTTCCTCTTCGCATAAAGAAACAACTTCAAGATTCAGACTGGGGTAACCATATTGATTTTTAAGCTCTCTTAGTGCAAGGATTCCTGCAAGGATTCCATAGGCACCATCATACCTTCCACCAGATGTGACTGTATCCACATGCGAACCAACTAAAATGGTCGGAGCCTGTAAATCCTCAGATGGTAATCGTGCAAACAAGTTTCCAACCGCATCAAAATGTGTTTGAAGTCCAAGTTCCTCCATCCATCCCTTTAGAGCTTGCTGTGCCTCCTTCCATGGCTGGGAATAAACAGTTCTAGTAACTCCACCACCGGATACTGCGCCAAATCTACTTAACCACTCTATTGCTTCAGACAGATTAACTGGATAACTACCCACAAAATCCCTCCCTTGCTTACAGACATAAACCTAGTTTCTCTTTTGTTATACCTGTTTGATTGTCATAAATGACTGCACCACGAAGTATGGTTTTTTTAATTTTTAGCAAAAACTCTCTATTTTCATATGGCGAATAAGCATTTCGAAACCCAAAGGATTTTTTATCGGCAAGGGTGGTCTCATCTAAACGAATCAACACCAAATCAGCATCCAATCCCGAACGAATTCTGCCTTTCCGATTGGCTATCCCAAAGCGTTCGGCTACATTCGAAGTCCCTAAAGGAAGAATGTGGTTTAAATCTACTTTTCGCTTAATGGCCTCATCAAGCAAGGCCAGCCACGTAAATTGAACCCCTTGGATTCCACCCCATGCATCCCAAATCGAATCCGTTGCTTTCATCGAATATAGACAAGGGGAATGATCGGATCCAATCGTATCAATCAACCCGTTTGCCAGACAATCCCATAATCCTTCCACCTCTTCCCGCGTCCTAAGCGGTGGCGCACATTTAAGCAGAGCACCTGTTTTTAAGAAATCCTCTTCATCAAAAAGTAAATAATGTGGACAAGTTTCAACCGTCACATTCACACCGCTTTTTTTAGCTTGCTCGATGAGTCCAACGACTTTTGCGGAACTGATATGAACAAAATGTAGGGCCGTTTCATATTTTGCGGCAAGCTCTAAGGCATAGCTAACCGCCTTTTCTTCTGCTACAATAGGCCTGCTGGCTAGAAACGCCCTTCGTTCATTCATCCAAGGATGGTTTTTATAAAAAATGGTTAGTCTGCTAATCTCCTTTCCCCATTCAGCATGCAGGGCAAGAACTTTATCATGCTCCTTTGCCGCCTGCATCGCTTGTTTCAACCCATCCGGCGTTACGATTGGAAAGTCATCAATCCCACTTTCACTCATAAATGCCTTCCAAGCGATGATCCCCCCACTCATTTCGGCTAATTCTTGTTGATTATGAAGATTAGTACCTGTCATACCACCCCAAAGTGCATAATCAATATGGGATAATAAACTTATATGTTCTTTCTTATTGTGTAAAGTTTGAAGGTCTGTTACGGATGGCGAACAGTTCAGCGGCATATCGAAAATGGTGGTTGTTCCCCCTATAGCTGCGGCACGGCTGCCTGTCTCGATTCCTTCCCAATCAGTTCTTCCAGGATCATTAAAATGGACGTGCGCATCAATAAAGCCGGGAACTACAAGACTTCCGCTTGCATCAATAATAGATGACTCTCTCGTTTCTATAAGTTCTGCTCCCTTCTCTACGAAGGAGTCAATCCGACCATCAATGATTTTGATACTTCCTTCCCAAAAGCCTTCCTCTAAAAAAACAAGCCCATTTTTTACCCACACTTCTGTTGTCATACGAGCAAACCTCCTTAACTCCCTCGATAGGTACTGTAGCCGCCCGGTGAAATCAAGAGTGGGACATGGTAATGGGAGGTTGGATCGGAAATGCCAAAGCGGACAGGAACACATTCAAGGAACGACGGTTCAACGAGTAAAGGGACACGATGTCGAAAATAATCGCCAATCTGAAAACGAATTTCATAAATCCCTTTTTTCATCAAATCTCTCTCGAGCAGCGGCTGATTCACTCTGCCATCTTCGTTCGTGCAGCTGATTTTTAAAAATTCGAATTGGTTATCATCACCCACCAGCCATACTTCGACTAACACTCCACTTGCAGGCCTTCCAATGCTCAAATCCAATACATGGGTCGTTAATTTTCCTGTCATTCTTCCAACCTGTCAGCATCAACAAGATCATCACGTGTCATGGAGAACCGCTGAAATCCAAATGGCGGGCGTGGCTCCGTAAAGACTTTTCCTTCTTCAGAGGCCGGAATTTCATCCAATACCGTTTCCCATGTCCGGTTATTCGATTCAAAACGAACCTCTAGTAATTGAGGAAAACGTTCTAAAATTCTTTGACCAATTCGATAGATAAGGTTTTGGATGGAAGGAGAATTTGCCTCATGAAAAACAGTATAAGCAATATCCCTTACCTGTTCGGCAGCGACATAACCATCTGGTGTATTTCCCCTGGCATCCTTGAGATCGTTATAGCGCCACTCGATATTTAAAAAAATAAACAGCGGGCGATCATAGGATTCTGGCAGTGTCGTATACTCATCCTTCACGTAACCGAAAAATGAACTGCCCCGTACCTTAATCAACTTTAATCCCTTCAAGCTGCTGACAAGCTCCGTTGTCGTAATAACATCGCCCATGCGGTTCACATCGATTGCTGCGCAGGGCTGCTCATTTAATGAATAGCGAAAAACCAATGGGCTTGGTTCAAAACTTTCTTTTGTTGGGACCGGTAGTTCATCAAAGGGAATTTGCTCTCCAGAAATATTAATGCCAGTCATTTGTGGATATTTTGCTAAAAAGCCCCGGCCGACAAATTCGAGAAAGCCCTCCAGTGTGGCCCCGTTATAATCCCCTGCATGCCTGAGGATAAAATTTTTCATTGAATCAGTTGCGACAACTAATGTATTATCACCTTCTTTAAAGGAAGAAAGAAAGGCATCACCTTCTACAGCTACCTTCACATTCATCCCAAAAAGGATATTTCTGCGGCCCGTAAAAGCTGATTCTGGAATGGGGCGGACCATTGTAAGGGGTTTTGCGTAAGTGCGATATACCCATACAGCTTCTTTTCCATAACACATGGTTCTTTTCATTCATTCATCCCCTTTAGTTGATCATATCGTTTAAGCGGAAACCGGCGATTTTATACACCTCATTCAATGCGGTACTAAATTCCACCTCATAGTCAAAGTTCAGCCGTTCGTTCATAGCAGAAAGGATGGTGTCCTTGTTTTGCCCCTTCACAGCCATGATAAAAGGAAATTCAAATTTCTTCACATACTGCTGATTAAGTGATGTAAACTCCGCAAACTCATCCTTTGATAACCGATCAAGTCCTACACCTGCCTGCTCTTTTTGGGAAACCTCTGACATTTTTAATCTAGTTCCAAGATCAGGATGGGCACGGAGAAGGGCCAATTGCAAGGGTTCCTCGGCATTTTGTACGATCGTCACCATTGTTTGGCAGAGTTCCTCACGTGATTTAAACGGCAGACTCTCCCACGCCGTCGAAGCGACCCATGGGGAGTGTTCAAAGACCCAGCCTACAGTGCCTATGAACACCTCTTTTTCCATTTGATTTAATTTCTGTATGGATAAACCAAGTTCACTATTACTCTCTTTTTCTTTTAATGTCTCTATTGCCTTTTCAACTGCCCGAATGATTCCGCTATACCCGGTACAGCGGCAAAGGTTTCCGGAAAGGGCTTCCTGTATTTGTGCTTGTGTCGGTTGAGCATATTCATCGAGTAACGCTTTTACAGCCATAATCATACCTGGTGTACAATACCCGCACTGAAACCCCCACTCTTCTAAAAATGCCTGTTGAATTGGATGAAAATCTTTTTCTGCTAATCCCTCTATCGTACAAATCGATTGATTGTTTGCCTGGTACGCCATAACCAAACAAGAGTTAACTAATTTGCCATTCATATGGACGGCACAGGCACCACAGCGCCCAATTTCGCAGGACATTTTCGTACCTGTTAAAACCAAGTCCTCGCGGAGAATATCCATAAGTCTTGCTGTCGGTGCCACCTGTAATTGATGGCGGACACCATTTACGGTAAGTGTGAGTTCTATTTTAGGGGCCTGCGGCACTGGATCTGAACTCTCGACAATATTTTTTACATCCATGGTTTCATCTCTCCCAAACTGATCGATTTTAGTAAGAATTCAGGAGAAACGGGCAATTTGTTTACCCAACAACCTGTTGCGTCGTAAATGGCCCTCACAATAGCAGGAGCCACAGCTACCGTTCCAATCTCCCCTACTCCTCTTGGTCCGAAAGAATCGCCATCAACTAGTTTTTCCACCGCCTCGACATTCATTTCGTAGGGAACATCACAAATCGTAGGAATGAAGTAGGAATCAAAATTATCAATTAGATAAAATCCTTTCTCCATTTGCGCTTCCTCCATTAGGGTATAGCCTAATGCCATCACACCTCCCCCTTCAATTTGTCCTTGATAACCCAAAGGGCTGACCACAGGACCTGCCGCCACTGCCTGGTCGATAGCGCTCACCTTCACTTTTCCGGTCAACAAATCCACCTCAACAAGGACAAGAACAGCAGCGAATGCATATAAATAGTGACTGCCCCCTACCGTTGCATCCGGACTCGTCGGAAAGTCAAAGGCCGTATGAACGTTAATAGAACGACCAATTGGCATTTTTTGTGCTATCTCGGTATACGTTACATAAGGTTTCTCTGCTTCCCCTTCATCAGCCAGCCATATCCCGCCTGGTCCCAAGCGAAGCTGATCAGTAGCGATACCAGTTATGAGCTGCGTTAGTTCTAAAACTTGCTTACGGAACGAATCCTTCATTCTGTTGAGAGCCTGCCACACCATGCTGCTTGCTCTTGAAGCAGTGGATGAGCCGCTGACAGGCACCAAAGCCGTATCACCGATAACAATCTTGATGTCTTTGTCCGTACAGCCAAATTCCTCGATTAGTAATGTCTCAATGACCGCCAACAGCCCTTGACCACACTCTTCAAAACCAAAAGCTGCTTCAATCTTTCCATCTTTTGAAAAAGAAAGGCGGCCTCCAGCTGGATCAACTCGGTCAACTCCAAGTCCTCCTCCATGCATGGTAAGGGCGAACCCGGCACCTCTTAGCTTCCATCTATCACTAGTCTCATGTTTCCAATCTGTCGCTTTTCCCACATAATATTGTTTTATGATTTGAAGTACGTCCCATGCCCCATTTGTAGGAGCAATTCTTTGCCCTAATGGCCCAGGATCTTCTGTTTTTCGTAAATTTTTCAGTCGAAATTCAAATGGATCCATTTGCAGTTTTTCTGTAAGACGGTCGATTTGCCCTTCTAGAGCATAGGTTATCTGGTTTCCTCCGAAGCCTCTGAATTCACCCGCCACACCATTATTCGTAAAAACGGAAAACCCCTCTATATCAATATGAGGGATCATGTATGGACCAGGTGCATGCTCGACTGCAAAATCCAAAATGGCAGGACCCAAAGTGGCATATGCTCCTGTATCAGCAATAATTTTTACCTTGTGGGCCAGAATGTTCCCTTGTCCATCGGCACCTGTTTTCATCGTAATTTTCATCGGGTGACGTTTAAGACCTGCTTTTACAGACTCTTGCCGGCTTTGGTGAATCTTCACAGGACTGTTGGTGGCGAGGGCGAGGATCGCCGCATACGGCTGAATATTTAACTCATCCTTTCCTCCAAACGAGCCTCCCATCGGACTCGAAACGACACGGATATCCGTTTCTGGCATATCGAGAATTCTCGCCAATTGAAACCGATCTTTAAACCCATGCTGTGTTCCAACATAAACGTTTAATTTACCGTCTGGTTCAGGGACAATTACACCACCCTCTGTTTCCATATAGGCATGCATTTGTCTAGGAAGTTCATAGGTTTCTTCCACCACCACACTGCAATTTTGAAAGCCCTGTTCGACATTTCCTTTTTGGTAATGTGCATGATGAAGGATATTTCCAGCCGGATGAAGAAGTGGGGCATCGGGTCGAAGCGCCTCTTCTGGACTGTCCAATACAGGAAGCGGCTTATAATCTACTTTAATTAATCGGATAGCCTCCAGTGCTATTTCTTCTGTATCTGCAGCAACAGCTGCAACCGCATCACCAATATAGCGAACACGGTCCTCACACAACACAGGCTGGTCTGGAAAGATAAGCCCAAAGCCATTTAAACCAGGAATATCTTGATAGGTTACAACCGCCCTAACACCCGGATGCTGCTTTGCCTCTTCAGTCGAAATGGATACTATTTCAGCATGCGGATGTTCACTTCTTAAAATTTTCCCAAATAACATGTTGGAAAAAGCTAAATCAGTAAGATATTTCAGGGTGCCGGTCACCTTTTCGGGGCCGTCAGGACGTACTCTCCTTTTCTTTTCGGAAAAGCTAGTTCGTAATGTCATAAGATTCCCCACCTCTAACCGGCTAATCTAACAATCTCGGAAATAATCATATTAGCTGCAACTGTTTTTTTATAATCAGCTGTTGAGAAAGCGTCCGTTGTAGAATTTAGCTCTTCATGAATACCTTGGTATAGCTTCTTTAACAATTCATTGGACAAGGTTGAACCGATTAGGTACTGTTCACAATCCACCAGTCTTTGAGGCGGAGTATGGCTGCCAACTGCAGCAAGCCGAATGTACTCCACTTCCTTCTGCTCATTTAGATGACAACAGCCAGAAATGGTCACAATGCTGGGAGAAAATGCCTCACGGTGCCCAATTTTTTTATAAAAATAACTATCTTTATAGGCTTCTATTTTTTCAGATAGGTAAATACAGATGAGAATAGAATCGGGAAAGGCAATACCCTCTTTTATTAAATCTGCTAGAGATTTAACGTGAATTCCCTTACCATCAAATAAGGAGAGTGTGGCCTCCATCACCAAAAGAGCAGGTATGGAATCGCCAGCGCCACCTGCAATATTTCCGCCAATGGTTGCTTTATTACGAATCGCCGGTGCGGCAATCGTCTTTACAGCCTCTACTAAAAGGGGGAGATGATGTAAGAGGCGACAAACATCTAATGTCGTTAAAGCCCCAATTCGCGTAACGTTTTCTCCATGAACCAGCTGTTTCCCCCATCCATGCATAGCTTTGATTTGTTCCAAACTTATCAAATGGGGCGGGTAGGCAAGACCTTTTTCCCAATGGGTCTGCATGAGCGTTCCACCAGCGATAAAGCAAGCCTCTTTGCCAAGTTCTTGTTTTAATTGCCATGCTGCAGCCAACTCATCAGGCAGCCAAACAGCTGGTGAGTTAACCATTGTTGCTCCCTTTCTGATCATGGCTGATGCCCACTCCTTTCAATCCCTCATAATCTTCCTTTGTATCAATATCTAAAAAATCCCAGCCATTCTCATAATTTACTAGTTCGCCTGCTGGTTTTTGTTTTTGAAGAAGCCTTCTTGCGCCCTCATCCCCTTGCAGCTCCAGCAATTGTGGAAATGTTTGTGGCGAAAAAATAATCGGCGGCCTTGGTATCGCCTGATAACAGGCTGCGAGAAACGGGATAGTCATACCTTTTTTCCCATGCTGTTCATATTTTAGGACTAAATCATTTATCACCTTTACTGATAAAAAAGGCTGATCGGCCAGAAGCATCATTACACCACTTGGCTCCCTTTTTTTTGCAGCCAGTAAACCGCACCGTAAAGAATGCGCTTGCCCTTTGTCTGCATTTTGACAAGAAATAGGAGTCCATCTATTTCGAAGGGGTGCTTGAAATAAAGCAGAATCTATCCACTGAAAGGGATCACCCACTCTTGTCACAACAATAATATGGGACAGTTCCGACTTTATCGCATTCTCGAGTGCTGAACTTCCAATTGTTGTCCCACCAAAAGAAAGTGCAAGTTTATTTGCCTGCATCCGACTGCTCTTGCCTGCTGCAAGTAAAACAGCAATGATCCCGTTATCCTTCAATGACAGACCCCCTTTTCAAACTCAAATATGGATAGACCTCCTAAAAAACAGCCCTGTTTAATCTATTTTTCGAACTCAATGGAAGGTTTGAAATGTTTTTTATTTAGAAAATAATGTTAAACATTCTCCCATCAGCTTTTCACTAATAATATCCAAAAGATGAACTAGCATCTACATTGGCGTCATATAATCTTACATATAATTTTCCTTATTTTACATTTATTGCGAAAGGAAAAGAGAAAGGGAATGTGGACTCACTGACAAATTTTTTTCAATGATATGATTGTGCTCCCTTCTAACGTGGTTGTTTTTGAAAAGTCTGTTAGAGAACCTAACATCATTCGAGAAAATATGGGTGTGTTATAGAATAATGTAACTCAAGCTCACAAGGAAAAGTTCCGCTACTATTCCTTTTGCTTATGATGAATAATACTTTTTTGTTTAACATGGCATTTGACGCATGTAAGCAAACGTTTATTTTATATATAGTAGATGGGAGAGGTTGTTATGTCAGATTTTCAGTTAATGGAAAAAGCAATTGAGGTAGCTCTTAATAACGTGTTAACCAGTCACGGGGGACCATTTGGAGCAATTGTTGTAAAAGATGGGAACATTATTGGTGTGGGACGGAATGAAGTAACAGCTTCAAATGATCCAACTGCACATGCTGAGGTACAGGCCATCCGCGAAGCCTGCCGAAATTTAAATGCCTTTCAGCTTGATGAATGTGAGATTTATACGAGCTGCGAGCCCTGCCCAATGTGCATTGGTGCCATTTATTGGTCCCGTCCAAAGGCTGTTTATTATGCCTGCACCAAACAAGATGCAGCGAAGATTGGGTTCGATGATCAGTTCATTTATGACCAACTCTCACTCCCGTTAGAATTCCGTAAGATACCCATGAAACAAATTTTCCCTGCCAATGGCGACCTGCCATTTAGAACATGGGAGAAATCTAGAGAAAAAGTGGAATACTAGAACATGCAATCACCTGTGTATGAAAAATAAAACTCAAACCAAAGAGGATGTTAAAGATGGAGAGTAATCATTTAAAAAGAAGAATCTCTGTTGCATCTGGAAAAGAGCCGGCAGATACTGTGATAAAGAATGGAAAGATAATTGACGTCTTTAATGGTGAAATAATGGAAGGAGACATTGCCATTGTGGATGGATACTTTGCAGGCATCGGAGAATACAAAGGGGAAAATGTAATTGATGCAAAAGGTCGTTATATATCTCCCGCATTCATTGATGGCCATGTTCATATAGAGTCGTCCATTGTTACGGCTATGGAATTTGCCAAGGTACTCCTGCAGCATGGAGTAACCACTGTGATTGCAGATCCGCATGAAATTGCCAATGTGTTAGGAGCGGACGGGATCCAATATATGCTTGACTCTACCGAGAACCTTCCATTTGACTTTTACTTTATGCTACCATCAAGCGTCCCAGCGACTGCCTTTGAACATTCCGGTGCTACGCTCACAGCAGAAGATTTAAAACCATTTTATGCTCATCCACGCGTTCTTGGGTTGGCAGAAGTAATGAATTTCCCAGCCGTCTTAAACGCAGAACATGATATGCTAAATAAGCTTTCTGACAGTCAAAATAATGGAAAAAAAATTGATGGGCATGCTGCTGGTTTAAGCGCAAATGACTTGAATGTCTATATGTCTGCGAGCATAAGAACAGATCATGAGAGTACAACTGCTGCTGAAGCAAAAGAGCGGCTCCAAAGAGGGATGTACCTGATGATCCGCGAAGGCACCGTTGCCAAAGACTTACATCAGTTAATTCCAGCTGTAAATGTGCGCAATGCTCATCGCTGTCTATTTGTTACAGATGATAAACATTTGGATGATCTAGTCCATGAAGGCAGTATTGATCACAATGTACGGCTGGCAATTGCTTCTGGACTCTCCCCTATAACCGCCATTCAAATGGCATCCATCAATGCCGCAGCATGTTTTGGCCTGGAAGAGAAAGGTGCCATTGCCCCGGGATACAAAGCTGATTTTATCTTGTTCGATAGTCTAGAAACGATTAACATTTTAAATGTTTATAAAGACGGGCTTGCTGTAGTCGAGGATGGGCTCCTTGTAAAGGAATTAGAGCATAGCAATTCCGTTCCACCTGCCTCACTAAGAAAGACAGTTCATTTCCATGAGCTTACGGAAAATAGCTTTCAAATTTCTTTAAAAAGCAATAAGGCAAATGTTATTGAAATCATCCCGAATAGTCTCGTCACGATCCATGCGATAGAACAAGTGCAAATTTGCGAACAAGGATTTTTCCAGCCATCTATTATAGAGGATCAATTAAAATTAGCGGTAATTGAACGTCATCAAATGACAAAAGAAATTGGCTTAGGGATTGTTAAAGGTTTAGGATTAAAATCGGGGGCAATTGCTACCACCATTGCCCATGATTCCCACAACCTCATAATTGCCGGAACCAACAATTCTGATATGGTTGTGGCAGCCAATGCCATAAAAGCGATGCAGGGTGGTATGGTTGTGGTTAACCAAGGGGGAATTCTTGCCTCATTGGAACTTTCCATCGCCGGATTAATGTCTGATCGTTCCTATCAAGAAGTTTATGCCAATCTAAACGAGGTACACCTTGCCCTCAAAAAATTGGGGGCCAACGATCATTTCAACCCATTCTTAACCCTATCCTTCTTATCTCTTCCGGTCATTCCAGAACTGAAGCTTACAGATCAAGGGTTATTTCAGGTTTCTACATTTAACCATATTAGGATTGATGCAGATTGAAGCTTCTTTATAAAGATAGTGGGTGTTGAAAGACGAAAATTCTTGTAGGGGGTTTGTCCTTCACAGAGCCTCTTGTTAAGAAAAGTGCAAGCTCCCTGGTCAGCGGCGTATGGCCTGGAGCTAGACAAAAGAGCCTTTTTCATATTATAAAGCTATAGATTCTTGCTCCACTGCCCGCTTACTATAATACCGGTGTAGAAAATGTCCGTTTAACGAGGCCAGCACTTGTTGAAAAAGCATGCCAACCACCACTGGAACTGCTACTGCTGGAGGAAAAAAGGAGACGGCTAATACAGCACCGGCGCTGATATTTCTCATCCCTCCAGTGAAAGTAAGGGTGATAATGGTATCCTGCTCCCTTTTCATCAAACGACCCACTAAAAAGGAAAACAAGTATCCGGTTAAGGCAATGAAAAAGACAACGGCTACAATCCCTGTCAGCTTAAGACTGATATCTTTTAAATAAGGAGCCACAACTGACCCATTTAGCATAACCACAATTCCTAGGCATATTTTTGAAAAAGGAGCCAGACGAGCGCCTAATTGCTGATTGATTTTTCCTTTTGTGGCTTGGTTTAAAGCCATCCCTATCAATGATGGAATCACAACCATCCCCATCATTCCTTTCATAATACTAACGAAATCCATTTCAACCTGTTGTCCAATAAATAACGAAAGCGAAAACGGAACAATAATCGGCGATAGGAAGGTATCAATCAAAATAAGCGATAAGACCAATGGGATGTTTCCTTTATAGATGGAAACCCAAATAAAACTCGTCACACCGGTTGGAATCACCATTGCTAAAATTAGGCCAGTAATCGTGTAAAGATCACCAGAAAAAGCGATATGCCCAATCCCCCATGCCCAAATTGGCATTAGGACATGCAAAATCACCAACCCGATAATAATAGGAAACGGATGGAGCATCACATTTTTTAACGAGCGGAAATTGGAACTTAAACTTCCCGCAAAAGTCATAAAGGCAAAAATCCATGGAATTAAATAAGAAAAATCTTTTATATAGGCACTGAGTAACACACCGATAACAACACTAACGGGCGTAATCAGTGGGATGATTTTTACAAGTTTTTTATTTATTGTTTCCAGCATTTGCTTCTCTCTCCCTGACATTCTTCATGTGCACGAAGTTATTCATGCGCACTCTCCATAAAAGAATATCACAATTTCCAATCAGGGAACGAGATAGATATTTCGGAAATCGAAAAAATGGGTAGATGTGGATACTTTGATAGCTAAATAAGTTTATGTAACCAAAAATATCGTTTATCATACTGTATATTGCCTTGTGTTTTTTCCTTTGGAAGGAGAGTAAATATGTACTACACCCCTTTTCATTACCCAGCATTTCCTCCCATGTTTCCTTTTCCAACATATACGGTAAACTATCCAATTTATCGGACGTATCCACCCGTGGATATTAAAATATTTGAAGGTTCCGTAAAGTCTTTTCGCTTATTAATGGAACAAGGAAGTATATTGTTAGACCGCTTAGGTAACGTTGATTTCTCCCGAAAACTGATGAGTGCAGCGCAGCAAGGGAAACATACCGAAGTTGATCGTCTAATTAAGACGATCGGTCTAAAAGTCCCTGTGCAAACTAATTTTACACCGACCGGTGTGAATTTCATCTTATCAACACGCACAACACAAAACCAACCAATTAACTGCTGTTCCTTAACGGTAGCACTGAAATGGGGGCAATAATCTTTTGCGTCAAACTGAGCAATCTAAAAAGTGGTATCCAAATTAATTCCGGATACCACTTTTTTAATTACTATTTAAAAGATACTCTTCCATTTGGACGGCCGGGATTGGTTTGCTAAACAAGTACCCTTGACCAATCTTACATGCATTTTTTCTTAAAAAGGTAAGTTGTTCGTCTGTCTCAATTCCTTCAGCAATAACGGTAAAATTCAAATTCAAGCCCATATCAATAATCGTTTTTACCATAATTCCTTGGTTAGAATGGTGAAGAATATCATCGACAAAGGATTTATCTATTTTAATTTTATCAATTGGCAGGTGCTTTAAATAACTTAACGAAGAATAACCAGTTCCAAAGTCATCAATGGCGAGCAAGACACCTCGTTTTTTCAATTCATTAAGGATAATCGTTGACTTCTCTAAGTTTTGCATGATACTTTCTGTGATCTCTAATTCTAATTGATTCGCCTCAAGTCCCACTTCATCAAGCACCGTTGAAATATACTCGATTAGGTGGTCATCCTCAAACTGCCGAACAGAAACATTTACAGCGATGGGAACATCCCTATGAAGCCCCGCTGCCTCCCATGCTTTCCTTTGGTTACAGGCTTCCCTTAATACCCATTTTCCAATCGGTACAATTAAACCAGTCTCCTCTGCTAATGGAATGAATTCTGAAGGAGCAATCGCCCCATGCTCCGGATGCTGCCAGCGAATTAACGCCTCAATTCCTACTAATTCTCCTGTTGATAAGGAAACTTGCGGTTGATAATGTAAGATAAATTGCTGGTTCTCTATCGCCCTTCGCAAACCGTTCTCAAGCTCCATTTTCCGAATCGATATACCATTCAAAGGAGAAGAATAGAACCGGAATTTATTTTTTCCGCGTTCTTTGGCTTGGTACATGGCTGTATCTGCATTTTTAATTAACGTTTCCTCATCTACACCATCAGTTGGGTAGAGACTAATTCCAATGCTAGGCGTGACAAAAAATTCTTGACCATTCACCTCTAAAGGCTTAGAAAATTCAAATAGAATCCGCTCTGCTATCCGGGTGACGCCATTTTTATCCATCCCTTCCAGCAGAATAATAAACTCATCTCCACCCTGTCTAGAAACAAATCCCACATTTTCTACTGTCCATCCTAATCGATGCCCTGCCTTTTGGAGAATGATGTCACCAACTGTATGACCCTTTGTATCATTAATAATTTTAAACCGGTCTAAATCTATGAATAATACAGACAGCATTTTATTCTCTTGCTGGCTATTTAATGCTTTATTAAGATGACTTCTAAATCCGTTTCGGTTTGGTAAACCTGTCAACGAATCAAGATAGGCCATCTCCTGAATGGTTTTCTCAGCAACTTTCCTCTCCGTGATATCCCTGCCCACGACTTGAACAGCATTTCTGCCTTCATAAAGAATAGGAGCAGAAGTCATCTCTACATCAATTGCTAAGCCGTTTAATTGTTTCACCTGAAATTCAAGCCTTATTCTTTGATCGTGATAATGCCTTCCTTTATTTCTAAAGACTTCCACAATTTCACTTGGCACAAACTGCAATGGGGATTTTCCAATCAGTTCCTTGGGATGGGCAGCGCCCACCAATTGGCAACCCGCTTCATTAATATATTCGATTTTATCATTATTGACGACCGCGATAATGTCAGGAGACATTTCTACTAAACTACGGTAGCGATCCTCACTTTCCTTCCGATCAGTAATATCAAACAAGACACTATTAAAATCTACAAAGTTTCCATTGCTATCAAGTGTAGGAAACCCTCTGTCCTGGATCCAGCGCACTTCTCCATCTGGCCGAATAATTCGGTACACATTGGTAACGGTCTCTCCTCTTTCCAACTTCTTAGCTCTGTCAGACAAAATAGGTTGATCTTCAGGGTAGATAACCTTTCTCCACAGATCTAAATTCTCATAAAAATCGATAGACGTGTAGCCATACAATTTTTCAATTCCTGGCGTAATTAATAGAGTATCTGATTTTAAGTCATGGGACCAGATAGCAACATCGAGGGTATCAAAGATATTTTTCAATTTCAGCTTATTTTGTCTAAACTCTTCATCCCTTTTCTTCGTTTTCTTAATGGTAACAAACAGAAGAGGCAGCATAATGATCAGGGTAATAATAGAGGTATACTTCACCAATTCAATAGAAGGATAAAAGATAGAAACAGCTAGATTGAGCAGCCCTGTAAAGACGAACAAACTAAAAAAAAGCTTCCATTGTAGTTGATCAATTAGTTTATTTATTCCCATGTATGTTTCTCCCTTGTTCCATGCATTTGGTGGAGCCGCCCTTATCTTTATCGTAAACCTTTATTCACAAAATTTCTTATGTCGGCTAAATATTATAATTATCTTTAAAGTAACAAATATCGACAAATTTGACAATCGTAGGTTTTACCAATTAGCAACGTTCTCAATACTTTAACCCCACTTCAAGGACTTGTTAAAGTACGCTTATTTTACTGCTTCACATGATGTTTACAGGCCATAATTGATGCCACAATTAAAGCAGTTCAATAATTTGTCAAAACAATTCTAACAAACTGTGAACTTATCACTATAGCCGTGGTATTAATACAAAAAAGTTATATATTGTAAGTATAAAGAACAAAACAAAAAATGAAGGGCGGAATCATTTATGTTTAATGCATTTTTAAGAGAAAATAAAATTGCAGCAGCCATCCTAACAGTCCTACGTTTATATCTTGGCTATTCTTGGTTCACAGCAGGTTTAGGCAAATTAACAAGCGGCGGCTTTGACGCTGCTGGATTTTTAAAAGGCGCAATTGCGAATCCGGTAAAAGGTCCAGACGGCGCAGTCGTTTTTGGCTGGTACGTTGACTTCTTAAAACATATTGCCTTGCCAAATGTTGATATCTTCAACATCATGGTCCCTTGGGGTGAAACACTCATCGGTTTAGGTTTAATCCTAGGCTGCTTAACCACAACGGCGATGTTCTTTGGTCTAGTGATGAACTTCAGCTTCTTCCTTGCAGGCACCGTATCTCACAACCCTAGAGACATTTTCTTAGGCTTCATCATCTTAACAGCTGGTTATAACGCCGGCAGAATCGGCTTAGACCGTTGGGTGATTCCATTCGTTAGAAAAATGAGCAAAAAAGAAACGGGTAACAAAAAACCGAAAGCAATAGCTTAATTTTGTAAAAGAAAGACGATTCGGCTTCCGAATCGTCTTTCTCCTTTTTTGATATAAATTCAATGACCAATTCAACTTTTACTTTTTAAAATACGGAAGCATTGTTTTTAAATAATTGATGCTTATTTCCAGGCTTTGAAATGGAGTGAGTCGACTAATATCCTGTTCAACGATCCACCACTCGACACCAGCTTCCTTTCCCGTTTGAAGTACCCCCTCGATATTCACTCCGCCTGTTCCTAGTTCTGCGAAAAACTTCTCCTCATCGGTCGTCATGTCTTTCAAATGAATGAGCGGCGTTCGGGTTTTATACCGATTCATCCACTCAACTGGTTCTTCTCCCGCTTTTGTCAGCCAATATATATCTAGTTCAGCTTTCACATTTTTCGCACTCGTATCATCGAAAATCGTTTCAAGTGCTTTTCTACCGTCTGACAGATTGTCGAGCTCAAAATCATGATTATGATAACAAAGTGTAATACCTTCACCTAGGCAAACCTCACCTGCTTTATCTAAAAAGGAAACAAGTGCATGGTAATCCTGTTCACTTCGGCGCTCTGGCATTAAATATGGGCAAACCACATATTTACAACCTAATAATTTCATATCTTCAATGACACCAAACAAATTGGTTTCTAATTCATCAAGCGGTACATGGCAGGCAGCTGCTTGAAGACCAAGATCGTCCAATAATGATTTAACTTCCTGTGCTGTTAGGCCGCCAAAACCAGCGAATTCCACACCATTAAACCCGAGCTCTGCCACTTTTTTTAATGTGCCCGCAAAATCCTTCTCGCTTTCATTACGCAATGTATACATTTGAACAGCCACTGGTATACTTTGCATCTCTACACCCACCACATTTGGGAGACAGGCTCCTCAATCAAAACAGATTTTAAATTATTAACGGCCCGCTTAAACCCTTCATCAATTGACATAATTGGGTCTTCATGTTCAATACTGACCACATAATCATAACCATAGGTTCTTAACGCACTCATCATGTCAGACCATTCTTTTAAGTCATGTCCACAGCCAACCGAGCGGAAAGACCAAGCTCTCGTTTTCACTTTTCCATATGGCTGCATATCGATTAAACCATACATATTCACATTTTCCTGATCAATATAGGTGTCTTTGGCATGAAAATGGTGAATCGCATTTTCTTTTGCTAAAATTTTTATTGCGGCCACTGGGTCAATACCTTGCCACCATAAATGGCTTGGATCTAAATTAGCACCTATTGCATCACAGGTTTCCTCTCGAAGCCTCAATAATGTATATGGTGTGTGGACTAAAAAACCGCCATGAAGCTCGAGACCAATCTTAACATTATGCTCCTTAGCATATTGACCAACCTCTTTCCAAAAGGGAATCAGTTTTTCTTCCCATTGCCACTTTAACACTTCTCCATATTCATTTGGCCATGGGGTAACAGGCCAGTTTGGATATTTTGCTCCTTCATGGTCACCTGCTGTACCTGAAAAGCAGTTAACAACTGGAACTTCCAAAAGCGAAGCAAGTTTAATCGTTTTTAATAGTGTTTCGTGTGAGTTCTCAGCAAACGCCTTATCAGGAGAAATTGGGTTGCCGTGACAGCTGAAAGCACTGATCGTTAGGCCGCGTTGCGCCACTTTCCCAATATAGTCCTGACGGGCTTCCGTACTATCTATTAAAGAATCTAAATCACAATGATTGTTTCCTGGATAGCCGCCCGTTCCAATTTCCACTGCATGGAGCCCTGCTTCTTTTACAGTATCAAGCATTTCTTCGAATGATTTTTCCGCAAATAATACGGTGAACACACCTAGTTTCATAGTAATTCTCCTCCTAAAGTTTCGCTTATACTTCCTTCACTCTGACGATTTGTTTCGTTTCACTTGATTGAAGCGCTGCCAAAATCACCGCTAATGATTTCAGGCCATCCTCACCAGGAACAGATGGCTCTTGATTTTGAATAACAGCATCGACAAAATGGTTGATAACTTGAGAGTTACTTTGTCCGCCCTCTTCATTGGATTGAATTTTCCCAAGCTGATAATTTACCACTTCTCCATTCTTATACTGAACAGATAGGGAATTGACTGGATCATCCTCTAAACGTAAGACGGCCTTTTCTCCATAGATAATGGTTGAATTATCTTCTTTTACGTACGCCCAGCTTGCAGCAAGAGTACCAATGATGCCTTTTTCTGTTTTTAATACGCAAACAGCATTGTCATCAACATCGGTAAAATCTTTTGCGTTTGTTTCTACAAATGAACCTACTTCTACAATTTCTTCCCCTAATACATATCTCAGTAAATCGGCTTTATGGACACCCAAATCGCCCATTGCCCCAACAAATGCCTTTTCCTTTTCAAAAAACCAGCTGTCTTTTCCATCTACACTCCAGCCCTCTGGACCACCATGACCAAAAGCTGTCCGGAAACTATAAATCTTACCAATTTCACCATTGGCAATTAACTGACGTGCTCGTTGATGTGACGGCACAAAGCGTTGATTATGTCCAATCATTAACTTTTTGCCGTTTTCTTTAGCAGCTGTAACCATGGCATCAGCTTCCTGCTTTGAAGTAGCCATCGGCTTTTCACAAAGTACATGAAGTCCATTATTTAAGGCAGCGATTGAGACAGGTGCATGAAGATAATTAGGTGTACATACGCTGATTGCGTCCACTGTACCACTGCTGATTAGTTCTTCAAAGTTTGTGTAAGCCACAGCTTCGTACTTCAGGGCAACTTCTTTCACACGGTCTTCATTGATATCACAAACAGCAACAATCTTAACATTTTTATTTGCTTTATATTCGGGTAAATGGCGATACTGTGCAATACTGCCGCATCCAATTATTCCAATTCTTAACTTTTCCATTATCTTTGTCCCCCTTTGATTATTTCTAGTGGTTTCGCATTTCCATAGACAGGACGTTCACGTTTAACAGGCGCTGCCCATTTTACTGCATTGATAATCACGCGCTGAATTTGTTCATTATGGTAGGTCGCGTAGGTTTCATGTCCGGGTCTGAAGTAAAATACCTTTCCATTTCCGCGTTTGTAGGTAATTCCGCTCCGAAATACCTCGCCGCCTTCAAACCAGCTTGTAAAAATAAGTTCATCTGGCTGTGGAATATCAAAATGCTCCCCATACATTTCTTCTTTTTCTAATTCGATATATTCAGAGATTCCTTCAGTAATTGGATGGCTTGGGCTAACGACCCAAAGGCGTTCTTTCTCATCTGCTTCCCGCCATTTTAAATCACAGCTTGTTCCCATTAACTTTTTAAATATTTTTGAAAAATGACCGGAGTGAAGGACAATCAGTCCCATTCCATCTAGAACACGCTGCTGGACTTTTTGAACGACTTCATCTTTCACTTCTCCATGTGCTAGATGCCCCCACCAAACTAAAACATCGGTAGTAGCTAGTACCTGATCTGTTAAGCCATGCTCGGGCTCATCAAGGGTAGCTGTTCCTGTTTCGAAGCCTTCAGCCTGAAGGAATTGGGCAATGGTTCCATGGATACCGGTTGGATAAATATCCCTGACAACAGGATTTTTTTGCTCATGACGGTTTTCATTCCAAACTGTAACTTTCAACATGATTAACAACTCCTTTAATTGTCACTTTATATCTTATTTTAAAGAGATTTCGTGAAACTGCTTACATTAAAAAATAAGTGGAAGATATTAAACTCCATATTCTTTAATATTAATCTTTAAAAATTATCAACAGTCATTACAGGCTATACTTTATTTGAGAACGTCTAGACCCTATCGAAGTCCTTTATTACTTCATTCGTTTCGGCTGCTTTAAAAATAGTTTCAATCAAGTGTAAGATACGCAACACTTCCGTATTCTTAACGATTGGTTCGGCTTTTCCTTCAATCACAGAAACTACATTATCGTAAAAGCTTTCCATTTTTGACTCAACTTCTGGTAAATTTGATGTGCTGACAGCTGCTTCTGAAGGTGGTGCCATTGTTTTGGTTAGTCCTTGCCCAGCTAGAATCGGTTTTGGCGCTTCTACATCTGTACCTAGGTTTTGGGTTACAATTTTACCAGATATGCTCCAATCATTGATTACCGCTGTTCCAGTAGTCCCTTTTACATACCATCTTGGCAATTGGATAAAATTCGTTGTCCCTACTTCGATTAAAGCTGCGCAGCCATTTTCAAAGGTGATATGTGTTTGAAAGCCATCATCTACTTCATCGCCTAAAATATAACTTAAATTGGCGTAAACACTCGTAATCTTACTGTCCACCATAAAGAGCAATTGATCTAGTAAATGAACTCCCCAGTCTAGCAGCATTCCTCCTCCATTGGCTTTCAAGTGGCGCCAATCTCCCGGAATCCCATTTGCACCTTGTACACGAGATTCAATATGAAAAACGTTACCGATAATATGTTCATCGTAAATTTTCTTTACTGTGAGAAAATCTTTATCCCATCTACGATTTTGGTGGACAACAAACTTACAATCATTCTCTTCTGCCACCTGCATAATTTCTTCTAAATCTTCGCTATAGATCGTGACAGGTTTTTCACAAATAACATGCTTCTTTGCGTTTAATGCAGCAATGGCTAAATCTTTATGCACATCGTTTGGCGTTGCAATCAGAACGAGATCGACTTCCTTATCAGCTAAAACAGCGGAGAAACTTTCATACACTTTATATCCATCTTCCAGGGATGCCTCCCTTCTCTCCTCACGAATATCAAAAGTCCCAATTACGTTTATATTTAGGTTGTCCTTTACAATTTTTGCATGATAGCTTCCCATTCCACCATAGCCAACAATAACTAGATTATAGTTTTTATTCGTCATGTTGATTTGTCCTTTCTCCATTTACCTTTTATTTTTGAATGCGTCTATGCCTTACTTATTTGATTCCATCTTAAACCGTGTATATACAAATAAACATAGATGATATAATTGTTATATCAACTATTTTGCTATTTTATTTTTTCAGAAGGTGAAGAATGACGACAAACATTTTCTTTTGCGGGTATTCCTATCATACTCAGCGATATCATTCCCAACATAAAACAGGATTCCCGGCATATCTTTTTCGACTTCAAACAGAAGGAGTCTGCGAAGTAGTGGTAAAGGGAAAAAAAATGGTTCTTGAGAAAGGAAATCTCTTGCTCATTCAACCAGGTGATCATTATGAACTGTTGGTTAAAGAGAACCAAATTAGCGGGGACTATCATTTATCCTGTGAAGGCCCTTGGATTGATGAATGGTGGAACCGTTCAATCAAGCAGACTGTATCGAGGATTGATCTTGATGAAAAGCTTTTGGTCTTATGGCGCCATATCATTAGCGAAGAACGCCGGCCATTATCTGAAGAAAATAATGAACTCTCTGATTATCTACTGCGTGCACTTTGTTTATCCTTAGAACGAGCAGTCAATGAGAGGAAGTCGTCCTTCAATCGCCCTTATACAGTAACCCGAATGATGCGATACATTGAAGAACATGCTACTACAGCCTTTAAAGTGGAAGATGTTGCACGGCATGCAGGTCTTAGTGTCTCCCGTTCCGTGCATCTATTTAAAAGCACTGTTGGAAAAACGATGATTGAATATGCCGTGGACATTCGTTTGGCCTCTGCAGTAGAACGGATGAAATATACCACTATGAAACTTGAACAGATTGCCGAAGACTGCGGATTTGGCAGCTATCCTTATTTTCACAGGGTTTTTCAGAAGAAATTTGGCATATCTCCAGGAGCCTATAGGCGTCTAGAATAATTGAATAAATTGTTCCTATAAATTCACATTTCCTAAATATCTTTACAGAAAAAAATAGAAATGCACGTAAAAATAGTCCAAATTTGTGCAAAAATAGAGATGACCCAAAAAGGGGGAAACTCCTTTTTGGGTCATCCAGTTGGTGAAATGTCAGGTTAGTCGTAAAACTGACGACTTTTTTAAGGTTATTATAAACATTTAACCGACATCATAGTTTTACAGCGAAAGCTTCATACGGTTTTAAATCTATATGATTAAAGTCAACTGATGATCTTTGATAATTACTAATAATCACATCATTACTTTGTCCCAAATCCGATAGTTGCACGGTTGCCATTTCTAATCCAATGTTGGTCACTACAGCCCAAGTTTGTCCATCATAACGACGTAGATACATAAAGACTTGCTCAGGTACATCCGTTACTAATTCAAAATCTCCCCAGACCACAATTGGATTATTTTTTCTCAATTGTATCAATTTTTGATAGCAGAAAAAAATAGAATTCGAATCTGCTAGATTTTCTTTTACATTGATCTGATGATAATTGGGATTCACATGTAACCAAGGTGTGCCTAGTGTAAAACCAGCATTTTCTGTATCATCCCATTGCATTGGTGTCCGAGCGTTATCTCTTCCCTTAGCGTTGATAGAAGCAATAATTTCTTCTCTTTGATAGCCGTTTGCTAAACGCTCATGATACATATTTACACTCTCAATATCATCGACTTCGCTAATATCATGGATAGGGTAATTGGTCATGCCAATTTCTTCCCCTTGATAGATGTAAGGCGTCCCCTTCATCAGATGCAGCAAAATGGCAAACATTTTTGCACTTTCCACACGATAGGTTGTATCATTCCCCCACCTGGATACAATCCTTGGTAAATCGTGGTTGTTCCAAAACAAACTGTTCCACCCTTCATTACCTAAGGCTGTTTGCCACTTACCAAGGGCCTGTTTTAACTCCTTCACCTCTAATGATTTAAGGTCCCATTTTTCTTTACCGGGTTGTTGGTCCAGACACACATGTTCAAACTGAAAGACCATGGATAACTCATTTCGTTTCGGATCTGAATAAAGTTTAGCAATTTCAGGTGTTGCCCCCCAGGTTTCTCCTACTGTTAACACATCGTATTTACCAAAGGTTTCCCGATTCATCTCTTGCAAGTAATCGTGCAATTTCGGTCCATTTCCGGTGACTTCTTTATCAGGAATTTTCCCAACTAAATCTATCACATCCATCCGAAATCCGCCGACACCCTTTTCCAACCAAAAATTCATCATATCCCAAACTTCTTGTCTGACTTTTTCATTTTCCCAATTTAAGTCCGGCTGTTTTTTGCTGAAAAGATGCAAGTAATATTGACCACTCTTTTCATCAAACTCCCATGCTGAACCACTAAACGTCGATTTTAGTAAATTAGGTACACCACCGTCAACAGGATCTCGCCAAACGTAATAATCACGATATGGATTGTCTTTACTTTTACGGGATTCTATAAACCACTTATGCTCATCTGATGTGTGATTAACAACTAAATCCATAATGATTTTGATGTTTCGTTGGTCAGCCTGTTTTATTAACTCATCCATGTCATCCATCGTTCCAAATTCCGCCATAATATTTTGATAATCACTAATATCATAACCATTATCATCATTTGGTGACTGGTAAACAGGGCTAAGCCAAATAGCTGTAATTCCTAGTTCTTCTAAATAGTCTAATCGTCGAATAATCCCTTTTAAATCACCAATGCCATCGTCGTCGCTGTCCTGAAAACTCCGTGGATAAATCTGATAAACCACCGCAGTTTGCCACCATTTCATTTTCACTTGATCACCCCATAAAGCTTGCTTTTTCCATTAAATCTAAAGGGATAATATTAGTTTCAAATCGTCTTTTTTACTTACGGACGATAAACTCTTGTCTCATACGGTCTTAAGGTAAGCGTAGAAATCTGTTGATGCTCCGAAACTGGATAGTTGTTCAACAGCAAGTTCCGATATTCCAAGGTAGCCCCCTGGAATATTGCCGGTTGTGCGGAAAGGTTGGCGATGACAATCATCTTTTCTCCAGCCAGTGTCCTGGTATAGGCATAAATCTGTGGGTCATCCTCTAACAGCAAATCATACGTACCATAGGTAAACACTTCATTTTCCTTCTTCAAGGCAATCATTTTTTTGTAAAAATTCAGGATAGAATGAGCGTCTTTTTGCTGTACAGCGACATTGATTTCCTTGTAGTTCGGATTCACCTTTAGCCAAGGTGTTCCTATTGTGAAACCGCCATTTTCTTCTGCAGACCATTGCATCGGTGTCCTCGAATTATCACGCCCAGAAGCCCAAATCACTTTCATGATTTCTTTATGTGGAACATCATCTGCCCGTTTCAAATGATACATATTTTTGGCAGATACATCATCGTAATCTTCAATGGAATCAAATTGGACGTTGGTCATCCCGATTTCTTGACCCTGATAAATAAATGGAGTACCTTGCATGAAAAAGTACATGGCCGCAAACGCAGTGGCACTTTCACGCCAATATTCCTTGTCATTGCCCCATGTGGAAACAACACGGGCCTTGTCATGATTTTCAATAAATAAAGCATTCCAGCCCTTGCCTTCTAAGCCTTTTTGCCAGCGTGATAAAACATCCTTTAACTCAACAATATCCAGGTCTATCTTCTTCTCAAAATCCCAAAGTGCAAGATGTTCAAATTGAAACACCATATTAAACTTTCCGGCCTCTTCACCAACCCAGCGTTCCACATCTTTCACATCTTCTACCGTTACCCCGTTGGCCTCACCTACGGTCATAATGTCATAGTTGGCAAATGTCGCTTCTTTTAATTCTTGCAAAAGGGTATGAATCCCATTAACATTCATCATTTTTTCAAAGCAAGGGACATATGGAAGCCCTTTAGGATTTGGCATATCCTTAAGACCTTTTTCTTTTTTTATGTGACTGATGGCATCAACCCTGAAGCCATCAATACCTTTATCAAGCCACCAGTTGACCATATCATAAAGGGCCTTTCGAACCTGTTTATTTTCCCAATTGAGGTCAGGCTGTTTTTTTGAAAAAATGTGCATGAAATACTGGTCCGTTTGTTTGTCATATTTCCAAGCGGGACCTCCGAAGATGCTTTCCCAATTATTCGGTTCTTTCCCATCTTTGCCATCCCGCCAAATATACCAATCCCGCTTTGAATTGTCTTTAGAGGAACGAGATTCAATAAACCACGGATGCTCATCACTCGTGTGGTTAATGACCAAATCTAGAATTAGTTTCATTCCACGCCGGTGAGTTTCACTCAACAGGAGGTCAAAATCAGCCATGGTTCCGAATTCAGCCATAATTTCCTGATAATCACTTATATCATACCCATTATCATCATTTGGAGATTGATACATTGGACTAACCCAGATAACGTCGATCCCTAATTCCTTCAAATAATCTAGTTTTGCGATGATACCTTGAATATCGCCAATTCCATCCCCATTGGA
Organism: Neobacillus sp. DHD-1R; assembly: GCF_057747995.1. NCBI lineage: Bacteria > Bacillati > Bacillota > Bacilli > Caryophanales > Bacillaceae > Neobacillus > Neobacillus sp. DHD-1R. Next base: position 4,356,576 of record NZ_CM173232.1, read on the forward strand.
ATCCATAAAACTACGAGGATAAACCTGATAGGCAACTGCTTCTTTCCACCATAATTTCTTCATATTAAATCCTCACTAACTCTATTTATGTTAGTTCTTTCATATGCCTTATTCATCTTATTTATTAATCTTACTTGATTTTCGTTCAATTAGTTTTGTAGGTATTGTGATTCGTTTCGGCAACATCTCTGGGTTTTTAATTTTTTCAATTAAACATTGTGTAGCCACATGGCCTAATTGAAAGGTGCCTATATCGACAGAGGTTAACGGAGGATTAGAGTGTTCCGATAACGAAAGGTTATTAAAACTGACCATAGAAATATCATTGGGCACTTTTATATTTAACTTTTCTAAGTGACTAATAATTTCATATGCCATTAAATCGTCCTGTGTGACAAGTGCAGTAGGGGGAACATCTAACGACATCAGCGATAGAATGGCACCCACCCCTTTTTCATTGACCACTTGTTCATGAACAAGGTATGCCTCGTTAAAAGGTAATCCAGCTTCCGTTAATGCTGCTTTATAGCCATTTATTCGATCAATGGTAACCACAAAGTCTGGATTGATTCCGACATAGGCTATGTTTTTATGCCCCTGCTCAATCAAATAGTTGGTTACTTGCTTTGTTATAAAAGCATTGTCATTATCCACATAGGTAATTCTTTCCTCATTCACACTAGGCCTTCCTACAACCGTAAAAGGAAAGCCAGATTCCTCAAGATACTTCATGGTTCGGTCATTTACCCGTGAATATAAAAGAACAATTCCATCCACACGACGCCCATTTACCATCGAAAGCACTTCTTCATATATCTCTTCTTCCGTAGAACCCGTTGAGAGATAAATACCATACTTGCTTTCATGGGCGTTCTTGCTTATTCCTCTTAGTACTTCAGGGAAGAATGGATTTCTAAAGGAATTATAGGCTGAATTGGGCATGATTACTCCGATGGTTTGAGTACTCTTTGCCACCAAGCTGCGTGCTTGCAAATTAGGATAATATCCTAATTGTTCCATTACCTCTTTCACACGTCTCTTTGTTTTTTCACTGATTCGAGGGTTATTGGCAATTACCCGTGAAACCGTCGAAGGTGCAACATTGGCTTCCTTTGCCACATCTTTAATTGTTATCACCATTACTTCCCCCTAATAGTCCAAAATGCTGATTACTTACTACCTATTATATAAAAATCATTTTCGTTATTTAACAGCACCCTCGGAAATTCCTTTGATAATTTCCCTTTGTGCAAAGAAGTAGGCGATGATGACTGGAATAATAGCGAGCGTTAATCCTGCCAGTGCTAAATGCCATTGCTTCGTATACTCCCCAAAGAAGAAGAACATTTTTAATGGAATGGTTTCCATTCCCTCTTGGTTAATTACCAATGATGGCAGTAAGTAGTCATTCCAGATCCAAATAGTATTTAAAATTGCCACCGTTACCGTAATGGGTTTTAACATTGGGAAAATGATATACCAGAAAATTTGAAAACGATTTGCTCCATCAATTGTTGCTGCTTCATCCAGTGATTTTGGAATCCCGCTTAATGTACCATGGTATAAAAAGATGGATAAACTCGCTCCAAAGCCGAGATACATAAAAATGATTCCAGTGCGGTTTAACAATTCGATTTTTCCAAAGATTGTCACTAGCGGAATCATTACGGATTGAAACGGAATCAGCATCGCTGCAACAAACAGAAAGAAGATAATGGTACTCATCCTGCTTTTATTTCGTGAAAGTGCATACGCTGCCATGGATGAAAAAACAATTATGATTACCACGCTCACAACCGTGATCAGGAGAGAGTTAAAAAAGGTCCTGACAAAGTCTAGTTGGGTAAATGCCTCAATATAGTTATCAAAATTAAAGCCTTCTGGAAGTTTTAAAGTATCGGAAAACATTTCTCTTTTGGTTTTAAAGGAATTAACAATCATTAAATAAAAAGGAGAAAGCCATAGGAGACCTAATACGATACCAAGAATCTCAATGGGCCATGTCTTTTTTCGGCTCATTACATTTCAACCTCCCTTTTCTTATTGATGTAAACTTGCGTTAACGAGATCACTGCGACGATGATAAAGAAAATAACTGCTTTTGCCTGTGCGTAGGCCATTTCACTCTCGCCGAAGGCTGTTTTGAAAATTTCCATTGCCACCATTTGTGTGGAATTATATGGTCCCCCGGAAGTTAACGATAAGTTTTGGTCATATAACTTGAAGGTATTAGATAATGTTAAGAACAAACTTACGGTAAAGGCAGGTGCAACAAGCGGAAAAACGATAAAGCGAAAACGTTGGAATGGGCTTGCACCATCAATTTCAGCCGCTTCAATTAGTTCGGTCGGAACCCCTTCTAAGTATGAAATATAAATAATCATGATATATCCAGCCATTTGCCAACTCATTAAAATGACTAATCCCCAAAAACCTGTTTCCGTAGTGGATAACCAGCCCTGTAAGCTTTCAATGCCAAATACCTGTCCTATTCCATCAAATACTTTGGTGAAAATAAATTGCCAAATAAATCCAAGAATAAGTCCACCAATCAAGTTAGGCATAAAAAAGATGGTTCTTAAAAATTTACTGGATTTAATTTTTGTTGTAACAATCAATGCTAACGCTAATCCAAAGAAATTAATAAGTAAAATCGAAACAACGGAAAATTTTACTGTAAACCATAATGAATCTAAAAACTCTTGATCCTTAAAGACGTTAGCGTAGTTTTCAAACCCGATAAAACCACCGACTTCGATACCATTCCAGTCTGTGAATGAATAATAAACACCAAAAAGCAACGGAATAATAACAACCATAGACAATCCTAAAAGAACTGGGGCCAAAAACAACCAGTAGGATAGATCCTTTGTGCGCAACATGGTATGAACCTCCAATGTAATAATATTTTGCTGCTAATTATGAGAGAAAAGGGGCTGACCGATAAGAAAAGCGCAAGCGCCCTGGTCAACGGCGTATGTTCACCTCGGAAAAGCTATCGCTTTTCCTTCATGCGATGCCGAAGCCTTTCTTATGGAGCACTCCAACTGAGATAAAGGAAACTGACTTAGATTATTTTCCTAGGTGCTAGACTTGTTGCTCGACAATCATGTGCCGCCTTATGAACCAGCCCCTTGTCTCTGAGCTAATTTATAATGAGGATGTCTCAAAAGGGTCTGACCTTACGTTAAATCCTCACTTTATAATCGCCTTATAAAAAGTTCAGCGATTGGTTGAGGTTGTGGGGTCAGACACTTTGTTATGAGACATCCTCATTATCAGAGTTCATACGAGACTATTTATTTCTTGCTTTTTCCCATTCAGCTTGCGATGTTTTTACTACATCTTCCCATTTAGCTTCTTTGCTCAAATATTTTTGAATTTGAACACCTAGCTGATTTTCTCCCCAGCCAGTTGGATAGCCCATGAATGTCCAACCAATCGTTTTGCCATCTTGTGCATATTGGTAGATTTCTTTTGAAAGCGGATCACTAATTTTCGATGCATCAAAGCCATCGTAAGCAGGAATAAATTTAAAGTCGTTAATAACGATTTCTTTACCTTCATCAGAAGTATATAACCAGTCTAAGAATTTCTTCGATTCTGCAATTGTATTTTTGTCCTTATTGCTGTTTACGCCCCAATACATTGGAACTCCAACAGGAATCGAATCTTCTTTATAACCTTCAACAGGGATTGGTAATAAACCAATGCCATTAGCAGCAAAATCCTCATCAATACCAGCAATAGAACCGTATGCCCAGTTACCTTGTTGAATCATTGCTACTTTTTGAAGTGAGAATAATTCTTCCACTTGTTTAGCGTAATCAAGACTTACAGTTGGCTGTACAGAATAATTATTTTCTAAGTCAAGAACCTTTTTAAACGCATCACCATATTTGAAGTCAACTTTTTTTGCATTAAATGAGTTTAATACATTGTTATCAAATTCTGGCGCAAGGAACGTATTGGATAAATGTAAGCCAGTTACCCATTTTTCTTTACCAGGCAAAGCAAACACTGCTTCTAGACCAAGGTCTTTTTTCTTTGAATCAAGTGTTTTTACAGCTTTTTCAAGATCGGCATAGCTTTTGATAGATGCAGGATCAATGCCTGCTTTTTTGAAAACATTTTTATTATAGATAAAGCCATAACCTTCTTGGTTGTATGGTAATCCAAGAACTTTTCCATCTTTCGTAACACCATCAAGTGTTCCTTTTAATGCTGCTTTAGATGCTTCTGTATCAGAAAGGTCCGTTAATTTCTTTTGCCAATCTGCAACATCTTGTGGTCCACCGATGTTGTAGATTGCTGGTTCTTTACCAGAGGCAAACTTAGATTTTAGGGCAGCTCCATAATCTTCCCCACCGCCAACAGTGGTGATATTGATGTTTACACCTTTATGCGCTGATTCATATTTTTTCGCAGCTTCTTCAAATTGCTTTTTGAATTCAACTTTAAATTGGAAAACATCGATTGTTACATTGCCCTTAGTGTCTTTACTAGAGGCATTATCAGCTTTTCCACAACCTGTTAAAAGAAGGCTTAGCGATAGGACACCTGCACCAATTCCAGAAAATAATTTTTTCTTATTCATGATTTACCCCCAAATTAGATATTTGTGAATCTAAAAGCTTGTGCAACGTGGAAAACATAGATGCTTGTCATATTTGTTAATAGAAAAATCGATATTCTAAGTAAATCGAATACTAAACTATCAAAATAATATTTTTGCGAAAACGTTTGCACTAATGCCTAAATAAAAATATTTTAATGTAGTAGTCAAATAATCGTATTCCTTAGAAAATTCTTTTTACTCTAGTCTTCAACGAAAACGTTTGCACAAAATAGCAGAAAAACTGTAAAAAAAATTAAAATTTCATACTTATGCGCTTCCTTACTTTACAGTAATATCTACTAATACCCCCTATTCTCGTTATGTATCGTTAGCGAAAACGTTTGCACTAATCGATAGATTTATAGTATCACTTTTAAAATGAATGCGCAAACATTTTTTATTAACTTTCTAAATGTATGAAAAAGAGAATCTTAAAAGGGTCTGAACCACGTTTAACACTCACGCTATAGTGTTTCTTAATAGGAAAAGATCTGCGATCGGTTGAGTGTTTTATGGGGTCTGACCCTTAGTCTGAGACATCCATTATTTTCATTCACTGTCCGGTGTGTTTACCATAATTGCTGCGACTTGGGTTAGCCGGTCATAAAAAGCGATTCCTGCAGGGTTTTGATCAAGACCAATTTCATGAAAAGCTTCTTTCATGCAGCGAAGCCAACACTGTGCTCTTCTAGGAGTGACTTCAAATGGAAGGTGCCGTGCTCTCATTGCAGGTGGTCCAAATTCCTGGCTGTAAAGAGCTGGACCTCCTAAAAATTGCGGCAAAAACATCCGCTGCTTACGTTTAATTTCTTCCATGTCCCCTTTAAACAATGGTGCTAATTCTGGATCAGCATAAACGCGCGGATAGAACGCTTCTACTAGCTGATCGATCGTTTCCTGCCCGCCAATTTCACTATAAAGTGATTTAAAATTGTAGTCCACTTTCTTCACCACCACTTTCATTTTTCCCTTATTTCTTGTAATTATAAAGAATCTTCCAATGGGATATCGTGATATAAATCACATTAAACTCAAATTTAACACATTGATAACTCCCAATGAATTACTTTTTTAAAGAATGTGGTATCCTAAAATAATGATAAAGAAATGGATAGGTTACTTTCTTCAAAATAGCCGATAGTTCCTAAGAGGTGTATAAAATGAATAAAGCCTGGTTTTATGTGGCTCTAACTTGTTTATTTGAATGGATATGGGTGTATGGATTTAATGTAGCTGACACTTGGTGGGAGTGGGCAATTGTCATAGTGGTCATACTTTGGGATTATCACATTCTTCCTAAAGCATGTGAGACTCTGCCAACGGGTACAGTTTATGCCATTTTTGCAGGAATTGGAACAGTTGGCACAGTGTTAATGGATGTGTACCTTTTTGGTGGCAGCTTCAATTTAGGAAAGCTATTGTTTATCGTCCTTATTGTCATCGGCTGCATTGGTTTAAACCTTTCGGACAACCATAAAGGCAAAAAAGTCATGAAAGGGGCTGCTTAATATGGGCTGGTTATTAGTCTTATTTGCAGCTGCGAGTGAGGTCACCGGTGCTGTCGGTCTAAAATTATATAGTCAACAAAAAAACATCCGAAATGGCATCCTGTATATTGGAGGTTTTGCGGCATCGCTTGTATTACTATATGCTTCATTTCAATTTCTCCAACTAAGTATTGCCTATGCCGTATGGGTGGGGATTGGGACTGCTGGGGCTGTCTTTATCAACATGTTTCTTTTTGGGGAATCCAAAAACCTGGGGCGAATAATAAGTGTTATTTTAATTATCATTGGAGTTGCAGGTTTAAAAGTAATATCATAAAAAGCAGAAGATAGAAGGCCCCAAGCCGAATATACTGGGGCCTTTTTGCTATTTTTATCAACTTCTTATAACAAAAGTATGTTTCATGTCAAACAGGTTTTGATAAAAAGACAAATGAAATATTCACGTCTCCCATTCCCTATAACTCATTTATCATTTTTTGCTCTGTTAAATTTTAATTTTCCTTAGCTACCAGTTCTACTTTGATTCTGTCCGGATCTTCGAAAAAAACGGCATAATGGGAGTCGCCTCCAGCAAACGGATGCTTATCCTGGTAAAGAATGCTTACCCCTTTTTCTTTCAATTTCGCCGTCATTTCGTTAACCTGATCCTTGGATTGAGCATGAAAGGCTAGATGATTCAAACCGACTCTTGAGCGATGGTAGGGAATATCAAGATAACGCTCGGTTGCTTGTACAAAAACAATATAGGTTTCTCTATATTTCCAACTGATCCCCGAGTCCCATTTTTGGTACACCTTGTACCCTAATTCCGATAAAAACCAATCCCAGAATTCGGTCGTTTTAGATAAGTCTGACACGTAGATTTCAACATGGTGCAGCATTCACATTTAGCTCCATTCCCTTGATATATTTCATCGTCTATTTCTCCAACAAAGAAATAAATTATCTACTATTTTATCACGTTCGATTTTAATTTTTTATGTAATTATTGTTTACCTAAAAAAATATACCCGTAACACCTCTGGAAGGACATGGCACAGCAAAGCACCACATGTTGAACAAAATCCTTCAACTTGTGGTGCTTTGCTGTTAAGAGAATATTTTTTGAATAAGCGATTTTGGTTCTTTTCGTATTTTTTCAAAGATGCTTTGAACCCCATACATGAGAATTGATTTGGCCATAAAAAGGATCCCCATTTGATAATGCTTCAATCTAATAAGAGAAACAATCCCCATCTTTCTTAACATAGTCATCCCTGGATAGACAAACAAAATATCTGTTATTAAATTCAATATAAAATAACGAAAAAAGTTTCCAAATGTAAATTTAAGTATCCACAAGGACCCAACAAAAAAAGGTCCCAATAGGAATGGAATTTCACCCATTACATTTGGAAACAGCTTCTCATAGAACCTCCACCATACTCTTCTTTTAGCTACTATACTTTCTACAAAAACCCATAAACCTATAAAGAGGGCACCCGGAATAAAACGCTTAACAGTCCGTTTTCCTAAAAACGGCACTGACAACCAAGGTAATAACATCATTACGAGTAAAACCATTTTATTTCTTCTCATCACATGGCCATTCCTTTTTTTCTTTTAGAATGTGCAAGATGCCACAAAGTTATTTACATTTTTGGAAAAAAATTCTTTTGGTTTGATTTGATAATGAACATACTTGATTTGTATTTTTTCAACATACATAACAGTTAATTTATGGTAAAATCGATTTGATATACTCGTTTTCTAAAATCTACTTAAGTTAGGTGAGTGCGTTGAAGCTACAAAAGATTGTCCCATTAATGGGGTATGTGCTTTTTATTGCTGGGATATTGATGGCAAGCTTAATTCACCCTACTATTGGGATTGCCACCATCCTTGGAGGTCTTTTAATTGGAATGGGTTATGAAAATGGAAAACAGAAATCAAGAATCCTTTATTATGGTTCCGTTCTTTTTCTACTTGTACTGTTTTCAGTGACCTATTTAATCATGATTAGATTTCTTATAGATTAGTTGTTTTTATCGATGAGCCCCACATCGTCGCTAAAATGGGGGAACAAGAAACACGGATGACCTTCTTTAAAGACTCAGAGGACAACACCCATGCATTAATGAGTGAAGTACATAATTAGTATGAACAGGATGCCGTATTCCTAGCTGCATCCTTTTCTATTGCAAAATAATGTCATTGACTCATACTTTTATTTATATTATTATATTAGTTTGCAAGTATATAAAATAACGTGGTTCGAGAACCTCCCACGTAAAAAAACTAAGGAGAAATGGATATGGAAAAAACAACTAGCACATTAGCAAAACCAATCGGTGCTAATGGAAGTACTAATTCCCAAGAACCTGCCTCGGTCGGTAACACATATAACAAAGTGCAGGGAATTGTCGTAAACGGGATTATTGCAGCCTTGTACATTGCTGTCTCGGCCTTGATCCAGCCGTTTGGATTTACCCAAGTCCAATTCCGTGTATCGGAAATGTTTAACCATTTAGTGGTATTTAACAAGAAGTACATTTACGGCATCATTTTAGGTGTATTTCTGACCAACTTATTTTTTTCACCAATGAAGGCATACGACCTTATCTTTGGTGTTGGCCAATCAGTGATCGCCTTGTTAATCACAATTGCTTGTGCACGTTTTATTAAAGGGATTTGGGCGCGGATGATTGTGAATACAGTTGTTTTCACTTTCACAATGTTCTTGATAGCCCTTGAACTTCATTTGGCCTTTGATTTGCCTTTCATGTTTACATGGCTAACAACAGCAGTTGGTGAGTTCGTTGTCATGGCAGTCGGTATGCCTGTTATGTATGTTATTAATAAACGTGTTCGTTTTGATAAAAGGGTTTAATTTTAATGATTGAAAGAGTTGCTGCTTATCTTGGATAAAGCGGCAACTCTTTTTTTAGTTCATCATTCTATATTTGACACCTCGCAAGGGGCTTTGTAAATAAAAATCAGAATTTATTATATATTCTCTTCTTACATGTTGTTTTATAATAGAAGTGTTTGCTGGAATAAATGCAATAGAATTTTTGTTGTGAGAATGGAAGGGAGAGAATGAAATGATACAACGGCCACAAGGAAATGAGTACCCTGAATATTATCTACCATATGTGAGTCTAGTGCCTGAAGGTGACCTGCTATCGATTTTGAAAGCAAATCTTGTTTCGGCAACCTCACTTTTTGCTGGATTATCGGAGAAAGATGCTCAATTCCGATATGCCCCTGGTAAATGGAGTATCAAAGAAGTACTTGGTCATATGACGGATACCGAAAGAATTATGAGCTACCGTCTCCTTCGAATTGGCCGCGGTGACCAAACACCACTAGCCGGATTTAACGAAAATGATTATATTCAAGGGTCCGAATTCGATCAACTTGAGGTAAAAGCCATCCTCGAAGATTTTACAGCAACACGGCAAGCCGCCATAACCCTAATTCAAAATATGCCAGATAACGCCTGGACAAGAAAAGGGTTTGCCAATAATACAGAAATCACCACCCGTGCCCTCGCCTACATCATCGCAGGACACGCACTCCACCATCTAAAAATAATTAACGAAAGATACCTCCCGTTATTAAATAAATAAATAAAATAGTCATAATGGTGTCAGGCACCATTAAGTATGCCATCGTAGTGCAAATGGTGTCAGGCACCAAATAAATATTTGTATTGCGAACATTTGTTCTTTGTTTTATAATGGAAATATCGGTAATAATAAGAAGTGGGCTTATGCAATGACAGAGTCTAGTAAAGTCCGGTTTTCAGTTTTATCGATTATTGCAAGAAAAAATTATAACCTTAGGAGCTGAATTTTATGACATTACGATTGATTCCCTATTTTGTGATGAACGGTAATGCAAAGGAAGCGATTCAATTTTACGTGAACGCCTTGGAGGCCCAAGTTCTTTTTAGTCAATCTTTTGGAGAAATGCCGGAGAACCCTGATTTTCCACTACCTGCGGAAGCAAAGGATCTTGTAAGTCATGCAACCATCAAAGTTGGTGAGACTGAACTCATGTTTTCAGATACCTTTCCTGGTCAACCCCATCAAAGCGGAAATCAAGTGACCATCTGCATTACAACTGACGACGTTGAACAGGCTCGTAAATTTTTTGAAGCATTAACAGAAGGCGGACAGGTTGGCATGCCGCTCCAAGAGACTTTCTTTAGCCCTGCATATGGCAGTGTTATTGATAAATTTGGTGTTAATTTTCAAATTTTCACAGAGGGCAGACAATAAAGTTATTTAGTCCTACAACCAACTGGTATATTACATAAGTGAATTTTTTTAATAAATAGGAGGATGTCCCCAAACAAGGCGCAGACCCCACAACCGCTACAATTGGCAACAATTGGGTGGTTAACGTGGGGACAAACCCTGTTAAAAGGACATCCTCTTCTCCTTTTTATATGAACTGTTATAGATTCAATGAAAGCTTAACCTCTACCCCAAAATGGTCGGATACAACATTTTTATTCCTGTTGTTAAAAATGACCTTTGAATGGTCTACTTGAACTGGATGATTCGTTACAATTAAATCAATCCGTAAATCTTGCTTGTTGTCATTCCAGCCTGCAATTTTCCCTTGGACTGTAATTCCTTTATCTTTATCCACTGCCAAATGGTAAGTGTCAAAAAGACCACGGCCAATCAAATACTCATACCCCTCCCCCTCAAGAGAAGCATCGTTGTTAAAATCGCCCATCAGAAAAAATGGCTGGTCCATTTTTACTTGCTGAAGCAGCTTATCTACCTGGTATTTAAAGGGTTCCTCTTCATCGTGCCACCATCCCATATGACAAGAATAAAAAGAAATGGGTTTGTTTTGATAGTTAATTGTGGCTCCGACAATTCTACGTGTTTTCCAATTATTAGCATAGTCATCACTTTCGGAAACGAAAAATGAATGCTCCTCAATTATTGGATGTTTAGTAAGAATGGCAACACCTTCTTCATAGGTACCATTGGTTATATAGTGAGATAAATCCCATACTAAAGAGTAGTCAGATACACCAAGCTTTCGAAGCTCCTCTAACAAAACGAAAGCATAATTATTTTTCTTTATTTTCCCGTAGACAGGCTCCTCTTCAATCGCTTGGCTTACCTCTTGCAAGGCAATGACATCATATGATTTTTCCACAATCGTTAGAGCCAGATACTTTATTTTCCTTAATTGGTTTTCTTCATGCCATGAATGGCAATTTAACGTTAATAATTTCATTTAGTCTATACCTCGAAGTAAATTTATATTATGAGTCTCCTACAATACACTGCCTATAAACAGCGTTATCATTGAGCATCGTCATCTTTTCATAAGAAAAATAGTATTAATGATGTAAGGCACCGTTAATAACCCCAACACATGGTTAATGCATTGGGGTGGAGGACATATATTAGCCCATTCTTGTTCGTGTGGCCGCTGGCTGATATTTTCTCATTGGTCCTTTTTCGAGTACTTCTTGAAGATAGAGATTCCCTTTTGGACTTGTTTTTTTGAGCAGATCCATCAAGTATGTAATATCATCAAGTGCTCTATGGGTTTGGTAATTGGTGATATTATGCGCTTGTAATAATGTTAGAAGCTTACCATTTGGGAAACCATAGTTTTTCCAAGGGATATTTCTCATCGTACAATACCACTTTAAGTCGTTGACTTCTGGATACATGTGGTAGAGGAAACTGCGATCAAAGGAAGCATTATGGGCAAAGACAGCATCCGCACGATGAAAATAAGTTTTAATCTTTACATCATAGAAGCTTTTCCCTCGGACTAACTCGTAAGGGATTCCATGTACCTGAAAGGCATTGTCATAATTGTTTCGTGCTGTTCTCGAAAGAGGCTCACGTAAAAAGGAATCTTCCTCAAGAATATCAGTGATTTCACCCGAATCCGTACGAAAGGAAAAAAGTTTTAAAGCAAGCTCAATGACCTCATCCTTTGTTGGCCCTAATCCAGTGGTTTCAACGTCCAATATCAAACCATATTGTTCGGTTTTTTGCAAAATGATCATTCCTTAATTGTAAAGTTTATCCCATTATAACAGAGCTTGCCTTACTATCCTATCTCCAAAATGTCCCTCTACTTGATGTTTTATAAAGATAAATGGGTTGGAAACCTAATCCATTGGGAATCCGATCGGCTGCCGACTATCTAGTTTCCCCCACCCAGATTCAATTAGTTTCTAGAAAGGATTTATCTTTATCTCTCATCCCTGTAAGTACGGCCTGAATAATAATCGTCAGGCTGTCATCCAAATCCAGCGACATTCTAAATCCGCCTTTTTGCTCTAAGGCAGAAAAGCCATGCAATATACTGCGCAATCCCCTGACGGCATGCAGGGCCATATCACCTTCTAAATGATAAGTCTTTAATACACCCATGGAGAGGTCAACAATTTTTTCTCCGGCCAGTTGGACATCCTCTGCCTCCGGATCAGGAGCGAGCAATGTTGCTTCATAAATTCCCGGATGCTTTCGGGCAAAATTCACATATGCCAGACTTATTGCCATAACAGCGTCGGTTTCTGACACCCTAATTGCAGCATCAGCCATTTCCTCATATAAGCGGTCAATTCCGTGAATGGCCAGTTTCTTCCGAAGATCTGGCAGCCCATCAAAATGATTATATAATGAGGGTGGACGAATCCCTAACTTCTTTGCCAGATTGGCAAGTGTAACCTCCTGCATTCCGTATTGGTCTGCAATTTCTCCTGCTGCTTCTAATATAGTGGTTAAATCGAGTCCGATTTTTGGTCTTGGTGACATAAATTCCTTCTCCTCTATCCTATTTTTCTTTCGAACCTTTCTGCGGCTTGCTTCATTACTACTGAAGGGTTCTCGAGCATTTCTCCATGGCCCACCGCAAGCAGTTTTGGCTGATAGGTAATTAATTTTTTGGCACTTGCCAGCGCTGTTTTCTTACTCCAGGTGCCAAAGGCCGGGAATGGAAACCAAGGTTTCATATCTCCTGCCACGGCAATGCCTCCTCTTGTTTGAAAGGCATCCCCGGCAATTAACGCCTTGGTCCGCAAATCTAAAAAAGACATAGATCCAGGTGTATGGCCCGGTGTTTCAATCGCAGTTAACGAACCAATAAGATCGCCTTCCTTCAATAAGATATTCGCCCGCGTTTTTAAATTTTTGGGGACGCCTCCTTTAATTGGCGTTTGCTCCTCATCGGCATCGAGTGACCGGTCATCCATCATTAATCTATGATCGCGAGTAGAAATATAAACCGGTACCTCCGATAGTGCAGCCTTGATTGTATCGAGTGCACCAACATGATCCTCATGCGCATGTGTCAGCACAATTTTTGTAATTGGTTTTCCAATCGTTTCAGCGGCCTTCAATATTCCTTTCGCACAAAAACCGAGGGCGGCATCAATTAGGGTTAAACTGTTCTCTTCTTCCACTAAATAGCAGTTAACTGGAAAAACACTTGCCATAAATGTAACCTGATAAATTGAACCATTTTTGATTATTCTCACGCCAGCCATCCTCCCTTTAAACTAATGATATTAGTTTTATTTTAACTAATGTCATTAGTTTTATCAATTGCTTTTTTAAAAAATGGGTTTAATTGAGAAAAAAATAGTTATAACTTTCCTTTGTAACAAATTGTTCAATATCTTTTTACGAAATTGTGAATTAGTGAACAAAATACCCTCGATTCAAAATAAATTTGCTATATTAACAGTGTACTTAATATATAAATCTTATTAACAAACAAGGAGTGTTAGACATGGTAGTAAATTGGTTACGAGAAAATAAAGTTGCCGCTGGTATTTTGACTGTCATTCGCTTATATATGGGTTATTCTTGGATCACTGCTGGGTTCCACAAGTTAACAGGCGGTTTTGATGCTTCAGGCTTTTTAAAGAATGCTATCGCCAATCCTGTGAAAGGACCAGACGGCGCGGCCGTTTATACCTGGTATGTGGATTTCTTACAACATTTCGCTCTACCAAACGTAGATATTTTTAATACAATTGTTCCACTCGGAGAATTCCTAATCGGACTTGGCCTGATTCTTGGCTGCTTAACAACAGCGGCAATGTTCTTTGGCTTATTCATGAATTTCTCATTCTTCCTAGCAGGAACTGTCTCACATATCCCAACAGACTTATTCTTGGGAGCAATCATTTTATTCGCTGGCTATAACGCTGGACGCATTGGTCTTGACCGTTGGGTAATCCCATTCATCCGCAAAACAGCATTCAAAGGAAACAAAACAGTTAAACATAACGCCTAACTAAACTAAAAAGCGGTTCAATCTGGAAGTTTTCCAGATTGAACCGCTTTTTTTATTTTTATGATGATTCTTAAAAACTTTTATCCTCTTTTAAATTCACCTTGTTCTCGTACCAATTTGTGACCTGTGTAAGAATAGCAAAGACAAAGAAGAAATTCATTGCCCAGACATTTATGAACGGAGCCATACCACCAAATTCAATTGTTTCATAACCTTTTAGATTCATGACAATCATTGATTCAATAAAAATTAAAATAAAACCCACTACTCCCGCTACTGCTGCCTTAATCAAGTCCATTCCCCTCCCAAATTCATGTTAATAATATGTTTAATCAACCATTTTAAATACTTACAAGTGTAATTGTGACAATTCCGTGAACATTTCTATAACCTTATTATAAGACAATTTCAAATAAACACAACTAATTAAGATTAGAAAAGGTGTCAGGCACCATGTGAAAATTTCACATGATGCCTGACACCTTTCTTATTTCATTTTCTTTATATAGATGACTTTTAAATAGTTTCCTTCTGGATATTCTTTAATGGTTTTGAAATCGTCGGGAAGTGAAAATTCCTCCAATATTCGGTATCTTTTTCCTGATTCCTTAAAGGCAGCATCAATAAAACTTTTGAACTTTTCCATCCCAAATGCACTGCTATTGGTGGAAGCCACAATCGTCCCGTTATCCTCTGTAATCGCGATCGCTTCTATAAGGAGATTCTTATAGTCCTTTTCCGCACTAAAGACAAATTTCTTTGACCGCGCAAAGCTTGGCGGATCCAAAATGACCATGTCAAACTTTAACTGTTTTTTGGCTGCATACTTAAAGTACTTAAAGACATCGTCAACAATGATGGATTGTCCTTCAGGATCAATTTCATTTATACGAAACTGTTCAATCGTCTTACTTCGGCTACGATTGGCAAGATCCACACTTGTCGTTTTGGTTGCTCCACCTAAGGCTGCAAAAACGGAAAAAGCCCCCGTATAAGAGAAAGTATTTAAAACCGTCTTCCCCTTTGCATACACATCCCGAATTGTTCTCCTTACATCCCGTTGATCTAAAAACACCCCGACCATGGCACTTTCATTTAAATAAATTGCAAAATTAACGCCATTTTCCTTAACAATAAGCGGAAACTCGCCCCTCTCACCCGCGACAAAGTCATCCTCTTCAATATATTTACCTTCCATATCAAAGCGCTTTTTCTGATATATTCCTTGAAAATCAACCAATTCCATTAAAGCATGAATGATAAAATCGCGAAAATGATAGATACCCTTGCTGTACCAGGTTATCAAATAATATCCAGCAAAATAATCAATCGTCAACCCGCCGATTCCATCACCTTCACCATTAAACACCCGAAACGCGGTGGTATCCGTACTTTTATAAAATGATTCTCTACCCTTTAGAGCTTCTTTAAGCTTCTTCCCAAAAAATTCTTCATCAAATGAGACATGTTCATTTTTACTAAGCACCCAGCCAAGACCCTTATTTTGTTTTCCATAATAACCTTTGGCAATAAAATGGTTCTTCTCGTCGACCAATCGAACGGTAGAACCCTCTATAACTTTTGCGTCTCCATTCACGATGGATTCCTTAGTTATAAGTGGATAGCCGCTTATAAATTTATTGACAAACTTTGTTTTCACCTTTAGATTAACTTCATTATTCATTGCGTCATCCCATCAAATTTAATAATCCTACTCTTAATGTAGACAAAATCTTGCCTTCCACATCAGGAAGATTGGAATAACATTAATCTTAACACTAATTACTGTCCTAAAACAAAAACCGCCACTACTTTTGTGACGGTTTTATCTTTATTTTATTTTAAAATTTCTTCAATATTGAGCGGAACAAACCGAAGTTGACTTATTTTTATCATTTTATTTGTGTAAAAGAAAGAGAAGTGGCTCTGAATTAATAATAGAGACTCCTCTCTTTTATCGAAAATCATTGGATTTGATTAACGATGACCTGGTGTATACGTGCCATGTCCGTGGTGATAACCATGACCTGGATAATATCCGCCGTGACCATGATGATAGCCGTGTCCTGGATAGTATCCGCCGTGACCATGATGATAGCCATGTCCTGGATAGTATCCACTATGGCCATGATGATAGCCAACTGGACTTGGGTAATACCCGCCATGCCCTGGATAGTATCCGCCATGTCCATGATGATAACCATATCCTTGAGCACCCATATAACCGTCTTGTTGTCTTTCCATTTTATTTCCCTCCTTTTTAACTGGTTCTAAACAGTGTATGTCTAACTATTGAATAGGACTAGATTTTGGCCTATTACAAGATGAAACAGGTAAAGCAGGACTAACATTTATTGTAAGTATCTGCTATTTTTAGAATATAGAAAAATAAAGGTGGGGATCGATTTTGATACCAAATTTTCATGAGTATAATCATCATTTCTTTATGCAAGAAGCATTAAAAGAAGCAGAAGATGCCGGGAAACGCGGGGACCGGCCAATTGGAACGGTCATTGTACACAATGGCACCATCCTATCACGAGGGTCCAATCGGATTAATACTATGGATAGCGAACTTGCGCATGCAGAAATCAATGCCATGAATCAATGTGCATCCTATTTACGCAAGCATGCCCGAGAGTGTATTTTGTACACGACGGTGGAACCATGCATGATGTGTTTATCAACGATTACTTTGGCTAATATTCGAAATGTAGTTTTTTCGGTTGAGGATAAATACATGGAAATGGCTCATTTCATTGAATCTAACACCTATATCAAAAAGCGATTGCATCATTACCTTGGTGGGGTGTTAGCTGATGAATCAACGAAACTATTAAAGACCTACTCGCCCTTTATGGCTGAAGTTGTCTTAAATGGACACCGGCCTTCCTAAATGTTTGGGAATCTTCACAACTTCCACACAAGATCTATATAAGTTCTACACAAGTTTTCCTTATTATGAAAGTAACTTAATTAGGAAATGTTTCAATTGACTCATTTCTTAAAACTTCCCATAATTTGATTGGTGACCTCACCAATCTATTTTTTTTGCCCTCTTTGGTGCCTGACACCTTTTTCACTATTACCATGCATTTTTTGGTGCCTGACACCCTTTCTACCTTTATCATATACTTAACCTTGCCTATACCAATTGGGGTGATACAAATAATTATCAGCCACCACAATGTGTGATGGCTGACTTTTTATTTTTAGTTTACGCCTACTTGTGTCCAAGCAGAGGCGACAGCATTGTATTGTGTGCTGCCGGTGCCGTATAGATCGGCAGCCGCAGCTAGGAGAGATGCCCGTGCATCACTAAAGTTACTCTGTGGAGCAAGATAAATCGTAAGGGCACGATAATAAATTTTCTGTGTAGTATCGAAGCCTAATTTCGAAATCGTAAGATACGCAGCTTTGTTTGGAATACCACTATTTGTATGCACACCGCCGTTATCAGAAGTCGTATTTACATAATTGCTCATATGCTCTGGCTGGTTATAAAGACTAGGATTTGATAAGCTCCGCAAGGCATCTCCTGCTATTTTCGGGGTATACACGTCTTCACCTATTAAATAGTCTGCTTTGTCAAGAAATACTCCGAATGTATCGGAAATCGATTCATTTAAGGCACCGGATTGATATTGATATTCCAGCCCCGCTGTTCTCTCAGTTACGGCATGTGTTAATTCGTGTGCGATTACGTCCAGTGATCCTGACAAAGAAGTAAAGGTCGTTCCGTCACCGTCTCCATACACCATCTGAGCACCATTCCAAAAAGCATTGTTATAATTTCTACCGTAATGCACGGTCGAACGCAGTGTTGCTCCATTGTTATCAAAGCTGTTTCGGTTAAACGTATTTTTATAATAATCGTAAACAACACCTGCATAGTAGTGGGCATCCACGTCTGCACGTTGTGACGTTGCATTAAAATTATTATCAGCATCAACAGAATAACTGCCAGGTAAGCGTGATAAATTTTTAGCTGTAAATGTTTCAATAACACCCGCCATTGGCTTCGTAGTATCATACAAATAATAGGTGCCATTTGAATAATAAGTATTCAGCGTTTTCGTATCTCCTAGTACCCCAATTCCAGTACCGGCGTCATTCACAGCATTATAGGAATCTAAGACATTACCATTTACGGCATCCACATAAACCACCCAGTTTGCTGGGTATGGTTGAATAAATTGAAGGTGTGTTTTATACGCAAGATAAAAATCATTTGCTTTTTTATAAACAACTAGTTCTGCCTTTTCAACTGTATCTGCAAATTTTTCACCAGTTGGTCCTGCTTCCGCGTTAGTCTGTGTGTCCTCTTTGGTTAACTGAATGGATTTCCACGCAGTCTTAAGTGCAGTATCTTTAGAAAGCTGTGCTTTTAAGGCCCCTTTAAAATAGGAGGAAGCCTCGGGGAATACGTCACCATTAACGGCCGTTACCATACCATTTTGATTGGTATGTACTTTGAACATTGCCCCATCTAAAGGTACTCCTTGTACGGACTGGACAAAGTTAAAATGCGTGTTGCCAAGCTCGTCCCTCTCCACATTAAGTAATGTCAAATCTTTATCAGTATCTAATTGATAGAGTTCTTTGTTTTCTTTTAAAAATTGTTTAATAGCCACTTTATCTTTATAGGCCTTAGTAGAAAGCTTTCCATGAACAAAGGATGGAACACTTTGTCCCTTTTTCCAGGTCACCTTGGCATCCTTTCCAAACTGATTCACTTCCTTCGTTATTGTTACATTGTAGGGAATTGTTTTTGCTGCAGCCGTAATAGGTAAAAGTGCCCCCACCGTTAAACCCAATGCCAAAATGATCGACGTTCTCTTCTTCATCCTCTACCGCCTCCTAATGATATATTTATTTCAATTTTCAAAAATATCATATCACGGCTCAACCCTCGGCATAATTGGGAAAAAAGTGAATACTAGGGTGTCAGGCACCAATACTAACATAGCCACTATAATAAGAAAACCAATGCTGGTTTCATAGAAGATATTGGGAAAATTTACGTGAATATATTTTCATAGCCTATTCAACAATATATTTATTACGTTTAGGTGATTATAAAAATTAAACCCGCACGTGGCGGGTCTTTAAGCTATTGGATTGCTTTCACTTTTTTCAAGTGGATCCAACGCTTCTCGTTGTCCTTCATTTCTAGTGTTGAAGGTTCCTTAGGACTAATTAAGATAGCATCAATTGAAGCCGAGATAAAAACGTAATTGACTAATTCCTCTCCATTTTTCAATTCAACAGAGATGCTTTGCCCGGCCTTCAACTCCGTGAGAATAGGAAATTGGTTAATAAAATACTGTCCCATGGACTGTTCCATCTTTTTATTAATCAGCATATTCCCTCCTAAAAATAGAACCACACATATGGCCACAGACCACAAACCCATGTTGCTTAAATAAATATTTCCAATAAAAATAATCAGCAACAGCCATCCACATTTAAGAAACCAATAGAAGAAGTACATGTATTTCGCCCTTTCGAAATAAACTTACTTCTATATTCACCGAAAAGGATTTTTTTTTCAACGCAACTGCCTCTTCACTTTGATTAGGCAAGATCAATATTATGGGGAATACCGGCGGTGCTGCCCGCAAGTGAGCGACGTTTTTACTTTCATAAAATCATACATGAGTGCTGCTTTTCTACCTTTATCGGAATATCGATTCTTTTTGAGGCGGAGACAATTCATAAATTCCCAATCACACTCGCACGGGGAAATTCCTCGGCTAAGGCAGCGGTCATGTCTCTGACAACAGGCATCCACATCATTAATAGGTGCCCCCGGTCCGCTGCAGCCTGGACCACACCATCTATATTCTGGAAAAATGCACAAAGAACACCGTCTTCGTTTCCTTCCCTTTTGCAAAGATTAACACCTCCTCCTTTTTTACTGGTAATCTACCTAGAACTAGTAATATTGTTTTGATACCTACTAATAGTTTATGAAATTCGCATTAACATGAAATGGCAATATCCCATTCCTAATTTGTTTTTTTCGATTTTGACTTATTTTTATAGAAAACATATTTCAAAATCTATATTCTAAGATAGAAAAAGATTGTAAAATGAATGGGGTTATATATCAGTTAGAGGGGTAGATCGTTTGAGTCCCAACCGTTTTCTTAAATCCGCATTCAAGAATAGATTGCTAATATTACTTTTTACTATCATTCCTTCTATCGCAATCAGTACGATATTAGCGCATCATCAAGTTAAAATTGCTGAAAGTCAAAATAAAAGCAAAGCACAAGAGATTGCAAACTTTCATGCCATGAATATTGAGAACTTTCTCGGTGAAACGGTAGGCCGATTAGAAATGCTGGCCACCTCCATTAAAATTCAACATAATAACCTAGATGATGTAGAAAAGATCCTTCGAGAAACGACTGGAAAAGATCCTCGTTTTTCTGGTTTCTTCTGGGCTGACTCCAAGGGAGACATATTATTCAGTACAAATACAATAGCTAGTGTCGTCAATGCAAGTGATCGCCCCTATTTCCAGGAGGCGATCACCACACAAAAAACTACTTTATCGGAACCACATATTGGTCGTGTCACAGGCAGGATGATTATCTCACTTGCAACCCCTATCGTGGAAGATGGACAAGTAAAGAGTGTGCTCGTTGCAAGTTTACGGTTGGATGAAGTTGAAAAGGCAGTAGAAAAGTTAGTAAAAGATGAAATGATCATCGTGACGGATCATACAAAGCAAACCTTAATTAAAGTAGGCGATATTTCTAAAGATCACTCGGTAAATTACAGCATGAATTTTGCCAAACTACCTTGGGTTCTTACAATAACAGTTGATTCTAATTTGAACGAACTATTTTGGAAAACCTTTTTTTATACACTGATTGTTTTTATTACCGCCTTTAGTATCCTTTTTTTATCTGCTCAATATTTCTTTTTAAAAAGAAAACTAGAAAAGGAAAAGAAACAAACGGAAATGCATAAGCTTGAGTTAATCGGGAATCTCGCAGCCAGCACAGCCCATGAAATAAGAAATCCATTAACAGGTATTAAAGGATTGGTAAAACTTCTAAGTGAAGAATATCGAGATGAGAAGGCATTATCCTATTTCGATGTCATTCAGACGGAGATCGATCGAATTAATGCCATTGTTAGTGAATTGCTTGTTCTTGGAAAACCAACAGCCTATACACTTGAAACGTATATTGCGAATGAGATTATTACTGAAATTGAACCGATTATTTTGTCAGAAGCTAATTTCATGAATGTGGAATTAATCATCGAATCAGTTTCAGAAAGGCTGCCGGTATCTTGCGTCAAAGATCAGTTAAAGCAAGTAATTCTAAATCTAACCAAAAATGCTTTACAGGCTATGCCCCATGGTGGGAAATTAACTATATCTGTCGTTAAATGGATGGATTCCTGTAAGATTACGGTTGCTGATACTGGAGTGGGAATGAGGGAGAATCAAATTACTCAAGCCTTTGATCCATTCTTTACGTTAAAAAAAGATGGCTCTGGCCTCGGCTTGACCGTCTGTAAGCGAATCATTGATTCCTACGATGGAGAAATTTTTATAAAGAGTAAGCCCAATGAAGGGACCCAAGTCGAAATTATCCTGCCATTAGTGGGTGAGGTATAATAAAAAAAGGAAAGGCCGCAACGGATAAGGAACCGCTGCGATTTTTCCTTTTGAATTCAAAAATGATAAAAATGGGTTTCCTCATTAGAAGATACCCAGCAGTTCCTCAAACTACTCTCTACACAATAAAAAAGGTGTCAAGGCACATAATGGTGCCTGACACCTTTTTTTCATCCGGTTTCTTGATTGCTTTTTAGTTGGTCGTAGATTTTTTGATAGGCTGCGGCTTCTTTGGCTAAGCCTTTATATTGGTACATTTTGCTGATTCTTCTTACTGGTGAAGGATTTTGCGGCTGCAATTCCATTTCCCAAAAAAAGCAATCAATGGCCTTATCAAATTGTTTAAATTCGGCATAAAAATCGCCTAAATCCATCATTCGATCTGGGTTTTCTACCAACTCAAGCATCTTATTGATCTTTTTGATTACTTCTGATTGCGGGAAAAGCTGTTGAATGGATAAAAGTTTCTCCTGAACAAATGGCAGGTCGTTTTCCTCCAGGAGCCTAACCGCAATTTGGAAAATTTTTTCTTCCAAATGCTTTGTATTGTCCTGGGAGGGCAGATGTTGTAACAAAGGTACGAATTCCTCTAAGTGCGATAAGACAAAATTATAGTCGGAATTCTCCCAGATGTTTCGGAGGATGGCGTCATAAGATGATGGAAGGTCATTTATAAACGGGAACAAACATAAGGCGGCTTTCTCATAATGACCCATTTGAAGCATCTTTTCCATAATTAGTTTTGAATCAGGTAAAATGCGAAACGGATTGAGGCTGACCTGACCTAAAGTAAAGATCCATTCTTCCATTGTAATAAAACGTAGGGCAATTTCAGTATACGTTTCAATGGATTTATCTTCTTGTAGTCGATCATGATTTTCCAGCCATAATAAAAGCGCACCTAAGCTATCTTGTTTTATTAATATTTCCTCTAAAAATTTTCTTTTTTCGGGATGAGAGCGATTTTTGAAACAGTGTATTTCAACAAAAAGAGGATCCTTTTTTAGGATGGATGGCAAGTCAGCAGAATGGTAAAAATCGTGGTAAGCACTGAATTCGTGTGAATCCAATCGTTCCTTAGCAGATTTTAATGTAGGAGAAAAATCGTGTAAAAGTTGAATGACCTGAAAGGACTTCATAAATTTTCCGCTTCTTCTAAAGTGAAAGAAGACTTTGTCAATGATACTAATCAACTGATTCTTTTCAAAAAATGAATCAAGTGTTGTGGTAATATAGGCCACTTCCTGTAAGGTAAAATGTTGTTGAAGGTGGGAGAAAAGTTTATTTTTATTAGGAATCGTTATAGATTGATGGGGAATGAATGCAGTTAACATTGGATTAGGCGCCTCAATAACAATACCCTCTTGAAATGCCTTTTGAATAAACGTGCCTTCTTCTATATTTTTTAACTTAGCACCATAAATAAGGGAATTTTTGTAGTAGACAAGATAATAGCTTTCATCACCGGCAGCTAAGACCTCAATTACCTTGCTTCCAGCAAAAAGTGCAGCCCGAGTGACTTTTCCCTTTTCATTTTGTTTCTTATCTTTTATGGATATTTCAGCAGGCATGATCATTTCTTTATCCATTTTACTTTGCCCCCTATCATCATAAATACTATGGTTTAACGTTTGTCACTTTATTATACCATAAGTTCGAATAGGGGGTGCGGTGCACATTGATGATTTACGCATGAAAAAGAATTGATCCCACCCAAAAGTAAAAAGGACTGTCGTTATTGACAGCCTAATTCCTTTGAACTCTAGCAATTCGCAGCTAATCAAGAAGGTTATGATTGAATTTCTTTAATACTTCTTCCTCCTAAAAATGCATGCCCCATTTTCAATGTGCCGACGGTTTGAAAACCGTACTTTTGGTATACCTTTTCAACTGATTCATTTATTGGAAAGACCCATAACTGTTCTATTCCACTATTGATAACTTCTTTTTGAATGAATTGAATGATTTCTCCGATTAAGCCTTTTCCTCTAAACGCTTCAAGGGTTGCAACACTTTCCATTCGCGCATAATTCCCCTCTGCAAAGATACAAGCTGTGGAACAGGCTTTGCCATCAAAACGAAGAAGATAATGGGTGAAAGAGGGATGCTCGAATTGCTGCTTATATACCTTTTTAATGGCTTCCATTCCGCCAAATTCTTTTATGCTTCCCTCAATTTCTAACGCTTCCTGAAAATTTTCTTCAGTAACTTTTTCAATCGTAACTCGTTCATTATGTTCAATTTCCGTTACCCGATGATTCCATAATTGCACAATACTAGTTAATTCCTCGTATTTAAAATGGTTCGTTTTTAATTCAGAAAGGAGCTTTTGCTGATCATCTAAATTGTAAATAAAAAACCTGGGTATGATGTTTCTAGCTTGATAAAAGTGAATAACTTCATTAACGACCAAGTTTGGCTGATCACATGGATCACTAATATGAGCATGATTTGCGTCGTAATAGGTGGGTTGATTTTCATTACAGAATAGGGAGCCCCATTCAGTATCCGTACGGTTTGTAAAAGTTTTTAAATAAGCAAAATCCAGTGCTAAAATTTCCTGTAAATTGATCATTTTATGGTGACTCCCCTTTCATTTTGAATTAAATGCCAATCATAATTACTACTTCGCGGAGGCCTTGAAGGGCAAATCCCGATAAAAAGCGATAGGCAAATAAAGCAATAATTGGAGAAAAATCAATGGCACCCAGCGGCGGAATAAATTTTCTAAAGATTGATAAATACGGCTCAACTAGTTTTCCAATCCACATACCAACTTTAGTGGAGTTGAATTGAGGAAACCAAGAACCAAAAATAGATATTAAAATTAACCAGTAATAAATATCAACAATATATTGTCCAACTTGTAAAATATTCGAGCCCAATGTTTAGATCATCCTGTCTTTTAAAATTTTAAAATATGCTGTGTCTACTTATGTATACATATACGTGATACACCCAATAAGGTTTCAACATTTTCTCTTTTTTGTTTTGGTACTAACTATTTCTTCTATTTTATTATAAAAAAAGCCTTACTTCTACTGATGAAGTAAGGCCTCCTATATTTTCTTTCTTAAATGGTATAATCCTCTGGAATAAATACTTTTAATTGGGTTGGTTTTACGTACACTTCCTCACCAGTTTTTAGTTGCAGGCTTCGGAAGTGTTCTTTCGTTAATTCTGCTTCTAAAAAGTCGCCCGTGTCTGTGCGGATGAGTTCAAGTTGGGCAACTGCACCGACTAAATGAATATAGTTAACCTTGGCCGAGACCGCATCCGAGCTTGATTCTCTTTGAATGTTTATATCATGCGGTCTAACATATCCTACTGCTTCTCGATTCACGGTTCCTGCGAATTCAGGGGCATCCACTTCAAAATCGCCATGCTGCAGTTTCCCTTTATGCAAGCGGCCCTTAAATAGATTCACATCCCCTAAGAAGTGATAAACAAAGGGACTATTAGGATTTTCATAGACCTCTTCTGGCGTGCCAATCTGCTCAATCTTTCCTTCATTCATGACTACGACGCGATCGGCAACATCAAGTGCTTCCTCTTGATCATGTGTTACAAAAATGCTCGTAATCTGATAATCATGATGTAATTTTCGTAACCACCTGCGGAGATCTTTTCTTACCTTCGCATCCAACGCACCAAACGGTTCATCTAACAAAAGAACCTTGGGCTCAACGGCTAATGCTCTAGCAAGGGCGACCCGCTGCCGTTGCCCGCCTGATAAATGGGATGGGTAGCGATTGGCAAAAGCCTCTAATTTTACTAGTTTCAATAATTCATTGACCTTCTCCGCAATCTCCTTTTTGGAGGGTCTGCTTTTTCGAGGACGAACCTTTAAACCATAAGCAATATTATCAAACACAGTCATATGACGAAATAACGCATAATGCTGAAATACAAACCCTACTTTACGCTCTTTTGTACTAATATGGGTCATATCTTCTTCTCCAAATAGAATAACTCCCTGATTGGCGGCTTCTAATCCTGCAATAATTCGTAGCAGCGAGGTTTTTCCAGATCCAGAAGGACCGAGGAGGGCGATTAATTCTCCCGTTTGAATATCGATATTGATGTGGTCAAGGGCTTTAAAGGTCCCGAATGATTTTGAGATGTCTCGTATTTGAATACTCATCTTAGGACTCTCCTTCTTCTGGTATCATGGATTTTTTTGCTTTCCATTCAATCACATTTTTTACAACCAAGGTGAAGATCGCAAACATGGACATTAAGGATGCAACCGCAAAAGCAGCTGAAAATTGATATTCATTGTATAAAATTTCAATATGAAGCGGCATCGTATTCGTCATCCCGCGAATATGGCCAGAGACAACCGACACGGCGCCGAATTCACCAATTGTACGCGCAGTACACAAAATAATCCCATACAGCAAGCCCCACTTAATATTTGGCAAGGTCACCAGGAAAAACGTTTTCCAGCCGCTTGCGCCCAGCGTCATCGAGGCTTCCTCATCGGTTGTTCCCTGGGTCTGCATCAACGGAATTAACTCGCGCGCCACAAAGGGCAGTGTGATTAACAAGGTAGCGATGACAATCCCAGGAACGGCAAAAATAATTTTAATATCATGCGCTTGTAACCAAGGACCAAATAAACCGTGGGAACTAAATAATAAAACAAACACCAAGCCCGCGATGACAGGAGAGATCGCAAAGGGTAGATCAATAATCGTAATCAACAGGCTTTTTCCTTTAAAATTGAACTTCGTTACCGCCCAGGCTGCGGCAACACCAAAGATGGCATTTAAGGGAACGGTTATGAGAGCAACGATAACAGTTAGCTTAATCGCAGCTAAAGCATCAGGACTGCTGATGGCTGCTAAGAAAACAGTACTTCCCTTTTCAAAGGCTTTAATAAAAATGGCTGCAAGCGGTAGGACTAAAAACAAACATAAAAATCCTAATGCTAGTGTAATCAGTAAATAGCGAACCCACCGTGGTTCAGCGTCTTGGGTGGAATTCTGTACTGGTGTACTCGAATATTGCAGTGAAACTTGGCCTGCCATCATAATCCCCCCATTTATTTGGATGTTTTTGTGATTTATAATGCCATTTACTATCTTTTACGTGAAATAAAGCCTTTTTTATTGAATTTTTAATCAAAAATACTACTTACGAGATTCTTATTTGCGGAAAATATGATTTTATTTGCGAATCAGAAAGGTTTATTTGCGAAATTGGATCGTTTATTTGCGAATTGACCTGGTTTATTTGCGAATCCACAAATCTAGTATTTTTAAATAAATTTTCGGTTTGTCCACCATTGCAATAGATTAATAACTAATAACAAAATAAATGAAAAAATCAGCATAACGGCGGCAATGGCCGTGGCGCCTGCATAATCATATTGTTCTAGTTTCGTCATGATTAATAGAGGAGTAATTTCCGTACGCATCGGCATATTTCCAGCTATAAAAACGACCGATCCATACTCTCCTAAGGCTCTAGCAAATGCTAATGCAAAGCCAGTCAGTGCTGCGGGCAATAACTCGGGAAAAATGACTTTTACAAAGGTCTGCAGTCGATTTGCCCCTAAGGCCGCCGAGGCTTCCTCGATTTCTTTATCCACGTTCTGCAAAACAGGCTGCACCGTTCTCACAACGAAGGGTAACCCGATAAAGGTAAGAGCCAGGGTAATGCCAATCGGTGTAAACGCCACTTTGAAATTCAAAAATTGGCCAATCCAGCCGTTCTCTGTATATAAGGTTGTTAAGGCAATGCCGGCAATTGCCGTTGGCAGGGCAAATGGTAAATCCACCAGACCATCGATGATTCGCTTCCCCGGAAACTGATAGCGAACCAATACCCAAGCGATTAACACCCCAAAAACGACGTTGATTAATGCTGCAAATAAAGATGCCCCAATACTTAGCCTATAGGAGGCAACCACTCGCGGGTCAGAAATCGTCTCCCAAATTTTTGACCATTCCACCGAGAAAGAATTAATAAAGATCATCGATAATGGCAAAATGACGAGGAAACTAACGTAAAACATCGTAAACCCTAGCGATAGCCCAAATCCTGGCAGTATGCCGCCTTTTTTCATTTTTATGCTTTGAACACGAGCCATGAGGTTGACCCCTTCCGTCGAAGATACTTGGACCTCCCATAACCGTGTGCTTTGGAAGGCCCAAAATAATCAGTTACTGAACTTACTTTGGCTGATAGATTTGATCAAACGTTCCGCCGTCACTAAAGTGCGTTTCCTGGGCTTTTTTCCAGCCGCCAAAATCTTTATCGATGGTCACTAAATTGATTTTTGGAAAGACATCAGCATATTTTTTAAGAATTTCTTCGTTGCGAGGACGATAGTAATTTTTTGCGACAATTTCCTGCCCTTTATCTGTATAGAGATATTGCAAATAAGCTTCGGCCACTTCTTTTGTTCCTTTTTTCTCCACATTTTTATCAACAACAGCTACTGGTGGTTCGGCCAGAATGCTAATAGATGGAACAACAATTTCAAACTTATCTTTGCCTAATTCATTTAGTGTGAGGAACGCCTCATTCTCCCAGGCAATCAAGACATCACCAATGCCTCGTTCAACAAATGTGGTAGTTGCCCCGCGTGCACCAGAATCTAGTACTTCCACATTCCCATATAATTGACCCATAAAGGATTTGATTTTAGCTTCATCACCATTATATTTTTCTTTTGCATAAGCCCATGCGGCTAAATAATTCCATCTTGCACCACCAGATGTCTTAGGGTTCGGGGTAATGACGGAAACACCTTTTTTCGTTAAATCGTTCCAATCCTTAATACCCTTTGGATTTCCTTTTTTGACGAGAAACACAATGGTTGAGGTATAAGGAGTGGAGTTATCCTTAAGTCTCTTTTGCCAATCCTTCGAAAGTAAGCCGCCTAGGTTTGCAATCTCATCAATGTCATAGGCCAGTGCCAGCGTCACAACATCAGCCTGAAGACCATCAATAACGGCACGTCCCTGTTTCCCTGATCCACCATGGGATTGCTGGATGGTAACCTGCTGCCCCGTTTTCTCTTTCCAATATTGAGAGAATTCTTTATTAAACTCTTCATAAAGTTCACGCGTTGGGTCATACGACACGTTTAATAATTCGACCGGTTCCTTCTTTGCCTTTGCCGTTGTTTCCTGTTTGGTGGTTGTATCTTCCTTATTTGAATTTTGCCCACTCGTCTTATCTGAACTGCACCCTGCTAAAATAACTGCCAAAAGAATAAGTGCCATTGAGAATTTGTATAATGTTTTCATTTATTTCCCCCCTATTTTTAAAATAAAAAAGACTGCTTAATTTTTAGAGCATGCAGAAAGAATCATTGCCTGGGTTTCTTGGCAATAGGTACTTTTAGCACATCTAAAAATAAGCAGCCTTCAGTGGACTGATCGGCCATTTCACTTTTAAATGATAGATTAGTAGTTTTGTTTCTTTTTTAATCATCTCTTTTGATCTTTAGAGGCAAATCGTTTTGATTCAAAGCGAGTTTTCTCGGTTTTATCAATTTGTGTGATGGTGCCGTCATGAACGGTTATCGTGACAGAACCATACTCTATATTCTTTAAAGTGGAGAGAATTAAATTCGCTTTCGTTTGATCAACTACCGCCATATGATCATCCTCCTTAAATACATCATAACTCATAAGAATACTTGGTTTTAATCCCAAAAAAATACATATACCGGCAGACTTCAATACGGTCTCTACTTATTCATGATTGGTTTGTGGCAACTATTCCCCCTTTAAAACTGAAAAAAGGCTTATACCCGCTTGAGTGAGTATAAGCCTTTGGTTGACCAATCAGCTTAATATTTAGTTAGTGATTAATACTTTGAATTATTTCCATTTTATTCTGACTTTTCCTACCTGTCAAGTGTGTTTTTAGATTATTTTAAAAAGTAAGTTTAAATATTTTAATCCAGGGAATTTTCTCGAAAAAGAAGAGTGTGGTTTACCTTCCTTGTTAAAATGGTTTTAAAATCATAAGCGCAATAATGATTAAGAAAATCACATTTTCAAGATGTTCATATCGAAATAACACTTTTGACAGGCGCCAATATTCATCAGGAATCTCATCCCCTTTATGTGAAGCTAATAATTCCTTCACTGGTTTTGACCTAGGGGAGAGGACTAACGGACCGATGGCAAGTGCCGCCAAAAAGAGAACCAGGCTAGTGATATACCACCCCATCCGAAACAAGCTTGGATTTAAAAAGCTCATGGTTAATCCTGTAATCAGCAAAAGAGTACCACCCACCATAACAAAAATATGTAACTTATGTCTAATCTTATAGGAATGTCGTAATTCAGTCATGGTCTTTCCAGATTTAACAACCGTTGTTAAAATAAAACCTGGTCCCATTCCGATAATGGCAGAAAAAATATGAATGAATACAACGACTTTGTAAAACGTTATCACAGTTGTGCCAACCTCCATCTACTCTACATCTTGCTAATTTTACGTAAATAAGCGTCTAATCTCTTCTTCTAATTCTTCTATTAGTGGAAAAGAATTATGGTATCTCAAACTTTCAACTATATTGGTATAATACCATCGCTGCTTTTCTTTACCAGCATTAAATCTTCTCCAGATTTCCTCACCATGTTGTTGATAATCGTCTAGGATGGACCGAATATTATGTAGTTTGTCCGCACAGGCAACTGCTCGGATATCACTTGAAGCACCTTTTAAAAATTCAATGGTATGCTCCTTTCGTTGCTGCCATGATTGCGACTTATCTGGTTCTGAACATCCTTCCACAACCTTAGCAATTTCAAGCCCAAAATCCCTTTCAATGTCCTTTAAAGTAATATCCGTGTCTTCGACTGTATCATGGAGAATCCCTGCGGCAACGATTGTGTCACTGTATCCGGCCTTCATTAAGATCATTCCAACGGCTGCTGGATGCGTAATGTAAGGGATATCTGTTCCTTTCCTGTACTGCTTGGCATGTGCCTTTGCAGCTGTTTGTAGCGCTTGTTCAATTACGTCCATCGATTTAGCCTCCGTTACTCGTGATTTTTCCTTCTTAATTTTACCAAGTATTTTGATTAGAAGGAAACAGAAAAGAGGATGTCTGAAAAGAGGCTGACCCCACGTTTAACACTCAATATATAGTCGCATGTTAGGAAAAGCTCAGCGCTATTTGAGGTTATGGGGTCTTACCCTTTGTTTTGAGACATCCTCCGAGAATTTTCCGGATTCCTTTAAAAGTTAAATTTCTTCACTTTTTTTCAATACAGTCGAACTTTTGAATAGTGGAACCAGGATCAGAACTCCAACCAAAAATAGGAGCGCCGAGGCTTCATACATCACCACAAGGGAAAACGTCTGTTTCAGCCAGCCGCTTGCTGTCATCGTAATGACCATGGTTCCCATGAAGACTGGGTTCAAAATTCCATTTACACGTCCAATAAAGGCTGCATCTGTGTTCTTCAAGATCATCGTATTGATTCCAATATGGATGCACGGCATAAACAGACCACTGACAAACTCTGCTGTCAGCGTAAGCCAGAACATGTCGGAAAACCCCATCACTAAAAATCCAAGGGCACTAGCACTCATACCGATCGCAAGCAGGATTTGTGGCGGCGTTTTTTTTGTAAACCCCACCGTGAGCCCGCCTCCTAAAATCATCCCGATCCCAAATGCCGCCATCAGCCATTGCAATTGCTCTTTGGGTAAACCAAGCTGTTCGGTAACAAGGAACACGGTTAAGGGCTGGGTCAGTCCCAGCGCGAATCCCGCCGCCGCAAAACTTCCGCCAAGCAATGTCAGGGCACGGCTGTTCCACACATATTTGAACCCGGCCTTCATTTCTTGAGTTAGGGTCGTATTCTCCTTCGTCTCTTCAACCTCATAGTCCGTTGGAAGTAAGAATAAGATCGCGGCAGAAAGTAAGAAAGCTACTCCCATAACGGCAATCGCAACATCAATACCAAAATGCTGGTATACAAACGTACCAAGTACCGGGCCAAGAATCATAAACAGGGCAAAAATGGTCTGATAAATGGACATTCCCATTTGAATTAATTCTTCTTTCACATGAAGCTTGAACAACTTCATACCTGACGGTTGTGAAAACTGTGACAAAATGGACGAAACCAATGTGGCAAAGAAGATCACTTTCCAGCCGCCAAAGACTAGGGTCAACAGCACCACAAAGATTGAAACAGCACTGAGAAAGTCACACCAAATCATAGTCCGCTTCGGTTTCCAGCGATCGGCAAAGGTTCCACCTATAAAAGAAAACAGAAAGATTGGCGCAAACTCGGCTACTGAAATGAGCGATACTGCCACTGGATCTTCATTTGTCTTTTCAACCACAAATAACAAGATCGAATAATTCCGTACCCAAATACCAATCTGTAGAAAAAACGTTGAGAGCAATAATGTTCGGATTACTTTATTACGAAATAAAGAACCCATGGTAACATCTGATTTTGTTTGTTCCATAAAAAAACCTCCATATCCAGCATTTCTGGATAGGAGGCAAAAAGGCATCAAAATGGCAGAGTACACCATGTACTTTACCCTTCTAATATAAAAAAGCCCTGCTAATCCTATCCAAAAAATATATTCGTTTATCCGAAATACTTGTTCAAAATAGGATTAGTAAATCATCGGCTTTAAAGTCACCCTTTCGTTATAACGTATATTTATCTTACTTTAATTAATTTCTATATTCAAGGAATTTCTGTGATTTTATGGATAACAGCATAAAAAAGGTGTCAGGCACCATGTGAAAATTTCACATGTGGAGAACCATGTATTCATCATCATAGTAGACACCGTCTATTTTAAGGGCCTTTTCCTCTACCCCATATGCTTTAAATCCTAACTTTTGATAAAGACGCTTCGCCTTTTCATTACTGGCAGTGACGGTTAAATTTATTTTTTCTATCTCTTTTATTTCTTGAGCTCTATGAATGGCCTCGGTCATTAATGCTTTCCCAACACCCATCCCTTGTTTTTTGGGCGTAACATACATGGCAAAAATGTTTGCGCGGTGCCGGATCTTCACACGTTCCTCCTGTAGTAATGTGACCATCCCGATAAGCGTCCCATTATCAAACGCCCCAAACGTGTAGTTCCCCTCTTCTGTAAAATTGCGCGCAACCTGTTCAACGGGATTTTCTCGTTTTACGGATTCTTCGTAACTTGTTAAAAATGCTTCCGGGTTTTGCTTTAATGCTTCTAATCTTAATTTCCAGTAGTTGTCTGCATCGGATGGATGTAGTAGTCTAATTTCCATGTTCACGGTCTCTCCCCTACTGGCTAGAATCCTTACGGTCTTGTAAAACCTTTATCAGAGAATCCAACTTCTCATTTCTTTCTTGATCCAATTTCGTTTTTTCATTCATGAATCGTATTCCTCTGAGAATAAAATAAATAACGAAACCCAGTATTAACAAATAAACCAAAAAAGGAATGAATGAAAAAAGGTTAAACATACCAACATTCCCCATCAAATAACCCCCATAATTTTTTATTTATACCAATATTATACATTAAACCAATTAACCTCGAACTAAAAGTTTCCGTTCAGCGACATGGGACAAGCTTTGACATGTAATATTCATCCACAAATTCCCCATTAATGAAAAGAGACTTCTTTTTTGTTCCCTCAATCTCAAAGCCCATTTTCATATACAAGGCCAAAGCAGCCTCATTCCGAATGACTGTTGTTAGTTCCAGGCGGTGAATATTTCGACCTATCACCCACTTATCAAGTGCCTCAAAAAGTTTTGTCCCAATCCCCTGTCCTCTAAAATCCTGCAAAATACCAATAACGATATAAACAGAATGTTTTGTTCTTCTCGCAGTGCCGCCAATCGCCAACAAATAGCCAGCCAATTGATTGTCTTTTTCGGCAACAAAGATTGTACTATTCTCAAGACTTTCCATATTTTCTATCGTTTTTCTATGCCGTTCAGGCGTAAGTTGTCTTTCGCCCGCTTCCATCAGCATATATTCAGATTCAGCCTCTACTTGCTGAATGAGATGGACCAATTTTTCAGCATCTGAAGTGCTGATTTCTCGTATATACACGAAAAAATCCCCCTCCATTAATTCACTTTCATTTGTTTCATATCTTGTTTCTGACGATAAACTCTTGAACGTGTTCCATGATTAACCTCAGTGCATCAATCGTCCCGAGCATATCTCCCTTAATTTCCAAACTATGATCAGCCTCGGGAACCACAAGCGTTCTGACTTGTTGATTATTTTTCAATGATATAACGCGATCTTCGAGGTAATGATGATCCTTATCCCCAATAACACAAAGGGAAGGCTGGTCAGTATGTAGGAGTGATTCGTACACTGTGTCTTCTTTAAATAGAGGGGTTAGCCATATCCCGATGGCATCTTGAATATAATTCCTTTGTGTCCATTCCATTGCCATTGGTATCGTTCCAATCGATTTACTCAACAAAAAAAACTGCTCATAATGGGCGCCCTTTAATACTTCCTCAACAACTGCCCTTACATCTTCATCCATCCACTGCTTTTGCTCTGTTTCCGAAAGTATTTTAAACTGTTCATTTTTTACAAAATTATAATTAACGTGAAGCACATCAACATTCTGATCCAAGCACATTCCTGTTGCATAATGAAACAGCGGCTGCTTTGTTGTATAGCCAAGCCCTGGCAGCATGATACAGATGGCCATGTTCGGTTGATCATTTCGAATCCATGTATAGGGAATCGTGGAAAACTCGTTTCTTTCTATTTGTCCGTCATAAAGTTTGTACACTCTTTATTCACCTCAATTAAAACTATGGGGAAGTTTTTATGTTTTTTTACATAAGTAAAGGCGTGAAATGCAATGCTAATTGAAAAGGGGGATAACATGAGAAAACTGTTGATAAGTTTGTTAGTCGCCATTGGTTTTGTTTCAATTGGTCCAAGTCAACTGCAGCTGATGGATATTGTAAATGCACAACAGAAACCCGTCCCGCCATATGCGAAGTGGGGTACCTTGGCCATGGAGAAAACCAAAGAAAGATATCCAAATGCGAAAATCATCGACTACCTTCATATTGGAAGGAAAACCAGTTCTCCCTCCTCCACCGAAAAATTCAAACTCTGGTTAAAAGAAAACAATAGAGAATTTGGGGTTTATGTAGATATTGAATTTAACAATGAAACCGAAAAAGTAATGAAGATTACGTTTAAAGAGTCAACGAGATAATCAGAAAAGCGCTAGAGCGCTGGAGCTGGACAATTTTCGAAGATTTTTTACTTTCTTATCTTATCAATAAGCAGGGGCATTTTTAAAAATGTTCCCTCTTGGACTAACCCTCATTCTACTAAAAGGTCTGCTCTTTCCTGTGGCTTTTGTTCTTTTATATAAATATCCTCGGATATCATCCAATTATTTTCCCATGTCTGACGCGCTTCTTCACCGTCTCGTTCAATCCCTCTAGCCAGCCGTAATTCCCTTGGACATTCCACCCAAATGGTCAAATCGTAATACTTCGCTAATTCTATCCGCGTGGAATACACACCTTCCACAATGACAATGCCACCAACAGGGACACTATGCCATTCTGCTAATTGATCCTTATCCCAATCATAACGCTGGTAATGGCCATTTTGATCATGACTAATCGGTTCTATTACTTGCTTGAATACCCGTTCCCACTCAACATCTGCACCAACTGGCTTTTGTGTTGGATGACACTGGATAAGCTGCCCTTTCGGAAGATAAAAGTCATCCATATGGACAATCGTTACGTTTGAACATGCCTCTTTTAATACATGGGCTAATGTACTTTTTCCAGAGCCGCCGCAGCCATCGATTCCGATTAAAAGGGTCGACTGCTTTCTAGGAATACATTCAAGAGAGTTAACTAATTGTTCTAATGAATCAAATTCCCCTTTTTTTACCTTAAACTCCACTAGACTACCACCTTCCTTTTTTGAAAAATTTTACCATATACCTTTGCATATTCCTATCTTATTCTATTAAACACACAGAAGATTTGATTTACGGACTATAAATAATTTTTACTTGATGTTATTATTTATTTTATGTATTCTCCAGAGCTAGTTTGAAAAAATGGAGTGTACAAGGCTAATACCCGTTTCAAAGGAAGAAGGAATACCAGTTGAATCAAGAATTCTTATATATAATCGCAATCATAGCGCTAGGCTATCTTTTAAAAAGAATGAACATCTTAAAAGAAAGTGATGGAGAAATCATCTCGAGAATTATTTTTAATATCACGCTCCCCGCTTTGGTGATTGTGGCGCTCAATTCCGTCAAAATTGAACTTTCATTAATCATGATCCCCATTATTGTTGTGCTGTATGGATTTCTTACTGTCTTTCTAGCATTTTTCTTATTTAAAAGTGAACAGAAGGAACTAAAGGGAACCTTAATGATGCTCACCTCAGGATTCAATGTCGGTCTGTTTGTTTATCCCATTGTTGAGGCGATTTGGGGGGCAGAGGGCCTTCTTTATTTTGGCATGTTTGATGTTGGTAATTCCATCCTCGTGTTTGGACTTGTTTATATAGTCGGGAGCTATTTTTCAGAAGAAGGGTTAGCATTAAAACCCGTTTCGATTTTAAAAAAGTTCAGCAAATCGATTCCGTTTATGTCCTATATCATTATGAGTATATTAAATTTTAGCCATATTCATTTACCTTCTGGAGTCATTGATGTTGCCACCATCATCTCGAAGGCCAATATGCCTTTATCATTATTATTACTAGGATTATATCTGAATTTCTCATTTGAAAAACAATACTTACGACCCATCACGAAATTTGTACTTTTTCGATATGGCTTTGGCTTATTAGTGGGTGTGGCTTTGTATTTGTTCCTGCCTTTTAGTGAAATGTTTCGCAATACCCTATTAATGGGGTTAATTCTCCCAATAGGAATGGCTGTTATTCCCTATGCACATGAATTTAAATACAAAACCACTCTTTTGATTGGCACGATTTCAAATATATGTATTTTAGTCAGTATTGTGTTGTTGTATCTGTTTGCCAACTTTATTTTATAAACTTATGGCCTGTATCTAGGAATCTATGCTATGATACAGGCTTTTAATTTTAATTATTTATTCGGCCCTAGCACTCGATTTCGGATATCTGGCATCTCTCTGTTTTCTAACCGTTTTTCTAAAGTGCCCTTCATGCCTGGAGCCAAATATTCACATTGTGCCAGTTCCTGCATTTGCAGATAATCAGGGTTTTTTCCATGGAGAATTTCATTGCACTTTTGAATCGTCCATTGTGGATAGGGCCGTTCTAGTAAGGCAAAAGATTGCCCTGCCTCGATAGTTCCTTCTTTCAACACACGGAAGTACCACCCTGTTTTGCCTGTATTTTGCAACTGCAGTGCGAGGGTTTTTGTTTTAAAACGGCGGGCCGGTTTCCAGCACGGCTGTCTTGGCTGCGACACTTGCACAACGGCTTCACCCACTTGAAAGGTATCGCCAATCGAAATTCGATCCTCTGAAACATGGTCCATCGCAAAATTCTCACCCATACCACCTGGTCCAATTTCTGAAATTCCCTGTTCCGTTTGCCAATAGGTATAATTATCGAGTGCATAGGCAAAAACAGCTTTTTCTGGTCCGCCATGATTTTTTTGATCCCATTGCCCATCACCCGTTAAACCGGTTTTTCCAACCCATACAGGACCATGTACCGGTTCTTTAAAAATGGCACTGGTCCATTCCCGATCCATAGGTTGTATTGCATCCTTTTCTCCGACGGTTTTTGCCAGACCAACAAACACAGTTGATAATAAAATGTCCACTCTCTTTCCTCCTAGCTATTTATGATTTAGCGCTTCGGTAAGCTGTTTAATGGCGTCCATTACTTTTCCTACATTCACTTTATCATTCATTTCGTTTCTGGCATGAAGCAATACAGGTCGAACGGATTCGACCGATCGGCCAAATTTCTCCATCCACTCATACCGTGGAACCATCCAGGTGTGAAAATGGTGTGTGGTATCTTCATTGTAAAAATAATAAACTTGTTCAATCCCCAACACTTCTCGTTGGGCTTTTCTAATTTTTGTTAAAATATTTATGTAATCAAGTTTTTCTTCTTCTGTTAATTCATCAAAACATTTAATATGCCGCTTGGATGCAAGAATGATTAAACCCTTTATCGGATAGGCGACATCCTGGTGCGCATGGAAATGGGCCGTCTCGATGACAACTCCTCCATCAGGCTCGATAATACCACTTGTTAAAGCA
Organism: Neobacillus sp. DHD-1R; assembly: GCF_057747995.1. Taxonomy (NCBI): domain Bacteria; kingdom Bacillati; phylum Bacillota; class Bacilli; order Caryophanales; family Bacillaceae; genus Neobacillus; species Neobacillus sp. DHD-1R. The sequence continues at coordinate 4,394,856 of NZ_CM173232.1, forward strand.
CAGCTTAAACACTCCACCTCAATGGTTTTCCCATTGGATAATGTTATTTTCCTCACTAAACTCCCCCATTCACGGCAATTTACTATTCTATGAAATCCGTTCATGCTTAATTCTTTATCAAAGGTTCAACCCTATTTAATATTCCGTTGTCTACTTTTTAGTATAAAAGGATTTGGTTGAAAAAGGAATTAAACTGTTGGTTTCCTATTACACTTTTAAGTAAAAGAGGTTAAAATAGGATAAAAATCTATTCATAAAAAGGATAAATGGACAAGATTAGTTTATTAATCAGGTGACTTTGAAAGGAGCAGATCCAATGAATTACAAACTGATCGAAAGAGACAGGTTTCAAGTCGTGGGAGTGAAGCGAGAGTTTTCTTGCGTCAATGGAGAGAATTTAAGAGAGATCCCTAAAATGTGGATTGATGTTCATGAAGATGGTACCAATGAACGGCTATTTACGTTGAATAATGGTCAAATTAAAGGGGTAGTAGGCATCTGTGTGGACAAAGGTGACCAACAATCCGAACCTGTGATGGATTACTGGATTGCTGCAGAATATAGTGGTGAGCTACCTGAAGGGTTATTACAGCTTGAAATTCCTGCCTCAAAATGGATTGTTTTCGAAGTGCATGGGGCAGTGCCCGAGGCCATTCAGCAGGCATGGAGCCAAATTTACTCAGAATGGTTTCCATCCAATCATTTTAAGCCGGCCGGCACCCCCCAATTAGAAGTCTATGCCGACGGCGACCCGTGGAGTCCTGATTATTACTCCGAAATTTGGATTCCTTTAAAACGGGATTAAGCTTATAAATTCTAAAATAACCAAAAAGCTTGAAGGATCCCCTCAAGCTTTTTGGTATGTTTATTTTCCAATAAACTCTTGTGTCCAATAATTGCCTTGGCCGACATAGCCCACGCCAATATAATTGTAGTTCGAGCTAAGAATGTTTTTTCTATGTCCCTCACTATTCATCCATCCCTTGACGACTTCTTCAGGGGATCGTTGACCCATTGCAATGTTTTCCCCTGCAGAACGATACGTAATCCCATATTTCTTCATCATATCAAAGGGAGATCCATACGTTGGGCTTGTGTGGCTAAAGTAGCCATTAGCCGACATATCACGGGATTTCTCATGCGCCATTTTGCTAAGAGTTGTATCAACCTTTAAGGCAGGTAAGCCGTTTTTAGCACGCTCCTGATTGGTAAGGTCCACTACCTTTTGTTCATACGCACTTAACGTACTGGTGTTTTGGGTTGTATTTGTTGTATTTGTATTTGGTTTTGGTGATGTTTGCTGTTGCTGTACAGGTTTAGCCTTTATAGTCTGAGCAGGCTGTTGTGATGTCCCTGTTTGATTCGTCTGCGTCTGCGCAGGTGGCTTCACTGTAGTTTGCGTAAAATTATATCCAAAACTAGTAAGGTATTTTTCTATGATACTATTAAGCTCATTCATGTTAGTACCTTGGTAAATATATACCTTTTCCTGCACAGATGGGCTTGTAGTTGCTGCATGTGCCTTATTTAGAACCGGGTTGGCCATTACTAATGTTACCGCAGCGGCTGCAGTTAGAATTACTTTTTTCTTGATCATGTAAATTCCCTCCTGTTTTGACGATTTGCCGATCATTTGCATATTCATCGTAACATATGATTTTTGTCATATTTGAGGAAGGATTTTACAATAAAGCACTGCTTGCTTCTTTATAATTCCTGTTTTTTACGATAATACTAGTCTTTTAACGAATTATTTATGAACACGTTAGTTCTATCATTTTTCCTAATTTTATGGGTAATTCCCAAAAATTATAATATAAATTGGGGTTGACAATGGTTTCAGATAGGATCATTTTTTACAAATATTTCAATAAAGTATCGTAGTTTACAGTTATTCTTTAAGGCTGATTTCGCAAAGTTGGTTGTTTTTCGAACAAGACGGTGCTTTAGAAAACCTCAAATTTGTCCGAATTTGCCACTAAGAAGGAAAACATTTGGATAAATAGCAACAAAGTTTACGAAAAGAGCTTTTTTTAAAATAAAATATTCAGTTATCCGCTATGGCAACCAGTGTTTGGGATGTGTAAGAGATGGCGGCAGCTTTGTATTAGGGTCACCTTTGGCTGCATTTAGTTGATCTTGAGTAAGAAAAATACTCCCAGTCAAATCGGCTCCTCTAAGATCCGTATCTCGGAAGTCTGCTCCGATAAAATCGGCTCCTCTTAGATCGGCTTCTCTCAGGTCCGCCGCAATAAGATATGCTCCTCTTAAATTGGCACCCTTGAGGTCAGCTTTTCTTAGATTCACACCAATGAGATCGGCACCCCGTCCATAGGTTTTCGGACTCTTTTTAGAACTCGCTTGATTACGAATTGATTCGGCACGTACAAGTTCACTCGTCCGTAAAAGTAGCGCATTGACGGTCACCCTGTGTGCTGTCACGTCCAGTTCCATGAGTAAATTTGGACTTAGAAGAGTAAGCCCTTCTGTCTCATCCAGAGCCTGACGAAGATCACGATGAAGTGAACTCGCTTCTTTCAATTCTAGGGCTTCGGTTAAATACCAAAGCATCTCATGAAGTTGGTGCATGATAGGGAACACATCGAACATTTGCTTCGCCGTGTATGGATGCCCCCGCCAATCATTACCGCCAAAGGTGACTTGTGAAACCTTTTGTCCCGCCCCAAAGCATTCATATACAGTACAGCCCTTAAAACCTTTCTGTCGAAGGTCTTTATGAATTCCACAACGAAAATCCGATTGTAAATTAGGACAAGGGGTACCACCTTCCTTACCTATTGCAAAGTCTGCTGATGCTGCAAATGGCAAAGCCACACAGCACAAGCCAAAACAGTTTTCACAATCAGCGTGAAGATGATTTCGGCTGCTTTCGTCACTTAATGTGTTGGGCTGATTAATCAATATATTCACATCCCTTTTCCACTCACTTACAAAACTATTTATTGGAGTTTTACTTGGTTTCATACCGAGAACTTTCAATTTTTTTAATAGTATCACTGACAAATTTAATGGTCAATTAGGACAATGGAGGGATTAAAGACAGTTTCGTAGATTCACCAGCTCGTTTTGTCCTTAAGAAAGACCGCAATTTCAAAAGTTATATTCTTTGAGACTATTGTAACAAAAATAAAAACTGACCAGATAATCTATTCTGGTCAGCACCACTTACTTATTCTCTTTTTTCGCGACGATCTCCGTAATATAGGCCGTCACATCTTGGGATTTGCATCTCTGTTAATATATCACCAAAGCAAGGTTTTATGATGCTTATGCTTTTTTATGTATTTTCGAACCGATCTCTGCGTATTTTCTTACGGCCTGCCTCCAAACCAAAAAGCCGTATTCCATTGTCGATAAAGTTAGTCCCATCCAGGCAAATAAACATGAACCAGGATACATTTCACGTGCCGAAGGCTGAACCGTCTCAACCGATTCATCTTGTTTTACATTGCTTTTCCTTGTGATCGCTAGTTCAGAATCATCAGACACCTCTTTAGGTAGTTCCACCATTTCAGGAGCTAGATTATCTATCTGTGTGTTCTCTTCCTTATTTTCTGGAAAAGTGTCTGCCCTTTTTATAGGTTCCTGCTGTTCAACAAAAACCTCCGTCCCTTCAGGCTTCATCGACATCGACTTCATCGCCTCTGTTATCACCTTTGCTATTTCATCCTTTGAAAAAACCTTGATTGAAATCCAACCGCGAGGGTCTACTTCGTACCCATGATTCATAATGGTTTCTTCAGACATATACTTACCAATCACGTAGCCATTTCCACTTGGATGTAGTTGTGTTGCCAAAACTTGACCCTTTTGGATACTTTCAGGATAAACAAAGCTTACTCTTCCATTACTAATTTTCTTTTCCTTCAATTGAAATGAATGAAAAATAGCCTTTTTTTCCTCAAAAGATAACACATGAATGACTCCCTTCAAAAATGAATTCATACTATTATATTTTTAACATCAACCATCCCATAATAAATCTCATAATAATCGTAGTATAAAATTCCCATTCCTAACATTATTATACCAGAACTACTAACCGTCTGGTTGGACTCAATAGCACTTCTTTCCTTTATTCATTAAATGAACTTATTAGGAGCAAGCTATACCAAATGACTTATTCGTTTTTCCCATTATATGATGAAAGTGTGAAGCTTTTTGAATGAAATGTGGTTCTTTTTGAAAGTTTTTGATTGATTTTTGAATGATAAAGGAATAAAATAAAAGCATAAATAATGAAAGCGTTTTAGGAGGTGGTAGTTTGTTAGAGCCAGAACGCCATCAAATGATTTTAGCTGAATTAAAGAAAAAGAATACGGTCAAGCTGCAAGACCTTGTGGAGCTGACTAATTCCTCAGAATCAACCATTCGCAGGGATTTAACACAGTTAGAACAAGGGAAATTCCTAAAGAGAGTCCATGGTGGTGCTGCCAGACTGCAAGGAAAGCTTCAAGAACCAAGTATGAGTGAGAAATCATCCAAAAACCTTCAAGCAAAAAAGCAAATAGCTGCGTATGCTGCCAGTTTAGTGGAAGCGGATGAATGTATCTATTTAGATGCCGGATCAACCGTTTTTGAAATGATTCCATATCTTCCTACGAATATAGTGGTTGTAACAAATGGCCTTACACATGCCAATGAACTACTTGAGAGAAATATTAAAACTTTTTTAATCGGTGGATATGCAAAGCCCACTACCAAGGCTATCATCGGTCGTGGCGCATTAGAAAGTCTTGAACAATATCGTTTTGATAAATGTTTTATGGGTGTGAATGGAATTCATCCCCAATTTGGATATACAACACCCGATCAGGAAGAAGCAATGATCAAACAACTCGCCATTTCATTATCTCGCGAAGCCTTTGTTATCGCGGATGAATCAAAGTTTTCGGAAATTGCCTTTGCAAAAATAGCTGACCTCCATGAGGCAGTCATCATAACGAATGAAATAGACTTTGATACGAAGGAACTATTTTTAAATAAGACAAACATTAAGGTGGTTACATCATGATTTACACATTAACGTTGAACCCATCTCTCGACTACATTGTTCAACTGGACCAAGTCCATATAGGTGAATTAAACCGGACAAAAAATGAAACCAAATTGCCAGGCGGCAAAGGGATTAACGTATCCCAAGTCTTAAAGAGATTAGATGTTGACAGCAAAGCACTTGGGTTTATCGGTGGCTTTACAGGTGATTATATTGTCCAATACTTACATGCATTAAATATTGAAACAGATTTCGTCAGCGTAAAAGAAGATACAAGAATCAATGTAAAGCTTAAGTCCGAAACCGAAACAGAAATCAACGCAACCGGCCCTAGCATTACGACAGAAAATTTTGAAGCGTTGAAGCGGAAAATACAAGCATTAACAAACGAAGATACCCTTGTTTTAGCAGGGAGCATTCCTTCGACCATGCCAGCAGGCACGTATGAAGAACTGGTGAAAATTTGCAATGAGAACGAGACAAAATTTGTTGTCGATGCTGAAGGCGAATTATTAAAAAAAGTGCTCCCATTAAAACCGTTTTTGATCAAACCGAATCATCATGAACTTGGGGATTTATTTAATACCACTATTACCACATGTGAAGAGGTCATGCCTTACGGTAGAAAATTAATTAACAAAGGCGTTCAAAATGTCATTGTATCCCTTGCCGATAAAGGCGCCGTCCTTATTAACAAGGATTTCACCTTAATTGCTACTGTCCCTAAAGGGGAAGTCAAAAGCTCGGTCGGTGCAGGAGATTCTATGGTAGCAGGATTTATTGCCACCTATCAAAAAACAAAATCCATTGAGGAAGCCTTTCGTTATAGTGTGGCTTCGGGCAGTGCAACAGCTTTTTCTATTGGCTTATGTACACCGGAAAAGGTAGAAAGTTTATTACCTCAAGTAAAAATTGAACGCCGAGGAGAATGATGATGAGAATAACAGAGCTATTGACCAAAGAAACTATTAATCTATCCTTAAAAAGTAATCAAAAAATAGATGTTATTGAAGAGCTGGTATCCGTATTAGATTCAGCTGGTAAGTTAACCAACCGAGTTGATTTTAAAAACGAGATTATTAAACGAGAAGAGCTAAGTACCACTGGGATTGGCGATGGAATCGCCATTCCTCATGCAAAAACAAAAGCGGTAAAGCAAGCGGCGATTGTCTTTGGAAGATCAACTGCCGGCGTGAACTATGAGTCGCTCGATGGTCAGCCTGCTCACCTTTTCTTTATGATTGCAGCGACTGAAGGAGCAAATAATACACACTTAGAAGCACTTGCCCGCCTTTCCACTATTTTAATGAAGGATGAAGCACGCAAACAGCTTTTAGCAGCGAAATCAGCAACAGACGTTTTACAAATCATCGATAGCTATGACACGGAAGAGGACGAAGAACCTCAATCCATGACTGGCAAGAAACAATTTATTGTGGCCGTAACAGCTTGTCCGACAGGGATCGCCCATACGTATATGTCTGCAGATGCATTAAGAGCAAAAGCAGCTGAAATGGGTGTCGATATTAAGGTTGAGACAAATGGATCAGGCGGTGCCAAGAATGTCCTAACGGATGAAGAAATTGGAAACGCTGTCGCGGTTATTGTCGCCGCTGATACCAAGGTTGAAATGGATCGTTTTAATGGAAAACATGTGCTTGAAACCCCTGTTGCCGATGGGATTCGGAAACCACAGCAATTAATTGAGCGAGCCTTAAAGCAAGATGCACCCATCTATCACGGAAATAATAAAGCGAAAAATGAAAATGAACAATCAGGCCGAGGGATTGGCTCAACTATTTATAAGCACTTAATGAACGGTGTTTCCAATATGCTTCCGTTTGTTGTTGGCGGTGGGATTTTAATCGCGATTAGCTTCATGTTTGGCTTTAATTCTGCTAATCCTGATGATCCAACTTACAATGCTTTTGCCGCTGTATTAAAGACAATTGGCGGCGGTAATGCCTTTGCCTTAATGGTGCCGGTATTAGCTGGATTTATTGCGATGAGTATTGCGGACCGCCCCGGGTTTGCTGCTGGTATGGTCGGCGGTATGTTAGCAAATAGCGGTGGCGCCGGTTTCTTAGGTGGTCTTGTCGCCGGTTTCTTAGCAGGTTATTTAGTTGTTGGCTTGAAAAAAGTATTAACTGGTATGCCATCGTCATTAGAAGGAATTAAAACGATTCTATTATATCCACTATTGGGGATTGCCTTAACCGGATTTATCATGGTGTATGTTATTAATAAACCAGTTGGTGCCTTAAATACCGCGATTTCTGAGTGGTTATCTGGTCTTGGTACAGGAAATGCTATTTTACTAGGAATTATTTTAGGTTTAATGATGTCGTTTGACATGGGTGGTCCAATCAACAAGGCAGCCTACGTATTTGGTACTGGATTATTAGCAAATGGTGTCTACGAACCAATGGCTGCCATTATGGCTGCTGGTATGGTCCCTCCATTAGGGATTGCCATTGCAACCACAGTATTTAAAAAGAAATTTAGTCAACAAGATCGTGAAGCAGGCAAAGTGAACTATATTATGGGGTTATCCTTTATCACAGAAGGAGCGATCCCATTTGCAGCGGCGGATCCGCTTCGTGTCATCCCTTCTGTTATGGCGGGTTCAGCAGTAGCCGGTGCCTTATCGATGTTGTTCCATATTGGACTTCGTGCCCCACACGGTGGCGTATTCGTTATTCCACTAGTGGATGGTAACTGGTTGTTATACTTGCTGGCAGTTGTAATAGGCGCAATCGTTTCAGCCATATTGCTTGGTATCTTGAAAAAACCAGTAACAGAATAGAATAGGTTTATCAAAAAGGCCTTATTTCTCCTCAACTTGATGGGAAGTGGGGCTTTTTTTGAGTTACCTTTAAATTCTAGATTTTTCATTGCCTCAGATAAGACTTCTGCAAAATAGATCAAATATATTTTTGATTAGTTCACCTTAACGCCATTGACCTCTTATCCCCTACCGCTATAAAATAAAGTGAGTAATCACTCATTTTATCTTCCCGGAGGGGGTTTATCGATGTCAGCATCGATCGTTATCAAGGATGTCAGCAAAAGTTTTGGGAAAAAGCTCGTCTTAAACAAGATTAATCTGTCTGTGGAGCCTGGCCAAATTTACGGGTTGATTGGGCCTTCTGGTTCAGGAAAAACAACCTTAGTAAAAATCATTGTCGGAATGGATCGTCCTTCCGAAGGGGATGTACAGGTATTAGATACTGCCGTTCCTAACTTGAATTTATTGCAAAAAATTGGCTACATGGCCCAAGCTGATGCCTTATACACAGATTTAACCGGTGAAGAAAATCTCGCCTTCTTCGCTTCTCTTTTTAAACTAAAAAAAGAAGTGCAAAAAGAACGGATCGCCTATGCAGCCAATTTAGTGAACCTTACTTCCGAACTAAGGAAGAAAGTTCAGGACTATTCAGGCGGCATGAAACGAAGATTATCACTCGCCGTTGCCTTAATACAAGATCCCCAAGTCCTGGTATTAGATGAACCTACCGTAGGGATTGACCCAGAATTACGACAATCGATTTGGGCTGAGATTCATCGTTTGAAGAAGTCAGGTAAAACCATTTTAGTAACTACACATGTGATGGACGAGGCGGAAAAATGTGATCGTCTTGCCATGGTCAGAGATGGAGAAATTATCACCAGCGGGGCGCCACATGAATTAAAGAAACAATATGGAATAACGACTTTAGAAGAGGTATTTTTAAAGGCTGGAGGGGAAAAGAAATGAGAGTCCTGGCTTTAGTTAAACGGATTATCCATCAAATGTTACGTGATAAACGGGCCTTAGCGATGATGATGGTTGCCCCATTATTGATTCTCACCCTCCTCCATTACTTACTTGGCGGCAATACCGTGGACCCACGAATTGGGGTTACAGGTGCGGATGCTTCGATCGTGAAACAATTAAAAGGTAAAGATATTGTGGTAAAACAGTATGGACAACTCTCCAATCCAAACAAAGTGATCAAAGATGATGATCTTGATGGAGTGCTTCAATTTAACGGTGAAGAAATCAAACTAACCCTTTCAAATGAGCAGCCTTCTACTGCAAAAGCCTTACAGATGAAAATTGGGCAAGCCCTTGCAGCTGAAAATGCCAAGAAACAAGCAAAGAATATATCAACTTTCATGCAAACCATTCAGAGTAAATTACAAGGTACACCTGTAAAAATGGAGACAGTAAAGGCTCCAAAAATGGAGACTACCTATATCTATGGCAGTGAGGATACGACATTTTTTGATCAGTTAAGTCCCATATTAGTTGGTTTCTTTGTTTTTTTCTTTGTCTTTCTTATTTCCGGAATTGCCTTATTACGTGAACGGACAACAGGAACACTTGAGAGATTATTGGCTACACCAATCCAACGGAGAGAGATTGTGTTCGGCTACCTTTTCGGATACGGTTTATTCGCGGTGATCCAAACACTGATTGTTGTTTTTTATGCCGTCAAAGTATTAGATATTATGCTTGTTGGCTCCTTGTGGAATGTCATTTTAATTAACTTATGCTTAGCCCTTGTTGCGCTATCCCTTGGTATTCTTTTATCGGCCTTTGCCAATTCTGAATTTCAAATGATGCAGTTTATTCCGATTGCGATTATCCCTCAGGTTTTTTTCGCAGGGATCTTTCCGTTCGATAGTATGCCAGGCTGGATGCAGGTAATTGCTAGGTGTATGCCGATGTTCTATGGCGGCGATGCGTTGGTGGCTGTTATGTATAAAGGTTTAGATATAAGTGAAATTGCAACCGACCTTCTTGTATTATTAGGGTTTGCTCTTGTATTTATTATTCTTAATGTATTAGCCTTGAAAAAGTATCGCAAAATCTAAATAAATGCAGATATCTTATCTAAGAAGAAATGAATGAAAGATGAAGGAGTACACAATGTTAGAAGAAGAGATAATGATTCAACAGCTATTTGAGGAAGAAAAATTAACCGATAAACAAAAAAAAATCCTGATAGCTGCGATTGAATCCTTTTCGGAAAAAGGTTACGCCTCGACATCGACAAGTGAAATTGCCAAAAAGGCAGGCGTCGCTGAAGGAACCATTTTCCGGCATTATAAAACAAAAAAGGACTTGTTAATGTCAATTGTGGCACCCATGATGACCAAGTTGATTGGCCCTTATATTATTAAAGACTTTGATAAAGTACTCAATCAACAATATGACCAGGTTGAAGATTTTCTGCGAGCTGCAATTGATAACCGGCGAGAGGTTTTAAAGAAGCTCCTCCCGGTTATTAGAATCATGCTGCAAGAAATCCCCTTTCAACCGGAGCTGCGAGAACAATTTATTGAACTTATAGCGAATACAATCTTCGAGCGTGTTTCAGGTGTCATCAAAAGCTATCAAGCAAAAGGGCAATTGATTGAGATGCCGCCAGAAAGTGTCGCAAGACTTGTAATTACCAATATCATGGGCTACTTGGTTACTCGCTATATTTTTTTCCCAAATGGTCAATGGGATGACGAACTCGAGACGGAGCGCACCATTCAATTTATCATGCATGGATTGGCGAAACGAGAGTAAATTTGATTCAGCCATTACAAAGAGGATGTCTAAGATAAGGGGTCAGACCCCTTGTAGAGACATCCTCACTTTTTGTAAACACTACATTCTTCTCTCCTCATTCCGTCAGCCATTTATACATTTCGAGCGTCGTTTTCTCAATATTGCTTTGTCCATTTAAGTAGAACAGACGGGTTTCACTTTTACTCAATTCCTTCATAATTTTATTATAAAAAGAATGGGAAAATACTGTTGTATTAATAAAGACTGCATCCACTCGATGAATTTTCGAAATGTCCCTGTTCTTCTCGTCCACATCAATAAACTCCACGGTTGGATGAAGCTCTTTTAATTTTTGCCGCCAACTCGGAGATCCTCCAAAAATGAGGATTCGCTTAGACTGAATCAACTCGGTCATAGTCTTTAATGAGGGGCCCCTCTCAACATTAGTTTGGTCCTGCTCCTCCCAATAGACAAAGTTTCGGAGGGCATGTACCTCATCCGTATAATCTTCCATATTGTCAATTTGCTGTTCCAGTTTACCTATTTTGGCCTGTGCCTCTCGAAGCTCCTGTGTTAATCCTTCGATTTCTCTTTGTTGTCTTTTTTTACTGAGGTGCCATTCCTGTTTCCTTCGTAACAGGGAGGTTTCTTTCTCATTCATTTGCGACTCTTTGGACTTCATTTCGATATAATAATCCCTTTTCGATTGATCCAAATAAAAATGTTTCGTTTCTCGGTAAAGAGAGCTGAGGCACTTTAAATAGAGACAAGCAATAAAAAACAAATCTTGTTCTTCTTTAGAAATATAATTAAACTTTTTGGCATGCAAGAGTTCCAAAAAAACCATATCCAGATCCGTTTTTGTCAATGGGATTTGTTCAGTTGCATCTAACTCATGAATTTTAAGTGTCTTAAGCCAGCCGCCTAAAGCCCCTATGTATTTTGTAGGAGAGTCTTGAAATACCAATTGTTCGGCCTTTTCTGTACCATAATGAGGGTGTGCTTCATAAATGGCAATTAATTTATCGCTGATCAGGTATTCTAAAAAAGAACCTAACGAATCGAAACGTGGATTTTTGGGAATATGGTATTCCTCATAAAATTCTTCTATCTCTTCCCGATGTTTATCCACCATCTCTTCTGAAAAAATTAACTTTTGCACTTGAATCTCATTCATGGAGGTACATAATACATCCTGAAATGATTGCCAGGCCACATTGTTTGTATTAAACAGTTTGTTTTCTCGCACACACAGATACCATAGAACAATATTTTGATAGATTAACTCTATTTCCTTTACATTCTTGCTCTTTTGTCTCTTGCCAAAGCTTCGCATGAAATGATCAAAATCGATTGCTGGATGCTGTTGAAAATACTGATAAACAAATTTGTATCCTTTTTTGATGAGTTGATCAAGCTGTGAAAATTGTTGGTTGTAATAACACCATTCTATCACCCCTGCCACTTTCCTGATTTTTTCTTCACTTTTTGTGGTGTACATGGAAAATAGCGAATTTCCTTTCAATCCACTCTGTTGGTAGGCTTCAAAATACTGCCACTCATTTTTTCGATAACAGTCATCAATATAGGAATGTAAAAAGGCATTCCCACCTAATGCTATGGATAAGAATTGGTGTAATATTGAAGGTTCTAGTTCTAAAGCTTCTATTTGATACGCCATGAGTCTTCTCGCCTCATCTATTTTAGTTTATTTCTTACACTCACGAATACTTGTCATAACGGACATTGATTTTAAGAAAATTGTAATCGATGATTTTAATGATCACAATGACTTTTGTTAAGTTTTATTTAGTTTCGTTAAGTTTTGTTAAGGTTTGTTTAGAATAACGCAAAAAAAAAGAAACTCATTCGAGTTCCTTTTCATTGCATTGTTTTCTTAATATTGATTAAATCTTTGCCCTTCCAATAAGCTGCTCCCATTGCACTCAACAGTAAGATACCTGTTGCCACAAACACAATTTGAACAGGGAAAATTCCGCCTATAAAGCCGCCAATGATTGGTCCTATCATGCCGCCGATTTGGTTAGCCGTTTGACTTAAACCGAAGGCCCTGCCACGGAAATCAGCCGCTGTCGATTTCACGACAAGACCATTTAATGCGGGATAAACAGCACAGAAAAAGACACCGAACACAAACCGTATAACTGAAAATCCGATAATTTCACTAAAAAGGATTTGTGCCAATGTTCCAAGTCCGCCGCCGAGCAATCCAATGACAAGAACCCGATGAAATCCTACTTTATCGGCCCATCTGCCCCAAATCGGAGCAAATAAGGCGCTGGCGATTCCCGGCAGCGAAAACACAATACCCGCTAACAGCGAAGCCTTATCAGCAGATCCACCCAATTTGACTATATATAAAGGAAGAATCGGTTCAATCGTCATAATCGAACCCGCTGTGACAATTGTCAAGAGCAGGACCATCATTAAGGGCCGATTGCTCCATGCTTCCTTGATATCATTTTTAACTGAGCCCCGTTTTTTACTAGGGGTAAAGTTTTCCTCTGTCACCCAAAAAACGACCAAGATCGTCGAGATTAAAACAATAATTCCAGCACTGCCAAAGGCCCACCGATTTCCAACCAAATGGGCAATCCCTCCACCTAGCAGCGGTCCCACAATTCCACCAGAAGCAGATGCTGTGGAAATCATCGACAGGGCATAGCCGACATTTTTACTCGGTGTATTGGTCCCGATTAACGCAATCGCTCCAGGTATAAACCCTGTTAATAACCCCTGAGAAATTCGCAGGGCTAATAACTGATATGGATTGGTTACAAATGCCGTTAAAGTATAGATAAGAAATAGACAAAACCCCGCCCGGATAATCATCGGTTTTCTTCCATATTTATCAGCTACACTCCCCCAAAATGGAGAAGCGATTGCTCCTGCAAAAAAAGCAGCACTAAATAATAATCCTGACCACATTTCAACATTTTCAGTGACACCGATTTGTGGAAGAAAGATAGGCAAAAACGGAATCACCATCGAAAAACTTGCCGATGTAAAAAAGACACCTATCCATAATACCCACAAATTTCGTTTCCATCCGTTCACACCAGTCGCTCCCATACGTTGCATATTCATTTTCCCCATTACTGTATCATAAACGTGAAAAAAAAAGAACGCTTAGCGTCCCGAAATAATTCTTCAAACAGCTGAATTTTTTTGAAAGGTCAACTTTAGTTTTCATGAAGGGGTCAGACCCCATGTTTAAGATGAACATCCACTGCCACAGCTGGAGCAGCTTGATCCACTGGAGCAGCTTGACCCTCCATGATCGCCGCCACCTGAATTATCGGAAGAAGCAGCACCGCAAAATATGGCGGTAGTACAGCCGCTCGTGGAATTAGTAGAATTGGCAATGGCATATGCTTTTGCATAATTCCAATACTCATCATAATAAAAACAGGAGAAAAAGACCATAACAAGCGATAGCGGGGTCATATCACCAAATGTTCGCTGCCTCGCAAAGGAACCTTTTTTGTCGTCCCGATAATTCCTTTCAGCCTCGCTCAATTGTTTTTTCATACGATCGACTAGATAATCAATCATATCCTTGTTATCTTCATTTACCTTAAAGTATTTTTCTACTAAAATTTCCTTGCTGGCTTCTTTAAATTCCTTTAATACGTGAACATCGAGTGGATACCTGAAAAAACTCCCCCATGACTTCCAGCTAAATGCGGTAATTTGAAACATTTGTGAAAACACCCAGTCAAAAAATGCCCGTTCCTGCGGAGCTGGTGCGGTTTTTGCGTTTGGAGTATGGTGGAGCATTGTCCCCAAAAAATGCTCCGAAAATCTTTGATATTTCTGCGTAAAAAGAATCATTTCATGCCAGACTTCATCTACTTCTTCACTAAACATGGGCGTCTTCTGTAATATATTTGCCACCAAGAAATAACGTTTTAGCTCAAACAACCGCCATTCAAATTCATCCTCTGTCCGTTTAGGATTCTCCTGAAGGAAACGATACTTAACTTGCTGGATATAATCCTCATCTAAAGCGGAAGTTAGTTTTTCAAGTAATGGTTGAATCGGGATATCATCGAGGACACCCAAACGCACCGGGATGTTTTCCTTTGATAATTTTGGTCTATTAGATATAACAATCGTAATTAAACCTGTTAATATGAAACCGGCGATAATTATTCCAGCGATCATTCAATCACTCTCCCATTTTGAATTTTTGGAAGTGTTCAATATTCAGAGCTTAAGTTTGAGGAGACGAAGATATTCCTACTTAATGTAAAAGTGAATTAATTGCTCCAGCAGTGTATCTAGGGACCTGAACGTGTATCCTAATGAATTGGCACGACTCGTATCCACTGACCACGAACCAGGTAAATTGTAGGGCGATGGGATTCCATCTTTATCTAAAATCGCCTTTTTTTCTGTAAGTTTTTCGATATGTGTTACTAATTCTTTTAAACTAATATCGTCGCTGGAGCCTGGATTAATCATTCCTTGGTAATCAGTCACAGCCATATTTAATAAAAACTGGGCTGCTTCCTCTGAATCTATAAAACTATATCGAAAGTCAGAATACTCAATGAACATTGGCTGCTCATTTTTTACATGATCAACATGGAACTTTAATCTATTCGTATAATCATCTTTCCCAATAATAATCGGAAATCTGACAGCGACAACAGGGACACTTGCCTTTTGAAAAAGAATCGCTTCGGCCGCACGCTTCGCTTCTTGGTAGCCAACATAGCCAATATACTCGCTTCTGTTTTTTTAAATAGGATTAAATTCGAGTGGATTAAAACTCTCTTCCTTCTGTTTTGTACCAAAATTATACACAGCCTGACTGGAAGTAAACACGTATTTGTCGATTTTCCCCTCTAATGCCTCCAAGGTATCCGAGGCTTCTTGGGAAGAATAACAAGTTTGATCAAAGACAACATCCCAGTGCTTATCTTGAAAGGCTTGTTGGAGGGACTCACGATCTTCCCGACTGATTTTCAATCTTGATACTTTGTCACCAAAGAAATCTGGAGTCCTTCCTCTCGTTGCTATTGTCACCTCAACGCCTTCATCCAGTAGTAATTGAACTAACCTTTTTCCAACAAACTGTGTACCTCCAAGTATTAACGCAGATTTCAAAGGACCATTCCCCCTTTTAAAGATAGCAGCTATTATTGTGGCCGTCAGCCCTTTCCGATGAGGGGCTTCGAGCACAATTATCTTTTTTTGTGACCGTCAGCCCTTTCCGATGGGGTGCTTCGAGCACAATTATCTTTTTTTGTGACCGTCAGCCCTTTCCGATGGGGTACTTCGGGCACAATTATCTTTTTTTGTGACCGTCAGCCCTTTCCGATGGAGTGCTTCGGGCATAATTATCTTTTTTTGTGACCGTCAGCCCTTTCCGATGAGCGGCTTCGGGCACAATCAATTATGCTAGAACGAATTTATGTATTTTCCCACTCCTTAATTTTGAGTGGGTTTGACTTTGACAACTCTTTGAATCACCGGATACAAAAAATACCCAATCCCTACCCCTAGCAGATTTAAAATAAAATCATCAATATCCATACTGCCTTTTTTGGTAAGGTGCTGTGTCATTTCAATCAGAAGAATGACAACAGCTGGTATGAAAACTAACTTCCACCTTGATGGATTTTTATACAATAAAAGCGTCACCACACCATACGGCACAAAAAGCAATATATTCGCTGCCAGATTATAAAAAGCTATAAGAAAATTGCCATCTCCGGTAAGGAAGCCAATAATGGTTCTAAATGGGATAACATTTATTCGACTATACACTTGGTTCGCTGGGCGAAAAAATAGTAAAACGATTAAACCTACACTATAAATACTTATTACAATTTTTAAGAAATATTTAGGTATTTCGATAGTCCTTTTATGTACATAATAAACCACAAACATCACAAGAATTGTCACACATATCCAAACAACTCCCAAAACAACAGGATGAAGATAGGTTAAAAGCCTTAACCATACTGGCATTAATACAATAAAGAGAAGCTGTGAAATGCCTAATGCAATCCATAGCAGGTGGTTTTTCCTGTTTAATTTCATCAGTAACTCCAGGCCTTCCATAAAAATGGTTGTTAACTCTATGATACCTACTAATTTATAGAGTTAGCAACCATTTTTTGCTAAATCCCTTTATCGAAAAATCGAAAAGAATGGTAATACCACAATGGTAATGGTCAGTAGAAAAACGACCATGGAACCTACTTTTTGTTTTTCCTTCCATAAGGTAACCCCAAAACCAAAGGTATAAATCGTAATCATAAACAAACAAATGTAGATAAATAAATTCACACCTATTTCCCCACCCTTACAGGTTTTTTAGTTTGTTTACCATAATCAATAATTTCAATTTTAGGGATCACCGTAATGTCAGCATCCACATACTTTTTTCCAAAATTAAATTTTTTAAATTCTTGATTTGTTCCAAAATATTTTCTTGCATAGAAAGATAAGGGAAAGGGTGCCCCTTTTAGTTCCCTTTGTGTCTTTTTCAACAGATTTTCATTCAATGCTTTAAGGTCATTAGTTATTTGCTTTTTTAATATATGCCGATTTTTTGCAACAGAAAAACTCACCATCGATGGGTTTGTCATGATTTCAATCTGTAAAGGGAGGGTAATAAAAATCTTTAGTTGTCCGCCTTTTACATTCATTTTCACTTTATTATTTTCATCTTTCAATAATCTTGCAGCAAACTGTGTTTGTTTTTGCGAAAATGGATTAGGTACATCCACTAATATATCTTTAATGTTCGTCGTATCATCAAGAATATTAACCATACGTGTTTCTTGACCTGTTAACTTATCAATCATGACACCATTCTTGAAGACAGCTGATCCAATAAATTGAGTATTATCCAGCTCTCCTGTAGCATTTACTTGTCCTGCCATATATTCATCTTCCCTTTTAATCTTAGGATGCTTCTCTCTTACAGCTGAAGTGTACATCGCTAAATAGAGATCTGTCCCTCTCTCCACTGTTTTAAAATAACGAAAGAGTGTCGAATCTGGAATCAACCCATTTTCAATCCCATGATCAATCATGTATTGAAAGTACTTATGGGGTCTTGTTTCCATTTTAGGATGATTTTTCACAAAATACTTACTTGCCGGTTCTTTTGATACAGCTAAATAACTATTCAAGCGGATTTCCTTATCTTTTAAAGCGTCTGAAATCAACGCGGCAAATTTTTTGTTTCTGGCATATTCCTCAGAAACAACCATGATTCGTAAAAATTCATAACTTATACTTCGAGAAACGATTGCGTTAGCTGTCCCTTTTGCTGCCATAATATCATTCGCATCAAACGAAATGATTTCTCGTGGCTTTTCTGTTGAACCACCACCGCCTTGCATGCTCCCTACTTCCGGATTGGCCAGCAGCATGGTTATTTTGATTTTCCCTTTTTGTTTGGAAGGATCAATTCCTAAACCAATCACATAGGACTTATCTTCAAGTTCTTCACGATCCCAACAACCTGTTAATAAACAAACCATGACTAAAAACAACAAACCTTTACATACTGTTCCTGTTCTTTGCATGTTTAAATTCTCCTTTTAGTAGTGCGACTAACCATATAAAAAGCGAAATGGCAGCAAACGCAGGGCCCTCCACAATTTGTATAAGGGGTTTTAATTGGGAACTAACATTAATCGCTGACTCCGGTATACTACCAATTAGTAAATAAATCGTCGCAATAGACGGGATTAAGTATTCAAAGTCTTTAATTTTAAATAAATATCCAAACATAAGAGCAGTTAAATACAAATACGCTGTGAAACGAATAAATGTCGCCAAAATCCATACCACAAAAAAAATGATTTCGATATTTGGGAGGTAACTTCCAAGGTGAATATAACGAATGAGCGTATGGAAAGGATAACCCATTGTATTGAGCGACTTATCAAACAAGCATATGTAAGAGAAAAAAGCAGCACTAAGTTGGATTGGGATATAAACATAGGCAATCCATGTTCCTTTTTGAAAATCTTTGAATGACCTGAAGTACGGTAAGAGCATGGCAAACAGGAAAAAACTAGAAAAAAGGTTAGTGCTAAAGGAACTTTGCTTCAAAATTTCAAGTTTTCCCGGACCCCAAATAGGAAAGATGGCATCAAAAGTGCTATCCTGGAAACTTAATAGTAATGCTAAATACATGAAAACAATGGCATAAAAAAGGATGAGATACGCAACCGAACCAACATGCTCAATTCCTTTTTTAGCCCCATAAGCACAAACCGCCATTAAGATAGCATAAATCACGAGGTTAGGGGTCGTTGTAAAATAAAAGGTTCGAATAATATTGACATAGACTCTTGTATCAAACGAAATAGCATATGAACTCATCAAAAAAATCAGCAGGCAAATGACAAAACCGATGTATTTTCCGAGAAGTTTTTGAATGACAGTAAATAGATTTTTGTCTTGAAACACGGATAAAGTCCTTACTAATAAAAAGAGTGGTATAAAAAAAAGGCCAGCTGACAGGATCGGAACCATCCATGATGCATTTTGTACATGTTTATATAAAGATGAAAATGTATCCTCAGTTGTTTGCAATCCTACCACTAAAATAGTAATGGACAGATATTCACGCATTCCAAGTTTTCCAGGTTGCTGCTTCATATAGGTTTTATCCCTTTCTTTGTTTAACCATATCCTTTGGTTTTAAGTACCCTGGGCGAAACCTCTCTTTCATCGGAACATGGCGGATTATTAAGTCCTTCGATGAATAAAAATGTGGCGTCATGGGTGCAAAGTAAGGTACTCCGAAGGATTTTAAAGACACTATGTAAAAGAGACCAGCCGTAAATAAAGCAGTGGCTCCATAAACACCCATAAAACCCGCGGCAAAAATAAACAAAAAGCGTGTGATGCGGATCGCAAAATTCATGCTTACATCACTGACAATAAAGGAACTTAGGCCACTTAAGGCGATGACAATAATAACAATCGGACTAATAATATTGGCTTGTACAGCGGCTTGGCCTAGAATTAACGCACCGACAATTCCAATTGTAGGCCCAATCGGTGATGGAACACGTAATCCTGCCTCTCGAATAAGTTCAAAGGCAATTTCCATCATCAAAATCTCAATGACAGAGGGAAAAGGTACTCGTTCTCTGGATCCTGCAATGGCCATTAATAAGTCTGGCGGTATCATCCCAACATGATAGTTTGTAATAGCAATATATAAAGAGGAAGAAAAAAGGGCGATAAATAAAGCCATAAATCGCATGATCCTTATGAAATTACCATAGGGTGTCCGAAGATAATGATCTTCCGGTGAATGCATCAATGCCCAAAAGGTAGCTGGCATTATCAGACAACTAGGCGAATTAGACATTAATAAAACGATGTGCCCTTCCTCTATGAAAGAGGATGCTCGGTCTGGGCGTTCAGTATAAAGCAAAGTTGGAAATAGGGACCTGGGTCTTTCTTCAAGATATTGTTCAACCAAGCTCAAATCGATCATTTTATCAGTATTTATCGAATCTAACCTATCTTTTATCTCGCTAAGCAACTCTTCATTCACCAGGTCTTTTTGGTAAACAAGGAACGCATCGTTTCTTGATCGTTTCGAAAGAACGAGAGACTCGAAAATCAGGTTTTCATTTTTTATCTTTTTACGGATCAAAGCAATATTATCGACTACTTTTTCGGTAAATGCTTCTTTTGCTCCTTTTACAATCACTTCATTATCAGATTTTTCAATGGAGCGGCCATGAATTTTTGTCGTTTCAAATAAATAGCATTGAGGATCTCCTTCCACAAAGAGTGCCGTAATTCCACCCGTAATAAACTCCGTGATTTCTCCAATATTAGATACAGTTTTCCCCATTGGGTATGAAACAATTTCAGGAATTTTTGCGGAGGGTTGCTTATTTAATAATAGTTTTTCCATGATGCCTTCTTTGATATGCTCTAGATCTACCATTGTACTTATGAAAAATAGAAAGGCACGACGTTCAAGCCCGCGAATGATAAACTCATGGACCTTGACATCTGTATTCTTCGGAACACTAAATATGGACTTAAATAGCTCTAAATTTTGATCATAATTTCTGCTAATATCTTGTTTTTTTAATTCAATTTCCTTTGTATTTGACTGCTCAGTAAATTGTGGTTCAGTTTGAAGTTTATCGAGAAGCGACTTTATCATCCTTTTTTTCATCATGAACCACCCCCATTTTTTAAATAGTTTTCCAACTTTAGAGTTCTTTATGTATGAAAAGCTTAAACCACGAATTTAAACATGTTATATTTTAATGGTAAAATGGTGTTTTAAGAGCATGGACATCTTATTTTTGAATAGAGGGATAGTTTTGAACATATTGTGGGATTTTGATGGAACCCTTTTTGATACTTATTCATCATTGGTCAAGGGATTCATCCATTTAAGTCAGCAAGAGTTAGATCCGAGTGAAGTGTTGAAGTGGTTAAAAATCGATTCCAAAACAGCCTTTAAGCATTATGGAATTGATGAGGAGAAAAGAGAAGAATACACAAAATTGCATAATTATTATTCGAAGTTAAACAGCACGCCCTTTGATCATTTAGAGGATGTTTTAGCATTGGCTGATAACAATATTATTGTGACTCATCGAGATAAGGAATCCACCATTTTTCTCCTTGAAAAATTCAATTTAGTGAAATACTTTAAAGAAATTGTTTCCGTTGAAGAACAAGGATTTACTAGAAAACCTCATGTTTCTTCATATGAATACGTTTTAAAAACCTATCATATTGATTTGGTAGTCGGTGACCGGGATTTAGATTTAATTCCGGCAAGGAATTTAAATATTAAGACCGTTGCTTTTCAAAACAGCAACATTGAGGCGGACTTTCACATTGACAGCTATGCGGAATTTGTTCCGTTGGTGCTGAATCAACTTTAATAATCCTTATGAGCAATTTTATTCTGGTAAAATCATCTAAAAGCGTCAAAGGGGGATATCAATGATTACCTATCCGCATTTACACAATGAAGCTACAATCGGAGTAACTGCGCCCTCTTCAGGGGTGCCAACTGAATTACATGGGCTAGTTAAACAGGCATCCAGCAGGCTGGAACAAGAAGGGTTCAAGGTTATCTGTAGTGAAACTGTTTGGACACAGCAGAAGGCAAAATCAGCTCTTGCCACAATAAGAGCTGCTGAATTTAATGCGATGATGAGTAACAGTGAAATTGACCTTATCATTCCTCCTTGGGGCGGGGAGTTATTACTGGAAACTCTCGAACATATTGACTTTGAAAATATAAACAACAAGTGGATTTTAGGCTACTCCGATATTAGTGGATTATTGCTGGCCATCACCTTAAAAACTGGAATCGCTACGGCGCACGGCACTAATCTAGTGGATTTAAGAGGAGAATACTCAGATGAAACAACCGCCATGTGGAAGTCGGTATTGTCGACGAAAACGGGAGAGTCTATCCTTCAGCATTCGTCCAAACTATATCAAAAGGATTGGCAACACGATACTCCTTCACCTTGTGTTTTTCATTTAACTGAACAAACCTCTTGGAAGACTGTCTTAAATCGCAAAGTAAAAATTCAAGGTCGTTTACTGGGTGGCTGTATAGATATTATCAGACATCTGATTGGTACACCGTTTGGTGATGTACAGAAATTTAGACAACAACATATCCCTAGAGAGCCTATCATTTGGTATTTAGAAAACTGTGAGCTGAATACTGCTGATCTGCGAAGATCATTAGTTCAAATGAAGCTAGCAGGTTGGTTTCAGGATTGCTCAGGTCTTATGTTTGGCCGAAGTTCTGCTAATATGACAGTGGATAACTATACGTTTGAAGATGTTTACAAAGACCTTTCAGATGAGCTGCAGATTCCGATTATTTATGATATAGATTGCGGCCATGTTCCACCGCAAATAACATTCATCAATGGTGCTTTTGCAGAGGTAGAAGTTATGGAAGGCAATGGAACGGTGGTGCAATTTTTCCGGCCATAATACAGCTTCAAATCTATTTATAAACTATCCTGTTGCTTTTATATTTAAAAATCATTACGTTTTGCAACATACTAATAAGCTTAACAATACACACAAATAGGCGAACAGTGACAACACTGTTCGCCTTTAACTTATGAAAATGATTAAAAATTATTTAATCCATTCACCATTTTTATTAACTTTGTACCCATTGACAGTGGTATTTGCCGCCATGCTGCCATCTTTATATAGATAATACCACTTCTGGCCCACTTTTACCCAGCCGGTTTTCATTTCTCCTGATGAACCAAGATAGTACCATTTATTTTTATCTTTTACCCATCCGGTCTTCATTTCTCCCGATGTTCCAAGATAGTACCATTTGGCTTTATCTTTTACCCAGCCAGTTTTCATTTCTCCCGATGTTCCAAGATAGTACCATTTAGCTTTATCTTTTACCCAGCCGGATTTCATCTCACCAGATGAACCAAGATAGTACCATTTGTTTTTATCTTTTACCCAGCCAGTTTTCATTTCTCCTGAAGACCCAAGATAGTACCATTTTGCCTTATCTTTTACCCAGCCGGATTTCATCTCGCCAGATGATCCAAGATAATACCATTTGTTTTTATCTTTCACCCAGCCAGTTTTCATTTCACCGGAATCTTCAAGGAAATACCATTTTGGTCCAACCTTTACCCAGCCTTTTTGCATATTACCATTTTCATCATAGAAGAACCATTTACCAGAATTGAAGTGCCAGCCAACATGTAAATCATTCGTCTGTGGCATTCCAGCGATATATCCAATACCACCTTTTTTAAGGATACCGATACCCTCTTGCATTGCCTTTTCTAGCTCTTCCTTGTCAACAGCCGTTCCTTGGAAGTTTTGAAGTTCATCCCCTGGATGTTGATAATTGCTTAAAATATAAGAGAAACCATTAAAGTTATCAAGAACACGTAAACCTGTTGCTTCAGCACCTGCTGGTACGGAAAGCACACGGGATAATTCTTTTGTATCAATGTTATAAGCCCATACAAAATTATTGGTATGTTCTCCGCCATCTTCACCAATAAATAAGGTTCTCATCTTTTCAGAGTAGCTTAAGTTATCTGGTTTAGAAACTTTATCTGGATTGGATTTATTGCCATAGGCATCCGGTGCAGCTAAGTCTTCTCCAACCACTAGTGCCTTCATAGCAGAAGCTACATAATTACTATTAATAGCATTGCCATCCTTATCTTTTTGTCCGCCAGTTAGATTCAATTCAAAGGTTCCGCCGGCAAGAATTTGTGGTAAGCGAATATCATCGGCAGGATCAGCTTTCTTCGTATCTTCAAGCATACCTTTACCGATTTCAGACATAGCCATATAGGCTTTTTTATCTTTCGCGTTAACTGCTAAACCTTCCATTTTGCGGAACTCAGCTGTTGCACCTTTTAATGCTGCATAACGACGTGATTCTAAAAATGCAGCTGCTTTTTCCATTCCAGGTTTTACTTTTAAATATTCTATTTTTGCAGCGCTTGAGTCTGTTTTAATAGCCGTAAAGCCTTCAGTTGGTTCAGTAGCGGTTTCAAAGATATCACTGAATTTTGTGCCCTTGTCAATAATAGCTCTAACCTCATCATCCGTTGCATGACCTAGCTTGATCCATTCTAGATTGCCTGCTCCACCATTATCTGTGCTAGTTTGTCCGAATTTAGCGGCATACAAGGTACCGGCAGATAAGTCTTTTTCTTTGTCAGCTACATACATGAACGTAACTGTGTAGTTTCCATCATCACCGAAAAAGGCTGTCTTATTATCAGGCATGACTTGCATCAATTCATGAGAAAAACGACCAGTACTATAGTGTTTTACAACACTTGTATCACCATTTGCTTTTACAGTTACTTCAGGAATCCAGCCATAATTATATGGATTTGCTTTTGATTCATCACCAAAGTAAAGCTTGGCAAAACCTTTAACGTTTGTGGAATCTTTATCTGTTCCGATCTCTGATTCGAATAGACGAGCGTTTGGCTCATATTCTTCAGAACCTAAATGAGTTCCCCATGGAGACGTAGAACCATTACATGGAATCCAAAGACCATTAACAAGTGAGAAATCGACTTTTTTTGCCTGCTTAACGGATAGTTCACCATTTTTCTTATCTTGATTTAATTCCGTTAAAGTCATCGATGCTGGAACGACACCATAGGCAGAACTGCCTGAATTATCAAGCGTATCATATTCAAAATGGGATACCATGAACAGTTTGCCGCCAACATTCATTAAGCTATTGGAATCCGGTGCATCTGAAATATAGTAGGACTCTTGTCCAGGTACACTTTTATCAATAATCGGATCTCCATTTGCATCAATCGGAGTTCCTGCAGGAATTTTAATCCCTTTGTTGGTGACGATGTTTTCATCTGAAAGGAATAACTGTTTATATGTAAGCGGGAAATTCTTGGTGGCTCCGTTACTATAGGTAACATCCACCGAAGCACCCGTATATGTTTTTACCATATCTTCGATCGTCGTTGGAGCTTGCATTGAATTAAATTTAAAAGAATTGATTGTTATATCCTTCCCTGCTGCCGCCGCAGGTGTTACTGCCGGGATCATTAAACTAAGTGTTAATGCAACCGATAACCTTTTTTTCATCTTTTTCTTTCCCTCCCCAAATTCTTGTTACCACTCTATTAAAACGCAAAAATATTAAGCTTCGGTAAATTGAATGTTGAGAAGGGATAAAGAATTGTAAATTTTAAGATTATATAAATCTTGGAAATTTAGAAAAATTAGCTATTAATTGTAAGAAATTTCCGTATAATGGATTTAGGCAGGGCATTACTGTGGATTTGCGATGCTCCATTTATATTAGGAGGCGAAACATTCAATGTCGAATGATAATGAGGTTTTATTAGATAAAGGAAAACAAAATGATTTAAAGATGAAAATAGAAAGGAAAGAGGGAGAACCGACTCCAGCTTTCAAGGGAGCTTCTTGGGCGGCATTATTGGTAGGTGTTTCGGCGTATCTAATTGGCTTATATAACGCAGTGATGCAACTGAACGAAAAAGGATATTACTTCGCAGTTTTAGTATTCGGACTCTATTCAGCGGTTTCTTTACAAAAAGCAGTGAGAGATAAAGATGAGGGAATCCCTGTTACTAATATTTATTATGGTATTAGTTGGGTTGCACTTATAGTATCTATTTCATTAATGGGTATCGGTTTATTCAATGCAGGAAGTATTGATTTAAGCGAAAAGGGATTTTATGGTATGGCGTTTGTTCTTAGTTTATTTGCAGCCATAACGGTTCAAAAGAATATTAGAGATACACAGAGAGCAAGAGAAAGAGATTGATTTTCTACCTTTAATTTGAGGAAGCGACAGTAATCTGTCGTTTTTTTTGTTATCGAATTAGCAAACTAATCCCACTACAAATAGCAGAAGCGATTCTTAACAGGTTCTGTTAATTTCTCAAAACAACTTTCGTGTTGGTGTAGTTATATGTTTTTTAAAGGAAAGAACTCAGTTATGAACTGAGCCATTCCTTAAAACCTCTTCTACTGCATAAAGCCGTTTTAGTATTTAAAATTGTACTTTTGGTTGAGCATCTCTGGTTTTTCGTTTATTCCTTAAGATTCTCTTTTCCAGATAAAAAGTAGGAATGATGATTGCTGCCCAAATCACAAAATAATTAAGAACCACGAGAAACGGGTTGCTGCTGCCGCCATGTCCCTCCTTTCCATGAAATTTCCCTTCACGAAAATCTCCGTCAGGGGGTCCTTGACGTAAATTGGTTGTATTTGCTGTGGTCCCATTAGCTGATTGCCCACTTGGCTGCCTTTGTTCCTGTTTGAAATCACCCGTGCTTGGAGAAGCAGTTGAAGCAAACCATTGTATTCCCCCTGCCAAAATGGCGAGAGATAGGACGACTGATGCAATAACACCCTTCCTAAATTTCCCTTTTTTCGATTTAACGGCTCTTTTACAGATATTCATAACCCATTGCCAATGTACGCCAATATGGAGACCAACTAATGCAAGAGTTGCGTCAGCAGATAAACCATGAATCCCCCTAAGCGAGTGACCTTCTTGAATGGCAAGAGATGGTAAAACTACTCGCGAAATTAATATACCCGTTATCATTACGGTAGCCATCGAAATTAATAGCAGTATATTTAACAGATAACTAAATCGTGTTTTATTAGGGAGTTTTGCGTCAAAAATCTTTTTGGTTGTATTGATCACCCAGCGATAGTTCAATCCGATGTGGATAAGAATTGCTACTCCTATTACTAGACCTGCAATTTCATGAAACGGTAAACCATCGAATACTCTTGGATTCATTAGCAGCACAAAGGTGATGGCCAACATTAAATCTAGGACAATTTTCGTATAATTCTTTTTCATCTATGAAATTCCTCCAATTCAAACATTAACTTTATCTTTTCTCCATTTTATTTGGTGTTTCTTAAGAAAAGCTTAAATTTTTATTTATCACCATACAAAAAACCCCCTTAAGATGGATTTTTGTCCAACTTAAGGGGGTTTTTTGTTTTTTAGTGTCTCTTATACCTTTTATTTACTTGTTTCCCTGCGAACGACTGGTGCTACCTCAGTTGCTAGTCGTTCAATGTTCTCGGCTACTTTTTTAAATGGCATACCGCCAATGTCCATTTGGGCAATAAAGCGCTGATGGCCGTAAAGCTCGTATTGATGGAGAATTTTTTCGATGATTTGCTGTGAACTACCGACAAATAAGGCCGTTTCCGGTGCTGCTAACCTTTCAAAATCGGCTCTGGACATCCGGGTATTCATCCCACGCTGGCGATTGAGGTATCCCCAGTAATTTGAATGATATGGGTAGAATTCATCTTTAGCCTGCTGCGTCGTTTTGGAAATAAAGGCATGACCTGTTACCCCAACTTTCAATGCTTCAGGCGCATGACCTGCTTGACTCGCAGCTTGACGGTAAATGTCTACAAGTGGTTTAAATTGAAGTGGATCGCCGCCTAGTATCGCTAACGCTAATCCAGTCCCTAACCGACCGGCTCGTGCTGCGCTTTCTGGCGTACCTCCGACCCCAACCCATAAGGGAATATTTTTTTGAACAGGCCGCGGTGAAATATCCGCATTTCTCAATGCTGAACGAAATTGACCTGTCCAGGTAACTCTCTCCTCCGCATTGAGCTTCAGAAATAACTCTATATGTTCTTCAAACAATTCATCATACTTGTTCACATCGTAACCGAATAGCGGGAAGGATTCGATGAACGCACCACGCCCCGCAATGATTTCTGCCCGTCCATTCGACAAGAGATCAAGTGTTGCAAAATCCTCAAATAACCGGACAGGGTCTACCGTATTTAATACCGTCGTCGTACTTGTCAGTTTAATCTGCTTTGTAACTTGGGATAGAGCTGATAATACAACCGGCGGGGCAGAAACGGCATAGTCGAGACGATGATGTTCTCCTACACCGAATACGTCCAAGCCAGCCTCATCCGCCATTTTCCCCGCTTCGATGATTTCGTCTAGCCGCTGTTTAGCACTGATTGTTTGCCCTGTTAGTGGATCTGGACCTAAATCGGCTAATGTATAAATCCCAATTTCCATACCGGATTGTTTATTTTTCGTATGATTCTCCATCATGTTCTCCTCCACAGTAACTTTTTTGTTTACTATTATTCTTAATTATATAAAATAAATTCATTTATTTTATCTCGAATTAGAATATTATAGATTCAAAATAAATATTTTGTAAAGCAATTAGGATTTTAATTGATTTTATTGATGTTGTTATTTTATTATGCCCTCCTCGCTAAAAATCAGTTGAGAAATCGATCATTTTGTGGTTGGATTATGAACTAGGAGGGGTCAACATGAAAGGAAAAACGAGACTTATCATCACCATGCTCATTTTTGGAAGTATCGGGGTTTTTGTAAAAAAAATTGACCTTGGTTCAAGTGAGATCGCGTTTTTAAGAGGGGTCATCGGGAGTCTATTCCTGCTAGCTGCTAGTTTTCTAGTGAAACATAAACCATCTATCAAAGCGTTGAAACAAAATGCAATTCTGCTCCTATTATCGGGAGGAGCGATTGGGCTTAATTGGATCTTTCTGTTTGAGTCCTATCGGTATACTACGATATCGAACGCTACCATTAGCTATTATTTTGCACCGATATTTGTGATGATATTAGCACCTTGGATTTTGAAAGAGAAATTAACAATCTGGAAGGTTGGCTGCATTATCGCAGCGATGATTGGATTATTTCTAATCGTTAATCCTGGGGCTGGTGATACAAGCGGTTCACAGAATCACGTTGTCGGTATTTTATATGGGCTTATGGCCGCTGCATTATATGCAAGTGTAATCTTAATGAACAAATTTATCAAAAATTTAGCTGGTTTTGAAATTACTTTAGTGCAATTAATGGTTGCTGCTTTGGTTCTGCTTCCTTATGTGATATGGCAAGGTCATTTTAACTTCGCTGGTCTAAGCTCTACGTCGATTATTTTTATTTTAATCCTTGGTATCGTACATACGGGATTTGCCTATTTTTTATATTTTACTAGCATCCAAGAACTAAAGGGGCAAACAATTGCTGTACTCAGCTACATAGATCCGATTTCTGCTGTCATCATGGCAGCGATTTTCTTAAATGAAAGCATGACCTGGATTCAAATCGCAGGTGGTGTCCTTATACTGGGCTCTACCTTTTTAAGTGAAAAACTTGAGATTAAAGTGAAGAGCCCTTCCACTACTACACCATAGAAGAAAAATAAGAGGATTTCTCAAATTGCGGGGTCTGACCCCATATTTTGAGAAATCCTCTTTTTTTGATTTACTTTTGAACTCTTTTGAGCATGTACTCGATCAAATCTAGATTGTTATCAATGAAGTTTAAACGATCGTGGGAAGTAATGGCCCATTCTGAGCTTTGATTCATGGATGAAGTGATATGGCGAAAACCGAATGAATACCTTGAATAAAGTTCAGAAATGACATGGCTTATTCTAAGTTTGGTTTGCTCCTTTTTGACTATACTTTCAATATCTTCCATTAACCAGCTAGGTGCATTTTCAATCGCTTTATTTACTAATATTTCATGTTCTTCATTTATCATAGGTCAATCTCCTTTTATAAAGTGCTTGTCAAGTTTGTATTATTCTACCAAACAACCCTTATCATTTCAATGTTTTGGTATTCTATCTCGCTAAAAGAGGCTGTCCTTGTAGTGCAAACTATGGTTTGATTTAATTAAACTTTAATTACTATTTAACATCTAAGACATATTTTATTAACAAACAGGGTATATAGTACAATTAGAGGGGATAGCATGCGTGGCTATCATGGTATTTGGCGTAGGTGGAGCCAGTACTGGAGAAGGGCAATAAAGATTTAAATGAGGGTAGAACCAAAAAGAGAGTAGTAGTTTTACCTCTAAAATCAAACGTTTAGATTCTAATATAAATTCATTTAAATTTAATTGCCCTTAGTGGCAGGCAAGGATATCTTTAGATGTTCCTTGGCTCTTCCGTCTGCCACAGAATAATTAAAAATATTTTGCAAACCGACCAGCGAGCCGGCGATAACCGGATTGATAAAATCTAACCCTTTAAAAAAAGTTTTTCTAAACACTACATCTTATGTGATAAAGACCTTCTGAGGATAGGTCTTTTTTAAATAAAAAAAGGACGGTCTTCACCATCCGTAAATTTGAGTTTTATTGATCTGATTCAAGTGCGATCCATGCTTGTGACCATTTTTCGATTTCTTTTACAATGGGCTCTAAGGCTTGCCCTTTTTCAGTTAGAGAATATTCAATTCGCACCGGTGTTTCCGGGAATACCTCTCGTTTAACAATTCCATGACTTTCTAATTCTTTTAATCGCTCTGAAAGGACCCTTCCGCTTATACCCATAGATGATTCTAAAGTGCAGAACCGCTTCGATCCTGTAAGCAGCTGATAAATGACAAGACCTGTCCAACGCTGGCTCATCATCCCCATGGCCTTCTCAAATCGAGGACAAATTACAGGCTCATTCATTGTTCTTCACCCCCTATTAATTATTACAATCACAATTTAATTACCATATCTAATAAATTTATTTGACACAAATAACTAATAAAAATATAATTAGTTACATAAAGTAAGTGACTAACAAAAAATACGTCTACAAAAATTTTACACCAAACAACTGGTTTCATCAATACATCATTTTAATACACATAATACCTTGTCATTCATCTTGACAAACAGGTTCTAGATAAACAGCATGAATTGCAAATAAATCTCTCGAAAAAGACGAGACAGAATAAGGTGGTTTTAACATGAATCTTGAAGCGGATGTTTGTATTGTCGGTGCAGGTCCCGGCGGCGCTTTACTAGGATATTTGCTTGCGAAAAGTGGTGTTTCCACAATTGTTCTTGAACGTCATGTCGGGATCGATAAAGAATTCAGGGGCGAACATCTCAATCAGGACGGAGAACAAGTTTTAAAAAAATATGGTCTTTATGATAAAGTGCAACAAGCTGGACTGCTTTTGATGCAACGGGTAGAATATTACCATCTTGGAAAAGTAATCAAGACCGTTACACCTAGTGCAGAAGAACGGCATGTCGGCATCCATGTTCCACAAAAGAATTTGTTAAGCGTATTGATTTCAGAGGCTGAATCGTATGAGACTTACAAACTTATGATGGGAACAAAGGTAACCGAGTTAATTTTTAATACAAATGGCAGCGTGGCCGGTCTAAAAGCTAAAACCGGTGACCAAGAAGTAACGATAAAAAGCAAGATCGTGATTGGCGCGGATGGGCGTTTCTCATCAGTAAGAAAGCTTGCTGATTTTCCATTTTCTACCATTAAACATGGCTACGATTTACTTTGGGCAAAAATTCCGAGCCCTTCAGGCTGGGAGCCAACGATAAAAAATGCATTGGTCGATGGACAACAGTTTGCTTTGTTTACTCAAGCAGGCGGATATATTCAAATCGGTTGGAATATTGAAGAAGGTTCCTACTCAACATTAAAAAAGGAATCCTTTGCACCGTTTATTGAACAAGTAATTGCAACATTTCCAGAGTTAACCGAAACAGTACGTACCCATATTCAATCATGGGATAAATTTATTTTATTAAATGTTCAAAGTAGTCATAGTCCTACTTGGAGCAAAGACGGAGTCGTGATCATGGGCGACGCTGCCCATACGATGAGCCCAACCGGTGCGTTTGGCATAAATTGTGCCTTAATGGATGCAGATGTTTTAGCAGATGTGATTCGCGAAGCGCTCAACAAGAAAGATGTGAGTGCGGCCCAATTAATCAAATTCGAACAGGCCCGACGTGAAGATGTGGAGAAATTGCAGAAACAGCAGATGATAAAGGAAAAAACCTATCAAGAAAATTTTAATATTCCAGTCCGGGCTTAGCACAGCTGGAATACTCAAATATATGAACTATGGGGATCGGGGGAATTTTTTGTGGAACAAGTTCAAGCAAAATTAGATGTACATTCTCTTTTAATGGATAAAATAAAATTAATCAAAAAAGGCAGTGAAGCTATTTATTTGGTAGGACCAATCAAGCTGCCCGTCAATTTATATGGAAAAACGGTTGAATTTAAATGGTATAGCTGGCTGAAAAGCGACAAAGTAACCGAGGATTTACATCAAGTAATCGAGCAATTAACTTCAGCCAATTTAGCAGACCACCAGCAATCAAGTGTTCTTGTTTATGGAGACTTTGAATATGGCGATGATGCATTGATTAGAATGCATTCCATTTGTCACACAGGAG
Source organism: Neobacillus sp. DHD-1R (assembly GCF_057747995.1). Classification (NCBI taxonomy): domain Bacteria; kingdom Bacillati; phylum Bacillota; class Bacilli; order Caryophanales; family Bacillaceae; genus Neobacillus; species Neobacillus sp. DHD-1R. Next base: position 4,427,214 of record NZ_CM173232.1, read on the forward strand.
ATATCTTTGGAAGCAAGCGCTGTGACTGTGGCTATCAGCTCAAGCAGTCAATGAAAATGATTGCTGAACATGGAACAGGCGCGTTATTTTATTTAGCCAACCATGAAGGCAGAGGAATTGGTTTATTTAGCAAAGCAATGGCCTATATTCTTCAAGAAAATGGATATGATACAGTTGAAGCCAATGAAGGATTAGGATTCCCAGATGATTCAAGAAACTACGATGACGCCATCGAGGTTCTTAAGGCGCTAAGATCGAAGCCTGTTACACTCATTACAAACAATCCTAAAAAGCTAAAAGCCTTGAAGGCAGCAGGTGCACCTGTCTCTGGCAGAACTCCTTTATGGGGAGATATCTCTGAGTACAATGAAAAGTACCTGCAAACAAAAGTAAAAAAATCAGGACATATGGCACCATTAAAAGATTGATAGGCGCAAGGGCTATTTTTGAAATGATATACACAGGAATGGTGCCTGACACCATTCCTCCTGAAAAGCAGGAGGTTTTATTTGTATGATGAATGATGAATTTTATATGCAATTGGCATTAAAAAATGCTCAAGCGATGAAAGGTCAGACGGATCCGAATCCGCTCGTTGGTGCTGTGATTGTAAATGACAACCGCATCGTCGGAGTTGGAGCCCATATGAAGGCAGGTGAACCGCATGCGGAAATTCATGCGCTTCGTATGGCTGGAGATCACGCAAAGGGTGGTACCATTTATGTAACACTTGAACCTTGTTCCCATCATGGCAGAACAGGCCCTTGTGCGGTGGCGCTTGTGGAGGCAGGAATTAAAAAAGTGGTCATCGCCACGTTGGACCCTAATCCGATTGTAGCTGGAAATGGGGTTAAAATCCTTGAGGATGCTGGCGTAGAAGTCATCACAGGAGTTTGTGAACAAGAATCACAACAGATGAACGAAGTCTTTAATAAATTTATCGTCGAGAAAACTCCCTTTGTTACCTTGAAAGCAGCGACCACTCTTGATGGCAAAACCGCTACCCATACGGCCAGCAGCAAGTGGATTACTTCAGCTGATGCCAGGCAGGATGTGCATCAGCTAAGAAGTGAAAATATGGCGATCCTTGTTGGGGTAAATACCGTGATTGAAGACAATCCTGAGCTGACCTCTAGGATTCCTAATGGACGAAATCCCCTTCGAGTGATTTTAGACTCTTCGCTTAGAATTCCGTTAGATGCTAAGGTGATTACAGATCATCAGGCAGAGACTTGGGTTTTCACAAGTGAGAGCTATAACAAAGACCAACGAAAAATGTTAGAGGAACGTGGAATCACTGTCTTTGTAACAAGCGGCTCAGACCTAGTGAATCCTACAGATGTGATGAAGATCTTAGGAGAAAAACTGATCTCATCTGTTTTAATAGAAGCTGGCGGAACCATTAACGCTTCTCTATTTGAAAAAAAATTAATTGATAAAGTCGTCCTGTATATGGCTCCAAAGCTAGTTGGCGGAAAGAACGCTCCTACCTTTTTGGAAGGAACCGGCATTGAGACAATGAGTGATGCAGTTGAATTATCAAATTTAACGGTTACCCCAATTGGGAAAGACTTTAAATTTACAGGATATCCAATTTACTAGAGATGGAGGGCGCCCGGGCGCTTTCCATTTTTTATCAAAAGAGGTGTTTAGATGAGACTTGGTTTTGATATTGATGATACGCTGATTAATTTAAGAGGGCATGCCTTTCAAATCTATAATAAAAAATTGGGGCAACAATTAGGGCCCGAAATATTCGATGCCTTAAAAACGGTGGAGATTCATGAGCCCTTTGGAATGACAGCTGAGGAAGGTTCGCGGATGTGGAAAGATACGTTAGAGGAAATTTACTACACCGATTGTCCAGCCTTTCCAGGCGCTGTTGAACTATTACAGGAGCTTGAACAGCAGGGTCACGAAATCTTTTATATTACAGCAAGGTATCAAGAACATGGCGAGCGCACAAAGAAATGGTTAGTGGAACATGGGTTTCCGGTTCATGATGATCGGTTCTTTTGGGGAATGAAGGATCACGAAAAAGTAAACATTATTAAGCAATTACATTTGGATTACTACTTTGACGACAAACCAGAGATTTTGGATACTTTATCTGGACAAGCCGTGAAGGTTTTTCTGAAAGATCAATCCTATAACCGTCATGCTGCCCACCCACGGATTAATAATTGGTCTGAGTGGAAGGAAAAGAAAAAAGATAGTTAATATCACATTAACTATCTTTTTTCTTTTTGACTTCGTATCGCATCTCCTTTAACTTGGAAATAAGTCAGAGGATAAATAACGTTCCCCAGTGTCTGGTGCCAAACACAGTACCCTTGCTGTTGATGGCAGATTTTTTGCAATTTCTACCGCAAAATGGGCAGTAGATGCTCCTGATGCTCCAACAAAGATCCCTTCTTCCGCGGCAAGACGGCGAGCCATGACTTGTGCATCTTCATCCTTGATGAGCAGAATTTCATCAAAAATCTCACGGTTTAAAATCTTAGGAATAAAACCAGGTCCTGTCCCTGGGATTTTATGAGGCCCCGGTTTACCACCTGAAATAACCGGTGACCCGAATGGCTCTACTACATATATTTTTAAATTTGGAATGGATTTCTTTAATTCCTCACCAACACCCGTGACCGTGCCGCCCGTTCCTGCTGTTACTACTAAGGCATCCAATTTCCCATCAAAAGCCTCCATAATTTCAACTGCTGTCGTTCCTCGGTGTGCATCCGCATTGGCTGGGTTCTCAAACTGCATCGGAATAAAGCTATCAGGCAGATTGTTGGCCATCCGATTCGCCTCATCGATCGCTCCTTGCATACGCAAGTTTCCCGGGGTTAAAAATACTTCCGCTCCGTATGCTTTTAAGATCTTTACACGCTCTTGTGTAGCATTGTCAGGCATGGTAATAATACAGCGGTAGCCTTTCACGGCAGCTACCATGGCAATGCCAATCCCCGTATTTCCGGATGTCGGTTCAATAATCGTACTTTTTCCAGGGATCAGCTTCCCTTCTTGCTCCGCACGTTCGATCATCTTCATCGCCGCACGGTCTTTAACGCTTCCGCCCGGGTTAAAGGATTCCAGTTTTATGTATACTTCTGCACCAGATCGGTCCGGGAGCTTATTTAGTTTTACTGTAGGGGTATTCCCTATTAAATCTAGAATGGAGCTATAGAATTTCATATCATTCACCTTTCACGTTCATGTGTGGAGCATGAGGACAATTTTTGTAATCTTCTCACCCATATTATAGTCACTAGAAGCGGCAAAAACAAAAACTTCGGCTTCACTGCTTACATGCACCACTCATGTGGGTCCGGAAAAAATTTGAGGCTGCCTCAAATGGGTCGTGAAAACAACCAATTGGGACAGCCTCACAATCTTTTTAAATTATTTACAAAATTTCTTGATCTAATGCAATAAGTGCCCTGGCCAGTGCTTCGGCTCCTTGGGCGATATATTCTGCATCGGTCCACTCTTCTGGACAATGACTGCGGCCATCTAAACTTGGGACAAAAATCATACCAATCGGCGCGATCCGGTCGAGTTGATTTCCATCATGACCTGCACCACTTGGAATTTCTATGACATTTCCTGCCGTGTCCACACATGCCTGATGAAGCGCTGATCGAACCATTTCAGATACCACCACTGGTTCAGAGCGTGTTAACGATTCAATTTGTAGGCTCAGCCCTCTTTTTTGAACTAGCAATTTGGCTTCTGAGAGAAATTCTTCACATACCCGATCAATCAAAACTGGATCGATACTGCGTACTTCAAATTTAAACGTAACTTCCCCTGGTACAACATTAGCAGCATTGGGATTGACTGACACCGTCCCAACCGTTCCGACTACTTGTTCATGATAGTTTCGCCTACATATCTTTTCGAGCACTACAAACAATTCGCCTGCTGCCGGTAAAGCATCTCGTCTCATTTCCATCGGGGTTGTTCCTGCATGATCTGACTGTCCTACTACTTTAACTTGAAAGCGTTGTATGCCTACGATTCCGGTGACAACGGCAAGCGGGCACCCGGATTGAATCAATACCGGCCCTTGTTCAATATGAACTTCTAAGTATAACGCAACAGAACCAGGTTTCCGTGAATCTACTAAAATAGTTGCCGGATTACCGCCTGCTTCTTTAATACATTCTGCAAGCGTTCTCCCACTTGCATCTCTACTAGATAGCATCTCTTCAGACAGATTACCGACCATTCCACGGCTTCCCACAGTGGATATACCAAAATCCGTTGGTTCCTCTGCGGTAAAATCGACAATTTCCAATGTGTGTTTAAGTTTAATGTCCATTTCCGAAAGGATTCTTACTACTTCTAATCCGATTAGAACCCCGATTATCCCGTCAAATCGACCGCCACCCATGACGGTGTCCGTATGAGAACCGATCAGAATGGGAGGAAGCTCTGGTGACGAACCAGGAAGTTGACCAATCAAATTAGACGCAGAATCTTGATAGACATTGAGATTTAAAGATTCCATGGATTGTCGAAGCCAAGATCTTCCCTGTGCATACAACGGCGTGAATGGACGACGGGTCCAAGGGCGGCCTGGGTCTGTCAGTTTACTTAATGACTCAATGTCCTTCCATAGCCTAGAAACATCAGCTTTTACCTCAGACTTTAGCATAATAATTCGTTTCCTTCTGCGGTTTTAGTGGTAATAGTGCTGAATGCCCCGGTTCTACAAATTGGCCGGAAGGTAATGAGGAAATTTCCTGACCATCATAAACCTCTTGCCCACGTACGATGGTTGCAGTAATTTTACCTTCCATCGGGCGTCCATGGTATAAACTCCAACCAGCAAAACTATGTTGTTCGGCTTCATCCAATTCCCACTGGATATCTGGATTGATAATGACCATATCTGCATCTGCCCCTACTCGAAGCGACCCTTTTCGGTCTGAGAAACCGTAAACCCGGGCCGGATTTTCACATAGGAGACGGACTAGATCATGAATGGTAATTTTCCCTTTTGCTACCCCTTCTGAATAGAGCAGAGGAAGAATCGTTTCGACTCCTGGAGCGCCTGAGGAATTCTGGAAAATATTTTCATTCGCCTTACGGTCAATCTGCCATGGAGCATGGTCAGACGTAACCAAACCAATTTGTCCATTTTTACATTGCTGCCACAATTGCTCCTTCGCTGCTTCCGTTCGTAACGGAGGATTGATTTTTGCACGAGCACCGTATGCAGTCATATCATCTTCCGTAAAAACTAGATAATGAATACAGGTTTCTACACTGACCTGTACCCCATCTTCAAGGTATTGTTCAGCCAGACGGACGGCTCGAGGAACTGTGGTATGATGAAAGTGAACATGGACGCCAGCCCATTCAGCCAATTCAAGTGCGGTTGCTACCGCTACACTTTCTGCTACTGGCGGCCTTGCTTTGCAATGGAGAACAGCATCCCTTCCGTCACCCTGTTCGAAAATAGCACTATAGTAGCGGACGATTTCATCATTTTCTGCGTGCAGACCAACTGCCCTTCCGGTATCCGCGATTTTTTGAAAAGCTGCTAGCATCAACCCGTCTCCAATTCTAGGAAATCGATAGGAATCTGTATTGAAGGTTGAAAGCTTGAACCCACATGCTCCCGCCTCGACGAGTCGAGGAATCTCATCCAGCTCGTTTTCCGGGCGAATCGTTGCCAGGAGAGCTACATCCACATAGGCTTCTTGGGGAACTAGCAGTTTCTTTTTTTCTAATAATTCCGCAGTCCAAACGGGTTCATCTGCATCATAGGGCATATCAATAATGGTTGTTACACCACCTGCAGCTGCCGACCTTGTTGCCCCTTTAATTCCCTCTCGCGGTTCACTGTAACAATGAACATGAGCATCAATGGCACCTGGTAAAACCCATTGCCCCTTTGCATCTATCGTCTTTTCAGCTTCGACTGTTACACCTTCATTAAAAATGGCAGCAATCTTACCAGATTGAACAGCGAGGGTTCCATTTTTTAAAATTTCTCCATCAGGCAGGACAAGATTGCCTTGAATAGTTAGATCAAAAATACTCTTTTTCATAAAGACAATCACTTCCCTACTGTTGATTGCTTGGTAAAGCATGCCCTAAGTATCCTGATACCATGGCAGCTGCGTTCTTTACAGCTTTGCCATATGAATCAGTAGCCTCTATTGTAAAATCTTGTGAAAACCCCATGATCGTAATACTGCCTACCACCTTGCCAAACTGGTTAAACACGGGAGCTGCGACTGCACTAACTCCTCTATCTAGTTCGCCTTGTGATTTTGAATATCCATGATTGCGCGTCCATTCCAAATCCTTTAATAATAAGTCGCGATCTACAATCGTATCGTTTGTCATAGAGCGTAAATTATCAGGAGTTAAATAAAATTCTTGTTCTTCCGGTTCTAGGAAAGCTAAAATGGCTTTTCCCGATGCCCCTACATGCATCGGGCTTAATCTTCCCCGTAAATGGGTCACATGAACAGACGCAGTACTGTCCACTTTATCAAGACATTGGACCTCTCTGTTCAAAATTCCTGATAAGGTTACCGTTTCATTTACTTGACATGCGAGATTCTCCAGTTCACTTCTGGCGATCCGTTGAAGGTTAATTCTACCCGATAAGGAATTCATGATCATCTGAAAGGTTTCCACACGTACTTCATATTTGCCCTCCAAAAGTTGAGAAACAAAACCTCGTTTCTGAAGGGTGCGGAGAATCCTGAAAGTAGTAGATTTATTATAACCTGATGCTGCCGCCAGTTCTCCAACACCTACAGGTTCTTCGTGTTGAACCATTCTCAAAAGAATGTCAAGTCCACGGTCTAACGTTTGCAGCTGATCTGAATCAACTTGTGACATGGCCTTCCCCCTCTTCTGTTCATGTTGTTAATGTGTTAAGGATAGAGCATCATGTACCTGATTGAGCAACTTTCCATTTCGGAATATCTGATACACTTTTTCAAAGTCTACGGTTAAATTTCTGTCCTCTGATAGAAATGGAACGATTGATCTGATAGTACGATAAGCTGCCTCGGTTCCTTGGCCAAGTTTAATCCCAGTCCGCAGATCAATTGCTTGCACTGCATGCAGTGCCTCAATACCGAGAATATAATACATCCTGTCGATAATGTCTCTCGTTTTCGAAACAACAAAAGGTGCATTTGTCCCATGATCCTCAATATCTCCCGCCAATGACAGGTAATCTGCTGATGCTGGATTAGATAAATGACGGATCTCTGCATCAAGTGCGGTGATCGTCTTCTGTGCTGTGCAATAACCAATCGATTGATCCTCATCTGGGGTTAAAAAGCGACTCAACCCTGTAAAGGCCGGATTGCCGAGCTTAATGGTCCGATAGCAAGCGCTTTTAGAAACGTGATGCAAGGCCTGACCCAGCATTTCAAATCCAAGTGTCCAGGAAATTGGATCAAAATTAGCACATGACAAGATCTGTCTTTTATCTGGAAGGACGCAAGGATTGTCATCTGAGCTGTTGAGATGCATCTCTAAATGCCCGATTGTATAGGATAGCGCATCTCGTGCTGCGCCGTTTATTTGACAGGCATCGCGGAAACTAAGCGGATCCTGTAGTGATTCATGATTGTAATTTTCCCACAGGTCACTCCCTCGAAGCAATTTACGGACGGTTTCGAGGCTTTGCAGCTGTCCTGCAAAGGGTCTAACCTGATGGACAGATTCATCCAGAGGACTTACATTACCGCGCATGGCTTCAAGTGACAAAGCATATACAATATCAGCTAACTGTAACAAATTAAAACCTTCATACAGTGCCAACGCCCCAGTTCCCGCAGACAGTGCATTCGAACTAACAATTGCCAAGGCATCCTTCGGTCCGAGCACTAAAGCGGTCAGGCCGTTTGCTGCCAATGCTTCCGCTGCAGGAAGTCTAATGCCATGCATCATGACTTCCCCTTCCCCAATAAAAGCAAGACCAATATGAGAAAGGACGGTGATATCGGATGCTCCAACAGAACCACGCAACGGGAGCACCGGGTGGATTCCAAAATTTAAAAAGTCAGCGTATCTCTTAGCTATTTCGGGCTGAATTCCAGAGTGCCCAAGAAGAAGTCCGTTCAGCCTGGCAAGCATAACGGCACGGACTTCTTCTTCACCAGCATCAGGAGAAACACCGGCACAATGAGATAAAATCAGGTTACGGTTATATTGGGCAAAAAAAGACGGATCGACGATCTTGTCTTTGTTCCAGCCCACTCCGCGATTAAAACCATAGACAGGAATATCCTGTTCCACAAGGTCGAAGATAAAGCTTCGGGCTTTTATTAATCGTTGAAATGCATGCTCACTGATGAGAACCTTACGATTGTTGTGGGCAACGTCATACACTTCTTTAGTAGTAAGACCGCTGCCATCAAGCACTAGAGCATCCATTGTATCAGGCATAAGACTTTTCCACTCCGCCAAATGCGTGAGTATATAAATCAATTCCAAGCACTTGTTCCACTTCTGGATAGACCTCTGGATCCTTTACACTTGAACTGAGTGGGAATTTGGATTTATCAATCCTAAATACACCAATCTCCATCCCTTCCTTTACACGGCCCGCACTAATGGGTGCTCCGGTTTCCAAGGAAAAAGTAGTGATCACATCTGGAAAAGTTGACAGGCGCCGGCCATTGTTATCATCTACTGCCATATATTCGTTCATGACGTGAAGAGTCAATTGCTGATCGGCATTTGTGATCTCAATCGTTCCAATATCGAAGGCATTTGCATAATGGACGTCTTTTTTCGATACCGTTCCTTTGCCAATAAACTCTCCACCCGTTTTCTGACAAATAGTTTCCATTACGTAGTCTGGACCTTGAGGTTCTGCTTCCAAAATCGCTTTACCCAGATCGATGGCCAAGGAGATTCCGCCAATTGCCGCATTCTCTTTAATGAATTTAGCCGGAAGCGGATGCCTCGCTGCCGCGATAAACCCTCCTGACATATCAGAAGCTGTTCTTAATACATTCGAAGTTTTTGCTACTGTACCTTTTACAGCCATTTCCAAATAAGATCCCGTTTCCTGCTTTCCGCCAGCAACAGCTTGAATCGTTATATATTCGTTGTTGGAAACTAATCCGAGTGATCCCATTTTCCCTGTTGGATGGGCTCGCATATCACCTGTTGCGTCCACCACGAATAGTCCAAGTGCCGCAGCAGGGAGCCAGCCATTGATTGTACTGGACATCCCATTTTGCGGTGTCATCACACCTGCAATTTTTCCGTCATATTCTTTCATAACGAGTTCAACGGCCTTTATATAATCTTTACCGAGCATTTGCCAGTCAGTCGACTCTCCAGGAGCTCCGATCGCTGTGCAAGTCAAAATAATAGCATCGTCAGGAATTTCATCAACGGAGTAAAGCTTGACTTTATCGAGGGCCACAGCTGCTCCGCCAATTTCCATACCATGTTCGGCCCAGCCTCCGCCCCCGCTTGCATACACGCTGCCGCCTTTTACTGCCGCAAGAACATCATCTTTTGTCAATTCTCTCATGATAATACGCCTCCCGTATCATTCGTATTTACGCGTTGGATACCTTTTTTGTCTATTTCATCAAACGATTCTTCATAGCCTGCATCTGCATATCGGAGGACACCGATACCGGTATCATTTGTAAGGGCTGTGCTTAGCCGCAAATCTGTTTCTTCACTGCCATCAGCCACAATCGTGACTCCAGCACTTGTCATAAAACCAGCATACCCTCCGCCACCTGAATGAATGGCAACAAGGTCGGCCATGGATGAACAATTAAGCATGGCGTTAAGCAATGGCCAATCGGAAATGGCATCACTGCCGTCCTTCATTCGTTCTGTCATAATATTCGGATGGGCCATTGCGCCTGCATCAAGATGATCCCTTGAGAAGGCGATAGGTCCTGATAAGATTCCTTCCCTGACCATTTGATTGACCGCAATCGCCAATTTGGTCCGATCACCGTGACCAAACCAGCCAATTCTTGCAGGAAGTCCTTCAACTGGAATGTAGGTACTGGCCAGACTAATCCAATTTGTCACGATATCATTATCAGCAAATTCTTTCAGAATAAATTCGTCAATGATTTTGATATCATTGGGATCACCGCTTAAGGCAATCCAGCGGAACGGTCCAATCGCCCTCGCAAAAAGCGGCCGCAAAAACGCCTCAGTAAAGATATCAATGGTAAAGGCGTCCGTTACCCCAAATTTTTCTGCTTGTGTGCGTATGTTATTGCCATTGTCGAACACGATGGAGCCTTTCGATTTGAAGGCAAGCATGGCTTCCACTTCTTTGGCGATCGAGGCACCGGCATCCGCCTGTAACTTATCAGGGTCCGATTTTCGGGCCGCTGCGGCTGTTTCCAAAGTGTAACCAGCCGGGATATATCCATATAAAAGGTCATGAGCGGCTGTTTGATCTGTTACGATATCAGGGATAATTCCTCTGGAAAGCAACTCAGAATATACTTCTGCCGCATTTCCAACCAGACCGACTGAAATGCTTTCCTGCTTTTTTAAAGCCTCAAAAATCAAGCCAAGTGCTTCATCAAGGCTATAGGTTTTGCGCTGCAAATACCCTACTTTTATTCGTTTATCCACTTTTTCTTCATTGACTTCCACACAAAGGATAGCGGCACCCGCCATCGTTCCAGCTAGGGGCTGAGATCCTCCCATCCCCCCAAGACCAGCTGTTAGGATAAAACGGCCGCGTAAATCACCGTCAAAATGCATTCTAGCAATGCTTTGAAAAATTTCGTATGTCCCCTCGATTACGCCTTGGGAGCCAATATATTGCCAGGCCGCAGCCGTTAGGCCACCCCAAATAATTAACCCTTGCTCTTGAAGCTTATAAAAATTTTCTGGGGTTGCCCAGCGTCCTACAATATTACAGTTTGCCATTACAACTAGGGGAGCCTGTTTATGAGTCTTGAAGATCCCAATTGGTTTTCCAGATTGAATAACAAGGGTTTCATCCTCTTCCAGTTCCTTTAACGTTCGGACAATCGCGTGATATGAAGGCCAATTCCGTGCGGCTTTTCCAAGTGAACCATAAATAATCAATTCATCTTGATTTTCTCCATTTTCCATCACGTTTTCTAACATGCGAAGGAGTGCTTCCTGCCTCCACCCTTTGCACCTGAGAGTGATCCCTCTCGCAGCGGTGATTCTTTCCATGTTTATCACTCCTCCTTCAATAGTTTAATAGCTTTGTTTCTATATTTTATTTAAGTAAGCCTTTTTCGGTCAGAAAATCCTTTGCAACCGTTGCCGCTTTTTCATGGGCACCGTCTACTTTAGCGTTCAGCTTTTGCATATCTTCATCGGTAATTTTTCCAGCAAGCTTATTCAAAGCATCCTTTAATTCAGGATGGCTCTTTAGGACTGAATCTTTTACGATTGGAGCAGCATCATATGGAAGGAACAAATGTTTATCATCTTCCAATACCTTTAATTTGCTGTCAGGGATTCTTCCATCTGTGGTATACACGATAATGGCATCTACTTGTTTTTGTGAAATAGCTTGATAATCAAGCTGAGCTCCGAATGCCTTTACATCTTTGAATTTGGTATTATATTTTTCTTTGATAGCTGGATAACCATCAGGACGATTTAAAAATTCCTGGGCGCTGCCAAAAATAAACTTATCGGAATGTTCAGCTAATTGGGAAGTGGTTGAGATTCCATATTTATCAGCATCTTCTTGTCTAATCGCTAAAGCATACGTATCGTTAAAACCAATCGGATCGAGCCATGTCCATTTATACTTGTCCTTGTATTCTTTAGATACGGTATCGTAAACCTGCTGGGAATCGTAAATCGGATCCTTTTTTAAATATTGAAGCAATGCGGTCCCAGTATATTCCACATTCGCATCAATATCTCCCTTTTTGAATGCTTCCCACAAGACATTATCAGTCAGATTGCTTTTAATATTCACTTTCACATTGGTGTCGTTTTCTACTATAAGCTTTAACATATTTGCTAAAATTTCCTGTTCTGCGAACCCTTTACTGCTCAATGTGATTGTGCCGCCGCTTTTACTGTCGCTGCTATTAGTAGTACTGCTGCAGGCAGTTCCTACCACCATTAATATGGCAAATAATAAAGCTAGTAAACTTTTCTTTGATACAAAATGTCCTGCTTTTAGTAATTTCATTGGGTCATCTCCTCTTTTTAATTAAATTATGATTAATTTTTACGTAATCCCTTGGGAACCAAAATCCACCCTAAGCCTAGCAGAAATAAATTTACGATTAATACAAGCAAACAAACTGGTATAGCACCTTCCAAAATAGTAACCGTATCAATCATGGCGATTCCTTTTGTAATAATATCTCCCAGCCCGCCAGCAGCAATGTAGGTCGCAATCGTTGCACCGCTAATAGTTTGGACGGCCACCATCCGTACACCAGCCATGATAAAGCTGCTTGCTACTGGAAGTTGAACCATTCGAAGTACCTGCCATTTTGTCATTCCCATACCATGACCTGATTCTATAAGTGCTGAATCTACCTCACTAATCCCTACGTACGTGTTTTGAAGCACAGGCAGCAGGGCATACAATGTCAACGCAATACCAGCAGGCAATACCCCGATACCGAACAATGGAATCATGAATCCAAACATCGCTAAGCTTGGAATGGTTTGAATAATCGATACAACGGCTAAAATGGGCTGGGCGAGCCGTTTATTATTTGTTAGGTAAATACCTAGTGGAATGGCAATGACACATGCTGCCACTACAGCAATGAGCGAAAGAAGAATATGCTCTTGTGTCTTTATTAATATTTCAGGCCAATCGGTTACAAAGGAGTCTAAAAGTCGATTCATTTCAAAACTCCCTCTCGTTTCGTTTGTTTCGCTAATTCCCCTAGGACACGGTCACGAGTGATCATGCCAAGGTATCGCCGCTGATCATCCAGTACAGGAAGGACTGGATAATTGATCATCATGCCAAAGATTTCATCGATTGGCGTCTCTATCCTCACGATTGGGAAATCCTGGCGCAATACGTGCTCAATCGTCGCATCATTTTCTTCCTTCATTACGGTGTCCGCATCAGTGAACGTAATCACCCCTGAATAACAAGAGTTCTTGTCCGTGACGACTAAATAAGAAGAAGAGGATTGTTTCATTCGTTCGACTGTTTCAAAAAGTGGTACATCTGATGTAACTGACGAAGGATTTGTCATTAAATCTGCAGTTGTTTGGAATGGTTGTTCGACAACCGCTCGTTTAATTCTCTCTTCACCGATAAACATCCGAACAAAGTCGTTCGCCGGATTTTTCAGGAGTTGTTCAGGTGTGCCCACTTGAACAGGTCTTCCTTCTTTTAAAAGAATAATCGTGTCTGCTATTTTCAAGGCTTCATCGATATCATGCGTGACAAAAACAATTGTTTTCTTTACCGATTGGTTCAGTCTCATTAATTCGTTTTGCAGCTGTTCTCTGCTGATCGGATCCAACGCGCTAAACGGTTCATCCATCAGAATAATCGATGGTTCAGCCGCTAATGCACGTGCTACCCCAATTCGCTGCTGCTGACCTCCACTCAGTTCACGTGGATAGCGACGACGAAAACTCTGATAATCAAGCCCGATTAATTTCAGCAGTTCCTCCGTCCGCCCGATTAAACTTTTCTTTTTTTCGCCTTTTAACCGTGGTACTACTGTGATGTTATCTTCAATGGTCATATGTGGAAACAATCCAATTTGTTGAATAACATAGCCGATACTTCTCCGCAATTCCACTGGGTTCATTTTGCTTACATCTTTTTCCTCTACCTCAATCGTACCTGAATCGGGCTCTATTAACCGGTTAATCATTTTTAAAATCGTTGTTTTCCCACAGCCCGAAGGACCTATCAATGTAACAATCTTTCCACTTGGAATGGCGAGGTGTAGATCCTTCACCACTGGTCCGGATCCATAGTCTTTGCTGACTCCTTTAAACTCTACTGCTGACACACCTTCCATCTCAACCACCTCCTCCAATCATCCGTTGAATCATTTCTTCATGTATTTTTACCTTTCAAGGATTTTGTATGGCAGCCGTTGGGTAGTAGGCAGCTCCCACTTTTCACCATCTACATAAACGGCGTCAACTTCCTCACTATAAAAACAAAGAAGCCCAGCGATATCTGAAACGGCTGGAACAGGATCTTGATAGCTCCATACCACATCTTTGAAAAATTGATCGCCAACTTTAACAGAATAATATGAAGCAATCCCTTTATAGGGGCAGCGTGTTGTGAGCTCTGAGGGTAAAAGGACATCCTGCCGCACATCTTCTTTTGGAAGATAATAACGCGTAGCTAATCCAGTTTCGAACACAATCACAGGTCGATTACTTTCTGCAACCACTTCCCCGCCTACAACTACTTGAATATGACGAGAGCTAGGAATGGCATCGACACGCGTATAAGGGTCACGTGCATGGACAAAAATCTCCGTTTCCTCTTCAAACCATGAATCGGTTTTGTTCCAATAAAACGAGATATACCCTTCGATATCCTTGGCAACTGGATTTGGTGTCAAATAGCTCCATGCTGCATTCTCAGAAACATGTTCTCCGACTTTAATAGACCAATAGGAAGCTGTCCCTTTGTGTGAACAAACGGATTGATGATCTGTCGGAACCAACAGGTCCATCCGTACATCCTCTTGAGGAAAATAATAAACTGGAAGTCTTCCAGATTCGTACGCCAACACAGCGCGTTTACTATCCACAATCGTTTCACCGCCAAACATAACCCTTACCCATCTTGGTGAGCCCTCTACACGAAAATCCCATTCAGCGCCTGGGACTGGAATTTCACATGCTGATAAATCAAAAGAATTATCCATTTTTTCACCTTTTTCTGATAATTTAATGTATAAAATGACCTCTACTACCTCCATATTAAAGGGGGCACAAGGATCATTAGTACCTTCTTGATCTTTCGACAGTTTGTTATGTAGTACTCTATAATTATATTAGTTTTGTTTCATTAATAGAAACGCTAATTTCTATATTCGAAATTTTATTTCAATTATATTCGGCACAATAAAGAAAGTCAATATATCCTATAAAAAAACTTGGAATTAAATCTGACATACTTTTTTGTTCATTCATATTAAATAATCTTATAAAAAAAGTCTCCTCATAATGAGAAGACTTTCCATCCCCCCTTCACTTGAGAAGGGTTTTCTGAACGTTTTCAATTTAAACACTTACATTCTACTACATTTATATATGAGCAAACACTCCCTGGTCTCATTCGGCAGCTTAAACGTTGACTGGCTTTTTATTTTCCGTCACCACAAGGTTCTTCTGCTCGCCTAAATCAATCGTGCCATCCGGGCTTTTGATTTGGCAGCGGATGACATCACCGTCCTTCAGGTATCGGCCATTATCAGCTTGGCTCTCTAATAAAATCTCCAACTTTTGATGGGCAGGCAAAGATGCATTTGAAAGTTGGCTATTCACTTCTGGAGTAAGATTTAAGGCCACTCCGCCGGTTGTTCCAGTAAGAATCAAGTCACCCTTTGATAAATCCATCATTTCAGAAAGCTCGGTTAAGGTTTCTGCAGGTTTAAACAGCAGTTGACTCGAATTAGCCGATTGGCGCAGCTCATCATTAACCCAGAGGTTCAACTCTAGGTTATGAATTTTCGATACTTCATCTTGTTCCAATAAATAGAAAAAGGGACCGGCCGGAGCAAATGTCCGATAACTTTTTCCTTTTAACCATTGCCCTTCCGTAAACTGAACGTCACGCGAAGAAACATCATCGACGATCACAAGACCAGCAATATATTGATGAAGATTGTCTTCAGTCACTCTAACAGGGCCTGTAAGATCGGTTCCAATGATTAATCCTAGTTCGATCTCGTAATCTAATAATTTAACATGCTCTGGACGTACAATTTCGCTATTTGCTCCACATAAACTACTATCTGCTTTACTAAAAAACAGGTTAAATGGCGGCTTCTGAGCCTCAAATCCTGCTTCCGTACGATGGGTGGCATAATTAGCCCCTTGGCAGATAATTCGTGCCGGTTTTGTAACAGGACTTAAGAGCTCCACATCAGCAAAGGAAACGACCTCAGCACTTCCAACTTCCTTTACCTTCCTTGCCTCTTCCGTTCCCTCTTCTAAAAATTCTGCTAAGCTGCGATAGGCTTTTTGTAATACAAGAATCCTTCCTCTTGATACAACTCCCCACCGTTCTTTACCTTCCTTTTTAAAACGTACCACTTGCAAGCCCATACTCGTCCTCCCTCTCCATCAAAGAAATAATGCATAAAAGCGAACTGGAAATGTTCGCTTCTATGTGCAGTTAGCTCTATTTTACATGACATTTTGAGTATTTGCATTTAATATAGCTGAATTTTCAGTATTTTTAGGACGAACTACAAGCCAAACTAATCCACCAAACACAAGAAGGATGACCCCGCATAACTGGAACGCGTATTGAAAGCCAACAGCCGGACTTGCTGAGTGTTCAATGAAATAACCCGTTACATATGGTCCCACAATACCGCCCAATGAGGTAAGTGCCATGAACCAGCCTTGAATTTTCCCTTGATGTTTAGGTGAAACCAAATCTACTAAAATGGCCGGTCCCATAACCAAGGTAATACATCCAAATGTTAATCCAAGTGATAATAAGACAATTGCTAGAATATTAGAGCTTACCAAGGCTCCAAAAAAGTAACTGACTGCCCCTGCTAACATCACCGGACCTAAGATAAAAATTCGTCCTTTTACAACACTTTTCGTCTTGTGGTAAAGCCGGTCGGAAATAGTTGAAAAGATAATTTGCGAAAGGGTAATCATAATCCACGGCAAGGCTACGACAATTTTCAACGTGCCTTCGCTTAGGTGGCGGACATTTTCTAAATAATTCGGGAGCCAGTTCAGCCCGATTGTAAAGGACCAATAAGTAGCAAACCCACATAATGCGACAAAGATGAAGTTTTTCGAGAATAAGACAGAGGTGAATTTTGACTCGTTCTGAACGTTTTGTAATTGCGAATTACCCTTTTCTGTAGCAAGTTCCGTATCAGTAACCGCTTTCTCTTTTGCAATCCATAACCAGACGATTATCCAAATAAAGCCCACTACTCCGGTTGAGATAAATGCAGAACGCCAGCCATAATTCATGATGAGATGCATTAAGGCAGGGGCAGAGATGGCAACACCCAGAGGTCCGCCAATTGAAACCAAGGTTAAACCAATCCCCAATTTTTCCTTTGGTAGATATTTTGAGGCAGCTGTCATCGCTAAAGCGTAAGAAGGCCCTTCCCCTGCTCCTAAAATGATTCTCGTTACCAATAAATAAGTAAAACTGCTGACAAAGATCGTTGAAAATTGAACAATCGACCAAACCAATACCATTCCAGCAATTACTTTTTTCGCACCAATTTTATCGGCAAGGCTGCCGCCTAACACAGCTGCGAGTGAATATAGTAAGAAGAAGACACTGCCAACAATCCCCCATTGTTCTGGCGATAATGCTAATTCCTTCATAATCGGAACCGAGGCAAACCCAATAATCGCTTTATCCGCGTTACTAATGACTGTTAATAAAAATAACAGGAAGATGATCACCCATGCTCGTTTTGATACTGCACTTTTCTTCTTTTCCATAAAGGACCTCCTTAAATTTCTCCCATTTTGTCCGTATTCATAAAATGATGTTACTAGGACCTTTCCCCCCTCAAATGGAAAGGTCCTTGTGTTTCGTTACTTAAATGTGACTTCTACTTTTCCGATATGCGAAAATCCAGCGGTGAACCGATCCCCTTTTTCGGCCACAACGGCTGCGGACAATGCCCCTGATAAAATTACTTCCCCTGCTTTCAACACAACATTGTAGTCGGATAACTTATTTGCCAGCCAGGCTACACATTTTGCAGGATGGCCTAATACATCTGAACCATATCCTGTATTGATCAATTGACCATTTTTAAACAATTTCATTTCAATCAATGGCAGATCGATATCTGTGAGCGAAAACCGCTCATCGCCAATGACAAACAATCCGCTGGATGCATTATCGGCAATCGTGTCAGCTAAGGTAATTTTCCAGTCAGTAATCCGGCTGTCGACAATTTCTAAGGCGGGGGCGATGTATTCTGTCGCATCAAGGACATCCTCGATGGTGACAGATGGCCCCGTCAAATCCTTGCGGAGAACAAAGGCAATCTCACCTTCCACCTTCGGCTGGAACAAGTCAGCTAAATGGATGATCCCGTTATTACTAACTTCCATGGTATTCATTA
Organism: Neobacillus sp. DHD-1R; assembly: GCF_057747995.1. NCBI lineage: Bacteria > Bacillati > Bacillota > Bacilli > Caryophanales > Bacillaceae > Neobacillus > Neobacillus sp. DHD-1R. The sequence continues at coordinate 4,445,495 of NZ_CM173232.1, forward strand.
GATGACCGTAATCCGGCTGATCCACACCTAACAACTGCTGCATGGCAACAGAGGTTAACCCAATCTTTTTGCCGACGATTTTTTGCCCATCTTGAACCTTTTGGTCAATTCCTAAAAGCTGGGCCTGATAAGCCTCTTCCATCGTTAAATCTGGATAGATTTCTGATAGAGGTGTGATTGATTTCTTTGCTGCTTCAGCCTGAAGCAAAAGCTCATAAACATGTTGAGCACGATGAATGACTTGATTACTACTCATAGAAAAAACTCCTTTTATAAAAAAATAGAGCACTATTTGATAGATTCAAAATCATGTTAAACTATGAATCAATTTAATATTGCTCTCAAAGGGTGGTTCTATTATTTTGTTACTAGTGTTTCATCCTGCTTAGCAGCTTCTTTACTATTTTTTAATAAGAAGTCTGTCAATACAGCATTGAACTCTTCTGGTTTCTCCCATTGCGGCCAGTGTCCGGCATCTTTAATGACAACTAACTCACTATGTGGAATCATATCCTGAATCGGTTTCGCTTCCTCAACAGTAGAGGTTGGGTCATGGTCTGTCCAAGCTAATAATGTTGGAACATTGATTTTACCGCACCATGATGGATCCCAGCTGTACAGCTTTCTTACTTCAATATCCTGCAGGCAGACAATATGATGAACCGCTTCTTGATAAGAGGGTTGTGTATAAATTTTGTAACGAGATTCAATTAATTCTTCGGTTACCTGGCTCTTATCATACATTAACCACTCAAGTCTTGTTTTGACGTTTTCATAGTTTGCTTCAAGAACCGCTTTTAACGTTGAATTCTTCAGCCCTTCCATGACTTCAGGTTTGTTATTAACGTTTCCTGGTGTATTTAACACCATGGCTTTTACATACTCTGGATGCTCAGCGGCAAACCATGCTGCGACCCAGCCGCCTAATGATTCACCAGAAAGATATACTTTTGTTAATCCTAAAGCTTGAATAACTGCTAATAAATGTTCGCTATAATAATCAATTCCATATTGGCAATCTGGTTTCGCTGTATAGCCGTGTCCAACCATATCGATGCAAATCACGCGAAAGTGCTCGCTTAAACCTCTAATATTACGTGCATAGGCCTCAATATGACCGCCGGTACCATGAAGCAAAATCAATGGCTCACCTGTTCCTGCTTCTAGTACTCTCGTTTTAATATCATTTGCATTTACATAATAAAGTTTATATTCCAAATCAGCTAAGTCTGTCCAGATTGTCATCTAAATCTCTCCTTTTTTAGTTATGATTGTTGGTTTTAAAATTGAGTCACCTTTTCATTGACTGCGGGAATGCTCTTTTTTGCTTTTTGGGTAATGATCTGCTTTTTCATCGACCTTGCGACCAACTTTTTCCCTTTCGCGGGCAATGTAACTCTCTTTCATTTACCTCAAGAGCACTCCAAATCTCCTGTTCAGGCAATGAACACTAGCACCCTAAATATTTTTAAATACTTACCTCGTACTCAGATGATTTCTCAGGATTATTTTGCTCAACCGGCTGGCTGAACTGAACGATCGCCATCCCGGTTACCCATTCTGGAATAGGCTCATAGCAAGCGATACTTGTATCAAAGCTTTGCAAGGCACCAAGCAGGACAAGCCAGTTGCGAATTTCCTGACCGCCGTTTCCTAGATGTTCCTCAATATAATCAGCACTCCAGTTTCTTAATGTTGCATAGTCCTTTTCAGCAATCAAGCGTAAAAATTCTCGGTCGATTTGCTCGTTAACAGGCCCTGATTTGATTCGGGTGACATTTGTTTCCCGCAGCTTTAAATATTCATCCAGCTGCTCTATTTCCTGACGACCATTTTTTAAAACATTCACCAAGAATTGATCTTCCGGTTTTTCGCTTTCAATCTTCGGAATCGGCACCCAGTGGGATAATCCGCCTGAAGCGACAATTGCAACCTTGAGATCTTTATCCCATGATTCAATTGCTTTACGGATGACTTCTCCCATTTGGAAGCAGCGTTCCATGGTTGGCAGCGGCGGAGCCGAAGTATTAACGGCAATTGGAACCACCGGTATTTGCAGATCTGGATTTAAAAAGTAAATTCCTTGTGTATGACCGTGATCCACCTTCATTTTTAACGTAAACGCAAAATCAACATTGTTTTCTAAGCCAGTGTGAAGAATATGCTTCGCCAGTTCTTGTTGCACAGGGATTTGGTATTTTGGCAGCTGCCAGTCTCCCCAGCCTTCACACTCACCAATTCCAATCGTGAAGGCAGGCATATGATCGTAGAAATAACTATTAAAATGATCATCAGATACTAATACCATCACATCGGCACCTGAATCTTCGAGATACTTTTTCATTTCAGCCGCCGTATTAAGGAACCGCTGTCCTTTCTCTCGGCCTCCTGCTTCATTTGTCATGATCATTGGACTATGTGACATCGCGACGCCTGCAATAATTTTAGCCATTCGCTCATCTCCTTTTCAGATTTTAAGATATCCGTAGTTTCCTAGATTCAACGATTTGTTTTTTCCAGAATATCGATAGTGACCCTTTAAAAGGAATTTCATCCGTACATTTGAGTGTTGTGCCATCATTCAGGACGGTAACTTCTGTTTGAAAAGAACCGCTTAGATTTTCCAATGTAACTCGATAGCGGCCGGGACCAGGAAGGGTATAATACGGATACAGAATGAAACGCTCTCCATTCCATTCGCACTGTGTTTCATAGAATTGACCGAGTAAATCGGGCAGTTCTTCGACCCTCCCGTTTAACAGCCGTTCGCGAATGCAGGAGCTGCTAATCTTCTCGCCCCTAAGTTGTACCTTTGCTACCTTTGTGACCTCAATTTGGCCGCCGGAGTCGTACTTTAACCGCTCCATATTTCCGCCCCCGCGAGCGCCATAGGAAAAATCAAATCCGGCTACTGCATGAACAACACCAAGGCCGTTTAAATACTGCATAGCAAACTGTTCTGGCGATAATCCGGCAAACTCACGATCAAATTCAACAACGTAAAATGTATCGACTCCCATTTTCCGGAGCTTCTCCTCTTTTTCAGCAAGAGGCATTAAATATTGAACGTGAATCTTTCCATTCGAAATCACCGTTTTCGGGTGAGGGAAGAAACTCATAACTGCTAAAGATACACCTTTTTCTCTTGCCGTTTGATAAGCAGTGTTGATAACTGCACAATGTCCATGATGGAGACCGTCGAAACAACCAAGCGCCATCACATTTGGCCTCGCCTTTTCCTGCCAGTCTGCCAAATTACTGCGGTTTAAATGAATTGTTTTCATAACAGTCTCCTCTCATATCCTTAGATGGTCACAGGCTCTACTTCCACTAATGAACGGTACTTTCCATTATAAAAAATCAGGGGCTCTGCATCTTCAAGGTGAATATCCGTTACCTTGCCAATAAATAAGGTATGGTCCCCTTCAACATGTTCTGCAGATACTTCACAGGCAACTTGCCCCACGGAACCAGGTAATACCGGCTTTCCATCCAGGCGGTCAAAGCTCACTTCCTTGTGGTCTTTCAATTGTCCTGCGAAAATCATCGAAAGCTCTTGCTGATCAGCAGCTAGGATATTAACAGTGAAAATCTGGCTTTCTTTTATTTTGTTTAGGATTTTTGCTTTTTCCCCGATCGAAATGACGACAAGCTTTGGATCAAGCGATACGGACATGAAGGCATTCGCTGTCATTCCGTGAATTTCTCCCTCTACTTCTGTGGCTATCACGGTTACCCCCGTGGCAAACTTCCCCATTGCACTGCGAAACTGACGATCATCCATTATATAAATCCTCCTATTACTTAAATTTGTAGATCTTATCCTCTTACGCCGCTCTCAAAACCAAACAAATCTTTACCGTATGCAGCAACTGCATCTTCGTATAAAGAAGTTTTATGTGTGGCAACGGAGATGATATCGCGTAAGAATAATTCCATTGGACCGCCTTTATAAAGAGCGCCTCCGCCTAGAGTTAACAGAGCCCTCACTGCAATATCCGTGCAAATCTTAATTGCTTTTGTGCGAATCGCAAAGAATTCGGAAGGCGCTGTTTTACAGCCATCTTTTTCATAGTTTTCCAGGAGGTCAATGTATTTGTCCAGGAGCGCTTCTGCTATATGAAAATCAGTTGTCATTTCAGCTAACACCCGTTGGCTTCTTGGTGACTCACTTTCCCTTACACCGTCCATTAAACGCACACGTTTTTCAGTAAGGACTTTAAATTCCTTTAAAATCCGCTCTGCTCCGCCCAGTGCCATATAACCGAATCCAAGATAGAAGGAAGGGAAGAATGGAACATGATAGAAAGGATAGTCCACATCATATTCTTCTATCGGTGGTCTTCTTGTTAGCTCTGCTTGGTCTATACGTAAAATCCGGTCCATTGGGACAAATACATTGTCCGCAATAATTTGGTTACTGCCCGATCCTCTTAAGCCAAATGTATCCCAATTGTGGACCACTTCCACTTCGGATGCTTTTAGCATTGGCAAACAATAGACAGGTTTTTCACTGTCAGGGAACTGAATCATCACCCCAACACCAACCCAATCACTATAGTTGATGCCGCTTACAAAACTCCACTTTCCGCTGATGCGGTAACCATCCCCATCCCGTTCTGCTGTGCCCAATGCAGCAAAGATATCGGCAATCAGCCCGCCTTGATTAATGACTTCGTCTGCACCTTTTTCAGGAAGAAAGGCTGGAAGCATATTGTGAAGCGGATACAGATAGGTCAGCCATGCTGCTGAAATATTGTAATTCGCCACCTTGCGAACTACCTTAGCAAACGTTTTCAAATCTGCCTGCGGACCGTCATATTTTTTAGGCAGCATCATTCGTGCGATTTGCGTTTCTTTGATGAGATCGACCACATTTTGTGAAATAGTCGCATTTTTCTCCGTTTCTTGCGCTTCTTGCTCTGCTAATTTTCCGATTCGTTCCGCTCCGGCTAGTAAATCTTCAACTGTGATATCTTCTCCTTTTAATACGAAACTTGCCATTTTCTTCACTCCTTTTGTTTAGTTAAAAATGATTGTTAAGAAAAATAATAGGTTATGGACCGACGTCCGTTAGTCAATTAGTGTGACACCGCTTACATTTACGATTCAAGGATTTTATTACTATTTGCACCTTGTAAATAAAGTTTATATAATTCTAAATCTTCATACTAGAACATTAATTGTTCATGTTTTTTTACTAATTAGACAAAATTTGTTCATCCTGAAAAAAGAAGCTGCAAGAAAACAAAGAAAAACCATCCAGCATAAGGCCGGATGGCGTCTATTCTAACGGAAGTTCCCCTATCGCAATCAACGATTTTAAAATCAGTAAGAATTGATGCATTTCATTTGGATCACGAAGGTCTTTTTCCAGTAAACTTTCAATTCGATTTATCCGATGGCGGAGCCCGCTCATCGATAAGGATAAATCACACATCGTCTGCTCAAGTTTTCCACCATTAAGCAAAAAGCTATAAAGCGTTTTCAAAAGTTCCAGCATTTTTGGATCCTTCAAGTTGTATAAAGGACCAAGCTCCTGCTCGGCAATCATTTTAATCCCGCTGATATTTTTTGTACTGATCAGCACCCCAACAATTCCCAATGATTGAAAGGGCACTATCTTTTTCTTGCCTGCTAATCGTAAGGCAATCACGGCTTCCTCGTAACATCTTGCGGCCCGCTGAATATTGTTCCCTAAATGGCTAATGCCAAGCTTGTATTGCCCTTGAGGATATAATTTCATCATATAATCGAGGTATTCTTTCATAACATCATAGATTGCCTTATTTTGAATGGTTTCATCTGTCATGAATAAAACCATGCTGCCATCCCTGTGCCCAACCAAGATATTGTGCTTTTTTTCGTTAAAATAACGGAAAGTCGTTTCAAAAATTTGTTCCTGCAACAGAAACTCATCTTCAATCGAACTGTGGGCGTTCTTATATTCCATAACCGATATATAATAGTTCTGTTCAAGGTTTAAACCTGTATATTTCCCCCGCTTAATCATTTCATCTGCAGGCAATCGGCCCTCCAATATTTGCTCAAGGAAATTTCCTTTCATTCTTTCAAGCGTTTCAAATTTTGTCTTCTCATTTAGGAGAATGAGAGATGCAGCATTGGCAAATCTATCTAAAAATAAATAATCCTCCTCGTAATGATGATTCTTCATTTCATCATAGAGTAAGGTACAATAACCGATTACCTCTTTTTGTAAAAGGATTGGTGTGATGAGACGTTCCTGAATCGACGTTTTGATCACTTTTTTTCTAAAAGGTAAAAGCACTTTCTTGTTTAATCGATTTTCACGAAGATAACTTTCCATATCGGCTTTTAAATCCACATATGTTTCCGTCGCCAGCCCTGAATAAGCAATCGGACGGTGCACCGTATCTTCGACGATAATGGGGATTTGCAGATATTTATATACCATATCAGCGATGGTTTGCAAATCACTGCCATTGATAATCTCTTCGGTTAATTTGTTTTGGAAATTGGCCAAGCGAGTAACGACATTTTTTTGGTCCAACAATTGGTCATAGGTTAACTCCAGCTCTTTTACAATCGGTGTTTCATGATAAAAATACAGTTCATGCTCATCTTGAAGTTCCTTTTCCCATTCCTTTTTCGGCTTCATCACCCAGCGGCACTCCGAATCGCCTTTCCCGACACATGTGATCTCTCTCGCTAGAAGCGGCTCCCCAAATATCGTTGTCATAAAACCACTCGCAAAGCCAATCAATGTATGACATATTGGAACATTAGATATGCCAAAACGGTTTAAATGCTCCTCTGCCTCATAAGAATCAATCCATGTTCCCGATGAAAAAAAGTAATCGATCTGGCTGTTTTCGTCTAATTCATAGGAGCAGTCATGTTTAATCCCTCTTATATGACCATTCTGAATGTGGAGTATCGGCCCATGCTTGATGAGATTTTCAAGCGAAGATTCAGTTTGCACCGCTTCTTTGGCAACTTTGACACCCATTTCCCAGCCATAATGAAATAAAAATCCCTTGATCCTCTTGATGCCAATATTTTTAGCAAGCTGCTGCCTGAGAATCCCGAAAACAGATGCAGATGTAATAATTTTGCGGTCACCTGCAACTTCCACCTTGCTATAACTCTCTTCCGAAACTTTGACATTCATGCTAACACATCCTGTTTTCAAGATAGATCGAAAATTAGATAAAAGCTGCGGTGCATGATCACCCTAAAATGCAATATCCCCCTTAGTAAGAAAGCGCAATCATTTTACTTACTATATTAATAGAAAAATGCGGTTAGTTCAAAATATTTACTGTCCGCATGAACTACAGATGGGGACAAGACCAGAGGATTTCGCAAACAAATCGAGTAGTTTAGATAAAAAAAGAACCGTTCCTATTCTCGAGAAACGATTCCTGGTAAAAACGCTGAAACTACTCTTGAATTTCGGAAACTTTATTCCCTTTCGCAAATGGCCAAGTAAACACTTTCTGCCCCGCACCGCTTCCGCCAAATTTAAAGACAATAATTCCGCCCACGATGACCAGCACACCAAGCAACTGATTAAACGTAAACGGGACCTTTTTCATCCCAAGCCAGCCTAGTGAGTCCCCCAATAAGGCAAACAACAGCTGTGATGTCAGAGCGATCGCAATGGCATAAGTGGGTCCAAGCCGCTTGATCCCTTGCACAAGACAAACCACCACACCTACGCCGATCAATCCACTGAACCAATACCACATTTTCATATTTTCCAAGTGGAATAACTGTCTTCCTTCAAAGAAAAGACCAAACGTCAATGAAGCCAGGAATCCCATCCCTAATACTAAGGTCGTCGTGGCCCATGACCCGGTCCGTTCATTGACCTTACTGTTAAAAATATTTTGCAAAGCTACCAGCGAACCGGCGATAATCGCAAATAATAATCCTAGAAACATCCGATTTCACTCCCAGTGTTGTTATTTTTCAAGGTTATTCGTAAATGTTATCTCCTGCGAGGTCCCTTAAGCCATTCCGATCCTTCACTAAAATGGAACCTCGATTCCGCTCAATTAGACCCTCTTCACATAACTGAGTGATGACTCGATTTAAATGGCGATAACTCGTTCCAATTAAATTGGCTGCATCCTTGATGCTAATCCTTAGATGGGAATCTGATTCATCAAAGGAAACCGACAATAGATAACTAGCCAAGCGGACTTCAACGGGATACATGATATTAAAGCTCATCGAATTGTTTTTTAACTGAAACTTCTTCGTGATAATATCCAATAAAAATTGCAGCAGCGGCGCATGATCACTTCCATATTTCTTCAGCCAGCGATGGTGAATACCAATCATCCAAACCGACGATACCGCCTCCACGGTATTAATGATATCAATGCCGCGGACATACTCGATATCTCCAATCACTTCCAGCGGTTTTTTAAAACATAGAATCAGTGTTTTACCTTCTGGCGAACTGGTGGAGATTTTAACCTTCCCCTTAACAAGAATATACAAATACTGTGACGCTTCACCTTGGGAACAAATGAGTTCCCCCTGCTCAAAGCTGAAGAGCGACAAATATGGAATCAATGGTTCATGAAATATAGAATCAAGTTGATATTTCTGAATGTATGCGTGCAATTGCTCCTGATCGTTTCGTTCTTTCATTCTGTTTTACCTCCATATTTACCTGCTCATGCCTGTCGGTTAAGACCTTAGGATGACCACACCTGCAATCATCATCCCGATGCCAATAAACTGTGGCAGCTTCATCTTCTGCTTTTCCAGGCCAAACCATCCGTTACTATCTATGATAAAAGTCAGAATTAGCTGAGCAATCAGTATCGCTGATATACTAAGGGTGACACCTATTCTTTGAATAGAGGTGACATTACTAAAAATGACAATCGCAGCAAAGGCGCCCCCAATCAAATATAATGGTTTCACTTGTTTAAAGTCTTGCCATTTACCGTCTCGAACGAACATTAAAATTATCAAAGCCATTATGAATCCAGTGAACTGGGTAATCGTTGCTGCTTGCCATGTGCCGATATCGTCGCTAATCCGTGTATTAGCTATTCCTTGCAGGGTAATAAAAGCCCCGCCCAAAAATGCAAAGATAAATCCCTTCATCCTTTTTCTCCCCTAATTTCAATTTCTCTCTCTATTAAAAGATATCTCCCCGTTGTTTGAAAAGGACATATGTCCTCGAATTTTTAACTATTAAAAATAGGGACGTTTCTTCTGCTTCCGAGGAACTGTATGATAGCTCACTCAGAAGCAAGAGAACCGCCCCTTTGCTTCGTAATTCAATTGAGTTGTTCTTGATCAATTTTGATTAGTCAAAAATGGCTTCATAACTCTTTTTCTCTTATCAAACGTGGCTACTTCGTTCACACCTTTATCCATTAACATCTTTTTTATTTCATCTGAGTAAATACCTAGATCATTAGGAAAATGCGAATCGGAGGACGTCGTAAACTTGACACCAGCATGGATTAAAATATCCAAAAACATTGGGCTTGGACAAAATTCTTTAACAGGATAGCGGTAATACAATCCTGGATTGATCTCTGTTGCGACATCATTCTCTACTAACGTTTGGGCTACCTCTTTATACACATTCACTAATTCTTTTTCATTTGGCCGATAATTAAATACTTTCATATTATCCAAATGGGCAATAATATCAAACAGTCCGCTCATTGCGGCTTTTTTAACGGTTTCAAAATGAGAATGATAAAGTTCATTCAAGTCGAATTCCTGAAATTTATATTGAAGTTGAGGATTATCAAAACCCCATCCATTATGAAAATGGACAGATCCGATTACATAATCAAATTCATAATCACTCAAAATAGTTTTCAATTCCTCTTCGCCGCCAACAAAAAAGTCTGCTTCAATTCCCAGCTTTAGCACGATTCCTTTTGCAGCCCAGTCTTTTTTAGCATCATTGATAAACGAAACAAACTCATGTAAGCTTCTCACCATTACCTTCTCTAACCAATCCGCTTGTTTTTTACCAATTTCTTCAGAATGAACATCTATATATCTAGTAAAATAGTCTTTCGTTTCCTTAAAACGATATAAATGATCGACAATGCCGACTTCTTTGATTCCTTTATTTAGTGCCTCTTGCAAGTAGAAGTCCAACCACCATGTTGAATATTCACTTTTTTGTAATCGTGTGCTCATCGTTTCAATTGATTTGACCAACCATTCCTTCGTATGATGATTTTCATCAAATGAACCAAAATGCTCAATTGCTTGCAAACTTTTTTCAACAAAAGAAAGCGAATATGGACCCTCTTCAAGATGTATATGATAATCTACTTTCATTTGTTTCATCCTTCCCTTTAAAGCTGCATTAGTAAATAGATATCCATTCATTCCCGCTTTCAGGCCAGTCTAACGGTTTTTCTTTATCACAAATTATCTTCGTTAGACTCGAGAGTGAACTTATTTCAAAGAATGATGTTTTATTTAATTTTGAAGAATCCGTCAGTAAAATCGCTTCCTGGCTATGTTGAATCATGATTTCGGAAACAAGTGATTCATCCATATCATAATCATAGACAGCATCTCTGGTAACACCACCGCAAGAAATAAACGCACGGTTAAAATTAAATCTTTTTAAAAATTCAACTGTATAGGTACCCTTGACGGAGGATTGCTCCGGATTGGTGATCCCTGGCAGCATAATAACCTGACCTGAAATTCGTTTCTCTTCAATCGCAAAATTAAATCGGTTTGCTGCACTTAACGAGTTGGTTACAATCGTTAAGCCTTGGCGATCTTCAATCATATCGGCAATATGAACCGTGGTTGTACCTACATCCACCGCGATTGTATCACCATTTTGGATAAGCTCAGCAGCCTTTTTAGCGATTTTTAACTTTTCTTCATAATGAAGGGATAATTTCTTTTCATATACCATCTCTTTTTGAGTTGAAACATACGGAACTGCACCACCATGGATACGCGACAGCTGCTCATTCATCTCTAACTCTGCAAGATCTCTTCTGATTGTTTCAGGGGTTACATTTTGCAGTCTGGCTAAATCCGTCACCATAATTTTATGATGCCTTCCTAATTGGGTTAAAATAAATTGATGCCGCTCCTCTTTATTCATCCTTGCATCCACCTCTAAGCCAATCTCTAATATAAACCTATGTCACTATTAATCTACCAAAATATTCAAGGATTTCCAATGTCCTTTTTTCCATCTCAAAAATAATAAGCCCGCACGAATCCACTCATCTAGTATAAATACAATCCATATTCCGATTAAGCCATAGTGTAACCAAATACCGATAATAAAACTCATTGGTATGACAAACCCCCAGACGACAATGATACTGATCAATACCGGGTATTTCACATCACCTGCAACATTCAGTGACGAAACAAGAATCACATTCGCTGTCCTGGCAGGTTCAAGGAGAATACTTAGAAAGACAAGCAATACCGAAAGCTTAATAATTTCCTCGTTTGATGTAAAAAAAGGAACAATCGATGATGATAAACCTGCGATTACGGCTGTACATAAGGTGGTTAAAAGTATACTCTTCCTCAGTAATTTTACAGAAAAAGAATACGCTGTATCCGTCAACTTATTCCCAATTAGCTTCCCCGTAATAATTTGAGCAGCCTGTGAAATCGCCATCGAACAGGCAAATACAATCGATGTGATGGTTTGCGCATAAATCTTGGCGGTAATTGTGGCAGCACCTAAGCTGGCAATAAAACCAGTGATAATCACTTGGGATAAATTATAAGAAACATGTTCTCCCGCTGAAGGAATACCGAGAACTAGTATTTTTTTCATAACCTTCGCTTCTATTTTCAACCAATTGATACTTCCAAATAGGAGCTCTTTTTGCCTAATAAAATAAATACATAAAATGATCATACCAATCATTCGGCTGATATTTGTCGCAGCAGCCACACCTGGAACACCCGTACCCAAAAGGGTAAAAGGTGTAAAGAGAACGATGGAGTTAAGAAGAATATTCAAAATATTTGTCAGTACGGTTACAAACATCACAAGCTTAACCAACGAGTAACTTCTAAAAATACTCGCTGCTAAGCCCATGATCGAATGAAAAATAAATCCATAGGCGATCACTTTTAAATAGATTGCAGCTTCTTCGATTAAATTTTCTGGTGTGTGAAGCCATTGAAGGAAGCTTTTGTTAAATACCACTAGTCCAGTCGTCATGATGATGGTGAAAATGATATTTAAATAAAAGGCATGGACAACCACCTTTGTGCTTTTTTCCTTTTGGCTCGTACTTGAAAGCTGGGTAAGCTGAATCGTTGTCCCAATATTAATAAATCCATAGATCATCGTCGTCACAACGATGATTTGATTTGCCAACCCTACCGCCGCCACACTATTATCAGAATACTGACTAAGCATTAATACATCAATGTTGCCTAATAATAGCTGAAAAAACTGCTCTACTAATAAAGGAATAAACAGATATCGAAATGTAGGAACCTCTTGATAGTTCTTCATTATTTATAGTTTGGGTAGCGGGTTGTTTCAATGAGATGGGTTTCAAACGATTGATTGTCATGGAGTTCAATCACTCGTGCACCACGCGTTAGTTCCCCGTAACATTGGAACCCGCTGATTCTGCCATAGCACAATTTAATTCCTTGATAGTCAGCAACAAAGTCATTATCATGATCATGACCGCAAAACACACCAGCCACATTGCCATCTAGTAATAAAGAAGTAAATAAACCGGTATTCAACATTGGCGAAGAAATGGTCTCATTTTTACTTCCGGCTACATTGCCATACATCAATGCCTCTTTATATTCTGGCAGCGGGATATGTAAGAATAAGAGATTTTGTTTATACTCTTTCCCTCTATTATGATAGTGCTTAGAGACTTCATTAAACCATGATACCTGGTCAGGATGCACGAACTCATAGGTGCCAATTCCTAACGGGTCGATCGAACCACTATCTATGAAATAAAGGACATGTTCAACATCGCAATCTTGATTTTTGATTTCAACGCAATAAGAGGCCCGGTCCTCAACAATATGCAAATGCTTCTTTTCCACTAATTGTTCGATTTTTTCTTCCATTTCCCTTAAGTCGGTGCGTGTGATTCCTTCTTCAGAATCGTGGTTCCCATAGGTAATCGCAATCGGTTTATTTAATTGATTTAATACCTTGATCAATTCATCAAAACTTTTTTCAGGACCTGGGACACCTTCAGACCAAATTAAATCTCCCGTAATGACAATCAAATCGGGATTTGCTTTTTCAGTCATATCTTTTATGTGTTGAAATGTCAGATCATCATGTTCATGAAACGGCATTGACCCTATATGTAAATCAGTTAATTGCAAAATCGTAAACTTTCCATCTTCTCTCATTATATGTTCCATCTTTTTTCTCTCCTATTCTTTGACTGAACCAATATTGACACCTTTAACAAAGTATTTTTGGATAAACGGATAAATCATAATAATTGGCGCTACAACAATAATAATCGTGGCCATTTTCAAAGAGTCACCCGTAATCGTCATTTTCTCCAACATCGCATAAGCACCTGAATTTCTCAGTAATGCATCCGCCATCGCCTGTTGTTTCGTTAGCATTTCTTGTAAAAGTGTGGCAAGTGGTTTTAGTTCAGGATTTCGTACATAGAAAGAGCCAGAGAACCAATCATTCCAATGACCAACCGCATTAAATAGTCCAATCGTGGCGATCACCGGTTTACTCATTGGCAGGATGATTCTTAAGAAGATTTGAAATTCACTGCAGCCGTCAATTTTCGCCGCTTCTTCAATGCTCTCTGGTATTTGTTGAAAAAACGTCTTCATGATTAAAATATTCCAAACACTATATAGACTTGGAATGATATAGACCCAAATGGTGTTGGTTAAATGCAGCTCTGTTAACACCAAATAGTAAGGGACAATTCCACCGCTAAATAGCATCGTGAAGAAAATAACAAACGTGATGATTTTCCTGCCTGGCAGTGTCTTTGATTTCAGAGCATAGGCAGCCATCGCTGTTAAAAACACACTGATGATGGTACCCACTACTGTTCTGAATAGACTGATGCCAAAGGCATTGATAATCGACGATTGCTTAAATACTTCTAGATAATTTGCAAAACTAAACTCTCTCGGAAAAAAATGGATTCCGCCCCTTTGCGCATCTGTTCCTTCATTAAACGATAATGCGAGGATATTTAAAAATGGAAGAATAATCGATAGACAAAGAAGAACCATTATGATCAGATTGAACGTTTTAAAGAAGCGCCCATATTTTTCATGCTCGTCGAACATTGAAATCCCTCCTTGAAAAAAAATGCTCCCTTCCTCTATTGAGAAAGGAAGCTTGTTCTTTTAATATTTAATCGTCGTTCCTTCTTTTTCTTTTTCTTCAATGAGTTTGATATAATCATTTAATCCTGACTTTTCTAGTAATTTCTTTGAGTCATCTAAGATTTTCTTAGCTTCTTCATCTGACTTACTGTAGTAGGCACGTAATAAATTTTCATTGTACGTATCTAAGGCAATATTCAAATTGTCTCCATTTTTATATTCAAAAATAAAGGTTTTAGGCGTTGAACCATCTACTACTTTTGCATTCTTAAACTTCTCATCGTAATTCCACATTTGAAGGATTTTTTCAGCGGCTTTTGTATCTTCACCACGGACTCTGTCACCATATTCATGTTCACCAAAGTCTGCGAAATTATCCATATCTGTATACCCAAGATGCTCAGCCCAGTAAGACCCCGCACCCCTGAAGCCTAGTTCCGCAGCAGCAGCTGGATCATTTTCCTTTAAATCTAAAACTTCTTTTTTCACAAGTGGATTCCCTTTTTCATCTAATGTATAGTCTCTGCCTTCGATTCCATACTGACTAAGTAATTTCCCTTCACGGCTTGCTAAAAAGTCTGCTAGTTTCACAATATCCTCTGGATGCTTCGTTGTGGAAGGAATCGACCAACCCGCATATCCGGATTTGTAAGATACTTGCATTTGGTACTTTCCTTCAGCAGTATTGAGCGGTCCCAGTGGAACATATTTCATATCATTGTTTTGCACAACATAATTATGCATATCAGCTACAATTCCAAACGATTTGTTCACAATACCTTCTTTTGCCTTATTTTCCTCCATTGTGAAAAATTCAGGGTGAAGAAGACCATCATGTAATAATCCTCGAACAAAATTAACGCGTTTTAAACCATAATCTGTTTGTGATTCATGCTTGATTTTTCCATCTTTATCTTTTAAGAATTTCTCACCTGAATCGCCTGACCAGACAAGATCATTGAAAATAAAATCTCTGTCTGCCCCGCCCCAAGCAGTTGGACCAATCGGCGTGATTGGCTTGCCATTCACATCTTTAAAATTACCAGCCTTAATCTTCTCTGCTAAATCACGAAGCTTGTCCGTTGTATCAATTTCAGCTGGATTGATGCCTAATTGATCAACTATGTCTTTAAGGATATAGGGGCCGCCAACATATTTCCGAGTAACGGTACCAGGCTCACGTGGAATGGACATATGAGTAAAGTAGCTTGCCCCCTTAAATTCATCGCGAAACATAATATTGTCTTTCGTATCTTTCGGTAAGTATCCATCTTTAAAATACTTGCTATAGATCTTTGTGTCTTTGAGCATTGGTGTTAAATCGGTGAACATTCCTTCACGTGCACCTTTTAATAAGATCTGCATTTCTGGACGACCGCTATTGTTCAAATAATAGGCAATAAAATCTGGTAAATCCCCGGCTGCCAGCCCTGAAGTTAGCGCTTCAGTTGAATCCTCAACTGTAATCCCTTGTAACTCTAAGGTAATACCCGTTTTTTTCTTTAATTCTGCAGCGATTTCTGGATTCATTTCAGCTGAAACGTCCCCATCACTCTCAAATACAAGCCCTTTTATGGTGCGATCGGCAATCCATGTATCTGGTGCATCTTTAGGCTTTTCTCGACTTGCGCTCTCTTCCGTCTTTTTCGAACAAGCAGTAAGCATCAGAATGCCTACGATAAGTAGTAGTAAAAATTTTGATGACAGTTTTTTCATAGTAATGGGTTCCTCCCGAAATTTGTTTACCATAATGAAGTATTAAATTTCTTGCTCGAAAAACGGTTAACTACTAGGACTAAAATCAACCCTACAATCCCTTGCATCATCCCAACTGCAGTGGCATACCCAAATTGCCCGCTTTGCAGCCCGGTTCGTATCACATACGTATCAATAATTTCAGAAACTTCAGCATTCCCTGGTGTTTTCAACAAATAAATTTGATCAAAGCCTGCGGACAGGATATTCCCTAACGATAGGATAAATAGAATTAAGATCGTTGGTCGAATACCTGTTAAGGTGATATGCCAAATTTGTCTCCATCTATTTGCTCCATCAATGGCAGCCGCTTCATAAAGGCTTGGATTAATCCCCGCAATGGCGGCAAAATAAATGATCGAATTCCAGCCAATATCCTTCCAAACATAGCTCCAAAACATAATCGAATGAAAATTCTTTTCTTCCATTAAGAAAAATGTGCTCCCATCACCTCCCATA
The DNA here is from genome assembly GCF_057747995.1 of Neobacillus sp. DHD-1R. Taxonomy (NCBI): domain Bacteria; kingdom Bacillati; phylum Bacillota; class Bacilli; order Caryophanales; family Bacillaceae; genus Neobacillus; species Neobacillus sp. DHD-1R. Next base: position 4,462,046 of record NZ_CM173232.1, read on the forward strand.
AAAGATATGAATTGATTTAGCAGCCCGGTATTGGGTGCTAAAATACTTTGCAAAATTCCTACAACCACCACCCACGAAATAAAATGAGGCAGGTAGGTAATGCTTTGGATAAAGCTGCGGATTTTATTGTTTTTTATTTCATTCAGCAGCAGTGCCAAAATAATTGGAAACGGCAATGCTAAGATCAATTTCATCGAACTGATAATGAGCGTATTTTTAATAAAGGTCCAACTTTGGGGATCCTGGAAGAAACGTTCAAAATATTTAAGGCCCACCCATTCCCCGCCAAATATTCCTGTATCAAAGCGAAACTCTTTAAACGCTAATACCATACCAGCCATAGGTAAATAAGAAAAAATAATAAAGAAAACTATGCAAGGTAGGAGCATGAGATACAGAGCTCGATGCTGCCATATAGTTTCAAAAGTCACCTTCATCGGCTGAACATGTTTCTTTTTCTTCTTTCTGCTATCCTCCACCACTGTTGATGCCTCGATCATCTTACTTGTTGTGATCTCCATCTAGTCATCCTCCTCTCCGGTCTCCATTTCTTTTTTAGAAAAATAGACAGGATTTGTTAGTAAGATTCGGTTGAAATCTTCATCAAATGCTGAGACTCTCAGCCACAGTAAATCTTTCATTCTCTTAAGCTTATAGAGGATATGAACTTGTGTCGTTTCATATATATCTCCCAAATTCGATTCGATTTTCACGACATGGACATTGTCAGCCTCGGAAAGTCTTATCTGGATGATCATGTCACTTCCATCATCGATCTTCATTCTGTCACCAATAGTCCATTTATCATTAATCATCCATTCGATTTTCGCTGTCAAAGTCATATAACTCCTGCCAAGCTTCACCGAGTTTATGATCTCTTGTTCGTCTGCGTTTATATCGGCTAGCACATAAAGGGAGGCAGGTTTTTTTGTTGTATGGGAATGATGCCAATCCCTTCCACATGTTGCTGCAATTTCAATGCCGCCATTTAACAGCTGAGTCCATTTTGCAATGGCATCGGCATTCGATAAGGAAAGATGCGGATCCTCAGAGTTCCATACTTCAATGAAGTCGATATGTTCCAGTGTTTCTAATACATACTGCCACCTGCACCCTGTACAATAGGGGCTCCCCACGTCGAAAGGATGTGCAATCCCTATCACTAAGCCTCGCGCTTTCAGTTCCTTTAGTTTTTCATTGATAGTAAAACGATCGATTAAAGTCCAATCGAGGGGTAGTTGATTTTGATAGCCTAATGTTAAGAAATGGCCGAAAAATGTGGTCATTTCCATACCTTTTATGATTTGAATCGAGTGATTGATACTAGAAACATCATCAAACACGCTTAACGTATTATGATCGGTGATCGCAAGCCAATCAATTTCCTGTTTCACTGCCTCTGTTATTAACTCGATAGTAGAATGGACGGCATCACTATGATGGGTGTGTGAATGCAGTTCTACCTTTTGATAATGAAATAGCCCTTCTTTAATTCGCTCTCTATTTAAAGGCATTTTTTTCAGGTGTTCAATTTGAATGGGCTGATGCACTATTGGGTCCTCTTCATGTAAAGCCTCGATCGTACAATGAATGGTCGTTTTCGGTGTGACCACCGAATGAAGATTTAGAGATATATCCCAAAAGCCTGGCTCAATCTTCCTCGTATACATCCCTGGAGAAGAAGCCGTTTGACTAATGATAATCGTTCCGGTTGGTTCAAATCGATGACAGCCTCCTTCATACCCTTGATTAGACCGCGCCGAAATGGTAATAAGGTTTCTTACCTCTGAAACATGAGCTCGATCAGAAGCTGCCATGTTGTTGTCATGTTGATAACGTGAAAATAAATAATCTAGATTTCCGTCCAGTTTTTCTTCACTAGGGGAATATGAATAATGGATCTGTAGCTCTTGCGTTGACTCAGGCACTTCTACCCGAAAAATAATATGTGACTGATGTGAATCAGGGGTTACCATTAATTGATAATTTCCTAGTGTTGTTTTAAATAGCGACAACTGCTTCATCATCGTTCATTCCTATCGAAGGTAATTCGATTCGCTCAGTCGATTCTTTGTCAAAAAAATGAATATGTTCCACATCAAAGATCATCTCAATCGATTGTCCTGATACAAATGGTTCAACCGCATCCACTTTTGCAATAATGTCCTGGTTGTTCAGTTTCAGATGTAAAATCGTCTCCGATCCTGTTAGCTCCGCTAATTCTACATTGGTTTGAAAATGGTAGTTTATGTCGGCTTTTTTGTCATTAGAAATTTTTATATGTTCTGGCCGTATCCCAATCACGATGGCTTTATTCATATATCCTCTTGCTTTTAATAGATTCATTTGTCCGCTTGGCAGCGAAATAACGGTGCCTGCTGCCTCAAGCCCCTTGTCTACTAATCTTCCTTCAATAAAATTCATCGCTGGTGCACCAATGAAACTGCCGACAAATATATTTTTTGGTTTTGCATAGACTTCTCTTGGTGTTCCCACCTGTTGAATAACACCGTCTTTTAATACGACAATTCTCGTGGCCATTGTCATCGCTTCCGTTTGGTCATGGGTAACGTAAATGGTCGTGGTTTTTAACTCTTTATGTAGTTTCATAATTTCCGTACGAGTTTGTGTTCTTAGTTTCGCATCAAGATTCGAAAGGGGCTCGTCCATTAAAAAAACTTTTGCATCACGAACAATCGCTCTTCCGAGGGCAACACGCTGCCTTTGTCCACCTGATAAAGCCTTCGGTTTTCGATCTAATAATGATTCAATATCTAATATTTTCGCTGCCTTGTGCACTCGTTCTTTAATTTCTTGTTTCGGTATTTTTCTTAACTTTAACGAAAAAGCCATATTTCCAAATACCGTCATATGGGGATAGAGGGCATAGTTTTGAAAAACCATGGCAATATCTCTGTCCTTTGGATGAAGACGATTCACTATTTTATCATCGATGAGAATTTCCCCCGCACTGATGCTTTCTAATCCAGCGATCATTCTCAAGGTTGTCGATTTCCCACACCCGGATGGTCCGACAAATACAATAAACTCTTCATCATCTATCGATAAATTAAAATCCTTGACTGCCTTTACACCGCCACTATACTCTTTGGATAAATTTCGAATCGTTAATTTAGCCATGTTACCTCCCAGATACAACTTTATATTTTTGTTTTATTTTTGTTTTACATTTTTTATTTTTGTTTTGTTTTTGTTTACTCTTATAATCTAACAGGCAAATATTAAGTAAATATATTTGAAAGGTAAATAATTCGTTAAGTTATCTCACAATTATTCACGGTCAGTTTATTCCAAGGAGGAAAAGCGGTTCCACTAACAGCTTTGTTTTCGATCCCTATCACCAGGTATCAGTTACCTTTTTCAAAGATTTGTTTTTAAGCTATAATAAAGAAATTGACGTTATAGTTTAATAGATATAAATATATGAAACAACAATATAATTTTTTTCGTCCTATTATGATGAAATAATTTTTTTCGAAGGGATTTGTCATTTTGAAGTTAAAAAAGAAAAGGGTAGGAAGTGTATTATTTACTTTTGCACTTGTCTTGATCGGCATCCTCTTCTATTTGGATTCTAACCCCTCTACGGATGTGAAAAAGAAGGAGGCAGTTCCCTTCCCCACTGAACTGAATCCGATTGTAAAGGAACGCACAGATCAATTGATTCAGAAGGCGGCTGATAAAGGCATAGTGGTCGTGATTACGGATAGTTTCCGTAGTGCGGAAGAACAGGATCGGCTTTATGAACAAGGCCGTACGACGGAGGGAAATATTGTGACCAATGCAAAGGGCGGAGAGTCTTATCATAATTTTGGACTTGCCATTGATTTTGCATTAGAGACGCCTTCAGGTGATGTGGTTTGGGATAGGGACTATGATCGAAATGGAAATGCAAAAGCCGATTGGGCTGAGGTTGTCAAAATAGCGAAAGCGCTAGGGTTTGAATGGGGAGGCGATTGGAAGGGATTCAAGGATTATCCTCATTTGGAAATGAATTTCGGCCTGACTATCGCTGATTTACAAAACGGCGAGAGACCGGCTGAGACATCCTTAACAGCAGACCTTGACACAGGCAAACAGTAAGCTATTGACGACCGTGACTCTTTAAATGGGGGCTGCACGGTAGTCTATAGCGGTTATTGACGACCGGACACTCCTAAAAATGAGGTACTACGGTAGTTAATAGCGCTTATTGACGACCCTATCTCCTAAAAATGAGGCACCACGGTAGTTAATAGCGCTTATTGACGACTCTACACTCCTAAAATGAAGCAACACGGTAGTTAATAGCGCTTATTGGCGACTCTACACTCCTAAAATGAAGCAACACGGTAGTTAATAGCGCTTATTGACGACCCTATCTCATAAAATGGAGGCAGCTGGGTAGCCAATAATCATTTTATCTATTTTTGCAGCACAATTTGTATGATTAATATATTTGTAGAGGTACACCAGCCATTGTGTACCCTATAAACTATAACCTCGAAATAGCCTCTTTTAAAAAACGAGTAAAACTAACCACTTCATCCGTTTCTACTTTTGTTAATAGATAGGTAGAAGAAGTAGGTGTAACGATTTTATCTGGAATAATTTCAACCAGCTTATTCCTACTAATTTCTTCTTTAACTACCGTACTAGGTAAATAGGAAACACCAAGTCCTTCCTCAATGAATCGTTTTGTCACCTCTATTTGATTTACTTTCATCGTTTGCACCCTAGGATAGTGCCTCATGATATCGGGCAAAAGCTGCTCCCAATAATCTGGGTGGTTATGTGTGATAAGCCTATATTTTTCGAGAGCGGTCTGTTCATTTAAGCAAGGTTCATTAGGTCCAACTAAGATGACCGATTCTTCATGCACCGTCGCTATCTTTATATTGGTTTGAACAGGCAGGATTCTAGTTAGACCTACGTCCGCCCTTCCTCCACTTATTTCATGGCCTATATCATAAGAATTTAATACATTGATGAGCACTTCTATATGCGGATTCTTTTCCATAAACTGCCTTAATAAAGCGGGCAGAAAGGATGAGGCAATTTGTGGAGCCGCTGTTATTACCAACTTTCGGTTATATCCTTGTTTCCACGATTCAAAGTCGATCATCCCTTGTTCATAATTTGTCATTAACTCCCTCGCATAGGATAAAAACCTATGGCCTGCCGGTGTAAGGGCGACTTTATTTCCGATTCGTTCAAATAAGAGAATGTTTAGGCTTTCTTCCAGCCGTTTAATATGTTTGGTTACAGCCGGTTGAGTTAGAAAAAGTTCCTCAGAGGCTTCCCGGAAATTTTCATATTTTGCCGAAATAATAAAGGTTCTTAACCACTTTATATCCATATTGGTCCCTCAATTCAATAACGGTTGGTTATTAACTTTCTCTTTTTTTGTTAATATCCATTATTTAACTTCTCCATTATAATCTAATTATTATTAAATTTCTTACAAAAAGGAGCGCGTTGCAAGATGGAAAAAACAAGGGACACTTGGAATGCCGATCTTTATGATTCTAAACATTCATTTGTATCCCATTTTGGAGAGAGCTTAATTGAATTATTAGCTCCGCAAAAGGGTGAGAAAATCCTTGATGTTGGCTGCGGAACAGGAGATTTAGCAAAGCAGTTAGCTCAGTTTGGGGCGGAAATCATAGGGGTGGACCAATCTGATCAAATGATTGAACTAGCAAGAAATAAATACCCCACTATTACGTTTATCGTTCAAGATGCGACAGCATTAGACTTTGAAAATGAATTTGATGCGGTTTTTTCTAATGCTGCACTCCATTGGATCAAACAACCAGTGCCAGCATTAGATGGTATTTATAAAAGCTTAAAACCGGGTGGACGATTTGTTGCTGAATTTGGGGGCAAGGGAAATGTTGAAGTATTATACAAAGAAATAATGAAACAAATTGAGGCAGAAGGTTTACCTTTTAGGGAAGAACAATTCCCTTGGTTTTTTCCCAGTATTGCTGAATACTCGTCATTAATGGAACAAGCAGGATTTAGAGTGACCTTTGCTCACCACTTTGATCGCCCAACCCGGTTGGATGGAGACAAAGGCATTAGAAACTGGATTGCTATGTTTGGCAGCAGCTTATTGGAGGGTATCCCTGATCAAACAAAAGAACGTATCATAACTAATGTTGAGAACAAATTAAAGGAAGTTCTATATAAGGACGGCAGCTGGATTGTTGATTATAAAAGGATTCGTGTGATTGGGGTTAAAGAATAAGCAAAGCGGACATCTCTATTTGCTGGAGAGACACTGATAGTTTTTATAGAATAAAAAATTGGAAACTCTTACGGGGACAAGGACGGCTCATTCACGGCGTCTCTTGTCCCTTGTCCCTTCCCTATGAACCTCCCTTTACCACCTTAGCTCAATTTACCGCTCAATTTGACCTATATGTTATACTGTAGAAAGTTTGTTTTTCTGAAGGGAGTTCTAATCGTGGAGTTACAAGAGTCAACTGCTCATACGAAATCGACATATATATTTTTTTTAGTGGCTGGAATTGTTCTAGTCGCATTTAATCTGCGCCCCTCCCTTACATCCGTAGGACCATTAGTAGGAATGATTCAGGATGATGTTGGACTGGCCCATTGGAGTGCAGGACTATTAATGAGTTTCCCTTTACTCGTTTTTGCCGCCATGTCACCCATTGTTCCAAAGCTGGCTAATCGTTTAACAAATGAGAAGACTCTGCTAGCAGGGTTGATTTCCCTCGTAATCGGAATCGGAATTCGGTCCATTCCTATGACGTTTTTCCTTTTTATTGGGACTCTTTTTATTGGGATGGGTATAGCGATTGGAAATGTTCTGCTGCCTGCCGTGGTAAAGGATAAATTCCCACACAAATTCGGGCTCATGACAAGTGTGTATTCCACCTCAATGGGATTGATTGCCTCCTTAGCATCAGGACTTAGTGTTCCGTTAGCAGAAGATTTAAGTCTTGGCTGGCAAGGAGCCCTTATCGTATGGGGCATACCAGCTATCATCGCGATCTTGTTGTGGACTTATCTGCTTAGATTCAATCAAGGGAATCAAAGTGTACTAAAAAAGGTTGCTTCTAAATCTTCTCATATGTGGGGATCACCTCTTGCTTGGCAAATTTCCATATTTATGGGATTTCAGTCCTTTTTATTTTATGTCACGATTTCATGGTTACCTGAAATCTTACATAGTCATGGATTAAGTATGGGAACAGCCGGCTGGATGCTTTCATTTACCCAGCTAGTGGGCCTGCCCGCAAGCTTCTTCATCCCTGTCATCGCAGGTCGGTACCGGTCTCAAATATGGATTGCGTTCATGTTAGGGATGTTCACCATTATTGGTTACGGAGGATTACTGCTGGGCTCATCATATCCCGTTTTAATCATAAGTATTATTTTAATTGGGATAGCCTTGGGAGGAAACTTTCCACTTGCTCTTAGTTATATTGGACTTCGCTCACAAAATGCCACTCAAGCTGCAGAACTATCTGGGATGATCCAATCCACTGGTTATATCCTAGCAGCAGTGGGTCCGTTGTTTATCGGATTTTTGTATGACAAAACCCATTTGTGGACCATTCCACTTATTACGCTAACGGTCATTTCTGTAGTCCTTACGCTATTTGGGATGTTGTCGGGTCGAAATCGCTATGTATAAAGGCGAACAGTGACAGTCACTGTTTGCCTTTTTTTACCTTCTGCACATTTTTTTATGATCTAGATTTGACTTCTGTCGCCTCACTCATCTTCGAACCCTTGAAATTTTTTGAAAAAATAGTTTGTTATTCATACTAGGAAGACAAGTTTATGGTTGCATTAAATAGGTAAATAGTATATATATTTAGAAAAGTTATATAGTTTTACATTATTCAAGGACAGACAAATGATTAGGAGGACCACATGTTTTTATCCTATCCCCTTTTAGCAGCCCTTTTAGGTATGTTGATTGCTCAGTTTGTTAAAATTCCTATACATCTTTTAACAACTGGTGAATTAAAATGGAACCTGATGTTTAGTACAGGGGGAATGCCCAGCTCCCACACAGCTACGATTATTTCATTGACCACAGCCATTGGATTAACGTCAGGAATTCAGTCAAATGCCTTTGCCATATCGGTCGTGGTTTCCGTGATTGTTATGCATGATGCTATGGGTGTGCGAAGACACGCTGGCTATCATGCGGAAATATTAAATAAATTGTTAATTGACTTCAACCTTCTCATCGAATCCTTAAAAAACCCAAATCTAAAGAAAACCGAGTCCAAAGAAAAACTAAAAGAACTATTAGGACATCAGCCCGCAGAAGTCTTTTTTGGAGCCCTGACAGGAATCGTCGTTGGTGTTCTTACGTATCAGTTTTATCCGTTTTAAAACCAGCTTTGAAATCAATGTCAGCCAATGTGATGAGTAGAAAGGAACCTCTCTACCTTATGTAGATTGAGTTCCTGCTTCCCTCCTATTTCTTTGTATCTAGGCTCAATTTATACAATTCCAAGGGCCAGTATTCTACATCATAGGATTCTTTTTCATTGAGTGAAACAAAATTCCCTATAGCAGTGGCGGCTGCCATAACTGCTATGGCCCGTTTATAAAGTTCTCCGCTTAACCGGGCTGAAAAATCATCTTTTCCTGTATTAACCATTCCTACTCCCGGTATAAGTAATACACGTGGGAATGTTTCACTGATTCGATCGCCTGGATTCTTATTTTTATTAAAATAAGCTAGATAATCCTCTTTATATTTACCCAATTCTTTCTTTATTTTATCGACAAGTTCCTCACCTGTTTCCCCTTGAGGATTCCAGTTAATATATAGCGGCAGGCGTTTGGTGTGGAGTAAATGATCTGGACATGCGGGTCCGATTTGTGAAAGGGCATGAGCTTCATGACTGTTGACAAAACGAAGAACCTCTTCAGAATTGTCATAATTCAATTTCATTTCCTTTTCCTTGTTAATTATTTCATGAACCGCCTGTAAACCTTTTTGTAAGACAGCTTCTCTTTCAACTAAATGTAAAGAAACATATTTTTTTCCTCCAAATAGAGGCATTTTCTTCATCTCTAAATTAATATAAGCTTCAGCATCTTGAATGATTTTTATGGTCTTATCATAAGATTCTTCAGAAGTTTCACCCCATGCGACGAGCCCATGCTTTTCCATTAAAACAAGCTCAGCGTTTGGATTTGCATTTACTGCTTCAAATATAAGTTTTGATAGTTTAAAGCCCGGGCGTACATAAGGAACCCAAACGAATCGCTCACCAAAAACTTCCTTCGCAATTTCTTTTCCATTATCTGCACAACAAATGGCAATAATCGCATCTGGATGTGTGTGATCCACATGTTTAAACGGTAAAAAGGCATGCAATAGAGTTTCAATCGAGGAACGAGGGTGATTGGAATCCATCATACATTGAGAGAGTAAGGCAATCATCTCTTTATCACTCATCTCTTCTCTATTAAATAATGGTTTTATAGCTGATAAATTAAGGGCTGTAAACTGATCGGCCTTTATTGTACCAAGGTCAGACCCGCTGCCTTTCACCCACAAGATGTCTACTTCCTGCCCTTGCTTATCTTTCATGGTTGTTTTTACCGATGTATTGCCACCACCCCAGTTGGCTACCCCACGGTCAGAGCCTAATAAATTGGATCGATAAACCAGTTCAGCTAAACCTTTCTTAAGCTCCTTTGCCAACTTTTTGTCCCATTTATGTTCAGTTTTCATGTTTCCTCACACTCCATACTCAGTTTTCCATCCATCTGGTTTGGCCCTAACCAAAATAAGAAAAACTGCCAGTTACGGCAGTCTTCCCCTATTTTAAAAATCGTAGTTATCAATATTCTCCTTCGTAAACACGACTCGCTCTGGTAATAAGATAATCCCGCTGCGGTCATCTGTGTAATCATAGCCTTGAATGGTATTCGGTTCGATTTTAACGTGACCTACATTCGGTACGTCAAACTCATCACCAACCTTTAGGTCCTTACCTTTAACCGTCATAAGATAGGCTACATAAGCGGCAAGTGCCCCCTGCTTTTTAACATCCCAAAGTCCAAATTGCTTAACCGTATCACGTTTAACAAAATCTCTCATAACATTTGGAGTGGAAAAACCTGTGATCGCAATCTTACCTGCTACTTTAAGGTTCTCAGCTGCTTGTGCCATTGCTGGTAAAGCAGTAGCATCTGGACAAATGACCGCATCAATATCCGGATAAGTCTTAATTATATTTTGACCCACCGTTAGAGACTTTTGGGCATCATTTTCACCGAATTGAGTCGTCACAATTTCCCACCCTGGGTGCTCTGCTTTAATTTTTGCTTTCGCAGCCTCCACCCATTGGTTTTGGTCTGTTACTGTGGGACTGGAGTAGAAGAAAGCCACTTTAGCTTTGTCTGGAATTTGTTTAGCTGTCATTTCTATCAGCAGACCGCCTAATTGTTCCGGTGTTCCTTGGTTTATATAAAAAGAGCGGTGTTTTGGATTCACGTCTGAATCCCAAGTTAAAATTTTAACGCCGCGTTTCTTGGCACGATCCAATGCTTGGTTTAGGCCGTCAACAGATGTGGATGAGATCATGAGCGCTTTATAACCTTGATTAACAAAGTTATTAATATATTTCACCTGACCAGCAACGTTCGCTTCACTTGGACCATCATAGGTTAAGTCGACACCTAGTTCTTTTGCCATTTCCTTGGCGCCTTCCCCTCCTGAAGTGAAAAATCCAACCCCAGTCAATTTAGGAATAAACGCTAATTTAACATCCTTCTTCTTTGTACTATCCCCGCTTGACGCCTTTTCCCCGCCGCTGCTGCAAGCTGCAAGCAGCAAGAATACTGATAATACAACAGTGAACAACTTTATTATTCCAGATTTCTTCATTAATCTACACTCCTTTTTGCGGTCCATTTACAACCGCCTTTTTATTAAATTTTTTAATAAATAATGGGAGATTACTCCAATTGGTTAAACGAAGTAATACGGCTGCGATTAATAAAAATCCAATTACTACACTGGTTTCCTCACTTGTCATATTAATCATTTGTAAACCATACTGCATCATTCCAATAACAATACTGGCAATTCCTGTACCAATAACTGAGCCCTTTCCACCCGTAATACTAGTCCCGCCTAGTACAACTGCGGTAATAACAGGCAAAACTGCTTCTGTACCGAGGTCTGACCTAGCAGAACTGAAGTAGGATGTTAAGATTACGCCACTGATACCACCTCCTAAACCGGCTATAATATACGACCAAATTAAGATAGACTTTGTACATATTCCGCTGTACCGGGCTGATTTTATGTTTATTCCTATCAGAAACACCTGTCTGCCAAAGCGTGTCAGGGTTAAAATCACGGCAAAAAGGATCATAAAAAAGACTAAAAATAGAATGGGATTAGGCAAACCCCATGTTTCACCATTTGCCAGTTGGACAAACGAATCGGGGAAACCGCTAATGCCTTCATATCCTGACGCTTTGCTTCCACCAGACATTACTAAAGCGATCCCAGAGAAAAGAAACATACTTCCTAATGTAACAACCAATGGCTGAACATTACTATTAGCGACAATGACGCCATTCACCGCACCCGCACAGGCACTTATTACGAGAGCCATCAAGACCGCGAGCCACACATTTACACCATTCATCCACAGAACACCAATCGAGATGGAAGTTAATCCAATCGTTGACCCGATGGAGACATCAATTCCACCCGTAATAATGACATAGGTCATTGGAATTGCGGCTAGTCCGATATAGACATAATCATTCATACTAAAAATAAGATTAGTAAAGTTTAAAAAATCTGGATTCATCACTCCAAAGAAAATGAGTTCAAGGATGAGAAAAATAACAAGCGCACTTTCCCACCTAAAGAGAGGCCTGATCTGTTTGATCATCGTTTTGAATCCCTCCTTTTACGGAATTTACCCGCATCTCCATCCTTTTGCTTTTATTAAACTGACTTTTCACTAAATAGCTTTGGAATCTAGAATCACTAATGACAATGAGGAGTAGTAAAAAGCCCGATATTGCATTATTCCAGTAGGCTGGTATTTTTAAGTAAATTAACGAGCTATTAATAGCTGTTAAAAAAATGGCACCGAGTCCTGCACCAAGTACGGTCCCTAATCCACCATTTAAGCTCACACCACCCAATACAGCCGCTGCAATAACCTGCAGTTCCATGCCGCTGCCTGTTTGATTTGGCACGAAGCCAATATTCATCACAAAAATCATCCCGGCTATCGATGCCGACAATCCTGAAAGCACAAACGCCAGAACTCTAATCTTTGAAACTGGAATCCCTATCAAACGGGCTCCATCCGCATTATCCCCAACAGCATAAAAGTAGCGGCCGAATTTCGTCAGCTTCAAAACTAGAAACGAGGCAATCAGAATCATAAGCCCAATCCAAATTGGCAGCGGAAGACCGAAAAAATCAGTCCCTGATAGCTTTTTGAAATAGTTAGGGATGTCCTCAATCCACTTTCCACCGGTTAAAATAATCATGGAACCTCTTAAAATACCTAATGTACCTAATGTCATGATGATGGCGGGGATTTTAAAGAAAGCCACGCCAATTCCATTAAACAGGCCGGCCAGCAATCCAACCATCAGGACCAAAATGGCTGCCGCCCATCCTGTAACTCCGTTCGTTAAGAGCAGACCGCAAACCGCTGCCGATAGCCCCATTGTTGACCCTACCGAAACATCTATTTCTGCCGTCAGCAGAACAAAGGATTGACCCACAGCGAGTATTAGTAGAATGATACTGCTGCTAACCAGGAGAATTAGACTGTTCCCAGTTACAAACTTACTATTAATGGTGCCAACCATTCCGATAAAGACAATGATAAGGAGAACAATCGATACTTCCCTTTCTTTGATGAGCTTCGATAAGAGTTTCATAGAGCCTTCAACTCCTTTTTAATCCCAAATGCTGCTGAGGTGATGGAATCGACGGTAACATTCTCTTTCGCAATGGTTGAAGTCATCCTTCCTTCATGCATGACAAGGACACGATCACACAATTGAACGATTTCTTCTGTGTCAGAAGAAATTAAAATCACGGCTAAACCCTGTTCTTTTAATTCATCAATCATTTTGTAAATATCCCGGCGGGCTCCGGCATCAATTCCTCGTGTCGGTTCATCTAAAATAATGAGTTTAGGTCCTGTTTCAAGATATTTTGAAAGAACAATCTTCTGTTGATTTCCACCAGATAAATTGCCTACTAATTGATTCTGTCCTGTTGTAACCACCTTTAGGCTGTTGATCGCTTTCACGGAGATTTCTTTTTCTTTTTTAAATGGGAGGAATAAGTGTTGGAATGTATGCAGGATGGTTGAAGTGATATTCATTTTTATGGAGGCGATGGAAAAAATACCGTGTTGATGTCGGTCCTCAGGGACATATACCAGCCCCCGATTAATCCGTTCTCGTATTGAAAGACGCTTAATGCTCTCACGAAGTAAGAGAACATCACCGGAAACCCACGGTTCTAAACCAAAGATGGCGGAGGCAAGCTCTGTTCGTCCCGCACCGACGACACCCGCAATCCCTAAGATTTCACCAGGATAAAGATCAAAGGTGACATGGTGAAAACGATGCCCGGATAAGTCCGTAACTGATAGAACCGGATTATCTGATATGGTAGAGGAGGAATTAGGTCCCTTTATTTCTTTCATCACTATTTTTTCGCTCGAATCTTCCAACCTGCTAATGGTATTAATAGTTTGTTCTGGCATTAACCCTTTTAGCAATTTCTCATAGGTAAATTCTCGGACAGTCCCCTTGGCAGATATCACTCCGTCCCTTAAGACAGCCACAGAATCAGCAAGCTCAAATATTTCAGAAAGACGGTGGGTAATGTAGAAGACCCCAAGCCCATCATTCGTCAGCTTTTTTATAGTAGAAAAAAGTGAATTGATTTCACTAAATGTTAAGGTTGAGGTCGGTTCATCTAAGATAAGAATCTTTGCATTTCTGATTAACCCTCTAAGTAACTCTACAAGCTGCTGTTCAGCAATGGATAAGCTGAACCCCTTACGGTTCATATCCAAATTCCAGCCTAAAACGGAGAGATAATGCTGAATTCTCTTTTCACACTCGGCCTTTTTCTCTTTAAAACCGATCGTAACATTTTCTCGAATCGTCATGTTGGGGAAAATAAGTGGTTCCTGCGGGACTAAATAGATCCCCTGCTTATGAGCATCTGCAGGTTGATGAAAAGAAACAGCCTCCCCTTTAACGACAATCTGCCCTTCATCAGGACGATATAACCCTGTTAGGATTTTCATTAATGTAGACTTACCAGCACCGTTTCCGCCGACAATGGCAAAAACTTCTCCCTTATCAAGAGTGAGGTCAACTCCTTTTAACACGGGATTCCCGGCAAATTGTTTATAGATTTGCTGAATATGAATCAGCTGGTCCTGCATTTTTTCACCCGCTTTACTAGTTTTATAATCTATTAAACCTAAACATTTTTTAAGAGAGTTAACTTTTGTTTAAATTTAATCCAAATTCATCTCCATACAATAAAGCGCTTACAACCAAAATATTAAATGACATTTTACCTATAGTCAATACGTTAATAACAAATAATCTAAATATTTAGAAATAATTGACTTTTTACTTTTCAGGCCCTATACTCGATATTAAAGTTGAACATTTGTTTACCAAATGATTATTTGTTGAAAGGTTGAGGACTTTGTCAAACAATGATGCATTTACCGAAAATCTTCTAGTCAAAGTTGCCTGGTATTATTACAAGGATAATCTAACCCAAACCGAAATCTCAGATAGGCTCAATTTATCAAGAAATAAAGTGGTTCGTTTACTTGACCGAGCACGTGCCGAAAATATTGTTCAATTTCATATTAAAGGTCATGGGGTGAATTGTTTAGAAATCGAGCACCAGCTGCTTGATGCATTTAACCTTCCGCGTGCTTTCGTTATTCCTACACCTAAGGAGGAACTGAGCCGCTCCCTATCAAAAGCAGCTGCACAATATATTGAGAATAATATTAGCAATAATGAACTATTAGGATTCGGCTGGGGCGAAGCTGTCTCCCGGACAATTGAATCATTAACGATCGATCCTTTTATTCAAGTATCAATGGTCACTCTTACAGGAGGAGTTAATTATTACTTCCATAAACGTGATTACTCTTTAGAAGGCGGCTTGGATAAATTCAAAGGCGGCATTCATGTCATTCCCGCACCCTTCCTAGCATCCACAGAAGAAATGGCGAAAAATATGCTGTCTGAGCCACCTGTCAGGAATATTCTCGATTTAGCAAGCCTATCCAACCATGTTGTGGTAGGGATTGGCGGCCTATCATCAGAATCAACGATTATTAAAGAAGAAAAGATGACCCTGAATGAATTAATTTACATTAAAAATCAAAATGCTGTAGGCGATATTTTGGGGCAATTTTTCGACGCTGATGGGCATATTCTTGAATTACCACACCATCATCGCTTAATCGGCACCCATCTCAACACCTTGAAAAAGCTGAATAATGTCATTGGCGTTGCCGGTGGTGCCCAGAAGGTCGATGCTATATTTGGTGCTTTAAAAGGAGGTTATATCGATACCCTAATTACTGATGAAGAAACAGCTAACGCTCTAATTAAAAAGGAGGTTTTTTTGAATGGAGTACATCCTCGTCTTTGACGCCGGGACTGGCAGTGTCCGCGCCGTGCTTTTTGATACAGCCGGCAGGCAAATAGCCGTTTCCCAGGTTGAATGGACACATATTGAAGATCCCCGTTATCCCGGTTCAATGGATTTTGATGTAAAAATGAATTGGGAAATCATTCAGACCTGTATTTCACAGGTCCTCGTCCAATCGGGGGTTGACGCTCAAGCGATTAAGGCCATTAGTGCAACAAGCATGCGTGAAGGATTTGTCCTTTATGATCAGAATGGCAAAGAAATCTGGGCTTGCGCCAATGTGGATGCCCGCGCGGTGGAAGAAGCCAAGGAACTTAAAAACAGTGACAATGAGCTTGAAAAAAAGCTGTATGAGCTTAGCGGGCAAACCTTTGCGCTGGGTGCCCTCCCCCGCCTCCTTTGGATTAAAAACAACCAGCCTGAAATCTACCAACAAATTTCCTACTTAACCATGATCAACGATTGGATCCTCTATAAACTCACTAACAAACTTCAAGTTGACCCTTCTAATGGCTGTACCACAGGAATTTTCGATATAAAAAGTCGTTCATGGACTCCAGCAATTGCTGAGGCCTGTGAGCTTAAAGCAAATATTTTCCCATCCGTTAATGAAGCAGGTGAATTACTTGGAACGATTCCAGAGTCAATTGCTTCTTATACTGGTCTTGCAAAAGGCACCCCTGTCTTTAGTGGCGGTGGTGATGCCCAGCTGGCTTCCATTGGTGTCGGTGCCATTAAGGATACCCAAACCGTTATTTGCGGCGGCAGCTTTTGGCAGCAGGAAATTAACATTAAGACTTCGAACGTGGATCCCCACAATCGGATTCGTGTAAATTGTCATGCTGTTCCTGATTTGTGGCAAATTGAAACCATTGCCTTCTTCCCCGGCCTTGTCATGCGATGGTTTCGAGATGCCTTTTGTGAATTGGAAAAGCTCGAAGCCAAGCAAACAGGACGGGATGCCTATGAAATCCTAGAAGAAAAGGCAAAAGACGTCCCAATCGGCTCGAATGGGATCATACCCATCTTTTCTGATGTCATGGATTATATCTCTTGGAGACATGCCGCACCATCCTTCCTTAACCTCAGCCTTGATCCCAACAAAACTGGTAAAAAAGAAATGTTTAAAGCGATACAAGAAAATGCTGCCCTCATAACCTATGGAAATCTAAAAGTTGTGGAAGAAGTAACCGGGCAATTTCCTAAAGAAGCAATTTTTGCCGGCGGCGCCTCAAAAGGCAAGCTTTGGAGCCAAACCCTAGCAGATGTTCTTGGGATTCCTATTAAAGTACCCGTGGAGAAGGAAGCTGCCGCACTAGGTACTGCCATTGTTGCAGGAGTAGGTGCCAGTTTATACCCAAGCTTAGAATCTGCTATTGCTGACATAGTGAAATGGGAAAGAATCCACACTCCTAATCTAGAAAACCACGAAAAATATAAAACGATCTATGAAAACTGGCGTAAAGTCTACGCCGAACAGCTTAAATTAGCGGATTTAGGCATGACTACCCATATGTGGATTGCTCCTGGATTAACCATCTAATTGAAAGGAGGTGAAATGAATGTTTCACACAAGCGAGGAAAATAATCAATATCGTTATGATACCCACGGCCCAAAATACTTAACAAAAGGACCCAATGTTGATTTGGGAGTAGTCCTTTTAAAACCAGGTGATGACCACGATAACCACTATCATACGACCTGTGAAGAAATCTTTTATATTCTTGAAGGTGAAATTGATATTTATATAAACGGTAAGCCTGTCCATGTAAGACCAGGTGATATGCTTCAGGTAAGTCCAATGGAAGAACACTATTTAAAAAATACAAATACCGTTGATTTTAAGGCGGTCTTTATAAAATCGCCACATATCAGCGAAAGAGATACAGTGATCGTCGAAAATCCAAACATGAAGGAGTGAATGAATAGATGAATTGGGGATTTAAAAACAGGATGAATCAAATTTTACCAAATGGAAGAGCGGTTATGCTTGCCATTGATCACGGCTATTTTCTCGGGCCCATCCACGGCCTGGAAAAGCCAGGTGAAACTGTTAAAAACCTAATACCTCACACAGACTCCTTATTTGTCACGCGGGGGACACTTGATGCTTGTATACCTGCAGACGTTAATAAGCCAATCCTGTTACGTGTATCCGGCGGTCCTAGTGTCCTAAATGATCTTTCCAATGAACACATCGTTACCCCAGTAAAAGAAGCCATTAGACACAATGTTGTTGGTGTCGGTGTTTCTATTTTCGTCGGTTCTGCTAACGAGACGCAAACAGTGACTAACTTAGCGAATGTGGTCACGGAATCACATGAATATGGAATTCCTGTTTTGGCCATTACCGCTGTCGGCAAAGAACTAGAAAAACGGGATGCTAGATTCCTAAGCCTTGCTTCCCGGATTGCATCAGAAATGGGCGCAGACATTGTTAAAACCTATTATTGTGAGGACTTCGAGAAAGTAACAAGCACATGTCCCGTACCAATTGTCATTGCCGGCGGTCCTAAATTGGAAACGATTAAAGACGCCCTTGACCTAACCTATAATGCGATGAATCAGGGCGCAGCCGGCGTCGATATGGGCCGTAATATCTGGCAGTCCGAATACCCGGAAGCGATGATCCGAGCCATTAACGGAATTGTCCACAAAGGTTTATCTGTGAAAGAAGCACTCGATTTATACTCACAACTTACCCAGACTAAGGTATTTTAAAAGACCACTCTCACAAGTGGTCTGCAAAATGAAATTAGCGATTCTGGTAAAAAACCGCCTGCATAGCTTAAGGGCGGTTTTTTGGTGTGCCGGTTTTCGCAATAGAGACGAGAACAACTTCATGAAAAAAAGCTAGTAAAAAACTCATTCCCCCGCTAAGAGAGTTACATATATTTTTTTATTTAGATTAGTCAAAGTTCGAAATATTCTAGGATTCTTTTACTGCTGAAATTAATCAAACTCAATTTGCAAGTTTATTTTTTGTTGTGTTTGCCATGATGATTGTATTGTTTCGGCCAATCGTTGGGAAAGTATTTGATAAATATAAAGAACATTATTTGTATTATCCAGCCATTTTGATGTTTGCTTTCGGTTTAATCATGTTAAGTCAAGCTCATTCCGGAATGATGGTTTTGTTTTCCGGCTTAATAATGGGAATTGGATATGGGGCACTATTTCCATGTTTTCAGGCTCTTGCTGTGAAGCTGTCCCCTATCCATCGTAGAGGGATTGCAACGGCAACGTTCTTTTTGTTTTTTGACTCGGGTTATGGATTAGGTTCTTATTTTATGGGACTAATCGCTTCCTTCGTTAATTACAGCATGATGTATGCTGTAGCAGGGATCATTACTTTACTATCGGTTATCCTATACTATCTGTTCCATCATCGACCACAAGCTAAGCAGTCCATTCAAATTCAAGATCAAAATGCCATTATTGTAAGTAATACAACAACTGCTAAAAACGCATATAAATGACTATAAGACATCAATGAAGAGTAATAAGAGTTGATCAAAACTCCCCTCATTACAAAAGTAAAAGTGCTTTTTATTATGAATTATTATTACTTTACTATAAAATTAACTGGATTCTATTGATGTAGGGTAAACTGTCAGCAGCTATTGTAGATGCATCTAAAAAGTCTCTACATCAATATCAAAGTATGTCTAATCTACTAAATCAACTGATATTCAATTATTGGAGGTTTTTACATGAAAGTAGTCGCAATTGTCGGTAGTATTCGCAAGGATTCATTAAACAAAAAATTAGCTGAGTATATTAAATCTCGCTATGTGAACAAATTTGATCTTGAAATTTTACCATTAAATGATATCCCTATGTACAATCAAGATATCGAAAATGAACCACCTCAAGCGGTTGTTGATTTCAAGGCAAAAGTAAAAGCTGCAGATGCTGTTTTATGGGTAACACCTGAATATAACGGTACCGTTCCTGGCGTTTTAGTAAACGCTATTGATTGGTTATCACGTGTCGATAAAGTCATGATCGGTAAACCATCGTTTATAATGGGTGCTTCTATGGGAGTCTTAGGTACGGTGAAAGCACAACTGCATTTACGTGATATTTTATTTGCTGCTGGTCTTAGCTCACCAGTACTCATCGGCAATGAAGTTTATGTGGGTGCCGCACATACAAAAATCGATGCTGAAGGTAACTTAACAGATGAAGCAACTGTAAAATTTTTAGATTCTGTGATCGAAAACTTCATGACTTGGATGAAAAAATTCTAATATACTGCATGCAAAAGGGCTGTCCTATCGTCCAGTTTTCACTGGCTTTAGGACAGCCCCTTTTTCATTTTTTAAATTATCTATAATATTGTTGTTTTTTTGATTCGCGGATATGTGACCTGGATTCGCGGATATCATCTAATAATTAGCGGATATATCATAAAATCCGCCTTAACAACAGTAGTCGTATGGATGGAGGGGCGGATTTGCTGGGAATATCCAGCTTGATTTTAATTGAGGCTCTTTCCAATGCCAAGCACCTAATGCAGCCGCACAGGCATCAATCCAATGACTCGGTTCCTCTCCTAAAACAGGGAGTTCGATTAAATTCTGCTGGCCTAGCCAATTCCAAATAAACATTCGTGATAACAAATTTTGCTTGTAGTTCAGCACAAATTCAAAATCAGCTTTTGACAGCCTTGACCCAATCACAGCTCCAGGGTGAACCTCAACGATTGAGATAGGATTGGGAGCTTTAAGATTCTCAATTTCTCTACTAAGCTTAATTCCTCTTAGCGTTAAATACACCATTCGATTTAGTGTAGGAGGCATAATAGATCCTGGCTTCATTCCTAAAGAAACAATAAACTTTCTAAGTTCCCGGTCCCCTTGCCTGTCCCCTCCCCCATCTTCGTAAGATAAAGGGGCATCAATGCCTACTACGACTTCATCTAATTGACTTTGTTCTAAAATCTCATTTAATATCCCTTGATCACTGATAGGACTAATCCATTTCACAAATTTTAATTGGTTTCTCTGTTTTTCAAAAACAGTAAGGACCGTATCCTTATGATTACTTGGCCCTGATAAATCAATACCTATGACTCTCATATATAACCATCACTTTCTTTAGATAATGAGATGACTCTCAAATAATGAGCTAATGAATTTCCCAATAAGACCTCAAGTGATTCCGCCCTGCAAAGCTCGTACTCCTTTTTGGAAAAATTTACTTTACATTCCTAACAGTTCATTTTATGTTCTAAATAGTAAAACAATTTTAACTGTTAGTAAAGTGATTATGAAAGGAGTTGAAAAATTGCCAAACCAACCAAGAATCTTGTTGATTTTCTTCATAATCTTTTGGGCCCTTTAGCATATCGCTCTTCCCGTTCCGTTTTTATATATTACTCACTCTATCGTTTTATCATGGTTATTCCAGGGTCATGATTCCAATCGTCTCTTTGAAAACGCGCTGGCTCGTCCCTCTCATTTTTGTTCATGCTTTGTCAGACATGATGTCAGCTCTATCATTCTACTTTTTTCCAAGCCATTAACTATATAAAATTAAAGGAGTGAAACGATATGAATCAATCGATAGCACGTCTAGGAAAAATCACCTCTATACTGGCAGGGCTCCTGCTGATTGTCGCCCATACTCTAAATCTAGGCGCGGGGGATTATGGCTCCATTTCTGGAAGCCTACTTATTTTCCTGGCTCATTTACTGCTGATCTTTGTGTTTTTTTGTCTGTACATATATCAAGGAGAGAAAAATGGAGTAGTTGGATTCTTAGCGATGCTCCTTGGGAACATTGGCAATATCATCGTCACAGCGATTGTCTATGTGGAAATGGCCGAGGCTTCCATGAAAAAATCTAGCCTTGTCTTCACCACACCTGCTAACGAACCACTCTATACGTTTGGTCCTCTATTATTTGTTATAGGTATGATTTTGTTAGGAATTTCGATCATAAGAGGAAAGGTGCTTCCTGCCTATGCAGGCTACTCGCTGCTGATTGGCACGATCGTGTTTGCAACAGCGAGTGTAGCGGGTGATTTCCAGACTATGATTGAGGTCCTTGGGGCACTGTTTACTGGGGCTGGATTTATTTTTGCAGGAATAAAGGTCAAATCATAGTTTAATATAATCCAATCGTTTGTAGGCTTACTATTTCGGCAGTAAGCCTTATTTATTTGGCAATAGGTTGAATAGGGGGTCGGGTTACAAATTTTTTTGTTCATTTATATGATTCATCTACTTGTTTTTGGGTATATAAATTTTAGTTAATTGGTGCCCTAAAGTAAGGAAAAGTTAATATGAAAAGGAGGATTATAATTGGACTATTTAGATTTCGGTGCTTGGTTCCAATATTTCTTGTTGATTATTAGCGGATGTTTAGTTTTATTTCTTTTATTGTTGTTATATTCCAATAGATATACACGTCAAAAAATAAATGAAATTGAACAAAAAGAAGAAAGTATTGAATCTTATTCGGAATATCACTAACCTTTACAAAAGTTAAAGATCCAGCTGCCTTTCATTGGCGGCTTTTTCTTATTGCATAAAGGGTGTCTACCGTATATAAAGAAGTAGTATGTAACGTTTTTAAAGTTACATACTACTTCTTTTTTGTATCTTTAAAAATAACTCTCTTTTACAAAAGAAAAATAACGTGTTTCAACTATATTTACCCATTGATTAATTATAGTAATTCGATTATCATCTAATTAGATAATTATTAAAGCAGGTGAATGCAGAATGCAAATAAATAAAATTGTTGAATTCCATAAAGCACTAGGCGATCTTACACGGGTTCGGATTATCGGTCTGCTCCAACAGGGTCCATTGCATGGCCAAGCGATTGCAGGAAAGCTCGGGCTCAAACCGCCAACGATTACCCACCATATCGCGAAACTAAGAGAGGTTGGCCTTATAAAAGAAAAACGTGATAAAAACACGATCTATTTTTCGCTTAACACCAAGACATTAGAAAATAGTGCCAAAGCCATTTTAACGGTTGGAACCGGAGGAGACGCGAGTTCGGAAATGTCCGTAACAGCGGAGGAACGCACTGCGATTCTCGATAACTTCTTCACAAAAGATGGAAAACTGAAAAATGTTCCTGCCCAACGAAAGAAAAAGCTTGTTGTCCTTGCGCATATGGTTAAAGGGTTAGAATTTGGCAAAGTCTATCCGGAAAAAGAAATCAATGAATACTTAAAGCAGTTCCATGAGGATTATGCCACACTACGACGCGAACTCATCATGTGTCAGTATATGTACCGAGAAAATAATCAATATGAATTAAACCCTATAGAATTATGGTGGTTGAGTTGAAAGGACGTCACCCGGCGTCCAATTTTTTTGATCAGCTAATTAGATATATATAAAATTAGATTACAATTAAAGTAGGTGATGATTTTGGGTATTTCGGCTTTAAAGGAAGAAAAACAGTATCGGAAGTTATTCCTTGCCGGAGTGGTGAATGGAATTGGGGATCGCTTTAGTTCCGTTGCTGTATTGGCGATGCTTTTACAACTAACCGGATCAGGTTTGGCCGTCGGCATGACGTTGGCCATCCGGTTAATTCCCTTTATCTTTTTTGGACCATTAGGCGGATGGCTGGCAGACCGGTTTCCGAGAAAAATCATCTTAGTTACAACCGATTTGATTCGAATTGTGTTTGCCTTGTCCTTCTTATTTGTTCACAGTCAAGAGGATCTTTGGATTGTCTATCTCAGTTCATTCCTTTTAGCTGCTGGAGAAGCCATCTATAGCCCAACAAGAAAGGCTGCCATCCCTCTCCTCGTGAACAAAGATCTGCTCATAAGGGTGAATAGCTTGGAACAAGTATTGATTGGGATTGTTTTAATCGGTGGAGCCTTTTCAGGAGGAATCGTGGCCTTTATGTTCGGAGCAAATGTAACGTTTTGGTTCAATGCCGCCTCCTTCTTAGGGGCAGCCGCGATCATCTCGACAATTCGGTTCTCCGAAAATGAACGAGTAAAGGAAGGCCATGAGCCTAATGAAAAAGTTGCGCTGTTCGCTGTATTCAAAAAAATTATTTTGATGTCTGCTCCCGTTCTCATCCTTTTAATCTGTGAGGTCTTAATTGCTTTCATGAACGGAATCGATAATGTCCTGATTAGTGTTTACGCTGTGAAGGAGTATCAGCTGGGCGATATCGGTGTGGGTCTATTTTATGGGGCATTAGGGATTGGGTTAACCTTAAGCTATTTGGTTGCCAATCGCCTAAGAAATCATTTTTTAGGTATAGGTTTACTTTGTTTAATGCTAGAGGGAGCCTGTCTATTATTTTTAAGTAGAACCCATATGGTGGTCTTTGCCTTTCTTCTATTTTGCGGGGCGGGCTTTATGTCAGGGATTGGCAATGCCTGCTTCGATACCATTTTAATGAAGGAAATTCCTGAGGAGCATCAAGGAATGATGTTTGGACTATTAGCAACGCTCGGAAACACGATATTGGGGCTATCGATGTTTTTATCTGGATTCGCCCTAAATTATCTGGCACCGCGCTCCTTAGGTTTGATTGGCGGGATTGCCTATATCCTGATTGCTCTTTTCATACTTGCTGTTATTTCATCCAAAGCCTATCGGCACAGGAGAATCTCTCCAAAAAATCTCACCTCCCGTTTATGAAGACATGTGTTAAGGCATACTGTGAAAAGTTAGACTCTTTTATCGACAACTTTTATGAATTGATAAAAAAGAAAGAGGCTGTCCGCAAAAATTCAGTTTTTACTGATTTTTGGACAGCCCCTTTAAAATGGTGACTAACTATTTATACCTGAACCTTTGTTTTATGGTTTAAAGACCTTTTTACTAATGGGGAAGTAAGGGCAGTGGTAACAACCGCAACAAGGAACAAAATACTATAATCAGTATTAGAAATTAACTTACTACTTAAACCAATGTTGGCAAAGATTAAGATCATTAATCCTCTTGCATTCATTAAAGCCCCTATAGCACTGGACTCTCCCCAACTATAACCTATTATTTTTGCATAAATCATACATGCAAAATATTTGCTTATAAATGCCAGTCCAATAAACATGAAAACGGTGACTAAATGATTACTACTTGTAAAAGAGCTTAAATCAACATTAAAACCAGAAATTACGAAGTAAATAGGAACCAATAGTGTATTAACAAAATCTGAAATCTTAGTATTTAACTCTTTAGTGACTCTATCTAATTTAGGGACGATTAATCCTGCTATAAACCCTCCAAAAATAGCATGAAGTCCAATCTTTTCTGATACAAGACTGCTAAATAAAAAAACTAAAAGAAATAAAGCAAAAAATTCATTATTTACCGCCTTATACTTATCTGTAACTATATATTTTAAAATAGGTTTGATTATAAAAAACATCACCAAAAGATAAATGATCATATAAATGATCGTGCTCATACTGTTAACTGAAAAGTTTAGGCTGGCAATGGACAGAATAATTGGAAGCATGACCCATGCGATGACATCATCTATACTTGCACCTAAAACAACAAACCTCCCCAGCTTTGTTTTAATCATCTTTTGTTGATCTAAAATTCGTACTAGTACAGGAAAGGCGGTTACAGAGATACTAGCTGACATAAACAAAGAATAGACTAATTGAGTAGTAAATTTTTGTTCTAAAGAAGGATAACTATACCAACTTAATACAAATGTCATAAAAAAAGTAGGAATGAGCCCCACTAGTGCAAGTTGTACAGCATTCTTTAGCAGCTTTTCCTCCATCTTTTCTTTACCTACTTGAATTCCTATTAGAAACATATATAAAGATATTCCAAGCTGACTCAATAGGTACAATTGTTCCTTTATTTCTTTATTGAACAGCCACTCTTGAATACTGGGAAACAGGATACCCAAAAAAGAAGGGCCCACGACTATACCACCAATCATTTCCCCAACTACTTTAGGCTGGCCAATCACTTTTGCTAGAGCACCAAATAATTGAGAAATAATAATTACTATCATTAAACTCAATAAAAAATGAAACAAAAACATACACTCCTTTTTCCTTACTAACGGAAAAGTATATCTGTTCTAGTTCAAAAAGTCTATCAAACTTGGACATGCTCAAAAAAGTAAGCGCTTGGTAGAATTTTTTCAGTGGTTTTTATACTATGCAAAAAGGGTATATTTTAAGAGATTAGCAGCAACTATAAAAGAGGATGTGAATCATAATGCTGTCTACAAACCAGCTTGATACATTAAAAAAGAGGCTTGATGAGGACAAACAGGCCATTGAAGGCCAACTAAATATTAACGATAAGTACAGTAATAATGATGCAAGCCTGCGGGATACCGTCGATGAATTATCAGCTTATGACAATCATCCTGCAGACCTAGGTACAGAATTATTCGAACGTGAACGAGAAATGGCCTTAGAGGATCACCAGGAGGGAGAGCTTGAAAAAATTAATACGGCACTGGCGGCCATGGAAAAAGGTACGTATGGAAAGTGCGAGGTATGTGGAGTAGACATTCCTTTTGAGCGGCTGGAAGCTCTTCCTTCAACCTTATATTGTGTCAATCACTCTCCAGGAACATCAGACGAAGAGTATCGCCCAGTAGAGGAAGACCTCTTAGAGCCATCCGAAGCTAATTCCTTCAGACATAGTCCAGAACATGGTGTTGTCGATACTCAAGATAGTTTTGCGGAAGTGGCCCGGTTTGGAACCTCGGAAACTCCTGCCGACCTCGTTGGGGATTATAATAGCTATAATGATCTATACAACAAAGGAAAAAACGAAGAATCCTATACGGAGGATTACGAAACGTATTCAGCCACAGACATTACGGGTCAGCAAAAGAACGTGCTGCCGAACAGAAAGATGGAACAATACGAGGAACTTTTAGATAGAAAAGGGATTGACTCCAAAATTGGCGATATTCCATATAAAAACAGAGACAGTTATTTAGATGATAAACTAGATGATAAGAAAGCAGAGACTGAATAATTTCAGTCTCTGCTTTTTCCAGGGCTTAGGATATTAGAAAATCATTAGTCAATATTGTTTCTCCATCCATGCATCCATATAGGCCTGATCCCAGCGTGGATGAGACAGACCGCAATGGCTTGATTCCTCTTTTTGCGCTTTTGCTTACTTTAATATTCTCCTTTAATTACAAAATACGAGCCCCGAATTGTTCCAGCTAGTTTAGACTTCTGCCTTGCAAACTTAAACTTCCCTTCTAACTCCTTTGGTACCTCCATTCCCTCAGAAAGCTTAAAACCAACGGCCCGCTTCGGCTTAGGGTCATCAACCGTATACATGACGTTGACCGAGAGACCATCCTCATAAAAGACGTAGGCTATTTTGATATTTTCCACTTGAAAACGCGACGTTTCTAAAGGTTTGGCCGCAAACTCAATATCACGTTCTTCTTTCAAAATTCGGTTCACATAATCAAGGGTCTCGCAGGACTCGCTCGCTGGTACAACCGTAAATTCATGCTTGTATTTGTTCATAAAGTAACGGGCTTCATTAGCACGTAAACCAGCAAGCGCTTCTACTACCGGTGAAGACTCTAAACCAACCGTAGACACATTTTTAAAATCAACGATATAGGACATTTACATCCCTCCTTTTCTCTCTTTATTTCCCAATAAACAGGAATCCACATGCCTCCGTATGATATTTCACGATATAAGTATACACAAGTTTCTACTATAATTATCCTGCCAGGTTAGCGTAAATAGAAAACAGGCTGCCGCAGGAACCCACTCTAAAGCTCTTGCACCCTTTACTCAAACAGGTGATTCTGTTGATAATAATAAGTTTAGTGCCTCGCATCTAAAAGTAATTTTATCTCTTTTATTTGTTCTGTGTGTCTTTGTTCATGCAAATATATCTGTTCAATCCATTGGTCAAGTGGTAATTCACCTAAGGCAGGATGCTTAAATGATTTTTCCGCCAATATCGATTTATCCGTTATTTTACTAAGGAAAGTCAGAAATTTTTTTCTAGAGTCGTTTAATAAAACAATGATTGACTGAACTTCAAATGGTTCTACATCAGGTTCAACGATTTCGGGAGCTTTAAACTTTTTCGTTCGATCCAACATAAGTTGAACGTTTTTACGCTCTGTTTGAGTATTATCAACCTTTATTAATCCCCATTCAATAGCCTTTATTGTTACCTGTTCCACTAAAACTAAGTGATGACAAACTTGTGCTATACTCCACATATCCATACCAAGCCTACCATTAAATTCAGTATAACTTAATGAAGTAATCTCCTTTACTAAGTTACTTCTCGTTTCATACAGATTGTCATTTACTAAATTACTCATGAAATTCTCCCCCTTCACCAGAAAGTAAATATCTAGGTTCCTATTCTGTATATATTCTCCATGGTGAAAAGTATACTTTTAGTATTATTTTACTATCCTTTATAACCTTTCGTGTTTTTACATAATTAATATAAACTGTTCCTGGATCACTCACCATTAGTTGAAGAAAACTTATTTTTTTCTTTTACAAACGATTTGTATTGGGTTTCCATCAAGGTCTTGTACCCATCCCGACCTTAAGTCATTTAAAAAATTATGAGGATTAGATAACATAGTTGCACCATTTTCAATTAAATACTGAATGGCAGAATCGGTATCTTCTGTCCATACTACAATTTCACAACCCATATTTTGCCCAGGGTTTAAACCGTGAATTTCTTTTGTAGATTCTTTAGTGGCTATACCTAACTTGAAACCATCCAATATTAGTTCGTAATGTAACGGCTTACCACCTATTTCCGCTACAAAGGTTTGTGTAAAGCCCAGTTTTTGATAAAACCCTTTTGATTTTTCTAAATTATCAACATATAGATTAATTTGTGGAGATTTAAAATTCATAAACTTCCCCTTCCGTCATTTTTTTGTTTTATCTCCCACAGACCTGCCTAATAAAGTTTAATATCAAGATTCAAGAAAAGAGAGTAATAATCCTCCTTGGTCTATGCCCCTATTAGGTAACTATTCCTTCTCTTGCACCCGTTACTTAAAGTGAAATTTTTCACAATCATTGTTGTAAAGGTTTTATTTCCAGAAATGACCGTAATAAATGAATAGCTGCTATTACATGAAATGGCTGTTTTAACCCATAATTAAATTAGGGAGGTTTTAAGCATATGAATTTTAGTTGGACGCTTGGACTAATAATTTTATCTCAACAAGTGATGATGCCAGGAAGTTTAGTAATCACTAACAACAGTGATCCTATCTCCGTTGCCAACCGTACTACCTTTTCGATGGACTTACCTATATTACCCATTTTGGATACAAAAAAGTTTAAAAAATTCATGGACGATATTGACCAGCAGGTAACTAAAAATCCTAAAAATGCAATTATAGATAAAAACGGGAATATTATACCAGAACAACTCGGTTACCGTTTAAACCGCCAAGTTTTCACAGAAAATATTTTTTCTTATTATTTTAATAATGGTTCATCTACCTTAGAAGTACCCTTACTAGCTATTTATCCAAGGGTCGATAGTGAATTACTTGGAAATATTAGAAGTGAAAAAATTGGGGAATATGTAACATTCTTCAATTCCAATAACAAAGAAAGAAACAATAATATTTATCTTGCTGCAAAAGCCATTAATAATTATGTTCTATTTCCAGATGAGGTATTTTCCTTTAATAAAGTGGTTGGAGAAAGAACAGCAGGAAAAGGATATATGCAAGCAACTGTAATCGTTAATGGGGAATTTTCAGAGGACTTTGGTGGTGGAATTTGTCAAGTATCATCTACCCTTTTTAATGCAGTTGATAATGCTGGTTTAAAAGTTGTTCAGCGTAATTCACACAGTAAAGAGGTTTCATATGTTCCACCAAAGCGGGATGCCACCGTTAGTTGGAATGGACCTGATTTGATCTTTAAAAATGATTACAATCAACCTATACTCATACTTGCAAAATCGATAGATAACAAATTAATAATTGGAATTTTTTCTTCTGATGTCATTACATATACGCCTAAGAAAGTTCCATATCTTCCCTATGAAAAACAGCCCCCCAAGTAAATATTTACTTGGGGGCTTTTTCTTTTTTTACTAACCGACCGTTGCACCATAAGAAAAAAGGATTGACAAATTGGACCCATAATTTCATTAGCTCGAAATCAAAATGTAAATATTATGTCACAGGAATACCGTTGTAGTTAGGTATTTTAAAGTATAGACTATACATACGATCTTAGGAGTGATTAAGTGAACACAGTATCGGTGAATAAACTAAAATTCAAGAAAAATCTATCGATGATTGAGCAATATGCAATCAAAGATCTCCTCTTCCACTGGGTTGGTAGACCAACAGAAGGATTAGATGATTTTCTACCACTCGATTACACAGCTGATGTCTTTGCTAAGTTGGAGGCAAAACAGGAAACAGCATTCCTTATTAATGGGGATGAACGTTTCAGATATGCGACAATAACAGAAGATAATCAATTTGTAATAGGTGTTTTAGATTCGAATAAGGAGTTAAATCATAAAATCATTTCTCTGGATGAGGTTATTAGGTAAGCACTTTCTGGTGCTTATCTCTTAAATTTTCCTCTCCACATTTGTATACTTCCCGACAGCCTTCAAATGCACTTCTTACTTCATATTTCCCTTCTCTATTAGCCTTTAAATATCAACCATCTGATTCTTCAATTGCTATAACTTCATCTGTACTAATACCCTTGATTGAATAATATTTAGTACCTTTTTCAAAGGTGTTTGAGAAGTTTCTAGAATAAGACCCTTCCATGTCTGAATACTTAGTAACATATCCTATCTCTGAATCAATTTCATAAGGAACTTAGAAACTAATTAACCTTATTAAAAATGTCCCACACATAAAACAGTCGTGTATAGCATAGAAATATATAACCAATTTCAAGGGGGGATTGTTGTGAATTTAAGTGAATTCATCTGGACTCTTTTAGGTATGATTTTACTTTTGCTTGTAAATTACATTCTCTTGCACAAAAAGCAAAAGGCATTACCCCCAAAAAAACATTAAACAAGTGAATGAAAAAGAACCTCCTTTTATCTAGTCAAAGATCAATCGACCATAATATAATTACTTGGGTTCCATAATAAAACCACCCTGAGTCATAATCAGGGTGGAATTTTTTGTTTTAAATAAAACCTTTTAGCAAAAAACGCTGAATAATGCAGTCTGATCTTTGAATTCTTGTAATCAATTACTTAAAGGATACGAAAAACGCTCTTTCACTCAAGCCCCGTTACTTTAAGTGCATTCCTTCACAAGCAATCATTCTAATAAAAGGTCTATTTAATACAGCAATTTACTTTATCTATAGAAGAGAGACTTCATTTTCCCACAAGTTTTTTGTTTTACCTTGCGTTGAGTGGATAATTTTTCTCCAAAGGAAAATATTAAGTGGAAAATGGAGACTAAACCATCAGTCAATTAGAGATTGAAATGAGGGAAATGGATGAATTTGAAACGAAGAAAGGCTCTTACTTATTTAATTACAATGGTTTTATCTTTTCTTTTTATCATACCTTCGGTGGATGCCCAAAATGTTAACCTGCAGGTCTTGGCACGGGTAAAAGAAACGCTGACTGTCAATGGAAAAGTATTTAAAGATTTAAATTCAAATGGAAAACTAGATGATTATGAAAACTGGGAGTTAACGGTTGAAAAGCGAGTCGCTGACCTTATATCCAAAATGACCCTAGAGGAAAAAGCCGGACTTATGATAATACCTGAATTTCAGGAAATTGAAGGGTCAAAGATGGAACAGCCGAACAATTTAATTGATCAACATGCACGTTATTTTGTTTATCGTAAGTCACCTAGTGCTGATGTGATTGCCAATACAAATAATATACTGCAAGAAAGGACTGAAGGAACAAGATTAGGGATACCGGCAGTTCTTATTTCAAATCCACGAAACCATTTCACTATGATCGCAGATATTACAGATTTAAAAAAAGCAAAAGATTACTATGTACCCGCAAAAGATGGTCCTGGTCAATTTACCATATTTCCAGATTCATTAGGACTCGCTGCGACCCGAGACCTTGATTTGATTAGAGACTTTGCTCAAATTGCACGAAAAGAATGGACATCCTCTGGTCTTCGTAAAATGTATGGCTACAATGCTGATCTTGCAACACAACCGTTGTGGGCAAGAATTTTAGAAACATTTGGAGAAAGTCCTAAACTAGTTTCAGATATCAATTATACGTTAATAAAAGGTTTTCAAGGTGACAAACTTGACAATAATAGTGTTTCTATGACAACAAAGCATTTTCCTGGCGGGGGAACAAGATATTTGGGGAAAGATCCACATTTTGAGGAAGGAAATTTTAATCTTTATCCAACAGCAGGGAGTTTGCAAAAGTATCATCTGCCCCCGTTTATAGCAGCCATTGAAGCTGGAACAACTTCAATACTCCCTTACTATGCTTATCCAAGTAATAAAAGTGCAGATCAAGGGCTTCCTCCCTTTAAGAAAAACCAGCAATTTGAGGAAGTCGGTTTTATTTTTAACAAAGCTTTTATAACCGACTTATTGCGTGAAAAACTTGGTTTTAAAGGATATGTCAACTCAGATACAGGGGCAATAATTGATATGGCATGGGGTGCTAAACATTTGCCGAAAGAAGAAAGAGTTGCTAAAGCATTGGAAGCTGGAGCAAATATTTTTGCCGGACAGAATGATCCACAACCATTAATAAATGCAGTAGAACAAGGTTTGGTAAGTAAAGAGCAAATCAATCATTCCGTAGCATATTTGCTCACAGAAATGATGAAATTAGGTTTATTTGAAAACCCGTATGTGGATGCGAAAAAGGCACTTGAAGTGGTTAACAATTCTTCCTCAAAAGAAAAGGCAGATTTAGCCCATCGGAAGTCTATCGTCTTATTACGCAATGATCAGAATCTTTTGCCCCTAAATAATAAAAAAATAAAAGATATGAAACTTTATGTCGAGTCGTTCCCAGCTGGTGAGAAGGATGCAAATACGATTGCATTTAAAAAAACCATTCAGAAATATGATCCAAACATCACTTTGACGGATCATTTGGAAGAAGCAACACATGCACTTGTTTGGATAAAACCCAAACAAGATCTGCTTTCGAAGCAACCATTGATTTCCATAGGACCGGATACAAATATTCATAATAAAAATCGGATTATTAAAATACAGAAATCAGTACCAACTATTACTGCCATCAACTTTAGTAGTCCTTGGCTGATTCAAGAAATTGAACCGAATGCAGCGGCTGTCATTGGAACGTTCGGAGTGAAAACGGAAGCTTTAATTGATGTAATTCGTGGGATATTTAATCCAACGGGAAAACTTCCTCTAACAATTCCAGCAAATCAGAAAGCCGTAGCAAAAGAAAAAATGGACGTACCTGGCTTTGATGAATCCCCTTCCTATGTATACCAGGCAAAATCCGGTGACAAGTATGGTTACGGTTTTGGCCTATCCTATAATACAGAGTATAAAGTAGCAAAGTCCGGCGGTATCGGTGAATTCTTGAAGAGTATCTTCAAAGATTATAATGAAGTGGACCAAAATGCTATTTCAAAAGTCATTAAAAATGAATCTTACATTCGATGAAATAAATTATAATTGCAAAACACGGCATGTTGATAAAAAGGGTATAACATAAAGTTATACCCTAAAATTAAATGATTATTGGAATAAACTGTAAGTTAACTGAATAAGAAAAAGCCACCAAATTGGCACTGAATGTTTAACTATTGCACCCGATAATTCAATCCACCTTATAAAGCTTATTCAAAATATCCAGTATGCACAGTTAAGTGGAATCCTTAGAAGAGAATTGTAAACACCGCTCTAATATCCACTGGAGCGCGATACTACTAATTAAAGCTGAACGTATTCAGCAATTACAATATTTCGATGTACCCTTCTGTTCCATAAACGCGAATTCGTTGCCCATCTTTTATCAGTTTGGTCGCATTTTCCACCCCGACAACTGCGGGTAAGCCATATTCACGTGCGATCACTGCTCCATGAGTCATCAGCCCACCCACTTCGGTGACTAGGCCTTTTATCGATACA
The DNA here is from genome assembly GCF_057747995.1 of Neobacillus sp. DHD-1R. Lineage (NCBI taxonomy): Bacteria > Bacillati > Bacillota > Bacilli > Caryophanales > Bacillaceae > Neobacillus > Neobacillus sp. DHD-1R. Next base: position 4,495,823 of record NZ_CM173232.1, read on the forward strand.
AACAATGGTGTCCAGCTAGGGTCAGTAAAGGAGGTGACTAATATGTCTCCCTCTTCTAGATTAGCATCTTCCATGTTTAAGATGACACGCGCTCGTCCCTCGATAACTCCGGAAGAAACAGGCAGCCCCACAAGAGCTTCGACTGGGAGATTTTCTCGTTTGTACTCACCTGAGAGTGTTTCACCATCAGATGTGATCACACGCGGAGGCGTTAGTTTTTCATATAATTTGTAATCGTCTTTTCGCTTGTTGATGATCTGGTAATCCAGTTTATTTGTGTGTACGACTTCGCGGAATTCTTCAAATGTGAGATAGTATATATCTTCCTTTTCATGAATAACGTCCGCTTTCACGAGTTGTTCGGCTTCTTTCAGTAAAGCCTGCTTATAAACGAAGTAGCGATTAATCATGCCGTATTTTGGATATTCACGATAACCGATGAAATTCCGAATACGATCGATCATTCGTTTTGTTTCTTTGGCCTTTTGTTCACCATCCGGTAATTGTTTCAATCGGTCTAATAACTCTTTTTCCTTATCCAAAGCAACACGCAGCCCTTGCTCGAATTTCCACTTGCCGGCATTTGGCTCAAAGTTTTTGATGTTACCAATGATCATAGGGACAAGTATAATTGGTTTTTCGCTCCAACGTGTTCTCGTAATATCAATTTCACCGGCACATCTCATTCCATATTTGTTGAGAAAAGCATTGAAAGCGTCTCGGGTTTCCCTTCCTCCTTCAAACTTATCCAGTTCTTCCAAAAAGTTATCATCTTTTACATGTTGTAAATAATCAATTACTTCTGGATATGGACGAATCACATCTGCGACATCCAATAATGCTAGACCCATTTCCGAAGTAATATTGTTTGGTACAGATTGAGAAAGTATGTCTGCTGCGTTTTTTTCACCTAACCACTCCATCATTTTGTCATTGATCCAATGTGAAGCATTTATAGCAGTCATAAAAACAGCTGTACTTTGTGGGTCAAATAAAATCTTCTTTAACTCTTTGATATCTTCCAAAATAAAATCCAAAAGATGCGATCCTGATTTCGTTTTAATGTTTTGTTTTAACTCTTCTACCGACGTTTGACTGCGCTTAATCAACTCATGAACAATGGTAGGATTGTTTTCGATTTCTTCCGGCATATCTGTATTGTTTCTGTTGGGACGCGGTGCTTTTTGATCATTTGGTAACGATTTTATAAAATCTCCTCGCTCTACAACAGTCGTAAGTGCATCTTTCATGAGCGGATCGTGTTGTCCCATGGTATTTAATAACATGTTTCTGCTGTCAGGTGAAGCCAGCATTGGTGTGACATCCACAAACAACCTTCCACCAGCTTTACGCATAGGTGCAGGAGTTATTAACAGGTGAAAAGACAATCCCAATGGTTTTATAGGGTCGGTCATCATTTGTTGATGACCGACAGATACGTAAACATGATTTTCTTCATCATCCGCTTCGGGGATGGGGAAAAGAGTAGTGATCGGTCGACTCTGGACCATATAAAATGTATCATCTGCCAAACACCATTCGATGTCTTGTGGGCAGCCAAAATGAGCTTCAATCTGTCTTCCGATGCGTGCTAATTGTAAAATTTGTTGTTCTGTAAGTGTTTGAGTCTTTTGCTGAACAGGATTGATCTGCTGTGTCTCTGTTCCGCCTTCTTTTCGTCCATAGATAGCCAATTTTTTGGTTGCTACCCTCATATCGACGATTTTATCTTCCTGTACTTTATAACAATCGGCAGATACCAAACCAGAGACCAATGCTTCTCCAAGCCCAAAACTGGCATCGATTGATAGCAGCTTTCGGTTAGAAGTAATCGGATCAGCGGTAAATAAAATCCCTGAAGCCTGTGGGAAAACCATTCTTTGAACGATAACGGATAAATACACTTGACTGTGATCAAATCCATTTTGTATACGGTAGATTACCGCGCGATCCGTAAAAAGGGAAGCCCAACATTTGCTGATATGCTGTAAAATAGCTTCTTTGCCGATGATATTTAAATAGGTGTCTTGTTGACCAGCAAAAGAGGCATGTGGTAAATCTTCAGCAGTCGCACTAGAACGCACTGCATAAGCATGTTCCTCGCCAAACTGGGAGAGATAGTGAGTAACGGCTTTCACAACATCGGAAGGAATTTCTACTTCCATAAGGATTTGTCGAATCTTCCTGCTGATTTCACCAATTTGATCTCGCTCTTCTACTTTTAGCCTTGTTAGTTGATCCAACAAAGCATGATACGTTTCGTTTTGTTCGATGGCTTTTTGATATCCCACTGTTGTAACACAAAATCCTTCTGGTACTTGTATTCCTTGAATTTTTGATAATTCCCCTAAATTTAACCCTTTTCCGCCAACGAGCAAAAGCTGCGTTTTTTCCACTTCCTGAAAACCGAGAACCAAAGAACTCATTCCACATCTCCCCCAACCATTAATGTTCTATTGATTTTAGCAGTAGTAAATGAGAATAAACAGTCTATATTAACCATTTTTTAAATGCTATAATTAAATTAGGAAGAGTTCTATTTTTTTTAAATAGGATGACCTTACCATACAGTAAGCTGATGCCACCCTTACCAATTTTCTTAAATTGTATTGTTCAACAATATGGCCCTTAACATAAAGAAAAAGCGCATTTCTTATTCTTAAATTGCGCTCGTTTGGTTAATAAGATATATACATATTAGTATTAAAGTTGCTCGCCCTTAATCTTTTTGCTTTTTGATATAGATTTCCGGTGTATAAAATCTCAATATATGGATGAGTTGATCTCCCATATACGAGGATGATTGTGTAAAATCATTGTCAATCCATTCTAGAATCAATCCAATAATACCATGTATCCGATAGGTGCTAAAAAGGTTGATATCAATATTAGGGTCTATCTCAGTAAACGTGAATTCAAACTCTTCTCTGAATAACTGATCTAATCTTTTTATCATTTTTCCATAAAAATTATTGTTTGTTGTTGGATTCAACATAAGCTTATAAAATCTTTTGTTTTCTAAGAAATGATCAAATAAGACAATTGAATCAGACCGTATTTCATTGAAGTTTACAACTTTTAAACCAAGATACGGTTTCCGATAAGCCTCGGTCATTTTTTCAAACATCTCTTCAATGATCTCATCCAACAAATCTTCCTTTTTTTCATAGTGGGCATAGAAGGTTCCTCGATTGTAATCTGCAGCATGTACGATTTCTGTAATTGTGATGTTATGAAAGCTTTTTTCTTCCATCAACGATAGTAAGGCTGCTTTAAAGTTTTCTTTTGTTCTCCTTACACGTTTATCAGGATGTAGAATAGGCATATGAAAACTCCTTCTTACATTTTTAACGTACAAAATCGACCCAAATGTTCGTTTTCATACACTTCCTATATTATTGCATATTGAAGCCTTTTCATTAATAAATTATACTTGATTTGTTTCAAAAATATCTCAGTATTGAGATATATTCCATTTATTTTGGCATATTTTCAAAATAAGAGGATTACAAAACTAAGGGGGAATAACACTATGACCTTTCCAGTATTAGACGGTAAAGTAGCAATTGTAACAGGCGCAGCAATGGGGATGGGACTTGCTACAGCAAAACTTTTCGCAGAAGCAAAAGCGAAAGTAGTAGTTGCCGACTTTAACGAAGAAAAAGGACAAGCAGCAGTTTCTGAAATTGAAGCTAATGGAGGAACTGCCTATTTTGTAAAAGTTGATATTTCTAAATCAGAACAAGTACAAAATCTTGTTAATGCAACTGTTGAAAAATATGGACGTCTTGATGTAGCTGTTAATAATGCAGCTTTAACTCCAGATGATAAATTAGTAGCAGAATTCGATGAAGATTACTGGAACAAGTTAATCTCTGTTGATCTTACAGGAACTGCACTATGTTTGAAATATGAACTACAACAAATGATCAAGCAAGGTGAAGGCGGATCAATCATCAATATTTCATCAGTAAGCGGATTCCGTCCTCAACCAAATAACATTGCTTATGTGGCAGCTAAACATGGTGTAGTAGGAATGACAAAGGTTGCTGCTCTTGAAAACGGCGCCCATAACATTCGTGTAAATTCAGTGGCACCAGGTGCTATTGATACTCCCATGCTACGTGGGGCTTTAGAACAGTTTGGCTTAAATGAAGCAGAATATGCTCCTCAACTTAGCCTTTTAAATCGATTTGGAAAAGCTGAAGAAGTTGCTCAAGCTAGTCTTTGGTTAGCTTCAGATCAATCATCTTATGTCACTGGAACAACTATCCACGCTGATGCTGGTTACACTAGTCGTTAAGCATGATGATTCATTAAAAACAAGAAGACACCACACTTTTCCATTGAGTGGTGTCTTCTTGTTTAACATCTTACATATTTGCGTTTGAAACCAAGCCTTCCTTTATCTACTTCCTTTTGAATACTCTCGAAGGCGTTTAGAAAACTGCTTTTTTTGTTGTCCCGCTTGACCTCTACTGGGCCTACTGCCTTTGCGGTCTCGACCGCTTTTTCATGGAGTGGTGAATATGAAATACCCACTGTGTAAATGAAATTATTCATAGCGGATTTTGTTCGTTCTGGAGCATCATGAATCGTTTTTTCCACCAGTTCAAGCATATTGGCAAGCTTGCTTTCGGAAAATTCACCGTCCGGACGATTACCCAAAAGCCAGCAGTAGCAACTCCAGCCCGCTGACATTCTCAACTCTTCACCGCTTGCGATCCATTTATCAGCAACATCTTGTGCTATATCTGCTTCAGCTAAAGTTACAGCAACCACAAAATCGGACAGCATATAAAAATACGCCCCATCGATCCAATGCTCAAAGTCCGCCTCAGTCATAGCTTTTGGGTCTGCAATGATACCTGCAAAGTACATTGCGTCGTAGTTTCCTGTGGCGTAAAGCTGCTCAGCCAAAGGTTGATTTATTTTTATTTTCTTGGCGATTGGTTTCATAGCACCTGTAGCCACGCCAAAAAGCGGCTCGTGCGCACCATTGGATATGTAAATTTTCTTGGTTCGTTCCTTGCCGAGAGCTTCAAGCTCCTGCATTACCATTTGTAAATTCATCATCAATCACTTCCCACTATTTGGAGGTTCCCCCTCAATATTTAAGCCAATCAAACCCATCTCTAATATCCTATAACAAATCTTTACATTTGTCAGCCAAACCACCGTCTCAACATGTCCGGAGTGTATGTAGCAGCACAGGGGTTGCTGGTGAGTTCCCGGGTAAGCTGAAAATTGGATTGAAAGCGACCGTTTCGTTGATTTGAGTTCGGGCGTTTAGAGCCTTGTTAAGCGACCGCTTCTTGGATTCTATAAAGGGTTCGGGCGTTTAGAGCTTTGATAAACTACCGCTTCTTTGATTCTATAAAGGGTTCGGGCGTTTAGAGCCTTGATAAGCGACCGGTTCTTGGATTCTATAACGAGTTCGGGCGTTTAGAGCCTTGATAAACTACCGCTTCGTGGATTCTGAAAGGGGTTCGGGCGTTTAGAGCCTTGATAAACTACCGCTTCGTGGATTTTAAAACGAGTTCGGTTTTTTAGCAAAATCAAAACTTGGAATTCCACAATTAATTTCACAACATAATTCACATCAAATACTCAATTGCACCAAAAATAATTACAGCCCTTTAGAATAATATAATAAGCGTTCCTCCTTCATCAATCAATGCAGCCATTTAGCTTAAATGGGAAAAGCATATAAAAAAGCTCACTCATAGAGTAAGCTCAACTTCCGATATAAACATTATCACAGGTTCCGGCTTTTGGTTCATAATAACAATGATTTTTATATTGACCAGATTGAGGTTGATCGTACCAGGTTGGAGGACATGGAGCATATGGATTGAAATACCAAAGTGCATATTTTCCTGGGTGTTCTCTCCAATAATCCAAATTCTGTTTGGCTAATCTTTTTTCTGCAGTTCTCGCTCTTTGATAAAATACATTCCCTTTTTGAACAGCTTCAAATGAAAAATTTCCTCCTTGCACTTGAAAAATGACATCTGGAATTTTTCTTAAATTTTTAAAATCTAAACAATCTGCTTTTAGACGATTCACAATTACATTTCCAACATATAACATTCCTTGTTTGCCTTCTCCTTCGGCTTCCGCTCTCATCATCCTTGCCATTAGGTCAACGTCTGAACTTCGGTAATTTACCCTTGGCATTTTTTCACCCCCAAAATATAGTATGAAAAAATGTCTGCACTGATGTCATGGTTTATAAAATAAGAATGGCTTAGTTTTTAAAGCTTACAGTAAGGACAATCAAGACGTGGATGCCTATTTTCTTGGACTCATGGGGAAAATCAGCTACATAAGCTCCCAGGTTTTCCAAGCTAGGTATGCTTGACACGACACCGATCGAGAAGGTTTGGTCTCTTAACAGATTCAAGCAAGTTTGCCAAATAGGTCATGGAAAAAGATTCAAGGCTGTTGTATATTCAAGTAAAGCCAAAAAGGGACAGAAAGAATTGGAGAAATTGAGAATGACCATTCTTGACTGTCAACTGATTGAAAAATGGAAGAGAGGTGTTCTTGATGACAAATAGTAGAATGAATCCTAAGGTTGATGAATTTATAAGTAAAGCTGAAAAGTGGCAGGAAGAATATGAGAAGTTGAGAAATATCGTTCTTGCCTGTGAGCTGACCGAAGAATTTAAGTGGATGCATCCTTGTTACACATTTGAGAAAAAAAACATCGTATTAATACATGGATTTAAAGAATATTGTGCGCTTCTCTTTCACAAAGGTGCCTTGTTACAGGATGCCCATGGGATTCTAATCCAACAAACAGAGAATGTACAGGCGGCGCGCCAGATTCGGTTCACCAATGTTAAAGAAATAGTTGAAATGGAAGCCATTTTGAAAGCCTATATTTTTGAAGCCATTGAAGTTGAAAAAGCCGGTTTGGAAGTAAATTTTAAAAAGAATACCGAATACATAATTCCTGAAGAACTTCAAAATAAATTCGATGAAACCCCTGCCTTGCAAACAGCTTTTGAAGCATTGACGCCAGGACGGCAAAGAGCATACATTCTTTATTTTTCTCAACCGAAACAATCCAAAACTCGCGAGTCAAGGGTTGAAAAATATAGGCAGCAAATTCTCGATGGCAAGGGATTAAATGATTGCACTTGTGGACTATCTCAAAAGCAGCCCAGCTGTGACGGCTCACACAAGAATATTCGATGAAAATCAAACATTAAAATATTTCCTCACTTTGCGTTCATTCGAACTCCTTTTCGGAATAACTAAATTAAACTATTTTGACATAAAACCTTTTGGTGTTACAATATTAACGACACCAAAAGGTTTCATAATAATTTTTTTAGGAGGCAAATGTAATGGACAAACAAGCACAAGAAATGTTTTTAAATTTTATTTTAGATAAAGTAAAAGAAGATAAGGTTGATGAGGCAAAAGAAATCCTTACAGAAAACTTTAAGAAGCAATCAGAGGGTACTTTCACACAAGATGATATTCAACAGTTTATCCCTAAGATGATTACCTTAATTAAGCCTGAAAAAATGGCGGAAATACAAGAAGTTGTGAAGCGATTTGCTGGAAATTTCGGCAATCAATAAGGGATTACCAAATATAAGAGAACCGAGATAGTGTTGGTTTACACTCTTGGTTCTCTTATTTGTTTTTAAGTACCTTTAGTCAACCAACTGCCTATTAGCCAGTCATGATAAAGGGGCTGCCGCAGCAACAGAATTGTCTAATGAAAGCCCCCTTACTCTTTGTGAATCCTCTCAAATCCACGGAACATAGCGAGTGGTTTTTTGTAAATACTAAGATGGTTAAACAAAAAATTGAGGAGGGCTTTTATGCAAAAAGATCAGCAAGCGACAGAGAATTTGGGCTCCATTATGAAACCAGAATTTGCCGGAACTGATGCCCAAAAAGTAAAACAAGAAATTCAAAAGGATGTAAGCGAAGGACAAGGTGCAATGACTTCCCGAGAGGCAGGAGCAATGCACGATTAAAAAACCATATTGTGATGTGAACCCCTAGAGTTGGACCTGAAGATTCAACTTTGGGGTCTACATCAAGAGTTTGTGAATGATTATCCGCAAGTAATTAGCTTCTATCCGACAGTTGGCGTCTCTTATCAGCAAGTAAGCAGCTCCTATCCGACAGTTGGCGCCTCTTATCCGACAATAAGCAGCTCCTTCCCGACAATAAGCAGCTCCTTCCCGACAATAAGCAGCTCCTTCCCGACAATTGACTCCTCTTATCCGACAATACGAAGCCCCTTTCCGACAATTTGCGCCTCCTATCCGACAATAGGCTGCTCTAGATATAACCTAAAATGATTGTTTCTAGTACGTTCCTGCTGCTTTAAAACTACCTTCACCCTTCACGTAACTATTAAAAAATTTCAGTACAAGGTCATTCATCGTTTCTAGCACATTGTATTTATCAGCTTCATGCGCGGTAGTGCCTTTATCTGTTGAACCATTAATCATATTGACTAGAAACGGTGATACGAGCGGTAAATCGGTAAGACTCATGTGATTTGTTCCTTTTATATACACTTCATATGCATCAGGAGCAGTATCCGAGATATATTTTTGCGGAAGGACGATATTTGGATCCGTAACGCTATCCATTAAGTTCTTCATCGTATCAGAATAGATACTAAGTAAAGGCACCGGATAAATATCTTTATTAATTACTGTCTTGCCATTCTCCACTCCAAGCTCTTCTCCAAGCAAATCTGCATCCAGGTTGACGACAGCAGCAATGTCATGACGATCTCTGCCAAGTTTTGCAGCTGCTGCACCGCCTAAGGAATGACCCATTAAACCGATTTTAGTTGTGTCGATCCGTTGATACACTTCATCCGAAGCCTGATCACCCGCTTGTTGCTTAATGGTATCGATTACAAAATTGATGTCGTCTGTTCTCACTTTCAACCATTTTTGTCCGAGCTCAAAGGAAGTTCCCTCATCAAAAACACCATTATTAGCATCTTCCACTTCCTTCATGAAGGAACGATCTGCCATCGTCATATTGCCATCTGTATCTCTCGTATACAAAGAGTGATATGGATGGTCAATGGAAACAACGACATACCCGTTACTTGCTAGATTTTCAAAGGTAGAGGTATTGCTTGCCTTAATCCCAAACGCACCATGAGAAAATACGATTAGTGGATATTTCCTATCTGCCTTCTGTGGATACCAAAATTCAATATTTACCTTTCTGTTCTCGCCTGAATCCGTGAAAGTTTCGATACGCTTGTCATCTGTTAAGGTATACAATTTTGTCGTGACATCATAATCACCAGTAGCGGCTACTACCTTATGCTGTGGAAAAATGATTGCAGGTAGCAAACCAACAGCAATCAATACCTACATCCCAACTGCCTTTAAGACGTTACCTACAGGGCGATATCTTTTCTCTTCCTTGTTTCTTAGTAAGGAAATCACTGCTATAATTCCAAAAATAAAAAGCACAGCTGCCAATAGCCACCACCTTAAACTCCACCTGAAGATGGTTACAAATACAACAAAAATAATGAAAGCGCCAATGCGTACCCAATTCCTTATGCGCTTTTGATTGGATTTAGTTATGATGCTATGTACCGCTAATCCAACCTCGATAACCCCTGCTAAAATAAGTAAGACTATCCCCATTTATTTTCCTCCCACTTAACCATCTTAATGGCCACAAAATCCATTAAATGGTTTATTTACCTTTATTTACAAAAAATTATAAGACATCTCTTATTAAATGTATAGGACTTTTTCCTCCCTACATTGCCCTCATCTTGCACATCCTGTGAAATGTTCGGATGAGCAGCCGCTTTTTACCACCCAGTCATCCGTAGGGACCTTACCTGTTTATTAGCACAAAAAAACGACTGCTCATTTTCAGCAATCGCCCAAGTTACTTTAGGTACAATCTTCTCAATCCATACAGGAACAACCCTCAGATTTTTGTAAAGAATACCTATCTATAATTAAAACAGAAAATGCCCCTTTTCAGCAGGGAAATCAAGACTTAATCGTTTGCTCATATTTCTCCCTCAGGCGCTTAGCATCTTCTATAGGTGGAAGACCAAACATACGAGCATATTCACGGCTAAATTGTGATGCACTTTCATACCCTACTCGGAATGCGACATCAGTGGCATCTGTTGCCTCAGATAATAAAAGACGCCGTGCTTCCTGCAGTCGCAGTTGTTTTTGGAACTGAATAGGACTCATAGCGGTTACCTCTTTAAAGTGCCTATGAAGCGAAGATACACTCATATTCGCGATTTCGGCAAGCTCTTCAATCAGAAACGACCTATCAAAGTTCTTCAGGATATGTTCGATCACGTTACTAATTTGATAGGCAGAACTGCCTTCTATTGCAATTTGTTCTAGCGCCCCCCCCATGAGGTCCTTGCAGAACCCGATAAAGAATTTCCTTCATAAAAAGAGGAGCAAGTACCGGAATATCCTGCGGATTGTCTAGCAAACGGGCAAACCTGACAACCGCTTCCAACATAGACAACTCTGTCGGACTGACAAACATGGCTCGCTTAGCATTCTCTTTCCTTCCACCTCGAATTTCAGCATCACGTAAAACCTCTAAGATTTGACTCGGTGGAAGGACAAGATTGAGAGCCAAATATGGAACATCGGCAGAGGCTTCCACTACTTGCCCGATAACCGGCAGGCCAACCGATGCAACAAGGTAATTGGCAGGACTGTACCTAAAGCGCTCCTGTGCCAGCGATACTTCCTTCGCACCTTGAACGATAATGCATAAGGACGGCTTGTATACACTGTGATTGGGACCGGTAACATGGGAGCGGCGAATAAAAAATAAAGATGGAATAGCCGTTGCATGCACACCATCTTGTCCTGAATAACACTCTATGAGTTTGGCAAGCTCATCTTGCAGTTGATCGATTCGGTCAGACATAAGATCCTCCTTCTATTCCTTTGTCCTGGATAGTCCTATTATAATTCATATTCACCTGTCTCGAAAGTCGTTGTGAGAGGAATAGGCAATCATTTGATACGAATTGGATATCGGTCGCTTTTTATTTTGGTGCATAATAGATACAGAAGCTTTCTGTTATTCCACCCTCCGATCTTGGCGAAATGCCGTATGGTTCTATCGGTGGCGGGTAAAAAATCATAAAAAAGAAAGGATGATTTAGGATGCAAAAGCGGAAATTAGGAAAAAGTGACCTGGAAGTCTCTGCAATTGGGCTTGGATGCATGGGAATGAGTCATGGGTACGGTCCGGCATCAAACAAGAAAGAAATGATTTCGCTGATCCATAAGGCGATTGACCATGGTGTGACTTTTTTCGACACCGCCGAAGTGTATGGTCCATATGTAAATGAGGAGTTGGTAGGCGAAGCGCTTGCTCCATTTAAGGGAGAGGTGGTCATCGCTACTAAATTCGGTATTAAAATGGTAAATGGCAAGCAGGTGCTTGACAGTAAGCCGGAGCACATTAGGCAATCAGTCGAAGGCTCGCTTAAACGACTAAAGGTTGATACCATTGATCTTTACTATCAGCATCGTGTTGACCCAAATGTACCAATAGAGGAAGTAGCAGGAATGGTACAAGACCTCATCCACGAAGGTAAGGTTAAACATTGGGGACTTTCTGAAGCTGGGGTGGAAACCATTCGCCGTGCAAACAAAGTTCAGCCGCTTACAGCCATTCAAAGTGAATATTCCATGATGTGGAGAAGTCCTGAAGAAGAACTGCTGCCTACGCTTGAAGAACTTGGGATTGGCTTCGTTCCGTTCAGTCCGTTGGGCAAGGGCTTTCTTACTGGAAAAATTAATAAGGATGCTACATTTGTTCAGTCCGACTTCCGCAGCATCGTGCCTCGTTTCAAACCAGAGAATATCGAAGCAAATCAAGTTTTAGTCGAATTGATCAAGAAGATAGCTGTAGGGAAAAACGCAACGCCGGCTCAAATCTCACTCGCATGGGTACTTGCTCAGAAGCCATGGATTGTTCCGATTCCTGGCACACGCAAATTGGAGCGCTTAGAAGAAAATCTTGGCGCAGCGGACGTTGAATTGACTCATAAGGAACTTAGTGATTTGAACAATACACTCTCGAAGATCGAGATTTCAGGAGACCGTTATCCAGCTGAATACGCAAATAGAGTGGGCAAATAACCCACACTTACTAGTTAAAAAACAGGAGGAATTTATATGCAAAAAGTAATGTTGAACAATGGTGTTGAGATGCCCATCCTCGGCTTTGGTGTTTATCAAATGAACGATGCAGATGAATGTGAACAGAGTGTTTATGACGCCATTATGGCAGGCTATCGTCTTATTGATACTGCTGCCTCTTATCAAAATGAGGAAGCGGTTGGCAGAGCAATCAAAAGGAGTGGCGTGCCAAGAGAGGAATTATTTATTACGACAAAGCTCTGGCTTGAGGATGCCGGTTATGAACGCACAAAAAAAGCATTTGCAAAGTCACTGGAAAAATTGCAATTAGATTATATAGATTTGTATTTAATTCATCAGCCATTTGGCGATGTATATGGTTCTTGGCGTGCGATGGAGGAATTGTACCGCGAGGGTAAGATTAAAGCGATCGGAGTTAGTAATTTTCAGATGGATCGTCTGGTAGATTTGATGATTCATAATGAAGTAATTCCTGCCGTAAACCAGGTTGAAACACATCCTTTCTGCCAGCAAATAGAAAGTGCGAAAGTTATGGAAGAGAACAATATTCAGATAGAATCTTGGGCGCCTTTTGCTGAAGGAAAAAATAATCTCTTCCAGAATGAAGTTTTAGTAGCACTGGCTGAAAAGTATAATAAATCCGTTGCTCAGGTGATTTTACGTTGGTTGACCCAAAGAGGAGTCGTGGTGATTCCAAAATCTGTTCATAAAGAAAGAATCATCGAAAACTTCCATATCTTTGACTTTGAATTAAGCCAAGAGGATATGGAGACAATTGCGACGTTAGATACGAAAAAGAGCTTGTTCTTTTCCCATACTGATCCTGAAATCGTAAAATGGTTCGGCAGCCGTAGACTTAATAATTAATGCTCTTTCTTTTATCAAGAATTTAATCATTCGTTTCGTACATTTCATGTTAGATGATCTAGACTTTCATTTTCCTATATACTATTAGAAGCACCATTAGATACCCAAAAAGGAGTGATGATGTGATAGATCGTGTTAAAGAAAAATTAGACACCGCTCTTGAAGATTGGGAAAGGATGAAAATCGCTTCAGAGGATGAAAGCGAAGAATATGCCGAGCTGTTTGAGAGGCATTTTTATGAGTTTATTGACCAATTAAAGATTTGGTATCAACATTTGGAACAGCCGCCATCTACGATCGAAGATGCAGAAAATCTTATCGAAATTAGAGAAATTATGGAACGGTTACCTGCACCGCTTGAACTCAACTTTTTGACAGAACTTGAGTTAATGATTGATGGAGAAGAACAAGTACGCTATGATTAATCTCCCCCCTAGGATGGGGTACATTTACCAGTTCCCTTGTCCTAGGTTACCCTTTTTGGGGACATCCTTTTTCAAAAATCTACAAATGATAACTCATAATGATTAGTTCTCCTTTTTTCCCTATCCTCCGTTCACCCTCATCAACAAATCCACATTTTTTATATAATTCTTGCGCAGCTTTATTTTGAATGTTAACTGCCAGTACAATTTCATTCATGTCACTAAAGTGTTCCTTTACAAATGAGGGTAATAGCCTAAGGGCTTGTTTTGCATACCCCTTCCCTTGGTAGCGATAATCTGTTGAAAAGGCCCTTACTAAAACGGACTGAGGATTATTTGAAAAAGGTTTTGCACCTTCGTTTTTATGTAGATCAAAAAAGGTGACCAGTTGAACTTGATCCATAGCCAAGATGGAATACCGATCAGGATCTTCATTTGAAAGTTTGATGCTGTCTGCCGGCGATCCAGTAAAGCGAAGTTGTTCCGCTGTTATTTGATACTCTTCGATGTCACTTTTATATTTTTCATCGTAAAAATATAGTTGCATGATTCAAGCACCGCCTATGAAAAATTTTCCCTAATTTCCCTTAAAACTATCAAATCTATTGATGATAGTTTAGCACACTAGGGTAATGGGGTAATGGAATGTATCTAGTAAACACTTCTCCCATATGTCTATTTTACCAGAATCTGTATCTGCCCAAATATGTAGAATTTTATATTTATTAAGTAGCTAATATGGTGTATGATATTATTTTGAAATAGGAAAGGGGTTATCATATGAATTCCACATTCGCATCGACTGAATCTACTAAAACAAGGGCCATCGTTATCAATGCCCTTTTCATCGCATTAACCCTTGTGGCGACCATGTTCATAAACTTTAAGCTCCCAATAATGGGTAATGGAGGTTTAATCCATCTGGGGAACGTGCCGCTTTTTATAGCAGCCTTGGTATACGGCAAGAAAACAGGATTCATAGCAGGAGCCTTCGGAATGGGTTTCTTCGATCTCATCTCCGGTTGGGCAGCATGGGCACCGTTTACGTTTGTCATCGTAGGGGCAATGGGCTTTTTAGCCGGCCTCATCTCTGAAAAGGTACCCGGCAAAAGAGTATTTGTCCACTCATTGGCAGTAGTCGTTGCACTGATTATAAAAGTCGTCGGTTACTATTTTGCCGAAGTCTTCCTTTATGGTAACTGGATACAGCCACTCGGCTCCATCCCCGGAAACGTGATGCAGGTCGTCATAGCAGGTATCATTGTTGTACCTCTGGTAGGACGATTAAAGAAAAATATTGGACAGAAGAAGAAGTATTGAAGTATTTTTTGAGACTATTTCAAACCATCTTCTGAACAGGTGCTTTTTGAAAAAAATCCTTCAGAAGCATTGGAAAAACAGTTGATACGACCAGATCATAAAATGCAGTAGAACAAGAGATGCTGAAACGTCATGCCAACATCTCTTGTCTCTAGTTAACTGGTAATTCTATTATAAAAGTGGACCCTGCTTTTTCTTTACTCTTCAAAGTAATATGCCCTCCATGCCGCTCGACAATGTTTGCAACAATCGACAGACCCAAACCTGTTCCCTCAACAGTTCTTGTCCGTGCTTTATCTGCCCGATAAAAGCGGTCAAATATCCTTTCCACTTCCATATCGCTCATCCCTATTCCTGTATCAGCAAAAGTAACGAAGATCGACTTTCCTCTTTCTTCAATTGATATGTCTATACTTCCATTAGCTTTATTATATTTAATGGCATTTGATAAAAGATTATCCCAAACAGTTTCAAGCAAGGAAGGGTCACCCATTATTTCGATATCTGGCAATGAGTAGCTAAGCATGATTTCTTTTTCATTAATTGCCCATTGGTAATTCCGGATTAATTCTTTTATTTGCTGACCAACGTTGAATAATCTTTTCTTCATTACATCCTCATTTCGGTCTAATGAAGCAAGAAGTAACAATTGTTTGGTTAATGTAGAAAGCCTTCTAATTTCACCGTTAATGATTGAAACGTATTGAGTTCTTTCTACTTTGCTTAGTAAATCATTATCCAATAGATTCGTATACCCATTTATATTAGAAAGAGGTGACTGAATATCATGCGAGATATTTGAGATAAATTCCTTTCTCATTTCATCCATTTGTTCTAACTTTCTTGCCATTTGTAAAAAGCTATGGGAAAGCTGCCCTAACTCATCATGACGCTTAATATCCAGTTCAACATGATAATTTCCAGTTGATAGTGAGTTTGTTGCTTTAGTTAACGTAGAAATAGGTTTGATTAAATATCTTGTACAAATCAGTACCATCACGATGGTCAAAGAAATTGCCTGTATTAGGATCCAGCCAAATAAAATATGCATCTCGTTGAAAAGAAATTTTATATCTGGCCTAATAAAAAGAGCATAGCTTTTTCCATTGTGCTTTAATGGCACACCAATTGTGTTCCTAAGTTCATTGGCAAAAAAGCCTGTGACAAATGTTTCCCGTGGGAGGTGAAGCATACCATGAAAAATTTGACCATTTAATACATGCTCTTTCGTTGGTTCGGAAAGACTTTTATCTCTGAAGGGCTCACCAAAAAAATTTTCATCCCCAAGGTTATCGACTACATAAATTTGATATCCAACAGCAGAAATGCTCTCTAAATAATCTCGTAAGTTGATCGTTGGATGTTCTTTTGCAAATGTGGCAATGTCTAGAGCAACTTTTGTGTTTTTTTGGTCATTAAAGGGCTTTAGTTTTTGATCGTAATAAATATTTGAAATTAAAAAAGCAACGATAAAGCTTATCAGCATCATACCAATGGTTATGACAATAAATTTCACATAAAGAGTTCTCATCTACGTTGGACCTCCAAAAGATATCCAACCCCACGTATTGTTTTTATCTGGAAATCATCCGTTAATGTAGAAAAACGTTCCCTTACTCTTTTTATATGAACATCTACCGTTCTTTCATCCCCTTCATAATCCATCCCCCAAATCTGTTCAATTAGGTGTTCTCTTGAAAACACTTGTTTCGGATTAGAAACTAAATAATATAAAAGTTCAAATTCCTTTAAGGGTAAAAGCAACGTTCGGTTCCCAATCTGAACTTCATAGCTTTTTTTATTTATGGTTGTACTGCCAATACGTAGAATGGATTCGTCTACTTGATGATCATATCGCCGTAACAATGCTTTTATACGAAAGAGTAATTCCTTTGGTTCAAAGGGCTTAACGAGATAATCATCTGTTCCGGCTTGAAAACCTTGCTCCTTATCCTCGATCTGGTTTTTAGCTGTTAAAAGGAGGACTGGAATATCATACTGTTGGCGAATCTTACTCGTTAGTTCAAAGCCATCCATGAATGGCATCATCACATCCACAACTGCTAAATCACAAGCTTCCTTTTTAAGTACGCCCAATGCTTCAATCCCATCTTTTGCTTGTAATACATGATAGCCTTGATTAGATAGTTGAATGTTGACTAGATTTAATATATTGATGTCGTCATCAACAATTAAAATAGTTGTCATCGTTTTTTCTCCTATAAAAATACAATTTATGTTTGATTTATTTTAAAATAATTAATTTAGATTTTGCAAAACCATCCCATCACTCATTTTAATGATAGAATCCGCATAAGCAAGCATTTCCTCGTCATGGGTAACCATAAGAGTAGTAAGGTTTAGCGTTTTAGTTAAATCCCGAATTAACATCATCACATCTTTAGACCTTTTTGAATCCAGACTTGCAGTTGGCTCATCCGCGAACAGAACCTTTGGTTTATGGATAATGGCACGAGCAATGGCAACCCGCTGCTTTTCTCCGCCAGATAATGAGGAGGGATAGGCATATTTCCGATGATCCATTTCTACTAATTTAAGTATTTTGTTAATTTCCTTTTTTTGTTCATGTTTCTTTAATTTAGATTCTGATACATCCAGCATAAGTATTAGTTGCTCTTCTACTGTGAGAAAAGGAACTAAATGTGCGAGCTGAAAGACAAAACCAAATTTACTTGCCCGTATTTCACGCACTTGTTCTGAATTCATGGTCGTCATATTTTTACCTTCAAATATGACTTGCCCATCTGAAGCGGGTTGAAGTCCTGCCGCAATGGTTAGAAGTGTACTTTTACCAGAGCCAGAAGCACCTACTAATGCCGTTAACTCACCTTCTCTAAGAGAAAGATTGACTCCTTTTAGGATTTCCTCTTTAACTTCGCCATTTGTAAAAGTTTTTCTCACTTCATCTATTGTAAATATGGTCATATTAAACCTCTCCTTGTTGGATCGCTTGTAGTGGTTCTACTTTTTTAATCTGTATACCTGAAATCGTAGCCCCAATAAAACCAATCAATATAAAGACTAAGGATAATTGTCCTGATGTTTCAAGTGTCAAATGAAAAGGCACTCCATTAGGTGCAAGCCTATTAAAAACTTGACTGAGCGTAATGGATATAGCTAGTGTCATGACTGTAATAACGATCATTTGTGCCCACATCATTTTAAACAAGGTACTTGTTTTTACCCCGATTGCTTTTAAAATACCGTATAAACCAATTTTTTGAACGTTCATCATGTAGAAAAAGATCGCAAATAACATTCCGCTAATGGCAACTAAAAACCAAACAATCATATTGAGAGTGGTCTGCTCTGCTTTATAACTGGATATCGTATTTAGAAACTGATTTTTAGAATACAATCCTAACCCTGTGACTGTTTCTGGTGGATTTTCTCCCGGTACGAAAATCAATTGCATTTCATTAACCCGGTAAATTTCCTTGTAGTCTGCCAGATTGATATAAGCGACAGGTGCATGGTTGAATTTCTTTTGGTCTACAAAACCTTTTACGATAAACTTGCCGCTGTATTGATTATTAGTTAAGCTATCGCCAATTTTTATTCCCTTATCTTCCATAGACCGATCTAATACGATTTCTCCTTTTTTAACATGCATAAACAACTCGGAATCGGTCGATGTAACAAATGCTACACTTCGTTGCTTGGCATCATCATCATTCAAAAATCCCATTTGAATTGAAAATGCAACAGCATCTGTTTGTTTAGTTAAAATTTTATCTTGTACACTGCTATCTATTCTAGAAAGGTTATAGGTTTGATCGGCATCTTTTGTCAAATAAAATTGTCCATTCGGTAAATCTTTAATTAATGCAGCATTGTCTTGTGACAATCCATTTGCCAAACCAGATATTATAAATGTTAATAAACTAACAAGAAAAACAATGGAGCCTAAAATCAAAAATCTTACTTTATTTTTCTTCATTTCTTTCCAAGCCATACTCATCTTAATTCCTCCAATCTCTTTTAAACATCCTTAGTTTATAATTGGATTGTGAACTGTAGGTGAACAATAGATTACAATTGAAGTGAATTTGATTGGATTTTGAGTGGAGGTTTTTATGGAGCGGGACTTTACTTAATTATGGACACTTTGTTTTAAATGATTAATTCATGATGCCACTTTTATAGTGTAAATTTTGTTCCCATTATGTATACATCTCCACTGAGTATGAGTAAAATGAATAAAAGAAAAACAATTAATATATATTTTTCATAGATTGGAGATTACATTCATGGACATACGTCACCTCACTTACTTTATAGAAGTAGCCAAATATAAAAGTTTTACCAAAGCTTCGAAATCCCTCCATTTATCACAATCTACACTAAGTAAAGTCGTCAAAAGTTTGGAAGAAGAATTAAATTTAGAACTGATTGACCGTTCCGCAAAGAACATTGAATTAACGGAAGCAGGCGAGATTGTTTTGGCGGAAGGGGAAATTATTATGGAATCACTAAATGATTTAACTACCCACCTTTATGATTTAATGAACTTAAAAAAAGGAAAAATAAAAATTGGCATACCGCCAATCATTGGCTTTTTATTTTTTCCAAAAATCATTAAAGGATTTAATACTCTGTACCCCGATATCAAAATAAAACTTTTTGAAGATGATTCAAGAAAGGTTAAACAGGCAGTCCAAGACGGAATATTAGATCTTGGTGTGGTGATGCTGCCGGTGGATGAAAAGGAGTTTAATGTTGTTCCCTTTGTTTATCAAGAACTGGCGCTCTTCGTCCATCATTCTCATCCATTAGCGCAAAGGGAAAATGTTGAAATGAAAGAGCTACAAAATGAAACCTTCATTCTATTTAAGCAAGAGTTTGCTATTCATGACCTCATTATTCAAGAATGCCTGCGAGCTGGATTTCGTCCGGAAATTGCTTATGAAAGTTCGGAATGGGATTTTATTAGTGCAATGATTGGCGAAAACTTAGGGATTTCGATTTTTCCAAGACCCGTTGCAAAAAAAGTCGATCAAGATTTAATCAAAGCGATTCCCATCGTTAATCCAAGCTTTCCTTGGAATTTAGGATTTATTTCCAAGAAAAAGAAATATCCTTCACCTCCAGTTCGTGAATTTATCCAGTATATTTCAGCTGCATTACCTCCTGAATCATGAAAATGATAAATGTATTACTAGATTTTCAGTGGTGCAGACTATCCGTCAGTAAACTTTTTAAAAACTATTCAATAAAAATATGAAAAAAAAGCTCTCGTTTGAATAAAGACTATTCAAAACAAGAGCTTTCAATGTGAAAGTAAATCGCGATAAGGATTCTATTTTTAATCAAACATTATCCCAAATTAACAGTTTCTATTAATTAGGCGATATCTCTTTTAAACGTATTTCATTATTATTTACTACTAAATGGTCCTTTCGACCATGTAAGAAGAGATAGAAAATAATTAGGACAAACATAAAAATACCTAACCATACATACAAATTGCTGTAGCCAAGGACCGGTACTAAAAATCCTAAGAAATAAGGGCCGAAGCCAAGACCTATGTCTAAACCAATAAAGTATGTGGAAGTAGCTAATCCCACTTTTTCTGGCGTCGTTACTTTAATCGCAAGCGCTTGAAAGGCAGAAGAAATATTACCAAAACCAATCCCAATGATAGCGCCTGAAAGTAATAGAAGGAAGGCACTATGCGAGATACTTAAAAGAAGTAAACCTACTCCAAATAAAACGGCACATGGATAGACAATATAGTTAGCACCTTTTGTATCCATGAGATGACCTGTAAATGGACGTGTGAGAAGAACGGCAATTGCGTATGCTAAGAAGAAAAAGCTTGATGAACCAAGTAAATCACGTTCATCTGCAAAAAAGTTAAGGAAAGCAATAAGGCTTGCATAGCCTAAGGCAAATAATAACGTCAAAATGGAGATAGGAAGTGCTTTTCCATCAATAAATTGAGAAATATGAAAGCCTTTTGCTTCTTGAACTCTATGTGCTTGGATTTTCGATATTTTTGTAAATAAGGCAATAACTAGCGCTAAAATAGCAAAAATCATACACAACATAAAAATAACAAAATAAGTAGTGTGTTGGCTCAAAAACAAACCGAAGAACGGTCCGATGGCTGTTCCAAGTGTTGAACTCATACTAAAGTAACCAATTCCTTCACCTTTACGAGAAACTGGTAAAATTTGCGCTACGACTGTACTTATAGCTGTAGAAGCAATCCCAACTGCAAAACCATTTACCAGACGGCTAATGATCAATACGGTAATCCCCGCTTGAATAAAATAGAATGACATGGTTATAGGGAATAGAATTAAACCAATCATTAATATTTTTTTCGTGCCGACTTTGTTAATAATGCGGCCTGTAACAATCCGGCCTATTAATGTTCCGACAATATAAATTCCGGCTACAAGACCAGCTTGTGAAACAGAAGCATGAAACTCTGTTACAGCGTATGAAGCCATTGTAACCATTAATAAATAAAAAATAATCATAATGATGAAGTTTGTGATGGACATAATAATAAAATCTTTTGTCCATAGTTTTTCATCTGCATTCTTTACTTAATATCCTCCTGCTCTCTTAATTATATTCTGATGCTATTTTTAAAATCTTTGTGAAATTATTCACAATAACAGGTAAATAAATCCACCCGCGTTAGCAGGTGGCGTTTAAGGCTTGTTAGGTGTTTTATTGCTGTGTCTGCAATTCTTTATCATTCATTTTTACATTTCTTTGAGCAAAGACTTTTTTAACAATTTTAAGAGCATTCAAGACCTTAGGGAAGCCTGTATAAGGAATCAAGTGCACGATCGTTCCAACAATTTCTTGTGGAGTTAATCCAATTGTAACTCCTACGTTGATATGCAATTCCAATTGCGGTTCAGTACCTAGAGCTACAAGAGAAGCGATTGTGGCAATCGTTTTTTGTTGTGGAGTTGTGCCCTCTCTTGAATAAATATCACCGAAGGCAAATTCAACAATATAACTTTCTAAATCAGGTGCAATATCTTTAAATGCGGCTACAATATCCATGTGTGTTCCAATTTCCTTGTTATCTGTTACTGTAATCTCATTTATAATATCTAATCCTCTTTGGTAACGATCTTTTTCCATGTTCTTTTCCTCCTAAAGCATTATTTGCATGTGACAAAAATCACTATAACGCAGTTTTCGTTATTCGTAAAATACATATAACTCATACTATGCATTCCTTTTTTTCATATTTAAGTTAGTAAAACTTTTGGTGATAGTTGTCCATGAATATTATCTCCGTTCTATGAAATATATACATATGTTTCATTACCTTTATTCATTTTACTCATACAAACAGGAGATGTATAATAAGTGTGAACAAATTGTGAACAAAAATTTAATTATAATGATATAGGAGGAATTATTCATGAGTAAAAAAATTGGATTTGTTGGATTAGGAACAATGGGCTTCCCGATGGCCGTTAATTTAAAAAAAGCTGGTTTTGAAGTAATCGGTTATGATGCCTATAAAGGTGTTTATGAGAAGGCAAAAGCCGCTGGAATTACAATGGTAGAAACTTTAAAAGAAGTGGCGGAACAAGCTGACGAAGCAATAATCTCAATGGTTCGTGACTATGACCAAAATGTTGACATTATTTTTGGTGAAGGTGCTATATTATCTGCCCAACCTAAAGGGAAAACCATCATCGTCATGAGTACACTTGACCCTGAAACTATGAATGAATTAGGCAAAAAAGTCGAAGAAGAAAGTGATTTGAGATTAATTAGCGCTGCGGTAAGTGGTGGTGCTTCAGGAGCTCAAGCTGGAACATTATCGATTATGACATCTGGTTCAGAGACAATCGTGAAATCTTTCCAACCATACTTTGAAGCGATGGGATCCAATATATTCTACTATGGCGAGAATCCAGGCAACAGCCAAGTTGCAAAATTAGTTAATAATCTAATTCTTGGTATTAACATGAATGCTCTAGCTGAAGGACTTAAATTAGGAAGCCACTATAACTTACCTCAAGAAGAAATATTAAACCTATTAAAAGTTAGTACAGGTGATAGCTGGGTAGTTAGAAATTGGAGCGATATTTCGGAATGGACTGCTGACACTGCCTTAGCCGTTCTACTTAAAGACTTAAAAGCGTCTTACCTCCAAGGGATTAAACATAATGTATCTATGCCATTCAATGCCTTATCATCTACACAATTATTTGACTCAATGGGAAAAGAGAAACCAGAAGTCAAATAATTAAATAAAGTTACCACTTCTCTAAAGGAAAGTGTTCTGTGTTGAACAGAATGCTTTCCTTTTTTTTTGCTTGAACATTCCTATTAAAGATCAAACAGAAAAAGACGACTCAAAATTCAGTTTTTCTGAATCCTAAAGTATGTGACAATCCATTTGCCAAACCAAAATTGATTAAAAAAGGTTGCAAAAAATAAATAAGTGTTTATAATACAAAACAGAACGTATCGTTTTATATTTAAACAAACTTCATAATTTTTTAGTAAAAGAAAGGGATGGATGATGAAAAATTCAAAATTGGATACCAGTATCGGCTCCTTACAATGGTTTATATTTTTACTTGCTAATTCGCTAACGATTCCGATTATCGTTGGTCAAGTCTTTCACATGTCTCCTCTAGAGATATCCGAATTAATGCAAAGGACGTTTTTAGTTGTGGGGGTCTCGTCTTTATTATCCGGATGGTTAGGGCATCGTTTGCCAATTCCTGATGGTCCTGCTGGGATATGGCTTGGAGTATTTACGTTAATGGGACAAATGGCTGTCGCACAAGGGGTAGAAAAAGCTGGTGGTTCCCTGCAATTATTAGAAGGTGCCATGCTTTTAACAGGGGCCTTTCTCATTGTCGTTGGCTTAACAGGGTGGATGAATAAATTACTTAAGTTCTTTACACCACTTGTAAATGGTGTTTACTTAACGATTCTTGGCTTTCAATTGAGTGGGATGTTTCTTAAAGGAATGATTGGTGTCAAAGATGCATCAACTAAAATTCAACCAGGCATTGTCATTCTTTCATTTGTGATCTTTATTTTAGTACTTGCCCTGTCTGTTTGGGGTAAAGGCTGGTTAAAAAGTTATGCTGTCCTTATTGGGATGGTGGTAGGTTCTCTTGCTTTTATTCTATTTTTCGGTTCGCAGCCAATGCCAGAAACATCTTCGATTATTTCATTACCAGACGTATTTGTATGGGGACTGCCTTCGCTTGATACAGGTATGTTTGTTTCTTCCATTATGGTTGCCTTTGTCTTGATTTCTAGTATTATTGCCAGTGTAGCCGCTATGAAACAAGTGTTTAATGAAAAAGCTGAAGATTCACATGAAAAAGAAGAGCGAAAACAAGGATCTTTAAAAAGTTCCGGCATTATTAGCGGAATCAATACCATGTTATCAGGCGTCTTTTCTACAGTTGGTGTGGTTCCCTTTTCCGTAGCTGCAGGGTTTGTTCGAATGACAGGCCAAAGCCGTATGCTTCCATTCTTCATCGGAAGTATCGTTCTAGCCGTTATTTCCTTTTTCCCAAAAGTGTATTCACTGCTTGCAATGCTGCCTAGCCCAGTTGCTTATGCTGCAATGCTCGCCTCGTTTACTTCAATGGTAGGAATAGGGATCAGTTCTGTCTTGAAAGAACCTCTTGATCAAAGACGGTTGACCATTTTAAGTACAGCACTTTCTCTTGGAACAGGGGTCATGTTCCTACCACCAACTATTTTCTCTGCATTACCAACCGTCTTACAATATGTATTTAGTAACGGTGTAATGGTTGGCATGCTAGTGGCTCTTATATTTGAACAAATTTGGCGTCCTAAGAAATTAGCAAGAGTCGTAAAAGAGGAAAAAATCTTGAAAGTAGAAAAAGCTTAAAATAATTTTGCATGATCGTAAGAAGGGGTTAGTTTTATGGGATTTATGTAAGTAAATTCAATAAAATTATGGTATGTGTAAATGTCGCTAGAATCAAAACATTTATTAAGTGAGGAATGAAAATGTCAGATAAAAAACAATCTACACAGCACTCAGTAGGAAGACCGCGAAGTGAGGCATCTAAAATTGCCATTCTTACCGCAACCATTGATTTATTAGAGGAAACTGGCTATTCCGCTTTGACCATGGAAGCCATTGCTGCACATGCCGGTGTCGGCAAGGCTACGATCTACCGGTGGTGGGCTAACAAATCCTTTCTTATCCTTGATGCCTTTCTTATGTCGACCGAAGCACATTTACATTTTCACGAAAATACATCGATTCGTGAAAATTTTCGACAACACCTTTATACTCTTGCAGATGTTCTGAACGGATCTTTGGGCAGAACGGTGGTAGCCCTTGTTGCAGAAAGTGGAGATGATTCAGAACTAGCTAAAATGTTTTACTCCTATTATCTTAAACCGCGTCGTGAGGATGCTAAATTAATCCTTGAGCGGGCAATTGCTGATGGTGAAATCCAAGCTATCATTAACACTGATGTAATCTCAGATATGTTATACGGTCCTGTTTACTTTCGGATCCTGATCTATAAGAAAAAAGTAGATTCAGCATTTATTGACACATTAGTGGACCAGGTAATGAAAGGTATTACCGCACCTTAATTAATAGGGATTTGACTCAATTACGTTGCTTAGCAATAGAAACAAATAGATCATGTCTAAAATTTCTAGGTGATAAGGACAATCGGAAGTTTTGCGTGCACAAAGGCACAACTAGCGTTTTTATTGCTGGTTGTGCCTTTGTGTGTTTCTGTGCAAGGTTCTATACGCAAGCCCTATTACTGTTTCTGCATTTCTTTTTTCTCTTGATATATCATGCTATGAAACTTTTTACTTAAAGCAATAGGAGAATGGGCATTTTCATCATATGGCACAATCGAAAACGAAAGATCAAAATTCTCGTTTTTCAAGCGATACGGTTCCTGTACTTCCTGACCACAGCTTGCTGAGCCCAGCCCATATTGCTGTTTATCAACATGCAATGTGATATACGGCTGTTTAAATAGATCAAATGTATGTTTGGCTGCCTCCAACTGTTCAACCGTATAATAGCTTGCAGTGAAATCAAAAGGAGAACCATTGATGAACAGCCCTTTTCCACTCTCTTGTGTAAAACTTGCCCATTTTGTTTGATGGCGGTTCCCGTTTTCTTGCGGGAACACATACGGCGTATGTAAGCCATCAACAGTTGATGACCAAACGCTCATCCTTGCCGCTTGCCTGCTATCAACATAGGCTTCATTTGGTCCCAAACCATACCACTGCACGTAATCGCAGGTACCTTCTACCACCATCTCAACACCAATCCGCGGCAGATACTGAGGTCCCTCACCCGATTTCACGCCCTTGATCTCTACTGTGATTTTTCCATTTGCATAGATGGTGTAGAGATAGATCACATGGAATCCCCACGCAAGAACAGGAGGTGCCAGTTTGGCTTCACACTCAATGACAATGGACTGGCTGTCTTCACCGATGGTGACATCCGTTCTAATCATTCGATGTTGAATCGCATGGACACCAAATTCCTTCCAACGTTTTGTAACGGAGCTTGCGTTAAACTCTTCCGACCCCAATAAATCATTATCGATTGGTGCTCTCCAGAAATGTAACCTTGGTCCTTTGGACATTACTAGCTGGTCATCATAACAAAAATCTTCAATTCGTCCATTTTGTTTATTGAAGACCAATTGGAAGTTTAGCCCAGTTATTTTTGTCTTTGAAGTTTGATCTAAAATCGATAAATGACCTGAAGTTGGCTGTTCAATCTGAACAAAACGGGAGATTGGAAGCTCATACTGTGACCACGCAACAGTATGACCTGCATCAGCCCATAGTGTCCTTTCTTTCGTCTTCCAAACGAGATTTAACCAATATTCTGTATTTTCCTGTACCACATTTGGCAGCTGAATCGGTAAATCGACCAACTTTGCAGTGTGTGGAGGAATTTCCGGTACCTCAACAATGCCACACTCAAGGATTTGACCGTCAGCTTCAATAAACCACTCGCATAGTAAACTTGATAAATCGGAAAAATCATATTGATTTTGTATCAGGACTGTTTTTTCTTTCATATTAAAATTGGATGTGATTACTGGTTCCATCACTTTTTTTAATTCAGCTAATGCTGGGGACGGCTCACGATTTGGCCGAACCAATCCATCGATAACAAAGTTTCCATCATGAGGTGTCTCGCCAAAATCACCGCCGTATGCAAAGTATTCTTTACCTTCTTGCGTATATTGGCGTAAACCGTGATCAACCCATTCCCAAACAAAACCACCCTGCAATCGGTCATAGGCATAAAATGTCTCCCAATATTCTTTGAAACCGCCTGGGCCATTCCCCATTGCGTGTGCATACTCACATAAAATATGAGGTTTTTCCAAGTACGTTAATCCGCCAATTACCTTCAATTTTTCAATGGGCGTGTACATTGAAGTATGAACATCCGAAGCTATTGGATCCTTAGTTGGGACAAAGTTATCCTCTAAAAGAATTTCCCTGGTCTCCCCTTCGTAGTGGACCAGTCTTGAAGCATCCCTTGTTTTTGCCCATTCATACATGGCAATATGATTTTGTCCAAATCCTGACTCGTTGCCTAAAGACCACATAATAACAGAAGGATGGTTCTTATCGCGTTCTACCATTCTTTCCATTCTATCTAAATAGGCATTTTTCCACGCTGGATCATTACTTAACAAATGCGGCTTCCCAATCTTTGTCATACCATGACATTCAAGATCTGTTTCATCGATTACAAAAAAACCAAATTGATCACAAAGATCATAAAACCTCGGGTCATTAGGATAATGCGCTGTACGGATAGCATTAATGTTATGCTGTTTCATTAAAACTAGGTCCTCGATCATTGAACGTAAAGGGACAGCCCTTCCGAAATCAGGATGTGCATCATGTCGATTTACACCCTTAAACATAATGGCTGCACCATTCACGAGTAACTGGCCGCCTTTAATCTCAACCGTTCTAAATCCGCACCTTTGTGGAATGACTTCAACCACTTCCCCCGACGGATTTACTAAAGTAACCAGCACATCATATAAGATGGGTGTTTCAGCATTCCACGGCTTCACATTGTTCAAGTGGATGGATCCTGTCACCATTTCGCTCTCTAAACATTGTTGATGCAAGGCAATAACAGTGCCCTTCTCTTGTATTTCCACTTCCACTTTGTGATCTTTATACTCCCCTGATAAGGCAATCTCAAAATCTAGCCTTCCATCTTTATAGTCTTTTTCTAAAATTCCATTCAAAAACAGATCCCAGATATGGGTAGTTGGTTTTGAAATGATATAAACATCCCTAAATATTCCACTTAGCCACCACATATCTTGATCTTCAATATAGGAGGATTCGGCCCATTGGTATACGCGTACAGAAATTCTATTTTCCCCTTCTTTTGCAGCATGTGTGATATCAAACTCTGAAGGAAGCCGGCTGCCTTGACTATACCCGACGAAAGATCCATTAACCCAAACATGGAAGGAGCTGTCGACACCCTCAAACATTAAATGTAACTTACCTATTAATGCTTCCTTTGTTAAATAAAATGTTCTGCTGTATGCACCCGTTGGATTCTCAGATGGAATATAAGGGGGTTCTGCTGGAAAGGGATACTGGACATTTGTATAATGTGGTTTCCCGTATCCTTTTAATTGCCAATGAGATGGAACACTGATATTGGCCCAATGATCAGTGGAGTAATCCTCATTGTAAAAATCACTCGGTGATTCAATTGGTGAGTTCGCGTAATAAAATTTCCAATTACCATTAAGTAATAAGAATCCCTGTGAATCTCCCCGCTCATACGTAATGGCTGCTTTTTTGCTTTTATAGCTAAAAAAGTATGACCTAGGTTTAAGGCGATTCTTATGTAAGACCTCTAAGTTTTCCCAATCATTTTGTAAACGCATGTTCATTCTCCCCTCGACATTAACCTTTAACAGAACCGCCATATATTCCAGCGATAAAATACTTTTGCAAAAACAGGAATAAGATTAATACCGGTACGATACTGACAACGGTTCCTGCTAATACTTGACCATAGTAGACGACCTGGCCCGGAGCAACTAATTGGGATAACAGAACTGGTAATGTCGTACTTTCTCTATCCTGTAAAATGATAAGCGGCCATAAATAATTTCCCCATTGCTGGATAAAGCTCAGTATTCCTAATGCTGCTAAAGGCGGTAATGATGTTGGCAAAATAATTCTGTGGAAAATAGACATTTCACTTGCACCATCAATTCTGGCTGCTTCTATCATTTCAGTCGGAATACTCATCATATTCTGCCTCATAAAAAAGACACCGAATGCATTGGCCAGCGCTGGTAAAATAACAGCCTGAGGCTGATCTTGCCAGCCTAACCCGATGATCATTTTGAACAAAGGAATTAAGGTAACTTGGTGTGGAAGCATCATCGTTACTAGTACGATAAGGAACATAATATTTTTCCCTTTAAACTCATATTTAGCGAATGCATATCCTGCAATAGCGCATAAATATAATGTTGCAATCGTAAAAATGATAGAGATCAGCAAACTATTCCCCAGCGCCTTCCAAATAGGAGCAGATGCTGCCAGCCCAGTTAAATTAGTAAGAAATTCCCCGCTCGGTAATAACTTCGGAGGACTTTGAAAAATGTCACCATCTGACAGGGTAGAACCTACAAACATCCAATAAAACGGATACACAGAGGCGATACTGACAATGATTAAAAATAGATATCCTGCTGATTTTGGTATGAAGGACGATCGTTTCATTAAATCTCTCCTCCTTTTGAAACTTTAATTTGAAAGAAACTTATAATCCCAACGATAATGGTAATGACATACGCTGCTGCTGATGCATAACCAAATTGGAAGCTTTGAAATCCAAATTGATAAAGATACATCACAGGAGTATTGGTTGCATTGTTTGGTCCTCCCGCAGTTAATAAAGAAGGCTCGGTAAATAATTGAATCGTACCAATCGTAGAAAGAATGGCACAAAAAAGAAGAATTGGTTTTAACATTGGAATCGTAATCTTAAAGAATTGGGTGAATTTACTGGCACCATCAACTTCAGCAGATTCATACAACGAATCATCAATGGAAGTAATGCCCGCTAGCAAAATAATCGTATTATAACCGGTCCATCTCCACGTCAAAGCAATAATGATTAACACTTTTGACCAGAACGGGTCACTAAACCAATGAATTGGCTCAATATGTATGAGTCCTAAGACGTAATTCATCATTCCATATTGCTCATTAAAAATAAGGGTAAATACAATGGAATAGGTGACTAAATCAATTAAAACCGGCAAAAAAATAAATAATCGAAAGATTGCCTTTCCCTTAATAAATTTTGAGTTTAATAGAACCGCTAAAAATGTCCCTATAATGAGCATAACCGGCACTTGAACAATTAAAATGACAAAAACATTATAGAGCGATTTCCAAAATAGCCCGTCCGTCAGGATGTTTTTAAAGTTTTCAAACCCAACCCATTCCGCGTGGTTTCCTTGGGCAGAGGTGAAGGATAAATACAATGACTCGAAAATGGGATAGATCATGAAAATAGCAAACACGATGAAAAAGGGAGATAGAAATAGATAGGGAGTCATTTTTTTCCGATTCCATTTTTTCTTTCTTGCAACAGAAGGTTCTGTCCTTTTTTCTACAGCTGTTTCCGGCATTTGGGCACCTCCTATAAATAGGAGTAGGTGTTCAACTTACAAACACCTACCTGACCTATTTTTTCTAATTATTTACTTTAAGCTTGGTTGATTTTGAAATAGATTCTGCAGCCGTTTTCATCATTTTATCTGCATCATTTCCTGCTAATACGCCATCAATCATATCTTTAAGTGGTTTCGTTGCGTCTAACATAATTGGACCATATTCCATATCTTTAATGGTTGTGGTTTGTTCCGCAAAGAATGGGTATAATTCCATACCAAAATACTCATCTTTTGTATTAAATGCTTCATTTTTATAGAAAGGAGTATAGGAAGGAAAAAGTCCGTATTTTAACATGATCTTTTGGCCTTCATCTGTAGTTAAAACATATTCAACAAATTTGAATGCTGCATCCGCATTTTTTGACTGCTTTGACACAGCCAATACTGAGCCGCCTAAATTGGCTTGTGTATTCCCACCCTCTTCAAATGCTGGGATCGGAACGATTCCCCATTTGCCTGCTTGTTTTTCGACAGAATGGCTTAACGTACCCGCATACCATACTGGTAAAATAACACTGGCAGCTTTATCGTTCGTTAACGCTGGAATTCGTCCATTGCCATCGTGAACATTAATGGCAATGCCCTCATCCTTCATTTTCTTTTGAAGTAAAAGTGCTTTTTCTGATTCCGGTGAAATGACATTAATTTTTCCGTCTTTCACATAAGAACCACCCAATTGGTTTAAGAAGATTTCATAAAGATTAAAATCATCGGTATATAGGGTCATAACTGTGCCAGGGATCGCTTCTTTTAATTTCTTACCAGCTTCAATATAATCATCCCAAGTTTTAATAGATCCAACATCAATGCCCGCTTTTTCAAATAAATCTTTTCTATAATATAAAGCAGTTGGACCTATATCCCATGGCATTGCATATACTTTATTGTCTTTTGTGACGCTTTTCCATGAGGATGCAAGAAAATCATCTTTATATTTTTCTGTTTTGTCTGTAATATCAACAAACTGATCAGGGAACTTTTCCAGGAATGCCGGCAAGTCCCTTGCTTGAGTTTGGATAACATCCGGAGCTCCTGTTCCTGCTGCCAAAGCTGGGGTAATTTTTGAATATCCGGTATCAGTCCGTAGTATTTCAACTTTTATATCCGGGTACTTTTTGTTAAATCCCTCAATCTGTTCAGTTAAAGCATCTGCAGCAGCATTCCAAGATGCAACAGTAATCGTAGTTTTTCCATTCGTAGAACTAGCCTTTTCATCTTTCCCGCTTCCGCATGCTGCCAAGAAAACAGATGTTATGAGCAACAAAGCTAACAGCAATGACAACTTTTTCAATTTTTCCACTCCCCTTTTATCATTTTGTGGTCACGTGACCACCAACCCAAAAAAATAATGTGGTTACGTGACCACATTGCAGAAAAAATAATATGGTCACGTAACCACATTATTTAATAAAATATCCTTTAAACAAATCTCTTATCGATCTATTCAACTAGATATCTCTTCCTGCTATGCTTTTACGATAAATTATTTTGTAACCGTTGTCAATTGCTATTTTAAAGTTTTATATTTCTTACAGATTCTCTTTCCTTTAATGTAACTTCTGCTTCCATACTTTTCTCCATACTATTTTCATGGTGAATTTGATCCAACAGCTGTTGTACTAGCATTCTGCCGATTTCCCTTTTTGGAATATTCATCGTAGTTAACGTTGGAGTCACGATTTTAGCTAATTCAATATTATCAACACCAATGACGGAAATATCTTCAGGAACCTTTTTTCCGCTTTCAATAATCGCTCTTATTGCCCCAGCTGCTAGCAAATCATTAGAAGCGGCTACAGCAGTAAAATATTGTCCTTTGTCCAATAACATCTTTATAGCTTCATATCCAGTGGTCAATTTGTCTTCATACATTTCGATGAATATTTTATAATAATCTTTAATCGGTAAGTGATGTTCTTTCATGGCAATTTCATAACCCCTGTACCTAGGATTACTTCGTCTATCTTCATTATAATAATGGCCTAAAAAGAGAATTTCCGTATGTCCATTTTTTATCAAATATTCTACAGATTGCTTCATTACTTTCTTCAAATCGACATATACATGAGGAATCCCTGCATTACGTGGAATATTTATATTTATTCGATCCCAATAGACAGACAGTGGCATTTTTTTATTTTCGAGAATATCCTTAATCATGATTAATTCATGAGATGCAAGCAAAATCATTCCATCATAAGGACCTTCTAAAACTTGCTTTAAATAATCCCGATTTTTCTTAGTAATATTATATAAAGATAAAGTATACCCATTCTCTAAGGCCATTTCCTCTATCCCCATAAACATTTCTGAAAAAAAGGAGTTGCTAATCGATGGTGAGATACAAGCAAGTTGTTTATAGGACTTGGCCCGTAAATTTTGTGCGGCGCGGTTAGGTATATAATTCAGTTCAGCAATTGCTGCTTCTACTCTTTTTCTTGCCTCCAATGCCACATACCCTCTATTATTAATGACGCGCGATACAGTTGATGGTGAAACTCCTGCCTTTAGCGCGACATCATGTCTGGTAACCATAAACATTCCCCCTTTAAAAAAGACACTCCCATTTTATATTGTACCTTGTATTTTTTCCACTATCTAATAAATATGTAAATTCTTCCTTCACTTTATACTTCCACTTCAATTTTTGGTAAACTTTTTAAACGGGAATAAATTGTATCATATGATTTGTTTATAACACATCTTAATCCTTTTCAAAACTCTCCTATCAAATATTTTTCTGATTATCATGAAATTGCTTAGCTATGGAAAAAAGATTTCACAGGGAGGATGTCTAGAATAGATTCTATTCGTTCCATTTTTAGTATTTTTTTCAGGTTCCTGTCTATTTTTTTAAAGCACATAAACCTGGGGTTAGATATGAAAAATTTCCACCTTAGTCCATGTCGATTTCCAATCCTTTTTGGCCATACGTTCTTCATAGATTTCCATTCTCTCCCGTGACTCCCAAAAATACGTTGTTGGTGTCACCGTTAAATGAACCACATCACTTATTCCACAAGGGGCTGTTAGGATGACCTGGTCTTTTTCATCTAGCTTTACCCCTAATGCCGTGGCTGTTTCAGGAAACTTTGATATCGCATCCACTGCAGACGTATAGGGAGGCAGATTGTTCCGAATGTGCATTCGCGCCTCATTCTTTACGGACCAAGGAATCGTTGGCATAAGGGAGAACAATCTTTCTTCAAGTCTCTTTTCCTCGGATTCATTCATGTTTGTCGGATCAAAATAAATCACATCAATATCCTGAATGGGTGTTCTTTTTGAAAACTCATGAATGGTATCCCAAATTTTT
Source organism: Neobacillus sp. DHD-1R (assembly GCF_057747995.1). NCBI lineage: Bacteria > Bacillati > Bacillota > Bacilli > Caryophanales > Bacillaceae > Neobacillus > Neobacillus sp. DHD-1R. Next base: position 4,529,694 of record NZ_CM173232.1, read on the forward strand.
GAGCGAACAAATCCAGCACAAACCCACCAATCTGGTAAATCCAGTGATTTTGCGGTTTTTAAAATGTCCATCATCCATTGATCTTCTCTAATTAGTGAAATGATCTTTTCTTCGTTTAACATAGAACCCCCCTGCGGACCGCCGTATTTATAGTAACTTTTCAAAAGCGACTCGTTTACTCCTATCCTTTAAATAAATGACGCCACAAAGGGTGAAATCATTTTTCTGAAGAAGTCGCTGCATGGATAAGTTCTGTTCATGTGTATCGACTTTAATACTATGAACCCCTTTTTCTACACACATTCTTTCTACGTTTCTGATGATTTCTGAGGATATCCCTAAACCTTTGTAGTTATGATCGACAGCCAGTCTATGGATGACCGCATATTCACCATTACTAAGCCACTGACCATCATAAATTTTTCTATAGGTTATCTCTTCATCAAAGGAAATAACGGCAGTAGCCACAATCGTTTCATCATTCAATAGCACATAGCTATCGCCCTTGGCAATATCATCTTTGATCGTTTGAATGGAAGGATAGTTATCCTGCCACTGATCAATATTACTTTTTTTGAAATACTCCTGTGCCTGGTTAATTATTTCCATAACACGATCAATATCTTTTTCCTCTGTTTTTCTAAGCTTCATTGTCAATCTCCTTTATTGAGAAATTTAACAGGAAATCTCCCCCATACTGCCAGGGATTCTTTTTTCATTATAAAACAACAAAGTCGGTTAGGCATGATCGAGATTCCAGAATTATAGTACAAAAGTATTTTTCAACTATATTAAATCCTTAAATCACCAGGCTTCTTTAATAGTTTATGTTAAAGAGAATTTTCTAGTAAAAGATGATATCATTACACTAATAAATCAACCTTTGTAGGAGGCTATCATGAAAAAACTCGTAAAAGTTGTCGCAGCGATTATTGAAAATGAAAAAAATGAAATTTTATGTGCCCTAAGATCACCAGAAATGTCCATTCCTAATAGATGGGAGTTTCCAGGTGGAAAAGTGGAAGCCAACGAAGACATTTTCTCTGCGCTAGAAAGAGAAATTACTGAAGAGTTGGACTGTAAGATCGAGACCTTTAAAGAAGTATTTAATGACAATACCCATGAATACGAAACATTTATCATAAATTTGATCTCGATTAAATGCAGAGTTGTTGAAGGAATTCCGACAAGAAGTGAACATTCTAAGCTAACTTGGCTAAAAAGAGAAAATTTAGATTCGCTAAAATGGGCTCCAGCTGATATTCCAGCGGTTGAACAATTAATCCAAGAAAAATAGTCTTCTCGTATTGAGAAGACTATACTTTTTTGGTGAATTCCGTAAACAAGGTTGATGGAATTTCATTTTCCAATTTTAATTTTGCAGTAATGGGTTTCTCACCTTCAAATTGGACGGAATCCCCTTTTCCGATATAAATATACGGCTCGTTCTTTCCGTCGATTTCTCTGTACTTCCTTACAAATAGATGAAGGTTGATTCCGCGCCGTTTATTAAAAATAATGTTTTGCCCTCTATCGGTATTTTGGGAAGTGCTATTTGGAGTTTGCCATTGAAAATAACGCTCATCGATAAATTTATCCTTATAATTGATGCTTTCCTTGATGTCATCTTCCTTATGAAGATCGATAAATAAGAAATAATTATTCCCATTCGTAAGAAGTCCCGAACCCCTAAAAGAACTATGAATTTTCCTATAGTTAGACAGTAAGGCTGCATCTATCATTTGGTATTGCTCATATAATTTAAAATACGGGACACCGTAGTATTCCCCTTTGAATTCCTTTTCGTATCGGAAAATTCCATAGGTAATAATGTCCTCAATAAACTTACGGTATTCCTCATTCTCTACTAGCTCTTTGAAAAGTGGCGTTTTAATCAGCTTTCCGTTACTGTACTGAACTAACTTTGGTTTATTCTTAATCTGGACACTATCATAGTAATTTTGATTTAAGCACTCAAAGGCATGTAACACACTATCATCATCAACATCATTAATCATTTTTAATATTTGCTGCTTGGCAATTTCTATGTTAATTTCCTCATGCTCTAATAAATATCGAATGATAACAAACTCGTAAATCCGCTTGAGTGGGAGCTTACTGGATAATTCCTTCAAAGTATCTTCGAATTTTTCGTTCAGTAAAAGATTTTTTAAATAATCATCCTTCTCCACCTTGGCAATGAAGGATAAATATGTTTTTTCCCTATCAATAAATTTCACAGGATCGGGAGCACCATCATATTTAAGATAATCTAACAATAAGGAAGGAATCCGCCCCTGGTTAAGCTTCTTAAATTCGAAGTACTCTTCCTTTAGATACTTCATGGAATTAAAGTTTTCTTTATCTATTTGAGCTAGAATTCTTTCCTCTGAGATTTTATCCATCTGAATATGAGTACACCCAGGGATATTAGCAAACCCTGTCGCAACTGCGACTTTTAAACTCTCCTTGTCGTAGTAACGACTCCCATTTAACGCTAAAGCAATCAGGAACGTCTTATTATGATTCCCAATAAAATCGAGGACTGTTAAGAACTCCTTATTTGCATATTTTCGCAAACCTCTGCCAAGTTGTTGAATAAATACTATTGGGGAGTTGGTCGGTCTTAACATTAGTACGGTATTGATTGAAGGAATGTCAACGCCCTCATTAAAAATATCAACCGTAAAAATAAATTCTAACTCGTCATGGTCATTTTCTAATCGATTAATATAGTGTCCACGTTTTTCTGAAGAATCCGCACCGTATAAACAAACACTTGTGTATCCTCGTTTATTAAACTCACTCGCCATATATTGAGCATGCTCAATACTCACACAGAAACCAAGGCCTTTTCTTTTGTCGCCATCATGACCGTAAAAGTCCATTTTTTCTATTATGAAATCCACCCGTTCATTGACCTTTAACCGTTTGGTGATTTCATTAATATCGTCAATATCCACATCACTTAAATCAATACCTTCAATATCTGTAATACCAAAATAGTGAAAGGGAATAACTAGTTCATCCTCTAAAGCTTCGTGTAAGCGCACCTCCAGGGCCACATTATTATCGAACAGATCAAAGACATTGTACCCGTCACTTCGTTCAGGAGTTGCCGTCATCCCTAAGGTGAATTTAGGCTCAAAATAATTTAAAACCGTTTGGTAGGTTGGGCTAGGCGCATGATGGGCTTCATCAATAATCAAATAATCAAATTCATCTTTTTCAAATTCATGAAAACACCTAGAAATCGTTTGAATGGTGGCAAATACATAATCCATATTTTTTTGCTTGTGATTCCCTGTTAGTAAACCAAAAGTAATCCCCTCATTAGGTAAGAGAATTTCAAAGGTTTCTTTAGCTTTTTTCAAAATTTCTTCTCTATGTACAATAAAAAGGAGTTTCTTCGGCTTCAAACTCTTCACATCAAATGCCGACATATACGTTTTACCCGTTCCAGTTGCGGCGATTACAAGAGCTTTTTTCTCTCCGAAACTTCTTAATCTTTCCAGGTTCTCGGTAGCTCGCTTTTGCATTCTATTTTGGACAATATATTGTTTGTTCTCATAAATCATTTGATGGGTTATTTGCGTACTTTTGAGGTTCTTTAGAAATTCCTCGTATCTACTAATAAATGCCTGGTCCGCAACCTCGCTCATATTCCAAAGATATTCATATTCCTTTAAAACATCCTGGATAAACCGGCCATTCTCTTTCGTAACGATTTCCACATTCCACTCAATATTGCTTTTAAGGGCACTTTGGGTGATATTAGATGAACCAATAATCACCTTATAACTATCTTTATACTCAAATATGTATGCTTTGGTATGGAAACCAATTTCTTTATCCGTAACAAAAACCTTTAAATCAACATTATAAAACTCTCTAATTTTTTCTAATGCCTTTGCATCTGTAAAATTGAGATACGTAGAAGTAATGATTTTCCCTTTGATTCCCTTATTCTCTGCTTCTTTTAAGGGATCAAGCAGAAGTTGCAGCCCACTGAAATTAATGAAAGCCACACTAAAATAAAACCTTTCACACTCGCTCATTGATTTTACTAATTCTCTTAATAAGTTACCCTTATCGGAATTCACAATTAGTTTCTTTTCAATTGCATCCATTATTTTTGCCCCTAACTAAAACTCTACTATCAAACTGTTATTTATTGGATATGTAGAATTGTACTATATTTAGGGGTAAATAAAAAGATCCTCCATTTAGGAGGAATAGAGGATGCGGTATTACTTTCTAAAAAGTAATATTTTTGCTTATGATACGGTTCAGCGTAACATTGGATAGGGTAAAATAACTAAGAAAAAGGGGAAGAGATCAAACTAAGACCTCTACCCTGTCAATTCCAGCACAAAGAGATTTGTTTTTTCTTAACTATAACATTCTACTACCTTAAATCTATTAAAATCTTTAATAAATGGTTCAATAAATTTTAAATAACTTTTAATTTCATCGTATTGAAGGTTTTGCGACATACATTTTAAATTTGAATATAACACCCTAAATAATATATCTAGTTTATATCCTGATATTTTTAATGTATCATCTAAGCATAGAGTATTTATTTCGTCTAGAATCGCTTCTTTAATCTCTTCCTTGTTCGTTGTTTTAGTTAAACCAAGCTTTGAACATATATAATGATAGTCTGGATGATCACATTCTTTTAAACTAAGTAATATTGAATCAAAAAGACCTATAATATCTTTTCTCTGAAGACACACATTGTTTGTAACTGAGTAGAGTAAGTTAAGTTCGCTAACCAAGTCAATTAATTTATTTGAATCACCAATTTGTTCAATTGAATAACACCTTTTTTCTCCAGTGAAATAATATTCCTTAATATTAATAGATCCCTTAAACTCATCATATGACAATTTCCTTTTAAAAAATAATTTTGTTTTTTTATAAGGCTTATTTCTATTAAAAATCACATATGGTAAAAACTCTTTTGTTAACCAATCATATGTCTGTTGTACATTCCAGTATTTTCTTAATTTATATTCATTGCTATGATTTATATCCCACCATACTAACCATACATAATCAGATGGTTCCCAACTATAACTATCTTCAATAAAACTATGAATAATACATTTATACCCTTCATCGTACTTATTAGTTTTTTCTTTAATATAAACTTTTAACATGTTATTACCTGAGGTATCAAAAATATTCCATTTAGTATTCCCCAGTTCATAATCATTTCTTTTCGAAAACTCAAGCATAGAAGTCCATAAGTCTTTTTGAATCTTTACCAATTGATACTTAGTTAAGTCATATTGATGAGGAATAAATTCATTTGCTTTAAGATGATTTTCTATATTTTCAAGAGCTGTTATATACTCTATTATAAATTTATCAATAACTGAACATAAGTTCTTCAACTCATCTATATTCAGTGTAAACCTCGAATTTCCTAGTTGTACTATAAAACTGTCATCATTTATTTTAGCTATTATGTAACTCCTCATTTCAAATTCAATTGGAGTATGGTTTCCTGGATATAAATTTTTTAATATTTCTTTATGTCCCAAACTAATAGTAGTTCCCCTAATATAAAAACTATTAAATGTTAATAAACAACTGCCCTTAGGCTCTTTAACTTTAGGTAAATACCCTTCCAACATTACTGTCTTATTTTTATATAATATATGACTACTAAATGCTGTTTGACTTTTGAATTCTTCTACCCCGTAATCAGCTATATAATTATTTATCCGATCAACATATTGCTCTAGCGTAATATCTCCATTTTTCAAATGACTTTTTACGGCTTCAATATTAAGTGCATATTTAGCATCCTCTTCAAACCTTTTAATCTGTGTTTTTACATCTCTTAATTTATTTTTTGCTATTCTTAATAATTCTGCAGTTATTTCCTTAGGCGCCTCATTATTCCTCTTCTTATTATTGCATTTGCTATGGGCTGGCCTTAAATTCTCTAAACTATTTAAATTAAAATCCTCAGGTAATTCATATGTATTTAATACTTCTCTTAACTTTTTATCATTTTTTCCTACTGATTCAGCAATTATATGATCTATTTCCAAATCAGAATAATTAAATAAATCCTCATGACAAATAGCACATCTTCTTTGATAAGCTTGCCATAAAGCATATCGAACGTCTGGTTGATCTTTTAAAGCCAATATTTAACTCTCCTTTATAATAGTCTCTCCTGTAAATCCTATTTTTAATAAAATTTCCAAATCTGCGATAATATTTTCTATCATATCAAGATTTAATGTTTCATCATCCATCACTTCAGCACCTGAGTGATTTATTGGATTGTGATTTCTTAAGTCGTGAGCTTTCTCTATTAACTCTTCAATATTAGTAACCTCCTGGTTAAATCTTATTCTTTGGTAACCTTTTATTATTGATCCTTGTTTATAATACATCTTGTAATTAGGTTTGCCTTTTCCGGTTTGTTCGATTCCCTTATAATGCATCAATAGGGCAGTGACCCTATCAAAATAAGATTTATAATATGAGAAAGCCTCTAAGATATCGTTGCTATACTTGTAATGTTGGTACATAAAATATATATACCAAACTTTCAAATCGTTATTAAAATCATAGTCGTTTGTAAATAATAAATTTAGATAGCTATTATTCTCTTGTTCTAAAAGTGAATCCAAAAACGAATTTTTACAATACAAAGTTATGTATTTATATATATTCGGTTCATATTCCTCTAATTTGCTTAGCAAATCTTGATGTTGGAAATTCCTTAATATTAAATAATTTATAATCATAGCAATATCAAAAGAATCTAAATTATTATTTCGGAATATCTCGTTCAAGAAAAACCTTATTAAATCCCCATCACGTGTGTTTAATATCATATTAATTAGATTCTTAGTATCGTACTTAATTATCTTGTAATCTTGTCTTATCAATCTTTTGAATTTACTTATGAGTTCTGCATTATTAAATATTCTTTTTCTATAGTAAATTAAGTATCGAAATACTTCATCGGAAGAATACTGTACACCAGAAATCGTAAAAACCTCATCTTTTATTTCTCTATACCGATCATGGTTATGCCACCTTTCCCTTGCAATGTCGTACAATTTATCAACAAAGACTTTCATATTATTTTCGTCAAACATGCTCGATATATCAATATCTTGCTCATTAACGTAGTGGTCATATAAAGCAGCACTTAGTTCTTCACTTATATCATTAGCAATTCCATAGTTACTTTTCTGTTCATTTAAACTTAGGTTAATCTCCCTATAATTATGAATAACAAAGTTTTTTATAATTGAAACGGCTTCATTTAACAAGTCAGCACTTGTATTAAAAAATATAAAGAGATCATCAACATATCTAATAATCTGGAAGTCCTCTATTTCATTTAGATTACCTAAAAATTCTTCTAGTTTACTATCAAACAAATCTAAGTAAACATAAGTTGCTAAAAATGATAGTGAACATGATTTTTCTATAGTGGGATACTTCCCGCGTCCAATAGATTGCATTAATCTTTTATAGATCAATGCCGTTCTTGAATCAATAATAGTAGATTTTCTATTTATGTGATCAAATAAGATGTTAATATCTAGACTGTCAAAGAAATTAGTAACATCAAACTTATAGTAATACTGGAATCGTTGAGAGCATTCATTAATATCAGCATAATAACGCTCATAGCTCTTTTTGTAATGAAAATCTAATTCCTGTATATTCCCTGCATAGTAACACCTTGTTGCAATAGAATCTTTAGTATACGCATTACATACATGATACCCTATACATTCCAAATAAATATATATTATTGGTGATACCAACCTAGAATTTCGAAATGAGCTGTTATTCTTTTGAATATAATGCTTTGGAAAATCAAAAACTAGCTTATTCTTAAAAAGTGCGCCATTTTTAATAAACTTATTAAAGAACCCTTCACTTTTAATTTGTTCTTTTTCTTCATCAGATAAAACGGTAAAAGGGTACAATTGCAGGTAATGCTTTTGTGATTGTTTACTTTGATTGAAAATCCCTTGGCATACATTAAGCCAGGTTTCATATTCCATGTTAATCATTAAATATCCCCCAATAATACATAACAAATTTCAGTTGCCTGTCACACCCCGAATTTCTTGTTTCACATCTATGTTCCACAGCATTTTTAACGAAAAGCCCTTATATTAAATCCAAGGGCTTCTTTGACTTTTTTTCTATAAAATTTAGATAATCTCTAAGAGGATAGTAAACTATTTTTTCAGATTGATTAAAAGTAATCCCTGCATTTTTCATTAATTCCATCAACTCTTGTACCGTTAACGTCTTTTCGTATACTTGATTAAAACGATATAATACAAATTCCTTCCATTTCCTTTGGCTGCCATTAATATATTGCTGCCCATTAACATAGTGAGCTAATACCTCTTCTTTTAGTTTGTTCCTTTTGTCATCATTAGACTTTTCTTCAGAAGGCATATTAGAAGGTTTACTATTTATTTGTTTACTCGCATTCTCTTTCCCCCAGACTTTAGACATTTCTTCAATAATTCTTTGGTGTTTTGCCTTAGACATTAAAGAAATGTTCCTTTCTTCGGTTTCACTTGTCTTTGCGAGCAGTTCATTGATTTCACCTACTAGTGTTTTATTAGATATTTCCCTCCTACTTGTTGAAGGGTTATAGGAGTTTGAAAAACTCTTATGTTCCTTATCCATTTCCCAATCATCTTGATGTTTAGTATATTGATTACTGGTTTGTTGCTTTTGTTCTAGCATTTGCTTCAATAACTGCTTTTTCCGCTCTTGCTCCTGTTCCATCATTTCTAACCTTAATTTTTCCCTTTGCTCTGCCTCTAATTGCCATTGTTCTTCTTCTATTCTTTGCTGTTCTTGAAATTGGAACTGCCGTAGCTTAAATTCCTTCATAAATTCTTTTCGACTTTCTTCTTCTACTTTGGGCTGGCTCAGTAAGAATTCATTTTTTACCACTAATGCGTCAGCAAAAGGAATCTCATAGCCTTCATTTAGGAGAAACGCACGGTATGGCTTTACCACCCGATCCTTTAAGAAACGCATGACTTTAACGACAATTCTGTCCCCATTTGAATAAATATAATACATACTTCTTGCATCTACCGTTACAGGATCCATTGATACAGGGTAATTAAAATAAGAAAAAAACTGTTTATCCTTGACTAGTTCCGTAAGCATTGAATCCCACTTTTTATCTTCAGTGGTTTTAGAAGAAATCGATAATTCAGCATCCCACAGCACTAAAGCATTTTTACCCTTTTCAATCGATTGTTCATCTTTTTCGATAAACCAAATCGGTTTCATCCCTTGTTCAAAGAAATATTGGTGTCTTTTGGTGATTTGATTTGCTAGTTTGCTATCTACAGAAGAGTTAACATTCGTAACAATAGATAGACCATATTCTTCTTCACCAAGCCTCAACCATATATCGGGATATTCTTTTAGTTCTGGTTTTGCTTTATATCCGTAATCAAGCTTAATCTTTGTATTCGTTTTAGCCTGGTTTGCTAGTTCATCATGAAGGATAGCTAGCATCGCATGATGAACCTTTGTTTCTCTCTCATTCTGTTTTCTATACCTTTTTTCAGCCTGGTCAATCTTCTTAGATAATTCACATGCTTCCGAGTGTTGATGGGAAAAATATAATCCTCTTTCATCACCACTCTTGACTATTAATTTAGCTTTACAGTATGGGCATTGAAAAAGGTCTTTTTCTGCCAATTTTTTCAGGTTATTTACTTCTTCATTGGTTGCTGAATCTGGGAGGGTGGTCAATTCATTATCAATCACATGTTTTGCTTCTCTCAAAATTAAGTCACCTCGAAAATTCCTTTTTTTTACAAGAATCTCCTTTTTGGTAATGGAAGTCAAGGGTGAATTTTTCATCGTTTATAATCTCTTGATGGAATAGTTACTACTTATGTTCTAAGAGAAAAAAAGTGCCTGACCCCCGATGCGTTATTGTGTTAACGCACTGGGGGTCAGGCACTAAATCCCTGGGTGAAAACCCGCTATTTGACGGGGGGCCCTCTTTAAATTTCCAAATCTATATTTCTACCGAAGAAATTGGTAATAACGGCTTAATCCCCTGTTTATTGAACGGTAGTATTTTTAAATCTGCTATCAAATGACTGATGTATCCACCTATACAAGTGTAGAAGACACCCTCAATTCCGAGAGATCCTTCTAATTTTGAAGCAATGATCCCAAAGAATATGACGCCTAGGATTGAATGGGTATAGCTCCGGTGCGAAGCCAAGGACGCAATTATTATATAAACCCCCAGCAGGATTAGCCACATTTCCGATAAAGAGAACCCTCCCATCAGTACTCCAATTCCGGTGATCGTTAACATATGCTTTTGCTTAATGAACCCCGAAACCACCATAATCCCTATTCCAATCCCGAGACCAAACCATTTCTCTGTAGCGTGGCATTCATAAAAACTATAAAAAACCATCAATATCCCGATCAACTGAGCAGCCATCCGAATGGCTTTATGGGATAAGGTAATTTTGCCGCGAAGCTTTCCATCAATGTCAAGATCGGGCATTAATCCCGAAACCGCCCCTAATCCGACAAAAAAGAGAGTCTCAGAAGGAGAGGATTGAAAAGTGTTCGCCACGATAAATCCTGTTGCCGCGCCAATTGCTGCGTGTGCTGTACCATTCACTAGTTATTACACCCCTATTTCAATTTTTACTCTCCTTATCTTACAACAAAACATTTGTTCTGTTTAGAAAAACCAAAAAATCCTACTATTCTCCTATTCTAGAGCCAAACAAAAAAAGCCAAGCTATATGCCAGGCTCTTGCAAAACTAATTTGGCCCAAGGTGTTTTTTAAGGAACTCTGCCATCATCGAATACGAATTGATTTTATTTTTTAATTTCACCATCGTATGCCCTTCCTCTTCAATGCGAATAAACTCTACTGGATGATCTCGATTCTTTAGTTTCCTGACGATCTGCTCAGATTCTTGAATAGAAACACGTGGGTCATTAACACCATGAATGACCATTAAAGGAGCTGCAATGTTATCCGCATGATTCAACGGGTCGATTTGGTCGAAGTATTCTCCGTCTTTTTCAATGGTTCCATATTCTGCTTCCCTCAGCTTTTTCCGCCAAGGACTAGTTGTTTGTAAGAATGTTCGGAGGCTGGACATTCCTACAATATCGATACCAGCTGCCCACATATTCGGATAGTGGCTGGTAGCAGCAAGCACGATAAATCCACCATAGCTTCCACCCACAATCGCTACCTTTTCCGGAATAATCTCCCCTGTTTTTTTAAGCCATTCCACTAGACAAATGACATCCTTCAGGGCGTCCATTCGTTTGCGGCCATCATCAAGGTGAGTGTATGTTTTTCCATAACCTGTACTTCCGCGGATATTAGGAGCAGCCACAGCATAACCTTGGGTTAAAAAAAATTGTAAAAAAGGGCTGTAGACAGCACGGGTTTGACTTTCGGGTCCACCATGAATATAGACGACAAGTGGGGATCCCTCGTCTCTATGATTGGGCTTATAGTAAAAAGCAGGTATCGGACGTTGGTCAAATGATGGAAACGATATGATTTCTGGCTCAATTAGTTTTTCCTCCAGGATTGGAGCACGGGAGATATACGTAAGCCGTTTGGCTTGAAGGGTGTTAAGCTCCACCTCCCAGATGTCAGAAGGATGCGTGGGTCCATTTAGGACAAATCCCACCTTTTGTTGGTCAGGTGTAAATCTAAGATTACTGATTACTCCCATTGGAGTTTCCCATGTATACAGCTTACTTTGAACAAGGTCTACCAGATTGCCCTTCGATATTCCTCCTTCGTTCATGGAAAAAGCTAATTTATTTTTATCCTTATTCAAGACCAGGTCTTCAATATCCCACTCTCCCTGTTCGAGCCAAGTCAATTGTTTACTGGCTATGTGAATGAATGCGAGCCCGAAGAATTCTCTGTCCTGATTCGTTAATAGGTAAATATGGTCCCCATCCTTATTAAAATGAATATCTTTATAGCTCGCTTCACCCATATGCGCTGTAATCCAGTTCATTTTTCCAGTTGAAAGCGAAAATACCCCTAGATCATGATCAAGTGGCGAGTTTGCTTTTTTAACCAATAGTGTTTTTCCATCTGGAAACCATTTTTCAACTAAATACGTCCCATCGGCGGCAAACACAAGTCGGATTTCCAGTGTCTCCAGATTTTGAATATAAACATCTAAAGAATTTTGACTTCGACGGTTGCTGGACCATGCGATCCATTTCCCATCGGGAGAACTGTCACCAAACAAATGAATATGTTTAGGTGAGTTGGTCAGTGCTATTTTTTCGCCACCCTCTTTTAATAAGTACAATTGCTCCTTTTCATCCCCATCCACGTCCATCCCAATAATAAGATCCGATGTGCTGGCAATATATTTAATAAAGGTGATTCCTTTCATTGTAAAAGATGTTTGGGCAGGCCACCTGTCCTCTCTATCAAGCTCCCATACCTGTGGCAGCCCAGTAAAATCGGAAATAAAGCTGATTTTCTTGCCTTTAGGATGGTATTCAAAACTTTTCACCATACGTACATGGATAAAAGGGTCAATCGTTATTTCATCCATTCTATTACCACCATTCATAAATTGAGTCATCTTTACTCCATTCTATTTAGAGGTGGCTCATATCATTCTGGATTTATTTGATTGCAAAAAGACGAATCGGAGGTCGGATCGTCTTTTTTATATTCTGCTATTCTAGAAACTCAATGAACCATTTCACACATTGATAGGTGGTTTCCCAATCCGCCTGGTCCTCTATCCCCCAACAAGCATAGAGTGTCCCTAAAGCCACCGCTGCTTTTAACAAGCGTTGACGGTCAAGTTGCAGTTGGTCACTGATTGTATCCACTCGGAGTTTCAGGATGCTTTTTGGGTCATCCTTTGACTCTAATTGATTCACCAAAAAGGAAACGACATCAAAATACGGATCCCCCGCAACTCCTTTTGGATCAATCGCCAACCAGCCTTGTTGCTCGGAATACAATATGTTTTCATGATGCAGATCACCATGAAGAAGTTCAGAACCAGCCGATGAATCAATCACCTGTTGGAAAAAGTCCTCTGCTAACTGAACATGTTCGTAAGAAATAGGTCCATTGGGGAATTTCTTCCGATATCGCTGCAGTCCCTCAATCCAGTGTATAAGGGGTGGTGTTGATGTTCCGTTCGTTACAGGTCGGCGAATCGCTTTCCACACCTTTATAAATGTTTCCACCACAAGCATTTCATCCTTTTCCTCTGAAAGCAGCCTTCCAGGGACGAGCCGCTCTAACAACATAACGCCTTTTTCCGGATCAGACTTCAACAGCTTGGCACAGCCGTTTCCATCATAGGCTTTCAGTGTTACCATCTCATTTCGTGTATCAAAGTTAGGCACGCCTAGCTTTAGAATCAACGGGGTTCCCTCTGAATTGTTTACCTTCAATACATAATTATAGGAAAGATTATTAACAGGACCTTCACTGGTAAGATTCCATTTTTGTAAATAAGCTTGGACTGTTTTCTCTAAAGACTCTAACCAGAACTCTCCATCGGACCCAAAGACGTTGATTATTTTTCCCTGAAATTCACTAGAGATTTGCATAAAAGAAAATTCTCCTTACTATTTCAATATCAAGAATTAATAATTCAACATCCCCAGTATCATTCCCTTTTTTAGGGGGACTTTGAGAGTAAATCTGTTAATTTGGGCGGAAAGGCGGACCCCTTTACAAAGGCCAACAAGTTTTCTTGGATCTCGTCAAACGCATAATCCTTTAACACATCATGCCACAGGTTCACTTTCTCCTGATCCACAACAAAGGGATCAAAATAAACGGCTATTTTTTTTAATAATTCAAAGATCTCCCGCTGCATCATCTAAATCAAAATCCTCCTCGTTCAATGTTTTCTTGGCGGACTTCTGGTTGAGATAGGATTCAAATTTATCGCTAAATAAGGTAGCCGGCCTTAAGTATTGATTCATTCGCGGGTTATCCATCCAGTCTGCTGTCTTTATATCGATGACCTTTTTAAAATCCTCCAATGTAAAGCCTTCTTTTATTCTGGCTCTGATCATTTCCTGCATTTTATATGTACTTGTTTTATAGTTTGCTTTTGTTTTTTCATTGAGGTAGTTGATGATCTCGACGATAGGAGTTTTTTTATCTGTAGTAATCTCTGAAGTACTCTCTGGTAATGCTTGGTTCAGGCTTGTGTCCTCCACCGAGCAGGCTGATGTACTGAAAGATTGATTTTGAGTAAACGACTGCTCAGACTCTTGGACTTGTTCTAATATTTCCAGACGTTCATAGTTGATGGTATACCATTTAGTCTTATCGATTTTCAGTTGATTAAAATTACCTGAAAGCAAGTAGCCTTGGTCCTCGAGTGAGCGAATGGTTCGTTTGATGGTACTCTCCGACCAAAATGGAAGCTGCTTTTGCCATTCCTTATAGGTATTGTAGATCCATTTTCGTCCCTCGATTACATGGGTACTTGATGTCACCCAATAATGGATCTGCTCAGAACCACGTCTTCGTTTAATCCCAGCTTCACTGCCAAAGAAGGAATAATCATCACCGGCGCCTCATTAATGATTAATTTACTCATCCTATCTCCACCCTTTCTTTTAGGCCAATCTGAATGGATCATCTGTATCCTTGCATCACATCAAGTTGATTAATCCATCAGACCTTTGCCATTCACTTCTTATATATAAAGAAAGGGCTAAAAAGAACAGGTAGATAAGAAAATATTTTTGGAAACCCATAAAAAAAGGGCCTGACCCCCGATGTGTTAAAGTGTTAACGCATCGGGGGTCAGGCACCAATTTTAGAACATGTACAAAGCTCTTAAATGAATGGGCTCATTTTGAGATTAGTGCCATCCATAATAAACAGACACCATGACCATTCTCGATAAAAAAGTGATTTATGCTCAGTTAGAAAATTTATTTAAAACATCGTCACATATATCCACCCTTCATCGTCTTGAGTATGAAATAACAATAGGAGGTTATCTTATGACTCAAAAGTGGGATATTGTCATTGTTGGTAGTGGGTTAGCAGGTTATGTTGCAGCAAATTATTTAGCAAAAAATGATTTATCTATATTAATACTAGAAAAGGGGAAAAATGTTGGCGGGAGGGCTAGAACAAATAAGATTAATCATCAGTATTTGAATCTAGGCCCCCATGCCTTTTATAAAAAAGGAAAAGCCAAATCCATTCTCGAAGAATTGGGTATTAAACTTAATGGTAAATCACCTAAATTAGGTGGCGTTTTAGTTGAAAATAATATGGAATATGCTGCACCTTTCACTCTTTTAGGACTTTTTTCAACAAGTCTTTTAAATTGGAAAGAACGTATAGAATGGATTACGTTTATAATAAAAGTTAATAGTATTGATACCGAAAAATTAGCAGGACAAACATTTGAACAATGGGTTAAGCAAGCAGCACTATCTAAAAAAGTTCAGTCATTACTATATATATTAGGTAGACTTGCGACGTATTGTCATGCTCCTGAAAAGGTAAGCGCAAAATTAATTGTATCGCATTTGAAGACTGTAATGGGTGGTGTACTTTATCTAGATGGCGGCTGGCAAACGATTATCGACCAACTCCACAATCAAGCAGTCATTGGAGGTGTTCAAGTTCAAACACATACAGCAGTAAAACAAATTGCCCCAGTTGAACATGATCATATTAAATTAGTTCTATCTAATGGCGAGGAAATTCTCGGGAAGTATGTGATTTGTACAACTGCTCCTAACGAACTTAATAAAATGTTAGGTGAAAAGGTTAATCTCTCCCAAAGCAGCTTTTTTACTCAAACAACAACTGTAAAAGGAGCTACGCTTGATGTTGCTTTAACTCGACTTCCTAATCCAAAGCGATTATTTGCCATGAGCATATCTGATCCCCTCTATTTTTCCGTACAATCAAATTATGCCCGACTCTCTGAAGATGGAAAAAGTGCAGTTCTGCATGTGTTTAAATATCACCACCCTGATGATCACATAGATAGTAAAAAGGTTCAAAATGAGCTTGAACAATTCTTAGAAAAGATGCAGCCAGGATGGCAAAAATACATGATTACAAGTCGCTATATCCCACAAATTATCGTTAATCAGCGCTTACCTCAAATTGGAGATGAGTACAAACTGCTCCGTTCTAAAACAGATATCCCGGGATTATATATAGCAGGAGACTGGGCTTCTCCTCATTCCATTCTGGCAGAAGGAGCCGTTAGCAGCGGGATACAGGCAGCTGAAGAAATTACTCAAAAAGAAAAGAGGTGAATATTGTGCAAATTAGTAATGGGGATTATAACCTTTTTAAACCCTTGTTGTTTTCAATAGGTTATCGGATGTTAGGTGCAGTAGCGGAAGCAGAAGACATTGTACAAGAAACCTTTTTAAAAGCATACCAAATTGATGACCAAAAGATAGATAATAAGAAAGCGTATCTCTGTAAAATCATGACTAACCGCTGTCTAGATGTATTAAAGTCAGCGCGGTACAGACGAGAACATTACGTGGGACCATGGAATCCCGAGCCCTTATTACTAGAGAGTTCACCTGACTTTGGTCCATCTGAAGTTTTTCTTCAAAAAGAAGGATTGAGTATTGCTTATTTACGGATGATGGAACATTTGGCACCAGATGAACGAGCAGTCCTCCTTTTAAGAGAAGTATTTAATTTCTCCTATTTAGAGATTAGTAACATCATTGAAAAGAAAGAAGAAAACTGTAGGAAAATTTTTAGCCGGGCTAAGCAAAAAATCTCAAGCATAGAGGGTGAAAGTTTAAACTATGAGAAGAATAAATCCATTATTGATCGCTTTATCCAAGCGTTTCAAATGCAAAATATGGATGCCTTATTAGAACTTATATCTGAAAAAGTCACTCTATATTCTGATGGCGGAGGAAAAGTCAAGGCCGCTGTTCGTCCAATCGAATCCCAATCCAACGTTTTGGCCTTTTTATACGGGATTATCAAAAAGGCTCCTGAAGACTTTTATTTTGAAATAAAAAAGGGCAATGGTCAGCCAGCAATTGTGGTTTATATGAATGGCAAGGTTCAAAGTATCATTAGTTTTTATATAAGTAATAATAAAATTAACGAAATGTATATAACTATGAATCCTGATAAGTTGCCCACTCATTAAGAAAAATTGGATATATAAGTTAAGCATTTCTCAAATATTATAAAGCCCTATCTCTCAATATTCAAAACGAGACTGTCCCTAAAAGTTAGTTAATTATAACCCTTGGGGACGGCCTATTCACCTCTATCAAATACAAAAAACTCAATTACTTATGATACGGTTCACTGTATCTAATCTAAATGAGTTTTTCAATTCAGGATAAATGAATTATATACAAGAAAAAACAAAAGGGAGAAAAATTAGCCCCCTAGGAAACTCACCTAATTATAACTTTCATCAATACATCAATCTCATCAATCCAATAGTTTTCATCGGCTTGTATTTCTTGAAGCATTAGCCCTGTAATGATGGAAAAATAACAGAATAAGAGCTTATGCGGGTCACCTTCGCAAAATTCCCCCATTTCCTGCCCTTTGATAAAAATCGGAATCAGTTGTTGGATAGGATCGGTAATGGTGTATTGTTCAAGGAGCTGCCTGGCCTTCTCCGGTACCTCATCGGATACTCTTGCTTGCTGAATAAGCATAAAGGACTGCTTATTGCTGTCTTCGAGCATATTTTTTGTTAATGTTCTTATTTTTTCAAATGGGGTACCGGGAAGTTTATCTACCTGCGCCATTGAGGACTGTGCCTCCTTCAGGGCATCCTCGATTAATGTAACGAAAAGCTCTTCTTTGGATTTAAAATATCGATATGATAAGCCCTGGCTTATTCCCGCTTCGTCCGCTATCATACTCATTTTTGTTCCGATAATTCCCCGCTTTGCAAAAACCTTTAAAGCCGCTTTTTTAATTTGCTCTATCCTTTGTATCTGTAATTGGTCTAATTTTTGTTCATTTAATGGTGCCATCCGTTTTCACTCCAATTTTTAAAATGAGGATTCTATCCTCAAATGTTTACTAATGATTATCTCCCTAAATTAATATTTGTTCTTCACTGACCATCCATAATTTTTTTGCCAGTTCTCGATCCTTCGTGATTTCAGCCGGAATCTGCACCTTTTTGTCAGCATAGTATAAACCCGTTTCCCCGCTAATTTCATCAGATTCTGCCAGCCAAACAAGAGTTTCTGCCCCCTTTTCCGGTGTGCGGGAAAATAGTCTCATCACGGCCATTGTCATTTCCGCCAACACGCCGTTGTGCTGATTAAAGTTCGTATTCACTAACCCAGGGTCGAAACAATAGGAAGTAACACCGGTTCCTTCGAGCAAACTCCCGAGCTCTGCGGTAAACAATATGTTGGCAAGCTTTGTCTGTCCGTAGCGGAGGGTAGGGCCGCCCATTAATTTTTTAAAGGGGCGGTAAAGACCTTCTCCCATTAGATCATTAAAGTCCAAGCCCTTTTTCGCCATTTTATGACCGTGGGAAGACGTGGTGATAATCCTTGCAGGGGTACTTTCCTTCAATCGTTCCATTAGAAGCTTCGTAAGGAGGAATGGTCCAAGATGATTGAGAGCCCATGTCATTTCTTTGCCTTCGTCAGTTGTTTGATAGTTTTGGAATAAAGCACCTGCGTTGTTAATTAAGACATCAATTCTTGGACATTTTGATAAAATAGCTGCTCCCACTTTGCGAATAGATTGTAGGGATGACAGGTCAGCCAGAAAAACATCGATTATGGTATTCCCGTTTGCAGCGGCTTTAATTTGCTTTACGGCTTCTTGTGCCTTTGCCTCATTTCGGACAACGATACCCAATTTTGCTCCTTTAGCAGCTAAAGCCTTGGCGGCCGCTAAACCAATGCCGCTTGTCGCACCTGTAATAATCACGTATTTCCCTTTTATATTCCAATTTAGTGGTTTCATTCAATCCACCCTTTTTTTAGAATGAATGATTCATTCATTTATAATTCCATTATATTCATTACTTTTTAAAACGTCTATACCTAATTTTCATAAAAGACAACCAAAAAATAAAAACCCATTAAAGACAGGCGTTATTTATGACTGCCTGTCTTTAATGGGTTATTCCAATGTTAGTAAATACTTAATCAAAGCGTCTTGTTCTTGTTGAGAAAAACCGGTTGAAGCATCTATCCAATATTCATGCCCTTCGCCTGTTACATTTGATTTCCTCAGGCTTTCGGAAGATTGATTTGCTTTTATAACTTGAGTTCTCAAATTTTTATCGACTAATGCGCGGATACTGTTATAAGGATCAGGTAAAATACTTTTATTTAATGTTCCTTCTATTCCTAATTGATTTTTAGTGTTTGCTCCAACAGCAACTCCTCCATCATGGAGATATGGCGCAGACCAATACAGGCCAATAAGACTAGGAACTTTATAGCCCCCGCTTGTATTTCCAATTGCAAATGCAAGGTTGATTTGCCCAGGGTCTAATCCTCGAGTCGGAACTCTTAACACTAATGGATCTTTGGGAACAGGCACAGGTGTATCAGGTGAATAAATAAGCGGAACTGTTAAAAACTCGCCTACTTTTCTTAATCCAATCGCACGCGTCGGTTCGGTACCAATTTGTTCTACCGGTATAATTTGGTTATTGGTATAAACACTTCCTGCATGACAAGTTATACAGCTTCCGCGTGCATATATCTGTTTGCCTAATTGCTTTTCCTCATCTGATATCTTAATCGATGTTTTTGGAGGAACAAGGGTATTTTGAAACGCTGACATTCCGTTGTTTTGTTCACCGACATTTGTTCCTGGCGAACTAACAATAAGCCCATTCGGTGATATAAGTGAAGACCTCGGATAGGTTGGTAATTTAACCGCTTTGTTTACACCAGGAGCATTTGGAGTAGGATCGACTTGTACAAAAAATTCTGAAGGCTTTTTCCCTTTAGCCGGATCAAACCGATATTTAGGATTCGCCGCATTCTGCAAAATAGTTCCTAAATATACCTCTTTGTCGATTCCAAAAAGAGCTCGACTGGCTTCGGCAATTGTCGTCAAATCAGAACCTTGGGCATGAACAGCATTATTTAACGTACTTAGCCCTTTAAACGGGCCAGCCATTGCAAAACCACTCCAGCTGTAAGGATGATCCCCTAAAGTGAAAGAATCCGGGATCTGCGTAGGATTACTAATAAAATCACTGGTAATATCAAAGTTTCCCTTCGGCCATTTGATTACACTTTCATCAACAGCCGCTTCCAACGCCTTTGCATCTGGTAGTGGTTCTTTTTTACCTTCACTCGTTACAACCGTTTTCTCTAAGTTCTTTATATAATCCTTTAAAGATGCAATTTCAGTACGTGCAAAATAAGCTGTTGTGTTGGTACCTAAAGCAAGGAGAAGTCCGAAATTAGCATCCGTATTAACAGCCCCTTCGATTACTTTTTGAGTAATTGGATCAACAGTGGCATGGCATGCGGCACAGCTAAGTCCAACTTTTAACCTTCCCTCTGCTCTTACAATCGGCAAACCAAGAACTTCATTAGAACCTTTTACCACATCAAATCCGGTATCCACTTTTGTTCCTTTTTTATATGTTTTTCCCCCGATCGTTACTGTTTCTGCTAATTCGACCTGTAAATTCGTTGTTCCCTTTCCGTTTAACTCTTTTATTGCTTTCTGAAAATTTTCAATTGTAAGCGGTCCGTTAAAAGCACCGAGAATATCGGATAAATAGACTTCATTTCCAAATGTTTCTTCGTAAAATGACTTTCTTCCTAAATTTAATAGAGCTTGATCAATTTTTACAGCACCATTCTTAGAAGATAATAGCTCCCTTCCCTTTGCTGTTTGCATTAAATCATGGGCCTCTTTACGTGAGAAGGTTCTTCCCCAGAGGTCAAAAGCAGGTTGATCTTGGTCCTTCTGCCATTTCACCTTTCCAGGTTTTACAATTTGATCTTTAGAAGGAATAAAAGCATATACCGGTTTATTTAAAGTTAAAATGAACGCTAGAATGGCACCCAAACAAAACATCCACTTTTTTGTTTTCACCCCAACTGCCTCCTCAATGGAAATAGATTGCTCAAAGCCACCTTTAATTTCCACCTATTCCAAAAAAATATACCTTATCGAATCACTGTTTCTTTTCAACGAATATTGAATCAAAGGTTCAAAAACAGAAAGACTTTTTAGGCATTCACCTATAATCTTTTTAAGAATATGCTAAATAACACATAACGAAGGAGGCTTATTATGTATCATCATTTTGGGTATGTAAAAAAGTGCGAAACAGTTCCGATCACATTTCCCCCGCAATACCAACCTCAGCATCCAGGTATTGAATCCTTTATGATTCCAAGACCTATCTCCGAAAATCCTTATTATAGTGGAAGCAACAAGCTATTGAACAAAACCGCCATCATTACTGGAGGAGACAGCGGTATCGGCCGAGCTGTCGCCATTGCCTTTGCAAAAGAGGGGGCGGATGTTGTTATTGTTTATTTAAATGAGCATGGGGATGCATTAGAAACAAAAGACAGAATTAAACAATTGGGAAGACAATGCCTAACGATCGCTGGAGATATAGGGGATGAGAAGTTTTGTTATTATGTTGTTCAGAAGACTATTGAAGTATTTGGCCATTTTGAAATCCTGGTCAATAATGCAGGTGAAGCACATACACAAGATAGTATTAGCGACATATCAGTAATGCAGCTTAAACGTACTTTTCAAACAAACATTTTTTCATATTTTTATCTTACACAAGCATCCATTCCCTATCTTAAAATAGGAAGCTCCATTATCAATACAACTTCAATCGCTGCATACGACGGACATGAATACGCTATCGATTATGCCTCTACCAAGGGAGCAATCGTTTCATTCACCCGCTCGTTAGCATTATCGGCCATTAAACAAGGAATCCGAGTTAATGGCGTTGCTCCTGGACCTGTATGGACTCCTCTTATTCCTTCAAGCGGTCCACCAGAAACTTATGCAACATTTGGAAGTGAAACTCCAATGAAACGTGCTGCACAACCTTTTGAACTAGCACCTGCATATGTTTATTTGGCGTCGGACGACTCCTCATATGTAACAGGACAAATTCTTCATGTAAACGGTGGAACTATTATAAATGGATAGAATAGGTTTACTTAAAGGTAGATTTAGTTTATTCTTATACATAGAAATTCTATGTATTTTTATTTCCTATTTAAAATCATTAAGAGAAGGTTTTTCTATAATAGGAAAATTTGGTAGATAATTTTGAGGAGTTTTAAGAGAATTACAGATTTAACACTGAACTTATAGGGGTGGATGGTATGTCATCGATTTTATTAATCGGTCTTATTGGCATGTTACTTGTTATTTTCCTCAAGAATCCTACTATAGACATACTTGGCGATAACAATAAACTGGTGCAGAAGCTAAGAAATGCTAAAGGATTTCAAAATCATTGGGTAATGGGAACATTCTTATTCGTCCTGAATGCCGTTTTATTTTTTTCAACGTGTCTTGCGCTTTATTTGTTAATGCATTTCTTCATTCCATATCTCCATTTACTTGTAATGTTTTTAGCAGTAATTGGAAGTGTTTTTTCATGGATAGTAATAAATAAAGTATGGCAAGGTTCAAGAAGAAACCGTTTGAAGATTGGGGCCGTCGGCAGCAGTTTTTATATAATCTTGACTTTCATAATTGTATACTGGTTCGTGACTCTAAAACCAGCCTATCCAGGTGATGATACCTTTATGGCGGCAATAGGATTCGTTTTTGCTATAATCGTTACAACAGTTGCCTTTATTACCTGTTTTCTTATGACCGGATTTTCCAAAAAGAAACGCTGAAGAATTCTACATAGTAAAAGACCTCTATGTTGAGGTCTTTTCGAATTCCTTTTCTTTTAGTATGTATTCTTTTCTCTCTATGGTTATCTATCATTGTTTTCTAATTGCTTCATGATAATATTCAACAAGAGTATTAACCCGATCACGGCAAGGGCAGGATAGATTAATAGCCTCGGATAGTGCACCATATCAAATATACTTTGTCCAATCATTCCGCCCCATTCACTAGAATTGGATAGGGACTTATCATCATCTCCAATGATGCCTCCCTTTGCTTTCCCGCCAATAAATCGTTGGAACACACCAAGATAAATTAATAAGGTGATCGTCGCAATGGTTTGCTGGATAAAGACAACCAAAAATCTCTTTTTGAAGACAGGAAATAGTTGTTTTTTTGCTAAATGAAACTTACTTGCTCCTAATAACCTGGAGGCGACGACGTAGTCCTTCGTTAATAACTGCTCAAATTCCTTCATTAACAGAGAAAACAAAGGAGGAAATCCTATCAAAGCAATAACAAGCATCTGATAAACAATCAGAAAGTATTTTCCGTGCCTATTTAATAGGAATTCTTCTGTCCCTACTAAAGTCATATACAAAATGAAGGCAGGTACATAAAGAAATGGGGTTAGAAATGATTCAATATATGGCTTTAGACGCTTTAGGAAAAACAATATTGACAAGCTGCCGATCATTCCAATGATCATTCTCAGAAAAGTGACAATGGCTGCTATGATTAGTGTATATTTAAAGCCACTGATCAACTTCAGCATGAGGTCATTTCCATTTTTATCTGTTCCTAATGGATGTTCAAGTGATGATGGAAATGGTGGTTTTAACGCCTTCCCTTCTGAAGTATAGAGGAGCCGATCAGGTTCAACGGAATCTTTTATGCCAAATTCAACTATAAAACTAGCTGCTAATAAAAGAAATAAAAAACCACAAATGACAGATACGATTAGGTTAGAACGTCTATCCTTCGTCATGAAAAACTCTCCTTTCATACATTCTGAAAGAAGCCGCTCGCAATAACCCAAAAGGAATTAAAATCAGGATGATTGCGACAAAAGATAGGCTGCTATCATCCACTCGATAAATAAGTGCTGTAAGGCCTTGCATTTGAAATAGGTATTCAATCACAAATAAGGATGAGAGCATATAAAAATAAATTAAGCCGATATGGCTGAATAATGATTTCCCTACGTTTCGAACAACATGTTTTAAAAACACTGTCGATCGTGACAACCCTTTAGCTGTAGCAAATTCCACATATTGCTCTTCGATTTCTTCTTCAAAGATTTTAATCATAATCTTAGTTACCATTACGATAGGTACAAAGCTTAAACAGATGATCGGAAGAAGATAAATATTTTCTCTGAATCCATACAATTTGAGGAGTTTGAATCCTGTTTCTTGGTATAGACGGATAACCACTAATTGGCTTCCTAAGATAATAATGATATCTGGTACAGAATCCATTACTACTAACAAACTTTTAAACATCTTTTTATAGTGCTTAGAAAGGAAAAGAAAGACATACGAAAAAAAGAAAGAAACAAGGATTGTTATGATTAATGCAGAAAATAGGATCACCATAGTATATATATATTTATCTAGAATATAAGGAAACACATCGTAATCTAATCCCCCATAAAAAAATTTAGAATCGAGTAAAGAGGACAAATGCGAAAAGGTTTCAAATACTGATTTAAAAAACTGAATCGGATAAAATCCAAAGTCTTTAGGAAAAAAGCCATAACTTGTTTGCTCCCCCGAAATAACCAATGATTGAAGAGAAGTAATACTGCTCACACCGATTAATAATAAAATAGTTTTTACCACTAGCTTTAATAGATTAATAGATAACCGCTTTATCAAGCCTTTATTCATCACAACCCCACTTTCGACAAATTTATCATCATTTCAATTGCTTATGTAATCCCCCCTTAAATTATAGCGAAATACTTGTAAAATAATTACTAGTTTTCCATATTTTTATCAATATGGTTTTTGTTCCTTTTCAACCTCTTCTTTAGCTTTTTTTAATACATTCTGTATAAATGGCCCCTTTGCCTCAGTATATGAAACCCTGTCAAAACGATATTTATTAGCTAATTCCTCTTTTAACTGATGATACTTTTCTAGAAAATCCGGGTGCATTCTTAGATAATTTCTAAAAAGGAGTTGATTATTCCAGCTTTCACTTTCAAACTCATAAAAATGTAAATGATGTGTTCCAGCTCTCCATTGCCCCTTTCTAAAAAAACGTCTTTCTGGAAATCCTTTATGATGTACAAATTCATATCCTATTTGTTTTAAAGACTCAATGAACTCATCTACATCTTCTATATTATGTACTGCAATAGCAATATCCAATATGGGCTTGGCGCTTAATCCATGAACCGATGTACTGCCTATATGTTCAATTGATATAATCCTATCATTTAGGATTTTTATTAATTTCCCTTTTTCCTTCTCAAATTCCTTAGACCAATTTGAGTTATAATCCTCAATTATTACAGGGTTATCCATTTAGTTCACTCCTTTCATAATAATATTCCATGTAGCAGAGTAATCCCTCTTCCCCTAACATGACCGATAGAAAAAGCGACTGCTCATATTGAACAATCGCCCCCGTTTGTTTAAGGAATGATTCCCAAACTATTATTGACTATTTGTTGATTAAATCCGTGCCATATGAGTTGTCTATGGCACAAAGCCACTCACCTTGTGGAGTCTTCTTAAACACATATGTTGCTCGTCTATCCATTGAAAATTCACTATCATTTTTATCAGCTTCAAGAAAGGTTTGGGATAAAACTAGGGCTGTGTCTCCAGCTTCCAAAACAATCATTTCCCCTTGTGTTGGGACAAGACTGTTATTGAAATATTTCGCTATTTTAATATACGCTGATTTAATTTCCTCCTTACCTCTTGCAATCATACCTGGTTTTACAACCAAGATTGCATCTTCCGTATAGTAATTCATTAGCTGATCAAAATTTTCCTGTTTGATTGCGATATCACTTTCCTTAATAAATTCCTTTAATTCGTGTTCCATAATATCCCTCCTATTTTTAATTAATTCATATATATTCTCCATTTATTCCTACTATCCTTTTTAAGCTAAACTGCAACGTTACTTCAATAAGAAAAGGACCGCAGCTGTTACGATCCTTCTTAAACTCTTGCACCCCGTTAGTTCCAATAAGCGAGATGAATAAGGTGCAAAAAGTGACCTTCATTATTAACGCCTTATTCCTCATAATCTGTACTTAGAGGTGAAGCATATAGATTAATAAATAATATGTAAACAGGATACAAAATGACAGACCCATAAATCAGAAGGTTAAATCTTGGAAAAAGTGTTACTCCTTCATTAATAGGCAAAACAACAGGGAAAAAAGAGAAAAAAAGAATAAAATATGGTGCCCACAAAAGGAGTGACAAATAGCTGTATTTTCTACCTATAGTCCATTTTTTTGTTAAGTAAATGAAGAAAATTGTCGAAAGTAGAAGTCCAATAACATTAATAGCAGCAATTACAAAGTAAACATTATCCCATTCCCAGCCAGTTAACGTACTAATATGAGATACATTTATTATGAGTTCGATTGCTATAAACAACGCTATAGCGTATAAGGCACTAATAGTATTTAACTTTATAAAAAACTTCATCATATACCTCCTTAATTAAGAAACTGCAACACCTCTGAGTTAAGTTCCTTATTCAATTATAATCATTCTTAAAGTAACCTGCCACGATAGTTTAAGAGCAATCCATCACAATTACATCTATACTTTAATCTAAATTCCTTTGAGATTGTTCTTCAAGAATTGGGCTCATTTATTCAATAACCCTTACTCCATTTAATGGAAAAAAAGACGCCTTCTTATTCAAAAAAATTTGCCCGATTGTTGAAGATTAATTTTTATATAAATATACACGATCGTTTCTTTTTTCTGTCGTGACAATCGGTGTACCTCTTGCTAATTCAGGGAATATAGCTCGGCATATTCGCTGAATATGTTAAAATATGTTCATGTCAGCTTTTGTTGAAAAAACTGGAGGCATTTTCATGAAACCAAAAGATCTTCTTATGTTGTTCAGTTTGGCAGCGCTCTGGGGCGCATCTTTCATCTTTATGAGAATAGGAGCTCATGCCCTCGGACCTGTTGTTCTAATCTTTCTCCGTGTATCGATTGCAAGCGTAGCCCTATTACTTTACCTGGTTGTCCTCAGACAGCGAGCCCGTTTGTTTAAAAAATGGAAGCAATATTTAATACTTGGACTGTTGAATGCGGCGTTACCTTTCACACTCATCGCAACAGCTGAACTTCACCTATCCGCTTCGTTCGCCTCCATTTTAAATGCAACTACACCACTATTTACGGCGCTGGTCGCGTGGATTTGGATGAAGGAATCACTCACGGCTAAAAAAGTAATTGGTCTAATCCTTGGTGTTATCGGTGTAGCTGTATTGGTTGGATGGGACGCCCACCCCGGCGGACGTCTTCCCATTTGGATTTTATGTTCACTGCTTGCTGCCGTTTCCTATGCTATTGCCGGCGTGTATTCCTCAAAGGCATTCCAGGGCGAAAAGCCAATGGCCATGGCGATTGGTCAACAACTGGGTGCCAGCGTGGTAATGATTCCGTTCGCAAGTGCAACCATTCCGCAGGCAATACCTTCAACCATTGTGATTGTAGCAGTACTTGGACTTGCAGTATTTTGTACGGCACTTGCCTATTTATTATTTTTTTCCCTTATCCGAAATACCGGACCTGTCACTACACTTAGTGTAACCTTTTTAGTTCCAGTATTCGGGGTGATTTGGAGCGCTATTTTCCTCGGAGAAACCGTCACTCCAAATGTTGTCGCCGGACTCGTGATAATTTTGCTAAGCGTCGCATTGGTCATGAAAATCCCATTGTTCAGTAAAAAAAATTCTCATAAAAAAGGGTCAGATCCCCACTACACAAAGTTTTAAAGTAGTGGGTGAACGGACCCTCTTTTCATGGATGGAGTGTCGTTACTCTCTGATGGACTTCCTTTATTCATGGATGGGGTGCCATTACTCTTAAGTTATGACACCGAAAGTAAAAAAAGCCGATGTCCCTTTGGAATCGACTTCAATTATATTCTGCAACAAAAGCACCCCGTTAGCTTAAGTACAATATTTCACAATCTTGCTTTCCTAGATAAAAACTATTAATTAAAGTTTTATTTTATTTTGTGTAAATATTCTAATTATGTAAAAAACTTACTCGAAGAGTAAGCTTAACCTCTATAAACACTATCACATGTTCCAGGTTTTGGTTCATAAAAACAATGTTCTTTAAATGCACCAGTATGAGGTTGATCGTACCATGTAGGAGGACACCCTGGCGCCGTTGGATTAAAATACCAAAGAGCAAATTTCGCAGGATGATCTCTCCAACCATTTATATTTTGTTGTGCTAATCTTCTTTCAGAAGTTCTTGATCTTTGATAAAATACATTCCCTTTTTGCACTGCTTCAAAAGAAAAATTTCCTCCTTGTACTTGAAATATTGCATCATGAACAGTGGTTACACCTTTGAAATCTAAGCATTGTGCTACAACACGATTTATTATTACATTTCCAACATATAACATTCCTTGCTTTCCTTCGCCTTCTGCTTCTGCTCTCATCATTCTTGCCATTTCATCTACTTCATGACTTCTAGCCCTTACTCTTGGCATTTCATCGCCTCCCAAATTAATTTATGAAAAAAAGCCTACATTCATGTTATTTTTTATATAATAAGAATTCTTAGTTTTTATAGCATACAGTTTTTAAGTAAAATGAAAAATATTGCATTCTTTTTATACCTTTATACAACTATACTCCCTCCCTCAATGAAGAAAGGAAAATCTCCCGTTTTCTCCTGTTTTCTTAGATTTTCAAAGTAGTTTACCTTACGGTAAATGTTTAATAGTTGGGGAATAATCACTGGAAAGGATAAAATTGGACTTCAAAAGAAAAAAGAGCCGTTACCCACTAACCAGCCAATTACAAAAATTGGTGGGTGAGTCAAAATATGATTGCACTGGTAGATGTCCACATTTCTCATGGAGGTCAACCCTCCCATGTCTCACAGAGTCTTCGCTCTCAAATTCCTTCGTCCAACCTTACCATGAGGTGGATGTCGGCCATGCTGCCCCACAGGGTCTTAGCCCGTAATTTAGTTGCTTTGCCGACTAATCCGTGCTTCGAATGTCCCCAAAACCATAAAACAATAACTATTATTTATCTAAACAAAAAACAAAATTAAGCGGCCAATTCTGCCTTCTTTAATACTGACAAATGAGGGATGTCTTTTAACATCTTTTCTTCACTAAACTCAAATTTCTTTTTACCTATACTAAAGAAGATACGGATCAGTTTATTACATAAAGCGATAAGAGACTGCATCTTCTTTAATGGATTATCTGTACGTTGAGTATAGTAAGCATGTAATGTCTTAAATGCAGAATTTTTGGCGACGAGAATCATACAAACCCTGTATAACAGAGCCCTCAGTTTCTTTCGTCCTCTTTTTGTGATGGTCGTTTTTCCTTTGTGCTTACCGGATGTATTTTCTTTTAAGCTTAAGCCGGCCAGCTTAATAATTTGCCGGGGATGAGAATATTCTCTAAGATCACCAACCTCCGCAAAGAAGTCGGCAATTGTATCCCTTCCCACACCTTTTATGGCTAACATTTGTGGTACACCTGGTATTTCATCAAGTAAACCATCTATTTTTGCATCCAATTCTTCGAATTTCAACTGAATTAATTTATATTTAGCCAGAATCGTTTTTAGCTCTAATTTAGCCATTTCGGAGCCTTGTCGAAGTCCGATGGACTTACTGGCTGCTTGCTTTAACTCCCGAATCTTACTTAATCCCACACTCCGTGTTACGGATTTTCTTAAATGGGAAAGCAGTTCATGTTCAGAGAAATTTACGATTTCATGAGGTAAGGCATAGAGCTTTAAAAATTGTAACGCTGCCTTGCCCTCCCACTTCTTAAAGACTGTTAGAAATTCAGGAAAGTACCGATCAATCCAGTTGTGAACCTGCCCTTGGACCGTTTGGAGATCCTCTGTTAAAAGATCGCGTATTTTCTTTGCCACACGGAGTTCGGCATAAACACCTTGTGGTATCGTAGGTTCGGCGTATCTTCCGTCTTTGACCAGCTGGGCTATAACTTTAGCGTCTTTCAAATCATTCTTAGTAGGTGAGTTATCATCCAACACCTTGCTTTTCTTGACGTGCAAGGGATTTACAGCCACAAATTTAATCCCGTTTTCTTTTAAAATATGAGCGAGATTAAACCAATAGTGTCCTGTTGGCTCCATGCCAACCATGACTTTATCCATATTCTGTTCTTTTTTGATTTCCGAAATCCATTGTAGAAAAAGCTCAAAACCTTCTTTTGTATTTTCGAATTGACATGATGATCCAAACTCTATACCTCTAAAATCCTGGGCACGTGCCACATGCTTAAATTTAGCAATATCGACTCCTATAATAAGAGTTTGAGAAGTTATTTGAGCAATCTTCTTATTCTGGTTATAATTCATTTTAAAGCCTCCTGGTATTTTGAGAGATTTGTCCTTTTTGCTGGCCAGCGTCAGGACTCTTTCATTCTACCAAGAGATTGTTTTTTTGTTCAAACTCCATTTTCCTTAATTACAGGAATGCTGCCCCTTTAGTTAAAGAAGAATTATTATAAAAAGAGAAGCACATTTTTGAGCGTAAGTCCTTATTTTCGATAGCTGAAGAACTTTTTCATTTAATTAAACAATGTGGCAGATGTTCATATAATGACAGAAATGGAGTAAGAGGTGGAGAAATTGAAATTTAAGATAATACCATCAAAAAAGTCGGAAGCAAACGAATTGTTAAAGATTCAAAAAGAAGCGTTTCTTTCAGATTTAATCAAATATAAGGATTATCATACAAGTCCTGCAACTGAATCATTAGATTACTTTTTTTTTAGAATGCAAAATTCTTTGCACTATTCTATTTTCGTTGATGGCAGGCTTGCTGGCGGAATCTGTCTTGTAAAGCAAACTAAAGATCATAATTATTTGTATCGAATTTTCCTTGGCTCTGAATTTCAAAATAAAGGATTGGGATTTAAAATTTTACAGGAGTTGGAAAGGCAATTCCCTAAAGTTAAAAAGTGGTCACTTGATACACCTAAGGACAACCGTAGAAATCGCCATTTTTATGAGAAATTAGGCTATAAAAAAACAGGGGAGCAACACATTAACGAATACTTAACTCTTATTAATTATGAAAAGATTCTTTAAGTTTTTTTAAGGCTCCTTTTATAAAGAATGAGATTCTCAAACCCTATTCGCAAAAGTTCACAAGAAATCACGAAATATCAAGGAAAAGAGAGGGTTTGATTATTTTAATTTATTAGTAACTAATTTCTCCCATTCCTCAAATGACAACTTTTCTGTAATATGTTTTAATTCATGTGGAGCGTCAATAAAGCACATCAATTCTAAACTGTTTCCATTTGGGTCATTAAAATAAACAGAAGCATTTCCTTGATTTGGTCTCACAAAAGGCTCAATCGATGTCCTCCGTCCAAAGGGAACAGGTTCAACTTGAATGGATTCAAGCCATTTTAATGACTCTTTTAAATCCTGATATGTGACTCGAAAAGCTATATGTCTTAAAGAAGGATGGTATGGAGTTTGGTATTCCTTTCCTTCCCACAACCCCAACCAACTTTTTCCTTCTTCTATCCAAAAGAATGCAGTATCTTCATCACGCCAAGCTAATTTCAAACCTAACTTTCGGTAAAATTCAATTGAAACTTCTAAATTTTTCACAGGTATATGTGCTTCATAAAGCCCCTTTATCATTTCTCCCATCCCCTTTATATAAAAATTAAGTACTTTTAAATTTTTTCTTTAACTACCATGTTAGCCAATAAGAAAACGGAACCTCAGCCATCCCATCTTTACCATACCACTGGTTAGTTCAACAAGAAATGGCTTCCCAATATCTAATTATTATTAAAAATTCTAACTCCATTAGGGTCAATAATCTCTTCGGATAATAAGCCTTTTATTACGACTTCTTCAATTGTAACTTCGTTGCCAACCTTGGAAGTTATATTATAAATGGGCTTATTAAATAATTGGGATAGATCCCTATCCACTCCTTCCATTTTTGTTACCAATTTCAGCTTTTCTATTTTTATTTCATTATTTAAAGAGTCTATTACATCTAAGTTTACTTGGAGTTCAATCCTAAAATTATAAGGGGTTATAATAAACGTTCTCCGTTCATTTCTGTCAACAATCCAATTCATTTTTTCAGCGTTTTCACATATTTTACTTTTTTCTTCTTCCGAAACTAAAAAACCGATATGGTCAAACAATATCTTCTTTCCAAAACCAAAAGTAATATTTACCGCCCCTTTTCTTACCTCTATAATGCGAAAAAGAACATTTTTTTCACGGAAATCATCCCATCTTAAAGGAGGATTAAACATTTGAAAATCCCCGTTGTATTTCCCTAAGCGTTGAGATATACGGAAGCCATTCTCTTTATAGAAATTTTCTGTTTCTTCAACATACGGCGTCCAAAAATGATAATGAAAAAGCATTCAAGCCACCTCTTATTTAAGTCAGTTTTATACTATTTTGAATATAAAAGAAACGAATTCCTTATTCAACTAAACTGCCCGTTCGTATTATAAGATTAGTTTAACAGGATATCTGAACTAAAAATTGAATTCTAAATATATTAATGGAGAGAAGGGAAAATATATGATTTCTCAAGGACTTGTATATCAGAACGGAAAAATATTAATGGTAAAACAACATGTTCAGCGCGGTGCGGTTGTTTGGAATTTTCCCGGTGGAGGAATTGAAAAAGGGGAAACACCAGAGGAAGCTTGTATAAGAGAAATTAGAGAAGAGACTGGCTATTCTATAAAGATAAAAAATCTCTTTCTTAGTGGATCAGGAAAATATACATTCTTGGCTGAAATAACAGGGGGTAAATCATTTATTGACAGAGATATTAAGGATAATGAAGACATTATTGAAGTAGATTGGGTTTCAATAGATGATAAAGAAAAATGGGATAGTGTTACATTACCTATTATAAACATATATAAAAAATCTTTTATTGACCCCTGCCTTTCTTCAAAAAAATTTCTTTCATAGAAGATATATCGTTTTTTGAAGAAAACGGACAGGATGCTTTTCATAAAAAGGTGAATATTTCATGACAAACTAATTCTTTTTTGTCCTGAATGCTGTTCAACCCAAGCATGGATTATGATGTGTTCGTACAATTTGAAAGTTTTTACTCTAAATTATTATTAATTATTTTTATAACTTTTGCTGGCACTCCTGCAACAACAGTATTTTCAGTGACATCCTTAGTTACGACTGCTCCTGCTGCAACAACAGAGTTGTTCCCAATCGTTACGCCGGGTAGTATTGTTGCGTTTGACCCAATCCACACATTTTCGCCAATTACGACTGGAGAGGGGTATGTTGTGTTTCTTGTTTCTAAGGATAACCCATGATTAAGTGTAGCAATCGTAACATTCATGCCTATCATAGAACCGTTTCCAATAGTGATTCCACCTCTGTCTTGGAATGAACATCCTGTGTTTAAAAACACGTTCTTTCCAATAGTGATATTTTTACCAAAGTCTGTATAAAATGGCGGAAAACACATAAAAGACGAATCCACTTTTTCACCTGTCAATTCACTAAAAGTCTCTACGATTTCTTCTCTTGAATGATAGGAATTATTTAATGCCATTGTTATCTTTTGGGCTTCATAACTACATTGAGTTAATAACCCATGTAATTCTTTGTCCTCACCTGAAATTGGATTACCTTTCTTACAAAAATCAATAAACTCTTTCATGTTCATTTTTAAAAACCACCTATCTTTTTTTGCTATTAATAAGCAAAGTCAATTTTACATGTAGTTTCACCAAATTTTAGGTTAATCATTTATTAAGAACAATTGATTAACAGGTATTGTGTTTTTACTTTCAAAGGTAAGCACTTTATAAAATCATCCTTTGTGAGACTATTTGTCTATTGTTGTATCGATGAAGTCATTCCACTTTATGGAGTAGTTTTTACTTTTTCCTCTATCCTACATCCAATAAAGTAGCATAGAGGAAAAAGTATGAATAGAGCCCTAATTCAATCTATATATTTAGATTGACTGAACAGTTGGACGAACAATCATATCACTAATTGACATATGATCTGATATTATTTTCTCGTTGTTCTTGTCCCAGGTGAACAAAGTATCCCTTTTTTAGACACAAAATTGGGGGCTTCCTTAACCGAACTCACATTGTGCTAATGTCAATTACGAATCGATACTTCACATCAGAAGCTAATACACGTTCGTAGGCTTCATCAATCTGATCAGCCGAAATAACTTCAATTTTAGGAACAATGTTATGCTCCGCACAGAAGTCTAACATTTCCTGGGTCTCACGAATGCCACCAATCATTGAACCTGCAAATGAACGGCGATGACCGATCAAATTTATTACACTTAGTGACAACGGTTCTGCAGGAGCACCGACATTTACCAAAGTACCATCAAGAGTAAGCAATCCTAAATATGCATCCAGGTTAATCTTTGCACTTACCGTATTAATAATAAGGTCAAAGTATCCAGCAAGTTTCTCGAATGTTACCGGGTCACTTGTGGAATAGTAATGGCCTGCGCCTAATTTCAAACCATCTTCCTTTTTTTTCAATGTTTGTGATAGAACGGTGACCTCAGCACCCATAGCATGTGCAATTTGGACAGCCATATGACCAAGACCACCCATACCTACAACCGCAACTTTCTTACCTGGACCAGCTCCCCAATGGTTTAATGGAGAATATGTCGTAATACCTGCGCAAAGCAATGGTGCTGCGACATCAAACTCAATGCTATCAGGAATTCTGAGTACGAAATCTTCCTGTACGACAATATGGGTAGAATAGCCGCCTTGAGTAGGCTCGCCGTATTTGTCAACACCAGCGTAGGTTTGAATATTTCCCTTGAGACAGTATTGTTCTTCTCCCTTACGGCAATTCTCACATTCCCCACATGAGTCAACCATACATCCGACCCCTACCCGGTCACCGACCTTGTACTTTGTGACCTCTGCTCCTACATCGGTGACAATTCCCGCTATCTCATGTCCAGGCACGAGTGGATAGTTCACTGGGCCCCATTCGCCATGAGCAGTATGGATGTCAGAATGGCATATCCCTGCATATTTAATTTCAATCAGAACATCATGCAAATCAAGGTCTCTTCTTTTAATTTCAGCAGCTCGAAATGGTTTGTCGGGACCGTCTACAGCTCGTGCTTTAGCAATTATCATAAATAAAACCTCCAATAATTTATAGTTTTTCAAGAGGGTGCTCTTGGGCCGGGTATAAATGAACTCAAGTTAAATTTTCCTCTAATTAGTTCTACCCCTACTTTTTCTCTTGCAAAACAATGTTAATACCTATAGTTAACTCTAGGTCAAGTGATTATTTTATATTTTTTTAAATCTTCTCGACCATATAGGTTTCAAATCATCTATCAATCTAACCAAATTTTTTTAAAGTTTAGTTTACAATTATTAAAACAAGCAGTTTATTAATTTCCTTTAAATTGACTTTGACATTCAGCAAATACCATGATAAATTCCTCTTACACCATTAGAGTTAACTCTAGGTCTAAATTGTTATGAAAGGGAGATAAATGTTGAAGACATATTCTATCAGTGAAGTTGCAAAAGAATTGAATCTTACAGTATATACCTTGCGTTACTACGACAAAGAGGGACTTATGCCTTTTGTAGAACGGACAGCCAGCGGAACAAGACTGTTTAAAGAATCCGATATCGACGCTTTAAAGATAATTGAATGTCTAAAATCAACCGGAATGCCTATTAAGGAAATTAAAAATTTCATTGATTGGTGTACTGACGGGGATTCTACGCTGCAGCAAAGATATGCCTTGTTTATGGATAGAAAAGCAAGTGTAGAAACTCAGATGGAAGAGCTAAAAAAAACAATGGAACTCATCGAGCATAAATGTTGGTATTACAAGACTGCTTTGGATGCAGGAACGGAAGATGTTCATAAAAACAATAAAATTGAGATTACTAATTAAAACTTAACTTTATCCTAAATTAGTGGAAGTTAGTGGGGGTTTTAAAATGTCAAATGATAAAAATTTCCCTAGTCACCGGCGGGAATCGAGGAATTGGATATGAGCTGGTCAAACAATTGGCTTTGAATGGTTTTAAGGGGATTTTAACAAGCCGGGATCCAGAGAAGGGTTACTAGGCTGCACAAAAACTTAAAGAGTTAGGTCAACAAGAACGCCCGATTATGGAATATACGACTTTATTGATCTCTTTTAATTAAAGAGCCTTTATCTTTTCTTTTTAGCGTCTGGAATTCTAACTTGGTTAGAGTTCTCCAAAACCATTCTAGCAGCCCCATTCTATAGTAAGATAACCACCATTTACTTATGTAAATCATAAGAAAATAAATAAAAATTGCTATAATAACTGCTTGCCAAGTATTTATTTTCCCATAAAGACCCAGACCATACTTATAAAATAGGAATGAGTATATGATAGATTGAAATATATAATTTGATAATGATAAACGACCTGTGTAAATAAAATATTTTAATAATTTATTAATATATTTGTGGTTAAATAATAAAATAAATGACGATGCAAAACTTAAAGATAATATAGGGCCAGTTAGATATTGGTTATAAAATAAAATTATTACGCTCGATAACGGAGGAAGTATCTTAAACATTACAATTATAAAGATGTTTAGTGGGTATACCTACAACAAGACCCCATTTTGAAATCTTTAATAATAGTTTTTTATTTTTATCTAAATTATAAAAATATCTCTTCTTACCAACTAAATATCCCAATAAAAACATTGCTAAAACTGAAGGAACTCTTGAAAGTAATAAAGGAAAAAGACCCAAATAGCCGAAAAATCTTTCTTTTGCTAATGTTAGATAGGAGCTGTTTAAAAAAGATTCCATTGTATGTTCTTGTGCATTTTTAAATTCATTTATAAATGAAACCTCAGCTAACTTTATTTTCATCCCTAACTCTGGAATTGTTCTAAGTATTGATATAGTAATAAGGGCTATCGTCAATATTATTATAGGAATGATAAGAAGCCCAATAATCCATTTAATCATTGTCTTTTCACTAGATCTCCTAAAATAAAGTAATATTACTCCAACCATAGAGTAGAGTAGTAGTATATCTCCTTCCCAAAGAAAAAAAATATGTGCACACCCAAATATAAATAAAACTGCTAATCTACGTGAGAATTGTGGAAAAAATGATTTATTTTTGTTTTTTGCACTTAGTAATTGAATAGAAAAACCAATCCCAAATAGGAATGAAAAGAGCGTAAAGAATTTTGATTCAACAAAGATAAGCAAAAATGCTGTGACTAAATTGCTAAAGTAATTATTGCTTTCAACAAATCCAGGTGGACCACCAATAGTGAATGAAGCTATGTTAATTAAAAATATTCCAAACAATGCAAATCCAAGAAGTCCATCTAATAATACAATTCTATTTTCACTAACTCCATTTGTATCTATCATTAAATATTTCCTCCGTAGCTTAACTTAATATTTATTATATTATGATCAATTTTCTTTAATATGCTTTAAGGAAATTTGCAAATTTACAATCTCATATGCTATGTACATTTTTCAACGATTCATCCCCGTTACAATGAAAAAAGCTGCCTCGATGACAGCTTCGCATTTCTATTAAGAGTCTCTACGAAATTGACTCGAACGAGCATACATTCCATATTTTAATGTTAGTCATAAGCAATTCCACAGGAGCTGCGATTTTCTTGTTTATTTTTATTTTTTACTTCCACGAGACCATATTACCACTGGAATTAGTAATAAGGATAAAATCCCTCCAACAACTGATAATGTTAGATAACTTGAACCTGCTACAATCATTCCAGACAAGGCTCCGCCAGCAGCTCCTGACAACGCAATTAAAACATCCACTGTACCTTGAGTTTTAGCCCGTGTGGAAGTTTCAGTTGAATCAACAATAAGTGCGGTCCCACTTATCAATCCAAAATTCCATCCTAAACCTAGTAAAGAAAGAGCAATGACTAGAAGAACCATAGAATCTCCTGGTGCAAATGCTGCTATTAATCCTGCCAGAAGCAGCGTAGTTCCAGAAGCAATAGCCATCGCAGTACGCCCCAACTTATCAACAAGGACACCTGTAGCCAGTGAAGGGAGATACATGGCACCTATATGAAAGCCAATAACTAGACCCACTGCACCCAAGCTATGTCCATGATGCAACATATGAACTGGCGTCATTGTCATAATAGCTACCATTACAATTTGAGTAAGGACCATAATCGTTGCACCAACAATTATTCCTCGTTTATTTTCTATATGTTCAGTTGTTGCCAATTGTCTTTTATCGTTACGTTCCTGTTTGGCCGCTTCTATTGCTCTTGCTATAACTAACGGTTCTGGACGAAGCAATATGAACAGGACAAGACCTGCTAAAATATAAGCTGCTGCTGCTAAAATGAAAGGACCGGAAAGTGATGGGACTCCAATAGAAAGCGCGAAATCCCCCATCACATTCACTAAATTTGGACCTGCAACGGCACCAAATGTTGTAAAAACCAGCGTAATACTTATAGCAGTGGCTCGCTGTTTACTATTTGCTAAGTCCGTACCTGCATAACGAGCTTGTAAATTGGTTGCTGACCCTGCACCATAAACAAGTAACGAAGCAAATAAAAGGAAGACACTATTTATGATTGCTGCCATTATGACTCCAATTGCCCCAAGTCCACCGATCATAAAACCCGCTGTCAGACCTGTCCGACGGCCATAACGTTGAGACAGTCTCCCAACAAATAATGCTGCTCCTGCTGAGCCTAAAGTAAGTAAAGCGGAGGGAATTCCAGCAAACGCATCAGTCCCAAGCATTTGCTGTGCAAGAAGTGCCCCCACAGTCACTCCGGCTGCTAACCCCGCACCGCCAAAAATTTGTGAAATACTTACAATCCATAATGTACGCTTGTATAACGATTTTTGTTTTTCTAAAGAATTAATGTAGCCTTGTAACCAAGCAGATTGAACGTCTAACGCTTTTACATTATCTTTATGTAACATTATCTACCCTACCTTTCTAGAAAATTCTATTTCTGATAAACCTCCAGCTAGATTTGAATCATCATACCACGCACAAAAAAACCATACAATATTATATTTGTATGGCTAACAATATTAGGTAAGATCGTTTAGCAAACGTTTAAGGATCATCAATCCTTGCTCCAGCTCATCGATTGTTTTAGGTGCACAGACAGAAATCCTTACAGCCCTTTCTGGACAACTATTTCCAACTACAAAACGTTCAGCCGCATATACTTGTACTCCCTGCTGTGCAGCTAACGTTTCAAAATCAGCACCTGTAATCTTGCCTGGTAATAGCAGCCAACGAAAGATGCCTGTTTCAACGCCAAGACACGTATAGTCACCCAAATATTGATTTACGATATGGTTTCTACGAATGGTTTGTTCCCGATGACCTCAATTAAGACTTCAAATTGATTCGATACAATCGTACGTGCAGTTCGTTCTGCTAATAACGGGGACACGGTTATATTTAAGTTATAAAGTGCCTTTGAAATCGGCTCCTTGAATTGACTCGGCACTGCTACATAGGCTAGTCGTAACCCTGGTGCTAATGACTTGGATAAACTTGCAATATAGATGACCTGTTCCGGGGCAAATAATGCGATTGCTGGAAGTGGTTTTTTGTTGAGAAGATGGTACGATGCATCTTCAATAACGAACTGTTTATACTTTTTGGCAATGGCTGCAATCATTTTTCGATTCTCAACAGACATAAAAGTGGCTGTGGGATTATGATAAACTGGGATCAAGTAAATGCCTTTAATATTATCATTTTTACACGCATATTCAAAGGACGTCGGACTCATTTCATAGTTCTCTGATTTTATCGGTACGATTTGCACACTAAGCATTGCTGCAACAGTTTTTAAGCCAGGGTACGTATGATGGTCAACACCAATGCGATCTCCAGGCTTACAAAGACTTGCCAAGGTAGCAGCAATCGCATTTTGACCCCCATTTGCAAATAAAATGTGATCAACGGTTGTTTCAAACCCACCTCTTTGGATTAGCTTTATAGCTGCATCCTTTTGCCAAAGGCTTTCGCCTGCTCGACCATAACCAAACCATTTTTCATAATCTGTCTCTTGAAGCATACTTTTTAGCTGCAGTAGCAGTGGCTCGTAAGAAGCATGATCTGGAAGTGTTGCTCCCATTTCAATTAAGTGCTTCGGCTTTGTATCTTCAAGTAAATACGCATTCGATAACGCATCATACGATACAAATGTCCCACTTCCCACTGATGCACTTAGCAAGCCCTTTAACTCACAAACTTTAAAAGCTTTTGAAATGGTACTTAAATTTAAATCCCAAATAATCAGCCAGTTCTCTTTGTGGAGGAAGTTTTGTTCCAGGGAGCAAAACTCCGTTTAGTATATCCTGTTCCAATTGCCTTTCGAGTGCTTGATAAATAGGCTTTTCAGTTTTATCAATCGATGGCTTCCAGCTCATCGGATAGTTTTCAAAAGAATTAATTGGCATGATACGCATCCTTTTTTCACACAATTATATGATTGTGCCGTTTATAAAACAATTATAATTTTCTATTGTATTTTATGCCTATTAGGGAATCGTTTATAATCTCTAATTACCGACGCCTATCACACCCTGGATTTTCTTGTTTCACATCTTCCCAAAAAAGGAAAATTGATTGAATTCTATTAAACCCGTCATATAAGTGAAGGACTTGAA
The DNA here is from genome assembly GCF_057747995.1 of Neobacillus sp. DHD-1R. Taxonomy (NCBI): domain Bacteria; kingdom Bacillati; phylum Bacillota; class Bacilli; order Caryophanales; family Bacillaceae; genus Neobacillus; species Neobacillus sp. DHD-1R. The sequence continues at coordinate 4,570,567 of NZ_CM173232.1, forward strand.
ATGTTGTAATCAGATTATAGTAGCAGTAATCCTTCTTACCAAAATTTTATATAGATTAATTTCTTAATAATGACCTTGGAATATTCCACTTTTTCATCTTTCTATATAGAGTACCTCTAGATATACCTAACTTCTCTGCTGTTTCAACTATACTTTCACTTTGTTGAAGCGCTTGAATAATTACATCTTGCTCCATACTTTGTAAGGATGTATTCAAAACCTGATCATTTAATTTTTGTTCCTGAAGGTAATGTGGCAAATGTATATCATCTAATAGAACACCTTCTTTTATAAAATGGAACGCATATTCTATCACATTACGTAATTCTCTAATATTTCCAGGCCATTGATAATCATGAAGAATTTTTAATGCACTCTGACTAATCTGTTTTTGCCCAGTTTTATAAACTTCACCTAATGTTTGTAAGAAGGTAATGGCCAATTTATGAATATCTTCTTTTCTTTGACGTAATGGTGGGATAGTTATGGAAAAAACATTCAAACGATAAAACAAATCTGAACGAAAGGTACCATTATAGGCAATTTCTTCATTAAGATTTTTATTTGTAGCTGCTATAATTCTTATATCTATTGGGCGTTCTTTAACATCGCCAATACGTGTAACCTTCCTTTCCTCAATCACCCTTAATAAGGACACTTGGATATCAAGTGGCATTTCACCTATCTCATCTAAAAAAAGGGTTCCTTTATGAGCTGCTTCAAATTTCCCCATAGCTCCCCCTTTTCTTGCACCAGTAAATGAGCCCTCAATATATCCAAATAATTCACTATGGATTAACTCTTTAGGAATTGCCCCCATATTTATAGCAATAAAAGGTCCATTACAACGAGGGCTTTGATTATGGATAGAACGTGCAAGCACTTCTTTTCCAGATCCCGTTTCTCCAAGAATAATAATATTAGAATCTGATTGGGAAGCAATTTTAGCTGTCGATAGTTCTTTTATAAATAACGAGTTTTTCGTTTGAATTCGATCAAAGGCAAATTCCACATTATGTTGTTCTTTAGGAATATACTCTGTCTTTTCAGTTAAATTTATAATATAAAAGGATTCATTCGTTAAAATTTTCATATTAAAAGACATTATAGAAGGTAATTTATAAAGAGAGTTAACATCCACATAGTTACCTATTCTTAATCCTAATATCTGATATGCTTCTGGATTAATATAAATAATTTTACTTTCGGAATTTAATACTACACTGGCTATCTTATTATCTTCACTCCATGTATCAAGAATTGCTGGCCAATTTACATCTGTTTCTAGACTTTCTACAGACGAATGAATCACTTTTGCAGGAACGGTACTGTCCGAGTCCCATGAGATATTAAATTGCCCATTCTGATTAACACGCCCAATCCGAATGGGTCTTTCTAAATGAAATGTAGGATCTACTTTAACAATACCCGCAGGTGTTAAAAAGTTATTGCCCTTTAAAGCCTCTAGAATACGAGATCTAGAAGTACTACGACACTTACAGATAGCTTGGAGTAACATTTGTACAGCAATATAGGTATTCATTATTCTAGAAGAGAGGACTTGTTCCCTGCCATTATGCTCTTTATATTCTTTTACAAATTGTTGATTCTCGGTGGTATCTAATGATTGGAAATATCCACTACATCCATAATGATTTTCCATATACTTAGATCCAATGGCTTTTACTTCGATTTCTGTGATGGTAGGGCTAAAAATAGGTGAAGAACCATGCTTATAATAACTTCGGTAAAAATGAACAATACTTTTTCCAACTAATGTTGATAAGACTGCGTTCGGTTTTTTCAATTTTATCTGATTGATAACATTTGGGAAATTAGTTGTTCCTAAAGGAAGATAAACCTCTCCAACAATATTTGCTCCTCTTTTATTGGCGTAATCCCGGACTTGTTCGTTTGATTTACGAGGAAATATATAATCTGATCCGATTAAAAAAATGTCCGAACCATAATTTTGAACGATATAATCAATCATGGGTCTAATTTGCTGATAAGGTACTTCTCCAGTATAAACTACATTCGGATGAGTTTCTTGACCTTCGTAGAGAAGGGGATAGAATAGTAATCCATCATTTTCTTCAATGATAGACAAAATCGACTTCCGACAGGCTGAAGTTGACCCACTAATAAAGAGTTTCACTCCATCCTCTAACAAACTTTTAGCTTGAATATTAGCTTCATATGGATCGGATTTAATATCTCTAAGGAAAAATTCAAAATCAGGTTCATCTTTTGCTTTAGTGTCTTTATATTTTTCTAGGGCATAAAGGGCAGCCTGATATTGACCTTGTTCAGTAAATGATGTTATTCCGGTCAATGAAAATAATAAACCTATTTTAATCTTATTCAGGTAAATCCCCCCACTTTATGTACCATATTTAAACATGTTCTATTTTGAAACATTATTCTAAATATTAATTAAAGTCAATATATTTTACTGATTTTTTATTATTATCTGAATTTTTTGTTTCATAATTGAACACTTCTTTTATGAATTGAGATATATCTATTGTGAGTAGTATCCATTTTAAGAGTGTGATCATATTATTTTAAATAGCTATCACTAAATAAATGGTCCGTATAATTTTTCACTAAAAGCAAGAAGAATGCAGAGCCTGACGTCAAAATCTAAAGATTTATATGCATAGATTTAGGCCTAAAACTATCATCATCATTAGTTTTTTTAATAGATTGGCATAAAACTTGCTTCAATATAAAGATGTAAAATCTATAATTTATTTTTAAGGAGGATTTAATATGATTGAAGCAGTTGAAAAACCATGGGAGTTTGAAAAGGAAAAAGCCGTTCTTTTAGTAATTGATATGCAAAATGACTTTGTTCGTGAAGGAGCAATAATGGAAGTTCCTATGGCAAGAGAATACTTACCTAACATGGCTAAAATCGTTAATAAGTGTAGGGAAAACGACGTTCCAGTCATCTTTACTAGCCAGGTATTATACGATGAATATGAAGTTTCACCACTAGAGATGCTTTATATTCCCAAACTCAAAGAATCTGGTTTACGAAAAGGTACTAATGGAATTGATATTGTTGATGAACTTTCTATGCAACCACATGAAACTCATATTTTAAAGCATAGATACGACGCTTTTCACAACACTCAGTTAGAAACAGTTATTCGTACTATAAAAGGTTTAAATAAAGTAGATACGGTTATTATTATCGGAACTGTAACAAATATTTGTTGTGAAAGTACAGCTCGTAGTGCATTTATGAGAGATTTTAAGGTGGTATTTGTAAGTGATGGCAACGGTGGATTAGATGAAGCTTCTCATAATGCTACCTTAGAAATAATGAGTAAAGCATTTGGAAGAGTTATGACCACAAACGAACTTTGTTCTGAGATCGAAGGGGTTACAAAATGAAAACAAAATCATGGAATTCTAATTATGAATGGAAAGCGGTTTTATTATTAGCATTCGGATTTGGATTAGTTGGGTTAGATCGTTGGATAATTACCCCTTTATTCCCTGAAATGATGAAGGATTTAAATTTGAGCTATCAAGATCTAGGTAATGTTATTGCTATACTTGGGGTCACCTTTGGATTATTTTGCATCTTCATGGGACGGCTCTCAGATAAAATTGGAAGAAGAGGAATCTTAATTGTTTCAATGTTAGTATTTTCTCTTCTAGCTGGTGTCACAGGGTTAGCAGGAGGACTAATGAGTTTATTATTTATCCGTTCGATCATGGGGGTTTTTGAAGGCGCTTTCTGTCCAGTTAGTATTGCTGCCACATCAGAAGCATCCAAGCCAAGCAGACGCGGTTTAAATATGGGTTTTCAACAAAGTACCTATGCACTTTTCGGCTTGGGTTTCGGTCCTATTATAGCCACTCAATTGTTAGGTGTTGTACCTTCTTGGCATTGGGTTTTTGCACTTGTTGCAATACCAGGAATCGTTATAGCATTTCTTTTATATCGAGTTGTTCGAGAGCCTGAATATAATGAAAAAGAAGAAGTGGTAGTAATTAAAAAAGAGAAACAAGGATGGAAAGATGTCTTTAAATATAGAAATGTAGTTTTAGGAACATTAGGTCTATGTTTTGTTATGGGTGGAGTATTTAGTTTAAGCGCAATGGTCCCAAGTTATTTGACGGATTACTTAAAGCTAGATATGAAACAAATGGGCTTTATTATGTCAGCTATAGGTTTTGGGGGATTTGTGGGACAACTTTTATTACCTGCAATTTCTGATCGCCTTGGTAGAAAACCCGTTGCGATTGGTGCTTGTGTTATCTCTATTATCATGATCTTTTTATTTATTAATACTTCAAGTGCTCCTGTACTTTTGTTTGCATTACTTTTTATTATTGCAACATGTGTTTTTGGGTTTTTATGCTTATTAGCTGGACCAATCACTACTGAATCTGTTCCACCAGCTCTTATCGCTTCTGCTGCAGGTTTACCAATTGGAGTTGGGGAAATATTCGGTGGAGGAATAATGCCATCTTTTGCAGGCTATATAGCTCAAAATTATGGAATTGAAAATACAATATATATCGCACTATTTGGATTAATAGTATGTTTTGTAATAAGTTTGTTTATAAAAGAAACTGCACCAGGTAAGATAAAAAACAACATTGATTATTCTGTAAAACCTGATCTTGTTGAGAATAAAATTTGACTAACGGGTGCTTGAATTTAAGAAAGGGATTGCTGCGGCGATCCCTTTTCCTGTTCCACTAACGGGACAGGTTAGTTGAATAGCTTTTCCAATTCAATAATCCGATTCCCAGTGAGAATATTGGCGAAATAAAAAGCAGTAGAATTAAGGGCATCAAGATTTTCCCCATTTTCTCACCTCAGGTATATTCTGGGCTAAGGTATAAAATATATAATAATTTTGTTTTAAGAAAAGTAAGTAGACTGCTGAAAAAGAATTCAGCAACCATATGATAGAACATTAGAGGAATTGTTTGGCGGAGGATATCAATTCGAAAAAAAGACTAGGCATCGCCTTGTTTTATTCTTATGATAAGAATAAAAAGAATAAGGAGATACATATGGGTTATTTCGGTAAAGTATTGGCAGGTTTCATTGTGCTGGATTTGTATTTGAACATTGGAATTGCAAAATCAGGTCAATTTTGGCTACAGGTTTTATTAGTCCTTTTGTTTTTTCCATTATTGAAAGGAATCCTAATTCTAACCAAGGCAAAAGAATATAAAAATATCGGAATCAGCTTTCATCCCAAATGGTCAAAGAATATAATGCTTGGGTTTGTCATCGGCTTTTCTTTTTGGCTGGTCAAATATGCTATACAATATCTCCTTCATGGCTTTGGGATTACCGGAATACAACCGTTTCCTCAATTGTTATTAACACTTTTCATGATCATGCTGACGTTTTTGGTCGGTTCCTTTTTAAACGACATTATTATTCGAGGTTATGTATTCGGACATTTAAAAGGGAAAATACCAATGAAATGGGTGTTTCTCATCTCTCTTGCAATTTATGCGCTTGATGATTCATGGAATGAAGGATTCAGCCTATGGAACACTCTTTTTTCTCTTGTGCTTGGATTATCGGTTACGTATGCGATTTATAAAACTGGCTCCATTTGGGCAGATACAGGCATTCATTGGGGACTGAACGTCTGTTACGGGATCTTTAACGGAACGCTTGGAAGTTCAGGTGGAGGAATTCTTCTGATACGAGACCAATCGACGACCTTCATTACAGAATCAATCAGTTATATGATTCCCCTTTTTATGTTTCTATTTATATTTTTGATGCGAAACAAATTTGAAAAAATCGGCTAGGTTACACTCTAAGTAGTTCTCTTTTGAGGTACCCACATAGGAAAAATAAACTATAAAAGCAGTGTGTTTCTTATGAAATCACACTGCTTTTAACACATAATTGGGATGATTATGTTAAAAACTTCAGTATTGCTTATGAAACTACCCTGCTTCGTTAGCTTAATAACAAAAAGCCGCCAAGAATTTTTGGCAACTGGATCTTAAAGTATTGCACTCGTTAGTGTAAGTGTATTTGTTCACAAACTTTTATTTAGTGAATATTATTTTTTCTGAAATTACCTCCCTTAACTTCTGCTACATCATATACTGTAACAAATGATTTTGGATCAATTTCATTTATAATTTCCTTTAGCTTGGTTTCTTCTAAGCGATTGATTACACAGGTGATTTCTTTAAACTTTTCGTGAGAAAAGCCACCATAAGCTTCTTTATAAGTTGCACCGCGACCTAAGCGGTCACGTATTGTCTCTACCATTGTTTCAGGTTCAGTTGTGATGATTTGAAAGGTTTTTGATCCGCTTAAACCTTCTTCAACAATGTGAATTACTTTAGAAGCAATAAAGTAAGCTATTGCCGAAAGTATCGCCCCCTGTAGGCCGAATACGGTTGAAACAACAATAAATACAAATACATTTAAAAAAAGAATGAAATCACTTGTCCCAAACGGTAATTTACGAGCTAGCAGTACAGCAAGCATATCAATTCCATCTAATGCACCACCATTACGCAAGGCTAACCCCATCCCAAAACCAAGAATAATACCACCAACAACCGTAATTAACAAAGTATCTCCTTCAATAATAGCCGGTGTGTGATGCAGTAGGCTTGTACCAACAGCTAATGAAACTATTCCGATAATCGAAAAAAGCGCAAAACTTTTCCCAATTTGTTTATAACCCAGCCATATAAACGGAATATTTATGACAGCAATTAAGACACCTAACGGTAGATCAAATAGTTTTGAGCCAACAATACTTAAACCTGTCACACCGCCATCTGATACGTTATTTGGGATTAATACTGTTTCTAGTCCATATGCGGCTATAAATCCACCGATAATTACCAATAATCCTCGTAAAATCATTTTTAGTTTATTGGGCTTTCTCTTGTTGATTGTATTCATATAATTCCTCCCTTTATGTTTTTTGTTATTTAAGTGTACCACAAAATCTTTTTACTATTCCGTGCTGGGCCGTAGTAGATATAAACAAGGAACCTCTTATTAAACAACAGGCCACTAACCTGCCACATTAGTCCAACAAGAAAAAGGAGCTGCAACTACAACTCCTTGTTTCGCTCAAGCACCTGTTTGTTCAACAAAATATGAATAATTACAACCCGTTATTTCTCCCAGAGCTCAACTAGTCTACCTTCTGGATCTTTAATCCAAATAAACTGACCAAATTCACTCATCTCTTTTTCCTTTGCAAGAGGTACTCCAATTTGTTCAAGATGCTTAATCGTCTCGTTTAGATTATAAACTTGGAAATTTAACATCACTTGCTGTTCTGTTGGGAAGTAAAGGTCATCTTCAGTAAAGAAAGAAAAGATCGTCTCATTTCCTAAATGGGGTTTAATAATAGTCCCATTCCAATTTTCTATTTCAATCTTCAACACTTCACTGTACCATTTTTTTATAGCATCTAGATTTTTAGTCCTCCAAAATATTCCCCTATATACATTCGTCCAATAATGACATCTTCTCCACTCGGAATCTTTAACAGATTTAACATATTTGGATTCTTTTTCTCTCCCATTGCCAATTTCATCCCTCAATCTATTAGAATTTTCAAACATTTACTTACCTTTATTGTAAACTATGATAATCCGTAAATCCATGTGGCCGGAAATAGAAATAGACCGTTTCCCACCTATGGATGATATTTTTTGGTAAGGGTTGACTGTTGCCCATAAGTCGTCCGCATGTTTGACTATAATTATAAACTTACGAAAATTGTACTTAAAGTGACGGTCAGGTTAGTTTAACAAGAATAGCAAGACAAATTTTACCAAATTTTGTGCTATTATGAATATAAGACTGTAGACAAAGTAGTAGGATGTGTTAGAAATGATTGAGTATAAAAATGGTAAAGAATATTGGGACGGAACTGAGTGTGATCGAAATTTTGTATTTCGTACATTAGCAGATATGTACCCCCAAGATTATGAGAGATATTTGAATGAATCAATAGAGTTCAAGAAAAAACATACAGTTCTACACTGCTCTAGTTGTCAATATGAATGGGTACATAAAGAAATGAGTATACCTAACGCTCAATGTCCTTCCTGTAAATCAATGGATTCTCAAAGATTGTAATGTCTGTAGGTAATATCTAAACAGGTTAGGAAGTAAGTGGTAAGGAAGTGGCTGCCGTTGTAGCGGCTTTTTCTTATTTAGCTAACGTCGTATTTAGTTGAATAATGGTATAAAAAGAATGCAATAGTTTTCATTTTACTTAAAAACTGTAAGCTTTAAAAACTAAGCATTCTTATTATATAAACTATGACATGAATGTAGGCTTTTTTTCATACTATATTTTGGAGGTGGAAAAATGCCTAGAGTAAGTTACCGAAGTTCAGACGTTGACTTAATGGCAAGGATGATGAGAGCAGAAGCCGAAGGTGAAGGAAAACAGGGAATGTTATATGTTGGAAATGTAATTGTGAATCGTCTAGTAGCAAATTGTATAGATTTTAAAGGTTTAAGAACAGTTAACCAAGTTATTTTTCAAGTAAAAGGAGGAAATTTTTCCTTTGAGGCTGTTCAAAAAGGAAATGTATTTTATCAAAGAGCGAGAACTGCTGAAAGAAGATTAGCAAAACAGAATTTGGATTAATGGAGACAACACCCAGGGAAATATGCCCTTTGGTATTTTAATCCACATGCTCCATGCCCTCCAACCTGGTACGGTCAACCTCATTCTGGTCCATTTAAAAATCATTGTTATTATGAACCAAAAGCTGGAACATGTGATAGTGTTTATCGCGGTTAAGCTTACTCTTTGAGTAAGCTTTTTTAAATATTTAGAATATTTACACAAAATAAAATAAAAATTTTAGTAATAGCTTTTATCCAAGAAGCAAGATTGTGAAATATTGTTCTTAAGCCAACGGGTGCAAGAGTTGAAGATCCAGCTGCAATTTTAGTGACTTTTTTATTGTGCTAAAGGTTCTGGTTACATTACTCTCCTAATCGAACTGTTTCGGTCTACATCGAACCTCTTCTGTAAATATATTTCTTCTCCTTGGACAAACTTATTTTGTAGATTTAATTAAGGAGGAATTAAATATGGTAAACGATATTAAACAGGAAATGGAACGTATTTGGGCTGAAACGTGTGATTCATGGGAAAACTGTACTGAGGAAAACATTCAGTCTTTCTTATCCCAATGCCTAGAAAAGAGCATAGATCCCCAATATTGCATGAGCTGGGTAGAGCAACATAGCAACCAAATTCCTAATTGGTCAGCCGTTTCGAAGGTATCTCTTGATTGGGTAAATGAACACACTTCAACTGGTTCGCCTATTCACGGAAATGAACCTCAGTAACAAGGAGAGAAATACTTTCCTCTTTTTTTATGCTTGAAGTTTATACGTTCCTGCTATGCAATATCGCACTACCGCATAAGATTTTTTATTAAAAGGAAAGTGTGTACTGCTTAAACAACACAGAGAGAACTGGCTGATTATTTGGATTTAAATTTGAAGAGCTTGAGCAAGAATTGATGATCCTTAAGCGTTTGCTAAACGATCTTACTTAATATTGTTTGCCATACAATGATAATATTGTATGGTTTTTTTGTGCGTGTTATGATGATTCAAATTTAGTTGGAGGTTTATAAGAAACAATAACCTCAACCATAATATGCAATTCCTCTTCAGGATACACAGGCTTTATAAATTTAATATTATTCATCAGAGTTCCAGCAATGACATCATCACCGTAGAAACCTTCTTCAACCCAAAGCTTAAAAGAAATTGCTAGCGTATGTATACCTGAAGCAATAACTCCATTAAACCTGTCTTGATTTGCCTTTTACTTTCCTCCGGTTATATCTTCTTAATGATTATAAACAGGTTTTAATCCAGCAATCACAAACTTTTTTATGGGATGGTTGTTTCTTTTTACGGTGAAACGGGAACCTCATATAAAAAGTTAATTGTAGGGGAAGTGTACATTATATGAATTCGCCGTCAAAACAAGAAGCAAATGCTAAAATCAGAAAAGTGAAACCATGGGTGCGTCGTTTTGGTCGTTTAGGTTATATGGCTAAAGGTATCGTGTACAGCATGATTGGGATACTAGCAACTTTAGCAGCATCCGGACCCGGAGGCGATATGACTGGGACATCTGGAGTACTTCAATCAATCGCCGAAATGCCTTTTGGTGAAGTTGCATTATGGATTATCGGAATTGGTTTGATTGGTTACATCTTATGGGATTTTATTAAAGCGATTAACGATCCTGAAAATGAAGGTACTGATGCTAAAGGTCTGATTAGAAGAACTGGTTATTTAATAAGTGGGGTCATTTATACGAATGTTGCATTTGGTGCAATAAAATTAGCTAGTCACACGGGGGATGCTGGTGGTGACAATTCGGGGAAAACGATTTCGGCTAAATTAATGGAACAGCCTTTTGGCGTATGGGTAGTTGGAATAGTAGGGGCAATTATTATTGGATATGGTGTTTATGAACTTTATAGTGGTGTAAAAGAGAAATTCATGTCTAAATTCAAAACCTATGAAATGAATGATAAGGAACGTAAAATCGCACGATTGTCAGGTAAACTAGGTCTGATTTCACGAGGGATTGTTCTGAGTATGGTCGGCTTTTTCTTCATTCGCACAGCATATACTCATAATCCCAATGAATCAAAAGGGCTTGGCGGTGCTTTAACAGAATTAGCAAGCCAGCCATTCGGCCAGTTTTTACTTGCTATAGTGGCTGTTGGACTAATTTTATATGGCGTCTACCAAATTATTCAAGGACGCTATCAGCATATGAATTTTGGCTATGATGGAAATTAATTAGATGTCAAATGCGTCCCATAACACGGATGAGCATAATAGCGTTGGAAACAGTTCATTTCTATAAGCTGAGGAGAAGGGAGAATATACAGCTAAATTAAAATCAACCTCAGCCGGATCTTTCAGTAATGCCCCCGTAGTTTACCTAACTTAGTTCACATGGTTTAAACTTTTCCATTTAAGTTAATCCATTCTAACGCTTGTTTAACATGAGCAAATGTTTTAATGGTAGACATGTCAATTCCATTTTTTACAACAGTCATGGCAAGCTCAGGCCGCAGACCGGTAACAATGAGTCCTATATCTAATAGAATAAGAATGTCTCCAATCGTTCTCATAAAACTTGCAATTTCTTGATCAAGATTTAAGATACCTGAATAGTCTGCGATAATATATTGTAATTGCAGGTCTGCGATTTTCGGAACAACCTTGTCTAAAATATAATTGGCTCTATAAAAATCTATTTCTCCGATTAATGGCAGTATCGCGACACCCTCCTGAATCAAAACAACAGGTGCCGACAGTTCTGCCAATTCTCTCTTAGTCTTTTCCTTGTAATTTTCGGAAAGCATTTCAAATGATAGAATTGTTTCGTTTAAGCTGACATCAAGGATTGAGTTAAACCTTTTAATAATAGATATACTTTCTTTTAATGAAATCCCAAAATCGTCACTTAGTTTGGTTATCAGATCTGTAAAGACTTCTCTAGTAGGCGGATACCTAACTGCAATCTCTGATATTTTTCCGCCTGAAGCGACTTGCTGATCTGCATTCCTTTTGCTCCATGATAGAAGGTCCTCTGGTACTCCTTCTGAATCCTCCCAGATCGACTTTCCTAAAAACTTAAAAAGTTCTATATACATTTCGATAGCTTGCTGCTTTTCTTCTTCGGAAATGACAAGATTCATCCTTTGAAGAACACCTTCAACAATTTGTAATGCCAGTAAAGATTCATTGTTTGTGAAATAGGCTGCTACTTGATTTTGTGGTCTCATTTATTTTTCACCTTCCTTATTCCATACTATTAAAATTATACCTTAAAATCAAAAAACACTGCCGTCAATTTCACTAATCCGCCATACACCTAGGATTAAATTTTGATTAAAATTCTAAAACAAATCGAATTTCATAGTAAAATCAGTAAGTGCTTTATTTCCCAGTTAGGAGGCATTTATGAATTCACTTTTTCATCATGTAAAATCTTTATTCTGTCATCCTGCCACAAGGTGGATGATGAGATTGTTATTTTATTTTTTAATTCTGTTAGGCTTATTAACCATTTATGGATTTAAAAATTCCGGCACTTTTATTTATAACGAATTTTAGAGGTGACACCATGAATCTTTATTCAAATCTTCAAAAATGGTCTGAATTATATCCTGAAAAGACCGCTTTTTCATGCAGAAATGAGAGCCTTACCTATAGGCAGCTTTATGATATGTCCGAGTCTTTAGCTTATTTTTTAAACAATCTTTTGCCGGATGATTCTACTCCTATTGTGGTTTATGGTCACATGGAACCCTTGATGCTTGTGTGTTTTTTAGCATGCGTTAAATCTGGTCATCCTTATATTCCGGTTGATACCTCTATTCCAGATGATCGAATTGCAAGAATTATCCAAGATTCTGGGGCGAACATGATGTTATCTCCTATTGATCTGCCTCCAGTAGGATTGGAACATCTATCCCAACGTTTGAATGGAGATCGTTTACGAGATGCTCTTGTAAAAAATCAAGGAAAAACCGTTTCTTCCGATTATTATGTTCTCAATGATGAAACCTTTTATATCATCTATACTTCAGGGAGCACAGGAAATCCAAAAGGTGTCCAAATTTCTTATAACAATTTAATGAGTTTTACTCACTGGATGACGAATGATTTCGGGTTAGCAAACCATCAAGTCTTTTTAAACCAAGCACCTTTTTCGTTTGATTTGTCAGTGATGGATCTGTACCCTAGTTTATTCTTAGGAGGAACCCTTTGGATGCTGCCCAAAGAGTATGTCGCAGCGCCTAAAGAATTATTTTTATCGCTTGAAAAGTCCTCCGCGAATGTGTGGACGTCTACTCCATCCTTTGTGGACTATTGCTTATCAGATGAACAGTTTTCCGCATCTCTACTTCCTGAATTAACCACATTTTTATTTTGCGGAGAAGCTTTACCAAATGGAACAGCTTTAAAATTGAGAAAGAGGTTCCCAAAAGCGACTATATTCAATACGTATGGTCCTACTGAATGTACCGTTGCTGCAACAAGTATCAAAGTGGATGATTCTTTAATCGAAACGTACGAATCATTGCCAATTGGCATTTCGAAACAAGATGGCGAAGTTTATATTTTATCGGAATCATTTGATGAACTACCAGATGGGGAAAAAGGTCAAATCATTATAACCGGTCCTCATGTGAGCAAAGGGTATTTGAATCAACCCAATTTGACTCGTCAATCCTTTTTTGTCTTTAATGGGCAGCCTGCTTATACAACAGGAGACCTTGGCTATAAAAAAGATGGAATGTTATTTTACGCAGGAAGAATGGATTTCCAAGTAAAAGTGAATGGATACCGAATGGAGATAGAAGAGATTGAAGCCCAGCTTTCTTCGCTGCCGTTAGTGCAAAGCGTAATGATTGTACCTAATTACAAAGACGGGAAATGCGAATTTTTGACAGCGGTGATCGTCCCAGCTCCACATGAATATGAAAAGGAATTTCACCTTACCAGTCAATTAAAAAAAGAATTGCGTGCTCTTTTACCGCAATACATGGTACCGAGAAAGTTTGTTTATCGCTCAGCTCTTCCCATGACGAATAACGGCAAGGTTGACCGAAAAAGAGTATTACAAGAGGTTACTGCATGACGCCCTATGCAACTTTACTGTATTTTATGATTGTTGGCATCTTGCTAATCCCTGTCGTAGCAGCGGGATACCGACAAAAAAGGTTAGGCTGGTATAACGCTTTCGTTACGGTTGTCGTTCTTTTTCTGGCATTCGCAGCTGACCTTCACCAAGCGTATTCCCTTATTGCCTATGTCATTTGGGAGATCATCCTTGTTTCGGTTTATATACGGTATCGATCAAAGCAAAATTCGTCACTTGTTTTTTATCTTGCTATTTTTCTTTCCATCATCCCATTATTGTTAATAAAAATCTTGCCTGCTTTCGAATTGAATAACTGGTTTGGATTTTTAGGAATTTCTTATCTAACCTTTAAAAATATCCAAATGGTAATTGATATTCGAGATGGTTCATTAAAATCTTTGACGATAAAAGAACAACTTTCGTTCTTATTGTTTTTTCCAACCATATCCTCAGGTCCAATTGACCGTTTTAAACGATTTAAAAAGGATATAGCTGCCGTTCCTTCCAGAGAAGAATATCATGAGCTTCTTTATAAGGGCATTAATAAGATTTTCTTAGGCTTTTTATATAAATTTATTATCGGATTTCTCATCAATAGTAAATTAATTTCAACCCTTTTTATCCAAAACCATACGCTGCTGTCCGATATTAGTTATATGTATCTATACAGTTTATATTTATTTTTTGACTTTGCTGGATATAGCAACTTTGCCATCGGTTTCAGCTATATTATGGGGGTTAAGACGCCTGAAAACTTTAATCTTCCTTTTTTGAGCAGAAATATTAAAGACTTTTGGAACCGTTGGCACATGTCACTTTCATTTTGGTTCCGGGATTACGTGTACATGCGATTTGCCTTCATGATGCAAAAGAAAAAGTGGATCAAAAACCGTTTCACCATTTCCTATCTTGGTTATCTGCTTCTCTTTTTATTAATGGGTATCTGGCACGGTCCGGAACTTCATTATATTGTGTATGGATTATATCATGCGCTTTTAATCATCAGTTTTGATTGGTTTGAACGAAAAAACAAAAAACATTCTTTCTGGAAAAAGAATAAATGGACACATGCAATCGGAATCGTCATCACCTTCCACTTCATTTGCTTTGGATTTTTAATCTTTTCCGGTCGATTATTTTAATATTAGGAGGAATTATCATGTCAATAAAAGAGACAGTATTGGATATTTTAGAAGAGATTTGTGATTCGGATATTGTAAGGGAAAATTTAAATATCGATTTATTTAAGGAAGGTCTATTGGACTCCTTCGGAACGGTTTCATTGCTTGTTGAAATTGAAGAACGTTTAGAGATCACAGTGGGGATTTCTGATTTTGAAAGAGAAGAATGGAATACTCCGAATGCCATTATTGGTCAATTGGAGAATCGGTAATGGTCCGCTCCTCCTTTAAACCCTTGATTGTGGCAGTTATCTTATTTTCGATTCTGTTGTTTTTTCCAGCCCAATGGTTACTGCCGTTAATTAATGAAAAGTTGGTGGAGCGAGATGCCGCAGGATTAGACCCAAACATGTTTCAAGGATATTTGGTTCAACAGAAGATGTTAGAAAATCCTGCCTATTTGCCTATTTATGGTTCTTCTGAATTGGCTCGATTAGACCCATTTCATCCATCAAACTATTTTCATGTGAATCCACATGGCTTCACACCGTTTTTAGTTGGAAGGGGGGGCACTGAGCCACTCATTCACTTTTTAAACTTTTCAGCTCATGAGGATGAGTTAAAAGGCAAAAGAATCGTTTTCGTCTTATCACCGCAGTGGTTTGTGCCTGAAGGCTCGGATGAATCCCACTTTGCACCCAACTTTTCTGTTTTACAAGGGTACCAATTTGCGTTACACCCAAAAGTGAATCATCCATTAGTGATAGAAGGATCCAAACGCCTTTTAGCCTTTAATGTAGTAAAAAGTGATTGGATCCTTTCTTCTCTGTTGGAGGCTAATTTATATCATGATCATTGGCACCAAACCAAAGCCATGGTCATCAAGCCCTTTGCTTATGGATTTTTACATTTGTTGGAACGAAGAGATTTAATTCTTTCTTTACTAGATGTCCATTTGAAAAAGCTTCATCCAAAACCAGCCCTCACACAGAATAAATCTTGGGCTGAGCTTGAAGACGCTGCCGGCCATATGGCTGCCAAAAGAGCAACAACTAATCCGTTCTATGTGAATGATTTGTATTATAAAGCCATGTTACAACCTAAATTGGACAAACTTCATGAGTATAAAAAGGGAGCAAGTTATGCAAAATCTAAACAATATCAAGATCTGCAACTGGTCCTCGATGTACTAAAAGAAGCCCATGCAAAACCTTTATTTGTTTCCATTCCCGTTAATGGTTACTGGTCAGATTATACCGGTTTTCCAACCAAAGGACGCAAGGCATATTATGTGAAGGTTAAAAAACAAATTGAAAAGAACGGATTTCCTGTGTTAGATTTATCAGGTCATGAGTACGATAAATATTTCTTTAAGGATACCATCCATCTGGGGTATAAAGGATGGGTATCGGTTGACAAAGGGATTCTCCAATTTGAAAAACAAAAATAATATGAAAAAGAAGTCTAATCTTTATTAAGAGTTAGACTTCTTTTTAGCATTAAGTTAAGAATCTCTCATTCTTTTTACAGTATCAGTCTTACTCCTCCTTATTACTCTGACTGTTCACCTAAAACGAAAAACCCACCACCGCTTAAGGTGATGAGCAAGATGAAACGAGATTCTTTTTTTACATTTACAATTATTGAGCTGTATAGCCACCATCAACAGTTAAGCTATTCCCAGTCATGAATGAGGAATCGTCACTTGCCATGAATAGTACAGCTTTTGCCATTTCTTCCGCTTGGCCAAGACGTTTCATCGGAGTCATCGCAGCTAATACTTGTTTACTTTCTTCTGGAATAATTGGGGTATCAATGAAACCAGGGCATAATGAATTAATACGAATATTTTGTTCTGCATATTCAAGTGCAAGTGAACGTGTTAAGTTAATCACGCCGCCTTTTGCTGCGTTATAGGCTGCTGAACCAGGCGAACCAACCCAGCCGTACATAGAAGCCGTATTCACAATTGTACCGCCGCCCGTTTTTAACATTTCACGGATCGCTTCCCGTGCTACTAAGAATACACCATCTAAATCAACATTTACGGTATTCCGCCACTCAGAGTACTCTAAATCATGTGAAGAATGAACACGCCCGATACCTGCATTGTTGAATACAACATCGACTTTACCGAAAGCTTCAACTGCCTGTTTAAAGACATCGGCTACATCTTCTTCACTAGTAATATTTGCTTTTACAAATAGAGCTTCGGCGTTAAGCGTTTTCAATTCTTTTTCAAAAGCTTTCCCTTTTTCTTCATTTAAATCAACAAGGACCACTTTGGCTCCTTCTGACACGAATAAACGTGCTGTTGCTGCACCGATACCGGATGCTCCTCCAGTAATTACGGCTACTTTATCTTGTAATTTTCCCATAATAGATTCCTCCCAAATAATAAGTTCAATCCTATTATCACATCTTAGCCAAAAAAGATACATAAATCTACTTTTTGTGCTATTTTGTTCACAATTCAATTGTACTATTTTGTTCACATTTAACAACCATTAAGATATCATTAAGTGTCTAATACATAGACACATGGAACTCAATTGTCCATTTTAGGGAGGTTTTTTTGATGAATGATCAACAAATTGTGACATCTCAACGGAAAAATCGTACAAAAGAACATTTAAAGCTAGCACTAATCGAACTTATAAAGGAGACGGGTTATCATTCTATTTCTGTAAAAGACATTGTAAATTATGCCGCTTACAACCGTAGTACCTTTTATGTTCATTACCAAGATAAAATTGAACTTGCAAACGATTTACTCGATTCCATGCTTCAAGGGTTAGAAGATTCAGTTGGAAAACCATATGTACCTGGACATAAAGTATATACAGCAAAACTAAAAGCACCATCCTTTAACATCGTTTCCTACATATATGGACACCGGGGTTTTTTTGAGCTGATTAAATACGAAGACACTTTACCAGGATTACATACAAGATTCCCTCAAACCCTCTTAAAAATTTATCAGGAACAATTTATATTTGAAACAATTAACAACATACCAGTCAACATGGATTATTTTAAACGTTATACAGCTTATGGCTTTTACGGGCTGCTACTGAATTGGATTACAAATGATTTCAAAGAAACTCAAGACGAATTTATCCAAAATGTAATTGATCTAACGAGAACGCATATTTACTCGTTAGAGTATATTAAAGAATAACCTATCTATTATAGAAAAAATTTTTAGTGCTTCCTCCCAGCTAAAAGAGCCCATTACCAATTAGGTAAATGAGCCTTTTTCTTGGATACATATTCTTTTCACTATCGGATCGAGGGATCTCTTAAGCCATATATGCTCCTGGCCATTTAATCCTTCCTTCACCCATACATCCACTTTCATATATCTTTGCCTTCTTTCGAAACCATGTAAAATCCTCCAACGAATAGGCTTTCCTAAACAACATAGTTAGAAAAGTTAATTTTTTACAGTTTATTTACTATTATCAAGAGGGAAAGTAAAAGTAACTTAAAAAAGGGAGTAGATAATATGGGAAATCCAGATTTAAAAGAAAAGATTCTTACTATTATATCGAATCACCAAACAGGCATTCTTTCAACGGTTGAAAATAATAAGCCTCATTCCCGGTATATGACGTTTTATCATGATGACTTAACCTTGTATACTCCAACGAAAAGAGACACAGAGAAAGTAGAAGAACTAGAAAAAAATTCGTCTATTGCTGTTTTGTTAGGGTTTGAAGGGAAAGGTCTAAACGACTCCTATATTGAAATGGAAGGAACAGCTGTCATGAATGATTCACCAGAATTGAAAAAGAAATTCTGGGAAGCATCATTTGAAAAATGGTTTACTGGTCCTGAAGATCCGAACTACGTGTTTTTAGAAATAAAACCAGAAGCTGTCCGCCTTCTAAATCTAAATGACGAACCCCCACAAGAACTTGATTTATAGAAATGAGAAAGTGTATGACCTGGGGACAGTATTCTTGCTTAAATTCAGCAAGAAAACTGTCCCCTTTAGTCGCTTATCAAAGGTCTAAACGACCGTACCCCTTTGAATTCATCGAAGCGGTCGTTTATCATGCGTGTAAACGACTCAACCCCTTTGGAATTAATTGAAGCGGTAGTTTATCAAGGCTCTAAACTACCCAACTCCTTTTGAAATCTTCAAAGCGGTCGTTTATCAAGGCTCTAAACTACCCAAACCCTTTTGAATTCATTGAAGCGGTCGTTTATCATGGCTCTAAACTACCCAAACCCTTTTGAATTCATCGAAGCGGTCGTTTATCAAGGCTCTAAACTACCCAAACCCTTTTGAATTCATCGAAGCAGTCGTTTATCATGCGTCTAAACTACCCAAACCCTTTTGAATTCTTCAAAGAGGTCGCTTATCATGGGTCTAAACGACTCAATCCCTTTTGAAATCTTCAAAGCGGTCGTTTATCAAGGCTCTAAACTACCCAAACCCTTTTGAATTCATCGAAACGGTCGCTTATCATGGGGCTAAACTACCCAAACCCTTTTGAATTCATTGAAGCGGTCGTTTATCATGGCTCTAAACTACCCAAACCCTTTTGAATTCATCTAAACGGTCGCTTATCATGGGGCTAAACTACCCAAACCCTTTTGAATTCATCGAAACGGTCGTTTATCAAGGCTCTAAACTACCCAAACCCTTTTGAATTCATCTAAACGGTCGCTTATCATGCGTCTAAACTACCCAAACCCTTTTGAATTCATCAAAGCGGTCGTTTATCAAGCCTCTAACCGACCGAACTCCTTTTAGAATCATCGAAACGGTCGCTTATCAATCCAAATTCAGATTAAAAAAGATAGATTCTTAACATTATATCTGATCACCAAACAGGCATTCTTTCAACGTTTTGGGATACGGAAAAAGCAAGGAAATTAGGATGTTTTTTGGAGTAGCGGGGTCAGTCTCAGCTGTTTTTTTTGATTGCTTGCATTAGTAATTCACTTTTTCACGACAGGCACTAAAATTTTTTTTAAAAAAACACTAGACATTTTTACTATATTACGATAAATTAATAAACAAGTTAAATAAGTTAAAAAAATGAATAAATTCAAATTTTTCTTATCCAGAGAGGTGGAGGGACTGGCCCTTTGAAGCCTCGGCAGCGGAAATCATCCTGATTCTGTGCCAAATCCAGCAAGTGTAACTTGAAAGATAAGAAGAGGATCTCCAATTATTTTAATTCGCCCTCTTCTTGTGATTGAAGAGGGTTTTTATTTTTAATTGAATAATATTCTTATCGAGAGAGGCGGAGGGACTGGCCCTATGAAGCCTCGGCAGCGGAATTTTCTATTTTCTGTGCCAATTCCAGCAAGCTCCAAGCTTGGAAGTTAAGAAGAGTATCTAGCTGTTGTCTTCTATTGACATGCCCTCTTCTTATTTCCAAGAAGAGGTTTTTTTCGGTTATCACCCCCTGCTTGAAACTTACATAAAGGGACACTTCCCACAAAGGAGATTTACAACATGATTGAATTTCAGAATCTTAAAAAGATTTACGAAAGCAGCGGCCAACAGGTTGCCGCGTTGAATGGAATTGATTTGAAAATAAATAAAGGGGAGATATTCGGCGTCATTGGATTCAGTGGTGCGGGTAAAAGCTCACTAATCCGCTGTGTAAACTTATTGGAGCGTCCGACATCAGGAAAAGTGATTGTTGATGGTCATGACCTCACCACTCTTTCTGTGAAAGAAGTCCGAAAGATTAAGAAAAACATTGGGATGGTCTTTCAACATTTTAATCTATTAAACTCTAAAACAGTCTTTGCAAACGTGGCAATGCCCCTCCTGCTTGAAAAACAGCCTAAGGAAACCATCAAAAAGCGGGTTCACGAACTATTAGAATTTGTTGGCTTAGCTGACAAAGCCGACTATTACCCAGACCAGCTTTCCGGAGGACAAAAGCAAAGAATTGGGATTGCCAGGGCATTAGCAACCCAGCCATCTATTCTCCTTTGTGATGAAGCTACATCAGCTCTCGACCCGCAAACAACGAGCTCGATTTTACAGCTTTTGAAAAGGATTAATCAGGAATATAACATTACGATTCTCCTCATTACTCACGAAATGGCGGTGATCAGAGAAATCTGCGATCGGGTCGCAGTCATTGAAGCAGGAAAAATAATTGAAGAGGGAACAGTATTTGACGTCTTCTCAGCACCTAAGACCCAAACAGCCAAGAACTTTGTCAGCACTGTCATGAACGATCAGCTTCCTGATTCAATCATAAAAATCATTGAAAAACACGAAGGAATGCAGAAGGTGTTTCGAATCAATTTTGTCGGCACTTCAGCCGGTCAGCCGCTGCTTTCCGAGCTTGCGAAGCAATTTGATATCCATATCAATGTCTTATTTGGCAACATTACCGAACTTCAAGGTACCCCTTTTGGAAACTTAATAGTAGAATTCCAGGGGCCTGACAAAGAAGTCATTCGAGCACTAACATATATCAACGAGAAGAACATCAGTGTTAAGGAAGTGAAAGCACATGCTAGTTAGTTCAGATCAAATCATCACAGCTTTAGTTGAAACCATCCAGATGGTCGCCTTCTCGCTAGTATTTTCAGCCATCCTTGGATTACCGCTTGGAATTTTGCTAGTCGTCACTAGGAAAGGCCAAATTCTTGAAAATATCCCGCTTTTCACGATTTTAAGTGCAATTATTAATATTTTTCGATCGGTACCGTTCATTATTTTATTAGTGGCCATTATTCCGGTTACACGATTGATTGTCGGAACGTCCATCGGAACGGCAGCAGCCGTTGTACCGCTGGTCTTCTATGCAGGTCCCTACATTGCAAGATTAGTAGAGAATTCCCTGTTAGAAGTCGATCCTGGGGTCATTGAAGCAGCAGAGGCCATGGGTGCAACCCCGTGGCAAATTATTACGAAGTTTCTAGTTCCAGAGGCACTCGGCTCCCTCGTTCTCTCGCTTACCATTGCCACCATCGGACTTGTCGGTGCAACCGCAATGGCAGGTACAGTCGGCGGCGGCGGAATCGGCGACATAGCCATTACATATGGTTACCAGCGTTTTGATACGATCACGATGATCATAACCGTAGTCATTCTGATTGTGATTGTTCAAGGATTACAGTCATTAGGCAATATTTTAGCAAAAAAAATAAGACGTAGATAACGTAGGAGGAAAACAACATGAAAAAACTTTTATTCACCATCATTATTTTTACACTAGCCGTATTTGGAGCCGGATGCTCTAATCAATCAGAGGACAAAAAAGCTTCTGGTAAAGAGTCCGTCATGGTCAAGCTTGGGGTTAGTGGAACCGATACGCGTCAGTGGGACTTTGTAGCCAAGAAAGCAAAGAAAGAGGGCATCAATATTGAAATCGTAAAATTCTCTGATTATGTCGCTCCAAACACCGCTCTTGCAGAAGGCGAGCTTGATGCGAATGCATTCCAGACAGTTGCCTACTTCGATGTCTTCATTAAAGAACACAAACTAGATCTTGTCCCAATTGCAACAACTGTTCTTGCTCCAATGGGAATCTACTCTGAAAAATATAAAGATGTAAAGGATATTCCAGAAGGTGCCAAAATTGCTATACCAAATGACGCGTCTAACCAAGGCCGTGCCTTACTGCTCCTTCAAGAAGCAGGTCTGATTAAGTTACCTCAAGACTTTGACCCAAATGGCTCTGTTGACCAAGTGAAGGAAAACCCAAAAAATATTAAATTCGTTCAAGTGGTTCCAGCCCAAACGCCACGCGTATTGCCAGACGTTGCCGCTTCTGTGATCAATAATGGTATTGCAAATGATGCTGGACTTAAGCCGTTAAAAGATGCCATTTTCCATGAAAGTGAAACTGCGACACCATACATTAATATTATTGCCGTAAATGCAAAAGACAAAAACAACAAGACCCTTAAGAGAATTGCAGAACTTTTTCAAGAAGAGGACACAGCGAAATTTATTGATAAAGAATATGATGGTAATTTAATCCCAACCTTTGTTCCTTTAAAAAATATCGGTTGGTAAGATTAACATTTTTATAAAAACTGAATCTCTAATAAATAACAATATTAAGAGGTTCTTGCTCCATAGCAGGAACCTCTTAAAAATAGAGGAGAGACACCATGACAGTATCTGTACAATCATTCACAGCATTAAAAGAAGTAATCATTAAAAATGTAGAAAGCAATAAAGAGCGTTACCTTTCCACAAGCCACCAAATTCATGAAAAGCCGGAAATCGGCAATGAAGAGTTTTTTGCATCTGCCCTTTTAAAGGACATTCTTGAAAAAGAAGGATTCGACGTTGAAAAGGCCGTTGCCGGACATGAAACTTCATTTATCGCTCGCAAAAAATCAGCCAAGCCAGGTCCATCCATCGCATTCCTTGCAGAATATGATGCCCTCCCAGGATTGGGACATGGATGCGGCCATAATATTATTGGAACGACTAGTGTGGCAGCAGCCATAGCCTTAAGCAAGGTGTTAGAAGAAACCGGTGGCGAAGCCGTTGTTTTCGGTACACCCGCTGAAGAAGGCGGTCCAAATGGCAGTGCAAAAGGAAGTTTTGTCAAACATGGATTGGTAGAAGGAATTGACGCCGCTCTTATGGTTCATCCGCACGGCCAAACAAGATTGACGAGTACATCGCTTGCTGTTGATCCGCTCGACTTTGAGTACATTGGAAAACCAGCCCATGCTGCAGCTTCCCCGCATGAAGGAATCAATGCCTTAGATGCTGTAATACAGCTCTTTAATGGAATCAATGCTTTAAGACAGCAACTCCATGACGATGTCCGCATTCACGGCATCATCACACATGGCGGTGATGCACCGAATATTATTCCTGAATATGCCAAAGCTAGATTCTATATTCGAGCTGCTACTAGAACAAGATTGAATGAAGTCACACGTAAGGTTAAAGCTGTAGCCGAAGCAGCCGCTTTAGCCACAGGCGCAAAGGTAAACATCATCGCTTTTCAAAATGAAGTCGATAATCTTCTATTAAATAGTAGTTTTGATGCTGTATTCAAGGAAGTAGTCCAAGAATTGGGTGAAACAATTGCGGTAGAAGACAAAGGCATTGGCTCTACAGACGCCGGGAATATTAGCCAAGTTGTTCCAACCATCCATCCCTATATTAAAATTGGTGCAGACGAGATTGTCCCACATACCATCCCATTCAAAGAGGCAGCCGCGTCTCCAACTGGCGATCACGGACTTCTCACTGGTGCCAAAGCATTGGCCTTAACAGCCTTACACCTTATAACGGATGCCGATACATTGGCGAAAATTAAAGCAGAATTCAAGGAAAGAAAAGCTCTAGAAGCAAAAGAATGATAAAAAGCAACAGTGCCATAAGACGTGCATTTAAAAAAAGTAGACGATTTTGACCAGTTGTTCTTTGATAATCGATTTTATCATCCCAACAGATTGTCTTTAAGATCTCTCGATTAAACGAAACAAGTTGTGCGATTACATAGATTCGCACAACTTGTTTTTTTACGCTTTTCCGCCTGGCAAATGCGCCCCGTATTTAGGAAGGATCGCATTCTTCGTATAAACATCCACTTGCCGAAGTGTTTCCACGATAGCCGGCATATCCAATCCCTTGACAAGTTCACTAATCGCTTGAACATACCTTGAATTTCAATTTTAACATCTGCTTTTTTCAATAAATTTCCGACTTCGCACCCTTTGTCTGCTGCTTCCGTCGCTCTTTGTGCGGATTGAATTTGTTCTTCTGTTGCATCTTTAGATAAAACGATGTGAGGATAATGGATAATTTTAAATTCATTATCAGATATATTTGCCTCTGAGTTCACTGTAAGTTCTGCAACAGGCAGGTTTCTGCTTGCAAGTACAAACGTAAGAGTTGCTGTAAAACATGTAGTTACCGAAGAAACAAGAATCTCTTTTGGATTTGCTCCGTTGCCACTACCTCCTAAATACTTTCTAATTACTTTCTAACTATACGATAATGAATGAATTTTGAACCTATAATATATTAAAAAGCAACAAAGTTTGCGAATAGAGCCTTAAGAATATTCAAATGAATCGAAGGTCTTATACAGATCGGTGAGAAGAAATTTCTCAACGATCTGAAAATAAATCCTGCCGTTCGGAAGAGGCTATTTTATAAGTTGTTTAAGTATTCTCTTACTGAATCTGCAGTTTTGGCGTTCGCACTATGCAAATGAGCAAGTTTTTCACCATTTTTAAATACTAATAATGATGGAGTTCCCATTACATTTTGTTCCTCAGAAATTTCCGGGAACTCATCACGGTCAATTTTAAACCATTGTTTGTCTGGATGCTCCGCTGTAATTTCATCAATGAACATATCTAAACGTTTGCGTCCGGGCACCAAGTTGCCGTAAAAATTCCAACTGTAAGTTGATCTTGGGCAATTTGATCACGAAATTCTTGCTTTTGATTTGTTTCATGTTTTTCCCTCCGGACTTTTCACTTGATATTGACTTTGCTGGTCTGTACTCACAATCCTTGCGTAAGCATACAAAAGGATTTTTAATCATGCTTTTACCCAATTTGGGACCATTTCTATTCCAGCAGCTTTAAGTGTCTCGAAAACTTCCAGACCGTCTCCGGGACTCATATTCCACTCATGTACCTCTGTTAGAGTTATATGAAGTTTGGCTTGTTCCACCACTCTTCCATCCGGGTAAAACATATGCGCAACGTTATAAAGGCGATCACCCTTACGGATCACATGTGTTCCACCTATAATGTGCATCTTATATTGTTTGGCAAGTTCGATAAATAACGACCGGTACTGATCGGTATAATCAGGTAATTCTTGGATGGTTAATGCTTCCCCTTTATCGTTGCCAATGGACATAAGTTGAGTAGTGAAAAATTCAGGGAAGATGATAAAATCGAATACGAATTCTTCTGCTGTTTTTATATAATGCTCCACCTGGTCTGCAAACTCTTTAAAAGAGCTAATGGTATGAAGAAATACTGAACGGCTGTTACTCTCATTTGCATACAATCCCCTTCTTTCTATTTGTCATAATCATTTAATTCTATTATTAGCGAAATGAAAAATTTGAACAGGACGCACTTTTTCATTACATAGTGAAAAAACTATACTGTAAAATTTATATAGTTTCCCCTACCTTAATTTTATTAGGATTAAATAATCTTTTCTTTTTCATACTAAAAGGAAGAATTACCATTACACTTTTTCTAAAGTGAACAAATGGCAGCTTATATCAGTGGGGGATGTTTATGTTTTGGAAAAAGGGTAAAGGCATTGCTAATGATAGTAGTGACACACAACAACCTGTGCAAAGGAAGATTTCACTAGACTCTCTAAAACAGGTTTTAGACAATATGGACGATGTAGAGATAATCGAACGCACTACACTTAACGATCAAAAAGTTGTCTTAATCTATTTAAGAACCTTAATTGACCAGGATCGTTTGAATGAATCGATAATAGAACCTGTTATCCAATGCCCACATGCCATGATTTACGAAAGCATAGCCACACCTAAAGTAATGAAGATCCAATCACTTGAAGAGGCACAGAAATTACTCCTCACCGGTGCTGTACTTCTGAATGATTGTATCCAAGAACAATGGTTGGTCATTCCTCTTCCTAACGAATTAAGTAGGGGGATTGAAACCTCTGAAACAGAAACAATTTTATACGGTGCAAAAGATAGTTTCACTGAACAATTAGAACCAAATATCACCCTCATACGCAGAAGACTTCCTATTACTGAATTAAAAACAGAGAAATAAAAAGTAGGTTCATTAAGTGAAACAACGGTTGTCCTAATGTACATAGACGGGTTAACCAATCCTGAATATATATCAATAGCAAGAAAGAAAATCTCTGAAATTAACTTTGATTTATTTTTCGATTCATCCCAGGTAGCAGCATTTATGGAGGAACATCATCACAGTATTTTTCCACAATTCCAACAAACTGACCGCCTAGATGTTTGTGCTTATTCCTTAGGGCTCGGTAAATTAACTATCTTGGTTGAGAACACACCGCTTGTATTAATTGCACCAATCACCTTTTTTCACCTTTTCCAATCACCTGAGGATTATATTAATCGTTGGCCGGTTGCAAGTATTTTAAGAGTTGTTCGATATTTAAGCTTTTTTCTGTCCGTCACACTGATACCATTTTATGTTGCACTAACAACCCACCATTATCAAATGATTCCCTTACAAATACTATTTGTTATAGTGGAATCTATAAGTAAACTACCTTTTACACCATTTTGGGAAGCAATAGTGATGTTAACTATTCTTGAAATCATAAAAGAAGCGAGTTTACGGATGCCGACCAAATCAAGTCAAACCTTAGGGGTGATTGGTGGTATAGTTATCGGTCAAGCAGCGGTTCAAGCGGGTTTTGCGAGCAAAGTATTAATTGTATTAGTTTGTATTTCAACCATCTCCTCATTTTTAGTACCAAACTATTTGATGACGAAGGCAAATACACTCATTCAATTTGGTTTTCTTCTCCTTTCATCCTTTTTTGGTGTTTTTGGCATTGCCATGGGAGCAGTTGCCATTTTGGCACATCTAAATGGTCTTACTTCCTTAAAACAACCCTATTTTTCACCAATCGCTCCATTTTACTGGGAGGACTGGATTGATCTCTTTATTAGTGGGCCTTTAATTAACATGAAATCCCGTCCGGATCATTTACACCCTTTACAGAAATGGAGATACAAACGAAGGATGTGATTCAAAGTTGACCACATTTTCCTTATTTGATAAATCATCTAAATTTAACGGAATCTATGCCTTTTTCATCGTCAACCGTTTCCAAATGCTTTACCTATTTTTTTAATGCCTACCTACTTATTACACCCGTTTATGATTTGGGGCATTGTTGCAATGGCAATCTTTTCCCAACTCAATATAAGGCTGTTATGCAAATGGCTAGAATCAAATTATGCTAAAAAGGGATATCAAGGTTTTGTAGAGCTTTTTGGTGTTCGAATGGTAAGACTTTTGACTTTTATAGGCCTTATATTGATACTAATCAAAATAACGGTGATCACACTCGGATACTTAGAAGTCATTCATGATTTTATTTTCCCATCAATGAATTCAAATTGGATTATTTTTTTCATTCTTCTTACGAGCTCCTATGTTGCTTCACTAGGAATGAAGAATACCATACGGTTTGTGGTAATTGTTTTTTTATGTATTTTTTGGATAATTTTTTATATTATCCCTTTTTTATTCCACCAATCGCTGCATTACATGATTTGTATCCCTTGATACCAACAAGTTGGACAACTGATTCATGGAAAGGATTGTTACTCATTTGGGCTTCATATTCAGGACCAGAGTATTTAATCTGTTTAATTCCTTGGATCAAACCACAACAAAAAATGAGTAAATATTTAACCTATGCGAATGCTCTTTCTACTTCAGAGTATTTGCTATTGTTTATTGCGAGTTTATTCTTTTTCGGTTCAAATTATTTAAGTAAAAGTAAATACCCTATTATTCATATGATTCGATACTTACAATCTCCCATGTTTGAACGACTGGATATTATCCTGATTTCACTACATATGTTTTTATTGGTGTTTGCTTTATCAATTTTCTTGTTATGTATATATGGGGCTACAAGAATCATCCTAAAAAAAACAAGTACCCAACCTTCAAGTATGGGTTTTGCTGTCACTTGTATTATGTTATTTCTCTGCTTTGTAATTGTGAATAATTGGATTTGGTCCATTGAAACCGAACAGAATATTCTCCTGAATATTCAAATTTGGTTAAGTGGAATAACTTACTTTATCGTCCCAACATTCTTGCTCCTATTGACAAAGCTAAAAGGGCGTGTAAAAGCATGAGACGAAAGAAAATGCTTTTAGTTTGGGGAATCTTTGTTTCATTAGTCATGATTCCAGGATGTGCCCCATTTGTTGAGAACAATACAATTGAAGATATTGCCCCTGTTACTTTTTGGTCAATTAGTAAAGGCGAAAAAGGAAAAATAAAAATGAGTACATTAGTCCCTCCATTAGTAAATGAGCCAAAAAGCTTATTATCACTAGATGTTGATCTCCTTAAACAGGGAGGAAAAGACTTTAATTTAAGATATTATCGTGAATTGAAGGTTGGACAACTCCGTTTGTTTTTAATTCATGAGGAATTAGCGAAACAAGGGATTATTCAGTTGATTAACACGCTATTGACAGACTATGATATTTCGCAACGAATGTATTTAGTCATCGTTAAAGGTAATTTT
Organism: Neobacillus sp. DHD-1R; assembly: GCF_057747995.1. Lineage (NCBI taxonomy): Bacteria > Bacillati > Bacillota > Bacilli > Caryophanales > Bacillaceae > Neobacillus > Neobacillus sp. DHD-1R. The sequence continues at coordinate 4,599,624 of NZ_CM173232.1, forward strand.
GACGAATATATTAACAGACAAGCAAAGAAGCAAGAAAACCTTGATTATTACCTGTATCGGATGCTAAGACACTATGAGAGGAAAAAACAAGGTGAAATGACCATTTTCAATTTGCATGAATATAAAAATAAGCTGTTTTCACCATTTTCAGATCCCGTTCTTCCTGTTTTCAAAGTAGCGAAAGATAACTTTACTTACGAGGGGACTGCTTTTTTTAGCAATGATAAATTAAAAGAAACGGTCACAAATACCGAAGATCAAATATTTCAACTTCTTGACAATGATCACTATTTGAAGTTTTTCCCAATAACCAAATTAGATGTGGTTATTGGACCTCTACGCTCAAGAGTAAATGTGGATTTGGATAAAAATCTTTCCCTAGTTACAATAAACGTGAAACTAAATGGAAGAATTGAGGAATATCAAGGTAATAAAAATATCCTCAACGGAAATGAACTGATGCAGCTTCATAAGGAAATTGAAACTGAATTAGAAATGAAAACTACGGACCTCATAAAAAAAATGCAAGAGCTGAAGGTGGATCCTCTTCAAATCGTGACACACCCTTAGCCCCTTTTCCAAACCCATCAGCGAAAAGGTATGGTTAGCCGCTTGGGGAAAAATGAAAATAAAAGTTAATTATCAGCTTTATTTTGAGGCATTACAAAATACTAAAAATAATTATTAAATTATCATGAAAAGAGGTTGACCCCCTTGGCCGGAGTCAACCTTAGATTACCAGTTAAAATTCACCTAATCGACTCTTGTCTTACTAAAGGATTCAACCCAGCAGTTTCCATATAATCTTTCCCCCAGTTATACATAGCATCGAGAATCGGCATCAAGCTTCTTCCTTGTTCAGTAAGGGAGTATTCTACTTTTGGAGGAACCACGGGATAGACTTCGCGTTTTACAATCAAGTCTTCTTCCAGTTCTCGCAATTGATTAACTAGCATTCTCTGCGTGATCCCTGGCATAAGAGCTTTCAGTTCACCAAATCGCTTCGTTCCCTCTTTTCCTAGATGCCATAGTATAAGCATCTTCCATTTACCACCGATAACGGAAAGAGTTAATTCTTTTTCACAATTAAACATCTTATTCTGCATTCGTGACATTTCACTTCACCTCCATATTTATTATAACCCACAGTATACTTTTTTCACTATATAAAATAAAAGTATGTACTTGTAATATCCTTCCATACATTATGTATTAGCAGTGAATATATAATTCAATTCTGCTGTTCAAGAAAGGAGTTAAAGAATGATGGATAATTACAACATTAACAGCTAATAAGAATGTGCCAATCGGTATTCGATGATGCCGGTTAAACCATATAGCCAGCATTTCAATTCCATCGATGGCCCCTCCGCTTTTTACAACAATTCCTACCCCTACAACTAAAATTACTCCACCGTAAATAACAATTAACACATCCTATTGTGTAATAACAGGCATGGATTCAAAAAGAACTAATCCAAAAGAAGTAATGATGTTTGCATACAATGTTCTAATCACAAATGTTTTTCCGACTTCTTTAGCTGTAAAGAGTAAGATAGGGATATTTAAACCTAAAAAAAGTGCAAATATTGGTAAGCCCCACATGGCATTTGCCATAATTGATAAGGCAGTTACCCCATCATCTACCAGCCCATTTGGCGCTAATATCATTTCTAATCCCATTGCTACAATAGCCGCTCCTACTGTTAAAAGAATATAATCAAAAAATTTATTCATTCAATCCCCCAGCTAGAAATGTCTTTATTAATAAGAGATTTTTATAAACAACATCAACAATGACAATTTGGGCAATTATCAAGCAACTTATACAGAAAATAGGCCATGCGGAATGGTGCATTGTTTCTTTTAAAGTTAATAGTAAGACTATATAAACGGTTTGTCTTATAGTATACTTTTTAACACTATGTAAAATAAAAGTGCGTACTTTTATTGTTGTTATATACGTTGTATACTTGCAATTGTTCAGCGAGAGAACATGATATCCCTTATTGCTGGCAGGTACAGATAATGCACTATAAGGATAATATTACTGTAAAAGTATTATTACCCTTTGGAGATATTATCACTGTACAACAATAAAAAAATTATAGGAGTGAATATAGATGGAATTACAATTAGCATTAGATTTAGTAAATATCCCAGAAGCAATTGAACTGGTAAAAGAAGTAGAGGAACATATTGATATCGTTGAAATCGGTACACCGGTTGTAATTAACGAAGGTCTTCATGCTGTAAAAGCAGTTAAAAAAGCATTCCCTAACTTAAAGGTATTAGCAGACCTAAAAATCATGGATGCAGCTGGTTATGAAGTAATGAAAGCTTCTGAAGCAGGTGCAGATATCGTCACAATTCTTGGAACTGCTGAAGATATGTCAATCAAAGGTGCTGTTGAAGAAGCGAAAAAACAAGGTAAAAAAATCCTTGTTGATATGATTGCTGTAAAAGACCTTGCTGGACGTGCAAAAGAAGTGGACGCTATGGGCGTTGATTATATTTGTGTTCATACTGGCTACGATCTTCAAGCAGTTGGAAAGAACTCTTTTGAAGATTTACAAACCATCAAAGGTGTTGTAAAAAATGCTAAAACTGCAATCGCAGGTGGTATTAAGTTAGACACACTTCCAGAAGTCATCAAAGTACAACCAGACCTTGTCATTGTAGGTGGCGGGATTACTGGACAAGCTGATAAAAAAGCTGCTGCTGCCAAAATGCAACAAATGATTAATCAAGGGTAATTCAGATCATGAATACAACTCAATACCTAGCTGAAATCATAAAAGAGTTAAATCGCTCCGTAGATTTAATTTCGAATGATGAAGCTGAAAAATTAGTTAATGGGATTCTTGAATCAAAAAAAATCTTTGTTGCAGGCGCAGGTAGATCTGGATTTATGGCCAAATCATTCGCCATGCGAATGATGCACATGGGGATAGATGCCTATGTGATTGGCGAAACAGTAACCCCTAACTTTGAAAAAGATGACATCTTAATCATTGGATCAGGTTCAGGAGAAACGAAAGGTTTAGTTTCCATGGCTGAGAAGGCAAAAAGCATCGGTGGGACGATTGCAGCTGTAACCATTTTCCCTGAGTCCACTATTGGACAATTAGCGGATATCACAATTAAGTTGCCTGGCTCACCTAAAGATCACTCGGAGAGTGATTTTAAGACGATTCAACCAATGGGCTCATTATTTGAGCAAACACTTTTACTATTTTACGACGCTGTGATTCTTCGGTTCATGGAGAAAAAAGGTTTGGATACCAATAAAATGTACGGTAGACACGCCAACTTAGAATAAATATATTATTCTTCGGAGTTCTAAATAGGAAAGACCGCAAGCTGTTTCCATGCAAGATTGCGGTCTTTCTGTTAGAATGAACTACTTCAATTTGTAATAATTTTAGGAGTGATAAAATGATTTCTTTAAATGGAAAAACTGCAATAGTTACTGGCGCAGGAAGAGGCATTGGACGTGCTACTGCTATCGCCTTAGCAAAAGAAGGCGTTCATTTAGGCCTAATCGGCTTAAATATGTCTAATCTAGAAAAGGTAGCTGCTGAACTAGCACAATTTGATGTAAAGGTTTCTGCAGCAACAGCAGATGTGACCGATCTTGAATCCGTTACCCATGCTGTTGAACATATCAAATCAGACTTTGGCCTAATTGATATCCTAATCAACAATGCTGGTGTTGCTAAATTTGGTGGGTTCCTTGATCTAACACCAGAAGAATGGGAAAAAATCATCCAAGTCAATTTAATGGGTGTGTATAATGTAACAAGAGCAGTATTACCAGGAATGATCGAAAGAAAATCAGGAGATATCATCAATATCTCTTCATCTGCCGGCCAAAAAGGTGCTCCTGTTACAAGTGCTTACAGTGCTTCTAAATTCGCTGTTTTAGGGCTAACAGAATCACTTATGCTAGAAGTAAGAAAACATAATGTCCGTGTTACTGCTTTAACACCAAGTACGGTCGTTACAGATTTAGCCATTGATACAAATCTTGTTAAAGGCAATGAAGAAAACGTGATGCACCCAGAAGACCTTGCAGAATTAGTCGTGGCTAGTTTAAAATTTAATCCAAGAGTATTCGTTAAAACAGCTGGATTATGGTCAACAAATCCATCATAAAACCGAAGCAGATCCAGTGGGGTCTGCTTCTTTAGTTCGTACAAAATACTCTTATATGCATCAGTGATACAAGGACATTACTTTCTCTAAATCAACAATTAACTGGTTAACTTCATTCTGTGCTAAGCGTACAAGCATTTGATCGTATAAAGTAATAATTTGCCCATCCTCTTCATGCTGATGTTTTTTTAAATAATGATAGATATTATTTATTTGGTTTTCTTTAAGGACCGATTCTGTGTTGAAATTTTTAACTTTCTGTAAGGAAAATTCATTCATACTTGAATCAAATTCACCTGAAATAATGGTCCCTTGCAAGTACATAATCTCACTCCTCCAAGTCAGTATATGTTAGTTTAACTCTAAAACAAGGTTCAAATTGCACGATCTTTATACATTGAAACCACATTGCTTATTTTGATGCCAACATTAGTCCTCTTTGAATCAAAACTGGGTATTCCTCATTCAATTTCTTAATTTCTTCGAGTTGATTTAAAAGAATCTCTTGTTTTTCTAGTAAAAGATTATGTTTTATTAATAGCTCTAGGATTTCAATTCTTAATAACCAATCCTCATGAAATTCACTTGTTAAAGTATTGATTTGTAATAAAAGTTACTAGTAAAAAAGACGAGTTATCCATTTTCTTTTCTCCATCTCATTATTACTTCTTCAAACGACGGTGTTCTCCTACTTTCTGACCATTTTTTATGAAATTTAATACTCTGTGATCTTGGTTCAGGGTTTGGTAACTCTAATTTAACAATACTCGGAATTGGAGTAGAAGCCCCAACCACCAAACACTCCCCGCACCAAGAGTAGGTAGAATCTCTGATATAGAGCGAGAATTATCTGGTAGTAGATTCTTAATATAATTTTGGTCATTAATGTTTGTTAAACGCAGATTAATAATATTATACTGAGAAAGAATTGTATCAGATATCTCAGAAGGTCTTTGACTTACAACCATTAAGTTCAAACCATATTTTCTCCCTTCCTTGGCAATTCTTTCTATTGATTTCTTCGCTGCTTTAAATTCAATACCTCCAGTTCGTGGAATATAATTATGTGCCTCTTCGCAGACGATCATGAATGGTATATCATTAAGTTCATCCTTTTGATGTTGTAGCTTAGAATAATGAAATGCAAAATCAAAAATAAGACGAGAAATTAAGCTAATTGTAATGCTTAAAACTTCAAACGGAATACCACTCAAATCAATAATTGTAACGTTTGATTTATCTAGATATCCCATATATTGTTTCAAAATATCTTCAAAATGTTCAGTTTTATACTTAGAATTTTCTTCTACATCTTGATTTAATAACAGAAATTCCAACCGCTTATCTGTTAATTTGGTTTCAAATCTAAACAGGAATCTATTAAATTCACCATTAAAAGGACCATTACTTGCTTTTGTTGCCTTTGAAGTATTAGAAGAAGTGAGTTCAAGTTTTTCATTAAAGTAAATATGGCGATTTTCAACAAGTTCCCCGTTGCTTAATTTTGGAAGGCTTGGCTCTCCTTCAATTTTATTGATTACTTCTTCATTTAAATTATATATTTAATTAAAAACCTCATTGATATTAAAATAGACCGGAGAATCGTATGTAATTTTTTAAATACCGGATTATATTTTTCCTTATTCAAAACTACTGCTCGTTTTATGATACATAAATTTACAAGAACCAATGGTGAAATATATAATGGTAAGCTTAATTTGTATTAGAACATCAGTGTGACAAATCCCCGACGCAATAAGGCGAACTAAAACCTCACTTAGTTTAGGATCATCCATTGTAATTTCTGTGATTTGGAATGGTTCCCCTTCCCAAATGTAACTGCTGACCTTTTCGTACAAAACGATCTGCCCAGATTGTATTATAAGTTTCTAGAAGCTTTCTATCCTACTTAGTTATTTTATCCTTAATATGAATGTACAAAAAGAGAAAAGGGATATATAGATACACAAAGTAAAAAGCAATGTTTGAATACTTTTCATTCAATTGCTCTATTTGACTCCTCTCTTTGAGCACATTAGCTATAATAAAGAATAGGAGCAGTACAATGAACAGACTTATTTGTTGTTTCACATTTATTACTTTCTTAATAGCACGACAACCTGCCCATATTTTCACACTGATATTGGGTAATATGAGAAGTAACCAAATCGAAACAGCGATAAATTCGACTCTTTCTATTAGAGGGAATTTTGCAATTTTCATTTGAGCTAATGTTGGCCATATTATCTGGTTTAAGTGTCCTTCACTAAAGAAGACAAATGTGATGAGCGCTATTATTAGATAAAGTAAGCTTGAGAACAAAAGTCCAAAATGGGCCCATTTTTGTGATCTGTCTGGATTTTTTATGAATGGGTAGAACATGAATAAGGTCTCAAAGCCAACATACTGAAACAACATAGCTTTAGAGGATGATACGATTTCCTTCACAGAGTGGTTAAAGACAGGTAATAAATTGTAAAAATTGGCAAATTCCAATGAAAAAAGATTAAGGGGAAACAGGATAATAAAAGGTATGATAGTTCCCCAGAAACACATTCCAGTAATCACGCGGAATCCACCAGATACAAGGTAATAAATGAGGACTAGAAAAATGAGGCTTATTTGCCATGTCTTCATTAAGGGAAACAGCCAAACTTGAACAACTTCAATATAAACACGGAAAACAATTAAAGCTAATATAAGAAAGTAGAAAATCACAAAAATGTTGAACAGTCCACCAATCCATTTTCCAAAGTAAAATTTGTGAACATGTATGACATCATTATTAGCAATTCCAAGAATACGATAGATCATCCAAACTAGTATATGAATGCTTATACTTGATAAAATGATGGAAATCCATGCATCATAACCTGCGTCCTTCGTTATATCTCGTTGAAAACTCATGATTCCTATGCCAATAATATTCGTGGTGATCAGAAAGAAAACATAAAAGGAAGATACTAAATGTCGTTCGTCTAGTAATGATTTCACGTGGGTTCTCCTCTTATCATGCAGACTTACTCTTCAATACCTGTATTTAGGATGTAAATATTTGTGTGTACAGTGGTTTTTACTTCTGGGTATATGTCCATAAACCGTTGATAGTCCCAATTTCTTGAGGCAGTTCTAACCTTTTCTCCCAACCCAATGGGATCTACATTGTATCCTTGTGCCAGTGAAATTAAACTTTGGACCTCTTCCGTAAAGTGTTCATTTAAAATTCGTTTCAATTTTACAATATCTTTATCTTTTTTCAGATCAAACCAGGAGGGTGCTTTTTCAATCTCTGCATGGATGGTTAAATCGATGAATATACTCGGAATGCCTTCGCTTTTCTCAACCGTATATGTAGTTTTTGCTCCCAGGTTTTTCAAGAGAATAAAGCCTTCCTTTTTATTTTGTGTGATTTTGGTATTATATTGCCCATTTTGAGACCCATCAATTAATGTTTTTAGAATAAAGGACTTTCTTAAATTAATATGATTTATGTACTTCCCCTTCTTTAATAAGGCTAACCCGTCAATTTTAATTTGATCTTCCTCTAGGATAAGGTAAGGTAAAATTGGATCCCTCCCTTCTTCATAAAAATTGTTCAAAAACATGTGCAGATTCATTTTTGGCAAATTACCACTTTCAATGTTTTGTCTGACTTTTTCACTTAAATGGAATGAAAGATTCACATGTTCACTGGATTGAAGTATATCTTCGGCTGTGTTTTCAGCAATGCCCAACTGCATTCGACTCCCTGTATTTGGAATTCGGGCAAAATTAGTGACAACATCTTCGATCCCTTGTGTGGCATATTCCTTGCCGAACAATACAAAATCTAATTTTCCTGTCTCAATAGGATGGGCTGATTTTGAATTCATTCTCGGGAGTATGTCTTCATTTGAACCAGACACCGTTTTATAAATCTTCAATTTGACATTTCCCTGCTCTGCGAAAGTAGGATAAATAGCAACTCCTTTGACTTTGCCTTCTTCCCGATCATATCCTAGAGCTTCAATTATCTGAACTTCATCAATGATCCTCTCATATTTACCACACCCTGATAAAAAGAAAGTAAAGCTAAAAGCTAACAGAAAACATAATTTCATTTAATTCACCTTTATTATCCTTTGCTGATTATTCATCAAAATCACTTTTCTTTTTTTTGTCATTATGTGGGTGGTATCTCCAAATTGATTTAGGACGTAAGTAATTTGGCCTTTTGGATGTTTTACTATAAGAGGAACGGATCAGGGTGTCCGCTAAATCCTCAGGCCTAAAAGGATAAAATGGAACGGTATAGGGTGTTCCTAAAGATTCTAACCGTGTAAGGTGAATGATTAAAAAGGCAATCCCTATAACGATACCTAGTCCCCCCCAAATAGATGAGAAGACAATTAAAGGAAAACGTAAAAAACGTATAGTGTTCGACATTTTATAAATTGGGGTAGTAAAGGAAGCTAAGGCAGATAAGGCGACTATAATGAGTAAGACATTACTTGTAAGGGACGCCTCAACTGACGCTTGGCCGATAACAATACCGCCCACTATTCCCAATGTTTGTCCTACCTTTGTAGGTAACCGGACTCCCGCTTCACGTAATAGTTCAATCGTGAATTCCAGAAAAATCACCTCTAATACCGGTGGAAACGGGACATTATAACGAGAATGACTAAGTGAACCGAATAAATCGTTTGGAATCATCTCGTAATGGTATGTGATAACAGCTATATAAATAGATGTTCCAAAAATGGAGAAAAGGACACTGAATACCCGTATTAAACGAAAAAAAGATCCAAGAATCCATGGGAGAAAGTAATCTTCAGGTGAAATAAAATAATCAATTATCGTAGAAGGACCTGTAATGACATATGGCGACCCACTACTTAAAACAGCTACTTGTCCGTTAATAAGCGCTTGAACCACCCTATCCACACGTTCAGTTGGAAGAAGCAAAGGAAACGGTGTAAGGGAATTATCTTCTATAAATTGATGCAGCTGAGAAGTATCAAAAATGACATCAAAATCAATCTCTTGAAGCCGTTGGGTCATGGTATTAACATGCTGCTCACTCGTAATCCCATCAATATGAGCAATAATAACTCGAGTATTTGAAGTAGAACCAATGGTTAATTCCTTCGTAATTAGATCAGTTGTATTTATTTGTTGTCTTAATAAATGTATATTTACATCAATATTCTCAAGAAACCCAATTTGTGGCCCCACCACACTAAACTCATTTTCAACGTTATTTTGTTCACGCAATCCAGCTTTATCATTAGATAAGAGAATTAAGGCAACCCTTTGATCATTTTCCTTCATTTGAAGTATCGCGTACCCTTTAAGTAACTTTGATTCGGCTTCGTTCCGATTATCCGTTATTACAATATCTTCTATTGGGATGATTTTCTTTATGTCATCAATTTTCTCTAGCCTTTCTAGTACAAAAGGGGTCTCTCGGAAAATCATTAAAATTTTCAGTTGGAGTTGTTGTTGATCCACCAGTGAATTGTAGTAAGAAATGATTAAATGTCCCGGTTCATCCGTAAGTGGAAATTGTTTAAAATCACTGGATTTTTTAACCTTAGCAAACAGCTGGCCAATATCTTGTGAATTCTCAGTCACGGCCTGTTTGTCTTTATTATTTCTAATCTTTTGTTTTTTGAAGAACATCCAATCACCTCTCCCTATTACAAAGGAATTCCTATCTTCTATATTATGTAAAGGCATCCCCATATTTATGTAAATCCGTTTTATAATGTGCTCGCCGCTCGCCTGTTAGGGCGAAAGCCAAAGCTACACTCAGAGAAACCTGGGTCGTACATTCTGGTAAGCACTTGGGTAATTGCTTGTTGAATGAAACGGTCTGTCACGGTTGGGATTCCCAGTTTCCTCTTCCCTTTGCCGTCTGGTTTCGGGATTTCGACTCGATGGACTGGGGATGGGATATAAGTCCCCTCGAAGAGGGATTTCCGCAGTTCGCTCCATTTGAGCATAATATGTCCACGAAGAGCAGTGACGGGCATTTCGTCTACTCCATGTTTTCCCTTACTCTTTTCTCCTCTTTTAATTGTATTAAGTAGGTTCTCCCGTGACAAAATTCGTTCCATTAACATTGATATAACCTCCTGCGTAAATAGGTGTTCTGTTTGTGTCCTTTCCGTTCTCCCCCCTGTTTAATGACCCCCGCGGATTCACCGTTTCTTCCATTAAACAGGTACCATGTTTTCTGTTTCATCGAACCGAAAGATACGCCTAGTTCCTATTTTCCGTAACCGGTTCAGCCCTTCCTTATCCTCTTAAGCGAATAAGTACTATGGCTTCTGCTGACGCCTATCGTTCAACCTATCCTCACGGATAGGCTTACCGCATGAGTACGGCATATCGACAGGTTCTCCCCGGGTAAGAGTACAGACTTTCCTTCCATGTCTCCGCCTCATTTACTCTGTAACACCTTCGGCAGCATGGGCTTTGTCTTGTATTGCAGACTCATCCAATGTCACCTAGCCTTATATGAGATTCGTGTTCCTCGGAGCCGAAGTTTGCCGCCGACTTCCTTCGGATATAAAGGTCACCCCACATATCCTTGTCTTAAGCTACGGCTACTACTGCCTTCACCGTTCGGGACTCGCACCCTAGAGCCTGTACCCATGCCGGGCACACAACTAAAAAAGCAAGCACAAAGTGCTCACTTTTTTTAACAATGTGGTAAGAAATATATCAGGATTACCTGTCCCCTATGTTAAAGTTGGCATACTCAGTGATGAAGATAACTTAACGCTTATCTTTTCAATTAAGAAATATATTCTAACCAACACTCTAATTAGGGCTGTCATTATGACTCTTAATGAAGTATTCAAAAACATCCCTCCACATTGAACTTTAGTGTTATTAAACAATAACACTAAAGTTATTATACCCTTTAAAACATATCAATACTTTTCCTTGGTTGTTAATTCATATATAGAAGTAATAAATTTTATCTTCTCAGAAGTTTTTAACAAATAAAATTTTTGTTATTGGTTAACCTACTTATGAAAAGTTAGGAGGGATAAAAAAATGGAACAGATCAATAACCAAGAAAAAATTAATGCTTCAGAATATGCTATCATCTGGTCGCAATATATTAATGATACTATGTCACATTGTGTTCTTCGCTACTTGTTAAATGATGCTAAGGATGAAAACACTCGTGGTGTAATTCAATTTGCCTTAGAATTATCACAAACCCATATAGAAAAGGTGAAACAGTTTTTAACTGAAGAAAATTATCCTATTCCAATAGGGTTCACAGATGAAGATGTAACCGTAAATGCCCCTACTTTATTTACGGATACATTTAAGGTTGTTTATTTGCAAATTATGGCGATACACGGTTTGACGAGATATGCTGGTGCAACAAGCGTTTGTATTCGAGAAGATGTCAGAAAATATCTTATTGAATGTACTTCTCAAACGTTGGAATTATATGATAGGGTCACTACCGTCGCTTTATCTAAGGGAATTCTTAGTAAGCCGCCTACATTAAATAACAAACAAAAGATTGATTTTATTAGGAAACAAAACTACATAACTGGTTGGTTCGGAAAGCGAAGACCGATAAATGCAATCGAAATCAGTGGTGCACATCTGAATATGCAAAAAACTATGGTGAAAATGGTTTTAGAGTTAGGATTCAGTCAAGTATGCCAATCTAAAGAAGTACGAGAGTATTTCGAACGTGCTCGAAAACTTTGTAAAAGACACTTTCATATACTAGGTTTAATGTTAGAAGAGGAGAATCTCCATGAACCAAGGATATTTGAATCAGAAGTAACCGATTCAACCGTACCTCCCTTTTCTGATAAGCTTATGCTTTTCCATATAGCAACACTACTATCTGCCGCACTTGGTTATTATGGGGAGGCTTTATCAATGTGTCAAAGAAGAGACTTGTCCGCTGATTACGCTCGTATGAATATGGAAATTGCTTTAATCGCTGAAGATGGTTTGAATCTTTTAATAGAAAAGGGTTGGATGGAACAACCTCCTACTGCCGCTGACCACGAAAACTTGGCGAAGGATTAGAATAATGTGGATGCAAAAGAACGATTATTTTGGTTTTAACGGTGAAATTGAAAAAGCGATTGACTATACCGACTATCAATGGATTATGTTTTATCCTTCTGTATACTTTTTTTCCATATGGGACGCTTATAAAGATGCTGGTGGAGGTAAGGAACCATATTCTTTCATACCATTTGTTCTTTCAGCATATTTTGTTACTTTGGGAATAATGTATTCGGCGAAAGTAAAATTATTTGGAATAATGTTGGGAACAGTTTGGTTTCCCATGATATGCGTAATTCCTGGAGTTATTCTAGGACTACTGCTAAAAAAGTTATTAAAGAAACAATAAATCATCGTTATTTTTCAATTTTATGTTTTGACTCTATGTATACCGTAAAGGAATCGAAAGGCAAAGGATTAGAAGAATGTAGATGCAAAAGAAAGGTTATTTTGGTACATCGCTTTTCCTGAATTTGGACAATTGTTTAATGGAAAATACATCAAAGAGATACTTTTCATACTATTAGAGTTAATTGCTTTGCCCCAATGCTAGCAACCATCGTCTCACGAGCCTGGTCAAACAGGTGACGTGCTTCCCGCCCAAATGAGTGGATACTTGATGCATTGCCAAAATTCACATTATGTGCTTCAAATATTTTCTCGGCCACTTTTGGATGCATTGGAGTGGTTGCTGCATGATCGAGATAAATACGCTCTATTTTTACACCTTCAATTTCTTAAAAAATTCTTTCCATTAAATAAAACCATATAGCCGCCGGAAACAATATCGTCGCTATGTTTGGATAAATCATCAATTGTGGTGCTATCAAGTACATCTTTAATGGCATCCCTAATTCGAATCCAAAGCTCCCTTTTTGCCTGCCCCTCTACGCTAAAAAATTATTTAAATATTCAGGTCAATGCTTTACTTAGCGGAAACTTTGGCTTGAACCTCAATTTTTACATCTGCTTTTTTCAATAGATTTCCCACTTCGCATCCCTTTTCTGCCGCTCTTTGTGCTGATTCGATCTGCTCTTGAGTTGCATCAGAAGATAAAACAATATGAGTTATTTTTGTATTTTATGAATGTAATCAAGAAAGAACCTTTTTTTAAGCTACAGTCATCGGGGATATATTACCTAGATAAATCTGTAATGTTTTTTATTACATTTAATAAAAAGAAGTCTACGGCCATCAGTCACAGCCGCTATTTTGTTCTTGATTTACAAGATCGACAACTTCTTTAATTGTATAGTTCTTTAAATATTCACCCAAATGTTCTTCCACACCTAAGAAAATTGTAAATAATACTCTTTTCATATTCGCTCCAACAATACACTTTTCATTTGAATCAGTACACTTAGGCTGCAAAGCACCTTCTGAGGTTATCATATATATATCCCAAAGATTAACTTCACTCAGCTCTAGAGTAAAAATAAATCCGCCGCCGGTTCCTTCTTTTGATTTTATAAATCCATGTTTTTTTAACAAGCTTAGCACTTTACGAATGCGTACTGGGTGGACACCAGCACTCTCTGAGATACCATCACTTGTTGACATACGGTCCGGCTGCAACGCAAGATAAGTTAAACTATGAATTGCAAGTGTAAAATCACTATTCATGGCCTGCCTCCTTAGAAATCAACACAGCAAATCACCTTTTTGCTTTACATATAGCTTCTGCATCTTTTTTAAAATCAATCAACATAGTGTAATAATAAATATTACAGTTTATCTTGTCAAGTATCTAATTAGAAGTGTTGTATCAACTCTTAACCATGAATAAGGAATTCCAAGCGTCCTGTAAAGCTTTACGAATCACGTTCTCTTCCTTAAAGGTGAGTAAACAAATTTTCGTGTTTTGAAATTTTTGTATAAGTAAGTTTAAAAATCCCATTGTTTTTTAACTTGTTCTTCTGCTAACTGTTTAATTTTTTCCCATGCCATTTCTTTATTTACAATGACATTGGTTTTATAATTTTTATCTTTATAATTAACTGTAACGAATACTTCAATCATCACTTCTTCCTCCTTCCGAAATAATATTAATTGGCCACTTTTTGCCATTCGACGTTCGAAAATGTGCGAAGTCTACGAGGCAAAAAACTGCGGATCTCTTCCTCGAGATAGGCAAAAGTTTTAATTTCTATTTATACCGAAGGATAGAATAAACAGTAATTAAGGTTAGGTTAATGTCTGTTGACAAATCAGAGTTTGAGAAGGGACATTGACAGGTTCTCCTAGGCAAAGAGTACAGATCCTTTGTCCCTATTCATTTTATATAATATCCAAAGGTATTTTTCTTGTTGGTTTTGGAAATACCTCGTCAAGTCTGTTCAGATCTTCTATAGTCAATTGAATAGTAGCAGCTTGAGCATTGGCTAAAACATGTTCTTCCTTAACAGCTTTTGGGATAGCAATGACGTTGTTCGAACGAATGGTCCACGCAAGAGCAATTTGTAATGGCTGCACATTGTATTTTTCTGCAATCTCAATGATGGTTGGATCGCTTAGTAATTGTCTTCTTAAGCTCCCTCCCTGGGCCAGGGGGCTATAGGCCATAATTGGCATGTTATGTTGATGATGCCATGGTAGGAGATCATAATCAATTCCTCTAGAACCTAGATGATATAGCACTTGATTTGTCATACATTTTTTTCCGTTAGCGGTATCCCACAACTCTATCATATCATCCGTATCAAAATTAGAAACTCCCCATCTTACAATTTTACCATCCTTGCGCAGTCTCTCCATTCCTTCAATAGTTTCTGCCAAAGGAACACGACCTCTCCAGTGTAAAAGATACAAATCAAGATGATCTGTTCCTAGTCGTTTTAGACTATTTTCACATGCGCTTTCAATCAAATCTAACCCGGAATGATGAGGATATACTTTCGATACTAAAAAAACTTTATCTCTACGCCCCTTGATTACCTCACCAACTAACCGTTCGGAATCGCCATTTCCGTACATTTCAGCCGTATCGATTAGCTTCATGCCTAGTTCTATTCCAAGTTGCAAAGCTTTGATTTCTTTGTTTTTCGTTTGAGGATTTTCACCCATGTACCATGTTCCTTGACCAATAATTGGAAGAAAGGTTCCATCAGGTAAAGTTACTACCCGTTTTTCAAGTGAATGCTTAATTCCCAATATTTTTTCATGGTCACGTAAACTCATTTTCATCATTCCTTTCATATCTCACCTTGTTTTTCTTGAACTGGCAATTCTTCAATCATTACCATTTATTGAAAAATCGGATGATTATTTTAAAAATAAATGTGGCTATACATTGTTATAGTATAGCCACAAAAATAACATATTTATGCTCACTTACACCAAGTGAGCCCCGCCATCAATAAGAAGAACAGTACCAGTTGTAAAACCATTTTTCACTAAGTACACGTAGGCCTCAGCAATGTCTTCAGGCTGTGCCACGCGATTAACAGGTAACTGTTGTGCAATGTTGCTGTATAAATTTTGTCTTTGCTCGTCAGGCATCCCTCCGTAGAGTGGGGTGTCTACGATACCAGGTGAAACAACATTTACCCGAATAGGAGCCATGTCTACTGAAAGCCCTCTAACCAATCCATCGATCGCTGAATTGATCGAAGCAAGTGTAGTTGCCCCCTGTGGTGGACGGATTCCATAAACACCAGAGGTCAATGTGATAGAACTGGTATCATTTAAGTACGGAATAGCAGCACGAACGGTTAAGTATTGCCCCCAAAACTTACTATCAAACGCTTCTCTAACATCCGCAACAGGTAAGTCACTAAAATGACCCATTGCACCTTCACCTGCCGTAACGACAAGGTGATCAAAATTCCCTACCCTTTTAAAAAAGTCAGCTAGTTTTTCTTCACTGCGAAAATCAATATTGTATGCTTCCACATTACCACCAAGTACATTCTTTGCCTCCGATAGTTTTGCATCAGAACGACTTGCAATAATGACTTGAGCAGATTCATCAAGAAATGCCTTTGCTGCGGATAATCCGATACCAGAAGTACCTCCTATTACGACCACACGTTTTCCTTTTAATGACATTGTATGAACCCTCCTTAAAAAATTCTTTTTAGGTTGTATCTAAAAACAATATTACATACTACTTTTAGTGAAAAAAATATAAACCAACGCTTCATTATTTTATTTTGCTAATAGTTTTAGCGCTTCACGATTGAATGCCGGGATATCATCCGGAAAACGGCTAGTCACAATATTATTGCTTACCACAACTTCTTCATCTTTGTAGTTAGCCCCTGCATTTTTCAAATCATTACGAATAGATTTGAAACCAGTTATGTCGACGCCTTTTAATAGGTCTGTATCGATCAATACTTGTGGTCCATGGCAAATGGCAAAAACAGGTTTGCCTTCTTGGATAAATTCTTTTGCGAATTGACCAAAGCGGTCATCTTCACGTAGTAAATCAGGGGAGAAACCACCTGGAATAAGCAAAGCATCAAAGTCTGCAGGATTAACTTCATCTATGGCTTTATCAATTTTTAGGGTTGCGCCTTTTTTTCCAGTTACTTCATTTCCTGCATGTTTATCAATTGTAATCACTTGATGACCAGCTTCTTTGAATGCTTCTGCAGGTTCTGTAAATTCAACATCCTCAAATAAATTGGTGATAAGTGTAGCAATTTTTTTTCCCAAACTAAAAACCCTCCTTGAATTGCAAAAAATTTATAATTCTCACAAAAAATGCTTATATTTAATGGAAGCGGGGGGTTCGAAATTTACTTCCGAACCACACTCTCTCCAACTAAAATATAGAACTAACGTAATGCTTTAACAAGGGCTTTTCCAAATTCTTTCGCACCTTGTGGACCATCGCCAGTAATAATATCACCATGGGCAACAACATGTTGTTCAACATATTTAACGTCAACAGCTATCAATTCGTTCTTTTGAACATCTACTGGATAGCAAGTTGCTTCTCTTCCAGAAAGCAAACCAGTTTTAGCAACTGTAACAGCCCCTGCACAAATTCCTGTTACAAGAACTTTCTCATTGTAAGCTTGCTTCAAAAAGCCTTGTAATTCTTGATTTCCCCATAGATGATCATTTGTACCAGATCCTCCAATTACCGAAACAACATCAAATTCTGTAGGCGATACGTCTGAAAAGATAACCGAAGCAGTTGCTTTCCCATCATAGTCACCAGTAATTTCACCTGCCACGGTGCTAGCAATGGTTACTTCGACTCCTGCATTTTCAAGCTCTTCTTTTGGTTTGAATAACTCATCTTCATTAAACCGTTCTGGCGGTATAATTAAGAGTGCTTTTTTACTCATTATTTTTTCCTCCTCAAAAAGAAAAAGATTTGTTGATAACACTTTTTCATATATTCGTATTTTTACCTGTGGCTATTAACAATTTCAGTTAAAATTTCAGCGAGCTGTACAAGTTCTAGTGTATTGCGAAAAGCATCAGCTGGAGAACTTCCAACGTGCAATCGGTGAAAGGTCTAGCAATGAGAATGGTATATCAAATACTTTTTTGTATGCTCAGATATAGATTCATCCTCTTTCTAAAAAGTCTGTATTACATATGCTTTGTAATTATTTCTGTCAAATCTTCTTTTGGATAGAACCCGATAACCTTATCTACAGCCACTCCGTCTTTGAAAAGAATCAACGTTGGGATGCTCATGACTCCAAATTTTCCTACTGTTCCTGCGTTTTCATCTACATTTAGCTTGCTAATTCTAACTTTGTCACCCATTTCACCATCGATTTCCTCCAATACAGGTGCAATCATTTTACAAGGACCACACCATGGTGCCCAAAAATCCACTAAAACTAATCCCTCTTTAATTTCAGTGCTAAATGTATGATCTGTTACGTGTGAGATAGCCATTATTATATCCTCCAATTCATTCTTATAATTTTAATAAAAGTATTTTTTAATGTTTACAAAAAATACAAAATTACCCCCTTTTAATGTAATAAAAAAAGTTACAGTTTATTTTTTATAAAACGTACTGTAATAAAATAGTTTACAGTATAGAGATTACGAAGCAATGGTCTGGTAAATGTCCCTAACAAACTAAACTATTTTAAAAGCCACTTTTCAAATTGATTGCTTCCTGTTCATAAGGAATTACTGTGATTTTAATATTTACAGTTTATGAAGTCAAGTAAAATTAACTCGATATTCTCAAGGTATACACCGATGAAAATCTCATCAAGAATCGGTTTTACTTCCCCTAATACCCGGGCAGTCCTCGTCTGCCTCTTATTGGGTGCCTGGTTGAAATCCTCCATTTCCGCATACTTCTTAACAGTCCTGGGATCCCTTCCCGTTCTTTTCGCTGCTTCTGAATATGTACTATCTTTCTTGTTAACTCATGTCTGATATAATTAATCTCGGCCACTGCCAACATCTCCTTATTACCTCCTGCACGACTTTGTCCCAACAGGAAGTGTATGAGTATTATGGAATGTTGACAAGTGGTTTTTTTATTTATGCAGGCACCTTTGAACTGCACATATTAAATGCCATACGTTACATTTTTATAGTGCCATAAACAGTTTTATTTAAAAGGTCTAAAAATAAATTACTACATCTTTGAATGAATCAGCTTATTTCAAAGAAACTTTACCTTGAATTTCAATTTTAACATCTGCTTTTTTCAATAAATTTCCGACTTCGCACCCTTTGTCTGCTGCTTCCGTCGCTCTTTGTGCGGATTGAATTTGTTCTTCTGTTGCATCTTTAGATAAAACGATGTGAGGATAATGGATAATTTTAAATTCATTATCAGATATATTTGCCTCTGAGTTCACTGTAAGTTCAGCAACCGGCAGGTTTCTGCTTGCAAGTACAAACGTAAGAGTTGCTGTATAACAAGTAGTTACCGAAGAAACAAGAATCTCTTTTGGATTTGCTCCGTTGCCACTACCTCCTAAAGATGTAGGAATAGCGATTTTTGTATCAAGATACTCCGCTTTAAGGGTTCCATTCCCTTTTACTCCACCATCCCAAACAGCATTCACATTTATTTTCATATCAGCCATGTTTAACACTCCTTCAAATAAATAAATTATATTTATAACATGTTCGTTCATGTGTTTTTTATTCTACAGGTATCGCAAGTAGTTCACGAAAGATGAAAAATACGGTACAAAACATTGATTACGGTGTAATTAAGACCAAATTCCGCGCAATTAATGTTGGTTCGGTACAATTACTTTCTAACTATACGATATTAAATGAATTTTGAACCTATAATATATTAAAAAGCAACAAAGTTTGCGAATAGAGCCTAAAGAGTATTCGAATGAATCGAAGGTCTTGTACAGATAGGTGAGAAGAAATTTCTCACCTATCTGTAAATAAATCCTGCCGTTCGGAAGAGGCTATTTTTTATAAGTTGTAAAATTGAAACAAACTGTGTACCAAAGCACCAAACCAAACTAGGGTAACATCAACAATAATCACCCCAATGTTTTAAAAAAACAAAAAAAGGCCATTCCTACGCCAAAGGACAGTATCATACAAACTAATTGAATGACAGCCTTTAATGTTCTTGTCAATCAAGTTCCTATAAAAAATCTAGATACTATTCTATAAATTATTGCTCCAATCAGTCCAATGCTGGTGACAATAAATGAATATAATAAGTAATTAACATCTTTTTGTTGTTCAACTATCCTAATATTCAGCCAGTAACTTATGAATGAATGTTTACATAAAACAAGAAAAAGAATCGAGGAAATCGAACTCTAATTTCTTATTGGCTCATTTTTTAGGGGGATTGGCTAATTTTGGCACTTGATTGGCTCATTTTCCAGCAGTGCTGGCTCATTTTTGATTAAGATTGGCTCATTTCCATAGATTATTGGCCTTTTTATCATTTATTACCAATTTATCATCATGAGAAAACCATAAGGACAACCCGTCCTAAAGCTATTCATAACCCCGATGAACGAAAAACCGCAAAAATAAGTCTCTTTCTCTATTCATTCATATTGCCAAAGAAGAAGTCTCTTCACTCATTTTATTTGGTTCTATTTTTTAACCAGCTGTCAAATTCCGTTGCGACTAGGCGTTCACCTGTTAATCCTTCAGATTGCTCGGAAGCAAGATAAACGATAGGTTTTGCCATGATTTCCGGCTTCAGAAGCTGAGAGTTTCCTTCAAGTTCCCTTCTCACTTCATCAGGTATCATTCCGGTTACGGTGGCCCCGCCAGGAAGAAGCATATTTACCATCACTCCAAATTCACGCAGGTCTTCAGCCATGATAAATGACAGGGACTCGGTTGCGGCACGAGAAGGGCCGTATGGGACAAATCCTTTTCGTTTCATGGTTTCATAATTCATCGATATATTGATGATTTTTCCTCTTCCCTGCTCGACCATCAGAGGAGCGAATCCCCGGGAGGTTAGGAAATAACCGGTCACATTTGTATCGATTAAATTTCGAAACCCTTCAGGAGAGACCTGATAGAAAGGCTGTGGTTCTGTAAGGAATTTTGGGTTTACAGTCCTCATGCCTATCCCGGCATTGTTCACGAGGACATCGATCTTACCCCATTCCGTTTTTACCCAGTTCACTGCATCTTGTACCGATTCCTCTGACCTGACATCCAATGGAAGTTCAAAAACATTCGAATATCCCTTATCTTGAAAGTTTTTTACAGCTTCCGTCATTTTTGCTCCCGGACGGGATGCCACTGCAACAGTTGCTCCTTCATCAAGAAGTGCTTCTACCATGGCATATCCTAAACCGCTTGATCCTCCTGTAACAACGGCATGTACGCCAGTTAATTCTTTTGCCATTTTTCCACCTCATTTGGTTTAAACTCAAATTTTCGAAAGGATTATGATAGTATGTACAGTTTTTATATATCAGTTCCCCTGCAGTTAAAAATTTTATGTGCATCGGAAGCCACTAAGTTTTTCCAAACTCATTCTTACTTTCTTTGCTAATAAAGCCCAGCCAAATAATCCATTATCTTAAAAACCTGGAATGGTTAAAGATCAGGAAACTCCCGACCACTAATTTAACCCTTTTTTTCATAGAAATAAATTCCTTCCAAATTCCAGGATATAACTTTATTATATCTCAAATTCCTCTGAAAATAAAAAAGCTGACCCTGTAAGTGTTCATAAGAACCTTGGGGTCAGCCTGACTTATTGATGAATCGATTGGATGATTTTATTTACTAAACCTTCCGCATCCTTTGCTTCTACAGTCGTTAATTGGATGCGGCAGAAGGGTTTTACCCGGCACTCCAGGCACCTTCTAAAGCAATTTGTGACTTTTATACATCAACTTCTGTATGATGTTCAAGGCGGAGTACTTCCAACGCTTTTCCGGCCTCCGTCACTCTAATGTTACGCTCACAAAACTTTGCTACTCTCATTAGTCCTGGTCGTAATGAGTGAATTGAATATCCAAAGTACGAAGTAGATTGTAACGCTGGATCTTTCTGTGGAATTGAGAACTGAATATCCAGCGACAAGCCCCCATTTTTACTCCAGCATATCAATCATACGTGTCAAAAATCTGTCTGTTTTTTTCAGGTAAATATTGGGAAAATTTTTACTCAAAGCTGGCGATTAAATCAGGATGCCAATGTGTCCAAGAAATGCAAGACTCACCTGAAAGAACAAAATCGCTAACGCGACTTAAACCACGTCCCAAGTGAGCAACATTCACCTGGGACTTTTCCTCGCTTCAAACATGGTGCCACCACAATGCGGACATTCCACTTTAACCTTTTCACCTTTCTTTTTATCCATCATAAATTCGGGCACATCAAAATCAGGAACATATGGAGGCAACTATAATGTGTTTCCATTGGGTTGGGTTAGAAATATCAATCTGAGAATGGGACAGGCATTAGTCATACATTTTGTGCCTGAATTTTTTGAAAAAATAACGAATAACGAGTTTTACCCACACACAAAGTGGCCCTTGGATAAGCAAGTCATGGTTATCAAATGTTTAATAATCGTGAGGACGACTGTATAAAAGTCGTTTTAAAACCGTTATCCTATTTTCTTATTAGTTTAAATGGATGAATTGAAAGTTAGCATAATTGCGAACCCTAAGCGAAATGTTGAATGGACTTCCACACTGTGTATAGAAGTCTTTTTGTCTGTTATTATTTAGATTATTGGATAATTCAGCTCGTAACTTGGGTAGCAATAGTATGGTGGTCTAAGTGCAATTTTAGACATTTGCCAGGAATCCTCCATATAGACCATCTTTACTTTTTCATTTGATTGGTTTACTAGCAATAGCTTTATTTCCGGATTAAATTCATATCTCAAAATGGTAACCCCCTTCCATTAGGAATGTGTGGATTCTCCCCCATCAACATGAAGAACTTGACCAGTAACAAAACGAGAATCATCAGAAGCAAGATAGACAAAGGTTGGTGCAAGTTCAAATGGATGCGCAACTCGTTCCATTGGATTAAATGCTCCATATACAGCGACTTGGTCTGACGAGAAACTTGCTGAAATAAGCGGGGTCCAAATTCGACCGGGGGCGACGGCATTGACTCGGATCCCTTGTTTCACGACATTTTTAGCCAAGGCACGTGTCCAGCCAACTATTGCGCCTTTTGTGGCCGTATAATCAATCATTTGCTGCTCACCTACATACGCCACCACTGAAGAAGTGCCAATGATTGAGCTGCCTGGTTTTAAATGAGGAAGCGCAGCTCTTGTTGTGTAAAAATGAGAGTATATATTAACTTTGAAGGTGTCATCGAATTGCTCATCTGTAATGTCAAGCAGACTTAGTTGTTGGAATTGGATACCAACGTGGTTACAAAGAATATCGAGACGGCCAAACGTATTTACTGTTTGTTCTACAATGGAGATACACTGTTGTTTGTCCCGCAAGTCACCAGGCATTAGAAAACAACGTTGTCCGAGTTGTTCAATCCTCGTTTTTGTTCTATTTGCATCCTCATGTTCATCTAAGTATGAGATAGCAACGTCTGCGCCTTCTTTAGCAAACGCAATTGCTACTGCGGCACCAATACCACTGTCACCCCCTGTAATAAGTGCTACTTTTCCTGTTAACTTTCCACTCCCTTTATAGTTCGGGTTTTCGATAATTGGAAGGGGTACCATAAATTTTTCCACTCCGGGATGGCTCAGCTGGCGCTGTTCAGGTAAACTTATCGGAATTTCTTCGTAACGTGTGATTTTCCCATAGCTAGGGTACATGGGATAAGGTTGAGTTTTCATGTTCGCTTTAAACATTTGTTGCATTTGCTTTATTTGGTCTAATTGACGACTTTGATCCTTTTGATCCACGGAAACCTCCTATAGAAATAATTTTCTTCTATAGAATGTATATGTTGTTCACTACAAATAAAGTAAAAAAAGTGTGAAAAAAGTTGTTTACTTTCAACACAGAAGCGTATTCTTCCTCAAAAGAGACACCTTTTTTCTTTATTGAACTGACCTTTAGGACAAGGAGCTTTACTCAACATTCTACCCCTTTAACGGATCAACTTATTGTTACTTAACAGTTCTTTAATCCCGGCTACATCAAGAATAGTACCTAAAAAAAATAGGTCAACCAGAAAAAACCGGCTAACCACATAATACGATTTGTCCCTATTGCTGAATAACAAAAAATACGTTTTGTTGTTCCATAAATTCTTTTTTTTATTGTTTTTGAACTCTCTAACTGATTCTAACGAACTTTCTGACTCTCTTCCTCCAAGCTCTTCAAGAAAATCGATGAATTCTCCTTCTCCGTATTTATCACTAAAATCATCCATTAAGTCATTAAGCTCCCATTCTATGATTTCTAACTCTTGCGATGTACAGGTTTCTAAAAAATCCATCGTGGCATACATATCATCTCTCCGCCACCTGTTCTCTAAGCTAATTTGTGTAGTTCCTTTAAAGCCGTTTCCTAGCCCTGTCTAAAGCATAATATTTGATTTTGGGTATAAAGGACAATAATATAGAGATATCGCAAATTATCAATATCCTTTTGTTCGATTAGTTTATACGCATTCCAAGCAAAATAGATTTTAATAAGATCAGAAAGGGGCTGGCAGCGTTGAATCGGGAATCAAATATGATAAATGATGAACAGGCAGTTGAAATTTTCAAGGCTCTGTCAAATCAAATAAGAGTAAATATTCTGCAAATGTTGAAAGAACCTGATACTAATTTTTCCCCGCAGGCCCATGTCATCAAAGAAAAAGGCTTTGATGGCGGGGTTTGTGTTAGTGATATTCGCAGCAAAGTAGGACTATCACAGTCCACTACCTCCCAGTATTTGTCTATCCTATTGCAAAGCGGGCTGGTGGAAATGAAACGAATCGGACAATGGACTTATTATCGACGCAATGAGGAAACCATTAAACAGTTTGAAAAGTATATAGGCTTAAAAATATAACCTTTTAAGGAGGACCAAGAGTGAGTTTTCAAAATCATCGTGCCTATAACAGCATGTACCAGAAAGACAAAATGACACTCGGATTTATCCTCCCGACTGCTAGGATGTCTAAAAATCCGATTATGGAGAATCAGCTGGAGCTTGCCCGTAAAATTGAGGAATATGGCTTTGCTTCATTATGGCTCCGTGATATTACGATGCAGAATTTGAATATTGATGATAACGGCCAAAAGTACGATTTATGGATTTATTTGACGTATCTTGCTGCCTATACGAAGCACATTGCGTTAGTGACAGGAAGTGTAGTTCTCCCTTTGCGCCACCCCGTCAGGGTAGCCAAGGAAGCTGCATCAATCGATCAATTGTTTCCAGGTCGATTGATTATGGGAGTGGCATCAGGGGACAGGGAAAAAGACTTTACAGCTTTAGGGATATCTAAGCAAGAAAGCGGTCCGTTATTTAAAGAAAATTTCGAAATTCTCGACCGGCTGTTAAAAGAGGATCAGCCGACAATCCACAGCCACGCCGGGCTGATTGATGGTACAGATATGAGGTTAATCCCAAAGCCTGTATCTTCGATTCCGACCATGGTGACTGGATTTAGCAATCAGTCTATCAATTGGATAGCCAGGAATGGGGATGGGTGGCTTCAATACCCAAGAAGCATTATTCAACAGGCGCAGCTTATCCAGGATTATCGTGCTTTAACTGAAGTTCATGCTCCAGGAGATTTTAAACCCTTCTCTCAAAGCTTGTTCATCAATTTATTGGAAAATCCCGATGAAATGCCTGTCCCCATACCCTTAGGCTATTCCGTGGGAAGAAACCGTTTAGTTGATCTACTTCATCAATTTCAAGCGATTGGTGTCAACCATTTGGCGTTTGTTCTGTATTTTTCCAAGCGCCCTCCAGAGGAAGTAATCCAGGAACTTGGAGAATTTGTTTTACCCTACTTTCCAACCCATATAGGTACAGGCCAGCTTTAAAAATTAAATTGTATAAAAGGAGGTAGAATTATGACAAAGAAAATAGAACTTTCAGTACTAGATCCCTCCCCAATTGTCGAGGGAGGATCAGCCGAACTTTCCCTTCAAAACACGCTTGTTCTAGCAAAGAAAACAGAGCAATGGGGATATAAACGGTTTTGGCTTGCTGAACATCATAATTGGGCAGGAATGGCGAGTTCAGCATCCCCTATCGTAATTGGACGAGTAGCCTCTGTCACGGAAAAAATGCGTATTGGATCAGGCGCAATGCTGCTTTCCCATTATTCTCCTCTTTCCGTGGCTGAGCAATTTGGAACATTAGAAACCTTCTTCCCTGGCCGGATCGACCTTGGATTGGGGCGGGCACCTGGCACCGACCAATATACAGCAAATGTATTGCGGCAGCGGGTTGCTGGTGAACCTGAATTTGATGCCCGGCTTCAGGAGCTTATCGCATATCTTTATGGTACAGGAACAGCCACTAAGAATGGTTCATTTAGCTTTCACGCCATTCCCGGAGAAAAAACAAATGTGCCAATTTGGCTGTTAGGTTCAGGGTTTTATAGTGCACAATTGGCTGGAATACTTGGGTTACCATTCTCTTTCGCGGGACATTTT
The DNA here is from genome assembly GCF_057747995.1 of Neobacillus sp. DHD-1R. NCBI lineage: Bacteria > Bacillati > Bacillota > Bacilli > Caryophanales > Bacillaceae > Neobacillus > Neobacillus sp. DHD-1R. The sequence goes on from NZ_CM173232.1 coordinate 4,625,819, forward strand.
GCTCCAGGTAACATGATGGAGGCCATAAAACTGTACCGGGATTATTTTCGTCCGTCTCAATTTTTGGAGGAGCCTTATGTACTGTTAGCCGTTCAAGTGGTGGCTGCTGATGAGAAACTGGAGGCACAAAGGCTTGCCACTTCGATGTATCAAAAATTTCTTTTGTTAACCCGCGGACAGCCTTCGCCCATTTTGCCTCCTGTTAATAATATGGACGAGCTTTGGAACGATAATGAACGCAGGGCGGTTGAAGAACAGCTTTTCACTTCCATCATCGGGGACCCTGCAGGTGTGAAGCAGCAGCTCCATGAATTAATAGAAAAGACTGACGCTGATGAAATTTTGGCTCATACAGAGATTTTTGATCATAAGGCACGGCTGCGTTCTTATGAAATTTTGGCTCAGGCTGCAGTAAATTAAACAGTGTCTAGTCTAATAAGGGTTGTATTTTCTGCAGATATTAACTCAGTTAAATTAATGTGATTTAGATTGAAGCAGTAAAAGCAGACAAAGAAAACAACCTGTAAATTTTTTTATAGGTTTGAAACGAAATATTTAAAGAAAGAAGATGAGCATATGCCTGAAAATGATACAAAACAAATTACGGATATTCCATTCTCGGTCCTGGATCTCTCTCCAATTGCAGATGGAAGTACTCCGGCTGATTCTTTTCGCAATACTTTGGAGCTGGCCCGGCTCGCTGAAAAGCTGGGGTATAACCGATATTGGCTCGCTGAGCATCATAATATGCCATTTATCGCCAGCTCTGCAACATCGGTAGTCATTTCCCATGTTGCAGCAGGTACATCAAAAATCCGGGTAGGTTCAGGCGGCATTATGCTGCCGAATCATGCACCTCTTGTTATTGCTGAGCAATTTGGTACTCTGGAATCATTATATCCAGGACGTATTGATCTTGGCTTGGGCCGTGCACCAGGCACTGATCAGCTTACCGCACGTGCATTAAGACGTGACTTGAGAAGTTCAGGAGAAGATTTCCCTGAGCAGCTGGCTGAGCTCCGTAATTACTTTGACCCTTCCCTGGCACAAGGATATAGTCATATTAAAGCAATTCCGGGTGAGGGATTAAACATACCTATTTGGCTGTTAGGTTCAAGCGGATACAGTGCCCAGCTAGCAGGAGAGCTTGGACTGCCGTTTGCATTTGCGAGCCATTTCTCGCCGCATAACACACTGCCGGCTATCCAGCTGTACCGCCGTTCGTTTAAGCCTTCTAAAGTACTGGACAAGCCGCATGCAATGCTAGGGCTAAACATAATTGCGGCCGACACAGATCAAGAAGCTGAGCGGCTCGCTACAACATTGCAGCAGCAGTTCTTGAATTTGATGCGCGGGAAGGAAGTCCCATTGCAGCCGCCAGTGGATAATATTAATGATATAGTGAGCGCCTATGAAATAGCTGCCCTTGAGAATCAATTAGGAACTTCGATTGTCGGCAGTCCTCAAACCGTAAAAGAAAAGCTGGAAAAGTTTCTGGATGAAACTCAAGCCGATGAAATCATGGCAATCGTCCAGGTTTACGATCATAAGGCCCGCCTCCATTCCTATGAAATATTGGCAGAAATTACTCAGCTAAAATAGGTCAAAACTGGCCGATCCTTATGGCAAGCTTTTAATGTATCTCTATAAATTTTTTTGTAATGAATATAAAAAAGTGCCTGTTAAAGAAATTTAGGTGTTAGAAGAAACCGGTGGCGAAGCCGTTGTTTTCGGTACACCCGCTGAAGAAGGCGGTCCAAATGGCAGTGCAAAAGGAAGCTTTGTCAAACATGGATTAGTAGAAGGAATTGACGCCGCCCTTATGGTTCGTCCGCACGGCCAAACAAGACTGACGAGTACATCGCTTGCTGTTGATCCGCTCGACTTTGAGTACATTGGAAAACCGGCCCATGCTGCGATTCCCCGCATGAAGGAATCAATGCCTTGGATGCTGTTATACAGCTTTTTAATGGAATCAATGCTTTAAGACAGCAGTTCCAAGACGATGTCCGCATCCACGGCATCATCACACATGGAGGTGATGCACCAAATATTATTCCTGAATATGCCAAAGCTAGATTCTATATTCGAGCTGCTACTAGAACAAGGTTGAATGAAGTCACACGTAAGGTTAAAGCTGTAGCCGAAGCAGCTGCTTTAGCCACAGGAGCAAAAGTAAACATCATTGCTTTTCAAAATGAAGTCGATAATCTTCTATTAAATAATCATTTTGATGCTGTATTCAAGGAAGTCGTCGAAAAATTGGGTGAAACAATCGCGGTGGATGACAAAGGCATTGTCTCCACAGACACCGGAAATATCAGCCAAGTTGTTCCAACCATCCATCCCTATATTAAAATTGGTGCAGACGAGATTGTCCCACATACCATCCCGTTCAAAGAGGCAGCCGCGTCTCCAACAGGCGACCACGGACTTCTCACTGGTGCCAAAGCATTGGCCTTAACAGCCTTACACCTTATAACGGACGCCGATACATTGGCGAAAATTAAAGGAGAATTCAAGGAAAGAAAAGCCCTAGAAGCAAAAGAATAATAAAAAGCATCGGTAAATGAAACTAACAGAATCGGTTTTGAAGGACAAAACATCAATTAAAAGAGGTGCAATTCGCACCTCTTTTTCAAACTATATAATTTGCAGAAAACTATAAATATTTTAATTTTTATATTGACCTTCTATAATTCTCTGTTTATAATCTCTAAATAGATAATAGTATTCACTATTATTATAATGAAGGTGGTGTTAATGAAGGAAATTACAATTTTACTTGCATTTTTTAGAAAACGCTATCATTATTTTGATCGTCATAAGGGGGAGAAATATTTTGGCAACGATTAACACCGCAGAAATTATCGCTAAAAGTAAATTTAACCGCTTTCATTTAAGCCTGCTTATATGGAGTTTCTTTATTATTTCGTTTGACGGATATGATTTGGTGGTGTATGGAACCGTTCTGCCCACATTGATTGAAAAATGGGGCCTTACCCCCGTCGAAGCAGGGGCTATCGGAACCTATGGATTATTTGGAATGATGTTCGGTGCAATCCTTTTTGGAACACTAGCAGATCGGATTGGAAGGAAAAACGTTATTGCTATTACCTTACTATTATTTAGTTTATTTACCTTCTTATGCGGCTTTGCAGACTCACCCACTGTTTTCTCAACCTTTCGCTTTTTAGCAGGATTAGGACTGGGTGGAATCATGCCAAATGTTATTGCATTATTGACAGATTATGCACCCCAAAAAATGAGAAGTATGATTGTTTCCATTGTATTGTGTGGATATTCAGTCGGGGGTATCCTTGCTCCTTTATTAGGAATCTTTTTAATGCCTAAGTTTGGCTGGGAGGCCATCTTTTGGGTAGCAGGTCTGCCTCTATTACTTTTGCCCTTTATCCATAAACAATTACCTGAAACGTCCAGCTATCTTATTCGAACCGGCAAAAAGGACAAATTGATTGCGACGCTTACCAAGGTAAGCCCTGGTATTAAATTCAATCAAAATGATCAAATAGTAGAAGTAAAAGTACAAGATACAAAGGTTCCTATTATTGGTTTATTTAAAGAAAAACGAGCTTTAAGTACGGTTATGTTTTGGGTTGCCTTTTTTAGCTGCTTGTTAATGGTTTATGGCTTAAATACATGGCTTCCTAAGCTGATGATTGAAGCAGGATATGGACTAAATTCCAGTTTAGCCTTCTTAATTACCCTACAAAGCGGTGCTATAATTGGAACGCTTATAATTGGCCGACTTTGTGATAAATACGGTTCCAAAAAGATGCTTGTTCCAATGTATGCTTCGGGTGCAGTTGCTTTGACTCTACTTGGATTTGGAGGGAATTCTGTTTTGATTTATCTCTTAGTTGCAATCGCAGGCGCTGCTACCATTGGTGCCCAAAATATTGTACAGGCCTATGTATCCCAGTACTATCCTCCATATGTCAGATCGACAGCATTAGGAATGGCTTCAGGCATTGGAAGAATTGGTGGTATGCTTGGACCACTTTTAGGAGGATTCCTCTTATCGATTTCTTTACCCATTCACTTAAATTTCATTGCATTTGCAATTCCTGGTTTAATAGCAGCAGTTGCTCTAGCAATGGTGCCTGTAAGATATGCTTATGTTAATGAAAGCGATACCAACTTAAAATCTAATAAAGCCCATGTAAGTTAGCATAATTAGACTTTTTTTACCTTAAGAGGAAAAGGTCCCAGTAAAAATTTACTGGGGCCTTTTCGTATAGACATTTTCATACTTATTAACCAATTATTTAACACAATGAGCCAGTTTTTATCATTAGCTGATCCAAGTCTCTTTAGACTCTTTAATTTTCCAAACACCATCTTTGTAGTGGACTGTGCATTCTACACCAATAGCACCTAATCCTGATTTATATTTAGAACCTTGAAAAAAGACATTCTTATTGAATTTAATATCCACTTTCTCTATTCTAAGGAGTACCCCATCTATGGCTAATCTTTCTGGATCGTAGTATCCTTTTTCTTTCAATTCATCCAAAGTAGCATTCATTGTATCAACTTTATATTTTTCTTTAAAAAAATTAAGTATTTCTTTTTTATCCTCTTCATTCAATTCTTCGAAATTACTCATATCAATAGCGATAAATTTCATTTTACTATTCAATGCTTTGTCTTTTTCCATTATCGAGTCTAATGCAACCGTGTAAATTTCCCCCAAATGTTCTTTTGGATTTACTCCGTTAATACAGGCAGTTAGAAATAGTGATAATATAAACAAAATTGAAACCACAGTAATTCTCAAATTTCTCCCCCCTTTACATTTCAGACGAGAACCCATCGAGGGAGGTTTCATTCCATCAATTATTGGCAACAAAAATTAAGGCACAGCCAGTTCATATTAGCTGGTTGTGCCTTAAACTTCTATTTATCTCCTAAAGGAAATGGGTACCCTTTTACTTTATTTTTACTTTCTATTGTATCTTGCAGGTCCTTGTCCCAGAGAAGTATTTGTCTAATTTAAAGAGTTTAAAGTATTACACCCGAAAAATTTCCGTTTAATACTTCTTTTTCATTCTGGTTTTTACATATAAAGGATGCAGTAATAGCTGTTCTATTATTTTCTTGCCTTTTGTATTTTTCAATCTTCACTTCACAAATTATTGTATCCCCCGTAAACACAGGTCTTAAAAACTCAAAATTCATTGTACGAGCTAGGACATTATGATCTCCACCTATTTTTGTTGGTAGAGTTGCGGTTAGTAACCCTTGAATTACAAGTCTTCCCTGTTCATCTGGGGTTCTATGATGAATCCCTTCATCACCTGAAATCTCTGTAAATAATTCAACATCCCTTACTGTAAAAGTCCGTTCAAAACTAATGATATCTCCTACTTTTAATGTCATATACATCTCCCCCTGAAGGTTTTATACGAAATGATAATCTAAATACGATAAACAATATTAAATAATTCCACTATATGGCCCTTTTGATCAATTCTAACGGAACCCCCTGTAGGTCACCTTTTGTTGTTTATCATTCTGCCGATCTAACCAGTCGGTCAAATCTTCTAAAAACGCCTCCCTTCCCGCCTCATCAAATGGACGGTGTTTAGCTAAAGGGTACTCAACTAACTGTTTATCCTTTGAGGCCACAAGGTTAAAAAAATGGCGCAGCTTTGTTGGCGGGGTAATTTTATCCTCAAGGCCAGTTTGTAATAAGAGTGGCAGGGTAATCGAAGATGCTTTATTTATCACTCGTGAAATCGCTTGGATTAAGCTGCGTCCTAAACCAGGGGTTACGATATTATGACGCAAACTATCAGATTCGTAAATAGCCCGAATCGCTGATTTTTTCTTCAGTAATCGAATCCTGCCAGTTTTTCTGATACTAAAGTCTGGTCTTAACCTCCCCATTAGGCTAATGCCTAACTGCTCCAAAGATGTCATTTCGTAAGTGATGGCAGGTGCTATTGCAACAATTCCTGCAATACCCGCACTATGGTCTAAAGCATACTCGAGAGTGATCAGGCCGCCAATACTATGTCCCACAATATACAAAGGCAAATTGGGCTGATCGAGAGAAACACGCTTTCGAAACTCGTGTAAATCTCCGCTAAATTCATCCCAAGACTGTATAAATCCCCTTTTTCCTGCGCTTTTTCCATGACCGCGCAAATCAAAGGCATAAACCATATATTCGGTATTAATCAGACTTTCACTGATATTTTGCAGCCCTCCACTGTGGTCCCCATGTCCGTGAACTACGATTACTGCCGCTTTTGGAGCCGTTAATGGTTCGATCACACGAAAAAATAGTTCTGTTCCATCGCCCCCATTAAATGTCCCTTCTGTTATCATTCCAAGCAATCCTCCTGATGTTAACAAGTTGAAAAATGTAGTTATGAGAATGTCTACTATACTTTTGCAAGGCTTATGCGCCGATCTCCACTAACCACAACGTTTATTATACTTTTTTCTACTTCGAGTTGGAAAGATTGGAAGGATTTGTGATCTTGCTGAAAAGAGGAGTTCTGGCCGCTTATCAAGGGTCTAAATGACCGAACTCCTTTTAAATTCAGCGATGCGGTCATTTATCTAGGCTCTAATCTACCGAATTCCTTTTAAATTCAGCCATGCGGTCGTTTATCAACACTCTAAGCTTCCGAACTCCTTTTAGAATCAATGGAACGGTCGTTTATCAAGGCTCTAATCGACCGAACTCTTTTTAGGATCAGAGAAACGGTCGCTTATCAAGACTCTTAGCGACCGTTCCGGAAAATATAGTTTTTTTGGAATCTCAGTGTGCGGTTGAAGCTGAAGGGAGATAGACAGCAAAAAATCCCAACAATCTGATTGTGGGGTTAAATTAGGTAGAAGATTTTTCTTTATACGTTTATGTATAACCAAAAGAGGATAGTTAACTAGAGAACTAATTTAGCTGAGAATGAAATTTCTTCATTTTTTAAAAATACTTTGTCCTAGGGTGGATGTTATGTGGATTAAGAGACCTTTTTTTAAATATGCAACGGGTACCCTGTTAATTTTATTAATCATTTTCTTATTTGGGAAAATTGATTACTTTGTTTGGCCCTTTAAAAAATTTATTGCTACTATATTTTTTCCGATTCTCATTTCCGGATTAATTTATTATATAATAAGGCCATTTGTAACCTTTTTTTCCAAATATATCAGCAAAAATATGAGTATATTAATTGTTTATTTACTATTCATTGGGGCTGGATATCTTTTTGTTCATTTTACTGGTACCCCAATTGCACAACAAATTCAGCAACTCTCGGACCAATTTCCAAATAAGGTTGAAAAGATCTCAAATGCGTCCCATAACATGGTTAAGGATAATAGCTTTGGAAACAGTTCGTTAAGAATGATTGAAGAAAAAGCAAGTTCCCTCTCAAACTCCTTTTTTCATCATGTTGAAAAAAATATAACGAATATCCTATCCATTGTTACTAGTATAGCAACGGTGCTTGCAGTTGTTCCGTTTATTGTTTTTTATTTTTTACGGGATGACGAGAAACTGAAGCCTGCTCTCTTAAAAAATCTTCCCGTTGAACACGTGGAAGAGGGAAATTTAATTCTTGTAGATATAGATAAAACATTATCCGCTTATATAATCGGACAATGTATCATCGCATTATCTGATGGTATCTTGCTGTATATCGGTTTTTGCATTATTGGCCTGAATAATAGTCTCGTGCTTGCCATTTTCGCCATGTGTATGACGATTGTACCTTTTTTTGGCCCTGTGATTGGAATGGTCCCGGCCGTCCTTATCGCACTTTTACAAGGTCCGTTTATGGTTCTGAAAGTTGTTTTAGTGGTAATCGTTGCACAGCAAATCGATGGTAATCTTGTTACACCAAAAGTTATGGGAAAAAAGCTGGATCTTCATCCATTAACGGTTATTTTCATTTTATTAATTGCAGGGGCTATTTATGGATTTATAGGAATCATTATCGCCATTCCACTCTACTCGGTTATTAAAGTAACCCTTAAAAATGTCATTCGTTTTTATAAGCTGAGGAGAATGGAGAATATGTAGCCAAAATAATAAAGGCTAGGTAAGTTCACTCCTACCTGGCCTTTTTATTTGATTAATTATTAAACTGTGTTCTTTTGTTTTATCTAAGGCCATTTAAGGAAAAACTATAGAATCCTCTCTAGCAAAATCCCCAATTCTTTAGCTATTGACTGAGGCGGAGAAGGCATTCCCTCCTTTAACCAAGATTCCAAAACCCCTACGTAAGCATTTGCGGCGAATTTAACAATAACATCTTCACTTAGACCTTCATTTTTGCCGTTTGTTTTGTGCAACTCGTCCTTGTACCCTTCGATAACATGCTCTAGGAACTTCCTACGAAAAGAAGGGGCTGCTCCTTTACTGGTTAACATGGTCGAAAAGAATAAATAATTAGTCTCAAAGTATTCGAAAAAGATCTGGATTGCATCTACCCATTCCTCTTGACAGGCCCATTCACTTGTTTCCTTAAGCTCGTTTATATGCTCTTGTATCATCTTATCCAATAGATCGTATTTATCCGTGTAATGAAGATAGATGGTTCCTCGATTAACATCTGCTCTGTCAGCAATATCCTGAATGGTAATATCGTCAAAACTTTTTTCAGACATCAGTTCAGTAAGAGCTTTTTTTATGGCTGCTTGGCTTTTGGTTATTCTTCTATCAACTTTAGACATTACTAATTCACCAACTTTTCCTAAAAATAATCAACAATTTTGATCGATTTGTTGATTAATCAACGAATTACATTGTATTAACCATTGAATACAATCTATATCTTTTTATAATAATAAACAGATGTTGATTAATCAAACAGTATTGATTTTTGCTGAGATTTAATTTAGCAATTTCGGATTAATAGAATTGAATTAAATTCAAGTAGGATTTTAATTTATGGAACGTGTTGAAAAGAGCACGATTAATAAGGTTATTCCTGAAAAATAAGAAAGGGTGTTATTTATTATGTCTACTATTCAAGATAAAGTTGTTATTATTACTGGTGCTTCTTCTGGGATTGGAGAAGCAACTGCAAAAGAACTTGCATCTAAAGGCGCTAAACTAGTATTGGCGGCTCGTCGTGAAGACCGCTTAAAGAAATTGCAAGAAGAGATTCAAGATAATGGCGGACAAGCTATTTATAAAGTGACAGATGTGACTTCTCGTAAACAAATGGAGGAACTAGCCGAATATGCTCTTAATGAGTTTGGAAAAATCGACGTATTAATTAACAATGCTGGAATCATGCCACAAGCATTTCTTGCAGAGAATAAAGTTGATGAGTGGGATAAGATGATCGATGTAAATATCAAAGGCGTCCTTTATGCTATTGCTACTATTGTTCCTTCCATGAGAGAACGCAAATCCGGTCATGTTATCAATCTTTCTTCGGTAGCTGGACATAACATCTACCCTGGCGGAACGGTTTACTGCGGAACTAAATTTGCAGTAAAAGCCATTTCCGAAGGCTTGCGTCAAGAAGAAGCGATGATTGGCACAAATATCCGTGTGACCAATATTTCCCCTGGGGCAGTTATCAGTGAACTTTTAGAAACTACAACAGACCAAACGATGAAAGCAGGATTAGATGAATTTTACAAAATTGCAATTGATGCGGACAGCATTGCTCGTGCCATTTCATTTGCCATTGAGCAGCCAGCAGATGTTGGTATCAATGAAATGATTATTCGCCCAACTGTACAAGTTGGTTAAAATTAAAGAAAGTAGGCAAAAAAATGAAAAATGAACAATTAAAACAAAGCACCATCTTTCCATTGGGACAAAAAGTGGATGCAAACAACTTTATAGGTGATGCATACTTACAAATGGTGTTTACCGATCCAACACCACTCAACACATCAATTGGGAATGTAACCTTTGCACCAGGAGCTCGCAATAACTGGCACTCTCATAAGGTTGGGCAAGTTTTGTTAGTTACTGGGGGTGAGGGTTGGTATCAAGAAGAAGGGAAACCAGCTCAATTACTCAAGACAGGTGATGTGGTAAATATTCCAGCTCATGTAAAACATTGGCACGGTGCCACAAAAGACAGTTGGTTTGTACACTTAGCCCTTACACCCGGAGAAACCGATTGGTTAGAAGCTGTCGATGATGAAACGTATAATAAATTATAATTTGACGTAGAAAAAGGCCGATCTTGAGACCCCAAAAAGATGGACAAAAGATATTATGATGCTTGCTCGGTGGTAAGAAGCCCGTATTTTATGGGACTCTTACCACCGAGTTTTATTTTGGTCTATTGGAGCTCATTTTTTGTTAGATTATAAATCCGCTATATACCATTCCAATATTAATTACGATATGAAAAACAATACTCGGATAGATACTGTTTGTCTTAAGTGTGATTAATGCGTAAATTACCCCTGCAAATGAAATTAACAAACTAAGAGAAATAGAAAAACCAATTGAGAGATGGAGAAGTCCAAAACCAACACTTGTAACGATAACAGCATACCCTGTAGATGTGTGTTCCTTAAGAGCCGAAAGCAATATTCCTCTCCAAATAACTTCCTCAAAAACTGCATTAATAAGTGAAAAAAATAAACAAAACAATAATAGCATTTGAATATACTCTATATCCTTTTGAATAATAAAAAACATATATGTAATTACATTAACAATGATTCCAATCATCCAAAACCAAAATGTATTAACTTTATGAAACGGTAAGACAATAGGATTTTGCCAATCAGGTTTTTTATTGTGCCAAGAAACCTTCTTATTAAAGAAGAGATGGTTAAAAACGATTCCTATAATGATAAAAACAAGAAAAAGACGATTAAGAATGATTTTTATTTCTTTTGAAATGTTCATCGTTCTTACGAAATCATTAGAAATCATAAATATCAAAAAACCGATTAGAAACGATAACAGTAGTGATATAACGAATCGTTTTTCTCTATTGAGAAATAATAACAAAATCACTAATCCCATAAATACAAATAAGGAAAAAACTTCTTGTTGGTAGGAAATAGAAGTAATCCCTAGAAAAAATAAAACCGCAATAATAATTAACAACAAAAAATTTCCCCATTTCAACGTTACTCTTGCACATTATCTTTACTAATTCTACCAATAAAAGGGAAAATCCTCCTTCAACTAAACTGTATATAAGTAGCAGTTACTTGAATGATACTGTTTAACAATTGGATTAACGGGTATAAAAAAAGAAACAAGGAGGATGAGTCATTATGATTTTAAATAAGATTGTTGGCACATTAGCAATAGGTGGAGCAGCTTACCTTTTGAGGAATAAGGACTCTCGTACTAAAGCCATAAATCAAATAAAAAGCATTGCCTCACCAGAAAACATCGAAAAGATAAAGAGCCAAATCCAATCACTGTACAACCAGAATTTAAAAGGGAATTCTAACCAACCGAAGTTATTAGAGTCTTTGTCAAACCCAGCAGACCCAGCATTCCCAGACTACGCAACGACAGATAGTGCTGCAGCAGGAAGACCCTAATGATCAAATCTTAAAAGGAATCAGTTGAATGATAACGGGTTCCCTTCAGGGGAAGTTTTACCCCAAAATGACAGTCAAAATAGCAGACCATTTCGCCATAGGTGGAGTGGTCTATTTTCATTGACATAGAGCCTTTTCTTAGAAAACACTATATAAAATCCCTTCAGTTTTAACAGTAAAAATCGCAATGTACAATGATTTATGTACACGATGTTTAAGGTGTAATTTTGTATAATAAAATATAGACGATTTTAGAACAAAAAGGGAATCTTTTAAATGTCAAAATTGAAGGATACTTTCTTTTTCGATAAAGGTTTATAGAGTGATACAATTACTAAAAAAGGAGTGATAGATGTGGTAATTCAATCAAATATGTCTCCAAAAGCGATTATTCAAGTTTGGGAAAATACAGTAGATACTTTTGAAAAATACAACGTCCCCATCTCCGAAAAATCATTGGAGGACCTGATTAACGAGACTGTTCTTCCAGCGTTACTATTGGAATTAAACTCTGCTGTAGGTAGTTCAAGGGCGACTTGTACAGTAGGTGGTTGACAAATGCCATCAAAAAAGGAGTAGGCTACTCCTTAGAACCTTAAATAAATGTCAAAAGAGCACCGAAAACGGTGTCCTTTTTTATTGAATTTAAGCTGTTTTATCTGATATTTTCTTTCTATAATTGGGGCGATTTTGAATGTTTTAATATAAAACCCACCTCAAGAGAACCAGTTAGTTGAATGGCTGATTCCTTTTTATTAATAGAGTAGAAGCAGACCGAGTTTTATCTCGGTCTATTGAAGCTCCTTGTTTAACTAACGCACCCGTTAATTGAATAACAACATCTTTTTTTATTAGTGAAAAAAGCGAAAATAAATTGCAACAAGATAATTAACGATAATAATGAGTGAATAAATTTTTCCGAATAATACAATACATCCTTTTTCTTTTCGAGTGTAAATCATCCACCCAATACACAATATCAGTTGAATAATATACAAAGGGGCTACCGCAAGTTTTGAGTATAGTTCTGGAAAGGTTGTTTCCATAATTTTGTCATCCTTTTAATTTTCTCTCCTAAATACTAAAGCACCCGTTAGTTTAATAAAAAATACCGAAAATCACATCAATTTTTAATAATACAAAAAACTCCCTACAATATAGTAAACATAAGTTAAATGACTAATTATGACTAAGCAAATTGAACAGATATTTATTAATGTTGAATACCCCACTTTTTTAAAAAGACGGTAGAGTAAAAAGAAAAGACATAGGATAATTAATTGTAATATAAATGTTATATAGAGATATGAATGTAAAGACTCTCCTATGCCAATGAAAATACCTGTACCTACTAAAATAATCCCTAATAATCCAGATATCCCAACAATATTTTTTACGGTACTACTCTTAATTTCTACAATTTGTGCTGGAACCAATGATATTCCTAACACCATAAAACTTATCAAAATATGAAGTAAAAATACTAACACGATTATATCCCCTATCTTCATACTCTGCTTGTTGAAAATCATAGATTTCCGCAAGTGAATAAATAGGGTAATATTCTGGTCTCTCCATCCAATTGCAAAAGAGTTCTTCATGGGCATCTGTATAATCACCATCAATATAACAAGAAAAAATCTACGATATATTGGAACTCACCGTTAATTTCAAAAGGATAAGTGGCTTCTGAACCCAGTACAGTAATTATTTTTTTGGGAGGGAAATAACTTATTTCTACCTTCATTTTAATAACCTCTCTTAAAAGATTCGAATAGTTATATCAAGCATCGCACCCATTAGTTTAAGTGCAATTATTCACAATCATTCTCTTTTAAAAAAATGATCTGCCACATCAACTCATTTTCAACACAAAAACCGTGGTTGTTTAGAAGTTGATATGGCATAATTTCACTAAAACTCAAATTTTACAGGTCTTAAAAATAAATCTTTTAATGTTTCTTCTGCATTTTTATTCTCAAATATTATCTCAAATAACGCATTACAAATTGGGAGTTGTACGTCATATTGTTTGGATAATTCCATCAATGCCCTTACAGTTGCAACACCTTCTGCTAATTTTCCAAACTCTTTGCCTTCGGCTAATGACTGACCAAATTTTCTATTATGACTATGTTCAGAGAATAAGGTTGCTTCAAAATCTCCAAGATGACTTAATCCATATACAGTTACATCATTTCCTCCCATTGCTCTAACTAGCCGAGAGATTTCCCTTGTTCCCCTTGCCATAAGTGAACCTTTTAAACTGCTATAATTTAATCCATCCAACATTCCTGCTGCTATACCCATTACATTTTTTGTAGCGGCACCAATCTCATTTCCAACAAGGTCTTGCCCATAGTAGAACCTAATTAAATCACTATTCAACTCTCGAATAATTTTTTTGGTTACTTCAATATTGTCAGAACCGATAACCATACAGTTGGGTATATTATTCACGAAATCTTGTACGTGTCCAGGTCCAACCCATACTGCTGTATTTATATTTTTTCCAACCTCTTCTCCAAATACTTGGGAAAGCCTTTTTCCACTATTAGCTTCTAATCCCTTCATACACAAAATAAATGTTTTACCTTGTATAGAATTTAATGTACTTAATTGATTTGCAAATGAACGTAATTCTTGAGCACTAATGGAAATTATTATTATTTCTTCTGCAAATGATATAGTTTTTTCTAATGAATTATTTAGTTCTACATCTTCTGGCAAAGAAAGATAATCATTACTTCGAGTTTCTTTTAATCCAATAAAATTCTTGGAGCTTTCTCTCCCCCATAACATAACATTGTGTCCAACTTTATTAGCATACCAAGCCAAGAAGGTTCCCCAACGTCCACAACCTAATACTGAAATATTCAATACTTCACCCTCATTTTTTTAATTCAACATTTCCTTTTTTAAATTGCTCTTCCATCTCTTGAATTAATAGGGGTTAACTATTTTTTCAAATGGATAAAGGTTATATTCGACCAGTTTCATAAGATATCCTTCTGATTGCCATTCCTTATTGAACCTGCCCCGTTAGCTTAATAATGTATCAAAGGTAAGAAGACCGATGATTGTCGTCAAGGATGAAATTCTCTTTACTTTGTTGTCGAGACTTCTACAATCTTTTTTCCTAAACTATCCCAGTATCCCACTGTATACAGGGAAACCCATGCAATATTTCCTTGTGCAATACGAAAATGAAAATAATCGTTGTACGTTGTTATAAGTATTTTTTCAAATACAACTTGCTTAGTTTTAAGATTTTTGATGATAAACACAAAGTCCAGTAAATCATTTTCCCTAGGCTTCTGAATAAGTTTAGCCACAAAGATACCATTGGGGTTTTTCTTGGTTTTGTATTGCCTTTCGTATTCTATAACTATTTTTGGATTTCCTCTCATAGGTCCTCCTTTAATTGAGTTTGTTCTTTAGCTAACCTGGTTAGTACAATAAACAGGAAATAGCCTTAGCGATCCCATTGTTCAGTTATAGTCACCGTTTGTTCAAGTTAATATTACGAATAATCCTAACCCAAATCATCATAATAAGTAAAAAAGGAATGTGAGTAAATGACAAATGAGACAGTTATAGAGGAATTAAACACATTATTAAGAGGAACATATATGGGAATACGTGGTTTTGAACAATATATCCAAAAGTTAAATAATCATGATTTAAAAAGAAATTTTCAGCAAATTCAGCAAGAGCAAAAGCTAAATGCCCAAAAAGTTGCAGAACGAATTCAGAATCTGGGAGGAGTTCCAGCTGACGATGAAGGTGTCTCTGGATCAATGCTTAGCTTTATGCATAAATTTATGATCCCTGATAATGAAAGAAGAATCATTGAGGAAGCTATAGAGGGCTTGGACAAATATGGAGTTCACTATTCAGCAGAGCTTGTAAAAGGTGATTTAGATCCAAGCAGTAAACAAATTGCCGATGAAACAATTAATGACAGTCGAAGACATGCTGAACAGTTAAGGCATTTACTTCATTAAGAAATAAAGATACAAAAGACCTTCAACCTTGTTGGTGATCTTATTTAATTAACTTGCCCGTTAGCACAACAAGAAAAAGACCGCCGCAGCGATCATTTCTTTAACACTTGCACCCTTATTCAATCCACCTCATAAAGCTTATTCAAAATATCCAGTTAAAGAATGCGTAAACTCCAATTACTTCAAACATAATTATTAAAGTTAAGATTGATATACAACCAACAGTAACTAATTTATCTTGTAATGAATCTTCGGGTTGTTGTAGCAATTTTTCTTTCACTTTATTTTTTATTGGGGAATATTCGCTGTCTAATTCTAGTCTTTTTAAGATTTCAATATCGCCTTTATACTTTAGAGTTCTAGCTATTCTTTTAGGGTCATTTCCCATAGATTTTTCAAACTCACTACACGCTTTACCTTTTTTCAACTACCCCCTTGAACTTTGGGTTAGATTTTTATTAGCTTTCTAACTAAAAATTTTAAAAGTAGAATAGAGACATAAGTGGTTATGGTTACAATTAATATAGAAAAAACATAATTAAAAGCCAGTAAATCAGTTGCGTTTTCTTGAGGACTTAGTAACCTTACTGTGAGAGGAAAGTCTTCCTCCAGGGGCGTTAACGATGTGTGCTGTTCAATTATAGGTAGTGGAAAACCAAATCTAAGATGAGATAAATCAATAGAATCTGACACAATCACAGAATCAAAAAAAGGGGAAATTGAAACCGCAAGCCATCCAAAAATTAAAGTAATAAAAAAAAGGCGACGATTCATACGGCATTCTCCTTTTACTTTTTCATAGCTAAATTATACATTAGTTGATGAGTACGAAGTTTCATTTATTCGCCATAATATTCAACATTAACCCCATTAACACTTTTATCCATTTCGTAGGTTTTAGAAGTTTTATCGTAAATCACCTTTAGATTCTTTTCATTAAGCCATTCAATCGAAAAACTTTTATCTGCTCTAAATGCATTTCCCCCCTCATTTTCAAGCTCATCACCTTTATTTAAAATAGATAATTGAGGTGAAAAATTGGTTGTTGCACCACAATCTCTTAGGAAAACATAAGCCACTTTATCTCCACTTGGGGAAGGTAATTCTTTTTGAATCTGGTTCCCACACGCAGCTCCAAATACTGTATCTAATACCTTGATAACCCCCATAATTAATGCTATAAACAGAATTATTATAACTATTAATGTTGTCAGGATAATTTTTGTCTTCTTTTTCATTTAACTCACTCCTCCCTTACAGATTAAAGCTACACTATTTGTAATAGTATCATATATACATAGAATTTCTATGTATAAATTTAAAAATTTTTCCATTTCTTCTTAAACTATCCTGCTCTTTTATTGGAAAAAGAAAAAGAGCCGAAGCTACGGCTCTTTATTAAACTCAAGTACCCATTACTTTAAGTGTAATTCTTCACAATCAACACCATTAAATGGATGAATGAATTAGGCAAATCAAAAATTTATATTTAGGTATACAAAACAATACAAATTTTTAATGGGGTAATTATTTTTTCCAATATGCTTTTGCTTCCTCCTCAAGAACTTTTAATCTTTTATAATAATCAGGAAACTCGTTAAGATGAGCCAATGCAATCTTCCCCGTAATTAGAGGGTCATCCCCAGTAACATTAGTCTGGCTGGATTGTTGCCCGTGTTCAAGTTCAGTATTAACTCCCCTCCAAAACTCCTCTAAATCAAACTTACTTTTAGTAAAGTCAATACCTAAAAGTAAAGCTATTGCGGCTGCTTCCTCTTTTGAAAAGCTAGTTCTGTGCCTATTTAAACTATTCGTTGCAATATTAGTAGTTTTAAACCTAGTTGGATAATTGTTAAGTAAATTTCTATTTGATAAATGAGTAAAATTCGTACGATAGTTAGAATAATTAGGGTACTGATTCATATACGGAAAATTATTATAGTAGTACATATCATTCACTCCTAAAATAGTAGTTAACAATAACATATGTTAATTACGGGTTTATGAGCGTGTTTTCCTAAAGATTAAACAAGCAAGAAATTCGTCTTGTACAGCATAAGTTAGCATCTGAGGTAAGGTTAATGTTGGGGCATTTAATGCCCCTTTGGCTCCATAGATCATTTAACATCAATAAGTACATTCTTCTTCTACCGTACATAAGATAATTTAGAAATAATAAATATGAAGGGATTGAGGAAAATGTACTATGTGCCCTATACGTATCAATATCCTTATTATGCAAATGTACCAACGCATACTTACGGAAATCCTAATGGTTATCAGACTCTTCCTAATGATTTCGCATTTAGTTCTTATCGTTCCTTTTATGGTGATGGCAGAAGCGTATTAAAAGATTATGGAGCAAACCCCTTTGTTATAAATATCAATGAGGCCTCCAAACAAAACAACACGTATCGTACTGCACTATGGACAGGAAATCATTTGCAAGTCACATTAATGAGTCTCAATGTTGGAGAAGATATTGGATTGGAAGTGCACCCTAAAGTGGATCAGTTCTTACGTGTTGAACAAGGTCAGGGGATTGTACAGATGGGCAAAAGTAAAGATAATTTAAGTTTCCAATCGAGAATCTTCGATGACTCTGCTATTATGGTACCGGCTGGAATGTGGCACAATATCACAAATACAGGAAAAGTTCCGTTGAAACTATACTCAATTTATGCCCCACCAAACCATCCATTTGGTACTGTTCATAAGACTAAGCAAGATGCAATGGCTATGGAAAGGTTTGGGTAATAGAAATGGGAAAACAGTAATTTTCGGGAAGACTCCAGATGAACGGATAAGACATACGGAGTTTTTGATAAAAGAAGGCTTGGAAGACGTTAAAAGAGGATTAATAAATGACACACATTCTTCAAGAGTTTATTTTAATGGGCGTTCTTGCAGGGAAGGGATATTCTCCTGAAAAAGCATATGAAACAGTAGAAGAATGGGAACGTACAGGAGAATCCAAACTTCTTCAGGAAAGCAAAAATATGTAGAACAACCGTAATTGAACAATCAGATGCTTTTGTTGAATAAGGCTATATTAATTCCTGTCTGCAAAAAAATTCGCCGATCTCGGCGAGTTTTTTTGTGTACTAAAGGTATACACTGGGGGAAATAAAAAACGACGGAAAAATTTCCGTCGTAAAAATGACAAGTGTATATCTTACTTTTTTGGAACCGAGTAGCTCTTGGGCAATTCAAAATCATGCTGTTCCATAACATAACGTAAACGATCTGGGTAGTCGGTAATCATTCCATCAACACCATCGTCGATAAGCTTGTTCATGGTTGGCTCGTCATCTACCGTCCATGGAATAACCTTCATACCGAACTTATGGGCTTCCTGTACCATAGCCTTCGTTACATATGGCTGGTAGTTATCATCAGTGATTTTCCCGTTTTGAGGGAAACCATGGACAGGGGAGATGGCGTCCGCTCCGAAAGAATGGGCTGCCGCTACCATGTCACCCCCAAAATCGTCTATATCGATTCCACCTAACCAAGGGGAAGCACCTGTCTGACCAGGCTGGAGGAACTGCGGACCGTTAGTCAGTGCCACAATGGGCAAGCGCGGTTCAACCTCACGCATGCGCATAAGCGAACCCCAGTCAAAGCTTTGGATGGATACTCGATGCAGCATTCCAGCCTCACGAACCTGACGTGCAACAATCTGTACAAACTCTTCACGGGGAGCCGTTTCCTCTGGTGCTCCAGCCTCTACCTTGGTTTCAATGTTCATCCATACCTTATTGGCGTGATACTTTTTAACAAGATCAAACACCTCAGTCAAAAGTGGTATATGTGCACCAGGGCTCAGCCTTTGCTCTGGCAAGTCTGATAACTTTAGAGAACCACAGTCCAGAGTCCGGATCTGAGCAAGGGTAAGATTTTTAATATACTTGCCGACATAGGGATACTCAGTGTCGCCTGCGAAAGCAGGTGCGGTGTCTTGGCACTTTGCACTCGAAATCTTCCTATCATGCGTGACAACAGCCTGGTGGTCCTCAGTAATCTGTACGTCCAGCTCAAGGGTGCTGACACCAAGTTCTAGAGCGTGAGAAAATGAAGCGATAGTAGATTCAGAGGTAAGCCCGATTCCCCCTCTATGTGCCTGAAGATCGAAACCTTTGGGCCCGTAGACCTTAGAGCTGTCTGACCTGGTCAGGTTTTCAGCAGCCGAAGCATTTTTTGCAGGTACTAGACCCGCCCCCGTAGAAATCATAAGTGCCGTAATCGCTACTAATAAAATCTTTTTCTTATTCATTTGCTCAACTCCCAAAATCTTATAAAATATACTACTTTATAAGGTTAGTTGAACAGGGTAAACTCTCTATTAAAAACTTAATAAGAAGTCGTAAAGAAATTTAGGTAGTTTATCACGGGTCAATCGGCTCGAATATCTCTTATTCTCTTCGACCCGTTACTTTAAGTATATTAGTTTACAACTTTTTTCTTTTTATCTTCACTTTTTACAAAATGCTTCCCCAGAACAGCTGCCTATGGCAATTGAATTTTTCAAAGGAAAATCCCTCGTTTGATGATGGGTTATCCTTCATATATTATGATTCATTAATATTTATTCCTATTTGCTTCGGCACATTTCCAAATCCCTTTGCCTTTTAGCGTAAAAATGCCGTTTTCTTTTGTTTTAGCGGAATTTATCATGGCTTGAGCCAATATTTCTGTCGGCAGAGGTTCTTGAGAGCGAAAAATTCCTATTTTATTAAAAAACTGGATGGCTTTCAATCCGGCAACTTCCATTGTTCGATCACTATTTTTTCGTATCAATACAGGCGGACTAAAAATGGACAACTTTGGAAACCCCAAAGCCTTTACAGCTTCTTCTAACTGCCCTTTCATCTTTGTATAAAAGAAAAGAGAATGCGGCGAAGAAAAACCGGAAGATACCAATACATAATTTTTCACATTGTTTTCTCTGGCAAATTTAGCAAATTGGTATTGATAATCGTAGTCAACTTTCCATTGGGCTTCTTTACCTCCGGCCGCTTTAATGGTCGTTCCCAAACATGAAAACAAAACATCGCCCTTCACTAAATGCTTCCATTGTTCTGGTTTATCAAAGTCAATAACATGTATCTTTAATTTTTCATGTTGTATATCCAGATCACGCCTAACAAAAATATCTACCTGATGGAAAGAATCGTCTTTTAACAATAAATCTAGCAAGTCTTTACCTGTGGCTCCCGTTGCTCCTATTAATAATGCGTGCATACTCTTCTCCTAAATTTATTTTATATTCTTTTTAACTTTTTCACCCATTACTTTAAGTGTAATTCAATGCCCCACTAATTAACCCTAAGTGATTTATTAAAGGACCTGTCATAATTCCAACCGCTAAAAACGGTGTTCTTTTCCAAGTTATAAATTTCAATTGATTATTAATTATTCTACTTTCCGGGAAAGTTTTCCTTCCCGAGCTATCCTGCCCCGTTCGTGAAAGAAGAAAAAAGCCGCGGAATCAGCTGGTGATCTTAACTATCGAGTCCGTTAGCGTAAGTACATTTCTTCACAATCTGTATGCTATAATTGGGAGGGGATAATAAAGATAGAGGTGACCATTCTTGGCAATACATGTTGTACTATATCAACCAGAAATTCCGGCTAATACTGGAAATATTGCACGTACTTGTGCCGCGACGGATACAGCATTGCATTTAATCCGACCACTTGGCTTTTCAACAGATGAAAAGATGATAAAAAAATCTGGATTAGATTTCTGGCATCTTGTAAACATAACGTATTATGACTCATTAGATGAGTTTTTTTCAAAAAATCAAGGTGAGTTTTACTATATTGAGACGTTTGGTGAAAAACCACATTCATCCTTTGATTTCAGTGATGTATCAAAAGAACATTATTTTATGTTTGGAAAAGAAACAACAGGTTTACCAAAAGATTTACTAAAAAAAAATAAAGATCACTTTTTGAGAATACCAATGAATAATCATATTCGTTCACTGAACCTTTCGAATACAGCGGCTATATTGGTATATGAGGCTTTGCGCCAGCAAGGGTTTCCCAATTTAAAATAAAAAAATCCTCCAAGACGGAAGATTTTTTTTGTTGGATTATGGCTTTCACGAAGGAAGATTTAGTTGCCACGATACTCCAAACCGGTCATTTAGCCAACCAAACCTCTGACTAAAACCATAATCGCCAATTGGCATAAGTGCTTGTCCACCCTCGATAAGGTTCTGATAAAGGTTGTTAATTTCTTCTTCAGTATCACAAGTAACAAAAATTGAGAATGAAGGAGTAAAGGAAAACTGATGCTTCACATTACTATCAATGCACATAAATTCTTGCCCTTTTAAGGTAAAAGTAGCCTTCATTACAGTTCCTTCATCTCCAGTTTCATTCGCTCCATAGCGAACAATACTTGTAATTTCTGAATCATCAATGATTGATAGGTAATGATTCATCGCTTCTTCTGCTTTACCATCTTGAAACATTAAGAATGGTGTAACTTTTTCCATTAAAAACCAACTCCTTTAGTCACTTAATTAAAGCCTTCATTAATTAATATAATGAATATACGTAAGGTGACTTTAACTTAATAATGACATTCCATAAAAAATAATTCAATCCGAGTCGTACTTCTTATTCCACTAATCTGCCCGTTAGTGGAATAAGAAAAAAAGCCGCCGAAGCAGCTGGTGATCTTAAACTATCGCACCCCGATAATTTAAGTGTAATACTTTACATTTGCCTCCAGAATAAATAAAAATGGCGATAAAATGTCACAGGAAGGTGTATTATTCCTTAACGTCACTATTAATATTAAAGGATGTATCTATAACACATTAACTATGCAAATCGCACACCCAGCATCCCCGTGACCAGCCCAACAATCGGGCCAAGCATACACACCGCGAGCCAAATTTTCCTGTTCCAAACTGGGAGAGATAGTGAGCAACTCCTTTCACAACAGCGGAAGGAATTTCTACTTCCATAAGGATTTGTCGAATCTTCCTACTGACTTTACCAATTTGATCTCGATCTTCTACTTTAAGCATTTTTCCTAAATAAAATAAGCCCTTACAGCTATTTGCAGAAGGACTTTAAGGTATTTTATGATTGATTCTTTTTCTTTATTAATTCATCCCTATCTGGTGCCATTGGAGGTTGTTCTAACCATTCATTTTTAATCATGATATTAGCTCCATCCTCAGAATATAATTGAACTTCTAAGGATAGCCTGTTATACATTGCAACAAGATCCCCTCTTGGACTTAGTGCAATACCTGTACCATAAAAACCAATACTCAAACCAATCAAAGTAGTTGTAAAGAACATCATGAGTTTATCAGAAAATGTTTTAGTTGTACTAGTTGTTATTTCTGAATCCCAACTCATTGGTGCTGGGAGCTTACTTTCCTCTAATTTCTCTCTAAATAATGTAACATGCTTATTCCCAATTTCTAGACCTTTTATAAAAAATTTTTTTACCTCCTTGTTCTGAGCAACCTGACTAAATCCAGTAAGGGTAGCTACTCCTAAAGCATTTCTTTGAAGATTAGCAAATATGTTATCTACTTCTGATGCTACTAATGGTCTTTTTTCGCCGAACACATCTAAAATAAACCATTGCTTTTTTACATACTCAACCTGCTCTAAATTGGGCAGGTTAGGAGACCTAATAAACAATCCTTTTGATAATAATAAATCCTTTGATTTTGCATATAATTGCATTGTTTCTGTAAGGCAGTCATTGTAATAGGCTGTAATGTCATGTCTTACAGATGCTGATACACTCGCTGCATATAATGTAAGACCAATTTTAGACATTTGGTTTATAAAATTTAAAACAAAACTGTCAGAAAAAAGTCTTGGTGCTGTTAAATCAACATCCTCTTTAATACTAAAACCATGTGGAATTACATTTTTTTCTTCCGTCAATATTGCTACAATTTTTTGCACATGTGACTTAGATAACTGTAAAGCAAATTCAATAATAGGCTTAATCTCATCATCCTCAGCCTTCTCTAAAAAATATGTAAGCACACATATACTTGAACTATCATTTAAGTATTGAGCCCAAAGTTGAGCAATCTCTCCTGCAGTTAGCCTAATCTGTTTTGCCTTTTCCTCCATCAGAGTGCCCCCCCAAAAAGATATAATATAAGATAGACTCCCCATAAATTGCCTGTAATATGTATTATTTCCTTTGATACTCTCTTAAGCAAAAAAAGCCAACTCACAAACAGTATTTTAATCAGATCCTACCTAAATTGATGCAGATTAGCGAGAACTACAGATTTCTCTCTAACAAAATCCCCACCTGTTTTGCCATGACATCAGTTGGATAAGGCATTCCATTCATGATCCACCATTCAACTATCCCTACATATGAGGTAACAATAAATTGAAGTATAACGCACCTTTAATATTCTTTTTTAAACAAACAAGTTCACTTTAGAATAAAATAAAAACTCATTTGCAATTTATTATTGCAAATGAGTAATAATCACTAGCTGTTATTCCACATTATCTATTAAGAATGTTGTAATCTCTGGGAAGAAGGAAAGTAGAACCATGAAAAGTACCATAATGATGGCGTAAGGGATTACCCCTTTAACAATCTCGCTAATGGTATTTGATCGATCAATTCCTTTTAGAACAAACAAGTTTAATCCAACAGGTGGAGATATTAAAGCTAATTCCATATTGATAACCATGATAATAGCAAACCAATACGGATCGAATCCTAAAGCCATAATGATAGGGTACAAAATTGGCAGGGTAATAACCAAAATCGAAATAGTTTCTAAGAACATTCCTAAAATCAATAGAGCGATATTAATGAAAATAATGATAACCCAAGGGGAAATGTCTTGTTGTGTTGCGTAATTCGTAACCGTTTGTGGAATTTGTAATATCGTCATAATGTATCCAAGTAACATTGCACCCACAATTATGAATAAAATCATCGCATTTGTTTTGACCGTAGAGAAAATAATTTTCTTGATGTTTTCTAAATTCAAATTCCGATAGACAAATGCCGAAATGGCAAAACCCACAACCACCCCTACTGCAGCCGCTTCTGTTGGTGTGAAAATACCAGTATAGATCCCGCCAATAACGATAACGGGTAACATGAGTCCCCAAATAGCGGTTTTGGTAGCTTCCATTCGTTCCTTCCATGTTGCCGGTACTTCTTTAATATGACGCGTTTGATAAGAAGCAAATATCATAAAGGCAAGTGTCAAAATAAGTCCTGGTACAATCCCTGCGATAAATAATTTTCCAATAGATTCACCTGTAACAGATCCATAAATAATCATCGGAACACTTGGTGGGATTAATATTCCTAAAGTTCCGCCGGCTGCAAGCAGTCCTAAGACGTGCTTTTTATT
The DNA here is from genome assembly GCF_057747995.1 of Neobacillus sp. DHD-1R. Lineage (NCBI taxonomy): Bacteria > Bacillati > Bacillota > Bacilli > Caryophanales > Bacillaceae > Neobacillus > Neobacillus sp. DHD-1R. The sequence continues at coordinate 4,650,738 of NZ_CM173232.1, forward strand.
GTAACCCCGCTTCACCATCTCTGGTAACGCCACAGAACCAACGGTTACTGCTGTTGCAACACTTGAACCTGATATTGCAGCAAAGATAGCACAACAAAAAAGTGTCGCAATGGCTAGTCCGCCGGGTAGATGTCTAAACCAGCGGCTCGCCATTTCATACAGATCACGACCTACTCCACTTACTAGTAAGATTTGACTCATTAGCACATACATTGGTAGTGATGTTAAGGAGAAATCATCAAGCGACTTATAAGAGATAATAGGAATTTGCATAAAAGCAAATGTGCCGCCATTAAAGAAGTACATACCTGCTACAGCTAATAAAGCAAGTGCAAAGGCTACTGGTAATCCAAGTAATAATAGGGTGCCCATTCCACCAAGGAAAAAGAAATTCATATGTGCTCTCCTCCTTTATGGATTCCACCGTCTACAATTTGCAATATAAAGGCCAAGCACATCAACACCCCACCTACCGGAAGTATTAATTCCGGCAGGTACATAGGGATTCGCAATAATGATGTAGAAGTGACACCCAGTTCCATCGTTTTCATCACGTGATGAAATCCATAAAAGGTAAAAATGATGCTAAACACTAAACCTAACGCATTCGACAAGTAAGCAAGCATCGTTTTTATACGATCATTAACATTATTTATTAGTAAATCTACCGTAATGTGTGAGTATGTCCGCACCGCATAGGCACTTCCAAAAAAACAGCTTCCCATTATCGCATAAATCGATAATTCTGTTGCCCAAATGGTTGGGTGATTAAACATCCCGCGCGATACAACTTCATAGAAAATCATAAACGTTGTAAGAATGATGAAGAATCCGGATAAATAGGCTCCGATATTAATGAGTTGATCAGATATTCTGTAAAGTGCCTTCATTTTTGAATCCCCCTTACTCCTCATCAACTATTTCTAACAGTTCTTTTCCTAAATCACCACCGTTTTTAAGGAAAGCATCCCATGCGGGTTTTGCAGCCTCTTTCCACTCTGGTAAGTCTTTCGCGGGAACTACATACACTTCCATACCTTTTTCTTCTAGCTGTTTAGCTGTTGACTCATCTTCTGCTTTCGCCTGATTGCGAATCCATTCCTCTGTTTCTTTTGCTTCTTCATTTAATAGTGTTTGTGTTTTCTTTGGTAAACTGTTCCAGTAATCTAGGTTAACAGCTAAAATGAATTCCAAGTAAGAATAGTTATTAATTGTCAAATATTTCGCTACCTCATTGTATTTTCGTTGTAACATCGCTGTTGTTCCAGAAGTAGCTCCATCTACAGTGTTACGTTGAAGTGCCATATATACCTCTCCACCACCCATAAATACTGGTGAAGCACCGTACGCTTTAATCATTTCTGAAGGAATATCTCCAATACTACGAATCTTTAACCCTTTAAAATCAGCAGGGGATTTTAATGGCCGCTTGTTATTAGCAAATTGGGCATAACCGTAGTCTGCAAATATTAATGCTTTTGCCCCTTTCTCTTCCATTGCTGCACGTAATTTATCACCAAATTCACCGTTTATTGCTTTTCCCGCTTTTTCATAATTGGTGAATACATAAGGGACATCAAAAATTCCCATTGCTGGTACTGTACTTTCCCATAATGTTGCGGAATTCACGCCCATCTCCACTCCACCAGTCAAAATGGATTGGTTCATGTCTTTATCGCTTAGTAGTTGGCCAGCAGGATACACTTGAACTTTTACGGCACCATCGGACTTTTCGGTAACATCCTTTGCAAATTGCTCAATCCCTTTTGAAATGTGGTGATCTTGCGGTAAATTGTAGGCTAAACGAATCGTTGTTTTTTCATATCCATCTTCATTTACACTAGCATCACTCGGCTCAGATTTTGATGTGTTACACGCTGCCAATAGAAGTGTCGTCCCCATTACAAGAGTCATAGATTTCATCCATTTTTTCATTTTTAATTTCCCCCTAATTGTTTTCTTTCTACGTGTCTGATGCGTCCTAATGGATTTTTAGATGAGAGACTTGCGGCATAGTCTGCAGCATCGAGCAATTTTTCAAAATCCAATCCTGTTTCAATGTTCATTCTATGGAATAAATATACTAAATCTTCTGTTGCTAAATTGCCTGCTGCTCCTGGTGCAAACGGACAACCACCTATACCAGATACAGCTGTTTCAAAAATCCGAACTCCCGCCTGATAAGCTGCATAAGCATTTGCTGATCCCAATCCCCTGGTATCATGCAAATGTATGGCAACTGGCGTTTCACCAGCAATTTTTAAAACACTTTTCATTAAACTTTCAACTTGATCTGGTGTAGCAATCCCTATGGTATCAGCAATTCCAATGCGATCTGCTCCAGCGGCTTTCACCCGTTTTACGAGATTTAATACCTGCTCTTCTGTTACTTCACCTTCATATGGACAGCCAAAACTTACTGCGATTGAAAAGCAGGTTTTAATGCCATCTCTTTTTGCCTGTGTGACAAGTGATTCAAACTGCTTAAAGTTTTCATCTATAGTCAGCCCAATGTTTTTTTGGTTGAATGTCTCAGTAGCTGAACTCACCCAATTCACTTCAGTTAGTAAATGTTCTTTAGCTCTTTCATATCCTTTTAAATTAGGAACTAATGCAATTGCCTCAAGATTCTCAAAAGATGTAACTGCTTCTAAGACATTTGAGGCATCAGCCATTTGTGGAACTTTTTTAGGGTGAACAAATGAAGTAACTTCAACTGTTTGCACACCTGCTTTGAGCAGCATCATCACTAGCTTTTCCTTTTCATTTGTTGGAATGAACCTTGGGTCATTTTGTAAACCATCTCTTGGACTAACGTCAATAATTTTCACATCTGCCATTTAAATGACTCCCCGTTCTTTCAGTTTTTTGAAGTCTTCAATAGTGAAATTCATATATTCTGTATAAATTTCTTCATTGTGTTCACCAAGTTTTGGGCCACTCCATTTTATTTCTCCTGGTGTTTCAGATAATTTCGGTACAATTCCAGGAACCAAAACCTTCTTTCCATCCGGTAATTCTATTTCCTGCAGCATGTCTCTTGCTTTGTATTGCTCATCATCAACTATTTCTTTAATTCCATAGATAGGTCCGACTGGAACAGATACTTCATCTAATATTCGCTGGGCTTCTTTTAGTGGATATTGTTTCGTCCATTGTTCAATTATGTGATCAATGAACTTCACATTGTCCGCCCTACCTTGGTTTGTAGAATATGTAGGGTCATTCGCTAAATCTTCTCTGCCTATTGCTGTCATTAATCGTTGGAAAATTTTATCTCCATTCCCGCCAATCACCAGGTGTTTCCCATCCCTACACTCGTATGTATTCGAAGGAGCTATCCCTGGTAACGTACTACCTGTTCGCTCTCTGACTACTCCTGTCAAGTCGTATTCAGGTAGAATCCCTTCTAGTAAACTAAATACAGATTCATAGAGTGCTACGTCAACAAGTTGTCCCTTTTTATCAGGGTTTTGATCTCTTGCACGTAGTGCCAGTAGTGTTCCAATTACTGCATATAACCCTGCAGTTAAATCACCAATCGCAATACCTACTCTTACAGGCGCTAAATCAGGATAACCTGTTATATATCGAAGGCCGCCAAATGCCTCAGCAACACTTCCAAATCCAGGTTTCTCACGATAAGGACCCGTCTGTCCATATCCAGAAACTCTCGTCATGATGATGGACGGATTTATTTCACGTAATTCTTCTATGCCTAACCCCCATCTCTCTAAAGTTCCAGGTTTAAAATTTTCAAGAACTACATCAACTTTTTCAACCAATTGTTTTATAATCTTCTGGCCTTGTTCATCTCGCATATTTACTGTAATGGATTTTTTATTCCGTGATTGGACGTACCACCATACCGATGTATCATTATGCATGACCCGCCAATTTCTAAGAGGGTCACCTTTCGTTGGCTCTTCCACCTTTATCACTTCAGCCCCAAACTCGGCAAATAACTTGCCAGCAAATGGAGCAGCAACTAAATTACCTAATTCAAGAATCTTGACTCCTTCAAGTGGTTTTTTTTTTGACATTTCAGAACCTCCTACAATTGATTACTAAATTTCATAAATAAATTGTAATCGCTTTCAATATGTGCTCTCATTAACCGCTTAGCTCCATCCCCGTCTCGATCTACAATTGCTTTAAATATATGTTGGTGTTCATACATTGCTTTTTCTATGTGAGGCGGCGTTTCTTCCAAAAACGATTTTCTATAAAAGCTATTCACCCCATGAAGTTGTGCAATCATGGAAACTAGAAATGGATTAGCACTCGCAGCTACGATTGCTTCATGGAACTTCTCGTTTGCATCGTGTACTTTCGTCAAATTATTCGTTTCCGTAATCTTTCCCATATCTAATAGGTAAGCTTGTATGGTTTCAAGCTGTTCCTGAGAACGGCGTTTTGCAGCATAATAGGAGGCGAGTGGCTCCATTTCAATTCGACATTCATATAAATGTTGAAAATCCTCGATAGTAGGCTGAATAACTGTGACTCCTCCAGAAATATTAACAAGTAATAATCCGTCCTTTTCAAGCATTCTAATAGCTTCACGAATCGGACTGCGACTAACCCCCAACTCTTCTGAAATTTTTTCCTCTATTAATCTTTCACCAGGTTTTACCGCTCCCATGAAAATTTGTTCCCTCAAAAAGTTATATACCTGTGTTTTTAAAGTAGCTCCTTTTTTAACAACCTGAACGATTTGAATCACCCACTTTGTTTTTCGTCGACGGTCTACATTTAACTAATTCTTAGAATAGTATAAAATTTTAAAATAGTCAATCTATTTTGTTTTTCCCTATTTATTTCTTTGTGGTCTTGGTAGCGGGAACCAAAAAAAGCAGCCGTGATTTCTAGAAAAAATCACAACTGCTTTAGTATCTTTCGTTCTATAAGAAAAAAAGCCTATCTTTCCCAAGATGATATCAACTCATGCAAAAACAATCGTTTTATTACCATGGACCAGTACTTTATCTTCAACATGCCAGGAAACGGCTTCGGCAAGCACCCTCTTTTCCACATGACGTCCGGCAGTCTTTAAATCTTCCACTGCATAACGATGATTTATCCGTTGGACATCTTGTTCAATAATCGGTCCTTCATCAAGATCATTCGTTACGTAGTGGGCAGTTGCCCCGATTAACTTTACACCACGATTAAATGCACCCGCTGTATGAGAACTCGACGGTCCTACCATAATCGGTCCGATAATGTCAAAACAACTTTGAAATTCCATCCGCATGCCCCTTTCTTAGACTGTGATTGCCTGTTCAAATAGTGGATAGGCGGCACAAATCGTTTTAGTTGTTTCCTTTGCTTTCTCAAGCACAGCTTTGTCCCCTTTACTCTTCAGAACAGCTGCAATGGCTTTTCCGATTTTCACCATTTCATCCTGCTTCATGCCGCGAGTCGTTAAAGCTGCTGTTCCCATCCGGATACCGCTCGTCACAAACGGCTTTTCCGGGTCATACGGAATCGTATTTTTATTGACGGTAATGCCCGCTTCTTCTAGTAACTTTTCTGCTTCTTTTCCAGTAAGGTTCCACGGACGTAAATCTAAAAGGACAATGTGGTTATCCGTTCCACCAGATACAAGGGCTGCACCTTCATTTTTCAAGGTCTCGCCAAGTGTGGCTGCATTGTCTATGACTTGTTTCGCATAGTCCTTAAAGCTTGGCTGCAATGCTTCGTTGAAGGCAACCGCCTTGGCTGCAATGATGTGCATGAGCGGACCGCCTTGTATCCCTGGGAACACCGATTTATTAATAGCTTTTATGATTTGTTCATCATTTGTTAAAATAATGCCGCCGCGCGGGCCTCTTAACGTTTTATGCGTAGTGCTCGTGACAACATCGGCATATGGAACTGGCGATGGATGAAGACCGGCTGCAACAAGCCCGGCAATATGCGCCATATCTACCAGGAATTTTGCGCCAACTTGATCAGCAATTTGTCTAAAGCGGGCAAAATCAATCGTTCTAGGGTAAGCACTTGCCCCTGCAATAATCAATTTTGGTTTTTCCTTTTTCGCAATGGCTTCCAGTTCATCATAGTCAATCAATTGAGTATCCTCTCTTACACCATAGGACACAATATCAAACCATTTCCCTGAAACACTTACAGGACTTCCGTGAGTTAAGTGCCCACCCTGTGAAAGGTTCATCCCCATCACTTTATCACCAGGCTGAAGCAGTGCGAAAAATACAGCAAAATTTGCTTGTGCACCTGAGTGAGGCTGAACGTTTGCATATTTAGTGCCAAACAACTGTGTGAGGCGTTCAATCGCTGTTTGTTCTGCCACATCGACAAATTCACATCCACCATAGTAACGCTTCCCCGGATAACCTTCTGCATATTTATTTGTCAGCACGCTTCCCATTGCTTCTAATACATCCTGGCTAACGAAGTTTTCAGATGCAATCAACTCCAATGTTTGGAGCTGGCGGTCTTGCTCTTTCCTAATTGCTTCAAAAATAGTTGAATCATTTTGTTGTAATCCCATACTTACTCCTCCTTGAAATATCGTTCTAACTACCCCATGATCTGTCAAACCTCGAAGATTAACCTCACTATCACTACAGCTCTTCTATTCCAAGAAAACTGGAACGAAAGCCTGCTTTTTTGCACGCAAAAAAGGACAGTAGAAGGGTAGCTAAAAGCTTTTTTTCCCTTCTCTGTCCTTTTACCTGAGAGTTTAGTTCCGTTTCGAACCTTCCCCTTTGGTGGCATAATGGTATACGCGCTCTCCAGAGTTGCGTCCAGTTGTGGTTCCATCTACCTGAGAGATTGATTCCAAGGGTTTTTTTGGAACTTGCTCCTTCGGTGGCGTGTAAAATGCACTCTCCCACAACCATCATTCGCTTTATTTTTTGTTTTTTTCAGAATAATTGTAAAAGTTATTCAAGTCAAGGCATTTATTGAAAACGGTACCAAAGTCACTAAAGAACACACCTATTTTAAGTTGCTGCTTTAATTTTCTACGACCTTTTCCGGATTTAGCTGTTCTTCCTGACTTGCATCCATATTTCGTATTTTATAAATGGCTATTAGCAAAATAAACCAGACAGGAGTTACAAACAAGGCAATACGAGTATCTTCCGCAAGAGCAAGCACGACAAGAACAAATGCCAGGAAGGCAAGGATCAGGTAATTGGAAAATGGATATAGCGGCAATTTAAATTTGTTGACTTTTGCCAGATCAGGTCTTGATTTGCGGTATTTTAAATGACTGATGACAGTAATTCCCCAAATAAAGATGAAGCATACTGTAGAAATACTTGTAATTAGTGTAAATACTCCTTCTGGCATAACATAGTTCAAAATAACGGCAATGAGAATGACAACAGTGGAAAAGAACAAGGCATTGGAAGGTACTTGACGAGAAGTAAGTTTTGCAAATGGCACAGGTGCATTTTTATCTTTGGCAAGTGAATATACCATCCGGCTTGTACTGAAAATGGCGCTGTTACATGCCGAAGCTGCGGATGTTAGAACGACAAAATTAACAATACCGGCTGCGGCTGCGATACCAACTGCCACAAATACTTGAACGAATGGGCTTTTCGCTGGATTGATGGCGTTCCACGGATAAATACTCATGATGACAATTAGGGCGCCAATGTAGAAAATTAATACCCGAATAGGAATATTATTGATTGCTTTTGGGATAACTTTTTCCGGGTCTTCTGTTTCACCTGCAGTAAGTCCTACAAGTTCAATGCCAACAAACGCAAACACGACCATCTGGAACGAGAGGATAAATCCATTTATGCCATTTGGGAACATGCCGCCGTGGCTCCATAGATTCGTGAAACTGGATGCGCCTGAATTTGTGGAAAAGCCTTTAATAATCATAAAAATCCCAATAACTATTAATGCTAGAATTGCAATGACTTTAATTAATGCGAACCAGAATTCCATTTCGCCAAAAAGCTTTACGGTTGCCAGGTTCATAAATAGCAAAATGACTAATGCAATTAATCCTGGCATCCACTGTGGTACACTTGGAAACCAAAACTGAGTATAGAGACCAACTGCCGTTAAATCGGCCATTGCAATTGATATCCAGCAAAACCAGTAAGTCCAGCCCGTAATAAATGCTGCCGTATTACCTAAATAGTCTCTTACAAAGTCAACAAAAGAATGGTATTTCAAATTGCTTAAAAGCAGTTCTCCAAGTGCGCGCATGATTAAAAAGCAAATGATTCCTGTAATCAAGTAAGCAATTAAAATTGACGGACCTGCTAAATGAATCGATTTACCTGCTCCAAGAAATAATCCAGTTCCGATTGCTCCTCCAATAGCGATTAATTGCACGTGCCTATTCTTTAGACCCCTCGACAATGTTTGTTCTTGCATATGACTCCCCTCTCCCTACTAGCTTAGAATGTATTTCTTTACTATTCAGATAATCAAAGTTGTTGATAACAACTTTGATTATGCTCAATGCTGAGCTGCCTCGTAAAATTTCAGGAATTGGTTGTTTTTTACAACAAAAAAGGACAGAAGAGGGCAATGTTTCTACCCTCTCTGTCCTTTTACCTGAAAGTTTTTCCCACTAAAAGCAGTGGATCCCCTTTGGTGGCATATAAAGAAATATGCACTCTCCAGAGCTACGTCATGTAATGGTCTATTTTACCTGAGAGATTTATTCCAAGGATTTTATGGAATTTGCTCCTTCGGCGGCGATATTCATCACTCTCTCCCAATACAATCAACCGTAAATATTCAATTATTTTAATTATCAAAAATGTAAGCGCATTCTTAAGTATGATATTCTCATAGACTCATTTCATTGTCAATCGAGTTATAATTAAAATTTAGAATTTTCTTTTTTCAGGAAAATAGAAATGGGCTTAAATGTCTAACTGAAACACGGGTAAAGGAGGTTTGAACGGCAGTAACAAGGGAAGAACCCTCAACATACTAAATGAGAGTATGGAATTGTTCCATACTCTCTGTTACTACTTAATATCCGGGGATTTTACGACCCTTAATGCCCTTAAGTGAGTCTACTTTTTGGGCTGGTCAAGTGCTTGGTAAGCTAACTGGTATTTTCCCCCGTCAGCCACTTCTGAATGGTACAACGCCTTAAGGGCATTGTTTTTTTCAAGGCCATGTTCTGCCTTCAACTCTTTTAAGCGTGTATGCAATTCTTTATTATCTTTGATTAGCTGTTGCATTTGCGATTTTATATACTTCAAAATTTCCAACTCCTTTTAGAAACCTAATTCGTTCTCCAAGTATAGCATGATTAAACTTTATTTAAATAAATCTATATATTGAAAATCCACGGCAAGCTGAGGATTGGCAATTTTATAACACCCTGAATGAATTTTCTAAGCACAAGAACCATCTTTGTGGGGTTACACACCAATATTTTTATCAATTGTAAAATATTCCATACCTTTCACCTTAAATGAGTTTTTACCATTATAATAGAGGTATTAATGTTGAAGAATAGCGCTTTTCCAATTCTTTATATGTAAACAAAATACTATGACTTTACTTAGACTATTTTGGATAATTGGGGATTTGGCCTTTTGTTGAAAGGAGTGCCTATTAGATGCTTATTTTTATTAGCGATTTACATCTTATGGATCGAACCGCCGGCAGGCACCAGTTAGAAGCAGAAAACTTTAGAGATACTTTTACCGAGCTGGCATATCAGGCAAAGGAAGCGGTTAAAAATTTAGCTGCTGAAGAACAAGACATAAAAATTGTCCTATTAGGTGATATCTTTGATCTTATTAGAACAGAGTCATGGTTTTTGAAGAGGGAAATGAATCAACTAACCAACATTGACCAACATGATCGACCATGGGGGGATTACTCGAAAAAAACGGAAACAATAGCCTTGGACATTCTAAACGACGTCATTAGAGAGAACGAAGAAATTTTTTCTATTCTTTCCGGAAAGGAATGGGAGCTTCTTGGCTTTCCGAGAAAGCCTGAAATCATCTATATACCAGGAAATCACGATCGTTTATGTAATGTCTATCCTTCCTTGCGGGAACGAGTAATCAATGTATTAGGACTTAATGGAATTTCAGCAGCACACCATTTTTCTAACTATTATAAAGATGAACAACATGGAGTATTTGCAAGACATGGACACGAATGGGATCCCTTTAATTTCGAGGGAGATTATAGGGTCAATTCTGATTACAATAAGACACCCATTGGCGACGTAATTGCAGCTGAAATCGCCACCAAACTCCCTATCGTAGTGGGTAATAAGCTGCAGAGTATTAATCTGCCCGAAGAAGATATCAGGCAAATATGCAACAACTTTAGAAATTTATTTGACGTTCGTCCCTTATCTGCCATTATTCCCTGGCTATCTTTTCAAGTTCAATGCTATGAGAAGTATGGAAAAATGGTTCAACATGAAATCAATTCAGCCATTCGGCAAGTTGGCGAAGAGTTTATGGAGCTTAAATTTGTTAATCAGTGGATTAAAAGGAACGATCACTTTTTGCAGCCTCTTGATACTGGGGATAAGGTCCAGATATTAGGAAATCTCTTAAAAATATTTGATATTACCAACTCGGAGTGGCAGTTGAAGTTACTTGAAAACGTGGACCAGATACAGGCGCTATGGTCTGAAAATAACTATATACTTGGTGCTAAAGAGGATTTTGAAAACTTAACAAATAATTTCTTGTATGTTCTTTACGGTCATACCCACATTCCGTATCAATGCACCATAGATGTCATTAATGATAAAGAGACAACCAAACAAAAAGAACGTGTCTATTTGAATACAGGAACATGGCGGCCGAGTTATCAGCAAGCTATTTCGGGAAGAGGTTTTTCCACTTGGGATAACCTTACTTTTACTATTATTTACAAACCAGGTGAAATGTATGAAGGTAAAGTAGTTAGTTCTCCTACATTTGAAGTATGGACAGGGACAATGAGAAAAGTGTAAATGGACAATTTTAAGCTGTAATCAGGCAACCCATGGGACGGTTTGCGGGTGACATTAAATTTTAAATCCTTGAACCGGCGGCCCTGTGGAGTTTTTGGAATCATTTATAACTGTTACAGTATGTTTTTGTAAGGAATAGAATAAAATCGAAAAAGGAAAATTCACTGGAGAGAGTGATACAAGTGAAAGAAATTACTTTTAAAGCTTTTGCCATTACCCATGAAATTGACTTGAACAAAATTGCCGTTCATTGCGGTATACCTAAGAAGTTCACCTGGGAACAGCCACTGATCCTGAAAGGTGATATTCTAAAATCCATTCTTTATAAAAATGTGGACGAGTCGCAAATGGTGCTGGTTTTCTCGTTTGGCAGTATTGTCTTCATTAATCACACCCACGTTGATGAGATTAGGACCTTATTGAACTACATTCATTCCTTCGAACCAGACTTTGAAATCGGACAGGCAGACAGATATTCCGATGATTACTGCCTTCATATCAGTGAAACGGAGAAGTTTGAATTGACCGATGAATATGTGGTCGTGCCAGAATATGAGGAGTTTTATCCTGAATTGATTTCCACAGTGATTGCAAAATCGGTGGCCCTTGAGAAAACAGAGGAACAACTCGGAAAAATCCACGACAAGCTTGAAACCATGATTGACAGATTGGAGAAAGGCAAGCTAAGGATTGGCAACAAGGAACTAGCAAGTACAACCGCCCAAATTGTCCGCCACGAGTATAATACACTTGCCTATATCATGATCTTGGATAAGCCTGATATAACCTGGACCAGCAGCACTGCCAGCGACTTTTACGACCGGATGGTGGAGTTTTTTGAGTTGAATGATCGATACAAAATTTTGAAAAGCAAAACGGAGATTTTGTATAACATCATGGATGGTTTTTCCACCATCAGCCATTCAATCCGAGGTCTATTCGTAGAGTGGATCATCGTGATTCTAATCGTCGTTGAGATTGGCCTGACGCTCTTGTGAAGCGGAGGGACGGTATTTTTGCTTAAAGAAAGGAAGCAGAAGTACCGTCCCCATGTTTTATTAACTATTCATATGTGGGGAATCAGGATTCATTTCCATAAACTCGATCCAATTTCCATCGGGGTCGATTACCCAGAATTGATAGTTTAACGCCTTGCCTTGAGAAATTTCTTCTGCTAAAGTTACTCCCTTGTTCTTCAATTGTTTCGCCGTTTCGTGTATGTCATCTACCTCAAAACAGATATGCTCGGCTCTGTCTTTAACACCCTCAGTACCTCCATAAAATAATTCAAGGAAACAGCCGTCTGCCACTTTTACATAGACAATCCACGGTTCACCATTTGATTGATCTAATTCAAACGCTTTCTTAAAACCCAGCTTGTTGCAATAAAAATCCAATGCGCGTTCCATGTCTACTACATGAATTCCTTTGTGATTAATCCCTTTAATCATTTTCTATTCCACCTTTTATGTCTTTCTATACCTGCTTGTATACCACTATAAGACCTTATTTTTACTATAAAACTTCTCGATTCGGTTTGTCCATCGTAAAAAGCACAAAGGGGAGATTCTTTTGCTTAAAGAATGCCCAAAAACCATCACACTGTTTTGTTTTCAACCTATTGTTTCACCCTTACTTGTGAAACGGTTCATCATTACAGATCAAAATAAGTTTTTAAAATGATAAAAAAATCACAAATAATCCTAAATATTTAACAACTAGAATTATCTGAATTTTTAATATAATTAGATTGTCTTATGATGTTAACGCTTACATATACAGGTGAGGAGGTGTAAGAAAGCTTTCTATTTAATTAAATAAAAGGGGGAAGAAAAATGTCTCAACCAACAAAAAGGTTAAGAAAATTTGTATGGTCTTCACTTGTTTCAAGTATTGCTGCCCTATCCCTTGTCAGCGGGGCATTCGCCGCTTCACCGACCCAGTCTACCAATGCTGTTCCCTCAGGTGCTTCGTCACTGTTGCCCTGGATGGATACGTCACTAGCGCCTGAGGCACGTTCGGAACTTCTTATTGACGCAATGACACTTGACCAAAAGATCCAGCAGCTTGCCGGGGCTCGCGGAGTAATTCCTGAGCTTCCGCAATGTGGTACCCCTAGTCGGCATATACCTGGCATCCCTGAGCTAGGGATCCCCACGTTCCGGATCACAAATGGTCCCGTCGGTCTGGGCGGTGGTGACTGCAGTCCGCAGGATAAAGCTACTGCCCTGCCTGTTGCAATTGGTCTTGCGGCCAGTTTCGATCCCGATCTTGCATACTCCTTCGGTGACCTGATGGGTGGAGAGGCTCGTACGCTAGGTCTGCACGAACTCGAAGCACCAGGTATGAATCTCGCACGCTTGGGCGAGAACGGTCGTAATTTTGAGTACCTCGGTGAGGATCCATACCTCGCCGGCTCTCTAGCTTCCAAAGAAATCCAGGGGATTCAAGACAACGACATCATTGCAATGTCGAAACATTACGTACTTAATGATCAGGAGCAAAACCGTGGTTCGGTCAACGTAAATATCGCAGAAAACGTCCTTCATGAACTCTACCTGCTGCCGTTTGAGATGTCAGTTAAGGATGGCAACGTTGGTTCAATCATGTGCTCGTACAATCGGATAGGCGGGACCTACGCTTGCGAAAACGAGTATCTGCTAAACACCGTCCTGCGTGATCAGTGGGGTTTCAAAGGTTACGTTCAGTCTGACTTTGGTGCTACGCACTCAACTGCGCCTGCGTTAAACGCCGGATTGGATTTAGAAATGCAGAACGCCAGATTTTTCACAAACGTGGACATCAAGGCTGCACTTGATAACAAAAGCTTAAAGATGGAAACCATCAACCAAGCACTAGGTCGCCGCTACGTACAAATGTTCAAATATGGCATATTCGACCGACCAATCGTGCAAGGTACCATCGACGCTGAGACGAACGGTTCCAAAGCACGCGAGATCGCCGAGCAGACAACAGTTCTGCTAAAGAACAAGGATAGCCTGTTGCCGCTTGACGGTTCCGTGGATTCAATCGCTTTGATTGGGCAGTCAACCTACGTCGACGCAGCTGTCGCCGGTGGTGGCGGCAGCTCAAGGGTCAGTCCACTTTATACAGTTTCACCGCTTCAGGGTCTGCAGAACACCTTAACAAAAATAGGTTCAGATGCTGTGATTACCAAGGTGACAGTGAAAAATGATAATAGCAATCTTAGTGAGGCTGTTGCTGCAGCGAAGGATGCCGATGTTGTCATCCTTATGGCTGGAGTTGTGACCAGCGAGGGCCGCGACCGCCCAAGCTTGTCTCTTCCAGACAATCAAGATGCATTGATTTCAGCCGTAACCGCTGCAAACAAGAAAACCGCTCTCGTGCTCAAAGATGGCGATCCAGTTCTTATGCCTTGGGTTAACGAGGTTCCAGCAATACTCGAGGCATGGAATCCAGGCCAGGAGGACGGCAATGTTGTCGCCAACTTGTTATTCGGTCTCGCCAACCCATCAGGTAAGCTCCCAGTAACCTATCCAGTAGCAAAGGCAGACACGCCAACGAGCACCGCCGATCGTTACCCTGGAATCAATACCGGCGTGTTAGACAGTACTGGTAAGGAGATTCCGCAAGTGTATTATTCTGAGGGTCTAGAAATGGGCTACCGCTGGTACGACGCCCAAGGCATCAAACCGCTTTTTGCATTTGGACATGGTCTGTCCTACACCAACTTCGAGATTTCTAAGCTCGTTGTCACACCAAAGACTACTGATGGTACCAAGCCAATTAAGGTATCGTTCTTCGTGAAGAATACCGGAGACGTTGCGGGCGCTGAAGTGCCGCAAGTCTACCTAGGTGTGCCTGAAAACGCGAACCAGCCGCCTAAACGCTTAGTTGGTTTTGAGAAAGTCCGCCTAGAACCAGGTGAGAAGAAGCATGTCACCATTACCATTGACCCATCAGCGTCTAACCATCCACTGTCCATTTGGGATGCCGAAGCTGACGCGTGGAAAACGCTTGACGGTAAGTACGAAGTGAAAGTCGGTAACTCTTCTGATAATGTTACGCTGACTGACTCCATTACGGTACGCACGCCTGCAGGTCACAGCAAGTGAAGCTTCCATTTCTAATACTATAAGGTAAAATGAAAAAGAGGGTGTTTCCATGTTAATTGGAACTCCCTCTTTTTGGTATTTTAACGAGAAATAACTTGTTTAAATAGCCTCCTAAATTGCTCCCGATCTTCTGCTGTAAAAGGCTTAGGACCCTTTGTTCGCTTTCCGCTTTTTCGAGCCATTGCACTTAAATACCGTGTTTGTAATAATTGGTCAATGTTTTCAGTTGTATAGCTAAACCCTTTATGGTGGAGAACGATACAACCCTTTGCTAACCCTAGCGAAGCAAGACCATAATCTTGTGTCACAATGATATCTCCTGATTGTGCTAACTTCATAATCCGATAATCAGCCGCATCTGCCCCAGAATCAACATAAATGATTTCCACTCCTGATGGTTGTTCCGCATTGGAAAAATGAGAAAAACTCGTAACAAGGGTAATAGGAATTTCCGCACTTCTACCTTCAGAAATAATAATATCTTTTACCGGACAAGCATCTGCATCAACATAAATTTTCATCTGTATCGCTCCTGAAAAGAAGTTTGAATTACTAGTGATACTAGTGATAAATTGGGCTTTTGTCAAACATCTAATCGTGGGAAAGTTCTCTTACGTTAATGCTTTAACGCATCGGGGGTCTGACCCCCTATCTCAAAACTCTAATTCTTGCAAAAATATTGACATTTAATCAATATCGATATAGGATTAACAATAATTTAATAGTTAACGATCTTATCCAGAGAGGTGGAGGGACTGGCCCTGTGATACCTCAGCAACAGCCTTATTTATTATGTGGACTGTGCTAATTCCAGAAGCGTCAAGCTTGAAGATAAGAAGAGTAAGCTGCTTTTGCATGCGACCAAACCTCTTCTTATGTGTAGAAGAGGTTTTTTATTTTTCTCATGGTGAATTCTTTAAATATTACTAGATTTGGAGCTGATTGAATTGACAAGAACATTAGTGAAAGCACCTTTTAAAGCAGATCATGTCGGAAGTTTTTTAAGACCGGAGCGATTGAAAAAGGCACGTTTACAAAAACAAAACGGGGAAATTACTGCAGAACAATTACGTCAAATTGAAGATGACGAAATTATTCGCCTGGTAGAAAAACAAAAAGAAGTGGGATTACAGGCTGTAACGGATGGAGAATTACGACGAGCTTGGTGGCATTTCGATTTTCTCGGAGGTCTTGTAGGGGTTGAATTTGTCGAAACCAAAAAAGGCTTACAATTTAATGGGGTCGAAACAAGACCACATGGCGTAAAAGTAACAGGCAAAATTGATTTCGCCAATCATCCCATGATTGAGGATTATAAATTCTTACACAGCATTGCCGGTGACCACGTAGCGAAATTTACAATACCAAGCCCCAATATGTTAATTGTCCGCGGACAGGGTATTAGTGAAGTCTATGATCACCACGAGGAATTTGTAAAGGATTTAATCCATGCTTACCAAAAAGCTATTCAAGCTTTTTATGATGCTGGGTGCCGATATTTGCAACTAGATGATACCTCATGGGCATCGTTATTCTCAGAGGAAGGCAGAGATAAACTGAAGAAGGACGGTCATGACCCTAAAGCCTTAGTTCAGACGTTTGCTAGAGCCATTAATGAGTCCATTGCGAACAAACCTGATGATTTGGTTATTACGATGCACATTTGTAGAGGAAACTTCCAATCTACGTATACTTCTTCAGGCGGATATGATTTTGCATCTGAACTTATTTTTGGGGGATTAAACGTGGATGGGTTATTCCTAGAGTTTGATGATGAACGTTCTGGTGGCTTCGAACCACTTCGCCATGTCAATCGGGATGACCTCCAAATTGTCTTAGGATTAATCACCTCTAAATTCGGTGAACTAGAAGATCCAGAAAGAATAAAGGCAAGAATAAAAGAAGCAAATCAATATGTCTCTTTGGATCAGCTTTGCCTAAGCCCACAATGCGGTTTCTCTTCAACCGAAGAAGGAAACCTGCTAACCGAAGAACAGCAATGGGACAAAATACGTCACGTCATCGATATCGCAAATAGTGTTTGGAACTAAATAAATAGGCTTATGGGGTCAGACCCCCGGCGTAGTAACGCGTTAACGCACCGGGGGTCTGACCCCGCCTTTTACTATCTTTTTACCACATTTCACAAATATTTCAATATTAATCCATTTTCTCTGATTCGATAGACGGTATACTACGATTAACTGCAGAAGAAGATTCCCCTCTTAGCCTCCTTTGTTATTTTTCCAAACCAATAAACTATAGAAAGCTGGTTGATTTATGAAAAACAGAAGTCATACGAAGGTTCGTCATGAAGGAAACATGTTAGATGTTAAAATGCGGGTGCATCAGTTTGAAAATCCCAATGAACATCAGGAATTTCTTAGAAATTTGGCTATTAGTTCTGAATTTGAAATGCGATACCGTGGTTTGCTAGAATACTATGGAAAAGAGTTTATCGCCTATAAACAGCAAAAGCCCTCAGACAAAAACCGCAATGAATTTCTTCGTATCATCTCACAGTTTATGACCACTTGTTTAGAAGATCATTGTCCACCCTCTTGGCAACAATGTCAGCCCCCATTTTGGGAAGAACTCATCTTCACCTTTTATCCTCATAGCATGAAAATCTCAGCAGAAGAAAAAGAAGTAGAAACCTTTTTGTCACAGTTAAAAAGGTTTGTAAAATGGCTTGATAAAAGGGTTGGCACCTCCTGGTATCAAATTGTGGAAGAATATATCTTTATAGCTCACTCAGAACTCAAGACCTGTGAACACCTGCTGAATGCCATCTTTTTGAACGACTATCCTCGTATTTACCATGATGACTGGAATCCCATCCAAGATCTTGAAAATATAAATCACAAATTTGAACAATGCACTGATCACCTTAAAAGTATCTTTGAAGTAACCAGCATCATTGAGGACACTGTTGTATTAACGGAATTAAAAACCAATCGTACCTATTACCTTAAAGGTCTTCCATATAAATTAATTGAAATTGGAATGATCTTGAACGGAATCATAGGGAAACATAGCGGCGATATAACGTGGAATTTGTTTCAAACAGATGGAATCTATCCTCAAAGAGGGAAAACCTACATTCATATTAAGAGATAAAAAAGAAGCGCCTGACCCCCGGCGTGGTAACGCGTTAACGCACCGGGGGTCTGACCCCAAAAATTTAAAAAATATGGATGTCCCTATACAAAAGTTGCTATTGGGAAAACGAATGTTAAATAATACGGTTTGTCACGATACCTTCGATTTGATTGATCTTTTCTACCAAACCAGGAATGATATCCCCGTTTATTTTATTATCAATATCAATCATCGTATAGGCGTAATCCCCACGGCTTCTGTTTACCATGTCAGCGATGTTTAAATGGTAGCTTGAAATAGCTGAGGTGATCTGCCCAACCATGTTTGGCACGTTCTTGTGGAAAGCTGCTACACGCTGCTTTCCTGTATATGGAAGAGAAGCATTAGGGAAATTCACCGAGTTTTTGATGTTTCCAGTTTCCAAAAATTCCTTTAACTGACGAGCCGCCATAATCGCACAGTTTTCCTCAGATTCAGCTGTTGAAGCACCAAGATGCGGGATGGAAACCGTATTTTTCATTTTTAATACATTTTCATTTGGGAAGTCCGTAATATACTTACCAACGATTCCATCTTCCAGCGCTACGGCCATATCCACTTCATTCACTAACTCACCACGTGAGAAATTCAAGATATGAACACCCGGCTTCATGATGCTAAAAGTCGTTTGGTTAAACATCCCTTTTGTATCATTGGTTAACGGAACGTGGACAGTAATATAATCAGACTCAGCAAACACCTGTTCAATGCTCATCGCACGCTTGATATTACGGGATAAGTTCCAAGCTGTATCGACAGAGATGAACGGGTCAAAGCCGATTACATCCATATCTAAATCGAGCGCATCATTAGCAACTAACGCACCAATCGCTCCTAAACCGATCACTCCGAGCGTTTTTCCTTTAATTTCTTTTCCGACAAATTGCTTCTTCCCTGCTTCCACAAGCTTTGGTACTTGCTCGCCTTCACCTTCCAACGTCTTAGTCCAGGCCACACCAGCAAAAAGATTACGGGATGATGCCATTAATGTCGTTAATACGATCTCTTTTACAGCATTCGCATTCGCACCAGGCGTATTAAAAACGACGATTCCTTGTTCCGTGTATTTTTCGACCGGAATATTATTGACTCCAGCCCCTGCACGAGCGATTGCTTTTAAATTGTCACCGAATTCTAATCCATGCATATTAAAACTGCGAACCACAATTGCATCAGGATTTTCGCTGTTATTGTCCACTGTAAAATGATCGGTATTGAATACATTAAGACCGCTTTCTGCAATATTATTTAATGTTTTAATTGTATTCACTTTGTCTATAACTAGAGTTTTCAAGTTGTATACCCCTTTTTCTTTTGATAGTTTTCAAATTTTCCATTAATAAAATCGTTTTTTAGCAAGGGAACCTTACATTAGCAAATTTTATAAAATCTGTATCTACTACCATAAAAAAGTAGTATGAACTATCCCCTCCTAATATATAGAAAGAGGTAAGGGGTATATTCCCCTTACCTCTGCCCAGGCGAACGGCTCCGATACTATGTGCTCCCTCACGGTTCTCCGTGTTTCGCCAGTTACACATAGCTTTTTCATTTGTTTTACTTTACCAAATTTTCTGTCATTTATCAAGCATTAAAATAGTGTAAATTAAGATATTCTATTCTTTTTTTAACATTTTAAAGACCTGCTCGACATCTTTATCGCCGCGTCCGGATAGGTTGACGACCAATACATCATCCGGTGTTAATTCTTTTGCTAGTTTAACAGCGTAAGCTACTGCATGGGAGCTTTCGAGCGCCGGAATAATCCCCTCCGTCTTGCTAAGCATGAGGAACGCATCTAACGCTTCTTGACCCGTAACCGTTACATACTCAGCTCTTCCACTTGTTTTTAAGTAGCTATGCTCTGGCCCAACTCCAGGATAGTCCAGTCCGGCAGCAATCGAAAAGGTTGGTTTAGGCTCACCGTTTTCATCCAAAAGCGTCAAACATTTAAAGCCATGGATGACTGCTGGCACTCCTTCACTCATAGTTGGAGCCTCTGCCGGTTCTACTCCAATCAGACGGACATCCTTTTCATCAATATAATGGGCAAAGGCACCAATGGCATTACTTCCGCCGCCTGTAGCAGCCACCACTGCAGTTGGCAGCTTTCCTTCCTTCTCAAGTACCTGGCATTTGGATTCTTCACTTATTATTGCTTGAAAATGCTTGACCATTGTTGGATACGGATGTGGCCCTACTGCAGATCCTAACAAATAAAATGTATTTTTATAGTTTTGAACTAAATCATCTAAAGCGACATCAACGGCATCTTTTAGACGGCCTTGGCCCTTGCTGACAGGGACAACCTTCGCTCCTAGTAATTCCATCCGAAAAACATTCAGCGCCTGGCGTTCCGTATCTACCTTGCCCATATAAATGACACATTCCATTCCAAACAGCGCACATGCAGTCGCGGTCGCAACACCATGCTGCCCTGCTCCCGTTTCCGCAATAATTCGCTTGATTCCCATTCGTTTGGCCAATAATATCTGCCCGATGGCATTATTAATTTTGTGGGCCCCAGTATGATTTAAATCTTCCCGTTTTAAGTAAATCTTTGCTCCGCCTATTCTTTTCGTTAAATTTTCAGCAAATGTTAACGGATTCTCTCTACCAACATAATCCTTCAAAATAGATTTATATTCTTTAATAAATTCCGGATCATCTTTATATCGATAAAATTGTTTTTCCAACTCATTCATGACTTGCTGCAAATCTTCCGGTACAAAACTTCCCCCAAACTCTCCAAAATACCCTTTGCTCTCTACACTCACGTTCTCCATACTCTTCTCGTCTCCTTCTGAACTATATTTTGGGTTGTTTCAGATAAATAACCGAATATTCCAATTATTATTTTACCATTTTATTCTTTTTTAGCAAATAATTTGAGTTTGGTTGATGATCCCTTTTTTCACTTCATTTCTGTACAAACTGTCCCCGCACAAACAATATACGAGCAGCTATTAAAGATAGGAATGAGAACAGCTAGAGTACGTTTTTTTTGCTTTAAAAGCACAAAAGAGAAGAGGCCCCAAGTTGAAAGTTTACTTGGTTCCTCTTCTCTTTTTTCGGATAAAATAGCAGTGCTGGACGAGATCTTAAAACAATAGGTCAGCCCCTTTTGAAACGTCCTCCCCACTGTTTTTTTCTATTTAAAATATTTATCATAATCCGCATCATTTTTAAATTCAATTGGGCCAACGTCCATTTTGAAGGTGCCGTCCGGGAATAATAACGGAGAAGCCTCAGAGTGATCTTTCGAATAACGCTCAACATGGGCCACCTTCATCGCACCCTGTTGTGTAAAATCGATTTGGGCGATTGCGACCCAATAGGCATTGTCATTGCGCTCGAGGAGTGGTGCAACAACGACATTCCCCATATGATTATCCACGACGGCCTTTGCTTTCATCGAATAGAAACTCCCCACACCATTTCCAACTGCACTATAGGCGGCAAATAATACATAGGCTAAATCATCTGTTTTATAAATTTCTACGGTTTCTTTACCAAATTGCTGCGCATCTCCATCTAATTTAATATATGGAAAATGATTAGATCCTCCTAAATCACGGTAATACACCTTACCCGTTTGCCCATTTTTCATGACGTAAAAGCAGTAGAGATCAAGATCCTTTTTGGTTTTCCACTCTAACGTAGCCGTGATCCTTTGAGATTTTTTAATATTGACGGTCTGTTTTTTCTTTAATTCAATTTTAGCCAGATTAACGATGGGAATAGCAGGTTCTTGTGGAATCGGCGGCTGTGGTGTTTCGACCTTCTTTTCAGGTATCGCTGGGGATGAAGGGGATACCTCATCTTCCACATCGACACCAAACGAGCTGCACAAAGCCGCAAGGCCGCCGAAATAACCGGCTCCGACTGCATTGAATTTCCATTGTCCTGAATGATGGTATAAATCTCCGATCACAATCGCTGTTTCATCAGAAAAGGTATTTGGCACTTGGAAACGAATGATTTCTGTTTCTGTCACTGGATCGAATATTCTCAAAAATATATCAGATATGTTTTGGAAAGATTGATTGGGTGAATAAATCGTCAGCGAAAAGGTGATTTTCGGAATTTCGGCCGGGATCTTATTAAAAATAACTTGGAATTGTTGCCGTATATTATTTACCCCAACTAATTTTGTCACCGACCCACAAGAAGATACAGGTTGTCCATAAAACACAAAATCCTCATCACTTCTGACCTTTCCAGTTCCAGCTAATAAAAAGGCTGATGCATCGATTTCAATATTGTCAGTTGTATTCCATCCCAGCTCCACATTCACTTTTGTGACATGCGGGTTTGTCTTTGTTACATCGGCTTTTTGTCCTTTAACCAACGAGAGTGACATAAGAAGACCTACTTTCTATTCAAAAATTTTTCTAGTCCTATTATTATACTGTAAAATCATCACCTAATTTTAATACTATTTCCAACCATCCAAACAGCAATTAACTTTTTTTAAATTCATTTGTTTATGTAACAAAAAGCTAATTTTTTCCAAAAATTAGCTTGACAAACCGACCGTCGGTTTGTAGAATAAGGATAAGAATATAAATACAGAAAATAAGGAGAGATCATATTGAATTTCACCTCTAAAAAGAAGGTTATTCAATCAGTTGGCATTAGTATCTTAATAAACGGACTCGTACCTGTTGTCGTTTACAATTTATTATTGGGTCATTTCTCAAGTTTTGTTTCCTTGCTCATTGCCACGCTCGTTCCATTACTGGATAATCTTTATCACATTGTGAAACATAGAAAAGCAGATGCGTTTGGACTTTTTATGCTGACAGGATTCGTCCTTAGTTTATTGGCGTTTTTATTAGGTGGGAACGAAAAACTAATTTTAATGAGAGAGTCGCTGGTAACGGGAATATTAGGACTTATCTTTATTGGTTCCCTTTTCTTTGCAAAACCGCTCATTTACCATTTTGCCATCAGATTCAGTGCAAATGAGGAATCAGAACAAAAGAGCAAGTTCGTGAATAACTGGGAATTCTCCTATTTCCGTTTTGTCATTCGTTTAATGACAGCCGTATGGGGCATAGCTCTGTTAGCCGAAGCTGTAATTAAAACCATTCTTGTGTATGAACTCTCCATTTCCGCCTTCTTAGCCGTTTCCCAAATCATTTTCTACAGTATACTCGGTGGTACAATTTTATGGACGGTCATCTATCGCAAATACGCTAAAACTCGCTTAGATCAATTAATGAACTTAAAATAATGAATATAGAAGAAATTGAATAAGGAAGGTACAAAAAATGTCTAATCCAACTTCTCATGATAACCCAAGTTTTCAGAATATCTTATCAGCAACTGAGGCACTTATTCTGGAAAAAGGCTGCAGGAATACAACACTCAAAGACATTATTGAAAGATCAGGGCTTTCTAAAGGGGCCATTTATCATTACGTTGCCAGCAAAGATGAATTGTATGGGCTCATTTTAAAAACCAAAATTGAACAAGTGAATGAAAAATTTAATCAGTTAATCAACCACTCCTCAAAGGATGCGCCTGACGCTGGACGTTTTGGGATAGCCACTCAATATTTCCATACCCGACAGAATCCAAATGATGTAGGGAATTTAATATTCGTTTATCTTTTAAGCCAGGACGATGAAAAGGTAAAAAGTATTTTAAAAAGTGTTTACCAATATAGTAAGGCAACTGGTGTTCAATGGATTGAGATGGGGCAACAGAATGGTGTGATTCCGCCCAATATAGATGCTGAGAAAATGGCCGCTTTATTTATGACTTTTTCATATGGCCTTAGGGTTACGCAAATTCTTTCCTCTTCTGAAGATGAACAAGTTGCAACAAGTGATATTTTTAAATTACTCATCAAGACATTATCCTAGAAATATTTTTTAAAAAATAAAAGTACCTGGGTAAAATCCTTATCGGGATTCTCCCTTGGCTTTGACATACCGACCGTCGGTTTACTACTTCGAAAAGAGAGTTGATCAAGATGGAATTCATAACGATTGGTTTGCAAGAATTACCCGAAGTGATTCACTTTTACGCTGAAATCACTACGGATTTAAAACAAAAGGGGATTGATCAATGGGACCGTTTTTATCCGAATCGTTTTGTTATTAAAAATGATTTAAAAAATGGAACTCTTTTTGGAATCAAAGAGGAAAATCAACTAGTTGGTTCTATTGTTCTCGACACAAACGAAAGTAAACAGTATAGGAAGCTTCATTGGAATGACCATTTAGGAAAACCACTAATCATTCATCGGTTAGCTGTATATCCGGTCCATCAAGGAAAGGGATTAGGAAAAAAACTACTAAACTTTGCTGAGGAATATGCCTTAATAAAAGGATTTACCAGTATTCGAATGGATGTTTATTCAAAAAACCCTGGCGCCGTTGGGATGTATGAAAGAGCTGGTTATCAAGTAAGAGGGACTATTAAGTTTCCATTTAGAAAAGTGCCTTACTTATGTTTTGAAAAAATTATAGGAGGAATATGATAATGAAAAAAAGCAAAAAGGTAAATCTGGCTGTGATTGGACTTTATTTTACTGTTTTATTATTCAGTGCATATATCTTCGTGATGTTTTTTGTAATTGGGACCGAAAACGCACCAATGGTGAAAGGGAAAATGGAAAACCCGGACTTTAAATTGGCCGTTTGGGAAGCCTTTTTCTATCCTCATATTATTCTTGGTACGATTGCACTGGCCATTGGCCCCTTCCAATTGACTAAAATGAGCCGTAAACACCCAAAGCTTCATCGTAATTTAGGAAAAATTTATGGGGTTACGATCTTTATCAATGTATTATTGGTTCCGTATATTTCTCTCTTTTCTACAGGGGGCCGGTCAACCATGATTGCCTTCCTCATATTGAATGCTTTTTGGCTTGGGACAACAGCTATGGGAGTCCTACGGGGATTCCAGCGGAGAATACCATCACATAAAACTTGGATTCTAAGAAGTTACGCTATCACTTGGGTGTTTGTTTCGTTTAGAATTATAGTCATTCCCTTCTCCATTTTTTTGGATGCCTCCATCAGTTTTCCGATAGCCGTTTACCTGGCTATTGCATTAAATCTTTTATTTGTTGAATGGAAAAGGAAAAAAAGGAAAACAACAATCTTTATTTCATAAACCATCTTTACAGATTAACATGGAAAAAATAAATAAATTATAGTTGCGTTATTAGAATAAGGCTCTAAAAGAAAAATCAGGTGAGGAATTCGCCTGTTTTTTTTCATATAACCTGAGCTATTTCCAGTAAGTAGTAGAATCATGTTGTCATCTACCTATATCACAGATTGGACTTTAATAGTAAACTAACTAAACAACTGGTTTTTTTATATAGGCCCTTTAAATAAAAGGATTTGCTTCATCCATACAATATGAGGTGATTAATGTGAAAATCGGGATCATTGGGCTAGGTGATATTGCCAAAAAGGCCTACTTACCTGTTCTGTCTGAAAAAGAAGGCATTGAACTTGTGCTTTGCACTAGAAACGCGGACACGCTTAATGCGTTATCAAAAAAGTATCGCGTGCAGGAAAAGGTTCAGACAGTAGATGAACTGATCACAAAGGGCATCGATGCCGCATTTGTGAGTACGGCAACAGAGGCCCATTTTGATATAGCTACGAAATTACTTAAAAGTGGAATAAACATTTACATCGACAAGCCCATTTCTATGAATTTTCATGAAACAGAGCAAATTCATAATCTCGCAAAAGAGAGCGGTAAAATAGCCATGGTGGGGTTTAACAGAAGGTTTATCCCGAAAGTGTCAGAGCTTAAGGAACATGGAAAACCCAGCTTAATTATCATGCAAAAAAACCGATTTGCTGCTCCGGACTATATAAGAAGAGTTGTTGTCGAGGATTTTATCCATGTTGTCGATACCCTTAGATTTTTAATGGCTACCGAGGTCAAGGATGTAAAGGTAGAATACCTCAGAAACGGGGAAATGCTTGATCATTTGATCATCCACCTGATCGGAGAAGGTTGTAATGCAATTGGAGTGATGAATCGAAATGGCGGTGTCACGGAGGAAATTATTGAGTATATGACCGGTCATGATAAATATGTAGTAAACAGTTTAGTTGAAACCACCCACTATCATAATAAAGAAATAAGTATATCTAAATTTGGAGACTGGGAACCAACCTTGTTTAAGCGCGGTTTCTATCAAATAATCGATCATTTTATTGATTGTGTTAAAACGAATACGAGCCCTGCTCCTTCAATTGATGATTCTTTCATCACGCACAAAATTTGCGAAAGAATAGTAAAAGCAATCGATTCAGACGTTTAAGGGTAATTTTGACGATAACTATTGAGGTGAAAATAAAATAGATATATTAATGGATCAACAAAAATGGGAGGTATCCTCCCCCAAATTAACGAACTATATATATACGTATGCCTTTTCTGAGGATGAACGCTCATTGTGTGCGTTGGAAATGCGTTCTTTTTTCGGTGATGTGTCTCAATCGAACGTTTTAAAAAGCTTTATTAAAATTGATCCGACGCGTAGTCCGTTTATGAAGGCACGAATTAGTGTTATATATGAAGCGAACAGCCTGGAGGATCTGTACGAGCAAGTAAAAACCTTACCACTGCATGGAGTTACCTTTAAGGTTATTTATGTGAAAAATGGAGATCTATCAAAAAATGAGCAATTCCGATTTGAGGATCGACGCGCCATTGAACGTGAAATTGGACTACACATCAACGGTAAGGCGGATTTGCACCATCCCAATCGATTGTTTGGAGTCATGCAGGTAAACGGAGGTTGGGTGTTTGGTGATTATGCGAAGAGTGAGGCGGTATGGTTTCGGCATCAACAGAAGCCTAATGATTACTCCACAGCTCTCAATACACGTGTTGCAAGAGCGGTGGCCAATATTGCTATTCCGAATCCAGAGGGAATTAAGGCAATTGATCCTTGCTGTGGAATCGGAACCGTACTCGTCGAAGCCCGTTCAATGGGAATAGATATTGTCGGAAGTGACAGAAATCAGCTAATCCTCCCAGGGGCACGAGAAAACATGGCACACTTTGGTCTGACAGGAGAAATAAACTTAGCTGATATCCGTGATATCACCCATCATTATGATGTCGCCATTATTGATTTACCCTATAATTTGTGTTCAGTCATTACTCAAGAAGATCAGCTAGAAATGCTCCAAAGTGCACGCAGATTTGCCAACAAAGTCGTTGTGGTAACCGTCGAACCAATAGATGAAATCCTCTTAACAGCCGGCTTCTCCATCATAGATCGAGCCATCGCTAAAAAAGGGTTATTTATTCGTGAAGTCATAGTATGTAAATGATTTAAATTTAAGGGGTCAGACCCCCGGCGTGCTACCGTATTAACGCATTGGGGGTCAGACCCCTTTGGTTTGAGCCATCCTCACCAGCGTTTTTTTATTGTTTAACCTAAAAATCAGAGGTATAATTCATATCTATAATATTATTTTTAGATCCGAAATAAGTGAGAAAGAGAGACATACATGAAATCAAAAAAATTACCCTTGTTCCTTTTAATGTTTGATATGTTTATCACTTTTAGTGCGGTTGGACTTATCATTCCTGTTATGCCAAGCTATTTGAAAACTTTCGGTGCGGCGGGGCAAGTATTGGGTTTTATTATTGCTATTATCGCCTTTGCCCAATTTGTGTTCTCTCCTATTGCAGGGAATTTATCGGATCGCCACGGCCGTAAAAATTTAATCATTTTCGGTCTAGCTGTGAATGGACTTTCCCAAATCGCCTTTGGCCTTTCTACAGAGCTATGGATGCTGTTTCTTTGCCGTTTCTTTACTGGTCTTGGTTCAGCCTTTATCGTACCTCCCGTTATGGCCTATGTGGCTGATATTACAACCAATAAGGAACGCGGAAAAGCAATGGGCTGGATTGGCGCAGCTATTTCGTTAGGCTTTATGATTGGACCAGGGATTGGTGGATTCCTCTCCAATGTTAGCCTTCGCTTTCCTTTCTATTTTGGAGGCACCGCTACCATAATTGCTGGAATATTATCTTTATTTATCCTCCCTTCCATCAAGCCGGTTATTACCGATCAGGGTAAAGGGGAAAATTTATTCATTCAAATGGCCCGCTCCTTTAAGACAAGCTACTTTGTATTATTAATCGTTGTGTTTGTATTTTCTTTTGGTATCTCCAACTTTCAATCAACCTTATCAATGTTTTTAACGTATAATTTAAATTTCACCCCCAATGACATTGCTATTGTCATGACCCTTGGCGGTTTTGTCGGTGTCATTGTGCAGGCCTTCGCATTAAATAAGCTCTTTAATGTGTTTGGAGAAATGAAAATCATATTATTCGGCTTACTCGTTGCAGCATTTAGTATGTATGGCATGTTATATGTTCATAGCTACTTTATCATCCTATTAGTCGCTACCATTTTCGCGACGGCGACTACCTTAATTCGCCCAGCCGTCAATACATTAATATCGAAAACAGCAGGTGCTGAACAAGGATATGCTGCGGGAATGAATAATTCTTATATGAGTTTAGGAAATATGATTGGACCCGCATTAGCAGGAACTCTTTTTGATTGGCATATGAATCTACCATTTACATTTGGTTCTATTATCCTAATTGGCTGCTTCCTGCTAACGTATAGTTGGACCAAGAAAACAGCTAAACAACATGCATAATTGTACACACCAAAAAGACGATTCGTATAAAAACGACTCGTCTTTTAGTTTATCCATTATTTTTTCAAGAATGTTCTTGAGCTTTTTTAAATCTTTCTGATTTGCCCTTTTCATCAACGGCGCCATAAACGGGACAAATAGCTTTGAAAAACCGGTTGGATTTCCTTTATTCCTTAATGTCATTTAGGTTCTATTCCCCTCAAGAGGCTCCCAAGTATAGATAGTCTCCATTGGGAAAGGTCCTTGAGCGGTTCTCATAACGAGCATCTTTTCTGGGATAAGCTCTATGAATTCATATTTATAAGCAAGTTCTCTTCCAAGCAATTGTGCTTTAAAAGTGACTTTTGAGTTCAAGACCAATGGTTTCTCTGTTTGCCATACGGCTAAATGAATATTTACATATCATTCTTAGATTGCAAGTCGTTCATGAGGACAGGAAATAGAATGGTGAAGGAAAAGTTGTCCACATGAAGTGTTCATGTGGACAGAAAATAGGGCTGAAAAGGGAAAGTTATCCCCATGAAGCGTTCATGAGGACAGAATATAGAGCTGCAAAGCGAAATGTGTCCACATATAGCAATTCGCTTAAAAGCTAGGGTGGAAAAATCAGCTCGTAAAAGTTGCAGCCAGGGAGGTAAACCATTTGGTAGACGTTTTTACAGACATTATTATTCAATGTCCAGTTGAGCAGGTTTCTAAGTATGCTGCCGACCCAGACAATGCTCCGTACTACTTTATTTTAAAACTTCACCCCACTCAAAAGGGAAATCCCACAAACCCAGTTTCCCTTGGGCTGGGATGAATTCTTCTAGCATTTGCATGTCCTGAACTTCCCAAGCATAACAGCCTTCCCTAAAGTCTCCTAAAAAATAGTCATTGTCCGATACAATTTTCCCATCTTCTAGGACTGCCCATGTTTGATTATTTTCCGTTACCTTTACACAGCTTACTAGTTTGCATATTGCGATGATCGTCCCAGTAGGAAGATTCTCTATTGTGTACCCATGTTTACCAAGCAACGCCTGGATGGCCGGATGACCGCAAACAGCTTTATCTATTTTTTTACTCGTGTGAATGGCCAATGACCCACGGTAATTTGTTCTCCATGTCCTTGTTTCATATTGTGCCTCACCAAGAACAAAAAGACTAGCCCAAGGCTGTATCATGGATAAAACTTTCATTTAAATTACCTCCCACCTAAAGGTTTTCAAAATGGACTAGTTAGGCCTTACAAAAACAAATCCCCAGCGAAGATTTGGGGATTTTCTTATTTTGACCTTTTACGTTACAACCCTCCACAAGAGTTGTCTGTTCTATTTGTTTGTTGTTTGGTGCGCTCTTCTCCTGTTTCCTTTTGAACAGATTCAAATCCATAGCCTGTTGAACTAATCTCCAAGACGTCTTCGGTGTTCTTTTTCATCAAAGGATTTGTTGTCTCCTGATTTGAATCAAAATGGTTCGTATCCATATTAGACCTCCTATTGCAGATTATTGAATGCGTTTATTTCTTTCATTGAATAGTTATAAATAACAACTCATCTTAAATTATCTGCAACTACATGGATATTTATGATAATTTTAGGATTAATAAGGAACGAGATCCTAAAAATGATTAGCTATTTATCCACTTTATATGAAATCATTTATCAATTGTTAATTATTTATTCATTATATGTTCATATCTAGGGATTAAGATAAGTATATGGAACGGACAACCTCCTTTCATACTTTCAAACCCCCTTTTAATATATTTTTTTATCCAGCCTAGTGCTGGATATTTTTTTGTCCTTCCACCCTTCTCTAGGGCATAGCTAAACAAGGACAAGGTTTTAACAGTCTAAGAAGGGGTAATTACTTAGCATAAAATCATGTATTCATACATATATTTATAAAACATTTTCACTTGAAAGGGGAATCTTAAGCGATGGATATTTGCATTTCTTGTGGAAAGGAATTATCAATTATGGAAAGGAATAGAACGGAATGCTGGGAGTGCAGGGAGACGACAGTGGAAGCATATACCGAAGAGGAATAATTCATTTAGAACTGATAATAAATTGAAAAAGGCCCTTGTCCTCCTGTGAAAAACGGTAAGACTGGGCTTTTTTCATTGTAGAGCAAAATATTATCATTTTTCTATACCGGCTTATTGATTCTAAAGCTAACTCTTAATTGAAAAAATTTGTTGTCTATCATTCCTGAGTGTTCTCCTCACTTTTGTACTCCAAAATATCACCTGGCTGACAATCTAAAGACTTACATATCGCCTCTAATGTTGAAAAACGAACCGCTTTTGCTTTCCCGTTTTTCAGAATAGAAAGGTTTGCCATCGTAATCCCAACCTTCTCCGAAAGCTCCGTTACGCTCATTTTTCGTTTTGCTAACATCACATCAATATTAATTATAATCGCCATATCCGCCACCTCAGACCGTTAAATCATTTTCCGATTTTATATCAATTGCTTCTTTTAAAAGCCTTTGGAGAACAGCAGCAAAGACTGCGATAACCATTGAAGCAAAAGGAACAACCAATCCGACAAAGATGACACCTGGAGCGTCGTCTTTCTCCGCAAAGAGGTAGAAGAGCGGCAAGACTAGCACATGCAAGATACAGATTGTAATAGCATAGTGTTTGATTTTCTTTAAAGCCTTTACAGATAAGTCCGAGAAAGCTTTATTTTTGTCAATATAGCGTAAAAGTTTGAAAGCCTGATATAAAGCGCAGTAAAAAGGGATCGCCGATGCATAAAAAACGATAAAAACAAGATATTTTATATAGGTTAACTCTGGAAGCAATTTTGCTGCAACATTCCCTATCTCAGGCACCAAAAAGATGCACAAAGCAAGAATGGGGATTCCTATAAAAATAACAGCTGCCTTTAAAAAGAGTGTCGTAACTTGTTTCATAAAAGCACCTCACTTAATTAAGTTTAAATTGATTTTAAAACATTATTTATCGAATATCAATAATTTTTTATTGTTTTTATTGATTTTTTTGTGAAATACAAAGTGTCTTCCTTTGTGACTTGTTGGTTTGCACCTCTTAAGTAATCCCAAAGTGTGTTTTTTGTTTTGCCTGGTTCCTTTAAGTTTTTCAATAATTCAAGGTTATTCCACTAACTTCATTGGTAAACTATGTGGTAGTTATTGGGTAAAGGATGGGTTGTACATGGATTTTTACCAAAGCCAAGAAACACTTACTATTTTAGAATGGACTCTCCGCTCTGTTGTTGCTTTTTTCTTTTTAGTGATTGTTGCAAAAATATTAGGCCAGCGTGCTATTTCCCAATTAAGGCTTCTGGATTTCGCTATTGCTTTAGTGATTGGAAACATTATTGCCCATCCACTGTCTGATGAGCGTCTTGATCTGAAAGGTTCCATGGTTTCAACCATAGTATTAGTGGTCTTATATCTTGGCGGTATTTTTATGATGATTAAATTACCCTGGTTTAGAAGGTTGATAAATCATGCCCCCATCACCATTGTTCAGAATGGGGACATCCTGCATAAGGGATTAAAAAAAGCCAGAATAAGTATTGATGTTTTATTAGAAGAATTGCGTGAAGAAAAAGTAGAAGATATAAAAAAAGTAGCCTTAGCGATTTGGGAAGCAGATGGGAAAATCTCCGTCTTTTTAGATCCAAAATACCAGCCCCTTACGCCTGCAGACTGCAAGATTGAAACGGAGACCTTCGACTTGCCAAGGACTATTATTAAGGAAGGTAAGATTTATTCCAATGAGTTAAAACAAGTGCAGCGTGATGAAGGCTGGGTTATTTCTACGTTAGAGCGTTTGTATCAAACGGAGGTAAAAAATGTTCTGCTTGCCACCCTTGATACGAAAGATAACCTAAAAGTGTTTTTATATAAGTAGGTCCTTAGAGGAACTTGAAAATGAAAAAAGCGATTGCCTCTAATCAGCAATCGCTCCTTGTTATGTCTTCAATTGGTAAAATTTAAAATATATAAAAAATTAGTTATTATGCGTATTTTATGCCGGCCAGTTTGATATTGTTACGATCATCTGAACCACAAGGTGTAACCGCATAAGTCATTTCACATTTTGGGCAGTTCATAATCACTGTTTCTAAAGTAAAGATTTCTCCGCACTCACAACGAATCTCGTGTGCCACTGTTGGTGCAAAGTTTTCCTTCCCTTTACTTTTAACATGATCTACAATGTCTTTCCCATCTTTTAAATTCGTAGTACAACCGCAGCTCATTGAAAAACCCTCCAAAAATTTGTTATCCTTATTAAACTAAGCGTAACATAGAAACATGTAAATTTATGTGTCTAAAATTAAACAAATCCGGGGGTCAGACCCCCAGTGCGTTAACGTATTACCGCATCGGGGGTCAGACCCCCAGTGCGTTAACGTATTACCGCATCGGGGGTCTGACCCCCACTTATGGTATAATAATTCAGGTAACAAAACAGCTTGTGAAAATATATGGTACGAAAAGAGAGGGAATATATGATTAAGGCATCCATTTATGGATTAACTATAGAGCAATTGTCTGCATGGCTTGTGGAGCATGGTCAAAAAAAGTCTAGAGCACAACTAGTCTGGGATTATCTTTATCGGAAGCGGGTAACATCTTTTTCTGATATGACAGATGTAAATCAAGAGTGTGTGCAGCTGCTGGCAGATAATTTCGCTATCCAAACTTTAGAGGAGCATATTAAGCAAGAATCAGCTGATGGAACGATTAAATTCTTGTTTAAATTGCAGGATGGCAACTTGATTGAAACGGTTTTAATGCGTCAAAAATATGGCCTTTCAGTATGTGTAACCACGCAAGTCGGCTGTAACATCGGCTGCAGTTTTTGTGCGAGTGGGTTATTAGCCAAGAGCCGGGATTTAACAAGCGGAGAAATTGTCGAGCAGATTATGAACGTGCAACTTCACTTTGATCAAATGGGTCAAGGCGAAACAGTCAGTCACATTGTCGTAATGGGAATTGGCGAACCATTTGATAATTTTGAAAACCTGTTAAACTTTATTAAGGTTATCAAAGACGATAAAGGACTTGCCATTGCGGCTAGACGGATCACCGTATCGACTAGCGGGCTTGCCGACAAGCTTATTGAATTCACAGATACTAAATTGCAGGTAAACCTTGCCGTCTCGTTGCATGCGCCAAATAATGAACTTCGCACTCGGATTATGAAAATAAACCGTGCCATTCCAATTGAAAAACTAATGAAGGCGATGGAGTACTACGTAGAGAAAACAAACCGACGGATTACGATTGAATATATTCTGTTACGGGATGTTAATGATCATAAGCAGGAAGCCGAGCAGCTTGCCGATCTTCTTCGTCCTCTAGGTCAGCAAGTTTATGTAAATTTAATACCGTATAACCCTGTTGATGAGCACAGTCAATATCAACGAAGTGAACAGGAATCAGTCTTGGCATTTTATGATACGTTGAAAAAGAACGGCGTCAATTGCAAAATCCGCCAGGAACATGGCACAGACATTGATGCCGCGTGCGGACAGTTAAGAAGTAAACAAATCAAAAAGATTGAAGTTCAATAATTTTATTAAAGAGCTGGGTAAAACAGACGATTATGTTTGTAATACCTGGCTTTTTTCTTTTTGATACGCTTCGAAGGCCAGCCATTTTGATCTTTTAGGT
This sequence comes from Neobacillus sp. DHD-1R, assembly GCF_057747995.1. NCBI lineage: Bacteria > Bacillati > Bacillota > Bacilli > Caryophanales > Bacillaceae > Neobacillus > Neobacillus sp. DHD-1R. The sequence goes on from NZ_CM173232.1 coordinate 4,685,243, forward strand.
ATCCTCTGTATTTATTTTACTGATTTTCTTTATAAGGGAAATTCGTTAAAAAAATTATGTTTTATCATTTTTTAGCCGGGTATGCAGGAAGTATGGACCTTGACAAAAAACTTAAACAATCGGAGGTAATAGTCTATGAGTAAAAATGTTCTTGGTGTATATAATTCAAGTGATGACTTAATTCGTGCCATAGAGGAATACAAAAATGAAGGATATTCTGAAAACAGCTTGTCCATTATTGCCAATACAAGGTATTTTCCATCTTCCCTCCAAAGTGAAATTGGTGTAACTTCTGAGGAATTAAGCGAAACAGATAATATCCGAACAAATGAGCATAAAGGGTTCATGGAAAGCCTGATTTCCGCCTTTGAAGTCAATTCCAATACAGATGGAAGCGAAACGTCATATTACGATTATCTGACAGGGCTTGGCATTGATGAAGCCGCTGCCCGTGAGTATGAAGAGGATATCAATTCCGGTAACATTTTACTTCTTGGCGGTAGTGGGGCAGGAAAAGTCACTGATACTTCAAGTGGTAGATTCACAGGAATCGCCGCCAATGAGCAAACAGATCTTGATACGGATAACCTCGGAACGGATGACGAGCGTTCCCTGAAACTTCGCGAAGAACAGCTGGATGTTTCTAAAGAACGTGTCCAGACTGGGGAAGTAAAAGTTCATAAAGAAGTGGTTGAAGAACAAAAAACAGTCCATGTTCCGGTTACCCATGAAGAAGTTTATGTGGAAAGACGGGCAGTGAACGATGCTTCAGCAGACACAACGACTCCAATAGGTGAAGAGGAAACGATCCGCGTTCCAATTGTCGAGGAAAAGGTCGAAGTAACAAAAAAACCTGTGGTTACTGAGGAATTAGTGATTGGAAAAAGGAAGGCTACGGAAACCGAGCAGGTTACCGAAAACATCCAGCGAGAAAAAGCAGAGGTGGAAACAGACGGAGATGCAACAGTCGATGAAACCACTATTGATCGCAATCGGTTGAATAGTGACAGATTATAATTAAAGACAAAGAATGTGCCCCAAAAGCCTAGCTTTTGGGGCATTTAAAAGCAAGAAAGCCATTCCTTTTGGAATTATTAAGTAACTTCACCCACACAATTACCAATAAAAGAAGTTTTCTACTCTCTCTCTATACCAAACCGAGTATTCTTTTCCTCTATCACTAGGGTTTTCCCCCCAACAATACCCCACTGATTTCTTTCCTATTTCATTATGGACAAATGTCCAACCATGATGCCATACACTGATTAAACCCTATTGTTAGATAAATTCAGAATAGTTGTGCTATACTAAATTTAGCAACAGGTGCTAATATCAGATATTAATTTTTATCGAATAAAGTTAATTTATGGATATATTATAATTATGGAGCTATTTTCGTTCAGTATTGAGAAATGAACGTTTTCCAGGAAAACTAAACAAATCTTTAACAACAACGGAGGATTATGATGCTAACAAATGATTTAGACTTTAGATTGGAGCCTAAACTTATCGATTTATATGAAGAACATAAAAAGCGGTCTGCCAAAATAGATTGGGGTTATCATGATTTCTTACCATGGGACAAGGCAATGGATTTCCGACGTGTTCCATGGGATGAGAGTCAAGTTACACTTCCTGCATCCGTGATAACTGCAGTGGAAACCGCACTTTTGACCGAAGTGAATTTACCTTGGTTCACCTCGCATCTTGATCAAACCTTTAAAGGGTCTTTAACGGTTATTAAAGATTTCGTTCATACATGGACAGCAGAAGAAGATCAGCATTCAAACCTGCTTGAAACGTATCTTTTAATCACACGCAATGTAGATCCGATGCGTCTCCACCAATTACACAAACAAACGGTTGAGAATGGCTGGAATCCTGATTACCATACGCCGTTTGAAACAATGGTTTATACCTCTTTGCAAGAATTAGCCACCATGGTGTTTTATAATAATGTAGCGAAAGTAGCCGGTACACATGATAAGGATTTATCTAGTCTGCTCAGACGCCTTGCAAAGGATGAAACCTTGCATTATGCCTTTTACCGGGATGTTATTAAATATCATTTGCAACTAGAACCTAATTATTGTTACCACTTGGGTAATGTCATTAAGAGTTTTCAAATGCCTGGTACAGTAATGCCTGATTTTGAGGACCGTATGTCCATTATTGCTAAGGAGGCAAACTACGGACCTTTGGAATACTTTGATCAAGTTTTGGATGTGATTGTTGATTATTGGGAGCTGGAAAAGTTAAGGCCGATTGCACCAGAAGCAGAAAAAGCCAGACTTGACATCCTAAAGTATCACGCCCGCTTGAAAAAAGTCAGAGACCGCTTTTATAAAAATAAATAAGTTCATAATGGTAATAAGGGTGTCAGGCACCCCTGATGGACATTGTCCATCAAGGGTGGACTGCCGCTCTTTTGTGCTTAGTTAGCTTTATTTTTCTTAAAATTTCGTCTATTCCCGACAAAGATGTGTGTAAAAAGCTGCCTGAAGATGAGATGCACCAAGGCTCCTATGGGAATGGCGAATAAATCGAGCCACAATCCTTCTTGGTACTGTTCCGGATTTTCAAAAAGAGAGAATGACTGTATTACCCCAAATAAAAGTGATGGCAATAAAAAGAAAAGCCATGGATTGGCAAGCCATTTCGATTTGAATTGATCGTTCACTGCTTCATAAATGACCTCACCGGCTCCTGCAAGAAGCGCCACTATAAAGAAACCCATTACCACACTATAGGCCGGTAACGTATTATCAAATTCAGGATGATAATATTCCATTACGGAATAAGAAACGAGACATAAAAAAGCTGTGACAAAAACAATGTTCCACATATAACGAATGACTTTGTATAAAGGGAATATCGCCTTTTTAATTTCCCAATTCAATTTTCTTTCATTGCCGAACGCCTCGATTGCCTTATGAACCGCTTCATCCTCAGTATAACCCTTGATCATGAGTTCATGGACATGCTCGTTAAGGTGAGTATAAAGCTCTTCTTTAAATTCCTCTTTTTCATCTTCTTCCATTGGCAAATTCGAGACGATTTCTTTTATATAACGTTCAAGTTCTTTCATGATAATCCCCCCAACGTCTTGTCAATTAACTGATTGATCTGTTTCCAGTTACTTAGTTTCTCTGCTAGAACTTTCCGGCCCGTTTCGGTAATGGAATAATATTTCCTTCTATTTCCATCCATTTCTTGACTCCAGTACGATGTAACGCAGTCTTTGTTTTCCAGCCTTTTTAACGCAGGATAGAGTGTTCCCTCGTTCATATGGTAGGCCTCTTCGCTTAACACTCGCAATTTTTTGGTCATTTCATATCCATAACAATCTACTTCGACTAATAAAGAAAGCAATAAAATCTCAATACTGCCTTTTAGCAATTCTCTATCCATAGGATTACCTCCAAATATTTCTAGTAACATTGTATAACAACACACATCGTATAACAAGGTGTATTGTTGTGAAAGAATTTATTATTTAGAATTATTTGAATATATATTGCAGCCCTACATTTTTTGATTTTTATTAGATTCTAGATATATAATTTAAGGGTTATGATTAAATTTTCTTAGAATGGAGAGCACTATGGACTTAGGATTAAAAGGAAAAGTAGCCTTAATAACTGGTGCAAGTAAAGGAATTGGATTGGAAACGGCTCTGCATTTAATTCATGAAGGAGCTAAAGTCGCGATTTGTGCAAGAAATAGTGAAAACCTTAAAACAGCAGCAACACTTATTTTCGAACAAACAGGTACTGAAGTCTTTTACATAGAAGCGGATGTAACGAAGGAAGATGACTGTAAAAGAGTTGTCACTTCTACCGTTGATCAATATGGACGGATAGACATTTTAGTCAATAATGCGGGTACTTCATCCGCCCAACCATTTGAAAAAGTAGGCACGGACCTTTGGCAGCATGACCTTGATTTAAAATTATTTGGAGCAATTAATTGTTCACGATATGCCCTTCCCTATATGCGTCAAGTCGGAGGAGGAGCCATTGTCAACGTGACGGCGGCCATTGCCAAAACTCCACCTGCTTCCTCCTTGCCAACTACGGTGAGCCGGGCAGCCGGCATGGCTCTTACTAAAGCTATGAGTAAGGACCTTGGTGCTGACAATATCCGGGTTAACACTGTTTGTATTGGGTTAATCCGAAGTGATCAGATTGAAATGAAGTGGAAACAAACCGCTCCTGAACTTACATGGGAACAATTTGCACAAAAGCCAGATCACAACATTCCTTTAGGCCGTATTGGAAATACGGATGAGGCAGCTAAAGTCATTACCTTCCTCGTCTCAGATGCTGCCTCTTATGTAACTGGAACAGCGGTGAATATAGACGGTGGAATGGCTGGTACTTTATAAATTGGTCAACTCCTTCTTACGCAAAACAGAACCTCGTCACCACGACAAGGTTCTGTTTTTTATTGGTGCCTGACACCAGCGCTTTGTTCCAACATAAAACGTTAAAACCGTTGCTATTCCATGCAAAAACCCTATTTTCATTATTAGGGATTCATTGTCATCCAGCTGCCAACATGGTGAATGGCTATGCCATTGAAGCCCGGAGTGTTAGCATAATAGTCACTAACCTTGGTGAGCTCCTGATTCATGAAAGATTCTCCTTCTTCATAAAAGGATATGTTATCGCCTTCATCGGTCTTTCCTGTTTCCACACCGACAACAAGTGATTTACCATATATTCCGGCAAAAGCAACTTCATTTTTTACAAGATCAATAATCATCGGGGCCGAGTCACGATAGGCCATAATGGTTATACTGCTTGTATTAACGGTTACCCATTCGGCTAAAATCCCTTTTCCAAATGTATTTTTATAGTTTATTTCATCAAACCAGAACGGCATGTCTACCTCGAGAGGAAGATTTAAAGCAAGTGTACTGTTTTTCGCTTTCGTTAATAATGACTGATAGGATTTGATTGTCTCGGCCTGATTCGTTGTCCAGCCACTATATAAATATGGCTCGACATCTAAATGAACACCTGCAAATTTTTGAGCAGAGGTGGAGCCATTTTGATAATTGCCCAACCAAGTCATTAATTGGTTTTGGCTTGTATAGCCTTTTGGTGCCACCCAGCCTGGTGCTCCGTCTAATGCGTAAATTTGAATACCTTTTTCCGATACTTTTTGGATAAAGCTGCGATATACATTCATCGAAATATCACGATCTATCTGCAGATAGACTTTGTTTACCTGTTTGCTCTCTAATAAGGCGATAATTCCCGGTTCATCATTGACAATCAACCAAGGGTTCCAGAGCCATGTTGCCCTGTCTTGTGAGACTGAGGCTTTCACGTTTAAACTTGCACCTCCAACAGCTAGTGTAAAAAACAGCATGACAGCCACCATAATTCTTCTCATTATCTACATCAATCCTCCATCCTATCAGCCAAGGCTCATAGAATGAGAACCTGGCAGCCTGACGACCATATGCTTTTAAAAGCGGTTAGGTTCACGGCTTTGCGTCCTTCCCTTTCGGTGAAGTTTGCCTTTTCCGATTAGTTGTTTCTATCATTATATTCGATTTCTATACTTGCTTCATCTACTTTTAGGGAAAGATTTATTAATTTTAAGGCTCTGTTTTTTTGGCTTATATATCATTTGCACTATGTTTATTTTTCTTTCTCTTTAAAAGTCAGGACAAGTTTGTTATTTTTAAACATATAAACTGACGGAGCTGTTTTAGGAGGGTTTTATGGAAAATGTCAAAAAAGGGTCAACCATTCAATCATTAGAAATTGGAATGGGGATTATTGATCTAATTGCTAAACATGGAAAGCCAATTAAATTTTCAGAGATACAAGAGCTCTCCCAGACAACGAAGAGTAATCTATACAAATATCTAAATACTTTTACCCAACTAGGAATCCTCTATCGTGATAAGGCCATGGGTACCTATATTCTTGGCAGTAAATTAATTGAATATGGGATGGCTGCAGTTGATCAAGAAAATGTTCTGGATCGAATAACGCCTTATTTAGAAATGCTGAATAGTAAAACCATGAGCACTGTTTTGTTTTCCATTTGGACAAACAATGGCCCCATGGTCATTAAGATGCTGAATGTGAGCCAAGGTTTTAATATTGGGGCTCAAATTGGAACACTGCTGCCGCTATTTTCTGCCGCCGGCAAAATTTTTATGGCCTTCTCTGATGAATCTATTATTCAAGGCTGGAAGGAGTCTGAAAGTAAGAAAATTGCCAAAGACAACCTAGTTCAACTGGAAAAGGAAATGATGCTGATTAAGGAAAGGGAAATTTCCTTTGCAAGTGAACCTCTTGTACCATCAGTGTCCGCTGTCTCCTTTCCTGTATTAAATTACAAAAGAGAGCTCTTAGGGGCGGTTGTCATTGTTGGCTTTTCCGAACAGATCCCCAAAGATATAAACGATGAGCTCAGCCAATCTATTATTGAGATTAGTAAGCAAATTTCTCACAGCTTTGGCTACAAAACAGAAATAAATAATATTTGAGCCAAACACCAAGTTAAATATAAGCTAGATGAAAAGCCAAACGACAACAAGTCCTTTGGCTTTTTACATATTCCTATCAATTTAATAAAAAAAGGAATCCCTTCACAAAGCGGATTCCCAAGTTACGAATTATCCCACATTACTTGTCTTTTCTTTCCTAAGGGCCGGAGGAGCGACTGTAATGCCCGTCGTTTCTTCAAAATTAAATAAACTGGAAGGCAAGTCAGTAAACCTCTCTAGTTCATTGTAAGCTGGAATACCATGGTAAGACATATCTAAACCCTCGTCTTCTTCTTGTTCGGTTGCCCGGAAACCTACTGTTTTTTCGCATAGCTTCGCAATGATCGTTCCCCCAATAAGCCCCCAAGCCATAACGACCACTGCCCCAAGAACCTGCACCTTTAAAAGCGAAAAATCACCTGTTGTCAACAAGCCTTGTGACTTATCAAGCAAACCAACAGCGATGGTGCCAAACACGCCGCCGAAACCATGTACCGCCACAGCTCCGACAGGATCATCTACTTTTAAATGATCCACCAATAGAGTGGCATAAATGACTATGATTCCACTGATCACACCAATTAGAATCGCGCTCCACTCGGATACATAGGCACAGCCAGCGGTGATGGCAACCAATCCGGCTAACACGCCATTGATCGTCATACTCGGATCTGCTTTTCCAAATTTCTTCATCGTCAAAAAGAGAGCAGCTGACCCGCCGCTTGCTGCAGCTAACATCGTGTTGATGGCAATCGGAGCTAACTCTTTACTAGATGCATCTAATGTACTTCCGGCATTAAAGGCAAACCAGCCGAACCACAAAATGAAGGCACCGGCAGAAGCTAACGGAATGTTACTAGGGGCAAAAACATTCACGCTTCCATCATTATTAAATCTTCCTCTTCTCGGTCCAAGCAGCTTGGCCATGGCAAAAGCGGTAAAACCACCGACAGCATGAATGGCTGCTGATCCCGCAAAGTCCTTCATCCCTAACTTTGCTAACCAGCCCTCGCTATTCCAAATCCAGTGGCCCGAAAGCGGATAGATGATGATGGTGATTAATGCCGCTGTTACTACATATGCCTTAAATTTCATTCGTTCAGCAACTGCTCCAGAAATAATCGAGATGCAAGCAACGGCAAACCCCATTTGAAAAAGGACAAACGCGACACTTGGCAGCTCCAGCGAAAGGGTAATTTTTTCGGGGCTTCCAAAGAGATTCGTTCCCATAAATCCAAAGGCATCCTTACCAAACATGACCCCAAATCCGATCAGCCAAAATGCTAACGCGCCAATGGTTAAGTCTACAAAAATTTTCATCGTAACATTAACTGCATTTTTCGTTCGGACAAACCCCGCTTCAAGTAAACTAAATCCGCCTTCCATAAACAGAACCATGGCTGCAGCAAGGACGACCCACACTGTATTTATATACATTAGCTCCAAAAGATTACCCCTCCCCATTCGCTAAATCATCAATATCGTAGTCAATTGTCCCTGTTCGGATGTTATAAGCTTCTAAAATTGGATAGACATAAATTTTTCCGTCACCGTCTTCACCGCTCTGAGCAGAAGTGACAATTGCCTTTATGGTGGATTCCACCAAATAATCAGAAAGAACTATTTCCAATTTAATCTTTGGATGCAGGGTCACCTGATAATTTTTTCCGCGGTAAACACCTTGCGTATCTTTTTGTTTCCCTCTGCCAACCACCTGTGAAACGGTAAAACCCGTGATTCCAATCTTCCTTAACCCTTTAATAGTCTCTGTGAGCCTCTCCGGTCGAATGATTGCTTCAATCTTTTTCAAAGAATCAGCTCCATATGTTATATTTTCTAACATCAATATGTAAAAATATATAACACAAACGGAATTACCGTCAATATAAATTTATACCAATCTGAAAATTCTAAAATTATTAATCTAGATTTTATGCTCATTATCTAAGGAACCACAACAAAGCCCTGAACCAATTAAAAGGTTCAGGGCTTTGGTTAATAACGGTTTATAGCTGGCGGTTCCAAAAACGATCCTTTGCGATTCCTTCAATAAATTGTTGGATGTCTGTTTGGGTTAAATCGTATACTCCATCACTTTCTAAGTTTACACGGCTTCTCTCTAAGGCTTTATTATCGCTAATGGCCACTGCTAATGGTTTGAAGTGTTTAAAAGTGGTTTCGATAAATTCCAAAACAGGCGGTTCAAGTTTAGGTTCATTGCAGATAAGTAAGGCTGCATCAAAAAGACTTGAATCTGCGGTATCAAAAGTATCCGTTACTTTTAAACCAGCATTAATGACAGAGAGCTTTTTCGCGACAATACTATAATTTAGATTATACTGAACTAAAGATTTAATCCATTCTGTTAATTTTTCGTCTTCGGCTACACCATTTAATACAATCGCAACACATTTTGTATCAGTTTTACTTATTGTGTTCGCCATACTAAGGGCTGGTGATTTTTTATCAGATTTAACCTCAAGGTTTTCCTCAGGAATTTCCGCACCAATGTTGTCAGCAACCTGTACGGCTACCTGCCGGTCAATATGATTTAACAGGGCTACCGCATTATTTTTAACCATGTCTGATTTACATTTGCCCAGTTCAAAGCTAAAGGCATCGATTAAGTGCTGCTGCTCAAATGGAGCAAGACTGTTATAAAATAACTTCGCCTGAGAATAAAAGTCTAGGAAACTTTCACTTCGTCCTCTAATTTTACGCCCCTCAATTTTTTCCTGATACGATTCATATCCTCCTAGTTCAACTGGAACCGGTTCAGGTTGATTGGCATTTAGTCCGTTCCGATGGTAGCTTGTTTGTCCCTGATGAATCGCCATTTGGTGCATCCCATCCCGTTGGTTGTTATGGAATGGGCAGACAGGTTGATTAATCGGGATTTGATGAAAATTAGGACCTCCAAGACGTGAGAGCTGCGTATCTGTATAAGAAAATAAACGTCCTTGTAATAGAGGGTCATTAGAAAAATCAATACCTGGCACGACATGGCCGGGATGAAAAGCAACTTGTTCCGTTTCTGCAAAGAAGTTATTAACATTACGGTTCAAGGTCATTTTACCAACAATTTTTACAGGGACATCTTCTTCTGGCCATAACTTTGTTGGATCTAAAATATCAAAATCAAAGTTGAATTCATCTTCTTCAGGTATGAGTTGTAAGCCTAGCTCCCATTCTGGGAAATCGCCTTTCTCAATGGCTTCATATAAATCTTGACGGTGAAAGTCAGGATTTTTACCAGCTGCCCTTTGAGCTTCATCCCAGACTTGCGAATGGATGCCTAGCGCTGGTTTCCAGTGGAATTTTACAAAATGAGCTTTCCCATCCGCATTGATAAGGCGGAACGTATGCACACCAAAGCCTTCCATCATCCGCAAGCTGCGAGGAATGGCACGGTCACTCATTAACCACATGACCATATGGGCAGATTCCGGATTTTGTCCAATAAAATCCCAGAACGTATCATGAGCGCTGGCACCTTGGGGAATTTCATTGTGAGGTTCTGGTTTAAGGGCATGTACAAAGTCAGGGAACTTAATAGCATCTTGAATAAAAAAAACAGGCATATTATTACCGACTAAATCAAAGTTGCCTTCATCCGTATAAAATTTAGTCGCAAAGCCACGCACATCTCGGACCGTATCGCTTGATCCTCTCGAACCCTGGACCGTTGAAATCCGTACAAATACAGGTGTGGTTTTCGAGGTGTCCGTTAGAAAATCCGCTTTCGTATATGCTGCGAGCGACTCATAAAGTTGAAAAATCCCATGTGCTCCCACTCCGCGCGCATGAACAATCCGTTCAGGGATCCGTTCATGGTCAAAATGTGTCATTTTTTCGCGAAAATGAAAATCCTCCATCAGTGTCGGGCCTCTTAATCCGGCTTTTAAAGAAAACTCATCCTCCGCTACCTTAAGCCCTTGATTGGTAGTCAATCCAGCTTTTTTTTCATTATTGATGGTATATTTCGATAATTGCACTGCCTTCTTATTTTCCATAATTAGAACCTCCTCACGAAAGTATGTATCTTCTTACAAAGAAAAAGAGCAAGTAATATTCATTACTCACTTCTCTCGTTACCCTTTTTAATAGGAAATAAAACATGGACGCTTTATTTATGATACATAACTAATAAAAACTTTGACATACTGATAAAAACAATGTAAATTAGCATATGTACGAACATTTTAATTTAACTAAGCTTAAATATTCGTGTTTGGGAGTGTATTTCATGGAAAATGTATTTGATTACGAAGATATACAACTTATTCCTGCTAAATCCGTAGTGAAAAGTCGTTCTGAATGTGATACAACAGTTACCTTTGGGGGACGTACCTTTAAATTACCTGTGGTGCCTGCCAATATGCAGACCATTATTGATGAAAAAATTGCAATCTTTTTAGCAGAAAATAATTACTTTTATATTATGCATCGCTTTGAACCAGAGAAGAGAATGTCTTTCGTTAGAGATATGCAAGACCGCGGTTTATATGCATCCATTAGTGTTGGCGTAAAAGAAGGGGAATATCAATTTATCAAAGAATTAGCTGCTGAACAGCTGACACCAGAATATATTACCATTGATATTGCACATGGCCATTCTAATGCCGTGATCGAAATGATTCAGCATATTAAGAAACATTTGCCTGAGAGCTTTGTCATCGCAGGTAATGTCGGAACTCCAGAAGCCGTAAGAGAATTAGAACACGCTGGTGCCGATGCTACAAAAGTGGGAATTGGACCAGGAAAAGTATGTATTACAAAGATTAAAACTGGTTTTGGTACAGGCGGCTGGCAATTAGCAGCGCTTCGTTGGTGTGCAAAGGCGGCAAGTAAGCCGATTATTGCGGATGGCGGTATTCGTACCCACGGTGACATCGCTAAATCGATTCGTTTTGGGGCATCGATGGTGATGATTGGATCCTTGTTTGCCGGACACGAAGAATCACCTGGGGAAACATATGAGAAGGATGGAAAATGCTATAAAGAATACTTTGGCTCCGCTTCAGAATTCCAAAAAGGTGAAAAGAGAAATGTCGAAGGTAAAAAAATGTTTGTTGAGTACAAAGGCTCTTTAAAAGATACCCTGATCGAAATGGAGCAAGATCTTCAATCCTCTATCTCTTATGCCGGTGGAAACAAGTTATTCGCGATCCGTAATGTAGATTATGTTGTTGTAAAAAATTCTATCTTTAACGGTGATCGGATTTATTAATTGCATGGTAAGGCACACATTCATTCAGTGTGCCTTTTTTATTTTTACCAGTCCCCTATTGCATGGGGTTAGAAAAATCATTGACCAAAATATGAACCTCATCCGTTTGGTGAATTTCTCCCGGTCTTTCGACTGCACATACGATTCCCCGTCTTTTATAACCTGCACGCACAAAACGGAAGGCCAGCTTTTCATGGTTTTCATAGTGCTTTTGTATTTCTTCCCCAGGCAGCGTACACGGCTGGTTTTCCCCCATACAGATTAAGCCTGCTCCACTAGGAAAAAGGATACGTGACCCCATATTTAGTTTAGTTAATTCAGGAAATCCCTTGACCAAGAGATTAGCCCCTAACCACTCAGGCATTACTGATTCAACGCCCAATTCTTCAGCAATCCTAGCTAATTCTTCTTCTGCTACAATCGTAATTTGGCGGCGGTTCAGGATCTCTGTTCCTCGTGGATACATAGGCTGTCTAGAATCAGCCTTACTAGTAACTCCAAAGTGACGGTCCCCTCTCATCCCCCCAAATTCAAAATATACATCTGAAATTCTCCTCGTTACAAATGACTCTGGAGTATCTGCTATTAGAATTGCTTCTACATTGGCCTTTATTTTTTCCAAAAATAAAACTCTCCTTTCACTCTCTTTTCTTATAATACAAATTATACTGTAGTATATTAAATAGGTAGATCAAAATTAATATTTAAAGTGAGGCTAAAAAAAGATGGAATTAAACAAAGAATGTATGTATTGCATGGAAGATGAAAGACGAGATAATTTAATGATAGAAATAGGTAAACTTGATGTTTCAACTGTCTTTCTTTTTAAAGAGCAGACTTATACAGGCAGATGTAATGTCGTCTATAAAGATCATGTAAAAGAACTATTTGAGCTTACTAGCGATGAATTAGCAGCTTTTATGAATGATGTAAGAAAAGTGGCAGCAGCGATCGATCAGACTTTCCAACCTAGTAAAATTAATTATGGAGCTTATGGAGATACATTGCATCACCTACATATGCACATTGTACCTAAGTACGAAGGTAAAGAAAATTGGGGATCGACTTTCGAGATGAATCCAGGAAAAACCTACTTAACCGAAGAAGAATATGCAGAAATGATTAAAAAGATAAAACAAGCTTTTTAATTTTTGCAGCTTGCTCGAAAGGCAAAATGATGTCTTTTGTACCGATCCATAATGTAAGAGACAGCCACTTTTGTGAGCTGTCTTTTTCAATAATATCAGAATTTATTAGTTGTGACTTCGAGAATTGTCCAGCTCCAGCGCCCGAGCGGCTATTGTCCTTCGCTCTCCGCCCTACGATAAGTCAACATCGATTCGTCTCCGGCTCTTCGTGTTTCCTTTATCTCAGTTGGAGCGCTCCAGGCCATACGCCGCTGACCAGTGCGCTTGCGCTTTTCTCATAGTTTGACAAAAAATTTACAAATCACACATATACCATTAACATACACCTTTTATAATGTGGGTATTAATACTGCATATCCACAGGAGGTGCAATAACGATGGAATTGATGTTTCGCCTGGTTATTTTGATCCCTCTTTGCACATTTCTTTGTCCTTAGCAATCGATTCTCTCCATGTTGTTCCTCACAACCGATTACCAGAAATTCAAGTTTTTTCTCAGATTCTTTAAACAAAAAAACACCATCGGTTGTACGACGGTGCCTCGTGAGGATCCTCTATGTCTTCACTTTTTTTAATCCATAATTTGAAATAAAATTTTTGCAATATCACTGTTTTCCATTCTGCCGCTAAATAAATGACTATTTTGCCCAAACGCATAAATGGGGACATCCTCACCTGTATGCCCTTTTGTGGTCCATCCGGTACTGGAATAGTGATTGATAATATTAATAAGCAGTTGCCATGTATCTTCTAGTCCCATTTCTAACGTTGATTCGATTTGTTTCAAATCCTCCTCAAGAATGGGAAAGGGCATGTGCTGCTGTAAAATGCTCATTTCTTTTGTTTCATGGAGCCGTTTAGCAATGACATGTGGTGTTGCGGTTATTGCTTTAATAACACCGGGATTCCATTTATAGTTATCATTTCGATCAATGCTCATCCCTCCAGTTGAGTGATCAGCTGTCGCAATGACAATCGTATCTTCTCGATGAAAGGCGAACTGAATGGCCTCTTTAAAGGCTCCTTCAAAATCTTTAACCTCACTCATGGCCCCGACAATATCATTGTCATGACCCGCCCAATCAATCTGACTTCCTTCTACTAAAAGAAAAAAGCCCTTTTGATTTTGCTTCAAGCGTTGAAGCGCTGCCTTTGTCATTTGAGAAAGCGAGGGAACAGACGGACCGCGATCAAGCTGTTTGGGCATTTCAATTGGTGCAAATAGGCCTAGCAAGTGCTCCTTTTTATTAGTGACCAGCTCTTGTAAATTTGTCACATAACCAAAATCATCTTTAACAAACTCCTCTATTAAATTTCGGTCATTTCGAGAGAAATAGGTGATACCGCCTCCCAACATTACGTCTAATTTATATTTGCCATCTATTCGTTCATCAAGATAATCATCTGCAATTTGATCATATTGGTCTCGGGATTCAACATGTGCAGCAAACGCTGCCAGTGTTGCATGATTGATTTGACTTGTTCCAACCATCCCAGTCGATTTGCCCCGAAATTTAGCAAATTCTAAAATGGTCGGTACCGCCTGTTTATCTATGTTTAAACCAAGTGCACCATTATAAGTTTTATATCCTGTCGACAAAGCTGTTCCTGCGGCGGCAGAATCCGTAATATTACTTTCTCTATCTAAGGAATAGGTAGATTGAGAGCCGACAAAGTAGTGATCAAATATGGTAGGATTCATGAAACCATGTTGGGAAGAATGATTGAAGTAACGGAGACCGGTAGTATACGAGAAGCCCATCCCATCGCCGATGAGGAGAATCACATTTTTTACTTTTCTCGTTCCGTTGTATTTACTAATAGGATGAAAGGAATTCATTCTATAATCATCTAGCTTGAGGGTGGAATTTAACAACGTTAACAACACCTTTCTTATGAAAAAACGATTCATCCCCATAACCATTTCATTATGAAGAAAAAACTGATACATCTCCTTTTATAGCATAAAAAGAAGAAAACTAATCAGGTAATACAATAGTTTTACAAAAAATCAAAAAATTCTTAATAATAATCATCACCCTGCTCGCACTTACAAAATCTTTACATTTTATTAACAGTATCTCAAGAAGAATTACACTCGCTTTCAAATACAATAAAAGGGACATCATTATTGGAAGGGAGTAAATAAGATGACATTTGCGGTATCATTGTGTATTCATTTTGATGTTTCTACATTGATTAGGAGGAGTGTGCTATGAAAATCGCCTTTTTTACTGATACCTTCTATCCAGATATAAATGGTGTTGCGCGAACGCTTAAACATTTCACCAATTACTTGGATAACAATAGCATCTCCTACAAAGTCTTTGCACCAGATTCTCTTTCAAATGAATATGTTTCATCTCACATTCACCGCATTAAAAGTTACTCTTTTTTCTTATATCCGGAATGCCGTCTTGCCGTTCCCAACTTTTTTAAGATTAAATCAGAATTAGAAGAGTTCTCACCTGATATCATCCATGTCGCTACACCATTTAATATGGGTCTTTGCGGTATCTATCTTGCCAAAAAATTAAACATTCCATTACTTGGCTCTTATCACACAGACTTTGATCAATACTTAAAATTTTATGATCTTCAATTTCTCTCTAAAATTCTTTGGACCTATATGAAATGGTTCCACAAACCTTTTAAAAAATTATTTGTTCCCTCTCATGAAACCCTGTCTCAACTCAATCGGCACGGATTTTCAAACATAGAAGTGTGGCCGCATGGAGTTGATTGCCAGCATTTTCATCCTTTTTACGACAAACAAGCGATTCGGGAACAATGGGGAATTTCAAAAAAATATCTCTTAACCTTTGTTGGCAGATTAGCACCCGAAAAGGATGTAAAGACACTCCTTGCTGTGGCCAATTCTATACCAGCAAAGTTCCATGATCAAATTCAATGGTTAGTGGTGGGGGACGGCCCACTTCGGAAAGAACTTCAAAGCAATGCTCCAGCAAATATGAGCTTTACCGGGTACTTATCAGGGCAACAATTAGCGGGAGTCTACTCCGCATCTGATTTATTTGTTTTTCCATCCCCTACTGAAACGTTTGGAAATGTTGTGATTGAGGCATTAGCTAGCGGTACACCAGCGATAACTGCTAATTCTGGTGGTGTAAAAAATATTATTCATGATGGGGTGACAGGTTATTTATGTGAACCTGGAAATGCTGGGGAATTTAAAAGTGCCATTCTTAGGCTTTTAGAAAACGATAGCCTGCGCAAGCAATTTGAGATTGAAGGAAGAAATTATGCCCTTGCACAAAGCTGGGATAAAATCTTTACCGATTTACTTTGGCATTACCGGACAGTGATAGAAGAACCCAAGATCCAAAAATATGCTTAATAGAATGAGGATTTTGCTTCAAAACCTCCACCAGAGAAAGGCGTGTTCGAATGGATACAGTTTCGCATGTCATCATCGGACTAGGCATAGGTGCTCTTGCTCAAATAGACCCTGCTGTCTCTGATAATCAAACCCTTTCACAAGCTGTTTTGTTAGGCGCAGTCATTGGTTCTAACGCACCAGATCTTGACTGTCTTTTTCGATTGAAAGGAAAGGGAAGCTATTTCCGCAATCATAGAGGACTGTCACATTCACTGCCTGTTCTTCCTTTATGGGGCTTACTAGTTTCAGGCTTACTCTATCCTTTCTTTTCCGGTTCAGGATTTATCCATCTCTTTTTTTGGACTTTTTTCGCCGTTATTCTCCATGTCATTTATGATTTATTCAATGTTCATGGAACCCAAATCTTTCTGCCCTTTTTCCGAAAATGGGTATCTTTTGATGCCATTCCCTTGTTTGATCCATACATTCTGATGCTCCATTTGCTAGGGTTTGGTTTGCTCACTTTTTATCATGCTGGAATCGTTTTTTTGATTATCTATATATTCATATTTTTATACCTGGCTGTTCGAACCCTGTCAGCATTATTAACAAAAAGGCAACTGCAGCAGCACTTTATGAATGCAGACAGGATCAAACTAATCCCACGTATTGCTCTTTTTACATGGGATATTATCATTGAGACGGATGAGGACTTCCTATTTGGCGCCTATTCACATAATCGTCTCGACATTGAACATTCTTTTTCCAAAAAAATCGACTTCCCCGTATTGGTTTCTGATAGTACAAGTGACCAGTCCATTTCAGACTTTCTTTCAAGTACAACGTATGCCTATCCATTTGTAGATGTTAGAAAAAACGGCTATCTTGTCTATTGGAAAGATCTCCGTTTTCGAACTAAGAAATTCTTTCCATTCCTTGCCATTCTGTTTGTTTCCCCAGATTTCAAAAGCAAAAATAGCTATATTGGCAAGGTGAACTCATTAAAACAGTACAAAAAAGTGTTAAGAAAGATAAGGACTACTTCCTCATCAATCAAATAAAAAAACAGCCGGAACATGTTCCTGCTGTTTTTTTTGTCCTCTAATATGAATTTTTCCTAAATGGACTGGACTAACCCATTTGCCGAACAGAACGAGTCTCCAAAAACAAAAAAATGTCCCAAACCAATAAAGTTGGGTTATAATTATTAATTGGCATTATATTTTATAGAAGAGTACGATACTTTCTCTGTAGGATTGGAATAATACAAGAAGTCATTCTTTCTTTTAAGTGAAGGAGTACAACATGAAAAGTTATCGAATATATTTTAGATTTGTAAAACCTTATTGGAAGTTAGTCCTTGCTACATTAATCATTGGCGTCATCAAATTCGGAATCCCATTAACGCTGCCGCTCATTTTGAAATTTGTGGTGGATTCCATCATTTTAACAAAACTTAGCTTGGGGCAAAAAATCCTCCACCTAACCTATGTCATTGCTGCTTCATCATTGTTGTTTATCATCATACGTTACCCTGCTGAATATTATCGTCAATTCTTTGCACAGAAAATTACCAGCAAGATTTTATATGATATTCGCAGACAACTTTATGAGCATTTACAAAAGCTGTCATTACGATTTTATCAAAACAGCAAAACAGGAGAAATCATCTCACGCGTCATGAACGACGTCGAACAAACGAAGAATATCGTCGAAACAGGGATGATGAATATCTGGTTAGATATTTTCACCTTGACCATTGCTTTGGGATTCATGTTTACGTTAAATATTAAGCTGACATTTGTAACGATTGCCATTCTTCCCTTCTATGCCATTGCCGTAAAAATATTATATAAACGGCTAAAATTATTAACCAAACAACGGTCACAATCGCTGGCAGATGTGCAATCCTATCTCCATGAACGGGTGTCCGGAATGCCGGTGGTTAAAAGTTTCACTCTAGAGAAGTATGATCAAAAACAATTTGATCTACGCAATCGAAATTTCCTTAATAAAGCGTTGGCGGTTACAAAATGGAATGCTTTAACCAATTCGATTATTAACACCTTAACCGATCTTGCTCCCTTGCTTGTGATTGCCTATGGCGGGTACCAGGTCATTACCAAAGGGATTTCTTTAGGAACCTTTGTCGCCTTTTTTGGTTATTTAGACAGAATTTATGGACCATTACGCAGATTAGTCAATTCCTCTACCCTTTTAACCCAGGCAACAGCTTCCCTGGACCGGGTGATGGAATTATGGAATCAACCTTACGATGTAAAAGATAAATCTAATGCTAAGAATCTGCCCACTGTAGTCGGAGAAATTAAATTTGATCATGTATCTTTCCGCTATGATAAAAATTCTGAGTGGATCCTAAAGAATATTGATTTAACCATTTATCCAGGTAAAAAAATCGCCCTCGTTGGGATGAGCGGCGGCGGTAAATCCTCGCTAATCAGTCTGATTCCTAGATTTTATGAAATCGAAAAAGGCCGAATCACACTCGATGGAATGGACATCACCGATATCACCCAACAAAGCTTGAGAAGCCATATCGGAATGGTGTTACAAGACAATATATTGTTTAGTGGAACCATTCGCGAAAATATTTTATTAGGCAACCCAGATGCAACGGACGAAGAAATGTTTTCTGCCGCAATGGCTGCCAGTGCCCATGAATTTATCGAACATTTCCCTAATGGATATGATACTGAAATTGGCGAAAAAGGGGTTAAATTATCCGGCGGTCAAAAACAAAGAATTGCGATTGCCAGGGTATTCCTCAAGGATCCAGAAATTTTAATTCTTGACGAAGCCACCTCGGCCTTGGATTTAGAATCAGAAGCATTAATTCAGGAATCCTTGGAAAAATTAGCGAAAAGCAGAACGACGATTACAATCGCTCATCGGTTATCTACGATTACAAATGTAGATGAAATCATCTTTATGAAGGATGGAGAAATCGTCGAACAAGGAACACATGATGAATTAATGAGCAAAAATGGAAATTATGAACGGTTATATAACATTCAAAATTTAAACCATGACCACCATGAATTTCATTTACCATCGCAATAAAGAAAAGCGGAAGCGCCCTGGTCAGCGGCATATGGCCTGGAGCGCTCCAACTGAGATAAAGGAAACACGAAGAGCCGGAAGCGATTCGATGTTGACTTATCGTAGGGCGGAGAGCGAAGGACACTAGCCGTTAGGGCGCTAGAGCCGGACAATTCTCAAAGCCAAAACTTATAAATTTAGATATTATAAAGAATAAGCCACACTGATTCATTTATCAGTGTGGCTTATTCTTTTTATCTAAGAGGGAGGCTAATCATAACATGGGTTCCCTCTCTCTCTTTACTTTCGACGCGAATTTTACCTGAATGAGATTGGATGATCCATTTTGCTAACGAAAGTCCCAAACCAGTTCCCTCTAAATTACGAGTTCTTGATTTATCCCCGCGGTAGTAACGGTCAAAAATATAGGGAAGATCTGTATTGGCAATGCCAATTCCTGTATCGATAATGTCTATGATAGCACGCGAGTTTTTTACGTAGCTTTTTACAGAAATGGATCCGTTTTTCTGTGTGTACTTTAGCGCATTGTCTAAAATGATGACAAACAGTTGTTTTAGTCTTTCTTTATCTCCAACCGTCTTTATTGGCTGAATATCAGCTGTTAGCTTGATATTCTTTGGAATCGCCAGTGTTTTAAAGTCTTTTACCACTTGATGAAGCAGGCCATCTAACTGGATTGATTCTTGTATTAGCTGCAACTGATCTGAGTCAGAGCGTGCCAATGTGAGTAAATCCGTGGTCATTTTAGACATGTAATTAATTTCTTGAATGGCCTGATGAATCGTTTCACTTTCCTGCTCAATACTATTATCAGGATGTCGAAATAAATGCTCTAAATTCAGCTTCATCACCGATAGTGGAGTGCGCAATTCATGTGAGGCATCCGCAACAAATTGCTGCTGTTTCTCCCAGGATAACTTAATGGGAATTAATGCTTTATTGGCAAGATAGATGCCTGCAAGTATCGCAATAAACACACTTAATAAGGAGCCAAAACCGATGACAAGCAGGAGATGCGATAGCATTTCTTTTTCATGTTTTAAGTTATATATAATTTGGATATTTTGTACAGGTAAATATTTTTTATCCTTTGAAACAGAAAGATTGATTATTCGATAGGATTCCGATCCAATGGAAATAGCCTGAAGCCCTTCCTTATTTACTAAAGAGGAAAAATGCTTCGTTTCTGTTTGAGCGATTGAATTTTTCGGAATCACATCGTATAGTTTGTTTCCCTTCTCCCAGAGCAAGTAGACAAGTCGACGATTCTCTTCCCGCTCTGGATTTAATTGAGAATGTAATTTCTCGTTTTCACGGAGTATGTGACTTTTCTTTTCTAAAAGGGTTCGATCCACTTGATTGTACAAACTGTATTGCGTATAAAAATAGATCATGGCGCCAAAGGCATTTTGAAGAATAAAAAATACAAGGGCATTGAGGATGACGAGTCGATATTTAGTCTTTTTAAACATGACGTTGACTATCCTTCAACATATACCCCACGCCACGGACTGTCCGAATAAGACGGTCAAAGTCAAAAGGAGCTAATTTTTTTCGCAAATAGTGGATGTAGAGGTCCACAATCGCATCGGTCGTATCTGATTCAATTCCCCATACTCTTTGAAAAATTTGATCTCTCGTTAAGATTTGCTCTTTATTTTGAATTAAATAGGAGAGTAATTCATATTCTTTAATGGTCAATTTTAATTCTTCCTGGTTAACAAACCCTTCATGCTGTTTTGTATCCAAAAGAATGGGGCCATAGACCATTTTTCCTTCCATCGCTAATTTACCTGCTCTTCGCAGTAACGATCTTACTCGCGCTAAAAACTCTTGTGTTGCAAAAGGCTTCACCATATAGTCATCCCCGCCGAAGTCTAGACCGTGTACTTTATCCTCAATCTGATCCTTCGCCGTAAGAAACAAGGTAGGAGTTTGGAGGCCTTCATTCCGTAATTTTCTAATAACCGTAAACCCGTCCATTTTCGGCAGCATAATATCGAGCGTAATCAAATCGTACTCGCCCGCTAAAGCCATTAAATAGCCTTCTGACCCATCCTCCGCTTGGTCGACTTCATATTCTTCTTCCTCTAATATAGTTGAAATAATTTGTCTTAATGGCAAATCGTCTTCTACAACCAACACGCGCATGCTTCCCCGCCAACTTTCTAAAAAATTTCCCTAGACTATAGTCTTCCCAACTTTATATCCATTAAAATTCTCACAAAAGTTGGCGCCCATAGCAAATTTTATTTACTAAGCACTCTTTGGGAGGCTTTTATCCGCTGCTGCCTTCGATCAGCTGCCATTGCGGTGGAACGTTTATTTCGATAACTATAAAGATTTCCAATCAACAAACCAATAAACAAATAGGTTAACCCGCCGAAGAGTGCATAAACAATGATTCCTGCTATCGCCGTAAGCAGTCCGAACACGATCTGATTCTTATACTTGGATGGTGAAGTAGGCGGATCTGTGAGCATGAAAAAGCCGAAAAATAGGGTGGCATTAATAAAGGGAGGGCGAAGGGCATCAGCCGCACTTCCGATTTGGAAGTAGCCCATTAGAAAAAGCAATATAAAAAAGACCCCTAGAAAAGTTAAGACTTGCGGAAATTTAATGACCCGTTCCGTAACTATGAAGCCCCCAATCAATAGCAGCACAATCATCCACCAAGGGAGGTCTCCAAACGCTCCCCACCAGCTTTGCCCTGTCTGAAAAATAAAAATGGATAATAGTAACCCCAAGGCCGCCGGATTAAAAATGGGTTTTTTCTTATAAACCAAAAAATGCTTAGATAAGATCGCGATAACAGACGTTCCTGCTACAATTGTCCATGGGGTGGTTACACTCAAAATCAAAGAAATAATTAATCCGGTAATAACCGTACCATCCCTGCTGCTTTTTCGTTTCGTAATCGTGCAATAGAGAAAGTCTACAAAAAATGCTGCACCCACTGCGATTATACTATTGACTATGCCCATAATTGTATATGATGCTATGGATGCGATGACTAAATAGGCAACCATGGCGATGGTGACATAACCCTTTGGTGTCTTCAACCACTTATTTGCTGCCATTTTGAATCCCTCCCGCTTTAACAATTTGTAATTCAGGTGTAATCAACAACCCTTTTACATTTAATTCTTCCATCAACTGTATCCCTTCTTCTTCATTAAGCAGGAAAGCCACCGTTGAAAAGGCATCTGCCATCATGGCAAATGGAGCGACGATGCTACTGCTGATCCATTTATTAGGTGAGCGTTTGGTATTCGGATTCACGATATGATGCAAATCTGGTATTGTTGGATTCCTTCGCTCATAACTTCCTGATGTACAGATTGCTTGATTTGAAATTTCGACAGTATCAATCAAGCGGCCTTTTTGATATGGATGCTGAATTCCCACCTTCCATTTATCTCCATGTTCGTCGTGCCCGCCAGCAAACAGGTCACCGCCAGCGTTTACGACAAACCCCTCAAATTCCATTAGTTCGTGTGCAGCCAAGTCGATGGCAAAGCCTTTGGCCACCGCTCCTAAATCAATCACTAAGGGCTTTTTAATCGTTAAGGTATGTGATTGTTGGTTTAAGACAATGTCGTGATACGAAACGGAATCAACGGAAGAACTTTCGATATACTCTCCCGTTAAATAGTGACGATTAAATCCGTTGACTTCCATCATCTTTCCTACTGTCGGATCGAATAAGCCGTCCGTCATTTTAGCCATTTCAAGGGCAAACATAAGAGGTTGGAATAGAAATGGACTAATTTCAACAGGAGTGCCGACGATTTGACATGTCTGCATTAATTCACTTGCGCGGCTAAAACGGCTGCAAGCCTGCTCTACTCTTTGGAATGCAGTAAAGGCACGATTTATTTTTTCTTCCGTCTCATCCTTTGCTTTATCTGTGACAACCTGAATATCTACAACGGTATCCATATACAATTTTGTTTTTCTCATGTTATTAACCTTCTTGGTTTTGGGCTTGTTTCAGTGCATCTTGTACAGCATCTTGGAAAGCTTCCACGCTATAGGTGGCACCTGAAACATTTTGCACTTGAGCGCTTTGGGTTTGCAAGACTTCATCTGGCAGTCCCACTACGTCACTTTCTGAATAATGCATTGCAAAATCACTAATTTCCACATCCGTAATTTTGTCATTATTGATGGTTACTTGTACATCAATGGATCCACGTCTATTCATTCCAGTACCAGTAAATGTACCATCCTTATAAAGACTATTAGAGACAGTATTATTTCCTTTCGGAATAGTAACCGAGCTGTAGTTTGTTTGATCATTCCTTACAACCTTTTGTATCGGTTGATTACTAATTGCTTGGGATTCCGTCGTAACAAAGCCAGCTGTATAAACCGCTGCAATAGCCGTGGAACAAAGGATGACCCACTTTTTGTCCATTTTCTTCATATAAAATCCTCCTATTGCATGCCTAAACTTTAATACAAAAACAGTTTAGCTCAGGAAGATTAGAATTTTCTTAGAAATAAGAAAAGCGCAAGCGCCCTGGTCAGCGGCGTATGGCCTGGAGGGCTCCAACTGAGATAAAGGAAACACGAAGAGCAGGAGGCGATTCGATGTTGACTTATCGTAGGGCGGAGAGCGAAGGACACTAGCCGCTAGGGCGCTGGAGCTGGACATTTCTCGAAGATTTTTATACATTCTTATCAAATAAAAAAGGTGCCTGACCCCCAGAACGTTAACGCGTTAAAGCATTGGGGGTCAGGCACCTTTTTTATATAATTACGATGAAAACTTTTTGAAGATCAATGTGGCGTTGTGACCGCCAAAGCCTAATGAATTGGATAATACCACTTGAACATCTTGCTTTTTTGCTACGTTTGGAACATAGTCTAGATCGAGTTGTTCATCTGGTGTTTCATAATTAATGGTTGGCGGGATGATCCCTTCCTTGATGGCGAATAGAGAAAAAATGGCCTCAATGGCACCCGCTGCTCCCAACAAATGTCCTGTCATCGATTTCGTTGAACTAACAGGTATCTGATAGGCATGTTCTTTAAACACTTCTTTAATGGCTAACGTTTCATACAAGTCATTATAATAGGTGGAAGTACCATGGGCATTGATATAGTCCACTTGGTCTGGCGCAATATTCGCATCCTCTAATGCTAATTTCATTGATCGCCCTGCCCCTTCTCCGTTTGGTGCAGGCGTTGTAATATGATGGGCATCACCCGTAGCCCCATAGCCAATTAATTCTCCGTATATATGGGCACCGCGCGCTAAGGCGTGTTCTAACTCTTCTAAAATCACAATTCCAGCGCCTTCACCGATGACAAATCCATCCCGATTTTTATCGAACGGTCTGCTGGCTGATTGCGGATCTGGATTTTTCGAAAGTGCGGTCATATTCGAGAATCCTGCAACTGTCATCTCCGTAATCGTTGCCTCTGTTCCGCCGGCAATCATCATATCAATATCGCCCTTTTGGATTACACGAAAGGCATCCCCGATGGAGTTGGCTCCGGAAGCACACGCCGTTACCGAACAATTATTGATTCCTTTTGCTCCTACTTCAATAGAAACTCGACCTGCTGCCATGTCAGGAATAAACATGGGAATCGTAAAGGGGTTGACCCTTCTTTGACCCTTCTCTAAGAATTTCTTATGTTGCTCTTCAAACTCCCCTAACCCGCCAATTCCGGAACCAATCCAAACACCGATCCGTTCAGCGGCGATATCCTCGCCAATTTTAATATCAGCGTCTTTTACAGCCATTTTACTTGCAGCAACCGCAAATTGACTAAAGCGGCCCATTCTTCTTGATTCTTTCATGTCCATAAATTTTTCTGGTGCAAAGTCTTTTACTTCCGCGGCAATCTTAACATCTACTTTTTCTAGATCAAAGCTGGTTGCTGGACCAATACCTGATACACCATTTTTAATCTGCTCCCATGATGTCACAGCATCATTCCCTAAAGGAGTAACTGCTCCAATCCCCGTAATCACGACTCGTCTTTCCACAGGCTGTTCACTCCAATCGCTTAAAAATTATTAAAACAGCATGAGCTTCAACTTCACCTCATGCTTTGATATGCATTGATATAAGGGCCGCCATATGTATCCATTAATTTGGTTCAACATGAACATGTACATCATAAACCCCATAATCATTGATCATGATTTTTTCAACATGTGTCGCGATATCATGGGCTTGTCGAATATCTAAGGTAGAATGGACAAGAATAACAACATCGATTACTTCATTATTGCCATAATTTCTCCCTTTAATTTCTTTGATACCCTTCACTCCATCTACGTCTATAATCACATCTTGATAAAGTTGAATCTTATTTTCATCAAATCCGTCTGAAAGTTCATGAGAAGCTTGTTTAAAGATATCCCAAGCTGTTTTACAGATTAATAGACCTACAATAATGGCCGTAATCGTATCTAGCCATGGCATGTTTAATTGGGAACCAATTATCCCTACGGCTGTTCCTATACTGACCCATGCATCGGAAATGTTATCTTTTGCAGCTGCCATCACAGCTTTACTATTAATTTTATTAGCTAATTTCTTATTGTACCGATAAACCAAATACATCACAAGGGCTGAACCCATCCCCACATATGCAGCCATCATGTCTGGTGTCTCTTTTCCTCCCTGAAACATAGAGGAAATAGCGTCCGTCAATACCTGTATACCGACCGCTGCCATAATGAAGGAAGCGACCATTGAGGCAATGGTTTCGCTTTTCCAATGACCATACCCATGATCTTCATCAGGGGGTCTTTGTGAAATTTTTAATCCTATTAAGACTGCTAGAGAAGCGATAATATCTGTTGTATTGTTTAAACCGTCTGCTTTCAATGCTGCAGAGTCACTTATATAGCCAAACACTAATTTTAAGATAGAGAGACAAATATAAGCAATCATCCCAATGATTGCTCCACGTTCTCCTAATTTAAGGTCATGATATTTTTGTTCATCCATGTCAATTTCCCTCCCAACCACATACTAATCTATAATATCTCTAATGGTTGAGTGGGTCTAGAGCAACCTTTTTGCCTCGTTTTATATAAGTAGACTTGAGAAAATAATGTTTCGTCAGGGAAATTTTTTTTGTAATAATTGGATAAACCAGCAAATTAATAGTATATTCCCTTTTATTATAGTACAATTATCTTTAATTCAAGACAAATAAAATATTCATAAAAAGAAAAGGAGCAAACAGATGATCCAACTTAATCCATCCAACAAACGATTTTCATCCAAAAATGATTGGCTAGAAAGCAATTTTAGCTTCTCATTTGGCCCCTATTATGATGAAAATAATCTCCAATTCGGTCCATTGCGTGTGTTAAATGACGATATCATTCAACCTGGCAAAGGATTTGGCATTCATCCCCATCGGGAGGCAGAAATTGTTTCGATCGTGTTAAAGGGTCAATTAAAGCATGAAGACAGTCTGAAAAATGTCGGTGTTTTGCAATATGGTAATATCCAACGGATGACAGCAGGTACGGGTGTCCTGCACTCTGAGTTTAATCCTTCGACAGATGAAGAAACTCATATTTTACAATTATGGTTCTTACCAAATCAGAAACAATTACCGCCATCCTATGAGGATATTTCATTTGATCCCGACAAATTAAGAAATGAACTCTTACCCATCGTGTCCAATAATCCCGGTGACAATGTTGCTATGATTCATCAGGATGTAACCCTTTATTTATCAAAATTAGATGCTCAAAAAGAGCTTCATTTTCAGCAGCAAGCAGGGCGAAAGATGTATCTTTTTGTCATCGAAGGAGAACTCTTGCTTAATGATGACTTGATCATGCAAAAACGAGATGATGCTCGTATCTCTGACCTTCATGAGTTAACGTTACATGCAAAACAAGATTCCTTTTTCCTTTTAATTGATCTGCCTGGAGGTGAGGAATAAGTGTTATATGTACGACATACTGTTGGCAGCAGGCTTCTCTGTGAAACGACTGAATACGAAATAAAACAAGTTGCTAATGGGTGGGAAATCTCATTTTCCCTCGATAAAGAAACAGCAGCAGCCGTCTTGAAATTCCGTGATGAACTTAATATCTTTCATGCGGAGGACAATCAAAAGACCTGGTATTATTCTTCAGAGGGAAATATCCAGTTCTTAGCGGACGAAAGCAAATTTATTATACTAGCTGACCATAAAACCGTCTATCCCGTGTAAACAGGAACAAAAGTGTAAGCGCCCTGACCAGGGCGCTTACGCTTTTGTTGATTTTTATTCATTTAAATATGCCCATGCATATTGAGCGTAAAGTTCCGCTCCCGTAACGAGTGCGTCCTCATCAATATTGAATTTGCCGTGATGGTGCGCCCATTGGGTATCTTTTTCAGGATTACCGCTGCCCACAAGTGCGAAGCTGCCAGGAACTACGGCCATATATTCACTGAAGTCCTCACCGCCCATTGTCGGCTTTTCGAAATACACCGCATCTTCGCCAAAAGCCTCTGCTGCTACTTTTTGAACCAGTTTCGCGCTGTATTCATCGTTATTTACCGCTTGAGTTCCCCGAATGTATTCCACTTTTGCTGTTGCACCATACATTGCCGCAACCTGTTCTGCATAATGCTGAAGCTGCGTTTCAATATGATCTCGTGTTTTAGGGTCAAAACAGCGGACCGTGCCTTCAATCACTGCATTCTCAGCAATGACATTGAAGCGGGTGCCGACTACCATTTTTCCAACAGTTAGAACTGCAGGTTTTTGCGTATCAACTGTCCTTGACACGATTGCTTGCACATTCATGACAAAAGAGGACGCGACAATCGCTGCATCGATACAATCATGCGGCATAGCCCCATGACCGCCCCTGCCCTTGAACGTTACCGTAAATAGATCTGCTGAAGCGAAGGATGGCCCTGCTGGACAAGAAACCTTGTTGGTCGGCATTTGTGACCAGATATGAATTCCAAAGACGTTATCTACGCCGTCAACTGCCCCTTGTGACACCATCGCTTTGGCTCCTTCTGCTACTTCCTCAGCAGGTTGGAACACTAAACGAACATTACCAGGCAAATCCTCTTTACTTTCATTTAAAGCTTTAGCAGCAATCAACAGCATCGCTGTATGGGAATCGTGGCCACAGGCATGCATTTTTCCCTCTACCTTCGATGCATACGGTAAGTCTTTATTCAGTTCTTCTACTGATAAGGCATCCATGTCCCCTCTTAACGCAACCGTTTTACCAGGTTTTCCACCTTCAATAGTGGCAATGACACCAGTCGGCACCGTCCTGCGATAAGAGATTCCTAGATTTTCGAGATACTCACAAACAAAAGCTGTTGTATTTTCTTCCTCCCAAGATAGTTCAGGCTCACTATGGAGCTTTCTGCGGAGGGCTGTTAACTCCTCGCTATAAGTTTGAATCGCTGCTTTAATTTTTTCATTGATCATTACTCTTCAACCTCCGTTAATTTCTTAGCTGTCTCAAATAGAATTTGCACGGCATTTGCAAGATGACGAGAATCGGACCACTCTTCCGGACAATGGCTAAGCCCATCCTTACTAGGAATAAAGAGCATCCCTACATCCGTAAAATCAGAGAAAACCATCGCATCATGACCGGCACCGCTGTTAATAGAACAAGCGGGAATCCCCAAATCCTCACTCGTTTGCTTCAGAAGATCTTTAA
Source organism: Neobacillus sp. DHD-1R (assembly GCF_057747995.1). NCBI lineage: Bacteria > Bacillati > Bacillota > Bacilli > Caryophanales > Bacillaceae > Neobacillus > Neobacillus sp. DHD-1R. The sequence goes on from NZ_CM173232.1 coordinate 4,714,229, forward strand.
TTTTTTGATTCATGACCTTCGGCTGCATATATAATTGCTGTTCAGCCGATATCTGAAGTCCATCGGTACGATAGGATTCTATTAATTTGTTTATTTTTTCGATTACGTTTTGGATATGCTCATCCTTGCCTGACCTTAAATCGACTGTAAAGACTACCTTTTTAGGAATGACATTGGCACCGTTAGGAAAGACATGTAACTGGCCTGTCGTCATAACCGTCCCGTTTCCTTCTTCGATTGCAAGACTAGGAAATTGAGCAATCATTTTTGCAGCGGTGACTAACGCATCTGAGCGGCGCTCCATTGGCGTTGTTCCGGCATGTCCTGCCTGCCCTTCTACGGTAATCACAAATTGGGTTAATCCAACGATGGCTTCGACTACACCAATTGGAATATTTTTTTCCTCCAATATTGGCCCCTGTTCAATATGTAACTCTAGAAATGCCTTAACCGTTTTCGGATCTCTTTTTTTAGGAAGCGAGGGGTCTAGTCCGATTTGCACCATCGCTTCCACTGTGGAGATGCCATCTTTATCCGTTAAACTATTAAAATCTTCCTCGCTCAGCAAGCCGGTGATCCCTCTAGAACCCATCAATCCTCCGGCAAATCTCGCTCCCTCTTCTTCGATTAGAGCAATTACTTCTAATGGATATTTAGGTGTTAAATGATTTTGGACAAAAAGAGCCGCTACCTCAAGTCCTGCCACTACTCCAGCAGGACCGTCATAGGAGCCGCCATTTGGGACTGAGTCAAAGTGGGAACCTATGAGAACGCTTGGACCCTCGTTTAGCGTCCCCTCAAGCTTTCCAAAAATATTACCAAAACCATCTTCGCGAACAGATAATCCGTATTCCTTCATTTTTCCTTTAATATAGTCCCGCGCTTGTTTATCTTCTTTACTATAGGTAAGTCTTGTAGTCCCTTTTCCAGGTGAAGCTGTATAGGTACTTAGTTGGTCAATATGTCCTTCAATTCGTTTTTGAAGGGTGTCCATTCAAATCGCCTCTTTTTTACAAGAATTTCACAAAGATACCTGCTAAAATAACTGATACAATCGTAACTGTAATGAAACCACCGACGAGCATAGGAGGCAGCATATGGCTGGTTAGCACTTCTTTTTCTTTTTCATCATTTGTTAATGACTTAATTACTTCGGTCGTGATAATGTAATCTGCCGGAAATCCATATAAGGCGGTTAAGGAAACAGCAAACGCCATTTCTTTACTTACTTTCAGGATCTTACCTGCGATGAATGAGAAAATGTACATGCCAATAACGCCAATAACAATTGTTCCAATGAGTGGATAAATGATTTCCAGCATCATGCTTGGTGTTGCTTGTTTTAATCCGTCAAATATAAACAACATAAGACCCATGATGGCAAAACCGAAACCATTTGCTTTTTGTAAAACCTGCTTTTCCAAGAAGCCGATACTTTTTGCAATAATACCGAACAATAAGCAAAGGACAAACGGACTAACGGAAACGACTGGTGCCAAAAGTGTTGAAACAAGGTAGGCAAGAAAGCCCACAAGGGCCAGCCTGAAAAATTTAAAAAATTCTGTATTGTATTTTTCGGGCAAATTTTTAAATAATTTAAGCTCTACTGATGGTGTTTCTACTGAAGCAGCCACTTCAGAACCTGCTTGCACTTGATCTGCAACAGCTAATTGACCATTGCGGTATTTTGTCAGTAGTCTCTTGCCTTCTTTTTTCAACATGATAGAAGTCAGTGGATAACCTGCAAAGCCCTGCATCACATAGATGACGATAGCAAACACGGAAAGGGTAGCCAACCCGGCCTCTTTTGCACCTTCTGACATGATTAAGGCAGACACTACACCGCCAACTAAAGGAGGAATCGCGACAACCATGGTTTCAAAACCATAAATGAATGTTCCAATCCCCAACAAGAATACGATTATGCCGATAATGCCAGAGAGTGCAATGAGAATCGTCTTCCATTGAGCCTTTAATTCTTTAAGAGATAATAAAGTTCCCATATTCGTAATTAATAGGTACATCAACATCGTTGCTACTACTGGAGGAACACCTGCGATTGAAACGATATCTTTTGGAAAGAACGTCCAATATCCAATTAGAAACAAAACGGCACTGATAAAAATAGACGGTACCCAGGCTTTTGTTCGAATAGCAACCCAATCTCCAATTAATAATATAAGAACAACAATGACTAAAGCTAGCATTTGAGACATAAGGTTACCTTCACTTTCTATTAATTTTTCATATCTTTCGTTACACGAAAAATAATATGTTATTACAATAATAATATAATTATATTTTTCAGTCAATTTAAATTATTGGTAATATTTTTGCAATCGTTTTCAACCTATCCTCTTACTTTTAAGATTAAAATTCCTATACTGAACAACTAATATAATTATTTTAATAATAATATCTAACGCACACTTAGAAACCTTACCACCTTGTTAAACTGAAAAATGGTGTCAGGCACCACAAATGGACATTTGTCCACGGGTGGTGCCTGACACCATTTTGTTTATTTCAACCATTCTAATATTAGATTTTACCCCATTCGATTCGATAGAGGTCTCGTCGGCGATCTTGCAGCTGGCGGACTGAACCTGTTTTTTGGGACCGTCTTAGTTTTTCTAGGTCAATATCACCTACGACTACGGTATCTATATTTGCATCACATTCCCCGACAATTCCATCCCTGGCAAATTCAAAATCCGATGGGCTGAAAATTCCGGACTGCGCATATTGGATATCCATGTTTTTCACATGCGTTAAGTTCCCTACTGTACCAGCAATACAAGTATAGATTTGGTTCTCAATTGCCCGTGCCTGCGCACAATATCTAACACGAAGATAGCCTTGACGATCATCTGTACAAAATGGAACAAAAATGATGTTTGCTCCCTTATCAACTGCAATTCGGGCTAGTTCCGGAAACTCAATGTCATAACAGATTAAAATGGCAATTTTTCCACAATCAGTGTCAAACACATTAAATTCATTTCCTTCTGAAATCCCCCACCATTTTCGCTCATTAGGGGTTATATGTAGCTTGGATTGTGTCTCAATCGTCCCATCGCGTCGGAATAAATAGGCGACATTGAAAACATCCTCATTCTCTTCAACAAAATGGGATCCACCAACAATATTGATGTTATAGCGGACTGCGAGTTCCGTAAAAAGTTCAATATATTTATTGGTGTAAGTGGCTAGCAGTCTTACAGCTTGATCCGGCCTTTTTTCGTCAAGATATGACATCAATTGTGTAGTAAATATCTCTGGAAACACAGCAAAGTCTGATCCAAAATCCGCTGCCACGCTAACATAATATTCAACTTGACGTGTAAATTCCTCATAGCAATCAATTTTTTTCATCATATATTGAATAGCGCAAATCCGAACAGGCGATGCTGCCCGATAAACCCTTCGTGATTTAGGTAGATAATCAATATTATGCCATTCCATCAGAGTGGCAAACGCCCCTGATGCCTTGTCATCTGGCAGGTATCGCGTATTTATTCGTTTAATCGAAAATCCCTGAAGCAGTTGAAAGGAAAGTACTGGATCATAGATGCTATGCTTCTCAACTGCATCCACATATTCACGAGCTGTCATCTCTTCTTTATATAAGTGATAGTTCGGTATTCTACCACCAATAATAATACTTTGGAGATTTAACTGACGGGCCAGCTCCTTCCGTGCCTCATACAATCGGTGTCCTAATTTCATTCGGCGATATTCAGGGTCCACCATTACTTCTATCCCGTAGAGATTAAATCCGTCAGGGTCATGATTGGTAATATAACCATTGTTAGTAATGGTCTTCCACGTGTGTTGATCTTTATATTCATCGAAATCTACAATTAGACTCGAACAAGATCCCACAATCTTGTCTTCATATTCCACACAGAATTGACCCTCAGGGAAAACTCGAATGTGACTCATTAATTGCTCCCGCTTCCACGGCTCCATGTTTGGGAAACAAACTTTCCCTAATTCGATAATGGCATCAATATCTTCCATACGTATATTGCGTATGATGATTTTCTTCTCGTATTTTGACATGTCTGTTTCTGTCACGGTCTCACACCTCTACAATAAATATTCCTACATGTAATGTTCCCTGTTTAATAACATAATTAACATCCTATTCCTTATTTTTAAAAATTATTCTCAAAATTTGTTCATCCTTTTAAAAAAAGGGGCAGACCCCGCCACCTCAACATATCGCTAAACTTTTCTTATTAGGCGACAATTTATAGAGTGTTAATCGTGGGGGCAGACCCTTTTCCTAGTACTATAAGAATTTATAAGTTTTGACGTTGAGAAATGTCCAGCTCCAGCGCCCTAGCGGCTAGTGTCCTTCGCTCTCCGCCCTACGATAAGTCAAGCACGAATGCGCCTCCGGCTCTTCGTGTTTCCTTTATCGCGTTTAACGGGCAGTAGATTCTCAACTGCCCGTAAGAACCCGATCGGTTCAACTAACAATCAGCGAGAAGAACGTTCGCTGATCGAAGTTTCACCTTATCTCAGTTGGAGCGCTCCATAAGGAAGGCTTCGGCAGCATTTGCATCGCACGAAGGGAAAGCGTTAGCTTTTCCGAGGAGGCCATACGCCGCTGAACAGGGCGCTTGCGCTTTTCTTATTTTAGCTTTCACTTTTTGATTCCGACAATTCCTTTATTTTACTGATCCAATCCTTAAAACTGCTAAATTCACTGGCATTAAAGCCGAACTGTTCTTTTATTAAACGAACATATTCACTTTCCTGATTATGAAAAACACCATCTGAATAAATTAATTGAAAAAGTTCAGTTAAGACGATATTTTTGGATCGATCATTTTTGAATGCCGCTAGAATATTATTAATGGCTAGACCTCTTATTTGATAATCCTCAAGCCCCATTTCCTTTTGATACTTGTTAAGAATAGAATTTTCATAAATCGATACATTTCCATCTATTTGAGCAATAAGCGCAGCTAATTCAAGAAACGCTATTTTCTCCTCTAGTTGAAGTTCTGCTAGGAACATGAAGTACATCTCCTTTTAATCTTTGTTATATTATACGAAAAAGATCCGCTAAAGTTTCACCATAGGAGGATTGGAAAGACAAAAGTCCTAGAGCTCTTCCCTAACTGCTTGTGTCTGCAGCACTCAGGAACTGATATAATATTCTTTAGTGTATTAGGAATATTGAAAAGATGAGTTGTGATATCCCAACCTTATTTTTTTAAAAAAGGAGACATACCCATGGATCGAAACAAATTTTCAACGATTGCTCATCGTAATCATGCATTTAGTAATCCTATTAATGAAGAAAAACTTATGAAAATGATAGGGATGGTCGCGCCAAAGCCGAAAGATAAAGTGATTGATATTGGTTCAGGAAAGTGTGAACTGTTGATTCGTTTGGTAGAAAACTACCAAGTAACAGCTACCGCAATCGAATTGTACAGCGGGGCCATTGAGGAAGCGAAGAAACGAGCAAGCAGCAGAATTCCTGAGGATAGTATTAAGTATATTGTCGAGGATGCTGTCGCAGCTGTTGAAGAATGCGAGCAAGGCAGCTATGATTTAGGCATTTGTATTGGGTCTACCCATGCATTGGGCGGTCTAGAAACTACGCTTCAGAAGTTGAAGGACCTCGTCAAGAAAAATGGATATATTTTGATCGGTGAAGGCTATTGGAAACAGACGCCTAGTGCGGAATATTTAGAAGCGCTTGGAGGGGCGGATGAATCTGAATGTAAAAGCCATGCCGATACTGTTAAAACCGTCGAGGATTTAGGTTTAATTCCGCTTTGGTCCTATGTAGCCAATGATGATAATTGGGATGATTATGAATGGCTTTATTCCTCCTCTATTGAAAATTATTGTCTTGAGAATCCAGATGATCCTGATCGTGAAGCCATGCTGGAACGAATTCGAGCTTGGAGAAGAACTTATTTAAAATGGGGCAGAGACACCTTGGGATTTGGGTTGTATTTGTATCGGACATAATGTTGCAAGCAAAGGGGGGCAGACCCCATCCCCTCAAAATATTACCGTGCTTTTCTTAATAAGCCTTTATATATTGAGTGTTAGTTATGAGGTCAAACCCTTTTGAGACATCATTTTTTGTCTATGAACTATTCTGCTTCTGAAACTAATGTGAATCGTTCATTAATATGTTGTGGGTTTTCAATTTCATCTAGTACAGCGATAGCGAAATCTGCGTAACTTACATAGCTTTGGCCTTGTGCATTTACGATGATTTGATCTTTACCTTTTTGATAAGAACCGGTTCTTTTGCCTTCAGGATTAAAGAATGCAGCTGGGCTAATAAAGGTCCATTTAATATCTGTTGCATTTTGTAGATCCTCAAGATTTTTACCTTGATTTGAAGCAGTTGGGTAAAATTCTTTTGGAAAGTCAGGAGTATCCATGACGCGCATCGTTTTGGCTTCATCCACAAACAAACTTCCTGCTCCACCGACTACGATTAATCTTGTTTGAGGTGCGCCTTTTAGTGCCTCGATTAATACCCGGCCTGCTTCTACATGAAGATGCTCTTTACCTGGAGCTGCACCAAACGCATTTACGACAACATCAAATCCTTGAATATCTTCTGCTTTTAAGTCAAACACGTCTTTTTCCAAAACAGCTACAGCTTGATTTTGAAGTTTGGCGGCAGTACGTACAATCGCTGTTACCTCATGACCTCTGTCCAGAGCTTCTTTAAGAATAAGGCTGCCAGCTTTTCCACTTGCACCAATAATTGCTACTTTCATGTTTAACTCCTCCAATATTAATAATTTCTAATTGTAACTAATTTGATTACATGTAATAATATAAGTTACAACCAGCGTTGTTGTCAACCAACTTGATTTAAAACTTTAACAGGTTGAAAGGTTTAGGAAGAGGAACGTTTTGGTGAACATGGTACCCATTAATAAACCTCGATTAAAGACAAGTCTCCTCGGCGGTCCACCATTTTTGTCTTTAATAACCCCCACTTAAGGACAAATCTTCTTGGCGGTCCGCGCATTTTGTCTTTAATAACCCTTATTAAAGACTAATCTCCTCGGTGTTCCACCATTTTTGTCTTTAATAACCCTGCTTAAGGACAAATCTTCTTGGCGGTCCGCACATTTTGTCTTTAATAACCCTGCTTAAGGACAATTCTCCTTGGCGTTCCACCATTTGTGTCTTTAATAACCCTCGATTAAGGACAATACTTCTTGGCGTTCCGCACATTTTGTCTTTAATAACCCTGCTTAAGGACAATTCTCCTCGGTGTTCCACACATTTTGTCTTTAATAAACCTCGATTAAAGACAAATCTCCTCGGTGTTCCACCATTTTTGTCTTTTATAACCCCCCAAAGGAACAAACTCACAATCGCTAGACACTAAAAATGAAGAAATTTTAAATTTGGGGTTTTGTATATTCCCGCTGAATAATCGTAATATTGTCCTGATGGCTTTGTTTTGTGAAACTTGATGGAAATGGCATTTCTTTTTCCAAGGCAAGCAGTGCATTTGAATCATCATTCGACACCGCTGCAATCAATCGCTCGAGATAATCTTGCGACAAATGAATACGCCGCTTGACTTCATCCTTGCTTGTCGTCGTTTGGCCATGACCAGGGATCAGAACCGAGATCTTATGGTTCTTCAGAATTTGTTCTGCTTTCTGAAGTGTTACCTCGTATGCCCTGGCACTGTCGTATATAAACGGTAGTTCAAAATCGGAGAGGTAATCTCCGGCAATCCATGCACCAAGCGGTTCTATGATCGTAAATAGACCATCGTGCGTATGTCCCGGCGCCAGATAAAAAGTGATCGTTGTCTCCCCCAGCACCAGCTGCTGTCCATCTTCCTCAATCACGAAATCCACTTCTGGAAAGTCAATTGGGTAGGGCATTTTAATATAATATTCATTATAAAATTGATGAATCAACTCTACTTTTTGCTGTTTATTTGGATGGTCTTGCAATCCCTTGCTCCCGATCACTTTGGCCCCCGGAAAGGCACGATAGCCGATCACGTGATCGAAATCGCCATGGGTGAACAGAAGGTACAGCTCCCGATTCCCTTTCATGCGGGACACATGCTGCTGGATTTCCTCTATTTCATGTGGAAGCCAATTTGGATCTACTACGAGTACGAAATCATTTGTCTCTACTACTGTACATGTAGTCTGGTATAATGCGCTTTGAAAAACGGTCATAAACTCATTTTGAAATTGAATCATAGCCTCTCCTCTTCCCTACGGAATCAATAAGATTTTCCCGGTGCTCTTACGGCTCTCTAAATACCGGTGTGCTTCTTGGCCATCGCGCAAAGGAAAAACAGTTGGCTCAGCTACCCGAACTTTCCCCTCTGCCATCCATCCAAACAGCTCATTCGATCGCAGAATTCGTTCTTCACGGGAGGTAAGAACATTCCAGAGATCTCCGCCTGTCAGTGTTTTAGATGTATCCATTAACATTCTCGGGTCAACAGGCGCTGGGTCTCCCCCTGACATTCCATAAAAAACAACCGTTCCACCGACACGGACGGTCTCGAAGCTATCTTGAAGTGTGGATCCCACTGATTCATATACCACATCAACGCCCTTGCCGTTTGTTTCCTCGAGCACCTGACTCTTCCAATCATCCTTGTACAGAAAAACGTGAGCTGCTCCTGCTTCTTTCGCAGCCTTTGCCTTTTCTATGGAAGAAGTCAAACCAATTACTTTACCACCGAGCAGATTGATGATTTGGACAAGCAGCTGCCCAACACCGCCAGCTGCCGCATGAACAAGGACCACGTCATTTTTCTTAACAGCATAGCTATCCCGCGTTAAATAATGGGCGGTCAGGCCCTGCAGCAATACAGATGCGGCATCCGCAAATGAGATAGCTTCCGGGACTGGAATGGCCTTTTCAATCGGAACGGCTACCAACTCAGCATTGGCATAGGGTACATCGGCAAAGGCAATCCGGTCACCCACTTGAATCCCCTGGATATTTCCCCCTATTTTTTCAACAATACCCGCTCCTTCATACCCTAAGATGTAAGGTGGGTTCCCAGCAAGATGGTAGTTCCCTTTTCTTCTATATATATCAGCAAAGTTCAAGCCAATGGCTTTCATTCTGACTAGTATCTCATCCGGCCCAATAGTAGGATTTGCGATTTCCGCATACTCCAGTACTTCTGGCCCTCCAAATGTATTAAACACAAGTGCTTTCAAGTGAATACCCTCATTCTATTTTTATTTAATTTCACACTTTTATTAAATAGAATTTTATTTTGAAATGCAAATAACTATAATATAAAAAATGCCTAATCATCGGCAGCCAATGATTTAAAGGCATCTTTTCCTCTAGCTATGGTATTGTAGAAAATTCCAATCAGATGACTGGATAATACTGCTCATATCTTGGATTCGCGTAATAAGGTGGTCTCGGCCCTATCTTAGGCATTTTAAATGGTATCGGATTAGAATTGTATACAACCGCTACTTTTTCGTCGGAATGATTTACTAATAAAAGTAATCCTTCCCTGCTGAACTGGTCATACCGCACAGTAATTACCTCCTTGAACATTCCTTTTATCCTCCACTTTATTCCAACCTTAATTGGAATGAGCCCGTACCAAGTCTGATTTTTCATGTATTGATATCCTATATGCACTCAGTTAGCACAGATATCATAAAGTAACAGGAAAATGTTTTTATAGGAGGATTTCTATGGCACATGATCATCGCGAGCCACCCAATCAGGATTATCCAATGTATCCGCATTACGGTAGAATAACGCGTTATGAAGACATTCCGCTCACAGTTCCAGAACAACGTCAATTACGCCAGCCCGGTGTTGAAAAATTAATGGTCCCAAGGCCGATCATAGAAAACCCCCATTATAAAGGCAGTGGAAAATTAGCAGGAAAAGTCGCGTTAATAACTGGTGGTGACAGTGGAATGGGGGCAGCTGCTGCGATTGCTTTTGCTAAAGAGGGGGCAAATGTAGCGATCGCCTATTTGGATGAGCATGAGGATGCCAACCGAACCAAAACGAGAATTGAGGAACTTGGACAACGTTGTTTATTATTACCAGGTGACCTGCGACAAAAACAACAATGCAGCGATATCGTAGAAAAAACAATCAAAACATTTGGACAGCTCGATGTTCTTTGCAACCACGTCGGGATCCAATTTCAGCAAGTAAGCTTACTTGATATAACGGATGAACAGTTCGATGATACCTTTAAGGTCAACATCTACTCGCATTTCTACACAACTCGAGCGGCACTTCCATATTTAAAAGCAGGTAGTTCAATTATAAATACGGCGTCCGTTGTGGCCTATTATGGAAATGACCAGTTGATTGATTACACAGCAACAAAAGCAGCAAACGTTGGATTTACCCGAGCCTTGGCACATAATTTAGTCGAGAAAGGGATTAGGGTAAATGCCATAGCTCCTGGCCGCATTTGGACTCCGCTGATTCCAGCGAGTTTCTCTGCTGACCAAGTTCCATTGGCTGGTAATCCAATGCAGCGCCAAGGGCAGCCGTTTGAACTTGCCCCAACCTTTGTTTATCTTGCCTCCGATGACTCGCGATTTGTGACAGGCCAAACACTTCATGTTAACGGAGGGCAAGTCATGTCATCCTAGTTACCTTTCGCTAAAAAAGCAGCAGGAACGTTTTTCCTGCCGCTTTTTTTGTTAGTACCTTCTATATATTTTTAAGTAAACATCATCATTAATTCGGTACAATAACTTCCAATTTCCCATCACGATTGGTTACTTCGACCACCTCGTCAGCAAACAGATATGGAGTATCAAAGCGATCTTGCTTTTTTATATCGATATAGCTATTATTGGTGGTTAGAACTGGAAAGACAGCGTTGGTTTTCTTGAAAATGTTTTGGGAAATTTCAAGTTCTGCCATTAAAATAATTTGTTTATTCGATATTGCAAAAAATAGTTTACCAATTTCCCTGTTATCTTCTGTAATATTTGTCTGTTGCAAGATTGAAATCAGGCAGGTAACCAAATCATTCACTTTTTCATTTGATAACCCTTGTAATTGACAATTTTCCAGCGCTTTATTGAACCCTTGTTTGATTTCCTTGAATGGAAATACATCTTCAATTCTTAATGTCGAGTTCGTTTTACCAAGACTTGCAAACTTTTTTCGCGTCTCTAAAAGGTATTCATAGATAAAGCCTTTGTGCTGACTGCGCTGTGTAACAAAATCTGTCAGCTCATTTATACAGCGAATCTCTTGGCTTTGATTTCGGATTAACAGTAAAAATGCATAGACATCCTTCTCATCAAAGGTACTTTCCATCAATTTACCATAATAATACATTAATAACGATTGCTCTTTAGCGTCCATTGTTCTCTCCTACCAGAAAAAGTTTCATGAACAGGTATTGTGAGTCCCTGTTCCGAGTCCTGCCGATGGCAGAATTGTATACGAAACTCGATTTTAACATATATCTTAACATTCTCTTCATCTTACCTTAAAATTTTAAGCTTATAATGACATTGTAACAACCAATATCATACGAAATGAGGTGGGTTAAGATGTTTTTAAAAAAACTGGCAGAGAGTAAAGTGATTACCATTGATTATGATCGAAATGGCACCTTACAAACCTTTAAGGGCCGTGTTTCTTACCTGAATTTGCGCGAACAAATACTTTCTTTGAAAGATGAAACTCAAAAGACTTACAGTATCCGCTTATCTGGAATTAGAAAGGTTTATTAATTTTTCTAAAGGCCATAAGATGGACCAACACCTTACCTAAGACCAACTGGATTTAGGTTTTTTATTTTTCTCCAAATTCGAAATACCTGGGTTATAGCTAAAATGTTTACCAAACAAACAATCCAACAATCATCGCACTTAATAATGATACGCCCATTCCACTTACCAAGAGCTTCCATACATTTCTTCCGATAATCTTGGATTTTTCCTCACTAACGGTAGAATTAAACGTTCCATAAATCATCCCGACTGTACTAAAGTTAGCAAATGACGTTAAGAATGTGACCGCAACCGCAACTGTATGGGGTGCTAAGTCCGGTATCTTGTCCTTTAAGTCCAGCATCGCCACAAATTCATTCGTAGCTAGCTTAATTCCCATTAATTGAGCAACGTACATGGTATCCGCACCTGATAAACCAAGCAAGAATGCAAACGGGCTAAAGATAATCGAGAAGATTTTTTGGATGGTCAAGCCATGCAAAATGAATCCTAAAATCCCATTAACGCCAGCTGTTAATGCCACATAACCAATCACCATTGCCATGATTACAATCACCATTCTGATCCCAACGAGCATACTATTGGAAATCGTCGAGAAAAAATCTCCCCGTTCCTCTTTGGCAGGAACATAAACGATATCTTCCTCTTTTGTCACATCGACAGGATTTAACATGTTTGCAATCAAGAGAGCATTAAAGCAATTCAATGGAATCGCAACAAAGATATAGGTGGCCGGGACCATCGATATGTAAGCACCAATAATCGATCCGCTGATACTGCTCATACTCATAATTCCGAATGTAAGCAGCCTGTTTTCCTTTAAAACAGCCAATTGCTGACGGATAACCGCAAGTGCTTCCGTATTTCCAAGAAACATCATCTGAATCGAGAAGAAACTCTCTAGCTTTGGCAGCCCCGATACTTTTGAAATGAGCCAGCCTACTTTATCAATGATCCAGGTTAAGATTCCGAAATAAGACAAAATATCAAAGAAGGTAATAATAAAAATAATCGGCATCAAAGCGCTAAAAAAGAAATCCACTTGCTCATTAGCCATAACGGACGGAAATACAAAGGAAATCCCTTCGTTTGCACAAGCAATTAACCAGGAAAAAAACGATGCTATTTTACTAATAATCCAAGAACCGATCTTCGTTGATAACATAAACCATGTAATTAAAAATTCAACAACCAACAAAGTCAATATGGACTTCCACTTAACGTTCTTTTTATTAGGTGAGCATAGGTAAATAACCCCAATAACTACCAATACACCTAGTGCATTTAACAAAAAATACATGTGATCAACTCCTCTGGTTTATCTTTTCCCTAATTAAGTATTTATATAGAAAAAGTCCTCATTTTTTCAGACTTCCAGCTGCTAGACAGGAAGTTTGAAAAAATGAGGACTTCTTTCATTATGGAAATAGCCATTTTTATCTCTTTTTTCACACTTCCTTGTAGTCTAGCATTTAAAGGCTGCTAGGTAGATACGATCAGACCATTTCCACTGATATTATACAAGGATAATTTTCACTATTTTTTTAGGAATAAGAATACAGCTTATCTCAGTATTAAACTAACTTCAATACAGTTTGTTAATGTTCTAATTATGGCAATAAAGATAATCTTAGAAAAATTTTTGATGCAGATGTAGAACCCTACTACGTGGTCTTTTTTGGATTCCTACAGGAACCGTAGGAAGGTTTCGAATGAATCTTTTGATATAATATACATAAGGAGAATGGTACAAAATAGATAAGAGAGGAGACATGCCATGGAATTTTTTCTAATCGTATTAGGACTGCTCGCCATCATTGGTCTGTCTAGTTTCATTAATCATTTAATGCCCTACATACCTGTACCGCTGGTTCAAATTGCTCTCGGAGTTTTACTGGCGTCACTTCCGTTAGGAATTCATATCCCGATGGAGCCCGAGTTATTCTTCGTTCTCTTTATAGCCCCATTACTTTTTCATGATGGAAAAAATGTTTCAAGACAAGCGTTATGGAAATTACGAAAACCTATATTATTGCTTGCCCTTGGCCTTGTGTTTGTCACCGTGTTTGCGATTGGATACTTAATTCATTGGCTGATACCGTCAATTCCATTGCCAGCAGCATTTGCGTTGGCAGCGATTCTTTCACCTACAGATGTTGTCGCTGTAGGGGCTATTTCAAGTAGAGTGAAGATCCCCAAGACGATTATGCATATTCTTGAAGGGGAAGGCCTTATGAATGATGCCTCAGGCTTAGTGGCGTTCAAATTTGCGGTTGCGGCCACTGTGACTGGCACTTTTTCACTGGCAGAGGCAAGCTGGAGCTTTTTACTTATTTCCATTGGGGGATTTCTAGGAGGTGCATTTCTTGCCTTCCTTATTATTCGCTTAAAAGTTTTTATACGAAGGCTTGGGATGGAGGATGTCACCATTCACATGCTCATTCAGCTGCTGACGCCTTTTGTCATTTTTTATATTATTGAACATTTTCATCTTTCCGGCATTTTATCAGTGGTAGCAGCCGGGATCGTCCATACGATTTTCCGTGATCGTGACCAATCCCCTGCGATGCAGTTACGAGTGGTTTCGCAAAGTACTTGGACAGTTTTGATTTATATTTTAAACGGATTGGTGTTTGTGTTGTTAGGGTTGCAAATACCAAGTGTCACAAATGAAATTTTCCAAGATCCGTTGTTCAATAATTGGGAAGTGAGCAAGTATATTGTCATTATTTCAATGGCACTTTTACTGCTTCGTTTCCTATGGATTATGGTTGCCTGGCGGTGGGCCTGGCTCCTCAAAAAGCAGCTTCAAATGCCTTCTATGAAAGCCGTTGGCATCATGACCATTTCTGGCGTTAGAGGGGCTGTCACACTGGCAGGTGCATTTACCATCCCATTTGTATTAGCGGACGGAAGTCCCTTTCCTGAGCGCTCGTTAATCATCTTTGTAGCTGCCGGGGTAATCCTGGTTACGCTCCTGACTGCAAGCATTTTCTTACCAATTCTCGCAAAAACGGAAAAAGGAAACACCGAGGCGTTGCGCAAGGAAATGGAAAGGATTGCTTTGCTTCAAACAACCGATGCTGCCATTCGTTCGATTCGAGAATTAATGAATGATGAAAATCGCAGTGCAGCCGTATCGGTCATTGCAATCTACAATCAAATTCGCAATCGTCTTAATACGGGAAGTGATGATCACTCTTATCAATTGAAATTAGAGGAGACGGAAATTCGGATGAAGGCGCTTGATGCCGAAGCCCAATACATTGAAAAATTGAAAAAGGCCGGTCAGATTGACCGGGAAACTTCTTATTTGTCTGAAGAACATATACAACGGATGCGGCTTGCCGTAACAAACCGAATCCAATATCGTCGATTATTCATTTGGACTTTGATTAAAAGAAGTGTGTACAGGCTTTTTCAGTTGTTAGTGCCTAAAAACCAGGAACGACTAAATAATAGCTATGCCAAAGCGAAAAAGTTGATCACACTAAAAGTGAACATGGCTAAAGCAGCCATTCGCTATTTGAAAGATCTTATGACACCAGAAAATGAAAATATTATTTATGGGATTATCGCGGAATATAATGAAATGATTATGAAATTTAAGCTAGCGAAAAAAGGTTCTAATTCCCATGATTACTCCCAAATGCAAAGAGAACTTCGCATCAAAGCCTTTCAAGCAGAACGGGATGAAATTCAGAACCTATTTGAAGAAGGAGAAATAACCGCAGAGGTGATCCGAAAAATTCGTAAACAGATTAATATTAGGGAAGCCTACTGGATGGAAGAAACAAGTGTACGTTCTCATTAAATAAGAATTAGTTTAGGCCGCTCTATCTCATCGTTTAATAAAGCATGACGAGATGGAGCGGCCTATTTCGTGTTGCCACTTAAACATCAAACAGATCCGATAACTACTTCAGTAGATAATATCTACCTAAATTGAATACTTTACTAATTGAGCCCTCTTATTAGTTAATTTTTCAACAACGTTTTCAAAATCTTTCATCTGGATCCCTAGCTTTTGCTTTCTGTCATTAATCATTCTAACCACTTCTTTTGGACTAGGTCCACCTTGAATATTTCTGATTCCAACAAAATATTCTGGTGAAATGATTTTCTTCCATTCCTGTTCGGAAAGGGTCACATCGACGAACCCGTTAATCATTTGGTTAATCTCACTAATTTCCCACTCATATAATTCCTTTTTCTCATTAATTGTTTTTTTGGAAATATAACTAGCAATAGAATGAGCTTTTCTAAACGAAATGTTGTAATCTCTAGCTAATGTATCCGCTAGCTCGGTAATGGTGATGCTAGATTTTTTTGCCATTTCTTTTGCGTGCTCTTCGTTTACTTTTAGGGTCGTAATCACCGCATTCATTAATTTCATGACCCGATTGGCATTATTAAAGGCTCGATATAAATGGGGCTGCAAATCATCCTCCGTATCGACAATATCGCCAAAAGGAGTATTATGAATCATATTCATGGCAGCCAGTGCATCGCCATAGGCACTGCTGGCAATGGACCGTGAGTGTTCAATTGATACTGGATTTCGCTTTTGCGGCATGATACTGCTGACCTGGACGTAGGGATCTGCCACATAAAAGGTACCGAATTCTCTTGTCACATGCTGCAAGAAATCCTGAATCCATCTGCCCGTGTTCACCATACAAGTCATCAAAGCAGAAGATGTTTCTAGTAAATAATCAGCTCCCCCAATAGAATCATAGGAGTTTTCGATTACTCTATCAAACCCTAACAGTTCACAGGTACGCGTTCGACAGATTGGAAAACCGGTAGTTGTCAACGCTGCAGCCCCCAGCGATGATTGATTAACAGTTTCATAGGCTGACCATAGACGTTTAATGTCTCGTTGTAAGACATCATAGATTGCCAATAAATAATGCCCTAAAGTAGTCGGCTGGGCGGGCTGTGTATGTGTATAACCGGTTATATATGTTTCTGTATGATGTTCTGCCTGCCCCAAAATGGCATCGCTCAACTGATAAGAACTCTGCAATAACTGTAATAAATGTTCCCTTAATACTAAACGGTACATAGCCACACCCATATCGTTCCTGCTTCTGCCAATATGGATTTTTCCTGCTAGCTCCGTACCGATTTCTTCTCCGATTTTAGCCTCCATCATGAAAAACAGGTCTTCAAACTGGGGTTGATAGGCTATTTGATTAATATCCGTTTGCGCTACCTTATTAATCCCCATTAGCATCTCTCTTGCTTCATCCGTTTTAATGATATTTTGTTCTTCGAGCATGATCACATGGGCACGGTGAATATCAAACATGACATCGAATAAAAAGTCGCGCTGATCATTAAATACTGGCATTAACAGCTCTTCCACGTAAGTTTTTCCTGGAAAAGATGTTCCTTCACGCTTGATAAATTCCTCTAATTTACTCATTTTTTTCATCTCCGATTTTATGACAATGATTGTTCGGCTTTTACACCAAAAACTTTATTTGAAATAAACAGAACAACTGCGATTAAAGCAATTTGAATCATTCCATATGCTGCAGCTTGGCCCATATTAAACATTCTGAGCTGATTCATGATTTCAATCGAAATCGGTCTATTGGAGATCGTGTACAGCAAAACTGATGTCGGAAATTCACCAACTGATTCTACGAATGCAAGTAATGTTCCCGATAAAACACCTGGCATGATAATGGGAAGGATAACTTTCCTAAAGGTATAAAACCATTTTGCACCAAGATTCCTAGATGCTTCTTCAATGGAATCGTCTAATTGTTCAAGAACGGCATTCGTCGATCGAACCACTAATGGAATGTGACGAACAAAATAAGCAAGCGGCAATATCCAAAACGTCCCCACGAGAATGTTTCCGAATGAAAATACATTTGGCTCATTAAAAGCAAAAATAAGATTCATCCCAATAACGGTAGCAGGTAACGCCCATGGAATCATGACCAATATGTCCACAAAGCTTTTTCCGACAAATTTCCTTTTTACAAGAAGATAGGACGTTAAGACTCCAAATACTAGGTTCCCAGCCGTCGCAATCACCGCCAAAAGTAAGCTATTTTTTAATGGTTTAAAAATATTTGGATCCTGTAACAATAATCGATAGTTTTCAAAGTTAAATACAGACGGATAGGTCTGCCATGTCCAGGTTCCGTCTGGTACTAACGAGAGCAGTAAAATGGTAAAATGCGGAAGTAACAAAATAATGACTCCAACAATACCCACAAACACCATAATCCATTTCATAAGTGGATTCTTTACTTCACTTCGATGAGCACCAATCCCTTTTGAGGCCATCCTGTAATCCTTTCTGTTTTGGTACCAGCGCATAAACAGCAAAAAGGCAATCGAAACGATCGAAAGGATAACAGACTGTGTGGCGGCAACCTCCATATCCCCATTGATTTTTGAAAAATAAATTTGCAAACTTAACACACGGTATCCCCCTGCTAATAAGAACGGAGCGCTAAAGGATGCCATTGAAATCATAAATACCAATAGGGAGGCTGCTACAATTGCCGGGGTTAATAATGGAAACGTAACCTTCCAGAACACTTTAAATTTACTCGCACCTAAATTATAGGCAGCTTCTTCCAAACTGGGATCAATTTTATTAATGGCTGACGATACCGTCATATAAAAATAAACATACATGGTATAAGCATGAACAATCAAAATTCCTGAGACTCCGCCAATCTTAAAAGGAACTTTTTCAAGGCCTAATAAATCTTTAATGGCATTGGGAACGAGCCCTGTTTCTCCATATAAAAACATAAAGGCCATCACTCCTACCAATGACGGCAAAACGATTGGCATGATCGCTGCACTAGCAAAAAAACCTCTGCCCGGAAAATCATAGCGGTTGAATATAAATGCTAGAGGAATCCCAATAAGGGCACTGACAAATACACTTAATATGGAAATATAAACCGAATTCCACAATGCCTCTAAATTGGTTTTCGATTCCTGGCTAAAAAAATCCTGATAGTTTGCAAATGATATTCCATCAGTTGTTTGCAAACTCTCCATAAATGTCCTGATTGATGGATACAGAACATAGGCAACTAATACTAACAACACCGGAATCAACAGTAGCAGTGTAAGCCGCGTGTCACGATTTTTAATCATGAGGCATCACCACTTAAAACTGGTATAACCCTAAGTTCATTTTCCGGTAGTTGTACCCAAACAGATGCCCCCTCGTTAAAATTACTTGATCGACTGTTTAAAAGATGCACTTGCAGGAGCTTCCCGCCTACATTAATAGTGAGATTAATAACCGAACCAAAAAATTCAACATTTTCGATCCTTCCTATTAACACGTTTACTCCTTCAACTGCAGTTTCATGAACTTTAATCGCTTCAGGCCGTATGGAAAGGGCAAGATTCCCTTTGTTTTCTTGATTAACATTAAAGGGATGATTATGTACAACCAATTCTTTTGTCTCAGAACCAATTTGGGCCGAAACATATACCTTTTCTTGGTCTACTGATTGAACTTCAACCGGTATTAAATTGATTTCACCTATAAAACTAGCAACAAAGTCATTTGCTGGTTCGTTATAAATTTCAGAGGGCGTTCCCACCTGGTGGCATACGCCAAAATTAAATACCGCTATTCGATCACTCATTGATAAAGCTTCAGCTTGATCATGCGTTACATAAATAGTTGTGATCTTATATTCCTTTTGAAGCCTTAATATCTCGCTTCTCATCTCATCACGCAGCTTTGCATCCAAATTACTTAGTGGTTCATCGAGGAGGAGAATTTCAGGTTCAATAACTAGTGCTCTTGCCAGTGCGACACGCTGCTGCTGCCCTCCACTTAATTGACTCACCTGACGATCTGAATATTGATCCAGCCTGACTTTACGAAGTACTTCCTTTACCCTCGTTTTGAGCTCATCAGAAGAGATCTTTCTTACTCGCAAACCAAATGCAACATTCTCAAATACCGTCATGTGAGGAAAAAGGGCATAGTTTTGAAAAACCATGCCCGTATTTCTCTTTTCTGGAGGTACACGCGTCATATCTTTATCACCAAATCGAACAATGCCCTTTGTCGGATAATAAAAACCAGCAATCATCCTTAATGTAGTCGTTTTACCACATCCACTTGGCCCTAGAAAAGTAAAGAATTCCCCATCTTTAATTTCTAAGTTTAAATGATCCACTGCAATTACTTTTCCAAATGCTTTTTGGACATGATCCATTTTTATTGACGCCATTCCCTACCACTTCCTATTGTTTAATTTCTTTAGCTCCGCTCTTAATGTTTTCATCCCAATACTTCATCCAGCCGTCACTTTCCTTCTGAAATACTTTCCAGTCAATATCCATACTCTTAATCTCGGTTTTTGTAATCCAGTCCGGTAAGTCTTTCACATCAGTTCTTGTGGGAATACGATAAAATTCTTCAGCCAATAATTTTGCGGCTTCAGGAGTATTAACAAATTCATAGAATGCTTCGGCAGCCTTTGGATGCGGTGCATCTTTTACCACGGCAATTCCTTCTGTTAAAACGGGAGTACCGCTTGCGGGAACAATAAATTCAAATGGATAATTTTTATTTTCCTTCAGCATAACAACATCAGGCATCGCCCATACAGAAATGGTCCCCTCGCCTTTAGCAACCTTGTTGTACATCATTTCAGGGTTAGCAGAGTATTCTTTTGTATTTGCATCGAGTTTCTCCAGCCATTCATATCCTTTTGCCGGATCATTAGAATCCTTGAAGTCACGGTAAATCATTGCGGAAAAGATCGTTCTCATCGTTCCAGATGCAAGTGGATAACGAATGATAATTTTATCTTTCCATTTAGGATCCAATAATTCATCCCAATCCTTTGGTGCATCTTCCTTTTTTACCTCTTTACTGTTATACATAATCACTTCAGGAGTTTGGCTTGTCCCCGACCAATTCCAATCCGCGTCATGGAATTGAGCTTCAAGGTTACTAGCATAGGATGGTTTATATGGTGCAAGAAGCCCCTCATCCTTTGCTTGATCAAAGTTTACCGAAGGTGCCCCCCACCAAACATCTGCTTGCGGATTATTTTTTTCTGAACGAATTCGGTCTAAAACTTCCTGGGACCCCATATCAAGCCATTCAACATCAACGTTATATTTTGCTTCAAACTGTTGCTCGAATTTCGATAAAATATCCTTTCCATGTGGTGAATACACAACAATTTTCTCTTCTAGCTTTGGTTCGTCTTTCTTTGCCGGTTCTTTTGATGGTTCTGCTGATCCCTTTTCAGAATCTCCGCATGCTGAAAGCAGCAGCACTGCAGATAACGTTAAAGTCGTTAGAATCGATACCTTTTTCTTTTTCACACTAATTCCCCCTTAAATTGAATAATTTAAAATACTTTCATGCTCGCGTAAAAATAATGAAACCGCCCCCAAGACACCAGCATTTTCTCCTAATCTTGAAGTTTTCAATTCTACTGAACTCGGAAGATATTGATTCACGATTTCACGCAGTTTAGGTAAAATAAATTCGGATGACTTTAACACACCACCTCCCAAAATAATAACCTCTGGGTTTAATAGACTTGCTGCATTAATGATCCCGTAGGCTATATGCTCGATTGCTTCATCAATCACACGTTGTGCAATCTTATCTCCTTTTTTAGCAAGCCGAAACGCATCCTCTCCTGATAATTCCGATGCATTTGCTTGTTCAAACAGCGGATGTGCTGAATCCTGCTGCACTAATTTTGTATATTGGTCACCAATTGATTTGCCTCCAGCCACACTCTCAAGATAGCCATATCGATGAAAAATGGGCTTGAATTCATTTTTTATGTCATTTTTATCTGTGACCATATAACCGATTTCACCGGCAGCGTTGGAAGCGCCCCGATAAAGTTGATTACGGATAATGATACCGCTTCCAATTCCAGTCCCAACAGCTATGAACAAAACGTTTTCCTTTCCTTTTGCATTTCCAAGCCATTGTTCACCAAGGGCGGCTACATTGACATCATTATCAACAAAGACCGGGAAGGATAAATATCGTTTAGCCTCCGTAATAAAGGGAAAACGTACCCAATTTAAGCTAGGTGCATCCATAACAACTCCACTTACTGTTTCTGTAATTCCTGGTACACCTGCTCCCATTCCCAATATCTTTTCAGCTTCAATATTGTTCTTCTTGATCATCACATCAATTTCTTTTGCTACTTGTTTCAATAAACCTGTTTTTATATATTGACTCGTATGAAAGCTGCTTGCGGCAATAATCTTTCCATTCAAATCACAAATGACCGTTTTAACCTTTGTTCCACCGATATCAGTGCCTATAATATATGCTGCTTTTTCATTAAAAAATAGTTGAATGGGTCTCCTCCCACCCTGTGAAGTTGATTCACCGATTCCCTTTTCATAAATCCAATCTTCACTCATAAGTTCATCAACCAATAAAGAAACGGTCGGCTTACTTATATTCATCTTCCCAGCAATTTCAGCCCTTGAAATCGGTGCATTCTCCAAAATACACTGTAATACTCTTTTTTTGTTAAGTGACTTTATCTGCATCGAATTTCCATTCATACTCATTACATCACGGCCTTAATCTTTTTGGTTAGTAAGTTATCCTAATTAACTAAAATATAACGCATAAGGAAATTGTTTACAATATCTTTTTAATTAATTAAAAAAAAATTTAGTAAAATCTGATAAATAGGTCAAAATAACTATTTCTAGGTAAAAATTACTGTTTTAATTTTCTGAATATAGTTAGTATTTACAATATTATCCTCTCATGCCTATTATTAGGTAAGGGGTTTATCTACTGTTAGTTAGTTAGATAGTTTAACTAACATACCCGATACAGAACAAAAGGAGGCTGTGGAGTTTCGTCATCATTTTATTTATGAAAGGGGTTACAAAATGAAAAAGTATTTACGTGGTTTTCTTGCTATTCTATTAGTTGTTTCATTACTGCCGTTTGCTGGAAATGTCACTCAGGCCCAAGAGCCAGACGTTGCTCTATGGAATGTAATTAAACCTCTCGAGACTACTGTTACCTTTCTCAATACCGGCGCACATCCAGATGATGAACGTAGTGACTTTCTTGCCTATTTATCAAGGGGACTAGGTGTTAAAACCTCAAGTTTAATCGGCAATCGCGGTGAAGGCGGTCAAAATGAAATTGGTAAAGAACTAGGCAATGGGTTAGGAATCATTCGCTCAAGAGAAATGATTGAAGCTGCCAAGATTACAGGTGTTAAAGCTTACCACCTTAGTGAAACTACCTCAGATGCTATTTATGATTTTGGCTTTTCAAAAAGCCCAGAGGATACACTAGCCAATTGGGGAGAAGATCTCACATATGAACGTTTAATCCGTTTTATCCGTACTTATCAGCCTGATATTGTCATGCCTTCATTTCGGAATGTGGATACCCAGCACGGACACCATCGTGCAATCGAAATTCTAAGTGAAAGAGCTTTTAAAGATGCTGCCAATCCAAATGTTTTTCCAGAACAATTAAACGAAGGACTTTCTGTTTGGCAGATTAAAAAGCTTTATTTACCTGCTGAAACTCAGCAGCAAACAGAGACAACCATTGAAATTGGCATGTATGATCCAATTTACCAAATGTCCTATCCTCAATTAGGCGAACAATCTCGTTATATGCATAAAAGCCAAGGAATGGGCAGTAACATTCCTGTAGCTCCAAGACAGGTTAAACTCGAATTACTTTATAGTGCCGTTGGGGACCAGACTGACCTTTTCGCAGGTATCCCTTATGATTTTAAGGAATGGGCACAAAAGCTTCCCAAAAATGAAAATGACTTAAAGATTCAGTTTACAAAGCTCCAGAATGAATTAGACTCAATAATTACCGCTTATCCTAAGAGTGAAGATGTTTTTACAAAAGTCCAGGATACGTTGAAGGATGTACGTAAACTACTTAATAAAACAGAAAAAGCAAAGCTTGACCCACAACTAAAGAATGATTTACTCCATAAGCTTTCCTTAAAAGAAGAGCAATTACAATCGGCTAGCTTTATAGCCTCAAAGCTGGATGTAAAAGCTTCAGCTGCATCTAACGTCCTCACAAAAGGTCAAACCACAACTGTTCAAGTAGCGTTGAAAAATAATGGCAAACAAGAACTTAAAATGGCCGAAGTGAAATTATCCGTTCCTGAGGGATGGAAGGTTTCGACAAAGGATCGGGCTGCGAACCTTGCTCCAGGCGAATCAGCAAACGTTTCTTATCAAGTCCAGGTCCCTGAGAATGCTGACTATTTTCATGCCTATAAAGAACCTGTTATTCAGGCAAACGTCCTTTATGAATCTACTGGATCAAAAACTAGTCATGTCCAAGAATTAGAAGGAACCATAGCTGTTCTTCCTGATGTGTCTCTTACTTTAAATCCAGAGGATATTGTCGTAAATACGGCCGATATCCAAAAAGAGATTCCTGTAGCAGTAAAAGTGAAAAACTATGCTGAAGGGAAAACTCAGTCTTCAATCTCGTTAAAGGTTCCTGCAGGCTGGGGAGTCTCTCCAGGTGAGGCAGCTGTTGAATTGAACAGCCAGTCGGAGGAAAAGGAAGTAACCTTTAAGTTAACGCCGCCAGCAAATATTAAAGAGGGCAAGTTTAATGTTGAGGCAGAAGCAACAGTTAATGGGAAAACATTTAACTCCACTATCCAAGAAATCTATTATGACCATATTGGTCAATTCTATTATGAGTATCCAGCAAAAGTGAACGGTGTAGCGTTTGAACTACAGAAGGATGATAATTTAAAAATTGGTTATATTGAAAGTGGATTTGACCAAGTCGCAGATTATTTAACTAATGCAGGTTTAAATATTACCAAACTTAGTGAAGCAGAGGTTGCAGCCGGTGATTTGAGTCAATACGATACGATTGTTGTTGGGATTCGTGCCTACCTTTCACGCGCAGATTTATTAGCAAATAACGAAAGACTAAAAGAATATGTTTACAATGGCGGCCATGTCGTTATGCAATACTCTAAACCAACTGGTGATAACTGGAATGCTCAAACAACCGCACCATATCCATTAACCATTGGCAATCCGTCCATCAAGTGGAGAGTAACAGATGAAAAGGCTAAGGTCACAGTCTTGCAGCCTGAATCCCCTCTCTTCCACTATCCGAATAAAATTACTGATAGTGATTGGGACAATTGGATTCAAGAACGAGGACTTTACTATCCAATGGCTTGGGATAGTCATTATGAAACATTTGTCAGCATGGCTGATCCAGGTGAAGCACCATTCGAAGCTGGTATCCTCATGGCTAAATACGGCCAAGGAACATACCTTTACACCAACTTAGTATTCTACCGTCAAATTCAAGGTCAGGTACCTGGTGGTTATCGAATCTTCACAAACTTAATCAGCTATGGTAAAAACAACTAATAAAATATAAGTAAGACAGTCCCTAGTGAAAATTACCTAGGGGCTGTTTTTTAAATGGGTGCTATGTCGCTTCCTTCCACCCATCTATTCCCATTAGTAACAACATTTTGATATAATGATGGTAGCCCATTCACTTCAAGAAACTGTCCCCACAGAAAAATGTTGATTCTGTTAACTCGCCAAAACAAAAGGAGGCCCCACCATGTATCAAATCAAAGGAAAAGAAAAAATATTTGTTTATACAGGTCCTGATGGCTCTGGACGAAAGACCATTGCTAAAATGGTCGCTACTGCATTTGATATGGAAACTGTTCTCTCTTACACAACTCGTTCTCCCCGTCATTATGAACAAGATGGTCAAGACTATCACTTTGTTAATGAAGAATCTTTCCAACAGATGCTTGCAAAACAAGAATTTCTTGAAAGCGTCGAAATTGATGGCATTTATTATGGAATTCGTGAACAAGATATTGTGGATGCCTTCCAAAATCATGATTACGTATATCTAACTTTAAACCCAGAAGGTGCTGAAAAGTTAAAAACAATGTATGGTAATGATTTAGTCCGTATTTTTATTTTCGCAGATCGTGATACAGTTATCAAAAGACAACAGGATCGCCAAGATAGTAAGGAAGATATCGAACGTCATATGAAGCATTATGATGAGACCATGAACTACAAAAACAGCTGCGAATATGCATTTGAAAATTTTGATTCCCCACAAGTAGCCTTTCAGGTTAGCGAATTAATTGAATCCTATCTAGACCGAAATCTTATTGAAACTGATTATTAAGTAATCCCAGCTTATAGCGAAGGCAAACAGTGCACGTCACTGTTTGCCTTTTTTATATAGTAAAAAGATCCAGCATATTTATATGTCCAACATATGGACAATTTTCTAGCAAGTATGATATATTATATTAGTTACTTACGGTAACAGTTACTCTAGGTAACTATTTTTTGAACCCAAAGAGGTGTTTATAATAAAAACTTCTCAAAAATTCTTTCAGCAATTAGTGCTGTTGTACCGGCCTTTTGAAAATAGACTTAATGCTCATCTCGCTGAACATCAATTATACAGAGCGCAATGGACCATTTTTTATTACTTAGCCAATAATGGATCCGCGACACTTGTGGAACTTTCTCATTATATGAGTGTGGAGAAACCCACTGTTACTAGAACCATAAACCGTTTGGAGGAACTTGGATATGTTGAGCATGTTCCCGGCAAAGACAAGCGCGAGAAACGAATGCAGCTTTCTGAAATTGGCTGGCACGTTTATCACGACGTCCGTATAACGGTTGATCAATTTGAGCAGGAAATTTTAACAGGGATCTCAGAAGAGGAACAAATAGAAGCAATTCGGATTATGGGAGAAATACAGAATAATATTACAAAGTAAGGGGATAAAAACGTGGATACATCAAGACCTAAACTATGGACAAAGGATTTTACCATTGTTTCTACCATTAATTTTTTAATCAATCTTGTCTTTTATTTATTAATCGTAATCATTGGTATGTATACGGTAGAGCAATTTCATGCCTCCACTAGCCAAGCGGGACTTGTTACAGGAATCTTTATCATCGGCTCCTTAATTGGGAGGCTTTTTACCGGAAGGTTTATTGAGTCAATCGGCCGCAAAAAAACATTATACATTGGGCTAGTTTTCTTTATTTTAACGACACTTTTATATTTAATCAGTTTTAATATCAGCATTCTTTTACTTACCCGGTTATTGCACGGGATTGCAGCGGGAATGGTGGGTACCGCGACAGGAACGATTGCAGCTCAGATTATCCCGGCCACTAGAAAGGCGGAAGGGATCGGTTACTTCAGCATGAGTGCTGCTCTTTCTACTGCTATTGGCCCGTTCATCGGACTTTATATGATCCAACACACCAATTTCCAAATGATTTTTGGTTTCTCTGTTGTTTTAGGTGTGGTCAGCTTCATTACTTCGATTTTCGTGTACGTACCGACATTAGAAGGACCAGCACAGCCGACAGAAACCAAAGGCTTCAAGCTTTCAAACTTTATTGAGCCAAAGGCATTGCCAATTGCAACCATAACTCTTGTCATTGCCTTTTGTTATTCAAGTGTTCTTTCTTTTATCAATTTTTATGCGAATGAAATTAATTTGGTGAGTACAGCCAGCTTTTTCTTCCTTGTGTATTCCATCGCGGTATTACTTTCACGTCCATTCACAGGCCGTTTAATGGACTTAAAAGGTGCGAACCATGTTATGTATGCGGCCTTTATCGTTTTAGCAGCCGGAATGGTGCTTCTAAGTACAGTAAGCAGCGGGGTTACTTTACTTTTAGCTGGCGCGCTTATTGGACTTGGCTTCGGTAATATTCAGTCCAGTACTCAGGCCGTTGCCGTAAAACTAACTCCGCCCCATCGGATGGGATTAGCAACGTCAACCTTCTTTATTTTTCTAGACGCAGGACTTGGCTTGGGCCCTTATTTACTTGGGTTCATCATCCCATTAACAGGCTTCCGTCATCTGTATGTCATTCTAGGAGTGGTGGTTCTGTTAACTTCTGTTCTTTACTACTTTTTACACGGCAAGAAGGAACAAGCTGCAAAGGCGGATTTTAACGTTTCAAAGGCGTAAAGATCATATAATAAGATAGAGCCGAACAATTTCTTATTCGGCTTTTTTTCTTTTTCATAATCAAGAATTTCCCTCTATTACCTTAATGACCGGCATAAGACCGGCTTGTTATAAATATGCTTAAATAAGCATCCTAAAAAAGGGGTTGTTTCAATGATTATTTTTAATCGAATTGCTTTAACCTTCGTTATTCTGTATTCCGTTATTATCATGATAAATACTTATTTAGGAGAAAGCGAACGGCTCCAATCCAATGTGATGTTTTTCTTAATGAATGGGTTTGCCTATATTGTATCGGCATTGGAAGTGGAAAAGGAAAAACAAATGGTTCTGGAACTATAATATTTACAATGAAGAGGATGTTTCATATGGGTCAGACCTCACGTTTACACTTAATATAGAGCCGCCTATTAGAGAAGCTAAGCGATATATTAAGGTTGTGGGGTCTGACCCCTTATTTTTTATGATAAAAATATCGCACCATAAACTAATGATGCTAGGATGACAAAGCCAGGATGGACTTTTATTTTTTCTAGGAGAATGAAACTTGCTATTATCAAAATTACGGTTTGGAGTGCACCAGAATTTGTGTAAGAGGTAGAAAAGAAGTTAAACGTCATCACCCCTAACATGACGGCAATTGTCGGGCGAATATAATTGGTCATTCTCTTTACTTTGGGTGATTCTTTAAACCTGTATAAGATCCCCAAAAGAATAATCATTAATAGGAGTGATGGTGCTACCGTTGCAAAAACGGCAATGGCAGACCCCAGGATGCCCCCTTGTTCGTATCCGATATACCCGGCCATTTTTGTGGCAATCGGACCGGGCAGAGAATTGCCAAGTGCCAGCACTTCACTAAATTCTGATACATTCATCCACCCATATCGATCGACGACTTCATTTTCGACAAGAGGTATGGATGCAGGTCCACCTCCATAACCGACAATCCCAGGAATAAAAAAGGCTAGGAAAATATGCCAGTATAACATCATTCTCCCCCCCTTTCACCTTTTGATGCCTTATCTTTCTTCCCTATCGCGTATATTAATATAACAATGATTAAAATGGCTGGATGTAGATGGAGGAATTCTAATAAGATTAAACTAACCGCCACAGCAATACTTGCACTCATTATTCCTAACGATTGATAAGATTTTTTGTAAAAGTCCCAAGTTAAGGTCAGCATCATTACACCAACAACCGGCACCACTGCTTTGGTCATGCCAGCTACCCAAGTCAGAGACTTAACCGACGACAAGGATGCCAGCAACACGATCATCAATATAATGGTTGGAACGATGGAGGATAGAATCGCATTCAACATTCCTAAAACTCCCCCCACTCGATAGCCTATGTACCCGGCCATTTTTGTATTAATCGGACCGGGGAGCGTATTAGCTAATGCTAATACATCAGCAAATTCATCATCATTCATCCATTTAAAAGTTTGAACCACCTCTTTATGGACAAGGGGAATCGATGAAGGGCCGCCGCCGTACCCTAAAATTCCGGACCGAAAAAATGCGATTGATATATTCATTTGTTTCATCAATGATTCAACACCTTTTTTCAAATTATCAAAATGCTTTAATGGAAAAATTCCCATCTAGTTCGTTAACTGCCAGTTGTAACCCGCTTTATTATAGTACAGGAATTGTTATAAATCCATAAAACATTCTGAAAATAATAAGAAAAGCGGAAGCGCCCTGTTCAGCGGTGTATGGCCTGGAGCGCTCCAACTGAGATAAGGGGAAACTTCAATCAGCGAACGTTCTTCTCGCTGATTGTTAGTTGAGCCGATCGGGTTCTTACGGGCAGTTGAGAATCTACTGCCCGTTAAACGCGATAAAGGAAACACGAAGAGCCGGAGGCGCATTCGTGCTTGACTTATCGTAGGGCGGAGAGCGAAGGACACTAGCCGCTAGGGCGCTGGAGCAAGACAATTCTCGAAGCCAAAACTTATAAATTTTTATAGTACGAAAAAGACATAGACAAAGTGTCTATGCCCTTTTTATATTTATTTACTTGATGGGACGCTCACGCATCCTATATTAAAAGGTGTTGTTATACTTCAGGTTTTGCTTGAAAGGAATTTCTATTTTTCACAACTGCTTTAATTTCTTTAAAGGAAACAAAATTCTTGGCATTCTCATCCCACAGGCGGAAGCGCAGTGACTTCAAGCTTGTAACAAGAGAAATGGTTGGTACATTTTGTAATGGCAAGGTATTTTTGTGGGCCTCTTCCAGTTTGTAGTTAGGCACTCTCGGACTTAAATGGTGAACATGATGGAAGCCGATATTCCCTGTAAGCCATTGTAAAACTTTGGGAAGCTTATAGAAAGAACTTCCTTCCACCGCGGCTTTCACATATTCCCACTCTGCGTCTTCTTCAAAATAGGAGTCCTCAAAGGTATGCTGTACATAAAACAACCAAATCCCTGCTGCTCCGGCAATCATGAAAATCGAGCCTTCCACTAAAAGAAACGCCTGCCAGCCGATTGCCCATATAAGCAATCCCATCAAAGCAACGATAAGAACATTCGTCAAATACGTATTATTGCGTTCCTTTGTTCTGGCACCCTTACGGTTAAATCTATTTTTTAAAAGGAAAACATAAATGGGCCCTAAGCCAAACATTACGAAAGGATTACGATAAAAACGATATGCTAACCGCAATTTAAGCGGAGCTGCCAAGTATTCATCGACCGTTAGTGTCCAAATATCCCCTGTACCGCGCTTATCGAGGTTACCACTTGTTGCATGATGAACGGAGTGATCATGGCCCCATTGATCAAATGGGAATAACGTAAATACGCCCATAATCGTTCCCGTTATACGATTAGCATGTCGGTTCTTAAAGAAAGAATGGTGCGTGCAATCATGAAAAATGATGAAAATTCTCGTTAGAAATCCTGCAGCAATCACAATAGGGACTAATGCCAGCCAATAAGAAACAGAAAGGCTTAGATAGGCAAGATACCATAAAACAATATAAGGTACAACGGTATTGATGATTTGCCATATACTTTCCTTTGTCGTTGATTTTTCAAAAGGAGCAACTTGTTTTTTCAAATTTTTTGTATTTTGTAAGGTCATTTATTTGCATTCCTTTCCTTTTTCTATCGTTACATCAAGTATATAGGAAGGAAATATTATATGTTAGTAGCAGGTGTCATATTCAGACCATGATAAATGTCATATATAAGGTGGAAATATTGTTTACGGTGTCAGGCACCATTTACACTATATTTCCTGTATAATGAACCATGTTCGACTATTGCATATGATAATTCTTAATGAGAAATCCTATAGATATGTCTGATAATACAAAAAAACGAGGTTAATACATGAGCGAAAAAAGTTTTACAGATTTTCATTTAAGTGATGAAATTACGAGAGCACTTACTTTGTTAAAATATGACACTCCCACTGAGGTTCAAACAGAAGTAATCCCCTTAGCATTAGAAAAGCGCGATCTTGTTGTGAAGTCGCAAACCGGCAGCGGTAAGACGGCAGCCTTCGCGATCCCAATTTGTGAAATGTTGAAGTGGGAAGAACGAAAGCCGCAGGCATTAATTCTTACACCCACTCGGGAGCTTGCTGTTCAAGTTCGCGAAGATATCACAAATATTGGCAGGTTTAAACGGATTAAGGCAATGGCCGTTTATGGAAAAGAACCTTTTTCGAAACAAAAAGAAGAATTGCAACAAAAAACGCATGTCGTAGTTGGGACACCTGGCCGTGTTATCGACCACATCGATCGAGAAACATTGGCTTTAGACGAAATAAAATATCTGATTATTGATGAAGCCGATGAAATGCTGAATATGGGCTTTATCGATGAAGTCGAGTCGATCATAAAGGAACTTCCATCAGACAGAGTCACAATGATATTCTCGGCTACCTTGCCGAAGGATGTGGAAAATCTCTGTCATCAATATATGACCGAACCGATGCATATTGAGATTGAGTCTGCCGGGATCACTACTGATACGATCGAACATCGTTTAATTGAAGCAAAACCTGAAGATAAACTTTCCCTTTTAAAAGATGTAACGGTTGTTGAAAACCCTGACAGCTGCCTTATTTTTTGCAATACAAAAGAACATGTCGATACCGTTTACGCTGATTTAGAAGCGTCCGGCTATTCTTGTGAACGACTTCACGGCGGGTTAGAACAGCAAGATCGCTTTGCTGTGATGGATGGTTTCAAAATGGGGAATTTCCGCTATCTAGTGGCCACAGATGTTGCTGCCCGCGGAATTGATATCGACAATGTGACACTTGTTATTAACTATGACGTACCAATGGAAAAAGAAAGTTATGTCCATCGTACTGGAAGAACCGGCCGGGCCGGCAATAAAGGAACGGCGATTACGATTGCCACGGAATTTGAAGGGAAATTCATTAGGGCGATTGAAAGATATATTGGTTTTGAGATTCCTGTACTCGAAGCGCCAACTCCCCAAGAAGTTACGAGAAATAAAGCAGATTTTGAGGAAAAAATCAGTGGTCGCCGCGTAGTTAGAAATAATAAAACGGCACGCATCAACCAAGATATTATGAAACTTCATTTCAGCGGTGGGAAAAAGAAAAAGCTCCGCGCGGTTGATTTTGTTGGTACTATTGCGAAAATCCCAGGGGTTACAGCAGAGGATATCGGTATTATTACGATCCAGGATCAAATGAGCTATGTGGATATTCTAAATGGAAAGGGCTCACTAGTCATCCAAGCCATGGAGAATACAACCATTAAAGGGAAGAAACTAAAAGTCAGCAAAGCAATTAAATAACTTAATTCATGGTATGATAGGAACAAAAGCGCAAGCGCC
Organism: Neobacillus sp. DHD-1R; assembly: GCF_057747995.1. Classification (NCBI taxonomy): domain Bacteria; kingdom Bacillati; phylum Bacillota; class Bacilli; order Caryophanales; family Bacillaceae; genus Neobacillus; species Neobacillus sp. DHD-1R. The sequence continues at coordinate 4,746,842 of NZ_CM173232.1, forward strand.
CGGTTAGCGCACGACAGGACTGGAGCACATCGACTGAGATAAGGTGAAACTTCAATCATCGAACGTTCTTTCTCGCTGATTGTTAGTTGAACCGATCGGGTTCTTACGGGCAGTTGAGAATCTACTGCCCGTTAAACGCGATAAAGGAAACACGGAGCTACAGTCGATTCGATGTTGACTTATCGTAGGGAGATGGGCGAAGTACACTGGGCGCTGGAGCTGGACGAATCTAACTCATTAAATGTATTCACAGTGATGCATTCTATAATTTACTTTAAAATGAAAAAGGTGCCTGACACCATCAGGCACCTTTTTGTTATTCTGTTCCATATAGCTTGTTTATAAAAATAGGTGATATTATGACAAATATTCGAGATTTAGCTAAGATGGCTGGTGTTTCGGTTGCAACCGTTTCACGGGTACTCAATAACCATCCATATGTAAGTGAGGATAAAAAAACGGCCGTTCTTTCTGCCATTCAGGAAAGTAATTATCAACCAAATATTAATGCCGTCCATTTAAGCTTAGGGAAAACATTTCTTGTTGGCGTGGTTGTGCCTTTCATTGATCATCCTTATTTTGCACTATTAATCAAAGGGATCGCAATGGAAGCCTTAGAAAACAACTATAAACTAGTGTTCTTTCAAACGAATTACGAGGAATCTAGAGAATTGGAAGCCCTGCAAATGCTGAAGCAAAAGCAGATAGATGCATTAATTATTTGCTCAAGAATTTGCAACTGGCCTATTGTTGAAGAGTATTTGCCTTTTGGACCGATTATTTTATGCGAAGACACCAGAGGTAAAAACGTGTCCTCGACCTTTGTCGACCATTATAAATGTTTCACTGCTGCTCTTGAATACTTATTAGCGAAAGGGCATCAAAAAATAGGCTACTGCATTGGACGTAACTCTGGTACAAATAGTCTAAATAGAGGAATGGCTTTTAAGGATTTTGTAGCAAAACATCATCTGCCTTATGAACCTTCCTATATTTTTGAACAATGTCTATATGTTGAGGATGGGGAACATGTTATTGAGCGAATCAAAAAAATGGCTAATCCCCCCTCAGCCTTGTTAATAACAAGTGATGAGGTAGCAGCCGGAATTGTAACTTATGCCCAAGATCAAAATATTTCAATTCCAACTGAGCTTGCCATTATAGGATTCAATAACCAGCCTATTGCCAAAATGATGCAAATTACAACCATCGAAATCCCGCTTATGGAAATGGGTAGAAAACTATTTCTTCAAGCAATGAACGATCAAAATGAAACCACCTATCAAGAAGTACCGGTTTCGTTAATTGAACGTAAAACGGTTTAGAAGTTGGTACCTAACACCAGATTACATAATCCATAAGACTTAAGTGATTTAGACTTCAAGTCTTTTTGCTTTGAACGGATTTTTTAATACAACACCGTCGTAACGCTCAGACGATCCCGATTACGCCGACCGGTGTTGTATTGTCTTACACATACAGCATATTTGATGAAACGCGTTTCAGGTCAAGAAAATTCTAGCGCAAAAAAAGATTCCTGTTGTGTTTAAACACAACAGGAATCTGAGGTGACCCCCAAAAGTCAGAGTTCACTCTAACTTTTGGGGTGCAGTCCAATTACGTAAGTGGTATGAGGCACCTTTCTTGGAGAACTGCCGTCCTCCACAGACGGACATTTGTGCAGGTATGGTGTCAGGCACCATTCATTCACCCTACTCTAAATTGCTGTGGCGGGCAAATGCATCTGAATTGTTGATGCTATTTAATTCGCTGAAAAGCAAGCAAATCGTATCAAATAATAGGTGTGCACACTGGTCAAATAACGAACCAAGCGGTTGGATGGTTTTCAGCTCATTTTGACGGCGATATTTTGTGGCTGCTGGAACATGCAGGATTTTTGTTGCTGCCTGGGCAAGTGGTGACTCTGGATTTGTGGTAACAGCAATCACGGAGCAGCCTAGTGATTTTGTCTTTTCAGCTGTCCAAACCACACTCTTCGTTGTTCCAGACCCAGAAACAGCTACTAAAAGGTCACCCTCCGTGATGGCCGGGGTAATCGTTTCTCCAACAACATATACCGTGGCCCCTAAATGCATTAATCTCATCGCAAACGATTTGGCCATTAACCCAGAGCGGCCCTCACCGATAATAAAGATTCGCTTTGCTGTTTGCAATTGTACTGCCAATTCTTGCAGTTGATCCTCTTCTACTTGGCTTAGTACGGTTTCAACTTCCATTAAAATTGTAGGAATAATCATGTTACTTCTCCTCCTGCTGTATACAAATTTCTTTAAATTTTGCTGCGGCCTCTGCTGGATTGATTGCTTTTGTTATGGCCGACCCAATAATCACAACCGCTGGATTCAGTGTCTTTCTTAATTTTCCGATGGATTCTAACGTAATACCGCCTGCTACAGCGACCTCAATGGCGGAGTCGTCAAAAAGCTCGTTTTCCTTTGTTCCGTGATTCTGCGAGCCTGCCTCTTCTTGTTGATCTTTACTAACATGATCACAAAAAATCGCTTCTTTGCATTTTAATAATGTCCTTTTTTGTTCTGCAGATGTATTTAATAAGTCAATCATCACTTTTTTATTGTACCGTTGCGCTACCTCTAAACAGGCATCAATGGTGACTAACGGTGACACACCCATTACGGTCGCAACATCCGCCCCAGCTTCAAAACACATTTCAAACTCATATCGGGCATTATCAATAGTTTTAATGTCAGCCACAATTGTTTTATTTGGAAACGCTTGTTTTAGTTCTTGAATACTGACTACCCCGAATTCTTTTATTAGGGATGTTCCAACTTCGATCCAATCGATCGAGTCTTCTACTTTTCTAGATAACTGGATGGCATCAGCAATGTCCATCCGATCCAAAGCAAGTTGTATTTTCATAATTTTAGCTCCTTAATCTCGAAGATAAACCGATTTACTAAATCGGTTTATAAAAAGATTATACTCCCATTGTAAGCGTTTTTCAATAGAATCCATGAAGGAGAAGGATTGAGAATCCACTCCCCCTCTACAAAATCCAACTTGGAAAAACAAACTCCTTTGGTGCTCTTTCCACTTTATTGATTTGTTCAAATAAAAGTTCTGCTGCTGTACGTCCCATTTCAAAGGCTGGTTGGACGATAAAAGAAATGGGGGCTGCCTCCAGCAAATCGGCAAATGGAACATTATCAAATACAACCAATTCAATATCCTGACCTATTTTAAGCCGATTATCTTTGAGCGATTTCATTACCTCTAAAAAGACACGATCGTTTCCTGCAAAAATGGCAGTCGGCCTTTCCCCGATTGAAAAAAGTTTGTCCAACTTGCCTTTCATCTCCGTAATAGCTGACTCAATTACATAATCAGGATTTATTTCTAGACCTGCATCCATCATGGCCTTCTTGTATCCCTCAAATCTAGCTTTCCGTGTACTAACTGTAAGCGGCTGAACTGCAAAAGCTATTTGTTTGTGTCCCTTAGCCACAAAACTCTGAATGGCCTTATACGTTGCCTCTTGATTATCCGTTACAATAGAAAACGCCTCAAGTTCTTCCACTTTCCTGTCCACAAATACAACCGGATAGTCCTGCCTAATCAAACTCTGATACAGAAGGTTATTTTGTCCTGTTGGAAATATAATCAGACCATCCACCTGTTTGGCCCGAAGCATTTCAATATATTTCTTTTCCTTTTCCGGGTCGTCATCGGCATTACACAAAATCGCGTGCAAGTCATGTTCATTACAGAAATCCTCAATAGCCCTGCTAACCTCTGTGGAAAAATAATGCATGATGTTTGCGACAATAATTCCTACCATAGAGGTTCGCTTTTGCTTTAGACTTCTCGCTATATAATTAGGATGATACCCTAGTACATCTATCGCTTCCTCAATTTTTTGTTTCGTCTTTTCGCTCATATATTCAAATCGTTTATTTAAAAATTGGGATACCGTACTTTTTGATACACCTGCAGCTTTTGCCACATCAGCCATCGTCACTTTTTCCATTTCAATCTTCCTCACTCATTAACAGTCGATGACTACATTTTAGCCTCAAAACGATTTTATTACCAGTTTCACAAGAAAAAGAGGATAACAGTAGTATTATTGCTACCGTTATCCTCTAATTTACTAGTACTTCTTTTTACTGTCTTTTGCTTCAAAACTCTAACATTTAGGCAGTGATTTTCATATCTGATGATTGACGTTTACTATCTTTTTTTGCTGCCTTTACCGCCCAAATTGTTAAAATAGCGGATAGGAATAATGACCCTGCCATGAAGATATAAGATGCACCGAATCCACCTGTCGAATCATTTAAGTAACCTACGATATAGGCACCGACAAATGAACCTAATGCACCCATACTGTTAATAAGGGCCATTGCGCCCCCAGCAACATTTCGAGGAAGAATCTCAGGAATGATTGCAAAAAATGGACCATAAGGCGCATACATAGCACCACCGGCAATAACTAATAGGATAAACGAAATCCAAAAATGTTGTGTTCCAATCGCATAAGAAGCATAAAATGCGACCGCACCAATTAATAGGAATGGCCAAACAAATGCATTTCGATTCAATGTTTTATCAGAGAAATAAGAAGCCACTAACATAAGAACAATTGCTAAAATATAAGGAACAGAAGACAACCAGCCTGTTTTCACAATATCCATATTTGGAGCGGCTTTAATAATCGAAGGAAGCCACATCACAAACCCATAAACCCCAATGCTCCAGAGGAAATATTGCGCACTTAACAGAATAACTGGTTTTGATTTAAAGGCTTCGCCGTAATTTTTTACAGGTTTAATACCTTCTTGTTCTTTTGCTAATTGGTTTTCAAACTCATTCTTTTCTTGTTCAGTTAACCATTTTGCATCCCTTGGTTTGTCATTTACAACTTTCCACCAAATAAATGCCCAAATCACAGCAGGAATACCTTCAGCAATAAACATCCATCTCCAGCCCACTGAGTTCACTAAATAACCAGACACAATCGACATCCATAATACCGTTGCCGGGTTACCTAAAATTAAGAACGTATTCGCACGAGAACGCTCTGCTTTCGTAAACCAGTTACTTAAAAGTACTAGCATGGACGGCATAACGGCACTCTCCACGACTCCAAGTGCAAAGCGTATCACAAATAATAATTTAATATTCGTAATCATACCTGTGAAAGAAGCTAATAACCCCCAAGCAATCAATGACCAGAAAATTAGTACTTTAGCGCTCTTTTTCTCGGCAAATGCCGCACCAGGCACTTGGAAAAAGAAATATCCTAAGAAGAATAGCGAACCAAGTAAAGATGAAGTTCCTGCAGTAATGTGAAGATCCTCAGCTAATCCAGAAGCCGCACCAAATCCATAGTTGGCCCGGTCAAGGTAAGCAAGACTGTAAGTAATAAAAGCAATAGGAATAAGACGCAGCCAGCGCTTTTTTGTCATTGTTTGTATCATCTCAATTCACTCCCTGTAAATTTATTTCAATATAATTTAAAAGCTTTTCTTTTGTTGGGTATCCATCGTTGTCCCCTGGTGCTTGAACCGCCAAGGAACCAATTGCATTCCCTCTTAAGACAGCCTCTTGGACCGAAAGCCCTTCCATTAATCCACTGATGACACCAACAGCAAAGCCATCACCAGCGCCAACCGTATCAACGACTTTTTCCGCTTTAATGCCGGAAACTGTTCCTTCTTCTTTCGTTGTTTTATAAAATGCCCCGGCCTCACCAAGCTTAATCACTACCAGCTTAACGCCTTTTGTAAGGTAAAAGGATGCTATATCACGGGGCTCTTTGTAGCCAGTCAAAAGCTGTCCCTCTGTAATGCCAGGCAAGACAGTATCTGCTTGGAATGCAGCTTCATTAATGTGGTTTATCATTTCTTGTTGTGATTCCCAAAGACTAGGACGTAAATTTGGGTCAAACGAAACAGTTCGGCCGCTTTTTTTCATAAATGCTAGTGCATGTTTTGAAAAATCTCTTACTTGCTCAGAAAGGGCCAAAGGAATCCCCGTCATATGCATATGCTTTGCCTCTAGAAAATACTTTTCATTAAAATCGTCTACACTCATGTGACTTGCAGCTGACCCTTTTCGGAAATATTGGACCTCGGGATCTCCTTTCAACACCCTTGATTTCATTTGAAATCCAGTTGGATAATTTTCATCAACCAAGACATGATCAATGTTGACGTTTTCATTTTTGAGTCTATCAATTATAAACTTGCCAAAAGCATCGTTTCCTACTTTACTAGCCCAGCCAGACCGTAGACCCAGTCTTGAAAGGCCAATTGCAACATTGGTTTCTGCCCCAGCAAGCTCACGGGTAAATTGACTGACTTCATGCAAGGGTCCTGGCTGATTGGCGATAAACATGGCCATTGCTTCGCCAAAGGTAACTACATCTAGCTGTTGCACGTTGTTAACGCCTCGCTTTCCTTAACCAAATCATTAATCATTTTAATAAAATCCTTTGTTTTCTTGTTCGGCACGATTGGAAATTCCAGTGCTTTCATAATGTCACCCGGTAAGCTCCTCATTACTTTCTTCCAGCTGTGTTCACCTTCAGATTGAAGTGGCACTGTAACGAAGGTATCATTCTTTACCTCCACCTGTTTTAAATGAAGATACACGACATAGGGAGCCAGCTTACTCAATGCTTCCTCAACATCCTGACCGGAATAATACCAGTTCCCAGCATCAAAGGTCATTTTAACCGAAACATCCTGTTCGACAACGCTTTCAAAAAATGCTTGTAACTGACTGATATTTCCTCCGTGTATTGTTTGGTCGTTTTCGACCAGTAATTGAATTTCAGGCTTTTGCTTTAGAAAAGCAGCAAGTTCAGTAACACTGGATTCTCCTTTTTGAAAATATCCGAGTGAAACCTTTATCCACTTGGCACCAAGCAAGACTCCTTCTTTAAAAATTTCACTTAATTGCTCTTCATTTAGCTGGTGGTTCTCTTTCCAGCATTCAATCGGAGCAGAATAAACAGTGAAGAGTCCAAATTTATCTATTTCACTTTTTATTTTATCGAGCTGCAGATTCTCATTCGGCAACAATTCACGACGAATTTCTAACCCATAGGCTCCCGCCTGAGCGATCAGCTCAACATAGGATGCTTGCCCATTTTCTAATACTGCCTTCCTATCAAAAGCATTTAACGGGACAATCACTTTTTTCATAACGAAGATCCTTTCTATGATGAACATTTATTATAAAACGGTTTAGTAAATCGGTTTAGTAAATCGATTTATTGATATTATAAACCCAATGAAAGCGTTTTTGCAATAGAATTTTATAAAAAATTCTAAGTAAAATAAAAAAAGGTGACTGATTCCCGTGTTAATGCACACGGTACCAATCACCTACAATATTTTTTTCAGATGGGCCTAAATGGACTCGAACCATCGACCTCACGCTTATCAGGCGTGCGCTCTAACCAGCTGAGCTATAGGCCCATATTCATTATGGAGCGGGTGATGGGAATCGAACCCACTACATCAGCTTGGAAGGCTGAGGTTTTACCAGTAAACTACACCCGCAATATATAAAAAGGCTGGGCTAGCTGGATTTGAACCAACGCATGTCGCAGTCAAAGTGCGATGCCTTACCGCTTGGCTATAGCCCAATAATAATAAAAATGGGGCGGCTGATGGGAATCGAACCCACGAATGCCTGAACCACAATCAGGTGCGTTAACCACTTCGCCACAACCGCCAAAATCTATATATATTAATAGTAGGAAACCTACTTGGAATAAAATGGCGGTCCGGACGGGACTCGAACCCGCGACCTCCTGCGTGACAGGCAGGCATTCTAACCAACTGAACTACCGGACCAAATTGCGGGGGCAGGATTTGAACCTGCGACCTTCGGGTTATGAGCCCGACGAGCTACCAGACTGCTCCACCCCGCGACAATAAAAAATATTTAGTTTGAAGCATGCTCCATATTTCGTTAATGACCGCCCCGATTTCGGAAAGCATAGCCAAGAAGCAGCTCAATCGTTGCGCTGTAGAGTAATCGAAGAAGCATATTCGAACGTGCTCCACCCCGCGACAATAAAAAACAATAAAAAATATTATGGAGGAGGAAGAGGGATTCGAACCCCCGCGCGGTATGACCCGCCTGTCGGTTTTCAAGACCGATCCCTTCAGCCAGACTTGGGTATTCCTCCATTATTAAAATAAACCATTTGGTAGCGGCGGAGGGGATCGAACCCCCGACCTTACGGGTATGAACCGTACGCTCTAGCCAGCTGAGCTACACCGCCAAACACACATATTATAACAATACTTCGACTGGTCGGGAAGACAGGATTCGAACCTGCGACCCCTTGGTCCCAAACCAAGTGCTCTACCAAGCTGAGCTACTTCCCGTAAAAATGCGCCCTGAGAGATTCGAACTCCCGACCTTTTGATTCGTAGTCAAACACTCTATCCAGCTGAGCTAAGGGCGCAAAATTACTAAATAGTAAATGGTGGAGGATGACGGGATCGAACCGCCGACCCTCTGCTTGTAAGGCAGATGCTCTCCCAGCTGAGCTAATCCTCCAAATGGTGACCCCTACGGGACTCGAACCCGTGTTACCTCCGTGAAAGGGAGGTGTCTTAACCGCTTGACCAAGGGGCCGGTATTCATTTTTGACAAAATAATAGCCCCAAAGGGGCAGTGCCTGGCAACGTCCTACTCTCACAGGGACGCGTGTCCCAACTACCATCGGCGCTGAGAAGCTTAACTTCCGTGTTCGGTATGGGAACGGGTGTGACCTTCTCGCCTTAATTACCAGACTATAAAATTAGAGAGATCATTCTCTCAAAACTAGATAATGCAGAAGAAGTGGTAAAACTCAAGTTCGCTTTAAAAATTGTCCAGCTGCGGCTCCTAACTTCTCGGCCGTTTCGATCCGTCCCTTCAAATCCAAAACCAGGATTTGCAGTGCCGGCTCTCCAACGTCTGTCGAAGTTGACCAGTCGCCTTCGCTTTTCTATTTGGTTAAGTCCTCGAACGATTAGTATCAGTCAGCTCCACATGTCGCCACGCTTCCACCTCTGACCTATCAACCTGATCATCTTTCAGGGTTCTTACTAGCTTGACGCTATGGGAAATCTCATCTTGAGGGGGGCTTCATGCTTAGATGCTTTCAGCACTTATCCCGTCCGCACATAGCTACCCAGCGATGCCTTTGGCAAGACAACTGGTACACCAGCGGTGCGTCCATCCCGGTCCTCTCGTACTAAGGACAGCTCCTCTCAAATTTCCTGCGCCCACGACGGATAGGGACCGAACTGTCTCACGACGTTCTGAACCCAGCTCGCGTACCGCTTTAATGGGCGAACAGCCCAACCCTTGGGACCGACTACAGCCCCAGGATGCGATGAGCCGACATCGAGGTGCCAAACCTCCCCGTCGATGTGGACTCTTGGGGGAGATAAGCCTGTTATCCCCGGGGTAGCTTTTATCCGTTGAGCGATGGCCCTTCCATGCGGAACCACCGGATCACTAAGCCCGACTTTCGTCCCTGCTCGACTTGTAGGTCTCGCAGTCAAGCTCCCTTGTGCCTTTACACTCTACGAATGATTTCCAACCATTCTGAGGGAACCTTTGGGCGCCTCCGTTACTCTTTAGGAGGCGACCGCCCCAGTCAAACTGCCCACCTGACACTGTCTCCCACCCCGATCAGGGGTGCGGGTTAGAATTTCAATACAGCCAGGGTAGTATCCCACCGACGCCTCCACCGAAGCTAGCGCTCCGGCTTCTCAGGCTCCTACCTATCCTGTACAAGCTGTACCAAAATTCAATATCAGGCTACAGTAAAGCTCCACGGGGTCTTTCCGTCCTGTCGCGGGTAACCTGCATCTTCACAGGTACTATAATTTCACCGAGTCTCTCGTTGAGACAGTGCCCAGATCGTTACGCCTTTCGTGCGGGTCGGAACTTACCCGACAAGGAATTTCGCTACCTTAGGACCGTTATAGTTACGGCCGCCGTTTACTGGGGCTTCGATTCAGAGCTTCGCTTGCGCTAACCCCTCCTCTTAACCTTCCAGCACCGGGCAGGCGTCAGCCCCTATACTTCGCCTTGCGGCTTCGCAGAGACCTGTGTTTTTGCTAAACAGTCGCCTGGGCCTATTCACTGCGGCTCTTCGAGGCTATTCACCCCAAAGAGCACCCCTTCTCCCGAAGTTACGGGGTCATTTTGCCGAGTTCCTTAACGAGAGTTCTCTCGCTCACCTTAGGATTCTCTCCTCGCCTACCTGTGTCGGTTTGCGGTACGGGCACCTTTTATCTCGCTAGAGGCTTTTCTTGGCAGTGTGGAATCAGGAACTTCGGTACTAAATTTCCCTCGCTGTCACAGCTCAGCCTTCACGGTAAGCGGATTTTCCTACTTACCAGCCTAACTGCTTAGACGCGCATATCCAACAGCGCGCTTACCCTATCCTCCTGCGTCCCCCCATCACTCAAACGATAAAGAGGTGGTACAGGAATATCAACCTGTTGTCCATCGCCTACGCCTTTCGGCCTCGGCTTAGGTCCCGACTAACCCTGAGCGGACGAGCCTTCCTCAGGAAACCTTAGGCATTCGGTGGATGAGATTCTCACTCATCTTTCGCTACTCATACCGGCATTCTCACTTCTAAGCGCTCCACCAGTCCTTACGGTCTAGCTTCAACGCCCTTAGAACGCTCTCCTACCACTGACATCGTTGATGTCAATCCACAGCTTCGGTGATACGTTTAGCCCCGGTACATTTTCGGCGCAGAGTCACTCGACCAGTGAGCTATTACGCACTCTTTAAATGGTGGCTGCTTCTAAGCCAACATCCTGGTTGTCTAAGCAACTCCACATCCTTTTCCACTTAACGTATACTTTGGGACCTTAGCTGGTGGTCTGGGCTGTTTCCCTTTTGACTACGGATCTTATCACTCGCAGTCTGACTCCCACGGATAAGTCTTTGGCATTCGGAGTTTGTCTGAATTCGGTAACCCGATGAGGGCCCCTAGTCCAAACAGTGCTCTACCTCCAAGACTCTTACTACGTGAGGCTAGCCCTAAAGCTATTTCGGAGAGAACCAGCTATCTCCAAGTTCGATTGGAATTTCTCCGCTACCCACACCTCATCCCCGCACTTTTCAACGTGCGTGGGTTCGGGCCTCCATCCAGTGTTACCTGGACTTCACCCTGGACATGGGTAGATCACCTGGTTTCGGGTCTACGACCACATACTCATTCGCCCTATTCAGACTCGCTTTCGCTGCGGCTCCGTCTCTTCAACTTAACCTTGCATGGGATCGTAACTCGCCGGTTCATTCTACAAAAGGCACGCCATCACCCATGAACGGGCTCTGACTACTTGTAGGCACACGGTTTCAGGAACTATTTCACTCCCCTTCCGGGGTGCTTTTCACCTTTCCCTCACGGTACTGGTTCACTATCGGTCACTAGGGAGTATTTAGCCTTGGGAGATGGTCCTCCCTGCTTCCGACCGGATTTCTCGTGTCCGGCCGTACTCAGGATCCACTCAGGAGGGAACGAAGTTTCAACTACAGGGTTTTTACCTTCTATGACGGACCTTTCCAGATCGCTTCATTTACCCCGTTCCTTTGTAACTCCATGTTGAGTGTCCTACAACCCCAAGAGGCAAGCCTCTTGGTTTGGGCTATGTCCCGTTTCGCTCGCCGCTACTCAGGGAATCGCGTTTGCTTTCTCTTCCTCCGGGTACTTAGATGTTTCAGTTCCCCGGGTATGCCATCCATACCCTATGTATTCAGGTAAAGATACTACTCCATTACGAGCAGTGGGTTTCCCCATTCGGAAATCTCCGGATCAAAGCTTACTTACAGCTCCCCGAAGCATATCGGTGTTAGTCCCGTCCTTCATCGGCTCCTAGTGCCAAGGCATTCACCGTGCGCCCTTTCTAACTTAACCTAAAAGGTTATTTCTCTTATTAAATAAGAGAGAAAACTAAAATGGCGATTACTCGATGTTTCACTTGCTTCTTCTTACGATTATCTAGTTTTCAAAGAACGAATGTTTCGAGAGAATTGCTCTCTCAAAACTAAACAAACAAAAAGCGGTCAACTTCTTATCAGTCCGAAAGGACTGCATTATCCTTAGAAAGGAGGTGATCCAGCCGCACCTTCCGATACGGCTACCTTGTTACGACTTCACCCCAATCATCTGTCCCACCTTAGGCGGCTGGCTCCTTACGGTTACCCCACCGACTTCGGGTGTTACAAACTCTCGTGGTGTGACGGGCGGTGTGTACAAGGCCCGGGAACGTATTCACCGCGGCATGCTGATCCGCGATTACTAGCGATTCCGGCTTCATGTAGGCGAGTTGCAGCCTACAATCCGAACTGAGAATGGTTTTATGGGATTGGCTAGGCCTCGCGGCTTTGCTGCCCTTTGTACCATCCATTGTAGCACGTGTGTAGCCCAGGTCATAAGGGGCATGATGATTTGACGTCATCCCCACCTTCCTCCGGTTTGTCACCGGCAGTCTCCTTAGAGTGCCCAACTGAATGCTGGCAACTAAGAACAAGGGTTGCGCTCGTTGCGGGACTTAACCCAACATCTCACGACACGAGCTGACGACAACCATGCACCACCTGTCACTCTGTCCCCCGAAGGGGAACGTCCTATCTCTAGGAGTGTCAGAGGATGTCAAGACCTGGTAAGGTTCTTCGCGTTGCTTCGAATTAAACCACATGCTCCACCGCTTGTGCGGGCCCCCGTCAATTCCTTTGAGTTTCAGCCTTGCGGCCGTACTCCCCAGGCGGAGTGCTTAATGCGTTAGCTGCAGCACTAAGGGGCGGAAACCCCCTAACACTTAGCACTCATCGTTTACGGCGTGGACTACCAGGGTATCTAATCCTGTTTGCTCCCCACGCTTTCGCGCCTCAGCGTCAGTTACAGACCAGAAAGCCGCCTTCGCCACTGGTGTTCCTCCACATCTCTACGCATTTCACCGCTACACGTGGAATTCCGCTTTCCTCTTCTGCACTCAAGTCCCCCAGTTTCCAATGACCCTCCACGGTTGAGCCGTGGGCTTTCACATCAGACTTAAAGGACCGCCTGCGCGCGCTTTACGCCCAATAATTCCGGACAACGCTTGCCACCTACGTATTACCGCGGCTGCTGGCACGTAGTTAGCCGTGGCTTTCTGGTTAGGTACCGTCAAGGTACCGGCAGTTACTCCGATACTTGTTCTTCCCTAACAACAGAGCTTTACGACCCGAAGGCCTTCATCGCTCACGCGGCGTTGCTCCATCAGACTTTCGTCCATTGTGGAAGATTCCCTACTGCTGCCTCCCGTAGGAGTCTGGGCCGTGTCTCAGTCCCAGTGTGGCCGATCACCCTCTCAGGTCGGCTACGCATCGTTGCCTTGGTGAGCCGTTACCTCACCAACTAACTAATGCGCCGCGGGCCCATCTGTAAGTGACAGCCGAAACCGTCTTTCAGTTTTCCTTCATGTGAAGAAAAAGATTATCCGGTATTAGCACCGGTTTCCCGGTGTTATCCCAGTCTTACAGGCAGGTTGCCCACGTGTTACTCACCCGTCCGCCGCTAACTAACAGGAGCAAGCTCCTGTTAGTCCGCTCGACTTGCATGTATTAGGCACGCCGCCAGCGTTCGTCCTGAGCCAGGATCAAACTCTCCAAGAAAGTTGATTAGCTCATAAATGTTACGTTGGCTTAGTTTCGTAAGAAACTAATAATTTATTGTTTGTTGACGTTTTTGTTTGTTTAGTTTTCAAAGAACAAGTTTACTCATTAAAGAAGCGACAAGATTTATCATACCGCATTTCTTTGTTTAAAACAACCATCAATTATTTCCATTTTTGATTGATGTGCTCACTCAAGTCAAGAGAAGCTTTTCTATCATAACACCATCAGTGTTAATTTACAATAGAATTTTTTTCAATCATTAAATATGGGAAATAAAAAGACAGAAAGATTTATTTCTGTCTTCGCCTGGCAACGTCCTACTCTCACAGGGACGCGTGTCCCAACTACCATCGGCGCTGAGAAGCTTAACTTCCGTGTTCGGTATGGGAACGGGTGTGACCTTCTCGCCTTAATTACCAGACTATAAAATTAGAGAGATCGTTCTCTCAAAACTAGATAATGCAGAAGAAGTGGTAAAACTCAAGTTCGCTTTAAAAATTGTCCAGCTGCGGCTCCTAACTTCTCGGCCGTTTCGATCCGTCCCTTCAAATCCAAAACCAGGATTTGCAGTGCCGGCTCTCCAACGTCTGTCGAAGTTGACCAGTCGCCTTCGCTTTTCTATTTGGTTAAGTCCTCGAACGATTAGTATCAGTCAGCTCCACATGTCGCCACGCTTCCACCTCTGACCTATCAACCTGATCATCTTTCAGGGTTCTTACTAGCTTGACGCTATGGGAAATCTCATCTTGAGGGGGGCTTCATGCTTAGATGCTTTCAGCACTTATCCCGTCCGCACATAGCTACCCAGCGATGCCTTTGGCAAGACAACTGGTACACCAGCGGTGCGTCCATCCCGGTCCTCTCGTACTAAGGACAGCTCCTCTCAAATTTCCTGCGCCCACGACGGATAGGGACCGAACTGTCTCACGACGTTCTGAACCCAGCTCGCGTACCGCTTTAATGGGCGAACAGCCCAACCCTTGGGACCGACTACAGCCCCAGGATGCGATGAGCCGACATCGAGGTGCCAAACCTCCCCGTCGATGTGGACTCTTGGGGGAGATAAGCCTGTTATCCCCGGGGTAGCTTTTATCCGTTGAGCGATGGCCCTTCCATGCGGAACCACCGGATCACTAAGCCCGACTTTCGTCCCTGCTCGACTTGTAGGTCTCGCAGTCAAGCTCCCTTGTGCCTTTACACTCTACGAATGATTTCCAACCATTCTGAGGGAACCTTTGGGCGCCTCCGTTACTCTTTAGGAGGCGACCGCCCCAGTCAAACTGCCCACCTGACACTGTCTCCCACCCCGATCAGGGGTGCGGGTTAGAATTTCAATACAGCCAGGGTAGTATCCCACCGACGCCTCCACCGAAGCTAGCGCTCCGGCTTCTCAGGCTCCTACCTATCCTGTACAAGCTGTACCAAAATTCAATATCAGGCTACAGTAAAGCTCCACGGGGTCTTTCCGTCCTGTCGCGGGTAACCTGCATCTTCACAGGTACTATAATTTCACCGAGTCTCTCGTTGAGACAGTGCCCAGATCGTTACGCCTTTCGTGCGGGTCGGAACTTACCCGACAAGGAATTTCGCTACCTTAGGACCGTTATAGTTACGGCCGCCGTTTACTGGGGCTTCGATTCAGAGCTTCGCTTGCGCTAACCCCTCCTCTTAACCTTCCAGCACCGGGCAGGCGTCAGCCCCTATACTTCGCCTTGCGGCTTCGCAGAGACCTGTGTTTTTGCTAAACAGTCGCCTGGGCCTATTCACTGCGGCTCTTCGAGGCTATTCACCCCAAAGAGCACCCCTTCTCCCGAAGTTACGGGGTCATTTTGCCGAGTTCCTTAACGAGAGTTCTCTCGCTCACCTTAGGATTCTCTCCTCGCCTACCTGTGTCGGTTTGCGGTACGGGCACCTTTTATCTCGCTAGAGGCTTTTCTTGGCAGTGTGGAATCAGGAACTTCGGTACTAAATTTCCCTCGCTGTCACAGCTCAGCCTTCACGGTAAGCGGATTTTCCTACTTACCAGCCTAACTGCTTAGACGCGCATATCCAACAGCGCGCTTACCCTATCCTCCTGCGTCCCCCCATCACTCAAACGATAAAGAGGTGGTACAGGAATATCAACCTGTTGTCCATCGCCTACGCCTTTCGGCCTCGGCTTAGGTCCCGACTAACCCTGAGCGGACGAGCCTTCCTCAGGAAACCTTAGGCATTCGGTGGATGAGATTCTCACTCATCTTTCGCTACTCATACCGGCATTCTCACTTCTAAGCGCTCCACCAGTCCTTACGGTCTAGCTTCAACGCCCTTAGAACGCTCTCCTACCACTGACATCGTTGATGTCAATCCACAGCTTCGGTGATACGTTTAGCCCCGGTACATTTTCGGCGCAGAGTCACTCGACCAGTGAGCTATTACGCACTCTTTAAATGGTGGCTGCTTCTAAGCCAACATCCTGGTTGTCTAAGCAACTCCACATCCTTTTCCACTTAACGTATACTTTGGGACCTTAGCTGGTGGTCTGGGCTGTTTCCCTTTTGACTACGGATCTTATCACTCGCAGTCTGACTCCCACGGATAAGTCTTTGGCATTCGGAGTTTGTCTGAATTCGGTAACCCGATGAGGGCCCCTAGTCCAAACAGTGCTCTACCTCCAAGACTCTTACTACGTGAGGCTAGCCCTAAAGCTATTTCGGAGAGAACCAGCTATCTCCAAGTTCGATTGGAATTTCTCCGCTACCCACACCTCATCCCCGCACTTTTCAACGTGCGTGGGTTCGGGCCTCCATCCAGTGTTACCTGGACTTCACCCTGGACATGGGTAGATCACCTGGTTTCGGGTCTACGACCACATACTCATTCGCCCTATTCAGACTCGCTTTCGCTGCGGCTCCGTCTCTTCAACTTAACCTTGCATGGGATCGTAACTCGCCGGTTCATTCTACAAAAGGCACGCCATCACCCATGAACGGGCTCTGACTACTTGTAGGCACACGGTTTCAGGAACTATTTCACTCCCCTTCCGGGGTGCTTTTCACCTTTCCCTCACGGTACTGGTTCACTATCGGTCACTAGGGAGTATTTAGCCTTGGGAGATGGTCCTCCCTGCTTCCGACCGGATTTCTCGTGTCCGGCCGTACTCAGGATCCACTCAGGAGGGAACGAAGTTTCAACTACAGGGTTTTTACCTTCTATGACGGACCTTTCCAGATCGCTTCATTTACCCCGTTCCTTTGTAACTCCATGTTGAGTGTCCTACAACCCCAAGAGGCAAGCCTCTTGGTTTGGGCTATGTCCCGTTTCGCTCGCCGCTACTCAGGGAATCGCGTTTGCTTTCTCTTCCTCCGGGTACTTAGATGTTTCAGTTCCCCGGGTATGCCATCCATACCCTATGTATTCAGGTAAAGATACTACTCCATTACGAGCAGTGGGTTTCCCCATTCGGAAATCTCCGGATCAAAGCTTACTTACAGCTCCCCGAAGCATATCGGTGTTAGTCCCGTCCTTCATCGGCTCCTAGTGCCAAGGCATTCACCGTGCGCCCTTTCTAACTTAACCTAAAAGGTTATTTCTCTTATTAAATAAGAGAGAAAACTAAAATGGCGATTACTCGATGTTTCACTTGCTTCTTCTTACGATTATCTAGTTTTCAAAGAACGAATGTTTCGAGAGAATTGCTCTCTCAAAACTAAACAAACAAAAAGCGGTCAACTTCTTATCAGTCCGAAAGGACTGCATTATCCTTAGAAAGGAGGTGATCCAGCCGCACCTTCCGATACGGCTACCTTGTTACGACTTCACCCCAATCATCTGTCCCACCTTAGGCGGCTGGCTCCTTACGGTTACCCCACCGACTTCGGGTGTTACAAACTCTCGTGGTGTGACGGGCGGTGTGTACAAGGCCCGGGAACGTATTCACCGCGGCATGCTGATCCGCGATTACTAGCGATTCCGGCTTCATGTAGGCGAGTTGCAGCCTACAATCCGAACTGAGAATGGTTTTATGGGATTGGCTAGGCCTCGCGGCTTTGCTGCCCTTTGTACCATCCATTGTAGCACGTGTGTAGCCCAGGTCATAAGGGGCATGATGATTTGACGTCATCCCCACCTTCCTCCGGTTTGTCACCGGCAGTCTCCTTAGAGTGCCCAACTGAATGCTGGCAACTAAGAACAAGGGTTGCGCTCGTTGCGGGACTTAACCCAACATCTCACGACACGAGCTGACGACAACCATGCACCACCTGTCACTCTGTCCCCCGAAGGGGAACGTCCTATCTCTAGGAGTGTCAGAGGATGTCAAGACCTGGTAAGGTTCTTCGCGTTGCTTCGAATTAAACCACATGCTCCACCGCTTGTGCGGGCCCCCGTCAATTCCTTTGAGTTTCAGCCTTGCGGCCGTACTCCCCAGGCGGAGTGCTTAATGCGTTAGCTGCAGCACTAAGGGGCGGAAACCCCCTAACACTTAGCACTCATCGTTTACGGCGTGGACTACCAGGGTATCTAATCCTGTTTGCTCCCCACGCTTTCGCGCCTCAGCGTCAGTTACAGACCAGAAAGCCGCCTTCGCCACTGGTGTTCCTCCACATCTCTACGCATTTCACCGCTACACGTGGAATTCCGCTTTCCTCTTCTGCACTCAAGTCCCCCAGTTTCCAATGACCCTCCACGGTTGAGCCGTGGGCTTTCACATCAGACTTAAAGGACCGCCTGCGCGCGCTTTACGCCCAATAATTCCGGACAACGCTTGCCACCTACGTATTACCGCGGCTGCTGGCACGTAGTTAGCCGTGGCTTTCTGGTTAGGTACCGTCAAGGTACCGGCAGTTACTCCGATACTTGTTCTTCCCTAACAACAGAGCTTTACGACCCGAAGGCCTTCATCGCTCACGCGGCGTTGCTCCATCAGACTTTCGTCCATTGTGGAAGATTCCCTACTGCTGCCTCCCGTAGGAGTCTGGGCCGTGTCTCAGTCCCAGTGTGGCCGATCACCCTCTCAGGTCGGCTACGCATCGTTGCCTTGGTGAGCCGTTACCTCACCAACTAACTAATGCGCCGCGGGCCCATCTGTAAGTGACAGCCGAAACCGTCTTTCAGTTTTCCTTCATGTGAAGAAAAAGATTATCCGGTATTAGCACCGGTTTCCCGGTGTTATCCCAGTCTTACAGGCAGGTTGCCCACGTGTTACTCACCCGTCCGCCGCTAACTAACAGGAGCAAGCTCCTGTTAGTCCGCTCGACTTGCATGTATTAGGCACACCGCCAGCGTTCGTCCTGAGCCAGGATCAAACTCTCCAAGAAAGTTGATATAGCTCATAAATGTTACGTTGGCTCGCATTCTCCAATTATATATAATAGAAGAAATACGATTGTTATTGTTTGTTGACGTTTTTGTTTGTTTAGTTTTCAAAGAACAATTTTTCAATCGATCAAAAGCGACTTTATTAATATAACATCTTGTCTTTAGAAAGTCAAACATTATTTTAAAATATTTTATTTCGTTTTTCACAAGAATATAAATCTATCAAATAAAATCATTTTTGTCAACTGCTGAAAGGTTTTTTTAAATAAGATAATCTTCTATTTTATAATTTCCCTCACCAGGATTACTATATTACTATTATATTTAGCCGAGGTCAACTATTATTTAAATATTTTTTTGCATTACTAAAATACTCTTGTATAAGGCAGCTGACCCCGATCCAGAAAAATCATCGGGTGTCAGGCATCTTAACCATAAACTTACTGCCCTTACCTATTTCACTTGTTACTTGAATGGTCCCTTTATGCGTCTCTACAATCCACTTGGCAATAGAAAGCCCTAATCCATGCCCGCCCATTTGCCGAGAACGGGATTTATCAGCCCGATAAAACCGTTCAAAAATCCGAAGATAATCTTCTTTTTTAATTCCAATTCCTGTGTCTTGGACGATGATTCTTAACTCATGCCCTTCTTTGGAAAGTGAAAGTTTCACATCCCCGCCGTTTGGGGTGTATTTGATAGCATTATCTATAAGAATATAAACTAGTTGTGACAATCTTTGCGGATCTCCAGTAACCATTAGGGATGCAGGGGCATTCAATTCAAGTGAAATTTGTTTGGAATTGGCAATTGGACTTAACGACTCTATCGTTTTTTCTGAAAGTGGGCGTAAATCAAATATTTCAGAGTTAATTTCGATGGTATTCGAATCAGAACGGGCCAGTGTTAAAAGATCACTAACCAAATGAGTCATCCGCTTCACTTCCTCCCTCATATTCGAGAGTAATTTACCTACAGCATTTTCCTTATTTGTATCAATGGTCATTTCCATCGCATCAACAGAAGATAACAGCACACTTAAAGGTGTCCGTAATTCATGAGAGGCATCACCAACAAATTCCCGCTGTCTCGTAAAGGCAGATCTAATTGGAACCATGGCTCTTTTAGACATGCCCCTACTAATAAATAAAGCAACACCAACAAAAATAACGCCTAACACGATGAGAATGATAAGGACCCAACGAAATAACTTATAGGTGTATGTGACGTCTTTCCCGATATATAACTGTCCAACATATTGACCCTTATCATAAATCGCTTGATTGGCAATCATGATGCGAATATCTTGAGCAGCACCTGGCGGTCGGAATTCTCCTTTATTTCCCCTTCCCCTCGAATTCTCATCCGTGTGTAAGATTTCATTGCGAATATCCCTATTATTTTGCAGCCTGCCGTTAATCAGACTCAGTATATCTGAACGTAAGCGAGGATTCGCTTCGTTCCCCATCAATAGTTCACCCTTAGGATTTATCACATAATAAAAAAATTGATTCAACCCAGCAAATACAACTTCTTGATTTCGAATTCCATACAGATTACTCTGTTCATTTTTAACTAAAACATTTTCAATGTAGCTTGCTTCCTGTTTTACTAATGTTTGCAGTTCCCGTTCCTGGTTATTAAGTATGACTATATATAGAACCAAATAGACAATGACAATAAACAAGATGAGAAATAGCATAAGTAATCCACTAAAGTTACGAGTCAGTCGATTTTGTGTGCTTTTAAAAACATCTTTTTCAGAAGGGGTTGTTAATAAGTGTATGATGGAAAGTAATTTACTGTTCAAATCGATAGCCTACCCCTCTAATACTTTGAAGGCTATCTTGTTTCTGGAATAATTGTAATTTCCTTCGAATCAATTTAACCGTCGCATCAATTGTTTTTAAAGCCACATCCGTTTCAAGACCCCAGACCCGTTCTAAAATAACCTCACGCGGAAGGACCAGTCCTTTATTTTGCACCAGTAAATCTAATAGTTGAAATTCACGAGGGCTTAATTGAATTTCCTTGCTCCCTACACGAACCACATGGCTCATCCGATGTAACACCAAATCATCTATCGCAATTTCCTCTTCTACAATTGGGGCATAGTTGCGGCGGGAAAGAGCACGTAACCGAGCCAATAGCTCACCAATCTCAAATGGTTTGACGAGGTAATCATCTGCTCCTGAATCCAATCCTTCTATTCGGTCTTGAACAGTGTCTTTGGCCGTTAACATCAGAATGGCGCCTGAATAACCTTGTTTTCGTAATCTTCTACAGACTTCCACGCCATCCCCATTCGGCATCATCCAGTCCATGATAATCACATCATAGTGAGCGGAGGTAGCATAATAGAAAGCATCTTCTCCCTCCATTACCCATTCGACATTACAGTCCCCTTTCTTTTTAAGCATATAAACTATTAAATCACCAAGTCGGGAATCATCTTCTGCTAATAGGACATTCATTAATCATGCTCCTTTAGATTAAGTTTTTATAAACTATCAAAAACTCTGACCTTACTGGCATTCTACTAGAGAAATCTTAAGATAGACTTAAGTCTGCCCGTTCTTTTCAACATAAAAAGAAGCACCCAATCATCTCTTGGTGTGCTTCCGTTCTTGTCGCTCAAACTCTTATCTTACGTATTTATTTACTTTTACCACTTGGTGTTCCTTGTCCACCACCGCTTGGAGGCATCCCGCCGCCAGGCATTCCACCGCTCATGCCACCCATGCCTTGCATCATCCCGCCTTGTTGATTAGATGAGGAACTTCCTGAAAATAGCTGCGGTAATTGGATTGTTTCACCTGCTGATACTCCTTCTGTGATCTCGACATATTCATCTGTACTAAGGCCAGTTTTAACAATTTTTTGCTCGGTTGTCCCCGTGACAGTATCTGTGCTAGCAGATGTGACAATGACATACTTGTCACTATTGTTTGTATACACAGCATCTACAGGTACATATAATGAATCTTCCTTGCTATTAGTCAAAATACTAGCTTCTGAACTCATCCCAACTTTTAAGTTAACAGGCTTTTCAATATGGATCGTGACATCAAACGTTGAGGAGCCATTTTCCGAGCTTCCTTCTTCGGAAACATTTGTCACTGTCCCTGAATAGGTCACATCAGGATAGGCACTTACTATTAAACTTACTGTTTGGTCCTTTTTCACTTTAGGAATGTCTAACTCATCTACTTGCACCACTGTTTGTAGTTCCGCGTAATCTGTCAGGTGGGCCACCACCATTCCATTGCTAACACGTTCACCCACTTTAACTGCCACCGATGTAATGGTTCCGTCAGCAGGGGCTGTGATGGGATCACTATCATCTGTAAAGGTTACTAATTCGTCTCCTTTGCTTACATTGTCACCAGCAGCCACTAACACTTCATCGATCTCGTTATTATCGTCTGTTGCTTTTATATCTTCACTAGTCACCGGTTCTACCGTTCCTGAACCGCTAATTTTAACCTCTAATTTACCTTTTTGTACTGTGGCTGTTCGAACCTGCGTGGTTGTGGCACTACTGCTATTGCTGTAATTTGCGTTATACCATTGATAACCCACAAATCCAATTATCAGGACACTGATCAGTATCCAAATCCATTTTTTCATTTTAAAAACTCCTTTTTTGCCAAGGGCAGTCTGGACCACACCACAGCCATTTTTTATTTCTTGAGCCTATTATGGCGGGGGTACCTTAACTTATCCTTAATAAAAAGTGCCTGACACCCATGCGTTTTACAGCATGGGTGTCAGGCACCTTTTTATAATTAATCATGGTGGTTAGCTTGCACAAGATGGTTATCTGATATATTCCTTCAGTTTTTCCTTAATCACACGATCAGCAAAGCTAGCTTCTACACTATTAAGATAGATTTGTTTGTAGTCCGCTGCATTGATATGAAATTCATTCCATACGATTGTACATTCCTTTGCCATCGTTGTATCAGATACCGTTCTGTTGTCTGTATTAATGGTAACTTTGATGCCATCTTGATGAAATTGATAGATAGGATGGTCACTAAAATCCTTCACCGCTTTTGTTTGGACGTTACTGGTTGGGCACATTTCAAGAACGATTTGTTTTTCTTTCACAATATCGTATGCCTCTGGACAATCCTTTATAAATACGCCGTGTCCAATTCGTTCCGCACCTAACAGCTCGACCGCCTCGAGCACATTTTTTCCAATTCCCGTTTCACCGGCATGAATCGTGACTCTGTAGCCATATTCTCTTGCTAATGCGATGGGTTCCTCGAATTGACCGCAAAATCCTTCCACTTCGGATGCACATAAATCGATGGCCACCACCCCTTTGCCCAGGAATACTCTCCCTTTTTCGACGACCTCAAAAGCATTTTCAGCGGTCATTGTTCTCATACAGGACAAAATAATATTTCCTTTTATTGCAAATTGAGCTTCTGCTTGCTTCATTCCATCTATGACACTTTGAATCACTTCTTCCACACTTAATCCCTTGGCAATGTGCAGTAACGGAGCAAATCGAACCTCCATATACTTTACATTTTCTAGCGCTGCATCTTCAAAAAGTTCAAAGGTAATTCTTTTTAAATTATCTTTTGACTGCATAACCAAATTAGGAATAGCAAAGCGTTTTAAGTATTCATCCAACGATTCACATTCTAAAGGAGCAATTAGTTCTCCTGTTAATTCTTCTTTATCTAAAGAAGGTAAACGGATTCCCTCTCTCTTCGCTATATCGATGATTGTTTCCGGTCTAAGACTTCCGTCTAAATGGCAGTGAAGTTCAATTTTAGGTAAGGTTGAAAAATTCATACTAATCCCCCTTCATTCAAGTAAATTTTTATAAAAAAAAATTCCTGATTACGAAGAAAATACACGTCAGTGCACTCTCTTCGTAATCAGGAATTATAGGTTCCTGGTAGAGACCTCCAAACCATATCATTGGAGTTATACGAATTCTGTTATTCAGTTATATTTTATAACAGGATAGTAAAATATATATTTTTTGTCAAGGTTTCATGTTGTTATCATTCTCATTAAGACTTTTAAATCCAAAGCTTAAATAGTCCTTCACTGATTCCTAAATTATACATATAATAAACTCCAAACAAAACACTAATTGCTCCTGATGCCATGATAAGTTTGCGGCTTAATGTAAACCGTTTCTTGCTTAGCACAAATGGAATGCCTAGTATCGTTGTGGATATTAACATACCTATTGTAGTACCTACGCCAAAAATCAATATATACAAACCACCCTGCCACACGGTGTCAACCGTGCTCATCGTAAGTAGAACCATTGCTGCGCTTCCTGCAAGTCCATGAACAAATCCAATGAACAATGATTTAAAATAAGATATATGATTCTTATTCAAATGATTATGATTTGAATTTTTTTCATTAAAGTGATCGTGTTGTTTAGGCTTTCTAAAGGTTAATAAGCTAGTAATACCTAGATAGATAAGCATAATACCTACAAGAAATTCTAGTGACATGGACCATTTAATCGACAAATCCTTTTTCATTAGGATTAATATAATCCCAAGGATAAAAAGCGTGGTAGTATGTCCAATCCCCCAAAAGACCCCTGCTAGTGAAGCATGCCATAATTTTTTGCTTTTACTGGCAATTGTAGTTACAGCAATAACATGGTCAGGTTCAATCGCATGCTTAATCCCCAAAATGAACCCAATTGCCAACACGGAAAATAATGTAACCTCCATCCAGGTCCTCCCTTAAACTTTATCTCTGTTTAATCCCATACCCTCATCATCCTGAATCCGCCATTTGCACCTTAATATTTTCTAAGGAAGCTGGGGGTTGTATCAAACCATTCATGACTAATCATATGATGAAGATCCGTAAATATTCTTTCAATCTCCTGTGTTGAATTTGCTAAAACCCGCACCGCAAACCCTTTCACTGCTAATTGGGATAACCCCACTTTACTGATATTCTTTTTTGATTGAATCACATGATATAACCGATCCAGCAGCTCTGAGGTGGTTTGTTCCCCGATAACCAGCATTGAGCCCAAGTGAGAGAACCCTTCCATAAGTCCCAGCGCTTCCACATTCTGGTTTGCTGGACTTAACTTAATATGATCATAAGTCACCAATTCCTGATCCATGTATATTTCATTCAATAATTGTAGCTGGTCATAGCTAAATCTTTTGCCATCTGGGGACCATCCTGGAGTAATGATATCTGAATAAAGAAACGTAGCACCTTTTTCCATGTGGATGACATTTTTTTGCTTATATCGCGCTTGTCGATAGGCAATCAAAGGATCTGGAATATATTCTAGAAAGCTGTCTTTCTTCAAAAAGATTTCCGTTTCTTGATATGCATATGTATTGGGGGTCCTATACACTTTTGTAGCAGACTGTGTGGTTAAGGTGAGTTTAGCCTGTTTATCTACCGCAATCCGGATGCGATATCGGTCACCGTCTAAGTACCCTCCCCCAGGATTTAAAATATAATAGCAGACCTTTCCCGAATCGTTGTGATAAATAGGGCGCATTACTTTCAATGCGCCCTGGAAATATACACTTTTTGCAACTGTCTTACCTTTCCGATTTTCAACAGCTAAACGTAATTCCCCTGTCCAGTCTGTCATTCTAAGCCAGTCCCTTTAAAAGGGTGTCCTGCTTAATCCAGTTGATGACCTCATCAAGCCCCGAATTATTTTTTAAATTTGTAAAGACAAACGGTTTGTCTCCACGAAAAACCTTTGTGTCTGATTCCATTACCTCTAAGCTTGCGCCAACATAGGGAGCTAAATCTGTTTTATTAATAATAAATAAATCAGATTTAATCATTCCCTGTCCGCCTTTTCTTGGGATTTTTTCACCTTGGGCTACATCAATGATATAGATAGAAAAATCAACTAACTCCGGGCTAAATGTAGCCGCAAGATTATCTCCACCACTTTCAACAAAAATAAGTTCAACATCCGGATGTTTCTCTTTTAATTCATCGATGGCTGCAAAATTCATTGAGGCATCTTCACGGATTGCTGTATGAGGGCATCCACCTGTTTCGACACCGATGATACGGTCAGAAGGTAAAACTCCATTTTGCATAAGGAATTTAGCATCTTCCTTTGTATAAATATCATTTGTCACAACCGCCATGCTAATTTTCCCATCTAAATCTCGGGTAAGTTTCTCAATTAACAATGTTTTTCCTGCCCCAACAGGACCGCCTACGCCAATCTTAATAGGTTCCATTTAAACTCATCCTTTCCTAAGACATAAAAATACGAATATTCACACGCTCATGCATCATTTGAGCTAATTCTAAGCCTGGAGACACAATTCCAAAATCATCTTTATCCAAACCTTGAATTTTTTCCGTTGCCTTGACTAAAGCATCTTGAAATTCTTTAATCGTTTTTTGCCCGGCTGTTTGACCTAATGGAATGGCCCTTACCGCATTTTGAACTAGACTTGACAAGGTAGAATATAAATAATATAGTGTTGTGCTTTCTTGTGAAACGCTAAGATGATGGCCAATCATCGTAAACACAATTGCCGGATGTCCAAAAGATTTCTTCTGTTGGATTCTTTCTCTATATTGGGCGAGTATTGGATCCTGATATAGGGATTGCACAAGATTTAACATTCGCTCTCCCATTCTCTGTGTCCCGTCTCGTGTTTCTCGTGGTAAATTCTGAACCATTAACATCCGATCAATTTTCCACACCTGTTCCATCTCTTCATTTTCTAATGATTCATAAACAAAACGAGTTGCCAGTCCATCTGAATAAACAAGAAACTCATTTAAATAAACATGAAGCCACTTCGCAAACGAAGCCTGATCATGTACAAGATTCTCTTGAATATAACTCTCTAGACCATATGAATGACTAAAAGCACCTGTTGGAAAGTTAGAATCACAAAGTTGGAACAAAGAAAGCATTTTATCAATCATGACTATGGCCGATATGTCGAAATGCTTTTTTCACTTTCCGATCTTCTCGTTTAAAAGGTATTTGCAAATCTTGTAGCAATTCTTCCACTAAGTAATCATATTGAACGAGCATGTCACCTTCTTCAAATTGAGCAGGAAGATGGCGATTCCCTAATTGATGAGCAATCGTCCCCATTTCGTTCAAAGAGCGCGGGCTAATAACGAGCAAATCATCGGATAGAACATCCACAATAATCATATTTTTATCATCCATAAATAAAACATCACCGGCCACAAGATCACGTGGATTTTTTAAACGAATTCCTATTTCTTTGCCGTGGTCTGTTTTTACTCGCTGAATTCGTTTCACTAAATCTGAACTTTCTAGATATACCTTTTCCATATGCCGTTTTAAAAGTTCTTCTTTTTCCATTTCTTCTATATTCATTACAATACTTTCAACAATCATTGTTTTCACCTCAAAATAAGAAATAGCGTTGACCCATTGGTACTACGTCAACTGGATCACACGTAATGAGTTCCCCGTTTACTTTTACTTCATATGTTTGGGGATCTACAGTAATTTCAGGAGTTTCGGAATTAAGCTTCATATCCTTTTTTGTTAATTTTCGAATTCCATGAACAGGGAGTATTATTTTTTCCAATCCTAATTTCTCATGTACTTTGCCATCAAAGGCTGCTTGAGAGATAAAAGTAATCGAGCTTTTAGACAAAGCTTTCCCTATTGAGGCATACATCGGTCGATAAATAATCGGCTGAGGTGTCGGAATGGATGCATTGGCATCACCCATTAAGGCTTGAACAATAAAGCCATTTTTTAAAACGAGTTCAGGTTTCACACCGAAAAATGCTGGATTCCAGAGCACAAGATCAGCAATTTTCCCTACTTCCACAGAACCAACATGATCAGAAATACCATGCGTAATGGCTGGATTAATGGTGTATTTGGCAACGAAGCGCTTTACACGGTTATTATCTGAAAACTCGCTGTCTCCTTGCATGGTTCCTCTTTGTTTTTTCATTTTATCTGCGGTTTGCCATGTCCGTAAAATTACTTCTCCAATCCGTCCCATTGCTTGAGCATCAGAGCTGACCATACTAAATACTCCCATATCCTGAAGGATATCTTCTGCTGCAATTGTTTCCTTTCTAATTCGGGAATCAGCAAAGGCAATATCCTCTGGTACAGCAGGGTTCAAATGGTGGCAAACCATCAACATGTCTAGATGTTCATCAATAGTGTTCACGGTATAAGGCAATGTTGGATTCGTGGAGGACGGAAGAACATTCATAAAGCTGGCTGATTTAATTAAATCAGGAGCATGACCGCCACCTGCACCTTCGGTATGGTACATGTGTATAACCCGATCTTTAATGGCTGCCATTGTATTTTCCACAAATCCCCCTTCATTCAAGGTATCGGCATGAAGGGCTACTTGTACATCAAATTGGTCAGCTACTCTAAGGGAATAGTCAAGGGCAGAAGCGGTAGCTCCCCAGTCTTCATGAACTTTAAGCCCAATGGCACCTGCACGTACTTGTTCCGCAAGCGGTTCTTCTGCAGCAGCTTGACCTTTCCCGGTAAAACCTACGTTAATCGGCAACCCTTCAGCAGCTTCGAGCATCCGATGAATATTCCATTCACCAGGAGAAACGGTTGTTGCTCTGGACCCTGCGGTTGGACCGGTACCTCCTCCAATCAGAGTGGTCACACCTGAAGTAAGTGCTGTATCTACTTGAGCAGGATTAATAAAGTGAACATGAGTATCAATACCACCTGCGGTCACAATCATTCCCTCTCCGGCAATAATTTCAGTGGAGGCTCCAATAACAATATCAACACCATCCATTACTAATGGATTCCCCGCTTTGCCAATTGCAGCAATGACCCCATCACGAATACCAATATCAGCTTTATAAATTCCGGTATAATCCAAAATAACGACATTTGTAATCACCACATCTGGGATCCCATCCCCCCGTGTTACAAGTGGATGCTGCCCCATTCCATCACGAATGACCTTTCCTCCGCCAAAAACGACTTCCTCTCCATATGTTGTATGGTCTTTTTCAATTTGAATGATTAAATTTGTATCTGCTAAACGAATAGAATCACCTGCTGTTGGACCATACATTTCAGCATATTGCTTTCTCGTCATTTTAAAGCTCATTGAATAGCCCCTCTTTCTATGGATCCATCTGTTTTATTGTTAAATCCATATACTTTTCGTTCTCCACCATAAGGAACCAATTCTACTTCCTTCTCATCGCCAGGTTCAAAACGAACAGCAGAACCTGATGGAATGTTCAAACGTTTCCCGAATCCTTCTTCTCTATTAAATTGAAGAGATTCATTTACCTCATAAAAGTGGAAATGAGAACCAATTTGGACTGGACGGTCTCCAGTATTGGTAACAGAAATCTTTGACGTTGTTCTACCAACATTACAAATAATATCTTCTTCCTTCAAAAATAGCTGGCCTGGTTCCATTTCAATGTGTTCCATAAAGTTAAACCTCCAGTTCTTTCTTATCGAATTGGATCATGTACAGTTACAAGTTTTGTGCCATCAGGAAATGTAGCTTCTACTTGAATATCGTCAATGATATCAGGAATACCATTCATGACATCTTCACGAGACAGAATGGTTGCGCCAAATTCCATTAATTCAGCAACCGTTTTTCCATCCCTCGCACCTTCCAGTACTTCATATGTAATTAGGGCAACAGCTTCAGGGTAATTTAATTTTAATCCCCTTTCTTTTCGCCTTTTAGCAAGATCCGCTGCAACAACAATCATGAGCTTATCGATCTCACGAGGTAATAATTGCATTGTAAGCCTCCTTTTTTTCATTTAAATACCAAATAGATTTTCTTCCATTAAGAACATACTAAGATGTAGTTCTTTTTTAATAACAAACATAAATAGCCTTTCCATATAAATTGGATTTAAACTTTTTTTATTTAAATATTTATTTATAAGATGGAGTGATGTTTATGCTAAATGACAAAAGTATTTATTTGTCAAAAGGAGGGGTTACTTCAATTATTTTGGCGGCGCTGAGGGGGATCTCTCAAGTCATCTTTATTGAGAATGCTGTTTCCGGTTTCATTATTTTAATCGCTATTTCTCATTATTCTTTTGAATTAGGGATTATTGCTCTGTTGTCCTCCATTATTGGTGCGTTAATCGGAAAAATAGGAGGGGCAACTGAAAATAGTATATTTTCAGGTTTATACGGATATAATTCCGTCCTAACAGGCATTGCCCTTGCATTATTATTAACTGGAACTTCAAGGTGGTTCATTGCTTTATTGGGAGCCGTCGTCGCGGCTATCTTTTCAGCTATGATGATGCATGTTATGAAAATTTATGCACTTCCTATTCTTACTTTCCCTTTTATCATCCTGACTTGGTTTATGCTATTAGTTTCTTATCGATTAAAAGAATTCCAATTAAATAACACCCTCGTCCCTCAGAGTTTATCGCATTGGCAGCTAGATATTGCAGGAGAGGTAAATTGGACAGAGGGAACTTTTAATGGAATTGGGCAAATATTTTTTCTTGATAATAACTTATCTGGAGTGCTGCTGTTCGTTGCTGTATTTTTGGCTGGATGGAAACTTGGTCTTTATGCAGTAGTCGGAAATGTGGCGGCTTTAATCGTAGCTTACGGACTTGGAGGAGAACACTCATTAATTATTTTGGGGTTATACGGATACAATGCGATTTTGGCATGCATGGCAGTTGGAAGTGTGTTTAGCACTAGAGAAAATCGCTTTAGACATGTCTCAGGGATATTAGCTGCTTGTTTAACAGTCCCACTAATGGCAAGTACAAGTACCTGGCTTTTACCCTATGGGCTCCCTGCCCTAACAATGCCCTTTGTCCTTAGTACTTGGCTTTTTTTAGGGGCGAGAAAGGTTTTGCCATCATTGTAACTACGAGAAGGTCTCTTTCTAAATGTACTTGCCGATCAAAGCATACATTTATGATAGAGTGCTTTCTCTTTTTTTGGCTAGAAATTGTCCTCAAATCCCCCCGAGAAATATTTTACACATAGCTGACAACCGACCATTTCTCTATACATACAAATAGGACATATTATACAATTAGTGTAGGATTTTCAAGAAAAGTGCGGTGAGTTAATTGTTTAAACTGTTATTAATTGAAGATGATGTATCTCTATTTAATGAAATAAAAGAACGGTTAACCGGGTGGTCTTATGATGTTTATGGGATTACTGATTTTAGCCATGTCATGAAGGAATTTACGGCAGTAAAACCAGATTTAGTCCTAATTGATATCCAATTGCCTAAATTTGATGGCTTTCATTGGTGCCGGATGATCCGTTCTCATTCAAATGTTCCCATTCTATTTCTGTCCTCCCGAGATCATCCTACCGATATGGTGATGTCGATGCAGCTGGGCGCAGATGATTTTATTCAAAAACCATTTCATTTTGATGTGCTGATTGCGAAAATCCAGGCGATTCTGCGCCGTGTTTATAATTATAATACTGAGCAAATCCAGCTTAAAACCTGGTGTGGTGCAACCGTAGATTATGAGAAAAACATGGTCAGTCATGCGTCGGGCGTCGTTGAACTGACGAAGAATGAAACGTTTATCCTCAAAAAGTTAATTGAGCAAAAAAATAAGATTGTCAGCCGTGATGAGTTAATCAAGAGTTTATGGGATGATGAGCGTTTTGTCAGTGATAACACCTTAACGGTCAATGTCAATCGTTTACGAAAGAAGCTGGACGAGCTTGGTTTAGGACGCTATATCGAAACGAAGGTTGGACAAGGTTACATCGCGATCGAAGAGGCAAACGATTATGATTAAAACTTACTTTAGAGAAAGATGCAGCTGGATTTTTCTTTTCTTATTTTTGCAGGTGCTGATCCTTTTCATCGCCTATATAGATTCGGCAATTCCCTTCATGCCCCTCCTCTACATTGTTTTTTTATCAACAATAATCTTTATTATTTTTTTCATGATTCGCTATCATAAAGAGACAAAATTCTACGCTAGTTTAGCTGAATGGGAAAACAATCTTGATTTAACCTCGATTGTGGAAGCAGAAGGCCCATTTGAAAAAATTATTAAGACTAGCCTTGTGAATCAAACAGAGTTACTGAAACAAACCGTATCGAAAAATTGGGTAGATGTGGAGCAGGAAAAAGATGACCTTTTATCATGGATTCACGAAGTCAAAACCCCACTAACAGCGATGCATTTAATGATTGACCGGTTAGAGGACGAAGCCATGAAGTCACAACTAGCTCATGAATGGTTACGAATCCACCTGCTCCTTGATACACAGCTTCACCAAAAGCGGATCCCCTTTATGGAGAATGATTTATTTATAGAAGAAATTGAATTAAAGACCTTACTTTTTAAAGAGATTAAAACGTTACAATCCTGGTGTATGCAAAAAGGGATTGGCTTTGAGGTTAATTTAGAAGTGGCTGCCGTTTTAACGGATGCCAAGTGGCTGGCCTTTATTATTAGGCAGCTGTTAACAAATGCCGTGAAATACAGTGAGGAATCGGACATTCTAATTAAATGCTTTCAACAAGATGACCGTACTAAACTGATTGTGCAGGATTTTGGCCGGGGGATTGATGCTAGGGATTTACCACGGATATTTGAAAAAGGGTTTACCTCGACTTCAGTCCATCATGACAATGCAGCAACAGGCATGGGGTTATATTTAACTAAAAAAATTGCAAAATCCCTGTTGATTCATATTGAGGTGCGGTCAGAACTTGGGTTGGGCACCACGTTTACGTTAACCTTTCCAAAAAGAAATGAATTTGGTCATATTGCAGGCATGTGACAACAATGTCACATGCCTTTGCTATTTGTTAGACGAATCGAAGGAAAAGACTGCCAATGGCTTTTATAATCAAATTATCGAGAAATAAGGAGGGTATTTTGTAATGAGTATATTAGCAGCCCATAAAATTCATAAAAGTTTTGGCAATAAGCTGAATAAACAAGAAGTATTAAAAGGGATCGACATTAACGTGGAGAAAGGGGAATTCGTGAGTATCATGGGAGCATCTGGTTCCGGGAAAACGACCCTGCTCAATGTTCTTTCTTCCATTGATAAAGTAAGCGGCGGGACCATCATGATTGAAGGAAAAGAAATGACCGCCATGAAAGAAAAGCAGCTCGCTGAATTCCGCAAGCAGCATCTTGGGTTTATTTTTCAGGATTATAACCTGCTGGACACGTTAACAGTCAAAGAAAATATTCTCTTACCATTATCCATTATAAAGGTGTCAAAAAAAGAGGCTGATGAAAAATTTAAAGCTGTGGCGGATGAGCTAGGAATTTATGAAATAAAAGATAAGTATCCAAATGAAATTTCCGGCGGGCAGAAACAGCGTACTTCTGCGGCAAGAGCGTTTATTCATGAACCAAGTATCATTTTTGCTGACGAGCCGACTGGTGCGCTCGATTCAAAATCCGCTTCGGATTTGTTAAACAAATTAAGCGAATTAAATCAACATCGAAAAGCTACCATTGTGATGGTTACGCATGATCCAGTGGCAGCCAGCTTTAGCAGCAGAGTGGTTTTTATAAAAGACGGACAAATTTACACCCAGTTAAATAAAGGTGACCAATCACGACAGGCCTTTTTTAAAGACATCATGAAAACTCAAGGTGTATTGGGTGGTGTACCCTATGAGCGTTAACCAGCTTATTTTTCGTAACTTGAAAAAGAATTTAAAAAATTACTATCTTTATGTATTTGCGCTGATGTTTAGCGTGGCTCTTTATTTCGCCTTCGTTACGCTGCAATATGACCCAGCAATGAATGATACAAAGGATACCATGAAAGGAGCAGCATCCATCCGGGCTGCATCCGTTTTACTTGTCGCAATCGTCTCGATCTTTTTGCTGTATGCCAATAACATCTTCATTAAACGACGGAGCAAAGAAATTGGTTTATTTCAATTAATCGGGATGACCAAAGGCCGAATCTTTAACATCCTTAGTGCAGAGAATTTTATTCTTTACTTCGGTTCTTTAGTTGTCGGGATTTTTATCGGGTTTTCCGTTTCCCGATTAATTATTATGATTCTTTTTAAAATTACAGGGGTTGATGCGATTGCTGGCCTTCATTTTTCAGCAACGGCCTTGATTCAAACTCTTATTGTTTTTAGTATCATCTACTTTTTGATTATGCTGATGAATTTTATATTTATCAAAAGGCAAAGTATTCTTTCTTTATTTAGAGTCGTATCCTCTACAGAAGAGAGAGTCAAAAAATTGTCCATTTTAGAAATCATCATCGGGATTATTGGTTTGATTTTAATCATTTCTGGCTACTATATTTCATCGAAATTATTTGATGGCGCTTTTACCTCGATGATGGAACTGTTTGCTGCAATGATTTATATTCTCGGGTCAGTCATTATCGGAACCTACCTTTTTTATAAAGGATCTGTCAGTTTTATCTTTAATGTCATTCGGAAAAAGAAGGATGGTTATTTAAATATTAACCAGGTCTTATCGCTATCGTCGATCATGTTTCGGATGAAATCGAATGCCTTGTTATTAACCGTGATTACTACTGTATCTGCACTGGCGATTGGTTTATTGTCCTTAAGCTACATTTCCTATTATTCAGCAGAAAAGATGGCTGAAAATCAGGTAGCAGCTGATTTTTCGATAACCAATACAGATGATGCAGTGAAATTTAAAAAGGCACTAACCGAGAACAACATTTCCTTCAGTGAAAAAAAGATCGAGGTTATTCAGGTACAAGCTAATCTCAATGAAATTTTCGAGGCAAATCTAGATGAATTAATGGTGGACCCAAAAGCAATGACCCTGCCTATGGTTAGCGACGAGGCTGTTAACAACATTGATGTAGCTTCAGAGGAAACCGTTTTTACTGGTTATAATAATTTACTGCAGAAATTTATGAGTTTAAAAGGAGCTGGTGAAATTGAGTTAAAAGGTCAAAATGAAACGATACCACTTAGCTTCTTAGGTTTAAAGAAGGATTTCATCATTTCAGGTTATTTTACAAATGGCAGTCAACCTACTGCCATTGTTGACGAAACTGTCTTCAACCGCTTAAAGAAGGATGTAAATCCAGCGATTCAAAAGGAAACCTCTCTCTATATCGGGATAACTTTGAAAGATGAGGCCAATTTGGATCAAGCTAATGACCTTTTTAAGGAAATGAAGTTCACTGGAAAGGTAGAAAATACTTCTCGGCTGGATATTAGTAACGAGCAGAAAAAAATCATGGGTCTGATTATGTTTATCGTTGGCTTTCTAGGGCTAACCTTTCTGATCACATCGGGCTGTATTCTTTATTTTAAGCAAATGGGAGAGAGTGAAGAGGAAAAGCCAAGTTATACCATTTTACGAAAGCTTGGTTTTACCCAAGGTGACTTGTTAAAGGGAATTCAAGCCAAACAGCTTTTTAACTTTGGTATCCCTTTAGTGGTTGGATTGTTCCACAGTTATTTCGCCGTTCAATCAGGCTGGTTTCTATTCGGAACCGAAGTGTGGACACCGATGATTCTTGTCATGGTCCTTTATACCGGATTGTACTCCATTTTCGGCATCCTCTCCGTTCTTTATTACAAGAAAGTGATTAAGGAAGCACTATAAGAAAAGAAGCAGCCGTTATCACGCGGCTGCTTCTTTTAACACTTAACGATTATCTACCTTTTCTGGATAAAGGTCATGGTTCATTAATCGGTAATTGGCCATTTCTTCGTATTTGGTACCTGGTTTTCCATAGTTGCACCATGGGTCAATGGAAATGCCGCCACGTGGCGTGAATTTCCCCCACACCTCAATATAGCGTGGATCAAGCAATTTAATTAGGTCGTTCATGATGATATTGACACAATCCTCATGGAAGTCGCCATGATTTCTAAAGCTAAACAGATATAATTTCAAAGACTTGCTTTCGACAATCTTTTTATCTGGAACATACGAAATATACATAGTGGCAAAATCAGGCTGACGAGTCAGCGGGCACAAACTCGTAAACTCCGGACAATTGAATTTCACGAAATAATCACGTTCCGGATGGAGATTGTCGACTGCCTCCAATACCTCTGGTGCATATTCAAATGAATAGGTTGTACCTTGGTTACCTAATAGAGTTAAATCCTTTAATCCTTCTTCGTGGCTGCGGCCAGACATAAAAAAACCCCCTATAAAATGTGTCCCACACTTTTTAAGAGAGTTTCTTCTGAACATTCTATGCAAACGTAAGGATAAAAAACAAAAAAGCCACGTCCGATATGGACATGGCAGAAAGTCATGTATCCATAGTTTTTTATAGAGGGTATCAGCTATGAACCTCTCCCGATCAAGTACGGGTATTCTCATCTCTATATAATAAAGAACTGATTGGGATACGTCAAACACAATGTTATTGAAAAATTCCCTTGCTGCTTATATTTTATTTGAGATGTTCATTTAATACATTCTCTTCTAAGACAGAAAATTTATCACCGTAAACTTTGGTGATATGCTTTTCTCCCCAAGCACAAAGGGAATCTAAAATGCTTTGTAAACTCCAGCCGTATTCACTAAGCTCATACTCTACTTTTGGCGGAACTTGATTATATACAATTCTGTTAATCACACCATCATCCTCTAATTCCCGTAATTGCTGGGTTAACATTTTCTGA
Source organism: Neobacillus sp. DHD-1R (assembly GCF_057747995.1). Taxonomy (NCBI): domain Bacteria; kingdom Bacillati; phylum Bacillota; class Bacilli; order Caryophanales; family Bacillaceae; genus Neobacillus; species Neobacillus sp. DHD-1R. The sequence continues at coordinate 4,783,438 of NZ_CM173232.1, forward strand.
GTTATATCCGGCATCAAACGTTTTAACTCACTAGTCCGTTTCTTACCATGTGTTAAATGGCATAGTATAACACATTTCCATTTTCCTCCGATTACCTCTAATGTAGCTTCAACCGATATATTGTATTTCTTTTTCTTCAATTTAAAATCCTCCTAATTTATAGGCACTAAAAAGTATCTATGTCACTTCAAAGTATCTATATCACTTTAAAGTGCGTACTTCTCATCCACTCCTGTATATCCCATAATAACATTTGCCGGTTGAAATTTCACTTAAACATTTTTATATCGTTTGCCTTAAGCAAGTTAATTATTTTTTAGGAGGAGAAAAACAAATGACTTTAGATAAAAAACGAAGTACATTCGCACTACTGGCATTAGCTGTAAGTGCATTCGCCATAGGCACCACAGAATTTATTAGTGTAGGTTTATTACCGCTCATTTCGAAGGACTTACACATATCCGTTACAACCGCTGGCTTAACTGTTTCCTTATATGCGTTAGGAGTTACCTTTGGGGCACCTATTCTCACATCACTCACGTCGAGAATGTCACGAAAAACTTTATTACTTTGGATTATGGTTATTTTTATCATTGGAAATGGCCTTGCAGCAAGTGCTACAAGCATGGGTGTGTTACTCGCGGCTCGTGTTATTTCTGCCTTTTCACATGGTGTCTTTATGTCAATCGGTTCAACGATTGCTGCTGATTTAGTTCCGGAAAACAAAAGAGCTAGCGCGATATCGATTATGTTTTCAGGGCTTACAGTTGCGACCGTTACTGGCGTGCCATTTGGAACGTTTATGGGGCAGCAATTCGGCTGGAGAATGGCCTTTATTATCATTTTTGCCGTTGGGGTGATTGCTTTTATTGCAAACAGCATCCTTGTTCCATCTGATTTACGAAAAGGCACTCGGACAACATTCCGCGATCAGTTCAAATTAGTCACAAATGGACGTTTATTGCTGGTATTTATGATAACGGCGTTAGGTTACGGTGGAACATTCGTTGTCTTTACCTATTTATCCCCGATCCTGCAGGATATAACGGGATTTAAGGAAGGAACCGTTGCCGTGATCCTGCTCGTTTACGGTATCGCAATTGCTATTGGGAACATGGTTGGTGGTAAATTATCTAATCACAATCCAATTAAGGCATTATTTTATATGTTCATCGCTCAGGCAGTTGTTCTATTTGTGTTGATGTTTACCGCTCCTTTTAAAATAGTAGGCCTCATCACTATTTTCTTCATGGGACTGCTGGCTTTTATGAATGTTCCAGGACTTCAAGTGTATGTCGTTATGTTAGCCGAGCGATTCGTTCCGACTGCAGTAGATGTAGCGTCTGCCATCAATATCGCTGCATTTAATGCTGGAATCGCGATTGGTTCCTTTTTAGGAGGAGTTATTACCGATTCAATCGGACTGATTCATACCTCTTGGATTGGGGCATTAATGGTTCTTGGTGCGGTGGCCCTTACAGGCTGGAGCAGGAGGCTTGAACGGAAAGACCAAGAAGTGATCACGACGACTTGTGGAAAAAGTGTAAGTTGCTGATTTTAATCATCTAATAAAATAATTTTTGACTTCTAACTACAATACAGGGTTTCAAAAGGATTACCTTTTGAAACCCTGCCAACTTGTTTACCTATTTAATGGTGCCTGACACCATGGATTATTCTTTTACGGATCCACCTAATATTCCTGAAATGAAATGTTTTTGCAGCAGGAGGAAGAAGATCATAATCGGGATGGTAGATAAGGTGGTTCCTAGCATTAGTTGTCCATAATCAATTCTCGCCATGCCAATTAAACTAGATAATGCTACAGGCAGAGTAAACATTTCTTTTGAATTTAACGTGATCAGCGGCCAGATTAAACTATTCCACTGGGACATAAATAAAAATATCGACACCGCAGCTAGTGCAGGCCGTACCACTGGAAAAATGATCGTAAAGAATATTCTTATTTCTCCTGCCCCATCAACACGGGATGCTTCAATAATTGAATTAGGAACTGCCTGCATATTCTGCCTCATTAAATAAATAGCAAACGGCGATGCCAACGAGGGCAAGATGATTGCCTGATACGTATTTAACCAATTAAATGAAACCATTAATTCAAACAAAGGAATCAAGGTAACTTGGTACGGAATCATTAAGGAACATAAAATAACGAAAAAGAAGATTTTCTTTCCTTTGAATTTAAATTTTGCAAATGCATAACCCGCCATCGCACTAATAAGTGTGCTAACAGCTGTATAAACAAGAGCAATAAATAATGAATTCCAAAAGATTTTAGCGATCCCCAATGATTCATTCAGTGATTGAAAGTTCTTCGTTAAAAAATCACCTGGAATTAACTTTGGCGGAAGATGAAAGATATCCCCCGATTGGAGCGTCGAGCCGACAATCATCCAATAGAATGGACCAATCGATAAAATAGCACCCACTATTAACAAAATATAGATGATGATTTTCGTTTGAAGTTTGTTTGAACGTATCATTCTTCGAGATCACCTACCAATTTCATCTGAACCCAAGAAATTATGGCCGTTATCAGAACAAGTACATAAGCAATAGCCGATGCATAGCCGAAGTCAAAAAACTTAAAACCTGTTTCATATAAATAGAGTGTAATTGTCATCGTAGCATTATTCGGACCACCTTGCGTTAAAATAAACGGCTCATCAAAAAGTTGCAGCGTCCCGATTGTTGACATGACCACTGTAAAAATAAACACAGGTTTTAACTGCGGAATCGTAATCATAAAAAATTGTTTTACCTTACCTGCTCCGTCGATGCTGGCTGCTTCATATAATTCAGATGGGATATTTTGTAATCCTGCCAAAAAAATCACCATATTATATCCGGTCCATCTCCATGTCATGACAATCACGACTGAGACTTTCGCCCATAATGGCGTTGTCAACCATTGAATAGGTTTCACACCAAGAAATGACAAAAGATAGTTTACTAACCCAAAGTGCTCATCCAATAGAATCATAAATACAATCGAAGCGGCAACAAGGGCTGTAATGGCAGGCATAAAATACGAGATTCGAAAAAGTGCCTTACCTTTTAACATCGAAGAATGGAGCCCTACTGCCGCCAATAAGGCAAGAAACAACATGATAGGCACTTGGATAATCAATATTTGAAAAGTATTTAAAAGAGATTTATAGAATATGGGATCATGAAATAATCGAGAATAGTTTGCCCATCCCACAAAAGATTTTTCAACGCCGCGAACTTCTTGAAAACTTAGGATTAAAGAAGAGAGAACTGGATAAACCGTAAAAATTAAGATTAATAAAAAAGCCGGACCAAGAAAAAAGTATGGAGCATTTTTAGGAGTTAAAAAACTTGCTCTCGTTTTAGCTCGGATTTTTGGAGTGGTTTTTGCGACCTTTTCTATATGTGCCATCAAGATGCCCCCTTACTACTAAGAATGAATGATTTACTCAATCAAAGAGGCAGAGAGGAGGAACGTCCCCCTCCCTTCCCTTTTAACTATTTTTTTATTTCATTTTCTAATTGTTTTTGGGCATCTTTTAAGGCAGAGTCAACGGCTTTATTTTCAAGTAAAATCGCTGCTTGTGTATTACTCATAAGGGAGCTGGCTTTTGCATAGTTTTCGTTTAAATTTATTTGTGGAACTTGATCAACAATATCCGCAAACTTTTTGAAAATTGGACTATTGTTGAAATACTCACTATTCGCTGTAAATTGTGGGGCACTATAGGTTTTCTTCAAAGATGGAAATAATCCATATTTTTCAAAACCTAGCAGCTGAGACTCTTCATCTGTTGTAAAAAATTCAACAAACGCATAGGCTGCAGACTGATTTTTGCTCGTTGAAGGAATCAGTAACGATGAGCCCCCTACGTTGGCATATCTGGTGCCGCCCTCTTCAAAGCTCGGCAGATAAAAAACATCCCATTTCCCCTTTAAATCTGGCGCCTGATCCATGATTGTTCCTGTATACCAAACACCATAAGGAACGGTGGCTACACTGCCATTTACGGTAGCAGTAACAATCCCATCCCAACCCTTATTGTTTAAAATTAAATCCTCATCATGCAGCTGTTTGATGACATCCATCGCCCGAATCGCTTCTTTGGATTGTAAAGCAATTTTTCCTTCTTTATCAAAATATGATAGTCCTTGCTGCTGCATCATCATTTGAAAGACACCATCATAGTTCGGAATATCAATTGGTAATAGCTGGGCACCGGTCGCTGCTTTTATCTTTTTCCCCGCAGCAATGTAGTCATCCCAGGTTTTGATTGCGTTAGGATCAACCTTCGCTTTTTCAAAAAAGTCTACCCGATAAAATACCCCTGCCGGACCAATATCCCATGGAGCAGCAATGAATTCTCCATCCTTATTCTGTACAGCCGCAACCTTGGCTGGGTTAAAAGAATCTTTGTATTGATCATAGCCAAGCTTGTTTAAGGATAAAAATCCTGTCGGAAATTGATGAACATATCCCGGAATCCGTTCATCTTCCATTAGAATTACATCTGGTAAGCCTGATCCTCGTGCCGCTAAACCGACAGTTAATTTTTCATAAAGGTCTCCGCTATTGAAATCCTCCACTTTCACTTTTACATCTGGATATTGTTTCTGAAACTTAGCTACCGATTCTTTCATCGTTGCCGCGGCGATATCCCAGCCCCAAACAGTGATGGTCCCAGATGGATGCTTTGCATCCCCCGTTTTCACTTGATCTCCATCTGTTTTATTTGAGCAGGCCGCTAGTAATAATAGGAGTATCGCTAGCATTAAAGACATATACCTTTTCATGATTAATCCCCCAGTTTTGATCATTTATTTCACGTATCGGCGCTAACGTATGATTTAGAGATTTTATAGGCCTGCTGTTAATTGGGAGAATTGTGTTTTGCTCTAAAACAATAAATGGCCAACACGGATAGTCTAAATTATGAATTGATGGTTTCTGATTTAGTTGCTTTTTTTATATAGGAACGCCATGTAATGCACCATTTCTCCGGATTTTCAAAATAATCTTGTTCATCCACACGATGAATCGAGCTATTATGCGGGGCTGTTTTTACCTTCTCCGGATTTGTGTATGCCTCATTTGCAATATGTGATAGCGACGCAATGTATTCATCTAAATCAGCCTTTGAAAGGGATTCTGTCGGTTCAAGCGTAAACGGCTCAGGGACAATAAATGGATGGTGGCTGGACCAATAGTGATGGGCAAAGTCAGCCATACGGCGGGAAATATCTTCTGTCGTTACCCCTGTATCTTTCGTTAATTGCTCCCAGCTATAGCGAACCTGCTCCAGTCTTTTGCCTTTAATATACGGAGCATCCGCACCCTGAATGTTTACTATCTTGTGGTATAAATAATTGTTATTTAACACAGCCACTTTTGCTACGTCCTTAAGACCTTCTGCTCCCAGGGCCCTGATCCACGCGTAGGCACGCAGTACGGTTTGAGGAACCCCCTGAAATGAACGTACTTTGCCAATACTATGTCTCAAACTTTCATTCAAACTGTATTTCTCACCTTGCTTTTCCACTAGTGGTCCAGGCATAAATTCCTTTAACCTTTCGACGACACCCAACGCTCCAGTTGCCGGTCCGCCGCATGCATGCGGTGTGGAGAAGGTTTTATGAAGGTTAAAGAAGCACATATCAAAGCCTGCCTCTTTTGCCCGGGTGATGCCTAGTAAACCATTGGCATTCGCTTGGTCATAATAACAAATGCCGCCAGCGTCATGGACAATTTTAGTAAATTCTTTTATTCGTGGATTATAAATTCCTGTATCTTCAGGATTTGCCACGACGAAGCCAGCAGTCCTTTCGGAAACGGCAGCTTTTAGCTTTTCAATATCCGGAAATCCATCTTGATCGGGATATAACGTGATAATTTTGTATCCTTTTACTGCCGCAGTTGCCGCTTGTGATGGATGGGAAAAGATCGTTGTAATGATTTCGTTTCTCTGTTCACCTTCACCATTCGCTTCATGATAGGCGCGAACAATAGATGCCATCGTAAATAATGATTGCGTTCCGCTCCCAGGCTGGAAGGTAAAGTAATCCATACCTGAAATTTCTCTCATGCATAAATCCAATTTATGCATGACTTCAAGCATTCCTTGGACTGTACTTGCATCTTGCAAAGGATGAAGCTCAGTCATTTTCGGTGAGGAGGCAAATGCTTCATTAATTTTAGGGGAGTATTTCATCGTACATGTCCCTTGCCCAATTTCCACGTTGAATGCGGCCCCTAAGGTTTCTTGTGACAATCGTAAATAATGGCGTAATACCCTGTTTTGAGCGATTTCAGGTAAATTAGGAGTCCTTTTTCTAACCAGTTCAAATGGAATGGCCGAAACTCCATCTCCTACATTATTTGTTATCTCTTCTTCCACAGGGGGAAGGGTAATTCCTCGTTCACCGCTTTTATGGAGTTCAAAAATAATAGGCTCATCCCATTTTGCCTGGTGATAACTTCTAACCTTGTCTTCCCTATTAATTTTTTCCATGTACACCATTCCTTTCTTCACTAATTCCGATTGAACCTAGACAGTCTTGGATTGTACGGACTAACCGATCAATATCTTCTTTTGAATGAATTTCCGTTATGCAAAATAGTGAACATTGACCTAATTCTGGGAACTCGTCAGATAAATCTTTCCCCCCAAAAATCCCCTTGTCTAATAGATATTGATTCACTTCTTTGACGGTTTTGCCTGTATGGGAGAAGTCCACTACAAATTCTTTAAAATTCGTTGACTCAAATCGAGAGGCCACTAGATTAGGAATGTTCCCAAGCTGTTCCAGCGCATATTGTGATTTTTGCATAATAGACTTTCCAAGTTCATACATCCCATTTGGACCTAGCAAGGAAAGATATACGCCCGCTGTAATCCCCCATAAAGCTGTTTGGGTCCCGACGGATTCTTTGCCTTTTTCTCGTAAAGCAAAAGATGTTCGATCGTATAATACATCGCCAAAACCATACTCTCCCTTGACAACGGTAGGGGCAATTCCAAATAAGCGGGAAGGATACTCTTGTATAAAGGTCAAATCATCATGAGTAGCAATAAATCCTGACTGCCCGCCGCCATAATTCATATGCATGCCAAGTGGCTGCAGATCTCCACAAACGATATCGGCTCCATAATGGCTGGGAGGAGCAAGTACACCTAAAGAACTCGGATCAACACCAACAATCGTGATTGCCTCATAGCTTTTTGCCAGTTTACTAATCAATTGGCCTTGAGTTTCTAAAAAGCCCAAATAAGAAGGATTTTCAAAGTAAACAGCAGCAGTATCCGACGATAGCTTATTTGCAAAATCGGTCAAATTGATTTGTCCAGAGTCCTCTTCATAGTCAACAAGTACGCATTCAATATGCGGCGAGCAATAATTCTTAATTATTTTCAAACGATCAGGGGCAATCGTTTTCGGCAGTAGTACTTTATTTCGTCCTGTAATCCTACTTGCCATCCGGATGGAAGTTGCTGCAGCCTGCGCCCAATCAAAGGTTGGGACATTGACTACATCCATATCTACTAATTCTGCCATCAAACTTTGATACTCAAATAACGCTTGATATCTGCCATGATCTTCATATGGGTCTCCTGCATATGCCGTTAAAAATTCCGCCCGCTGATTCACTTCATCGCACACGGCAGGAACATAATGATTCCAACAACCTGCACCTAGAAAATTTAAATATTCTTTCGTATTAACATTTTTATTTAAAATTTCTTCGATATATCTTCTAAGCTCATATTCGGATAATGCCTTGGGAATATTCATTTCCTGCTTATACTGTAATTCTTCCGGAATTCCATCGAATAACTCATCAATTGTTTTAGCACCAATCTCTCTTAACATTTCCTCCTGTATTTCTGGAGCTGTATTCGGAATGTACGGATGGGCTGTTTTATTTTGTTTTTTCATCACTTTTACTCCTCCAAACTCGTTTTAGGCTAAACCGCCGCCGTCTACTGTTAACACTGTCCCTGTCACCCAAGACGCCATGTCACTTGCTAGAAACAACACTCCTTTTGCAATATCATGAGGTGTACCAATTCTCTCCAATGGCCGGCCTACAGCTGAAGAGGCAAGAAACGATGCTTCATCATGTTTCAATTGCTTGGCTTCATCTCGTAATAATGGTGTATCTGTGTCACCAGGACATAGGCAATTGACACGTATATTTTGTTTTCCGTGATCGATTGCCATTGCTTTTGTTAAGTTGACAACCCCTGCTTTCGCGGCACAATAGGAAGCTGCGACATCTCCCCCTTTTAAACCCCAGCCGGAGCCTGTATTGACAATGCTGCCGCCTCCGTTTTTTTCCATAATGGGGATGACGTATTTTGATAATAAAAAAGCACCTTTTAACGAAACATTAAGGACTAAATCCCAATCCTCTTCCGTATGGTCGACGACACTTTTTCTCCTAATCACTCCTGCATTATTAAACAACACATCGATTCTTCCAAATTCCACTTCTATTTGCTTGGCTGTTCCTTCACACTCCATCGCGGAAGTGACATCACATTTGAAAAATCCTACTTTCCAGCCTTTGTCCTTCATCTCGTTCGCTACACTGATTCCTCGGTCTTCGTTAATATCTATCATGGCTACATTGGCCCCTGTTTCCGCAAACAATTCAGCCGTTGCTAAACCAATACCAGAAGCAGCGCCAGTAATCGCAACCACTTTATTTTTTATTCCTAGTAATTCTTCATAATTCATTCTAAACACCAACCTTTCCTATCTCGTAGTCTTAAAAAAATTACTCTTTTCCTCCTTTGTTAACTTACAATCTATTACTTGCAATTACTGTGCCAATTTTAAGATTTGTTTAAAAACAGTCAAAATAGACTTATCTATTTCTAATGGTTGAGAATTGTGTCAAAAATGTCATAAAAAATGTCATTATTGACAACGCTTTCACTAATTCGATTGACTATTCAAAATTATAAAAATAGAATTGAAGTAACCTAGTCAAATAATTGGAGGGATGATTTGTTTGCTGCTACTCAATTCGATTTCAAAGGTTATCCAAGCTTTTTCAAGGCTCCTCCATGTTGATATTGCTTATTTTAATCCAGACGGCAAGCTAATTGCGGCAACTGAAGAATATGTACGCCGTAAAGGAAGGAAGGTTTATGTTCCATTTTTCAACTCATTGTTTGGGCACCATATTACGCTTCTACACCAGCCTGGAAAAATGAAGACGTGTGAAGGCTGTCATTTTATCAATAACTGTCCTTCTAAAGCTGAGCTTATTCAAGACATGATTATTAACGGTAAAAAATATGGCTACTTATCCTTTGTCAGCTTCTCTCAAGAAAACGAGAAAATCCTTATCGAAAACAAAGAGTTTTATGTTGAATGGCTCTCGCGTTTGCGGGAAATTATTATTTCGATTTTACGAGATATTGATGATTTCAAGGTATCTGAACATAATGTACCCTTAAGCACAAACTACATATTTGGAAATAGCCAGTCCTTTATGCAAATTGATAAACTGATTAAAGGCATTAGAAATAGCACCTCCTCTGTGTTAATTACAGGCGAAACGGGTACTGGAAAAAGTTTGTTAGCTCAATATATCCATCAGCACAGTCTTGTAAGAAAGGGACCCTTTATCGAATTAAATTGTGCTACGATTCCAGAGAGTTTATTTGAAAGTGAATTATTTGGCTATGAAGAAGGCGCTTTTACAAATGCCCGAAGAAAAGGAAAACCAGGCTACTTCGAGCTAGCCGATAATGGAACACTATTTTTAGATGAAATTGCTGATTTACCCATTAGTTTGCAGCCAAAATTATTAAAAGTATTGCAGGATGGAATCATCCAGCGGCTGGGTGGCACCACTTCAAAAAAGATCAATGTCCGTCTGATCGCGGCTACGAATCAGCCTTTAGATGAATTAATGAATGAAAAGTTATTTCGAGCTGATTTATTTTATCGATTAAACGTCATTCCCCTTACAATTCCACCATTAAGGGAAAGGATGGAAGACTTAGAATTATTAGTCGGACACTTTATGGAAAAGTTACAGGATCGGACAGGCAAATACATTCATTCCTGTACGAAAGAATATTTGAAGATATTATCTTCCTGCCACTGGCCAGGAAATTTACGTGAGCTTGAAAATGTCATTGAATATAGTATGAATATAGAAACTGGAACCACTTTAAGTAAGAACTCTCTCCCCCCAAATCTCTTGAAAAAACATAGCATGCAAAAGTCAACTGATGAACACGAACCCGCACTGATTGAGGCCGAAAGAGAGGTCATTATTCGGAAACTGCAAGATTATGGATATAGCCATACCGGAAAACAAATGGCGGCAAACGACCTAGGTATAAGCCTTCGCACATTATATCGAAAGATTGAAAAACTCCAAATTCGGACATAAATAGGAAAAAAAGCGAAGATTACACATAAGTGATCCTCGCTTTTTTCTTACGGTCTATCTTTTATTAGTACTGTTCGCGTCCCAGTTCTACAGCTTTTGTATTCTCGGTGTTGAAGGACGAAATCCGGAAAGTGAGCGAAAAATCCTCAAATGCACAACGGTATTTTTCTAGTTGATTTTGTCCACAGGAATTGCTCCCGAGACCATTTTGTTTGTAGTCCAGATTTAAGACGACATACTCTTTTGGCTGCAAATCAACTGTATGCTTTGCCTGTTCCATGTCGCTGATTTCATAATGGGAAGCGCTAAAATTGAACGTATCCTTTGCAATAAATATGAGACCATTATTTTCATGATCAGTAAAGCTGACCCAATCACAATCGGAACGATTGCCATTTTCCTGCGGTTTCACATAGTTCGTAAACAATTCATCCACGGTTTTTCTGTAAACCCCTAAATGATTTGCTTGTTTAGAGTCAATATAACTTTCTCCTGGGCCTCTGCCACGCCACTCGATGTGATTAAAATCAGGGCTTAATTGGAGCTGTAGACCTAAACGCGGTACCATAACCGGCGCATTTTCTTTTAGACCTGAAGCAATGCCATCCACAGTACAAATAATGTCACCATCTGGATAGATGCGGTACTGATATTGCAGTTGATAGTACCAAGAGCTATTCGTTGTCCCATATACTGCCTCGGTACGCCATTCAAACACTCCGTCCTTCAAACCAAACTGAACATCTTCAACGATCTCATGGCCTAAATGCATGAAATATTTAGTTCGGTAATCGGAGAGTAAGTACATATCATTGTCGATGGGTGCGCGCCAGAAATTGAACTTCGGCCCCTTCTCAATCTGCGTTTTCCCATTGCGGGATACTTGTTTTAATGTCCCTTTTACACAGTCAAAGTTCACTGTGAAATCAGCACCTGAAACAGTTAGTAAAGCTCCCTCTTTTGTTACGTTAAGGTCTCCGCTTGGATGTTTTTTGGTCAACTTTCCTTTTCCAGGGAGCACAAACGAAGCATTTGCTAATTCATGACCTTTTGCAGCCCATTGGGTAGCGTGGTTAAGTTTGTAAGAAAAGGTGAAATAATAGTTTGCGCCACTGACTTTTTCAAAATCTTGTCTAATCGGCACCTGAATTTCGGCCATCTCACGTCCAGCCAACCTAGGAAGATCCACAGGGAATGTCTCTATTAATTGATTGTCTTCATAGAGAGAACAAGTTAATTCCAAATGATCTAATGATAGAAAGTCATAACGATTAATGAGTCGGAATATGCCCTTTTCTGCATCCATACATTCGGTTTGAACGGGCTCAATCACTTTCTTGTATTCAAATAAACTTGGCGAAGGCGTACCATCAGGCATGATTAACCCATCAATACAGAAGTTTCCATTCGTAGGGTCATCACCAAAATCGCCGCCGTACCTATAGTAAACCGTGCCATCCTCTGCAACGGTTTCAATTCCGTGATCAAACCACTCCCATATGAATCCGCCTTGCAGCTTATCATATTGATAAAATAAATCTTGATATTCTTTTAGATTTCCGGGACCATTTCCCATGGCATGCGCATACTCGCAGAGAATATGCGGTTTAGTTGATTTTTCAATCACTTGATCCATCGTCAGCCTGTCCCCATGTGGTTCCAGCCATGTATACATCGTGCTGTAAACATCTGTTACTTCTGCCTCAAAATCACCCTCATAATGAACAAGTCGAGTCGGATCCATTTCCTTGGCACGCTTTGCCATAGCACGGAAATTGTGACCAAAAGATGATTCGTTTCCAAGTGACCACATGATAATACATGGATGGTTTTTGTCACGCGCAATCATCCGCTCAAGTCGTGATACATAGGCCATTTCCCACTCTGGGTCATTGCTGATCCAATCATATTTTCCGGTCAATTCAAATCCATGACATTCTAAATCTGTTTCATCAATCACATACATTCCATATCGGTCACAAAGATCATATAAAACAGACGAATTTGGATAATGGGCTGTTCGAATAGCGTTGATATTGTTTTGCTTCATGGTCTTAATATCCCGCTCAATTTCCTCTTTCGTTACCACTCGTCCAGTCTTAGGGTTATAATCATGGCGGTTTACACCCTTCAATTTAATCGCCACTCCATTAACCAGGAAGGTATCACCTGATAGAACAATGGAACGGAATCCAACATGTTGGTGAATCACTTCAATAATCCGATTATCCTCTTTTACTGTCATAGAAAGATGATACAAAGAAGGGTCTTCCGCACTCCACTTCAATGGGGCTGTCATATCTTTGGTAAAAGGTAAATTTGCCGCTTTTTCCTCGATAAAAACTTGATTTCCCGATGGATCCTTTAATTCATAAACAATCGTTTGACCGCGCTGTTCTGTCAGCTTAACTGACACCGAGAGTACTGAATCCTGATTGTCATTTGTGAGTTCCGTTTTTACCGTGTAGTCATAAAGCCCGGCTATTGGTCTTGTATATAGCTCCACATCACGAAAAATCCCACTCAGCCACCACATATCTTGGTCCTCTAAATAGGTGCCGTCCGACCATTGAAACACTCGAACAGTTAAGTTGTTCATTCCTTGACGGCATAAATTCGTAATATCAAATTCCGCTTGAATCCGTGCACCTTTGCTATAGCCGGCAAATTCTCCGTTTATATACACTTCATAAGCAGAATCGACGCCATTGAAACGAAGGATTAACTGTTCTTCGTCAAGGTTTCGATGTAACTCGAATTCCCGGCGATAAATCCCTGTTGGGTTTTCCGTTGGGACACGCGGCGGGATAAGCGGAAAGTTATACCATAGATCGGAATAGTGCATCTTCCCATAACCTTGGAGCTGCCAGTTGCCGGGAACAGTAATATCATCCCAACTAGCTGTATTTAAACCGTCTTGATAAAAGACATCCGGCCAATATTCTGGTGCTTCGAGAAAGACAAATTTCCATGTTCCATTAAGGTTTTGATAATAGTGCGTATTGGGTGCCACACCTGTTTCTGCCGCTTCACGTGAAGGATAACTGAAATAATGAGTGCGTGCACTCAAGCGATTAATCCCATCTGTATGGATGTCTTCCCATCTTTTCCATTTTTTCATGATTCACCCTCGCAATCAGTTGAATTTTGGTTAAACAGCGGTAACAAAGACAAAACTACCTTTTTAATCTCTTAAAATGTCCTCAATAAACCGGCTTAAAGACAAAACTACCTTTCTAATCCCTCTAACTGTCTTCAATAAGCTGGCGTTAAAGACAAAACTACTATTCCAATCCCTCAAACTGTCCTCAATAAGCTGGCTTAAGGACAAAACTACCTTTCTAATCCTTCAAACTGTCCTCAATACGCCGCCTTAAAGACAAATCTACTTTTTTAATCCCTTAACTGTCCTCAATAAGCTAGCATTAAAGACAAAACTACTACTCTAATCCCTCAATCTGTCCTCCATACGCCGCCTTAAAGACAAAACTACCTTTCTAATCTCTCAAACTGTCCTCAATAAACCGGCGTTAAAGACAAAACTACTATTTCACTCCCTCAAACTGTCCTCAATAAGCCGTCTTAAACTATTTATAGCTGGTGGTCACGATCGTTTTCCATAAGAAGCTGTCCTAAGAGTAGGAATACACTCGATGTCCAAGTAAATGCTGGATCACGTAATCCTTCCCCCGTCAGCGCATCATAATTTTCTGCCATTCCTGATGTTGAGGCCATTGAACAAAATTTCCTCGCAACAGACAGGGCTAATTCCTGTTCCTCTGATTCAAGCAAACCATCTGTTAGCAGCATGGTCGTCGGTGCCCAAATTGGTCCCCGCCAATAACCATCCTTCCGATAAAACGGGCTGTCTGGGAGCTCTGTTGCCAAGCCGTACTCTGTTAAAAAACCCTTATCCTTAATATCCGCAATCAACTTCTCTAAAATCTCTTTAGGCAATCTTTTTCCTAGAATGAGAGGGACATATAATACCAAACTATCTGATTCGATCATTTCATGGGTGCCTGAGCGTTTGGCCACAAATCTCTGTCCATTCCAAAAATGATCAAGCATTCGATTTAATAAGGCTTGAGATTCCTGCTTCCATTTTTCGGCCTCCTCAACTCTTCCAAGCTTTGAGGCTATTTCCGACAACACTTCCATTTGTAATACTAAAAATGAGGAAAGATCCGGGCTTTCAATCGGTGTACCTTTGTGAAAAATGGTGCTATTATCCCACCCGCTGTCATTTCCGTGATTATATTGCGGAATTCCGTCACGATCGCTGTCCTGAAATGTAAGCCACCACTTTGTCCATTTTACAAGCGGCAGATAAACCTCCTGCAGTTTAGCTGCATCCACAAAGTCGTTTTGCTCCCACATACGTCTAAGCGTCCAGCCATGGATGGGCGGTTTCGTGAAGTTCCACAACATGAACCTATTATTGAGGAAATCCGGAAGCATGCCAGACTCATCCTGCGCATCGAAAAAGATCATAAACTGATCCCATGCTAGTTCCGGGGATTTTTTAGCAAGCGCCAACGCGTTAAAACAATGATCCCAGCTCCAAATGTTTGTCATCCAGTTCTTCGACATATACATGGCTGGCCTGGTTAGTCTTCCTTCCGGAGGAACCATACACGACCAAGTTATATAGGAAGCAAGCTCTCTTCCGCTGTAATACTCATGAGGTGTCTCAAGTGTATTCTCATGCCAGGTCACATACTCTTTCTTAACCTGCTGTTGTCCTTCAGAAAAAGATGTGTAGGTTTGAGTTTGGTAGACAACCGTAAACTCCTCAAGCACACATTCCATTTCTAAATCCTGGGGATCCGGCAGAAAATCCGCTATGATTTTCTCGCACCGCTGTTCATTAAATGGCGCATCCATTTGGATGTGACCTTTTAAAGTTGTAAGCATATAGCGCATTTCCTGAAGTGAATGATTGACTTCCCAACGATTTTCCTCCATTTGGACTGCATAATCATATGCTCCAATAACCCCCGTCAGTCTTACCCCAACCCCTTGACTTCTTATTTGGAGAATTCTAGACTCTGTTATACAAAATTCCGCACACCCTTCATCTGCTTCAAGTCGAAGCATGCTTGGAAATAATACAGCATGATATGATTGGGATTTTCCATTCCTCCCAATAAGATCAATTTTGAACACTGCTCCGAAATCATTGTCTCCGTTCCGGATATTCCGAATATACAGCGGTCCATCACTGCCCTCTTGATGATTCGGTGAGATCGTAATAAACGAACCATAACGGCTGAACGGTATTTTTTTGATATCAAACATACGGTCACCTCTTTCAACATTCATTTGAAATTTTATCTTGTCGGCTAGAAGGATATTCCTGGTCCGTTTCGAAAAATTTTGGCCTTATAACATAGACGAAAAACGTATATCCAAGGAGGAGGAACAAACCTGCCAGTAAAAAAGGCAACGTATAGTTCTTACCAGCTAAGATTGTACCAATCATGAAAGCCGCTAATGCAGAACCAATGCTCCTGAATACTGCCCTTACTCCAGCATATAGATCGCGTTCTTCATCTTTAAACGAAGACATGGATAAGCTGTCGACCAGGTTTGTCAGCATCGTAAACACTCCGCCTCTAATAAGTAAAAGGCTCGAAAAGAAAATGGCTGGGAGATTCAAAAATAAAATAAAACAGAGAACCATATTGATCATGTAAATGTAAAAAAATGTTTTTTTCGTTCCAAAGCGGTCGATCAATGCCGGTGAAAAAACGGAGCCAATAAACAAAGCAACCCCATTAAGAGCTAAGAGGATTGACACTGCCTCATTGGAAAAATCTAAGCGAAACTTAACAAATAAATTTAAATAAGGCTGCAAACAAGATACCGCTCCACCTGTAATGAGGGCAAATACAGCAAAAAACAGTAACTTTTGCTTCAGTTCATGGGAAACCTTCCCTCTAGGATTGGAAATCTTCTTTTGTTCAGGTAATGATTTAGCCTGGTGTTTTGTCTCCTTTTGCCGAACAGGTGTCACCCGCTCCTCAGCCGGAAGTAAGGTTCCCCGTGCACAGGCTAATAGTAAAAACAAGATCGAGGTGGCAATTAAGGTGTTATGGTAGCCTCTCCCAGAAAGCTCAATCCACTTTGGCAAAAAGCCGCCTAATAATGTCCCCGCCCCTGTAAATGCAGTAAATACCGCGAATAAAAAGCTGTAGGCTTGGGTTTCTTCTCTTTTTGAACGGCTATAATGGAACAACAGCTGTATTTCTGTCGTTTCCACAAGCGTTAGGCCAATCGATACAACCAATTGAGCGAAAAAAAAGAACGCAAAGCCTTCTGCAAAAGCAAAAATGCTGCATCCAATGGCAATACTCATAATTCCTAAAACCAGCAGCTTTTTCCGTCCGGTCCTTTTAGCCAAGATACTTACAGGTATGGCGAAAATACCCATTACCAAAATCCCCATCGATGTGATGACACCAATTTCTTTTTCAGTAATCCCCCTGTCAATAAAATGAAGATTCAAGATTAAGGTAAACATACCAATGCTTAGACCGTATAATGATTCAGTAGCCAAAAAACGTTTTACACCAGAAGGTAAAGATAGAAATCGTAATGACTGGATCATAGGTGTTCAACCCTTCCTTTATTAAAAATTAAGGGAGCTCCCCAACTACTAAACTGTCTGTTTAATCAGAAGGGACTGGCCCCTTCTGATTAAAACAGATGAACTTCTTACCCCTTAATGCCGGTAGTAGAAACATCTTCAACGATGTAACGCTGAGCTGCGAAGAAGAGAATAAGCGGCGGCAAACTGATAAGGAACGTAATCGCCATGATTCCCTCCATATCAACCCCGAACATCCCTTTGAACTGGGCAAGGCCAAGTGTCAATGTGTATTTACTCTGGTCATTCAAAAAGACGAGCGGACCAAGGTAATCATTCCAGCAGTTCAGCACACTGAACACGGCGACAAGAATTAACACAGGCTTCATCAGCGGCAGATAGATTTTATAAAAAATTTGGAATGTATTGGCCCCATCCATTCTTGCTGCTTCGTCAAGTTCTTTTGGTATCCCCATAATAAATTGCCTCATCAGGAAAATATAAAAAGGAGCTCCGAACCATGCCGGGACAATGAGCGGCTTCAGCGTATTGATCCACCCAAGGACATTAAATTCCATATATAACGGGATCATCGTGACTTCCCATGGAATCATCATCGTAGCCAACAGGACCATAAATAAAAAATCCCTGCCCTTAAACGTGAACCGTGCAAATCCATAGGCGACCAGTGCAGAGGATACGATTTGGCCAATGGTTGCCATGATGGTCACCGTAAGTGAGTTGATTAAAAATTGCGTAAACGGCTGGGAAAGCCAGGCTTCCTTAAAATTCTCAAAATGAAAACTTGAGGGAATCCACTTTGGCGGGAACAAATAGAGCTCTTCTGGTGATTTCAACGATGTTGTCAGCATCCAGAATAACGGCGCTAAAAATAACAGTGAGAAAAAGATTAAGATTCCATATATAAAGGTTTTTTCGACCCTGTTTTTTGTTTTCATCCTAAAACTCCTCGTATCGATAGATTGGCTGCAAACCTATTTTTTCTTCACTTCTCCTTCGTAGTACACCCAGGCCGACGAGGATTTAAATACTAGCATGGTTAAACTTAAAACTATCAAAAACATAAACCAGGCATTTGCGGAGGAATAGCCCATTTTAAAATATTTAAAGGCATTTTCGTAGAGATACATGGCGTAAAAGTATGTTGAGTTAAGCGGTCCTCCACCGGTTAACAACAGTGCTAGCGTCAATTGCTGAAATGCGGCAATAATTGTTGTAATGACATTAAATAGAATCGTAGGCGTTAACAGTGGCAACGTAATTTTGAAAAACTGTGTAATTTTATTGGCTCCATCAATGGATGCTGCTTCATAAAGCTCTTTTGAAATACTTTTTAAACCGGTCAAGAAGATTAACATCATCGATCCCTGGCCCCATAGGCTCGCAATAACCATTGCAACTAACGCCCAGCTTGTATCATTCAGCCAATTAGGACCCGTAATGCCAATTAAGGAAAGAAAGTAATTAAGAATACCGTATTCACCGTTAAACACCCATGCCCAGATCATCGCTAGGGCAACACCAGATATTACAGAAGGAAGATAAAAAAAGGTTCTAAAAAAGCCATGTCCTTTGACATTTTGATTTAACAACATCGCTAAAACTAGGGCAATAATGATATTTAGCGGGACAAACAGCGCAGCAAATTTAACCGTCACCCATAATGACTTCCAAAACAATGGATCATCCGTAAACATCGTTTTATAGTTATCCAAACCTATGAAAGTTGCCTTACCGACAACCGGCCAATCAAAAAAGCTGATAAAAAGCGAATATATTAGGGGCCCCAGCGTAAACGCCAGGAACCCAATGATCCATGGAGAGATGAAAAGGAGGGGGACAATCTTGTCCCACTTCACTTTTCTTTTCTTGTTTATTTCCATATACGGTGTGGAAGAGGCAGGAATTGATTTCATGATGAACACCTCATTTATATAGTCTCCCTACTTGACATATTTCTCGGAGTCTTGAACAGCCTTATTCAGTAGTTTCTCTGCATCCTGCCCGAGCATAACTGCATTCACTGCTGCAGAAAGATTTCGATTAATTTCATTCCAATTGCTATTTAATAGAAATGCCGGTGTATCATCTGAGCGTTCAAGCATTTTATAAAACGGACTTAACAATGCATCCTGCTCCATATTCTTTTCCTTTACAACACTAATTCGTACTGGTAAATCTTCAGTCCTCATGTTGATTGCTTCGTCGGAAGAATAAAATTTCACAAATTTGTAGGCAAGGTCCTTATGTTTAGAATCCTTCGCGATCGATACGGCAGATGAGGCAATAACTCCTTTTGCCGGTTTATCACCAAATGATGGCACTTCAACCGTTCCAAAATTAATTTTCGCTTCTTTAAATCCTGCTAAAGGCCAAATACCGCTTTCCCACATCGCAATTTTTCCTGCCTTGAAAATATCATCACCGCTTTGTTGGTTTTTCCCTCCGACAAGAACAGCACTTTTTTCTTTAAGCAAATCATTCAATAATTGGATTGCTTCGATTGTTTCAGGGCTATTCATATAGCCTTTCACCTTTGTGCCATCCTCACTGATGAAGCTGCCGCCGTTACTCCAAACCAACCCTTGGAGGTCATACGTATCTGGCTCAGGAACTACCCCAAAGCCGTATTGTTTTTTGCTCGGGTCTGACAATTTTTTAGCGATTTGCTTGAAATCGTCCCATGTCCAGCCATCCTGTGGATAAGGGATGTTGGCTTTATCAAATAAATCTTTGTTATAATAAACAACCCTGGTAGTAAATCCAGCGGGCATTCCGTAAATTTTCCCATTCATACTTGAATAATTAAATAAACCTTGGTAAAAGTCATTCATTTCCATTTCCGTGTCGCCTTCAAGGTACTTGTCCAATGGTTCAAGTGACTCGAAGTAAGCCGGGAAATTCCACATATACATCATATCCGGAGGATTTTTTGCTCCAAATGAAGCGGCAAGCTTCTGATCAAAACCATCACCATATGCTTCAACCTGAACCTTTACGCCAGGGTTTTTTTCTTCAAACTTTTTTGCGATGTCTTGTTGAATTTTCAATGCTTCTCCAGAGTCCCATGTAGCAAAGCGAAGGGTCACATTATCTCCCCCGGCCTTGTCTTCCCCTTTTTTGTCAGTTGAATTTTCACCTGAACTGCTTTGTGAACATGCGGCTAAGGAGAATACGCTAACCAACATTAAAATCATTGCTAAGATGCTTATTTTTCTCATTCGGATTTTCCCCCTCTTTATATAAAAAATTAACCGCTTTCATTGTACTTCTAATGAAAGCGGTCCCATACTAAAAATCATCTTAAATTGGTCGTAATAATGTTTTAACTTTCGAAAAATTTAATGGATAGGGGTAAATTTGTCCGATTGTTTTCCCCTTTTTGTTTGACGATACTCAGATGGTGTCTGCCCTTTGCATTTTTTAAACCATTTGCTAAAATATTTACCATCCTGTATCCCCACTTTTTCCCCTATTTCCTGTAAAGTAAGGGAAGTCTTAATTAGTAATTCACAAGCAGCATTTAGCTTTAGTTTCTCTGTAAAAGTGTAAAAACTTTCACCCACTGATTTTTTGAAAAGGGTGCTAAAATGGCTCCTGCTCAGCCCCACTTCATAGGCAATGTCTACCGATGAATGAGATTCGTTTAGGTCTTTCATAATAATCTGCACTGCTTTTTGAATCGATTCAGGCCATGTTTCATGCAGCTCAATGGGAAGAATTGGAGACGCAGGCTCTACTTGTTTCTTCACTTCCAATTTTTTATTAATATCATCGGCAAACTTCTCTAAATAATCTTCGAATTCCTCATCTTGAAAGGCTGTTTTTACGATGTAACCCGATGCACCAAGTTTAATGCCTTCCTGCGCATACTCAAAATCCCGGTGGCAGCTTAATAGCAGAATTTTAGTATCTGGGGCAGTTTGTTTAATCTTTCTGGAAAGGTCAATCCCATTCAGTTCGGGCATAACAATATCTGTAATGACAATATCCGGAGAATGTTCAAGAAACTGTTCCCAACCCTTCTGGCCATTAGAGGCATCGGCAACTACTTCCATATTAAATTTTTGCCAATCCACCGTTGCTATTAACCCTTTTCGGACGATATATTCATCATCAACTATTATGACTTTGATCATCGGACATCCTCCTTTTCGGCCAACGTATTTTGATTGTCGTCCCTTTCTTCGGTTTAGAATCAATCCGAAGACCATTTTCATTTCCAAAATGAAGCTTGAACCGCTGATCAACATTGTACACACCGATTCCCCGTGCTTTTTCCTTTGATGAATGAGGATTTAATAGATTTAGAGCTGTTTTTTCCAACATTCCTTTTCCATTATCCCTTAGAGTTAACTCAAGAAATTCCGGCTCTTCTTCAATTGATAATTCAATTATACCCTTGCCATCTTCAAATGCATGAAAAAAGATATTTTCAAATAAAGGCTGTAAGGACAATCTAGGAATTAAATAATCCATGCACACTAAATTGACGGTTTCATGGTATTCAAACATATGGCCATATCTGATTTCCTGCACCTTTAAATAGTGGCTAATGGTGTTTAATTCCTTTTTTAAGGTAATCAATTCATCAGAAAAGTTGAGATTTTCATGGAGAACCTCTGTCAGATGATAAATCATTTCCTGAACTTCCTTTGCGTTAGAAAGCCTTGCCTTCCATTGGATTGAATTTAGAGTATTAAACAATAAATGGGGATTAATCTGATAGTGGAAGGCCCTCAATTCTGCTTTCCTTTTTAACCTCTCCGTCTCGCTGATTTCATCCACTAATTCCTTAATTTGTTGAACCATCTGATTAAAGCTGACGGTTAATTGTCCAATTTCATCGTATTCTTTCCCTACAGCGACCTGGGTTTTCAGTTCACCTGCACTAACAAGCTCCATCGATTCCTTTAGCTTCCTGATTCTCTTTGCAAGTGGTGCTGAAAAGACCATCGCTAATATGATGGCAAGAATAATGAGAAAAAATATGCCTAACAATGTATAGTTAAAAATCACATTTGACGATTGGTAAAACAGTCTTTCTGGGACACGGACCTCGACTTTCCAGCCATAAGCAGCAATCTCTTTTACTCTGACAATATCACTTGGAAGCGGTTTCCGTTCAGTTTTTGTTTGATAAAGGATTTTTTGCTTCTCATTGTGGATGGTGACAAAAGCATGCACGTCTCTTTCAAGATACTTAATATAGGAAAAGAGTTCATCAGCATTCGTCTCAATCAATAATTTGCTTCCTTTTAAAATTCCATATTGGCTCTGGATTGGCAAGACAAGCCCAACCATTTGTTGAGACGGCTTGCTGCTATCATAATAATTGGCTTTATAAAATCCAATCCAGCGATCACCTTGGTTTAATTTACTCATTTCTTTCCAAAAGGGCATTTGAAACAGTTTTTCAGTATTTAAATGGTTTCCACCGTAATAGTAGCCAGAGCTAGTGATCAAATAGATTCCTTTTGTATTAAACGTTTTATGAGCTTCAAGGAATCTTTCAAAGTTCTTTTTTTCAATGAAACCTTCATATGTTCTTGGTATCTCCTCTTTGATGACAATCAAGGTTGGATCCGATAAATATTGATGAATATCTGTTGAGACGACAAACATCTGATCAATTGTATTTTCCAGCTGCTTTTCAAGCTGGGAAACAGCAAAATTTTGATAGTCATTAAATTGGCGATTCACAATTTTAGAAGATTTTTGATAGGAAAGAAAGCCGAACAAGAGGAGTGGAATCAAAGCGGCCATCATTAAAAACAGGATCATCTTAATGCGGAAGCTGCCAAAAAGCTTATGTTTAATAGTTGTATTAAAGCTTTGATATAAATCTCTCATCATGTCCACCCCTTTGATGCTTCTATTAATATTTTTTAGAAGAATTCCCCCTTATCATAAACCAGAGTTACGGCCATTTCTAGAATTGTTTTTTTGATAGACTGAACAATATTCGTTGTCTATAAATGCAAAAAGAGGGCTGCAGAATCTATGGAAGCCGCTGCCCTCTTCTAACTTTGTTAACGATGGTGGCTATACTAGTGTGAGTTGATAAATATGTGAGTAATAATCCTTTTTCATTAGCGGCAGGATTAATCCTATCTTCATCAGTTCATCTCCATAATAAGCACGGTCATCGTTGTTGATTTGGTATTTGCGTTTCGGATTTAGCCCGCGCAATTTGAGACGGAGAAATGGTGGATTGGGTGTTGCAAAAGTTTTATAGTAAAACAATACTGCCTTTTCTTGCTTGGGAGCAACATACATCAAGGCTGTGTCCATTCCATCAAATGGGCTGATCAGCCTGTACAAATCACCAAAACAAACGACTTCCTTAATCTGCTGGTATAGCCTGATTTGCGCTCCGACTAGCGACATCTCTTCCTTACTCAGCTTATCAACATTTAATTCAAATCCTAAATTGGCAGCCATCGCCACATGGCACCTCATTTCTAGAGGCGTTACCCTGCCCACTTGGTGATTCGGAACGTCTGACACATGGGCTCCCATCGTGACCGCCGGATAAACAATACTTGTTCCATATTGAATTTTTAACCTTTCAACTGCATCCGTATTGTCACTCGTCCAGGTTTGCGGCATGTAATACAACATGCCAGTATCAAAGCGACCGCCGCCGCCCGAGCAGCTTTCAAACAAAATCTGAGGAAAGCGTGCTGTTAATATTTCTAAAGTCCGATACAAACCGAGCATATAGCGATGTGACGTTTCCTTTTGCCTTTCCGGTGGCAGCCCCGCCGACCCAACCTCCGTCATATTTCGGTTCATATCCCATTTTACATAGGTAATCGGCGCACTTTGGAAGACCTTCGTGAGTGTGTCAATTAACCAATCACACACATCCTCCCGGCTCAAATCCAGGACAAGTTGATTCCTTGACAATGTCCGGTTTCGCCCTGGCACATGCAAACACCAATCAGGGTGCTTGCGGTACAAATCACTATCAGGTGACACCATCTCCGGCTCCACCCATACCCCAAATTGCATCCCCTTCTTATTAATATAATCAGCTAAACCCTTTAAACCATGTGGCAGCTTTTTTGGATAGACCACCCAGTCACCGAGCGAGCTTTTATCATTGTCTCGGTGCCCAAACCAGCCATCATCCAGGACAAACAGCTCAATTCCCAGGACTTTAGCCGTATCCGCAAGCGCCATTAATTTTTTTTCATTAAAATTAAAATAAGTAGCTTCCCAATTATTAATAAGAACTGGGCGTGCTTTATCACGGTAAACGCCGCGGCACACCCTTTCTCGCAGTACTTTATGAAAGGTTCGCGACATCCCGCCCAGACCTTCCGACGAATAGACCATTAAGGCCTCCGGTGTTTGAAACGTTTCCCCCGGCTTTAGCTGCCAGGCAAAATCAAACGGATTGATCCCAATGCTGAGTCTTGTTGTTTCAAATGCATCGACCTCGATGGAGGCCTGGAAATTCCCACTATACACAAGACTGATCCCATAAACATCGCCAGCCTCTTCAATCGAACACTTTGCAAGTAAGGCAAGAAAGGGATTATGTTGATGACCACTGGCTCCTCGTGCGGAGGAAATCATTTGAACGCCAGGGTGTAAGGACTGCCGTTCGATATGACGCTCCCTTGCCCACGTTCCTTGCAGTTGAAGCCAATCCCAATTCGAATTGGGGAAATCAATAGACATGCTCATACATTTCTGGACTTCCACCGCAAAGCTGCCCAAATTTTGAAAAGAAACGGATCTGGCTATCACATCAAGATCGTCGTAAATCGTATACATTAAGTTTAATCCAACACCCAGCATGGAATCGACCATGGTAATGACGAGCGAATCGGCCTCAGCATCTCCTTCTACATAAGCCGAAGGCAATCCTGTTAGGGGACGCTTCCCTTTATAAAACTCATGGGAGTCATAAACAAACTCGGTGATGGTCGATCCATCGCGGGAACAAAGCTGATAGGCCGGGGCACGATAGTCCCCGTTCCCAAATGCAGGATATTCCTGCGGCAGTGTATCAAGGGAAAATGAAGGGTCCGTAGGTTCTGTCATCGGTGAAAAAGCCCTTCCTTTATAGGTAAGGATGGATGAAGGCTGCGATACCTCAACACGCTCCCCCCAATATAAATGGGCCAAATGCTTTCGATGAACGATTTGAATCAGGTAACTCACCCTGTGGTTATGTAAATGAAATACCTGATCTGCTTCATTCCATTCAATCGGCATAAAAGAACCTCCTAAAAACAGTTACTCTACTATATTCGTAATCCTGCTAAAAAATGGTGCCAGGTATTGTATAAAGATTTAAAATATGTAAAAGATAAACGTAAAAAAATTTTTCTGTTTTTAGTCTTTTTCCAGAATTGAATAAGGGTGTGCAGTGATGGAACATTTGAATCATCTTATTGGACATTTTGGTTATTTAGGAATTACTTTGGCATTAATCGGCGGCATTATTGGATTGCCCATTCCAGATGAAGTGATCCTTACTTATGTGGGCTATCATGTTTTTACAGAAAAATTTGCTTACCTGCCCTCTCTTTTATGCGCCTATATTGGTGCAAGTATCGGCATTACGCTCAGTTTTATTTTAGGAATCAAATTAGGCGTACCATTTTTACATAAATTTGGTCCTAAACTTCATATTAGTGAGGCAAGAATTAGTCGTACGAGGAAATTATTTAACAAATTCGGACCGTTCCTCCTTGTTATCGGCTTTTTCATTCCCGGTGTACGGCATATCACAGCATATCTAGCAGGAATCAACCATTACTCCTATCGAAAATTCGCCTTATTTGCATATTCCGGGGCGATGATCTGGTGCTCCTCTTTCATCACTTTAGGTAAAGTGCTTGGAGGAAATTGGGTTTATGTAGGCAGTTACCTTTCCAGGTATAGTATCTATTTGATCGTCGTTTTTCTACTAGGATTCATTATTCTTTATGCCTATCGGAGAAGAAGACTTCCTATAAAATAAAAGAAAGATGCCCTCCAATTGGAGAGCATCTTTTTTGTGAAACGAAACAATGATCTTACCAGCCACGGCTGGCACCACCGCCGCCGGAGGATCCGCCGCCGCCGCCGCGGGAACCGCCGCCACCACCGCCTCTTCCTCCGCCACGGGATATGATAGAGAGAAGAAGATATGTGAGGGTGCCGCCAAAAAACTTAAAATCTAAGAATACTACGACAAGCACGATAATGATGAGGAGCCATGAGGGAATCCCAAGCCCCTTTTCCTTCGATGGTACTGCTGGATTGGGTGCCGTCTGCTCCCCACTCTTAATACCATATTCGGCGAATACTTCCTTAGCTAACGCTTTATAGGTTTCCGTCACTGCCTTATTTGGCTGTTGATTCTGAAGATAAGGAATGGCATATTCATCTAGAATCCGGCCCGCCTTGGCATCCGGAATTCTGCCCTCGAGCCCATAGCCCACTTCAATCCTCAACTTGCGTTCATTCATTGCTAAGACGAGCATTACTCCATTATCTTTTCCTTTTTGACCAATCCCGTATTTGCGAAATGCCTCAATAGAAAAGTCTTCTATCGTTTGATCGCCGATGGTTTGAACGGTTAACACGGCCACTTGTGCAGTTGTTTGATCTTCAATGCTTCTACCCAGGTTGATTAATTCTGCTCTTTCTGTTTCATTTAAAATATTGGCAAAATCTTGTACATAAATGTCTCCTGCTGGAGCAGGAATTCGGACATCCTCAGCAAGTGCATTTGCAGTACTCAGAAAAAAAGTGAATAACACCAAAAGTGAGCTGAAGACCCTCTTCGCGTTCATTATCCGTTGCCCCCAAAATCAACCTTTGGCGCTTCTTGTGCTTGAGGAGCTGCTTTGAAATATTCCTTTTCATCAAATCCGCCGATTCCTGCAATAAGGGAACCCGGGAATCGCTTAACTTTTTTGTTGAATGTGGCCACCTGTTCATTGTAATCCTTGCGGGCTACCGCAATTCTATTTTCTGTTCCGGCCAGTTCATCCATTAATCGTGTAAATTGCTGGTCGGCCTTTAGGTTGGGGTAATTTTCCACTACCACAAGCAATCGGCTTAATGCACCAGACAATTCTGCGTTTGCTGTCGCTTCTTCTTGCGGTGTTTTTGCTCCAGCAAGTCGTGCTCGTGCATCTGATATGGATGCAATTACTTCTTTTTCATGTGAAGCATACCCTTTTACGGTATTTACTAAGTTTGGAATTAAATCAAGCCTTCGTTGAAGCTGGTTTTCAATTTGAGCATGCGACTGATTCACGTCTTCTTCAAGATTAACAAAGCCATTATAGCTGGACATGAACATGAGGCCAAAGATAACAATCACAGCGACCACTATTCCGATTCCTAACCATCCTTTTTTCAAACTAACCACGCTCCTTTCTCACCTATAGTATATATCACTTAGTAAATAAGTTCCCAAATTAAGCAATAAATAAACAAAGCCTCACGGGGCGCTAATCAATCGTTTAATTAGTTTTTTCCTTCTAGGTGAAAAACTATTTATGCCATAGCATCATGACCATTTAATCAAACGTTTGATTAGTTATAAACTCAGAGGATATTTTACAAATAGGTTTTCTTAAAGCTCAATCGTAAATCGCTGTTCTGTTATGTTCTCCTTAGAGAATACTCTTTCAACATATTGAAGTTGTTTATCCTCCATCAATAAAATGGTGGAACTCCTTGTTCCGTAATGATCGCTTTTGATAAATAGCGGGGAAAGCATTCTTTCCATCTCCAAGGAAACCCCTGTGTGAGGAAGAACTTCATCAGGTGCTGGGTCTGCTGTTTGCAGGAGGATTAAAAGTTTTTCTGCAATTTCTTCCTTTTCACCGCCAATTATTTGGGCCAGACCTTCCTTCCCCTTTTGCACCTTAGGCCAATTGGTATTTAATAGATGATTACTAACTCCATATATGCCTGGCTCGAGCTTACTCAAGGTCTGACCCATATTCGAATAATAGTAAAGTTCATTCCCATCCCCTGCTAATAAGTTGTAACCCGGATACATGTTATTATTTTCCACAAACTTCCCCATAATATCTTCTACATTTCCGTTATACCGCAGGGCATCTGCTACTAACTCACCACGTGACCGTTTCCCTATTGTTACTTCCTTTGGATTACGATAATTGGTTAATGCAGCAAAGCGTCCTCCGGTCGTAACTCCCATCCATGTCCCCATTTTTTCTAAATCCCTGCCCGCCAGGACCTGGGGAGTATCCTCCCAAAAATGCGCAGGAGCGGTCGGCCTTTGATAGGATTCATCACGATTCGCGGCCACGATGAGCTTATATTCTTTATGGACTTGGTAGGCAAACAGGATTAAACACATCAAAATCACTACCTTTAATTAAAATGGAATGCATCATAGCGCATGATATTTTTATTCGGCATTTTCTCCATAAAACCTCTAAAACAAGTTGCTGGACGTAAAAATGGTGTCAGGCACCGAATTATTTTAACCATTTCGAAGAAAATAAAATGGATTAGTTTTATTACTTGTGCTGTAGGATGAAAAATTTTGGGGACGAGAAGGTATGATGTGTGTTAGACTAGCCCAGACTTACATCAGAATTTGGAATTATAATGGAGTGATTATATGAGTAATGCTAAAGGGAAAAGTGGAACAGGAAGAGGAACGGGAAAAAAGGGCTGGAATCGCTGGCAAGCTAGTGCTAATAAAGCTAAGAGTTTCAAGCCGTATGTCAGTAAAGGTGTGAAAAAAGCAGCAGCCACCGGCAATAAAGGTGACACATCGGAAATGTAATCCTACATTACCTTTCTACTAGGGTCAGCATTTCAGCATATTCACCAGGTTGGCGTTGACAAGTAAGAATTAGGAGGTTATTTGATGTCAGAATTAGAGCCTTTAGAATACGAAACAGGAACTGCCATTCGAGATTATGACATAATTGAAATTAATCGAAATGAAAATGGTTACGAAGTGGTCCTCGATGTTAATTTAGACAGTGGATACTCTTTAGCGAGAACCAAGTTGGAAATTACCCATGAGGATTTGTTAGGCTATGAGACAAAAGAAATCGAAGAAGGAATTAAATATGCCTTAGGTTTTTTCAATCAATAATAACCTGATCATAATACAAAAATGAGGATGTCTCAAAGGGGTCTGACCCTTTGAGACATCCTCTTTCTTAATCTTGCAAATAGCTCTTTATATCACCAAACGAATTTGGTTTCCTGATGGATCACTTGTTACAAAAACATTTGCTTCTTTTTGTACCGGTGCTCCTAATTGCTGCAACTGATTTAGGACCTTTTCTCTTGCTGCTTCATTAGGGAACACAAGCGTATACCAATTTAAGCCAACACTATTTTTCGGTGGAGTTGGCGCTCCTACTCCCTGCCAGGTATTAATGGCAATATGATGGTGATAACCGCCAGTGGAAAGAAATGCCGCTTGCGGATAGTAGCTTACTACGTTAAAACCTAGTCCTTTAGTATAAAATTCTTCAGCCTTTTTAAGATCCCCCACATGAAGATGTATATGACCCATCACTGTACCAGCTGGAAGACCATTCCACTCCGCATTACTTACGGCAAGAATCCCTTCCGCATCCAGCTGCTCAGTTGCCATGTCGACCAAATTATTTTTCCATGTCCACTCAGAAGAAGGACGATCTCGATAGACTTCAATCCCATTTCCATCCGGATCATTGAGGTACAGTGCCTCACTCACATAGTGATCCGCTGCGCCAAGTGGGTAACCAGTTTGAATTAAATGCCTTAAAAAGACTGATAAGTCCGCACGCGACGGCAGCAAAATCGCAAAATGATACAATCCAGACATATGAGCTGGCTTTGAAATAGCATCTGCGGGCTCCTCAATTATTAAAAGCGGTGTTTTTCCATCTGCTGTTAACACAGCCTTGCGATCCGTTTTTTCCAATACGCGAAGACCAATAATGTTTTCATAAAATGTAGTGGAATAATCAAGATTTTTTACTTTAATATTAACCTCTCCGACATACACATTAGGTTCCTGATGAAATTTTTCCATTCTCTTCACTTCCCTTTCATACTTGTCAAAAGACAGATGATTAGTTCTAATATGGATTTTATTGTTTAGTTTTATTTTGATTCAGAATAAAGATTTCGTTAGACTTGTGAATTTAAGCAATTTTATCAATTGCCTTACATTTAGAGTATATCTTATATTTATCTTGAATTCAAGTATTTTAAATATAGGATATTCAAAATAAATTTCCTAGATGAAATTTAGTGTAAAATCCATTCCGACAATGCATATTTACATGAATTTTACAAACATTTTTATACATTCATAGTACATTTAGATTATAAGTTTTTTAAAAATTATACATAGGATGGGACTTAGGCAATGAAAACAATCCTAGATTTACCAAAGCCGACCATTGAACTAACAGAATCGCTTACTTTTTCTCACGTATTTCAGCCCATTATTTCTCTGCAGAATGAAACCCTTTATGGGTTTGAAAGCTTGATTAGAGGAAAAAAGGTGCAAAATCCACAAATGCTCTTTGCGATGGCAGAACAACAAAAGAAACGCTTTGATTTAGATTTATCCTCTGTTATGCAAAGTATTGCTTCATTTAATCAATGGATCGCTCCCAGGGATATGAGCAAGCATCTTACTGTGAATATTTTCCCCTCAACAATGTTGGAACCCAATTTTCCTTGGTTCATTGAAGATCTGATGAAAAAAATCAATATACACCCATGTCAAATTATTTTTGAACTAAATGAAGCGGAGACTGTTCAAAATTTAGGAAGTCTGCAGAAAATAGTTCGTTATTTAAAAGCTGCTGGGTTTTTAATTGCTCTTGATGACCTTGGGAAAGGGCAATCATCTCTGAAAGCCGCCCTTGAGCTCGAACCCGACATGGTGAAACTCGATCAATACTTTTCTATAGACTTAGATCAGTCCATAAAAAAACAGCAATTCTTGAAGTGGATTACCGCCTATTTTAAAGAAGCTGGAACGACCGTTACACTCGAAGGAATTGAAACCGAGGAACAACTGAAGATTGCAAAACAAGCAGGCGTACCCTATGGACAAGGATATCATCTTGGGCGGCCGCACCCATTAATTGGTCAATCCTATTTATAAAATGGAGGTGGATATATGGAGCAAACAATTGGGGATATTGCTGAAAAAGGACGGATCATCACACCTTTCACAAAATCTGAAGTAGTCTATAAATCTTTTAAGGATACTCCATCGTTAGAGGGAATTGTTGTTTGTGTAAATGAGCACCCAGTTGGATTAGTCATGAAAACCCATTTTTATCAAGCGCTTTCGACTAAATATGGTTTTAATCTTTTTATGAACCGAATGATTGAACTAGTCATGAATAAAGAACCATTGATTGTGGATTATTCTGTGCCAATTACCGATGTGAGTGCACTTGCCATGAATCGAAGCCTCGGCCACCTATATGATTACGTGATCGTCACCGTTCAAGGGCGTATGTACGGAATCGTTAGTATTAAGAATCTTTTAATGAAATTAACCGAAGTACAAGTTAGCATTGCCCGCAATTCAAACCCTTTAACAGGGCTGCCGGGGAACTTTGTCATCAATGAAACATTGCAAGAAATATTATCAACTGAAAAGTTTTGTGTTTTATATATAGATATTGATTCCTTTAAAGCCTTTAATGATACCCACGGATTTAGAGAAGGCGATGAACTTATTCGAGAAACCGCTAACATTATTGTTCAGACCCTTAAAACCTATGCCAATGAAACGTCGTTTGTAGGTCATATTGGGGGAGACGATTTCATCGCTGTGATTCACGATTTTAATTATAAACCAATTTGCCAGTCCATTATTACACGATTTGACGATATCGCGCGGCAATTTTATAGTGAGGAAGAGCTAACTAGGGGGTATGTAAAAGCTATCAATCGAAGAGGACAACTAGAAAAAGCAGCATTGGTCAGCCTCTCCATTGCCGTTGTTTCAAATAAATCAGTTGCCTTTCAATCAGTTGGCCAATTAAGTAAAGAAGCAGCCAATGTAAAGAAACAATGTAAAGTCATTAAAAAAAGTGTTTATTTATCATTGGAGGATTCCTTAGAGGAAAGCATCCAGCACTAACTTTAAAACGGTTTATTAATGGGCAATTTACATTTTTATAAATACACACAGTCTTTACACTCTCTTTACACTAGATTAAGAAAATCTCCATCATTCCCTAATACAATATAGTAAACAAATCATTGGAGGGATTGGATGAAGGTTACTGTTGCTGGAGCAGGATATGTAGGATTGGTCACTAGTGCTTGTTTAGCAGAATTAGGACATCAAGTGACGTGCATAGACATTCAAAAAGAGAAAATTGACATGCTCCAATGCGGCCGTACTCCCATTTATGAGCCTGGATTAGAGACCCTTTTAGAAAAAAATTTACGCAATGAGAAGCTGCAGTTTACCACTAATCCTCATGATGCCTATTCTAGAGCTGATATCATTTTTCTTGCAGTCGGTACACCAATGAAACTAGATGGTTCAGCAGACCTTAAATACATACATGTAGCTGCCCATACAATCGCTAACTATATCGAGCAAGATGTAATTGTTTGTACAAAAAGCACGGTTCCAGTCGGTACGAACGAACTCATTCAAGAAATTATTGACAGCAGAAAACCTCCTAATCTCCAGGCAGAAGTGGTTGCCAATCCTGAATTTCTTCGCGAGGGAATGGCCGTTCTTGATTTTTTCCATGGTGACCGTATTGTGATTGGCACTAGCAACCCTGAAGTGGCAACCATAATGGAACATTTTTATCTGCCCTTACAGATCCCGATTATGAAAACAGACATTAGAAGTGCAGAGATGATTAAATATGCGGCCAATGCGTTTTTAGCAACAAAAATAAGTTTTATCAATGAAATAGCCAATATCTGTGAAAATATCGGGGCTAATATAGAAGAGGTGGCCTTTGGAATAGGTCAAGATAAACGGATTGGTCCTCATTTTCTCAAAGCAGGCCTCGGCTACGGCGGCTCTTGTTTTCCAAAGGATACAAAAGCACTTGCACAGCTTGGCAGTGATCTTAAACAGCCTCTCGCCTTACTTGAAGCCGTCATTCAAATAAATAATCGGCAACAATCAATGCCTATTATAAAGGCGAAGGAAATGTTTGGTTCGTTAAAAGAGAAAAATATTGCCTTGCTCGGTTTAGCATTTAAAGCAGATACAGATGATGTTCGTGAGTCTGCCGCGCTAACCATTATTAAAGAATTAATAGAGGAAGGTGCCAATGTTACAGCATATGACCCTGTTGCCATACCGAACGCTCGGAAAATTTTAGGGAACGCGGTTGAGTACACAGAAGATATTCGGCAGGCACTTACCGGTGCAGACCTAGCCATTATTACGACAGAATGGGAACAAATCAAGCATCTCCCGTTATGGATCTATCAGACTTATATGAAAGAACCGATTGTAATTGATGGGCGCAATTGTTATTCACTTGAGAATGCCCAGTCGTATTCGATAATGTATCGATCAGTTGGGAGACCTATTGTATCAAATGGGAAATTCCAACAGATGGAGGTGCATTAATGAGATGGATCCAAGCAGTATATGGTTTCGAATGCCGCGTATTGCATCAGGTAAATCGTCATTTTGATAAAAAGCTGTTAAATCTTTTTTTCCGAACAGTAACAAATTTTGGAGGAGCAGATATTACCATTGCAGCAACATTTCTTCTCCTTGTCCTTTCATCTGGTGAGCCTAAATTAACTGCGATTGCCAGTGCTCTCGCCTTAACTGCAAGTCATATACCTGTTCATCTATTAAAGCAGCTGTTTCCAAGAAAACGGCCATATATAATGATAGAAACGACAAAGTTTCCTGCAAATCCATTACAAGATCATTCTTTCCCTTCGGGTCATACAACAGCCGTTTTTTCTGTTTTGACCCCCTATGTCTTATTTATTCCACAACTTGCAATTATTCTCATCCCTTTAGGATTATTGGTGGGAATATCAAGGATTTATTTAGGACTTCACTATCCATCAGATGTCCTTGCTGGGGGAATACTTGGTTCCATCACAGGAATTTTGTGCTTTTGTTTATTATGTTTGTGAGAGAAGAACAAAAGCGGAAGCGCCCGGTTAGCGACGTATGGACTGGAGCACATTGACTGAGATAAAGGAAACACGAAGAGCGGAAGCGATTCGATGTTGACTTATCGTAGGGAGATGGGCGAAGTTCACTAGTCGCTGGGCGCTGGAGCTGGACGAGTCTAACTCATCAAAAGTTATTCACAGTGATACAATCTATAATTTCCTATAAAAAAAGGGTGTCAGGCACCACTGGTGGACAATGTCCACGGGCGGTGCCTGACACCCTTTTGAGTATATTCAACTTACCAATGGTAGTTTAATCTCCACTAAGGTTCCTTGTTTGACTTTGCTTGTATAGTTGATGCTGCCATTGTGCTGTTTAATAATTTTATGGCAGATCATGATGCCGAGACCTGTCCCCTTTTCTTTTAAGCTGTAGAAAGGCTCACCTAAACGCGGAAGTAGTTCATCTGGGATTCCACACCCCTGATCTTGAATCGAAATGATACATTCATTTCCTGTCCCTTTTCGGATATTAATGAGAATGTCTCCGCCAAGCGGCATTGCCTCTATAGCATTTTTAAATATATTTAAGAATACCTGTTTTAATTGATTCCGCTCACCTGTAATAATAAAAGGATGCTCCTCAACATCGAGTTTAAATTGAACATTATCCATTAGGGCCTGTGGTGCTAGTAACTCGAGTGTATTTTCCATTAACTTCCTTACATTAGTCCTTTCCAGTTGGACTGCTTGAGGTTTCCCCAATGTTAGAAGTTCACTCGTAATATTTTCAATCCGCTCCAACTCACTTAGGAGTAAATCATTGTATTCGATTGAGCTATTTTCTGCCTTATAAAGCTGAACAAATCCTTTAATAGTGGTAAGGGGATTGCGGATTTCATGGGCAACTCCCGCTGCTAGTTCCCCGACAATCGATAGCTTTTCAGATTGCAAAAGGATTTCTTCGGATTTCTTTCGTTCCGATATATCCCGGCTTATAATAACAATATTCTCGATTACATCTTCTTCGCCGCGAACTGGCATACAGCGGGATTCAAACTCAATCCAATAGCCATCTTTATGCTTCAAACGAAATTCCATTGCTCTTGACTCTTTATGTACAAACATCTCCAATAATCTATGTCTAAAATTCGTTACATCTTCCGGATGAACTAACTGCGTTAACTCAAACTTTTCTAACTCACAGTAACTGAATCCTAAAACGTGCTCATGCGAAGGAGAATAGTAATTAATCAACTGCTCCTTATCTATTACTATAATAAGATCTGAAGTATTCTCTGCAATGAGTCGATAATTGGATTCGCTCGCCTCCACTAACTTGTACATGTTTATTAAGCGATGATTTAATCGATGCAATTTCAGATAGGATTCAATTAATAAAATTCCAATAATTACGCCCAACATAACAAATAAAATATATTGAAGATGGAAGAATGGTTTATCTCTAAATGCATTGAAAATAAGTGGTACCGTAATAATATAAATGACGACATAGGCTCCAAAAAAGAGAATGCATCTTTTTACAGGGGTAAGACGCTTTGTGTACAAATGAAGGATAGAAAAAATCATGACAATGGCGATCCATCCGCTAATTGCCGGTATCCAATGACCACTTACAAACAATCTTGAGCTTAGAGCAAATATCCCGGTAATTAATCCTGGCCATAGTCCAAAATAGGCATACACCAGAATAACCGGTGCATAGCGGATATCATAGGAATACCCATGCTGCTGGAACGATAAGGCAACAAGAAGGATGGAAACAATGCCTCCATATAATCCTACCCAAGACCCGACTTG
Source organism: Neobacillus sp. DHD-1R (assembly GCF_057747995.1). Classification (NCBI taxonomy): domain Bacteria; kingdom Bacillati; phylum Bacillota; class Bacilli; order Caryophanales; family Bacillaceae; genus Neobacillus; species Neobacillus sp. DHD-1R. The sequence goes on from NZ_CM173232.1 coordinate 4,819,392, forward strand.
TTTCAGAGGTTTATAATTGACAAATGAACCAATCACTAACGGTGTACTAACCAATAATGAAAAAATTGAGAGATTAATAATATAGTCTAAAAGAACCAACGGACTCCCACCCATACATTGTCAAATTTGCAATATTCCCTTTTATCTTAAACTAGAGTTACGACGATTTCCATAAGAAAAAAACTAATGGAGCCTTTAGCCCAAGATGGTTTGGATTTTTCGATAACGAGGATGTCGAGCACGTATTCCTAGCAAGTTTTTGCGCATGAAAATAATAGAGGGGCGGTCCAAAAATAAGGGTCAGACCCCACAATCTCAATATATCTTTCCTAATAGGCGATTATATATTGAGTGTTAAATGTGGGGTCAGACCCTTTTAGAACATCCACTTTTTTATAAAGTAATTATTGTGCAGTGTAGCCGCCATCAAGAATCACGGCTTGACCTGTAATTCCTCTTCCTTTATCACTAGCTAAGAAGACTGCATAGTCAGCAATTTCCGATACAGACAAGAGTCGTTTTTGTGGAACCAACGGTAAAAGCACCTCATCAATTACACTATCCAAGCTAACATTTCTTGTAGTAGCTAAGTCTTTTAATTGATTTCTAACAAGCGGTGTATCCACATATCCGGGACATAAGGCGTTGACCGTGATTCCAGAAGTAGCACCTTCCAATGCCGCCACCTTTGTTAACCCAATGACACCGTGTTTTGCACTATTATAAGCTGCTTTTCCAGCAAAACCAATGACTCCATTAACGGAAGCCATATTAATAACTCTGCCAAAACCTTGTTCCTTCATAATTGGGAATACCGTTTTAATACCAATGAACGGTGCTGTTAACATGATTTTTACTAGTAATTCAAATTTTTCAGTAGGGAATTCTTCAATAGGCGACACATACTGCATCCCTGCATTGTTAACTAAAATATCAAGACTGCCGAACGTTTCACGTGCTTGATGAAGGCTATTCTTGAAGGCCTCCTCATTTGTCACGTCACAGGGAGCTGAAAGAGCTTCAAATCCTTGGTCTCTTAGTTCTGACGCAACTTGATCACTTTTTTCAGCGTTTAAATCAGAAATAACAACCTTTGCACCCTCAAGAGCGAAAGTCTTTGCGATTTCTAATCCAATTCCACTTGCAGATCCTGTAATAAATGCTGTTTTTCCTTCTAATGCTTTACTCATGCTAGTAACCTCCTACTATATTGAACTCAGTTTTTCTAGTAAACTCTCGATTAAATAATGCCAAAGAATGTGTAAAGTGCGATAACAACAAATACCGCTGCTGTTTTAATCAACGTTACAGCAAAAATATCTTTGTATGACTGTTTATGTGTTAAGCCTGTAACAGCAAGCAAGGTAATAACGGCACCATTATGCGGGAGCGTATCCATACCACCGGACGCCATCGCCACAACACGGTGCATAACTTCTGGCGGGATATGAGCAGCAGCAATCGCTTGATTATACTTATCTGCCATCGCTCCTAATGCAATCCCCATACCACCGGAAGCAGATCCTGTCATTCCAGCAAGGGCACTTGTCGTCACAGCACCGTTGACAAGCGGATTCGTGAATGTACCAGAAATCCCATCACTGATTTTTGAAAATCCTGGAAGTGCCGCAATAATGCCGCCAAATCCATATTCAGCACCTGTATTCATAGTTGCAAGTAGTGAACCGGCAATCGCAAGATTTAGTCCATCTTTAAAGCCGCCTGTAACACGTTTCCAATCATATGCTATCGATGAAATGATACCAACAATAAGTGCCATGATGATGGCCCAAACAGGGGCAACCGTAGGTACGTCTACAGCATATGCTTTCAAACCAATCGCCGAAAAATCAAAGCCATCTGGATACCATTTAGGGATATACGTAATGAACAGTTTATTTGTTACGCCCACAAGAATGAGTGGAACAAATGCAAAAATCTGTCTTGCCACAGATTGCTGTGTTGCTAAATCTGGTCCTGTCGTTTCTTCAAGTTTTGCCTTTTCAAGCGCAGCTGCATTTTCAGCACCAAACCCAAAATAGCCTTCACCAGCTTTTTCAGCCTTTCTTCTTCTCGATTCTAGATAAAGTAAACCAGCTCCTAGGACAACCACAGCACCGATAATTCCAAGTGTAGGTGCGGCATAAATATCTGTCTTAAAGAAGGCAATTGGGATTACGTTTTGAATTTGTGGTGTACCTGGTAATGCATCCATTGTGAACGTAAAGGCACCAAGTGCGATCGTTCCTGGAATAAGTCGTTTTGGAATATTTGCTTGTCTAAACATTTGGGCAGCAAATGGATAAATGGCAAATACGGCAACGAATAAACTTACGCCGCTATATGTTAAGATAGCGCCTAATAAAACAATCGTTAACATAGCACGTTTTGCACCAAGCAATTTAACAATCGTCTTCGCGATGGATTCTGCAATCCCTGACATTTCAACCACTTTTCCAAAAATAGCACCTAATAAAAAGACGGCGAAATAAGATTTAATGAATCCAACCATTTTCTCCATGAATACCCCGGAAAAGAACGGTAAAACATGGCTTGGGTCTATGAGCAATACAGCAAGTAATGCGCATATTGGTGCAAACAGAATAACAGAGAATCCGCGGTAGGCCACAAATATCAATAGCCCGAGCGCCAATAAAATAATAAATAATTCCATGTAAATCCCCCTTAATATTTTTTGTAAGCTTTGGCTTACCTCCCGACAGGTAAGCGGTTTCATATAAAAGCTTACATATTTACATGTGCAAGTTTTGTGCCAGATTAATGAATTTTTTATAACTTTAACTATAGGCAATTAAAATACTTATTTCAAAGATTTTAAGTATATGAAAACACAAAATAGTTTTTATGGTTGGACACCATTTGTTCCGAAAATCCGGAATTATTACCATGTAAGCGTTTCCGCAAAAACGGAATTTTCCGTTTTTGCGGAATTTGTTCAACCTTACATTTTAAGAAAATCAATTATTTTTCCATTTCCACAACTGTTGCAATTCCCATACCGCCGCCAATACATAGAGTAGCTAAACCGTACTGAGACCCTTGGCGTTTCATTTCATGTAATAATGTAACCAGAATTCGTGCACCACTGGCACCGATTGGGTGGCCAAGTGCAACCGCCCCGCCGTTCACATTTAGTTTTTCTCTTGGTATCGCTAAATCACGGCCAACAGCTAATGATTGTGCTGCAAATGCCTCGTTTGCTTCCACTAGATCCATATCCTCGATGGTTAGTCCTGCTTTTTCAAAAGCCTTTTTAGTAGCTGGAACAGGTCCAATTCCCATAATACTAGGATCCACACCTGCAGTCCCATTTCCGCGAATAATAGCCATCGGCTTAACACCTAATTCATTAGCTTTTTCTCTGCTCATAAGGACAAGAGCAGCTGCGCCGTCATTGATGCCGGAAGCATTTCCCGCTGTAACAGTTCCCTCTTTTTTAAACGCTGATTTTAATTTTGCAAGCTTTTCCGCTGTGACTCCAGCACGTGGGAATTCATCTGTGTCAAATACAATAGGCTCTCCCTTACGCTGTGGAATCACAACCGGAACAATCTCTTCCGTAAACTTACCTTCGTTGATAGCTGCTTCTGCCCTTTGCTGGCTCCATGCAGAAAACTCGTCTTGTTCTTCCCGCGTTAGCCCATATTTCTCGGCAATATTTTCTGCCGTTACCCCCATATGGTAAGAGTTAACCGCACATTGCAATCCATCTTGAATCATACTATCGATAATCTTACCATCGCCCATGCGATATCCTGTCCGGCCATTTGGCAGCAGGTATGGTGCGAGACTCATATTTTCCATTCCGCCTGCTACGACAATTTCTGCATCTCCCGTTTGAATGGCCTGTGTGGCGAGGTGGACCGCTTTTAATCCAGAGCCGCAGAGTTTATTGATCGCCATAGCTGAAACTTCAATTGGCAAGCCTGCTTTAAGCGCAGCTTGACGGGCAGGGCCTTGGCCAAGACCTGCTTGAAGAACGTTTCCCATAATCACTTCATCAACTTGATCTCCTGTAATTCCAGCACGGTTGATTGCTTCTTTAATGACAGTAGCCCCTAACTCTGTTGCTGGTGTGTTGCTTAAAGTCCCCATAAAGCTGCCAATTGCGGTACGTACTGCACTTACTATAACTACTTCACGCATGAATGTTTTCCTCCAATTTTAGTAATATGATGGTTTGTTCATTAAGAAGAGAATGCTATTTTGCTATAAAATAGCAGGATTGATTTTAAAAGAAGCCTCCGTTTTTTCCTTCACTGTTTCCAAATCAACCCCATCTTGCAGCTCTTCTAGCACCAATCCTTCATTGGTTACGCGGAAAACAGCTAATTCCGTGACAATCAGGTCGACTACGCCTTTTCCTGTCAAAGGTAAACGGCACTGTTCAAGTATTTTAGAAGAGCCATTTTTCGCCACATGTTCCATTGCGACAATAACCCTTTTGGCTCCTGTTACTAAATCCATTGCACCGCCCATACCTGGAACCATTTTTCCAGGAACCATCCAGTTTGCTAGATTTCCTTTAGTATCAACCTCTAACCCCCCAAGAACTGTCACATCCACATGGCCGCCGCGGATTAATTCGAATGAGAATAAGCTGTCGAAAAATGCACCACCCGGGATAATGCCGGCAGGCTGCCCCCCAGCATTAACAAGGTCTGGATCAGCTTCTCCGTTAACTGGTCCAAGGCCGATATAACCATTTTCTGATTGAAGAATGACATTAACACCTTCAGGCAAATAATTTGGCACCATCGTTGGAAGACCGATACCCAAGTTGACCACATCTCCGTCCTTCATTTCCTTTGCTACCCGAGCGGCGATGATTTGCTTTGGATTTACTAGTGTACTGTTCATTATTAACATCCTCCTTGAACGTAAATTTTATCGACAAGAATCCCAGGAGTCATTACTTCATCGGGATCAATCTCCCCGACTTCTACAATTTCCTCTACTTGAACAATGACCTTGTCAGCAGCCAGTGCCATCAGTGGGTTAAAGTTCCGTGCGGAACGATGGTAAATTAAATTCCCTGCTTTATCAGCTTTATAGGCTTTAAGAAGAGCAACTTCTGCACGGAGTGGTTTTTCAAGCAGATATTCACGGCCGTCAACAGTAATTTTTTCTTTTCCTTCCTCAACAACCGTTCCTACACCTGTTGGAGTTAATACTCCACCAAGACCGGAGCCGCCTGCACGTACTCGCTCAGCAAGTGTTCCTTGTGGAACCAACTCCACGTCCATTTCACCTGCAATCATTTGTCTTCCTGTTTCTGGATTCGTCCCGATGTGGGAAGCAATAACCTTTTTAACTCGTTTATTCATAATTAATGGCCCTACGCCAGTTTCAATGAAAGCGGTATCATTTGCAATCAAGGTAATATCTTTTACATTTGCTTCTAACATGGCGGAAACAAGTGCTTGAGGTGTACCGACCCCCATAAATCCTCCTGCCATAACAGTCATCCCATCTGTGAAAAAAGATGAAATTTCTTCTTTTGAAATTATTTTATTCACTTAAAAGCACCTCCCGAAAATATAAGTGAAGTTTTTGTCCTCACACTCATTTAATATGCAAGATTCGTGCCAACTTTACATTGCAATTAAAAATTTCTTTTTAGCCATTTTGAGAAAATAATTTTTACCTTCTAAAATAATCCCTCTACATGGAGGAAGATTATCTCTACACTACTATTAATCTCTATTTATAGTTTTCTTGTTTTCCTTTAATCTTTTTTAGCTGAATAAAATGACGGTCGCGCTCATTTATTTTTTGAGATACTGCCGAACCCTCATAATGAAAGATCCCTTCACCAGATTTTACTCCAAGCTTGTCCTGGGCAACTAACTCACGAATGATTGCGGGAGCACCCTTGCTTTCGTCTAAATCTGGCGCAACATTATCAAACACACGCTGCCATGTATCAAGCCCGCCAAAATCAGCAATCTCAATCGGGCCAGTGAATGCCCAGCGAAAGCCTGGTCCAGCCGTTATAGCTGTATCAATATCTTCAGCACTGGCAACGCCTTCATTTAATAAATAAAAAGCTTCCCTCATTAATGCTGTTTGCAGCCGGTTCGCTATAAAACCAGAAATTTCTTTCTTCAGAAAAACTGGTGACTTACCTATGCTGCGAATTAAATTCATCGTTGTCTCGACAACTGAGTCTTTAGTTTGCTTGTGTTTGACTATTTCAACTAGAGGCACTAAATGGGCAGGATTGAAAAAATGGGTAATCATCATTCGTTCGGAGATCGCAGCTTTCTCCATTAATCTTGAAATTGGAAAAGTTGATGTATTAGATGCCACAATTGCATCAGGCTTCATCATTTGTGCTAATTTTTGAAAAAGCTCCCACTTTAGCTCTATAACTTCAGGAATGGCTTCAATGATAAAATCTGCCTCACGGACTGCCTCTTCTAAATCAATAGAATAAGTGATATTGGCAAGTGTTGTTTGCATCCTTTCTTCCGTTATGTCAGCTTCTTCTACCAATAGGGAGAGGTCTTCAAATATCCTGTCCTTGGCCTTTAGTAAAAACTCCTCTTTCACATCATTCAGCAGAACCTGATATCCATTAACAGCAAAGGACTGGGCAATCCCACTCCCCATAACACCTGAACCGATGACCGCAATTTTTTTTATCATATGTATTCCCCTCTCTTCTTCTTACATAACCATTTATTTATCCACCATAAACTATGCAATTTTCGTGCCACCAGTCAGATTAACCCAACTTTTCCTTCACTTTTTAGTGTCCGTCTCCAATGGACAGTGTCCACGAACGGTGCCTGACACCAACTTAATGACACCAATATCAATAGGTATATTTTTTATACTTGATATATTTTTTATATCTATTATAATAAGAGATATAAGGGAGGTTTTTATATGGAAATTTGTCCATATTTACAATACTCATTTGAAATATTAGGAAAAAAATGGAACGGCTTAATTATCCATTACTTGTCACTGTGCCCATATGGCAGTGCCCATTTTTCTGAAATAAAACGTGACCTCCCAGATATTACTCCTAGAGCACTTTCATTAAAACTATCCGAGCTAGTTGAGTACGGCTTAATTGAAAAAAAAGTAATAGCAGGTTCTCCAATCGTGATTTCTTATGAATTAACAGAAAAGGGAACATCCTTAACTGCTGCACTTGGACCCATTCAAAAATGGGCTCAACACTATAAAAAACTTTAAAGGAAGAGGAAAACGAACATGACTAACAATAAAATGGTTTGTGACTTAGAAACCGGCGTTTGCGGTGAAGCCGGAGAAAATGGAATGGAAACGATTGATTTCAATCAACCACCAACAAAACTTACGCTTTATTATGTAACCGACCCTATCTGCTCTCACTGCTGGGCGCTAGAACCGGAATTACATAAATTCGAATTATTGTATGGACATTATTTTGATTTGCATACCGTAATGGGAGGGTTATTGCCCAACTGGGATGGTTTTGCTGATGTTGCGAATGGAATCGGCGGCCCTTCGGACGTTGCGGGTCATTGGAGAGAAGTTGGCGAACATTCCCGTATGCCTGTGGATGGCACATTATGGCTCGATAATCCGGTACAATCATCCTATCCTCCGTCCCGAGTATTTAAAATTTTACAACAGAAGGATGCGCAGCTCGCTCGGACATTTTTACGACGTGCTCGTGAGCAGGTTTTTGCCTTTAACCAAAATATTGGTGATGAACAAGTATTGATTAATCTCGTCAATCAATTAGGGTTAGACGGGGAACAAATAGTAAGAGAATCTACACTTTCAGTCGGTCACGAACTGTTAGATCAAGATTTTTCCCTTGCAAGAAACCTTGGAGTGCGCGGCTTTCCAACCATCATTATCTTGAACGAAGAGAATAAAGGGGTAAAAATCGTCGGTGCCCGACCATTCGAATACTATCAAAAGGGACTTGAACAGGTACTTGGAATAACTTCCGAGGAGCTGCAGGCTGCAGCTCTCCCTCCACTTAAAGAATTGCTCGAAAAAGAAGGCTTACTCTTCTCCAAAGAATTGGAGGTCCTCTATAACCTTGACCAATCAGAAGTAAGATCATTGCTTGAAGGCAGTCTTTCAGCCAACGAATATGAGATCAATGAAGTTCTGGGAGAATTATATATCACTAAAAAATAATAAAAGCGCAAGGCGCCTGGAGCTAGACAATTCTCGAAGCCAAAACTTATAAATTCAAATATACTAAAAAAACAGCGAGGAGCACTTGGACGTGCTCCTCGCTATTTCTATTAACTAATTTATTCTATTCCATTCCCTTTTTATTTGGATAATAAGCTGAGCACTGTATCTAAAACAACATTTACCCCTTTTTCACAGTCCTCCCAAGTGGTTAGTTCCTCTTCACAATGGCTTTTTCCGTTAACACTTGGTACAAACAGCATCGCCGTTGGCACGTAGCTGGAAATAAACTGGGCATCATGGCCAGCACCGCTGACCATTCTTTTATGGGAATAGCCGAGAGACTCGGCGGATTGTTCTAATTGGCGGCAGAGTTCCTGTTCAAACCAAACTGTATCCCGTTCCCACAGCTTGGTTGTTTTAACCTCACAGCCCTCATTAACGCCTCGGTATGGAAGACCTTCAATGAAATCCTTTACCGCGCCGACAATATCCATATCCTTATGCCGTGCTTCAAGCGTAAAAACTACCTTATTCGGGATAACTGTGTGAATGCTCGGATACACGTTCACCCTGCCAATTGTATAAACCAACTCTTCATCTAGGACACCCAAATGGTTCCGAATTTCGTTGATCAAGTTATTAGTTGCAAACAGGGCATCCTTTCTCATATTCATTGGGGTCGTGCCAGCATGATCGGACTCTCCTGTCACTTCAATTTCATAACAAGCCATCCCAACAACACATTCGACCACCCCGATAGTAAGTGCTTCTTTTTCGAGGATAGGCCCTTGCTCAATATGCAATTCAAGAAACGCGGCAGCTTCTTTTAGACGATTCTCTATATCCCCTTCATACCCGCTGGCTTTTAAGGCAGCCTCAAAGGTGATTCCCTCTGAATCTACTTTTTGTAACATGACGGATTTTTCAAACTTACCAGAAAGGACACCCGATGCCATCATCGAAGGCTCAAATCTTGAACCCTCTTCATTTGTAAAATTAACAATCGTAATCGGGATTTGCGGTTTTATCTGATTGTCCACCAATGTCCGAACCACTTCTAACCCTGTTAATACCCCTAATACCCCATCAAAACGGCCACCCTTTTTTACCGAGTCCAGATGCGATCCAATTAATAATGGTGGATTATCTTCGAGCCCCTCCAGGGTCGCATACATACAGCCCATATCATCCACCTTGACCGTTAACCCAAGCTCCTCGCAGCAATTCCGGAAATAATCCCGGACACGACGATCTTCTTCTGACAAAGACAAACGTGTAACCCCATTGTTTTCTGTTTGTCCAAACTCAGCAAATCGTTCCAGTTCCTGCTTCAATCTTTCTCCATTTATGACTAGCTTTTGCCGTTGCTGCATGCTAAACACTCCCCCTTTAAAAAACTGATACTAAATAATGAACAAATAATGTTTCATTGAATGTTTATTAAAGTGAATTTCATCGGGATTAATGTGTAAACAGATAAATATATATATTCTTTAAAATATTCAGTTAACATTTTAATTATACACCACGGCCCTTTCCTGTCATTAGACAAAACATAAAATCTTCCATCCTAATTGTTTTATAGTTTGTATATTTAAAAGAAAACCTGGAAAACAAAAAAGATGAAACGGCAGGAGACCCTGCCCATTTCACCTTTTTGCTTATATAAGAATTTATAAGTTTTGTCTTCGAGAATTGTCCAGCTCCAGGCCATACGCCGCTGACCAGGGCGCTTCCGCTTTTCTTCTTATGGGTTAACTTTGGTTTTAAACACTTGCTTACCGTCTTTATACTCTAAAATAGTTGCTGATTTAATAGGATTGTGATTCTTGTCTATCGTAACAATACCAGTAACAAGTGATAAATCTTTAGTTTTCGCTAATGCATCTTTAATTTTTGTTGAATCCGTGCTGCCGGCACGCTTGATGGCGTCTGCTAATAGATAGGCAGTATCATAGCCAAGAGCATTGAAGGCGTTAGGTAAATTTCCACCGTTCTTTTCTTTATATGCGGTTACAAACTTTTGAATCTTTTGGTCTGGATCTTCAGGAGAGTAATGGGTTGTGATAAATGTATTGTTCAATGCCTCAGCGCCTGCTAATTCAATTAACTTTGGTGAATCCCAGCCATCTCCTCCAACCAATGGAACGTCAATCCCCAACTCACGAGCTTGTTTAACGATTAAGCCTACTTCTTCATAGTATCCAGGAATAAAAATGAATTCAGGATTTTTTGCCTTGATCCGTGTTAAGGTAGCACGGAAGTCCGTATCCTTTCCTACATATGCTTCTTCAGCAACAACCTTTCCGCCTGCTGTTTCAAAAGTCTTCTTAAATGAAGCCGCAAGACCTTTTGCATAATCGCTGGCGCTGTCCTCAAAAATAGCAGCATTTGTAACTTTTAATTCTTTAGCAGCAAAATTTGCAGCAACTGTTCCTTGGAATGGATCAATAAATGAAGTACGGAAAACAAATTCATTCAACTTCCCTTTATCACTTACAGTTACATTTGGTGCTGTTCCCGAAGGAGTTAACAAAACTGTTTTATTACCATTTGCGATTTCAGCCTGTGCTACTGTATCCCCACTTGTGGCTGCTCCAATAATGGCTGTTACCTTATCTTGACTCGTTAACTTGATGGCACCATTGGTGGCTTCTGCTGCATCTGATTTATTGTCCACTTTGATAAGATCGAGCTTTTTACCATCAACCCCGCCATTTTTGTTAATCTCTTCAACAGCAAGATCGATCCCAGATGCAAGTGACTCGCCATAGGAAGCAACACCGCCTGAAAGTTCTAAATTAACACCTATTTTAATAGAATCACTGCTACTGCCTGAACTCTCTTTTGCCTGACCACATCCAGCTAATACTCCAGCTAATAATGCTGAAGCCATAAACATCTTTGCAAATTTCTTCTTCATAATGATGATCCCCTTATTTGTTTGATTTTTCTGACATCAATGAACATAGCTAGTTTTTTACCAAAATGGTAAAAACATTTTGCTTTGTCGTTGAGTTATTTGATAAATAGTATTCTAATACTATTTTCTTCTTTCGTCTAGTATATTTTTTATTAATTTAAATATTTCTGAATTCATTGTATTATAACAGTTTTGAAACAAACATACTAAATTCTGAATAATAATAGCTGGATAAAAAATTATACTATCTTTCTATTAATCAATTTTGTAAATATTCTAATATACCAAAAGGACAATCCCCATAGGAGACTGCCCTTTTACTTGCTTCTATTTTTTCTTAGCGTGTTTCCGCATGTCGAATGCGACCGCGACAATGATGATTAAACCCTTTACAATAAATTGGATATATGGACTTACACCAAGGAAGGCTAGACCGTAGTTAATAACTTGGAAAATCAGAACCCCGGTTACAATACCCGGTACAGTTCCAATTCCTCCCGTTAAGGATACCCCGCCAACAACACAGGCTGCGATTGCATCCATCTCGTACATGTTACCTGTATTGTTGGTAGCACTACCAACACGACCGGCTTCAAGTGTACCAGTTAGGCCATAAAGAAGGCCGGCAATCATATAAATAATTATAATATTTCTGGCTACATTTACCCCTGAAACTTTCGCTGCTTCCGGGTTACCGCCAATGGCGTACATGTTTTTACCTAGTTGTGTTTTATTCCATATGACCCAAATAATGACCGATACAATGATGGCATATAAAATGAGATATGGGAATTCATATTGACCAATCTTTATTCCACGCTGTGCAAACGTTGTGAATTTTTCACTTAATCCACCAATTGGCTGCGCACCATATGGCGGCCGGTCAAAGTAAATCGAAGTTAATCCGTACACAACAATCATCATACCTAATGTTGCAATGAATGGTGGAACATGAAGTCTTGCAACGATCACGCCACTGATGGCAGAAATTATACCCGTTGCAAGCATGGCAATGATGATTGGAACAAATAGCGGTAATTCCTGCAAATTGGGATACATTTTATAAGCGTAATCACCGGCTTGTAACATGGATGCTGAAATAACCGCTGCAAGACCAACCATCCTTCCGGCTGATAGATCAGTACCCGCTAAAATCAAGATCCCCGCTACCCCAAGTGCGATAATGACTCGAGAAGAGGCCTGACTTAGGATATTGATTAGGTTAGTCATCGATAAAAAGTCAGGGGAAGCAATGACAATCCCGACAACTAATAGAATTAAAACTACATAAATGACATTATCAACAAACCATTTTGAAACATTGGTCTTTTTTGAAGCCTTCGTATTCATTTTTATTCCTCCTAATACAAAGCTGCTAAACGCATGATTTCTTCTTGAGATGTGGCAGCTGTTTCAACAATCCCAGCTGCTTTCCCATTACTCATAACTAAAATTCGGTCTGTAACCCCTAAAAGCTCAGGCATTTCGGAAGAAATCATGACAATCCCTTTTCCTTCTGCTGCCAATTGGTTAATCAGCTGGTAAATTTCAAACTTTGCCCCAACATCAATACCCCGTGTAGGTTCATCTAGCAATAATATATTGGGCTTTGTTAATAACCAACGACCAATTATGACCTTCTGTTGGTTACCACCCGATAAGCTGCCAATCGATGTCCTTTGAGATGGTGTTTTTACTTTCATCGAATCGATCACCCATTGGGTATCGTCGGCCACTTTGCGGTTAGATAAAAAGCCACTTTTCGTTTTGTATTGCTTCATGTTTGAAATAATCGAGTTAAAGCTGATGCTCAATTCTGGAAAAATCCCAGTTGATCTTCTTTCCTCTGTTACAAGGGCAAAGCCATTTTTGATGGCGTGCTGTGGTGAATGATTGTGAACCACCTTACCATTTAATTCAATCGTTCCAGATTTTAACGCCCTGATTCCGAATAAGGCTTCGACTACTTCCGTTCGTTTTGATCCTACTAATCCAGCAATTCCTAATATCTCACCTTTTTTTAGTTCAAAACTTACATTCGAAAAAGACGGCTGTGTTTCTGCAGTCAAATCAGAAACCTTCAGAATGACATCACCAGGCGTATTTTCTTTAGCAGGGAAGCGCTGCGATAAGTCTCGACCCACCATTAGCTTGATGATTTCGTCCGTCGTTAGGTCTTTTGCACTCTTTGTTGCAATGTACTGGCCGTCGCGCATAATCGTAACTTCGTCCGAAATCCTTAAGATTTCCTCCATTTTGTGTGAAATATAGATAATCGCCACATTCTCACTTTGAAGCCTTCTTATGATTCTAAAGAGATGATTGACTTCGGTCTCTGTCAGCGATGAAGTCGGTTCATCCATTACAATGATTTTTGAATGATAGGAGACGGCTTTTGCAATTTCTACCATCTGCATTTCGGAAACGGATAATGAACTTACTTTACTGCGTGGATCAATGTGAATGTCCAGATTGGTAAAAATCGCCTTCGTATCCTCGTACATTTTCTTTTCATCAATAAAAATGCCCTTTTTCGGATAGCGCCCCAGCCAAATATTATCCATAACATTCTGTTGACGCACCTGGTTAAGCTCCTGGTGCACCATCGAGACTCCACTTTCTAAAGCTTGTTTGGAATTCATAAAGGATATTTCTTTTCCTTCAAAAATGACCTTGCCTTCATCCATGGAATAAATACCGAATAGGCATTTCATTAATGTTGATTTTCCTGCCCCGTTTTCTCCCATTAAAGCATGTACCGAACCAGGCTTCACCTTCAGGGAAACATTGTCTAAAGCAAGTACCCCAGGGAACCTTTTGGTGACATTCTGCATTTCAAGTAGATTGGTAGTACTAGATTCTGACATAAGTGAACCTCCTCACTTTACCATTTAAAAAATATGAGCGGCACTCATGAGCCCGTCTCCTATTTGTTTAATAAAAAGTACATTTAATTTGTACGGCGTCCAGTGGATGTCGCAAACGGATCTGTCCCTTGCTCCACAAATCCCCGAACGAAGGAAAAGCGTCATCTTTTCCTTCGTTCGAAGAGCGCCAGGGGGCTGATCATCACAGCCCCAGGAAAGGCGCCTCCATACGCCGCTGACCAGGGCGCTTACGCTTATTTGTCCAGCTCCAGCGCCCTAGCGGCTAGTGTCCTTCGCTCTCCGCCCTACGATAAGTCAACATCGAATCGCCTCCGGCTCTTCGTATTTCCTTTATCTCAGTTGGACTGCTCCAGGCCATACGCCGCTGACCAGGGCGCTTACGCTTTTCTATTTATAAGCATCTCTACCGACTTGGATGTTGTCTTTTGTGATTTCGATGTACGGAACACGAACGGCCTTTTTGTCGTCAAGTTTCCACTCTGTGCCGTCTAATACGTCTTTACCTTTTGCTGCATTTGCTGCAAGTTCAACGGTTGCTTTTCCTTGGTTTTTCGCATCATTTAAAATTGACCCGACCATTTTACCTTTTTCAATCATTTCAAGTGCTTCTGGAATAGCGTCAACACCTACAACTGGAATGTATTTGTCACCAGTGAAATATCCTGCTTTTTCAAGCGATGCAATTGCACCTAACGCCATACCATCGTTGTTGGCAATAACGAATTCAATTTTATCGTTGTATTTAGAAACCCAAGCATCCATTTTTTCAGTTGCTTTAGTTGCATCCCACATAGCTGTATCCATTGCTAATTCTTCTACTTGGATTCCTTTTTCTTTTAATGTATCAATCGCAAATTTTGTACGAGCTTCTGCATCTGGATGTCCAGGCTCACCTTTTAACAATACATACTGGAGCTTGCCATCTTTGTTCTTATCATATTTATCTTTATTGGCTTCCCATGCCTTCGCAATTAATTCCCCTTGAAGAATGCCTGATTCTGAAGATGTTGTTCCAACATAGTAAGCTTTATCGTAGCCTTTTAATACCGCTTCATCTGGCTCTTTGTTGAAGAAAATAACTGGAATATTTTTTGGCTTCGCTTTGTCCACAATTGTTTGTGCTGCTTTTGGATCCACAAGGTTAATCGCTAGGGATTTAGCGCCTTTTGCGATAAGTGTATCCACCTGTTCAATTTGTTTTGCTTGATCGTTTTGGGAGTCGTTCAACATTAGATTGACATTGCCCTTTGCTGAAGTTTCCATTGCCCGACGTACATAGGACATGAAGTTATCATCAAACTTATAAATCGTTGCCCCAACCGCTGGAAGGTCGCCGTCCTTACCTTTTCCAGAATCACCTGATCCGCTGGTAGAGCTGCTGCAGCCTGTTGCTAGTAAAATACTAGAAGCAACCGTTAATGATAAAATTAAGCCTTTTTTCTTTTTCAACATGTCATCATTCTCCCTTTACTATTTTGTAAAGACTTTGGTAAGCAGCCTGGTATAATAGCCTTACTCACCCTTAATGTAAGCCCTTACAAATATGTTAGCATGATGATATCGTTTTCAATAGTTTAAAAATGTAGCACAAAATTGTGATTTTCTAGATTATCTTGCAATGTTTAAAATAGCATTGTAATATTTCTGCTAGTCTACAAAACAAATAAGACCACTTTTCCAAGAAAAATTGGTCCTTACTACAATTTACTATTAACTTCCAGTTACCTTCCGAAACTCTGTAGGTGATAGCCCCGTATGTTTTTTAAACACTCTGCTAAAATAGTTTGGATCCTTGTAGCCTACTGAATAACAGATTTCCTTTAAGCTTTTTCCAGGGTCAACCATTTCTGCCTTTGCGATCTTTATCCTTATCTCTGTCAAATAGTCGATAAACGTCATCCCAAACCGGTCCTTAAATAATTTACTAAAATAAAATGGACTAAGTTCTACATATTCAGCCACATGTTCTAATGTAAGGGATTCAGAATAATGAATTTCGATATACTCCTTAGCCTTATGGAGCATTCCTTTTGCATGATTATTACGCCAAATTTGAACATGCTGGACTACCGCAAGTAAATAGGATTTTCCTTTTTCTATCAAGCTCTTCACCTCTTCTGCTCCCTCTATGACAGGTGATGGCTGAGTAGTAATTCCCAGCTCATGAAGCATTCGGGAAATGAGTATAAATAATTCAGCAAATGACTTCTTAACCAATGGTGCTTTTAAGTCTTTATTTTCTGAAAGCCCGCTTACATAGGATTCAAAAATAAAAAGAACTTGATTAACGTCACCTTGTCTGACTGCATCTAACAGCTTTTTCTCAATTTCCAGAAGCTTTGATTGAGTGGGCAGTTCAGGTAATTTATGTTTATCAGAGATTATATACTTTTGATTCGGCGATTTTAAAAGCCTCTCTAACGCGACAACTGCTTCATGATATGATTGATTTAATTCATGTGCATAATTATAAGGGAGACCAACACCAATCCGTAATTCACCTTTAAAAGCTTCTCTTTGAAAAAGTTTCATTAATTGCTCGATCGTGGTCTGGGCACTTGTTTTAAAATGAACCTTTTCCGTCGTTTTTTGGCATAGAAATAAGACGGGAATATGGTTGTCGGTCAGCGGCCCTAACACAATCTCCTTCTTTTTCACCACTGCATTCAAGGTATCTTTAAGCCATGTATACCATGTTAGTTGTTCACTGGTGGATCGTACCGTTTCCGCTTGTGGTTGAAACGAAAATAGCATGATATAGCCAGAAGTAATTTCAACTCCTAATAGTTGTCCCCACTCATCAAAGGTAATATCTTTCACCTGGTTCAACAACAAAGACGTTACCCATTCCTTTTGGGCAATCGAGATGGCTCGACTAAAGCTTTCCTTCAAGCTTTGGTGCTCTTCCCGTTGTTTGCGTTCTTCTCTTATTTCAGCTGAGACCCGCTGCAGTCCGCCAAGAATATCCTGTTTTCTGCTCGGCTTCAAGATGTATTCTTTTACCCCCTGCTGCATCACTTCTTTCGCGTATTCGAAGGTATTAAACGCAGAAACCATGATAAACCGAATGCCAGGCTCAATCTTTTTTATTTCTTTTACAGCTTGTACCCCATCAATTCCAGGCATTTTAATATCCATAAAAATAATATCAGGCCGATGTTCTTTAGCCATTTCAATTGCTAATCTGCCATTCGGGGCTTCACCGATTACCTGTACATCTTCAAAAGAGCTGTTTATGATTTTCGTTAATGCTTTCCGCTCTAGAACCTCATCGTCAACAACAAGAATTTTCAACAAATTAGCTTCCCCCTATTGGAGCAATCGGAATGGTCAGTCTGAAAGTGGTACCCTTGTTCCATTCAGATTCGATTTCCACAATGTCTTTTTGCTGATAAAAGAGCTGCAGTCTTCTAATTACATTCTTCACACCAATGCCTGTCGACTGTCCTTTTGATTTTTCAGAATCGTACCCTTCTTCTGATTCAGAAGCATCCACATACCGTAGTAATCTTTTTTTGGTATGCACATCCATACCAGCTCCATTATCCATGACGTCTACATAGATTCGGTCATCAAGTCTGTATATATGAAGGCTGATAATTCCATTTGCTTCGTAGGATTCTACCCCATGCATGAAGGCGTTTTCGATTAAGGGCTGTAAAATTAAACTAGGAATCTCAAAATCTAAACAATCATCCTCAATATCTGTGACGAAGGTAATCCGTTCCCCGAAACGTGTTTGTTGAATATAAAAATATTCTTGAACAATTCTTACTTCTTCTCTTAGCGTCGAAGCCTTATCGAAATCACTGAGATTGTAGCGGAGAATGGCGGCAACCGCTTCTATTAGTCTTGTAGTCTCTGCCGCTTCTTCTAAATAAGCCATCTTTGAAACCGTATTTAAGGTATTGAAGAGAAAATGAGGATTAATTTGATTTTGCAGGCTCCTTAACTCTAATTCTTTTAATAGCTTATCTATTTCCGACTTTTGCTTGATTTCCGTCACAAGCTGCCGTAAATTTGTGCGCATTTGATTAAAGGTTTCTGTTAATGGCTTTAATTCATCTTTCGTCGTAACTTTTATATCATCTCCAGCCAAATTTCCTTTTGAAATATCCTTCGCTGCTTCTGATAACAAACGGATAGGTTTGGTAATCCCGCCCGAAATCCATAAAGCCAATAGAGTACTTAGAAAGAAGGCCGCGGTAAATAGCGAAATCGACATGAGCTTATAATAATGGTTTTGTTTTTCCATTTGATTATAGAATTTTTGATTGTCGGTCAATTTATTATTTAAAAGTGCTAGTGTACTCTCTTGAAGAAATGAACCGATTTTCAAGACTTCATTAAAATGATTGGAATAGCTGTTTATGTCGTCCTTTTGGAAGGAACCGACGGTCGCATCACATTCGTCTAGAAAACTGTCAATCATATTTTTATAATTAATAAGCGTAATGTCACCGTTATTCATTTCTTTCGTAAGCCGCTTTTGGTCTTGAATCAACGTAAGCTTTTCTTTTTTATAATCCTTTAGATAGGCCGTTTCCTTATTCGCGAGATAGCCGCGAAGATGTTCCGCAATTAAATTGCTCCGTTGCGAGATATCGTTTAGTAACAGAAATTGTTCAAAGCTAGCATCATATTCAACCACCAATTTTTCACTGCTGTTATAAAAAATCAATCCGACTGAAGTTAATAAAACCACAAGGACAATGAAATACAAAAGCAGTTTTGACCTGATTCGAAATAACATCACTGGTCCCCCTCCAACCTTCCGAGATGACTCACAGGTAAATCTCCTACTCTCATGATGCGCGTATCCGTATGGACAATGGGAGGCACCGCTTTCCCTTTGATGAGGTCAATCATCATTTTCACCGCTTTGTAGCCCATTTCATATGGCTCTTGGACGACGGTCGCTTTAATCGTTCCTTTTCGAATATACTTAAGGGTTTCAGGTAGTGTATCAAACCCAATAATATAGATCTGTCCGGGTTTAGCATACTTATCCACCACTTGGGCGATCCCTATTCCATCTAACGCACTAGTCCCATAAAAAGCATTAACCTCTGGATGCTTTTTTACTATCTGATAGGCTTTTTCCGCTGCCCGAACTCTACTAATTTCAGATTCTACTACATCAATAATATGAATACCTTTTTCTGCTTTTACTGCATCCATAAAACCTTGTACCCGCTGTTGTTGATGGTTGGCATAGAAACTCCCAGTAATAATCGCAACATTTGTCTTGCCATTTGTATCGGCAATGAGTGCCTTTCCTGCCAAAAATCCTGAATAATAATTATCTGTTCCGATATAGGCCATCCGATTGCTATTAGCAGCGTCTGTATCAACAGTGATAACAGGAATACCTTTTGAGATGACGCGGTTAATGAGTGGCGTAAATTGCTCGTCACTCAATCCTTGTGTCAAAATTCCATCCACCTTAGAGGCAGCTGACATTTCAATGGTTTTTAAGTGATCATCAATATTTGCCTGCTTTGGTCCAACGTATTCGAGCATAACACCATAATCTTGGGCCGCTGCCTTTGCCCCCTTCTCTACTAGATGCCAATATTCGTTTTCAAGCTCCTCAGGTACAAGCACTAGATGGTAGTTAGCCTTTTCTACTGTCTTTTCGTCTTTGGGCATATCATGAATGACTACTTTATATCCATAAAATATCGAAAATGAGCAACTCACAAGAAAAAATATGATTCCTATTGTATACGCCATAGTGGAAGAAAACTTACTCATAAAACATCTCCAATCCCTTTACCAGCCTAGCATGTAATCGCTGCCAAAACATATAAACACATTATACGTAACATCACAAAATTCGACAATGGGGGTCCTTTGGGTGTCAGGCACCACAAAAGGACACTTTGCCCAATTTGTCCGCCTGGGGTGGACAAAAAGAGGATGTCTTACAACAAAGGGTCTGACCCTTTGTTGTGAGACATCCTTTTAAATTTTAAAAACTGCTATTCCGAATGATGAGTTTGGTGGCGATGAATATCTTTTTAGCGGTTTTTCGACCGTCTATTCTCTCCAATAAGATATCGACCGCTGTTTCTCCCATCAATTCTGTGTACACTTTAACCGTACTTAAGGTTGGGAATACATATTTTGAAATACTAATATCATTTACTCCGATGATGTTCACCCGCTCGGGTACAGAAATGCCTTCCTCAAGCAAGGCCCGCAATGCGCCAACTGCAATGGAATCATTTCCTGCAAAAAACGCCGTCGGTAAATGACCGCCATGCTCTTGAATTGCTTGTTTCATCAAGGCATGACCATCATCCGCCGAAAAGCTGCCGTTATACATAAACCTTTCATCAAATAAACCCTGTTCAGTTAAATAACGTTTAAATGCACGCTCTCTTGGGTCTTCAATCGCGGAAGTCCGATCTTTAAAAACCTCTCTTCCGCCAATATAACCTATTTTCTGATGACCTCTTTCAACAAAATGATCCAGTACCTTTTTCGTTGCCTTCTCAAAGTCAATGACAATCGAATCAAACCGTTCTTCATCTGGAGAAGTGTCAACAAAAACAATATTTTTTGTCAGCGAGCGCAGCTCATTCACTTGCTGACCGCTAAACTTTCCGATTGCAATCAGCCCTTGTAAATCATCCTGCTTCAAGTCCTCATAGTTATCTTGAAAGTACTTGACCATCTGAAGGCCATGATGGCGGCAGCGATTTTCGACTCCTAGCCGAATCGACATGTAGTATAAGTCCTCAAGTTCTTCTTTTTCGGTATACCATTGGAGGACGGCAATCTTTCCTGTCTCCTGCTTTCGGACAGATTTCTTTTTATAAGACAGCTCTTCTGCGGCCTCAAATATTTTCTTTTTCGTTTCATCACTGACAGAAAGCGATGCATCATAATTAAGCACCCGGGATACTGTAGCAATCGATACTCCAGCTTTTTCAGCAATATCTTTAATTGTAGCCATATCTCAATCCCCTACTTTTTTATCCAACAGAAAACGATACTTCGTTTGTGAATAGTATAATTCTCCCGGTGCTAAAATGATAGACGGAAATTCCGGACGGTGAATGGCATCAGGTAGTCCCTGCGTTTCAAGACAAACGCCCAAATAATTTCTCGCTTGAACTCCTGAAATCGAAAACGGCCCTTCCAATTGATTCGATGTATAAAGAACCACACAAGGCTGATTCGTTGTTACTTCCAGGATCCGGCCGCTTTCTTCCTCACTTAGCACCATCCGATTTTCGCCCTTTTTCGAAAAAACAAGCGGATGGTCGTAACCGTGTCCAGCTAAAACATTTTGGGGATGTGATGAATTCATCCCTTCCTTTAAGGATCTCCCTTGCTTAAAATCAAATGGTGTTTTCCCTGTTTCGATCATTTTGCCCGTAGGAATGAGGTCGGGAGCCAGCTCTAAAAAGCGATCACTATCCAATACAAGCTTGTGTTCAGCACAATCTCGTTTCACATTCCCGCTTAAATTAAAATAAGAGTGATTTGTTAAGTTGACTAACGTTTTTTGATCTGTCCTGCCCTCAAAGGTCATCCAAAGCTCATTGTCGTTCGTTAATAGGTAGGTAACAGTGGTATCTAAATTACCTGGATAGCCTTCTTCCCCATGAGGACTTTGATAAAAGAACTTCACCCCAACAGCCTGTTCTTCCTCAACTGTTTCCACCTGCCAAATTACAGAGCTAAAGCCCCTCACCCCGCCATGAAGGTGGTGCGGGGCCTCATTAGCTGCAAGCAAATACTCTTTACCATCAAGTTCAAATTGGGCACCTTTTATTCGACCTGCCACGCGGCCGACAACTGCCCCGAAGTACGGTGACCATTTCAGATAATCCTCAAAGTTCTCAAAACCCAAAACCACATTTTCCAGATTACCAGAGTGGTCAGGGACAAATATTTTACGAATGACACAGCCGTAATTTAGACAGGACACGCTCATGCCGGAATCATTAGTGAGGGTATACTCGGTTACATCTACACCTTTATAATGGCCGAATAACCTATCATCTATATTCATGGTTCTCCACTTCCTTTATGATTTAGGGTCATCTTATAATGTACTGATAAATTGACGGAATCCCATTGATCCCTCTTCATTCCGCTTAAATACTCCAGCATCCTCTAATACCCTTAAAAACTTTTTCCCCACTTCTTCCCTCACGATGGTTTCTACATTAGAATCGGTGGCAATCGTTCCATAACCTGCTTTCAACTCTTTTGCCCAATCTAGATGATAGTCGGCAACCTGATCGGTTTTGCCAAGGATGAAATTCTCCACCTCACTAAGCTCCGCTTTCAAGCGAGCTGGTAATACTGCCAATCCCATAACCTCAATCAGTCCGATGTTTTCCTTTTTAATATGATGGACATCGGCATGAGGATGGAAAATACCAAGTGGATGCTCCTCGCTCGTCCGGTTATTACGCAGAACCAAGTCCAGTTCGAAAAGGTCACCCTTTTTGCGGGCAATCGGCGTAATGGTGTTATGCGGAGTTTCTCCTGTCCAGGCACGAATTTCGAGTGCCTCATCACTGTAATTTTTCCATTTTGCTAAAATATGAGCCCCTGCTTCCACAAGCGCATTCATTCGTTCCGAACGAAGACGAATGACAGACATTGGCCATTTGACAATGGAACCTTCCACCTCCGAAAAACCAGCGATGTTAAATGACCATTCCTCCTCTGCCTGGGCCATCGCAAATTGATAATTACCGCCTTGATAATGCTCATGTGATAAGATCGAGCCGCCCACAATCGGGATATCGGCATTCGAACCAAGAAAATAATGCGGAAATTGCTCGACAAAGCTTAATAACCGCTTGAATGTCAACGGACTGATTTTCATATCGGTATGTGTTTCTGATAACACAATACAATGCTCGTTATAGTAAACATAAGGAGAATATTGCAAATACCACTTTTCGCCTATCAAATTTAAGCGAATCATTCGATGGTTCGAGCGGGCGGGGTGGCCGATTCTTCCCGCATACCCTTCATTCTCCACGCACAGTAAACAGCTCGGATAATCTGTTTTTTTCACCAGCCGCTCCAGCTCGATACTCTTTGGATCCTTTTCCGGTTTCGATAAATTAATCGTAATGTCTAATTCGCCATATGCGGTCGGAGCCTTGTACTCAATATTTTGGCGGATTCGTTTCATCTGGATGTAGTTACTATGTTGACTTAACTGATAAAAATACTGGGTGGCCATTTCAGGATTTTGTTGATAGTTTTCATAAAAAAGCCGATTCACACTCGAAGGACGTGCGATAAAGCAATTCATGATTTTACTTGAAAAAATATCCTTTTCATCAAATAGATCTTCAATAATTCCTTGTTCAACTGCATAATCCACCATCTGTTCTAGCAAATCAGGTATTTCCTGATTTGAGCCTGTTATTTCTTCATCCTTAAATTCTTCCAAATTAAGCATTGCTAGCACTTGATTACGTGCATACACGACATCTTCCTGCTCGATTAACTGAGTCGCAAGGGCTTGATTGATTAATTGCTGTATTAGTTGAAAAATCATTACACCGCCGCCTCTACTTCAATTTCTTTTGCGCCGTCACCAATGCTGGCCACATAAAAATCAGCTTCATAGCCAATCTTATCAAGATAGGCCGCACCGACATTGGCAATAAAACTGTCTACCTGTTCATTTTCAACAATCGCAATGGCACAGCCGCCAAATCCAGCTCCTGTCATACGTGCGCCTAGAACTCCCTGCTGCCCCCATGCTGCTTCTACCAAACTATCAAGCTCTATTCCGGTCACTTCATAATCGTCTCTTAGTGATTGATGTGACTGATTCATCAATTGGCCGAAAGCTTCCAAATTCCCGGTCTTTAGCTCTTCTAAGGCCTTTAAGGTTCTAATATTTTCATAGACGGCATGTTTCGCCCGTTTACGAGCTGTTTCATTGGTAATTAAGAACTGATTTTCATCAAACACAGCCTCAGAAAGTTGGCCAAGCGCCTCAATGTGGAGTTTCTGCTGCAGCTGCTCTAATGCTCTTTCACATTCTCCTCTGCGCTCGTTATATTTGGAGTCCGCTAACTCGCGGCGCTTGTTTGTATTCATGATGATAATTTTGTGATTCTCAAGCTGAATCGGTGCGTATTCATAGTGAAGGGATTGGCAATCCAGCAAAATCCCTGCATCTTTCTTTCCCATCCCAATCGCAAATTGATCCATGATTCCGCTGTTAACGCCAATAAATTGATTTTCCACTTGCTTGCCTAGCTTGATGACCTCGAGACGTGGAACCTCTAATCCAAACAATCCCTCAACTAGCACACCTGCTAGTAATTCAATCGATGCTGACGAAGAAAGACCAGCACCATTTGGGATATTCCCATGGATGACACACTCAAATCCAGTTGGAATAGCATAACCAGCTTCGATTATGTAACGAATCATCCCTTTCGGATAGTTGGCCCAATTGTGTTCTTTATCATAATCTAGTTGAGCTAAGCTAAATTCAATCATTCCTTTGTCCGCGAAGTTCATAGAATACAAACGGACTAGATTGTCTTTCCGCTTTCTTGCGACCGCATAGGTTCCATACGTAATGGCACATGGAAACACATGTCCTCCATTATAATCGGTATGTTCACCTATCAAATTAATCCTTCCAGGAGCAAAAAAAGCTTGCTCTGGTGAGGCAGTAAATATTTCTTTGAATGCTGTATTTAGAGCTGTGATGTTCATTTTTAACGTCCTCCTCCATTCTATGTAATCCCTTTCATTTCACAAAAAGCAAATAAATATCTTTACTTTCATCTTACAACCCAAGGTAAAAATACTCAATATTTTTACTAAAAATTTTACTAAAAACAAAGGATGGAGATTAGTCCATCCTTTGTTTTTTATTTATTACCCACCCAGGGAGGACAAATGTATTTCTTTGGTGTCAGGCACCACTTCACCACACACCACTATTTCACATACTTCAAGGGTAGGTCGGTTGTGTTGAAGAGTTCTAGATCTTTCGGAATCTTGAGATAAAGAATGGTTTGGCCATCAAAAAAGGATGATTCGTGACTGAAGGTACTTTCTCCGGTAAATTGGTTAATGGTAAATGGTTGTTGAAACCGGCTTAAATTGATAATACTTTTCTTCGGATGGATTAAGGTTAATTTGCTTCCCTCTAGTTTAATCTGAGGTGGATGAATTAGGCTTGTTAAATCCATGTTATTTACGCTTGAACGTGTTCGATACAGTACAGCTTCCACCTTATCATCATTCATTGTCTTTCTCTCGACCACAATTGGGATATATATGAATTCATTGTTCCCCACAGCTAGGTTCAGCTTAGCGTCCTGAAAATCAAAATTCCACTTTTTTGATATAAAAGACGGATCAACCTTATCAATTCTCCCCGCAATTGCTGCATTATAGAGTACCCTACTTTCTTTCTCTAAATCCTTAACATCGACTGATTTCATATCAGCAGCACCTTTTTCAGGGAGTACAACATCTATGCCTGCGCAAATCAGTAAAATCGCTAGATAACCGCCAAATATCCACCGAACCCGCTTGCTATACGAATAATTTCCGCTTCGATTGAAAGTTCTCTTCCTCATCATGAAGATAAACGCAATAATAATGATGGCCAAGATGATAAGAATAGGTGCAATCATGATCATTGTTTGACCTCCATTCTATTTGACAAGGCCATTGTGCTAGAAAAAAGCACGACCGCAATAACGATAATCTTGAACATAAATAACGGGATGGATGGTTCTCTAAAAATAAAGTCAAAGGCAGACGTCATAAGCTTTGTATTCCCAATTCCCTCGCCAATCACAGCGAAGAAAAATAGACCCGGGAGTAAAATAATAAATACTTTGTTTACTTGGACGAGCATCCCCACTAAATAACCTAATGCAACGAAGAGGATGATGTAGAGAGTTGTCGTTAACATACCCACTCCTAATTTCAACGGGGCAGCTACCACACTTGTTTCGTTCATTAGTGTCGTGCCTATAAACAAATAGTTGATTACTTTCATCAAAAAAGTAGAAAGCATAGCCGTAATTCCGCCGATGATACTTGCTGTTACCAAGAATAAGGCATTCGAAAGATTACTGGATACTCGATTTGTGACAAAGGCGAAGTCATCATTTCGATAGGCCTTAGTCGTGATCGTGATGGCTGCAATAAGACCCCATAACATGGTAAAAGCTACGACTATATCAGCTGAATAAAAACGGACATTAATTTCGTAACTTTCACTACTGGATCCCATTGATCCGACCCCGTTTAAAGAGAAGAATATAGCTAACAATTGCATCCAGATTAGGTTATTGAATATTTGCATATAGAATTTTAGCTTATAGGCATATTGTTTTTTCACAATCTCCCACAGACTAATCTTTATTAAAGACATCATCTATTCCCCCTTTCGTTTTGCTAGTTAAATATACACAAAGGTCACTTGACGAAACTGGTGTTAGGCTTATTCCGTTGAGTTGGGCACGGTGATATTCCGTATCAGAGACATCATTTTTTATTGCAGCATAGGTCTGGTCTACCCCTATGCTTTTTGTAAAAATAACCTCTTTACCTTGCGTCCATTCTTCAATAATAGCGGTCTTTCCTTGCAGTCCGACCGCCCATTCCTTTAAATCATCGATTGGCATATGAAGAAGTTCTTTCCCATCTTTCATAAGGAGAATATCTTCCAGCAAATCCTCAATCTCATTTAAATGATGACTGGAAATAATGATCGTCCTTGGAAAGGCAAGATAGTCCTTAAGCAAAGCACGATAAAAATCCTTCCGGACCGCGGCATCCATCCCAGTCGTCGGTTCATCAAAGAGAGTTAAAGGAACGTGGGCAGCCAATCCTAGAATCATATTAAATGTACTTTTCATCCCTTTCGATAGTCCATTATGATGCTGCAAGGGGTTAAGGGAGAAATAATCAAAAAGACGATCAGCAAGTTCCCGATCCCAGCTTGGATAAAAGCTCGCTGCCACTTGTAAAATTTCTTTAAGATTTAAGGCAGTCGGGAGGTCCATTTGATCATGAATAAAAATGGTATTCGCTGATACGGTAAGATTATTAAAAGGCCTTTCGGAAAAAACCCGAAGCTCCCCAGAGGTCTCTTTTATCAAACCGGCGATCATTCTGAGCAACGTTGTTTTCCCTGCACCATTCCGGCCGATCAGTCCGATAATTTTATTGTCTTCTATCTTGCAGGAAAAACCGTTTAAGGCTTTTACGCCGCCATATACCTTCGTCAATTCTTGACATTCAATGGAACTCATAGGTCTCCCTCCTCTACATCAGCTGTTTTAATCATTTCAATAAGTTCCTCTTTAGTTACCTGCAACCGTTCGGCTTCCAACACTATTTCCTTTACTAACCGCTTTAAGGTTTGATTTTTCCGCTTGGCTAAAATCATTTCTTTGGCGTTGTTCGATACAAACATGCCAAGTCCGCGTTTTTTATATAAAATCTGTTCCTCTGCCAATAGGTTCAGCCCCTTTGCCGCCGTTGCGGGATTGATATTATAAATCTCTGCTAGCTGATACTGTGAGTAAATTTTTTGCTCGCTTTCAAAATTTCCGTTCAATATCTCGTTTTCTAGCCATTCTGATAATTGAATATAAATCGGCTTGGATCCGTCCAAGTTA
This sequence comes from Neobacillus sp. DHD-1R, assembly GCF_057747995.1. NCBI lineage: Bacteria > Bacillati > Bacillota > Bacilli > Caryophanales > Bacillaceae > Neobacillus > Neobacillus sp. DHD-1R. Next base: position 4,847,036 of record NZ_CM173232.1, read on the forward strand.
AGAATCAAAATTCCCCATCCTCCCTAAACTAGTGCATTACTGATGTAATGTAGTATATTATAATTGGAAATAAAACGCAATTACATTAATGGTATTTTTTCAAATTATTAGGATATGAGAGGGATATTAGAAATTTTTGAATAAATTTCCAATCTAGTTTAATACTAATTTTTAGAAGGAGTGTGTATAAGTGAATTTAAATTCATTATGCTATCTCGGCTTAGGTTTCATCAGTATCATTCTACTTTCTTATGTATGCTTAAAAACTGGCATTCGACAAGGTTTGCTGACTTTTTTAGCAATGGTCGGACTCGGATATATGATTGAGGCCGTTATTTATAATTTCTTAGACAGCTATCAATACATTCCTAAAATCATCAAGCATGATCCCGTATACGACAGCAATTTCGGGGCGATTGCATCGAATGCCCTATCCTTGCCTGCGGCTGCAACCTTTCTGGCTGCTTTTCGGAAAAATTGGTTTTGGATTGTGGGGATGATCGTCCTATTTGCGGCGATTGAGTGGGGATTCTTGAAACTACATATTTATAAACACCACTGGTGGAACATAGGATTTACGTCACTTGGCCTTCCTGTTTATTTTATGATTGCCAAACTGCTCTACAAAAAGGTAGCTCTACCCTTAAGAGGGGTTTTTCACACGCTGTGCCTATATTTAATCTTAAGTCCCTTTGCAGGTTCCTTTCAGATTCTACCGATTATGTTATTTTCCAATCGGTATTATGATTTCGGCTTGTTTACTAATCAAGCAAAGGATACCAACGCCTTTGCGGCTGTGTACTATTTGAGCGTCACCCTTTTCTATGTGGCTATGACAAAGTGGGATTTTTTTCCTCGATGGTTGAAATATAGCTTGACCGTTCTGTCCGTGTATATCGCTACCATCATACTTAGAAAGACAGGTATCCTGCACAGCCTGGTATGGTGGGACCCTTGGTATTATCTAGGCCTTTCAGTAATTTCCTTAAGGTATACAGAATTCATAAGCAAACACCTATATAAAGGTATTTTAAAGGTGACTTTCAATAGATGTCTTTAGATAGGTGCCCTAGTTAGGTGCCTGACACCATATTCCTTAATTGCATTTTGCTTAACTGTCAAAAGGTGTCAGGCACCACTCGTGGACAATGTCCACGGATGGTGCCTGACACCCTTTTAATATGGATTCTTATCTGTTTTGTTTGTCCAGGCTTGAAATGGCAGGTAGGTATTTGATGGGATGATTTGTTTCATGGGAATAGTGCGTTTATCTAATGGTAAGGCAAGCTGGTCATAGATAAACTGATCATCAAAGCCTATTTTTGCTGCATCTTGTTGGGTACATCCATAGTACACTGCCTTAAGTCTCGCCCAATAGATGGCGCCAAAACACATAGGGCATGGCTCACAGCTCGTATAAAGCTCACAATCTGTCAATTGAAAGCTATTTACATAGTTACATGCAGCACGGATGGCTTGCACCTCAGCATGGGCTGTCGGATCGTGTGCGGTGGTTACTTCATTTCTACCGGCCCCTATAATCACTCCATTTTTTACAATGATTGCCCCAAAAGGACCACCACCATTGGTGATGACATTTTCATTTGCTACATCTACTGCTATCCTCATAAACAGCTCATCACTCATCATCAGCCCCCCATCCTTTATGACACCATCTTCTATCGTAAAAGATATTAATCTAAGGGAGGAAAAAGAATAGGGATCTAATAGGTATAAGAAATTATTTGTTTCTGGCTGAAGCTGAGTGGTGTCAGGCACCACAAAAAGACACTGTCCATCTTAGGAGGACAGTGTCTTTTTGGTGAGTTTTATGTGATGCCTTTATTGAGCTGTTTTTTAAGTGCCAGGTACCTTTTAGGATACACGTTTTATATTTTTAAATTGACCTTTTGATAATACGGTTTTTTCTAGGCGATGGGCCATCATTCCCGCAAGTATTGCTAAGATAATGTCCTTTGGTAATGGAGCAACCATCCAAAGCCATGCCATTTTATAGGTAAATCCTTCCGGAGCTGCTGCCCAAAGTTTATATGCAAAATACATCCAGTTTGTCCCGAACAGATAGTTAACAGCCATTCCTATTAAGGAGGCTATAATAAAGGCTGTCAAACTCTTATTCTTCTCGACAATTTTCCCAATGATAAAAGCCGTGAAAATATAGGAGATGATAAAGCCGAAGGTAGGTCTAATGATGATAGATAGCCCCCCATAGAAGTCAGCAAAAACGGGAACACCCACTAATCCAACTAACATATAAACAATCATGGCAATGGAACCTAATCGACTGCCTAAAATAGCCCCTGCTAAAATAGCAAAAAAGGTTTGCAGTGTAATAGGCACTCCACCAACATGCAAAAATGGAGCAATCGTCGTAATGTTCGCACCAATTGCCATAAGTGCCACAAACATACTTGCCAATGTTAAATCTATTGCCCGTAACTTTTTCATAATCATTCTCCCACCCATATTTAAATATCTTATATTTAAAATAAAGGGTAAGGGTTTTATTGTCAACCTAAAAATAATTTTGGTTAACATTAATATTTTTCAAACATAGTAGTCTATTATAAGTAGTAGCTAGTAATTTTTCGAACAAAAAAATAGGCAATAACCTTCATTAAGGAGTGTTTAGATTTGGACAAAGAAAAGATGCTTGCCCTTTTCAATAAGCATTTACGGGTTGACATCACCTACCCAGGCTATCGACGGGAGAGAACTCACACTGTTATTAGGCAAATTTCATCAACAAACGAACCTGGATTTATCATCTACTCAGACATGAACGAGATAACCGCTGATGATGTAATTAATGAACAAATCGCTTATTTTTCACACTTAAGACAGACGTTTGAATGGAAGGTATTTGATTATGACCAACCATTAAATCTTAGGGAAAAATTGCGGGCGAGAGGTTTTACGATTGAGGACCAGGAAGCACTAATGGTATTTGATTTAACCGAGGGTAAGCACCTGCTCGACATTCCGGAACAGTTTGAGATAAAGCGGATTATCGATGAGCAAGGCATATGGGAAATCATCAAACTTGAGAACGAAGTTTGGGACGAAAGTCACCAGGATCTCGGCGAGCGGCTCGTAAAAGATTTGCACGATCCCTCATCAGGATTATTGATGTATGCTGCCTATGTGGATGGGCGAGTCGTAAGTGCCGCATGGATGTATTTGTATGAAGGCACACCTTTCGCAAGCCTTTGGGGCGGCTCCACCTTACCAGAATTCCGAAAAAGAGGTTTTTATAGCTCCCTGCTCAGAAACCGCGCGCATGATGCAGCTGAACAAGGCTATCAAATATTAATGGTGGACGCCAGCTCCATGAGCGAGCCTATCCTTGAAAAACACGGATTCGTCTGTTTAGCACGCTCAACTCCCTGCCTATCACCGAAAAAGAATTAGCTTGCCGCCCACTTTGATGGAGTACTTTGGGGAATGGTATAACTTTGGTTGTAGCTTTGGTTGTAGCATTGGGGGTGGCAGGCACAAAAAAACACTGTCCATCCCAGGTGGACAAATGAGGCATTTGTCCACGGGTAGTGCCTGCCACCAAATTTGTGTGATACCCAACTGTTGATCCAAAACTAAACTAACACCCAACTCGCTTTACTTCATCATAATGTCGGTTAGAATGGCGTAGCCTTTGTTTACTTTTAGTTTAGCTAGGATTCCGCCTTGTGCGGATGCTTTTTCCCATTCTGTGCCTGTGTTGTCCTCGACATAGTATTTATCTAAGCTGTATTCAATAAAGGCGGTATCTTGTCCACTTATGTTTTTATCAATATAGGTTAATGTGCCTTTTAGGTAGATTCCCTTATCAGGCTTTTCTAAGCTGACTTTTATAGGGGTGTCGATTCCATTCTTTTTCTGTAATAGGACATACACGGTTAGCTCTCCCCAATGATCTTGCAATTTGTCTATGACATCTTTTTCTACCAATTTTGCTGGGATTTCTTCTGCCTTATAGCGAAGTGTCACGTAATCGCCGCGAAAGAGATCGGACGGGTCAACTGGTATAGTCGACAGAACAATGTCCTCGCCCATTACCACCGTGTATATGGGTTTAAAGCACATGCCTAAAAGAATCAGCACCGGCACCAAACAGGCCAATATCAACTGTTTCGTTCGACTATTCATGCACTCCCACCCCTTTTTTTCGTTGTGTTTCAAAATAAAACCCGAAGCCAAGCAATAGGAACCCTCCAATAATAAATACCAATGACTTTGGCAGGAATTCAAAGGATAAATCTAAGTAAAAGCGGAAAATCATCACGCATAGGATAATAATACTGAGCAGACTCCCTTTTTTAATCAAGTACAAAATAAATAGTATGTAGACGAGGGAGAACGGTATATACATCCAATCCATCGGCCAAGCATTTTCAAAAGATAGCAGCAGGGCTGCCGCACCATGAACAAGGTATCCCAAAACCACATAGATGTCTCTTATTTTTCCTTTTGCAAATACAAGGGTAATGCCGATAATTAAATAGATTAGACCATACACATAGGGATCATCAAAATTTTCGTATCGGTTAATAAAGAAACTAATGATCGTCCCAATAAAGAAAAGCGATAGCAAGCCAGTGACAAAACCGGTCACTCGTGAAAACTGAATTTTTATATTTAAGAAATAAACGGCAACAATCCAAAATAGAATCCAGAACGGAATCGCTTCGCCTTGAAGATATCTTTCGTCCATCATATAGAACAGGGCAAACAAGGATGCAGCCATGAGAATCCATTTATCCCTTAATACCCATGCCAATGGCAAAATTCCAAGGGACCACCATAAAAAGGCCGTTTGGAAACTCGTGCCAAGATGAAACATTTGCTCTACTAAAAATATTCCAGCACCGAACACGAGAACACCCAAATAATAAAGACTCTTTGCCGTTTTCGGCAAGTTTTTTTCCAGTCTATGACCTGATAAATTACAGGTGATGTACAGTCCAATGATTAAAATGAATTTTAATGTTCTCCCGATTTCATCCCAATTGCTGGCAATAAAGCTAAGAATCCCGGCGCCAATCAAAATGGTCCCGACGTATAAAAGGGTTTTTGTAAAAGAAAGCTTCTGCACCTCGTAAATCTCTTCTATTTCTTTTGCTTTTCCGGCTGACAGAACTTCAGAGTCCTCTAAAAACCGAAGTTCATGCTTTAAGAAATTAAATTCACTCTGCTTAACAATCCGCTTGGTCAAGCCCCCCCACCCCTTTCAATGGTATATCCATCCATTTGCTCTCCGACGTACTTTAAGCAATACGCTTACAAATAAAGTAATTCGACAAAATCACATAAAAACCTTCATAAGGAAAGGATGAGTCAAACAACAGCGCCCCACCCTTTTATATATGTTTACAATATTAATAGTAGTAATAATGGTGTCAGGCACCACAAAAAGACATTGTCCACTCCAAAAGGACATGGTAGCTGCCGATGGTAGTTGGTTATTTATTGCGGCAGTTTTTGCAGACTTTGATGGTTTGGTTTGTTTCTGTTTTATGTGGATATAGTAATTTTATTCCTGTTCTTTCACATAGTGGGCATGTCCCCCGGCCATTTGAGGGCAGGTTGTTGATTGTTTTTCCACGGTTTCTTTTTGCCACTCTTCATCATCCTATCCATATTAAATCTTGTTTCTTTATTAAATGATGGACTGGCACAAATATTGATAGGCAAACAATGATTTTTTTCCTGTCGGAGGATGGAATTTAAAATTATCCTCTGAAAGTTATTTTTAAATATTAATTAACACCTTTTCCTAGGGACAAGTGATCCCCGCTATTCAAAACTGAATCTATATGTAGAAAAAGAGATCTGGCTCCTATATGGAACACTCCTCTTCTAAAACCCACTCTTCCGTTTGCGGCATTTTAATTTCCTTTTTTTCATACATTTCAAAGAGGATTAATGCATTCATTCGCCGCACGACCATAAACCACTTTCCATAAGATAGGAATAAGAGTTGTATTTAAACTTTTAAACGGAAGGGAAAGATGTGGTGCTTTCATATGAAAAACTATTCAGTTTATCACCAATCATTTCAAAATCTGCAGGAGAATGGAATGTCATTTGAACAGGTCTTTGCACGAATCACTGCTTTTATGAGGATGGACCCAAACGGACACTACCGCCTGATGGTTGGGACGGATTCTCAAGTTCATAAATCCCAGACTATTTTTATCACAGGAATTGTGATTCAAAATGAGGGGAATGGTGTGTGGGCATGTATTAGAAAGGTGATTATTCCAAGGAAAATGACGCAATTGCATGAAAGAATCTCGCTCGAATTATCGTTAACGGAAGAAATTGTTTCTCTGTTCACCGAAGAACGGAAAAACGAGTTGATTTCAATTGTCCTTCCCCATCTCTATGAAGGAGCCACCTTCACAATGGAAGGTCATATCGATATCGGTGCAGGAAAACGAAACAAAACGAGGGAATTTGTCAAAGAAATGGTGGCAAGAATGGAATCCATGGGAGTCGAACCCAAAATCAAACCTAACGCCTTCGTTGCCTCAAGCTATGCCAACCGTTACACAAAATAAGGGTGTCAGGCACCATGTGAAAAGTTCACATGATGCCTGACACCCTTTTCACTTATAGATAGTCTAATTCGACTTTTACGATGGTGCCTTTGCCGAGCTGGCTCTCGATTTTCATGGTGCCTTTATGTTCTTGGATGATTTTATTGCTTACGGTTAGACCTAGGCCGATTCCTTTGTCCTTGGTTGTATAGAATGGGGTTCCTAAATAATCCATAAGTTCTGAGTCTATTCCAATGCCCTCATCTGTAAAGCTAATGATGACTCTTTTCCCTTCAACCTTTTGGACATCAATCGACACGCTCCCGCCATACTGCATGGATTCGATAGCATTTTTTAGAAAGTTTACAAAGACTTGCTTGAGTTGATTAGGGCTGCAGCGCAAATCAATATCGTTTGTTAAATAGTGGTTTATAATTTGCACATTGTGCAGCAAAGCTTGTGGGTGAAGTATATTTACGGTACTTTCCAAAATGGCATGTAGACTTTCCCGTTCAAAGTGAATGGCTTGGGGTTTAGCTAACGACATAAATTCATTGACTATCATATCAATTCGATCCAGCTCATTCATGATAATCGATAAGTAATTCTCCTGTTTATCTAAGTCCGTTGTATTTTTTAATAACTTAGAAAACCCTTTCAAAGATGTTAAGGGATTTCGAATCTCATGAGCGACACCGGCAGCTAATTGTCCGATAATCGAAAGGCGATCTAAATTCCGAAGGGCATCATCATTTTTTATCCGATCCGTAACATCTCTACCAACGGTTACATAGGATTCAAGTTCATGTTGTTCATTGTAAATAGGAGAAAGAGTGGTCTCAGATTCTATAAATTCGTTTTTACTGGTCCTTATTTTGACTTGAAGCAATTGGGGCTCTCTCGTTTCTACTAGTTTTTGATAAGCACTTTCAAGTTGTTCAATTTCCTCTGGCCAAACTACATCATATGCTGTTTGACCGATTAATTGCTCAGGAGTATATCCAACGCCTTTTTCATGTGAGGGTGAAGCATAGATGATCGTTTTGTCCTTCGTATAAAGCTTTATCATATCTGATGTATTTTCGGTAATTAATTTATACAATTCACGTGTTGTTTTTAATTCTCTTTCTATATTTATATATTGAGTTATGTCCCGACAAATGGCAATGGTGGCAATTATTTCACCTGCTGAATTTCGAAAAGGAGAATAAGATACAGCAATATCAAGCAGGCTGCCATTCTTATGGTAACGTTGGGTAACAATGTCATGGAAGATTTCCCCTTGTTTAACTGCCTTTATTATCTCGTTTGCTTTGTCAGAATGGGGAAATTCCTCGTACGTTCTTCCCAGAACATCTTCTTCTGTATAACCGAAAATTTTGGTGTACATATGATTTATGCGAATAAACCGATTCTCCATATCAATAATACATATTCCATCAGCTGTGCAACTGAGAAAAAGGTCGATTAACTCATCAGGATTATAGACTACAGACTCATTTTCTTTACCAAAAATAGGGAAACTCTTTGTCATTAAAATCTCTCCAAACACGTTAGGCTTTCAAACTCCATTTTACAGAATAATTCGATAAAGAAAAGAAGTATTTTCCCCTGTTATCATTTTCAAGTGGACAGTGTTGTTTTTTTAGCTGTATGGAAAAAAAGGAAAAAAAGGATGTCTCAAAAGGGTCTGACCCTTTGTTTTAAGACATCCTCTTACATTCTATAGTGACTTTTCGATTTCTTCAGTCATTAGTTTGACCGATTTTAAGCCGCCGCCGCTTAAGTACCAAGTATCAGGATCAAGATAAATGATTTTTCCATCTTTATAAGCCGTTGTTTTTTGAACCAGTTCATTTTCAATGGTCTTTTTCGCACCTGTTTCGCCGCCGACCGCTACATTTCGGTCGATTACGAACAGTACGTCTGGATTTTTCTCCATGATATATTCAAACGTAATACTTTGTCCATGCGTGGATACTTCAATATTTTTATCAGCCGCATCAAAGCCGAATACATCATGAATTAAGCCGAACCGGGAATTTGGTCCATATGCACTTACTTTTCCTTCATTTGCCAAGACAATTAATGCTTTTTTATCAAGGACAGAGGCCTTCTTATTTAATTCCGTAACACTTGCTTTAATATCCTTTAATTCACTGGCAACCTGATCTTCTTTCCCAAATAGATCACCAATGATATTCATGTTTTTCTCAAAAGAATCCATATAATTGGTATAATCGAAGTCCACAAAGATAGTTGGTGCAATTTCAGCAAATTGATCATATAATTCTGCCTGACGGGCAGAGATAAAAATAACATCTGGCTTTAAAGCATGAATCGCTTCAAAATCCGGTTCCTTCAAGCTGCCAACATTGGTATACTTCTTATCGGCGTATTTTTTCAAATAAGTAGGAATGGTAGCTTGAGGAACACCTGTCACTTCAATACCCAACTCATCTAGGGTATCCAAGATACCAAAATCAAAAACGACTACTTTTTGTGGATTTTTCGCCACGACTGCTTCACCATATTTATGTTTAATCGTCATTTTCTCTGCTGTTTCTGTCTTACTAGAAGAAGCATTTTTCGACTTTCCATCTTCTTTAGCGGCTCCGCCACAGGCAGCTAAAACAACCATTATCGACAAAACTAACCCAAGTATACTCCACTTTCTCATCTATTCATCTCTCCCTTTTTTATGATTTAAAATAAACGCAGATTCTGCAGTTATTCATTTCTTGAATTGGAATATCCATATCATAAATCTCACTCAACGCCTCTGATTGAATGATTTCTTCCGTCGGCCCATCCTTCACCACTCTGCCGTCCTTCATGGCAACAATCCAATCTGAATAGACAGAGGCAAAGTTAATATCATGGAGGACGATCACAACCGTTTTACCGAGATCATCCACTAAGCGACGCAAAATTTTCATGATTTGAACGGAGTGCTTCATATCCAAATTATTCAACGGTTCATCCAGCAAAATATAATCGGTATCCTGGGCAATGACCATCGCAATAAAGGCGCGCTGCCGTTGACCGCCCGATAACTCATCTAAAAAGCTGTCCTGCATTTCCGTTAAATGCATGTACTCTAGGGATTGGTCCACCATCTGCTCATCCGCCTCGGTTAAGCGCCCCTTGGAGTATGGAAACCGGCCAAACGATACAAGTTCGCGGATAGTGAGACGGACATTCATGTAATTCGACTGTTTTAAAATCGACACACGCTTAGAAAAATCATTGGATTTCATCTTGCGAACATCAGACTGATCAACCAGCACATCACCTGTATCGGCATCAAGCAAACGGCTGACCATCGACAATAGCGTCGATTTCCCCGCACCGTTTGGCCCAATAAAGGAAGTGATTTTTCCCGGTTGAATATTGACTGATACATCTTCAACAACCGCCTTCTTCCCGTAAAACTTGGATAACGACCTCACTTGGATCATGCTGTTTTCCTCTCCTTCAGTAATAAATATATGAAATAAACGCCACCGATAAAGTTAATAATCACACTAAGCGTGGTTGAAAAAGTAAAGACCCGTTCAACTATCCATTGTCCGCCGACAAGGGCGATGACACTCATCGCCATGGCACCACTAATCAATACCTTATGTTTGTAGGTTTTAAAAAACTGATAAGCTAGGTTGGCGACAATTAAGCCAAAAAAGGTAATCGGGCCAACTAACGCAGTGGAAATCGAAATGAAAATCGCCACGATTACGAGCATCTGTTTCACAATGGAATCGTACGGTACACCCAGATTAATGGCCGTTTCCCGTCCCAGTGAGAGTACATCAAGATATTTCACAAAGCGCCATGCATAAATCAACACAAGGCCCACGATGACCAGGGCCATCCAGACCAAATCGGAATTAACATTATTAAAACTTGCAAACATCCGGTCTTGAACAATTTGAAACTCATTCGGATCAATTAACACCTGAAAAAACGTCGAGATGCTTGAGAAAAAAGTACCGATGATAATCCCGACCAGCAGTAAAAAGTAAATGGACTGGCCGCCTTTTTTAAATAAAAACCGATAAAGGAACAGGGCAAAGATAATCATCACCACTACGGAAAGGAGAAAATTCACCTGTTTATTGACGACAATGATGTGGCCGGATCCTAAAAAGAAAATGATGACGGTTTGTAAAAGTAAATAGAGGGCATCGAGCCCCATGACGCTCGGTGTTAAAATTCGGTTATGGGTGATGGTTTGAAAGACCACCGTTGCATAGGCAATCGTAACCCCTGTAATAACCATGGCAATTACTTTTATCGCCCTTCTTGGCAATGCATAATCAAAACTGCCATTTAAGTCATGTAATAAATAAACAGCACAACAGGCTGCTGCGATCAACACAAGGATGGTCATTTTTATTGAATTACGCATAGGCCTTCCTCCCAAAAAGCAGGTATAGGAAAACACCACTGCCGATCACACCAACCATGAGACTAATTGAAATCTCGTATGGGTATATAATCACTCGGCCTAAAATATCGCAAACAAGCAAAAAGTTAGCTCCTAAAAGGGCCGTATGTGGCAGCGTCTTTTGCAAGTGGTCGCCCTTAAAAATGGAGATGATATTAGGTATAATTAGACCTAGGAATGGGATCATACCGACAGTCAGGACCACGGTTGCAGTTATTAACGCGACAAGGATGAGTCCAATATTCACAACCCTGCGATAAGCGAGGCCTAAATTTTTCGAAAAATCTTCCCCCATCCCGGCTACCGTAAAACGGTTAGCATACAAATAGGCAATTACCAAAATCGGAATACTTATGTATAGGAGTTCATAACGCCCTTTCATAATCATCGAAAAATCACCTTGCAGCCATGCGGACATATTTTGAATAACATCTGCCCGATACGCAAAAAACGTGGTAACAGAGGAGAGAATATTTCCGAACATTAAGCCCACAAGCGGAATAAAAATGGCATCTTTGAACTTAATTCGGTCCAGTATTTGCATGAATAAAAAGGTGCCGGCAAGGGCGAAGACAAAGGCCACGGCCATTTTTTCTAACATAGTTGCATTTGCGAACAACAACATAGAGACTAGTATCCCTAGACGAGTGGCATCTAATGTCCCTGCCGTTGTTGGTGAGACAAACTTATTGCGGCTGAGCTGCTGCATAATTAAACCAGCAATACTCATCCCTGCCCCAGCGAGTAAAATAGCCACTAGCCGCGGTACCCTGCTGATCAGAAATATTTGTGTTTCTTCGGACTTAAAATCCAAGAGGTCCGCTGGTGTAAGGCTGCTAACCCCCACAAACAATGAAACCCCAGATAAGATAATTAATGCCAATAATAAAAATCGTTTCTTCATTGCAGTCCCCAACTATGCTTATTTTTATATTTTTATATGTGATATTGAAAATCATTATCATTTATACTTACAATTCTGATTATAACACCTGTGAATATAGTGTCAATGTGTAATTGAGAATTTCTATCAATAAACATTTCGCTATTTTTATTTTGTTCAAAAGATGGACAAAAAATTAAGCTATACGTCGTTTCTTTTACGCATCGGTGGTATTTCCAAGTAGGTTAGTATTCTCCACACCCATTCCAAAGGGCCAAAGTTGAAAAAACGCATCCAGATGGTGCTGAAAACCATTTGGATGACATAAATGGTTAAACAGACAAATAGAGATTGGATATAGGTGATGTGATTAAATAAAAGCAGGACTCTGCCGGCAAGCAGGATTAAGACTGTTTGGAATAGGTAATTCGTGAATGCCATCCTTCCATAGCTTTTTAGCGGAGATCCTAAATGTCGGAAAAACGGAATTTGCAATAGCAAAATGATACATCCCACATAAAAGGCGGAGACAATCGGTCCAATCGTAATCCCGATCCTGATAAACCGCTGAGTATCTGGGTAACCCGCACTTGCAGCATGTCCAAGTCCTAACCGGGCATAGTGATATTGATAAACGAGACCGATCATACTTAAGACAAACATCACGACCGTAAAAAGGGCCACTTTTTTTATCTTGTGTGACATTCCTTCAAACAAGCGATACTGTCCAGCGGCGATCCCTAATAACATTAGGGGAATCACCATAAAAATCTTAGCGGCAAACAAACTTAAAACGACTAACATGACTGCACCGAATACAAGGTTGATTGCCTTATTAGCTTTGTAAAAGGGCAGGAGAATCAGGCCGGAAATGGCATAAACGGTTAACGCCTCGCCAGGATGAAACTGGACGTGTACCAATCCAACTAAAAATAGGGCAAGGATACGCCGCAAAAATAGGACAGACCCTTTCTTCCCCCTTGCATTGGCACGTGAAATAAAAAGATAAAATCCCACTCCAAACAAAAAAGTAAAAATCGTATAAAAACGCCCTTCTACAAATAAATACAAAAACCGCCAGTATGAAGCATCCAATGAGCCAGCAGCCGGCAGGGAAACAGACAACAAAGAAACAATATTAACCAAAATAATCCCCGCCAACGCAAACCCTCTTAAATAATCAAGCTCCTCAATCCGCCCTTTTCCATTTAACTCTATTGGTCTCATAGTAAACTCCTAATTGGTGCCTGACACCCATTATAATCTTAGTATTTTTTAAAACGTTATGAACATAGTTATCCATTTAATCATATTTTATTTATATACATGATATCAAAAAAGACCATGATACCTGAATATCACGGTCTGAGAGAAATGAAATGTGGAAAAGTAAACGACTAATCCATCCTTTGTGTGCCAAACAAGTGTGGATTATTTTTTTTGCCCTTTTACTCATCAAATAACTCACCTTTGCTAATTTTTCCACTCCATTATCAAGATCGATTTCGTTAGGGCAGATGGATGGTTTTAACATGTTCTAGATTTTGATAGACCGTATCCCCTTCTGCTGTTATCAGTTCCAGTTGGTTATTTTGAACATTTTGCAGTAAGCCGATTTTTCCATTACTTTCCCCGCCATCTATGATCACAAATTGATTTAGGACTTTTTTACATTGCTCATTAAATGATCGGGCTAACGGAACTGTACTTGTTTTAACAAGCAGAGACTGATAACTTTGAGAATAAGGTGTTTTCTGATCCGGATAAGGAATCAGCCATTTTACATGGTTCAACGAAATAAACATTGTTTTGTAGACGGGTGAGTTAAAAACGAGATAATCATTCATAATACTTGTTACATACCCATGAATGGATTTATTTCCAGTTACATATACTTCCACAAATCGCCCCTTAGCGTTCGTTAAGATTTTACGAAATGATATGGTTGAAGACTCCGCTTTAAGTGGTTTTTCACCAGGCGGATCATATACTTCATACTCTTCTAGCATGACTTCTTTCCACCATTGAACATGAACCGCCGGAATGTACAGAAAAGATTGGGTCCTTCCTTCATACATCACGACGATGTCTAGTCCAAAATCAAGTAGGATTCCTTTGTGATAGTGACCGCCTGAAATCTCAAGCTCTATATTTTTCCCCAATAATTCTTGAAATTCATTCATATTAAACTCTCCTTACCCTCTTATTGAAGTGCTCCACCAAAGAGACCAGAAACCCAATAATATAAGACAACTAACGTGAATAATGTAGCCGGCGGTATTACAAGAGCCGTGATTTTTACATACTCCCACCATGAAAACCTGACTTTCCCCTTCCGAATGATATGCATCCACATCAGCGTCGCCAGAGTTCCCATTGGAAGCAGCAACGATCCCATATCACTTCCTATTACGTTGGCTAAATAGGCTACTTTCAAGGTGAGCAGGGGTAGATCCATATTCGTTAACGTAAGGGTTCCAACCATGAGGGCGGGGTGATTGTTGAAAATATTGGATAGAACCGTTAGCAGTGCCCCCATCATGACACTTGCATGAAGTAAGCTTCCAGAAACCATCGGGCGCATGAAACCAATTAACCAGTCCGTTAGACCGATATTATTCAGACCGTAAATAATGACATACATACTAAAGGCGAAAACGAGAATATACCAAGGTGTCTTTTTGATCATATCTGATGGCGGTATTTTTAAATAGGCCCATCGCCAGCCTAAAAGGACAAGTGAACCAAACACGGCCATAGCGGAAACTGGTATCCCTACAAAGGACGCCACAAACAGACTGAGCCGGACAGCGAAGACAAACAGGAGCACATTGCGCATAAATTTTGATCGGTCTTTTTCAGAAGTATATTTCGGTCCTGGTTTTAGTGGGTGGTAGGATGAAAAGGTAATCCCTGTTACCTTAGTGGGAATAGTTTTCGGTAATACCTTTTTAAAGCGCAGGTATAGAAGAAAAACTAAGAGCAAAAGGCCGAGCGTTGCCGGTACAAACATCATCGCCGTATGCAAATACAAGCTCATATGGACAATTTTTAAGGCGATTAGGTTGACAATATTGCTTACTCCGATTGGAGCACTCGATGCTGTGGCAATTAAGCCGCCTGACAATAAATAAGGAATCTTTTGATGGTTTTTCAAGCCCATGTTGTTTAGCAGCATCACTAGGATGGGGGTGGTAATTAAGATACTTCCATCATTATTAAAAAACAGGGTCATAAGAAAGCACAAAAGGTTAACGTACCAGAATAAGCGAATACCGGACCCATTTGCTTTAGCAGCCAGCTTCTCCGCTACCCAGTTAAAAAAACCAAAGCTTTCTAAGACGATTGCCATGACAATCGTAGCAATAATGGTAATCGCGGCCCCGCTGATGGTTTCCGTAATGACCCCGAGGTCAGATAATGAGACACTGCCGCTTAGTAAAACAAATATCGCGCCAATTGTTGCTGGAATTGCTTCGTTAACTCCTCTTGGCCTCCAAAGAATAAAGATAAGTGTAGCCACAAAAGATAGTATGGTCATCCAAACCATTGGTTGTAAAAACATGTTGTTCTCCTTTCAATCTAGCTAGTAATTCATGATATACCATGAGACGACCCTACCTCCTCACCGAAGTTTGTCCGCTCATGTCCCTCCCTTCCATTTATCTCTTTGTATGGTTGTACTTTATTTATATGTAGCCCAACTAAGACAGGCTCTAGGTTTGTACCCTTTTCCCGAATAAATCCACATGAATCTAGATATTAAAACGGAAGCAAAAACGGTGTCAGGCACCACGGATGGACAATTGTCCATCTATGATGCCTGACACCGTTAACTATTGAAGGGAATAAATCAAAAAACGCTCATTGGGATTATGTTTGGAAACAAACGGCACCAGTACTTCCTTTTTCAACTCAAAGGGGGTGTCATTTTCCAAGAAAAAGATATAGTCCGCTGACGGGTAATATAAGACAAGTTCCATCGCGCGCGGAGATTTTTCGACGGATAACAAGATATTATGAATAACTTTCCGAAAAACTTGAACTGAAAACGGGTTGAAAAAGTAAAAGCGGTCATCCAAGTCCGTAACCTCATACTCCTCAGCAAGACAGCAAAGAAACTGGAGCTTCTCTTTATTATTTTTTTTAACATAACTCTTTCGATTTTGTATTGCTTCGTGAAAGAGGACCTTATTCATCTCAATTCCTGAAACAGAGGCATTAAAAAAATAATGAATGTAAAAATTTAGCCGCCCTTTCCCACAGCCATAATCAACAATGTGGTCACTGCTTTTTACTTCATAGTGACGGAATAGCTCCTCCAGTGCTGCATATGGTGTGGGCTCATATCGATGATAATGCACGGATTTGTTAAATCCTTGCTGCAGTTCACGAGTTTTTATGTTAAGTAACTTATCATACTGGTATTCTTTCATGGGTAACTCCTATATACTTTTTCTCATCATTTACTATTCATATTATGACATTTATTTTTAAAAAATGGAGCCCTCCCTCTCTTAATTACAAATAATTAGCGTAATAAGAAGGGAAAACAGAAAATTATGTCGAAAGCTATTTTATTAAGACATACCTATATTAGGCACGGGCTCGTTGACATATAAAACAAGGAGCTGACTCCAAGTTGAAAATAAAAAAAATATTGAATAACAATGCTGTTGTTGTTTCAGATGATAACGAAGAAAAAATTGCCATTGGTGCGGGAATCGCCTTTCAAAAAAGAAAGAATGATATTATTAATCCGGCAAAAATTGAAAAGCTATTTATTTTAAAAGAAAACGAGAAGTTCCAACAGCTGCTGCTCCAAATTCCTGAGGAACACTTCGCCCTCGCTGAGGAAATCATCACGTATGCAGAAGAATCTCTTGGTTCAAAATTAAACGACCATATTCATATTGCCTTAACGGACCACTTATCCTTTGCTATTGAACGGGTCAGGGAAGGCATTCATCTTAAAAATAAGCTCTTACAAGAAATCAAGGTTCTTTATAAAAAGGAATTTGAAATCGGAATGTGGGCGGTTCGGCACATTGAAAAAAAGACGAACATAAAAATGCCGGTTGACGAAGCGGCCTATTTAGCCCTTCATATCCATACTGCTAAGCTGCAAGGCGGTGACCTGAAGCAAACGCTAAGACAGACAGCGATTATCGGTGAAATGATTCAGGCGATTAAAGAATTCATGAACATAGAGATTGAGGAAGATGATTTATCCTATCAACGTTTAATGACGCATCTTCGCTTCGCAGTCTCTCGAATCAATCATCCCCAAAGTTCAATAATGGATACCGAGATGCTAACGATGATAAAAAATAAATTCTCCTTTTCCTATCAGTGTGCGGAGCATGTCGCTAAACTCCTCTCGAGAAGCGCTGGAATTCAGCTTCCAGCTCAAGAACTGGGCTATATCACCATACATATTGAAAGATTGCGCGGACTTAAAAAAACCTAGACAATGGGTGAGCCAGTACAGGCAAAAGCCAAGACACGCATTAAAAAAACGCTTAGACCCATGTGTCTAAGCGTTTTTCTATTGATCCTTATTTATTTTCTTTACGGATTTTATGGACCTCATCCGCTACAAATTGGACATTGGTTCCAATAATAACCTGAATGTTCTTCGGTCCAACCACATTAATTCCAGGTACACCGGTAGATTTGATTTTCTTTTGATCGACAGCATTCATGTCTTTGACTTCTAATCTTAACCGTGTAACACAGTTATCAACCGCAACGACGTTCGCGTCTCCGCCTAATCCTTCATAAATAGTTGCAGCCATTGAAGCAAATTTATTGTCTCCCGCAGCTCCTTCTACTTCCTCTTCCTCATCTTCTTCACGGCCAGGAGTCATTAAGTTGAACTTCACAATAATGAAGCGGAATAGGAAGTAATAGATAACAGCAAATACTAAACCTTGCACCAATAACATATAAGGCTGATTGGCGATTGGGATTCTTAAGCTTAATAAAAAGTCCACAAGTCCGGCACTAAAACCAAATCCAGCCGTCCAATGGAACGCTGCTGCAATCGCTAATGAAAGACCAGTTAAAATCGCATGCACGAGGTAAAGCATTGGCGCTAAGAACATAAAGGCAAATTCAATTGGTTCTGTAACACCTGTAAAGAAGGCTGCAAAGCCGGCTGCCAACATTAACGAAGCGACTTGCTTTTTCCTCTTCGTTTTAGCTGTATGAACCATGGCTAACGCTGCTGCTGGTAATCCAAACATCATGATCGGGAAGAAACCAGCTTGATACATGCCCGTTACACCCTTTTCCCCTTTGCTGGCCCAGAAATTACCAATATCATTAATTCCGGCTACATCAAACCAGAACACGGAGTTTAACGCGTGATGCAACCCTGTTGGAATTAACAATCGGTTAAAGAATCCGTATAGTCCTGCACCAAATGCACCTAAATCACTAATGGTTTTACCAAACGTAACTAACCCAGTATAGATAACTGGCCAAATAAAGAATAATACTCCAGAAACCACCAGCATGGAAACAGCCGTCATAATTGGTACTAATCGTTTCCCACTAAAGAAAGCCAGAGCATCTGGTAATTTGACATGACTGAAACGATTGTACATCATTGATGCAACGATACCAGAAATGATCCCGACGAACGCATTCTTGATTTTTTCAAAGGATGGGTCAACTTTGGTGACATCAATTCCCTCCAACAATGCTACAGTACCTGTTGAAAGCAATGTGGTAACAACTAAAAAGGCAACCAGACCGCTTAAAGCAGCTGAACCATCCTTCTCCTTTGACATCCCTAATGCTACACCAACCGCAAACAGGATGGGAATATTGTCAATGATTGAACTACCAGCTTTAATTAAGAAAGCGGCTAACGGACTGTCAGCACCCCAACCAGCAGGGTCAATCCAATAACCAATACCCATCAAAATAGCTGCAGCCGGCAATACGGCTACCGGTAACATTAATGAACTTCCGAGTTTTTGTAGATATTTCTTCATAAGTCTAAACCCCCTATTTATATTTTTTTCTACCAACAAAACAACTAATCTTCAAAAACAACGATAAGGAATAATTACTTTAAACAAATAAGATAGTTGCTGTTTTGCCAGGTCTTGCTTTATCATCACCTCCTTAAAAACCTGAAATCTCCTCAAGCAGGATACTTTGTACATTTACTAGTGGATTTATAGAACTTTCATGGTTAGAAAAAAACTGCCTAGTATTATCTTACTGCCTTTTACTCCCGCCTAGTACAGGTACTCAGGGTAGATTACAAATAAAAAAGGCATGGGGGTACAATAAAAGAGCCTGTGGAGGCCATTTATTTACCACCATGCCTAATAGTTATTAGTAACATGTGATCGATATTAAATTTCTTAAGAGCATCATACCATCGAACTATTAAAAAATCAACATGTATACGTTGTCAATTATTTGATTTATCTAACAAACTGAATGATTTTTATTAAGGTAACAATAAAAAAAGCAGATGAGTCAGGGGCTATAATAACCCTCGTTGCCATCTGCTTTAATTTCGTTAGTGCGAATACTTTTCTCCCCGCGATTTTCGAATCCCGTGGATGATAAACGTTGCGATAAACGCAAGGATCATCACGATTATAAATATTTCATTTGGAATTTCAATTCCAACAAGAGTCAGCCCCATTTTAAACGCAATAAATGTAATTAATACATATGCTGTTGTTTCAAGCTCGGGAACTCTGTTCATTAAGCTAATAAAGAAGGTGGCAACTCCCCGCATTAATAGAATTCCAATCATCCCGCCAAGTAAGACTACCCAGACTTCATCGGAGACAGCAAGTGCGGTAAGAATACTATCAACAGAAAAGGCTAAATCCATTAGCTCGACACTAATAACCGTGGCCCAGAATACACCAAAGGTAGTTGTTAACCAGCCCTTTGGCTTGCGAATTTCTTCCTCTTCGCCATCGTCCTTGCTTTTAAACTTGTCGATAAAGAACTTGACTGACAGATATAATAAATACAAGGCACCAATTAACTTAATAAACCATAATTTTATTAAAAAGGTACCGAGTCCAATGAAAATGAACCGGAATACATACGCGCCCCAAAGGCCATAAATTAATGCTTTCTTTTGCTGCTCTTTTGGTAATGGTTTAACAAAGGCTGATAACACCAGGGCATTATCGGCAGATAAAATACATTCCAGCACAGCTAAGGATAAAATTAATCCCCACGCTTTTGGCGAACTCAACACCTCTGCCCACATCTGCCAATCCAGCATAGATGCAAAGGTTGATAATACTTCGTCTAACATGTTCAAGTCTCCTTTATTGTGTAAACACTTGTTTCTAAGTTAACAATTAAGTGTTCTGTCTATACTAAAACAGTATAGTATTTTTCCCATATTTTCAAATTTTTCGCCGCAACAGACCGCTCACTTTTAAACAAAAAAGCCGGCTAAAGTGTGAAAACACACCTCATCCGACTAGGTTCCAACTTGTTTCTTACTTTCCGAACTAACTGTTCATCCTTTTTCTACAATACTTTTTGTTCCGTTCCGAGTGTAACACCGAGTTTATTTAAATTTTGACGATAAGCAATGCTCATTCGGTCACATTTCAACGAAAGCTCCACTTGCAAATCCAGTGGTAAATCCTCCAGATTCTGATTTTCAACAATAGGCTTATCTTGGGGGCAGGAATCATTGACATAATGAAGTATGTATTTTGCTCGACCTTGTGTTTCAAGTAAAAAAGTCATCATCTTCTTGTCTAAAGAGGACAAAAACTAACAAAAGCACCGAAGTTCCATCGATTAGATGGCGCTTCAGTGCTTTTTGTGATCTTTTTTGTAGAACACATATTTATTACCAAAGGAAGAATGGAGCGAAACCAAATCCGACAAATGTGAAGAATACCGGTCTTCTAAAAAACGGTCTCGGTCCCCAAAAACCAAATCCATAACCATCATTAGGGCTAGAGGAACTTAATTCTTCAATCTCAAGTCCCTCTTTTGATACCTTAGCCACTTTTCCGATTGACCATTCTCCTTGTTTATTTTTAAACTGAATCATCTTACCCTCTAAACGCTTTGCTTGATTAAAATCTAGTTGCATGAAAAATCCTCCTTTTATACTTGGACTTACTATAAAATATGGAGGATGTCATTTATGTGGAAAGGCAAACCACCTATCTTGTCCTAATTTTATGGCCGTTTTCGTACTGATTGTTGTTTTTCCCTACATTCGATCTCCTAAATGGATATATCCAAGTGTAAGATTACACCTTAACCGCGAATTTTATGATATATCCGTGGATAGAAAACCGCTTTGTTTCGGACTCCTCTTTACTTGGATTGAACTGAGATTATTTGCTTCCAACTGTAAAGGTTGTTTCAGCCACAGCATCATACCCACTGCCATAGAAATAAACGAATTTATAGGTTCCGCCTTCTTTGTATCTCGCTGGAAATGAATTGTTTTTTGGATCATAGGTAATTTTAAAGGTTCCATCTGTCACTTTGGTGTACATCCACCAGATGGAAGCTACATTACCAGGATTTTCATTCCCTTCATAGAGACCAATCCAGTCCCCATTTGGAACTCTTACATTTTCTACAATTATATCTACTTTGTCGTCTACACCATTGGTTGTACCTTTAGAAAGAGTCATGACAGGTCCTTGTGCAGTTTTTCCAAACGTCTTCAACGAGGTAGGACTTTCATTGGCAAATGCATCAAGAGCAACTACTTCTATTTCATAAAAAGTATTTGATTTTAAACCATTGATTGGTAATGTTAAAGGATTGGGGATTGGATCCTTATAAAACTCGGAAAAGGCAAGAATTTCTTTTTCCAGTTTCCCTGTCTCTACATTAATTACTTTTAGCTTATAATCATGAACAAGCAGGTCATCTTTGGCTTGAGTAAACATCACAGCAAGGCCAGATGCTGCCGTTTGGTCCTGAACGATAGAGATCATTGCCTCTTTGGTAAAAATAGGCGCCTGTTTATCGCGATCCTCTGTGTATGTAAATTTATTCTTCTTTGCAGGCAGACTGATTTCAAATGCCTCTCCGGTCCAATCATTGTTATGAATATCCCTGCGTTTCAACAAGACTTTATTATGATGTACCTCAACAATCAGTGCCTGATTCAAGACGTCTGCTCCCTCTGGAACTTCCCCTTGAATTCTTCCCCTATCAAGCCACAAGTAGGCACCTGTTGAAGTTCCAATCGAGGTAAAATCCTGTTGATGAATAATTTTTGGGTCATCTAATGGGTAATGGGTGTGACCGGAAAAAGATATCACCTGGGGATAAGGTTTTAACGTATTGTAGAACAGGTCTCTATTTTTCGAAAAACCCCATTCACTTCCATAGACGGTTCCTTTAATGGGCTGATGATGGAAAACAAAAATAGGTTTATGTGCGTCCTCAGCTGCCGCCTGCTTGAGTTGTTCGGCCAGCCATGCAATTTGATGCTCAGAGTATGTCCCTTCCGTTACGCCATCTTCTGGGCCAAGTATGATAAAATGATAGCCCTTGATGACTTTATGATAATAAATGGATTCCATCCCCGTCTTTTCAAGGAAGCGCTTCTTGGCGTCTGTTACAGAGAGTCCATTCCAGTAATCATGATTTCCGATGGTAAACATCGAAACAGCTTGGGTTTGTTTCCTCTTATTATAAGCTGAGAAAAATTTATCATATTCTAATGTATAACCATTATCCGTTAAATCGCCAACAACTAAAAATGCATCCTGATTGGGTGCAACTTGGTTTAATTGCTCTAATGTCGTCACGAACTTTTCCAATGTTTGATCATTACTTGACTTAATATGTACATCACTAATAACAGGAAAAACTAAATCTGGTTTGTTTTCCATTGAATTCATTATAGATGAATTGGATACAGCACTGACCGGCAAACCTGTTAATGAGTTTACAAGCGTGGCCCCCACAGCCGCTCCGACAACCATTGTTGTCTTATGCAAAAAGGCGCGCCGGTTCATTTCCTTATAATGGGGTGGTTTTACATCTTTATCGACTGTTTGGTTTTTCACGGTTCATTTTCCTCCCAACATGATGCTATTCTTTTATTAAAATATTACTTAATAATCATTTAGCCAATGTTAAGCTGGAGTTGGAGTTGTGTAAACTTTCCGATAAATACTCAAAAAATAAAAGTTTGTTTAACTCTGTTAAGTTTTTAAATTAGTTCTCCATACAGTAAAATTAAATTGGTAATAAAAGAGTTGCTCTTCAAGGTTGAAAGAATTTGAAGAAAACAGAATTGGATGTTGGTTGCTGTTTTCTTTCTTTAAGGAAGTGTACTTGATGATTTCAGGCTATAAACCCGCCATACATTTTAGCCAAGTCAATTATTCCGTAGATGGTAACCAGATTTTAAAAAATATTACCGGGTCTTTTCCGGAAGGCTATATCACCACGTTAGTAGGGCCTTCAGGAGCTGGAAAAACAACCTTGCTGAAATTATGCAATGGTCTGCTATCACCTGATAGTGGAGATATTCATATCAAAGAGAAAATGATCAGCAGCTATGAACCAGTGGAATTACGCAGACTTGTGGGAATGGCCCTTCAAAGTGCGCCCATGATCAATGGCACCGTTTTGAAAAATCTAGCCTTACCGTTAGCACTTCAGGGGAGGCAATTAGCTGAAAAAGACGCTAAAAATTTATTGCATGATGTGGGGTTGGGGGTAGAATTTCTGCATCGGTCTATCAAGGATTTATCAGGGGGACAACGCCAAAAGGTATCGATTGCAAGGACACTTGTTAATCATCCCCAGCTATTATTGCTGGACGAAATCACCTCTTCATTGGACCGAATCTCACAGCAGGATATCGAAGAATTAATTGTTAATATCAATCAAAAATACGCGACCACCATTATCTGGATTACGCATAATTTAGAGCAGGCAATGACGATTGGACATTACACTTGGGTCATGATGAATGGGGAAGTAATTGAAACCGGGAAAAGCGACTTACTTCGCTCACCTGTTCATGAAAAAGTGCAACATTTTGTAAAGGGGGAGTTGGAATGAGTTATCTCCAATTAACCATTGCCCTTATTTTCGTCATCCTTCCAATCGTTTTATCCAAAACGCTTAACCTAGGACTGGAAAGGGACACCATCATCGCAGTGGTACGCTCCATCATTCAATTATTGGTGGTTGGTTATATTCTGAAGTTTGTATTTGATGCTGAGCATATGGTGTATATTTTACTGATGGTAACCATTATGATTGCTGCGGCCACACAAAATGCTAGAAAAAAAGGCGCTTCGATTAAAGGGATCACTTGGAAATTGGTTGTCACACTAGTTGTGATCGAAGTGCTGACGCAAAGTATTTTACTTGGGTTCAAGATCACGCCGGCAACAGCCCAGTACATCATCCCACTTAGCGGCATGGTCATCGGTAACTCGATGGTGCTCGCGATTCTTTTCCTTAACAGATTTACATCAGAAGTAGACGCACATCAAGATGAGACCGAACTCATCCTGTCACTTGGCGGGACACCTAAACAAGCGATCCATACACAGCTGATTACTTCGATAAAAGCAAGTATGATTCCGACAATCGAGAGCCAAAAAACAATCGGCCTTGTCCAACTGCCGGGAATGATGAGCGGCCAAATCATCGCAGGAGCCGACCCTATGCAAGCAGTCCAATTTCAATTGCTCATCCTCTTTCTACTCTTAACAACCGCAGCCGTCACAAGCGCCATGCTCGGATACTTATCATACCCAGGCCTCTTCAACCAGCGCATGCAGTTACTAAGGGCTAAATAGTGCAAATGGTGTCAGGCACCACGATGTGGTGCCTGACACCATTTACTATATTTCCCTCTTATTTTTGGTATTTATTTAGCTTAGATGAGAATGTGCTGGATTTTCTTTCTTGGGGTCTTGCTTTTAGGTTTGATGCCCATGATATTTTTGATTCATATTTCTGGGTATGTTCCTTTTTGACTAGGTTCTGCAGCCGGTCTTTGTTCTTCTCTAAGGATTCTTCAAGGGCATGCAGACGCCGT
The DNA here is from genome assembly GCF_057747995.1 of Neobacillus sp. DHD-1R. Classification (NCBI taxonomy): domain Bacteria; kingdom Bacillati; phylum Bacillota; class Bacilli; order Caryophanales; family Bacillaceae; genus Neobacillus; species Neobacillus sp. DHD-1R. The sequence goes on from NZ_CM173232.1 coordinate 4,871,977, forward strand.
GAAGGAAAGGCGAGTCCCGCTAAAATAGTTGTTACCGTCGGGTCCGCTTCCGAGATATAGGTCCCTTCGAATAATTCCAGCGGCTCTCCAATCCGTTCAAAAATTGATGGTACATTAATAAGCTTAGCCATTTTTTCTGACCCTTCGTAGATTAAACCCGCGCGGATGACACCGGTTGACTCCACTGGACAGAAAATTGAATTTGCCCAGGACTGTTGGATTTTACTAGAAACATCGGAGGTTGTTTTTGCATCGGTAATCGCGGCAGAAGAAATGAGTGTTACGCCTCTTGTTCCCAATATATTCATTAGATCGGTTTCATCAAAATTTCCGTAAAACGAGCTCTTTTTCGTTACTTGCAGCACACTCATAATGGCTTCCATGACTTGATGATTAGACGAAAGGTAGATCTGATGTTTACTGGATTGTGGGTTTAACTTCCTCATTTGATCATTATCAACCAGGAACACCGATGAGAGCGAATCTATCTTAGAAATCTCCTCAATACACTCAGCCGCATTAATGCGATTACCGGCTAATACATTTCGATCAGGCACAACTGCAATCGCCCCTATGTTAACCCCAGGCATTTGGTCTAATAACAAATCCATCAACAACGGGCTCATCCCTGACCCAGTACCGCCATCGGTTGAAAAGGCTACTAATAACAGTCTAATATTTTTAAAGGAACCCTGTACAAAGTCTACAATCTCTCGATAGTTTTCGTTAACCGCTCGTAATCCAATCGAACGATCCTGACCTGCACCATTGTAACCCGGCACAAAATACTTCTTTTCCACCCTTGTGTTCACTAAGCCATCACGTTGATTTGTATTAATAAGTGCGGTTTGAAACCCCATCGATGAGGCAATTTCCGCTAAATTACCGCCTGCTTGACCGACTCCTAAAATCCCAATTGATTTCATCAGATCGCCTCCTTCTCTTTCTAAAATCATACTCATGTTAGTTGTGGGTTATGCTGTTTTTCGCAACTGTTCACTTTGTCTATTCAAATGTAAACGGGTTCACATAGTTTCTCCAAGAAAAGGATAAAATAGTGAGGACATGAATTCACCAAAAAGTTCATAAATTTAGTGGAGTTAAGTCAGCTTGAATCAAACAAAAGTAAAATTATGGACAGGTCAATATACTTCAATCATTATTTCATCATTAGTTATGTTTGCTGCTTTATATATGATTACATCAGGATTTCCACTCTATGTATCCACAATAGCTAATAATCCTGCTATAGCTGGGACATTGACGACAACCTTAATGATCGCCTCTCTCATCACACGATTCTTCGCTAGTGTAATTATCCAAAGAATAAATATGAAAGTACTCCTCCTTGTTTCCCTTATCTATTTTATGGCAACCATTGTACTTATCTTTTTTAATGATTCTATTGGATTTTTAATTTTTATTCGAGCGATTCAAGGTATAGGATTCTGCCTGCTGACAAATTTACTCTATACCCTATCTAGCAGCATAGTTCCAAGTTCCCGTTTAGGTGAAGGCCTTGTTTTCTTCGCCATGTCAACCAGCATTGGAACGTCACTTGGGCCGATGATCGCAATTGCTTATCTAGCTAATCATTCTTTCAAATCGATGCTGGTTATTACTCTCTTCCTCATGTTCTTTTCATTCATCTGCAGTCTATTAATAAAAAAGGACAGCATGGACTTGGATTCCTTGCAAAGTATGTCGGTTATGGAATGACATTTGGGTATTCATCCATTTCAATGATTGCCATTTTATTGATTTATCTCATTTCGTCTAGGAGGAAAGCAAGCGTCAAATAAACTCTAGATGGCTTCCATGCAGGATTGGATTATGGGTTAAGTATTAGTCGGCCGACTTTCTTCTTCTAGAGCACTTTTGGGTAGAACACGATCTTTTTGTTCATAATGCCATTCTAAAAAAAGGTCCAGAATGGGGCTGCTTTTTTTCAAGTCGCTGCTATTATAGGAAAAATTTCTATATTATACTAGATAATAGGACGAAAAAAAGAGGTGGAATGGAATATGAATATCGAAGTGGATGCAGGGGTAAAAGATTGGATCGCCTTGAAGGGGAATCAATTAACCGTAAAAACAATGGAAGTAAAGGCTTGTTGTGCTCCAGGAGTACAGGATCTGGTTGCTGTTCCTGGAAAACCAAAGACAATAACTAACTTTCATGAATTCTTAGTCGATGATCTCGCCATCTATGTACAAAAAACAATTAGAGGCAAAGAAACACTTAAACTATCCACTTCAGGTTTTAGCTTCCTAAAATCTATTTCCGCAAAGCTCCAATAATTTTCATAACACGCTCTTTCCTTTCACAGTACATAGCATAAAACAGAGAAGCACCCATCCAAGTGATGAGTGCTTCTGTGTTGTTATGCAACTTCCTTATCGGAATTTTTCTTTAAAATATGTTGTGGAATTTTCCATAGCTTGATCCATTTAGTAATCGACGTAACCATAATGACGACTCCAAGGACGAGCATGATAATGGAAAGGATTCCATTTAATACGTTATAACCAGGGTTTGCTGCATTAAAGTAAACATTTTTCATCATCCAATAACCTGCTACCATAACGGTTACGAACAAATAGGCTAGTGGAATGAGACATGTCAGCATGTACCACCGTTTTTCTGCAATCTTCAGTACAACTGTTGCACCTATGATGAGACCGATTGATGCCATCAATTGGTTGGATACACCGAACAGTGCCCAGACGGAACTAATGTCCCCTGAGAAAAGCAGATATCCCCAGACGAAGCAGGCCAACGCACTGGCAACAATGTTAGCTCCTAATGAATCGGTACGTTTTAACGGTTTAATAAAGTCCCCTAAGAAATCTTGAATAAGGTAACGAGCAACCCGCGTTCCGGAATCAATCGCCGTTAAAATAAAGACAGCCTCAAATAGAATAACAAATTGATAGAAATAGGAAGCTAATTTTTCAAAGAATGGAACAGCAGCAAAGATGTATGTCATTCCGACAGCAAGCGTTACCGCTCCACCTGTTCTTCCTTCAAGGTCCATTCCCACTTCTTTACTAAGTTCATCTAAATGAACGGTTTCCATTCCAAGAGCAGCAAATTTCTCTGGTGTGGAATTGATCGCAAAATAATCACCTGGTTGCAATGATACAGCGGCAATTAAAGCCATAATCGCAACTAAACATTCGACAAGCATGGCACCAAAGGCAACACCTTTCACATCGCTCCAACGATTAATCATTTTCGGTGTGGTACCAGAGCCGACGAATGCGTGGAAACCGGAAATGGCTCCACAAGCAATGGTGATGGAGATAAACGGCCAAACCGGACCTGCTACAACAGGACCCCCGCCATTTAAGAATTGAGTAAAGGCTGGAAATTGAACATCTGGATTTACAATGAATACCCCAATAATGAGGGCTGCAAATACGCCAATTTTCATGAATGTGCTTAAATAATCGCGTGGTGCCAGCAATAACCAAACAGGTAATGCTGCTGCAAAAAAAGCATAGATTGGAAGAATAAGTGCTAATGTGCTTTTTTCAAGCGTTAACATGTCGCCAAACCATGTACCTTGAATATTTGGCCCTAGGATGATAGCTGCCATGATTAAAGCAAAGCCGACAATCGTGGCAATTTTTAAGTTTCCGGTCTTTTTATGATATAATCCAACCCCCATCGCAATTGGAATCGTGATCCCTACAGCAAATGTTCCCCATGGGTTTCTTTCAAGTGCACCAAGAACAACCATTGATAATCCAGCCATCGTTATCGTGATAATAAATAACATGGCTAGTCCTGTACAGAACCCTGCGACAGGTCCAAGTTCTTCTTTGGCTACTTCTGATAAAGATTTTCCATCTCGACGCATAGAGGCAAACAGAACGACCATATCGTGAACCGCTCCACCAATAACTGCACCGACAAGGAGCCAAATCAAGCCCGGTAAATAACCAAATTGTGCTGCTAAAATAGGACCAACTAACGGACCTGCTGCTGCAATCGCCGCAAAATGGTGGCCAAAAACGACCCATTTGTTTGTTGGGACATAGTCTCGTCCATCTTCCAACTTCTGAGCAGGTGTCGGTTTTGAATCATTAAGCTTTAAAACCTTTGCTGCCATAAAAGTACCATATAAACGGTACACAATTAAAAGGATACATATTGAAGCAATAACAATTGTAATCGCATTCATTTTTCTCTAATCCCCCTTACTATTGTTTCTACATCATCCATTTTACAAAATGAAAGCGCATTTACTTCGTTTTCAAGATAAAATGCAGAAATAGAAGGTTGAATTGCAAAAATCAAACAATGAAATGCAAATTTTCTAAAAACCTAGTTGCTGCCTTAATAGTTTTACATAGGTTCGACTTACCGGAACCTGCGAGCCATCCCTCATATGTAAATTATAGGTAGAATTAAACCATGGTTCGATTTCGACAATATGATCCAAGTTTACGATAAAGCTTCGGTGAATACGTAGAAATTTAGCGTTCGTTAACTTTTTCTCCAACACAACAAGAGCATCCCCCACTTTGTAGGTTTGATCAATCGTAATGATGTTACACTTGCCATCACTAGCTTCTAAATAAAGAATATCGGCTATGGTTAGTAACATAATGCGTTCATCCACAAGAACCGCCATTTTTCCAGTACTGTCCTGCTGATTCACTGCGGTATGGATAGGTGCTTGCACCTTTTTAGTCCCAAGATAATGGATTTTTTTCATTTTTTCCAAGGTTTTTTGAATTCGTTCCTCATCAAATGGTTTTAATATATAATCAACCGCATTTACTTCAAATGCCTCTATCGCATAGTTATCATATGCGGTTGCAAAAACGATCGCGGGCGGTTGATCAAGAGCTTCTAATTGTCTCGCTAAACTCAACCCATTATCTTCAGCTAATTCAATATCTAAGAAAACAAGATCTGGTTCTAGCAATGTAATGGCCGCAAGTGCATCCTCCAGGCAATCACTTTCCCCTAAAATTTCCACCTGTTCACTTCGAATAAGCAGGTATTTTAATTCATCTCTCGCTAATGGTTCGTCATCCACTATGTACGCTTTCAACATCTTGATCCAAAACTCCTTTACTATCAAGCGGTATGGAAATGGTAACGGTCGCTCCATGATTTGGTTTACTTTTTAAGAATAAATGGGCTTGGCCATTATAAATTCCTTTTAAACGTTCACTTATATTAAAAATGGCTGTGCCATTTCCTTTTTTAGAATCGACCACTTGCTTACCGAGCACTTCCATTTGTTCTTCTGATATGCCTTTTCCATTATCCGCAACGATAATGTTCAATTGATTCTTTTTCGAAAAAATGGTGATGGTAATTTCCCCGACTGATTTGCTTTGAGGAAAACCATAATGAATGGCATTTTCCACTAAAGGCTGCAAAGTAAAGGGGGGAATCAGGGCCTTTTCGAGATTCGGTTCGATTTGAAATTCAATATTATATTTGTTAGGAAAACGAGTTTGTTCTAATGATAGATAGGCCTTAACAGTCGCTAATTCTTTTTCTAGGGGGATCAGCATCTGCCTTGCGCCTTGAAGATTGCCGCGAAAAAAGGAACTGAGCTCCAATAATAATTTACGAGCTTTATCCGGATTTGTCCGGCACAGTGCCGAGATGGTGTTAATACTATTAAATAAAAAGTGCGGATGAATCTGTGCTTGTAATGCTTTAATTTCTGCATCTTTTAACAGCTTCGTCTGTCTCTCTGCCTCGGCAAGCTCCAGCTGTGTTGAAAAAAGATTGCCCAGCCCTTCCGCTAATTCCTGCTGCACCTTATCCAGTTTTTCAGGCTCTGTATAATACATTTTTAAGGTGCCAAAGATTTTGTTTTTTATCTTTAAGGGTAAGACAATCGCTGCAGCTAACGGACATTGACCATGATGGCAGGAGATTTCCTCCCTCGATCTTGCAATGGAAATCTTACCGTTCTCGAGTACTTTCCTCGTCAAGCCTGTCTCCGGCTTTGACTTGGGAATATGGTGATCTGCGGCAGCTCCGACATGAGCTAAAACTTGATGGTCATCCGTGATCGCCACTGCATCGGCATTCGTCAGCCTAAGCATTATCTCAGCAATCTCCTTGCACGAATGAATGGTTAGTCCTTGCCGAAAGAATGGCAGGGTTTGATCTGCAATATGAAAGGCAAGGTTGGTTTGATTAGCTCTGGCACGTTCCTCGTCCCGTTTAATGATTTGAATAATGAGCATAAACAGCAATGTTCCTAATCCATTGCCAAAAATCATCGGGAAGCCAATAAGCTGAACGAGCTCCCAGGCATGATTAAATGGTTTTGCTGCGACAAGAATGATTAACATTTGAACCGTTTCTAAGACCATTCCGATCATGACAGCAAATCCAGGTGTAATTTGTTTCCCCTTATGATTCCGTTTTTTTCCAAAATATCCTGCAACGATTCCGGCTAGAATGGTTGAAAGGGCACAAGAAAGGGCTGTGAACCCCCCAAGGGTATAACGATGAAGACCTGCAATTAGCCCTGCACCAATGCCAACAGTTGGACCCCCTAATAATCCTCCTATCACAATCCCCATAACTCTCGTATTGGCTAGGGCACTCTCCTCATTCATTTCAGAAAGCCACTCTGGTCTGCCGATTGTATGATGATGAACTTCAATTCCGGTATAATTACTAATGATACCAAACGTACCAAAAAGTAAAATGAGCATCATTTTTTCAGTTGGGCTGTGCTTGTTTTGAATAACTTGGCGGAAGGATCGTATCTGCGACAGCAAAAAAGCAACAATAACGATGATTCCCACCTTTTCGAGCATCAATGGAGCTAAATTTAACATAGTACCCCTCCCTTACAGTTGTTACACGCAAACATGGTCATTAGGATCAGGTCAAAACATTCGTGTCCTCTACTTCATTATAGAAAATGAAAGGGCTTTTCGAAAGAGAATTATAGAGTTATAATATCCCAGGTTTGCTGAATTTATTTTTTTGAAGCCCGCACCTACTTAGTAAAACAGGAAATGTAAAAAAGGGCAGTCCCCAATGCTTAACCGCCATCGGAAACTACCCCTTAAACAATATCTATATTAGTGTAAAATCAAATACCTCTATCATCTCGTCATTTGTTAGTAAAATAAAATCTGTATGAATATAGTTAGTACCAAAAATAGTTTGTAAATCCTTATAATTTATTAGGTTTGCTTTTACTAAAGTATCATCGTCTACATACATGTAAACTGTAAAGTTCTTTTTTAAGAAGGTAAAGAATTCATCTGCCTCTATGCCTGATGTTTCTATATATTCACTGTTAAATTCAATAAAACCAATCGCCGCCTCACATTTATCTAACAACTCTGTCATTCCTTTTAAAACAAATGCCTCATACCCCTCAACATCTACCTTAAATAGCACGTTACCATACGACAACTTTTGAGCAAAGAGAGAATCAATTGTGATGGCACTTACAGGTACTTTTTCAATCATATTATGAGCGGGCATATAGGAAGCAGAAGAGGTGCCTGACCAGTGTTGATCGATATAAAAATCTTTTTGGAGGTCATTTTTATCGGATGCTAAGGCATGAATGATCGTTATTTGTCCTTTATTCGGGTGATTCTCTTTCGATTGATTAATATATGGAATTAAGCGATGATTGGCCTCAATTCCAACTATTTTTGCATGTTCAGGATAGGTGGCAGAAAATATACATTCACCATAATTGACACCAACATCAATGATCAATTCTGGTAAACAAGCTTCTACAGACCGATTCCAAAATCGAAAAAGCCTGTTTTGAGTTATGCCGTCACTTATTAATAATGCCCTGCCTCGATTTTCATTTGCATTCACATACATAATAGTTTCAGAGGGTAATACGACTTTATTAGGCAATTTATCGATCTTTAATGTTTTATATTTAAGTAAAATTCCGAGATCAATTAACAATTTCCAAATCGTCGGATGTTCCTCCCACATTTTCATAAACATTGGTTTACGAACGAAACCCCTTTTTGAAATCAAATATCTGTCCTCCTGCTTAATTTTATTATTTAAGGATTTATAAGTTTTCGCTTCGAGAATTGTCCAGCTTCAGTGCCCTAGCGGCTAGTGTCCTTCGCTCTCCGCCTTACGATAAGTCAACATCGAATCGCCTCCGGCTCTTCGTGTTTCCTTTATCTCAGTTGGAGCGCTCCAGGCCATACGCCGCTGACCAGGGCGCTTCCGCTTTTCTAATAATGAAAACTTCTCCTTACTTTTATGAAAGTCCTATCATAGATATATGGATTTACAAAAAATTAACGTTGAGTAGAATGTAAAATTCTACGTCCTTTTACGATATTTTTAGTCGTCGTCGATATTGCGACTTGATGAAGGGGAAAGTAACCTATAGGATAAGTATAAAATCAATTTTCCCAATAAGGAGGCAGATAAATTGACAGAAAGAGTAGGAATTATTGATATTGGTTCAAATACGATTCGACTTGTGATCTTTGAGCAATCAACATCGACCAGAAACTTTAAGGAAATCGAAAACATAAAAATATATGCTCGCCTGAGATCCTATTATGACCATACTCAATCTTTAAATGAAGATGGGATCCGCTTATTGACCAGTAGTCTTAAGGACTTCGAAAAAATCCTTCAACATTATCATGTATCACATGTCACATGCGCTGCCACAGCCTCCCTTCGTCAAGCGGCCAATAAGGAAGCTGTCTTACAGACCATTATGGAGGAAACCCAAATTCCCTTAACCATCTTAAGCGAATATGAAGAAGCTTTTTATGGAAATGTTTCTGTTATTTACTCTACCAATATCACGGAAGGAATCACCATAGATATTGGAGGAGGCAGTACAGAAATCACCTATTTTCGTGACCGTCAGTTGATTCACTATCATAGTTTTCCCTTTGGGGCCTTGTCCTTAAAGCTGCAATTTGTTGAGGGAAACCTTCCTAGTTTTGAAGAAAGAGAAGAAATGAGTCGGTTTATCCAAGATCAAATTCAAACACTTCCATGGTTATCTGATCGACATATTCCTGTTATCGCAATGGGAGGAAGTGCAAGAAATGTAGTTGGGCTGCATCAACAATTCACTAAGTATCCACTTGGCGGCTTACACCAATATGAAATGAATGTATCTGATCTTGCAATGGTTAAAGGGAAGCTCCTTCCTCTATCCTTTTCTGAATTGCAAAAGGCGGAGGGACTTTCAAAGGAGCGTGCAGATACAATTCTGCCAGCTCTTGAGGTATTCAAGGTTTTGTGTGAGGCTTCAATGGCAACAAAATTTATTATCAGCAGAAAAGGGGTAAGGGATGGGATCCTATATCAAAAATGGATGAACAGAAATCTTGACTCCCACCCTCTAGCAGATGTAAGTCTTGAGGAATTTATAGAGGATTTCAATATTAGTACTTTAGACGAAAAACAAATAACGAAAATCGCCATCGCCTTCTTTGAACAAGTTAAAAAAATAAGGGGAATAGGTGCAAATTTCTCTGATGAAGATTTAACCTTATTAAGGCGAGCCGCTCGTATTTACCTATTAGGAAAAAGAGTAGATACAGAATCAAGCAATGCGGCATTTTACTTGTTGTCCAATCGGACCCTTTTGGGATTCTCCCATCGTGAGCGGTTAAAATTAGTTCTTGTTGCTTCCTTTATAGGAAAAGGTACCTTTCAAAAATACGTGCGGCCTTTTAAGGAGTGGTTTACAAAAGAAGAACAAACTAAGTTAGCAGTATTGGGAGCCATTTTAAAAATAGCCAAAAGTTTAAATGCAACACATCAGGATATTGTGATGAGATTAGACATTACCGCTGTTGAAGACCGTTGGTTCTTAAATATTCAATGTCAGGACTACTATCGTTCAGAAGAATATCATTTTGAAAAGCAAAAAAAACATTTAGAAAAGTTATTGAAAATATCACTTATTCCCCACTTTCACGTCATCTAATTGATGACCAGTAGATGTTATCAGAAAGTGATGAATTATCTTTACAATATTTTAATATAATATTTACGTATTCTTTACACTAATTTGATATTTTTAAAACAGTTGTAACAATTTTCAAAAAAGGAGATGTAAGATCATGGAGTCTACAGTTTCTGAAACCAACTTAGATAACCCATCCTTCTATAATAATCGAGAATTAAGCTGGCTCGATTTTAATCTAAGAGTATTAGAAGAAGCAATGGATGATCGGAATGCTCTCCTTGAAAGATATAAATTTTTGGCCATTTCCAGCTCTAATTTAGATGAATTTTTCATGGTTCGTGTTGCAGGCTTACTTGATCAAGTAAAAGTTGGCTATAGCCGCCCTGAAAATAAAGCTGGATTAACACCAATGGAACAGCTAGAGGCCATTTCTGAGATTACTCATAGGTTGATTGAAAAACAAGATGATACTTATTTGCATCAGCTCACACCCCTTTTGGAAAAAGAACGGGTAAAAATCACCCCCATTTCTGAGGTATCTACCACTGAAATGTCATTCCTAGAAGAACAATTTGATGAACATATTTTTCCTGTGTTAACGCCTATGGCAATTGACGCCTATAGGCCTTTTCCTATGTTATCAAACAAGTCATTAAATCTAGCCATTACCCTCAGTGAAAAATCAAAGGATCCTAACAGTAAACCCGATTGGGACAAACTTGCAATTGTTCAAGTTCCATCTGTACTGACGCGTTATATAGAATTGCCCAAGGAGGATGGCTCAAGAACATTTGTCCTATTAGAGCAAGTCATTTCATGCTTTATTCATAAATTATTTATGGGATATCATATACAATCTGTCACTGCATTTCGTATCACACGCAATGCAGATTTAACGATTCACGAAGATGGTGCCGATGACCTTTTACGTGAAATTGAAGAGGAATTGAAAAAGCGTAAATGGGGAGCTACTGTTCGCTTGGAAGTTCAAACACATTTTTCTGACACAAAAGTGGTTGATTATTTAATAGAGGAATTAGAAATCCATAAAAAAGATGTGTATTTTGTGGATTCTCCCCTAGATTTAACCTTTCTTTTCAATTTCTGCAAGACGATTGAATCGACTCATGGACACTTAGTGGATGAGGCCTACATTCCTCAAATTCCTGAAGATTTAATCGGAAAGAAAGATTTGTTTGATACTGCCTTGAATCAAGATATTTTACTTCATCATCCATACGAATCCTTTAAACCCGTCCTTGATTTCATATCCCAGGCGGCAGATGATCCTGATGTATTAGCTATTAAACAGACTCTTTATCGAGTAAGCGGACATTCTCCGATTATTAAAAGTCTCGAGAGAGCGGCTGAAAATGGTAAGCAGGTTACGGTTCTTTTAGAATTAAAAGCTAGGTTTGATGAAAAAAATAATGTACAGTGGGCAAAGGAATTGGAGAAGGCAGGTTGTCATGTTATTTATGGCATTACACATTTAAAAACCCACAGCAAAATCACTCTAATTGTACGCCGCAAAAAAAATAGAATAGAACGATTCGTTCATCTGGGAACGGGTAATTATAATGATTCGACCGCAAAGTCATATACAGATATGGGATTAATTACAGCGAATGAAAAGATTGGGCTCGATGCAACAAACTTTTTTAATTACCTAAGCGGGTATATGGAAAAACCGAATTACCATCATTTAATCGTGTCTCCATTTGACATAAGAGACGAATTTTTAGATTTGATTGATCGCGAAATCGCTCTTCATAAACAATATGGAAATGGATATATTATCGCCAAAATGAATTCTTTAACAGATAAAAAACTCATTAAAAAATTTTATGAGGCTTCCAATGCAGGGGTGAAAGTTGACCTAATCGTTAGAGGGATTTGTTGTTTACGTCCGGGGATAAAAAATGTAAGTGAACATATTAAGGTTCGCAGTATTGTAGGAAAATTTTTAGAGCACAATCGCATCTATTGTTTTTATCATAATGGAGAGCAAAAGATTTATTTATCATCAGCAGATATGATGACGCGAAACATGGAGAATCGTGTGGAACTTCTCTTCCCAATCCTGGAAGATCATTTAAAACAACGGATTGTAAAATGGATTGGTCTGATGTTAGCAGACAATGTTAAAGCCCGTGAGCAAGAATCATCAGGCCATTACCATTATGTCGAACGAAAACAAGATGAGTTAGAAATCGATAGTCAACATATGTTGTGTAACATCGCACAGCAAGTAGGAGAATTAGCCAAAAAAAGCTCTTATGGATGGAATCTGAGAAAAAGGATTGGAGTTTTATCCCTAGAAAACTTGCGAAATCTTTATAAACATTCAACATCAAAAAAAGAGTAAAAGCAAACGGCCCTTTGGGCGTTTGCTTTTATCTTTTTACTCTATAAGAATTTATAAGTTTTGGCTTCGAGAATTGTCCAGCTCCAACGCCCTAGCGGCTAGTGTCCTTCGCTCTCCGCCCTACGATAAGTCAACATCGAATCGCCTCCAGCTCTTCGTGTTTCCTTTATCTCAGTTGGTGCGCTCCAGGCCATACGCCGCTGACCAGGGCGCTTCCGCTTTTCTTATTAAAAAACAATCGTTTTATTTTCATGAACAATAATTCGATCTTCTAAATGCCATTTTACGGCTCTTGCCAAAACACTTCGTTCAATCGAGCGTCCGCTCTTTTTTAAATCTTCAATGTTGTCGCGGTGATCAACACGCCTGATATCCTGTTCAATAATTGGTCCTTCATCAAGATCATTGGTTACATAATGAGATGTTGCCCCAATAATTTTCACCCCTCGCTGATAGGCACGATCATAGGGCCTTGCCCCGACAAAAGCAGGCAGGAAGGAATGGTGAATATTGATAATCTTAAATGGCTGCGCCTCGACAAAGGCAGGGGTCAATATTTGCATATACCTTGCTAAGATGGTCAAGTCCACCTCATATTCTTTTAACAGCTGAAGCTGTTTTTCTTCCACTTCCTGTCGATTCTCTTTACTTGCTGGAATGTGGAAGAATGGAATGTTTAACGATTCTACCAGCTCTCTCCCTTCCTCATGGTTACTTACGACAAGCGCAATGTCAGTCATTAAATCCCCATTTTGCCATTCCCATAATAACTCACGTAAACAATGAAGCTCTTTTGATACAAAAATCGCTGTTCTCTTCAAATCATGAACAAAAGATAGTTTCCATTCCATTGAAAATGTATCGGCTATCGCTTGAAATTGACCCTGTAACGCTTCTTTTTTTGTTAAAAGTCCATGGCATTCAAATTCAATCCGCATGAAAAAGTTGCCGCCTTCTGGGTTGGTCGTGTACTGACTAGATTCAATAATGTTTGCGCCATTTTCAAAAAGAAACTTTGATACAGCCGCCACAATGCCGGGTTGGTCAGGACAATTGATAAGTAAACGTCCTCTATTTTTCCGACTTTCTCTAAATGCTTGAAGTTGATCTTGACTTGCAATATTCATGAAATTCTCCCTTTATATATTTATTTAAAAATTAGTATTATTCTGATTTTACACTAAAAAAGAGCCTGCCACCACCGAACATTGTCGAAAATCTATCGACAACTACCGGGAATGACAGGCGCTTATTTAATTAGTTATTACAATATCATCGAAATTGATCCTCTGCCCCGTCGTACCTGACACCACTATTCGGAATCGGACAGGAGCGGTTTGGGAAAGGGTAAAAGTTTTCACTGTTAAAGTGGAGGAACTTGTATTAGAGCTGCCCACGTTTGTCCATGTCGAACCGCTATTAGTAGACATTTGAAGCTGCCAAGCAGCCCCGCTGTCCGTACTGAAATTCGCATGGGCTATTTGAATACTTTTTGCTCCGCTTACATTGAAATTCATTGTTATGGCACCGGCTGCACGAACACGTGCAGATTGTAAACCAGTTTTCTTATCCCCAGATAAATTTCCAATCAAGGCGTTATCAAAATACCAAGAACCGCTCGAAAGGGTAACATTGCCTGCTGAATATGCTGTTTTGCTGCCAGACTCAAATTTTTCCGTCAATGTTGCCGTTCCGCCCGATCCACTAGAGCCATAGCCATATGAACCTGTTTTATACGTTGACGTATCATACCATTTATATCCTGCAGCTGGTGCTGCCCATGGCTCTGCTACTGGTTCCGTTGAGGTCTGCGGATTTTCCATGGAAAGCAAGGTGGTGGGCTGATCAAGCTGTAATCCGCTAACTTGGGAAAATCCTGTATAACTTTCCTGTTTTGATAACCAATCGATGATATTTACTAGTAATGTACCATCATTTTGTTCTTTAAAACCATCATATGTCGTCTTTTTAGCACCGTTTTCCTCACGTAAATATTTAGGTGTCGCATCTTCTACCGGTGAAGAGTCACCGATAAAGGCCGCCTTTCCTAATCCTACCTTCGAAACTGCTGCATAAGGACCCTCCGCTCTGCCCCCGCCATTATAAACACCTTGGTCGACAGCTGAGCCCCAGGCTGCTGATGTTGGAGGAAGATAGACAATTCCCTTTGCCTTATTGGGATCCGTGATGGCTAAGGTTGAGCCTGCATGCATCGCAACAGTTGAGACGCCTGTGGTAATTCCAAAGGTCTGGCTCGGTGCTACAATATCATTAGCTGTTACATCGCCAATCGCATTGTAACGGAACCTGATTCCGAAGTTGGTTGACAGCCAGTCCGATCCCGTTACACCTTGCATGGCGGCTGACGAGGCTTCCTCCGTTCCCATCCCTTTTGCTGGATTGGAATAGGCTCCCCGGCGGTAGCCGTTAAAGACCTCCGAAGCATCCCAGCGGTTTTTGTTACGGTCTGCATTATAATGATCACCTATAAAAAAGATACTCCCACCGTTTTGAACATATTGGATCAAGGCATCCTGTTCAGATGTTTTGTAGGGAATATTTGCTTCTCCAATAACGAGCACATTATAGTCTTGTAAGTCTTGATAAGTAATCGGAGTAGTTTTTCGCAGCTCCTTAGCATAATAGCCTTTGCTGGCTAAGGCATTCGCAAAATCAGAAAATCCTCCATCCAAAACCCAGTCCGCTGCACCGGCTGTTTGTCCATGAGTGTTATCGAATAAGATCTTCTTGCCATTTGCCGTCCCGACCGGCTGCAACTGCGGGGCTGGATCGAGTGCATTTTCAGCTGAAACAAACGATGTTACAGTAAAGAAAGCTGGAGACAAAAGCAAAAGTAATAATGCGAAAATCGAAAACCTTTTACGGGTCATTCTCTTCACTCCTTTTGGTGTATTCCTCATTAAAATAACACACCAATGTTGACGGAATGTTAAGAATCTTATAAATTAAAAATTTTCCCAAGTATCATTAAGAAAAGCGGAAGCGCCCTGGTCAGCGGCGTATGGCCTCCTCGGAAAAGCTAACGCTTTTCCTTCGTGCGATGCCAATGCTGCCGAAGCCTTCCTTATGGAGCGCTTCGGACTGAGATAAAGGAAACACGGAGAGCCGGAGGCGATTCGATGTTGACTTATCGTAGGGCGGAGAGCGAAGGACACTAGCCGCTAGGGCGCTGGAGCTAGACAATTCTCAAAGATTTTTATACTTTCTTATCTCATTAAAAAAGCCTGTCACTCCCCGAAAGTTGTCTAAAAAGCTTTCGACACTTCCAGGGTGTGACAGGCACTTTATGTTATTTATTTCACTTCTCTATATTGGTTGATTTCGGTACTTTCTCTTAGTTTCCTTAACTCCGGTACTAATTTTCTGACATGTTCACTTCTATTATGTAGATTGATGGCCTCTTCATCCACCCATTCTTCAATATTAGTAAAGATTGACGGATCATGGATATCTTCATGAAGGACGTATGAAATGCATCCTTCTTCTTTATTGGTTTCAACAACAAGCTCTTTGGCCAGCTTCAAATATTCGTCCACATTTACGCCTGGTTTTAATTTACCCTTAGCAACCACTCTGATCATGTCATTAGCTCCTATCTATCTATATTTACTTAGTTTAGTATGTACCAATATTATACATGTTCTCTAAAAGAAATGCCTGTCACAACCGAATTTTATCGAAAAGATATCGACAAATTACGGGGAGTGACAGGCACTCTATGTTTAGAAAGAAGTCAAAAAATTTTCAAAGAGGTCAAAAATTTATATGTTGTTATTTTCATAATTTTCTTACAATTAGTTTTATAGAGAAGGATTAAATACCTATTAAACGATTTAAGGAGGGTACGATGGACTCAACTAGACTAATGAACAATATTAATACTGCTTGTGAATGGCTGGTTAAATTGTTTTATCTGAATCTGCTATGGCTCCTGTTTTCGGTCGCTGGAATCGTAGTAGGAATTTTTCCCGCAACTGTTGCATTGTTTACTGTCTTAAGAAGTCTTCAAACGGGCCAAAATGTAAGGGTTTTCAAGGAATTTCGGATGGTATTTAAGAAGGAATTTAGCAGAGCTAATCGATTGGGACTTGTCTTGACGGTGATTCCAATTATCTTCTACACCGATTGGCTTTTTATTAAACAGTATACAGGAACTTTAGCGATGACCGCTAAAGGAATTCTATTAGGTACCTTCTTTTTGTATGGGATCACCTTAATGTACGTGTTCCCAATCTATCTGAAGGTTGAAAAGAAGGTTTTTTCTACTATTAAAATAGCTTTTCTAATTGGAATCAGCTATCCGTTTCATACATTGATGATGTTTATTTCGATCACCTCTTTACTATTTTTATTTGCTTTCCTTCCAATGTCAGGTTATCTCTTTTCAGCAAGTGGCCTGGCATTCATTCTATCCTTTTTCTCCTTGCGCTTATTCAAAAAAATGGAAACCCAGGCAGGTCAGCTGCCCAAAAACGGAACATTGTCAAAGGGTCATCCATTATTTATTAGAAAAAATAATACTCCTTCGAAAGGGTGAGAGTTTTGAGTGTTGAAGCAAAACCAGTTCTTGAAAAAGCAGGGTATGTTACCGTAAAAAATTCAAGGAAAAGTGCCATTTCAAGAAAGGAAAATTGGATAGGATTTTTGTTTGTGTCCCCTATGTTAATCGGGGTGGGAGTTTTGACGCTTATCCCTATCCTTTCTACGTTTTTTCTAGCCTTTGCTGATTGGAATTTTATTCAAGGAATTAAGTCCGTTAAATGGGTAGGATTGCAAAATTTCCAAGAACTTTTTGCAAATGAAGTGTTTATTAAATCAATATTAAACAATTTACTTTTTCTATTAACAGTTCCAATATGTATGGCTGTCTCCTTGCTCATATCCATTGTCATCGATAAGCATGTCTATATGAAGAGTTACTTTAAAGTAGCCTTTTTTATGCCGTACATTTCAAGCATTGTCGCCATTGCGGTAGTATGGCAGGTTTTATTTAGTCCAACTGAGGGTCCGATTAATCAATTTTTACTTTCCTTAGGGATAGAAAATCCACCTAAGTGGATAGCAGATCCTAATTTCGCACTCATTTCCCTTATGATCATCCAAATTTGGGCATCTATTGGCTTTAATATGATCATATATTTAGCTGGTTTACAATCAATTCCTAGAGAGCTCTATGAGGCAGCCGATATGGATGGAGCAACTCCTTTGGATAAATTTAAACATATCATGCTGCCAGCTTTATCGCCGACCACTTTCTTTTTATTAATTACTGGAATTATTGCGACATTTAAAGTATTTGACTTAATTGCCGTATTAACAAAGGGCGGGCCTATTAATTCTACTTCCATGCTTGTGTGGCACTTGTATGATAGCGCCTTCGTTAATTTGAAGATTGGTTATGCCTCAGCCATTGCTGTTGTATTATTTTTCTTCGTCTTACTGATTACTTTAGTTCAGTGGGCTTTACAGAAGAAATGGGTGAATTATTAAAAATATGGAGGTTAGTTCATGGGGAAAGGGTTTAGCATTAGAAAGCTAGTGTTCACCGTTATCACTTTTGTGGTCAGTATTGCCTTTTTATTACCATTCATTTGGATGTTATCTACTTCTTTTAAGGTTGAAGCAGATGTTTTTAAATTTCCAATTGAGTGGATTCCAACAAGGTCGAATGGTTTGGAAAACTATAAAGAAGTGTGGTTAGGTCAGTACACTTTCGCTCTATATTATTGGAATTCGATTAAGATTACTGTCATGACCACGCTGATCTCGGTAACAGTATCAGCCTTAGCAGCCTATGGTTTTTCGAAAGTAAATTTTCCAGCGGGTAAATTTCTATTCCTCATTGTTTTGACAACCTTTATGGTGCCTCAACAATCGATATTAGTCCCTCAGTTTATTTTATATCGTTATTTAGGATTATTTGACAGCCATACCGGCTTAATCCTATTAGGAAGCTTTAGTGTATTAGGAACATTTATGTTAAGACAGTTCTTTATGGGGATTCATTCAGACTATATAGATGCAGCCAAAGTCGATGGTGCAGGTCATTTTAGAATTTTTTGGACGATTGCCATGCCCATCGTCCGTCCAGCGATTGCAACCTATGCAATCTTGCGTTTTATCTGGACTTGGAATGATTACCAAAATCCCTTAATTTTCTTACGTACAGATGAATTGTACACAATACAATTAGCGATGCAAAAATTCACATCCTTAAATGGTGAATTTTATTCCTTAATTATGGCGGCAGCTGTATCAGCGATTCTCCCACTCATTATCGTCTTTATCATTGGCCAGAAACAGGTAATTGAAGGAATTGCCCTAGGAGGGGTTAAGGGTTAATCTTTTGGGACAATTAGTTTAGTTGCTGGGTCAAGTATAGCTTAAGGAGGTGTAAAAAATTTGTTTATCCCTGCAAAGTAAGCGCCTTTACTTTTTTAACACTCCAACCAAAACGGAAAAAAATGAGGTGAGAAGCGTGAACCACTATGTTAATAAGAAAATAATGTTTACCGAACCCTTTCAACTTGAGTTTGAATCTAACTCGCTAGGAAGTGATATTTTAGAAGAGAAGCAAGTGTTAGTTCGTACCATTAATAGTTTAATAAGCCCAGGAACCGAGTTAGCTTTGTATACTGGTACACATGTTGGGATTAAAGATCCTCATAATCATTTTGCGAAATATCCTTTTTATCCTGGATATTCGGTAGTAGGAGAAATCGTAGAAGTTGGGAGCAAGGTAGAGAACTACCAAATAGGCGATATTGTTTACACTATAGGTACTCATGCTGCCTACAATATCGTGTCTGTTGGAAATGGGCCTTGGCCAGTTATTAAGCTTGATGATAAGGAGCTAGGGGCCAAGGCAGTCTTTTCTAGGTTAGCTGCAATTTGTATGACCTCCGTAGTCCAAAGCCATGTACAAATAGGAGATATTGTTGTTGTATTAGGTATGGGCATGATTGGGAATTTAGCGGCACAGCTATTGTCTCTTCAAGGAGCGGAAGTAATTGCTGTTGATGTTGTTGAACAGCGTCTTAAAATTGCTCAAGAGACAGGTATCCAAAAAACGATTTTATCGGGAGATTCCATAGATTTAAGTGAAAAATTAGAGGAATTAACCGGTCAGAAACATGCTGATATTGTAATAGAAGCCTCGGGTTCTCCAAAACTGATAATTCCAGCACTAGAATTGGTAAAGCCTTTAGGTCAGGTAATTGCCCTCGGTTCAACCAGAGGAAATGTGGATTTAAATGTCTATCAGTATATTCATAGCAAAGGTGTAAACTTTACAGGTGCCCATGAAAGATTACAAGACCAAAATGGTTTCCCTTCCCGATCGAAACTAAGCAGCTATGTATTAAAATTAATCCAATTAGGAGCACTTAAAATTGAGCCGCTTATTACCCATAAGCTTCCAAACGACCTAGCCAAACATGGCTATGAGATGTTACAAAACCAACAGGACGAGGCGCTTGGTGTTTTACTGGATTGGAGCAGTTAAGCAATCTCTTATAAAAATTAATAGAAAGATTAAACCATAAAAAAATGGGGGCGATGAGCACATGAAAAAGATCTTTACCTTATTTTTAACGCTTATGTTGTTAATTGGAATTTTGGCTGCTTGTAGTGAACAACAGTCATCTAGCTCCACTAAAAAAGACAATGAACCTGTCACGATTAAATTGCACACATATGGGACAGAAGATGCCTATAAGTGGAAAAAAACAATTAGCGCTTTTGAAAAGAAAAATCCAGATATTCATGTAGAAATAGTTCAATTAAGTGAAAAGCAGGATTCACAGGAAGCACTGAAAAAGATTGATTTAGCTGCAGCATCTGGTGAAGATATGGATATTATTATGTTTCCATTCATAGAAGCGCTGGCTCAACGCGTTAATTTAGGAATGCTAGAAGAACTGGATAAATATATTAAAGCAGACAATATAAACATGGAAAAGGAATACAAATTAGACCTAAAAGTTGGCAACCACTATTATGCATTGCCAGGAAAATTTAATTTAATGTATGTTTTATTAAATAAAGATCGTTTAGATGCTGCAGGACTAGCGGTACCTAAAGAGTGGACATGGGATGATTTTCAGGAGTACGCAAAAAAACTGACAGGTAAAGGATATTATGGTACTTATTTTCACGGACCATTTCAATTCGCTTGGCAGCAATATATGAGCTTAAGGTTAATAACGCAAGAATCAAATGCTGGTTTCTTGAAAGTGGATGGTTCGTCAAATATAGATGATCCATTATACAAAAAATCATTAGAATTACGAGTGAAAATGGAAAAAGAAGATAAGTCAGCTGTACCATATTCCACAATGATTTCTCAAAAATTGAATTACCGAGACCAATTCTTTACACAAGCATCAAGTATGATTGTAACTGGAAGCTGGTTGTTATCGGAACTGGGTGGGTCTGATCGCTTCCCAGTCAACTTCAATATCGCTGTTGCACCAATGCCAAAAAATAATCTCTCTGATGAATATTCATACAATCCAACAGGCGCGGACCTTTTAGGTATCTATGCAAATTCCAAACATAAAAAAGCGGCCTATAAGTTTATTAAATGGTATTCAACAGAGGGACAAATTGAGCAAGCAGCCTTCCTCCCTTCTTGGTCAAAACCAACAGATAAAGATATTGAGAGTCTAATAGATCAAATCTACGCTGATTCAAAAAACCCAGAGAAACTAGACAAAGAGTCATTATTGCATACGATTAAGGTTAGCAAATCTGCTAAAACCGCTCAACCAGTACCCTACATTAATGAAATTAATGCTGCACTCGCGGTAGAATTTGAAAAATTGATTTTGGACAAACAAGACATAGATACAACTGTAGCAAATTCCAAAAAAGTGGTGCAGGATATCATTAATAAAAACAAATAAATTTATATAAATATGGGTCGGCATAGCTAAATAAAAAATGCTATGCCGTTTTTCCTTATAATGAATGGTCCACTAATCCTTAATCATTAGATTATAGTTGAGTTCTATTAAAATGGTGTTACAATGACTTTAGGTAACGAAAACTGAAAATTTAGACTTTTTATTTTAATATCGTTGAGCATAGAATATGGACAGAGGCGATGAAGTACTTTGCCCAGATTTTTTCCACTACGAGATGAGGTGTGGTGAGGTATGAAAACACGAATAACACAACTAGCCACTTCCCTATCCTTTCGGGATAAAGTACTGATCATTGCAATCATGTGCTTAATCCTTCCCTCAATTAGTACATTCATTGCCTATAATTATCTAACCAAAGATGCCGTGAAGGAACAAGCTGTAATCAGCGCGAAGAATGAATTGCAGCTAGCAGACGAATATTTAAAAAGTGTATTAGAAGATATGTTATACACACTTAACTTTATTCAAATCGACACTGAGTTAAATGCCATCCTAAAATATTCAAATAATCAAATTGAGACATTGGATAGCGGAACTCAATATGAAGAGTTCGTAAATGATCAGAAGGTCCAACAAAAGTTGGATACGATTACATTAATTGGTCAGAAATCCTATGTTACCATTCTGCTTAATAACGGAAAATTTTACACGAACTACTCAATTCGTGAATTTAATCCCCTCAATCTAAAAAAAGAAGCATGGTTTCAAACAATTAGTAAGCTAAAGGGCTATAGCTCGATTTGGATTGCTCCTCGGCCGGCAATGATTGCTTCTGAAATTAAAAATAACTCCTTTCAATTATCTGTAGCAAGACCATTGCGGGACAGTAATTCTGGGATATATGGCTACGCCATCGTGACGATTATGGAAGATAGAATCATAGATATATTAAGTAGTGATAACACCGATCATGGCATGGTATTACTAAATGAACAAGCTAAATTAATTGCTAAAAATAATCATTTAGATGGGGTTTTATCAGAGGAAGTTAATCAAAGAATCATGGGCTATACAAACGATGTGATTAAAATAAAAGGAGAAAAGTATTTCATTAGTACTCGTAAACTATCAATTACAGGATGGAAATTAATCTCCTTGAATCCTTATGAAAATGCTATATCAAGAATTAATTCCATTTTTAATCAAGTATTTACAGTGCAATTGGCCGCTTTTCTAGTATTTTTATTTATATTAGTCTTTCTTTTAAGGAAAATATTAAACCGTTTGGTGGATTTAAGAAATTTAGCTAAAAAGGTAAAAAAGGGTGATTTAACAGTCCGTTCAAATGTTAAAGGGAACGATGAAATCGCCGTCCTTTCAAGGTCGTTTAATTTAATGCTTGATAAAGTGAATGAAGTGATCGAGGAGAATACGTTTACTCAAACCCGAAAACGGCAAGCAGAGTTAGAAATGTTACAAGCACAAATCAATCCTCACTTTTTGTTTAATGTTTTAAACTCAATTAGAATGAAAGTTCTGTTGAAACGTGATCATGATAGTGCAGAAATGATCAGCTCTCTGTCCAAGCTACTAAGAATTACGATTGATAAAAATAAAGGAATGATCCCTGTTCAAGAGGAAATCGAAATAAATAAAGATTTTGTTCGCTTAATGAATATGCGGCAAAGACACAAGGTTGAATTGAAGGTAGAGGTGCCTTCTGAAATCCTTCCGATTAAAATTCCTCGATTGGTTTTACAACCCATCATCGAAAATGCACTTATTCATGGGTTTAGCGATCATGAGGGTACCATTTTGATAACAGCAAGATATCTTGGTGATAGATTCACGATTGAAATTGAAGATAATGGGATGGGAATGCTCGAGGAGCAGCTTAAAAAAATTAGGGAATCCTTAAATAAAACAGGCTCAGAGTCAATGGATGAGAATGAACAAAGAAAAGGGTTTTCAAGTATTGGTTTATCAAATGTATATGAAAGAATGAAATTAACTTTTGGAGAAGACTTTATGATGCAGTTACATAGTGAATGGGCTAAGGGAACTAAGGTATCTATGTATATCCCTATTCAAAAGGAGGTATAGCATGTATAAAGTGATGTTAGTAGATGACGACTATCCGGTTCTAGAGTTTCTATCCGAAATGATTGACTGGGATGTACTTGGGCTGCAATTACAAAGCATCCATAGTAATGGGATAAGCGCATTCATAGAATCCAAGAATAATATGCCTGATATCTTAATAACTGACATAGGCATGCCTAAATTAAACGGCATTGAACTCACTAAAAAATTAAAGGAAATCAATCCCTCTTTATTGGTTACGATTCTTTCTTGCCATAATGAATTTGAATTTGCCCAACAGGCGCTGAAATTACAGGTTCAGGAATATATTTTAAAAGATAGGTTGAATGTGGATGATATTGTCCAATTACTCCGCCAGTTTGTCCAAACACTTGAATTAGAGAAGAACAAAAAGGATAATCAATTACGCCTATTCCACACAATTGAACAAAATAAAGGATTGATGTTAGAAAGGTTTATCAACAAAACCATTCACCAGCCCATCCATAGTGAGAAAGTATGGCAGGAAGAAGCCGAGTTACTAGGCTTGCTTCCAAACCAAAGCTATATGGTGATCCTCTGTTTAATTGATCATTATCAAACAATCCTTCAATCGCTTCGATCAACCGATTTAATCCATTTTCTTGTCCATAATGTGATAACAGAAGTGATAACGAATGAGAAAGTTAGTGCCGTTCATGGCCAATTTCATCATACTGAATCCTTCTTTTTTGTTCCCATCAACCAGGAAAGTGAAAAGGATATTCGAAAGATAAATGGCTTCATTGAAAAGCTGCAATTCACTTTTGATAAAATTTTTGGAATTTCACTGTCAATTATTAGAGGTAATCCTGCTTCCCAGCCTCTAGATATAAAAGAACAAATGATGAAGCTCATTGATTCTAAGGATTCTCGCCTCTGCGCAAACAACGAAATTGCCAATGCCTGCAAGTATATTTCAGCTAATATCCACCGAAAAATAACCTTGGAGGAAGTTGCGAGTATGCTTCATCTAAATTCTAGTTATTTTAGTCGTTTGTTTAAAAAAGTAATCGGTGAAACTTTCGTTAAGTATGTGGTAAATATGAAAATGAATCGTGCAAAAGAATTGTTAGATCAAACCAATTATTCGATTCTTAAAATTAGTGAACAATTAGGCTATGAAAATCAAAGTTACTTTAATAAAACCTTTAAGGCATCCGTGGGCATTTCTCCGTTTGGATATCGAAATCGATCCAACAAAAGAGAAATGAATTTATGATGCCGCGGCTTGCTCAAGATAAAAGGGTCAGTTACCCACTATTTTAACGCAGCGGGATACTGACCCTATTGAAAGGATAACGACAAATTTTTGAGAGTGCCAGGCACTATCTATTAAGAGATTTGACTAACAATTTGGCTCAAACCCTCGTTGATCGGAGTAGCCGGACGACCAAGAAGTTTTTCAAAATCATTGCTCTCAAAATCTAATGAGCCTTCTCGAATGCTTCTTTGGATGTCAACAAGTAAAGGAATAAGGAAATCTGGTACGCCTGCCCCCTTCATAATATCGGCATATGCTGCGTCATCAACCTGTTGCACGGGTACTTCTTTACCTAGTACCGTTCCAAGAGCAGATGTTAATTCTTCCTGAGTCAATGACTTACCAGAAAGCTCGTAGATGGTATTTTCGTGCCCGGAACCAGCTAGAACTGCAGCTGCCGCTTCTGCATAATCATGTTGCAGGGCCCAGCCTACTTTGCCGTTTCCTGCTGATGTTACCCAAGGAGCTCCTGCAAGGACACCTTGAATGCTTGGAATTTCATTTTCCAAGTACCAGTTATTACGTAAAAAGGAGTAAGGAATCCCTGTCTTTATGATAGCTTTTTCTGTTGCCTGATGCGTTGGAGCGAATAAGTTATTACTTTCCTGTGCATTCGCTAAACTGGTATAGGCAATGAATTTAACTCCAGCGCGCTCTGCCGCAGCTACTGCATTGGCATGCTGACGGATTCTTGTGTCATTGTCTCCATCCGCAGATACAATTAATAAGCGATCAATACCAGCAAAAGCAGAATCCAATGTTTCTGGTTGGTCAAAATCTCCTTGGCGAACGTCTACACCACGAGTGCGTAATCCTTCCGCTTTCTCTGGTTTACGAACACTGACAGCCAGTTGACTAGCTGGTACAGTCTTCAATAATGTCTCTACCACTTTGGTGCCAAATTTTCCTGTTGCTCCTGTTACTAACATTTTCATTGTATAATTCCTCCAAGATTTGTTTTTTTAAATCTATTTGATACAATTGTTCAAAGGTTAACTGTAACTAATTTAATTACCTGTAATCATAATAGTTACATATGAGGTTTTTGTCAATCATTTTAATTAACAATTTTTATGATAGTATACCCAAGCTTTAGAGTATAATAAGGTTGTAATCATTATAATTACATTTCAGTGAATATATAATATAAAATGCAAGGACGGTGAATAAATGATGTCTATCAGCAGTCGATTTGCTGTAGGAATTCATATATTATCTCTAATTGAGTTTAATAAGGACGGGGTAAGCTCATCCGAGTATTTAGCAGAAAGTGTAAACACCAATCCTGCCCTAATAAGAAAAATTGTCGGAATGCTAAAAAAAGCTGGGTTAGTGGAAGTACATCCCGGTATTGCGGGAACAAAACTTGCTCGGCAATTATCTGATATTACATTACTAGATGTATATAAGGCAGTTAATGTCGTACAGGAACATGAATTATTTAGTGTTCACGAAAATTCAAATATAAAATGTGTGGTAGGCAGGAATATTCAAGATACGATTATCCCGATATTATCAACTGCTCAATCAGCGCTGGAAAAAGTGCTAGAACATGTAACGATTGAAGATATTGTGAAGGATATTACTGAAAAAGAGAATTTGAATAAAAGACATTCTTGATAACAGAATGTCTTTTTACGTTTTTAGTGAAACACAATCTGTAAGGTGTACAATGAATTCTGCAAGAAAGAAGGACAATATATGTTATTTTATATTATTGCAATCTTTGTAATTATCACTGACCAGCTTACCAAATATCTAATTCGTACCTCCATTGACATCCACGAAACATTTACATTGTGGGGAATATCTCTCACACATATCGAAAATAGCGGGATGGCCGGGAGCTTATTTCAAGGTTATGCGCACCTCTTCGGAGTTGCGGCTGTATTGTTTGTGATAGGTGTTTTATATATTCGCAGAACTGGAGAAATGAAAGGGGCTCTTGTCGATTGTAGTTTTGGATTTCTTGTCGGAGGTGCAATTGGAAATGGCATTGATCGGCTTTTATACGGGCAGGTGACAGATTTTATCATTCGCTCCCGTGGAGTTCTAAACTTGGCCGACCATGCTATTGAGATAGGCGTGCTTCTGCTTATTATTTTTGGAGTCATTAGCTTGATTAACAAAAGGGCGGAGAGCGAAGGACACTAGCCGCTAGGGCGCTGGAGCTGGACAATTCTCGAAGCCAGAACTTATAAATTCTGATATTAAAATAAAGAAAGGCAGATCATCCGCCTTTCTTCACTTTTTCTGCAACTCAATCCATTTCTTAACCATTCGCTTCGGCGCCGCACGTAAATAGGCTTCTTGAATGAGATCGGTCAATTCATCCCAATTTTCTCCAGCCGGATTTTGAGTAGAGACCCAGCCGTGATGTCCTATGTATGGGGTTTTATAAAAATGCTCTTTTTGCAGCAATAACGCTTGAGTTTCCCGGTCTGACTTGAAAGACAAGTTGAATCCCTGCTCACTTTCACCTGATATCACAAAGGATTTCCCGTTGATTTTAAAGGTATTGTGACCGAAACCATCGATAAGTTCAAAAGCTTCAGGCATAGCAAGACAGATTTTGCGCAGATTTTCAAGCATGCCTGCCGTGTCTTGTGACTTCATAATTTATTCACCTAATTATACTTCTATTTTGCATTCGCATCGGGTTGATGAATTCCGAATGTATTGCCCTCAGTATCAATAAAGTATCCTTGCCACGCCATTCCAGGCAGGGCATATTTGGCCAATGCGACCTTGCCGCCATTCTCAATAATTTTCGCTTCCGTTACATCGTAATTTTCAACTCCCATTGTACAAGCATATCCATTTAATGCTTGATTGGGTTCCGGCGCAGCACCCTGACGCTGCATCAATGCACCATTGATCCCTTGCTCATTTTCATCGCCCGTTACGGCTCCAAAGTAAGGCATTCCTGCATACTCACTCCAATCTTGAAATGACCATCCGAATACCTCACCATAAAACTTCTTTGCCCGTTCCATGTCACTGACATGAATTTCGAAATGAACTAATCTTCCCATGATTTCCTCCTATTTTTCAGAAACTTACCCATTTCCTGCTCGTTTACCAGTACCTATTTTTTATTATAACGTTAATGGAAATAAATTCAATTTCTATTAATACGGCCTTTTTTCTTAACATTATCATTCACAAAGTTTTCGATAAACTCCAGCTGATCTTGATTTGGAGCTGCTTGTTTCATTTCCCTAAATCTATCAACAGCGTTGTGAAGAGAATCCTCTTCACCAACAATTTCTCCAATCATAGATATCTCATTAAAAACATGCCACATTTCATCGTACTTTTTCGGAGCCTGATGACCTGTCACATACCACTCTGCATCGTATTTTTTAATTTTATTTAATAATTTTTCAAACTCGTCTTTGTCATAGCTCCAATCGCCACTATAAAAATCTTGATATACGCAATCTCCTAAAAATAGCACCTTCTCTTCTGGAACATAAATAATCGATGAATCCTGTGCATGCACCCCGCCAACATGTTCCACTATACAAGTGACGCCGCCTAAATCAATTTCAATCTGATGGTCGAATGTTATATCTGGCACTTTTAGCTCCAAGTAATCTCTTGTAGGCATTTCACGTTTTATCATCTCACTACAAAATTCGATTTCTTCACCGTTCTCAACGCGATTGTCTAATGAAGCATCATCCCATTTTAGCGTTTTCATATAGGCGATTTTTTGTTTTGTTTCCTCATGGCTGATGGTTAATAACCCCATTGTTTGAATACCAAAAATATGATCCCAATGCCAATGTGTGATGACAACACCCACGATGGATGGAACATCCATCCTTTCAACTAAACGGAGAAAATCGCTCGCATGTGCAGGTGAATTCCCAGCATCCACCACTAAGCTAAATCGGTCGCCGCAAACTAACCCTAACGCAGGACGATCTGTTTCTGAATAATGTGGCATATAGTACACGTGTGGTGTTAATTTTTCTAGCATATATTACTTTCTCCCTTCTTAAACCGAAACTATTTTTTAACTTTAAAAAAAGGCAAACCTCATAAGTTTTTTCTACTTTAAGGTTCGCCTTTTATAATAACCAAAATTTATTATCTATAGTACCTTACTCAGGAAAGCCTTGGTTCTCACATGTTGAGGGTTACTGAATAACTCATTAGGCAGATTTTCTTCTACAATATACCCTCCATCCATGAAAATAACACGATCCCCCACTTCACGAGCAAAGCCCATTTCATGGGTAACAACTACCATGGTCATGCCTTCTTTAGCGAGTTGCTTCATGACCTCTAAAACATCCCCGACCATTTCTGGGTCAAGTGCAGAAGTCGGTTCGTCAAAGAGCATGATTTTTGGTTTCATTGCCAGGGCCCTTGCGATAGCAACCCGCTGTTTTTGCCCGCCAGATAGTTCTCCCGGATAGCTGTTTGCTTTTTCTTTAAGTCCAACCTTATCAAGTAACTCATGAGCAATTTTTTCAGCCTTTGCTTTATCCATAGAAAGAATTTTAATAGGTCCTAAAGTGATATTTTCTAAAACGGTTTTATGAGGGAACAGATTAAATTGTTGAAATACCATTCCTACTTCTTGTCTAACTTTATTTATATTAATTTTTGGGTCCGTTATATTATGCCCGTTTATCACTACCTCACCACCTGAAATGTCCTCCAGGCGATTTAGGCACCGAAGGAATGTACTCTTTCCTGATCCCGAAGGGCCTATTACACAAATTACTTCTTTTTCTTTGACTTCAGCATTAATATCTTTTAAAACCTCTAGGTTTCCAAATGATTTTCGTAAGTTTTTTACAGTTATAATGCTCATCGTAGCTGAATCCTCCTTTCTACGAAATTAGCAAGTATGGTTAATAAATAAATGATGATAAAGTAAATAACACCTACAGCCAGCCAAATTTTAAACGCTTCAAAAGTCGCTGAGGCCTGAATTTGGCCCTGCTGTGTTAAATCTGCTATACCGATAACAGATAAAAGAGACGTATCTTTTAAGCTAATGATCGATTGATTCGTAATCGTAGGCAGCATTCTTCTAAAAGCTTGAGGGAGAACCACGTAGCGCATGGTTTGTGCTCCAGTAAAACCAATCGATCTAGCTGCCTCTGTTTGTCCTTTGTCAATTGATTGAATGCCTGCTCTGATAATTTCTGCAAAATATGCCCCTGCATTGATAGCTACAGTGATAATACCTGCTGTTGTACTGTTTAAAGAAACCAAATTTAACGAATTTATTCCAAAATAAATAAAAAACAACTGTACAATAAAGGGAGTTCCTCGAATCGCATCAACATACACCTTTGCAATCCAATTCAAGATTTTAATAGGTGCAAGCCGTAACATGGCGATCACTAAACCAATAAAAAAACCAAGAATAATGGCAATAACAAATATATAAAGCGTAACTTGAAGTCCTTTTAATAATATCGGTAAAGCGGCAATAATAATATCCACGTTTTCATCCCCTTTCAAAAAGAAAGCGCGCTTAATGCGCGCCCTTTAAGCTTTCTTTATTCACCTAGATAAGTTTTTACAATTTTATCATATGTTCCATCTTTTTTGAGTTCAGCAAGACCTTTATTAATTTTTTCTAATAAATCCTTATTTTTCCCTTTCAAAACAGCAATTCCATATTGGTCGCCATTTAAGCGATCACCCACAATTTTCAAACCAAGGTCCTTTTGGGCAATAGCGTAAGAGATAACAGGGTAGTCTTCAATAAGTGCATCTGCATTTCCATTAGAAACTTCTTGGAACATGGCTGGACTATCGTTAAATTGAACGACATTAATTCCTAGTTTCGCTGCATTATCTTGTGCATATTTTGCACCCGTTGTTCCTTTTTTAACCGCAACAGTTTTCCCTTTAAGGTCTTCAGCTGATTTAATGGTTGTATTATCTTCTTTTACAACAACTGTTAATCCTGCATCAAAATACGGAGTAGAGAAATCTACTACCTTTTTTCTATCATCTGTAATGCTCATTCCAGCAATAGCTACATCAAGCTGATTGGCTTGCATGGCTGGAATAATTCCACCAAAATCCATTGGATTAAGTTCAATTTTAAAGCCCTGATTTTTCGCAATGGCATTGATCAAGTCAATATCGATACCCTTATTCTCATTTCCCACTTTATATTCAAATGGAGGGTAAGTGGTATCCACGCCAACTTTATATACCTTTTCACTATTTGCTTTCTCTCCTGTTGTATCCTTGCCTCCGCAAGCTGCGATAAAGACAGTAAGAATTAAAAACAAACTAAATAAACCAAATTTCCTCATTCCAAGCACCCCTATTTTTTGATTATTTTTAATAGAATAAAAGAATACTATGTTAATATAGCACAGGTCATAAACATTAGAAAAGTATTAATTTTTGGAATATAAATATAACTCTAATTAATTAAGAAACATTTCCATTCAATGGGTGGAAATGTTTCTTAATTTAACTATATTTTATATAATATTTTTACTTATATGTATAGCTATTTTTACACTTAATTTCTTAAAAGGTTAATGCTGCGGCTCCCGACTTTACTTAAAAAGCTGGCTCTATAAGGTCTGGACGGACCAATTTAGAGCCAGCTTTATTATTTTCCCAACTATAGTACTAGATAGATTCCGATCATGTTCTTTTCATAGTTCCAAAATAACTTATGATGCAAGATAATCTTCTTTCGATATATCCTCAGCATTACACATGCTATAATATTTTCCTTTTGTTAACACAGCAAAAACAACAGTGAGGAGGGAAGCTAGAATCGCCGCGAAAAAGGCTGCCGTACTTTGTAAGAACATTCCCATATAACCTAATGCAGCCACCGTACCTAAAACACTTGCAATAACTAACGGAATGACTCCAACAGGATTCCATTTATACAAATTCTCCTGTCTGGCCTCATAATAACCAGGACCAATCTTCAAGGTCTTTTTCACTACTAACGAATCAGTAACCAAAATAGCTGCCCACGTCAAAAGAAAAACCCCTTGGAATGTCATGGCAGTATCTAAATGATCCAGGATGCCGCCCAACATCAAGGCCATGGATATTACTCCTGCGACAACAATCCAAAAATGTCTGCCTGGTTTAAATTTAAAGACATTCTCAAAAAAGTTAGAGAGTGACAGTGAAGCACTATAGATATTGGTAATATTAATTCTAATTTGAGTCAATAAAGTAAATAGAACTCCACCTAAACCAAGGAGTGATACAATGTAAACACCTGGATTGGACTCTCCTAAACGAACACCAAACCATATTCCAAGACCGCCCATCACTCCAAAACAGAAAATTTGCGGGACAAATCCAATCATAAATGAGCCTATTTTAATATCCTTTGGTTTAAGGAACCGTGCATAGTCTGAGCCAAGAAGAGCGGTTAACCCCATTATACCGTGCTGCATCCCGATGCAAAGAAGCAGAGCTGTTCCTCCTGTTTGAACACCTTCTGGCAAATAGGTCCAAAAGTTCCCGTCGTAAAGCGAGGTTTTATTGAAGGCTACTATGATGGTTGTTATTAAAAACACTCCGAATATTGGCAGTGACCATTTCTGTAATTTATCCAACTGTTTGATCCCAAACCAATTTAAAGGTATAACAACTGAACCAAAGATAATGATTAACAGCCATACTGGGATGAAAGGAAAAAATGCATGTATGGCAGCAACTAATATCATGCCTTCAAATGCGCAATACATGATAAAGTTGGATGCGTAAATGAAAGAGGTTAGTGAGGCACCTATATATCCAAATCCGCCTCTGGATAATAAATTAACATTCATTCCAGATTTAGCTGATAAATAAGCAATAATAGTTCCGAGTATTCCAGCGACAACGATGGCGTAAATGGCTGATATGATTGCGTTAACCGCCCCAAATTGAAGAGCCATTACACTTCCCATTTGAAAGTAAAAAATAGCTGTTGCGATTCCAAAGGTAATGTTTGTAACACTAAACCAGCCCATATTCCTTTTTTCAATTGGTACACTATCGTACGAATAATCATCTTTTATCTCTTCTTTTACTTTGGAATTTGTTGTTTGGACATTCCCCATTTTACCATTCCTTTCTTTGTGTATGCTTTCACATATTTTTCTCCCTAATTACTATGAAAATAAGAAAAATTCTTATTTTCATTATGCTTCGCAACGAAAGTTAACGATTCTATAACTCAAATAAACGCTAAATGTCGATATGAATTGGAATCAACTGGTTTGTGTTAAGGCCAAACCTGAAAATAGGATTTTTTTATGATTCATCATTCCTGTGGATAAATCATTCGATCGTTTCAATCAGATCTTAGTAGTTTTTTCAGAAGGATTAAATCGCCGATTAGGCAGCTACGTGTAAAGTGGAGGATATTTTCAAGCAAAAAAATAAAACTGCCATGATTAAAAGGAAATACATGCAACTTTCCTTTCATACAATAAAAAAATGAGTACGATGTGGGGCATTTAGTGCCCGCCGAACTCATTCCCAACTCAACATTTAGTGTTTTTCGAAGCGTTCCATGTAGTTTTTTCTAAAAATTCATTGCTTTTGGGAAGAGGTTAAATATCCTTTTTATTCAAAAAAAAAAAAACGCTAGCTGAATAAGAAAAATAAATAACATATTAAAACTACCTTTTTAATATGTTATTAGTTTAACACAAGCAGTTTACATAATCAAGTTTTGTAAAAATGAGTAAGAAATAATGGAGGATGTACTGTTATTTCTTTTCCTATACATCAAAGGCTCAGTCCTAATAAGACTGAGCCAAATTTTTAATAACAAAACACTACCCAGCCTCTCCTAGCTAAGCAAGCTTCCTTTTAACCAGGCGCGGGGACGGTACGGACCCACCGGGATTTGGATTAAGCTGGTTTTTCCTTTTGAATCGATCCTGTAAAGTTCATCACATTGGTTCGCATCAAATCCCAGCAGTGGATGCCCCCCCATCCCTAAGGCACACGACACCAAGAGCAGCCGTTGAACAAGAATTCCCGCTTCCATTTGTTGAATACGATATCCTCTATACCCCAATTCTCCTTTGAGGTGATCCTTGTCTCCAACGACATGCAAACAGAGAGGAACTTGATACAGATTTACATTGGGCATGGTCAATCCAAATTGTAAAAACTCCCGGTAATCCCCCCGGGTTATTTTCCGAAGTGAATGAGTGGTATTGTCATAAAAGTAGGCACCATTTGGAACTCCTTCCACGTTGTATAAACTGCCAAACAAAGAAACACGACTTTCTACATTCCTATGTGTGCCATCAAGATCATTCTGATACGAAAAGGAAAATGTCTCTTTTAACAAGGTTGATAGCTGTATTTGACTCACTTTACCTAACATAAAATCGATATCCGGAGAATGCCGCTCCCTGCAAACGGAGGCGAAATCGTACGAAAAGCGCTCAGCAAAGGGCAGCAAAATCATCTCCGCATCTATGGATCGTTTCACATTATTATTTTTCTTTATCTTCACAAATGATTGTGTTGTTTCAAACATTGATGCTTCATTAATTTTTCTCAGCATCGGATAATCAATAACCTTCTTTGAACGGTTATAGGAAACATGCTCCAACAGCGGCACTTCCCGGCACAATTCATCAGCAGAAACAATTTCCTCTTTACTATGATTGTTGTCAACACTATTGATAGTTTGATTAATAGAGAAAGGGATAACGGCATATACATTTTCCTCTTGGTCGGAGAGCCCAAGCAAATGATTAATAGACCTATCAAGAAATTGGTAGCATACCCGAGATGAAAACCCCATTGTATTGGCCGCTTCTAAAGATTGCCCAATTATCACACCTGCATCTAACCCTTGGAGCCTGTAGGAAAAATTATTGTATTTATAAAAATTTTTCCAAAAAAGCGTCGAGACAAAAACAGTACAGAAACAGTCAGAAAGATCACAGCTATTCCCAAGACTTCTTGATAAGTAGGAATCGTAATTTCCTTCTCGCAGCAAAAGGAGGCGGTGATGGGCCACATCATAATGGTAAATTCCCATTGGTGCGTCCTTCAGCTTTACATACACATATAATTCATTGGGATATAACGCCCCTCCAGAGGGGACAAATCTGCGTAATAACTGGGCATAGCTCACAGCCGCTTTTTCTTCCTTGGTGTCTTCGATTAAAGCGGACTGAGAGTATTGAGTAAGGCCGTATACATACCATAAAAAATGCCCCAGCTCCTCAAGACTAGGTTCTGCCTTAGCTTCCCGTCTGCCCAGTGTTAACGGTACATCTGCGCTCAGTAGAATCTCCGGTAAGCCGCGATACAGTTTATAGGGAAGTGGTGCATCCTCCCAATCCACTTGCCAATCCGGCGGAAAGATTTTTTCCGTGTTAAAGTGAAGATGATGTACAAATGTTTCTAACTCCAATCTTACACCTCCTACTCTTCAATTATGGGAATGGGTGGGGATATGGATTAAGCTGTTCATACGATAACGGCTGTTTAATAAATCCAAGTTTCATTGGCACTTTAAGGACCCTCTCCAGCCCTTTCACACGGGTCAGGTGATGTCCAAATGTCATCGGTAACATTCCAGGAATTAATACCTTTACACAAAATAATCCGTTTCGTTTGGTTATCGGTGTTGTTTGGTCCACTACAATAACCTCCAGATCTAACCGGTGGAACCTCTGAAGAATCTCCTGAAGATCATCCTTCAAATCAGTATTTGCAGGCGGCTCCTTGAATTCCTCAGCAAACGTACGTAATGGCCGTTGATCATCCAGTAAAAAATTCAGCCGTTCCTCTGCTTCTCGTAATCCGTAAAGCAAACCATGGTCCTCCATGGTACGTACCGCGTACGGGTTCTGTAACATTTGTTCATATTTCTGCTGGTTTGCCTCCAATTTTTCGTCATGCCTAACCATCATTCCAGCAAGCTCGTAAATCGCGCTTTTTACAGCCCTTACAGGATCAGGGTTAGCTCCGGCTGCACAAATGAGGTTTACACCCTTGGATCTTCTGTTTTTTGCCACTGCCCATACGCTTGGAATCGCATGTTCCATTGTCGAATTATAAACATACAGATCATATCCGGCCACTTCCTGGATACGGTCGACCATCAGCTGTAATTCTTTATCGTTAGCTGATCTAAGGTCAAGACGCGGAAGGGGAAGTTTGGCATACCAGGTTAACAAGAATGAATCTCGCTCGACAACCTCCATAATGGCATGGAAAATAGCTTCTTCTAAACTCCCCCCTAAGGCACATCCGTTGGAGGTTTCATAAACAAAGCATTCCCCATAGCCCAAACTGTAATAGGCGAGTAACTCCGGAACCAGTATAGGACGTTCTTGTGAAAGCGAATAGCCCCAGACCCAATTCATTGGGGTATCAGGATGAAACGGTTTAAACGGAAAATGAGGCTTTTCATATTGTTCCTTTTCATGCAGACCTACTCGTGTAGGATTTAGTGCAATTTGCTTTAAATTATGATAACTATCACGAACTACCGTCCTTTTGCCTCGGGGCTCAATCCCGCAATATCGTTCCAACCCCTCTAAAATGGCAGTTAGCTCACTCATTTCATAAGAATTGGATCTGCCAGCGACTCCCTCGTCCGCTTCAAATAACGGCATGTTCACTAAAACATCAGCAAATGGCAGTGTGAAATCTTGGATTTTCCCATTCATGACACCAGTACGGTAATCGAGATAGTCTTTGACTAGTACTGTTTTAAATTCATCCATCGAACGGCAGCGATATCCTTGGCCATTAAATTTAGGGCTAGATTCTAACCTAATTTGGGCTAATTCTGGTGTATCATCAGGTAATGGCCTGCAAATCGGGCACGAGGGATTAGGTAAAAAAAGGTGACTATCATTCGTTAATGTTCTCAAGTTAATAATGAAGACTCTTTCTTCTAAATTGCTGGGTTCTCTTTGAAGAACCCTCTGCACTTCGTTACATATCAAAGCTGCCATTTGTGATAGTCCTGTTCTTGATGCCCATGCATCTTGCATTACACCTTCTCCTGCTGCCATCCTTAGCTGTAACTGCCACATTTCTTTCCGATCGGAGCCAGCTATCAAGCGCCGTATGTCAGCGCAGCAAGAACATCCCGGTGTATCGGGCCGAACTAAAGGACCAATAATTCCCTCCCCAAATGAAACGAAGCCTCGAAGCCACGGAATACCAGTGTTCCTATATTTTTCTTCCGCTTTTTGATGAATGGCTGGATTCCAGGCATCGTGCAATACTAGAGCTAATACTGTTTCTTCGGGAACCTCTTCTAATAGGCTTTGACGCCTTACGAGATAATTGCCGGACAATTGTTCAAAGACATAATCCGCTAATAAACCCTCTCCGTCAATGAGAATATGGGCGGCCATTAGGACTCCTCCTCTCGAACCTTCACACCATACACCCCTGCCAATTCCTGTTTTAAAAAAGGTTCGAACGCAAGATCATAAACGAGTAGGCGTTTGCTGTTTTGGTTCAAAACCTGAATGGAAGATTGTAATAGCTCCAATTGTGTTATTTCTTCACAAGAAGGGATGCCGAGTTTAAATTCCTTTTCTTTCAAAAAAACAGCTGACTCCAATAGCCTTTCGGTTGCATGCACCTGATTTTGTTTATCCAAAAGCGCTTGTTGTAATGCATTCCGTAAAGCCAACGTTATATTTAAACCTGTACTAGTGTAGCGGCGCCCCTGCGACTTTACCGATAATACGGGAAAGCCTAGTATTTCATTTTCTAAACCGATGGTCGGTGCACCATTTAAGGTAGTCAGGGCATTTAAATAAAATCTGCAGCGTTGATCTTCAATTTCTCCCAGTTGTACGCGAAAAATAGGATTCAGTGGATCGTCCTTTTTATTTCTCAATTCTTTCTCTAAATAGGCTTGCAAGCCGCGACAAACTGCCTCTTCAATTGTTTCCCCTGCACCAATGCCGATCAACCTTCCTGGTATGTTTTCACCAGCCGTATCTTTTTGATCACTACATCCCTTGATCAATTGTGAAACATACATTTCAATACCAGTCAGTCCCGCTTCCCTCTTTGCCTCCTCATGTGTAAAACCCGAGCAGACCACCTCTGGCAAGAGGTCTGCCGGTCCCTCTGACACTGGATTAACCGCTTGAACATAGCACTGTGAAAGAGGAAGCTGTTTCAAGTTTCGCTCCTCCCAGGTATGGAAAATCCCTGTTTCTTCCGAAGTTAATAGACTGAAATATTCCAAAAGGTTATTAGAAGGTTCGTTTTTACTCTTTTCTTGCTTTATCCTTACATCAAGATCCTCCACCAGTCTAGGCAAGTCACTTTTATTTGTAACCAATGGATGTGTGATGTATGAAATCCAGTCTCCTTCCAGCGTTTCAAGATTAAGTTTGTAAATTTGGTTATTCTGATTTGACCCGGAAATTCCTGTAGCCCTTTTGAAAAATTCGAATACGGTGACATTGGCCAGAATGGCTCCGGCAGTTGTAGAGAAAGATTGCGGCTGCCGATCTAATTGCAATGATGATTGATGGATTCGGCGCCATGCTGACTCCCAGCATCCTTCTGATTCCGGATGAACCAATGGACCAGAAAGCCCCACCTGGTCTAAACATATGGCAGGAAAAAATACTTTCCCTTGCTCTTTGCAAACCATATTCAGGTTCCTAAGTTCATTTACATTTCCATCCTGAGTGACATATAGAATCCAATCATATGGATGCAAAGCTTCTTCCCAAAAACTCCTTCCGTCCCTTTTTTCAAATAGTACCTGCTCAACCTCCACTTCAGAGTCAACATTGTAGGCATTGCGTACTAACTCATTTATCCGCAATTGATTGGTAGGTACTGAATCGGTCAACATGATATGGAATTTGGGAAGTCCCGATTCAATTAATGCGGCAGCCAGAGAAACCATAAAGGATCCAGAACCGATAGCCAGAACTTTAGCTTGACGGTATTCTTGAAAACGGTACGCACCAGAATCTACAAAGTTTTCGATAAATTCAATTTGTGAAGCATACTTTTCTAGGACTTTGCGATTTAAATCATGTGTCCTATCTTGGCTGACGTCTCGAACAAAGCCATTCTTGTACAACGTTTCTCCAATCTCATATACCCTGTTGCGATACGGCTCCGTTAATCCCTCTGTTAAATCTCCCAATGATTGCTCCCCGTTAAACATCGGCACTAATTTTTCAATCCATTGGTAAATCGTTTTTCCTTCCATTTGGAATGAACTTAAGTTATTTCTAAAATACACACCACCCTCTGAATCTGGTATATAAAATGAATCCCTTTTGACCTTTAAACGTGTGGACGAGTTAAGTTTTGTCATTCAGCTCCTCCTTCATTCTATTCCTGCCTAATTACGCACTATCATTTTATGTACGATTATTTGTCCATTATGATATAACCAAAAAGAAAGTACCTCCTGCGGCACATGTCCATGCAGGGGGCACTTTCTTTTCATAAAATAACTATTTTTTTCTGCGATTCCAAAACAACTAAATAAAACCAATACCGAAACAGCTAAAACCGATACCGAAACCGACACAGCTAAAACCGAAGCAGCCGCCACATCCGCCACATCCGCCACATCCGCCACAACCAAAACAGCCTCCACAACGAAAACCGCCACAACCAAATCCTCCACAACGACCGAAGCCTCCGCAACGACCAAATCCTCCGCAGCGACCACAGCCTCCACAACGACGCATATCACCAAACTGAAGCGCATCTTGGCTCTGATAATCTACAGGAATTAGCTGACCAACTTGGTAATTATCCATCCCCAACATTTGTAAATCATTTTGAAAATTATGCATTTTTTCCTCCCCTTTGTATTTAATAAACAGGTTAGACACCTGGTAAGAGAGTTGAGCGAAGAAATTTGTTTTATAATGAAACCATCAAATAATCCGTGTACTCTCTTCAACAAATTATGTATCTGTTTAGGTGGTTGTGACTGATTTAAGAGCCTATTTCATGCTGAAAGTATCATAAGAAAAGCGGAAGCGCCCTGGTCAGCGGCGTATGGCTAGAAGCGCTCCAACTGAGATAAAGGAAACACGAAGAGCCGGAGGCGATTCGATGTTGACTTATCGTAGGGCGGAGAGCGAAGGACACTAGCCGCTAGGACGCTGGAGTTGGACAATTTTCGAAGATTTTTATACTTTCTTATCTCATAAAAAAAGACACCTTCTTATTTCAGAAAGGTGCCTTTTAGCTAAAAAAGAAAACTATATTGCTGTTTGCTTTTTATTCCCTTGATCAATAAATAATTTCTTGACCTTTACATGTGACGGCAGCAGAGGATGATTGCGAATGATGTTGATCGTTTTTTGTACGCGATCCGTTCCGGCTCTGCCTCCCTGTAACCATTCACTTACCGTACCCTCATGAAATTCCGGCATGGTATTTTTAAAAAGATAATCCAGTGTTTGAATCTTGTCCTGTAATTCTTTGTTTTTATATAGTTTGTTCAGTACATCCCCTGTATTCGTTTGATCATCTTTTGTAGAAACCACAACGATTTCCTCAACATCTTCCTGATACACCGCAATAATGATGTCCCTCATTAAATCGTCGAAGGGATTTGAAATGACCGACTGATAACTTTGCAGGAGAATCATGTTATCCGGATGGACATTGGTTTCTTCTTTAATGAAACGTTCTAATTTATGCTCCATTCCAATCACAAATAGTACTTTTTTCTTTTCATCACTAGACACCAAATCACCCCATTAATAATGTGAATTTTGCTCCTAATAAGTTGCCTGATTCTTTCTTATATGAAAAAAAACGAACAAGTCTCGGACATATCCATTTGTTATCATAATTTGTTTTGCAAGTCACTGGAAAGCTTAAAGACCATGATTCGTTCTCCAGTTTGTGTACTAATATCGGTGTGAAAACTCACTACTTCTTCCCCTGTTATCGTTAAGATAATTTCCTTTAAATCATCCAAACCTGATTCCACTAAACTGTTGCGATGCTCTTTTACTGATAACAATCCTTCTTTATCTTGACATACTGTATATTCAGCAGGAGTTAATATGCCGGTCAATATCACTATCACCATATCTCGGATGATATCTGATTTAACAGATACAGAGCCTCGTCCAAGATAATTTTTCTCCCAATGTGTTAAAGCCTTGCTAATTTCTGCTTCAAGCATTCCTTTTGATTTATCCATACCGATTCCTTTTCCTTTATTCAAAGTTACATTCATAGATAGCCACATTCCCTATCATATTCTAAAAACAATCTTTTCTTCCCATGTGATCACTTGCTTTCGGCAAGCTATGTACCATTGCTATTAAGCCGAAAAAAACAGCCCCTACACCAGCATATATATAACCGGGAAAGAGGTTAAGACCAACTCTCCCAGTGTCCTTCTGCATCAATGGACGCAAGCCGAATCCATCCATTTTTCACTCTTTGCTTAAAGGCATGATCGTGGTCCAATATCCGTTTCACATACTCTCGCGGTGCTTGAATGACCACCAGTAAACGCAGTGGTTCATGATATACCTCTTCATCTGATTTCATTACAGACTGCCAAGGAAGCCCAGTTAATAAGTCACTGGCGTTCCCCTGCATGACCCCAAGACCGGCTGTGACGGTTTGAGTAGTTTTATTTCCGCTGCCATAAAAATGAGGGGCTACAGTTGATGCATAATATTGCAGGTTTATCCATTGAGCTACCGTTGCCGGCCCGGAAATAATATTGGCCAGGATCGCACCGTTTTTATCCTTCTTCCAATTATAATTATTGAGGAAAACTCTTCCGCCCAGATTGCAGCCTTGGGTCAGCCGGCGTTCCCCAATGATAAAGGCAGCGTTACGCGCCAAGCCCCATTCCGGACGCACTTCACTCCAATCCTCTGAGAGACGCTGCGCTTCAGCCTTCGGATTCTTAAGATAGGTTCCAAGATTTGGCAAGTTTACCATCCGTTCGGCATTGGCTTTCTCACTGACACTTGGCAGCGCGGCTTGCACACGATCAAATGCTTCTTTTGCTACATCTGATAGTTCTGGAACATAAAGCCACCGCAATTCATCAAGTGTGGTAATATGCTCGGCAGCCGTAAAAACGGTATCCTTCGGAATGATAATTCCCTCTTTTTCAAGGCTCTTCCTCACGTTTGGAAGATTACATAAGGCTGCCAGCACCCGCGCATTGAATCCACTTGATGCCCCTCCGCATGCGCCGCAGTCGAGTGCGGAATTATATGGATTGTTCGTGCTGTGACTTCCATGTCCGCAAATAACCACTAGTGGTGCAAAGTGATCGGTCAGCCCCATCATTTTTAGAGCTTGCCGTACATAGTTTACTTTTTCTTTCTCTGAAAAGCCCATTGTCAAACCTGTTTCCAATGTATCCGTATGGTCAAGCGAGAGTTCTGTGGATGGTTTGTGCAGCCAGGTTTCATACAGTTTGCTTAATGTCCGTCCTGCACTTCGCGGAACAAAACTGCGTGCCAGCGTTTGCAGACTTAGCCAAGGACCGCTAATCTCTGGCAGTACCATGCTGGAAACCAGATTATGTTTCATTGTTTTAAACGTATCACCCAGTGAGCTGGCCACTTGATGACGTTGTTGAAAGGATTCAGCATCCAGTGAAAGCTCTTTTACTTTATATTGTGGTTTAAACATTACCGGCAAAGAGTTATGCGTATGATTACTGCCCAGCTCACAGGTTTCAATCGGCAATCCGAAAAAGCCTGCTGTTCCAAAAGTCTCAAAATCACCTGCTGTTTCAAGCTTTCGGCGAAAAAGCTCTGATCGCACATCAATACAAAATACAAATTGGGCGAGTGCAGGTTTTACGTGTTCAGCGGCTCCAGCAGGCTGTTGGGATGTAATCATTTTCTTTAATTGGTCTTCATATGTTTTTTCCCATGCTTCAAGCCAAAGCCGATTGCGTAGCATCTTATCAAACCGATAGGCAAGGGTCAAACGAGCCTTTATTTCTGTAGAAGATAATTGGGACCAAGCATCAATTGGCAGGTTCCCCCATTCGGACCAGACTGCAATCAATGGTTCTAAATGAACTCTATCATTTCTTTTTTCAGGCAAAGGAAGAAAGGGTTTAACTAAGGCCCATTCCAGACAAATCCGAACAGCTAAATAATCAAGAAGTAGTGAACTTTCTTCAGTTGATTGCTGTGAGCGCCAAAGCATCATACCACCCCAGCCCGGTAATGCAAGGAAATGTGCTTCAAAATAGTCTTGCATTTCTGAAAAGGGAATTTCGAGTTCGAGCAAAACTTCCATTAAGGCAGCGTTGGCTTCTGACGGCAGTTCACTTAGTTGTTTACGTACCTTACGGCTAAGTGCCGGGTCATGTCGGACTAGTTTCCGCCACGCATGAAAGAAGCCTTCCTCTCGATTGGGCATTGACCAGACCGCCTGGGACTCATTCAAAAACAATTTACACCACTTGATCATATGGCGGTTAAGTTCGTGGGCCCCATTCACCCTTCCCAGCTGTTCCAAGCGCTGGCTATAAGTTTTGGCCGAGTGTTTTTCGGTCATTTGGGCTGTGAAACGGTTTAATTTTCTTGCCATGCTTTTTATCTCAGGTGTTTCCAAAATGCTGGAAGATGGTTGATTCTGTAAAAGCGCAGCCCGGCAGAATTGCTCGGCTGCCTTACGCGGCAAATCCAAAGATTGTGAGTTTAACCAATGTTTAAGTCCTTCTTCTAATAAATCCTGATGAATCTGTCCTCGATCTCGTGCAGACAGAAATACAGAATCATTGGGGTAGATATCTACTTCACAAGTATCCTTAAGCCACCGCGCTGTTTTTTCAAACGTTTGTCCCTCTAAGCCTACCCAAGGGTTGCGTGCTGCAAACGTGGTAATCGGTCCGAGCGGTGCAATGACTCTGCTAGCAGATTTTACTAAATCAATAAGATCAAGGGGTTCGGAAAGCTTTTCCCAATGTAATGATGCTAATGTTGTATTCATCGTAAATGACCTCCTCTAAAGAATGATTGTGTCAAATACTTAGGATGACTTTCGACTAAATTATTTTGAGGCTCACCCAATCGTACAAGCCAAAGATAAATGACAGCATAAGCAGTTGATGAACGATGGCGAGCCAGCCAAACACCAACAATACTTCCGGCCAATAGGATCATCAGGAGCAAAATGGCCGCCGGTGCCTGTGGTTGAATTTCTTTTGGGATGGCATCCTGTAACACATTATAAAAAGTATCATGTACTAAACTGTAAACAAATGCCGCTGCTGTAACCATAAAAAGTCCCGCGATACGCCCGATACGTCCGGAGCCAAAAGCCACGAGCTTGGTCCAGGCTAAAGAAACGGACCATCCTAAGGTAAGAGCGCTTATTAATTGATAACTCTCTCCAGGAGAAGTCATCCAAATACCAAGTGCCACCAGGAGGCCTAAAATACCGCCAGTGATGGTCCATAATAATGACGTTGGCTGGTGCGTCCTAGAAGAAGGCGCCGCATCGTGATGAAGCGCGGAACCAGCCTGTAAGAAAAGGGTTGATTTGAATAGACCATGTAAGACAGCGTGGATAATGGCTGCCAAATATGCACCTAAGGCACATTGGATTAA
This sequence comes from Neobacillus sp. DHD-1R, assembly GCF_057747995.1. NCBI lineage: Bacteria > Bacillati > Bacillota > Bacilli > Caryophanales > Bacillaceae > Neobacillus > Neobacillus sp. DHD-1R. Next base: position 4,916,120 of record NZ_CM173232.1, read on the forward strand.
CATGAACCCCATCTGGGCAATCGTAGACCCGACCAGCTGCCGTTTATAATCAACGTGAACGAGCATAATTCCGGTTCCTATGATGACTGAAACACTGGACAATAGAAGCAACACAAGTTGGGCTATATCTCCGCTAAAAAGCGGTGAGAACCGAGTCAGAATTATTCCGCCTGCATTCACTAATCCCGCATGCATTACCGCAGAGACAGGCGTTGGAGCCACTACTGAATCTAACAGCCAGCGGTGGAAAGGCCATTGTGCTGCCGGAATCACGACAGCTAGGATTAGCAGAAGATTAATACAAGTCTTTTCCCATGAATCAAGCTGTGCAAGACTGCTTTGAGTGAAGACGAGCGATAGCTGCCAATGCCCTGTGGCTTGGGTTATCCAAAAGACAGCTCCCATCAGGAACAGCCAGCCTAGTGCAAATAGACGGCCGGATTGCTTGGCTGCGTTTCTAGCCACACTCCACTCTTTTTTTAAGCTTATAAGCATTGTCAGTCCCAAGAGTGTAATCCCCCAGCAAACCAGCAGCAGGCGAAGATCATTACTCAACCAGGCGCCTGAATCAGCAGTAGTAGTAATAGTCAGCAGGGCAAAATATTTTCGATAGGCACGATCTCCGAGTAAGTAACGAACAGAATAACGCTGTACGATAAAACCGATGGTAAGAACAAATAATGCCAGCAGCCATGATAAGGAATCAAACCGCCAAGGTCCATAAATCACGGGCTCACTGTTCGTAACAAGGGCCAAGAGGGCAGTAATCGGAGGCAGTAATGTGATCCCGACGTGAAACCGCACAAAAGACAGAGGAGCCCTTGGGTATAATAGGAATAGCGCGCTGAGCACCGATATTGCAAGTAATACAAAAAATATTTCAGGCAGAGAAGTTAACATTCTAATTCCCCCCATAGATGGTTGGATGCAACCCACATTCCAAAAAAGATGATTTTGACTTTTTTCTTCATTACGCTGCATTCCTATCTGTTTATTTTTTTAAAAACAAAAAAACCGACAATTTTTAAGCATAATGGTCAAAACCATTAAACTTTGAAAATTGTCGGTTTACTTTTAACGGGCCCAGTCAGGCCTTTTAATCGTCTACCTAATAATGTAATATTTTCTTTTTTCCATCCAATAAGGAAGTATATTTACAGTTTACCCTCATTATGATAGATTAACTTTTTCATAGTGCCAATTGATCGTAATTAACCTTATGCTAAAGTAAGCTATATATTGAGAGAATCAATTAAACAATTTATTTATGATAGTAATGTTACTATTTAGCATACATTTTTGTCAAGTTGGAACTTGTTCCAAACTTGCTCAAGGATTCCTTTGTTTGGACATGCACAAATCTGTTATTCCAACGAAATCTTCACAACATCATCCAAATATTTCGTGGTATTATATCCATAAATCTCCAGCCTTTTCGGAATCACTTTTTCTCCAGTGGTTTCATTGTCTAACTTCATGCTTAGAACTGTAAAGAAATAACGAGGTGGCTCGATTGCTTCGTATGGGACAGGCTTATCGTTATCGTATTCCACCCCGTTTTTATCAACGAGTACTCCTTCATTATTCATCTCCATTGAACTAGGTTCATTTTCATCCTCACCCACAATATTGAATTGAAGCGACTCATATGCGCGATTGTCAATTTCATGATTGCTGATGACAACTTGGGTCGGCTGTCCAACTTCCACCTTATCGATGGAGAGGGTGCTGCCTGCATATTCAAAGGTTTGCGGATATTTCTGAGAAGGATCTAAATCGATGGTTTTTGGATCTTCAACCGTTAAAATAATAGATCCGAATTGTATATTCACCTCCTTTGGCTTTTCTCCAAAAAGAGGGTCAAAGTATGTTTGAAAAGTACTAGCATTCATGTCTTGAGATGCATTTAAAAAAGAGCTTCCATACAGATCAGCTTTCACTTTTTTATTGTTCACTTCTAGATTTGCAAAATTTAGAACTTCTATGCGTTTTTCTGACTGGTCATTATAAATACTAGAATGTAACATCGTCGCTGTTGGAGCAATGATTAATTTATCAAATCGAACAGGGATTCCCTCGACTTCTGTTTCTTCATCCAATGCATATTCGACGGAAGGTTGTTTTGTTACAGGGATCTCGAAGTTCCACTCCCCCGTTTCATATTCCACTTCCTCGTCAGTCCTAAAGCCATTCTGATCAGAGGAATTATGAATCAATTTCAGAAGCTTTGTGACCTTTAATTTAATTGTCCCTTCATTCTTGGAGAGTGGCTGCAGACTAATCTTCCCTTGATACACGTTCTTTTTTTGGTTTTTTCCATCCGATTCAAGGTTAGGAGGATCGTAAAGTAAATTTGCTTCACGGTTCATGATTTCATATTCGTTTTCTACATCAACTCCATCATGAACATTCATCACATATTGATTGTCTTCCTCTGTATCTTCTATTTCATAAAAAACAAGCGTCTGAACCTCATCAGCAATCGCACTCCTGATTTTTATTTTTACCCCATTGCTTTCCGCTTCCAGGTTCAGCCTTTCACCTAGGTCCTGTTGCAGAAAGGCACGCAATTCGTGATCTTCTTCTGTCCATGTATAGTAAAGGTTGTTAAATGCTCCCGTAAAAAACTCGATACCGAATAATAATGCGAATACACCCGCAAAGACAAGTCCCGTCCTTTTACGTTTCTTGTTCTTCTGTTGTCTGTGCTTTTCCTTTTCTGCCAGCCTATCTTTGACGGTCTCCATAAAACCAACTGGTACATGCCAATGTTCCATCCTATCAGTAAGATTTAACATGGTTAACATGACATCCTGAAAGGCTGCCAAATCCTCTTGACAGTGTTGACAATGATAAATATGTTTCTCTAAATCAATCTTTTTCGAACGCTCCAAGGTTCTTTCTAAGTAATCGATATAATCCTTATGATACTCCTTACAGCCATTAAAGGTTGATCCGTACCCCATTTCTTTTCTAAGGGACTGGATTCCGGAAAACAAAAGCTCTTTCATCTTTTCCACTGAAACTTGGAGAAGATGGGCCGCTTCCTCCTTAGAGATTCCTTTTATATATGTAAGAACCATCGCATCTTTCTCGGACTCTTTCAATTGATCAAGCGCTTTAAATAAATCCTGACGTGGTTCATTTTCCTGTGAAGCTAGTAAACTTTTATCACCAGAAAGCTCCCGGCACGTATGTATGAAAATCGAGGTAACCCACGTGTCGAATGATGTTTCACTTTTAAATCGACCTAATTCCTTGTGGACTTTTATAATGGAGCGGTAAAAAAGCTCTTCCATTTGCGGCTGATTATTAAGATAGGACCAACCAAGTGCATAGAACGTTTGTTTATGCTGTTCGAACCAATTGATGATGGATTCCATGCCTTTTTCTCTTATCGTAGTGATTGAAATGGAATCTATTTTTGCTGGGATCATAAATGTGTTTCCCCCCTTTAACATTCTCTTTATCCCTAATGGTAGAAAAAGCCCATTCTATTGAATGGGCTTTACACTTATATTAACATTAGATAGGCTGCACAATCCACATGTCCCCAGCGTATATACGTGGGATTCGAATTTTTTGGTATGCTTTAAATGCTTCTTCGTATGAATTATGTTCTTTTAATTTCCCATCCAAAACAAACCCATCTTCGAGTGCTTGAACGCCGTCTTAAGCTACATATTGAAACATGGCATGTAAAGTTCCCCATGACGAACAGGATATTGTACTAAGTGTAGGTTTGGTCCAATCCACTTGGACCGTTTTGACTTAGAACAAGAGCAATTGTTTGAAGAAAATAACGGCTACCAAAAAATTACTGGTGAATTTAAAGCAGACTTCCGTTAATAGATTTGGACATTCATATTGTTAATGTTAAATAAGAGTAGATCTTAGATTCTACAACACGAAGCGCTTGGTTCAGTACCAAGCGTTTTGTGCTGTGCTGTAGTGGGTATGCAATTTACGAATGACACTCAATGTAATCTTACTCCTGATTCTTTCGTACTTTTTTCGTTTCATCTTTTTAGTATAGAAAAAGGAGATTCACAGTTTTCTCCTATTCCATACTAAAAAACTCCACATTATTTTGTATAATTATCTTAAGTAAATTCAGAAGAGAAATTGAAAATGGATTTCTTTCAGTACAAGTAAAGGGATGTTAATAACACTATGAGCCAAAACGTAAAAACTTAGAATCAGAAGGCATCAAAATATTTTGGAAACCGGAACTTTGTCAACATGCGGGTGAATGTGTAAGAGGACTTTCAAATGTATTCAATATAAATAATAAACCTTGGATTTCCCCGCAAAACGCAACACCTGAAAAAATCATGAAAACGATTGATCGATGTCCAATCAAAGCCCTTAGTTATCAACAAATAAACAAGCAGAAGTAAAAAGGAAGGTGAATGTTGAAATGACAGAAATAAAGTCTGGTAAAAATGAATTTTATATTGAAGAGTCTGGTGAAATTATTGCTAGAATTCAATTTATCCCTAGTGGAACAGATGTAAATGGAAGAGATTTAATCATTGTGAATCATACCGTAGTTAACAAAGGACACGAAGGCAGGGGATTAGGGAAAAAATTAGTAAACAGAATTGTAGAATATGCAAAAGACGAAAATAAATATATTATACCTTTATGCCCCTTTGCTAGAGGTATAATTGAAGGTAAAAAAGAGTATCATTCTGTTCTTGCGAATTAAGTGGACTGCTTTTGTATGCAAATAAGCCAATGATATTAAATTTCTTATGGTAGAAAAAGCCCATTCTATTGAATGGGCTTTACACTTATATTAACATTAGATAGGCTGCACAATCCACATGTCCCGAGCGTATGCGGCACCTCTGTGATGGTGAGTCACCGTTTATTTGTTCTATGTGAATCCAAGTATAGCGTGCTTATTGAACTTTTTCTAAATGACGAACAAGTTGCCCGTAATGACCCACAACGTGTTGAACGATTAAATGGTCGACTAAAAATGATAACGGTTTTCCATCAAAGTTTGGATTATAACTTGGAGCTGTTTTTACGAGATCCTCTTCTTTAACTTTTACAAGTGCTGCCTCTACTTTCGGAACTAAGTTTTGTAGGGCAGATATAGCATCATCTTTCTTAATACGGGATACAACATTTTCATCTACTGCAGCTAAACGACGCACATGTTCATGATTACGGCCCCATTTTGCACCTGGAACCACTAGCAGCGCTTCCAAATCTGCAACCCAAAAGTCGACAGCTTCTAAAATATGAGAAACAATCTGCATTGCAGACCATTCTTTTTCAGAAGGTTTAACATAAAGTGTCGCCTCTTCAGTATTTTTCAATACCGCTACAATATCATCTATATTCTTTTTAAACACTACCAATTTTTCATTAAGTACTGCTGTTGCCATAGTTTACGCCCTCCTTCAAATTACATCATACATACATTTAAAAAGTGCGTTAGAGTTAGCTCTAACGCGTTTTTTAAATTAGCAATCTACACGTTGGTAATTTTTTTTGAAATAACCATATAGGAAATCAACAACATTGTAATCAGTTGGTTTGTGCTGTTCGAAAATAAAGTTGCGAAGTGAAAGTGTAGTTGGATCCTCCGCGTGAATAATTTCGCCCCATCTGCGTGCTGATGATTGTACCATTGCAGAACGTGGGATTCGAATTTCTTGGTATGCTTTAAATGCTTCTTCGTATGAATTATGTTCTTTTAATTTCTCACCCAAAACAAACCCATCTTCGAGTGCTTGAACGCCGCCTTGAGCTAAATATTGAAGCATGGCATGACCAGAATCTCCTAATAGCGTAATTTTGCCTTTTGTCCAATTGTCGATTGGTTCACGGTCATACATTTGCCAACGGAATTGACGGTTAATGTATGTTAAAGCGTTTTCAACTTTTGGATGACAATTTTCAAAACGACGTGCCATTTCTTCTGGGGTTCCCCAGTCTTCTACAGTAGCATCATAGGATTTAAAAACGACAACTTGGTTGTAAAGTTCTCCACGACGAACTGGGTATTGTACCATGTGCAGGTTTGGTCCAATCCACATGATTACATCATCTAGGTCTAAGTTTGCGTTAGTAGACACTTCTTCAATTGGAATCGTTCCACGGTAAGCTACATACGCAGAGTTTACTGGGTTGTCCTCAATCAACAGCTTACGCATGTTTGATTTTACCCCATCTGCCCCAATAACTGCTTCTGCACTAAACGTTTCACCATTTTGATTGACAATTGTTACAGTATCACCATTTTGTTCGGCCGTTTGAATCGCTTGGTTTGTAAAAAATTTGATATTACCGTGTTTTTGACATGCTTCATAAAGTACTCTGTGTAGGTCAGAGCGATGCAATACGATATAGGGTTGACCGAATTCCTTTTGGAAACCCTCCCCTAAATCAAGAGTTGCTAATTCCTTTGCCGTATAAACATCTTTTAGGACAAGACGTTTTGGTATTACCGCATATTTTAAAATTTCTTCCTTTACACCTAAACGATCTAAAACTTCTAATGCATTTGGTGCTAACTGAATACCAGCACCTACTTCTCCAAATTCAGGAGCTTGTTCAAACACTGCTACTGATTTACCAGTTTCTTGGATTGATAGTGCAGCTGCTAAACCACCGATTCCTCCACCAACCACTATGATATCGCTTACATTAACCATTGACAATTCCTCCTCGGTTGAGTTATTATCTTCCACAAATAGAGAACTTTGTTACCTGATAAGAAAACTTTAAATCATTTTTCACTATTTAGTCAACATAAAAATTTAAAAATTTAGAAATTTCTTTTAACCAATTTTTCTGCTTTACGATCCAAAATCAACTGAAAATAGGGTGATCCTTATGACAACTGAAACTAAAACTATCGGTATACAGTCATTACAGATTGGGTTAAACATATTAGAAATCTTAGCAATGGAAAAAGAACCTCTAAAGTTTACTGATATTCAAAACCTAACCTCTATGACAAAAAGTAATTTATATAAATATTTGGCAACACTATGCCAATTTGGATTAATCTATCGTCATCCTCATACAAACATGTATACTCTTGGACATAAATTAGTACAGTTAGGAAATGTTGCATTAGGACAATCTTCTTTAATTGAAGTGGTTATTCCATATTTCAAAAAGATCACGGAGAAGACGAACCTTACCGTACTACTGGCTGTGCCTTCACTAAAAGGTCCATTAATCTCATATATTTTAAGTGCAGATTATGGAATAAATATCGGTGCTCAAATGGGGACACACTTGCCGCTCTCCTCCTCTACTGGCATCGTTTTTTCTGCTTTTGAAAAGAATTTCCTTATGAAAGATTGGGAAGATGAAGAATTATCGAAGGTCACTGAAAGCGATTTACACGAATTACAAAGTGAAATTAAAAAAACAAGAGGGGTGTATTTTGCCTCAAAAACTGAACCTTTAATAAAGCATGTCTCTTCCTTCAGTGTCCCGATATTAAATTTCAACAATGAACTACTCGGTGCCATTACTGTCGTTGGTATTACTGAGACAGTACCAACATCGGCTGACCATCCGATTGGACAATACGTTCTCCATGTCGCCAAGGAAATTTCAGCGTATTTTGGTTTTAAAAAATAAATTTCTGAAAACAAATAATATTGACAATCTTTTTGAATTAACTTAAAATTTTTATAAATAGTGAACTAATTTCATAATTAGTGAAATTGAGGAGGACAACACAATGAAACTTATTAATTTTACAGTGGCTGGCCATACACGTGCAGGGGCAATCGTAGGTAACAAAGTCATCGACTTAAACTATGCCTGCCAAGCACGCTTAAAAGCAGAAGGAAAATACCGATATGAAGCAATCGCAAATGCATATGTGCCAGATAATACAGATGAGTTATACCAAGGTGGTAAAGAATCGTTAAAGCTAGCGCAAAATGCAATCGATTTCATTTTAGCTAATCCTGAAAGCTTTGATAAAAAAGTGATTTATGACCGCGAGGAAGTTAAGGTAGAAGCACCTGTCGGGCGTCCTGGCAAAATTATTTGTGTTGGTCACAACTACCGTGAGCATATTTTAGAAATGGGTCGTGAGCTCCCTTCAAACCCAGTTATTTTTGCAAAATTTGCGAATACCATTTTAGGGCCTGAGGACGATATTCCACACTATCCAATTTCTGATCAACTTGACTATGAAGCAGAGTTTACATTTGTGGTTGGCAAACAAGCCCGCAATGTTTCCGAAGAAGAGGCATTAGACTATGTAGCAGGTTATACCATTACAAATGACGTCACCTATCGAGATATTCAACGCCGCACGCTTCAATGGTTACAAGGAAAAACTGTAGATGGCACTGCACCTATGGGACCTTATTTAGTAACTTCCGATGAATTAGAAAATCCATCTGGCTTAGATGTTGTCCTAAAAGTAAATGGGGAGGTACGCCAAAAAACGAATACTGCCAATCTAGTATTCTCAGTTCAAAAATTAGTCGCTTTCTTATCCAATTTAATGACGTTAGAGCCAGGAGATGTTGTGTTAACAGGAACTCCTGGGGGCGTGGGATTTGCTATGAATCCTCAGCAATTCTTAAAAGATGGAGACGTAGTTCGTATTGAGATCGACCAAATTGGTGCGCTTGAAAATAAGGTAAAAACAACAGAAGTGGCAGCAACTGTTTAATTAGGGTTTACAAGGGGTCGAGCAGCATATACGCTGCTCCCCTTTTCTCTATAAAATTTGAATAGTAAAGGGGAATGTGAAATGGCTGAAGTAAATCCAGAAGTACAAGAGTTTATGAAAAGTTCAATTGTAACCGATTACACAAAAGATATTCAACAATACAACTTAGGACCTCTTTGGGAAGCAATTCCTGCCATTATGCACAAAACACCAAAGCCTCAAGCACAGGCATATCTTTGGAGCGATGAATTAATCAAAAAGAAAATGGCTGAGGCTGCTCAAATCTTCACACCAGAACGTGGCGGCGAACGTCGTGCTATTTATTTCCAAAATCCCGGCTTAACTTATCGTGAACCTTGGGGATGGGGATCTACTACCCAAACGATTTATGCAGCGGTGCAAATGTTATTGCCTGGTGAAAAAGCGCCATCTCACCGTCACTCACAAAGTGCATTGCGCTTCATTTCTGAAGGTTCAGGTGCTTACACGATTGTACAGGGTGAGCGTATTTTCATGGAAGAAGGCGACTTTTTAATTACTCCAAAGAACTTATGGCATGGGCATGCCCATTTAGGGACAGAGCCTATGTATTGGATGGATGCTTTAGACATTCCTACTATTTACGCAATCGGCGGTACATTCTTCGAACCTTATGAAGATGGATTACAAGAGCCAGATATACCAGATAATTTCTCAGAGAGACGTTATCGCGGCGGCATGGTTCGTCCTGTAGGTGATGATAAATTCACCGTTGCTCCACTTGCTAATTATAAATGGGATCGCACGGTAGAAGGGATTAAAGGCTTGATGGAATTCGATCCAAATCCACACCATGGATATGCAGTCGAGTACATTAACCCATCTACAGGTAAATCGGCTAACCCGACGCTTGGCACTAGAATGCAGCATTTGCCGCATGGTTTCAAAACTAAGGCATTACGCCATACCCACTCAACTGTGTACCAAGTACACAAAGGTTCAGGTTCCTCAGTCATTAATGGCATTCGCTTTGATTGGAAAAAAGGCGATTACTTCGTTGTGCCAAACTGGGCTTGGTATGAACACTCAGCATCAGAGGACTCTTACCTATTCTCTGTAAACGATTTACCAATTATGGACCGATTCGACTTAGAACAAGAGCAATCGTTTGAAGAAAATAACGGCCACCAAAAGGTTACTGGTGAATTTAAAGCAGACTTCCGCTAATAGATTGGGACATTCATATTTTTAATGTTAAATAAGGATAGATCTTAAGATTATACAGCACGAAACGCTTGGTTCATTACCAAGCGTTTCGTGCTGTAGAGGAGGATGCCATTTTCGAATGACTTCACTGTTTGTAAAATTTAGACCCTTAGCGAGCCACGGAAACCTCTGGCAGCATAGTAGGATTCTGCTCCATTGTGGTACACAAAGACAGTGTCGTAGCGGCGATCACAAAAGATGGCCCCGCCAAGTTTTCTAATATTAGCAGGCGTTTTCACCCAGCTTGATGTTTTAGTATCAAAATTTCCATGTTTCTGCAGCTCCCGGTATTGTTCTTCCGATAAAATCTCAATGCCCATGTCAGCAGCCATATCTATAGCAGTGTTTTGTGGTTTGTGTTGTTTCCTTGACTCCAGCGCTTCACGGTCGTAACAAACACTTCTGCGGCCTTTCGGACTTTCCGCGGAACAATCATAAAAAATGTATTCGCCTGACTCTTTATCATGAACAATCACATCCGGTTCACCGCCGGTTCTTTCCATTTCATGAAGCGACCACAAATTTTCAGGATTCGTTTCTAGCTTTGCTTGTACTTCAGCCCATTCAAGTCCTTGATGGCGATTCATATTTTTCTCAAAACGGACTTTCAATATTCCAAGTATTTCATTATGTTGTTCTGGTGACAACTTCCTTATTTCATTATTCATACTAAACCTCCTTTTATGATGTAAAAAGTAGATAGTGTTTTGTTTTATTTAAAATTTTTTCGCTGCCTCTCTAGCCTCTGTTTTTGCTTTTTCTATTATTTCTTGTGCTTGATCCGGATACCTCATGTGTCCTTCGATAAATATCCCATCAAAGGAAGAGATTCCATAGAAGTTCATCATCATTTCCAAATACAGATGGCCCATTTCCATCTCTGCATCTGGTCCATTTGAATAAATATCTCCTCGCGCTTGAATGTGTATGGCTTTTTTTCCTTTTAGTAAACCGACCGGTCCCTCAGTTGAATATTTAAAGGTTTTTCCAGAAACAGTCACAGCATCAATGTATGTTTTCATTATTGCTGGGATTGTGAAGTTCCACAAAGGCGTGACAAATACATATTTATCCGCTAAAAAAAATTGTCCGCCTAATTCTGCTAGTCGTCCTACCTTAGATCTTTCAACGGATGATAAATCGCTGAAGGAAGCACCTGAACGAAGCTTTTCCCAACCGTTAAATACATCAATGTCAAGATAAGGTATATTTGCTTCGTATAAATCCAGATGGACGATTTCATCTTGAAGGTGCAATTCTTTATATGTATCAATAAATACTTTTCCTACAGACATACTGTACGATTTAGACTCATCATGTGGATTGGCTGTAATATAAAGAACATTAGCCATTTATTATTTTCTCCTTTACTGTATAAGATGCAGATTCTTTGCTGTGTTTTCGTATTCTAACGGACAAGTTCGTTTTTACATTCATTGCAAATTCACTACTATTTACTCACTCATCCAACTTTCACTCCATTGGCTAATCGGACCTAGAATTTTTCCTAATTCTGTCCCCTTCTTTGTCAATAGATACTCTGCTCGAATTGGTCGCTCTGTGACAATGTGACGGACAACTACTCCGTGTTCCTCCAACTCTTTCATTCTCTCTGTAAGCATGCGCTTGCTTAAATCAGGAATGATCGAATGGATTTCATTAAAGCGTTTGGGTCCACTCATTAATACGTAAATGATTAAACCCGTCCATCTTTTCCCTATTAATTCAAAACTTTTTTCTATCTTAGGACCTAAAGTTGGCTGTTCATCCATATCTACTGTTTCCTTTCCCTTTTTTAATATAAATATCTTATATGGTTAAAGTACCTTGTTTACATAAGAAATTATACAGAGAAAAATGGATAATAACAAAAAAATGATTAAAATACTTGACGAACCATATTCAAAGAGTTAATTCAGTTACATAAAGTTATCTAGATTATTAAATGTAACCTATTTTTAATAGGGAGTGATAAAATCTACTATAACGGCAAATAAGAAGTAAGTTTTTTTTACTATTATATCTCGAATTAGAGATTATTCAATTAAAATATATTTAAATCAAAGTAAAGTTATAAAAAAAATATGGTTTATATCTTTTTCTTTTGAAAGGAAAAACTCATGGAGATCATTCAGGTTATAGGTCGATGCTTATAAATCAGCATATGCAGCAGCTAATTTCGGTGTGGTTGGCTTTACCCAAACAACAGCATTAGAAACAGCTAAAGTTGGCATTCGTTTAAGGCTATCCTTTCTTATTTTATTAGATAAGAAAGGATAGCCTTTTTAATGAGTTATACTTTTCAAGTTCCTTTGCAGCCGCCAACTTTTGTTTTGATAAAGTCTGCTTTCTTAAAAGACTGAATAAAATAAGTACACATATGTTGCTGTGATTCATTTTTCCTCTAACTTTTAGAGTTATATCATTTCACTGTCCCCGTCCCATCAACATTCTTTTCCAAAGTTATTGAGCAACGCACGCACTTCATCTGTTGATTTCGTGTTCATCAATTGATTTCTTAATTGACCAGCTCCAGGGAATCCTTTGACGTAAATTTTGAAAAAGCGATGAAGCCCTGTGATCGAACGTGGAAGTGCTTCCGCATATTGATCTTGAAGATCAAGCTGCAATCTTAAAAGATCAAGATATTCTTTACTGCTATGCTCTTTTGGCTCTTTTTCAAAAGCAAAAGGATTTTTAAAAATCCCTCGCCCGATCATTACGCCATCAATACCATATTGTTCAGCAAGCTGCAGCCCTGTTTGACGGTCAGGAATGTCTCCATTGATTGTTAGCAGCGTATTGGGTCCAATACGGTCACGTAATTTCTTGATTTCCGGAATTAACTCCCAATGTGCATCTACTTGGCTCATTTCCTTTCTTGTTCGTAAATGAATAGAAAGGTTCGCAATATCCTGTTTTAAAATATGGGTTAGCCACTCCTCCCACTCACTTACATCCTCATAGCCAAGTCGTGTTTTCACGCTGACAGGCAGTCCCCCCGCTTTTGCTGCTTGAATAAGTTCTGCTGAAACGTCGGGACGCAGAATAAGGCCACTACCTTTCCCTCTCGACGCCACATTCGGTACAGGGCAGCCCATATTAATATCGATGCCTTTAAATCCTAGCTCTGCCATGCCAATACTCATTTGACGGAAATATTCGGGATTATCCCCCCAAATATGTGCCACCATTGGCTGTTCATCTTCTGTAAAAAGCAAACGGCCACGCACACTTTTCATGCCCTCTGGATGACAATAGCTGTCCGAGTTTGTAAACTCTGTGAAAAATACATCCGGTCGACCGGCTTCACTTACTACGTGACGAAAAACAAGATCTGTCACATCTTCCATTGGTGCAAGTACAAAAAATGGTCGTGGTAAATCACGCCAAAAATTATCTATCATTTCAAACTCAAATCCTCTCACTATGAATACAACTTAAAACTCTCGGTCAAAAAAATATCAAGCCATATGTTCCACTTCTTTTACACTTATATCATGTTTAATAACTTATTATCAAACACAACTCCATTTAGTCATTTATAAGTTGTGAAATCGGCAATATTTATTTTAACTAAAATCGGTCCTGAATGGTATTTTTAAAAACAAAAAAGCAGATGGTATAGATTTTATCTATATCAACTGGTTTTCTATTATACCAACTCCAACCACGCGACCGCTTCACAATGTGTGGTCTGTAATTGACACACGATATGCTGGCGGGTTTATTCATTCTCCACTAGAAGTTCAACAGTAAATGGTTTTAATTCCTTAGCTGGGACAAAGCTTGAAAAATTAAATAGCAACATTGGATTTTCCGGATCGACCTTAATAAAAGTGCCTGGCATCACCCGAATATTGTCAAGGGTATTCCGACGAATTAGGGTAGTGACAGGCTCTTACTCAAGTTCTTGATAACAGCTTTAACTTTTTTATTTGAACCTGTATGAAGAAGCCAAGAAAACCCGTGACTTCAGTCGTGGGTTTTCTTGGGTTTTCTTGGGTTTTCTTGGGTTTTCTTGGGTTTTCTTGGGTTTTCTTGGGTTTTCTTGGGTTTTCTTGGGTTTTCTTGGGTTTTCTTGGGTTTTCTTGGGTTTTCTTGGGTTTTCTTGGCTTTTTGGTTTTTTCATGCCTTTAAAAGATATATACAAACATACGTTCTAAATTATAAAATATTCATAAAGGGGAGGTGACCATATGAGCAAGGAAAATGAAAGTAAAAAAGAGTATCGAACCTATCAAATGGATATTAAAAACGGACATAAATTGTATAGATATTTCGATGATCTATGTGCAAATAGTAATAATCTGTACAACACCGCCAATTTCTATATCCGACAGGTCTATACTGCTTTGAATCAAGATAAACCTTTACAACCATTGCAAAAGGAAGTAATGGAAGCGATCCGAAACAACCTTCAAAAAATGAATGGTAATCAAACAAAAGCCTATCATAAAAGATTGAAAAAAGAGGAATTAAAACCAAAGGAACAACGAAAAGAAATCAAGCTCAATCTTTTTGAATGGCCAACCAAAGAAAAATCTTTTCTTGGATACAACTTTCTTGATTGTTTGTTTAAAACAATGAAACAAAAAGATTATTATTCGTTGCCAGGTCAAATCAACCAACAAGTCCTCCAAAATGTGATTCAAAACTGGAAAAGTTTTTTTGAAAGCCTAAAAGATTACAAACTTCATCCAGATAAATACAGTGGCAGGCCCTCTATTCCGGGATATCTACCAAAGGGCAGTCGGAAAGAAACGATTCTTTCTAATCAAATATGTAAAATAAAAGAGGAAAAATATCTTCATTTTCCTAAAACAAAACGGAGGTTAAATATCGGAAAAACAGCTCAAATGGGCGGTCATTTTCAACAGGTAAGAATTGTACCGAAATATGATGTTTTTACCGTAGAGTTTGTCCTTTTGATCGAAAAAAAAGAAGAGGTAGAAGTCAAAAAGGAACGATGCATGGGGATCGACTTAGGACTTGATAATATGGCCACAATTATCACCAACACCGGTATGACCCCCGTTCTTTTTAAAGGTGGACCCATAAAATCGATTAATCAGTGGTATAACAAAATGCGTAGTCACTATTACGCTGCCCTTCGTAATGGGAAAAAGACGAATGAAGGCCCTTTTAACTCCAAAAGATTGGTCGGTTTAGATCAGACAAGGTATAGAAAAGTAAAAGATTTCTTTCATAAACTAAGTTTCAATATTGTTAATGTTGCAAAAGAAAACGAGATTGATACCATTGTTATTGGAAAAAATGTTCATTGGAAACAAGAAATCAATCTGGGAAAGAAAAATAATCAAAACTTTGTTCAACTCCCGCATTCTGTTTTGATTGAAATGATCACCTACAAGGCAAATTCTGCGGGTATATCAGTAATGGTAACGGAAGAAAGTTATACATCGAAAGCAAGCTTTTTAGATGAAGATGATATCCCGACCTATCAATCGGGGGATAAAAAACCATCTATCTTCAGTGGAAAACGAATAAGCAGAGGGCTATATCGCTCCCAGAATCATATTCTCATCAATGCGGATGTAAATGGAGCAGCAAATATTCTACGAAAAGTAATCCCAAAGGCTTTTGCCAATGGGATAGCGGCGGTGTGTTCCTCGCCACAAGTGGTCAATGTGCTTTAGCACTAACCCTGAAACTCGTGACTTTAGTCATGAGAGGTTCATTTTAATATGGTTGCTTGAAGGAATTCTTTTGTACGTTGCTCTTTTGGATGATCAAAGAATTCATTTGGCCGATTTCTTTCGATAATTTTACCATCGTCCATGAGGACAATCCAATCAGCAACCTCACGAGCGAAGCCCATTTCATGGGTAACCACTACCATGGTCATTCCTTCATCGGCTAACTCCTTCATTGTTGCCAATACCTCACCAACAAGCTGCGGATCAAGGGCAGATGTCGGTTCATCAAAAAGCATGATATCCGGCTTCATGGCCAGCGACCTGGCAATTGCCACACGCTGCTTTTGACCGCCTGACAATTTGCTAGGATAAACATTCGCCTTATCCTCAAGACCCACCTTTTGGAGCAACTCCTTTGCTTCGGCAATGGCCTGGTCTTTAGGGGTTTTCTTTACCATGGTTGGTGCTTCAATGACATTTTCAAGGACGGTTTTATGTGGGAATAGATTAAAGTGCTGGAAAACCATCCCCACCGTTTGGCGGACATTGTTAATATTGTGGGTTTCCGGGCTAATCTCTTCCCCGCGGATTAAAATTCTCCCACCTTCCCTTTTTTCTAAAAAGTTAAGGCATCGCAGCAGAGTACTTTTACCAGAGCCAGATGCTCCGACCAAGCAGACAACTTCACTTTCATACACGGACATATTTATATCTTTTAATACATGTAAACTGCCATAAGATTTATGTAAGTTTTCTATTTTTATCATTTCTCGTTCATTCACTTTATCGTCCTCCTATCGATCACTAACTGCCAATCTCTTTTCGAACAAGCTCACCAGCATTGTTAAGACTGCAACAAGTACTAGATAATAAACGGCTACTATTAACAAGTAGGTCATTTCATCGAAATTATTGGAACCCAGCGTTGTCGAAACATTGAACAGTTCATTCATGGAAATAAAGGCTGCCAGAGATGAATCCTTAAGTCCAATAATAAATTGGTTTCCAAGGGGAGGCAGTGCCCTCTTGAAAGCCTGTGGAAGAATGATACGGCGCATTGCTAGTATTCTAGTCATGCCGAGAGAGCGTGCCGCTTCCATTTGCCCTTTATCAATGGACTGAATCGTCCCCCGAAAAATTTCTGCAATATAGGCACCGTTATGGAAGGCGAGTGCAAGTGCCGCTGCCCAAAAGTCAGGAATGAGGAAAATTCCGCTGAAGCCAAAATACAGAATGAAAATCTGGACAATGAGTGGAGTTCCCCTTACAAGGAATACATACGAATTTGAAATATAGCCCAATACTTTAATCCTTGAAATTTTTAAAAGAGCAAAAAATAATCCGAATAAAATACCAATTAAAATAGAGACAACCGTAAGCTTTAACGTCAACAGCGCTGCATCTATGAAAAGGTTTTTGCTACTGATAAACGTATGTAAAAAGTGCGAAAAACTAGGCAAAATAACGACATCCTTTCTTTCTAATGATTAATCTATTATTCTGGTTTTTTCGTAATATCCTCCCCAAAATACTCTTGACTGATTCGGGATAGTGTTCCATCGTTACGAAGTCTTTGAAGTGCGTCATTAACCCGTTTAAGCAGGATTGGATTATCCTTCGGAATAACAATAGCCTGCTCGCTTCGCTCGATTAACTGCTGCCCCTGAATTTTGAATCCTTCCTTTTTTGCACTTTTACCAGTAACAAAATCGGTAATAACGGCGTCATGCCGGCCAATACTTAGCGCTTTTAATGCCGTAATATCACTGTCGTACATTTTAATATTGCTGGTATACTTTTTGGCTGTATCCGCATAGGTGGAGCCCTTTGCTACGGCAACTTCTTTTCCTTTTAAGTCATCTACTGTTTTAATCTTGCTGTCAGGTCTTGTGAAGATCTGTGGACCTGAGTAATAGTAGGGTGTGGAAAAAGCAACTTGTTTGGCGCGTTGGGGGTTAATGGTGTGGCTGGCAACGGCTGCGTCTGCCCGTCCCGTTTTAATGCCCTCGATGAGTCCTTTGAATTTCATCCTCTTCTGGACTGGTTCAAGGCCCAGTTCTTTTCCGACTGCGTTTCCTACCTCAACATCGAAACCAGTCATAGATAAATCATCATTGGTAACATAGCTAAAGGGCTTAAATTCTCCTGAAGCTGCAAAAATAAACTTCTGCTTATCTATCAGCTTTGTTCCATCTGCCAGCTGGTCCTTTTGGATACAGCCAGTCAGTATCCCTATCAGAAACAAGCACGATAGAATCATTATGTATCGTTTTTCCATGCTTGATTTTCTCCTCTCTCTTTCAAGCTATACCGTTACTTTCCCAGCATTTATGAAAAGGACTGTTCTTCTGCTTCAGAAGCAGAAGAGCAGTCCCCATGTTTCATTCTCGAAGCTCGAAAGTTTTGCAAGCTGTTTCTTCCACAGTATCAGCCTTTCTGCTGCCGTGTGGACCTATGACATAAATGGAGTCAGCCACACATTGGTCGCCATCAGCCCAATACTTGCAGTTTTTAACATTACATTTCACATCCAATTTCATATCTTGCCACCCCCTCTAAAAGGTTTTCTAATTTAATACCCCCGTCAAAGTTGGTTGAAACAGGATTTTTCCACCATTGCTTTGCCACTGCCATAAATAAAAAAGGCCCTCATCATATATGAGAACCGGGACTTAGTATTTTGTTTACTATTCTTGAGGATTGCTAACCGCTTTCCCTTCCAAGCCTTCATATTCGCGGCCCCACCCTGTGATTACAGAGAACAATAGAACCAAGAACAGTACCATGCAATAAATCATCAATAAGATCCTTCAATTCCACACAAAAAAACCCTTAAAAATGCTGTAAATACAGCCTTTGGGGTTTGCTAGATTTTGCCGGAAATACAACATTTCCAAAAAAAGAGCCCATTCTATTTTTGAAATGGGCTCTTGACGTGCTGAGAAAGAGAAACAACTATGTATTTCGTTACAATCTTTAGATTATTTACAATTTTTTAACTTTAAGGAAAATAATCCATGTAATATCATTGCAAGTAGAGGCAAGTTCAATTAATTACCTTTTTTCATTGAACACTACTTAAAAATGATACAGATTACTAATTCTATGTTGCTTTTCACAAAAATGCCCTAAAAGTACTGAATCGTTATCGTGCCACATTTCGCTTTGGTTTCAATCTTTACCTTAGTATTAACATCGCATTCACTAATAATGATCATAGATGTTAATATAAAAAATTACATATAGGAGGTATTTCTATGTTGAAGAAATCGATGTTGTTTGTTTTGGGGTTGGTTCTGTCGTTTGCTGTTTTTCAATTTGACATGTCGACAGCCTCGGCGCAGCCGCCCGGAACACCGTCCTTGTCCACCGCCCAATCCCAGCTGAATTCGCTGACCGTCAAATCCGAAGGCTCCATGACAGGCTACTCTCGTGACTTGTTCCCGCACTGGATCAGCCAAGGCGGTGGCTGTGACACCCGTCAGGTGGTGCTCAAGCGCGACGCCGACTACTACAGTGGAAACTGCCCCGTCACGTCCGGCAAGTGGTACAGCTACTACGACGGTATCACCGTGTACTCACCGTCCGAAATGGACATCGATCACATCGTCCCTTTAGCCGAGGCGTGGCGCTCCGGAGCCAGCAGCTGGACCACGCAAAAGCGCCAGGACTTCGCCAACGACCTCAACGGCACCCAGCTAATCGCGGTGACCGCCAGTGTCAATCGTTCTAAGGGTGACCAGGATCCATCGACGTGGCAACCACCGCGTTCCGGCGCCCGCTGCGCGTACTCGAAGTGGTGGATCAACACCAAGTATCGTTGGGGCCTAAGCCTGCAGTCGTCGGAGAAGACCGCACTGCAGAGCATGCTTAACACCTGCTCCTACTAAGTCCGTTATTGCTTCTTCAAGTAAAATCAACCGACCGTTTGTAGTACTTGCAGCGCAACTATCCAACCACAGAAGGGAGTCACTCACATGGAAAAGAAGACGTCAATCTTCACCGCAACCCATGGTGTAATGACCAATGAGGTCGGCGTGATCAGCGGGAAGCTTGAATTGCGCACCACCTGCGATGACGACGGTGCCCTCACGCTCGCCATCACATATGTTGGCGCCGAGGAGTGGTACACGCTTCCGGGTAAAGACTACCGCCTGCACGATTTGCGTGATCACGAGGTCGTCCACCGCATGCTCGCTACCGTTCTAGAGCGCTCTTGAGACGCTTACCTTGATTTGCTGTGCCTGTCACAACCCGAAGTTTGCTAGATTTTGTCAAAGGTGCAACATTTGCAAGAAGAGCCCATTTCTATTTTTGAAATGGGCTCTTTGAATTATTTTAATACTACTTTTGCTACACACTCCACATGTCCGAGTGTATGTGGCAACACATGAGAGGTTGGTGACCAGGTATTTACGACTCTAGCAAAAATTTTTTTAGGATGCAAAGCCCTTTCTCCAATTCATCGGAGTCCTTAGGAGATGTTAGTGATATACGAACAAATTGGTGAGCTTCATCTTTTTTGACCAAGAAACGATGAGAATGATAAACATGAATCCCCCGGGTTAAAGCAATATGCTCAAACTGGTTTAGCTGCCATTTTTTATGCAATGGTAACCAACGAAAAAAACTAATAGGATTTTCAATCGGATGATCGGTTTGAAAATATTTCTGGTAAATCCAATTCCGGTCTTGTGAAATTTCCCTCTTTTTCTTAATGATTTTTTCAGCAGTCCCTGTATTAATTAATTCTGTTATAATTTCTGCATTTAAGGCAGATGTTTTTACATTGAGATTAAAAATTCCATACGTAATTTTTTCAACAAACTGATTGGCGTAAGCGATAAATGCAACTCGAATACCAGAGCAGAGTGATTTGGCAATACTCAGGATATAAACAAACCTTTCCGGCACAAAATGTGATATAGGGAAATAGCCAAGCGGAGCTAGGAAAGAGTATACGTCATCCTCTATTAAAATGAGCCCGTGTTTATTGATGACCTCTGCTATTTCCTTTCTGCGATTCATATTCATAGTTACAGCAGTAGGATTATTGCAAGAGGGACTCAAATAAATTCCCTGCAATGAATTTGTTCTGCAGACGGCATCTAATCTCTCCGGCTTCATGCCAAACTCATCCCCCTCAATAGGGATTAATTGGATATTCAATATTTTGGCCAGTTCAATAAAATTAGGATAAGTATATATATCCACCGCTATTTTATCTCCCGGATGAAACAAGGCCATTAGAATCAATGAAAACGAATTTTGCCCTCCTGAAGTGATCGCAATATTTTCAATGGGTACATCCATGTTAAAGCGCTGCATCCACTTTTTGGCTGCCATTCGATGATAAGGCATTCCCAACGGGTGTCTGTAATCTAATAAATTTTCCAGATAATCTTTGGTGGCTATTCTTTTAATCGCTGTTGCGACTAATGAGTTTGTGCTATCAAGGGGCTTGATGATCCCCATCTCTATATAATTCTTATTCTCATCACTTTCTGCCATGAAAATAGCATTTTTTATATTGGGAGTAACAAAGGTCCCCCTTCCGGTAACGGCATAGATTAATCCTTTCACTTCGCATATTTTAAATGCCCTTGTGACAGTGCTGAGGTTAATATCAAGGTAATCTGCTAATTCCCGTTGCGGTGGAAGTTTCGTGTTGGGTGCAAGAAAGCCATTGAGAATATCATATTCCAGCAAACTGGCAATCGATCGATACAATGGAGGGATAAGCTGTTTTTTATCCGGCTTCCACGACATAGGATAATTTTCAAATGAATTAACTGGCATAAAACACCCTCCACGAAAAATTGTATTGCATACAATTATATCATTGAAGCCATACAATAAGGATGATAAGGTAGTGTACATACAAATTATTTTTAAAAGTGAGGGAAGGATGTTGAACATAAGTGATAGCACTTTGTTGCGGGAAGAAAACAGTTTCTTTGCCGGTGTACGGGATTGTCTGCCCACTGTACTTGGTTACTTAAGTATTGGATTTGCGGCCGGTGTTGTGGAAAAAACAGCAGGACTTTCGATTGTTGAAATTGGACTAATATCCTTGCTTTTATACGCAGGTTCTGGCCAGTTTATTGCTGCCGCGATGATTGGGGCTAATAGTCCCACTCTAGCGATTATCTTTACTATTTTCTTTATTAATCTCCGCCATCTGTTAATGAGCGCGGCTATATCGCCTTATTTCCGTCATCTTTCCCCCTTCAAGAATATATTAATCGGTTCTTTACTTACAGATGAAACATTTGGTGTGGCAATGAATGAAGCAGCAAGTAAGAAATGGCTCAGCGAAAAATGGATGTACGGTTTAAATATAACCGCTTATTTAAATTGGTTCATTGCCAATCTTGCAGGAGCATTTTTCGGAGAATGGATTTCGAATCCGGAAAAATTCGGTCTTGATTTTGCATTGCCGGGTATGTTTATTGGCCTTCTTGTCCTGCAGATGTTCAGCCGAAGAAAATGGATGAAAGATGTTCTTGTTGCACTAAGTGCTGTTGCCATTGTTGTTGGGGTAAGCTTAGTGGCATCTGGAAGCGTGGGTGTGATTGTGGCGACAATCATTGCCTCAACCATAGGAATGGCGGTGGAAAAATGGAAGTAAGGTGGTCTATCTTCTTAATCATTTTAGGCTCAGCCCTTGTAACATTCATTCCAAGAGTGCTTCCAATTGCGATTCTAAGTCGTGTTGAACTGCCAGATTGGACCATGAGATGGTTGAACTACATTCCCATTGCCGTTATGGCAGCCTTAGTGGGGCAAGAATTACTAATGCCAAACGGAAAATTGGAACCTGTGCAAAATAACCTTGAACTAATCGCCGCGTTGCCTGCTTTTATTATTGCCATTGTAACACGCAGTTTATTAGGAACTGTTGTAGCTGGAATCATCTCTATAATGGTATTACGTTTTTTGTTTTAAATTGGTAAAGCATTGTCATGACCCGAAGTTTGCTAGATTTTGTCGAATGAACATCTTATGCAAAAAAAAGAGCCCATTTCTATTTTTGAAATAGGCTCTTTGAATTATTTTAATACTACTTTTGCTACGCACTCCACGTGTGTGGTCTGCGGAAACATATAAAAAAAAGCGCCTGTCACCACCCGGACTTTGTCGATTTTCTTGACTATATTCAGGAGCGACAGTTTTTTTATTTCGAAACTATTTTCGCCAGGGCTTCAACATATGCAGAGTGTGTTTGCCAACACATGGGATGTTGGTGAGTATTTTAAAAGGCTCGGTCCTACTTATTTAGAGTCGAAAGGGCGCTGCCCCCCTCTATATCGAAAAGGAGGACTGCTCACATTAACAGTCCCCGATTCCGAATAAAGTATCCCTTTAAAAATTTAAGCAGACAACTGCTGCCGGCTGGATTTCATTTTTCTAGGTTTACCCGCTTTTCCGCCAAGCCATTCATACATAATCGGTATCACCAAAAGGCAGATAAGCGTGGAACTAATCATACCGCCAGCCACCACAACTCCTAGTGTCTGCGAAACAATGGTATTCGCATTATTGGAGAAAGCTAACGGCAGCAATGTCAAGATTGTTGTCCCAGCTGTCATCAATACGGGTCTAACCCTTGTCGCGGTTCCAAGCAAGATCGCTTGCTTCGCTTCTATCCCGCCGGCGAGATTCCGTTCAATTTTATCAACCAGCACGATTCCGTTGGTCACCACAATCCCGGCAAGCATCAACACACCAATCAATGCCGCAAGATTCCATTCCATTCCGAAAACCGCCATGCTCCACACCGATCCAATCAGCGCCATCGGTACGCACATCAGAACGGCAACAGGGGCATACCAGCTGCGGAACACACTGCTTACAATTATCAAAACCAGCAGAATCGATAAAGCGAGAGCAAGACCCATCTCGACGACCATTTGCTTCACCTGCTGCGAAATTCCTCCCAGCGAGTATTCCACACCCGGTGGAAGATCCAACTCATTCATGGTCGCTTTTACCTGTTTGGTTACCTTGCCAATATCCCTTGTAATAATATTACCCGTCACCGCGGCAAACGGACGTCCGTCCCGCTCGCTGATTACCGTTTGGCTGCTCGTTTCCAGCGTCGTGAGTTCCGCTAATGATACCTGCGAACCATCCTTGGCCGTGAACATTTCATGACCGATTTCGGATAAAATCGTGGTTTCCGGGCTCGGATCCGCTGCGGAAATTTGAAAATCCTTATTGTCCAGCTTAATGGCAATAGGTGTATGAATGTCACCGGAGGAAATATCCATCCTCACATCTTGAGGTAAGTAATTTTGAATCCCGTTAAGGACCTCATCGACATTAATTCCTAAGCTTTGGATTTTTTCCTGATTCAATAAAAGATAATGTTTGATGGGTGCATCCGCATCATTAGCCGCTCCTTCGATACTTAATCCGGGAATCATCTGCAGCTTGCTTCTTGCGGAAATGCCGGCTGCGGCTAACTCCAGCTGGTCTCCCCCTGTCAAAATGACCTTTAAACGGGAATCATCGCCGGAAATATTTTGATTCGATACAGTATAGACAGCCGTTGTTGATAGTTTTCCCAGCTCCCCGCGCAGATCTTTTACAAAGGAATCAATATCAACTTGATCCTTAATCCCGACGTTAACATAGGCGATATTTTGCTTTTGCATCCAGCCGCCGCCTTCGTCAAACACATCATCAAACATAGGTGTGAAGGTCGAACCAAGCGTCGAAGAAAATGTCTCGATATCCGCATTATTTTTTAAGATGGTTTCAATATTTTTTACCTCGGCATCCACTTCAGACAGCTGGGCTCCTTCCGGAAGCTCAACCTGAATGGCAGCATCATTTGAACTGCCTCTTGGAAAAAAGTTCACCGGCAGGAACAGGGCTTCAACGATCGTCGCTGCAAAAATCACCAACGCAAAACCAACCACGACTTTTTTCTTCAAAAATGCCCATTGAATCATTTTTCTCGCTTTTGGCTCGATATCCCAAGACGCTGCCACTGGTTTATGCTGCCATAATAGATGGGCTAAAGCCGGGACGACAATAATCGAAACGGCCAGCGAGGCTGCAAGGGCAATCACCACGGCCCAGGCAAATCCGGAAAATGCCGAACTGATCATGCCGCCGATCATGGAAATCGGCACAAACACGGCAGCCGTCGTAGCTGTGGAGGAAACAATCGCCGGAATCATTTCGGCAGCCCCTCTGGCCAATTCTTGTGCCGTAATCAGCCCGTTGTGTTTTTCCGTCTGCCTCCGGTACATATTGTCCATTACGACAATCGAGTCATCGACCACCCGTCCCATCGCCACAATTAATCCGGAAATGGTTAAGATATTTAAGCTGACGTCCATCGCTTTCAGGATGGCCGTAGTGAACAGAAGACAGATTGGCAGTGTTAAAGCAATGATCAAGGTAGAGCGGATATTTCGGAAAAATAAAAACACACAAATGACCGAGAATACAATGCCCAATAACCCTTCCTTAACCAACCCTTTTAAAGCAGAGTTGATATCTTGTCCCTGATCCACTAAAACGGAAAGCTTTACGGCATCCGCTTGGATCTCCGGGATTTCCTTGATTCTATCATTGATTCGTTCGGTCACATCCGTAATGTTGGATGATGGTGTTTTTAAAACATCCAGCAGGACGCTGGCCTGCCCGCCTGTTCGGGAAATGGTTTGTAAGTCCACAATGCTGGACTCGACGCTGGCGATGTCGGCCAGCCTTACGGATTCCCCGCCATTAACAGGAATGGTTACTTGATTTAAGTCCTCACTATTGATTTTCCAGCCGGTAATACGGAGGGGCATCGTGACTTGCCCAGCCGGCCCGCCTTGTTCTTTTATGGTTCCTTGCGGCCACACCGGATGCATAGACGAAAGGGCCGCTTGCACATCTTTAATAGTCAAATCATATTTTTGCAAGGCATCCGGCCTTACTGTCAACACATATCCGTCAGTTCCAGCCCCAGTAACACGAACCTCCCTTACTCCTGAAACGCGTTCGATTTCATTTGCTACTTTCTCTTGAACCGACGTACGCAGCTCATTTTCTTTCATATCTTCTGAACCTGCCGCTAAACTTAACCGCATGATCGGAAAGGAGTTCGTGCTCAGCCTTTTTATCGCAGGGGTTTTCACGTCATCTGGAAAATGGACTCTTTCAACTGCTGCCCTGACATCTTCTTCTGCTTTTTCCATATCGGTATGGCTAGGGAAAAATAGGCTCGCCATTAGACCGCCATCAAACGAGTTGGTTTCCATATAATCAAGCTTATCAACCGACCGGACCGCTTCTTCAACTTTGGCGGTAATGCTTTGTTTAACCTGTTCTGCTTGGTAGGCATCCGCCTGGATGGTGACCATAAGCGCCGTGTTATTAATCGGCGGCAGATAATCCCGCTGCATCTGAAATGCCGACATGGCCCCCCAAGCAATAATCAGCACCACGCAAGTAAGAATCAAAACCGACCGCTTCATTGTTCCTTCAATAAACCGAATCATTGGATATGTACCTTCCTTTAGAAAAGTATGTAAAAAAATACGGCCCAGAACCTGGCTTAAAGATTAACCTGCCTGGGCCATTCAAATGACTCTTAAAGATAAAACTCCCAAATGACTCGAGAGTTTTGTCTTATGAGCTTTATTTCCGTAATACGATTACTTATTTTGTCCCTTTCTCTCACCAGGATATGGCTGGTCCCCTTTTGTCGCTTTCCAGAGAATCTTGTTTAATTTATCCGAGTTAGCATGGTCGACTCCGGAGAAATCGAGCTCGGCTGATTCTGCCGCCATCGGTGCATTTTCCCCATTTTTGCGGTCAAGCGGGTATCTTGGCTCTTCCAGCTCGAATGGTTTAAAGTCTGGCTTATGAGTAAACGAGTTGACCATCGGAACCGCCGAAGCATCAAACTGGGTCATCGGCTTCATGCCTAAAATCATTTCCATCGTCCGAAGCATCGAGGTTGTATCATATAACGTGCTGTCTACTTTACTTGTTTGTGTGTAAGGGCTGATCACCAACGATGTGGTACGGTGTGCGTCAACGGAATCCCAGCCGTTCTGAGCGTCATCCTCTGTTACAAAAATAGCCGTGTCTTTCCAGTATGGAGAGCGGCTGACTGCTTCAACCAATTTTCCTAGCGCATAATCATTTTGGGCAACCATCGCTTGCGGAGTCAGTTCTCCTACTCTTGTTCCAAGCGTATGGTCGTTAGGCAGGCGGACGATTTGCAGCTGAGGCAGGTTCCCATTTTTTACGTATTCATTGAATTCTTCTTCCCAGGCTGCATAGCGGTCAAGGTCCGAGATTTTAAGATTATAAGAAGGGAAATCAGGGTCAAAGTTATTGCCCATGCTGGCTTCAGCTGCTACATATTTTCCTGTCTTACTGTCATAATTGATGAACTCGCCATAATTTCTGAAGGTCACGCCTGAGCGAAGGGCATTGGTCCATAAGAACCCGGCTTTTGGATAAGCTGCTTCATTTCCGCCTTCATAGTCATAGCCACGGTTCCGACCTGAATAGTTGGCAAGCCAGGTTTTCTCCACATAGTCATTGGACTGTGCCGCTGTTGACCAGTTATGTCCCTGAGCACTGATTTCTGCGTTAGCATAGAAGTTATCTAACAGAACAAATTGATCAGCAAGCTTATGGATATTTGGTGTAATATCTTCTCCAAAGATGGTTAAGCTTGGGTCACCATTGCCCTTTTCCATATCGCCAAACACTTGGTCATAGGTGCGGTTTTCCTTAATCACATAGATAACGTGTTTAATTGGCGATTCTTGACCTTCAAAACGAGGAATCGGGAATTTCTCACTGGTGCTAAATCCGGTTGGCTGAGTGATTTTATTATTCTTTTCTACTTGATTCGTATATTGCTTAAGCTGTCTTTCATCAGGAACGTCAATAAAGGACATGGTTCCTTTGATCATGTTGCCTATGTACTGCCCTTCCCGGTTGGATCCTGCTCCCAGGCCTTTTGCGTTCAGCACCATAAGCTGGTTGTCCTTCGTGAAGAGACCGCTTGGATACCAGGCAGTTGGAATTAGCCCAGTCACTTCTTCTTTTTGCAGATCCACGACGGCTACATCGTTATTTCCGCCATTGGCAACGTATAAGGTTTTCCCGTCAGCACTTAACGATAGAGCGTTTGGCTGGCTTCCCATCTGTGCTTTTTTGTATGGGCTGAGCGAAATCGTTTTGATTTCCTTTTGCTGATGCGGGTCAACAATCGAAACAGAATCACTGTCGGAGTTGGACACATAGATCATTCCGTCCGCAGAATTTTCTACAATCGCATTTGGATGGAGACCAACAGAAATGGTCTTTTTAACGGTAAGAGTTTGTGGATCCAGCACGCTGATGCTGCTTTCTCCCCAGTTGGTGACATACAAGGAGGTCCCGTCCTGGTTTAATAGAGTCGTATAAGGATTTCTTCCGACCGCTGTCGTTTTTTCAATGGCGTTGGTGGCAAGGTTAATTTTTGAAACGGAGTGATTTAAATTATTGGCAACGTAAAGTGACTTTCCATCCTGGGATACGGAAATGCCTGCTGGGTAGAAGTTGGTTTTCTTGCTGTCTGTAATCAGGATCGGGGCTTGCTCTGTTAATGTTCCATTATCAAATTGATAGACTCTGATTTTGTTATTGCCTCCTGCTGATGCATAGACGGTTTTTCCGTCTGGGCTGAAGGCCACGCCCAAGTAAAGAGCTTCTGGAGATTTGTAAGGAATTGTCTGTACGACTTTCTGGGCAGCGATGTCGACTACTTGAATCGATTGTTCGCCTTGTCCATCATTAGAAACGATGAGATACCGGTGATCCGGACTGAGCGCCCCGCCCATTGGGAAATCACCTAATGTCAATTGGCTGCCGGCGGGGGTTACGGACCATCCATGCGGTGTCACAGCCGTTCCATCTTGCTTTGGGCCGACTAATTGAGTATAGCCCGCATAGGCTGACGTTGAACCAAGCAGCACTGCAGCGAGTGATAGAGCTGCTATCTTTTTCTTTTTCATAGAAAACATCTCCTTAAAATTAATAGATTGATTCAACTCATAATCTTACTCTTAATTTGTTAATTTAAGGTAAATACTGGATAAATAAATATAAAGAAAATCAGGATAATATTAGGATTGTTTTTTAAAATTAGTAGTTTTAGCCCAGATTTAACGCGACAGATTTGCGCTGCCTGTCACAACCCGAAGTTTGCTAGATTTTGTCAAAAGTACAGCATTCCTCAAAAAAGAGCCCATTTCTATTTTTGAAATGGGCTCTTTGAATTATTTGAATACTACTTTTGCTACGCACTCCACATGTGCCGAGTGTATGTAGCAATACATGGAGTGCTGGCGGGTTAAATTTTCGATATCTAATTAAGTATTAATAACGTAAGCCCGAAACATAAAAAAATAAGCCTTACATTCTGACTTTTTTAATCGAATTAAGGCCTATTGCATTCAGCCTGAATCATTTTTGACCAGGGCATGTATTGATCTAAAATTTCGGGGCTTTGATGGATGCCGAGATTCGGTAGGTCTGTCAAAAGTTTCTTTGTGTATTCATAGAAATCAACGCCGTTACTTTTGGCAGTTTCTGCAATACTCAAACAGATGGCATTTGCTTTTGCACCAGCTTTGCTGATTGAAAAAGGCCAGTTTTTTCTTTTATGTCACATTTAAGCTACTACCGGTGCTTTAACCCATTGATTTACAACAGGAATTCCAGCGTCTTTAATGGTTCTAAAGACCGGGCACCGCAAATCAACAGCAGCCTGCATTTCATTAATTCTGTCTTGAGATTCAGATGTTTCAACAGCTGCTTTTATCATTACTTTTTCGAAATATGGTTTTACTTCTAAATTTCCCATTAAACCACTAGGATCAAGTTCACCTTCTACGTTAAATGAGATCCCTTTAAGATCGAAATCCATTTCTTTTGCAATGATTTGTGCCATTACGTTTTCACAACCAATCAGGGATGCTAAAAAAGTAGAAAGTGGGTCAATCGCAGAATCTTTTCCACCCATTGGTACTGGTTCATCAATGGCAATTTTATGCTCTCCTGCCACTGAATCTGTTCTCATCCCATTACCGATTCCTTCTATTTTTACAGTCATTTTTTGTGCCATGCTTATCATACCTCCATTAATCTTAAACTCTTACCGTTTCTCGAAGTTTTTTTGCCGCTTCAACCATGGCTTTTAATTTTTCAAGAGCAATTTCATCACTATTCATCGGGCGCTGTGCAAAGGTGCCGAAACCACAATCCGGATTTAAAAGGATCCTTTCATCAGGTAAGATGGCTCTTACTTCCTCCACACGTGCGATAATATCATCCACAGATTCAACATGAACGGTTCTAGGATTAATCACACCAAAACCTAATGATTTGCCTCCAATGCTCTTAATCGCATCAATTTCTCCTGCTCGTGGTGTTGCATATTCTAGAGCTAGTTGGTCCACATTTGCATTTTCAAGATAAGGAATTAATGGAAAATACGGGCCACGTAGTAAGATGTCATCCTCTGTGCTCCAATTTCCGCGGCAAATATGAACGCCAATGGTAGTGCCTCTCCCTAACATTCCATCGGTTACTTTATTGATTAACTCTAAGGCAAACGCTAACTCTTCTTCTGCATCTGCTTTTGCTGTTAATGCACCGCACATGAAGGTTCTGTTTGCATTCTTTTTCGTAAACACAACTTCGGTTAAGACAGGCTCATCAAATTGGACAAATTCAACTCCTGCTGCAATGAGATCCTCTAATTCTTCTCGTAAGACTTTTACAATATCAATAGATAGATCTTCTTTGGTTGGATAAGCATCCTGTGATAGTCCTTCGACCCACATCGATCTTGTTAATAAATAAGGTCCAGGTAAAGTCACCTTCACCGCTTTGTTTGTATGTTGTTTTAAAAATAAAAAGTCATTTAATGCGAGCGGTTTTTTGCGGCTAATTTTGCCTATTGCTGCAGGATTAGACATTGAAAAAGCTGGTACATCTAACGTCCCTAAAATTTCTTCAAAACTAGATTTATCTTCTATATAATCTAGCAATTCTGAAACGCTTAGCATGCGAACATTATTCAAATGTTCAGCTACAAAGGAAATATAATTATCTCGGCGCTGTTCACCGTCTGTTACAATATCAATGCCTGCTTCTTCTTGCCATTTCAAGCATTGTAACACTGCTTCATTGGCAACAACTTGGAATTCTTCATCACTTATTCGGCCAGCGCGTTTATCACGCATGGCCCTTTGTACTTCTTTCGAGCGTGGCCAACTGCCGATGGTAGTCGTAGGGAACATTGGTAATGTCATTTAGAAAACCTCCTCAATATACAATTGAAAACTGTATATCGATTTTAATCGTTTGTTTTAGAGTTTGATAAATTGGAGACCGATCAAGCGTATTTTCCCAAAGCTTTTCTAAGTCATTCTCTGACTGTGGAGAGGATACATAAAAGGTTCCTTTCAATTCTTGAATTCTTGGGCTTCCCTCATCTTCCAATTCCAGATGATACAAAACATTTTCTAGCCCAGCTTTGATTGATACTTCTAGTTGGTCAATTTCAATATTTCTTCTTGATGCTTGCGCCTTAAAACCAACTGCTAAATCTGATGCAAGAGCCCCCAGTAAGTAATCGATCGCACTAGGGGCATCCACTTTAGAACTAAAATCAGCAGGCTGCCCGACTACGAAAGTATGATTTCTGGAATGGACTTTAGCCATTAAAGCGTTTTCATCGCGAACTCGAACATTCCATTTATATCCTTTTGCAGCTTTTAGGTCAGATGCTAACCCTTCTTGTTGCGACCCTTTTTGAATAAAATATCTTGTCGTGTTGTCCCCTGGCTCTGAACCGAGAAACTTGTGATCCACCATCCTGCACCAAGCAGGTAAATCATCAGCAACCGTCCGCTCACGACTTCGAACTTCTAATATTTCTCCATTTAATAAGGGATCCATTGCTTTTTTGATGATTAACAATAGACCAGAACCACAATCTAAATCTCCACCATCGCAAACTGCTTTTGGATTGTCCATCAAATCACCTTTTTCATTTTGTTAACCTTTTCACTTATTGATAGAAACCATATTTTTTACTCCCCTTTCATTTAATAAAAGGGGAGTAAAATGTTCTCAATTATTTAATCCTTCTATTGTTTCAAAAATTTCTTAATAAGTGATAGAAGCAGCGCCTTGACTTAAGAATTCGACGACTTTAGCTCCACCGACAATCGTAGCACCCTCAATTAAATCCTCTTCGGTAAAATTACGTTTTTTGTAACATGGACTGCAAACCCAAATAGTTCCACCAGCTTCAATAAACTGATCCATAAGTTGTTTTAATGGAGCAAATCCTTCTTCATGAATATCATCCGCATAGCCTTTAGATGCTAGGTATGCTCCTTCAACATTTAAAAAGACAACAGTATCTTGACCTGATGCAACAGCCGCATTTGCCACAACAAAACCAACTGTCGCTTTATCTGGATCGTTTTTTGCATTTGTTAAACTTACTAAAAATTTCCCTGCCATTTTTATATCCTCCTAAAAATCATTTAATATGTAAAAGACTAAATCAGCCTTTTTCAATAAAATAATGACTAATATTTCCATCATCAATTCTTTCCAATAGATGATGATTTTGCAATCGACACCACGCTGGAATATCTTCGCGTGCGCCTGGATCATAAGAGATAACCTCTATAATTTCTCCGCTATTCATTTTTTTCATGGTTAGAAACAAATTCATAATTAATTCGCCGCAACCGGTTGGACCTGCATCATAAGTCACAACTGGAAAATATTTCTTACCCATTTATTACGTTCCCTTCAGCATGTGCATTTCTTCAAACTATGTAGGCTTCATACTCATAAATTATAAACAAAGATTATTTTAATATGAAATGACTTTATCGATATATCTGATTAATAAATATCTATTTTTTAGATACCAACACCAGAAACATTATTCTACCAATGTTTTCTAACTTCCCCAATAGATTCATATCGTCCGTTATTCACAAAACATTAACATTTTTATACCTATACAAAAGCGGATTGTAAAAGGATTTGCGGTGCCTGTCACGACCCGAAGTTTGCTAGATTTTGTCGAAAGTACAACGTTTGCAGAAAAAGAGCCCATTTCTACTTTTGAAATAGACTCTTTAAATTATTTTATTACTACTTTTACGACACACTCCTAATGTGTGGACTGTAACTGACAACACACGAGATGCTGGCGGGTTTATTCATTTTCCACTGGAAGTTGAACAGTAAATGGTTTTAATTCCTTGGCTGAGATAAAGCTTGAAAAATCAAATAACAACATTGTATTTTCCAGTTTAATATTCTCAATCCTTTCTTCTCCGTTTATGTCAAAAGTAGATTGGAAGTGTGCTGTTGCCTTATCAATCATTTTTACTTTATTAAAGGGAATACCGTGGTTTTTAGGAGGCCAGGGATTTTCCGGGTCGATCTTAGTTAAATATTCCTTATCAACCAGCCAGAAACCGTATTTCAAATTATGGTTAATCGTTTCAAGTTTACCTTTACTCAAATTCTTTGGAAGCCCTGTAAGTTGATAATCTATTACCAATTCCCCCCCTTTTTGAGTAACATCATTTACCTGCAGGCCTAAATTGAACCGTGTGCTTTTTAGGGTGAAAGATTTAATATTCAATAGCTGTTGTACTTTTGGATCTGCGGCTGATAAGCTAGGATAGAAAGTAAGGGATGTTATATCTGAATTCAGCTTGGTCATTTCTCTTCTCATGGTACTATGATATCCATCTTCTTGTTTTGATTCCTCGAGAAATGTTGGGTTTTCAAACCTATACACTTTTCCTTTATTATCAACAGCTTTTTGTATATAAATATCATCACCCTTGTATTTCTCCACGGTCTCATAAATAAGCGAAGATGTTGCTTTTGCAGTGAGTATCTCTTTAATACGGATTTTTACCTCGTCTTCCGAATATCCTTGCTCCTGGTTAATAGCAAGTGTACTATTTTTTTCCTGTTGAATTGGGATATCAAAATTCCATTCGCCTTTTATCCCGTTGATATTATGAATAGTAATAGGAAGAGTAGAATTCTCCTTAAATGATTTATATGGATATTCCATTTTCCATTGAAAGTTATATCCATTTTCCACTTTCTTAATGTTATTTGACCTTCCACGCAGCCAAGGGTCATGATCCCCTTTATAGTGTTCGAAGTTCATATCAAAGCTTACTTCCCCTTTTTCGTTACCCCCCTTTTCAACATCTTCATCTACAAATCCTGTAATTGACACCACATTGCCATCAAAGTAGGCACTGGTCAGTTTTACAGTTACCCCGTTTTTTGTAATTGCTTGATTTAATTCTGTGACTGCATTCTGATTAGCTAACTGTACACCTGTTGCATCATTAAATTCTTGAAAAATCCCGCCTATTAAAGGGGTATTAGCCAATACTCTATTCATTGTAGGGTTAACGAATCCGGAAGCAAAGGTGATTCCAAGAAGAGCAGCTGTAGTCGCTACACCTGCAAGAACCTTCTTTTTCTTTACCTTTCCCCCATTCACTTCCTTGTTTAGCCCTTTGGAAATGGCGCTAAATACTTTTTCTTTCGGTACAGCTATTTGTTCTATTGCTTCTTTGAGTTCCTTGTTATCCATGGCATTTGTCCTCCTCATTTTTATAGGACTTTTTTAACTCCGCTTTCCCTCTGCTTAAATAAGTTTTTACGGTACTCTCTGGAATTTCCATGACACTGCTAATCGTTTTTATCGAGTAATCGTAATAGTAAAATAGAATAATAACAGTACGGTAATTCTCTCTCAGCTGCTGAATTGCATTTAAGAGCTGTAAAGATTCTTCAATGTTTGAATTTGCTTTACCTGGCAGGTTTGACAATATCTCATCACTCAAAGGAACAACATTGCTTTTTTTCTTTAGGACATGTCCCGAACATCGTATGACAATCCTGGTGAGCCAGGTCATAAAATACTCTGGATTTTTTAACGAATGGATAGATGTAAAGGCCTGATAGGTTGCTTCTTGGACAACATCCAACGCATCTTCTTCGTTATGTACATAAAGATAGGCAGTCCGGTAGATTCTTTCATAATGCTGTTGAACTAACTTTTCAAAGGCGCTCTTATTACCTTTGATTGCTTTTTTAACTAGCCGGTGGCTTTCATTTTCCATATTTTTTTGACCCCCTTTACTAATTAGTGGAATCTATACTCAAGAAAAGTTTCAAAAAGTTAAAGTATTTTCTAAAAAAGCATAACATGCAAATATAATCCTAAGTCCAAAAAAATAAACAGAAACCTGGTTCGGTTTCTGCTTATTTTAATACTATTTTCGCAACTGCTTCGCAATGCGTCGTCTGTGGAAACATATCAACCGGCTGCACTTCAACGGTTTTGTATCCCCCATCTTCCAAAATCCTTAAATCCCGCGCTAATGTGGCAGGGTTGCAAGATACATAAACAACCTTTTTCGGCTTCATATCAATGATGGTCTGCAACAAAGCCTCATCACAACCTTTACGGGGAGGGTCAACGACCAACACATCGGCAACATTGCCTTCCTTGTACCATTTTGGAATGACAACCTCAGCTTCCCCGACCGCAAACTCCGTATTCTCTATTCCGTTTAAGGCTGCATTCCGTTTCGCGTCTTCTATTGCTTCAGGTACCACTTCCACACCAAATACCATCTTTGCCCTTTGAGCTAAAAACAAAGAAATCGTCCCAATCCCACAATATGCATCAATGACATTTTCCTCGCCGCTTAAGTCTGCATATTCAAGTGCCTTTTCGTATAAAACCTTTGTTTGTACAGGATTCACCTGATAGAAAGATAAGGCCGAAATAGCGAATTTAACATCGCCAATATAGTCGTAAATGACTTCATTGCCCCATAGGACCTTCGTTTTTTCACCAAGAATAACATTGGTTCGTTTCGAATTTACATTATGAACAATTGATTTCACCTTAGGGAGGCGTGCCACTATTTCCTCCACCAGCTTATCTTTTTGCGGAAGATCTGCTGTTCGCGTGATGATGACCACCATAAGCTCGCCGGTCTGCCTCCCATAGCGCGCCATGATATGGCGGAGAACACCTTTATGGCTCTCCTCATGATAGGCCAGAATTCCCAGCTCTCTTGCGATCTCCTTTACCGTTTGAATTGCTTCATTCACTTCCGGCAGTTGAATCAAACTTTCATTCGTATCCACAATTTCATGACTTCTTGGTTTGAAAAAACCAGCAATCAGTTTGCCATCTCTCTCACCGACCGGCACCTGTGCTTTGTTGCGGTAATGCCAAGGACTGTCCATGCCTAAAATCGGATGGACGATCACATCCTCCAACTTTCCAATGCGGGTCAGTACTTGACGGACTTGATTTTCCTTATATTTCAGCTGACCTTCATAGCTTATATGCTCCAACTGGCAGCCGCCGTACTTATGCTTTTCACTGCTAGGAATCTCAACCCGATAAGGGCTTTTTTCATAAAGCTCCATTAATCGTCCAATCCCGTAGCCTTTGCCTGCCTTAATCACCTTTATTTTTGCCTTTTCCCTTGGCAATCCGTTTGGAACAAATAATGGATAGCCTTCAACCTTTGCCACACCTGCTCCGTCATGGGTTAAGTCTTCAAAGACAACATCTATATAATCATTTTTGTTTACCGGTAATGTTCTGGTCATTTGTTTCTTCCTTTACTCATTTTGACTAGCTAAGATTGTATCACAAAGAACGGTTAATTGCGAAAATCCGCCCTAAAGATCGCCCTTTTAAAAAAAAAACTGAAAAAATTGTCAGAATATTTCTATTTTCAAATATAATAAAAGTGTATATGATTAAAACAATCTCATTGGAAGGAGTGGATAACGATAAAAGTGATCAAAACCCTTTCTATTCCATTACTTCTTGCCTTCCTTGCCTTCAGCTTTTCACAGTTCACATTCACAACTAACCACTCCCATTCTGAAATCAAAGCCATCATTAGTGTAGATGATTGGAAGGTAAAGACGCAAACTGACGGTGAGAAAAAACAGCCAGTCACCCTTCACGTACTTTTCGTATTTACCTGCATCCTATTAACAGCTGTCATCTTACTCACGTATGTACCTTTCAACTTTGACAGAAAAAAAAGCTTTCTGATCCCGATCTTTCACCAATCAAATTATGTAATCCTCTCTCCCTTTTAAAAAGTAAAATCAAAAATAAAGGGAGGAAGTAAATATGTGGTTCCGCTTTGTGATGATTGGATTTTTTTCGTTAACAGCAGCAGGAATGCTCACTTACCAGGGAATTGAAATTTACCATGCGTTTGTCGACTTCTTTAAACAAAAATAGGAAAGAGGATGTCCCAGGAGAAGGGTCAGGACTGCACCCCAAGAGTTAGAGTAAAATCTAACTCTTGAAGGTCATCTCAGTCAAACCCTGATGGGACACCCTCTTTTTTTAAAAAAGATGTTATTCTTCTTTCATTGCTGCTACTTTCTCTTTCACTTCTTCAATGTTCTTCATTTTGTTATCCCAGCATTTTTGACTCAAGTCCACTGGGTATTCTGCAGGGTTCATCGTACGCTTGTATTCATCCCAAAGGGCATTTAAATTTTGCTCTAAATATTCACGGGATTCTTCCAAACAAGGGACTTCGTACTGGAGTTCACCGTTCATAAAAATATCTTCATGAAGTTCTTTTGCCGTAAAGTTCGTCACTACCTTATTCATATATGTATGGGTTGGATGGAACATCCGCAGCCGTTTTTCCGGCAGCTTTTCATCCTCCATGGCAATATAATCCCCTTCGGCATGGTTATTCGTATTATTTATAATCCGGTAAATCCTCTTCATTCCTGGAGTCGTTACCTTTTCAGGATTGGAGGAGATTTTAATCGTATCCTCTAATTGCCCATTTTCGTTTTCAATGGCAACAATTTTGTAGACAGCACCAAGGGCGGCCTGGTCATAAGCCGTAATCAGCTTCGTCCCGATTCCCCAGCTATCAATTTTTGCACCTTGAGATTTCAAGCTCATAATCGTGTATTCATCAAGGTCACTGGAAGCAACAATTTTGGCTTCTTTAAAGCCAGCCTCATCAAGCAGTTTGCGCGCTTCCTTCGAAAGGTAGGCAAGGTCGCCGCTATCAAGGCGGATTCCGATAAAATTAATTTTATCGCCTAACTCTTTAGCGACTTTGATTGCATTTGGCACGCCAAGACGAAGCGTATCATACGTATCTACTAAAAAGACACAATCCTTATGTGTTTCAGCGTATTTGTTAAAAGCTATATATTCATCCTTATAGGCCTGCACCATTGAATGGGCATGTGTTCCGGAAACAGGCACCCCGAACAGTTTACCTGCCCGCACGTTGCTGGTGGAATCGAAGCCTGCAAGATAGGCGGCTCTAGTTCCCCAGATGGCGGCATCCATTTCCTGGGCCCGTCTTGTTCCAAATTCTGCGGTCCCAGCATCCCCAACCACTTGTTTGATTCTGGAAGCTTTTGTGGCAATTAACGTTTGGTAGTTCACTATATTAAGCAGGGCGGTTTCAATAATCTGGGCTTCCCCTAGCGGTGCATCCACCCGTATAATCGGCTCATTGCCAAAGACAAGCTCGCCCTCTTTCATGGCCCGAATGGAGCCTGTGAAACGCATATTTTTTAGATAATCGAGAAAATCCTCTTTGTAGCCTACTTCATCTTTCAAGTATTCAAGGTCTTCTTCACTAAAACGGAAGTCTTGAATAAATTGAATTACCTTTTCTAAGCCTGCGAAAACAGCATAGCCATTCCCAAACGGTAACTTGCGGAAAAATAGCTCGAAGACCGCACGTTTATTATGTATGCCATCTCTCCAATACGTCTCTGCCATATTAATCTGGTACAGATCGGTATGCAGAGCTAAACTATCATCATGATAAATGTGTTTCATAACTAGACCTCCAGAATACGATTACAGCTTTTCACCATTATATCCAATAATATCATTATTAAATCTATTTAACTATAGCACCAAGTGATTGTTCAAAATGCCCGAGCGCCCACTCATGACCTGCTGGATTGAAAGATGCCACGGCATCCTTGTGAACAACCACTTTGAAGCCTTTATTATATGCATCAACAGCCGTGTGGAGGACACAAATATCGGTACAAACCCCAACCAGATGAACCTCTGTAATGCCCCGCTCGCGCAATTTGATTTCCAAGTCGGTTCCAGCAAATGCTGAGTACCGAGTTTTATCTATATAGGCAACATTTTCACGCTGTTTATTATCTTCATAAACTCCCTGAAGGGCACCAAACAAGTCCCTTCCAGCAGTCCCTCTAAGGTTATGCGGTGGGAATAACTTCGTTTCCGGATGGTACTCATCATCAGGATCATGCACATCGATGGCAAAGACGATGTAATCGCCATTGTTGATAAATTCCTTTGTCAACTCGACAATTTTCCCTTCAATCTTCTGTCCCGGTACACCACAGGTTAACGCTCCAGCATCTGCAACAAAATCATATGTATAATCGATATTAATTAATGCCTTCATATCCATACGCCCCCCTTATTGTCTTGACTACTGTCTTTCATTCATTATACACAGAAAGTTAAGAAAAGTGGAAGCGTCCTGTTCAGCGGCTTATGGCCTCCCCGGAAAAGCTAACGCTTTCCCTTCGTACGATGCCAATGCTTCCGAAGCCTTCCTTATGGAGCGCTCCAATTGAAAAAAGTCCGCTCCGGCTGGAACGAACTTTTTTTTAGCTATATCTTTTTCCTGATACCCAATCTGTCGGCCGATCATTCGGGCGGATATCATCAAGGGGCACAAACACCTCTAGATGACGATACAGATTCTCAAACTCCGCCGGCAGCAATCCGCCAAATTCACCGTCCAAATTCAACTGTACCTTTTCATCGGAATAAACTTTAATTCGATTTGCCTGGGTGTAAATTACATTCGGGTCATTTACATGCTCACCACGAATCGCTAGCGTCGCGATCCGAACAAACTCGGCAAGGTTTACCTTTTTCAATATCAGCAGGGAAAACAATCCATCGTTAATCGAAGCGTCCGGTGCAAGCTTTTCAAATCCGCCGATCGAATTCGTCAAACCGATAAGAAACATCATCGCTTCTCCTTCAAACAGCTTTCCATCATACTCAATGTGAAGATCCGAAGCATTAATAAAAGGAAGCATTTCCATCCCTTTTAAGTAGTAGGCCAGCTGACCGAGCATCGTTTTTAATTTGCTAGGTACCTCGTATGTAAGTTCCGTGATTCTACCGCCACCCGCAATATTAATAAAATATCGATCATTGATGCGGCCAATATCAACAGGAATCAATTCACCTCTGGTAATGATATCAACGGCAGACCCAATATCTCTTGGAATATGAAGGGCACGGGCAAAGTCATTGGTTGTCCCTGCTGGAATAATCCCCAACTTTGGGCGATAGTCCTGTTCAGCGAGACCATTTACGACTTCATGAATCGTTCCGTCGCCTCCGGCCGCAATTACTACATCATATTGCCGCTCAACAGCTAATTGGGCTGCATTCGTGGCATCGCCTGCACTTATAGTTGCATGACAAGAAGCTTCATATCCGGCCATCTCTAATTTTTCAAGGATTTCAGGCAGGTTCTTCTTTAAAATTTCTCGTCCTGATGTAGGATTGTAAATCAGTCGTGCTCTTTTCATTATCATCATCCTATTTTTCAAATAACAATTAGCTTTGTCAATTCAATATTCTACCAATTATTATGAATGCTTACAAACATCTTGCAAAGCCATAAAAATATTATGTCCTTCCAATTCCATTTACTACAATAACACCTTTTTAATTTTTTGCAAAAAATTAACGAAAAAAAATTATTGATTCGTGTTCAGGCTGACATCAAAGGCATTCACAATCTGAATTCGATATTTTCCTTCTCCAGCTTGGTATAAAGCGCTTGTCGATGTCGGCGGCTGATTCTCTTCATCCCCTGCCTTCGGTTTTCCTGCAACCTGCCACTCGCCCTCTTTTCCGCGCAGATCGTCAATTCCCGACGTCCTCACCTGCAAATTGCTATTTTTCGCAACATTGACGATAACGGACGAAGCACTCTCAATATTCCAATCATTTTCGAGCGTTCGAGGCTTCAAGGTAAGAGAATCTGCGCTTCCGATCACTTCTAGCTTCACATCGTTTGGAACGAGGAGGGTCGCTGCCACAATACCTTGCGAATGAAAAGGACCCATTTCAGTCGGGAGCATCTTAAAGTTTAAATAGAGCGTGTCCCCCTTCTGATTGGCCACGATAAGATCATCTGCACTTTTGAGCAGCTTTGCCTTTTTCGCCGTTTGCACGCGGTACGTAC
Organism: Neobacillus sp. DHD-1R; assembly: GCF_057747995.1. Lineage (NCBI taxonomy): Bacteria > Bacillati > Bacillota > Bacilli > Caryophanales > Bacillaceae > Neobacillus > Neobacillus sp. DHD-1R. Next base: position 4,957,081 of record NZ_CM173232.1, read on the forward strand.
CAAACATGGCGGTTTCTTTGTCGGCTGATGCCTCCACCGTCAGGTCATAACCTACCGTCCTCACCACGACTCGCTTGATCGTATCATTCATTTTATAGGAAAAGGCTGGCAGTTCAAACGAGCGTTCTTCTCTCACCATCGCCTCTTCCACCTTGCCCATTACCCCTATGGAGCTTAAGATAGCAAAGGCAATTCCCGCTGTTCCGAGCAATCCCACAAAGAAAATACTTAAAAAATCATATTTTAACAGCGGTTTTTCCTGCTTTGATAAAAACAAATAGAGGAGAATTTCTATTCCCAACACGACCAATAGGAGCGGCCACCACGCTGTCATCACTTGAACCAAATTTAAATCAAGAAACTTAGAAAAGAAAAGCAAGAGGCCGAGCAAAACGAGCGAAGCCCCCATCGAAAATGTCCCTACACGCCATGTTCTCATCCGTTTGACACCTCTCTTCTTTTTCTTAAAAGGAACCCAATCCCGGCTCCGATTAAGACTACACCTGTAATTCTATTCCCCCACTTTCTCATGGTTCTTTGCCTCCCTTTTTTGTTTACTTCCCGATAAAAGCTTGATTCCGCCGCCAATCAACAAGATACAAACAAGACCGGTCTGCATGTAGCCTTGAACCCAATACATAATATCGACATTGATCAATCGATTTATGATTGGTGAAAGGGCTGGTACTAAAACGTTCATGACTAAATAATAGACCCCTAAGAGGATAAGGCCGATCCCCACCCATTTTTGATGATTGAGAAAGTAAGCGATGATCGGTTCGTCCTCGATCTTTTCATCTCCATACTTTGACACCTTTTGCATCGCATCAAAAAAGCTGTAGAACCAGATAATCGGAATTAAGAACAAGAAGATGCCGAGTCGCAAGACATCTAAGATATAAATAGAGAAAAGAAAGGCCGCCATTAATTGGATGCCGCGGCGCTGTAAACCTAAATACAGATGCCCGGCTCCCGGGAAAATCGACAGAAAGGTTGCAATCGATTTACTCTTTTTTCCATCCTCGCGGCGCATTTCAAAATCTTCAAAAATAGTTCGGTCGATCAGCTCCTCACCACGCTGCTTTTTATTAACCTGTTGAACGGCATCAAAAAATCCGTACACCCAGATAATCGGGAGACCTGCCATAAAGACCATAAATTCACCACGGTTGGACAAAGCTGTCACAAAACTGACCATGACCGCCAGTCCCAAAAAGGAAGCCAATAGTGTTAAGCCCCGGTTCATCAGGCCAATTTGAAAGTGGCCAAGTCCCGGTATAAAGGATAAGACAATAGTGTAAAAGCGTTCTGAATCCTGTGCTTCCTTTGGATTTTGCGGATCAGGATTTGCAGCCAACAACGCTTTCTTTTGTTTGGATATCTGTACACCCATATCAATGAAACTGACCAAATAAATAAAGATTCCAGCCATAAAAGTGATGATCGCAATTTCATTGTTATCCGTGGCTAATGACAAAACGGTAAAGAACGCCAAGCCTACAACTGAAAGTAAATAGAGAACTCCGCGCACCATGTTTCCGAAGTAAATATGACCGAGGCCCGGAAATAGCGATAATGTTAATGCCTTCGTCGAGCTTTTCATTTCTTATTTGCCTCCTTCTTTTCTAGTGAATCCATCCATGCAAATGTTTTATCAATTACGCCTTCCGTCACCGAAGGCTTCTTTTCCTCCACGCGCGGATGTTCCATTGAGTCCGCATACGCTGCCAGCGAGCGGAACGCCCCCGAAAACATCAACAACAGCGTCGCAGCCGCCGCCAAAAAATAATGAAACACCGCCTGCTGATAAAACGGCCTCTTCTTAATTTGACCCTTGGTGTCACTTTCGGTGTCAGGCACCGAAGCCACTGTTGACATAGTGCTAAGAGTCCTAACGGTGTCAGGCACCATGGCCATGACTTGGTCGGTGAAGCTGTTTTCATTTGAAAGTGCGGGAAGCGATGTTTCAGTTGCTGTTACAGCTTGCAGGTAGTGTTCAAGGCATTGGTCGCATGTATACAAATGGTCTTCAAGTTCCTCGCGGGTGTTTTCATTGATTTCGTTATTAACGTATTGCAGCCATTCTTTGTAACTGTAATGCTTCATGAAAAATCGTCCTCCTTCCAATTCTTTTTCATCCAGCTTCGTGCCCGGTATAACTTTGTCTCAATAGTCTTGATTTGAACATTTTGTTCCTCTGCCATTTGCTGATAGCTTTTTTCAGCTATGTAGAAGCCGTAGATCACTTCACGATAATTCTCTGGTACTTCATTCAGCTTCTTTCGAACAAGACTTCGTCGATCTTGATCAATGATTTCCTTCTCCACACCATCCATCGGTGTTCCTAATACTTGTTGTTCAATGGCGTCAACAACATCCTCTTTTCTTCGCGCTAATTTTCGTTTCACATCTATCGCATGGTTAACGGCAATGCGCGTCATCCACGTTTTAAAACCTTGATTTTCATATTTGGGGAGAGAGGTGTAAATTTTCATAAACACTTCCTGTGCCGCGTCTTCCGCTTCCTTTTGATCGCGAAGAACAGCAAAGACGGTCCGGAACACATCATTGCGGTACTTCTCCACCAAAAGGCGAAAGGCATGATCATTGCCTTCAAGCACTTTTTTAATTAAAGCTGTGTCGCTAATCGTTCTCTCCCCCTTTCTTTTTTTATCTTTCACTTCAATAGACGAGCGGTTTAAGTCATACCCCTACACTTTTTTAAAAAAACTTTTTACTTTTTATCATACCATTGCTGTTTTACCACTTACACCCACTTATTAGTTGTCATAACAAATTAAAAACGTGCGAGGCCGCCCCCGCACGTTAAATATTCTAATTTACTAATCTTAGTATACAAACATTACAGTCATGGAGAATCTCGTAAGGCTCTTTTTCAGCTATAGCATCATTCAATACCTTCAAAGCTTCTTTACGAACACTCTCATCCATTCCTGCCAGCCACGAAATAGGTTCAATTCGTTCCATCCAGTCCTTTTTCGAGAAACGAACCATGTAATTTAGCTTATAAAAATCCCGCAGCTCAAAGCCGTTCCCTTGCCATTCCTCGAACCATTCAACTGGAAATCCATTAATCCGGCTCCTCGAATCTGCCTTCGACCCAGCCGGTTTTAAGCCGCCCTCTACGTATTTTGCTAACACCTCAAAGGTTTTTCCGACAACCGTTGAACCAGATAGAAAACCAGAATCAATTACAATCAGTGTCCCGTTAGCTTTTAAAATCCGCTGTATTTCTTGGATCGCTTTAGGCCGATCAAACCAATGCCAAGCCCGCATCACCGTCACTATATCAAACTGCGATTCTTTTAACCCAGTATCTTCCGCTCGCCCTTGTTGATAAGGGATCGTAAAATTTTTCACCAGGTTCATATCCTTTGCCAATGAGAGCAATTCTTGTGACGGCTCCACGCCAACAACATCGGCTTTCCTCATTGCCATTTTTCTTGTTAACACACCTGTACCGGAACCAATATCCGCCACTTTTTTTCCGTCAAAAAAAATATTGCGCAGCTGTAAGCTGTCCATTAAGGTTACGGGAATATCTTCTCTTGACCGAGCATAGCTATTAGCAACTTGACCAAAATCAATCTGTCTCATGGCGCGCGCTCCCTTTACTTCCTTATAATGATAATTTAACAAAATAATACCACTTATGTATGATAGAATGCTATTAGAAAAAAATTTTAGTGAGGGAATGATGCATATGTTGTGGCTGTTACTCGTGGCTTCCTACTTGATTGGAAGCGTTCCCACTGCGCTGATTGTGGGCAAGCTTATCTATGGTGTTGATATTCGGGAACACGGCAGTAAAAACCCGGGTGCCACTAACACTCTCAGAGTTCTTGGAAAGAAATCCGCTGTATTCGTGCTCCTGGTTGATCTCGCAAAGGGCGCCATCGCCACATACCTGCCCATCTATTTTAACTTGGATGTTGAGCCGCTCTATTTTGGACTAGCAGCAGTAGCGGGACATTGCTTTCCGATTTTTGCAGGCTTTCGCGGCGGCAAGGCCATTGCGACAACAGCTGGCGCCTTATTAATGACCAACCTTCCATTACTTATAATTGCTTATGTAACCTTTTTTCTTATTATATTTTTAACAAAATACGTTTTCTTGGGATCCATCTCTGTCGGACTTACCATGCTGGTCTATGCCTTCATCTCCCCAAAACTAGAATTAGAACTTATCTTTCTATTATTTTCTTTATTTCTCATTTACCTGCACCGCTCCAATATTCGTAATTTCATCCTAGGCATCGAACCCAAAATAACGGATAAAAAATTGCTAAACGACCGAATTCCCCCCAAAAACGGAGATTTTAAAATGTAAGAACAAAAAAAGGGCCTTGGCAGCATTTAAAATCCGCCAAGGCCCCTATTCGTCATAAAAGAGATTCTTTAATACTATCGGCAACCGTTTGCCAAATCGTTGCATCCTTTTGATAGGTAACCCCTAACTGCTTATACACTTCCATCTGCTTCGCTTGGAAATCCTCCGCTTCCTTGTCAGGTAAAGCTGCACGCCTTTCCATCACAAGAGCTTGAATTTTAGGTGCCCTTGGTCCCCAAACTCCTACTTCTTTCCCTTCTTGATTGATAAAAATATAAATAGGAATTGCTCGGGACGTGCCATTTGTCAGGTATTGATCCATTAACTCGAGATTTTGGTCTCGTAGGACAAAACGAAGTTCCATTCCCGCCGCTTCGGCTACTCTCATCAAAATTGGGTTATTCAGCAACGCGTCTCCGCACCAATCCTCGGTTAGCACAATCCCTCGTAGTTGTTGTGCCCGCAAAGTCTCCAGCTGGCTTTGATCCTCTGCCGATAAGCTAAACTTCTCATAAATAGACAGCATTTCTTCTTTATTTCGTGTCATCGCTTGAATGTACTCATCCGCGGTCAAGCCTTTTTCAAACCATTCATTTAAATTCAATTACAACCACCCCTTACTTTTCTTTTATGATAATCGATTCAACTTCATGTTACAAAAGAACTGCCTTCCTCGTGCATCCTATACTATCTCACAAGTATTTTTTCCTATTTCAAAAAAATAATCTTTTTTACAGTAGATATAGGAGTATAAAGTTGATAGAATATTTTTTATATAATAAATATTATATAAATTAGTTTGTACAATAAAATAGGAGGTAAATCTATGTCCAATGTATCACTGCAACTTGTTACGATTGGAATCTATATCATCATGATGTTATTCATCGGCTGGTATTCTTATCGAAAGACTAACAATCTGACAGATTACATGTTGGGTGGAAGGTCATTAGGACCGGCTGTAACCGCCTTAAGTGCTGGTGCTGCGGATATGAGCGGCTGGCTGCTAATGGGGTTGCCAGGGGGAATCTATGTTAGCGGTTTAGCTGACGCCTGGATTGCCGTCGGCCTGACAATCGGAGCCTATTTAAACTGGCTTTTGGTTGCTCCCCGTCTTCGTTCATATACTCAAGTTGCCAATGATTCGATTACGATTCCAAGCTATCTTGAAAACCGCCTTAAAGACAAAACCAAACTTCTCCGTATCGTTTCAGGTATTGTAATCCTTCTCTTTTTTACTTTTTATGTTTCATCGGGGATGGTTTCTGGTGCTGTTTTCTTTAAGAGCTCATTTGGAACTAGCTACCATACAGGCCTATATATTGTTGGCGGTGTTGTGGTCGCCTACACCTTATTTGGCGGGTTCCTGGCGGTTAGCTATACTGACTTTATTCAGGGGTTAATGATGCTGATTGCCCTGCTTCTGGTACCAGCCATTGGTATCTTTCAAACAGGTGGACCAGCCGAAACCTTTGATACGATTCGTGCGATCGATTCTACTAAACTAGACTTTTTAAAGGGAACATCCTTTATAGGCATTGTTTCAGCAATGGCATGGGGGCTTGGTTATTTCGGACAGCCGCACATCATCGTTCGCTTTATGGCGATTAAAACCATAAAAGAAACAAAAAGTGCCCGCCGGATTGGCATGGCATGGATGATTTTTTCCTTGTTAGGTACTATTTTTACTGCACTGATTGGGTTAGCCTTTTTTAAACAAAATCCACAGTATACCTTAGATGATCCCGAGGCTGTTTTCATCCAGCTAGGACAAATCTTATTTCATCCCATTTTCGCCGGCTTTGTCTTAGCCGCCATTTTAGCAGCGATCATGAGCACCATCTCTTCTCAATTAATTGTGACTTCAAGTGCGCTTGTAGAAGACTTATATAAAATGGTCATGAACAAAAATGCGAAGGAAAAGCAACTCGTATTTTTAGGGAGAATGGCAGTACTCCTCGTTGCTGTCGTTGCTGTTGCACTGGCGTTCAAACAAGACAATACAATCTTAGAGCTTGTTGCCTATGCATGGGCAGGCTTCGGAGCCTCCTTTGGTCCAATTATTTTATTAAGTTTATTTTGGAAAAAGATTACGAACTGGGGAGCATTGCTTGGAATGATTGTCGGCGCTGTGACCGTCATCATTTGGAAGAATGGCGACCTTGGTAAAGTCCTTTTTGGTGAATCTCTTTATGAAATCGTCCCAGGCTTTCTTTTAAACTTAGTTGTAGCCGTTATTGTCAGCTTAATCACTTATAAGAAAAATGATGAGATTGAACAGGAATTTAATCACAGTGTACGCTTATTAAAACAAGAATAGCATTCTTAAACGCTCGGATTATTGATGATAATCCGAGCGTTTTTTATTGCGCCATGTCTTTTGCTAGATCAGCTAACTTCATAACCGTTTTCCAATTTCGGACTGTCGCCGGTACACCTAGCTTTGGCAGCTGAGTAGCTAGCTTCGAATCTCTAAAACTCTGACGGAAAAATAGATAAACATTTTTTCCAACAATGCTGCATTCATCTTGACCACTTTTATAGGAGCTTAAAAAACAAATCCCTTCCTCGGAAGGCAGGTCTGCTAAAAAGGCTATTTGCACAGTTTCTCCCTCGATTAACGAATCTATAGGGTACGGGCATGCTTGAATCAATTGTTCGTACTCCTCCGCAGTTCTTAGCACAACAGGTACAGGAAAGCCAAATGTTTTGCTAATTTCCTCTTCCATCCGTACGCGGAGAGGTTCTGCCTCCTCTGGTGATTCGAACAAAACATTTCCACTTTGAATATATGTTTTTACCTTCTGTAAGCCCATCTCTTCTAATAGACTTTTCAAGTCTGCCATTTTTAATTTATGATGACCGCCAACGTTTATTCCCCGTAACAGAGCAATATAAATCGTCATTCATCTACCTCGCCTTATTTTCTTTTTTATCATCTCTAAATCTTACCATTTTTAGGATAAACTAAACAACAGTGGAAACTGCCTTGTTTCGACCAGTTTCCTGTCCCTTCGAAACTAATTAAACGTTTAATTAGAACCGTGCCAACCCTATTGATTAAAGACATTTACTCTGAAAGTCGAGAAAAACATGTCGAAAATTGACTAGGGAGCTAGGAAGGAGAATAGGAATAAGTTGAAGAAAAAGGTTACTAAACAAAAATAACATTTAATGGAGGAATAAGAATGATTCCACAAAGAGTAACTTTACTGACCATTGGCGCCTATAATTTACCGGCTCTTCGTACTTTTTACAAATCGTTAGGCTGGCAAGAAACAGAGTTTAGCTCAGACCAATATGCGGTCTTTAAAACGGCCGGTGTCCTGCTATCCTTGTTTCCGATTGCGGAATTAGCCAAAGACGCAGGGATTGAGATCACACAATCCCCAGAAACCTTCCGTCCCGTGAGCTTTGCTATCAATGTAGAGCAACCGGCACATGTAGACTCCACCATCACCGAAATCCGTACAGCTGGCGGGAAGATCTTAAGGGAACCTAGCGATGCCTTTTGGGGTGGGCGTACAGCTTATTTTGCCGATCCTGAAAATAACTTATGGGAAGTGGCCTGGAATCCAAGTTCCGTTTTTGACGAGCGCGGAGCGATGATTTCCTTTTAAGATCTATCTACAAAATTTTCACGATGAATTATCAAGAAAAGGTTAAATACCAAGGACCTTTGACTATTTAATCAAACGTTTAGTTAGTTTCTAAACATACTAATTAAACGTTTGATTAAAATGCATTTAGACCAAATAAATAAAGGCTTTTCAGCCTAAAGAGGATGAAAACCATGTCGAAATACAGGTTCACATTAGTGTTTTTTCCTGCAAATAATGTCGGATAACATCATTTCTCTACGAATATCTCATGCTTCGACACATACTCCCATATTTCCTTATCAACCAAACGTTTGATTAGATTCGGGGAATGCCCTGTAATGAAAGAAATTTTCCCGGGAAATGGTCTGACGAATGTCGAAATCCGCTTCGACTTTTATTGCACGAAAAAAGCTGGCAGATACAATTCTGCCAGCTTTCGTTTTACCGTTTTTGCAATTCCTGCTGCAATAATTGATTGACCATTTGTGGATTAGCTTGACCCTTTGTCGCTTTCATCAGCTGTCCAACAAGGAAACCAACTGCTTTATTTTTTCCATTCTTAAAGTCTTCAATTGACTGCGGATTAGCATCGAGTACCTCTGCAATAATCTTAAGAAGTGTCCCTTCATCAGAAATTTGCACAAGCCCTTTTTCCTTGACGATTTTCTCTGCAACGCCGCCGTTTTCAATTAACTCTTTAAAAACAGTTTTAGCAATCTTCGAGGAAATGGTTCCATTTTCTATCAGCTTAATCATGCCTGCTAGTCCTTTTGGAGTTAATGAAACCTGATCAAGCTCTTTCCCTTCAGCATTCAAATACGCGGAAACATCACCCATGATCCAGTTTGATGCGAGCTTAGCATCTGCCCCGCCATTAACAGTTGCCTCAAAGAAATCGGCCATTTCTTTTGTTACTGTCAGTACCTTTGCATCATACACTGGCAATCCAAGTTCTTCCACATAACGTTTTTGGCGCTGGTCTGGAAGCTCAGGAATCTCAGCACGAATTCGCGCTTTCCAATCCTCATCAATATATAAATCCATTAAATCCGGCTCTGGGAAGTAACGGTAATCATCAGAACCTTCTTTCACCCTCATGAGGATGGTTGTGCCTGTTGCCTCATCAAAGCGGCGTGTTTCCTGATCAATCGTTCCGCCTGAAGATACCACTTCGCGTTGACGCTTTTCTTCATACTCTAACCCCTTACGGACAAAGTTGAAAGAATTCAAGTTTTTTAATTCCGTTTTCGTGCCGAACTCTTCTTGTCCAACTGGTCGAATTGAAATATTGGCATCGCAGCGAAGTGATCCTTCTTCCATCTTACAATCGGAAACACCTGTATATTGGATAATCGACTTTAATTTTTCAAGATAGGCGTAGGCTTCATCAGGCGTCCGGATATCCGGTTCGGAGACGATTTCCACAAGCGGTGTACCCTGACGGTTATAATCGCATAAAGAATAGCCCTTTTCATGGTTTAATTTACCGGCATCTTCTTCTAAATGAATTCTCGTAATCCCAATCTTTTTCGTATAACCGTTCACCTCAATCTCAATCCAGCCATGCTCACCAATCGGCTGGTCGAATTGCGAGATTTGATAAGCCTTGGGATTATCTGGATAAAAATAGTTTTTACGGTCAAATTTTGTATGAGTCGCAACCTCACAATTGATGGCCATTGCAGCCTTCATTCCGAATTCGACTGCCTTTTTATTCAGAACAGGCAGTACTCCAGGATAACCAAGGTCGATTACACTTGTATTGGTATTTGGCTCAGCCCCAAAACGGTTTGGGCTTGCTGAAAAGATTTTTGATTCTGTTTTTAACTCAACATGGACTTCAAGTCCGATTACTGTTTCAAATTCCATCGTTTCCACCCCCTACAATTCCGGCTTTTGTGTATGAAAGTCTGTTGCCTGCTCGAAGGCATGGGCAACGCGATAAATGGTCGCTTCATCAAAATGCTTGCCAATGATTTGTAAACCTAACGGCAAACCGCCATCAAAGCCGCATGGAACTGAGATTCCCGGCACACCGGCAAGGTTAACTGGGATTGTTAAAATATCTTCTACATACATCGTTAAAGGATCATCAATTTTTTCTCCAATTTTAAACGCTGGTGTTGGTGTTGTTGGTCCGATAATAACATCATATTGGGCAAACACATCTTCAAAGTCCTTTTTAATAAGCGTCCGAGCTTGCTGTGCTTTTTTATAATAAGCATCATAATATCCTGAGCTTAACGCAAATGTTCCAAGCATGATCCGACGTTTTACTTCATCACCGAAGCCCTCTGCTCTAGTCTTTTTATATAATTCAATCAAACTTTCCGCATCTTTAGCACGGTATCCATAACGCACTCCGTCAAAACGAGCAAGGTTAGCTGATGCTTCAGATGAAGATAGCAAATAGTAGGCCGCTAGGGCGTATTTTGAATGCGGCAGGGACACCTCTTCCCACTTCGCTCCAAGACCTTCAAGAACCTTTAAGGCATTCATAACGGATTGACGAACTGCTTCCGTTACACCTTCGCCTAGATATTCTTTTGGCACAGCGATTTTAAGGCCTTTTATATCACCTGTTAACGCAGCGGCAAAGTTTGGAATGTCCACGTTTGCGGATGTTGAATCCATTGGATCAAGTCCAGAAATTGCTTGTAACAAATAAGCATTGTCTTCAACCGTTCTTGTGATCGGTCCGATTTGATCAAGTGATGATGCAAAGGCAACAAGACCAAAACGAGAAACGCGGCCATAGGTTGGCTTCATGCCCACGACACCACAAAAAGAAGCTGGCTGACGGATGGAACCGCCTGTATCAGAGCCTAATGAAAAAAGCACCTCTCCTGCTGCAACAGATGCTGCTGAACCGCCGGAAGAACCACCTGGAACCCTGTCAAGATTCCATGGATTATGTGTCTTTTGAAAATGGGAGTTTTCGTTCGATGATCCCATTGCGAACTCGTCCATATTTAGCTTTCCAATTGTCACCGTTTCAGCTTGCTGCAGCTTTTGAACCACAGTTGCATCGTAAATCGGATCAAAATTTTCAAGAATTTTACTCGCACAAGTAGTACGTAATCCCTTTGTGACAATATTGTCTTTGACACCAATTGGCATTCCAAATAAGAGACCTTTTGAATCGCCAGTACTCAACTTTTCATCTTGCAATTTAGCGGTTTGGCGGGCTCTTTCTTCGTCCAATGTTAAAAAAGCCTGAACTTTGCCGTCCACCTGGCCAATTCGTTTATACGATTCATCGACAAGGTCCGTTACGGATATTTCTTTCTTATGTAAAAGCTCATGAAGGTCTGAGACCCTATAATCAAATAAACTCAACGTTTTCACTCCCTACTCTCCCAAAATCGATGGTACCTTAATTTGGCCGTCCAGATGCTCTGGGGCATTTTTAAGTACCTCTTCACGCGGCAATCCTTGTTGTGGAATGTCTTCACGTAATACATTTTTCATATCAAGCACGTGGTATGTAGGCTTAACATTTTCCGTATCCAGTTCGTTTAACTGCTCCGCAAATGTAATGATGGCATCTAATTGCTTGGTTAATTTTTCAGTCTCTTCTTCCGTTATGGCCAATCGGGCCAAGTTTGCAACGTGTTTAACTTGCTCATTTGAAATTCGTGACATCGCTTGTTCCCTCCCATCCCTTTTATCAGTTAATTTAATATTGATGATACCAAACTTTTCCGCTTTACCGCAATGATTCCTTTTTCAGTATTAACAAACAAAATGAGTTTTAGATGAACGTTAGCATTAATTCATAATTTATTAACCGTTTTGACATGACCGCAATTAGGACTTCCCTTATAATAATCAGAGTAGAAATGTTTTTGGGAGAGTATAGAAATGAAAAAACGAAGACGGAAGAAATTCAAAACTTTTTTCGTGCTGTTTTTGCTTTTTTGCGGTTTGGCGATGTTTCAACATTATTTTCAACAGCCGCAAAGTTCCCCTCCGATTGCAAAAAATGATCCGTTTGCTGATGTAAAAAAATATAGCTCTTTAATCGAAGGGGAATTAGCAAAATATCATCTAGAGGCTCAAACACCAGTCTTAGTTGCCGTCATGCAGCAAGAAAGCCGCGGAATCGGTGGAGATCCGATGCAGGCTTCGGAATCAGCCGGTCTAGCAAGGAACTCGATTACAGATCCTAAACAAAGCATTCAAGTTGGGGTACAACATTTCCAGCGTGTTCTAACCTATGGAAATCAGCAAAAGGTAGATTTCCCAACCATCATACAGGCTTACAATATGGGTGTTGGTTATGTAGATTATGTGGCACAGCACGGTGGAAAGCATAGTGAGAAGCTTGCGAAGGAATTTTCACTCCTTCGTGTAAAAGAAAAGCCGAATCTGTATACTTGCGGCGGCAATAAAGATAATTTCCGTTACCCCTACTGCTATGGGGATTTTACTTACAGCACAAAGGTAACAAAAAATATTCAATTATTAGTTGATAGCGTCCCCGTGACAAACGCTGAAAAAACAACCGATGGATCCTTTTAAAAAAGATTCACCGGTTGTTTTTTTTTCGCTGAAAGATGATGAAGCCTATTTTAAAAGGAATGTAGCCCAGTATTCCCCCAAAGGTGTTTAGGATCAAATCATCTACATCAAAGCTGCCAAATTCAAATACAAGCTGGAGAATTTCAAACGTCAGACTTAAGCCCAACGTAGTCACGGCCACAGGAACAAGTTTTTGAAACTTTTTTGAAAGCAATGGTAAAATAAAGCCAAACGGGGTAAAACCAATTACATTTCCAACTAAGTTCTCAATTCGAATATTTAAATTAATATCAGCTAAATACAAATAAAAATAAATGGTTTTAAACGGGACAAAATTATTATCCCTCCAATGATATTCATCATAAGTAAAGTTAAAATGCTGAATAATTTCCGATAACGGTATATATTTAAGCAAGATTAATTTTGAAAGAATCGCTATGTATAAACAAAGAATTAACAACAGGACAATTTTAAAAAAAATTTTCATTCATTCACTGCTCCATTTTTAACATATCAAACTAACCATACCATATTTGCCAAAATATATGGGGACAAATCGTAAATTGGAGGAAATTAGTATGGCTGAACACCACTTTCACCTAAAAGCAAACTGGCCGGGATTACGAAATGATGTCGGAGCAATTGAAGCCGGAAATTTAAAAACAAAAATCTCAATCCCACCGGAAATGGACGGACCGGGAATCGGAACCAATCCCGATGAGATGCTGCTGGGGGCTGCTGCAACCTGCTACATCATTACTCTTGCGGCGATGATGGAACGCAGCGGGTTGGAAAAAGACAGCTTAACGATGGAATCGGAAGGAATTGTCGATGTCACCAAAGGTGTGTTTACCTATAAAAAAATCATCCACCGACCCCTTATTGTCTTAAAAACGGGGGCTTCGGTAAAAGATGTGGGACTAGCTGAGAAACTAGCCAGAAAAGCGGAGACCTCCTGCATGATCAGCCGTGCCATTCAAGGTAATGTAGAAATGGAACTGCAGGCTAGGGTGGAAGTGACGGCTGGGTGAAAAGCGGAGGCGCCTAAGACGGGTTCTTAGGTGTTTTTTTCTTTATGGGGACTGGTTTTGCTTGGATCGATGGAGGTTGTCCTCATGAGCCCATCATGAGGACAGATTTTCCTTCAGCTAACCTCGGTTTGTCCTCATGAGCTCTTTATGAAGACAAGTTTACATTTAGCTAACCTCGGGGTTGTCCTCATAAGTCGATTTGGGTTCATATACATAAATTAAAATTTCACCGTTTGAAAAGCTTGGCAAAAAAACCTTTTTTCGCTTGCGGTTTTTGTATTTCTTCTACCTTTTTGGTAATAAATATTTCTTCCTTATCAATGGCCTGGCTCATCGCTAGGACCAATCCAATTTCCGTGTCATGCTCTTTGTTCGTCACAATCGTATGTTCAATTTTGTTTTTCGCGGCCATTTTTACATATTTAGATAATTCCTCATAATTCATATGTCCATTTAAAAAAAGCTGTGCTTCAGGATATTTCTTCATGAACTGCTCCACTTGAGGATACACTTTTTCCTCTGCTACCTGGCTCTTATTAAGGGCAACAATGATTCGTTCACGCAGCGTTCCTAGGTATTTACGACGCTCCTCCGGTTTAGTCTCTAGAGGCCCATGGATGCCTTGCTGTAAGAGCTCGTCAACGGTTGTCTTTTTCAAACAAATCAACTCCATTATAAAAGGCTATTATTATGTATGATCATACCCCAAAAAACGTTCCGTTCCAAAGAAGTGCTTATTATGGCTGATTAATTTGGCGATCCGCAAATTGGAAGCGCCTATCCGCTAGTTGCGCTGCTAGACGCAAATTGGATTTGCTTATCCGCTAATTGGCGGTGCTTATCCGTAAGTTGGAAGCGCCTGTCCGCTAGTTGCGCTGCTAGACGCAAATTGGAGACGTTTATCCGCAAGTTGGAAGCGCCTATCCGCAAGTTAGAGCTGCCTGTCCGCTAGTTGCGCTGCTAGACGCAAATTGGAGACGTTTATCCGCAAGTTGGAAGCGCCTATCCGCAAGTTAGAGCTGCCTATCCGCTAGTTGGCTCACTCTATCCGCAAGTCATTCACTCCATACAAAAAATCCTTCCCACTATCCAGGCGGGAAGGATCATTGGTTATTCTTTGCTAGAACCCGTAAATTGCGCTTCTTCTGTGGACCCCTTCAAGGCTGTGGTGGAAGACGTTCCGCCTGTGATCACCATCGAAACTTGGTCAAAGTAACCTGTACCTACCTCACGTTGGTGCCGGGTTGCTGTGTAGCCGTATTGCTCGCTGTCGAATTCAGCTTGCTGCAATTCGGAGTAAGCAGCCATACCGCGCTCTTTGTAGCCGCGGGCAAGCTCAAACATGCTGTGATTCAATGCATGGAAGCCAGCAAGGGTAACGAATTGGAACTTGTAGCCCATATTGCCAAGCTCTTGTTGGAACTTTGCAATCGTTTCTTGATCCAATTTCTTTTTCCAGTTAAACGATGGTGAACAGTTATAGGCCAATAGTTTGCCAGGGAACTGCTCATGGATAGCTTCGGCAAATTGTCTGGCTTCGTCAATATTTGGCTCGGATGTTTCACACCAAATAAGATCTGCATATGGTGCGTAGGCTAAGCCGCGGGCAATGGCTTGCTCAATCCCGGCATTCACGCGGAAGAATCCTTCACTTGTGCGCTCTCCTGTAATGAATGGAGCATCATTCATATCAATGTCGCTGGTAATTAAATCGGCCGCATTAGCGTCTGTTCGTGCAACTAATACGGTTGGTACGCCCATTACATCTGCAGCCAAGCGAGCAGCAATCAAGTTGCGAACCGCCGTCTGTGTTGGCAGCAAAACTTTACCGCCTAAATGACCACATTTTTTCTCCGAGGAAAGTTGATCTTCAAAGTGAACGCCTGATGCGCCGGATTCAATCATACCTTTCATCAATTCGAAGCAATTTAGCTGTCCGCCAAATCCTGCCTCAGCATCAGCAATAATAGGGGCGAACCAATCGATCGAGTCGTCCCCTTCAGAATGAGTAATCTGGTCAGCCCGTTGCAGCGCTTGGTTAATCCGCTTAACCACACTTGGCACGCTGTTGGCAGGGTATAAGCTTTGGTCAGGATACATATGGCCGGATAGGTTGGCGTCAGCTGCTACTTGCCAGCCGCTTAAGTAAATAGCTTTTAGCCCAGCTTTTACTTGTTGGACGGCTTGATTTCCTGTTAAGGCACCAAGGGCATTAATGTAGTCTTCTTCATGTAAAAGCTTCCACAGCTTTTCCGATCCTTTACGAGCCAATGTATGTTCAATATCAATGGAACCGCGAAGCTTGATGACATCCTCAGCCGTATACGGTCTGGTAATTCCTTTCCAACGGCTATCCATTTCCCAGCTTTCTTGTAATTGCGCTACTCTAGAATCAGTCATAGTTAAATCCTCCTATTAATCTATTAGAATATTTTTTAAAAAAATACGAACTAATACACTTATAACTGCTCATATCCAGGCAAGGTTAAAAAATCGATAAATTCATCGTTTAAAATTAAGCGATCAAACAGCTGGACAGCTTCAGCAAATCGACCTGTTTCAAAGTTTTGCCCGCCGACTTCCTGTTTGATTTTTTCTAATTCTTCTTCCTTTAATTGCTCATACAGTTCAACAGTTACTTTCCTGCCGTCATGTAGGATCCCTTTCGGATGGCGAATCCACTGCCAAAGCTGTGCCCGTGATATTTCCGCAGTGGCCGCGTCCTCCATCAGGTTATGGATAGGGGCTGCCCCTCTACCTTCTAACCATGAAGCGACATATTGAATTCCTACATTGATATTCGTGCGGACACCTTCTTCAGAAATCGTGCCGCCTGGTACCTCAAGCAAATCTTGTGCGGTTATCGTTATTTTTTGCTGCTTTGCAGTGTGAATTTGATTTGGCGTCGGCATTTCCCGATTGAAGACTTCCATCGCTACCGGTACGAGTCCAGGGTGTGCTACCCATGTACCATCGTGTCCATCCCGGGCCTCGCGCTCTTTATCGGCGCGTACTTTAGCAAACGCCTCAACATTTGCCTGCGGGTTATTTTTCACTGGAATTTGAGCTGCCATTCCGCCCATCGCCGGTGCATTGCGGCGATGACATGTTTGAATGCATAGTAACGAGTAGGAGCGCATAAAAGGTGATGTCATCGTTACTTGAGAACGATCTGGTAAAATAACATCCTTGTGATTGCGCAGCTTTTTAATATAGCTGAAAATATAATCCCAACGGCCACAGTTCAAACCAGCTGAGTGCTCCTTTAATTCATAAAGAATCTCATCCATTTCAAATGAAGCCAGAATTGTTTCAATTAATACCGTCGCTTTGATCGTCCCTTGGGCAATCCCAAGCTTTTCCTGTGCATAAACAAATACATCATTCCAAAGCCGTGCTTCTAAGTGACTTTCTAGCTTTGGCAGGTAAAAGTAAGGGCCTGAACCATCTGCCAGCAGTCCTCTTACATTATGGAAAAAATACATTCCGAAATCGAAAAAGCTTCCTGATATAGGCTTGCCATCTAAAAGCACGTGTTTTTCTTCTAGGTGTAATCCGCGCGGCCTAACGATGAGAACCGCCGTTTCTTCATTGAGCGCATATTTTTTTCCATTAGGATTTGTAAAGAAAATCGTCCGATTTACTGCATCTCTTAAGTTGATTTGTCCTTCGATGATGCTTTCCCATGTCGGTGAAGTGGCATCTTCAAAATCAGCCATGAATAATTTTGCACCTGAGTTTAACGCATTGATGACCATTTTACGATCTGTTGGTCCTGTAATTTCCACCCGGCGATTGTGGAGATTCTTTGGCAGTGGTGCTACGGTCCAATTCCCATCCCGAATATGTTTTGTTTCAGGGAGGAAATCCGGCAATTTGCCAATATTTAATTCCTGTTGGCGTTTTTCCCTGGACTGTAACAGTTCCATTCTTCGCCCGCCAAATTTTCTTTCTAATTCTTCAATTAAGTTTAAAGCCTCGGGTGTTAAAATCTCATCATATTGGGCATTTAGAGCCCCCACCACTTCAATACCTGTCGTTTGGGTTGACATGAACTAGATCACCTCTTTGTTATAATACAGTACTCATCCTCGTTTTGTATTATATAACACGTTTTCAGAAAATGGAACTACTTTTCTGAAAATTTTATAAAAATAGGTAAAATTCCCCTGTCCAAGTTAAAAAAACCTCCAGTAAAAACAGGAGAAAGCTTGCTATGGCTTGCTTTATTGAATTAGGTATTTTTACCTATAATAAACATAAAAAAACGGGTAACCTCTTGGAAGGCACCCGCTCTTATATCATCTCTTTATATAAGCGCCGAAAGTCTTTGGCTCGATCTTGGCTGTTTAGAAATGTTTCACTGACGATCGCTGTTAATAGTTTTCTTTTTAAAGAAGGATCGTCCACTTCCTTTAAAATCCAATGCCTTGTTGCGAAAAGAAAATCAAGATAGTCTTCATAGCGATCATCATACTGCTGCTCTAACTGCCTGCGAATTTTCCTTGCAAGCATTGGACTTGCACCCCCGGTTGAAACTGCGATGCTCAGATGGCCGCGTTTCAATTGGGAGGGTAGATGAAAATCCGAGCCTTCTGGATCATCGGCAATGGACACCAGCTGATGACTCCCTGCTGACAATTTTACGGCATGATTAATCTCCTTGTTATCGGTGGCTGCAAAAATCAAGAAAGCTTCTTCTAGGTCATCTGCTGAAAAGGGCTTCTGTTTCCAGACAATTGCACCCTCCTGTGACAGTCTTTGAAGGTCATCCGTAGCTTCAGGGCTGACTACCAAAACACGAGCACCTGTGTCGAGCAGGCTGTTAACCTTTCGCTCCGCCACCTTGCCGCCGCCAACAACCACTATTCTTTTTCCTTCAAGCCGTACCATAATTGGATAGTTTGCGTTCATACCTTTAATTCCTTTCCAAAATCGCTAGCCAAATAAGCAACTAAAGCTTCCTTGGTCGGACTTTCCGGCATTCTAGTTTGTGCAAGCCCCGCGTCGGCAGCTGCTGCCAATGTTTGTTTTCCCATACAGACAACCTCTGCATCTCTCAATAATTCTTCTCCATTAACACCACATACTGCTAATGCGCTCATAAACGGTTTCACAGAGGCACTGCTAGGGAAAACCATAGTATTCACACGTGCTTCCGCGAGCATTCTTTGAAAAATAGGCAGGAATTGGTGGTCAATCTCCCTTTTGCTTGTGATTATTTTATCCGCTTTTTCAAACTCTTTTTCCACCATTCGATCGTCGCCGACAATCAGCCAACCCTCTACATCTAGAATCTGGTCCATTACATTTGCCACCAAGCCGCGTCGGTTTAATGCTTTGATCGTTTTACTAGATAAACCGAACAAATCTGCCTTTATTTTTCGAATATCTATTCCTTTTTCAAAAACCGCTGCAAAAAACTCAGCAACACTTTCAGGTGAAGAAAATAGAATTTTTTCAAAGGATGTTACGTTTGAGAGATCAACTGGCAATGTAGTCTTTTTCCACTTTGGAAATTCGATCACATCCGCTCCATACGTCATTAATTCATTCGCTAATTCGCTAGGGCTGGAACTTGTACGGGCAAGCAGGATTTGCCGGCCATGTAAAGGTTGTTTCTCGAACCAGCTGATTTTTTCGCGCAGGGAAACGACTTTCCCAACTAATATGATGGAAGGATTGCTGAACTTGGCTGCCAAGACCTTTTCAGAGATATCCGCAAGTGTGCCTTGTAAGGTTTTCTGGCGCCCAAACGTACCCCATTGGATCAGTATAACAGGTGTAGCAGCGGGCTTCCCGTGGTTGACGAGATTCTCGCAAATGAATGGCAAGTTTCCGACCCCCATGTAAAATGCAATCGTATCGATTCCACGGGCAAGACCTTCCCAATCAAGGAGCGGTTTACCATCTTCAGATTTATCGTGGGCCGTGACAACCGCAAATGATTCGGCGTGCTCCCGATGGGTCACAGGAATTCCTGCATAAAGGGGGGCTGCAATCCCCGATGAAATGCCAGGAACGATTTCAAACGGAATCTGGTAGTCAGCTAAAGCGGCTGCTTCTTCCCCAACTCTACCAAAAACGCCAGGGTCGCCGCCTTTTAAGCGGACAACTATTTTTCCTGCTAATGCCTTTTGCACCAATAGTTCATTGATATTCTCTTGGCGCAAAATGTGGCGGTCAGGTAATTTTCCGCAGTAAATCAATTCACAATCACTCCCGGCCCATTCTAATAGCCTGGGATTGGCAAGCCGGTCATATAAAATGACTTCTGCCTGCTTAATTGCTTCCCTTCCTTTTACCGTGATTAAGCCAACGTCTCCCGGTCCCGCTCCTACTAAAAATACTTTTCCTGTTTTCATCCTGCAGCCTTCCTTCCCCTTGTTGTCCATTTTATAAGACGATAAAAATAATATCCTCTTTCCTTTCTACTAAAAAGGTCTTTACCTGACCTTCATCCGGTGCTTGAACCTTTCCATCTACTAAAGAGATTTTCCAATCATAAACCGGACAATACACATAGGCACCACTGACCAGTCCTTCTGAAAGGACGCCTCCCTTCGGATGGGGACTGCGGTTTTCAAGGGCATAGACCTCACCATTTGATCGTTTAAAAAGAACGATTTCTTGGTCATCTATTTTAATAGAATAGCCGGCTCTTTCTTTTAAATTCTTATAATGTGCGACTGGAATACGGGTAATCGTGTTAATCATTTGGTTTCACTCCCGACTGGAATCATGTGTTTTACATAATATTTGTCTTGAATCTCTTCATTTTGAATGGCTTCATGCCAAGGCTCAATATACTTTTTCAAGGTTTGACCCATACGCTCATTTAACGCTTTACGGGTATTTTCATCTGCTAATACTTCCTTCACGTGCTCTAATCCCATGCGTTCCACCCATTTAGAGGTACGCTCTAAATAACTGGCTGTTTCTCGGTAGTATTGTAAATAAGCACCGGTCATTTTCATAACCTCTTCTTCCGTTTTTACGGTACATAATAAATCCCCTGGGCGAAGGTCGACGCCGCCGTTCCCAGCAACATAAATTTCCCAACCGCCGTCAATACCGACGAAGCCGATATCTTTGATGCCAGCTTCCGAGCAATTTCTTGGGCAAGCAGAAACGCCCATTTTAACTTTATGTGGTGTATCAAGACGTTCAAATTTATTTTCAAGCTGTATTCCGAGTGCCATTGAATCTTGTGTGCCATAGCGGCAAAATTGTGCACCCACACAGGTTTTAACGGTCCTTAGTGTTTTTCCGTAGGCATAGCCGGATGGCATATCAAGCTCTTCCCACATACTTGGCAGATCCTCTTTTTTGACTCCGAACAAACCAATCCGCTGTCCACCAGTTAATTTTACTAAAGGTACCTTATATTTTTCAGCAACTTCTGCAATTTTTTTCAAATCAACGGCTGTTGTTACTCCGCCATACATTCTTGGAACAACGGAATACGTTCCATCCTTTTGGATGTTCGCGTGCATTTTTTCATTAACTAGACGAGAATCTCGATCATCTTTATATTCATCCATGTGAATCATACCAAGGTAGTAGTTAATGGCCGGACGGCACTTAGAGCAGCCTTCCTCATTGTTCCATTCCAGAACGTTCATGACTTCTTTTACGCTTGTTAAGCCCTTCGTTTTAATTTCCTCTACCAATTCCTCACGGCTTATCGTTGTACATCCGCAAATACTTGTTTTCTGAGCCGCAGCCGCATCGAATTGATCACCAAGTGTATGAGCAAGAATGCTGCTAACCATTGGTTTACAGCGCCCGCACGAACGGCCTGCGTTTGTGCAATGACTGACTTGATCAAGGGTCGTTAACCCTTGGGTCTGAATCGCCTCAACGATCGCTCCTTTTGTCACTCCATTACAGCCACAAACGAGTTCATCATTGGGCATGGAGGCGATATCATCGCTTGCGTTTTCGCCAGAACAAGCTGTTTGAAAAATAGAAACCCCGCTGATATCTTCTTTTTTTGTCAACATTCGATATAATCTAGTACTATCCTTCGTATCACCATAGAGGACAATTCCGACAATGAGATTATTTCTTGTTAAGACGTGTTTGTAAACTCCGTCATATTCATTGTAAATCATAATCGATTTCGTGGAGCCATCTTCAAAAATCTCTCCCGCAGAGAAAAGGTCGACGCCTGCAACTTTCAGCTGCGTGCCGGTAATAGAGCCTTGGTATGGTTCTCCCACACAGCCGCAAATCCGATTCGCCAGCACTTTACCTTGTTCATATAATGGTGCGACTAACCCATAAACAATTTCTCTGTGCTCAGCACATTCACCAACTGCGTAAATGTGCGGAATACTTGTTTCCATAAAATCATTAACCACAATACCGCGATTAACGTAGATTCCGCTGTTTTTTGCAACGGCCGTATTCGACTTAATCCCAATTGCCATGACAACAAGGTCGGCTTCGACTTCAGAGCCATCTTTAAAGCGCAGGCCGGTAACACGTTCATCCCCAAGGATTTCGACGGTTTCCTTTTCCATTAAAAAGTTCATGCCTTGTAATTCTAATTCTGCTTTCAGTAAAGAAGAAGCAATCGGATCAAGCTGACGTTCCATTAAATGGGGCATCAGGTGGACGACATCGACGGTCATTCCCAGGTTTAGTAATCCTCTTGCTGCTTCAAGCCCAAGAAGACCACCGCCAATCACGACTGCTTTTTTATACCGCTCAGATGACTTGATCATCATTTCACAATCTTTTATATCACGAAATCCCGTTACACCGATTTTATCTGCACCTGGTATCGGAAGAATAAAAGAATTTGACCCTGTCGCAATAATTAACTCATCATATTGCACTTCACGACTTTGGTCGCTGATGACCCGTTTTCCATCCACATCGATATTGATAATCGATTCGCCTGTAAATAATTGAATCTGTTTTTCTTTATACCAGTCTAGCGGGTTGATAATAATATCATTAAAGTGGGTGTCGCCTTGGAGAATATTCGATAACTTGATGCGGTTGTAGTTTGGATGTGGCTCTTGTCCAAATATTGTTATTTCAAACTGATCTGGTGCTGTTTTGAGAACTTCTTCTATTGTTCTAACGCCTGCCATTCCATTTCCAATCATCACTAGTTTTTTCATATTTGGGTCTCTCCTATATGTTAAATTGAGATTTATTAAGATAATGAAGGTTTTCTCTATAGTTAAATTGTAATTGGTAGAGTCCCAAAAAATTGTGAGGTACGTCACAAAACGCCAAAACAATGTGAATATCTTCACAATATTGTCAAAATAAAATTACACTTGAACGTTGCCTTAAAAAACTGAAAGGATGTACCGGTGGCTCATAAGCCACGAACGGAACGGAGAGAGATTATTTGTGGATTAAAAAAGGGGGTGAGGTGAGGGGAGTTGATGTTTGATTCGTTTTTCTTCTGTTCGGTCGTTTAGAATCACTGTAACCTACCGGCCTCCTTCTTTTTTCTTGTGTTCGGTCGTTTAAGAACGCGATAAGCGACCGAATTCCTTCTTTTTTCTCAAATTCGGTCAATCACAAACTTGATAACCGACCGGAACCGCGACTCCATCACGAAATCAATCGTTAATAATCTCGACTGATTTTTCCAACTTCCTTAAACACCCTCCAGAAAAGCACAAGCACCCTTTTAGCGGCGTATGGCCTCCTCGGAAAAGCTATCACTTTTCCTTCGTGCGAAGTTATACTTCCGAAGCTTACTCCTATGGAGCTGGACAATTCTCGAAGCTAAAACTATAAATTCTTATATCAAAAAAAAAGGGTGCCTGACACCCTTTTTACGTTACGCAGGTTGTTTATTCTTTTTTAGTGCTGGTTGCATTTTGATTAGGCTGCTGATGATGGGAACAAGGGTGCCGATGAGGGCGACGGGTATAAGTTCCCACCATTCCAATGGTGGTGTGATGAGCAGTCCTGACTGATGAATGGCTAATAAGGCCAGGAAGTAAGCTACGCTCCCTACGAGTCCTGCCAGCCAATTGGTTTTTCTAAATAACAAGAAGACGAGCGGAATTAGGATCAGTGTGATCGGCACGTAGGATGTAGGGTAACCAACCGCTGCAAATATTCCTTTACCGATGAATCTTAATAAAATATAGAGAGCCGCTCCCATGACCGGAATGGTGAAATCACGACAAATTCGAATGGTGAGAATCGTTAACAATGTAACCATTAGGACGGAATAAATTGGGTAAACAAATTCCGGAATGCCGCCGAAAATTTGTGATGCCGGATCCGAGATTAACTCCAGGATTTCTTGTGAGGCGATGGATTTTCCATGGACATACTGATCATAAGAAATCGCACCATTTTCCTGCTGCATATTCGGGAACATCAAGCATTCAAGAAGAAACATTGCGAACCACGTATGCATCGACTTCCAAGTTGGCTTTACATCCCTTGTAAATAAGTAATATCCACGCCAAACTCCAAAAATCATGATATCTGTTCCAATATAATAAATAAAATGAGTTGGACTCCATGTTGTTAAATCAATGCCATAGGCAATATGGTAAGTAAAATCTAACGGAATTCCGATCAGGAACAAGACGTATCCAATTGTAATCAGATTTCTTGAAAACCGATCCATGTGATGGGAGCGCCGCCACTCTTGAATTAACAATATACCTCCCAATGCAAAACCGATTGTATTGACAATATGGGGAATGGAGTATTCCTCAAATAAATATTTAAAGTGGTAGGACGCATCCCAGGCAGACCCAATAAATTTCAATAAAAAAGCTATTACCCATAAACGGTAATATTTCATATTTCATCTCCTCTCAACTCTGATAGTGGTCATTAGTTTATAAGTCGTACACCAGTTAACCCAGCAAGTCAAATGGATCTCCGAAAATCGCTATTAGGATATAATTGATGGCTAAGGCAATGCCAAATATCGTTCCGGCAATGCGTATCTTTTTTTGCGTAAATAATTTATACATAAAAATAATTCCGGCCGTGACAACAAAGACATTACATGTTAAAAATATCCAAAGCAGGCTTTCACTATGCTCGACTGTGGTAACATGGGACAAATATAATGGGATCAAAGGCATATTTCCTCCAGGGATAACTTTTTAGTAAATAGGACTATCGTCCATACATTAAAAAAACCCTTCTTAACTATTAACGAAATATCTTGCTAAAATGTTTCCTTTTTCTCTTGCTTTCTTAATATTATCATAGGTGGTAAGGTGTTTTACATAAAATTCTTGCATTGGTTTTAATAGGTAATGTACAGTAAATGAATGGACTATGGATAGGAAAGGAGATTCCCCTTGAAACATTATTTTATGGTCATCCCTCTTTTGATCACAGTGCTACTTTCTGGTTGTAATTCCATAAAAGTACCGAAATCAACGATGGATCACAAAATGAGTGCTACACCCAGAGATGTGGTGCCGACGAAGTCCGAGTGGAATGTACCAGACAATCCTTCTGCCAATAAGGAAATACCAATCTCCATCATCATTAAGGATTCGTCAGATCAGCCCATTCAATCCTTTGAAACGGTTCATGAGAAAAAAATGCATTTATTTATTATCAGTAAGGACTTAGCTTATTTTTCTCATATCCATCCAAAATATAATGGAAACGGAGAATTTAATGTTTCTGCCGTATTTCCGACTGGAGGAGATTACAAGCTAATCGCTGATGTCACACCAAAAGGCGGCGGAGATAGCAGCATTGAAACCCATTGGCAGCATGTGGAGGGCGAGGCAGCAAAGGAAGTGCCACTTGTTCCTGATACAAGCTTAACCAAGGTGGTTGATGGAAAAAAAGTCTCACTTACCTTTGACCGCCTAATGACGGGAAAAACGTTACATATGACGTTTACGATCAATGATGCCTCTACCAATAAACCAATCAAAAATCTACAGCCCTATTTAGGTGCGTTGGGACATACTGTTGCAATAAGTGCAGATACGGAAAAGTACTTACACATTCATCCGATGACGACAACAGGAAATGGTCCGAAGGTTACATTTATGACCATTTTTCCATCGGAAGGCGTTTATAAAGTTTGGGGCCAATTCAAACAGAATGACAAAGTTTTTACAGTTCCCTTTGTGATCAACGTATCAAAATAAAAAAAGAATGCCCCAAAAGGGTCAGACCCCATCCACATTGAGGTTGTGGATGGGGTCTGACCCTTTATGTTAGGACATTCTCTTATTGATAAATATGGACGAATGGTTCCGTGTCATTAGCTTTTTTAACAATTAGTGCTTCAGGACCATCAACAGAAGTAACGCTTACGGATACATTAAGGTACTCAGGAAAATGTTCCATCACTAAGCCTGTCACATATTGAGCAAAGCCAATTCCTTCTGTTTTTCCATAGAATTGAATCGGAATCGTGATATTTAAATCTTGAAGTTGGTCACCAATATAAAAAGCTCTGCCAATCACACCGTTATAATTGGGAAAATATTGTTCCACATCCTGTTTAAAGTTTAGGAATGCAATCGTATCATCCCGGTGGTCATTTTGAGCAGCTGTTGAAGGGAATAGATAGTATTTTTCATCGACTTTTTCCCAAGCATTTAAACTAGCGCTCCCCTTATCAATGGTTGTATAAGTGATAAATGTGCCTGGTACTACAGATGATCTGCTTTGTTGTTCAAATAAAGCAATGGTGATCGGTACATCTTTTAATCCTTTAATGTTACGGGCTCGTTGTACCACTTCTGCCGCCATTTTCTTGCCTTCTGCTACCATCTCTGCAGAAGGAATCTTTTTCTCAAGGGTATCGCCACCGGGCGCTAACTTATAGTAATAGATCGAATTCAAGGCAAGACCAATTGTAACGCCAGCAAGGGCCACATTCCCTTTATCATCTTTTGTAAGATAATCATGTTCTAAAATATGCGCAAGATAGATGGGACTTGTCGGTTCACTGCCAGCTGCACTATTATCCACTGGGTTTAAGCCAATATTATCTTCAGCCTTCACATTATTTTGTTTTAGCTGGGCATCTGTATATTTGCGGCTTAACCACTGCTTAATCGTCTTGCTTTTAATTTGCTGGCCTTCTTGAAAATAGTATTTTTCTGTATCAAAGCTATTTTGGGCAATTCTCATCAATCCCATTTCAAACTCATTTAAGTCATATCTTGTATTAATATTGTTGACGACCAATCCTCTCGCTTCCCCGGGTAAAAATGGCAGGATGGTTCTATAATATTTGTCCGATATATTATATTTAGGAATAATCGCCTTCCCTGTTGCTTTCTCCTTTGTTTGGACGGTTTCATTTTGCTTTTGGAAGTTAGGTGCACAAGCACTAAGCAAAAAGACCAGGGAGAGAGCGAGCAATGAGATCTTTCTCACGTCGATCCACCTCTTATTTATTTAATTCTACTAAAAGCTTCTCCTCGTCCCAGACTTCGATACCTAGTTCTTGTGCCTTGGTTAACTTGGAACCTGCATCTTCTCCCGCAATGACGAGATGTGTTTTTTTACTCACACTGCCGGCTACATTGCCGCCAAGTGCTTCTATTTTTTCCTTCGCTTCATTACGCGATAATTGCTCTAGCTTTCCTGTTAGAACAACCGTTTTTCCTGCAAAAATACTGTCAGATGCTTCGGCCGATACTGATTTGGCCCCTTTATATTCCATATTCACTCCGACAGAAACTAACTCTTTAATGAGCTCATTCGCCTCTTCTTGTTCAAAAAAGGAAACGATGGAGTCAGCCATTTTAGTACCAATTTCATTAATGCCAATTAACTCCTCTTTCGAAGCCTTCGCTAGTTTATCCATTGTTTCAAATTGCTGGGCCAGCGTTTTGGCAGCCTTGGCACCAACATGACGAATCCCAAGACCGAATAGAAGTTTTTCAAGGGAATTGCTCTTGGATGTTTCAATAGCCTTTAAGAGATTTGTGACAGACTTTTCCCCCATTCGTTCAAGGGCTATAAGCTGTTCATGTGTAAGCTTATAAATATCAGCAACATCGCCAATTAATTTTTCTGCAAAAAGTTGACTGATTACCTTTTCTCCGAGTCCATCGATGTTCATGGCATCACGTGAGACAAAGTGAATCAGACCTTCACGAATTTGGGCCGGACATTTCGGATTAATACACCGTAATGCTACTTCCCCTTCAAGACGGACAAGCTCACTTTCACACTCCGGACAATGGGTTGGCATATGAAAGTCTATTTCAAGACCTGTCCGCTGATCTGCTAAAACATTGACTACTTCCGGAATAATATCGCCAGCTTTTTTCACGACGACTTTATCCCCTATTTTTATATCCTTTTCACGGATTAAATCTTCGTTATGCAATGAGGCTCGCTGTACTGTCGATCCCGCTACTTTAACAGGCTCAAGAATAGCAGTCGGGGTGATTACACCGGTTCTGCCAACACTTAATTCAATATTCAACAGGGTTGTGACTACTTCTTCGGCCGGAAACTTGTACGCAATCGCCCAGCGCGGGCTTTTGGCTGTTGTGCCAAGTTCAGCCTGCTGCTCAAGTGAATCTACTTTGATTACAATTCCATCAATTTCATAAGGAAGATGCGGCCGCTTTTCACCCCATCCGCTTACATATTCCAATACTTCTTCAATGGTTGCACATTTTTTCCGCTCTTTATTGGTTTTAAAGTTAAGATGATCCAAGTAATCGAGACCTTCACTATGCGACAAAACGCCAATGACATCTGGATTGCCAATCCCGTATAAAAAGACATCCAGCTTTCGTGATGCGGCAATCTTTGGATCAAGCTGTCGTAATGACCCGGCTGCTGCATTTCTAGGATTAGCAAACAGTTCCTCGCCACGTGCTTCTCTTGCGTTGTTCAACGCTTCAAACGAACGCTTTGGCATATAGGCCTCACCACGAACTTCGATAGAGACATCTTCCCGTAATCGAAGGGGAATGGATTGAATCGTTTTAAGGTTCGCGGTTATATCTTCACCAATCGTTCCATCGCCGCGGGTGGCCCCTTGTACAAATAATCCCTGCTCATACCTTAATGAAACGGCAAGTCCGTCAATCTTTAACTCACAAACATAAGAAAAATCATCGCCAACTCCTTGACGAACTTTTCGGTCAAAGTCCCGTAAGTCTTGTTCGTTAAAGGCATTGCCCAAACTTAACATCGGGGTGCGGTGCACGACCTTTTCAAATACATCGAGCACCGTGCCGCCAACCCGAACGGATGGAGAATCAAGTGTTTTTAACTCTGGAAACGTGTCTTCAAGCTTCAATAATTCCTGCATTAACTTGTCATACTCGGCATCCGGTACGGATGGTTTATCTAGTACATAATATTCATAGCCATATTTTGTTAATAAACTTCTTATTTCAGTGATTTTCTGTTCTGCCAATTGAAGGTCCATATATCCAGCCCTTTCATTTCATAGTCCCCAGATATTCACTCCATGTTGGAGGTTTCTTATTTTATGCTTTTTTAATAGGGGCGAATTTCGCTAAGAGACGTTTAATGCCTACTGGACTAGGAAAGGCAATATCGAGCTCGATTCCTTCACCCTGCCCCTTTACACTTACAACTGTACCAATTCCCCATTTTCCATGCTCTGCTTTATCGCCGACTTTCCAGCCAGCTTCCTCTCCGCCGGAAGGAGCTGAAACAGGACGCATCACGGGCTTTCTTGGTGCAGCTGGCGTTCCAAATGTGCTCTTTGGTGCTCCAAAAGAGGAACCAGTGGACCTGAAAGGTCTTCCACTAGAGCCAAACGAAGGAGTCTCCCGTTTCTCCGTTTCTACACCTTCGATTAAGTCCTCCGGTATCTCACTGATAAATCTTGAGGCAGGGTTCATATTGGTTCTGCCAAACAAGGTCCTCATTTGCGCATTGGTTAAAAACAAGGTTTGCTCAGCACGTGTGATCCCCACATAGGCAAGACGACGTTCCTCTTCCATCTCCGCTTCCTCCATAAGAGAACGGCTATGCGGAAAAACCCCTTCTTCCAAACCAATTAAAAAGACAACAGGAAATTCCAAGCCTTTTGCGGAATGCAAAGTCATCAGGGTAATCGAATCATTCTTTTCACCATCGTCATCAAGGGAGTCAATATCGGCCACTAAGGCTAAATCTGTTAAGAAGGCGATCAGGGTTTTATCTTCACTGGTATCTTCAAAATTTTTCGTAACAGATAATAATTCCTCAAGGTTTTCCAACCGGCTTTGGGCTTCAAGCGATTTTTCCGCTTTCAGCATTTCTCGATATCCTGTCTTGTCTAGAACCTCTTCCACTAATTCCGTGACGGAAAGGAATTCTTGCATATTCGTATAATTGCGAACTAAATCACGAAACTGGGCAGCAGCCTTGGTCGTTTTCGGGCTTAAACCAAGTAATTCTACCGATTCTAATGCTTGATATAAAGAAATATCATGCATCGCTGCAAAGTCAGCTATTTTATCGACCGAAGTAGATCCAATCCCGCGTTTTGGAACATTAATGACCCGTTGTAAACTAATGTCATCATCAGGATTCGAAATCAACCGTAAATAGGCAAGCATATCCTTAATTTCTTTTCTGTCATAGAACTTGGTGCCGCCAACGATGGCATATTCAATGTTCGATTTAAGTAAAACTTCCTCCATTACCCGTGATTGAGCATTTGTACGGTAAAGAATCGCAATATCGGCTAGCTTATACTTTTGATCCCGCGTTAATTCTTTGATTTTTCCAGCCACAAATTGGGC
This sequence comes from Neobacillus sp. DHD-1R, assembly GCF_057747995.1. Lineage (NCBI taxonomy): Bacteria > Bacillati > Bacillota > Bacilli > Caryophanales > Bacillaceae > Neobacillus > Neobacillus sp. DHD-1R. The sequence goes on from NZ_CM173232.1 coordinate 4,987,307, forward strand.
TTCACCTTGCTCACTATCGGCACGATAATAAACAAGTTTGTTTCCTTCAGGGTTTTCCGTCCAAAGATTTTTCGCCTTCCGGTTCATGTTGTTTTCAATTACCTTATTGGCAGCAAGCAAGATTCTTTTGGTTGATCGATAATTTTGCTCAAGTAGAATGACCGTGGCATTTGGGTAATCTTTTTCGAAAGATAGAATATTAGCAATATCCGCGCCGCGCCATCTATAAATCGACTGATCGGAATCTCCCACCACACATAGATTACGGAAACGGCTGGCGAGCATTTTTACTAACATATACTGCGCCCGGTTCGTATCCTGATACTCATCAACGTGAATGTATTGAAACTTACGCTGATAATGTTCTAGGACTTCCGGTACCCGTTGGAATAACTGAATGGTCATCATTATTAAGTCATCAAAATCGAGTGCCTGGTTTTTCCGTAATCGCTTTTGATATTCGGTGTATACCTCACTTACCGTTTGCTCAAAATAACCCCCGGCATTTTTTGCATACTCTTCTGGGGTGATTAGTTCGTTCTTAGCTGAGCTGATGGAACCTAAAATGGCGCGTGGGTCATTCTTTTTCGGGTCAAGATTTTTATCTTTGAGGATTCCTTTTACCACAGATTGCTGATCGGTTGTATCAAGGATGGTAAAATTTCGATTAAAACCCATCCGATCGATATCACGGCGCAAAATTCTTACACACATGGAGTGAAAGGTAGAAATCCAAATTTCCTCCGCAACACCACCCATCATTTTGCCAATCCGTTCCCTCATTTCTCTGGCTGCTTTATTGGTAAAGGTGATTGCTAGAATATTATAGGGGTTCACGCGTTTTTCAACGATTAAATAGGCGATTCGATGTGTTAATACTCTTGTTTTTCCACTTCCGGCACCCGCCATCAGTAGAAGTGGGCCATCTGTAGCTTTAACAGCATTTTGTTGTTCTGGATTTAGTCCATTTAAAAGCTTGTCTGTTAAATATTGCACTTCTTCCACCACCATTCACAAACATTTGTTCTTATTTTTATTTTATCGTTCATTACATTCGGAAGCAAATACTATCTAACCGTTTTTACGGTTTCCAAGGCTTGGTCAAAATTTTCATAAATGGCATTTCCCACAACAATTACGTCGGCATGTTGGGCCATTTCAGATGCTTGTTCAGGAGTAGCGATACCGCCGCCGTAAAAAAGGGTTGTGTTTTCAAGCCCCTTTTTCACTTCTGCTACTATTGCTGGATCACCATATTTGCCGCTATATTCTAAGTAAAAAATCGGAAGCTGGAACATTTTTTCAGCCATCATCGCATAGGCCTTCACATCATCGATGGTCAGATTGGTATTGGCTGACGTTAGCTGTGCGGCCTTGCACTCTTCGTTTAAGATGCAGTATCCTTCCATGAAGAATTCCTCCCAATCCATAATTTCTCCAAATTCCTTTACGGCTTGGTGGTGAAGTCCTGTAATCCACCTTGCGTCACTGCTATTGAGGATGGTTGGGATAAAATAAAGGTCAAATCCGGGTGTTACGGTCTCAATACTTGATACTTCCAGTACACACGGAATGGTATAACGACGGATTCTAGCCATCAAATCCAAGACGTTTTCAATTGTCACCCCATCGGTGCCTCCAACAATGACCGCATCCGTTCCTGATTCGCAAATTTTTTCTAATTGATCATCGGTGATCACTTTATTCGGATCGAGTTTAAACACATGCCGCCACTCGCGAAAATCATACATTAAAAGAATCCTCCCACACACATTATCCATTTCCCCATTATAGCATTTGAGGAAACGATAAAAAAATAAAAGAGTAATTCAAATTCTAGAAATGTTAACCAGAAAGAAAAGCGGAAGAGCCTGGGAGCTGGACAAAAAGAAAAACCGAAGAGCGCTCTCTTCGGTTTGGCTTATTCTTCTACAGCATTGCTCGAATCTTCTTTAATCCGTTCAAGAACCATTTCATACGTATCATTACCAAAATTCAAACAGCGTTTCACACGTGAAATTGTCGCTGTGCTTGCGCCAGTTTCTGTTTCAATTTTATGATAGGTGTTTCCTTCGCGAAGCATTCTTGCTACATCCAGACGCTGTGCTAACGATTGGATTTCATTAATGGTGCATAAATCATCAAAAAAGCGATAGCATTCTTCTAAATCTTTTAATGATAAAACAGCTTGAAATAATTGGTCGAGTTCTTTGCCCCGTAATTTATTAATTTGCATGTACTTTACTCCTTTAATAAGTTATTCTGCATCGAAAGAAACACTTGTCTGCAGTCCAGGTTTTGTTGGTACCACGTTTACCCAAGTCCTGCCTTGGACAAAAGGAATCTCAGTCCCATTTTTCATTGGAACAATTCTGCCGTCCTTATGAGCCCATTCTACTTCGTTGACCTTGCCCATTTGCAATAGATAGCCTTTTCCTCCCGAATGCAGATCAATATCCCTGCGTCCGACTGAATCAATCACCTTGTGAACGGCTTCAATAATAAATATATTATCCACTAATACAGGTTCGTTTGTGTCTAAATCCACGGATTGCATACCGCCTGAAAAACGCTTATATTTGCCGAGTGCACGATCGTATTCGAACCTTGAATCCGAAATGCCGCCTTTAGAATAAGTAATTTTCACAGAATTTGCATCGTTACCGGTGATGGCTTTTCTTTCTTCTTCAGACATAAAAAGAAACTTAGGCGGACTGTTTTCCATCGAATATTTTTTTTGCTTTGCACCTTTTAGAATATTTTCATACGTAATATAGGAATTATGAGGTGCTTTTCGGGTACTTGATCGTTTAAAAAGGGTACCATCATAGACGATTCCATTTAGATTATCGACATAGTTGCCTTCAAGCATCTTTTTTGCTTCTTCACTCCAACCATGGGCAATATAGAGTGCTCCAAGGCCTTTGGAAATGTCGATATAATAGTCGCGGGCGCTTCGTACAGGGCCAATATTTGTTGGCTTCTCACTTTGGAAAACAGCAAGAAATCGCGTGATGTCCCCTTCTGCTAGGATTTCATAGACAATATCAGCCTTATTCAAGCCTGATTGGGGTCTGGCTTTTGGATGATTATTAATCATCACAGCAATTGCTCTGCCGTCCGTACTCGTTGTGGAACCAATGCCTGTTAACGGAAAATAGGAAGATAACTCCTGCTTTTCCAGTTCTTTCTCCTCGGTCTTCTCAACCACTTTTTCTTTCTCAACCGTTCTTTTTACGGTTTCCTTTTGACTACACCCAGAAAGTAGTAATAGGAAAGCTGCCACGGCTACAGCCCATTTTTTCATTTTATGTTCCCCCAATTTCATCACCTAGCAGGACAGAACACTTTCACGCTTTAACTCTTTAATTATTTACAGTTTAACGCATTATTGACGGAAAGAGTACTGTTTTGTTCATGACATCATACATTCCCTGCGGCGTAATCCGAATATATGGTAAATGAGTAGCAGAGAAAAAGGCTAAACTATAAATAGGATCAGAAAAATGATATCCACTTTTTCTCAGTTCCACTAATAACCTTTTTTCTTGTTCAATTAGTTTTTCAACCGGGAGGTCTGACATAATTCCGGTTAAATGTAACGGCACTTCGCAAACAATTTGGGAATTTTCCACCATTACAATTCCCCCGCCTAATTCTTTTACTCTATTAAAAGCATGCACCATGTCATGTTTATTTTTTCCAATTAAAATAATATCTCCCGTATTGGAATAAGAACTGGCCAATGCCGGCAAGGTTGTGGCGAATCCTTTTAATAACGTATTGATTCTCCATTTTCCATTTCGGTCAATCAATGTAAAAAAGCACTCATCATGATCGGACGATAATTCATCACCAGAGGCATCAATCGAGATGGAATATGGTTTCGTGATAACAGAGTTTTCCATTTTTATTCCAAACGGCATAGAAAATTGTAAATCATCCAATGATAGATCCCAATCGAATTCCATTGGCGTAAGCCCATACTGCTCCCAATTTATCGGTGGATATACATCTTCTACCTTTACGCCGTCACGCTTTACCCATTTCCCTTTTGCCAAAACCGAAACAGGTGTAGGATTTTCCATACTTGATAAAAAGTTAATATTGGCAACACGGCCAGTAGCGAGATTACCATGTAAATGGTCAATGTTGTAATATTTGGCTATATTTATAGTGGCCATATTATAAGCATCAATGACAGGCACACCTTTTTCAATCGCAATTCGAATCATTTGATCATTCATCCCTTGCTCGTAAAAAGTAGATGACGATCCGTCGGTATTAAATATTAATCTATCATATGCCTCGATGCCTAAGCGCTTCATGTCATCCAAAATTTGCGGTAAATCCGGGCGGATCGATGAATATCGTAACGACACCATATAACCTTGCATAAGGCGGTTATAAACCTCTTCACCTGTCATCGCTTCGTGATCGCAATCAGCGCCCAAGAGCCTCATTTTTGCTAATGTTTTTTCAGATGCACCAGGAAAATGACCCTCTATTTGCTTACGCATCCGTTTTGCTTCTTGAATCCAATGAAGCATCATATCGTCACCATCAAGCAGCTTTGGCCAGCCCGTTAACTCTCCGCCCTGGAGGACAGCATCATGCTCAAGCCACGATTTAACGTTACTATGTGAAAAAATCTCTTCTTCATTCAAAATTTCCGTTTGAGGATCAAATCGACTCCACCAATACATCGTTGATGGAATGGAACGCAAATCCTTTAATATTGAAAACGCTTCCTTTTTTTCTAAATGTAAAATCAGCGCCATGCTATCATTAATTAAGGTTGTGGTTCCAAATTGTGATGCATAGGCTGCCAAGGTCAGGGGATTATATAATTGAGATGGATGTGCATGTGGTTCAATGTAACCCGGGACAAGAATCTCGTTGGTGCAATCGACGACTTCACAGTTTTCTAAATATGGAGGCAGATTCTCTCCAACATAAATAATCCGATCTTCATAAATCCAAATATTAGCTCTCATCCATTTCCGAAATGTCTGATTTAAATACAAGGCATTTTTCAATAATATGGTTGGAGCTGTTTTCCCATCTATTACGGATACATGCATGCGTAAGTGTTTATTTTTCCAGCGGTAGCGTTGTTCCAGCATACCATGTCCCTCCCTTAAAAAACTATCTATATAATAATAAGTTGATTTAACAATAAAGAAAGCCCTTACAAAATTTATTTGTAGATACTATAGTATCATATTTTACAAATTAAAGCAGTAAAGAATTGATAAAAATTGTAAAATATTTGTGAAGGAGTGAACATAATGAATATTAAACCTAATATTGGCATTTTAAACGCCTTGATTCGGATTACGTTTGGGTTAACGGTGTTGGCCTGGAGCACTTCAAAGCTGGTCAAACACCCGTGGAGAGATTCTTATTTATTTGCTGCAATGTGTGGTGCGATGAAGGTTGCTGAGGGAATTGTCCGCTATTGTCCACTAACAGCTTTTTATGAAAAATACAAAAATATGGTTCAAGAGCATAATGATACAATGGATTCAATGGATGGATTAGAAGGACTTACCAACTTGAATGGAGATTCGGTCGTACCGTATAATCCGACCTAACAAAAAAAGAATGCCTCAAAAGGTCTGACCTCACGTTACACTCAATAATCACTCTTAGGAAAAGTTCAGTGATATGTTGAGGTTGTGGGGTCTGACTCTTTGGTTTGAGACATCCTCTTTTCATATTCCTTTTATCCGATGACAGGCAAAGTCGCTTTTGCCCCAATGTCTTTGCGATAGAAAACGCCCTCACAGGTAACCTTTTCTAGCTCATGATACACTTTTTCTTGTGCTTCTTTCAGTGTTTCAGCCTTGGCCCCAACCAGCAGCACCCTGCCGCCAGCCGTGGTAAACTCACCGAGTTCATTTTTTACTGTACCGGCATGAAAGGTGTACACATCCGGAATAATTTCCGCTAATCCTGTCAGTACCGCACCCTTTTCATAAACCTCTGGATAGCCCTTGGCAGCGACAACAACGCCAACCATGGCTTGAGAATCCCACACCAGCTCCGGCTGTTTTCCATCCAATAGCTCTAAAATCGCTTGAACTAAATCTGATGCTAACCTTGGTAAAATCACCTGTGTTTCAGGATCACCTAAGCGGGCATTAAATTCAATCACCTTTGGTCCTTCTGTTGTTTTAATCAAACCGGCATATAAGACGCCGCAGAAGCTCCGGTTTTCTTGAACCATCGCTCTGGCTGCCGGGATAAGCACGGTATCCACTGCAAGCTTTACTGTTTCTCTTCCGATTTGTGGAACAGGTGAATAGGCACCCATTCCACCCGTATTTGGACCTTGGTCGCCATCATAAGCACGTTTATGATCTTGAGCAATTTCAAGCGGAACAACAACATCTCCGTTTACAAACGCCATTAAGGAAAATTCCTCGCCGCTTAAAAACTCTTCAATGACGACGCGGGAAGAGGCATCGCCAAATTTCGCATCAACGAGCATTTCCTCTACACTCGCTAGTGCTTCCTCTACTGTTAAAGCAACCGTAACGCCTTTTCCAGCCGCTAAACCATCTGCTTTAATAACAATCGGGGCCCCTTTTTCTTCTATATAGCTGCGCGCTTTTTCAAAGGAGGTAAACACAGCGTAATCAGCTGTAGGTATTTGATATTTTTTCATTAATTCTTTTGCAAAGGACTTGCTTCCTTCAATTTCTGCTGCGGCTTTACGCGGCCCAAACACCGCTAATCCTGCTGCCTCAAATTTATCGGCCAGCCCCTCAAGGAGAGGGACTTCCGGACCGATAATCGTTAAGGCCACTTTTTGGTCTTTGGCAAATTGAAGGAGTTGTTCATGCTGCGATTCCTCCAGTGGAACTTGTTCCGCCACATCTGTCATCCCAGCGTTCCCAGGAGCCACAAATACTTTTTCAACAAGCGTGCTTTCGCTGGCTTTTCGGCAGATGGCATGCTCTCTTCCACCGCGGCCAATGATTAATACCTTCATCCCTAACACCTCGTTTTAATTTGGGTTCATTTTACAGTTGAAAATGGAGGGAATCAGCACCCTTTCCGCGGGCGACCGGGCAAGCCTTCTCGGTCGTTCCGCCCTCCGGGGTCTTGCCTCGGTCGTTCTCCCGCAGGAGTCTCGCCGATTCCCTCCATGTACAATATCGCTTAACCGAGTCTAATGCTTAAAGTGTCTAACGCCTGTAAACACCATGGCAATTCCGTATTCGTCTGCTTTTTTGATGGAATCGGCATCCTTAATGGAGCCGCCAGGTTGAATGATCGCCGTAATCCCTGCTTTTGCTGCTGCTTCAACGGTATCATCCATTGGGAAGAATGCATCAGAAGCTAGTGCCGCACCTTCTGCCTTTTCACCTGCCTGTTTTAAAGCAATCTCAGCGGAGCCGACACGGTTCATTTGACCAGCGCCAATCCCGAGCGTCATGTCTTTATTTGTAACAACGATGGCATTCGACTTCACATGCTTAACAACCTTCCAACCCAATTTTAGAGCGTCCCACTCTTCATCTGTCGGTTGTCTCTTCGTCGGGATCGTGATGTCAGCATCCTCGAATGTGTAACGATCTTGTTCCTGAACTAACAATCCACCTTGAATCGTAGTCATTTTCAATTCCGGTTTTTTGGCATTATCAAATGAAATGGTTAACAGGCGAAGATTCTTTTTACCTGTTAAAATAGCTAACGCTTCTTCCGAGAAGGATGGGGCAATAATAATTTCTAAGAAAATTTCATGAAGTTTTGTAGCCGTTTCAGCGTCAACTTCACGATTTAAGGCAATAATACCGCCAAAAATAGACACAGGATCAGCTGCAAATGCCTTCGTAAACGCATCATACACATTTTCCCCTGTCCCAACACCACACGGATTCATATGCTTGACTGCTACTGCAGCGGGTTCTGAGAATTCTTTGACGATTTGCAAGGCTGCATCAGCATCATTGATATTGTTATAAGAAAGTTCTTTACCATGAAGCTGCTCGGCATAGGCAATCGAGAACGTGGAACCAAGTGGTTTTTTATAAAAAGCTGCTTGTTGATGCGGATTTTCTCCATAGCGCAATGACTGTCTCAATTCATAGGTAACAGTTAACTTTTCCGGTGCTTCTTCCTGTGCAAGGTTAGTCATGTATTCCGCGATTAATGCATCATAGGCAGCCGTGTGACGAAATACCTTAGCCGCTAGTTTTCTTCGCGTTTCTAACTTGGTTTCACCTTCAGCCGCTAACTCAGCCAACACCTGGCCATAATCCGCTGGATCAACGACTACCGTTACATATTGGTGATTTTTTGCTGAGGAGCGCAGCATTGTTGGACCGCCAATATCTATATTCTCAATTGCATCAGCGACGGTTACATCTGGTTTTTCAATCGTTTGCTGGAATGGATAAAGATTCACACAAACTACCTGGATTGGCTCAATTCCATGTTCAATAAGCTGTGATTGATGTGCTTGGTCATCATGTTTAGCAAGCAGGCCGCCATGAATAAGCGGATTTAGCGTTTTTACACGTCCCTCTAAAATCTCTGGGAATCCGGTAACCTCACTCACACTTAAAACAGGTATTCCTTGTTCTTGAAGCGTTTTTTTCGTTCCACCGGTTGAGATGATTTCAAAACCAAGTTTCACTAGCTCTCTTGCAAAATCACTCACTCCGGCTTTATCAGAAACACTAATAAGTGCGCGCTTTTTCGTCATTTGTAACCTCTCCTCGTGTTAACAACATGTGTATAATATTTGGATATAATCTGTGTTCAATCGCTTGAATTTTCTTTTGTAAGCTTGCTCTTGATTCATTTTCCGCAATCTGTACTCGCTCTTGGACAATAATCGGACCTGTATCCATTCCTTCATCAACAAAATGGATGGTGACCCCGCTCCATTTCGCTTCGGCCTCCAAGGCCTGACCAATCGCATCCTTACCTGGAAAGGCAGGAAGTAAGGATGGGTGGATGTTCACAATCCGACCCTCAAATGCTTTTAATAGTGTTTGGCCAATTAACCGCATATAACCAGCTAGGACGATTAATTCAACACCGCGTTTTTTTAATTCCATCCATATTTCACTTTCATAATCTGCCTTACTACGATATTCCTTTGCATTAAACACAAAAGTGGGTATACCAGCCGCCCGTGCCCGTTCAAGCACATAGGCACCCGGTTGATCGCAAACTAACAAGGAAATATTCGCAGTTTGTCCCTCCGTCAGAAAGGCATCGATAATCGCCTGAAAATTACTTCCGCTCCCAGAGGCAAACACCGCCATATTTTTCATCATCGTATACCACGGCCCTTTATGTTAATTCCTTCTTGTCCCGTAACCATACCCATATCATAAACAGTTTCACCTGACTGTCTAAAATGCTCCATCACATCGGCTTTGGCATCCTGATCTACAGCGATGACCATGCCAATTCCCATGTTAAAAATATTATACATCTCTTGATAATCTAGTTGTCCAACCTCAGAAATCAATTTAAATACAGACGGAATTTCCCAGCTTTTTTCATCTAACTCTGCTCCGAGTCCAGCAGGCAGCATTCGTGGAATATTCTCAATAAATCCGCCGCCGGTAATATGAGCCATTCCTTTTAGATTGAATTTTTTTAATGCTGACAAAATCGGCTTCACATAAATTTTTGTCGGCTTCAGTAATTCTTCTCCTAAGGTACAACCGAGTTCATCGACAAACTCAATTAACGACCAATTGTTAAACACTTTTCTAACAAGTGAGTACCCATTGCTATGGATTCCGCTCGAAGCTAGGCCAATGAGGGCATCTCCCGCCTTAATCGTTTCTCCCGTGATCAATCGCGGCTTTTCACATGCCCCTACTGAAAACCCGGCAAGGTCGTATTCGTCTTCCCGATAAAGCCCTGGCATTTCTGCTGTCTCGCCGCCAATTAAGGCACAGCCTGCCTGTTCACAACCATCGGCAATCCCTTTTACTATTGCTTCAATTTTTTCCGGAATAGCTTTGCCACAGGCAATATAATCTAAAAAGTAAAGCGGCTCTGCCCCTTGAACCACAATATCATTGACACACATGGCTACAGCATCAATGCCAATTGTATCGTGGCGGTCCATCATAAAAGCAATCATCAGTTTCGTGCCTACACCATCGGTGCCTGACACCAAAACTGGCTCTTTCAATCCAAGTGCAGATAGATCGAACATACCGCCAAAACCGCCAAGGCCGCCGATTACACCGGCCCTGGCTGTTTTTTGCACATGTTTTTTCATCCGCTCAACGGCTTCATAGCCTGCCTCAATATTCACGCCCGCTTGTTTATACGCATTTGCCATGGTTGTCACCCCTTTTGATAATAATATTGAAGTGTGTCTGGATAGATTTCGGTTGGGTAATTTCCGGTAAAGCAGCCAAGGCAATAACCATTCGTTCCTTCTTGGCCAAATGCATTCATCATGCCCTCTATACTGATAAAGGTTAAGGAATCTGCCCCTATTAGTTCTCTGATCTCTTCAATCGATTTATCAGATGCAATTAGCTCTTCCTTGGAAGAGGTATCAATTCCGTAAAAACAAGGATTCTTAATCGGCGGCGAACTAATGACCACATGTACTTCAGTGGCGCCAGCATCTTTAAGCATCCTAACAATTCTTCTGCTTGTCGTTCCGCGCACAATCGAATCATCAACCATAATGACCCGCTTTCCTTCTACTACGCCGCGAACAGGTGACAGTTTCATTTTTACTCCTTGTTCCCTGAGAGATTGGGAAGGCTGGATAAAGGTTCTGCCAACATATTTATTTTTAATTAAGCCCATTTCATAAGGAATCCCTGCTGCTTCTGCATAGCCAATCGCAGCTGAAATACTTGAATCAGGAACACCCGTCACGACATCCGCATCAATCGGGGCCTCCATCGCTAATCTTTTTCCTAGGTTTTTACGGGCCGTATGGACATTGATTCCTTGGATGTTGCTATCAGGTCTTGAAAAATAAACATACTCCATCATACAAATCGCTTTAGTCGTACTCATCGCAAATCGTTCGGATTTTATGCCATTGTCATTAATAATTAATAGCTCGCCAGGCATAACATCTCGAATATATTCCGCACCGACAACATCAAAAGCGCATGTTTCGGAAGCAACCACATAAGCATCTCCAAGAATGCCAAGTGAAAGTGGTCTTAATCCATGCGGGTCAAGCGCAACCATTAACTCATTTTCCGTCATAATGAGGTAGGCATAGGCTCCCTTTAACATCGACAGTGCATTTTTGACTTGATCATTCAAATGGGAATAGCCGCTTCTTCTCATTAAATGGGCCAAAACTTCTGTATCAGAGCTTGTTTGAAAAATACTTCCTTGTCCTTCGAGCTGATGCTTAAGTGAATTAGCATTTACCAGGTTGCCGTTATGGGCAAGGGCAAGACTTCCGGTTTGCGAATGAAACAAAAGCGGCTGGACGTTCTCATAGCCTCCGCCCCCTGCCGTTGCGTAACGAACATGACCGATGGCGGAGTTTCCGGTTAAATCCTTCATCGCATCGGCCGTAAAAATCTCCGTTACCAGTCCTTCGCCTTTTACTACTTTAAGTGTTTTTCCGTCGTTGACGACAATTCCCGTTCCCTCTTGGCCGCGATGCTGAAGGGCATGAAGTCCATAATACGTTAACTGGGCGGCATCCTGATGCCCCCAGACACCAAAGATACCGCACTCTTCATTTAATCCTTTTATTTCAGGAAGCATGGGATAGCTCCTTTCCAAGCTGCTTTCAATTCTTCAGTTGAAGCTTTAAGTACCGTTGCCTCACCGTTTGTAATCTGCAATTGGGCCGTATCATTCACGCAGCCAATCTGCACTGCCTCTACTAAACTTTCAAACTCAAGCTTTTGTTCTTTCTTAACTGTTACAAGAAAACGAGATTGTGTTTCACTAAATAACATGGTGACTGGGTTTCCAGCTATGTTTACTTCTGCTCCAAGCTGTTCATTAGCAAACAGACATTCAGCTAAAGCAACAGCCAAACCGCCTTCAGATAAATCATGTGCTGATTTCACCAAGCCGGCACGGATTGCAGCAAGAACTTGATTCTGTCTTTCTTTTTCAATCGTGACATGTAATTCAGGAGCCTTACCAAACACCCGTCCATTCAGAAGCTTCTGCAGCTCACTGCCGCCAAATTCATCCTTGGTTTCCCCTACTAAATAAATGAGGTCGCCGCTTTGTTTAAAATGCTGTGTGGTAATATGTTCAATATCTGTTACTAATCCAACCATACCAACTACTGGTGTTGGATAGATTGCTGTTCCGCTTGTTTCGTTGTATAGAGAAACGTTACCGCCAATAACCGGCGTCTCAAGAACACGGCAAGCCTCGCTCATGCCCTCAGCCGCTTTTTCAATTTGCCAAAATACTTCTGGCTTTTCAGGATTACCGAAATTTAAGTTGTCTGTGATCGCTAATGGTTCTGCACCGGAACAAACAATGTTTCGAGCTGCCTCTGCGACGGCGATTTTCCCGCCCACTTCAGGATCTAAATAGACATAGCGAGAATTACAATCCGTTGTCATCGCTAAGGCTTTCCGTGTGCCGCGAATCCTTACCACGGCGGCATCTGACCCTGGAGAAACGACAGTATTAGTCCGCACCATATAATCATATTGCTCATACACCCATTCCTTGCTTCCAACGGTCGGCTGACGCAAGAGGGCTAATAACGTTTCTTTCAAATCCTCTACCTGAGGAATCTCGTTCTCCATCGCTTGGAATTCCGCGAAGTAATCAGGTTGTTTTGAAGGTTTGTGGTATACCGGTGCATCTTCTGCTAACGCATCAACCGGAACATCCGCCACGACTTCTCCTTTATGAATGAGACGAAGCTGTTTATCGCTTGTTACCGTCCCAATTCCGACTGCTTCCAGCCCGTATTTTTCAAAAAGCTCGACGATTTCTTGCTCCCGTCCCTTTTTCACGACGATGAGCATCCGTTCTTGAGATTCAGACAGCATCATTTCATAGGCAGTCATCCCTGTTTCCCGCTGTGGAACAAGGTCTAAATTCATTTCAATGCCCATGCCAGCTTTACTGGCCATTTCCGCAGATGAACTAACAAGACCCGCTGCCCCCATATCCTGAATGCCTACGAGTGCATCGTAATGTATTAATTCTAAGCAAGCTTCTAATAGCAGCTTCTCCATGAATGGATCACCTACTTGAACAGCTGGTCGATCTTCATTGGATTGTTCCGTTAATTCCTCAGAGGCAAATGTGGCCCCATGAATACCGTCTCGACCTGTTTTCGCTCCCACATACATGACTGTATTGCCTTCACCATGTGCCTGCCCTTTTTTGATATCCTTATGGTCGATGAGACCGACACACATGGCATTAACGAGCGGATTCCCTTCATAGCAAGGGTCGAATTGAATTTCACCACCTACTGTAGGAATACCGATACAGTTCCCGTAGCCGGCAATCCCAGCGACTACCTCTTTAAATAAGTAACGCATCCGGGCAGTGTCTAACTCACCAAAACGAAGTGAGTTCAACATTGCGATTGGTCTAGCTCCCATTGAGAACACATCGCGGATAATCCCGCCTACACCAGTTGCCGCTCCTTGGTAGGGTTCAATCGCGGATGGGTGATTGTGACTTTCGATTTTAAAAACAACCGCCTGTTCATCACCAATGTCAACGATACCGGCGCCTTCACCCGGTCCTTGCAGCACTCGCTCACCTGTAATCGGGAACTTTTTGAGAATCGGCTTAGAATTTTTATAGCTGCAATGTTCCGACCACATAACGGAGAATAGGCCTGTTTCCGTATAATTAGGCGTACGTCCCAGAATGTTTTCAACCAGTGCGAATTCCGCGTCGGACAAACCCATTTGCTGATATATTTTGTCTGCTTTGATCTGGTTCGGATTTGGTTCAAGCGTTAACAACATGTGCTTCCCTCCAAGTTTTCACAATCGATTGAAACATTTTCAGTCCATCGGCTCCGCCTAACAGTTCATCCACCGCCCGCTCAGGGTGTGGCATCATGCCTAGAACGTTTCCTTTGTCATTCACAATACCGGCAATATCCGCTAAGCTTCCGTTCGGATTTTGATTATAGGTAAAAATAATTTGGTTGTTTGCCTTAAGCTTCGCGAGTGTTTCCTCGTCGCAATAGTAGTTTCCTTCTCCATGAGCAACAGGAATAGTAATCGATTGCCCCGCCTTGTACTCGGATGTAAACATGGTTTGATTATTTTGTACCGATAATCCCACTGGTTTACAAATAAAGGAAAGACTATCATTCCTCCTCATTGCCCCTGGCAGCAATCCTGCCTCAAGAAGAATTTGAAATCCATTACAGACACCAAGGATTGGCTTTCCAGCCTCAGCAGCTTTGATGACTTCCTTCATGACATTACTAAATCGAGCGATCGCTCCAGTGCGCAAGTAATCTCCATATGAAAAGCCGCCTGGGAGGAGAATTCCGTCAAACCCATCTAAGGTTTCTGAATCATGCCAAACATATTCAACCTGTTCCCCAAGTTCATCTTTGATGGCATGGAACATATCAACGTCACAATTCGATCCTGGAAAGACGATTACCGCAAATTTCACTTAGTAACACACTCCTCTACTTCGAAACGGTAATCTTCAATAACCGGATTCGCTAACAGGTTCGTGCAAATTTCATTAACCACTTCATTAATATCGCGATCTGATTTTTCAATCGTAAGTTCCATATATTTACCGATGCGGACATCTGCTACTTGTTGGTAATTTAACGAATGTAACGAGTGGGTAACTGCTTTACCTTGCGGGTCTAACACGCTTTCTCTTAATGTTACATACACCTTTACTTTATACATGCTGATGTCCTCCAAGTCTCTCTAAAATAGTTTCATAGGCGTCTGTTAAACTTCCTAAATCACGGCGAAATACATCCTTATCGAGCTTTTCATTTGTTTCTTTATCCCAAAGCCTGCAGGTGTCAGGGGAAATTTCATCGGCTAGTAAAATTTGGCCGTCACTGTCTTTGCCAAACTCTAATTTAAAATCAATCAGGCTTATGCCTTGGTCATTGAAGAAGCTTGATAAGACTGTATTAATGTGGAGTGCTTTTTCTTGTAAAATGGCTGCCTCCTGGGCTGTAGCCACCTGTAGTTCAAGAATGTGATCAAGCGTGACGAGCGGGTCGCCTAATTCATCGTTTTTTAAGTAAAACTCAACCATGGGCTTTGTTAACTCACGGCCTTCTTCGATTCCCAATCTACTTGCTAGGCTGCCGGCTGCAACATTACGAACGACCACTTCAAGCGGAATGATGGATACCCTTTTAACCAGCTGTTCTGTTTCAGAGACTCGTTTAATAAAGTGGGAGTCTATTCCTTGTTCCTTAAGTTTTAAAAATAGCAAACTAGTAATCTCGTTGTTCAAACGTCCTTTTCCGTTGATTTCTGCCTTTTTTCCTCCGTTAAAGGCTGTAGCAGAATCTTTGTACTCGACCAACACCACTTGTTCTTCGTCTGTTGCGTAAATTCGTTTCGCCTTTCCTTCGTAAAGCAATTCTTTCATCTGAGCTCACTCCTATTCGCAATATTGGGAATCTTCAATTTGCGAAAAGAGGCAGATTTCCATCATGTGCTGCCTCTATTCCGTTTTTCTTTATGGGTACTTACTATTGGCTGCCGTGCATCCGTATTTTTCTTCGTTACGGTCGTCTACTACTTCTATTGACGACCGTCTTCTATAAAATCCTTACCCATTCAACCCTAAGCGATCAAAAATCATATCGACATGTTTTAGGTGGTAATTATAATCAAAACAATCGGCAATTTCCGCATCTGAAAGCAACGTGGTAATTTTATCCTCTGCTTCAATCAAACCGCGGAACGGTACTTGTTTCTCCCATGCTTCCATCGCCTTAGGCTGCACGGTATCGTAGGCTTCCTCGCGTGATAACCCTTTATCAATCAGCGCAAGCAACACACGCTGTGAGTAAATCAACCCTAAGGTCCGCTCCATATTACGCTTCATATTCTCTGGATACACGGTCAAGTTCTTCACAATGTTTCCAAACCGGTTCAACATATAATTCAATGCAATCGTCGCATCAGGCAAAATGATGCGTTCTGCAGAAGAATGGGAGATATCCCGTTCATGCCATAACGGCACATTTTCGTAAGCTGTCATCATATAGCCGCGAATAACACGTGCCATCCCCGTCATATTTTCAGAGCCAATTGGATTTCGCTTATGCGGCATCGCAGATGAACCCTTTTGTCCTTTTGCAAAAAACTCCTCAACCTCACGAGTTTCACTTTTTTGCAAACCGCGAACTTCTACCGCAAACTTTTCAATCGAAGTGGCAATCAGAGCAAGCGTTGACATGTAGTGAGCATGACGGTCACGCTGCAATGTTTGCGTCGAAATCGGTGCAGCACCCAGCCCTAATTTTTCACACACATATTGCTCCACAAACGGGTCAATATTGGCATATGTGCCGACAGCCCCAGAGATTTTTCCAAACTCCACACCAGCTGCCGCCTGCTTGAAGCGTTCAAGGTTTCGCTTCATTTCTTCATACCATAAAGCAAGCTTCAATCCAAAGGTTGTTGGCTCGGCATGAACGCCATGTGTCCGCCCCATCATCACCGTAAACTTATGTTCCATCGCCTTATTTTTTAAAATCTCAATAAAATTCTCAATGTCTTTTACTAAAATGGTATTAGCTTGTTTTAAGACATAAGATAAGGCTGTATCAACAACATCTGTAGAGGTTAAACCATAATGAACCCATTTACGTTCCTCACCCAATGTTTCCGAAACGGCCCGCGTAAAAGCAACCACATCGTGTCTTGTTTCCTCTTCAATTTCTTTAATGCGGTCAATATTGAAGGAAGCATTTTCGCGAAGCTTCTTAACATCCTCCTTAGGAATTTCTCCTAATTCAGCCCATGCTTCACAAGCCAGTATTTCTACCTCAAGCCAGGCATTAAAGCGGTTTTTCTCTGTCCAAATTGCACCCATTTCAGGTCGTGTATAACGATCAATCATGTTTTATCCCCCGATCATTTCTTTAGCTGATTTCCAGATGCTGCTTTCTTCAATTTCTGTAAGAGCAGCCTCCACATTTTCACGCAAAATAGTAACGTGACCCATCTTACGTTTAACTTTTGCCTCTTTTTTGCCGTACAAATGAATCTTCCAGTCATTCATAGTTGGAATCTCCGCAAAAAGGTGTTCAAGATGCTCACCTAATAGGTTGACCATAACGGCTGGTTTTAATAGCACTGTACTCCCTAACGGCCAATTGCAGATGGCACGAATATGCTGTTCAAATTGGGATGTCGCACATGCTTCGATTGAAAAATGGCCGGAATTGTGCGGACGTGGTGCCAATTCATTAATAAATAGCTTGCCCCCACTTGTCACAAACATCTCGACTGCCAATGTCCCCACTAATTGTAACGAATCAGCAAGCAGTTTGGCCTGTTCTACGGCTTCTAACTGTATCATTTGTGAAATCCGTGCTGGAACAATCGTTTTGTGTAAAATATTTTCCACATGAATGTTCTCCGCCACTGGTAAAAATGCCGTTTCCCCATTAAGCTTTCGGGTCACAATAACAGATATTTCTTTTTCAAACGCAATCCATTTTTCTAAAACACAGGCACCATGTTTCAACAGCGGTTCACACTTCGCTAAATCCTGCTTTTCTCTCAGCACCTGCTGCCCCTTGCCATCATAACCGCCTCTTGCCGTCTTCAGAACAGCCGGGTAGCCAATCGCTTCTATTTTTAAAAATAAATCAGCCATGCTGTCGATCACTTCATATGGTGCCACAACCACACCCGCTTGCTGGATCGCTGCTTTCTCCTTAATCCTATCCTGCGTGATCGTTAACAGCCGCGGACCCTGTGGTACATAAGCCTGATTACATAGCCAAGCTAATGTATCGGCATCAATATTTTCAAATTCGTAGGTAATCACATCACTAATCTCTGCTAATTGGCTGATCGCCTCACGGTCATCATAGGCACCGATAACTTCCACGTCAGCCACCTGTCCGCATGGAGAGTCTGCTGTCGGTTCTAAAACAGCTATCCGAAAACCTTGTGCCTTGGCTGCCAACGCCATCATTCGGCCCAGTTGACCTCCGCCGATAATGCCAATCGTTGCTCCAGGTAATATCGTTTTAGTAGACAAGTTGATCACTACTTTCCAGCACTTCTTGTTTCACTGCTTCTCTTCTCGCGTCTAACTTCTCAGCTAATGCAGTGTCACCCGTTGCTAAAATTTGTGCCGCCAGCAGACCCGCATTCACTGCACCCGCTTTCCCAATTGCAACGGTTGCGACGGGTACACCGCCAGGCATTTGCACGATAGACAATAAAGAGTCTAACCCTTTTAAGGCCTGTGTTTGAACAGGAACCCCGATGACTGGCAAGGTGGTCTGTGCTGCTACCATTCCCGGGAGATGGGCCGCACCGCCTGCCCCGGCAATGATTACCTTTAACCCTCTGTCTCTTGCTTCTTTTGCATATGTAAACATCAAATCAGGTGTACGATGGGCTGATACCACTCTTTTTTCATAAGCTATTTCAAATTGGTCGAGAACCTCACACGTATGTTTCATCGTTTCCCAATCCGATTTACTCCCCATAATGACGCCAACAAGAATGGACATCTCTTCTCCCCCTTTTTTACCCAAATAAAATGCCCGCAACAAATAGCTTCTCATCCAAGAGAAAGCCATTTGTTCGGGCACGATGATAATGCATACAAAATAAAGTAAGGGGCCAGCCCTTAATACCGAACCTATTGACTTTCCCTCATAGTCCAATAATTTACGGTTATTGGGTAGAAACTTATGGGCCATATTCCCATGGATATACGAGGGTAAAAATAAATGGTTTAATTCATAGCTTTATCTTACCAACCAACTCGTTGGGCTGTCAACAAATATGTCGAACGTTATTTTTGGAAAATAATATATTGTTCGTGTTTTACTCAATTAACGTGGCTTCGAAGACAATTTGACGACCAACTGGCTCATAAATCGTTTCTCCAGCTTTTTTCACTTCTTGAAAAATTGGCTTTTCAGTTCGACGGATAGGAGCATATCCTTGCTGTTTCATTCGATCCAAGCACTCCTCGATACTTTCATTTTCCTGCACTTCAAATCGCAGCTTCTTTTTGCTCATGAAAATAGCTTCCCTCTTTTCACTGATTTCACCCAAAAGCCTCCATGAATAGCTTTCGGTTCATAAGAGATAATAAACGCTTTGGGATCCAACGTTTTAATCTTATCGTATAGTTTTAATTCAAATTTTCTGGGAGTTAATATTTGCAGGGCCATGCGATTTCCTTCCAGCCCATGTGCGGCCCAGTCAGTAACTCCATAGCCCTCATCCCTTAATACTTTAGCTAAATCTTTATCATATTCTGCTGTAATCACATTAACAGTAATATATCCTAATGCCAGCTTTTCCTCAATTTTCATTCCAACGATAACGCCAATACCATAACCAACGGCATAGGCAATCAGATTTTGAATTTCATTTAGGTTATTCAATACAAGGCCAAGCCCAAGGACATAAATAACTACTTCAATCATACTGAGGGAGGCTGCCAAATAACGCTGACCTTTTAAAGTCAAAATCATTCTTATCGTAAAAAAAGAAACATAAACGATATTAATGATTAGAATAATCGCGACCATCATAAAACTATTTTCCAACACGAAAAGCCCTCCTTTGTAATAAGCCTCTCTCACTTTAGCACACTTTTATAATGAAATTAATGATGAATCCTAATTATTTGTACAAAATAAACAAAATATCATTTTTGCCAAAGAGGCGGTTATTATGTTAAAAAAAATCATCCCTACCATTCTTTTAATTACACTACCCATTCTGGTTCCAACTATAGCTTTTGCAGATCATCAAACCGATAACCTCAAAGCCGCTTTTATCAGGAACGATGATCTGTGGATGAAGATTGGCAATCAAGAACGCAAAATAACAACCAGAGGATTTATAAGATATCCAAAATGGTCTCATGACGGGAACTGGATTGCCTATTTAAAGGGGAAAAAAAGTGCTGAGGATATCCTGTACAATGGAGATCTGTGGCTATACAATGCTAAAATGAACCACCACATAAAAATAAAGGAAAATGTACATAACAACTTCCAATGGGCGCCGCACGATAATAAAATTAGCTTTTTGATAAACAAGGATTTATATGTCCTGCATTTGGAGCCGGCTACTCCTTTTCTTACGGCAAAGATTTCCGCAAATATCGAAAATTTCTCTTGGCTCCCTGATGGCAATGGAATGATTACTTCCGCAAAGGCGAGCAGGCAGCTCCATTCGGATATTATTTTATCCAAACTAACGTTTGAAAGACATAGACCAATCCTTAAGCCCTTTTTCACGATTCCAATCGGGGAAGAAGAATTTTTTGTCAGTACCAGTCCATTTAAATGGTCCTATGACCAAAAGTGGCTAAGTTTCTTACTGATCCCCACTGCATCATTGTCAGCAGATGCGAACACGCTATGTTTGTTAGCGGCCGATGGTGAGGTTTTTAAAAAGGTGGATGAAATGTTAAATGATGAGGAATGGTTTCAATGGGCACCAATGAAGGGCTCTCTTGGATACATTCAAGGGGTTGGCCGAGAAGCGATGAAGAATAAACAATTAAAGACGGTAAGTGTTCCAACCCTATACACAGGAATTTTTACTCCAATGGGTTTTGCAGATCGAGATTTATTTTGGGAAAATGATAACCACCTATACGCTTCACGCTCGAAAGAAAGTGAATTAGTGGATGTGAATGGACGACCACTACCAAGCATATATGAGATTAACATTTCTGCTAACACGCAACAGCAAGTCACTTTTCCTTCTAAAAATGAAGGTGATTTTGCGCCGCAGTTTTCCCGTAATCATCTAGTTTGGGCCAGGACGGATCGAAAAACAGCGGATATATTTATTTCAAGGATAGATAAAATAAAGGAAAAACAATGGATAAAAGATATAACTTTAGGGACCTGGTATTACGAGAAATGGAATTGGGATGAGGTTTTTAGTTTATATAAGCCTAACTCTTTTAAAAACAAACCATAAGAAGGTGGGGGCATGGCTTTAACGGGTTCACTTTAGGAGTGCAAACAATCAAATCACAAAGGCAAACACATCGTTTTTCACGTATGAAACTCGGTATGTTTTTTTGTTATCTTATCAAGATTTTAAGCGTTTAATTGTCTTTTTCATATACGAATTCCAAGGTAATTCTCAATGGTGGAAATGATTATTGGAGGCTATGTGAAAGTGCTATGTTTTATAGTGTGAATGGTTATAAGGTTTATCGTGTTGGCTACCTGAATTTTTTCAATTCAATCTCAGTCGTCAATTAGAGCTATTGAGGACAAACCTCGCATGGTTAGCGGGGAAACTGTCCTCAATAAGGGCTATTGAGGACAAAACTCGCATGGTTAGCGGAGAAACTGTCCTCAATAAGGGCTATTGAGGACAAACCTCGCATGGTTAGCGGAGAAACTGTCCTCAATAAAGGGCCATTGAGGACAAAACTCGCATGGTTAGCTAGAGTAATGTCCTCAATATGGAGGACCCTGGGGAACAAAGACTTATTTGAAATGTCCCGTGAATTTAGTGGTGAAAAACTTGCGAATTAAATAGTGATTTAACCTTGTGTTTTAATGTTTTACACCTCACAAGTGAACCCGTTGTCCTCAGCCATAATTTTCAACTTTAAGGCAAAAAAAGACAACCCAATACAGGTTGTCTTTTTGTCGTGCCTGGCAACGTCCTACTCTCACAGGGACGCGTGTCCCAACTACCATCGGCGCTGAGAAGCTTAACTTCCGTGTTCGGTATGGGAACGGGTGTGACCTTCTCGCCTTAATTACCAGACTATAAAATTAGAGAGATCGTTCTCTCAAAACTAGATAATCCAGAAGAAGTGTGGTAAAACTCAAGTTCGCTTTAAAAATTGTCCAGCTGCGGCTCCTAACTTCTCGGCCGTTTCGATCCGTCCCTTCAAATCCAAAACCAGGATTTGCAGTGCCGGCTCTCCAACGTCTGTCGAAGTTGACCAGTCGCCTCCGCTTTTCTATTTGGTTAAGTCCTCGAACGATTAGTATCAGTCAGCTCCAGATGTCGCCATGCTTCCACCTCTGACCTATCAACCTGATCATCTTTCAGGGTTCTTACTAGCTTGACGCTATGGGAAATCTCATCTTGAGGGAGGCTTCATGCTTAGATGCTTTCAGCACTTATCCCGTCCGCACATAGATACCCAGCGATGCCTTTGGCAAGACAACTGGTACACCAGCGGTGCGTCCATCCCTGTCCTCTCGTAATAAGGACAGCTCCTCTCAAATTTCCTGCGCCCACGACGGATAGGGACCGAACTGTCTCACGACGTTCTGAACCCAGCTCGCGTACCGCTTTAATGGTCGAACAGCCCAACCCTTGGGACCGACTACAGCCCCAGGATGCGATGAGCCGACATCGAGGTGCCAAACCTCCCCATCGATGTGGACTCTTGGGGGAGATAAGCCTATTATCCCCGGGGTAGCTTTTATCCGTTGAGCGATGGCCCTTCCATGCGGAACCACCGGATCACTAAGCCCGACTTTCGTCCCTGCTCGACTTGTAGGTCTCGCAGTCAAGCTCCCTTGTGCCTTTACACTCTACGAATGATTTCCAACCATTCTGAGGGAACCTTTGGGCGCCTCCGTTACTCTTTAGGAGGCGACCGCCCCAGTCAAACTGCCCACCTGACACTGTCTCCCACCCCGATCAGGGGTGCGGGTTCAGCCAGGGTATATCCCACCGACACCTCCACCGAAGCTAGCACTCCGGCTTCTCATGCTCCTACCTTTAACCTTGTTCTCTTACTTTCCTTTTCATCGTCATCGTGATCTCAATCTCAATCTATCCCAATCGCCATCATGATCACAAACATAATCCCAGTCTCTATCCCAATCCCCATCGTCTTCTTGATCACAAACATAATCCCAGTCTCTATCCCAATCCCCATCGTCTTCTTGATCGAATTCACCATAGTATCTCTTAGAAGGCATTCCATAATCGAAATCGTTATAGCGTCTCTTAGCAGACATTCTTTCTCGCCCCCGAAATCTAATTTGTACTTGCTCTATATAGTATTGATGAACAATAATAATGGTCTTGGACAAACGCTCAATGATTAGTAAATTAATAAAATTGCCTATAGTGGAAATATTTGAAAGTCCCCATGTTCATGAAGTTACACTGAATCAATCGATCGGTTTAACATTCTCGGGTAAGGATACGTTAAGCTTTTACATATGGTTGTCATGCAGCTTGTATTTATCTCCATTGTCGGTGTGTTTATAAAGCTTAAGGTGACGAAAAATCCTAATCCTTAGAACTAGGGGTTTTTGCATGACTTGGTTGATGAACAAGAGGAAAAGTCAAATTAAGTAAAAAAAATTTATGTTCAATATAGAAAAGAGACTAACTGCTATTACGGGGTGTTATTCTTTTTGGCTTTAATTATATTTCGATTCACCGGACCGGGCATTAGCGCATATACCTATCGTATGAAAAAAATTGTTAAAGAGGTGTTAAACTCATGACAAAGCATCACCCTAAGGATGGGGATGAAAAACACTCATTAAATCATGTCCTGTTTGATTTAATCAAATCAATAGCCAATGAGGAGGAGGCATTGGCTCTTCTGATTCAAGCTGAAGCGGATAAAATTCAAGCCTTTATCGGAAAACATTCTGACTTTCCTACCAAACCATGCAATAAAGAAATATTGGATTTGAACCGTTCGGTCACACAAATGCTGGAAACCATTGTAATGAAGGAATGGCTTTTACTAAAAAAATTAGAAAGAACACTTGAAGTCATTCATATACCACGAGAAGAGTGCGAAGAGTTTGAGGAGTTCGAAGAGTCCGGAGAGTTCGAAGAGTCCGGAGATTGAGCACCTTTGTCTTCAATAAGGAAGGGGAATATGAAAATGGAGGATCATTTTAGTGAAGATGTCAGCGAAATGTTAGAAGAATCTCTCTCTCATATACATTCTTCATTAAGACGCCTTTCACAAACATTCAACATGCTTGAAATGGCAATGATGAAACCAGACTGGTTTTCTCAAAACGATCTTTTTACCGTAGAAAGGGAGAGAGAAATCCAAAATGATTCCATTTCAGAAATAAAGCGAATAATGGAAGGAAGAAGAAAAGCATTTTTCAACATAATAAAATAAACAGACGCACAAATGTGTTGTCTGTTTATTTTTTATGATACGTTCCACTTTACCGTACTAGAGGGGTTTATTTGGAATAGATGTCACAAAAAAATAATGATTACATATAGGTATTATGTGGTGCATTTACGGATGCTTTACTTCTATTAGTGACAATCAAAGAGGAGGGCTATCATGGGTTTACCGGAAATACCGAAAGATTTTCATATCCCCAAAAGGCGGGATGTTGTAACGTTGAAATTGGCTGGAATAGCATTGATGGAACAATCATTGGCAAATTTATTAGAATCAGAGGTCGAAATTCTTCAGGCAACCGTGTCCGAATTTGAACATAAGAAGGCTTCCCTCAAGGACCTAAAAAAAGCAAACAGGAAGGCGGAAGAAATGCTTCGGGCTATCATTGCGAAAGAAATTTTACTAATGTTTGAACTTGAAGATACAATTAATTTTTTACTTTGAATACAACAATGAGGCAATCCAAAAGGAATTGGATTGCCTCATTGTTTAATACCTTTATCCCGGTAGTAGTACCGGCAGCGGCCCCACCTGTTCCACCTTGGCCACCAACCATTATTGAAAATACTTCACCCGGCGTTACAGGGAAATCACCCTTAATAGAGGCGCCAAGTCCATTTGCTGCAGGTCCTTTGCCACCTGCTGCACCAATCGCTTGGATTGTTGCGGTAGATGCAAATGGCGGAACAGCAATAAACTGAAGTTTGGCTCCTGCAAAACCAAATGTAAAAGGACCATAGCTTGCAACAGTGGCAGCTAAATCCAACGCATTTTCAAATTTGAACTCCAATAGTATTTCCTTATTAATAACGTCACAAATGGTCCTTTGGACACTTGTATCCGTAGCAAGAAGATCGGCTAACGAAACGGTTGCAGGAGAAAAAGTGATGCGTGTAGGTGTTAATGCTCCGAGAATAAGCTGTAGCTTCTCCGCTTCTGCATTCAGCAAATGAGCCAAGGCTAGTTCTTCAAGAGCGACTGAGCTAAGGAGCAATGGAACAGTCTCTGCCAAACTAATGGAAATCGTGGGTGTGATTTTGGGTATGTTTGGATTAGACATTTAATCATTCCATTTCAATTTTTTATATAAGTCCGTTATATTTACACCGCAGGTGCAGGTATCTAAAAAAAACTTATACACTTGCACATTATGAAAAATATGTAATTTAAAAAGGCTAATATCACGCAAAAAAAATTTTTTCAATGTGCTAATCCAATTACGCTGTTTTTTAGTAGAAGAGAGAAAAATAAAAACAGCCAGTACTTTTAGAAAAATGCCTTGGCTGTTTCTCGTGTTCAAAAACAAGATCGCTACAGCAGCTAAGCCCTCTCAACCAAACAATTCCCATTCCATATTCGGAATAGGAGTTTTTTTAACTCAATAGTTTGTTAAGGTAAGGGGCAGCCTGTTATTTCCACGTGCCCTTCTCCATTTTGTGTAAAGGTGACAACCTGCGTTCCATTAGGAGTATTATCGATAGTTAGTACAAATGTTGCAGTAGGTGCTGGTGGCTCTACATCAGTCAATAGGAGAGTGAAAGTAGAAGAGAACGGTGCACCATTAAAGTTTCCTGTTCCAGATCCCGTTACAATCATGGTATTTAAAATATCCGATAGAACAGGACAAGTTACCGAAGTGATTGTTGTAGCTATGAAAGATTCGCTAAAACCAGGTGGTGCTGAGTCGAAATTAAATGTGAACATACTACCTGCTGCTCCGCAGCTTGGGCAAATCGCTCCAGTTAGATCGATAGCACCTGTCACAACACCGACGCCAGGAACAGTAATTGAGACACCACCCATATGGAAGTTCAATGTAGCATTACAAGGGCAAGCTAGTGGCGGCGTAGGAGTGAGTGCGATTAAATCAAGAATATTTTCAAACTTGAATTCAAGAAGCATTTCCTTCTTGATCACATCGCGAAGTGCTCTTTGTACACTTGCATTCAAAGTAAGAAGGGTGGTCAACGAAACTGTTGCAGGAGATAATGTAGCACCTGTTGGGGTTAATGTGCCAAGAACAAGTTGAAGTTTTTCGGCTTCTGCGTTCACCAGGTGAGCGAGAACCAGCTCCTCGAGGGCTATGGAAGCCAGTAGTAGTGGAACAGTTTGTCCTACACTAAGGAGATTGTAGGCGTAATATTCCCTATGTTGGGATTAGACATTATTATTCACCTCCTTGGTGATTTTAACAAAAGCTGTACATGCCTTCGTTCCTTATTATTTTACTCAATTATGTTTTTAAGAGATTGTTTCCAAAAAACTAGAAAAAAAGGCTTTCTCCCTTGCGTTTTCACAGTTTTTAAATATAGGAAAATGAAGAGCGGCTTTTGGACAAATAATTGCTGAGGAAGGCTCCATCTCAGGAAGAGGTGAAGAATGTCTACTAATATCACGCCCAATATATATTATTCCAATATTGCTTTATTGGTGAAGGTCCGACCCTAGAATCTTCTAATTCGGATGCTTGTTTAATATTTTTTGGAATCTATGAAAACGATAAATAGCAGTAAGCCAAAAAAGCCAGTGCTTTAACAAAAAAGCCTGGCTGATTCCCTTCTATTATTTAAAAGACGTCAGTAATTTCCATGACATTTTAGCAATGGCTAGATCACATAAAGGTAATAATGACTACTCCGTTGTCTGTACCGAAACCAGCTGCGTTAACTTGGTTCGTTCCGTTATTTCGCGAACCTCCTCCGCCGCCGCCAAAACAGCCAGCACCTGCCCAGCCAGAGGACTATTCTTTTATCCAGCAGGCAGCAATTTACTGAATATGAAAATACCCCTCTTGAAGGTCACATTATTCGACTTATCTGCTTGTACAATATGAAAAGTTAATCAATACAGACACGGCTTGTCTCACTGTTTTAAATAATAAGTTTTTTAAGATAATAAGTAATGAGAAAGTCAAATCCTTTCTTAGATTTATTTTCTAATCTCTTTTATTAAAAGGCTCTTATCTATTTCATAATGCCATCTTCACTCATATGATAGTAATTCAAGTGGATGGAAACTTTTTGGGTAATCCATTTATATAGAGGTGCGTGAAATGAAACTAATATTGCTGTCAGGAGGATCTGGGAAACGATTATGGCCGCTTTCCAATGACTCCAGATCTAAGCAATTTTTAAAAATACTCTCCCGTTCTGAAGATGAGCTGGAATCCATGGTGCAAAGAATCTGGCGACAATTAGAGTGGAATCAATTATTAAATAGTACGTATATCTCGACGAGTAAAACACAGGTGGATATTATACAAAGTCAATTAGGAACTCAAGTACCATTAATTATCGAACCTGAGCGGAGAGATACCTTTCCTGCAATCGCATTAGCAGCATCGTATTTGTATTCAATCATTGGTGTAAATCTAAACGAAGTCATTATTGTAATGCCTGTTGATCCTTTTGTAGAAAATCAATTTTTTAATAAAGTTAAAGAATTAGAGAATGTTATTTTGGAATCGAGTATGGATATCGCTTTAATTGGGGTAAATCCTGCCTATGCTTCGACAAAATATGGTTACATCATTCCTGAAAAAGCTGAAAAGAACTGTCAACAAGCACAAGAATATTTAAACGTAATCGGCTTTAAGGAAAAACCGATAGAAGAAATGGCAGAGCGCTTGGTGAAACAGCAGGCACTTTGGAACTGCGGTGTATTTGCCTTTAAATTGGGCTATATGATGAAACAGCTAGAAAAAAGGGGTCTTCCTACTCAATATGACCAAGTAATAGAACATTATAATAGTCTGCCGAAAATAAGCTTCGATTATGAAATTGTAGAGAAGGCAGAGCGAATTGCTGTTACCCCCTATAACGGCTATTGGAGAGACTTGGGGACTTGGAATACATTGACGGAGGAGATGCAGACAAATATCCTCGGCAGGGGTTCAATGAGCCATGATTGCATCAATACACATTTAATCAATGAATTAGATCTACCTGTGGTTGTATTGGGTACTTCTAATGTAGTTGTGGCAACAAGTCCTGATGGTATTTTGGTTTCAGAAAAATCTGTAAGCCATCACGTCAAAGAAATAGTAAAAGATTTCCATCAACGCCCTATGTATGAGGAGCGCCGTTGGGGGTGGTATCGCGTCTTGGAATACAACAAATCCGCTGAAGGAATAGAAGTACTGACAAAGCGATTATTCATATTGGCAGGGCATAACCTCAGCTATCAATATCATCATAACCGGAGTGAAGTATGGGTGGTAGTGGAAGGTGAAGGAGAATTTGTTCTTGATGATAAACTGTCTTATGTAAAAAAAGGCGATGTGCTAAAGATTCCTGTAGGGACAAGGCATGGAATTAAAGCAAGCAAAGATCTTGAAATTGTTGAGGTTCAAATGGGAAGTAAACTAGAAGAAGAAGATATTATTCGTTTATTTATGTCATGGGAAGAAATGAAGAAATCCCTTGAGAGTAAGTAAATTTCCTGTTTATTTGTCTTGAGAATAAGGTGAAATTGCCTGAACCTTCATGACCTCTTCATTTTTCTGGATTATCCAATCAATCCAAATCCCCATTTTGGATGGAACAACCTTATAAGGCGATAAATAAAAAAAAGAAAGAAAATCGATAACAGATTTTCTTTCTTTTTTTTATTTATCGTTTGGGTGTCAAATCAAGGATGTTTTCTAATTTAAATTGCAATAACATCTCCTTTTTAATAACGTCCTGAAGGATTCTTTCAGCACTAGCATTGATTGTAAGAAGATTAGATGCGGAAACCTCTTTGGGAGAAAGTTTTGTTTTTGTATGCTTTAATCTTCCGAGTACAAATTGAAGTTTTTCAGCCTCGGCATTAATGACGTGTGCAAGAGCTAACTCCTCAAGGGCAATGGAAGCCAGCAGCAATGTAATGGCCTGATCAGTGGTAACTGAAGGGAGTGGACTAATATTCGGAATATTGGCTTGAGAC
This sequence comes from Neobacillus sp. DHD-1R, assembly GCF_057747995.1. Taxonomy (NCBI): domain Bacteria; kingdom Bacillati; phylum Bacillota; class Bacilli; order Caryophanales; family Bacillaceae; genus Neobacillus; species Neobacillus sp. DHD-1R. Next base: position 5,016,533 of record NZ_CM173232.1, read on the forward strand.
ATTGTTATCACCTCATTTTCTTTAGCGCTGATGTTAGTTTATTTCCTCAGGTTAAAGAATGACACAACTATTTTTATGATGTTTGCTATGCAAAGTTATTTCATTAAAAAGCTCCCGGTTGGGCACGCCAATCGGGAGTAAGAGGAATATGAAGATATATATCTTATCATCGACTTAGAACGACTAAGTGAGGTGCTGCAAAACTAACTAACCTTAACCTCCTGGTCGTGGCGTGATAGCGATCAAATCAAGGATATTTTCAAACTTAAACTCTAGTAACATTTCCTTCTTGATCACATCACGAAGTGTTCTTTGAACACTTGTATTAATATCAATAAGATTAGTTATCGAAACCACTGCAGGAGAGAAAGTAGTTCTAGTAGGAGTTAAAGTTCCTAGAACTAATTGAAGTTTCTCTGCTTCAGCATTAATGATGTGTGCAAGAGCCAATTCCTCTAGGGCAACAGAAGCCAAAAGCAACGGAATCGTCTGCGAAGTCGTAACTGAAATAAGCGGCGTAATATTAGGAATATTAGCTTGGGACATTTTTTTCACCTCTTTTCTTTTAATCTTCTACATTGTATTGATTTCTCTCATTGAGGGGCACGGCCAATAAACTATTTTTATTATTGATCATATTTTTTTTGAAAATGGATCGTGAGCGCCTTTGCGATTAGTGTTTCATCATCGCAATCTTCCGTTAATGGACTAAATAGATCTTGCTGTTTCGCCATCAGTTCACGTAGAGCTTCTACGGGAGAAGCAAATGTTTTCGATTGACTTGCAGCCATTGCATAACACCTTGCAGCTTCCTCGATCTGTCCCAGTTTTTCGAGACAGCATCCTTTATAGTGTAATGCTTGAAAGCTGCCTACACCCTTTATGGTAAGATGCTGTAAATTCTCCTCTCCCATTTCGAGACAATCCTCAAACGTCTCCAATGCTTCTTTGAACATATCTTTCAAATATAAGATAATGCCTTTATAAAAATGTAAATCTACATAATCCGGATAAAGTATAAGCACTTTCTCAATACCTGGCCATGCTCCTTCGATGCTTCCAGTATTAATCAATATGGAATACTTTAATCGATATAAAAGCGAAGGCGGCGCCTGTAACCGTTTTAGGAAATCTTTAATGGAATGATTAACATGATCAAACGCTTTACTAAATTCCTGTTTATTGTAATATTCGCTGGCAATATGATAATGAATCCAAGGGTTATGGTCTTTTTGTTTCAGTTCTTCCAGTAACATTGTAAGATTCCGTTCAAATTTCTTTTTATTTTCAGTCACCGAAACCATATAACCATAATGGTGAACTTTAATTGGCACCGTTTTGATTATCAGACCATCCTCTGGAATCGTCAGAACCTCATCAGTGTTTATCATTTCATGGATTTTGCCAATAAATTTAAATCCTATATGATTTCGGAAAAGGCGAGTATGGGCAATATCGAAGGTTTTATCCGGTTCAGGGCGTTCGCCATAATAATTCATTAAATGAATGGATAAAATGTCTTCATCGGAATAAAGGATATCACGCAGTTTATAAACATCAGAAGATTCCAACTCCTCATCTGCATCCAACCATAAAATCCAATCCCCTGTTGCACGTTCTAAACCAAAGTTGCGGGCGTCAGCAAAGCTTTTGTTCCAGGGAAATTCGTAAACCTGTGCTCCAAATGATTTACAGATCTCAACTGTTCGGTCTGAAGATCCTGTATCTACTATAATGATTTCGTCTACAACCTTCTCTATACTGCTAAGGCAATTACCGATACAGTCCTCTTCATCTTTTACAATCATGCATAACGACAAACGTCGAAAGTCCATATTTCCTTTCACTCTCCTTATAAAAAAACTAAACCAATCATTTCCCATATTATGATTTTAACTAGGTAAAAGTGCGTTTTTGGAAACTTATTCAACGGTGTTCAATATACTGTGTAAGTGAAGAAAGAAAGAAAACACCATAACGAAGCTTGAGGTGGATACTGTTGAAAAAAGAAGCAATAAAAATTAACTGGGTCGGTCCTCAATTTGCCGGTCATAGTCTTGCAATTGTTAACAGGAATATTTGCAGGTTATTAAGCAAAGAACATTTGAATATTAAGAAAAAAATTCCTGATTTAGAAGCACCATTAGCACTCTCTAACAATGAAAAGCAAGAATTTTCGCCTTTTCCCGAATCAGACTTGACGATTTTCCATCAGTGGCCGCCAGATTGGGAAGCACCAAAAAGTAAGAAGTGGATTTGTATGCAACCTTGGGAATATGGCGCAATTCCCAGGACGTGGTATATTCCAATGAAGTATTGGGTGGATGAAGTCTGGGTTTATAGCAATTACAATAAGGAAAGCTACGTACGCTGCGGAATTCCAGAAAATAAAATTCACGTCATTCCGCTTGGGGTGGACGAGAAAGTTTTCCACACAGATGTGGAAGCACTGGATTTAAAACCTTCCTCTTTTCGATTCCTGTTTGTCGGAGGGACGATTGGACGTAAGGGAATTGATACCCTCGTTCAAGCATACCTAAATGAATTTACTGCGAATGATGATGTTTGTTTGTTTATTAAAGACACCGGCACCCAATCTTTTTATAAAGGAATCACGCTTGAAAAGATGATTCATGAAGCCATGTTAGATCCAAAAAATCCGCGGATTGTCTACATGGATCATGATATTTCAGAAACAGAGCTAGGTGGATTATATAAGGCGTGTGATTGTTTAGTTCATCCATACAGGGGAGAGGGTTTCGGGCTGACTATTGCAGAAGCTATGGCATGCGGAATTCCGGCGATTGTACCGGATAAAGGTTCATGTCAGGATTTTTGCAATGCTGAAACAGCATTTTTCGTACCCTCTAAGGAGGTTCTTTTATCAGAGAAAAAAGTAGGTGATCTGGATACAGTGGACTATCCATGGTGGCTGTCGATTGATCGGAACGACTTACAGCAGACAATGCGGTTCGCATATGAGAACCCATCAATGGTGAAGAAAAAGGGACAGGAAGCAAGCCAGCAGATTTTATCCTCCTTTACATGGAAAAAAAGCGCTCTTACAGTTTCTGAAAGAATCAGACAGTTATCTAATCAGAAATCAGGCCCGAAAACAGCAAACGAGGATATTATTAAAATGGAGATGGAGTATGGGAATGAACTTTATCAAAAAAATTTCATGGATGATGCATTGGGTATCTATCTGAACCTTCTTTCAGTATACCCCCTGACACTTATGGCGCGGTACAATGCAGCTATTATTTACATCCAACAAAAAAATTACACCGCTGCAATAAAACATCTTGTTTACTTTGCTGACAACATGGCGCAGCAAGATCATGACTTTCAGGAGAATATCCAGCTCATGATGAAATTCTGTTATGCACAGCTGTAGTCCTTTAGTGGATTATTTAATCACATGATAGGAAGGATAAAAGATGAAAATATTATATCTATCTGTTCATGAGGTATTAGAGTATGATGAGCTAAAAATATTTACTGAATTAGGATACGAATGTTATTCTCACGGTCAATATTCCCGTCCTCATAAAGGTAGCAGACTCCGCCCCCCCATTCCAGAAATGAAATTTGACCCGCATTTTGCTGATATGGTTGATCGTTATCCTCAAGATAATCTCCATCCTGAAATGATTGAAGATAAGGACATCATTATTGTTATGCATTCACCATCATTTATCATTAATAATTGGGAGAAAATTAAGCATAAGCGTGTCATTTGGAGGTCAATAGGCCAATCAGTTCCTGAAGTTGAAAATATTCTTCTTCCATATCGAGAGCAAGGGATGGAAATTGTTCGATACTCACCAAAGGAAAGATTGATTCCCGGTTATATTGGAGAAGATGCGGTAATCCGGTTCTACAAAGATCCAAAAGAGTATGATCATTGGACTGGCAATAAACTGAATGTCATCACTGTTAATCAGTTGATGAAGCAAAGGCCAATAGATTGTAACTATATTTTATTCCATCATGTTAGTAGAGGTCTTCCTGTAAAATTATTTGGTCCTGGAAATGAGGGAATACCTGAAAGTGCTGGATTGGTGACATATGAACAAATGAAAACGGAGATGAGAGAAAATCGCGCATTTTTTTATACAGGTACCAGAGTTACAAGTTATACGCTTGGATTTATCGAGGCATTTATGACAGGAATTCCTATTGTTTCAGTTTCAGAAATACAAGGGAATCATCCATTCCTTAATCAACGTACCTTTGAAGTTCATGAAATCATTGAGAATGGAAAAGAGGGGTTTGTTTCTGATAGTGTTCTAGAATTACGGAATTCATTAACTGAATTACTGAGCAATTATGAACTTGCGAAAGAAATAAGTAAAAATGCCAGGGCTAAGGCAATCCAGTTTTTCGGTAAAGATAACATAAAAGATCAATGGAAGAAATACTTGTCTAAAGAATAAAAGGCTATTATTTCGCAATCTTATTGGAGGAGATTATGAGTATTTTAAGTATGGATACCTTTTTTAAATTATTTGGCAGTGGTACCTACAATGGGGAAGTACCTTTTTACACACGTCCTTATGATGTTCCGGCGCTAATAGCCCTTTCACGAACTTTTTATCCTAAAACGGTTATTGAAATTGGAATACAACGTGGAGAAACAGCGAAATGTATTTTAGACAATAGCCCATGGATTGAAAAATATGTAGGGATAGATGTCATACCCACCTATATTACTCCGTTAGCCATTCAAAGGGGGGAAGTTCCTCAGATTGCAGGAGAGTGTGTTAAGGATGATCCAAGAGTAGAGTTGATTGTCAAACCGAATGGTTCACGGGATTTGGAACCATCCGATTTGCCGGCAGCAGACTTAATTTTCATTGATGGTGATCATTCCAGAGAGGGTGTGCTACAGGATACTCTTTTAGCCAGGGAAGTTATCAGAAAAGGTGGAATGATTTGCTGGCACGATTATGGAAACCATCTTGTACCTGGGGTAACGGAAGTAATTGATACTTTGAATATAATGGAAGGAGATCATATTTTTTTCGTTGAGGGTACGATGATTTGTTTTCAATTTTGCAGAGATGGCCGATAATTTGGCCGTTTATACCTTTTAGAAAGGAAGATCAGTGTATGACTCAGCCTTCAGGAATTATATGGGTAGGTCCTATAGGAGATTTGGGGGGATACGGTAATGTTACCAGGAATTATTTGCGAGCTTTGCAGCATATTGGACTACCGGTGCATTTAGTAAATACGGGTAGGATCCATAATGAAATTGGAGAAGAGGATATCAAGCTTCTGTCAAATTTTTTAACGGCAAGACAGGATCCGGGCGATAATCCAGTACTTGTGATTCATGGTACTGCAGAATCATTTATGGGGTTTGAAAAAGAAGGTTATTATAAAACAATTGGGATTACCTTGTTTGAAACAGACCGCATCCCCCTTCATTGGGCAAAGCTTTGTAATGATTTAGATGAGATTTGGGTTCCCACTCAATTTAATTATCAGACATTTACAGAATCCGGTGTTGATTCCTCAAAAGTTCAAGTAATACATTATCCAATAGAGGGCAGCACATACGCGAAACCATTCGACCCCTACCCTTTTTCTGCCGAAGTAAAGTCTTTTAAGTTTCTATATACTTTAGCCTTTGATTACCGCAAAGGGCTGGATTTGCTCATACAAAGCTATTGTAAGGAATTCTCTTCTTCGGATGACGTTAGCCTCATTTTAAAAATTAATGTTCCCGAATGGATTACTCAGGACAATATACTTGAATTATTAACCTCATATTTACCGAATAAGGAAAATAATCCCCATATTCATTTCATGATTGAAAACACTCCCCGGGAAGAATTGCTTTGTTTATATTCAAGCTGTGACTGCTATGTTTCCACTGAAAGGGCCTGCGGGTGGGGGATGCCTCAAATGGAGGTAATGGCAATGGGAAAACCGGTTATATCGATTAACTGGGGGGGAGTCACAGAATTTATGAACGATCATAATTGCTTTCTAATAGCACCGGAGCAAGAATTAGAGCCCGTACATCCTGAATTACAGCGCACAAGAAATATTCATTATTATGGACATAAATGGGCAAAGGTTAAAGAAGAAAACGTTCGAAAGGTTTTGCGGGAAGCGTTTGAAAATCATAAAAAAAGAGAAGACATTTCATTGCAGGCAAAACATGATATAGTAAATTATTTTTCTCCACAAGTCATTGCGGAGCAAATGAAGACCCGGTTATTTTCTTAATCTTTATATGAGGAACAAGACAAATAAGTCCGGTTCTTCAATATAAAGATTTTTTTTGTGTTAAAATGCACTTTTTTCTTAGGCAAAGGGAATAGAAGAAGCTCATAACCGCATAGATACTACATAGGAATTCTTACAGCAAAAATCAGGGGAGGATATCCATGAAAAGAACGCTCATTACGGGTATAACCGGCCAGGATGGTTCATATTTGGCAGAACTTCTTCTTGAAAAGGGATATAAGGTATATGGGTTAAAAAGAAGAACCTCGACAGAAACCTATGAGAATATTAAACATATACAAAAAGAAATTGAGTTTATATCCGGTGATTTGGCTGATTTATCATCATTGATACAGGCTGTGAAACTTTCTAAGCCGGATGAAGTTTATAACCTTGGTGCCCAATCCTTTGTAGCAGATTCATGGTCGCAGCCAGTTTATACGGCAGAGGTTACTGGTCTTGGGGCACTTCATATGCTGGAAGCAGTTAAGCAAGTAAAGCAGGAGGCACGTTTTTACCAGGCTTCAAGTTCTGAAATGTTTGGGAAGGTAGTAGAAACCCCTCAAACGGAAACGACTCCCTTTTACCCTCGAAGTCCTTATGGTGTAGCGAAAGTATATGGACATTGGATTACTGTCAATTATCGCGAGAGCTATGATTTATTTGCCTGTTCAGGAATTTTATTCAACCATGAATCACCAAGAAGAGGAATCCAATTTGTGACACGGAAAGTAACGGATGCTGCGGCGAGAATTAAACTCGGCCTGCAAACGGAGCTTCGCCTTGGAAATCTTGATGCAAAACGGGACTGGGGTTTTGCAGGTGATTATGTAAAAGCAATGTGGCTCATGCTTCAACAGGAAAAGCCGGACGATTTTGTGGTGGCAACCGGAAAGACTCATACAGTACGTGATCTTGTTGCAACTGCCTTTGATCATGTTGGCTTGAAATGGGGAGATTATGTTGTCCAGGATCCTGCATTTATGAGGCCGGCAGAAGTAGATTTGCTCCTCGGAAACCCCCAGAAAGCAAAAACAGAGTTGGGATGGGAGCCTAAGGTTTCCTTTGAGGACTTAGTAAAAATGATGGTAGACCATGATCTGAAAAAGTATGGTCAAACTACATGAAGGCATTGATTACGGGGATTACAGGCTTTGTCGGAAAACATCTTGAAGCCTTCTTGAAAGATAAAGCTGATGTATATGGAACATCAAGATCAAATAGAAGCGAAAAGCATATTTTTGAAGTGGATTTCAGTGAAGAAACAAAAATCATTGATCTAATCAATACCATTAAACCTACGCACATTTTCCACCTTGCCGGATTGAGTAATGTAAAGGACTCTTGGAACCACAAAGCTGACTTTATTCAGGGAAATGTGATTGGAACCATTCATTTATTGGAGGCTGTAAGAAAGACAGATAATCAAATAAAAGTTCTGACAGTTGGTTCTTCAGAGGAGTATGGACTTATTCCGAAAGGATTAGACAAAGTCACGGAGGAAACAGCATTACAACCAGTTAATCCATATGGAATCAGCAAGTCGGTGATTAGCATGCTTGTGAATTTATACCATAAGTCATATGGATTAAGCGTAACACATGCCAGGCCTTTTAATCATATCGGTCCAGGCCAAAGGCTAGGATTCGTTACATCTGATTTTGCCTATCAAATTGCTCTTATTAATAAAGGAATAACAAAAGATCCTGTCATCCAAATTGGGAATTTAAAAACAGCAAGGGATTTTACCGATGTAAGGGATATTGTGGAGGCTTATTACCATATCGCATGTTTCGGTGAAGCAGGGGAAGCTTATAATGTGTGTACAGGTCAAAGAGTTTATATTCACGATATACTTGAGATATTACTAAGTTTTACAGATAAAAAAATTAATCTAGAAGTTGATCCCAGCAGAATGAGAGTGGCAGATATCCCAAAATTAGTAGGAGCCTCTGAAAAGATATTCACATTAACGGGATGGAAACCGAAACGGAAACTGGCGGAAACATTAAGAGACATTTATGATTACTGGATAGAGATTATATGAAGTAATGCCCTATCTAATCTTCTTGTTCTCAATAAGAGTGGTTATAGGACAGTGAAGCAATACAAACGGGGAAACCGCGTTCAGCAAATTCGCGGTTTTCCGCATTTAGTTTACTATTTTACTAAAGGATTCCATCCTGAGGGACATATCGTATAAATGACAGTTTAAAAATTTATTATTTCCTAAACGATAAAAAAAGACAACTCTTTTGAGTTGTCCTTTTGTTGTGCCTGGCAACGTCCTACTCTCACAGGGACGCGTGTCCCAACTACCATCGGCGCTGAGAAGCTTAACTTCCGTGTTCGGTATGGGAACGGGTGTGACCTTCTCGCCTTAATTACCAGACTATAAAATTAGAGAGATCGTTCTCTCAAAACTAGATAATACAGAAGAAGTGTTGTAAAACTCAAGTTCGCTTTAAAAATTGTCCAGCTGCGGCTCCTAACTTCTCGGCCGTTTCGATCCGTCCCTTCAAATCCAAAACCAGGATTTGCAGTGCCGGCTCTCCAACGTCTGTCGAAGTTGACCAGTCGCCTCCGCTTTTCTATTTGGTTAAGTCCTCGAACGATTAGTATCAGTCAGCTCCACATGTCGCCACGCTTCCACCTCTGACCTATCAACCTGATCATCTTTCAGGGTTCTTACTAGCTTGACGCTATGGGAAATCTCATCTTGAGGGGGGCTTCATGCTTAGATGCTTTCAGCACTTATCCCGTCCGCACATAGCTACCCAGCGATGCCTTTGGCAAGACAACTGGTACACCAGCGGTGCGTCCATCCCGGTCCTCTCGTACTAAGGACAGCTCCTCTCAAATTTCCTGCGCCCACGACGGATAGGGACCGAACTGTCTCACGACGTTCTGAACCCAGCTCGCGTACCGCTTTAATGGGCGAACAGCCCAACCCTTGGGACCGACTACAGCCCCAGGATGCGATGAGCCGACATCGAGGTGCCAAACCTCCCCGTCGATGTGGACTCTTGGGGGAGATAAGCCTGTTATCCCCGGGGTAGCTTTTATCCGTTGAGCGATGGCCCTTCCATGCGGAACCACCGGATCACTAAGCCCGACTTTCGTCCCTGCTCGACTTGTAGGTCTCGCAGTCAAGCTCCCTTGTGCCTTTACACTCTACGAATGATTTCCAACCATTCTGAGGGAACCTTTGGGCGCCTCCGTTACTCTTTAGGAGGCGACCGCCCCAGTCAAACTGCCCACCTGACACTGTCTCCCACCCCGATCAGGGGTGCGGGTTAGAATTTCAATACAGCCAGGGTAGTATCCCACCGACGCCTCCACCGAAGCTAGCGCTCCGGCTTCTCAGGCTCCTACCTATCCTGTACAAGCTGTACCAAAATTCAATATCAGGCTACAGTAAAGCTCCACGGGGTCTTTCCGTCCTGTCGCGGGTAACCTGCATCTTCACAGGTACTATAATTTCACCGAGTCTCTCGTTGAGACAGTGCCCAGATCGTTACGCCTTTCGTGCGGGTCGGAACTTACCCGACAAGGAATTTCGCTACCTTAGGACCGTTATAGTTACGGCCGCCGTTTACTGGGGCTTCGATTCAGAGCTTCGCTTGCGCTAACCCCTCCTCTTAACCTTCCAGCACCGGGCAGGCGTCAGCCCCTATACTTCGCCTTGCGGCTTCGCAGAGACCTGTGTTTTTGCTAAACAGTCGCCTGGGCCTATTCACTGCGGCTCTTCGAGGCTATTCACCCCAAAGAGCACCCCTTCTCCCGAAGTTACGGGGTCATTTTGCCGAGTTCCTTAACGAGAGTTCTCTCGCTCACCTTAGGATTCTCTCCTCGCCTACCTGTGTCGGTTTGCGGTACGGGCACCTTTTATCTCGCTAGAGGCTTTTCTTGGCAGTGTGGAATCAGGAACTTCGGTACTAAATTTCCCTCGCTGTCACAGCTCAGCCTTCACGGTAAGCGGATTTTCCTACTTACCAGCCTAACTGCTTAGACGCGCATATCCAACAGCGCGCTTACCCTATCCTCCTGCGTCCCCCCATCACTCAAACGATAAAGAGGTGGTACAGGAATATCAACCTGTTGTCCATCGCCTACGCCTTTCGGCCTCGGCTTAGGTCCCGACTAACCCTGAGCGGACGAGCCTTCCTCAGGAAACCTTAGGCATTCGGTGGATGAGATTCTCACTCATCTTTCGCTACTCATACCGGCATTCTCACTTCTAAGCGCTCCACCAGTCCTTACGGTCTAGCTTCAACGCCCTTAGAACGCTCTCCTACCACTGACATCGTTGATGTCAATCCACAGCTTCGGTGATACGTTTAGCCCCGGTACATTTTCGGCGCAGAGTCACTCGACCAGTGAGCTATTACGCACTCTTTAAATGGTGGCTGCTTCTAAGCCAACATCCTGGTTGTCTAAGCAACTCCACATCCTTTTCCACTTAACGTATACTTTGGGACCTTAGCTGGTGGTCTGGGCTGTTTCCCTTTTGACTACGGATCTTATCACTCGCAGTCTGACTCCCACGGATAAGTCTTTGGCATTCGGAGTTTGTCTGAATTCGGTAACCCGATGAGGGCCCCTAGTCCAAACAGTGCTCTACCTCCAAGACTCTTACTACGTGAGGCTAGCCCTAAAGCTATTTCGGAGAGAACCAGCTATCTCCAAGTTCGATTGGAATTTCTCCGCTACCCACACCTCATCCCCGCACTTTTCAACGTGCGTGGGTTCGGGCCTCCATCCAGTGTTACCTGGACTTCACCCTGGACATGGGTAGATCACCTGGTTTCGGGTCTACGACCACATACTCATTCGCCCTATTCAGACTCGCTTTCGCTGCGGCTCCGTCTCTTCAACTTAACCTTGCATGGGATCGTAACTCGCCGGTTCATTCTACAAAAGGCACGCCATCACCCATTAACGGGCTCTGACTACTTGTAGGCACACGGTTTCAGGAACTATTTCACTCCCCTTCCGGGGTGCTTTTCACCTTTCCCTCACGGTACTGGTTCACTATCGGTCACTAGGGAGTATTTAGCCTTGGGAGATGGTCCTCCCTGCTTCCGACCGGATTTCTCGTGTCCGGCCGTACTCAGGATCCACTCAGGAGGGAACGAAGTTTCAACTACAGGGTTTTTACCTTCTATGACGGACCTTTCCAGATCGCTTCATTTACCCCGTTCCTTTGTAACTCCATGTTGAGTGTCCTACAACCCCAAGAGGCAAGCCTCTTGGTTTGGGCTATGTCCCATTTCGCTCGCCGCTACTCAGGGAATCGCGTTTGCTTTCTCTTCCTCCGGGTACTTAGATGTTTCAGTTCCCCGGGTATGCCATCCATACCCTATGTATTCAGGTAAAGATACTACTCCATTACGAGCAGTGGGTTTCCCCATTCGGAAATCTCCGGATCAAAGCTTACTTACAGCTCCCCGAAGCATATCGGTGTTAGTCCCGTCCTTCATCGGCTCCTAGTGCCAAGGCATTCACCGTGCGCCCTTTCTAACTTAACCTAAAAGGTTTGTTTCTCTTACTAAATAAGAGAGAAAACTAAAATGGCGATTACTCGATGTTTTACTTGCTTCTTCTTACGATTATCTAGTTTTCAAAGAACGAATGTTTTTGAGAGATTGTACTCTCAAAACTAAACAAACAAAAAGCGGTCAACTTCTTATCAGTCCGAAAGGACTGCATTATCCTTAGAAAGGAGGTGATCCAGCCGCACCTTCCGATACGGCTACCTTGTTACGACTTCACCCCAATCATCTGTCCCACCTTAGGCGGCTGGCTCCTTACGGTTACCCCACCGACTTCGGGTGTTACAAACTCTCGTGGTGTGACGGGCGGTGTGTACAAGGCCCGGGAACGTATTCACCGCGGCATGCTGATCCGCGATTACTAGCGATTCCGGCTTCATGTAGGCGAGTTGCAGCCTACAATCCGAACTGAGAATGGTTTTATGGGATTGGCTAGGCCTCGCGGCTTTGCTGCCCTTTGTACCATCCATTGTAGCACGTGTGTAGCCCAGGTCATAAGGGGCATGATGATTTGACGTCATCCCCACCTTCCTCCGGTTTGTCACCGGCAGTCTCCTTAGAGTGCCCAACTGAATGCTGGCAACTAAGAACAAGGGTTGCGCTCGTTGCGGGACTTAACCCAACATCTCACGACACGAGCTGACGACAACCATGCACCACCTGTCACTCTGTCCCCCGAAGGGGAACGTCCTATCTCTAGGAGTGTCAGAGGATGTCAAGACCTGGTAAGGTTCTTCGCGTTGCTTCGAATTAAACCACATGCTCCACCGCTTGTGCGGGCCCCCGTCAATTCCTTTGAGTTTCAGCCTTGCGGCCGTACTCCCCAGGCGGAGTGCTTAATGCGTTAGCTGCAGCACTAAGGGGCGGAAACCCCCTAACACTTAGCACTCATCGTTTACGGCGTGGACTACCAGGGTATCTAATCCTGTTTGCTCCCCACGCTTTCGCGCCTCAGCGTCAGTTACAGACCAGAAAGCCGCCTTCGCCACTGGTGTTCCTCCACATCTCTACGCATTTCACCGCTACACGTGGAATTCCGCTTTCCTCTTCTGCACTCAAGTCCCCCAGTTTCCAATGACCCTCCACGGTTGAGCCGTGGGCTTTCACATCAGACTTAAAGGACCGCCTGCGCGCGCTTTACGCCCAATAATTCCGGACAACGCTTGCCACCTACGTATTACCGCGGCTGCTGGCACGTAGTTAGCCGTGGCTTTCTGGTTAGGTACCGTCAAGGTACCGGCAGTTACTCCGATACTTGTTCTTCCCTAACAACAGAGCTTTACGACCCGAAGGCCTTCATCGCTCACGCGGCGTTGCTCCATCAGACTTTCGTCCATTGTGGAAGATTCCCTACTGCTGCCTCCCGTAGGAGTCTGGGCCGTGTCTCAGTCCCAGTGTGGCCGATCACCCTCTCAGGTCGGCTACGCATCGTCGCCTTGGTGAGCCGTTACCTCACCAACTAGCTAATGCGCCGCGGGCCCATCTGTAAGTGACAGCCAAAACCGTCTTTCAGTTTTTCTTCATGTGAAGAAAAAGATTATCCGGTATTAGCACCGGTTTCCCGGTGTTATCCCAGTCTTACAGGCAGGTTGCCCACGTGTTACTCACCCGTCCGCCGCTAACTAACAGGAGCAAGCTCCTGTTAGTCCGCTCGACTTGCATGTATTAGGCACGCCGCCAGCGTTCGTCCTGAGCCAGGATCAAACTCTCCAAGAAAGTTGATATAGCTCATAAATGTTACGTTGGCTTAGTTTCGTAAGAAACTAATAATTTATTGTTTGTTGACGTTTTTGTTTGTTTAGTTTTCAAAGGACAATTCCACTTTTTAATGAAGCGACAAGAAATATAATACCATATTCACTTAATTAATGTCAACACATAATTTCAATTTATTATGTTTGCCACTCGTAAAGGAACTTTCTTATCTTAGCACTTAGGGGCACAAAGGTCTACATGTAATATTTTACAATTTATAAATAAACAAATTAGTCCATAACCTCAGCAGGCATTTGTTCAGCGTATAGTGACTTTCAATCATCCTAGATTTTTTGAAAAGCCAGCGCTCATATTCCTTCTAGCACTCACATAAAATGGACAAGGAAGGATTGTCCTAGGGAGGGTATAACGTGGAATTCATATATATACATTATCGGATTATTTCCGTTTCTAGATGAAGAAATCACTAATAACCTATTTCTGCTTACTTTTTGGCGCTGCCATACAAGGGATGTCCATGTCCTTATTTTTATTTCCCCACTCCATTCCTTCCGGCGGGGCTGCTGGCATTGCGATTTTAATGAATCATTGGTTTAATTTTTCACTCGGTTTATCTTTGTGGATAGCCAATATTGTTTTTTTATTTTTTGCTATACGATATTTTGGGTACACCTGGACATTTAGAACCATTCTTTCTGTTGCCATTACATCTACTACAGTTAACCTCCTAACCGCATATGTTCCTCACCACCATATCCATTTAGTAATAGATATTATGGCAGGGAGTGTTTTTTTTGGCATAGGTGTCGGTCTCCTTATCCGAGCTGGCGCGTCTAGCGGAGGAATGGTTATTCCGGCCTTAATGATAGCTTCCTATAAGAATTGGAGCCCCGGAAAGGTAATGATGGGGATTAACTTTTTAATTTTCTTGTTAACTGCTCTTGTGATTGATTATAAAATTGTGATCTTCGCTATTATTTGTCAGTTTTTTTCTACCAATATCATTGATTATATTTATGAATTAAAATTCCAAAAGATAAGGATCTTTACGACAAACTGGCGAAAAAGATAAGGAGATCCTAAAGAATCTTCTTATCTTTCAAATAGGCTAATACCTTATTAACAGACTCCTCGATTGACATTTTATCCGTGTCGATGATAATTTCCGGATTGATTGGAGCTTCATAGGGGGATGATATACCTGTGAATTCAGGAATTTCTCCTGTTCGCGCCTTTTTATATAAACCCTTTGGATCACGGCCCTCACAGACTTGAAGGGGACAATTTAAATAAATTTCAACAAATTCTCCCGGTTCAAACATTTTGCGGACAAGTTCCCGATCTTCAAGAAAGGGTGAAATAAAGGCGGAAGAAACAATTTGGCCGCTGTCGACAAAAAGTTTGGCTACTTCCCCAATTCTGCGAATATTTTCTTTGCGGTCCTCTGGCAAAAAGCTTAAATCACGGTTTAGTCCTTGGCGGATATTATCCCCGTCCAAAATATAGCTCCGATATTGTTCTTGATAGAATGTATGGTCAACCGCATTCGCTAATGTTGATTTTCCAGAACCTGATAATCCTGTAAACCAGAGCAGGCAACTTTTGTGACCATTCAAACGGATCCGGTCTTTTTTTGTAATCGTTGTGTGGTGCCAGGTGATATTACCTTGTTTCTTCATTTCCTTCACCCTTTAGTTTTTGGCTAAACAGCAGCACTCTCCCCAGTCTTACCGACTAGCCAATGGTTGTGTTTTTATTTAAGTACATTTCCCTCATACCCTGAATGAGTGTTTCTACTACTTCTGGACGACTAAATTCTTTTGGCGGCATGACGCCATTTTTTAACATACCTCGAACGGCTGTACCTGATAACGTGACATGGTCTTTCCGGTCATGTGGACAAGTCTTCTCGGATGCCATATTTTCACATTTCCTGCAGTAAAAACTGTTCTCAAAAAAGAGTGGTTTAATGCCTAATTCTTCTTCACTAAAATGACTGAAAATCTTTTGAGCATCATAGGTTCCGTAATAGTTTCCTACTCCAGCATGATCTCTTCCCACAATGAAATGGGTACATCCATAATTTTTCCGGACAATCGCATGAAAAACGGCCTCTCTTGGTCCTGCATAGCGCATCGCAGCAGGGAAGACAGACAAGAAGACTCGGTCTTGCGGATAATAATTTTCGAGTAACACCTGATAGCTTTTCATGCGGATTTCACTTGGAATGTCATCTGATTTTGTTTCTCCGACAAGCGGATTCAAGAAAAGACCATCAACGATTTCTAAAGCGGATTTTTGAATGTATTCATGCGCTCGATGAACAGGGTTTCTCGTTTGGAAACCGACGATCGTGTTCCATCCTAATGATTGAAACATCCGCCTTGTTTGAATGGGATCCAAATAAAAGCTTTCAAACGAACTCTTTTCCGGTCTTTTGATAAGGGTAATAGGTCCAGTTAGATATATTTCAGGCCGATCGAATAGCTTTTTAACTCCCGGGTGTTGCGGATCAGTCGTTTGATAGACCTTTTCAGCTTCTACTTTCTTATCAGGACGATATATCTCTTTAACCATCATGACACCATAAACGGTTCCCTCATGACTAAGGTTGATTGTTTCACCAATTTTGATTTGTTTGGCTTTAGTAAAATCCACCGCTAAGGTAATAGGGATCGACCACGGTAACCCGCTCGCCAACCTCATATGATGAACAACGGCATGATAATCTTCTTTTCCCATAAACCCTTCAAGCGGGCTATACGCTCCGTTTGCAATTAACTCTACATCACTTAATGCTACTTTATCGAGTTCCACCACGTTTCGAATATGCTCTTTTGAAAAATTAGCATCGATTCGGTTAACCAATTTGCCGCCATGCGGCATGATCCCACCCATTATTTTTCCTCCCTAAATCTCCAAAATGATATAGTCTTCCGTATACCTATCCTTCATGGAGACCGCATTCTGTTTTTGCAATACCTGCCCATCGGCCCGCACGGAGATCCCCAGTATTCGTTACTGAATGGGTACATGGAGCACAGCCAATGCTTGGATAGCCTTGATCGTGCAATGGGTTATAGGGAAGCTCATGTAAATGAATATAGGTCATGATCTCCTCCCATGACCAATGAATTAGAGGACAGATTTTTACTTTTTGAAATTTTTCATCCTTATTAATATATTCGGTGTTACTTCTTGTGGGGGATTGATCTCTTCTTAAACCAGAGATCCACGCGGATACGTCGGATAATGCTTCCTTCAAGGGGACAACCTTTCTCATATGGCAGCATAGGTTAGGATTAACACTCCATAGCTCTTCTCCATACCATTTTGCTTGATCATCCAAATTCATCCTTGGTTTTAACATGGTGATTTGCAGTGAAGGGTAACGTTCTTTTACTTTTTCTATTAATTCATATGTTTCTCGAAAATGCAGTCCCGTATCGAGAAAAATGATCTTTGCCTGTTTATTTACCTTATGGATTAAATCAATTAACACGATACCCTCGGCACCAAAGCTGCAGGAATAAACGATATCATCTTGATACTCCTGATAGGCCCATTTTAAAACATCTAAAAAATCAGGTTTACTCTTCATAAAGGAGGCTATTTTGTTTTCATCCCAATTTTTATAGGTTACTGTTTCAGACAATCTTCACCCCTCCGTTTCTCCATTTACCTTGCAGGATCTACTTCTAACGTAATACAAGCATTATTTTCAACGGTGATTTTATTCATTTTATTAACATCCTGGTGTTGGGCATATGAAACGAATGCTCTGATCCATGAACCGTGTCCAAACACTAAAATATGATCAAATGCCTGATACTTCTCTAAAAACAGCAAAATCCGCTCTTCTAGTTGTGTAATGCTCTCCCCTAGAATCAACTCCCTTGGGTTTTCAAACCACTGTTCACCATACTCCTCAATCAGGTTTTCCTTCGGTCGTCCTTCAAAGGGTCCGAAATCAAGCTCATCTAATAATCCTTCTGTTTCAGCTTGGAAGCCATAAAGTTGGGCTGTCTGATGTGTTCGTCTTAATGTACTCGCCAACACTAAATCAATCGGTGGCAGTTCCTTCAGGAGTTGCTGATTTTGAAAAATTTTCGAGTGAAAATCCTTGGTAACAGGAGCAAGTTCAATGTCCCTCCTCCCTTGAAGCCAAGTTTTTTTATTCCACTCTGTGGGGAGATGTCTGATTAAGGTAATTTGCATTCTCGGTCCTCCAAAAAAAATGTCTCACTCCTTAGACCTCTTCGTTGAGATTCCAAGACTAGAACATCATGAAGTTTCACATTTCCTAAATTAACATTTGCACCAATTTCCTTAATGAAATACATTTGTTGTTTTGCTGTAGGTGCTTCGAAAATAATATGTTTGAAATCTATTTCAGTAAGCAATTCATGAATTAACTCGGATTTAACATTGCCGCATTGCTCATAAATCCCTGATGTACCAGAATCTCTGCCTTCCGTAATGACGTAATCACAACCAGCATGTAACAGGAGCTTCATTTCTTCCTTCCAGTCTGAGATGGGCATTTCCATATTCGAATCCTTTGAACCCACTTCAGCAATGATATGAAAATCATTCTTGATTTGAGAAATCAATTCGAGTCGATCATAGAGAGGAATATCTAACGTTCCATTTGATATTTCAAGCCATTCAATCCCTAAACTCCGTAATTGCATTAAATACTCAGGGATTTTATTTTGGTGATAGCATTTCTCAAACAACGTGCCCCCACAATATGTCTTAATATCGTACTCCTTATAAAGATTCACTTTATCCATTAAATTAGGGGTTACATAGGCAGAACCAATTCCAATTTTGGCTATATCAATGATGTCACCAAAATCAGCTAAAATATTATTTAATTCACCTAACGGAGTTCCAAAATCGATGACCGATGTTAAACCGTAGGTTCGTCTCCCTGATGTCCTCTCTGGCAATGTTAAAAAATTCATAGGCAATACGCCTCCCCTATTTTTCTAGGATAGATTATTCAAAAATCCGCCTATGGTGAAAATAATGGGCTTTTTTCCTAGAAATTAGGCACTTGTCATGTATAAACAACGTGTCATGGCCAAACAATAAAAAAGCTTAAACTCACAGTGAGGGGTGTACATTCATTGCCAAAGCAAAAACCCAATGGCTTGACGATTTTTGCAATCGGTTCAATCCCACTTATTTTAGTGTTAGGAAACTCTATGCTAATCCCAATTCTCCCGAAAATGAAAACGGAACTTAATATTAGTCAATTTCAGACCAGCCTCATTATCTCTGCCTTTTCAATTGCAGCGGCGATCTCGATTCCCATTTTAGGATACTTATCTGATCGATTTTCCCGGAAGGCCGTCATTATCCCTGCACTTATTTTTTACGGAGCCGGCGGATTATTAGCCGGGGCTGCTGCTGCTTGGTTCGCTAACTCCTATACGTGGATTCTGGCGGGAAGAATTTTGCAAGGAATCGGCGCCGCTGGCACAGCTCCAATCGCCATGGCGTTAGCCGGGGATTTATTTAAAGGGGCAGAACAGAGCAAGGTCTTAGGTTTAGTGGAAGCTTCCAATGGGTTGGGAAAGGTTGTTAGCCCCATTATTGGTTCCCTTTTAGCCCTGCTCTTTTGGTATGCAGCCTTTTTTGCCTTCCCTATTTTCTGCTTCCTTTCTATCCTGCTAACTATCTTTTTTATAAAAGAGAAGAAAGCGGAAAAAGAGCCTCCACCAGTTGGAAAATATGTAAAGGGGCTTATATCCGTTTTTAAAACAGAAGGACGCTGGTTATTCGCAGCCTATTTAACAGGAGCCTCCTGTTTATTTACATTATTTGGCATTTTGTTTTATATTTCTGACATTCTTGAAAAGGACCATCAAATCGACGGGCTATTAAAAGGAGCCATTTTAGCAATCCCACTCTTATTTATGACCTCCACCTCTTATTTAACCGGAAGTCATATCGGGAAAAAAATGAAGCGAATGAAAACGTTAATTGTAATCGGCTGTCTCCTCATGACCGCTTCGTTTGCATCACTGGTATTTTTCACAAAACTGCTTCCCTTCTTTGCTGTACTTATCGTCAGTAGTATTGGAACGGGCCTCGTTCTTCCCTGTATAAATAGTTTTATTACTGGCTCCGTTCCATCCGACCGCCGAGGATTTGTAACCTCGTTATATGGCTCGGTTCGATTTTTAGGGGTGGCAATTGGCCCGCCTATATTCAGTACGTTAATGGTATGGTCTCGGGCTGGAATGTTTTTATCAACGGCTGGTTTAACCCTGTTATGCGGATTACTTTGTCTCATGTTAATTCGTGTAGCGAAAAAGGAACCCACAGAAGAAAATGACTCTTTGTTTGAAAAATTGTCCTTTTCTTAGTGGAGTGGCTAGTGCCAGGCAGCTAAATACACCAATCGTTCGGCATAAAATCTAGACAGAGAGGAGTAGATCTGTTTGCAAATATTTTTTTCACCTGAGGTCATAACCCCACAATTTCAAGTTTTAAATGTAGTGGATTCTAATAATAAAGGAGTCGGAAATGTCGCCTTTTTATTTGATGAAAAAAAGCTGTTTGTTTATGGAATTTTAGAAGAGGAAGAAGTGGGTGCTGATTTTAGAGACTTAGTTACACCTTATATAAAGGGATTAGCAAAAGCAAAGCCTGGACTCGATATATTCTCTTGTTTATATGTTGGATGTAAGAAAATAAAACTGAATAACGAAGAACAAAAATAAGAAAAGCGGAAGCGCCCTGGTCAGCGGCGTATGGCCTCCTCGGAAAAGCTAACGCTTTCCCTTCGTGCGATGCCAATGCTGCCGAAGCCTTCCTTGTGGAGCGCTCCAACTGAGATAAGGCTCAACTAACAATCAGCGAACGTTCTTCTCGCTGATTGTTAGTTGAGCCGATCGGGTGCTTACGGGCAGTTAAGAATCTACTGCCCGTTAAACGCGATAAAGGAAACACGAAGAGCCGAAGGCGATTCGATGTTGACTTATCGTAGGGCGGAGAGCGAAGGACACTAGCCGCTAGGGCGCTGGAGCTGGACATTTCTCAAAGCCAAAACTTATAAATCTTATTTGATGAAAAAAACATGTCCTTCTCTTGGAAAAAGCAACATATACTGTGGTGTGTTGGTTTATTTCAGGAGGTAGTTATGTTTATTATCTTAGAAAAGGCAGTATTAGGGATGGCTTTTTTACGATTAATATCTGGGAGTATTGAAATCTTCGCAGCCATTTTAATGTTAAAGTTTAATTCTGTTGAAAAGGCTTTGATGATTAATTCCTCACTCGCTCTCGTTGGACCGATTATCTTAATTTTAACTACCACCATCGGGCTAGCAGGGATTGTTGGGGATATTTCCGTTATGAAAATTGTATGGATTTTTCTTGGTGTAGCTTTTATTTTTGTAGGGGTACGGTGGTGACTTAAAAAAATAATGTCAACCTTCTTAATTATTTTCTTCATAAAAAAAGACAACCCAATACAGGTTGTCTTTTTGTTGTGCCTGGCAACGTCCTACTCTCACAGGGACGCGTGTCCCAACTACCATCGGCGCTGAGAAGCTTAACTTCCGTGTTCGGTATGGGAACGGGTGTGACCTTCTCGCCTTAATTACCAGACTATAAAATTAGAGAGATCGTTCTCTCAAAACTAGATAATGCAGAAGAAGTGTTGTAAAACTCAAGTTCGCTTTAAAAATTGTCCAGCTGCGGCTCCTAACTTCTCGGCCGTTTCGATCCGTCCCTTCAAATCCAAAACCAGGATTTGCAGTGCCGGCTCTCCAACGTCTGTCGAAGTTGACCAGTCGCCTCCGCTTTTCTATTTGGTTAAGTCCTCGAACGATTAGTATCAGTCAGCTCCACATGTCGCCACGCTTCCACCTCTGACCTATCAACCTGATCATCTTTCAGGGTTCTTACTAGCTTGACGCTATGGGAAATCTCATCTTGAGGGGGGCTTCATGCTTAGATGCTTTCAGCACTTATCCCGTCCGCACATAGCTACCCAGCGATGCCTTTGGCAAGACAACTGGTACACCAGCGGTGCGTCCATCCCGGTCCTCTCGTACTAAGGACAGCTCCTCTCAAATTTCCTGCGCCCACGACGGATAGGGACCGAACTGTCTCACGACGTTCTGAACCCAGCTCGCGTACCGCTTTAATGGGCGAACAGCCCAACCCTTGGGACCGACTACAGCCCCAGGATGCGATGAGCCGACATCGAGGTGCCAAACCTCCCCGTCGATGTGGACTCTTGGGGGAGATAAGCCTGTTATCCCCGGGGTAGCTTTTATCCGTTGAGCGATGGCCCTTCCATGCGGAACCACCGGATCACTAAGCCCGACTTTCGTCCCTGCTCGACTTGTAGGTCTCGCAGTCAAGCTCCCTTGTGCCTTTACACTCTACGAATGATTTCCAACCATTCTGAGGGAACCTTTGGGCGCCTCCGTTACTCTTTAGGAGGCGACCGCCCCAGTCAAACTGCCCACCTGACACTGTCTCCCACCCCGATCAGGGGTGCGGGTTAGAATTTCAATACAGCCAGGGTAGTATCCCACCGACGCCTCCACCGAAGCTAGCGCTCCGGCTTCTCAGGCTCCTACCTATCCTGTACAAGCTGTACCAAAATTCAATATCAGGCTACAGTAAAGCTCCACGGGGTCTTTCCGTCCTGTCGCGGGTAACCTGCATCTTCACAGGTACTATAATTTCACCGAGTCTCTCGTTGAGACAGTGCCCAGATCGTTACGCCTTTCGTGCGGGTCGGAACTTACCCGACAAGGAATTTCGCTACCTTAGGACCGTTATAGTTACGGCCGCCGTTTACTGGGGCTTCGATTCAGAGCTTCGCTTGCGCTAACCCCTCCTCTTAACCTTCCAGCACCGGGCAGGCGTCAGCCCCTATACTTCGCCTTGCGGCTTCGCAGAGACCTGTGTTTTTGCTAAACAGTCGCCTGGGCCTATTCACTGCGGCTCTTCGAGGCTATTCACCCCAAAGAGCACCCCTTCTCCCGAAGTTACGGGGTCATTTTGCCGAGTTCCTTAACGAGAGTTCTCTCGCTCACCTTAGGATTCTCTCCTCGCCTACCTGTGTCGGTTTGCGGTACGGGCACCTTTTATCTCGCTAGAGGCTTTTCTTGGCAGTGTGGAATCAGGAACTTCGGTACTAAATTTCCCTCGCTGTCACAGCTCAGCCTTCACGGTAAGCGGATTTTCCTACTTACCAGCCTAACTGCTTAGACGCGCATATCCAACAGCGCGCTTACCCTATCCTCCTGCGTCCCCCCATCACTCAAACGATAAAGAGGTGGTACAGGAATATCAACCTGTTGTCCATCGCCTACGCCTTTCGGCCTCGGCTTAGGTCCCGACTAACCCTGAGCGGACGAGCCTTCCTCAGGAAACCTTAGGCATTCGGTGGATGAGATTCTCACTCATCTTTCGCTACTCATACCGGCATTCTCACTTCTAAGCGCTCCACCAGTCCTTACGGTCTAGCTTCAACGCCCTTAGAACGCTCTCCTACCACTGACATCGTTGATGTCAATCCACAGCTTCGGTGATACGTTTAGCCCCGGTACATTTTCGGCGCAGAGTCACTCGACCAGTGAGCTATTACGCACTCTTTAAATGGTGGCTGCTTCTAAGCCAACATCCTGGTTGTCTAAGCAACTCCACATCCTTTTCCACTTAACGTATACTTTGGGACCTTAGCTGGTGGTCTGGGCTGTTTCCCTTTTGACTACGGATCTTATCACTCGCAGTCTGACTCCCACGGATAAGTCTTTGGCATTCGGAGTTTGTCTGAATTCGGTAACCCGATGAGGGCCCCTAGTCCAAACAGTGCTCTACCTCCAAGACTCTTACTACGTGAGGCTAGCCCTAAAGCTATTTCGGAGAGAACCAGCTATCTCCAAGTTCGATTGGAATTTCTCCGCTACCCACACCTCATCCCCGCACTTTTCAACGTGCGTGGGTTCGGGCCTCCATCCAGTGTTACCTGGACTTCACCCTGGACATGGGTAGATCACCTGGTTTCGGGTCTACGACCACATACTCATTCGCCCTATTCAGACTCGCTTTCGCTGCGGCTCCGTCTCTTCAACTTAACCTTGCATGGGATCGTAACTCGCCGGTTCATTCTACAAAAGGCACGCCATCACCCATGAACGGGCTCTGACTACTTGTAGGCACACGGTTTCAGGAACTATTTCACTCCCCTTCCGGGGTGCTTTTCACCTTTCCCTCACGGTACTGGTTCACTATCGGTCACTAGGGAGTATTTAGCCTTGGGAGATGGTCCTCCCTGCTTCCGACCGGATTTCTCGTGTCCGGCCGTACTCAGGATCCACTCAGGAGGGAACGAAGTTTCAACTACAGGGTTTTTACCTTCTATGACGGACCTTTCCAGATCGCTTCATCTACCCCGTTCCTTTGTAACTCCATGTTGAGTGTCCTACAACCCCAAGAGGCAAGCCTCTTGGTTTGGGCTATGTCCCGTTTCGCTCGCCGCTACTCAGGGAATCGCGTTTGCTTTCTCTTCCTCCGGGTACTTAGATGTTTCAGTTCCCCGGGTATGCCATCCATACCCTATGTATTCAGGTAAAGATACTACTCCATTACGAGCAGTGGGTTTCCCCATTCGGAAATCTCCGGATCAAAGCTTACTTACAGCTCCCCGAAGCATATCGGTGTTAGTCCCGTCCTTCATCGGCTCCTAGTGCCAAGGCATTCACCGTGCGCCCTTTCTAACTTAACCTAAAAGGTTTGTTTCTCTTATTAAATAAGAGAGAAAACTAAAATGGCGATTACTCGATGTTTCACTTGCTTCTTCTTACGATTATCTAGTTTTCAAAGAACGAATGTTTTTGAGAGATTGTACTCTCAAAACTAAACAAACAAAAAGCGGTCAACTTCTTATCAGTCCGTAAGGACTGCATTATCCTTAGAAAGGAGGTGATCCAGCCGCACCTTCCGATACGGCTACCTTGTTACGACTTCACCCCAATCATCTGTCCCACCTTAGGCGGCTGGCTCCTTACGGTTACCCCACCGACTTCGGGTGTTACAAACTCTCGTGGTGTGACGGGCGGTGTGTACAAGGCCCGGGAACGTATTCACCGCGGCATGCTGATCCGCGATTACTAGCGATTCCGGCTTCATGTAGGCGAGTTGCAGCCTACAATCCGAACTGAGAATGGTTTTATGGGATTGGCTAGGCCTCGCGGCTTTGCTGCCCTTTGTACCATCCATTGTAGCACGTGTGTAGCCCAGGTCATAAGGGGCATGATGATTTGACGTCATCCCCACCTTCCTCCGGTTTGTCACCGGCAGTCTCCTTAGAGTGCCCAACTGAATGCTGGCAACTAAGAACAAGGGTTGCGCTCGTTGCGGGACTTAACCCAACATCTCACGACACGAGCTGACGACAACCATGCACCACCTGTCACTCTGTCCCCCGAAGGGGAACGTCCTATCTCTAGGAGTGTCAGAGGATGTCAAGACCTGGTAAGGTTCTTCGCGTTGCTTCGAATTAAACCACATGCTCCACCGCTTGTGCGGGCCCCCGTCAATTCCTTTGAGTTTCAGCCTTGCGGCCGTACTCCCCAGGCGGAGTGCTTAATGCGTTAGCTGCAGCACTAAGGGGCGGAAACCCCCTAACACTTAGCACTCATCGTTTACGGCGTGGACTACCAGGGTATCTAATCCTGTTTGCTCCCCACGCTTTCGCGCCTCAGCGTCAGTTACAGACCAGAAAGCCGCCTTCGCCACTGGTGTTCCTCCACATCTCTACGCATTTCACCGCTACACGTGGAATTCCGCTTTCCTCTTCTGCACTCAAGTCCCCCAGTTTCCAATGACCCTCCACGGTTGAGCCGTGGGCTTTCACATCAGACTTAAAGGACCGCCTGCGCGCGCTTTACGCCCAATAATTCCGGACAACGCTTGCCACCTACGTATTACCGCGGCTGCTGGCACGTAGTTAGCCGTGGCTTTCTGGTTAGGTACCGTCAAGGTACCGGCAGTTACTCCGATACTTGTTCTTCCCTAACAACAGAGCTTTACGACCCGAAGGCCTTCATCGCTCACGCGGCGTTGCTCCATCAGACTTTCGTCCATTGTGGAAGATTCCCTACTGCTGCCTCCCGTAGGAGTCTGGGCCGTGTCTCAGTCCCAGTGTGGCCGATCACCCTCTCAGGTCGGCTACGCATCGTCGCCTTGGTGAGCCGTTACCTCACCAACTAGCTAATGCGCCGCGGGCCCATCTGTAAGTGTCAGCCGAAACCGACTTTCAGTTTTTCCTCATGTGAGGAAAAAGATTATCCGGTATTAGCACCGGTTTCCCGGTGTTATCCCAGTCTTACAGGCAGGTTGCCCACGTGTTACTCACCCGTCCGCCGCTAATCAACAGAAGCAAGCTTCTATTGATCCGCTCGACTTGCATGTATTAGGCACGCCGCCAGCGTTCGTCCTGAGCCAGGATCAAACTCTCCAAGAAAGTTGATATAGCTCATAAATGTTACGTTGGCTTAGTTTCAAAAAGAAACTAATAATTTATTGTTTGTTGACGTTTTTGTTTGTTTAGTTTTCAAAGAACAATTACGTTACTTCGTCAGAAGCAACTCTATTAATATATCATATCGTTTTTCACAAGTCAATGGTTTTGTTTATTTTTTTCAACTCAAACGTGTTGTTAACTCGTCATTAACGACTGCTTTAATATATTACCACCTCCATGATAGTAGGTCAATACTTAATTCTATTTTTGTTTAATTTTTTCTCTTGCTGCCGGTAAATCATCTATCTGAAGATGCTTTCTACGTATATAAACAAAGAAGCCGGCCCCATGGCCGACTCCTTTTTATTTTGTAATTTTAATGATACCTTCTTGTTTCATATTAACTTGACCTTGCTTTTCAATCACGATCTTTTCCCCTTCAGCTAAGTTTGTGAAAACAATTGGAGTAATCGTGGATGTTGCATGTTCTTTAATATAGTTTATGTCGAATTTCAATAATGGCTGACCTTGTTCAATAATTTCATCTTCTGAAACTAATGTTTCAAAACCTTCCCCTTTTAGGTTAACTGTATCGATACCAACATGGATGAGTATTTCTCGTCCTGTATCCGATAAGATCCCAATCGCATGTTTTGTAGGGAACAGGTTAACAATTTTTCCGTTAACCGGTGAAACCACTAATCCTTCTGCTGGGACAATAGCAAATCCGTCACCCATCATTTTTCCTGCAAAAACCTGATCAGGTACATCCGTAATTGGTTTTAGTTCCCCTTTAAGAGGTGCTGCAAAAACTTCATTTATACGAGCTGCTTGTAATGCTTCCGGATTCGTTGTCTCAGTCTGTATGGTTTCAGATTCACTAACCGCTCGAGGACGTTTTCCAGACATGATATCTTTCATTTGTCCTTTAATGGTTTCGGAACGTGGTCCAAAAATAGCTTGAATATTGTTACCTACTTCAAGCACACCTGCAGCACCAAGTCGTTTCAATTCATTTTTGTCCACATTTTTAATGTCATTTACAGAAACACGAAGACGAGTAATACAAGCATCTAAATTGGCGATATTTTCTTTACCACCCATTGCATCTAATATATTTCCGGCTAAATCCCCGGAACTTGCTTTTCCAGTTACAGCTGGACCTTCCTCTTCCTCTAATTCACGACCAGGTGTTTTTAGATTAAATTTACGAATCGCAAACCGGAATCCGAAGTAATAAATAACGGCAAATACAAGACCTACCGGTATTACGATCCAAGCATGTGTTTGCGGGTTGATTAGCCCGAATAAGATATAGTCAATTAAACCGCCTGAGAAAGTCATCCCGATTTTTACATCTAATAAGTGCATCACCATAAATGATAAACCTGCAAAAACAGCATGGATACCAAATAATATTGGTGCAACGAATAGGAATGAGAACTCAATTGGTTCAGTAATACCTGTTAAGAATGCGGTTAGACCTGCAGATGCCATTAAACCACCGACAAACACTTTCTTTTCAGGTTTTGCTTCATGATAAATTGCTAATGCCGCAGCAGGTAGACCAAACATCATGAATGGGAATTTACCGGTCATAAATGTACCAGCAGTAAGATTTTTCACGTGGTCTGAGATTTGAGCCATAAAGATACGTTGGTCACCGTGAACAACCTGGCCAGCTTTTGTCGTATAGGTTCCGAACTCATACCAGAATGGAGAATAGAAAATATGATGTAGTCCAAATGGAATTAATGCACGTTCTATAACCCCGAAAATAAATGCAGATAGAGTTAAATTAGCATTTACCATGTTGTTCGAGAATGCGTTCAATCCAGACTGGATTGGCGGCCAGATAATAAGCATGACTAGACCAAGAATAATTGCTGTACCAGCAGTGATAATTGGCACAAAACGTTTACCTGCAAAGAACCCTAAATAAGATGGTAATTCAATCTCGTAAAATTTGTTATATAGAGAAGCAGCAATAATCCCAACGATAATTCCGCCGAATACTCCTGTTTGAAGTGTTGGTACACCTAGGACACTTACATAACTTGTCCCATTAATCTCCTTCGCATCAATACCTAACACTGTACCCATTGTTACATTCATAATTAAGTAGCCAATGATTGCGGCTAAACCAGCTGTACCTTCTCCCCCAGCTAACCCTACAGCAACACCGACCGCAAATAACAGCGGCAAGTTACCAAAAACAATATTACCAGCATTTTGCATTACATTTGCAACCATAGCAACCCCACTATTATCTAACCAAGGGGCTATGTTTAATAATGCTGGATTTACTAAGGCAGCACCTATTGCAAGTAAAATACCAGCGGCTGGTAAGAGGGCAACCGGAAGCATAAGTGCTTTACCGACTTTTTGCAAGACGCCAAATGCTTTTTTAAACATTATCATTTCCTCCTAATTTCGTTTTAGCTCATAAAGCGTTTACATATTGATAAAAAAACAACAAAAAAGCATGAGTAAAAGTTCAATCGAATGAAGCTATGGGTATAGAATACCCTAATAACTTCCTTTCAATTAATCCTTTTTTACTCATGCCTGATCGAATCAGTAACACATAAAAAAATAGTAACTATTTAAATTTGTTTTGAAGTCTTTGTAGATGCATCGTTAAATAAACGGCTTCTGCATCAAAAACCTTCTTTTTCAATGTTTGCTGCATCACTTTAATGAGCTTCCATGAGAGATTATAGCATACTGGATATTCATCTTTCAAGAGGGAAGCAATTTTTTTTGGTTCCGCTACCATTTCACCTTTCAACACACGTTCGATTGCAAAGCGAAGATGGCGCACAAGCCTCATATAATCGATACTTTCTTTATCAATTTCGATTTCAAACTGCTCTTCAACCATTTTAACTAAATGGCTGACAAGCTGTGAATGTTGATTTACGTCAGATAAATCTTTATTCGTAATGGCACTATGAATGTGCAAGGCAATAAAGCCAATCTCCCCAACTGGAAGACTGATCCCGGTCATTTTCGCAATGTACTGAATAACTTCTGTCGCTACTTCATACTCATGGCGATACAGCGTCTTTGTTTCTACTAAAAATGGATTCCTTATTTCCATGCCTTGCGACACTCTGGTAAGGGCAAACATTAAGTGGTCGGTCAACGCAACATGAATATGTTCATTTAATCCAGAAGGAATACGTTGTTTTATTAAATCAATAGCTGAAATAATAACTTCTAAAAAATCATTATCAATAAATGGCAGCAGCTTGATGTAGTTCTCTTGTTCTTTCTCATCATTTAAAACAAAAAGCTTTTCAACCGCATCGGTATCGATAATGTCCCCTCGTTTCCGATTGAAGCCAATACCTTTACCAATTAAGACTACTTCTTTATAGGAAGGGTGTTCAGCGATTAAGACATTGTTATTTAATACTTTATCTATTTTTAAGTTTGCCAAACCCTCCACCCCCGTTTCTTCCTACAACACCTAATATTTTCATGTTATAAGAGGTGAAACAGGAAGTCAACGACAATGTTCGACAATTCTATGTGAAAACCCTTAGAAAATTATTCGAATTTCATCCCTTTTAATCCCACAAAAAAGAACAGGATCGTAAATCCTAACAACACTGCAGAATCCTGCATGATTGTTCCACTATGCAGGCTGCCGCTAATAATTTCTTTAAAGCCAGACATTGCCCATGTTTGCGGGACTGCCAAAGCAATTTTCTGCATGAGATCAGGGACCACATCGATTGGCCAATAGACACCCCCAAGCATACAGGTGCTTACGATTAAAACAGCACTAATTGCGGTGGCCTGCTGTTTCGTTTTAACGAGCCCGGCAATCATGAGACCAAAGCCGACCACACATAAGATCACTAGCGATGCAAATGGTATGATATAGAAGAGATTCCCCCAGTCTGTAGCAAAGAGGATCTTCATCGTCGTCATCAGAACTGCCAGTTGAATCCACCCCATAAAAAAATACGACAACAAATAGCCTAAAATGATCTGCAGTTTACTGGCTGGAGAAATGATCAGCCTACCCCATGTCCCCCCGATTCGTTCATCAAGGATGGCAGAAGCTGTGCCAGACAGACCAAACATCATAAACATAATGGCAAAACCGACAAACATTAAATTGATTTCTACTTGGTTGTTTTTTTCCTTTTGAATGGTTTGCTTTTCAACTGTCACCCCTTTGTTCATGACAATGGACTCCAGCACCTTCGGCAGCGCGTCTCCTTCAAGCTTAGCAGTGGATTGATGGGCATGCAGCACAAGTCCGGCCGTTCCCTCTAATTGGGCAGAAAGAACTAAATAATCTTCTGTTTTTCTTTGGACGATTACATCAAACAAAGGCTTCTGCTCTTGAATTCTTTGCTGAATATTATTAGGTATCACAACAGCGGCTACTGCATCCTGGGCAGCGACATTTTGTTTAGCAATTGTTTGGGTGGCCTTTTTCCAGTCAAAATGGTCATCCTTCTTTAACAGTTTTAAAATCTCTATGCTTTCCTTAGAATCACTAAGAACAACATTAACTAAAGGTTTGGTTTGTTCGGAATTCACGGCAATACCGCCGAAGATCCAACTAAATAAAGCCGGCATCACAAACATAAGCACCCATGCACCAGGTGATTTAAAAAACTCCTTCAAGCGAAGCAAAAGGATGGTCAAGATTTTACGCATATTGCCCCCTCCTCTCCATGGTAAGGCGAAATAAGCCGATAGCAAAAAAGAATATGCCTAACCCTATGGATCCGGCGATGGCAGGCATAATTTCCAGTAGTCCTGCTCCGGACATCAACTCCAAATAGGTTTGCAGGGCCAATCCATTTGGCAATAATTTCGTGGCGAAAATGACCCAATCAGGAAAAATATACAAGGGCGCCATACTGCCTCCGACTGCCGCCATTATTTGTGTACCAAACATCCCCGCCACATTAAAAGCTTTTTCAGTTTTGATAAAGGAACCCGCTAATACACCAAGGCCACTGGCATTTACGACAAAGGCAAATGTCAGAAAAATAATCCCTGGAATCGAAGCACCCCAGTCAACCCCGAAGAGAAGATTGGTGCCAGCAATGATAATCCCAGCTTGAATTAAACAAATTACAATTAATCCCAGCAATTTTCCGAGAAGATAATTCGAATAAGTTAAATTCGTCAGGAGCAATCGTTTAAACACTTCTTGTTCTTTCTCGAGGATCATAGTGGAGACACCTTGAACGACTGTCATAAGTAAAAACATGACACCCATTGCTGCGGCATAGTATTGAAAGGAACTAACCATCTTTGTTTCAGCATCGACAGTGGTTTCTTTAAGAAGCGGTTTGCTTCCATACCCATCTTGAACAACCGTGCTTTGACCTCCCGCTTGGACAGGCTGAGCCAACTGCGAAGCCGCCGCCTCAATCGGAATCGACTGAGAAAACTGTTCAATCACAGTTTGCACAATGGTTGCCTTAATAACGGTGTCAGGCACCGTTAGCAGCTTCACTTTTGTTCCCGCACCGCTTATTAATGATTGGGTGAAGTCATTTTGGATGATAATGCCAACAGACAGTTTATGGTTTTCTATCTGTTTATATAATTCGTCTTCTTGGTAATATTTCACTTTGAACTGGGTGGATAGGTTTTTAGAGAGGACTTCGTCTGTTAATACTTTACTTAGCTGACCTTGATCCAAATTAACGACACCAAGGGTAAACTTTTTTATTGAAATTTCTTCGTCTTCTTTCATCATATTCCCAAAGGCTGATCCTAAAATGGCAATTAACAGAAGCGGCATCAAAATCAAGGTTAGAAAGGCTTTTTTATCACGTGCAACAAGAAGTAAATCCTTCCGCGCTAGGAACCAAAATTTCATTATCTTCGCCCCCTAATCCCTTAAGCTTCGTCCGGTCAGATGTAAAAAGACACTTTCGAGGTTTGGTTCGACAATATCCACCGATGTAATCTTTGTGCCGACCTTTGTCACTGACTGAATAAAATCACTTAATACTAGTTGTGGCTCTTTATGAAAAACCATGACTTGATGATCTTGAATTTGGATATCCTCCTCTGCAAAATGCGCGGCTAATGTTTCGGATATTTTTTCCATATGGGCGGTGTCTTTATCAATGGTTAGGATGATTCGCGAATGATCACCAATCGTTTCTCTAAGCTCCCGTAATGTACCGGACGCAATTAATTGGCCATGGTCGACAATCCCAATCCGTTCACAGAGGTATTCCACTTCCTCCATATAATGACTGGTGTAGATAATTGTCATCCCTTCGTTATTTAATCGTTTGACTGTCTCTAAAATATGATTTCTGGATTGTGGGTCAATACCGACTGTTGGTTCATCCATAATTAATAATTCCGGTTGATGCAAAATCGCGGCCCCAATATTTACACGCCGCTTCATCCCGCCAGAGAAGGTCTCGATTTTATCCTTTGCCCGCTCGGTCAACCCAATAATTTCGAGCACCTGATCCACACTTTTCTCGAGTGCCTTCCCTGATAAATCGTACATTCTACCCCAAAATTTCAAATTTTCCCGTGCTGACATCGTCTGATAAAGAGCAATCTCCTGCGGTACAACCCCAATCCATTTCTGTGCCTGCTTTGGATTCTTGTTCACATCAATCTCTTTAATATGTATTTCACCAGAAGTCGCTGGAAACAAGCCTGTAACCATATTAATGGTTGTTGACTTACCTGCACCGTTTGGCCCCAGCAACCCGTATGACTCTCCTTTCTCTACTGTAAAAGAAACACCCTTCACAGCCTCAAAATCCCCAAAGGACTTTCGCAAATTCTGAACGGTTAGCATGTTCATTGGTAACCACTCCCTTTTCCAATCATTTCCTCGCACCTATATCATACAAGGATACTATTGAAATTGTAAGATGATTATACTAATTTTTACCATTTAAATAATTCCATAGTAGTAATCATTTAAACACTCATAAAAACATAAAAAAGGGAACTGCCAGTTTCGCAGTCCCCTCAGGAATTATTTTAAGAAAATAAAGTATAGAACAAAGATGATAAAGAAGAAGTACATGACTGGGTGAATTTCTTTTGTGCGGCCTTTAACCGCCATCGTAATTGGATAAAAGATAAACCCTACGGCAATACCGGTTGCAATACTGTATGTTAATGGCATAGTAATCATTGTTAAAAAGGCCGGAACAGCTATTTCAAACTGTTTCCAATTAATTTTCCCTAATGAAGAAACCATCAATACCCCTACGATAATCAAAGCAGGTGCCGTAACAGCAGATGTAATCACCGATAATAACGGGAAGAAAAAGAGTGATAATAAGAATAAAACAGCTGTTACTAGAGAAGCAAAACCAGTTCTTGCCCCCGAAGCAACCCCAGCGCTTGATTCAACGAACGAAGTAGTTGTCGATGTACCAAGAATCGCACCAACACCAGAAGCAATTGAATCGGAAATTAATGCTCTGCCTGCACGAGGAAGTTTATTGTCCCTCATAAGACCAGCTTGATTTGCAACTGCGACAAGTGTACCAGCATTGTCAAAGAAATCAACAAACAAGAACGTTAAGATAACACCAAGCATAGCAGTCGTGTAAAACGAACTATCCCCAAAAGATGAAAATGCTGCCCCAAATGTAGGTGATAAACTTGGAACTTGGCCAACGATTTGATGTGGTACTTTAATTTCTCCAAAAATCATTCCAACAATGGCCGTAATGATCATGCCATAAAAAACAGCACCTTTAATTCCTCTTGTCATCATGATGACAGATATTACAATCCCAAAAATGGTTAGTAATGGGCCAGGAGCTGTTAAATCCCCTAATCCAACAAGTGTTGCATCATTGTTGACAATGAGTTGTGAACTTTGTAAACCAACAAAAGTAACAAATAAACCAATTCCTGCACCAATGGCATGCTTTAAATCAATAGGAATCGCATTGATGAGTTTTTCACGAAGACCTGTCAATGTTAATAAAAAGAAAACAATTGCGGATATAAGCACAGCACCTAGCGCATGCTGCCAAGGAATACCACTACCTAAAACAACGGAATAAGCAAAGAAGGCGTTTAAACCCATGCCCGGTGCTAATGCAAGTGGATACTTCCCAATCAGCCCCATGATAATCGAACCTAAGGCCGATGCAAGAGCAGTTGCCACAAAAACAGCACCATAATCCATTCTTAAAGCATCTGGAAAGTCCTTCACTGAAGTAAGTGATAAGGTTAACGGATTGACGACTAGAATATAGGCCATGGCCAAGAAAGTCGTAACCCCGCCTATAATTTCACGGCGATAATTCGTTCCGTATTTTTCAAATTCAAAATATTTCTTCATGTGTCTGCCCCCATTTTTTTCTTGTGTTACGCAAAAAAAGCTCCAGTATTCTTCTACCGGAGCGTGACGTAGGCTGTGTATTAATAGAGGAATAGAGCTGCCTCTTGTAAAAACACTGCCTCGTAGTCAAGCCATTTACGGTAGCTCGGTAGAAACTTTTGGGCCATATTCCCAACATTATACGATGCAATTTTTTATTCACTTTTAAGTCCTTTTTTATAATAACAGGAAATGTTGAGCTTGTAAATAAAAAATACGAACGATGTTATAAAAAATTACAACATCGTTCGTACTTTGATAAGTTTGAACTCGAATAACTATTTAGCTCTATCGCCCTCAGACAATTCTGCTATTCCTACTCCCACTCAATCGTAGCTGGCGGCTTGCTGGTAATATCATAGACAACCCGATTTACATGGGCCACTTCGTTAACAATTCGCGTCGAGATGACCTCGAGGACATCCCATGGAATTCGTGCCCAGTCAGAAGTCATACCATCAATGGAAGTAACCGCGCGGATCCCAATCGTATAATCATAGGTCCGTGCATCTCCCATCACACCGACACTGCGAATGTCCGGCAGAACGGTAAAGTATTGCCAGATTTCACGGTCAAGCCCGGCCTTTTTAATTTCCTCGCGTAAAATCCAGTCGGATTCACGGACAATTTCAAGTTTGTCTTCAGAAATAGCTCCTAAAACGCGGATGCCAAGCCCGGGACCAGGGAATGGCTGCCTCCAAACAATATCATCAGGGATACCTAGCTCAGTGCCAAGTGCCCGAACTTCATCCTTAAATAACGTGTTTAATGGCTCAATCAGTTTAAATTGCATGTCTTCCGGAAGCCCGCCGACATTGTGGTGAGATTTAATCGTTTGTGCGGTCGCTGTACCGCTCTCAATAATGTCCGTATATAGCGTTCCTTGGGCCAAAAACTCAATGCCTTCAAGTTTTGTTGCTTCATCATCAAACACATAAATAAATTCATTACCGATAATTTTCCGCTTTTTCTCTGGATCGGAAACGCCCTCTAACTTTGATAAGAAGCGGTCTTTTGCATCGATCTTGATGACATTCATATGAAAGCCCTCTGCAAAAGTCTTCATTACGCTTTCCGCCTCATTTTTACGAAGCAAACCATGATCAACAA
Organism: Neobacillus sp. DHD-1R; assembly: GCF_057747995.1. Classification (NCBI taxonomy): domain Bacteria; kingdom Bacillati; phylum Bacillota; class Bacilli; order Caryophanales; family Bacillaceae; genus Neobacillus; species Neobacillus sp. DHD-1R. The sequence continues at coordinate 5,052,026 of NZ_CM173232.1, forward strand.
AAATACATGTTAACTGGTCACCGATTGCTTTATGGATTAGAACTGCTACTACGGAAGAGTCCACCCCGCCGCTTAGGGCACAAAGGACTTTTTTATCACCGACCAGCGCACGAATCTTTGCCATTTCAACTTCAATAAAGTTTCCCATCGACCAGTCGCCACTGCAGTTACAAACGTTAAACACAAAATTCTTCAGGAGCTCATTTCCATAAACAGAATGACGTACCTCTGGGTGGAACTGCACTGCGTAAAGCTTGCTTTCTTCGTTGCTCATTGCTGCAATTGGACAATGCGGATTCGTACCATCGACGGTAAACCCTGCTGGCGCCTCAACCACTAGGTCGCCATGACTCATCCAAACGGTTTGCTCATTAGGCAGCCCGGTAAATAAAGCGGATGGATGTTCAATGGTCATGGTTGCCTTTCCATACTCACGCTCTTTTGCCTTTTCAACCTTCCCATTAAAATGAACAGTCATCAGCTGCATTCCGTAACAAATCCCTAAAATCGGCAGACCCATATCGAAAATGGCCTCATCACAACGGAAGGAGTTTTCATCATAAACACTGTTTGGACCCCCAGAAAAAATAATTCCCTTTGGATTCAATTTGCGAATTTCTTCTGCGGTTATGGTATGCGGATGCAGTTCACTGTAAACGCCGAACTCACGAATCCGTCTGGTAATCAGTTGATTATATTGGCTTCCAAAATCTAAAACAATCACCATATCTTGATTTTCTGTCAAAGCAGCCACCTCAATTTTCTAAAGTTATTACTAGCATTTACCAAAAGTAAAAAAAATAAAAAAAACTAGAATTCTCCCTTTAAAATATCAGGAAGGCAGAATTCTAGTTATCTCGCAAATATATCTTATAGAAAAAATTCTGCCTTCATAGTCAGGCCATTTAAGGTGACCCGGTAGAGACTCTCGAACCTTATTTTCGAGGATATATGAAGGAAACGTACCTATTGAGAAAAGCACAAGCACCCGCAGGTTGTTTGCACTAAACATTAATTTGTTCATATTGTATCAATAGGTTGTTTTTCCGGTCAAGCGATTGTCTTTTTGATTAAATTTTCCCACAATTCATGTGACTCTTCCCATATTCCGGTTGGAAGGCTTTGATGGTACAAATATTGTTCATATAAAACGGTTAACCGTGTCATCTCCCGGGTGGAAAAGAACGTATCAATATAACCCGCATAGTTACGAAGAGTCTGATGATCTTTTCGTTTTAATCCGTACCGTTCTAACTGCTTTAATAAAATTAAATATGCAGTGCCAATATTTTCATCCTTTTTCTTGAATCTGTATAGCAGCAAGACCCCATAAGGTATCCATTTTCCACGATACCGGTAAAGAATGGCTGCAATCCCCGCCAAAAGGACAATAAGGAGAACCGACTGCTTCCAATGGCTTTTCACACGATTCCAGATGTTGTTCAAATCAAAGGAATTTTTAGCATCAGTCGATGGACTGACATCCTCCTTCTTTTTCTGCTGCGGTTTTTCCACAGGCGGTGGAGTGGTTTGCTGATTAGTGGATGATGAATTCCCTTTTACATCGTAATTAATCTGGATCTCATTAGAAAAACCTTTCGTCGGTTCAAACGGTACCCAGCCTTGATTAGGCAAAAAGACTTCTACCCAGGAGTGAGCATTATTGTTGGTTACTTCGTAAAACTGCTTCGAAGCATCCTCAGAACTATATGATTGAAAATTGCCGCCCGTATATCCTTTTACCCAACGAGTAGGAATGCCAATCGTCCTTAGTAAAACAGCCATCGAGGTTGAAAAATTATCACAATAGCCCCGTTTGGTTTCAAATAAAAATTGGTCGACATAATCGTCATTCGCTCCAGGCACCGCGACATTTTTTTGATCATACCTATAATCGGCGTTTCCAAAATACGCTTCAATGGCCTTGGCCTTATCAAACCAATTGCTTTTCCCGGCTGTTATTTCTTCTGCCAGTTTTTTAACTCGGGGCGGCAAATTCTCCGGCAGGCTTGTATATCTTTCATTAAATACGGGGTTCATGTCTGCCGGGAATTCAGTTGTTTTTACTAAATCCGTTGCATTGTATTTAGGAATTTCAAAGTCAACTGAAAAAAATTTGGGCACGACTGGATCTTGGCTGCTATTGTAAAAACTAATTCTCTCGATATTGGTGTCAACCATGAAACGGTTACCCGCCTGGTCAGCAGGCTGAATTTCCAAGACCTTATTGATACCGGCAGGATACATGAGATAGTTGTAGTTATAACTCCCATGAATGATGACACGGGCAGATTCCTTTATGACCGCGACTGCGTCTGGAAAAGTAGTGATTGGAACAAGATCGTCCTGCTTAAATTCAACGGTTCCACCCCCTGAAGCTAACCAGCCCTTACCGGTATACATATCCTTGGTTTCCATCTTCCAATAATTCTTCCCATTTCCTTCGTAGGCAAAGACGGGTCGGTCATCGCCAAGAAACGGACCGCCTAATGCTTCATCATTTGTCCCATAACCAATACGGTGTGGACCAGCTCCCGTCTCTTTGGAACCAGCATTGTCGTTATTGGCCGTTAAATAGGGGATCGGATCCGGCCAAATAGGGGCTGCCTTAGGAGCAGCAAATCCCACTAATACACTAAGGACAATCATTCCCGCCAGCGGCATCATCCATTTTCGAAGGAAAGAAACATCATATTCAACCTGTTCCTTCTGGATGATTCGGTAAAATGTCAGCATTCCCATAACAGCAAAGCCCGCTGCAACAGTTCGTACAATTGCTGCTGTTGCACTATAGGGTGTAAAGGTATCTAGTACCGTAATATAAATGATTGTCATAAAGAAAAAGGTAAAAATCCGCTGCCGTTTTAAGAGCCAATACTCGATTAAATACACCATTAACCAAAGCAGGATGAAAAATAACAGCGTCCGGAATTCATTGGAAAAATCATTCCACTGCCTGCCCAAAAGCAGCCCCAAATTATCGCCGATATCTGTGATGAATGCTTTCAACCAGGTAAGGTGAAAGAGCCCTTCCTCATAATAAAAACGATGGATGAAAAATAAGATAAAAAGCAGTTTAATGATAAATGACCAAAGCCCTTTTACACGTAAAAAGGAAACAGCAACGGCCATAAACAGAAAGACACTAAACGTTCCGAGATTACTCGTATCGGTTAACTGTTCCACCGGTCTTAGCCATTCCCACAAAAGAACTAAGCTGAGCGTATATAAAAGCAGCGACGGAATATTTCGTTCCATTACCGTAAACTCACCTCCGAAAAGGCAGCTTTATGATCGCCCTCATGAACCATGACGATCCGTACTCCCCGGGCATTGGCAATCGCTATTAGCGAGCGTTCATTTTCTGTTGGCGCTTCCTTTTGACCCTTAATGACAAACAGGGTGATCGTTCCTTTTCTTTGCCCCAAAAAGCTTGCTTTTTCAACCACGGGTTTCGATAATTGGGCAGTAACAAGTAAAAATGAAACAGTTTGTTGAATAAAAAGTCCCTCTGTCTCTAGGACCTTTTCAAAGGGTTTTAAACTTTTCGCCTCAATTTTAGCTAGATGATAAAAAAGCTGTCTTAGCTGCTGTTCCCCGCCGCTAATCGGGAACGATACTCTTTCTTTACTTATGGTTAATAAACCGGTTTGAGCTCCTTTTTTTAAAATGGCCCTTACTAACGAGGCGGTAAAGGAAACGACGGATTCAAACCGCCCATCCGGCACACAGTCCATGACAACAAACACATCATGGGATTGGCGCTGCTCAAATTCCTTCGTCATAATTTCGTTCCGCTTCGCAGAGGCCTTCCAGTTGATCCAAGAAAAACGATCTCCCGGCTGATAATCCCTTACCCCAACGGCCATTGAAGTATCACGCTGGACACGTTCCCTTGAAGCCGTAAGTCCTTGGTCATATTGATTTTCAAATGGTTGGTATACAAGCTCTGAATAAGCTGGGTAAACCATAATCTTCCCTTTAACTTCAAAGATCTTTTCTTTTTCAACTAAACCAAGCGGGTCACCAATTCGTAATGTAACGGACTCAAAAAAATGTTCGCCCCGCGGCAGTTCATCAATGATATAGTCATAGGAAAATTGTTTTTTCAGTCCAGGCAGGATCAGTGCCCTTGCTTTTTTTAGCTGCGGGACAAATTTCAATGGTTCTGCTAAATCATCTTCCACAAGTAAATAAAATAACGGGAACGCTTTTGACCTTTTTATATGTACCGTTACTTGCAAGGGCTCCCCGGCATTATAATCTGACTTCAGCAGTTCCCTTGTTACTTCGAGCTCATTTAACGAATAGAAAGAGAGCGCTATGCAGTAAATGGCAAAGGGCAGAAAGCTATAGAATAAAAACCAGCTGACAAATCCCCCTTGGAACATGGCATACGAAAACGTTAATAGAATCAAACCGAGTAAGGTGATAAACTTCCATGCTTTTCGGAATGGAATCAATAATTTTTTCATCATTACCTCACAAGCCTTTTAACCGGTACAGGGACTCTTGCAACCACTTGATGAATAATTTCCTCAGCGGAAATCCCTTCAAATTTGGCCTCGGATTTCAAAATAATCCGATGCGATAACACGTATGAAGCTAAATATTGAATATCATCTGGGAGCACATAATCGCGGCCATACATAAACGCATAGGCTTGGGCGGCTTTCATAAGAGCAATCGAACCCCGCGGGCTTGCCCCAAGATAGACACTGCCATGTCCTCTGGTACGGTTAACGATATCAACAATATAACGTTTAATTGTATCGTCCACATAAACATCTTTCATTTCGGTTTGCAGGTCCAGAAGTCCTTCGAGATCCACGACTGGAGTAAGCTCTTCAATCGGCTGCACCTTTTGGGCCCGGCTGAGTACTTCCATTTCCTCCAGTACATCCGGATACCCCATTTTCATTTTTAACAAAAATCGATCCAGCTGGGCTTCCGGAAGCGGGTACGTCCCTTCATACTCAATCGGGTTCTGTGTAGCCATAACAAAGAATGGTTTTTGGAGTTTATGGGTCACACCATCAATTGTGACACTCGCCTCTTCCATTCCCTCTAGCAGCGCAGACTGAGTCTTCGGGGAGGTCCGGTTGATTTCATCGGCGAGAATGATGTTGCCCATCAGTGGTCCTGGCCGAAATTGAAATTCCATTTCTTTTGGATTATAGATGGAGACACCCGTTACATCGGATGGCAATAGATCCGGGGTAAACTGGATTCTCCGAAAGTTTGCATTCACGGACTTTGCTAGGGCACGGACCATCATTGTTTTCCCGACACCAGGTACGTCCTCCAATAGCACATGTCCCCCAGCAAGCAGGGCAACAAGACTCAATTCAGCCACATTCCGTTTTCCTATCATTACTTTTTCAATGTTAGCTATTATCTTTTCAATCGTGGGATTCATGTGTTCGTGGGACAAGGTGATTCCTCCTTGGACGGTTGGTATGAAACCGATTTATGACATTCTATCTATGTATTCTCTTTTAACTGGAAAAATCCTGTTAATAAGTCACACAATCTTCAAAACGTGCGTAAATAGTAGACAGGTTTCAATAAAAAAAAGCCTCATATGGAGGCTTGTCATTTTATTGCTGTGATTTATTGAAGAGCTGTTAACGTCAATTTTTGACCCCTTTTTCCTTCAAGTGTTAGGGTTACTTTTTTTCCTTGATGATTAAATAATTCATTGATTATGTTACCTGATGCTTTTGCGGCATATGTACTGCCATCCGATGTGATAAAACGGAAGGTGCCCTCAGGCTCTACACCTGCTATATGAGCTTCTACTTTGATAAGATTAGCAGATGAGGCCGTTGTAGCAGGGATATTGATCTTTTGACCTATTTTCAACTTTGCTGGGTCTACAGCCGGATTTAGTTTTTGAATCGATGATACAGAGATTCCTAATGCTTTACTGATTTTTGTAAACGTATCACCTTTTTTAATCACATAAGTGGAAGAACTTGTAGTTGGTGGTACACTAGCACTAGCATTTGCACTAGCATTGACCGTTAAATAGGCTGCACTAACAAACGCGGCTTTGCCTTTGAAATTAATCTGCGCCCAGCCATTAACCACTGCCAGCACTGACACACGCTCATTTGATTTTAATGAACCTAGTACAGCACTGTTTGTTGAAGCTTTTTCTCTCACATTTAGCGATGTTGCCTTTATCACCATTGTTTTTGCTTGACTTGTTGTGGCTGAAGCAGGTTGAGCTTGTGCAAGGTAAGCAGTGCTCACGAAACAAACCCGCCCTTTGATCAGGATACCAGCCCATCCGTTTTCTACGAATGAAACCTTAACAATCTCTCCTTTTTTAACTGTTCCAATAATACTGCTTGACGTGTTCGGTTGAGACCGGACATTTAATGTTGTCGCTGTAACCATTCTGTCTTGTACTTTTGGTAAAAGAATTTTTTTACCAGCAATAGATGATAGACCATTGGCATCAAGGATTTCCTGAGCGGTGACCCCATGCTTTGCCGCAATCTGTTCAATCTTTTCGCCACTTTTCACTTGATACGTGTATTCTTCAATGAACGCTGCATTTGCATTGCTTGCTAAAAAGCCAAGAACGACGGTAAAAATGCCCGTCACCACAAGCTTTTTTACAGGATGTTTTTGAATCCACTCGTTAACCTTGGCCGTATATGTATTCAAATTGTCATGGATATCTTTTAGGAATCCCTTTATATCTAATACATTACGAATATCAAAAAGATTGACACCTTTATAAAATTCACGTTTTTCCATTCTTGACGTGAAAACAGGTACACTTTTTGTTGACTTGCTTTTTCCGTACGTTTCTTTCCGACTTGGTGTTAATTCAGGTACAAATATTTCTGTAGACATAAATAACGATTTCTCCCATTCTCTTTTTAAAGTATTTACGTTGATGTGACCTGTCTTGTTATGTATGTATTTCGATCGGGGTACATGGTCCCTGTAAAAATATTCTCTCTTTAGTAAAATTCGATGATTTTCATCATTTTACGTCGCATTTTCGAGTTTTTTCTACAAATAATTGAAAACCGTCTATTTTTCATAGATGTAGTTTTTTAGTACTAAGCTTTATTAAGCTCCCTCATGGACCGTAGAACAGTATTAAATTAAAAAAAGGATGAATCAATGGAAAGCTTTCGCCTTCTTTGATTCATCCTCAGTTCTTTAGTATCGGGTTACGCACGGCTTTTAAAGGTTCGGCGCGTTAAAAGTATCTCCGCCCTCTATGGTGCCGTTCTCGAACCCTCTATTAAACCAGCGCATGCGCTGCGCGGAGGTTCCATGTGTAAAGCTTTCTGGAACAACATAACCCTGTGCTTTTTTCTGGATATTATCATCCCCAACCGCATTTGCAGCTTTGAGGGCCTCCTCTAGATCACCTTGTTCAAGGTATCCCTTCCCTTGAGCATAGTGAGCCCAAACACCTGCCAAATAGTCAGCCTGCAATTCAAATCGGATGGAGTACTCATTGGTTTTCTGCTCTGCCCGAGAAACGCGTTCGCCACTGTGCAAAAGGGTCTGGACATGGTGGCCTACCTCATGAGCGATGACATACGCCATCGCAAAGTCGCCGGGTGCCTGGAATTTTTGTTTCAATTCCTCATAAAAACTTAAGTCAATGTACAGCTTGTGGTCACCTGGACAATAAAACGGACCTACCGCCGAACTGGCCGATCCACACGCCGATTGAACGCTGCTTGTGTATAAGACAAGCTTAGGATTTTCGTAGGTCAGTCCTCTTTTCTTGAATTCACTTGACCAAACATCCTCTGTATCAGCAAGGACTACCGATACAAAGTCCGCCAGTTCCTTCTCTTGAGCAGTTTCTTTGTAAGGTGTGCTTGTATCCGAATTAGGAGTCGATGTCATGTTGTTTAGTATGTCTCCAGGGTTGCCTCCGCCGAACAGCGTAAGAAGGAGAACGATAATGATACCGCCTATCCCGCCCCCAATCACGGTTTTGCCCCCCATGCCTCTTCGGTCTTCAACGTTAGAGCTCTCCCGTCTTCCTTTCCATTGCATTGTTTTACCCTCCCTAAAATCATGATTGCAAGTAATTAACCAATTAATATATCCATAGTGTTATACCCAGATTAAGAGAGAATTAAAATGTATTTATTCTGGAAATTTTAGACTTTATACCCTGTTGATTTTAATCATTCATTCGTTCCAATATATTTAATACCTTTACAAAACTCATTTTTACTTCTTTACCGTTACAATCGAATATGATTTCATCTATTTTCATGTTTATAGAATTCTTCAATACTTGATATAAACTATTAATTCCCACAGAGGCAGCAAATTTACTTTTAAATCCATATCGTAAAGATTCTTCTTCACAGTCCTCCTGATTTTCATACACTTTAATAGCACCCTCGATTTGAAGAGGAGAAAAATCATTAAACATTAGTTCCTCTCCTGTTGTTTCTTTTGCTGGAATGATCCATAACTTTTTATTGCCATATTTCATTTGATTAAACAGATTCATAATTTTATATTCCTGTTTTTCTAATACAGGATGTTTGCCCACCGAGATGAGTGAAGTATTTACCAAATCATATATAGTAGTTACAAGAGTACTTTTCCCCTCGTCTACAATTAATCCACTTATACCGGAAAACATGGCATTAAACGCAAATACGGTTAATTCTTCAATTGTTACCTTCTTATATAAAGCAAAATCATCCTTTTTCAAGTTGTAATAATTGATATATTCTTTTGCAATTGATTCTTCAGTGAATAACCAAATGGTAGGAATATCTTGATAACTAAGACCACAAAAAATAGGCGCGGTACCATCTTTAATACTTTCGAAAGATGATTCTTTTCTTACAATCGTATATAAATCTTTTGATTTTACGATATCTGTCATAATTTCTTCATATAAGGAATGATATTGTTCTGACACTGCATTATAATTATTTGATAGAGCAATTTTTTCCTGTATTGTCATCCAATTCTCCACCCTTATTCAAACTTCTCACTATCTAATACGTAAGACTCCTCTAATGTCACATCTTTTCTTGAAGTTGCTTTCCTTAAGTAATCTTCTTTCACATAAATAAGTTGATAATCATCATTTGGGTTCAGCTTTTTCGTAAACAAGTCCCGGTCTAGCGCATTTAAACGGCATTCCCTTCCGATATTTGAATCGACAGTCACGATTTCAATCTCCATACTGTCCCTATAAATACCCTGAACAAAAAATTCATGATTTTTAAATCTGGCCATAAAATATTCACGATATAACTCTGTTAAGTCATCCATTTGGACTTTCATCTTAAATAATTTTTTATTATAAGGGGATACTTGAAACCCTTCTGCAGGTCGATTTTTAGTCAAAAATATTTCATTAGCACTTTTTATGGCTTCATATTTTTTTCCTTTAAAGACAGCTACTTCCCTATCCATGATATCACCCTAGTACTTTATTTTTTTATTATTCTTCTATTGGTATAAACCGTTTACCATCAAATACCGCAATTAACTCTTCTCTACCATCTACTACTCTAAACATCTTAGCACCTTCTTGGATGTTAGCCCGAGCATAATCCTTCACTTGCCATTCAGGAACGATGGTGCCATTTCTTCCTCCCAAAAAGCCATTATGTGTACAAGGATATGCATCCTTATTTGGTCCATAGAATTCTGTTCCATATGGAATATCTATCAAATTATCCGATACATCATTGTATTTAAACCGAATCACCGCATATGAATCACCATCATCTGGATATGTCCTAATAACAACTCCATTTTTTTCGTAGGTATAATCTAACCGCAGCGTCTCCAGCGTTTCCTTATAATTACCTGTTGCATTGGCGACATCTTCATACTTTGCTACATATCCAGCAACTGTTGTATATGGATTTTCCTTCTTTAGATAGCCATCAACGGAGTCAACTGGAATTACCTTACTCATTAGGGTGTCTTCTGTTGGTTTTTCTACAGACTCCCGAAGGTAAAAGATTAAATTCATTTCGCGGTCTGTTAATTCTGATACTGGGGTAAGTTTAATCCGTTGGAATTCTTCTATACTTATATTATTTTCCTGTAAAACCTTTAAGATATTTTCTGAGATTTTTTCCTCAGCATGATCCGCGACCTTAGGGCTTCCACTTCTAAAGTTAACCCCATCAATACGACTCAGCACATCTTTCAACTTATTCTCCACCGCATGGGTATTCTCAACAGGGATGTGGACCTTCCCGGTTTCACCCAATTCCTCTATCGCCAATCCCATTTTTCGAGATGTGCCGATGTTTTTCGCTTGTGTTATAGCAGAGTCGACTAATCTTCCTGCTTCCAGTGTATCTTTGGCAAGTTTATTTTTCATTACATTGGTTTTATCTATTATTACCGATGAGGAATTTTTCAACCTTGAGACCGATTGCTGTCCAGCAGTTTTGACCATGTTATCGATATGGTTCATTCCTTCAGAGAAACTCGCCTTAACGCCTGGCCGCAGCCCTATTCCTCCGATATTCTCACCAAGATGGGCGAGCCGGACGGTACTAGAGAATTTGGTCAGGCCGCTAACGCCAGGAACAATATCCAATGGAGCCAATAAGCCGCGGAACCACCGTTCGCCCGTCCCAAGCTCCCGGCCTGATACCCAATCCTTTCCGGAAACAGCTGAACTCAATTCCATTGCACCATAGGCTGCCCCTAAGGCCAAGCCTGCCGGCGGACAGATGAGTGTGGCCCCCACAATGACAACTAGCGCTCCAATTTGCACCCAAAACTCCTTGTTTTCTTGTTGATTCCGAATCGACTCATACTGGAAGGCATGTGTATTTAGAGCTGCCTGCTGATATTCTACTTGAGATAAGTCTTGGTCTGGATTAAGCTCTTTCCAGGCATCAAATTCTAGCTTCATTTGCGTTGCATAGAAATTATCGCCAGTCAACAAATCATCAAGGCTTACTTCCGTTTTAGGTACTACCAAAGATTGTGCTGGACCGTATTCTGTATAAACAAACTGAGTCTCCATTGCTCCAACCCGATTTGTTGTCGTATAGTTTGAAATCGTTAAATCCCGCATCGCTTCGACAAAAGCATCCATATCTTCATAGAATGGCTGATCAATGGTGCGGTCGACAATGTCCCCGACCTTGCCTATGAAACTATGTAATATTTCGAAATCTTCATAAAGTCCTTGGTATTTGCTTTTTTGACTTGTGTGATGAAATGTTATGACCCCATCACTATCATAGTTCGCGATGTCAGACTCGGCATCCTCTAAATTATCGCTTAGATCTTTCAGATTATCGATCATTCCTTTGCCCCAGCGCCCAAGACCAATTAAATCTCCGATCCCATCCTTCATCTTTTCCCAGTCCGAAGGGATATATTTTACATCCATTCAATAACTCCTTTTTTAGTTCTATTTAATAAAAATGACCTTATTCAGCTTTAAAAAGGTCATTTATCTATATTAAAACTCTTCTTCCCATGCTTCTTTTGCATCCAATAATCTTTGTGATAAAAACTCATAAAAATTCTTTGCTGTATTGTAGTCATCAAGTCCACCTGGTCTATTCCAAGCTATTACTGGGCACTCACTATTTTCCATATTACTAATATCTAAACAATAAGCATATTCCCCAATATCTTCAATAACTACTAAATTCTCACTCATTCCTAAATCCCTATAACTCTCCGTTTCAATAACAACAGAAGCTATATTAGACTTAGCCACTCCTAAAATATCTACACCAAATAACCCACCAGAGCCATAATTAGTTAAAAACCACTTATAACTTTCTGGCAATTCTAACTGTAGGGTATCTTGAACATAATCAACCTGTTTTTTATCTACTCCGCCAGTAAAGTCATCTGATTCCATATTTATCTTAATAAAATTGGTTAATTCCTCTTTATTCATTTAAAACTCCACCACATCTATTATTTCACTATTTTGTGTACTAAATTATCAATATCAGCTGGCACATCAAACTGGGATCATTAAATGTCCACCATCATCATCCGATAGTCTATCTTTCCACCAACAGTGGCTCATGCATATTTATTCTATCTGCTGTTTTAAGTTCCTAAAAAACCCTAAAAACATCCCATGACCATCTTTAATACTTGATCCTTTACATCTATATCAAAAATAGCCCCTTCTACTTTTGCCCCCGTCCAAACGACATTATCAAGTTTGGCACCCGTAAAATTTGCCCCTGTAAAGTCACTATTACATAGGATAGCTCCTGTTAGGTCTCCACCTGCAAAGTTAGCATTTTTAGCATCTATATCAGATAAATTAGTACCCATAAGAGTTGCACCTTGAAAATTACAATCTTTAAGATTTGCACCGCTAAAATCTGCTCCAGAGCAACTTACTTGTTTAGCATTGATTCCTGATAAATATACATTGCGTAGGGTAGCATTCATTATGGTTGATCCAATTAGCTCACCATCACAAAAATCAACCTCGTCAAAACAAGTTTCTACACACATACTTATATTTAATTTTGCATATTTCATATTAGCATTATAGAAGTCTGCCCCGCTTAGGATGATTCCAAATACTTCATAAAACCTCGAAAAGCTAAAATGCAAATCGAGGTTTTTTATCTAAATTACAAGTATTCTACTGCGCCTAAAAACTCTAAATTACTTGTATTAATTGCGGTTATTTTTTTAACTCCCTCATATTTAAAGTTATAGAGAAGAATTACAACATTATAATTATCTTGCAACTGTTCACCACACACTGACGAAAGTTTAGAAATAATAACGTCATCATAAGAGAATCCTTCTAATAATCGACTAAGCAAGTTATCGGCCTCATCATAAAACTCCGCTTCTCTAACAGCATCGTCATACCTCTCAATGTTAAAACTACGGGCAAATATTGATGGTATAAAATCCCCATCTTCTGTATAAGAAATTTCAAGTAAATTGTCTAATTCCTCTGACGAGTTAATATTCCCTACCCACAATGATACAAATCCTTCTTTTTGCATAAACTACCTCCTATTTGGTTTCAATCCATCTGGCAGTGCGTCAGAACCACCCTCAAAACGATAATCTGCCCAATTTTGTAAACGCCGTTTAAACATATCATAATCTTCAGATGTATCAATTAGTTGTAACAGCTCATTATGTGCTATTGTTGAGCCCTTTCCACCATGTTTCCCAGTTGGATTAACAAACTTCGTTTCACTTATCAGTGTTCTCATTTCTACAATTTGTTCGGCAGTTACTCCCCAGTATTTGAAAGTATCAGCTCGGGAAACCAAGTGCCATTCGTGCATTCCACCAGGATGACGCAATCGGTCTTTAATTGACTCTCTTAGATTAGGGTCTGACCATACTCTATCAAATTCTTCCGTAGTTAAGGAATTAAACCAGTTTCTAAATTCCCCATTTCTTACTGATGGTACAGAGTCAAGAGTTTTACCCGTACCCTTAGCGCTCTCAATATTGATACCTTTAATCCTACTAAGAAAATCACTTAACGAATTCTCAATTGCGTGGTTATTATCTACAGGGATATACCCCTTTTCACCTGTAGATAATACCGCTAGTCTTTCTTTGGAAGGGATCGTGGTTTTCATACCCGTGATTACTGTGTCCGCAAATCTGCCTACTTCAATTGTATCCTTTGCCAGCTTATTTTTTGCAACATCGGCGGTTTCTTTTATGGCAGACGAGGCATTCTTCAATCGTGTCACCGACTGCTGCCCAGCAGTTTTGATCATGTGATCAATATGAGTGACTCCTTGATGAAGTCCCGCTTTAACACCCGTCCTTAAACCTAATTGTCCGATTGAATCACTCACATGCGCAAGACGGATGGTGCTGCTGAATTTGCTTAAGCTGCTCACCCCCGGAACAATGTCCAACGGAGCTAATAAGCCGCGGAACCAACGTTCTCCCGTCCCAAGCTCTCGGCCAGAGACCCAATCCTTGCCTGTAACTGCTGAACTCAGTTCCATTGCTCCATAGGCCGCTCCTAATGCCATTCCTGCCGGAGGGCAGATGAGGGTTGCGCCCACAATAACGACTAAAGCACCTAACTGTACCCAGAATTCCTTATTTTCTTGTTGATTACGGATTGATTCATACTGGAACGCACGGGTATTAAAGGCCGCTTGCTGATACTCTTCATGGGAAAAATCTTGGTCAGGATTTAGCTCTTTCCACGCTTCATACTCCAGTTTTATCTGACCTCCATAGAAGTTATCACCGCTGAATAAATCATCCATGCTGACTTCTGCTTTGGGAACGGTAAAGGATTGTGCGGGCCCGTATCCACCGTAGACAAACTGTTTTTCAGTGGCCCCAATCCGGTTTTTCGTCGTATAGTTGGAAATCGTTAAGTTTCGCATCGCTTCAACAAAGGAATCCATGTCTTTATAGAATGGCTGATCAATCGTACGATCGACAATATCTCCCACCTTACCTGCAAAACTATGCAATACCTCGAAATCCTCATACAATCCTTGGTAATTGTTCTTCTGACTCGTGTGATCAAAAGAGATAACACCATCACTATCATATTTCGCTATATCAGACTCGGCATCCTCTAGGTTATCAGTTAAATTTTTTAAATCATCAATCATGCCCTTGCCCCAGCGGCCTAGACCGATTAAATCACCAATCCCATCCTTCATCTTTTCCCAGTCTGACGGGATGTATTTTACATCCATCAAATCATACCCCCAGTTTGGCAATGATTTGTTCAGCAATCGCTTGGTCTGCTTGCATCATTGTATTGAGAATATCAATCACCAATGCAGCAGCGCGGGAATAATTGTCGTGTAAATCCATAACCTTCTGGTTTGCTTCGGCATAAACTTCCATCGCTTTTTTAGCCTTACCTTCTTGGTAATAGTCGAGGTTCGCCAATTTTTCAATGTTAGGAGCAGCATTGGTCTCTAATTCTGTCACAATTCCTTGTAAAAATTGATAAATCGTGGTTATTTCGTCCGGATTAATATTAATAAGAAGACCTGCACCGCCCCCATCACCTGCCGCATTATGCATATGACCTTTCCTCCTTATAAGGGAATTCCAGTTCATCAAATAGGACTTTTAAGAACCAATATTGACTAGCATGATAATATTTCTTATTCACAGTATCGACCATCATTAACTTCTCGTCTTTGGTAAAGATAAGCCACTGCTGATAATAGTGCCAATTAAATTGATCTCTATGTTCCTCCTTAAGATGGAAGAATTCTAGATTCATAAACATTTGGTCAGGCTCAAAGCTTTCAATCTCACGTCTTTCCTGGTTTGATAATTCTTTTTTCAAAAAAGTTTTTTCCTTTTCTGCAGGCTCTCTGACAATGAGAGGAAATTGTCCACTTAATATTTTTAGCATGATGGCCTTAGAGGTAACCCGAAGCTGATAGTGTCCTGGTTCTTCCGTTTCCACCAGGACAATCAGCTCATCACTTTTCTTATCTCTAAAGGCAAACATTAAGTTATTAATGCGAACATACTTCTCACTTTGATGGTAAAACTCAACGGTTTGTATGATGATGGCCCCATTTTTTGTGATTTTACCATCCGCTGTGATGATTCCCTTTTCCATCAGCCGCTCATGAGCCTCTTTAAATACATCCTCACCCTTCAACTGAAAAATTTCTTTTTCCAGCAAGCCAAAAAGGACATTTCCGCCAAAGGCAGCTGCTAATAAATACAATTCTGGGGCTGTAAATACGTCTGTAGATAACCTCATCCAAGATTCCTCACTTCTCTGACTGAAGGATCCTGTAGAAAATCGTCGAAGTAACCCTCAAGATTATTTAAGGCTTTCGTCTGTTTGGCAACTGCAGATTTCATATCAAGATGATACTTCTGAATAATTTCAAGATAGGTTAAAAAAGAATCCCTTGATTTTCCACTCCATTCTGCAGAATGAAGGTACGAAATCAATTGTTCACATTGGTCAAATGTCTTCTCAATCGATTGTTCTAATGCCTTTGCCGCTGCCTTCGCTTCATTTACTTTATCCCCGTCAATTCTAACGCTCCCCACTGGTTAATCGCTCCAATCTCTCCTGTAGCTCTTTCAATTCTTTTTCTCTTCTGGCTCTTTCCGCTTCTGCTTCTTGAATGGCCAAATTTTTATAATAAACATATCTTTCATAGGCCTGATTTTTTGCCGCAACAAGTGATGCCCGCTTTTCTTGATCTGCCTGGAAATACTGTTTTAGTTTCTCAGTCACTTCTTCGCGGCTTTTTTCAAAATCATTTGAAGGTATCTTAGTAGTAGATAGATTCGCAATCGTACCAAGATAAGAGCTGTATGACGCGTTTGCCTCTGAAACCTTATGATCGTGTTCTGATATGGCCCTCTTGAGTTTTTCATACAGCTCGTAATACTCTTCTCTTTTTCTCTCCGTTCCACTTTTAAACCAATTAAACACTGACATTCACTTCCTCTCTTAATGGGTAAGGAGCAGCAATTTTGATCTTTTCAGCTTTGCCATGTTTAATGTAATAGGCTTCATAAGGAAGTAAATTTGGCTCTTTATATGGCCGATTCAAGACTTCTAGAATGTTTTGCTCAGTGATTCTTCCAATCAGGACTCCAGTCTTTTGTTTCTTAACTATTGTCGCGAGATCATCGTACTGTCTTTCTAAGGCACCATGTACAGCTCCAACTATAAAGTGAATTCCTACCCTTGACCCTGTTTCAATAAGTTTTGCTAGTGACGATTGTGCTGTAAATGACATCGATTCAATGATGAATGACACATCTGTTAGGAGTACAATCATTGGACGAATTTCTTTCAGAAAATCCTTCATGGTCGCGCGGCCGCCCGTTGCCATTTGCACTTGACGGAAGGCATCTTCTCTTGTTTCAGATAATTGCTGTAGCTGCTCTACAAAATCATCCATTTGCAGCGTATTGTCCGCATAAATATTCACATTTTCTTTAAATGCTCTAAACCTTGACGAAGCATTGTCGATTAAACCGACGTCGATGGATTGATTGACTGAGATACTTGCAATCAGTGTTAGATACGTTTGTTCAACGGCATCGATTCGATCACTCAAAATTAATGTGGTTTGATCGTTGATAACACTTAATTCCATCGGTTCAACCTTTTCAAAGTCAACAGCAAACGGGATACCGCCCTTGCTTAAAAGGGCTTTTGTCTCCTGTTTATTGATAAATTCTTTAAACACAATGGCTTCAGGAACCATCGGAATCGGAGCGGGAACCTTCCCTTTCCAAGCAGCCCGCATTTCTTGGCACTCTTCTTGGAGTCTTTTAATAATGGCGAGTGTATCTTCGCCTTTTACTGGAAGAGCAGTTTGGAATGAGGTTGGATGCTCTAATTTAACTAAGCCGCGTCCAGGCACTTCTTCAATTGTTAAATCTGTTCTTCCAACAATATTCCGTGCTTCCATTCCGTCAATTAAAAATAAGGAAATTTGATGTTTGATATTGGCAAGCAATGGGGCTCTCATTACACTTTGACGCCCAGCACTAATCACAAGATGGATTCCTACACTGACACCTTCTCTAGCAATTTGAGCAGCAACTTTTTCAAATTCGTCACGATAAACCGCATCTGTGATGGAGTCAAGCGTATCAATGAGTAAAAGAATCGCAGGAACTTCTTCCCCGCTTGCTTGCTCATACATGTGCATATTGGCTACACCATATTTACTTAATTTATGCTTTCGTTTTTTTAACTCATTTTGCAGACGGCGGAACAGCTTTCCAAGCTTGATTTCCTCATCGACCATAATCGTGTCCGCCACATGCGGCAGATCCTTCAGTGGCAGTAAACCATTTGTTCCCAAATCAATCAGATAGATATGGATTCTTTCTGGACTATGATGTCTCGCAATATTCATCGCCACACTTTGTAAGAAGGTTGACTTTCCATAGCCAGGACTGGCAAAGACGGCCATATGTCCATCCTTGGAAAGGTCCAATGTGAGTGGTGATTGCTGCTGCATTTCTGGAATATCTAGAAAACCGAATGTTACTTTTAGAGATGTTTTAGCTTCATACCAAGCCTTTCGATAATCGACACCGTCCAAATCAGCGAGAAAAATCCGTTCTCCGAGTGGTGGCAGCCATGGGCGCGGAAGTTCCGCAATCCCTGTTTCTTTGGCATAGGCATGAATATACTCCACCACCGCATCGAGCTCTGTTGGCACTTTTGTCATTTCCTTCTTAAACGATAAACCACTTAAATCATCGGAGAGGACATCATATTGACCAAGATCATTAATGGCGTAAACGGTTGTATCCAGTAAGTCCTGTTCGTTTTTATTTGGAATATAATCCGCGCCGCTCCAGGCACTCTGGAATAACTCATATATTTCATTGTTGCCAACCTGCAAGTAGGCACGGCCAGGTAACGTAATGTCCGCTGCATCTGGTGTTTTCAAAATTTCAGTTGAATCACTGGCATTTTGCACTTTAAGCGCCAGTTTGAATTTGGAATTGGACCATATTTGGTCATCGACCACACCACTTGGTTTTTGTGTGGCCAGAATGAGATGAATCCCAAGTGAACGACCGATGCGTGCTGTGGAAACAAGTTCCTTCATAAAGTCCGGCTGCTCGGATTTAAGCTCGGCGAACTCATCTGATATTAAGAATAAATGCGGCATCGGCTCACTAGCCTCACCTAATTTAACTAGTTTTTGATATTGATTGATGTGGTTGACATCATGTTCATTAAATAAACGCTGGCGTTTTTGTAATTCGGCTTTAATAGAAGCGAGTGCGCGCATTGATTGGGCACCGTCCAAGTTTGTAATCGTTCCTGCTAAATGCGGGAGATCTTTAAATAAATTCGCCATTCCACCGCCTTTATAATCAATTAAAAGAAAGGCGGCTTCGTGCGGATGAAAGTTTACCGCAAGTGAGAGGATATACGACTGAATGATTTCCGATTTCCCTGAACCAGTGGTACCCGCGACTAAACCATGTGGTCCATGTGCTTTTTCATGGAGGTTCAAGTTGACAATATCCTCTTTTCCCCGCATCCCGAGCGGAACAGCGAGGCTTTTATAGGTTTCATGTTGAGTCCAGCGCGACTGAATACCAAGCTCCTCCACTTTCTCAACACCGTACATTTCAAGGAATGTCACGCTCTCTGGAATGGAGTTTTTTAAATTTTGTAAATGATTGAGCGGTGCTAAAGCACGTGATAGATCTTCTTTATTAAAATCGTTTGGAATCCGATCAGGTATAAATTTTCGGTTGACCAATTCTCCTTGCTCAAGAATCATCTTTCCACTCGCGGCATCCCGAATATCGATGACTGTCTTCACATGTTCTGGCAGTGACTGCATCACATCTTGGACAAATACCAGCGAAACACCTAATTCACTTGGATCTTCATTAAAATATTCCATTACTGAATGATCTAAAATCATTTTTTCATCTGTAATGAAGACGACAAAATGGGGCGAGAAATAAAGTTTTTCATGTTTATTGCTCTTCTCATCGACTGCCAGCTTACGTTCTTTTAAAATCTGATAAAGTGAGTTTAGGACTTGATCGTGGGAACGTTCGTGATAGACAAATCCCCTTACGTTTATATCTCGTAAGCTTGCGTGCGGGAGCCAGCGCATCCAGTCCCATTTCTCCTTTTCCTCTTCCGGAAAAATAGTGACAAACTGGACATCATGGTAACTGTGGAATAAGGCCGCCTGCATCACCAGCAATTGCAGCTGTTCAAGGACAAGATGACGCTGTCCGATATAACCAACCGGACCTTTCATTAAGGAAGCGGCGACCGGCACATCCTCTAATCTGAGATACTGTGACCGAAGATTGCGCGCCGCATCCACTAATTCATCCTTTACAAGGGTAAACTCTTCGTCATTGAATTCAACTTCAAAGCTCAAATCAACTTGCCCCACTCCAACTCGGTACATAAGAAAGTCATGATGAAAAATCGTCTTTTCATAAATACGAGAATCGACTTTCATGGCCATAACCCGTAATTGCTCCACATGTGGAAAATGATATTGCAGGGCATGACGCTGTTCTTCACTGGCAAGATATAATTGCTGAGTCTTCTGTTTCAAGTAATCTCGGTAACTGGTATCCCGTTCCTTTGTATCCAAGCGGTATTGCTTCAAGCTTTTTACATAGGTAGTAATTGAGAAAATGACCGTTGTTATCGTCATAGCAAGCATGATGATGATATAAAACCCGTTTGACATAAAAATGGAGACTAAAACCATGGCCGCAATCATCACCAGCGGAGGAACAATAACACGTGCCAACTGTTCACTCGGCTTTCCCGGTTTATTGGAGGGTTTAGCAATTTTCTGCTTTTCCTTTGGCTCACGATAAATAATCCGTGGTGAACGATGATAATCAGGATACTGACTACTGAAACCATGCTCCAGTCCAAACAAACGAACCAATTTCGTTCCGCTAAATAATTCTCCCTCCAGAACTTCCAGGTCATCCTTTCCAATCTTGACCATTATTCCGGCAAAAAAAAGGTGGTCCCCTTGTTCCAGAACTACATGTCCTGTTGTACGAATAAAGTTATGGTAGACCTCCCCGTCATAGATTTCGAGTTTAAAAGGTGCTCCCAATTGCTCGCGAATGAGTACAAGGTCGGTAGATGTATTTTTAATCCTGACATCATCGAAATCATTAGCACCAAATGTAACACTAAACTGCTGTGTAGTATCATATCGACACCACTCATTTTCTTCAATTAAATAAAGACGAATGGGGTCATTCTGCTGTTGTAAGGTTAGGCATTCATTTATCTGAAGCTGCTGTTCGCCGATTATGCATGAAGCACCGTCCCAATTAATCTTCAACGATGAATGCAAATCTTTAAAGGTAATCGTGTTAGACCAATCATTTCCGACGGTCACGCTCTGTGGTTCATTGATTATTAAATGGCATTTATGCAATTGATCTTTAAAACTCAGCAGTAATAGTCGTTGTGCCATCCTTCTCTCCCTCTCTACACACAAATAAACATTATAATGAATCTAGGCCGTATTTTTCCGTATATGTGTCATATTGCTGCTGATATTTTTCAACCAACTTTTCACGTTCCGCCCCAGTTAATTCAGGGTCATTTTTCGCCTTTTCTATTTGTTTAATCAGTCCATACATAATTAATTGGGGATCATCAACATACTTAGCAAGCTCAACGGTTCGGTCAAAATCCCCCCGGCCGTTGTAAATCCAATACAACAAATAATTAGGATCACTTTTCATACTAATATTTTTCAGGATGGCCTCTTTTTGATCATCTGATAATTTCTCTGATTTAATAAATGAATAGGCCAGTACATACTTACTTGGATCAGGTAATTTTTCCGGCGTTTGACCTTCTAAATCATTTATGACATTCCCATAATCTAATGATAAAAAATGACGATCTGCTGCGAGGAGCTGCTCTTGAAAAGGTGCTTTTACAAAGCTTAAATAGACGAGTGGAACAGCCAAAATAACGGCAAGAGCCATCATAGAAAAAGCTAATCGCTTAAAAAGACGAAATCGCTTTTTCGCTACCAATTGCATGGTTCTTTCTGTTTCCTTTTTTTCTTTGAGATAGTTTTCTTCCAATACCTTAATTAAAGTATCAAAATCTTCCTGTTCACCCACTTGGCGTTCAAATGGTGTATCTTTAGCATTCTTTAAAGAACCGGAATACAGTTCATCAAAGCTATATTTTTTTGAAAACAAGGCAATGATTAAGCATTTATATTGGAGGATTAATTTCTCTTCAATCAACTCATAAGGGGGAACTAATTCCCGAATTCCACGATACACAATCGACGGAATCAGATTATCGTCAATGATCAGATTATCGGGATGTAAGAAGAATGTCATACGTGTGGATAGGCTTTTTTTGAATCGAGCGAGATTACATAAGAAACGTAATTTATCTGTTCGGTCTAATTTCAGTAAATCTTCCCATGTTTTAGCGCGTGAGCCGACCATGAAGGAAAAGGTAAATACGTCGTCCTCTTCTTCAATAAGTGCTGGTACGAATAAGTCTGAGTCCTTATTGATTAAGGCTAATTGACGAACATCTTTCACTCGTGTTTGTGACTTAGGCAATTTTAACTGCCATTGATTATCATGAATGACAAACTGGCAGGTCATAGACTCCAGTCGGATCGTTTTTTCGTTCATGTTTGCTGACTCCTTTTCTAGAAAAAGGCGCTACCGACTCATGTAGTTTGCGATAGTGCCTGTTGCTATACTTTATAAAACTAGTAAAATATCTCCATTTGTGACCGGATAATCGGTAAGTCGATCATCATCCGTCAATAACAGCCCTTTGTAGGGAATCTTTACAGCAAAAAGGGTTATCTTCGACATTTCGAAGTTCAAGGTTTCTGCCAAATTCAAAAGCAGTAACTTAATCGGCTGGTGCACAGGGATTCTTACGTCATATCGCCCTTTCCCCCACTTACTAAAATCAACTGTCACATTAATATGCGTTGTACTAGGCATGGTCCCCTCTCCTTTACTCCAGCAATTTTTTCATCATGGTAAATAATCCTCCACAGCCTACTACGATCAATCCTAAGATTGCCGTCCATGTTTTGGAACTGATCAAATCATCATTCTCGTTACTGCCCTCACTTGGTACAGCAGTATATTGAACTTTATAATCACTCGAAAACAAAACTTTTTCAGTGTCTTTTAATGTTGTATTGGGCTCACTTGGCGTCACAAATAACCCTTGTTGTAATTCCTCTGCTTTCTTTTCATTTTCTGCTTGTTTCGTTTTTATGGCAGCCCGAGTTTGCTCCTTGAACAAATCGGGCGCGGTTTTTTCTAATTCTGTTTCTTTATGGTCCTGGCTTTCTAACTTCTCCCTTTCAACAGCATCTTGACCAATCCGTTCCGTTTGCAATCGTATTTTTCCGCTATGATCAAGCGTAGTTTCCGCTAAGGGATGAGATGAAAACAGTATCAAGGTTCCAACCAGAACAAGGAGGACACTAAAGCTAAACCGTTTCACTAATTCCTTCATGGTTAACCTCCTCGCTTGCAGCAGAACGGTTAAAAACAAATAGTTGGCCAACAAGACTAACTATGCTGATGACTAGTAAGCTAAGCATTATGACCATATTATCGGCTGCTCCACTGCCAAACTTCATTACTAACGATTCAATGTATTGTAAGGGTGAATATTGTCTTAGTTTACCAGCAACAGAGAGTTGATCAAAATGAAGTCCGAGTGCTTCTGTTAAGAATAAATACAGGCTCAAAATGACCAATAGGATAAACATGCCGACCATTTTCAACTGTCTTAATAAATAAGCGGCCACAAGCAGCATCGTTACCATAATAAGGGTAATCATACCAGTCCAACGCCAAAAGTCTCCGCCCGTCCTATCCAATAAATAAGCGGAAAGTAATCCAATCACAAGCCCTTCGATTAACCCAATGCTAACCGTTATAATCGTTATCGGGGTATTCGTTGCTACTAATGTTCTTTCATCTGCAAATGAATCATTTTGCAGTCGTTTTCGCTGATAATTAGAAATAACATACCCTGTAAATAAGGCGACGATAAAACAGATTAATACAACGAAATAAGGAGTAAATGTATCACCTGCTGCGATGACTCCAGCATTCTTTGTTTGGACCGGATTAGAAAGGAAGCTTAATAGATTTTCATTTGGCCGTTCTCCAATGCGGCTATTGGCAAGCACAGCGGTAAAATTGCCGGCGAAGTCCTGATCCTCTGCCAATTTAGTTGTTAAATCATCGGAAAGGTTTCCGGCCTGTTGGACTAACGTCGACCCGCTGGCTTGGATTTCTTTTGCTTTATTATCAAGGGCATCAAAGGTTTGATAAACTTGATCGGCAGAATGTAAATTACTTCTCGACTGGTCTGCTAGTGATTGACTGGCAGCAAGCAAGGTGTTAAATTGACGATCCAAAGAAAGAACGGCGCTTTGTTCTTCTTCCCCATTAAGCAAAATCTTCGATTGTTCATTTTTCAAATTAAGACTCGCTTCACGCCACATTGTTAAATCTTTTAACGTCTCAGCAAGGTTTGTATTCAGTACTTCCGCTTGTTCGGTTGTTTCCTTAATCAGATTGGCCATTTGCATAGAACTTGCATTTGCCTGATTGACAAGTTGACTATACTCCCCTATTTTGCTCTTAAGGTCTTCTGTCTGCTGACGTATTTCCTCCGTTATTTGCCCTGCTACATAATTAGCTAAAATATCGACAACATCTTGTTTATTAAATAAATAATAAAGGGATTCCTCTGACGCTAAATCCTTCAAATTGGTCTGATCCAATTCATTTACTAAATCAGAGCGATTGAACTGATCCATTCCAATACCAAAATATAGCTCATACAGTGTTAATAATTTTTGAAAATCACGAACTGTATCACTTGAAGCATTGATAAGAACACTTGTTGAATCATCTGAAAGAGATGACATCACTTGATGGATAATTTGATTATTTTGAACCAATAATTTTTCAACAAGAGTTGGATTGTTGGTCTGCTGAACAGGTTGCTCTCCAGTAGCTGGAGAGGCCGTTTCACCGCTTAATGGAGTCGAATCTACAGTCTTGGCGTTCGTCGGATCTTGCGCACTTTCCACTTTTTCTTCTGTTGGTATCGTTGGCACCGTTTCCGGAGGCAGTTCTGGAGTATCGACACCTGTTATATCTTTTTGGTCCAGTCTCCAGCTCCAGGTGATGGGTTGGAAAACATCCATTTTTGCATCCATGTTCTTCAATGTAACCTTGGCAGTTATAGTGAATTGGCCATCATCATTTGCAGGCAGCTTAATCACCTGTTTTTTTAAAAACGGCTCGGTATAATCCATTTTGATACTATTTGGTAAGGTTATTAAAACTTGTCGTACTTCAAATTCGCTTGGAATCGATAGGGTAAATTCCTGGCCGTTCTTTTTATTTTGCTGAAGCTTCACCGTATCTGTTAGGGTCATACCCTTCGTCATCAAGTCCTGTTTGATTTGTTTTACTCGGTCTGATAATGGAATACTATTGGGACCTCGATTTGGCGTATACCCAAACTCTGTATTGTATTTATTCGTTACCGCCATTACATTCTTCAATTGTGTGATCGTTGTATCACTAAGTCCTAAACCTTCTATGTCGTTAACATCCATCGAAGGCAGGAGGTCAATATGCTTTTGTAATGTCCCACGGGCATTTTCATCCGGTTTTGCAAAAAAATGATTTAAGTACACATTCTGTTCTTTACCAGAAGTATATGTTAATTCTGTTTTCAGCTTTTCGGCCGTTAATTGCTGCATGTCTGCTGCCAGTGTGTCAGCCAGCTCGGTATCCATTTTATCGATTTTGTCTTTTGTGTTCGTCAGGTACTCTTGAAGGGCAGCGGATTCTGACAAAATAGTTGCGGTCTGATTGTCCTTTTGATGGAACTCATCATTGATGGCTTTGTTCGCAGAGCTTAAATTCTCTACTAGCTGCATGACATCGCCATTGTTCATATCCCGATCTAATAGGCTAAGTTGGTCAGAGAAACCTTTTGTGATAAGTCCATTAGCAGCCTGTATGTTGGTAAAATCTCTAAAGGTCGATTGATAGGTATTGCTTGTTTGTACATTCTGTCCTAATGTTGTTTCAAAGCCGTTCAAAATACCGTTCAACCCTGTAAAACTATCCCTCGAAACGTTTGTGTGACTCTCAAGCGCTCCAAACTGAGAGGTATAACCTGCTAATGGGCGATGAATCCTATTATTATAGGTATTTGTATAGACTTGTTCTTTTTTGACGAGTGTCCCAATATTGTCTTGGGCATCGTGTAAATTTCCGATTACACTTGCAAAATAAACATCTATTATTCGGCGATTAAAATCCCCTAAGATAGAACTAGCTGTTTTCTCAGCCTCCGCTTTCATATTACTGTTATCGGAAGCATTAATTTTATAGTTCAAAACTACCTTTTCTGGTGTTGGTGAATCGATTGATAATGCCTTTTGTGTAAAGTCACTTGGTATGACAATCATCATATTATAAACATTTCGGTCTAATCCGCTCTCTGCCACACCACGGCTGACAACATACCAGTCCTGTTGATCATCCTTTTCAATATTCTTGATAAACTCTGCACCAAATTCATAATTTTTATCATTAAACTTTGCACCTTGATCTTCATTAACCAATGCAACAGTCATTTTCTGGTCATCTTTATTGGCTTTGCCTTTTGATGATTGATTTAATGCCAAATAAGAAATACCCGAAGTAAGGGCTAATATGAGAACCAGAAATAACAAGACACCCCGCTCAAACCTTTTCATCCAATCAACCCCTGAAAATTTTTAATATGTATTTTTTGATTTACCTATATGTAAGGAGAAATTTTATTGATTCCTAGTCGAGACAATTTAAAGAGCAAAAGCCACACAACGATTGTCGCGTGGCTTTTGGTTATATGGGAACACAGTCCCGAATGACTCATTCCACATCAAATGGGTAGTAAATTTATTAATTTAGCCCAAAATTCTGTGATAATTGCTCATCTTGTTGTGCGACTGCATCCGCCGTTTTGTTCAATTGTGTGTTAATTTCTTGCATTAATTGAGCAAAATTTTGCACTTTCGGCTTCAATTGATTAAACTGATCATCAAATCTTTGGAAGGCACGACCTTCCCACTCACCGCGGAGTTCATTTTGTAAATTTGTCAGGTCTCTAAGGATTTGCTCAATTTGTTGTGAACTTTGTCCATAGCGAGTCGCTTTTGCCTTTAACTCTTCTGGGGTCATCCGAATTTGTCCAGCCACTTTTCTCCATCTCCTCTACCTATAGTTTGTCTTTAGATCATAGACAATTTTTATCATAAAAATTAAATGATAAACATAGTAAACTACCTCTACCTGTAATAGTCAGCCATGGCATTTTGTCTACCTTTTCACATATAGTTAACACTGCATTGGAAGTAAATTCCTTTATATACTATTTAACACAGGAACATTAAACATTCAAACGCACTTGGAAAAGAGGTGGATTTTTTCTAGTACTTTCAAACTAATTTATTTGGAAACTAGGATTTTATCAGGAGGAAAATTGGGGGAATCTGATTCTTTTCTAGCAAGACTATCGGAGGTGTTTTTGGGAATTAAATGGTGTTATTATTACAAATTGCAGAACTTTTTTACTGTTTTTTTAATATTTGATAAGATTCCTTAATATCCTAGATAAAAAAGCATTATACAATAGGGTTGTCATCCCACATTAAAATATAAATAATCAGTAAAAAAAGCTCTGAACTAAATTTTGAGCCTTCTTTACGATTGTTTGTCGATATCTACTCCTATTTGTAGATATTTCCCGGGAATTTGTTGAACTTTGAAAAATAATGAATCCTGCGATACAAGAAACGACACGTTTAAAATACCATTTTTGCAAACTGGATCGTCTAGGACTTGATCGTATCGCTTATATCGCCCGGCGATACGAAACAAAAAATAAACGCAGATTAACCTATTTTCGTGATATGAAAGAAAGCCAACCCCATCTTTCTTTTGGTTTTTGTATCGCTTCTTCTAATCGTTTATTAAAATCGTTTTGTGAACTCCACTCTTTTTTCTGTTCATCCCGCAAATTTTGTAGTTCTTTTTGTAAGAATTCACTTTTTTGTTTTTCTTGTTGCAGTAATGTTTCATAATGAGTATTTTGTTGTTCAGTTAATTTTTCAATTTTAGCATGAGTTTTTTGTGCTGCATTTCCAATAGTAGAACTTATAACATGGTGATCTTGCTGGAGACGTGAAACTGTTTTTTTTAGCTGTGACATATCGTTTGTCAGTTGGACATTCATTTCACGTGTGGCAGCAAGTTCATTGACTAAAAACATTAAGATTTCTTTTAATTGATTAGGGTCTTGGGGTAAATTTTCATATGTATCGGGCAGCGCTATCTCTGTTTCGTTTGTTCCTTCTAATCGTTCTTTTTGTTGATACACAAGGTCTTTAGCTGTATCGTCTAAGGGCTTGTCCGTATCGCGCAGCGCTATAAGCGCTAGGATGTCAGATTGAACAAAGATACGCCGATCGCCATCTTTTAAAAACTCATATCCATTCTTCTCTAAGATTTGCCCATACTTTCGAACAGTCGGTGTTGCAATCCCCACTTCTTCCGCCACTTCCTTGGAAGAGAAAGCTCGTTCATTTAGTTGTATATCACGTCGCATATCGGACCTCCTTTTCTATTAAATATGAAGGTTTTTAGATTTATTTGCAAGTTATATCGCGTAGCGATACACTCAAAAAAAGATCCAATCACCTAAAATCAAAGAGCGTGTATGATAAAAAATCATACACGCTCTAGATGGTTAGATAACTGACTAAGTGCCGATTCAGTGGAAATTCTACTACCTGCTAACAGGTTCTGCTGCTTTCACAGAAGCTGGAGATTTTTCCTTTACTTCGCTTGGTTTTTTCATAAACAAAGAACAGATGACTGCAATTACTGATATCCCTGTAATAAAGTTGAAGGCATATTTTACGCCAGCGGCTAATACTTCGCCCTGTGCGGCATCTGGTGTACCTGCTGCGAAACTAGTTTGACCAGCTGTCAGCAGTGAAATTGCGATTGCAGTACCTGCTGCCCCGGCTACTTGGTTCAATGTATTCATCCCAGCTGAGCCATCTGCATATAACTCACGTGGCAATGCATTGAGTGCATTTGTTTGTGCAGGAATGGTTACCATCGTTAACCCGAAGAATAAAACCATAAAGGCTACGATGATTTGCCAAGCAGGTGTTGTTGCGGAAATAGAGGACATAAAAATCACATTCCCAATTAATACAATAACAGATCCAGTGACTGCTAATTTACGAGGCCCTATTTTATCAAATAGTGTTCCAACAATCGGTGACAAAATGACATTGACAGCATTACCTGGAAGTAATAATAAACCAGCCACCGCAGCACTAAATAATAAAGCACCCTTTAAATACAATGGCAATAAAATACCCGTTGATAAAATAACTAATATACTAAGAAACATCATCACTGTTCCTAATGTGAACATAGGATACTTAAAGACACGTAAATTAATCATCGGCTTATCCATTTTCATTTGACGAATTCCAAATAATACAAGGGCGATAATCCCTACAAGTAAAGGTGCCCATACTCTTGGCGATGCAATTGACGCTTCTGCCATAGTAGCCAAAGCAAAAATTAATCCGCCAAAACCAAGTGTTGATAAAACAATCGATAAAACATCAATTTTAGGTTTCGTAATTTCCGAAACATTGGCAATTTTAGCTGCAGCAAAAAGTGTCAATAACACATAGATAATAGCGCTCATCCAGAAAATATAATGCCAGCCTAACGTACTAATAATGACCCCTGATAGTGTCGGTCCTAAAGCTGGACCTAATGTAATAACAAGACCCATAATCCCCATTACGACTCCCCGTTTATGAATCGGGAATATAATTAAAAGAACATTCGTCATGACCGGCATTAAAATACCGGTTCCGATTGCTTGGACGACACGGCCGGTTTCTAATACAGCAAAACTTGATGAAATCGATGCGAGAACAGCCCCCAACAGCGAAATAACAAGTCCCCCGATAACTAATTGTCGTGTCGAAAACCATTTCATTAAAAGGGCTGAAATCGGCACAAAAATAGCTAATGTTAATAAATATCCCGTTGTCAGCCACTGTGCAGTAGCAGCTTGGATCGAAAATTGCTCCATGACATTTGTTAATGCCATATTTAATGCTGTTTCACCAAATAATCCTATAAAAGCACCAAGCATTAAGATAAATGCCATAGTCTTAGGATTTTTCACTTGAATTTGTGTACTCATAACAATCCCCTTTTTAATCAATTGGATTTAATAAAAAAATGCGAAATCATTTTTGGCAGATCATTCTTTATACCGACCGGTCTGTTTTAAATATAACAAAAATTTTTTTTAGATTTCTAAGTTTTTTTTTGTAAAGATTTTTAAACCGTTTTCATACTAAGTGCCTCAAAATACAAAGAAAAAGCGTGTCATGATTGCTCAAAACACGCTCTTTCTGTATTCAAATTATTCCTGGTACTACTATCTGTTTCGAACAATTCGCTGATCTACATTTATCTTTTACTTTTTTACATCACTTACAAGCTGCCTGATTTCGTTTAGCTGGGAGGAGAGCTCATTAAACCAGTCTTGATCTCCAGTTAATAATGCCAAGTCGATCAAGAAGAGAATTTGTTCCTTATTCCTTACCATTGAAACGGGCAGGCTTTTTACCTGTTTACTTCCCACTTCAATTGTTTTGCCAATTGTTTCTTTTTTGTCGCTATTTACAACCGTTACACTTACTGCTCCTTCTAAGCTGTTCAATGATTCAATAAAACCTATGATTAATTCCCCATTCGGGGTTCTTCCCTTTACCCAATCACCTGTTTTTATTATGGAATGATTATTTAACAACATTCTTTTTCACCTGCCTATTTAGTATGAGTCGCTCCTATGCGGAAACTGTAATTATTTTTTTTACACTTTAACTATTAAGATTTCCTAAGGATGTAATCGATCAAGAGCCGTTTTAATTTGCTTTATTGATTAAAAACCTCTTCTTTACCGTACTATATACCCTCTTTTTTCTATTTAATTAACTACTTTTTGTGATTCGGTACTTAGAAATGTACGAAGCCTCCGTGGCAGAAAACTGCGAATTTCCTCTTCGTTATAGCCAACCTGTAATCTTTTTGCATCCTGGATAATTGGCCGGCGTAATATCTTAGGATTGTTTATAATTAGTTTATATAATTCAAGAAGTGAAAGAGATTCAATGTTTACCTTTAGTTCTTTAAGTGTTTTAGAATTAGTTGAGATAATCTCATCCGTTCCTTCTTCAGTCATCAGAAGAATGGATTTGATCTCATTCTCTGTAAGAGGTTCAGACAATATATTTCTTTCAATATAGTCAATGTGATTATCTTCAAGCCATGCCTTTGCTTTTCGGCATGAAGTACAGCTGGGCGTCGTATATAGATTTACCATAATCAAACACACTCCCTAAAATATTCTTGGATTTTAACAACTGCAATCCATCAAAAATGACGGTTTCAATGTAATCATTGATTACCTCTTCATCCTTTAACCTAGTCATCAGGATTAAATGTTATAAAAAAATGTACAGTTAAGTGTCACCTTCACTCAATATCTTTAACGTTTAAATGTTACAAAAAAGTATACAGTTTAGCAACAAAACATCATGTTTTATTTACTTGTTCTGTTCGAGTTCTTTTATTCTCTCAAGGACATTCATAATGGTTATTTCATTCAAAAATGATTGAAGATGCTGCTCTGCTTCATTAAAAATTTGGTCCATTACGCCCTGGGTGTTGGAAGAAATCACACAAGTTTGTTCAGGGTCACCTGTACACCAGTGAGGTTTGAGTGAACCAGATGAAATTGTTAGATATATTTGAGACAAAGTTGTTTTTTCAGGATCACAGCTCAAAATATACCCTCCGCCGATACCCTCTTTTGTCCTGACATATCCGTTTTTACGTAAGGTGCTCATGACCTTCCGAACTCTAGCTGGATTTGTACAAACATTCTCCGCAATGGTTTCACTATTTGCCATATGACCAGGCAGGTTAGCTAACAGGACCAAACTATGCGAAGCTATTACAAAATCACTGTTCATTTCAATTCAATTCCTTCCCAGCAGTTCATACTGTAAATTTAATATATACAGTTTAATAAGTCAACTGTAACTACTTGGAAATAGAAAAAATATTTTGGCATATTCTAAAAGAAGAAAAGTCTTCCCGCAAATCTAGTAAAACAAAAAAAAGTTGAAACCCAAACATTTCAACTTCTTTTTGTCGTTCATTTTAAATTATTCTGCATCCATAAATGGATAGGCAACTTCTGTAGTTGGTGCAAAGTTTTCTTTAATAACACGAGGACTTGTCCAACGAATCATGTTAAATATAGAACCTGCTTTATCGTTTGTACCAGAACCACGAGAACCACCAAATGGCTGCTGGTCAATCATCGCACCAGTTGGTTTGTCATTGATATAGAAGTTTCCAGCTGCGCCGGATAAGCGGCGTTCTAAGTGAATAATTGCTTCACGATCTTGCGCAAAGATCGCCCCTGTTAAAGCATAGATAGATGCTGTATCTACTGCATCCAATGTTTCTTCTAATTTATCATTTTCATATACATAAATCGTTAATACTGGTCCAAAAATTTCTTCTACCATTGTCTTGAAGTTTGGATTAGTTGTCACAATGATAGTGGGTTGAACGAAATATCCAACAGAATCATCATAAGTACCACCAGTAATAATTTCTGCTTCTTCAGAATCTGCAGCATAGTCGATATAGCTCGTAATGGAATCAAAGGCCGCTTTATCAATGACAGCACCCATGAAGTTTCTAAAGTCTTGAATATCCCCTACTTTAATTTTCGCAGTTTCTTCCACTAATCCAGCTTTTACTTCTTCCCACATGCTTGCTGGAATATAAGCACGAGAGGCTGCTGAACATTTTTGACCTTGGTATTCAAAAGCACCACGAACGAGGTTGGCTACCACTTTATCTGCTTGTGCAGTTTCATGAACAAATACAAAGTCTTTACCACCTGTTTCCCCAATTAAACGAGGATATGAAGTATAGTTTGCAATGTTCTCTCCTACTGTTTTCCAAATGGTATTGAATGTATTTGTCGATCCGGTAAAGTGGAATCCAGACATGCGAGGGTCTGTTAATACCACTTCTGATACTTGTGAACCACGGGAAGGTACAAAGTTGATTACCCCTTTCGGTAATCCTGCCTCTTCTAATATACGCATAAAGTAGTAGTTTGATAGTAAAGAAGTGGTTGCTGGTTTCCAAACGACTACGTTCCCCATAATTGCAGGAGCTACTGGTAAGTTTCCACCAATTGATGTGAAGTTGAATGGAGAAATGGCCAATACAAAACCATCTAGTGGACGGTAATCGGTCCGGTTCCAAATATTCTTCATACTACTCGGTTGAATTTGATAAATTTGATTAGCACAATCAACGTCATAACGTAAGAAATCTATTAATTCTTGTGCAGCATCTATTTCAGCTTGATAAGCTGTTTTGGATTGTCCTAACATAGTTGAAGCATTGATTAAATCACGGTATGGACCAGAGATTAAATCAGCGGCTTTTAAGAAAATAGATGCACGGTGTTCCCATGGCATATTTGACCATGCTTCTTTGGCAGCCATCGCCGCTTCGATCGACTCACGCAGCTCTTTTTCGGAAGCTTGCGAATAGTTTGCTAAAACATGTTGATGATCATGCGGCATAACCACTTGCTTCACTGTATCTGTCTTTACATCTTTTCCATTAATAATAACAGGGATATCGACTACGAGATCAGATTGGCGTTTTAATTCTGCTTTTAATGTTTCCCGTTGCTTTGTACCTGGAGCATAGGTATTGCCAGGTTCATTTGTAACAGTTGGGATTTTAAAAATTCCGTTACTCATTCTTTCACGTTCCTTCCTGTTTAAATACTAAAAAGATAGAACTGCTTATATCGACAAATTATACCATACTTTCTCAAATTAAGCGCTTTCTAGTTGTTAGAGGGTTGGGACAAAAATACAGGGAATTTGTATTTCTGACAGGATGGACACTCATAACAATTAATAAAAATTTAGTAGTATTTAATGAATGAAAAAAGACAACCTAAGTGGCCGTCTTTTTTCGTTCATTAAGCAATTTGTTCGGTTTGCTTTGATACAAGCTTATTATATAGCTGTAAATCTTTTGCATATAAATTTGAATAAGTTGCCATTCCTTGATTTTTCACTTTTTCAAAGCTTACCATGTCCACAATTTCATATTCCATATTCAACTTTTCAGCATTCGACCAAGCTGTTTCTTCAAAAGCGATATTCATCTCATGCTCTTCGATTAATATAGCAAGAAGATGATAATCACTGTATCGTTCGTATGGGGTATAGTTTTTTTTCATCTCGTAATATTCAAGCGTTTTTTCCAATGAATCCAATAACGCTTTCCGGTCTAACGCATGCCCTAACTCATGAAGTGTAAAAGCCTTAATATATGCTTTAAGTGAAACGGAAGCCTGCATTTCCTGGATTGCTTCTTCTATCCGTTTCAAATCGTAACCTATATAGTCAAGGATAAAATTATAGCTCATATTCACCCCCGTTTGTTGATGCTTCAGTTCAATATCTATTCCAACAGTTCTTATAGTGGACTGTATTAAGTCCTCAATCCACTTTTCCCTATTTTTTTCGTTCATTTTAACCCTTACTTTCTCATTTATTTATCTTATGGCGCAATAATCATTTACGGTAATGGATTATGAGTGTTTGAAGTGTCTATTTACAAATTATAGTAGAGGAAGTTTTTCTCATTATATGAATATATATTAAAATAAATTCCAATTCAACAGGTAATACGAAGTAAAACCTCTATATTATCTAAAAAAAAATAAAAAGCGTTCTCTAAATTAAAAAGAGAACGCCTACAATCGGCCGAAAAAAAAAGCTGGCGAAAAACGAAATGTTTTTCACCAGCTTCTTACTATTTTAGGGACTTGTTTAACAGCCCCGCTCCATTTTGGATCATCTCTCGAATTCATTTCGATGGTTGTTTCTTACCTATTTAATCGTTGTCACGTTGTCTGGAACGTGCTTCGCCGCCTTTACGGCCAGCTTCTTCTCTGCTCATTTTTCCATTATTGTCATTGTCGGTTTGGCGTTGGTTAGCACGTGCTTCGCCACCCTTTTGTCCAATTTCCTCGTAAAATTCTCGGTCATGATTTTTAGCTGTGGCTTCGCCGCCTTTGCGGCCTGCTTCCTCGACAGTCATGTTACCATTGTTGTTATCGCTGCGATT
Source organism: Neobacillus sp. DHD-1R (assembly GCF_057747995.1). Lineage (NCBI taxonomy): Bacteria > Bacillati > Bacillota > Bacilli > Caryophanales > Bacillaceae > Neobacillus > Neobacillus sp. DHD-1R. The sequence goes on from NZ_CM173232.1 coordinate 5,086,883, forward strand.
GTTCTTATTGTTCATAGCCATTTAAAAATCCCTCCATTATTTTACTTGAATTTTGTTACACTCTTTATATTCCCTCCGTCCATTAAATTAAACACCTTTTCTCTTTTTCTATTGTTCTTACAATTAATATATTCAGAAACCTCTAAAGAACAAATTCTGTTTATACGTCTTGCTTCTACTTAAATATATTTGTTTTATCAGGATTTTTTTGGTGTCAAACCGGGTAAGTATTCCTATACCATTTGATTGATAAACTAGGGGGATAGGAATATGGAAAGAAACAATACGATCATGCAATTTTTCGAGTGGCATCTAGAGCCAGATGGCAGCCATTGGAGACGTCTGAAGGAGTTGGCGCCAGAATTAAAAGAAAAAGGGATTACCTCCATCTGGATACCACCAGTGACAAAAGCGACCTCGCCTGAGGATAATGGTTATGCTACATATGATTTATACGATCTGGGTGAATTTAATCAAAAAGGATCCATCCGGACAAAGTACGGGACTAGACAAGAACTAATAGAAGCAATAGCTGCATGTCAAAATGTAGGCATTAAAGTCTATGTAGATGTAGTAATGAACCATAAAGGAGGTGCTGACGAGACGGAATTAATTAAAGTGATTGAAGTGGAACAGGAGGACCGGACCGCAGAAATATCTGAACCCTTTGATATTGAAGCTTGGACAAAATTTACATTTCCAGGGCGTAAAGGAAAATATTCTTCTTTTGAATGGGGATATGAGCATTTTAGCGGAACCGATTATGATGAAAAGACCGGGAAATCAGGAATATTTAAAATCCTTGGAGATGACAAGGATTGGAGTAAACATGTGGATGATGAATACGGAAATTATGACTATCTAATGCTTGCCGATATTAACTATGAACACCCTGAAGTAAAAAAAGAAATGATAGAATGGGGAAAATGGCTTGCTGATACCCTTAATTGTGATGGATACCGCCTTGATGCAATCAAGCATATTAATCACTATTTCATTCGTGTGTTTGTAGAGGAGATGCGTAAACACCGAGGAGATGATTTTTATTTTGTCGGAGAAGTCTGGAAAACTCATCTTCATCCCATCCAGAAATACCTTGACCATGTCGATTATCAGATAGATTTGTTTGATGTGCCCTTGCATTATAAGCTGCATCAAGCCTCCAACGAAGGCAGTGAATTTGATTTAACCAGTATTTTCGAGGATACCCTTGTAAACTCCCACCCTAAAAATGCGGTTACCTTCGTTGATAATCATGACACTCAGCCCCAAGAATCCCTTGAATCATGGGTTCAGGACTGGTTTAAACCAAGTGCATATGCCCTGATTCTCCTTAGAAGAGAGGGAAATCCATGTCTCTTCTATGGAGATTATTACGGAATCGCTGGACCAGAGCCAGCAGATGAGAAAAAAGAAATCCTAGATCGCCTCCTCTTTGCCAGGTACGATAAAGCATACGGTGAACAGCATGATTACTTCGACCATCCAAATACCATTGGCTGGGTTCGGCTGGGTATTAAAGAAATTAAACACTCCGGGTGTGCAGTCGTCATCTCCAATGGAGAAGATGGAGAGAAAAGAATGTATGTTGGTGAAAGGAAGGCTGGAGAATCATGGGTAGACCTAACAAACTCAAGAGATGACCAAATTACAATCAAAGAAGATGGATATGCCACTTTCCCGGTTAACGGCGGCGGCGTATCAGTTTGGGCTTACCATCCTAAGGACTAAGATCAATTATATGTATCGGCCATGACCAGTCTAACAATTTTTATACGCACAAACAAAATGTCCACTGGAGGTGGACATTTTATTTGTAGTGTCTTTTTGTGGTGTCAGGCACCATTTTCTTATAAAAGGGATTCGGCCCCGTCAATGTAGATTTCGCTCCCGGTTATGTGGGTTGATTGACTGGAAGCAAGGAATAGTACGAGGTCGGCAACTTGTTCGGCTTTTCCTGGTTTGTGTTCCAATGGTTGGTTTCCTTTTGGGTATTCAATAGGAATTTTTACTTTCTTTAAATTTTCGTTTTCTTCCCAGGTATTTTCATTGATATTTGTTTCAATTGCACCTGGACAGATCATGTTAACTCTAATACCATAGTTGGCAAGCTCAAGAGCAGCCATTTTCCCAAAGCCCATCTGGCCAATTTTGGATGTACTATATGCAGACATGCCAATATTTTTATAGATTCTGTTTCCATTAATTGAACTAGTAATAATGATACTTCCCCCATTTGTCTTCAAATGCGGGATCGCATATTTTACCGTTAAAAAGGTGCTCGTTAAGTTATTGGAAATGGTTAAGTCCCATTCCTTTGGCTCCAGGTCTTCTATGGGAGCAACTTCCCCATTAATCCCCGCGTTAGCAAAGACAACATCTAGTCTCCCCCACTGATCAATGGTTCTTTTGTAACAGTTCTCTACTTCCTCCGGTTGGGAAACGTTGGCCTCCAAGACAATCGCTTCACTTCCCATTTCTTCGATTTGGTTTTTCACTTCTTCCACGTTTTCTTTATGCAAATCTACTAAAGCAATCTTTCCCCCATTTTGAGCAAGCTTTAGAGCAGCCGCCTTTCCTATCCCTGAGCCAGCCCCTGTAACAAAAGCAACCTGATTGTGAATTAGATTCTCCACGTGAAAAAGCCTCCTTTAATGACGATGTATTTTACTATATCCACCTTAGAGATTTTGAAACATAAAGATTATATAGCACAAAAAACCACTCCCCAATTTTATAGGAAGTGGTTATTGCTATTGGTATAAGTTTTTTACGGGATGGCATTAGCAAAATGTTAGCAACTTGTTGGTAAATTATATAAGTCGAATATTTAATTCCTAATTAATTAGCTCCCATACCACCATCTACACGGTATTGTGCACCTGTAATAAAATCACTTTCGTCTGATGCTAGAAATAAAACTAAATTTGCAATATCGATTGCTCACCGTAACGACCTAATGGGATTAATTGAGTGTATGTCTCTTTCATCCCCTTCGCATCTTCCGAATTTGCCCCTGATTCTACAGAACGCATCATTCTCGTATTAGCTGGCGATGGGTGTATCGAATTCACACGTACATGTTTGTCAGCTACTTCTAAAGCTGCTGTTTTCGTTAGGCCAACGACTGCATGCTTAGATGCAGCATAAGGTGATAAACCAGGAAATCCCATTAATCCTGCAACGGAAGACATGTTTATCACACTTCCTCTTTCTTGCTTCATCATGACAGGAAGTACATGTTTTAAACCTAAAAATACACCCCGAACGTTAACGTTCATCACTTTATCAAAATCTTCTACAGCTTGTTCTGTAATAGGATTAAATTTCCCTTCAATACCTGCATTGTTAAAGAAAATATCAATTTGACCAAATTTATTCATCGTTTCCTGCACATAATTTTTGACATCTTCTTCTATTGAAACATCTGCTTGTATAGTTAAAACATCTCCATACTTACTAAACTCTGATTTTACTTCATTTAATGCATCAGCGTTTAAATCAACTAAAAACTACACTTGCACCTTCTTTTAAAAATACTTCTGTCGTCTCTTTACCGAGGCCTCCAGAGCCACCTGTGATTATAGCTGTTTTTCCATCAAGTCTATTCATATGATCTACTCCTTTATTTTTTCTATTAGAGTTCGTAATCTATATTCCCTAAAAATCTAATAAAAATTCATTGAGCAATCTTTGTACTTAACTTAACATCATTTAAAGTGTGCATAAGTGTACTTTAATATCTCCAAAAATAAACTATGTTCATTATTTCACATAATAAAACAAAGAGGCCTCTTTTCTATAATTATATCAATGCTAACCGAAATAAGCACACGGTGTCTAAGCCGTAATAACTAGTTTTCTTAAAGCGAGTATTTTAAAGAAAAATCTAAAGAACGCTATAAAATAGAAGCTAATGGAATTGAAAGGTGCCATGGCAATATCATCGAGCGGAAATGAAAAAAGAAGCTTCCCACAAGTTTGCTCAACTCATGAGAAGCCTCCATAAAATCTATGAAACTATGATAGAACAAATCATATTCCTATTTCCAACATTTTCGCCGTCACGTCTTCGAATCTGCGATCAATATTCGCCCCGTCAAACTTCGGAAGCTTCAACTCACTCACAATTTTTCCGTCTCGCATAAACAGAATACGTTCCGTCCGTGCTGCAACCTTTGCATCGTGAGTTACAAGCATAATCGCAGTACCATCCGCATTGATTTCAGAAAAAATGTCCATTATTTCATGGGCAGATTTTGAGTTGAGCGCCCCTGTTGGCTCGTCGCCGAAGATAATCTTTGGACTGCACATCAGTGCTCTGCATATACCTGCACGCTGAAGCTGACCTCCCGAAACCTGTGTAATATCGCGCGTTTCAAGCTCCGCAATGCCTACCCTCTTCAAAAGTGCTCTCGCCTTCTCCGAAATTTTTGCCGTGTTTTTTCCGTTGCCGCGCATTGACGGAAGAATGATGTTGTCGAGGATATTCAGATTTTTTAGCATAGTCGGCTGCTGAAAAATAAATCCCATTTTTGTTCTACGTATATCTGAAAGCTCATTCTCCCCGACTGCCGATAAATCCTTGCCGTCAAAAACGACCTTTCCGTCATCCACACCATCGATTCCGCTTAAAGCAAACATCAGTGTCGATTTTCCAGAGCCCGAAGGTCCCATAACTGCAACGAACTCGCCCTCGTTTATTTCAACAGACACTCCGTCTAGAACCTTGCGTTGTTCATCGCTCTCGCCAAAAGATTTTACTATATTTTCACCGCTAATAATCTTCTTCATATGACTACTCCTTTATATTTTCGGAAATTTTTATTTGCCCTGCGCCCGATGTGCCGATTATTGTTGCGATAAGTACCGTGCATATCATCAACAGTGGACTAAACAGATAAGCCGAAAGCGGATTGACTTCAAACTTAAACGTCGATGCTCCAAACGAGGAGATCATCGCGCCTGCAAGCATCTCTCCAAGTGTGTTCGCTAGCAGCGTGCCGATAGCAATTCCGACAATCAGAACCAAAACCGAACGAGAAACATACTGCGCCTTAATATCACTGTTTGTAAAACCGAGCGCCTTCATTACGGCAATGGAATATCTATCCTTTGCGACAAGCATTTTGATAAATAACAGTGTAATCAATACCGTAATAATTAGCGCAACGGCAACTGAAACGTAGGAGACCATTTCGATGGAACTTATTGTCGAGCCGAGGGTCTGAGAAACAAATTCATAGATATCTGAAGTCTTTGCAAAATCGAATTTACTCGAATATTCCAAAGCCTTTCTGTCAACAAGAGATTGATCCGAAAGTTCAACACAGACGATGGTCCACATGACGTTCGCCGAATTGTCGGTGAATACAGCCTTTGCGGTTTTGCCGCCGTTAGTAACGTCGGAGTATATTCCGGTTACCATGAGATCCTTCTCCTTCCCTTCAATCATCAGCGTAATGACATCGTTGACCTTTTTGCTCATCTCACCGGCATTTATAGCCGAAAGCGCGATTTCGTTTTCTGCAGCAGGTGCTCTGCCCTCAGAATACTCGATAGGAAATGCCGAATGGTCACCGAGTTCAATTTTTATATTTTCCTCTGACCCGTTATTCGTTTTTACTTTGAAAGTCTTTGTTGTCAGAACAGCATACTTTGAAACAGCACTGTCGTTTTCTATCGTCTTCACAATTTCATCGGTTTTGTCAGATATATTGGTCTGAATGCGCAGGTCGTAGTTTCCAATCCCCATATATTGGATGAAGCTTTTTGAGGAAATCGTGTTGTACAGGTTCTGCGGAACGATAATGATAAATGCCGAAATCACCAGTACCAAAAGCATTGTGGCGTAAAGTCCTTTTCTTGCGAGAACATCCTTGATTCCGAGAAAAATATTCGTGCTAAACAGTCTGTTTCTAATTAAGGAAAAACGCTTAGCGCCAGCTTTCTTTTCCTGAGAAGTACCAAAGCGTATAGCTTCTGCAGCAGAAATTTTTCGAAAGCGTTTCAGCACCCCATTGACATAGGCAATAATTGCAAGGAAAACGAGTAGTATACCGATAATTCCTAAAGCTACAGCATAGGAAGAATTTTCGCTTTCGCCCATATAAAGTCGTATACTTTCAAGAAGCACACCTTGGAACATAACCGAAAGAATAAACCCAAGAACACTGCCTATCGCTGCTATCGCTGCGTATTTCACAAGATAAATCTGCTTTATGTCAGATATACGCATCCCTATTGCCTTCATTACCCCAATTTCGCGGTAGTCGTCCTCTATTTTTGCAAGGAGCGTAAAGCGTATGCACATATATGCGATTGCAACAACAAGTGCGCTTATAAGAAGGATAACCGCAATCATCATTCCGTCTGAAATGGCGTTCATCGTTTTGAAAAGCTTATAGGTAACTGCTGGCCCGTTCGCTTCAAGTCCTGCGGAGGCATAAGCTGTTTCAAATTCACCTATCGCCGAGAAATCTTTTAATCTAAACTCAATCAGATACTCGATACTTCCAAGGTCTTTTATATTCGCAAAATCATTGTTGCTTACAAGAAATCGCTTGGACGCGGAGAGCGAGGAATTCATGGTCGAATCACGGAGAAATCCCGCAACGGTAAATTCCTTCCCGCTTATTACGGCCTTGTCACCGACCTTTGTAGTGTTGTCTCTCATATAGGTTACTGGCACATAAAGCTCGCCGTCAGATACGTTGATGATGTTGCCGTTAAGATCAAGAAGATAATCTAATTTTTCGTTCTGTATGCTGAAGCCGTTATCCTGAACACTATTCGCAAGCGAATTATCGCCTAAAATAATCTGCGCTCCGTCCATACCTAGAAACTCAACTACCTGATATTCTTCGACATTGTTATTTTGCTCTGCAAAGGATTTAAGTCGCGCGGTATCAATATCACCGGAATGCATTTGCATAAAATGTGGAGTTTCAGCTTTTGTCATTAGCGTATCTAGCGCACCCGAAAGATTGACGACGAGTATCGCTGCGAGTGAAACAAGCATTGATGCTGCAGCAACAAATATCATTATTGTAAATGTTATAACTTTGCTCTTTAAAATGTCATTACGGATTATTCTGAAATACATATGTCACCTCTGTTTTCAAGCTTTTTAACCGATTTTACATTAGACAAAATTACCGATGTCACACATAACAGCACTCCAGTGATGAAAATGAGAATTCCCGTTCCTCGGCCGCTGCCTGTACCGAAAATCCTTCCGATACTGTCAGCAAGTACTCCGCCGTCAACGAGCAATGGTGTGAACACATAATCCGCAAGCATCCCTGAAAGCGCATAAGCGACAACATACCCAAGCTGTGAAATGACACCGATAAGTCCCCACGCTCTTCCCTGAACGTTATTTTCGATGTTGGTTCGAATAAGAAAATCTAGGCTTGTGTTTGCAAACGGGAGCATCGCAAAAAACAAAAATCCCGAAATGCAGATAAGTATCATATTTTCGCGCATTCCAAAGCCCGCCATAAATATTCCGGAACAAAACAGCGAAACCGAAAGCATTTTTACATAGCCTCTTTTTATCGAAAGAAACCCTATAATTACACTTGTCACAAGCATTCCCGAAGCGGAAATTGTTTCAACTGTGCCTAATGTGGTGCTGTCCGAAAATGCGAGGATCATCGGCACGGAAAGTGTTTGTATAAAGCCGAGGAAAAACGTTATGACCGATGTCATGCACACGATAATAAGTACTCCTCTTTTTTCAGAAATGGCACCCCAACCGTCCTTAAATTCACGGATAAACGATTTTGCCTGTTCGTATTTTTTTGAAGCAAGACCCCTGCGTACAGCAAGAGTTGATATAACGGTTACAAAAAATGTGCAGATGTCGATGACAAGCAACAGCTTTATATCCGAAACTGCGAGCAGAAGTCCCGCAATTATGGGCGAAATCAAATATTTTGCCGAGCCTGCAGCCTGAACAAGACCGCTTGCCTTTGTATATTGCTCCTCGGTAAGCAAATCCGTAACCGTTGCTTTATATGCGGGATCAAGCAGTGATGAAAACAAAGAGCTTAATGTAACTCCCACGAAAATCTGCCATAGCTGTGCTCCTCCGTTTAGCATACAAAACAGAATAAATACAGGTCCCGCCGCGGAAAGACTGTCCCCTAGCACCATCAAAAGTCTGCGATCATAGCGGTCCGCAAGCACTCCCGCCACGGGACTTAAAAGAAGCCCTGGCATAAACGCAAGCAAGGTTAACAAGGCTACTGCCGATGCCTTTCCCGTCTGGTTATAAACATAAACCGCAAGCCCAAATGCCGTAAGCCCGCTTCCTATTGCTGACATAAACTGTCCAGACCACAGCAGAAAAAATCGTCCGAATTTTTTTTCCGAATTATTCACTATTTCCACCATTTTTGCTGTCAAACATTTGCATAACGTTCATCAGACTTCCGCTTTCTGCACCGAGCAGCCTTTCTCCGTTGAATATAAACGCTTGTATCCGCGAGGCGCGCTTCTCATTGGTCATCTCTACCATATCATCATCAAAAATGGTATTCGCATATGTAACAACCATTTCCATACATTCATACGGGTATGGTGTGCTAAACAGTCCGTGTTCAATGCCCTCTTGGATTATTCCCGTAAGTATTGGCGTAACACCGTTGATGATGACTTTTTGTATTTTCTGATGCATAAGGGCGTTCTGTGGCTTGTGAATGTGCTCCATAATTTCCTGGCTACTTCCTCCACTTAAATTCATTGATATAACAACGCGGATAATACGTTCGACTACAGGAATACTCTTATCTGCTGCAATTTCCTGCGCCGCGCCTAAAAGACGGACATTATACCGGTCAATCAATGCGTCCATAATATCCTCCTTCGACTTGAAGTGATAATACAGTGTTCCCCGTGCAATTCCGACCTTTTCGAGAATATCGTTTGTACTCGTTCCATCAAAGCCCTTCTGACCAAAAAGCTCATCAGCCGTATCAAGTATTTCGTTCCTGCGTTCCTCTGCTTCTTTTCTCATTGTTACACCTCCTTTATAGACCGACTGTCAGTCGATGAAATATTAACATTCTACTATTAATTTTTAATAGGGTTTGTGTTAAATTTTGTAAAGACTGTAAAATTGCTTCATCGATAGACCTTTCTATTGAAGACTGACCTTGTTTTTAAAAAAATCTTGATATCCAAATTTCAACAATAAAAAAAGACTACCACTTATTTTTAGGAAGTAGTTTTTTCTTTAGAAAAAAGTTATTTACGTGACCAGTACTCAGTTTGGTCGGATGCTATTATTAATGGACTTTTGGGTAAAATACAGTTGTATTCACATTGAGGATAGACAGATAAAATTTTGGAGGAATTTAGTATGAAACATTTTACAGAAGAAGAAAAGATAAAGATTTTATCTGACATTATAGCGATTAAATCTATTAATGAAAACGAAATCGAAGTGGCAAATTACTTGAAAGATTTATTTGCTGAATACGGCATTGAATCTAAAATTGTTCCCGTTACAGACACTCGTGTTAACTTAGTGGCTGAAATTGGAAGCGGGAATCCAGTCATTGGCGTTTCTGGTCATATGGATGTCGTTTCTCCTGGTGATGAAAGCGAGTGGACTTCAGATCCGTTCACATTGACAGAAAGAGACGGAAAATTATACGGACGTGGAACAAATGACATGAAAGCAGGTTTAGTAAACCTTGCTTTAGTGATGATTGAACTCAAAGAAAACAATGAACTAAAAAATGGTACTGTCCGTTTTATGGCAACGACTGGTGAAGAAGTCGGTGGCGCAGGTTCTAAAAAATTATACGAAGAAGGCTATATGGATGATGTAGATTATCTATGGGTAGCTGAACCTTCTCATGACACGATTATTTACTCTCACAAAGGATCACTTAACTTGCGTGTAACGTCTATTGGTGAAGCAGCACACAGTTCTATGCCTGACCAAGGTTATAACGCGATTAATCCATTGATGAAATATCTATTAGAAGTAGACGGAAAATTGAATGGCGATGATCGTAAAAATGAAGTTCTAGATAAATTGGTTATGAGTACAACTATTTTTAATGCAGGGAACCAAGTAAACTCAGTTCCAGAAAAGGCAGTAGCTCAAATAAACGTGCGTACTATTCCAGAATTTGATAACGATGAAGTGATTGACTTATTCCACGCAACAGCTAACAAATACAATGAAGAAGGCTCTAATATTGATGTTGAAGTGACAATGTCATTACCAAGTGTTTTCACTTCAGGACAGTCTGAAATGGTTGATCTGGCTAAAGAACTCGGTAAAAAACATTTAGATTTAGAAATTTCGGTTAAAGGTTCGCCAGGGGTGACGGATGCATCAAACTTATTACGAGGTAAAGATGACAACTTCCCATTCATGATGTTTGGTCCAGGCGAAACAAGAATGGCACACAAAACAGATGAATATGTCTACAAAGCTTACTACTTTGCATTCTTCGATATCTATAAAGAGTTAATTTTAGGTTTATCGAAATAAAAAGAGATTTTTTTAAGTTCCTCAAGACCCAAAATGGGGTGTGAAGAAGAACTCAGAAGGGCAATTCACATGAAATATATTACCACTTACCTTTTACAAAATTAAACAAAAAGCAACAATATTAAACAATAAAAACAGTTGATTATCAATATACAGTTTGTGGGAATTATAATGGAATAAAATCTAGTAATTTTGTGCTCCTAAAATTACTAGATTTTTCGAGTGGCACAGTACTTTTTAAATAGGAAAAACAGCCTAAAATTTAACCTTCTAAAATAAAGTATTATATTTTCTCAATAAAATATTTGTAGAGCAGATTTTTAACTGCCCCTGATTTTACGACAAGATATTAAGTACATTCAATTTACAATAAGCTTGTATTAAAATTTCTAACATTTTGGGGGTGCAGTTTTTGACAAAACAGAAAAAGCAGAAATGGAAAAGGAATTTAGTGGTGATGACTGCTATAACTGGACTTGGGTTCTCTACATTTTATCCAGGCCTAAGTATTCCGGTTGCAGCGGTCGAACAGCCTGACCAGCCGATTCCTAAGGAAGAATCGGTCTCAATTGTTCAACTTGTAGTACCAAATGATAAGGCAAAGGACAAGCTTCTTGAGCTTGGAATTGACCTTACCCACAGAATCGAAGCACACGACGGAGTCTATGAGGTGGATGCCGTTGTCACACCAACAGAAATTGCCATGTTAAAGACCTTTGGCATCAATGTAAAAGAGACCCTGATCACCGAAAATCAATGGAACACACGCGTGGCAGAGCGGCAATCTACTGTCCAGCTGCAAGCCAGTCTGGCAGCTTCCGAGGATACACTTAAAGTCATTAGGGCAAACCATTTTACCAATCAATCAGGCACCTTCCTATATCTCGAAGTGAAATCAAGCGCCGGTGCGACTGCTAGCACAGCACTTAAAGCAACTTGGACCGAGAACGGTGTGGAAAAATCTGCTACACTTTCTAGATTGGTAGATTACGGTGAATATTTATATCACTATTTGCTTCTACCAGTTAGCGCCATTCCTTCATCTATTAAAATTGAAAGTAATCTTGGAGGAACAGCTACGAGCACCATTACTGAATGGTTAGGGAAAGAGCCGAAACATCCAAAAACAGATTATGTTACGGATTTTGTTGACCACTATATGGCACCAAATGAATTATATGAACGTGCCGAAAAACTTGCAAAAGAATTCCCGAACTTGGTAGAAATCATTGATATGCCAAATAAAACAAATGGTTACAGACGTCTTGCCCAAGCAACTATCGGCGGCACGACCAATCTCGCAGTTGTTGTTTCCTCAAAAGCATGGGGGCATAAAGGCGGGAATGATGTATCGGTAGAATTCAAGAATCCGGGAACCAATAATGCACCACTAAAAGTGACTGTGGATGGTACCAAGATTTCAGTAGATTTAGCTACTGATTCGTCAGGAAAGGCAACAAGTACTGCCGCACAAGTGGTTAAAGCACTGAATGAGAATGCTAGCCAACTTGTCACTGCGACTACATACCGCGGTAATACTGGTGCTGGTGTTGTCGCACCAACTACAAATGCTGCGATATTAACTGACGGCTTGAAAGCAGGGGCAGACGTTTCCCGTGATCCTTTTACAGTAAAAGCGATCCGAATCGGCAAGCATCGTGACGGTTCTAAGCCAGGTGTTCTTGGATATGCTCAGGAGCATGCCCGTGAATGGGTGACCCCACTCGTAACAATCGAAACGGCGGAAAGACTACTGCGAAACTATAGTCAAGATAGTGAGACAAGAAAGCTTGTCGATAATCTTGATATATTCCTTGTACCTTCAGTAAATCCTGATGGTGCCAATTACAGCTTCAATGATTACAATATGCAGCGTAAGAATATGACCAATCACTGTGGTCCCACTGCCTCTGACCCTGGGTACCGTAATAATTGGGGAGTTGACCTTAACCGTAACCATTCTGTTGGTTCCGTTTTTGATGGCTATATTGGCGGAGGTACAAGTTGTACGGGAGAAACTTACGCTGGACCAGCTGAAAACTCTGAGCCTGAAGGAAGAAACCTTGTCTGGCTTGCTGACAAAAACCCCAATATTAAGTTTGCAATGAATATTCATAGTTATGGCGGCTACTTCATGTGGTCCCCTGGTGCTTACGATTCAAAACGTACAACACTGCCACGCCCATCAGCTGGTGAGGAAGCGTTTTACTGGACAGCTTCTGATAACATCTTAAATGATATTCAAGACCACCGCGGAACGGTCATTCTACCTAGCCGTACAGGTCCAATTCCTGACGTACTATACTCTGCTGCAGGTAACTCTGCGGACTACCTATGGTATGAAAAGGGGATTTATGCCTGGAACTTCGAAGTAGGGGCAGATTTATGGAATAAGGATACAAAAAGATGGCAGGCAGTTGGATTCCAGCCAGCCTTTGTAGAAGGTCATGAAGAAGCAATGGAATTTGCCAATGGTTTGATTGGCTTAATTAAAGTAGCCTACAACAGTGCAAAAGACCATCAGCGGCCTTCCTCAAAAGCTACACCTGGAAACGGTAAATACACAGGTCCGGTTGATGTTAAGATTGAAACAAGTGAGCCAGCCACCATTTATTATACGCTTGACGGCAGCCGCCCTACCTTCCAATCAGCTAAAATTAAATTAAGCGGCACCCGTGAATTTGCAGAAACATTAAAAATTGAAAAGACAACAACCATCAATTATTTCACTGTGGACGCCGCAGGAAACATTGAGAAAAACTACAATCCACTTGGTAATGGGGAAAACTATAATTCTGTAACGCTTACAATAAAATAACGGTTTGCAAGGGGTTGGCCTTACGGGGTCAACTCCTTTTTCAAACCCGCCTGTTCCAAGCCCGAATATGTATGTAGAGGTTTCCTCCCCTATTTTTAAAGGAATGGACATTGAAACCAATCAACCTACACCAGTTTCTTTCGGTGTAACCACAGAACGAGTAGATCACATTTATGAACAGCTCTCCCGTATGACAATGGGAGATTATATGAAAGGAAGAACATTACACCACACTCATTTAGACATACCCACACTTCATTATTGATTGAAGCTGGAGTTGGCATTAAAGAAATACAACAGCGGCTTGGACATACAGATATTAATACGACAATGAATATCTACGCTCATATGACCGCCAATATGAAAGAAAAGGCCTCCCAACAGTTTAGCAAACTGATGAAAGACCTTCTCCTATAGTTAGCTTTTCTTTTGTCATGGATTCGGTGTTTTTTAGAAACCGAGGACAAGAAAAGTATATTATCATTTTAGACGTTGATATAACAAGGTTTTATAACCCTTATTACATCATGCCGCCCATTCCACCCATGCCGCCCATATCAGGCATTGCAGGGCCTGCTGGTTCTGGCTTGTCAGCAACAACTGCTTCAGTTGTTAAGAACATAGCAGCTACAGAAGCAGCGTTTTGAAGAGCTGAACGTGTAACCTTAGTTGGGTCAACGATACCAGCATCGATCATGTTTACCCATTGGCCAGTTGCAGCGTTGAAGCCTGTGCCGACTTCTTCACGTTTTAAGCGGTCAACGATAACAGATCCTTCAAGACCAGCGTTGTGAGCAATCGTACGAACTGGTTCTTCCATTGCACGAAGAACGATGTTGATACCTGTTGCTACGTCGCCTTCTTCTTGAAGTGCAGCAACCTTGCTGTATACGTTTAGAAGGGCTACACCACCACCGGATACGATACCTTCTTCAACAGCAGCACGAGTTGCGTTTAATGCATCTTCAATACGAAGTTTGCGTTCTTTTAATTCAGTTTCAGTTGCAGCACCAACCTTGATTACCGCAACACCGCCAGCTAATTTAGCTAAACGTTCTTGTAATTTTTCACGATCAAATTCAGAAGTAGTTTCTTCTAATTGAACACGGATTTGGTTTACACGTGCTTGGATTTCTTCCGTTGCACCAGCACCTTCAACGATTGTTGTATTTTCTTTTGTTACAACAACCTTAGAAGCGCGTCCTAATGAAGAAATAGTCGTTGTTTTCAATTCACGGCCAAGCTCTTCAGTGATGACTTCACCGCCAGTTAAAGCAGCGATATCTTCAAGCATCGCTTTACGACGGTCACCAAAGCCAGGAGCTTTAACAGCAACTGCATTGAATGTACCGCGAAGTTTGTTTACTACTAATGTAGAAAGTGCTTCACCTTCAACATCTTCAGCAATCAACAATAATGGCTTGCCTTGTTGAACAACTTGTTCTAGAACTGGAAGGATTTCTTGAATGCTAGAAATCTTCTTGTCAGTTATTAAGACATATGGATTTTCTAAAACAGCTTCCATTTTGTCTGTATTAGTTACCATGTAAGCAGAAGTATAACCACGGTCAAACTGCATACCTTCTACTACATCCAATTCAGTTGTAAAGCCTTTAGATTCTTCAATTGTGATAACGCCGTCGTTACCAACGCGCTCCATTGCTTCAGCAATCAATTGGCCAACTTCTTTGTCGTCAGAAGAAATAGCAGCAACTTGAGAAATAGATTCTTTTCCTTCAATTTGCTTAGAAATAGCTTTTAATTCTTGAACAGCAACAGCTACAGCTTTTTCAATCCCTTTACGGATACCCATTGGGTTCGCACCAGCAGTAACGTTCTTTAAGCCTTCGCGAATCATCGCTTGAGCAAGAACAGTAGCAGTTGTTGTACCGTCACCGGCAACATCGTTTGTTTTGCTTGCTACTTCAGCAACAAGTTTTGCACCCATGTTTTCGAATGCATCTTCTAATTCGATTTCTTTCGCAATCGTTACACCATCGTTAGTGATAAGTGGTGAACCAAATTTTTTCTCAAGAACCACGTTGCGTCCTTTAGGTCCAAGAGTAACTTTTACAGCATTTGCAAGAGCATCAACACCACGAAGCATTGCGCGGCGTGCATCTTCACTAAACATAATCTCTTTAGCCATGATCAAAAAACCTCCTCATAATTTTCAAATGGTTTATTTTTTCGTCCAGCCTTACTCGCCTACAACAGCAAGGATATCGTTTTCGCGTACAATTAAATATTCAGCACCCTGGTATTTCACTTCTGTACCAGCGTATTTTGAGAAGATGATACGATCGCCTACAGCAACGTCAAGTGCTACACGTTCTCCGCTTTCAAGTACGCGGCCAGTACCAACGGCAACAACTTTTCCTTCCTGAGGCTTTTCTTTCGCTGAATCTGGTAATACGATACCGCTTGCAGTTTTTTCTTCTGATTCAACAAGCTCAATGATAATGCGATCACCTAATGGTCTTAACAAATCAAACAACCTCCTCAAAAATATATGTAATTCTGTCATTATTAGCACTCTCCATTGATGAGTGCTAACACAATTATTATAATAATAAATCTCTAAATCTTTTGCAAGTCTGAAGGATAAAATTTTACAAAAGAATTTTATCTTTAAACAACCTTATCAAGTATGTGAAAAACTGAATAATCTATACCTGTTTTTTTAAAAAAAGTACTCTGTTTGGTAAACTTGTTGTGAATTTTGTTTTTATGAATAAGATACTTAGAGAATTCATTGACCGTTGTATATAGAAGTTTGCTTTTACGGGCAATGTAAAGCCGTCTCATTTACCTCTAGCTCCGATATCCTGCTCTCGAGGGCAATGGAAGCCCGTTTAATTTACCTTTAACTTCAATATCCTGCTCTTGAGGGCAATGGAAGACCGTTTCTTTTACCTTTGACTTCAATATCCTGCTCCCGAGGGCAATGGAAGCTCGTTTCATTTACCTTTAGCTTCAAGATCCTGCTCTCAAGGGCAATGGAAGTTCGTTTCATTTACCTCCAGCTCCAAGATCCTGCTCCCAAGGGTAATGTAAAGGCGTCTCATTTACATCTAACTCCGATAACTCGATCCCGAGGGCAATGAAAAAATTATTTAGCCCGCCCCCTTTTCTACAAAAAAGTTCTTCTAAATTGAAACGGTAACAGGTTTAAGAGTAAAATGAGATAATAGCTGTATTTACGCTCGTTTGCAAAATCATAAGTTACTCGTTCATGGGTATAGATATTAGTAAAAGGAGTTAACCATTTGAAAAAAGAATATTGGTGGATCATCGTTGTTTACATTGTTATGCAGTTTTCGAGTCTTGCCGGTCTTCCGTTTTTGGTATTTCTAGGAATTAGTAAGGGTCTTGCTGTTCCTGTTTGGCTGGTTGCTAGTTTTACCATTGCCCTGCTCATCATTTTGTTTTTATTAAGAAAAGAAATGAACATGCGAAGCCTCGACAAAAGGGGTCATTCATTAAGTTATTCGGTCATGTGGGCCATTTTAGGAATCTTTTTGGCATTATTCTCCCAGTATGCAGCAGCATATATTGAAACACTGTTAGGCATTAAAATGGGGTCTGAGAACACACAAAGCATACTTCATATCATCGAAGCTTTCCCATTGGCGATTTTGGTTACTAGCATCATCGGTCCAATATTAGAAGAAATTGTGTTCAGAAAAATTATTTTTGGTGCTCTTTATAAACGATTCAACTTTTTTCTTTCAGCAGTCATTAGTTCTGTTATTTTCGCCATAGCCCATATGGAACCCGTTCATATTTTGATGTACGCGGCAATGGGATTTACATTCGCCTTTCTTTATGTCAAAACCAAGCACATTTTGGTGCCGATATTTGCCCATGTCACCATGAATACTATGGTGGTATTAGTGCAATCTGTTTACAAAGACGATATTGAAAGACTTCAGCGTGAGGCGGAGGCGGTTCAAAACTTTATCGGAGGCTTTCTATGAGACGTTCACCTTTGTTTTCCGGATTTATTTACTTCCTGCTTGGCGGGTTATTTACCTATTTCGCCATCGACGATGTCCAACGAAACGGATGGGGCTTTTTCAGCTATCTCCTCGTTTTGTTAGCCACCTTTGATTTTGGCTCAGGTCTAAAAATCATCCTGTTTTACATGAAATACAAAGACAAAATTAAAAAGAAAAAATAAAAAAAGGTGTCAGGCACCATGTGAAGAATTCACATGGGTGCCTGACACCTTTTCTATTATTTACACCTTGGTTTTTGTTTTAATTGTGGAGGATGGGTCTTGTGTCATTTCATGGGTATATTCCACGACGCCAATGAGACAACTAGGTCCAATTTTGACGGTATTGCCTCGAACTACGTCTGCCGTTGTATTTTCTAAATAAATTTCATCGCCTTCAATCACCTTGGCAGCAAGTGTGCCGACCTCTTTGCCAAAGGGAAGCAGAGAATTTTTCTTTCTTTTCACCGTGATTTTTCCGCCGCCAATCTCCTCTGCTGTACTTTCACCAAAGCGCAAGCCGATTTTAATTGTATCTGCTGATAATAATCCTTTGATTTCAAAGCCGCCGCTTGAATCAAACAATTCATATTCGACATCTCCCTTTACGGCGATACTTCCTTTTATGATAGCTTCATCACCACTGAGGCCTTCCTCCACTTCCAGCAAACCAAGGATTTTCATTTTTTCCAATTTGGCTTGTTTGTCGACCTTCATGGTTCCCATGACGAGTGTTTCTTTCACTCTCACATTTCCATTAAATTCTGCCTCACCTAAAATTTTGGCAGTTCCGATTGTCACATTTCCGTTTGCTTCACTTGTGCCATAGACACGAAAAGCAGAACATTCGACATCATTCACAATCGTTCCTTCGCCACGAATGCTGATTTTATCGTATTGGCCTCCGGGGTAACTTCCTGTGCCATTAATGATAAGGTTTTTGCTATTTCCCATGTTCTTCCCCTCCCTTAAACCTTTCGAATGTCACTAATAACGGCATTTTTATCCTGTGAAAATTCTTTGGTGTATTCTACGACACCTATTTGGCAGTTGGCGCCAATCTTGACTTGATGACCCCGCACGACTTTCGCTTTTGTATTTTCTAGCTCAACGATGTCTCCTTCAATGATGTCCGCTTCTAATTGCGATTTGAAAAAGGATTTAAATAAAGTGCTGAAAAAAGACCCTTTATGCTGCTTGACAATAATGGTTTGACCGCCAATTTCTGTCGCTTTACATTCACCATAAATCTTAATATTAACTTGATCGGCATTTAAGAGCCCGCCAATGGTAAACCGATATTCCCCTTTAAAAAGCTCCGCTTCACAATCATCCTTCACCGCAAAAAGACCTCGAAGATTGATTTCATCACATTTTACTTTTCCACCAACCGTGACTTTGCCTGAAACCTTTAACTGTTTTACATAGAGGTTTTCATCAATCCTTGCCGTTCCTTCAACAGAAAGCTTTTCCGCCTCGATATTCCCATTAAAGCGGGCATTCCCGTTCACTTTGACGGTATCCGCTCCCACATTCCCCTTCATTGTACCTGACCCATTGCACTCAAACGCCGTACACTGCACGTCACTGTTGATCGTTCCTCTACCATTAACCGTTACTAAATGGAAGTGGCCTCCGTTAGACGAACCTAATCCATTAATGACCAAGTCTCCTCTACTTTTCGTATCCATTGCCAGTCTCCTTTATAATAATTTTGCTTTAATTTCTTCCATACACCCCATAAGCGATAGAGACACGATTATTTTTGTTCCCTTTTCAAAATGGAAGTCTTCTGCATTTATCAGTAACAGACAGGATGACACTCCAAGCTTACGAGTAATGATCAAGTCACAGCTTTTTTGCTTAATGAGCTGCTCATTGTCTTTTAACAGCTGAAGCAGCATTTTTCCTTCATCTAAGTTTATATCGCCTGATTCTAAAAGTTTCTCTAATACATATATCTCCAACATGCGTGAAAAATTAAATTTATCGTTGCTGCCTTTATCTTGTTCTAAATAAAAATTCATCACTTCATTCGAAACAATGTTACGTTTTACTAAATCATCTTTGTCTAACTGCATATCACTAATATTAGGTGAAAACATATCTGCTAGTTCATCTAATGACAAATTTTCTTTCATGGTTTGTATCTTGTTAATTCTCTCTAAGATTTTTTCTTTAGGGAAAAAGGTTTCTTGACCCGTAAAGGTTGATTTTCGAATAAACCATTCTTCCGGAATTAAATCTTTACGCTTCCATCTATATAGCTGTCCGTAAGAAATTCCTGCATAATCCAGTAAATCCTTTTTAGATATTAACTCCTCGCTCATGATTGAAAACCCCTTTCTATTTCTAATGTAACATAACACTGTTACGTTGTAAAGTTAGACTTGAGCACAAAAAAAAAGGGCCTGCCCCCCTAACTTCAACATATCGCTGACCTTTTCAATTAGCGATTATAGATTGAATGTTAACATGGGGGTCTGACCCTTTTCTTATTCTTCTATATCTTCTGTCGGATAATGTTTTAAAAAGTAGATCAAGGATTGCAGCTCTACTGCTAAATCAATGTGATGCACCCTAATTGATGCAGGCACATTTAATCTTGCCGGCGTAAAATTTAAGATTGCTTTTACATCTGCATTCACAAGCCGATCCGTAATCATTTGTGCAACGGGCGCAGGAACGGTAAGGATGGCGACCGAGATTTTTTCCTCCGTTAACACATTCTCCAATTCATCCATGTGATACACGGGCACCTCACGGATCTTCGTTCCCATTTTTGCCGGATCCACATCAAAGCCACACTCTATTTTAGTGTTATTATTTTTTAAAAAGTTATAGTTTAAGAAAGCTGTTCCTAGATTTCCGACGCCAATTAATGCAACCTTTGTTAATTCATCTTGATCAAGCGTTTTCCGAAAGAATGTTAAAAGGTAATTGACGTTGTAGCCATAGCCCTTTTTCCCCAAGGCCCCAAAATAGGAAAAATCCCTGCGAATAGTGGCTGAATCTACCTTTACCGCCTCACTTAATTCCGCTGATGATACCCTTTGCTTCCCAGCAGTATGCAGGTTTTTCAAAAACCGATAATAGAGGGGCAGCCGTTTCGCTGTCGCCTGTGGTATCTTTGTCGTTTCGTTACTCATACTCTCCCACACCCCTTCCTTTTATTTAACTTGTTCGCTTCGCTTAAAATCACCGTTCTTACCGCCCGTCTTCTCGACTAAATAAGTCGGTCCAATGACCATGCTTTTATCGACTGCTTTACACATATCATAAACGGTTAAGGCACAGGCAGAAGCAGCTGTGAGCGCTTCCATTTCCACACCTGTATTCCCTTTTGTTTTTACAGCTGCAACTATAGATAATTGGTAGTTCTCATTTTGCCCTTTTTCCCATGAAAAAGAAATATTGATCCCTGTTAATGGAATAGGGTGACACATCGGAATGATGTCCCATGTCTTTTTGGCAGCCATCACCGCTGCAACTTGGGCTACTGCTAAGACATCGCCTTTTTTCATTTCATTGTTCGTTATTTTATCAAAAATTTCTTTGCTAACAGTAATACTAGAATGTGCAAGAGCCGTTCGTGCCGTCTCTGGTTTGTCACTGACATCGACCATTTTTGCTCTGCCCTCTTCATTAAAATGAGTAAATTCAGCCATCAATAAATCCCCCTACCCCAAAATAATACACTATTTTCACTAGTATGTGTGTGAAAGTTTGCACTAAATATACATTTTTTCGCTGATAAAAGAAATCCCGCCAATCGAAAGCCCCGCTTTATTGCCGATGTTCAGGATATACGGTACACTAATTATAGTTAATAGAGGTGAATAAAATGATTTTATTGCAAGTGAATCAACTACAAAAATATTATGGTGCTGACCTTATTTTATCTAATATAAAACTGGAATTACAAACACGGGACCGTGTTGCCCTTGTTGGCCGTAATGGTGCCGGCAAATCAACATTATTGAAGATTATTGCCGGGCATTTGTCACATGATGGCGGCGAGATCATCAAACCCAAAGAAGTGACCATAGGCTATTTAGCTCAGAATACTGGCCTTGAGTCCAATTTATCCATTTGGGATGAAATGTTGACCGTTTTCCAACATCTGTTGTCGATGGAAAAGTCATTGCGGCAGCTGGAGACTAAAATGGCCGATTCTAGTGTATACGAAGACACTGGAAAATACGAGCGAATCTTATCTGAATATGATCAACTTCAAGTGAAGTTTAAAGAGCAGGGAGGCTATCAATACGAAGCCGATATTCGCTCTGTTTTACATGGGTTACATTTTAATGAAAGTTCCTTGATGATTTCAAGTTTAAGCGGCGGGCAAAAAACAAGGCTTGCCTTAGGAAAGCTATTGTTAACCAAACCGGATATTCTAATTTTGGACGAACCGACCAACCATCTTGATATTGAAACTCTTTCCTGGCTTGAGCAATATCTGCAAAGTTATGAAGGGGCCATTTTAATTGTCTCTCATGACCGTTACTTTTTAGACAAAGTCGTCACACAGGTTTACGAGGTATCGCGCAAGCAAATTGGGCGGTTTACAGGTAACTATAGTGCTTACCTTGAACAAAAAGCGGCCAATTATGAACGTGACTTAAAACTTTATGAAAAACAACAGCAAGAGGTCGCTAACCTGCAAGATTTTATTAATCGGAATTTAGCAAGGGCCTCAACGACCAAACGGGCGCAAAGCCGCCGAAAAAAGCTTGAAAAAATGGAGATGATGGATCGGCCACTTGGGGACGAGAAATCGGCTGCATTCTCCTTTGAGATCGAAAAACAAAGTGGTAATGATGTTTTGATGGTAGATTCTTTAGCGATTGGGTATCAAGGGGAAATGGTTTCAGAGGCGATCACTTTCCGGGCGTATAAAGGGGAAAGTATTGCTCTGGTTGGTCCAAATGGAATCGGCAAATCAACGCTATTAAAAACGATTATTAAGAAGCTGCCTGAGTTAAAGGGGACCGTCAAATATGGATCAAACCTTTCGATTGGTTATTATGATCAGCAACAGGCTGAATTAACTTCTAATAAACGTGTATTAAATGAGCTATGGGATGATTACCCTTTAAAGAGTGAAAAAGAAATTCGTACCGTTCTCGGTAATTTCTTATTTTCCGGTGACGATGTGTTAAAAATTGTCTCTACCCTAAGCGGCGGGGAAAAAGCCCGTCTGGCACTCGCTAAACTTATGTTGGAAAAGGCCAATCTGCTAATTTTGGATGAGCCTACGAACCACCTTGATCTTGATAGTAAAGAAGTTCTTGAGAATGCCTTAATTGATTACCCTGGCACCATTCTTTTTGTCTCTCACGATCGCTATTTTATTAACCGGATCGCAACGAAGGTTTTAGAATTAAGTCGAAAGGGCAGCGATGAGTATTTAGGTGATTATGATTATTATCTAGAAAAGAAACTGGAGCAAGAGGAACTCGAAGCATTAGCGCTCGCTGCGGCAACGAAAAAAGAAACTTTAGTGGATACCTCAGAGAAAAACAGTTATCAACAGGATAAGGAAAGTAAAAAGCTTGAACGGCAGCGTAAACGAAAACTAGAAGAAATAGAACAACGAATCGAAGAGCTCGAGAAACAAATCCAAGATTACGAGGAAAAGCTCTGTGAACCTGACATTTTTCAAAACCATGAAAAAGTATTAGAAATTAATCTAAAAAGTGAACAGGCTAAGGCTGAGCTTGAGCAACTAATGGAAGACTGGGCCGAACTTGCTGATTAATGGTTGAAACCGGGTGGCTGCCCGGTTTTTTCTTTTAAGGAAAAAACCAAAAAATTTTCGTTGATATTCAACAAATTTCAAAGAGACATTCGACAATTTTCTATTATTTTATACAAAATCCATGCTCCTTTCGACAGCTTTTTTACTTATCAACACAATCTAAGGGTTTTTCCACAATCTTATTCACAATAAAAAAGTATTAACAGTAGGTTATCCATATACTTTTCCACAATATCCACAATAAACACCATAGTTATTCACATTATCCACTTAATCCACAGACTTATCCACATAAAAGAGTATTAAATAGTGTTTTCTAAATGGCTTATCCACAAAAAAAGATGTCTCAAAACAAAGAAATACGTCTCAAAAGGGTCAGACCCCTCAATTAACACTCAATTATAGTCGACTGGTTGAAGCAGTACAGCTATAGGTTGAGATTGTGGGGTCTGACCCTTTATCTTGAGACATCTCTTTTTGAGACATCCTTACTTATTAAATATTTCAATTTCCAGTCCCGGATTAGCATTAAGGTCAAGACCAGCCCTGATTCCTTTTTCAAACATCACACTGCCGGCTGCAGCAATCATCGCAGCATTATCCGTACATAGTGATAATGGAGGTATCACTAATTCAACCGCAGGGTTTTTAGAAAAAGTCGTCTCTAACGCTTTCCTTAAACCTTTATTGGCAGCAACACCGCCTGCGACTAACAATTGATTAACACCATAGTGCGCGACTGCTCTCTCCGTTTTTTTCACCAGCACTTCAATCACACTTGCTTGAAAGCTTGCGGCCAAATCTTCAGGCGTGATCACCTCACCACGCTGTTCCGCATTGTGAACCGTATTGATAACCGCTGACTTAAGTCCACTGAAGCTGAAGTCATAGGAGCCCTCTTCCAGCCAAGCTCTTGGCAAATCTATTGTGGGGCTTCCATCCTGGGCTAAGCGATCGATATGTGGTCCGCCAGGATACGGCATATTTAAGGTCCTTGCTACCTTGTCATAGGCTTCCCCTGCGGCGTCGTCCCTTGTTTCTCCAATCACTTCAAAATGACCATGCTCTTTCATAAAAACAATCTCTGTGTGCCCGCCAGATACCACTAGGGCCAATAGAGGAAATTTGAATTCTGTTACTAATCTATTTGCGTAAATGTGCCCGGCGATATGATGGACAGGAACAAGTGGAATGTTATGGGCAAAGGCAAGTGCCTTTGCCGCATTTACGCCAATTAAAAGCGCTCCTACTAACCCTGGACCTTCTGTTACGGCGATCGCATCAACCTCTGAAAATGTTAAGTTTGCTTGATGCAAGGCTTCCTCCATCACTATCGTTATTTGCTCGACATGATGACGGGAAGCAATTTCAGGTACAACCCCGCCAAATCTTTTATGACTTTCAATTTGCGAGGCCACTACATTGGCCACTATTTCGCGGCCATTTTTTATAATTGCCACAGCCGTTTCATCGCAGCTTGTCTCAATTCCTAATATCAATAAATCTTTCTTCATAAGTTCACCCACATTATTAATGCATCTTCCTGATTATCCGAATAATAATTTTTGCGAATCCCGCCATTTTGAAAACCTAACTTTCGATAAAGGGATTGGGCCACATGATTGGTTACACGTACTTCAAGCGTCATAGTCCTTGCCCCTGCTTCGCGGACCACAGATATGAGGTTAGTCAGTAATGCCTCTCCTAGCTTTTTTCCTCGATATTCAGGTAAAATGGCTATATTCGTTACATGTGCCTCATCAACCACTACCCATGTTCCACAATATCCGATGATTTTATTGTCTTTCTCCAAAACAAAATAGACAGCAAATTTATTAATGTTTAATTCATTATAAAATGCTTCACGGCTCCATGGTATTGTAAAGGAGGCATGCTCCACTTCAAGTACTTGATCTATATCCTCTTCCCTCATAGAACGAAAAACAAAAGTTTCTGCCATTTATCTCTATCCCTGTCCATTTAAGATTTTCCCTTTTGCCTCCAACCACTTAGCCTCCGCTTCTGCCAAACGAATATAATTGGGTACAAAGGAATGAATGTCTTCCCCTGGTCTGTCCTTACCAAGCATCGCAAGCTCTGCTGGCCGAGGATTATGTTCTGTCACACTGGCGAAGATGGCTTTTGTCCCTAATAATTCTTTAATTTTCTCTTTATGAATAGGTAAATCATTACCCACAAATAAGATTGGCAGGCTGACTTTCGTTAATTTAGCAGCCCAGTCTGCTAACATAACTAACTGATCCTGTCCCACAGCGATCAGCTCTCCGTTTTGATATTGGTAAAGTGCTGTATAGACCTGCCCTCTTCTGGCATCGAACAATGGTGACACAAAGCCATTAAAGTAGCGACCTGTGCCCGCCGCCAAAATTTCCAGACTAGAAACACCGACAAGCGGGATGTTTAGGGTCCATGCTAATGTTTTCGCAATTGTTACCCCAATTCTTACACCTGTATAAGATCCAGGACCCTTGGCCACAACAATCTTCGTTAAATCAGCCGGGACTTTTTCACAATCCTTCATTAATGCTTGAATGGCCGGCATAATTCGAACGGAGTGGTTCTTTTTTAAATTTGTAATATACTCACCAAGCACTTGATTATCTTCTAAAAGCGCTACCCCTAAGGCATAGTTAGAAGTATCGATTGCTAATATCGTCATTCAAAAATCTCCTTACATAATTGCTCATATCTTTTTCCTTGTGGTACCAAGACAATTTTACGTTTATCTGGACCCTCATGGTATAAATGAATTGTTAACAATTCAAGTGGCAGCTGCTCATTAATCAAATGCGCCCATTCCACTACTGTAACACCATCACCTTCAAAGTATTCATGGAAGCCAAGGTCCTCATCAGCATCTGCAAGCCTGTAAACATCCATATGGTACAATGGGAGTTTACCATGGTACTCCTTTATGATTGTAAAGGTGGGGCTATTAACCGTTTTTTTTATTTCTAGGCCCTGAGCCAATCCTTTTGTAAAGGTTGTTTTCCCAGCGCCTAAATCACCCTCAAGGGCAATGACATCACCAGGCTGCAAAAAGCCAGCCAACTTTATGGCAAAATCGGTAGTCTCTTCAGAATTTGTTGTATTTAGTTCAAATTGATTCATCCAATCACCTTTTACTTTCACATAGCAATCCTATCTTCATTTTACCTTTATTTAAATGAAATAAAACCCTTTGGATCTTCTTTCCCAAGGATAGCCTATTCCCTATGAGTTTACATGATTTTTATCATTTGAGCAAAATGTCGTGATTTTAAAATACTGGTTTGGGGTAAAATCTGTTTTATTGGGAAAAAATAAATAAAATCATAAAATGAGGTGTTTGGATAATGAAAAAAGAAGAGACCTATGAAAAAAAAGGTTCAACAGCTTCACCAAAAGGAAAATACGATGAAGTGAAAAGGAAGAATCCTATGGATTGGGGCGTAATAGAACTTGCGGAAAGTGTTCAGGATCAATCAACTCGGAAAGAATAATCCGAGTTTTTTTATGCCATCAAATATTTTAACATCTCTAGCACAGCCTCTTTAAAAATTCGCATAAAAAAAAACGAAACCACGTTTCGTTTTTGATTTTAAGACGGTCTGGACGGGACTCGAACCCGCGACCTCCTGCGTGACAGGCAGGCATTCTAACCAACTGAACTACCAGACCAATTGCGGGGGCAGGATTTGAACCTGCGACCTTCGGGTTATGAGCCCGACGAGCTACCGGACTGCTCCACCCCGCGACGATAAAATGTTTATTTAAAAGATAAACAGCCTGGCAACGTCCTACTCTCACAGGGACGCGTGTCCCAACTACCATCGGCGCTGAGAAGCTTAACTTCCGTGTTCGGTATGGGAACGGGTGTGACCTTCTCGCCTTAATTACCAGACTATAAAATTAGAGAGATCGTTCTCTCAAAACTAGATAATGCAGAAGAAGTGGTAAAACTCAAGTTCGCTTAAAAATGGTTAAGTCCTCGAACGATTAGTATCAGTCAGCTCCACATGTCGCCACGCTTCCACCTCTGACCTATCAACCTGATCATCTTTCAGGGTTCTTACTAGCTTGACGCTATGGGAAATCTCATCTTGAGGGGGGCTTCATGCTTAGATGCTTTCAGCACTTATCCCGTCCGCACATAGCTACCCAGCGATGCCTTTGGCAAGACAACTGGTACACCAGCGGTGCGTCCATCCCGGTCCTCTCGTACTAAGGACAGCTCCTCTCAAATTTCCTGCGCCCACGACGGATAGGGACCGAACTGTCTCACGACGTTCTGAACCCAGCTCGCGTACCGCTTTAATGGGCGAACAGCCCAACCCTTGGGACCGACTACAGCCCCAGGATGCGATGAGCCGACATCGAGGTGCCAAACCTCCCCGTCGATGTGGACTCTTGGGGGAGATAAGCCTGTTATCCCCGGGGTAGCTTTTATCCGTTGAGCGATGGCCCTTCCATGCGGAACCACCGGATCACTAAGCCCGACTTTCGTCCCTGCTCGACTTGTAGGTCTCGCAGTCAAGCTCCCTTGTGCCTTTACACTCTACGAATGATTTCCAACCATTCTGAGGGAACCTTTGGGCGCCTCCGTTACTCTTTAGGAGGCGACCGCCCCAGTCAAACTGCCCACCTGACACTGTCTCCCACCCCGATCAGGGGTGCGGGTTAGAATTTCAATACAGCCAGGGTAGTATCCCACCGACGCCTCCACCGAAGCTAGCGCTCCGGCTTCTCAGGCTCCTACCTATCCTGTACAAGCTGTACCAAAATTCAATATCAGGCTACAGTAAAGCTCCACGGGGTCTTTCCGTCCTGTCGCGGGTAACCTGCATCTTCACAGGTACTATAATTTCACCGAGTCTCTCGTTGAGACAGTGCCCAGATCGTTACGCCTTTCGTGCGGGTCGGAACTTACCCGACAAGGAATTTCGCTACCTTAGGACCGTTATAGTTACGGCCGCCGTTTACTGGGGCTTCGATTCAGAGCTTCGCTTGCGCTAACCCCTCCTCTTAACCTTCCAGCACCGGGCAGGCGTCAGCCCCTATACTTCGCCTTGCGGCTTCGCAGAGACCTGTGTTTTTGCTAAACAGTCGCCTGGGCCTATTCACTGCGGCTCTTCGAGGCTATTCACCCCAAAGAGCACCCCTTCTCCCGAAGTTACGGGGTCATTTTGCCGAGTTCCTTAACGAGAGTTCTCTCGCTCACCTTAGGATTCTCTCCTCGCCTACCTGTGTCGGTTTGCGGTACGGGCACCTTTTATCTCGCTAGAGGCTTTTCTTGGCAGTGTGGAATCAGGAACTTCGGTACTAAATTTCCCTCGCTGTCACAGCTCAGCCTTCACGGTAAGCGGATTTTCCTACTTACCAGCCTAACTGCTTAGACGCGCATATCCAACAGCGCGCTTACCCTATCCTCCTGCGTCCCCCCATCACTCAAACGATAAAGAGGTGGTACAGGAATATCAACCTGTTGTCCATCGCCTACGCCTTTCGGCCTCGGCTTAGGTCCCGACTAACCCTGAGCGGACGAGCCTTCCTCAGGAAACCTTAGGCATTCGGTGGATGAGATTCTCACTCATCTTTCGCTACTCATACCGGCATTCTCACTTCTAAGCGCTCCACCAGTCCTTACGGTCTAGCTTCAACGCCCTTAGAACGCTCTCCTACCACTGACATCGTTGATGTCAATCCACAGCTTCGGTGATACGTTTAGCCCCGGTACATTTTCGGCGCAGAGTCACTCGACCAGTGAGCTATTACGCACTCTTTAAATGGTGGCTGCTTCTAAGCCAACATCCTGGTTGTCTAAGCAACTCCACATCCTTTTCCACTTAACGTATACTTTGGGACCTTAGCTGGTGGTCTGGGCTGTTTCCCTTTTGACTACGGATCTTATCACTCGCAGTCTGACTCCCACGGATAAGTCTTTGGCATTCGGAGTTTGTCTGAATTCGGTAACCCGATGAGGGCCCCTAGTCCAAACAGTGCTCTACCTCCAAGACTCTTACTACGTGAGGCTAGCCCTAAAGCTATTTCGGAGAGAACCAGCTATCTCCAAGTTCGATTGGAATTTCTCCGCTACCCACACCTCATCCCCGCACTTTTCAACGTGCGTGGGTTCGGGCCTCCATCCAGTGTTACCTGGACTTCACCCTGGACATGGGTAGATCACCTGGTTTCGGGTCTACGACCACATACTCATTCGCCCTATTCAGACTCGCTTTCGCTGCGGCTCCGTCTCTTCAACTTAACCTTGCATGGGATCGTAACTCGCCGGTTCATTCTACAAAAGGCACGCCATCACCCATTAACGGGCTCTGACTACTTGTAGGCACACGGTTTCAGGAACTATTTCACTCCCCTTCCGGGGTGCTTTTCACCTTTCCCTCACGGTACTGGTTCACTATCGGTCACTAGGGAGTATTTAGCCTTGGGAGATGGTCCTCCCTGCTTCCGACCGGATTTCTCGTGTCCGGCCGTACTCAGGATCCACTCAGGAGGGAACGAAGTTTCAACTACAGGGTTTTTACCTTCTATGACGGACCTTTCCAGATCGCTTCATTTACCCCGTTCCTTTGTAACTCCATGTTGAGTGTCCTACAACCCCAAGAGGCAAGCCTCTTGGTTTGGGCTATGTCCCATTTCGCTCGCCGCTACTCAGGGAATCGCGTTTGCTTTCTCTTCCTCCGGGTACTTAGATGTTTCAGTTCCCCGGGTATGCCATCCATACCCTATGTATTCAGGTAAAGATACTACTCCATTACGAGCAGTGGGTTTCCCCATTCGGAAATCTCCGGATCAAAGCTTACTTACAGCTCCCCGAAGCATATCGGTGTTAGTCCCGTCCTTCATCGGCTCCTAGTGCCAAGGCATTCACCGTGCGCCCTTTCTAACTTAACCTAAAAGGTTTGTTTCTCTTACTAAATAAGAGAGAAAACTAAAATGGCGATTACTCGATGTTTTACTTGCTTCTTCTTACGATTATCTAGTTTTCAAAGAACGAATGTTTTTGAGAGATTGTACTCTCAAAACTAAACAAACAAAAAGCGGTCAACTTCTTATCAGTCCGAAAGGACTGCATTATCCTTAGAAAGGAGGTGATCCAGCCGCACCTTCCGATACGGCTACCTTGTTACGACTTCACCCCAATCATCTGTCCCACCTTAGGCGGCTGGCTCCTTACGGTTACCCCACCGACTTCGGGTGTTACAAACTCTCGTGGTGTGACGGGCGGTGTGTACAAGGCCCGGGAACGTATTCACCGCGGCATGCTGATCCGCGATTACTAGCGATTCCGGCTTCATGTAGGCGAGTTGCAGCCTACAATCCGAACTGAGAATGGTTTTATGGGATTGGCTAGGCCTCGCGGCTTTGCTGCCCTTTGTACCATCCATTGTAGCACGTGTGTAGCCCAGGTCATAAGGGGCATGATGATTTGACGTCATCCCCACCTTCCTCCGGTTTGTCACCGGCAGTCTCCTTAGAGTGCCCAACTGAATGCTGGCAACTAAGAACAAGGGTTGCGCTCGTTGCGGGACTTAACCCAACATCTCACGACACGAGCTGACGACAACCATGCACCACCTGTCACTCTGTCCCCCGAAGGGGAACGTCCTATCTCTAGGAGTGTCAGAGGATGTCAAGACCTGGTAAGGTTCTTCGCGTTGCTTCGAATTAAACCACATGCTCCACCGCTTGTGCGGGCCCCCGTCAATTCCTTTGAGTTTCAGCCTTGCGGCCGTACTCCCCAGGCGGAGTGCTTAATGCGTTAGCTGCAGCACTAAGGGGCGGAAACCCCCTAACACTTAGCACTCATCGTTTACGGCGTGGACTACCAGGGTATCTAATCCTGTTTGCTCCCCACGCTTTCGCGCCTCAGCGTCAGTTACAGACCAGAAAGCCGCCTTCGCCACTGGTGTTCCTCCACATCTCTACGCATTTCACCGCTACACGTGGAATTCCGCTTTCCTCTTCTGCACTCAAGTCCCCCAGTTTCCAATGACCCTCCACGGTTGAGCCGTGGGCTTTCACATCAGACTTAAAGGACCGCCTGCGCGCGCTTTACGCCCAATAATTCCGGACAACGCTTGCCACCTACGTATTACCGCGGCTGCTGGCACGTAGTTAGCCGTGGCTTTCTGGTTAGGTACCGTCAAGGTACCGGCAGTTACTCCGATACTTGTTCTTCCCTAACAACAGAGCTTTACGACCCGAAGGCCTTCATCGCTCACGCGGCGTTGCTCCATCAGACTTTCGTCCATTGTGGAAGATTCCCTACTGCTGCCTCCCGTAGGAGTCTGGGCCGTGTCTCAGTCCCAGTGTGGCCGATCACCCTCTCAGGTCGGCTACGCATCGTCGCCTTGGTGAGCCGTTACCTCACCAACTAGCTAATGCGCCGCGGGCCCATCTGTAAGTGACAGCCGAAACCGTCTTTCAGTTTTCCCTCATGTGAAGAAAAAGATTATCCGGTATTAGCACCGGTTTCCCGGTGTTATCCCAGTCTTACAGGCAGGTTGCCCACGTGTTACTCACCCGTCCGCCGCTAATCAACAGGAGCAAGCTCCTATTGATTCGCTCGACTTGCATGTATTAGGCACGCCGCCAGCGTTCGTCCTGAGCCAGGATCAAACTCTCCAAGAAAGTTGATTAGCTCATAAATGTTACGTTGGCTTAGTTTCATAAGAAACTAATAATTTATTGTTTGTTGACGCTTTTGTTTGTTTAGTTTTCAAAGAACAATAATCAAGTTGGAGCGGGTGATGGGAATCGAACCCACTACATCAGCTTGGAAGGCTGAGGTTTTACCAGTAAACTACACCCGCATATAATAAAATGATGGTCGGGAAGACAGGATTCGAACCTGCGACCCCTTGGTCCCAAACCAAGTGCTCTACCAAGCTGAGCTACTTCCCGTTTTATGGTGCGCCCGGCGGGAGTCGAACCTACAACCTTCTGATTCGTAGTCAGATGCTCTATCCAATTGAGCTACGGGCGCGTGTTTTAAAGCCAACTTTCAAAGTATAGCATAATCATTTTTGTTTGTCAACAAGTTTTTGGTGCGGCCGAGAGGACTTGAACCTCCACGGGTTATTCACCCACTAGGCCCTCAACCTAGCGCGTCTGCCATTCCGCCACGACCGCATATGATTTAGCGACAAAATCAATCATAACATAACAAACAATTTAATTCAAGAGGAAAACTTTGGTGCGGGTGAAGGGAGTCGAACCCCCACGCCTTGCGGCGCCAGATCCTAAGTCTGGTGCGTCTGCCAATTCCGCCACACCCGCATATAATTCCTATTGTATTAAGTAAAAATGGCTGGGCTAGCTGGATTTGAACCAACGCATGTCGCAGTCAAAGTGCGATGCCTTACCGCTTGGCTATAGCCCAATAATAATAATAATAATAATAAAGAATAAGAAACAGGAAATGATTCGAAGTCACTCCCCGTCCCTGATGACCCCTACGGGACTCGAACCCGTGTTACCTCCGTGAAAGGGAGGTGTCTTAACCGCTTGACCAAGGGGCCGTAAATTTAAAATTATATGGCGGAGAAGGAGGGATTTGAACCCTCGCGCCGGTCACCCGACCTACACCCTTAGCAGGGGCGCCTCTTCAGCCTCTTGAGTACTTCCCCATATGGCTCCGCAGGTAGGACTCGAACCTACGACCGATCGGTTAACAGCCGATAGCTCTACCACTGAGCTACTGCGGAATAATTAAAATAATTCTCTAATCTTCTTCATATTACAACCATGTCCCCGCCTCAGTAAGTAACGCAAGAAGCGACTCGGCGTGTACAACTCGCAGTATATTCATGATGCTATGCTCGTCTCTACCACTGAGCTACTGCGGAATAATTACTATTTTACTGCTTCAACAAGGCATTCGCCCTATCGACTCTTTCCATTATAATGACGATACACAACAAAGTCAATATCATTTTTATTAAAGATTTTTTCCAATTTATTGGTCTTTTATATCGTTACCTCTTTTATTTTAGTCAACTTCCCTTTGCATTTTCCACACACATATCTACTTGTATCCAAACTTCTTCTTCTTTGGTAGGTTTGCTGACATTTTGTACATTGATATAGCAGGATTTTTTTCGCTGAACTCTTTATTTTTCTTTCCGGAAGCTGGTTACAAAAGCGAGGTGCCCCTACTGCTTTTAATAATCGCTTAAAATCCTGGTCTTTATGCTGATATCCTTTGCCTTCAAGATGAAGATGATAATGACATAGCTCATGCTTTATGATACCGATTAATTCCGGTTCTCCTAATTGCTCTAAATACTTTCTATTTATTTCAATATTGTGGGTGCCAAGAAGGTATCGCCCTCCTGTTGACCTTAACCTTGGATTAAAGGAAGCTTGATGCTTAAATGTTTTTCCAAAAGAAGCAACTGATATCTTTTCCACCAATAATTGAAGTTCTCGCTGCTCCATTTACAGAGTTCCTCACTTTCTAGCGAACATGACAACCTATTATAGCATATATTGTATATACCTTTAATGATGATGTACTTTTCGGGAGGTTTTCTATTATGCCAACTTGGTTGCAAAACCAAATGAAAAGGGCTTTCTACGAGAAGGACCGCTACCAGATTAAACTGTTAAATCAGTGCTGGTTTTTTTACAGAAAAAAACACTGCTCCTAGAAGCAGTGTCCTTTACATTGGCGCTTTGGCCGGCGGGTTTTCCGCCTGCCAGAGTGCTTATTGCTATTCCTTTGATGGCGGCAGCATGGTTAAGGCAACTCTGCCTTTTTTCATATCAACCGAGTCTACCCAAACAGTGACGACATCTCCAACAGAGACAATATCCAATGGATGCTTAACAAAACGATTGCTCAATTTAGAAATATGAACAAGCCCGTCTTGCTTCACTCCTATATCGACAAATGCGCCAAAGTCCACAACATTCCGAACGGTACCTTGCAGTTCCATTCCCGTCATTAAGTCCTCTAACTTTAAAACATCCTTTTTAAGAAGCGGGCGAGGTAAATCATCACGAGGATCTCGTTCCGGCCTTACTAATGCATCTATAATATCCTTTAAGGTTAGTTCCCCAATGGAAATCTCTTTAGAAACGGATGGTAAATTAAGGCTGTTTAGTGCAGCCTTCAACTCTTCCGTACCTAGGTCCTTGGCGGTAAAGCCCAAGTTCAATAACAACCTTTTCACCTCATCATAATTTTCCGGATGAATCCCAGTCCGGTCAAGTGGCTGCTTTCCATCTAAAACACGCAAAAAGCCAATTGCCTGTTCATATGTTTTCGCCCCTAGACGAGGTACTTTTTTTAATTGGACTCTGCTTGTAAATTTCCCTTCCTCTTCCCGCTTCTTAACAATATTATTTGCAGCAGTTTTGTTTAGACCGGCAACATACTGTAAAAGTGAAGAGGATGCGGTATTGACGTTAACACCAACCTGGTTAACGGCTGTTTCAACAACAAAATGCAATGATTCTGACAAACGCTTTTGAGAAACATCATGCTGATATTGACCAACACCGACGGATTTCGGGTCAATTTTCACTAATTCCGCTAACGGATCCTGTAAGCGGCGCGCGATTGAAACGGCACTTCTTTCCTCCACATGGAAATTTGGAAACTCTTCTCTGGCAATATCCGAGGCAGAGTAAACACTCGCACCCGCTTCATTGACGATTAAATAAAAGATCTCTTCATTCATTTCTTTTAAAATATCAGCGACAAACTGCTCTGTTTCCCTTGAAGCTGTGCCGTTTCCGATTGCAGCCATCTCTACTTTATATTCACGTAAGATATTAATAAATTTTTCCCGTGCTTCCTTTGTTTTTGAAACAGGTGGATGTGGGTAAATCACATCGATTTTTAGTACCTTCCCTGTTTCATCCACGACGGCCAATTTACAGCCAGTCCGATAGGCAGGGTCA
This sequence comes from Neobacillus sp. DHD-1R, assembly GCF_057747995.1. NCBI lineage: Bacteria > Bacillati > Bacillota > Bacilli > Caryophanales > Bacillaceae > Neobacillus > Neobacillus sp. DHD-1R. The sequence goes on from NZ_CM173232.1 coordinate 5,121,915, forward strand.
ACACCAATGACTACTTTTCCTTTCAACGGCGGCTGTAATAGTAAATTCCTTAGGTTTTCGGAGAAAATATGTATGGCTTGCTCTTCGCCCTTTTCGGTTAATTCGTTGCGGATTTCCCGTTCAATTGACGGCTGGATTAATCTTTTATAACTATCTTCAATCGCCTCAATTACGACGGGAGCTGCTGGAGAATGCTGAACACGGATCCATTTTCTCGACAGATATGACATAATTAAATCGCTGTTCATTTTAATGGATACACGTAAAATATCTTCCTTTTCCCCGCGGTTTAAGGCAAGCGTACGATGGGGAACTATTTTGTTTACCGGTTCTTCATATTCATAGTACATTTCATATACGTTTTTCTCATCTTTTTCTGCATCTTTCACAGTAGATGAAACGGTGCCTGATTTAAAGGTCTCTCTACGAATCCATTTGCGGCTTTCAGCATCATCGGAAACCCATTCTGCAATGATGTCTTTTGCACCGGCAATTACATCCTCTATCGCAAGAACTTGTTTTTCTTCCGATAAAAATTCCGTTGCTTTTTCATCAATACTGTCTTTAGGGAATGTCATTAACCACTCCGCAAAAGGCTCGAGGCCTTTCTCTTTAGCAATCGTTGCTTTTGTCCGTCGTTTTTGTTTATACGGTCTATATAAATCTTCAACTTCTTGAAGTTTCTCAGCCTTCGTTATGTCCTTACTCAATTCATCTGTTAACTTTCCTTGTTCCGCAATAATTCGCAGTACTTCATCTTTTCTTTGTTCAAGGTTTTGGATATATTGCCAACGATCTAAAATATTACGAATCTGCACTTCATCCAGTGCACCCGTCATTTCTTTTCGGTACCGGGCGATAAAGGGAACGGTATTTCCCTCATCCAATAAAGATATTACACTCTTCACTTGTTTAGATGATATCGACAGCTCTGCAGCGATTTTGCTTAATAGCTGATCATCTTTTATAACTGTATCATTCACAAAATAATCCTCCATCCTTTTTTCCAGTATTATAACAAAACTAAAAAAACGTTTCATTAAACGCCCTGTGTATGACCGTTTCATTGCAAAAGAAAAGCAAGCTATAATAGCTTGCTCATAGGCAGAATGTTCAAGAGGCAGATATGTATGAAAAAACGCTCTTTAAAAAAGAGCGTATGTTAAACTAAAATTCGATGAGACCTAAACTTACCTGCAAGGCTTCATCCACTTTTTCCATCATTTCGTCATCGAGATGAGTGATTTTATCGGTTAACCGCTGCTTATCAATTGTACGAATCTGCTCTAGCAGAATGACCGAATCTCGTTCAAATCCGTAGCGTTTCGCATCAATTTCTACATGAGTAGGAAGCTTGGCTTTTTGAATTTGAGCTGTTATCGCTGCAACAATCACTGTGGGACTAAACCGATTCCCGATGTCGTTTTGGATGACAAGTACAGGTCGGACACCGCCTTGTTCAGAACCAACAACTGGGGATAGGTCCGCGAAATAAACGTCACCACGTTTGACAATCAAAGGATTATCCTCCGCTTACAAGACGTTCAACTGTGTGTTCTGCCTCATATTCTGCTAAAAATGCTTCTGATGCAATTCCGAGATTAATCTTTGCCATTTCCATGTATCCACGTCTCATCGACTCGCGAATTTGTCTCTTTTTTCGTTCGCGTAAATACATTTTTGTTGCTTGGTAAATAAACTCACTGCGGTTTACATTTTCTTGCTTAACGAAGCCATCCAACTCAGTTAAAAGATGTTGCGGTAACTTTACTAAGATTTCCGTAGTTGCGCCAGATTCAGACACAAACATACACCTCCACCATCACTACACACCATTTTTCATCTGTACCATTTTTTATAATAACACTAATCAAGCCTAATTCATAGACTAAATATAATTCTACTGTATTATAAGCCAATAAAAGATGCTTTTATGCATAAATTACCGCAATATCATAAATATGTTCTAATTTCTATTTTTACGCCAACTAATCGTTGAGAAGATAATTTTTTAAATCGACAATTTTACCGCCCTTTTTATAAAGGCGTGGAACCCGATTGGCAATGATGCATGGTACTTCATAATTAATGGTTTCAAGCTTAGCTGCTATTTCGTTTACGGATATCGACTGATGATCCTGCTGACCGATTAACGTGACAGTCGTCCCAACCGGTACATAAGAAGACAGACGTACCATACATTGATCCATGCAGATTCTACCGACAATAGGCGAACGCTTCCCATTTACGAGCACTTCTTGACCTTGAAGCCTGCGAATCCAGCCGTCTGCATACCCTATTGGGATTGTGCCAACCCATTCTTCTCCTTCACTTTCATAGGTGGCACCGTAACTCACCTTATCCCCCTTGTGCAGCTTTTTCACATGGACCAACCGCGTCCGGAGCGAAAATGCCTCATGCAAAGGAAACGGAATTTCTGGTTCCATTTCAATCGATGGCGATAATCCATACATCGCAATACCTAATCGAACTGCGTTAAAATAGGCTTTTGGAAAGCGCAGCGCTGCTGCACTATTACTACAATGAATATATTTCGGAGTTATTCTCAGTGTACGGATCAGTTCTTCAAATAAAGCTAATTGCTGCTGGAAATAACGGACATCAAGTTCATCCGCCGTGGCAAAATGAGTATAGACCCCTTCAAGGTAGAATCGTTCATCCTCTAGAATCATCTGCTCAACGCCTGCTAATTCTTCACGGTTTCGCACACCAATTCTACCCATACCTGTATCAAGTTTAATATGCAGTGCCACTCTTTCACCCGTTTTCAGGTGTTTTTGCGCTTCCTGCAGCCATTCTTTTTGAAAAACAGTAAGGGTAAACTGAAATTGTGCTGCCACTCCAACATCTTCAGGTCTTGTCGCACCTAATACCAGGATTGGAGCATCGATTCCTTTATTTCTTAACGCAATGGCTTCATCCATAAATGCAACAGCCAAATATGCTGCCCCTGCTGCCAATGCTGTTTCTGCCACTTGAACATCACCATGACCATAGGCGTTTGCTTTTACAACCGCAAAAATATCGACATCTTGTGGTAAATGTTTTTTTACGGAGGTGACATTTTCAGCAATACAGTCTAAATCGACTTCTGCCCATGTATCTCGATAAAAATAACCTTGCTCTACCATTTTTTTCACTTCCTAATTGGAATTACATTAAACCATTTTACCACAAAAGATGTTCTTTCGTTCCACCTCTTGACTCAATCATAAAATTGCATATATTTACCAAAACAAAAAACAGACTCCTATTCAAAGGAGCCTGCAATTATCCTATGAAAGTGCCTGTTGAGACATTTGACTTGAGGCACTCCTATTAACGTGTATAGTTAATATCTGTCTGCTAGGTTATTTTACTGCATCGCCTTGGACAGATTGTGCTACCTCAATCAGTTCTTCCTTCGAAAGGTTCTTTGAGGCAATCATATAATCAACACCGCCATGCGACCATGAAATGGAATGATCCGAAACAGCCCCAATGGTCACACCCAAATCAACGATATCACCCTCCATAAGGGTCGGAGTAGTCGAAGCAACTTTTGCCGTTACTTTTTCCTGGACTAATGTAAATGATTTTTTGCCATCATACGTGAGGACAACCCTCTTACCATCTTCAATATTGACCGTTTTCTCCTCGACCAGCTTCGTTCCTTTCAGCTCAAAAGTTGGGTACATAACAGTAAAGGCCTTATCGCCGCCATCGGCCATCGCTGGTAAATTAAGCTGGGCACGTGTCATGTTCTTTTTCATATCGAAATCGTCTTTGTCGAAATCAGCATTAAACTTAACCTTTGAAAACTCGACTGTCACAAGAGCGTTTCGGTCCGGATCCATCACCTTTACTACCGCAGGAGATAAATCACTTTTATTAAGCTTAATTTCTTGGAATGGAAGCATACTATTATTCTGATAACGAGTTTTTGTTTCAAAGACATAATGATCCTTGGTTGAAGAGAACTTGGCCTCTTTATCTGCGACAATATCTTTGATTAAGGATTCGTATAAATACGCTTGACTGCTGTTTTGCGGCCAATCACTTTGGAAACGGAAACTCTTATTCAAGGCTGGGGTAAGCACAAACACCCCTTCATTATTCCTTAGAATCATCTGACTCTGATCTTTTTCAGCATTTTTCAAATTGACCCGATAGAAAGTAGGATCCTTATGCCAGATTTCTACCTTGTACACCTGTGATTCCGAGCCCATTTTCAACGTCATTTTAGCATTAACCTTATAGCTGGATAAGTCATCCTGCTTACTCTTTAGTTCTTTCACCACATCATCTTGTGACTTTGAGCCACAGGCAGCTAGTACCAAAATAACCATCAGCCCCGTCATGAGCAGCAAAAACTTTTTCCTCATTCCTTCAACCCCTTCTTGTCTCATTTCATATGATTATCAAAGAAGAGAAAGGCAGGAATCAGGCTTTATAACCATAGCTGACCTTGTCTCTCCTATTTCCCTATGAATATATGAGACAACCCAGGGGATTATGCTTACCAAGTTGCCAAGCTAAAAGAAAAGTGCAAGCGCCCTGGTCAGCGGCGTATGGCCTCCGTATGCAAATATAAGGTTATTCCTCGATAATTACCTCAGCAACCGCATATTCTCTGCTATGCGAGATGGACAAATGAGCTTGAATGACCGGCTTCACAAAAAACGGTTTTCCCATGGAATCCGAATGAATTTCAATATCTAAAAAGGACAGCTCTTTGCCAATTCCAGTGCCCATCGCTTTTGAAAAAGCCTCCTTGGCAGCAAACCTTCCTGCTAAAAATTCTACCTTTCTTGCTTCAGTTAAAGCTGTGAACTTTTCTTTTTCATTCAACGTTAAGATTCGGTCAACAAATTTATCCTGTCTGTTGATAATGTCACGCACTCTTGAAAGTTCAATAATATCTATGCCAATCCCTTTAATCATTGTACATCTTCCTTCTATTTAAATTCCTGTCTGCATAATAGTGTAAAGAACCGCAAATCCGTATATGATGGTATGGAGAGGAGTTGTTTACCATATTTACTAGAACCGAAAACTTCCGCGAATTTATTCGCTTTTTTCCTATGGTATCAATTATTGTTGCCATTCACCTATTATTATATCTGTTCACGATCTTACCCATATTCCCCAACTATTGGTTTTTTGAACATTTTTCGGGGGTCAATCTGTATATTATGGAAGGGGAAGTTTGGAGACTGATTACCCCTACTTTTATGCATAGCGGTTTTTCACATATGTTGTTTAATAGTTTTTCCCTTATTCTGTTTGGACCAGCATTAGAACGATTGCTTGGCAGCGGCCGATTTTTATTCGTTTACCTTTTATCCGGTCTGATCGCTAATGCAGCAACATTGATGCTAGAACCGTTAACCTATACCCATGTTGGTTCAAGCGGAGCAATCTTTGGCCTATTTGGCTATTATATTGCGATTATCATGTTCCGGAAACATATGCTTTCCCGCCAAAACTCGCAGGTTATTCTCACTCTTAGTGTAGTCAGCCTTCTTTTGACCTTTATACAACCCAATATTAATATTATTGCCCATCTCTTTGGATTACTAGGCGGCTTTTTACTTGGTGCCATCCCCTACTTTAATAAAAAAGACTTGTCAGATTCGTTGAGAAGCACCACTACCTGGGCTAGTAGTAAAAGGAAGGACCTGTCCTTTCAGTCGCCAGTGAAAGTGCTGGTCTGGGCAGCGATTATCATCATCGCCATCCTTGGGTTCTGGAGTCAACAATAACAGGGAGTTACCCCGAAGTTCTTTCGGAAAACTCCCTGTTTTTCTCTCCATAAGAATACCATTTATAAATTCTCTCAATATCCTCCTTTTCCAAATCGATGACACTGCCTCCCGCACTGCCAAACCCTGACTTCACATTGGCTTCAAGCGTACCAAGATCCTGTTTCTTCTGAAAATAACTCGCTCTCGCCTCTAAACTTTGAATCTTATTTTTCTTCATATAGACCGTCGTCCGTTTGCTAGTCCGATATCGCAGGCTTAGCTGCTGCTGATCAAGACTCCATCCAGCCGCACGATATTTTAAGATTGCCCTGATCGTAACCACCCCGACAAGCACTAAAGAAAGCAAGCCCCAGAGCTTTAAAAAGATAAGGGCGAGGATCATGATCGGAATCACGATGTACCAACTTCGTAAAATATATCTCCACAATGCCCGTTTTGGTGCAGGCTGAAACGTGGTTGTAAGACAATAATCCGGTAAATAGGGCTCGAGGATGGAGCGAATTTGGTTAATCTTTACGATTGGCAAGAATGTGACATTCGCACCCTCTTGATCGGCAATAGATCCCCCTGCACTTTCGACATAAACCGTGCCATAGCCAAGCATTTGCCTAATCATATTTTCACTAACCCGTATCGCTTGAATACGTTTCAAGGGAATGGTGATCTGTTTTTTTTCCAGCAGCCCTTGTGAAATGACTAAATCATTTTCTTTTTTCACAACGGTGAAATTTGCATATTTCAGCATGGTTATGATTAACCCAATCATCCATACAAGCAGAAAACCAATAAACACAAATACGATGATCATCAATACATTATGAATGACAAACGTTTCAAAACCGCCAAATATTTTTTTATAGGGAATGAAATCGTCGAGCTGTGAAAAAATGGCCAATATGGCTGAAATCACAACACCAATCCCGCCGGATGTAAACGAAAGGACCAATAATTGCTGTCTCGAAATTTTAAAAATGGTCTGGCTCTCGACTTCACTCTCAGTCTCTAGTTGATGATGGTATTTAGCAGCGTGAACAAAGGCTTGGATTCGATCGGCCTCCCCTTTTGATATCGCAGATAAAACGGCTTCTGCCTCATCATCACCGCCTGCGGTTTCAATTTTCACCTTAACAAGTCCAAACAATCGCTGCAAAATCCCCTCGGTTACATTGATACTCTGAATCCGTTCAAAAGGAATATATCTTTTCTTACGGAGAAAAATCCCATATTCAATCCGAAGCTCATCCTGTTCAAACCTATAGGTATACCGTAACCATGATAAAATCCCTGTAACGAAGGTAAATAGAATGACCACTGCTGAAAGAATAAAGGTTATGAGTAAAGGAATCCTGCCATCGCGTCCACCTGAGACGTTTACCACAATCATTGGGATAATGAGGTTCCTTAATCGTTTTCCCGTCTTAAGAATGCTGGCAATTGGATGAAGCCGTTTCGGTTCAGACATCATCTTCAGCCACCCTTGCTAATTTAGAAATGTAACCTCGCAATTCTTCTGCTTCTTCCTCTTCCAAAGCCGGAATTTCATGCGCGGTTGCTGCCGTGTGAACAAGGACAGAGGCTAACTTATATTTTCTTAAAATCGGCCCTTGAACCGTATCGACATGCTGAACTCGAATCATAGGCACAAGTGTCCGTGTTTTGATAAATATGCCTTCCTCCAGTTCAACTTCCTCCTCCCGTACTTCATATCTCCACGACTTCCACCGCAGCACCGGAGATATAAAAATATGAAAGCATGGAAAGATTATTCCGAGCACAATCAATATCATCGAGATCCAAAATGGGACTTCAAAGATATGTAGAATAAATAGGATAATTGCCGTTACCGTCCAACCAATAATGGATCTTATAACACCACCTATTCGCCAGACGGTTAATGCTTTATTCGAAATACGTTTTTGTGGTTTACCTAGCAATTTGGCCTCTCCTCCATAAACACTCGTCTTCTCTTTAGTATACATAGTTTATGTGGATGTAACATTACTCATTTCCATTTTAAAACTAGATTGATCAATCCATTCCAATTTTGCCAGTACTTTTAAGTCCTTAACCAGTTGAAACAGGGCTGCATCCTTTTGTTTCGCTTCAATCATACAATGGATTTCTGGTACCGTTCCCTTTATTCCATGTAAAAATTGCAAGAACATTTCGGGATCAATCATATCTGCATGTGCTCTGAAGTCTTTTTCCGAGCGGGGACTAGAAATATGCATTTTAACAGGCAATGGTGAATGGGTCCATGTAGTTATAATCCTTTCCCAATCTGATCGCCACTCCTCCTCTTCATGATGGGCCAGATGGTGGTGATAATCAAACACCATTGGCACACCTAATTTTTCGCATAAGTATAACGTGTCTTTGACTGTGAAGGTTGTATCATCATTTTCTAGCATGATCATTTTTTGAATAGTCGGCTTAATAAAGGCCCAATTATGAATAAACTGTTCCAGCGCTTTTTCTTTATCTTCATACCCGCCGCCGACATGGAGGACACATCGATGTTCGGGATCAATGGCCATTCCTTTGAGAAGCGCTTCATGCATCGCAAGTGTCTTAAGCGAGTTTTTTAATATATCCTTTTCGGGTGAATTCAAGACGACAAAATGGTCCGGATGGAAATCAATCCGTGCTGGGTGTTCCTTTAGATAGTTCGCCAGCTTTCGGAGCGGTTCTTTTAAGGGTTTCATATAATTCCAATCATGCAAGTCCTGATGATTGGCAAGCGGGATAAGCCGAGAGCTCAACCGAAAAAAATGAATATCGTTGGCTGCATTATGTTTTAGCAGGCGCAAACAATTTTCTATGTTTGATTCAGCAATTCTCTCTAATTTCCTTATCGCTGCCTCGCGGTCCTTGATCTTTGTGAATTGGGCAAACGTCATTGTCTGTGAGGGGGAGGCGTTTTGCAATTCAACACTCATAGCTACATAGCCTAGTTTAACAATCATGTTTATTCACTCCTGTATCATTCTATAACCTTTTTCAACAAGCAAAATAGCTATATCGTTATTCTGACCCATTGATCTTTTTCAACTACAAAATATTTTTCTCAGATAACGGGCATTCTATAAAAAAGTTTGTGGAGTGAAACATCATGCCGTTTTTTTCAAAGACAAAAACACACAGCCCTCAAAGCAATCGCACTCTTGAACAGGTATTCTTAGGGAAGGATTTTGATATCCGGCTCAATTGGCTGAAACAATCCTTTCATCAATGTTCAGATATATCTTTTCATGAATTAACCGCTAACCGAACACGGTGTGGAATCGTTTATTTAACCGACATGGTCGATCAGCAATTATTTGATGAACAAGTCCTATCCTATATAGTATCTGAGGATTTTGCTTCCTCTCATAAAGACTTTATTCATAAAATACTTGAATTAAAAATGGTCAGCTCCATGTCAAGCAGTATTCTTTCTGATATGCAGCAAGCCGTTCAACTCGTCCTGGAAGGAAATATTTTAATTTTTTTCGAAGCTGATGAGAGAATGCTTGCCTTTCCCATGAAAAGTTTTAATAAGAGAGCAGTGAGTGAACCGGCCAACGAAAATGTAATCAGAGGGCCAAGAGAAGCCTTTGTTGAGGATATTAATACAAACATTACGTTGGTTCGCAGAAAAATTAAGTCACCCTCTTTGAAAATGGAACAACTTGAATTCGGTAAATACACAAAAACAAAAGTAGTGATTGGCTATCTCAATGGGATTTGCAAGCAAGAATTAATCGAGGAAGTGAGACAACGGTTAGGTCGAATAAAGATGGATGCTGTATTAGGAAGCAGCTATTTGGAAGAGTGTATCGATGATTTTCCTTTATCACCATTTCCACAATCACAAAAGACAGAACGACCGGATGTCGTTGCTGCAGCATTGATGGAAGGGAGAGTCGTTATTTTTGTAGATGGTACACCGATTCCACTGATTGTACCTGTTACCTTTTACATGTTCCTTCAATCACCGGAAGATTATTATCAACGCTATATTTCCGGCAATTTTATTCGCTGGCTGCGAATGCTGTTTTTAGTCATTTCTTTACTCTTCCCCTCCTTTTATATTGCAGTGACCACCTTTCACCCTGTCATGATTCCATCCGACTTATTAGTAAGTGTGGCTGCTGCAAGAGATCTGGTTCCATTTCCAGCAATGGTGGAGGCACTCATCATGGAAATATCCTTTGAAGCACTAAGGGAAGCAGGAATTCGGACACCCAAAGCAATCGGACAGGCCATTAGTATCCTTGGTGCATTAGTGATTGGACAAGCAGCCGTGCAAGCAGGGATTATTTCTGCACCTATGGTGATTATTGTTTCCTTAACAGGAATTGCCTCCTTTATCATCCCTTATTTTGATTTAGGATTTACGATTCGGTTACTCCGCTTTCCGATTATGATTTTATCAGGTACCTTCGGCATATTCGGGCTGATGATTGGCTGCCTGTTTATTTATATCCATTTGGTCCATCTCCGCTCTTTCGGAATGCCGTATCTTGCGCCTACCGCACCATTGCGGACGGGTGATTTAAAGGATGTGTTATTAAGGGCCCCGTGGTGGTTAATGAAACGGCGTCCTTCGTTTACTGGAACGACAGATTCAGTGAGGTCTAATATGAAGTATCCGTTGACAGAGGAGGATAAAGATTGAAGCGAGTCATCATTTGCAGCATGATCATGAGTATATTTTTTTTAACTGGGTGTTGGTCTCGTGTGGAAATCAATGATCGAGCCTTTATTTCCGCGTTTTTAGTCGATAAAGGAAAAAACGGTCAGATCGAATTAACCTTAACCTTTCCACTCCCGAATCGGCTTACGACAGGACAATCAGGTGCTGCTCAATCATTAGGAAATCCATATGCAACAGTAACCTATTCAGGAGCCAATATATCACAAGCCTTCCATAAAGCACAGATGGATTTACCTAGAAAAATTAGTTGGGGGCAAGCAAAGGTTGTGGTTATTGGCGGTAAAATGGCCGAGGAAGGGATAGAGAAAATACTTGAATTTATTATCCGTCAACCAAGTTTGAACATAAACATCCTCATGTATATTACACCCGGAAAGGCAAAGGAAATTATCAATATGGTTCCTGCCTTTGAAAAAGCGCAAACGAGAATATTAAAAGGATTTACCAACAATCAAATTGCTTTAACAACAACAGCAAAGGATTTTCTTGAATCAGAAAATGGTGATATGGTCGTTAGCGTCCTGAAAATAGGAAAACGCAAAATGGTTAGTGAAAAAGGAAAAAAGGGCGTTTGGGTCGGGACAAATGGAGTAGCCTTATTCCGTCATTACAAAATGGTAGGAAAATTAACTTCTCATGAGGGAAGAGGTGCCCTATGGGTCCGAAACACGATCAAAAACTCTCTAGTTACCATTCAATCCCCTACAGATCATAAAGATATTAATTTAATTGTCTTACAAGCAAAAACAAAAATTCGTCCATCTAAAACAGAACCATATACGTTTGATGTTCACGTCAAAGTAGAAGACGATATCTCAGAGACGAACTCTAGTATAGATCTAAAGAATGAAAAAAATATAAAAAAATTAGAAATACTGGCTGAAAAAGATATTAAAGACAGAATTGAAACTGCTTTTATTTCTACTAAAAAGGTTGGTGCAGATGCTTTTCAATTTGGTGAATATTTATCATGGTATAAACCAAAAATATGGAAAAGAGCAAAAGGTAATTGGAAAACGATTTATCAAGATAAAGTTAAACTAAATATTTATGTTGATTTACAGATAAAACGCAGGGGTACCGAAAATAATCCATTTTGGACAGGTGAACTAAGCTCATGATCCTCATCATTTTATTGTTCATGATTATCTTCATTTACGAGTGGAATTATCTTAAAAATAGACAACGAAAAAAAAGAACCTACTTGCTTGTCTTAGGAGTCATGAGTGTTTCTTTTCTTTACTGTATGACAACGTTCTTTTTTAAAAATTTACTTAATCCAAACGACTTGATCGAATTATTTAAACCCCTTCAAAAAAGAATTTTAGGATAGGTGGATCATAGTTGAAAATCGAGGGTATCTCACAAAATCAAATTTTACTTTTTTTGATTCTTTTTTTTTACTCCACATTTATCGGATTTTCTTCCGTCCAACTCATTCAAAGGTCACAATACGACTCCTTACTTGTCCTTTGTATTGGTGGATTGGTGGGATTAGGGTTTGCTTATCCAGCGATAAAACTTGCCAATCGACGCCCTACTGAATTTATTACTTTTTACGGGAAAGATATTTTTCCATATTGGATCCATCTTCCCCTTATGGGATTCGTCTTCTTCTTCTGCCTTCACGCTTGTTCGTTTGTTTTACGGGAATATGAAGATTTTATTGTGCAAGTCTATCTTCCAGAAACCCCTAATTGGGCAGTTGGGATGATATTTGGCAGTGCTATCGCGATTATGGCCCGATTAGGTATTATTACGCTGTTTCGATCGGCTCAAGGATTATTTTTTATCACGATGTTTGCCATTTCATTAAATACACTCTTTGTTGGAAAAGAGTTAAAATGGGAACGGTCGATGGCTTTTATTACGCACCACAATCTCCAAGGGATTTGGCAGGGAAGTTATTTTATTACGTCCTTCTTTGGCGAAGCTTTCTTATTGATTTTTATCTATCCCTATATTATGAAAAGGGAAAAAACATTAAAAACTATTTTTTGGGCGTTTGTTTTTACTGTTAGCTTGATTATTATATACATTTTTTGTTTATTACTTCTTTTTGGTCCTAATTTAATTTCACATTTATCCTTTCCAGTATTAGAAATGGTCCGGTTTATTCGCATTGCCGATTTTATTGAAAACTTAGATCCTTTTTTAATTGCGATTTGGTCGACAATGGTTTATATCAAAATAAGTTTTTTCTTCTATCTTTCCGTTTTAATTCTTTCACACTTATTCGGAATGAAAGATTATCGACCATTAACTTTTTCTTTAGCCGCTGTCATGGTTTCCCTGTCAGTAAATATGGCCGAGAATTTTGCTAATATTGTTGATGTATATGAAAATTCCTTTCCAACTTATGCGTTTTGTATAGAGCTCATTCCAGTGTTATATTTCCTGATGGATACCGCAAAGAACTATGTAAAAAAAAAGTCAGGCAGCCACAATCATTCTAACAATTAAAAAGCAAAAAAAGAGCATGGAACCAAGGTCCATGCTCTTCTTCTATTTATTGATGATTAAAAGTTCTTGGTTTTGATGAAGATTTACCACCAGTTCTTTTTTCACCACTTCTTGGCTTTGCTGGTGCCTTTTTTCTGTTACGATCGCCGCCAGCATATGATCCTCTAGAATCATCTCTTCTTCTGCGATCACGGTCATATGGCTTTCTGTCTCTCTTTTGCGGTAACTGTTCTTCAGTCAGCTTAATCGGTGTTTGATCTGGTTCTTTTGTAAGCATTTTAAGAACTGCAGCCACAACGGTTGAAGCATCATTTTCTTCTAAAAGTTCTTGTGCAGCAGCTTTATAATAATGTAAATTATTTGATTCAATCGTGGCAACGATTTTTTCAACAACCGCTTTTTGTTGGCCTTCTAATGCTTCATCAAGCGTTGGAGCCTTCATTTTTTCCATCTTATGACGCGTTGTTCTTTCGACAACAGCAAGATAGGATTTTTCACGCGGTGTAATAAATGTTAAGGCAATACCCTTTTTACCGGCACGGCCAGTACGTCCAATACGGTGAACGTAGCTCTCTGGATCCTGCGGAATATCAAAGTTGTATACATGTGTTACGCCTGAAATATCAAGACCACGAGCAGCAACGTCCGTTGCAACAAGAATATCAATCGTTCCTTCTTTAAATTTACGAAGAACTGACATACGTTTTGCTTGTGTTAAATCACCATGAATACCCTCTGCTGTATAACCTCTTAAAGTTAATGCCTCTGATAATTCATCAACACGGCGTTTCGTACGTCCAAACACAATTGCTAATTCTGGTGATTGGATATCCAAAAGTCTTGTTAATACATCAAATTTATTTCTTTCTTGCACTTCAAGATAATATTGTTCAATGGAAGGCATGGTCAATTCTTTCGTTTTCACACGAACAACTTGCGGTTCCTTCATGAACCGTTCAGCCATTCTTTGGATTGGAGCCGGCATGGTTGCAGAGAAAAGCAATGTTTGTCGTTCAGCCGGTGTCGCTGCAAGGATCGATTCAATGTCTTCGATGAATCCCATGTTTAACATTTCATCTGCCTCATCAAGAATTACGGTATTAACCGTATCAAGGCGCATTGTTTTTCTGTTAATATGGTCTAATACCCGTCCAGGTGTACCAACAATGATATGAGGAGCTTTTTTCAATGAACGGATTTGACGGCTAATATCCTGTCCGCCGTAAATTGGCAAGACGCGAACTCTTTTACCTGAACCGATTTTATAAAGTTCTTCCGATACTTGAATAGCTAACTCACGTGTTGGTGCAATAATAATTCCTTGGATGGCATCCATTTTAGTGTCAATCTTTTCCACCAACGGAATTCCAAAAGCAGCAGTTTTACCTGTTCCAGTTTGGGCCTGCCCGATCAAATCAATACCTTTTAACCCCAATGGAATAGTTTCTGACTGGATTGGTGTTGCTTCCTCAAACCCCATACTGAGGACAGCTTTTAAAGTGGCCTGACTTAGGCCTAGTTCTTCAAACTTTGTCAATGTTTTCATTCTCCTTCATCTATTTGAAAATTTTTGTGCTGAATATACATACGCATCAAAATGCGGTAATAGTTACTTCTTTATTTTACCAAAACAACCAACATGAGTCTCAACTGTCAACTCACGCATGGAAATGAATTTGATTGGAGTAATACACCAATATAATAAAAGCGGTGTGCTTAAAGCCGAGCTTCATTGCATTCATCGTCTGAAATGGATTTTTTTCACTCCGATTGAATTTAATGATTCGCTTTTACGTCGCTCCGCACCTTTTCCATACAAAAAGACATTCTCACTAAGAGTATGCCCTTAATTAATCGTCCTTTAGACACGTTGATGAATATCATACCACTATTAGCAGTAATTTGCAATAAAGACATGTTTGTTCTATCCAACTCGTCTTATTACGACATCAAAAAGTCATATACTTGAGAAAATAGGGCTTCTTTTTCCTCACAGTGGCAAATATGATGTTTCGATTGCTTAATAAAGGTCAGTTTTTTCTGTTTTGCACCTATGGTTTGAAATAGATATTCAGCACTTTTAGGCGGCACAATTCCATCACACTCCCCCTGCGCAATTAGGGTTGGCACTTCCACTTGAGGCAGCAGTGGTTTGATAGAGGAAACCAGTCTACGGAATTGGAATGTAGCCGCTAAAGGTGTCTCTGTTATTTTTCTTTTATATCGCTGAAATAATTCATTCTCTTGTAAGTTTCCTCGAAAGGAATCCAGCATTATTTTTTTGAAGTCCGCAGCCAGCTGGCCGGGGTTAATATAGTATGCAGCTGCACTCAAAAGTATAAGCTTGTCCACAGGATATCGGGCGGCAAGATAACTGGCAATAAGGCCGCCCATTGAAAAACCAATTACATATACCTCATCACAGCTTTCAGTGAGTTTTTTCAACTCAGCCTCGGCGAAATCAATCCATTGTTGATAATGAATTCCCTTTAAAGAGTCGAGTTCACCATGTCCCGGCAGAGTCGGTATACGTAACCGCCAATCTGTTCGTTCTCGCAAGTACTCTGCCAGCGGCGCTACTTCATAAGGTGCACCCGTAAAGCCATGAAGAAGTAAGCAGCCAATCATTCCATCCCTCACCTGCCCATATCCCTTGCTATTTTTGTAAAGCTGCGACGATTTCTTCTAATCTCATCCCGCGTGACGCCTTTACTAACACCAATGTCGTTTCGTCTACGTGATTTTTTAATTCTTTAATAAGCTTAGCTTTATCCGTAAAAGAAAATACGGTTGATTCCTCTAAAACGTTATGAGCACCTTTAGCAATAAATTCCCCTAATGCCCCGTATGTGAACAGATAATCAATTTTATCATTACATAGTCCTTCACCAATTTGAAGGTGGTATTGCTCCTCCTGCGGTCCAAGCTCCAGCATGTCACCCAGGACAAGAATTCTCCGCTTATAGCCTTGAAGATTGGACACCAATTCAATAGCTGCCATCATCGATGTAGGGCTGGCATTGTAGGCATCGTTAATAATCTTTTCCCCATGCTTACCTTCAACCAGTTCCATCCGCATATTGGTCAATTTAATATTCGCAAGTCCTTCGTTCATTTTTTCAAATGGAATCGAAAAATAATGAGCAATCTGCATCGAAGCTAAGGCATTTAATATGTTGTGCGTGCCGAGAACTGGAAGCTCGAAGACAGTATCAGATGTATTAATTTTAAAGGAGTTCCCTTGTTCGATTTGGGTAATATCGGTTGGGTAAAGATCATTGGTTTCATTTCTTCCAAAGGTTTTGATATTCACATTCCCTTTATATTGAAAGATCCGCTCCATAAGTAACGGTTCATCACCATGAAGGACTGCGAGTCCTCCATCCTGAAGACCTTGAAGAATTTCCAGCTTTGCCTCCGCTATTCCTTCCCGTGAGCCAAGATCAAGCAGATGGGATTCCCCAATATTGGTAATCACTACTGCATCTGGGCAGGCAAGTTTTGTTAAAAAGGCAATTTCGCCTCTTCCGCTCATTCCCATCTCAAGGACGGCAATTTGAGTGTCTTCCTTTAATCCTAAAACCGTTAAGGGAAGTCCAATATGATTGTTAAAATTCCCTTCTGTTTTTTGAACTTTATATTGCAAGGAGAGAAGCCCCGCTGTCATATCTTTGGTTGTTGTTTTTCCATTACTTCCCGTAATCCCAACCACTTTGACTGGTAACTCTTGGCGGTATTTCCGTGCTAACTCTTGGATGGCAACAAGACAGTCGTCTACAAGCAGGATTGGCAGATGTGTCGGCGGATTTGGAACATCCTTTTGCCATAGGGCAGCTGCAGCACCTTTTCGAATCGATTCCTCGACATATTTATGACCATCTACTCGCTCCCCTTTAAAAGGAACAAACAAATTACCTGCTTTTATTTTTCTGGAATCTATTGTTACTCCCTCGATCACCACATCAGCGAACGGGGTAATATCATTCATGACAGGAATCATTTCCGAGATTTGTTTCAAAGAACGTTTGATCAATTTGATCCCCTCCTTCTTTAAATTATAACAAAAATACGCCGCTACACGGTCGTATCCGCATTTCAAAACAGAAACGGACACGGCACTTCAGCCGTGTCTCCGTTGTTTAGTCTTTGAATTAAAAGGTGTATTTAATATTTTGTTTCTCCGCATGTCTTTCTTGCGCTAATTGGACGAGACGCTCAATTAATTGTGGATACTCTATACCGGTATGCTTCCATAAAAGCGGGAACATGCTAACCGGTGTAAAACCAGGCATCGTATTAACCTCATTGATTAACGCCTTTCCATCTTTTGTTAAAAAAAAGTCAGCTCGAACCAATCCGGAACAATCCAATGCTTTAAAGGAACGAATCGCCATTTCCTTTAACTCTTTATATTCCTCATCCGTTACATCAGCAGGAATAATCAGCGCCGTATCGCCATCCTCATATTTTGCTTTGTAATCATAAAAATCCTTTTTAGGAACAATTTCACCTGGTACCGAGCACTCAGGCTCGTCATTGCCAAGAACAGCAATTTCAATCTCACGGGCAACGACGCCTTCTTCAATAATAACTTTACGATCAAATTGGAATGCTTCCACAAATGCCGCTTCCAACTCTGCCCGATTCGAGCATTTACTAATCCCAACACTCGAGCCCAGGTTTGCCGGTTTCACAAAGCACGGATATCCAAGTTGAGTTTCTACCGCCGCATATGCCTCTTCCTTTGCCTGTGCCCATTCACTTTTAATAAAAGCAACATAGTTCACCTGTGCCAGCCCGGCTTGCGCAAACACATTCTTCATCATCACTTTATCCATTCCAGCGGCTGAAGCAAGAACGCCATTTCCTACATATGGCAAGTTGAGTAGTTCTAATAATCCCTGTACGGTACCATCTTCGCCATTTGGTCCATGAAGCAATGGAAAAATGACGTCAAGGGGTGCAGACTCTTGCTGCTCTGCTTGGAAAAGGGCAGGTGCCAGCGCTGGTGATGACACTGAACTTCCATTAGAAAATTCAAGCGCTTGAACATTTTCTACAGGCTCACTTAGCTGCGGCCCTTTAATCCACTGACCTTCAACATTTATGTAAATAGGATGAATTTCAAATTTTTCAAGGTCTAATGCCCGAATAACAGCGAGTGCTGTTTGTAAGGATACTTTATGCTCGGCGGATTTTCCCCCGTATAACAAACCTAATTTCGTTTTCATTGTAAAACCTCCATATTCTCTTTCACGGTTTTATTTTACCATTTATCTAATTAAGAAAGGAAATGTGCCGACGTGTTTTTTAATGTTTTTTCCTACTTCTTATTTTATGATTCGTACAGCTTGCTTCAAAACAATCTATCGTTATTTTGTCAATAAACTGATGTAAATCAGCCTTATTTTTCCTGTATGATAGATTTATCAGGAAAATGGGGGCCGCATGTATGTTGACGGGATCGTTACTATCGATATTATTACTAGGTTTTTTACTTGGAATCAAACACGCAATAGAGCCCGATCATGTAATCGCCGTTTCTACGATTGCAGGTGAATCCAAAAACATTAAACGGTCCATGTTCGCAGGCGTTTATTGGGGGATTGGACATACTGCTACACTTTTTATCGCAGGCATGTTCTTCATTCTGGCAAAAAACACGATTACCGATACAGTCGCGATGAGCCTTGAATTTGTTGTTGGAATCATGCTGGTGTCCCTTGGGTTTAACAGTGTCCTATCGATTACGAAACATCCTCACCCGCACTCCCATTCAGCAGCCCCTTCAGGAAAAAAACGACCACATATAAAGTCGTTTGTCATTGGATTGATTCATGGGCTGGCGGGAAGCGCAGCCATGGTACTGTTAACCATGAGTACGGTCTCAACCGTTTGGCAGGGCGCATTATACATCCTCATTTTCGGTTTAGGAACTGTAGTCGGCATGCTTTGCTTTTCTACAATTATTGGGATTCCCTTTGTGTTAACAACCGGAAAACAATGGAATCGCTACTTAAATAATCTGGCCGGAATTGTTAGCATATTATTCGGAATTTACTATATGTATAACTTAGGTATTAACGAAGGCCTTTTCACTCTGTGGTTTTCATAAAAATAGGATGCCCACAAGAGGATGATTAACAACAAAGGGCCAGACCCCACAACCTCACCATAGCGCTGAACTTCCTAATAAGCGGCTATAGATTGAGTGTTAAACGGGGGGTCAGACCCTTTTAAGACATCCTCCTTTTTGGGACATCCTGTTCATTTATGTTAAAGGACATTCAGTTTCCATTCTTTTGTTTTTTTATCAAAGGTCAATTTCGCATGGTAGGGTTTACGAGAAATTTGTTCATATTCTTCGTACATGTCATCCATATTATCAAAATCACCCATTACCCAAATAGGAATTTCAATGCGGTTGCGCTGGTGATCGGCATCTCTTAAGGAAATACAGATTCCCTCTTTAATAAACGGAGTTAGCGTAAGTAAAATTTCTTTATTTACCTGTGGATAGGCACGCTTTTTTCGTAATCCGAGAATGGATTTTTCCAGTTTTAGTTCCCCTAGCTTGCTGGCAACCACTTCACTTAATAAGTGGAAAAAATCCTTGAAGCTGCGGTAATAGATTTTATTATACCAGCCATCATCATGAGCCAAATAAACAAAACGGTTGCCTAATTTATTATAGAAAGGCAATTTTAAATGTTGTTTTTGGTGACCTAGGTACAATAGTTCAGCTAATTCCTGACCAGAAAGCTCGTTCAGTACTTCTTCTTCAATAAAATCAATCCAGCAGAAGTCTCCGTAACTATATACATCGTCAGCAGCTAGTTTACTAATTCTATCTTCCGGACAATATTCAAGCAGCGTATGCATATTAAAATCAGCATCATCAAAACGGTGCTTTAATAAAAGCAGATGATTTAATGAACCTGAAAAAGCAGCAGCAAATTCACTGAATTCGATACCGTACGACATTACATACTGGTCTTTTTGGTTTAAGTGAATATAGATGAGATCCTGTATGTCTTGATGATGCTTTTTCAAAGCCAAACTCCTCCGATCAACCACATTAAAATTATGTTCGCGGCCAGTTTCCATGAAACTTCCAATTTTCCTCAATAAATACTTCCTTATTTTATCAAACAATAGGTCAAATAGCATATTTCAATTCTTTTACAAAAAAATATCAGGAGTTACACATACTAGATTCAAGTCCTATTGACTAGTATTTGTTTTTAACACTTGTTTCAATTACTTAATTTAAGGGAAATTTGTCATAAACGCACCGTGGAAAGGAGCGTCTGGTAAGCATGATCAAAAATATGTCATTTGATGAAATTAGTCTTTATATTATTAAAACATTAAAGGAAAACAAACAGGTAGAATTTGAAGCGATTCTTGAGGAACTTCAGCCCTATGATATTGCTAAAATTTATGAAGATTTACCGGTAAAACATAAAAGCAAGTTTCTTTTATGTTTAAAATTTGATGTCCTTGCCGATCTAATGGAAGAGCTGGATAAAGAGGAACAACTCGATTTATTAAACATTCTTGGCATTGAAAAGTCAAGTAAGGTTTTGGATTTGATGGACAATGACGATCTGGCCTTGTTATTAAATGAATTGTCTCCAGAAAAAAAGGATTCTCTCCTTTCAGGGATGAAAGCAGAAGAGTCCAATGCTGTAAAAGGTATTATGAATTACCCGCCGGAAACCGCCGGCAGACTGATGACCAATCGGTTCGTTTGGATTCGGGATTACTACACGGTGAGAGAAGCAGTCGATAAGTTTAAAATATTCGCCGGGTTTGCCGAATCCATTAACTATCTGTATGTCACTGATGAAGCACGAAAGCTGGTTGGAGTGGTTTCATATCGTGACTTATTGCTAGCAGAGCCCGAAGAGGAAATTCGGACTATTATGTACGAACGAGTCATTTCCGTTACAGTCACCACTGATCAAGAGGTCGTGGCCCAAACGGTAGAACGTTATGACTTTTTAGCCATCCCTGTGGTTGATGAGAATAATGTCTTGGTCGGAATTGTGACCATTGACGACATCATCGACATTGTCATTAAAGAAGCAAATGAAGATATCGAAAAATTATCCGCATCGGGGAAATCCATTGATTTTGAAACAAAAACATTGGTGGCTGCGGCAAGACGGTTACCTTGGCTGATTTTACTTTTATTCATTGGCGTTATTTCAGGTAGAATCATCAGCAGTTTTGAGGATACGCTTAAACAAGTCGTCGCACTTGCCTTTTTTATGCCAATGATTGCGGGGATGACTGGAAATACCGGGACCCAATCGCTGGCCGTGGTCGTCAGAGGACTCATCTCAACCGATATTAACCGTGGCGTGATTACCCGGTTAATCATCAGGGAACTTGGCGTCGGCATTACCATCGGAATTACCTGTGCGCTCTTAATTGCGATTATCGCTTATATATGGCAAGGAAATTTAATACTTGGAGCCGTGGTCGGCTGCTCTCTATTTTTCACGCTCATCATCGGCACTCTGGCGGGAACCATTATTCCGATTATCCTGTACCATTTAAAGATTGATCCTGCTGTGGCATCTGGACCGTTGATTACAACCCTAAACGATATTTTTTCCTTGCTAACCTACTTTGGGATTGCCACCATGTTTTTAAACCACCTTATGTAAGCTGAAAAAGGGTACGAGTAATGGGGCCATTATCAAAGCAGAAAATTTATCTGAATAAAAACGAAACTTTTCAGTCGTAGAATCGTTATGTACAATAGGGAGCATTTATAAGAATTTTTTAAAAATGGGTGTAGCAATGGAAAAACACATAAAAAAAGCGGATCGTTTTGATTGGACGTTAACCCTATTATTATTTCTCTTTTTCCTCGTCAGCTGTGTGGCCATTTATAGTGCCCAAGCCTCAGGACAATATGGTGAAACGAATTTTTTAATGATGCAAATCTTTTGGTATCTGATTGGGGCCGCTATCATATCCATTTCCATCTTTATCGATGGTTATCAGTATAAGCGACTCTCCTGGTATTTATATGGCTTTGGTCTCCTCTTACTGCTAACCGTATACCTTGCACCTGAATCGATTGCTCCTGTAAGGAATGGGGCGAAAAGCTGGTTTGTGATTAGAGGAATCGGACAGATCCAGCCATCCGAATTTGTAAAAACCTTTTTAATCCTTGCATTAAGCCAGCTTATTACGAATCATCACGAAAAGTATCTAGAAAAAACATTAAAGACTGACATACTGTTACTGTTAAAATTAGGTCTTACTACAGCAGCGCCGCTAGGTTTGATTATGCTTCAGCCTGACCTTGGGACAGGATTGGTGATCCTATCCATTTTAACAGGTCTCATATTGATTTCCGGAATCTCATGGAAAATCATTATTCCGATTTATAGTGCAGGTGCATCCATTGCAGCCCTCATTTTTTACTTAGTCTTAATCAAACCGGAACTTCTTGAAAAGTACCTGCATGTTCAGACCTATCAGTTTAACCGAATATATGCCTGGCTAGATCCACACAATCATGCAGCAAGCTCAAGCTACCATTTGTTAAAGTCATTAAGTGCCATTGGTTCAGGACTTATTACAGGGAAGGGATTTGGTAATCGAGAGGTTTATATCCCTGAGGCACATACCGATTTTATTTTTAGCGTGATTGGAGAAGAGTATGGCTTTGTCGGCGGTAGTATTGTAATTGGCCTGTTTTTTCTGCTCATCTATCATTTAATTAAAACAGCATTAGAAACGAAAGACGCATTTAATACATACGTCTGTACAGGGATTATTAGTGTGATCACTTTTCATGTCTTTCAAAATGTTGGAATGACCATTCAGGTACTACCCATTACCGGCATTCCCCTCCCATTTATAAGCTATGGGGGCAGCTCCCTGATGGGCAATATGTTTGCGATGGGACTGGTATACAGCATTCACTACCACCATAAAACATATTTGTTTTCATCAGAGAATTCATTAAGTACGTAGTTAGATCAGTAACAACGTTCAATGCAAATCTAGAAGTACCATATTTATTTCAATAAAAGACAAACTAGAGTAAAATAAGAAAAGCGGAAGCGCCCGAAAATTTGATTAATCATACTATTATTTACATAAGTGAAGGTGAACTATGGCAGACTTTATTAACACCATTTTAGAATTTTTATCACAGTTAGGATATTTTGGAATTGCCCTTGGACTTATGATAGAAATTATCCCAAGTGAAATTGTTTTAGGCTATGGCGGTTATATGATTTCACAAGGACATCTCAATTTTGTCGGAGCGGTTATTGCCGGTACCATCGGAGGAACGATTGCTCAGCTCTTTATATACTGGGCAGGTTACTATGGCGGACGGCCATTTTTGGAGAAATACGGAAAGTATGTTCTTATTAATAAGCATCATATTGATGTTGCCGAACAATGGTTTGATAAATATGGCGCTGGTGTAATCTTTTCGGCAAGGTTTATCCCTGTTGTGAGACATGCCATTTCGATTCCTGCCGGGATTGCCAAAATGCCCTTTTCCAAATTTACTCTTTACACGGTAGCAGCTGTTTTACCATGGTCGGTTCTCTTCCTGTACCTAGGGAAGGTGTTAGGCAAAAATTGGGCACATGTAAAAGAATTTGCACAGCCGTATGTGCTGCCGCTCATAATTGCCGCTGTTGTGTTAGGAGCCATTTACTTTTTAATTAAAAAAACAAAGAAAACCACCGATTAATCTGTTAACTGATTCAGTTTAGATGTGCACACTCAAATAACAAAGTAAAACACACTGGATTTCGGATACGAAATCGCAGTGTGTTTTTTGTTACTATACCAAGGTTTCAGGCCTTTTTGGATCTTATCCACATCCGAATTCACTGGGTAATTCTAAGTGTTGGTAATAATTTATGGAGTGGTTGAGAATCTGATGTGAATTAGGTTGTTAAATTAATTGTGGAATTCCAAATTTTGATCTTGTTAAAAAAAAGGAGTTCAGGTCCTTTCAAGGTTCTAAACGACCGATCTCCTTTTGAAATCATTAAAACGGTCGCTTATCAAGTCTCTAAACGACCGAACCCCTTTTGAAATCATTAAAACGGTCGTTTATCAAGGTTCTAAACGACTGATCTCCTTTTGAAATCAACGATACGGTCGCTTATCAATCCAATTTCAGATTCCCAACAAAATGATACTGATCAGGAAAATTGAGCAGAGGAATAACTGAGAATCCTCTTTGATTTAACCAGAATTGAACACGTTTATTAATCTGTCGGTGGTTTTTTCATTCTATTGAACTTTGCTTGTGCCCAGGCATCCAGCTTTTTTACATGCCTTTTCCCAATGGTGAAGCCGTAAAGTAGGAGTAAGACAATAATTAAGGTAAACAAATCCACCTTTTTCGTTGCAATAAAATTAATTACCCCCATTAACACTTGGGGAATGACCCCAGTTAACGCAAATAAAATAGTCGCTATCCTAAACCATAATCTCGATTTCAGTCCATACCTAGCATATAGCAGAAAAAAAGTTGCGGACCAAGCCAATACTTCAAGGATCACTAAAATCATCCACTTGTTTTCAACTAAAAAATCCATTTCTCTTCCCCCTTTTCCACAAAAAAAGCCCAAAAGAAATATCGGTAAGTAACCGAACATTTCTCCCAGGCTTTTATCCTTCCGTGTATACAGAAAAACAAAGATTCACAATAACAAAGTAAGCTCTGTTTATTTCTGCACGTTTTCTCTCGGACCAGACTGACCTAAAGGCCACGGAACCCTAGAAAACCTTTTATTCATATATAGGTATATTACCATATTAGTGCTAATCTCAATACCCTATCAATTACTTTTTAAAATGATATGGCAGGGTGGCGACAATAACCCTCTTTTTAAAAATTAAATAGGTCCGAATCAATAAACTTGATTGGTTGTGCAAAATATTATGCCAACTCTTTTTTGTAATAAATTGTGGAATTAATACCGTAACCCGATAATTATTTTCACTAGCTTTGTGTTCGACGGTATCAATGAACTTCGATAACGGCTGGAGCACACTGCGGTAGTGCGATTGCAAGGTGACCAGCCGGACATCGGGCTGCCAGTTTTGCCATTTCTCTTCGAATCGCTTCTCATCTTCTCGATCAAAGGAAACATATACAGCATAAATTTGATCTGTTATTGATTTGGCATAGTTGATGGAGTTTTCAACTACCTTTGTAATCCCTGCAACCGGTACAATAATCACATTACCTTCAATTGGGATGGCCGGATGATCAGGATGGATCCGCAATTGTTCCCCCACCAACTCATAGTGGGAATTAATTCTCTGGAAGAAAATCACAATGACCGGTAAAAAGATGATCACAAACCATACCTGGTTAAACTTAGTGACAAAGAAAATTATTAACACCGTTAAGGTAATCAGGGCTCCGATTAAGTTGGCACTTAGCTTTGCAACCCAACCCGCCGGTTTTTCACGCAGCCATTTAATAATCATCCCGGTTTGCGAAAAGGTGAACGGAATAAATACCCCTACCGCATAAAGTGGGATTAGGTGTTCAGTTTGGCCTTGCGAAGCAATAATAAGAATAATAGAGGCTACACCTAAAGAAACAATTCCATTAGAATATCCAAGACGATCGCCACGAATCGTAAACATTCTTGGCATATACTTATCCTTTGCCAAGTTAAAAGCTAACAAAGGAAAAGCGGAGTAACCTGTATTAGCCGCTAAAACAAGAATAAGGGCCGTTGTTCCTTGAATAAAGAAATATAAATAATTGCGCCCAAATATTTCTTTCGCAATTTGGGAGACAACTGTCTCGTCATGCTTTGGTGCAATGCCATAATAATAAGCAAGATAAGTAATCCCAGTAAATAACACAGCCAAAAGTGAACCCATCAGAATTAATGTCTTTGCCGCATTCTTTGGCGCCGGGTCTTTAAAGTTAGGTATGGCATTTGATATAGCTTCTACACCTGTTAAGGCCGAACAACCTGAGGCAAATGCCCGGAGCAGCAAGAATAAGGTAATTCCCTGAACTGGTGCACCAATTGGAGCATGACTTACTGTAGGAGAAACATTCCCCGTTACTATTTTAAAGAGCCCAACACCTATTAAAATAAACAGAGCCAGAACAAACAAATAGACCGGATAGGCTAAAATAGTTGCTGATTCGGTTAAACCGCGCAGATTTAAAATGGTAATTAAGACTACTAGAATACAAGCAATAGAGACCGTATGAGCATGTAAAGATGGAAAGGCCGATGTAATCGCATCTGTACCGGCTGACACACTAACCGCCACCGTTAAGATGTAATCCACTAATAACGACCCACCCGCTATTAATCCTGCTTTCTCTCCAAGATTCTCTTTTGATACAAGATAGGCCCCTCCACCTTGTGGGTAAGAATAAATAATTTGTCGATAGGAAAGAATAAGTGCTGCCAGTAAAAATAACACTCCTACTGCAATCGGAACAGAATACCAAAAGGCAACCGCGCCTATTGTTGCCAAAACAATTAAAATTTGTTCAGTCCCATAAGCAACTGATGACAAGGCATCCGAAGAAAGTATCGCTAATGCCTTAAAAATATTTAATTTTTGTTCGCCTAATGCCGTTGATTTTAACGGACGGCCAATTAAAAATCTCTTAAAAGAAGAGAGCACTTGACTCACCCACCACATTCATTTGAAGTAGAAATACTGATTGATTTTATCACTCATTGCATGCAATATGAAGTGTTTTCTTTTTGACAGCTTTCCCTTTATTTTGCCCTAGATTGCAGGATTATGAGTAAAGCTCCCATTTTATAAAAACAAAAAAGTATGGAGGTTATTGTCTCCATACTTTTGCCCATTTCTTAAATAACAGTAATCAGTATCCATTGACTCAATGATGGGTGCGCCGTACTAACCCGGTCTTTATATGAAAATTAATTCGCAGCTGCTGCTTCATTGACACGTTTCATGGCCTGTATCTGTCCTAAATGAAGTGACTCATGAAAAATAGCAAAGTTAGCTAGTTCTCCATAGGTTTCTTGACCGAGGAATGGAACTTTCAACTTTTCGCCAAAGCTCTCAGCTGGAATTTCTTTAATTCTTTTGAGTTGGTCCTCTAATTGTACAGTCAATTCCTGAACAGACGGAACCTCACCTTGCCAGTCAGCGGGTTTGCTACCTGTAGCAAACAACGTCATATAGTTTGCCGGTAAACTGGTCGACTTTTTGGGAAAGCCAAACATAAATTGCTCCGCAACCGTTAGCACATGCCCTATATGCCAGTGAATCGTGTTGTTAAAGCCCTGTGGCTGCACATCCACAATCGTCTCATCTAGTCCAGCCGCGAAATTCAATAATCTTCCTCTTGTTAACTCGAAGCTTTTAAACAATAGCTCACTCATTTTCTCTTTCCTCCCTCTCGTTTACCTCGTTCTATTTTATACCATAATCAGGTAAATATTAACCAAAATATCTTACATTTCCATTGGTGCTTCAATCCCTAACAAGCGCAAGCCCTCTTGAAGAACAACTGTCACTGAGTAAACCAGGGCTAAACGCGCCTTTTGCTCGTCGCTCTCCTCAAGAATCTTTACTTCGGCATAATATTTATTAAAGGCTTGAGCAAGGTCAATAATGTATTTAGCCACTTGAGATGGATCATAATTTTCACACGCTCTTTTAATTGCAGGTGCAAAATCCATTAACAGGCTCGCTACCTTCCATTCTTTATCCCAGGAATTTGGATAGGATGTGTCATGTTCATCCGCCTGCCAGTTGGCTTTTCGTAAAATTGAACAGGCCCGGGCATAGGTGTATTGGACATATGGTCCTGTCTCTCCTTCAAAGCGGAGCATCTCCTCCAACGAAAATTCAATATCATTCATCCGATTGTTCTTTAAGTCATGGAAAATGACCGCTCCAACCCCAACTCGTTTGGACACTTCATCTTTGTTGACAAGGTTTGGATTCTTTTCCTCAATATTGTGTCTTGCCATTGCGATAGACTCATTTAACACTTCTTCAAGTAACACAACTTTGCCTTTACGTGTCGACATCTTTTTGCCTTCTTTTAGCATGAGGCCGAATGGGATATGCACCATTTTATCTGCCCATTTATAACCCATTTTTCCTAACACCGCCATTAACTGTTTGAAATGAAGGCTCTGTTCATGACCGACCACATATAAGGACTGGACAAAGTTGTAGTTTTCTTTGCGATAAAGAGCCGCTGCTAAATCACGTGTCGCATACAGTGTTGCCCCGTCAGACTTCTTAATAAGGCATGGCGGCAGCTGTTCCTCAGGTAACTCAACAACCATGGCCTTGTCAGACTCTACCAGTAACTGTTTTTCCTCTAGAAGTTGGACAATGCGGTCCATTTTGTCATTATAAAAGGCTTCCCCGGCATACGAGTCAAATTGAACATTCATTAACTCATAAATTCTAGAGAACTCTTTTAAAGATTCATCACGGAACCATTGCCACAAATGTAAGGCTTCTTCGTCACCATCTTCTAATTTTTTAAACCAGCCACGCCCTTGATCTTCCAATGCTGGCTCCGTTTCTGCCACTTCATGAAATTTAATATAAAGGGCCAATAACTCTTTAATCGGGTTTTGTTTTACCTTTTCCTCATCGCCCCATAATTTATAAGCCGTTATCAGCTTCCCAAACTGTGTGCCCCAGTCACCAAGATGGTTAATCTTAATCGGTTTATAGCCGCACTTTTCTGTGATAAGAGCTAAGGAATTCCCAATGACCGTGGAACGCAAATGCCCCATCGAGAAAGGTTTGGCAATATTCGGTGACGACATGTCAATCGTGACATTTCCGCCTTGACCGAAGACCAGATCAGCAAAATGACCCTTTTGGGAAACCACTTCATTGACAAGCTTTTCAGAAACAAGCTTCTTATTTAAAAATATATTTAAGTACGCCCCTACCACTTCAATTTGTTCAAATAGCGGCTTTTGAATTTTTTGACTTAGTTCTTGGGCAATTAGATTGGGGGATTTTCTTTTTACCTTGGCTAATGTAAAGCACGGAAAGGCTAAATCCCCGTGTTCACTATTTTTTGGTTTTTCAATCATGTGTTCCAGTTCTACCATTGAAATTTCCTGGTCAAGCAGCTCAAATAGAACCGTTGCCAACTCCTTCTTAACATTCATATTGAATGACCTCCTTTGTTTAAAAAGCCCTTTTTCAAATAAACACAAAAAACTCCCGTCTCTATTTAAAGAGACGAGAGTTTGATTATCCCGCGGTACCACTCTAATTGTTCAAAAAGAACCAGCTTTTCCTTTATAACGGAGTATTCTCCGGCATTCCCTACTACTTTCGGGCTTGCATCTCAAAAGTGCGCTTCATTATCCGCTCCTTATCAGGCTCACACCCTCCCTGACTCGCTTGAACTCGCAAGATAACTACTCTCTTTCTCATTGACTTTTTCCGACTTGATTATCAGTTATTATACTGGAAAGATAAGGATTTATCCAGTCATTGCTGATTATTTTTTTCATTAGGGGAATCCTAACATAAAGGAGGGATTTTTTATGTCTAGAAGAAATAAAATACTCGTCCCTGAAGCTCGCAGTGGGTTAGATGCCCTTAAAGCCAGGGTCGTTCAGTCACAATCCCCTGAGAATGCAAAATTTGAAGCTGCCGAAGAGGTCGGTGTTCCTTTAAAAAAAGGGTACAATGGACAGCTTACATCCGAACAAGCAGGGAAAGTCGGCGGCCGGCTCGGCGGCAGCATGGTCCGCGAGCTTGTCAAAATGGCACAGGAAAACCTAAGTAAAAGACAGTAATTTTCGGGGACCTATTTGAGGTCCCTTCTTTATTGTTTTAAGCCTTTTAATAAAAATACTTTCATTATTTCGGCAATTTGCTCTGAGCTCAATGGTTCATGATTTCTTTCCCAGTCTGATACAAGGGCGATATACATTTTTAATAAGAGAAAGCTGGTGACTTCGGTATCGGCCGCTGGTATTGCTCCTTTGGCAATCGCTAATTCAATCTTTTGTTTTAAATAAGCAATAATTTCATTCTCCACATGCTGCAGCATTTCGGATACCGCAAGTGTCCCCATTTCTGTTTCTTCTTGAACGAGTTTAATCATAAGCACGTGCTGTGAACGGAATTCTAAGATACGGGTAAGTGCGCGATGAACATTTACCGTAAACGCTGCATCCGGCTGGATGACCGCCTCTGCCTCAGCTATCATTTCCTTCACGAGTGTTGAAATGATTTCTTCAAATAATTCTTCTTTATTTTTAAAAAAAGTATAAATGGTACCTTTTCCAACATTGGCCAGCCTTGCTACTTGATCCATGGTGGTGGCTTTGTAGCCAAATAACGAAAAGGATTTTGTTGCCGCCTCGATAATCATCTTTCTTCTGTCGGGTGCCATAGTTGTGGACAACCCCCCTTAATGACTAATTTAGTTCTACAGTCATATTTATACGGTTTTACTATAGCATAGCTTTTATGTAGTTTCAAATTAATTGGGAATTTACAGCATCCATTGAAATTTTTCCTATTATGTTCTTTAAAAGTGCATACCAATCCCTCTAATTGGAAAAATATACACAGCTATATAAAGGGGTGCCTTCATAATGGTTCGTTTTCGGAAACGAAAAAAGTTACTTGATATAAAAACAGCGATCCCTCTTCCTACTGAAAATAATCATGAACAACTCAGTAAGGATCTTTCAACAAACGAGCAACTATTAAAGGACATTTTTCAAAATTGCTTTGATTTTGTCATTCGCCCAATAAATATAGAAGGCAAGCCTAAAATACTGCTGATTTATTTAGATGGGTTAACGGACACAAAAACACTTGAAAATGTCCTATTAAAACCGATGTTGTTTGAGGGAATACCGAGCGGGCTAGGTAAATGTCGTACGATTGGGCAAGTAATCGAGGAGCAGCTGATTGCCATCACCCCCATTAAAACTGTTTCACAGATAAACGAATTGGTTAATGGGGTCTTAAAGGCGGATGTCGGTATTTTAATTGAAGGGCAGACAGACGCTTTACTTGCCAGTTTGGCTGGATTTGAAAAGCGGAGTGTGGAAGAGCCCACGGCAGAAATCACCATACGTGGTCCCAGAGACGGGTTTACTGAATCAATTGTGACAAATACCACCCTTCTACGCAGGAGAATTCGCAGTACCAGACTGAAATTTGAGCCCCTCTCCCTTGGTGAGCTGTCGCAAACAGATGTTGTGATTGCTTATATAGAAGGAATTGCCCTTGATCCTCTTTTGGCGGAGGTTCGTAAGCGGTTAAGTAGCATTCAAATTGACGCGATACTAGAATCAGAATATATCGAAGAGTTTATTGAGGACATGCCGTATTCTCCGTTCCCGCAAATTCAAAATACCGAAAGGCCCGATATCGTCATTGCTAACTTGCTGGAAGGGAAGGTGGCTATACTAGTCGATAACACTCCCTTTGCTCTCCTTGTACCCATGACATTTTGGAATGGCATGCAGGCCGTTGAAGATTATTATGAACGGCCTATCTATACCAGCTTCATTCGGTTTGTTCGTTATGTATTGTTTAATATGGCTCTCTTTTTACCATCTATCTATGTCGCCCTGACAACCTATCATCCAAAATTGATTCCGACTAAACTTTTGATTAGTGTAGCGGCTGCCCGGGAAGGTGTCCCGTTTCCTACTATCATTGAAGCATTGGTTATGGAATTTGTGTTTGAAGGACTGAGGGAAGCAGGAATTAGACTGCCAAAAGCTGTCGGTTCAGCCGTCAGTATTGTCGGGGCACTTGTCGTCGGCCAGGCTGCTGTTCAAGCAGGCATCGTTTCTGCTCCGACGGTCATTGTGGTGGCCACAACTGGAATTGCCTCGTTTGCGATTCCGCGTTACAACCTGGGAACTGCACTCCGACTTATAAGGTTCGCCATGCTAATATTATCTGGCATCTTTGGTTTTTACGGTATTACCCTCGGTTTTATTACGCTGACGATCCATCTGGTTAATCTTCGTTCTTTTGGGGTTCCGTATTTTACTCCAGTAGCCCCTCAGATTCCCCGGGATTTAAAGGATGTATTAATCAGGTCACCCCGATGGGCTTTACAGACTGGACCAATCTTTACATTTGGCAAGGATAAAAAGCGAATTCCTCCCGGTCAAAAGCCAGATCCCCAAAAAGGAGGCAGAGATGATTGAAGAAAATCATTGTTCGTTTAGGATTATGTTTTTCCCTCGTTTTTATCTCTGGCTGCTGGGATCGTAAGGAATTAAATGAACAGGCCATTTGGCTTGCTTCAGGCTGGGATGTTGCTAAAAATGGCGGCATAGAAGTCAGCGGACAGATTGTCATTCCCTCTAACATTCAGACCCAAGGCGGTGGGGGTGGAACGGCGCAAAAGGGCTTTTTTACCATTTCTTCGATTGGGAAAGATCTAAGTGATGCCTTGCAAAACATCCAGACAAAACTTCCAAGGGAGGCTTTTTCTGGACAGCGGCGCGTTATTATATTCGGAGAACAATTTGCCAGACGGGGACTTAAAAAAGAATTAGACAACAATCAACGGCGTGCCGAGGTTAGTTTGAGAACGGATGTTTTTGTGATTAAGGGTTCTACAGCAAAGAAAGCCCTTTCTGTAGGCAATCCATTAGAAAAACCACCCATTACTGCCGCATTAGGTGAACATGAACAAAGTGGCGGCAGAGGGAACACGGCTTATTTAAATTTCCTCATGGCCGCTACCAGTGACGGTTTTCGCCCTTCTATTCCTGTTCTTGAATTCAGTAGTTCTCAAGATGGCGTAAAAAAAGGGAAAGAAACTTCAGCTAATCCCCAGCTACTTCAGATTGCTGGTGTTGCTGTATTTGATAAAAACCTCAAAATGCAAGGAATTTTGAGTATGGAAGAAAACAGACATATGCTTTGGGTGATAGGAATTCTTAAAAAATTAACCATTGGTGTTAAAAAAAAGGATATCCTCGCCAGCCTCACCTTAGACAAACTCAGCAGTAAAATCGAACCAAATATAAGTAAAGATCAGCAGATTACATTCACTGTCACCCTAAAAGGGGAAGGGTCCCTGAAGGAAAATAATTCAGGATTGGACGTTAGGTATCCAAATAATCTGAAGCGGCTTGAAAAGGAATTTGAAAAAATTTCTCAAAAAAAAGTTCAACAAATGATTACAAAAGTACAAAAAGAATACGGAATTGATATCTTTGGATTTGGAGAAGTGATCCACCGAAAGAATCCTAACCAGTGGAAATCATTGAAGCATGATTGGGACAAGAAATTTTCAGAGGCGGACATTATAGTGAAAACAGACTTAAGGATAAAAGAGATTGGAATGGATGGACCCTCGTTATTGTTTAAAGAAAGTGAGATAAAAAGATGAAACTTTCAGGGCTGCAAATTTTTTGGTTAATGTTTACTTTCGAAACGGGAAATATGATCCTGCTTACCCTTTCCCCAACCTTTCAAGAGGCAAAACAAGATGCTTGGATTTCCTATGGCCTTGCCGGCGTTTTGGGGATGCTGATTGTTTATGTTTCATCAAAGGCAGCCCTGCTGTATCCCGGCAAAACACTAGTTGAATACAGTAAACTTATTTTTGGTAAGTGGCTCGGAATGTTCATTGTGATTGTTTATCTTATTCAATGGTATACGGTAATTGGCGATATTTTAAGAGAATTCGCAGAGTTCACGATTACCATCCTTCTACCCACCACACCAATGTGGGTTTTGGTTTTAACCATGCTGTTGTTACTGATTTATATAACTTACAGCGGTGGAATTGAAGGAATTGGACGATGCAGCGAAGTGTTTGGTCCCATCATCCTTCTATCCGTGTTTATTTTGTTGATTTTATCCGTGTCAGTTTTCAATTACAAGAATTTTCTTCCTGTTTTTTCAGATAACGGCTTCGTGCCGATCCTTAAAGGGACTCTCCCTCCTCTTTCCTTTTTGGGGGAGTCTGTCATGATGTTGATGCTGCTCTCATTTATGGATCAGCCGAACAAGGGTCCAAAAAGAGCGGTTTTAGGAATTGCCGCAGCCTCCTGTTTAGTTAGTACCGTCGCTATTTGGGTATTGCTGATTTTGGGCCCAGAAATCGCCTCGAAGCTGCGTCACCCTGCTTTTGATGCAGTCAGCTATGTTACCGTCATGGATTTTATTCAAAACTTAGAAATTCTTGCGGTTCTAGTCTGGATCCTTAGTATTTTTATCAAGTTATCGCTTTACTTCTTTTTAGCCAACTATGGCACAGCACAATTGTTCCATATAAAAAACTGGCGGAAATTGATCTGGTTTACTTCGGCATTTTTTTTCTTTTTAGCCGTCATTTTTCCAAATCCTACGTATACCTATATCTTTGATAATACCTATTGGATCTATTTTGCCCTGCCTGTCAATATGGTGGGTATCCCATTTTTACTATGGTTTGTAGGAAGCTTACGCAAAAAATTTCAGGCAAATCCTTAACATACGGGGGAACTTGCCATTTATCTATTTTTAAAGATTAACAAAATATTCATTGTTTAAGGGCCTTTTTGAGGGGGTTTTTTTATAAAATGGATTTGGTAGCAATTAAATCAGAAAGGTTGTGGCATATGGTTATAAAACCTCTTAGGAAGCCTGCCAAGCTAATTCTCCAGGGCTATTTGAACATGAGGATGGATTTATCTAGAGACGACAAGCAGAAATATTTAAATCTAAAAAAGGGCTATGAAGGTGAGTTGATATTTAACTCATTGACAGACAAGCTTGAATGCGATTGTTTGATATTAAACGGGTTATTGTTTGAAGTCAACAATACAAGATTTCAAATTGATTCATTTATCATTTCACAACCAACTACTTACATGAACGAAGTTAAAAACTTCGAGGGCGATTTCTATTATGAGAATGGGAGGTTCTTTTCCTCAAATGGCATTGAACGAAAGGATCCATTGCTCCAGTTAAACAGAAGTGCTTCCCTGCTCCGGCAACTACTCCAAAATCTCGGTCTTTATATGCCTATTGAGGCAAGGGTGGTCCATATTAATCCACATTTTTCCTTATACCAAGCCCCTCGTAACTCACCTATTACACTTCCAACACAAGTTGATCGTGATTTAAATAAAATAAACACTACCCCTTCAAAACTAAATGGAAAGCACGAAAAGCTTGCTAAGAAGTTACTTTCACTCCATATCGAAGAATCTCCTTATGAAGGATTACCCTCATATAATTATGACCAGCTACGAAAGGGTATCACTTGTGAGATCTGTAACACCTTTTCAATTTTTGTTCTTGGTATGTATTGTGTTTGTGGCAATTGCGGTCACAAAGAAGGGGTTGAAGCTGCAGTATTGCGAAATGTGAGTGAGTATAAGCTTCTTTTTCCAAATCGGAAAATTACTACAAATGACATTTATGATTGGTGTAGGGTAGTTGATTCTAAAAAGAGAATAAGCAGGATATTAGGGAAGAATTTTAAGATTGTCGGGGTTGGTCAATGGGCCTTTTACGAGTAAAAAGGGGGTTGTATTAAAGGGTCTATTTTAGGAGTAAATATTTTAAAAGAATAAAGTTGAGGACATTTCCTCTGCTTTTTTGAAGTTTTGTCCTCAAGAGGCCTGATTATAGACAGTTTGCTAGGTTTCCTGACCGTTTTTGTCTTTAAGAGAGCTGATTAAAGACAGTTTGCTATTTTCCTTAAGCAGTTTTGTCCTCAAGAGGCCTCTTTGAAGACAGTTTGCTAGGACTCTTGACCGCTTTTGTCTTTAAGAGAGCCGATTAAAGACAGTTTGCTAGGTTTCTTGACCGCTTTTGTCTTTAAGAGCGCTGATTAAAGACAGTTTGCTATTTTCCTTAAGCAGTTTTGTCCTCAAGAAGCCTTTTCAAAGACAGTTTGCTAGGTTTCTTGACCGCTTTTGTCTTTAAGATAGCTGATTAAAAATTTCAACGTTCTTTCCCATAAAAAAATCCCTCCACCAAGTGAAAGGATCCCTCAAAAATACCCATTAACTTTTTTCCACCCGATGAACCTCTTCATAAGGCTGTACAACAACAAAGCCATCACCCTCAAATCTCATTTGAATAGATTCACCGCTGCCTCTTCCGAATAATGTCTTTAAACTTATATCCGTTTGAAACTCTGGCCGAAGGTTACCAGACCAAGCCACAGTGGCATTCGGATCCGTGATAACGGGCTTCCCAGGGGTAACTCTTAGTGTCAGCGGCTCATAATGGGTAGTAATGGCAATCATACCGGTTCCTTCGCAGCGGACATTGAATAAGCCGCCCGCCATCATCCCGGCAATTTTCTTCATTAATTTTATCTGCCATTTAATACTCGGTTCAAATGCTAGCAAATCATTGCCATTCACATAGATGGATTCATTTCGCAGATTCAAAATAATGATTTTTTTACCCTCATCCGCAAGATACAGTTTCCCTTGGCCGTTAGCTTTCATTAATGAAGCACCTTCACCCGTAATTGCCTTTTTAAAAGCAGTCCCTAACCCATGCTCTAAGATTCCTTCGCGTTCAAATTTAATAGCACCATGATAGGCGACCATTGATCCTGCTTTGGCCCATACTTTACCATCAAGGTTTACCTCAAGCATGCGGGGAGTTTCTAATTCAAAAAAGCCTTCTCCCTTATCCTCTTGCTCAGTTTGCTTAATAAATTCTTCAATTGAGTACCTGCTCATTAGGCACACCGCCCTTTCCTTCCTTATCTACGAACAACATACAATTAGGTTTCGTTTTACGGTTTAGCATTAATCGTCCAAGATAGCCCAAACATTAACAAAGAAAAATAAAAACACACCGCTCATTTAATGTGAACGGTGTTGATCTTATTACTTATGAACCACTAGGTGGGCAAAATGAAAATGATCGAAGGCATGTAATCCATCTTCCCTGTCCGCAAAATACCATTCTTCAATATTTGCCGGAGAGAGATTTTCATAGACTAACATATTGCAATCTTGGATCTCACGGTCTAGTTCAAAAGGGTCAAAGCCAGTGATGATTGGCTCACCAGTATGGGCTGTAATTTGTCGCATTTGTGTGAGTTTTTTTGAGGCCGTTTTTTCATTAAACGCGGTATCATCGAGGTAATCAAAGATGAAAGAACTTCCGTTAACGGATAAATCGGAAATAGTAGAAAGAAGCTGATAAAAGTTATTTTTCTCCAAGTACATCCCTACGCCTAATAGACTAAAAAAAGAAAGCTTTTGTTTATCAAAACCGTTCTTCATTAACTCCTTACTTATCGACTGAGTCTTAAAATCAACAGGAACAAATTTTACATTATCAGGAATCTCAATCCCCTTTTCGTGAAGGCGACTGATTTTAAATGCTTGGGTGGCAGGATGGTCAACTTCATAAATAGTAAAATCGTTTGGGAGATTTTCTTGTCTTAAGGAAAAAGTGTCTAGACCTGCTCCTAAAATGACATATTGTCTTACACCTCGCTGGATAGCTGACAAAAGGCCATCCTCTGCGTATCGGGCCCTGCTGACTAACTGTGGAATCGTTTGGGTGTTCATGACCCAATTTAATCTTTCTTCAAAGGTAGCTAATGTTTCACTTTTCTCCTGATCAAAAAATGCAATTGCCTTGGCCCAGTTCGTGGAAATGAGCTGTTTTTCTTCCTCTAATAAAAGAGAATTGGCCATAAAGTCATTAAAAATGGGCTTCCTGCTTTTTGTTGCATGATATCCTCTGGCAAAGCAACTCACAACTGCTGTTACACTTTCCTGGCTTTTTTCCAAGCAAACTCCCCCTTAAAAATAGAAAAAACTCCCAACAACAATCTGCTAGGAGTTTATTTTATGAAAAATATATGTATCTGTCAATAAATAAATATTTTAACACATTGATTATAAAAAGTCAATATAAATATTAAAAATAATTACTTGATGCCATATACCATATTTTGTTAAATAGCTGCACATAGGAACCGTCGCCGAGAGATCTTAAAGCCTTTTCTCCTGCAAACTAAGGATCGTTTAGTTAGGTTTTTATGTTTTTTCTTTAAAAAACATTTAAAAAGATTCTATTTATTTTGATCTGTAGGTGATTCAATTTCTGCTTGACCTAAAATTCTTATGAATTCTATACTAGCATTTCCTGTTGAATACCCATGCCCATTTAAAGAACTATTTAAAATGATCTCTTTACCTGTTTTATCATAGGGAAACCAACCAAAATACACTTCATCAGCAGGAAAGTAATGATTGGTAAATGGCACCGAAGTATTCGGCGATGCTACTTTAATGTTGGAATTTATTAAGGTTACCCAATCATCCGGCAGTTTTAATGAACCATAGAAATTCTCCTCCAGATTCACCTTCTTCACCATTTGAATTCTGGGGTTATACCTTTCAACCCCATTACTGCTTTGGAATCTTCTTTCTCTTATAAAATAGAAATTCAAATAGTTGGCGCGATCCTCAGGGTTAATGTTCCACAGCAAACGAAATGTGGATGGATCATCGCTATCAATCTTCCAAATATTCGGTTCCCCATTTGTATTGATGGAAACAACCTGCCATTTACGCATTTTCCATTCCCAATAACTAACCCCATATTTTTCTTCTTCAGAAATAAATGGAACAAATACATGCTGTTTATCGATGTGAATTGTTTCTTGGATCATGCTGGCCTCTGCTTCTGGAAGAATATAATTAATCTCCTTTATCAGTTGGTCATTTTTTGGAAATGCCGTAGGTGTTGAAAAGTAGTACCAATTAATCACAAATACTAATAGGACAAGGACAAGTGAACCTAACAGTGTAAAGAGCCAGACCCTTTTTTTCTTCAACATTATTCCCCTCCTTTTAGGACAGACTCATCGGAGCGAAAATAAAGCTGTTTTTCCGATGTAGTGACCAATAGCCCTTTTCCATCCTCTTCAATATAAATAATTGCCTCTACTTGGCTCCCCCATTTAGAGGAAGTTCCAATGAGTTGATAGGGAAAACGCTCATTTTTGATCGGTCCTTCTCCGCTGTTCTCCACTTCTGAATACCACTGGACGCCATGGTTTGGCTCTGGCTTCATACTCTGTACTTGATTAAATAGATGGTCTTTATCCAGCGAGCGGTTCAGTGCTGATGGATGAATATTTATAATTGATGGCTGATCTATGGTTGAGATGTACGTTGATAGGTCATTTTTAGGATAAATCAGATGTTGAGTTGGTACCGCGATTAACGTGACAGCCAAGAATATATAATTGGCAAAAAAGCCACACCACGCAAAAGTTCGATATCTTTCCCAGCGCCCTTCCTTTCCCTTTAAAATCCAATACAAAATCCAAACACCAAGTGGTAAGATTGAGAACTTGATGACTGTATCAAATAAAGGCACATTGAGTGAAAAAGAAAACAAGCCAACAAATAAACTAACGAGAACTTTCCAGACCTTTGGTTTTACAGTCTGTTTTTTATATAAACGGTAGGCGATTAATCCAATCGTGACCCATGCTAAAGTTACAGTTATGATCGAAATGAGATTAAACGAAAAATCATAAGAAATGTTCATTTTCCCCCTCCTGTTTTATTAACCACAATTAATCAATCGTTTGATTAGTTTTTTCCAACTTAGTTAGAAAGCCTTTTCTACCAAGGCCTTTACCTCATTTAATCAATCGTTTGATTAGTTTTTTCCAACTTAGTTAGTAAGCCTTCTCTACCAAGACCTTTACCTCATTTAATCAAACGTTTGATTAGTTTTTTGTGCGTATGTATTTAGTAAGCTTATGTTATTTTCCAACTCTCTTGTTTCCCCTTAGATAGTTTAATAGATCAATTATTCAATTCATCCTTGCCTCCAATCAAAATCTCTTTCTATTTATGTTCAGATTAACATGATTTTCCATTTTACTATAGAGTTTTTCAAACAATTTATTGGCTCCTTCCTATAGCTAACCGCGGCGTTCACAAAAATTTCATTCCAGTCCACACAAGCAAGCAGTTATCATATTTTCATTGTTTCTCACCTTGCACTATAATAAGAAGTGAGGTGAGCATATGGCACGGGGACGTAAATTCTCGACAGATGATTTATTTCAAGCAGCAAAGCAGCTTCTTCTTGAACACGGCTATGAGGGATTTACTTTTAGTCTGTTAGCCGAACAGTTAAAAATCTCTAGAGGTGCTATTTATAAGTACTATGATAATAAAGAAGAGCTGATCACAGATTATATGCTTTATGAAATGAATCTTTTTCTTTCGGAGTTAAAGGAAATTGAATTACACAAAGGTTTCGAAGCACAATTTGACTTCTTATTAGATCTTATTTTTAAAAATTCGACCATTCCGCACATGATTGAAGTAGGACGCCGCATTCCAGTCAGTGAAAACAAAAAAGCAAAGGAGAATATTGACAGGCTTGAGAGACTACATTTAGTTATGTATCAATCTTTACAAAACTTTATCACTTTAGGAAGGCAAGAAAAGAAACTGCACGCCGCTATTCCCGACCCGTTAATATTAGGATTTATTTTTCAATCGATTATGATTCCCAATCACTTTGGCATCCCTCAATCAGACTGGATCCAATCCATCAAAGAGGTTATTCGTCATGGAGTGTTAGCATTTGAATAATTGACACTAGTGTTACTTTAAAAGATAATGAAGGTAACAAAAGTGTCATTAAAACTATTAAAAGTGACACTTTTGTCACTTTAATTTCAGTAATGAAAGGAGTAAATCATGAAAACACTGCTACAGGCTATAACCGATCGGGTAACAACCAAAAAAGGAATGTGGATTACACTCGCTGCTTGGCTTATTGTTACGATGCTGTTGGCTGTTTTCGCCCCTAGCGTTAGAGATTATGAGGTTTCTAAGATTGATACCTTACCTGCTAATGCAAAATCAGTCGTGGCCCAAGCAAAGGTGGATCAATATTTTCAAGATAATGAAGGGATTCCAGCCATCTTAGTCTTCCAAGCTAATAAAGGGGAAGTCGAATTTGCGGATCTCGCTAAGGTTTTAGATCAAGTCGAAAGTAAACATATTAAAGGCACACAGCAGGTTGTTCCTTTATCAGCCTTGCCGCCACAAGCCGCTGCGGGATTCTTCTCCGCTGACAAGACGACGGCACTAATCCCATTAACGTTTGACTCTTCCTTAGAAACAAAAGAAATGAAACAATCCATTCAAGAAATTTCTAAGATTGTGAAAGAGTCCTCTGATTTAAAGCTATATGTGACAGGCCCTGCC
Source organism: Neobacillus sp. DHD-1R (assembly GCF_057747995.1). Lineage (NCBI taxonomy): Bacteria > Bacillati > Bacillota > Bacilli > Caryophanales > Bacillaceae > Neobacillus > Neobacillus sp. DHD-1R. The sequence continues at coordinate 5,163,071 of NZ_CM173232.1, forward strand.
GGAATTGCGACGGATACCCTTGACCTTTTTTCCAGAGCAGATTTTGTTCTTATTTTTTCAACCATCGGTTTAATCCTTATTCTATTAATCGTCATTTATCGTTCGCCATTATTAGCGCTGATTCCGCTGCTTGCCGCTGTCTTCGTTTATGAAGTCGTGACGCAGACACTTGGATTAATGGGAAAAGCGGGACTAGAAATGAGCAGTCAAACAGTTTCGATTATGTCCATTCTCTTATTTGCCGCCGTGATTGATTATTCTTTATTTGTCTTTTCACGGTACCGCGAGGAGCTTAAAGCTCATGAAAGTAAATATGATGCTATGCACGCTGCCATGCGAGAAACTGGTATGCCTGTTTTCTTTTCAGGGGGCACCGTATTAGCCGCCATGCTGGTTTTATTTTTTGCACAATTTGGCGACTATCGTAACTTTGCTCCAACCTTTGCCACTACGATGGTCATTATTATGGTGGCATCGATTACCCTTGTCCCTGCTTTATTTACCTTGTTTGGCAGAAAGGCCTTCTGGCCAAAAGTTCCACGGGTGGGAGACCAAGCCCTCAATCAACATTCTCTTTGGAGCAAGGTCGGCCGTTTTGTAGCCAAAAAGCCAGGCCTTTCCGTTGGTGTCATCGGATTATTACTTCTTTTAGCAGCAAGTAATATGTTCAATCTAAAATATGAATTTGATACGATGAAGTCTTTTCCTAAAGATATGCCTTCACGCCAAGGCTATGAAATTTTAGGAGAAAAATTTGATAAGGGTGACCTTGCCCCAACAACCATTCTTCTGGAATCGTCTACTGCCATTACGCAGGAACAACAAGCGAAGTTACAAGCGGTCCTTTCTAAGCAGCCGCTTGTCAGCAATGTTCGAGTCAACGGGATAACAGAGGATCGAAAGGTGATTAATTACAGCCTTACTTTTAAAGGCAATCCATATTCAGTCGAGACAATAGACGCCATGGAAAAAATCATTAACAAAGCCGAAAAGATAACCGCCGATAGCGGCCTTGACGGAAAGCTGTATTTCGCGGGGGAAACTGCCACAAAAGTAGATGATCGCGCTGTTAATAATCGAGATGTCATTGTGATTGTATTGCTGGAGACGATTTTAATTTTTGGAATGTTAATCATTCTGACTAAATCTATTAAAATGCCAATCTACATGATGGGTACGATCTTAATCTCATTCCTTGCTGCGCTAGGGTTAGGCATGTTCTTAAGTAACCTGTTCTTTGATATCGACACCATCAGTGACCGTGTGCCGCTTTATTCGTTTGTCTTCCTTGTTGCATTAGGGATTGACTATAATATTATGTTAATCTCAAGGTTCCAAGAAGAACGGAAAACACATTCTGTTAAAAAAGCAGTCGAAATTGCTGTTGCCAATACAGGCGGTGTCATCTCATCCGCGGGAATTATCCTTGCTGCAACCTTCGCCGTCTTAATGACACAGCCCATCCAATTACTGTTTGTGTTTGGCTTCATTGTCGCAATCGGAATCTTGCTTGATACATTCTTAATCAGAGGAATCCTATTGCCTGGATTAATCGTTTTATTTGAAAAGGACAAAGCGGTTAGTGAAAGTAAATAAGCTTCTAGGCATTATTCAGAAGTCGATTTGCATAAAATAAAAACGAGGATGTCTCAAAAAAGTCTGACCTAACGGTTTACACACTGAGATTAACAAATAAAAAGATAGTTTGTCCTTTTTTGTGGGATACTAAAAAGGACAAAACAATACGTTTGTAGACTTACTTGCGGAAATTTTCATATTATTATGCTAGTATTGTTTTTAGAAATAAATTATTGGAGGTCATAAAATGGTTCTACCTAACTTTGAAGAAAATCTACATAAATACGCAAAACTTTTAACAGCGAAAGGAATTAATGTTCAACCTGGTGATTGGGTAAAAATGACGATTACCGTTGATCAAGCTCCTTTAGCTCGTTTAATCACCAAAGAAGCTTATGGGTTAGGTGCGGAAAAAGTAATCGTTAAGTGGGCTGATGATGAAATTAGCAAAATGCATTACTTGAATCAACCCGTAGAAGTGTTAACTGACATTCCTGACTACGAAATTCAAGAATCTGAAGACCATGTATTAAATCATCGCGTTAGTCGTCTTTCGATTGTATCAAGTGATCCAGGCTTACTAAATGAAGTCGATCCTGCTAAAATTGCTGCCTATCAAAATGTTGCCGGTAAAGCGTTTAAAGCACAGCGCATTGCCACACAAAATGATGATTTGAAATGGACTGTTGCAGCAGCTGCTGGTGCAGGCTGGGCTGCAACAGTATTCCCTGACTTGAAAACGTCTGAAGAACAAGTTGATGCCTTATGGGATCAAATCTTCAAAACCTGCCGTGTCTATGCAGAGGATCCCGTAGCAGCCTGGGATGAGCATAAACAAACGTTAAATGAAAAAGCTGAGAAATTAAATGAAATCCAATTTGATGCATTGCACTACACTGCACCGGGCACGGATTTAACTTTAGGCTTACCTAAGAACCATATTTGGGCATGTGCCGAAAGTGTTAATCCAAAAGGTGAAGAATTTATTGCCAACATGCCTACAGAAGAAGTTTTCACCGCTCCTGATACCCATCGCATGGATGGTGTGGTCCGCAGCACAAAACCACTTAGCTATGCCGGCACGTTAATTGAAGGCATTGAAGTGCACTTTAAAGACGGAAAAATCGTTGATATCTCTGCTGAAAAGGGAGACGAAACGATTAAGAAATTGGTATTCGATAATGAGGGCGGTACTGGTTTAGGTGAAGTTGCCCTTGTTCCAGATCCATCTCCTATTTCTCAATCTGGTATCACCTTCTTTACGACTCTATATGACGAAAATGCCTCCAATCACTTAGCAATCGGAGCTGCATATCCAACCACGATTCAAGGTGGGACAAAAATGAGCCAAGAAGAATTATTACAACACGGCATGAACACTTCTACTGTTCACGTTGACTTCATGATCGGTTCTGACAAGATGGACATTGACGGCATCAAACAAGATGGCACGATTGTTCCAATCTTCCGCAATGGCGATTGGGCATTTTAAACAATTAAAAAAGGGGTCAGACCCCCACCGCTTTATCGCGGTGGAGGGCTGACTCCTTTTTTCTTTCTATATAGGTACAACAATATCTTTTGTATCTACTAACATTAACTATAAAATATGAATTGGTTTCTGGTTGTTTTCGCCCTATATAAAGCTTGATCCGCATGTTTAATTAATCTTTTGCTACTAGTTCCATCCTGAGGAAAGAGCGAAATACCAATACTTGCAGTTGTTTCAATATTATGTCCCTTAATTTGGTATGGCTGCTGAAGTGTTTCATATAACCTCTCTGCAATACGTGAAACACTCTGGGCGTTATTAATATTGTTAATTAATAATAAGAATTCATCCCCGCCTATACGACAAAGGATACTATTTTCTCGAACATTGTTCACTAGTCTATTTGCAAACTGTTTAAGTAGTTCATCTCCTATTTCATGTCCGAGTGAATCATTTACGTCCTTGAACTTATCCAAATCGATATACATTACCGCAAGTTGCTCATCCGTCATACTTGCATACTCAATTGATTGATCCATAATATCGATGAAGCTTCGTCTGTTTCTGAGTCCTGTTAGGGGGTCATGGAAAGCCATATGTTCTAACTGTATTTCATATTTTTTACTGTCAGATATATCTCGAAATTGAATTTGCATGACCGATTCGCCATTATAAACAATCGGTATCGCTGTTATCTCCACGAAAAACATCTTATAATCAAAGCGAAGAATTTTTTCTACGATTGGAATCGGTTTGATTCCATCGTTTTGTTCCATCATCTTCGCTAATCTTTGTTCAATGCTCTTTTTATTTTCCGAATAGATAAACTTCCAAATCGGTTTCCCAATCAAGCTATTGGCATTGTCTTGTCCTAAAAACTTGATTCCCTCCCTGTTTACAAACACAATATGGTCGTTATTTTGAACAATAATAGCATCAGGTAAAAATTCGACCAGTTTACGATAACAGTCTTCACTTTCCTTGAGTCGCCTATTTATTTTCATTTGTTCTGTGAAGTCCTTATATATAACCACTGCAAGAGCCTTACCCTTATTAATAGCACGGTAAGTTGCTAAGATGTCCAGGACTTCCCCATCTTTGCTTTTTCTTTTTGTAACACAATAACTTATATTCTCTCCTCTTTTTAACTTATTTAAGAATGCCTTATGTTGTTCTCTAGTGATGTTAATTAAGAAGGGTGGCAGTGTAACCCCTTTAATTTCTTCAATTCTCCAGCCCAGAATATCAGTAAACGTTGGATTAGCCTGAAGAACATCTCCATCTTGGCCAATAATAAAAATGGCATCATTGGTATGTTCCCAGATGAGTTCAAACGCTTCATCTTCTATTTTTGTTATTTTTTCCATAATCCTAGTCATTCACGTCCATTCTATTTCTATCAATCTAGAAGTTAATATATTATAACTGTACCTAATTAATCACAGTGGATTTTTCGGAATGCCATTTTGATTCTAAAAGTGACAGCACGTATTAAAAAGAGCTAATCAAAAAATCGATTAGCTCTCTGTATAGCATTCATTCATTGGTTACCTTTTGTAATGCTCTTAGAATCCCTATCAAATTTGACGCTCTCATGTTTTTCTTTGGTAAATAAGGATAATCGATTAAGCTTTATTGGAAGAACCGAATTCACGTATTTTACCAATTACGGTTTGTTTAATTGTTTCACGTGCTGGTCCTAAATATTTGCGTGGATCATACATATCTGGATTAGCAGCTAGTACTTCTCGTATCGTTTTAACAGATGCAATTTGGTTCTCTGTGTTCACATTGATTTTGGCTGTTCCTAAAGAAATCGCCTTTTGGATGTCTTTAGTTGGGATACCTGTTCCCCCATGAAGCACTAGTGGTACACCTGTTAGGTTCCGGATTTCCTCCATTTCAACAAAACCTAGGTTTGGTTCCCCTTTGTATGGACCGTGCACAGATCCCAAAGCAGGCGCTAAGAAATCTATACCTGTACGTTTTACAAGTGCCTCACATTCTTTCGCATCAGCATAAATCACACCGTCCGCGACAACATCATCCTCTTGCCCGCCAACAGTACCTAATTCTGCTTCAACAGATACACCTTTGGCATGTGCATATTCAACCACCTTTGAGGTAATCGCGATATTTTCCTCAAAGGGATGGTGAGAAGCATCAATCATGACTGAAGTGAAGCCCGCATCAATAGCACTTTTACAATTTTCAAAGGTTGATCCATGGTCCAAGTGTATAGCCACTGGAACTGTTATTTTGTATGATTCAAGCAGACCTTCAATCATTTTTACAACAGCTATATATCCACCCATATACTTCCCTGCACCTTCAGAAACTCCCAAGATAACTGGTGATTTTTCTTCTTCGGCAGCTTGTAGAATTGCTTGAGTGAATTCCAGATTATTTATGTTAAATTGACCTACCGCATAACCCTCTGATTTAGCTTTATTCAACATTTCTTTCATTGTCACTAAAGACATCTTACTTCCCCCTTTGTTAAAATCGATCACTCTTTCAAAGCTTTCCTTCATTCATTTCATGCCTATCCCTCTTAGGTTTTGATGATCTAAGATACATAGGCTATCCCCTTATAAGAACATGATGTTTAATTATTTGTTTTCACCCATTTTTTTTGAAAATTGGCGATTGCTCCGTATTCATTTTCAAGAACGCGAGAGATACGAATATAAATAGCTATTAAATCCCCGTAAATTTCTACGTTCTCCTTAATAGGTTGGTGGGCATGTGTAGAGCCGACCCATTCGGATATGATAGAGAAGTCATCAATCTGTCCGAGTGCATACATTCCAAGAACAATAGCACCTAAACAAGAACTTTCGAAGCTTTCCGGAACGCTTACTTCTTGATTAAAAATATCAGCCATCATTTGGCGCCATAGCTCAGACCTCGCAAATCCACCTGTTGCTTGGATTTTTCTTGGTTCACCAATCATCTCTTGAAGTGCCAACATCACCGTATAAAGATTTAAAATAACGCCTTCCAATACGGCACGAACCATATGTTCTTTTTTGTGGTGAAGACCAAGTCCAAAAAAGGAACCTCTTGCATTGGCATTCCAAAGAGGTGCGCGCTCTCCGGCTAAATAAGGATGGAAAAGCAGTCCATCTGAACCTGGAGAAACACGCGAAGCTATTTTTGTTAATACATCGTATGGATCGATGCCAAGGCGTTTGGCTGTTTCGACTTCAGCTGAAGCCAGTTCATCACGAACCCATCTAAATGTCATACCACCATTATTAACGGGACCGCCAACCACCCAATGATTTTCTGTTAATGCATAACAGAAAATCCTTCCTTTTGGATCAGTTACAGGTTTATCTGTAACGGTTCGAATGGCGCCACTTGTTCCAATCGTTACAGCGACAACGCCTGGATCAATGGCATTAACTCCTAAGTTTGATAGGACACCGTCACTAGCCCCAATAATGAATGGAATATTAGACGCAATTCCTAGTTCATCTGCATATTCTTGCTTTAACCCTGTTATATAAAAAGTTGTAGGGACTGGCTCAGATAACTGCTTCTCCGTAATTCCGGCAACCTCTAACGCTTCTTTATCCCAATTCAATTGCTGCAAATTAAACAAACCAGTTGCGGAAGCAATAGAATAGTCAACAATGTATTTATCAAAGAGTTTATAAAAGATATACTCTTTGATGCCTATGAATTTATTCGTTTTATTAAAGATCTCAGGATGATCTGTCCGAAGCCAAGCAATTTTTGCAAGTGGTGACATCGGATGGATTGGAGTACCAGTTCTTTTATAAATTTCAATTCCATTCAGTTCATTTTTTATTTTTTCAGCCCATTCTGTAGCACGACTATCTGCCCAAGTAATGCAGCGAGTTAAGGGTTTTCCGCTTTCATCCATAGGAATGACGCTATGCATGGCTGAACTGAAAGAAACAAGTTGTAAATTAGTTGGACTAATCTTTCCTTTTTTTATAGCAACTTTTATCGTTTCCTTAACAGCTCGGAATATTTCTTCCGGATCTTGTTCCGCAATCGAAGGTGCTGGGCTATAAAGGGGATATTCCGTATGGTGCATGCTTATAACGGTTCCTTTATCACCAAATAAAACTGCTTTTGTACTTGTTGTTCCAATATCAACGCCTAAGTAAAAGGATGAATGCTCCATAGAATAATCATTATCCCTTCCAAAATATTTATTGAAAATTTCTTGCTGTTTTTTTACTCACAAATTAAACAAACATATTCAGAATTAATGCGCCGGCGAAAGCAGCAAATGATAAAAGCGTTTCTAATGCAGTCCATGTTTTAAATGTTTCATTAATCGATAATCCTAAGTATTCCTTAACCATCCAAAATCCAGCGTCATTAACATGCGAAAACATGAGCGATCCCGCACCTGTTACAATGACGAGTAATTCTAAGTTTACACCAGACATATTGGCAATAATTGGTGAAACAATTCCAGCGGCAGTTGTTAAGGCGACTGTAGCCGAACCTGTCGCGATCCGAATAAGACCAGCGATTAGAAAGGCTAAAACAAGTGGAGACAAAGATAAACTTTCAGACATGCTACCAATTGTTGATCCTACACCACTATCAATTAAAATTTGTTTGAATCCCCCGCCAGCACCTACAATTAAAATAATAGAACCAACTGGAAGGATACACTCCTCAACGAATTTCTTAATCACATTTTTATTCATTCCTTGACGGAAACCGAGAAGATAAAAAGCAATAAAACAAGAAATGAGCAGTGCAATAAGCGGACTACCAATAAATGCAAGAAATTTTTTTGCACTTGATGACATTGGTATGAACGGTGCAGCAGTGCCTAATAACATTAAAATAACAGGCATTAAAATGGATAAGAATGAAACCCCAGCACTTGGTACAGAAATTGAATTTGTTGATTCCTCTACTTTAACAAGTTCTGGTTTTCCTTCTGGAATCACTCGCTTGTTAAGCCACTTTGCAAATAAAGGGCCACCAATGATTCCAGCAGGAATGGCGATAATCAAAGAATATATTAACACTATTCCAAGATCAGCACCGTAAATACCAATCGCAGCGACTGCACCTGGATGCGGCGGGACAAGGCCATGTACAATCGATAAACCTGCTACAGCGGGTAATGCAATTAATAAGATATTTTGCTTCGTTGCTTTTTGAATAGAAATGACCAATGGTAATAAAATTAAGATGCCCACTTCAAAAAATACGGGAACTCCAATGATGAACCCAGAAATAAACATCGCCCATGGTAACCTTTTTTCACCGAAAATCTTTACAAAGAAATTTGCTATTTGCAAACCTGCGCCAGATTCGGAAAGCATTTTTCCTAAAATCGTTCCTAATGCTAAAATACCTACTAAATGACCTAAAGTCCCACCGACTCCCGTCTCATACGCAGTTACTATTTTATCCCAAGACATACCCGACATAATCGCTAAAAATAAACTTGCAATGGTTAAACTAATAAAGGCATGCCATTTAAACCAAGAAACACCTAATATAACAATTACAATGGATAAAAGTGTAATAATTAACAGATATGCATTCATAAAAAGATACACCTCTCCTACTAGTAAAAGTAAACTCTACGATGCTATTTTGTTAACCGTTTTAACAAAGCCTCTTTTTCCGCTTCATAGCCAGGTTTGCCAAGTAAAGCAAACATGTTTTTCTTATATGTTTCAACACCAGGTTGATCAAATGGATTTACCCCCATGAGTAAGCCGCTGATACCACATGCTTTTTCAAAGAAATAAACCATTTCGCCGAATGTATATTCAGTTAATTCATCTAATTCTACAACCATGTTTGGTACGCCGCCGTCAACATGTGCCAACACGGTTCCTTGGAAGGCATTTTTATTAACTTCATCCATGGTCTTACCGGCCAGGAAGTTTAAGCCATCTAAATTCGCTGCATCTTCTTGAATCGTTAATTCTACTTTCGGTTTGGACACTTGAACAACCGTTTCGATCAAATCACGACGGCCTTCTTGCACATATTGTCCCATGGAGTGCAAGTCGGTTGAAAAATCAACGGAAGCTGGGAATAGTCCTTTATGATCTTTTCCTTCACTTTCCCCAAAAAGCTGTTTCCACCATTCTGATACATAATGAAGTGCAGGCTCATAGTTAACGAGCAATTCGATGCTTTTTCCCTTACGGTACAAGGCATTACGAACCGCCGCGTATTGATAGCTTTGATTGGTTGCAAGATCATCATGATTGTATCTGTCAGCTGCAGCTGCTGCACCTGCCATCATCTGATCAATATCCAAACCTGCCGCTGCGATTGGCAATAAACCAACTGCTGTAAGGACCGAGTATCTTCCCCCAACATCATCAGGAATAACAAATGTTTCAAACCCTTCTTCAGTGGCCAGTTGTTTTAATGCCCCTTTTTCTTTGTCGGTTGTAATGTAAATCCGCTTTTTCGCTTCTTCTTTCCCATATTTCTTTTCCAAATAATCGCGGAAAATACGGAAAGCGACAGCGGGTTCTGTTGTGGTACCTGATTTGGAAATCACGTTTATGGAAATATCTTTGCCTTCTAACATTTCTAATAAATGAGAAATGTAAGTTGAACTAATATTTTGACCAGCAAAATAGATTTGCGTATTGCCGCTCATTTGGTTATGGAATGAATGCGAAAGAGCTTCAATCGCTGCTCTTGCACCTAAATAAGATCCCCCAATTCCAATCACGATTAACGCATCCGAAGACTCTCGAATTTTTTTAGCCGCTTGCTTAATTCTTGAAAACTCTTCTTTATCATAGTCGTGCGGAAGGGTAACCCATCCTAAATAATCAGACCCTGGACCTTTTTTGTTATGTAGCATATCGTGCGCTGTTTTGACGAATTCGGAAAGGTTATCCACTTCACTTTGTTCCATAAATGGAAGTACGTTTGCATAATCAAAAGATATTGTCATTTTATCCATCCCTTTTTAGTGATTTTTCAGAACTTATTTAAAAAAATGGACGTTAGCGTATAATCGTATCCTTCATAACTGCTAACGCCCTTCCTTCCCTCTTAGTGTTTAGGTTCGACCCAATCTGCAGCAAATTTTTCAATTCCTTGATCGGTTAGTGGATGCTTAGCAAGCTGTTCAATAACTTTGTAAGGAATCGTCGCAATATGGGCACCTGCCATGGCCACACGTGTTACATGATCTGGGTGGCGAACAGAGGCTGCAATAATTTGAGCATCGAGGTTATGAATACGGAATAGCTCGGCAATTTTTGAGACAAGTAGAACACCATCTTCAGAAATGTCATCTAAACGACCTAAGAATGGTGATACATATGAAGCTCCAGCACGTGCTGCTAATAGTGCTTGGTTGACAGTGAAAATAAGGGTAACATTTACTTTCACACCTTTTTTCGCAAGGTACCGAGTTGTTTCTAAGCCAGCTAAATTCATTGGCACTTTAATGGTAATATTTTTATCGCCGCCATTGATTTTGATTAATTCATCTGCTTCTGCCATCATTTCTTCCGCTGTCAACGCATGTGGTGTTACCTCCGCAGATACCGATTCCACTTCTGGTACCGTATTTAAAATTTCTGCAATTCGGTCTTCAAATTTTACGCCTTCTTTGGCAACTAAGGATGGATTAGTGGTTACTCCTGATAAGATCCCTATTTTGTATGCCTTTTTAATTTCCTCAAGGTTTGCAGTGTCTATAAAAAATTTCATGTTTAATTACCTCCAATTATTTTGTGTTAATTTCCGAATGTGTTACTTATGCTTTTTCCACGGCATGTCCGCCAAATTGATTGCGTAAAGCCGCTACCACTTTCCCGTTAAAGGTATCTGTATCTAATGAACGATAGCGGGATAGTAATGAAAGAGCGATAACAGGTGTTGCTGTTTGCAAATCTAAAGCAGTCTCTAGTGTCCATTTTGCTTCACCAGATGAATGCATGACCCCTTTAATTCCATCAAGTTTTGGATCTTTAGAGAAGGCATTTTCTGTTAGTTCCATTAACCATGACCGAATAACGGATCCATTGTTCCAAACCTTGGCCACTTTTTCATAATCAAAGTCGAATTCGCTTTTTTCTAATACTTCAAACCCTTCGCCTATGGCAGCCATCATGCCATACTCAATGCCATTGTGAATCATTTTCAAGAAATGGCCGCTGCCAATTTTTCCGGCATATAGGTAGCCATTTTCTACTGCTGTATCACGGAAAAGCGGTTCAACGATCTGCCATGCTTCTTGATCGCCGCCGATCATGTAACATGCACCATTACGGGCACCTTCCATTCCACCTGAAGTTCCGGCATCCATATAATAGATTCCCATTTCTTTTAACTCATCATACCGGCGAATCGATTCTTTATAATGGGAATTCCCGGCTTCAATCACAACATCACCTTTTTCAAGCAATGGTTTGATCTCGCTAAGAACGGAATCCACTACAGTGTGCGGAACCATGATCCATAGAATTCTAGGTGTTTCTAATGATTGTACTAATTCCTCTAGATTCGATGTGGCATGGGCGCCTAGTTTATTCATTTCCTCTACAGCTTTTGGATTCAAATCATAAGCTACTACCGAATGATGGTGATCCAATAAATTTTGACCTAAGTTAAAGCCCATTTTTCCTAAACCGATTAATCCAACTTGCATCCTAATTCACTCCTAAAGATGTATTTGCCTACGTTGTTTTTATTGCTTTCTTCTATGTTATATAGAAGAAAGTTGATTTCCCCCTAATCATTTGGGCATCAAGTTTATCAAATGCCCCGCTTGCTTAGGCATTTAGTAATTTTTTCGCTGTTTGAACAACATTTTCAATCGTGAAACCAAATAATTCCATCACCGCTGCACCCGTTCCAGAGGCACCGAAGGTATCAATAGACATTATTTTTCCCTGCGGTCCAACATAGCGATCCCAACCAAGTGAGATCCCCATTTCTATAGACACACGTTTCGTCACTGCAGATGGAAGAACAGACTCCCTATAGCTCGCGGATTGATGATCGAATAGTTCCCAGCTTGGCATGGCGACTACACGTACCGATACTTCTTCTTTTTCCAGTTCAGCTTTTGCACCCACAGCAAGGGAAACTTCAGAACCAGTAGCAATAAAAATAAGATCAGGATTTTCATTTGTTTCTGTTAATACATAGGCCCCTTTTGATAGGTTCTCAAGATTGGCTTTCGTTTCTTCAAACACTGGAAGGTTTTGGCGGCTTAGAATTAAAGCTACTGGACCTGCTGTGTTTTGAAGGGCATATGCCCAGGCACTCGCTGTTTCATTTGCGTCTGATGGACGAATGACTGTAAGACCTGGAATCGAACGCAATGCCGTTAATTGTTCAACTGGTTCATGTGTTGGACCATCTTCTCCAACGGCAATTGAATCATGAGTAAATACATAGGTTACAGGCAGCTTTTGTAGGGCCGCTAACCGTATTGATGGACGAAGGTAATCACTAAACACAAAGAATGTACTTACAAATGGTTTCACACCACCATGCTGTGCCATTCCATTACCAGCTGCACCCATGGCATGCTCACGAACACCAAAATATACATTACGGCCTGCATAGGACTGGACGGCATATGCTGCTTCTCCTGTGATATCCGTCATGGTGGAGTGAGAAAGGTCAGCACTTCCGCCAAAGAGAGATGGGACGATTTTCACAAAATGATTGATGGCATTTCCACTAGCTACCCGAGTGGAAACTGCTTTTTCAGGATTAAAAGTTAAAATATCGTTCACATCAATTAATACTTTTCCTTCAATAGCATCAGCAAGTTCTTTCCCTAATTGTGGATAGGCCTCTTTGTATGCTTGAAATAATCCATTCCATTGTTCTTCAGCCTCAATACCTAATTGTTTTAAGGATTCAAAATGTGCCTTTACTTCTTCTGGGACATAAAAATCTTCTTCATAATCCCAGCCATAGGCTTTTTTCGTTGCCTTCGCTTCTTCTACTCCAAGAGGTGCACCATGTGCTTTATTTGTCCCCGCCACTTTTGGACTGCCATAACCGATAATGGTTCTTACTTCGATTAAAGTTGGCAGTTCTATATTCATTTTTGCTTCTGCAATGGCTTTTGAGATTTCTTCCACGTTGTTTCCATCTTCTACTCGCAGGTATTGCCAATGAACAGATTCTGCTCTCTTCTTAATATCTTCCGAAAAGGATAAATTTAATTCTCCGTCTAACGAAATATCATTTGAATCGTATAAAACCACCAGTTTGCCAAGTTTCATATGACCAGCCATGGACATGGCCTCATAAGAGATCCCTTCTGATAAATCACCATCCCCTACAATGGCGTAGGTATAGTGATCCATCACAGGGAATTTCTCTTTATTGAATTTCGCTGCTAAATGTGCCTCTGCCATTGCCATCCCTACTGCATTGGCAATCCCTTGTCCTAAGGGTCCAGTTGTGGCGTCCACACCATCTGTATGACCAAATTCTGGATGACCTGGTGTTTTACTGTTTAGCTTGCGAAAGCTTTTTAAATCATCAATCGTCACATCATAGCCAGCAAGATGAAGCAGGCTGTATAACATGCTTGAACCATGGCCAGCAGATAAAACAAAGCGGTCACGATTAAACCATTGGGCGTGCTGAGGGTTATGTTTTAAATGATTGGCCCATAAAGCATAGGCACTTGGTGCGGCCCCCATCGGCAGACCAGGATGACCGGAATTAGCTTGATTTATGGCATCTATTGATAAAGTACGAATTGTATTAACGGCTAAAGCTTCTACTGTTTTACTCATTTGTTGGAATCTCCTTTTGGACAATTTGTTATTGTGCTACCGATTCATTTATGAAATCAACGGAATCTTCATCCGCTTTTCTGCCGCCATCCAGCCACCAGTTGAATCCATCTTGATGAAGCAGCCGATTTGCTGCCTCTGGGCCGTTGGATCCTGCTAGGTAATGATAAAGCGGGATGTCGTTTTCTTTAAATGCATTTAGAATTGGCTGTACCCATTCCCATGACAATTCAACTTCTTTCCAGTGGGCAAAGAACGTGGAATCGCCGCGAAAAGCATCATAAATTAATCGTTCATAAGCCTCGGGTATGTCTGCTTGTTCGGTTGAAAAACTAATCTTTACAGGTTCAATTTTCCCATTGATTGGATTCCTGCTATTTATTTGTAAAGATACATTTTCATTTGGATTGATTTCAATAATCAAAAGATTTGGAGCCAATTTATTTGGGTTTCCAGTTTTTACTGAATTTTTGAATTCGATGACAATCCGAGTAGATTTTTCGGCCATTCTCTTTCCTGTTCGGATATAGAACGGTACCCCTTGCCAATAGGAATTATCAATCCAAAGACGCGCTGCTACAAAGGTATCATTTTGCGAAGAAGCCTCAATGCCGGGCTCATTTATATAGCCTGCCACTGGCTTGCCATTTATTTCTCCAGCACTATATTGAGCACGGATAATATCCTTGCTAATATTGTCTTTCTTTAACGGACGAACAGATTCTATCACTTTTCGCTTTTCATTTCGGATATCCTCTGGTCTAATGCTTTTCGGCATATGCATGGCCATCATCATTAAGATTTGCAGCATATGATTCTGGAACATATCTCGGATGGCCCCAGATTTATCATAATATCCAGCCCGCTCCTCTACCCCAACGATTTCACTCGCGGTAATTTGCACATTAGCAATATGCCGATTATTCAATAAAGTTTGCAGAACGGGATTCGAAAAGGCTAGTGACTCTAGATTTTGAATCATGGATTTACCAAGATAATGATCAATTCGATAGATTTCATCTTCTTCAAAGGCTTTGCTTAAGGTGGTATTTAGTTCACGAGCTGACTCTAAATCACGTCCGAATGGTTTTTCGATAATTAGTCGTTTCCAGCCAGCTGTGGAACCTAAACCACTTTCATTAATATTTAAAGCAATCGGGCCAAAAAATTCAGGTCCAACTGACAGGTAAAACATTCGATTTTCCGGTATTTTCAGTTCGCTTTCACGTTGTTTGACAACGTTTAGAAGTTTTCCGTAGTCCTCAACCTTTGTGGCATCGAGAACACTATATCGAAAGGCCGCTAAGAAATGATCCATTTTGTGGTGATCAATATCGGTCCGTCTTGAAAAGGTTCTTACCGATTGCTTCACATACTCTTGAAAATCCTTATCCGCCATATTACGTCTGCCCAACCCAATAATCGAAATGGGCTGTGCCAGTTTTTGATCAAGAAATAAATTAAACAAAGCAGGGAATATTTTTCGCTTTGCTAAATCCCCTGTTGCACCAAATAAAACAAAAGTCATTGCATCCATTTATGTTCCTCCTCCAGTAATAACAGCTGCACATCCTGATTCTTAGACACTCATCATATGGTGTTGTCCTTCAATAAAGCGAACGGACCTTGATTTTCCGTGAATAACAATCGAATGGGTGATTCCCAAATCCCCTTTATATTGGACACCTCTTAGGAGTTCACCATCTGTGACACCTGTTGCAACAAAATAAGCATCATCTCCCTTTACGATATCATCCATTAATAAAGCTTTATTAAAATCAGTTATCCCCATTTTTTTCAGGCGATTTTTTTCTAAATTTGATTGTGGGAGTAACTTTCCTTGAAAATCTCCACCTAAACTTTTCAATGCGGCTGCAGCCAAAACTCCCTCCGGTGCTCCACCCGAACCAAGCAAGAGATCGACACCAGAATGTTCAAATGCGGTATTGATGGCAGCTAATACATCACCTTCTTGGATGAGTTTCACCTTTGCCCCAGCATCACGAATCTCTTGGATTATTTTTTTATGTCTTTCACGATCCAAAATGGTGACAACCACATCTTCAACGTTTTTATTTTTTGCCTTTGCTACAGCTCTTAGATTTTCAATCACTGGTGCATTTATATCAATCACCCCAACAGCTTCAGGACCAACAGCGATTTTTTCCATATACATATCCGGTGCATGCAATAAATTCCCATGCTCTGCAACTGCGATCGTCGTGAGTGCATTCGATGTCCCCGCAGCGACAATATTTGTTCCCTCTAATGGGTCTACCGCAATATCAATTTCCGGCCCCTCACCAGTTCCCAATTGTTCGCCAATATATAACATCGGTGCCTCATCCATTTCACCTTCACCTATCACAACTGTCCCTGACATTTGGATGGCATTGAACATATCTCTCATTGCTTCGGTTGCTGCTCCGTCCGCTTCTTCTTTCTTCCCTCTTCCCGTCCATCTTCCCGCAGCTAAAGCTGCAGCTTCCGTTACTTTTACAAGCTCGATTGATAAATTGCTGTTCATGTTGTTTTATCCCCTTTACTGTCCGATAATAGTTGATACATTATTTACTCCATTGTTGTTTAACTTGTTTCTCTGCTAAAAACCTTATGGTCTCATTTGACATTCCTTTATTGGCAATGACATTTGTTTTATATTTTTTTCCATTCAATTCAACAGTCACTTCAACTTGGCACATATTGTTCTCCCTTCTCCCCTTTTTTACCTACTATAAAATATCTTTAATTCGAGACATATCTCTAAAAAAATAGCTAAAAACTATTTATATTTTGTTGTTTACAAGTTACTCTATTGTTGCGTTTTAATTATCAAGTAACTTTATGTAACCATAATAATTCTTTTATCTTTTTCTGTCAACACATTTGTGTCTAATTTGTGACATTTTTTAACGCAGACTGAAAAATAGTTCTATTTTTAGAACAAAAGCGCAAGCGCCCGTTTAGCGAAGTACACTAGTCGCTGGGTGCTGGAGCTGGACGAAACAAGAAAACCTCTCCATTCTTAAAGAAATCGAGAGGTTTTCTTAATATGCAAATTGGTTCTATTTTTTGTATCTTTTATTTAGAAAATGGTAGTCCTAACCGTTTAGACACCAGAATAGGCATGGAATGCCCCATCAACAGGAATGACAACTCCATTTACAAAGCTAGATGCTTCATGACTAACTAAATACAATAAAGTGCCAATTAGCTCTTGTGCATCACCGAAACGATCCATGGGTGTATGGTGAATAATTTGTTCAGAGCGTTCTGTGAATGATCCATCTTTATTTTTTAATAATTTTTCGTTCTGCCCTGTTATGAAGAATCCTGGAGCAATAGCATTTACACGAATACCCACTTTTGACATATGCACAGCAAGCCATTCAGTGAAATTGCTCACGGCAGCTTTTGCCCCGCTATAGGCCGGAATTTTTGTTAAAGGGGTAAAAGCATTCATAGAAGAAATATTAATAATCGTTGCTCCAGGACGATTAATCATATCTGAGGCAAATTCTTGAGAAGGCAACAATGTCCCTAAGAAATTCAGGTTAAAAACAAATTGAACTCCTTCAGGATCCAAATCAAAAAATGTAATTGTGTCATCATGCTGTTCTTTTAAATCTTCTGCAAATAAATATTCTTTTGTTGTTTGACCTTTTGGATGATTACCGCCTGCAGCATTGATTAAGATATCAACCGGACCTAATTTTTCACGAATGACATCATGCGCTGCTTTTAAGCTTTCTTTATTAACGACATCTCCTTTTACACCAAGGGCAATACCGCCATTTCTTTCTACTTCTAATGCCTTTTCCTCAGCAATTTCAAGTCTACGGGCCAAAATAGCCACTTTTGCCCCACAAGCGGCTAGCGCATCTACGAACTGTCCAGCAAGCACACCTGTTCCTCCTGTTACAACTACAACCTTATCCGTTAAATCAATTTGAAACGGTAATTTTACCATGATCATGCCTCCTGTAATGTCTCTTAAAATTCATCTTACTCATATCTTACCCAAAGTTAGAATCTTGAAATCAAATATTATTAATTCGAGATGATTATAGTGTATTTTTTCTTCTACTGTCAATCATGGGAATCCTCCGCTCGCACTTTCATCTTTAACCAGGTAAAAAACTTTTACTTAATGCCCTTGGTATTCTGGATTAGCCATACACATAAACATTATAAATAACTAGATAAAATGGAAAGTTGGTGTCAATCATGGTGAAATATAAAAACAATTGGATCCCAACAAAAACCATTGAAGAAATGTCAAAGACAGAATACGATGTGCTGATTGTGGGAACTGGCCCTGGCGGAGGTGCCACCCTGTATCGATTGTGTGAACTATGGAAAAATCAAGGCGCTAAAAAGATTGGGATTATTGATAAAGGCGATAAATTATTTCACTCTCACGCCCTTAATATTCCCACTCAGAATGTAAATACTGCCCGTGACCAACTCCTTCCAGATAATTCAACAACTTTTGAACAGCGTGTACCTCAATTTTCGGGAGCACGAATGGTATATGCGCTTGGAGGCAGGTCACTATTTTGGAATGCAGCAACCCCAAGACCCATTCAATCTGAACTGAATAAATGGCCGATTCATCACCAAGAATTAGATGTATATTATAGGATGGCAGAGAAGCTATTGCACGTAACAACGTCTTTTGCGAAAGGCTCTTCCATGCAAAATATTCTTTTAAAGCGACTCCATTCACATGGTATTCTGGAAGCCAATGATATGCCAGTGGCTTTTGATATGACAGGCTCTCATCAAGGTGAAGTCCATTCCAATCCCTGGTATAGTTCAATCAACGCATTGGCTGCGGCCCAATTTGATCGACCATATGATCTTGGATTAAACGCCAATGCCTCTCGAATCATTGTAGAGAATAAGAAAGTTGCAGGTGTCGAAGTGATTTCTTTAGACAGGAAAGCTCATACCATTCGAGCTAAAAATGTGGTAGTTTCCGCAAGTACTTTAGAGACTCCTCGAATACTACTGAGTTCTGGAATTGCAGGACCTGCGATTGGGCATTATTTAACAGGGCATGTGTCTATCATTGCAATAGGTACGATTAGTCGACGACAATTCTCTGATAAACTTGGCAATCTATCTATTTTGAAATTTGAAACAAAAGAGGATCCCTATCAAATTCAGATTCTTGGACCTGATCAATTTTTTTCCTACCAGCAATTTGAAGATAAGGCTTATAAAGATAATCTCATGGTTGTCTACGCTGCTTTTGGAAGAGTTGAACCTCGCGCTGAGAATAGAGTTTATGTTGATCCCTCTGCAAAGGATGAATTCGGTGTACCGGTATTCCA
Source organism: Neobacillus sp. DHD-1R (assembly GCF_057747995.1). Taxonomy (NCBI): domain Bacteria; kingdom Bacillati; phylum Bacillota; class Bacilli; order Caryophanales; family Bacillaceae; genus Neobacillus; species Neobacillus sp. DHD-1R. The sequence continues at coordinate 5,182,246 of NZ_CM173232.1, forward strand.
AGTTCAGTATTCGTTAAGTAACAAAGACCGGCAAACAGCCAATCAAGTTGCTCAGGGAATTAGACAATCCGCATCTGCCATGGGAGTGACTCTTGATGAATCTACTCTTGTACTTCGACCACCTGGGTCAGACATGCATGAAGCGTCTACCTGCAGAATGGGTGATGATCCAGCGACTTCAGCAACAAATCGTCATGGGCAAATACATGGGGTTCAAGGTTTATTTGTGGCTGATAATAGTGTTCTGCCTACCTTAACCGCCGCTGGACCGACGCTTTCAGGAACTGCTTTGGCGATAAGATTAGCGGACCATATTGTCCGTCAGTCAGGTTAACATTTTAAGAAGCTTAAGAAACTTAGAAGAATTATAAAATGGACACCATTCTTTAATTAGATGGTGTCCTTTCTAATTCCACTCTTAAATAAAGAAAAGGAAATGAGAGTATATAATCTCTAATCATAAATTTATCTTTTGTCACTTAGTAACTTTTAGTAACAAAAATTAACTTTATTTTTTCTCAACTCTTTGTTATTATTAGAATAAAGATAATTCCATAATTAGTTATTTTATATAACCAAATCCATAAAAGGAGGGATATTGATGAGTAATGAAAAAATCGTTTGTAGCGCCAAAGTAGAAAAATGTTACCAAATAATAGGGAAGAAGTGGATGGGTCTTATCATTCATACGTTAATGGTAGAACCAAAAAGGTTTAGTGAGCTTCATGCTTATATACCTGATTTAAGTAAACGGATGTTAAATGAGCGGATTAAAGAACTTGAAGATAGCGGAATTGTACTAAGAAATGTCATTACAGACCGACCCGTTCGAACAGAGTATTCATTAACTAAAAAGGGAACTGAATTAGGAAGATCTCTTAAAGTAGTAGAGACTTGGGCGGAAAAATGGCTATAATAATGAAAACCTTTTCATTTTACAAATGGAGAGGTTTTTTTTGAAATACCAATGTCCTGAAAAGGATCAGTCCAACACTAATCTAATGTAGAGGAGGACTGGTCCTTTTTTCACACCTCTTACTTAGAAGCATCTACTAAATAATTGTATTCTTCCTCAATCAATTGAATATCTAAGCGCTCAAATAATGGTACAACGAATTCGATTGCACCCGGCAGCTGTGGTTGTTCCTTCCATTCTACTGTCGATACCCCTAACATTTTTCGTATTTGCGCTGTGGAAAACGGTAAAAACGGCTGAAGTACTTGGGCTAAATTTGAAATGATATACGTACACGTTGCCAACGTCGCTTCACCTTCAATTGGGTTTTCCCTTACTTGAATCCAAGGCTGCTGTTCATCAAAATAACGGTTTGCTGCACGAATATAGTCAAATATCTCTGTTAGTGCTTGTTTAAAATGCCCCTTTTCGATGAATTCTCCTGTTGACTTGAAGAGATTGATTGTCTTGTTTTGAATCTGCTCATTCACTTTAGCCTGCGGAATTTTACCACCGAACGATTTTTCAATAAACTTTAACGTGCGGTTAACAAAATTCCCATAGGCACCAAGCAACTCACCATTGTGACTATAAATGAATTCCCGCCAGGAGAAATCGGTATCGCGATTTTCCGGTGCATTGATCGTTAAGAAGTAGCGAATGGAATCGGGATCATACTTGCTCAAAATGTACGGAATCCAAACCGCCCAATTTCGGCTCGTGGATAACTTCCTTTTCTCCAATGTCAAATACTCGTTTGAAATGATATGTGTCGGCAGTGCTTTGTTCCCAATCGCCATTAGGATTGCGGGCCAAATCACCGTATGAAACGGAATATTATCTTTTCCGTGGACATAATAAGAGTTTGTCTCTTCATTCCATAACTGATCAATGCTTTCCCCATTTTGTTTGACCCATTCTAAACTCGCCGTTAAATATCCTGCAACCGCTTCGATCCACACATAAATTTTCTTGCCTTCAAACCCTGCGACGGGAACATCTACACCATTCGGTAAGTCACGCGTAACGGCTCTGTCAGGAACACCTTCTTGCAAGTATCTTTTTGATAAAGATACAGCATTTTCCCGCCAACGATTTTCCTCATCTGCATTATTAACGAAGTCTTCTAACTCATGTTGAAATTTACTGAAAGCAAAATAAAAATGCTCTGTTTCCTTAATGACGGGCTCATTACCACATATTTTACATCGTTTTTCAAGTAAATCGAGTGGATCCAGAATGGTTGAGCAATTATCACATTGGTCGCCTCTCGCCTTTGCCCCACAATTAGGACAAATCCCTTCAACAAATCGATCCGGTAAAAACTGTTTGTCATGCTCACAATATGCTTGCTCAATCTTTTTCGTATATAAATAACCATTTTCCAACAGCTGTAAAAATATCTTTTGAACAGATTCATGATGATGTTTGGCATCTGTTCTCGTGTAAAGATCATACGTAAAGCCTAATTTCCTAAAACACTCGGTAAACTCCTCGTGGTAACGGTTGGCGATTGTCTCTGTCGTTGTATGTTCTTGGTTGGCCCGAATTGAGATAGGCGTGCCATTACAATCACTTCCTGAGACGTAAAGAACCTTCTCTCCCTTTTGTCTGTAATATCTGGCTAAAATGTCCCCTGGCAATAATGCCGCAATATGACCTAGATGCAAAGATCCATTGGCATATGGCCATGCTCCTCCGATGACAACTGTCATTTCGAATTCCTCCCAAAAATGAAATAAAAAAACGCCCTAATCATTACGATTAGGACGAGTATACCCGTGTTACCACCTACATTTACAAATAGCTCACACTATTTGTCTCCATCAGTACGTCTTTTGAGAGATACTGCCGCTGTTGTAACGAGTGCCGATCTCGACGCAGCCTACTTGCTGGAAAGCGTTCGGTACGCAGCTCAAAGGTCATTTTCAAAAGGGTTCATTTGCTTCATTTCCACCATCAGAAGCTCTCTATCAAATATTGCCCCATTTACTCTTCCTTCTCAAAGCTTTTCATTTCAAAGAATATATGAATTATTATATTAATTTCTCCAAAAAAAGCAAGTTTTTTCCACCAACCAGTCACTTTTTCAATTCAATAATTTAACCAATCGTTTGTTTAGTTTTTGGAGGTCAGTCATACCAATGCTTCCAGCGTTTTAATCAAACGTTTGTTTAGTTTTTTCGGACAGTTGTTGAAGGGTTATTATGACAAAAAAAGGATCAAGAAATTTGAGGAAGGATCCTTTTTTGTCTGCCTTTATTGATAGCTTCCTAATTTTCTCTTCTGTTGATTTTCAAACCGTCACTTCGAATCCTATAGAAGCGAGCGGAAACGGCGCATGTACGGATGGTTTGGGTTCGAGCCACATAGAGGAATACCTAAAGAGGTATACGACCAAACAAAATCCTTCAAAAAAACAGCAAAATCATTAAAATAAACGCCAGTATTCCTTTACTATTGGAATACTGGCATTTTTTCATTTGAAAGGTCAAAATAATGGCTATAAGGGTTGTTATCTGTAATTAACCCTTTCCAAAACTTGGCGGCTTCTACTATATGCTGCCGAATGATATATTCCGCTTGATCACCTGCATTATTTTCAATCATTTGAATGATTGTTTGATGTTGAGCAATCGCCTGGTCAAAACTATTTTTCATCTCCGAAAGCAGTCTCATCCGATTATAATGTGTACTAATTCGTGTTATGGCTGCCCAGACATTTTCTTTCTTAACCCCTTGGTAAATGAGTTGATGAAATTCTTTATCTAATTTATGGAATTCCCGCTCCATTCCATTATAACCGGCAAGTTCCTTTTGAAATACTATATTTCTCCTCAACTCGATTAAGGCTTCATTGGGAAATGACTCACAAGCCTGTTTTAATACCTCTTTTTCCAATGTAAAACGCATAAAGGAGGCTTCTTTGATTAATTGCGGTTTAATTTTGGAAACATATGTCCCAACCTGTGGAACGATATCAACTAAATACTCTTCATTCAGCTTTGCCATAACCTCTCTTACCGGGGTGCGCGAGAGGTTCAGTGTTTCCGCCAGCTCCGCTTCCCTTAACACTTGTCCCGGCTGCAGTTGCAGCGACATAATTCCATCCTTAATAATTCTATAGGAATATTCCTTATTATTTTCGCCTGGCAGTCTGGGTGTTACAGTTAGCATTTTGATACACTCCTATAATACTTTTCTAGCTGTCCAATGAATATCTCATTTCAACTCTTCTGGAAAAAAGAAGATAGCTAACATTACATTAACTATCTTCTTACAGATTTTATGCTGATTTACCAGCTGATTTGATTAATGCATTTCTTTTTTCAGTTAAGTCCGCAGAAAGTTGAAGTGTCCGTTTTTTGTTTAATGGATAAAGGAAGAGTAAAATTAACCCCACTGCACCAAAACCGATACCCATTACAAGTGTATTTAGCGTAAAAATCCCATGTAGTGTATTTGCCGTTTGTGCTTTCAAGGTTGCATCGTACCCAACTAGGGAAAGGGCAAAACCTCCGAGGCCGCCGGCGACAGCCTGACCCACTTTACGGAAAAATGAATAGATTGAATAAATCGTTCCATCTTCACGAATTCCTGTTAGTAATTCCTGATAATCGATACAGTCTGTAACAAACGCCCAGATTGCCGTCATAAAGAAACTAAGTGCAAAGTAGGCTATAGAGGAAAGCACAATAAATGTTGTTAGATTCATATTAGGCATAAAGTACATGGAAGCATATACGGCACCCGAAATAACCATACTTATTCCGGACATTTCTTTTTTCCCAAACTTTTTAGCTAATGGAGCAATTAACGGTATAACCACAAAGGCAAGAACCGTTTGGCTGGTAGTCATGATACTAAGGGCAGTGGCTTTACCAAAGTAATCTTTAAGCAAATAGGTTTGAACGGTTCCTTGTAACATGGTAGCGACTAATAGAACAAGGGCAGCAAGCAAGAGAACCAATAAAGCTTTATTTTTCAATATACCTTTTAAAGTTTTTCCAAGGTTAGGCTTTTCTTGAGTCTGAGTGTATTCAATTCGTTCAGTTGATAATTTATAACATGCCATATAGCAAGCAAGAGAAAGGACAGCAAAAATGATTGCTCCCAAAAGGAAACGGCTTTCACTTGCCTTGTTATTAACAAAAAAGATGAATGGAGATGCTGCTCCGATAATCAACCAGGCAAAGTTAGCCCCCGCCGTTCTCCATGTAGATAAGGATGTACGGTGATTCGGATCATCCGAAACCACAGATGCCATAGATCCATAAGGAATATTAACGGTGCTGTAGAGTGTTCCCCATAAAATATAAGTGACGAACGCCCATGCCAAATGAAAACCATCAGACATACCAGGAATTTTCACAAACATCAATACACCTGAAATCACAAGAGGGAAGGACATTCTAAAAATCCACGGTCTAAATTTTCCATTTATCCCCGCCTTTCTTGTGTCAATAAAACGGCCCCAACTAACATCGGCCACTGCATCCCATAACCGCGCTACGAAAAAGAGGACGCCGACAATTGCAGGGCTGATATGAAGAATATCGGTATAAAAAACCATCAAATAATAAGTAACGATTGCAAAGAAGAAGTCATTGCCAAAATCGCCAAACATATAACCAAACTTGTCTTTCAAGCCAAATGGTTTCATTAAATTTTCCTCCGTTTTTTTTTAAAATTAATAATGGTGCACCTGTTAAACGCTTACATTTTTAGTAAAATAATTTTCGGTAAAATAGGAATTGAATTATCGCGGTATACTAGTATCCCAAAAATTGTAAAAAACTTTTCCTTCTAATTGATAAAGTAAAAATATTGATAATAAAGGGGCTTATATTTCTAGAAGCCCCTTTAGCTAAAGCTCCTCCTTCCGATCGTTAGTGTTTATATGATTTTTCATCAATCAGAAGCGATTTTAGATGCTATAATCTGGTATCCCAGCGATCGCAAAATACGGTTTCATTATGCTGGCCTTTGAACTCTGATGCACCTATGATCTTTTGAATTGCTGCTTTTACTGCTGTCCTCGTCGGAACATAGGCATTGATGTATGTCTTCATCATCGGAAGATCGAGTAAATGAGTTGTATAGTTTAACGATACGCAAATAGTCGGAACCTCTCTTACAAACCAAGGAATTTCATTTGAATGTCCTGTTGAATATCTTAATCTCACGACATTTTCCTGTGCATAGCCATACATATTAACAAAGACAAAGACTGCATCATATTTTTCTTTAAACTCTTCCACACTTCCACAGTCCATAGCTGTTAAAAAGTTCTCAGGCTTGCTTTCCGTTCTTTCCAAATCATAGAATGACTCATGGACATCCACGATAAAGCCTGCTTGTTCCAGTTCCTCCGCAATCATCGCTTTTGCAGGATCAGGACCGGCATTTTTCGATGTTGGCGGACTGCTGAGATAATACAATTTAACTCTTTTATGGGTGTCTGGCTTAATTGGCAGGTTCTGTTCAGTATCCTTTACTAAAGTAATACTGTTATCTGCTGCCATTTCTGCCATCTTTAGATGCTCTTCACAACCAATGACGCTTAAGCCATCTTCACTTGGGAAGCTCTGCTCGTGCAGCTTTAAGGATGCCTTTAATCCTAAAATTCTTGTAAGCGCATCATGCAATCGCTCTTCCGTTATGACCCCGTTTTGATATCCATCCATCATATAGGCAAAATCCTCAGCTGGCTTATTAAAGTACAAGAAAATATCGCATCCAGCAGCAATCGCACCTGGAACCTGATCTTTTCTTGGCATTGCAGATGTCATTCCGGCCATATGAGAAGCATCGGTGACAATTAACCCGTTAAAATCTAACTGCTCTCGAAGCAGGTCGTTCAATAATTCGGGTGCAAGGGTGGCTGGCATAATTTCTGTATCCTTTATACCTGGTCTTAATTTCCGTGAGTATTCAGGAAGAGTAATGTGACCAATCATAATACTTTGCAGGCCCTCGTCAATTAAAGATTTATAGACTTTTCCAAAACTGTTATCCCATTCTTCACAGCTAAGGTCATTATTCCCCGTGACAAGATGCTGGTCTAATTCTTCGACACCATCGCCGGGAAAATGCTTGGCACAGGCTGCAACATTACTCTCGCGTAACCCTTTGATATAGGCTCTAGAATTTTCGATTACTTTTTCAACGTCATCACCATATGCACGGGTATTGATGATGGTATTTCTCCAATTGAGTAATATATCGACACATGGGCCAAAATCCCAGTTAATGCCGACTGCAGCAGCTTCTCTTCCGGCTACATAGCCAACATTGTATGCCGTTTCTGTATCAGATGTTGCCCCGCAGGCTGCTGATGATGCAATGACAGTGCCTTCCGAACAGACTCCGTTTCCTCCTTGGTCGCCATTAAATGGGATAAGGTATGGGATTTTACTATTTTGTTGAATGATCTTATACTCATCATACGTTTTCTTTGCAGAGTCAACATCAAGTCTGGCTGCACCTACATGGTATTTGTCCAATTCTTTGAGGAACTGTGATAGATTCCCAGATTCGTTATAGTTAATAAATAATTGGCCAATCTTTTCTTCAATCGTCATATTTTCAATGGTATCATTTACCCATTTAATGTCTTTATCAGATAGATAAAATGGCTTTGCTTTGAGATTAACTCGTGTCATAAATCTTTCTCCTCTCTATCTTCGAGTTGTGGAATCCCTTATAATGAATTTTTAGGATGTATACTAGTGTTTTTCTTACAAGTGAATCATAATAAAATAAAAGCGGTTTCACATCCACTATTGAACTTAAATATATAAAATTGAACACTAGGAAAAAATTATTTTAATGTCTTTCACAAAACTGACAAAATGAAGGAGGTTAAAAAAATGGTTGAACTTGTGGAAAAATGTTGGTTAATCAAAAATACCTTTAAAATAGATATCGAGGCATTGGATGACCAATTGAAAACAATTTTGCATATTTCCCATGATTCCGAGCCCCTAATCATTACTGAGGCACGCAAAAGCTTGTACACAAATCTGCAAGCCACACTAGTAAAGGCAAAAAAACATAGCTTTTGTTTTCATACAGACTCTTTTCAGCTCTCCTATATCGGTATCGCTATAAAAGAAGATGAACAGTATAAAGGAATGGTCATTGTCGGGCCGTTTTTACATGAACAAAGCACCGACCATTTTATCTGGAAGGTGTTAAAGGACAATCATCTTGAAAATAGCTGGATAAAACCTTTGGAGAAGTTTTATAAAGAACTGACCCATGTTGGAGAATCTTTGCCATCTTTTGGTGAAGCTTTAGTAAATCTATTAATAAACCCGCATGTGGACTCGCAAATAATCGTAATGAAAAATACTACAAAGAATGACCACAGAGAAATACAGCCCCAAGACCGAGATCAAGAGGGGGCGGATATTAAACGAATGTACGAGGCTGAGAAAAAGTATTTACACTATATTGAAACAGGGGATAAAGAAAGGGCGCTGGCAACAATGGCGGAGTGGTCAGTGGATTTTTTATACAGAGTTCCGGGAAATCCGCTGCGGGCAAAGAAAAATTTGACGTTTTCCAGTAATACAATGTATCGGCAGGCAGCAGCCAGAGGCGGTGTCCCGCCTCAATATTGCCATGCCATTTCGGAGAAATTTGCCTTAAAAGTTGAGGAAGCCGTTACGATGTCGGAATTAGATGCCTTAGAAGTCGCCATGACAGAGGAATACTGCGATGCAGTCAAAAATTTCGCTATTAAAGACCACAGTTCTGTAGTAAAGGAAGCATTAATGTTTATTAATCTTCACTATATTGAACCCATTAATTTACAAACAGTTGCAGATGAAATTGGATTTACCCGTTCGTATTTAGCAAAAAAATTTAAAGAGGAAATGAAAATGAGCGTGATTGATTATATTCATAAAAAACGAATTGATGAAGCAGCCTTCTTCATTGAACAGGGACGGTCATCAATCACGGATATCAGCTATATGGCAGGGTTTAGCAGCTATAACTACTTCTGTAAAGTATTTAAGGATTTAAAAGGAGTAACGGCAACGGAATATAAGAATGGCAAAAGAGCAGATGTATGAAGAAATCATACGTCTGCTCTTTTCTTGTCTATCGCCCTGCTATTCAGCAATTTCAATCCAGCCGTCAAAATAATCGTAAAGTTTTTGGTCATAGGCCGTAAATAAATACCTTCCGACAACATTGCCCATTCCGTATCCATGGTCATCAAAATATCTCCGATGCTCTTCAAAACAGGGTACATCCTGGTAATCAGCAGGAACCTTCAGTAAACAATGGATGAAACTCGAAGAGGCATCCGCCATGTTCCATAATATATTAGGGCTATCACATTCACCTTCCACCACGAAACCAAATTCAAATTTGTTTTTATCCTCTAACTGAAAATGGATGGCAGCACTATAAGGGTCGGATAGATATTTTTGAGTATACTCCTGATCCATAAAATTATTTTTAACCATCATTTGAAAATTTGGTTTACCCACGGCGTATGGTTGTTCAAGCAGCTGCCTGTATTGATCGATCCTTTTCATCCTCGTCTCTATTTTCTTCATCATTTCTTTTAGGGCAAGCATCTGCTCTTCGATTTTCCTGCCTGATTTCTTGATAATATCCTCCATTTCATCTACATTCCTTTGCTGTAGAGATTTTAGATCCTCGATGGAGATATTCATGCTTCTGTAAAAAGCAATATCACTAATTTCCATAATCGTTTTCAATGAAAACCTACGGTAATCATTTGAGCCGTCTCTGTCAAAGTGGATCAAACCTTCGGAATCCCAATAGCGCAAGGTGGACTTAGGAATTTTGAATAGTTCAGAAATTTCCTTAATATGATTGTTATTTTCCTTCATACGAATCTCCATCACTTTTAAATTCTTGATACATTATATCATTTTTCTATTGAGGTTAAAGTAACTTTAAGGTTTATAATGTGCCATAAGGTAAAAAATAGCCCGAAAAAATAAAAATGGAGAGTAGATTAGAAAATGAAAAATGATCAATATATTAATGCGGAAAAGTTGCTCAATAACCAATATGTGATGATTAATATCATTGCCTTTATCTTATTTCTTGCCGATTATATTGCTGTAACTACGGTTCCATTATATGCCCTTGAAATTGGCGGGACGGCATCCACGGCCGGTGCCTTTATGGCTGTCATCAGCCTGACTGCCCTGGTACTTCGACCTTTAATGGGAAATGTCATGGACACGAAAACCAGGAAATTGGTTCTTGTAATAGGAATCATTGCCTTAGCCCTAGCCGCATTTTCTTATGGACTTGCAGCCTCCATATGGGTTCTTCTGATTTTGGCCCTATTTCATGGACTGTCGATCAGTGCAATCACAACAGCTGCCCCAACAGTGGTGGCAGATGTCACACCCGCTTCTAGACTGGCGGAAGGAATCAGTATGTATGGAATCGCTATGAACCTTACCACAGCTGTAGGACCGATTGCCGCTCTTTACCTAATAAACAAGTTCAAATACTCTATAACATTTGAAATAGCCTTCGGAATCGCTCTATTAGGCCTTGCCCTTACTTTTCTCATTAATTATGAAAAAAAGAAGCCGAGACTTACGAGGGAGCCAGCAAAATCAAGGGAAAAATTCAATATTAAAAACTTGATTGAAAAGACAGCGTTGAAACCTGCCTTGTATCAGATATTTATCGCCTTCGGTGCAGCCATCATCTATACATTTATTCCTATGTACGGGCAATCACGCGGAGTTGATAATATTGGCCTATTCTTTATGTTTTATGCGGGAGCTACCGTTATCATTTCTTTATTCACTGGAAAACTTGTCGAAAAATATGGGACTGGAAAGATTTTTATTCCGGGACTGGTCCTGCAGCTTACTGCCTTCGTAATCCTGGCCTTTGCTTATTCTCTGCCTCTTATGATTACGGCAGCCATTCTTCATGGTATCGGTTTTGGCGCCAGCTTTTCGATCATAAATATCATCGGTATGGAGGCCGCATCTCCTGAAAGAAGAGGAGCTGCCAACGCCACCATGTATGCTGCCATGGATATAGGGATTGCAGTAGGATCAATCGTTTTAGGGTTCGTTTCGACAAAGTGGGGATTTACCGTTACCTTCATTATTGCAGCTGTAATGTTGTTTATTGATATGATTGTATTTGGTATTCTGAACAAAGAACAACCAAACTATGATCTGGCGGGAAATGAATCTTCCCCCTCATGCGAAGTGTAAAATAACAAGGAGAACCATAAGGTATATTGAAAATAACGAGTTCAATTTAAGAGTACAAAGACTTCCTAACCAATATGGTTACTTTATGTGCCAAACTATATTAAACAAAAAAAGACCACTCACCGCAATATGGGGAATGGTCCTTTTTCATAACTAAATTTAAATACGTGTATCAACGAAGCCGCAGAATGCATCAACAGGACTAACACCATTAAATTCAGAACGTCCCATTAATTTTTCTACTAATAGTTCTAGTGTTTGCTTCTTACTATCATACGTATTGATGTAAGTTTTTACTTGTGGTACATCTGCCAAATGATATGGATATTGAACAGAAACGAAAATAGTTGGAACCTCATGGATATAGAATGGAATATCTGGTGTTCCTTTACTTGCTGGCCATACGATTCTTTGTACGGTGCCTGGGTTAACATTGGCGATATTGATAATTAGATCATAATTATCGGTTAACTCAGTAATCGGTCTCTTTTGTGCATATACATTGGCAATAGCAGCGAATCTTTCTTCTTCTGGAAGTTTCATAATTTTCTCTTCTGTTGATTCCCAAACAGTCACTTCGAATCCTTGGGCTTCCAGTAATTCTTTCATGATATCGACAGCTTTTTCTTTACTTCCGATCAATGCACCGAATCCGCCTTGTACACCTTTTACATCAACCAATAATACACGTTTGTATTTTTCCGGAGTTACTGGCCAGATTTCTTGTTTGTCTTTTACTAATGTAATGGCTCTATCAGCCACTTCTTTGAACAATGCTTTGTTTTCTGGAAGACCGATTTTTGCCATTGCTTCTTCTTTTGATGGCAAAATTTCAGTTTTTGCTTTTTTATGAAGACCTAATTTAGCTTTCAACCCTAAAGTACGTTCTAAAGCTTCTTGCAGGCGCTCTTCAGTAATGATTCCGTTTTTATAACCATCCATCATGAAGCCGAAATCTTCATCTGGATCATTAAAGAATAAGAATAGGTCACAACCAGCCGCAATGGCTGTAGGCAGTAGTTCACTTCTCTTCATTGCACCTGTTAAACCTAGCATATGGCTGGCATCTGTTACAACAACACCGTTAAATCCTAATTTGCCACGTAATAAGTCTATTGTAATTTCTTTTGAAAGGGTAGCTGGTAAAAGTTCTTCATCTTTCACGTCAGGATTGAAGTGTTTTTGGTATGAAGGCAAATGGATATGTCCTGCCATAATGGATGGTAATCCGGCATCAATTAATCCTTTGTATACTTTTCCATAAGTCTTATCCCATTCTTCAGTAGATAAGCTGTTCACGCTGAACGATAAATGCTGGTCTCTCTCATCGACACCATCACCAGGCCAGTGTTTTGCAGCTGGAGCAATCCCGCTTTCTTGAATACCTTTCATATAGGCAAGACTCAACTCTAGCACTAAATCTGGATTCGATGCGAAAGAACGGCTTGAAATGATCGGATTACGCCAATTGTAGTTAATATCTACGATTGGAGCAAAGCTCCAGTTACAACCAATTGCCGCAGCCTCGACTCCAGAAACACGACCCATTTCATAGGCATATTTAGCATCATTTGTTGCGCCGATTTTAACTTCTACGCCGACTTCTGTTCCATCTGTACAAGCGCCGTTTCCACCTGCTTCCGTATTAGCTGCAATCAGCAACGGAATTTTGCTGTTTTCTTGAAGGATTTTATTTTGTTCGTATACTTCCTCAGCTTTTCCAGGATTATAGCGAACACCTGCAATATGATAATCATTTAAGACACCAGTTAAATACTCTTCTGTACGGCTGGAACCCATATTAATAAATAATTGCCCAATCTTTTCTTCAATGGACATGGAGCCGATTGTATCGTTCACCCATTTAATATCTTCATCGCTTAAGTTGTATGGTTTTGCTTTCAAATCTACTTTTGTCACTGTATGTACAACTCCTTTTCGAAAAAAATTTTAGAGAATTTGTGAGGTTCCACTAATAAGCTGTTCTTAGAAAGGGCTTTCTTTTCCAAAGTAACAAGGGCCTAAAAATGTAAACCCATTCTTATCATATACCAAAAGAAGCAAACTTGTATACTAGCATATCAATAAAATGTTGAACAAATATTTACAATTCTATAAAACAATTATGTTTTAGATTAAACACTTAAGCATTCTTTAACTTATCTAATTTTTTTAATAATCCAACCAAACCTCTAATCGTAAACAAAGTAAAAGATACACTTCCAAAGGTATGGAACGGTGACCATTTTTTCCATTTAAATAATCTGGAATTCTTTTCAAAGTACCATTGGCCGATACTCATAGGAACACTAAATAGCAAACTTTTTATAAGGATTTTGCCAAAATGATCATTATAAGATAGTTTAACCCAGATAACACTTAAGAGCGGGAAAAACAATATGGTATAAATGATGTTGGTCTTAAAAATTTTGGGGAAAGGACGGACTGGATATTCAACTTTTTTAGTACCAACAACATAGGCATCAATCAGAACCGCAATAACGCCTTTCGAGAAAAAAATAACGAGATTTTCTCTCATTTTTGGACCCTTGAATAAAAATGGCAAAAAAACCAAACATAAAGCAGTAAGTAGATTTAGCAGTTTTTTCTCCATAAAAAAACATCCTTCCAAAAAGATTCCATTTGTCACTAATACATTCACCAATTTTAGCAAATATTATTCTTTAACTATTTATTGATTTAAAAAAGCCAATCGCGATTAGCTCTTTCATCTTTTATTGAAGAGATAGGCGAAGGAAATATAAAAAAGCCCTGCAGATTTATGTGGTGAGGAAAATAGTAAAGGGGAAATAGAAAATTTCGCTTTACGAAATATTATACTTAAGGTAACTGGTGCAAGTATTGAGAACAATGAATGGGTCAACCGCTCTTTTTTATTGTGTATTGACATTTGTATATTAATTTATCAAGTTCTTGACTATATTTAATAGTTTCAGGATGTATTAATCCCTTTTTTAGTCCAGATTCAATCATTTTACTTCTAATCATTCTAATTTTTTCATCCATTTCACCATAATTCGAGTATATAAACATAGAACATTCCCCTGAATACTAGTATACATAAATTATGCCTTAGTCTCGCTAAAAATGGAAGTTGTTTGGGCATTTTTTTAAAAAATTAACAAATTTGTTATTAAGTATAAAACTTGGTTGGTTTAGAATCCATCCAATTGGTTAGAGACATCGGGAAAGATACTACCTATAATAAGACTAGTTTAATAAAAAGAAAGGGAGAACTTCAGATGTTAGAGCCATTTATTCATGGATTTATTCTTGCACTAGGACTCATTCTGCCTCTTGGTGTTCAAAATGTTTTTGTTTTTAATCAAGGGGCTATTCAACCACGTTTGATCAGAGCATTACCAGCTGTGATTACAGCCTCTATGTGTGATACCCTTTTGATTTTGGTGTCTGTATTAGGTGTTTCATTACTGGTCTTAGGTTCATTTTGGATTAAAACGGTTCTTTTAGGGGGAGGATTTATCTTTTTAATTTATATGGGATGGACCACATGGACTAGTAAACCAAGTAATGCGAAAGAAGAAGTTGAGAAGAAATTTTCAATAAGGAAACAAGTGTTGTTTGCGGCCTCTGTTTCCTTACTTAATCCACATGCAATAATGGACACGGTAGGTGTAATTGGACCAAGTTCGTTAAGATATCAAGGAGAAGAAAAAGTAATATTTGCTGTTTCATGTATTATGGTTTCGTGGATTTGGTTTTTGGGGCTTGCACAAATAGGGAGAATAACTGGAAAACTCGATAAATCGGGAAGATTCATGTTAGTATTAAATAAAATATCAGCCTTAGTCATGTGGGGAGCAGCAGTTTACCTTGGATTATCTTTATTTAGTACGTTTTGAGGAAAAGCAATGTAATAATTGAACATTGTATTGAAAAATAAAAAAGCTGCTCTTTAATATGGTCCGTCCGCGACCTTATAGAGCTAGCTTTTTTTGTACGGAAAAAAGTCGAGCGAATTTCGACATTCTTTTTTTTCAATTTCCCATGGAAATCAAATGATAGAAGGAGTTTCCTTATTTTTAATCAAACGTTTAATTGAAAGGGTATTATAAATATTCTTGTCGAAGAATGAGGAATTAGCCAATAAGGGCTATTATTCAACATGATTTTCGAATGAAAGGAACAAATTACCTTCTATTTTCGACATCATTTTCTTTTACTTAATGGGGTCATCCCTTTATTCATAAACTTAGCTATAGTTTTAATCAAACGATTGGTTAGTTTATTTTTTACTAACTAATCGTTTGATTAAAAATGCTAATCTCCTTGGTATAATAGGCTTTTTTCACTATAACTATTAAGAAATTTGTTGGAAAATGGATGGTGTTTTAAATTTTAGCTTTGAAGTAAAGTTTGATCAAAAATCCTCACAAGCAACTTATGATAAATAACAAGACTCCATTTTGAAATCAAAATGGAGTTTTGTTCTGCAGATTTAAGTATATTGACCTAGATCCATATAATGAATAGTGGTCACCTTTTTTCAACTCTACCATCTGCATGGCGTGCGAATCTTCCTGACTCACGCTTATTTACAGGATCTGGACGGTCCCACGGCCAGCCTCCAAATTGGGTATTTTGATAATCTTTGAATGCATCGTGAATTTCCTGCTCAGTATTCATGACAAACGGTCCATAGGATACGACCGGTTCTTGTATCGGCTCTCCCTCTAGGAGCAGCATATAACTCTCAGATGATCCATTTGTGATCGTGATTTCTTGGTCACCAGCAAGCTTTACACGATGGTACGTTTCAATCGCTGTTTCGTCTATATTTAGTTTATCTCCCTGATAAAAGTATAAATTTCTTGTCATTGTCGCTGAAACTGACGGCATGGTGAAGACTGCTTCAGGCTCCATATGAATGAGGTAAATCCCCACATGATGATTTTTATCGTTTGCCCAAGAAGCAGAGTTTGGTTCTAAACTAGACTTGCCCTGCATACTTCCGGCAATCAGTCTTACGGTCGTTTTCTGTCCTTTAGCAGCAGCTGATTGTACTTCCGATATATCCTCAGCCCATAACATTTTATATTCCGGATCAACGAATTTATCTTTTGCAGGTAGATTCAGCCATATCTGAAAGAATTCAAGCGGATTGCCTTTGTCTTGATGAACAAGAGGAAACATTTCAGTATGCTGGCAGCCTTTTCCTGCTGTCATCCATTGAACATCCCCATTTCCAAATCGTCCTGTGGACCCGTATGAATCAAAATGATCAATTAAACCTTCAAGAACGACGGTTACCGTTTCAAAACCTCTGTGGGGATGTACAGGAAATCCCGGAACCGTGGTGCCATGATACATTCTAAAACCATCACGCAACGTAAAATCCTCGCCAAGATTTCTGCCTGCCAATGAAACGTTAGGACCCTGCTCGTCATTTCCTGAAGGATACGCATCTTTATGATGGACTGTCATAAGAAACGGATCTTCTGTTTCCCATGGAAATCCTAATTTTTGTATTTTCATGATTTTGCTATTCACTTCTATCTCTCTCCTTTAAAAGCCACCCTGTTGTGGACTAATTTTGATCTTTAAATCTGAAGTAACGGGATAATCAAACAATTTGTTTTCCACTTTTCTTCATAAAAAGCTGTTTGGTTGATATTTCACCTTTTATTCTTTAATAAATTCCTTAGTGCTTCTCACTGTATCAATGGGGCGAACTAATTTTTCGATTTGTTCACGTTTTGGTTCTAAGAATGGAGGTAAAGATAATTTTTCCCCAAGCGTTTCGTAAGGTTCATCCCCCATAAAGCCAGGACCATCCGTAGCAAACTCAAATAAGATTTGTGGTGCCACTCTTGCGTATAAAGACTCAAAAAAGTGACGGTTTACATAACCGGATGTATGGAATCCAAAACTACTCATTCGTTCAATCCATTCATCTAATACTGAGCGATCTTCTACTCGGAATGCCGCATGGTGTACCGTTCCAAAACCTTGCCTTGCTTCAGGAAGAATCGCATTATATTCGACAATGACTGAAGCACCATTACCGCCTTCCCCCACTTCAAATAAATGGAATGCTCCTTCTTTAGCTGTCTCTTTAAATAATAGGACTTTTTCCATCATTTCTTTAAAGTAATCAAAGTTCGCAATACGAACAAAGACAGGACCTAAACCAGTAATGGCATATTCCAGTGGTATAGGACCCTTTTGCCAAGGGGTACCAGATTCCACGCCTTTATTGAATTCATCTGAAATTAGTTGATATTGTTGATCATCAAAATCAACGAAAGAGAGAGTTTTCTTGCCAAATTGCTCTTTAATTCCAGTGTGCTTGACTTCTAAACGATCAAAACGTTTTACCCAATACTCTAATGCTGCATCACTTGGTACACGGAACGAGGTCTTTGAAATCTCGTTAGTACCATGTACACCTTTCGGAATGCCTGGGAAGTCAAAGAACGTCATGTCTGTGCCTGCACTCCCTTTATCATCAGCAAAGAATAAATGATAGGTTTGAATATCATCTTGATTGACTGTTTTTTTTACTAAACGCATCCCTAAAACATAGGTGAAAAATTCATAGTTCTTTTCTGCACTACTTGTAATAGCTGTTACGTGATGCATTCCTTTTAGTTGGTTCATTTTATTTTCCTCCTAGAAATTCAAATTTAGTGGTAAGTTTGTTTGATGAATGTGATCCTATTCGTTTGTTTATTAATTAATATTCCTCAATGGGGTTTAGATTTTCTTCAATTTCAGCTCTACGGTCTTCTAAAAATGAAGGTAAAACTAATTTTTCACCCAGTGTTTGGATATCATCTCCATCGACGGTAAAACCTGGTCCATCGGTTGCTATTTCAAATAGAAGCCCGTTTGATTCACGGAAATATAGGCTTTTAAAGTAGAAGCGATCCACTATGCCAGATGAATGGAAGCCACGTGCTCGGACTTTCTCTTCCCAAAAGATAAGCTCTTCTTCGTTTTTTACACGAATGGCTAAATGATGAATACTGCCACGGCCTGGTTTTTCAGTCGGTCCGTCTAAATATTTCACGACGATTTCTCCAAAAACCTCTCCTTTGATTGATTGAAAAATCGCTTCGTCCTCTGTACGGCTTATCTCTGTATAGCCAAACATGTCTGTAAGTGTGCTTGCCAGTTTATCAAGTCTTCGTACTGTCATTTCCACAGAGCCCATTCCTTGAATTTGATGATCGGCAGGTACCTCGGATTTTCCCCAAGTTTGCCAGTACTCTACTTTCGCAACGTTTGAAACAAGAAGTACCATACGTAAACCTTCAGGATCCTCAAAGTGTAAAGCTGGATGATTAGCATACGTTGTAATGTCACTATGTTCTACCCCGAGTTCCTCAAAACGTGCTTTCCAATAGAATAAACTTGCTTCTGTTGGTACAAGTAAACCAATTTTTGTGATGGCATTTGTACCACGATAAGTTTTTCCTACTAGTGGAATTTCAAAAAATGATAGTTCAGTACCTGGGCTGCCTGTTTTATCTCCGTAAAATAAGTGATACATCGATGGATCATCTTGGTTCACCGTTACTTTCACACGACGTAAACCAAGCACGTGACGGTAAAAGTGATTATTTTGACTTGCGTTTTTTGTAATCATTGAAATGTGATGATGTCCTGGAATTTTATACATAGATCATTCCTCCATTTTCAATTAACTAGTCAAGTGAAAATTAAAAAATAAATAGCATTGCATTTACCATAAATAAAAGGATTCTTAACTTTCTAATTTATCTTCAGTATGTTTTTGTAGCTTAGTCATCAACTTGTATAGTGTTTTTTGCTCATCCTCTGTTAAGCACTCATTGAGAACGGACGTTTGGAAGGTAAGTTGGTGTTCAAAAACTTCATGCATTTTATCTTCCCCTTTTGAAGTAAGGGCAATCCATTTAGTTTTCCAGTCCTGCTTCCGCTGTATATATCCCTCTTGCTCAAGTCGAGTGAGCATACGTGAAATTCCACCCTCCGACACGGTAACTTTAACAGCAAGTTGACTTTGCATGATAGGCTGATAAGTAGAAACCTGATTTAATACATCAAACTGTGCAGCTGTGATACCAAACTGTTTTAAGAATTCATTCGATAATAAATTACTTTGATGTGTAAAACGAGCAATACGCAACCAGATTAGTGAACCAAGTGTATTTTTTCTCAATTGACTCATTTCCTTTCGTTACTATCACTTTACACCTCAAGTGAAAAAAATGCAATAAAAATATCTCGAATTAAAAATATTTTATCGCCTCTCTAAATTTCAAGCTGAACTATTCTTCTCCTTTAATACGAGAAGAAATCTCGACAGCCTTTATTTATCTCAACAAAATTCTCACTACAATATTCCTTTCGTTTTTCTTTTCACAAAACGTTCACACATTTATAGTAATTTACGTGATAAAATATAACCAAGGACAACTTGTGAATAGTTTCACAATAATATGCAAATAATATAAAAGAAAAAAAGGGGAGCCATTCCCTCTGAGTAAGGAAATGGCTCCTGATTTTCGCTGCTTCTTCATATAAATCAAAGATGGTTACAAAGTCTCCATTTTCAATAAGACCTTGTACAATGGCATATCCAATCCCTTGTTTTAGCTATTAATAAATAATAAGGGCTGCGATTATAACTGCGATTAATGCAAGTAAATTAGCAACAGTCATTCCGACAAATGAATACTTAAAGCCGTTTTTGTGATTAAGTCCTGTTAAGGCAAACAATGTTATAATGGTACCAGTATGCGGCATGATGGTAAGTACAGATGATGCAATAGCTGATACCCTATGGATGACGTCAGGATTAATCCCCATATCCAAATAACTTTGGCCAAAAGCTTGCATAACAATTCCTAATGAGCCTGATGCTGATCCTGTTATGACACTAAAAGCAGCCGAAGCAATCGATAAACTGATAAGTGGATTACCTGGAATACCTAAAATGAAGTCAGAAATATATTTAAATCCAGGTGCAAGCGTGATAACAACACCAAAAGCTACAGTTGATGAAAGTATGAAGACTGGCATGACTGAGCCGCTTGCTCCTTCGTTAATTACTGCTTTTTGACTTGGAATATATTTGTTAAAGATGATGGCTGAAACAATGATAGCAATGGCTAAGCCAATGATAAGAACATTACCTACTTTTAAAGCACTGCCCACTAAGAACATTAACGAAATCCTAAGTGAAGGTGAACAAAAAGCATTATCAATAGCCTTCTTCCTTGCGGAAATTTCTTCTATACCATCAAATGGAGGAATCATACTTGATGATCCCGTCTCCTCTCTAGACCACAGCAGGAGAGAGTATGTAGCTCACCGATTGGTACAGGAAGCTAAAAAACGGCAAGTTATTATTTTTACACACGACATCGTGTTTCTACACACCTTACAAAAACATGTTAATTTACAAAACGTAAAGTCATCCTATTGTTCTGTAAGGAGAAATGGTAACAGAGCAGGGATCGCAAAAACGGAAATGCCATGGATAACCCTAGCAACCAGTAAAAGAATCAAATACTTAAGAAATGAACTGCCAAAGCTAAAAAAGATAGAAAGCCAATTAGATCCTGATTTATTTATCCCTAACGTTAAAACATGGTATATGCTGCTGAGGGAATCGTGGGAACGTGCCGTAGAAGAACTGTTGTTAAACGGTGTCGTTAACGGTTTAATCCAAGTGTTCAAACACAAAAACTTAGTAAAATTAAATTTTCGGATGAGATTGTCCAACTCGTAACAGAGGGTATGACAAAAACATCCACTGTACATGATGAGTCTTACGCTATTGGTCGAATGATACTAAGCAATGATGAAATGATTGAAGACCTTAACATGTTGGAGCGGTTTTGCAAATTCTTTAAATAAGGGCTTTGTTCAATGATGATATTAATGTTTGGACATATTAAAAGGACCAGTTTTGGTCCTTTTCTACTTTTTATATCAATTCCTCTATTTCAATTTAAACCCCCATTTGTAACGGACAACAGCAAAAAGACATCCTTTTTACATAGGATGTCTGCATTTAGTTTTCGTTTGGTTTTAGCCTTCTGCTTTTGAAATCAATCGCCCGCCAACTTGGGCTTGGGCGATAATTACTAAAAGTGATGGTCACTAAATCATAAGGGGGATTATGGGCACCCTCAAATGTCGTTACCTGAACCGTTACATCAAAGGAGAAGCTACCTTCTCTTAGGTTCTTGATTTGGAGAATTTGTTGGTTGTAATACTGCTTCGGTTGACCGTAATGTTTCTCGATTTCTTTGCTAATCAAAGGAAATAACAAATTGAGGATTAAGTCATCACGCAATTGCACATCATTTTTTGTTACGGTTTCGGCTTGAGCGGGAGAACAAGAGAAAAAAGTTAGGCAGGCAATCAATATTAAAAGGCTTTTTTTCATAAAGAACCTCGCTTATAGGCTTTTTCTTATTTTTCCCCACTTTATAAAAATAAAATGTTAATCTCACCCAAAAAGGACCGTTTTTTTGACGATCCTTTTTCACTAACGCACCCGTTACTTTAAGTACGATGCTTCACAAACTTACTCAACGAAAAAGGCAATGTCATTTAAACATCGCCCAAATTACTTCTTTAATAAATTAATCTTCTGTTCCTAATACATCTGTATTTGGGGGCTCATAACCCATCTGACGGAGCATAGCTACTATTTGTCCTTTGTGATGAAACTCGTGAGTAATGGTGTGCATTAGCAATTTAAGCGGAGTAATAGATAATAGTTCAGGTGCTTCTCTCCAAGGGATTGCTCTCTCAATTAGGACATTTAAATTATGTCCATGTAGTTCTAATAATTCATTTACTATTGAATCCACTTGTTCGAATCGTGCTATTATTTGGTCTAAACTGAGATTAAGTAATTCTTCCCTTGGAGTAAGTGGTTTTTTTGTCTTCAATAAAACAAACGAGCCAAGCCATGCAACATAACAATCTGCTATATGAACCAATGTGTCTCTTACACTTTGCCAACCGAATCCATTTGTATGAGTAAGATGGTTAGGATCTACTTTCCCACAAAAATCTAACAGAGTTCCTCTAGTTTGCCGAACCCATCCATATTCATGTTGAAACATCAAAACACCACCTAAATAAATATAACTACCTATTCTATACATATATAGAAAAACCCTTTCTCTAATGACTAAAAAAGGATTGCCTCAGCAATCCCATCTTTAACTCAAGCTACCCGTTAGCTTAATAAGAAATTTGAAATGAATGTATGCTTAATGCCTTTTTTCTTCCCAAGTCTTCATTAAATCTCTGTGAAATTCCTTTGGCTTTTCAATATAAAACCAATCGATGGAATGGGCAGGAGTTGGCATCCATTTCTTACGACGGATTCTAATCTTTTCGTGATATGTATAGTGTGGATAAATCACGGTTGACTTCATACCTCTTACATTGGAATATTGAATACTTTCAATCTCTTCCCAATAGACTTTATTTCCTCGTAAGTCAATTACAATTCCTTCATTATCCCAATAAAATCCCTTACCCTGTCTTCTTTTTCTTAAGAGATAAATCGAATACCCTAAAAATAACAATGAAAAAAATAACCCAACAATTGAGTAGAATATATTTGAGAGAATGTCTTTTAATCCCATAAAACAAAATGAAAAAAACATTATTCCACCAGTAAACATTAAAGCGAATATTGGATACGAAGAAATTTTATACATTCTCAATTGTTCCAAATATAACAACACCTTTTTAGATTTGATTTGTTGTTATTTTATCAGTTTTTCTTCTTGAACTAAACTGCTCCGTTAGTTCAAAAAGAAAAAATGACCGCCGCAGCGATCATCAACTTAAGCTAAAGCACCCGATAGTTTAAGTGAATCACTTCACAAGATAAATCTTTTTATACATATTATTATTTTCTTTTAAGCGAATTGATATTGAAAATTACTTCATATCTTTTACAAATCCAATATATATATATGTTCTCCATCATCTGAAGAAAGAAAAGTAAATTTAAGTTTTTTAAGTAAGTTGATTGAAGCAAGATTTTCAGGTGAAACGCCCGCATTTATTCTGATACAACCTTTTTGCTTGAGCCAGGCTATAATTGCGACAAGTACTTCATATGCATAGCCTTGCTTAGCGTGAAAAGGACTTATAGTGTATCCAATCCAAAACGTGTAATTTTCCCTTTTTAAATAAATATCACCAATCAATCGATTAGTTGTATTGTTGATTATAGCAAGTTGAACACCTTTTAAAAAAGAGGGTTCGCTAAGTAATTCTTTAGCATACATTTGCTTGGTCAATCCTTTGAAACCTTGAAATTGCATCCAGCTTTCATCATTTCTATATTGTATAAAATCGTCAAGATCTTCTTTTTCAAATCGACGTACAGTACATCGATCAGTCTTTATCTCCATAAAACTTACCACCTTTTTCTGCTTATTTCCTTTCAACAATCCTGCCCCGTTTGTTCATTAACGGTCAGGGATAAAGACTATTGTATATTCGGTACCCAGTTCTTCCTTCACTTTTTCAGTAAGCTGTCTCCCTATTGAATTGTGTTCATTAATTGAGATCTTCTTATATAAACCAGTCCATTGGTCTAACTCTGTTTTAAGATTGGCTGTTATCGGAATGTCTTCAATATCAAGATTGTAGCCACATTGATTGCACCAAATTGCATCAGCCCCAAAATCTGCTTCGATTTTTAATGAATTAGTAATTTCACAACTACAAAGGTCTTTTAACATTGTAAGTCAGCTCCAAAAATTCAAAGAGTTTTTTACTAACCTGCCCCGTTGTCGAAAAACAAATGCCGCTTGGTTGACGTACGATAAAGAACTTTGGCACCTATTTAAAACTCCTCACCTTTTAAAGAAGTTGTCCTTGTAAGACACGGGAAAAGATAAAAACAATTCCCCCAACAATCAATAACTTTATATATTTTGATTTACTTTCCTTTTCTTCACTTTTCTTGTTCTTCGTGTCTATAATCCACATATTTATAACGCTAATAAACATCAGTAAAACACCTAAGAATGCAAGTAAATAATATAAAAACTCCTCCATAATTCCACCTCTACAGCTTTATTACCCAAACTAACCTTATTGAGCTAACCTGCCCCGTTAGCACAATAAGAAAAGCCGCCTTCGATTGATGGCAGCACTCCTCTTCAAAAAATTAGTTTATATAAAACAAATCCAACTATTATTAATGCAATTAGAATTCCTGTCCCTTTCCAACCCATACCACCAGTTAAATCACTTAAATTTCCATTACTTCCTCTATTTAATGAATCGTGTAATGATCCCGTTGGATTATTTTTTATTTCTCTTTGTCTGAACCGTTCTCTTTTTTCTTCAGGAGTTTCATCGTGTTTATTAATACTAAATTCCCCCTATGATTAGTTTCTACTGTGAATATATTCTACATTTTATCGTCTATACCTTCTGCCACTAACCTGCTTCGTTAGTTTAAGTACATTCTTTCACAATCTATACTCTTATTTTAACATTAATATACTTTATCAATTAAAAATCATTATACAACCAATCTTAATTCAAATGTTTTTCAAGAATTCCTGCTTCACAAAAAAAGACCCAATCCTGAAATTGGATTGAGTCATTTTTATTCATAATCGTTGTATGACAACTTTGAGTCAGTACCCGACTTTGTTGTTCGGTACCCAACTTTGTTGTCCAGTACCCGACTTTGTTGTCATCCAACAAGATAATTTAGAATTATATATCCTTTATTCAACCGTAACCGATTTAGCAAGATTACGCGGTTTATCGACGTCGCAATCGCGGTGAAGGGCTGCATAATAGGATAGTAATTGTAATGGAATGACAGAGATAAGCGGTGTTAATAATTCATTTACTTCTGGAATGACAAAGCTGTCTTCATCACGGTTTAAGCCATTCATCGAAATGATACAAGGGTTGGCGCCACGGGCTACAACTTCTTTCACATTTCCACGGATGCTTAAATTTACACTCTCTTGCGTAGCAAGCGCGATAACAGGAGTACCTTCTTCGATTAAAGCGATTGTACCATGCTTTAACTCACCGCCAGCAAAGCCTTCCGCTTGAATGTAAGAAATTTCTTTAAGCTTCAAGGCACCCTCTAAGCCAACATAAAAGTCAATTCCACGGCCAATGAAGAAGGCATTGCGTGTAACGGATAAAAATTCTCTAGACATATACTCAATAATTTCTTTTGAGTCGCAAAGAACTTCCATCGCATTTGCGACGATCCCTAATTCTTTCACCAGGTCAAAATCAACATTCAGATTGCGGCTTTTTGCTGCCACTTCTGCTAAAATCACAAGGACCGCTAACTGCGCTGTATAAGCTTTTGTAGAGGCCACAGCAATTTCAGGACCAGCATGTAAAAGAAGCGTAAAGTTTGCTTCACGTGAAAGGGTGGACCCTGGAACATTCGTAATGGTTAAGGCTGGGTAGCCCATTTCTTTTATATTCACCAAAACAGCGCGGCTGTCTGCTGTTTCACCACTTTGTGAGATGAAAATGAACATTGGTTTTTCAGAAAGTAGCGGCATATTGTAGCCAAATTCACTTGAGATATGGACCTCAACCGGAATTTTTGCCATTTTTTCAATAAACTGCTTTCCAACCAGACCCGCGTGATAAGATGTACCCGCAGCAATAATATACAGACGATCTGCCTCATTTAAAGCGGCGATGATTTTAGGGTCAATTGTTAATTCACCTTGCTCGTTTTGATACATTTGGATAATTCGGCGCATCACAAGCGGCTGCTCATCGATCTCTTTAAGCATATAATGTGGGTATGTGCCCTTTTCAATATCACTTGCATCAAGTTCTGCTTTATATGGTGCACGGCTGATTGTTTCACCGTTCAAGTTTTGAATGGTTACTCCATCCTTCGTCACAATGACAATTTCTTTGTCCATTATTTCCAAGTACTGATCGGTAACCTGAAGCATTGCCATCGCATCACTTGCTACGACATTAAAATCGTCCCCTAAACCAACAAGTAATGGGCTTTTATTTTTTGCCACATAGATCGTTTCATTATCCTCAGCATCTAAAAGTGCTAGGGCATAGGAACCGTGTAACAACGATAATGTTTTCCGGAATGCCTCTAAAACCTCTAAGCCTTCGTTTACAAATAGCTCGACCATTTGCACGATCACTTCTGTATCCGTCTCACTCACAAACTGAACATCTGTTAAATATTCCTTCTTTAAGAGGTCATAGTTCTCGATTACGCCGTTGTGAACAAGCGTAAAGCGACTAGATGCACTTTGGTGTGGATGGGAGTTTACCTTACTAGGAACACCGTGTGTGGCCCAGCGTGTATGACCTATACCGATATTTGCCATTACATCCTCATCAACGATATTACGTAAATCTGCTATGCGGCCTTTTTCTTTAAATACATGAATGCCGTTCTCATTTTTAACTGCAATACCCGCTGAGTCATATCCTCTATATTCAAGTTTTTCTAACCCTTTTAATAAAATTTCCTTTGAGTCATTATTTCCAATATATCCAACAATTCCACACATTTTCTAGTTCCTCCCTGATACGAGGGCAAGAAAGCTTTGGGGCTGTACTTGCCCCCTTATCTCTGTTTTTTTAAGGTATCTGTGTATACCCGTTTAAACACCTTTTAAACATTAAATTTAGTATGCGCATTTTCTTCTCTTTGTGCACAGAGTTGCCCCAATGTTTTAAAGAAGAAATTTTCGGTTGTGCGTCTCCAACCGGGAGGTATCCGCCGAACATTCGATAAACCTCCTCCTCGTCAACTAATCTAACCACTGAAGATTAGTCCAGGCGCTTTTAAAATCTAATTTTACTTTCAACCCACCTTTCTACAAAAAATGGACAACATGCTTTAAAAGCAAAGCAAGTTAATACTACTATGATTGAGAGTCTTCGTCAACTACAATTTGGTATATGAAAGGTCTTATCCCTTATCAGGCAACAATTTTTTCAAAATTTCAATCTGTCATACATAATAAAATATGCATAAGGGAAATGTTCGGTTCCCTTATGCATAGGGGGTAAATCATTATTCTTTTAATTCCATTTCTTCTTTTACTACTGCCACAATCCGAGCAACATAGGATTCACAAAGTTCCTCC
Organism: Neobacillus sp. DHD-1R; assembly: GCF_057747995.1. Classification (NCBI taxonomy): domain Bacteria; kingdom Bacillati; phylum Bacillota; class Bacilli; order Caryophanales; family Bacillaceae; genus Neobacillus; species Neobacillus sp. DHD-1R. Next base: position 5,209,587 of record NZ_CM173232.1, read on the forward strand.
GTCGCAGCCTCTGCCATGACACGAACAAGTGGCTCTGTTCCAGATGGGCGGACAAGAATTCTCCCGTTTCCAGCCATTTCCGCTTCAACTTGTTCAATAATTTCTTTCACTTTTTCATTATCGGTTACATGATGTTTATCTGTTACACGGACATTTACAAGCTTTTGCGGATATTTTTTCATTTCTCCAGCTAGCTCAGATAATGATTTGTGTGTAGCCTTCATGATATTCACTAATTGCAGCCCGGATAATAGGCCGTCACCTGTTGTATTATAATCTAAGAAAATGATATGACCGGATTGTTCACCGCCAAGATTAAAGCCATTTTTCTTCATTTCTTCGACTACATAGCGGTCACCGACTGCTGTTGGCACACTGTGGATGCCATGCGTTTCAAGGGCCTTATAAAATCCAAGGTTACTCATAACGGTTGACACAATTGTCCCATGCTTTAAGCGTCCCTGTTCCTTCATGTATTTACCGCAAATGTACATAATTTGATCCCCATCGACGATATTTCCCTTTTCATCAATGGCAATCAAACGGTCACCATCACCATCAAAGGAAAGACCCACATCGGCCCCTTTTTCGATGACAAGCGCTGCAAGTGCCTCTGGGTGTGTAGAGCCCACTCCAGCATTAATATTTAATCCATTCGGAGAAGCACCCATCGTGGATAAATCTGCATCTAAATCTGCAAACAAGTGGCTTGCCAAGGCTGATGTTGCACCATGTGCACAATCCAAGGCAATATGGATACCTGAAAAGTCTTCATCCACTGTATTTTTCAAGTATTGAAGGTACTTTTGGCCGCCTTCAAAATAATCCATAACCAAACCAAGGTCTGCACCTGTTGGTCGTGGTAATTGATCTTCCGGTAAGTCAATTAATGCCTCGATCTCTAATTCCTGCTCATCTGATAACTTAAATCCATCTGGGCCAAAAAACTTAATCCCGTTATCTGCTACTGGATTATGAGAGGCGGATATCATAACACCTGCCTGAGCACCTAATGCTTTTGTTAAATACGCAACACCTGGCGTTGAAATCACTCCTAGGCGCATGACTTCTGCACCGATAGAAAGCAAGCCGGCAACAAGCGCTCCTTCGAGCATATGCCCTGAGATACGTGTATCACGTCCAATAATGACTTTGGGACGGTCTTTATCCTTTGTTAATACGTAACCGCCAAAACGGCCTAATTTAAAGGCCATTTCAGGTGTTAATTCGCTATTTGCTACTCCACGTACCCCATCGGTACCGAAATATTTTCCCATTTTAAAATCTCTCCTTCAACATGTGTATTGCTGGATATTAGGCATTATTCGTAATCGTGATTTTTGCTGTCGACTTGTCAGGCTTCCAATTAACGTTGGTTGGACCCTCTACCTTAATTTCGACATCATGGCTGCCTTCCGTTAAGCCGGATAAGTCAATAAATACGGTAAAATCATCAGGTGTTAGTCCCGTTACCGAACCACTAGGACCATTTACTAATACATTTATCGTTTGATTTGTTGGGTCCGTAACTTCAGCTTTATAGTTATCAGCCAACCCTCGAATAGTTAAGGGTATTCCTGAGACTGTTTTCTCTGTTTGTTGTTTTTTTACCACCACTGTTGCTTTTACTATTTGCGGGTTCACCTTTGTAACCCCATTCGAGATAATAACAGGTAAAGTCAGTGTGGTGTTCTCCGATATTTTACTAATATCAACTTCTACTCGAACATTTTCTGTATCTTTAAGCACCTCTTCACTCGCTGTGATCGTCGCTTCATTTATATCGAGATCAATCGATTCAATTGTAACGCCGGTTGGAGCTGCTCCTTTTTTAACGATATTGATAGGAACCGTCTTTGTATTACTTTTTATCGGTATTGTCACCTTGACAGCCGCAGGTTCCACCACAACATCCAATTTATTTAATTGCTTATCGAGTACTTGGATGCTGGCTTCTTTCGTAATTGTTTCTCTCAGATTTCCTTTTTCCTCTAGGGTCGCTTTGACATAGGTAATTCGATCAATCGCACTTTTAGCGCCGGTTATTTTGACTTTGTTTGGCTCGACTATTGGTTGTCCAGCCGAATAACCTTCTTCAATTTGATTGGCGTTAAATTCAGCTTCGACCCTAAATTCTTTTGTAATCTTTTCTTGCACTAACACATTCACGCTGGCAGGTTTCAGGGTTGCTTTCAATTTATCCGATAAGTCCTTAACCTTTAGCTCCACTTTCTGTTTTCCAATTTTGGCATTCGTTAAGTCAACGTAAACCTCAAAGTTCCTTAACGCCTTGGCAGATTGAACATGTGTGATTGGACCTTTTATCGTGATATCGACTGTGTCCGGGATTCCAGACACCACTAAATTTTCCGTATCATAATAAACTTTAACCGGCATATCCTGAATGGTCTCTGTCGTTTGTTCTCCTGGAACATTAACATCAGATAATTTTTTACTTGTATGTGGTATCGAAGAATATAACAGAACAGCTAATAATAAAGCCAATCCCTTTAAAAACCAAGGATTATCCAACAGTTTATCCATTATTTTTCCCCCTCCAGTTCCATCGAGCTGAAGAAGCCTGCTTCGTGTTATTAATTACCAATTCACTCGTAAGCATTTCTTTTAAATGCTCCAACGTTAAGTCACGATGAAGTTCTCCATTCTTGGTCAGGGAGACACTTCCCGTCTCTTCTGATACAACGACAGTCACACTATCCGTCACTTCACTTATACCTAATGCAGCTCGATGTCTTGTTCCCAACTCCTTAGAAATGAACGGGCTTTCAGATAGGGGAAGATAACATGCTGCTGCTGATACATTATTTTTTTGGATAATCACTGCGCCATCATGGAGCGGTGTATTTGGTATAAATATATTAATGAGCAATTCCGATGAGATATTCGAATTTAACTGGATACCTGTTTCTATGTAATCGCCCATACCTGTTTCTTTTTCAATCGAAATTAATGCCCCAATTCGGCGCTTTGCCATATAATCTGTGGCCTTTGTAATTGCTTCGACTGTCTTTTCCTGACTATCATCATCTGTAGAACTGCTCCTAGAGAAAAACTTCCCTCTCCCTAATTGTTCAAGGGCCCTTCTGAGCTCTGGCTGAAAGATAATGATAATGGCAAGAAAGCCCCAGTTTATGGCCTGCTGCATAATCCAGCTTAGTGTAGTTAAGCCGAGCCACTCACCGATCACTCTGACAAGAAGAATAACGAGAATCCCTTTTAATAACTGAACGGCCTTCGTTCCTCTTATCACATTAATCAGTTTGTAAATAACAAACCATACGAGAGCAATATCAACAATACTAGCTAGATACTTCCATAAAGTAAAATCAGCAACCTGCATTGTTCTTCCTCCGTAACTTCTTAAAACGTAATTGAATACAACCTACTTATTATAACATAAATACACCATATACTTATTATATGTATATGGTAAAAAAAACAAATCACTCAGCCGGAGTGATTTGTTTTTAATCCGTTTCAGGTTGACCAAAGATATTGATTACCTCTTGTCCTGCTCTCTTGATGTGATACCAAATCCAGTCGAAAACCTCATTCACTTCATCAATTTGGCCTGTGACATGACCTGCAGAAGCTAAATATTTTTCGCCATGAATGACGGTTACATCCCCTTGAACTTCACCTTCTATTTGCAATTTTCCATTGCGAACGACGACATCACCCTTGACGGTCTCTCCTTTTGGAACAATGACGGTATTATTCTTTACTACTAAGTTTTTTTGCTTTGTTACTGAAAAGTCTTGATCCTGTTCCCACGTTGAAACCAAGCTTCCCAGCATTAGAATAACGAAAACAGATGCTGCTGTAAGCATGGGATGGTTTTTAAACCACCGCTGCATCCAGACTTTTTTCTTCTCCTTCGGCAGACGAGCCATAACACTGGCCGTAAAATCCGCAGGTGCCTGCATATGTGATAGACTTCCTACAAAAGCCACAGTCTTTTTTAATTCATTAAATATCGTTTCACATTCTTTACAGTTTTGGAGGTGGTCCCTCAGTTCTTGTTCTTTTTCAGGATCTAGTTCTTCATCTAAATATTCGTGCATTAGTTCGATGATATGTTCTGGACACATTTGTTGTTTCACCTCTTCACACATATCGTAATTGCTGCCTTAATGCTTCCCGACCGCGGTGAATTCTTGTTTTTACTGTTCCAAGGGGCAGATCAAGAATTTCACTAATTTCATTTAAGGACAACTCTTCAATATATTTTAAAACGATAGCAGAACGATATTTTTCAGGCAGCTTTAAAATTTCTTTCTGAACGGTCTCATGCAGTTCCAAACTTTCAACCTCAGTTTCCGGCAACGGTGTGTCGGATGGAATCTGCGAATACATCGTTAATCCTTCTGTTCCGGCCACTTCAGCATCCAAGTAATGATCCGGCTTCTTTTTTCGCATCCGATCTATACATAAATTAGTAGCAATCCGGAAAAGCCAGGTTGAAAATTTCAAGTCCTGGTTAAACGAGTTGATATTCACATAAGCGCGGATAAAGGCTTCCTGTGCCATGTCCTCTGCTTCATGCCGATTTCCGAGCATTCTGTAACAAAGCTGATAGACACTGTTTTTATATAATTCCACAATTTCGCCAAATGCATCTTGATCGCCTTTGATCACCTGTTTAATTCTTTTTTTAACAATTGTTTCCATCGAGTTTCTTCAGCTCCAATGCTGCTATACGATAATACGAATCGCTAGCGAAAAAGTTTCGTTTTTAACGAAAAACTTCTCAATACCTATAATATTAACAAAAATTTACTAATTTAGGGATAAATTAAGTTTAAAGTTTTTGTAGTGGGGAAAAAAGATAGTAATTTTTATAAAGAGGGTGTAGTTGATGGGCGCTTGTTCTCGTGATTTACTAGAAAAAATAGAACATTATCGAAATGAGATGGTTCGATTAGCATCTAATACCTCATTTGCTAATCAGAAGGTCATTGAAACCAGTATGAAGCTGGACTCTTTACTTAATAAGTATACTGCATTAAAACGTTAAACTGTTTTCGCAATGTTTGTTGTTTTTTGGACAAATTATATAGGGGATTTTTTGAATTAGTCTCTGATTCAGACTCAGTTGCTTTAAAAGACATCATACCTGTCTGCATGAGCCTCCGATTCAGACTCGGTTGCTTTAATATACTCCAAGCCTGTCCAAATGAGCCTCAAAGTAGGGGGAAAATAGCAATAAAGGTTACGAAAAGGGCCAAACGCTAAAAAGCAGCTGCACTCGCAATAGGTGCAGCTGCTCATTTTTATAATAATTTTTCGCCAAATAATGAACCCATTAGTTCAACTGCACAAATGGCAGTCTTATTCTTTTCATCTAAGATTGGATTTACCTCTACAAATTCTGCAGAAGTAATAATTTTGGCTTCTTCTAGCATTTCCATAGCAAGATGGCTTTCGCGATAGCTGATACCGCCTATAACAGGTGTTCCAACACCAGGGGCATCACTTGGATCTAAACCATCTAAATCAAGAGATAGATGGACACCATCTGTTTTTTCTTTAAGGTAGGTAATCGTTTCTTCCATTACTTTAGCCATTCCCAAACGATCAATTTCATGCATGGTGTATACTTTAATTCCTATTTCCTTAATTAAATCCTTTTCTCCATCATCCAGCGCCCTTGCACCAATGATTACTACGTTTTCAGGTTTAACTTTTGGATAATATCCTGCGATTTCAGTCAACAATGAATGTCCTAATCCAAGGCTAACGGCTAAGGGCATCCCGTGAATATTCCCAGAGGGGCTTGTCTCAGCGGTATTTAAATCACCATGGGCATCATACCAAATGACACCAAGATTTTTATAATGCTTAGAAACTCCAGCTAATGTACCAATCGCAATACTATGGTCTCCACCAAGGACAAGTGGAAATGCGCCTGATTTAATCGCCTCATCCACCTTCTCAGCCAGCATAGCACTTTTTTCTGCCACTAAATCTAAGTTCCGTAGATTAGATTCTTTATCGATGACTACTTCTGGTCTGCCAACCGGAATATCACCTAGGTCGTGAATACTATCAAATAGAGGCTTTAGTCGTTCATTAATCCCCGCATAACGAATGGCACTTGGCCCCATATCTACTCCCCTTCTCATCTGGCCTAAGTCCATCGGCATTCCTATAATTGATAGCTTTTTATTAGACATCACTGTTTCCCCCCTGCTCATGATACGTATATTTTAACCGCTTTCATCCCTATGACTCAACTCGACAAAGTCGTGTATATATATACAGTATTTTGGAAAGGTTCTGAAAGTTAACAGGAGATTTTTATCAGCGAATCCACGAAAGCTCATATTTTTTCCAACTAAAAAAATAAAAAAAGCCTTAAATCAGCATCCTGATTTAAGGCAAATATGTAGTGTGATGGTGGAGCCTAGCGGGATCGAACCGCTGACCTCCTGCGTGCAAAGCAGGCGCTCTCCCAGCTGAGCTAAGGCCCCATATAATTGGAGCGGAAGACGGGATTCGAACCCGCGACCCCCACCTTGGCAAGGTGATGTTCTACCACTGAACTACTTCCGCGTATTCAAAGATAAAAACCCATAATAAGTATCATTAGGGTTTTTATCTTTTATTGCATTATGAGCCATGAAGGACTCGAACCTTCGACCCTCTGATTAAAAGTCAGATGCTCTACCAACTGAGCTAATGGCTCATGGCTGGGCTAGCTGGATTTGAACCAACGCATGTCGCAGTCAAAGTGCGATGCCTTACCGCTTGGCTATAGCCCAATATGAATGTGATATATTTAGTATGTCCAACTTTTTTAAAAATATGAATGGTGGAGGGGGACGGATTCGAACCGCCGAACCCGGAGGGAGCGGATTTACAGTCCGCCGCGTTTAGCCACTTCGCTACCCCTCCATATTCAATTAAAAAAATGGTGCCGGCGAGAGGACTTGAACCCCCAACCTACTGATTACAAGTCAGTTGCTCTACCAATTGAGCTACCCCGGCATATTAATGGTGGAGGATGACGGGATCGAACCGCCGACCCTCTGCTTGTAAGGCAGATGCTCTCCCAGCTGAGCTAATCCTCCAAATATGGTGACCCCTACGGGACTCGAACCCGTGTTACCTCCGTGAAAGGGAGGTGTCTTAACCGCTTGACCAAGGGGCCTTTTTTATAATAAATATAGGTAAGCTTCCAAGCGGGCTCGAACCGCTGACCTCTTCCTTACCATGGAAGTGCTCTACCTACTGAGCTATGGAAGCATAGCTGATTTTCTTTGATGAAAAAAATGGCTCCGCAGGTAGGACTCGAACCTACGACCGATCGGTTAACAGCCGATAGCTCTACCACTGAGCTACTGCGGAACAATAATAATATTACAGCCTGGCAACGTCCTACTCTCACAGGGACGCGTGTCCCAACTACCATCGGCGCTGAGAAGCTTAACTTCCGTGTTCGGTATGGGAACGGGTGTGACCTTCTCGCCTTAATTACCAGACTATTTATTCGACACTATTTTATTATAATGTCTTTTTTATATTTTTCAAGAGGAAATTTAAATTTTTTCATTCCCTCAAAACTAAATAATCTAGAAGAAGTGTGGTAAAACTCAAGTTCGCTTTAAAATTTGTCCAGCTGCGGCTCCTTACTTCTCGGCCGTTTCGATCCGTCCCTTCAAATCCAAAACCAGGATTTGCAGTGCCGGCTCTCCAACGTCTGTCGAAGTTGACCAGTCGCCTCCGCTTTTCTATTTGGTTAAGTCCTCGAACGATTAGTATCAGTCAGCTCCACATGTCGCCACGCTTCCACCTCTGACCTATCAACCTGATCATCTTTCAGGGTTCTTACTAGCTTGACGCTATGGGAAATCTCATCTTGAGGGGGGCTTCATGCTTAGATGCTTTCAGCACTTATCCCGTCCGCACATAGCTACCCAGCGATGCCTTTGGCAAGACAACTGGTACACCAGCGGTGCGTCCATCCCGGTCCTCTCGTACTAAGGACAGCTCCTCTCAAATTTCCTGCGCCCACGACGGATAGGGACCGAACTGTCTCACGACGTTCTGAACCCAGCTCGCGTACCGCTTTAATGGGCGAACAGCCCAACCCTTGGGACCGACTACAGCCCCAGGATGCGATGAGCCGACATCGAGGTGCCAAACCTCCCCGTCGATGTGGACTCTTGGGGGAGATAAGCCTGTTATCCCCGGGGTAGCTTTTATCCGTTGAGCGATGGCCCTTCCATGCGGAACCACCGGATCACTAAGCCCGACTTTCGTCCCTGCTCGACTTGTAGGTCTCGCAGTCAAGCTCCCTTGTGCCTTTACACTCTACGAATGATTTCCAACCATTCTGAGGGAACCTTTGGGCGCCTCCGTTACTCTTTAGGAGGCGACCGCCCCAGTCAAACTGCCCACCTGACACTGTCTCCCACCCCGATCAGGGGTGCGGGTTAGAATTTCAATACAGCCAGGGTAGTATCCCACCGACGCCTCCACCGAAGCTAGCGCTCCGGCTTCTCAGGCTCCTACCTATCCTGTACAAGCTGTACCAAAATTCAATATCAGGCTACAGTAAAGCTCCACGGGGTCTTTCCGTCCTGTCGCGGGTAACCTGCATCTTCACAGGTACTATAATTTCACCGAGTCTCTCGTTGAGACAGTGCCCAGATCGTTACGCCTTTCGTGCGGGTCGGAACTTACCCGACAAGGAATTTCGCTACCTTAGGACCGTTATAGTTACGGCCGCCGTTTACTGGGGCTTCGATTCAGAGCTTCGCTTGCGCTAACCCCTCCTCTTAACCTTCCAGCACCGGGCAGGCGTCAGCCCCTATACTTCGCCTTGCGGCTTCGCAGAGACCTGTGTTTTTGCTAAACAGTCGCCTGGGCCTATTCACTGCGGCTCTTCGAGGCTATTCACCCCAAAGAGCACCCCTTCTCCCGAAGTTACGGGGTCATTTTGCCGAGTTCCTTAACGAGAGTTCTCTCGCTCACCTTAGGATTCTCTCCTCGCCTACCTGTGTCGGTTTGCGGTACGGGCACCTTTTATCTCGCTAGAGGCTTTTCTTGGCAGTGTGGAATCAGGAACTTCGGTACTAAATTTCCCTCGCTGTCACAGCTCAGCCTTCACGGTAAGCGGATTTTCCTACTTACCAGCCTAGCTGCTTAGACGCGCATATCCAACAGCGCGCTTACCCTATCCTCCTGCGTCCCCCCATCACTCAAACGATAAAGAGGTGGTACAGGAATATCAACCTGTTGTCCATCGCCTACGCCTTTCGGCCTCGGCTTAGGTCCCGACTAACCCTGAGCGGACGAGCCTTCCTCAGGAAACCTTAGGCATTCGGTGGATGAGATTCTCACTCATCTTTCGCTACTCATACCGGCATTCTCACTTCTAAGCGCTCCACCAGTCCTTACGGTCTAGCTTCAACGCCCTTAGAACGCTCTCCTACCACTGACATCGTTGATGTCAATCCACAGCTTCGGTGATACGTTTAGCCCCGGTACATTTTCGGCGCAGAGTCACTCGACCAGTGAGCTATTACGCACTCTTTAAATGGTGGCTGCTTCTAAGCCAACATCCTGGTTGTCTAAGCAACTCCACATCCTTTTCCACTTAACGTATACTTTGGGACCTTAGCTGGTGGTCTGGGCTGTTTCCCTTTTGACTACGGATCTTATCACTCGCAGTCTGACTCCCACGGATAAGTCTTTGGCATTCGGAGTTTGTCTGAATTCGGTAACCCGATGAGGGCCCCTAGTCCAAACAGTGCTCTACCTCCAAGACTCTTACTACGTGAGGCTAGCCCTAAAGCTATTTCGGAGAGAACCAGCTATCTCCAAGTTCGATTGGAATTTCTCCGCTACCCACACCTCATCCCCGCACTTTTCAACGTGCGTGGGTTCGGGCCTCCATCCAGTGTTACCTGGACTTCACCCTGGACATGGGTAGATCACCTGGTTTCGGGTCTACGACCACATACTCATTCGCCCTATTCAGACTCGCTTTCGCTGCGGCTCCGTCTTTTCAACTTAACCTTGCATGGGATCGTAACTCGCCGGTTCATTCTACAAAAGGCACGCCATCACCCATTAACGGGCTCTGACTACTTGTAGGCACACGGTTTCAGGAACTATTTCACTCCCCTTCCGGGGTGCTTTTCACCTTTCCCTCACGGTACTGGTTCACTATCGGTCACTAGGGAGTATTTAGCCTTGGGAGATGGTCCTCCCTGCTTCCGACCGGATTTCTCGTGTCCGGCCGTACTCAGGATCCACTCAGGAGGGAACGAAGTTTCAACTACAGGGTTTTTACCTTCTATGACGGACCTTTCCAGATCGCTTCATCTACCCCGTTCCTTTGTAACTCCATGTTGAGTGTCCTACAACCCCAAGAGGCAAGCCTCTTGGTTTGGGCTATGTCCCGTTTCGCTCGCCGCTACTCAGGGAATCGCGTTTGCTTTCTCTTCCTCCGGGTACTTAGATGTTTCAGTTCCCCGGGTATGCCATCCATACCCTATGTATTCAGGTAAAGATACTACTCCATTACGAGCAGTGGGTTTCCCCATTCGGAAATCTCCGGATCAAAGCTTACTTACAGCTCCCCGAAGCATATCGGTGTTAGTCCCGTCCTTCATCGGCTCCTAGTGCCAAGGCATTCACCGTGCGCCCTTTCTAACTTAACCTAAAAGGTTTGTTTCTCTTAATAAAAAAGAGAGAAAACTAAAATGGCGAATTCTCGATGTTTTACTTGCTTCTTCTTACGATTATCTAGTTTTCAAAGAACGAATGTTTCGAGAGATTGTACTCTCAAAACTAAACAAACAAAAAACGGTCAACTTCTTATCAGTCCGAAAGGACTGCATTATCCTTAGAAAGGAGGTGATCCAGCCGCACCTTCCGATACGGCTACCTTGTTACGACTTCACCCCAATCATCTGTCCCACCTTAGGCGGCTGGCTCCTTGCGGTTACCCCACCGACTTCGGGTGTTACAAACTCTCGTGGTGTGACGGGCGGTGTGTACAAGGCCCGGGAACGTATTCACCGCGGCATGCTGATCCGCGATTACTAGCGATTCCGGCTTCATGTAGGCGAGTTGCAGCCTACAATCCGAACTGAGAATGGTTTTATGGGATTGGCTAGGCCTCGCGGCTTTGCTGCCCTTTGTACCATCCATTGTAGCACGTGTGTAGCCCAGGTCATAAGGGGCATGATGATTTGACGTCATCCCCACCTTCCTCCGGTTTGTCACCGGCAGTCTCCTTAGAGTGCCCAACTGAATACTGGCAACTAAGAACAAGGGTTGCGCTCGTTGCGGGACTTAACCCAACATCTCACGACACGAGCTGACGACAACCATGCACCACCTGTCACTCTGTCCCCCGAAGGGGAACGTCCTATCTCTAGGAGTGTCAGAGGATGTCAAGACCTGGTAAGGTTCTTCGCGTTGCTTCGAATTAAACCACATGCTCCACCGCTTGTGCGGGCCCCCGTCAATTCCTTTGAGTTTCAGCCTTGCGGCCGTACTCCCCAGGCGGAGTGCTTAATGCGTTAGCTGCAGCACTAAGGGGCGGAAACCCCCTAACACTTAGCACTCATCGTTTACGGCGTGGACTACCAGGGTATCTAATCCTGTTTGCTCCCCACGCTTTCGCGCCTCAGCGTCAGTTACAGACCAGAAAGCCGCCTTCGCCACTGGTGTTCCTCCACATCTCTACGCATTTCACCGCTACACGTGGAATTCCGCTTTCCTCTTCTGCACTCAAGTCCCCCAGTTTCCAATGACCCTCCACGGTTGAGCCGTGGGCTTTCACATCAGACTTAAAGGACCGCCTGCGCGCGCTTTACGCCCAATAATTCCGGACAACGCTTGCCACCTACGTATTACCGCGGCTGCTGGCACGTAGTTAGCCGTGGCTTTCTGGTTAGGTACCGTCAAGGTACCGGCAGTTACTCCGATACTTGTTCTTCCCTAACAACAGAGCTTTACGACCCGAAGGCCTTCATCGCTCACGCGGCGTTGCTCCATCAGACTTTCGTCCATTGTGGAAGATTCCCTACTGCTGCCTCCCGTAGGAGTCTGGGCCGTGTCTCAGTCCCAGTGTGGCCGATCACCCTCTCAGGTCGGCTACGCATCGTCGCCTTGGTGAGCCGTTACCTCACCAACTAGCTAATGCGCCGCGGGCCCATCTGTAAGTGACAGCCGAAACCGTCTTTCAGTTTTTCTTCATGTGAAGAAAAAGATTATCCGGTATTAGCACCGGTTTCCCGGTGTTATCCCAGTCTTACAGGCAGGTTGCCCACGTGTTACTCACCCGTCCGCCGCTAACCAACAGGAGCAAGCTCCTGTTGATCCGCTCGACTTGCATGTATTAGGCACGCCGCCAGCGTTCGTCCTGAGCCAGGATCAAACTCTCCAAGAAAGTTGATTAGCTCATAAATGTTACGTTGGCTTAGTTTCGTAAGAAACTAATAATTTATTGTTTGTTGACGCTTTTGTTTGTTTAGTTTTCAAAGAACAATTTTCCAATCGCTCAAAAGCGACTTTATTAATATATCAGCTGTCATTAGTAATGTCAACAACTTTTTTAAGCTGTTTTTGTTACTGTCAGCAGCGACGTTTATTACTATAACAAGATACTAAATAATTGTCAACGCATTTTATAAAAAATATTAATCAACCCTTTTTCGGTCCTTCTTACCTCCTCTTCTCATATATTTAAAGCATTCTTGTGGCGATGCTACCCTTTTAAATAAGGTAAATAGTATTTTGTATCTCTCTTCCATTGCTCTTTTTACAATATGATCAATACGGTCATCCTTTAAATCAAATAATATCTCATCCATTTCTCTTTTTATAAGGTATTCCACTTCTTTTACTTCTTTATCATTGATTAGAAGTCCAAACATAAAATAACCCCCAACAAAGTTTGTAGTTATAGTAGTCTTTTCCAATTATTGAAATTTTATAATAAAATTCTTTAATCATATTATTAAAAATGCAAGCATAGGTTTGAGACAAGGACTGTATTGGACGAGGTGGGAAGGATGAAATTCTTTTTTGTATTAAACGGAAAATCATTAAAAAGCCTATCACTAATCTTTATTGCCGCTTTTTTTACTGCTTGGTTTCTCTATATGGAAAACATGGTGCAAGTTCCTGTCTTTTCAACGAAGGACAGCACGAATGCGATCTATCGCGGTGAAAAGGATTTAGCCCTTACATTTAATATTGGTTGGGGTGATGAAAAAGCAGAGCCAATCTTAGATACGTTGAAAAAGGAAAATGTGAAGTCAGCCACTTTCTTTTTAGCAGGTTCCTGGGCAGAACAACATCCTGATTTAGTCAGCCGGATTGCAAAGGAAGGCTATGAAATTGGGATGCTTGGTTACAATTATGTCGATTACAATGATTTAGAGGATGCAAAAATTGCGAAGGATATCTCAAAAGCCCAAGAGGCCTTTACAAAGTTAAATGTAAAGGATATAAAGCTTTTACGTGCTCCGACAGGGCATTTTGATAAGCGTACCTTACAAATTGCTAAAAGGTATGGATACACCGTTATTCATTGGAAAATTGACTCAAAAGATTGGCAAAATCCAGGTGTAGAAAAAATAGTTAAAAACGTAAGTAAGGCTAAAAACGGAGATATTATTCTTCTTCATGCCTCAGATTCAGCCAAACAAACGGCAAAAGCCCTGCCGCTCATTTTGGCAGATATCAGACAAAAAGGCTTAAAACTGGTTTCCGTTTCCGAAATGATTGCAAACGGAGAGGTCCAGTCAAAAGAAATTAGATAGTCTATTTAAAAACAGGTCTCAGTAATAATCGCTGTATTCTGATGTTCATATAGCTTACGAAAAAGCCGCCCATTACATGGACGGTTTTTTGGTCATTTTCTTATTTTTTGGATTCTTGTTTGCTTTAGAGTTTGATTGGCTTGCTCGTAATTGTCTTTCTTGTTGCGATTGCATATTCAATTTATGAAGGATTAATAATTGATAGGCATTGCAAGCCATTAAAGCTAACATCATTAGATAAAGCCAGCTATTATCATTTGCTTTAATGGCAGGAACCCATTCTATTATTGTAACCACAATCATAACAAACAGGGCCGGAATAAACGCCCCGCTATTTGTCTGTTTCATTTTTACCCAGGCAACCGCAAGTGCAACCACTAAAAGGAGGATTGCAGGCAAGAAATAGGGAAGAATAGATTCCCCTGCTTTCGCGAATTTATCAAATCGCCAACTAATTAAATCATAGAATGCAAATAAGATCAGAACCACTTGAACGGCATTCCAAAGGGAAGCAGATTTAAAAATTCCTAAACCGAAGCGGTGAACCGTTAAATAAGCAAAAAAGCCCAATTGGCTTATTAAGCTAAATAGACATCCCATCCCAATTAACCAAATTAACGTTGATAAAATATCAATGATTTTAAATTCAATAAAATAAGGCTGAAATTCATTCCAGCGAATAATAAAACCCACAATAGCCGTCGTGACCCCGCCAACTAATAATGTGGTCAAAAACAGTCTTACCCAATTACGGCTTGTCACACTATAAACCTCCAAGTAAAAAAATAAATACCATACTGATTGTACCAAGCCAAATAGGAAAAATCTATAATTTGATATCCTTACGCATAATCTTACCATTTTTTATTCATCCTAAAATTAAGGATATTTATGTGAAAGGAGCTTGAAAATGAAAGGGAAAACGATATTGCTCCTCCTACCCATCATGTTGATATTAACAAGCTGTTCTTCGAGCGATACTGGCAGTAGCGGAGGGCAACTTGATTACGACCAAACTAAGAAAATGGTTGTTGATATTCTAAAAACAGATGATGGTAAGAAGGCTATTCAAGATGTAATGACCGATGATACGATGAAGGAGAAGCTTGTCATGGATCAGAAGGTGGTCTCTGACACAATCCAACAAACACTAACAACAGACAAAGCAACTGAGTTTTGGAAGAAAACGTTCAGTGATCCAAAGTTTGCTCAGGGCGTTGCTAAAAATATGAAAAAAGAGAACCAGACATTATTAAAGGAATTAATGAATGACCCTGAATATAGAGCAATGATGATTGAGGTTTTTAAAGAGCCTGAGATTAAAAAAGAAATGGCGGATGCCCTAAAAAGTAAGGATTATCGTGAACAGCTCCAAAAGCTCATTACAGAAACCCTTGATAGTCCTCTTTATAAGGCAAAGATAGAGGAATTACTCTTAAAGGCTGCCGAGGAGACAAAAACCTCTACAACCAAGAAATAGCGTCGAGAAGTAAAAGTGGATTTGGGGGACAAAGCCTTAAGAAAACCAAATGCTTCAATAAATTCCTACAATTATGGTTAACTTATTCCCAACACAAAGGGTCAGACCCCACAACATCAACAGGTCGCTGCAATGTGAGGTCTGACCCTTTTCTAATTGCTTACTTTTTAAGCAGACTTGTTACTTTTTCAGCAATTTCTAAATAGATTTTACCAATTTGATGGTCCTCCTGATAAACAGATGGAGCAAAATCCTCATCGTTCCAATCTGGTTGGTTAAGTGGAAGACGGCCTAGAACTTCTGTATTTAATTCTTCAGCTAATTTATCTCCGCCGCCACGGCCAAATACATATTCCTTTTCGCCTGTTACCTTACTCTCAAAATAAGCCATATTCTCAATGACTCCTAGTACCTCATGCTCGGTCCGTAAGGCCATTGCACCAGCACGGGCTGCAACAAATGCTGCGGTTGGATGTGGAGTCGTTACAATAATTTCCTTGCATGCAGGTAGCATCGTATGAACATCTAAGGCGACGTCCCCTGTCCCTGGTGGTAAATCTAGTAGTAAATAATCAATGTCTCCCCATTCTACTTCATTGAAGAAACTATTTAACATTTTTCCAAGCATTGGTCCACGCCAGATAATGGGGGCGTTGTCTTCAACAAAGAAGCCCATCGAAATGACTTGAACACCAAAACGTTCAACAGGGATAATTTTTTCCCCACGAACAACAGGTCGATTAGTTATTCCCATCATATCTGGTACGCTGAACCCATAAATATCAGCGTCGATGAGGCCAACCTTTTTCCCTAAACGAGCTAGGGCAACAGCAAGGTTTACGGAAACCGTTGATTTACCAACGCCGCCTTTTCCACTTGCTATGGCAATGAAGGTGGTTTGATCTGAATTAAGGAGATTTTTTTCTTGTTCGGGTTCCGCATGTCGATGCGCAGCTAAAACTTCTTCAGGCAGTTCACTAAAACGGATGCCCACTGTTGCGGCTCCTGCTTCTTTAAGCAAGTTAACAATTTGGGTTTGCAGCTGCAGTTGTTCGCTTGTCCCCGTTTTAGCTATGGCTATCTTTACACTTACGTGATTTTTTTCTTCTTTAATCTTAATTTCCTGAATTGCATTTAATTCAGCTAACGTTTTATGTAAAAATGGTTCCTTGAGTCCGCCCAAAACTTCACGGATGCTCACCTCTGTTAACATAAAAAACACCTCACCTTTTGTATTCGTTTCCATTTCTCAGTATACCATATTCAAGCATGGAAACAGTTAAATGAATCACACGTTTATCACATTAGAAATGCACGATAGCTTAATAAT
Organism: Neobacillus sp. DHD-1R; assembly: GCF_057747995.1. Lineage (NCBI taxonomy): Bacteria > Bacillati > Bacillota > Bacilli > Caryophanales > Bacillaceae > Neobacillus > Neobacillus sp. DHD-1R. The sequence continues at coordinate 5,226,208 of NZ_CM173232.1, forward strand.
CACAAAAAAAGGAGGATGCCGCCATCTCCTTAATCTGTTTCTTTTAACTCCTTCTCCTTTGTAAAATAGCGCAATATCCCATTATTAATGGAGGCAGCTACTTTTTCCTGATAGGAGTCCTTTTTTAACAACGCTTTTTCTGTCGGATTAGAGAGAAAGCCAACCTCTACCAATACGCCTGGTTTTTTGGCATACTTTAGTATATATACTTGATTAATGGGCTTTGCTTTACGGGTGGTATTCTCCAGATTTCGGCGGAGCTCTTCTTGAATAAATTTAGCAGCCCTGGCATTCTCCTTATGATGGGGAGCGTAGAAGGTTTGGGCCCCACTCCATCTTGAAGAGGGAATGGCATTTAAATGTATACTGACAAATAAGTCATTATCGGAGGTATTAATCATTTTTAATCTTTTTTTCAGATCCTCTACTTTTCTTCGACTGTAGCCTCTTGTATCGGGATCGGCTAAATCTTCGTCCTTTTCCCTTGTCATAATCACAAGGGCCCCTTGCTCTTGAAGATAATCCCGGACCTTATGCGTAATTTCTAAGGCAATGTCCTTTTCTAGCGTTTTACCGGTACCAGCGCCTCCATCTGGACCGCCGTGGCCAGCATCTAATAAAATAATTTTACCTGACAAGGGTAGATTCCAGGTTTTCCACGAGTTATTTTCACTAAAGTCATGCTGTAGTATGAAAAATAACACAAGTAATCCCGCAATAAAGCTAGTCAATTTCAATCTGCGCTTTGACACCAAAATCATTCCTTCCCGCTCGTCCATGTTCCCTACACTATATGGGACAAGGAAAAGTTTTAGAACCGTTTTAGAACAGGAAGAAATGTTTGGTTTTAATGCAGTCTTAACTTGTGGCGCCGCTGCCCTTTTTCGAAGCCCTCTCTCCACCAGACATGGATATATTGTTCGCATAGATAGTAGAGTGACTCACTCATGGCACCTTCTTGACCATTTCCCCAATATAATAAAAAGTTATATAACGTATCAATCAGGTGTTTTTCTTCTCTAGAGCAACGCATGCGCACCTGTTCAGGATCTTCTCCATGGTAGCCAAATTTACTGAGTTTAGCCCCCAGTAGAAAAGCTTCCAGAGCCACATCATAGCAGGCTTCCTCTATTCCTGTATTCATGACAAAGCTTGAAGCAAGGCTTGTTGAACCAAAATACTGTTTGACCCGTTCTTTCAATGTATTGATGGATAAGTCCCGCAGCACGGAACGTTCATATTTGATTTGTTTTTCGCGTCTTTTTTCTTTAAAGGTTGTAATAATCGTCACTTCATTTTCACCTCTTAGCACTATTCTTTAACGCGCGTTCAGAAGAAATGCAAAGACCTGACTGTTTTCCCTTTGCCAAATTTTTTAGGGAATAGTAAAACGCCTATTTAACATTGAAAAAGGCCGTTTCCATGGAAACGACCTTACTAAGATTATTTGTGAATTTTAGTTAATTCCCTATTAAGGATATACATGACTTTATCGGTAAACATTTCTTCTGCCATCGATGCCAATACATCAATTGACATTCCTTCGGCCATTGCAAACATTGGGTGCTCTTCGGAAAAGCCTACTAAATACTTCTCGATTACTTTTCTCGTTTCTTCATTTTTCAAAAGCTCCCCAAGGGTAGAACGCGTCGAATAAACGTCATCAGAGATTTCAAATTCCTCTATTTCGACATCTTCCATTTCAGGCATGGTGAACCAGTTTGCTACTAAACCTCCTGTTTCGGCTTCAGGAGCCACATAACTTTGGTTAGCTTCCTCGACTTTATTAAAGAAGGCGATATCCTCAAATTCTACTCCATCTTGATTCGAAATAGCCTTAACTTTATTTAATCCTGATTTTAACGCTACATTTTCAAAAATAAAGGTCCTGCTATCACTTGTCTTCGCTCCCACTTCCGCTCCATTAGCAAAGAGAGTGACTTGATCACAGTTGGAATACACTTTAACCGTAATGGACTCATCCACACGATCAACAAAACGTTTACTTGTTATATGGACAAATTTTTCATTGGACCAGTTTGCTTTGTACATATAAAAAGCATCTTTTTTAATTCTGCGGTCGTACGTCATCAGGCCTTTATTATTGCGTCCCTTTACGCCGCCTTCGTCACGAATGTTGGCACCAAAGTCAAACATATTCCAAACGTATGTTGACCAGAGGTATGGTCGTTTCGAGAAAATACCCCAAACCGTTTCATGGAATAAGGTATGATATTCTTCTGTGTAATCCTTTACCTTCGGATCATTACTATGGTATTGTAAAATGCCCTCTGCCCCATATTCAGAAATCCCTAATTTCACTTGGGGATTTACTTGATGGAATCCATCTAACCAAGTAGCAAAGTCTTCCGTTTTTCCTTGATACCAGCCGTAATATTTGTTATAGCCGACAATATCGGTGATAAAATTATACTCATCCTTCTCTTGAACAAACATGACGTTTGCCATCGTCGAAAGTCTGGTTGGATCTTCTTTTTTCGTTAACTCATTTAACTCTTTTACCAATTTGCGAACTTCTGGTCGATCGCCGCCAATTTGGATTTCATTTTGGATGCCCCAGAACATGATGGATGGGTGGTTAAAGTTTTGTCTGATTAGTTCGATCATCTGCTGTTTTGGGTTAATTCCTTCGAGTTCTGTTTTCGACATAACGGAAATAAACGGAATTTCTGCCCAAACCACCATACCTTCTTGGTCACAAAGGTCATAGAAGTATTGATCATGCTGATAGTGAGCCAAACGAATCGAAGTGGCTCCTACCTCTTTAATGAATTCCATATCTTCTTTGTGCTCTTTGTTCGTAATGGCCCAGCCCATATCTTTTCGATCCTGGTGTCTGGAAACACCGTACAATGGCAGATGTTCTCCATTTAAAAAGAAGCCTTGTTCGGAATCAACCTTAAAATAGCGAACTCCAAACGGAATGGTAAGTTCATCAACTGTATCGTTAAAGCTTTCGAGCGACACATTTGCTCTATACATGTAAGCATTTTTCAACCCATTCCATAAGGTTGGGTTTTGAATGGTCGCTGGAATCTCGATTGTTTTGGTTTCTCCAGCAGCTAAGAACACTTCTTTAGCGGCGTAAGCTACACTTTTTCCGGCTGCATCTAGAAAATCTGCCCATACTCGTACTTTCTTTTCCTCTTTGTAATCATTCACTAATTTTGCCTTAATTGTTAATTGAGCTTGTTCGTTTGTTACTTGCTCCTGAACAATGTAGACGCCTTGTGAACCATAATCCATTAAATCAAAATGAACATGATTGGTAATGACTAGATTAACATCACGATAGATACCACCATAAAATGTGAAATCAGCCATCTGCGGATAAACGTCTTCCACGACAGTATTGTCGACTTTAACCGCTAATGTATTCGCTTTCCCAAATTCAATCACGTCGGTGATATCAAAACGGAAGATGGAGAACCCGCCGCGGTGCTGCCCAAGGTGGTGGTCATTCACATACACGTCAGTAACACTGTTTGAGCCATTGAATTCGATATAGACCTTATTTCCTTCAGAAGGAGTATCTATTTGAAAGTCTTTTCTATACCAACATGCACCCTTGTAATAGTCAAAGCCGTTTGCGCCATCAATAGCATTCCATGTATGCGGGATGTTAACGCTTTCCCAATTTTCATCGTTATAGCTTTTTTCGAGAGCTTGTTCTTCATTTTGTTTGATAAATTTCCACGATTGGTTCATATTAATAACTTTTCTCATGTTCTAACCTCCCGTTTTCTCCATTTTTTCTTTAAAAAAGCAACTATCGATAAGGATAGTTGCTTTTTGGTTTTTTCAACATATTGATTTAGCGTCTAGTATCCCATTTACCACACCATACGTTTTCATTTGGTGTTCCTTTGAAATCTGATTCACCCATGATTTTATCAATTGTTGTGCTGATGGAAATTTCATCATCATTGTACGCATTAATGTAGGCCTTCACCATTGGAACGTCTGTTAAGTGTGTCGTAAAGTTTAATGATACAAACACAGTCGGAACTTCATACACATACCAAGGTACCTCGTTGCTCATTGCTGTTTTCCATTGGATACGGTAGTTGTTTTGTGCACCATAGCCAATCACATCTGCAAAGACTAAAGCTGCATCCACTTCATCGCGATATTTGAGAGTAGGACCTTTAATACGAGTGGTACCATCGTTTACTGTTACCTCAAAGCCGCGTCTTTCTAACTCGGCAACGATGAAGTCGAGTGTTTTAGTGCTAGCTTCGTAAATACCGCCTTTTTCACCTTCTAAGAAATAAAGACGAATACGCTTGTGTGTTTCTGGGCGGATTGGAAGCTGGTCTAAAGTATTTTTCACTAATGTGATACCTTTATCAGCGGCCGCTTTTGCACGTGCTATATGGTCTTCACTACCAACAACTTTTAAGTCCTCTCTAGTACGCAATAACGTGCCTTCTTGTTGGGCATTGTGTAAGCCAAGGGAGGCTTTAAGTCCGAGAATTCTTTCTAATGCATCATGCAGACGTTCGTCTGTAATGACACCATTTTTGTATCCATTTAACATAAAGTTGAAATCTTCATCAATATTGTTAAAGAATAAGAACATGTCACATCCTGCAGCGATGGCTAATGGCACATAATCTTCACGGCGCATAGCAGCAGTCATCCCTAACATATGAGTAGCATCTGTTAACACTAAACCGTTGAAGCCAAATTTTCCTTTTAAAAGTCCATTAATTAATTCTGGAGCTAATGTTGCTGGTAAGACATCTTTGTCTTCTAAACCAGGAACTAACGCTTTTTGATATTCAGGCAATGCAATATGACCTGCCATGATGGAATGCACACCATTTTCAATGTGATTACGGTATACTTTACCGAATGATTCTTCCCATTCATCCACAGATAATTCATTAACACCTAATACTAAGTGCTGGTCGCGTTCTTCTGTACCATCACCAGGCCAGTGTTTAATACATACACCAATATTACTTTCTGTTAATCCTTTAATATAAGCGTTTGTATGCTTAATAACCGTTTCTGCGTTCGTTCCGTAAGCACGAGTATTGACAATGGTATTTCTCCAGTTTTTAAGGATATCAACACATGGATCAAAATTCCAGTTTACGCCAATCGCCTGCTCCTCACGACCGCTTACATAACCAGCATCGAATGATACTTGTTCATCACCGGATGCTTCACACATCGCAGCTTTAGCCACATAGGTACCATCATTCATGGCACCGTTTCCTCCAGAATCACAGTTTGCTGCCACCAATAAAGGAACTTTTGAATTTGATTGTAAATCATTAATTAAATCTTGTACTTGCTCGGAAGTGCCGCCCTGGTAACGAGCACCGCCAATATGATATTTACTCATGATTTCAGCATTTGTAAGTTTATTGCCGCTAAATTGATCTCCGCCAAAGAAGAATAAGTTAATAAATAATTGCCCAATTTTTTCCTCAACAGACATGCCTGAAATGGTATCCTTTACCCATTTGATATCTGCATCAGATAAGTTATAAGGTTTTGCTTTTAAATCTACTTTAGGCATTGAAATATTCATTCCAGCAATTTTTTGCATCATTTCGGACCCTCCAAAAGCTTATTTTAAGTTATCATTAAATTCATCGATTAACTTTTGTTGGTAATCACCTGCAAAGCTTCCATCGATGAACTTTCCTAAAGCTTCATTTCTGAAACGGTCCCAAGAGAATTTTTCTTTACCAACTAAGATTGGATAATAAAGAACCCCATTCTTTTGAGCCGCATCTAAATCTCCAGGTGCATCGCCCACCATTAATACATGGGTCTGATCAAAACCGAATGTCTTTAGTTGCTCAATACAATAAGCTTTTGTACCGGCTTCTTGGCCAAGCATCACATCTACATGAACATTAAGTTCATGTCTTGTCCATTCGTCCAAAACAGCCGCACCATTCGCAGAGGAAACAATCGCCACATTAGCGACATTATTGGCAGCCTGCAAGCCTTCTTTTGCCCCTTCAAATGGTCTGTCGTCCCCAGCCATTTCTTCGATTGACTTATTTACGGCATTGCTCCATTCTAATGCCTTCTTTAATTGCTCATCATTGGTCTTTTCAATTTCTCTCTGAAGAGAAGGATTGGATAATTCCGAAGTGGTTTCCGTCCAGTTTTTAAAGGAAGAAATATCAGGCATATCAATCCCTTCAGCTTGAAGAGCGGCGAATGTTTGGATAACTCCTTTAAAACGATTGATTCCTCTTGTCTGCGTATAAAGGTTAATATTGTTCCACACTTCAAGGAAATGATCTTGAATATGCTGAAGACCCCAAGTATTTACTGCCTCCGGGCCAAATGCTTTTCTATGTTTTACTTCCATCGTATCCATCGCACAGCCGTCAGAGTCCACGCATACGAGAAAGTCTTTTGTCTTTTGAAAATCTTGAATCTTATCTTTCATTCTCTTTACACCTCGGTTGTTTGGCTTATGTATTTTTTACACACTATTATCTTTCGAAAAAAAACTATTAATTATCCATGTTTTGTAAATGAAGGAAGGCTGCTAATCCATACTTGGGACTAGCAACCTTGAGCTCCTGTTAGCTATTCAAAAGAATTAAACTCCAGTGTAAGATGAGAAGCCGCCATCGATTGGAAGGACAACGCCAGTTACAAAGCTTGCTGCTTGTTCGCTAGCTAAGAAAAGAACTCCGCCAATCAATTCTTCTGGCTCACCAAATCTTTCCATTGGTGTGCTGCCAAGGATTTTACCTGTTCTTGCTGTAGGTGTTCCATCCTCATTAAATAATAATTTTTCATTTTGTTTTGTTACTAAGAATCCTGGTGCAATCGCATTTACACGAATACCAGCTTTTGCAAAATAAGTAGCACACCATTGTGTGAAGTTACTAATAGCTGCTTTTGCTCCACTGTATGCAGGTATTTTTGTTAATGGTGTATAAGCGTTCATAGATGATACGTTGATGATACAGCTTCCTTTTTTCTCAGTCATTGCTTTTGCAAATACTTGAGAAGGAAGTAATGTGCCTAAGAAGTTTAAGTCAAATACGAAACCTACACCTTTAGGATCAAGTTCAAAGAATGTTTTCATTTCTGGATTCTTTTTAACTTCTTCTGCATTAAAGAATTCATCATCAGTGGTTCCACGTGGATTATTTCCACCTGCACCGTTTAGAAGGATATCACATGTTCCTAGCTCTTTTTCAACGATTTCTCTCGCTTTTTCAAGTGCTTCTCTATCTAAAACGTTAGCTGCCACACCGATAGCTTTTCCGCCAGCTTCATTGATTTCATTTGCTACTTTATCTGCTGGTTCTTGGTGAAGATCAAGAATCGCTACTTTTGCACCGCATTCAGCTAATGCTTTAGCAAAATAAGAACCTAATACACCGCCACCGCCGGTAACAACGGCAACTTTATCTGTTAAATCCACTTTAAATGGAACTGTCATGATAATTTCCTCCTGAAGGTTTATTTTAGAATAAGAAAGTTTATAATTTTTGACTTAAAAAATTGTCTAGCTCCAGCGCCCAGCGGCTAGTGTACTTCGCTAAACGGGCGCTTTCGCTTTTCTATTTACTTTCTATTTTTTACTTCTGCTTCCCATAATCCAATTAGATAGGTAGCACCTAGCGCACGGTCATATAAACCATAGCCTGGTTTACCTGTTTCGCCCCAAATCATTCTTCCGTGGTCTGGGCGAATTGGACCGGTGTAATCAAAGTCCTTCATCGCGCGGATGACTTCGTACATATCGATGGAACCGTATTCTGATACATGAGCAGATTCTTCAAATGACATACCGCCTGTATGTTTTACGTTACGAGCATGTACAAAGTTTACGCGGCCTTTTTGTCCAAAATAACGAAGCATTTCAGGAAAATCATTTTTTGGATCACAACCAAGCGAACCACTGCACATTGTTAAGCCATTATATGGGCTGTCGTATAAGTTAACAAATCTTTCAAGGTTTTCTTTGTTTGTGATAATCCGTGGCAATCCAAAGATATCGGTTGGTGGATCATCTGGGTGAATCGCCATTTTAACGCCAGCTTCTTCAGCAACAGGTATAATTTCTTTAATGAAATACTCTAAGTTCGCCCAAAGTGTTTCATGATCGACATTTTTATAATGATCAAATAGAACTTGTAAGTCCTCTTTTTTGTAGCTGCTATCCCATCCTGGAAGTGATAATTCACCAGTTAGCGGATCCATTTTCTTCGCAACTTCTTCTTCAAAAATAAGGGCTGTTGAACCATCTGGAAGACGGTAATCTAAATCAGTACGTGTCCAGTCAAAGATTGGCATGAAGTTGTAACATACAACTGGAATGCCAGCTTTACCTAGATTACGTAAAGTTTCTTTATAGTTTTCAATGTATTTGTCACGAGTTGGAAGACCAATTTTAATATCTTCGTGAACAGGAACACTTTCAATAACCGAAATGTGTAAGCCTGCTTCTTCAACTGTATTTTTTAATTCTTGAATCTTTTCTAATGGCCAAGCCTCTCCAACAGGGATATCATAGATTGCTGTTACGATACCTTTCATGCCGGGAATTTGACGGATGTTTTCTAGTGAAATACTATCTGTTTTCCCATACCAACGGAAACTCATTTCCATAAATAATACGCCTCCTTATTAGTTAACCTCTATGCTAAAATAGTTTTTTGCATTGTTATAACAAATATTCTCAATTAGTTTTTGCAACAATGCTTGATCATTCGGAATTTCACCATCTTCAACCCATTCACCGACAAGATTACATAAAATCCGGCGGAAGTATTCATGACGGCTGTAAGAAATGAAACTGCGTGAATCTGTCAGCATGCCGACAAAATGCATCAACAAGCCTTGGTCGGCTAATGCATTCATCTGGCGAAGCATTCCTTGCTTAGTGTCGTTAAACCACCAGCCAGAACCCAGTTGGATTTTACCAGCAATCCCTGGCTCTGTTTGGAAATTAGCTAACGTACTTCCAACCAAATCATTGTATACGGGATTCAAGTTATAAAGAATCGTTTTTGGTAATGAACCATCTTCATCTAATGCATTTAAGAGTGCATTTAATGGTGCTGCTACTTCACCTTGATCATTAATTGAATCAAACCCAATATCCGGTCCTAGCTTTTTGAACATCCTCGCATTATTATTCCGGATGGCACCGAAATGAATTTGCATCGCCCAATCTCTCTTTTTATAGCATTTACCCAAAAAGAGAAGAACAGCCGTTTTGAATTTCTTTTCATCCTCTAGGCTTACACCATTACCACTGCGTCCTGCTTGAAAAATAGCCTCTACTTCACCAGGTTCTGCGGTTGCAAATGGAATATCACCTAAACCGTGATCCGAAATCCTGCCGCCTTTTTGATGGAAGTATTCAACCCTTTCTTCAAGAGCATTCAAATAATCTTCAAATGAAGATATTTGTTTGTTTGTAACCTTTTCAAGTTGCTGAACAAATCCAACAAAGGGTTCTTTATTAATCTCGATTCCTTTGTCAGGACGGAATGTTGGAAGCACGACAACTGGAAAATCACTTTGTTTGATTTGATCATGATAATACAAATCATCTGTTGGATCGTCAGTTGTACAAATTACCTTTACATTGGAGCGTTGAATCAAACCCTGGACTGAATAATCATCTTGTTGTAATAACGCATTGCACTGGTCCCATATACGTTCCCAGTTATCTTCACTCAATAATTCTTCAATTCCAAAGTATTTCTTTAGTTCTAAATGGGTCCAATGATAGAGTGGATTCCCAACTGTATTAGGTACCGTTTTTGCCCAAGCAGCAAATTTTTCTTTGTCACTGTCGTCCCCCGTAATATAGCGTTCATCAATCCCGTTAGCTCTCATACCACGCCATTTATAATGGTCGCCAGCCAGCCATAGTTCTGTGATATTGTTAAACTTTCGGTTTTCAGCAATTTCCTGTGGTGATAAATGACAATGATAATCATAAATCGGCATTTTTTCAGCATAGGTATGGTACAAATCTACAGCTGTTTTATTTTTTAGCATAAAATCATCATGAATAAATGATCCCATATCAAACACCCTCCCTCTTTTTTAGTCAGTCGTTACCCTGATTAGCGATTGATGGAAAATGAGCGGCTCATATATTTTTCGACATCAGAGATAGGTATCAAATTCGCATCTCCCTCAATTGTATGCTTAAGGGCGAAACATCCTGTAGCAAATTCAACTGCCTCTTGTGGTTTATAATCATTAATTAATGAATAAATGATTCCCGCAGAGAAGGCATCACCTGTACCCACTCGATCAATAATATCCACTTCAACTTCAGTAGATTGATAAATTTTTGAACCATCAAACAGATAAGCCTGCAATCGATTACAATTCACAGACACATGTTCTCTTTTTGTCATGACCACATATTTGAATCCAAATTGTTTATGTAGTTGTGTCATGACTTCTGCATAATCGTCTATGCTAGGATTTTTTGGCAGTTTATCTTTAATGTCCTGTCCTGCTTCATCCAGTAATGTTAATGGTTCTATTCCAATACATACATCTACATATTGGATTAATTCTGTCATTTTTTCGCGTGCCTTTTCAAAAGTCCATAATGCACTTCTGTAATTAAGATCACAGCTGGTCGTTAATCCTTTTGCCTTTGCAGCGATTAACGCCTGCTTCGTTAAGGTAAATAACTCTTCATTTAAAGCAGGTGTGATCCCGCTTATATGAAACCAATCAGCATCTGCAAAAATAGCATCAAAATCATATTCTTCTGCTTTTGACATGGCAAACGAAGAGTACTTCCGGTCATAGTAGACCTTTGATGGCCGGATCGAAAAACCCTTTTCTAAAAAGTATATCCCCAGCCGGTCTCCTCCACGCAGAACATGGTTGGTCATGACGCCAAATCGATTTAATTGCTGCTCAGCACTCGTGCCAATCGCATTATCGGGCAACTTGGTCACGAAGGAACTGGATAGTCCAAATTTTGCTAAGGAGACAGCAACATTCGCTTCCCCGCCGCCATATACCGCATCAAAAGAATTTGCTTGAACAATTTTTTGATAGTTTGGTGCTGATAATCGAAGCATAATTTCCCCAAGGGTTACTACTTTTTTCATGATTATTCCGCCTTAATAGAAGCCAACTTATCCATGAACTCGCGGGCAACTTTTTCGACTGAACTATAATCACCGTTTGTGACACCTTTTGTTAATGCACTGCCAATTCCAACTGCAAAAGCACCATTTTTCATCCACTTATCAATATTATCCAAACTTACTCCACCAGAAGGCATTAATTCAACATGTGGAATTGGCCCTTTAACATCTTTAATAAATCCTGGTCCCATCAAACTTCCTGGGAACAATTTAACTACATCGACTCCGAAAGAAAGAGCCTCCATAATTTCTGTCACAGAACCACAGCCAGGCAGATATGGAGTAGCATAGCGGTTACACATGGTCGCAATCGCACCATCAAAATGCGGACTAACTACATAACGCGCACCTTTCATAATGGCAATTCTTGCTGTCTCAGCATCTAAAACAGTTCCTGCGCCAACAATCATACCACTTTCCCCTAATTGAGAAAGTTCAGCAATCGCATCCTCTGCACCAGGTGTTGAGAAAGTGACCTCAAGGGAACGAATTCCACCTTTAAAGGCTTGTTTAGAGATCTCAACTGCATCTTCTTTGTTCTTTCCGCGAATAACTGCAACTAAATATCCTTTATGCATTTCGTTAAGTGTTTCAAATTTTTGCAACATATTATCACCCGTCATTTTAGTAGTAACAACTATAATACACTTACGGTAAAACTATATCCATAAATAATGGATCACTTTTAACAATTCCAATTACTGATTAGGGTTAATCAATGTAGAAAAAATATACTAAAAACAGATGTAACATTGATTTTAACAGTAAAATAAAATTGTAAAATTCACTTTCTACTTTTCACACTTGTATACTAGCATACTTATCTGATTTTTTCTATTAAAGATGATTAGTTTTTTAAAATTTAATATATTTGACACAGAATTTGACAAAAAACAAGCGGCATTTTTATCTTTAGGATGAAATACCGCTTGCTGATTGTTTAATAGACCGTTTAATGAAGCTTACTTATGCGAAGCTCCTGCTGCTTTACGTTTCTCTGTTAAATCAACCGCTAGTTGATTTGTGCGCTTTTTCGTTAATGGATATAAGAATACCAAGATTAAGAAGATGACAGCATACACAGCGGCCGGAACTAAAGTTGCCAAAGTATGAATTCCATCCAATACATGTTGTGGCTGAACAGGACGAGCTGCGCTGTAACCAACGGCACCGATTACCGCACCGCCAAGTCCACCTGCAATCGCTTGGCCAACCTTCCGGGCAAAGGAATAGATCGAGTATACTGTTCCATCTTCCCGTAAACCGGTTAAAAATTCATGATAATCAATAACATCTGTTACAAATGCCCACACAACGATATTAAAGAAAGCAAATCCAAACATGCCGAGCGCTGTGATCGCTACAAATACGGTTGCACTAATGTTTGGTAGGAAAAACAGTAAGAGATAAACGATGGCAGCAAGGGCCATCCCTACAGAGGCAATTTCCTTTTTCCCGTACTTACGCACTAATGGGTTAGCAAATGGAATTGCAATGAAGGCTGAAACCGATTGAACAATACCAACAAAGCTTAATATTTTTGCATTGCCGAAATAATCTTTAAATAAATATACATTGACAGTTCCAACTAACATCATGTTGATCATGAAGAGCAATGAAGCAATTAAGATCCAAATTAATGGTTTATTTTTCATAAGACCTTTAATCGTAGTACCGAAATTAGCCTTTTTCCCTTGCGTTTCAGCTACTACAATTCGTTCAGTTGATAACTTCACACACGCCATATAGCAGGCAATTGACAGAATTGCGAAAAGAACTCCGGCCATTAAAAAGCGATTGGCATCGGCCTTATTGTCGACAAATACAATAAGTGGTCCAACAGCACCAACGATTAATTGTGCTGCCATGGAGCCCATTGTTCTAAAGGTAGATAAGCTTGTCCGTTGAACAGGGTCTTCTGTAATAACAGAAGCCATTGAGCCATAAGGAATATTAACTGTACTATATAAAGTTCCCCAAAGAATATAGGTAACAAAGGCATATGCTTCATAGAATCCCGTTGACATTCCTGGAATGTGCAGGAACATTAACGCTCCGGAAATAACAAGTGGAAATGACATCCGAAAAATCCACGGTTTGAACTTACCGTTTTTACCCGTTTTTCTTGTGTCAATAAACCGACCCCAGGTTACATCTGCAAAGGCATCCCATAACCGTGCAATTAAAAAGAGTGAACCGACAAACACAGGACTAATCCCAAAAACGTCAGTATAGTAAACCATTAAGAAAGAACTTACAAGAAAAAAGAAGAAATCGTTTCCAAAATCACCAAATAAATAGCCGATTTTATCTTTCATACCAAAAGGACGCATTGTTAAAACCTCCGAAATTCATGATGTGATCGTGCCTTAAACCAAGACACATAAAGCGGTTTCATTTTGTAAATAGAAATAAATGATGTAATTAATTAGACATAGACATTTTATATATTGGCTTAATTAATGAAAAGATAAACTTAAATATTTTAATAGCAAGTAGGGTAAATTTTTTACTATGGTACTAGTTAAGTCATTATTATACAGACTTGGTTGATATTCAGTACCACTTAACTCTATCACCTCTTTTTAGTATACTTGTATACTAGCATACCTTTAAAGCGTTTTCAAGTATAAATGATTTTGTTCATAATTTGTTTTAATTTTAGAGGAAGTGCGTGTAAAGCCGCAGCCTTAAAAATGGAAATCAAAAAAAGCCAGCATTCTATTTTCATAGGATACTGGCCTTCATTACTATTTTCTTATTTATGCAGCTTTTCTTTTTGTTGCTAAATCACTGGCAAGTTGAGTCGTGCGTTTTTTATTCAACGGATAAAGGAATACAATTAGTAAGAATACGACTGCTAGAGTGATGGCAGGGACTAAAGTACCGAGAGTATGAATTCCCTGAAGCGTGCCTTGTGTTTGTGCTTGAAGATTTGGATTATAACCGACAGCGCCGATCGCTATACCGCCAATACCACCAGCAACAGCTTGTCCTACTTTACGAGCAAACGAATAGATTGAATACACAGTGCCGTCTTCACGTAAACCTGTTAAATATTCATGGTAATCAATTACATCTGTAACGAATGCCCAAATAACTAGGTTAAACAGTCCATAACCGAACATTGCAACAAAAAGAATGGAAATGAATTGCGTTGAGTTTAAATTTGGCATTAGATATAAGACTCCATAGACAACCGCCGCAATCACGAGACCGGCTGAAGCTAATTCCTTTTTGCCAAATTTAGCTACTAATGGTTTAACCATTGGCATTCCAATAAAAACAGCAACCGATTGAAGAAGACCAACCATACTTAATGCTTTGGCATTACCGAAATAATCTTTAAAAAGATAAACGTTTACTGTGCCAATTAACATGAAGACAACCATGAAAGTTAAAGAAGCGATAAGAAACACAATTAGTGGTTTATTTTGTCCTAACCCTTTTACAGTTTTTGCAAAATTAACTTTTGGCTTCGCAGTTTCATCCATTGTAATACGTTCAACTGATAATTTATAACAAGCCATATAACAAGCAATTGCTAGTGCACCGAAAATGATGGCACCTAGTAAAAAGTGATTTGCATCCGCTTTATTATTTACAAACAAAATCATTGGTCCAACAACATTGATAATTAAACCTGCTAAATTCGCACCCAAGGTTCTCCAGCTTGATAGCGAAGTACGATCAACAGGATCACTTGAGATAACAGAAGCCATAGAACCATAAGGGATATTAACTGTGCTATATAATGTTCCCCATAAAATATATGTTACATAGGCATAAGCTAAATAGAATCCATTTGACATACCAGGAATGTGAACAAACATTAACACACCGGAAATAACAAGCGGGATTGACATTCTAAAAATCCAAGGTCTGAACTTACCACTTTTACCTGCTTTTCTAGTATCAATAAAACGGCCCCAAGTAATATCTGCAACCGCATCCCATAACCTTGCTGCTAAAAAGAGCCCGCCGACCGTAGCCGGATTAAGATGGAAGACATCTGTATAAAATACCATTAAAAAAGAGGCTACTAGAATAAAGAAGAAATCGTTTCCAAAATCACCGAATAAATAACCAAGTTTGTCTTTAAAACCGAAAGGACGCATGTGCTGTTCCTCCTATAGTGTTTTTAGTTGCTCAAAATAATAAAGCGATTACAATTTATCCATTATTGCAAAAACTAAGACGAGAAATCTAAGATGGTTGATCAACTTATTACCAATTAATTTAAGCTCTTGTCCATGGTTCATTTCTACCTTACAAATAATGATGGTTAACTTAAAATTTAAAAATAGCAATTGCTTTACTCCAAGGACCTTAGCTGTTTTAATTGTTTGGCTTTAAGCACTCGTCCCTCCTTTTTTATTTATACTAGTATACTAGCATGCGAAATTATTTTGTGCAATAGAAAATATGTAAACGGTAACAATTTGTTCAAATTCCCAAAAAAGAAGAGGCAAATTTCAAGAAATCCCTTGCATTTTTCTCTTTCAGCTTCCTATTTTTAGGCAAAAAAAAGTATTCCTATAACTACAGGAATACTGGTATCTTTTCAGGGAGTTCAAAAAAGGTTAAATAAGGACTGTCTTCTTTAAATAAATCCTCCCAGAGTTTAATTGGTTCCATAATATGAGCTCTTACGATATCTTCAACTAGGTCACAATCTTTTTCTTCAAGAATTTGGATAATTCTCTTATGTTGACCAATGGCTTCATCAAAACTATGCTGCATCTCTGAAAGCAGTCTGATCCGGTTATAATGGGTGCTTATTCTATTTATTGCCTCCCAAACATTTTCCTTCCTATTCCCTTGAAAGATGATATGATGAAACTCTTTATCCAGTTTATGGAATTGCCGTTCCATTCCTTTTTTCCCAATTAATTCTTCCTGAAGAGCCATGTTCCTCTTTAACTCATATAAATTAGCCTTCGGAAACGTTTCACACGATAGCTTTAATACCTCTTTTTCAAGTGTGTAACGCATAAATGAAGCTTCTTTAATTAATTGTGGCTTAATTTTGGATATATAAGTTCCTACTTGTGGTATTACTTCTACTAAATGCTCTTCCCGTAATTTTGCCAGTACCTCTCTAATTGGCGTTCGAGAAAGCTGCAATGCTTCTGCTAATTCAATTTCACTAATAGCTTTACCTGGTTCTAGTTCTAAAGACATAATCGAATCTTTTATGACTCTATAAGAGTAATCTTTATTATTTTCACGAGGCAGCCTTGGCGATACTGTTACCATTATGGTACACTCCCTATTTCCCATTCACTTGAACAAAATTCTATCCCCATCATAGCATTGTACCTTCACTCATTCAATACTGGAAAAAGAAGATAGTTAACCTTTGTATGCTTTTTTATAAGCTAAACTTTAAGCGTTTATTTGTATACTAGCATCCTAAATTTAAAAATACAACAAAAAGGTGAAAACGTTAACATTTTAGTCGTTTTTACCTAGGGACTTTACGGCTAGCAGCATTTTTCTTGTATAAAAAAAGACCCTTTCCACAAAAGTGAAAAGAGCCTTTGAAACGCCAAAATTAACGTTTTGAGAACTGAGGCGCACGACGAGCACCTTTAAGACCGTATTTTTTACGTTCTTTAATGCATATATTAAATATGAAGAAAGCTGTTTATAAGGAGTAAAAGAAAAGCGTGCTTTTACGGACTTTTCCTTGTAAACTCCAAAAACGGAAAAATTACATTCTATATGATTCGTGGTCAGATGGTGGTCAAAAGATATTCGCTAAAGTTCATTATTTCAATTGCTCGTTTTTTGCTCCTCGAAACGATCACCGTTGTTTCACAAAAAAAAATGTTGGAAAGTCTCAAATTTTTATAACATGGGTAGAATAAAATAAATAACCCTCCCGCTGTGGGAGGGCATTTTTTTAAATACCAATACCTCTACTAAGTAATTTCTTTTGGATGCTGGTTAAAATCGAATTATTTAATATTTCTGGAGTTTTTTCCAGAGTCTTTGCAATAATAGTTCTAATTTCATCTTGTTTATCTATAAATGCTGTTCGTGCCGAAGACCAATCCAAATTTCCATTTTGGCTATCTAATTCAATGAAACGATCATTTACGTTACCTGAGTGAAACAAAGTATCCAGGAGAACTTTACCATGAACATTACCAAGATGGGTTAATTCCGGTTTTAGTTCATGGAGGGATTCGTAAGTTTGAATTATAATGCAAGCATCGTATTCATTCTTATCAAGCTGTATTACATTAAATTTACTCATCACAATCCCTCCTTCCTTCTAGACATATTATTCCCTACTTAACAGTAAAGTATTCATCCATTAATTGTAAAGTGTCTGTTATCATAGCTCGCCAATGATTTCGATCCAAAACCCTTGTCGTGTCTTTCTGTCCCTTTTCATAATAATCCCAATGGAACAGAGTATGTCTATGCCTGCTATGATAATCATAAACAGAATTTAAGTACCTTATCTTCTTCGGTGACCCTATATTCCCATGATATTTTTCATCCAGCTTATATGTTCCTTTATCTTTATCTTTTGGGATAAAGCAATCAAAAGACTTATCGACAATGATATTGTGTTTTTGCAAAATTAATTTTAAAAACCCCTCAAGAGTCCTCAAGGCAGGAAATGATAAGAATGTGTAATCGTACATATCACCCTCGAGTTGAAGGTTAAAAATTGCTTGCTTGATTGAATTATTGAGTTTTGGCGAGAATTCAATATTTTTGTTAGGCAAATAAGTAACAAACTCGTTTTCAACAAATTCCTTATCAACCTTAACATTATAAAATGGATTAAAAACTTCAAATATTTGATTGCTATCCACTAATTCAAATATATAGGCAGAAAAAACAGTGAATAGCCTTTCTTTTCTACCCTGGATCATTAACTTTCTTTTATCCTTGTAGTATACTACTACAATTCTCTCTTTTTCAAATAGAAATTGCCAGGTAATTTTTACATCATCTTCTGACCTTTTTACCAACAAACCGTCAAAATCATCACTTAACAAATCAATAATCACTTCTATATCGCTTATTTTTAACCGTTCAACTACAATATAATCGGAGCCCACCTTAGGTTTTTCTCCAATGGCCAAAGCTTGCTTTGCAAGCTTGTCTACTATTTCGTTATTTTTATTTCCAGAATGACCTTTAACCCATTGGAAATTGATTTTAATATCACTATATTTCGACATAAAATCCATATATGTAGTTGCGACGTATGACTTAACTTTCCATTCACCTTGATACCATTTTGCAATTCCTTCATAATCATGAAAAATTAATATTTTGTTGTATCCCATTTCTGCGGCTTTTTTTACCGCCTTCATGGTTCCCATCAATTCCCCAGCAACATTCCTTGAAGGTAAAGCGTTTTTATCATCACCATATCCATAGTCCTCAATGGTTTGACCATCAGGTAATATCAATAAAAGACCGTATGAATACCGTTTCATCTCATCGCTATAGCTGCCATCAACATATGCGGTAAGTGTATTTGCGCCTTTTTCTGTAGGCGTAATAACAACACTTTCATCTTTATTATTGCTATTTAAAGGAATATTCTCTTCTAGTTTTAAATATGCTTCAGCCTCTTCACGAGATTGAAAGCCTTTATATATTGCACCTTTATAACCATCTACTGCACTTTTACATTCATCCCAGGTTTCAAAAATACCAACTTTTCTGCCGTTACGGACTGCATAAATTTTTTTCTTAGCCATAACCCCCACCCTTTCAACAAGAATTATATACTAATAAAACCAAAAATAGGGAAATATGTTTTGCGGATGGTGAAAATTAATTAAAAATGCGACTCCATAAGAGGAAATCGCACCTTTTTAATAAACAAATATTTGCTTCTCTATTATCTCACTAAAGAGTTTAACCTTAATATTCATGCGAGCTGGGTTCAGAATTCCTGCGCCAGCGACGGATAGGGACCGAACAACAGTTCATCAAACGGATGAAAGACCCTCTCCATTTGGTTTATTTATATTGCTTTATTACATTATGCCGCCCTAGTATTCTTACAGCTCTTCAATATCGAATCCATCTTTAAGAATGAACTCCTTAAGCAAATTATGTACTCTTATGTTGATCTTAAATAGTGGTATTTTTGCATTTTCCAGTTTTTCGAAATACTCCTTTGCCTTGGCTTTGTCTACGCTAGCCTTCAAATAATCGAAGCGACCGAACTGATTGATGTTCGCTTCAGTTACATTTGCAGCCATAAGATTGCGGAGTTGCTTTTCATCCACCCCCAAGAATCGAGAAATACTTTGGATCTGGTCATTCTTTGCCCTAAATTGATATTCAGTGATATAATCCCTGAAGGTTTTACCACTTTCCAACCTGGCATTTCCACTTTCTACGTCGTGAAGGAAGATGTTTGCATACTTTTGTTCTTCCTGCGTCAATATAGCGAATGACTTATGCAAATCATCAAGCGTCTTCCGCATTTCAGCTAGATCTACATCACCATGTGTAAGGATTTTCAGAAATTTTTCAAAGCGCGAGTTCATATAGTCCGAGTCAATTTTTCCGGTATCAATCTCCGTAAGGTAACCATCAATCTCGAAAGGAACATCGTCGCCGCCACCTCCGCCGTTGCCGCCGAACAGCTCTTTATAACGGAGTGCCAAAACCAAATAGGTGTTTTCATCTAGTTTCATTTCAACTTTAGTCTTTGGCTTTCCACGGCCATGGTTGAATTCATACATTGACTGATTCCATGAAAAGCCTTGGATTTTTGCAGCTTCCAGATAGTCGTTGAATGATTTGAAGAGTGATGCAAATTTCCCACGCTCCGAACTGTCATCCGGAAGCTTTTCAAAGTTCGGAATCCCGGAACGGGTGAACAGCTCGCTGATGTCATAAAAAATTGCATTCAGCTTGTTTAGATTGTACTCAAGCTTTTCTACAAATAATCCAATAGGCTTATCACCAGAATAGAGCTTAACAGCTTTTTCGATGTTTTGCTCCATTGTATGCGGATACCTGTAGTATCGTATGGTTCCAAAAGGCTTTTCCGGGCCGAACAGACGATTTGTACGGGAGAATGCTTGGATGATATTTTCATACCGAAGCCTCTTATCCATATAAAGCGTGTTAATCCACTTTGAATCGAATCCTGTAAGCATCTGGTCGACTACAATCAGAAGATCGAGTTGCTTTTCCGGCGTTCTTTCTATCGACTTATATGGATCTTTATGAGCAAGACGTGCAGCGATGTCTTTTTTTAGCTTATCGAAGTTCTTTAGACTAAATTTCTGCTCATATCTAGCGTTGTAATCCTCGATTATTTCAACTAGACCGTCCTCTTTAAAAGCTACTCCGCCGTTATTGTCGATGCTTGGGTCAAACAGGCAAGTAACCTTTAATGTTGGCATGACTTTTTTTATCATCCGATAATAAATGATTGCCTCTGGTATGCTGCTTGTAGCAAAAATTGCGTGGAACTTGCTATTATGACTTAATGTCAGCCAGTTGTCAGTAATGTCCTTAACAACCATGTTTTCATGTTCTTCAGTTTGATATTGGGATGTCGGCAAATAGTCCTCTATTCCTTTGACATTCTTTCCATCATCACCGATAAAGCCCGCCATTTTTACTTGAGAAGAATCCATGTATTTATAAAAGACTTCCTTCTTTATAGGATCAGCGAGAGCTTCTTCAACGGAAACCGCTTTTGCCTGCAACAAAGCAACAGCCTCACGAACATCCCTATCTCTGTAGGTCAACACTTTGTAAGGGTCAAATCCAAGGACATTCTTATCACGAATACCATCGGCAATGCTGTATCTGTGTAGCTCATCACCGAAAATGGTTGCAGTGGTGTTCATTTTCTTTTGGTTTTCATCTTGAATGGGCGTTCCTGTAAATCCAAAGAAAACGGCAGACGGGAAAGAGTACTTTATATCCGTTAGCATTTCTCCGAATGTAGAGCGATGCGCTTCATCGACAATAAAGACGATTCTCTTGGAACTCATCAGCTCAATATCATGAGCATTTAAGCCGCCCTCTTCATCTTTGATATTGCTCATTTTCTGGATAGAGGTCACTATAAGCGTATTTGCCGGGTCGTCGCTTTTAAGTTTTGAAATTAAAGTAAAGGTATCTTCCGTTGCCTGCACAGACTCATTTTCATCTGCAAAACCGCGATACTCTTTCAAGGATTGCGTTCCGAGTTCAATTCTGTCCATTAGGAAGATAACCTTATCGGCATCTTTTGAGTTTGCAATAAGCTGCGCCGACTTGAAGCTTGTCATTGTCTTGCCGGAGCCTGTGGTATGCCAAACATACCCGCCAAGTCTGCCGCGACCATCCCAGTTGGTTTTGGAAACACGGTCAGAAATGGCGTTTGCAGCATAGTATTGATAGCTACGCATGACTTTTAGTACACCATCGGAATCATCGGCGACGGTATAAAAGCCAATAAGCTGGTGTGCCATCGGAATGGAAAGCAGTGAGGACGCAATATCTTTCCAGTCATTGATAGGCTCGTTATTAAAATCTGCCCAGTGAAAGTAGAAATCTTTATTGAACTTTCCGTCCATTCCGGGATTGGCGAAATAAACTGTTTCTGCCGGTTCCATAGCAACAAAAATCTGAATAAGCGAAAATATTCCGGTGAAGATCCCTTCATCGGAGTATTTTTCTATCTGGTTATATGCCTGGCTGACCGAAACGCCGCTGCGCTTCAACTCGATGTGAATAACCGGCATACCGTTGATCAAGAGCATCAAATCACCACGACGGTCATTTAATATTTTGGACTTGCTCTTAAATTTTGGCTGTTTTACGATTTGATAACGGCTTTGTCCAGCGGCGATCTCACGGCGGTCATATATCTTGAGACTGACCTCTTTCCCAAAGTGCAGAGTATCATTGGGATTATCACGAATAATGGATACAGTTCTCCCGTTAATGAAGCCGTTTAGTTTCAAAGGTGTCCGCAGCGTGGTAATCTGCTCCATTATCTGTTGCATCTCACCGCTTGTCAGAGGATAATCATTCAAACGGTCGATACCTCTGTTATTTTCAAAGAGAATATCCGCCCAGTTTTTTAGCAAATCTTCTTCAGAGGTATTTTTCAGGATCTTAGATTCCCAGCCTTTATGTGAAAGTGCCTCAACCAAGGCTTCTTCAAAATCAGATTCTTTGTCAAAGACCATTACGCTTTCAAACCTCCTACACAAACATTTTTTCGAACATGGATTTCTTAATATTCTTTAACTTTTCTAACTTTCGCTGCTGTAGGGTGATAAGGTCATCCTGCTGCTTGAAAAAAACACCGATTTTGGCTTGCTCAGTTTTACTTTTTGGGAATTTTAATTCTGTATCAAAAAAAGCATCTGCCGAAATATTAAGTAATCCATGATTTCTTGCACCCTCAGCAGCTCTTTCCGCCACTTGCTTATGCCAATTATTTGTTTCATAGTATGAAACTAGATAATCAGAATTTATGACATCTATTTTAGGTGCGAATACAATGTAAAGAGTTGATAAAACGCCCATCTCATAAAGATCTAAGCGTTTTACTGCACCAAAAGGGTAGCCCTCCGAATAACTTTTGTTGTATGCAAATTCACCATTTTTTACGAGATAGTAATTGCTTACATCACGACTTGCAATACGATTATTAAAATAGGTTATTTGGTCAACCAATCCATATTGTGCAGAAATGGTTAGTGGTAATGTTGACTCGAGATTTGTGTTCTTTCTAACAATACGGTCTGCAACATCTCCCAACTTACGCTGTTCCCAATCATCGGTAAATCCGGCAAAACGAACTTCCGGAACATTGGCTTCATCTTTCGGGAACATTTTTTCGAGCATTGATTTTTTGACGATTACCAATTTGTTATACTTCAGTTGATGAAGAGCGATAAGGTGGTCGAGTTTGCGGAAGAAATCTCCAATCTTAAATTGTTCAGCTTTTTCAGGAGTATTAACAGCAATACCCATAAATTCATCATAGCTGATATTAAGTAGACCATCCATACGAGCACCAGATGATATAAGCTTACCGAGTTCCTTGTCTGGCAATTTTGTAGCAAATAAGTATTCCACAAAACTTGCAACAGTATCTTCGTTAACTCTAAAACTGTGATAAACCCTTGGAACCAGGGCTTCTTCGTAATTTTTTAACTCAAATACTGCTCCGTATTTTGCAAGTTTTGAATTACCGTGATTGTAGGAGAGTTCGCCTTTTGAAAGCAATGTATAATTCTTCTGCTCATTACCTGCAATGTTTCCATAAAACCTAACACGTTGGTCAAGCCAACCTTTTGCAGCAGAAATTGTGAGCGTAGGCAGATCCATTCTGCCATCATTTCCTTGCACACGGTCAGCAATCTCTCCCAACTTACGCTGTTCCCAAGCATCCGTAAATCCGGTGAAGCGAATTTCTGGTTTTTTATCTATTTCTGCCATATCATTCACCCTTTAACAGCGCCTGTAACTCGCTGAGACCTTTTATATCATACTCGTTGCCAGTCAGTTCATCGATAAACGCCGAGAGAGTAGACTCCGCTTCCTGTATCTTCGATTCGACCGCAGAGTATGTGAAAGAGTATTTTTCAGAAAGGATCTTGATTTTTTCTACCAGAACTTGAATTACCGATTTGGGAAGCAACTCAATGCTCTCCGTTAGCGGAACAATCCATTTTTGCTCAAGCAGTTCAAGCGCCTGTTCGTCGGAAAGTGACTCAATGGTTTCTTTTGTTTTAATATGCAATGCTGCGGCATCCGCTTTTGCCTTTGCTTTTGCTTCCTTTTCTTCGGCCATCAGCTTACTTACTCTTATAATTTTTGCTTCAAACGAATCTTCCGGGAAGACAAATGCAGATTGAAGCTCTGCTAAATAAGCGTTTACTGCTTTTTTAGCATAAGTACCGTCTTTGTTTGGTTCCATATTGGACCATACTACATCGTCATGTTCACTGATAAAGGCAAGCTTGTCGGCTTTCTTTGAAAGTGTAGAATAAGCTTTCAGAGCCTTTATTTCCTGGGTGTCCACATCAGCATAGATCTCTTTAAGTCTTTCACCGACTTCTTTTGCGACAAACGCATCGCTGGTTTCGTTTGTCACACTTGAATCCTTTTCTTCTTCGGAAAGTGAGTCAAGTATTTCAGCATATTCAGAGGAGATTTCAGCAAGGCGACCTTCTATTTGCTTAAGTGCTTCATATTCATCGACAAGAAGCGTCCGTTGTACAAGTTCAAACGAAATAATATGACCGATCCAACCTTCTTGTATCTCTTCCTCTTTTCCGTCCTTCTTTTTGATAACCATGTTGGGATTAACTTTTTTAACAGCGTTGAAGCCCTCTGTTTGTATTATTTCTAAGTCAACAGATGTTTTTTCCCACTCGTCATGAAGCAATTGATACGCTTCATATCTGTTAATTAGAGGAATGGAATCAAGACGGGCAAAAATGTCAGCACTCAAAATATCCTCTTCTTTGGAAATATTGAGGGTCGCCATATTCGTTATCAACTCGCTTTGCAAGAAACTGCCAAAGTCTCCGAAAGCTCTCTTAAAATTAGAAATAAAAGCTTTTATGGCAGGATGCTCATCGATAGTCTGTTCAACATTGCTGACCGCCAACTCAGTATATGGACCTACACCTTTTGTAAAAAGTGCCTCTTTTAATTCCGGAAAAGCACTCCAATACTCACAAAGTTTAACAATCTCGCTCATAGGAATACCGCCGAACATAGAAGCATAAAGGTCCCACTTTTCTTCACCTTCAGAGGAATCTACATATCTCGGAATATTCAAGTTGTATTCATTTCGGCGGATTTCCTCGCGACTGATTTTTCTTGAAAATTTATCAATATCGTCTCTGACTGCTAGGGTGTCAACAATCTTTTTAATATCAGATGCTCTGAGCTTATTGTTCTTGCCAACTTTAATAAAACCTTTTGATGCATCAACAATCAAAACATCCGTGTTCTCACGCTTTTGCTTCAAAACCATAATGATTGTCGGAATGCTTGTACCAAAGAAAATATTCCCAGGGAGTCCGATTATAGCATCAATGTGATTTTCTTCTATTAAATTTTTGCGAATCTCGCCCTCTTCACCACCACGGAATAAAACACCATGCGGAAGAACTATCGTCATGATGCCGTTTGGCTTAATATGGTATAAGTCATGAAGCAAGAAAGCATAATCTGCTTTTGCTTTCGGGGCAACGCCGAAACGTGCATAGCGCGGGTCCGTTTGCTTATTACTAGGGTCCCAATGCTGGGAGTACGGTGGATTGGAAACAACAGCATCCACATAAAGTGGATTGTACGTTTCAGCCGGGCTGGTTTCATCAAAGTACGGCCAATCATCTTCCAGAGTGTCACCGTTGCGGGTTATGATATTAGCCGGAAGGATCCCACGCATAACTAAATTCATCCGAGTAAGGTTGTATGTATTCTGCTTCAGTTCCTGCGCATAGTATTTGATGTTTCTTTCGTCATCAATATGCTTTGCAACTGATCGACCGATGTTTATCAGAAGGGAGCCTGAACCACTCGTCGGGTCATAAATTTCGATTTCCGTTCTGTCCTTCAAATGGTCTGCAACAATTTCGGACATAAGAAGAGATACTTCATACGGAGTGTAAAACTCGCCTGCCTTCTTTCCAGCATTAGCAGCGAACATGCTTATGAGATATTCATATATGAAGCCAATAATATCGTAGTCTTGTCTGCCATCCATAGGAACATCTTTAATAAGATGAATCAGATCGCTGATAGCTTTTGTTCGGGATGCGGAACTTTCACCAAGTTTACTTAAACCGGTTTGCAATGTATTAAAGATACCCTCGTACACCTTTTTATGAGAGGGATTAATCAAACGGTTAAACGCTGACAAGGCATCCGTAACATTAGACACATCAAAATCTTTGCCCATTTTGAGCCAAGTCGAGAATAAGTCCTTGTAGGCAATGAAGTACCCAACTTCCTCACGAACATACTTTACGATCTCTACATCTTCTTCATCAAGAGCCTCAATGTCTTCCTGGGTAAAACCTTGTTCTTTCAGTTTCTGTACTTCATATGTTGAAAGGTACTTGTAAAAAATGAAACCTAAAATATAATCTTTATATTCGTTGGCTTCAATTTTTGAACGCATTTTATTAGCGGATTCCCATATCTTCGTGGCAAGTTTTTGCTTATTCATAATTCTATGTATCCTCTCTGCATTTTTAAATATTAGCACCAGCACATAAAAGTTGTAACACGGTAAAAGGGTGGATTTATTAACTCTTTAATGGAAAACATGAAACTAGGTAAGAATGATATAATGACCACCGAATTTCATTAAACGGAACCTTTTATGTAAGCTATATCATAAGAATTATTACTTACTTGATATATTCTGGCTGTCCTGTTCCGTATACCTTATCAAGAACGTCAATGATCTCATCTGAAGTGATATGCATGTCCAATACTTCAGGGTCAACCGGTTCTTCCCGATAGGCATCCATAAAACGTTTCATATCTTCTTGAACTCCAGCAGGTAGGCGACATTGTTTAGAAGCATCTAGTAGAGAGGCTAGCCTCGTTACATCGTTTTTATGCTTTTTAATATCCCTATTAGATACAGACAAGCCATTTCCCTTCCTTTCTGTGAGATCGAGCCACGCTTTGGCTTTGAAGGGTATTAAATAAAGCTCAGAAAGTATCATGAGCCCCCCCACCGACTTACGTCCTTCAATTAGCATATTATAATAGTCTTCGTCCAATAAAATGGCGGATAAACTAGAAACCTCATCATCAATCCGCAAAGGTGTAAGATGGCTGTCAGCATTGGCCAACTCAAAATTATTACGGCCGAAAAGCTCAATCATATAAGGAAATTTTTCATCCTTGGGTTTATCAAAGCGATAGAATTGAGGTTCCCCTGTTGTACTCATTGCTTTATGTTCATACTGCCCTGCTTCAATAAACGACCAAAAGTGCTTTCCGAATTCTGGAGTGAGGGCTTCAACAATAAGCACTAAGTCAAGATCCTTAGTCGCTCGAAAAGAAGATTCCTCTTCCTCAGAAAAAATAACATCACAAGCAGCACCACCAATTAAAACGTAATGATTCTTAAATTCCTTAAAAAATTCTTTAAATGTTTCTAGTCCTCTCATTATTCTAGCACCCTTTGTATTAGTTTTTCGATTTCCTCTTCGATACGAGGATCGGCTTTTTCTTTTTTTGATAAGGAAAGGACGACGGATAACGGATCCATTACGTCCTTTTCATCTAATTGATACTTTACAATTTGGACAATGCACCCTGGTGACTCCCATTTCGGAACTTGAAAGGACTCTCTTAAACGGAACCACTTCTCCCCTTCTCTCGTAAGGGAGAATGTTGGATAATTGTTGTCGTTTATCATAGTGTATCGACTAAGAGCGGAGATCCCACTTAGCCTTAAGCCGGGGTCATTTAATTCTTGCTCAAGGCGATACTCACGTATAACAGGGTTAAATAAGAATGGCTGTACCCTCTTCCAAAAATTCTTGAGTTCCATATCCCGATAAAATTGTCGATACTTTCCTTCTTTTGATATTAAATCCGGATCTATTCCTTCTAATTCATCAAAAACGCGTGAAGCGGTCATTCTAGACACATCAAGTTGTTGGGAAGCCTCTACCATATCCACTATGGTCCAGCGATGATAAATGGCGAGCAAGATGAATTTTTGCGTTTGGATAGACACTTTTTCTATCTCAGGTAAGTCTCGCACATTGGATTCGTTCATAACTATACCAAAGAATGGCATAAAGACTTGGCGCCCATTGAGTATAAAGGCTATACCCTTTTCTGTCATTTTTTTGATTTTATATCGTGTTGTTGTTTCAAAAGCAAATACAACGGGCATTTCAAACATATGCTCAAGCTTGCTTTGATGTTTTTCAAGGGCTACAACACCAACATCAACTTTCGGATAGGCAACAAGCACACTCTGACCTCTGATTTGCCATTTCTCTAGGCCGTATTTCCCTTTTAAGTAAAGAGGCAATGGAGACTGGAATTCCTTTTGTTGAATCTCAACATGCAATGTGCTCTCCACGTATTTTTTCACGGAACTTCCCTCCTTAACATGTTTTTTTAAATCATAACATAAATTATGTTAAGGTGTAAATTTTTATGTTAAGATTGGAAACAATTTGCTGTATTCAAAATAAAAACCGCCTGGAAGCCATAGGCGGGTTTCAAAGGATTTAAAGGAAGCTAACAAAGCCTTTGAGCTGTACTGGCTCCTATAACCTCCCCTTACTATTTTCCAACCCTTCCGAATCCTCAACCATAAGAACAAAAGGATTTTATGCCTGGGACACGATTTTACTGTTCTAATTAAAGACTGATGTAGCAAATTCTTGCCCCAGGTGACTTATTTTAGATTTCACTATTCCTTTCCAATCTGCCATCAGATTTCGTCCTGAATAAGTAAATAGACTGCCTTTTATTGCAGGCTAAATTGTCCTTTTAAACTATCGACCCTCTATTCCTGAAGGAAATTACCTTTGTTTTGGTTTAATTTTGGACTTGTTATGGTTTCCATGTAACTGTATTCATATTACTTACCAAGTCCTCTAATGTATCCCCTTCCCCTCTGAAAGTGACTTCACTTTCATCATTCTTTAACTGGTTCAGCGTTTTATTTAATGCATCTAATAATTTGTCCGATGGAACATCCGAAAAATCCCTGTTTTCAAGTTCCTTCTTCATTCGCTCAACTTGCCGCCCTAATAATTCGATTCGGGCCTTTTTGGTCATATAAAATTGTTCCTGTAACGATTCAACCTCAACTGCCTTCAGATTTTCTATTTCCATGAGATGTTCCTTTGACCACGCAATAAGTGTTGATTTTGCGACTTTAAGTTCCTTGGCAATTTTACTAAAACTTACTCCTTTTGCCCTTAATTCAATAAACTTTTGCCTTGTTTCATTGTCCTTCATTTCAACTGTCCTCCAAAATGATTATTTAATCTGAAGTCTTTTTCGATAATCATCTGTAAATAAATCAATAAATTTTGTATTATCATATAGGCGGCTAAAGACTCTTTCTCCTACGGCCATAGGTAAGTCTTGATCTGTCAAATTACTTGTGTAGATTGTCGGTTTACCACTCCGACTCTCTACTATTTCAAAAATCAAACTCTTTCTCCAATCATCATTTCCTCCTGTTGCTTCCGCCCCTAAGTCATCCAAGATTAAAAAATCTAGCTTTTTTAAATCCTTAAAGATTTTTTCTTCTGTTATCATTGAAGCCTTGTTATACGTAGATTTAATTTTTGAAAGTAATTGTCCTATGGTTAAAAATCCAACTATAAAACCTTTTTCTTTTAGCGTTCTGGCAATTGCTACACACAAGTGCGTTTTCCCTGTTCCCGGATTGCCTTGGATTAAAATGTTGTAGCTATCTTGTTCCGATGCTAAAAATGTTTTCACATAGGAAATTGCCTTTTGCTTTGCAACAGTAGTAACGGAATTAGTTTCATGGTAATCCTTAAAGCCTGAACCCTTTAATTTTTCTGGGAGAAGAAAATAATCGTTCGTAAGCCTTTCAGATATGAGCTGACTTTGCTCTTTAAAACTTTTTTTTATATAAAAATTGAACAACTCCCTATCCCTACATCTAGAACATTTGAATGTTTCCACCGTATTCCAGCTGTCATTATCATTTGGGCGGTAAACCAAAGCGGACCCACCTTCTTGTCCACACTGCGGGCATACAAGTTCATTAAGAAAATCCGCTTCTATCTCTTGCCCTACTAATTCTGGTAGAAGTCTAAAAACAGTCTTTTTGTAAATGTTATTCTCACCCTGAGGCAGAAAACTACTCGCAATTTGCATTGTTTATCCCTCCTAAAATGGGAGTTCATCCTCCCATTGTTTCATTTTCTGAAATTCGTCTTCTGTAATTGGTTTTGGCTCTTCCCAATGACTAGGGCGATTTAATGAAATATGCTGCCGGTGTTCATTCCTTTTTACATATCTAGTGGATTGAATTTTCAGAACCAATTGATCATACTGTTTTCTTAATTTTGATGGAGAAAGTATAATTGCCTTCCAAAAGGAATCTTGCTGACACCAATCAATCAAGGTGGTTATTTCTTCTGGTAATCGATTGTCCCTTTCAATCATTAAACGAAAGTCATCTGACCATTTTTGAAGATTGGGTTTTTTAAATCCTTCATTATTTTTCCTAATGTTATTTAGAAGTCTTAATGCTAATTGATACGGTATGCTTTTCTCGTCGTAAGGTTTTGACTTTCGACTAGAAGGATCTTTTACTTCTTTATCGTTCTTTAATTCTTTATCATTCTTGTTTGTGTGCAATTCCATCTGATTAACGTCGTTGTCCTGTCTGTTTTGTATCGCTTTTTCATCTTCCCTACTTTGATAGTCATCATAATTGGCAATGGTTATAAGCGTCTTTTTGCTGTCGCTTTTTAATTCGATCATCCCATCACTTTGTAATAAGTTTAAAAACTGTGTAACTTTTGTATTTGACCAGCTCCATTTTTCACACAACCTTCTTATTGAAGTAATCCGTTGACCTCTTTTTACTTCAAATATTTCATTTCCAAGAACGACTTTATTGTCTTCATGATTAACCATCATCAATAAATCCAACCATGCCTCATACTTAGAAAACTTTCTTTTCTCCTGATAAAGCCAATGACTTTGAACCTTACGATGTAATTTTATCCATCCCTGCATATAACCTCACCTGCTATACTGGTTTGAGTTATTACGCAGCCATTCCTTTACATCCCGGCGATTTAAACGGATAACCTGCCCCCTTTGGAAAAAGGGAATTTCCTTTTTAGCAATCATATTCCGTATTGTTGGAACGCTTACCTTTAGATACTCAGCTGCTTCTCTTATAGTCATTACCTCTTCCTCTTCTTGGTTCCCCTGTATCTCCAGCAACATTTCCTCTAGCAATGCTTTTAATTCAGACCGTTCAATTAGAACTACGCCCTCGGGAAACTCTAATTTGAAATTCATATGAGTCCACCACCTAATATTTTTAATTTAAAACCACAGCCTTATAAAAGCGACTTTATCCAATCTTAAATTTTCCCGTCTCAGACCTCTACTTTTTTCAGGTTCCCTTCCTCATCGAATAACAATTCTTCAGCTACCCCAAGACCATCCGCAATTTGCTTCCGTAACCTTGGCCAAGCTTTCCGATGTTCACGCTCTACCATTGTGATATTAGTTGGATGTATGCCTAATTTCAGCCCTAATTGCGTTTGCGACATTCCCTTTTTCCTTCGGTAAAGTTCTAAATTATTCATCTTGTAATTCCTCCTTTTTGGGTATTGCTAAAGCTATAGCCTTATTGTATAGTCAAAAATAAGCGGCGCAAACCAATTGGCTGCTTATTCAGGTGCTTACATTCTTTTTTTATAAAGGTGGTAATAAATTTGAAAAAAGTTAAGCCTGCAATAACTATTGAAGATGCGGATTTAAGAAAAAAAATAATTCAACTTCCTGAAAAGGAAGCCTCATTGTTTAATACAAATCTACCAGTCCGAGCACCTTACCAATTTTTAGACTTTGATGGAATCCTCCTAATAGTTGCCTCTGAATTCAAAACCATAAAAGACGAGGAAATAATGAATCTTACAGTTGGAGAATTTGAAAATTATTTTGTGAACAGTAAAGAGATTAATCCCTTTTCCCAAGAAAATTTACTTGAAGATTTAGCAAACATTAATTTAACAGACGAAAAATCTATCCTATCGTTTTGTAATCACTATGGATTATTTGGACAAGCAGTGCTTAATACTGCTTCCTCGTCCTTATTTGTTAATCCCTCAAAAATGGAGATAAAAGAAAAAGTATTAGTTAATTGTTATGAAACCTTCGATTATTTTTTTGAAACTGCATCGTGGTTGAAATATATTCTTAAAATTTTTTATGAAGAAATCCCTTTACTTGAAGATGAGTACGAAAAAACAAAGGATGATAAAAAGCTTGAAGAATTAAATGAATTAAGGAGAGGAGCTATAACGTTTGTTAACAGAGCTTTAAGGCTTGTATCACCACAAATAGACTTTAGGGAAGAAGATGGTGAATATTTACCTTCCTATAGCTCTGTAACTCTATTAGGAGCAGCTTACCATCAACTTTCTGAAGCAATAACTAAAAAAAAGCAATTTCGAGTTTGTTTAAACTGTAAGTCTTTATTTGTTCCTAGGGTGCATAATGGTTTGTTTTGTCCCCCAACTAAAATAGGCAAACGGAGTACCTGCGAAAATAGTTATCAGCAAATGAAAAGAAGGGCAAAAGATGCTGTGTTTTTAGGAGGAAAAACAATTGAGGAAGTCGCTAAAAAAATAGGACGACCTATTCAAGAAGTAAAAA
Source organism: Neobacillus sp. DHD-1R (assembly GCF_057747995.1). NCBI lineage: Bacteria > Bacillati > Bacillota > Bacilli > Caryophanales > Bacillaceae > Neobacillus > Neobacillus sp. DHD-1R. The sequence continues at coordinate 5,258,760 of NZ_CM173232.1, forward strand.
AGTGGATTGATGAAGCTGTTAAATTAAATAAGAGGTGAAAAAAATGGCATCATTTCAAAAATACATGACAAAACAAGGTCAAATGTGGTTGTTTAAAATGGATACTGGTTTTAATCCTGAGACAGGAAAAAGGCAAACAACAACACGTAGGGGATTTAACACAAAGAAAGAGGCTCAGGCGGCGGCAGCTAAGCTGGAACAAGAAATAGCAAATGGATCGTTAATCAATAATAATAACATTACCTATGTAGACGTTTTTGAACAATGGTTTGCTAATCATGCTAAAACTATAAAAGCTAGCACTAAAAAAACCATTGAATCAAAATTCAAAAGGCATATTCTACCCCGTTTTGGAAAATTAAAAGTGAAGGACATTTCAAAAGCATATTGCCAAAAAATGATTAACGAAATTGCGGATTCTATCGCTTCCGTTAATGATATTAAAATTCAGGCAAACCAAGTTTTCAAATATGCCGTAAAAATGGACATAATCTCAAAAAATCCAATGGAACACGTAACAATACCCAAGCACCCACAAGAGTTACTTAATGAGGAAAATGAATTCGAGAAGCGTAATTATTGGACAAAGGAAGAGGTAAAAAAATTCCTTTCCATTACTAAAAAGGAAATATCACTTCGGGATCATGTACTCCTTCATCTCTTAATTTACACAGGGGCTCGGAAAGGGGAGTTATTAGCGTTAACATGGGAAGATATTGATTTTGAGGCGGGTTCTATCCGCTTATGGAGAACCCTATTCCAGACTGATGGAAAACATATCTTTCAGACGCCAAAAACAAGGGATTCTAGGCGTTTAATTAGTTTGGATAGTAAAACCCTTTCCTTTCTTAAAAAATGGCGTATAAGCCAAATGGAAGAGGATTTTGCTAATAGGAAATTAAATGGTGGCAATAATCTTGTATTTACAAGAGGTGATGGAACACCTTTACGCTTAGCCTATCTTAATGAAAAGCTAAATATACTAATAAAGAAACACAATCTCCATCCCATAACTATACACGGTTTACGCCATACACATGCATCCTTATTATTTGAAGCTGGTGCAAGTATTAAAGAAGTACAAGAGCGGCTTGGACACGCCGATATTAAAATGACTATGAATATATATACCCATGTAACTAACACCCTTAAAGAGCAAACCGCCTCAAAATTCGAAAAGTATATCGAGCTATGATTAGTGGTCAGATGTGGTCAAAAAGTTTTTGGTGGTCAAAATGTGGTCAAAAGAACTTTTTTAAAATAAAAAAGACCCTTTCCACAAAAGTGAAAAGAGCCTTGAAACGTTGGTAAATTAACGTTTTGAGAACTGAGGTGCACGACGAGCGCCTTTAAGACCGTATTTCTTACGTTCTTTCATACGTGGATCACGAGTTAATAATCCCGCGCTTTTTAATGTTGGACGGTATTCTGGATCTGCTAGAAGTAATGCACGAGCTACACCGTGACGGATTGCTCCAGCTTGACCAGTGTATCCACCACCGCTTACGTTTACAAGAACATCATAGCTGCCAACAGTTTCAGTAGCTACTAATGGTTGTCTTACAACAACACGTAATGCTTCAAATGGGATATAATCTTCGATTTCACGACCATTAATGACAATTTTACCTGTGCCTGGAACTAAGCGCACACGTGCGACAGAGCTCTTACGACGGCCAGTACCAATATATTGAACTTGTGCCAAGTTATTTCCCTCCCTTTTAATTAACCGCGAAGTTCGTAAACTTCAGGTTTTTGTGCTTGGTGTGGATGCTCACTACCAGCATAGACATGTAATTTTTTAAACGTTTGACGGCCAAGAGAATTCTTTGGAAGCATGCCTTTAACAGCAAGTTCAATCATTCTTTCAGCATAGTTCGTACGCATTTCAAGAGCAGTTCTTGTTTTTAAACCACCTGGGTGCATTGTGTGACGGTAGTAAATCTTGTCAGTCAATTTCTTACCAGTTAATTCTACTTTAGATGCGTTAAGAATAATTACATGATCACCAGTGTCAACATGTGGTGTAAAAGTTGGTTTGTTTTTACCACGTAAGATTGCTGCTACTTCAGAAGCAAGACGACCAAGAGTTTGGCCTTCAGCATCAATCACGTACCATTTACGCTCGATATTGTTGGCATTTGCCATAAACGTTGTACGCATTTATTTCCCTCCTAATTAAATCCACTAAAGATTATGATTTCGCACTATTATTAAGCAGTCAGTGATCATTCTGTTCCGGGAATGAGCGTCTTCTGCCATTGTGCGCTTAATTTCAATTCATATATTTTCAATCACGATTAAGACTTTCCGGGGCTTTATCGTGGTATTAAAAACACACACATATAATATAATAAATTCTCCCAGCCAAATTGTCAAGGAAATGTTACACCAGGTGAGGTTGTTTTAAATATTTTTTTCATAAAACACCTGCCAAAGATATAATCCCTGGGCTGGTGCTGTTTTTCCGGCGAAGCGGCGATCTTTTTTTTCTAATATAGCTGAGATTTCTTCAGGGTTACGATCTCCGGAGCCAACCTCTAAAAGCGTTCCAACGAGAATGCGTACCATATTATACAAAAAACCATTCCCAACAAACCGGATCGTAAGTAAGTTACCATCCCGGCTAAAATCAATTGTCTCGATCGTCCTGACTTTATCTTCTACTTCCGTCTTTGCTGAGCAAAAACTAGTAAAGTCGTGGGTCCCAAGGAAAGATTTACTAGCCTCTCGCATTGCGACAATATTTAATTTATAGGGATAATGATAAACAAAATTCCGCCGAAAGGGATCCCTTTTGGAAGATAGCTGGAGAAGATAGTGATATTCCTTTCCCACCGCATCAAAACGGGCATGGAAGCCCGCACTTGCCTTCTGGACTGACAGAACAGAAATATCATCAGGTAATAGCGAATTTAGCGCCAATTCCCATTTATTCTCGACAATCAGAAGCGGCGAATCAAAGTGAATCACCTGTCCTTTTGCATGAACGCCGGCATCCGTACGACCAGAAGCCGCCACTTTAATCGGTTCACCCTTATGGATTTTTGCTAGAGCCGCTTCTAGTACTGATTGGACTGTTCTCTTTTTCGGCTGAACCTGATAGCCGGAAAACCTCGAGCCATCATAGGAAATAATGCATTTATACCTTTGCATGGTTTCGCTCCATTATGAACGTAATAAGAATAATAGAATCGTTAAAATAACTAAGACAAGAATCTGTATGGAATCAACCATTTTCCAGCTTAATTGCCGATATTTCGTTCTTCCCTCACCACCGCGATAGCCACGAGCTTCCATTGCAATCGCTAGCTCCTCAGCCCTTTTAAAGGAACTGACAAACAAGGGAATAAGAAGGGGGATGACAGCCTTAATGCGCTCCTTAAATGGTCCGCTGGCAAATTCCACTCCACGGGCCATCTGTGCCTTCATAATCTTGTCTGTTTCTTGCATTAGGGTTGGTATAAACCGCAATGAAATAGACATCATTAACGCCATCTCATGGACCGGAAAACGAACCTTTTTTAATGGATTCAAAAGTGTTTCCATTCCATCTGTAATTTCAATTGGACTGGTCGTTAACGTCAATAATGACGTCATTAAAATTAAAAAGAAGAAACGTAAGGAAATAAAAATCCCCTGCCTAACCCCTTCTTCATATATTTTAATCGGACCTAATTGAAACAAAAGATCTCCTTGCTTGGTAAAAAACAACTGCAATACTAGGGTAAATAAAACAAGCCATAAGACAGGTTTAAGCCCGCCATACAAAAAGCGAATAGGAATCCGGGACATGCCAAGCATATAAAAGGTATAAATTCCAATGAGTCCATACGTAATCGCGTTATTGGCTAGAAAAATAATACAAACAAATAAAAAGATAATCAGTAATTTTGAACGAGGATCCATCTTATGAACAGTTGAATCAGCAGGTACATAGCGGCCAAAAATCATTTTTTCCATCATGAGCGCACACCTCTGCTGAACTCTGTTACCGCAGTTGTTAACTCATCGATAGAAAGATAGATTTTCCCTAGTTTTATTCCTGTTTTCTCCTCTAGTTTAAGCTGGAACCGAACCACCTCGGGAACATCAAGTCCCATTTGGACCAGCTCCGTTGGGGCAGAGAATATTTCTTCTGGTGTTCCCTTTTTGACGACCTTTCCTTGCTGCATAATCACAATTTGATCAGCGTATCTTGCCGCGTCTTCCATACTGTGGGTGACCAAGATGGTTGATAGCTGTCGTTCATTATGAAGCGTATAAAACATGTCCATGACTTCTTTTCGACCTCTAGGGTCTAATCCCGCTGTAGGTTCATCCAAGACAATCACATCAGGCTCCATTGCTAGTACACCGGCGATGGCTACACGTCGCATTTGTCCGCCCGACAAATCAAATGGTGATTTTTCCAAGATATCCTCAGCAAGACCTACCTGTTTCAGAGCATGGCGTGCCCTTTTCTTTGCCTCTGTTTCGGGTACACCAAAATTTAACGGACCAAACATAATATCTTTTTCAACTGTTTCTTCAAATAATTGATGTTCGGGAAATTGAAACACAATCCCGACTTTTTGCCGAACTGATTTTAAGTTTTTATTTTTCTGGTCTGCCTTAATTTCATGTTCGCCAATTTTAACCATTCCTTTTGAGGGTACAAGCAAGGCATTTAAATGCTGAAGAACAGTCGATTTTCCAGACCCCGTATGGCCAATAATCGCCATGTACGTGCCAGCAGGAATATCGATGGATACGTCCTCGATTGCCAGCCTTTCAAAAGGAGAGTTTGCTTGATAGCGATATTCTACATGTTGAAGCGAGATGTCCATAACTCTGTCACCAACTCTTCTTCCGATAGATAATGCTTTGATAAATGAATTCCCTTTTGACGGAATGCTTTGCTCATTTTGACTGAGAACGGAATATCCAATCCTAATTGAATCAATTGCTCGTCCATTGAGAAGATTTCCTCTGGGGTTCCCTCTTGAAAAACTTCACCTTTATTCATGACAATGATTCGATCCGCCTTTGCAGCCTCATCTAAATCATGAGTAATCGAAATAACGGTTAAGGATTTCTCCTCTTTTAAAAGTCTAACCGTCTCTAATACTTCCTCACGCCCTCTTGGGTCAAGCATGGAGGTGGCTTCATCAAGTATAATGATTGAAGGCCTCAAAGCCAATACACCCGCAATGGCAACACGCTGCTTTTGTCCACCTGATAGATGGTGGGGCTCTTGATATAGAAATTGATCCATTTTCACTTTTCTTAATGAATCCTCTACACGCTGAACCATTTCTTCTCTAGGTACTCCATTATTTTCTAAACCAAAAGCCACATCATCCTGTACAGTTGTTCCAACAAACTGGTTGTCAGGATTCTGAAAAACCATTCCGATTCTTTTCCGAATCTCCCAAATCGACTCTTCATTCAGCTTGATCCCACAAACCGTAATCTCACCCTGCTGCGGAAACTGTAATCCATTTAAGAGCTTCGCCATCGTGGACTTACCAGAACCATTGTGACCTACGATTGCAAGCCATTCTCTTTCATATATGTCGAAACTTACGTTGTTTAATGCATAACGTTCTTGTAAATCATATTGAAAGGAAACTCCCTTAAGAGATACAATTGACTCTTTCACTGATATTCCTCCTCTCAGCTCATCTGTACTCAGCTAAAATTCCTTTAAAATATAAAAAAAGCCCGCACCTCGTCCCCAGGCAGCACGTATTCAACTGCAAAAATGGGATTTCTTAAAAAAGAAATGGGAGGAGGTGCATGAGCTAGACGAGACGTAATCAATCAACGAATCACATGGATGCGAAATTGTTTAAACCTACTCGAAATCAAATTACTAAGATAAAGCCGATATGATATCAAATAGCGCTTTAAATCTCCAAATACTTGGAGTTACGCTCATCATAACACTCGTTTTGGCTTGAGTCGTACCATATATAAAATTAGTCCTTACAGAAAAAGGGCAAAGAACAAGTTTGTTTGTAAACTGTCCAGCGCCCTTGTTGTCTGTGAGTGTATTAAACTAACTCGATAATTACCATTGGTGCACCATCGCCGCGGCGTGGTCCAAGTTTCATTATACGAGTATATCCACCTTGACGCTCTTGGTAACGTGGAGCAATATCAGCGAATAGTTTTTGTACAGCATCTTGACCATTTTCAGCATCAGCAACTTCATTACGAACGTAAGATGAAGCTTGACGACGAGCATGTAAATCCCCGCGTTTACCTAAAGTGATCATTTTTTCAACAGTCACACGAAGTTCTTTCGCGCGAGTTTCTGTTGTTTCGATGCGCTCATTGATAATTAAATCTGTAGTTAAATCACGTAGCATAGCTTTACGCTGTGCACTTGTGCGTCCTAACTTTCTGTATGCCATGAAGGGTTCCCTCCTTTGTTGAAGTCATAAAACGGATTTTTTGTCATGCTAAAGACTAGTCGTCTTTACGCAAGCCTAATCCAAGCTCTTCTAGTTTTGCCTTCACTTCTTCGAGTGATTTGCGGCCTAAATTACGAACTTTCATCATATCTTCTTCAGTCTTATTAGCTAATTCCTGAACAGTGTTGATTCCAGCACGTTTCAAACAGTTATAAGAACGAACAGAAAGATCTAATTCTTCAATTGTCATTTCAAGAACTTTTTCTTTTTGATCTTCTTCTTTTTCAATCATAATTTCAGCATTTTGCGCTTCATCCGTTAACCCAACGAAGATATTCAAATGCTCAGTCAAAATTTTCGAACCAAGAGCAATCGCTTCTTTTGGCCCCGTGCTTCCATCGGTCCAAACATCTAGTGTTAGCTTATCAAAATTTGATAATTGACCTACACGAGTATTTTCTACTTGATATGACACACGAGAAACAGGTGTAAAAATAGAGTCAATAGCAATCACACCAATCGGTTGATCTTCTCTCTTATTCTGTTCTGCAGGTGTATATCCACGACCACGTCTAGCGGTTAATCGCATGCGAAGATGTCCATTTGATGCTAATGTTGCAATATGAAGATCTGGATTTAAAATCTCAACATCGCTGTCATGTGTAATATTACCAGCCTTGACAGGTCCTTCACCCTGCAAATCAATCTCAAGTGTTTTTTCTTCGTCAGAGTAGATTTTTAAAGCTAATTTCTTAATGTTTAAAATGATGGATGTTACATCCTCTACGACGCCTTCAATTGTTGAGAATTCATGAAGCACCCCATCGATTTGAATCGATGTAACAGCGGCACCTGGGAGTGAAGATAGTAGGATACGACGTAAGGAGTTACCCAAAGTGGTACCATATCCACGCTCAAGTGGCTCTACGACGAACTTACCGTACTTGGCATCATCGTTGATCTCAATCGTTTCAATTTTTGGTTTTTCTATTTCGATCATCAATAACCCTCCTTCAAAACGTCGAAACCTCAATTAGGTATTCCTAATCGAAATTCCCCCATGTATACGTTCCCGTTTTGTGCACAACAACTGGAATAAATCTTCTGTAATAGTGCAAAAAATTGATATCATATCCCATTATAGACACATGATACAAAATCTATACAGAAAAATTAAACACGACGACGTTTTGGTGGACGGCATCCATTATGAGGAACAGGTGTTACGTCTTTAATAGCAGTTACTTCAAGACCAGCAGCTTGAAGAGCACGGATAGCAGCTTCACGGCCTGCACCAGGTCCTTTAACAGTAACTTCTAAAGTTTTCATACCATGTTCAATGGAAGTTTTAGCAGCAGTTTCAGCTGCCATTTGAGCTGCGAATGGAGTAGATTTACGAGAACCTCTAAATCCAAGCGCACCAGCACTTGACCATGAAATTGCATTACCATGAACATCAGTGATTGTTACGATCGTATTGTTAAATGTTGAACGAATATGCGCGATACCTGATTCAATATTCTTTTTAACACGACGTTTACGTGTATTAGTTTTACGTGCCATTTAAATAACCTCCTTTGCCGATTACTTCTTCTTGTTCGCAACAGTCTTACGAGGACCTTTGCGTGTACGAGCGTTGTTTTTCGTATTTTGTCCACGAACCGGTAAACCACGACGATGACGTAATCCGCGGTAGCAGCCGATTTCCATTAAACGCTTAATGTTAAGAGAAATTTCACGGCGAAGATCACCTTCAACTTTTAACTTGTCGATGATGTCACGGATTTTGTTTAATTCGTCTTCTGTTAAATCACGAACACGAGTATCTTCAGAAACACCAGCTTCTGCTAACACTTTTTGTGCCGTATTTTTACCAATACCATAAATGTAAGTCAAAGAGATAACTACACGTTTTTCACGTGGAATATCTACACCAGCAATACGTGCCATAATGAGCGCACCTCCTTAAAATTAACCTTGTTTTTGTTTATGTTTAGGGTTTTCACAGATAACCATAACTTTTCCGCGTCTACGGATAACTTTGCACTTTTCGCAGATCGGTTTAACAGATGGTCTTACTTTCATTATCCTAACCTCCTTAATAGTACGGAGTGCAAGCAAGCAGTTTATTTGAAGCGGTAGGTAATTCTTCCGCGTGTTAAGTCATATGGAGAAAGCTCAACAGTTACCTTGTCACCAGGCAGAATACGGATGAAATGCATACGAATTTTACCAGAAACATGAGCTAGCACAGTATGACCATTTTCTAATTCTACCTTAAACATGGCATTTGGCAAAGTTTCAATTACTTTACCTTCAATTTCAATTACATCGTCTTTGGCCATCGTCTCGACTCCCTTCTCATTTCAAAAATATGTTAGAAAATATAAATTCATCTTCTCATTCGTACAACAATAGCAACCTTATAATAGTAACATATTGTTTGTCATCTGTCCGCAAGTAATTTCTACATAATTAGGAATAACCATTTCATCATGTAAGTCTTGCCCAACTCTCGGTCCTACATACTCAGTACAATAGAAAAGCTATTTTCTTCCACATACTTTTGAATCTTGTTGAAGAGTTGTTCGAAAGTCGCTCGCACGATTGTACTAATGACCATTAATGTAAGCCCTCAAGCAATTGCTCGATCTCAGCAAATACTTTTTTAATATCCTGCTGACCATCGATCGTACGGAGATAGCCTTTTGTTTCATAAAAAGTAAGCAATGGTTCTTGTTGTTTGATATTAACATCTAACCGGTTTTGAACAGTTTCAGCATTATCATCAGCTCTTTGGTAAAGCTCTCCGCCACACTTGTCGCAGATGCCCTCTTTTGCAGGAGGATTAAAAACTAAATGATAAGTTGATCCACATTCCTTACAGATTCGACGTCCTGTCAAACGCTCCATTAAGATACTTTTATCAACATTGATATTGATGACATAGTCAATTTTCTTATTTAAATCACCTAATAGATTTTCCAAAGCATCTGCTTGAGGGACAGTTCTAGGGAAACCATCTAATAAGAAGCCTTTTTGACAGTCATCCTTGCTTAATCGTTCACGAACAATACCAATTGTTACTTCATCAGGTACAAGTTCGCCTTTATCCATGAAAGATTTCGCTTGTAATCCTAGTTCCGTTCCTTCTTTCATCGCTGCACGGAACATATCTCCTGTAGAGATATGAGGGATGCCGTATTGTTCCACGATTCTTTCGGCTTGAGTGCCTTTACCAGCACCTGGAAGCCCCATTAATACTAAATTCACACGTGTTCCCCCCTCGTGCTATAAATGGGTTTCAGGGGCCAATAGGTCCCTAAAACCTTTATTTTATAAAGCCTTTATAATGACGTTTAACCAATTGAGCTTCAAGCTGTTTGTACGTATCAAGCGCAACGCCGACAACGATCAAAAGACTTGTTCCGCCAATTTGAGCCGATTGCGGTAAGTTTGCTATTTTAATAAAAATAGTAGGAAGTACGGCAATTACGGTTAAGAAAAGTGCACCCACAAAAGTTAAACGGTATAACACTCGAGTTAAGTATTCCTGCGTACTCTTTCCTGGACGAATACCAGGGATATAGCCGCTTTGCTTTTGTAAGTTTTCCGCTGCTTGTTCAGGGTTAACTTGGATAAAAGCATAGAAATAAGTGAACGCGATAATTAATGCCGCATATAACGTCATCCCAATTGGATGAGTATAATCTAGATTCTTGGTAATCCAAAGCGTTACATCATTGGTTGGAAAAAAGGATGCAATCGTTCTTGGCGTTACAATGAAAGAAACCGCAAAGATAACAGGAATAACCCCAGCTGCGTTAACTTTTAACGGCATGTGAGTTGACTGTCCACCTACTGGATTTCGTCCTGCAACCATACGTTTTGCATACTGAATAGGAATTTTACGATTAGCTTGTTGAATAAAAATAACACCGACAACTATAGCGATCACCGCAAGTACTATTAAAACAACAGTTACGATACGTAAAAATAATGCTTCTCCTGCATTTTCAAACTGCTGAACATAGATTTGATTGACTGTTGAAGGAATACCAGCAGCAATACCTGCAAAGATGATAATGGAAATACCATTACCTACACCCTTTTCAGTAATTTGCTCACCTAACCACATCAAAAATGCTGTACCAGCCGTTAACACTAGAGCGATCAATAAATACGTACCAATTCCGGGATTTTCAATCAATTGTCCGCTGGCTAAGTTATTAAAACCATAGGACATACCTAATGCTTGGATAAATCCAAGCACAACAGTAAAATAACGGGTGATTTGAGCAATCTTACGACGACCTGATTCACCTTGCTTGGACCATTCCGTAAATTTAGGAACAACATCCATTTGTAAAAGCTGAATGATGATTGAAGCAGTGATATACGGCATGATACCCATTGCAAAGATGGAGAATTGTTTTAATGCTCCACCTCCAAAGGTATTTAAGATACCGAAAACACTTAGCTTATCTTGGCTAGCAAGCACTTCAGCATTGACATTCGGTACAGGAATAAATGTACCTAGTCGAAATACAACTAACATCAGAAGGGTGAAAATGATCTTTTTTCTTATCTCACCCACGCGCATAAAATTGGAGATTGTCTGGAACATTAGATCACCTCAGTAGTTCCACCAGCAGCTTCGATCGCTTCCTTAGCAGCAGAGGAGAATTTGTGAGCTTTAACAGTCAACTTTTTCTCAACGTTCCCTTTAGCAAGAATTTTGATTCCTGCTTTCTCGTTACTTACAACACCTGATTCGATAAGAAGTTCTGGAGTAACTTCTGTACCTTCTTCAAAGCGATTTAAAGCATCTAGATTCACAATAGCATACTCTTTACGGCTGATGTTGGTAAAACCACGTTTTGGTAAACGACGGAATAAAGGTGTTTGACCACCCTCAAATCCAAGACGGACACCGCCACCAGAACGAGCATTTTGTCCTTTATGTCCTTTACCTGCTGTTTTACCTTGTCCTGAACCGATACCACGACCTAAACGTTTTCGTGCATGACGAGAACCTTCGGCAGGCTTTAATTCATGAAGTTTCATATTGGCACCTCCTTATTAAAGAAAAAAATCAATTATTGTTCTTTAACTGTTACAAGGTGAGCAACTTTATTAATCATACCGCGAATAGCAGCGTTATCTTGATGCTCAACTGTTTGGTTTAATTTCCGTAATCCTAATGCTTTAACTGTTTCGCGTTGGTCGCCAGGGCGACCAATAACGCTACGAGTGAGGGTAACTAATAGTTTATTCGCCATTTTATTTCCCCCCGTATCCTAACAGTTCTTCTACTGATTTACCACGTAATTTAGCTACGTCTTCAGCACGTTTTAATTGTGTTATACCATCAATTGTAGCGCGGACCATGTTAATTGGAGTGTTTGTTCCTAATGACTTAGAAAGGATATCAGCTACCCCGCCTAACTCAAGTACGGCACGAACTGGACCACCAGCAATAACTCCAGTACCTTCAGAAGCAGGTTTTAGAAGAATTTCGCCAGCACCAAAACGTCCAATTACTTGGTGAGGAATTGTTGTTCCAACCATTGCTACTTCGACTAAGTTTTTCTTTGCATCTTCGATGGCTTTGCGGATGGCATCTGGTACTTCTTGAGCTTTACCAGTACCGAAACCAACATGGCCGTTTTTATCGCCAACTACTACAAGAGCAGTGAAGCGGAAACGACGTCCACCTTTAACAACTTTCGCAACACGGTTAACCGTGACTACGCGTTCTTCTAGTTCAAGTTTGTTTGGATCAATACGACGCATCTTTTTGTGTCCCTCCTTTGTCTATTAAAATTGTAAGCCGTTTTCACGGGCTGCATCAGCTAATGCTTGCACACGTCCGTGGTATAGGTATCCTCCACGGTCAAAGACAATAGAAGTGATACCTTTTTCTACAGCACGCTTAGCAACTAATTCTCCGACCTTTTGGGCAGCTTCAACGTTACTTGTAGATTCAAGACCGAAATCTTTTTCTATAGAAGAAGCACTTGCTAAAGTGACTCCATTCATGTCATCGATTAATTGAGCATAAATGTGTTTGTTAGAACGGAACACATTTAGACGTGGACGAGCAGAAGTACCGCTAAGTTTCGCACGAACACGAGCATGTCTTTTCTTGCGAGTAGCGTTTTTATCTTGCTTCGTAATCATTTACGTCACTCCTTTCGTTTACTTATGCGGCATTACTTACCAGTTTTACCCTCTTTACGACGGACAAATTCGCCTTCGTAACGGATTCCTTTGCCTTTATAAGGCTCAGGAGGACGTACTCCGCGAATATTGGCAGCTAATGCACCAACACGTTCTTTATCAGTACCTTTAATAATAATCTTAGTATTAGCAGGTACTTCGATTTCAAGGCCAGCTTCAGGTTCAATTTCAACTGGGTGTGAGTAACCAACGTTTAATACAAGCTTGTTACCTTGCTTTTGGGCACGGTATCCAACCCCGATTAACTCTAAGCCTCTAGTAAAGCCAGTAGAAACACCTTCAACCATGTTTGCGATCACGGCGCGAGTTGTACCGTGCAATGCGCGGTGTTCTTTCACGTCGGATGGACGAGTAACTGTTACAAGGTTTTCTTCAACCTTAATAGTGATCTCAGGATTAAAAGAACGAGTAAGTTCGCCTTTAGGTCCTTTAACAGTAACAGTGTTATTGTTTAAAGTAACTGTAACTCCTGCTGGAATTTCAATTGGTTTTTTTCCTACGCGTGACATTTAGTGCACCTCCATTCATTCAAAAACTCGATTACCAAACGTAAGCTAGTACTTCGCCGCCGATTTGTTTTGCACGAGCTTCTTTATCTGTAATAACACCAGTAGATGTTGAAACTAATGCGATACCAAGACCGTTAAGAACGCGTGGTACCTCATTTGATTTAGCGTAAACTCGAAGTCCAGGCTTGCTTATGCGCTTAAGACCAGTAATAACACGTTCGTTATTTGCACCGTATTTTAAGAAGATACGGATGATACCTTGTTTGTTGTCTTCGATAAATTCGACGTCACGTACGAAACCTTCGCGCTTTAAAATTTCAGCAATTTCTTTCTTTAAATTAGAAGCAGGCACTTCTAACTTTTCGTGACGCACCATGTTCGCATTACGAATGCGAGTAAGCATATCAGCAATTGGATCTGTCATGACCATTATTTTTACCTCCTTCCCAGACTTGGGTTTTACCAGCTAGCTTTTTTAATACCAGGAATTTGTCCTTTGTATGCTAATTCACGGAAACAAATACGGCAAAGCTTAAATTTACGGTATACAGAGTGTGGACGTCCGCAACGTTCGCAACGTGTGTACTCTTGTACTTTGAATTTAGGCGTGCGTTGTTGTTTCGCAATCATTGACTTTTTAGCCACGTTTTCGCCTCCCTTATTTAACGATTACTTTTGGAATGGCATTCCAAATTGAGTTAAAAGTTCACGAGATTCTTCATCAGTGTTTGCAGTCGTTACGATAACGATATCCATACCACGAACTTTGCTTACTTTATCGTAATCAATTTCAGGGAAGATTAATTGTTCTTTAATACCCAAAGTATAGTTACCGCGACCATCGAATGCTTTTTTAGAAACACCACGGAAGTCACGTACACGAGGTAAAGAAACGGAAACTAATTTATCCAAGAATTCGTACATGCGTTCACCGCGAAGAGTAACTTTTGCACCGATTGGCATACCTTCACGAAGACGGAAGCCAGCGATAGACTTTTTCGCACGAGTGACAACAGGCTTTTGACCTGTAATCGTTGCAAGCTCTTCAACAGCATTGTCAAGTGCTTTTGCATTTGCAACAGCATCACCAACACCCATGTTAATAACGATTTTATCAAGTTGAGGAACTTGCATTACTGATTTATAGTTGAACTTGCTCATTAGAGCAGGTGTAACTTCTTTAACATATTTTTCTTTTAGGCGGTTCATGTAATAGTACCTCCCTTCTTAATTTGAACTATTTATCTAGAACTTCACCGGATTTTGCTACACGTACTTTTTTGCCATCAACCGTTGTGGAACCTACACGAGTTGGGTTACCTGATTTAGGATCGATAGGCATTACATTTGATACATGAATTGGAGCCTCAAAGCTGATAATCCCACCTTGTGGGTTCACTTGTGAAGGTTTTGAGTGTTTTTTAGCAATGTTTACACCTTCAACTAGTACTCGGCTCTCTTTCGGATATGCTGCTAGGATTACTCCTGTTTTGCCTTTATCCTTGCCAGAAATGACTCTGACCTTGTCACCTTTTTTCACATGCATCAGTAAGCACCTCCTTAAAGGCAATTGATTTTAAAATTATAATACTTCTGGAGCTAATGATACGATTTTCATAAAGTTGTTGTCGCGTAGTTCGCGGGCAACTGGTCCGAAGATACGAGTTCCACGCGGGCTCTTATCATCTTTAATAATGACACATGCGTTTTCATCAAAACGAATGTATGATCCATCTTGACGACGAGCACCGCTCTTTGTACGAACAATAACAGCCTTAACGACGTCACCTTTTTTAACAACGCCACCAGGTGTTGCTTGTTTTACTGTACAAACGATCACATCACCAATACCAGCAGTTTTGCGACCAGAACCACCAAGAACTTTAATCGTAAGTACTTCACGAGCACCAGAGTTGTCAGCAACTTTTAAACGTGATTCTTGTTGAATCATGTGTGTAACCTCCCTTCGGAATGAAGCTTATCCGAACAATTAAATAATAACTGCTTTTTCTACAACTTCGACTAAACGGAAGCGTTTAGTAGCTGAAAGTGGGCGAGTTTCCATGATGCGTACTACATCGCCGATTTTAGCTTCGTTTTGCTCATCATGAGCTTTAAACTTTTTAGAGTATTTCACGCGTTTACCGTAAAGTGGATGCTTTTTGTAAGTTTCGACTAAAACTGTAACAGTTTTATCCATTTTATCCGAAACAACGCGTCCAGTGTAAACTTTGCGCTGGTTACGTTCACTCATTGTGTGAACCTCCTCTCGGGTAATTACTTGTTAACGCTGATTTCTCTTTCACGAACAACTGTCTTCATGCGAGCAATTGCTTTGCGTACTTCACGAATACGAGCTGTGTTTTCAAGTTGTCCTGTCGCCAATTGAAAGCGAAGGTTGAAAAGCTCTTCTTTTAAAGATTTAACTTTTTGTTCAATTTCAGCAGTGGTAAGGTCACGTAGTTCATTAGCTTTCACTTGATTCACCACCAATTTCTTCTCGTTTTACAAACTTACATTTAATAGGAAGTTTGTGCATTGCAAGTCGAAGTGCTTCACGTGCAACTTCTTCAGAAACACCAGCGATTTCAAACATGATTCTTCCAGGCTTAACAACAGCTACCCAGCCTTCAGGTGCCCCTTTACCGGAACCCATCCGTACTTCTAATGGTTTAGCAGTGTAAGGCTTATGTGGGAATATTTTAATCCATACTTTACCGCCACGTTTCATGTAACGTGTCATCGCAATACGAGCAGCTTCAATTTGGCGGTTAGTGATCCAAGAAGCTTCAGTTGCTTGTAGGCCGAATTCACCGAAAGTTACTTCAGTACCGCCTTTTGCGTTTCCACGCATATTACCACGATGTTGACGGCGATATTTTACGCGTTTTGGCAATAACATGATTATTTGCCTCCTTCCGCATTTTTCTTCTTAGTAGGAAGGACTTCTCCCTTATAGATCCATACTTTAACGCCTAGCTTACCATAAGTAGTATCTGCTTCAGCAGTAGCATAGTCGATATCTGCACGAAGTGTATGAAGAGGTACAGTTCCTTCGCTATAATGTTCAGCACGAGCGATATCTGCACCGCCAAGACGACCAGATACTTGTGTTTTGATACCTTTCGCACCAGCGCGCATTGCACGTTGAATAGCTTGCTTTTGTGCACGACGGAAAGATACACGGTTTTCTAATTGACGAGCAATATTTTCAGCAACTAGTTTCGCATCAAGATCAGCTCTCTTGATTTCAAGAATGTTGATATGAACGCGTTTGCCAGTAAGTTGATTTAATGCTTTACGAAGTGCTTCAACTTCAGTACCGCCCTTACCGATAACCATACCAGGTTTAGCTGTATGAATAGTAACATTCACACGGTTAGCAGCACGTTCGATTTCTACTTTAGAAACAGAAGCATCTTTTAAACGCTTCGTGATATACTCACGAACTTTAAGGTCTTCGTGTAAAAGAGTAGCAAAGTCTTTGCCTGCGTACCATTTAGATTCCCAATCACGGATGATTCCGATACGCAAACCGACTGGATTTACTTTTTGACCCACAGCTTATCCCTCCTTCTTTTCTGTTAAAACGATTGTAATGTGGCTAGTGCGTTTGTTGATTTGGCTTGCACGGCCCATAGCACGAGGACGGAAACGTTTTAAAGTTGGTCCCTCGTCAACAAATGCTTGTGCAACAACTAGATTGTTAACGTCCATTTCATAGTTGTGCTCAGCGTTTGCTACAGCAGATTTTAATACTTTTTCCACGATTGGAGAAGCAGCCTTAGGAGTGAGATTTAAAATCGCCACCGCTTCACCAACTTGCTTACCTCGGATTAAATCAACGACTAAACGTGCTTTACGAGGAGCAATACGAACTGTTCTTGCAACAGCTTTAGCTTGCATTTGGATGCCCTCCTCTCTTAACGTCTTGTTTTCTTGTCATCATTACCATGGCCTTTGTAAGCACGAGTTGGAGCGAATTCTCCAAGCTTGTGTCCTACCATGTCTTCAGTAACATAAACAGGCACATGTTTGCGACCATCATAAACTGCGATAGTGTGGCCGATAAATTGTGGGAAAATCGTAGAACGGCGAGACCAAGTTTTAATAACTTGTTTACTTTCCGTTTCATTTAACTTTTCGACCTTAACCATTAAATGATCATCAACAAATGGTCCTTTTTTCAAGCTGCGACCCATGAAGGAACCTCCCTTCGTGACTGTTCTACGGTTCTTTCTCTGAACCGTAGCTTAGTCCCGTTATTTTTTACGACGACGTACGATAAACTTATCAGACTTGTTTTTCTTTTTACGAGTTTTGTAACCAAGAGTTGGTTTACCCCATGGAGACATTGGAGATTTACGTCCGATTGGTGAACGTCCTTCACCACCACCGTGTGGGTGATCATTAGGGTTCATTACAGATCCACGAACTGTTGGGCGTTTGCCTAACCAACGTGAACGACCTGCTTTACCAATGTTAATAAGTTCGTGTTGTTCGTTACCTACTTGACCGATAGTTGCACGGCACTCAGCAAGGATCATACGAGTTTCACCAGAATTTAAACGTACAAGTACGTATTTACCTTCTTTACCAAGTACTTGTGCGCTTGTTCCAGCAGAACGAACTAACTGGCCGCCTTTACCTGGTTTTAATTCGATGTTGTGTACTACAGTACCAACCGGAATGTTAGCTAGTGGAAGGGCATTACCTACCTTGATGTCAGCCTCTGGGCCAGACATTACTTCCATACCAACTTCTAGGTTTTTAGGAGCTAAGATATAACGCTTTTCTCCATCAACATAATTAATTAATGCAATATTTGCCGAACGGTTTGGATCGTATTCGATAGTGGCAACGCGTCCTGGAATGCCATCTTTATTGCGTTTGAAATCAATAATACGATATTGACGCTTATGGCCGCCACCTTGATGACGAACAGTTAACTTACCTTGGTTATTACGGCCGCCTTTGCTCTTTAATGGAGCTAATAGAGATTTTTCTGGAGTGCTAGTTGTGATTTCAGCAAAATCAGAAACTGTCATTCCGCGACGACCATTGGAGGTAGGTTTGTACTTTTTAATCGCCATTTTATTTCCCTCCTCTTCTTGTTAGATTCTTATGCTTCAAAGATTTCAATCTCTTTGCTGTCAGCAGTTAATTTGACAATTGCTTTACGGCGTTTGTTAGTATAACCGCCAAATTTACCCATACGCTTGAATTTACCTTTATAGTTCATGATGTTTACTTTTTCAACATCTACGCCAAAGATTTCTTCAACAGCATCTTTAACTTGAGTTTTATTAGCTCTCACATTAACTTCAAAAGTATATTTCTTTTCAGCCATTAAGTCAGTAGAACGCTCAGTAATAACGGGGCGCTTAATGATATCGCGTGCTTCCATTATGCAAGCACCTCCTCTACTTTTTCAACCGCTGCTTTAGTCATGATTAATTTCTCATGATTTACAACGTCCAAAACGTTGATTCCATCAGCAGTTACAACTGTTACACCAGGGATGTTACGTGCAGATAATGCCACGTTTTCATCTAGATCAGCAGTAACAATAAGTGCTTTTTTCTCTACAGAAAGACCACCTAATACTGTTTTGAAATCCTTTGTTTTTGGTGCTTCGAAAGCTAAGCTTTCAAGTACTAAGATATTCTCTTCTAACACTTTAGATGAAAGTGCAGATTTAATCGCTAAGCGACGTACTTTTTTCGGTAATTTGTAGCTATAGCTGCGTGGTGTTGGACCGAATACAGTACCACCTCCGCGCCATTGTGGTGAACGGATTGACCCTTGACGTGCACGGCCAGTTCCTTTTTGACGCCATGGCTTACGACCACCGCCTGCTACTTCAGAACGAATTTTTGTTTTATGAGTTCCTTGACGTAGTGAAGCTCTTTGCATAATAATTGCTTCAAATAATACGTGTTGGTTAGGCTCAATCCCAAAAACTGCTTCATTAAGTTCGATGTCACCAACTTGTGAACCGTTTTGGTTTAATAATGCTACTTTAGGCATTCCTGTGTTCCTCCTTTCTTACAAAGTAATTATGCTTTAACCGCACCTTTGATTTTTAGTAATGCTTTTTTAGCTCCTGGTACGTTACCTTTGATTAAAAGAATGTTACGTTCTGTATCAACTTTTACGATTTCAAGGTTTTGAACTGTAACTTGATTTCCACCCATGCGTCCAGGTAATGCTTTACCTTTAAATACGCGGTTTGGAGCAACAGGTCCCATTGAACCAGGACGACGATGATAACGTGAACCGTGAGCCATTGGGCCGCGTGATTGTCCGTGGCGTTTGATAACACCTTGGAAACCTTTACCCTTTGAGATTCCTGTTACATCTACGATATCGCCGGCAGCGAAAATATCAACTTTGACTTCTTGACCAACTTCATATGCTGCTAAGTCGTCTCCGCGGAATTCGCGAATGAAGCGCTTAGGAGCAGTATTTGCTTTTGCCACATGTCCCTTTTCAGGTTTGTTAGCTAGCTTTTCACGTTTGTCTTCAAATCCAACTTGAACAGAAACATATCCGTCACTATCAACTGATTTCTTTTGAAGAACAACGTTTGGAGCTATCTCAACAACAGTTACGGGAATTAAGTTGCCGTTTTCTGCAAATACTTGAGTCATACCAATCTTTCTTCCTAAGATTCCTTTGGTCATGTAAGTCACACCTCCTAAATTTATGAATGTTTATTTTGATTAAAGTTTAATTTCAATATCAACGCCTGATGGTAAATCTAAACGCATTAACGCATCAACTGTTTGTGGAGTTGGGTTAACGATGTCGATTAGACGCTTATGTGTCCGCATTTCAAATTGCTCACGAGAATCTTTGTACTTATGAACCGCACGAAGAATCGTGTAAACAGACTTTTCAGTTGGTAATGGAATCGGACCAGAAACGGCCGCACCTGAACGTTTTGCTGTTTCAACAATCTTTTCAGCAGATTGATCAAGAATCCTGTGATCATATGCTTTTAAACGGATACGAATTTTTTGTTTTGCCATTATTTTCCCTCCTTTATTCGCCTATTTTATAAATAGACATACTCAGTGAAAATTTCCCACACACTCGCCATGGCAAAGCGGCCGGGTGTGTCAGCAACCTTTCACTTCATCGCAGTCAAAGACCAACATTGTCTATTATACATAAAACATAATGCAAACGCAACAGTTATCACGATTTTTTTTATGTTTCTGTTTCGAACACTTTTACTATTATAGCGGCAGTTCATTTCAATTTCAACTATTATTATGAATCTCCAATAATATCCTAATAATTTAAGCAGGAGAAGTGAATATTTCGAATATATATTATATAGAAGAAACATTTTTACTTATGTTTTTAATGCAATTAAAAAAAGCAGATGGATCGTCACCCATCTGCCTTCTTTATATTTAGTAACTGTTTAAATTACTCAGTGATAGTTGTGATTGAACCTGAACCAACTGTACGTCCGCCTTCACGAATAGAGAACTTAGTTCCTTCTTCGATAGCGATTGGAGCGATAAGTTCAACAACCATTTCGATATGGTCGCCAGGCATAACCATCTCAGTACCTTCTGGAAGGTGAACAACACCAGTGATATCAGAAGTACGGAAATAGAATTGTGGACGATAGTTTGAGAAGAATGGAGTATGACGTCCACCTTCTTCTTTAGATAAAACGTAAACTTGTGCTTTGAACTTTGTGTGTGGAGTAATGGACTTTGGTTTAGCCAATACTTGACCACGTTCGATTTCTTCACGTGCTACACCACGAAGAAGGGCACCGATGTTGTCACCAGCTTCAGCAAAATCAAGAAGCTTACGGAACATTTCTACACCTGTTACAGTAGTAGATTTTGGTTCTTCAGTGAAACCAACGATTTCAACTACGTCACCAACTTTAACTACACCACGCTCAACACGTCCTGTAGCAACAGTTCCACGACCAGTGATTGAGAATACATCCTCAACTGGCATCATGAAAGGTTTGTCAGTGTCACGAGTTGGTGTTGGAATCCATTCGTCAACAGCAGCCATAAGTTCGTTGATTTTTTCTTCCCAAACAGCTTCGCCTTCTAATGCTTTAAGAGCAGAACCTTTGATAACTGGAGTGTCATCACCAGGGAAGTCGTATTCTGTTAATAGATCACGAATTTCCATTTCTACTAATTCAAGAAGTTCTTCGTCATCAACCATGTCACATTTGTTCATGAATACAACAAGGTAAGGAACACCTACTTGACGAGATAATAGGATGTGTTCGCGAGTTTGTGGCATTGGACCATCAGTTGCAGAAACAACTAGGATACCGCCGTCCATTTGTGCAGCACCAGTGATCATGTTTTTAACATAGTCAGCGTGTCCTGGGCAGTCAACGTGTGCATAGTGACGTGCATCAGTTTCATACTCAACGTGTGCAGTAGAGATTGTAATACCACGTTCTTTTTCTTCTGGTGCACCATCGATTTGATCGTATGCACGTGCTTCAGCTTTACCAGTTTTAGCAAGAACAGAAGTGATTGCTGCTGTTAATGTAGTTTTACCATGGTCAACGTGTCCGATAGTACCAATGTTAACGTGTGGCTTTGAACGGTCGAATTTAGCTTTTGCCATTTGGAAAATCCTCCTTTGGATTATAAAAGTTTAAGTATATTTTTTAGAAACTGTAACTATGGCAAGCATATTCACAGTTTCTAAACTTACATAAGTAGTTATACTTTAAAGAAAGGTGAAAATCAATTATTCACCTTTATTTTTTTTGATAATTTCTTCAGAAATTGATTTTGGTACTTCTTCATAGTGATCAAAGTGCATAGAGAATACTCCACGGCCTTGTGTACTTGAACGAAGTGCTGTTGCATAACCAAACATTTCAGAAAGTGGAACCATTGAGCGAACAACTTGAGCGTTACCGCGTGCTTCCATACCTTCAACACGGCCACGACGAGCAGTAATTTGTCCCATGATATCACCAAGATATTCTTCAGGGATAACAACTTCAACCCTCATGACAGGTTCAAGGATACATGGTTGACATTTTGATGCAGCATTTTTAAGTGCCATTGATGCGGCAATTTTAAACGCCATTTCAGAGGAGTCAACATCATGGTATGATCCATCGAACAATCTTGCTTTAATATCCACTAATGGATAGCCAGCAAGAACACCGCGTTTTAGGGCATCTTCAAGACCTGCTTGTACTGCTGGAATGTATTCACGAGGAACAACACCGCCGACAATACCATTTTCAAATTCAAAGCCTTTACCAGCTTCATTTGGTGAGAATTCAATCCAAACATGTCCGTATTGACCGCGTCCACCAGATTGACGAGCAAACTTACCTTCAACTTGTGCAGAGCCTTTGAAAGTTTCACGATAGGCAACTTGTGGAGCACCTACGTTGGCTTCAACCTTGAATTCACGACGCATACGATCAACAATAATATCAAGGTGAAGTTCACCCATACCAGCGATAATTACTTGACCTGTTTCTTGATCAGTATGCGCACGGAATGTTGGATCTTCTTCTTGAAGTTTTTGTAATGCAGTCGTCATTTTATCTTGGTCAGCTTTTGATTTTGGTTCAACTGAAAGTTCAATAACTGGTTCAGGGAATTGCATTGATTCAAGGATAACTAGATCCTTCTCATCGCAAAGTGTATCCCCAGTAGTTGTATCTTTCAAACCTACAGCAGCTGCAATATCACCGGCAAAAACCTTAGAGATTTCTTTACGGCTGTTTGCATGCATTTGTAGAATACGTCCGATACGCTCACGCTTGCCTTTTGTAGAGTTTTGAACATATGATCCAGACTCTAAAGTACCTGAGTAAACGCGGAAGAACGTTAATTTACCAACATAAGGGTCAGTCATAACTTTAAAAGCAAGTGCTGAGAATGGTTCATCATCATTTGAATGACGTTCGATAACCTCTTCTTCATCATCAATTGCATGTCCTTTAATAGAAGGTACATCTAATGGTGATGGAAGATAATCGATAACCGCATCCAGCATTAACTGAACACCTTTGTTTTTGAATGCTGATCCACAGATTACAGGATAGAATTCAACATTAACAGTACCTTTACGAATAGCAGCTTTTAGCTCTTCTTTAGTGATTTCTTCACCACTAAGGTATTTTTCCATTAATTCTTCATCAAGTTCTGCAACTGCTTCAACTAATTTTTCACGATATTCTTCAGCTTGGGCACGGAATTCTTCAGGAATTTCGCGGACTTCGATATCAGTACCTAAGTCATTGCCGTAGAATACTGCGTTCATTTCCACAAGGTCAATGATCGCTTCGAATTGATCTTCAGCACCGATTGGTAACTGAATTGGGTGTGCATTCGCTTGCAAGCGGTCATGAATAGTTCCTACAGAATATAGGAAATCTGCTCCAATTTTATCCATCTTGTTTACGAATACTACACGTGGTACACCGTAAGTTGTTGCTTGGCGCCAAACTGTTTCAGTTTGAGGCTCAACACCAGACTGTGCATCAAGTACTGCTACTGCACCATCAAGTACACGAAGGGAACGTTCAACTTCAACTGTGAAGTCTACGTGTCCTGGGGTGTCAATGATGTTTACGCGATGACCTTTCCACGAAGCAGTTGTTGCTGCTGATGTGATGGTGATTCCGCGTTCTTGTTCCTGCTCCATCCAGTCCATCTGAGAAGCACCTTCATGTGTTTCACCGATCTTATGAATACGACCAGTGTAATAAAGGACACGCTCAGTGGTAGTCGTTTTACCGGCATCGATGTGAGCCATGATGCCGATATTACGAGTATTTTCTAAGGAGAACTCTCTTGCCATTGGGTCTTTCTCCTTCCTAGTATGAAAGTTTTTATATTGAAGGTTAAATTACCAACGATAGTGAGCAAACGCTTTGTTTGCTTCTGCCATTTTGTGTGTATCTTCACGTTTCTTAACAGATGCACCAGTATTGTTAGCTGCATCCATGATTTCGTTAGCTAAACGCTCTTCCATGGTTTTTTCACCGCGAAGACGAGCATAGTTTACTAACCAACGAAGACCTAAAGTTGATCTACGATCAGGGCGCACCTCAACTGGAACTTGGTAGTTTGCACCACCGACACGACGAGCTCTTACTTCAAGAACTGGCATGATGTTTTTCATTGCTGCGTCAAAAATCTCCATCGGTTCTTTACCAGAACGTTCACGAATGGTGTCAAACGCTGAATAAAGGATTTCTTGAGATTTACCTCTTTTACCGTCTACCATCATTTTGTTGATTAGACGAGTAACTAATTTAGAATTGTAAAGCGGATCTGGTAAAACGTCACGCTTTGCAACAGGACCTTTACGTGGCATGAATTTTCCTCCTTTCAAAGAAGCTTCTATTTATTGTGCTTATTTCTTAGCTGCTTTTGGTCTCTTAGTACCATATTTTGAGCGACCTTGCATACGGTTGTTTACACCAGCAGTATCAAGAGCTCCACGTACGATGTGATAACGTACCCCCGGTAAGTCTTTTACACGTCCTCCGCGAATAAGAACAACACTGTGCTCTTGAAGGTTGTGTCCGATACCAGGAATGTATGCAGTCACCTCAATACCATTTGTCAAACGTACACGAGCATATTTACGTAACGCTGAGTTTGGTTTCTTTGGTGTCATAGTACCAACACGTGTACATACACCGCGTTTTTGTGGTGAAGATACATTTGTTTGTGATTTCTTAAAGCTGTTGTAACCTTTATTAAGTGCTGGAGATTTTGACTTCTCTTCCGCTGATTGACGTGGTTTGCGCACTAATTGATTAATAGTTGGCATGATTTGTTTCCTCCCTTCATTCTTTGTAAGTCCACACATCCAGGTGGTTCATTTTTTTGCAAAAACAAAGTTTTTGCAGACTACTCTATCTACAAAAACAGTTTTTAACGTAAAATAGCTACAGCTGCTGCACCAACTTCAATCCCACATGCTTTACCGAGTTTTTTCATCGAGTCTACATATAGAACCGGTACATTCATCAAGTGAGCTTCGCTAACGACCTTTGCTGTGATCCTTGGATCAGCATCGTTTGCAACTACTAACTCTTGAACTTGCCCTTCATTGAGTGCTTTCACTGTTTGTTTTGTGCCTATAACAATTTTTTGTGCTTTCAATACTTTTTCATAAGACATAAATCATATCCTCCAAAGTATTAGTTGAATAGGAGCACCTTTGATATATTATCATCTTACCAATTAGATGTCAACAAATGTTTTGTTTTTTTATTCAACAAAGCTATTGGAAATTAATTCCTTAAAATACGGCACCTACCTTCAAGGCAAGTACCGTACAATAAGTTTTAGTCAATTGCAACTGTTTCTTCGGATGTGGTATCGCGAAGAATTGGTTCTGCTTTACGGTAACGCTGCATTCCTGTACCAGCAGGGACAAGTTTACCGATAATAACATTTTCTTTTAAGCCAAGCAGCTCATCACGTTTGCCCTTGATTGCTGCATCTGTAAGAACTCTTGTGGTTTCTTGGAATGATGCGGCAGACAAGAATGAATCTGTTTCAAGAGATGCTTTTGTAATACCAAGTAATACCGGACGACCTGTTGCTGGTAATTTACCTGCAAGCAATGCCTTTTCGTTCGCATCAGTAAATTGATGAATATCAAGGAGTGTACCTGGAAGCACATCCGTTTCACCTGCATCGCTGACACGAATCTTGCGAAGCATTTGTCGAACCATTACTTCAACGTGCTTATCGCCAATTTCAACCCCTTGCATACGGTAAACTTTTTGTACTTCTCGCAATAGGTATTCTTGGACAGATGTAACGTCTTTTACTTTAATTAATTCTTTTGGATCAATTGAACCCTCGGTTAATTCTTGACCACGTTCAACATGGTCATTAACCGCTACTTTTAGGCGTGCAGTATACGGCGCATTATAAGTACGAGTTTCAACTTCGCCTTGAACGACGATTTCATGCTGGCGATCGCGGCCTTCATTAATTCCAACCACGACACCCTCAATTTCGGTAATATGTGCTTGACCTTTAGGATTACGTGCCTCAAAAATTTCTTGAATACGCGGTAAACCTTGGGTAATATCGTCTCCCGCAACACCGCCTGTATGGAAGGTACGCATGGTTAACTGTGTTCCTGGTTCACCGATGGATTGAGCAGCAATAATACCAACTGCTTCGCCCACTTCGACTTCTTGCCCAGTTGCCAAGTTACGGCCATAACATTTCTTACATACACCATGACGAGTATTACATGTAAACGCAGAACGGATTTTTACCTCTTCAATACCTGCTCCAACAATAACTTCTGCTAAATCTTCTGTTATTAAGCCGTTTTCAGGTACAAGGACTTCTTTTGTTACAGGGTGCTTAATCGCATTTCGAGCATAACGGCCGACTAAACGTTCGTCTAATCCTTCGATGATTTCTGTACCGTCTTTTAAGGCACTGATTAAGAAGCCGCGGTCAGTACCGCAATCGTCCTCACGAACAATGACATCTTGGGCAACGTCAACTAAACGACGTGTTAAGTAACCAGAGTCAGCCGTTTTAAGAGCCGTATCGGCAAGACCTTTACGTGCACCATGAGTTGAGATAAAGTACTCTAATACAGTTAATCCTTCACGGAAACTTGATTTAATCGGTAATTCAATGATACGTCCTGCCGGGTTGGCCATCAGACCACGCATACCAGCAAGCTGTGTAAAGTTAGAGGCGTTACCACGGGCACCGGAATCACTCATCATAAAGATTGGATTCGTTTTATTCAAGGACTTCATTAGTTTTCCTTGAATGGTATCTTTCGCAGCACTCCAAATAGCAATAACACGGTCGTAACGCTCATCTTCAGTAATAAGACCACGTCTGAATTGCTTCATAACGTTATCTACTTTTTCTTGAGCCTCATGGAGAATTTGCTGTTTCTCAGGAAGTACGACGATATCAGCAACTCCAACCGTTATACCTGCCTTTGTTGAATGTTTAAAACCTAAATCCTTCATGCGGTCCAGCATTTTTGACGTTTCCGTAATTTTGAAACGTTTGAATACTTCTGCAATGATATTCCCAAGGATTTTCTTTTTAAACGGATCAATCAATGACATATCTTTAATTTTCGCTTTTACGTCTTCACCTTTTTCAATAAAATAATTCGCAGGTGTTTCGACTTCTAAATTTTGTCTTGTTGGTTCATTGATATATGGGAATGATTTAGGAAGAATCTCGTTAAAAATAAGTTTACCAACTGTTGTGATTAATAACTTATTATTTTGTTCGTCCGTAAATGTTTCGTTACCCAATGATCCAGCATGAACCGCAACACGTGTATGATAATGAACAAAACCGTTCTGATAAGCAAGGATAGCTTCGCTAGTATCTTTAAAGACCATCCCTTCACCAATTGCACCTTCACGTTCCAGGGTCAAGTAATAGTTTCCTAATACCATGTCCTGAGAAGGAGTAACAACCGGTTTACCATCTTTAGGGTTCAAAATATTTTGTGCCGCAAGCATCAATAGACGAGCTTCTGCTTGTGCTTCAGCTGAAAGCGGTACGTGAACAGCCATTTGGTCACCATCAAAGTCAGCATTGTATGCAGTACATACAAGTGGGTGAAGACGAATTGCCCGTCCTTCAACAAGTGTTGGTTCAAATGCCTGAATTCCTAATCTATGCAATGTAGGGGCACGGTTAAGAAGAACAGGATGCTCTCTGATTACATCTTCTAACACATCCCAAACATCAGGAGAAATTCTTTCGATTTTTCGTTTAGCCGATTTAATGTTGTGTGCTAACCCTTTTTCTACAAGTTCCTTCATAACAAATGGCTTGAATAACTCCAAGGCCATTTCTTTTGGAAGACCACACTGATACATTTTTAAGTTTGGACCTACAACGATAACGGAACGGCCAGAATAGTCAACACGTTTACCAAGTAAGTTTTGACGGAAACGACCTTGTTTTCCTTTTAACATATGAGAAAGTGATTTTAACGGGCGGTTACCAGGACCAGTAACAGGGCGTCCACGACGTCCGTTATCAATTAATGCATCTACTGCTTCTTGAAGCATCCGTTTTTCGTTTTGAACGATAATACTAGGTGCACCAAGATCTAATAAACGCTTTAAGCGATTGTTACGGTTAATAACACGACGGTAAAGATCATTTAAATCTGAAGTTGCAAATCTTCCTCCATCCAATTGAACCATTGGACGAAGTTCCGGAGGAATAACTGGAAGCACATCTAGAATCATCCAATCAGGCTCATTACCAGAATTACGGAATGCTTCTAACACTTCAAGACGCTTAATTGCACGAGTACGTCGTTGTCCTTGTGCCGTTTTCAATTCTTCTTTTAGGATGTCAACTTCTTTGTTTAAATCGATATCCGATAGAAGCTTTTTAATTGCTTCAGCTCCCATAGCAGCCTGAAATTTATTGCCGTACTTCTCACGATAAGCACGGTATTCCTTTTCAGATAAAAGCTGCTTCTTATCAAGAGCTGTATCGCCTGATTCTGTTACAACATAGGATGCAAAGTAAATAATTTCTTCCAAAGCACGAGGAGACATATCTAAGACAAGACCCATTCGGCTTGGTATTCCTTTAAAGTACCAAATATGTGAAACAGGTGCAGCTAATTCGATATGCCCCATACGTTCACGGCGAACTTTTGCACGGGTGACTTCAACGCCACAACGGTCACAAACTACGCCTTTATAACGGACACGTTTGTACTTTCCACAATGACATTCCCAATCCTTAGTAGGACCAAAAATACGTTCGCAGAATAAGCCGTCTTTTTCAGGCTTTAAGGTACGATAGTTAATGGTTTCTGGCTTTTTCACTTCTCCGAATGACCATGAACGGATTTTATCCGGTGAAGCAAGACCAATTTTCATATACTCAAAATTATTAACGTCTAGCAAGGGGCCTACCTCCCTTTCGATCTCCAGGTTTTACCCTTATTGCCCAAAATAGCAACAGCGCACGGCCCAGCGTGCGCTGCAGCTTAAGAAATTACTCTTTTGAACCAACCTTTTCTGATTCAAAGCTTTGTGCATCAGGAACAATATTTAATGTATCGACTTGTTGTAAGTCGTCCTCATCTTCCATATCGCGCATTTCAATTTCTTCTTCATCACCTGAAAGAATTTTTACATCCAATCCAAGACTTTGAAGTTCTTTAATTAATACTTTGAATGACTCAGGAACACCTGGTTCCGGAACATTTTCACCCTTAACAATCGCTTCATATGTTTTCACACGACCAACAACGTCATCTGATTTAACAGTAAGAATTTCTTGAAGTGTGTATGCTGCACCGTATGCTTCAAGTGCCCAAACCTCCATCTCACCAAAACGCTGACCGCCAAACTGAGCTTTACCGCCGAGTGGCTGCTGCGTAACAAGTGAATAAGGTCCTGTCGAACGAGCATGGAGTTTATCATCAACCATGTGTGCAAGTTTAATCATATACATGATACCAACAGATACACGGTTATCAAATGGTTCTCCAGAACGGCCATCATATAGAACTGTTTTAGCGTCACGATCCATACCTGCTTCCAGAATCGTTCCCCAAACATCTTCTTCACGCGCTCCATCAAATACAGGAGTAGCAACATGAATACCAAGGTATCTTGCAGCCATACCTAAGTGAAGCTCAAGCACCTGCCCGATATTCATACGTGATGGCACCCCTAATGGGTTTAACATGATGTCTACTGGTGTACCGTCTGGTAAATAAGGCATATCTTCTTCCGGTAAAATCCGTGAGATAACCCCTTTGTTACCGTGACGTCCAGCCATCTTATCCCCTTGGTGAATCTTACGTTTCTGAACGATATAGACACGAACAAGTTGATTTACTCCTGGTGGTAGTTCGTCGCCATCTTCACGATTGAAGACTTTAACATCATGAACAATACCGCCGCCGCCATGTGGAACTCTTAACGAAGTATCACGAACTTCACGCGCTTTTTCACCAAAGATAGCATGTAACAGTCGTTCTTCAGCTGTTAATTCCGTAACACCTTTTGGCGTTACTTTACCAACAAGGAGATCACCATCTTTTACTTCAGCACCAGTGCGAATAATACCGCGCTCATCCAAATTACGAAGAGCATCTTCCCCAACGTTTGGAATGTCACGGGTAATTTCTTCAGGCCCTAGTTTTGTATCACGAGATTCTGATTCGTATTCCTCAATATGAATGGATGTGTAAACATCATCTTTTACAAGACGCTCACTCATAATGATGGCATCCTCATAGTTATAACCATCCCATGTCATAAAGGCTACAAGAACGTTGCGTCCAAGTGCTAACTCACCTAATTCCATAGAAGGACCATCAGCAAGAATTTCGCCTTTCTTCACACGATCACCTACCGCAACGATAGGTCGTTGGTTATAACAAGTACCTTGGTTAGAACGAATAAACTTTAATAGTTTATATTTTTTTAGGTCGCCTTTTACTTCTTGACCATCTACTTCTTTAGTATGACGAACCCAAACCTCACGAGCTTCAACATGTTCAACAATTCCATCCTGCTTACAAATAACGGCTGCACCAGAGTCTTTTCCTGATACATATTCCATACCTGTACCTACCCGAGGAGCTTCTGGCTGCATGAGCGGCACTGCTTGACGCTGCATGTTTGCACCCATCAAAGCACGGTTGGAGTCATCGTTTTCAAGGAACGGAATACATGCTGTTGCTGCAGACACTACCTGTTTAGGCGATACATCCATATAATCAATGCGTTCGCGCTTAACAACTGTGTTTTCACCACGGAAACGAGCAACAACTTCATCATCGAGGAAGGTACCATCGTCACCTAGACGAGAATTCGCTTGAGCAACTACATAGTTATCTTCTTCATCTGCTGTTAAGTAGTCGATTCGGCTAGTAACTTTTCCTGTATCTGGGTCAACCCGACGATACGGTGTTTCAATAAAGCCGAAACGGTTTACTTTTGCATATGATGAAAGCGAGTTAATCAGACCAATGTTTGGACCCTCTGGCGTTTCAATTGGACACATCCGGCCATAGTGAGAATAGTGAACGTCACGGACTTCCATCCCTGCACGTTCCCGAGTTAAACCACCAGGTCCTAATGCTGATAGACGACGCTTGTGAGTTAATTCAGCAAGCGGGTTGGTTTGGTCCATGAACTGAGATAATTGAGAGCTTCCAAAGAACTCTTTAATAGACGCAATAACCGGACGAATATTAATCAATTGCTGTGGTGTAATCGTTGCTGTATCTTGAATAGACATTCTTTCACGAACCACACGCTCCATACGGGATAACCCAATACGGAATTGGTTTTGAAGCAGCTCACCAACAGAACGAAGACGTCTGTTACCTAAATGGTCAATATCATCTGTATCGCCTACTCCATGTAATAAATTGAAGAAGTAACTGATCGATGCAATGATATCAGCCGGAGTGATATTTTTAATTGGTTCTGCCACATAGGCATTACCCAATACATTAATAACCTTTTCGTTTTCATCCCCA
Organism: Neobacillus sp. DHD-1R; assembly: GCF_057747995.1. NCBI lineage: Bacteria > Bacillati > Bacillota > Bacilli > Caryophanales > Bacillaceae > Neobacillus > Neobacillus sp. DHD-1R. The sequence continues at coordinate 5,290,447 of NZ_CM173232.1, forward strand.
GGAGCATAAATTTTAATGCCTTGAAGAGTGATTTCCTCATCTACTACCCCGCCATAAGGGTTAAAGCCTTTGAAATTAATATTCTTTTCAAGAGCAGGAATAATTCTATCAAGGTTTCTCCTATCTAGAACAGTTCCCTTTTCTGCAATAATTTCACCAGTTTCTGGATCGGCAAGCGATTCGGCTAAACGCTGATTGAATAAGCGGTTTTTAATATGAAGCTTTTTATTAATCTTATAACGGCCTACATTCGCTAGGTCATAGCGTTTAGGGTCAAAGAAACGAGACACTAATAGGCTTTTTGCATTATCAACCGTAGGTGGTTCACCTGGACGAAGACGCTCATAAATTTCTAAAAGGGCCTTATCGACACCTTCCGTGTTGTCTTTTTCCAGTGTGTTACGGATGTACTCGTTATCTCCAATCAATTCAAGGATTTCTTGATCAGAGCCGAAGCCAAGTGCACGCAAAAGAACCGTAACGGGCAGTTTCCGAGTACGATCTATTCTCACATATACGACATCTTTGGCGTCTGTTTCATACTCCAGCCAAGCGCCGCGGTTCGGAATTACAGTCGCTGTAAATCCTTTCTTTCCATTTTTATCAAGTTTTCCACTGAAGTAAACACTCGGTGAACGCACTAATTGTGAAACAATAACGCGCTCTGCCCCATTTATAACAAACGTACCCGTTTCTGTCATAAGTGGGAAATCACCCATAAAGACATCTTGGTCTTTTACTTCACCTGTTTCTTTGTTTACAAGACGTACTTTTACACGTAATGGAGCAGAATATGTAACGTCCCGTTCTTTTGATTCTTCAACCGAATACTTTGGATCGCCAAGGCTGTAATCAATAAATTCCAGTGATAGGTTACCAGTAAAGTCTTCAATTGGTGAAATATCCTGAAACATTTCACGCAATCCCTCATCCAGAAACCATTGATATGAAGAGGTTTGGATTTCAATAAGATTTGGTAATTCTAAAACTTCACTGATTCGTGCGTAACTTCTTCGTTGGCGGTGTCGTCCATACTGAACTAGTTGACCTGTCAACTGATTCACCCCTCAAATCAAGCGTTTTTTAATAAATCTATTAAGGACTAATAGGAGAACTAAAAGCTCAACCTAGTAGACAAAAAGAAAAAGGGTTTTTTACTCAAAAACCACATTTTCACATTTGGATTATTATTTTGTCATCATTTCCTTCTTATACCTTTTTTATACTAAAAAATAAGTATTTTAAGGAATAATTCGGAAATTATTATGATGGCATTTTATAATGCTACCACAACGACATTCACGAGTCAACTATTTTATTGCTTTAATGACAAAATAACCTTTTGATTTGTCAATAGTCTCAACATCGGAAAATAGTGTAGCTAATTTTTCAATTGCAGAGGGAGCCCCTTGCTTCTTTTGAATAACAACCCAAAGCTCACCATGTTGAACAAGATGCTCATAGCTTTGCTCAAATATGTCATGAACAGTCTTTTTCCCAGCTCTAATCGGCGGGTTTGTTAAAATAGCAGCAAAGTTTTTTTGCCTTACATTTAACAAGCGGTCGCTTTCATAAATATCAACATTTTCGATACGGTTTAAGGAAGCATTTTCTTTCGCTAACTGGATGGCTCGTTCATTAACATCAACCATGTGAACCATACGACCTTGATGATCTTTCGCAATGGATAAACCAATTGGTCCATAGCCACAGCCTACGTCAAGAGCATTCCCTTCCACCTCTGGCATACTAAAAGACTCTATGAGTAAACGTGAGCCAAAATCTACTTCTCTTTTTGAAAAAACACCATTATCGGTTTTAAAGCGAAAAGAATGCTTTCGTAAGGTGAAATCCCAAAATTTCGGATCGCTCTCCACCTTTTGTGTTCGAGAATAGTAGTGTTCGGACATTAGACTCACCTCCGGAGCGTAGATATTGAAGATAATAGAGGACCTAAAAGATGCATCGTATATGATTTAAGCCAAAAAAAGCCCGCTATGCAGCGAGCTTTTTTATAGCAAAATTACTTAACTTCAACGTTAGCTCCAACTTCAGAAAGTTTAGCTTTAATTTCTTCAGCTTCTTCTTTAGAAACGCCTTCTTTAACAGCTTTTGGAGTGTTGTCAACAAGGTCTTTTGCTTCTTTAAGACCAAGGCCAGTGATTTCACGAACCACTTTGATAACCTTGATTTTTTGGTCGCCAGGGCTTGCAAGGACAACATCAAATTCAGTTTGTTCTTCAACAGCAGCAGCACCTGCTCCGCCTGCCATTGCTACAGGAGCTGCAGCAGTTACGCCGAATTCTTCTTCGATTGCTTTTACAAGATCGTTAAGTTCTAAAACAGTCATAGATTTAACTGCTTCAATGATTTGTTCTTTAGTCATGATTAAGTTTCCTCCTTAGTTTTCGTTACGTTTTATTTTGTTAGACTGTAAGTGTTAGCTTACGCGCCTTGTTCTTCTTTTTGATCTGCCACAGCTTTTGCAGCAAGAGCAAGATTGCGAATTGGTGCTTGTAGTACGCTGAGTAACATAGAAAGCAAACCTTCGCGAGATGGTAGATCTGCAAGAGCTTTAATTTCCTCAGCTGTTGCTACATTTCCCTCGATTACACCTGCTTTTAGTTCAAGCGCCTCGTGTTTTTTCGCAAAGTCATTCAAGATTTTAGCTGGTGCTACTACATCTTCAGTACTGAATGCAATTGCGTTCGGACCTGTTAACGCTTCGTTTAAACCTGAAAGCTCAGCAGCTTCAGCAGCACGGCGAGTCATTGAGTTTTTATAAACTTTGAATTCAACGCCAGCTTCACGAAGTTGTTTACGAAGTTCAGTTACTTCAGCAACTTTAAGACCACGGTAATCAACAACAACTGTTGATACACTAGCCTTTAATTTATCAGTAATTTCGTCAACGATGTGTTTTTTTGCTTCGATTGCACTGCTCATCTTTACACCTCCTGTAGAATTTCTACATTTATACCAGGTAAAGCAAACTTGCCGACTGACAAACCGAAAGGCGAAGTCAGTGGCATAGTTGCACTTATGCAAATAAGAATTTATTTGCCAAGTAAAAACCTCCATATCAATCAAAGACATGGAGGTTGCATACAACAGCTGCTTTAACAGCCAATTCTATCGCATTACCTCGGCAGGAAATTAAGCAATTACGCCCCTGCTGTCTACAGTACAAATGTTTATTATTTTAAACAACAAAATTGATTATATATAATGTTGTCTAGATTGTCAATTGGTAATAATTACTTAACTGCTACAGAGGAAGGATCTACCTTCACACCAGGTCCCATTGTTGAAGCAACTGTTACGTTCTTCATATAAGTACCCTTTGCTGCAGATGGTTTCGCTTTTACCATTGTTTCAAATACTGTTGTAAAGTTCTCAATAAGCTTTTCGTTTTCAAAAGATGCTTTACCGATTGGCACATGGATATTTCCAGCCTTGTCAACACGGTATTCAACTTTACCAGCTTTGATTTCATTGATTGCTCTTGTTACATCAAATGTAACAGTACCTGTTTTAGGGTTTGGCATTAAGCCTTTAGGTCCTAATGTACGACCAAGTTTACCAACTTCACCCATCATATCAGGAGTTGCTACGATTACATCAAATTCAAACCAGCCTTGTTGGATTTTGTTGATGTACTCAGAATCACCGACATAATCAGCACCAGCTGCTTCTGCCTCTTTCACTTTTTCACCCTTCGCGAATACTAACACGCGTTGAGTTTTACCAGTTCCGTTAGGAAGCACTACTGCGCCACGGATTTGTTGGTCAGCTTTTTTAGGGTCAACGCCTAAACGGAAAGCTACTTCAAGTGTTGCATCAAATTTTGTGTAGTTCGTTTTCTTTGCAAGGTCAATTGCTTCTGCAATTGGGTATGCTTTTAGGCGATCTACAAGCTTAACAGCTTCTAAATACTTTTTACCTTTTTTAGCCATTTTCATTTCCTCCTAGATTGTGGTTTTAGCGAATTATTCTCCCACTCCGAAAAGCGAAGGCGCTCCCCAATAAGCTAAGCGCCGCTGCTAGACAGAACAAAGGTTGCGAGTACATTTAAACGTCGCAACCCTTTCATTGCACAAAGCAATAGTTACATGGATTAATCTTCGATAACGATACCCATGCTGCGTGCAGTACCTTCAACCATGCGCATTGCTGCTTCAACGCTAGCTGCGTTAAGGTCAGGCATTTTTTGTTCCGCAATCTCGCGTACTGTATCACGCTTTACTGTTGCCACTTTATTACGGTTAGGTTCACCAGAACCAGACTGAATTCCAGCTGCTACTTTCAATAGAACTGCAGCAGGAGGAGTTTTCGTAATAAATGTAAATGAACGGTCTTCAAATACCGTAATTTCAACAGGAATGATTAATCCAGCTTGATCTGCTGTACGAGCGTTAAATTCTTTACAGAATCCCATGATGTTAACACCGGCTTGACCTAGTGCAGGACCAACTGGCGGCGCTGGGTTTGCTTTACCAGCAGGAATTTGTAATTTAACGACTTTAATTACTTTTTTAGCCACGAGACACACCTCCTTAAAGTCCGTGATGTGGTAATAGGGAACCCTTGGGACCCCTCCCACTCAGGCATCTGTCTTTATATCATAATCATAAAGAACTTCACAAAAGTCTTGTCTCACTTGGAGACATACTGACCTATGAAATATTAACACTTTTTAAATATGATTTCAAGTTTTTTTACAATATCAGATTATTTTTCTTCTATTTCTCATATTTACACTTTTTTAAAGCTTATCGATTTGCGTAAAATCAAGTTCAACCGGAGTGTCCCGTCCGAACATATTGACAAGAACTTTGAGTTTTGAGCGATCTTTGTCCATCTCTTCAATGGACCCAGTAAAGTTTGCAAATGGACCTTCCTTGACCCGTACGGTTTCGCCGATTTCGTAATCGACATCGACACGTTTTTCTTCCACGCCCATGCGCTTCAGTAAATTGCTTACTTCTTCTGGCAGCAATGGTGTCGGCTTAGAGCCTGAACCAGCAGAGCCCACAAATCCTGTTACACCCGGTGTATTCCGGACAACATACCAAGAATCATCGGTCATTACAATTTCAACTAGCACATAGCCAGGGAATACTTTTCGTTTTACGACCTTTTTCTTACCATTTTTAATTTCTGTTTCTTCTTCTTCAGGCACAACAACACGGAAAATCTTATCTGACATACCCATAGATTCCACACGTTTTTCTAAGTTGGCTTTTACTTTATTTTCATAGCCTGAGTAAGTATGAACTACATACCAATTCTTTTCCATTTAAGAGGACTAGTGTCCGTCCCTCCCTGCAATTTTTTCAATCAAAAAAACCCGTAGGTACGGGCTTTTAGGTGAAATTTCCTTTATTAACTTTCATTATACCATGAATGATGGTTTATTATTCAAGAATTAAGCGAATCAATTTTGATATCCCTAAATCTAGAACCGCAAAGAATGCTGCGAAAAAGACAACTGTCGACAAAACCGTAACAGTAGAACGAGTAAGTTCTTTCCGTTTTGGCCAGCTAACCTTTCTCATTTCACGTATAACATCACTGAAGAATTTCTTAATGCGTTGCATCTTCGTAACCCCCAACTATCTTAAGTAGGCAATGCTAGTATCTATTTATCTTTATTTTGTTTCCTTGTGGATGGTATGGGCTGCGCAAGTCTTACAAAATTTTTTCAGTTCTAATCGATCCGTTTGTGTTGGCTTGCTGACGGTCGAATAATTCCGTGAGCCGCAATCAACACATGCCAGAATTACCTTTTTGCTCATATTCGACACCTTCAACCAATTTTCTCATTTATCTTTAAAAATGTAACATGAGCCCCATTTAATGTCAATAACCCCTTCACTAGATTACTGAAATGGACAACTTTCCGTCCTAGTAAACTCACAATGAAAATTCACGTATTTCTAAGTAGCGTTCCAGTTTCCTTTTTACACGCTGTAAGGCATTATCAATCGATTTAACATGGCGGTTAAGCTCTTCAGAAATTTCTTGGTAGGATTGGCCATCTAAGTAGAGGGCCAGTACTTTTCGTTCCAAGTCACTTAATAATTCCGTCATTTTAACTTCGATATGATCATATTCCTCTTGATTAATAATTAACTCCTCAGGATCAAGAATCTTCGCCCCTGATAAAACATCCATCAAGGTTCGGTCGGATTCTTCGTCATAAATAGGCTTGTCCAAGGATACATACGAATTTAGCGGAATATGCTTTTGCCGTGTGGCAGTTTTAATGGCCGTGATAATTTGGCGGGTAATGCACAGTTCGGCAAACGCTTTAAAAGAAGTAAGCTTGTCCTCGCGAAAATCACGAATCGCCTTATATAGGCCGATCATTCCCTCTTGGACAATATCCTCCTTATCCGCACCAATTAAAAAATAGGATCTTGCTTTTGCACGTACAAAATTACGATACTTGTGGATTAAATAATCAAGTGCTTCAGTATCACCATGGTGAACCAAATCGACTATTTCTTCATCTTCCATAGTGAAAAAATCTTCGTTCATCTTTGTTCCGAAGTCCGTACTCAAAGTAGATCCCCTCCACCGAACATGCATAGCTACCTTCAGTATACATTAGAAATTTTTTGAAGTCGAGTACTCATTGTTGTCCTCTGCGCCATTTTTCAAAAATTTCAGCCATTTCTTCACTAATCTGTATTTTAGATGGTGGTTTTTTCTCTTGAATCTTCTTTACATTTTTTTCAATGCCTTTTTCAATCTCTGCCATTTCAATTAGCAGCTCGCGTGCAGATTTTCGTAGAGCGCCTTGTCCAAAAATTGCCCATTGTTCTGTAAAATCAGACGTGGCTACATGGACTTGTGTTTTTCGATTGCTTAGACTGATGGCCATTTTCTCAATCCGCTCATCTGCAGTTTCATTTTCTTTCGTAAAAATGACTTCGACTTTATGGTTTTTATACTTTTTCTCTGTTCCTTGCACCTCATAGGCATCAAATACAACAATGACACGGTAACCAGAAAAAGCTTGGTATTCTGCCATTCTTTCCACGAGACGATCTCTTGCAGCTGGTAAATCACGATCCTTTAACACTCTTAACTCTGGCCAGGCACCAATAATGTTATAACCGTCGACAAGCAGAATATCCATATGCTACCTCTCAAGCGGCTGTCGTTTTCGATATACCTCATACATAAGTAAAGATGCTGCCACAGATGCATTTAACGAGGTCACTTTTCCGACCATCGGTAAATGAATAAGAAAATCACATTTTTCGCCAATTAGCCGTCCCATTCCTTTTCCTTCGCTGCCTATAACTAAGCCTAGCGGCAGTGTCCCATCTATTTGACGGTAATCTTGTTTCCCCTTGGCATCTGTTCCGGCAATCCACACACCGCGTTCTTTTAATTCATCGATGGTACGTGCCATATTGGTCACGCGGACAACCGGGATATATTCAATCGCACCTGTTGATGCTTTGGCAACTGTTGCTGTTAAGCCGACAGCCCTTCGCTTTGGAATAATAATCCCATGTGCCCCCACTGCATCTGCCGTTCTCATAATCGAACCCAGGTTATGAGGGTCCTCAATTTCATCTAATAACAAAAAGAAGGGTGGTTCATTCTTCTTTTCTGCTGCGGCAAATAAGTCATCCATCTCTGCATATTGATAGGCTGCAACATAGGCAAGAACACCCTGATGGTTTTCCTCAGCGATTTGATCAATTTTTTTCTTTGGTACAAATTGAACAAGCACATTTGCTTCTTTGGCCAATTGCGTAATCTGCTGCATTTGACCTCGCTGGGAACCTTCGGCAATTAAGATTTTATTAATATCTCGTTCCGATTTCAGTGCTTCAATAACCGGATTTTTTCCAACGATGTATTCTTGATTCATATTGATATTCCTCCTTTCTTTTCATCAACATAATGAAGTGCCTTCATCACTAGCTCTTCTAAACGGTCATTTTGACCCTCTAAAAATAAATACCCCATTAATGCTTCAAATGCCGTACTGTACCGATAGGTTTGGACATCTGTATTTTTCGGAACCGTTCCTGACTTTGCATTTCTGCCACGCATAACAACAGCCAACTCTTCTTCCGTTAACAAATGATCGTCCATCATTTGAAACAGAACTTGGCACTGTGCCTTTGCTGAAACGTAGCCTGTTGCTAAACGATGTAATTGATTCGGTCGGACCTTTCCACTATAAAGAAGGTGCCGTCTTACATACGACTCAAAGACTGCATCTCCCATGTAGGCAAGGGCGAGACTATTCAATTGTTTGGCATCGATGTTATTTTCATAATCAAACATGTATTAGCCTCTTTTCCATCTTGTACCCTGTGCAGTGTCTTCTAAAATGATATTCATTTCCTTCAATTGATCTCTAATTTGGTCGGATAACTGGAAGTTACGGTCTTTCCGTGCCTGGTTCCGCTTTTCGATTAGTGCATCAATTTCCTCATCTAGCATTTCTTCACTTCCAAGTGTTAAGCCTAACACGCGGAATAACTCATCAAAATGGTTTGTAAATGCATCAATTACTTCCACAGCTGTATTTTGTTCTAAAAGATAATAATTTGCCAGCTTGGAAAGATCAAATAAAATAGAAATGGCTAATGCTGTATTAAAATCATCATCCATCGCCTCAATAAATTGATTCTGTAGGACTTTTATTTTATCAAGCCATTCTTGATTATTATTGGTTAAATCTGTACTTGCTTCTTTGCGATGTTTCAGATTTTGGTAAGAAGTGGTTAGACGTTCAAAAGCAGCCTTTGTACTGTCTAATAACTCCTCACTATAATTAATAGGATTACGGTAATGAACAGATAGCATAAAAAACCGTAAAACTTGCGGATTATGTCTTTTAATAATGTCATGGACAAGAACGAAGTTCCCTAGTGATTTAGACATTTTTTCATTATCAATATTGATATAGCCATTATGCATCCAGTATTTAGAAAATAGCTTTCCAGACAATGCTTCGGATTGAGCAATCTCATTTTCGTGGTGTGGAAAAGTTAAATCCTGTCCGCCTGCATGAATATCAATGGTTTCACCTAGATACTTTTTCGCCATTGCTGAGCACTCAATATGCCAGCCTGGGCGGCCAGGACCCCAAGGACTTTCCCAGTAGATTTCCCCTTCCTTAGCCGCTTTCCATAAGGCAAAGTCTAAGTCATCTTCTTTTTTATCGCCCACTTCAATCCTTGCCCCAACCTGCAGGTCATCAATCGACTGATGGGATAACTTTCCGTAATCATCAAATTTTCTCGTCCGGAAATACACATCTCCATCTGATTCATAGGCATAGCCTTTTTTAACCAATTGATCAATAAAATCAACAATGATATCCATATTTTCCATGACACGTGGATGGATATCAGCCTTTTGGCAGCCTAATGCGGTCACATCTTCAAAGTACGCATTAATGAATCGATCCGCAACGGTTGGAACATCCACACCCAATTGATGTGCAGCCCGAATCAGTTTATCATCGACGTCAGTAAAGTTGGAAACATACTGTACGGCAAAACCACGGTATTCTAAGTAGCGGCGGACTGTATCAAACACGATAGCTGGACGGGCATTGCCTATATGAATATAATTATAAACCGTTGGACCGCAGACATACATTTTTACCTTTCCTTCTTCAAGGGGTATGAATGCTTCCTTCTTACGTGTAAGTGTATTATAAATTTGAATGCTCATCGACTTTAATCCTTTCGTCTTTTAATTCCTTCAGCTCTTGTCTCAACTGATTGACTTCATTTTGCATTTCTTTTAAGCGGTCGGCCACTGGATCTGGAAGATCACTGTGGTTTAGATCTTTGGCTTTATCAATCCTTATGCCATCCTGGATTACAACCCGTCCAGGGATTCCCACTACTGTTGAGTTTGGAGGTACCTCTTTTAAGACAACAGAGCCGCCGCCTATTTTAGAATTTTCCCCAATTGTAATCGAGCCTAACACCTTCGCACCCGTGGCGATAAGAACATTATCCTTTATAGTCGGGTGCCGCTTTCCTTTTTCTTTACCTGTTCCCCCTAGTGTAACCCCTTGGTATATGGTTACATTATTCCCAATTTCACATGTTTCCCCAATGACCACTCCCATACCGTGATCAATAAAAAATCTACTGCCTATTTTTGCCCCAGGATGAATTTCAATTCCCGTAAAAAAGCGGCTCACTTGTGAGATGACACGGGCAAGAAAAAATAATTTACGATTAAATAGTGCATGAGCAATCCGATGTGACCAAATAGCATGTAATCCGGAATACGTCAAGATCACTTCAAATGTGCTTCTTGCCGCAGGATCCTGTTCAAAAACAACCTCGACGTCCTCTCTCATCTTTTTGAACATTGCCATTCCCCCCTTAGTTTTTAGCCATAACCCCTTTGGCGATCTTACGCCACCTCTACCATGGAACGACCTGATAATAAAAAAGCGCCTCTGTCATAATTGACAGAGACGCTTGTGCGTGGTTCCACTCTGATTAGACTAATTAGCTTCACATAGCCGTTCCTAACGAATACGTGCGGGAGCTAAAAAAGTCTCACTCTTACTTGTTAACGGATTGTTCCGCCCAAATCTACTCGAAGTTGACTCTTTTCGAAATGGGGCTCAGAGGTGCATTTCAAATTAGGAGAGGCCTAAACCACTTTCAGCCGGTGATGGTTTTCTCTTTAAAGCATCCTATTTTTACTTTTCCTCTTCAACGCTTTATCACTCATATTAACTTTTTTACATTGGACTTCGATTACAGTTCAGCTCCAGCGAACGAGCGCTTTCGCTTTTCTTATTGCTTATACTATATTACATTTTCTCTATAATGTTAACTAATAATTTATCAATTCTTGCTTGAACCTTTTCTTTTCCTAATAATTCGATCGTTTGTGGCAGATCTGGTCCATGGGTTTGACCTGTTACCGCTGCCCGAATTGGCATAAACAGATTTTTACCTTTTTGGCCCGTAGACTTTTGGACAGCCTTCATGGCTGCTTTGATTCCATCCGCCTGGAAACTATCAAGCTGGTCAAGCTCTTGCGAAAAGGCCTTTAATACTTCAGGAACCGTTTCTCCTGCTACAACTTCTTTCGCTTCTTCTTCATAGACTGCATCCTCTTGGAAGAACATATCCGATAATTCCACAATTTCAGCACCAAAGCTCATTTTTTCTTGTAAAAGAGCGACTAAGCTGCGAACCCATTGATGCTGCTCATCTGTCATGCTCTCACTTACACGTTCTGCTTTAATTAAGTGTGGAAGGGCAAGCTCTAATGCACGGTCAACCTCAATTTTTTTCATGTATTGGTTGTTCATCCATGTAAGCTTTTGTTTATCAAATAATGCCGGTGATTTTGAAAGACGATTGGCATCGAATATCTTAATGAATTCTTCTTTTGAAAATAGCTCCTCTTCACCAGCCGGTGACCAGCCAAGAAGGGTGATAAAGTTAAACAGTGCTTCTGGAAGATAACCCAATTCCTCATATTGTTCAATGAACTGAATGATAGATTCATCCCGCTTACTTAATTTTTTGCGGCTTTCATTGACAATTAAGGTCATATGACCAAATATCGGCGGTTCCCAGCCTAACGCTTCATACACCATTAATTGTTTCGGGGTGTTAGAAATATGATCATCACCACGCAGGACATGGGAGATCTTCATTAAATAGTCATCAATTGCTACAGCAAAGTTATAGGTAGGGGTTCCATCCTTCTTCACCATGACCCAGTCGCCTATTCCTTCAGATTCGAACGACACGACTCCCTTTACCATATCATCAAAGGTATAGGTTTTCCCAGCCGGAACCGCTATACGAATGCTGGGCTGGCGGCCTTCTTGTTCATATTGGCGACGTTCTTCTTCTGTTAGGTGACGGCATTTTCCGGAATAATGAGGAGTTTCGCCTCTCTCCGTTTGAGCTTCACGCTCTGCTTCTATTTCCTCTTCGGTGCAATAGCACTTATAGGCATGACCCGTTTCTACTAATTGATTGTAGTAAGTTTCATATATATCATTTCGTTCCGATTGACGGTACGGGCCATATTCCCCGCCGACATCGACACTTTCATCCCAATCCATTCCAAGCCATTTTAAATATTTTAATTGGCTTTCCTCGCCGCCTGCAATATTCCGTTTTTTATCTGTATCTTCAATACGGATAATAAATTTACCTTGGTTATTCCGAGCATATAAGTAATTAAATAGGGCAGTACGGGCGTTTCCAATATGTAAATGTCCCGTTGGACTTGGAGCATACCTTACACGAACTTCGTTTGACATAATAATAATGCCTCCATAAATTAAATGATTTCAACTGATAATTTTACCATTGTATTTTTCACTGTTAAAGATTTATGTTCTTCTTTTTTAATGGTCTGATAATTTTTCTGTTGAATATGGATGGAATCAGCTCCCTTTCCGCGGGCGACCGGGCAAACCTCCTCGGTCGTTCCTCCCTGTGGGGTCTTGCCTCGCTCGTTCTCCCGCAGGAGTCTCGCCGATTCCCTCCATTAACAATGTCGTTTATCAATCAGAGCCTTTTTAATAATACTACAGCCTGTGCGGCAATTCCTTCGCCTCTGCCGGTGAAACCGAGTTTCTCCGTCGTGGTTGCTTTTACATTTATTTGGTCTGTTGTGGCTTCTAGTAATTCAGCAATCCTTGTCCGAATTTGCTCAATATATGGGGCCATTTTCGGTTTTTGAGCAATAATGGTACAGTCAGCATTAACAAGCTCGTACCCCTTATCTTTAACTAATTGCCAGACATGCTCCATCAGCTTTGCCGAGTCGGCATCTTTAAAATTCGGATCTGTATCAGGGAAATGTTTGCCGATATCTCCCTCCCCAATCGCACCAAGACATGCATCTGAAACCGTATGTAATAAAACGTCTGCATCTGAATGCCCTAGTAGTCCCTTTTCGTAAGGGATCGTAATGCCGCCTATGATAAGCGGTCGTCCCTCTGTTAATTGGTGAACATCAAAGCCCTGTCCAATTCGAAACATCAGCAAAACTCCTTCTCTCTCTTTTTTATAATGGCCTCGGCAAAGTATATATCCTCAGGTGTAGTAAGTTTGATATTATCGTAATCTCCTTCTACGATGGACACAGGATGATTAAGGCGCTCAACTAGACTTGAGTCATCCGTACCGAGAAAATGATCCTTGTCTGCCTTTTCATAGGCTTCCTTCAATAAGGAAATGCGAAAAGCTTGTGGGGTTTGCACAGCCCACAAGCTTGAACGGTCGACAGTCTCCCCTACCACACCATCTTTAACCTTTTTCATGGTGTCTTTAGCTGGGACACCAATAATAGCGGCACCTGTTTCCTCTGCTTTTTTTGTTAAACGGTGGATATGTTCCTTTTGAATAAACGGACGTGCTGCATCATGGACAAGAATAATTCCATTCGTGTCAACTGCTCTCAGTGCATTATAAATGCTATGCTGGCGTTCTTCCCCGCCTGGCACTAACTTTAATACTTTCGTCACGGCATATTTTTCAAGCAGCCCTGAAATTTCCTTCTCATCTTGGGGAGAAATGGCTAAAATAATTCCTTTACACGCCTCATCTTCTTCAAATAACCTTAATGTATGAATCAGGACAGGCATCCCGTTAACCTCTAATAAAAGCTTATTTTTCCCCGCTCGCATTCTTTTCCCCTGGCCAGCAGCCGGGAGAATGACTTGGTAAGTCATTATAAAAACCCCTATCTGTCTATCTTCTGTACCTGACCAAGGCGCTTTAATGTCCCATCAGTGCCTGTAAATGAATGGACTCACTTTTTGTAAATCTACAAAGCTTTCTCCAATAATTTTGGTTTTGCAAAAATCATCCGGCCTGCAGATGTCTGAAGAACACTGGTAACAAGGACTTCAATTCTTTTACCAATAAATTCTCTTCCTTCTTCGACCACAATCATCGTTCCGTCATCTAAATAGGCGACACCTTGATGATATTCTTTACCGTCTTTAATCACTTGAACCGTCAATTCCTCACCTGGGAGAACAACCGGCTTCACAGCGTTAGCTAAATCATTGATATTTAATACAGAGACATTCTGAAATTCACATACTTTATTTAAGTTAAAATCATTTGTTACGAGGATCCCATTGGTTATTTTCGCTAGTTTGACGAGCTTCGAGTCTACTTCACTAATCTCTTCAAAATCGCCCTCATAAATTTCTACATTAATCGAGAGTTCCTTTTGAATCCTATTTAATATATCCAAGCCTCTACGGCCGCGATTTCGTTTTAAAACATCAGAAGAATCTGCGATATGTTGTAATTCCTCAAGGACAAACTGCGGGATTACAATCGTTCCTTCTAAAAATCCAGTTTGACAAATATCGGCTACTCGTCCATCAATGATAACACTTGTATCTAATATTTTTAACGCTTTACCAGCTGCTTTTTCGGCCTCTTCATCCCCGGCCTTTTTCTTTCCACCGCGGTTTCCAAATAACCCTAACAGCTCATCCCGTTTTTTAAAGCCAACCTGAAATCCGAGATACCCAAACAAAAGGGTCAATAAAATCGGTGCTACCGCATTTAGAATAGGCACCTGAACAGCATTAAGAGCAAAACCAACCAAAAAGGCTACAAACAAACCAAAAATCAAGCCAACACTACCAAATAGTACGTCTGTCACCGGAATTTTCACTAAAGAATCTTCAGCCCATTTAATAAAATTAAAGACATAATCTACTGCCCAAAAGGTAATAAGATAAAAAATAAGAGCACCTATAATAGCAGTAACATATGAATTATTGATTAGTGGAATGTCATTAATATTAAGTACTTTCAACAATTCCGGTAATAACAGGATTCCAAGCGTACCTCCAATTATGAGGAAGCATGCCTGCACAATTCGTTTTAACATTCCTTCACCTCCTCTAATTCATTATAAACAAATTCCCAAAATTGAAACCTTGATTTCGCGATTATTTTTCTAAAATGTAAAAGGCTTGAAATAAACGTGTTATGTTAAAATCTTACTCTACATTGGGTAGCAATAGCAAATTTTTGGGTTAAACAAATGAAACGGGCATTTTAGCACACAGCCATTGTTTTTTCAATAATTTTTTTATAAATGCCGATCTGTATAAAGACGCTCTTTAATTAATTTAAAACCTTCTTTAATTTTTTTGGCACGAACTTCGCCGATTCCCTCCACCTCATCGAGTTCTTCCACTGTTGCTGAAATAATCCTCGACAACTCACCAAAGCGGTTAATTAAGTTTTCAATGATAATCGAGGGAAGTCTCGGAATTTTATGAAGGATACGATAGCCACGCGGGTTTTTATATTCATCAAGATGAACATAACCTAAATAACCGATAAGTTTTAATATAACCATATCTTCCATGATTCCACTGGTTGCCATTGACTGCATCCTTTGAAGAACATCATGAGCCTGAATATCACGCTCGAAGGCATAATCTTTAATAATAAGCATCATTTCTTCTTCTAGTTCTATTAAGATTTCATTCATTTGCAGCCGGATAAGCCGGCCCTCTGTCCCCAATTCATGCAAAAGGTTTAATAGTTCATTCTTAATCTTTAAGACCATCTCAAAACGGTGGAGCACAAGGAGGAAATCGTTATAGGTGACGGATTCCTCAAACTCTAAGATACTCAAATTAGTAATGCTTTGTTCAAGCACCACTTTATACTTCTCAAGCGTTTGAATGGCTTGATTGGCTTTTGTTAAAATAACGCCAATGTCCTTTAACGCATAGCGGAAATTTCCTTGATACAGTGTGATCACATTTCTCCGTTGTGAAATAGCAATTACAAGTGATTTGGTTTGTTTAGCGACTCTTTCAGCCGTGCGATGCCGCATCCCTGTTTCCGTAGATGGGATATCAGAATTAGGCGCAAGCTGCGCATTGGCAAACAGGATCTTGTTCCCTAATTCATTTAGGATGATAGCTCCATCCATTTTGGCTAGTTCATATAAAAAGCTTGACGAAAACGGACAATTGATTTCAAAGCCCCCATCAACGATGCTTTTCACTTTTTCATTATAGCCAACTACAATGAGCCCTCCCGTTTTGGCACGAAGGACATTATCAATTCCCTCCCGAATTGGTGTACCAGGAGCAATAAACTGCAAAACATCACTTACAGATTGTTCGCCAAGCTTTTTATTTTCCATCTGCTACCCTCCTAATGCCGCTTTGAGTGCCTCACTAACGGAGGAAACACCAATAAGTTCGATTCCTTGAGGCCCTGTCCAGCCGCTTAAATTATTAGCAGGTAAAATGACCCGTTCAAAACCAAGCTTTGCCGCCTCTTGTACACGCTGCTCAATTCTCGAGACTCTTCTTACTTCTCCTGTTAAGCCCACTTCGCCTATAATGCAGTCGGTTGGTCTTGTCGGCTTATCCCTAAAACTGCTGGCAATACTTACCGCAATCGCTAAATCAATGGCTGGTTCATCCAATTTCACCCCGCCAGCCACCTTTAAATAGGCATCTTGGTTCGCCAGCAGCATTCCGACCCGCTTTTCCAAAACCGCCATTAACAATGGGACACGGTTATGGTCAATACCGGTTGCCATTCTCCGCGGATTTCCAAAGCTGGTTGGGGAAATAAGTGCTTGAATTTCCACTAACACTGGTCGAGTGCCTTCCATTGAAGCTACGACGGTGGACCCCGCTGCCCCGCGTGAGCGTTCTTCCAAGAAGATTTCCGAAGGATTTTCTACTTCCTCCAGACCAAATTCCTTCATTTCAAAGATCCCCATCTCATTTGTCGAGCCAAAGCGATTTTTCACCGCACGTAAGATGCGATAAGTGTGATGTCTTTCTCCTTCAAAATAAAGAACCGTATCAACCATATGCTCTAACAGTCTTGGACCCGCGATTGAACCTTCTTTGGTCACATGGCCAACTATAAAAATGGCAATCCCTTTTGTTTTCCCAATCCGCATTAATTCAGAGGTACATTCACGGACCTGTGAGACACTGCCAGGCGCTGAGGTAACATCTGGGTGGAAAACCGTTTGAATGGAATCGATTATCACAAAATTGGGATTGGTACTCTCGATAGTCCGGTTAATTTCCTCCAAATTCGTTTCTGAATAGACTAACAGATGTTCTGTTGCAATTCCTAAGCGTTCCGCACGGAGCTTTGTCTGCCTTAATGACTCTTCACCGGATATGTATAATACTTGGTTACCCTTATTAGCAAGCTGTGAAGATACCTGAAGAAGAAGAGTAGATTTTCCAATCCCTGGGTCACCGCCAATTAAGACTAATGAACCTTTTACCACACCACCGCCTAAAACACGATTAAGTTCGTTTAGGTCAGTTAGAATCCTTGGCTCATTTTCCATTTCTATTGAAGTAATCGGCATCGGTTTTGCCAAAATCCCCGAGCTACTATCAGAATGGGAAAAGGCCCCTCTTCGATTAGCTCCTGTTACCTCTACTTCCTCAACCATCTTATTCCATTGTCCACAGCCCGGACATTTCCCCATCCACTTTGGAGATTCATACCCGCACTCCTGACAGATAAACTTTGTTTTTCTTTTTACCATTGTGTTCAACCTTTCTGACAAGAACCGATAAATGAAAAAAGAGGTACACGGGTTGACTTTATTCACGTGTACCTCTTACATTTGTTAAGCCTCTAAATTTATTGGCAAATCCGTTTATTTCGCTAAGCTTGTTTTTTCTTTTTCTGCCATTTTAACAATAAATTCACCATTATCCACATCTATTATAGCATGCTGACCGTGTAATAATGTTCCTTTTAGCAGTTCTTCCGAGAGGCGGTCTTCAATATGCTTTTGAATAGCACGGCGAAGTGGACGTGCCCCATATTCTGGGTCGTATCCTTCTTGAGAGATTTTCCCTTTTGCGGCATCCGTTAATTCTAAAGAAATATCTTGCTCTTTTAATCGTTTTACAAGTTGATCAGACAACAAGGTAACAATTTCTTCAAGATGCTTTTTCTCTAAAGCATGGAAGACAATGATTTCATCGATACGATTCAAAAACTCTGGACGGAAAACCTTCTTGAGTTCCTCCATGACCTTACCTTTCATATCTTTGTAATCCTGTTCCCCATCCTGAATATTGAAACCAACGTATTTGTTGCGTTTAAGTGCTTCTGCACCAACGTTGGATGTCATAATAAGAACAGTATTACGGAAATCGACCGTTCTTCCCTTAGAATCCGTTAAACGTCCATCCTCAAGTACTTGAAGCAAGATATTAAATACATCTGGATGTGCTTTTTCAATTTCATCAAGCAAAATGACAGAGTATGGTTTTCTACGTACTTTTTCGGTTAATTGTCCGCCTTCTTCGTAACCAACATAGCCTGGAGGCGAACCAACAAGACGTGATGTTGAATGCTTTTCCATATACTCCGACATATCGATTCGAATCATCGAATCCTCATCACCAAACATGGCTTCAGCAAGGGCACGAGCTAATTCAGTCTTACCAACCCCTGTAGGTCCTAAAAAGACAAAGGAGCCAATTGGACGTTTCGGATCTTTTAATCCTGCTCGCGCCCGGCGAACCGCTTTTGAAACAGCTTTTACTGCTTCATCCTGACCAATGACGCGTGAGTGTAATAATTCTTCTAAATTAAGCAATTTCGCTGTCTCTGTTTCTGCAAGCTTGGAGACTGGTACTCCCGTCCAGCTTGAAACAACACTCGCGATATCTTCTACGGTTACTTCATTATTTTCTTTTCCTTGTTTTTCTTTCCAAGTTTTCTTCGTTTCCTCTAATTGTTCACGAAGGCGCTGCTCCGTATCTCTTAAAGAAGCTGCTTTTTCAAATTCCTGGCTTTGAACAGCTGCATCCTTTTCTTTTCGTACTTCCTCAAGCTTCACTTCTAATTCTTTTAAATTAGGTGGTGTTGTGTACGAACGAAGTCGTACTTTAGAGCCTGCTTCATCAATTAAGTCAATGGCTTTATCCGGAAGAAACCGATCTGAAATATATCGGTCTGAAAGCTTAACCGCCGCTTGAATGGCTTCATCGGTAATAGATACACGGTGATGGGCCTCATAACGGTCGCGTAATCCCGCTAAGATTTGAATCGATTCTTCTGCTGTTGGTTCATCAACCCGAATTGGCTGGAAGCGTCGTTCAAGCGCTGCATCTTTTTCAATGTATTTACGATATTCATCCAGCGTAGTGGCACCAATACATTGAAGCTCTCCACGGGCAAGTGATGGCTTTAAGATATTGGAGGCATCAATGGCACCCTCCGCACCGCCAGCACCAATTAATGTGTGCAGTTCGTCAATGAATAGGATGATATTTCCCGCTTGGCGAATTTCATCCATTACTTTTTTAAGACGGTCCTCAAATTCACCACGATACTTAGTCCCTGCAACAACGGTCCCCATATCAAGTGTCATAACCCGCTTATCGCGGAGAATCTCCGGTACTTCATTGTTCACAATTTGTTGGGCAAGACCTTCGGCAATGGCTGTTTTCCCTACACCTGGTTCGCCAATTAACACCGGATTATTTTTGGTGCGGCGGCTCAAGACCTCAATGACACGTTGAATTTCTTTACCACGGCCAATAACAGGGTCTAAGGTTCCTTCGCGGGCAATGGCGGTTAAATCTCTAGCAAGACTATCAAGTGTTGGCGTATTAGCACTAACAGAAGCCCCACCTTGATGTCCACCAGATTCATTACTACCTAATAATTGCAGCACCTGCTGTCGTGCCTTATTTAAGCTAACACCCAGATTATTAAGCACCCGGGCAGCAACCCCTTCTCCTTCACGGATTAAACCAAGGAGAATATGCTCTGTCCCCACATAGGAGTGACCTAATTTGCGTGCCTCATCCATTGATAATTCAATTACCTTTTTTGCTCTAGGAGTATAGTGAATAGTTTGAGAAGCCTCTTGTCCTTTGCCAATTAAGTTTTCTACTTCTTTTTGGATTTTTTCAGAACCTAATCCAAGACCGTATAGTGCCTTGGCGGCAATGCCTTCTCCTTCGCGAACTAACCCTAATAAAACGTGCTCAGTTCCAATGTTGTTATGTCCAAGGCGGATGGCTTCCTCCTGGGCTAAAGCAAGAACCTTTTGTGCTCTTTCTGTAAAACGTCCAAACATCATATTCTCTTCCTCCTCACCTATTTTTCATTCTCCATTTTTATTCGATCCCTAATTAACGCGGCCCTTCTAATATCCCTTTCATGAGGCCTTAGTGGACCGCCAGCATATTGCTGCAGAAAACCCGGCTGGGTTAAAATCATTAATTCATTTAAAATGGTCTTAGGCATATTATCTATATACCCCATATCTATTCCGAGTCTAACATCGGATAAGCAGCGGGCTGCTTCTTTGGATTCAATAATCCGGCTATTAGATAACACTCCTAAGGAGCGGAATACCCTGTCTTCTAATTGTATGTTCGAAGTCTTTCGTAATGCTTCCCGAGCATACCTTTCTTGTGAAATTAGCTGACTCACAACACCTTTTAAATCACGACTAATATCTTCTTCAGACTTTCCAAGAGTAATTTGATTGGAAATTTGAAAAATATTACCTAATGCCTCACTTCCTTCACCATAAATCCCTCTCACAACAAGACCTAATTGATGAATAGCAGGAATAATTCGGTTAATTTGCTGGGTTAAAATTAACCCCGGTAAATGCATCATTACAGAAGCACGGAGACCCGTTCCAACATTTGTCGGACAGCTTGTTAAATAGCCGTGTTTTTCATCATAAGCGTAATGAATATTGCTTTCCAGCCAATCATCTATTTCATTAGCGGCATGAAGCGCTTCCGCTAATTGCAATCCGGGAAACAAACATTGGATTCGAATGTGGTCCTCTTCATTTATCATAATACTAACTTCTTCATTTTCGGTTAATAGAACGGCACCATATGGGGAGTCTTCAGCAAGCTGCGGACTAATTAAATGCTTTTCTACTAATACCCTTTTTTGAAGAGGCTGCATTTCATCCATTTTCAACAATTCCATTTTCCCAAACTCTTGAAGATCAGATTTATTTAAAATTTCTTCCATATTTACAATAATCGTTTTTGCTTCTTCGTGTGAAAAAACAGTTGGAAATTTATAGGCTCCAAAATTTCGTGCCAAGCGGATCCGGGAACTTAGGACGATATCCGAATCTGGTCCTTCTTCGCTCATCCAGGAGCTGACAGCCTGATTGAAAAAACGTTCAAGCGACACGTTAATCCCCTCCCTCTTCGCTTGCAGCTAATTGTTTCTCTATAGTTCGTATTTCGTCGCGAATATCGGCTGCTTTCTCAAACTCTTCCTGCGAAATGGCATCCTTTAGCGTACTTTTTAACTCTTCAAGCTGTTTACGAAGATGAATGCCGCCTCCGATTCTCTTCGGAATTTTACCATTATGGGTCCAGTTCCCACTATGAAGGCGCCTTAACACGGGTTTAAGCTGGTCTTTAAATGTTTCATAACAATGAGTACAGCCAAAACGGCCTACTTCTAAAAATTGTTGAAAGGTCATCGAACAATTTTCACATTGAAGGACTTCCTCCTGCTGGAATGGATTTTGGTTTGGCTTTTGAAAGGAAGGGTCGATATTTAATAATCCTGCTAATAAATTATTAAAAGCGAACCCAGATTCTCCATTAAAAATAAACATTTCACCTTTTTCCTGAGCACACTTTTCACATAGATGAACTTCTGTTTTTTCACCATTAATTATTTTTGTAAAATGAAGTGCCGCAGGCCTTTGATTACATTCTTGACAAATCATCTTTTCACCTCTCCGGCTGCACTAATTATTTATATTTCAAAGATGTTAACATTGCTTTTAACATTCTAGCTCTTAATTCATCACGGTATGGGAGATCAATGTATAAGACAGAGCGATCAATCACACTTAACATAATTTTGGCCTCTCGTTTTGTAATGACCTCCTCTTGGACAAGCCTAACAATGACATCCTCAGCACTTGTTTGACTAATCCGGCTCTGAATAAGTGATAGCAATTGATCAATTAAATGGGCTAAATCGTGGGATTGAACCTTCATAATTCGAATATACCCACCACCGCCTCGTTTACTCTCAACAATATATCCTCTTTCAATTGTAAAACGAGTATTTATTACATAATTAATTTGTGAAGGAACACATTGGAACTTATCCGCTATTTCACTTCGTTTAATTTCAACAAGGTCCTCCTCGCTCATTTCCAAAACCTGTTTTAGATATTTTTCAATTATATCGGAGATGTTTCTCATCTTCCCACCTCCCAACTTCTGACTTTGACTATATTTGACTTTAATTATACTGAAAATTTTTTTGAGATGCAACGATTCACTACTATTGATTTTCTCCAAATTTCACGGTTGTGAAACCTATTATGGATAAGAAAAACGTCAAAGACCGATTCGACTATTTTTACTCATGGAAAAGAAGTACATTCTAATTTAGACAAGAATGGTTCATTTTCCTCTTTTTGGAGTTAAAAATAACTTTCTATATTGTAATAGGATGGTTTTATAGTTTATTATCCGCTTTTGGCCATTTACTTTCCGCTTTTCCCTTTTTACTTTCCACTCAGCCATAATTTCAGCCTTTTAGGCAAAAAAAGACAACCCATTACAGGTTGTCTTTTTGTCGTGCCTGGCAACGTCCTACTCTCACAGGGACGCGTGTCCCAACTACCATCGGCGCTGAGAAGCTTAACTTCCGTGTTCGGTATGGGAACGGGTGTGACCTTCTCGCCTTAATTACCAGACTATAAAATTAGAGAGATCGTTCTCTCAAAACTAGATAATACAGAAGAAGTGGTAAAACTCAAGTTCGCTTTAAAACTGGTTAAGTCCTCGAACGATTAGTATCAGTCAGCTCCACATGTCGCCACGCTTCCACCTCTGACCTATCAACCTGATCATCTTTCAGGGTTCTTACTAGCTTGACGCTATGGGAAATCTCATCTTGAGGGGGGCTTCATGCTTAGATGCTTTCAGCACTTATCCCGTCCGCACATAGCTACCCAGCGATGCCTTTGGCAAGACAACTGGTACACCAGCGGTGCGTCCATCCCGGTCCTCTCGTACTAAGGACAGCTCCTCTCAAATTTCCTGCGCCCACGACGGATAGGGACCGAACTGTCTCACGACGTTCTGAACCCAGCTCGCGTACCGCTTTAATGGGCGAACAGCCCAACCCTTGGGACCGACTACAGCCCCAGGATGCGATGAGCCGACATCGAGGTGCCAAACCTCCCCGTCGATGTGGACTCTTGGGGGAGATAAGCCTGTTATCCCCGGGGTAGCTTTTATCCGTTGAGCGATGGCCCTTCCATGCGGAACCACCGGATCACTAAGCCCGACTTTCGTCCCTGCTCGACTTGTAGGTCTCGCAGTCAAGCTCCCTTGTGCCTTTACACTCTACGAATGATTTCCAACCATTCTGAGGGAACCTTTGGGCGCCTCCGTTACTCTTTAGGAGGCGACCGCCCCAGTCAAACTGCCCACCTGACACTGTCTCCCACCCCGATCAGGGGTGCGGGTTAGAATTTCAATACAGCCAGGGTAGTATCCCACCGACGCCTCTACCGAAGCTAGCGCTCCGGCTTCTCAGGCTCCTACCTATCCTGTACAAGCTGTACCAAAATTCAATATCAGGCTACAGTAAAGCTCCACGGGGTCTTTCCGTCCTGTCGCGGGTAACCTGCATCTTCACAGGTACTATAATTTCACCGAGTCTCTCGTTGAGACAGTGCCCAGATCGTTACGCCTTTCGTGCGGGTCGGAACTTACCCGACAAGGAATTTCGCTACCTTAGGACCGTTATAGTTACGGCCGCCGTTTACTGGGGCTTCGATTCAGAGCTTCGCTTGCGCTAACCCCTCCTCTTAACCTTCCAGCACCGGGCAGGCGTCAGCCCCTATACTTCGCCTTGCGGCTTCGCAGAGACCTGTGTTTTTGCTAAACAGTCGCCTGGGCCTATTCACTGCGGCTCTTCGAGGCTATTCACCCCAAAGAGCACCCCTTCTCCCGAAGTTACGGGGTCATTTTGCCGAGTTCCTTAACGAGAGTTCTCTCGCTCACCTTAGGATTCTCTCCTCGCCTACCTGTGTCGGTTTGCGGTACGGGCACCTTTTATCTCGCTAGAGGCTTTTCTTGGCAGTGTGGAATCAGGAACTTCGGTACTAAATTTCCCTCGCTGTCACAGCTCAGCCTTCACGGTAAGCGGATTTTCCTACTTACCAGCCTAACTGCTTAGACGCGCATATCCAACAGCGCGCTTACCCTATCCTCCTGCGTCCCCCCATCACTCAAACGATAAAGAGGTGGTACAGGAATATCAACCTGTTGTCCATCGCCTACGCCTTTCGGCCTCGGCTTAGGTCCCGACTAACCCTGAGCGGACGAGCCTTCCTCAGGAAACCTTAGGCATTCGGTGGATGAGATTCTCACTCATCTTTCGCTACTCATACCGGCATTCTCACTTCTAAGCGCTCCACCAGTCCTTACGGTCTAGCTTCAACGCCCTTAGAACGCTCTCCTACCACTGACATCGTTGATGTCAATCCACAGCTTCGGTGATACGTTTAGCCCCGGTACATTTTCGGCGCAGAGTCACTCGACCAGTGAGCTATTACGCACTCTTTAAATGGTGGCTGCTTCTAAGCCAACATCCTGGTTGTCTAAGCAACTCCACATCCTTTTCCACTTAACGTATACTTTGGGACCTTAGCTGGTGGTCTGGGCTGTTTCCCTTTTGACTACGGATCTTATCACTCGCAGTCTGACTCCCACGGATAAGTCTTTGGCATTCGGAGTTTGTCTGAATTCGGTAACCCGATGAGGGCCCCTAGTCCAAACAGTGCTCTACCTCCAAGACTCTTACTACGTGAGGCTAGCCCTAAAGCTATTTCGGAGAGAACCAGCTATCTCCAAGTTCGATTGGAATTTCTCCGCTACCCACACCTCATCCCCGCACTTTTCAACGTGCGTGGGTTCGGGCCTCCATCCAGTGTTACCTGGACTTCACCCTGGACATGGGTAGATCACCTGGTTTCGGGTCTACGACCACATACTCATTCGCCCTATTCAGACTCGCTTTCGCTGCGGCTCCGTCTCTTCAACTTAACCTTGCATGGGATCGTAACTCGCCGGTTCATTCTACAAAAGGCACGCCATCACCCATTAACGGGCTCTGACTACTTGTAGGCACACGGTTTCAGGAACTATTTCACTCCCCTTCCGGGGTGCTTTTCACCTTTCCCTCACGGTACTGGTTCACTATCGGTCACTAGGGAGTATTTAGCCTTGGGAGATGGTCCTCCCTGCTTCCGACCGGATTTCTCGTGTCCGGCCGTACTCAGGATCCACTCAGGAGGGAACGAAGTTTCAACTACAGGGTTTTTACCTTCTATGACGGACCTTTCCAGATCGCTTCATTTACCCCGTTCCTTTGTAACTCCATGTTGAGTGTCCTACAACCCCAAGAGGCAAGCCTCTTGGTTTGGGCTATGTCCCGTTTCGCTCGCCGCTACTCAGGGAATCGCGTTTGCTTTCTCTTCCTCCGGGTACTTAGATGTTTCAGTTCCCCGGGTATGCCATCCATACCCTATGTATTCAGGTAAAGATACTACTCCATTACGAGCAGTGGGTTTCCCCATTCGGAAATCTCCGGATCAAAGCTTACTTACAGCTCCCCGAAGCATATCGGTGTTAGTCCCGTCCTTCATCGGCTCCTAGTGCCAAGGCATTCACCGTGCGCCCTTTCTAACTTAACCTAAAAGGTTTGTTTCTCTTATTAAATAAGAGAGAAAACTAAAATGGCGATTACTCGATGTTTTACTTGCTTCTTCTTACGATTATCTAGTTTTCAAAGAACGATTAAAAAAAGCTTTGAGAGAATTGCTCCCTCAAAACTAAACAAACAAAAAGCGGTCAACTTCTTATCAGTCCGAAAGGACTGCATTATCCTTAGAAAGGAGGTGATCCAGCCGCACCTTCCGATACGGCTACCTTGTTACGACTTCACCCCAATCATCTGTCCCACCTTAGGCGGCTGGCTCCTTACGGTTACCCCACCGACTTCGGGTGTTACAAACTCTCGTGGTGTGACGGGCGGTGTGTACAAGGCCCGGGAACGTATTCACCGCGGCATGCTGATCCGCGATTACTAGCGATTCCGGCTTCATGTAGGCGAGTTGCAGCCTACAATCCGAACTGAGAATGGTTTTATGGGATTGGCTAGGCCTCGCGGCTTTGCTGCCCTTTGTACCATCCATTGTAGCACGTGTGTAGCCCAGGTCATAAGGGGCATGATGATTTGACGTCATCCCCACCTTCCTCCGGTTTGTCACCGGCAGTCTCCTTAGAGTGCCCAACTGAATGCTGGCAACTAAGAACAAGGGTTGCGCTCGTTGCGGGACTTAACCCAACATCTCACGACACGAGCTGACGACAACCATGCACCACCTGTCACTCTGTCCCCCGAAGGGGAACGTCCTATCTCTAGGAGTGTCAGAGGATGTCAAGACCTGGTAAGGTTCTTCGCGTTGCTTCGAATTAAACCACATGCTCCACCGCTTGTGCGGGCCCCCGTCAATTCCTTTGAGTTTCAGCCTTGCGGCCGTACTCCCCAGGCGGAGTGCTTAATGCGTTAGCTGCAGCACTAAGGGGCGGAAACCCCCTAACACTTAGCACTCATCGTTTACGGCGTGGACTACCAGGGTATCTAATCCTGTTTGCTCCCCACGCTTTCGCGCCTCAGCGTCAGTTACAGACCAGAAAGCCGCCTTCGCCACTGGTGTTCCTCCACATCTCTACGCATTTCACCGCTACACGTGGAATTCCGCTTTCCTCTTCTGCACTCAAGTCCCCCAGTTTCCAATGACCCTCCACGGTTGAGCCGTGGGCTTTCACATCAGACTTAAAGGACCGCCTGCGCGCGCTTTACGCCCAATAATTCCGGACAACGCTTGCCACCTACGTATTACCGCGGCTGCTGGCACGTAGTTAGCCGTGGCTTTCTGGTTAGGTACCGTCAAGGTACCGGCAGTTACTCCGATACTTGTTCTTCCCTAACAACAGAGCTTTACGACCCGAAGGCCTTCATCGCTCACGCGGCGTTGCTCCATCAGACTTTCGTCCATTGTGGAAGATTCCCTACTGCTGCCTCCCGTAGGAGTCTGGGCCGTGTCTCAGTCCCAGTGTGGCCGATCACCCTCTCAGGTCGGCTACGCATCGTCGCCTTGGTGAGCCGTTACCTCACCAACTAGCTAATGCGCCGCGGGCCCATCTGTAAGTGACAGCCGAAACCGTCTTTCAGTTTTTCTTCATGTGAAGAAAAAGATTATCCGGTATTAGCACCGGTTTCCCGGTGTTATCCCAGTCTTACAGGCAGGTTGCCCACGTGTTACTCACCCGTCCGCCGCTAATCAACAGGAGCAAGCTCCTATTGATTCGCTCGACTTGCATGTATTAGGCACGCCGCCAGCGTTCGTCCTGAGCCAGGATCAAACTCTCCAAGAAAGTTGATTAGCTCATAAATGTTACGTTGGCTTAGTTTCGTAAGAAACTAATAATTAATTGTTTGTTGACGCTTTTGTTTGTTTAGTTTTCAAAGAACAATGATTTATGCGACTTTTACATGATAACAAAACATTATCACTTTGTCAAGACATAAAATTTATTTGGTGGAGTCTAGGGGGATCGAACCCCTGACCTCCTGCGTGCAAAGCAGGCGCTCTCCCAGCTGAGCTAAGACCCCGAAACAGGATAAGATGAATGGTCGGGAAGACAGGATTCGAACCTGCGACCCCTTGGTCCCAAACCAAGTGCTCTACCAAGCTGAGCTACTTCCCGTAAAATGCGCCCTGAGAGATTCGAACTCCCGACCTTTTGATTCGTAGTCAAACACTCTATCCAGCTGAGCTAAGGGCGCATATAAATTTATTGTAATGGTGCCGAGGACCGGAATCGAACCGGTACGGTAGTCACCTACCGCAGGATTTTAAGTCCTGTGCGTCTGCCAGTTCCGCCACCCCGGCATAAAAAGAGAGCGGAAGACGGGATTCGAACCCGCGACCCCCACCTTGGCAAGGTGATGTTCTACCACTGAACTACTTCCGCATATGATACGTTATTTTGCTGTCACAAAAAAATTTGGTGCGGGTGAAGGGAGTCGAACCCCCACGCCTTGCGGCGCCAGATCCTAAGTCTGGTGCGTCTGCCAATTCCGCCACACCCGCATATTTATTAAATGGTGAGCCATGAAGGACTCGAACCTTCGACCCTCTGATTAAAAGTCAGATGCTCTACCAACTGAGCTAATGGCTCGTACTAAAATGATTCACTAATCTTATATTTCGTCGGATGCCCACACCTCGGTAAGCTTATTCAAGCAGCAGCTCGGCGTGTGCCCTGAAGCTGTTTCTTAGAAGCTTATTCGATCGTGCTCTACCAACTGAGCTAATGGCTCGTACAAAAAAATCAAATTACGGAGATAAGATTTAATAGTGGGCTATGAAGGGCTCGAACCTTCGACCCTCTGATTAAGAGTCAGATGCTCTACCAACTGAGCTAATAGCCCGTAATAATAGAACCTCGCTAAAACATCTTATCTGAGTAATTAAATAAATGGTGCCGGCGAGAGGACTTGAACCCCCAACCTACTGATTACAAGTCAGTTGCTCTACCAATTGAGCTACCCCGGCATGTAGTTTAGAAAATATAATGGTGGAGGATGACGGGATCGAACCGCCGACCCTCTGCTTGTAAGGCAGATGCTCTCCCAGCTGAGCTAATCCTCCATATATAACAGCCTGGCAACGTCCTACTCTCACAGGGACGCGTGTCCCAACTACCATCGGCGCTGAGAAGCTTAACTTCCGTGTTCGGTATGGGAACGGGTGTGACCTTCTCGCCTTAATTACCAGACTATTTTTTTGAGAGATCGTTCTCTCAAAACTAGATAATGCAGAAGAAGTATAGGTAAAACTCAAGTTCGCTTAAAAATGGTTAAGTCCTCGAACGATTAGTATCAGTCAGCTCCACATGTCGCCACGCTTCCACCTCTGACCTATCAACCTGATCATCTTTCAGGGTTCTTACTAGCTTGACGCTATGGGAAATCTCATCTTGAGGGGGGCTTCATGCTTAGATGCTTTCAGCACTTATCCCGTCCGCACATAGCTACCCAGCGATGCCTTTGGCAAGACAACTGGTACACCAGCGGTGCGTCCATCCCGGTCCTCTCGTACTAAGGACAGCTCCTCTCAAATTTCCTGCGCCCACGACGGATAGGGACCGAACTGTCTCACGACGTTCTGAACCCAGCTCGCGTACCGCTTTAATGGGCGAACAGCCCAACCCTTGGGACCGACTACAGCCCCAGGATGCGATGAGCCGACATCGAGGTGCCAAACCTCCCCGTCGATGTGGACTCTTGGGGGAGATAAGCCTGTTATCCCCGGGGTAGCTTTTATCCGTTGAGCGATGGCCCTTCCATGCGGAACCACCGGATCACTAAGCCCGACTTTCGTCCCTGCTCGACTTGTAGGTCTCGCAGTCAAGCTCCCTTGTGCCTTTACACTCTACGAATGATTTCCAACCATTCTGAGGGAACCTTTGGGCGCCTCCGTTACTCTTTAGGAGGCGACCGCCCCAGTCAAACTGCCCACCTGACACTGTCTCCCACCCCGATCAGGGGTGCGGGTTAGAATTTCAATACAGCCAGGGTAGTATCCCACCGACGCCTCTACCGAAGCTAGCGCTCCGGCTTCTCAGGCTCCTACCTATCCTGTACAAGCTGTACCAAAATTCAATATCAGGCTACAGTAAAGCTCCACGGGGTCTTTCCGTCCTGTCGCGGGTAACCTGCATCTTCACAGGTACTATAATTTCACCGAGTCTCTCGTTGAGACAGTGCCCAGATCGTTACGCCTTTCGTGCGGGTCGGAACTTACCCGACAAGGAATTTCGCTACCTTAGGACCGTTATAGTTACGGCCGCCGTTTACTGGGGCTTCGATTCAGAGCTTCGCTTGTGCTAACCCCTCCTCTTAACCTTCCAGCACCGGGCAGGCGTCAGCCCCTATACTTCGCCTTGCGGCTTCGCAGAGACCTGTGTTTTTGCTAAACAGTCGCCTGGGCCTATTCACTGCGGCTCTTCGAGGCTATTCACCCCAAAGAGCACCCCTTCTCCCGAAGTTACGGGGTCATTTTGCCGAGTTCCTTAACGAGAGTTCTCTCGCTCACCTTAGGATTCTCTCCTCGCCTACCTGTGTCGGTTTGCGGTACGGGCACCTTTTATCTCGCTAGAGGCTTTTCTTGGCAGTGTGGAATCAGGAACTTCGGTACTAAATTTCCCTCGCTGTCACAGCTCAGCCTTCACGGTAAGCGGATTTTCCTACTTACCAGCCTAACTGCTTAGACGCGCATATCCAACAGCGCGCTTACCCTATCCTCCTGCGTCCCCCCATCACTCAAACGATAAAGAGGTGGTACAGGAATA
Source organism: Neobacillus sp. DHD-1R (assembly GCF_057747995.1). Taxonomy (NCBI): domain Bacteria; kingdom Bacillati; phylum Bacillota; class Bacilli; order Caryophanales; family Bacillaceae; genus Neobacillus; species Neobacillus sp. DHD-1R. The sequence continues at coordinate 5,320,943 of NZ_CM173232.1, forward strand.
TCAACCTGTTGTCCATCGCCTACGCCTTTCGGCCTCGGCTTAGGTCCCGACTAACCCTGAGCGGACGAGCCTTCCTCAGGAAACCTTAGGCATTCGGTGGATGAGATTCTCACTCATCTTTCGCTACTCATACCGGCATTCTCACTTCTAAGCGCTCCACCAGTCCTTACGGTCTAGCTTCAACGCCCTTAGAACGCTCTCCTACCACTGACATCGTTGATGTCAATCCACAGCTTCGGTGATACGTTTAGCCCCGGTACATTTTCGGCGCAGAGTCACTCGACCAGTGAGCTATTACGCACTCTTTAAATGGTGGCTGCTTCTAAGCCAACATCCTGGTTGTCTAAGCAACTCCACATCCTTTTCCACTTAACGTATACTTTGGGACCTTAGCTGGTGGTCTGGGCTGTTTCCCTTTTGACTACGGATCTTATCACTCGCAGTCTGACTCCCACGGATAAGTCTTTGGCATTCGGAGTTTGTCTGAATTCGGTAACCCGATGAGGGCCCCTAGTCCAAACAGTGCTCTACCTCCAAGACTCTTACTACGTGAGGCTAGCCCTAAAGCTATTTCGGAGAGAACCAGCTATCTCCAAGTTCGATTGGAATTTCTCCGCTACCCACACCTCATCCCCGCACTTTTCAACGTGCGTGGGTTCGGGCCTCCATCCAGTGTTACCTGGACTTCACCCTGGACATGGGTAGATCACCTGGTTTCGGGTCTACGACCACATACTCATTCGCCCTATTCAGACTCGCTTTCGCTGCGGCTCCGTCTCTTCAACTTAACCTTGCATGGGATCGTAACTCGCCGGTTCATTCTACAAAAGGCACGCCATCACCCATTAACGGGCTCTGACTACTTGTAGGCACACGGTTTCAGGAACTATTTCACTCCCCTTCCGGGGTGCTTTTCACCTTTCCCTCACGGTACTGGTTCACTATCGGTCACTAGGGAGTATTTAGCCTTGGGAGATGGTCCTCCCTGCTTCCGACCGGATTTCTCGTGTCCGGCCGTACTCAGGATCCACTCAGGAGGGAACGAAGTTTCAACTACAGGGTTTTTACCTTCTATGACGGACCTTTCCAGATCGCTTCATCTACCCCGTTCCTTTGTAACTCCATGTTGAGTGTCCTACAACCCCAAGAGGCAAGCCTCTTGGTTTGGGCTATGTCCCGTTTCGCTCGCCGCTACTCAGGGAATCGCGTTTGCTTTCTCTTCCTCCGGGTACTTAGATGTTTCAGTTCCCCGGGTATGCCATCCATACCCTATGTATTCAGGTAAAGATACTACTCCATTACGAGCAGTGGGTTTCCCCATTCGGAAATCTCCGGATCAAAGCTTACTTACAGCTCCCCGAAGCATATCGGTGTTAGTCCCGTCCTTCATCGGCTCCTAGTGCCAAGGCATTCACCGTGCGCCCTTTCTAACTTAACCTAAAAGGTTTGTTTCTCTTATTAAATAAGAGAGAAAACTAAAATGGCGATTACTCGATGTTTTACTTGCTTCTTCTTACGATTATCTAGTTTTCAAAGAACGATTAAAAAAAGCTTTGAGAGAATTGCTCCCTCAAAACTAAACAAACAAAAAGCGGTCAACTTCTTATCAGTCCGAAAGGACTGCATTATCCTTAGAAAGGAGGTGATCCAGCCGCACCTTCCGATACGGCTACCTTGTTACGACTTCACCCCAATCATCTGTCCCACCTTAGGCGGCTGGCTCCTTACGGTTACCCCACCGACTTCGGGTGTTACAAACTCTCGTGGTGTGACGGGCGGTGTGTACAAGGCCCGGGAACGTATTCACCGCGGCATGCTGATCCGCGATTACTAGCGATTCCGGCTTCATGTAGGCGAGTTGCAGCCTACAATCCGAACTGAGAATGGTTTTATGGGATTGGCTAGGCCTCGCGGCTTTGCTGCCCTTTGTACCATCCATTGTAGCACGTGTGTAGCCCAGGTCATAAGGGGCATGATGATTTGACGTCATCCCCACCTTCCTCCGGTTTGTCACCGGCAGTCTCCTTAGAGTGCCCAACTGAATGCTGGCAACTAAGAACAAGGGTTGCGCTCGTTGCGGGACTTAACCCAACATCTCACGACACGAGCTGACGACAACCATGCACCACCTGTCACTCTGTCCCCCGAAGGGGAACGTCCTATCTCTAGGAGTGTCAGAGGATGTCAAGACCTGGTAAGGTTCTTCGCGTTGCTTCGAATTAAACCACATGCTCCACCGCTTGTGCGGGCCCCCGTCAATTCCTTTGAGTTTCAGCCTTGCGGCCGTACTCCCCAGGCGGAGTGCTTAATGCGTTAGCTGCAGCACTAAGGGGCGGAAACCCCCTAACACTTAGCACTCATCGTTTACGGCGTGGACTACCAGGGTATCTAATCCTGTTTGCTCCCCACGCTTTCGCGCCTCAGCGTCAGTTACAGACCAGAAAGCCGCCTTCGCCACTGGTGTTCCTCCACATCTCTACGCATTTCACCGCTACACGTGGAATTCCGCTTTCCTCTTCTGCACTCAAGTCCCCCAGTTTCCAATGACCCTCCACGGTTGAGCCGTGGGCTTTCACATCAGACTTAAAGGACCGCCTGCGCGCGCTTTACGCCCAATAATTCCGGACAACGCTTGCCACCTACGTATTACCGCGGCTGCTGGCACGTAGTTAGCCGTGGCTTTCTGGTTAGGTACCGTCAAGGTACCGGCAGTTACTCCGATACTTGTTCTTCCCTAACAACAGAGCTTTACGACCCGAAGGCCTTCATCGTTCACGCGGCGTTGCTCCATCAGACTTTCGTCCATTGTGGAAGATTCCCTACTGCTGCCTCCCGTAGGAGTCTGGGCCGTGTCTCAGTCCCAGTGTGGCCGATCACCCTCTCAGGTCGGCTACGCATCGTCGCCTTGGTGAGCCGTTACCTCACCAACTAGCTAATGCGCCGCGGGCCCATCTGTAAGTGACAGCCGAAACCGTCTTTCAGTTTTTCTTCATGTGAAGAAAAAGATTATCCGGTATTAGCACCGGTTTCCCGGTGTTATCCCAGTCTTACAGGCAGGTTGCCCACGTGTTACTCACCCGTCCGCCGCTAATCAACAGGAGCAAGCTCCTATTGATTCGCTCGACTTGCATGTATTAGGCACGCCGCCAGCGTTCGTCCTGAGCCAGGATCAAACTCTCCAAGAAAGTTGATTAGCTCATAAATGTTACGTTGGCTTAGTTTCGTAAGAAACTAATAATTTATTGTTTGTTGACGCTTTTGTTTGTTTAGTTTTCAAAGAACAAATTTCTTAGCCGCCTAAAAGCGACTTAATAATCATACCAAGTTATTAACTTAAAGTCAATAACTTTTTTTAATTCTTTTTTCTTTAACGTTACTGTCTCGCAGCAACAGATATTAATATACCACCATTTTAAGTATAGTGCAATAGTTTTTTAATCCTTTTCACAGATTACTCAAAATAAAAATATTCGAATACTTTAATCATACTTTTAAAGAGAAAAGGTGCCGAACAGTTTCGGCACCTTTAAGTTATTAACGATGACGCATTAATGGAAATAATAGCACATCACGGATTGAAGGAGAATTGGTTAATAGCATCACTAAGCGGTCAATTCCAATTCCGAGTCCACCTGTAGGAGGCATACCGTATTCTAAAGCTTCAACGAAATCCTCATCCATCATATGAGCTTCGTCATTACCTTGCTCACGTTCCTTCAGTTGTGCCTCAAAACGTTCTCTTTGATCAATTGGATCATTAAGTTCAGTAAAGGCGTTAGCATGCTCACGAGCGACGATAAACAGCTCAAAACGATCCGTGAATCGTGGATCCTCTTCATTTTTCTTTGCAAGCGGAGATATCTCCACTGGATGGCCAAAGATGAATGTAGGTTGAATTAGTTTCTCTTCTACCTTTTGCTCAAAGAATTCATTAACGATATGACCATAAAGCATATTATCGTTGATTTCTACCCCGTTCTCTTTGGCAAGCTGACGAGCCTCTTCCACACTCATCTCTTTCCAAAAATCGACGCCCGTATATTCTTTAATCGCGTCTACCATATGGAGTCTCTTCCACTCTGGTTTAAGGTCTACTTCATATTCACCATATTGTACAGTTGTTGTACCTAATACTTCTTGTGCGATATGGGCAATTAAGTTTTCTGTAAGACTCATAATGTCACGATAATCCGCATAGGCTTCATAAAGTTCAATCATCGTAAATTCAGGGTTGTGACGGGTAGATACACCCTCGTTTCTGAACACACGACCGATTTCATATACTTTTTCAAGTCCACCCACGATTAAACGTTTCAAATGCAGCTCAATTGCAATCCTCATAAACAAAGGCATATCAAGAGCATTATGATGCGTGATAAATGGACGTGCTGACGCTCCACCGGCAATAGCATGCATCATTGGTGTTTCAACCTCTAAATAACCGTGGTTATCTAGATAACGACGCATCGATTGGATAATACGGCTTCTAGTAATAAAGGTATCCTTACTTTCCTGACTCATAATTAAATCTAGATAGCGTTGGCGGTAGCGCTGTTCGACATCTTTTAGACCATGGAATTTATCAGGCAGCGGACGGAGTGCCTTTGTTAAAAAGACAAAATTACCTACTTTTATCGAGAACTCTCCCATTTTTGTTCTAAAGAGAGTACCTTCAATTCCCACAATGTCACCTAAGTCTGCGGTATTAAAAATAGCATATTGTTCTTCTCCCACTGCATCTTGTCTTACATAAACCTGAATTTGGCCTGTTAGGTCTTGGATGTGAGCAAAACCTGCTTTTCCTTTACCACGCTTGGTCATAATTCGACCAGCAATCGTAACGGAAATGTTTTTTTCCTCAAGTTCTTCATTTTCCATATTCCCATATTGGTCAATTAATTCCTTTGTGGAATGTGTACGATCAAAACGTTTGCCAAATGGATCTAGTCCATTTTCACGCATGTTGTTCATTTTTTCTCGTCTGACCAACAATTGGTCATTTAATTCTTCCTGACTCATGACTAATTCAACTCCATTACTTTCTTAATTTATGTAAAACCAAAAGAATACTCGCCGATGTTTTTTACATACTATATTATTTTACACAAACTCGACCATTCAGACATCAAAAAAGAATAAAAACTGCCAGTGCTTCTACTGGCAGTTCCAATCGGTAAACAGTACTATTATAGATAAACGGACTTTGCTTGTCAAATTAGCCCACTATTAATTGACTTTGTTCTTTTTCTTCTGCCTCAATCACTAAGTCGTTTAATAAGGTTACTAAGTGTTCTCTGGTATCGCACTCATTAATAGCATTACGCACTAGTGCATTTCCACGAACACCTTTTAAATACCACGCCGTATGCTTGCGCATCTCTCTTACAGCAATATACTCGTTTTTCAACGCAATCAATCGGTCTAAATGGAGAATACATACGTCAATTTTCTCACGAACAGATGGTTCTGCCATTAACTTACCGGTTTCCAAATATTGAACAGTACGGTAAATCATCCAAGGGTTCCCTAGAGCGGCTCTTCCAATCATGACACCATCCACACCCGTTTCATCGAGCATTCTTTTGGCATCCTGAGGCGTTTGAACATCGCCATTCCCAATCACCGGGATACCTACAGACTGTTTTACCTCACGGATGATATCCCAATTTGCTTTTCCTTCGTACATTTGTACACGTGTGCGGCCATGAAGAGCTACCGCCTTTCCTCCCGCACGTTCTACCGCTTGGGCATTTCTAACAGCAAAAATATGTTCATCATCCCAGCCCATCCGCATTTTTACGGTTACCGGTTTTTCCACTTCAGCCACTACTGCTGAGACCATTTCATAAATCTTATTTGGGTCTAGCAACCATTTTGCGCCTGCATCACATTTCGTGATTTTCGGTACCGGGCAGCCCATATTAATATCGATAATATCAGCATTCGTATTTTGATCAACGAATTTAGCTGCTTCAACGAGTGTTTCTTTTTCACCGCCAAATATTTGCAAACTTAACGGTTTTTCGCGCTCATCGATATATAGCATATTCAATGTTTTTTCATTCTTAAAAACGATACCCTTATCACTTACCATTTCAGCACATACTAAACCAGCACCAAATTCTTTTACCGTTAGACGGAATGCAGAATTACAAACACCAGCCATTGGTGCTAAAACGACCGGATTCTTTATTTCAATACCGCCAATCTTTAACAAGTAATGAACCTCCTTTTTCACGATGTTTATATTATTAAAACGTCAAAAATTCCCCAGCATCGGCACCCAGCTAAACAGGGCCTCTTCTTTTCTATTCCTTTGGTGCTAAATCATCTATAGTTATTTTCAACGAATGGGCGATTCTCTCCAGTAATTCACTCGCTGGCAAACGATTCCCTCGTTCAATCTCACCTAATATTGATACCGATACGCCAAGTTCCCTCGAAAAGCTCTCCTGTGTGTAACCCTTTAGCTTTCGATAGGCTCGAATACGTCTTCCCCATTTTTCCGCTTCCATATTCTGACCCCTTCTTTATCAGGTAATTCATTTAACACTAAGTTAAGAGGTCTTTCCACCTCAGGTATCCTTATGTCATCATTCATTTCTAATAGTGGAATCATGACAAACGCCCGCTCTAACATTCGTGGGTGTGGAACGATTAGCTTCTCTGATATAATATTTTCTTGGTTAAAGGTCAAAATGTCAAGGTCAACTGTCCTTGGTCCCCACTTTATTTCCCTTTTTCTCCCAAGCTCCAACTCTATTTGTAAGCATAAATCCAATAACTCCATGGCATTCAAATCCGTCTGAATCTCTATTACCATATTTAAAAATAAATCCTGGTCCTCATACCCGACCGGATCTGTTTCATAAATGGAGGAGTAATTTACCAAAATAATTTCCGGAAAGCTGGTTAATTTTTTTATGGCACTCGTTATCTTATCATAACGGTTTCCCATATTCGAACCAAGGGCAATAAATGCTGTATTTTCCACTTTTATCTTCTCCTTGTAATTTCTACTGCTACAGACTCATAATGACCCGGAATGGGCGGATCTGGTTTAATCACTTTTACTGTAACATCTATGACAAGCGGGAATTGACTCAGAACACTCCCTGCAATTTTTTCTGCGACAGTCTCGACCAACTTAGTTGGCTCACCCTCCACAATTGCTTTACAGACCTGATATAACTCGCCATAATTGATAGAATGCGCTAGGTCATCCGTTTCTCCAGCCTGTTTTAAATCGACTGAAACAGCTAAATCAACGATAAACCGCTGACCCAGTCGGTTCTCCTCCGGGAAAACACCGTGGTATCCGTAGAACCGCATCTGATTGACATAAATTTTATCCAACTACAACACCCTTTCCCATCATCGCATCCATCATTTTAGCCATCCGGCTCATCTCCTTGACATCATGCACACGAACCATTTGACAGCCCTTTTGAATTCCATAACATATGGTGGCTCCTGTCCCTTCCATTCTTTCATTAACCGGAAGATTTAGTGCCTCTCCGATCATTCTTTTTCGAGAAGTAGCTAAAAGAACAGGATACCCAAGCATAACCAGCTTGTCGAGATTTTGCATCATTAGAAGATTTTCCTGATAATCCTTCGCAAAACCAATCCCCGGATCTAAGATAATGTTCTCATCCTTAACACCAGCCTGTTTCACAAGGGCAATGCTTTCATAAATATCATTTAACATATCGCGAACGAAATGTGTATAGTGAGGTTCTTTACGATTATGCATCAAGATAATTGGCACACCCAGTTCGGCTGCTGCAGCTGCCATTTGGTTATCGGCTTTGGCTCCCCAGATATCATTGATGATGTGGGCTCCAGCTTGAATCGCTGCTTTCGCCACTTCAGACTTATATGTATCAATAGAAAGAGGGACTTGTACATGTTGTGTTAGGGCCTGGATCACCGGAACGACCCTATTTATTTCCTCTTCATCGGAGATTACCTCATAACCAGGGCGAGTAGATTCACCGCCAATATCGATCATATCCGCTCCATTTGCCACCATTTCTTTCGCGTGTTCAATCGCCTGATCAATTGTGTTATATTTCCCGCCATCTGAAAAAGAGTCTGGTGTGACATTTAAAATTCCCATTACAAACGTTTTTTTTGAAAAATCCAAGGTATACGGGCCACACTGTATTTGTTCTGGCGCTGCTTTCATCCCTTATTCCTCCTAATATAGTGCTTGTTTTACTTATTCCATCATACATGAAAAATTTATTCTTCTCCAAAAAAAGAAGCCTCGGCAAATTGCCGAAGCCTCTAGCTTTAATGGTTTATAGTTAATTACTCTGCATCATATTGATAAAGCGTTGTGCTTAAATAACGTTCGCCGTTATCTGGGATAATAGCAAGAACTTTTTTGCCTTTTCCAAGCTTTTTCGCAACTTCTAAAGCAGCATAAATGGCTGCACCTGAAGAAATTCCACCAAGGATTCCTTCTTCCCTTGCCACGCGGCGGGATGCTGAAAATGCCTCCTCCGTACCGACCTTAATAATGTCTTCATAAATTTCAGTATTTAGAACTCCTGGTACAAATCCAGCCCCAATACCTTGAATTTTGTGTGGACCCGGCTTCCCACCTGATAATACAGGGGAATCCGTAGGTTCAACAGCATAAATTTTGATTTCTGGAAATTTCTCACGAAGGACCTCACCAGCACCAGTAATTGTTCCGCCCGTACCAATACCCGCTACAAATGCATCCAATTGATCCATTTGTTCAACAATTTCTTTTCCGGTTGTTTTGCGGTGAATTTCAGGGTTAGCTTCGTTTTCAAATTGTTGTGGCAGGAAATAACCGTGTTTCTTAACAAGCTCTTCTGCTTTCGCAATAGCGCCCTTCATACCATCTGGACCTGGAGTTAACACTAGCTCTGCACCATAGGCACGCAGCAGGTTACGTCTTTCTAAGCTCATCGTTTCAGGCATAACTAGAATGGCCTTGTATCCTTTTGCTGCGGCAATCATCGCTAGTCCAATTCCTGTATTTCCGCTTGTAGGTTCAATGATCGTATCTTCACCTGGTTTGATCAATCCTTGTTCTTCTGCAGCTTCAATCATCGCAAGAGCGATACGGTCTTTAACACTGCTGCCAGGGTTGAAATATTCGAGTTTCAAATAAACCTCTGCACTATTTTCATCTACTGCTCTGTTTAATTTAACAATTGGTGTTTGGCCGACTAAATCGGCAACTGAATTTGCAATACGAGCCATTAGGGCACCTCTATTCCGAGTATTTTTATTGGTTTTATATATAATGAATTTAACAGTTTTATACATGTTTTGTCAATTGATTTAGCTTAAAATATTGTGAATAAAGTGAAAACTTTTTAAATAAAAACCTTTGTGGTGTACCGCTCCTTTTCTATACAAAAAACACAGAATCTCTCCTGTGCTTAGTTTGTCTCCTTGCTGCCATAAAACCACTCTACTTTGGCATCATCCCAAAACGTTGCTGCCGAAGCTGGTGTGTTCATTTGTTCAAGGGCAATCTGCCGGCGTATCTGCTCTTTCACCTCATCATACGAGTAACTTTTCCCTTTTAGTTTCCCTTCGAGCTTAATAAGCGCATATCCCTGTTTTACCTTTATTGGCTTACTATAGGATCCAGTCTTTAATTTTTGGGCTGTTTCGATATATTGGCCAGGAAAACGCTCATCATCTTCACTAAGATATCCGATATCCCCGCCTTCATTGGCTGAAAACTCTTCGATTGAGCGTTCCATTGCTAGCGTGGAGAAACTTGACCCATCAGCTAATTCCTTTGCTGCCTTTTCTGCTTCTTTTTTTGTCTTCACAATGATATGGGATAAATGATACGCAGTAGGTACATTGAAAAGATTTTTATTTTGATTATAATAGCTTTTTAATTCCGTCTTCGAAACTAACACATCTTTTGTCAAAAGTTCTTCTAACAGGAGACTGCTGCGAATCTGCTCTTTCCACTTTTGTTCATCCTTGCTGTTGTTTTGGCTAAAGGAATTATAAGTGGTCTGCAGCATCCTAAATTCACGCTCAACATCTTGGTCAGAAACGGTAATTTTATATTTTCCCGCCATTTCCTCAATAACCTTTTGATCAATCATTTCCTTTAAAACATCTTTCCCGTATCTTGTTTCTAATTCATTCAACCAAGCTTGTCTTAGAATTTCTGTCTTTCCTATTGTTGCAACGACCTCATCATTACTGGCCACACCACCAGCTACATTTGCCCTCGACAAGAAAAAGGCAACTGTTAAGCAATTTAACATAATGAGGGCGGCAATAACCATCCAAAGCTGCTTCTTTCCCAACCTTTTCTCCTCCACATGAAAAGTGCCAGCACCCGTATAGCGACTTATACTTGGCCTGGCACTCGAACTAGGTACTTTGAATTTTACTTATCGTCTCTCTCGATATGTTATTTGGCATCCTTTTTTAGCTCTTCTAGTTCTTCCTTGGTAAATAAGTATTTTTCATTACAGAAATGACAATGGGCCTCCGCTTGACCATCTTCTTCAATCATTGCTGTTATTTCTGCTGCACCTAAACCAACAATAGCATTGGCAAAACGATCTTTGGAACAATTACATTGAAAGCTTACAGGCATGGTTTCTAATACATTTACATGCTCTTTCCCAAACAGTACTTCAAGGATTTGCTCAGGTGTTAGACCTCGTTCAATTAATTTTGAGATGGGCTCAATCGTTTTTAAGCGTTCTTCGAGTTTTGAAATAACTGAATCTGGCGTACCAGGCATTAGCTGAAAAATAAACCCGCCCGCAGCCAAAATCGTATCATCTGGATTTACCAAAACACCCACACCTACGGATGATGGGACTTGTTCAGATGTTGCAAAGTAATAGGTAAAGTCCTCTCCTAATTCTCCTGATACAAGAGGGACTTGTCCGGAAAAAAAGTCACGCAAACCGATATCCTTCACAACTGCTAACAGACCATCTGTCCCAACCGCGCGGCGGACATCGAGTTTACCATGTTCGTTCGACTCAAAATCAACCTCAGGATTCGTCACATACCCGCGGACTTCCCCTTTGGCATTACTGTCCACAACAATCGGGCCTAATGGGCCCCCGCCGTTTATTTTAATGGTAAGCTTATCCTCACCCTTGAGCATTGCACCCATCATGACCCCTGCAGTCAATGTGCGGCCCAATGCCGCTGATGCTGTCCGCCATGTTTGATGACGCCGTTGTGCTTCACTAACCGTTTCTGTTGTCCTCACTGCATAGGCACGAATCGTTCCATTATAGGCTAGTGCCTTTACTAGATAATCCTTCATTGTATAACTCCCTTCTAGTTGTATCACTTTAGGTTATCCCATGTTTCGTTTATAGATAAGCTGCAGGCCCTTTAAAGTTAAAAATGGATCAACTACATCAATAATCGTTGATTCTTGGGCAATTAAATTTGCAAGCCCTCCAGTCGCAATAACGGTTGGTTTCTTCCCGCTTTGCTCCATCATCCGTTTAACGATACCCTCAACTTGACCTACATACCCATACACAATACCCGCTTGCATGGCAGACACTGTATTTTTTCCAATAACTCCTTCAGGCCGAGCAATTTCAATTCGCGGCAATTTGGCTGCCCTCGAATACAGCGCTTCGGTTGAAATACCGATTCCAGGGGCAATTGCACCGCCCATATATTGACGCTCTTCATTTACATAACAATAGGTGGTCGCTGTTCCAAAATCAACTATAATCAGCGGGCTTCCGTACTCATGAATTGCCGCAACAGCGTTTACAATCCGGTCCGCCCCCACTTCTCTTGGATTTTCGTATTTTATATTTAGCCCTGTCTTAATCCCTGGTCCAACAACAAGTGGCTTAATGTGAAAATACTTTTGGCACATTCTTTCTAAGGCAAACATAATTGGCGGCACCACTGAAGAAATAATGATACCGTCAATATCGGTAAACGACAGACCAGAATGGTCAAACAAGGCTTTTATGTTCATGCCAAACTCATCTTCTGTCCGGTTGCGATTCGTTTCGACCCGCCAATGATATTTAAGTTCATCACGTTGATAAACTCCTAAAACAATATTGGTATTTCCCACATCAAATACGAAAATCAAATCTATCACTCGCTTTATCATATTTTCTATTTTTATCAGGCATAACGGCAACTACGCATCTAGCTCCGCCTTAAGAAGCTCGCCCGTCAGCGCGTTTCCTTTACATGCAAACATCATATCATAAATAGGATATCAGGGAAAAAAAAGAGTGCTTCAATGAAGCACTCTTTTAAAAAATTACTTATTATAATCAATATCATCAGAAGGAGAATCTAAAAAGGATTTTTCCTCTTTACCATCCTCTTCTTTCTTGGTATTAATGTTTACCTTTACATCATCTGGTTTTTTAGGTCCAATCTTGACTGATTCTAAGTGAACATTAGGCTCTGGCATATGACCATTTTCAACCAAGTATTTAATCTGTTCCGCAACAAGGGTTTCAACCTCAAGAAGTGTCGTTGCAATAAGATTAAGCTTATCACGGTTTTCAGTAAGAATTTGTCTTGCGCGTTCATAACATTCTTTAATAATACTTTGAATTTCAAGGTCGATTTCATATGCAATGGCATCAGAATAATTTTGTTCGTTATGGATGTCACGGCCCAAGAAGACCTGACCGCCTGATTGCTGACCGAACTGTAACGGTCCCAGTTTATCACTCATCCCATACTCCGTTACCATTTTCCGAGCAATGCCTGTGGCACGTTGGAAGTCATTATGTGCACCAGTACTAACTTCACCAAATACGATTTCTTCAGCCACACGTCCGCCTAATAAACCAACAATCTTATCAAGCAATTCCGGTTTTGTCATAAAGTAACGGTCTTCCCTAGGAAGCATAACAGCATAACCGCCGGCTTGCCCACGTGGTACGATGGTAACTTTATGGACCATGTCTGCTTCATCAAGCACTAAACCAATGACCGTATGTCCACCTTCATGGAAAGCAACGATTTTACGTTCTTTTTCAGAAATAACCCTGCTCTTCTTCGCTGGACCAGCAATCACTCGGTCTGTTGCTTCATCAATATCTTCCATATCGATTTTCTTCTTACTGCTTCTTGCAGCTACTAGTGCTGCTTCATTCAGTAAGTTTTCTAGATCGGCACCTGAGAAACCAGGTGTACGCATGGCAATATTTTTTAAATTGACAGATTCATCTAACGGCTTATTGCGTGCATGAACTTTTAGAACCGCCTCACGTCCCACTACATCTGGACGGTCAACCGTAATTTGGCGGTCAAAACGGCCTGGACGTAATAACGCAGGGTCAAGAATATCTGCTCGGTTGGTTGCTGCAATAATGATAATTCCTTCGTTTGCACCGAATCCATCCATCTCAACTAACAATTGATTCAAGGTTTGTTCACGCTCATCATGACCACCGCCTAGGCCTGCACCACGTTGGCGTCCAACTGCGTCAATCTCATCGATAAAAATAATACACGGAGCGTTTTTCTTCGCATTTTCAAACAAATCACGAACACGGGAGGCACCGACCCCGACAAACATTTCAACGAAATCAGAACCACTGATGGAGAAGAAAGGTACGCCTGCTTCACCGGCTGTAGCTCGTGCAAGCAAGGTTTTACCTGTTCCTGGAGGTCCTACAAGCAAGACGCCTTTTGGAATTCGAGCTCCAAGTTCAGCATACTTGCGAGGATCTTTTAAGAACTCAACAACCTCAACTAATTCTGCTTTTTCTTCATCAGCACCAGCTACATCTCTAAAACGAACTTTTTTCTTATCATCGTTGTAAAGTTTAGCCTTTGATTTACCAAAATTCATAACGCGACTGCCGCCGCCTTGAGCTTGGTTTAATAAGAAGAAAAATAAAATAAAAATAATCACGAACGGAATAATTGAAGTAAAGAAGGTAACCCAGCCGCTTGTTTCCTTAGCAGGCATGACATTCACTTTTGAATCGGCTTTATCAATCCGATCAAGAATCTTCTCGCTGTTAGGAATATAGGTTATAAACTTTTTACTATTCGCTTCGAGTTCGCCGCGAACTTCATAAACCCCTCGTTCAGGCTGCATTGAAAATGATTTAACTTCACCATTTTCTAATTGTGTAACGAACTTATCATAGGAAATTTGATCTGTTGGTTCATTGCTCCCATTAAAGAAACTAACCACACCGATAATGACTAAAAATATCAATAAATAAAAGATGGTATTACGGAAAATCCGATTCATCTCTTACCTCCTCCCACGGGTAAAAACTAAATTAAATAGTATCATAGAAAATCTTACAAATTCAAGAAATTACTCTCAATGTGAGGAGGCTAATTTCCGAATTTTTGAAGAAAAAAAACACTTTGCTATGCTATTATTTACTGATTATTTGCTATATACTTCCGGTTTTAATACGCCAATATATGGAAGGTTGCGATATTTTTCAATATAATCTAGTCCATAACCGACAACAAACTCATCTGGCACTTCAAATCCTACATAATCTGCTTTAATGTCACTCTTTCTGCCCGTTGGCTTATCAAGCAGCGTGACAATTTTTATGGATTTTGCTTTGCGATAATGGAATAAATCAACTAAATAACTGAGTGTTAAACCACTGTCAATAATATCTTCGATAATTAATATGTCCCTTCCTTCAACAGAAGTGTCTAAATCCTTTAGGATTTTTACCTCACCTGAAGAAACAAGAGCATTACCGTAGCTTGAAACATCCATAAAATCCATTTCAAGATAACAATCCACTCGTTTTAATAAGTCCGCCATAAAAGGCATTGCACCCTTTAGAACACCAATGGCAAGCGGAAAGCGGTCTTTATATTCTTCTGTTAACTCAGCCGCTAATACTTTAATCTTTTCTTGTATCTCTTCTTCTGATACTAACACCTTTTCAATATCCTGTTTCATCATAGAATGTGCCCCCTAGAAGATCATTACTTATTATATGTGAGCTGTATATATTGTTTTGCTGTTGAATCTATGCCTTCAAATGAAGATCTTTTTAAATCTGGAAGCCAAATAATTAAACCATCTTTATCGGTGATAACCGGCCAACTGTCCCGATCTTGAACTGGAACCTTTTGATCAATAAAAATATCCTTTAATTTTTTCGATCCCTCTATACCTTTTAATGACATTCGATCGCCTTTTTTTCTTGTTCGAATGATAATAGGCCAATTAATAAGGTTCATATTAAAAAAGGCTGTATGACCCTTGGTAACAGGAATTCCCTCATCTACATAGTCGATTCTCAAACTCCCGCCATTAGGCAGTGCAAGCGTTCCTGGCTCATAGATTTCAAAGTGATAGGGTTCAACTGTCACTTGCTGAAATTGGAACGATAAATGCGTATAAGAGCGAATAACTTTTAGACCATTGGGAAAATCAAGTTTACCTGATGGCTCGTGATGCTTCATTAAGAAAAAAACTTGATCGATATGTATAGCAGAAAGTGAAGCAGGCTTTTCCTTATAAAGATAGTTTAATATTAGTTGAATACCTCTCCTTTGTAAAGGTAAAGGTATTTCAAGAAATCGTTTAATATCAATAGTAATTTTGTCCTCTTCTCTTTTTGTACATACTGTCTTCAACCGTTCCGTCGTTAATTCCTGTAAAAATGATTCATCGCTTTGCAGTTCTTCACTAAACCGTTGAAAATGTTCATGTACATGTCTGTTTTCTGTTTTGAGAAAAGGGAGCACCTGTTTACGAAATCGATTCCTGCTATAAATACCTTTTTCGTTACTTGGGTCTAACCTTGGTGTGAGCTTGTGCTTTTTGCAATAATGCCAAATCTCATCCTTCGTCAAACACAAGAACGGGCGGAAAATGATGCCCTCATAAAACGGCCGCGAAAATGGGATACCAGCTCTTGCTTTTCCACTGCTTCCTCTTGTCAGTCGCATCAACATTGTTTCAATTTGATCATCACCATGGTGACCCAATGCTAAATAAGAAGACTCGTACTTCTTCATCATTTTATGATAAAAGTCATATCGTACTTCTCTTCCTGCGATTTGCGAGCTTTTTCCTGTAGCAGCCATGATTTCTGTTACATTGACTTGAACCATTTCAAAGGGAATATGGTGCTGCTCACAGAAATCCTTGACAAACATCGAATCAAGGTAGGATTCCTCGCCGCGGAACATATGATCCACATTTGCGGCAACAATTGACAAGTTTTTTTTCTCCTTTACTTTATGCAAGTAATGAAGAAGGGCTAACGAATCAGGTCCCCCTGATACACCTACGATAATTTTTTTGTTTTCAAGATTGAATGAGTGGTGATTAAGAAATGACTCAACCTTTGATTCCAACATTTTTTTGCACTCTTTCTAAAGCAACATGATTGCTAATTGAAATTTGAATACCAATAGCTTACCACTTTTAAGAATGAACTATCAAAATATAGGTATGACAAATTCAGTAGAATTTTTTCCATGTTCTTTGCAGTCTAATTTCACAAAATCGATTAGACTTTCTAGTAATACGATTGAACCATCAAATAGTTTCAATTTATTACGGTAAATTATTAAAAGTATACCAAGCATATAATACCCCTAGAACGACCGTTATAAAAAAAAATTCCTTCCAACTGCTCTTTTTTTTCTTCCGTTTATACGTCCGCCTCGTAACGGCGACGGTCTGACTACTTTTCATGTTGTTTTTCTGCGTCTGACCAGATGTAACACTTTTTGCTCCTGTCGGTTGTGTTGGAGGGGCAGTGTTCTTTTTCTCAACCATCATATCTAGTAAATCAGCCCGCATCTGCTTGGCATTGGTGTAATGTCCCTGAAGTGCTTGAACGATTACCTTTTCAAACTTCTTTAATTCTGGTTTTTGCCGAATAGCTTCTCTTAGCTGCGCTATTCCTCCGGTTGTTTTTGTAAATCGTTTTGGATAGGCCGTGTTAATCATAATCATTGCCACAGCAAATAAATCATAGGAAGGTTCTGCTTTTCGAGAGCCTAAGCCCCAATAGCCTCGATCATAGAACTCTGTAAATTCTTTAATTGCTCGTCCCTTAATCGTGGTGCCGCCCACATCTATGCATCTTATTTTTGGAGGAGGTCCCGTTACAATTAAATTTTCTGGTTTTAAATCACCGAATACCCATCCCGTTTGATGAAGCATTTCTAAGTCATTTAGCAGTTGCAAAAATAATACGCTTGTCCATGATGTCCCTTTCACTTGTATAAAGGAAAGGAAATCAGGGCCTTGAATATATTCCATGACGTAAAAAGAGATACGCCCTCCATTGCTTTGCCAATCATCGACATCAAGCAAAGAAGGCCCAAGGGAGTGTCCTTGGACCTTTGCAAAGGATTTCAACACATTAACCTCAGAAGTAATTGACATACCGTTATCACTCATTTTCAAAGCAACGTGATTGTGTTTATGTTTCGCAAGGTAGACCACGCCATTTGCGCCAAATCCTAGCTCCTTTATAATCGTATAGCTTTGCGAATGCCACTTTCCAGTAATAATTGTCCCGGGGCTGACCTTATATTGATTCTTCAAAGTATGATTCATCATCACGTGAAAGCAGACTCCTTAGCGATTGTTTTTGATTAAACGCGGATAAGGCCGTCCGGATAGCCGGACCTGTCGGAGTAATCCCGCCGGTTGACAACTGAGAAAAGACACTTGTCAAAGTTTGCAGTTTTGGTGTCCAATCCAGCAATTTTTCGACATCATTCTTTTTCCCGGGAAATACATACACAGAAAATTGATTCTCTCCTGTACGAGCGTTTAAACTTAGAGACAAGTCAAGTAATGCCTCTTTTACGGTTGGAAGCTTATGTTTCATTGATGCACTCGTATCGACAAGAATCAACACCTCTAATTCGACAGTTTCACCTAATTCATCGACAACCTCCATGACTTCTCCCCGTTTTTCTGGAGGCAGATCTTCCATCGTTTTGGAACGTCCTAAGATTTGCTGCAATTGGCTGTTTACCACACCTTGGATCGTTTGATTCATAGCTTTACGGGTAACCATTTGCACAGTTTGCGATAGCCGTTCTGCATAAACAATTTGACAAACGCCGCCGCCTGACATCGCGATACCATTAATTTCAGTGATTCCTTTTTCATCAATAACGTCCTGTTCCATGACACCGATCACATTTACAGTAATTCCTTGCTCCTTTGCCAGTGCAGCCATGGCAATCGGGTCGTCTCCTTGGTTCGAGCATCCATCAGTTATCAACAAAATTTGGCGGATTTTCCCTGTATACATAACCTTCTCCCTCCACTAAACGTATTGGTACCATTTTCGACGGGATCAAGGTAATTTATACATATTTCCGCGGTGACAGGATAAAATAATCTGTTAAGCCTGCCGTTTTAATTTGTGGATCGGAATGGTTGCCCACTTCGGTGTGTTGTGCTTTATTTTTGCAACTGTAACGGTCATATCATCCTCAATTAATCCAGATCTAGATCGGATGACTTCCTCCATGATTAAATCAGCAACCTCCTGCGGGTCATCAGTCTCTAACTCTTGGACTTTTCGTTTCATCCATAAATCATAATTTTCTACATGCCTTGGTCCTTCAAACACCCCATCACTCATCATAATTAGTAAATCCCCAGCCTTTAATTGCTCACTGACGACATCCACTTCAAATTCTTGGAGAATCCCCATTGGTAAATTACTTGCCTGAATTTTAATAATCTTATTTCCCCTTTTAATAAAACTTGGAGTGGAGCCGATTTTAAGAAATTTCGCAGAGGCATTTTTTAAGTCAATCATGGCCAAATCTAATGTAGAAAAAATTTCATCAGTTGTTCGAAGTGACAGGATAGAGTTAATAGATTTAATTGCTACCCTTTCTTCAATACCTGATTGTAGTATTTTTTGCAAAAGCTGCAGTGTCTCTTTACTCTCATAATGAGCTCTTTCTCCGTTACCCATTCCATCACTAATCGCAATGGCATATTTCCCTAAGCCGAGCTCAATGGTGGAGTAACTATCCCCTGAAATGAGGCCGCCATCCTTGGCCGCATGGGCCACACCTGTTTCGACAGTAAAGGCCTTGGACGATCTGAACGTGACATGACAAAATCCATGCGGAATAGTGGCACATTCCTCTTTGTTAACAATAATCGTTTCCCCGAGAATATCGGATAACATCGGTGCGATTAATTTTTCACACTCCCCATGGCCATTACAAAATGGCACAGTCATTTCAATATCAACATTTCCTTGTTCAAGGCTGTAGATTTCTACTTGCTCAATATGGATACCAAACTCCTGAATGGCCTCCATAATTTGCTCCTCCTGTTTATGATGATTTTCCCTTTCCCGCTGTATTTCTTTCGCAAAATTATCCATTACTTCGGAAACACCTAATAATTGTTCTGCCACCAGTTTTCGGCTTTCCCTAACCTGTTTCTTTAATTTTTGATTCGCTTGGAAAAAGGTTAGCTCCTGGCCAATTGTGTCATATACCTTTTTCGAACGGGTACACAATTTTTCCCATTCCCTCGATAGTTTTGGTGATACATTGCCATCATTTTGGTCCATTTCATGAATAACTTCCGTCATAACAGCATAGGTTGTATTAAAATTCTTTGCCCAGCATTGTTCCTTTTTAAAGCACGTTTGACAGGTCCTCTCTGTTACATTGCTCATAAAGTAATCCATTTCTCGATCCTGTTCATCTTCATCCGGACTAATTTCCATTTGGGAAAAGCTCTTGGAGAGGGCATGAAATACACCGGAAAATTGAGAAACCCGCTGTGCCGTCACATCTCGCATTTTCCGCATATACTTTTGCTGTTCTGCCGTGTATTCTGGTGTTCCAGGAATATATTTTGCTAATCTAGAAGTAAAAACCTGCGGTGTTAAGAGGAATAAGAGAATCGCAGCAGATGTCTCCAGTACCGTTTGTAGGATGGAGCCTCCACCTTCACCATACATACCAATCAGCAGGGTGGCGATAAATAAACCAATAGAAACGCCAATTTTTTTCCCTTCCTTCAATAGACCGCCGAGAACGCCAGAGAAGGCCAATAGACTCATATGATAGAAGCTTGAAACACTTGCAAGGCTAAAAATCAACCCTGTTACTACCCCGACGGTCGAGCCAACGGTGGCCCCAGCAATGAAGGAAAACACTAAAACTAAATATCTCGACATAATATGTTCAACCGACAGATCATAAACCTTCCAGCCGATCGTTCCAGACATGATCGAAGCAAGCAGGATAATTAAGCAGACAATTTCTTCAGTTTTTAACAATTGCCGGCGTTTGTTCAATGTTAGCAATGGAATACTTTGTAAAAAGATGAGAGTCAATATAAAGGCAAGACATGCCTGGACACCCACCATCATTAAATCATAAAGGGTTAATTGCATAGATAGGATGAATGCTTCCGCTAATTTGCCAACTCCAAGAATAATCCCGACAAAGAAAGGCAAGGATCGCATTTCATTTTTCAGCCATGTTTGACTGATCCGGAAGATGACTAAAAATAAAATAGTCACAATAAAGGTAAAGGCGGCATTGCCCAATGATATTGTCGCTGCCCCAACAATCAGCCCAATCAAGGCAAGGGGGGCCCGATCTCTTTTTATTAAATAGACAGTCGCAAAAAATGGAAGACAAAAAGGGGTTAGTTTTGCCAATATTAAAGCTCGTCCAAGCAAAAATCCTACAAATAATAAGAGATAGCCCTTTTTTATAAAAAAGGACTCAAGCATTAGCTGGATTCTCCTTAGTCCTCTCCCCAAATCCCATTTAGGTGAATGAAGGTTGACTTCTCCGATCGGTTCTATAAAACTCACGTTTGCCTTTTCCATAAATCACACTCCCTATTCTTTCATCGTTGCCCACTATTATAAATTTAATAGACTTAAAAGTTTGTCAAAATAGTGAACAAGATCTAATAATCGTTCGACGGTTTTCACTATATTCAATCAAATAATATAAGTATGTCGTATAAGGGAGAAAAGGTGTCAGGCACCATGTGAAAAATTTCACATGGCGCCTGACACCTTTTCAAGACAATATTAAAAGCACAAAAAAAGACAAGCCGCCGTCGACTTGTCTTTGCTATATGTTATGAAGTGAAACCAGCTATATCCAATTGCAAGTGTGCAGCAAGTTAACCACGTCTAGCGCCTCTTCCTCCACGTTTGGATTCTGTGTTCCGCTTTAAGGAAGATAAACGATCCTCACTATCCTTTAAAAATTTGGCCATTTTGGTTTCAAAGTTTTCTGGTCTAGCGTTATTACGATCGTTGGGTCTGCCTTGACGAGGGCGTTGCGAATGTGAGTGTGAGTGTGAATATTGTTTTTTTTCTGGCTCTGGCCGATCCTTTGCCTTTTTAATCGATAAGCCAATTTTCCCATCCTTTTCAACATTAAGGACTTTTACCTCGATTTGGTCGCCAACCTTTAAATGGTCGTTAATATCTTTTACATAATTATCTGCAACCTCACTGATGTGTACGAGTCCTGTTGAACCATCCGGCAGCTCCACAAACGCTCCGAAATTAGTAATCCCTGTTACCTTTCCTTGTAACTTGCTGCCTACTTCAATTGACATAAACAGAATGTTCCTCCTTATAAAAATAAAAAATCAAGCTTATTCTATATTATACAGAAAGTAAAAATTTAGTGTCAATAACTTGCAATATCGGTTTAATTTTCCTTTTTTTCATCTGGAATATTAAAAATCACTTCATTCTTTTCCGAGAAAAAATACTCTTTTCGTGCCAACTTGCCAATATAATCATCATCATTTAGTTTTACAATATTTTCCTTAAGAATTGCTTGCTGCTTCTTCAGTTCAGTTAGCTGTTGATCAAGCTCTTTTTTTTGGGCAACTTTTGCTTCGAGCTTAGTGGTTTGGGAAATGTTACTTGAGATCATCAGATACGATAGTAAGCTAGCAAACATAAAAAATAATGATAATCGTCTGATTAACAATTTTCTTTTTCTAGCTGAGGCAATTTCTGCGTATTCTTGCTGTTCCGAATAGGTTGTCTGAATCGTTGATACGCTTCTTTTGGGTTCCGCGGTCATTTCCCTTCCCCTCCTTACTCTTTTCTTTTTTTCCACTTATTAATCCACTTGTTAATATTATTCCTTATTTCCTTAAAATTTCCTGCCGTTTTATTATATAACTTCTCGACGGTTTTTTTAAGACCTTTCGGCAAAAGTTTCCAAAATAAGAACAATATTTTTTGAAATGGAACTAAAATAATTTTCAAAATGAATAATAAAACCTTAAAAACAAATTGGACAAGGGTAAACAGGCCCCTGCCAAGTGCAAGAATAATGGTAATAATAAGCTGGATAAGACCAACGACAGGTTTATAAATGAGGAGCTGAAAGGTTTTCTTCAAAAAATTGCAGATGGCAATGATGGACTGAATCACCATCTCTAATAAACGCAGATAACTTCCTTTGAGCAAGCTCTGATAGGCAGCAAAGCCACAGACAAGCGCGATAAAAATATAAAACCTTAATTCACCATTATTCACTATGAACAGTGTATAAAAAATAAGCAAAGCTTGAATAATCCAAAATAATAAATCATTAATGAACACAATCCAAGCTTTTTGTTTGGGGCGTTTTAAAAAGCGTTGATACGTATCAAACATGGCGCCGAACAACGCCCCCATGCCAATCATGGAGAGCATGGTAAGAAATTGCGTTGAAAGGGTCATCGGAATAACTTGCTAAAGAATCCTTTAGCTTTCTCCCCATGCTGTTCATCCAGATAAACTAAATCAAATATCTTCCCTTTAATCGAAACAATCCCTTTTTCAACATCAAGATTTTTCATTTGCAGATTTTGACCTTTGATTGCTAAAAATCCCATTGATGTTTCTAATAAAAATTCCTCATTATCAAAGCTTTCAACCTGTTTAACACCGGTAATATCAAGCAGTTTTCTCCCTCTCATAATTACATCATGGTCTGGAACACTACTCTTTGTTGGATTGCTTTCATAATATTGGCTCATTATCATCCCTCACAATCATTTGTACAACCCCTTTGTACATTCTTATGTGAGGAAGATAAGAATTAGAACATTCTAATCTTACAGGCTATCGGTTGAGCCCAATCTTTCTTCTTTTAAAATGGTATACATCTCTGCTGCTTCGTCCTTGCGTGTTGTTTCTTGAATCCGATCAATTCTCGCGGTCACTCTCCGCTGCCCGAGACGGATGGTTAATTCATCCCCTACTTTTACCGTTGAACTGGCCTTTGCCTCTTTTCCATTAATTTCGATTCTACCCTGATCAGATACTTCCTTTGCCAAAGTCCTTCTTTTTATTAATCGGGATACTTTTAAAAATTTATCTAACCGCATTAGTGAATTCCTCCTCTGTTATAATCCTCTACTCTTTGCCTCATCCCAGTACCGGTCGAGCTGTTCAAGTGTGTGCTCTTCAAAAGCTCTGCCGCTCTCTTTGACCTTTTCTTCAACATAGTGAAACCGGCGGATAAACTTTTCGTTTGTTTCAAACAATGCTTCCTCAGGATGAACCTTTAAAAATCGCGCAACATTTACAAACGCAAATAACAAGTCGCCAAATTCCTTTTTCGCCAAGTTAAGGCCCGCTTCTGTTCCGTCCAACTCATTCACGAATTCTTCGAGCTCTTCTTTCACTTTCTCCAAGGCAGGGGTAATTTCCTGCCAATCAAAGCCAACCTTAGCCGCTTTCTTTTGCAGTTCATATGCCCTTAGTAAGTTGGGCTGTGCCTTTGAAACACCGGCAAGGAGTGGCTCAGGTGTCGTTTCACCCTTCTCCTGCTTCTTTATTTCCTGCCAATTTTGGACAACCTCATCCGCATTTGCAGCCTCCCCGGTACCGAAAACATGTGGATGCCTGCGGATCATTTTTGCAGACAGGCCCTCAATAATATCATCAACCGAAAAATACCCATCATCCTCGCCTATTTGAGCATGGAGCATTACCTGCAAGAGCACATCGCCTAGTTCTTCGACTAAATGATCAATATCATTATCATTAATGGCCTCAATCACTTCATATGTTTCTTCAATCAAGTATCTTTTTAATGATTCATGGGTCTGTTCCTTATCCCATGGGCATCCATTGGGACCTCTTAATACAGCAATGATATCACGAAGTTTGGCAAAATTTTTCAACAGAATCTGTTCATCCTGTACCGGAGGAACATAGACAGACGTCAAATTGTTAATGGAGACATGTCGATCCAATTCGTATAATGGCAGCTTTTCAATGACTTCCTGGCTGCTTCCGGCTGCCGTCACAATGTAAACCTCATAATCATCAGGTAACTTTTCCATTAAGGTTAGCTTTACATTTGAGGCAATAAATTGATCGTAAACCTGACCAATAATCATATGCTGCTCCAATTGGAGCTGGCTTGACTGGAGTGCATTGCCATCAAGCAGCTGAAACCCTTCAATGGGATCAATTTTTAAGGACGCAAATAAAGCATCAATAAAACTTTGCCCGCCGCCAATCGTAATGGCCACCTCTTCCTTTGGTCCATATTCTAAAAGCAGCTGAACCGTACGTTCCGCTACAAGCGGATGGCCTGGAACTGCATAAATAACCGAATCTGTTTGCGCTTTTTGTAATAATGTCTGGGCAATCTCATCATATACCGCATCAAATTGATCATGTTTTTCGTATACGGAATCAAAGGAGACATAGGTTAGTCCCTCTGTTTCTAAATCGGCCACAACTGGATGTTCCTTTGTTCGCAAAAATAGGCTTCCTTTGCCTTGCAGTAATTTCTTATATACCCCAACCGGCAGCTGTTCTAAATCTCCTGCCCCTAATCCAACAATTTCAATTTCCTTTACCATTTCGTCAACTCCTATCCTTTTTTGCTAAAAGATAAATTAGTTTACTTCCAAACGGAAATAGGGCCAATTCTTCTTGAAGGAACACTCTTCCGCGAATAATAATCAGTAAAAACAGCAAGCCCCCAAGAATAACAGCACTTAAAGATTGCAATGCGGCACCTAGTCGTCCCAGTCCAAGTAAATCGATCAAAAACGTACTTATGTATACATAGCCTTTTAAAAAAAGCACCATCGCACCTGTTGCTGTTAAAACGGTTTTTAAAAATCCGAACGTGACAAGCGACCCTGCCGTCATTTTTCTAAATCGAATCCATAGGACACCTGTTACGAGAACTAAGGAAAGCAGGGAAGAAAGTGCGGCCCCCATGATGCCAAATACCGGAATAAGCATAACATTGAACATATATTTAAGCGGGAAAGCAAGCAAAACGGCAATCGCGGGATACAGGACGCTGCCCATTCCCTGCATAATCGCGATAATTGTTGAAATAATCGAAGTAAAGAGAATGACAAAACTAAGAACACCCAAAACAGAGGAACCCAATCCATTCTCAAACAACATCGTATTGGTTGGCTCGATAATGGCCCATAGACCTGCTGACGCACCCAAACCGATCACAAGACTAACCTTTAGGGCTAATTGAATTTTATCACGAAGCTCAGCAGGTTTATCCGCTAAGCGTACTCGGCTAATGAGCGGGACAAGGGTTAACGACATGGATGTTGCCGCGACTGTCCCTAACTGAATTAATGGCTGACCTCGGTCAAAAATTCCTTTTACACTTTTAGCGCTATCATGCTCCATACCGGCAGCTACCAGTAGAGAATATAAATTCAGGGAATCGGCTAATTGAATAAAGATCATCAGCATCCCGCTTAAACAAATCATTAATCCTTGAAGCAAGAGTGCCTTCCAGATAACTCCAATTTCCACTCTGTAGCTATGAAACATGCCGCGAATGAGCATGATTCCTTTCCATTCTTTACGAATCCATAAGAACATAAACAAAATAATGCCGGAAACTATACTTCCCGTAATGGAGCCGAACATTGCCCCGCTACCGACAAGATAAAGAGAATAGCCCTTTTGCATAAAAAGATAGGACAAAAAAAGAATTGTTATCACTCGGATCGTTTGTTCTCCCACTTGTGAAATAGCAGTAGGAACCATATCGCCAATACCTTGAAAATACCCTCTTAACAAGGAACCAATCGGAAAGGTTAAAAAAACAATCGAAACCACCCTTAATAACACAGCTAAATGTGGATCATCCATCCAATTGGCTATGCCTTCTGCACCAACATATAGAATAAGAAAACAAATAATGCCAAATATCTGTAAAAAAAGAAACGCAACGAACAGAAGTAAGCGGGATTTTTCGTCTTCACCCTTCTCCTTCTGTTCCGCATAAAGCTTTGAAATCACAACGGGAAAGCCTGTCGTAGAAAGGACCATTGCCATACCGTAAAACGGATAGATTTGCTGATATATGTAAAAGCCAATATCACCCACAATATTTTGAAAGGGGATTCGATAAAAGGCACTTAATATTTTTGTTAAAATGGCCGCAATGGTTAAGATAAAGGCGCCTTTAAACAATACTTTTGATTGATTCATGGACTTTTGCATTTTTTCACTTTTCACCTGCCTAAATAAAGAAAAACATCAAGGTATTATAGCATACTAAAGTGGTGAGAAAGCTACATTTTTGCAGTGCTTCCCCCCTTTTAGCAAATAAAAAAGACAGCGTGGGCTGTCTTTTTTAATAATACGCAAAAGTCTTACTATGACTCCATCTGTCTAGCCAGGAACCCGGCTGCAGTTTCAACCGCCTTCTGTTCGACTTCTCCCAGTGTACCTTCTCTCGAGAAGATAATGACGGCTCCAATTGGATCACCATTAGCAATAATGGGTCCAATCGTATAAGAAGAGACGGTTTCATCATTTCCATCAGCTAAAGCAATGTCACCTTGCTGAGTATGTAGAACTGAGTTACGTTCTTCCATCGTTTTTTCCACTAAATCACTAATATTTTTATTTAAATAATCTTTTTTAGACCCGCCAGCGAGGGCGATATACGTATCTCGATCACAAATTAAAACAGGGTTACCGAGGCTATCAAATAGGGCTTCTGCATATTCTTTGGCAAAATCGCTTAATTCGCTGATTGGTGAATATTTTTTTAAAATGACTTCCCCGTCACGATCCACAAAAATCTCTAAAGGATCCCCTTCGCGGATCCGCAAAGTTCTGCGTATTTCTTTAGGGATAACAACACGACCCAAATCATCGATTCGACGAACTATTCCAGTTGCTTTCATCCAATGTTGCCTCACTTTCATCTGATGATTTTACTAACATGGTAATGATGTTAATCATCACCAGCTTTGAAATTAGTATCTTTCATCTGGAAAGTTCTATTCATATTGGACATTAATTTTTCACATTTAGGGTGAATGTCCCAATTATGGTTGAAAAATATTTAAGCAACCGTGACCCCAACATGCTATTTAACAGCTTTTCCCTTGGCTCGTTTGGCTAAAGGAATTCCTCTAACCATTTCCCCAACCACTTGAAGCCATTGGGCGGTTCCATACTCTTTTATCTTAATGACAATCTTAAGTTTTGACCCCTCCATGCCAGGGTTTACATTGCGGCCAAACTTATTACCGATCTGAAAAATCTTACTTCCGTCAAGGGTATTCGTAACTGGCTCATTAATTAAAATAGTGACCTCCTGCTTGACTTGCTTAATTTGCTCAACCCCATTTAAAAGAGCATATACCTTCATTTCAGCAATTTGGAAAAGATAATCAACCTCTTCTGGATATTCACCAAAGCGATCGATCATTTCTGCTTTAAGTTCTTCAATATCCTCGAGGTTCTCTGCTCCTCTAAACCGCTTATACATCTCTATCTTTTGATGGCCATCCTTAATATAGGTATCCGGGATATAGGCATCAATT
Source organism: Neobacillus sp. DHD-1R (assembly GCF_057747995.1). NCBI lineage: Bacteria > Bacillati > Bacillota > Bacilli > Caryophanales > Bacillaceae > Neobacillus > Neobacillus sp. DHD-1R. The sequence continues at coordinate 5,348,763 of NZ_CM173232.1, forward strand.
TCAAGGTCAATTTCAACGGTTTTCTTTATTTCTGCTCCAAGGTCGCCCTTCCGCTCTTCAATTGCCTCTTTCAGCATTTGCGAATAGAGATCAAACCCTACGGAGTCAATGAACCCATGCTGCTGGGCACCTAATAAATTTCCGGCGCCTCGAATCGTTAAGTCACGCATCGCGATTTTAAAGCCAGATCCTAATTCCGTAAATTCCTTAATGGCTTGGAGCCGTTTTTCTGCGACCTCTGTCAGCACCTTATCCTTTCGGTACGTGAAATAGGCATAGGCAACCCGATTCGATCTGCCCACGCGGCCACGCAGCTGATAAAGCTGGGAGAGGCCCATTCTATCCGCATCAAACACTATTAACGTGTTCACATTTGGGATATCGACACCTGTTTCAATAATGGTGGTACTGACAAGGACATCAAACTCTCCAGCCAGGAAACTGATCATGACCGACTCCAACTCATTTTCAGTCATTTGTCCATGGGCATAGGTGACCCGGGCATCTGGAACAAGCATCGATATTTCTTCGGCTTTGCGCTCAATATCTTCCACTCTGTTATATAAAAAGTAGACTTGTCCGTCGCGGGCAAGCTCGCGCTCAATTGCCTCACGCACCAATGAACCGTTGTACTCCATGACATAGGTTTGCACAGGGAAGCGATTTTCCGGCGGTGTTTCAATAACCGATAAATCGCGAACACCCAACATCGACATATGCAAGGTTCTTGGGATCGGTGTCGCCGTCAATGTTAACACGTCCACATTTGTTTTCAACTTCTTGATCTTCTCTTTATGGGTTACACCAAATCTTTGCTCTTCATCCACGATCAACAATCCTAGATCACGATAGACGATATCCTTCGATAGTAACCGATGAGTTCCGACAACAATATCAACTGACCCAGCTTTTAAGCCTTTAATGGTCTCGGTTTGCTGTTTTTTGGATCGGAACCGGCTTAACAAGCCAATATTAATAGGATAGTCCTGAAAACGCTCCCTTAATGTTTCAAAATGCTGTTGCGCCAAAATGGTGGTTGGCACAAGAAAAGCAACCTGTTTTCCATCTGCAATTGCCTTGAAGGCAGCTCGAATCGCAACCTCTGTCTTTCCATACCCTACATCACCACATAGCAGGCGGTCCATTGGTCGTGCTCTTTCCATATCCTTTTTAATTTCATGGATGGAGCGAAGCTGATCATCGGTTTCTTGGTAAGCAAAGGAGGTTTCAAATTCCCTTTGCATATCCCCATCCGGCGAAAAGGCATAACCCACAGCGGCCTCTCGTTCTGCATATAACTTGATTAAATCGTCGGCAATATCCTGAACCGAGGATTCGACCTTTTTCTTTACTTTCTTCCAATCGGTGCCGCCGAGTTTGTAGATCTTAGGCTCTTTTCCTTCAGACCCGACATATTTCATGACAAGATCGATTTGTTCCACTGGGACATACAATTTATCTGTCCCTTGATAACGAATGTGCAGATAATCTTTATGAATGCCATTAATAACCAGTGTCTCTATGCCTAAATACTTTCCAATCCCGTGATTAACATGAACAACATAATCACCAATCTTAAGCTCGGAGTAACTTTTGATTCGTTCTGCATTGGATAATTTTTGCCGGCTTGTCGATTTTTTAACACGCTTATTAAATAATTCTTCCTCGGTGATGACAGCAATTTTTTGAATGGAAAGTTCAAAACCGGCATGAAGGTTTCCCTTCATAATTTGAACCTTTCCTGGTAAAAGCTGCTGATCACCCTTTACGATACTGCCATCAATTTCATAGTCTTCCAGCACACGTTCTAATTTCTTTACTCGCTCTTCATCCGGACCTAAAAATAAAATGGAATAATTCCCTTTTTTCCAGCGATCAATCTCTGCCTTTAACAGGTGCATCTGTCCATGGAAATTTTGCATCTGCTTACAGGCAACATTGATGATATTTTGCGGACTCGTATTCGCTACATGGCGTAAAAATAGAGACATATACAGAAGTGGAAATGATTTTTTTTGCAACAGGACCTGAAAGTCATGGGAGATATGTAAATCATGGATAATTTGCCCTTCACCCAGTAAACTTGTATACCATTCTGCTTCTTCTTTCATGAGGGAGTCATTCATTTCTTGCACCCTGCTAATTTCATCAATAAATACAAGGCCATCACTCGGAAGATAGTCTAGTAAACTATGAGGCCTGTCGTAAGCTAACGATAAGTACTTATATATTTGGTCTGGTTTATGACCATTCTTCAATTGTTCTAGCTCATGGCTAATGTTTTGACTGAGCTGCATTTTGGCTTTGTCATCTTTTAATTTTCTTAGACTGCTTGCTAATCCTTGTTCCAGCTTCTCTGCCATCCTGCTATAATCTTCATCTTCAAGCAGAATTTCCGTTGCCGGTCCAATTAATATCTTCTTAATCTTTTCCTTAGAACGTTGATCATCAAGAGAGAAATAGCGAATAGAGTCAATTTCTGTGTCAAATAATTCAATTCTAAGTGGATCGGCCTCTGTAAGCGGATAAATATCAATGATCCCGCCTCTTACACTAAATTCCCCTGGAGTTGTAACCATTTCAGCGCGAACATAGCCCATCTTGACAAAGGTGGTTAACAGCTGATCTATATTGATATCTTCCCCTAATTTTAACGAAAGCTGATATTGTTTCCATAGCGACTTAGGTGGGACGATTTTCTTTAACCCCGCAATTGGAACAATTAAGATCCCTTGACTATGCTTACTCCAGTGATTTAAGGCCTCGATTCGTTGTGCCTTTAATTCTGGGCTGGCAACCCCTAGCTCTGCAGCAATTAACTCATTTGCTGGAAAAAGAAAAACTTCCTTCTCACTTAATAGATTGACAATATCATCATAGAGTTTTTGTGCTTGTAATAGATTGGAGGTAATAAGCATGATCGGTCTTTTCATCTGTTCATAAATGGACGCAGTTACTACAGTCCGAGACGATCCTGACAAGCCTGCAATCAACTGTTCCTTCAATCCTTCTTCCACCCCTGCAATAATGGAGTGCACATCTTCCTGTTTTAGGAATAATGACTTTAAACCATTCAAGGTTTCTCCTCCCTTCCTATATTAAAATGAATAGCATTTTTATAGTATAGCCCATTGGGTAGGCAATTCAGTTTATTGGCGACCGTGCTTGCGAAAATGGAGCCCTCTGGGTAAAAAAGAAAATTATAAATAGAAAAACGCTTTGGAGTTTCAGTCCAAAGCCGGTTAGTGAATAAGAAAATCATATTGATGGTAATCTGGGTTCCGCTCTAATGCCTCCTGACAATCTTCACAAATGGCTGTGATATGAATATCACCGGTTGAATCGTACGCAACCATTTCCTGTCTTTCGTGATCAGTTAATTTATGAAGGCCAAGGGTCTCTGAGTGTATCGATGTACTATTAATTGAACCAAGGTTTGTACCACAATGACGACAATGGTAATGGATGGCCATGTCTGTCCCTCCCTAATCTAGGATTCATTAGTAGTATTAACCTGATAGGAGGAACTTATTCAATTAGCTCCATCTGTTTTGTCATCACTCAATCTACCTTTTTTCGGTATTGCTCTATTGTATGAAAGCCGTGCGTGTATCATGAACAATTACTGATTATATTCATTCATCACCTGCAGGAAAGGCTTGGTTAGCCAAGTAGCGCAAGCATCAGCACTTTTCTTAACAGCCTCCTCGGTAAGCGGCCTTTCCTCCGGACGAAACCGGCCAAGGACATAATCAGGTACGCTCATCCCTGGTGTTGGACGATCAATACCGATTCGAATCCGGTTAAACTGCTGCGTCCCCAGATGGGCGACTGTCGACTTAATGCCATTATGGCCTCCGGGGCTCCCTTTTTGACGAAGCCTTATTTTACCTACGGGCAAATCAAGATCATCATAAATGACCAATAAATCCTCTAACTCTATTTGATAGTAATCCATTACGGCCCTAATGGATTCCCCCGATAAGTTCATATAGGTTAACGGTTTTAATAGCAGTATCTTTTCCCCTTTATGTAAACCAATTCCATACAATCCCTTAAATTTAGATTGATTTAACGGTATGGAAAACTGACTGGATAGGACATCAATGACTTCAAAACCAATATTATGTCGTGTCTGTTCATATTGCTTTCCAGGATTACCTAAACCAACAATACATTTCATTTGGGTTTCCACCTCTTTCGGTTCAGCCAACCTTTTAAAAATTTTTCGAAACATCGCCATTCTCCCATATCCTATCTTTGATTATGCGTTAAAAGACGTAACCTTAGAAAAGGCTACGTCTTAAACGACTAAAATCCCATACTGTCTAACTCCAGCCACTAGTGTCATGCATTAATCGGATGCATCCGCTTGTCTATTCTGGAGTGGTCTCTCTTCCTTCTTCATGATCGGGGTGACCGCCATCTTGCTGTTCACCCGTATTTATTTCCTCTTCCTGTCTTGGAGGAAGAATAGAAGCGACAACTTCCTCGTCCTCATGGTTGATCGTAAAGGCACCTGCAGATGGAATATCACCCACCATTACCGTTTCACCAACCTGAAGGTTTGTTATATCCACTTCTATCTGCTGCGGGATATTGTCAGGGGTAGCAGTAACCGATAATTGGTGAACGGACTGCTGCAAGACACCGCCATCTTTTACTCCAATGGCATCCCCTACAAGAACAAGTTTAACATCCACATTAATCTTCGAGGATTTGTCAACCGCTAAAAAGTCCACATGAAGAATTTCTTTTTTAAAAGCATCCTCTTGATATTCGGTTAGCACCACATCATACTTGCTGCCATCAACATCAAGAGAAATAACTCCATTTCTGCCAACAGTACGGATCGTTTTTGTTAAATCTGCTGAACTCACAAACACCGGTTTACTTTCAACCTTTGAACCATAAATAACAGCAGGGATATTTCCAGCTTCTCTGATATTTCTAAGTGCAGAACGACGAAGTTCCTTCCGTTCCTTGGCTTGTAAAATAGTACTCATATGTTTAGTCACCTTCCTATTTTAGTTACATCTCTATATAAAAATGCCCCAAAACAGGATGGTCTAAACATATTTTACAAGGCTGGAAAGGTGAATGCTGGCCATATAAATGTGTTCAGCTCTACTGGTTATTGACCTTCAGCTTTTTTTATCAATCAAATAAAGTACTTACTGATTGCTCTTCGTGAACACGGATAATCGCTTCACCAAGTAATGGTGCGACAGAAAGGTGAACGATTTTATCGCTCTTTTTCTCTTCTGGAAGAGAGATTGAATTCGTCACAACTAATTCTTTTATTTTTGAGTTTTCAATTCGTTCAATAGCAGGGCCGGACAATACAGGATGAGTACAGCAAGCATATACTTCCATTGCACCGTTTTCTACTAAGGCATTAGCAGCTAGTGTAATGGTTCCAGCTGTATCAATGATATCGTCAATTAAAATCGCGATTTTCCCTTCAATATTACCGACGATATTCATGACTTCTGCTACATTTGGTCTTGGACGGCGTTTATCGATAATCGCAATCGGTGCTTTCATCCGTTCCGCCAATTTACGTGCTCTTGTCACACCGCCATGGTCTGGAGAGACGATGACAATATCACCATCAAATTTTCTTGACTGAAAATACTCTGCTAAAATTGGCACACCCATTAAGTGGTCCGTTGGGATATCAAAGAAACCTTGAATTTGTGGAGCGTGCAGGTCAAGACAAATGACCCGTGTTGCTCCAGCTGTTTCAAGCAGGGTAGCCACTAATTTTGCAGTAATAGGCTCACGAGCGCGGGCTTTACGGTCCTGACGAGCATAGCCATAATAAGGCATCACAATGTTGATGGTTTTAGCAGAAGCTCTTTTTAAGGCATCAATCATGATTAATAATTCCATGAGGTTTTCATTAACTGGTGAACTAGTTGATTGGATGACATATACATCACAGCCACGGATGCTTTCTTCAATATTAATTTGAATTTCCCCGTCACTAAATTGATTGACAGAACATTTTCCTAGTTCGACACCGATTACTTTAGCAATTTCTCTTGCAAGCGGCAAATTTGAGTTTAAACTAAACACCTTTAAATTAGGATCTAAATATTGATTTGACATGATGGCCTCCAATTATTATTGCTTATTTCTTTAAGTTAAGCTTCTCCACGTAATTTTCCTTATTCACTTGTCTTGCACGTGCAATGGACAACGCTTCACCCGGTACATCCTTTGTGATCGTGGAACCGGCCGCAACGTATGCACCCTCACCGATTGTAACTGGGGCTACTAAATTGGAGTTGCAGCCAATAAAGACTCCATCTTCAATTTTAGTTAAGAATTTATTTTTACCATCGTAGTTCACTGTAATCGAACCGCAGCCAATGTTTACATCACTGCCCACTTCAGCATCGCCAATATAACTTAAATGTGAGGCTTTACTTCCTTTGCCAAAAACAGATTTCTTAATTTCGACAAAGTTTCCAATCTTCACTTCATCATGAATATCGGAATCAGGACGGATGTGGGCAAATGGACCAATGTTAACGCGGGCGCCAATTAAACTTTTATGTGCAGCAGATTGACGGATCACGGTCTCGTTTCCAATGTTGCATGCATCAATTTCTGAGTTTGGACCAATTAGACAATCCGTACCAATGATCGTTTTGCCTTTTATAACCGTTCCTGGATAGATAACCGTATCCTGTCCTATTTCCACATCTGTTTCAATGTAAGTGTTGGCAGGATCAATAATGGTTACCCCATTACGCATATGAGCATGATTCGTACGCATCCGCATGATACGCTCTGCTTCTGCTAAGGCAACGCGGTCATTGACACCCAATGTTTCTTCGAATTCATTTGTTTGGTAGGCTGTGACCACTTCACCTTGTTTTTTCAAAATCTCAATAACATCTGGTAAGTAGTATTCCCCTTGAACATTATCATTGGATACATTTCTTAATGCCTCAAATAATGCACGATTGTCAAAGCAATAGGTACCTGTATTGATTTCATTAATTTCCCGTTCTGATTCGGAAGCATCTTTATGCTCCACAATTTTTTCGACAAGCCCCTCATTATTGCGAATAATCCGTCCATAACCTGTTGGATTATCTATTTTTGCGGTAAGGATGGTAGCCTTTGCTGCTAAATCCTCATGGTGTTTAAAAAGAGCCTCCATCGTTTCAGCTTTAATTAATGGAGTATCACCGCATACAACAATGGTTACGCCGTCTTTTCCTTCAAGCATGGTTTGGGCCTGCATAACGGCATGAGCAGTACCTAATTGCTCTTCCTGTAAAGCATAGTGACTGGTATCGCCTAACTGGGCTTTCACCATTTCTGCCCCATGCCCAATGATTGTAACCATTTCTTGAATATTTAACTCTGTTATTTGATCAACAACATGTTGTACCATTGGTTTGCCGCATACTGGGTGTAATACTTTATATAGCTTAGATTTCATCCGCGTGCCTTGCCCTGCGGCCAAAATCACAGCAAAACGATTAGACATGTACAGTCCTCCAATTTACCTTTTTATCCATTAAAAATATTAACGTAAATGGGCGCGCTTTTCAAGGTGGGATAGATATGTGGCTAATATTTCAATTTTATGTATATTAGGGGAGAACAGGACGAGGTGAAACTCCGTAGAAAGATAAGAAGCTCATTATTATCATTTTTTGGAAGCAGGTTTTTACACAATAAAAAGAGCCTTACTTTGAGGAAAGGCCCTAGTTGCTAAAAATCCTTAGGAAGCACCGGCTTCTTCAAATTCTACTTCCAATTCACCTAAACGGTGGTACTCAGCCAAAACTGCTTCTTGGATTTTACCGCGTGTTCCCGAATTGATTGGATGCGCAATGTCACGAAATTCTCCATCAGGAGTACGTTTACTTGGCATAGCTACAAATAAACCGTTATTTCCGTCAATAACACGAATGTCATGAACAACAAATTCGTTATCCAATGTGATTGATGCAATCGCTCTCATTCGACCGTCCGTATTAACCCGGCGTAATCTTACGTCAGTTACTTCCATGTGCTCACACCCTTTTTTTGTTATATAAAATGCTAGTTATTAAATTCCACAATTAATTCTTTATTCCTTCTTTAATTTTAAATTTTTTTGAAAAATTAGGTCGAAATAGTGAACTTTTGTAAAATCTATACCTTTTGTGGGTAATCTGAGCCTTTTTCCCTAAAAAAAACACGCTCGATTATTTCACGAGCGCGATGACTTCGATTTCAACTAATGCATCCTTTGGCAGGCGGGCAACCTCTACACAAGATCTAGCTGGTTTATGTACAGAAAAATATTCACCATATACTTCATTTACAGCTGCAAATTCATCCATGTTTTTAATAAAAACCGTCGCCTTTACGACTGTATCTAGTGAGGCACCTGCTTCAGTTAGGACAGCTTGTAAGTTACGAAAAACCTGATGGGTTTGTTCTTTAACATCACCTGTTACCATGACACCTTCAGCTGTTAATGGAATTTGTCCGGAGCTATAGAACAAATTATTCACAACAATTCCTTGAGAATATGGGCCAATGGCTGCAGGTGCTTGATTAGTTTGAACTACTTTCATGTTAACCCCTCCAAATATTAAAATAGTTTCCTGCTTGAACACTAATCTTTTTTTCCTTCACATCGACATCCGTTAATTGAACGAGTGAAAGATATTCATCAACTAGCCGTTCTTGTATTTTTTCATCTTCCACTAAAACAGCTATTCCAGCAAGATGGGAATTAAATTCCTCGAGCATGCTGATCATTCCCATTACAGTTCCGCCAGCCTTCATGAAGTCATCCACAATGAGGACACGAGAATCCTGCTTCATGCTTCTTTTTGAAAGGACCATGGTTTGAATCCTTTTTGCAGACCCCGAAACATAATTAATGCTTACAGTTGGCCCTTCCGTTACTTTACTATCCCTGCGGACAATAACGACTGGGACATTTAGCTGACTCGCAACGGCATAAGCAAGCGGTATCCCTTTTGTTGCTACGGTCATGACGACATCAATTTTAGTAGCCGCATAGGCAGAAGCAATGATACGTCCCGCTTTTTGGACAATTTGTGGATCACCCAAAATATCGGTTAAATATAAGTAACCACCTGGTAATAGCCGTTCCGGATCTGCAATTAACTGACATAGTTCATTAACAAATGGTTCGACCTTCTCCCGGCTTACTTTCACAAAAAACTTCACACCACCGGCAGCCCCTGGTACGGTCTGTAAGGTGCCAATTCCTCTTTGTTCAAACGTCTCTTTCACAATTGCTAGATCTTCACTGATCGATGACTTGGCAGATGTATAACGCTCAGCAAAGAAGGTGAGCGGTACAAGCTGTCGCGGATGATCCAGCAAATAATTTGTCATATCAATTAAACGTTCACTGCGGCGAAATTTCATAATCAACCCCCTAAATCCGAATATTCTACCTAAAGGATATCATTATTGTACGCCTTTAATCAAGCGAGTGTCGCTCCCCAAGCATCCGCACAGCAAATACCTGATCACAAAATCCTCTTAGACCATTATAAATCCGATGCATTCTTGAGTCATGCTGTACAATTCCAAAGACGGTTGGCCCACTCCCGCTCATCAAAACGGCATCTGCCCCAAACCGCTTCATTTGTTCTTTAATTTGGGCCACTTCGGGATGGAGACTCAAGGTAACATCCTCCAAGACATTTCCTACATGACCACATACTTTTTGATAGTCATGATTTTCTATTGCCTCAATCATGCTGTTAATATTAGGATGTACCATTCCATTTACATCCAGCCGGCGGTAAACCTCAGCTGTTGAGACGCCAATAAAGGGCTTTGCAAGAATGACCCAACAGGTTGGCGGTGCAGGCAGCTCGGTGATGATTTCGCCTCTCCCTTTTGCCAAGGCCGTGCCTCCATACACACAAAAGGAAACATCGGATCCAATCTCGCTCCCAAGCTCAGCTAATTCATCCAAGCTTAATCCCAACTCCCAAAGCTTATTTAAGCCCCTTAAGGTTGCAGCAGCATCACTGCTGCCTCCGGCTAAACCTGCAGCAACGGGAATCGTCTTCTCAATCGTTATTAATACACCCTTCTTTACGCCAAAACGATCCTTTAATAGCTGGGCCGCTTGAAAGGCTAAGTTTCGCTGATCGTCAGGAACATAACGATTATGGGAAAGAATATGTATTTTATCTTGATTTAATAAGGTTAGCTCTATCCGATCAGCCAAATCAATCGTAGTCATAATCATTTCAACTTCATGATAGCCATCAGGACGTTTGTGTAGAACATCTAATGCTAAATTTATTTTGGCCGGTGCTTTGACTAAAAGCTTCACTACGTCCACCTACTTAAATTTTGTCCAGCTCCAGCACCCAACGAGGTGCTTCCGCATTTCCTATTCCAAATACCACATTTTGTCCTATTTTACCACAAAACAGTAAATGTAAGACGTCAGATATGATATATCCTACAAAATTAATATTTTATCATTAGTTTTCAATAGATAAAAGCCATATATTGGACAAGAAAAGCCAGCGCGTGTTTTCCATGCGCTGGCTTGCTGTGGTAAAGATCTGTTTAAACGAATGGTGGAAGTGATAAACGACTTAAAACTTTCGACCTTGATTGGCCATTTGTTCTTGTGCACGTTCTATGGCGCGCTTTACCATATTTCCAGCATCCTTTGCCCGGATGCCACCCCAACCTTCTTTTTGGACAACATCATAAAAACCAAGCTCTTTTGCCAGCTCAACTTTTAATCGATCGGACATCATGCCTTTTCTTCTGCCCATCTAAACAACCCCTTTCATCCCACAGCATTCTTAGTATGGGGAAAAAATACATTTTCATGTTTAAAACAGCAAAAAGCAGTAAACCTAAGTTTACTGCTACCCATTGCTTATATACTAGCTTAAAGCTACATGTCCTGTTGCATCATCGTAGAAGGTAATTTGAACTGTTTCTGTTAAAACATCCGCATAGCTGTAAGAAACACGCTCGAATGAATTTTCATCTTGATCTAATTCAATAACAAAAACAGATGGGTAAGTTTCTGCTAAAACACCAGAACGTTCAATAGTCTTTCTACGTCCTCCATTTGCTTTAAGCAATAACCTTTTTCCCAAATTCGTGTCAAGAGCCTTTTTGATATCGGCTAAGGTTTTTGGCATTCGGTCCACCTCACTATGTAAAGTATAACACGCTGACATAGTTCTGTCAAACAAAAATATAAATTATATCAGTCCAACAAAATGGTTGTCAATATTTTTTATTCTACTTTTTCCTCTATTTTTCAACATTTTTATGGTTACCTTAATTTCCATGTAATATGTATGCCGTTCAAAAAAATAAGCCCATTAAAAATAAATGGGAGAGTTGGTAAAAAAAGTCGTTTACTCCTCTTTTTTAATAGGCTTATTCTTCCTCATCTGGGAGAGGGCGATAGGGCATACCAGTCCGCAATACTCCCCTTGTTTCAATCCCGCCCAGTCCCTTATCCCCTGTTAAGGTATTCCTTAATACTTCCCAAACATTAATTCTCTCCATAAAAGGGGTAAAGCTTATTTTTGCAACAATATAAACGGGATCAAGCGCATGAATATTAATCCTGGATGGCGAACTAGCGAAGTTTGCACCTGCATGGATGAGTGATTCAAAATGAGATTGGCACGCGCCGGCAAAAATGACTAACTGATCTAAATGAGGGATTTTCTTTCGCGCCTCCTGCACTGTTTGGACAAAATGTTTAGAATGGCGGTAAGCGTTGATATCCGTCATCTTTCCCTTTGCTTTTGAATAGGCGTCATGTCCTGTAATGACAAGAATATCCGGACGATAATAATCCATCAGCCCGCCAATTTTATCGGCCATTTCCTTTTCGTTACAGTGTATCCCTAAAACAGGTATGCCGATTTTCTCATATAAGGTCATGCATTTTTTTAAATAAGCAGGGTCACCATCTAAGTGGAGAACTTTTCCTGGCATTTGAAAATAGTTACTCGGTTTGACATAACCACTAGTTGCTTCATATTCCCGTCTATGCTTTAACAGGTCCACATCCTGTCTAAATAGTTTTAACGACTGTTCCTCAAGCGTCCTATATTCTTGTCTCAGCTTCACCCGTTCATTTTGATTAATGACGATTAAATCAGTGTATGGGGCATCTGCTGCAAGTCGGAAATCCTCACCATAAAGGATGGCAAATTTCTGGTTATTTATATTTCGAATATCGATCACGCGGAAGAGAATATCACAGTTATATGATTTTCTACCGACAATATCCATTACCTTTATATCCACTGCCGTCACTCCAATAAGACCAGCTATTTTGGCCCTTCAAATATGGGTTCTCTCATAAGCTATGCAGGGGAATTTGTCCTTGTTAAAAATTTAATAATAATAAAAGAAAAGCGGAAGCGCCCTGGTCAGCGGCGTATGGCCTCCTCGGAAAAGCTATCGCTTTTCCTTCGTGCGAAGTTATGCTTCCGAAGCTTACTCTTATGGAGCTGGACAACTCTCGAGGTCAAAACTTATAAATTCTTATATAATAAAGAAAGTCCTAATGGCGTGGCCATGAGGACAGGAATAGCTCTAATGGAAGTGAGGATATAATTCATCGGCTAGTCGGCCGAATTCCTCTAATGAAAGGGTTTCACCTCTGCGGGTTGGATCAATCCCGCTGTTCGACAAGGCTGTGAGAATGGCTTCCTTCTTTTGTTTCCCCTCTGGAAGCTGACTCGTTAAATTATTTAGGATTGTTTTTCTTCTTTGGGCAAAACTGGATTTCGTCACTTGAAAAAAGAAACCTTCATCTTTCACAGACACAGCAGGCTGCTCCCGTCTTGTCAGTCTAATCACTGCAGAGTCGACATTAGGCTGGGGAACAAATACCGTTTTGGGTACAATCATCACCGTCTCAGCTTCTGTATAGTATTGTACGGCAATCGAAAGCGAGCCATAATCCTTTGTACCAGGCTTTGCGGATATGCGGTCAGCTACCTCTTTTTGGAGCATACAAACAATCCCGCGAATCGGCAGAGCATCCTCGAGCAGTTTCATAATGATTGGGGTCGTAACATAATAGGGCAGATTTGCCACCACCATAATATCGTCAATTTCTTTAAATTCTTCTGCCATTACCGCTTGAACATCAGCCTCTAAAACATCCTTGTGAATAATGCTCACATTTTTATATGGCGACAAGGTATCTTTTAAAATCGGTAATAATCTTTGGTCAATCTCGAAGGCTACCACCTTTTTACTTGTGCGTGCGAGCTGCTCGGTAAGGGCGCCAATGCCTGGCCCAATTTCAATAGCACCGGACCTTTCTGTAAGATTGGCAAAGCTAACTATTTTTTTTAGAATATTTGTATCAATTAAGAAGTTTTGACCAAGGCTTTTCTTAAAAGAAAAACCATATTTCTCTAAAATTGCTCTTGTTCTGACTGGGGTTGCGATATCTTTATCCATGTTGTTCCTCCTGTCGTACAACGCTTAGTGCTTCTGCAAATTCCTGTCTGCTAATTTGGAACATCATTAAGCGCTTATGCAGTTGTTTCCCATTCGTATAGCCAATTTTCAAATGCTTGCCAAGGATGATTCTTCGTTCCTTTGCGCCTTCACCACCAATGAGACCGGCCGTTAGCAAATCCTCTTGGGTTATTTCTTCTGAAATCGTATCATGCATGATTTGAGCATCCTTCAATGCTTCCTTGATCGCCTCAGTGCTGGCATGTTCTACACCCAATCCCCTGCCGCTTTTTGCAATAGCAGCCTCTTTCGTAAGGAAAGCATGTTTACAGCCAGGAACCGCTGCTGCAATCGTCTTTCTGATTTTTTCACCAGGGAAATCAGGATCTGTAAAAATAATGACCCCGCGAGTCTCTTGTGCACGTCTTACCTTTTCTATGGTTGTTTGATTGACAGCGGAACCGTTGGTTTCAATCGTATCTGCATCAACCGCCCGTTTAATCGCTGTCGTATCATCTTTTCCTTCAACGACAATAATTTCTTTAATTTTCATGTTAAAGCCAAATCCTCCGTAATATTAAAGATTAAAAATGAAAAAAAATTGAAACATTTTTGTAATGTCCATCGTCTATATTATTAAACTGATTCATACAATGAAGTATGGAAACGGGCAGAAATCATAAATCCAGCGGCCCAATAAAATTTTCTATGTATCGATGTAAGTATAAAGAAAATCTTCAAAAAAGCAAAATGCAGAGGAAGGTTCCTCTGCACAGAGTCATTATTGTAAAACTTTTATTTTGACTTTCTTACGCCCCCAGCGATAAGCATCTGATTTAGATGGCATTAATAAATCAATAATATACCCTTTAATGGCTCCGCCTGTATCAGCGGCAACAGCATATCCATAGCCCTCCACATACACCTTTGTGCCAAGCGGGATTATTTTTGGATCAACCGCAATGACTTTCATGTTAGGATTGGCGCGGAGATTAAGACCTGTTGCTGTACGTCCAGAACAACCGTTACAATAGGCTGTATAGGCCGTTGCTGTAACATAAAACTCTTTTCCCGTTTCAGCAGCACCACGAGAGACCTGCAACGCTAAATCCTTCGTTCCGACAGCCACAACTTTATCCTGTTTCTTTAAAACATGCTGCTCATTCATTAATCTTCTTGAGACTTCCTTGCCATTTTCAAGCACAACTTCGTATTGTTTAGAGACACGACCTTGCTTCCCAGGAGCGATAATTTTTTCTTGCCCCTTTTCCAAACTTGTATCCTTTTTTGTTACCACGGCAAATTGAACGGGTTCTTCCACTACATCGGTGACTTTTTCTACTCGAATGACGTTAACTACACCATTCTCTGATATGGCTGCTGTTAATGACGGTTCAACTCGGTCTAATTCATTTAGTTTGATGCCCTGTTGTGTTAAAAAGTCAGCGACCGTAGCCGAAGTGGTCCAAACTTGTTGTTCCTTCCCGCCGTCCACATAGGTAAGATGAACCGCAATATTTAGCTTAATATCCATCTTATTCTTGATTGCCGCTTGTGGTTTTGGTGAAATTTGATCCTGTTCTTTTAATACAATTTTCTGCTCTTTTAAGAGTTCAGCCACTGTTCCGGCTGTTGTCCAGAGCGTTTTCTTCTCGTTGTCTTTGACAATGTGAACCATGTTTGCCTGCTTCCAAACGACTTGAAGGTCATTTTTCACCTTCTTATTTGCTTTCGGATACAGGTAATCTTGTGAGCGAAAGGGTACATCCAGTTCATCTAGTAATTCTTGGATGGTATCTGCATGTGTTTTTACGATCTCAGGCTTGCCATTAAGTGTGATTGCCACAGTCTTCTTTGCTCCTTCAGATAAAAGGATTCCAAGAGCTGTTAGCAAAACTAGGAAACTAGCAATAGCAATGAGCAACTTCCTCCCACTCAAAGATTTGGAAAACAGGTTTTTCATGTTTTTGAATACGATGAAAAACGCCTCCTTTTCTCGGAGAGAATTATAGAAAACCTTGCTGCCGGCTGTCAATCCTTGCATATCCTGTGAATGTATTTCTAATTATGCACATCCTTGGAAATTTTGCAAAGAAAAACTTATCGACACGGTTATCCTATGTTGAAAAGGAGGCATGTAGAACTTTTTGTTTTCATAAAAAAATCGGACAAGCTTCTTGAGTTTTCGACAAAATTCATTATCATTTTATGGCGAATAATTTTTTAGCATTCCGTGTCGTTGCTTCCGCTACCTCCTCAAATGTCAAACCCTTTATTTCGGCAATTTCTTCAGCAACCAGCTTTACATAACCAGGTTCATTCCGTTTTCCGCGATTTGGATGGGGAGCTAAGTATGGACAATCGGTTTCAATTAACAATTTATCCAAAGGAATTTCAGCCGCTACTTCTTTTGGCTTTCGCGCATTTTTGAAAGTCACAGGTCCACCTAATGAAATATAGAAATTCATTTTCAGGCATTCTTTGGCCACTTCTGGGCTGCCGCTAAAGCAGTGCATAATTCCCCCTACCTCATCAGCCCCTTCTTCCTTTAAAATTTCAACAATATCAGCTGTGGCCTCACGATTATGAATCACAATTGGCAGTTTTACTTTTTTCGCTAAGCGGATTTGTTTTCGAAAGACTTCCTTTTGAATTTCTTTTGGAGACTTATCCCAATGGTAATCCAAGCCCATCTCTCCAATGGCAACCACCTTTGGGTGGGAAGCCAATTCTTCAATCCAGACTAAATCTGCATCGGTCATGTCAATCGCATCAACGGGGTGCCAGCCCACGCAGGCATACATAAAATCATAGCTTTCGACGAGCTCCATGGCCCTTTGAATGGTTGGGCGGTCAAACCCAACAATGACCATATTGGCAACTCCCTCACTTTGAGCCCTTACGACCACCTCTTCTAAATCTTCGTTAAATTGGGTGTCATTTAAATGTGCGTGTGTATCAAATAACATAATAAATCTCCTTTTTCATTTTTTTCAAAAAGTAGTACACGTTTCGCACTTAAAATGTTTCACGTGTAACAATTTTCGCTATTTTTCTATTTTTTTGTTAAAAAACTAGCGGTTTTGCTGAAAAAAGGTGATTTTAAAAATAAAAGCGCCGTAAATTGGCGCTTTTATTTAGAACTTTATTTCACCTTTGCTCCATTTGGCAGTGTCTGATCGACTGTTGCCAAGGAAAGCTGGCCATCCTTCGATCCAGCTAAGATCATTCCTTGTGATAATTCTCCACGTAATTTAACCGGTTTTAGGTTTGTAATACAAATAACCTTACGACCGACTAATTCTTCTGGTTTATAATACTGAGCAATTCCTGAGACCACTTGGCGCTTTTCATAACCGAGATCAAGTTGAAGTTTCAGAAGCTTATCTGCTTTTTTAATCGGTTCGGCTTGAGTAACCTCTGCTACACGCAAATCGATTTTCATGAAATCATCGATGGAAATCTCAGCAAGTTCCTCTGGTTTTTCCTCTTTCTTTTCTTCCACAACAGGGGCAGAAGCATTCATTTTACCCTTAATAAATTCTACTTCCTCCGCAATCTCTAACCTTGGGAAAAGTGGTGCATCCTTTTCAACCTTCGTTCCAGTTGGGATGACTCCAAAATGTTCAAGACTTTCCCACGTTTTTAAACTTTCATCTTTAATACCCAATTGATTAAATATCCCATTAGGGGTCCGCGTTAAAAATGGCTGTAACATAATGGCTGTTCGGCGCAGTGATTCTGCCAAGTGTACCATGACACTAGCAAGTTCTCCTTTGCTTTCTTCATTTTTAGCCAATGTCCACGGTTGTGTTTCATCGATATATTTATTAGTCCTGCTGACTAATTGCCAAATCGAAGTTAACGCAACTGAAAACTCCATTTTCTCCATGGCTTCCTCGTATTTACCTAAAGTCTCCCGGTTAACCTGCAGCAAGGACTCATCAAATTCCCCAACAGAACCGGAGTAGTCAGGAATAATCCCAGCAAAATATTTTTCAATCATTGCGACTGTACGATTTAACAGATTTCCAAGGTCATTCGCTAAGTCAAAATTGATCCGTTCCACAAACCCTTCCGGTGTAAAAACACCGTCAGCACCAAATGGGACTTCTCTCAATAAATAATAGCGGAGAGCATCAAGACCATAGCGGTCAATTAACGTGACGGGGTCAACTACATTCCCTTTTGACTTGGACATTTTTCCGTCCTTCATCAACAGCCAGCCATGGGCAAATACCTTCTTTGGCAGCGGTAAATCTAAGGCCATTAACATAATAGGCCAATAAATGGTGTGGAAGCGGACAATTTCTTTTCCGACCAGATGGACATCAGCAGGCCAAAATTTAGCATATTTCTCATCATTTTCCGTACCGTACCCAAGGGCTGTAATATAGTTCGATAACGCATCAATCCAAACATAAATGACATGTTTTGGATTTCCAGGCACTTTTATTCCCCAATCAAATGTTGTCCTTGAAACAGCTAAGTCTTCTAAGCCAGGCTTAATAAAGTTATTAATCATTTCATTTTTACGAGATTCCGGTTGAATGAACTCTGGGTTTTCTTCATAGTATTGTAAAAGTCTGTCGACATATTTACTCATTCTAAAAAAGTATGATTCTTCTTTTACCTTTTCAACAGGTCTGCCGCAATCCGGGCAATTTCCATCTACTAATTGGCGATCAGTATAAAAGGATTCACATGGTGTACAATACCAGCCCTCATATTGATCGAGATAGATATCTCCTTGTTCAAGAAGTCTGGCAAAGATTTTTTCAACAACTTGTTTATGTCTGTCTTCTGTTGTCCGAATAAAATCATCATAAGAAATATCAAGTTTGTTCCACAGGTCTTTAATTCCGGATACGATTTCATCTACATACTGTTGCGGGGTAATTCCCTTTTCCTCCGCTTTACGCTGGATTTTTTGCCCGTGTTCATCTGTACCGGTTAAATACATGACCTCAAATCCGCGCATCCGCTTATAACGAGCCATTGCATCCCCAGCAACAGTGGTATAGGCATGACCAATATGTAAATTTCCACTTGGATAGTAAATTGGTGTGGTTAGATAAAACGTCTTTGATTTTTCCTCCATTATTCTTCCTCCTAAATAGGCAAACTGGCACAAATCCCATTAAATTATTATTGCCTCTTTTTACCGCTTCTATCATCAAAATATACCGAAAAATAAACTTTTGTGCAAGAAAGCATAATTATAGCCTTCCAGTTTTTTAAATTTTTTTCCTAATACACCCATAATCGTAGAATAAAGGTCGAAACATATGTAGGATAAGTTTGCATTTTGTAGAAATTTGTCGAATTTTCGCCAATCTATTATTGTTATTATTTTTGCCTACGATAGTATTATTATCGTAGTTAATTGCATGAATTTTCCGATAAACCCTGATAAATCAACTATTATATAATTTGGAATATTTTTCTTTTACTTTTGAAAATAAAATAATTGACGGATATGGGAAGTACTGGTATTATGGGTTTATAAGAAATTTGTCGAATAATGACGAATAAAAATAGATAAATAAGATGTTAAAACGAGAGGAGATCTAAAATGAAATCTACAGGGATTGTTCGTAAAGTTGATGAGTTAGGTCGTGTGGTTATTCCAATTGAATTGAGACGTACTCTTGGTATCGCAGAAAAGGATGCACTTGAAATCTATGTTGACGATGAGCGCATTATCTTAAAAAAATATAAGCCAAATATGACTTGCCAAGTAACTGGTGAAGTTTCTGATGATAATATGACACTTGCTGGCGGCAAACTAATCCTTAGCCGTGAAGGTGCAGAATTATTAATAGAAGAAATTCAAAAAAACTTTCAATTAGCAAAATAAAAAACAGATCCAGCGCCATTGAGCGCTGGATTTTTTTATTTATTCACTTGTAACATGATAGGCTTGGTAAACATCGCGTTTGGTAAGGCCGCGATCTTTTGCTGTCTGTTTAATTGCTTCCTTCGAAGGAATATTTTTAACCGATATGTAATGATGAACATGTTCTTCAACCGATAAATGTTCCCACCAGCCAGCCTCTTTTTCCTCTTGTACATCTGTACCATCCATAATGATACAAAATTCCCCGCGAATTTCATCCTGATGGGCCCATTCGATAATCTCTTCAAGTGTTCCCCGAATAAATTCCTCATACTTTTTCGTTAATTCCCGGCAAATAGCAATTTTCCTGTTACCAAGGACATCGAGCATGATCGCTAATGTCTCTTTTAACCGATGAGGTGATTCATAAAAGATCAACGTTGCAGATTGCTTTTTTAACTGTTCTAATTCCGCTCGTTTATCTTTCTTGTTACGATTTAAAAATCCGTAAAAATAAAAGGGTTGGCAGGATAATCCTGAGGCAATGAGGGATGTCAGAGCCGCATTCGCCCCTGGCAGTGGAGCAACCGTCACTTTCTCCTCAATCGCCGCCACCACTAGTTCATATCCTGGGTCAGAAATCGCTGGCATTCCCGCATCGCTTACAAGAGCAATTTTTAAGCCCTGCTTAACCTTCTGAATTAATTTTTCACCACTTGTTTCTTTATTGTGTTCATGATAGCTGACCACAGGAGTATCAATTTCAAAGTAATTACATAGCTTTTTTGTGTTTCTTGTATCTTCCGCAGCAATGAAATCTGCCTCTTTTAAGATTCGGATTGCCCGAAAGCTCATGTCCTCGAGATTGCCAATCGGTGTCGGAACTAGATAAAGAATTCCTTTATTCGCTTCGTTCTCAAAGCTCTTCTGCTGCCACATTATCATCATCACTGCCTTTTTCCCTTATTAAAAACTCAAGCTTCTTCTTTCTAGGTAATTGTTTAAAATGATACTCAGCCTTTAACGCTTCGCTTTTATCCTCATACCCCTTAAAATAGGTCAGTTGGACTGGACCTCGGCTCCTTGTATATTTGGCCCCTTTGCCTTCGTTATGCAGTTTAATACGCCGCTCTAAATTATTGGTATAGCCGCCATAGAGACTTCCATCTCTACACGTTAGAACATAAAAGTAATGACTGCTATTCTCCATATAAAATCCCTCTGATTTCAGGAGTGTATTCATTTGCCTCATTATAAACAATAAGAGGCGGTAAAATTTTCAAATCAGGACTGCCATCCTTAATGGCTTCGACTAACAGCGTGTTTGCTTCCTTCCCAAGTTTGGGATAGACAAATTGGATCCGTTTGGGCTCAAGTCTGTACTTCCTCATTAACGTAATCATATCGAGTAGCCGGCCGGGGCGGTGGACAAACGCTACTTTTCCCCCTTGCCGCACTAATTGACTGGAAGCTTTTATGGCATCTTCTAACGTACAAAGGATTTCATGACGGGCAATCGCCAAATGTTCATTTGGATTGATTTCTTCCTTTGATGGAGTTGTAAAATAAGGTGGGTTGCAGGTCACCACATCATATGTACCAAACCCAAGTTGTTTCGGCATGTCTTTGATATCTCCATGAATCATTTTTAAACGATCCTGAAGCCCATTATAATCGATACTTCGAACAGCCATATCATATAGACGTTCTTGAATTTCAACACCTGTTATGTTCCCTTTTGTTCGAGCACTCAAAAATAAGGGGATAACCCCATTCCCACTGCAAAGATCGAGTAAATTTCCTTTTTGAATGGGTACATAAACAAAACGTGCCAGCAAGACGGCATCGAGCGAAAAAGCAAAAACAGATGGGCTTTGAATAATCCTTAAATTCTCGGCAAGTAAATAATCAAGCCGCTCATCTTCTTTTAGATTTACCACCAGTAGATCCATCCTATCTAATTAAATATGAAAATAGAGGCTGATGTTGTCAGCCTCTTTAGGTTATTTCTTATTAAGAAAAGAAAGACAAAATAAACAATCGCCTTCCTTGCGCAAGCTTCCAAAATGAAGATTACAAATATGAAAGCCTTCCTGATACAAGCGGGCGAGGTTATCATATCCTTCACCAACATCAAAATGCTTGTTTCCGGGAGTCCCAGCAGCGGATACGACACCTTTTTTATTCCCTTTTGTTTTCTTTTCTTCTTCCGTGGTCACATCTAAACGGCGCCTTAGATGTTCATTCTCAAGCTTTAAATAATGATTCTCCTCTAATATCTCGGCTAAATGCTGCTTTAATTCCCCCAGCCGTTGATAGAGACTTCCAATTTGTGTTTCCATATTACTTACTGACTCAAAAATTTCTTTTTTATCCACGTATTCCACCTCATTAATCTGTGGATTGTATAGACAAGGCACCTTCTTTAAGAATTTCGTCCAAAGTATACTCCAAAACGCGTTCTTGTTCCTTTAATTCAATTTGAAGTACCCGCTCTAATATATTTAATCCTACCACTTTACCTTTTCCCTGCGGGGTTTCAATGATTTCTCCTAAATCCGGTAATGCCTCTTTAGCGGATTCATATTCATCATTTTCATATTTTAAACAGCACATAAGTCTGCCACACAAACCGGAAATTTTTGTAGGATTCAATGAAAGATTTTGATCCTTCGCCATTTTAATGGAAACGGGGTCGAAATCACCTAAAAAGGTTGAACAGCATAGCATTCTTCCACATGGCCCAATACCGCCAAGCATCTTTGCTTCATCGCGGACGCCAATTTGGCGTAATTCAATGCGTGTCCGAAAAATAGCTGCCAAATCTTTTACTAGCTCACGAAAATCAACTCTGCCATCTGCCGTAAAATAGAAGATGACCTTATTTCGATCAAACGTATATTCTACATCGACTAGTTTCATATCCAGTTGATGTTCAATCACTTTTTCATTACAGACCGTATATGCTTCCTGGGCAGCCTGCTTGTTTTCCTCTACTATCATTTTATCCTTCGGGTCGGCAATTCTAACCACTTTTTTTAAAGGAAGAACAACATCGTGTTCCTCAACTTGTTTACGTGCAATAACCGCCTTGCCATATTCAACGCCACGGACAGTTTCGACAATCACAAAGTCATCCTTTTCGATTGAGAGGTCTCCTGGATCAAAATAATAGATTTTCCCCGCTTTTTTAAAGCGTACTCCTACAACATCATACAAATGAAGATCCCTCCTGCAATTTTAACACAAGCTGTTCCATCATCAGCTGAGGATTCATATTTGCCTGCAGCTTCCTTTTTGCATCAAGAATAGCTGACATTTGATCCGATATGCGCCGTCCAGATGTTTGCAAGGCAAATTGCCTTAACCGTTCTCTCTCTTCTATGAAAACAATTTGCTCCTGCTTATCTAATTGTATATATAGTAAATCCTTAAAAATAAGAAGTAAAAGATCTAAACCACGTTGAATCTGTTCTTTATCCTTGAAGTGTAAAAACCAATCTCCTTGGAGCATGACCATGGTCTCCAACGGATTTTTTTTCAAGGCCTCATATAATTTTACCACTATTTTTTGGGCTTGTGCAAACCATTCATCGACATTTAATTTGAGAGCTTCTTCCAAATTATTCGTTAACTGAGCTAGCAACGGTGCCTTTACAGGGTCAACACCATTTTCGACAAGCTGTTTCTGCATTACTTGAGGCGCTAAGGGCTGAAATGCTAATACTTGGCACCTCGAAAGGATGGTTGGCAGGATTTGCTGCAACTGCTCTGTTAATAGAAATGCGACAGTGCCTGGATTCGGTTCTTCTAGAAACTTTAGCAAACTATTGGAGGCACTCACGCTCATTTTATCCGCATGAGAAATGAGGTACACCTTTCTCAAAGATTCGACACCTTTTTTTGAAAACTCTGCTTGCAGGCTTCTAATCTGATCCACCTTAATCGATAGCCCGTCCGGTTCGACGATATGCACATCAGGATGATTTCCATTATTAATACGCCGGCAATTATTACATGCTTCGCAGGGTTGGTAACCATCCAAGAGCGATTCGCAAAAAAGAGCCTTTGTAAGTAATAAAGCGATTTCTTTTTTCCCTGTCCCTCTCATCCCTTCAAAAAGGTACGCATGGGCCACTCGACTTTTTAACAAGCTGTTTTTTAACATTTTCAATACTGTTGGCTGCAGCTCTTCTAGTTGATCCCATGTTTTTCCCAAGCTAATCACTCACTCTTTATAATAATTTAAAAATGCATATATTGTTCAATCGGCAGGACAAATACAGTCGCTCCGCCTACTTCAACTTCTACTGGATAAGGGACATATGAATCGGCATTCCCACCCATTGGTGATACAGGGGCCACTAGCTGATCTCTCGACCTGCAGTTGTCCTTAATAATTTGGAGTGCCCGGTCGACCCGAATATCCTCGGTACCAATGATGAACGTGGTGTTCCCCGACTTCAAAAATCCACCAGTACTAGCTAGTTTGGTTGCTCTAAAATTATTATCTACTAATGCCTTTGATAAACGATTGCTATCTTGATCTTGAACAACGGCGACAATGAGTTTCATTTGAACACCCTCTCCTCCACTTAATTACAACTCTAGTTTCCTCTATCTTTATTATATCAGTTTCTCGACTAGCATTCCTTTGTTGTAGATTAGAATGCCAGATTTATTTTACAACTAAAAGCGGAAGCGCCCTGTTCAGCGGCGTATGGCCTCCTCGGAAAAGCTTACGCTTTCCCTTCGTGCGATGCCAATGCTGCCGATGCCTTCCTTATGGAGCGCTCCAACTGAGATAAAGGAAACACGAAGAGCCGGAGGCGATTCGATGTTGACTTATCGTAGGGCGGAGAGCGAAGGACACTAGCCGCTAGGGCGCTGGAGCTGGACAATTCTCGAGGACTTTTATACTTTCTTATCTTTTAAAACCCTACAGCGAAGGCTTTTTTTCTGCTAATTTTGCTTCGACAATTTCTAAGGTCTTTGTATATACCTCATCTACTGTTCCTGATGCATCAATTCGAACAATTCTATTTGGAAAACGTTCCATTAAAAGGTGATAACCCTCTTGAACCTTTTGGTGGAATGGAAGATCTTCTAAATCCAAACGGTTAATTTCCCGCTGTTTATTTTTATTAATCCGCTTTAGTCCTAACTCTGGTTCTATATCAAAATAGATAGTCAGCTCAGGCATAAGATTTTCGATGGCAAATTGATTGATTGTATATACCTCGTCAATGCCTAACCCGCGTGCATAACCCTGATAGGCTAGTGAACTATCAACAAAACGGTCACATAGAACGACTTTTCCTTCGTCTAAGGCCGGCTTTACTTTTTCGATTAGATGCTGTCTACGGGCTGCCGCATAAAGGAGGGCTTCTGTTCGAGAATCCATCGCTGTATTTCCTTTATCTAAAATAACTCTTCGAATTTGCTCAGCTATATCAATTCCGCCTGGTTCTCTTGTTAATAGGACATTGTTAAGCTGCTTTGCAACCAGATTAATAATGGTTGTCTTTCCGGCTCCATCCGGTCCCTCAAATGTAATAAATGTACCGCTGCTCATCGAAATAAAACCTCCAAAATTGTAAATATCTTATGTTGTACAATAAGCCATGATCATCCTTTTTTCTAGTAGGGAGCCGCCTTGAAACCTTGCCCCAGACTGTAACAAACGGTTAAGCTGATTAAGTTTACTGACGGTTATCTTCTCACCCTTTAATAATAATGGAATGCCTGGTGGGTAGGGGATAATATTCTCCGCACAAACCACTCCTATTGCTTCGCTAACAGGTACCTCTTTCACGGCTAAATGAACCATTTCCTTATAAGGAATAACTAATTCGGAGATCTTTTGATCTTCCATATGCAATTCTTCTTTTCTTTCATAAACTGTCAAACCTGTGAGAGCTTTATCTATTTTTGTTATAGCTTCCTCCAATGGATACCTTTGTCCCGCTTTTAATAATGGGAGAATAAATAACACATTATATGGATCTGCTAATTCAGTATAAATTCCGCCCTCTTCCAATCTCGCTTGGAGCTCATACCCACTTAACGTGCATCTAGTTTGAATCGTTATTTTCAGAGCATCGCCATGATCTTCAGGAAAAGCTAACACCTTAATTGCTGGTATGTTCGCTAGTCCCTCTTTAAAGTTCTTGATTTCAGCTAACAAAAAGGAAAGGTCTTTTTGTTCATATGCAGCTAAATAATTCCTCGCTATGTCCAGGGAGGCCATGATCGGATAGGATGGGCTGCTAGATTGGAATACTTCCAAATATTCTTTTACCTTTTCTACCTTTATCAAATTACTATTAACATGTAAAAATGATCCCATTGTCATGGCAGGGAGTGTCTTATGTGCCGAATGAACAACCATATCTGCACCTAACTGCAATGCTGATCCTGGAAAGGGCTCACCAACAATAAAATGGGGGCCATGTGCCTCATCCACCAATACAGGTATCGAGTGTTGATGGGCTAAATTAACAATACCTTGCAGGTCATAGACCATTCCATAATAGTTCGGATAAGTTAGTATGATAGCTTTTGCATCTGGATAATGGGCAAGAGCCTGATTGGCCGTTTCCACGCTGACGCCAGCGGCAATTTTCCACTCTTGATTAAATTCCGGTTCTAGAAAAACCGGCCTTGCCTTCGCTAATCGTAAAGCATTCAACACAGACTTATGACAGTTTCTTTGAACAAGGACAATCGATTCCTCTGAGCAAGCTGCCATAATCATCGCAAGATTACCAACGGTTGAACCATTCACCAAGAAAAAGCTCTTTTTTGTCTGATAGAGCTGAGTTAACAGCTCTTCTGCTTCTAATATGGCCCCTTCAGGTGAATGTAAATCATCCAACCCGGATAACTCGGTGGCATCAAGCTTTAATACTTGCTCAAAAAATGGATTGGCATCGGCTGTATTCGTAGTTCCATATTTATGTCCAGGGACATGAAAGGAAATAGGCTGTTTCTTCACATGTTCCCTTAAAGCTTCATATAATGGTTTTTTCAATTGTGAGTTCATAATCTATCTTCCTTCTAAGAGTCTTATTCATTTTAACAAAAAACGATAGCCTTTCCTATTTTTCGCAAAAAAATAAAGCCCTTTAAAGGACTTGTTAAGAAAAAATTTCTGGAGTTGTTATCTTTTTAAGCTGTTTTAAAAAATATTTATATTTTGGGTCATTTGTATCAGTTTGAATTAGATCATTTTCACATTCTGTGCAAATAAATGACGTGTATAGATGTATGCCTTTTGGTTTTAGATTCTCACAAATAACGCACGTTTCTTCATAATGATGATGTGCTAAAAATGAACTCAATCCCTCCACCTCCATACATCCATT
Organism: Neobacillus sp. DHD-1R; assembly: GCF_057747995.1. Classification (NCBI taxonomy): domain Bacteria; kingdom Bacillati; phylum Bacillota; class Bacilli; order Caryophanales; family Bacillaceae; genus Neobacillus; species Neobacillus sp. DHD-1R. Next base: position 5,375,448 of record NZ_CM173232.1, read on the forward strand.
CTGTCCAACATTGTTGAGTTGTATACAATTTTTTGAATACTCTCTTCCACTGCATCCTATACTATAGTATGTTGCCATTATTGAATGGGTGTATGTCTATACGTGTTTTCTACAAAAACACTTCGTCCTTTTTTTATTTATTTATATTTATAAAAAAAGACAACCCATGACAGGTTGTCTTTTTGTTGTGCCTGGCAACGTCCTACTCTCACAGGGACGCGTGTCCCAACTACCATCGGCGCTGAGAAGCTTAACTTCCGTGTTCGGTATGGGAACGGGTGTGACCTTCTCGCCTTAATTACCAGACTATAAAATTAGAGAGATCGTTCTCTCAAAACTAGATAATTCAGAAGAAGTATAGGTAAAACTCAAGTTCGCTTTAAAATTTGTCCAGCTGCGGCTCCTAACTTCTCGGCCGTTTCGATCCGTCCCTTCAAATCCAAAACCAGGATTTGAAGTGCCAGCTCTCCAACGTCTGTCGAAGTTGACCAGTCGCCTCCGCTTTTCTATTTGGTTAAGTCCTCGAACGATTAGTATCAGTCAGCTCCACATGTCGCCATGCTTCCACCTCTGACCTATCAACCTGATCATCTTTCAGGGTTCTTACTAGCTTGACGCTATGGGAAATCTCATCTTGAGGGGGGCTTCATGCTTAGATGCTTTCAGCACTTATCCCGTCCGCACATAGCTACCCAGCGATGCCTTTGGCAAGACAACTGGTACACCAGCGGTGCGTCCATCCCGGTCCTCTCGTACTAAGGACAGCTCCTCTCAAATTTCCTGCGCCCACGACGGATAGGGACCGAACTGTCTCACGACGTTCTGAACCCAGCTCGCGTACCGCTTTAATGGGCGAACAGCCCAACCCTTGGGACCGACTACAGCCCCAGGATGCGATGAGCCGACATCGAGGTGCCAAACCTCCCCGTCGATGTGGACTCTTGGGGGAGATAAGCCTGTTATCCCCGGGGTAGCTTTTATCCGTTGAGCGATGGCCCTTCCATGCGGAACCACCGGATCACTAAGCCCGACTTTCGTCCCTGCTCGACTTGTAGGTCTCGCAGTCAAGCTCCCTTGTGCCTTTACACTCTACGAATGATTTCCAACCATTCTGAGGGAACCTTTGGGCGCCTCCGTTACTCTTTAGGAGGCGACCGCCCCAGTCAAACTGCCCACCTGACACTGTCTCCCACCCCGATCAGGGGTGCGGGTTAGAATTTCAATACAGCCAGGGTAGTATCCCACCGACGCCTCCACCGAAGCTAGCGCTCCGGCTTCTCAGGCTCCTACCTATCCTGTACAAGCTGTACCAAAATTCAATATCAGGCTACAGTAAAGCTCCACGGGGTCTTTCCGTCCTGTCGCGGGTAACCTGCATCTTCACAGGTACTATAATTTCACCGAGTCTCTCGTTGAGACAGTGCCCAGATCGTTACGCCTTTCGTGCGGGTCGGAACTTACCCGACAAGGAATTTCGCTACCTTAGGACCGTTATAGTTACGGCCGCCGTTTACTGGGGCTTCGATTCAGAGCTTCGCTTGCGCTAACCCCTCCTCTTAACCTTCCAGCACCGGGCAGGCGTCAGCCCCTATACTTCGCCTTGCGGCTTCGCAGAGACCTGTGTTTTTGCTAAACAGTCGCCTGGGCCTATTCACTGCGGCTCTTCGAGGCTATTCACCCCAAAGAGCACCCCTTCTCCCGAAGTTACGGGGTCATTTTGCCGAGTTCCTTAACGAGAGTTCTCTCGCTCACCTTAGGATTCTCTCCTCGCCTACCTGTGTCGGTTTGCGGTACGGGCACCTTTTATCTCGCTAGAGGCTTTTCTTGGCAGTGTGGAATCAGGAACTTCGGTACTAAATTTCCCTCGCTGTCACAGCTCAGCCTTCACGGTAAGCGGATTTTCCTACTTACCAGCCTAACTGCTTAGACGCGCATATCCAACAGCGCGCTTACCCTATCCTCCTGCGTCCCCCCATCACTCAAACGATAAAGAGGTGGTACAGGAATATCAACCTGTTGTCCATCGCCTACGCCTTTCGGCCTCGGCTTAGGT
>NZ_CM173232.1:5382500-5400000 GCF_057747995.1 Neobacillus sp. DHD-1R
CCTACTAGACATTTTATTTATCAGGCTCCTAAAAAGGTAAATTCATCCCTTTAGTAAACTGACCCATTGTATTGTTTGTTAATTCTTCTGCCTTTTTAAGGGCATCGTTGACAGCAGCAAGAACAAGGTCTTGGAGCATTTCGACATCGTCAGGATCGACTGCTTCTGGTTTAATTTGAACATCAACCACTTCTTTATGACCTGTTACAACAACAGTCACCATTCCACCGCCGGCAGTACCCTCAATTTTTTGTTGGCCTAATTCCTCTTGTGCTTCAGCCATTTTCTTTTGCATTTTTTGCATTTGCTTCATCATATTTTGCATATTACCCATTCCACCACGGTTCATTAACATCTACCTCCATTTTTTAATCAACTATTTCCACAAATTCAGCACCAAATAACTTCTTTGCCTCCAAAATATGTGGTTCTTCTTCCATCGATGGTCCGTTATTTTCTCCTTCTTCACCATGATGACTGTTCAAGAAGCTTTCGCGAATTGGCAGCCACTGGTCTTCAGGGACACCCAATAGCAGGAACTTTTTACCCGTTAATTTATAAAGAGCAGCACTAACAGCATCAATAAAATCAGTCCGGCTCATAGCCATTTGGCAAATCATTTCATGCTTAAATTTTATAATAAAAGCGGTAGCTGAAGCGGCTATCGGCTCGGCATCATTTAACAAAGCCGCTTGCGATTTCAACAGACCCGCCCGCATATCGCCCCAATTCCCTTTAATAAGATTGAGATCATTTTTCGTTGCCTGCTTTAATACTTCATTTATTTTTCCAACTGCTGGTTGGAATACCTTTTTAGAAGATCGTTGTGCAGGCTTTTGTGACTGTGGTGCCGCCTCTTTTGCGGCTGGCATTACACCATTTGTCTTTAAGTGCTCCAACTCTGTCTCAAGCTGCTCAATTCTGGCGATTAATTCTCCCATATGTGCAGGCGTCGCTTGGTCTATTTGTTTACCTTCCATTTGACAAAGCTTCACAATTGCGACTTCAAGAAATATTCTAGGGTGATTTGTCCAGCGCATTTCCTGCTGAGTCTTATTCAACAGATCAATGAGTTGATAAATTTGTCCCATTGGAATCGTCTCCGCCATCTCGCGAAATTCATCGTCAAGCATAACTCTTTCCAACGATTCTTCAAGATTTGGTGCGGTTTTATACAGCAGCATATCCCGGTAAAATAAAATCAAATCCTCGATGAATCGAGTTGGATCTTTTCCATGGTACAAAAGTTCATCAAGTGCCTCTAACCCACTGGCAACATCCTTGTCCTGAAAGGCCTTCGCTAATTTATTTAGAAATCCTTGCGATACTGACCCTGTTACGGTTAAGGCATCTTCAAGTGTAACACGATCCTGGCTGTAGGAAATCGCCTGGTCCAATAGACTTAAAGCATCACGCATACCGCCTTCTGCTGCACGAGCAATCATTTGCAGCGCTGTGTCATCACAGTCAACGCCTGTTTCCTCAACAATTAATTTCATCCGGTTCACAATCGACCCTGCAGTGATTCGTCGAAAATCAAAGCGTTGACACCTGGAGATAATTGTTAGCGGGATTTTGTGAGGTTCTGTAGTGGCTAAAATAAAAATGACATGCTTTGGCGGTTCTTCTAATGTTTTGAGCAAGGCATTAAAGGCACTAATCGATAGCATATGCACTTCGTCGATAATGTAGACCTTATAGTTCACAGCCGTTGGAGCAAATTTGACTTTCTCCAGGACATCTCTCATTTCTTCGACACGAGAGTTAGAAGCAGCATCAAATTCTAATACATCTGGAATCGTTCCATTTGTAATTCCTCGGCATGCGGCACACTCATTGCACGGTTCTGAAACAGGAGCATGCTCACAATTGATCGCTTTTGCTAATATTTTAGCCGCACTTGTTTTACCTGTTCCTCTAGGTCCAGAAAAAAGATAAGCATGTGAGGTTTTTTGTTGAAGCAGGGCGTTCTGCAATGTCTTCGTCACATGTTCTTGTCCCACTACATCAATAAAGTTTTGAGGCCGCCAAACACGATATAAAGCTTGATAAGCCAATTGACATCGCCCCCTTCAAAGTTTTCATCTGTTCTATTATAACGTATCTAATTTATGTTTTACAAAGTGTATCTACAAGAGTTCACAAAAAAACTCATCTCAATTCTGAGATGAGTTAATTTATAAGGAATATGTAACTGCCGTGCACCTTCCTTCGACTGACGCCCATAAGCGTTACTTAAGCAGTTAGCTCGGCCCAGGCAACCCTGCGGCACATGGGAGCGTCCACTTAATGCTGCTTCCTTCCGGACCTGACATGGTTCATGGATTCCCATTGCGCAGGACCCGGGCGTCAACACCACTTACTTAAGGCAGACCCTACAGGTCATCAGCCTCGGGAAGGGATTCAGTCCCGCTAGAGCGGATTGCGGGTACAGGGCACCGCTACCTCCCCACCTAGCACGGCAAAGTTGATACCAAAGTGTTGCGCGTCGTATCTGACGCCTTATTAATATACAACCTTTCGCAAAAAAAAGCAATTATTATCAACTGTAAATTACTGTAAATTTTCTGTTGTTGTCTTGTTTCTGAGCTGTTTCTCCAGCTTTTTTCTTTCCCTTATACCTCGAAAAAAATCAGAGAGTAATTGGCTGCATTCGGTTTCTAACACGCCCGAAGTTAGTTCACATTGATGATTGAAGCGTGCGTCCTGTAATAAATTCATCAGCGTTCCGGCGCACCCGCCCTTGGGGTCACTTGCACCATACACGACCCTTTTAACCCTTGATAAAATAATCGCACCTGAACACATCGGACAAGGCTCTAACGTGACATATAAGGTCGATTCTTCAAGCCGCCATGTACCTGTTTCTCGACATGCTTGATCAATGGCCAGAAGTTCTGCGTGTGCGAGGGCATTTTGGTCTCTTTCACGTAAATTATGGGCCCGCGAAATGATTTCTCCTCCCATCACCAGCACCGCACCGATCGGCACCTCATTTAACGCCTCCGCCTTTTTCGCTTCTTTTATTGCCTCTTTCATATAATATTCGTCTAGGGTTTCATCGAGCATCATGGAAAAACCACCTTTTAAAAATAAAGCATTTTTACGTTCACGCGTGTTTAGTTATGGTTAAGTTAGGATAAAAAACATTATGTTATCTCAAAATAAACGAAAAGGAGAGAGAGAGATGACTGAGACACGCCCTGCACTGCTCATTATCGATATGATTAACAACTTTGAATTCCCCCATGGCCACATTCTTGCCCAAAAGGCAGAAAAAATTGCCAAGTCAATTAAACGATTAAAAGACCAATTTAATCAACAAAAGCTGCCTGTAATTTTTATAAATGATCATTATCATTTATGGCAAGCTGATTTTCATAAAATTATTAACCTCTGCCGGAATAAATATAGTCAGCCCGTTTTTGAGCAATTGCTTCCGGAAGAACAGGATTACTTTTTAATAAAACCAAAGCACTCAGCATTTTATGGAACAGCTTTAAATACCCTGCTTCACCAGCTAAAAGTCAACACTCTTATTATGACTGGAATCGCCGGCAATATCTGTGTGTTATTTACAGCCAACGATGCATATATGCGTGAATATGAGCTGCTCGTTCCTGATGATTGTATTGCCTCCACGGATGAACAGGATAATCAGTATGCCCTCACCATGATGAAAAATGTACTAAAAGCGAAGGTCCTGCCAAGTAATCATGAAATTTATCAACATTATATCATTTAAAAACTCCCTCCCTCATAAAATAGTGACAGCGTATGTACTGGAAAAGGGGAGGGATACTGGATGCAAATCCATGTCATAAAAAGCAATGAAACATTACCGACCATTGCGAGGACCTATCATACCACTGTTCAAGACATTGTTGAGGCAAACGAACTGCCAAATCCAAATAATCTTGTGATAGGTCAATCAATTATCATTCCGATTATTGGCCAGTTTTACTTCGTTCAAGCTGGCGATTCTTTATACGCTATTGCAAGAAGATTTGGCACATCCGCTCAGGAGCTTGCCCGCATCAATCGAATTAACATTAATCAGCCACTTAATGTAGGTGTCCGTCTCTATATTCCTCAACCTGCAAAAAGAAATGCCGAATTTAACGCCTATGTTGAACCGCGCGGCAGCACCGTTGCCCCTGCTTTAGAAGCGAGTGCCCGTGAGGCGGCACCATATCTTACCTATTTAGCTCCTTTTAGTTTTCAGGCCCGCCGTGACGGAACCTTGAAGGAGCCTCTATTAAATAATTTCCCTGCCATTGCAAGAGCCAATCGAAATGTCCTAATGATGGTTATTAACAATCAAGAAAATGATCAATTTAGCGATGAACTCGGACGGATCCTATTAAACGATATCGCCATTCAGAATAAATTTATCAATAATATCGTGGCAACTGCAAAAAAGTATGGATTTCGTGATATCCACTTTGACTTTGAGTTTATCCGTCCAGCCGACCGTGAGGCCTACAATAACTTTTTACGGAAGGCAAAGCAACGGTTTAAAAGTGAAGGCTGGCTTATGTCAACCGCACTTGCTCCAAAAACAAGCGCAACCCAACAAGGAAAATGGTATGAGGGCCATGATTATAAAACCCATGGGGAAATCTCGGACTTTGTTGTCATTATGACATACGAATGGGGGTATAGCGGCGGCCCGGCGATGGCCGTATCACCCATTAATTCCGTTAGAGATGTTTTGGAATATGCGATCACCGAGATGCCTTCGAATAAAATTTTGATGGGTCAAAATCTCTATGGATATGATTGGACCCTTCCATTTGTTCAAGGGACAGTCGCAAAAGCGGTGAGTCCGCAGCAAGCCATCCAGCTTGCGGCCACTCATCATGTTCCGATTCAATATGATTCAAAGGCACAAGCTCCATTTTTCAAATATACGGCTGCCGATGGCAAGCAGCATGAGGTCTGGTTTGAAGATGCCCGCTCCATCCAAGCAAAATTCGACTTAATTAAAGAGCTGAAGCTTAGAGGAATGAGCTATTGGAAACTTGGATTGTCCTTTCCGCAAAACTGGCTGTTAATCGTGGACAATTTTAATGTAACCAAAAGAAGTTCTACTTAATAAAACGACAAACGGACAAATGTCATAGGTAAAAATATTTATTCAACAAAAACTGCCGTTTTTCGGCAGTTTTTTCATATATTTGACATAAAACTTACTTGTTCTAAATTTTCCATGTCCCTTCCTGCAACGATTGTGATAAAATAATTTTTGTGTCTAAAAGAAAAGCGGAAGTGCCCTGGTCAGCGGCGTATGGCCTGGAGCTGGACAATTCCTAAGTTATAAATAAATTATCTGGTTCAAACTGGTTAATCATAGAAGTGCAGGCAGTTGGAGAAGGAGGACTTGCAATGGGGGATACACCCTTTATTACCGTTGAAGGGCCGATTGGTGTAGGAAAAACATCTCTCGCAAAAGCCATTTCAAAACAGTTTAATTTTGCCTTACTAAAAGAGATTGTTGATGAAAATCCATTTTTAGGGAAATTCTATGACAATATAGAGGAATGGAGTTTTCAAACAGAAATGTTTTTCCTATGCAATCGATATAAGCAACTAGGGGATATCAATACCCATTACTTAAGCCAGGATCAATCTGTTGTTGCAGACTATCATATTCTAAAAAATTTGATTTTTGCCGAGCGGACTTTAAGCGTTGAAGAATACCAAAAATACTTAAAGATTTATCAAATTCTGACTGAAGATATGCCGAAGCCTAATGTCATCATTTATTTGAATGCAAGCTTAGATACCCTATTGAAAAGAATCAGAATTAGAGGGCGTGAAGTAGAGAAAAATATTAGCCCCCTATATCTAGAACAACTATCGATTGACTATGAAAATACCTTAGCGACCTTTGAAAAGGAACATCCAGAAATCCCTGTTCTCCGTTTTAGCGGCGATGAGTTGGATTTTGTAAAAAGCGAGCAGGATTTGAATTATATTTTTCAAAAGTTATCAACTTCTTTAAAAGAGAACAGCTGGTCAAACAACATATTATAGAACGGGGGATGTAAGTGAGTATCGTTATAGGTGGTATGATTGGTCTCGGAAAAACAAGTGTTGCTGATACATTAAATGCACACTTTAAAAATAAAGGCATTGAAAGTAAAGTGTTTTACGAAGCGGTGGATGATAATCCGATTCTCCCCCTTTACTACGAACTGACACCAGAAGAGTTGGATGCAAGAAGAATCCCTTTTCTCTTACAGTTATTTTTCCTAAACAAACGTTTTAAAACGGTGAAAGAATGCATCAATTGGCGTGAACCGATTTACACCATTCAAGACCGTTCCATTTATGAAGACTGGTATTTTGCTTATGTAAATAAAAACCTAGGCAGAATCTCCAACTTGGAATTTAAAATTTACGAAGACCTTGTTGATAATATGTTGGAAGAACTGAATGAACTTCCAAAAAAGGCGCCAGATATTATGGTTTACTTAAAAGGATCCTTTGATACGGTCATTGATCGTATTATGGCTCGCGGCAGAAGCTTTGAAATCAACCCTGAACTGAAAGAGTACTACTTTGAAGTATGGAAGGGCTATGATGAGTGGGTCATGAATCAATATACAGCTAGTGAAGTGTTAGTCATTGATATGGACAACACAGACGTGGTTAAAAGTAAGGCCGATGCCCTAAACGTTTGCCGTGCTGTGGAAGAGAAGTTAAATAATATTCTAAAAATAGAAAAAGCACATATTGGTTAATCCAATATGTGCTTTCTTTTTATAAGATAAGAAAGTATAAAAATCTCCGAAAATTGTCCAGCTCCAGCGCCCTATCGGCTAGTGTCCTTCGCTCTCCGCCCTACGATAAGTCAAGCACGAATGCGCCTCCGGCTCTTCTTGTTTCCTTTATCTCAGTTGGAGCGCTCCATAAGGAAGGCATCGGCAGCATTGGCACCGCACGAAGGGAAAGCGTAAGCTTTTCCGAGGAGGCCATACGCCGCTGACCAGGGCGCTTCCGCTTTTCTTATAGATGGCAGTCCCGGGGTTTTGAATAACAGGCAAAAAAAAGCCGTTACAAATGTAACGAGCTTTCTATCTCCAGTATTTTATGCGCGATTGTTTTAGTTTATGGAGGAGGAAGAGGGATTCGAACCCCCGCGCGGTATGACCCGCCTGTCGGTTTTCAAGACCGATCCCTTCAGCCAGACTTGGGTATTCCTCCGTATCGACAAGTGATAATATATCATATATTTCATACTGCGTCAACCAATCTTTTTAAAAATTCCGGACAAAAAATTATTTCGTCCGGAATTTTATTTTTTTACTATATAAGAGTTTATAAGTTTTGGCTTCGAGAATTGTCTAGCTCCAGCGCCCTAGCGGCTAGTGTCCTTCGCTCTCCGCCCTACGATAAGTCAAGCACGAATGCGCCTCCGGCTCTTCGTGTTTCCTTTATCTCAGTTGGAGCGCTCCAGGCCATACGCCGCTGATCAGGGCGCTTGCGCTTTTCTTACAATGGTTTGATAACTTCACGATTGCCCATATACGGACGCAGCGCCGTTGGGATGACGACACTGCCGTCTTCCTGCTGGTTATTTTCTAAAATTGCGGCGACAGTGCGGCCAATCGCAAGGCCAGATCCATTCAATGTATGAACATGCTCTGGTTTCGATTTTGGATCACGACGGAAGCGAATATTGGCTCGTCTCGCTTGGAAGGACTCAAAATTACTGCAAGAAGAAATCTCGCGGTACGTGCCATAGCTTGGCAGCCAAACTTCAAGATCATATTTCTTCGCAGCCGTAAAGCCAAGATCGCCCGTACACATGCTTAACACACGGTAAGGCAGTTCAAGAATCTGTAAGACCCTCTCCGCATCATGAGTTAGTTTTTCAAGCTCCTCATAAGAATCCTCTGGCTTCACAAACTTAACAAGCTCGACTTTATTGAATTGATGCTGACGAATTAATCCTCTTGTATCACGTCCTGCAGAGCCTGCCTCAGACCGGAAGCATGCACTATAAGCCGCAAAGCGAATGGGAAGATCAGCACCGCTCAAAATTTCATCACGGTGATAGTTGGTTACAGGCACCTCAGCCGTAGGAATAAGGAAATAATCTTCATTTCCAACTAAAAAGGCATCTTCTTCAAACTTCGGTAATTGCCCTGTACCTGTCATACTTGTGCGATTTACTAAATATGGCGGTAAAATTTCGGTGTAGCCATGCTCCTCCACATGAAGGTCAAGCATGAAACTGATCAAGGCACGTTCTAAGCGAGCACCAAGACCCTTATAAAAGACAAAGCGGCTGCCGGTAACCTTTCCAGCCCGTTCAAAATCAAGGATTCCTAGTTCAGTGGCAAGATCCCAGTGCGGCTTTGCCTCATAATTAAATTCACGAACCTGACCCCATTTTCTGATTTCCACATTATCGTCTTCTGTTTCCCCAATAGGTACACTTTCATGCGGAATGTTTGGAATACTTAATAATAACTGTTCTAAGGTCTCTTCTACCCCGCGCAGTTCGTCATCAAGCGTCTTAATTTGGTCGCCAACCTCACGCATTTCAGTAATCAAATGATCAGCATCCTGCTTTTCACGCTTTAATGCCGCTACTTGCTGGGAAACTTCATTTTTTCTGCTCTTTAACTTTTCTGTCTCAACGATTAACTCTCGTCTTTTCAAATCTAGGTCCTCAAATTGTCCTAAAGCAGATAAATCCTCACCGCGGTGCTGCAGCTTTTCTTTTACTTCTGCAAAATTAGCTCGTAAAACTTTAATATCTAGCATTTTTTTGCACTCCTTTTAAAAAAAAATAAACTCCCGCCCCTAAACAGGGACGAGAGTTACTCGCGATACCACCCTGGTTGACAGCCAAAACTGTCCACCTCAAAAAATGTAACGGTCTCTACCGAAAGTACTTACTTACCTCATGGAGGTGTTCCATACCTTGCTCGAGGAGGGATTCACAAGTATCACACACCGATTCACACCATCCATCGGCTCTCTTTAAGAGTGAATTTCTTGTTACTTGTTCCTCTCATTGCTTTATCATTATGGATTTGCTTTATAATTTACTATAATTATTAACCAAATGCAACCATATTATCCGTACTTTACACAAGTTGTTCTGCTTTTGCTTCCTTCACCATCTCGACAAAGTAAGCGGTAATGGCATGGTTTTCGGTTAATTCCGGGTGGAATGAGCAGCCCAGAAATTGTCCTTCCCGTGCGGCGACAATGCGGTCATTATGCTTGGACAAAATTTCTACATTCTCACCAGCTTCAACGATGTGCGGCGCACGAATAAATACCGCTGGAAAGCTTTCAGCTATATCTTTAATCGCAAGGTCAGCCTCAAAGCTATCAACTTGACGGCCAAAGGAATTACGTTCCACCTTAATGTCCATCACACCAATATGTGACTCATTATAGCCGACCAGTTGTTTTGCCAAGAGAATAAGACCTGCACATGTGCCAAACATTGGTTTTCCTGCGGCCGCAAATGCCTTTAGCGCATCCATAAAATCATATTTGTCAATTAAGCGGCGCATTGCAGTGCTCTCGCCTCCAGGAAGAATAAGACCATCAAGATCTTCTAATTCTTCTTTGTGTTTAACAGCAACTGCCTCAACACCACATGCTTCTAAGGAGTTAATATGTTCACGGACAGCTCCCTGCAAAGCGAGTACGCCGATTTTAATCATTTTACCATCCACGCTCCTGCATACGATCTTGAGGTGCTAGTGATGAGATTTCAATCCCCTTCATTGGTGTTCCAAGATCCTTAGAAAGTTCAGCGATCAATTTATAATCTTGGAAATGGGTTGTTGCCTCCACAATTGCTCTAGCAAATTTAGCAGGGTTTTCTGATTTAAAAATTCCAGAACCAACAAATACACCATCTGCTCCTAATTGCATCATAAGCGCTGCATCAGCAGGTGTTGCTACACCGCCGGCGGCAAAATTAACGACTGGCAAACGGCCTAGACGCTTAATTTCAAGCAGCAATTCGTATGGTGCGCCAAGTAATTTTGCTTCTGTCATTAACTCGTCCTCTTGCATGCCTGCCACTTTACGGACCTGAGCATTTACCTTACGCATATGACGGACAGCCTCGACGATATTTCCTGTTCCTGGCTCCCCTTTTGTACGAAGCATAGAAGCACCTTCACCGATCCTGCGTGCAGCCTCACCGAGGTCACGGCAGCCACATACGAACGGTACAGTATATTCTTTTTTATTTAAATGATACTCCTCATCAGCTGGAGTTAATACTTCACTCTCATCGATATAGTCGACACCCATAGCTTCAAGCACACGTGCCTCTACAATATGACCAATTCTTGCCTTAGCCATCACGGGGATTGAAACAGCCTTTAGTACCTCTTCAACAATTCTTGGATCAGCCATTCTTGCGACGCCGCCAGCTGCACGGATATCAGAAGGAACACGCTCTAATGCCATTACCGCTACAGCGCCGGCTTCCTCCGCAATTCTTGCTTGTTCAGCATTAACAACGTCCATAATGACGCCGCCTTTTTGCATTTCTGCCATACCACGTTTTACAATTTCAGTACCAGTTTTCATTTGTTAAAATCCCCCTTTATTTTAATATTAAGAAAAATGTCTATAGGAAAAATCCCATGCGATCAATCGGAATTATTTTACCATAGAATCATTAAAGCAACAAAAAAGGATTCCTGTCAAGACAAGAATCCTTCCTTTTTCATATGGTAAAATTTAACAGATGTGATTAGAACCAACCTTTAACTGTTGTTGAAATCCCGTGCCAAACATCTCCGAAGAAATTGCCAATACCACGCATCATTAACACGAACCAGTTGGCTTTTTCTACATTTTGAGCAGCAACCACGTCTACCTGTGCCTTTTTCTGACCTTCTTCTGTTAAGAAGCTAACCTTTTCCCCATTTTTTGGTTCTAGTTTCAAATAACCAACCTTTTCACCTTTTTTAATAGGGGCTGTTAACTCACCATTTTTATTGACTTTCTTTTTATCAAGGACAAGGACTGGTTTATAGTTTTTCTTTTCACCATTAAGGATAACCATATTAATAGCAGATTTGGTATAAATCTTTACTTGGTCCTCTTTGCCCTTAATAACAGGCAAGGCTTTATGACCTTTTACTTGATAATGTTTTGGAACAAGTTCTTCGTTCGTATAATTACTGAACGCATAATCCATCATTTTTCTTGTTTCATCAAAGCGGGCTTTATAACCGCCTTTACCGCTGGCATCCTTGGCATTTTGAACGACGGTAATAAATCTTTTTCCATCACGGCTGGCTGTTCCGGTAAAACAATAACCGGCAAAGTCAGTTGTCCCTGTTTTGAGCCCGTCCATCCCTTGATAGCCATATGTTAATTCTGGAAGCATCCAGTTCCAGTTATCCATCTTAATTTGATCGTCAGTACCTTCTCTAAAAATCTTCCTTGGTGTACTAGCCGTTTTTAATACATCTGGAAAATCATTGATGAGATGAAAGGCTAATTTAGCCACAGCACGAGCGGACATCACGTTCTCATCTTCATCCCCGCTTCCCCCAGGATGCTGGCCATGATAATCACGATTATTTAATCCCGTTGAGTTTACAAATTTATAATCTTTTAAACCTAATTCTTTCGCTTTGGCATTCATCATTTTTACAAAATTGGTTTCTGAACCGCCAATTACTTCCGCAATGGCAATGGTTGCTCCATTTGCAGAATAAATAGCCATTGCTTCATATAGCTCGCGAATTTTATATTTACCATCTGCACGTAATGGCACATTGGAAAGATCACGATGTTGAGAGTTTTTATAAACAAGATCACTGACCGTATACTCTTGATCCCATTTCACTTTACCGTTTTTTATAGCATCTAGTAAAAGATACTCTGTCATCATCTTTGTCATACTAGCAATTCCTAGCACACTATCAGCATTTTTTTCATATAAAACCTTACCAGTTTTTCCATCAACTAATATCGCTCCGTCTGCACTCACATTTAATGCCGCTTCTGCATGGGCTTTATCGACACCCGCAAAAAGGCCAAAAAACATGATTATTGCCATTGCACTGGCAATACATTTCTGATAAAAATGTTTGTTCACTATTTACGCCCTCCAAGCAATTTATACACTTTCGTTATTTTAACATAACTGCCTAGTAAATCATAGACGGAGCATAGCACCATCTTATGGCATATTTTATGAATTTGATTAAATTTACTAGGTCTAATTTCACTCAAGAAAAGCGCAAGCGCCCTGGTCAGCGCCCTGGTCAGCGGCGTATGGCCTCCTCGGAAAAGCTTACGCTTTCCCTTCGTGCGATGCCAATGCTGCCGATGCCTTCCTTATGGAGCGCTCCAACTGAGATAAAGGAAACAAGAAGAGCCGGAGGCGATTCGATGTTGACTTATCGTAGGGCGGAGAGCGAAGGACACTAGCCGCTAGGGCGCTGGAACTGGACAATTCTCGAGGATTTTATGCTTCCTTATCATACATTAAAAAACAGAGAAGTAAGTGCTTCTCTGTCTTTTATGTTTCTATAGTGAATAGTTTGGTGCCTCTTTTGTAATTTGAACATCATGTGGATGGCTTTCCTTTAAGCCGGCCCCTGTCATCCTAATAAACTGTGCATTCATTCTTAGGTCATGGAGATCCTTTGTACCACAATAACCCATACCAGCACGTATACCGCCCACAAGCTGGTAAATGGTTTCAGCTAATGGTCCTTTATAAGGAATCCGACCTTCAATACCTTCTGGCACAAACTTTTTATTGTCCTCTTGGAAATAACGATCCTTTGATCCTTTTTCCATTGCCGCAACCGAGCCCATACCGCGATACACTTTAAAGCGGCGTCCTTGGAAGATTTCTGTCTCCCCAGGGCTTTCAGTTACGCCAGCCAATAAACTGCCCAGCATAACCGCATGGCCGCCTGCAGCTAACGCCTTTACGATATCGCCTGAATATTTAATACCGCCATCAGCAATAATGGTCTTCCCGTGCTTCATTGCTTCTGCAGCACAATCATAGACAGCCGTAATTTGTGGAACGCCGACACCTGCAACGACCCTTGTTGTACAAATAGAGCCAGGTCCAATTCCTACTTTAACCACGTCAGTTCCTGCCTCAATTAAAGCTTTAGTCGCTTCAGCCGTTGCCACGTTACCAGCAATAATTGTCAAATCAGGATACGCTGTTCTTATTTCCTTCACCATATCAAGAACGCCTTTTGAATGTCCATGAGCGGTATCAAGGACAATTGCATCAACATTGGCTGCAACAAGTGCTTCGACACGTTTCATTGTATCTTTTGTTACCCCAACAGCAGCTCCTGCTAATAGACGGCCTTGTTTATCCTTTGCCGAGTTTGGAAACTCAATGACTTTTTCAATATCTTTAATTGTTATTAAGCCTTTTAAAACGCCCTGTTCATTGACAAGTGGAAGTTTTTCGATTTTATATTTTTGAAGAATTTTTTCGGCTTCTTTTAAAGTTGTACCGACTGGAGCTGTGACTAGATGTTCCTTCGTCATTACGTCTGAAATTTTAAAAGAATAATCCTGATCCGAAATGAAGCGAAGGTCTCTATTCGTGATGATACCAATTAACTTTTGATCCTCTAGATTATTAACAATTGGCACCCCAGAGATGCGGTATTTACTCATTAAATGCTCTGCATCATATACTTGGTGATCGGGAGTAAGAAAAAAAGGATCGGTTATAACTCCACTTTCAGACCTCTTTACTTTTTCAACCTGCTCAGCTTGTTGATCGATGGTCATATTTTTGTGGATGATTCCTAAGCCGCCTTGGCGGGCAATGGAAATGGCCATTTCTGATTCTGTTACTGTGTCCATTCCAGCGCTTATAATTGGAATATTAAGCTTTACACTCGGGGTTAATTCCACTTGCAGGTTGACATCCCTTGGTAATACCTCAGATTTACCTGGAATTAATAATACATCATCAAACGTTAAACCTTCTTTAACAAATTTACTTTCCCACATTTTAACGGCCTCCCATATAAAACTAAAATGGCGGTACATACCACCAACAACCCCAAAAACCATATAAAGAACTACAGTAATCTAATAAAAACTTCTTTTCCAAGAAAAAAAATATTATTTGTAGGTTATCAATTGGACAAAATACTGTCAAGGAATAAATATTAGTTTGATTCTTCTGAAAAAGGTGAGTATCTTGGCTATTCAATACAAAGATTGGAAAAGCTTCTCTTGTTTTTTTTCGGCAGAGTACTGCCAACGGTATTTAAAAAGCAGCTATCAAAAGCTTAATATTGAGAATTTTGAACAAAAGAGCTATGCAAACTGCTATGCCTATCTCTATTATCTCGAACACGGAAAAATTTATTATGAACAGGCTGAAAAAGCACCGCTAATTTTAAAACCTATCTTACTCTTTTATGGACTTGTCCATTTAATTAAAGCATGTATTTTAACCATTGATCCTGCTTATCCTGAAACCACGGCAGTTTTAGCTCATGGTGTTTCTACAAGAAAGAGAAAAAAACAAAACTATCTTTTCTTTCAGGACGAAGTAAAATTCCAAAAAAATGGACTTTTCCCCTTCATGTCAGAAAAATTGTTTCACATGAAACAATTGGAAGGGGAAAAAGTCATTATGGAGGAATTACTACAGCTTATACCGGAACTCCATGATTTATTCTTTTTACTTGAAGGCAAGAAAACATTTGTTACATTACGACCTTTCAATGAAAAGCTGATTATACCTGAGTCAGTCTTAGATCATTTTCATATGACAAAAGACCGCTTTAAGGATTATTTTGTTTCGAAGTTTAAGAAGGAAGTTGAATTTTCAAGTGAAGGGCTCTCTTTTATACGGAATGAAGAATATCTTTCGGAAATGTCGCCGTTATCTTTTAATTTAGAGGAAAAAACGTATACCATGCCACTTAATAAAGGGAGTTTATTAAACTTTCCTGAGCTGCTGGTACACTATTTACTACTGTATAACCTGAGTATGATTGCCCGTTATGAAACAGAATGGTGGAGCGAGTTGACCAAAATGATGCCTAACCACGATTATCCGTTTATTTGCTCCTTTCTTGACGTCACAATGCAAAAAGGGCCTTTTCTAATATATCAATACTTAATGCGTTAAAGGGATTTCAGTGTGAAAAAGGACCATTCATAAAGGATGTCCTTTTTTACTTTCCACGAAATATTATTCCGGATTTTAAGACAAAAAAAGACAACCCCTTACAGGTTGTCTTTTTTGTTGTGCCTGGCAACGTCCTACTCTCACAGGGACGCGTGTCCCAACTACCATCGGCGCTGAGAAGCTTAACTTCCGTGTTCGGTATGGGAACGGGTGTGACCTTCTCGCCTTAATTACCAGACTATAAAATTAGAGAGATCGTTCTCTCAAAACTAGATAATTCAGAAGAAGTGGTAAAACTCAAGTTCGCTTTAAAACTGGTTAAGTCCTCGAACGATTAGTATCAGTCAGCTCCACATGTCGCCATGCTTCCACCTCTGACCTATCAACCTGATCATCTTTCAGGGTTCTTACTAGCTTGACGCTATGGGAAATCTCATCTTGAGGGGGGCTTCATGCTTAGATGCTTTCAGCACTTATCCCGTCCGCACATAGCTACCCAGCGATGCCTTTGGCAAGACAACTGGTACACCAGCGGTGCGTCCATCCCGGTCCTCTCGTACTAAGGACAGCTCCTCTCAAATTTCCTGCGCCCACGACGGATAGGGACCGAACTGTCTCACGACGTTCTGAACCCAGCTCGCGTACCGCTTTAATGGGCGAACAGCCCAACCCTTGGGACCGACTACAGCCCCAGGATG
The DNA here is from genome assembly GCF_057747995.1 of Neobacillus sp. DHD-1R. Lineage (NCBI taxonomy): Bacteria > Bacillati > Bacillota > Bacilli > Caryophanales > Bacillaceae > Neobacillus > Neobacillus sp. DHD-1R. The sequence goes on from NZ_CM173232.1 coordinate 5,398,344, forward strand.
CGATGAGCCGACATCGAGGTGCCAAACCTCCCCGTCGATGTGGACTCTTGGGGGAGATAAGCCTGTTATCCCCGGGGTAGCTTTTATCCGTTGAGCGATGGCCCTTCCATGCGGAACCACCGGATCACTAAGCCCGACTTTCGTCCCTGCTCGACTTGTAGGTCTCGCAGTCAAGCTCCCTTGTGCCTTTACACTCTACGAATGATTTCCAACCATTCTGAGGGAACCTTTGGGCGCCTCCGTTACTCTTTAGGAGGCGACCGCCCCAGTCAAACTGCCCACCTGACACTGTCTCCCACCCCGATCAGGGGTGCGGGTTAGAATTTCAATACAGCCAGGGTAGTATCCCACCGACGCCTCCACCGAAGCTAGCGCTCCGGCTTCTCAGGCTCCTACCTATCCTGTACAAGCTGTACCAAAATTCAATATCAGGCTACAGTAAAGCTCCACGGGGTCTTTCCGTCCTGTCGCGGGTAACCTGCATCTTCACAGGTACTATAATTTCACCGAGTCTCTCGTTGAGACAGTGCCCAGATCGTTACGCCTTTCGTGCGGGTCGGAACTTACCCGACAAGGAATTTCGCTACCTTAGGACCGTTATAGTTACGGCCGCCGTTTACTGGGGCTTCGATTCAGAGCTTCGCTTGCGCTAACCCCTCCTCTTAACCTTCCAGCACCGGGCAGGCGTCAGCCCCTATACTTCGCCTTGCGGCTTCGCAGAGACCTGTGTTTTTGCTAAACAGTCGCCTGGGCCTATTCACTGCGGCTCTTCGAGGCTATTCACCCCAAAGAGCACCCCTTCTCCCGAAGTTACGGGGTCATTTTGCCGAGTTCCTTAACGAGAGTTCTCTCGCTCACCTTAGGATTCTCTCCTCGCCTACCTGTGTCGGTTTGCGGTACGGGCACCTTTTATCTCGCTAGAGGCTTTTCTTGGCAGTGTGGAATCAGGAACTTCGGTACTAAATTTCCCTCGCTGTCACAGCTCAGCCTTCACGGTAAGCGGATTTTCCTACTTACCAGCCTAACTGCTTAGACGCGCATATCCAACAGCGCGCTTACCCTATCCTCCTGCGTCCCCCCATCACTCAAACGATAAAGAGGTGGTACAGGAATATCAACCTGTTGTCCATCGCCTACGCCTTTCGGCCTCGGCTTAGGTCCCGACTAACCCTGAGCGGACGAGCCTTCCTCAGGAAACCTTAGGCATTCGGTGGATGAGATTCTCACTCATCTTTCGCTACTCATACCGGCATTCTCACTTCTAAGCGCTCCACCAGTCCTTACGGTCTAGCTTCAACGCCCTTAGAACGCTCTCCTACCACTGACATCGTTGATGTCAATCCACAGCTTCGGTGATACGTTTAGCCCCGGTACATTTTCGGCGCAGAGTCACTCGACCAGTGAGCTATTACGCACTCTTTAAATGGTGGCTGCTTCTAAGCCAACATCCTGGTTGTCTAAGCAACTCCACATCCTTTTCCACTTAACGTATACTTTGGGACCTTAGCTGGTGGTCTGGGCTGTTTCCCTTTTGACTACGGATCTTATCACTCGCAGTCTGACTCCCACGGATAAGTCTTTGGCATTCGGAGTTTGTCTGAATTCGGTAACCCGATGAGGGCCCCTAGTCCAAACAGTGCTCTACCTCCAAGACTCT
>NZ_CM173232.1:5402500-5411504 GCF_057747995.1 Neobacillus sp. DHD-1R
TCACCCTCTCAGGTCGGCTACGCATCGTCGCCTTGGTGAGCCGTTACCTCACCAACTAGCTAATGCGCCGCGGGCCCATCTGTAAGTGACAGCCGAAACCGTCTTTCAGTTTTCCTTCATGTGAAGAAAAAGATTATCCGGTATTAGCACCGGTTTCCCGGTGTTATCCCAGTCTTACAGGCAGGTTGCCCACGTGTTACTCACCCGTCCGCCGCTAATCAACAGGAGCAAGCTCCTGTTGATCCGCTCGACTTGCATGTATTAGGCACGCCGCCAGCGTTCGTCCTGAGCCAGGATCAAACTCTCCAAGAAAGTTGATATAGCTCATAAATGTTACGTTGGCTTAGTTTCATAAGAAACTAATAATTTATTGTTTGTTGACGCTTTTGTTTGTTTAGTTTTCAAAGAACAAATTTGTTTGTCACTCGTAAGCGACTTAATTAATATACCATCAATACTTTTATAAGTCAACATATTTTTTTACTTAACACTATGAGAGACAAAGTAACTTTTTTGCTGACTTTGATGATTATAACAGTCAGCAGAAGTGAATGCAAGACTTATTTTAATTCTTCTCATAGAAGAAAGGAGCACACAAGGTATGCTCCTTTCTAACTTACCTATTCTTCACCTTCTGGAGTGTCATCTTGATTTACATCAAAAAGAGGGCTGCCCTCTTCCTCTGGATTTTCATTAAGAGGAGAGCTGTTTCCTCCATCAGTGGTATCATTTTCTTCTTCCTTTTCAACCTTTGCGACTGTTGCCACACATTCATTTTCACTTTCCTTGATGCTAATAAGTTTAACCCCTTGGGTATTACGTCCCATTTGAGAGATACTTGCAACATCAATTCGAATAAGAACACCGCCAGTAGTGATCAACATGAGATCTTCTTCACCGGTCACAGCACGCATTGAAACAAGGTTTCCATTCTTATCAGTCACATGGCATGTTTTAATCCCTTTACCGCCTCTGCCTTGGATACGGTATTCTACTGCAGATGTGCGCTTGCCATAACCATTTTTTGTAACGATTAGAACATCATTATCTTCTTCTAAGACTTCCATGCCTACCACTTCATCATCAGGATCAAGGGTAATACCTTTCACACCTGTAGCTGTACGTCCCATTGAACGGACGTCTGTTTCTGGAAAGCGGATCAGCATACCTTTCTTTGTTCCAATAATCATGTGTTTATTTCCGTCTGTTAATCGGACAGAGATTAACTCGTCTCCCTCGCGCAGACTTAACGCAATAAGACCATTATTTCGGATATGGGCAAATGATGATAATGGAGAACGTTTTGAGATTCCTTCTTTTGTGGTAAAGAATAAGAACCAATCATCTACGAACTCCTCAACAGGAATAATGGCATTGATCCATTCTCCTTTTTCGATTCCAAGGAGATTTATAATCGGAATACCTTTAGCTGTCCGGCTGTATTCTGGTATTTCGTAGCCTTTGGCACGATACACCTTACCTTTGTTAGTAAAGAATAGAATGGTATCATGAGTGGAAGTCGTAATTAAATGTTCAACGAAATCATCTTCATTTGTTCCCATTCCTTGGATACCGCGTCCTCCACGTCTTTGAGCACGATAAGTGGACACCGGAAGGCGTTTAATGTAGCCATTATGAGTTAAGGAAATAGCAATATTCTCACGTGGAATTAAATCCTCATCTTCAATATTTTCAAATCCAGTAGTGGCAATTTCCGTACGGCGTTTATCATTGAAACGTTCTTTAATTTCAAGTAACTCTTCACGGATAATATCAAGAAGTTTTTCCTCATCTGCTAAAATGGCTTTTAATTCACCAATCAACGTCATCAAACTTTGATACTCGTCTTCAATTTTTTCTCTTTCCAACCCTGTTAAACGCTGCAAACGCATATCGAGAATTGCCTGTGCTTGCTTTTCAGACAAGTTGAACTGTGTCATCAAGCCTTCGCGGGCAATATCCGTTGTTTGCGAGTTACGGATTAGTGAGATAACTGCATCTAAGTTATCCAATGCAATTCTTAAGCCTTCCAGGATATGGGCACGTGCTTCCGCTTTGCGTAATTCAAACTCTGTTCTGCGGCGAATGACAACTTTTTGATGGTCTAAGTAATGAACTAGACATTCTTTTAGAGTTAACACCTTTGGATGACCATTTACAAGTGCAAGTGTATTAATACCAAAGCTGGTTTGCAGGGCTGTATGCTTATATAAATTATTCAACAGAACATTGGCATTAGCATCTTTCCGAACTTCAATAACAATTCGCATACCTTTACGGTCAGATTCATCTCTAAGATCTGTAATGCCTTCAATTTTTTTATCGCGGGCTAATTCAGCAATTTTTTCAATTAATCTCGCCTTATTTACTTGGTAGGGTAATTCATTAACAATAATTACTTCCTTGCCATTGGACTTTTGTTGAATTTCCACTTTGGCTCGAATCGTAATTGATCCTCTTCCCGTTTCGTACGCTTTACGAATACCACTGCGGCCAAGGATAATTCCGCCAGTTGGAAAGTCAGGACCAGGGATAATATCCATTAACTCTTGGATGGTTATTTCCGGATCTTTACTGAGGGCTAAAACCCCGTCAATGACCTCACCCAGCTGATGTGGTGGAATATTAGTTGCCATACCGACAGCAATTCCAGATGTTCCGTTAACCAATAGGTTAGGAAAGCGGGCTGGTAAGACAACAGGTTCTCGTTCTTCCCCGTCATAGTTGTCTTGATAATCAATGGTATCTTTGTTTAAATCTCTTAATAGTTCCATAGAGATTTTGGACATTCTTGATTCTGTATAACGCATTGCTGCTGCAGAGTCGCCGTCAACAGAACCAAAGTTCCCATGTCCATCTACCAGCATATAACGATAGTTAAAATCCTGTGCCATCCGGACCATTGTTTCATAAACAGCAGAATCACCATGTGGGTGATATTTACCGATTACATCACCAACGATACGCGCAGATTTTTTATATGGTTTGTCAGCGTGGATACCTAGATCATGCATGGCATATAATATACGGCGATGAACCGGCTTTAATCCATCGCGAACATCTGGCAGGGCACGAGAAACAATAACACTCATCGCATAGTCAAGAAAGGATGATTTCATCTCATGACTTATATTAATCTCTTTTACATGTGGATTGGGTGTTTCCGTCATATTAAATACCTCCCTCCGGCTTTTATATATCTAAATTCTTTACGTATTGGGCATTTTCTTCAATGAAGTTTCGACGTGGTTCTACCTTCTCACCCATTAACATATCAAAGGTTTCGTCTGCTTCTATTGCATCTTCAAGGCTAACCACGAGCATACTTCTATTAGCCGGATCCATCGTTGTTTCCCATAATTGGTCGGGATTCATCTCACCTAAACCTTTATATCGTTGGATATTAGGCTTTGGTGTAGCTGGCAGCTCAGCAAAAATCCGTTCTAATTCTTTGTCATCATAGGCGTACTCAATTCGTTTACCTTGTTGAACTTTATAGAGTGGCGGCTGGGCAATATAAACATAACCAGCTTCTAAAATTTTTCTCATAAAACGGTAAAAGAACGTTAAGAGGAGTGTCCGAATATGGGCACCATCAACATCCGCATCTGTCATGATGACAACTTTATGATAACGCGCTTTGGAAATATCAAAATCTTCCCCGATTCCAGTTCCAATTGCTGTTATCATTGCCCTAACTTCGTTGTTGGAAAGAATTCTATCAAGCCGGGCTTTTTCCACATTTAGGATTTTCCCGCGCAACGGTAGAATTGCCTGAAAATGGCGATCCCGTCCTTGTTTTGCTGATCCACCCGCAGAATCACCCTCAACGATGTACAATTCACTCTCTGATGGGTCCTTAGAAGAACAATCTGCTAGTTTCCCTGGTAAACTAGAAACCTCCAATGCACTTTTGCGCCGTGTTAATTCTCTAGCCTTCTTGGCAGCAAGCCTTGCCCGTGAAGCCATTAACCCTTTATCAACGATTTTTCGTGCAACAGTTGGATTCTCTAATAAAAATTTATCAAAGGTACTTGCAAAAACAGTATCAGTAATCGCTCGTACTTCGGAATTTCCCAGCTTTGTCTTTGTTTGACCTTCAAATTGAGGGTCAGGGTGTTTGATGGAAACAATCGCAGTGATTCCTTCACGAACATCCTCACCGGAAAGGTTGGGGTCATTCTCCTTGAATATGCCATTCTTTCTTGCATAATCATTAATGACTCTTGTTAATGCCGTTTTAAATCCCGATTCATGTGTACCGCCTTCATAAGTGTGAATATTATTAGCGAAAGAGTAAATATTCTCCGTATAACCTTCGTTATATTGGAGGGCAACTTCCACACTAATGCCGTCCTTTTCACCCTCCATGTAGATTGGTTCATCATGGACAACTTCTTTTGTACGATTTAAATGCTCTACATACGACTTTATACCACCCTCATAGTGGTATTCATTTCGTTTATTTTCATCACGCTTATCTTCAATGGTAATTTTTAATCCACGATTAAGAAACGCTAATTCACGCAATCGCGTAGCTAGAATGTCATACTCGTATACCAATGTTTCAGTAAAAATTTCCCCATCTGGTTTAAAGTGGGTAAACGTCCCTGTTATGTCCGTCGTGCCAATTTCCTTTAATTCAGACACTACTGCGCCGCGTTCAAATTTGATTTCATAGATTTTCCCATTACGGTGTACATAAACTTCTAACCCGGAAGAAAGAGCATTAACTACGGAGGCACCTACACCATGAAGTCCGCCGGATACTTTATATCCGCCACCGCCAAATTTACCGCCAGCATGGAGCACCGTCATAATAACTTCAACAGCCGGTCTGCCCATCTTTTCTTGAATATCAACCGGAATTCCCCGACCGTTATCTTTTACCGTGATACTATTATCTTCCTCAATAATGACATTGATTTCATCACAGTAGCCTGCCAGAGCCTCATCAATACTGTTATCGACAATTTCCCAAACAAGATGATGGAGACCTCTTCCACTTGTTGAACCAATATACATTCCGGGTCGTTTTCGAACCGCTTCAAGTCCTTCTAGAACCTGAATTTGATCGGCATCATATGCACCTTCTACTGCTTTTTGTTCTATCGTCATACTTGTTCACCTGCACCTTCTGACAAAAATATCTTAATATTTTCGTTATTAAAACAAAAAATAAATATATTAAAATTCATGCATATTCATGTGGCTTGAACGTTTCTTCAAAGTACCAGAAGCAATAGGGGATAAGTATACTTTGTCATAGGTAATAATGACTGATTTAAAGGGGTTTTTAGATAAGTTAACTAATTTTTCACTATGACACTGTAAGAACTCTTCGATAAGCGGTGAATTATTTGCGCTCTCTTTATCTACTATGGAAATAATATCCTTAGCCCTAATATTTAAATCTTCCCCGATGTGAATATACATGACTCACCTCAATTAACTTTCTTTATGGTTCCAGCTTCAACGATAAAGGTTGATGCTTCCTTTAGTGTCTGATGGTCAATCCCTTCCACACTTGTAGTGGTCACAAATGTCTGCACTCTTCCTTGTATGGTATTGAGCAAATGGGATTGTCTATAATCATCCAATTCCGATAAAACATCATCAAGAAGTAAAATAGGATACTCACCAATTTCGTTATAGATTAATTCGATTTCAGCCAGCTTAACGGAAAGGGCAGTCGTTCGCTGTTGCCCTTGTGATCCAAAGGTTTGAACATCCCTTCCATTGACAAAAAACAACAAATCGTCACGATGAGGGCCGAACAAGGTTGTGCCTCGTTCAATTTCTCTTGTTCTAACCTTAGAAAATTTTTCCTCAAAGCATGCTATCATTTTCGACAAATCTTGGTCTTCTAATACCTCTACCGACGGCTTATACGTAATTTCGAGTGTTTCCAAACCCCTTGATATTCCTTGATGGATAGGTTTAGCCCATTTCTCAAGTAATTTTAGAAATTCAAACCTCTTTTTGACAATCTTTACAGCCATATTTATAAACTGGTCTGTTAATACTTCTAGCATCGTTGGATCACTTTGCTTTTTGATCTGCATCATTTTTAGATAATGATTACGTTGATGAAGTATTTTTTGGTATTGACTCACATCGTGTAAGTAAATTGGCGACACCTGACCAATTTCCATATCGATAAACCGCCTTCGCACCTGTGGACTGCCCTTAACAATGTTAAGGTCTTCCGGTGCAAACATGACAACGTTCAAATTTCCTACATATTGGCTTAACTTTTGCTGTTCAATATGATTAAGTTTTGCCTTTTTTCCCTTTTTAGAAATCAATAATTGCAACGGCAATGAGCTATGCTGTTTTTGAACCCTACCCTCTATTTTAGCATACTCTTGGTCCCAGCGAATAAGTTCTTTATCATTTGAGGTACGGTGGGACTTTGCCATTGCTAAAACATAAATAGATTCCATGACATTTGTTTTACCTTGAGCATTTTCACCTAAGATGACATTGACCTTATCTTCGAATTCGACAAATAACTCATCATAGTTCCGATAATTTTTTAATGCTAACTTTTCTATATACATGGCAACGCATCCCTTTAGCTAGTCGGTAATCACAAATTCCCCAAAGCCGGCAATTTGGACTTTGTCACCTACACGGAGCTTTCTACCTCTTCTTTGATCTTGTTCACCATTAATAAATATCTCATGTTCACTTAAAAACCATTTCGCCATACCACCTGTTTGAATAACATCGGCCAACTTTAAAAATTGTCCTAATGTAATAAATTCGGTATCCAGCTTGATTTCTTCAGGCATTCTTTTTCACCCTCATTTCTAAAAATGGTTCCAATACTTTATTTTACTAAAAAAATCAACTCTGCACAAAGGAAACTAAAAAAAACAGCTAAAATTCAACTTTTTTCGCAGCTCCGTCCCTTTTCCATACAAAACCCATTTGGTGTTCCACACTATTATCTACTAGAAATAAATTCAGAGAACCAGACTGAGTCCCCTAATAAAGGCGGTGTGAGCGAAGCTAGACTAACTATATCCATTAAGAAATTTGTATATTTTGTAGTAACCAAGGATATTGAGATTCACTTTTGCGCAGCTCAGCCCCTTTTCCATACAAAAAGAAAGCCACCAATTGTATGGTGGCATATAGGTTGTCATCTTAAGTAAAACTAGTAGGTTCTTACTGGTAAAATTAGCTGTAGAATCGTTTCATCATGCAGCGGACGAATAACGAAAGGACGCATAGCTCCAGTAAAACTCACTTTAATCTCGGTCCCTTCTAGTGCTTTAAGGGCATCCATCATGAATTTTGCACTAAACGATATTTTTAATTCCTCACCATCAATGGATTGGCTTTGAATTTCTTCAACAACCTTACCAACTTCTGGCGTATTGGATGAAATTTCGATAATTCCTCCGTCAATAGTCGACAATTTAACCACATTATTTCTTCCTTCTCGTGCTAATAAAGAGGCACGATCAATGGAGTGCAGAAAATCCTTTGTATTGACAATGATATCGGTTTTGCTTTCGCTTGGAATTAATCTCGATGTTTCAGGATAATTTCCCTCTAATAATCTTGAGAAAAATAATAAATGCTTTGTTTTAAATAAAATTTGATTTTCTGTAATGACAATATCAACTAGGTCATTCGTATCATCAATAATTTTGCTTAACTCATTCAAACTCTTACCTGGAATAACCACATTATAGCTTTCATGATTTTCCGATTCGATTTTAGCCTTTCTTAAGGCAAGACGATGGCTATCTGTTGCAATACAGGTTAATTCCTCATTTTCAATCTTCCAGTTGACACCTGTCAAGATGGGGCGTGTTTCTGAGGTGGACACTGCAAAATGAGTTTGCCTAATCATTGCCTTTAATAGGTCTGTTGCAATATGAAATTTATTATTTTCCTCTATTTGTGGAAGGTGAGGGTATTCCTCTGCATCAAGTCCATTTAAGTTAAACTCTGATTTTCCAGAGCGAATAACGGTTTGTAGTGATCCAAGGACTTCGATTTCGACTGAATCAGTAGGAAGTTTTTTTACAATTTCACTAAAGAACTTTGCTTGGAGAACAATGGCTCCAGGTTGTTGGATTTCCACGATTTCATCGCCAGCATCCTCTTTTGGAATAAATGACTCAATTGAAATATCGGAGTCGCTCCCTGTTAAGGTAACTCCTTCAATTGTAGCTGCAATTTTAATCCCGGTTAGGATCGGGATAGTCGTTCTGGATGTGACAGCCTTCATTACATCTTGAACACTTTGTACTAATCGGTCGCGCTGGATAATAAATTTCATCGCATTTATTCCTCCGTTTATGCATATTTTTTAAAGCAGTAACATATAATATTATTTTTTAAAAAAATAGTAGAAGTACTAGTAGGGCCTGTTGATATGTGGATAACTCCGTTTTTCATATAGAAATACAGCCTATCCACATGTGGACAGACTGTGTACAGAATAGGCAAAGTTATTCACAATCTTAACAACTAAAAGTGCTTATTCAATTGATCATACTTCTTATACTCTTAACAATTCATGCAGTTCTTTCATTTGCTTTTGCAGTGTTGAATCCGTTTGGAGAAGCTTAGAGATTTTTTCATGAGCATGAATAACGGTTGTATGATCACGCCCGCCAAACTCTTCGCCTATTTTTGGCAATGAGTAGTCGGTTAATTCACGTGATAAATACATGGCAATCTGTCTAGGAAAAGCGACAGATTTTGTCCGCTTTTTGGCCTTAAAATCCTCTAATTTAATACTATAATGCTCCCCGACAACCTTTTGAATTTCATGAATCGTAATCACTTTAGGCTTTGAGCTTGGAATGATATCCTTTAAAGCTTCTGCTGCTAGATCGGCGTTAATATCCTTATTGATTAAGGAAGAATAAGCGACCACACGAATGAGCGCACCTTCAAGTTCCCGGATGTTTGAGTCAATTTGGTTCGCAATATAGAGCATGACTTCATTTGGTATATCTAAACCTTCTGCTTTTGC